>NZ_CM132201.1:0-4922500 GCF_053653955.1 Shewanella sp. FeAMO
GTGGCGGTTTCACTTTGGCAGCAATGTATCGGACGACTGCAAGATGAGCTTTCTGCTCAACAATTCAGTATGTGGATCAGACCGTTACAAGCCGAAATGGATGGGGATACCCTGGTGCTTTATGCGCCAAACCGGTTCGTGCTTGATTGGGTTAGAGATAAATATCTCAACATTATCAATCAGTTTTTTACTGAGCATTTGGGCAATGATGCACCCAAACTCAGGTTTGACATAGGTAGTCGTCCGTCGGCCAAGCCTCAGGTACAGGCCCCAACTGCGACCAAGGCCTCTGTCAGCGCACCCAAGAGCGCAGCCGGCAAAGGTGCTACTTTTAATACTGCTGCCGAGCCGGCTGTAAACCACAGCTATCGCAGCAATATTAATCCTACTTATCAGTTCGATAACTTTGTTGAAGGTAAGTCCAACCAACTGGGTAAGGCGGCCGCATTGCAGGTGGCAGAAAACCCGGGTGGCGCCTATAACCCGCTGTTTTTGTATGGCGGCACCGGCCTGGGTAAGACTCACCTGCTGCACGCCGTAGGCAACGGCATTATCAAGAATAATCCCAACGCCAAAGTGGTCTATATGCACTCAGAGCGTTTTGTGCAGGACATGGTCAAGGCGCTGCAAAATAATGCCATTGAAGACTTCAAGCGTTACTACCGTAGCGTAGACGCCCTGTTTATCGATGACATTCAGTTTTTTGCCAATAAAGACAGATCTCAGGAAGAGTTTTTCCATACCTTTAATGCCTTGCTTGAGGGCAATCACCAGATCATTTTGACATCGGATCGGTATCCGAAAGAGATCGATGGTGTGGAAGATCGGCTCAAGTCGCGCTTTGGCTGGGGTCTTACCGTGGCCATCGAGCCGCCTGAGCTGGAAACCCGGGTCGCCATTTTGATGCGCAAGGCGCAGGAGAGTGGGATCAACTTGCCGGATGAAGTGGCCTTTTTCATTGCCAAGCGCTTACGCTCCAACGTGCGTGAATTGGAAGGGGCATTGAACCGGGTTATCGCCAATGCCAACTTTACCGGTCGGCCAATAACCATTGATTTTGTGCGCGAAGCCTTGCGTGACCTCTTGGCTCTGCAGGAAAAATTAGTCACTATAGACAACATTCAGAAAACAGTGGCTGAATATTACAAGATCAAGATGGCCGATATGCTGTCCAAGCGCCGTTCCCGCAGTGTGGCGAGACCGAGGCAGATGGCCATGGCGTTATCTAAAGAATTAACCAATCAGAGCTTGCCTGAGATAGGTGATGCCTTTGGTGGTCGTGACCATACAACTGTGTTGCATGCCTGCCGCAAGATTGCGCAGCTGCGGGAAGAGAGTCACGACATTAAAGAAGATTATGCCAACTTGATTAGAACCTTATCTTCTTAATCAGGGAACAGGACCATGAAATTTTCGATCGATAGGGATGCCCTATTAAAGCCGCTCCAGTTGGTCAGTGGCGCGGTGGAAAGACGCCATAACTTGCCCATTCTGGCAAACCTCCTGGTGGAAGTAAGTAATCACTCACTCAAGATGACGGGTACAGATCTTGAGGTGGAACTGGTTGGCTGTGCTGAGGTCAGTGGCGAAGTGCAGGAAGGGCGCACCACAGTGCCGGCCAAGAAACTGCTCGATATCGTCAAGTCACTGCCTGAGCAGAGCGAAATCAAAATCGAACAGCAGGAAAACAAGTGGCTGCTTCGCAGCGGTCGCAGCCGTTTCTCGTTGGCGACGCTACCGGCGGAAGAATACCCCAATGTCGAGAGTTTCCAGCCTGCCATCGAATTTAACCTCAAGCAGGGCACACTCAAGTCACTGATAGATGCCACTCAGTTTTCCATGGCCAACCAGGATGTGCGTTACTATCTCAACGGTTTGCTGCTGGAAACCGAGGGTAATGTACTGCGTGCCATTGCAACAGACGGCCACCGCTTGGCTCTGAGTCACAGAGAAATAGCAGCCTCTTTGCCGGAAAATCAGGTGATCGTGCCTCGTAAAGGGGTGATGGAGCTGGCTCGCCTGCTGGACAGTGAAGATCAGGATATCCATATTGCCATTGGTGATAACGCCATTCGTGCTACCACAGCCAGCGCCGTGTTCACCAGTAAGTTGGTGGATGGTCGCTTCCCGGATTATCGCCGGGTATTGCCCAAAGGCGGCGACAAGATAGTGCTGGCCAGTCGCAATCAGCTTAAACAAGCGCTATTGCGGGCATCTATCTTGTCCAATGAGAAGTTCCGTGGTGTCAGGGTGCAGCTGGAAAATGCGCTGCTCAAGATCACCGCCAACAACCCGGAACAGGAAGAAGCCGAAGAGATCATCGATGTGGATTATGCCGGTCAGCCGCTCGAAATCGGCTTCAACGTCTCTTATCTGCTGGATGTGCTCAATGGCCTCAAGGCCGATGAAGTCAGGATTACCCTCAGTGATGGTAACTCCAGCGCCTTGATTGAAAACCACGTCGAGGAAGACTCCATGTACGTGGTGATGCCGATGCGCCTCTAGGGGCGACTTTGGGCCATAAATGAGTCTAACTCGTCTTAATATCCAAGCTTTTCGTAATATCGATTCAGCCCAACTGCTCCCCGGCACTGGGCTGAATCTTATTTACGGCCAAAATGGCAGTGGCAAAACCAGTGTCCTGGAAGCGATTTACTTTCTGGGGATGGGGCGCTCGTTTCGCAGTCATCTGTCTCAGAGGGTGATCAATAACCAGCAGGACCAGTTGACCCTGTTTGCCAATTTGAGCCTGCCATCCGGTGACAGTAAGTTGGGACTGCGACGATTTCGCAGCGGCGAAACCGAGGTCAGAATGGATGGCGAGAAGATAAAGCGCCTGTCTGTGCTGGCCGACACCCTGCCTATTCAGGTAATCACCCCAGAGAGCTTTTCGCTATTATTTGAAGGCCCCAAGGCCAGGCGTCAGTTTATCGATTGGGGCGCGTTTCATTGTGATCCTCAGTTTTATCAGGCTTGGGTCAATGTAAGGCGGATCCTCAAGCAACGTAATCAATTACTTAAGGATGGCGCTGCCTACCAGCAAATCGCATACTGGGACCGGGATTTTATCCGTTATACCGAGTTGGTCACCGAGATACGAAAGGCATATGTAGACTCGTTAAATGAGCTACTTAAGGGTATAATCGGGGAGTTTCTACCACAGGTTGATATCAAGGTTTCTTTTACCCGTGGTTGGGATAGTAAAACTGAGTTTGCGGCCCTGTTGCAGGCGTCTTATTCCCGGGATCTATCCATGGGGCACACAGTCAGTGGCCCCCATAAAGCTGACTTGAGACTCAGAGTGGGTAATCTGCCCGCTCAGGATGCTTTGTCTCGTGGTCAACTGAAGTTGTTGGTGTGTGCATTACGAATAGCACAGGGAAAGTTGCTTAAACAACAAATAGATAAGAATAGTATCTATCTGGTCGACGATCTGCCGTCAGAGCTGGATGCGAAACACAGGAAGTTATTGCTGCGGCAGTTGAGCGAAACCGGGGCGCAAGTGTTTGTCACTGCGATTGACCCGGCGGCAATATCAGATTCATTAAGCACGCCCCCCAGCCGAATTTTTCAGGTGGAACTGGGGCGGGTAACGGTCATTGAATAACCGATGAGAGAATAATATGTCAGAGAACAGTTACGATTCTTCGAGTATTAAGGTCCTTAAGGGCCTTGATGCGGTACGTAAAAGACCTGGGATGTATATTGGTGATACCGACGATGGCACGGGTCTGCATCACATGGTATTCGAAGTCGTCGATAACTCTATCGATGAAGCTTTGGCGGGTCATTGCAGTGACATAGTTATCACCATTCATGTTGATGGTTCTGTCTCTGTAAAAGATGATGGTCGTGGTATTCCGGTTGCCATTCACCCTGAAGAAGGAGTTTCGGCGGCTCAGGTTATTATGACAGTACTGCACGCCGGCGGTAAGTTCGATGACAACTCCTATAAAGTTTCCGGTGGTTTGCACGGTGTGGGTGTATCCGTGGTTAACGCTCTGTCGGAAAAACTGCAACTGACCATTCGCCGCGATGGTAAGGTTTATGAGCAGTTTTACAAACATGGTGAGCCGCAAGAGCCTATCAAGGAAATCGGTGAAGCGACCAAGACTGGTACTGAAATTCGTTTCTGGCCCAGCCATGAAACCTTTACTGATACCGAGTTTCATTATGAGCTGCTGGCCAAACGTATTCGCGAGCTGTCATTCCTGAACTCAGGCGTGGGTATCCGTCTGGTTGACGAGCGCGATAATAAAGATGAATTATTCCATTATGAAGGCGGTATCAAGGCCTTCGTAGAGTACCTGAACCGTAATAAGACCCCGGTGAATAAGGATGTTTTCCACTTTTCTCAAGAGCGGGAAGATGGCATCACTGTTGAAGTGGCTATGCAGTGGAACGACGGTTTTCAGGAAAGCATTTTCTGTTTTACCAATAATATTCCCCAGCGTGATGGTGGTACTCACTTGGCAGGTTTCCGGGCGGCATTGACCCGTAACCTGAACAACTACATGGAGAAGGAAGGCTTCAACAAGAAGGGCAAGACCAACGCCACGGGTGATGACGCCCGTGAAGGCCTTACTGCGGTGGTTTCTGTGAAGGTTCCAGATCCCAAATTCAGCTCCCAGACCAAAGACAAGCTGGTTTCCAGTGAGGTCAAAGGTGCCGTGGAACAGACCATGGGTGAGAAGCTGAATGACTATCTGCTGGAAAACCCAGCTGATGCCAAGATGATTGTTGGCAAGATTATCGACGCTGCCCGCGCCCGTGAAGCGGCCCGAAAAGCCCGCGAGATGACCCGTCGTAAAGGAGCCCTGGATTTGGGTGGTTTGCCGGGTAAATTGGCAGACTGTCAGGAAAAAGACCCAGGTCTTTCTGAAATCTACATAGTGGAGGGTGATTCGGCCGGCGGTAGTGCCAAACAGGGCCGGAACAGAAAGAACCAGGCTATTTTGCCACTCAAGGGTAAAATTCTTAACGTAGAGAAGGCTCGCTTCGACAAAATGCTGTCTTCTCAGGAAGTGGCGACTCTTATCACCGCCCTAGGCTGTGGTATCGGCCGCGATGAATATGATCCGGACAAGACCCGTTATCACTACATCATCATCATGACAGATGCTGACGTCGACGGCTCGCACATCCGTACGCTGCTGTTGACCTTCTTCTTCCGTCAGATGCCAGAGCTGATTGAACGTGGCTTTGTTTATATTGCTCAGCCTCCTTTGTTCAAAGTGAAGAAAGGCAAGCAGGAGCAGTATCTGAAAGATGAACCTGCATTGACTGAATACTTGACCACTCAGGCTCTTGATGGCGGCAGCATCTATCCATCCAAGGATGCACCGGCCATGTCTGGTGAAGGTCTGGAGCGTCTGGTTTACCAATATCGTGAAGTGGAAGCTATCATTGAGCGCTTGGAAAAACGTTATCCAACCAATGTGACCAACCGCATGCTGTATCGTCCGCGGGTGACCGCCGAAATGTTGGCAGACGAAGCCGCTATGACCACTTGGTGCAAAGGCCTGCTGCAGGATCTCGAAGATGAAGAGAACGGCGGCGTTATCTACAAGATGGAAACAGTGCTGGATCCTGAGCGTAAGGTGTATCTACCGCAGCTCATTGTGCGCAAACACGGTATAGATACCCATTATCTGTTTGGTTATGACTTTTTCCATTCCAGCGATTATGAGCGCATTGCCAAGCTCGGTGAGCAGATCTGTGATCTAATTGAAGATGGTGGCTATGTTAAACGTGGTGAGCGGGTCAAAGAGGTCAGCAGTTTTGTTGAAGCACTTGACTGGCTGATAGCCGAGTCCAAGCGCGGTCTCTATATCCAGCGCTATAAAGGACTGGGTGAAATGAACCCCGAACAGCTATGGGAAACCACCATGGATCCCGAGAGCCGCCGCATGTTGCAAGTCACCATTGAAGATGCGATTGCGGCCGATCAGCTGTTTACCACTCTGATGGGCGATCAGGTTGAGCCAAGACGCGACTTTATTGAGGCCAACGCCCTCAACGTGGCTAACCTCGACGTTTAATCAAACTGCTTATTGTTTTTAAAAGGAAGGCTTCTGGCCTTCCTTTTTTATTGGATGTTCGCCGCGTTTACTTTGTTAAATAGTGATTATACTGAACCATCTTGGGTAAAATAATTGCGCAGGAAATCAATTGATAGGACTCTTCAGGAAACTGTTTAATCTCAGGGAAAACGTTGAAGTAGAGCGACCGAAAAGCTTCAACGAAGCCCCGCCCAATATTCAGTATGAGCAGCAAATCTTGAGTCGCTCGCGGGAGATCACCGCCGAGAGCGATGAGCTGGTGGCCGCCGTCGATGCTACGGCTCTGTTTTACAGTTTACTGTTCTCCGTCAGCAGCCAAAATAACGGTGGTGTTGCCAATAAACTCGAAAAGCGGGTCATGAGCGACATTGAGCAGGCTCTGGCCTCACCGCAGCAGATAGCCGATTCTGTACTGCAGATCCCTGGCCGAATACTGGAGCTGGACAACAAACTCAGCGATCCTGAATTTGATAATCAGGATATAGTCGCGCTTATTCAGCAAGATCCCGTGTTGAGTGCCGAGGTTATTCGCATCTGTAACTCGGCGGCATTTCGCCGCAGCGAGCGGCAGATAACCAGTCTTCAGCAGGCTCTGGTTCAATTGGGTAGCAACAGACTGAGACGGATAGTGACTACCTGCATGATGAAAGAGATGATAGATATCAAACCCATCTACTTTCGCCGCTTTGGAGCCCATTTGTGGCGCCATTCACTGCAGGTGGCTTTCCTGGCGGGAGAACTGGAAACCGAAGAACCGGATACTGCTTTTATGGTGGGCCTGCTGCACGATGTCGGCAAGATAGCCATCTTCAAGCTGTTGCTCGATGCATTTATTCAAGTCGAGCCTAGCGAGCAGCCCAAGTCCTGGCTGTTTCGTCAGGTGATGACGGCGCGCTCCTTGTCATTGAGCAGTCTACTGGTGAGCTGCTGGCAGTTGCCCAAGGCATTTGAGACTGTATTGCAACCTTTGGCCAATGTCGGTGCCAAGCCGGAAAATCGTTTAAGCCAGCTGATTTGGCAAGCCAATCTGCTCAGTGAATGTTCTATGCTGGTGCAAGAGGATAAGTTGCCCCCGGAATTGCTGGACGCCTTGTTGAAAGAAGCCAATATCAGCCGGGAAATGTTTGAACAGTGGCATCAGAAACTGCTTGAAATAAAATGAAAAAACGCGCCTTTCGGCGCGTTTTTTAGCTGTTTGGCATCACTGCAACTGCCATCACTGCAACAGTGATATATCGGCCACCCGCAGGAACTGATTTCGCAGCTGGTTCAGCAGTGCCAGACGATTGCGGCGCAGCGCCTCATCGTCGGCCATTACCATCACATCTTCAAAGAAGGTATCTACCGGCTCTTTCAGCGTCGATAACAGGGTCAATCCCTGTTGATATTCCCCTTTGGCAAACAAGGGCTCAAGTTGTGGCTGAAGTGAGCTCAGAACTTGATTCAGGGCCTTCTCGGCATCTTCCTGCAGCAGGGCTGTATCGACTTCGCTTGGCAACTCACCTTCAACCTTGGCGAGAATATTGGAAACTCGCTTGTTGGCTGCGGCCAGAGAGGCGGCCTGTTCCAAGCTGCGGAAATGGCTGACGGCCTGGATACGGCTGTCAAAGTCGGCCGGACGAGTCGGACGACGGGCCAGAACCGCCAGAATGACATCGGTACTGATGCCTTTATCCTGATACCAGGCGCGGAAACGGCCCATCAGGAATTCCAGCACCTCTTCGGCGCAGTTCTGATTACTGAGGTTGCTGCCGTGGGCCTTGATGGCGCTGGCAATCAGCTCGACCAGATCCAGTGGCAGTTTGTTCTCAACAATGATCCTCAGTACACCTATGGCCGCGCGGCGCAGGGCAAAGGGGTCGGCAGCGCCTTTAGGTGCCTGGCCGATACCGAATATCCCGCTCAGGGTATCCAGCTTTTCTGCCAGTGCAACGGCGCAGGATACCGGCGCTGTAGGCACAGTATCACCGGAGAACTTGGGCTTGTACTGTTCTTCCAGTGCCAGGGCAACCGCTTCGGTTTCCCCTTCGAGGCGCGCGTAATGCATACCCATGGTGCCTTGGGTGTCGGTAAATTCCATAACCATATTGGTCATCAAATCGGCCTTGGACAACAGACCGGCCCGTTTGGCATCGGCTTGGTTGGCATCGATTTTGGCCGCAATGGCTTCGGCCACACAGGAGATGCGCTCCACTCTGTCTTTAAGGGTGCCCAATTGTTTCTGGAATACCACGGTTTCCAGGCTGGCAATGCGGGACTCGAGTGATTGCTTTTTATCTGTGTTAAAGAAGAATTCGGCATCGGCCAGGCGAGGGCGGACAACTTTCTCATTCCCGGCAATGATTTGCGCCGGATCTTTGGACTCAATATTGGTCACAAAGATGAAGTTGGGCATCAGCTTATTGTTGCCATCAAATACCGGGAAGTATTTCTGATCGCCTTTCATTGTGTAGACCAGGGCCTCGGCAGGCACCTGCAAAAACTTCTCTTCAAAAGCCGCTGTCAGTACCACTGGCCACTCAACTAAGGAGGCGACTTCTTCAAGCAGTTCGTCGGCGATATCGGCACGGCCACCCAACTCGGCAGCGGCTTTTTCGGCGTCTGTCTTGATGATATCCATTCTGGCCTGATAGTCGGCAATCACCTTGCCGCGCTCTTTCAAGCTGCTGAGGTAGTTGTCGGCATGATCCAGCTCGAAGCTGGCTTCACCCATAAAGCGGTGACCACGAACGGTACGCGCCGAGGTGATACCCAGCAGCTCACCGGCAACCAGCTTGTCACCCAACAAGATGGTAACTGTGTGCACGGGGCGGATAAATTGAGTCTTGTTGCTGCCCCAGCGCATAGGCTTGGGGATAGGCAGCTTGTCCAGGGCGCGCTGTGCCATGGTCGGGATCAGGCTTTCAGTGGTCACACCTTCAACCTTGGCGCGGTGCAGTAGCCATTCACCCTTGTCTGTCACCAGACGCTCGGCTTCGGCAACGCTGATACCATTGCCGCGGGCCCAGCCTTCGGCGGCCTTGGTTGGCTTGCCGTCGGCATCAAAGGCTGAACTGACCGCTGGGCCTCTTTTCTCAACCACTTTATCCTGTTGTGCCAGGGCCAGTTGCTCTACGTAGAGCGCCAAACGGCGCGGCGCGGCATACCAGTGTGCCTTGCTATAGCTGAGTTCGGCCTTGTCCAGTTCTTCGCAGAAGTTGTTTACAAAAGACTCTGCCAGAGTGCGCAAAGCTTTTGGTGGCAGCTCTTCGGTACCTATCTCTATGAGTAAGTTGTCAAAATTCATTAGTTTCTACCTCACTTGCACATTGGGAAGCCCAGGGCTTCACGCGCCTGGTAATAAGCTTCGGCTACCGCTTTGGCCATGGTGCGCACCCGCAGGATGTAGCGCTGACGCTCGGTCACAGAGATGGCGTGACGGGCATCGAGCAGGTTGAAGGCGTGTGAGGCCTTCATCACTTGTTCATAAGCGGGCAGAGGCAGAGGTTTTTCCAGTGAAAGCAGGTGCTGACAGGTTTTTTCGCACTGATCGAACAGACCAAACAGGAAGTCGACATCGGCATGTTCAAAATTGTAGGTCGACTGCTCCACTTCGTTTTGGTGGAACACGTCACCATAGGTGATCCTTCCCATTGGGCCGTCGGTCCACACCAGATCATAGACGCTGTCTACGCCTTGAATATACATGGCAAGACGTTCTAGACCATAGGTGATTTCGCCGGTTACCGGGCTACATTCTAGGCCACCAACCTGTTGGAAATAGGTGAACTGGCTGACTTCCATACCGTTGAGCCAAACTTCCCAGCCCAGGCCCCAAGCACCCAGGGTAGGTGATTCCCAGTTGTCTTCAACGAAACGGATATCATGGATACTGGGGTCTACACCCAGGGCTTGCAGTGAGCCCAGGTACAGCTCCTGAATATTATCCGGTGAAGGTTTCAATACGACCTGAAACTGATAGTAGTGCTGAAGACGGTTGGGGTTTTCACCATAGCGGCCGTCGGTAGGGCGGCGCGATGGTTGGACATACGCGCTGCTCATCGGCTCTGGGCCCAATGAACGCAAAAAGGTTTGTGGATGGAAGGTGCCGGCACCGACCTCCATGTCCAGGGGTTGAACTATGGCGCAACCTTGCTGCGCCCAGTATTCTTGCAGGGTTAAGATAAAACCCTGGAATGTCTTCACGTCGTGTTTCGTCGTCATATCTACTGCTGTCAGCTATTAATAGAAAATGGTTTCGATTATACCTTGTCGATATAGGCTTATGTAGGTTATTTTTTATCGGATTTAACGATTTAAGGGATTTTGAGTAATGGATATAGTTCGTTGTGGCTGGGTGACCGATGATCCTCTCTATCAGGAATATCACGACAAGGTATGGGGAAGGCCGGTTTATGATGCCAAGGAACTGTTTGCCAAGCTCTGTCTCGATGGTCAGCAGGCTGGTTTATCTTGGCTGACCATTCTCAAAAAGCAGGCCAACTATGAACGCGCCTTTGCCGGGTTTGATCCCCAAGTTATTGCCGGGTTCGATCAAGCCAAGATAGAGGAATTGCTACAAGACCCAGGGATAGTACGCAATCGAGCCAAGGTGAATTCCATAGTTCGAAACGCCAAGGCATATCTGGCATTTGTGGAACAAGGCAATGATTTTTCAGAATTTCTTTGGGGTTTTGTCGGCGGGGTACCCAAAGTGAATCGCTTTGAAACCCTGACTCAGGTTCCGGCTAAGACAACCGAGTCAGAGGCTATGTCCAAGGCGCTGAAAAAACTGGGGTTTAACTTCTGTGGCCCGACGATTTGCTATGCCTTTATGCAGGCTGTAGGCATGGTCAACGATCATCTGTTGGATTGCTGTTGTTATCCCCATGATTAAGTTTTCCCGGCGTCGCCGTTTTTTGCTGCTACTGTTTAGTTCTGGTCCGGGGCCTGGGCCCTTTGCGACGATAATCTATCTGCCATTGTGCATGCTATTCTGGATGTTTATCGCATTTGCTTTGGGTCGTTTATTGACGCTTAGTGATGGTGTTAGTGTGTTTATTGGAGCGCTATTTACATTGCCAACTCTGGCGCTGGTGAACTTGTGGGCCGTTCGGGTGGGTGATACTTTACTGCGACTCAGCTTTGGCAAACAAGCCATCATGCCTACACTCATCCGCTTCCTGTTGCCGGCGCTTGTTAGCTACCTATTGTTATCTTTGGTATTGCTACTACTGCTTATAAAATAAAAGGATGTTCCACGTGGAACATCCTTTTATTTTACGTCGGGCTTAATCTTTTTTAAATATCTTCAAAGAAGAAGGGCTGGCGCTGCTTCCTATCACCATTGAGTTGATTCATGGTTTCGGCATCATAGAGTTTACCATTGACCATAGTATGAGTGACCCTGTCTGTGACCCTAATATCCTCCAGTGGGTTACCGTCGATAACAATAAGGTCGGCTAATTTGCCCGGCGTTATCGAACCAAGCTGATGGTCCATAGCGAAGGTCTTGGCGGGATAAAGCGTTGCTGTCTTCAGCACTTCCATATTGCTCATACCGCCCTGGGCAAACATCCACATCTCCCAATGAGCAGCCAAGCCTTCGCGCTGACCATGGGCACCAATGTTGGGATGAATCCCCAATTGATTCACCTCATTGGCGACTCTGGCCACATTGAAGTGGTTGTAATGTTCATCCGGTGCGGTAGGCCTTCTCATGGAGCGAGCCCGCAACAGATCGGCTGGAACATATTTTGACAATCGTGGATGAGCCCAGACATCAGTCTTGTCGTACCAATAGTTTTCACCCGAAATGCCGCCATAGGCCACCACCAGCGTGGGGGTGTAACCCACTTGGGTTTGGCTCCAGAACTGCTTAATATCGTTGTAGATTGCTGCTGCCGGCAGGGAGTGTTCCACTGTGGTGTGACCATCGGCAATCATGGTGAGATTATGTTGCAGCAGGCTTCCTCCTTCTGGAACCACCATCATCTCCAGTTCTCTGGCTGCGGCTATGACTTGTTGACGCTGATTGCGTCTGGGTTGGTTATAGCTCTTGACGCTGAAAGCACCGACTTTTTTAAGTCGTTCGAGGTGGAATTTGGCATCATCCAATGAGTCTATGTGGCTGGTGTAGCCAGGTAAGTTGGCACCATAGAGTATGGTGCCGGTTGAGAAGATTCGCGGGCCAACAATCTTTCCGGCTTTTTGTTGCTCGCTGGCAGCAAAAATTTCGGTAGTGTCATTGGAGGGATCATGGATGCTGGTAACCCCCAAGGCCAAGCCGGCATATAACTGCCAGTTCTGCTGGGGGATGATTTCGCTTTCACCTTGAGCGCCATGGGCATGGGCGTCAAACAGACCCGGCATCAGTGTCTTACCTGAGATATCCACTAGCATGGCATCATCCGGAATTTCCATGTCGGCTTCACCCACGGCTTGGATATGGTTATCTTTCACCAACACCACACCCTTATCTATGACCCTATCATTGTCCATTGTGATGATCTTACCGCCGACGAAAGCGATTGTTCCACGTGGAACATCCATCTCTGTCTGAAAACCAATCTCAGTAACTTGGACCTTGTCCTTAGCATTCTTCTCTCGATAGTCGTTATCCAGGCTCACTTGATAGAGTTCTGGGCCAAGGGTCCAATAGAGTTGATCGCTGTTGGCGCCCCAACTGATACTCTCACCGGCGCGGGTACTGAGCTGTGTTACCGGTAAATTAGTCGCCTTAGGCCCGATATCAACGGTTTCACCATGCTTGGCGAATGGGGTGACCCAAACCCGGAAACGCTCGGCAAACGCGAGCTGTTTACCATCGGGAGATACCCTGAATTCTGTGGCGTGTTTGCTGGAGTAGTGTACCCGTTTATCGAAACCACTAAGTGATATCGAGGCTAGCTGCGGCGTTTCACCACTCTCCATAAAGTAGACTCTGTCATTGTCGGCACCAAACTGTGGTTGGAAGCCCTGAGCTGAGAGTTTCTTTAGTTCTTTACCATTGCTGTCAACCAAGTAGAGGCCGGGATCCTGACTCCAGGTTTTTGGGGTAATATAGCCGCCGGCAATTTTACGAAACACCACCTGTTTGCCATCGGGAGAGAAGGTTGGCTCGATATATTTCCCCGGCTCTTGGGTAAGTGTTGTGGTTTTTCCTCCTCGGGCACTGATGGTTCTAACGCTGCCTTGTTGCTGATCATTCCATGTGGTAAACACCACTCGCTTACCGTCACGGGACCATTGAGGGAATAACTCTTCCAACTGTTCATCCAAACGGGTCAGGCGTTTCGGTTTGCCGTCCGGCAGCTGTTTTATCCAGATTTTTCCTAGAGCTTCGTAGATGACTTTGGTTCCATCTGGCGACACCTGAGCCATGCGCAGCATTTTGACATCCAGTTGTTGCTGATCTATATCCTGCTTAAAGCGCACCGTCGGCTGCACAGCAAGCTCTGTGGTGACATTGAATGGGATCTCTGCCGTTTGCTTGGAAGCCAATTCGAGTTTGTGGATTTTGCCTTTTGCCCAGAAATAGATCTCTGCACTATCTGGACTCCAGGCCATAGTGGGATAGACACCGTGTATCGCCCAGGTTTCCTGCATGTCTCTGTCAAGGTTGCCATAGAGCTTTTGCTCTTTACCGGAAGCCAGATCCAACAGGTATAAGGTTGACTGAAAACCGTCGCGTTTGATATAGGCCAACTGTTTACCATCCGGGCTCGGAGTAGGCCTGATAGCACCACCTGTGCCTTCGATAAGCACTTCGATATCCCCGGTTTGGGTATCGTAGCGCTTTATCTTGTATATGCCTTTGACCGAGTCTTTGGAGTAGTGAAAGGTCTTGCCTGGGGTGGCATCTTGGCTGAAGTAGATATATCGGCCGTCAGGGGAATAGGCGGGTTCACCCAAATCTTTCTGATCATTTGGCCGCTCGGTGAGTTTAACTCCTTCGCCACCGGCAATATGATAAAGCCAGACTTCCCCGGCTCCTAGACTGCGACTGGCTGTGAAGTGCTTTCGCGCCACCAGATACTGGGAGTCTGGGCTCCAGGCCGGGCTGTTGAGTAGGCGGAATGTTTCATTGGTTACCGGACGCGGATTACTGCCGTCAGCATTCATTACCCAGATGTTGTCGCCGCCATCTTGATCCGATGTAAAGGCAATGTATTTGCCATCTGGGCTGTAGACAGGTTGCATCTGCCAGGCTATGCCTTGTGCCAGAGGTTTGGCTTCGCCGCCCTGAGCGGGAATTCTGTAGATGTCACCCAGCAGATCAAAAACCAGATATTTGCCATCCGGACTCAGGCTCAGATTCATCCAGGTACCTTCAGATACCTGAATTTTGGCTTGTTCAAGAGGAGCGTTCAGCGGGGCATTGACATCCCACTTGGGGGCTTGATCGTCACTGAATGCCGAAGCTGAAAAGAGCAATGAAACAGCTGTGTACAGAGGGGTTAGTTTAGGTCTCAACATGACAGCGGCCTTATTTTAGTTATCGGTTACCGACTGTCTGTTATCTCACAAATTTGTTAACAGTAAAACCTCAATACTGTATCAATTGGTTTTCCATGTTTTATAAGTCTAAGTTGCGATTTGGCCAGCTATCGAGTAACTGAGCCGGGTCTTGAGGCCTGATTTTCCCCGGATTGATCACTTTGGCGGTACAGCCACCACGCCAACCAGGCATTAATGCTGCTTCCAACCCAGGGTGTGCTTGCTCCATTTTGCCGCAAGGGTCAGTTTCTCCGGTAAGTTCAAGTACCAGTTGCTCACCAATCTTCAGGTATTTACCCACCAACTCAGGTGCAAACTCCAGACCATCCAGCAGCAAGTTGGCTCTGCGGCTCGTCCAGGGAAGCTCTGTCTGCAATTGAGCACAGGCTTGTTGCCACTGTTGTTGAGACAACAGCGTCACCTGACGCTTTCCCGGTTTACCGAAAACGTCGCCCTCTACACCCTGGGCCAAACTGACTTCGGCATAAGGCAATAAATCCATCGGGGCATTTCTTTGCTTTTTATGGGCGATAGCGAGTAGGGTAATCATAGGTTCCTTCCTGATGGAGTTAATTAGAGACCCTTCTTAATCAAATATTGATAAGGCAGGCTATCCGTTTGGCTGGCCACCAAGGTGTGGTCCATAAACTGGCAAAAGCTGGGAATATCTCTAGTGGTAGCCGGATCATCGGCGATAATGAGCAGAGTTTCTCCCTCGGCCATATAACGGACTTTCTTGCGAACCATCATGACAGGCTCCGGACACCTCAAACCTAAAGCATCCAGTTGATGTTGGGCACTGGCGAAGACCTGACTCATATAACCTCTTACAACGAGAACAACAGAAGTGGCTAATATTACTCCAAGGCAGCGGTCAAACCAAGTTGGCAGCTATTTTTTGTGCTCTACCGCATTGTTCCACGTGGAACAATGTCTTACTCGTTATTCAGCTCGGGGTTCTACTTCTCATTCAATCAAAGCGCTTTATCGTCAGAGAGCTAACCTCGTATTTGTGGACATCAGGTTAGTTAAAGGGGTATCTCTGTAATGGGGATAAACAGCTTTTACATAAAAAAACCGCTTAAGAAATAAGCGGTTTTTCATTGAGAAGGGCAGCTTTTCTATGCCCCTCTGTGTTGGCGATATTTACTCAGACACGCTCAAATACAGTGGCAATACCTTGGCCGAGACCAATACACATGGTTGCCAGACCCAAAGTCGCGTCTTTACTCTCCATCAGATTGATCAAAGTGGTAGAGATTCGGGCTCCCGAGCAACCCAGAGGGTGACCCAAAGCGATGGCACCACCATTGAGGTTAACCTTCTCATCGACCAGCTCCATAAGACCCAGGTCTTTCACGCAAGGCAGAGATTGCGCGGCAAAGGCTTCATTCAGTTCAACCAGATCGATATCCGCTATGCTGAGGCCTGCGCGAGTCAGTGCCTTTTGTGTGGCTGGAACCGGGCCATAGCCCATGATTGATGGGTCACAACCGGCAACCGCCATCGACTTGATACGAGCTCGGATAGGCAGCCCCAGCGCCTTGGCTTTCTCTTCTTCCATCACCAGCATGGCCGATGCGCCATCGGACAGGGCCGAAGAGGTACCAGCGGTAACAGTGCCGTTGGCCGGGTCAAACACGGGACGCAGGCCCGCCAGTGATTCCATACTGGTTTCAGGGCGGATCACTTCGTCATAATCAATTTTGATCAAGGCACCATTGGCATCATGGCCTTCGATAGCCTGGATCTCTCTTGCAAAACGGCCTTCAACTGTGGCTGCATGCGCACGTTTGTGCGAGCGCACGGCAAACTCATCCTGCATTTCACGGCTGATACCGTGCATGCGACCGAGCATTTCCGCCGTCAGTCCCATCATACCGGCTGCTTTGGCAACCCGGGTTGCCAGGCCAGGGTGGAAGTCGACCCCATGACTCATGGGAACATGACCCATATGTTCAACACCACCAATGATGAAGGTGTCACCCATGCCAGTCATGATGGCCCTGGCTGCCTGGTGAATGGCTTCCATGGAGGAGCCACAGAGACGGTTTACGGTAACTGCGCCAACCTGCTTGGGGATACCCGCGAGCAGAGAGGCATTACGGGCGATATTAAAACCTTGCTCCAGAGTCTGCTGCACACAGCCCCAGATAACGTCTTCTATGGTGCCGGGATCCAACTGGGGGTTACGTACCAGCAGGGCTTTCATCAACTCGGCAGAGAGTGTCTCTGCACGAACATTTCTAAATACACCGGCCTTGGAACGGCCCATGGGTGTACGAATGCAATCTACGATAACTGCTTGTTTCATGGTTAAAATCCTTTCCGCAAATTAGGCCTGATAGTAAGAACCGTTGTTGGCTGCCAGTTCACGCATGCCATCGGTCACCTGGTAGAGTCCCCCCAGGTGGGCGTATTTGTCAGCCAGGACGACAAAGTTGGCAACGCCCATGGTATCCAGATAGCGGAACACACCGCCTCTGAATGGTGGGAAGCCAAGACCATATACCAGACCCATGTCGGCTTCGGCCGGGGTGGCGACTATGCCTTCTTCCAAGCAGCGTACGGTTTCAATAATCATGGGGATCATGGTGCGGGCGATGATTTCATCGCTGCTGAACTCTTTGAGTTCACCGAATTCGGTCTGCAGTAATTCGTAGCTGACAGGATCCTTGTCTTTCTTCGGCTTACCACGCTTATCCACAGAATACTGGTAGAAACCTTTACCGTTCTTCTGCCCCAGGCGCTCATGGCCAAACATGATATCTATGGCGTCTTTACCTGTTTTGCCCATACGGTCCGGGAAGCCTTCGGCCATGACGGCCTGGGCGTGATGGCCGGTATCCAAACCGACTACATCCAGCAGATAAGCCGGGCCCATAGGCCAACCAAACTGTTTCTCCATCACCTTGTCGACGGCGATAAAGTCTGCACCATCGGCCAGCAGGCCGTTAAAACCGGCAAAATAGGGGAAGAGTACCCGGTTAACAAAGAAGCCGGGGCAGTCGTTGACCACTATCGGCGTTTTACCCATCTTGCTGGCATAGGCCACTACAGAGGAGATGGTTTCTTCCGAGCTGTGTTCGCCACGGATCACTTCCACCAGTGGCATCTTGTGCACGGGGTTGAAGAAGTGCATACCGCAGAAGCGGGAAGGGTCTTTCAGACTCTTGGCAAGTAGGTTAATCGAGATGGTTGAGGTGTTGGACGCTATGATGGCATCGGCAGCTAGTTGCTGCTCGACTTCGGCCAGCACAGTCGCCTTAACCTTGGGATGTTCTACTACCGCTTCGACCACAATGTTGGCGTCTTTGACGGCGTTGTAGTCGAGCGATGGGGTGATGTTGTTGAGCACTTTGGCCATCTTGGCCGGGGTGGAGCGACCACGCTCTACCTGGGCCGTCAGTAACTTGGCCGCCTCGTTAAGGCCGAGATCCAGCGCTTTCTGCGCTATGTCCTTCATCACAATCGGCGTACCCTTGCTGGCACTTTGGTAGGCGATACCGCCGCCCATAATGCCTGCGCCCAATACTGCAGCTTGTTCAATGTTTTTGGCTTGTTTGGCGGCCTTCTTGGCTTTGCCTTTGACCAGTTGGTCATTGAGGAAGATGCCGATCAGCGCCTTGGCCACATCAGTTTTGGCCAGTTGAATAAAGGCTTGATGCTCTACCAATAAGGCTTCTTCGCGCCCCAGACCGGCTGCCTTTTCCACAACGTTAACCGCCGCCATTGGTGCCGGATAGTGCTTGCCGGCAACGGAAAACACCATGCCCTTGGCTGTGGTGAACGACATCATGGCTTCCAGCTTGGGCAGTGTCAGTGGCGACTGTTTACGTTGACGGCGGCTCTGCCAGTCAAGTTTGCCAGCCAGCGCGTCCTGTAGCATCTGTAGTGCTGCGGCCTGGAGCTGCTCTGGAGCCACTACGGCGTCTACAGCGCCTACTTTGAGAGCGGCTTCCGGGCGTTGGTCTTTGCCTGTAGTGATCCACTCCAGTGCATTGTCTGCACCTATCACTCTGGGTAGGCGCACTGTGCCACCGAATCCCGGGATGATCCCCAGCTTGGTTTCCGGCAGGCCGATTCGGGCACTGGTGTCGGCAATGCGAAAGTCTGTGGCCAAAATGGTTTCGCAACCACCGCCCAGGGCAAAACCATTGATAGCAGAAGCAGTTGGGAAAGGCATGTCTTCCAGCTTGTTGAATACCGCATTGGCTTGCTGCAACCATGACACGAGTACTTCATCTTCCTGGGCGAACAACCCAAGGAACTCAGTAATGTCGGCACCGACAATAAAGGCATCTTTGGCCGATGTCAGCAGCAGTGCCTTAACGCTGGATTCTGCTTTGATGGCGTCCAGTGCCTCATCCAGAGAGGTCAGGGTGGCGCGGTCGAATTTGTTTACCGATCCTTCGGCATTGAAGCAAAGGCGGGCGATATTATTCTCGAGTAACTCAACCTGAATCATCGAATTTTGGTAGATCATTGCTTGCATCCTTATTGCTTAGGAGTAGGGCAGCTCAGGCCATCATTTGACCAGTTGTTGCTCAGTGTGCTTCGAAAAAAGGAAAAATACAACACCCAATTTAAACGATCGTTTAATTGCTTGCCGGTTAGCTGCAAATTTCAGCTTTGTGATACACTGCACATTGGCTTTTGTTGTAACTGTGAACAGCTTCCAATAGCAAGGGGAACCTTGATTTCAGATAACAGGAACGGCTTATTATGCAACTGGCTCAGCATTATCAATCACATATAAACACTCTTAATCAAAGGGTTGCCGAGATTTGTGCCCGTGAGGGACTGTCTGGATTGGCAATTCATTCGGGTCAACCCCACAGGCAATTTCTGGATGATATCGATTACCCCTTCAAGGTGAATCCCCATTTCAAGGCCTGGGTGCCTTTACTGGAAACACCTCACTGTTGGCTGCTGGTCAATGGTCGTGACAAGCCTGTACTGATCTTCTACCGTCCCGAAGACTTCTGGCATAAGGTGACAGATCTGCCGCAAAGTTTTTGGTGTGACAGTTTTGATATCCGTATTTTGACCAAGGCCGATAAGGTGGCGGACCTCCTGCCTGTGGCCGAAGGTCGCTGGGCCTATATAGGTGAACACCTGGAAGTGGCTTCTGTGCTCGGGTTTAACAACTGTAATCCCGAAGCCGTAATGAGTTACATGCACTTTTATCGTGCCTGTAAGACAGATTACGAGTTGGAATGTATGCGTCAGGCTAACCGCATTGCGGTCAAGGGCCATCGCGCGGCCAAGAACGCCTTCTACAGTGGTGCCAGTGAGTTTGAAATCCAGCAGCAATATCTAAGTGCCATAGCACAAGGGGAGAATCAGGTTCCTTATGGCAACATCATAGCCCTCAACCAAAATGCTGCCATTTTGCATTACACTGCGTTGGAGCATGAAAGCCCACAGCAGAGGTTGTCTTTTCTGATCGATGCAGGTGCTTCTTTCCACGGCTATGCCGCCGATATCAGCCGTACCTATGCTTTTGAAAAAAATCGGTTCCACGATCTTATCCAGGCGATGAATCAACTGCAGCTTCAACTGATTGAGCACTTGCGACCCGGCAAACGTTATACCGAGCTGCATCTGCTGGCTCATCAACAGCTGGCGACTCTGTTACTTGAAGTCGGTCTGGCCAAAGGCTCACAAGAGACGCTGCTGGAGCAGGGCATTACCCGGGCGTTTTTCCCTCACGGGCTGGGGCATATGTTGGGATTGCAGGTGCATGATGTAGGTGGTTTCTTCAATGACGAACGCGGCACTCATGTGGCCCCTCCGGAAGAGCACCCGTTTCTGCGCTGCACCAGGACTATGGCGCCCGGGCATGTAGTAACCATAGAACCCGGGCTCTACTTCATCGACAGCCTGTTGGCGCCACTCAAACAAGATGGCCGCAAGGCGTTAGTGGATTGGGACATGGTCGCCAGTTTGCGCCCGTTTGGTGGGATCCGCATCGAAGACAATGTCATAATTCACGCCCATGGCAACGAAAATATGACTCGAGAGTCTGGTCTCATTGATTGAAAGTTATCCCATTGCGGCCGAGGAGTTGGAATATGAAGAGGAGATAAAGCACAGCCGCTTTCTCTCTCTGGTATTTCCCTGTCATTCGCCGGAAGAGTTTAAACAGCAACTACAACAGATAAAGCAGCGTTATCCCGGTGCCAGTCATTATTGCCAGGCATTTATTTGTGGTGCACCCATGGGGCAGTCGGCCATGGGTTCGAGTGATGATGGCGAGCCGGGTGGTAGTGCCGGTCGCCCCATGTTGGCGGTATTGCAGGGGGCTGGCATAGGCGAGATTGGCGCGGTTGTCGTGCGTTACTATGGCGGCACCAAGTTGGGTGTGGGTGGGCTGGTTCGTGCCTACAGTAGTGGGCTCAAGCAGATGTTGCCCAAGCTGGCGACCAAGACCAAAATGCTTAGGGAAAAAGGCAGTCTGGTTTGCCGTTACGACCAATTGGCCGATGTCGAACATCTGCTGCAGAGGCTCGACGTGTTGATAGAGGGGCGGGAGTTTTCAGAGCTGATTCGGCTGACACTGGCCGTGCCCTTATCTGTTACCGGAAGCATCAATAAGGAGCTGGCTCCCATGAGCCAAGGCCAGTTAAAGATAGATTTTTCACAGTGAACACTCTGATAACTTGTGCGACAATGCTGGGTTTTATTGGCCAATGGACTGATTGAAAAACGGCATGCATTACCGAACAATTACCCGTATTACCGGGTTACTGATAGGGCTCTTCTCCATCACTATGCTGCCTCCGGCATTGGTGGCCCTTATCTATGAAGACGGCGGTGGTACAGCCTTTATCAAGGCCTTCTTTATCAGTCTATTTATCGGTTTCTGGCTCTGGTATCCCAATCGCCACCATAAGGCAGAACTCAAGACCCGAGAGGGTTTTTTGATTGTGGTGCTGTTCTGGACCGTACTTGGTGCCATAGGTACCTTGCCCTTTTTGCTATCGAAACAGCCGGACTTGTCGCTGGCCGACAGTATTTTTGAATCTTTTTCGGCACTGACAACCACAGGGGCCACTGTGATTGTCGGCCTGGATAACCTGCCAAAGGCGATACTCTTTTATCGTCACTTGCTGCAATGGCTAGGTGGCATGGGAATTATTGTGTTGGCGGTAGCTATTCTGCCGGTGTTGGGGATTGGGGGGATGCAGCTTTACCGGGCTGAGATCCCCGGGCCCGTAAAAGATTCCAAGATGACCCCCAGGATTGCCGAAACTGCCAAGACGCTCTGGTATATCTATCTGATGTTGACCCTGGCCTGTGCCGGTGCTTACTGGCTCGCCGGTATGAGTGCCTTCGATGCCATCAGCCATTCATTTTCTACTATCGCCATCGGCGGCTTCTCCACCCATGATGCCAGCATGGGCTACTTTCAAAGCCCGACCATCAATTTAATTTGTGTGGTATTTCTACTGATTGCGGCCGTGAACTTCAGCCTGCACTTTGCGGCATTTTCCCGCCGGGGGATCAACTTCAGGGTTTATTTTCGTGATGCCGAATTCAAGGCGCTTATCGCTATTCAGTTACTGCTGACCGCTATCTGTTTCGCCACCTTGTATCACTCGGGTATCTACGACTCACCGGGACAAACTCTGGATCATGCGCTGTTTCAGGCGGTATCCATTTCCACCACAGCCGGTTTTGGTACCGAGAGCTTTCATGTTTGGCCGCTGTTTCTGCCTATTCTGTTGATGTTTTCCAGCTTTATCGGCGGCAGCGGTGGTTCTACTGCCGGCGGGATCAAGGTTATCCGCGTGGTGCTACTGTTACTGCAGGGCTCGCGCGAGCTTAAGCGTCTAATTCATCCCAGGGCCATGTTCTCCATTCGTATCGGTTCCAAGGCGTTGCCGGATAGGGTGATAGACGCTGTTTGGGGCTTCTTCTCCGCTTATGCTCTGGTGTTTGTCATCTGTATGCTGGTCCTGATGGCCATGGGGATGGATGCGATTACGGCCTTCAGTGCCACCGCAGCTTGCCTCAACAACCTGGGGCCAGGCCTTGGCGAAGTTGCCAGCAACTACGCCAGCATAGGTGACGGAGCTAAATACGTGCTTGTGGTTGCCATGTTGTTTGGGCGCTTGGAAATCTTTACCTTATTGGTGTTGTTTACCCCGACTTTCTGGAAGAACTGATGAGCAAGACTCTGATTATTTACTCGACCGTTGATGGCCAGACCAAGGCAATATGCCAGACCATGGCCGATGAATTGAGCCAAGCGGGTGAGATAGTCTCTATGGTATCGCTGGCTGAGGTGGAAACCGATACGTTACCGACATTCGATAAAATCTTGGTGGGTGCCAGCATACGTTATGGTAAGCATAGGCCTGAGCTGTATCGTTTCGTCAATAACCATCATGCGCTGCTGAACGCCAAGAAGAACGCCTTCTTTACCGTGAATGTTGTGGCCCGCAAGCCGGAAAAGAATACACCGGAAACCAACCCTTATATGCAGAAGTTCTTGCAGTTATCCCTGTGGCAGCCACAGTTGCAAGGCGTGTTTGCCGGCAAGATAGCTTATCCCAACTACGGTTTATTTGACCGTAGCATGATTCGGCTGATTATGTGGATAACCAAGGGGCCAACAGATACCAGCGGTACTTATGAATTCACCGATTGGCAGCGGGTGAAGACATTTGCTGCCGAGTTTGCTGAGCTTTAAGACCTAAGCGCAGTACTTGCGGTGCAGGATAGAGATGACCTCTGTGACCTGCTGGTTCTTGAGCGAGTAGTAAACAACCTGCGAACTCTTGCGGGTTGCCACCAGATCTTCGGCACGCAGTACTGCCAGATGTTGTGACAGAGCGGACTGGCTCAGGGGCACGGTTTCATTCAGTTGCGTGACGCTCAGCTCTTGATCCAGTAGTAGGCAGAGGATCATCAGGCGGTAAGGGTTGGCGATGGCCTTGAGCCATTTGGCAGCGTTTTCCGCATTGGAAAGCATGGCTGCGACATCAATATCTTTTTGCATCAGCTTGGAACCTCTTCGCCTTTTGATTAGGTTATTCTAATTGAATGGGGAGATGAGCACAATCATCAGTCTTTTATCTGGATCGCAATTCTAGCCTGAAAAATACCGATACAGCGCAATTTGCGGCAATATTCTCAAGAGTTGAAGCCGATTATGTGATCTCTCAACTTGTTCAATCCGGGCGACAAGCTACACAATTTAAGTTACAGACACTCAATAGGCGAACTTATGAAATCCATTCTTGTGCTCTACTTCTCCCGTGGTGGCCACACTGCCAAGATCAGTCGCTGTATAGCTGAAAGACTACAGCAGTTGGGTCATGAGTGTGACAGCATGGATTTGGCTGCAGCCGAGGCGGAAAACATCGACTGGCAAAAATATGATGTCGTGGTCCTCGGTGCTTGTGTGCTTTATGGCACCTACGACAAGAGTGTGTTCGCTTTTTGCAGCAAACACCAACAGGTGCTGGCAGAGAAAGGACTCAGCTTCTTCTCTGTTAATGTGGTGGCCCGCAAGCCGGAGAAACGGATCCCGGAAAACAACAAGTATCTGCAGAAGTTCATTGCCCTGTCGGATTGGAAGCCCAAGGATGTGAAGATTATCGCCGGTAAGGTGGATTACCCCTCTTGGGGCTGGCTGGACAGCTTTATGATCCGGCTGATCATGAAGATGACCGGCGGGCCAACCGATCCCAAGACGGTTATCGACTACACGGACTGGGAAGACGTAAAGCACTATGCCGAGTACCTGAGTGACTTGGCTTCCTGATAGAGCCGATGTTTTCCAAGCGCAGTCATGGTACTGCGCTTTTTTGTATGTGTGGAAAAGGTGACTGCAAGGTCAGCACTGTGTGCCTGTTGCCCGCTTAATATGGGCGGCTTTATTGGTACGACTTTTAGGGGGGGTCATGAAAGACGGTGAGATTCGCCTGCGTGCGTTGGAAAGAACAGACCTGAGATTTATTCATCAACTAAATAACAATCGCATCATAATGGCTTATTGGTTTGAAGAGCCTTATGAATCGTTTGATGAGCTTGAAGAGCTCTACAACAAGCATATCCATGACAAGACAGAGCGGCGCTTTATCGCAGAAAATGCTCAGCAGCAGACCATAGGTCTGGTTGAGCTGGTGGAGATCAATGACATTCATCGCAATGCCGAGTTTCAGATAATCATAGCGCCTGAGTTTCAGGGGCGAGGCTACGCCAGGGCCATGGTTAACAAGGCGCTCAACTACGCCTTTACCATACTGAACCTATACAAGGTTTATCTGCATGTGGCCTTGGAGAATGACAAGGCGTTACAACTCTATCAGAAGTGCGGCTTTAAAGAGGAAGGCCATCTGGTGCAGGAGATCTTTATCAACGGCCAATACTCGGATGTCAAACGCATGTATGTCCTGCAGACCGATTATCTACAGCTGAATAAAATTCACCCATAGATAATATCAGTATTTCCAGAAGCTGGGATGGAACAAGACGGCGACAGTCAGGATCTCCAAGCGGCCCAGTAACATGCCTATCGACAGTGCCCATTTGGCCAAGTCCGGCAGGCTGGAAAAGTTGCCTGCTGGGCCGATAACAGGGCCAAGCCCTGGGCCGACGTTGGTCACTGCCGTGACTGCGCCGGACAGGCTGGTGACAGGGTCAAGACCACAAAGTACCAACACCAGCGTCAGCATCACGATAACCAGCATAAACAGCAGTGCGAAGGTCACCAAGGAGCGCACAATCTCTTCATTGATAGGTCGGTTGTTGTAGCGCTCGCGGAAAATGCCGTTGGGATGAAACTGCTGCTTCAACTGTTCGCGCATGATGGCGCCGGCGATCTGGAAGCGGAATATCTTGATGCCGCCGGAGGTTGAACCTGAACAGCTGCCGACAAACATCAGGAACAGAAAAGCGATATTTGCCAGCGCCCCCCAACTGCCATAGTCGGTCAGGCCATAGCCTGTGGTAGTGACCACGGAAACCACGTTGAAACTCGAGAGCCGCAGGGCGTCAATAAAGGCTATTTCACACGAACTGTAGAGCCAATAAGCCAGAGAGAAAGACACCAGCAGCAGAAAAAGAATAAAGCCTTTCACTTGTGCATCATTCCAGACCTTGATACTACGTTGCTGCAGACTCTGAACAAACATCAGCAGCGGCAGGCCACCGGCCGCCATAAATACCACGCCGACCCAGTGCGCCGCCTTAGGAAAGGCTGCCATGGAACTGTCCGAAGTCGAGTAGCCCCCAGTGGAGAGCGTGGTCATGGCATGGTTGAGCGCTTGAAACCAGTTCATCCCCGCCAAGTGATATGCCAAACCGCAGCATACTGTCAGCCCCAAATACACCAGAAACAGATATTTGGCCAGGCTCTGGGTGCGGGGGATGGCCTTGTCGGACCAATCTGAGGATTCGGTTCTGAACAGCCGCATCCCCCCTACGTTGAGAAACGGCAGAATGGCCACCGCCATCACAATAAAGCCTATGCCACCGAGCCACTGCAACAGCGAACGCCAGACAAGAATGCTGTGATCCATGCTGTCCAGCCCGGATAGTACAGTGGAGCCTGTGGTGGTGATCCCCGACATGGTTTCAAAGAAGGCATCGGTATAGCCAATACCGTGATACAGGGTAAAGGGCATGGCGGCGAACAAGCTGACAATAAACCAGGTGAGACTGGTCAGCAGGAACATGTCGCGGATATTCAAATTAAGCTGCTGTCCTTGGCCCCTGTGCATACAGATACTGGAGACAGTACCTGTGACCAGCGCCGATGCCATGAAGGCTGCCACTGTTTCTTCGCCGTAAAACAGGGCGAAGAAGAGTGGAATAAACATAAAGGCCGTCAGCATGGACAAAAACAGGCCTAGGATGAATAGTAGTGGGCGAAAATTCAGCATGGCCAGAGCCTTAGAAGAAGAAAGCGCTCGGCTGGAACAGTTTTTCCACTTCGCCGATAAACTTCTTGTTCACCAGGAAGAGAATGACATGGTCTCCCTGTTCGATAACTGTCTTATCGTGGGCCATCAAGACTTCATCGTCGCGGACTATGGCGCCTATGGTGGTACCCGGTGGTAGCTTGATTTCGCCTATCTGTTTACCCACGACTTTGCTGGTGCTGGAATCACCGTGGGCAATGGCTTCAATCGCCTCGGCAGCGCCTCGGCGCAGTGAATATACGTTGCAGATATCCCCCTGGCGGATATGGGTCAACAAGGCCGAGATGGTGGCTTGCTGCGGTGAAATGGCGATATCTATATTGGCTTCCTGAACAATATCGACATAGGCTTCACGCTGAATAAGCACCATCACTTTCTTGGCACCCATACGTTTGGCCAACAGTGCCGACATGATATTGGCCTCGTCGTCGTTGGTGACGGCGATAAACACATCGGTTTGATCTATGTGCTCTTCCATCAGGAGTTCCTGATCGGAAGCATCACCGCAGAATACCGTAGTATTTTCCAGCTTTTCCGACAGCGCCTCGGCTCTGTCCTGACGATGTTCTATCAACTTGACCGAGTGATTACGCTGTAGCTTCTTGGCCAGTCCCAAACCTATGTTACCGCCACCGGCGATCATGATATTGCGGTAACTGTTATCCAGCTTCTGCATCTCACTCATTACTGCCCGCACATGGCGACTGTCGGCGACAAAGAACACTTCATCATCGGCTTCTATGATAGTGGTTCCCCTGGGCATAATCGGCCGTCCCTGACGGAAAATCGCCGCTACCCGGGTATCAATATTCGGCATGTGTTCGCGCAGTGCAGCCAGCGCGTTGCCCACCAATGGGCCGCCATAATAGGCGCGAACAGCCACCAGGCTCAGTTTTCCTTCGGCGAACTCCAGAACCTGTAAAGCCCCGGGATAATCTACCAGGCGTTGTATGTAAGCGGTTACCAACTGTTCGGGGGCAATCAGCTCATCTATGATGAAACCACCCCGGGTACGAGGTTCATTACTCTTGGTTTCACTGTCGATAAACAGCTTATCCTGCATCCCCAAGTACTGCTCTGACCGAATACGGGCTATCTTGGTTGGTGTGCCAAACAGGGTATAGGCAATTTGACAGGCGGCCATGTTGCATTCGTCGCTGTTGGTTACAGCGATCAGCATATCGGCATCTTCGGCGCCGGCTTCTTTCAAGACGCCTGGGTGGGCTCCGTGACCGACAACCACCCGCAAGTCATATTTGTCTTGCAGTGCCCTAAGGCGGTTTCTGTCACTGTCGACTATGGTGATATCGTTGTTTTCACCCACCAGGTTTTCTGCAAGGGTGCCACCGACCTGACCTGCGCCCAAGATGATTATTTTCATGGCCTCGTCTTATCCCTGAAGTTTCGACTTAACGATTCGCGCGTAATAAAACCCGTCCATATTGTCCTGTCCGGGCAAGATTTGCCAGCCTATCGCATCTGACTGGTCTGCCTGAGTGATAGCTTCCAGCCGGGCATCCGGCGTACGCTCCAGGAAGGCGACAACTTGATCGCGGTTTTCCTGTGGCAGGATAGAGCAGGTGGCGTATAACAGTACACCGCCTGGCTTCAACCACTGCCAGCAGTGATCCAATATCTGTTGCTGCACCTTGGCCAACTCCTCAATATCCTGCGGCTTACGCAGCCACATGATATCCGGATGGCGCCGAATAACGCCGGTAGCCGAGCAGGGAGCATCCAGTAATATGCGATCAAACTTGCCACCCTGCCACCATGAAGCAATATTTGCGGCATCGCCGTGCACCAACTTGGCATTCAGTTGCAACCTTTGCAGGTTCTCGGCAACTCTCTGCAGCCGTTTGTTGTCGTTGTCGACCGCCACCAGTTCTATGTCCGGACACAGCTCCAGCAGATGGCAACTCTTGCCTCCCGGAGCGGCGCAGGCATCGAGAATGGTTTCGCCCGCTTGAGGTGCCAGCAGGGTGGCGGCCCATTGAGCAGCACCATCCTGCACAGACACTGAGCCTTCGCTAAAGCCTGGCAGAGTGGTGACATCGCAGGCTTGCTCGAGCAATATACTGTCTTCCCCCTGACCTGGAGTGGCGGCAATTTCGGCTTCAGCCAAGTGTTGCAGATATTGCTCACGGCTTTGGGATAAACGGTTGTTGCGCAGCCACAGTGGCGGCCGCTGGTGACTCTGCTGCACCACTTGTTGCCAGTTTTCCGGATAGGCGGCAGTGAGCGCCTTGAGGATCCAGTTGGGCGTATTGTGTTCCAGCACAGGGTTATCTGTGGCCAGTGGGCTATTGTCTCGCTGGATATTGCGTAAAACGCCGTTGACTACCTTGACCAGGTTTTCAAACTTCAGCTGACGACAGGCTTCGGCAGTTTCCGAAATGGCTGCATGGGCCGGTATCCGGGTGTAATGCAATTGGTAACAACCCACAAGAAGCAGCTGGTGGACGATACGCTGTTTCCCTTTGAACTGTTTACTGAGGCAGTCGCTGACTCTCTTGTCCAGTTGTGGCAGGGTGCGCATTACGCCGTAGCAAAGTTCGGCCAAAAGCGCCTTGTCTTTGCCGCTGTGAAGCTGCTGCTGTTGTTCGGGCAGGGCAACCGAGAGGGACATGCCCCGTTCCAGTACCTGAAAGATGGCCTTGGCGGCAAGGGCTCTGAGATTCTGCCTCATGATGCTTGAGCCAAATTCTTACCGGGCTGGAACCATTCGCCCCTGGCGTTGAGAATATCGGCGATATCCAGCGGTTTTTTCCCTGGCAGTTGCGCCTTTTTCAACACCAATAAGCCATCGGCAGTGGCAATGGCTAATCCTCGCTTGTCGGCGCGCACCACTGTGCCCGGCTCAAACTGCTCGGCGGACTCTTCCACTTCAGCCTGCCAGATCTTGATATTTTGTCCCTGGCATTCAAAGTAGCTCACCGGCCATGGGTTAAAGGCGCGGATCTCCTGCCACAGATTGCGGGCAGCCTTATGCCAGTCGATACGGGCTTCCTCTTTACTGAGCTTTTCGGCGTAGTTGGCCAGTGATTCATCCTGCGGCTCGGCGGTTAGCTTGCCTTCGGCCAGAGCTTGCAGAGCTTGGATCAGTGCCACCGGTCCCTGTTGGGCCAGTTTTTCATACAGGGTTGCTGAAGTGTCGTCATCGGCTATCGGCAGCGAGGTCTTGAGCAGCATGTCTCCGGTATCCAAACCGACATCCATCTGCATTATGGTGACCCCGGTTTCTTTGTCCCCGGCCCATAATGCTCTTTGGATAGGCGCCGCACCGCGCCAGCGCGGCAGAATAGAGCCGTGAACATTGATGCATCCCAGGCGGGGAGCCTGCAACACTGCCAATGGCAGGATCAGGCCATAGGCGACCACCACCATGATATCGGCACCCAGAGCTGCCAGCTCCTGCTGGGCTTCTTCATTGCGCAGCGACTTGGGTTGATAGACGGGAATATCGTGTTCCAACGCCAGTGCCTTGACCGGGCTGGGGGTTAGCTTGTGGCCTCGTCCGGCGGGCTTGTCCACTCGGGTATAGACGGCGATGACTTGATGCTCTGAGTCCAGCAGCGCCTGCAGGTGGCGCGCTGCAAAGTCCGGAGTACCGGCAAAAATGATCTTCAGTGGTTTCAAAATAGATCCTAATTATTCGGGATTAATTCAGGCTTTAGCTTCCTGACGTGCCGCTTTTTCCAGCTTTTGTCTGATCCGCTGACGTTTCAGTGGTGACAGATAATCAACGAAAAGCTTGCCCTTTAGATGATCCATCTCGTGCTGAATACAGATGGCAAATAAACCGTCTGCTTCAATAGTAAATTCATTGCCATCACGGTCGAGCGCCGTCACGGTAATAAATTCGGCTCTATCCACCTTGGCATAAATACCGGGTACAGACAGACAACCCTCTTCATTACAGAAGTCGCCACTTGCGCTGATAATTTGGGGGTTGATAAAGACTTTTGGACGTTCGACATCGTCCTGCAAGTCCATCACAATCAATTGCTTATGAAAATCGACTTGAGTTGCAGCCAGACCAATACCCTTTTCTTCGTACATGGTCTCGAACATATTATCGATTTGCGTCTGCAGTGCAGAATCAAATTCTGTCACGGGCTGGGCAATCGTGCGTAATCTCTCGTCTGGGAATCGTAATACTTTTAACAGGGCCATAGATAAACTCTTAACAAGTCTGTCAAATCCGTGCCAGTTGGTTATACTGACTTGTGCTATTGCGTTAATTTTAATCCTTAGCGGCTATCAATAACAGCAAAAGCTCTCACTAATGAGCCAGACAACATGGAAGCCCCCATGAAACGGTTAATTTTACTCGCGTTACTGACATTTAATTGCGCCTTCGTTGCAGCAGATACCCTGACATTAAAACCCGGTCATCCTGATACTTATGTGGTCAAGAAAGGCGATACCCTTTGGGATATATCAGCATTGTTTCTCAAAGACCCATGGCGTTGGCCCAAACTCTGGGGCGCCAATCCCCAGATAGCCAATCCACACCTTATTTATCCCGGCGATCGATTAACACTGGTGTTTATCGACGGTGAACCCCGGCTGGTCAATAAACCTCATGTTCGCAAGAGCCCGGCCGGAAGGGTTCAACCCAAAGGCGGTGCCATTCCCGCGGTCGATTTGGCCTTGATTCAACCCTACCTGGTGCAAAACCGGGTGGTCGACCCCGAGTGGTTCAAGGAACAACCTATGGTGCTGGGGGGAGAAAGAGATTCCCGTCACCATGTGATGGACGACATCATCTATATCCAGGCCAATCTGCCACAAGGCGATAAGGTCGGGATGTATCAGCCCGGGCGCGAATTTACCAATAAGGAAACCGGTGAGTTGCTGGGTCAGGAAGTGATCCTCAGTGCCAGCGGCCGAGTGGTGGAGTCGGGTGAGGTTTCCAAGGTGAAGCTGCTCAACAATTTCCGCGAAACCAAAGCTGGTTTCAGAGTGTTGGCGATAGAAGACGACTCCTTGTTGTCTGCCTACTTTATTCCCAAGGCCAGCGATACCGAGGGCGCCAAGGTGTTGGCATCTGAACGTAAAATTCGCGCCATGGGTAAACTGGATGTGTTTTATCTGGATCGGGGCAGCCGTGAAGGCGTAGAGCCCGGCGATGTGTTCTCTATCTACAAGGACGGTGCCGAAGTGGTGATCAACGGCGATGGTATCCCGGTGCCACCGACCGAACGCTCTGCTTACGACAACCTGATGGCCAAGATGGGCTCAGACAATGCCGTTAAACTGCCCGACCTCTATCGCGGTCAGGTAATGGTGTTCAAGGTATTCGACAAGACAGCTCTCGGGCTCATCATGGTGAACGAGAGCCCTGTCAGGGTTGATGACCTTTTGGTCAAGCCTGACATATTACTGAAAGGTGAATGACGCATAATAGTCTGGTTGATTGGCTGGTTGTCGCTGCGGTATCTGGACTGGGACCCCTCCGGATAAGACAATTACTCTTGCACATGGATGTGGCTGAGTTGAGACAGAGGCTGGAACATGAACCCCAGTCTTTGCCAATAAACCAGACACAGCTCCAACGCTTGGAGTTGGCTCCTGAAAAAGTTGACCAAGCCTTGCAATGGCAGCAGGGTGCAGAGGACAGATATCTAATCTGCCCCGACGATCCCTTTTACCCGCCATTGTTGAAACATATCCCAGATTTTCCTCCGATTTTGTTCGTCAAAGGACAGGTTGAAACCCTGCTGCAACCCGCGCTGGCCATGGTCGGCAGCCGCGATGCCAGCCGCGCCGGTTTGTCGCTCGCCTGGCAGTGGGGCGCCGAACTGGATGCCCTGAACATCAGCGTATGCAGTGGTATGGCTGCCGGCATAGATGGCGCTGCTCACCGGGGAGCCTTATCGTCAACCGGCAAGACTATCGCAGTACTGGGAACCGGAATTGACGAAATTTACCCTCGAAGGCATAGAGCCCTTTATGATGATATTCAAGTACATGGCGCTGTTATCAGTGAACTTTGGCCTTCTGTCGGAGTATTTTCCGGGAATTTCCCCAAACGAAACCGTATAATCAGCGGCCTTGCAATGGGAACCTTGGTGGTAGAAGCCCGTCGGCGCAGTGGTTCACTGATCAGCGCCCGTTTGGCGGCAGAACAAGGCAGAGAAGTCTTTGCGGTTCCGGGTTCCGTTATGGGCGATGAACACCAGGGATGCCACGATTTAATTCGCAATGGGGCAAAACTTGTGGAATCTGTGGCCGATATAGTGGAAGAGTTGGCGCCTTTATGTAGCTGCCACCTTGAAGACTTGCACAAGAGTCACCATATAAAACCAAGTGATAACTCTGAGTTGCCATTTAAAACGCTGTTAGCTAGTGTAGATTATGAGACCACACCTTTGGATGTTGTGGTGGAGCATAGTGGAATAACGTTGGATCTGGTGTTGGAACAATTGCTTGAACTTGAGTTGCAAGGTTGGGTTGCCGCAGTACCCGGTGGTTACGTTAGACTTAAGAGGAAATAGCCATGTTTGATATCCTCATGTATCTGTTTGAAAACTATGTTCATAGTGAAGTTGAAATGCTGGTCGACGAAGATGAGTTGACCAAAGAACTCACCCGTGCCGGTTTCCATCAGTCCGAAATCATCAAGGCGCTTTCCTGGCTTGAGCGGTTGGCCGAACTGCAGGAGAGTGATACTCCCTACCTTAGAGGGCATACTCAACATTCCTTCCGCATCTACACCAAAGATGAAATGGAGAAACTGGACGTCGAGTGCCGTGGTTTCCTGTTGTTCCTGGAGCAGATTCGGGTGCTGAATGTGCAAACCCGGGAGATGGTTATCGATAGGGTGATGGAATTGGACGAGCCTGCTATGGTGTTGGAAGACCTCAAGTGGGTGATTCTGATGGTATTGTTCAATGCGCCCGGTAATGAGTCTGCCTATGAGCAGATGGAAGATCTTATCTTCGAGCAACCCGAAGAAGGTCGATTACACTCCTGATTTGTTTTAGCTATGCCGCAGCAGCTTAATTTCCGGATTTAGCTGCCCGGTTTGGCTTTCATTAAGCGACCCCTTTTATTTCTACCATTCCGCAACTAAGCCGGTTTTTGTTCATATTCTTATGTTTTGGAAATACAGGCGCCAGACTTGCCGGCACCTCCCTAAACTCTTTCTTATCTGAATCAAGCATCCGATTACGACATTGTCAGTAGTGTTGATGACGGCCGCTGCTGGCCAAGTGTGCCGGCCGCAGGTAGTCACGATAGCTGTACCTATTGAGCTTGCGTATTGATGGGGCTGTATCCGCGTCACTGCTTTTGGCTGTTTGGGCCAGTTGTTGCAGCCACTGCTGGAAAGCAGGCTCCTTTGATGTTAAGGCCGTCAATTCTTGCTCATAACCGGCAAAATAATCCATTTTCAAGGCTTGGCTCAGGCGAACGAGTGCCTGAGGTTCTTGCTCTGCCAGGAAGCGGATAGCCAAGTAGCTCCAGCGGTAAGTACGATCTTGGCCGTCCTGGTACTCGGTGGCAAAAATACTCGCCAAGTCCAAAGCCTTTTTCTGTTCCAGGGCTTCAGTGGCCAAATCAATCGCCTTAGGATTAGTTTCTCCCTTGGAGATATATTCCGCCAAGCCTTCGGCCCACCACACCATTTTGCCTGGAAAATGGCCAAAGCCACCATATTTGACGAAGCGTCCGTCCAGATAGTGGATGTACTCATGGTTCAGGTTCCAAATGGCGAACTCGGGAGCGATCCAGAATTGGCGAAAGGCAAAGAAGCTGGCTTGGTTGCCAGGTTGCTGTGGTGTACCTTCTATATACATGCCGCCGTTGTCTGTACCTATATCAAACAGCAACTGCCCATAGGCGTTGTACTGGCTCCAGTTTTTGAAAGCTACAACTTGCAGCGCCTGGTTGTGATCGTTGGTTGTAGGTTGTTGCTCTGTTTTGAGCAAAGAGTGGAAATGGCTTTCCTGGGACGTTAGTCGCTGGCAGCTCTCGGCAAATTCAGCGGTGCTGAGATCCTGGGCGACGATAAATAGAGACTCTGAACATTCATGTCTTTGCGGTAGTACAGAGAGTAAGTCCGGTATGCGGCAAAGCTGAGTCTTCTCTTGGCAACTCAGTTGACCACCAAAGTGGTTTACATGGTATCCCAAGGTGTAGCTGTCTTTACCGGCATCACCTCTGGTGGCAATATCTTTGAGTGCCAGGACTTCGAGCTGTTTATCCAGAGCCAGTTGTTCTGGAGTCGGGGCATCGTCAGCTTGTTTGCCCTTGCTGGGGGTCAGTGCCAGGCGATACATGGCCAGGGCCCAATATGCGTTTTCCCGCTCCCATGGTGATCTGTCGCCAGCTACAAAACCCAAAAGATCTGCGTCGAGGTGCTGTTGCAACAGCAGCTTATTCAACTGGCCATCGAGCCGCTGTCGGCTCTGGTTAAGTAGAAATCCATAGGCTCGAATTGTCTCCCATAATGCATAATCTCTGGCTTCACTGGCAGTTTGTTTACCCAATCGAGACAGCTGGCGGGCGAGCCTCGGCAGTAGTGGTGCAAGTTTTCCGGCTTGCTGGTCGCTGGTGAAATAGAGATAGAGGGTTACGGCAAACTGCTCATCCATAGAAAAGTTTGCCTGTTGCGGCAACCTTGCCAACGCGTTGGCTATGGCCTGAAAATCTGTGTCGGTCAATTTATCGAAGGGACCGAAATAACTGTATCCCCTCAAATAAAACAGCCCTTGCTGCCACTGTGTCATATCCGTTGTGTTTTGTAGTGACGCGAGCACATGCTGCAATTGCACTGGGTTATAGAGGGCATCCGAGTGTTGCAGTAATTGTTCATGGGAAGCTGTCGCTATGGCGGGAGACAGATTCGTGGTCTGTGTGTGGCCGGCGCAGGCGCTGATCATTAGCGTCATCAGTATGGAAGCGAGAGATTTTCCTGGAGTTGTGAGCAGAGGCATAGAGAGGGTCCTTTTTGTTATTTTGGATACAATATATCTTCATCCGCACTGAGATCCCAGCCCCATTTGTCTTTGCTGTTTGATGACTCCTGTTGCAGGCTCCCTTTATCCGTGTGGCGCTGGTAAAATGTTCGCCTAACTCTTTTAACAGCGAGATGTGTCATGGCCAAGATAGACCAGCAGTTGTTCAATGCTCGGGCGCACGCGCTCGAGAAAGAATATGAACTTTGTCCCAAGTGCGGCAGTGAGCTCTCCGTGCGTCACAGTAAGCATGGTGGCTTCATTGGCTGTAATAATTATCCAGCGTGCGATTACACCCGGCCTTTGGTGCAGCACGAATCCATCGACTCCCAGCCTATTCCCGGCTCCGAGTGTCCCCAGTGCGGCCATGAGTTAGCGGTCAAGTCAGGGCGCTTTGGTATTTTTATTGGTTGTACCCAGTATCCACAATGCACTCATATCGAGCGACACGATCAGCAGGAAGAGGCTGAAAAAGTGCCTTGTCCTCAGTGTAATAGCGGAGTGCTTGAGCATAGGACCAGCAAGTTCGGCAAGAGCTTTTATGCTTGCAGCAACTACCCCAAGTGCAAGTTTTTGGTGAATTTTCCTCCTCGGGCAGAAGCTTGTCCTGAATGCGGTTTCGGTATTCTGGTAGAACGTAAGGGCGCTGCAGGCGACAGACTGGAATGTCCCCGTAAGGAATGTAAGTACAAGCGAACTCTGTGATCCGGCTCAATATGTGACTATAATCACCTCCGCTGTCGCCGAGGGCGCCCAGCCGTCTTTGTCTCTATAAAAGGTACACTCAATGCTGCACTTGCTCGCCGCCGGGAGTAAGCAACTGCTTCTGGATGGAGGGGTCATAGCGTATCCCACCGAAGCTGTTTATGGTTTGGGATGCGATCCCGATAATGAAGCCGCCGTTTCCCGAATTCTCGACATCAAACAGCGCCCCTGGCACAAGGGGCTTATCATGGTCGCCAGTGACTATCGGCAGTTGCAACCCTATCTGGACGAGTCTCAACTGAGTGATGAGCAACTGCAGCAGGCTTTTGCCAAATGGCCCGGACCTTTTACCTTTGTCATGCCGGTGCGTCAGGGAATGAGCCAACTGCTTTGTGGCCATTTTGACTCTATAGCCGTCAGGGTGTCGGCCCATCCGGTTGTCAGGGAATTGTGTGATACCTTGGGTAAGCCGTTGGTATCCACCAGTGCCAATTTGGCGGGTGAGCCGCCGGCACTGACTGTGAATGATATTGAAACAACTTTTGCCGGGCAGATAGATGCCCTTATCGAAGGGGAGTTGGGGCAGCAGCGCCAGCCTTCCACCATCATAGATATTCGCAGCGGCCAGATCCTGCGTAATGGCTAATAATTCCAAGCAAGAAGGAGCGAGCATGACGGCACCTGATTCCCACCAGGTAAAAGCATTCTTGATGCAACTGCAACAACAGATTTGTGAAGGACTGGAACGACTGGATGGCAAAGCTGAGTTTGCTACCGATTCCTGGAAACGGGCCGAGGGCGGTGGCGGGATCAGTAAGGTACTTAACGGCGGTGGCGTGTTTGAACAGGCCGGGGTGAACTTCTCCCATGTAGAAGGCGCAGCCATGCCGGCCTCGGCTACGGCACACAGGCCTGAGCTGGCCGGACGAAGCTTTGAAGCTATGGGGGTTTCACTGGTTATCCACCCGCTTAATCCCTATATCCCAACCACCCATGCCAATGTGCGCTTCTTTATCGCCCGTAAAGAAGGTGCCGATCCCGTCTGGTGGTTTGGTGGTGGCTTCGACCTGACCCCCTATTACCCTTTCCTCGAGGATGTGCGCGAATGGCATCAGCAAGCCAAAACGATTTGTGAGCCATTCGGCGAAGCGGTTTATCCCGAGTACAAAAAATGGTGCGATGAGTATTTCTTCCTGCCACACAGAAACGAAACCCGAGGTGTCGGCGGCCTTTTCTTCGATGACCTCAATGAAGGTGGCTTTGAGCACTGCTTTGCTTTCATGCAAGCTGTCGGAAATGGCTTCTTACCTGCCTATGCCCCCATTGTTGAGCGGCGTAAGGATACCGAATATGGCGAGCGTGAGCGCGAGTTCCAACTGTATCGCCGAGGTCGCTATGTAGAGTTCAACCTGGTCTATGACAGAGGAACGCTGTTTGGGCTGCAAACCGGCGGCCGAACCGAGTCAATACTCATGTCGATGCCGCCCTTGGTTCGCTGGCAATACGCCTATGAACCTGAAGCCGGCTCTGCCGAAGCCAAGCTATACAGTGACTTTTTGCACCCCAGGGATTGGCTCACCGAATAGTTAGTGAGGGTAACCAATGAGCCTTTATTTGGCTTATTGGTTACGCATATGGTCAGCTAACTGAGCGATAGCATTGAAAATCACCTTCCTGTGTTCAGGATCCTTCAGATTGGCCTCCAGCGAGGCCCTCATGCATGACAGCCACTGATCGCGCATTCTTTCATCAACGGCAAACGGCATGTGTCTGGCTCTCAGCGCCGGGTGGCCATATTTGGCTTGATACAGCTGAGGCCCTCCCAACCAACCGCTGAGAAACTCATATAGTTTCTGTTCCGATTGTGCCAGCGGAGCCTGATGTATGGACAGGAGTTCCTGAGTATCCGGCCGCGTTTGCATTTGCTGATAAAAGCTCTTGGCTATGGCGCGTATCGTCTCGTCGCCACCAATCAGATCATAGGCGTTGGACTGGGTGGGGTCCCGCTCGGCCTCGGGTTTGCGATTGATCATTTTCTTTAGCCAGTTCATTTTTGTGTTGAATTTTGTTGTCGATTTTGGCGTCAGTATACACTGAAAGCCCCATAGGTCGGCAGCCTTGCCTGGCCTTGGGCAGCTGAGTAGACTGATATATCTTCCATTGCTCTGGAGCACAGATGACCGACCGCTATGCCGTCTTTGGCAATCCCATTCATCACAGTAAATCACCCGCTATCCATGCAGCCTTTGCCGCTCAGACCGGGCAAACCCTAAGCTATCAAGCGATTCTGGCACCAATCGATGACTTCAGCGGTAGTGTCACGGCTTTTTTTGCTGCCGGGGGGATGGGCGCCAATGTCACTGTGCCTTTCAAGGAACAAGCCTTTCAACTCTGTGATGAGTTGAGCCAGGAAGCCGAAACCGCCGCCGCGGTGAATACCTTGATTAAACTGGATGATGGCAGAATTCGGGGTGACAATACCGATGGCTACGGCTTGGTGGCCGATCTTAGTTGTTACCTGACGCTGAAAGATAAAAAGGTCTTGCTGCTCGGCGCTGGTGGGGCTGCCAGAGGTTGTCTGCTTTCTCTGCTGGCGGCCGGTGTCGGCCATATTGATATCTACAACAGAACATACAGTACGGCCGAGGTGTTGGCGGCTATTGCGCCACAGCAATTGCAGGCGTTGAGGCGCAAAGAGCTCAATGAGGGCTATGACCTCATAATTAATTCCACCTCAGCCAGTTTGCATGGTGAGCTGCCGGATATTCCCGTAACCGTGGTTGCCAATCATAGCTATTGCTACGACATGATGTATTCGGCACATACAACCGCGTTCAATCGCTGGGCTGCCGAGCAAGGGGCGGCAAAAACACTGGATGGCTTAGGAATGTTGGTGGGGCAGGCGGCTAGAAGTTTCTATTTATGGCGAGGTGTCATGCCCAAAGTTGAGCCTGTACTCGAGAGTCTGCGGCAAGAATTGAAAGGAGAGGCCTCATGAATCAGGGGATCATCTTCAGCGACTTGTGTCAGTGGCAAGCCGAATCAAACAGGCTCATGTTTATGGCCCAGCAGCAAGGGGTCAGTATTCCTTGCTATGTTGGTTTACAACGTATGCAGCAACTAAGTGGCAAGGTTTTTCTCGAAGAACAAGAGATCCTGAGCCTGTTTGAACAGTGGCGCTTCGACTTCGAAGATGAAGCCGAGGCGCTGATTGAGCAGGAGTGCTTCAATGGAGCCGGTGAGATAGAGTTACCTTAGTCAGTACTACTTTGCTCGGCCAGGTACTCATCTTTAAGGCGGACATAGTTGTCTGCCGATTGTGGCAGAAATTGGCGTTCGGCTTCGGTCAAGGGGCGAGCCTGCTTGGCCGGGCTGCCTATATAGAGAAAGCCACTCTTTAGCACCTTGCCGGGAGGCACCAAGGAACCAGCACCTAAAATCACATCGTCTTCGATGATGACGCCATCCAAAATAATGGCTCCCATGCCAACCAATACACGATTACCTACCTTGCAACCATGAAGCATGGCTTTGTGCCCTATGGTGACATCATCGCCGATGAGCAATGGGTGTCCCTCTGGGTTGGCCGACGACTTACGGGTAACATGCAAGACAGTGCCATCCTGAACACTACTGCGTTTGCCGATGCGAATATGATTGACGTCACCCCGGGCAGCCACCATGGGCCAAACGCTGGCGTCCTGATCCAAAAAGATGTCACCTACCAGAACTGCAGCTTCATCAACATAGACGCCTTCGGCCAACTTTGGCTTGGTACCTTGGTAAGATCTGAGAGAATTGGCCATAAAAAGTCCTTATATGATTGGTTTTCGCCATTATAAAGATTAAAAAGTGGCAGGTCAGGACAAATTCTCAGCAAGTAAGTCAAAAACAGCAGTTTTCTTTTAAAAAGCTCTTGCACAAAAGTTCAGGCTCCCTATAATGCGCTCCCACTGACACGGCGCAGCGGCAACGCGAAAGACGTGACAGGGTCGAAGAAATGAGGCTTTCGAGTCCTTTCAACGACAGGCGAAAAAAGATGGTAAATACCTCTTGACGCCGCAGCAGGAAAGCGTAGAATACGCAGCCCTGACCCGATGGCCACAGCGCCTAAGGGATTGCTCTTTAACAAGATAAACAAGCAAATCTGTGTGGACACTCACAGGCATTGAGAAATCGACAAAACGATTTAACTCGATGAAGAGTGTTCATACGAACAGAATTCATTGAGTCGAACCTTCGGGTTCAACCAAAACTTTAATTGAAGAGTTTGATCATGGCTCAGATTGAACGCTGGCGGCAGGCCTAACACATGCAAGTCGAGCGGTAACATTTCAAAAGCTTGCTTTTGAAGATGACGAGCGGCGGACGGGTGAGTAATGCCTGGGAATTTGCCCATTTGTGGGGGATAACAGTTGGAAACGACTGCTAATACCGCATACGCCCTACGGGGGAAAGCAGGGGACCTTCGGGCCTTGCGCTGATGGATAAGCCCAGGTGGGATTAGCTAGTAGGTGAGGTAAAGGCTCACCTAGGCGACGATCCCTAGCTGGTCTGAGAGGATGATCAGCCACACTGGGACTGAGACACGGCCCAGACTCCTACGGGAGGCAGCAGTGGGGAATATTGCACAATGGGGGAAACCCTGATGCAGCCATGCCGCGTGTGTGAAGAAGGCCTTCGGGTTGTAAAGCACTTTCAGCGAGGAGGAAAGGGTGTAAGTTAATACCTTACATCTGTGACGTTACTCGCAGAAGAAGCACCGGCTAACTCCGTGCCAGCAGCCGCGGTAATACGGAGGGTGCGAGCGTTAATCGGAATTACTGGGCGTAAAGCGTGCGCAGGCGGTTTGTTAAGCGAGATGTGAAAGCCCCGGGCTCAACCTGGGAACCGCATTTCGAACTGGCAAACTAGAGTCTTGTAGAGGGGGGTAGAATTCCAGGTGTAGCGGTGAAATGCGTAGAGATCTGGAGGAATACCGGTGGCGAAGGCGGCCCCCTGGACAAAGACTGACGCTCAGGCACGAAAGCGTGGGGAGCAAACAGGATTAGATACCCTGGTAGTCCACGCCGTAAACGATGTCTACTCGGAGTTTGGTGTCTTGAACACTGGGCTCTCAAGCTAACGCATTAAGTAGACCGCCTGGGGAGTACGGCCGCAAGGTTAAAACTCAAATGAATTGACGGGGGCCCGCACAAGCGGTGGAGCATGTGGTTTAATTCGATGCAACGCGAAGAACCTTACCTACTCTTGACATCCACAGAATCTGGTAGAGATACCTCAGTGCCTTCGGGAACTGTGAGACAGGTGCTGCATGGCTGTCGTCAGCTCGTGTTGTGAAATGTTGGGTTAAGTCCCGCAACGAGCGCAACCCCTATCCTTACTTGCCAGCGGGTCATGCCGGGAACTTTAGGGAGACTGCCGGTGATAAACCGGAGGAAGGTGGGGACGACGTCAAGTCATCATGGCCCTTACGAGTAGGGCTACACACGTGCTACAATGGTCAGTACAGAGGGTTGCGAAGCCGCGAGGTGGAGCTAATCCCATAAAGCTGGTCGTAGTCCGGATTGGAGTCTGCAACTCGACTCCATGAAGTCGGAATCGCTAGTAATCGTGGATCAGAATGCCACGGTGAATACGTTCCCGGGCCTTGTACACACCGCCCGTCACACCATGGGAGTGGGCTGCACCAGAAGTAGATAGCTTAACCTTCGGGAGGGCGTTTACCACGGTGTGGTTCATGACTGGGGTGAAGTCGTAACAAGGTAGCCCTAGGGGAACCTGGGGCTGGATCACCTCCTTACCTAAGCGATAATTGGTGCTTGGTCGAAAACTGCTCCTGCATTTTCGACATTCGGTACATCCGTGTACCTTTTGAGTGTTCACACAGATTGCTTGTTCATAGAGCAGGCCGTTGACCCTGGTAGGTCAATGTGTTCTTTAACAATTTGGAAAGCTGATAGTAGACATCAAAACCTCTCTTCGGAGTGGATTTGATGCATACAAATTGAGTTCTCAAACACTTCAATCAAGTGTTTTGGAAATTCTTCAAGGCGAGTCCACTTCCTTAACCCGGAGGTGAGACAAGTAAACCTAAGCTGGTTGCAATACAATCCGATGAAAACTCATCCGGGTTGTATGGTTAAGCGACCAAGCGTATACGGTGGATGCCTTGGCAGTCAGAGGCGATGAAGGACGTAGTAACTTGCGAAAAGCGTTGGTGAGCTAGTAACAAGCATTTGAGCCAGCGATGTCCGAATGGGGAAACCCGGCAGCATAAGCTGTCATCAATACGTGAATACATAGCGTAGTGAGGCGAACGAGGGGAACTGAAACATCTAAGTACCCTTAGGAAAAGAAATCAACCGAGATTCCCCAAGTAGCGGCGAGCGAACGGGGATTAGCCCTTAAGTCTTTGGGGTGTTAGTGGAATGTGTTGGAAAGCACAGCGGCACAGGGTGATAGCCCCGTACATGTAAACTAACCAGAGATGAAATCGAGTAAGGCGGCACACGTGATATGTTGTCTGAATATGGGGGGACCATCCTCCAAGGCTAAATACTCCTGACTGACCGATAGTGAACCAGTACCGTGAGGGAAAGGCGAAAAGAACCCCTGTGAGGGGAGTGAAATAGAACCTGAAACCGTATACGTACAAGCAGTGGAAGCGGTTCTTGAGACCGTGACTGCGTACCTTTTGTATAATGGGTCAGCGACTTACATTTAGTAGCGAGGTTAAGCGAATAGCGGAGCCGTAGGGAAACCGAGTGTTAACTGCGCGTATAGTTGCTAGGTGTAGACCCGAAACCCGGTGATCTAGCCATGGGCAGGTTGAAGGTTGAGTAACATCAACTGGAGGACCGAACCGACTAATGTTGAAAAATTAGCGGATGACTTGTGGCTGGGGGTGAAAGGCCAATCAAACCGGGAGATATCTGGTTCTCCTCGAAAGCTATTTAGGTAGCGCCTCGGACGAACACCTTTGGGGGTAGAGCACTGTTAAGGCTAGGGGGTCATCCCGACTTACCAACCCTTTGCAAACTCCGAATACCAAAGAGTGCTATCCGGGAGACAGACGGCGGGTGCTAACGTCCGTCGTCAAAAGGGAAACAACCCAGACCGTCAGCTAAGGTCCCAAAGTAATTGCTAAGTGGGAAACGATGTGGGAAGGCTTAGACAGCTAGGATGTTGGCTTAGAAGCAGCCATCATTTAAAGAAAGCGTAATAGCTCACTAGTCGAGTCGGCCTGCGCGGAAGATGTAACGGGGCTAAGCAATTCACCGAAGCTACGGGTACTGATGCTTGCATCAGTGCGGTAGAGGAGCGTTCTGTAAGCCGTTGAAGGCGAAGGGGTAACCCACGCTGGAGGTATCAGAAGTGCGAATGCTGACATGAGTAACGATAAAGGGGGTGAAAAACCCCCTCGCCGAAAGACCAAGGGTTCCTGTCCAACGTTAATCGGGGCAGGGTGAGTCGACCCCTAAGGCGAGGCTGAAAGGCGTAGTCGATGGGAAACGGGTTAATATTCCCGTACTTCTGCTAACTGCGATGGAGAGACGGAGAAGGCTAGGCCGGCGCGGCGTTGGTTGTCCGCGTTTAAGGTAGTAGGTGGTGTGCTTAGGCAAATCCGGGCACACATACACTGAGAGCTGACGACGAGTCCCTACGGGGATGAAGTGGTTGATGCCATGCTTCCAGGAAAATCTTCTAAGCTTCAGGTTAGCAGGAATCGTACCCCAAACCGACACAGGTGGTCGGGTAGAGAATACCAAGGCGCTTGAGAGAACTCGGCTGAAGGAACTAGGCAAAATGGTACCGTAACTTCGGGAGAAGGTACGCTCCTGTTGGTGATGAGACTTGCTCTCTGAGCTGACGGGAGTCGCAGATACCAGGTGGCTGCAACTGTTTATCAAAAACACAGCACTGTGCAAAATCGCAAGATGACGTATACGGTGTGACGCCTGCCCGGTGCCGGAAGGTTAATTGATTGGGTTATCTTCGGAGAAGCTCATGATCGAAGCCCCGGTAAACGGCGGCCGTAACTATAACGGTCCTAAGGTAGCGAAATTCCTTGTCGGGTAAGTTCCGACCTGCACGAATGGCGTAATGATGGCCACGCTGTCTCCAGCCGAGACTCAGTGAAGTTGAAATTGCGGTGAAGATGCCGTATACCCGCGGCTAGACGGAAAGACCCCGTGAACCTTTACTATAGCTTGGCACTGAACATTGACCCTACATGTGTAGGATAGGTGGGAGACTATGAAGATGAGACGCCAGTCTTGTTGGAGTCAACCTTGAAATACCACCCTTGTAGTGTTGATGTTCTAACCTGGGCCCCTAATCGGGGTTAGGGACAGTGCCTGGTGGGTAGTTTGACTGGGGCGGTCTCCTCCCAAAGAGTAACGGAGGAGCACGAAGGTTGGCTAAGTACGGTCGGACATCGTACGGTTAGTGTAATGGCATAAGCCAGCTTAACTGCGAGACAGACACGTCGAGCAGGTGCGAAAGCAGGTCATAGTGATCCGGTGGTTCTGAATGGAAGGGCCATCGCTCAACGGATAAAAGGTACTCCGGGGATAACAGGCTGATACCGCCCAAGAGTTCATATCGACGGCGGTGTTTGGCACCTCGATGTCGGCTCATCACATCCTGGGGCTGAAGTCGGTCCCAAGGGTATGGCTGTTCGCCATTTAAAGTGGTACGCGAGCTGGGTTCAGAACGTCGTGAGACAGTTCGGTCCCTATCTGCCGTGGGCGTTGGATGATTGAGGGGAGCTGCTCCTAGTACGAGAGGACCGGAGTGGACGAACCGCTGGTGTTCGGGTTGTCATGCCAATGGCATTGCCCGGTAGCTACGTTCGGAATCGATAACCGCTGAAAGCATCTAAGCGGGAAGCGAGCCCCAAGATGAGTCATCCCTAGGGCCTGGAGCCCTCTGAAGAGCCGTTCGAGACCAGGACGTTGATAGGCAGGGTGTGTAAGCGTTGCGAGGCGTTGAGCTAACCTGTACTAATGACTCGAGAGGCTTAACCATACAACCCAGATGGGTTTTACGGACTTGAAGAAGTCGATACTTGATTGAAGTTTGAACTCAGGCTCTGAAGAAGAGCACAGCTTTCCAGATTACCAAATATGTCTGGTGACAATAGCATTGTGGTCCCACCTGATCCCATCCCGAACTCAGAAGTGAAACGCAATCGCGCCGATGGTAGTGTGGGGTCTCCCCATGTGAGAGTAGGTCATCGCCAGACGCCCAATTTTAGTAGTGCGCCAAGGCGTGATACTAAAGGAGCGGTAGTTCAGTTGGTTAGAATACCGGCCTGTCACGCCGGGGGTCGCGGGTTCGAGTCCCGTCCGCTCCGCCAACTTAAAGAGAAAGCCTCATCGAAAGATGAGGCTTTTTTCGTTTGATTCTTTTCTGCAAATTTACTGGGAATCATCCCTGCGACCTGTAGAACCCAGGTCCTTGAGGTTGACTATAGAGAATGCATAAGCGCTATTGTTATATTCGCTTTGGCTGTAGGATTCGCTTGAGTCTGTGACTTGAGTACTTACCCGAAAATTTTTTGTCGTTATAATAGTCATATTCTATTACAGGTGATGATTGTGGATTGTCGTATCGGTTGCGGGGCCTGTTGTATTGCACCCTCCATCAGTAGTGCCATACCCGGGATGCCGGGAGGTAAACCCGCAGGGGTTCGCTGTGTGCAACTGGATGACAACAATCTATGTCGCCTCTTTGGTTCCTCTGAACGTCCCGATGTGTGCAGCGAATTCTCGGCATCGGTCGATGTATGTGGTAACAGCAACGAAGAGGCGCTCTGGCTGATAGGCTCTTTAGAGGTGGAAACCTCTTCCTGAAGGTGAAAGATGCAGTTAACGCGTTATACAGATTTTGGAATAAGAACTCTTATGTACCTGGCGATTCAACCGGAGCGTGAGACTTTGTTTCGAATCGCAGAGATCACAGAGGTTTTTGATCTTTCACCTAATCATGTCTCCAAGATAGTACATCACCTGGGTAAGCTGGGTTATTTGCAAACAATACGCGGCAAGAGCGGTGGTTTTCGTTTGGGGATGGCTCCGGAGAAGATCAATGTCGGCGAACTGGTGAGGGCACTGGAAAACTCACTGGCGCCTATTGATTGCAGCAAGCCTTATTGTCGATTGACTCCTGCTTGTCAGCTGAAAGGGGTTCTGGCTCAAGCTGTGAATGCCTATCTGGCTGTGCTCGACCGTTATACGCTGGCAGACATTGTCAGCAACCAACAGGAGTTGCGAGCCTTGCTGCCGGATCTGGAGATCCCTGTACTGCAACTCTAGTCAGAGTTTTTCACCGCTTGTATTCTGCTTCTGAGCCCATGAGATTGGTAGTAAGTTGGAAGCTGGCACCAGAGTGACCCCTATCTTTGCCAGCTCTGGCAGTCTCTTCTTGAGGAACTGCATACTCTCTGGGTAAGGGTGAGCTATCATCAAGGCTTCACCTTCGCTTTGGGCCTTAGCTATTGCCAAGTCCAATTGTCTTTCGAAAGCCTGCTCGGTTAGCTGATTATCCAAGAACACCTGACGTCTCAGCAGCGGAACGCCGAGGGCATCGGCCTTATCTCCCGCCTTGGTGTAGCGTGTGGTAACGCTGTCGATAAAGAAGTGCTCTTCCTGATGCAATACTTCCATTAACCAGCTCATAGGTTGCTCAAGTTGAGTCAACAAACTCCCCATATGGTTGTTACTTCCCCTGGCAAAGGGCACGCTCTGCAAAGCTCTCTTGAGGGTTGCTTTGAACTCGGTTTCTGACATCTGGTTGTTGAGCCCACCTGGCCCCATGGCCTTGCCGTTAAGCGCCTGCATGGGGAGGTGCACCATGATTTCGTGGCCTTTGCTGTGAGCCTGGCGAGCCAGTTGTTGCCCAAGTGGGGTATGTGGCAATACAGACAAGGTCACAGCTGAAGGCAAGGACAGGGCGGCCTCATCTGTATGGCGGTAACCTATATCATCGATAACGATTGCCAGTCTGGCTCCCCATGCGGGAGAGCAACTTACGACCAGCAGTAGTAAGTAGAAACAATAGCGCACGTTTTATATTAATTTTATTTATTTGATTGTATCCATGCCACCGCCGAGTTAATGGCTCTATCGCTGGCGGTATCTGCATGGGGAGATATGAGGTCGATTATAGGCACAGTTTTGTTATCGGAAACAGTATTGGGTGCGATTTTTATATCGGGTTCCACCCCTTTGGCGTTGATATCCAGGCCCTTGGGCGTGGTATAGCGGGCTATGGTCAGCTTGATGGCATTACCATCGACAAGTGTTGGGATCAGGCTTTGTACTGTACCTTTACCGAAGCTGGTTTCACCTATCACCTTGGCACGGTTGTTCTCCTGCAGCGCCGCAGCTAGCACTTCGGATGCTGAAGCTGAACCGCGATTGATCAGCACTAATATGGGCACGCCGGTCAGCATGGTTTGCGGAGATGCATAGTAATCTGAGTTGGCATCGAAGAAGCGCCCTTCGGTGGCGACTATACGGCCCTTATCCAGAAACAGATCGGCAATTCGAATCGCTTGATCCAGCAAGCCTCCGGGATTGTTGCGCAAATCCAGAATCAAACCATTTAGTGGCTGCTGTTGCCACTCGCTCAACAGATGGACTATGTCGCGGGTCGAATCTTCCTGAAAACTTGCCAGGCGAATATAGCCAATGTCGTTGGTCAGCATTTTCCCAAGCACAGAGTGGACGCTGATAGTGGCCGGTTTAAGGCTGACTTCAAAGCTGACATCCGAGTGAGCATGATGCAGCTGCAGCGATAACTCACGGTTGCTGCTGCTGAAGTGCTTTATTTGGCTAAGCACTTCTTCCAGAGACTGCTTGGCAATACTCTCTCCATTGACGGCAGTAACAATATCGCCGGCCATGATCCCGGCTTGTTCGGCCGGAGAGCCGGGGAAGGGCGCGATAATTCTGAGTTTTTCCCCTTCGGTGGACACTTCAAAGCCGTAGCCGAAGTATTCCCCTCGGTTGCTGTCCCTGAGGCTGTTCATCTGCTCGGGTTTCAGAAAACTGGAATAAGGGTCGAGACGTTGAAATATGCCTTCAATGGCGGCGTCGACAAGTTCCCTGCGGCTGATGTCCCTGACGTAGTAGGTTTCCACTGTATCCATCACATCCAGCAGCAATGAAAGCTCGTGAGTGTGGTTGGGTTTGGGAAAGTTTTCGTGGCTAGCCAGGCTGAGAGAGATTCCCATGACTATACCAAGACCGATATACAGCAGGTTGCGAATAGAGTTGCCCATGTTGCCCCCTTTGAAGTGCAGGGGGCTGATGATTAACGCCGACAGTAATTTGCCGGATCGACAGCTTGCCCCTTATGCCTTATTTCAAAGTATAGGCCAGGCTCGGTTTGTCCTCCGGAACGTCCTACCAGTGCTACAGCTTCGCCGGCCTTGACCGTATCTCCTGCATCTTTCAGCAATGCCTGGGCGTGGCCATAAAGGCTCATAAAGCCTTTGCCATGGTCGACAACCAACACCATACCAAAACCGCGCAGCCAGTCGGCATAGATCACCTTGCCGGCGGCTACGGCGCTGATAGACTGGCCCTCCGGGGCCGATAACATGACACCTTTCCAGCGCACATTGCCGGAGCGCTGACTGCCAAAGCTGTTTTTGATCCTGCCCTTGGTGGGCCAATTGAGTGAGCCGCGGGACTTGGCCAATCCATCCATGCTTGGGCTATCACGCATGGCAGCCAGAGCTTGCTCTACAACCCGTTTCAGCGAGGCTTCTTCTATCTGCAGTTGCTCCAGTTCTGAGGCCTTACTGCTGATGGTGCGTTGCAGTTCTTTCAATGTCTGTTGTCGCTGACCCTGTTCTTGATTGAGGCGCTTGGATTGAGCCTTTTGATCCAGTACCAGCTTGTTGAGTCGATTGCGTTCCTGCTGCTCGCTCTGCTGTACCGCCGACAATTCCTGGCGGGTTTGTTTCAGTTGTTCTATGGCCTGCATTCTGGCCTTGTTGAGAAAGTCATAGTAGGCCAGCATCCGTTCTATGGTGGCCGGGTCTTGCTGGTTGAGCAGCATCTTACTGTAATCATGATTCCCGGCGAGATAAGCACTGGTTAGCTGTTTGGCCAGGGTTTGCTGTTGGCTTTCTTTGAGCTTGTCCAGCTGTGCGGCTCTTAGCTTCAGCTCGGACAGACGCTTTTCGGCATCGCTGAGAGCATTTTCAGTTTGGTTGACCTTACGGGCGGCATCTGCGATAGCCTGCTCGTCTTTTTTCAGCAGTTGCAGCAGTTTTTCCCGCTGTTTGCCTGTGTCTCTCAGAGCGTTTTGCTGGGCGGTGATCTGGGATTGCAGTGCCTTTAACTCGGACTGACGCCGCTCCAGATCGGATGCCTGCAGCTGAGAGGAAAACACGAGAAAGCCAGCAAGTATGCTGGCTTTGGCTAAAATACGCTTCTGCACCGGGTCAGTGTTACTCTTTTGTATGGATTAACGGACGCCCTGTCATTTCGTCAGGAATGCTCTGTCCCATCAGTGTCAGCATGGTTGGTGCGATATCACTCAGGCGGCCACCTTCATCGATTGTGGCCTTGCGACCGACATAGATAAAGGGCACCAGCTCACTGGTGTGGGCGGTATGAGCCTGGCCTGTGGTTTCGTCCACCATCTGCTCGGCGTTGCCGTGGTCGGCAGTGATAATGCACTCACCATCTACCTTGGCCAGTGCGTCCACTACTCGGCCTATGCAGGCATCTACAGCTTCGCAAGCCTTGACCGCAGCATCAAACTTGCCGGTATGACCTACCATGTCACCGTTGGGGTAGTTACAGATAATGACATCATATTTAGTTGATTCAATAGCTTCAACCAACTTATCTGTCAGCTCTGTCGAACTCATCTCAGGTTGCAAGTCATAGGTAGCGACTTTGGGTGAATTGATCAGAATACGGTCTTCACCCTCGAATGGTTGTTCTTTACCGCCATTGAAGAAGAAGGTTACGTGGGCGTATTTCTCGGTTTCTGAAATACGCAGCTGGGTCAGGCCGCGATTCTGCAGTACTTCGCCCAGAGTGTTGACTAGGTCTTCCGATGGGAAGGCTACCGGGGCTTTGATATCGGCGGCATACTCGGTGAGCATGACAAAGTTAACCTTGGGCGTCACTGCGCGTTCAAAACCATCGAAATCCGGATTGACGAAGGCGCGGGTGATCTGTCTGGCGCGGTCGGCACGGAAGTTCATGAAAATCAGCGCATCGCCATCGTGCAGTGTTGTGGCCTTACCTTGATCCAGAATCGCAGTTGCGGCAACAAACTCATCGTTTTCATCGCGGTCATAGGCAGCTTCCAGCGCGGCTACGGCAGAGTCGGCACTGTATTTCCCCTGACCTTGAGTGATCAGATCGTAGGCTTGGGAGACTCGGTCCCAACGGTTGTCCCTGTCCATGGCATAGTAGCGGCCAACGATGGAGGCTATGCGACCTCGGCCCAATTCGGCAAACAGTTTGTCGAAGCGTTCCAAGCTGGCTTTGGCGCTGCGTGGTGGGGTGTCACGCCCATCGAGGAAGGCGTGCAGGTAAACCTGCTTGGCACCGCGCTTGACGGCCATGCGGCACATGGCTTCAAGATGATCTTCATGGCTGTGAACACCGCCGGGTGACAACAGTCCCATGATGTGTACTGCGCCGTCTGCCTTGATGGCAGCGTCGACCGCCTCGATAAGTGCTTGGGTTTGCTCAAATTCGCCATCTTCAATGGCCTTGCTGATGCGGGTCAGTTCCTGATAAACGATACGGCCGGAACCAATATTGATATGGCCCACTTCAGAGTTGCCCATCTGCCCGTCAGGCAAACCTACATCTTTACCTGAGCCGGAAATCAAACTGTGGGCGTATTCGGCGTTGAGTCTGTCGAGAACCGGAGTGTTGGCGTGATGGACGGCATTCATATGCGTGCCCTCACGATAACCCCAGCCGTCCAGAATAAGCAGTGCCAAAGGACGTTTGCTTGTCTTCATGTTGATACCTGTAAAGTTGAAAGAATCGGTCAAATCTGAAATTGGTTAAATATTACTACGTCTGTCCTGAGGGCAAAAGCCATTTGCCCCGATTGTGATAATAGGGCGGACCGCGCCTTAACGCCGACTCAAGGGGCAAAACTGCTGTGAAACAGCTGCAATCTGCCTGGCCTCTGGGTATACTCTGCGCTTGTCCTAAATGGCCCAATAGATAACAGGCAGTTAAAAATGCAGGAATATGTAGAGTTTCTTAAAGCCCACCCCATGCTGAGCCTGGCCTGGGTAGGTTTGTTTATAGCCGTGGTGGTAACCCTGTTCAAATCCGGCTTCTCCAAGGTTAAAACCGTTGATCATCAGCAGGCGATTTTCCTGATGAATAAAGAAGATGCCAAGGTGATAGATGTGCGTGCCAATGCCGACTTCCGTAAGGCGCATATTATCAATGCCCAGAATGTACCTATGGCCGACATCAAAAATAATCAAATCGCTAACCTTGAAAAGTACAAAACCACACCCATTATACTGGTATGCAACGCTGGCATGACCTCATCTCAAGCGGCTCAGATTTTGGTTAAGCAAGGCTTTGAAAAAGTCTTTAACCTCAAAGGTGGTATGGGTGATTGGCAGGCAGCAAATATGCCTGTGTCCAAAAGCAAAAGATAATGAGTGTCGGCGGTTGTCATTGCATCCTGCGTCCTTCTATTAGTAGAGTGGGCCATGCTGAAGTGGCAACCGGCATCCTGAGTTCTGTTCCGGCGCTGAACAGATGAATAGCTGGGATGATGACTGGGAGTCGCAACCGACCCGAGTAACATACGCCCCAAACACCGGCTCATTGCAAGCCGAGACTAAATGGATAGGTAGGAATTATGGCTGAAGTAGCAAACAACGAACAACAAGCCCCACAGTTCAACATTCAACGTGTGTATATCAAGGACGTTTCTTTCGAAACCCCTAACAGCCCAGCGGTATTCCAGAAAGAGTGGAATCCTGAAGTTAAGCTGGATCTGGATACCCGCAGCGCCAAGTTGGCCGATGATGTATTTGAAGTGGTACTGTCACTGACTGTGACTGCCAAAAATGGTGAAGAAACTGCGTTCCTGTGTGAAGTACAACAAGCCGGTATCTTCTCTATCTCAGGTCTGAGTGATCCTCAACTGGCTCATTCTCTGGGTGCTTACTGCCCTAACATCCTGTTCCCTTATGCCCGTGAAACTGTGGCAAGCCTAGTATCCCGTGGTACTTTCCCACAGCTGAACCTGGCTCCTGTGAACTTCGACGCCCTGTTCGCTCAGTATGTGCAGCAGCGTCAAGCCGCCGCAGAGCAAGCTCCGGCCGAAGAAGCGAACGCGTAATCAGCCGATGAAAGACACTGCCGAAATAACGGTATTGGGGGCGGGCTCTTATGGCACCGCCCTTGCCATTTCTTTGGCCAGCAATGGACACAGCACCCTGTTGTGGGGGCATGAGCCCGAGCATGTGGCCAAACTCGCTGCCGAGCGCAGCAACCAAGCCTTTCTTCCCGGGATAGCCTTTCCAGACTCCCTGGTGATGGAAGCCGATCTGGCCAAAGCATTGGCGGCGTCGCGGAATATTCTGGTGGTGGTACCAAGTCACGTTTTTGCTGATGTGCTGGCTCAGGCCAAGCCTCTGCTGCGTGATGATGCCCGCATCATTTGGGCCACCAAGGGGCTGGAGCCGGAAAGTGGTCGCCTGTTGCAGGATGTTGCCCGCGATGTGCTGGGGGAGAAGTATCCGCTGGCGGTATTGTCCGGACCGACTTTTGCCAAAGAGCTGGCGGCAGGTTTACCAACCGCCATCTCAGTGGCTGGTACCGATGCCCAGTTTACCCAGGATCTGGTGGAGCTGTTGCACAGCCCCAAACGTCTGAGAGTCTATGCCAATGACGATTTTATCGGCCTGCAACTCGGTGGCGCGGTCAAGAATGTCATCGCCATAGGTGCCGGCATGTCCGACGGTATAGGCTTTGGTGCCAATGCCCGTACAGCCCTGATCACCCGAGGTCTGGTGGAGTTGAGCCGTCTGGGGGAAGCTTTGGGCGCCCATGCTTCTACCTTTATGGGAATGGCGGGTCTTGGGGACCTGGTGCTGACCTGTACCGATAACCAATCGCGCAACCGTCGCTTTGGTTTGGCATTGGGTAAGGGTTGTGATGTCGATACTGCCCAGGCTGAAATCGGTCAGGTGGTTGAAGGTTACCGCAACACCAAAGAGGTCTACACCCTGGCCAAGCGCTTGGGGGTAGAGATGCCGATCACCGAGCAGATCTATCAGGTGTTGTATCAGGGCAAATCGCCTATTGATGCGGCCAAAGAACTGCTGGCCAGAGAGAAGAAGTCGGAAACCTCGGCAGACTGAGCCATCTCCAATCCCGGAAAAGGATGCTAGAATAGCGTCCTTTTTTATTGCCCCTTGTTGGGCCCGAGAGTGAGCGTTATGTCAGTTAAACAGCATCAGGTGATCATTATCGGCGCTGGCGCCGCAGGGTTAATGTGTGCCCTCACTGCCGGATATCGGGGCCGGGATGTCCTCTTGCTGGATAACGCCAAACAACTGGGGCGCAAAATTCTGATCAGTGGCGGCGGTCGCTGCAACTTCACCAATCAGAACATTGAACCGGGCGCCTATCTCTGCAGTAACCCACACTTCGTCAAATCGGCGCTGGCTCGTTTCAGCCAGTGGGACTTTATCGCCATGGTCGAGCGGCACGGCATCGATTATCACGAGAAGACTCTCGGACAGCTGTTTTGTGATGACTCGGCTAAAGACATTGTTGATATGCTGACCACAGAGTGCGATTGGGCCGGAGTCAAAATTCAGCTGCGTACCGAAATTCTGTCTGTGGCAGCCACAGATGACGGTTACAGCCTACAAACCAGTGAAGGGGAATACCGTTGTGAATCACTGGTGATAGCCACTGGTGGCTTGTCCATGCCCAAGCTCGGGGCTACGCCGTTTGGATTCCGCATCGCCGAGCAGTTTGCCATCAAGGTGCTGCCGACCACTGCCGGGCTGGTTCCCTTTACCTTGCAACCTGAAGACAAGGCCAGGTTTGAAGGCCTGTCCGGTATCAGCTTGCCGGTTATCGCCAAAGCCGAGTGCGGCAGGCAGTTTAGAGAAGCCATGTTATTCACCCACAGAGGTTTGTCCGGGCCGGCTGTGCTGCAGATCTCCTCCTACTGGCAGCCAGGCCAGAGTGTGCTTTTTGATTTACTACCGGACCTGGATTTTGTCGATTGGTGCAAAACAATTACTGCTGAATCACCAAAATTGTCGCTTAAGAATGGATTATCTCGGTTGTTACCTAAGCGCTTGGTTGAGAGACTGCTGGAGCTGGGTGAATTACCCAGCAAGAACCTTAACCAACTGTCCAAGGCTGATATAGCTGCGCTGGACAGTTATTTCCACTGCTGGCAGATCCAACCCGGCGGCACCGAGGGTTATCGTACCGCCGAGGTGACTCTGGGCGGAGTGGATACCGATGAGTTATCCTCCAAGACCATGGAGGCCAAGCGTCATCCCGGGCTCTATTTTATCGGTGAAGTGGTGGATGTCAGTGGCTGGCTCGGCGGCTATAACTTCCAGTGGGCCTGGAGTTCCGGCTACGCCGCCGGTGAAGTGGTGTAACTGATATCAATCCAATAAAAAACGGCTGCATTGGCAGCCGTTTTGCGAGCATCTGTTTGCTTATTCAGCCTTAGTCTTGCTCAAGTGACGACGGTAGATAAGCAGATAGAGCGCCGGCAGCACAAAGAGCGACAGCACGGGGGCGGTAACCATGCCACCGACCATGGGCGCGGCAATCTTCTGCATCACGTCGTTGCCCGAACCTGCGCCCCACATAATAGGGAGCAGACCGAAGAAGATGGTCGCCACTGTCATCGCCTTGGGGCGGATCCGCATTACTGCACCTTCAATCAGGGCGTCCTTGAGGTCTTCCACTCTGTGGTATTCACCTCTGTCCTGCTTATGCTTGATGGCATTGTTGAGATACACCAGCATGACCACACCAAACTCGGCGGCGACCCCGGCGAGGGCTATCATGCCCACCGCGACAGCGACCGACATGTTGTAGTCCAGCAGATACAACAACCAGGTACTGCCCACCAAGGCGAACGGCAGCGACAGCATTATGATGCTGGCCTGCATGGATGAGCCAAAGGTCATCATCAGCAGAATGAAGATCACCGCCAGTGCCATGGGGATCACTTGCTGCAGTTTGGCATCGACCCGCTGCATATATTCATATTGACCGGCAAAGCTGTAGCTGTACCTGGCCGGCAGATCCAGTTCCTGCTCCAATACCGGCTTGACCGCTTCGATATACTCACCGATGGACGTGCCGCCGATATCGACAAATACCCAGGAGATCAAACGACCATTCTCGCTCTTGAGCATAGGCGCGCCATCAGTGATTTCGATGTCGGCCAGATTGCGCAGCGGCAGATAGTGGCCACTCTTGGTGATCACCGGCAGCTCTCTGAGCTTTTCGATATTGTCACGCAACTCTCTTGGATAGCGCAGGTTGATGGGATAGCGCTCGGCACCTTGAACCGACTCACCGATATTCATGCCGCCTATGGCGTAACGTACTACGTCCTGAATATCGCTCAGGGTCATGCCATATCTGGAGGTCACCTCGAGTTTCGGCGTGATGTCTATGTAGCGGCCGCCACCCACCCGCTCGGCATAGGCCGACTTGGTATGAGGCTGAGCCGATAGAATCGCTTCTATCTGGGCCCCTATCTCCTGCAGTTGATTGACATCGGCGCCGGTGATCTTAATCCCCACAGGCGTCTTGATACCGGTAGACAGCATGTCGATTCGGGTCTTGATCGGCTGTACCCATGCGTTGGTGAGACCGGGCACTTTTACCGTACTTTGCAGCTGGGCAATAATGCCGTCGAGATCCATGCCTTCGCGCCACTGCTCTTTGGGTTTGAGCATTATGGTGGTTTCCAGCATGGTCAATGGCGCAGGATCCGTGGCGGTTTCGGCGCGGCCAACCTTGCCAAACACCCGCGCCACTTCCGGAACGGTTTTGATCAGCCGGTCGGTTTGCTGCAGCACTTCGGCGGCCTTGCTGGCACTGATGCCAGGCAAGGCTGTTGGCATGTACAGGAGATCCCCTTCCTCAAGCTCGGGCATAAACTCGCTGCCCATATGACTCACCGGATACCAGGCACTGGCCAGCGCCACCAGAGCCGCCAGCAGGGTCAGCTTGGGGAAGCGCAGCACGGCATTGAGCATAGGCTTGTAGATGGCTATCAACACCCGGCTCAGTGGGTTGCTGCTTTCCGAGGGTATCTTGCCGCGGATAAAGAAGCCCATCAGGATAGGCACCAAGGTGATCGACAACACAGCCGCGGCGGCCATGGCAAAGGTTTTGGTATAGGCCAGAGGGCTGAACAGCCTGCCTTCCTGGGCTTCGAGGGCAAATACAGGCACAAAGCTCAGGGTAATGATCAGCAAGGAGAAGAAGAGTGCCGGGCCCACCTCAATGGAGGCTTCGGCGACAATTTTCCAATGCTCTTTGGCGTCGGGTTGGCGCTGGTGGTCCTGTTTGAAATGCTCGAGGTGCTTGTGCATATTCTCGATCATCACAATGGCGCCATCCACCACGGCCCCGATGGCGATGGCGATACCGCCAAGACTCATGATATTGGCGTTAACCCCCATCTTGTTCATCACAATAAAGGCGATCAGTATCGACAGTGGCAGGGTGATGACGGCCACCAGGGTCGAGCGGGCGTGCAGCAGAAACAGCAAGCAAACAATGCTCACAACCACCATCTCTTCCAGCACCTTGTGCAGCAAGTTGTCGACCGAATTTTCAATCAGTTGCGATCTGTCGTAGGTGGGAACTATCTCCACGCCTTCGGGAAGACCCGCCTTGAGTTCTTCCAGCTTGGTTTTCACCGCCTCGATAGTCGCCAGGGCGTTTTCCCCATAGCGCATGACTATGATGCCACCGACGACTTCGCCCTCACCATCGAGCTCGGCTATGCCGCGGCGGGATGCCGGGCCCTTGCGTACGGTGGCAACGTCTTTCAGCAGCAGTGGTGTGCCTGAGGGGCTGGTGATCCCCAGCGGGATTTCACGAAAGTCCGCCAGTGTTTGACGATAGCCCTTGGCGCGTACCATATACTCGGCTTCGGCCATCTCCACCACAGAGCCGCCGGCCTCGTTGTTGGCCTTGGTAATAGCCTGCTTGACTGAGGCGATGTCCAGCTTGTAAATCGCCAGCTTGTCCGGCTCCAGCACTATCTGATAGGTCTGTTCCATGCCTCCGACTGTGGCGACTTCCGATACCCCGGCAACACTCTGCAATTCCAGCTTCAAATACCAGTCCTGCAAACTCTTGAGTTGCGAAAGGTCCAGATTACCGCTGCGGTCTACCAGGGCATATTCATAGATCCAACCGACCCCGGAGGCATCGGGCCCCAGTGAGGGTTGCACCCCTTCGGGTAAACGACTGCTTATCTGGCTCAGGTATTCCAATACCCGGGAGCGGGCCCAATAGATGTCGGTGCCATCTTCAAAGATCACATAGACATAGGAGTCACCGAACATGGAATAGCCGCGCACCGTCTTGGCCCCGGGCACGGCCAGCATGGCGGTGGACAGGGGATAGGTCACCTGTTCCTCTACCAGCTTGGGCGCCTGTCCCGGATAGGCGGTTTTGATGATGACCTGCACATCGGACAGATCCGGCAGGGCGTCGAGCGGCGTGGTACGCAGCGCCTGAATCCCCCAAACCGTCACCATCAGGGTGACAATCAGCACCATCACCCTTTGTTTGATGGAGGCTTCAATGATTTTTTTCAGCATGTTGCCTCCTAGTGCTGGTGGCCTGAGCTCAGGCGCATCAGGCTGCCCTTGAGACTGGCCTCTGAATCCAGCAGGAATTGTCCGGAAATCACCACGTTTTCGCCTTCATGCAGGCCTTCGAGGATCTCTGCCTTACCCTGACTCAGCATGCCGACAGTGACCTTTCTGGCGCTGAAACTGGCATCATCCTGTTTGACTATGACCCGGTTCTCCTTGCCTGTTTGGATCAAAGCTTCCTGGGGGATCACCAAAGTATCGCGTTTGGGGCCACCATAGAGGGAAACCTTGGCCAAGGTCTTGGGCCTTAGCTCCATCGCTTGATCATTGTTGAGTACCACTCTGACCCTCAGGCTACGGGTGATGGGATCCAGCTCGGGATAGATATAGTCAATCTTGCCTTCTATGCCCTTGAGTCCCATGGCGGGGATATTGACCTCGGCGGCCTGACCCACTTCCAGCCAGCTTTGCTCGTTTTCAAACACGTCGGCGATGACCCAGACCTTGGAGAGGTCGACCAGTGACATGACCTCGGTCTGAGGTTGTATATACATGCCGTCACGCACCGCGAGCTGTTTGACTATGCCGCTTTCGCGGGCGTAGAAAGGAACCCGGTATTGGGTCTTGCCAGTCTTGGCCAGCTGTTTGATCTGCTCTTGGTTCATGCCCAGCAGTTCAAGACGTAGCCCGGCCTTACGCAATAGCTCTTGGTAGTTGGCACTGTTGCCTGAGCGTTTCAGGGTATCTTGGGCCAACAGATAGTCGTCCTGGGCATTGACCAGATCCGGTGAATAGATCTCGTACAGCAGCTGGCCTTTCTCGACCCTGTCACCGACAGACTCTACTTTAAGCTTTTCAATCCAGCCATTGACCCTGGCATGGATATGACTGATCTGGCTCTCGTCATAGTCTATCTGGCCGACTGTTTTGACGAACTTCCACAACGTGTCCCTTTCTACCTTGGCCACCTTGAGGGCCAAGGCTTGTTGCATCTGGCCTGAGACATCTATTTCAACGGTTTTCGAGTGACTGCCCATCTCGACTTTTTCCAGATTCATGCCGCAGATGGGGCAGGTGCCTGGCACATCGCTGATGATATGAGAATGCATGGGGCAGACATATTTGATGTTCTTGCCCTGATCCAGAGGTGCAGGTTTAATCTCCAACGCGGGCTTTGTCTGCTGCATGGCGTGCTGGCTATGGTCATCAGCTTTGGTTTTTGTAGCCTGGGCTTCTGTAGCTTCGGCGTGACCGGCATGGGAACCGGGCTCCTCTTCTTCCTCTTCGACCAGGAACATGTTGCATTTGGGGCAGCGTCCCGGTTCGTGACTGGTCACTTCCGGATGCATGGGGCAAACATAGGTTTTTTGCAGGGCCTGTGTTGGTTCTACCAAGGCTTCAGTAGCCTCATCTTTGACCAAAAACATGTTGCACTTGGGGCAACGTCCCGGCTCATGGCTGGTGACTTCCGGATGCATGGGGCAGTAATACTCCTGAGTTGCCGTCCCATGTTGATGATCTTTGTGTTGTTCCTGCCCTTGGGGCTGATTGCCCTGGGCCATTGCCTGCATACTCCATTGCGGGCCGACAGCCAACACCAGACTAAGCGCGCAGGCCAGTCGTTGGCGTTTACGGTTTGAATCGCTCATATGCCTCATCTCCAGCTACAGCTTGATTAGTGGTGGTGGTGGTGTTTCTGGCCTGCTACAGGCTCAAGATTCATACCACATTTGGGGCAGGAGTCACCTTTCTTGCCTGTCACTTCAGGATGCATGGGACAGTGGTAGCCGGCTTGTTGCTGTTTTTCCAGGAACATACCGCACTTGGGGCAGGAATCCCCTTTGTTACCCGTCACTTCAGGGTGCATGGGGCAAGCATATTCGGCCGTTACGGCGGCTTGTTGCTGGCCGTGATGATGTTCACGTTCGTTTGCGAAGCTGGCACGGGCCAGGGTGACAGACAGTAACGCAATAATCAGGACACTGATAAAGGTTTTCATTGATTCACTCCGTTTGGGATACGGCTTTGACCAGGCGCCGGCTGGCATTCCTAGGGCTTATCCCATAAAAAATTGTATTTATTGGCAGATTTTGGGCACAAGTGTGCCGTGGGCATCAAACTATGGGTGGTTTGATAGTCTGGCCGACAGAAACAGAGTGGAAATGAGGCATAGGCGTGGCCACGGCGGCTTCGGGCAGAGACATCACCGGCCAGGAACCGACGGCGATGAGGGTACCCGCTACGGATATCACCAGACAATGGTTACAGTCACTCTTGCAGAATCCTTTGCTTTCACAGCAATGACTCACAGTGTCGGGAAGCACTGTATCAACTTGCGGGTCATCGCAGCAGTGACTGCTCTGTGTCTGTTGAGGGTGACAATCCATGGTGGCAGCCATTGGGTGCGCCGTGGAGTGCATTTCCCCGGAATGCGCTTCAGCTGTGGGTACCATCCAGTGTCCATTGGTTAGCATACCCTGCCCGAGCAATGCGAGCATGGTAAACAGAACCAGGATGTGGCGGCGAACCGATAGCATCTTGAGCTTGAACTCCAGAGAGAATGAACCCCATTAGTCTACCATGCTTTAAAATGCTTGCCTTGATGTGATTCACATCTGAAGAAGTGCGAAAATATCTTCAGCTATTCTCGGGCAATCATTGGTTTGCAGGCTGACCTTCTGCCTCACTCCACTCTGAAAACTCAGCGGCGCAGCTGTGCCAACCAGTCGGCCATCAGGCCCCCATGGGTCATTACCTCGGCAGGAACAGCCTGGCCGGCTTCATCCACTACTTGCAACTGTGGGCTGCGAATAAAGGCGTTGGCTTCGGCCTCGGTATCCAGAGTCGGTAACTGCAGTTGTAGGCTTTGTTGTCCAGCCACTGTCAGTGTCAGGTAAAGAGGGCCGGATTTGACCCAAGCGCCCGAGTCATCGGCATTGACGGCAAAAATATCCCGGTACTGGATCTCAACGACATGTTCACCGGCAGCCAGTTTGTGGCTGTCAAAGTTGGATACTGCCTGGCCATCGATAGCCTTGATCGCCAGATTATCCGGCAAGTTTAATTCAGCAGCGAAACTGCCAGGAGCCATAAACAGGCCGCTAAGCACTAACAGGGCGGCGCTAAAACGAGATGCAGAAATTTTGTATGCAGACATAGTGGGAACTCCCAAAAATATTCAGATGTAAAAACATTAATTAAAGCTGTACGGCCTGATGGCCAGAGTTACATCTGTACTGAGTTGGGAGGGGGTGTTTGCTGTGAGAGTATGGCGGTTTGCAGGCTCCAGCTTGGCAGGGTAATCTGCTGGCTTCCAGTCATCACCAAAGGGTGGCTGGTAGTAAGCAGGCTTACACCTGGTGTGCAGTGGCTGGCACAGTTGCCCATGGTGCCGCAATCCATACCCAGATCGCAGTCGGGGCAATGTTGCTGGCCTTGGCAGCAATCCATATCCATGGTCATGGTATCGGATGCAGATGGGCTCATGGTCGCCATCGGCTGATGCTCAGACACGGCTATAGACGCAGCAGCAGGCATCATGGCCTGTCCCAGCGTCATTATCAGTGTCAGTATCAGCAGCAAGCTTCTCATCATTATCCTTTTGGTCTGGCAAAGCACGCGATAGGTGCTTGCCTCAATAGACAGACATATTGGTTAAATAGTTTCCTCTTGTCCAAAATAAATTGTGCATTACCTCCTAGGTGTCGCTTGGATCACATTTATTGTTTCGAGAATTGGCTGTATGTTAATTATTCGATTGACTATGCTTGATTAAGCCTGTGCCATGCATTAGGTTTAGGAAAAGTGCATATATGGCGCCGACTTAAAATCCAGTCGTCAATAGGCCTTGAGAGTTAGAGCTAAGTCTCATTTTGCACTTTTCAGGTCAGATTAATGAAAGAAAACTGGTTTATAATCAAATTTCAGAACAACGAATAGCTCAATATAGATATAAGAATTTTATTTTGGAGAAGAGTGATGAACTGGCGTGCAATCTTTAAACCCAGCGCAAAGTATTCCATCCTGTCGCTGCTGGTTGTCGGCATAGTGATAGGTGTTGTGGGTTACTTCGCGACCCAGCAGACGCTGCATGCAACCAGTACAGATGCGTTCTGTATGACCTGCCACAGCAACCACTCACTGAAAGATGAAGTGCTGGCTTCTGCCCACGGCGGCGGCCGTGCCGGTGTAACTGTTCAGTGTCAAGACTGTCACCTGCCTCACGGCCCGGTTGACTATCTGGTGAAAAAGATCATCGTTTCCAAGGATCTTTACGGTTTCCTGACTATCGATGGCTTCAATACTCAGGAATGGTTGGATGCCAACCGTAAAGAGCAGGCTGACAAAGCACTGCACTACTTCCGTGACAATGACTCAGCCAACTGTCAGCATTGTCATACTCGCATCTATGAAAACCAGCCTGAAACCATGAAGAAAATGGCTGTTAGAATGCACAGCATGAACTTCAAGAAAGATCCTGAAAGCAGAAAGACCTGTGTGGATTGCCACAAGGGTGTAGCGCATCCTTATCCCAAGGGCTAATCTTCTTTGAGCTGGAAAAACCGCTGCTTGCAGCGGTTTTTTTATGCCCTGATTTCAAAAAACATTGCAGCTTGTAAAAGTGCCAGCTGCCAATTACTGTGTCAGCCACTCTCTACACAAGAGAATGCCACGAGGACTGATAGCACCTTCCTTAGGCTCTGTTGCCCTATCGAGCTGATGCCGCCGCTGACAGGGCTCGCGGATAAAGTCGCTTGAAATTATGCCTCGTGTAATAAAAAGGGCCGCCGATTGGCGACCCTCAATTTGTCATTAACAGGCTGGATTAGAAAGGCAAGCTGAAGCCTATGCTGACAGTACGGCCCATGCCCTTGAAGTAACGATTGTCGTTAGCCATAGTCTGTGAGTAGTAACTGTAGTAGTCCTTATTCAGCAGATTCTGTAGCCCCAATGTCAAAGTGCCTTGGTAAAGCGGCATAGAGAAGGAGGCATCAACTGTGACATAGCCGTCAAACTCGGCGTACTCTTCACCATTGGCCTTCTTGAAGCTACGGTCCATATAGTAGTTGGCCTGAATGCGCCCACTCATATCGGCATTGAACCTGTGTTCCCAGAAAAGGTTGAGACGATTGGGTGCTATGTTGGCGCCGTCGAGATCTGTGTCTGTGCTGCCATCTTTATTGGAGTCATACTCACCTTGCTGCAGCGCCAGGTTCAGCCCCAGATCGTCGTCATTACCCAGGTAAGCCGTGACATTGGCTTCCAGCCCCTGGATCACGCTCTTTTCCCGTTTCACATTGTAGAAGCCGTCTTCATTCAGGGCCAAGCGGGCACCCAGTTTGGCCTCGGAGCGATACAGTGCCAGCTTGGCTGCCAACAACTCGCCTTGATAGTCCAAGCCCAGTTCATAGTTATCTGTGACCACGGGCTCCAGCGTCAAGGAACCTTCCACGCTGGGGTTCTGGTCCGGGAAGCTGTTGCCGTCACGCAGAATTCGCCCTATGTCGGCCATACCAAAACCTTGGCTGTAACTGGTATAGAGGCGCAGCGCTGAGGTGAAGTTATAGCTGGCACCTATATTGAACAGGGTTTCATTGAAATCCGGTTCGCCACCGGCAACCTGTTTGTGGCCAGAGGCCCACAGAGTTTGGAAGTCATCGACCTTGAGTTTGGCATATTCATAACGAACGCCGCCGGAAAGGGTCAGTGCACCCACAGGTGAGAAGCTCAACTGGGCATAGGGGGCGATATTGTCGTAACGGGTCTCGGGTACCCAGGAGCGTCCGGTCTGCACCAGATCCTGCTCTGTGGTATCGCTGAAAAGGTCTACACCATAGGCCAGATCCACGCCGCTGTCGGCCAGATTATTGGCGATCATCGACGCCTTGAGGCCCCACTTGTTGGACTTGTTGCGTGACTGGTCATAGAAGTACTGCTCGCCATTGGCGCCGGTATCACAGGTTGTCAGATTCGCTGCACCTTCGAAGGCCGGATCATAGAAGCTGCCGAAACAGCCACCGCCATAGACACCCTTGAAGTTCTGGTTGAACAGTTGCAGCTCCAACTGCTGCCCGGCGATGTTGCGATGCTTGTAGGTGAGGCTGCTGGTGGTGACCTTGTTGTTGGCTGCCTGCCAGGGTTGTTTCTGTTTCACCGCCGATGTTGGAGTATCTGTGGCGACATTGCCTTTGACCGGCATCCAATCACCATTGTTGTCCATATCGTAGTGGTTGACCATCAGCTCCAGTCGCGACTCGCTGAACTCATAGCCCAACTTGAGGAAGAAGTCCTTGCTCTGGCTGTCCATCGACTCGCCCTGGGTGGTGTCGACACCTATGACATCGTCGTTGGCATCATAGTAAACACCATTGCTGTGGTATCCCACTGAACCCAGCATATCCAGGTTGCCGCTTTGGCCGGAGAAGGCATAGTTGGCACCAAAACTCAGGCTATCGGACTCGAAGCCGGTGGGGGAGGACAGATCAAAACTTACCCGGCTTTCGTTGTCGCCGCTGGGTTTCTTGGTGATGTAGTTGATTATGCCCCCCTGAGCGCCAAGGCCGTGCATGGCATTGGCGCCATGGATGATTTCAATTCGTTCTATCATCATGGGATCTATGGTTTGACCCGAGCGACCACCACTGCGCAGAGGGTTTGACTGAGGCACGCCATCTATCATGATGAGGGGAGCTCGGCCGCGCAGGGTTTCACCGGTATTGGTCATTTTCTGGCGGCTGGGGGAGAAACTGGGGGCCAGGTTTCCCAAAATGGTCGATAAGTCCCGGGTAGTGGCCAACTGTTGTTTGAGCTGTTCCTGGTCTATGACTGTCACTGTGTTGGGGATGGCACTGAGTGGTTTCTCCATCCGACTGGAAGTGATGACCATGGTTTCCATTTGGGGATCTTTGGCGTAGGCCGCCTGGGCTGCCAGTCCGGAAAGTACTGACAGAGCGACGAGGGAGCGAGTGAATTTCATCATTATTCCTATGTTTGCCACCTTGGAAGACGGCTTATTGGTTTGCGGTTTCCGGCGCTCCCTGCCAACTTTGTAAATACAAATAATTGTCATTTATATAACGATTGTGAAGTATAAGTAGGCAGGTTTTCCCTGTCCATAGCTGTGATGAATTTTTGTAAAGAGTGTCAAGGTGCTAAACCTGAGCGAGTCAAACGCTTAATCGGGAATGCGATTAGCCGACTAATGGCTGGAATCTCACTCTCCGGCTATGAAACTTTCAGGCAGCCTGTGGTATGGTTGGCGCAACTGAATTTTGTCAATCCAACAGATCCTTACTATGCATAATATTGCTCAGATTATTGCCCAGGAGCTGAACGTTCGTGAGCAGCAGGTTGCTGCAACTATCAGCTTGCTGGATGAAGGCGCTACAGTGCCTTTTGTGGCCCGTTACCGTAAAGAGGTGACGGGGGGGCTGGATGATACCCAGCTGCGTAACCTGCACACTCGTCTCGGTTATCTGCGGGAGCTCAACGATCGGCGTCAGGTGATCCTCTCCTCGATTGAAGCCCAGGGAAAACTGACAGCCGAGCTGAAGCACGCCATCAACGAAGCCGACAGCAAGACCCGGCTCGAAGATCTGTATCTGCCCTATAAACCCAAGCGCCGTACCAAGGGCCAAATTGCCATTGAAGCCGGTATCGAGCCCTTGGCCGATGCCCTCTATGCTGCTGTCGGCAGCGCCTCCATGGATCCTGAACAGGCTGCCGAGGCCTATCTTAATCCGGAAGCCGGTTTTGCCGACGCCAAGGCGGTGTTGGATGGTGCCCGTTATATCCTGATGGAACGGATCGCCGAAGATGCCGAATTGCTGGCCAAGGTGCGTAGCCATCTGCAACAGTCGGCTGTCATTGAAAGCCGCTTGATTGCAGGAAAGGAGAAGGAAGGCGCCAAGTTCCGCGACTATTTTGAGCACACTGAAAAACTCAGCTCAGTGCCTTCTCACCGGGCGTTGGCTATGCTGCGCGGCCGTAATGAAGGCGTGTTGAGTCTATCTATGAATGCCGACCCTGAGGCAGAAGCCAAAGCCGGTAGCTATTGTGAGGTGCTCATCGCCGAGCACTTGCGTCTCAAGCTGAGTGACAGCGCTTTGGATAACTGGCTGAAGACGGTTATCACAGCCACTTGGCGGATCAAAATCGCCCTGCAGATGGAAACCGAGTTTATCGCCAGAATGCGTGAAGCGGCGGAAACCGAGGCGATTAAAGTTTTTGCCCGTAACCTGGGCGACTTGCTGATGGCACCTCCTGCCGGAGCCAAGGCCACCATGGGACTGGATCCCGGGCTGCGTACCGGGGTTAAGGTGGCTGTGGTCAACGACACAGGCAAGCTGGTGGGCCATACCACTATCTTCCCTCATGCGCCGCAAAACCAGTGGGACAAGTCGATACGCACCCTGGCCAATCTGGTCAATATGCACAAGGTGGAGCTGATCGCCATAGGTAACGGCACGGCTTCCCGTGAAACCGACAAGCTGGCAGCTGAAGTGATTGCCATGGTCAAAGACAGCAATCCCGGTATCACCAAGGTGATGGTCAGTGAAGCCGGAGCCTCTGTTTATTCGGCCTCTGAGCTGGCGGCCAATGAGTTTCCTGATCTCGATGTTTCACTGCGCGGCGCCGTATCCATCGCCAGACGTTTGCAGGATCCGCTGGCGGAACTGGTTAAGGTTGAACCTAAGTCTATCGGTGTGGGCCAATATCAACACGATGTCAGCCAGAGCCAGCTGTCGGCTTCTTTGGAGGCCGTCGTTGAAGACTGTGTAAACGGCGTCGGTGTCGATGTGAATATGGCTTCCATGCCACTGCTGAGTCAGGTGGCCGGTCTTAACCGCACCTTGGCCAAAAATCTGGTGGAATACCGCGATGAGCATGGCCGCTTCAACGACCGTAAAGAGCTGCTCAAAGTACCACGCCTGGGACCCAAGGCCTTCGAACAGGCCGCCGGCTTCCTGCGGATCCGTGAAGGCAGCAACCCACTGGATGCATCAGCCGTTCACCCCGAGGCCTATTCACTGGTGGAAAATATTGCCAAGCTCAAGGGCCAACCGGTTGCCGAGCTGATAGGTAACAGTGAACTGTTGAGCAGTATCAATCCGGCCGAGTTCACCACGGATGAATTCGGCCTGCCGACAGTGACAGATATCCTCAAGGAGTTGGATAAGCCGGGTCGGGATCCAAGGGGTGAGTTCAAGACAGCCAAATTCAAAGATGGAGTTGAGGCGCTCAAGGACCTCAAGCCTGAGATGATCCTCGAAGGTGTGGTGACCAATGTCACCAACTTTGGCGCCTTTGTCGATATCGGCGTGCATCAGGATGGCCTGGTGCATATCTCTTCTCTGACCGACAAGTTTGTCAGCGATCCTCATACCGTGGTCAAGGCCGGTGATGTGGTCAAGGTGAAGGTCATGGAGGTGGATGTTGAGCGTAAGCGTATTGGGTTGTCGATGCGCCTGGACGAAAAGATTGAGCCCGGTAAGCCACAACAAAGAACCGGCAAGCCGCAGACCAAGGGCAATAAGCCTGGTCAGGGCAAACAACGTCCGGCCGCCAAGCCGCAGCCAGTGAATGCTGCCATGGGCAATGCCTTTGCCGATGCCTTTGCCAAGCTGAAGAAAAACTGATCGACAAGTTGTTGAATATCTATTAACGGTCCGACAGTAGATGAATCCCTCGATAATTATCGGGGGATTTTTTTACACTCCATTTTCTGCAACCAACACTCGAGCCAATGCTGCTCTTTTCTACGAATCTTGAGCTCTGCCGCTTTTCCCGGTCTTTTGCGAACTGTTTCACCCTCTGGCGTTATCGGCAATTACAAACAAATGTTAATGAAACTTTATCGTAGCCTTTCTGTCATAATGACGCGGCAAATCGGCTCGGGCAAAGAGTTGGCGTGCGGTTAAACCTCAATTTTTATATCAACCACCGAGATACAAGAGTGGCAAGGATTTTAGGGCATGAAGTTTTCCCATCTTAAGTTTACGGGGCCGTTTCGCGGTGTGCTGACTTTCAGTTTATTGGCTCTGTTATGCCTGATGTTGAGCCGAATTGGGCTGGGGCTTTGGCAATATGAACGGGTAACCGCCGTTGGTGGTTGGAGCCATATGTTGTTGCAGGGGCTGCGGGTCGATGTGGCCATGCTTTGTTGGCTCTGGGGCGTTGTGGCACTGGGTACTGCCTTGTTTGGCGGCGATCATTGGCTTGGGCGTTGCTGGTCTTGGATACAACGTCTATGGCTGACTCTCGGGCTTTGGTATTTGCTGTTTTTGGAGCTGTCCACACCCTCCTTTATTGAAGAGTACGGTGTCAGGCCTAACCGTCTTTACGTCGAATATCTTATCTACCCCAAAGAAGTGCTCTCCATGCTCTGGAGCGGCCGCAAACTGGAGCTGATCCTCTCTGTGGTCTTGTCCGGAGTCATCCTCTGGGGCGGCTGGAAACTCTCAGGTTACCTCGGTCGCAATTGTCGTTTCCCCAAGTGGTATTGGCGCCCGGTACTCGGTGTGCTAATCATTGTCTTGTCACTGGCGGGGGCCAGATCCAGTCTCGGTCACAGGCCGTTGAACCCAGCCATGGTGGCCTTCGCCGATGATCCGCTCGTCAACTCGTTGGTGGTCAATTCCGGTTACTCTCTGGCCTTTGCCATCAGCCAAATGAATAACGAGGCCGACGCATCGCGGATCTATGGCGATATGGACAGAAAGGAGATCTATCAGATAATCCGCCAGGAGAGTGGCCGTGCGCCTGCTGACTTCATATCAGACAAATATCCCAGCCTGAGCCAAAATCAGGCCAGCTATCGCGGTAAACCCAAGAATATAGTCATCATATTGCAGGAGAGCCTGGGAGCTCGTTTCGTTGGCAGCCTGGGAGGCTTACCACTGACACCCAATCTGGATGCCCTGGCCGATGAGGGCTGGTATTTCGAGAGCCTGTATGCCACGGGTACACGTTCGGTCCGCGGTATAGAGGCGGTGACCACAGGCTTTACCCCCACGCCGGCGCGCTCTGTGGTGAAACTCGGCAAGAGCCAGAGCGGCTTCTTCAGCCTGGCGGAATTACTGCAGGCTAAAGGGTATTCCACCTCTTTTATCTACGGTGGTGAAAGCCACTTTGACAATATGCGCAGCTTCTTCCTCGGTAATGGTTTCAGCACTATCGTCGACCAGAAAGATTATCGTAAACCTGCCTTTGTCGGCTCCTGGGGCGCTTCGGATGAAGATTTAATGCGCAAGGCCGATTCAGAGTTCAAGCGGCTCCATGCCGAGGGCAAGCCTTTCTTTAGCCTGGTGTTCAGCTCCAGCAATCATGATCCCTTTGAATTCCCTGATGGCCGTATCGAGCTGTATGAACAACCGAAACAGACCCGCAACAATGCTGCCAAATATGCCGATTACGCCATAGGTGAATTTTTCCGCCTGGCCAAAGAGGCTGACTATTGGCGTGATACCCTGTTCCTGGTGGTGGCCGATCATGACAGCCGGGTTTCCGGGGCCTCCTTGGTGCCTGTGCCCAGATTCAGGATCCCGGGCTTGTTGCTGGGTGATGGAATAACGGCCAAACGGGACTTGCGGGTAGTGAGTCAGATAGATCTGCCGCCAACTCTGTTGTCTTTAGCCGGCATAGATGCCACTTACCCCATGTTGGGGCGGGACCTGTCAAAGGTGCCCGATAGCTGGCCGGGCAGGGCCTTGATGCAGTACGACAAGAACTTTGCCTATATGCAGGGCAATAAGGTCACCATATTACAGCCGGAGAAGGCGCCTGCGACCTTTGATTATGATCCAGTTAAGGAACAACTGCATACAGCACCGCTCGCAGAACCTATGGCTCGCAAGGCTCTTGGGCTAGCGCTTTGGGGTAGCATGGCGTATCAGGAAGGTTTATATAAGTTGCCGCCAAAGACGGATCAAACCAATGCTGAAATGCCGGCATCGGGCAGGGGCTCAGTACGCTGATGGTAGAAGGTGTCGATTCTCTGCCCCAGCTCACGATAAAACTGCGGCGCTTCATTCGGCATGGGATGGCGTTCGGTACTTGATTCGATGGCGGGCTTGGGAAATGCCGCGGCTTCTAGCTGACGGTTACGGATATCGCGGCGATCCAGGGCCGGCTTGCTGACCAGATTCAGCTGCAGTGGCTTACTGCCTTGGCGCTGCTGTTGTTCCTGTTGCTGCTGTTGTTGACCGGATTGCTGTTGGCGCTCCTGGACTCTGTCGGCCAGTCTGGCCTGTTGCTGCGCCGAGTCTGCAGTGCGTTCGTGCTGCGGGTTGAAGGCCCTTTCTTCATGGCCTTTACTGGGTTGCTGCGGCGGAATGACCGGCGGTCTTTGCTGACTCTCTACCCGAGCGGCATCGGTCGCGGGATTACTGGTCGCGATCGGTACCTGTGGATAGTGTGAGACGAGCTGCATAGGGTCATTCCTTACATTGCTGTCCAAATAATAGTCAATCAGGGCAAGGAATTAAAGTCTTTCTCTGTTAGCCAGCTATTTAGCCCCTGAATAAACTCCTGAGGATGGGAAATAAAGGGGGCGTGTGATGCCTTGGCCAGCAGTAAATCTGTGGTTGATGCGTTACCCGGCAATAGGTTAGCGACTCTTCTGGGCACCAGCCCATCCAGCCTGCCCCAAACCCTGAGCCAGGGAAGGGAGAGCCGTTCCAGTCCGGGGCGCAGATCCACTTTGGCCAACATCTCCAAACCCTGCGCAAGAGCCTGTTCATTGGGTAGCGGCCGCGCCAGAACCAGCTCGCGAATGGTGCGAATATCGTCGCGGGCGCTATCACTGCCCATGGCTTGGATTGCCAGAAACCTTTCTATGGTTCGCTGCAGATCCTGTTGCAGTTGCTCGGCAAACTGAGTCAGCACATTAGGTGCTATTCCAGGCCATTGGTTATCGCTCCTGGCCATAAAGCAAGGAGAGGAGGCGACAGTGATAAGCCCAGCAACTCGTTCTGGAAAGCGCTGAGCTACTCGGGTGGCAACCAGGCCACCAAGCGACCAACCCAACCATACTGCCTGCTCTGGCAGAGCTGCCACCAGAGCCTCCACCCAGTCGTCAAGTTCCCCGTCAATGGCCTGGCTAAAACCAAATCCCGGCAGGTCGACACTGTGGACTCTATACTGAGACAAGCCAGGCAGCAGGGGATGAAAAACGGCACTGTTGACGCCCCAACCGTGGAGCAAGATCAGATCTCGTCCCTGTCCCTGGCTTTCGATATGCAGACTCACTGAAACACCTCATGGAAGACTTGTTATGTGGAGCCCTCTATCGGCAGGATGCCGGGCCCTATTGGCCGCCAGTTTACCCAACCGTTGCCTACTGTGTCACCAGCAGATCCCGTCAGCCAGTCAGGGTTTGTGTGCCTGCTGTCTTGCGGCCACCTGCTACCGACAACCTATTTGCCTCGGCTGTGGCCGGGAGTTGACCGTCATTGCACGCTTTTGTGGTTCCTGTATGAAACACAGTCCTATCCCTGTGGTGGCCCCGGCCAGCTATCACTCGGCATTGGGGCCGCTTGTCGGCCGAGTCAAATACCAGCAGGATTTCGCCCCTCTACCCGCACTGGTTAAGGCCTTGTCTTGCAGGGTAAAGGCATTGACGGCAGCCGGACTTATCTGTTGGCCACAGGCCTTGGTGCCTGTTCCTTTGCATCCGGCGAGGCTGCAACAGCGGGGCTTTAATCAGGCCTGGGTGATTGCATCTATGCTGAGCCAAGAGTTGGGGCTGCCGCTGGAGGATTCTTTGTTGTTGCGGATAGCGGATACTGCGCCACAGGCCGGCCTCAGTGGTAAGGCCCGCAGGCGTAATCTGGCCAAGGCGTTTGCCGTGAGCGGGGCACCAAAGTGGCAACGATTGGTGTTGGTGGATGACGTGGTGACGACAGGCACCACTATCCGGGAAGCCGCCAAGGCTTTGGCTCCCTGGTCGCCGGATGTTCAGGTTTGGTGTTTGGCCAGAGCCGAAGCGCCCGGATTGAACCTTAGCTCCTGAGCGGTTAAAGGCGGTAAGTATGGTGCCAACTAAAGATCAAGATCCTGCCTGGAATTGTGGAAGATAAAATCGAGATCCCGACAACAAAAAACTCAGCTCTATCGCTTTCGGGACTACAAAGCGCATGACAGTCGGAGTATGATAGCTCTAATTCTTACTAATTTACTCAGGTTTACCCTGACGGAGCAGGTTGTCATGATTACCATTTCCGAAGCAGCTCAGGCGCACTTTGTTAAACTCCTGGATGGTCAGCCGGAAGGCACTCATATTCGGGTCTTTGTTATCAGCCCTGGGACTCCTCAGGCTGAATGTGGCGTTTCATATTGCCCACCGGATGCGGTTGAAGCCGACGATATCGAGCTGGAATTTAATGGCTTTAAGGCCATGGTCGATGAAAAGAGCGCTCCCTTCCTGGAAGAAGCCAGCATTGATCTGGTGGCCGATCAGTTAGGTTCACAACTGACCCTGAAAGCGCCCAATGCCAAGATGCGTAAAGTGTCTGACGATGCTCCGCTGACCGAACGCTTGGAGTATATGATCCAGGCCGAGATCAACCCCCAGCTGGCTAGCCACGGCGGTCACATCATGCTGGTGGAGATCACAGATGACGGCGTGGCGGTACTGCAGTTCGGCGGTGGTTGTAACGGTTGCTCCATGGTCGATGTGACCCTGAAAGACGGCATCGAGACTCAGTTGCTGGAGCGTTTCCCCGGCGAATTGACCGGTGTTCGTGATGTAACAGATCACCAGCATGGCGACCATTCTTACCAGTAATACTGGTACAGGTTCCAAAGAAAAGGACAGTTCAACACTGTCCTTTTTTATTGCCATCAGGCAGGAATAAATTGCCGCCGACGCCAGAGGAAGTGCAGCCCCAGGCTCAGGCTACGCGCCAGCATAAAGGCGCTCATGGCGGCCCATAGAGCATGGTTACCCAAGGGTTGCAACATGAACCAGACCGGGAAAAATACTGCCAAACTGGCGAAAATCATGCTGTTACGCATCACTTTACCCTTGGTGGCACCAATATAGACACCGTCAAATAGATAGGAAGCAAATGCCAGCAGCGGCAGGGCGATAAGCCATGGCAGGTAGATCAATGCGACCTGACGCACCTCGGGAATATTGGTCAGCATGCCGATGAGCTGCTCACCGAAAATCCAGAAACAGCCGCTGAACCCCAGCGCTATGATGGCCGACCAACTAAAGGCCAGGGAAACCGCCTGTTTGAGCGCATCCAGGTGTTTTTGACCCGTGGTGCGGCCCACTTCGGCCTCGGCATAGTAGGCGATGCCATCCAGGGCGTAGGAGATCAGCAGCAACATATTCAATAACACGGCATTGGCCGCGACAGTTTCATCGCCGAGCCCGGCACCCTTGAAGGTCATAAAGGCGAAGGTGGCCTGCAAACACAAGCTGCGGATAAAGATATCCAGGTTCAGGCTCAAGAGGCGACCAAAGTCGCGGGGATGTAACTGCCCGAGCAGCTCAGCAATAGGCGGCACATTGAACAGTTTTAACTGGCGCAACACCATGGTGCAGGCTACTGCGCAAGCGGTCATATCGGCGATGACGGATGCCAGGGCCGCGCCTTCTACGCCCCAACCCAAACCTATAACAAACAGCAGATCCAGAGCTATATTGGCACAGTTGGCGATGATCAACTGCCACATGGCGGCCTTGGGTTGCTGACGGCCCAGCAACCAGCCAAGTAGAGCCAGGTTCAGCAATGCAAACGGGGCCGACCAGATACGAATGGAAAAGTAGCTCGCGGCGTAGTGACTGACCTGCTCACTGGCATCGGATAAACTGGCAGCCAGGCTGAGTATCGGCCCTTGCAACAACAGAGCCATCAAGCCGAGGAAAAGTGCCAGCGCGCCGGCCTGCATCAACAGCTGCAGTTGCCGAGGCTTGTCATCGGCGCCATAGGCTTGGGCAACCATGCCCGTGGTGGCCATACGCAGAAACCCTAGCAACCAGAACAGCAGTGTTATAATGGTCGAACCAACGGCGACGCCCCCGAGATAATAGGCGTCACTCAAGTGCCCTATGACAGCCGTATCCACCAGACCCAGTAGCGGCACAGTTATGTTGGACAGTATCATTGGAAGCGCCAGAGCAAACAGCTGGCGGTTTTTTTGCCTGTCGAACAGGCCAATGCTGGTGGTCATAATTTCTCAGAGGTTAATGATGTTGAAAAAGCTGTGCTTTTTGCTCTGCAGTTGTCTTGGGCTAATAAGTTCACCCGTCCTGGCGGCAGTCATTCTACAGTATCACCATGTTTCTGACAGCTCGCCGGCCAGTACCAGTGTGACTCCGGCCCAGTTTCGGGAGCAGATGCAGTATCTGGCGGATCATGATTTCAATGTGGTGCCGCTGACCCAAGTAATAGAGGCGATTCGTCAGTCCAAAACGCTGGCACCGAGAACGGTTGCCATCACCTTCGATGACGGTTACCTCAGCATTGCCGAGGCCGCTCACCCAATACTGAAAGAGTTTGGCTTTCCCTACACACTGTTTGTGGCGATAGAGCCGATAGAAAAGGGTTACCGTGAGATGATGAGCTGGGAGCAGCTCAGAACACTGGTGGCAGAAGGCGCCGAGATTGCCAACCACAGTTGGGGGCATGAGCATCTGATCCGCCGCAATGCCACCGAAACCGAGGAGCAGTGGCTGGCGCGAATCGAAGCCAACCTGCTTGAGACCGAGGCCCGAATTGCCAAAGAAACCGGCGACAACCTGAAGATACTCGCCTATCCCTACGGCGAATATAACAGCCAGTTGGAGGCCTTGTTGCAGCGTCTTGGGTTTGTTGGCTTGGGGCAGCAGTCCGGTGCGGCAGGCCCTCACTCTGCTTTGACCTCTTTGCCGCGTTTCCCCGTGGCTGGCGCCTATGCCGATATGAATGCTCTCAAGGTGAAACTGCATAGCCTGAATATGCCGGTGCAGGCCATCTCCCCCAGTAACCCTGAGTTACCTATGGGTCAGTGGCGGCCCGAACTTGAGGTGACTCTGGACATGAGCGATATCAATCAGTCGCAGCTCATGTGTTATGTACAGGGGCAGGGCGCCAAGAAACCTCAATGGTTGTCGGCGAATCGTTTCCGTATTCAGGCTGAACTGGACTTGCCTCCGGGGCGATCCAGATACAACTGTACCGCCCCCAGCAAACGTCACGGCAGCTATTATTGGTTTTCCCAGGCATGGGTTAGGCCAAAGGATGACGGCAGCTGGATCAAGGAGTAGTCAGTAATTTCAACAGCCTGGCCGGGATATTCGCCAGTGGCAACTGCTCGTTGCAGGCATTGAGTGCCACTGCCGAGCCAGGCATACCCCAAACCACAGAACTGGCCTCATCCTGGGCTATGGTGTGGGCTCCCGCCTGATGCATTTTCAGCAGGCCTGCCGCACCGTCTTTACCCATGCCCGTGAGTATCACCCCTATCGCCGACTTAGCGGCAATCTCGGCAATGCTGTTGAACAGCACATCCACCGAGGGCTTATGGCGGTTGACGGTTTCCGTGTCCAGCAGCCTGGTGTAGATATGGGCCCCACGGCGCTCGAGTACCAAGTGGGCATGGCCCGGTGCCAGATAGGCAACGCCCTGACTCAATCTTTCCCCGCCCTGAGCCTCTATCACTTCCATTCTTGCGTGTTGGTTGAGGCGGCGGGCAAATGAAGCGCTGAAGGCCGCGGGAATATGCTGGGCTATGACTATGGGGGGGGTATTGGCCGGCAGCGGTGCGACTACCCGTTGAATGGCCTCAGTACCGCCGGTGGAAGCGCCTATGGCTATGATGCGGTTTTTGAGTTTGGCATCGCCGTTCAGTGGCGCAGTGCTGCTTTGTTGAGGGGTGACATGGCTGGCGGCAGCCAGATGCACCTTATCGATCAGCTCTTGCTGATAGTCCAGTAGCCTGTTGGTCAAGTCCTGTTTAGGCTTGGCGATAAAGTCGACCGCCCCGAGGGACAAGGCCTCCAGGGTTACGTCGGCGCCGCGCTCGGTCAAAGACGATACCATCACTACAGGCATGGGTCTTAGGCGCATCAAGTTGCGCAGAAAGGCCAGGCCATCCATCTTGGGCATTTCCACATCCAGGGTCAGTACATCTGGCTGCAGCGCTTTAATCATCTCTCTGGCTTCGTAGGGGTCCTCGGCGCAGCCGACGACATCTATGTCTTGGGCCTGGCTGAGCATATGACTCAGCAACTGGCGTACCAGTGCCGAGTCGTCAACAATCAGAACTTTTACCATGATCAGTATGGCTCCTTGCTTCCTGAGACATGGGGCAGCCGCGGCAGAGTCGAATCCTGATGCCGCAGGCGATAAGTGGTTTGAGCGACGGTTTCAAACTCACGGGAGATATTGGTCAGGCTTTCTGAGTGACCGATAAACAACACACCATCATCGGCCAGGAGTTTTCTGAAACCGGCCACTATCTTCTGCTTGGTGCTCTGGTCGAAATAGATCAGCACATTACGGCAGAAGATGGCATCGAATGGGCCTTGCATCGGCCAGGGCTCCAGTAAGTTGAGCTGCTTGAAGAAGAGTAACTTTTTGATCTGGTTGCTAATACTGAACTCTTCCGCTGCCCCTTGCAGATAGTGGTGCCACCGTTCAGGGATGGCCTCCATTCCGGCCAGGGAATAAACTCCGGCTTCGGCTCTGGCCAACACATTGGTATCGAGATCGGTTGCCAATATTTTCAGATCCCAACCCGAGGCGGCGGGAAAGTGCTCTGCCAAGGTCATGGCTATGCTGTAGGGCTCTTCACCGCTGGAGCAGGCTGCCGACCAAACTCTCAGCCTGCGTTGCTTGCGCTGCTGCCAATAGGGCACCAGTTCGGTTTCCAGAAAGTTGAAGTGGTGCCGCTCACGGAAAAAGGAGGTCAGATTGGTGGTCAACGCGTTGATAAATGGCGCCAGTTCCAGAGGGTCGCTTTGCAGCTTGAGGCAGTATTCCCCGAAGTTGGCCAGCCGCAACAATCGCAGCCGGCGGCTGAGCCTGGAATACACCATATGGCGCTTGCGCTCGGGTAACACTATCCCTGTGTGTTGGTAGGCCAGCTCGCGGATAATGCCGAAATCCGCGGCTGTCATCGGGAATGCCTTCTCTTCATCGAAGCTCAATCAGTATCTCCTAGAACTCGCTCCACTCTTCTGAACTGACACGGATCTTGGGGGACTTATCCCCGGCGATCAGGGTCAGGGGCTTGCCGGCGCCCTTTTCCAGATTGGCGGTATTGAAGAAGCCCAATTGACGCTTCATGCTTCTGGCCTGTTCGGCCATGGCATCGCCTGCTGCCGAGACCTGTTCCACCAAGGCGGCGTTTTGCTGAGTCATTTCATCCATCTGCGATACAGCCTTATTGACCTCCTGGATCCCAACCGACTGCTGCTCTGCGGCTATGCTGATCTGGTTGATCATGCCGGCTACCTTGGACACGGCTTGCACTATCTCCTGCAGGGTTTCACCGGATTGATTGACCAACTGGGTGCCATCTGTGACCTTGTTGACGCTGTCGCGGATCAGCTCCTTGATCTCTTTGGCGGCACCGGCGCTGCGCTGTGCCAGGTTACGTACCTCTCCGGCCACTACGGCAAAACCACGGCCCTGTTCTCCGGCTCTGGCAGCCTCGACCGCAGCATTCAGCGCCAGCAGGTTGGTCTGAAAGGCGATTTCATCTATCACGCTGATGATGTCGGCAATGCGTTTGCTCGAGGTGTTGATCTCCTCCATGGCGCTGACTGCCTGTTTGACTACCTTGCCACCTTCGCCTGCCTTCTCGCTGGCCTCCTGAGCTAAGTTGTTGGCCAGAGTGGCATTTTCGGCGCTTTGCTTCACAGTGGCTGTCATCTCTTCCATGCTGGAGGCGGTTTGCTCCAGGGAGGCGGCCTGCTCTTCGGTACGCTGGCTAAGATCGGCGTTGCCCTGAGCTATCTCTTCGGCTCCTGAGGTGACGGTATTGGCCGAGTCATTGATGCCCCCAATCACTTCGGTCAACTTACTGATGGTGGCATTGGCATCTTGCTGCAGCTTGGCAAACTGACCCTGATATTCGCCGTCAAGTTTTCGATCCAGTTGCCCCTTGGCCAGGCCATCGAAGATATCGGCGATTTTGGAGATGACATTGTCGGCTATGCCTACCAAGCGGTTGAGGCCGTTGGAGAGGTTAAGGAAGAAGCCTTCCTTGTTGTGAATATCCAGGCGGCGGCTCAGGTCGCCGTCGTTGGCCGCCGTGATAATGGCGTCAATCTCCTGCTCTATGGCCACTTCATTGGTACGGTCGGCCCACTCAACCACAGTGCCAATTCGTCCCTGTTCCGGGTCCAGTATCGGGTTGGCAATGATTCTGAAGGTACGGCCGCCAACTTGCAGCTGGCTGTCGTAGGTCTCGGTCAATCCGGCGAGAATATTGCGCTGGTGGCTGGGGACCTTGTGGAAACCATCGATATTTTGTCCCAGCAGTTTGCTGGCATTGAACTTGGGCAGGTCGCGGAGAATATATTTCTCGGCTGCCTGAAACATCTGCTGCACAGCTTGGTTGAGGTAGATGATATTGCCGTCGTTATCCGCCACCATGGTATTTGAACTGACATTATCCAATGCCTGACGAATGCGGGCATTTTCGGCCGCCAGCTGTTTTTCCTGCTGCTCTCTGGCTAGGCTGGCGGTGATATCCTGCCACTCCACAACTGTGCCGGTACGCTTGCCCTGTTCAAATACCGGGGTGGCAATCAGGTTGAATGTCAGCCCGGCCACCTTGATGTGGGTGTTATAGCTGTCGGTGAGCTGGTCCAGCAATTGTCGCTGATGCTCAGGATGGCGATGGAAGATATCGATATTGCTGCCAATCAGCTTGCTCATGTTGAAGGCCTGCAACTCCTGTTGAAGCTTTTGCTCATTGCCGGCCAGCATTTCATTCAGTGAGTCGTTCAGGTAGATGATGTTGTAGTCGGTATCGGCGACCATCACATTGGCCTGGCAGACATTGAGAGCCTGCTTGATGCGGGTGTTTTCTGTAGCGCTTTGCTGCTCCAATTGTTGTTTGCTAAGGGCTTCGGTGAGATCCTGCCATTCGACCACAGTGGCAATACGCTGCTTGTTTTCGTCGAATACCGGCGAAGCTATCAGGCTGAAGGTACGACGACCTACCTTGATCTGAGTCGAGTAAACCTGCTCCAAGCCGGCGATCAATTTCCTTTGATGCTCAGGGTTGCGGTGGAAAACATCCATATTCGCGCCCTGCAGCTTGTCGGCCTGGAATTTAGGCAATACCTCTTGAATGTCGGCCTCGGCGTCCTGCATGGTTTGTTGCAGCGAGTGGTTGAAGTAGAGAATGTCACCGGCCGGATTGGCCACCATCACATTGGCCTGGCAGATATCCAGCGCCTTGAGAATGGCTTGCTGCTGTTGCTGGCTCTGACGCCAACGACTGAGCTCGTCCAGCAGTGGCTTCCAGCCCGGCAGATCAAGCTCGGCAAACTGCTGCGTGCCGTCTTTCAGCAACCGCTGCAGTTGGTTGATGGCGCTATCCAGGGTGCCTTTGTGCTTGAGTGAGTGCAATAGCCCAAGCAGTATGCAAACCAGGGTGACGCCCTGCAGAATAATAATGATATTGGGATCCTGGCCTAGCAGCATGAGCGCCATCACGGCGATGCCCGTGATTAAGCCAAGCAGATTCCAGGGATTGCTGTTGATTATGTTGGCATTGGCGGCATCCATTCTTCTTTCCTCGATGTCTTAAAGGTTGGCAGCCTGAGGCTGTTCCAAGTCCAGTTGCTGCAGCAAACTGGAAAGTTGTGATGCATCCGGCAGCACTTCATTACCGAGTAACATATTGATATTCAATAGTATGACCATCTTATCGGCCACACAGGTGAGCCCATGGATGAAACGCATGTCCGTGTCCTGGCCAAAATCGGGCGCACTGCGGATCTCGCTCTGGGTGATACTGAAAACATCGGAAACGGCATCCACCACTATGCCCATCACCTTGTGCTGTTTATCCAGGCGCACTTTCAGCACTATCACTACTGTGGTTGGGCCATATGCCAGGGTCTTGATACCGAACCTTTGACGCAGATCTATGATGGGGACTATGGTGCCGCGCAGATTGATGACCCCTTTGACATGGGGCGGCGCATTGGGAATAACCGTGGTTGCTTCCCAGCCACGGATCTCCTGCACCGAGAGAATATCGACGCCATATTCCTCATCGGCCATCATAAAGGTGAGGTATTGCTGTGATTGATCTTCCGCAGCTGCCGATGTTGCAGGGTTGGATTCTGTCATTGCGCTTCCCTTCTAGGCTGCATGTTCCTGAGTTTGATTGAGGCCAGACATGGTCACGAGTCCGGGAATATCCACTATCAGCGCCACCCGGCCGTCACCGAGAATAGTGGCACCGGACACCCCGGGCACTTTGGCGTAGTTGTCTTCCAGACTCTTGATCACCACTTGTTGCTGCGCCAGCAACTCATCGACCAGCAGGCCGACTTTTTGGTTGTTGTTGTCCACCACCATCACCAGCCCCTCTTTGACCTCTTTGGCCTGAGCCTGGTGATTGAACTCCTGATAAACGCGGATGACCGGCAGGTACTCGTCTCGTAGGCGGATCACTTCGTGCTCTTCAGACAGTTTGTTGACCTTACTGCTTTCCACTTGCAACGACTCATAGATGGAGACCAGCGGCACCACATAAGTATGCTCGCCGACCCTCACCAACTGGCCGTCGAGAATGGCCAGGGTCAAAGGCAAGCGAATGGTAAAACGGCTACCCTTGCCGGGCGTCGAGGCCAGCTCCACACTGCCGCTGAGTGCTTGAATGTTGCGTCTAACCACATCCATACCCACGCCCCGGCCAGAGAGGTCGGAGACGCTGTCGGCGGTAGAAAAGCCGGGTTTAAAGATGAGTTGCTGAATCGCCTCTGTGCTGAGTTCCTCTTCAGCGCCGACCAAGCCTTTATCTCTGGCCTTGGCGAGAATTCTGCCGGTATCCAATCCGGCGCCGTCGTCGGTTATTTCTATGACGATATTGCCGCCTTGATGGAAGGCGTTGAGGGTGATCCTGCCGGTTTCCGGTTTACCCTTGGCGCTGCGCACGGCAGGGGATTCAATGCCGTGATCCAAAGAGTTACGTACCAGATGCACCATGGGGTCGACAATTTTCTCCATCACTGTCTTGTCCAGCTCTGTCTCCTCACCTTTGAGGATCAGCTCGACCTTCTTGCCCAACTGCTGACCTATGTCGCGTACCAAGCGGGGGAAACGGTTGAAGGCGAAGCTGATAGGCAGCATGCGGATCTGCATCACGCTTTCCTGCAGATCCCGAGTGTGATTGGCCAATTGCTCCAGCCCCTGCTGCAGTGACAGCAGAGCGTTATCGTCAATGCGTTCCTGTTGGCCTATCTGCCCCAGCATAGCCTGGGTGATCACCAGCTCACCCACCATATTGATCAGCATGTCTATCTTGTCGGTGCTGACCCGGATAGAACTGGTTTCCGCCGTTTTGGCAACAGCCTTGCCGGACTCCACTTTGGCTGTGGTGGCTGCCCCTTGGGAGTCTGGGGCAGAAGTCGAGATAGGGGCTTGTTCCTGCGGTGAGACACCTTCCACAAGCTGTGTCTTGGCGGGCAACTGCTGATAATGGATTTCGCAGTCGTCCTCGACCCACTCAAACACCTCTTTTATCCGCTCAAGTGGCGCCTCTGTGTCGAGTTGCAGCTGCCAATACAGACGGCAGGATTCGGGGTCCAGGTCTTCAAACTCAGGCAGTTCCTGCGCTGGCAGGCTGACCTTTAGCTCACCCAGCTCGGCGAGTTCGTTGAACATCAAAATGGGGTCGTTGCCGCATCTGAGAATGTCGGCGCCGGCATGGAAATCTATCTGCCAGCTGAGCCCAATATCTTTGGTTTCTGATACTTTGGCTGCTGACTTTTCATTGCTTTGGCTGGCGTTATCCGACGCATCTTCGATCCCGGCAACTGCGGACAGCTCCTGATTGAAGCGGTTTTCCAGCTCTTGTTGCTGGGGCGATTCAAAGCTTTGACCTGCCATCAAGGCCTGCAGCATGTTGCGCAGCAGATCCACCGACAAGAGCAACATATCCTGATGATTGGCGGTCATTTCCCGGCGGCCATCACGGATTTCATCCAACAGGGTTTCCAGCAAGTGGGTGAATCCGGCGACCTGGTTGAAACCAAAAGTGGCGCTGCCTCCCTTAATCGAATGGGCGGCACGAAAAATGGTATTTATGGTTTCCGGATCCGGTTGCTGCACGTTCAGTTTCAGCAGCTCAGATTCCATGACCTCCAGGCCTTCGAGGCTTTCTTCAAAGAACACCTGGGTGAATTGGCTCAGATCTATGTCCATATATCCGCTCCTTGCCGGAGGCTAACCCAATACTTTGCGAACCGTGGCCAACAGCTGATCCGGGTTGAAGGGTTTGACTATCCAACCGGTGGCTCCGGCCGCTCGTCCCTGTTGCTTCTTGTCTGTGGTCGACTCTGTGGTCAGCATCAACATGGGCACAAACTTGTAGTTGGGCAGCTCGCGCAAGTTACGTATCAGCTCGATACCATCCATAATTGGCATGTTGACGTCCGATATCACCAGGTCAAACTCTCTGCCTTGGGCTACTTTCAACGCTTCCTCGCCATTGTTGGCTTCGGTCACGTCGAAACCTGCTGTCTTGAGAGTAAAGCTCACCATTTGCCGCATGGAGGCTGAATCATCAACTGCGAGGATTGTCTTCATTGAGCGTTTCCTTTTCAAAATCCGAATCGAGTGTCGGGATCCTGATACCCAGGCGCGTCAGTTGAGCGATAAAGGCGGGTTGAGCCTGTTGCCATGACAGTTTCAACCCTCGCTTGTCGCAACTCAGAGCAAACAGGTACAGCAACTGGGCGCCGGCAGTATCCACCTTGTGCAACTCACCGGCATCCAGGATCAATTCATCGACCCGATGCAAGAGCTCCAATAGTTTTTGGTAGAGTGGCTGAATATTGCGAATGCTTATTTCTGAACCCAATGCCAGTGTGTCGATGGACATAGTGCTTCCCTGTTTTCCCAACACACAAAAGATAGTCGGCAAATTTCACTTCTGCCTCTTTTCAAAAGAAAAAATGGTATATGAATGACTAAATAGCTGTTCCAAATAGTAGATCACAGGAAGGGAACTCAGTCCTGTTTGAGCGATCAGATCTATCGCCAAACAAACCCACCACTCGCCGAGGACTGAGAATGGCTATCTTAGCACCACTATGCCGCGCTGAGCGCAAGCGCATGCAAAAATTGATTCAAAAAACCAACGATAAGCACTTTGCCAGGCGTCTTATTGCGATGTTGATGTTGCATCAAGGGCTGCCGGTTACCCAAGTTCAGCACATCACCGGCGCAGCCCGCTCCAGCATAGGCCGATGGTTGGGCTGGTACACCCAATGTGGCATCGATGGACTGAAATCAGAGAAGCCGGGGCGGCCAACCATCTTGCCTATTAACCCGATATTGCTCTGTCTGTCACTGCTTATCCAGCTTTGTCCGGAAGACTTTGGTTACCAGCGTAGCCGCTGGAGCAGTGAGCTGCTTGCCAAGGTGATTAATGCACAGCTTAAGCTATGCGTAGCTGCATCAACCATTCGCCGCCTGTTACCCGAAGCAGGCATAGTCTGGCGCCGCTCAGCCCCGACGTTGCGCATTAAAGACCCATACAAAGCTGAGAAAATTGCCGCTATAAATCAGGCACTTGAACAGTGCAGTGCTGAGCACCCGGTATTCTATGAAGATGAAGTAGACATCGACCTCAACCCCAAAATCGGGGCGGACTGGATGCCCAAAGGGCAGCAAAAACGTGTTGTCACCCCGGGTAACAACCGCAAGCACTACTTGGCAGGAGCGCTACATACCAAGACAGGAAAAGTGCTTTATGTGAGCAGCGCCAGCAAGGCATCGGAGCTGTTTATTGCGGTGCTGGAAAAGCTCAAACGACATTACCGCAAAGCCAAAACTATCACGCTAATTCTGGATAATTACATCATTCACAAGAGCCGTAAAACACTGGCTTGGCTCAAGAGCAACCCCAAGTTCAGGTTGTTGTTTCAACCGGTATACTCACCTTGGGTCAACAAGATAGAGCGCTTATGGTTGGCACTACATGAAACGGTAACCCGTAATCACAGTTGCCGAAACATGCGGGAACTTCTTGGTAAGGTATGGCATTTTATGGAAACCGTTTCGCCTTTTCCCGGCAACGGACATGGCATCGCGAAAATGTAGCAGTATTCGGATCAGCTATTTAGGCTCTTTAGGGGGTTAGTGAGGCCCTTGATACTGAGTAACCAGAGTGCGAAAGTCGGCCAGCAGTTCATCGTTGCGGATTTGCGGCAGTTGTCCGGGTGTCTGTGAACTGGGCTTGATGGTGGCGTAGCGGCGGCCGTCGGGCGAGATCAGGATTAAAGAGGCGCTGTGATCCACTTGGTAGTCAGGGCCATCGCCGACCAGTGAATACACCAGGCCCAGATCGCGGCTGAAGGGCAATAATGCCGAGTGCTCGGCCCGCAAACCTATGAACTCGGGATTAAAGAAGGCCAGGTAATCCTTGAGTTTGCTTTGGCTGTCACGCTCAGGGTCGACACTGAGCAGTATCACCTGTATTGGTGCCACTTGTGCCAGTTTCGGGTAGACGGCACTGAGTTTGCCAAGGGTGGTGGGACATACGTCCGGGCAGGAGGTGTAACCGGCGAAAATCAGACTCCATTTCTGTTTTAGCTTGTCATTATCGAATTGATGACCGTTTTGGTCCTGCAACTCAAAAGGTTGCAGTGGCCTTGGGGTTTCATATTGAAAGCTGGTTTGCAGAGCCTGCTGCTGAGACGAAGGCTGGTGAAACAGCTGCACACTGGCCAAACCGCCAAGACCTATGAGCAAAATACCCGCCACCAAGATGCGTTTCTTCATGATTCAACTCCAGAGGTAATGATCCACAAGCAGGGCAATAAACAGCAGCATCAGCTGATAGATAGAGAAACGGAACACGGCCATCGCCAGCCCGGGGCGGTCGGCAAACTTGAGTTGCCAGGCCTTGTAGATAAACAGGCAACTGAGAATGGTGGAAGCCAGCAGATAGACGGGGCCACTCAAGCCAACCAAAACCGGCAATAAGCAGGCGATGGCCAGCAGTAGGGTGTAGAGCAGAATACAGGTCTTGGTAAATTCTACCCCGTGAGTTACAGGCAACATGGGGATATCCACCTTGGCATACTCTTTTTGACGGTGAATGGCCAAGGCCCAGAAATGAGGTGGAGTCCAGGTGAAAATAATGATCACCAACAGCCAGGCGTGGCCGTGAAAGTCATTGGTTACCGCCGTCCAACCCAGCAGTGGCGGCATGGCACCGGCAAGGCCACCTATCACGATATTTTGGGGGGTTGCCCGCTTTAAATAGGCGGTATAGATAAGGGCGTAGCCAATCAGGCTGGCACAGGTCAACCAGGCGGTGAGTGGATTCACCAGCCAATAGAGTAGGGTAAAGCCCGCCAATCCAAGCAAGACGGCAAAGCTCAAGGCTCGGCTCACGCTCACTCGTCCCTTGGGTAAGGGGCGGTTATAAGTGCGGGCCATCAGGCCATCAATGCGTCGATCGATAAGGTGATTCAAGGCGGCCGCCGAGCCCGCCATCATGGCAATTCCCATTAGCCCGGCAAGCAAGGGCTGTAGGGGGACGGCACCGGGCAACGCCAGGCACATGCCCACCAGGACGGTGAGCAGCATCAGCGCCACCACCTTGGGCTTGGTCATTTCCAGGTAATCGCGCCAGGAGATCTCTGTGCGGGTCGCATCCTGGGCTATGGAGAGTAGTTTGGCCATAAACAGTCCCTCTTCAGGCTTTACGCCAAAGCGCATAGTTGATGAATACCAAAGTCAGCAGCAGCAGGGCTGCGCCGCCGTTATGGGCAACCGCCACCGGCAGCGGCAGATGCAGCAATACGTTGGCCAGGCCCAATGACAGCTGTAATCCCAGCACTAAGGTGAGTCCCAGAGCCGAGCGTTTCAGCATGCTCGAGTCGGCTCTGCGCCAGAGCATGAATGCCAGGGTAAGTACCACTATCGCGGTCAGCAGGGCACCTATTCGGTGGGCAATATGTATGGTCATCCGGGTGTGATAATCCAATACGCCGAACTCAAAGCTGGGATGCTGACCCTGAAAAGGAGAGAAGGCATCTGCCAGACGTAGGTTGCTGCTCCAGTCACCTTCGCAGATAGGCAACTCTGTGCAGGCCAGGGCGGCGTAGTTGGAGGAGGTCCAGCCGCCAAGCATAATTTGCAGTACCACCATGGCCAGCGCCACCATGGCCAAAGGCGCCAAGGTGCGGGCTTTGGGATCGCCATCCGGGATTTGCAGCGGCCGGAGCCTGAGATACAGCAGCAGCAACAGCGAAAACAGGGTGAATCCCCCGAGCAGGTGAGACATGACCACGACGGGCATCAGTTTCATGGTCACAGTCCACATTCCCAGCAGCGCTTGAAATACGATCAGGGCAGCGATCAGTCCCGGCAGCGTCTTCGGGGTTGCGCTGCCACGCCAACTCTGGATCAAAATAAGTAATACCAGAATCCCCAGCGAGCCGGCCACATATCTGTGGATCATCTCCAGCCAGGCTTTCTTGGGTTCTATTTCTTGTCCCGGAAAGTGGCGTTCGACATGAGCCAATTCATGGGCCTGAGAAGGCACCTTGATATGGCCATAGCAACCGGGCCAGTCGGGGCAGCCAAGGCCGGCATCCGACAGCCGGGTGTAGGCGCCCAACAGGATGACCGTCAGAGTGCAGATGAGGGTCATCTTCAGTAGCAAGTTCAGTTTCATCAGCCCACCCTCGAGAGTTTCAACAGCTTGCGCAGGTCGCTGACCAAGGCCTTGCCCTGTAGGAGTTGGCTCTGGTGATCCACTACCCCCGGATAGGCCAACACCCAAGCGCCCAGAGGGTCGACTATCACCAACATCTGCTGCTGCAATGGATTCTCGGCGGTCAGAGGTTTATCCAGAGTGACTCGATGAAAGTCGTTGTTTAGCGGAGCTTCCGTGTCGCTTTCCCGGTTAACGAAAATCAGGGTGTCGACCCTGTCCATCTCGGCGCCCAGCGCCGTATGGCTCTGCTGCAATATGTAGAGTCGTTCCTGGCATAGTTCATCGCAGTTGGACGGTATCAGGTATAGGACTTGCCAACGGCCGGGAAGCGGGTTGTCGAGTCCAAGTTGCTGATAACCCAGATTAGTCGGCAGCAACTGGCCCTTATTGGTGGCCCCACCTTGATATAGCTCGAAGCTCAGTACCAGTTTTGCCAGTATCACAGGCAGGGCAAAGGCCAGCAGTAGTATCAAGAGTGGTCTTTGGGTTCGGGAGTTCATCCTGGCTCCTCTTGCTGTAATTGGGCGTTCTGAATTCAGCTCGCCCTATGGTTAGTGTCGATTCAGTTTCCAGCGCCACCAGACAAGCAGTAACAACAGGGCTGCAGCCATGGAAAACCACTGCAGGGCATAACCCAAGTGTTTTTCAGCCGGCATGGGCAATGGCTGCCAGGGTCTTGGCAAGTCCACACCTTCCAGCTGAACCGGCTGCAACACGGCCGGGATCAGTTTGTGCCCAAGCAAGTGTTCGAGCTGCGGCCAGTTGAGATTCTGTATTCGCTTGGGCCAACCGGCTTCGGCCAAGAGCTCCTGGCTCAGTGGGTTACTGCCCTTTTGCCACAATCGGCCTTCGAGGGTGAGGCGTGGCGGTAATGGCAATATCTCTGGCAGTTCACTGCGTTTTTCTGGAGCTGGGATAAACCCCAGCTCCAGCAATAACCAGGGTTGCTCCGGCTCAACTTGCAGAGGTTGCAGCAACAGGTAGCCCACTCGTCCTTGGTACACCTGGTTGTCCAGCAGCAATTGCTTACCGCTCAATACATTGGCACTCAGCTGCAGTTTCTGCCCTGTGAGCCGGCTGCCAGGGTCTTGCCTCAGCAGAGCTGAAAAACTGCTTGGCCCCGCATCTGCTTTGGCAGCAATCTCCTGAGCCAATAGTTGCTTTTCTTCAGCGCGCTGCAGTTGCCAGAATCCCAGCTTGACCATGAGTAGAAACAGCCCCAAAGTAAATAACAGTGCAAGGTAACGCCCCCAAGGGATGGGAGAGTGAATGTCAGTCAGTTTTTTCTTTAAAGTCATATTGGTACTGCTACTGCTGTTCATCATTTTCAACCTTGGTCGCGCCCTGTGGATCATGGTGCGCGGCGATTCATCTGTTCCCATGAGCCGTTTTCTTGGCCGCCGGGTGTTGTTTTCGGCGCTGGTGGTTCTTTTGTTGCTGCTGGCATTGGCGCTGGGGATTATTTCCCCTAATCCCCGGCCTTACTAAAGCACATACACAAAAACAAACAGGCATAGCCAAACCACATCGACAAAGTGCCAATACCAGCTGCCGGCCTGAAAGGCAAAGTGACGCTCAGCGCTGAAGTGCCCCTTTAAAACCCTGAAAAACAGCACCAACAGGAATAGCGTGCCCAGAGTCACATGCATACCGTGGAAACCTGTCAGCAGGAAGAAGGTGTTGCCATAGACACCGGACTGCAGCGTCAGCCCCAGCTCAGTGTAGGCATGGACATATTCCTCTCCCTGCAAGATTAGAAAGGCCAGTCCCAGCAAGATGGTGAGTCCAAGCCAGAGGGTTAAGGCGGTGCGTTTGCCTTTCTCTAACCCCAGGTGGGCAAAGTGCAGGGTAATAGAGGAGGTGAGCAGAATAATGGTGTTGAAAAGAGGTAAACCATTCCAACCCATGGCTTGGGTTTCAGTGCCGTCCGGGGTTTTCAGTAAGGGCCAGCCTGCGCTGAATCCAGGCCAGAGCACTTCGTTGGTCATGGCATTGTTGGATGCGCCACCCAACCAAGGCACGGCCACCATACGGGCATAGAAGAGGGCGCCGAAAAAGGCCGCAAAGAACATCACCTCAGAGAAGATGAACCAACTCATTCCCTGACGAAATGACCTGTCCATCTGTGGCGAATAGAGACCACTCATGGATTCATGGATCACGTTTCTGAACCAGCCAATCAGCATGAACAGAATGACGGCAATTCCTGCCAGCAGTACGTAACTGCCGTGGCCACCGTCAGACTTGAGCTGGGATACATAAGTACCGGCACCATAGGCGATAAGGAAAAGCCCCAATGCGCCGACAATCGGCCAGGCGCTTTGAGCCGGAACATAATAGTGTTCATGTTTACTGGTCATTTCGCTGCTCCTTGCTCCAGGGCATCGGATATCTGTCTATCCGTGATGTCATAGAGGGTGTAAGAGAGGGTCAGAGTGCTGATGGAGTCCGGCAGGTCCGGATCCACGTAAAACACCAGCGGCAGCTCGGCACTGGCATCGGCAGCCAGCGGCTGCTGATTGAAACAGAAACACTCGGTTTTATTGAAGTAGGCGGCGCCTTGTCCCGGTGAAACGGAAGGGATCGCCTGACCTATCTTGTATTGGTGTGACAGGTTGCGGGCCAGAAAGCGGGTATGGGTCAACTGGCCGGGATGCACCTTGATACTGGTCACTTCCGGCTTGAACTCCCAAGGCATTCCCTTGGCCACCTGAGAGATAAACTCCACAGTGACCAAGCGGCTGTTATCCACTTGGGCAATATAAGTAGCGGCGCTGGTGTTGGTCTTGCCATTGATCCCCAACTGCTGACAAAGCACATCATAGAGCGGCACCAGGGCAAAGCCGAAGCCGAACATGGCTACGGCGCCAAGCAGCAGCAGGCGTACCAGTTTACGGTTGTCGGGGCGGGAGTTTGCCATATCACTTAATCTCCGGCGGAGTGCTGAAGGTGTGATAAGGCGCCGGACTTGGGAGTGTCCACTCAAGCCCCTGGGCTCCTTCCCAAGGTTTGGCCGGAGCCTGGGCGCCACCACGAATACACTTGATCACCAGTACCAGAAATATCAGCTGTGACAGGCCAAAGGCAAAACCGCCTATGGAGACAATCTGATTGACATCGGCAAACTGTACCGAGTAGTCGGGGATGCGTCTGGGCATACCGGCCAGCCCGAGGAAATGCATCGGGAAGAACAACACATTGACCGAAATGACCGAGCACCAGAAATGCCACTTGGCCAAGGTCTCGCTGTACATATGCCCGGTCCACTTGGGTAGCCAGTAATAGGCGGCGGCCATGATGGAGAAGATGGCGCCGGTGACCAGCACATAATGAAAATGGGCAACCACAAAGTAAGTGTCATGGTATTGGAAGTCGGCTGGGGTGATTGCCAACATCAGGCCGGAGAAGCCGCCTATGGTGAAGAGAATAATAAAGGCACAAGCGAACATCATAGGGGCTTCAAAGCTGATGGATCCCCGCCACATGGTGGCAACCCAGTTGAATACCTTGACCCCGGTTGGCACGGCAATCAGCATGGTGCAGTACATAAAGAAGAGTTCGGCAAAGACAGGCATACCTGTGGTGAACATGTGATGTGCCCACACCAGGAAGGAGAGGATCGCGATGCTGGCGGTGGCGTAGACCATTGAGGCGTAGCCAAACAAAGGCTTGCGACTGAATGCCGGAATGATGGCCGAGATGATGCCGAATGACGGCAATATCATTATGTACACCTCGGGGTGGCCGAAGAACCAGAAAATATGCTGGAACATCACAGGATCTCCGCCGCCGGCGGCATCGAAGAAGCTGGTGCCGAAGAATTTGTCTGTGAGTACCATGGTCACAGCCCCGGCTAATACAGGCATAACGGCTATCAGAAGGAAGGCGGTGATAAGCCAGGTCCAGACGAACAGGGGCAGCTTCATCCAGTTCATGCCAGGTGCGCGCAGATTCACTATGGTGACTATCACGTTGATCGCCCCCATAATTGAGCTTATCCCCATGATATGTATTGAAAAAACAAACAAGGCTGTACTGTCGGCGCTATAAGTTGTCGACAATGGGGCATAGAAGGTCCAGCCAAAATTGGGGCCGCCACCTTCCATAAACAATGAGCTAAGCAGGATCAGGAAGGCGAAGGGCAAAATCCAGAAGCTCCAGTTGTTCATCCGCGGCAGCGCCATATCCGGCGCACCTATCATCATGGGGATCAACCAGTTGGCCAGACCGGTAAAGGCCGGCATCACGGCGCCAAAAACCATGATAAGGCCATGAACTGTGGTCATTTGGTTAAAGAAGTTGGGTTCGACCAGTTGCAATCCGGGCTGGAATAGCTCAGCACGGATCACCATGGCCATGGCGCCCCCTATCAGGAACATGATGAAGCTGAACCAGAGATAGAGTGTGCCTATGTCTTTATGGTTGGTGGTCAGCAACCAGCGCATGATCCCCTTGGGGGCGTGATGATGCTGGTGTTCCTGTTCAGCGATTTCCTGAACGCCGGCTTCGGCATCTTGACTGAATGAGTTCATCTTCTCCCCCTACTGCCCGTGGTTATTGACGTCGGCGGCTTGCACTGTGTCGCCTGTATTATTGCCCCAGGCATTACGCTCATAGGTCACCACAGCAGCCAGTTCCTTGGCGGTTATCTGTTTGCCGAAGGCCTGCATGGCGGTGCCTGTCTTGCCATGGATCACTATGTCCAGATGGGCAGCCATTGGGCCTATGGCAATAGCACTGCCCTTGAGCGCCGGGAACACCCCTTGAAGTCCGGCGCCGTTGGGCTGATGACAGGCGGCGCAACGCGCCATATAGATCTGTTCGCCAAGCGCCATGGCCTCATCATGGCTCATGGTCTCACTGAGGGCCGCCTGAGCTTCTTCGGCGGCCGTAGCCGCGGCTTGTTTCTGCTCCGCCATCCAGGCGTCAAACTCATCTTCTGCCAGTACCTTCACCACAATCGGCATAAAGCCGTGGTCTTTACCGCAAAGCTCGGCACATTGGCCGCGGTAGATCCCCGGTTTGTCCACCCGGGTCCAGGCTTCGTTAATAAAACCGGGATTGGCGTCTTTTTTGACGGCAAAGGCGGGCACCCACCAGGAGTGGATCACATCATCTGAGGTCATCAGGAATCGGACTTTGCGATTGATGGGCAATACCAAAGGCTTGTCGACTTCAAGTAAGTAGTGCTCGCCCTTGGCTTCCTGGCCTTCTATCTGGGATCTCGGCGTTGCCAATATGCTGAAGAAGTCGATGTCTTCGCCGAAATAGCTGTAGTGCCATTTCCATTGCGAGCCGGTGATCTTGACCGTCAGGTCGGCATCACTGGGATCTTCCATGGCAATCAGCGTTTTGGTTGCGGGGATTGCCATCAGGATCAGGATTAAAAAGGGGATAAGCGTCCAGGCAATTTCTACCTTGGTACTTTCATGGAATTGGGACGCGACTGCCCCTTTGGACTTCCTATGGTTGATCATGGCGTAGATCATCACGCCGAATACGACCAAACCTATGGCGCAACAGATATAAAGAATTATCATGTGCAGGTGATACACCTTGCCACTGATCTCAGTTACCCCTTGAGTCATATTCAAGGGCATATCTGCCTGAGCGCCTGGAGACAACAAGCTGACGCACAACAAGGTCAGCAAAACACACAGCCATTGCTTCACAAGACATCTCCTCTGTCAATTGCATTCGCAACTACAAAGAAGAGTCACACAGTAAGTCTTTGCTCTATGCAAACTCTTCAGTTCCCAAAAAAGCAACGATGACTTCAAAGTGCGGCGGCGGTTTCACTTAGCTCTAGGTATACAGGTGGTGACCACTGTTGCACTTACCGCTGAATATACTCAGCATTTCCGGCGACGGCACCACTCGCTATGAATCGAAATGGGGCGGTCAACCTACGACGAATTGCATGGAGATAACACAATCGTTGTTCTTACATTACTTGTAGATTAAATATTGATCAAGATCACGATGTTTTCTAACTATATGAAAAAAAAGCGTCTGTTAATCCAGAGGTGAATTCTGTGTGAGTAGCAGAGCTGCGCGGTTTGCCGCCGATTGACAGGGGAAGGCATTGCACCAAAAAGGCACAGAAAAAAGGCCATCCCAGGGATGGCCTTTAAACACAATCAATGGATGGAGTGGGTAAGTTCGTTGAGGTGGTTATCCACCTCTTTCGCCTGCTGTCCCGTTTCCAACACTATGCCCATGGCTCTGGCGTTACGGGCGACCAGCTGCAATCGGCGGTTATCACGGGCATCCAGGCTGTCTATCCAACTGATCACTGCACTGGAGGTGCCGTTGGTCAGGGCTCTTTCCGTTGCCCACAAGGCTTCTACTTCATCCTTGGTGCGCACCAAGAGTACTCTATCCATTCTGACACCGGCCCTTGCTAAGGTTTCTTTGTAACCTATGCTGGCCGGGGCGTTAATCAAGACTATCCAGCGTCCCTGTTGACTCAATTGCGCCAATTGAGGGCAGAGGCGCAATAATTCCTGACGTCCCTGGCTATGGCTGGCCAAGCTGGAGATACCGGTATGTTGCCAAGGCTGATTGCCGGCAATACCGGTGTCTGTCCACAGGCCTGGGTGTCTTGGGGCGTTGCCAGTCATTATGCTCATAGCCAGTCTCCATTGCGTATTATCCCTACCGCCAGTCCTTCAATGGTCAATGGCTGGAAAGTCAGGTCGACTTTTATTGGGGAGTAAGCCTCGTTCTCGGCATGTAGATAAACCACATTACCTTTCTTTTCAAAGCGTTTCACAGTTACATCGTCTTCAACCCTGGCCACCACGACTTGACCGTTACGGGCTTCCTGTACCTTGTGAACCGCCAGGAGATCACCTTCGAGAATACCTATGTTCTTCATGCTGTCGCCGCGTACCCGTAGCAGAAAGTCGGCATTGGGGTGGAACATGCCAGGGTCGACCTGGTAATACTGCTCAACGTGTTCCTGAGCCAGTATGGGTTCACCGGCGGCAACCTGACCAATCAGGGGCAAGCCTGTTTCTGACTCCGCTTGTTCATCATGAGGCAGGCGAATACCACGAGAGGTGCCTGGCATGATCTCAATACAGCCTTTCTTGGCCAATGCCTTGAGGTGTTCCTCGGCGGCATTGGCGCTCTTGAAGCCCAGCCGGGTGGCAATTTCGGCCCGGGTTGGCGGCATGCCGGTGTCGGCTATATTGCGTTTAATCAGTTCCAGAATCTGTGCCTGGCGCGGTGTCAGTGGTCTCATGGTGATTCCTGTTTTTTCATACAGTACCTGTTAGTATATACAGTATTTTTATCAGTGCAAGTATTAACCAAAACTGAAACTTTTAGGGAGTGGCTAAGTAAGCCATTCGGTGCTTTGGTTTTAACGGCTTGGCCCATGCAGCATGGGGAGTTCAAGGCATTGGCCAGAGGAACTGCCGGGGCCGGTTCGCACCTTCCCTAGCTAAGGTTCAGGAAATTCTGGTATTCTATTGGGCTATTGATTGTGGCTCAGACACTGAAAAAAACATGTCCAAACAAGATTCATTCTGGTTTAAATCTCTTCGCTGGCTCCAAAGCAAGCTGGTGCATACCACTGTGGTGCCTCAGGATCCTTTCGCCGATTTGAACCTGGATCCGGCTAAGCCGATGGCCTATGTAATGAAGACGGAATCTGTCAGTGATATTGCGGCATTGGCGGAAGTCACCCGTAAGTTTGGTTTGCCTTGTCCTTATGAGGCACTCAAGGTTGATGATATTACCGTTCCCCGAGTCGTCTGCCTGGAAGGAGCCAAGCCCCTATTCGGCAAGCGCAAGAGCAACAAGCCATTTCTCAGCTGTTTCACTTCTCTGCTGAACCTGCATCAGGCCAATCCACAACTGGATATTCAATTGGTGCCAGTGAGCCTCTATTGGGGCCGCACTCCGGGTAAGGAAGATGACAGCATGCGTGCCGCCGTATTTGAGCGGGAAAATCCCACTTGGCTGCGCAAGTTTCTGATGATCCTGTTTCTGGGGCGCGACAACTTTGTGCAGTTTTCCAATGCCGTGTCGTTGCGGCTGATGGCCGATGAACATGGGACCGACAAGGCTATTGCCCATAAGTTGTCACGGGTGGCCAGGGTACATTTCCGCCGGCAACGCAAGGTGATGACTGGGCCCGTGCTGCCCAACCGTCAGGCTCTGTTCAATGAGTTGCTGCGTTCGGAAACGCTGAAAAAGGCGATTAAAGAAGAGGCCGCTGCCAAGAAGATCCCCGAGGCTAGAGCCAGGGAGATGGCGGAAGAATACCTCGATGAGATTGCTGCCCACTATTCCGACAGCCTGGTGCGTATTGCCGAGCGGATCCTCACCTGGTTGTGGAACAAGCTCTACAAGGGGATCAACATCAAGGGCGCCGAGCAGATACGCCAGCTGCACCACGATGGGCATGAGATAGTTTATGTGCCTTGCCACCGCAGTCATATGGATTACCTGCTGCTCTCCTATATTCTCTATTTTCAGGGTATGGTTCCGCCCCATATAGCCGCCGGTATCAACTTGAACTTCTGGCCCGCCGGGCCCATGTTCCGCCGCGGTGGTGCTTTCTTCATCCGCCGCAGCTTCAACGGTAACAAGCTTTATACCGCTGTGTTCCGCGAGTATCTGGATCAGCTGTTTGCCAAAGGCTATTCGGTCGAATACTTCACCGAAGGTGGCCGCTCTCGTACCGGGCGGCTGTTGTCACCCAAGACAGGGATGCTGGCGATGACAGTCAACTCTGTGCTGCGGGGCATTGAACGGCCGGTGACTCTGGTGCCCGTGTACCTGGGCTACGACCATGTCATGGAAGTGGCCACTTACCACAAAGAACTCAGCGGCAAGAAAAAGCAGAAAGAATCTGTTTGGCAGGTGGTTGGCGCCTTGCGTAAGCTGGGCAATTTCGGTCAGGGGTATGTGAACTTTGGTGAGCCTGTGACGCTGCAAAACTTCCTCAGTGAAGCGGCGCCCAACTGGCGCGAAGAAGTGGCGGCCGATCCCGAGCAGAAACCCAGCTGGCTGACCCCGGCGGTTAATACTCTGGCCAATAGGGTGATGACTCATATCAACGATGCCGCCGCTGCCAGCGCCGTGACTCTTACCAGCCTGGTACTCTTGTCATCAGAGCAGAATGCGCTGGAGCGAAGCCAGTTGGAACGTCAGTTGGACTTGTATCTGGATCTGCTCAAGGAAGTGCCATATACCCAGTACACTTCTGTAGCTGAGGGCGACGGTAAGCAGTTGCTGCAACAAGGTCTGGAGCTGAATAAGTTCACGGTTCAGGAAGATGAACTGGGCGATATCATCTCAATCGACGAGTCGATTGCGGTAACCATGACTTACTATCGCAACAACATCATTCACCTGTTTATGGTGCCTTCTTTGCTGGCCAGCTGCCTGGTGCGCCTGGAGCAGTGCAGCCGCGCTCAGATGCAGGCGGTGCTTGAGGATTTCTACCCTCTGCTGCAGGCCGAGCTGTTTATGGGTAAGGCCGATGTCAGTGCCTATGCCGATCAGCTGCTGGATCGTTTCATTGCCAAAGGTTTGGTCGCCGAAGAAGCCAATGGTTTCCGGGTGCTGGAAGCCGGGATAAATCCGTTGGCGCTGTTGGCCGAAACCATGAGCGAAACCCTACAGCGCTACGCCATCATCTTTAACTTGCTGGCCGCTCACCCAGGTATTGAGCGTGGCGATTTGGAGCGCGAAAGCCATAAATTGGCCAGTCGTCTGGGCGCGCTGCATGGGATTACGGCCCCCGAGTTTTACGACAAGAAACTCTACGGCATCTTGAGTATCAAGCTCAAAGAGCTGGGGTATCTCACCAAGGAAGATACCCGCCATGATATAGAGCGAACCCGGGATTATGCCAACCAGCTGCTGCGTCCACAGGTCAAGCAAACCATAGTCGACAGCGTCGCCGCCGAACAGGAGGCCTGATGGCCAATCATATGAATGCGGCGCCTGCCAAGGCGTCTTTGCTGGGCGGCGCCATGATCATCGCCGGGACCACGGTCGGTGCCGGGATGTTTTCCCTGCCGGTAGAAGGCGCCGGCATGTGGTTTGGCTATTCTGTGCTTATGCTGCTGGGGGTGTGGTTTTGCATGTTCATGTCCGGGCTGCTGCTGCTGGAAACCAACCTACATTTTGAACCCGGTGCCAGCTTTGACACCCTCACCAAGGAGACCCTGGGGCAGTTTTGGCGGGTGCTTAACGGCGCTTCGATAACCTTCGTGCTCTATATTCTCACTTATGCCTATATCAGTGGCGGCGGCTCCATAGTCAATCATAGCCTGGAAGGTATGGATATCAGCCTGCCGCAGAGCTTTGCCGCCTTGGTGTTTGCCCTGGTGCTGGCACTGGTGGTGCTTATCAGCACCAAGGCCGTGGATCGGATCACTACCATAATGCTGGGAGGGATGATCATCAGCTTCTTTCTGGCGATAGGCAATCTGTTGATCGGCGTTGATACCAGTAAGCTGCTGCTACCTGATGGCGAGAGCAGCTATGGCTCATATCTGTGGGCAGCCATTCCTTTCGGTCTGGCCAGTTTTGGTTACCACGGCAATGTGCCGTCTCTGGTGAAATACTACGGCAAACAGCCGGGCACCATAATCAAGGCGATTTTTGTCGGCACCTTTATCGCCTTGGCTATCTACCTGTGTTGGCTGGTGGCAACCATGGGTAATATTTCCCGCGGTGAATTCGGCGCCATTATTGCCCAGGGCGGTAATATGGGGGTATTGGTCGGCGCCTTGTCCAAGGTGATGGATAACTCGCTGCTCAACACCATGCTCACCCTGTTTGCCAATCTGGCCGTGGCGTCTTCATTCCTTGGGGTAACCTTGGGCTTGTTTGACTATCTGGCAGATCTGTTTGGTTTTGACGACAGTCGCAGCGGCAGGGTCAAGACCGCCCTGGTGACTTTCCTGCCTCCGACTCTGCTAGGTATGCTGTTTCCAGATGGCTTCCTGGTTGCCATCGGCTTCGCTGCCTTGGCGGCCACGGTTTGGGCTGTAATAGTGCCGGCCTTGATGGCTTGGCGCTCGAGGCAACAGTTTGCCGATAACCCGGGTTTTCGCGTACCGGGTGGTACGCCTTTGATAGCCATAGTGGTGCTGTTTGGGGTGCTGACGGCCGCCTGTCATCTGTTGGCCATGGCCGGCATGTTACCCAAGTATTCCTGAAGTGAGGAGCGGCTCTCTTTTTCAAGGGAATGAGAGAGCCCCACCTTGACAAGACTATAAAAGTCAGTAATTTATACCGTCCACGCCGAGTATTTCGTGCGGGTGTAGTTCAATGGTAGAACGGCAGCTTCCCAAGCTGCATACGTGGGTTCGATTCCCATCACCCGCTCCAAAATCGCCCATCCTTCTTGTGATTACCTTTGTTACTTTTTGTATCTTTGTGAGCCTTTTGGCGACTTTACACTTAACTGACGTTTGCCTTATTAAAGTTAACGCAAATCGTTATCATTGGTGTTAGTATCGTGCGCTGATTCATTCAACCAAGGAAATCTCAATCCATGTCCAGATCCAGCTTACCGATACTCTCGGGGCTGACTGTGGCACTGATGTCGGCAAGTGCAGTGAGTGCAGAGGAAGCCGCCGATACCAGTATCGAAAGGATTATCGTGACCACAAAGGCCACCTCCCCATCCACTACCAAGGGTGATTTCAATCTGCTCAAGGCACCGCAGAATATTCAGATATTGTCGAAGAATTTCCTCGACGAGCAGGGCGCCGTGTTACTGCAGGATTCGCTTAAGAACGTTGCCGGGGTGCAACCTGGTGGTTATTACAAGGGATATGACTATTTCCGGATCCGCGGTTTCGATGCTTCGAAAGAGATCTATCTGGATGGTCTCAGGCTGAATGATAACGGCTTGGGGGCCAACGTCGAGCAATCCAACCTGGAAACCCTGGAAGTGATGAAGGGCCCGTCATCCACCCTCTATGGTTCGGGAGCCATAGCCGGTATGGTGAACTTGGTCACCAAGAGGCCAACCGGTAGCGACTTTGGCAATCTGGATTTACGCCTTGGCAGCAACGACTATCGTGAAGTGAATGCCGATCTCAACCAAGTGCTGAATGAAGAAGGCAATATCTATGGCCGTTTGGGGCTGACCTACCGGGAAGGTACCAATGAGACGGATTATGTCGATGGCCAGGATAGAGTCTTTATTGCACCATCCGTCACTTTCGAGCTGAGTGACAAAGCCATGTTGACCCTGCTAACCAGCTACACCAAGGACAGCAATCAACCCGGAATGCCATTACCTGCTCAGGGGACAGTGTTGCCATCAGAGCTTGGGCAACTGCCTTCAGAACTCTTCTACGGTAATATCAAGGATCCCGGCACCATAGAGGATGAAACCTACCGAATAGGCTATGAGTTTCGCTATCAACTGACGGATAACATCAGTTTTCGTCAGAACCTCAGGTATCAGGATGCCTCCAGCGACTGGAATAACCTCTATTATCCCAGCAGCTATGATGCAACCAGCGGTGACATGACACTGTACAAGTTCAGCTATCAAACCCAGTGGCAGACATGGGCGATAGACAGTGGCTTTAATGGCAGTTTCTATCTCGGGGATACAGAGCATACCTTTACTACAGGGTTGGATATTTTCCTGTCGGATCTCAAGACCCGCAGCGCCCTCGGCAGCCAGTACCCGGTGATCAATCTCTATAATCCGGATTACAGCGTATTCCCGGATCAGGAACTCAATAACTTTGGCCCTGAATCAGAAGTGGAAAACCGTATCTTCGGCCTCTATTTCCAGGATCAAATCGACTGGGGTGACCACTGGAGCATGACGCTGGGGGCCAGGGTCGACAGATACAAGCAAGCATCTGTGGATGAATATGAGAATAAGCTCAGTCCACGAGCTGGGCTGAGTTACGCCTTCAACGACGATTGGGTTGCCTTCGCCAGCTACTCGGAAGCCTTCACGCCTCAGTCCTATGTCGATGCCAATGGCAAAGTGCTGGCTCCGGAAGAGGGCAGTCAGTGGGAAGTTGGCCTCAAGGCCAAGGCGCTCGATGGCGATCTCAATGCTACCTTGTCACTCTATGATCTGACCAAGAAGAATATCGCCATCGCCAATGTGGACGCAGGTGGTAACTTTACCTATCTAGCTTCCGGAGAACTCAACAGTAAAGGGGCTGAACTGGACATGCAGTGGTTGGTCAGCGACTCGCTGCAGTTTATCGGTCATGCGGCTTATACCCATGCGGTGGACGCCGAATACGACAACTGGGTTGCCAATGTGCCCCGCTATGCCTTGGGCGGCTGGCTCAAATACAACATAGATGAGGGTTTGCTTTCCGGCATGAGTATGGCGGCCGGGGTGAATCACTACGGTAAGCAGCAGGGCAACGCCCAGTCGGTATTGAGCAGTGGCGATGATTTCTTCCTGCCGGCTTACACTCTGGTGGATCTCAATCTGGGCTACAGCTGGGATGATTATGATCTCAAGTTCATCGTCACCAATCTGCTGGATGAAGATTACTATTCCGGCTCTGACAGCTTATTGCGGGTTATGCCTGGCGAGGGTCGCCAGTTCAAGCTCAGTCTGAGTGTTCACTGGTAAGGAAGTCCTGCTGTTATGCGTAGATTCCTGTGGAAATGGCATGGGCTGCTGGGGCTGATTGTCGCTATGCCGCTGTTTATCATAGCGCTCAGTGGCAGCCTATTGGTGTTCAAGGCCGAATTGGATGCCTGGCTTAGCCCTGAACAGGTGCTGGCCAGCGCCGATTCCCGGCTGGGCTTCGGACAACTGCTGAAGCATGCGGATCAGGCTCTGCCTGAGCATGAAATACTCGGTTGGGAGTTTGCCGCCAATGGGGAAGCCGATAGTCTCTATGTTGCCAAGATGGGCAGCTATGAGTGGCAAAAGCTGTGGTTGGATCCCGCCACGGGGCAACTGCTCAGCCCGCCCATGTCCATGACACATATGCTGACCGACTGGCTGCTTGAACTGCACTATACCTTGCTGCTGGATCATGCGGGATTACTCTTGTCGGCATTGGTGTCAGTGCTGCTGATCCTGCTTGGGCTCAGCGGCATAGTTCTGCATCGTCATTTTTGGCGTACTCTGTTTACCCTGAGGTTTGGCCGCGGCTTACGTCTGCTGCTCAGTGATGGCCACAAAATGTTGGGAATTCTCGGTGTGCCGGTTTTCCTTATCCTGGGGTTTACCGGAGCCTGGTGGAACATAGATCACTTCATTGATGAAGAGTTCGGTGGTCACGACGACAGCCAGTTTGTGCTGACCAAGCGCTACTACAATGCAGAGCTGGATTTCGATGCCATACTGGCCGCCACCCAAGAAGCGTTGCCCGGGTTTGTCACTACCTATGTACGCTTACCCGACCCCAGTTATCCGGGGGTGCACTTCTTTGGTCACCAATATAACAAGGGGCCACTGCGCAGCCGTTTTGGTTCCATCATCAGTTTCGACGATCAGACCGGCAAGCTCAGCAGCAGTTTTGATGTCCGTACTGCCGGGACGCTATACCAGTTTGTCGATAGTTTCAGACCATTGCACTACGGCACTTTTGGTGGCCTGACAACCCGAATTCTTTGGTGTCTGTTGGGTTTCTTGCCCTGCTTGATGGCGCTGTCCGGTTTTTGGATGTGGCGCAGCCGGGTGCGGGGCCGTAAGCGAACAGCTTGCCGATAAGGCGTGACACCAAAAAGTCTCCCTTCGTTGGGAATAAATCCAAGCCCCCTTGGGATTTGTCTGATAGACCCCCAAGGGGGCTTTCTTTAGTATCGAGTCTGCAAAGTGGGCTTGGTCCATTACCCTTTTGCATCCTTTTTACGCACGAGATATCGAGTCTCATTGTTCCGCCGTAGTCTGTTAGTTGGCACACTGCGTCGCTCAGGGAGGAGTGACAGGGAGAAGCTTATGCCAACTAACAGACTACGGCTTTTTTTACATCTTGACGGCTTAACCCTTTCCTCTCGCCGAACACTTTCTATACAGCTTGGTATAATTTCTGTTAGCGTTTACCTTAAACGGAACCGACCTTGGTCAGCCTCCACAGCTTCACATTGAAAGGGAATCGGTAATGAAGATTACAGCATACAGACATGGTGAACCCTGCTGGGTCGAGTTGGGGACGCAGGACTGGAATAGTGCCAAGCACTTTTATTGTCGACTCTTTGGTTGGCAGGCCGAAGATATCCCCATGCCGGAAGGCGCCTATACCATGTTGCAGCAGGCCCATGAGGATATAGGTGCCATGTATCAATTGCCCGCCGAATTGCAGCAGCAGGGTGTTCCCAGCCACTGGGCGGTTTATTTCGCGGTGGAGGATATTAATGCGTGTATCGAAGCTGTCAGCTCCGCCGGAGGCCAGCTTCTGATGGGCCCTCATGAAGTTGGCAGCGCAGGTAAAATGGCCCTGTTTACTGACCCGGAAGGGGCCCATTTTTCGGTTTGGCAAGGTGTCGAACATCCTGGTGCCGGACGTAAATGGGAAGCCAATACTCTGTGCTGGGTAGAGCTCGCCTGTCGGCAATCCGAACTGGCCAAAACTTTTTATCCCAAGGTGTTCGACTGGCAGATGCGCCGCAGCGAGAACGCTGCCGACTTTGAATACACAGAATGGTTACTCAATGGCGAGAGTGGTGATGAAGGCATTGGCGGCATGCTGGAAATGACAGAGCAGTGGGGCGATGTGCCGCCCCACTGGATGATCTATTTCAGTGTTGATGATTGTGATGTGATGGCCAGTCGGGCGGCTGAACTGGGCGGCAAGGTTTGTGTGCCGCCAACAGATATTCCCAATGTGGGGCGCTTTGCGGTGATCAACGACCCACAGGGAGCTGTATTCAGCATTATTCGGCTGACAATGGCACTCTAATCTCTCAGTTGGCGGCATCGATGAGCATATAGTTGCCACAGTTGCCTGGGGCAATTCTGGGCGCCTGCTCCAGCAGCGCCTTCAGATTGCTGTTATCTATCTTGGCTGGAAGGCTGAGTTGAATTTCGGTCAGCATGCCCTGGTGGCATTTAAGACTCAGCTTGTGGTTGCTCTCTGGGCCGAAGCTCTGCTGAAACGCTTGTCTCAAAGAAGCGGTCGCTATTTTTGCGCCGATATTTTGCTGCAGCAGATTAAGCAAGGGCGTTGCCTGATTCACCTCTGTCGTTAGCCTGAGTGCCAATGAAAAATAAGCTTCGGCACTTTCATCCCGGCAGCTGCCGTGTTTCCACCATTCGTGCCGCTCCAGGCAGCTGCCATAGGCGTGACTGGGCATCACGCGCCCCAGGCGTTGGGATAAGGCTTCACTCAACTCAATGGCGGGATAATCGCAGAAGTTATCGGGCTTGTGTTTGACCTTGCCGCAATAGCCATAGCTGATACCGCAGGAACGCTTATTGGGCCATAAGCCATGCAAGCTGAAATGACTGGCATCGAAGCGATCGGCGCTCTGGCTGCGACATTCGGCCTTACTTGAACCTCTTGACTCGCAAAAGGCGTTTTGCCACGACAGAGCCAGCAGATGGCTATCGTATTTGTCGGCCAGGTTGCAGGCGTTTTTGGTTTGAGGTTCAGTTGGCATTGCGCCTGCTTGCAGTTGGCCACAATCAGCGGCAATCCAGCGCAGTGGTGATTGCACCGCCGAGGTCTTGACCCTGAACCAAGAGGGAGAGTCTTGGCCGAGGCGCTCAACTATCACCAGTCTCTGCCCTGGGCTGCTGTAAAGCTGCCCGGGATTAGTGCCCTTGTTCTTCGATTGAAACAGCGGACAAGCCTTGTCTATTAACAACTCACCGGAAAATGGTGCAGCCATTATGCCTACAGGCAACAGCCACAGCAGTAGTATCAGTAAGCGGGTCATAAGATTCCTCTTGGGTGAAACTGTCATCATGCGGATTTTAGTTTTGCCATGTGACACTTTGTATCCATGCCGGTTTGGCGCGCAACTTATGTTAAAAAATGGATCTTTGGTTTTGGGGCCAAGATTCAGATAAAACGCGCTATAGCCGAAATAGTCGATGCTTTGGCAACGAATAAGCCGCGCCAATTTGTATCTTTGTCATTGTTTAACAAATGAAACGTAATTGTTGCTTGTCGATTAATTGTGTAGTTTGGCAATGACAGCAGAATTTACAGGAAAAAGTTAATGAAAGGATGTATTCCCGCAGCGGTTATGGTGCTTTGTCTGGGAGCTTGCAGCAGTACTAATGAAACGCAGCAGGCTCAAGCAGATGTGGAGCGCAGTGATGGTTACCGCTGTGAAAAAGTCACAGTGACAGGTTCAAGAATGCCGATCAGAAGATGTACCACCCAGGCACAAAGGGAGCAAGAACGCCAGGAAGCGGAAGAGATGCTAAGTAAGGGAAGAGTGCTTTCGCAGGAGTGAGTATGGATGCCAGTGGTTTGCACCACTGGCATTCAGGGATCAGGCTGACTTGATCAGTCGGCCTTCGGAGTCACGGAAACTACCGATGGCGATACGAACGAAGTCGATCAGAGTCCAGATACCCAGGCCACCCAGAGTCACCAACATCAGCAGACCAGTGCCGATTTTGCCGGTGTAAAAACGGTGTACGCCGAAGCCACCCAGGAAGAAGCACAGCAGCAGAGTGGGAACGAAACCCTTGTCGCTCAGTTGCTCATTTTCGATTGTCATTGTTTGTCCTTAAGTTAACTTTTGTCCCGGGTAAGTGATCAGCTTACCCTGCCCATCTTTGTAGCTTCCCACCAGTAACATAAAAGTGACTATCACAGTGTGGATAATATCGACTGCAAGTACCGCCATTCCGGTGAATACCAACGTAGGTTCGTCGGTTGAAATAAGCGTAATACCTACTATTGCCAGACCGAGATCGAACAGGCCATGGAGTATACGGCCACAGTAAAAGTGATGTATGCCCAAGATGCCGAAAATGCCTGAAAGACACACGGCTACGCCATAACTCTTATCGGATTTGCTGAGAGTCTGCACTTCCTTGTTCCTTTGTTGAAAGCTGAATAATCTGGCCCGGCAGGCATCTCCCTGCACATCTTCGAGCCAAACAGGTGGAGTCTACCCTTTTCAAGGGATTTTTATCAATAACAAAATGTTAAATTGAGATTATTCTGGCGTTTCTGTTTCAAACGCTTGGTATTGGATCACATTGATGTACCACTCTTTGACCCCTGATGGCGTTTGCACCTGAACTTCATCGTCAACCTGTTTACCTATGAGGGCCCTGGCCATAGGGGAATCTATAGTGATATAGCCTTTCTTAGTGTCTATCTCGTCCTTGCCGACAATCCGGTAGCGCACCACAGTGCCCTGGTCATTTTCCAGTTCGACCCAAGCACCGAAGAACACCTTTCCTTCCTGCTGCGGTGAGTAGTCAACAATCTTCAACTCTTCCAAGCGTTTAACCAGATAGCGGATTCGGCGATCTATCTGCCGCAACAAGCGTTTGTTGTAGGTGTAATCTGCGTTTTCGGAGCGATCGCCCTGGGCCGCGGCCTCTTGCACTTTTAGGGTGATCTCGGGGCGGTATTCCTTCCACAGGTATTTGAGTTCTTTATCCAGGGCTTCCCAGCCCTTACGGGTAATCAAATGGGCTTTCATCGATTTATTCGGTCAACTGCTGATGGCGCCAGGCGCCGATGCCAATAATGCAGAAGATTTACAGAACTCAGGCGTGCTTGCAAGTGCGCCTTCTTGCCAATGGGATAAACAGGATGCCTTTGTTTGTCATTTAACACAGGCGATGAGTGTCTGCCCCGGCTCGAAGCAGGCTTGTAGATGATCGCCCAGAGCCAATGGCAAGCCCTCAATGCTGTCGTTACATACCGAAGCGTAGAGGCGGTCGTTGCCGCCGATATCCAGGGTAATTTCGCTGCGCTGGGTATCGCGTTTGATTTGCAACAACTGGCCTTTGAGGCGGTTGCCACTGCTGAGGGGCTGCTGCAGCGAGTGGATACTGACAGCGGGAGCCTTGAACAGCAGCAATACCTTCTTGCCGATATGCAACCCCAGTTTGTCAGTGCTGGCATGGGTGATGGCGGCATCTATCTCCTGTCCACCGGCCAACTTGACCCTGACATTGTCATTGAGAGAATCATCCTTGAGCGCAATAACTTCACCGGCCAGTTGATTGCGGGCGCTGGTCTTGAGCGAGAAGTGTGCCATCAGATCCAGCAGGTTATCCATGGGTACGGCCGCATCCAACAGCGCCTTGAGCACCATGTCCTGCATCTGATCCATCAGTTCGTAGAGCTTCAGCAGACGCTCGCCAAACTCGGTCAACTTGGCGCCGCCACCGCCTTTACCACCCTTTTCACTGCTGACCACAGGCTGAGGGGCTTGCAGATTCATGTCGTTGACCGCATCCCAGGCCGCCTTGTAACTGATGCCTGCCTGTTTGGCTCCCTGGCTGATGGAGCCGGTAATGCGTATCTGTTTCAACAGCGCAATTCGTTTGGGATTGGCAAACAGTTTATCGGCATTGTTGAGAGTCAACAGGGCTTTGAGATCCATGGCGTATTCCTTATCAGTGTCGGGGTTATTCTCCCTTATTGCGTTGATAAAGACCACAGGGATCACTCACTGACGATCACAGGCTTGCTTATCGTTATATAACTATGTATATAACGTTGGCAGTGTCAAAATAGTGCATATATCTCATCAAGGAGTCGTTATGAAGTCCCTGTTCCGTCCTGCCCTGAGCCTGGCTCTGGGGCTGTTGTTGGCCTTTAACGTCAGTGCCAAGGAAAAAGTCACCGTCTTTGCCGCCGCCTCACTCACCAATGCCATGAATGAACTGGGCGCCGAATATGACCGCAAGCATGACACTGAAACCGTGTTCTCTTTTGCTTCCTCTTCGACGCTGGCTCGCCAGATTGCCCAAGGTGCGCCCGCTGAGCTGTTTCTGTCGGCTAACCAGAAATGGATGGACTATCTCGATGAAAACAAGGCCATCGACGCTGGTAGCCGGGTCACTCTGCTGCGTAACACTCTGGTGCTGATCGCGCCGAAAAGCAGTGCGCTGAACCAGGTTGAAATCTCGGCTTCCTGGGATCTCAAACAGGCATTGGGTAACAGTCGGATGGCGGTTGGCGATCCAGATCATGTGCCGGCCGGTCGCTATGCCAAGCAGGCGCTGGAAAATTTAGCTTTGTGGCAACAGGCCGAACCTCTGCTGGCCAGAGCCAATAGTGTTCGCGGCGCCTTGGCGTTGGTCGAACGCGGCGAGTCATCTCTGGGGATTGTCTATTCCACAGATGCCAAAGTGGCCAAAGGGGTAAAACAGCTGGCGGTATTCCCCCAAGAGACTCACAAGCCAATCAGCTATCCCATGGCGCTGGTGGGTAAAGAGCACAGCAAAGGCGCCGAAGGTTTCTATCAATTCCTGCAGTCCGACGCTGCCAAGGCGGTATTTGCCAAATACGGCTTCGGCGTAAACTGAGATCCTGACTTTGAGCTTGTTGACCGACTATGAAGTGGCCGCCTTGCTGCTCAGTCTCAAGGTGTCCACTGTGGCCGTGCTCTGCAGCCTGCCGCTCGGCATTTTGTGTGCCTGGGTGCTGGCGCGGCTGGAGTTCCCCGGCAAGTCTGTGCTCGATAGCCTGATCCATCTGCCACTGGTGCTGCCACCTGTGGTCATAGGGTATTTGTTGCTGGTCTCCATGGGCCGCAGCGGTTTTCTCGGTGGCTGGCTCTATGACACTTTTGGCTTCAGCTTTAGTTTCAGCTGGCGCGGCGCCGCACTGGCAGCTGCGGTGGTGTCATTCCCGTTAATGGTTCGTGCCATTCGTCAGGCGCTCGAAGGGGTGGATGTGCGTCTGGAGCAGGCGGCGCGCACCTTGGGCGCCGGCCGGCTCAAGGTCTTCTTCACCATTAGCTTGCCGCTGACCGCACCCGGCATAGTCTCGGGCATGGTGCTGGCCTTTGCCCGCAGCCTCGGGGAGTTTGGCTCCACCATTACCTTTGTTTCCAACATACCCGGTGAAACCCGCACCATTCCCTTGGCCATGTACTCCTTTATCGAGACCCCGGGCGCCGAAGCCCAGGCCGCCAGGCTGTGTGTGATTGCGATATTAATTTCACTGGCCTCGCTGATAGCTTCCCAATGGCTCAGCAAGCGGGCGCAACAGAGGACGCTGGGACAATGCTGAAAATAGCTATCAGGCAACAGCTGGGGCAAACCCTACTGGATGTGGACACAGAATTACCTCTCTCCGGGGTCAGCGCCGTCTTTGGCCGCTCGGGCGCCGGCAAGACCTCGCTGGTCAATATTCTCGGTGGCCTGGCAACGCCGGATGCCGGTGAGATCCGCTTGGGAGAGCGCTGGTTGTTTCATAAAGAGAAGAAGATCAACTTGCCACCTGAGCGGCGTAACGCCGGCTTTGTGTTTCAGGATGCCAGGTTGTTTCCCCACTATCGGGTGCGCGGCAATCTCAATTATGGCCGCAAGGATAAAGACAGTCGCGAGTTTGATACCGTGGTACAACTCTTGGGGCTGGAGAAACTGCTCGATCGTTTTCCCTTCACTCTCTCCGGTGGGGAAAAGCAGCGGGTCGCCATAGGCCGGGCCTTGCTGACCCGCCCAGAGATCCTCTTGATGGATGAACCGCTGGCATCGCTCGACTTGCCGCGCAAGCGCGAGCTGTTGCCCTACTTACAGAGGCTCACCGCCGAACTTAAGCTGCCGATTATCTATGTCAGCCACAGTCTGGATGAAATTCTGCAACTGGCGGATCAGATGCTGGTGCTGGACAAGGGCCGCTGCGTCCTCAGCGGCCCGCTGGAACAGGTGTGGGACAGTGACGAGCTGAGACCCTGGCTCAGTGCTCAGGAACAAAGCTCCTTGCTGTATGCCACTGTGGCCGAGAGTCATCCCGAATATGCCATGACACGTTTGCAGCTTGCTGACGGCAACAGCTTGTGGGTCAATGAACTGTTGCCCAAACAGGATAAGCCGATACGGGTGCGGGTTCACAGCAACCAGGTCTCTGTGTGCCTGCAGGTGCCGAGCGGCAGTAGTATTCGCAACATCCTGCCGGTAACCCTGGAAGAGGTGAGCCGGGTCGACAGCCGCGACTATGTGCAGCTAAGACTGAGGCTGGCGGGTATGCCGCTGTGGGCCAATATTACCCGCTGGGCCCTTGAGGAGCTGGCGTTGAAGCCCGGCATGTCGCTCTTCGCCCAGATCAAAGGGGTCAGCCTCACGGCCGCCGATTTGGCCCGTTCTCACTGAGGTGCAACAGAAGATCAACTACTGTTACAAAGTCTCGGGTGATTTTTGGTATCAAAATGGCTAAATTTAAGATATTTGGCCACTTTTTCAGATACTATTGTGCAAGTTTCAGGCTTGGCACTCGAGGAATAGCCCATGGGACAAGAAACCTCCAAGATTCTGGTTGTCGATGATGATATGAGGCTGCGGGCCTTGCTGGAGCGCTATCTGATGGAACAAGGCTATCAGGTACGCAGCGCCGCCAATGCCGAGCAGATGGATCGCTTGCTGGAGCGGGAGAACTTTCACCTGCTGGTGCTTGACCTTATGTTGCCGGGAGAAGATGGCCTGTCCATCTGTCGCCGCCTGCGACAACAGGGCAACCCACTGCCGATAGTAATGCTGACCGCCAAGGGCGATGAAGTCGACCGCATCATAGGCCTGGAGCTCGGCGCCGATGACTATCTGCCAAAACCCTTCAACCCCAGAGAATTGCTGGCACGGATCAAGGCGGTGATGCGCCGTCAGGTGCAGGAGATCCCCGGTGCGCCTTCGCAGCAGGAAGAGATGGTCAGCTTCGGCGAGTTCAGCCTCAACCTGGCTACCCGCGAGATGTACCACAACGAAGAGTCCATCGCCCTCACCAGTGGTGAATTTGCCGTACTCAAGGTGTTGGTGACCCACCCTAGGGAGCCCTTGTCCCGCGACAAGCTGATGAATCTGGCCCGTGGCCGCGACTATTCGGCGTTGGAGCGCTCCATCGACGTTCAGGTTTCCCGGCTTAGGCGGCTGATTGAAAAGGATCCCGCCAACCCGCGCTATATCCAAACGGTTTGGGGCCTGGGGTACGTGTTTGTGCCAGATGGTGCCGCCCGTAAATGAAGCTGCGCTGGTGGCAACGCCTGTTGCCCAGGAGTGCCTTCAGCCAAACAGTCATGCTGATAGGCTGCCTGCTGCTGATCAATCAGCTGGTCTCCTATTTGACTGTGACGGTTTATTTCATTAAGCCCAGCTACCAGCAGATCAACCAGCTTATCGCCCGCCAGATCAATCTGTTGTTTGTCGATGGGGTTGAGGTGGGCCGTGAACACCTCACCATAGTGGATGCCCTCAATGCCAAGGTGCGCGACGATGGCATGCATGTCTATAACCAGAAACAGGCCAGGGAAGCCGGTATCGAGCGGGCGACCTACTATGGCTTCCTGTCGGCGCAGATGTCGGAATATCTCGGCGGCCCGGCCGAAGTGCGTATTGCCCAGAGCAATCTGCTGCAGATCTGGATCCGCCCGCCTCAGGCCCCTTCCATCTGGATCAAGGTTCCCCTCAATGGCTGGAACGAAAATGCCCTGTCGCCCCTTAACCTCTATCTGCTGGTGATAGGCGCCTTGAGTGTCGCCGGTGGTTGGTGGTTTGCCCGGCAACAGAACCGGCCGCTGCGGCGGCTGCAAAAGGCGGCTATCTCAGTTTCCAGAGGCAATTTCCCTGACCCGCTGCCGTTGACCGGCTCCAGTGAGCTCGTCGAAGTGACCAATGCCTTCAACCGTATGTCCCAGAGTATGAAACAGCTGGAGCAGGACAGGGCGCTGCTGATGGCGGGGATTTCCCACGACCTTAGAACACCCCTGACCCGAATTCGTCTGGCTTCCGAGATGATGGTGGACGACGATGCCTACCTGCAGGAGGGCATAGTCAAAGACATTGAAGACATGGATGCCATCATCAATCAGTTTATCGCCTATATCCGCCAGGATCAGGAGAGCATTCGCGAGCCGGAACAGATCAACCGTTTAATTCGCGAAGTGGCCCAGGCCGAGAGCAACAGAGTCGGTGAAATAGAGCTGGTACTGGCCGAGTGCCCCGAAGTGCCGATGCAGAGCCTGGCCATCAAGCGGGTGATCGGCAATCTGGTGGAAAACGCCTTCCGCTATGGCCGCGGCTGGATCCGTATCGCTTCCCAAGTGGAAAAACACCGCATAGGTTTCAGTGTGGAAGACAATGGCCCGGGTATTGCCGAGAGCCAGATCCCCAAGCTGTTCCAGCCCTTTACCCAAGGTGACAGTGCCCGCGGCAGCGTCGGCTCAGGGTTGGGACTGGCGATCATCAAACGCATCATAGACAGGCATCAGGGCAAGGTCATTCTCAGCAATCGCCCCCAGGGTGGGCTGCACGCTCAGGTGTGGTTGCCGAGAGATTAACACGCCATACGCTTTATGGCCGATTGTCATTCAACTGTCATGCTCCAGTCATAAACTGCGCTCAGTTCAATCAATTGGGCGCAGTTTGCCATGAAGATTTCCACCCTTTCTCTCGGCGCTTCGGCGTTGTTGCTCTTGTTGGCGGCCTTGCTCGCCTCACTGGTGCTCTGGAGCAGTGAACAGAGACAAGAGGCAGAACTGCAGAGCCAGACGCTGCAAGGCTTGCAGCAAGAATTTTTGGTGGATATCCGTGCCAATCTGGATAAGTATCTCGCCAGTGGCGATGCAGGGCGATTGGAACAAGCCAGAGCCCAGCTCAATGATATTCATGACCGTTTGCCGGTAGATTCACAGTTGGCACAGGAGCTGGCGCAATTGGTGACGGCTCTGGATGGCAAATACCGCGCCGCCGGCAAGTTGGCCGGAAATCCCAGGCAGCTGTTGGCCCATGCCGAAACCGAAATGTTGGATAACAACAAGCGCCTGGCGGATTACGGCGATCAAGGGCTGGCAACGGCGCCACAAGTGGCGCATGAATACTTGCAGCTCAGTCGGGAGCTTCCGCCACTGGTTTACCAGTTGTCACAGCTGACCCAGGATTACCTGCTCGGACGGGAGCAAAGACTCAAGCCTTACCTCGACAGCACCATAACCCAGTTGGCCGACTGGCATGACAGACTCAGCGCCTTGCCACTGCTTGGTCTCTATCGCACTGTAGAGGCGGATGAATTTGCCCTGGGTGACGATGAACCCGAGCGTGAGGAGATAGGCGAGAGCTACCGCGCCGAACTTCTGAGTCTCAGCAGTCGCTACGCCAAGGAAGTGACCAATACCGAGCAGCAACTGTTGGATAACCGTCAGATGCAGGATGCGCTGCGCGCCGATATGCACAAGTTGCAGCAGAACTTGCTGACCATGGCTGCTGAGCAGCAACAACGTACCGAAAAGCTCAAACACGAGCTGCAGCTATGGCTCTATCTGGCTTTGGGGGTGCTGGCCTTATTTGCCGTGGCTTATTTGATTTTGCAGCAGCTCAGGGTGGTGAAGCCGTTGCAGCTGCTCAACACCGCCTTCAGCCAGCTGAGTGAGTCCAATACCCGCGAGCGCCTCAATATCAGTCGTCGCTGTGAAACCGGCCAGATAGCCGCCCATTTCAATGCTCTGCTGAATCGTTTCGAGTCCGAGGATGAACAGCAGCGGCAGCAATTGGCGCGTATCTCCCAAAGCCTATCGGCCCTGGTGCAAAAAATCAGTGAAATGGCCGGCAGTACCCGCGAGACCCAACAAGTGGTGGATCAGGCTCGGCAGCAAACGCTGGAGCTCAGTGAATTGGCCGGACTGGTGAGTGACAGCTCAGCTTCGCTGGCCACCCGTGCCGGCAATACTGCCGAACAGATGCACCAGAGTGAACTCGAAGCGCAGCAGATGCTGGAAGCCACAGATTCAACCCGCACCGCCGTTGCCGAGTGTCATCAAGCGCTTGCCAGTCTGGATGATTCAGTGGCGGCTGTGGCGGGAATTATCGACGTGATAGGCAATATCGCCGGGCAGACAAATCTGTTGGCGCTCAATGCCGCCATAGAAGCCGCCCGTGCCGGTGAGCAGGGCCGAGGCTTTGCCGTGGTGGCCGATGAGGTGCGCAGCCTTTCCAGTCGCACCCAGAGCTCGCTCGATGAGATAGGTGCCATTCTCAATCGGCTTACCAATGCCAACAAGAGTCTGGGGCAGAGTATGGATGGCATAGCCGAGGCGACCGACAGGCAGAGACAGAGAGCCGAGAGCCTGAAACAGCTGGCGCAGGAGGTGAGACAGCAGGCTTTTGCCATGGCGAGTGGGACTCAGCAGGGTACTGAGTATGCCCAGTCACAGCTGGCGCATCTGCAATCCTTCTCCAGCGCCATGGAACAGCTGCGCAGCCAGGCGATCACCGCCTCAGAGCAGGGGCAGGCAATCGCCTCTCAGGTGGCTGCAGGTGTCGCCGAGATAGAACAGAATCTCGGCATTAAAGCCGCCTGAGTCGCTATTAGAGGCTCGCCAGTATGGTTTCGGCCTTGCTGACTTCGAAAGTCTTGGGCGCTTCCACATTCAACAAAGAAACCACGCCATCGTCTATCACCATGGCATAGCGCTGCGAGCGTAAGCCTCCGAAGGCGCCAGTGTCCATTTCCAGCCCCAGCGCCTTGGTGAAGGCACCATCACCATCGGCCAACATCATGATCTCACCGGCGTTTTGGGCTTCACCCCAGGCTTTCATCACAAAGGCATCGTTGACCGACACACAGGCAATGATATCGACGCCCTTGGCCTTGAGTTCATCGGCCAGCACCACATAACCCGGCAGGTGAGCCTCAGAGCAGGTGGGGGTAAAAGCACCTGGAACTGCAAACAGCACGGCCTTCTTGCCGGCAAACAGTTCCTTAACCTTGTGGTTGATCATGCCCTCTTTACCGAGTTGGCTCAGAGTGGCATCCGGCAGAGCTTGACCTTGTGCAATCATGGTATTTGTCCTTTCAGTGGGAATTACAAACCATCATAGCCGTTAATGGAGTGGACAAACACAGACATTCTACAGGGGCAATCAGGCGGCAGCCGGCCGGCGCCGAAACAGCGTTCGTAACGCCAGCCAGCATAAGCTGAGCAGCAGTTCGGCCGAGGCTGCGAGCAGCAGGCCACTGAGCAGGCCAATGGCAATGGCATCGCCCTTGAGTAGAATATTGTGGCTGTAGTTGCCCCACACTTCGCGGCGGATATCCGCCTGTGGCGCAAACGCCAGTTGCAGGTAGGGGCTGTAGAAACTCTCGCGGAAATCGGCCAAGGCCTGCTGCAACTCGGAGCGGCGTTCTACCATGGCGTTGAGCTTGTCGCCGCCGGAGGTAAATACCGGATCTTTGTTGGTCACATAGTGGGCGATAAGCTTATCCAGATCGCCACCGAAGAAACGGTCGGCATCGCGCTGAAACCCGGCCAATTGGGTTTGGATCTCGCTCAGGTGGGCCTGCAGGCTCTTGCCATATTGATCGACAAAGCCGGGGAGCTGAATCCCCGCCAGCACCCCCACAAAGAACAGCAGCAGTCTGAGATAGTCGCGTATGGTTCTAAGCATCATGCCTCCCTGAGTTCCGGCCAAACCAGATTGCCGCAGCCGCCCTGTATCTTAACTGACCGGTTCTGGCTTTGTTGCCGCTCTATCTTTGTCGCCCATAGCACACAAGGCTGCAACCAAAATGGATGCTGACTCAAACGGGCGGTTTTGACAAGTGCCTGCCGCTGAACACTGGCTTGGCATAGCAGAGCCTCCTCAAGCGCAATGATGTGGGTTATTGTTCCACCGGAGGCTTGATCCCATATTGGGACAGGGAATCAATAAATTCCTGCTTTTGGTAGCTGATAGCACGCTTAAGTGCCTTATGGCCCTGCGGAAGTATGTCAGCGCCGAGCTTGCTCAAAACATAGTTAAAGTCCTGGATATCACTGGTTCTCACCATCTGCTCCAGCATGGTTTCCCCCGAGTGGCTGACCAAGGTCAAGTCAGCCTTTGACTCAACCAAGGCTTTTACCACCTCAAGATTGCTTTTTTCACCTGCTCCTTGAATTGGATTGGCGGCGTACATCAACGCCGGGCGGCCGTCACTATCTCTGGCATTCACATCGACATTGATGCCGATAAGGTATTTGACCGTGTCCGGGTGTCGGTACATTGATGCCGCCATTAAAGCGGTTTCCTGGCGACTCCCAGAATGCCCGTTAATGTCGGCGCCTCTTTCAACCAGTAGTTTGACCATCTCTACGCTCTCTTTCCCCGCAGCCGAGTACAATAACTCAACCAAGGTTTCAGCCGTGAGTAGGCCTGGCGGCGCGTTGTCGAGTAATTGTCTGGTTATTTCCAGTTGGCTACTCATAACGGCTCTCTCAATATCTTGTTTGGTGATATTGGCGCCGTGGCGAACCAGAGTAGTGACATAATCCAGCTGGCCAAACCAAGCTGCGTAATACAAGGGGCTGTTGCCAGAGTCGTTGGTTTGATTAATGTCGGCACCACTCTCCACCAGATAATTAAAGACTTTGGCATCATCTGTGCCCACGAGTTGATGCATCAGGGTTTCTTTATAGCTTCCCTTGACATTTAAATTGGCGCCCTTGGCCACCAAATAGCGCACAACCTCTAGGTTGTCATCTCGCACGGAGTAAGCGAGAGCGGTCACTTCGTCTGTGTCCTGGGTCTCGAGTTTCGCACCCTTATCCAACAGATACTTCACTATATCCAGGTCGCCCCGATTCGCAGATATCATCAGCGGTGTACTGCTGCGCTCGGCATTTATTACCAGTAGGGCATTGATGTCGACGCCCTTGGATACCAGGTACTTAACCGAAGCCAGGCTGCCGGCCGACACGGCCGTCTTGAGCATCTGCTCCTTGTTGCCAAGGGTGACTCTTTGCTGTTTTACCAGGTAATCCAAAATCTCTGTGGCACCGTTTTTGAGCGCAATGATGGAAATCTCTTCGGCATATTCCCTGGAGAGCACCTGGCCGGTTTTATTCAATAATGACTTGAAGATATCCAGATGATTATTGTGGGCCGCTATCTCCGGTAACCCCCAGCCGCCGTTATTCTTTTGTTCGAGATTGGCGCCGTTCTCCAGCAGCAAAGAGATCGCCTGCTGATGGCCAAACTCGACGGCCACCATCAGAGCCGTCCAGCCATATTGGTTTGAGGCGTTAATATCGATATTTTTCTCAAGCAGAAAAGAGATCAGGGCCAGATCCCCCAACTTGGCGGCAACCAGCAGAGAGTTGAAACCATTTTGACTACTGGCGTGAATATCGGCGCCTTGCTCAATCAGCAGCTTTGCCATCTCAGGAGTGGGTGACATCAACAGCGCATTCCAGCCGGCAGGGTTCTCAAGGTTGATGTCAGCGCCCTGAGCAATCAGCTGCTTTACCGAGTCCAGTTGGCCATCCAATACAGCTCGCATCAGTGGCGACAGACCCTCCTCATCCAAACTGTTCAGCTTGTGCGCCGCAGTTGTGGCTGCAGCTGTGTCGGGCTTAGCGCTTGCGGCCATAGCTGGTTTGCCAAAGAGAAAGATTCCCATCAAAACACATACAAACATCATCCTTAACTGCATTGTGATATTTCCTGAACTCTGTTTATGGGGCGGATCCGATAAGTCTTGCCCAAAAGTGCGGAGCAAAATATGCGGCGAGCCACAAAATGGCGCGGCTCTATGTTCCTTGTCGACTCAGTTCATCGCTGCTTTGACATAGACATCGAAGCGGTTTTTCTTGGTGGCGATAACAGTGCTGGGTTTAACCCCGGCCAGGTCTTCGGCGTAGTCCGGCCGTTTGACCACTACCCGCTTGCTCGCCAGTGCCAACGCCGGGGCCAGCAAGCCGTCGGCATCGGTATCGGCGCCGACCAGGGTCTGAAATACCCGCATCTCTTTTTTTACCAATGCCGACTTGTCTCTGTGGGGATACATGGGGTCCAGATAGACCACATCCGGTTGCAGACTTATCTGGCTCAACGCCTCCAGACTGGAGTCGTGCAGCAGCGTCATTCTTTGCTGCATCCAGGGGCCGATTTCGCTGTCCTGATAACCGCGGCTGAGACCGTCTTCCAGTAGCGCCGCCACCAAGGGATTGCGTTCAATCAGCGTCATTTGGCAGCCAAGGCTTGCCAGTACAAAGGCGTCACGGCCAAGACCGGCCGTGGCATCTACCACTGAGGGGCAGGCGCCTTGCTTGAGACCGACCGCCTTGGCTATGGCCTGGCCGCGGCCGCCGCCGAACTTACGTCTGTGGGCCACGGCGCCGCCGACAAAATCGACACAGATACCGCCAAGCTTGGGTTCGTCACGCTTGAACAGGGTCAGCATTTCCTGCTCAAACCCCAAGGCAAACACAGAGTCTTCTGAATGCTTCAGGCCCCAGCGCTCGGCAATGGCGCACAGACGCGGCTCCCGGGTATCAAAATAAATGCTATGGCTTGGCTGCTTCACTGTGTTTGAGTCCTTGGCTGAATTGGCGCCATTATGCCAAATGCCAACCTGACTGAATACGTTCGGCTGCAACTCGCAGGCAGAGCAGCTATAATGCCGCGGTCATTTACCCGTCAGTCATTGGGGAACCCATGCTCAGCTACCGTCACGGTTTTCATGCCGGCAACTATGCCGATGTGCTCAAACATTCCATCTTGTTGCAGGCGCTGAGCTTGTTGCAGAAGAAAGATAAACCTTTGGTTTATATCGATACCCATGCCGGTGCCGGTGGCTATGCGCTGGAAGATGATTTCGCCCAAAAGACAGGGGAATATCTGGAAGGTATAGGCAAGCTCTGGCAGGAAACGAGTGTGCCGCAGGCGATGACAGCCTATCTGGAGGCGGTGCGCCATTTCAACGAAGGCAACGAGGAGCAGGCCACTGATGAGCTGGCCTGGTATCCCGGATCTCCGGCGATAGTGGATATGCACCTTAGAGAGCAGGACAGAATGCTGCTGCACGAGCTGCACAATACCGATGTCGAATTGCTGCAGGAGTATTTTGAAGGTGCCCGTCAGGTGAAGCTGGTTCACGGCGACGGTCTGCAGGGCCTGTTGGCCGCCGTGCCGCCACTGGAGCGTCGGGCACTGGTGCTGGTGGATCCCAGCTATGAGCTCAAGAGTGACTATCAGGATGTGGCCGATACCCTGATAAAAGCTCATCGCAAGTTTGCCACCGGGGTGTATCTGCTCTGGTATCCGGTCGTCAATCGGGCCCAGACTGAAGCCATGCTGACGAAGCTGAAAGACAGCGGCATTCGGCGCCAGTTACGGATAGAGCAGAGTATTAAGCCGGATTCGGATGAATTCGGTATGACGGCGGCGGGTCTGTGGGTCATCAACCCGCCATGGCAGTTGGATACCCAGGCCGAAGAGCTGCTGGCCTGGCTCCATCCCAGGCTCAATCAGGGTGGCGGCAGCGTCACTGTCTCCTGGGAAGTGGGCGAGTAAGCTTGGTTCCATCATAAAAACAGTTGGCCGGGTCACTGGGTATTAATTGGGTACTAAGTCGGATACCGAGTTGTGTACTAACGGCCCGGCCTGTTAACAGTGGCCTTTACGGCGTCTAAGCGACTGTGGTGACAAGCGACTGTGGTGACAAGCGGCTGTGGTGAATTATTCCGACAGTGCTTTCAGCTCGGCCAGCGTCGCCTCATCTATGAGCCCTAGCGCCAGCGCCTGCTGTGGATTGGTCTCTATCAAATAGGCGCTGATACTCATCATATTGCGCAGTGCCATGCCGTTGGGGCCATCGTAAGCCGGCTGCTCGTTCCACTGGTCCTGAGCCCAGGCGGCCCAAGTGGCCTTGAGGCTGTAGCCCGCCTCACAGAAGATGGTGCGGGTCAGTTGGCTGCCCTTATCCAGCATCTCCTCGTCGTTCATGCTGTTGTCTAGCTCGCCCTTGTGGCTTTGCATGACTTGCTTTACTGCCGCTATCGCTTCGGCGGTTGCGGGAACCGGGCCAAGTTGGCTGTCATCACAGGCTATTACGGTGGAAAAGGGCATCAGCAGACAGGCACAAAAGCCGAGGGACTTGAGGTTAAACATCTTCACTTCCTTGTTGTTGCGCCTCTCAGGCGCGGCTCAAATTGCGGTAGCGCTCCAGCAAAATTTTCACCCGTTTCACATAGGCGCGGGTTTCCGGGTAGGGTGGCACGCCGCGATATTGGGTCACTGTGGTAGGGCCGGCATTGTAGGCCGCCAGCGCCCGGGTCATATCGCCATCGAAACGGGCCAGCATCTGCGCCAGATAGCGGCTACCGGCATCGATATTCTGTGATACCACAAAGGCGTTGCTGACACCAAGCTCTTTGGCGGTATCCGGCATCAACTGCATCAGCCCCATAGCGCCGGTACGAGACAGGGCCTTGGCGTTGAAGGCCGACTCGGCGTGGATCACCGCCCGGATTAGCGCAGGATCCAGATTGTAAGTTTGGGCGGCGAGGGCGATTTCGGCGGCATAGTCACTGTCAAACAGAGGGATTGCCTGCCAGTTTACCTTGGAGTCCGGTCGGCAGGCGAAACAATCATAGAGAATGATCTGATATTCCTGGCTGCCAGGGGGCTTGTCGCTGAACGCCATCACACCGTTGGCCTGGCGGTACTGATAGACTTTACGCTTCGGCAGACTGCTGTCACTGATGCCGTGTTCGGAGTAACGCGCCACTATACGGGGTTTGGTCGAAGGCTCTTTAGTCACAGCTGAAGTTTTTTCACCCATGACTGAAGGCTCTTTACTTATAGCTGAGGGAACTTTACCTATAGCTGAAGAATCTTCACCCATAGTGGCCTCTTTCGAAGGCATAGGTATCTCGGTGCCGGCAAACGCAGCAAAGGGCAGCGCCGAGCTCAGCAGCCAGAGTAGCAAAGAGATGAGTCCTTGGCCGGAAGTGTGCTTCACGCCTGATTACCCGCCCGTGTTTCCAGTTTCAATATGTCAATGATAGCAAAGAGTTGCTGCATTTCACTGTGGATCTGGCTGAACTCCTTTTCGAAGGTGGCTCCCTCAAAGATGGAGGCGGTCTCGAATCTATCCTTGTTACTGGGAAACAGGATCAACAGCTGCCTGCCGTGGAAGGCGCAGCGCAGATCCCGGCCGAACTTCTTGCTCAAATCCAGCAAACGCTCCATAAACAAGGGGTTCATCAACACCCGGCCATTGATCTGATTGTCGGCAAAGACATCGAACTCTTTTTCAAACACGGGATCTTCCAGCTTCATCTGCTTCAGCCCCGAATAGCTGGAGGAGAGTTTCCCCAGCAGGCCGCGGTCGCGGATCAATACCGCATGGCAGCCGAAGTTTTGTGGCACGGTAAAGGTCATGGCCAGTCCCTTGAATACCTCGCTGGTACGCTTCTTATTCTTGCTATCCCGATATTCTGACTTCAGCACTAATTCACTGATCCCCAGTTCGACCTGTTTATAGCTACCGGTAATAAAATCACTGGAATGCGCTATGTCGTGCTTGGGCAAAATGCCGGCATCACGAAATGGTCGCAGAGGTAAACCATCGTTGGGACTAAAGGTAAAGTCGTCGCCGAAATAGCGGAAGATCAGCGGGAACAGATCTTTTTTAACCTGTGTTTGAAACGCCTTGATGGGTTTCTTACACCAGAAAAACATCAGCAAAACCGGGGTAAGGGCGAGGGCAAACGAAGCTTCCGGGCCAAGGGAACTGTAGTACATAAGGTCGTACCAATAGTGCCAAACCAGCAGCAGAGTCACCACAAGTGTCAGTACAAACAGGGCTACCCTAGTTCGGCACTGCTTGAGGCTCTTGATCCTCAGTCTTTCATACTTACTGGCCTTGGGCTGTATATGCTGGCGATAGTATTGCTGCAGCTTGGGCAGGTCTTCGCTGGGGGCCTGTAAGCCTTTTCCCGGGCGTACCGGGGAAATCTTGGCCCCCATCAGGAAGGTGATAATATTCACGGGTCAATCTTTTACTCTGTCTCAGTTCAAATAGTCGCCGGCATTGACCGGACTTTTGGCGCTTTCATCCGCCTCATAGAAGGGCAGAGCCTGCACCTTGGCCATGGAGGCTATGATTGAACCCGGGAAAATTTCCACCGCATTGTTGAGTTCAGTGACCGCCGAGTTGTAGAAACGCCGCGCCGCAGAAATATGGGCCTCCACTTCGTTATAGGTCTGCATCGCCTGCAACATGGTGTTGTCTGACTTGAGTTCAGGGTAGTTTTCTACCGACACCATCAACTGGCCGACACGGCTGTTGAGCTGGTTGGCCAAATCCAGATGTTGTTTTACCGCATCTGTGTCGGCCGGATTGTAGCTTTGGGTCAGTTGAGTGCGTAATTCGGTGATCTCGGTCAGCAGCTGTTTTTCATGGTCCATGAAGCGCTTGGCTATGGTGAGAATATTGGGCAGCAGATTGGCCCTTTTCTTGAGCTGGACATCTATGCCGGAGAGGGCTTCACGAGCCGTGTTGCGTTTTTTTATCAGGCTGACATACCAGAGATAAATCAGTATCACGGCGATCGCCAGTATCAACAAAAATCCATCCATATTTGCTAAAGTTCCATGCAGTTTTTTCTGAACTGCGCCAGCTAACCATAAAATGGCCGCAAATGCATCTTTGTTGTGATTTTGAACCTGTGCTGGCCCCTTGATGGCGAGTCTTGCCAAGTCAATGAAAACCATCACTTATATGGCTTTAAAGATAGATTTAAGCAAAATCCTGTAAATCAAAGGTTTGGACTGTACGTTTTTAGTGCATGGAAACATTATCTAAATGATTCATTTGAAATATTTATCTATTTTTGAGTGGTAAAAAAACAGCAGTTTTTGACTCAAGTCTGTCGGAAGCCGCTATAGGCCATGGGAAAACTGTTTACCGTGCGTCAAAGCGAAGAAATGGAATCATACTATTTACAAACAGCTTTTATTATGTTCAGGCAAGGTTCAGACAGCGTATTGTAAATTGTAATGACACAACGTTGGGGCAAAGCGAATTAGTTCAGCGAATTTGCCTTTATGGACCCGCCCTGGGTCCTTTTTTTTGCCTCTAATTTCCCGCCATTCTTCCAGGTTAAGTTTCAGTTAAAAGTGTCACGGCAAAATGGCCGGCCGCTTGTCGTAGATGTTACGGCCATGAAAATAGAACCGGCAGCCGAGCCGGCAGACAGGGAAATCAGATGCAGTCCAATCATTCTCAGCAACCGCTCGAAACCGCCAAGAGTGGCTGGTTTATCCGCTTCCTCAATGTGGTGGAGCGCCTTGGCAACCTTTTGCCACATCCCATCACACTATTTGCGTTGTTTTGCGCAGCCGTCATCCTGATCTCCGGCATTGCCGGTTATTTTGAAGTCACTGTGGTGGACCCTCGTCCCGAAGGCGCCAGTGGCCGTAGCGCCGATGGCCTGATCCATGTGGTCAGTCTAATGAATGCCGAAGGGCTGCGGATGATAGTCTCCAACCTGGTGACCAACTTTACCGGTTTTACGCCGCTGGGCACTGTATTGGTGGCCTTGCTCGGGGTAGGGATTGCCGAACGCTCAGGACTCTTGTCCGCTGGCATGCGGGCGCTGGTGATGGGAGCCTCCAAGCGCCTGGTTACCCTGACTATTGTCTTTGCCGGAATCGTCTCCAATACCGCCGCCGAGCTGGGTTATGTCGTGCTGATCCCCATGGCGGCGATGATCTTCCATTCTCTTGGCAGGCATCCCTTGGCGGGGTTGGCGGCGGCCTTTGCCGGGGTATCCGGTGGCTACAGTGCCAACCTCCTGCTGGGAACCGTGGATCCCCTGTTATCCGGGATCACCGAAGCGGCGGCGCAGATGATAGACCCTGACTACACTGTGGGCCCCGAGGTCAACTGGTACTTCATGTTTGTCTCCACCTTTGTGATCTCTTTCCTCGGCGCCTTGGTGACAGAGAAAATCGTTGAACCCAAGCTCGGTCGCTATGATGTCTCTGAAGCCAGTGTCGATCTGGAGGATCAGCGGATGGAAACCGTCACCGAACTGGAGAAAAAGGGGCTGAAAATGGCTGGTTTGGCGGCGCTGCTGCTCGGCGCAGTCTTGGCCTTGACCGTGGTACCCGAGTGGGGCCCACTGCGTCACCCCGAGACGGGGGAAGTGGCCGGCTCGCCGTTTCTCAAGGGAATCGTGGTGTTTATCTTTGTCTGCTTTGCCATTCCCGGGCTGGTATACGGCAAGGTGGTGGGCACCATGAAAAAAGATACCGATGTGATCAACGCCATGTCCCACAGCATGAGCACCATGGGCATGTATATCGTATTAGTGTTTTTCGCCTCGCAGTTTGTGGCCTTCTTCAAGTGGACCAATCTGGGCGCCGTGTTGGCGGTGACCGGCGCCGATGCTCTCAGCGCCCTGGGGCTGACCGGGCCGATAGTCTTCCTGCTGTTTATCATGATGTGTGGCTTCATTAACTTGATGCTCGGCAGTGCCTCGGCCCAGTGGGCAGTGACGGCGCCGATATTTGTGCCCATGTTGATGTTGGTGGGTTATGCGCCGGAAACCATTCAGGCGGCCTATCGAATAGGTGACTCAGTGACTAACCTGATCACGCCCATGATGAGTTACTTTGGCCTGATCCTGGCGGTCGCCGCGCGCTACAAGAAGGACCTCGGGATAGGTACTCTGGTGGCCACCATGTTGCCATACACGCTGGTATTTTTCGTCGGTTGGACCCTGTTCTTCTTCCTCTGGGTATTCGGCCTGGGGCTGCCGGTTGGCCCAGGTGCGGCTACCTACTATTCACCGGCGGGCTGATGGTCTGTAACAGTGAATGACTGAGGATGTTTGTGGGAAGGGGCTTAGGTGATATACGCTAGCCCCTTTTTTAATCTTTTGGCTTTATTCGGCGCCGCGGCTTAAGGACGGCTAAAGCCAGAGTAAGTCTTGCGCCAGTTGCTGGGGCTCACCCCCAGGGCGCGTTTGAAGGCGTCTCGCAGACCGGCGGCACTGGCAAAACCGCAGCTGGAGGCAATCAGTTCCACCGACATATGGCTCGACTCGAGCAAGGATTGCGCCCGGCGGATCCGCGCCTGCCCCAGCCATGCCATAGGCGCCAGTCCGGTTTGCTCCCGGAACTTACGGTTCAGGCTACGCTGGCTTAAACAGGCTCTTTCTGCCAGTTGTGCCAAGGTCAAAGGCAGGTGCAGATTGTCCATCAACCAGAGTTGCAAATTGGCCAGCTGTTGCTGCTGCGGCAGCCATTGGCGATGAATTCTTTGCGACTGACACCCCTGACGCTCGAGCGGCATCACAAAGAAGTCGGCCGTGGTCTCGGCGGCCTGGGCACCAAAGTCACTGGCTATCATATGCAGACACAGATCCTGGCCCGCGGCCAATCCCGCCGAGGTCAATAGCTGGCCGTTGTCGACAAACAGCATGTCCTCTTCCACCTCTATATTGGGATAACGCTTGGCCAGTTCGGGCGTCAGTTGCCAGTGGGTAGTTGCCCTGAGGTTATCCAACAGGCCTGCGGCGGCCAATACGCAGGCGCCGGTGCAGATAGATGCCAGTCGCACTCCGGCCCTCGCGGCTTGCTGCAGCGCCTGAAGAACTTCGGACTCGCTGAACAGCAAGGGGTCGCGGATGCCGGGGATTATCACAGTATCCACTTGACTCAGCAGCTCAAGCGGGGCGATATCCGAGATGCTCAATGCGCCGCTGCAGATGGATTGCTCCGGGCCGCAAAAGCTTACCTGGTAAGGTTTGTGGCCGCCGCTCAGGGAAACCAGAGGAAACATCTGGTAAGGAATGGCGAGATCGAAGGCGACAAAATCCCTCAGTACCAGAATCGCAATCCTGTGCTGAGGTTGAGAAAGAGCTGAAGACATGTTTCCTGCCCGGCGCCATTCCGGCGGCCCAATAGCGTATGTGTGCAAGGCAATCTAGTTCAAGCTCAAAACCCTGTACAGCGGCTTGTGGCCAAAGTGACTGCCTGGATCACAGCCTGCCCAAGTTGGCCAGACTCTTGCGGCAATTGGCCGGTAACCGGCTGTTGCGGCCTGCAATAGGTTACTAATCTCAACGGGACTTTCTGACTCAAAGGAGTGTTTATGAACCGTCGAGACTTCACCTTATCCTGCCTGGGAACGCTGGCCGCAGCCTCTCTGGGCGGCGTGGCACCTCAAGCGTTGGCCGCGGGCGCCTCAGGCCAACGGCCGGCAGCAAACTCTTTACCCGCCGGCACCAAAGCCAGCACGAGCGGCAAGCCACATATCGCTTTTGTATTGTATGAGGGCATGACAGCCCTGGATCTCATAGGGCCGGCTGAAGTGCTAGCCGGTGAGCAGTTTGATGTGGACTTTGTCTGGTACGACAAGGAGGTGGTCTATGCCGAGAGCCGCGCCAACAAGCGTTTGGGGTTAATGCCGACCGCAACCTTTGCCGAGATTGAGCAGACAAACATTCTCTGCGTTCCGGGAACCAGTAATCCATACAAACAGCTGGAGCGCACCGAAATGATTGACTGGGTGGCTCGGGTCGGCGCCAAGGCAGACTGGGTCACCAGCGTCTGTACCGGCTCATTTATTCTCGGGGCCGCCGGTTTGCTCAAGGGGTATAAGGCCACCTCTCACTGGGGCGTGTTGCAGGACTTGCGCTACTTTGGCGCCGAGCCTGTAGTCGATAGAGTGGTTCACGACCGCAATCGAGTCACAGGCGCCGGGGTCACTTCAGGGATCGATTTTGGTTTGCTGCTGCTGTCGCTGCTGACAGATGAGCAGACAGCCTGCGGCAAACAGCTGGTGCTTGAATATGATCCCCACCCCCCTTTTAACAGTGGTTCGCCCAAGCTTGCTTCTCCAGCCTTGTTGGAAGCGGTGCGCGGTGGATATATGGATTACCTGCAAGCGGTTGCCCCCAACTCCCGCAGCCAACTGCAGGCCCTGGCAAGCAACTTGGGGATCAAGCATCCCTGAGACAGGCCTTTAAGGTTTAGCTTCAAGGCGTTGTAAATGAGGACGAAAATGGTTCCGTTTTTGTTCTAACTATAAGCTATTGTTGAACTTTTTCTATTGTCATACACTATCGGGCCCTTTGGTTTGTTGGTTGGGCCCGCATGCGTTTTTCATCTGCACGTCTGTTGCTGCTAATGGCTTGGTTGGCCGCGAGTTTTACCCTGGCCGCCGAGATAGGCGACACGGCCGTGGTCGGTAAACTCTATTTCAGCGGCGCCGAACTGCCCGGGCAATTGACTCCAGAGGGGGCCGGTTGGTGGCCGGAGCCTATTTGGTTGCTGTGGCTCATGGGCCTTGGCAGCTTCTTTTGCCGTTTTCGTTGTTTTGCGCTCTGGCTGCTTGCTTTGCTGGCGTTGCAACTCAAGTTTGCCATTCGGGTCGACGACAGCCTGCTGTGGAGCAGTTGGCTAGTGTTGCTATTGCCGACACAAGTGTTGTTTGGCCTGATTTTGCTGTTGATTGACCGGGGCGAGGGCGCACGAGCCCAGGTAATCACCCTTGACTGACGATAGTCCAATTCCCAAGCCGTATTAAGGGGGAACAATAGATGTCCAGAAAAGCCAGAGCCGCCATGGTCTCGGTCTGCTCCAATATTTCGCTGATCATCATGAAGGTGGCGGCGGGTATTGTCAGTGGTTCGGTCAGTATCATTTCAGAAGCGATTCACTCCGCCATGGATTTGGTGGCGGCCTTGATCGCCCTGTTTGCCGTGCGCCGCGCCGATGTGCCGCCTGACTGGGATCATCCCTACGGCCACGACAAGATAGAGAATGTTTCCGGGGTTATTGAGGCGCTGTTGATTTTGGCGGCGGCCGGCTGGATTATTTTCGAGGCCGTCGGCAAGTTGCTCAGCCCCTCAGAGGTAGAAGGCCTGGGCTGGGGGGTATTGGTGATGCTGTTGTCGGCACTGGTAAACACAGGCGTCAGTGCCTATCTCTACCGGGTGGCCAGGGAAGAACAATCGGTGGCGCTTGAGGCCGATGCCCTGCACCTTAAGGCCGATGTGCTCACCTCTCTCGGGGTAGCCGTGGGGCTGCTGCTCATCTGGGTGGGTGGCTATTTTGGCCATAATCTGGCGCTGCTGGATCCCATAGTAGCCATAGGGGTGGCGCTGTTTATTCTCAAAGAAGCGATAAGCATGTTGGATCAGGCCTTCAAGCCGCTGTTGGATCACAGCATCAGCGAAGAGGAGCTGAACCAGGCCGCCGAGATAATCGCGCACCACTGTCCCAATGAAGGCGGCTTTCACGACTTGCGTGGCCGTCAGGCGGGCAGACGGCGTCATATCGACTTCCATCTGACCTTGCCCAAGGAGATGAGCGTTGGCCATTCCCATGCCATCTGTGACCGTATCGAGCAGGCCTTGATGGCTGCCATCCCCCATGCGGCGGTGTTTATCCATGTGGAGCCGCTGGAAGAGCAGCCCGAAGAAGAAGGCTTACTGCAACAGGGCGCCTGAAGCGGCGCCCGTATGGCTGCATCAGAGCCCTTGATGGGGGCCGAACACTTCATAGTGGATCTGCGCTTCCTCAATACCCAGAGCCAGCAACTGCGCCTTGATGCTCTGCATAAAGCCTATGGGGCCACAGCAGTAGAATTGGCCCTCGGATGGCAGCATGGCCGCTATCGGTTCCAGCACCATGGTGCCATTCAGGTCATAATCCTGTCCCTGAATATCAGTCTCAAGCGGCTGGCGATACCAGGTCAGTGCCTTGAGATTTGTCTGCTCGGCCTGTTTGCGGCGTATCTCTTCGGTAAAAGCATGCTGGGCGCCATTTTCACAGGCATGCAGCCATAGTGTCTCGGCGCAGTCTTGCTGCAGGCGGCTGTTTAACATGCTCAGCATAGGCGTCAGGCCAACTCCGGCAGATAGCAGCACAACCCGGGTGTCAGGCTCAGTATTCAGGAAAAAATCCCCCGCCGGCGGGATCAGCTCAAGCTCGCTGCCAATATCGAATTCATTATGCAGCAGGTTGGAAACCAATCCTTCGTTTTCACGTTTAACGCTGATGCGATAGTTGCGGCCGTTGGGGGCATCCGACAATGAGTATTGGCGTATCTCGGTATGGGCCAGCGCCGGATGGCTGAGTTTGAGGTTCAGGTATTGCCCCGGCTTAAAATCGGCCACAGGGCCGCCATCCTTGGGCGTGAGTTCGAAGGAGGTAATGGCGGCAGACTCGCGGCGTTTGTTGCTGACAACAAAGGTGCGGGTGCCGCTCCAACCTCCTTGTTTGCCTGCGGCATCGGCATAAATCTGTGCTTCGCGGCCAATAAAGATATTGGCCAACACCCCATAAGCCTTCTCCCAGGCGCCCAGTACCTCTGGCGTGACGGCATCGCCACCGAGTTCTTCCAGAGTGGCAAGCAGATGCTTGCCGACTATGGCGTATTGCTCGGGTTTGATCAGAAAGCCTGTGTGTTTCTGGGCAATTCTTTCCACGGCTTCACCGAGAACAGCCAGATTGTCGATATGTTGGGCATAGGCGGCGACGGCATTGAACAAGGCTACAGGCTGATCGCCCTTATGCTGATGAGCCAGGTTGAACACATCTTTCAATTCAGGATTGTGGTGGAACATGCGCTGATAGAAGTGTTTGGTCAGCTCTGGGCCGGCGGCAACCAGCAGGGGAATAGTACTCTTGACCACTTGGATAGTGTGTTGATCCAACATAAAGACAACCTCAAAGATTCATTTAAGTTATATGTTCAGCGATAAAATAAACATGCATTTGATTTGGATCAATAAAAATCCTGACTGGATCTGTCAGGCATTCAGTATGGTTCGCAAAAACACTCGTGTGCGTGATGTATATCTATGTTTTATCGTATCTAGATCCTGATTCTGGCTTGTTCGTATCTCTGGTTTGCTTCTTTGGTTCGTTTCTCTGCTGCCGGAGCCGAGTCGCCTTCAGTGGCCAACAATGACTTTTGCCGTTAAAAAGCGGATAATTCCCCCAATTTTGCTCAATTTGACCCAGATCACAGCCGGTCGCCGGTTTTACCGCAGCGGCGAGTGTCATCGGGAGAGCGGGAAACCCCGCCGGAACTCGGAACTATCCAATGGAAATCAAAGTAAATTTTCTCGACAACCTCAGACTCGAAGCCAAGTTTGATGACTTCAGTGTCATTGCCGACCAGCCAATCCGCTACAAGGGTGATGGCTCGGCACCGAGCCCGTTCGACTACTTTCTGGCTTCATCAGCGCTGTGCGCCGCCTATTTTGTGAAGGTGTACTGTGTCGCCCGCGATATTCCTACCGAAGGCATTCGCCTGTCGCAAAACAACATAGTCGACCCGGAAAACCGTTATAACCAGATCTTCAAGATTCAGGTGGAACTGCCGGACACCATCTCTGACAAAGACCGTGAAGGCATACTGCGTTCCATCGACCGCTGCACTGTGAAGAAAGTGGTTCAGACCGGCCCCGAGTTCCAGCTGGAAACCGTGGATAACCTGGATCAGGACGCCCAGGCGATGCTGATGCTTAAGCCGGATGACAGCCACAGCACCTTTATTCTGGGTAAGGATCTGCCGCTGGAGCAGACCATAGCCAACATGACCAACACCTTGGCCGAACTGGGGATGAAGATAGAGATCTCCTCCTGGCGTAACCTGGTGCCCAACGTCTGGTCGCTGCATATCCGTGACGCCGCTTCTCCCAAGTGTTTTACCAACGGAAAGGGCGCAACCAAAGAGAGCGCGCTCTGCTCGGCTCTGGGCGAGTTTATCGAGCGTCTCAGCTGCAACTTCTTCTACAACGACCAGTATTTCGGCCCCGAGATCGCCAACGCCGAATTTGTTCACTATCCCAATGAGAAGTGGTTCCAGCCCGGCCCCAACGATGAGCTGCCAGCCGGGATCCTCGATGACTATTGCCTGGAAATCTACAACCCGGATGGTGAGCTCTGCGGCTCCAATCTTATCGACACCAACTCGGGCAATGTCGAACGCGGTATCTGCGCCATACCCTATGTGCGTCAGTCCGATGGCGAGACTGTGTATTTCCCCTCCAACCTGATTGAAAACCTGTATCTCAGCAACGGCATGAGCGCAGGCAACAATCTGGATGAGGCCAAGGTGCAGTGTCTGTCCGAGATTTTCGAGCGGGCGGTGAAGCGCCGCATTATAGAAGAGGAGCTGGTTCTGCCTGAGGTGCCGAAAGCCGTGCTGGCCAAGTATCCCTCGATAGTGGCCGGCATAGAGGCGCTGGAGGCGCAGGGCTTTCCGCTGGTGATCAAGGATGCCTCCCTCGGCGGCCAGTTCCCCGTCATGTGTGTGACCCTGATGAACCCCCGCACCGGCGGCGTATTTGCCTCCTTCGGCGCCCACCCCAGTTTTGAGGTGGCGCTGGAGCGCAGCCTCACCGAACTGCTGCAGGGCCGCAGTTTCGAGGGCCTAAACGATGTGCAAAAGCCTACTTTCAACAGCATGGCGGTGCAGGAGCCGGAGAACTTTGTTGAACACTTTATCGACTCCAGCGGAGTGATCTCCTGGCGTTTCTTCAGTAGCAAGCCGGACTATGAGTTTGTCGAATGGGACTTCTCCGGCAGCAACGCCGAAGAGAGCCAGAGCCTGTTCGGGATTCTTGAAGAGATGGGCAAAGAGGTCTACATCGCCGAGTTTACCGAGATAGGCAATGCCTGCCGGATCCTGGTGCCAGACTTCTCTGAGGTGTATCCGGTATCGGATCTGATTTGGGACAACACCAACAAGGCGCTGGACTACAGAGAAGATATTCTTAACCTGCATCGCCTCAGCGACAGCCAACTGCAAAGCCTGTCTGAGCGCCTCGAAGACAGCCAATTGGATATCTACACGGATATCATCACCCTGATAGGCATAGAGTTTGATGAAAACACCGTTTGGGGCCAACTGACGATACTCGAACTTAGACTGCTAATCTGTCTGGCCATAGGTGAACTGGAAGAAGCGCTGGAGCTGACCGAAACCTTCCTGCAGTACAACAACAATACTGTCGCTCGTGGCCTCTTCTATCAATGCCTGCAGGCGGTGTTGGAGATCAGCCTGGACGATGAACTCGAGCTGGACGACTACCGGTACAACTTAGGACGTATGTTCGGCCAGGAAACCCTGGATGCCGCCATAGGGTCGGTCAATGGCACAGTGCGCTTCTACGGCCTGACCCCAACCAATATGCAGCTCGAAGGCCTGGAAAAACACCAGCGGCTGATCGAAAGCTACAAGAAGCTGCATGCCGCAAGGGCTAAGCTGGCCGCCAAGAAGTAGTTTAAGTTCAAGGGGCGTGTATGCCCCTTGATAATCCTTATTTGCAACAACGGCTTTCGGCGACCCCGAGGGGGAGTCGGTGCAATTCCTCACCCCAAAGTGTCGTATTCAGCTGCAGATATACACCTAATTCCAGGCACAGGCGGAACTGTGACCTTCCGAGCCAGGGATGGCGAGGCAGAGCTTACAAGGACGTACTCGCAGCGAGTCACAGGATCGCCTGTGCGAAAAGCGCACCGCAGGTGATGGGCTACACCGTGGCCGGAAGCTAGGCCAGCACTAACTTAAGAACTTTTAGCTAGAAGCGAAGCTATGATAGCCGCTGTGCCAGCGGCTTCAAGTCGTGGAGCTTCGCCCCACACCCGAGGAAAGGGGGCTGTATCGACTCGCCCCCTTTCCAAACCCCCAGCGACCCGCGACGCAGCGGAAACCCCCTTGTGCTTATGATGCCAATTCGCTATCGCGCCAGACGCTCAGAGTCACATCCATGTGACTCTGGCCCAGCTCAACATCCTGTTTCGCGCTCGTTAGCTCGTCGCTAGGCGACACTCGCCCCTGATTAACTGGCGCAGAATAGGCATCTGCCGGACAGGAGTCCCAATGCCGTGAAGGGCAGGACGCCCGTGAACGGCCATGCCTCGCTACGCGATTGTCATCAACGCCCTGCGGCCGCTTCGAGCGGGAGTTGGTGCAATTCTGTTAGCACTGAGTAGCTTGAAACATCTGAAGTGTTTGCAGACATACACCCATTTTCTAGGCACAGGCGGAACTGTGACCTTCCGAGCCAGGGATGGCGAGGCAGAGCTTACAAGGATGTACTCGCAGCGTGTCGCAGGATCGCCTGTGCGAGAGTGCACCGCAGGTGATCGGCTGCATCATGGCCGGAAGCTCGGCTAATACTAACTTAGATACTTTTAGCTGGAAGCTATGTTAACCGCTGTGCCAGCGGCCTAAAGTCGTGGAGCTTCGCCCCACACCCGACCAAGAAGGGATCAACAGCAATCCCCTCTTGGATCTCCCTTGCCGCCCCACACGGTGTCGAAAGCCCCTCGGCCTAATGGCGCAAATAACTACCGCTTCAGACGCTCATCCCTGATTCGACTGTCGCTGCTTCGGCATCCATGCCTCAGCCACGTTATTTGCGCCAACGGCTTTCGGCGACACCGAGGGGGAGTCGGTGCAATTCCTCATCCCAAAGTGTCGTATTCAGCTGCAGATATACGCCTAATTCCAGGCACAGGCGGAACTGTGACCTTCCGAGCCAGGGATGGCGAGGCAGAGCTTACAAGGATGTACTCGCAGCGTGTCGCAGGATCGCCTGTGCGAGAGCGCACCGCAGGTGATGGGCTGCAATTTTGCGAGCAGCTAAGACCAAGTTTATTGGTGATTTTTGGCTTAAAGCCATGATAGCCGCTGTGCCAGCGGCCTAAAGTCGTGGAGCTTCGCCCCACACCCGAGAAAAGGGGGCTGTATCGACTCGCCCCCTTTCCAAACCCCCAGCGACCCCCGACGTAGCCGAAATCCCCGCTGGCTTATGAAGCAAATTGGCTACACTCAGGACTCGCATCCGTGCTCGACCTTCGAGCCTCGACATCCCTGCCTCGGCTACGCCAATTTGCAACAACACCAGCGGCGGCTCCGAAGGGGGATTGGTGCAACTCTGTTAGCACTGAGTGGTTTGAAACATTTGATAAATCTGCAGATATACGCCTCATTTCCAGGCACAGGCGGAACTGTGACCTTCCGAGCCAGGGATGGCGAGGCAGAGCTTACACGGACGTACTTGTAGCGTGTCACAGGATCGCCTGTGCGAGAGCGCACCGCAGGTGATGGGCTACACCGTGGCCGGAAGCTAGGGCAGTACTAACTTAGGAACTTTTAGCTAGAAGCGAAGCTATGATAGCCGCTGTGCCAGCGGCCTAAAGTCGTGGAGCTTCGCCCCACACCCGACCAAGAAGGGATCAACAGCAATCCCCTCTTGGATCTCCCTTGCCGCCCCACACGGTGTCGAAAGCCCCTCGGCCTAATGGCGCAAATAACTACCGCTTCAGACGCTCATCCCTGATTCGACTGTCGCTGCTTCGGCATCCATGCCTCAGCCACGTTATTTGCGCCAACGGCTTTCGGCGACACCGAGGGGGGAATTGGTGCAATTCTATTAGCACTGAGTAGTTGGGGAAAGACAGGACAGCCAAATCTTTTCTGTCGTTACTTGTCAGAGACTGGCCCCTGCAACGAGCTTCCTTGCAGCTCAGAAAGTATTTAGGATGTCCTGTATGTTTTTTGTATCTAACATATCAGCGCTTGTTCCTAAGTTGGTTGCGCCTAAATTCCTTAGCCGATTCCAGCCACTGGGGTTGCTTTAAGTTGTCTACAAACCATCTGATGAATTTTTCAGAATAGCGAGGCCTTCCATCAATCACCCAACGCATATCGGACTTTGTCTGATTATTAATTTTGTGTTTATTCAACACGGCCTGAAAAGCGCCACTCTTAATTGAAATGGTTGCCTGCCGTTTGTTTATTTCGTCAATGGCCTTGCTCATATGATAGGGGTGAGTAGCATCTGGATCTTTAGTCTTCGTGATGATAATAGCCCCTTCACCGGTATCACCAACACTAAGCGACAGATCACTGTCATCTTCTCGTTTAACGAGAGCAAGCCTGTAATCAACAGGGATTGAGAACTCTGTAGAATCAATTTTCTTCGTTGTTTCGTCAAAACGTTGAATGAATTTGGCTACTGATTGAGCAGCATGTTTACCATACAACTTTTGAATTAATGCTACTTCTGGAGCGGGGCCATCTACTACCAAACTCAGCATACCCACACTTTGTCCAGCAAGAGGCGCATTCCCCATTTCGTTTCTATAACGTGTTTGATAGTTCAGAACAGTTGCTTGAAAAAGTCGGGATAATTGTGGTTGTAACTCTGGTATCAGCAAATGGATGGCGTGGTCACGTAAATCAATAATCGTCTCTAAATTGATTCTGACGGGATCTTTTTCTTGCAGCCTCCGTTTAACCGCATCTGAAATGGATATACTTTTATCCCCATCGTAAAAGATTCTTTCATACCCTTCAGCCTTGAGGATTTCTGCTTTAAGTAGTAGTTCCCAAGCATTGACCATCATGATTGCAAAGGCTTCAACACGATTTTTCATACTTGGGCGGTTATATACCTCCAGCGCCAAAGTGAATGCATCGAGGCTCCGACTAACCAGTTTGTCGTGAAAGTACTCTTCAGGTGTTTTCTGCTTAACCTTTGCTGACTGACTCATTACCGCAAGGAATGCGTCATTTGATAAGGCGCTTATCCCTTCAATACGGTATTTGGTACGAGAACCAGCATGAAAAATGTACTTATCAAGCAACTTCTCATTAATGTACTTGTTGATGGAGTTTTTACTATACGTGGTGCGTTGGGCTACCATCTCAGCGGTAAAGGTAGTGCCGTTGTCTTCAAACTCCCTTAAAACATCAGCCAACGTGATCTGGTTATTATTCCTTGCCAATTTATTCACATCCTTCTGTAGATTTTGATAGAAGCAAGTTATTGGTAAGCCCCTAGAACAATAGACACTTTTCAGCATTACTAAAATTTGGTCAATCTTTGCATGCCAGATTTAGCCCAAAATCACACTGATGAATCACAATGGGGCAGAACCAATCTCGAGCAATCTGTCAGCTATTGTCACGTCAAGGAAACGAAACTGACAGATTGGATTCAGATTAGTCCAGTTAAAACTGATGAGTTTAAGCTGTGCAGCTATTCCCTTGCGCTGGGAAGCTTGCGCACAAGCTATAGCAGGTCGGTGACCTGCCATCCAATCACTTGCCAAACTTATTGATGAATAAGTTTGCCCCCCTTGATGACATCCACCAACGGATTCACGCCGTAGCTGTAGGCGAGTTCCGCTGGGGTTGAGATCCGCCACAGGCAGAAGTCGGCATCCATTCCCTGGCGCAGCATACCTATGCGCTGCTCGCGACCCAGGGCGCGGGCGGCGTTGCGGGTGACACCGGCCAAGGCCTCTTCCGGCGTCAGGCGGAACAGGGTGCAGCCCAGGTTGAGCATCAACAGGGTTGAGCAGATGGGAGAAGTCCCCGGGTTGAAGTCGCTGGCCAGCACCATGGGCACCTGATATTGGCGCAGCAAGGCTATCGGTGGCAGCTGAGTTTCCCGCAGGAAGTAAAAGGCGCCGGGCAACAAGGTGGCGCAGGTGCCGCTCTCGGCCAGAGCCTTGACCCCGGCTTCATCCAGATATTCGATATGATCCACAGACTTGGCCCCCAGACGAGCGGCCAGTATTGAGCCGCCCATGTTGGAGAGCTGCTCGGCGTGCAACTTGATATCCAGCCCTTTGGCCTTGGCGGCGCTGAGAATGGCTTCTGTCTGCTGCAGGTCGAAGGCGATATTTTCACAAAACACATCCACGGCATCGGCGAGATCTTCCGCCAATACCTGAGGCAGCATCTCCTCGATTACCAGTTGCACATATTCCTGCTCCCGGCCTTGATATTCGGCTGGGAAGGCGTGGGCGCCCAGGAAGGTTGTGACCACATCCACATGGTGGTGTTTGCCCAGCTCGCGGGCGACCCTGAGCAACTTGAGTTCGGTGGCGGTTTCCAGCCCGTAGCCCGATTTTATCTCCACCGTAGTAACCCCTTCTTTGGCCAGGGCGTTGAGGCGGCGGCGAGCCTCGTCGAACAGTTCGGCCTCGCTGGCCTCACGGCAGGCCTTAACCGTGCTGATAATGCCGCCACCGGCACGGGCGATTTCTTCATAGCTGGCGCCCTTGAGACGCAGCTCGAACTCGTTGGCGCGGTTACCGGCAAACACCAGATGGGTATGGGCATCTATCAACCCGGGGGTCAGCCAGCCGCCTTTGCCCTTATAAACCGGAGTTGCCAGCACGTCGAAGGCAGGCAGTTCGCTGCGCTTGCCAATCCAGGCTATTTTGCCATCTTTTACTGCCAGGGCCGCGTCGGTGATGGCGCCATAAGCCTCTGATACAGAGGGGTCCATAGTGGCAATATTGATATCTATCCAAACCTGATCCCAGGACATGCTTGCTCCTTGTTGTTTGCCTTAAAGCCGGCCGCGGTGGCGGCAACTGCCGTGATTTTGTGAGCTAACTTGTATTTACTTGTATATACAAGTTAGGATTATAGCCGAGTTTTTCAGCAGATTGAAACCAACACAGAGTCGATTCGATGAGCACAGCCAAGTTCGCCCGCATTAAACAGTACATCTCAGACCGCATTGAGTCAGGCGAATGGGTGGAGCACTCCAGGGTGCCTTCCGAAAATCAACTGGCGGAGCTGTTTGAGTGCAGCCGGATGACGGCCAGACGGGCATTGACCGAGCTGGTGGACAACGGCGTGCTGGAGCGCAGTCAGGGGCTGGGTACCTTTGTGGCCGAGTTCAAGTCGCAGTCATCCATGTTGTCTATCCGTAATATCGCCGATGAGATCAAGGCCCGCGGCCATGGTTACAGCGTGCAGGTGCTGGAGCTGACCGCCATAGAGGCCCTGGCGCCTATCGCCATCGCCCTGGGGTTGGAGACCGGCAGCCGAGTGTTTTACTCGGTGCTGGTGCACTGTGAAGAGGGGCTGCCGCTACAGCTCGAGGAGCGCTTCGTGAACCCTCAGTTAATCCCCGACTATCTGCAGCAGGATTTCAATTTGCAGACCCCTCATGAATATCTGTCGCAGGTGGCGCCTTTGACCGAGGCACGCCACACCATAGAGGCGATAGTCGCCAATGAACAGATACGCGCCCGTTTGGCGATTCCCGCCAGCGAGCCTTGTTTACAGATACTACGCCGCACCTGGTCACGCCAGGGCGTGGTGAGTTTTGCCCGGCTGATCCATCCCGGCAGCCGCTTCCGTCTCGGAGGGCATTTGACCTTCAGAGGCGAACATAAAGCTAAATAAAAACAACAAAATAAACCACAAGACAAGCAACAGAGGAATGGAAGTTTATGGATAAGAGACATGATCCGGCGCGCAAAATCATTGCGCCGACCGGCACCACTCTGAACTGTAAGAGCTGGCAGACCGAGGCGCCGCTCAGAATGCTGATGAACAACCTGCATCCGGATGTGGCAGAGCGCCCCGAGGATCTGGTGGTTTACGGCGGTATAGGCCGCGCCGCCCGCGATTGGCAGTGTTTCGACAAAATTGTCGAGGTGCTCAAGCGTCTGGAAGAGGATGAAACCTTGCTGGTGCAATCCGGCAAGCCGGTGGGAGTATTCAAGACCCACAGCGATGCCCCCAGGGTGCTGATCGCCAACTCCAACCTGGTACCCCACTGGGCCAATTGGGAACACTTCAACGAGCTGGATAAGCAAGGACTGGCTATGTACGGCCAGATGACTGCCGGCTCCTGGATCTATATAGGTACTCAAGGCATAGTCCAGGGCACCTACGAAACCTTTGTGGCCGTGGCCAAGCAGCATTTCGATGGTGAAGCCAAGGGCCGCTGGATCCTGACCGGTGGCCTGGGCGGTATGGGCGGTGCCCAGCCTCTGGCCGGTACCATGGCCGGTTTCTCTGTGCTGGCCTGTGAAGTGGACGAGACCCGTATCGATTTTCGTCTGCGTACCCGTTATCTGGACAAGAAGGCCCATAGCCTGGACGAGGCACTGGCGATGCTGGAAGCCGCCAAGGCCGAGGGCAAGCCGGTTTCCGTCGGTTTGCTGGGCAATGCCGCCGATATCTTCAGTGAGCTGGTTGAGCGCGGTATTACTCCGGATGTAGTGACAGACCAAACTTCGGCGCACGATCCGCTGAATGGCTATCTGCCTCAGGGTTGGACGCTGGAGCAGGCCAAGGAGATGCGCCTCAAAGACGAGGCCGCTGTGGTCAAGGCCGCCAAGGCTTCCATGGCGGTGCAGGTTCAGGCCATGTTGGCGCTGCAAAGCCGCGGCGCCGCGACCCTGGACTATGGCAATAACATCCGCCAGATGGCGTTTGACGAAGGCGTGGCCAATGCCTTCGATTTCCCCGGTTTTGTTCCCGCCTATATCAGGCCGCTGTTCTGTGAAGGCATTGGCCCGTTCCGCTGGGCGGCGCTCAGTGGTGACCCCGAGGATATCTACAAGACAGATCAGAAGGTGAAAGAGCTGATCCCGGGTGACCCACACCTGCACAACTGGCTGGATATGGCCCGTGAACGTATCGCCTTCCAGGGGCTGCCGGCCCGTATCTGCTGGGTTGGCCTCAAAGACCGCGCCCGGCTGGCGCTGGCCTTCAACGAAATGGTGAAAAACGGCGAGCTGTCGGCGCCTGTGGTCATAGGCAGGGATCACCTGGATTCCGGCTCTGTAGCCAGTCCCAACCGGGAAACCGAATCCATGCTCGATGGCTCGGATGCCGTCTCCGACTGGCCGCTGCTCAATGCGCTGCTCAATACTGCCGGTGGCGCCACCTGGGTGTCGCTGCACCATGGTGGGGGTGTCGGCATGGGCTTCAGTCAGCACTCCGGGGTAGTGATCCTCTGTGACGGCAGCGATGCCGCCGCCAAGCGGGTATCCCGGGTATTGTGGAACGATCCGGCCACGGGCGTGATGCGTCATGCCGATGCCGGCTATGAGATTGCCAAGCACTGTGCCAAAGAGCAGGGCCTGGATCTGCCTATGTTGGAGGACTGATGATGACCACTCAAATCACTCTGACACCGGGAAGCCTGACACTGTCTGAACTGCGCAGCATCAGCCGCGCGCCAACCCAGCTGCAATTGCATCCGGAATTGCTGGCAGCTATCAACAGCAGCGCCGCCGTGGTGCAAAAAGTATTGGATGAGGGCCGAACGGTTTACGGCATCAACACCGGCTTTGGCCTGTTGGCCAACACCAAGATTGCCCCGGCGGATCTGGAACTGCTGCAGCGCTCTATCGTGTTGTCCCACGCCGCCGGTACCGGCCAATTGATGCGCGATGAAACCGTGCGGCTGATGATGGTGTTGAAGATCAACTCACTGTCCCGCGGTTTTTCCGGGATCCGTCTCGAGGTGATCAACTTCCTGATCGCCCTGGTCAATGCCGGTGTCTACCCTTGTGTTCCCGAGAAGGGTTCAGTGGGCGCCTCGGGCGACTTGGCGCCGCTGTCGCACATGTGTCTGCCGATCATAGGCGAGGGCGAAGTGCGTTATCAGGGGCGCATCATGCCCGCCATCGAGGGCTTGAGTATCGCCGGTCTGAAACCGATTGAATTGGCTGCCAAAGAGGGCCTGGCCCTGCTCAACGGCACCCAGGCATCGACGGCGTTGGCACTGGAAGGCTTGTTCCACGCCGAGGACCTGTTTGCCGCCGGCTCTGTGGTCGGCGCCATGAGTGTCGAGGCGGCCATGGGCAGTCGCAGCCCGTTCGACCCGAGAATTCATGCGGTGCGCGGTCAAAAGGGCCAGATAGACTCGGCGGCAGTATTCCGTCATCTGCTGGGGAGCGGCTCCGAGATTGCCGAGTCACACGCCAATTGTGAAAAGGTGCAGGACCCTTACTCCCTGCGCTGTCAGCCACAGGTGATGGGGGCTTGCCTGACGCAGATCCGTCAGGCGGCCGAAGTGCTGGAAATTGAAGCCAACGGCGTGACAGATAACCCGCTGGTGTTTGAAGATACCGGCGAGATCATCTCAGGCGGTAACTTCCATGCCGAACCCGTGGCCATGGCGGCGGATAATCTGGCGCTGGCCATTGCCGAGCTGGGGGCCATCAGTGAGCGCCGCATTGCGCTGCTGATCGATTCCAATCTTTCCAAGCTGCCGCCATTCTTGGTGGAAAACGGTGGGGTTAACTCGGGCTTTATGATTGCCCAGGTGACAGCCGCGGCACTGGCCAGTGAAAACAAGACCTTTGCTCATCCGGCCTCTGTCGACAGCTTGCCGACCTCGGCCAACCAGGAAGATCATGTTTCCATGGCGACCTTTGCCGCCCGCAGGCTCAAGGATATGGCGGAAAACACCCGCGGAGTACTGGCAGTGGAACTGCTGGCTGCGGCCCAAGGGCTGGATTTCCGGGCACCGCTGCAGCCAAGCCCGGCGGTAGCCAAGGCCAAGGCTGAACTGCGCGAGCGGGTTACCTTCTATGACAAGGACAGGTACTTCGGTCCGGATATCACCAAGGCTACTGAGCTGCTGGCTAGTGGGCGCTATAACGCCTATCTGCCAAAGGAACTGCTGCCAAGCAGCCTCTGAGCCGGGAATAGTTGAAAGGGTCAGCAGGCCCTTTGGCATCTGACGGTAAAAGAGTCCGTATAAGAAACACAAAGAGCGCCATTTGGCGCTCTTTGTTTATCAAATTAACACAATGCCTAGAGGCTGGCGTTACCAGGTATCCAATTCTGTGATCTTCAGATTCAGCAGTTGCTTCTGCCACTGGTTTTTATCTACTCCTTCAACCCAGATCACCGAGGATTGCCGCTGCTGGCCCTTGCGCAGATAGGTTTCCGGCATACGTTTGATGGCACGCCAGACCTGCAGCTCCTCTTCTTTCATCTTGCGCCCCTGATCGTTATAGAAGCTGGCACTGATCAGGACTTCGACCATATCTTCACTGCTGTTACTGTCAAGCTCGAAGGTCAGGCCCAGTTTGTCGCCTTTCCACTGCACTTGCTGCAGCGAAACGCTGATCCCTTCTCTGGCTGTCTTGCCGAGCAGTCCGGGAGTGGTCATGGCGCTCTGGGTCAACTGTTCGACCACGGCGGTTTTGCTTGGATCTGGCTTGGTGGCCATTTCCACTGCAGCCGCTGTGGCGGCTGTGGTATGGGCGGCCGTATTCGGCATCTCGGCAACCACTTCTTCAGTGGTCGTTTCGGGTTCGGCGGCGCTGATCACCGCCTCCGTGAGCACATACTCCCAGGTGAAGTCATCTTTGAGTATGACTCTGGCACCATTTTCCAGAGTGACTTCGGCCACCTGGGCCGGCTCGGCGATGGCAAAGCTTGAGCTCAGTACCAGTGCCAGGGCGCTGACGGCAAAGCTGGGTTTGAAAAGATTTTGTTTCGACATGAAAAAATTCGCTCGGCTGAATCCTGCGTCAACAATAACCGGGCTAACCTGGGCTGGCAATGACGAAAAACACAAACTTGGTTGCTTGGCATACAGTAAGCTGGGACTGTATGTTCAAGTGCCTGTGCTTGGGGAAGGTGCGAATAAGTCCCATGTGTGCTCTGCGTTGGCTTACCGGGTTGGATACCAGGCTTGGTTCGCAGCAAATGACCCAGTCCTTAGCAATGAGGTGAGGTTGTTGCTCGCTAATGTGTCAGCCTTGGCTGCAAAGGGTGTCAGAATTTTCTTGTCGGCGACTTTGGCTCTGGGTATGCCTGAAGGGTAAGGGCATTATGATCTTTTATGCTTTGGCTGCGGTAGAGAGTCCTATGACACATCCACCCGGCTTTGTGGCGAATTAAACCATTCAATGAAACAATCGCCAAGTTTGTAACTCTTTGGTCAGCGTTTACTTACAGCATACCCCCCTATATGATCCCGCTCTTAGTCTATTTGATAGTTTGGAGAGGGTATGCCGTCGAATACCAAGGCCTGGTTGTCGAAGGCTCTGCAATTTGGCGGGGGATGCTTTTACCTGTTGCTGGCCTCTTGGAGTCTGTTCCATGTGGCAGGTTGGGTGGGCACACTACCTGACCATAGCGAGCACTGTCAGGAATCGATACTGCTGAGTAGTTGGTCGCCGGATAAAGATTGGCAGGCCGACATCAGTTTCTCCAACTGCAGCCTGCACGGGCACGGACATTGGCAGAGCCATCTGGACTTGACTGATCTTGAGTCGGGTGAGCATTTTCCGAGTTTGCTGGTGGTATCTGGTCGCCACGATGAGTTGAAGCTCGACTGGCACAATCACAGAGAGTTATTGATTTCCGGGCTTCCCATAGATCACCTGGAGCACTTCCAGCAGCCATTGGGTGCTGAAGTGGTGCTCGCCCTAAAAGGTGATTGAGCGCACGTTTTCCTGTGCGGACGGGATCGACTGTTCAGCCAAAGTTAACACCTGTATGTTACTCTGCAACCTGACTCAGGTTTGAGTCGGGATGAGTGATTTTTCTCTGAGAGGTTAATTTTGGATAACTTGGACAAAGACTTGAGATTCGAACTGTCACACTGGTTATCGCAGCTGGGTATCGATAGCCAGCCAGCCGACGGTTTGTCCACTTCGCTCATGGTGCTTGCCTGCCTGTTGTTGGCGGGACTGGCTTATTTCATTGTTCGTCGCGGTGTGGTGCGGGCGATGAACCTGGTGATTCAACGTTCCAAGGTCACCTGGGACGACATCTTTATGCGCCACAGAGTGTTGGAAAAGCTGGCCATGCTGGTGCCGGCCCTGGTGCTCAACCTGCTGATCCCCATAGCACTGACAGACCATAAACTGCTGGCCAGTCTGGTCGACAGGCTGCTGAGTGTCTGGCTGGTCGTCTTGCTGATCCGCGCTGCCTATTCGGCATTGGATGCGGTCAACGAGGTGGCGGACGTTAAGCTGATTAGCCGTCGTCTACCGGTGAAGAGCTTTGTGCAGTTGATAAAGCTGTTCCTGTTCTTCGTTGCCATCATTATTTCCATCTCTGTGCTCGCCAACCAGTCTCCTGTCTACTTCCTCAGCGGCTTGGGTGTCGCCACAGGTTTGGTGATGTTGGTGTTCAAGGACACCATTTTGGGGTTTGTTGCCGGTATTCAGCTGGCGGCTAACCGCATGGTCAGCACCGGCGACTGGATCCAGATGGATAAATACGGCGCCGATGGCGCGGTGGAAGAGGTGTCGCTGACAACGGTCAAGGTTCGCAACTGGGACAAGACCATCACAATGATCCCGGCCTATGCGCTGGTATCAGACGCCTTCCGTAACTGGCGTGGTATGTCTGAGTCCGGCGGCCGCCGAATCAAGCGCTCGGTCAACATAGATATCAACAGCATACGTTTTCTGACCGAAGAGGACAGGAAGAAGCTGGAGAAGATTAACCTGTTGAAAGAGTATCTGCCGAAAAAGATCCATGAGATCACTGAATGTAATGCCAAGGTGTCGGATATCGAAATGCCGGTCAATGGCCGCAGGCTGACCAATGTGGGAACCTTCAGAGCCTACCTGCTGGAGTATCTCAAGCACCACGACAAGGTGCATAAGGAGATGACCCTGATGGTGCGGCAGTTGGCACCCACCACCGAAGGTCTGCCGATCGAGTTATATATCTTCACCAATGATACCCGCTGGGCATATTATGAAGATATTCAGTCAGATATCTTCGATCATATCTTTGCCATCTTGCCACAATTCGATCTGCGTGCCTTCCAGGGCCCAACCGGCAATGATATTCGCAGCTTAAAAGATAATGGAGCCGGTGCAAATAAACCCACGTAGGCTTATTTACACCTTCCCTAAAGCCCTTCCTTAATCTTTAACGGCCAATACAGTGGCGAGGGTGACAAACACCCCGCCACTGACGCGATCCAACCAATGCAGCCGTTGGCTGCGCTTAAGCCATGAGGCCAGCACACTGGCCATAGAGGCGTAAATCATCACAAAGCTGAAGTCTACCAAGGCCCAGGTGGAAGCCAATACTGCCAACTGAGGTCCCTGGGGTGCGCTTACGTCGATAAACTGTGGAAACAGGGCGGCGAAAAACAGCAGATCCTTGGGATTGCTGATCCCCACCAGAAACGCCTGTCGAAACAGACTGAGAGGATGGCCATGTCCCTTGGGGCCGACACTTTGCTCGGCCGCATGGGGCTTGGTGAGCAGCAGTTTAATCCCCAGATACATAAGGTAAGCGGCACCGCACCATTTGAGCAGGGTAAAGCCGTATTCGCTGGCATGCAGCAGGGCGCTCAGTCCAGCGATGGAAGCCAGCATCAACAGCAAGGCTGCTGTGACACTCCCCAAGGCCGTGGCCAGACTGCGGCGTTTACCAAAATGGATCCCGTGAGAGATAGATAACATGGCGATCGGGCCGGGGGAGATGGCTATCAGTAAGATCGCAAACAGGTACAGCAGGAAGGTCTGGTGATCCATAATTTTGTATACAAAGTTTCCGGGTAAGCGTCACTATAGTCCCGTGACGCCTGCCGGACAAGACTCACTTGTCCGCTGAATAGTCCGGAATCGCCTTGGGGAAGCGGCCGCGAATACCGCGGTAGAAGGCGATAAGCTGATCCATGTCTTGCTGCATGTCCGCACTCGGTATCAAAGGCTGATTGATCACTACCGCCTTCTGGCTGAAGTCCAACCCCACGGCCACAATCGGTACCCCTGCCTTGGAGGCGATATGGTAGAAGCCTGTCTTCCAACGCTTCACCGGGCTGCGGGTGCCTTCCGGAGCAAGCGCCAGCTTGAAGTTGGGATCCTGACGATACAACTCGCTGACCGCATCGACCAGATTGTTGTTCTTGCGTCTGTCTACCGGGCTGCCGCCTATGGCTCTGAAAAACCAGCCCCAGGGAGGAATGAAGAGTTGATGCTTGCCGAGAAAGTGGATCTTGACCGCCAGAGCCCCACGGGCGAGCACACCGAGAATAAAATCCCAGTTACTGGTGTGGGGGGCCACTATCACCAGATACTGCGGGGAGTCTGGCAGTTGTCCGCGAATTTGCCAGCCGAACAGAGAAAGCAGCCATTGGCAGATTTTTTTAAACATAGAGAGATGCCAAACCTTGGGTTGATTAAAGGTATAGTCCAAAAGTGGTCAGGGAGACGTCAGTCCTGTGCTTGGCGAAGACTTTCATTGACTTAACATAAACCTTCACTTAAGCAGTGGCCGAGGGAAAACATGATTTCAGCATTATCCCGTTTGTGCAAGCCTGGGTTCTTCTTCCTGAACACAGCCTGGCCGTCCACATCATACCAAGACGATGATTTACCCAGATCTGTCCCTATCGTACAAGGTAAGATGCGAACGAATCTCATATGTGCTCTGCGTCGGCTTACAGGACTGGATGCAAGGCATGGTTCGCAGCAAATGGCCCTGGTCCTTTGCAAGAAGCACTTCCCAAACAGATAGGTTAGTATCATACATAGAAGCCCAGTGATTGTGGCGACACAGTTTCCGGGTCTTGTTCAGGGAGGTGCAAAGGAGGGAGTATGAAAAAATTAATCTTTGGGCTCCTGTCTGTACTGCTGCTTGCGATCGCCCCGGCCAAAGCGGTACCGACAGATGAAATTACCGAGTTGCTCAATCGTCAGCAACAAGCCTGGAATCAAGGCGACATCAATGCCTATATGTTGGGCTACTGGCACGATCCCAAGCTGAGATTTGTCTCCAAAGGCGAGTTCAGATATGGCTGGGACAAGATGCTGGCCGCCTATAAGCGCAGCTATCCGGATCGCGCGACTATGGGCCAGCTCAAGCTGGAGCTCAAGGATGTGCAGATGTTGAGTAACTATTCCGCCTTGGTGGCCGGTCGTTGGGTACTGCTAAGGCAAAAGGACAGCCCATCCGGGGTCTTTACCCTGTTGCTGGAGAAGAAAGACGACCACTGGGTAATCACTCACGATCACTCATCATGACTTGCATAGGGAATTAGATTTATCTAATATCTATCCATTAAAAAAATCTAATGGAGTGCCCTATGTTGAAACCTACACTTATCGCCTTGGTGGCTTTCGCCTTGGTGAATCAAGCCATAGCCGAGCCGGCAACGGCAGAATTCAAAACTGAGGCAGCCTCGCTGGCCAAGCGCTTTGCCCAAACACTCAAGCCGCAACTGCAGCAAGCTCTGGCCGAAGGTGGCCCGGTGGCAGCCATCGAGGTTTGTTCCCATAAGGCGCCGGAAATTGCCCGCCAGCTCTCGGTCGAGAGTGGTTGGCAGGTGAAACGTGTCAGTCTGAAACCCCGTAATCCGGCGGCCGAGCCGGAGGCTTGGCAGCGACAGGTTTTGCTGTCATTTGATACGCGGGCCGCAGCCGGTGAAGACCCGCAGACTCTGAGCCAGGTTGCCCAGACAGAGTCACAGCTGCGCTTTATGAAGGCCCAGGGTGTAGCGCCGCTTTGCCTCACCTGCCACGGTAGCCAATTGGCGCCCGAGGTCAAAACCGCATTGGATAAGTACTACCCGAATGACAGCGCCAGAGGTTATCAGCCGGGGCAGATCCGCGGCGCTATCAGCATAGTGGCTCCGCGTTTGTCAGCGCAAAACTGAACTGCTCCAACCTCAATTGCCGCCCCTTGCCATCATACCTGGCTTCGTAAAAGTTCAGCTGACCCTCGCGGGAGAGGAATATCAGGCTGGTGGCCCGGGTGCCGTATTCCGGGTGGCGAATATAGATGGACGACAGACGCCGCTCCCATTCCAGGCTGACACCTGTGGTTGGCAGGCTGGTGTCCGGCGCCGGGGTCTCATCACGCATTATTGCCAGCAGCTTATCTATATCCGGCTTGGCCGATTGGCTTATCAATCGCTCCAACGCCTGCTCGCCGCGGGCCATCTTGGGCCAGATATCATCCAAGGCACCATTGCTGATGGCGTGAAAGCCCCTGTTCAAGCGGCGCAATGACTTATCCGGGCTGTGATAACACCAAAAGTGCTTGCCCTGGCCGAAAACCAGATTGAAAGGATTATAGTTGTCGCTGTGCTCGCTGAGCCATTGCGGCTCTATTGGCGTTTGGCTATCGAGCGCCTTGAGTACCAACTCCCCGCGGCTGCGCATACCATCCGGCTGAGTGATCGGCTGACGGATATTGGTGAGGCCGGCCACCGTTCCCAGGCGATTACAGCCAAGCCAGGTACCCCCGGCCTGCAGATCCTTACCCGCCAGCAGTTGCTGCTGTGGTGGCCAAAAGTGTGCCGGGGCCGTGGGCCTGTGATGAAACTCATCGCGATTGGCGCAGAGGATCAGCGGATAATCCGGGTGCTGATCCAGCGCCAGAAACAGAATGCACATGGGCTGTCCTTATGCCTGGTCTAAATGCGGGCTTATCCCACAAGTTAGCCAACAAAGGCGCCAATTGACAGGGTTAAATCAGTGAGAGCCTTTGTCTTGATGCTCATGGCCATTATGGTGAGCATGGCTGTGTGAGTCATGGCTGCTCGAACCGTGGCTATGTGAACCATGGTTGTGGCCTGAGTCATTGTGTTGTCCCGAGCCATGATCATGGCTGTGGCCTTTGGCCAGCCACATTCCCCGCAAAAACTTGCGTGGCCCCTGACGAAGCAAGCTGCTGGAGTAGAGCAGACACAGCAGCGTCAGCGCCGGGTAGCTTATCTCTTTCGGCAGATCGCCCAGTTCACGCCACTGTGGTTGCCACCAGGCAATGCCGCTAAGCAAAATGAGTAGCAGCAGTAACATACCGAGCCGTTGGCTCCAGCTCATCAACTTGAGTTGTGACAGGTTAAGCACAGGTGCGGCTATCAGGGTCAAGGCTACTGCCAAGGGGCTCCAGCCACTGTAGGTTAGCGACATAGCCAACACGGTGGCGCCCAGATTACAGAAACGCAGCGGCAGAAACAGCAAGGCCAGCACCAGCACTTGCGCCACCGGATGCGACAGCGGCACTGACGGATGGCCTATCAGATTGGCGAGGATCAGACTGAGCAAGATCCAGGGCGCGCTTCTATCCACCAGATGGGTAAAACCGAAATGCCAGGGCGACTGCGGCACCTTGGCGTGGGGATCGGTCAATTCGACGTGGGCACGGCTCAAAAACAGTCCCAACGCGACAAGAGCGAGTGCTTGCAGCAGGGCAAATTGCCAGCCCAGCAGTATCAAGGTCAGCAACAAGGCTTCGGGGCCGGCGAGGCGTTGCAGCCAGCGCCCCGGTAGTGAGGCTTGAGTAGGTGACAGCCCCGCGGCAAAACGTATGCTGGCCAGGGCGTAGGCCGCCAGCAATACCGGGGCCAGTAACAACAGCCAGTGCAGCAGTTGATCTGTGCTGTGGTCATGATGAGCGTGTTGGTGGCCGCCGGAATCCATCATCAGCAGCAATGCCAGCAGGCCTATCCCCAGCAGGCTGCCTATGCCGGCATGGTATTCATATTTGCTGCTTGGGGTTTGCTGCCCATGGCCATGGGGCTGATGCAGCACCACATGCAAAATAGAACCTGTGACAAAGGCTTGCAGGTAAACGGTATTATCCAGGCTCAGATGGCTGAGCAGCTGCTCACCGGCGAAGTAGCCCACAGAAGTCAGCGCCATCATGGCCAACAAAACCAGGCTGGCCCAACGGGTGCCGACCTGGGGTTTGAGTAACCACCAAATCGCCAGGCCCACAGGCAGCCTGTGCATGATTACCCCAAGCGCCAACAGGCTGGAGTTGCCTTCCTGTTGTGCCAGCACCATGGCGCCACCATCTGTGATGGTGTGCAGCAACAAGCCGCCGATCCCCAGCGTGAGGGTTAGGTTATGGGTGATCTCTGAATAGCGATGAAACAACTTCTCGCTGGCACTCGGGCCCCAAAGGCCGAGGATTACGAAGATGATCGCCAGTATGCCGCCGTGTTCCAGCAGTTCCGGCAGGATATGGATCAGTACCAGGCCGCCGAGGGAAACAAAAATAAAGCCGTCCAGACCCTTCTGCAAACCGCTTCCTGAAGAGAAGTAGCGATAAAACAGTGGACCCAGGAGCAGGGCGATACAACTGGCGACGAGATAGAGCATGAATTTCACGGCTGAAGTTTAGAGAACGCCATAGTATACCAGCAGCTGCGCAAATGAGCAGTGCCGTTACCTGGAATTTACCTTGAAGGATTTTCCACCCGAGACCAAGGATAAAAGTCCACTGCCGGTGACCAAAAAGTTATACAATAGTCGACTCTATGTTGTTTTGTTGGTGAATGGATATTTATGGATACTCTGTCGGCTGCCGTAATGCTGTTTCTCATTATGGATCCCTTGGGCAACTTGCCTATCTTTGCCTCTATATTGCGTCATATAGAGCCCAAGAAACGCCGCCGAGTGCTGATCAGAGAGCTGATTTTTGCCTTGTTGATCATGCTGTTGTTTCTTTACGCCGGTGAAGCCATCCTGAGTTTCCTCAACCTCAAGTCAGAATCGGTCAGTATTGCCGGTGGCATTATCCTGTTCCTGATAGCCATCAGGATGATCTTCCCCCAACCCGGTGGGGTGGTGGGCCTGGCCGCCGGTGAAGAGCCTTTCATTGTGCCGATGGCGATTCCCTTGATGGCGGGCCCTTCGATTCTGGCGGCGCTGATACTGCTGGCCCATACGGATAGCAGCCGTATGACGGACTGGACCATAGCCCTGGTAGCGGCTTGGGGCGCCAGTGTGGTTATCCTGATGTTCTATAAGCTATTTACCCGGGTGTTGGGTGACAAGGGGCTCACGGCGGTCGAGCGCTTGATGGGCATGGTGCTGGTGATGATTTCGGTGCAGATGTTCCTCGATGGTGTCTCCCGATATTTGAATCCCTGAGTTGTTAACCGTTTTGTTGAGTCGAGGTAGAAGTGCTTAGTTGTGCCCTGATCTGTGCTTTGAGTCTGGCCGCCGGAGATTATGACAATCTCTTGCCCTATCAAGGCACGCCGCAACAAGCACAGGAGCGGGACGTCGCCGGGAATCTGAAGATCCCCGCTGTCTACATGGATATGGGCGCTTGGCATGGATACCACCTGCCGGACGATCCTGCATTTTATGGCAGCTTCACCGGCCCCTTGATCATCGCCCAGGAATACAGCCTACATCTGGCGCCCAGCTTGCAGCACCTCAGTGTATTGGAGTTGAGCACAGGGCAGGCTAAGAATTTTGCCGAAGCGGAGAGACGCCTGTTCAGTCGCCCGGATGGCCTGTATCAGGAATATCGCTGGAAAGATCTCAGCCTAAGTACCAGGCTCTATTTCGCCGATGAGCGCAGTTCTCTGATTGAGACTGTACTGGAAAATACCGGCTCCCAAGCCGGTCAGTGGCAATTGCAGTGGCAGGGAGAGCCCTTCGACAAGGCGGTAGGCAAGCCCTGGATTGCCGGCAGACAATTTGCGACCAATCAACTGGAGTGGCAGTTTCGGCCACTGAGAAAAACCTGGTCGCTGCTGCTCGATGATGCCAAATTCCGCATAAGCTTCCGTGAACCCACCTTCCTGGAAGAGCGGGGGGCTCGGGGGTACCGAGCCAGTTCTGAAGTGCTGAACCTGGCCCCCTCTGAGCGGCGCAGTTTTCTCAGTGCCCAACAATATTTTCACACCGCAGCTGAGGCAAAGCCGCTGCAGTGGCCTAAGTTGTTGCAGAGCGCCGAGCGCAACCATAGTCGCTGGGGTTGGCGTCTGGCCAAGTTAGCCGATGGTGACTTGGGGCAAAAGCGCATGGCGGCCAGGGCCATCAGCACCCTGGCACATAACTGGCGCAGCCCGGCCGGGGCCCTGCGTCACCACGGGGTAACGCCTTCGGTCACCTACCAATGGTTCAATGGTCTCTGGGCCTGGGATAGCTGGAAACAGGCGGTGGCCTTGGCGCGAGTCGAGCCCTGGCTTGCCAAGTCCAATGTGCGGGCGATGTTTGACTATCAATTTGATGAGCAGGATCCCGTCAGGCCCCAGGATGCCGGCAGCATGCCGGATGCGGTGTTTTACAACCAAGATGCGGCCCGCGGCGGTGACGGCGGCAACTGGAATGAGCGGAATGGCAAACCGCCGCTGGCGGCCTGGGCCGTATGGGAGATTTACCTTCAGGACGGTGACAAGGCATTTGTCGCCGAGCTTTACCCAAGACTGATGGCCCTGCATGCCTGGTGGTATCGCAACCGGGATCATGACGGCAATGGCCTGGCAGAATATGGCGCCAATCTGCATCCGCTGCACGGTGAGCCCGGGTCGCTTAATCGTGATGCCATCATTCAGGCAGCAGCCTGGGAGTCCGGGATGGACAATGCGCCCAGATTCGATGCAGATAACAGCTTGAAAGTACTGGAAAATCGCGACGCCAAGGGGCGTTTGCTCGGCTACTCACTCAATCAGGAGAGTGTCGATCTCAATGCATTTCTCTATGCCGATAAGCAGTATCTGGCGCAAATGGCCAGTCTGCTGGGGCGGGAAGCCGAAGCAATGCAACTGCGGCAACAGGCCCAGCGACTGGGACAAGCGATTCGGCAGACGTTTTACGACCCTGCCAGCGGTTTCTTCTACGATGTACGCTTCGATGCCGAGGGCAAGCGGCGATTGCTCAGCGACAATAAGGGCACTGAAGGTTGGATCCCGCTGTGGGCCAGTGTCGCTTCGCCTGAGCAGGCCGAAGCGCTGGTAAAGCGGCAACTTAGGCCAGAAAGCTTCGGCACCCAGGTGCCGTTTCCGACCGTGAGCCGCGACAGCCCAGAGTTTGCCCCCGACAGATACTGGCGCGGGCCGGTATGGCTGGATCAGGCCTTCTTTGCCATCAAGGGGTTGCAGCATTACGGTTACCGGCAACAGGCAAGTGCAATGTCGCGGCGTTTGCTGGCGGCCACTGCCGCCGATAGCCGGGATCTGCCGATACGGGAAAATTACCATCCGCTCAGTGGAGAAGGACTGCATTGCACCAACTTCAGCTGGTCAGCTTCGGTCTTGTTGTTGCTTTATAGTGAAGGTTTGTTGTCTGAGGCTGAATAATCCCTGAATGAGGCGAATTGGTCGCGACTTTCTGCTGTGCAATCTCATGTGCTGCTGTTAATCTTCTGTACTATCTCTGTTAACGATAAGGTGCGACCGGTGCGACTGCCATCAACTCTTGCTATCTGTTTGTTTCTGGGTGCCTGTCAGGCCGGGGAAGGCACGGGAACCGATGTCGTTCAGGAAGGAAACCGAGAGGTTAAACCTTTGTTGCCCTGTGGCAGTGGGGCACCTGTAGTAAATCGGGCTAAAATTAAAGCCAGTCTGATAGAGCGCAACATCATCACTCCGCAAATGAGTGAGCAAGAGGCCGAAGCCAAGGTCTCTGAGTATATCCAGCAGCGCAATCAGAAGTTTGAAAAGTGTATTAAGGAGCCCAAGTCATGAGTTTGAAGTCGTTACTGGCCCTGGCCTTGGGGGCATCTTGCCTATTTGGGGCAACGAATGTTTTAGCCGCTACGGCTCCGGCGGATCCCGGAGTGATCAATAAAGAGCAGATCCTCTATTGGCTGGTGAAACGCGGTGAACTTGATGCCGAGGCCTCTGAAGAGGAACGGCAGCAGGCGCTGGCGGCCTATACGGCCAAATCTACTGGTGCAGGCAGCAAGGCCGCACAAGTGCTCAAGGCCAGAGAACAGCAACTGCTGCAACAGGCACGAAGTAATAGCCTGCGTCAAAGCAAGTTAATGCGGGCACAGTCGCGGGTGGCCGATACCGATGTAACCAAGCGGGTCAAGGTGTTGGCCGTGCTGGTGGATTTTCCCGACTTGCCCTATAACAACAATCGCCTGAGTCCAGGCGATACCGAGATGTATTACGCCAACTACCCGGTAGCCCATTACCGTGGTCTGTTGTTTTCCGATGCAGGTTTCCCTGGGCCCCAGGGGCAAACACTGCCCTCAGCCTATCAGTACTATCAAGCCGTTTCCGGCCAGAGCTTTTTCTTCAACGGTGATGTGAAAGGTTGGTTCAGAGCCAGCCAGAATGCCGCCTACTATGGTGCCAACGACCCGAATAACAACAATGACGACAAGGCTGCCACCGAATTGGTGGAAGAGGCGGTCGCGGCTGCAGTTGCTACCATGAGCGCCGATGAGCTGGCGCAGTATGATATTGAAGATCCTTATGATATCGACGGTGATGGCAACCTGGATGAACCCGATGGGATTTTGGATCATGTGATGATCTTCCATTCCAGCATAGGTGAAGAGGCCGGTGGCGGCGTGCTCGGTGATGATGCCATCTGGTCACACAGATTCTTTGTTCCCTCGGCGCCAGGTCAATATGGCCAGGCTATCCCGGGCAGCAATATGCGTCTGTTCGGTTACACCATTCAGCCGCTGGATGCCGGAACCGGTGTCTGTACCCATGAGTTTGGTCACGACCTCGGTTTACCGGATGAGTATGACACCAGTACCGAAGCCAGCGATGGCTCGCCTGTGGGCCTCTGGTCTCTGATGTCCGGCGGCAGCTGGGCAGGTTCTCCGAGAGGCTCGCAGCCAAGTGGTTTCAGCCCCTATGCCCGCTCATTCCTGCAGGACAGATACAAGGGCCGCTGGGTCAACGAACAATCCCTGGATTATCAGGCGCTGGATAGCAACGGTACTCAAGTGACGCTGGAGCATGCCAATAGCAGTGGTGTAAACCAGTTGGCCATCAAGCTGCCGTCCGATTCTATTTCCTTCACCCCTGCCTATCAGGGGCAATACCAGTACTATTCGAATCAGGGCGATCAGCTCAACAATGCATTGTCGTTCGAGTTGCAACTACCCATGAGTACCAGTTTGACCCTGAAGATGAAGGCCCATTGGCAGATAGAGCAGGACTACGACTATGTGCAGCTGTTGGTGGATGGGGTGCCATTGGCGGGAAGCCATACCAAGAGCAGCAACAGCATCAACAATGCCGCCAATATTATTAGTGGTGACTCGGCGGCCTTGTCCGGTGGTGAGGGGGAACAGGGCTGGCAGGAGATAAGCTTTGATCTCAGCGCCTATGCCGGTATGAGCAAGCAGATAAGCCTGGTGTATCGTACCGATGAGGCGGTCGGTGGCTATGGCTTTGCTGTCGACGATATACGTCTCGAGAGTGACGGCAATCTGGTCTATAGCGATGATGCCGAGACGGCTCTGGAGACTGTGGTGCTTTCCGGTTTTGTTCGCACCGACGATACTCGCCCAGGCGCGCCGCGGCGTTATCTGCTGCAACTGCGCAACTATCAGGGCGTTGATGCCGGACTGCAGCAGGATAGCTATGAGCCGGGGCTCTTGGTTTGGTACGAAAACTTGGCCTACAGCGATAACAAGGTGGCCGAGCATCCTGGATACGGCCTCATTGGGGTGGTAGATGCGGATCAAAACCTGATAGGTAACCGGGACTCTGAGGTGCAGGTCCGTGATGCCAGTTTCAGTCTCTATCCACAGTCGGCTTTCTTCGGTGATACCCATCTTGGTAACAATAGTCTGTTTGATGACAGCGATGACTATAGTGCACCACTCAAGCCTCAGGCTGGCCTGGTGCTGCCCAAGCTGGGTCTTATGGTGCAGCTGCTGACCCAGGAGCAAGACAGCAGTCAGGCGCAGCTGTTGGTGAGTAAACGCGGCGACAGCAACGGCACAGAACTCAGCGCCAGCATTTCGGCCCAGCAGGAAGGTGGTGATGTCAGTTTCAGCGCCAATCTCAGTGGCGGTACTGCACCTTACACTTATCAGTGGGACTTTGGTGTCGGCGGCGTTGGCAGCACTCAAGCGACGCCTCAGTACAGCTACAGTGAGTCCGGCACCTACACAGTCACACTGACGGTGACAGACGCCAATAACCGGCAGACCGTGACCAGCTTGCAACTGACTGTCAGCATTCCTCTGTCGGCGCTGTTCGATATCAGTGGTACAGGTTTAACCGTGCAGTTCAATAATCTCAGCCGCGGTGGCAGCGGAGAACTCAGTTATCAGTGGGACTTTGGTGATGGCCAGAGCAGCACAGTTGCTTCTCCCTCGCATACCTACAGTGCGGCGGGCAGCTACAGTGTGCGCCTGACAGTGACTGACTCACAGAATAATCAGAGCAGTAATAGTCGCACCTTGGTGGTCTCCAACCCGGTTGCACCCAATACGACTGAAAGCAGTTCCGGCGGCGGTGGTGGCAGTCTCGGTGGCCTGAGCCTATTGGGGCTGGCGCTAATCGCCTGGCGGCGCAGGCGTTGACAGAATAAGGGACGCCTTGGCGTCCCTTATGTTTTGGGGAGTTCAGCAAAGGCTTTGTTTGATTAGGGGGCTAGTGGGCCTTGGTTAATGGCGGCAACCGCCGCCGGCAGGAAAATTTCACCGACAATCAGCTGTTGCTCCTGGAAGTGAAAATAACGTCTTCTGCCCCATATTGCCTCAGTGGTGGGTTGTGACAGTGAATCGGCGAGGGAGGCAATCCTGGATTGGCTGTCGAAACTGGCGACTTCTATGGCGCCGGGTTCAAAGCCGATATCGCCGAACAACAACTCTCCCAGTGGGCGGGTGCCCAACTTGCCCAGTCTCTGCTGTTGCTCCAGCAGCTTTGCCGGGATCAGGGTGCGGCCAAAGACCCAGGGAGTACCGTCCAGGCAGAGCAATACTTCCCTGATCCAGATGGCTTTATGTTCCTTACCCTGCCACTCCCGAGTGGATGAGGGCAGCATGGCTTCGCCGAGCAGTTTGACCTCAAAGTGGTTGCAGCAACTCTTGAGTCTCTTGGTGAGACTGCCGGTCGCCAGCAGCCAATCGTGCAATGGCGCTGCGGGAAGTTGCTGTGATTGCTCTGGCGAAAACCACTGAATTGATTCACCATAAGGAAAGCTTAAACTGGTCACACTCATCGGATACCCGGTACAATATTACAACCCGGGAGTCTATCACGCTTGCCCACAGGCAGATAGATCGCAAGGGGCGTCGGCACAAGTCACGGGAGCTTGATACTCAATATGAAACGCGTTTTGACACTGTTGTTTTTTATGCTGGCAGGCATGTTGCAGCCTGTGATGGCGGCCGATGAAAAGCCCGCCGAAGATACTTATGCTTACTATGGCTTCGAGCCTGAAATAGTGACCAACTATATCTCCAACCGCAAGAAGTTGGGGTTTGTGCGCATCAGTGTTGAGCTGATGGTGAAAGATCCCCAGGACCTGGTGGCCTTGCAACACCATGATCCCCTGCTGCGGGCCGCGATAGTGGAGATTCTCGGTAACCAACCCGAGGACAGGGTCAAGTCGCTTACCGGCAGAGAAGAGATCCGCCGTGAGTGTTACGACACAGTCAATCGTTTGCTGGAGCAGGAAACCGGTCGGGCGCTGGTGGTGAATCTGCTGTTTACCAAATACCTGTATGACTGAGGTAAAAAAGCATCGGCTCAACGCCTCGAAAGGCAAGGCCAGGGCCGAGATAAAGGTTAGGACAAGAGTAAAGAAAAAGACCCAAGAGACGACGGCCGGCAAAACCTCGGTTAAAACGGGCGGAAAAGCCAAGGACAAGGGCCTCCATCCGCGCAACCTGCACCGCCAGGGCTATGATTTTACCGCCCTGGCCGCCAGTTATCCTGCGCTTGCGCCTCACCTTATCACCACAGACTATGGCCAGGTTTCGATTCCCTTTGCCGAGCCGCAAGCTGTCTTGGCCCTCAATGCCGCCTTGTTGCAGCACCATTATCATATCCAGGGTTGGCAGTTGCCCGAGGGCTATCTGTGCCCGCCCATCCCCGGGCGGGTGGACTATCTGCATCATATCGCCGACCTGCTGGCCGAAGGCGGTAAAATTCCCCAAGGCCGGCGTATTCGCGGCCTGGATATAGGCACGGGAGCCAACGGCGTCTACCCCTTGCTTGGCTCAAGTGTCTATGGCTGGCAGTTTGTCGGGGCCGATATCAACCCCGTGGCGCTGGATAATGTCGCCGGCGTTTTACAGCACAACCCCAAGTTGGTCAGCGCCATTGAACTGCGGCTACAGCCCGAACCGGAACAGATATTTCATGGTCTTTTGCAGGCGGGAGAGTGTTTTGATTTCAGCCTCTGTAACCCGCCGTTTCATGGCTCGGCTGCCGATGCCCTTAGCGGCAGTGAACGCAAACAGCGCAATTTGGCGGCAAGTCGCGGTGAACAACATCAGCGTCAGGAGCACAAGCTGAACTTCGGCGGTTGTCAGGCCGAGCTTTGGTGCGATGGTGGTGAGCTGGGGTTCCTGCTGCGGATGATTCACGAAAGCCGCGACTATGGCGGACAAGTGCTGTGGTTTTCTTCGCTGGTGTCCAAGGGTGACAACCTCAAACCTTGTCAGCAGGCGTTAAAGCAACTTGGCACCAAAGAAGTCAAGATACTGGAGATGCAGCAGGGCAATAAGCAGACCCGGGTATTGGCCTGGAGTTTCTTTGATGCCGCCGCCAGACGCCAATGGTGGAAGTTCAAGGCTTGAGGCCCGCCGCTGGCAGGCCTCAAAGTGGATTGAAAATCCGAGTTACTCCGGACTCCAAAGCAACTGACCACAGTCGGTGAGGTCATAGCCGCCGAGCAGGGCGGCCATCTGCCGGGTGTGGCTGCCGCCGAGCATCTTGAACAGCTGCTGCAACTGGCGGCGGAAGTAGATCCCCTGTGGCATGACGAAGTCGAAAGACTCAGTCACCAAGGGCACAAAGCTCAGGCCGCTTTCCATGGCGACAGCCTGACAGCCGAAACCTATATCGGCATCGCCTCGGGCAATATAACCGGCCAACTCCCGCTCACTGAAGGCGGTGAGTACTGAGTTGAGCTGCTCAAGCTTGGCGCCCTGTTTCAACAGCCAATGTTCCAGATGTTGCTGGCTGCCGGCGCCGCCTTGGCGGGTAACCCAACGCCAGGAGAGTTGCAGTACCTTGCTTTCTTCCTGACACCTGTGGTGCATATCCGGCCGCACAATTAGCCCCTGCTGGCGGTTATAGCCGTGAACCATGATCCATTGCTGGTGGTTGGGATACCCCTTCAGCAACGCCGTATGACGGATATTGCGCTCCTCTAAACTGCCCCAATGCAAGGTACAGACATCGGCGTAGCCCTTGGACAAGAGCTCCAGCCCCAGGCGGGAACCTGTGGCACTGTAGCTGATCAGTTCTCGACTGCCTACCTGGGCCATCAATCTGGCCACCTGCATCGACAGCAAGGGGTCATCACTGCCGGTGATCAACAGTCGGTCGGTTAACATGCCACTGTGGCAGGAGTCCATGATCCAACGGTCGATTAATATTTTTGGAAACAGCCATTTACCTGTGATTTTGGTCGCCGGCAGCATACGCTCGTTGGCCATGGCATAGACCTTCTTTTCGTTGAGGTCCAGATACTCGGCCACCTGCTTGGCGCTCATATAGACAAGTTCGCTGGGCTCCGTCATCACATCTCCTTGGTATCTTGGGTATCAGCGTGGATTGCTGGCATCAAACTCGATATTGTCGGCACCATTGTACACCAGGAAATGGCGTCCCTTGGCGCGGGCGACCATGGTGATCCCCAGCTTTTGTGCCAGTTCCAGGCCCATTTGGGTGACACCACTGCGGGACAAGAGCACAGGGATCCCCATCTTGGCGACCTTGATAACCATCTCGGATGTGAGCCGCCCCGTGGTGTAAAAAATCTTGTTGTCGCCTCTGTCCTGCTCCAGCCACATCTCACCGGCCAGGGTATCCACCGCATTGTGGCGGCCAACATCTTCGACAAAGGACTTTATCTTATCCGCTTCACACAGGCCACAGCCGTGAACTGCGCCGGCATTCTTGTAGGTTTGGTTGTATTCACTGATGTTTTTCAACAGGGAGTAGAGCATGCTCTGCTTCAGTTTCGGTTGCGGCAGGACTATGTCGTCCAATCCTTCCATAAAGCCGCCGAAGACAGTGCCCTGGCCACAGCCTGTGGTAACTGTCTTGTCGGCCAGCTTGGCGTCCAGATTCTCAGTCTGCTCACGGGTGATCACGGCAGCGGAAGCCACGTCCCAGTCGACAATCACAGATTCCAGTTGCGATACATCATTGATAAAGCCTTGATTCTTCAGGTAACCCAGTGCCAGGGCCTCGGCTCTTGCACCCAAGGTCATCAGGGTGACTATCGGTCGCCAGTTGAGGTAAACCGTCAGTGGTCTTTCACAGGCAACATACTTCTCCTGCAACTGGCCATTTTCATCGACCGCAGTCACGGCAATGGTCAAAGGCACCTGGGTATTGGTCTTGATCAATTGGGGTTTGGCACTGGTCATTATCGAACCTTCACAGAGAGCATGGGCCACAGCATAGCAATATTTATACCGTCACAGGATTCAGGCTGCAAAATGCGTGATCCGCAGCAAGCGCCGGCGGCACTCAGGTCATGAATGTCCCAAACCAGATTGCATATTGGACAAAATGTCCTATTTTTAGCCTTAAATAGATGATCAAGTTCAAACTTATTTCTCAAATGGCAACTGGCACTAAAATTGCAAAGTCTTGGGGATCTTACTTATGCCCGAAAATAATCCCATCGGGAGGGAGAGTCAGTATGCAACATTCCGAAAGCGTATGGCCCATGTACGTTTCACTGAAAAAAGTGGAGAAACAGGTCGGTCGTTGGACATCCATCAGCTGGGAGCTGGACCAAATCGTGCCCGCCACCCATGAGGCGCCTCCGGGAGCCAAGCTGGTCCTGCTGGAGTTGTTTCGTGATGAGCGTGCCAGTTACCGCCTTAATCTGGATATGGACAATCCCATGCTTTACATAGTTTGCGACGAAGATGTCGAGGGCAACTGGATCCCAGCCGCCATCTCCGCCGACCAAAATGTCGCAGCCGGTTGTCTCGAAGGGGATACCCCGGTACTGAACATGCCGATGCCGGAGGCGATTGCCTGCTGGATTGAAGCCTTCATTACCCGCCACGGTGAAGTGGAAATCACCGCCCACAGACGTAAACATGTTAACCGCCGCAAGGAATTGGCCGAAGACAACATTCGGAGGCACTGATGGCCGAAAAGAGTGGATTCCTCAGCCGCTGGGCACTGCGTAAGCAGCAAGTTCTGGACGGTGAAACCCCTATCGATGAACCGCTGCAAGAAGCGGAAGTTGTTGCAGAGGCAGAGCCGGAAACTCAGGCTGTGCTCGAAACTCAGCCAGAGACTGAGTTGCAGGAAGAAAAACTGTTGACTGCCGAAGACTTGCCCGACCCCAGCGGTATCGAGGTTGGCGGTAGTTTCGCCAGCTTTATGGCCAAGAATGTCGACCCGGCAGTCAAGACCGCCGCACTGCGTACCCTTTGGAAACAACCTCACTTCAATGAAATCGACGGCTTACTCGAGTACGCACTCGATTACAGCAATCAACCCAAGCTAACCGCTGAAGCTTCGGCTGAATTGGCCAAGAAAGTTTTCCGTCACGTACTGGAAAAAGAGGAGCCGGAAGAGGCTGAGGAAGCCCTGGCCGAAACCGATGCTTCCCTAGGGGATGCCGAGGCCGACACGCCACAGTTGGCCGAACAATCTGCGCCACAGTCGCCAACGGACAATTTGGACGGGGATGTGACTGCAGAGGCCCAAAATGCCACAGATGCAGTGGCCGAAACTCATAAGCCGGTTGTTTGACGTCAGTTTAACAGCCTTTAATGCCCATAATTTTGGTATGTGAATTGCTGTGTTCAGGCTATAGCAAGCTGTAAATCAATAATAAAAGCAGCAAGATAAAGAATACGGCCACCGCCATAAACTGTTCAGGAACGCAAAGTGAACAATAGTGTGAGCAATAATCCCGCCCAGCAAGCGCTGCGGCAGGTGCGTCGTGAGGTCAGCCAGCAGACTCAGATTCTGCAAAACCTGATCCCGCCGACCGTAAGTTACACCACAGAGGGGAATGTCCTGGTAATAGGCCCCGAGGATCTGGCTCGGCTGGCGGCAGACAAACTGTCTGCCATGGCCGGTAGAGTGGTCTTGGCCAACGAGCCTATCACCAGCCAGGAAGAGGCCCATCTCGAAGCCGTAATGGCTGCCGCCGAAGATGTCGAGAGCTACTACAACAAGCTGATTGGTATCAAAGGCTTCCTCGGTCAATTCCAGGTGAGTGTCGAACATGACAATGGCGCCGCCGAGCTCAGTGTGGTTGCACTGCGCAAGCCGCATTTTGATCTGATCCTCGACCTGAGCCGCGAGCCGCAAATTCAGCTGGAAATGCTGCCGCCCGGCTATTTCTATGTGGGTCAGGACCCGCAGAAACTGGCCGAAGCCTTGCAAGAGTTGCCCCAGATGATCGGCCAGTTTGACAAGCCTCGCTATGTCAAGGTCAACGCCGATCTCTGTGCCCACAATCGCAACGGCAATAATGGTTGTAACCGCTGCCTCAACTTCTGTCCGGCCGATGCTATCAAGAGCGTGGCCAAGCAGATTGAGATAGACCCCTATCTGTGCCACGGCGCCGGCAGCTGTACCAATGCCTGTCCAACCGGGGCCATTGCCTACGACCAGCCAACCCCTCAGGCGCTGCATTCATACCTGAACAAGTTGATTTCCCGCTTCCGCGAGCAGGCCCAAACCGCGCCTGTGGTGCTGTTTCATGACATGGGACAGGGCGGCGCCCTGATCAACGACGAGTTGCCGGGCGAGGTTCTGCCGGTAGCACTTGAAGAAGTCACGGTTGCCAGCATGGATCATTGGATGGCTTCTTTGGCCTGGGGTGCGCGCCAGGTGTTGATCCTCAACACCAGTGCCACAGCACCGACTCTGACTCAGATGCTCAAGGGTGAACTGGGATTGGCCAATGCCATTTTGGATGAGATGGGGCAGCCACAAAGGATTCGGGTTATCGACGAAGCCGAGCTTGCCAATCTCTGGCCTATACTGGATGTAAGTCTGGACTGGCCTGTGATAGTGCCTGCGGCGCTCACTGAGGGTAACAAGCGCACCCAGCTGTATGCCGCTATCGATCACCTCAATGAGCAGGCTGCTAATGTTGATACCCAACTTGCCATGGGCAATGTTCCTTATGGCTTGGTGAATATCAATGCCGACAAGTGCACCTTGTGTATGTCTTGTGTCGCGACCTGTCCTACCCAGGCGCTGACCGACGGTGGTGACACTCCGGCACTGTATTTTGTCGAGCAGGATTGTGTGCAGTGTGGTCTGTGTGAGGCCGCCTGTCCGGAGAAGGTGATCAGCCTGACTCCTCAGGTCAATCTGGATAAGGCTGCACGGCAGCAGCACCGGATCCTGAAAGAAGAAGCTCCGTTCGAATGTATTCGTTGTGGAGCGCCGTTCGCGACCCAGTCTATGGTGCACCGGATGCTGGATATGGTCGGAAGCCACAGCGCCTTCAGCGCCAACATTGAGCGTTTGAAGATGTGTGGTGATTGCCGGGTTAAGGATATGTTTGAAGACATACTCCAGGATCCGGAAAAGCAACTGAGATAAGAGATCCGCTATGACCGAAACAGTAAGAGAAGTATCAGAAAACGATCAGCTTAGAGCAGATATCTATCAGCTGCTGGCGGCGCTGCTGAGGCGCCACCCCAGCCCGGAATTGCTGAGTTTTCTTGGCGACCTCGAAGTCGACGCCAATGACGACAGTGATATGACCAAGGCCTGGTTGGCGCTCAAGTTGGCGGCCGTCCAGTTCGACAGTAACCAGTTGGAAGATGAGTATTTCAACATCTTCCTCGGCGTGGGCTCGGGGGAAATCCTGCCCTATGGCAGCTGGTTTATGACAGGTTCGCTGATGGACAAGCCCTTGGCTTTGCTGCGTCAGGATCTGATGCAGCTGGGCTTCGAGCGCGAAGAAAACGTCAAGGAGCCGGAAGATCATGTTGCCGCCTTGTGCGAGGTGATGAGCGTATTGCTGCTGGAGGCTCCGGCCCACCAGCAACTGGCCTTCTACCGCCGCCATATCGGCAGCTGGATCATACGTTTCTTTGATACCTTGTCCCGTTGTCCCTCCGCCGCGTTTTACGCCGTGGTGGCACAACTCGGCCGGGCCTTCTTTGAAACCGAAATCAATGAGTTTGAACAGCTGGTGCTGAGCACGCCCGTGGTGGAAACCCCAGCGGTACAGATCCAGCCCAAGGCCAGCGAGTTGGCCTGAGAATTTGCCCGTGGCAACACGGGCTAAAGCATGCGGGGGAGTTTCCCCCGTCTACCTTCAACACGAGGAGACACTATGAAGAAGCAAGCTTCCGACATGGGTCGTCGTCAACTGCTCAAGGCATTGGCGATCGGCAGTGCGGCAGGCGCGGTTGCGACTGTCAGTGGTCAAGCCTTGGCGGCCAAGCCTGAAGCACCAGAAGTGCCAAAGGGTGAGGGCTACCGTGAGACTGACCATGTGCGCAATTATTACGCCTCACTGCGTAACAAATAACGATAAGGAGAGTGTGTGATGCGATTAACCCGCAAAACAGACCAGGTCGCAGTGGCTGAAAAGCCCGCTCTGGGTCTGAATCGTCGTCAGTTCCTTAAGTCTGCCGGTTTGGCTACCGGTGGGATTGCCGCAGCATCTATGCTGGGCGCAGGAATGATGCGTAAAGCCGAAGCCAAAGATGTTCCTCACGATGCACCCACTGAAGTGAAGCGTACTATCTGCTCTCACTGCTCAGTAGGTTGTGGTATCTACGCCGAAGTGCAAAACGGTGTTTGGACCGGGCAGGAGCCTGCCGTGGACCATCCATTCAACCGTGGTGGTCACTGTGCCAAGGGTGCGTCACTGCGTGAGCACGGCCATGGTGAGAAACGTCTCAAGTATCCAATGAAACTCGAAGGCGGTAAGTGGAAGCGTCTCAGCTGGGAGCAGGCTATCAATGAAGTCGGCGACAAGATGCTGAAGATCCGCGAAGAATCCGGCCCTGACTCTGTGTACTTCATGGGTAGTGCCAAGTTCTCCAACGAACAGTCTTACCTGTACCGCAAACTCGCAGCCATGTGGGGCACCAACAACGTCGACCACTCGGCGCGTATTTGTCACTCTACCACTGTAGCCGGTGTGGCCAACACCTGGGGCTATGGTGCGCAAACCAACTCCTTCAACGATATGCACAATGCCAAGTGCATGCTGTTTATCGGCTCCAACCCCAGTGAAGCTCACCCTGTGGCGATGCAACACATTCTGGTAGGTAAAGAGCGCGGTGCCAAAGTCATAGTGGTTGATCCACGTTTCACCCGTACTGCAGCCAAGTCTGACGAGTACGTGCATATCCGTCCCGGTACCGACATTCCTTTCATCTACGGTCTGCTGTGGCATATCTTCGAAAACGGCTGGGAAGATCAGAGCTTTATCGATCAGCGTGTGTACGGCATGGAACGTATCCGCGAAGAGGTGAAGAAGTACAACCCTGCCGAGGTTGAGCATGTTGCCGGTGTCGGTGAAGCTCAGATGCGTCGCGTCGCCAAGATGATGGCCGAGCACAAGCCCGGCACTATCGTTTGGTGTATGGGTGGTACTCAGCACCACGTAGGTAACGCCAATACCCGTGCTTACTGTATCCTGCAGTTGGCTCTGGGTAACATGGGTGTTTCCGGTGGTGGTACCAACATCTTCCGTGGTCACGACAACGTACAGGGCGCCACTGACTTTGGTCTGCTGTTCGATAACCTGCCTGGTTACTATGGTCTGACTTCCGGCGCCTGGGCGCACTGGAGCAATGTGTGGGATCTGGATCCTGCCTGGGTCAGCAGCCGTTTCGACCAAGGCGAGTATCTGGGCCAGAAGCCACAGACTTCAGCCGGTATCCCTTGTTCCCGCTGGCACGACGGTGTGCTGGAAGACAAGAACAAGATTGCCCAGAAAGACAATATCCGTCTGGCCTTCTTCTGGGGTCAGTCTGTCAACACCGAAACCCGTGGCCGTGAGGTGCGTGAAGCACTGAACAAGATGGACACTGTGGTAGTCGTTGACCCATTCCCAACCATGGCCGGTGTTATGCACCAGCGTAAAGATGGCGTTTACCTGCTGCCGGCAGCGACTCAGTTCGAAACCTATGGTTCTGTGTCAGCTTCCAACCGTTCACTGCAGTGGCGTTCTCAGGTCATCGACCCTCTGTTCGAATCGCTGCCTGACCATGTGATCATGTATAAGCTGGCCAAGAAGTGGGGCGTTGAGAAAGAGTTCTGTAAGCACATCAAGGTCAACGGTGAAGAACCGCTGGTTGAAGATGTCACCCGCGAGTTCAACCGCGGTATGTGGACCATAGGTTACACAGGTCAGAGCCCTGAGCGTCTGAAGATGCACCAGGAAAACTGGGGTACCTTCGACTTTGATACCCTCGAAGCACCCGGCGGCCCAGCCAAGGGTGAAACTTATGGTCTGCCATGGCCATGTTGGGGCACGCCTGAGATGAAACATCCAGGTACCCAAATCCTCTATCGTACCGACCGTGAAGTCCGCTACGGCGGTGGTAACTTCCGTGCCCGTTACGGTGTTGAGCACAATGGCAACAACATACTTGCCGAAGGTTCCTTCTCCAAAGGCAGTGAGATTCAGGATGGTTACCCTGAGTTTACCGACAAGATGCTCAAGCAGCTGGGTTGGTGGGATGACCTGACCGAAGAAGAGAAGAAACACGCCGAAGGCAAAAACTGGAAAACCGATATTTCCGGTGGTATTCAGCGTGTGGCCATAGCTCACGGCTGTATCCCTTATGGTAACGCCAAGGCTCGTTGTATCGTATGGAACTTCCCGGACGACATTCCGTTGCACCGTGAACCTCTGTACACGCCTCGTCGTGACCTGGTCGCCAAGTACCCCACCTACGAAGACCGTATGGTGGCGCGTCTGCCGACCCTGTACAAGTCAATTCAGGACAAAGACTTCGCCAAAGACTTCCCGCTGGCACTGACCTCTGGTCGTCTGGTGGAATATGAAGGCGGCGGTGAAGAAACCCGTTCCAACCCCTGGCTGGCCGAGTTGCAGCAGGAGATGTTTATCGAGATCAGCCCAGGCGATGCAGCCGACCGCGGTCTACGCGATGGCGACGATGTTTGGGTACACAGCCCAGAAGGCGCCAAGATCAAGGTCAAGGCCATGGTAACGCCAAGGGTGATCAACGGTGAATGTTTCATGCCGTACCACTTCGCCGGTATCTTCGAAGGCGAGAGCCTGGTGAAGAACTATCCGGAAGGTACTGTACCTTACGTTCAGGGTGAATCGGCCAACACGGTTCTGACTTACGGCTATGATGTGGTGACACAGATGCAGGAAACCAAATCCAGCCTGTGCCAGATCACCAAAGCCTAACCGTACTTGATGAGGAGATAAGCCATTATGGCAGTCATGAAATTCTTATGTGACACCAAGCGCTGCATCGAGTGTAACGGTTGCGTCACAGCCTGTAAAAACGAAAACGACTCCGCGCTCGAGTGGGGTATCCAGCGTCGCCGCGTGGTGACCATCAATGATGGTCAGCCCGGTGAAGCGTCCATTTCAGTTGCCTGTATGCATTGTACCGACGCGCCTTGTATGGCCGTTTGTCCTGCAGACTGCTTCTACCGTACTGACGATGGCATAGTGCTGCATAACAAAGATACCTGTATCGGTTGTGGCTACTGCTTCTATGCCTGTCCTTTCGGGGCGCCTCAGTTCCCGAAAAAGACCGCCTTCGGCAGTCGCGGCAAGATGGATAAGTGTACTTTCTGTGCCGGTGGTCCAGAGGAAAACTTCTCTGAAGCTGAGCGTAAGAAGTACGGTGCCAACCGTATCGCCGAAGGTAAGTTGCCTATGTGTGCCGAGCTTTGCTCCACCAAGGCACTGCTGGCCGGTGACGCGGAAGTGGTATCCAACATCTATCGTGAGCGGATGGCCGCCAGGGGTAACCCCAATGTGATTTGGGGCTACAATCCCAAGACCGGTGAGATCAACTGAGACAGAGCGGGGGTGGGCTAAGGCCCACCCTGACGAGGAGTGACTATGTTAATCAAATCACTGCGCAGTCTGTTCGCTCTGCTGGTATTGGTTGCCGGGCTGGGGTTTGCTTCCACAGCCATGGCCGCCGATGAACAGTCGAGCCAGCAACAGGCGCAGGCGCAAACCAGTGAGGCCGATCTTTGGCGCGCGGTAAAATCCGGTGAATCCGGCTATACCACTGCCAAGGGGGTTGAAACCGGCGTGCTGATCAACGTGGCCGGTAATCAGGGCAAGGAGCTGCGCAATCAGTACCTGACACCCATTATGGCGATTGCCGTAGTCGGTGTGTTTGGGGCGTTCGTGCTCTTTTACCTGGTGAATGGACCATCCAAGCTGCACCATGGTTTTTCCGGCAAGTTGGTGTTCCGCTGGAGTAAGGCGGACCTGATCATCCACTGGGTAGTGGCGATCAGCTGTCTTATCCTGATCTTCACCGGACTCAACATCATGTTGGGCAAGCATGTGCTGCAACCCTATGTCAGTGGCGATATTTGGGCGGCACTGATCTATGGCTCCAAGACGATCCACGATTGGGTCGGGCCACTGTTTATCGCCTCCTGGGCGGTACTGGTGGTGAAATGGATGCCGGATCAGCTGTTCAAGAGCTATGACCTCAAGTGGTTCATGCTGGTGGGTGGCTACATCAACTTCGGCCCCTTCAAGGGTAAGCACCCGGATTCGGGCTTTGCCAACGCCGGTGAGAAGATGTGGTTCTGGACCCTGGCCATTTTCGGTCTGTTTATCAGCATTTCCGGCATCATGATGGTGTTGCCCAACCTGGGTTTGCCCCGTGAAGCCTCAATGGCGGCGTTGTTGGTGCATGGTGTCAGTGCCACGCTCATTATCGCCTTCACCATAGTGCATATCTGGATGGCAACCGTACTGTCCGAGGGCGGTATGGAGTGTATGAAGTCCGGTTACTGTGATGAGAACTGGGCGATGCAGCATCACAATGTTTGGTATGACGAAATCAAAGCCAACGGTACGCTCAAATATCGAGATAATTGAGCCCCTGAGCTGATTAAAGACTGCAAACACCCCGGCCTGCCGGGGTGTTTTTTTATGATCTGTTTTTTAACATTGTTTACTTCAAAATCCGCGCGTCACTGATACTTTCGCTATTTTCCTTTTATTGAAAGTTTGAAGCAGTTAACGCTTTGAACAGCCGTTCCCATGGGGCTTACATTCAAACTGTCCCAGATCAAAATCCATCCAGTTGCAAAGCCTTATATTGCCCACGCTTATAGAAGGACTCTATTCATATGTAACGGAATTTTTACCTTTTTTGTACATAAGCGCAGCTTGAGTTGTTAATAGGCTGGAGTGCACAAAAGAGAGTCGTGTCACCCGCAACGCGGGTGAAAATTATCAGGAGCGAAGATGAAAGACCAGAAGCCAGATCTGAACCGCAGATCCCTGCTGAAGGCTATCACCATAGGCAGTGCCGCGGGTGCCGCGATTGCTGCTACAGGGGTGAGCGCCGCTCAGGCCAATGAGCCTGTTGAAGCGAAGTCCGCAAAAAAGGGCTATCACGAAACAGCGCATATCCGCAGCTATTACAACAGCCTGCGTAGCTAATCCAGGAGATCTCAAGCGATGAAGTTAACTCGCACATCCAATGTCGCCCCTAAGGCTGACAAACCAAAACTGGGGATCAGCCGTCGTCAGTTTATGAAGAATGCCGGTATTACTGCCGGTGGTATCGCTGCCGCCTCTATGCTGGGTGCCGGCATGATGCGTCGTGCCGAAGCCAAAGATGTACCTCATGATGCGCCTATCGAAGTCAAGCGTACTATTTGTAGTGCCTGTGCCGTAGGTTGTGGTCTGTATGCCGAAGTACAAAACGGTGTTTGGACTGGTCAGGAGCCTGCCTTCGATCACCCATTCAACGCCGGTGGTCACTGTGCCAAAGGTGCTGCACTGCGCGAGCACGGCCATGGTGAGAAGCGTCTCAAGTATCCAATGAAGCTTGAAGGCGGTAAGTGGAAGCGTATCAGCTGGGATCAGGCCATCAACGAAGTTGGTGACAAGATGCTGAAGATCCGCCAGGAATCTGGTCCGGATTCTGTTTACTTTATGGGTAGTGCCAAGTTCTCCAACGAAGGCTGCTACATGTATCGTAAGCTGGCCGCCATGTGGGGTACCAACAACGTCGACCACTCTGCCCGTATTTGTCACTCTACCACTGTAGCCGGTGTGGCCAACACCTGGGGCTATGGTGCGCAAACCAACTCTTTCAACGACATTCAGAATGCCCGCGCCATCTTCTTCATTGGTGCCAACCCTGCAGAAGCACACCCTGTTTCCATGCAGCACATTCTGATCGCCAAAGAGAAGAACAATGCCAAGCTGATCGTGGTTGATCCACGTTTCTCCCGCACCGCGGCTCATGCCGATCTGCATTGCTCTATCCGTCCGGGTACCGACATTCCGTTTATCTACGGTATGTTGTGGCATATCTTCGAAAACGGCTGGGAAGACAAGACTTTCATCAAAGAACGTGTGTTCGAGATGGAAACCATCCGTGCAGAAGCCAAGAAGTTCCCACCTAAAGAAGTGGCCAACATCACTGGCTGTAGCGAAGAGTACCTGTACCAGGCCGCCAAGATGATGGCCGATAACCGTCCAGGCACTGTGGTTTGGTGTATGGGTGGTACCCAGCACCACGTAGGTAATGCCAACACCCGTGCTTACTGTATCCTGCAGTTGGCTCTGGGTAACATGGGTGTTTCCGGTGGTGGTACCAACATCTTCCGTGGTCACGATAACGTACAGGGCGCTACCGACCTGGGTCTGCTGTTCGATAACCTGCCAGGTTACTACGGCCTGACCTCTGCGGCATGGCAACACTGGACCCACGTATGGGATCTGGATATGGAGTGGATGAAGAGCCGCTTCGACCAGGGTACCTACCTGGGCCGCGAACCTATGACGACTCCGGGTATTCCTTGTTCCCGTTGGCACGACGGTGTGTTGGAAGACAAGCAGAAGCTGGCACAGAAAGACAACGTGCGCCTGGCCTTCTTCTGGGGTCAGTCTGTCAACACTGAAACCCGTCAGCGTGACGTGCGTGATGCACTGGACAAGATGGATACAGTCGTTGTTGTTGACCCATTCCCAACTATGGCCGGTGTTATGCACCGTCGTAAGGATGGCGTTTACCTGCTGCCTGCCGCGACTCAGTTTGAGACCCGTGGTTCCATCTCCAACTCAGGCCGTTCTATCCAATGGCGTGAGCAGGTTATCGAGCCGCTGTTTGAGTCCAAGACAGATATCGAAATCATGTATCGTCTGGCACAGAAACTGGGCTTCGCCGAGCAGTACACCAAGCGTATCAAGAAAGAGAATGGTCTGCCTCTGATCGAAGACATCACTCGCGAAATCAACCGCGGTATGTGGACTATCGGTATGTCCGGCCAAAGCCCTGAGCGTTTGAAGCAACACACAATGAATTGGGGCACTTTCTCCAACAAGACTCTGGAAGCCGAAGGTGGGCCATGCAAGGGCGAAACCTATGGTCTGCCTTGGCCATGTTGGGGTACACCTGAGATGAAGCATCCAGGTACCCAGATCCTCTATAACACAAGCAAGCACGTCAAAGACGGTGGCGGTAACTTCCGTGCCCGTTACGGTGTGGAATATCAAGGCAAGAACCTGCTGGCCGAAGGCTCCTTCTCCAAAGGTGCTGAAATCCAGGACGGTTATCCTGAGTTCTCCGACAAGCTGCTCAAGCAATTGGGCTGGTGGGACGAGCTGACTGCTGAAGAGAAAGCCGAAGCCGAAGGTAAGAACTGGAAGACCGACCTTTCAGGCGGTATTGTCCGGGTTGCCATCAAGCACGGTTGTATCCCATTCGGTAACGCCAAGGCCCGTTGTATCGTGTGGACCTTCCCTGATCAGGTGCCAGTACACCGCGAGCCGCTGTACACAGCCCGTCGCGATCTGGTAGCCAAGTACCCAACTTATGACGACATGCAGGTACATCGTCTGCCGACTCTGTACAAGTCTATTCAGGAGAAAGATGTCAGTGGCAAGTACCCACTGGTACTGACTTCCGGTCGTCTGGTGGAATACGAGGGTGGTGGTGAAGAATCACGTTCCAACCCATGGCTGGCCGAGCTGCAGCAGGAGATGTTCGTTGAGATCAACCCTGGTGATGCTGCCGACCGCGGTATCCGTGACGGTGAGAAGGTATGGCTGGAAGGCGCCGAAGGCGGCCGAATTCTGGTTCAAGCCATGGTGACCCCAAGGGTTAAACCTGGTGTGACCTGGATGCCTTACCACTTTGCCGGGATCATGCACGGCGAGAGCCTGGAACCCAACTATCCGGAAGGCACAGTGCCTTACGTATTGGGTGAATCCTGTAACACTGCGCTGACCTATGGTTATGACCCAGTGACTCAGATGCAGGAAACCAAGGCGTCGCTTTGTCAGATCGTCAAAGCATAAGTGCAGCTTAAGCGAGGAGAATTGCCACTATGGCTACAATGAAATTTCTGTGTGATACCAAGCGCTGCATTGAATGTAATGGCTGTGTCACCGCTTGTAAAAACGAAAACGACTCCGCTCTCGAGTGGGGTATCCAACGTCGCCGTGTAGTGACCATCAAAGATGGTCAGCCCGGCGAGGCCTCTATCTCTGTGGCTTGTATGCATTGCAGCGACGCGCCTTGTATGGCCGTATGTCCTGCCAACTGCTTCTACCGCACCGAAGATGGCATAGTGCTGCACAACAAAGATACCTGTATCGGTTGTGGTTACTGTCTCTATGCTTGCCCATTCGGCGCACCTCAGTTCCCGAAATCAGGTGCCTTCGGCTCCCGTGGCAAGATGGACAAATGTACCTTCTGTGCCGGTGGTCCTGAAGAAAACCATTCGGATGCCGAGCGTCAGAAATACGGTGCCAACCGTATTGCAGAAGGCAAGCTGCCTATGTGTGCCGAACTCTGTGCAACCAAGGCCCTGCTGGCCGGTGATGCGGAAGTGGTTTCCGGCATCTACCGCGAGCGTGTGGCTTATCGCGGTGCCGAAAACGGCGCCTGGAAGTAACAGACGGCACGAATATCCGACCCGGTACTACCGGGTCGGTGAGAGAGGTTAATATGAACAAATGGTTCAAACACATAGGCTTGGCTATTGCGCTCTTGTTCAGTGCGGTTTGCTTTGCCAATGGTGCTGATGCACCTGTGGAACCACAAGCGAGCGACGCCCAGATCTGGGCACAACTCAAGGATGGGGCAACGGGTTACACCACGTCCCAGAGCCAGTTCCACAACCAGCCGATCAACACCTATGATCTGCGGGTACTGGAACTGCGCAGCGACTGGCTGGCCCCCGGGTTGATGCTGGCCCTGTTCGGCATGATCATCATTTTTGCCCTGTTTATCATGGTTAACGGTATTTCCAAACTGCACCATGGTTTCTCCGGCAAGATGGTACATCGTTGGTCCAAGTTTGATGTGAGCATTCACTGGCTGGGGGCGATTCCCTGCTTGCTGCTGATCCTCACCGGCTTGGTGCTGTTGGCCGGGCGTTTCTTCTTCCAGCCTTATCTGGGTGAAGGCTTCTGGGCATCCATGGTCAATGGTGCCAAGCAAGTGCACGACGTGATGGCGATTCCCTTCATGTTCGGCTGGGCGCTGATGACTCTGTTGTGGGCCAAGAACCAGTTACCCAAGATGTATGACGTCAAGTGGTTTATGGTCGTGGGCGGGTACATCAACTTCGGTCCTTTCAAGGGCAAACACCCTGATGCCGGCTTTGCCAACGCCGGTGAGAAGATGTGGTTCTGGGCCTTTGCCTTCTTTGGGCTGATCATCTCTGCCTCAGGCATGCTGCTGCTGTTCCCCAACCTGTTTGAACCCAGCCGTACCCTGAGCCTGATAGCTCTGGTGTTGCACTCAATCAGTGCCATCATCATCTGTGCCTTCTCCATAGTGCATATCTTCATGGCAACTGTTATGTCTGAAGGTGGTATGGAGTGTATGGTTTCCGGTTACTGTGATGAAAACTGGGCAACTCAGCACCACAACCTGTGGTATGACGAGATCAAGGCCAACGGTACTCTGAAATACAGAGACTGAGGCCAGCCCTTTGCAGAAAAGCCGTGTCAGTCGACACGGCTTTTTTTATCAATAATGAAAAATAAAGCGGTGATTATTTTATTTATGGCACTTATACCTCTAAATAGGTGGTCAAAGTGCCATTTTCTTGAGTGATTGGCATTAATTAACTGTTTTTAATCATTAAATTATTTTAATCCTTAGCTTAATTCTTCTGCTGTTTAACTGTTTTTGTAACAAAATTTCTGACTTGATCCGTAAAATAGTTAACGATTTGACTTCCAAAGTGTAAAAAATACAATTCAAATAAAACAACATCATGTTTATTAAGAGTTATTTCAATTTTTAATGACATTATGATGGATTGCTTATTTAATCACCAATATGTAAAATGGTTCTACAAACGTAACAAAGTTACGCGTCTTTTTCTTCATTCAATCAGATACCATCATGATCAACAATACCAGAACCAGTGTGTTATCCATGCTGCCGTCTTTGCTGTCCAGTGTGCTACTTATAGTGATCGGCATCTTTGCTTATCGTGCTTTTTTCCAACTCAATGACGTCAGCGAACGTCTGGTGAACAACAACAATCTGACCGAGACTTTCGCCGGGATCCGCGAAGAGTTCTATCAACTGCGACTGGCTTCCCTGGTGCACAACACTCAAGGGGTACGCCAGCATCAAGACAGAGTGCATGACCTGATAGCCCGCCTGAGTAAATTCGACACAGCCTTTATGAAGAATGGTGGTGCGCGAATCGCCGTTCTCAAACCCGGAATCGACAGATACACCCGTCTCTACTTCGATGAGCTGGCGCTGGCCGAGCGAACCGGCACAGAGCCGGTTCTCACTCCGGTAAGACGAGATCTGGGCCCTGAGGTGAGTGCCGAGATCAATCTGCTGGTGGCGCAGATAACCGAGCGTAACCAGGAATTGGGGCAGATGACGGTTTCCGAGGTGGATAATGCCGAAGCTATTCTGCTCGGTCTGATCCTGTTTGCCATAGTGGCTTCCTTGCTGATGGCACTCCTTATGAGCCGCCATCTGGTGGCCATTGTCAGCCGGATCCAACAATCTGTCGCCAAGCTGGCGGTCGGCGACCTGACCCACAAGATAGGGATCCAGGGCAAGAATGAACTCTGCACTCTGGCGGCCGATCTGGATCAGCTCAGCGACAGATTACAAGTCATGATCCGTGAAATCGCCCAAGCCTCGGAACATATGGCGCAGCAGGTCGGTGAGCTCAATGTGCAGTCTGAGTCCAACTCGGCGGCATTGCAGGCCCACGCCTTGGAAACCGACCAGGTTGTCACCGCGGTTGAAGAGATGAGCGCTACCGCTCAAGGGGTTGCCAACGATGCTGCCTCCGCCGCACAGTTGACCGATAAGGCCAGAGCTCAAGGGGATGAGTCCCGTCAGGCGGTCGAACAGGCTTCCAACAATGTGATGGCGCTGGTCAGCGAAGTCGACAGTGCCTCCCAGACCATTGCCGAGATGGATGAAAGCACCCGTAGAATTGCCGGTGTGCTGGATGTGATAGGTGAGATTGCCGAGCAAACCAACCTGCTGGCGCTGAATGCGGCCATCGAAGCGGCCCGAGCCGGTGAGCAGGGACGTGGCTTTGCCGTAGTGGCAGACGAAGTCAGGGCGTTGGCGGCACGCACCCAGGCCAGCACTTCAGAGATCAACAATATGTTGGAACAGCTGCGTCAGGGAGCAGATTCGGCGGTGAATGCCATGAATCGTACCCGCCAGAGCTGTCAGGCAACGGCCGATACCACGACTCTGGTGGCCGAAAGTTTGCAGGGGCTGACCGAGCATGTATTTGATATCAATGGCCTCAGTAGCCAGATAGCCACGGCTGCCGAAGAGCAGAGCTCGGTTTCTGAAGAGATTACCCGCAACCTCAGTGTCATTCGCGAAATGGTGGAAGAGCTGAATCAGAGTGGTAAGGCGACACTCGGCAGCACCGCGGCACTGGCCGCTGCCAAAGATCAGCTCTCCAGTGTGGTCAGACAGTTTAAGCTCAGCTGAAAATAAGGGGTCTGCGGACCCCTTTTTGCTGCCTGGTGTAGAGGCACCCCTCGAAAGGTTGATTTTTCATCCGTTAATGCTAAAACATGATCTGCTTAACAAAACGCCACTCTCGATACTGATAGGTATTGTTAACTTCTAGCCAGTTCACGTTTTGACTCCTGTGCAGGAGGTAGTCTACAAACAGCTGGCAGTACCTTGGAAATCACCTAACTGTTTGTGGTATCTAAGGATTAGCAAAACTAACAGGAAGCCTTATGTCATCAATTATCCAAACTCTCGATCGCCAACTGGTCACTCCATACCAAGCCAATATTACAGTACCCAACTGGATGCTGGGGGCCATGGAGCGGGTGATGCAGTACTATGTTGACAAGAACCTGAGGCTGGACACTATTTCTGCTGATGTGATGCCGGCTCCGGTAGAGGGCAAGAAATACATGCTCTATGCCCATGTGCCTTTCTGCCACACGCTTTGCTCTTACTGTACCTTCCACCGCTTCCTGTTCAAGGAAGACAAGGCCCGTGCCTATTTTGTGGCGCTGCGTAAAGAGATGGATATGGTCAAGCAGTTGGGCTATGACTTCGAGTCCATGTACATAGGCGGCGGCACTACGACCGTGCTGGAAGATGAACTGGCGCGAACCATCGAGTATGCCAAGACCCTGTTCCCTTCCATCAAGGAAGTCTCCTGTGAATCGGATCCCCAACACTTGGACAGCCCCGGCTTTAAACAGCTCAAGGGATTGGTTGACCGCATGTCCATCGGGGTGCAGAGCTTTAATGATGACATCCTCAAGATGACAGACAGGTTGGAAAAGTTCGGCACCGGCCAGCAAACATTCGACAAGATCATGGCTGCCAAAGAGCTGTTTCCTATTATCAATGTCGATTTGATCTTCGGTTTCCGCGGTCAGACAGACGAAGTGATCCAGCATGACTTGGATATGGCTTCCAGACTGGATCCACGCCAAATCACCACTTATCCCCTGATGATCACCCACCAGACCCGCAAGAGCGTCAAAGGGAAACTGGCTGCGCCTCAGGCCGATATGGCCAACCAGTACCGGATGATCCTCAATACCCTCAATGGCCAGTACAACCAGTTGTCGGCCTGGGCCTTTGGTAAGGCCAACGATGAGGGCTTTGACGAGTACGTTATCGACTACGACGAATATCTGGGTGTGGGTTCAGGCTCATTCAGTTTCCTCAACGATACCCTGCATGTGAATACTTTCTCGCTGCGCAAGTATCAGGAGCGGATCGCCAGCGGCAAGATGGGTGTTGAGCAACAAAAGCAGTACAGCAAGAAAGATGTAATGCAGTATCGTTTCCTGCTGGGGATGTTCTCCGGTCGTCTGTCGCGCAAGTATTTCCGCGACACCTTCGGCGTTAATCTGGACACAGCCCTGTTCAAAGAGATGAGCTCGATGAAGCTGATTGGCGCCATCAAGAATGATCCCAGCAACCCGGATGAGCTGATCATTACAGACAACGGCAAGATGATGGGTCTGCTGATGATGAAAGAGTTTTATGCCGGTATGGATAATGTCCGGGCGCAGCTGCGTAAGCCGCTGAAGCCTTGTGATATGTAATCTTTGGTTCAATGAATGATAAAAATCCGCCACAGGGCGGATTTTTTATTGCGCAATAACGCTTCTGCCGTCGGCTAGTCGCCTTGACTGCGATTACCGGGATAACGGGGGTAGTCGTCGCTAATCTCCAGCCAGGCGGGTTTGTCGGCGCAGTAGATATGATATCTGGGTGCCACCCTGTCTGGGTCATCCAAAGAAGCAATACTCAAGCTGATAAATTCGGGATGGTCGAGACTGCGATAACTCAGGCTGGTGCCACAGTTTGGGCAAAAGCCGCGGCGGATCTTGGCCGAAGAGGCGTATTCCCGCACGGCTTCACCCTGCCAAGTGAGTTGCTCCAGTTTGAAGTCCATCCAACTGCCCACTACAGCCCCTGTGCTCTTACGGCATTGACTGCAGTAACAGTGGTCGGCATCGAACGGTTCACCCTCGAGGCGATAACGTATGGCGCCGCATAGGCAGCCTCCCTGTAACTCATTCTGTTGCTTCATCGCTCTACTCCTGGATAGCTTATTGTCAGGGCCTATCTGGCGCGATAAACGGGATAAGCCTGGTAAGCCTTGTCATAGTAAGGGCTGCGCTCGTAGAACCAACGTAACCTGGCCTTGGCATCGGCGGCAAAGGCCGGGTCTTTGAGCGCCTGGTCAAATTCGGCCTGGAGCGCTTTGGAGTTGGCCAGCATCTGTTGTGCCAAAGGTTCAACCGCGTAGTCCTCAATATACTCGGTGCGGGTGAATATGGTGTTGAACAGGCCCCACTGCAGCAATGAGTCGGGCGATTGCGGCTCCAGCAGTATCATCGCCAGATCGCCAAGCGGCTGCTCAGTGCTTATTTTGACGGTACCGGTGGGCAAGGTGAGTTCAACCTTTTCCAGTTTGGCTTTGGCACTGACTCTCTGGCGGCCTTCATAGTCACTGGCGGCAAACTGGGGTTCGCTGAGGCGATACTGTTGCAGCTTCAGTGTTTGAGGTTGCTCCAGGCGGCTCATACGAATGCCGTGCAGCGATAGCTTGGCAATCGCCTCCTGCCACTGGGGCGGAATATAGTAAGCGGCCGGGCGGCTGACACGGATATCCGCCTCTGTGTTGCCTATTACCGGCAGGTTGGGATAAAGCTTGGGCTCGCCGGTCCAGCGCACCACTTGTTTGCCCGAAATAGGGCTCTGTTCCAGTTGATAGTCTATGCCTTTGAAATCCCAGCCCTGCTCCTGCTTTTGTGACTTCCAGGTCAGGGTCACCAGCCGTGGATAGCGGTACTTGTCTTTCTCTATCGCTGCGCGCAGCTTGGTCGCTTTGGCCCCCACAGTCTTGAGGGTTTGCTCCAGCATCACATAAGTGCCCAGTACCCGTTGCCGAAACGGCTTGAGGCTGTGGTTTTCAATCAATATGGTCGGCAGGTGTCTGGCATCGCCGTAACCGTTGGAGTAGCGGGCCGAGGCATTCCACAGTGACATGCCCTTGCTCAAATCGGTATTGTCCAAGGCGAAGACCAGAGGCCCCGGGATATGACCTGCCTGGGTCAGCGCCTGTTCTATCGCCGGGCGATATTCCTGCTGCAGCCAATTGTAGCCGGCGGGGCTCAGCCCCTGAGACAGGTTGTAACCAAAGGTCACATCATATTGGTAGTCGATACCGTCGGTGACATGCACATCGATATACAGCTGCGGCTGCCAGTCGTTGATGGCGGTCAGCATGTGTTGCATCTCCATGCTGTCGGCCTTGGCGTAGTCACGATTGAGGTTGATGTTTTGGCTGGTGGTTCGCCAGCCCATGTTCAGTGGGCCACGTTGATTAACCCGGTTGCTTTGGCTGGAGCGTTCGTGCGCATCGACACTGAAAATCGGCACAAACAGCAGGTTGACCTGTTCCAACAGCTCGGCCTTGTCGCCGACTATGATATCCCGCAATAACATCATGCCGGCATCTTTGCCGTCAATTTCACCCGAGTGGATCCCGGCTTGCACCAGAACATTGGGCTTGTGGTTACGTCTCAGCTGTGCCGGGGTGGCAGCACCTTCGGCGCTGGCCACTATCATCCAGATATCCCGCCCCTGGGGGCTCTTGCCCAGGCTCACCTTGTTAAGCTTGTTGCTTTGGGTCATCAGCCTATCCAGCCAGGCAAAGGTCTGCTGATAGCTTGGGCTTTCAATACCGCCGGATTGCTCAAAAGGCGTGGCCCAGCCGTCGTCGGCTGCACGCATTAAGGCCTCGCTGGCACCACTCCAGGGTTTGAGCGGCGGCAAAATGGCATCATTGATATAGGTGTTGGCTTGGGTGGCTGGTTCGGCAAGAGCGGCGCCGGGTAACGTCGCGACAGCGAGCCAGAGCAGGGACAGCATGCGCATGAAAGGCTCCGGATACAGGATAATTGTTATTGTTGAAGCGCTCTATCTTTCACCAATTTGCCGAGCCCTGCAAGTCACCCGGAGTGACTCTCCCTTTCTGTTGTGGTTATAGCAATGAAAGCAAACTGCACCTCCCTAAATTTTGTTTTGTCAAAGTAATGTCAAAAAACGGCACTCAAGGGCAGTAATTTACATATTTGCAATCCAGTCTGAATAAATACCCAATCTCGCTTTTTAAGTTATTTTCTGTGTTGTAATTTCCTAACTGAGTTAACTAAAAAAGAATTTTATATTTATACCAGTGTTTATTAGCGGCTGGATAAATAACTTATATAACCTGATTCCGTGACTTCAAATCCCGCCAATTCCCCCGAAAGCCTATAACTACGGAGCCTGCGGCGGTAGAATGGGCGTTGTTTTGCATTCACCCAGGCAGTGACTTTTTACCATGGCTATGCGCACCTTCCAGCTCGAACAGTCCAACACCGAGATTATCACACCGCATGGCGGTCTGGCGCTGGTTGGGCACAGCCTGAACAGGATGACCTCCCTGGCCAAAACTTCCCGTTCCATCGTCAAGCGTCACGGCATCGCCAACATTGATCTCATCCGCACCTATCTGGGGCTGATCTGCCTTGGTAAGAGCGACTTCGAAGCGGTCGAGCACGCACGCCATGATCCCTTTTTCAAAGCGGCCATGGGGATCAAGCAGTCACCCTCATCGGCCCGGTTGCGGCAGCGTTTTGACGAGGATGCCCGTGCGCTGATCCCGTTGCTGGATGAGGCCAGCGTCGAATTTCTGTGTAACGCTTCGGTGTCCATCGGCAGCCTCGCCACCGGTCATGTACCTCTGGATATAGACGTCTTCCCCATGGACAACAGCAACAGTAAAAAAGAGGGCGTGGCCTATACCTACAAGGGGCATGACGGTTACGCTCCCATCGCGGCCTACCTGGGCACGGATGGCTGGTGCCTGGGTTGTGAGCTGCGACCGGGGAACCAGCACGCCAACAATGAGTTTATCCACACCCTCGACCGCGTGCTGCCGCGGGCCCGTCGCATGACCGATGCGCCGCTGCTGGTGCGTCTCGACAGCGCCCATGATGCCGCCGAGAACCGCGCGTACTTCCGATCGCACGGCGTCGATTATCTGATCAAGTGGAACCCCCGCAAGCAGGATGGACTGGACTGGGTCGACAAGGCCAATGCGGCCGGATCACTCTGGTGCTACACCCGACCGGGAAAAATGGAAACGCTGGTGAGTGAGCCGCTGGATGGCACCGCCGACCGCCTGATCGTCAAGGTCACCGTGCGCCATAGCGATGCCAAGGGGCAACTGTTTCTGGAACCCGAGATCAGTCTGGAAGGCTGGACCACCTCACTCAAGCCCGAGGTCGCGGACAATGCGACGGTGATCGACCTCTACCGCGATCATGCCACCTGCGAGCAGTTCCACAGCGAATTCAAGAGCGATTTGGATCTTGAGCGCCTGCCTTCTGGCAAGTTCGACACCAATGATCTGGTGATGGCCTTTGCAGTGCTGGGCTACAACATCCTGCGCTGGATGGGGCAGCGGGCACTGCTGGGACCGGATGCACCGGTGCGCCATAAGGCCAAACGCCGCCGCATCAAAACCGTGATGCAGGAACTGATCTACATGGCCTGTCGCCTGGTCAGCAGCGGCCGCCGACTGACCCTGCGCTTTGGCCGACACTGCCCGGGTTTCAAGGCGTTTGGTAGCGTGTACGGATCGGTCTGACCGCACCCGCCGAGAAACCCGCCGAGAAAACGCCGCGGAGCCAAGAGGCTCAGGGGGTACTATGGTCTTGGGGATAAAAATGATCAAAAAACAACCAGCGATCAGGCTGGTCAAGAGCAAAAATCGCGGCGACAGACCCGCAGTAGCCGTCAGAATACAGATGAGATCATATTATTAAAGAGCGTTCGCCGATTTGGGTGCGGCTGCGCGGTGTTGGCGGATTAATTCACGGATTCAGGATATAAGTAAAGTAGTGCTTTAATGTGGCAGCCATTTAAATTATCAATAGTGCTTTTGGCGTTCACATTAATAAGTTCTGATTAAGTCGTTTTATTCTTGGAGAACAGTGTTGATGAGAGGCTTATCCAATATATTGATAGTTTCGGCAGTGGCTTTACCCCTGGGGTGCGCTTCTGCGGCAGAGGTGATTACCCTGGATGGTCAGTCACTCAAGATAGAGCAGCTACTGCAGCTGAAAGATAAACAAGTGCAGGTGGCTCTCAGCAAAGAAGCGCAAAAGACAATTCATGCAAGCCATGAACTCCTGATAGATTCTGCCCGTAAAGGCACTCCCGTATACGGGCTCACCGTTGGGGTGGGCAAGAACAAGGATACCCCGGTATTTGGTAAAGACGGTTCTTTGAGTGCCGAAGCCCGCAAACTGTCGGAAGATTTTAACCGCAATATGCTGTTTACCCACTCGGCGGCCAGTGGCCAACCCATAGCGCCGGAAACCGTGAAAATGGCGATGACGATTCGCCTGAATCAGATAGCCACGGGCCATGTGGGTGTGCAGCCGGACGTGGCCCGCATCTACCAGGAGTTTATCAACGAAGACATTATTCCCGTGGTGCCGGAAGATGGCTCTGTGGGGTTGAGTGACATCCTGTTGGCCTCACACATAGGCGCCGCCATGATGGGCGAGTGGGATGTGTTCTACAAAGGTCAGCGGATGTCTGCCGCCAAGGCGATGAAGCAAGCCGGGATCAAGCCGATGGTGCCCTTTGGCAAGGACTCACTCTCGATTCTGTCCAACAACGCCCTGGCAACGGCACAGGTGGTCAACGCCATTGGTGATGCCCGCCAGATCATTCAATTCTCTCCCAGACTCATTGCCGCGGCCCTTGAAGGGATCAACGGCAATATCAGCCCTCTGCTGCCTCATACCCTGGCGGCCAGACCTATGCCGAATGTCGAGAAGGTAGGTCAAGAGATTTTGGCCAATCTGGAGGGGGGATATCTATTCCAGCGTGACGAGAAGCGGCCGTTGCAGGATGCGCTATCTTATCGCGGTGCTCACTGGCCTGTGGCCCATGCCATGTCGCAGCTGCAGCAGTTGGAAACCTTGGTGAATATTCAGATTAACAGCTCTGATGATAATCCTACGGTTTACATCAATGCCAAACCCGGACGTTACGCCGATGCCCCTCAAGTGGCACAGTATTTTACCCAAGGGACGGTATCGGGGGCGATTAACTCCTCGGCCAACTTCGATACCATCCAATTGGCGTCCCAAACCGAGGCCTTTATCAATGCCATGGCGCAGTTGGGCAAATACTCCAGTAATCGCCAGATCAAGTTGATTGACCCTTACTTCACGGGTTTGCCAAGAGCCTTGGTCGACCCTGATGATGCCAATGGCCAGGCCTTTTATACCCTGCAGAATGGCTTCACCGCCCTGTTTGTCGAGATAGCCCATGCGGCCAATCCCGTGTCCTTCTATGGTATAGCCAACCAAGGCGGTATCGAGGATAACTTCAGCAACTACTTCCAGGCCGGCAAGAATCTCAGCAAGGTGGTGGATGGCGTGGCACGCATCTATGGCTTTGAGCTGATGCAGGTGGCCCAGGCGATGGATCTGCAGAAGAAAGTGAACCACAGGCAGTTGTCACCCCAGAATGAGCAACTGTTAAAGGCGCTGCGCAAACAGGTGGCTTACTACGACAAGGACAGGTTGTTTACCCCGGATGTCGAGGCCTCGACTCAGTTCCTGATGAAGTTCTAAGGAAACCAAGCCCCGGTAGGATTAACCACCGGGGCTCTTTGTTTAGGGAATCGGGAATAGCCTTTGCTCACTGGGTTTTCGAGCCACATTCGCGGCTTGGACACACCGTCTCGGCGGAAATGCTCCAGGCTCCGGAGAAGTCATTGTAGATAAATCTCTGCTCTGAACCGCGGGCGCTGAAGTGCACCACGAACGGAGTGAATTGGGGCACACCTGCCTGCGCCGCCAGTTGAGTAATGGCCAACTGGGCTATAGGTGAGTCTGGCTCTCCCAATTCAGCCAGCTGTTCTGTACTGAGTTCCAGATGTCTGGGGCTGTCACTGAGTGAGGCGTTTTGAACTACCTTGGCAATGGGGATCTCATGCAGCCTGGCATTCAGCCGTGAATAGGCAGCATATTGCGCAACCCTCTGTTGCAGCGCCGCTTCGCTCACCCCCAGGCTCTTGGCCATATTGGCTCTACGCGCCTGAACCAGCTCCCTGAGTTCGCTTCGTTGCTGACTGGAAAGAGCCGAGAAGGCCATTCCGGCCCCCAGAGTTTGGCTGTAAGTGGTTGAAGACAGTATCGGCTCGCCCAGTGTCTTGTCACCGGCCATCAGCCGGTTCAGTTCGGCGGAGAAGTGAAGGTAGGCTTGCGGATCTTGAAAGCCAAAATATTCCGCATGGGCTTCAATGCGTTGCAGCGTACCCGAGACAGGTTCTGCGATTGCGGTAGATGAAGTATAACCTGCTGAAAAGCATGCTAATAATATCCATTTGTTCATCTTGTATATCCTTATACTTTACTGAGTACGAATATAATTAACAGCCTTGGCTTTCAGGGTCAACGGTTTCATTGTTCGGAAATTCAACAGCAAACAGACAGGGGTTCAGTGAGCTCGAGGCCACTATCGCTGCCATTGGCGGCAGGCATGCGCTATAAACAGCGGCTCGAAGCTGGCCTTATCAGCATAGTGGAGGTGACGTGAAAATAACGTCAAAAACTCCGTAGTTTTTACATGGGGTTACATTTTTGCAGCCTATTCTAAATATCTGTTTCAACTGTCTTTGTTCAATTCGTAGCCTGAGTTATGTTGGCTTTGATTCTTATTCTTGAGGAGTAATCGCATGAGTACAGTATTGAATCAGGCTGCACTCACGGAAGCACAGAGCAGTTTCAGACAAGTACTGCAAACCGTCGGCCCGCTGATCGCCAGGCTGGGGTTCCAGGGGTTCTGGTTTCAGGGGCTGCCAAGCAATGCCAGGGAGTATTTGGAACACCCGGAAAATCAAGGCTTGTTCGCCCCTGTGTGGCTGCGAAGGCCAATAGCCTCACTGGCTTCCTCCGGTAGGATAGCGACCCTGCAACAGTACTATCTGGAACATTTTGCCCGCAGCGACAGTAACTTTGCCGAGTCTTTAAGCGCAGATAAAGCCTGGCGGTATCGCTGGCAAGAGCACGACCCGGTAAAAACTCTGTTTGCCAAACATGGTTACGACACTGTTCTGAGCTTTCCTGTCCCCAGCTATGCCAACCCGACCTGGTTTGGTCGTTTCATATTGCTGGCATCGGGCCGTCCCGAGCCGGATCCGGAACGGGTACAGCAGACCTTGATCTTGGTGCAAAGTCTGCTGTTTGAACATGACAGGCAGAGGTTCAACCCCTTTCTGCAGAGCCGGATCTTCAAGGCCAATGCCAGAAAAGTGCTGCGAATGGCCGCAACCGGACTACAAAATCATGAGATCTCTGATCGACTGCACATTAGTGTTCGTGGGGTTGAATACCATATGGAGTCAATGCGCAAGAAACTGGGTGCCAGCAACAGGGCAAATCTGATCCATCTGGCCCATCAATTTGAGTTGATCTGACATGTTAATTCTGCTGGTCGAAGATAATCGTCTGTTGGCAAACAATATTATTCAGTACCTGGCGATAAAAGGCATTGAATGTGACTATGCCGAAACCCTGGCTCAGGCCAATGAACTGCTGAGACAGCAGCATTTCGATGTGGTGGTGCTGGATCTTAACTTGCCCGACGGGGACGGTGTTCGAGCATGCCAGGGCTGGAAGGCCCAGTGTATGGCCACGCCGGTGATCATGCTGACCGCCCGCAGCGGTTTGGATGACAGGTTGAGCGGCTTCGATGCCGGCGCCGATGATTATCTGATCAAACCCTTCGCCATGGAGGAGCTGGTGGCCCGCCTAAGAGTCGTGGCTCAGCGCCGTCCGGCACCACCAAGATTACAACTGGGTGAGCTGGAGATGGACTTTGGCAAACACGAGGCCTATCGCCAAGGGCAGTTGTTGTCCCTGAGCCGCACCGGCTGGCAGATACTGGCCTTGCTGGCTCGCCGCAGCCCGGAAACCGTGGAGCGGGAAGAGATAGAGCGTATGCTCTGGCCCGACTGCCCACCTGACAGCGACAGCCTGCGCAGCCATCTGCATCTGTTGCGGCGGGTGGTGGATAAGCCGTTCGACAGTCAACTGATCCACACCATTCGCGGGGTAGGACTCTGCCTGAGGAGTGACTGAAGATGATGCCCAAGTTCAGCCTCAAGCGCAGCTATCAAATTTACGGGCTTATTTTTCTGGCGGTCACTCTGGCCATCAATAGCATCATCCCCCTTTGCATGATGTGCACCGGCATGTTTTCCATGCATGAGATCACTCTGCGTAACGCAGGGCAGGCGGCTGAAGCGGTGTTCCTTCAGGGCAGCACAGAGCTGGATACCGACAACATCAGTGTGTTTGCCGACTGGCAGCGGGTACCGGATAAGATCAAAGCTATCAATGACTTTCAGCCTCCCACTGCAGAAACGGGTATTCGTTATCAGCATCTTGATGGCCCCTATATCGATGCCCTGAGTGTGCATTACACGGCTTCAGGCCAGCCGCTGTATCTATGGCTACATTATGATGCCACCCATGATCTTGTTTTTGCGCCCAAGAACATGACCGCCATTTTATTGCTGATAGTGATGACCTTCGGGGTGGTGGCCAGCCTGGCGTTTCATATGCAAAAGCAAGTGATCACCCCGGTGCACAAAATCAGTCAGGCGATCAAACAGCACGACTGGCAAAGCATGAATGGCTTCAGTTTTCCCAAACAAGGCTATGCCGAGCTGCAATCGATAGTGGATGCGCTCAATACTTCGCTGCAGCAGCTACAAAAGGCCCAGCAGCGGGAACTCAACTTCCTGCGTTTTGCCAGCCACGAGCTGCGCACTCCTGTGGCTATCTGCCAGTCATCCTTTGAGCTGCTCACCTTGCAAAAGGGCAAGTTGACCGGGCCAGTACTGGCTGCCAGCCAGGCGACGGCGCAGATGAAGTCCATCATAGAAACCCTGTTGTGGCTCACCAACAAGAGCAGCACTCGGCTGGAAAAACAGCGCTTGGCTCCGGCCGAGTTGTTGCGGCAGCTGGCAACTGAGCAGGAGCACGCCCAAGGCAAGCAGGGGGTTATTCAATTGGATTGTGACGATACCCAACTACTGGTGCTGAAAGAGCCTCTGTGCATCATGCTCAATAATCTGCTGCGCAATGCGCTCGAGCATGGCACCGGCGAAGTCAAGGTGGAGCAGCGGGGCAAGTGCATCCGAGTCAGCAACTCAAGCTTACAGGATGGCATGGGAGGTTTTGGTCTGGGGCTGATGTTGGTCAAGCGACTGGCGAAACAGCTGGGTTGGCAGTTCAAGGAATATCGGCCACCGCAGATGTTTATTGCCGAGATAGAAATTACAGATTATAGGAATGTGTGAGCTTAGGCTTATATTTATAGATTGGCTATTAATATTTTAAAAAGAGATAGCTTGGTCTGTCTCTTTTTAATTTGTTTGACGGAATTTTCACTTAACTTGTGGTCTCCTGTTATCTACTTCCTTAAACCACAGAGTTTATTTTTTTAAGGATTGTAATCGACCAAGATCACAGCTGCTATTGGTGGCAATTAATTATTATTTTCTCGTCCAATTCATGTGTTTAAAGTTTTCAATTACTTGGCATTGTATTTGTCTGAGGAAATATTATGAGCTCAAAATGGTTGTTGAGTGGGGTGGCACTGGCTATGGCATTTTCTGCCAATGTGCAGGCCGATGTAACCAAAACAAGTCTGGATCTTGGTTATAAGTTTTATACCAGTGATACCAAGGATGATAACCCTGGCGTCTTTAACCAACCCTTTCTCAAGCTGAATCATTTGGGTTTGGCCGATTGGGGCAGTTATTTCGCCAATATCAAGCTGGAAAACCCGGGTGAAGTCGCGGAAAACCAGAAGAATGAAGATGGTAAAACCACTTTAAAATCATTGGCAATCATAGAGTATAAGCTGGGTGAAAGCGGTTTTAACTTTTGGGCCCAGAACTTTATCTCTGCCAGTGAGACTCTGGTCGAAGACAACCTGTATCTGGGGGTTACGCACAACAGTAAGTTTGGCGATTTGGCGCTGAACTACGGGGTTGGTTTCAACTATACCTTTGGTCATTTCTCACCAACAGATGAGAACTTCAATGACATTTCAGGTTATGCCCTGGTGCTCAATGCCAAATACCCGCTGAGTTTTGCCGGATTGAAGCACAACTTGTCCGTCAACTACGAAGCGCAGATAGACAGGGATGAAGACCACCAAAAGCTGTTCAGTTACGACAGCTATGGGCACCAGATCATTCTGGGTTGGCAGACCCAATTTACCGATGCCTTCTACGGCAAGTTGCACCTGACTCAGTACGACAGTTGGGGTGCACAGTACAACGACGGTATCGAATATGGGTTGGCTTTTGGATACCAGTTTTAACAATGGAGCCAGGCTCCCTTTTTTAATCGACAGGAACTGAATATGCAGTTGAACAAATCCGTTTTGGGCGTGGCCGTATCCACTGCCGTGGTGATTACCGGCTGTCAGGTGACCCATGAGATCATCAAGAGTCAGGGGACTGCCCAGGGCAAGCATGGTGAGATCCAGGTAGAAACCAGCATTCAGGATGGCCGTATTGTGGCTATCGATGTGCTGAAACAGAAAGAAAACCCTGTGTTGGCCGCCGCCGCATTCAAAGATGTGAAACAGGCCATCATAGACAACAACTCTGTAGATGTTGACGGGGTTTCCGGTGCGACCGTGACTTCCAATGCCCTCAAAAAAGCCGTGGCTGCCAGTGTTGAAGCCGCAGGTGTGACTCTGGTGGCCGCCACGGCCACCGCCAAGCATGGTGAAGCCCTGACTCCGGCCGAATACACCTATGATGTGGTTGTGATAGGTTCTGGTGGTGCCGGTTTCAGTGCCGGTCTGGAGGCCATGGAAGCCGGTGCTTCTGCCGTCATTATCGAAAAGATGCCTATCATAGGTGGTAACTCGCTGATCTCCGGCGCCGAGATGAACGTAGCCGGTAGCTGGGTACAGAAGAGCATGGGAATTACTGACTCCAAAGAGCTGTTTATCCAGGACACACTCAAAGGGGGCGACTTCAAGGGTGATCCTGAGATGGTCAAGGTGATGGTAGACAATGCCGTCGATGCCGCCGAATGGCTGCGTGACTATGTCAAGGTTGAGTACTATCCCAACCAGCTGTTCCAGTTTGGTGGTCACAGCGTCAAGCGCGCCCTGATCCCCAAAGGCCACACGGGTGCCGAAGTGATTGGCAAATTTGCCAAGAAGGCCGAAGAAGTCGGTCTGCCTATTCACACCAACACTACCGCCGAGCGTCTGCTGATGGACAACAATGGTCGGGTCGTCGGTGTTGAAGCGACCAAAAACGGCAAGAAGATCACTTATCATGCCAAGCGCGGTGTTGTTGTCGCTACCGGTGGTTTCTCTGCCAACGTGGCCATGCGTAAGCAATACAACCCAGAGCTGGATGAGCGTTACGGTACTACGGGTATTGCAGGTGGCACAGGTGACGGTATTGTCATGGGTGAGAAGATCCACGCCGACACCCGCAACCTGGGCTATATCCAAACCTATCCGATCTGTAACCCAGAGACTGGCGCCATTGCCCTGATCGCCGACTCCCGTTTCTTCGGTGCGATTCTGGTCAACCAAAACGGTGAGCGATTTGTGGAAGAGCTGGAACGTCGCGATGTGATCTCCCATGCGATTCTGGAACAACCCGGTCGTTACACCTATGTGCTGTGGAACAAGGACATCGACGATGTGGCCGGTACCATTGGTATGCACCAAGGTGAATACAAAGACTTCACCAGCCGTGGTCTGATGTATGAAGTGAACAGCATTGAAGAAGCCGCCAAGGTGTTCAACATTCCGCTGGAAAACCTCAAGAAGACCATCAAAGATGTGAACCACTATGCGAAAACCGGTAAGGATGAAGCCTTCAATCACAGAGCCGGGCTGGTGGACTTGAGCAAGGGCCCATACTGGATCCTGAAAGCTACGCCATCGGTACACCACACCATGGGTGGTTTGGTAACAGATACCAAGACCCACGTACTGAATGAACAAGGCAAGGTGATCCCAGGTCTGTTTGCCGCCGGTGAAGTGACAGGTTTGACTCACGGTACCAACCGCCTGGGTGGCAACGCCTATACAGACATCATTGTCTTTGGCCGTATCGCCGGTCAGCAGGCTGCCGCCAACTAAGCCTTCGAGCTACTCATAATCTCCCCTGAAAACAAAAACGGCCCGCAAGGGCCGTTTTTTTATCACCAATCTCTGGGGGAGATGGCTTGTTCGATATCCAGACTGTCGAAGCCATAAGCACGGCTGATGATGTAAAACTCATCGGCGATGCAATCCCGGGCGACTGTCTCCAGTTCACTGCCGTTGGCTTCAAACTCATCTTGCAGCTCATTGATGGCCAGCGTAGCGGCGTGAGTCAGTTGCAGCAAGGCGCCTTCATCCTCGGGCTTAAGGGCTTCTATCTCGCTGCACAGTTGCAGCAATACGCCTTTGAGTTTATCGACCAGAAAATCCGGAAAATAGCCGTCCAGATACATAGGTGCCAACAATTGCCGCTGCTGGATGACGGGGTTGGTAACAGACATTAGTCTTCCTCATTACTTGCTCAATTGGCCTGCGCCAGTTGTTTCAGATGTTGATACAGGGAATCGCTGAAGCTTTGCTCGTAGGTAAGTCGCAATTGCTGCCTGCCGGTATCGAAATCAAAGGCGCGGTAAATATTCACTTCAATGAGTTGGTCACCTTGGATCAGATATTGGCTGGGCAGAACCTTGTCGGCCAGCTCTGGATTGTCCAGCAGCTCTGTGATCTGCAACAAAGGCGCACCACTCGGGCTTTGGATTAGCTGCCACTCGTAGCTTTCAGGGGTATCGCCAAAGTTCAGCGTGAAACGCTGCTCGCCATCCAGGGTAATTTCATCCTCTGTTGCTATAGGCCAGAAGAGGGTAATCAGCGCCCTGGAGTCGAGATCTTCGGCGTTGGCAACCGGCATCTCCCAGGAAACAAACTCTTCATTCCGGCACATTACATCGGCTTGCTGCGCCGTCCAGATGCGGTAAACCTGCCCAGGCCATTCTAGCTTGGCCAACTGCAGCGCGGCCGGGGTCGCTGCCAGCAAGGTTTGCCAGTCTTCGGCGCCGGCCTGGTACTTGTCCACCTGCATAGTGATTGGTACCTGAGTACCATCATAGAAGGTATGTAGTTGATTGCCTTCGATAACCGGCGCGCTTGGGCTATAGCCCTGATCCTTGCGATCGGCATTTATCCAGCGCTCCATTTGAGTATTCCAGCACTCGTTGGCGACCTCATCTCCCAGAGTGACATCCTGGGCCAGAACCTTGCCTTGGTTGACACTTCCGGTCAGAAACTTGGAGGGGTCGCCATATTGCAGGGTGAACACCTCCGATCCGCCAGTCAGCCCCAGATCAAGCAGATGAGCTTGCTCATCATCTTCCATCAAGCCATTGAGTACTATCACCCAATCATTGTCGTTCATGGTTTTGTCATCAAGAGGTTCCAGGTAACCCAGGGCAACCATGGCGTTGTTTACCTTGTTACGCACCTCTTGGGGATCTGTGGCCAGGAATGTCTCCGCTGTTTGACCACTGGCGGCGATCAACTGTCGCAGCTCATTCAGGGTCATGGCGAGGGTCTGCTCGGCCGCCAGAATGGCCTCATGATTGCCTTCACCGAGTAGCTTTTCTATCTGAGCTTCAGTCAAAGCGTGAATGTGCTGCAGTAACCAAAATGCCTCGGCAAAGGCCGGCGCAGCTGTGACTTCGGCAGCAAGCTGGTAAGGGTTCTCGCTCTCCGGGGCGAACAGCTGGGAATATAGCTGCCTGAGTTCCTGAAGCAGGTTATCACGCTGGGCGTCACCAATGCCCGCTTGCAACATCTGCTGTAAACGACTGAATTCCAAATGGGTCACTAGGTTGATGGCACCCGTATGCTGGTTCAGGGCAAAGAGTACCAGGCTGCCGTCATCAGCAGTCTGGGCAGCGACACCCTGCTTGTTGTGTTGCTGTTTGGCTGAGGTATTGTCACTGGCCTGCGGTAACCAGCTGGCCAGCAGATAATAGTCGGGCGTTGGGTCATCGCTGCGCCAATCGAGCTGATACTTGCCATCGTTGTCGGTAGTTGTTGTGGGCTCATCAGCATCGCAAGACAGGTTACGATTGAGATCGGCGCAGACATCGGCCCCCGGCACAGCACCCAAATAACTAACCTGGCCCTGAACACTAATATCAGTCGTAACAGGTGGTTGATTGTCATCTGAATCGGAGCCGCCACAGGCAGAGAGCAGCGTAGCACTGAGTGCTACCGACAGGAGGGAAAGTTTACGCATATTGATTCATCCTTGAGTTAAGTTCGTCAAAACGGGTTAAGGCAACTTGGAAAGAAACCAGCCTTTATCGGTTTGGAGAAATTTGCAGCTGACAGAAGAACGGTAGTTTTCTCCTTCTATCAGTAGCTTAACCCGCGCTTCCTGAAGCGCACCTTTCTGTTGCTTGCTTTTGCTGGGTTCGCTGTAACTCACATCTTGGGGCGTAATGGTGCCGAGAGTCTTATCTTGATACCAACGCTTGTGTGAACGGGCCAGTATTTGGGCCGCATGCTCTTGTTCCTTGGCACTCGCTTCGTAGGGCATTAGTGCCACAAAGGCTTGTACATCCTGGTTTTTGATGATTTCAAAACTATCCAAGCACTGTTGAGTCAGCTTCTCATTTGGTTTGGCCGCCACTGGCAGCGTGAAAAGGGTTACTCCAAGTGAAAGATATGCAAATGGAATTTTCATTGTTCAACTCCTTGAAACAGGGAAGAGCCTTACGGCTCTTCCCTTGATTTTATTCCTGCTGCAGATTGCGCAACGGCTGATATTGACTACGAGCCTTCTGTTGGGGAGTTCCGACTTCGACCTGGAATTGTTTGACGCTATCTTTCAATAGGTCACGGCCTTCCAATTCATCCCCCGAGACAGAGAGAACATCGCCTTCAAACTGGATGTAATAGGTGCCTATCTCATCTTCAGCCCGGATCCCTACCAGTTTTACTGTGTGGGTGCCTGAGGTAAGCGGTATTGATAAGGGGCCAACCTGGCGTTGCGGGCTACTGCCATCGGTCAGTACTTTATCATCGACAACCAGTTTAAAGATATCGTCGTTGAAGTTGCCGTTATCACCGAAAGTGATTTCCAGTAGATGGGGGACTTCAAACTTGAGTCCATTGCTGAGCTCGTTATCTACTTCCACAGTGACATTACCCGAGACAACATTATTGGGGACTTTCACCGTTAGTTTCCCTGGCTCGACCTTGTTGATAAAGGCAACGATACGTTCACCATTCTTACCGGCGAATGTGACTCTATTATTTGCTTTGGTTTGGCTGAATCCCAAGCCTTCGATGACGACTAAGTCACCGGGTTGGCCGCTACTTGCTTTCAAACGTATGATCTCAAGGCCATCACCAATCTTGATTTTTACAGGTGACTCAGCGCGCTGCCCTCTGTGCTCAACAGCAACGGCGATAGGACCGACAGCGTTTTTCAACATAGAGCCTGGAACGCTTATTTTCAGCAGAGTGCCATCCTCGGAGACAGATTCATATTCACGCTCTTCATAAGCATTGTTGCCCTCATCTTTCAGTTCGGTTAAGGGTTCTTCATCAAACCAATACCAACGTTCGTTAATGCCAAACCCTGTGCCGATGATAGACAACGGCTTGTCTATAGGCTCGGCTTTCATAATGGCAGGGTCTATGTCGACAATTTGCATCCCCCAAGTGAGGGTAAAGTCAGACTTCACCGGTACGCCGACCATATCTGTAATGGTCTTGAGCTGGTCGATCAGTATGTCTGCGACCTGGGCGCCAGTTTTTATCGCTTCCATTTGGCCAATAAAAGGAGCCCATTTGCGTAACGCGGCTCCGGCAGCCAAGGCTGCCAGGTCTTCGGGCTTTACTCCCATACTTTGCAGCACTGCTGTAGTGATGGGGCCCAATTTGCCTCTATTGGCAGGATCGTAAAAGACTTCTATTTCATTTTTATAGAATTCTATCGCAAGCTGTTCCAGGAAGTTGGCAAGGTCGGTTCCAGTAACATTGTCATCCTTATAAAGTTTTTCAGTTTCCTCTATCAGCTTGGGTGAGTACTGGATCACTAACTTGGTGATGACCACGGGGTCGAATCCTGCCGGTTCATAACCTACCCCGATTAAAATAAGGTCAAAAAACTTAAGCAAGATACCGTCTATGACGGTGCGAATTGCCAAGTATTGGCGAGCTTTGAGGTTGGCCTCATCATAGGCAGACTGATTACGAAAGCTAAATGGTGAAGGCCCCAAAGGAGTATCTACACCCGGAGCGAGAACTTGGTAAAGGCAATCTTGATAGGGACAAACATTGTAGTACTGATCTTTGGACCAAAACTCCAGACCAAAGTATGTTCCAGATTGCGGTCCTATTATATTGCCATCCCAAGCTGATTGAGCGTGCTTGCGCAGCGGACTATCCAGCTTGGACTCATCATACTGTCCATTTTCACCCAGAGGGATAATCATGGTACTCAAATAAAGCCGGGTACGATTTTGCAGCTCTGAGCAGCCATCGTATTGGAGTTTGTTTTTCTGTTCTTGGGTGATCTCGCTGTTATTGGGACAGCTTGGATCCGACGGTAGCCAATTATCGAGGAAGTTAGTGGCCGCAAGACTATAGTCAAAGTAAGCCGTACCATAATTGGTGATGTTTGGTTTAATGCTTCCGGTTGCTGAAGCCCGCTTGACCATGGCCATAGCCATTGGAGAAGCATTGAATGACTGGGCTTTGGCTGTGTTGCTAACCTGGTTCTGACTATAACGCTGATATATCTTGTTGCTGTTGCTTATTAGCAACAGGTTTGTTGCTTGAGATAATTGCTCCAGTGCCATTGGAGAACTTTGCAGCATGCCAGCGAAGTGTTCCTGCAGTTCTATGAACTCAGGATAAGTCACTATGGTGTCGCGAAAATTAACCAACGAAGCTTGTGGGATCTTGTCAATGCCAATAAAGTCCAGCACGTACTTAAAAGTCGTACTGTTTATATCCAATGTCAGTTGTTGTTCGCCTGGTAACAAGTAACTGTTTAGATAAACATATCCCTGACTATTATCTGCAGTAGGAACAAAGGCTGTGACAGGAGTCAGCCGATTCTTAAAGACTTTAATGTTTGCCCGACCGTTGTAATCCAGTGTCGTTGTGGTATTCAGCAGTGTTTCTACACGTACACCTAAGGGATCAACACCGCCTACAGAGGTGAGGGTAACTTCTGCTTCTTTGAGTACATAGTATTGTACTTGGTTGCTCTGTCCCTGAGCGTTATTGATTTGCAGCGTACCGTCGACAAGTCCTGTTGGGACGTTCACTCTCGCAGAATGGGCTGTATTTGAAATGACCTCTAAAGGTATTCCATTGGCTGTCACTGTGATATTGCCATTTAGGCTGTCACCATAGAGAGTCACCTGGGCGTTTTCGTCAAGCATCACTGCGCCGGCTGTGCTGATAACCGGGGTGCCTGCAGGCTGAAGTTTCAAAGCTCTCGCATTGGTGCGCAGAGTACCATCAGAGACAAAAACTTCACTGGCACCTTTGGGCAGTACTGTAGTGATAAGACCTGAGGCTTGAGTTAAAGGTAAGTTGATTGGAGGTAAACCTTCCCGGGTGATAACCAAAAAGTGTTGACCGGCAGATAAGGGAGAATCCAATTCTACGTTCAGTGTATCGCCTTCGCGGAAAAACCTGACTTTGGTATCGTTATGGACTGTATAGGCCTGCCCCAGGATAGCTACGGAGCTGATACTGACGGCGGTCAGCCTGTCCTGATCATTGATATCCAGGACGCCATCATTGTCATCGTCCAAGTCCAGAAAATCAGGGACTCCATCAAGATCTCTGTCCAAAGGGTGCTTGGGATTGTCGCCGGCCTCAATGGCATCAGCGATGCCATTGCCATCGGAATCCAAATCGAGGAAGTTCCCCTGGCCATCGCCGTCTGCATCGGCGCCACCCTCAAATCCATCACTCAGGCCATCACCATCACTATCTGTGTCATACCAGTTGGGAATACCATCGCCATCTGGATCAAAGTCATCGGCTGCTAAACCGTACAGGTACTCCAGAGTATCGGGTATACCATCTTGGTCTGAGTCATCACTCTCTGGATCCATGCCCAGTGCCAGTTCTTGCTGATCATAAACTCCATCACTGTCACGATCAGCAAAAATACGGGCGCTGTAGCTGAAGCTCGGACGGCCATCAAAGTTAATATCGTTGACGCCAATGTGATAAAGGCCATCTTTGAGAATTTCAACGCTGATAGCGACTTTCTTGAGCACAGGATCTATTTCCAACTCACCAAAGTTGAGTGCATTACCCTGAGCATCAGAAAAGTAGATATTGGGTTTGAAATCCGGATCCTCATAGCTGAGCATCAAGGTATAGAATTGACCGGCTTCTCCTTCAAAGGAAAACAGATCGCCATTGTCTGATTTTTGAGAAATGGCTCCTCGCACCGTAAATGGGGGAGCCATTCCTGCCTGGGTTGCGATTGAGGGGTTATCGTTGGGTTCTTGCTCAATAATTTGAGGAAATTGATGTTTTGTTGGATCAAAAGGGTAATCATCCCTCTCATCCAGAATACCGTCATTGTCCTCATCACGTATTTCCCAGCTACCTTCATGGCTGGGTGGGTCAACCGGGTCTGGGTCAGTTGGATCCGTCGGGTCGGTTGGATCTGTTGGGTCAGTTGGAACTTCCTGACCCGGGCCTTCATCTGGCTCTAGCTCACCATTACAACCACCGGTCAGCATTATCCCGGCTATCAGCAGAGCCAGGTAAGTTTTTTTGGACATGATTTACTTCCCTATAAGTGTTGGTTACATCCTGAAAGGAGTTTGCATACGCATAAGGCCATCAGAGACCATAGCAAGATAAATATCCCCGGTAGCTCGGCTGAGCAGATTGCACTCCAGTTGCTCCTTGCTGGGCATGTATAGTGGCGAACTGACAATCTCTCTGAGTACATAGTTGGCAAAGGGAACGATTAACTTTTGGCACCAGCGAACTTCTATTTGTAGAAGATTCGCATCCTGGATGTTCAGTTGTCGGTTATTCCCAAGGTTTTGTAACGCCGGATTACGGTACATAAGGTTATTGTTGGGGATTTCATAGAGGCTCTTGCCCTGGTAGGTGGACCTTACTTTAAAGCGATCGAAGACCTTCTTATCCGGGCTGAGAATGGTTATCTTGGCTTGGGTTGTCACCGCAATCCTGGCTTTGGCTAACGCTCCCAAGGTACCTGTCAGGCTGGGATCCTGATTGTAAAGGGGCATCATACCTTCGCTCAGCCCTTTACGTATGGCACTCAAACTACCGTGATTGAGGGCTCCTGAGCGCACGGCTTTGACGGTTGCAGCATCCAAGGTGCTCTTGGCGGAATAGATAAATCCCCATTGAACTAGCAACATCATGGCAACCAATACCAGTGGCATCAGAAAGGGCAGAGCGAGGTTAAACTCCATCATCGCTTGGCCTGTTTGCGATGTTAACCGTTTCATCTCGCGGCCTGCTCCGGGCTGGGTTCACGTTGCAGTTCGTAGATGGCTTGGAGCAACGCTTTTATTTGCCTATGAACCACAGAACTAGTGTCACCATGCTGTTGGGCTATTTCCAATACCTGAGCAGATTGTTTCAAGCGTACCAGGCTCATGTTATACCAAGCTTTTTGATTGTCTGGCTCAAGCTCAATGCAACGTTGATAGGCCGCTATGGCAGCATCTTGACGTCCGGTTCGGGTATAGATGTTGCCCAGACGAAACCAACCGGGAGCGTAATTGGGAACAGATCTCAACACTTCGAGGTACAGACTTTCGGCCTGATCCATCATCGCCAGCTTGTAGGCATGTTCAGCTCTGGCTTGTATCTCCATGATAGCCTGGTTGCCCTGGTGCTGTGTTTGAGAAGCGCACCCTTGCATAATCAACATCAGGGTGCACATAAGCGTGATTAGGAACTTTTCCATCTGAGTGTTTCTCCTTCATGGATTTGGGCCTTGGCTGCTGTTCCATTTACCAGCTCAAGTGTGTGATGGGCGCCATGGCAAAAACTGCTGCGCCAGGGTTTGAGTTCGGAAACCACTTTGAGGACTGTGTGCTGGGCATCCAGATACACTATGTCCAGCGGATAACGCATTCCTATAGTGTGTACCGAGCTGCAGGGGCTGATTAACATTCCCTGAGAAGGTGTTAATTTTGGCCTTCCCAGTAACCCTCTTAGACGCAGCCAGGGATTGTTGGCCAGAAATACTTGCTCCAATTCATAGCCTGAGGCTGTAATAAGTGTCTTGGTTTCCATCTTCATAGCTCGTACATAAACTTCATAACTATCGGGAAGAGAAGAATCATGAAGGTGACAGGGAAGATGAACACTATGAGTGGGAAGACCAACTTTACTGGAGCCTCCAGGGCCTTCTTTTCGGCACGTTGGAAACGTTCTACTCGGCGCTGGTCTGCTTGAATTCTAAGTGTTTTACCCAGGCTTGCTCCGGTTCTTTCTGCTTGAGCCAAGGCACTTACCAAGCTGTTGATTTCGGTTATTTGTACCCGTTCGGCCATATTCCTAAAAGACTGAGCTCTGGACATCCCGGCGCGCATATCGCGGATAACCTTTTCAATTTTTAAAGGCCCTTCTGGACCGCGCTCAACCGCTTGGGTTAGCGCACCAGTCATATTCAAACCGGCTTCGATGGACATGGTCAGATAGTCCAGATACACAGGCAGCACTTTAACAATGTCTAGCTGACGCTTCTTACGCAGATCGTTCAGTGTCATCACGGGGAGGAAATAACCAACAATGGCAGCAAAGAGCAGGTAGCGGCTGTTGACCTCTCCCAGCATCGCGGTTGCTGCCAGCATCAGTCCCACTGCAAATAGCGTGCTGAGGATCCTGATGGCGAAGTATTGCTCGGCGCTCATGATGTATGACAGGCCGGATATCTGTAGTTTCTTGGAAACCCGTTCCAGATAGTCGACACTGAGCTTCTCACTGATGTAGAAAGCCAATACTTGCACCAGTGGCCAAATTATTTTTAACCCAGGTGAAAGCGGATCCATGAACTCCCTGTTATCGGGAGGAACCCGGCGATAAATCCTTGTGCAACTGATAATGGTGAAGCCCAAAGCACAGGCGTAGCAGAGGATGATCAGATTAACCATGATTGCGGCTCCTACTACACATCGATAGTGACTATCTTACGAATGGATATGTAACCGCAGAACAGCATCAATACGACGACTGCGATGGTGAGCCAGCCCAAGGGCTCGGTAAAAATGCGTCCCATGGCATCCGGCTCCATGTGATTGAGTACTACCCCGATAAACACTGGTAGCAAGGTCATCACTAATCCCTGAAGCTTACCTTGTGATGTTAGCGCGTCTATCTTGCCTTCCATCTCCAGCTTTTTTCGCAGTGTACTGGACAGCCTTGACAGTACTTCAGCCAGGTTTCCCCCTACTTCTCGGGATATTTGCATACCGGCAATCACTAACTGAAATTCGGGTTCAGGAATTCGAGCATACATGTTGTTCAGAGCGGTATTGAACTCTACCCCCAAGCGTTGCTCCCGCAGAAACAACTGAAATTCCTGCCGTATGGGGGCATCCATTTCCTCAGCCATAAATTCAATGGCTGAGGTGGTATTGGCGCCGGACTGCATTGAAGAGGCGATCATATTAAGTGCATCAGGCAACTGTTCGACAAACTTACGTTGGCGACGCTTACGTAGATAGCGATATGCAAAGCGTGGCAGCAGAGCCAATATTATGCTGAGGACAATACCCAGTATCAAAGAACCAAACAGCAACCAAACTAGAAATGGCACTGATACCAAAGTAATAATGTTCATCAAAAACAGTTGCTGCGGTTCGATGAACATGAACATATCGGCAAGGTTTGTACTGGCTGATGTGGTGAATTTGTCCTGATATTCTCTGGCCCAATTAGACGACAGATGTCTCAATGACCACACCAGCAGCACCGCACTGATACCAATGCAACCTATGATGAACAACGGACTACTCATGGCGAGACTCCCGCTCAAAAATATCCAGTTTGACCTTGATTCCTTGTTGCCTTAAGCGCTCATAAAACTCCGGGACAGAACCGGTTGCCGTATAGTAACCCTGTACTTTGCCGTGCTCGTTGAAACCCGTCTGTTGAAAACGGAATATCTCCGAGAGTTGCACTATGGAGCCTTCAATGCCGGTGACCTCGCAAATGCTGGTAACGCGACGAGAACCATCGGCGAAACGTGATTGCTGGACTATGATATTGACGGCTGAAGATATCTGTTCACGAATGGCTTGTACCGGTAATTCCATGCCAGCCATCATCACCATGACTTCCAGCCTTGAGATACAGTCTCGTGGTGAGTTTGAGTGGGCTGTAGTCAGCGAGCCGTCATGCCCCGTATTCATGGCCTGAAGCATGTCCAGTGCCTCACCTCCACGGCATTCACCGATAACGACTCTGTCAGGACGCATCCGAAGACAGTTTTTGACCAGGTCACGGATCTCTATGGCGCCTTTACCTTCCTGGTTGGCTGGGCGAGCTTCCAGTGAAACCAGATTTGGTTGATAGAGTTGCAACTCGGCGGCATCTTCAACTGTGATAATTCGCTCGCTTTCCGGAATAAAGTTGGAGAGAACATTCAACAGGGTTGTTTTCCCTGAACCTGTACCACCAGAGATAACGACATTTCGCTTCTGCTTAACTGCAATTTCCAGAAAGTCAGCCATTGCCTGACTCATAGAACCAAAGCGCACCAGATCACTACAGTTCAGTCGCTGCTGCATAAATTTACGTATGGTGATGCATGGGCCTTTAAGAGCCAAAGGTGGTATTACTGCATTAACCCGGGAACCATCTTTAAGGCGCGCATCCACCATGGGTGAGCTTTCATCTATGCGTCTGCCTATTGGTGTGACTATTCGCTCTATGGCGCCCAATACGGCCTGATCATCTGAAAAGGCAACGTCTGAAAGAAACAGCTGGCCGGCTTTTTCATAAAAGATCTGATCATGACTATTAACCATGATTTCAGACACTTCAGGGTCTGCAACCAAGCCTTCCAAGGGGCCAAGCCCTATGGTTTCATCCAGAACTTCTTCTATTAGAGAGTTGACTTCAATCTCTGCAGGAAGCTGCATTTGGCTAATGATTTGCTGGATAAGAGACTCACTCTGCTGGCGTAGCTCCTGGTCGCTCATCTCGTTGACGTTGACCCTGCGAAGATCCATCTGTTTCAGCAGTTCTCTGTGTACCCGTCGGCGCCACTCATTTCTGAATTGAATATGATCCAGCTTGGCATTGGTCATAGCCAGTGGTTTCATGTTCCTAGTGCTTTCAACGTCTGCAACCTGCTTGTCAGCAGGATTCTCCGGTGGGCATTCTGCTGACGAATCTTTATTGTCGAACTGGTATTCGGGATCTTGATTAATCACGCGAAGCTGATAATCCCCTACCTGTATCCTGTCTGTTGTCTTGAGTGGACCGAAACGCTGCCGCTTTTCGTCATTCACCCTGATACCGGTGCGGCTCTTGTTGTCTTCCACGAAGATGCCTTCTTCATCCTGTATGAGCGTGGCGTGCAAGCGTGAAACTTTGAATCCTCTCAAGACGATAAGGTTGTCTGGATCTTTGCCTATTTGGCACTGGGAATGAATACATTGAAACTCACCGACCCGGGTACCTTTATTGGTGCTCACCATAATACTGAACATATACCGCTCCTAGTCCAGGATGTAGAAGGCTTCTAGCTGGTCAGCTTCTGCCGCCAGTTCTTTACCCCGGGCCAACTGTGCTTCGTGCTCTTCATGACCCGGATAAACTATTGTAGGGGTAACGAAAATAACCAGTTCGGTCTTGTTTTCCCTAAAATTACGTGACTTGAATAGTTCTCCCAGGATGGGAATATCACCAAGCAGTGGAAAACGGGAAACGGACTTTGACATTTCGCTGTTGACCAGCCCTGAAATCACCATGGTTTCTTTGTTTTTGACGTTGATTACGGACTCTGCTTTACGGGTGAGTAGGCCGGGAACATCATCAATAGCAACTGAAGGGTCAATCGCACTGACTTCGGCTCGCACTCGGCTAATGATATTTTGATGTTCGTCCACCTCAGGTTCGATATCCAACTTGATCCCATATTCCTTGAATTCTACGGTGACGACGCCCAGGGCTGAGGTCATAGGGATGGGGAACTCGCCTCCGGCCAGGAAGCTGGCAGCCTCACCACTTCGAGTGGTGAGGTTGGGTTGCGCCAGCATGCGGGCATCCCCCTTTTCGGCCATCAACTGAATCTTGGATCCAATTCCGGTAACTATGCCGAAATAACTCCATCCTCTGGTATCCAGAACACCAATGCTGTCTGAAATAGCCTCACTGATGGTGCCGACATAATTGCCAGGAGATGTCACACTGAAAATGGGGTTGGCAGTAAAGGCTTTAGCTGCACCAAAGGCTGGGCCTGACATAACTGAATCCCATTGAATACCAATGTTGTTAAGACGAGATTTATTGAACTCGACTATCTGCACCTGCATTTTCACCATGGGAACCATGTCCGGGGCATATTGTTTGAACTCAACAAGTGAAATCAGGTTTGGGTGACTGGCCAGTATTTTTTCAACGACGCCTTTATGTTTCTCATCGACTTCTCCCTGAACGACCAGTAGCTCATTGGATTGAGTCACGCTTAGCTTGGGGAAAGAAGCCAGTAGGTGCTGGATATTCTGGATGCTGGTCAGTTGGTTTTTGGCATAAACAGTGACACTGCGCTTGATGAGTTTCCCATTTTTTTGCCACAGCTGAAGGTCTGAGACACCTTCAGACTCACCTATTAACAATACTCCTTTATCATCAATGACTTTGGCACTGAGAATTGCACCATTTCCGACCACAACGCGTTCAACATTGTTGACCTTATAGAGCTCCACTGCGCCGACATAAAGCGAGAGAGGAGGGTTGTTATGGGCAAAGGTCTGCCATGGCAACAGCAAGGCTGCCAGAAAGAGGATGAAACTTCTCATAATGCGGTTCTTGTCTCTTGTTGGGTGATTTGCAGCTTAGGCTCGGCTGCATCTGGATTTGGGTATTCTTGATATTGGGTTTGAACGCCGCCGCCACCGACAATAATCTCTACCAGGCGACTATTGTCAGAAGCTGATTTTTCAAATATTTCATCCTGATACAGGGAAGCAAACTCCAGTGGCAAAGTTTCCTGTTGATTACGCAATAGAGTGACAAATGAACCTTTGTTGCGGGCCAAGGACACCCTGGCTGCATCATCCACGGATAAAGCCAAGGTCACAGTATTGTAGGAGGCGGGATCTTCAAATAGGGTGTCTGCCAGTTCATCAGGTACTTCCTGGCTGCGTCTGCCGGTTGCCAATACAGTGACGTCTTCCAGAAGTAGCTGTAACTTCTTGCGATTGTTGTTGTTGTCACCCAGCGGTTCGTCATACGCCAACAATAGATCGATATGATCAGATGGAACCAACATTCCGGCTGTTGAGTTAATGACATCAATCTCGATAGTCACTGCACGTTGGCCTTCATCAAGCATGTCGGAAAATTTACTGACACCATGGCCGGGTACATAAGCAGTAAGCAGGGGTCTGCCGGGAGCCATCGGGTGTAATAGCATCTTGCCGACCACCTCACCGAATTGACTGGGATGGTAGGCCTCCAAGGGGACTATATCGGCTCGTATTTGCCGTACGGTCATATTCTGCTCAGAAATGATCATACCTTTTTCAAGAGGTTGATTGGCTACAAGCACGTCAGCCATCATGACATCACTGTCACTGAGTTCAGCTCTGAGCTCGGCTTCCCGCTGCTCGAAATATGATTTGGTTGCAAAGGCTGCGACACCACCCAAGGCGATGGCAACCAGCAGCAGGATCCAGTTAAAGTCTATCGATTTCAGTTTCATCTTTTGTCTCAATACTAAAGAGGTAATGCAGGCAGTGATTTGGCATAGGCGAATGCGGTATACCAAGCTCTGAGAGCCTCCAGGCACAGCTCGACCACATTCTGGTCGCCTTGAGATTCTATTGGGGTCAAGAGTGCGGCGACCAAGGCACCGCACACCACGAGATACTCAAAGCTTGCTTGTCCTTTTTGGTTTTTGTTTAACACCTTAAATCCCTTCCATAACTTGGTTAGCGACCACGTAAACCAAGCCATTTTTTCGGTTTATGCTAATGTCCAGAGTGTTGCTTCCCTTGGTGAACATCAGGGTGCCGATTTCGCTATCCAGATAGGTACCAACTTCGCTCCAACCCTGACGTTGAAAGTGACGTTGGTAGTAATGGAAGGTATCTGCCAGTGTGCGGTTGCTGTTGAAAACCAAGGTTCGGCCACTCTTGAAGAGATCCTTTGAACTGACATCAGACAACACAGTGCTACCGCTCGGCATTGGAAATGCCAACTTACTATGGACTGGGCTACCGGGATCTTTACTTATGCCTATGTAAGCTAGAACACCATCAAAGTCTTTCCTTATTCGGGCCGTTAACAGGAAAGGTGGTTGCAAGCTATTGATGATGTAGTCCTGGCCAAACATCTGTTCATCAAAGCGTTCACTTTTGCCCTGCCATTGGCGTTTGAAGAAGGCTGCGGTCATCATCTGATTGCTTTTATCCCGCATCACCCAAGTTGCCATGGGAGTGCCTTGATAAACCATTTCTTCAGCTACCACTTCCACGGTGGCGGAATCGGGAAACTGTATTTCAGGCCATTCAGCGGCCAGCAGAGGAAGGCTGAGAAACCAACAGCCCAAAAGGAGTTGTTTCATAGTTAACCTCCACATCCTTTAGAACCATAATTACAAAGACGGTTGGCAGGCAGTACTTCAGTTTCCACATGGCCCAGCTTCAGGGAGTTGGGGTGCAGTTCTTTACCAAAGGGAATGAAGCTGGCAACCTTTTGGGCGGTTCTCACCCAACTGACATCTGCGTAGTTGGTTGGTACCAGGCGTTCGGCTCTACGACGCAGATGCTCAGGGCCAGCTGCATTCCATCCTGAGGCGAGTAAGGCGCTGTTGCCCTTATAAGTCAGCTGCATGCTGTCGAATGGCTCGAGGTGCATCTGTACCAGGTCAGTTTCCACGCGAGTGCGGTAGAACTGATCTTGCTCAAGGGAGAAGCCGGTATAGGCCAGCACCCCAAGTGCTTTGCCTATCAAAGAGTTCACCGTACCCGGTATCTTGGAGCTCGGCTCGGCGAAGCTTAGACGGTTCTTTCCTTCCCCCTTATCCTTGATCAAGCCAGATAGAGAACCATCATGGCGAGTCTGGTGTTTCAGCAAGGGGTGAACATTCTGTTCCCAGTTCCATTGCTTAGGTGGACGACTATCTATTACCTGGCCTTTTCCTTGATAGAAGCGCCATGGTAGTTGGGCTGATAACTGTTGTTCCGTTTTTTTTGCCAGGAAAATTCCCTTGCCAGTGACCATGCGTGACGGTGCCTGCTCCTTCCATACCGTGCGTTCCCAAGCAGCATATTGAGCCGCCTGATTAGCTCTGTGTTGGACCCCGGTTATTTTTGAGACGAAAGGTAGCAACAGTAGCAATGGGATTATCACAAAGCTCATCCCTATGATTGATTCAGCCAGGGCCTGGCCCCGTTGTCGATGAATGAACTGCATTAGAGTAACCTTGTCAGAGCCTGAACTGCGGCCCTCTCCCCTTGAGTAGATTGGCTCAGGCGCACTTGCCAGAATGGGTTATAGAGGTTGCCGTACTCATGCTTACTATCTTTTCTGGCCCAGGCAGAACCTGATTTCATCAGATCTCTTGGCCGCGAGTAGTAGACTTGTGCCGCGGCCAATGCGGTCATTCTGTCACCCAGCATTTTTTCATTGGTCGCAGGGTCAACCATGTCCCCTCCGAGAGGTACGCTGTTGCTGGTTCTCACTTTGTCTTGTTTTTTGGATACCACGACCAGAATATTGCTGGTTTCACTTTTCCCTTTTGCGGAATTCGACAGGGAATAGAAAGGTTGTACGCCATCATAGCTGCCACGGGTCACTTGATCGGCGGCTGCAAAGTTGGATGCGCTTCTATTATGTCCTCTGCTGCTTCCCCAGTAAGTTCTATCGTTCAACCTGCTGAGAATGGCTCTATTGTCGGACACGGTTCCACCCCAACCGGCAGGAATTTCTCTGGTACGCCATTTGCAGCGCCAACGTTTACATCTGAACTTGGAAAAGTGCACACTCAAGGTATCCATGGATGTCCATGATTCTGGACGATTCCCGTTGCTGACAAGCTCGCTGCCGCCGGCTTTATAAGTCTTGGCTTTGATCGGAAAAAAGTGGAATGACCAAGGGAAAGGCAGTTTATAGGTGCGTTTGTTGCTGAAAGGATCTCGGGATTTAAGAGTGACACCTATAAAGTCCTTATACTGACTGCCACCCTTATTTCTGTTTTGTCTTTTTTGAAGAGTTTGAAAGTCTACCCATACATTCTTTAGATCTTGTATCAATAGCGGGTTTTGCATCAAATCCATACGAGCATTTGGATCATTGGCTTTGACAATATCGCCAGCGCTATCGAACGCTGCCGTTACCCCTGCATAGTGCATGGATTGCTGAGCGATACTTATGGCTTTAAGTACGGTATTTTCTACATTGACCAGTACTTTGATGGCAGGCTGCACACCTTGATTCAGCCCCTTTACCACTTGCGCGATACCGTTGACCACTTGGCCAACGTAGGGAACTGCACACAATACCCGGCAAGCATTCTGTGAAAATACTTCAGCCATATTGAACCAAGATGAAAGGCCAACGAGTTGGGCTACTGCGACCTGATTGGCAACCGCAGCTCTATTGGTGTACGCCTTGAAATTCATGTCCCTGGCAGCAAGAGTGGCAACACTGTAGGCTGTATTATCTGCGGTATTTTGTAATTTAGTGCCCTTGATATTCAGTTGGGACACATTGAAACTAAAGAGGATTACCATTAGTGCAAATGCCATAAGAATCAATGACATTATCATGGCTTGCCCCTGTTGACGGGAAGGCATCATTCCTTTGCTCCTGCCTGCTCTCTGGTCTTGGTATTGGTTTAGTCGATTCCGCTGTCGCCACCGCCTTGACCTGAACCACCGGCAGCCTTATTGGCCCCTTCGTTATAGTTGCTCAGGTTGTAGTTGCTATCGGCTGTATTGCTGGCATCGTCGGCAGCTGTCTTGGCATTGGATATTTGTCCAGAGGAGTCTTGCCCCGAAACTTCACTTGAAAGTCCGGCCACTTGGTTGCGTATTGTTTTTCCAAAAAAACTGTATACGCCAATTGCAGTAATCGCGATCAGAGCCACTATGATGATATATTCCGTCATCCCTTGGCCCATCTGTTTATTAGATGCCATGAGTTAATCCTTTAACGAATGAGAAGGGGAATCACCAGACGTATTCCCCATTTTATAGGTAAGAGAGGTATTAATTACCGCCTGAACCACCAGAAGAACCACCAGTCGCAGCCTTATTTGCAGCAGCGTTATAGTTACCCAAGTTATAATCACCGTTGGCAACAGTAGAGGTTGTCCCCGCAGCAGTTTTGGCAGCACCAATCTGAGCTGACGAATCAACACCAGACATCTCTGTTGCCAGACCAGCCACTTGATTTCGAATGGTTTTACCGAAGAAGCTGTATACGCCAATGGCGGAGACAGCAATAAGCGCTACTATAATGATATATTCGGTCATACCTTGACCGCGAATTTTACCTTTGTACATTATCACTCCTTGATGCATTTGCTTGAGACAAAATTGTCGCGTAATTTTCCCGTTACATATTAGTCATAACAATTACCCAAAAGTGTATATTTGTATCGTCGTACGGTAACTGGTTATACCCTTATTTTTATATGGGAATTGTTTAATGATTAATCAGGAGTGAGCAACTTAAAGTATATATATGACAGTAATAAGACAGGCTGATTAACTTGATAACTCAACTTATGCTAATACTAAGTTAATGCCTAATGGATGATGAAACGATTAATGTATTGTGGCTCTTAGGTTTGGTATTGAACATATAATTCTCGGAAAAGAAAACGGCTCCTTAATGGAGCCGTTTTCATCATCAACTGTCGTTATCAGGCTTTAGGGCCAGCGGCCTTGATGGCATCAGACACCTGATACTTGGCGAAGTTGCTCTGGAAGGATTCTGCCAGCTGCTTGGCGTACTTGGCATATTCTTCCTTATCGGCCCAAGTGTTGACCGGGTTCAGCAACGTGCTGTCAACACCGGGGACGGCAACCGGGATATCCAGGTTCAACTGCTCGATATGTTCGGTCGGCACTTCTTTGAGTTCACCGCTGACGATGGCATCAACAATGGCGCGGGTGACAGGAATGTCGAAACGCTTACCCACGCCGTAAGGGCCACCGGTCCAGCCTGTGTTCACCAGGTAAACCTGGCTGCCGAAGGCTTGGATACGCTTCATCAGCAGTTCGGCGTATACCCCGGCAGGGCGAGGGAAGAAGGGGGCACCGAAACAGGTGGAGAAGGTTGACTGAATCGCGGCGGTTGAGCCAACTTCGGTGGAACCCACCTTGGCGGTATAACCTGAGAGGAAGTGATAGGCTGCCTGCTCCTTGCTGAGTTTGGCTACCGGGGGCAGGACACCGGAAACGTCACAGGTGAGGAACACCACGGCGTGCGGCTCGTTGCCACGGTTGTCTTCCTTGCGCTGGGCGATGTGCTCCAGTGGATAAGCGGCGCGGGTGTTCTCGGTCAGGCTGGCATCCTTGTAGTCGGGCACGCGCTGCGCGTTCAGTACCACGTTTTCCAGCACAGTACCGAAGCGAATGGCATCCCAGATCACCGGCTCATTCTTCTGGCTGAGATCGATACACTTGGCATAACAGCCACCTTCAATATTGAAGACGCCGCCTTCGGCCCAGCCGTGCTCGTCATCACCGATAAGGAAGCGCTTGGGATCGGCAGACAGTGTGGTCTTGCCTGTACCTGAGAGACCGAAGAAGAGGGTAGTGTCACCATCTTTACCGACGTTGGCCGAGCAGTGCATCGGCAGTACGTCTTTGGCCGGCAGCAGGAAGTTCTGTACCGAGAACATGGATTTTTTCATTTCACCGGCATAGCGCATACCGGCCAGCAGTACCTTACGCTCGGCGAAGTTGATGATAACTGTGCCGTCTGAGTTGGTGCCATCACGCTCGGGTGAGCAGACAAATCCTGGGGCATTGATAATCTGCCACTCGGGTTTCTGACTCTGGTTATAGTGCTCTGGCACGATAAACAGGTTACGGGCAAACAATTGGTGCCAAGCGTATTCAGTCGTGACTCTGATAGGCAGGTAGTGATCGGCGTCGGCGCCGACTTCCAGCTCAGAGACAAATACTTGCTTGTCGGCCAGATAGGCCTCTACCCTTTCCCATAGGGCAGCAAATTTTTGAGGTTCAAACGCCTGGTTGACCGCGCCCCACTCGATATCGGCCTCGGTACCCGGCTCCTTGACAATAAAACGGTCGGCGGGTGAACGGCCGGTGCGCTCGCCGGTCTGGGCCACCAGGGCGCCGTTGGCTGTCAGAGTGCCTTCGCCGCGCAGAATAGCCTGCTCGACCAGTTGGGCACTGTTGAGATTGAGTTGGATGCGGTTTGCTTCTGCCGCCATAGGTAAGGTCTCCATCTATTGTGAGGTCTGGTATGGTCCCGGTCTGCTGCCGGGTTGGCGCGATTGTAACTTAAGCGCTGGCTGAAGTGTGAGCAAGATCTGGAAAATGGTGAAAAAAAGAGGGCGATCACTCGCCCTCTTGAAAAACGACAGATTTATCGCCCCATTATTGGGGAGTATCCGGTGCCTGAGCGTTGGCAAAGATGGCTTCGATATCGATAGCGTCGAAGCGATAGTGGCTGTTGCAGTATTCACAGCCCATCTCTACCAGGCCTTTTTCCTGGATGATGGCGTCTATCTCTTCTTTTGCCAGGGTGCGGATGGCTGCAGCGCTGCGCTCACGGGAGCAGGTACACTTGAAGCTGACGCTCACCGGATCGAACAGTCGCACCTGCTCCTGATGGTAGAGGCGATGCAAGACTTCGGTGGCCGGCAGGCTGAACAGTTCTTCAGCCTTAATAGTCGCAGTCAGCTGAGTCAGGTGTTCAAACTCGGTATTTTCACTCTGCTCACTCGGCAATACTTGCAGCAGCATACCGGCGGCATGTTCGCCATCGGCAAATAACCAGATGCCAGTGGGCAATTGCTCAGATTGGGCAAAGTAGCTCTCCAGACATTCGGCGATGCTGGGCTTATCCAGAGCCACTACGCCCTGGTAACGCTCGCCTTCTGTCGGGGTAAGGGTGATAACCATATAGCCTTGACCAAAGAGCTGTTCCAGTGGCGTATCGGCGGCAATCTCGCCCTGCCAACGGGCAACGCCCCTCAATTCCTGGCGGTTGTTACCATTGATCACTGCCAGTGACACGGGGCCACCCTGACCCTGGAGTTGCACACTGATATCTCCTTCAAATTTCAGGGTGGCTGTCAGCAACGAGGTGGCGGCCAGCAATTCACCCAGCAGTACCTTAAGGCGCTCCGGGTAATCGTGGGTGTTAACTATCTGGCGGTAGCTATCACTGAGCTGGGCCAGTTCACCCCTTACATCGGCGTTATCAAACAGATAGCGATGGAGAGTATCTTGGTTCATTGGGTTTCTCACAGTTAATTCAGGTCTCGCGGAAGCGGATGATTTGCCGCCGCTGTTTCTTGTCCGGCTTGGTATCGGGCGCCGGATTATGCAGTATGTTGAGCCTTCTGGCTTCAGCATTACTTTCCCGCTTTTGTATGCTCTGCGGTGTTTCTTCGTACAGGCTCTGGGCGATAGCTGCCCCCTGACGGACACCGGAAACTTTTTTTATGACGATCTCTTTTTCGTCATATCCCTGGCGTAACCTAATGCGCGCACCGACTTCTGCCAGTTTGCTGGATTTGGTCCTTTGGCCGTTGTAATGTACTTTACCGCCGTTGATCATCTCTTTGGCCAGGGCGCGGGTCTTGTAAAAACGCGCTGCCCAGAGCCATTTATCGAGCCGGATCGCCTCGGCGTTGTCATTGCTATTGGCCATGGATACTCCTGTCATAAATGAAAAAGGGGATGAGCTCACAACTCGGGGATAAATCCCTTGTCCAAGCCGTCGATACGGGGTTAAACAGTGGAGCGCTTCACACCCTTTCCAGGCGCGCAAAGGTAGCATAATCGTACAATTTTCGCCAATCTACTCCCTGTTATGGTCTTGTTGCAAACAAGAGTGTGGGTTAGCATGGCGAAGGGTTCAGTCACTATCATAATCAGAACAGAGACCTGATTAGAGGGTCCGGAAAATATGGATTTATTGGATAAGATTATCGCCAAGACGGGCAGCATACCGCAAAAACCCGCCAGCTCTGCCGTGTTTTGGCTACTGATGCTGTTGGTTCTGTATTTGATGGCACAGATCAGCTGGAAGCTGATCCCAACAGGCAAACCGACAGCCAACTGGACACCAATCCCGGTTTCTGGCACCCAATCCCAGAATGTCGATATCGGCACTATCAACGGCTTGGCACTGTTCGGCAAGAAAGATGCCAGCAGCACCAAGCCCAAGTCTGAGCCAGCCGCCGAAATGATCACAGATGCCCCAAAAACTTCACTGTCGATTTTGTTGACCGGGGTGGTGGCATCCAGTGCCGAGCAGAAAGGCCTGGCTATCATCGAGTCTCAAGGCAGTCAGGAAACCTACAGCCTGGGCGACAAGATTAAGGGTACCTCGGCATCGCTGAAAGAGGTGTATGCCGACCGCATCATTATTACCAATGCCGGCCGTTACGAGACTCTGATGCTCGACGGCCTGCAATATACCACTCAGTCACAAGCCAACGCCCAACTGCAACAGGCCCGCAGCGGTGGTGATGTGACCAAGGTTGACCGCCGTGATGCCGACATCGGCCGCGAGTTGGTGGCCTCCCGCGATGAGTTGCTGGCCGATCCCAGCAAGATTACCGATTACCTGGCGATCTCTCCGGTACAAAAGGATGGTGAAGTACAAGGGTACAGACTCAACCCGGGTAAAGATGCCGGATTATTCAAGGATGCCGGGTTCCAGCCCAATGACCTGGCAAAATCCATCAATGGTTATGATTTAACTGATATGAGCCAGGCGCTGGAGGTGATGGGCCAGCTGCCGGATCTGACCGAGGTCTCTGTGATGGTAGAGCGCGAAGGTCAGTTGGTTGAAATCATGTTCAGTTTGCCGCAATAAAGCAGGTTTAGGGGAAAGTACAATAATGAACAACAAACGGATTCGAACCAAGCTTATCGCTGGTCTGGTAGCCACAGCGGCCTTGCTGACCCAACAAAGCGCTTGGTCTGAGCAATATGCGGCGAACTTTAAAGGCACTGATATTCAGGAGTTTATCAACATAGTTGGTAAGAACCTCAATAAGACCATCATTGTCGATCCTACTATTCGCGGCAAAATCAATGTCCGCAGCTATGACATGCTCAACGATGAGCAGTATTACCAGTTCTTCCTCAACGTGTTGCAGGTCTACGGTTATGCCGTGGTCGAGCTGGAAAACAATGTCATCAAGGTAATTAAAGACAAAGACGCCAAGACCTCTTCCATTCGGGTTGCCGATGACAATACCCCGGGACTTGGCGATGAGATGGTGACCCGCATTGTGGCGCTGTACAACACAGAAGCCAAACAGCTGGCGCCTTTGCTGCGTCAGCTCAATGACAACGCCGGTGGCGGCAACGTGGTCAACTATGATCCTTCCAACGTTTTGATGATCACCGGCCGCGCCAATGTGGTCAACAAGCTGGTGGAGATTGTACGTCGGGTGGATAAACAGGGTGACACCGAAGTGCAGGTGGTGCCTTTGGAATACGCCTCTGCCGGTGAAATGGTACGTATCATAGATACCCTCTATCGCGCCAGTGCCAACCAGGCACAACTGCCGGGCCAGGCGCCCAAAGTGGTGGCCGACGAGCGTATCAACGCCGTGGTGGTCAGTGGCGATGAACGCAGCCGTCAGCGGGTGGTGGAGCTTATTCATCGTCTCGACGCCGAGCAGGCCAGCACGGGTAACACCAAGGTTCGCTACTTGCGTTATGCCAAGGCCGAAGACCTGGTGGAAGTCCTGACCGGCTTTGCCCAAAAACTGGAAGGTAAAGATGGTGTCGCACCAGCCCCCGGCAGCGCCGGTGGCAAACGCCGCAACGAAATCAATATCATGGCCCATGAAGACACCAATGCTTTGGTGATCAGCGCCGAGCCGGATCAGATGCGCACCCTTGAGAGTGTGATCAACCAGTTGGATATCCGCCGCGCCCAGGTACTGGTGGAAGCCATCATAGTCGAGGTGGCCGAAGGGGATGACGTTGGCTTCGGCATTCAGTGGGCCACCGAGGCCGGTGGCGGTACTCAGTTCAATAACCTTGGCCCCACCATAGGTGAAATTGGTGCGGGTATCTGGGCGGCGCAGGATCAGAAGGCTTCCCAGACCTGTACCGGTTCGGGTGACAACCTGACCTGTACCCAAAACCCTGACACCAAGGGTGATATCACCCTGTTGGCTCAGGCGCTCGGTAAGGTGAACGGTATGGCCTGGGGCGTGACCATGGGAGACTTTGGCGCTCTGGTTCAGGCCGTGTCCAGCGATACCAACTCCAACGTGTTGGCGACGCCTTCTATTACCACCCTGGATAACCAGGAAGCTTCCTTCATTGTTGGTGACGAAGTGCCTATCCTCACAGGTGCGCAAAACTCTACCAATGGCAACAGTAACCCGTTCCAAACCGTTGAACGTAAGGAAGTCGGGGTCAAGCTCAAGGTGGTGCCACAGATCAACGAAGGCAACGCGGTCAAGCTCACCATTGAGCAGGAAGTGTCCGGCATCAACGGCAAGACCAATGTGGACGTGACCTTTGCCACCCGTCGCCTGACCACTACTGTGATGGCCGACTCGGGCCAAATCGTGGTGCTGGGTGGACTGATCAATGAAGAGGTGCAGGAGAGCGTACAGAAAGTGCCTTTCCTGGGTGATATTCCAATTCTGGGACACCTGTTCAAATCGTCCAGCAGCGGCAAGAAGAAAAAGAACCTGATGGTGTTTATCAAGCCGACCATTATTCGTGATGGTGTCACCATGGAAGGCATTGCCGGCCGTAAGTATAACTACTTCCGTGCCTTGCAGCTGGAGCAACAGAAGCGCGGCATTAACCTTATGCCAAACACCAATGTGCCTATGTTGGAAGAATGGAGCCAGGAAGAGTATCTGCCACCCGAGGTCAATGAGATCCTCGAGCGCTATAAGCAAGGTAAGGGGCTGGATACCAAGATGCGCAAGACGGACTCCACCCTGAAGACATTGGATGAGAACAAACAGGGCGAAGCCGATGAGTGAAGTCCAGCCGCCAACAGAAGAGCTGGCTCAGGTTTCCAGTGAGCTGGCGCTGGTCGCCGAGGCCGAGAGTGACGAGCTGTTTCATTCAAACAGCCGTGAGCGGCTGCCGTTTGCCTTTGCCCACAGATACAACCTGGTGCTCAGCAAAGACCCGGAGGAACGGCTGACTCTGTATTACACCCAGGCAACACCTTTGTCTGTGCTGTTTGAGGTGCGTCGTTATGCCGGTCAGGAGTTACCGCTGCACAAGCTGGAAGCCAATGAGTTTGAGCGCTACCTGACCCAGGCCTATCAGAGTAACTCTTCCGAGGCGCAGCAGCTGATGGAAGACATAGGCAATGAGATGGATCTCTTTACCCTGGCAGAAGAGATGCCGCAGACCGAAGATCTGCTGGAAGGGGAAGATGATGCACCTATCATCAAGCTGATCAACGCCTTATTGTCTGAAGCCATCAAAGAAGAGGCTTCGGATATTCATATTGAAACCTACGAGAAGCAGCTTGTGGTGCGTTTCCGGGTCGATGGTGTGCTCAAGGAAGTGCTCAAGCCGAACCGTAAGCTTTCCTCACTCCTGGTATCGCGGATCAAGGTAATGGCCCGTTTGGATATCGCCGAGAAGCGGGTGCCGCAGGACGGCCGGATCTCGCTGCGTATCGGTGGTCGCGCCGTGGATGTGCGGGTATCGACCATGCCATCGAGCCACGGCGAGCGGGTCGTGCTGCGTCTGTTGGACAAGAACGCCGGTAATCTGGATTTGGCACAGCTGGGGATGAAAGACAGCATCCGCCGCCAGTTTGATGAGCTGATCCGTAAACCCCACGGCATTATTCTGGTTACCGGCCCTACGGGTTCGGGCAAGAGTACTACCCTCTATGCCGGTCTAACCGAAATCAATCACAACGACATCAACATACTCACAGTTGAAGACCCGATAGAATACGAGCTGGAAGGCATAGGCCAGACCCAGGTCAACACCAAGGTGGACATGACCTTTGCCCGCGGTTTGCGGGCCATTCTGCGTCAGGATCCTGATGTGGTGATGATAGGGGAAATCCGTGACCTGGAAACAGCCCAGATCGCGGTGCAGGCCTCACTCACAGGCCACCTGGTGATCTCTACCTTGCACACCAACACGGCTTCCGGCGCCATTACCCGTTTGCAGGACATGGGCGTTGAGCCTTTCCTGGTGTCTTCCAGTCTGCTGGGAGTGCTGGCCCAGCGCCTGGTGCGGACTCTATGCAACGAATGTAAGGAAGCCCATGCCCCGGATGCTCGCGAACGTGAGCTCCTGGGCATAGGCGATGAAGAAGCGGTGATCTATCGCGCCAAGGGCTGCAAGAGCTGTGGCCATAACGGCTATCGTGGCCGTACCGGGATCCATGAACTGCTGCTGGTGGACGACAACGTCCGCGAACTCATTCACGGCGGCCGTGGCGAACTGGCGATTGAAAAATATATTCGTCAGCACAGCCCAAGCATTCGCCATGACGGCATGGTCAAGGTGCTGGCGGGGATCACTACCCTGGAAGAAGTGCTGCGCGTGACCCGCGAGGAGTAATTCATGGCGGCATTCGAGTATAAGGCGCTCAATCAAGCCGGTAAGCAGGTCAAAGGGGTTATCGAAGCCGATACCGCCAGACAGGCCCGCAGTCAGCTGCGTGAACAGAAGCTGATGCCGTTGGATATTGCCCCGGTCACAGAAAAGGAAGCCAAGGCCAGCAGTGGCAGTTGGTTGAACCGGCGCAAGAAGATCTCCGTGGCCGAACTGGCGCTGATCACCCGCCAGATAGCGACTCTGGTCGCCGCCGGTTTGCCGGTGGAAGAGGCCCTCAAGGCCGTAGGCCAACAGTGCGAGAAAGACCGTCTCGCCTCCATGGTAATGGCGGTACGCTCGCGAGTGGTGGAAGGCTATTCTCTGGCCGACTCCATGGCCGAGTTTCCCCATGTATTTGATGATCTCTACCGCGCCATGGTGGCCTCGGGTGAAAAGTCCGGCCATCTGGAAATCGTACTCAATCGCCTGGCAGATTACACAGAGCGGCGCCAACAACTCAAGACCAAGCTGACCCAGGCGATGATTTACCCCATAGTGCTGACCACAGTGGCTATCGGTGTTATCGCCGTGCTGCTGGCGGCCGTGGTGCCCAAGGTGGTTGGCCAATTTGAACATATGGGCCAGGAGTTACCCGGTACCACTCAGTTTTTGATCGCCGCTTCTGACTTTGTTCAACACTACGGACTGTTCGTCCTGGGCGCCATAGTATTGCTGGCGCTGCTGTTTCAGAAGATGCTCACCAAGCCCGCCTTCAAACTCAAGTATCACAAGCTGTTGCTGCGTTTGCCTGTGGTTGGCAAGGTCAGCAAGGGGCTGAATACGTCACGCTTTGCCCGAACCTTGAGTATCCTCAGTGCCAGTTCAGTGCCGCTGCTCGATGGCATGCGGATTGCCAGTGAGGTCTTGTTGAATGTACGGGTGCGTCAGGCGGTGGAAGAGGCCACGGCCAGAGTGCGTGAGGGAACCAGTCTGGGGGCGGCACTGACTAATACCAAGCTGTTCCCGCCCATGATGTTGTATATGATAGCCTCGGGCGAGAAGAGTGGTGAGCTGGAGCAGATGCTCGAGCGCGCCGCAGATAACCAGGACAGGGAGTTCGAGTCCAACGTCAATATCGCCTTGGGGGTGTTTGAACCTCTGTTGGTGGTGAGTATGGCCGGGATAGTGTTGTTTATTGTTCTGGCGATTTTGCAACCGATATTGGCGCTCAACAATATGATTAGTGGCTGAGTCTCATTTCACCGCAGCCATTTGAGGTTTTTTAGGAGGAAGTAAGTTAATGCAAAGCAACAACAGACAGAAAGGTTTTACCCTGCTGGAAGTGATGGTGGTGATAGTGATCCTGGGGATCCTGGCCTCCATGGTGGTGCCCAATCTGATGGGTAACAAGGACAAGGCCGACCAGCAAAAAGCGGTGTCTGACATAGTCGCGCTGGAAAACCAGCTGGATATGTACAAGCTGGACAACAGCGTGTACCCCACAACCGAACAGGGGCTGGAAGCTCTGGTCGAGAAGCCCAATATTTCTCCTGAGCCACGCAACTATCGTGACGGCGGTTACGTTAAGCGCTTGCCTATGGATCCCTGGGGCAACCCTTATCTGCTGATGAGCCCGGGTGAACACGGCAAGATCGACGTCTTCAGCTCAGGCCCTGACGGCCAACCCGGCACAGAAGACGACATAGGCAACTGGAATCTGCAAGACTTCCAATAAGATGCAAATCAGGCACTCACGGGGTTTTACCCTGCTGGAAGTGATGTTGGTGGTGCTGCTGATGGGGCTGGCAGCTACGGCTGTGACCATGACCATGGGGAACAGTGGCCCCAAGCAGCAGTTAACCCGTGAGGCGCAGAGGTTTATGGCGGCCACCGAGACAGTGCTGGATGAAACTGTGCTCAGTGGTCAGTTTATCGGCATAGTGGTGGACAAGGACAAGTACCACTTCGTGCTGTTTAAAGAGAACAAATGGCAACCGCTGGAACAGGACCGACTGCTGGCCGAAAAGCAGTTGCCGGAAGGCATCAGCCTGTCGGTCGAACTCGAAGGCCTGCCTTTGGTGCAGGAGGATGAAGAGCAGGACTCCTGGTTCGACGAGCCCTTTATTGAGGAATCGGACGCGGACAAAAAGAAGTTTCCCGAGCCGCAGATCATGCTGTTGCCAAGTGGCGAAATGACCGCTTTCGAGCTCAGCTTTATCGCCCGCGATAGCCAAGGCGAAACCGTAGAGGTACTGGTCAGCGGTGATAGCCTGGGTCGCCTCAAACTGGGGAGGTTCGATGATTTTGAATAAACCTGCCCGGCAAAAGGGGATGACGCTGCTGGAAGTCATAGTCGCCTTGGCGGTGTTTGCCATTGCGGCCGTGGCTATTACCAAAAGCATAGGCGATCAGATTGCCAATATGCCGATACTGGAGGAACGCACCCTGGCGCAGTGGGTAGCAGATAACCAGATGGTAGATGCCAGGTTGGAAAAGGGTTTTCCGGCCCTTGGGCGTAAAGATGGTCGCAGCGAACTGGCCGGCCAAACCTGGTATTGGCGCAAAGAAGTGGTCAAGACCACAGATGATAATTTTCGGATGATCCGTATCAGTGTCAGTGATGATGACAGATTCGGGCGGATCGTCGCTCAGGTGAATTCGTATGTACTCAAGCAGGAATAGCGGTTTTACCCTGCTGGAGATGCTGATCGCCATAGCGATCTTCGCCATGCTGGGCCTGGCGGCTAACGCCGTATTACAAACTGTGCTGAAAAACGATGAGGTCACCCGCGACTTTTCAAAACAGCTCAAGTACCTGCAGCAGGGCTTTGGGGTGTTGGAGCGGGATCTAGGGCAGATGGTTGCCCGTACTCCCAGGCTGTTGGAAGGTGGCCGCGGCAGCACAGTGTTTCAGACCGGGACAGATATTCTGGACTCTGAGTCCGAGGCGCTGGTGTTTTTCCGCCTGGGGTGGCTCAATCCGGGCGGCTTGCTGCCAAGAGGCAGTCTGCAGTCTGTGGCCTATGTAGTGCAGGAGGGGCGGCTCGAGCGTTGGTACTACCCTTACCCCGAGCCGGAGTTTGGTGCCGAACCGATTAAAACCGTATTGATGGACAAGGTGTTATCGGTCAAATACGCGTTTTTTGTCGAGGACAAGTGGCAACGCAAGGTTGAGGCCAGCAAGTTGCCCAAGGCGATCGCCATAGAGATAGAGACAGAGGACAGAGGCATTATCACCCGCAAATTCCTGTTGCCTGTCGGGGCACCTGCGGCCGACAAACAGGACGACAATGGTGGCGACACCAACAAGGGTGACAACAACGGCAATCAGAACGACGACAAGCAGGACTCCGACGGCCAGGACGGCAATAACTCAGGCCAAGGCAAGGAGGAGTTCTGATGGGAGGCAAGCAAAGAGGCGTCGCCCTGATAGTGGTATTGCTGATAGTGGCGATTGTGGCCGTGCTGGCTACCAGTATCACCGGGCGCAACCAGTTGTCGGTGCGCAGAACCTTGAATCTGGCGCAGTATGACCAGGCTTACTGGTACGCTATTTCGGCCGAAGAATTGGCGCGTAAGGTATTGAAGCAGGATTTGGATGACTCGGAAGGTCGGGTGCATCTGCAACAATACTGGGCCATGGCGGATGTGGTTTTTCCGGCGGAGAACGGCGAGATTGGTGGCACCATTTCCGACCTTCGCAGCTGTTTTAACCTCAATGCCTTGAGTGTCAGCAGCAAAGAGGCGGCAGATGGTCAGCCGCAAAAGATGCCGCTGGCCGCCAGACAGTTCAAGGGATTGTTGGAATCCTTGGGGATGGATGAGTTCGGCGCCGAGCGTTTGACCCATACCTTGAAAGATTATCTGGACGAGGACTCGATAGCCTCGCCCTTTGGTGCCGAAGATGCCGAGTATGAAGCAAGGGTGGTCCCTTATCGGGCGGCCAATACCTTAATGAGTCACAGCAGTGAGTTACGGGCCGTTTTTGGCTTTAACCAAGAGACTTATCGCATTTTAAGGCCCTATGTTTGCGCCATACCGGGAAATGACCGACAGTTGCTGAACGTCAACACCATCAAGGTCGAGCAGGCAGCACTGCTGGCGGGAATGCTGGAAAATCAAATCTCGGTAGGTGAGGCCGAAAGTATTATTAACCAGCGCCCTGCGGGGGGCTTCGACAAGATAGAAGATTTCTGGGCGCTGGGATCGCTGACCACTATTGCCAGTAAGAATGATCAGCTCAAGTCCAGTTTCGTGGTCGACAGTAAGTTTTTCAAACTGGACGCCAAGGCCAGGGTGGATGATGCCCTGTTCCGATTGGAGAGCATGCTGCACATAGTGGGTGGTAATCAGCTCGAAGTGTTGACCCGGCAATATGGCGGACAAGAATAACAGGACAAGCCCCTAAGCCACCAAGGCCAGGGATTGTGGAGAACAATAGTGAGTGAACGCTTATTTATCCGTTTAGGCAAAAACCTGGGCTCGCCCTGCGCCTGGGTCGTATGGTCTGAGCAGGAACAGGAGATTATTGCCTCGGGAGAGCTGGCTGATGCGCGGTCACTGGAGACTCTGGCGCAGCGAGCCGGTAATCGCCCGGTCGACGTACTGGTGCCGGCCAGTGCCCTTCAGCTCACTTCGGTTAATCTGCCGGAGAAGGGGCAACGCCAGGCTCTAAAGGCGTTGCCTTTCCTGCTTGAAGACACCCTAGCCCAAAATGTTGATGAACTGCACTTTGTGGTTGGTCCCCGCGATGGCGAGAGCCTGAGTGTGGCTGTGGTTGCTCATGAGCAGATGCAAAACTGGCTCTCCTGGTTGGATGAGGCCGGGCTCAAGGTGCGTAAAATGGTGCCGGATTGTCTGGCACTGGAACGGGAAGACAGTGACTGGGCCCTGATGGCCTATGAAGATCAGCTGTTGTTGCGTACCGGCGAAGGCATGGGTATGAGTATGCCCAAAGACTGGCTGCAGCCCTTGCTGCCCGGGTTGCTCGAAGAGCAGCAAACGGCGCCGAGTCTGGCCTGCTATACCGAATTTCAATGGCCAGAGCTTGAGTGTCGGCAGATGCCACTGGAAATGCCCATGCTGGTGTTGGCCAAGGGGCTACACAAGTCGCCTATCAATCTGCTGTCCGGCCCCTATGTTCCCAAGCGTGAATACAGCAAGCACCTGCTGCTATGGAAGCGGGTGGCTATCGTCGCCGCTGTCGCGCTGCTGCTCGGTTTGGTCAACAAGGGACTCAATATCCATCAGATGCAGACAGAGGCCGATGAACTGAGGGCCCAGAGCGAAAGTATTTATCGTCAGGTGGTTCCCGGCAGTTCGCGGATAGTTAACTTGCGCTCGCAGCTGGAATCTCAACTCAGAACCCTGCAGGGCAGTGGTTCGGGTGGTGAGTTCTTTGCCATGCTGGATGGGCTCGAAGGTGCTTTCAAACAAGTGCCGGATCTCAAGCCCAACAGCCTGAGGTTTGATGCCGGACGCAGTGAAATTCGTATGCAGGTGACGGCCAAGAGCTATGCCCAGATAGAGCAGTTTAAAGAGCTGGCCGGGCGTAAATTCCGTCTCGAGGGCGGGGCGATGAACAGTACTGAAAATGCGGTCACCAGTACCCTGACCCTAAGGAGCAAATAAATGGAAAATTTGCGTAACTGGTGGGAATCACTGGCACAGAGGGAGCAACAGCTGGTCGCTGCCATGGCGGTGATAGTGGCTGTTGGTATCCTTTACTGGGGGATCTGGACACCGATAAGCAATGCCGAGCAGAAGGCGCAGAATAGCCTCAATGCTCAGACCCAGATGCTCAGCTTTGTGAAACAGACGGCCAATAAGATTGCCGGTATTAAACAGAGCGGTAATAGACCGGCTCTCAAGGGGAGTCTCAGCACAGTGGTGACCCAGAGCGCCGCCAGCTATGACCTGGAGATCACCCGCATGGCACCGCAGGGAAAACAGATCCAGATCTGGATGGATGAAGTGCCCTTCGATAGCCTGATCTCCTATCTTGGTGATCTGGTACAGAAACAGGGCTTGTCGCTGGATAGCCTGGATCTGGCCGAAGGTGATAGCCCTGGCATGGTGAAAGTTAGACGAATCCAGTTATCTCAGTCGTAAGGTGTTGTCTTGAAACTGATTAGTAAAATAATACTCTGTGTGCTGATCTACCTGGCGTTTATGCTGGCACTCTTCCCTGCACGCTTGGCGGTTTCGCTGGCCCCCCTGCCGGCCAATTTGCAGCTTGGCGGTGTCAGCGGCACCATCTGGAGTGGCAGTATTGATGTGATTAAGTTGCAGCAACGTCAGTTGGAGCAACTGAGTTGGGAGCTCAGCCCCTGGGCGCTGCTGACCGGCAGAGCCAAACTGGACTTCCAACTGGGCAGCCGCGCCAGTGCCGTCAATGCCAAGGGCCAAGTCACCTTAGCTGCCGGCGGTATCAGCGCCGAGAAGCTGCGTTTTGAAGCTCCGGCCGAGTTTTTAATGGCCGGCAGTCGTCTGCCATTTCGCACTCAGGTAAGCGGTGATATCTCAGTGTTGCTCGACACCCTGGCGCAGGGGCAGCCTTGGTGTGAGGCGCTCAGTGGCAAAGTCTTTCTCAACCGGGTCGGCATCAGGAATCAGTTTGGCCAGTATCCTTTGGGAGACATAGAACTCGGCCTGCAGTGTGTTGCCGGTCAGGTGCAACTGGCGACTGATGAAGAGAAAAACGCCATAGGCGTGGCCGGCACCTTGCTGCTCAAGGCTAATGAACAACTTGAGGTCAAGGCCCGCATTCGTGAGACTCAGGCTCAGTCTGAAGATCTAAAAAAAGCTTTGCCATTTCTGGGCAAGCGAGATGCCCAGGGATATTTCCCTATCAATTACAACGGCAAGATCCCGGGCCTTTAAAGAGGCTGGCAGCCGGGTTTCTCTCGGCTGCCGTTTGTTCAGTTGAGCTTTCCCGTTTAAAACCCCTGCGGTAACCCGCCAGCGCTTGCATCCAAGTCGACTAATCTGAAAATTCCCATCGTCCTGACAAACTCTGCGGCTCTGTTATTTCGTGTGAATTGGTATAACATTGTAGCCTGAGTCACATTTTCAGTTTGTCAGCGTCAGAGGCCTCTATGACAGAGCGGCAGAAGAAGCCGGAAATATTGCACACCGAAGTTGTTGCCCGCAGTCGTCTGTTTCAAATAGAACAGGTACATCTGCGTTTCTCCAATCAAGAGGAACGCCACTACGAACGGATGAAAGGCGCCAGCCGCGGCGCCGTGATGGTGGTGCCGGTTCTCAATGGTGAATGGTTACTGCTGGGCAGCGAGTATGCCGCGGGTACCCATAACTATGAGCTGGGATTCCCCAAGGGACTGATCGACCCGGGAGAGACAGCCGCCGAAGCCGCCAACCGTGAATTGCAGGAAGAGATAGGCTATGGCGCCCGCAAACTGACTAAACTGAAAGAGTTAAGCCTGGCTCCCGGGTATTTCGCCAGTAAGATGCAGATTTTCCTGGCCGAAGATCTCTACGAGAGTCGCCTGGAAGGCGATGAACCTGAACCGATAGAACTGGTTCCCTGGCCCCTGGAGCGTTGGCAAGAACTGCTGGATATGAATGATTTTTCAGAAGGACGCAGCGTCAGCGCCTTGTTTTTGGCGATGAAACAGCTGAAACTGACTGAGTCACCCTAAAAAATTGGCCACACCCGGCCACTGACTTTTGCTTATCCGATGGAAGGCGTTTGGAGTAGTTATGAAGCCAGAAGAGTTGATAGATCACGTTATTGTCATTGCAACGGAAGCGGGACAGAAAATTCGCCAGATCTACCAACAAGGCAGTTTCAGCAAGGAAACCAAGGAAGACAACACCCCTGTCACTTCGGCCGACATCGCGGCCCATGAGATTATCTGCAGCAGCTTAAAGGCGCTGACCCCGGAGATCCCGGTTTTGTCCGAGGAAGCCGCCGATATTCCCCTCTCTGAGCGTAGCCAGTGGCGCCGCTACTGGCTGGTAGATCCCTTGGATGGTACCGGAGAGTTCATCGCCGGCAGCGGCGACTTCTCGGTCATCATTGCCCTGGTTGAGCATAACCGCCCCATCATGGGTGTGGTTTATGTGCCCATGACTGAAGTATGTTACTACGCCATAGCAGGTCTTGGCGCTTACAAACGTACCCTCCAGGCAGAGCTGAGAATTCACAGTAAGCAGTTGCCGAAAGAGCAGGACAATTCGTTGCGCCTAGCGGTCAGTCGGCGTCAGGACCCTCAGTCTGTGCTCAAGCTGTTCAACCAACCCAAGCATTGTGAACTCGTGGTGCTCGGCGGTGCGGCACTCAAGAGCTGCCTGGTTGCAGAGGGCAGGGCAGATTGCTATGTGCGGGTGGGCCCCACGGGTGAATGGGACACAGGGGCGGCGCAGATTATCATAGAAGAAGCCGGTGGCCAGTTGATGGATACCGAGCTGCAGCCCTTGACCTACAACGAGCGCGAATCGCTGGAAAACCCCAACTTTATCGTGGTCGGCTCCCCTAACCTCGAGTGGGACAAGATACTGGCCGGAGATTAATCGGATGCAGATAAGACCAATATCCAGAGCCGATCTGGATGCCGTATTGGCCTTGGAGTTGGCAACCTTCGGTGAGCACTGCTACCCGGACTTCTTCTTCCGTCAAGCACTGGATGCCTGGCCCACAGGTTTTCTGGGGGCCTTTGTCGACGGGAAACTGGCCGGTTATCTGCTGCGGGTGAGCGCTGAACAGCCGGGGCGACACTGGTTGCTGTCACTGGCCGTGTCTCCTGCACAACAGGGCCGAGGGATAGGCAAAAGCTTGCTCAGTACGTGCCTGGAAGACTGCCGCCATGGTGTCGATGAACTGCTACTGACGGTAGCGCCGGATAATCCCGCCCGCCATATCTACAGCCGCATGGGGTTTGAAAACCTGGGGCAGGAAGCCGACTATTTCGGCGTCGGTGAGCACAGGTTACTGCTGCGCTGGCAGGGTCAATAGGCGCTGGCACTTGTGGTTTGAGTGAACGCGCCTGGGCCGTGGTTGAAAACGCCCTTCGATTCAATATAGAGCCATATTCCCGAACCTTTGAATCTGTTTTGCACAGTGCGCCTTTGTGCTGGAGCCCTGATACGCTTGGGGCTCTTATGCTCCAGAGGCTGATCGCCCGATTTTCGTTAGCTTTTTTTGAAGATATTTTCCAAGGTTAATTAATGGTATTCAGCACGGGTGTCTAAAAAATATCATATTGTGAACATTGTTTTTTATTTTGAAGGCTGTTAGTCTGCTGCCATCTCTTCTCAGGAATGGACACTATGGCAAGACGCAAGGAACACAGTCATCAAGAGATCCGCCTCATGGCACTGGATGCCGTTGAACAGTTGTTGACGCAGGAGGAATATACCAGCCTGAGTCTTAGGCGGATCGCCTCCCAAGTGGGCTATGCCCCCAGTACCCTAATCAACCTCTTTGGTAGCTATAACTATCTGCTCTTGAGTGTATCCGCCAGGGTCTTGGGGCGTCTGCTTGAGCAAATGCAGTTGGTGTGCCAACAAACATTCACATCCGCTGAGCAGCAGCTGTTGGCGTTAGGTAAGGCCTATGCTGAGTTTGCCCATATCCAACCACAGGCATTTCGCTTGGTGTTTGCCTTACATCTGGGGCCGGAAGAACCTCTGCCCGAATCGCAACAACAGTTGATTGCTGAGCTGATAGGCTTACTCGAGCAGCAACTCGGTGACTTGTTGCCAAACTTGTCCTCATCCAAGCTGGCACTCGCCAGTCGCAGCTTCTGGAGCAGTATCCATGGGCTGACCGGCCTGGCGCTGGACGATAAGCTTTTCAGTCAGGCTTCTTGGTTGCAGTTACTGACATTTCAGGTGCACTTGTGGTGGACGGCAATGCAACAGGAGGAGGGAGCATGTTCCTGAGCAAACGATTTTTACCCTATTTTGCCACTCAATGTTTGGGGGCGCTCAACGACAACATCTACAAGAATGTGTTGCTGTTGCTGGTGACCTACAGCCAGGTCGATAACCTGCCGATGAGTGTCGATCTGTTTGTTAATCTGGCGGCGGGGATCTTCATCCTGCCTTTCTTTCTGTTTTCCGCCCATGCGGGCATGGTGGCAGACAATATGGACAAGGCGCTGATGATCCGCAGGTTAAAGCTGCTGGAGCTTATCATCATGTCCTGCGCCGCCGCGGCGATTATGGCGCAAAGCTATCTGTTGATGTTGCTGCTGTTGTTTCTTACCGGCACCCAATCGGCCTACTTTGGTCCGGTAAAATACTCGCTGCTGCCGCAGGCGCTTAGAGAGGATGAGTTGGTAACCGGTAATGCCTGGGTGGAAATGGGCACCTTCCTGTCTATTTTGATAGGCACCCTGAGTGCCGGGCTGCTGGTAACCAGTGACAACGGCCTGATGTGGGCGGCGATAACTGTATGTATGCTGGCCTTGGCCGGTTTCCTCTCCAGCCGGGCGATTCCATCACTGCCGGCGCCGTTGCCGATAGACAAGGTACGCTTTGCCCCCTTGTCCGGTACTTTGGCCAGTATCAAGCGGGTACGGCAAACGCCGTCAATCTGGATGGCGATTCTGGCGATCAGCTGGTTCTGGTTTTTGGGTGCCACCTACCTGACCCAGTTCCCCAATTTTGCCAGAGGCTCGCTGCACTCGGACGCCACTGTGGTGTCGCTGCTGTTGGCGCTGTTTTCCATAGGTATTGCGGTCGGCTCCTTTGTCTGCGAACGCTTCTCCTTTGGCCATGTAGAGCTGGGGTTGCTGCCTTTCGGGGTAGCAGGGTTAACCTTCTTTGGCTTGGATCTGCTGTGGGCCATTCCTGACTACAGCCAACTGCCGGCGGGATATCTCTACGACATAGCCGAGTTTGTCGGCCGCAGTGAACACTTCAGGCTGATGTTCGCACTGTTTATGGTAGGGGTCAGTGGCGGCCTGTTTATTGTGCCTCTTTATGCCTTTATTCAGTCTCGCTCGGCCCCCGGTGAATGTGCCCAGGCCATAGCCGCCAATAATATAGTCAATGCCCTGTTTATGGTGTGCTCGGCGATATTGTCGATAATATTGCTGGAGCTGGTCGGCCTATCGATTCCTCAGTTATTTACTCTGTTGGCGGTATTCAACGCCGTGGTGGCGTTGTATGTCTATAGCCAGGTGCCTGAGTTTACGCTGAGGTTTATCAGTTACCTGCTGAGCCATTTGTTGTATCGTCTCAAGGTTGAAGGCCGGGAAAATATTCCCAAGCAGGGGGCCGCCGTGCTGGTGTGTAACCATGTCAGTTACGTCGATGCCTTGGTGCTGCTGGGAGCATCCACTCGTCCGGTGCGTTTTGTGATGGACAAGAGCATAAGTGAAATGCCCTTGCTCAAGTATCTGTTCCGCCACGCCGGGGTGATCCCTATCTGCTCACCGAAAAAGTGCATTGATACCTATACCCGGGCCTTCGAGCGTATCCACCAGGCGCTGGCCAATGAAGAATTGGTGTGTATTTTCCCTGAGGGCAGGTTGTCTCCCGATGGTGAGTTGCATGAGTTTCGGCCCGGTATCGAACAGATACTGGCAAAGGATCCTGTGCCTGTGGTGCCTATGGCGCTCAAAGGTTTGTGGGGATCTTTCTTTAGCCACAAAGATGGACATGCCCTGACGACCCGACCAAGACGTTTCTGGTCAAGGCTTAAGGTCAATATCGCATCTCAGGTACCCGGCGCGGAGGAGAGCCGTCACTCACTGCAGCAGCGGGTAGCCGATCTGCTGGCCAAACCCGACAGCTGAGCGGTATTGCTGTTGAGGAAGGTAGGAGATAACGGACAGAGCCCGGCAGTTGCCGGGCTCTTCGGATTGAATCTCTCTTGCTTTTGAATTCATTCGGAGCGGTTTGACCGCCTCTCATCCAGCCACTGATGAATGGCCTGGCGGTCACCGCGGAAGATGATCCGCTCGGCCTTTTTCTCCAGCTGGTACTGATACATGGGGTCGTAATACTTCTCCAGCAGCAGTGAGATCCACTCCAGATGTTGCTCTGTAGTGTTGCGCTGCAGCTGGGTCTGCAAGCTTGAGTCGACCAACTGCAACAGTTGATCAGTTTGCTGGTGCCCAAGGCGCTTACGTATGCCCTCGACACTCTGACGCAGATAGGCGCCGAACACCGCCATGCCTTCTTCGGCGCCATAATGCTGTTCAAAACCCCGCTGCATCTTGTGCACATACTCATCCAGAAGGCGAGGGAGTCTGGCCTCCAGTGGCTCTTCCAGCACCAATACCTGGGCCTGTTGCATGGCACTGAAGAAGACTTTGGGTATGGCGCGGCGGCCAATCAGGAAGCTTTCATCTTCCAGCAGCAGGCAGGACTCTTGCCTCTCTTGATGCCTCAACAGTTCCCGAGCCAAGCTGTTTTCAAAATTGATCTGACTGGGCTGCGGCGTGACATTCTTGCCAAAGCTCGACCCTCTGTGATTGGCAGTGCCCTCCAGATCCACTGACTCGCTGCGACTGAGAATAAACTCTGTCTTGCCTGAGCCGGTAATACCGCTGAGGATCAACAACTGTTGCTGCTGCGGGGTGTTATCTATGGTATCGATAAGGTATTGGCGCATCGCTTTGTAGCCGCCCTGAATATAGGGCACTTCAAGACCGGCCTCGCGGATCCATTGCTGGGTCAGCTGAGATCTCAGACCACCCCGAAAACAGTAGAGGTTGGCATCAGGGTGGGCGCTGAAGAAATCCAGCCAGGCTTGAATACGTGCGGCCTTGATCTTGCCTTTGACCAGCGAATGGCCGAGTTCTATGGCGGCAGCCTGTCCATGCTCTTTATAACAGGTGCCCACCTTCTGCCTTTCGCTGTCGTTCATCAATGGCAGGTTGGTGCTGGCAGGAAAGGCACCCTTGGCAAACTCAACCGGCGCCCGCAGATCGACCAGGGGACGATCGGATAGGAAGATCTCCCGGTACTCTGCAGGCGCGATTATCTGTCGACTCATATAAGCTCCACCCACTGCTGACTATCGTCGCGGCAGTCGAGCGCACCTATGCAGTGTAGCTCCAGCCCTTGACCGGTCAGCAGTTGCTGCAGTTCTGCCTCACCCTCGGCGCCGACGGCGATAAGTAAGCCGCCGCTGGTTTGCGGATCGCACAGTAAGGCTTTTTGTTGCTCGGAAACCTCGGGGAGGTGCTCACCGTAGCTGTCAAAGTTTCTGTGGGTGCCGCCCGGGATACAGCCCATAGCCAGATACTCGGAGGCTTTTTCCAGCAACGGCAGTTTGGCAGTATCTATGCTGGCCTTGAGGTTGGAACCCTGACACATTTCCAGCAGGTGGCCTGCCAGACCAAAGCCCGTCACATCTGTCATGGCGTGAACCGCGCTTATCTTGGCGACTTCGGCACCTATCTTATTGAGTTGGCACATAGCTTCGGGGGCGATATTGACGTCCTGTGGCGCCAGCTTCTTCTGCTTTTGTGCCGTGGTCAGTATGCCAATTCCCAGAGGTTTGGTGAGATAGAGCTTGTCACCCGCCTTGGCGGTATCGTTCTGCTTGAGGTGCTCCAGCGCCACTGTGCCGGTGACTGCCAGGCCGAAAATAGGCTCAGGCGCGTCTATGCTATGGCCTCCGGCCAGCATGATCCCGGCATCCATGCAGGCTTGGCGTCCGCCATCCACTACCTGCTGGGCAATCTCGGGTGACAGCTTGTTCACCGGCCAGCCGAGAATGGCAATTGCCATAATAGGCTTGCCGCCCATGGCATAGATATCGCTGATGGCATTGGTGGCAGCGATACGGCCGAAAGTGAAAGGGTCATCGACTATCGGCATAAAGAAGTCTGTGGTGCTGATAATGCCCGTGTGATCATCCAACTGATACACGGCCGCATCATCCCGGCTCTGGTTGCCGACCAACAGGCGGGGATCTTTAAAGTCCGGCAGTTGAGACGCCAAAATGGTGCTGAGGACTTTGGGAGAAATCTTGCAACCGCAACCTGCGCCGTGGCTGTATTCCGTGAGTTTTACTGACTGATCTGACATAGCCGGGTCCCTGAGTGATTGAAATAACCCCTGATCATAAACAGAAACGGCCGCAGTACAAGCCGACCGTTTCACAACTCAGGTAAATTCTGTTAAGCCGATCGCCAGGCCTTGGGAGGCTACGACAAGGTTTTAGGCTATGCTGGCTCGCAGTTGGCGCCATTGTTTTCGTTGGGCGCGAAAACGTAAACGCATTTCCGCCACCTGAGACAGCAGATGCTTATCCGCCAACTGCTGCTTGCGGGCCTCAAGCAGTGCCTTCTTGGCTTCAAAGTAGGCCAGCAAGTGGCTCTTCAATTCCTCGTATTCTGCCTGCAGCTTTTCCAGGATTTCCTCGCAATTGGGCAGATGGGCTACTTTATTCTGGGCGCGCTTGAGTTGCATCTGCAGTTTGGCGGCTTCGATGCGCTCCTGAGGGCTCTTGCGCAGGTCTTTGGTCAGGCCAAACCAGGACAGGAAACGGATCAACCACTTGGTGGGGTCGTAATGCCACCAGTGGATACCATTGCGGTAATCGTTTTCAAAGATATGGTGGAAGTTATGGTAACCCTCACCATAAGTAAACAGTGCCAGCACACCGTTGTCTCGGGCGGTGTTACGGTCTGTATAGGGTTGCTTACCCCAGATATGCGCCAACGAGTTGATAAAAAAGGTGCAGTGATGCACTACCACCAAGCGGAGCAGCCCAGCCAGCAGCAACATCGACAGGATATCGCCGTTCAACCAACCAAGCAGAGCGGGGAGGCCCACATTCATCAATAGCGCCAGCAGCAGATAATGCTTATGCTGCCACATGACTATGGCATCGTTTTGCAGATCTCTGACGTTGTTATAGTCGTGATAACGTTGTGCCTGATATTCCCTGAGCATCCAACCAATATGGCTGTACCAGAAACCCATGTTCGCTGAGTAGGGATCCTTGTCATTGTCATCCACATGCTTGTGATGGATACGGTGATCCGAAGCCCAATGCAAGGCACTGTTCTGCAACGCCAGCGCACCGCCCAAGGCAAACAGGAAACGCACGGCCGGGTGAGCCTTATAAGCCTTATGTGACCACAGCCTATGGTAACCGGCGGTGATAGACAAACCACTGGCGAAGGCCAACAGTACGAAGGTGAGCCACTCGCTGAGCTCAAAGCCATGGCTGATGCCTCGCCAAGGCACCAGAATACAGGCACCGGCAAACGTCAGCAGGAAGAGGATCAGGTTGGTCCAGATGAGGGGAGGTTTTTTCATTATGATGACTTCCAAAACGCTTTAAGCTAACAAGTGTACGCTAAGTTGCTATTGGAGCACAATCACAGTGACACCAGCCGAGGATGTGATTATTGAGTAAAGCCTGTATTATTTGCGCAACAGATCCAGTGAATGGAATAAAGATGGGTATCAGAGCACAGCAGAAAGAGAAAACCCGCCGCGCCTTGGTGGATGCAGCATTCAATCAACTGAGTGCCGAGCGCAGTTTTTCCAGCCTGAGTCTTAGGGAAGTGGCCAGGGAAGCCAATATAGCGCCAACCTCTTTTTACCGTCATTTCAAGGATATGAATGAACTGGGGCTGACCATGGTCGATGAAGGTGGCCTGACGCTGAGACAGATGATGCGTAAGGGACGTCAGCGCGCCGAAGCCGGCGGCAGTGTTATCCGCATCTCGGTCGACACCTTTATGGAAGTACTGGAATCCAACCCCAACGTATTCAGGATCCTGCTGCATGAACGCTCGGGCACCTCGGCCGCCTTTCGTGCCGCTGTGGCGCGGGAGATTGAACACTTTATCTCGGAACTGGCACACTACACCGAGGACACCGCCGGCCGCAGCCCTGAGTTGGCCAGGGCACAGGCCGAGGCATTGGTGACTCTGGTGTTCAATGCCGGCGCCGCCGCCCTGGATATGAAACGTGCCGATCGCAAGATTCTGGCCGACCGACTGGTGACTCAGCTGCGAATGGTGGCAACGGGCGCAGAAGCGTTGCAGCAAAAGCGTGATAGCCGCTGATAAACATTTGCCAAAACAAAAGGGCCTTTCGGGGCCCTTTTGTTTGGTTCATCGTGGAACTCTGGGGAATGCCACTCTGACTTCCAGAAAGGAGTATTCGGTATCCCGGTAGCCATAGCCCATTCGCTTCCGTAGTTTGATTTGTTGTTCATACCTTCCAGTTGGCAGGTGTGTAACGGATGAGCCGCAGAAGCAACTATGCCATGAAGATGGTTTTTAAGACACTGGCCAAATTGGAGTAACGGCCTGATACCGCTCTTTCTGACTTGTTGCCTCCAGAGGTTCCATTGAGCTAGGCGTCAGCTTCATCTGTGCTGTCCCACATCTCTTTGAGTTGCTTTGGTAGTCCTCCCCTATTTAACTGCAGTTAAAAAGGAGAGGAGAACTGGAAGGTGACGCTTATGCAGCGCCAGCAAAGCCGTTTTGCTAGTAGCTTTGCAGGTTCTGGAGTCTTTTATCCTATCGGTTAGTGTCTTATTGGGCTTGCTACACCAGTCTCATCCTAATCTATAGGCTTTTCCTGGAAAGCAATACGCCCGCTTCCATGTGGTCGGTATAAGGGAACTGATCAAACAGGGCAAAGCGTTTGATCTCGTGAGTGTGACTCAACTGTTCGAGATTGTCGGCCAGGGTTTGCGGGTTGCAGGAAATATAGAGGATGGACTCATAGCCCTGCACCAGATTGACAGTATCGGGATCTAGGCCGGCTCGCGGTGGATCAACAAAGATGGTGTTGCAGTCGTAACTCTTGAGGTCAATTCCTTCCAGACGCCTGAAGCTACGCTCCCCCGTCATGGCCTGGGTAAACTCCTCCGCCGACATACGAATGATCTGCAGGTTCTCAGTGCCATTTTGCTCAATATTGTATTGAGCGGAATCGACCGAGGGTTTAGCTAACTCGGTTGCCAGCACCTTGTTGAAGTTTTGTGCTAGGGCGATAGAGAAGTTACCGTTGCCACAATAAAGCTCAAGCAGATCGCCACTACTGTGACGGGTACAGTCTATCGCCCACTCCAACATCTTGGTTGCCACTTGGGCATTGGGCTGGGTGAAGCTGTTTTCCACTTGTTTATAGATGTATTCCTGCTGGTTGACTTGCAGACGTTCGATGACGAAATCTCTGTCCAACACAAACTTTTGCTTGCGGGCTCGACCTATGATGTCGACCTTGAACTCTTTCTCGAGTCTCTGTTTCAACGCCTTGGCTTCATTGAGCCAGTTATCATCCAACTGCTTGTGATACAGCAGTGATACCAAAATCTCGCCAGACAGAGTAGAGAGGAAGTCTACTTGAAACAGCTTGTGTCTCAGTATGCTGTTGGGGCGCAGCTCGGCCATCAGTGCCGGCATCATTTGATTGATTAGCGCGCTGGCGGGCAGAAACTGATCGCAACGAACCTTGGCTTTTTGCTGTTGGTCAAACATATAGTAGTAGAGATCATCCCCGTCATGCCAAACCCGGAATTCTGCTCTCATGCGGTAGTGTTGCTGCGCTGAGGGAAACACTTCGAGTGCCGGTGGAGTGAAGCGGGCAAAGGCCTGTTCCAGTTTGAGGCGCTTTTGTTCCAGCTGCGCATCATATTGACTTGGGTCCATTGCTTCTAAATTCATAATATTCACTCTTGGCTTCAAACGGGGCGCAAATATTATACTACGTGGCGCTGATGTCCAGTTTCGCACCTTTGTGCTTTTGTCCAAGCTATGAAAAAATAGCGTTTCATCCGCCGTTGTGGCTTCAAGCCACGACACCCTTTGTATATCGCTTAGAGGCTCAATTTGTCGCGACCCATACTGGTTTTTGACTCAGGCATAGGTGGCTTGTCTGTGCTTGGGGAGATCCGCAAGCTATTACCACAGAGACAGTATTGCTATCTGTTTGATAACGCGCGCTTGCCTTATGGTGAGTTGGCGGAAGCCGAGTTGATAAGCGGATGCGTGGATTTGGTTGTGACCATGGCCAAGCAGATAGATGCCGCGATAGTGGTCATTGCCTGTAATACAGCCAGTACCTTGGTACTTCCCGAGTTGAGAGCTCAGCTAACAATCCCGGTTGTAGGTGTTGTCCCGGCTATTAAACCGGCGGCAGCCATCTCCAAACGCAAGCATATAGGTTTGTTGGCCACACCTGGCACGGTCAAAAGGGCTTACACCAAAGAGTTGATCAACCACTTTGCCTGTGATTGCCAGGTAGAGCTCTTTGGCTGTTCTGAACTGGTGCTGCTTGCGGAGGCCAAGGCGGCTGGGCTGGCTATAGATGTCGCAGCAATAAAGAAGTTACTGCAACCTGTTATCTACAGTGAACTGGATGTGCTTGTGCTTGGTTGTACGCACTTCCCTATGCTGAAGCCTGAGCTACAACAAATACTGGGTGATGATGTTGAACTATTGGACTCCGGCGAGGCGATAGCGAAACGGGTAAAGAGTCTGCTGCAATATCAGCAGGAGCCGACTGCCTCACAACAAGCAGATAGTGAGTGGGCCTTTTACACCAGTGAGAAAATTACCGAAGGATTGAAATCAACGCTGGCCGAGTATGGTTTTACTCAAACGGCCAAGGCCTCGACCAGCGTGATGACATAGAACGACTATTCCTGCTTATCTGAATCTTGTGATTTGGCTTCACGAACTTTCAGGGTGCGCTCCTGAAAGATGAAGTCATTCAATTTGGTCATCGCTTTTTGAGCGCCGGACTCTGACATTTCCACAAAACCAAATCCTTTACGTCTGCCGGTCTTGCGATCTCTGACCAAGCGAACCGAATTCACCGGGCCATATTCCTCAAACAATGACTTAACTTCAGTATCGTGAGCTCTATAAGGCAGATTACCTACATAGAGAGTCATGGTTGGGCCATTGTAAGCTTCTTGTGTTTTAGCTTGAACCTGACTTGGGCTGGATGTGAAGGCATAAACTGCAGCGGCAAGGAGTGCACCAACAGGGAAGGCCAAAAATGCAGGCAGTTGAGGCATGAGCTGGTATATCGCAAGCGCGCCCAGAATGGCGATGCCCAGCACAATCAAAAATGACTTTTGCATAAAAATGTTCTCTGTGAAGAAGAATTGATAAATTACTGTTAACAGCGGCAACTATGGTAATGAATTATTTACCTTTAAACCAGACTGATGCCGAAAAAATGACCTTTGCTCTCATTTTTCAACATAAGCAGGGCCTTTAAAGCAAGTTTTTAAAGGGAAAAGACCAGTAAATAGCCGCTACGGTTAAAAGGTGGACGCTTGGCGCCGAAGCTGTCAAAAAGCACTTGCGCTATCGGCTGGCCTCCCTATAATGCGCATCCACTGACCGGGACGATGGAAGTTAACTCCCAGATAATCCAAGGTTGGCGTCAAAATGGTGATAAAAAACTTCTTGACGAACTTAAGGGAAAGCGTAGAATACGCAGCCCTGACCCGATGGCTCCATCGCGGTCCTGCTCTTTAACAATCTATCAAGCAATCTGTGTGGACACTCACAGGCATTGAGAAATCGACAAAACGATTTAACTCGATGAAGAGTGTTCATACGAACAGAATTCATTGAGCAGAACCTTCGGGTTCAACCAAAACTTTAATTGAAGAGTTTGATCATGGCTCAGATTGAACGCTGGCGGCAGGCCTAACACATGCAAGTCGAGCGGTAACATTTCAAAAGCTTGCTTTTGAAGATGACGAGCGGCGGACGGGTGAGTAATGCCTGGGAATTTGCCCATTTGTGGGGGATAACAGTTGGAAACGACTGCTAATACCGCATACGCCCTACGGGGGAAAGCAGGGGACCTTCGGGCCTTGCGCTGATGGATAAGCCCAGGTGGGATTAGCTAGTAGGTGAGGTAAAGGCTCACCTAGGCGACGATCCCTAGCTGGTCTGAGAGGATGATCAGCCACACTGGGACTGAGACACGGCCCAGACTCCTACGGGAGGCAGCAGTGGGGAATATTGCACAATGGGGGAAACCCTGATGCAGCCATGCCGCGTGTGTGAAGAAGGCCTTCGGGTTGTAAAGCACTTTCAGCGAGGAGGAAAGGGTGTAAGTTAATACCTTACATCTGTGACGTTACTCGCAGAAGAAGCACCGGCTAACTCCGTGCCAGCAGCCGCGGTAATACGGAGGGTGCGAGCGTTAATCGGAATTACTGGGCGTAAAGCGTGCGCAGGCGGTTTGTTAAGCGAGATGTGAAAGCCCCGGGCTCAACCTGGGAACCGCATTTCGAACTGGCAAACTAGAGTCTTGTAGAGGGGGGTAGAATTCCAGGTGTAGCGGTGAAATGCGTAGAGATCTGGAGGAATACCGGTGGCGAAGGCGGCCCCCTGGACAAAGACTGACGCTCAGGCACGAAAGCGTGGGGAGCAAACAGGATTAGATACCCTGGTAGTCCACGCCGTAAACGATGTCTACTCGGAGTTTGGTGTCTTGAACACTGGGCTCTCAAGCTAACGCATTAAGTAGACCGCCTGGGGAGTACGGCCGCAAGGTTAAAACTCAAATGAATTGACGGGGGCCCGCACAAGCGGTGGAGCATGTGGTTTAATTCGATGCAACGCGAAGAACCTTACCTACTCTTGACATCCACAGAATCTGGTAGAGATACCTCAGTGCCTTCGGGAACTGTGAGACAGGTGCTGCATGGCTGTCGTCAGCTCGTGTTGTGAAATGTTGGGTTAAGTCCCGCAACGAGCGCAACCCCTATCCTTACTTGCCAGCGGGTCATGCCGGGAACTTTAGGGAGACTGCCGGTGATAAACCGGAGGAAGGTGGGGACGACGTCAAGTCATCATGGCCCTTACGAGTAGGGCTACACACGTGCTACAATGGTCAGTACAGAGGGTTGCGAAGCCGCGAGGTGGAGCTAATCCCATAAAGCTGGTCGTAGTCCGGATTGGAGTCTGCAACTCGACTCCATGAAGTCGGAATCGCTAGTAATCGTGGATCAGAATGCCACGGTGAATACGTTCCCGGGCCTTGTACACACCGCCCGTCACACCATGGGAGTGGGCTGCACCAGAAGTAGATAGCTTAACCTTCGGGAGGGCGTTTACCACGGTGTGGTTCATGACTGGGGTGAAGTCGTAACAAGGTAGCCCTAGGGGAACCTGGGGCTGGATCACCTCCTTACCTAAGCGATAATTGGTGCTTTTGAGTGTTCACACAGATTGCTTGATAAAAGAAGTAGAGCATGGGGGTCTGTAGCTCAGGTGGTTAGAGCGTTCGCCTGATAAGCGAGAGGTCGGTAGTTCGAGTCTACTCAGACCCACCAATTCTTCCGCTATTCTGCGTTAAACAGGTCGTCGTTTACTCCAGTAAACTTCCTCCCTGTTTGCCTTGACTGGTGTCGAAGAAGTGAACAGGTCAATGTTCAAGACTGTTTGCGAGAGATTTTTATTGAGTTCGAGGCAGCCGAGCGATGAGTGAAGGAGTTTAGTTAACTAAATGACTGAGCGAAGAGGCGAAGGCTAACAACGAAATCGGTAAAAAGAACCGCAAAGAAACGGGGCTATAGCTCAGCTGGGAGAGCGCCTGCCTTGCACGCAGGAGGTCTGCGGTTCGATCCCGCATAGCTCCACCACTTCCCTTGGAAGTGCTGGAACCGTCACTCTACAAAGGACGAGAGACGCCAAAGATAAGTCAGTATTTATCTTTGGCTTTTTTAAGCCCGCTCTTTAACAATTTGGAAAGCTGATAGTAGACATCAAGACCACTCTTAGGAGTTGGAATTGATGCATACAAATTGAGTTCTCAAACACTTCAATCAAGTGTTTTGGAAATTCTTCAAGGCGAGTCCACTTCCTTAACCCGGAGGTGAGACAAGTAAACCTAAGCTGGTTGCAATACAACCCGTGTTTTCCGCTATGTTACCGATAAGGTAGCGCAGTCAGGCGACATGGTGTCTAAGCGGTGATTTGAGTGAGGAAGGAGTGTAGCAGCGCTACATGACTGACGAATGAAAAGCACAATAACGACAACATGAGTACTGACAAGCGAAATGAAAACTCATCCGGGTTGTATGGTTAAGCGACCAAGCGTATACGGTGGATGCCTTGGCAGTCAGAGGCGATGAAGGACGTAGTAACTTGCGAAAAGCGTTGGTGAGCTAGTAACAAGCATTTGAGCCAGCGATGTCCGAATGGGGAAACCCGGCAGCATAAGCTGTCATCACTAAGTGAATACATAGCTTAGTGAGGCGAACGAGGGGAACTGAAACATCTAAGTACCCTTAGGAAAAGAAATCAACCGAGATTCCCCAAGTAGCGGCGAGCGAACGGGGATTAGCCCTTAAGTCTTTGGGGTGTTAGTGGAATGTGTTGGAAAGCACAGCGGCACAGGGTGATAGCCCCGTACATGTAAACTAACCAGAGATGAAATCGAGTAAGGCGGCACACGTGATATGTTGTCTGAATATGGGGGGACCATCCTCCAAGGCTAAATACTCCTGACTGACCGATAGTGAACCAGTACCGTGAGGGAAAGGCGAAAAGAACCCCTGTGAGGGGAGTGAAATAGAACCTGAAACCGTATACGTACAAGCAGTGGAAGCGGTTCTTGAGACCGTGACTGCGTACCTTTTGTATAATGGGTCAGCGACTTACATTTAGTAGCGAGGTTAAGCGAATAGCGGAGCCGTAGGGAAACCGAGTGTTAACTGCGCGTATAGTTGCTAGGTGTAGACCCGAAACCCGGTGATCTAGCCATGGGCAGGTTGAAGGTTGAGTAACATCAACTGGAGGACCGAACCGACTAATGTTGAAAAATTAGCGGATGACTTGTGGCTGGGGGTGAAAGGCCAATCAAACCGGGAGATATCTGGTTCTCCTCGAAAGCTATTTAGGTAGCGCCTCGGACGAACACCTTTGGGGGTAGAGCACTGTTAAGGCTAGGGGGTCATCCCGACTTACCAACCCTTTGCAAACTCCGAATACCAAAGAGTGCTATCCGGGAGACAGACGGCGGGTGCTAACGTCCGTCGTCAAAAGGGAAACAACCCAGACCGTCAGCTAAGGTCCCAAAGTAATTGCTAAGTGGGAAACGATGTGGGAAGGCTTAGACAGCTAGGATGTTGGCTTAGAAGCAGCCATCATTTAAAGAAAGCGTAATAGCTCACTAGTCGAGTCGGCCTGCGCGGAAGATGTAACGGGGCTAAGCAATTCACCGAAGCTACGGGTACTGATGCTTGCATCAGTGCGGTAGAGGAGCGTTCTGTAAGCCGTTGAAGGCGAAGGGGTAACCCACGCTGGAGGTATCAGAAGTGCGAATGCTGACATGAGTAACGATAAAGGGGGTGAAAAACCCCCTCGCCGAAAGACCAAGGGTTCCTGTCCAACGTTAATCGGGGCAGGGTGAGTCGACCCCTAAGGCGAGGCTGAAAGGCGTAGTCGATGGGAAACGGGTTAATATTCCCGTACTTCTGCTAACTGCGATGGAGAGACGGAGAAGGCTAGGCCGGCGCGGCGTTGGTTGTCCGCGTTTAAGGTAGTAGGTGGTGTGCTTAGGCAAATCCGGGCACACATACACTGAGAGCTGACGACGAGTCCCTACGGGGATGAAGTGGTTGATGCCATGCTTCCAGGAAAATCTTCTAAGCTTCAGGTTAGCAGGAATCGTACCCCAAACCGACACAGGTGGTCGGGTAGAGAATACCAAGGCGCTTGAGAGAACTCGGCTGAAGGAACTAGGCAAAATGGTACCGTAACTTCGGGAGAAGGTACGCTCCTGTTGGTGATGAGACTTGCTCTCTGAGCTGACGGGAGTCGCAGATACCAGGTGGCTGCAACTGTTTATCAAAAACACAGCACTGTGCAAAATCGCAAGATGACGTATACGGTGTGACGCCTGCCCGGTGCCGGAAGGTTAATTGATTGGGTTATCTTCGGAGAAGCTCATGATCGAAGCCCCGGTAAACGGCGGCCGTAACTATAACGGTCCTAAGGTAGCGAAATTCCTTGTCGGGTAAGTTCCGACCTGCACGAATGGCGTAATGATGGCCACGCTGTCTCCAGCCGAGACTCAGTGAAGTTGAAATTGCGGTGAAGATGCCGTATACCCGCGGCTAGACGGAAAGACCCCGTGAACCTTTACTATAGCTTGGCACTGAACATTGACCCTACATGTGTAGGATAGGTGGGAGACTATGAAGATGAGACGCCAGTCTTGTTGGAGTCAACCTTGAAATACCACCCTTGTAGTGTTGATGTTCTAACCTGGGCCCCTAATCGGGGTTAGGGACAGTGCCTGGTGGGTAGTTTGACTGGGGCGGTCTCCTCCCAAAGAGTAACGGAGGAGCACGAAGGTTGGCTAAGTACGGTCGGACATCGTACGGTTAGTGTAATGGCATAAGCCAGCTTAACTGCGAGACAGACACGTCGAGCAGGTGCGAAAGCAGGTCATAGTGATCCGGTGGTTCTGAATGGAAGGGCCATCGCTCAACGGATAAAAGGTACTCCGGGGATAACAGGCTGATACCGCCCAAGAGTTCATATCGACGGCGGTGTTTGGCACCTCGATGTCGGCTCATCACATCCTGGGGCTGAAGTCGGTCCCAAGGGTATGGCTGTTCGCCATTTAAAGTGGTACGCGAGCTGGGTTCAGAACGTCGTGAGACAGTTCGGTCCCTATCTGCCGTGGGCGTTGGATGATTGAGGGGAGCTGCTCCTAGTACGAGAGGACCGGAGTGGACGAACCGCTGGTGTTCGGGTTGTCATGCCAATGGCATTGCCCGGTAGCTACGTTCGGAATCGATAACCGCTGAAAGCATCTAAGCGGGAAGCGAGCCCCAAGATGAGTCATCCCTAGGGCCTGGAGCCCTCTGAAGAGCCGTTCGAGACCAGGACGTTGATAGGCAGGGTGTGTAAGCGTTGCGAGGCGTTGAGCTAACCTGTACTAATGACTCGAGAGGCTTAACCATACAACCCAGATGGGTTTTACGGACTTGAAGAAGTCGATACTTGATTGAAGTTTGAACTCAGGCTCTGAAAAGAGCACAGCCAAGAATACCGGTCGCTTAGCTCAGCCGGGAGAGCACCTCCCTTACAAGGAGGGGGTCACTGGTTCGATCCCAGTAGCGACCACCATATTTCAAAGCAACAGCTTTCTGAATTGAAGAACAAAGGTTAATGACGCAGGTAATAGTTTGGCTGACAAAGCCGTGACGAGCGAGCCGCGCAGTGTACTGAAGTACATGAGCAGCGTAGCGAGGAAACAATACCGTCAGACGGACAATTAACCAGTAAGAATATGTCTGGTGACAATAGCATTGTGGTCCCACCTGATCCCATCCCGAACTCAGAAGTGAAACGCAATCGCGCCGATGGTAGTGTGGGGTCTCCCCATGTGAGAGTAGGTCATCGCCAGACGCCCAATTTTATTTTCACTTTTTAAAAAAAGTGGAGACAAAACAGTAACAAAAAAGCCCTAGCTAAATGCTAGGGCTTTTTTGTTTGTCTCGTTTCCAGCGAGCACGACTTAACATGCAGCCCAAAGCTGCTGGCGCAGTGTGTGCCCCTCAGCTCGCAGCCAAGCTGCTTCGCGCTACAGCCATCTATCAAGCTGTGCTTGATGAACAGATGTCTTTCGCCCCCATGTGAGATGGTGCTGTGGAGATATTGAGAATAGATTGACCCGCTTGTCTGGGCAGATTTATCCAGTCTCTGGAGCACAGAGATTTAATCCGACCAGTATCCTCAATGAAGGTACTCGAGACTTAAGTAGAGAAGTCACCTGAATAAGATGGCTTTTTTGCGTTAGGGCCTGTGAGATTTGCCTTAATCCAGCTTTGAGTCGGTAGCAGCCGAGTAGCTTGCTGCTGGATATTCGCTTGTGGGTGTTTTACGGCTGAAATAGCAGGCTAATCCCGTTACAATGCTGCTTTTATTTGCGGTGAAAGCTTTAGATGCCAACTCTAGTCCACTCCCTTAAATCTTTGAACACTTTTGGAATCGACTGTTGCTGTCGGGAACTCATCAGAGTGAGTTCTACCGCGGAGCTTGTCCAGGCTTGCATGCAGCATAAGGACGATGAGATTCCTATGTTGATCCTCGGTGGTGGCAGTAATCTATTGCTGCTTGAGGATTATCAAGGGACTGTGATTCAAATCGCTACCAAGGGAATCGATGTCTGTGAGGATCAAGAGCATTTTTATCTAAAGGTTGCCGCCGGTGAAAACTGGCACGATTTGGTTTGTGAAACGCTTAAGCAGGGGATACCGGGGCTTGAGAATATGGCTCTGATCCCGGGGACAGTTGGTGCTGCGCCTATTCAAAACATAGGCGCCTATGGAATTGAGCTGTGCCAGTTGTGTGACTGGGTCGAGTATCTAGACCTGCAGACCGGCGCGCTAACTCGTCTCGAGGCCGCTGATTGTGATTTTGGCTATCGTGAGTCAATTTTCAAAAATCAGCTCAAGGGGAAGGCTGTGATCACCTCTGTCGGCTTGAAATTGCCTAAAGCCTGGCAGCCCAAACTGAGTTATGGGCCGTTGCAGTCGCTCGCTGAAGAGACTGAGGTGACCGCGACCATGATTTTTGAGCGGGTATGTCAGGTTCGTCAGGAAAAACTGCCGGATCCTGTAGTGCTTGGCAATGCTGGCAGCTTTTTCAAGAATCCTGTAGTTGCTCCTGCCGACTATCTTAAGTTGGCCGAACGCTTTCCTGATTTGGTGGGTTATGCTCAGCAGGATGGTACTGTTAAGTTGGCCGCAGGCTGGCTTATCGATAAGGCAGGTTTGAAAGGTTTCCAGATGGGAGCGGCAGCTGTCCATGATAAGCAAGCCCTGGTATTGGTGAATAAAGGTGGTGCCAGGGGTAAGGATGTGGCTAATTTGGCGCGGGAAATTATCCGGCAAGTGCAAGCGCGCTTCGGTGTCGAATTGCAGCCCGAACCGCGAATTTTTGCGGCAACAGGAGAGAGGAGTCTCTGACGATGACCGAACAGTGGAAGCGCAAGCGGGAAATATTACAGCTGTTGCAGCAGGGTGAGTTTGTCTCCGGCGAAAAGCTGGCCGAACAGCTCGGTGTCAGCCGTACGGCTGTCAGCAAACATATCAGTGCCTTGACTGCCTTTGGGATCGATATCTTCAGCGTGAAAGGTAAAGGCTATAAGTTGGCGAGAAGCCTGCATCTTATCGATAAGCCGCGTTTGCTTTCCGCTATAGATAACCGTTGTTTCTACTTTGATGAACTCGGTGGTACCAATACATTCCTGCTCAACCATGTCGATGAATTGAGTAATGGCGATCTCTGTATTGCCGAGTACCAATATGCCGGACGAGGGCGTAGAGGACGCCAGTGGTTGTCGCCCTACGGCAGTCACCTCTATTTCTCTATGTACTGGCAGTTCTCTCAAGGCCTTTCTCAGGCGATGGGCTTGAGTCTGGTGGTTGCCTGTTCACTGGTTAGCGTGTTGGAGTCTTTCGGTATTGCCGGTTTGGGAGTGAAGTGGCCCAACGATATCTATCTCGATGGCCGTAAACTTGCCGGTGTGCTGATTGAAATGAGTGGTACTGCCGACAGCGAATGCGATCTGGTGATCGGGATAGGCCTGAATATGGCTATGCCTGCTGAACTGGGTGAACAACTGGATCAACCCTGGAGCGATCTCAGTGGACTTGAATCTATGCCGGACAAGACTGAGTTGGCTATCAATCTCCACCAACAGTTATTGAAAGATATTAAGCTGTTTGAGACTCAGGGATTGGCTGCATTCAGCACCAGGTGGCAGAGTGCCGATATCTTTGCCGGTCAACAGGTCAAATTGCTGCTGGGTGAACAGCAAATTAGCGGCCACTACCTGGGAGTGGATGAGCAAGGTGGCGTTATTCTGCAGACAGATACAGGCACACAGCATTTTGTCGGCGGGGAAATCAGCTTACGCGGCGCTTGATTATTTTCGCAGCAGCACTTTATCCATCAGGTGGTCCTGACCCTTTTTCAGAATAAGATGTGCCCGTTCGCGGGTGGGCTCAATATTCAGATTCAGGTTCGGGCCATTGATGGTGTCCCAGATATTGGCGGCTATATGTTCGGCTTCGGCATCGCTCAGCTTGGCATAGTGGTGGAAGTAGGATCGCTCATTGGCAAAAGCCGTATGCCGGAACTGCAGGAACCTATCTATATACCAATGTTTCAGCAGTGATTCGTCCGCATCTACATAGATAGAGAAGTCCACGAAATCAGAAACAAATGGCCGCTTGATACTCACGGGAGAATCCAGCTCTGTCTGCAGTACATTCAAGCCTTCCAGGATCAAAATGTCCGGCTGTCTGACCTGCTGCACTTCGGGGAGACGGTCGTAACTGATGTGGGAATATAGCGGAGCCTCGACCAATTCGGCGCCTGACTTGATGGCAGCGATAAACTCCACCAATAGTTTCATGTCATAGCTTTCCGGAAAGCCTTTACGCTGCAACAACCCTTTTTGTTTCAGCTCGGCCAGCGGGTAGAGAAAACCATCCGTAGTAATCAGATCGACCTTAGGGTGTTCGGGCCAATGGCTCAAAAGTGCCTGCAGGATACGGGCTGTGGTACTTTTCCCAACGGCGACACTGCCGGCAATACTGATAATGTAAGGACTCTTGGCCGGGGTTTGCCCCAAAAACTCATTTAACACCAAACCTCTTTGCTGCTTGGCGCCAACGATCAAGTTAAGCAGACGACTGAGGGGCAAATAGATGTCGGTAACTTCAGTGAGGGAAACCTTTTCATTAATCCCCCGCAGCTTTTTCAATTCGGTTTCGCTCAAGGTCAAAGGCACCGACTCGCGAAGTTCAGCCCATTGCTGGCGGTGAAACGGCATATATAATGCCTGTTGAATTGAGTTGGCTGTTGTCATCTGATTTCCTCTGCTCAGGCAAGGCACAGTACACCATGAATTATTCATGAACAATAAAAAATCCCTATGCCAAGCCGAATTGTTTATCCCGTGTACAGAGGGTTAAGAAGGAGTTGAATACCTACGTAGTGTCAGAGTAAAAAAGCACCATTCAGGGCTTTTTTTCGAAAAAAAGCCAATTTCCTATTGCACTCGCCCCAACATTTACCTAATATCCGCTACCGAAATGAAGTGCCGGCATAGCTCAGTTGGTAGAGCAACTGACTTGTAATCAGTAGGTCCCGAGTTCGACTCTTGGTGCCGGCACCAATTTTATCGGAGGGGTTCCCGAGTGGCCAAAGGGATCAGACTGTAAATCTGACGGCTCCGCCTTCGAAGGTTCGAATCCTTCTCCCTCCACCATTTTCAAGGTAAGTAGGTAGCCTTAAGTAGGTTGCGCGGGCATCGTATAATGGTATTACTCCAGCCTTCCAAGCTGATAACGCGGGTTCGATTCCCGCTGCCCGCTCCAAATTTGCATGCTGATATGGCTCAGGTGGTAGAGCGCATCCTTGGTAAGGATGAGGTCGGCAGTTCGAATCTGCCTATCAGCACCAGCCTATCTTAAATTTTACCTCTGCCTTTTATAATCTGTTCGATGTCATTCATTTGCATCGGACTTTTTCACTATATATGGTTTCACCACCAGAAAATCTTAGATTGAGGCAATACCATGTCTAAAGCTAAATTTGAACGTAGTAAACCCCACGTTAACGTGGGTACCATTGGCCACGTGGACCATGGTAAAACCACTCTGACTGCTGCTATCTCAACTGTACTGTCTAAGACTTACGGTGGTGAGGCGCGTGACTTCGCAGCGATCGATAACGCTCCAGAAGAGCGTGAGCGCGGTATTACCATCAATACCTCTCACATCGAGTATGACACTCCAACTCGTCACTACGCTCACGTAGACTGCCCAGGTCACGCTGACTATGTTAAAAACATGATCACCGGTGCTGCCCAGATGGACGGCGCAATCCTGGTAGTAGCTTCTACTGACGGTCCAATGCCACAGACTCGTGAGCACATCCTGCTGTCTCGTCAGGTAGGTGTACCTTTCATCATCGTATTCATGAACAAGTGTGACATGGTAGACGATGAAGAGCTGCTGGAACTGGTAGAGATGGAAGTTCGTGAACTGCTGTCTGAGTACGATTTCCCAGGTGATGACCTGCCAGTAATTCAGGGTTCAGCTCTGAAAGCTCTGGAAGGCGACGCTCAGTGGGAAGCCAAGATCATCGAACTGGCAGAAGCACTGGATACCTACATCCCTGAGCCAGAGCGTGATATCGATAAGCCATTCCTGCTGCCTATCGAAGACGTATTCTCAATCTCTGGTCGCGGTACTGTAGTAACAGGTCGTGTAGAGCGCGGTATCATCAAAGTCGGTGACGAAGTAGAAATCGTGGGTATCCACGACACTACCAAGACCACCTGTACTGGTGTAGAAATGTTCCGTAAGCTGCTGGACGAAGGTCGTGCCGGTGAGAACTGCGGTATCCTGCTGCGTGGTACCAAGCGTGATGAAGTAGAGCGTGGTCAAGTACTGGCTAAGCCTGGTTCAATCACTCCACACACCAAGTTCGAATCAGAAGTTTACGTCCTGTCTAAAGAAGAAGGTGGTCGTCACACTCCATTCTTCAAAGGCTACCGTCCACAGTTCTACTTCCGTACAACTGACGTGACCGGTACTATCGAACTGCCAGAAGGCGTAGAGATGGTAATGCCAGGTGACAACATCAAGATGACAGTAACTCTGATCTGCCCAATCGCGATGGATGAAGGTCTGCGCTTCGCCATCCGTGAAGGTGGCCGTACAGTTGGTGCTGGTGTTGTAGCCAAGATCATCGCTTAATTGCGAGACAGGTTACTTTGAAAAAGGAAGCTTCGGCTTCCTTTTTTGCTTGCTGGCGTAAAGTGTCAGGCTTTCTCTTGGTTTCGCCCTGTGTATCCTTGATAACAAAGCTGATTAAGAATACAATCTATGGCCGATTTTTGTGCCCTGAGCCGGAGAATTCTCGTCAGGGGCGAGTTCGAAAGCGGGCTGGCGCTGATTTAAGCCTTAAACTTACTCAGCTGTCCCTTGGCTCAGGTCGTAATGAGTAACGGAATTAACCGATGACAACAAATACTGAAAACCAGGGCAACTCTCTGGATATCGTAAAGTGGGTAATAGCTATACTACTGGTGGTAGTGGCTATCGTTGGCAACCAGATGTACAACAACAGTGAAATCATCACTCTGCCAATCCGCGCTGCGGGTGTGGTTGTTGTATTTGCTATTGCTGGTTTTATTGCTCTGCAAACTGTTAAGGGTAAGCAAGCATTGGCCTTTGCCCGTGAGTCTCAAATTGAAGTACGCAAAGTCGTATGGCCGACTCGTCAAGAGGCGTTGAATACCACCTTTATCGTACTGGCTGCGACAGGTATCCTGGCCTTGATTCTCTGGGGACTGGATGCGGTATTGCTGCGCATTGTCAACTTTATTACTGGCGTATAGGCACTAGAATGACTGAAGCTAAAGAAGCTAAGAAAAGATGGTATGTGGTTCAGGCTTTTTCCGGTTATGAAGGCCGTGTATGTAAGTCTCTGCTTGAACACATCAAAATGCACGGTATGGAAGAGTTCTTCGGCGAAGTCCTGGTTCCGACCGAAGAAGTTGTGGAAATGCGTGCCGGCCAACGCCGCAAGAGCGAGCGCAAGTTCTTCCCCGGCTATGTGCTGGTACAGATGGAAATGAACGATCAAAGCTGGCACTTGGTGAAAAGCATCCCACGTGTGATGGGCTTTATCGGTGGCACTTCAGATCGTCCTGCTCCTATTTCCGATAAAGAAGCCGAGGCTATCCTGCGTCGTCTGCAGGAGACTACAGATTCTCCTACTCATCGCGTTATGTTCGAGCCCGGCGAAGTGGTTCGAGTTACCGATGGTCCGTTTGCCGACTTCAATGGTACTGTTGAAGAAGTGGATTATGACAAGAACCGCGTCAAGGTGTCTGTGATGATCTTCGGTCGTTCGACTCCGGTTGAGTTGGACTTTAATCAGGTCGAGAAATCCTGATTAAATAAAATACAAAATCCGTTTGGCAACGGGTGCGGATTTCTATATAATCCGCACCCGTTGTTTTCGGGGAGCTCAAGGCATGTCGCCTGAGCGTTTGAACCCAAACTGAGGAAATGTCAGATGGCAAAGAAAATTGAAGCTTACATCAAGCTGCAAGTAGCAGCCGGTGCTGCAAACCCGTCTCCACCAGTTGGTCCAGCTCTGGGTCAAAAAGGTGTGAACATCATGGAATTCTGTAAAGCATTCAACGCTCGTACTGAAAAGTTCGAAAAAGGTATGCCAATTCCAGTAGTGATCACTGTTTACAACGATCGCTCATTCACTTTCGAAACCAAGACTCCACCTGCAGCCTTCTTGCTGAAGAAAGCCGCTGGTCTGAAGTCAGGTTCTGCTCGTCCTAACACTCAGAAAGTGGGTACTATCAAGCGTAGCCAGGTTCAGGAAATTGCTGAAACCAAGGCAACCGATATGACTGGTGCTGACATTGAAGCGATGACTCGCTCAATCGAAGGTACTGCGCGTTCCATGGGTTTGGTAGTAGAGGACTAATATAATGGCAAAGCTGACTAAGCGCATGCGCACCATCCGCGAAAAAGTGGACGTAACCAAAGCATACGACATCAACGAAGCTGTAGCTCTGCTGAAAGAACTGGCTACTGCCAAGTTCGTTGAGAGCGTAGACGTTGCCGTTAACCTGGGTGTTGATCCTCGTAAATCTGACCAAAACGTTCGTGGTGCCACTGTGCTGCCACACGGTACTGGTCGTGAAGTACGTGTTGCTGTATTCACTCAAGGTGCCAATGCCGAAGCTGCGAAAGAAGCTGGTGCTGAACTGGTAGGTATGGAAGATCTGGCTGAGCAGGTGAAAGCCGGCGAAATGAACTTCGACGTAGTTATCGCATCTCCTGATGCAATGCGCGTTGTTGGTATGCTGGGTCAAATCCTGGGCCCACGCGGCCTGATGCCTAACCCTAAAACCGGTACTGTAACTCCTAACGTTGCCGAAGCTGTTAAGAACGCCAAGGCTGGTCAGGTTCGTTACCGTAACGACAAGAACGGTATCATCCACACTACTATCGGTAAAGTGGACTTCGAAACCGCTCAACTGAAAGAAAACCTGGAAGCACTGCTGACTGCACTGAAGAAGGCCAAGCCTGCTGCAGCCAAAGGCCAGTACGTGAAGAAGGTAAGCATCTCCACCACTATGGGTGCAGGTGTAGCTGTTGACCAGAACACTCTGGACACTGCTAACTAATTTTACAAAATGCGCGCGTTAGCCTATAATGCGCGCACTTTTGTGGGTTGGAACCTATGACGAGTGTTTACACTCAGATGGGTTTCCGTCCAAGACCGCAGGTGTTGACCGTCTGGGATACTTAATTTCCTGCGTAGACGGTGTCAGGCCCCAGATAGATTTATTTCTGCTGGATTATCTGCACCGTAAGTAACTGAGTACGTTTGTATTCAGTATGGTAAACACTGGGGGGATTCCCCAGGTAGAATCCAGGAGTAAAGCCAATGGCATTAAGACTCGAAGACAAAAAAGCGATTGTTGCTGAAGTCAACGAAGCTGCCAAAGGTGCGCTTTCTGCAGTTGTCGCCGATTCACGCGGTGTAACTGTAGGTGCTATGACAGTTCTGCGTAAGACTGCTCGCGCAAACGGTGTGTATGTACGTGTTGTACGTAACACTCTGGCTCGCCGCGCAGTTGAAGGCACTGCTTTTGAGTGTCTGACAGAGGTGTTCTCTGGCCCAACTTTGATCGCTTTCTCTAACGAGCACCCAGGTGCTGCAGCTCGTCTGTTAAAAGACTTTGCTAAAGAGCAAGCCGCTTTCGAAGTTAAAGGTGCAGCTTATGAAGGGGAATTCATCCCTGCAGCTGACATTGATCGTTTGGCAAAACTGCCAACTTACGAAGAAGCACTGGCACAGCTGATGATGACTATGAAAGAAGCATCTGCTGGCAAGTTCGTTCGTACTCTGGCCGCTCTGCGCGATCAAAAACAAGAAGCCGCTTAATCTCAAGCTGGCTGCTTAACAGAATTGAATTCAGAACAATAGGAAACATTTGTTATGTCTATCACTAAAGACCAAATCCTTGAAGCCTTTGCAGCTATGTCTGTAATGGAAGTTGTTGAACTGATCGAAGCTATGGAAGAGAAGTTCGGCGTATCTGCTGCTGCCGCAGTAGTTGCTGGCGGCGCTGGTGAAGCTGCTGCTGCTGAAGAGAAAACCGAGTTCGACGTAGTTATGACTTCTCACGGTGACAACAAAGTTGCTGTGATCAAGGCTGTACGTGGTGCCACAGGTCTGGGTCTGAAAGAAGCCAAAGCTATGGCTGAATCTGCTCCAGTAGCTGTTAAAGAAGCTGTCTCTAAAGAAGAAGCTGAAGCTCTGAAGAAAGAACTCGAAGAAGCTGGTGCTCAAGTAGAGATCAAGTAAGTCATACTGACTTACAATCACCCAAGCCAATTGGGTGGAGGCTGGCGGTTTTTTGACCGTCGGCCTTTTTTGCGCTGTAAGCGTTGGCGATTTTTTTCACCGTTTGTCGCCAGATTTTGCAGTCCCTAGCAGTGATTATTGGTTAGGTTCTTGCCATCAACGGTGATGGGCAAACGTGCTGGATTAACTGTGTTGATTCAGTCTTGGTCACATCTCGCAAGCAGAGGAAACCCATGGTTTACTCCTATTCTGAAAAGAAGCGTATTCGCAAAGACTTCGGTAAGCGTCCACAGGTGTTGGACATCCCTTACCTGTTGTCTATTCAGTTAGACTCTTTTAAGAAGTTCACCGATCAAGATCCTACCGGTGAGCGTGGCCTTGAGGCCGCTTTCCGTAGCGTTTTTCCCATCAAGAGCTTTTCTGGTAATTCAGAACTGCAGTACGTCAGCTATAAGCTGGGCGAGCCTGTTTTTGATGTGAAAGAGTGTCAAATCCGCGGTGTGACATACTCCGCTCCACTGCGCGTTAAGCTGCGCATGGTGCTGTATGATCGTGAAGCTGCCGCCGGCACTGTAAAAGATATTAAAGAACAAGAAGTCTACATGGGGGATATCCCTCTGATGACTGAAAACGGTACCTTTGTTATCAATGGTACTGAGCGTGTTATCGTATCTCAGTTGCACCGTAGCCCAGGTGTGTTCTTCGACCACGACCGTGGTAAGACACACTCTTCAGGTAAAGTGCTGTATAACGCGCGTATTATTCCTTACCGCGGTTCATGGCTCGACTTCGAGTTCGACCCTAAAGATGCGTTGTTTGTACGTATCGACCGTCGCCGTAAGCTGCCTGCCAGCATCATTCTGCGTGCCCTGGAATATTCTACTCAGGATATCCTCGACATCTTCTTTGAGCGTGTCGACTTCAAGATCAAGAAAGATTCTCTAGTCATGACACTGGTTCCTGAGCGTCTGCGTGGCGAAACTGCCAGCTATGACATCAAGGATTCAGAAGGCACTGTGCTGGTAGAGAAGGGCCGTCGTATCACTGCCCGTCATATCCGCCAACTGGAAAAAACCAACACCACTGAACTGGAAGTCCCGGTTGAGTACATAGTTGGTAAAGTGGCGGCTCAGGACTATATCGATCCTGACACAGGTGAAGTACTGGTTACCGCCAACAACGAGATCAGCCTGGAAGACCTGGCCAATCTGTCACTGGCCGGTATCAAAGAGGTCAGCACCCTGTACATCAACGAGCTGGATCACGGTGCTTACATCTCTGACACTCTGCGTATTGACTCAACCACCAACCGTTTGGAAGCGTTGGTTGAAATCTATCGCATGATGCGTCCTGGCGAGCCACCAACCAAGGATGCCGCCGAAGCTCTGTTCCAGAACCTGTTCTTCAGCGAAGAGCGCTATGACCTATCTAAAGTGGGCCGGATGAAGTTCAACCGTCGTCTCGAAATCGACGAGAACGAGGGTACCGGTGTACTGACCAAAGAAGACATAGTTGCCGTAATGAAGAAGATCATCGAAATCCGTAACGGTTTTGATGAAGTCGATGATATCGACCACCTGGGTAACCGTCGTATCCGTAGCGTTGGCGAAATGGCCGAGAACCAGTTCCGTGTCGGTCTGGTACGTGTTGAGCGCGCTGTACGTGAACGTCTGTCTCTAGGCGATCTGAACGAGCTGATGCCTCAGGATCTGATCAACGCCAAGCCAATCTCTGCTGCAGTGAAAGAGTTCTTCGGTTCTTCTCAGCTGTCGCAGTTTATGGATCAGAACAACCCACTGTCAGAAGTGACTCACAAGCGCCGTATTTCGGCTCTTGGTCCTGGCGGTCTGACCCGTGAGCGTGCCGGCTTCGAAGTTCGAGACGTGCACCCAACTCACTATGGTCGTCTGTGTCCAATTGAGACCCCTGAAGGTCCAAACATTGGTCTGATCAACTCACTGTCTACCTTTGCCCGTACCAACTCATACGGCTTCCTGGAAACACCTTATCGTAAGGTGATCGACAGTGTGGTTACCGATGAAGTGGAATATCTGTCAGCCATCGAAGAAGGCCGCTATGTGATTGCACAGGCCAACATCGAGCTCGACAACGAAGGTCGCATTGTGGAAGAGCAGGTTGCCTGTCGCCACAAGGGTGAATCTACCTTTATGCGCGCTTCCGATATCCAGTATATGGACGTATCTCCACAGCAGATCATCTCTGTGGCGGCATCTTTGATCCCATTCCTTGAGCACGACGACGCTAACCGTGCATTGATGGGTGCAAACATGCAACGTCAGGCAGTACCAACACTCAAGTCAGAGAAGCCTCTGGTGGGTACAGGTATTGAACGTACACTGGCCGTTGACTCAGGCGTGGTTGTGGCTGCCAAGCGTGGCGGTGTGATCGACTATGTTGATGCCAGCCGCATCGTGGTTAAGGTTAACGAAGATGAGCTGCGCCCAGGCGAAGCCGGTATCGATATCTACAACCTGACCAAGTACACCCGTTCCAACCAGAACACCTGCATCAACCAGCGTCCATGCTGTAGCGTAGGTGAGCCTGTGGTGCGTGGTGACGTGCTGGCCGATGGTCCGTCAACCGACTTGGGCGACTTGGCTCTGGGTCAGAACATGCGCGTGGCCTTCATGCCATGGAACGGTTACAACTTTGAGGATTCCATCCTTATTTCCGAGCGCGTAGCGCAGGAAGACCGTTTCACGACTATCCACATTCAGGAACTGTCCTGTATTGCCCGTGACACCAAGCTGGGTAGCGAAGAGATCACTGCTGACATCCCTAACGTAGGTGAGTCTGCACTGAGCAAGCTGGATGAATCCGGTATCGTTTACATCGGCGCCGAAGTAAAAGGCGGTGACATTCTGGTTGGTAAGGTAACGCCTAAGGGTGAAACTCAGCTGACTCCGGAAGAGAAACTGCTGCGGGCTATTTTCGGTGAGAAAGCGTCTGACGTTAAAGACAGCTCTCTGCGTGTACCTAACTCAGTGAAAGGTACAGTTATCGACGTGCAAGTCTTCACCCGTGACGGTGTTGAAAAAGACAAGCGCGCCATCGAAATCGAAGAGATGCACATTGCTCAAGCCCGTAAGGACTTGACTGAAGAGTTCAAGATCCTCGAAGAGGGTGTACTGAGCCGTGCCCGTAACCTGCTGCTGAGCGCCGGTTTCAGTGAAGCCAAACTGGCTGAATTGCCGCGCAAAGATGTATTGGTTCAGGTTATCGACGATGAAGCCAAGCAAACCGAACTGGAACAGCTGGCTGAACAGCACGAAGAGCTGAAAGCCGACTTTGACAAGAAGTTCGAAGTCAAGCGTCGCAAGATCACCCAAGGTGATGATCTGGCTCCAGGCGTACTGAAGATCGTTAAGGTTTACCTGGCGGTTAAGCGTACCATCCAGCCTGGCGACAAGATGGCCGGTCGTCACGGTAACAAGGGTGTGATCTCCAAGATCTGTCCTATCGAAGATATGCCATACGACGAGCAGGGTAACCCTGTCGACATCGTACTGAACCCTCTGGGTGTACCTTCGCGGATGAACATAGGTCAGGTACTGGAAGTTCACTTGGGTGCTGCGGCTAAAGGTATTGGTAATCGCATCAATGCCATGCTGGAAGAACAGCGTGAGCTGGCCGAACTGCGTGGCTACATCAAACAGGTCTATGAACTGGGCGATGAAGTGAAGCAGCGCGTGGATATCGATTCATTTACCGATGATGAAGTTCTGCGTCTGGCCAAACACCTGAAGGATGGTCTGCCAACGGCAACCCCAGCCTTCGACGGTGCCAAAGAAAAAGAGATCAAGCAGATGCTTGAGCTCGCAGGTCTGCCGACTTCTGGTCAGCTGAATCTGTTTGATGGTCGTACCGGTAACCAGTTCGAGCGTCCTGTGACCGTAGGTTACATGTACATGCTCAAACTGAACCACTTGGTTGATGACAAGATGCACGCCCGTTCTACCGGTTCGTACAGCTTGGTTACTCAGCAACCTCTGGGCGGTAAAGCTCAGTTCGGTGGTCAGCGTTTCGGTGAGATGGAAGTGTGGGCCCTGGAGGCATACGGTGCTGCGTATACTCTGCAGGAAATGCTCACAGTGAAATCGGATGACGTTAACGGTCGTACTCAGATGTACAAGAACATCGTTGACGGTAACCATCAGATGCAGCCAGGAATGCCAGAGTCCTTCAACGTATTGCTGAAGGAGATCCGTTCTCTCGGTATCAACATCGAGTTGGATCAAGAGTAAGACGCGGTTTAAAGCCTGCGTTTGGCAACGAATTGGTGCTCCGCGAGAGCGGGGCACCGGGTTTAACTCCTTCAGGAGAGAAACGTGAAAGACTTATTAAAGTTTCTGAAACAGCAAAGCAAGACTGAAGAATTTGAAGGCATCAAGATCGGCCTGGCGTCGCCTGATCTGATCCGTTCTTGGTCATTTGGTGAAGTTAAGAAGCCTGAAACCATCAACTACCGTACATTCAAGCCTGAGCGTGAAGGCCTGTTCTGTGCCCGTATCTTTGGCCCGGTCAAAGATTACGAGTGTCTGTGCGGTAAGTACAAGCGTCTCAAGCACCGCGGTGTGATCTGTGAGAAGTGTGGCGTTGAAGTGACCCAGACCAAAGTACGTCGTGAGCGTATGGGCCACATCGAACTGGCCAGCCCAGTTGCCCACATCTGGTTCCTCAAGTCACTGCCATCCCGTATCGGTCTGATGCTGGACATGACTCTGCGTGATATTGAGCGGGTACTCTACTTCGAATCTTATGTGGTTATCGAGCCAGGCATGACCAGCCTGGAGCGCGGTCAAATGCTGACCGAAGAAACCTACCTGGATGCGCTGGAAGAGTATGGTGACGAGTTCGAAGCCAAGATGGGTGCCGAAGCGGTTCTGGAACTGCTGCGCGCTATCGATCTGGAGAAAGAAGTTGAGCAGATGCGCGAAGAGCTGCCATCTATCAACTCTGAGACCCGTCGCAAGAAAGTCACCAAGCGATTGAAGCTGGTTGAGGCCTTCTACCATTCAGGCAACAAGCCAGAGTGGATGATCCTCAAGGTGCTGCCGGTTCTGCCACCTGATTTGCGTCCTCTGGTTCCACTGGACGGCGGCCGTTTCGCGACTTCAGATCTGAACGATCTGTATCGCCGCGTGATCAACCGTAACAACCGTTTGAAGCGTCTGCTGGATCTGGCTGCTCCGGATATCATCGTTCGCAACGAAAAGCGTATGCTGCAGGAATCTGTTGATGCCCTGCTGGATAATGGTCGTCGCGGTCGTGCCATTACCGGTTCCAACAAGCGTCCTCTGAAGTCCTTGGCCGACATGATCAAGGGTAAGCAAGGTCGTTTCCGTCAAAACCTGTTGGGTAAGCGTGTTGACTACTCAGGCCGTTCGGTAATTACCGTGGGCCCAACTCTGCGTCTGCACCAGTGTGGTCTGCCGAAGAAAATGGCGCTGGAACTGTTCAAACCATTCATCTACGGCAAGCTGGAAGGTCGTGGCCTGGCCACTACCATCAAAGCCGCCAAGAAGATGGTTGAGCGTGAAGTTGCCGAGGTTTGGGACGTACTGGATGAAGTGATCCGCGAACACCCTGTGATGCTGAACCGTGCACCAACACTGCACCGTTTGGGTATCCAGGCGTTCGAACCTGTACTGATCGAAGGTAAAGCGATTCAACTGCACCCACTGGTGTGTGCGGCCTATAACGCCGACTTCGACGGTGACCAAATGGCGGTACACGTGCCTCTGACGCTGGAAGCCCAGCTGGAAGCCCGTGCGTTGATGATGTCAACCAACAACATTCTGTCGCCTGCCAACGGTGAGCCGGTTATCACTCCTTCTCAGGACGTGGTACTGGGTCTGTACTACATGAGCCGTGAACGCGTAAATGGCCGCGGTGAAGGTATGGCCTTTGAGTCTGTTGCCGAAGCCGAGAAAGCCTATCGCACTGGTGCCGCCGAGCTGCACGCCCGGGTTAAAGTTCGTATCACCGAAACTCATATCGATGAGAACGGTGAGCGCACCCAGCAGCGCCGCATTGTCGACACCACAGTAGGTCGTGCTCTGTTGTCACTGATCCTGCCAGCCGGTATGTCTTTTGATCTGGTTAACCAGAACATGGGCAAGAAGCAGATCTCCCGTTTGCTGAACACCTGCTACCGTCAGCTGGGTCTGAAAGATACTGTTATCTTTGCTGACCAACTGATGTACACAGGTTTCCAATACGCCACTATCTCTGGTGCCTCTGTAGGTATCAACGATATGGAAATCCCGGAAGCCAAGTACAAGCTGGTTGCCGACGCAGAAGCCGAAGTTCTGGAAATCCAGGAACAGTTCCAGTCTGGTCTGGTTACTGCCGGTGAGCGTTACAACAAGGTTATCGATATCTGGGCCAGCGCCAACGAGAAAGTCTCCAAGGCGATGATGGAAAACCTGTCTTCCGAAGTGGTTATCAACCGCGACGGTGAAGAAGAGAAACAGGCTTCCTTCAACAGCATCTACATGATGGCCGACTCAGGCGCTCGTGGTAGTGCCGCTCAGATCCGTCAGTTGGCGGGTATGCGTGGCCTGATGGCCAAGCCAGACGGCTCTATCATCGAAACGCCCATCGTGGCGAACTTCCGTGAAGGCCTGAACGTACTGCAGTACTTTATTTCTACTCACGGTGCTCGTAAGGGTCTGGCGGATACCGCACTTAAGACTGCGAACTCAGGTTATCTGACTCGTCGTCTGGTGGATGTTGCTCAGGATCTGGTTGTTATCGAAGATGACTGTGGTACTCACGAAGGTCTGATCATGAAGCCGCTGATTGAAGGTGGTGACGTGGTTGAGCCGCTGCGTGAGCGGGTACTGGGTCGTGTTGTTGCCGAGGATGTTTACTATCCTGGTTCCGACGAAGTCCTGGCGCCACGTAACACTCTGCTGGATGAAGCATGGTGTGACAAGCTGGAAGAGTACAGTGTTGACGAAGTTAAAGTTCGCTCTGTGATCTCCTGTGATACCGACTTCGGTGTTTGTGCCAAGTGTTACGGTCGTGACCTGGCCCGAGGCCACCTGATTAACCAAGGTGAAGCAATCGGGGTTGTCGCTGCTCAGTCAATCGGTGAGCCTGGTACACAGCTGACGATGCGTACCTTCCACATCGGTGGTGCGGCATCCAGGGCTTCTGCAGAAAACAACGTTCAGGTGAAGAACGCCGGTAACCTGAAGCTGCATAACGCCAAGTTCGTTAAGAACAGCGATGGCAAGCTGGTTATCGTATCGCGCTCGTCCGAGCTGGCGATTATCGATGAACTGGGCCGTGAGAAAGAGCGCTACAAAGTGCCTTACGGTACTGTGCTGGAAACGCTGGAAGGCGCCGAAGTTACAGCTGGCCAGACTATCGCTAACTGGGATCCACATACTCACCCAATCATCACTGAGGTGGCGGGTTATGTGAAGTTTGAGCAGATGATTGACGGTGTCACCATCTCGCGTCAAACCGACGAGCTGACCGGTCTGTCTTCTATCGTGGTATTGGATGTGGCCCAGCGCCCAAGCGCCGGCAAAGAAATGCGTCCAATGATCCGTTTGGTTGACGAAAACGGTAATGATCTGACCATTCCTGGTACCGACGTACCTGCGCAGTACTTCCTGCCCAGCAATGCGATCGTAAACCTGGAAGATAATGCTCAGATCAGCGTCGGTGATGCACTGGCTCGTATTCCTCAGGAATCGTCCAAGACTCGTGATATTACCGGTGGTCTGCCAAGGGTTGCTGACCTGTTCGAAGCCCGTAAGCCAAAAGAGCCTGCGATTCTGGCTGAGATCAGCGGTACCATCTCCTTCGGTAAAGAGACCAAAGGTAAGCGTCGTCTGGTCATTACCCCTGCTGAAGGCGGTAACCCATACGAAGAGATGATCCCCAAGTGGCGTAACCTGAACGTGTTCGAAGGTGAAAAAGTCGAACGTGGTGAAGTGATCGCCGATGGTCCAGAGTCTGCTCACGATATTCTGCGTCTGCGCGGTATCCACAACGTAGCCAACTACATTGTGAATGAAGTACAGGACGTATATCGTCTGCAGGGTGTGAAGATTAACGACAAGCACATCGAGGTGATCATTCGCCAGATGCTGCGTAAGTGTCTGATCACTGAAGCCGGTGATTCTGAGTTCCTCGAAGGGGAGCAGGTTGAGGTGTCCCGCGTCAAGATCGCTAACCGCGAACTGGAGGAGCAGGGCAAGATTCCGGCCAAGTTCGAACGCGAACTGCTGGGTATCACCAAAGCCTCTCTGGCGACCGAGTCCTTCATCTCTGCGGCCTCGTTCCAGGAAACCACTCGCGTACTGACCGAAGCGGCAGTAGGCGGTAAGAGTGATAACCTGCGCGGTCTGAAAGAGAACGTGATCGTAGGTCGTCTGATCCCGGCTGGTACCGGTTATGCTTACCACAACAACCGTAACCAGGCCCGCGGTGAAGTAGCGACTGAAGCACCTAGCATCAGCGCCAGCGAAGCCGAACAGAACCTGGCCGATCTGTTGAACCTGGCTGGTAGTCAGGAATAAGTAGCATAGATGTTATAAAAGGCGCCGAAAGGCGCCTTTTTCATTGGAATACGCTGCAAAAGTTGGCTATTTCTTGACAGCCAAGCCTTACCTTTCTAAAATTCCGCGTCCCACTATTGTGGGATTAGATTTTTCACACCTTATTGTTGAGTTGAAATCAACTGATTCGGAGCTATACATGGCAACTGTAAACCAGTTGGTACGTAAGCCTCGCGCACCTAAAGTCGAAAAGACTAACGTGCCTGCGTTGAACGCGTGCCCACAAAAGCGTGGTGTTTGTACTCGTGTGTACACCACTACTCCAAAAAAACCTAACTCTGCACTACGTAAAGTAGCTCGTGTGCGTCTGACCAACGGTTTCGAAGTAACTTCGTACATCGGCGGTGAAGGCCACAACCTGCAGGAACACAGTGTAATCCTGATCCGTGGTGGTCGTGTTAAAGACTTACCTGGTGTGCGTTATCACACTGTTCGTGGCGCCCTGGACTGTGCTGGTGTGACTTCACGTCGCCAAGCTCGTTCTAAGTACGGTGCTAAGCGTCCTAAGTCTTAATGGTTTTCCGTTAAGTAAGGCCAAGCTAAATATAAATTCCAGTTTTGGAAATACCTGAAGCATACGGAGAATAGTTATGCCAAGACGTCGCGTAGTAGGACAACGTAAGATCCTACCTGATCCAAAGTTTCAAAGTGAGTTGCTGGCTAAGTTCATCAACGTCATTATGCAGGACGGCAAAAAGTCGACTGCTGAAAAAATTATCTACAAAGCACTGGATGTTGTCGCCGATAAGAAAGGCGAAGAGCATCTGGTTATCCTTGAAGCAGCCCTGGAAAACGTTCGCCCAGCGGTAGAGGTTAAGTCTCGCCGTGTTGGTGGTTCTACTTACCAGGTTCCATGTGAAGTTCGCCCAGTTCGTCGTAACGCACTGGCGATGCGCTGGTTGGTTGAAGCTGCTCGTAAGCGTGGTGAAAAATCTATGGCTCTGCGCCTGGCAGGTGAACTGCTGGACGCTTCCGAAAACAAAGGTACTGCCGTTAAGAAGCGCGAAGACGTGCATCGTATGGCAGAAGCCAACAAAGCGTTTGCTCATTACCGTTGGTAATATCGGGCGCGGGCTTGCCCGCGCTTTCTCTGACATTGCTAAGATTTTTATCTTAGTCAAGAGGGTATAATCGTGGCTCGTACAACTCCAATTGAGCGTTATCGCAACATAGGTATTTGTGCTCACGTTGACGCAGGTAAAACCACTACCACAGAGCGAGTCCTGTTCTATACAGGGGTAAACCACAAGATGGGGGAAACCCATGACGGTGCGTCTACCACTGACTGGATGGTTCAGGAGCAGGAGCGGGGTATTACTATTACCTCTGCGGCTGTTACCACGTTCTGGCGCGGTATGGATGCCCAGTTTACTGAGCATCGTATCAATATCATCGATACCCCAGGTCACGTCGATTTTACTATTGAGGTAGAGCGTTCTCTGCGCGTACTTGACGGTGCCGTAGTGGTCTTTTGTGGTTCTTCTGGTGTGGAACCTCAATCTGAGACCGTATGGCGTCAAGCCGACAAGTATCATGTCCCTCGTCTGGTGTTCGTCAATAAGATGGACCGTGCCGGTGCCGACTTTGATCGCGTAGTAGGACAGATCCGTAACCGTCTCGGTGCAACTTGTGTGCCTATTCAATTGAATATTGGTACAGAAGAAAACTTTAGCGGGGTTATCGATCTCATCAAGATGAAAGCCATCAACTGGAATGAAGAAGACCAGGGCCTGACTTTCACTCACGAAGAGATCCCAGAGCATTTGCTTGCCAAGGCAACCGAAATGCGCGAATACCTGGTAGAGAGTGCCGCAGAGGCTTCTGATGAGCTGATGGACAAATACCTTGAAGAAGGTGAGCTCACAGAAGAAGAGATCAAAAAAGCGCTTCGTCAACGTACTATCAACAACGAAATTGTGCTGGCTACCTGTGGTAGTGCCTTTAAAAATAAAGGCGTACAGGCAGTTCTCGATGCCGTTGTTGAATACCTTCCTGCTCCTGTTGATGTTCCTGCGATTAAGGGCATCGATGACAGAGAACAGGAAGTTGAGCGTGTTTCTGATGACAATGCACCTTTCTCTGCGTTGGCATTCAAAATCGCAACAGACCCATTTGTGGGTACTTTGACCTTTATCCGGGTTTACTCAGGTGTCCTGGAGTCGGGTTCAGCCGTTTACAACTCTGTAAAAGAGAAGCGTGAGCGTATCGGTCGTATCGTGCAGATGCACGCCAACGACCGTAAAGAACTGAAAGAAGTGCGCGCAGGTGATATAGCTGCTGCTATCGGCCTGAAAGATGTGACAACCGGTGACACCCTGTGTGACCCAGACCATAAGGTAATTCTGGAGCGGATGGAATTCCCCGAGCCGGTTATTACCATTGCTGTGGAACCTCGTTCCAAAGCTGACCAGGAAAAGATGGGCATTGCGCTGCAGAAGCTGGCAATGGAAGATCCTTCTTTCCGGGTTGAGACTGATGAGGAGTCGGGTCAGACTCTGATTTCAGGTATGGGTGAGCTACACTTGGACATTATCATCGACCGTATGCGCCGTGAGTTCAGCGTTGAATGTAACGTTGGTAAACCTCAGGTGGCTTATCGTGAAACTATCCGCAGTGCCGTGGAAGTGGAAGGTAAGTTTGTGCGTCAGTCTGGTGGTCGTGGTCAATTCGGTCATGTCTGGCTGAAACTGGAGCCTCGTGAAGAGGGTGCCGGTTATGAGTTTGTCAACGAAATCGTTGGTGGTGTAGTTCCTAGAGAATACATTCCTGCGGTTGACAAAGGGATCCAAGAACAGATGAAGAACGGTGTTCTCGCCGGCTTCCCTGTATTGGACGTGAAGGTCACTCTGTTCGACGGTTCATATCATGATGTGGACTCGAACGAAATGGCGTTCAAAGTTGCAGGTTCTATGGGCTTCAAGAAGGGGGCGCTGCAAGCTAACCCTGTGTTGCTCGAGCCTTGCATGAAGGTTGAAGTGACAACCCCAGAAGACTACATGGGTGACGTAGTAGGTGATCTGAACCGTCGTCGTGGTCTAATCGAAGGTATGGATGACGGCGTCGCCGGTATCAAGATCATTCGAGCTGTGGTACCTTTGGCTGAAATGTTTGGTTATGCAACAGATTTGCGTTCAGCGACTCAGGGTCGGGCTTCATACTCCATGGAGTTTTTGAAGTACTCTGAAGCGCCGCAAAACGTTGCTAAAGCAGTTATCGAAGCTCGTACCTGATTTAGGTAACGGCATTAACTGTTATTTTGATTGATGGTGTCCGGCAGCGCCGGACTCTTCTGAAAAGAAAGGAATATATCGTGTCTAAAGCTAAATTTGAACGTTCCAAGCCCCACGTTAACGTGGGCACCATTGGTCACGTTGACCATGGTAAAACCACTCTGACTGCTGCTATCTCAACTGTACTGTCTAAGACTTACGGTGGTGAGGCGCGTGACTTCGCAGCGATCGATAACGCTCCAGAAGAGCGTGAGCGCGGTATTACCATCAATACCTCTCACATCGAGTATGACACTCCAACTCGTCACTACGCTCACGTAGACTGCCCAGGTCACGCTGACTATGTTAAAAACATGATCACCGGTGCTGCCCAGATGGACGGCGCAATCCTGGTAGTAGCTTCTACTGACGGTCCAATGCCACAGACTCGTGAGCACATCCTGCTGTCTCGTCAGGTAGGTGTACCTTTCATCATCGTATTCATGAACAAGTGTGACATGGTAGACGATGAAGAGCTGCTGGAACTGGTAGAGATGGAAGTTCGTGAACTGCTGTCTGAGTACGATTTCCCAGGTGATGACCTGCCAGTAATTCAGGGTTCAGCTCTGAAAGCTCTGGAAGGCGACGCTCAGTGGGAAGCCAAGATCATCGAACTGGCAGAAGCACTGGATACCTACATCCCTGAGCCAGAGCGTGATATCGATAAGCCATTCCTGCTGCCTATCGAAGACGTATTCTCAATCTCTGGTCGCGGTACTGTAGTAACAGGTCGTGTAGAGCGCGGTATCATCAAAGTCGGTGACGAAGTAGAAATCGTGGGTATCCACGACACTACCAAGACCACCTGTACTGGTGTAGAAATGTTCCGTAAGCTGCTGGACGAAGGTCGTGCCGGTGAGAACTGCGGTATCCTGCTGCGTGGTACCAAGCGTGATGAAGTAGAGCGTGGTCAAGTACTGGCTAAGCCTGGTTCAATCACTCCACACACCAAGTTCGAATCAGAAGTTTACGTCCTGTCTAAAGAAGAAGGTGGTCGTCACACTCCATTCTTCAAAGGCTACCGTCCACAGTTCTACTTCCGTACAACTGACGTGACCGGTACTATCGAACTGCCAGAAGGCGTAGAGATGGTAATGCCAGGTGACAACATCAAGATGACAGTAACTCTGATCTGCCCAATCGCGATGGATGAAGGTCTGCGCTTCGCCATCCGTGAAGGTGGCCGTACAGTTGGTGCTGGTGTTGTAGCCAAGATCATCGCTTAATTGCTGATCTAAGCTATCGTAAAAAGGCGACCCCAGGGTCGCCTTTTTATTGGCCGTTTGTCAGTCGTTCAAAAACGGTTGGCAATGAGTGCTAAAGTCAGTATAATCTGCGCCACTTTTTGACAGCGTTAATGCTGTTGATAATTCCGACAGTAGGCTTGTAATCCGTAACTGGATGAGTATAATAGCCTCCTCGCTTAACTTGAGTAAGCGACAAAGTTGATTTAGCCCTAGGGGCTAAACACAAATACAGCGACTCCGATTGGGAGTCGAACGGTTAAATCATCTCGCTCTGTCTTTCCAAGAAAGGGAATGGCTAGAGGGTGATTTTTTATGTGTCCATTTTAGGAGCTCTGGTCAATGCAGAACCAAAGAATCCGTATCCGCTTGAAAGGATTTGATCATCGTTTGATTGATCAGTCTACTGCGGAAATCGTTGAAACTGCTAAGCGTACTGGCGCCCAGGTACGTGGTCCTATCCCACTGCCTACGCGCAAAGAGCGTTATACCGTTTTGATCTCTCCGCACGTTAATAAAGATGCTCGTGACCAATACGAAATCCGTACTCACAAGCGTTTGGTTGACATCGTAGAGCCAACTGAGAAGACAGTCGACGCGCTGATGCGTCTGGATCTTGCGGCTGGTGTCGACGTACAGATTAGCTTGGGTTAATTGAGATCCTTAGAAGAGGTTTGAGAGATGGCTATCGGTCTTATTGGTCGTAAAGTGGGTATGACCCGCATCTTCACCGAAGATGGCGTGTCTATCCCTGTTACTGTAATTGAAGTAAATGCAAACCGCGTTACTCAGGTGAAAACTCTGGAAAACGACGGCTACCGTGCACTTCAAGTTACTACTGGTGCCAAAAAAGCCAACCGCATCACTAAACCAGAAGCAGGTCACTTTGCCAAAGCGGGCGTTGACGCCGGCCGTGGTTTGTGGGAAATGCGTCTGGCAGACGGTGAAGGCGAAGGCATTGAAGTTGGTGCTGAGCTGAACGTAGATATCTTCGCTGACGTAGCGAAAGTAGATGTTACCGGTCAATCAAAAGGTAAAGGTTTCCAAGGTGGCGTTAAGCGCTGGAACTTCCGTACCCAGGATATGACTCACGGTAACTCATTGGCGCACCGTGCTAACGGTTCTATCGGTCAGAACCAGACGCCAGGTCGCGTATTCAAAGGCAAAAAAATGTCAGGCCACATGGGTGCTGAGCGTGTTACCACTCAAAATCTGGACGTAGTACGTGTAGATGCTGAGCGTAACCTGCTGCTGGTTAAAGGTGCTGTTCCAGGCGCTACCAATGGCGACCTGATCATCAAGCCTGCCGTTAAAGCCTAAGGTCTGAGGAGATAGTAATGGAATTGGTATTGAAAGACGCGCAAAGCGCTCTTGAAGTTTCCGAAACTACCTTCGGCCGTGACTTTAATGAAGCACTGGTTCATCAGGTAGTTGTAGCTTACGCTGCAAACGCGCGTCAGGGCACTCGTGCTCAGAAAACTCGCGCTGAAGTGACTGGCTCTGGCAAAAAGCCATGGCGCCAAAAAGGTACTGGCCGCGCTCGTGCGGGTGGTGTCAAGGGCCCAATCTGGCGTGGCGGTGGCGTAACTTTCGCTGCTAAAACCCAGGATCACAGCCAGAAAGTCAACAAGAAAATGTACCGCGGCGCTCTGAAGAGCATTCTGTCCGAGCTGGTACGTCAAGAACGTCTGATCGTTGTTGAAAAGTTTGCTGTTGAAGCTCCTAAAACTAAAGAGCTGAAGGCCAAGCTGAAAGACATGGGTCTGGAAGACGTATTGATTGTGACTTCCGAAGTTGACGAGAACCTGTTCTTGGCAGCTCGCAACCTGTACAAGGTTGATGTTCGTGATGTTGCTGGTATCGACCCAGTAAGCCTGATCGCGTTCGACAAAGTGCTGGTAACTGCTGATGCTGTTAAGCAAATCGAGGAGATGCTGGCATGATCCGCGAAGAACGTTTACTGAAAGTTATTCTGGCGCCTCACATCTCTGAAAAGAGCACTGTGGTTGCTGAGAAGAACAACACTGTAGTTTTCCGTGTAGCTATCGACGCCACTAAAGCAGAGATCAAAGCTGCAGTTGAAAAACTGTTTGAAGTTGAAGTTGATTCAGTTCGCACTCTGGTGAACAAAGGCAAAACCAAGCGTCACGGTGCCCGTGCTGGTCGTCGCAGCGATTGGAAAAAAGCCTATGTTACTCTGGCTGAGGGTGCTGACATCGATTTCGTCGGCGCTGAAGCGTAAGGAGATTACTCATGGCAGTTATTAAGTGTAAGCCAACCTCTCCAGGTCGTCGCCACGTCGTTAAAGTGGTGAACACTGACCTGCACAAGGGTAAACCTTTTGCTGGCCTGTTGGCGAAAAAATCTAAGAGTGGCGGCCGTAACAACACTGGTCGTATCACTGTTCGTCACGTTGGTGGTGGTCATAAGCAACACTACCGTCTTATTGACTTCAAACGTGATAAAGATGGTATCCCAGCGAAGATTGAGCGTCTGGAATACGATCCAAACCGTACTGCGCACATCGCGCTGGTACTGTACGCAGACGGTGAGCGTCGCTATATCCTGGCAGCCAAAGGCATGCAGGCTGGTGACAAAATCGTTTCTGGCGTAGAAGCTGAAATCAAGACAGGTAACGCCCTGCCACTGCGTAACATCCCAGTTGGTAGCGTAGTTCACGCTGTTGAAATGAAACCTGGCAAAGGTGCTCAAATTGCACGTTCTGCCGGTGCTTATGTACAAGTTGTAGCTCGTGATGGCGCTTATGCCACTCTGCGTCTTCGCTCTGGCGAAATGCGCAAAGTGCCAGTTGATTGCCGCGCGACTCTGGGTGAAGTTGGTAACGCCGAGCATATGCTGCGTCAGCTGGGTAAAGCTGGTGCCAAGCGCTGGAGAGGCGTACGCCCAACAGTTCGTGGTGTTGCAATGAACCCAGTAGACCACCCACATGGTGGTGGTGAAGGCCGTACTTCTGGTGGTCGTCACCCAGTGACTCCATGGGGTGTGCCAACTAAGGGTTACAAGACCCGTAGTAACAAGCGCACTGACAAGTACATCGTACGTCGTCGTAATAAATAGTAAGAGGATTCGCCATGCCACGTTCTCTCAAGAAAGGTCCATTCATTGACCTGCACTTGCTGAAGAAGGTAGAGAAAGCGGTGGAAGCAGGTGACAAGAAGCCTATTAAGACTTGGTCACGTCGCTCTATGATCATTCCAAACATGATTGGTTTGACCATCGCTGTCCATAATGGTCGTCAGCACGTTCCTGTGTTCGTAACTGACGAAATGATCGGCCACAAGCTTGGTGAATTCTCACCAACTCGCACTTATCGCGGCCATGCTGCTGATAAGAAAGCGAAGAAGCGCTAATACGGGAGGAGTAAGATGGAAGTTTTAGCTAAACATCGTTTTGCCCGTACGTCGCCTCAAAAGGCTCGTCTGGTAGCTGATCAGATCCGCGGTCTGCCTGTTTCCAAGGCCCTCGAGATCCTGACCTTTAGCCCCAAGAAAGCCGCCGTACTGGTCAAAAAAGTACTGGATTCAGCCATTGCCAATGCTGAGCACAATCAAGGTGCCGACATTGATGAACTGAAAGTTGGAAAAGTCTTCGTTGATGAAGGCCCAACCATGAAGCGCATCATGCCACGTGCTAAAGGCCGCGCCGACCGTATCATGAAGCGTACCAGCCACATTACTGTGGTTGTATCAGATCGCTAGGAGAGAGCAATGGGACAGAAAGTACATCCTAATGGTATCCGTTTGGGTATCACTAAGCCTTGGATCTCTACCTGGTACGCTGATAAAGCAGACTACGCTGCTAATCTGCACGGCGACTGGGAAGTGCGTAAGTTTCTCGAAGAGAAGCTGAAAGCCGCATCAGTATCTAAGATCGTTATCGAACGCCCAGCGAAAAGCATCCGCGTTACCATTCACACTGCCCGTCCAGGTGTTGTGATCGGTAAGAAAGGTGAAGACGTTGAGGTTCTGCGTGCTGAAGTTGCCAAAATTACTGGCACTCCTGCGCAAATTAACATCGCTGAGATCCGCAAGCCTGAGTTGGACGCCAAGCTGGTAGCCGATTCAATCGCTCAACAGCTGGAACGTCGTGTTATGTTCCGTCGCGCTATGAAGCGTGCGGTACAGAACGCTATGCGTCTGGGCGCTAAAGGTATCAAAGTTGAAGTTAGTGGCCGTTTAGGCGGCGCTGAGATTGCGCGCACCGAGTGGTATCGCGAAGGCCGTGTGCCTCTGCATACACTGCGTGCTGACATCGACTATTCAACCTCTGAAAGTCACACTCAATACGGTGTGATCGGCATTAAAGTTTGGGTCTTCAAAGGTGAAGTTCTGGACGGTATCATGCCTCAGATCGAAGAGCCGAAGCAGCAACCTAAGCGCAAGCCTCGTGGTAAATAGGAGAGCCGGCAATGCTGCAACCTAAACGTATGAAGTTTCGCAAAATGTTCAAAGGCCGCAACCGCGGTCTGGCGAACGGTACTGAAGTTAGCTTCGGTACATTTGGTCTGAAAGCAGTTGGCCGCGGCCGTTTGACTGCACGTCAGATCGAATCTGCCCGTCGTGCAATGACACGTCACGTTAAGCGTCAAGGAAAAATCTGGATCCGGGTTTTCCCTGACAAGCCAATTACCTCTAAGCCTCTTGAAGTGCGTATGGGTAAAGGTAAAGGTAACGTTGAATACTGGGTATGTCAGATTCAACCAGGTAAGGTACTCTATGAAATGAATGGTGTTTCAGAAGAGCTGGCCCGCGAAGCTTTCGCACTGGCCGCTGCTAAACTGCCTATCAAGACTACCTTCGTAACTAAGACGGTGATGTAATGAAAGCGAGCGAACTGAGAGAAAAGAGCGTTGAGGAATTGAACGCTGAACTGCTTGGTCTGCTGCGTGAGCAGTTTAACCTGCGTATGCAACACGCCACTGGTCAGCTGGCACAAACTCACCAGCTGAAACAAGTGCGCCGTAACATTGCGCGCGTTAAGACCATTATTACTTCTAAGGCAGGTGCATAATGTCTGAGAAAATCCGTACTTTGCAGGGTAAAGTCATCAGCGACAAGATGGACAAGTCCATCACTGTAGCTGTTGAGCGTCAAGTTAAGCACCCAATCTACGGTAAGTACATCAAACGTACTACTAAGATCCATGCACATGACGAACAAAACCAGTGTAAAGAAGGTGATTTCGTGTCTATTCGCGAATGTCGCCCTCTGTCCAAGACCAAGTCATGGACCCTGGTTGAAGTAGTAAGCAAGGCCTAATTTTTAATTAGGTTAACTGGTAAACGGCTCCTTTTCGGGGCCGTTTGTTTTTTAATACTATCCATCCTCTATTTATGGTGTTATACTTGCGCGCCATTTTTGACCGATTTGAACGGCAAAAGTGGTGTTTATTTAGCCCCATGGTGGGGATTGTGTAGTAACGATAGCGGAGCACTTAAAATGATCCAAATGCAATCGACTCTCGATGTCGCATGTAACAGCGGCGCGCGCAGAGTTCAGTGTATTAAGGTCTTGGGTGGCTCTCATCGTCGTTATGCCGGTATCGGCGACATCATCAAGGTTTCTGTTAAAGAAGCCATTCCTCGCGCTAAAGCGAAGAAAGGTGATGTGTATAACGCGGTGGTAGTCCGTACTAAGAAAGGCGTACGTCGTCCAGACGGTTCTGTCATTCGCTTCGATCGGAATGCAGCGGTATTGCTTAACGCAAACCTTGCCCCGATTGGTACTCGTATCTTTGGACCTGTGACACGTGAACTGCGTACTGAGCAATTCATGAAGATTGTGTCGCTGGCACCAGAAGTACTGTAAGGAGCTTCAAAATGGCAGCAAAAATCCGTCGTGAAGACGAAGTAATTGTACTGGCCGGTAAGGATAAGGGTAAGCGCGGTAAGGTTACTCGTGTACTTACTACTGGTAAGTTAATTGTTGAAGGCATCAATCTCGTTAAGAAGCACCAGAAGCCTAACCCACAACTGGGTGTGACTGGTGGTATCGTTGAGAAAGAAGCACCGATTCAAGCATCTAATGTTGCGATCTTTAACCCTGTCACTGGCAAGGCGGATCGTGTTGGTTTCCGATTCGAAGACGGTAAGAAAGTCCGTTTCTTCAAATCGAACAGTGAACTCGTTAAGTAACTGGAGTAAACGATGGCGAAACTGCATGATAGATACAAAGAGACTGTTGTTGCTGAACTGACTAAAAAGTTCGGTTATACCAGTGTCATGCAAGTCCCTCGGATTGAGAAAATCACCCTGAACATGGGTGTTGGCGAAGCCGTAGCTGACAAGAAAATCATGGAAAATGCTGTCCGTGATATGACTGCTATTGCCGGCCAAAAACCAGTTGTGACTGTAGCTCGTAAGTCAGTTGCTGGTTTTAAAATCCGTGAAGGCTACCCTATTGGCTGTAAAGTGACCCTGCGCGGTGAGCGTATGTGGGAATTCTTTGAGCGTTTAGTTGACATCGCAATCCCTCGTATCCGTGACTTCCGTGGTCTGAGCGCTAAGTCGTTCGACGGCCGTGGTAACTACGCGATGGGCGTGCGCGAGCAGATCATCTTCCCAGAAATCGACTACGATAAAGTCGATAAGATTCGTGGTATGGATATTGTTATCACTACCTCTGCGAATACTGACGAAGAAGGTCGCGCTTTGCTTGATGCTTTCAACTTCCCATTCAAGAAATAAGGGGTAGCGAAATGGCAAAACTGTCAATGAAGGCACGTGAAGCAAAACGTGCAAAGCTCGTGGCCAAGTATGCTGAAAAGCGTGCAGCTCTTAAGGCTATCATCAGCAGCCCTGAGTCTTCTGACGAAGCTCGTTGGGATGCGGTTCTTAAGCTGCAAGCTCTACCACGTGATTCAAGCGCATCGCGTCAACGCAATCGCTGTAATCAAACTGGCCGCCCTCATGGTTTCCTGCGCAAATTCGGCCTGAGCCGTATCAAGCTGCGTGAAGCAACCATGCGTGGTGAAGTTCCTGGTCTGCGTAAGGCCAGCTGGTAAGCACTTGTCACGGAGTAAGCTAATATGAGCATGCAAGATCCTATTGCGGATATGTTGACCCGTATTCGTAACGGCCAAGCTGCTAACAAAGTATCTGTGAAGATGCCTTCTGCCAAACTGAAAGTTGCTATCGCAAAGCTGCTGAAAGATGAAGGTTACATCACTGACTACGCCGTAGCAGAAGAAGGCGCTAAGCCTGAACTGGAAATCACTCTGAAGTATTTCCAGGGCCAACCTGTTGTTGAGACTATCCAGCGCGTAAGCCGTCCTGGTCTTCGTATTTACAAAGGTAAAGACGAGCTGCCAAAGGTTATGGGCGGACTGGGTGTCGCAATTGTGTCCACTTCTAAAGGCCTGATGACTGATCGTGCCGCCCGCCTTGCAGGCATGGGTGGTGAGGTTATCTGCTACGTAGCGTAAGGAGCTAGGAATGTCTCGTGTAGCAAAAGCACCAGTATCTATTCCAGCCGGCGTAGAGGTGACTTTAAACGACCAAACTATTACCGTTAAAGGCGGTAAAGGTAGTCTGACTCGAGTAATCAACAGCGCAGTTAACGTTGTTGTTGAAGGTGCAGAAATCAAGTTCTCTCCTGTCGAAGGCGTTGCTAACGCTTGGGCACAGGCTGGTACTGCTCGTGCACTGATCAACAACATGGTTGTTGGTGTTTCTCAGGGTTTCGAAAAGAAGCTGAAGCTGGTTGGTGTGGGTTACCGTGCCAAAGTTAGCGGCAGCGCTCTTGACCTGACCTTAGGTTTCTCTCACCCTCTGGTTCATCAATTGCCAGCAGGCGTTACAGCTGAATGCCCAAGCCAAACAGACATCGTACTGAAAAGTATCGATAAAGAGCTGGTTGGTCAGGTTGCGGCTGAAATTCGTGGCTATCGTCCACCAGAGCCTTATAAGGGCAAGGGTGTTCGCTATGATGACGAACAAGTACGCCGTAAAGAGGCTAAGAAGAAGTAGGTAACGCGATATGGATAAGAAAACATCTCGCTTGCGCCGCGCGACTCGCGCTCGCAAGAAGATCCAAGAGCTGGGCGTCAACCGTCTGGTTGTACATCGTACACCGCGTCACATTTACGCTCAGGTAATCAACCCTGAAGCTCAGGTGTTGGCTGTTGCCTCTACTGCCGAGAAAGCAGTAAAGGAACAACTGAAGTACACCGGTAACGTAGATGCGGCCAAAGCAGTAGGTAAAGCTATTGCTGAGCGCGCGATCGAAAAAGGCGTAACTGTTGTTGCTTTCGATCGTTCTGGGTTCAAGTATCACGGTCGTGTTGCTGCTCTTGCAGAAGCCGCTCGTGAAGCTGGCCTCCAGTTCTAAGGGGTAAAACAATGGCTAAATTAGAAGCTCAGCAAAAAGACGATCTGCAAGAAAAGCTGATTGCAGTTAATCGTGTTTCTAAAGTAGTTAAAGGTGGTCGTATCTTTAGCTTCACCGCTCTGACTGTAGTGGGTGATGGTAACGGTAAGATCGGCTACGGCTATGGTAAAGCGCGTGAAGTTCCAGCTGCTATTCAAAAAGCAATGGAAAAAGCCCGTCGCAACATGGTTACTGTAAACCTGAACGAAGGCACTCTGCACCATCCAGTGAAGGGTCGCCACTCTGGTTCACGCGTTTACATGCAACCTGCTTCAGAGGGTACCGGTATTATCGCCGGTGGCGCAATGCGTGCCGTATTGGAAGTAGCAGGCGTTCACAACGTTCTGTCGAAAGCATACGGTTCTACTAACCCGATCAACATCGTTCGTGCAACTGTTGACGCTCTGGTACACATGAAGTCACCAGCGCAGATTGCAGCCAAGCGTGGCCTGAATGTTGATGAAATTCGGGGGTAATGCACCATGGCTACTAAAACTATCAAAGTAACCCAGACCAAAAGTGCTATCGGCCGTCTGCCTAAGCACAAGGCCACTCTGACTGGTCTTGGTCTGCGTCGTATTGGTCACACCGTTGAGCTGGAAGATACTCCTGCTGTTCGCGGTATGATCAATAAGGTCTACTACATGGTAAAGGTGGAGGACTAATCAATGCGTCTCAATACTTTATCTCCAGCAGCAGGCGCTAAGTCTGCACCTAAGCGTGTAGGCCGTGGTATTGGTTCTGGCTTGGGTAAGACCGCTGGTCGCGGTCACAAGGGTCAAAAATCTCGTAGCGGTGGCGGTGTACGTCCTGGCTTCGAGGGTGGTCAAATGCCACTTAAGATCCGTCTGCCTAAGTTCGGCTTTACCTCGCGTATCGCTATGGTAACTGCTGAAGTTCGCTTGAGTGAACTGGCAAAAGTTACTGGTGACGTTATCGACCTGAACGCACTGAAAGATGCGAACGTAATAACTCGCAACATCCAGTTTGCGAAAATCGTTCTTTCAGGTACCATTGAGCGCCCAGTGACCATAAAAGGTCTGAAAGTCAAGGGTGCACGCTCAGTAGATCTGAAGGTGACCAAGGGCGCTCGCGTAGTTATTGAAGCTGCCGGCGGTAAGATCGAGAATATCGAGGAATAATAGGTCGATGGCAAAACCAGGACTTGATTTAAAAAGCGCGAAAGGTGGACTTTCTGAATTGAAAGCTCGCCTCCTGTTCGTGATTGGCGCAATTATCGTGTTTCGTGCCGGTTCATTTGTGCCAATTCCTGGTATTGACGCTGCTGTATTGGCAGAGCTGTTTGCTCAGCAAAAGAGCACCATCCTGGGCATGTTTAACATGTTCTCGGGTGGTGCCCTTGAGCGCGCCTCTATTTTTGCATTGGGGATCATGCCGTATATTTCGGCCTCGATCATCATGCAGTTACTGACTGTTGTGCATCCCGCACTCGCTGAACTGAAGAAGGAAGGTGAGTCAGGACGCAAGAAAATTAGCCAGTATACAAGATGGGGTACGCTGGTGTTGGGTACATTCCAGTCGATCGGTATTGCAACAGGATTGCCAAATCTGGTGAACGGCCTGGTGGTCGATCCTGGTTTTGAGTTCTATTTTGTTGCAGTCGTCAGTTTAGTCACCGGAACCATGTTCCTGATGTGGCTTGGCGAGCAAATTACCGAGCGTGGTATAGGTAACGGTATTTCGATCCTGATTTTCGCAGGTATCGTAGCCGGTCTGCCTTCTGCTATCGGTCAAACGGCCGAGCAAGCGCGTCAAGGCGACTTGAACGTACTGGTATTGTTGTTGATTGCGGTGATTGTGTTTGCCGTAACCTATTTCGTGGTATTTGTGGAGCGTGGTCAGCGTCGTATCGTCGTTAACTATGCCAAGCGTCAGCAAGGCCGTAAGGTGTTTGCCGCGCAGTCAACCCACCTGCCGCTGAAGGTTAATATGGCCGGCGTAATTCCGCCAATTTTTGCGTCCAGCATTATTCTGTTCCCAGGCACACTGGCTCAGTGGTTTGGTAAGAATCCGTCTATGGAATGGCTGTCTGAGGTTTCTCTCGCAGTTTCTCCTGGACAGCCGCTGTACTCTCTGTTGTATGCAGCAGCAATTATTTTCTTCTGTTTCTTCTATACCGCGTTGGTATTTAACCCACGCGAGACAGCAGATAACCTGAAGAAGAGCGGTGCGTTTATTCCCGGGATCCGTCCCGGCGAACAGACTTCGCGTTACATTGATAAAGTGATGACCCGTTTGACTCTGGCAGGCGCGTTGTATATTACTTTTATCTGTTTAATTCCGGAGTTCATGTTAATCGCATGGAAAGTACAGTTCTATTTTGGCGGTACTTCACTACTGATTATGGTAGTTGTGATCATGGACTTCATGGCTCAGGTTCAGACCCATATGATGTCTCATCAATATGAGTCTGTGATGAAGAAAGCTAATCTGGTGAACAAAGCGAATCTCGATCGCTTTGGTCGATAAGATAGCTTTACGGAGTGATGAAATGAAAGTTCGAGCTTCCGTGAAGAAGATCTGCCGTAACTGCAAGATCGTCAAGCGTAGTGGCGTTGTACGCGTTATCTGTGTTGAACCAAAACACAAACAGCGTCAAGGCTGAAAAATCTTGGCCAGCTCTTAACTGGGCTGGCCAAAAATATTGTTTGCAAACTAGTCATCTGTCGAGTATCCTTTCGGGCTTTTCACAGATGGCCTTTAACTTAAGGAGTGCATAGTGGCCCGTATCGCTGGCATTAACATTCCTGATCAAAAGCACACAGTCATTGCACTGACTGCTATCTACGGTATCGGTCGTACTCGCGCTAAAGCTATCTGCGCGGCTACAGCCATTGCCGAAGACGCTAAGATCAAGGAATTGAGCGAAGCTCAAATCGATACTCTACGCGAAGAAGTTGCCAAATACTCAGTAGAAGGTGACTTACGCCGTGAGGTTTCAATGAACATCAAGCGTCTTATGGACCTTGGTTGTTATCGTGGCCTCCGCCATCGCCGTAGCCTGCCTCTCCGTGGGCAACGTACTAAGACCAATGCGCGTACTCGCAAAGGTCCACGTAAACCAATCAAGAAGTAACGGGAAGGTAGACAATGGCTAAAGTTCCGTCACGTTCTCCGCGTAAGCGCGTACGTAAACAGGTTGCTGATGGCATGGCTCATATCCATGCGTCTTTCAACAATACAATTGTTACTATCACAGATCGTCAAGGTAACGCTCTGTCATGGGCGACTGCAGGTGGTTCAGGTTTCCGTGGTTCACGTAAATCTACCCCATTTGCTGCGCAGGTGGCAGCTGAGCGCGCAGGTACTGCCGCTCAGGATTATGGTGTTAAAAACCTTGAAGTTTTCGTGAAGGGTCCAGGTCCAGGTCGTGAGTCAGCCATTCGTGCGCTGAACGCTGTTGGTTACAAAATTACCAACATCACTGATGTGACGCCGATCCCTCATAACGGTTGTCGTCCTCCTAAAAAACGCCGCGTGTAATTGGCAGTTTCGTTAGGATAGTTGGAGAAAGATCATGGCAAGATACTTGGGTCCCAAGCTCAAGCTCAGCCGCCGGGAAGGTACTGACCTTTTCCTGAAAAGCGGTGTGAGAGCAATCGATTCGAAGTGTAAGCTGGAAGCAGCACCTGGACAGCATGGCGCTCGTAAGCCACGTCTGTCTGATTATGGCTTGCAGTTACGCGAGAAACAAAAAGTTCGTCGTATTTACGGTGTGCTGGAAAAGCAATTCCGTAACTACTACAAAGAGGCTGCACGTCTGAAAGGCAACACAGGTGAAAACCTGCTGCAACTTTTGGAAACCCGTCTGGATAACGTAGTTTATCGTATGGGCTTTGGTGCGACTCGTGCAGAAGCACGTCAGCTGGTTAGCCATAAGTCAATTATGGTCAACGGTCGTGTTGTTAACATTCCGTCATTCAAAGTGTCTGCGAATGATGTTGTAAGCATTCGCGAGAAGTCACAGAAGCAAGCCCGTATCAAGGCTGCTCTGGAAGTGGCTGCTCAACGCGAGAAGCCTACATGGGTTGAAGTCGACAGCGCAAAAATGGAAGGTGCTTTCAAGCGTCTGCCAGAACGTAGCGATTTGTCTGCGGAAATTAACGAACAGCTGATCGTCGAGCTTTACTCTAAGTAAGGCTAACAAACAAGAGAGGACACAATGCAGGGTTCTGTTACAGAATTTCTTAAACCGCGTCTCGTTGATATCGAGCAGGTTAACCCAACTCGTGCCAAGGTGACTCTGGAGCCACTCGAGCGTGGTTTCGGTCATACTTTGGGTAACGCGTTGCGTCGCATCCTATTGTCGTCTATGCCCGGCTGCGCGGTTACCGAAGTCGAGATCGACGGCGTACTGCATGAATACAGCAGTAAGGAAGGCGTACAAGAAGATATCCTTGAAATATTGCTGAACCTGAAAGGGCTGGCAGTCATTATCGAGGGTAAAGACGAGGCTATGCTCACTCTGAGCAAGTCCGGCGCAGGCCCTGTTACCGCAGCCGACATCACCCACGACGGCGATGTCACAATCGTGAACCCGGATCATGTTATCTGTCATCTGACTGGTAACAATGACATCAGCATGCGTATCCGTGTTGAGCGTGGTCGTGGTTATGTACCGGCTTCTGCCCGTGCACAAACCGAAGACGATGATCGCCCAATCGGTCGTTTGCTGGTTGATGCTTCATTCTCACCTGTTGCTCGCATTGCCTACAATGTAGAAGCAGCTCGTGTGGAACAGCGTACTGACTTGGACAAGCTGATCATCGATATGACCACTAACGGTACTATCGATCCTGAAGAAGCTATCCGTCGTTCTGCGACTATCCTGGCTGAACAGCTGGATGCCTTCGTTGAATTGCGTGATGTGACCGAGCCAGAGCAGAAGGAAGAGAAACCGGAGTTCGATCCGATTCTGTTGCGTCCTGTCGACGATTTAGAGCTAACTGTACGTTCGGCTAACTGTTTGAAAGCCGAAGCGATTCATTACATCGGAGATCTGGTACAACGCACTGAAGTTGAGCTGCTCAAAACACCTAACCTGGGTAAGAAATCTCTTACCGAGATCAAGGATGTGTTGGCATCTCGCGGACTGTCGCTAGGTATGCGTCTGGAAAACTGGCCACCGGCTAGTTTGGCAGACGACCTGTAAGTCCCAGGTTTTGTACAGATTTAGGTTATAAGGATTAGGTCATGCGCCATCGTAAGAGTGGTCGTCAACTTAACCGCAACAGCAGTCACCGCCAAGCCATGTTCCGTAACATGGCAAGTTCACTGGTTCGTCATGAAATCATCAAGACAACCGTAGTGAAGGCCAAAGAACTGCGTCGCGTAGTTGAGCCTCTGATAACACTTGCTAAAAGTGACAGCGTAGCAAACCGTCGTCTGGCGTTTGCTCGTACTCGCGACCAAGAAGTCGTAGGTAAACTGTTTAACGAACTGGGTCCACGCTATCAGGAACGTCCTGGTGGTTACACCCGTATCCTGAAGTGCGGTCTGCGTGCCGGTGATAAAGCCCCTATGGCTTACATCGAGCTGGTTGGTCGCCCAGAAGCTGCTGAAGCTGTAGAAGTTGAAGCTGCTGCTGAGTAATCTCAGGTAAGTTCTGAAAAAGCCCCGCTAACCGCGGGGCTTTTTATTTGTTCGTCGCCGAAGGTCAATCCACGAGTTCGGCCTGCTCCCTGACCCTTTCCGGCAAACTCAGTTGCCATCGCTTTAAACCACTCTCACTGAATAGATAAGCACCACTGGTATCCATCTTGGGGAATATCTCTGCCGGCATTTTGCCCGCCAGGATCTGTTTCGCTATGGTACCCGCTATGCGTCCATGTTTGTTGCCATCCAGAATATAGCCCCCAATATTGCCCTCAGGGCCGACACTGAAATGCCAAAAACCAAAATGAGGCACAGTGGCGTTGTCGTGGGTCCAACGCGCTACCTGCAGCTCATCTACCGTTTGTTGCTTATCGTCTTGCAGCGTTTGATACAGGGCCACAAACACGGCGTCATAGCCACGTTCTCTGGCACTCGAAACAGACGACTGCCAACTGCTGAACTTCTGATGTTGTTCTATATCGATTTGGTTGTTGCCTATCATCAAATTTTGGTTGAGCTTTTTGATGGAGGCTACCGCTGTATCCGAGGTATAGCCTGAGTCAAACAGTAACAAAAACTTGTGTGGTGGTTGAGTTGGCAGCATGGCCTGTGCCATCAAGAGGGAACGTTTGAACAGGGGGCGCTCCAGCACACCGGTAATGTTACCTGTATGCTTTATTCCGTAGTCACGAGGATTGCCGTTGATCCCTAGATAAACCACAGGAGTCTGGGTTTGGCTGAAGCGCTCATGTAGCAGCATCAAGGCATTGTCATCGGCGAGAAATACCAAATCGGGTTTAAGTTCCAGGTATCTTTGCCAAGCACTATCGGCCTGGATTTTAAATTGCGCTTTGGGTAGTCGCTTGGTATCGAGAGCGAAGGTGTGAAATTGGTGCTTATCACCGAGGATAGCTCTTATGCCGGCTTTATAACTTTGATCCCAGGGATATTCAGCATGGTAGGACTCAATCAGCAAGAGATTGGCGGCACCGGTTGGCAGTGAAAGCAGTAACCCCAGAAAAACCAATGCGCGCATGCTAAGTCCTTGTATCCAGTCTATAGAATTTTAGCGTGGCAGAAATTTCAGACTCTGCAAGTAATAAAAAAGCCTCCGAAGAGGCTTTTTTATCTATGGGCATTTACTTGGCGCCGCCGACCTGTTGCGTGTTGTACTCAAGCTTTTCATGGGTCTGGCCCATGGCTTCGGCAACTTCAGGTGGCATATAGTTTTCATCATGCTTGGCCAGCACTTCAGAGGCTTCTAACTTACCACCTTCAATCAATACGCCCTGAGCGACGATACCCTGGCCTTCACGGAAGAGGTCAGGCAAGAGGTCATCATAAGTCACAATGATTTCGCCGCCGGCGGCATCATGTACGGCAAACTCAACATGCAGGCTTTCAGGGTCACGCACCATAGAGCCTACAGTAACCATGCCGCCCACGCGGATCCGCTGGCCCACTTCCGGCTTGATGCCAGTATCCTTTTTACCATTGACTATCTCGGTGGGAGTATAGAAGAGGTTAAGGTTGGAGTTGAGGGCATATAACAGCAAGGAAGCCACGGCAGCAACACCTGCAATCAAGGCTACAGCCAATACCAGTCTCTTTTTGCGTCTTGGGTTCACGATCTGTTACTCCGGTTTTGAGCGAGGCGTTCCTCACGTTGCACTTTGGATGCTATTTCCTGCAGTACCCGACGCTTCTTCATCGAACTGACCAGGATAAGCAGGCTAAGGGACACGAAAGTGACACCGTAGGCCAACCACACATAGAAGGCATAGCCGCCCATGTTGAAAAACTCTGCTAAAGATTGAAACTGCATTATTTGACTCCTTCGGCCTTGGCCAGTTCCCTAACCCAAGGGCGCATTCCGTTACGGGCCAGAATTTCGGCACGGAAACGCACTAGAGTGATGGCACCTATCATCAAACCAAACCCAAATATGTTGATCAATAAAGGGTAGAGCATGTCGGTGGACATGGTCGACTTTTCGGTGATTCGGATAGTGGATGGCTGGTGCAGTGAGTTCCACCATTCAACCGAATACTTAATGATAGGGATATTGATCACTCCAACTATGGCCAGAATGCCGGCGGCTCTGGCGGCCAGAACCTTGTCTTCGAATGAGGCATAAAGAGAGATAACCCCTAGATACAGGAACAACAGCACAAGTTCAGAGGTCAGGCGTGCATCCCAAACCCACCAAGTGCCCCACATGGGTTTACCCCAGGTGGCACCAGTGAACAGAGCGATAAAGGTGACCACGGCACCAATTGGTGCGATAGAAGCGGCGGCCCAATCGGCCAGCTTGATCTGCCACACCAGGCCTATGAAGGCTGCGGTTGCCATACCCATGTAAGCAGCCATCGACATGGATGCCGCTGGTACGTGGATAAAGATAATACGGTAGCTGTCACCTTGTTGGTAATCTGTGGGAGCAAATGCCAAACCCCACACGGTTCCGGTTGCGATAAGTGCCAGGGCAAGCAGTGCAAACCAAGGCAGTAGTTTTCCTGACAGTTGATACGCCCTTTGAGGGTCGGCGTAGGGATGTAACCATTTCCACATTTCAGTTAGTACTCACTCGCAATGAGGCACCAATAGCAAAAGGTGCCAAGACTAAAGAACCGACCAGCATGGCGCCTAGAATCGCCAGCTGACCATCATAGGGTTGTTTGGATGCTGCAAAGTCGATCGCGCCGGTCGCAAAGATCAACACTGGTATATACAGTGGCAAAATCAGCAAGCTAAGCAGCACGCCGCCTTTGCGTAAGCCCACTGTAAGAGCAACACCTATGGCGCCAAGCAGACTCAATACAGGTGTCCCCAGCATCAAGGTGGCTATCAAGGCGCCGTAACTGTTGTCGTCCAGATGCAGCAGCACAGCCAACAGCGGTGCAATTATAATTAAAGGTACGCCAGTCAGTAACCAGTGAGCAAACACTTTGGCCAGTACCAACAGCGCCAGTGGCTGCGGGCTAAGCAACATCTGCTCCAGACTTCCGTCACTGAAGTCTGCCTTGAACAGCCGCTCCAGTGACAACATGGCTGCCAGCAAGGCCGCAACCCAGATAATCCCGGGAGCAATCCGGGTCAACACCTGTGGCTCAGGACCTATACCCAGCGGAAACAGGGTAACCACTATGATAAAAAACAGCAGTGGGTTAAAAATATCACCACGATGACGCACGGCAATCTGTAGATCCCGTTTCAGCAGGGTGAAAAATGCCTTGGTAAAACTAATGCCTCTGTTCATCTCTGCTAAGCCTTATACGAAGCGATAATCCAAGCGGATTTTCCGCAACCTTTCATCTGTAATGATGCCCATATCCTGGTGGGTCGTCAGAATGACGCAACCACCGGCATCGGCATGGCGAATATAGAGTTGCTCCAATTCAGCGACCCCTTTCTTGTCGATCGCGGTAAAGGGCTCATCCAGAATCCAGATTTTACAGGCGGTATGCCAGAGCCTGGCGAGTGCGGTTCGTCTGTGTTGGCCAGCAGAAAGGTGGCCTGCAAGCGCTTCTTCAAACCCGGTCAGGTTGACTTTGGCAAGGATTTCCCGTGCATCAAAGTCATCATACCCACTGATTCTTAAATTGAAGTTAAGGTTTTCCTCGGCGGTGAGTTCGCTTTTCACGCCGGCGAGATGGCCCAGATAAAGCAGGTTTTCATTGAACTCATCGCGGCAACGAGTGATAGCTTCTCCCTGAAACAGGACTTCCCCCCCGTATGGGCGCGACAGACCTGCGAGGATCCGCAGCAGGCTGGTTTTACCGGCGCCGTTGGGACCTTCAATTTGGACTATATCGCCAGGGTTGATATCGAAGCTGAGTTCATCGAACAGTATCCGCTCTTCACGAATACAAGTGAGGCTGCTTGCCGACAGCAGTGATGTAGGTTTTGGTTCTGCCACTGAGCCCTCTATAACAAGCGGTAAGGAAACACAAGAGATACTAACACATGCTCTGGCTGGGGTTTACCACTGCATCGCACTAAGTTTCAGCAATTTGATATGCTTCCAATAAAAGTGAATTTTTGGGAACTTTTTAATCTGTTACTAATATATTAATGAATTCGCGACCTTTGTCCTTATTTACAGGACAAGCTGCGATTTTAATCACAAAAAGATGAGATTTGTTGAAGTTTGTTGTACTCTTAGCGAGCTAAAATGAGTCTGCCTACTTTAACCAAGGGCAGCGTTGAGCTTTGTAAGTATTTGCATTAGGAACATTGAACATGAAAAAACTGTTAGCAATGACCGCAGTAGCTGCATTGACTATGTCTGCGAACGTGTCAGCCCAAGAAGGTGAGGCCGTTTTCAATAAAGCCTGCCAAGTCTGCCATAGCATGGGTGTTGCCGGTGCACCTAAAGCACACGATGCTGCTGCTTGGGAGCCTCGCCTGGCCAAAGGTATCGACACCCTGCTTAACAGCGTTAAGTCTGGTTTGAACGCTATGCCTCCTGGTGGCATGTGCACAGATTGTACTGATGAAGATTACAAGAACGCTATCGAGTTCATGTCCAAGTAATCAGGTATCATCATAAAAAAACCGGCATCAGCCGGTTTTTTTATGTCTGTTTACCAAGGATTACTGGACTTCGGTATCCAGCACCAGTTCGCCGCTGGCACCAACTTTAATGCTGGCCAGCTTACCTTGCAGATCGCCAGGCTGAGGCTTAACGCTGCCATGCTTGGACAATACCGCAATCACTTCAACGTCGGTTGCATCACTGAGTTTGACGTTGCCGCCCATGTTGGTGGAGTCATCCAGAGTCACAGTCACAGGTAATGACTTGGCACTCACCTTGGTGGCCGCCAGTGGAACTTTGGGGCCTTCCGTAGCTCTGGCAAAGATGAACAGCATATCGGTATTGCTGACCTTGGCTGCCAGTTCAGGAGCGATAGAAACATTCAGTGTCACTGTCTTGGCTGTGGCTGCCTTCAGGCCCTTATGAGCTTCGTCATTCGGCATGGTGGCACCACCTTCTGCCTGCATACGCATCTTGGCGCTGTCAATGGCATTGATCAGTGCGGCACGATCCACGTCGGCTCTATCGCTGTCGAGAATAGTCTGCCAAGCGCCGATGGCCTTGTTGTAGTCTGCGGTAAAGAAAGCATCCATACCAACCAGCAGTAAAGTGGAAGGGTCTTGTGGATCCAGCTTCAGTGCCTGATCGATCAACGACTGAACCACAGGGATCATCTGCTGGCCAGCCTTATAGTAGAGGGCGGTGGCTTTAGGACCCAGCAGCTCGGCATGTACACCCACAAGTTCGATCACTTTATCGAAGGCCGCGACTGCTTGATCATATTGTCCGGCAGAGATATAGGCGTGACCCAGGCTGAACCAAGCCTGGCTGTTTTCAGGCTCCTGTTGCACAGCTGATTCCATCATTTGCACTCGCTGCATCATGATCTGCTCAGTGCTCATACCTGCATGGGGATTTTCTGGTTGAGGCGAATCGATATTTTGATAGGCACCCAACTGCTGATAGGAGTAGCCGGCAACAGCCAGTAATACAACTGACATCAGACTTGGCCAGAGTAGCCCTTTAGGCTTGGCCTGAGAGTCGAGTGATTCGTCGGCTCCTTGTTTGATGTCCTGCAGTAAGCTGACTTCCAGTTCTTTTTTCAGGGATTCAAATTCGTCTTGATCCAGCAGTTCTTCCTGGCGTTCCTTCTCCAGAATGGCTAGACGTTCATTAAACAGTTCCAGGTTGGTCTGTTTGCGGACACCGGACTCTTCAGCCTTGAGCAGCTTCTGTTGCCGGAAGTGAGGAAGCCAGATCAGCCCCAGGCTGACTAACACAACAATCGCAATAAAAATCCAAAAAGTGGTCATTATGTTTATTTCACGTTGGTTTGTGACAAAGCGGGGTTACCGCACGGCCTGACTGCAAGATTATACGGAAAGATGATTCATTGAACAGTAATATAAGCCCCCCTTCTGGGTTAATGGTCATAGTTGGGCACTGGTTCACAGTTCCAAATTTCAGCAAAAAATTCAATGAAACTTCTCTAGTTAACGCCTGTCACAGCCTTGAGTCTTGCCGCCTTTTCCCTACTGATATTGGCCTCTCGGAGAATGAGAGCCGCAACCCATAATTGGTGGAAAGTGGCAGACAGGAACAAAAGCAAATACTAAAATGAGCAAAAATTCGTAATATATACCTGTTAACCGTTACGGCTTTTAAGCCGTGATTAAGTTAACAAGGTAATGGTGTGTGCCCCGTAGTTGTGCGTCTGCCCAGAATAAGAAGCTTGGCAGACATTGACCTGGAAACTGAGGAAAACCCATGATCCCAGAACTTGGACATTTCTCATTGATCATAGGGATGGCGTTCGCTGTACTGCTGATGACCGTCCCCCTGATCGGTGTTGCCCGCAAAGACCAATACTTAGTGCGCTATGCCTGGCCTCTGAGTTACGGTATGTTTTTATTCATCTTTTTATCGGTAATCGCGCTGGGTTACAGCTTCGCAACCGATGATTTCTCAGTCGCCTATGTGGCCCATCATTCCAATTCTCAATTGCCTATCTTCTTTAAGATTGCAGCAGTTTGGGGTGGGCATGAAGGTTCGCTGTTGTTCTGGGTCTTCTCACTTTCTGTATGGGCTGCAGCTGTAGCCTTCTTCAGTAAGGGGTTGGAAGAGGTGTTCACCGCTCGGGTATTGGCCGTGTTGGCGATGATCACCATAGGCTTTACCCTGTTCATGCTACTCACTTCCAGTCCATTCGAACGTTTATTCCCGATCCCGGCGGAAGGGCGTGACCTTAATCCCATGCTGCAGGATGTGGGTCTGATCTTCCACCCGCCTATGCTGTATCTGGGTTATGTGGGTTTCTCTGTCAGCTTTGCTTTCGCCATCGCCGCACTGATGAGCGGTCGACTCGATTCTGCCTGGGCTCGTTGGAGCCGCCCTTGGACTCTGGCCGCCTGGATTTTCCTCACAGGTGGTATCGCACTGGGCTCCTGGTGGGCATATTACGAGCTCGGCTGGGGCGGTTGGTGGTTCTGGGATCCGGTTGAAAACGCATCCTTTATGCCATGGCTGGTCGGTACAGCGCTGGTTCACTCCTTGATAGTGACAGAGAAACGCGGTGCCTTCCGTAACTGGACAGTTCTCCTGTCTATCTTTGCCTTCTCCCTGAGCTTATTGGGTACCTTTATCGTTCGTTCTGGTGTGCTGACCTCAGTGCACTCCTTTGCGGCAGACCCAAGCCGGGGTATGTTCATTCTACTGCTGCTTGGCTTGGCCATAGGCGGTTCGCTGACACTGTTTGCTTTCCGTGCCAGTGAAATGAGCAGCCCTGCCCGTTTCGAGCTGAAATCCAAAGAAACCATGCTGCTGGTCTGTAACGTATTGCTGACCGTAGCGGCAGGTACCGTATTGCTTGGTACCCTTTACCCGCTGCTGATCGATGCTTTGGGCATGGGTAAGATTTCCGTTGGCCCACCATACTTCAATGCAGTATTTGTTCCCATCGTGCTGGTACTGTTCGGCTTTATGGGGATTGGCCCTATCATTCGCTGGAAAAAATCCAAGCAGGGTGAGCTCAAACGGCAATTGTTGGTACCTGCGATCATTTCAGCTGTGCTGGGCGTGATAGCGCCATTTATTGCCGGTGGTGAGTTCAACATCTGGGTTGCACTGGGTATAGGTGCGGCTGTCTGGATTGTACTGGCGACTCTGCGTGCCGGTTACAACGTGATTAAAGCGAAAGACGGCAGTGTCAGTTTGGCGCGTATGGGCCGCAGTGAACTGGGGATGATCATCGCCCACCTGGGTATTGCTGTCTCTGTAGTGGGGGCCACCATGGTGTCCAACTACTCTATTGAGAAGAGTGTGCGCATGGGCCCAGGCGTCAGCCATGAGTTGGCCGGTTACACCTTTAAGTATCTGGAAACCCGTAACGTTGTTGGCCCTAACTACACGGCACAGCAAGGGCAGGTTGAAATACTGAAAGATGGCGAAAAGATTGCTCTGTTGCAGCCGGATCGTCGTCAATACAATGTTCGCACCATGGATATGACAGAGGCCGGTATCGACTGGGGTCTGTTCCGGGATCTCTATGTCACTATGGGCGACCCTGTAAGCCGTACTGAGTTTGCAGTGCGACTGAACTACAAACCTTTTGTTCGTTGGTTGTGGTTTGGCGGTATCTTTATGATGGTTGGTGGTTTCTTTGCGGCTTCAGATAAGCGCTATCGTGCCAAAGCCCGCGCTGAAGAAGCGGCTGCAGCCAAGAAAGCCAAACTGGCAACAGCCTGAAACAGGTAAGAAGAAGATGAAGAAGCTAATACTTTTTATTCCACTGATATTGTTTCTTTTGATGGGGATCTTCCTTTACAAGGGACTGTTCTTGAATCCACAGCAGTTGGATTCTGCGTTGGAAGGTAAGCCTGTGCCTGCCTTCCAGCTGGAGAAACTGGAAACGCCGGGAGAGATGATCACCAACGAAGATCTTAAAGGTAAGGTATCCATGCTGAACGTATGGGCGACTTGGTGCCCATCCTGTAAGTATGAACATCCCTACCTGATGCAGTTGGCTCGACAAAACTTGGTGCCCATCTATGGCATCAACTACCGTGACGAGCGGGCGCTGGCGGTAAGAGAACTCTCTCGCCAAGGCGACCCCTACACGTTGAATATCTATGACAAGGACGGTCGTCTCGGTCTGGATCTCGGGGTATATGGTGCGCCGGAGAGTTTCATCGTGGATCACAACGGTGTCATTCGTTATCGCTATGCCGGGCCGGTAGATATGCGGGTTTGGAAAGAAACCTTGTATCCCATGATCCAACAGTTGCAGGCCGAGGCCGCTAAGGATAAAGCGTCATGAGAAAGTTGTTGCTGAAAACCTTTGCTATTGCGGCGCTCCTGCTCGGTTATGCCGCTCAGGTGGCGGCAACGCCGGTGGATACCTTCGAGTTCAGTTCTCCTGATAAGCAGAAGCGGGCATTGTCGCTGGCTCATGAGCTGCGCTGCCCCCAGTGTCAGAATCAAAACCTGATCGATTCCAACTCACCGGTTGCCCGCGATCTGCGTCTTGAAGTGTACAAGATGGTGGAAGAGGGCAAGGCTGATGATGAAATCGTCCAGTTCATGACCAGTCGCTACGGCGAATTCGTTCTCTATAAGCCAAGGCTTGAGACCAAGACCTACGTCCTTTGGCTGGGCCCTGTGGCGTTGCTGTTGTTCGGTGGTTTGATTGGCTTTATTTTCATCCGCAAACAGCGTACTACCGGTGGTAAAGCGCTCGAACTGTCTGCCGAAGAACAACGCCAGTTGGATGAGCTATTGAAGCGAGACAAGTAATGAGCAAACTCAGATACTCATTACTCTTGCTGGCGTCCCTGTCTCTGGGGGCGCAGGCTTATCCCGGTATGCAGCCGAAGGATCACAATCAGATCCAATCCAGTGTCGACAAGATCAATGTACTCCCTCACAGCTTCCCTCTGGAAGTGGTTCCCTTCCAGGATAAGACCGGTAGCCAATTGGATTTCAGTCAACACAAGGGAAAAGTGGTGTTGGTCAACATTTGGGCTACTTGGTGTCCTCCTTGTGTCAGGGAGTTGCCTGCTCTGGAGCGGCTTGAAGGGCAGTTCAGTGATAAGGAGTTTGCCCTGCTGCCGATTTCCATCGATCAGGGTGGCCAGGAGCAAGTGGCCAGTTTTCTACAATCCCTGGGGATGGCAAATTTCCGCAGTTACTACGACCCACAAATGCAGTTGGGGCAGATATTCCCACTCGATACTATCCCGGCGACCTTTATTCTTAATGGTAAAGGGGAGCTGATTGCCTTTGTCCGCAGTTTCGTCGACTGGGGTGACCCAAAGGCGATAGCCTTACTCAAAGGCTTTATTGAACAGGAAAATGCACCCAAGTCGGCCGCAAACTGAGTAAATTAGGGCGTAAAATAGCCATAATTGCAGAAAAAGATCGTTTTTGCCTAAAAGATCGGCAAGCGATCTTTTTTCTTATAAAAAGCCCTTGCACAAAAGTTTTGGCTCCCTATAATGCGCTCCCACTGACACGGCACAGCGGCAACGCGAAAGACGTGACAGGGTTGAAGAAAACGGCTCTCGAGTCCTTTCAACGACAGGCGAAAAAAGATGGTAAATACCTCTTGACGCCGCAGCAGGAAAGCGTAGAATACGCAGCCCTGACCCGATGGCCGCAGCGCCTAAGGGATTGCTCTTTAACAAGATAAACAAGCAAATCTGTGTGGACACTCACAGGCATTGAGAAATCGACAAAACGATTTAACTCGATGAAGAGTGTTCATACGAACAGAATTCATTGAGTCGAACCTTCGGGTTCAACCAAAACTTTAATTGAAGAGTTTGATCATGGCTCAGATTGAACGCTGGCGGCAGGCCTAACACATGCAAGTCGAGCGGTAACATTTCAAAAGCTTGCTTTTGAAGATGACGAGCGGCGGACGGGTGAGTAATGCCTGGGAATTTGCCCATTTGTGGGGGATAACAGTTGGAAACGACTGCTAATACCGCATACGCCCTACGGGGGAAAGCAGGGGACCTTCGGGCCTTGCGCTGATGGATAAGCCCAGGTGGGATTAGCTAGTAGGTGAGGTAAAGGCTCACCTAGGCGACGATCCCTAGCTGGTCTGAGAGGATGATCAGCCACACTGGGACTGAGACACGGCCCAGACTCCTACGGGAGGCAGCAGTGGGGAATATTGCACAATGGGGGAAACCCTGATGCAGCCATGCCGCGTGTGTGAAGAAGGCCTTCGGGTTGTAAAGCACTTTCAGCGAGGAGGAAAGGGTGTAAGTTAATACCTTACATCTGTGACGTTACTCGCAGAAGAAGCACCGGCTAACTCCGTGCCAGCAGCCGCGGTAATACGGAGGGTGCGAGCGTTAATCGGAATTACTGGGCGTAAAGCGTGCGCAGGCGGTTTGTTAAGCGAGATGTGAAAGCCCCGGGCTCAACCTGGGAACCGCATTTCGAACTGGCAAACTAGAGTCTTGTAGAGGGGGGTAGAATTCCAGGTGTAGCGGTGAAATGCGTAGAGATCTGGAGGAATACCGGTGGCGAAGGCGGCCCCCTGGACAAAGACTGACGCTCAGGCACGAAAGCGTGGGGAGCAAACAGGATTAGATACCCTGGTAGTCCACGCCGTAAACGATGTCTACTCGGAGTTTGGTGTCTTGAACACTGGGCTCTCAAGCTAACGCATTAAGTAGACCGCCTGGGGAGTACGGCCGCAAGGTTAAAACTCAAATGAATTGACGGGGGCCCGCACAAGCGGTGGAGCATGTGGTTTAATTCGATGCAACGCGAAGAACCTTACCTACTCTTGACATCCACAGAATCTGGTAGAGATACCTCAGTGCCTTCGGGAACTGTGAGACAGGTGCTGCATGGCTGTCGTCAGCTCGTGTTGTGAAATGTTGGGTTAAGTCCCGCAACGAGCGCAACCCCTATCCTTACTTGCCAGCGGGTCATGCCGGGAACTTTAGGGAGACTGCCGGTGATAAACCGGAGGAAGGTGGGGACGACGTCAAGTCATCATGGCCCTTACGAGTAGGGCTACACACGTGCTACAATGGTCAGTACAGAGGGTTGCGAAGCCGCGAGGTGGAGCTAATCCCATAAAGCTGGTCGTAGTCCGGATTGGAGTCTGCAACTCGACTCCATGAAGTCGGAATCGCTAGTAATCGTGGATCAGAATGCCACGGTGAATACGTTCCCGGGCCTTGTACACACCGCCCGTCACACCATGGGAGTGGGCTGCACCAGAAGTAGATAGCTTAACCTTCGGGAGGGCGTTTACCACGGTGTGGTTCATGACTGGGGTGAAGTCGTAACAAGGTAGCCCTAGGGGAACCTGGGGCTGGATCACCTCCTTACCTAAGCGATAATTGGTGCTTGGTCGGAAATTGCTCCTGAATTTTCGACATTCGGTACATCCGTGTACCTTTTGAGTGTTCACACAGATTGCTTGTTCATAGAGCAGGCCGTTGACCCTGGTAAGTCAATGAGTTCTTTAACAATTTGGAAAGCTGATAGTAGACATCAAAACCAACTCTTCGGAGTAGGATTTGATGCATACAAATTGAGTTCTCAAACACTTCAATCAAGTGTTTTGGAAATTCTTCAAGGCGAGTCCACTTCCTTAACCCGGAGGTGAGACAAGTAAACCTAAGCTGGTTGCAATACAACCCGTGTTTTCCGCTATGTTACCGATAAGGTAGCGCAGTCAGGCGACATGGTGTCTAAGCGGTGATTTGAGTGAGGAAGGAGTGTAGCAGCGCTACATGACTGACGAATGAAAAGCACAATAACGACAACATGAGTACTGACAAGCGAAATGAAAACTCATCCGGGTTGTATGGTTAAGCGACCAAGCGTATACGGTGGATGCCTTGGCAGTCAGAGGCGATGAAGGACGTAGTAACTTGCGAAAAGCGTTGGTGAGCCAGTAACAAGCATTTGAGCCAGCGATGTCCGAATGGGGAAACCCGGCACCATAAGGTGTCATCACTAAGTGAATACATAGCTTAGTGAGGCGAACGAGGGGAACTGAAACATCTAAGTACCCTTAGGAAAAGAAATCAACCGAGATTCCCCAAGTAGCGGCGAGCGAACGGGGATTAGCCCTTAAGTCTTTGGGGTGTTAGTGGAATGTGTTGGAAAGCACAGCGGCACAGGGTGATAGCCCCGTACACGTAAACTAACCAGAGATGAAATCGAGTAAGGCGGCACACGTGATATGTTGTCTGAATATGGGGGGACCATCCTCCAAGGCTAAATACTCCTGACTGACCGATAGTGAACCAGTACCGTGAGGGAAAGGCGAAAAGAACCCCTGTGAGGGGAGTGAAATAGAACCTGAAACCGTATACGTACAAGCAGTGGAAGCGGTTCTTGAGACCGTGACTGCGTACCTTTTGTATAATGGGTCAGCGACTTACATTTAGTAGCGAGGTTAAGCGAATAGCGGAGCCGTAGGGAAACCGAGTGTTAACTGCGCGTATAGTTGCTAGGTGTAGACCCGAAACCCGGTGATCTAGCCATGGGCAGGTTGAAGGTTGAGTAACATCAACTGGAGGACCGAACCGACTAATGTTGAAAAATTAGCGGATGACTTGTGGCTGGGGGTGAAAGGCCAATCAAACCGGGAGATATCTGGTTCTCCTCGAAAGCTATTTAGGTAGCGCCTCGGACGAACACCTTTGGGGGTAGAGCACTGTTAAGGCTAGGGGGTCATCCCGACTTACCAACCCTTTGCAAACTCCGAATACCAAAGAGTGCTATCCGGGAGACAGACGGCGGGTGCTAACGTCCGTCGTCAAAAGGGAAACAACCCAGACCGTCAGCTAAGGTCCCAAAGTAATTGCTAAGTGGGAAACGATGTGGGAAGGCTTAGACAGCTAGGATGTTGGCTTAGAAGCAGCCATCATTTAAAGAAAGCGTAATAGCTCACTAGTCGAGTCGGCCTGCGCGGAAGATGTAACGGGGCTAAGCAATTCACCGAAGCTACGGGTACTGATGCTTGCATCAGTGCGGTAGAGGAGCGTTCTGTAAGCCGTTGAAGGCGAAGGGGTAACCCACGCTGGAGGTATCAGAAGTGCGAATGCTGACATGAGTAACGATAAAGGGGGTGAAAAACCCCCTCGCCGAAAGACCAAGGGTTCCTGTCCAACGTTAATCGGGGCAGGGTGAGTCGACCCCTAAGGCGAGGCTGAAAGGCGTAGTCGATGGGAAACGGGTTAATATTCCCGTACTTCTGCTAACTGCGATGGAGAGACGGAGAAGGCTAGGCCGGCGCGGCGTTGGTTGTCCGCGTTTAAGGTAGTAGGTGGTGTGCTTAGGCAAATCCGGGCACACATACACTGAGAGCTGACGACGAGTCCCTACGGGGATGAAGTGGTTGATGCCATGCTTCCAGGAAAATCTTCTAAGCTTCAGGTTAGCAGGAATCGTACCCCAAACCGACACAGGTGGTCGGGTAGAGAATACCAAGGCGCTTGAGAGAACTCGGCTGAAGGAACTAGGCAAAATGGTACCGTAACTTCGGGAGAAGGTACGCTCCTGTTGGTGATGAGACTTGCTCTCTGAGCTGACGGGAGTCGCAGATACCAGGTGGCTGCAACTGTTTATCAAAAACACAGCACTGTGCAAAATCGCAAGATGACGTATACGGTGTGACGCCTGCCCGGTGCCGGAAGGTTAATTGATTGGGTTATCTTCGGAGAAGCTCATGATCGAAGCCCCGGTAAACGGCGGCCGTAACTATAACGGTCCTAAGGTAGCGAAATTCCTTGTCGGGTAAGTTCCGACCTGCACGAATGGCGTAATGATGGCCACGCTGTCTCCAGCCGAGACTCAGTGAAGTTGAAATTGCGGTGAAGATGCCGTATACCCGCGGCTAGACGGAAAGACCCCGTGAACCTTTACTATAGCTTGGCACTGAACATTGACCCTACATGTGTAGGATAGGTGGGAGACTATGAAGATGAGACGCCAGTCTTGTTGGAGTCAACCTTGAAATACCACCCTTGTAGTGTTGATGTTCTAACCTGGGCCCCTAATCGGGGTTAGGGACAGTGCCTGGTGGGTAGTTTGACTGGGGCGGTCTCCTCCCAAAGAGTAACGGAGGAGCACGAAGGTTGGCTAAGTACGGTCGGACATCGTACGGTTAGTGTAATGGCATAAGCCAGCTTAACTGCGAGACAGACACGTCGAGCAGGTGCGAAAGCAGGTCATAGTGATCCGGTGGTTCTGAATGGAAGGGCCATCGCTCAACGGATAAAAGGTACTCCGGGGATAACAGGCTGATACCGCCCAAGAGTTCATATCGACGGCGGTGTTTGGCACCTCGATGTCGGCTCATCACATCCTGGGGCTGAAGTCGGTCCCAAGGGTATGGCTGTTCGCCATTTAAAGTGGTACGCGAGCTGGGTTCAGAACGTCGTGAGACAGTTCGGTCCCTATCTGCCGTGGGCGTTGGATGATTGAGGGGAGCTGCTCCTAGTACGAGAGGACCGGAGTGGACGAACCGCTGGTGTTCGGGTTGTCATGCCAATGGCATTGCCCGGTAGCTACGTTCGGAATCGATAACCGCTGAAAGCATCTAAGCGGGAAGCGAGCCCCAAGATGAGTCATCCCTAGGGCCTGGAGCCCTCTGAAGAGCCGTTCGAGACCAGGACGTTGATAGGCAGGGTGTGTAAGCGTTGCGAGGCGTTGAGCTAACCTGTACTAATGACTCGAGAGGCTTAACCATACAACCCAGATGGGTTTTACGGACTTGAAGAAGTCGATACTTGATTGAAGTTTGAACTCAGGCTCTGAAAAGAGCACAGCCAAGAATACCGGTCGCTTAGCTCAGCCGGGAGAGCACCTCCCTTACAAGGAGGGGGTCACTGGTTCGATCCCAGTAGCGACCACCATATTTCAAAGCAACAGCTTTCTGAATTGAAGAACAAAGGTTAATGACGCAGGTAATAGTTTGGCTGACAAAGCCGTGACGAGCGAGCCGCGCAGTGTACTGAAGTACATGAGCAGCGTAGCGAGGAAACAATACCGTCAGACGGACAATTAACCAGTAAGAATATGTCTGGTGACAATAGCATTGTGGTCCCACCTGATCCCATCCCGAACTCAGAAGTGAAACGCAATCGCGCCGATGGTAGTGTGGGGTCTCCCCATGTGAGAGTAGGTCATCGCCAGACGCCCAATTTTAGTAGTGCGCCAAGGCGTGATACTAAAGGAGCGGTAGTTCAGTTGGTTAGAATACCGGCCTGTCACGCCGGGGGTCGCGGGTTCGAGTCCCGTCCGCTCCGCCAACTTAAAGAGAAAGCCTCATCGAAAGATGAGGCTTTTTTCGTTTTTATCCACAGACTTTTTATCCAGAACTGCGTTGAACTTTACCCCGCGACAAATCGACTTCTGCCCCTGCAAACTAACGTGCGTACAACTCTCGAAACTGCGTGTCATGCTGGTTTTCCACTCTCCCTGTTTCTCCCTTTCTTGTGTCTTCCAAGCCGTGCTTGCTATTCATCCAGTGGTTACTTAACGTATATGCAGTTTTTGCCAAAGGGATCTTTGAATGAAGTTAGAGATGATTTGTACCGGAGAGGAAGTGTTGTCCGGTCAGATAGTAGATACCAATGCCGCCTGGTTTGCCAATGTGATGATGGAGCATGGGATTGAGGTGCAGCGCAGGGTCACAGTGGGGGATAGACTCGAAGATCTGATAGCCGTATTTCAGGAGCGTAGTCTCCATGCCGATATCATTCTGGTTAATGGTGGTTTGGGGCCAACCAGCGACGATCTCTCGGCCGAAGCTATGGCCAAGGCCAAGGGTGAGCCTCTGGTTGAGAACGCCGAATGGCGTGCCAAGATGGAGGCCTGGTTCAGCCGTAACAACAGAGAGATGCCGGCCAGTAATCTGAAACAGGCTTTACTGCCTGAGTCTGCCGTCATGGTGGATAATCCGGTTGGCACGGCCTGTGGCTTTAGAGTCAAACTCAATCGTGCTTGGCTCTACTTCACTCCAGGGGTGCCATTTGAGCTGAAACATATGGTTCAGGAGCAGTTTCTACCCTTTATCAAACAGGAGTTCGGCCTGGATGCAAAAGTCGCATTGAACAAGCTGTTGACCCTGGGCCATGGCGAATCGACGCTGGCCGATAAGCTGGAAGCATTGGAGTTGCCAGCAGGGATCACCATAGGTTATCGCTCCTCTATGCCACATATAGAGATCAAGTTGTTTGCCCGCGGTGATAAGGCCATTGCTCTGTTACCCCGAGTCACCAATCATGTACGACAGGTTTTGGGTACTGCGGTTGTTGCCGAAAATCGCGCGACACTGGCGGAAGAGATCCATCATAGGTTGTTGAATTCAGGCCTTAGTCTTAGTCTGGCCGAGTCCTGTACCGGAGGTATGTTGACCAGCCAATTGGTGGCTTTTCCTGGCAGTTCTTCCTATTTGCATCAGGGGTTGGTGACCTACAGCAATGAGAGCAAGGTGCGTATTCTTGGGGTTCAACCTTCAACACTGGATGACCATGGCGCTGTGTCGATTGCCACCGTTGAGGAGATGGCGATGGGGGCCAGGGCGATACTGGATAGCGACTATGCTCTGGCCACCAGTGGTATTGCCGGTCCTGATGGTGGCACAGAGGAGAAGCCTGTCGGTACTGTCGCCATAGCCTTGGCAACCAAGGGAGGTTGTTACAGCCAGATGATTCAGCTGCCAAGACGTTCTCGAGAGCTGGTTCGCAGCCTCAGCAGCGCAGTAGCCTATGACATGCTGCGCCGCGAGTTGCTGGGCGAGGCGGTTATTGTTGACTACTCCTCTATTGGTCGATTTGCCAAATAGTCAAAGGCAGCAATAAGTTAAACCAGTAATAGGTTAAATAAAAATACGCAGCCAAGGCTGCGTATTTTTTGTGCTCTGAATATCGATTTATTTAAACTCCAGCACCAGTTTGCCTGGTTTAACCTGAAGGCTCTTGGTCATATCGGCCAGTCTCGCTTGGTTGCTGTCCTGGGTATCCAGAACATAAACCGGCTGACTTTCGAGGAAGTTGCGGATAAAGCCCATCAACTGTGGGGCAATACCCTGTAAAGCCCGCTGAATATCCTTGGGATTGGACTCGACAGAGGTCAACTCCAGACCACGGAGATAGACGCCATGGGTTTGGTTGTCATACCAAGGCTTGGCCTCAAACTCTGTTGTCAGGCTGGCACGCAGGGGAAACAGCGGCGTTCTGAGTATCAGCTCAGAGGTGGCTTTCACCGCCATGGTATCCGGCTTGTGCCCCAATTTGACTGTTACCCGATTCAACTGGATCTCTGTTGCCAGTGGCCCCTGGGTGTCTTGCATATCCAGTTGCAGCTCTTTATTCAGATAGGATTCCAGCTGTCCTTCGCTGATGCTGTATTGGCTGACACAGCCGCCCAACATCAGCATCAACCACAGAGACAGCAGTAGGGGCAGCCTCATCCTGTATTCCTCATGCCCGCCGCGACACCGGCTATGGTCAGCATCAGCGCCAGTTGCAATTGTTCCGAAGTTTCCTGTTCCTTGCGACTTCGGGCCAACAACTCGGCCTGCAGGAAGTTGAGCGGGTCGATATAGGGGTTTCGAAGCCGCACCGATTCCCTGTTCCAGGGAGTATGCGACATCAGGCTGTCAGAGCGGGTCAGTTCGAGTACCGCCTGGATCCCCTGTTGCAGCCTCTCCCTGAGAGCTTCACCCAAATGACGCAGGTCTTCAGGCACCAGGCAGGTGTCGTAATAGCGGGCGAGGTTGGGTTCTGCCTTGGCATACACCATTTCCAGCATGGAGATACGGGTGTTGAAGAAGGGCCACTGACGTTCCATCTCCTGTAGCAGAGAAAGCTCTCCTCGTTTGGCCGCGGCTTCTAGCGCCTCACCGGCACCGAGCCAGGCCGGCAGCATCAAACGGTTCTGTGACCAGGCAAATATCCAGGGAATGGCGCGCAGGCTTTCGATACCTCCATCCACCCGGCGTTTGGCCGGTCGACTGCCGAGTGGCAGCTTACCTAGCTCCACTTCAGGCGTTGCGGCTCTGAAATAGGCAACAAAGTCAGCTTCTTCCCTGACTATGCTGCGGTAGGCCAGTACAGATTCATCGGCCAGTCGCTGCATGCATTGCCGCCATTCCTGTTTAGGCTCGGGAGGCGGAAGCAAAGTGGCTTCCATCACCGCCGAGGTGTAAAGCGCCAGTGACTGCACTGCCAACTTAGGGAGACCGAACTTGAAGCGGATCATCTCTCCTTGCTCTGTCACCCGGATCCGTCCGTCAACTGAGCCCGGAGGCTGTGACAGAATCGCCTGGTGAGCCGGGCCGCCGCCACGACCGATAGTACCGCCACGGCCGTGGAATAGGGTCAGTTTGACGCCAGCCTTCTTGCATACCGCAACTAGTTGTTCTTGCGCCCGATATTGTGCCCAGGCCGCGGCCATGACTCCGGCATCCTTGGCCGAATCCGAATAGCCAATCATCACTTCCTGCATGCCTTTGGTGTAACCCAGATACCAATCGATATCGAGCAGGGCAGAGATGCAATCGGCGGCATTGTTGAGGTCATCCAGGGTCTCAAACAGCGGCACTACCCGCATGGGATAGTGACAGCCGGTTTCCTTGAGCAGCAAGAGTACCGCCAACACGTCGGATGGTTGGCTGGCCATGGATATCACATAGGAACCCAGAGCTTGTTGAGGCTGAGTGGCTATCAAGCGGCAGGTTGCCAGTACCTCGGCCACCTCGTCTGATGGCTGCCAGTTTACCGGGATCAAGGGTCTGCGGTTGGCCAGTTCCCTGAGCAGGAAGGCCTGCTTTTCTGTCTCATCCCAATGGTTGAAGTCACCCATGCCCAGATAGCGGGTAAGCTCGGCAATGGCATTGGCGTGGCGCTCTGCATCCTGGCGGATATCCAACCTCAGCATATGAATGCCGAAGCAGGCCAAGCGGCGCAACATATCCAGCAGCAAGCCATTGGCTATCAGACTCATGCCGCAATCGCACAGGCTTTGATACAGCATCAGCAGCGGCCTTTTCAGGTCGTCCTGGTGCCAGATGATGCTATGGCTGTCGATTTCGGGCTGATGACCTTCGAGGCGGGCATTGAGATAGTCTATGGTGTTGCGCAGCTTTTGGCGCAGATCTCTAAGCACGTCACGATAAGGTTCACAGCTGCCGTTGGTATACTGGCTCAACTCCTCGTTGGCTTCTTCCATGGACAATTCGCCAACCAGAGATACGATATCTTTGAGATAGAGTCTGGCGGCGGCATGGCGGTTACGATCCAATACTTCCTGAGTGACCTTGGCGGTAACAAAGGGGTTGCCGTCACGGTCGCCACCCATCCAGCTGGAGAATCGCACTGGAGCGATATCAATCGGTAGCTGGCTGCCGGTGCGCTCTTCTACCTGGTCGTTGAGCTGGCGTAAAAAGTCGGGAATCGCCTGCCACAGTGAGGTTTCGATAGTCGCCAAACCCCAGCGGGCTTCATCTACCGGCGTCGGGCGTTCGCGGCGGATCTCATTGGTATGCCAAATCTGGGCAATTAGCTGCCGCAGTCGCAGATTGATCTGTTTAAACTCGCGCTCGCTGAGCTGATCGTTTTCCAGAGCCGTCAGACAATCGACCACAGATGAGTACTTCTGGATCAGGGTGCGGCGGGATATCTCGGTCGGGTGTGCCGTCAGTACCAGATCTATGTTCATCTCCCTCAGACAGGACAGCATCTGCTTCTGATCTATCGGGCCGTTCAGCATGCGTCCGAGCAGTTGCTCCACGGGATCCGGTACACACACCAGTTCATCACAGTTGCGGCTGATGGTATGAAACTGCTCGGCGATATTCGCCAGGTTGAGAAATTGGTTAAAGGCTTTGGTGACCGGCACCAGTTCGTCATCGGGCAAGGCCGTCAGCAGTTCCAACATCTGCTGACGGGCGCTTTCATCACCCTGACGGGAACTCTTGGCCAGTTGACGGATCTGCTCCACCTTATCGAGAAATGGCTCCCCCAGATCGGATCGCATGGTGTCGCCGAGGATCTGCCCAAGCATACTGACGTTGGATCTTAAGGATGCATACATATCTGCCATCGTGTTGATTGCTCCAAAGAATAGTGAGAAAGAGTCGTCGTTTCGGGCGGACTTGAGTAGAGCACAATAACCAGCACTGTGCCCTATGGTCAATACGCTGAGGTATTTGCCTTACGTTGTTTCCAGCAGCTGTGGGCTGGATCATTATTTTATACAGGCATGATAAATAAGCTGTTTCAGCAAATCTATTGTAGGTTTGATCTGCGCCGTATCCAAATATTCATCCGGTTGATGAGCCTGCTCTATGCTGCCGGGTCCCAATACCAGAGTGTGGCACCCCAGTTGCCGAATATAAGGCGCCTCGGTGGCATAGTTCACCACTTGAGGTGGCTGTCCCGCCAGGCTGGCGACCAGTTGGCTTCAGGGAGAGTCTCTATCATCGGCAAACGGCTCTGAGCCGGGATAGAGTTCGCTGATGGAAACTGATCCTGGGAATTGTTCGCAGACCGGCTGTAAATACTGCTGCAGCATGAGTTGCAGATCGGTCAAAGCCAAACCGGGAAGCGGGCGAATATCCAGATGCAGATCACAGCAACCACAGATACGGTTGGCTGCATCGCCGCCGTGGACATGGCCAAAGTTCATGGTTGGGTAAGGCACACTGAAGGCATCTTCGCGATAGTGTTCGCTCAAATGCTGCTTGAGTTTAAGTAGTCGGCCTATGATCAGATGCATCACTTCTATGGCATTGAGTCCCTTGGCCGGATCTGACGAGTGGCCGCTGCGGCCCGTTACTCGAATGCCTTGAGCCATGTGCCCTTTATGCATATAAACCGGCCGTAGGCTGGTGGGTTCGCCTATGATGGCAAATTCAGGCTTGATTGCAGCGTTGGCGGCAAAGGCCTTGGCCCCATTCATTGTGGTTTCCTCATCGGCACTGGCGAGAATATAAAGAGGTCGCTTCATTTGTGTCAGCGGCAGTTGTTTCAAGGTCTCCAATATCAAGGCAAAGAAACCCTTCATGTCACAAGTTCCCAAGCCATACCAAAGGTTATCTTTTTCGGTTAGCCGAAAGGGATCATGCTGCCAACGGCCTTCATCGAACGGTACTGTGTCTGTGTGCCCGGCCAGCAGTAGGCCACCTTGGCCAGTGCCCAGGTTGGCCAGCAGGTTATGTTTGTTGCGACTGCCGGGCACCGGCTGGCGGCGGCACTCCAACCCCAAATCGGCAAACCAGTTGGCCAGCAAGTCGATAACGGCAGCATTGGATTGATCTTGTTCGGGCTCCAGGGCACTGATGGAGGGCGAGGCGATAAGCGCACTGAAGCTTTCTGTGAGTTCCGGCAGTTTTTTCATGACTATCCTGCAAAACATTAAAAATAACTATTCATATATATTGCATAAATAAATTGCTGTGTTAGTCTAGCAAACAGCTAAAGCCAGTGTCATCTTTCATGGTGACTAAATTCAGTGAGACTAAGTATGTTGAGTTCGACCTTGAGCTTGATTCAGACCAAAAACTGCAATAACTCCCTGCGACGATAAACTTGTCATTAGGCGCTGAGCCACGGGCTTTCGTTGTGCCCTTCCTTTTTTTGATTAGCTTGAAGAATTAGAAACCATGAAAAATATCGCCATCATAGGGGCCAGTGGATATACAGGTGCCCAGTTAACCGCCCTGATCCAAGCTGAGCCAGAGTTAAGCATTCAAGGCTTGTATGTTTCTGAAAATAGTCTGGATAAGGGCAAAAGCCTGGCTGAACTTTATCCTGTATATCAACATATCTCTGCAGTGTTGCAGCCGTTAACGCCAGAGGCCAAACAGCAGATAGTGGCGCAGGCCGACGCCGTGGCGCTGGCGACCGAACATTCGGTAAGCCTGGAATTGGCGGCCTGGTTTTATGCCCAGGGGCTGGCGGTATTTGATTTGAGCGGTGCTTATCGTTTCAGCGACGCGGCCAATTATCCCAAGTGGTATGGCTTTGAGCATAACCAAGCCGAAGTATTGGCACAGGCAGTTTATGGTCTGGCCGAGTGGAATGCCAAGGCGATTGCCAACAGCAAGATGATTGCGGTTCCCGGTTGTTATCCCACGGCATCCCTGTTGGCGCTTAAGCCGCTCAAGTCACTGATGACAGATGCTTTCCCCGTTATCAATGCTGTTAGCGGTGTGACCGGAGCCGGGCGCAAGGCGCAGCTGCACACCAGTTTCTGTGAAGTGAGTTTAACGCCCTACGGTGTGCTTGGTCACAGGCATCAGCCCGAAATCGCCAGCCAACTGGGGCAGGAAGTGATTTTTACTCCGCACCTTGGCAACTTCAAACGCGGCATTCTCGCCACCATTACGCTGCAGCTCAAGCCGGGTACCAAGGCAGAGGACGTTGCCGAGGCTTACAGCATCTACCATGGCTCGAGCATTGTCAGCGTAAAACAGAACCAATTTCCCAAGGTGGATGACGTGGTACACACAGGCAATTGTCATCTGGGGTGGAAGTTTGATGAACAGAACCATTATCTGGTGGTGGCCAGTGCCATAGACAACCTGATGAAGGGCGCTGCCAGTCAGGCGCTGCAATGCATAAAGATTCACTTTAAATACTAATTATTCCCGGAACGGTTAGAGAGAGTTGTCACTATGAGCACGAAAGACAAGGTGTTGGTTCTGAAAGTTGGCGGCGCACTGATGCAGTGTGAGATGGGAATGGCCAGGCTGATGGATACGGCGGCGAAAATGCTGGCCCAGGGACAGAAGGTGGTTCTGGTTCATGGTGGCGGTTATCTGGTGGATGAACAGCTCAAGGCCAATGGCATGGATACGGTGAAGCTCGATGGCTTGCGGGTCACCCCGCCGGAGCAGATGCCGATCATCGCCGGCGCCCTGGCCGGTATGTCCAACAAGATACTGCAGGCGGCGGCCATCAAGGCTGGTGTCGCCAGCGTTGGCATGAGTCTGGCGGATGCCAACTTGGTCGATGCGGTAATTAAAGATGAACGTTTGGGGCTGGTGGGTGAAGTTTCCCCCAAAGACGGCAGCTATATCAATTTCGTCCTGTCTCAGGGTTGGATGCCCATTGTCAGCTCCATTGCAGTATCCAGCGAAGGGCAACTGCTTAACGTCAATGCCGATCAGGCTGCCACAGTGCTGGCCAAGCTGGTGCAGGGCAAGCTGGTGCTGCTCTCCGATGTTTCCGGAGTATTGGACGGTAAGGGGCAGTTGATCGCCAGTCTTAATCGTAGCGAAATCGACGACCTGGTGAAATTGGGCGTGATAGAGAAAGGTATGAAAGTCAAAGTAGAGGCGGCGTTGGAAGTCGCAGAACTCATGGGGCAGCCGGTACAGGTTGCTTCCTGGAGAGATGCGGCGCAACTGGCTGCATTGGCTCAGGGCGAAGCCGTGGGTACGCAAATAAAACCATAGGAGAAGGCAGTATGAAGCACCTGTTGACCATTAAAGAACTCACCCAATCCCAGTTGCTGGCGTTGTTGGACTTGGCCAAGAAGATCAAGGCCAATCCGGCAGACTACCGACACGCGCTTGCGGGCAAGAGCGTAGTGATGCTGTTTGAAAAACCTTCCCTGCGTACCAGGGTCAGTTTCGATATCGGTATCCATAAGCTGGGTGGTCACTGTCTTTATTTGGATCAACAAAATGGTGCTTTGGGCAAGCGCGAATCTGTTGCCGATTTCGCCGGTAACCTTTCCTGCTGGGCCGACGCCATAGTGGCACGGACTTTCAGCCACAAGACCATAGAAGGCCTGGCCGAGTTCGGCACTGTACCTGTGATCAATGCGCTGTCGGACTTGTACCACCCTTGTCAGGCACTGGCGGATTTTCTGACCCTGTCAGAACAGCTCGGTGACTTGGGCAAGGTGAAATTGGCCTATGTAGGTGATGGCAACAACGTGACCCATTCATTGATGATAGGCGCTGCTATTCTGGGTGCCAGCATGACGGTTATCTGCCCCGAAGGGCATTTCCCCGATGGTCTGATTGTCAATGAAGTACAGCAACTGGCGGCCGAGAATGGAGGCAGCCTGATACTGACTTCAGACATCGCCGCCCTGGAAGGTCAGGATGCCGTCTACACTGATACTTGGATTTCCATGGGCGACCAAACAGAACTTTCTGATATTGAAACAAAATTTAATCCTTATCAGATCAATCAGCCGCTGATGGATCAGTATAAGGTGAAGTATTTTATGCATTGTTTACCCGCTCACAGAGGGGTAGAAGTGACAGATGAGGTGATGGATGGCAAAGGTTCTCTGATCCTGCAACAGGCAGAAAACCGCATGCACGCGCAGAATGCCGTTCTGGTAACACTTTTGAGCTGATGGCCAAGGGCCAGTTGAATCTAGGAAAATTAAGATGTCTATTGCACAGAAAAACACAGATGTGAAAAAAGTTGTCCTGGCCTACTCCGGCGGCCTGGATACCTCGGCCATCATTCCCTGGCTGAAAGAGAACTATAACAACTGTGAGATCGTTGCCTTTTGTGCCGATGTTGGACAAGGGGAAGCCGAACTCGAAGGTTTGACAGAAAAGGCGTTGGCTTCCGGCGCCAGTGAATGTCATATTGTTGATTTGAAAGAAGAGTTTGTTAAAGACTACATCTATCCCACCATAGCAACCGGTGCCATCTACGAGGGAACCTATCTGCTGGGCACCTCCATGGCCAGACCCATCATCGCCAAGGCTCAGGTGGAAGTGGCCCGTAAGGTCGGCGCCGACGCCCTGTGTCATGGTTGTACCGGCAAGGGTAACGATCAGGTGCGTTTCGAAGGCTGTTTTGCCGCACTGGCGCCGGATCTGAAAGTGATTGCCCCTTGGCGTGAGTGGACCATGGAGAGCCGTGAAGATCTGCTGGCTTACCTGGCCGAGCGTAACATCAAGACCTCGGCTTCGGCCACCAAGATCTATAGCCGCGACGCCAACGCCTGGCATATCTCCCACGAAGGTGGGGAACTGGAAGATCCCTGGAATGAGCCCAGCAAAGAGGTGTGGACCATGACAGTCGATCCGCTGGATGCGCCAGATGAGCCTGAGTATGTCAGCCTGAAAGTGGAAAACTGCCGGGTGACTGAAGTCAACGGTGAAGCCCTGAGCCCCTATGCGGCGCTGATGAAGCTGAACCAGATTGCTGCCGCTCATGGTGTTGGCCGTATCGATATCACTGAAAACCGGCTGGTGGGGATGAAGTCCCGTGGCTGTTATGAAACACCGGGCGGCACTGTCATGTTTGCTGCTCTGAGAGCGGTTGAGGAGTTGGTGCTCGACAAGACCAGCCGTAACTGGCGGGAACAGGTCGCCGCTCAGATGGCACATCTGGTCTATGATGGCCGTTGGTTTACACCTCTGTGCAACTCGCTGTTAGCGGCATCCGAGGCACTGGCCCAGGACATTAACGGCGAAGTGGTGATCAAACTCTTCAAGGGCCAGGCGGTTGCCGTGAAGAAACGTTCTCCCAACAGCCTGTATTCCGAGGCGTTTGCCACCTTCGGTGAAGACACGGTTTACGATCAGAAACACGCCGAAGGCTTTATCCGTCTCTACTCATTGGCGAGCCGTATTCGCGCGCTCAACAGCAAGTAAGCGTCAGTATATCAGGGGCGCATTGGCGCCCCTTAGTTTTTATGCCCGAGAAAGAGGACCTTATCATGGCTTTATGGGGTGGCAGATTCAGCGGCCAAAGCAGCGAACTTTTCAAACTCTTCAACGATTCCCTGCCGGTGGATTTCCGTTTACTGGAGCAGGATATCCAGGGCTCAGTCGCCTGGGCCGAGGCGATAACCCAGGCCGGCGTGTTAACCCAGGAGGAATGCCAGACCCTGACTCAGGCGCTGGCTGAGTTGCTCGCAGAAGTTAAAGATACGCCGGAGCAGATCATCGCTTCCGGCGCCGAAGATATTCACAGTTTTGTGGAATCACAGCTGATCGCCAAGGTGGGTGACTTGGGTAAGAAGCTGCACACCGGCCGTTCGCGCAATGACCAGGTGGCGACCGATCTCAAGCTGTGGTGCAAACAGGAAGGCGCACACCTGCTGAGTCTGTTGATTGAAGTCAAACAGGGGCTGCTGGCCTTGGCCGAGCGCGAGTTGGATGCAGTAATGCCGGGATATACCCATCTGCAGCGGGCACAACCCGTGACCTTTGGCCACTGGGCTTTGGCTTATGTTGAAATGTTTGAGCGGGATATCAGCCGCTTGCAGGATGCACTGAATCGCCTCAACACCTGCCCTCTGGGTTGTGGCGCCTTGGCGGGTACAGCTTATGCCATCGACCGTCAGGCGCTGGCGGCCAGCCTAGGCTTTGCCTCTGCTACCCTCAACAGCCTGGACAGCGTGTCTGATCGTGACCATGTGATCGAGCTCTGCAGCGATGCCTCTATCAGCATGATGCACTTAAGTCGTATGGCCGAAGATATGATCTTCTTCAATTCCGGCGAAGCCAACTTTATCGAGCTGGCTGACAATGTCACCTCAGGTTCTTCCTTGATGCCGCAGAAGAAGAACCCCGATGCGCTTGAGCTTATTCGTGGTAAAGCGGGCAGGGTATACGGCAGCTTGATGGGGATCCTCACCACCATGAAGGCGCTGCCACTCGCCTACAACAAGGATATGCAGGAAGACAAGGAAGGCTTGTTCGATGTGATGGACAGCTGGAGCCTGTGCTTGAAAATGGCGGCTCTGGTGCTTGAAGGTGTCAAGGTTAACCGAACCAATGCGTTGGCCGCAGCTCAACAGGGATACGCCAATGCCACTGAGTTGGCGGACTATCTGGTGGGTAAAGGCATGCCCTTCAGGCAGGCGCATCACGTTGTGGGTGAAGTGGTGCTGCAAGCTATTGCCGAGAGTAAGCCGCTGGAAGCCTTGCCACTTGAAGTCTTGCGAGGCTATGCCGACATCATAGCGGAGGATGTTTATCCGCATCTGAGTATCGATTCCTGCCTGGCGAAGCGCAATATTCTCGGTGGTACCGCGGTAGAGCAGGTCAAGGCCGCACTGACAGCCAAGCAGGCCAAATAGAAGCTATCCCTCGGATTCGAGCCAAACAAAAACGCGCCAATTGGCGCGTTTTTTAATGTTTAGCAGACGGTGTTAAACAGACTGTTACTGGAACAGCTCTTCCGGCGGTGTTTCGATAAAGATGTCGCTGTCATCTTCGGCGCCGGTGGCGTACTCCTTGGGTTCTGTACCCTGAATAAAGTACTCGAAGTCGCTGGTGTAGTCTGTCTTACGCGACAGCTTGCCGCTATCCAAATCAATACGCACCGAAACGATTCCAGCCGGTGGAATGCTGGGTTCTTCCGGCGTTCCTTCCAGGGCATCGCGCATAAACTCGTTCCAGCCTGGGCCCGCGGTCTTGGCACCAGATTCGGCCCCTGAAATCTGATCTTTGGCGCCGCTGGCATTCCAGGCGGTACGTCCCAGCTCACGGCCATGGTCATCGAAGCCGACCCAGACGGTGGTGGCAAGCTTGGGATTGTAGCCACTGAACCAGGTGTCCCGCGATTCGTTGGTTGTTCCCGTTTTACCGGCTATGTCATGGCGTTTGACCACTCTGGCGGCGCGCCAGGCGGTACCGTTCCAGCCAGTGCCCTTGCTCCAGTTACCGCCACCCCAGATAACACTCTTGAGGGCATCGGTGATCAGGAATGCGGTCTGCTCGCTGATCACTTGCTTGGCGTGACGGGCACTTGGGCTGTCACAGCTGAAAGGATCTTCCTGAACCTGGGGCTGCAGCGGCTCTTGCATAGTCAAATCGGTTATCGCGTTATCCGCCATATCCTCTTCAGGCTTAAGCGGCGCATCACAAGCCAGAGCCGGATGAGCTTGTTCAAGGATTTCGCCCTGGGCATTCTGGATCCGTTTAATGAAGTAAGGCTCAACCAGGTAGCCCCCGTTGGCAAAGGCAGAGAAGGCCGTGACCACCTGCAAAGGTGTGGCAGATGGTGATCCCAGCGCCAGAGACTCGTTGCGGTTGAGCTCTTTGGCATCGAAACCAAACTGCACCAGCTTGTCGATGGCGGCATCCAGCCCAACATAACGCAGGGTTCTCACCGACATCACGTTGATAGACTGGGCCAGTCCCAGACGCAGCCTGGTAGGGCCGCCGTATACGTCGGGTGAGTTTTTGGGACGCCATGCCGTACCTTGGCTGAGGTCGGGCTTGTTGATCGGCGCGTTGTTGATCAGTGTCGCCAGGGTATAGCCTTTCTCCAGCGCCGTGGCATATAGGAAAGGTTTTATGTTGGAGCCCAGCTGACGTTTGGCCTGAGTTACCCGGTTGTACTGGCTCTGACTGAAGCTGTAACCACCGACCAGAGCCTGAATTGCACCATCTTTGGGATCTATCGAGACTATGGCGCTGGCAACCTGAGGCACCTGAGCCAATTGCCAGATATCGCCGTTGTTACGCACCCAAATCTGCTCGCCCACTTTCAGAAACTGTTCGGCTTTCTTCGGTGGTGCGCTTTGGCGTTTGTCATTGATAAACTTGCGGGCCCATTTGAGGCCATCCCAAGGCAGAGTGAGTTTTTCTCCCGAGGCGAGCAGCACCTGTGCCTGCTGTTCCTCTACTTGCAATACGGCGGCTGGCCTGAGCTCCTGAATGGGCATAGTTTTCTTCAGGGTGGCAATCAACTCGCTCTCATCAGGCTGCTTGTCTGTCCATAGAACCGCTTCAGGGCCTCGATAGCCATGGCGTTCATCATAGGCGTAGACATTGTTGCGCAGTGCCTTCTGGGCTTTTAACTGCAGTGATGAGTCTATGCTGGTGTAAACATCGTAACCACCGGTATAGGCTTCCTCTTCACCATATTTCTGCACCATATAATCTCTGGCCATCTCTGAAATGTAAGGGGCGTAGAGATCGATTTCGGCGCCATGGTATTTGGCGGTAATAGGTTGAGCACTGGCTTCGTTATATTCACTCTGGGTGATATAGCCGACCTCCAGCATACGGTTGAGCACCAGGTTACGACGGGTCAAAGCTCGGCTGGGGGAGGTGATAGGGTTGAGTGTTGAAGGGGCTTTTGGCAAACCTGCGATAACTGCCATTTCAGCAAGCGTCAAGTCTTTGACTTCCTTGCCATAATAAACTTGAGCCGCGGCGCCAACCCCGTAAGCACGCTGTCCAAGATAGATACGGTTGACATAGAGCTCCAGAATTTCATCTTTGGTTAGCAGCTGCTCTATGTGGATAGAGATAAATATCTCTTTGACTTTACGAATAATTGTCTTGTCTCGAGTCAGGAAGAAGTTCCTGGCCACTTGCATGGTAATGGTACTGGCACCCTGTTTTTTCTCGCCGGTGGCCAGCATAACCAATGCGGCGCGCACCACACCTATGGGGTCGATACCTTTATGCTCATAAAAGCGTGAATCTTCAGTTGCCAGGAAGGCCTGCAATAGTGGTTTGGGCACATCGGCCAACTCCAGCGGGATCCTGCGTTTTTCACCGAATTGCGAGATCAGTTTGCCGTCACTGGAATACACCCTCAGTGGCGTTTGCAGTTGAACTGTCTTGAGTGTAGCGACATCCGGGAGTTCGGGCAGGACGTAGAAGTAGGCTCCAACGATAGCTGCAACCCCAAGAAGGGCCAGACTGAATAGAGCTATGAGTATACGTTTTAACCACTTCACGAGATTATTCCAAAACTTGCTGCGGGCACAATAGTATATAAGGCGTTTTGTGCAGGGTGAAGCAAAAAGGCAGCGTCAAAAAATTAGCCGTTGTAATGTGCTCAAACATTTTATACAAAGGGGCGTAACAATTTGAAAATGTGCTAATCTAAAACCTAACAATAACAAAGTGACAAAGGACTATGCTTTCGAATCTATGGAAGCGTCAGGCTCCGCAAATGGTGGGTATTGACATCGGTTCTCACGAGGTCAAAGCGATCCTGCTGGGCAAGACAGGCGATGGTTATAAAATCCAGGCTTATGCCGCTGCTCCTGTAAAAAAAGGAGCCATCAATGATCATGATATTCGCGATCCTGAAGCCGTTATTGAAGCAATGAGACAGCTGAAGAGGCAATTGCCCAAATCAACTAAATTTGCTTCTGTCGCTGTATCCGGATCAGCCGTAATGACTAAAGTCATCTACATGGACGCCTCCTTGAGTGAGGTTGAAATGGAGGCGCAGATTGAGATTGAAGCGGATAACCTCATTCCCTATTCACTTGATGAGGTCAGCATTGATTTTGAAACGCTGAGCGTCAACAAGACAGACCCCAGCAAGGTTGATGTCTTGCTTAGTGCTTGCCGTACCGAAAATATTGATGCCAGAATCGACGCGCTGGACAGTGTCGACCTTGAGCCTAAAGTTGTTGATGTAGAAGGCTATGCTCTGGGACGTGCCCATGAATTGATCCTGGGGCAGCTTCCGGATGGCGCAGCAGATCAGGTTGTCGCTTTGGTTGATATCGGTGCCAACATGACCACCTTCGCCGTGGTGGAAAAAGGGGAAACAGCCTTTATCCGCGAGCAAGCATTTGGTGGTGAACTCTTCACTCAATCTATATTGTCTTTTTACGGTATGTCCTATGAGCAGGCGGAAAAGGCCAAGATAGAAGGTGATCTACCTCGCAATTATATGTTTGAGGTGTTATCGCCATTTCAAACGCAATTATTGCAACAGATAAAACGTACGCTGCAAATATATTGCACTTCCAGTGGTAAGGATAAAGTCGATCATTTGGTGCTTTGTGGCGGCACTTCCAAATTAGAAGGCATGGCTAATCTTCTAACCAATGAATTAGGTGTTCACACTATAATTGCCGACCCCTTTCAGGGAAGTTTACATGCGGACGATTCAGTAAAAAATGCCCTGCAACCCCATATCAGTAAATACATGGTGGCCTGCGGCCTGGCACTGAGGAGTTATGCTCAATGGCGAACATAAACTTATTGCCATGGCGTGAAGAAGCCAGGGAAAAACAGAAGCGCGATTATATAGGTATTCTGGCTGCTGTTTTTATTGGCGCCGCGTTATTGGTTTATTTGGCACTGAACTTTATCGACTTGATGACAGAGGATCAGCGTCAGCGAAATGCTTATCTCCAGTCAGAAATTAGTTTGCTTGACAAGCAGATAGCTGAAATCACCAAGATAAAACAGCGCAAAAAGGATATTGAACGTCGCACCGAGATTATTCTTAACCTGCAACAGGCGCGTAATTTGCCAACCCACGTATTGGATGAGCTGGTACGGGTTATTCCGCCAGGTATCTATCTTTCCAGCATAGAAAAGAAAGGCAGCCTTATCTGGATCGAAGGACGCAGTGAGTCCAATAACAATGTCGCCAACATGATGCGAAAAATTAAAGCATCAGAATGGCTTCAGGATCCGAGTATGCAGTCGATAGTCTCTCAACAGGAAGAACTCAGAGAGCTGCAACGCTTCAGTCTCAAAGTCAGTATCAAGGGAGCAAACCGGCTTGAAGGGACGGCACAGATGGCGAAAGGAGCGGGCAAATGAGTTTCGATTTGAGCCAGTTCAATGATCTGGACATGGAGAATATCGGCGGCTGGCCGACTCAGGTCAAGGCCGTATTTGCAGGCTTGCTGGCGATTCTGGTGTTCGTCGGTGGCTATTATCTGTTTGTTTCAGACGCCATAGATATTTACCAGTCTGAACAGGTGAAAGAGCAACAACTGCGTGATGATTTCAAGCAAAAGTATCTGTTGGCCGCTAACCTGAAATTGTATAGGGAGCAATTGGTACAGATGGAGGCACAATTTGCCGAACTGTTGAAGATGCTGCCATCAGAGAATGAAATGCCGGGTTTGCTTGATGACTTGACCTATGTCGCCACAGATGCGGGTCTGAAGATCCAGAGTCTGGATTGGGATGCCGAGATCCAACGGGATTTCTATATTGAGTTTCCGATACGCATGGCTGTGACCGGTGACTATCACCAATTGGGGCACATGGTCGGCGGAGTTGCCAAGCTGCCACGGATCGTCAGCCTGCATGACTTTGTGGTTAAGCGCGATCCATCCGGCACCTTGGCAATGGAAATTCTGGCCAAGACCTACAGATTTAAAGAGGGAACGGAATTACCGCCGGAGAAGGCTAAGGGGAAAGGTAAATGAAACAACTCATCCCCCTGATCGCGGCGGCGTTAATGCTTGGCGGCTGTATCGGTGACAGAACAGATCTTGAAGCCTTTGTCACCAGCACCAAGGCTCAGCATGTTGCCAGGATCCCGCCGTTGAAAGAGCCGCCTCAGTTTGAGCATTTTGATTATCAGGCAGATATGTTGCGTAGTCCCTTTGTGCCGCCTTCCCGGGAACTGACGGAAGAGGTGATAGATACCACCAAGGATTGCCTGCAGCCGGATCTCAAGCGTCGCAAGAGCCGTCTCGAAACCTATGCGCTGGACAACCTCAAGATGCGCGGCACCCTGAGCGAAGACAACGTGGTTTGGGCCTTGGTGGAAACAACCGATGGCAATGTCTATCGGATGGGAGTGGGCGAGTATTTGGGACTCTATCACGGCCGCATCGCCAAAGTATCAGCACAGAATATCGACATCATTGAATTAGTACCGGACGGTTCCGGCTGTTGGACAGAGCGCAACAGCAGCCTGGAATTGACCGGAGAATAACAAGCGAAGGATGAGGGAATAATGGAATCTTCTGCCGCGAATATCACCCCGAAGAATGCAGCCAAATGGATGCAGTTTATCCTGGGCAGCCTGCTCGTCCTGGGGCTCAGTCCCTACGCTGGTGCTGCCAACAAGCTGGTGGATGTAAAGTACCACGCCATTGTGGATCATCAACTGGAGCTGGAGTTGGTGTTTGACAAGCCGATATCTGAGCCGGAAATCAATTTGAGTGCCGATCCAGCCAGTATCCAATTGGACTTCAGCGACAGTATTTCGGCGCTGGAGAAAGCACAGATCCCTATTAATACTGCCGGTGTCGAGCAGCTGTCCAGCATGCAGGACGGCGATAATTTACGACTGGTTCTGGCACTGAAAAAAGTGAAACCTTATCAGGGTAAAGCGGTAGACAACGTTTATCGTTTGACTGTCAATGATGAGGTCATGGATCCCCAGAGCAAGGCCAGTAGTCCTTTCGTCAATAGCATAAAGAATATTGATTTCCGCCGCTTGGGTGACAATGGCGGAGAATTGCTGGTTGAGCTGCGTAATTCATCGGTTGCCGCCAATGTGGAGCAAGTTGGCTCCAGGCTGGAGCTGAAGTTGTATAACACAGATATTCCATCTGACATGCTATATGTCATGGATGTGCAGGACTTTGCCACTCCGGTGAAGAGCTTTGAGACCTTCAAAGAAGAGCTGACTACCCGGGTGCTAATCGATATCAAAGGTGACTACGAATATAACTACAAGCAAGATGGCAATATGTTCACCTTGGCGATGAACAAGGTCGAGCGTGAAGTTCAACTGGAAGAAGAGAAGAAATACTCAGGTAAGACTCTGTCACTTAACTTCCAGAATATTTCCGTCAGAACCGTGCTGCAGATTATCGCCGATTACAATGATTTCAATCTGGTGACCAGTGATACTGTCGACGGCAGCATCACCCTGAGACTGGACGATGTCCCTTGGGATCAGGCGTTGGATCTTATCCTGCAAACCAAGGGGCTGGATAAGCGAATCGAGGGTAATATCCTGATGGTGGCGCCGGCGGAAGAGCTGGCCATTCGTGAAGAAAACCAACTCAAGAACAAGAAAAAGGTTTCTGAAGAGTTGGCACCGCTTTACTCAGAGTATCTGCAGGTGAATTACGCCAAGGCCAATGATATTGCCAACCTGCTGAAGGGAGAAGGCTCCAGCCTGTTGTCCAAGCGTGGCACTGTTGCCGTGGACGAAAGAACCAATACTCTGTTGGTTAAAGACACGGCCGATATTCTGGAAAATGTGCATAAGTTGATTGAAGTATTGGACGTGCCTATTCGTCAGGTGCTGATTGAAAGCCGAATGGTCACGGTTAAAGATGATGTTTCGGAAGACCTGGGTATCCGTTGGGGAATTACAGATCAGCAGGGCAATAAGGGCACATCGGGTAGCCTGGAAGGTGCTCAGGACATAGCCAACGGCACCATTCCATCAATTGGCGATCGTCTCAATGTGAATCTGCCGGCAGCACCAAGCAATGCTACCAGCATAGCTTTTCATGTGGCCAAATTGGCTGACGGTACCGTCTTGGACCTGGAATTGAGTGCGCTGGAGCAGGAAAACAAGGGTGAAATCATTGCCAGTCCGAGGATTACCACTTCGAATCAGAAAGCCGCTTATATTGAGCAGGGTGTCGAGATCCCTTACGTGGAATCGGCTTCCAGTGGGGCGGCAACTGTACAGTTCAAGAAAGCGGTACTGTCGCTGCGGGTAACACCTCAAATCACCCCGGACAACCGCGTGATACTGGATCTGGAAATTACTCAGGACTCGCAGGGTAAGGTAGTACAAACTCCGTTGGGAGAGGCTGTCTCCATCGATACCCAGCGCATAGGTACTCAAGTGCTGGTGGATAATGGTGAAACCATAGTCTTGGGTGGTATCTATCAACAGAACCTGATCAGCCGGGTCAGCAAGGTTCCTGTATTGGGGGATATCCCCTTGGTCGGCTTCCTGTTCCGCAATACTTCGGACAAGAATGAGCGCCAGGAGCTACTGATCTTCGTAACGCCCAAGATAGTGACCGAAGAAATCTAGGGAAGGTGTGAATGGGTCATCGTGGCGTTCTCTTTTGTAGAGCGTGGCTTGCACAGCAATTGGCATTCAAGGCATCTGATTGAAGGCATGCCGGGGTCAACCTAAGTTTTTTCCAAACCTGTAAAACCTCAATCAAAGCCAGTGCCAGTCGCTGGCTTTGATGTTTGGGCACCGGGAAATTTGGCTTTAATAGTCGGCATTACTTGCCTTGAATGTCCTTAAGCTGAGATAATCCCCGGTCAAGTCTCATTAGAGCAAGGTAACAAATCCCGTCGATTTGATAGTAAGTCGACATTCGGCAAACTTTTCATAAGATTCAGACGTACAAGAAATGGCTGAAAAACGTAATATTTTTCTGGTAGGCCCTATGGGCGCAGGCAAAAGCACCATAGGTCGTCATCTGGCACAAATGCTGCATTTGGAATTCCACGATTCAGATCAAGAGATTGAAAATCGCACTGGCGCTGACATTGCCTGGGTATTTGACGTTGAAGGCGAAGAAGGTTTCCGTCGCCGCGAGGCTCAGGTGATTTCCGATCTGACCGAGAAACAAGGCATAGTTCTGGCCACAGGTGGTGGCTCAGTTCAAAGCAAAGATATCCGCAACTTCCTATCTGCCCGCGGTATCGTGGTGTATCTGGAAACCACTATCGACAAGCAAGTGGCCCGTACCCAGCGCGACAAGCGTCGCCCCTTGCTGCAGGTAGATAATCCTCGTGAAGTGTTGGAAGCACTGGCAGACGTGCGTAATCCTCTCTATGAGGAAATCGCCGATGTTATCGTCAAGACAGACGAGCAAAGCGCCAAAGTTGTGGCCAATCAAATCATTGAACAATTAGGCTTCTAGGACGCAAGATGCAACAGATCCGGGTTGATTTAGGTGAACGCAGTTATCCTATCTTCATTGGCCAGGGTCTGTTGGCCCAGAGCGATTGCCTGACGGCGAGTGTCTCGGGTAAAAAAGTCCTCATTGTCTCCAATGACACAGTAGCTCCCCTGTATCTGCAGTCTTTGCAGCGCCTTCTGCTGCCTGCGGCTCAGGTCTTTGCTCATATTCTGCCCGATGGTGAGCAGTACAAGACACTGGCACAACTCGAAAGCGTATTTACGGCTCTGCTTGAGCACAACTGCGGTCGTGATGTGGTGCTGGTGGCTCTCGGTGGCGGTGTCATTGGTGACATGGTCGGCTTCGCTGCGGCCTGTTATCAGCGGGGCGTGGACTTTATCCAGATCCCCACTACGCTCCTGTCTCAGGTCGATTCCTCTGTGGGCGGCAAAACGGCGGTCAATCACCCGCTGGGCAAGAACATGATAGGCGCTTTTTATCAGCCACAACTTGTGCTGATAGATACCCTGTGCCTGAAGACTCTGCCGGTGCGTGAATTTGCCGCCGGCATGGCTGAAGTGATCAAATACGGCATCATTTGGGATGCTGACTTTTTCCTGTGGCTCGAAAACAATGTTGAGTCACTCAAATCGCAGCAGCCAGAGGCACTGGCTTATGCCATACGTCGCTGCTGTGAGATAAAAGCCGAAGTGGTTGCCGAAGATGAGACAGAGCAGGGTGTTCGCGCTCTGTTGAATCTGGGGCATACCTTCGGACATGCTATCGAAGCCGAAATGGGCTATGGCAATTGGCTTCACGGTGAAGCGGTTGCCGCTGGCACGGTCCTTGCTGCACAAACTGCAAAAGCCATGGAACTGATTGACGAGTCAATTCTCCGTCGCATCACTGTGCTGCTACAGGTATTCGACTTACCGGTAACTGCACCAGAGTCCATGGATTTTGAAAGTTTTATCAAACACATGCGGCGTGACAAGAAAGTTTTGGCAGGGCAAATTCGCCTGGTTTTGCCCACAGACATGGGTCAGGCCGGTATTTTTGCTCAAGTGCCGGAATCCCTACTCGAACAGGTGATCTGCCGCACTTGATCCTTAATGGGTAACAATGGTGGCAACCGAAGAACTTCTCCTGCCCTCGCAAGAGGCACTGTTACAAAGACTGCAGCATCTGGCCTGTTATGGTCAGCAGCTGGTTTTGTTGCAGGGGCAGGCTGGAGCAGGTAAGACACGACTGTTGACCGCCTTGGCCAATGTGCTCGATGAGCATAATCTGGCGTTGGTCAGTTGCCCTCAACATGCCGATGCTGCTGAAATAAGGCGCAAGTTGCTGATCCAGTTGCTGCCCGATCCCCTGTTTGACGACGAGCAGCCTCTGGCCGATACCCTGCTGCGCTATCTGGGTGAGATGCGCAAGCCTATCCACATTCTGATCGACGATGCCGATAATATGCCCTTGGCGCTTTGGGCCGAGTGTTTATTGCTGACTCAGCTGCAGGCCAGAGGTGAGCCTATCACGTTGACCGGTTCTGTCTCTCCGGAGTTTGCCGAGCAGCTACAGCTTCAACTGCCCAAAGCACAGAAACAACAGGTGTTGCCGGTTAAGCTTGAGCCGCTTTCTCTCGTCGAGCGTGAGGGCCTGTATCAGACACTGTTGACCCGCAGCGCAGTGCACACTTTCACGCCACGGGCCATAGTGGTCAAGCAGTTGGAGAGGCAACAAGGCACACCGGCCGAGGTATTGGCATTGCTGGAGCTGGCATTGAATGGTGAGCCGCCGAGGCCAAGGGTATTCCCTTGGAAGACCATACTGACATCGAGCCTTGCCGTGCTTATCTCTCTGGCGCTGCTCTCTTGGTATCTGCTGCGCTCGACCGAGCCTCTGCCTGAATTGCCCAAGTCAGCCCTGGTGCTGGAGCATAGTACAAGTCCCTTAAGCCAATTTGCCGAACGTTGGCTCGATATTGACCAAGATCAGGAGGCGCTCTCAACTACGCCCGTTTACGTTAGCCTGGAACAAGTACAAAGCCAGGTAACAGAGCCGCAGGCGGTCTTGGAGCAAAAAAGCGCTCAGCATGTAGAGACTCAAGTGGTTACAGCGCGATCCTCAGAGTCAGAATCTGAGCTACTGAGTGACGCCAAGGCAATATTGGATGTGCAAACCGCTCCTGTTACTACGCCGGTTACCCAAAAGCCGCAGGTCAAAGAGGCTGCTAAGGCTTCTCAAGATACCAAGCCGCAAGAAGTTCAGAATAAATCTGAGCTAGAACAAGAGTCCAGTGCCGGAGTGCTACCGACACAGGGTTATACTTTGCAGTTGGTGAGTCTGAAACGTGAATCGTCACTGACGGCGTTTATGGCCAAGCTGAAAAAAGTGGAAAATGTCAGGGTAGCCAAGCACAAGGATTGGTGGGTGGTATTGGTAGGGGAATATGCCAGTAAGCAAGAGGCCATCGAAGCCGGTAAAATGTTGCAGCAGACTTTGGGCCTGTCTCAACCCTTGGTCAAGTCATGGCAATCACTGCAGCACTATCGCTTACAAGCTGGCCTAAGTAACAGTGAAATTTCATCTTAAACGGAGTACAATCCTCACTTTCGTTTTTCCGGGCACCAATCAATTTTAATGAAGAAAAAACAAAGAGCCTTTCTTAAGTGGGCCGGTGGTAAATTTAAACTGGTTGATGCCCTGACTCAGCACTTGCCCAAGGGTGAGCGCTTGGTTGAGCCCTTTGTCGGTGCCGGTTCTGTGTTTCTCAACACAGATTATCCGAGCTATCTGTTGTGCGATATCAATCGCGATCTGATCGATCTTTACTCTATCATTCAGACTCGTCCGGAAGCCTACATAGGGGCGGCAGCGGAACTGTTTGTACCGCGGATGAACGATAAAGAGCAATACTATCTGGTCAGAGAAAAATTCAATCGCAGTCGTGACCCCTTCGAGCGGGCAGTTTATTTTCTCTATCTCAACCGCCACGGCTTTAATGGTCTGTGTCGTTATAACCGTAAAGGCTCATTCAATGTGCCCTTTGGTTCCTACAAGAAACCGTATTTCCCTGAGAAAGAGATCCGCGGTTTTGCTGCCAAGGCACAAAATGCCGAGTTTCGCTGCATTGGCTACGAGCAGGCGTTTGCCCTGGCTAAAAGCGGTGACGTGATTTATTGCGATCCGCCATACGCACCTTTATCGACCACCGCCAGTTTTACCACTTATGTCGGTGCCGGCTTCTCTTTGGATGACCAGGCACTGCTGGCCAGGCATTCCCGTCATACCGCCATTGAGCGTGGCATTCCTGTGCTTATCAGTAACCATGATATTCCGTTGACCCGCGAGCTCTATCACGGCTCGAGAATGGAAGCGATACAGGTTCAACGTAACATCAGCCAGAAAGGCAGCACCAGAACCAAGGTGAATGAGTTGATGGCTCTGTACGACGAAACCTATCACAACGAGAACGACTGAAAGTCATCTTTGCCAAAGTAATCAGGCGAGTACTCGATTTACCAGCAGCAACAGACCTAGTACCAGTAGTGCGGCCAGCAACACGCCCGTGATGATATAAGGGAGAGGTGAGGAATTGGCGCTGAAGTCCCTGACGCGATTGGACTCACTCTGCACGCCGAAGAAGGCTGCCAGCGTACTGTAAAGGTAACGCCAGTAGCGGCCAAGCATCTAGAAACCGTTATTGGAATTCGCCGGGGCCATATCATCAACCGGTTTACGTTGATGGCCGTGCAGCAACTCCAACAAGTCAACAAAATGGAACTGACCCGAACGACTCTTGCCGCTGAGCCAACTCTTCCAGCTCAGATCATCTTCCTGAGTCGCACAGCGATTATTGGGATGGCTGGAAGGCAGGTTGGGATTGTAGTCATTTTCCTGGCTGCAGCTACAGGCCAGATTATTGCTGGAAGAACCCAGGCTTTGGAAACCAACGGCAGTTGCTCCCACCACGCCAGCGGCGACAGCGAGTATGACTGCTGACTTGATGCTGTGTGTGAAAACCTGCGGTTTCTGGTTCATCCTGTTCCAATCCCAAATGTGACATCGGTCAATTATAACAAAGCCGTTGATAAATTGAACAGCTTTTTACCAAGTAACAACTTTATTCCAACTTATGGCGCTTTTCAACGGCAGAAATGGGCGCCAGGCTATAGAGCCCGAGCGCCTTGGCGGGTAAAATAGGCGACTTCTTAAACATCCTGTGAGAATGCTATGCGCCCATATCTTATTGCTCCTTCCATTCTGTCTGCCGATTTTGCCCGCCTGGGTGATGATGTTAAAGCCGTATTGGATGCGGGGGCCGACGTGGTTCACTTCGATGTGATGGACAACCATTATGTACCTAACCTGACCATAGGCCCCATGGTCTGCAAGGCGTTGCGTGACTATGGTATTACCGCCGATATCGATGTGCACCTGATGGTGAAGCCGGTCGATCGCATAGTGCCTGACTTTGCCAAGGCGGGGGCTTCTATCATCACTTTCCATCCAGAGGCCAGCGAGCATGTGGATCGTACAGTGCAACTCATCCGCGACAATGGCTGTAAGGCGGGTTTGGTTTTCAACCCTGCCACGCCACTGCACTACCTGGACTATGTGATGGATAAGCTGGATGTGATTTTGCTGATGTCGGTCAACCCAGGGTTTGGTGGTCAGTCATTTATTCCATCGACACTGGACAAACTGGCCGAAGTGCGTCGCCGCATCGATGAGAGTGGCCGCGATATCCGCTTGGAAGTCGACGGTGGGGTTAAGGTGGACAATATTGCCGAAATCGCCGCCGCCGGTGCCGATATGTTTGTAGCCGGTTCTGCCATCTTTAGCCAACCGGACTATAAAGCGGTTATCGACCAGATGCGCAGTGAACTGGCAGGAGTGTAAGTTATGATCGCAAGCAGTATCAGTGCGATCGCCTTTGATTTGGATGGCACTCTGGTGGACAGTGTGCCGGACTTGGCCGCTGCAACCCAGGCAACCTTGGCCGATATGGGACTGCGTGGTTGCAGCGAAGACCAGGTTCGCAGCTGGGTTGGCAATGGCACAGAGATGTTGATGCGCCGGGCGCTGACCTCGAGCCTGGGCGATGAGCCGGATGCCTCTGTCATGGCCGATGCCATGCCGGTATTTATGAGGCACTATGAGGCCTGCCTCGAGCGTTACAGTAAGCTCTATCCCGGGGTTGAGTCCGTGCTTGGCACCCTGCAGCGACGAGGTTTCAAGCTGGCGGTAGTCACCAACAAGCCTTATCGATTTACTGTGCCCCTATTGCAGGCCTTTGGTATTGAGTCGTTTTTCAGTGAAATTCTCGGCGGCGATTCACTCACCAAGATGAAGCCGGATCCCTTGCCGCTGACCCACCTGCTGGATAAATGGCAGTTGCAACCTCAGCAGATGTTGATGGTGGGCGATTCCCGCAACGACGTTCTGGCGGCGAAAGCCGCAGGTATTGCCTCAATCGGCTTGACCTATGGCTACAACTACGGTGAAGATATTGGGCTTTGCGGCCCAGATGCCGTATGCGATCATTTTGAGCAAATTTTGGCGCATTTGCCGCCACAGCAATCGGAGTAATGAAATTCATGAGCAGTCCCAAACCCATAGTATTGAGCGGTGCCCAGCCCTCAGGCGAGTTGACCATAGGTAACTACATGGGTGCCCTGCGTCAGTGGGTAGCCATGCAGGACAGCCATGATTGCCTCTATTGCGTGGTGGATCTGCATGCCATCACAGTGCGCCAGGATCCCAATGCCTTGCGTGAAGCTTGCTTGGATACTCTGGCGCTGTACCTTGCCTGTGGTGTCGATCCCAAGAAGAGCACAGTGTTCATTCAGTCACAGGTGCCGCAGCACACTCAGCTGGGGTGGGTTTTGAACTGTTATACCCAGATGGGCGAGCTGAGCCGCATGACTCAGTTCAAGGACAAGTCACAAAAACACGCCAACAATATCAACGTGGGTCTGTTCGGTTATCCTGTACTGATGGCGGCCGATATCCTGCTGTACCAGGCCAATGAGATCCCTGTCGGTCAGGATCAGAAACAGCATCTGGAATTGACCCGGGATATCGCCACCCGCTTCAACAACGCTTATGGTGACACCTTCACAGTGCCCGAGCCTTTTATCCCTGAGCTGGGTGCCAAGGTGATGTCGCTGCAGGATCCCACCAAGAAGATGTCCAAGTCCGATGACAACCGCAACAATGTCATCGGCCTATTGGAGGATCCCAAGGCGGTGATGAAGAAGCTGAAAAAGGCGATGACCGACAGCGATGAGCCGCCTGTGGTGCGTTTCGACATAGACAGCAAGCCTGGGGTGTCCAATCTGCTGAGCCTGATGTCCGGGGTGACAGGCCAGAGCATAGCCGAACTGGAAGCCGAGTTTGAAGGCAAGATGTATGGCCATTTGAAAGTGGCCGCCGGTGAAGCCGTGGTCGGTATGTTGGAGCCGCTGCAACAACGCTTCCGTGAATTCCGCGAAGACAGAGCCTTCCTGGAGTCGGTAATGAAGCAGGGCGCCGAAAAGGCCCAGGCTCGCGCCGAAGTCACAGTGAAGAAAGTTTATGAGAAGATAGGCTTGCTGGTGTAAATCAGCCAATCTTGAGAGCCGACCTACAAGGTCGGCTTTTTTGTGGCTGCGTACGAATTACTGCGGTTGCGGCTGGCTTGCCATCAACATCAGCCAATCGGCAAAGGCCGCTATCGCCGGTTCTTTGAGGCGCCGCTCCTTACAGCAAAAAGTGAATTCAAACCCTGTATGCATATCCGGCAGTTCGGCCTCAATCAAACGGCCACTGGCAATATCATCCTCTACCATAAAGTCTGATGCCAGTGCTATGCCTTGACCGGCAATCGCGGCCTCTATGGCCATCAACACATGGCTGAAAATATGCTGCCTGTGATTGGCTGTCAGAGCCACACCGTTGGCCTCGGCCCAACGGTTCCAGTCCAGCCCCAGCGGGCCTTCATCCACGGTCAACAGCGGATACTGCTGCAGACTCTGGATAGTTATCTGCCCGGCTCTGGGGGGCAATTGCGGGCTGCAAACCGGAATAAGCCGCTCCTTGTGCAGCACCGTCTGCCAGTAACCCCGTCGTTTGAGGCCGCCACTGATAAAGAGATCGGCCACGCTGTCGCTGAGCTCGGGATCTTGAGTCACCATCTCCAGCCTGATCTGCACCTCGGGGTGACGGCGGCGAAAGTCGCTGAGTCTGGGGATCAACCATTTAACTGCAAAAGAGCTGTAAACCGCCAGTTTCAGCTCGCGATTGGGTTCACCGAACAAACGGCCAAGGTCAGCCAGCTCGTTGAATATTCGCTCCAGTTCCCCGTAGAGAATCTCTCCCTTGGGTGACAGTTTGAGACTGCGCCCCTGACGTTGGAACAGGGACTCCCCAAAGTGTTCCTCCAGTAATCTGACCTGGTGGGACACGGCACTCTGGGTGATGCACAGCTCTTCGGCGGCGCGGGAAAAGTGGCTCTGGCGTGCAGCTGCCTCGAATACCTGCAGCGCTCTCAAGGGGGGAAGTTTTCGCATCGGCTATTCTTTCCGGAAATTTAGTATGAATTTAATTCATTTATACGCAAAAAACATCATTTCAGTTTGGTTTTTAACCCGGATATGATGCCGCCGATTGAGAGTCGTTTAGGATAACCAAGATGCAGAGAACCGTTACTATCGGTTTGATTTTATTGACCGTAGGAAATCTCTTCAGCGCTTTTTATGACGTGTCGGTCAAGTGGTTACCGGATGATGCCAATGCGGCGACTTTCCTGCTGGTGCGCCAGGTGACAGCGGTACTTATGTTGCTGCCCCTGTGGCTCAAGGCCGGTCGCCCGGGGACTTCTCATTTTAAGATCCACCTTTGGCGTGCCAACACAGGAGCTGTTGGCGCGCTCTTTTTGATTATTGGTCTGATGGCACTGCCCTTGGCGACTGTCAGTTCACTGTTCTATTCGGCGCCTTTGATGATCATGGTGCTAGGTGCCCTATTCCTGAAAGAACAGATCACACCGTTGCAGTGGGGGATTGCGGCGCTGGGATTTGCCGGTATCTTGTTGATCCTCAGGCCCAGCGAGTTGGAGTTGGCCGGCATTGCTGTGCTGGTTTCGGCCTTTACCTTCTCCTTGAACCAGATGAGCCTGCGCAAGCTGCCCAGTACTGAGGCCGCCAGTCTGACTTTGCTCTGTTACAACCTGCTGAGTTTGCCGCTGATCCTGCTGGTGGCGCTGTCGCAACAACTGGCCGGGCTGAGCTGGCAACTGCTCGGAGTGGCGCTGTTATCCAATGCCTTCCTGCTGGCATATAACTGGTTCTGTGTCCTGGCCTATCGCAGGGCCAAGGCCAGTGAAATTGCCGTAGCCGAATACAGCGGGCTTATCTTTATTGTCTTCCTCGGTTGGCTGCTGTTCGACGAGTGGCTGGATACTTTGAGTTGGGTAGGGGCTGCCCTGGTGGTGCTGCCGACTTTGTGCCTGCCCGCCATCGCCAAGTTGATGAAAGCCCGCGAGCTGAAAGCACAAGAGCCGGTGTGACCGGCTCTCGTTCGACTCGATATAAAGGGCGTTAAGGGGTGACGTAGTCGAACACCTTGATCACCTTACGTACTCCAGCGGTATTGCGAGCGATTTCTACCGCCAGGTCGGCTTGTTCACGCTCGACCAGGCCCAGCAGAAAGACTTCACCATTCTCTGTGATCACCTTGATCTTGGTGACATCCAGATTCTTGTCGTTGAGCATCCGACCCTTGACCTTGGTGGTGATCCAGGTGTCGTTGCTGCGGGTAGTGAAGGAAGTTGGGTTGCCGATACGGATCTGATTGTGGATCTTGCCACCCAGTTGCAGCTCTTTGACCAGCCGAATCGCCTTGTCCCTGAGCATGGAGTTGGGCGCCTGACCTATCATCAACACATTGCCGTTCATGCTGACCCCGGTGATATTGGTCTGATTCTTCAGATCATCTTCCGCTCCCAGTACACTGGAGATACGAAAATCGGCATTGGTGTCATCCAACTGGGTCTTGAGCGAACGCTCATCGTTAACCACCATGGCGCCGCCAACTGCACCCACCATTACGGCTCCGGCACAGCCGGTCAAACTGGTAAGCAGTAGACACAGGGGCAGCAGACGTCTCATTGATGTTCGTCCTGCGGGAACAGGGTGCGGTCAATGTTGTCGCACAGGCAATGGATAACCAGCAGGTGCACTTCCTGAATGCGGGCCGTGACATTGGAGGGGACGCGGATCTCAACATCATTGGTGCTCAGCAATCCGGCCATGGCGCCGCCGTCTTTACCCGTGAGCGCTACTATGGTCATATCCCGGCTCAGCGCGGCTTCCATCGCTTTAATGACGTTGCCTGAGTTACCGCTGGTGGAAATGGCCAGCAGTATGTCACCGGGTTGACCCAGTGCCAGTATCTGTTTGGAGAACACTTCGTCGTAGCTGTAGTCGTTGGCGATGGCCGTCAGGGTAGAAGTGTCTGTGGTCAGAGCTATGGCCGGCAGAGGTGGGCGTTCCACTTCGTAGCGGTTCAACAGCTCGGCTGAAAAGTGCTGGGCATCACCGGCGCTGCCGCCGTTACCACAGGCAAGGATCTTATTGCCACCCAACAGACATTGCACCATCATTTCTGCGGCCTTGGCGATAGACTCTGGCAGCGCCTCTGCGGCGTCAATCTTGGTCTGAATCGACTCGGTGAAGCTGTCTTTGATACGTTCTAACATGGATAAGTCCTTCACTATCAAGTGTTGCTATCATGCCATAGGCCGGGGGCTTTGTTCAGGCATTAAAGTGTAAATTTGTTTCGGGTTAAGCGCTTACTAAAAAGCGTCCTGTAGCCATTGCACCTTGCCGGCATCAATGGCCAGTAGATCGAAGCGACAGGGGGCATTGATCCTGTGTTGCTGCAGATACTGGCTGGCGGCCTTGCGAAGCCGGGTTATCTGGGCCTGGCTCAATGACTGCAAAGCGCCGCCGAATCGGCTTGGTGAGCGGTATTTTACCTCAACAAACACCCATTGGCTGCCCTGTTTCATTACCAAGTCCAGTTCGCCGAAACTGTAGCGCACATTCTGTTCGACAAAGGTCAGGCCCTGTTGTTCCAGATAGCGGCGAGCCAGACGCTCGCCTTCCTGTCCCAGATCCATAAGCCGGCTTACAGTGGCCGCAAAACGCCGCGCTGGTATTTGGCCCAACTGAGCTGACGATCGATCACGCCATCCGGGCTCACCGTCAGCTGGCCGCTGCGGCCACTGTACTGGTATCCGGGGAAGGCATGCATCTGAGCCAGACGATTGACCAGCTGCAGGGCATCATAGCCCATTACATACAGGCGTTTTTGGGCATTGCCCCAGGTGGGCCACAACTTGTTGACCGCTTCGGTTTCTTCACTGGCCTGCAGCAACCAGGGGATATCACTGATGGTGATATTGTTCAGTTCAATCGCGGTTTGCTTGGCGTTGTCTTCCTGACGGGCGCGGCTACTGGTATACAGCGGCACTTGCTCGGCAAAGACACTGAAGTTGACATCGATAAAGGGTTTCAGCAGTGGCAAGTCCTGAATCCCCGAGATCATATAGATGGCATCGATATCGGTACGGGAGCGGAAGTCGGCCTTCACCTTACTGCCCAGCAGTGCCTTAATGGCCTGGATCCTCGCCTTGCTGTCAGTCACGCCAAGGGCACCTTCCACGGTTTCGCGCATCTTGTCACCGTTATCATAGAAGTGAACCTCGGCATCACTGTCGGTCAGCTCCATCCAGGTCTGCTTGAAGCTCTGGGCCATACGTTGGCCTACGGCATCATTGCTGGCCAGCAGCAGTGGCACCTGTATGCCATCCTGATACATGCGTCTGGCGGCATCGCTGGCTTCCTGAGTGGGAGACAGGGCGAAGTAGTACTTATTCTGTTGCGGTTGCAGCTTATCTATTTGATTGAGAAACAGTTGCGGCGGGGTATCTGTCTTTGCAGCTTGCTGGGCCGCCATCACCTGTTCCACTTCGTTTTGCAGCAGCGGGCCTATCACAAATTCCGCGCCGCTCTGCAGCGCTTGCTGGTAGGCCTTGTCGGCACCTTGGGCCGTGTCGAAGAAGTTGAGGCTGACATTGCTGTCCGGGTCGCTCAGATAACTGGCCAGTATGCCCTGACGCACTGTGTTGGCGACTCCGGCTCTTGGGCCCGAAAGAGGTAGCAGCACGGCAATATTGCTGGGTCTGTATGGCTTGGCACTGAGCGCCAGCTGCAGATCCGAAGGCAACTGCACCGCCGCAGGATGATAAGGATTACGTTTCTGCCAATCACTCAGCTGGCGGATCAGGCTTGAGGGATCCACCGCGTAGTGTTTGGCCAGATAAGCCAGCTGCAGCCAGCCGGTAAATACGGCATCGCTCTCTTGAGCGGCAAAGCTCTGCAGGGTTTCTTCCTGCAGTGGCTTGAGCAATTGCCAAATTTCATCGTTAACCTCGCCGGTCGCCTTCACCGGCAGATACTGACTGAGCTTACTCAACTCACGCACTTGCTCCACGGGTTGCTGGTTGGCAGCAAATAGTCGGGCACGGGCTTGGTGATAACTGGCCCATTGCCAATCGGCCAGTTGCCAATTACCGGGGTAATTCAGGGTGCTCAGGGCCTCGGCGTTTTTGCCGGTCAGTTCTTGCAGGCGGGCGCTGAGAAAACGGTGCTCGGCCTGGATTTCATCCACCGGGCTCAGCCCGGCCTGCATTGAACGCAGAATATCTGCAGCGGCATCTGTATCACCTTGCTTGAGGTAAGCATTGGCGGCCAACAGCAGGTAACGCTCGCGGTTTTCCTTGCTGGGCGCCTTGGCGGCAAATGCCAAATACTCGGCCGGGGCTTGCGGGGCACTGACCAGAGAAACGACGGCCAGCTGATCTTTGTCTGCCGATGGCGTGCTGCTACAGCCCCACAGGCTGGCAAGCAAAATCGCAGCAGAAATGTACTTAACTCTATTCAGGCTTTTTAACACAGGGCTTCACTCTGGTAAGATGCTGGCTCTAGTTTAACCTTCTATTGTGCCTGACGAAAGTCTCGGCACTTTCATCTCCGAGGTAGTTATGGACCTGTCGGTCGCGCTGTATATAGTTCCCACTCCCATAGGCAACCTGGGGGACTTGAGCCCCAGGGCTCTGGAAGTATTGAATCAGGTGGCTTTGATCGCCTGTGAAGACACTCGCCACAGCGGTAAATTGCTGAGTCACTTCGGCATAGACACCCGCACGACAGCGCTGCATGACCACAATGAACGTGCCCGGGCGCAGTGGATTGTCGAACGCCTCGGCGAAGGTGAAGCCATAGCGCTGATCAGCGATGCCGGTACGCCGCTGATTTCCGATCCCGGCTATCACCTGGTATCCCATGTGCGCGCCGCCGGTTATCCGGTGATCCCGCTGCCCGGCCCTTGCGCCGCCATTGCCGCGCTGTCGGCATCTGGCTTGCCCTCGGATCGCTTTTCGTTTGAAGGCTTTTTGCCGGCCAAAGACAAAGGGCGCCAGGATAAACTGCTGGCGCTTAGGGAAGACCCGCGCACCCTGATTTTCTATGAGTCTCCCCACAGAATTCTGCCCAGCCTCAAGTCGCTGGTGGAGGTCCTGGGGCCGGATAGGCAGATGGTGATGGCGCGGGAACTGACCAAGACCTTTGAAACCTTCCTCTGCGGCACCACGGCCGAAGTGCTGGCGCAGGTAGAAGCCGATGCCAACCAGCAGCGCGGTGAAATCGTGCTTATGCTGCACGGTTTTGTCAGTGAAGAAGCAGACGAAACGCCCGCCGCGGCGCTGGATACCCTCAAACTACTCTGTGATGAATTACCGCTGAAGAAGGCGGCCGCCATTGCGGCACAGATCCATGGGTTGAAGAAAAACGCTCTCTATAAAAAAGGGCTGGAGCTGGGCTGGTAAGGAAATGCCTTGGTGTGAGGCTCGCTATGGGCTATAATCTGCGCCGAGTTGGCCGGGCAGTCGCTGCGTTCGCAAGAACGGGGAGGAAAGTCCGGGCTCCATAGAGCAGGGTGCCAGATAACGTCTGGGCGGCGTGAGCCGACGACCAGTGCAACAGAGAGTAGACCGCCTGCCTTCGGGCCGGTAAGGGTGAAAGGGTGCGGTAAGAGCGCACCGCGCGGCTGGTAACAGTTCGCGGCACGGTAAACTCCACCCGGAGCAAGATCAAATAGGGTTCCACTATTCTTCGGAATTAATGCGTGGCTCGCGTTGGAACCGGGTAGATTGCTTGAGCCTGTGAGCGATTGCAGGCCTAGAGGAATGACTGCCGCTCCTTCGGGAGAACAGGACCCGGCTTATAGGCCAACTCACCAAATAAAATGAGGCCGCCCGTGTTATCACGGGCGGCCTTTTGCTTTTCTACTCGAGTGGAATGTTCATGGCTTGGGCTTGCTCAGGCTGCCATTGGGCCGGTTCAACCTGCCAGCGCTGCAGTAGCTGGTGCCAGGCTTCTCCCTGCTGCAATTCCAACAACAGCCGATTGAAGCGGGCTATGGTCTGTCGGTCATTATGACGGATATCGAATGCCAGACAGTAGTAAGTCTTGGGTTGGCTGGGTAGATAGTCCAAGCCTTCAATCCCCTGTTTCCCTGCGTACCAGCGACCGACATCCCGGTTGACAAAATAGGCATCAAAACGCTTTCTGGCGAGCATTTTCAGTGGTAACTCATCGCTTTGTGGAAAGGTAACCACCTGCATGGGGGGGACTTGTTGCCGGAGCAGTTCCTGATTCAATTTTTGCAGGGCATTGTGGGTATTGGATGGTGAGAACACTGCCACACGCTGATCCGATAGCTGCTGCATCTGCTTCAAACTCAGTGCTTTGAGGCTGAAGAAACCATATTCAGACTGCAACAGGGGGACCGAGAAATAGTATTGTGAGGTGCGATAATCTGCCCAGGCCAGCCCCATGGCACCGGTTTCTCCCGAGTTCATCTGTTGCCTGGCGCGGCGGTTGGGCCACAGCTTGAGTTGGCAGCCTTCCTCCCAGCGCTGGCAGGCCAGGCGAGTCATCTCTACCATGACGCCCTTGAGTTCTCCTTCTTCCTGAAAGCTGTATGGCGCAAAATCAAAAAAGGCGATTTTCAACGTGCTTGCCTGTGCCGATATCAGGCACGACAGGCCGAGCAGCACAGAGGAAAGGAGTTTTTTCATGTCAGGTCCAGGTTGCTGTGACCCTTCAAGTTTAGTGCAGAGTTTGCCGCTGGGTTGGCAAAGTCAGCCTAGAAACTCTGTTTCACTTGAAAGCGCCATTCCCAGCCGTCTACTTCCTCGCCCCGGGTAAAGGGCACGCTGAAATCGATATGGGCGACATGACCATAACTGGAGCGGGAAGAGTAGATTCTGGCACCTATGCCGATAGAGCCTATGGGGCCCGAGACTTCGTTGTCATTGGCCATGGCACCACCAAAGGCCTGACCGACATCGATAAAGGCGGCCCAGCCCAACTCTGCCAGTTGGTAGAGGTTGATATTGGGGTAATAGCGGATTTCGCCGGTCAGCAGCCATTGATTGTCACCGTGCTGGTAGTCGTTGGGATAACCGCGAATGCCGGTTTCATCCCCCAGTGCAAAGGGACGGTCGATATAGTTGTTGTTGGAGTTGGACAGCCGCACCTTGGAATAGGCGGTCCACTTGGGGGTGAACTTATAAAAATACTCGGCGGCAACATTCACTTGATAAAAGTCCCGTTGCCGGGTGGCCAGGGTGGCTTCACCGCTAAATGCCAGCAACAGTAGTTCCTTACCCTCAAAATAGCCGCGACTGCTGCGCCAGTTGAGGTGATAGCCAAGGTTGTCACTGTCTTTGGTTTCCAGCCCCAATTTAACGCTGTGATGCCAGCCGAGGTTGAAGTCTTCGTTATAGTTGACCAGGTGAATATTGGTCAGTACCCGAAAGTCATCCTGCAGGTACTCCCATTCTACCCAAGGGTAGAGAAAGTCTCTGTCCTGAGGCAAGGGCTGCTGCGGGTATTGAGGCAGGGCGTGAAAGCTGTGCTTATCCTGGGTAACTCCAAGGCGTAATCTTTGCCGGCTCTGGTTCTCTTTGGCGAACATAAAGCCCCAGTAGAGGTTGCGATAGCGGATCTCTTCATCGAACTCGTTGATGTCGAGGCCGTTTTGGCGAATGGTGTCGATTCTGTCTTCATCCAGATACTCGGCACCGTAGGCCCGGGTGTCGTCCAGGGTATAGAAAGGCTTGTCGAAATACAGTTGTTTGGCCTGACCATCGCTGTTGTCATAGAAGTTGGCCGCCACAGTGGCATTTTTGATGATGTTCAGCGGCATTTCGAACGCGACTTTGTAGCCGGTTCTGTCCTCGTCGGATTGATACTTCAAACGGGTGCGGATCCCCAGGCCCAGAATATTGTCGTCTTTCAACCCGACGGAGAAGCTGTTGTTGCCGCCGCTGCGTCCCAGGCTGATAGTGGGCAGCAGCGACCATTGATCCCATGTTTCCACCAGCAAGGTTTCACCATCAGGCTGTTGATCGGCACTCGGGTCGACCTTGACCACAGAGATCCTGGCGTCTCTGAGATAGGCTTCACGCCTAAGAATTCGCTGCGCTTCTTCCAATTGCCTTGGGGTCACTTCCTGCCCCTCCTGGATACTGAGGCGATTGAGGATCACCGACTCCCGGGTATTGATATGCAGGGCGTTGGCCCAATTATGCAGGAAGATGGCGTTGTCGGCAGACTCGTCGAAAATTGGGTTGCTGACCACCACAATTTTGCCAACCCTGAATCGCTCAGGGAGTGGATTTTGGCCTTGGGAAGACGAGGTTGTGCTATCGCCTTTGGTGCCGGTTTCGGCCAAAACGGAGAGGCTGGCAAACAGGGTTGCCAGAAGCAAGACACTGCGGCTTGTTGCCATAGACTGCCTCCTCTCGGTAGTGAATATCGGGCTGATATTCACACTTCAATAACACAACCGAATAGGCGGTTAGTCAAGGCGACCTTCGAAATAAAGTAATGATTTAGCTTGTAATAAACTATCTTTTCCCGGCGCTAATGCCCACGGCAGCTGTGTTTAGAGAGTATTTCTCGGCGGCACCACCACGTTGGAGAAGATAAGCCCGGCGATCAGTGACATAAATATCAGAAAGATCTGCGACCCCAGATGCGACTGGTTCAACATGGTTTCACCCGAGATCAGCACATTGAGGCCGATATAGGTCTTGGAGCCAGGCACCAGGATGACTATCCCCTGTAGCAGAGCTATGGAGGCCGGTGCCTTCATCCAGCGGGCAAACAGGTTGGCGTAAATACCCACGGCCAGGGCGCCGAAGAAGATCCCCAGAGAATCCCCCAAATAGAGGCCGCCGAACATGGCGGAGAAGAAGGCCACAATACCGGCCAGTACGCCCCAGGGGGCATCTTTGAGCCTGGCCTTGAAGATAAACACCAGCGCCATGGAAAGTATGGGCACCGCCGACCAGATGGCCCAGCGAGGCAACGGCATGGGCTCAATATAAAGGGATTCGCCGAACAGGGCATTGCCTATTGCCACGCCGAGTACGGCGCCGAAGTAGAGTTTAAATAGCAGCATTACCGCATCCATGATCCTCATGGTGCCTGACATGAGATCCCTTGCCGCCAGTTCGGCCAGGCCCAGGGTCAGCGCCAGGCCGGGAATAAAGACGATGATCCCCGACAGTACCACCACGGGGATATTCAGCCCGGCATCCAGTTGCGCCAGGCCACAGGCGGCGAAACCGGCCAGCATGGCGGCCAGAGGCTCCAGCAGTTCGGCCATCCGCCGCGAGCGTTCGGCGCTGAATACCAAGCCATAGACCAGCATGCCTATCAAGGCCGACCAGAACACATCATTCCAGCTGCTGCCCATCAGCATGGCAAAGGCGGCGGCCGAGGTACCAAAGGCGCCCAGGGTTAACATAGGGCCATAGGGATTGGGCTTGTTGGCTATCTCATCCAGCCGTTCCAGCGCTTCACTCAGGCTGCGTTGCCCCAGGCTCAGCTCCTGCACTAAGGCGTCGGTACGGGCCAGCGACCCCAGATCCAGCTCGCCGGGTTTGACCCTGGCAACATGGTTGTATTCCTGATCTGTGTCGTGCTGCAGCACAAAGGTCATCGAAGTGGGCGAGATCAGAAAATAGCCTTCGATGCCGAGCGTCTTGGCCACTGTCTGCAAGTGGGTTTCGAGCCGATAAGCCGGGGTGCCGAACTTATGCAGAGCCTTACCCAACTTAATGATAAAACGGCGCTTTTCAATGAATTCTTGATTATCCACTCGGTTTCCCACTGTGCCCTTGATTGGATGGACGGCTTTTTGCCCGCGCGGATTCTACAGCAAGGGGGCAGAATCCGGTTAATGACATTTTAAAAATTATTTCCTTTATGTGAGCTTAAGTGCAAGCTTGTTGCGTTAAGGTTGATTGGCTGCGCTTGGACAGCGTCGCATCAGTCAAGGCTGAACAGAGAATTTCAAAAGGAGATAAAATAACTTATGTCATTGTTTATATCGGGTTTTTATGCCGCATTGACGGGGCTTTTGGTCTTGGCTTTAGCCTACCGGGTGGTGCGTTTGCGCCGTGCTTACAAGATAGGCCTGGGCGATGGCGGTAACGATGCACTGCATTTGGCCAACCGGGTACACGGTAACCTGCTGGAAAATGCCCCGATAGCCTTGCTGCTTTTGGTGCTGGCCGAGGCCAACGGCATGGCCGGCGTTTGGTTACATCTACTGGGGACGATTTGGCTGGTGGCCAGATTGCTGCATGCCATAGGTCTGACCCAAGGCAAGGGCGGTTACCACCCGGGCCGTTTCCTCGGCACCTTGTTCACCTGGATAAGCATACTCGTGCTGGCGCTGTTTAACCTCTGGCAGTATGTGGGGCGCTTATTGCTCTGAGCCGAGATAAGCCACAATCCTAGTAGGGCCTTGGCTTGCAGGCACAAACAAGGGGCACAAATAGTCGGCAATTGGTGAAAAATTAGTCACACTTAACCAGGTTAGCCTGTTATACTCCGCGGCCCTGAGGCAGCGTGGCTGCCGTGTGTCGAATCCTCTGATGGTCAGTCTCAAATGCAAGTCGAATCCAGCTTATTTCAGTATCCCAAGTATTGGGCCGAGTGTTACGGCACGGCTCCCTTTCTGCCTATGTCCCGCAAGGAGATGGAACAACTGGGATGGGACAGCTGTGATGTGATCCTGGTGACAGGTGATGCCTATGTGGATCACCCCAGTTTTGGCATGGCGGTGATTGGCCGTTTGCTGGAAGCGCAGGGATTCAGAGTGGGGATCATCTCGCAGCCGGATTGGTCCAGCAAAGAGGCCTTTATGAGCCTGGGTAAGCCGAATCTGTTTTTCGGGGTCACTGCAGGCAATATGGATTCGATGATCAACCGTTATACGGCCGATCGTAAACTGCGCCACGACGATGCCTATACCCCGGGCAATGAAGGCGGCAAGCGCCCGGATCGCGCCGTGACTGTTTATACCCAGCGCTGTAAGGAAGCCTTTAAAGAGGTGCCCGTGGTCATAGGCGGTATCGAGGCCAGCCTGCGGCGGATTGCCCACTATGACTATTGGTCCGACAAAGTGCGCCGCAGTGTGATTTTTGATGCCAAGGCCGACATCCTGATCTACGGTAATGCCGAGCGGCCGCTGGTGGAAGTGGCGCACCGTCTCGCCAAGGGTGAAACCATGGCGCAGATGCAGAATATCCGCGGCACAGCGGTTATCCGAAAAGAGCCACTGCCAGAATGGCGCGGCATGGACTCGCGCAAGATAGATCAGTTGCACAAAATTGACCCTATCCCCAATCCCTATGGCGCCGATGATGTCGGCTGCCAGAACTTGTCCGGTCCATCCGACAAGAAGATCTTCGACAACGACGCTCCCAAGCCCATCAGCGTGCAGCCACCCAAGCCAAGGCCCTGGGAGCAGACCTATGTGTTGCTGCCGGCCTTCGAGCGGGTGAGTGAAGACAGATACCTGTACGCCCATGCATCGAGGATTTTGCATCAGGAGCAAAACCCAGGTTGTGCCAGAGCCCTGTTCCAGCCCCACGGCGATCGTGGTGTTTGGGTCAACCCTCCGGCCTGGCCGCTCAACACAGATGAGATGGATGCGGTATTCGACTTGCCTTACGCCAGGGTGCCACACCCGGTTTACGGCAAGGCCAAGATCCCGGCCTACGACATGATCAAGACCTCGATCAATATCATGCGAGGCTGTTTCGGTGGCTGCTCATTTTGCTCGATAACCGAGCATGAAGGGCGAATTATCCAGAGCCGCTCGAAAGAATCAATTATCAAAGAAATTAAAGATATACAGCAAAAAGTGCCCGGCTTTACCGGGGTGATTTCCGATCTCGGCGGCCCAACGGCCAACATGTATCGTCTCGGCTGCAAGAGCGAAAAGGCCGAAAAGACCTGTCGGCGCTTATCCTGTGTCTTTCCCAGTATTTGTGGCCATTTGGACACAGATCATCAGCACACCATAGATCTTTACCGCGCCGCCCGGGATGTTCCCGGGATCAAGAAGGTACTGATCGCCTCCGGCGTGCGGTATGACCTGGCGATTGAAGATCCGCGTTACGTTAAAGAGCTGGCCAAGCACCATGTGGGCGGCTATCTCAAGATAGCGCCGGAACATACCGAAGAGGGGCCTTTGTCCAAGATGATGAAGCCAGGTATGGGCACCTACGACAAGTTCAAGGAGCTGTTCGACCAATACTCGGCCGAAGCGGGTAAGCAGCAGTATCTGATCCCCTATTTTATTTCGGCTCACCCGGGCACCACGGACGAGGACATGCTCAACCTGGCACTGTGGCTCAAGGAGCGTAAGTTCAAGCTGGATCAGGTGCAGAACTTCTACCCATCGCCTATGGCCAATGCCACGACCATCTACCACACAGAGCTGAACTCGTTGAAAAACGTCAAACACAGCAGCGAAGAGGTGCCGGTGGCCAAGAAGGGGCGTCAGCGGCGACTGCACAAGGCCCTGCTGCGCTATCACGACAGCGCAGGTTGGCCGCTGATCCGCGAGGCGCTTATCGCCATGGGGAAACAGCATCTTATCGGCACCGGGCCACAGCATCTGGTGCCCCCGGAAGGCCGCGCCGAAGCCTGGGCCGGTAAGCATAACCGCAAGGGGGCAGACAAGGGCCGCCAGGGACTCACCCGTTTCAGCGACAATCAGTTTGCAGAGCGCAGCGGCAAAGCCGCCAAGGGTAAGTCCACTGAAGGGGCCAAAGGCGGTAACAAGGCCGGAAAAGGCAAGGGCGGCGACCACACAACAGGCAAACCGACAACAGCTAAAGGCTCCAAGCCCGGCAGTGGCAAAGCCAGACCAGGTGCCAGGCCTGTCTTTGGCCATGCTCAGAGCCATGCTCAGGGTAAAAGTCAGGGTAAAAGCCAGGGCCAGAGTAAGAAATCAAAGTAAAAACCCAAGACGATAGAGGGCGCTAGCAAGCCTTTGTTCTAAACAAGGGCTGCGTAGGCTAACAGCCCAGCAGACGCCGGAATTCCAGTGACAGATCTTTGCCGAGTTGTTGCGCCGTCGCTTGGCGGTCCTTGATGCCGTTATGCATGGCGTTGTCTACCGCGCCATGCATGCCGTGATAGAGGATGATGGCGCTCAGCTCAGGCCTTTGCAACTGCCAGGCGCCATGGCGCTTGCCGCTTAGCAAAAGCTCAATAATCTGCGCCAACACCCGATCCCGCTCACTGTTGCCGTGACCGTGATAATAGTTGTCATGGAAGAGTAGGTCGTGCAGCTCTATACCGGCCAGATAGGCGTTGACACTGGCCCGGCACCAAACATCCAGTCGTGTCGGCCAGTCATCGCTATCGCAGGCATCCATTGCCAGTTGCACCTGCTCGACAAAATGCCGGCTAAAGCGTTGCCGCAGAGCCGAGAGTATCTCCGGCTTGGCATCGAAGTAGTGGTAAAAAGTCCCCTTGGCGACCTTGGCCTCGCGCACTATGTCGCTGACTGTAGTGGCTTCAAACCCCTTCTCAATAAATAACTTCTGGGCCGCATCCATGAGTTCATCGAGACGAACCTCTGCCGGTTTGGTACGTGGAGCTCCCGGGGTGCTGTTATTTGTCATTAGCCATACCACTCAATATAAGAAGTTTGATCTGCCAGGAAACTGCGTCGGCCAGGATAATGTTTTTCTTGGCCGATTGGCCGCCAAATTCTTTCATACTCGCCGAGTGAATCAAGCCCCTGTGCATTAGGAAGGTGCGAACAAATCCCATGTGTGCTCTGCGTCGGCTTACGGGCCTGAATGCAAGGCGTGGTTTGCAGTAAATGGCCCTAGTCCTTTGCAAGAAGCACAACACAGCAGGCAGGCTTGTAAGCCAGAGTGCCACGAGGACTTATTCGCACCTTCCTTAGGTCGGAATCGGCATTCATCCTACCTAAAGTGATGATCCAAGGCCAGATGCCGACCGTCCAGTGATTGTAAATATCATTGACCGACGGTCGGTCGAAATCTATATTGAGAATTATTCTCAATAATTGTTAAGCTTCAAGGAGGAACAGCATGTCTTCTCTGCGTCAGGTCGCTCTGCTTGCGGCCATCTGTCTGGGCACTTTTATGGCGACTCTGGATATCAGCATAGTCAATGTCGCCTTGCCGACCATGAAACAGGAGTTGGCAATCAGCATGGCGGATTCCCAATGGGTGGTGAACGCCTATGCCCTGTGTTTATCGGCTTTAATTCTTTCTTCCGGGCCGCTGGGGGACCGTTTTGGCCGCAAGTTGTTGTGGCTCTGCGGGGGCGTGCTGTTCACTCTGGGTTCAATCGCCTGCGCCATGGCAGACTCTCTGTGGCTGTTACTTCTGGGAAGGGTGATTCAAGGGATTGCCGGTGCCGCCGTTATCCCGGGAGCCCTGTCTCTGTTGACCCACGCCTTTTCTGACGTTGGCGCCCGCACCCGCGCGATAGGCATCTGGTCATCGGTCAGTGCCCTGTCACTGATACTGGGGCCGATAGTCGGCGGTTTGCTGGTGCAGCATGTGGGTTGGCAGAGCATTTTCTGGATCAATGTCCCCATAGGCATAATCGCATTACTGCTGGGGGCTTGGGGGCTGGACGAGAGTGCCGACCCGGAACAGGCGGCACTGGATTTTGCCGGGCAGTTGCTCAGCATACTCTTCCTTGGGGGACTGACCTATGGCCTTATCGGCTTGGGTGAGCATGATTGGTTGAGTTATCACACCTTGGTGCCGCTGCTGTTGGCCGCCATTTTGTTTGCGGTCTTTATCCGGGTTGAACTTAAGGCGCCGCGGCCACTGCTGCCGCTGAAGTTGTTTCGGCAGCGGGACTTTAGTTGCTATAACTCGGCTTCCTTTGTGTTGGGCTTTTCTGCCTACAGCAGCGTGTTTTTTATGTCGCTGTTTTTTCAGGAAGCGCAGCGTTGGGATGCCGCCGAGGCCGGTTGGCGGATGGCGCCCGAGTTTATCGCCATGGCTGTGGCGGCCATGGGGTTTGGCCGCCTGGCGGCGAACTTTGGAGTCAGGCGACTGATGAGTCTGGGGTATGGATTGATGGCTTTGGCGCTCATGTTGCTGTCAAACCTGCAAGCGGAAACGGCTTATTCTCTGACGGCGGGCTATCTTGCCCTGCTTGGTTTGGGAATGGGGCTGGCGGTACCGGCAACCAGTGAGCTGGTGATGGCCAGTGTCGGGGCCCAGCGCTCGGGCATGGCTTCGGCCACCATGAATGCCGTGAGGCAGACGGGTATGACCTTGGGGATCGCCCTCTTGGGCACCTTGATGAGCCGGGTCATCTACACGGCCAAAGAGACTGAAAGCGGGGGACAGTTTGAACCGAGTGGGATAGCGGCGATAAATCATCAGGCGGTTGCCGCCGGCTTTGGGGTCGCCATGTTTTGGGCCGGCGTGCTTTGTTTGGGGATGACCTTATGGTTACTGCTGCTGCGTCATTCCCGTTTGGGTTCGCTTGCGGCCGCCAAAACCGCTTCTGATGATTGTTAACTCTGGGGTTCCCGAGTCAGCTTACTGCGAATGCGCTCGATACAGGCACCGGGATTCTTCAACCAGAGTCCATAGCTGATGGGCAACATGGGCACCTTGGCCCGCTGCAGTATCTTGTATGTGTCCAGTTCAAAAAAGTCCATCCAGGGGCCGGGAAAGCCGATGAGATCCAGCGCCAGATACTCGCCCTGCCAGCGGCAGAGGATATCCACCTCTGTGCCGGCTATCTCATAGCCCGGCCAGGTTTCGATATTGTGCCCGGCCAAGGCGTCACAAAGCTGGCGCTGAAACTGATCCAACTGGTCATTTTGCCTGTGCCGAGCATTGAATTGACGGCTGGATTCCAGATAGAGGCGCAGCAGTGAGTTGCTCGGCAGCTCTTGGGCCGCTACCGAAACAAACAGGTGCTGTTGTTCCCTGGCGCGGGTAATGGCTACATTGAACACATCTTCGCGGTTGAGATATACCGCGGCTCTCTTGCTCTGTGGGTCAACGGCGAAGGAGAGATACATAATGTCGCGTTCCTCTCCCTGAAAACCAAAGGGGGTGTCGGCCCGCAGGCGATATTTTTCCAGCTCGGTGGCGGAAAACTGTTTGAACAAAGCATCGGCCAGCGCATCGGCCTGAGCCCTAAAAGGCGATAACACTCCCAGCGACTTGGGCATTCCCGCTTGTTCGCAACTGTCTATCTGCTGCCTTATCAGGTTGCACAGTGCACTGACTTCAGCCTGGTTGACTCCCTGTTCACTGCGCTCGCCCATCACTGAGTGCAGATGCAGATGGCCGCTGCTGGTACAGGGTCTGTGCTGCATTATCCGCAGCCGCTGCTGATAAAACTGTGAGTTGCTGAAGCTGATAAGCTCGGGAGCGCTGCGAAAGTGCTCATCGAGAAAGGCGATCTGCTGCTGGGAGGCTATCTGCTCGGCCACCAGATCCAAAATCGATTTATCGCGATAGCTGCAGATGCCGGATTGCGCTGTGGACACGCCATGCAGTTGTTGCAACGCCTGCTCTTTGCTGCGGGACAGGAAAGAGATATGCCTGAGTTGCTTGCCATCGCCGACCACCAGGGCCCGTTTGGCCCGAAACAGCGCCGGTAAGGCGCTGGTGATATTGCTCTGGCTGGCTTCATCGAAGATAACCAGATCGAATAGCTCCCGCTGCAACGGCAACACCTTGTGAAGGGTGTTGAGGCTCACCAGCCAGATGGGAAACGCCTGCTGCAACACCTGGTAATCCAAGGTATCGAACAGTGCAAACTGCCGCTGTGAGGTGCGGGAACGAATCGCTTGATTGAAAGTTTGCAGCTGTTGCCTGTGGTTGTTCAGCAAGCCGGCGACCCGGCTGGCTTTGACATTTTGCAGCAACTTGGCTGCCAGCGCCTCTTTGGTTGTCAGGCTATCGTTCAACTCATCCAGAGTGTCCCAATGTTGGCTCAGGTTTTCCATGCTGTGGCCAAACAGAGCAAGATAGAGCTGCAACAACCAGCGCCGCTGTGAGCGCTCCAGTTTGTGCAGCCTTTGACCGCGGCGGATGGCGCGGCGTAAAAATCGCAGCAGCCGGCGTTCTGAGTTGTCCAGTTGCCGGTTCAATAAATTGAGCTGGCTTTCCAACTGCTGCGGGGGGGTGTGCTCAAGTGAATGATAGCCGTCCAGCAGATTGCTGAGATAATCCTTTAGCTGTTTCAGGAAGGCCTTTTGTCCCGCCCGCAGGCTGATGTCCTTGAGCCCGAACTGACTCTCAAGCTTGTCGTTAATGACATCGAGCGCATGTTCGTTGTTGGCGACGATCAGCACAGACTCGCCCCGGGCCATATGTTCGGTCGCGACGGCGGCTATGGTATAACTCTTGCCTGTTCCCGGCGGCCCGACAACGCAGCCAAGACTGTGGCCGGCGCCAATCTCCAGCACTTGCTGCTGTGCCCGGGACAAGAGGCAGGGCAGGTACTGGCTTTTGAGCCGGCGCTTGGCTTCGGCCTTGGGTGGCAGTTGTGTTCCCATCAGATTCTGCAGCGGCGCCGAGAGTTCGGCGGCATTCATCATGGCAGAGATCTCATGCAGAATGCCGCGACTGGCGCTGGGGCGTTTCAGAAACACCAGCGCCGATGCCGGCACCAGAGTTAACTTACGCTTGCGGGTCAGGCGGGCGAGGCTGTCATAGCCTGTCAGCTTGGGGAATCCCAGCAGCCCCAGGGTATCTATGTTCTGGTGGCTCTGGCTCAACAGCGAGGTCCAGCTGTCGGGGCGCTCGGGAGCGAAGATGGCGTCAAAGCCGGCTTCCATACTGTCTTCCGGCAGCAACAGCCGCAGCAAGGGTTCGTTAATCTGCAGTGCCCCCTCTTTGAGGGAAACATAGAAGCTGCCGTCATCTTCTTCCAACTGTGCTTCTTTAAAAACCAGAGGGCTGAGTACAGTGCGGGTCTGCCCCTCTTCCTTTAGCTGGCCGACCACGAAATGGGAAACATAGAGCAGTTGGCGCTCGCGCTGGTACATGGCGATTCTGGGCAGGAGCTGCGCCCCGGCTTCATGGGCGATTGGCTGTCTTGGCAGGAAGCCTGAAAGCAGCGAATCCTCGCCCTCAATAAATAGCCTGTCTTCCTGGTTTAGTTTGCCAAGGTGCCACAGATTAAGGTCGACACAATCTTCCTTATAGCAATCCTGGTAGTAAGCGAGTAATGGTTTGGCGGGCATGACCTTGGCTACTTTTTTGCGTTGGCGCGGCTGCATCCACTGAAGCCGCGGGATGGCAAGTATCCTAACGGTTTAGGCGTAAGCTTTCCAGAAATGCGCCATGATGCCGGTCGTTTTGAGTGGAGCCTGGGGGCATATCTCCCGCCAAACTTTTCGGTTTCAAGTAAAAAAAACCACCCTGGAAGGAAGTGGGGTCAGGGTGGCCGAGCGTGCCTGGCAAAAAGGGTACTGCCAGCAATGGAGTGGGAGTGTGCCGCTATAGAAGTTCAGTTAAAAGAAGTAGTTGATCCCCACTGCGAAGTTATTGTCCTGGGCGGCATCTTCGGCCGGGTCATCCATGTCGCTGAAGTCCAGTTTGGCCTCAAAGAACATCACAGTGTCTCTGCTGTATCTATAGTGCAGACCCACCATGGCAAACTGGCGACGCCAGTCCCCTTGAATGGCGCTGTGCTGATCTGTATCCAGATCCAGGTAGCTGAGCATGGCAATGGGCACAAAGCCGTTGTCGTATTGGTAGGCCACCATCAGTTCGGCGCCGGTGGCGTCGTACAGTTCACCGCCAACCAGTTCGTTGTTGTCACTCTTGTGGGCGTTGAAACCCACATACAAACCGCTGGCTTCACGGTTGGGTGCATAGTGATAATAGTCGCCATACATGGCACCTATGCCTACTATCTGGTTGGTCACCTTGAGTTCGCTGCCTTCCAGGTGGCCATCGATATCACCACGGTTGAAGCCGGCCAGCAGTTTGAACTTGTCGGTGACGCTGTAGGTCAGGCTGGCACCGTAGCTGGAATCAAAGTCCAGTTCAGAGTTGGCCAGTGGTTCGCCATTGCTGTCCTGTACCGAGACCTCACCATCTTGCTTGGCGGCGTATTGCAGTGCCAGATGCAGCGGGCCAAAGTCATTGCGGTATTGGAATGCGGCATCGGCGCGCCCGGTACCCGTCAGGCCACCATCGCCGAAGGTGTAAGCGCCGACGGCATAACCGGCCACGACATTGGGTAAGTCAGTGGTACCGGCCACATCATAATAGGCGCCCCACTGCTTCCCGAAGGTCAGGCTACCCCAGGTATCGTGGGACAGACCGACATAACCCAGGCGGTTGTTAAGGAAGTCATCGGTTTTCTCTGCGGCGAGTCTGCCGCCCTGTAGCACCAGATTGTCATCACTGGTGACCATGTTGATGCCCCATTCGGTGACCGCATAGGCGGTCCAGCCGTTGCGTTCTTTACGCTCGAAGCTCAAACGTATCCTTGACGTGTCGTCAATTACCGAGGTCTCGTGGCCATCATTGTAGGCGGCGAAACCCAGCCATCCGCTGATGCCAAAGCTATTGGTATCATCGTTGTACAGATCGATTGCCTGGGCTGAGCCGCAGAGTAGCAGCGCAGGGATTGCCAGCGCCAGTATTGTCTTGTTCATAGTCCACCTCATCCAATATTGTTATTGATTTAACTTTTAGGTGGGCGCGCACGCAGGGGAGTGCACACCCGTAAGCCTTAAGCGTGTTTCAATTTTTGCTTGTCGTTTTTGTTGGAAATAATGCCGAACAGGGTCCAACCGAAGAAGGTTGCGATAGAACCCAGCATTACGGCGGTTTCCCCTGAGCTATAGAGGGCATAGAAGCTGTACAGGGCACCAATTACCGCCATAAAGTTGGCAATTCGGGCCTGTTTTACAGGGATATTCAATTGCTTTTGCATCACACCCAGAGCAGCCATGGAAAGGATGTAAGGGATGATGTTGGTGACCACGGCCAGGTTAACCAGCGCCTCAAACTGTTTGCTCAGCGATGGGCTGATGGTCATCAGTGACAGTACCGTTTGTACCGAAACGATGATCAGCATGCCCACAACCGGGGCGTCTTTCTTGGTCACCTTGGAGAAGGCTTTAGGGAAGAAACCTTCATCGGCAGATGACTTGAACACCTGGGCGATGGTGAACTGCCAACCCAGCAGGGAACCGGTACAAGAGATGATGGCACAGGCCATGACGATGGAACCGATAGTGGGGTTGAACATTTGCGCAAAGGCCAGACCGAAAGGTGCGTTGGACAGCGCCAGCTCACCGTTGGGTACAATACCGGCGATCACGTTGGTAGAGATGATGTAGATAACCGCTGCACCTATGGTGCCGCCCATTACCGCGATAGGCACGTTTTTCTCTGGGTTCTCTACTGCTTCAGAGTTGGCACAGGCAGATTCCAATCCCAGGAAGGCCCACAGTGTCATGGCGATTGAGCCACCCAGAGCCTTGAAGAATGGCATGTCGTGGGGGTTCCAGGCCGCTTTGTACAGGTCAAAGTCGAACCAGAACCAACCTATGAGGGACACCCCGATAACCGGAATGATAATCCCCCACACGGTAACACTGGATACCTGACCTGTGATGCGGGCACCACCGAAGTTGGCCACAGTGGCCAGCCAGAGCACACCTATGGTGGCCAGACAGATAGCGATGGGGCTGAGTTCGACACCGAACAGCACGGCACCATAGCCCACGGCGGAAATCGCGATGGCCACGTTGGCGATCAACAGAGATACCGCATAGGTATAGTTGGCCATAAAGTTGCCACTGCGACCGAAGGCATACTCGGCATAACCGCCCATACCACCCGATTTTTTGCTGAACATACCGCACTTGGCAAAGGCGTAGGCCAATGCCGTTGAACCCGCCGCCGTCACCAACCAGGACAGAATTGAAATCGTTCCCACCTGAGCCAGCTGGGTTGGCAGCATAATGATACCTGAGCCCATCATGTTCACTATGGTGAGTATGGTTAGCTGAACCACGCCAATTTTATTATTTGCTTTGCTCATAATTATTTACCTAAGTCATGTTGCCAGGTGGCGGGGCGCCATGCCCCGCCGCTTATGGTTAAGCTTTCAGGACATAGCCCATGGCCTGTTGCCGGCCTTCAGGGGTTTGTTCCAGATACACGCCTTGCAGCTCAGGTGAGAAACCCGGCAGCAGATTGATCCCTTCTTCCAGGGCGAGGAAGTAACGTTGAACCGCGCCACCCCAGATCTCGCCGGGAACCACACAGAGCACTCCCGGTGGGTAAGGCAGGGCACCTTCGGCCGCGATGCGTCCTTCCACCTGTGACAGGGGCACCAGCTCCACATTGCCGCGGATAAACTCTATGTTGGCTTCCTGTGGGTTCATCACGGCTTTGGGGAAGTGGGCCTGGCGGAACATCTCTTTTTGCAGCTGTTTTACATCATGGCTGACATAGAGGTCATGCATCTCCTGACACAGCTGGCGTATGGTGTAACCCTGATAGCGTTCCTTGTTGGCGTTGTAGACATTGGGCAGCACTTCAGACAGCGGCGCATCTTCATCGACCAGCTTCTCGAAGCGGGCAATCTGAGATACCAGATGCTGCATCTTGGCCATGTTTTCGGCCGGGGTGATCAGGAACAGAATCGAGTTGAGGTCGCACTTCTCCGGAATGATGTTATTTTCACGCAGGAAGTTGGCCAGAATCGTCGCCGGAATACCGAAGTTGGTGTACTTGCCGGTTTCGGCATCGATACCCGGAGTCGTCAGCAGGAACTTACAAGGGTCGACGAAGTATTGGCCTTTCTCATATCCCTCGAAGGCATGCCATTTCTGACCGGGTTCGAATTCGAAGAAGCGCAGGTCATCGGCCATCTGTTCGGTTTCATGATCCTGCCATGGGTTACCTTCTATCATTGGCGGAATGAATGGCTTGATATATTTGCACTTTTTCAGCAGTAGTTTACGGGCTTCGATACCGGCTTTCACCGCCTCACGCCACAGGAAGCGGCCACTGGCGCCTTCGTGCATCTTGGCGTTGACATCCAGTGCGGCAAACAGCGGATAGAAGGGGCTGGTGGAGGCGTGCAACATAAAGGCGTTGTTGAAACGTTTATGGTTGCAGTATCTGTCCTGGCCCTTGATATGGCTGTCTTTCTTGTGGATTTGCGAGGTTTGTGAGAAACCGGCCTGTTGTTTGTGTACCGACTGGGTCACCAGGATCCCCGGATCTTCTGCGGTCAGCTCCAGCAACAGCGGTGAGCAGTCGTTCATCATGGGGATAAACTGCTCATAGCCCACCCAGGCGGAGTCAAACAATATGTAGTCACACAGGTGACCTATCTTGTCCACGACCTGACGGGCGTTATATATGGTGCCGTCGTAGGTACCCAGCTGGATCACCGCCAGACGGAAGGGGCGCTTGGCATCGGCACGGCAGGGGTCAACCTTGCGGACTTCTTCGCGCAGATAGTTTTCGCTGAAACAATGGGCATCGATACCGCCGATAAAGCCGAAGGGGTTACGGGCAGTTTCCAGATAAACCGGGGTAGCACCGGCCTGGATCAGCGCGCCGTGGTGGTTTGACTTATGGTTATTGCGGTCAAACAGTACCAGATCGCCCTTGGTCAGCAGCGCATTACACACCACCTTGTTGGAGGCTGAAGTGCCGTTAAGGACAAAGTAAGTCTTGTCGGCATTGAATACTTTGGCGGCATGCTTCTGGGCATCACAGGGGGCGCCTTCGTGGATCAACAGGTCGCCCAGTCTGACGTCGGCGTTACACATGTCGGAGCGGAATACTGTTTCGCCAAAGAAATCAAAAAACTGACGGCCAACAGGGTGCTTACGGAAGAACTGGCCGCCTTGGTGTCCTGGGCAGGCAAAGGTGGAGTTACCCATTTCCACATATTTCTTCAGTGTACCGAAGAAAGGTGGCAGCAGGGCCTGCTCATATTTATTGAGCGCGGTTTCTACCTGTTTGCCGTAAAACTCAGTACTGCTGCTGGCGCACAGCTCAAATACGCCGGTAATGGAAGAGCAGATATCATCGGGAAAGGCTTCTTCACAACATACGGCAACGAAGATCGGCAGTTTCAGGCCTGTGTTATTGATTTTGTCGACTATACCGTTATTAACGTCTGTGACTGAAACAACCACGGCACCAATATCGCAAAAGTCGGTAGTTAATACGTTGACCACTTCTCTTTCAGTATCAAAACAAGAACGAACAGATAAACTTGCTGCAATTTTTAGTGATTTCATAAAATAACCTTATTTAAAAAAGTCAGCAGGGCTCGTATCGGAAAATAAATTCCAATATTAAAATTTAGATAAAGTCAGCCCTGGGCTGATATATTCAAGCAGCGATATTTATGTAAGGCGTAGAGATACCATGACGAATGCTTCGTCAGAGAAAAGGTATAAGAAAGCCTTACCGTTACGCGTGCAGGATATTACCGGCCGAGTAAAAGCAACTAATTGTATGTATTGGGGATGCTAAGGAGATGGATGCGCGGAGCAGCCTATCTCCTCAGTCAGCGATGATTGAGGCGGGGAAAAAGTAGGAGTAGTCAAAATAGTCACGATGGGTTGGCATCATGATATGTCGGGTGCGCCTTATATGCGCCATGATTTTGGACTTTCTCTTCATATACAACTCCATTACGTTTAGAGAAAAGCACTGGTGATAACTTAATTGCGAGTTTATATCCGGCCAAAAAATAAAAGTATGAGCTAAGTCATAGTTCCAATCACTTGTGAAAAAGTGTATCTGCTTATTTTAAATTTTTATTGTTTTTAATGAGTTGTACCAAAAATTTACACTTTATATTTATATATTGTTTTGGTTATACATAAAATAAGGAACATTTAAAATAAATGGATATGTATGATATATCGATATATTTGAGATTATATTGCGATTATTTGATTAAATATTCACTTTATTAAGACTGTTGCATAAAGGTAAATGAGTCGGCGGATTATTCCAGTATCAGACATTTTTATGGTGCTTGACGTTGTCGGGGCCTGGGTTGAATACTGTCCTCTATATCGGCAGTGGAGAGTGAGATGGAACAAGAGCAGTACAGCGACAGTGGTTTCTGGGCCAAACTCAAGGGTTATGCCAGGCAGGCCGGCAGGGAGGTAGTGCAAAAGGCACTCTGGCTATACTATGCCGCCCAAAGACCCGATACCCCCAAATGGGCCAAGACGGTGATCTTTGGCGCCCTGGCGTATTTCATTACTCCCTTGGATGCCATTCCGGATCTGACGCCCTTGGTGGGTTTCAGTGATGATCTCGGTGCGCTGGCAGCGGCACTGACCATGGTGAGCCTCTACGTGAATGCCGAGGTGAAGCAGGAAGCCGATCAGACGCTGAAGCGCTGGTTTGGGGATGAGCAGTAACTCAAGGTTGGCCGTCCCTGGCCCAATGGAGAAGGTTCAGAAGCGCCAGTTCAGATCGAAGTCGTAGCGAATGCCTATGGCAATGCTCTTGTCGGTGGCACCTTGTTCGTTGTCTTGCTGCAGGTACTCCAGGTGCAGGCGTACATTGCCGGCGGGGTTCCATTCCAGCGTGGTGTTGAAGCCCTGATAATCCAGGCTGATATCGGGCTCCAGGCCATCATCGAAGCGGAAGTAGCCCAGCTTGAGTTTGTAGTCCTGCCACAGCGGGATCGCCAGTGCGGCGTCCAGGGTGCTGCCGTCCCTGTCTTCGGAGCCTGTCAATTGATAGTCTTTATACTGGTAGGCGAGCGCCAGATAGATGCCGTTGTCGAAGCTGTAGGCCACAGCGGCGGCGCTGGTCTTATCCTTGCCGGTTTTCAGCTCACCCTCGAAATTGTCCTGTTCCAGATAGCTCACCCCCAGATGCAAACCCTGCCAGTCAAAGCCCAGACCGGCATTGATGGCATCGGCGCCGCTGTTATCGCCTTCACCATCGAAACGTGCCGAGGCCATCAGGGTAAAGTGCTGCAACTTCAACTGATACAACGCCAGGTTGTCGGCGAAGAAGGGGCTTTCCTGGTTGTAGGCAAACGGGCTATTGGCGTTGTTGAATATGTCTGTGTATTCGGCCACCAGGGTGTACTGCACCGGCCGCTGGCGGCCGAAGCTGAGTTGACCATAGGGTGAATCCACCCCGGCAAATGCCAGCCTGGCATCGCCGAAGCTGCCATCACCATTGAGGTTGACTTTCCATTCACCCTGAGCCAGCAAGGCCCAGCCGGGGGCAAATTCGGTGCGGCCCTTGACGCCGATGCGGGACAGGGCATCGCCCACATCCCACTCATCTGTGATGTCACTGTCGCTGTAAACCAGGGTCGGGCGCAGTGAGCCATAGAGGCTGAAGCTGGTGTTCTCGGCGCTGGAGCTGACTTGTTGCTGCTCCAAGCGTTGCAGGCGCTGGTCAATCTGCTGCCAGTCACCGTTGCTGTTATTGTCGGCCGCCATTGCTGTCAGCGGCAGGGCACAACTGAGTAAATACAGGGAAGATGTTCGCATCTGTTTGTCCCTCATTTGGGTATAGGGATCCCCGACCCATCAGGGCCGTGGTTGCCATAGGTTTGGAAAACCCTCCCCCGGGAGCAGGAGGAGGGCGCAGGGGTTATTTGCCTTTGGAGAGGCTGTCGTACCAGAGGTTGTGGTGCTGTTTCGCCCAGTTTTCGTCGCACTTGCCACTGAGCATACATTCCATACCGCCTTCAGAGATCACTGTGGCCATATAGATGTGCACTATTGTAAAGGCGCCGAGCACGAAGGCACTGACTAGGTGGAGGATCAATGCCAGATTGGCACCGTCTTTGGTGGCCACCAGGCTTGGGAACATAAGCACCAGACCCGAGCCGACCATCAGGGCACCGAACAAGGCGAAGCACCAGAACCAGAGTTTTTCACCGGCATTGGCAAAACCGGCATCCGGATGCTTGCCCTTGAAGGGACCGAAGTTCAGATAGCCGCCAACCACTTTGAGCCAGCCGATATCACAGGCTTCCGGCAGTTGCTTACCGGCCCATTTGACCACCATGACCGCCCATCCCAGGATGAAGGGGAAGGCCATCAGGTCATGCAGGGCTACCGAAGTGCCGATAAAGCCGGTCCAGTGGGAGGCGCCCATGTTGGGTTCCAGCCAGAAACGGCCGGCAACCATGATAAGGCCTGTGATGATCAGCAGCAGGCAGGCGATGGCGCCCACCCAGTGCACCAGCACATCCATGCCACTCCAGCGGTCGACCTTTTTGCCAGAAAAGCCCTGGCTCAGCTTGGCTTTACCATTGATGGCCACGAACAATGCCAGCAGTACTATCATGCCAAAGAAGCTGTAGCTCAGGAGGTCGGCCCACCAGGAGGCCGGCGCCAGAGTATCGAGATACCCTTGATTGACGGGGGGCAACGCGTCCGGGAACTGTACCTGTTGCGGCATGCCCCTGAGTTCAGGGATATCGCCCTGAATTGCCACTTCCTGTATCGGTTGCCACTGTTGTGGCTCGGGTGTCAGAGTGTCGGCGGCCAGCAGCGGTAAGCTGAATACTAAGGCCACAGCACCTGAGATAAAGGCATTCAAACTTTTCATGTCAAATCCTTAAACATCTTAATGATGCTTTGCAGTCGGAGTCTCGACCCCGGAATTCTTCAGTCTGGAAGTGAGGAAGTCTTCCAGCACCTGGGCATAGCAACGCCAGAAATCCAGCCGTGAATGTTGGCTGATCCCCTGGGCAAACGCTTGATACCAGGTGCCAAGATGTTGCTCGAGGAAGACTTGCGCCAACTGCTCCAGCTCATCGGCTGCGGCCGGGTCTTCGTTTTGCTGCTGATGGCGCAGGGCCTCGGCACAAAACAGAAACTCCAGCTCATTGCCTATATAGTCAGCCGGTTCGTTGAAACCTGTATCTGTCACCAGTCCCAGCTGCTGGTAGAAGTCGGCGACTTCCAGAGTGCGATCCGTATGGATCTGCCGGCCGACATCGCGGTAGACAGACTCATAGGGAGGCACCAGCAACTTGGTGGGGCCGATACACATACGGTTGAAGTCACACTCAAGTTCCAGAGGCTCTGATTGCCAATGTTTGGCTTGTTGGAGCAACTCTGGATAGCGCTGCTCCTGTTCCAGCCAATCGATAAGCCGCTTGAGCGATTCAGGGCTTGAGGGGGCAAACAGCATTCCCTTCAAGGCCTGATAGCCGCTGGCGACCGGACCGAGGTCGAGATCTGTCATGGCCGCTCCTTGATGATGACCATATTAGGCTTGGTGATGCAGTCGCCGTAACCTACGCCTTGTTTACTGGCTGAAGGTTTCTGGGCCAACACCTGCTGTACTCTGTCGGTATCCAGACACTTGACCGGACAACCGTCGACACAGGCGGGCTTGAGACCCTGATCGATAAGCTCAATACACATGTTGCACTTGGCGGCTTTGCCATCGGTTTTCAGCATGACTACCGCATCATAAGGGCAGGCACTGACACACAGGCCGCAACCGGTACATTTCTCGCGGTTGAGTACTACCAAACCATCGTCACGCACTGTATAGGCCTGAGCCGGGCACACCATGAGACAAGCCGGGTTGCCGCAATGCATGCAGGAATGACTGAGCCACACGTCCACCATGCCGTCGTCACGTTTGACTTCGTAGCGGTCTACCTTGCGAAAGCGCACGTCTTCCGGCAGCTCATTGTGGATCTGGCAGGCTATGGTGCAGGCCTGGCAGCCGACACAGTTTTCCTGTCTGAAGACGAATCCGAGTTGATGTTTGTTTTCCATGAGGATCTCCTTCAGGCTTTGGCCAGTGCCACGCGGGTTGAGTGATAGGCCGAGCAGCCGCCCATATCGGTCAATTTGTCTGTGGTCAACGAGTTGGTGCAGCCTTCGGTGCCGTTGGGATTGAGCCTGAGCCAGTTACACTTGGGAGTCATCAGCGAGCCCTCTGGCACACCTGTGGTGACCATGGCCACAAATTTGGCTTCACCTCTGTGGTTGCTGAGTTTGACTGTGTCGTTGTTGGCAATGCCGTATTGTTGGGCATCTTTGGGATTGATCTTGACGTAGTAGGCTGGAATAGCGCGGATATATTTCACATTGTAGAAGGAGCTGTTAACCCGCTGTGGTACCCCGGAAGATAGCAAGCGGAATGGCAGCTCTCGCTCTCTGGGTTCCATCTCATCCTCTGGCAGGCCCCAATCCAGTACCGGATGGAAACCGGCATCGGCCATCAACTGAGAACTGAATTCAATCTTGCCGCTTGGGGTTTCATATTTACCGTCGGCCAATACGGGCTGAGGAATGTCCAGCTTGATGTATTTCTCCTTCATCAGCCGGTCATAGGTTACTCCTTTATAGTACTCGGAGTCGGTATCCAGCAGCTCGCGGATCACATCGTCATTGCTTGCCTGAAAGGCGGGGTCTTCAAAGCCCATTACCTGGCCCAGCTCGCGGAAGAAGGTCCAGTTACACTTGGCTTCACCCAGAGGTTCAATCACCTTCTGGCACACCTGTACATAGTAGCCGTGGTAGTCACCGACAATATCATCGGTTTCAAACTGGCTGGCAGCCGGGACTATGATGTCGCAGTACTGCAGAGAGTCTGTCATTACCATGTCGTGGCCGACAACAAACAGGTCTTCGCGCTTCATCCCCTCGAGCACCGCATTGGTATCGGGTGCCACAACCACAGGGTTACCGTTGTAGATGATCATCCCGTGGATCGGCTTGCTGGGCTTGTCGTGGCTGGTGGGATTGGTTGGATGCAGCGCCTTGGCCAGCTCTGTCATATTGATCCGCTGGGCATCCGGATTCGGGCGCATATATTTGCCGCTGGCCTGGTACTGATTCAAGCCACCACCCGCATGAACGTTGTCATAGATAAGGCCGTTACCGCGCTTACCGAAATTGCCTGTGACCGCCAGCAGCATGGCGACGGCGCGAGACATACGGGCACCGTTGAAGTTGCGCTGGAAGCCATAACCCATACGCAGCATGGTTTTTTCGTTTTCACCCAGTACCTGGGCAAATTCAAACATCTTGGCTCTGGGTACCCCGGTAATGACTTCGATTTCGTCGTAGCTGATTTCATCGAGGCGCTTGAGCAACTCATCGTAGCCTATGGTCTGTTCGGCGATAAACTTATGATTAACCAGATCTTTTTCTACAAGATACTTCATGATACCGGCACACAGTTGTACGTCTGTGCTGGGGCGAGGTTGCAGGTAGATGTCAGCCTGAGAGCACAAAGGTGTGCGCTGTGGGTTGACCGCCAGCAGCTTGGTGCCGCGATCCCTGGCCTGGTTGATGAGCTTGATAGCTATGGTGTTGGAAACGACTTCATCGTGTCCCCAGGTCAGATAGACGTCACTGAGCAGCACATCTTCAGGATCCGGGCCGAGGAAGGTGCCGTAGAGTGACTTGAGGCCGTCATAGGCGGCGTAGGTACATACCTTACGTTCCAGAATGGAGGAACCGATACGGTTCCAGAAACGCTCGCCGGAGGCCGACATGCCGATAGCACCATAGTTACCCGAATAGCTGTAGGGCAGAATTGCTTCCGAACCGTGCTCATTGATGATCTGCTTAAAGCGGCTGGCGATCTTGCTGTAGGCTTGATCCCAGGTGATCCGGCGCCACTTGCCTTCACCCTTCTTGCCCACCCGTTCCATGGGATGCAGGATACGGTCGGCGGCATAGGTGTACTGAACATAACTTTGCCCCTTGAGGCAGGGTGCCTTGCCAGTCTTGGCCTGTTCCTCGGCGCCGGTGACATAAGTCATTCTGCCGTCCTGAACCCGGAACTTGAGCAGACAGCGGGCGGCGCAGTTACGCAGGCAGCTGTGGTACACGACTTTGCCGTTACGCTTGGCCAGCAACCCTGAATTGGCTCCCGCCTCTTTGGCATTGGCAACACCGGGAGTCAACCCTGACAGTGAGGAAAGCACGGCTGTGGCGCTGGCCCCCTGTAGAAATGTGCGTCTGTTGATTTTCATAGTCATCACTCACCATAATTTGGACCCTGGGTCCGTTATGATTGTTGGCCCAAGGGCCTTTATAGTGCCGGTTTCCCGGCGTTACCCCGGGGGATCCCCCCCCGGAGCTAAGGTGCGTTACATTACAAAGGTTTGCAGTTGGTTACGGCCATTCACCAGGCTGACAGTCAGCAGTTGACCATCGCGAACCAGCAAGCCCTGTGGGTTGTTTGTGCCAGGCAGTTTCACACCTGAGTGAACTTCACCTGTGAGCAGGTTGAGTTGCACGGCTTCACTCGCGTCATTGTTGAGCAGCCAGGCTTGCTCGCCATCGACGCTGATACCCGTCAGTTGTGGCAGCGCCTTGCCTTCAAGCCCCTTGAGATTGGCTTCGGCAGACAGTGTCATGTCACCCTTGTCGAAACGGGATACCACCAAGGCATCGCTGAGTTCGTTGCGGGTGGTGACAGTGACGTATTGATCCAGCGCTTTGCTGTAACCCAGTGCCAGGCTATAACTGGTCTTGGCTCTGACAGTGCTGAACTGACCACGGGCCGTTTCGCCTATGCCGTCGTTGCTCTGATTGAAGCGGCGATAGTTCATTTCCCAATTTTGCTCAGGATCCACTACCAGTTCGGCCCAGGCCTTGTTGAACCCCATCACCAACAGGCTGTTGGCCGAGGTAAAGCTGACGCCGCTCAAGGTTTCAATGTGCAGCATATACATGCCGTCGATTTGCGCCTGAGTGAGCAGCTTGAACTGACGGTCGAGTATGTAGACCCAGTTGTCTGAAGTGGTCAGGGCGTAGAGCTGGCTTTCAGGCTGGTAGTCGATGGCGGTTACCCGGCCGGAAATCGCTTCCGGCAATGCCGTTTGACTCAGTAGTCTGGCTTCTGGAGCCGAGGTAAACAGTGCAGCCGTCTTGTTCCAACTTTCCATATCAGGGTTGCTGATGGCATAGGCGCCGCGGGCATCCGGGGCATAGGTTGGCCAGTGGTCCAGTTCCCAGCTCATGAACTTGGGATTGAAGGATACGCGGCCTGGACTGTCCTGGCCGACGAAGGGAATCGGGCCGGTTTGGGTAAAGGCCTGTACTATGTTGCCGGCAATCACTACCAGGAATACGCCGCAGGCCAATTTTGGCAGGGTGTCCAGCGGCTGTTTGCCATAGGCATTGCCGGGAAATTTATTGCCCAGGGTCAGTATCAGCAGAGCAACAACCACAAGGACCACGATGAAGACCAGCAGTGCCCAGGTGTAGGTATGGGCGCCCATGATCTTCAATGAGAAGCCCTGGCCTATGTCGCTGCCGAGGTTGATGGAAGTATGCACGAATGCCATAAAGGCACCATAAATACCCAGCCAAACCAGCGCGGCAATATATTTCGGCTTGAGGCCAAAGCGCACAATATACAGAGCGGTCAGCGCCACCAGAATCATTGCCGTACGTTCTTGCCAGCAAAATGCACAAGGGTTATCCAGGAGAATAAATCCGAAAAAGAAACAGGCAATACCTACGGGTAAGGCCATGATGACAATAGCGGCGAAGGATGCCAACTTGTTGAATATATGCTCTTTCATAACGACTCTTTAGTAATTTCCGACTGGAAGTAAAATGCCCCAGGACATCATGATCCAAATAAAGAAACTCATTCCGATACAACCGAAAAGAAGTTTATCTGCCAGTTTTTCTTTTTCTGGTTTCTTATAAACCAGATAAGCGGCATAGGCCGTAATGCAAAATAGTGTGAACTCCATTGGATACCTCTTGTTTCACTTGTGATTTATCTCTATGTGGCCGCAGCCAAACGCCATTCCCGTTCCAGTCCATAAACGAGTTTTGATTTCACCCAGTTGAATGCCGGGGAATTATTAATATTTCCATAAAGAATGTAATTGCCGACGGTACGATGTTCGCTACGGATTTCTTTTATATTTTCAATCATGTTGTCAGATAATCTTCGATAACTGACCGCCGGCAACATGTCGACAAACTTGCGGGTAAATTGATTGCAGCTGAGGGTTATATTGTCCGACTCGGCAAGGATCTGCATCGCGGTGGCAACACTGTCTGTATAACCGGCGACATCCATCTGCAGGCCGTTGTCCCGACACAGATTGACCAGCAAAGGGCAGGTCAGGTCGTTGTAGTTGTCGATTTCCAGCAAGGGATAGTGGGATAGCTGCTCCAATGACATGGATTCGGACAGAATTGGATGATCTTTTCTGGCCAGAATGTAGATATCACCTGTCTCAGAGAAGATTTCATAGTTGAGCCGGGTGTCATCGAAGCCTTCGTAGACCACCACGAAATCGACGCCGCCACCAATGAGCTCATTGCTGCAGTCATGGCTGAGTGTACGGATGTCGAAACGCAAGTTGGGGGCTTCGGGAAGAATATAGTTATCTATGACTTTATGAACCGCATAGACAAACTCATCATAGGCTCTGATAACAAAATGACCGCCGGATTGGCTGGGGGAAAAGACAGAATGTTGCCTCTCAAGCAGTTGATATTGTTCTACCAATAATTTGGCGTGTGGGATTAACTCTTCGGTCTTTTGTGTAGGAATTAATCCATTTGATTTACGGACAAATAAAGAGTCCATAAAAACATCACGTAGCGCATTTAGTGTACGGGTGACGGCACAACTGGATATACCTAATTCGGCTGCGGCCAAGCTTCCTTGACCATGTTTATATACAGCGAGTAAAACTTTTAATTGGTTGTAATTAAGGCTGTCAATTTTCATGTAATCGCTCCCCACACTGCTGAGACATTACTATGAATTCATTGTTGGCCTATTGCCAAGATTAAGATCACATTGAGAAATAGTTAATTATTTGAAACATGAATTGCTTCCTATTTTTAGCTAAGCGAAAAAACCTTATTTCCGCAGACGAAATTAACATAGGGTTATTTTTATTCTCAGGGTGTGAATTTACTCAAGTAATACAGTGAAAGTATTTTCGAGATACTCACTTGTGACTTTGCTACTTGCGCATGACAAAAACTTGTTATAGGGATTCAGTTCTGAAGGATCCCCTCATAAATCAGCCATAGCATAGCCATATTTGAGCAACTGATTGGCGAATAATACCCAGGCCGCCAGCAATTCTTTCTCCGTGATTTGATAATCAGGCCGCCTGAGTACCTCCAATCCCAAGCGAATCGTTGAGAGTACCGTTCGATGCCCAATGGTATTGGCCTGAAAATGCTTATCCCAGCCCTGTTGCTGTGCGTGTAAACCAACTAGCCACAACAGGCATTGAACCATCAACGCTATCAGTAGGATTATGTCGAATCGCTCTGGACTGTTGGTACGACTTTGGCGTAAGCCAAAGCCGTATGCCGGGCTTTTGAGGTCACGAAAGGTTTCCTCTATTTGCATACGTTTGGCGTACAGGTTTACCAGCTGCTTTGGGCTCCGAGATTCTGGTGGTAAATTGCTGGCTAACACCCAAGGCTCTTTCGCCGATGTTGAGTACGTTTTTGCCGATGGATGGTGGCAATTAGTCCTCGTTGAACGCTGATTTGTACGCCCCTTAGGTTTGCTACGATAAAGCGTGAGATGGCAATTGATAGGGTTAGTTTTGGTCAAGGTCTTACAACCCAGGCTCTTCGCTTGACCGTTGGCCAAGTCATGTGTACTGCGAACTGCACGCCAATTTTCAGCGCCAATATCTGCAAATTGAACTGTACCGCGAATACGGCTTAGCCAAAACCAACCATGCGCCTCAACCTCTTTGTACCAAGGCACTTTGAACCCCGCGTCAGTCACGATGAGAGGGGTAACATGCAAAGGTAAAATCTTGGCTAAGTCCGCTAAAAAACCGTTGTGGGAGGCCTTAGAGCATTGTTCTGATAGGGGATAGGACTTCTCATACAGGGTAATAGAGCGGCCATTGAAGGCTATTGAGGCGCGCAGAGCCATGATGCGTTTATGCTCTCGGATGTCTGACCAATCGACGAGCACAATCGGCATAGGGTTACCAGAACAGATGAGGCTGGCATGCCATTGGTAGACAGCTAACCGTTCTTGATGCAGATGCGTGTTGCCGAGCAAACGATCAATGCGCTTGATGTTGTGCTTGGTTCGGGCCGTGGTTTGTAAATTTCGACCTAACTCAGTCAAGGTCAGTGTCTTACATTCAATCAGTGCCTTAGAGGCCAGCATCAAGCTGTTTAATCGTTTTAGGTGAAGTTCTGGGCAGTATTGGTGTAAAGAATGTTGTAGGATATTGGCTTCGCGCATCTTGTTGTCCAAGTGTAGTTTTTGGCGAAACCATTTGATCATGCAACAAGATGCGCTTCCACCCTAATTTGATGATTTATTTGTAAATCATCAGGGGATTCTTCAGGATTCAGTTTGGTTTCAAACTGCGCCGTTATAGTCGTTCATTTAATGGAGAAGGAACAAGAATAATGAAACGATTGGGACTGATGGCATCCTTGCTGCTGGCAACGACGGTTCAGGGGCAGGAGTTGACTGCTGCCGAGCAGTTTTTTAACCACTTATCCGGTTTGTGTGGCAAGGCCTACAGTGGTGAGTTGATCAAGGGGGGCAGCAGCGGCGATGGTTTTACGGGCCAGCCGCTGGTGATGCATGTGCGCCAATGCTCAACAACCGAGATCCGTATTCCGCTGCATGTGGGAGAGGACAGATCCCGCACCTGGGTGATCAGCAAGACGGCCGATGGCCTCAGGCTCAAGCATGATCATCGTCATCAGGATGGCAGCGAAGATGCCGTAACCCAGTATGGCGGTGACAGTCGCAGTCCGGGAACCGAGTCCTGGCAGTCATTCCCGGTCGATGAATTTTCAATTGCCAATTTCAAACAGCATGGTCTGGCCCAGTCGGTAACCAATGTTTGGCATCTGGGGCTGGATCAGCAGAATTTCAGTTATCGCCTGACCCGGGAGAAGCGCGATTTTCTGTTGCAGTTCAACTTAAGCAATGAAGTAACGCCACCTCCGGCGCCATGGGGACATTGATAATACTGGCAAATGGGTGAGGCGACTCAGGATCACCTCACCCATGGGCTTATTGCGCTTCGAAGGTAAATGATTGTCCGGCAAGTGCGGCTTCAACCATGAGGCCACCCTTGGCAGCGGTAAACACCGCCATGCCGTTGATATAGGAGGCCTTGGCAGCCTGACTGCCGCCGGATTGGCCGGCTCCGGCCGAGTTGCCTGTAGTACCGGCCTGAGCGTTGGCACCGGCGTTGATGGCTACGGCGGAAGCCTGGGCGCCGAATTCAAAGCTGCCGCTGGTAAAGTCGCGGTAGGCCTGTTCATCCTTAAAGAAAATAATCTCACTGTAGGCCTGACCACCGATTTGAAAACCGATGGAAACTTGAGTCATGCTCGACTCACCGGTATAAACGCCGCCGCGATAGACACGTCCTTTACCATAGGCCGCCCCTATGCCCAGACCTCCCTTGCCGACAGTGGGGAATATGGCGTAACCATAGGCAGAGTCGAAGAATTTATGGGTTTCACTGGCTTGTTTGAAGGTAGCTATGGCACTGCTGTAGCTGTCATTGGCACTGGCCGTCGGGATCAGCAGCAGGCTGCTCGCCAGGGCTAATAAGGCAAACAAGGCACTTGAAATGGCTTTCATGATGAACCTCCAAATTGAGAGTCTTAAGCTCCCCGTCAATGAGAGACTGGGTACCTGTAGGTACTCTTGAGCTTACTTGTCCGGCAGCAAAAATACAGAGGGGGAGACTAAAAAAGCGCCGATAACGGCGCTTTTTGGAGTGAATGTCAGCCAGAGTTCAGTTAACCCATCTCCTATACAGCACTGCTAAGGAAAGGGTTTGCCGAGAACATAATGTTCAAACCAGGCCTGATCCCAATCCATCTTGGCTTGTTTGTGCTTGTAGCGGCTCAAACCATGGCCTTCACCCGGGTAAGTAATCAGTTCCACCGGCACATTCAGGTAATGCTTGAGGGCGCGATATAGCCCCTGGGCGTGCCCTAAAGGTACCCTGGCGTCTTTCTCTCCGATATGGATAAGTGTCGGGGTCTTTATTCTGTCTGCATGCGTCAGCGACGAGCCATGGGTATAAGCCTCGGGTTTTTCCCATGGCAAGCCCTGCATAAAGTTGACCACATGTCCGGGCGTGTCTTCCAGCATCCATTGCAGGCGCTGATCGAATACCCCGGCCCCTGAACTGGCGGCCTTGAATCTGTCGCTACTGGCGATAAGTGCATTGGTCAGATAGCCGCCGTTGCTCCAGCCCATGACGGCCAGCTTGTCGGCATCGACCAGGCCCTCGGCAATCAGCTTGTCCACACCGGCCATGATGTCGTTTACCTCAATCTCGTGTTCATGGCCCACCAGATCAGTGAGGAACTTGTCGCCATAACCGGTAGAACCGCGGTAGTTGGGCGACAACAAGGCCCAGCCGTTGGCGGCGAAAGTGGCACGGCCATAGGATCTGTGTTGCAGTGCAAACGGGGTAGCGGCAGTGGGGCCTCCGTGAATTTGCACAACAAGTGGCAGGGGGCCATCGGCTTTGCGGTAGCCGGGTGGTAATTCCAGTATGCCTTCAACCTGAGTGCCATCGGCGGCTTGCCACTTGACTATGCTCAGTTGTGGCAGCAACCAGGAATCGGTTTGCGGATTGATATTGGTCAGGCGTTTGGCCGGTGCTTTGCGCTTCTCGGCGTTGGCGATGAACAGATCGTAGAAGTGATCCAGGCCGTTATGGCTGAACGCCAGTTGCTTGCCGTTGTGACTGAAACTGTAACTGCCGATGACGGTATCATCCTGCAGCAGAGTCCGGGTGTCACCCTGTTCCAGGTCATTGATTTCAGTGCAGTAGAGGCGTACCAGTGCATGATCGGCGCCGCGATAGCAGATCTCTTCGCTGCCCGGACGCCAATGGATGTCGCCGCCGCTGAGTGTCATATCACCCTGGCGTTTAACACTCAAAGGTGCCTGTTCGGGTTTACTGGTATCACTGATAAACAGCCTGCCTGGATGGCCGTCGAAATCGATTCTGAAGGCGAGACGGCGGTTATCCTCGGCCCAACTCAGCCCCAGCAGCCAGCCGTAAGGGGAGGGCGCCTGTTCACGCCAACGCTTGTCGGCCAGAACCAGGCTGCCGGCGTTTTTGATATCGAAGACTTCTACCTTGGACCAACCTTCCAGATTGACCAACTCGTTGTCTTCTGTGGTGATCCGCGCCAGTTTATTGCCATCATGGCTGACGCTGAACTCCCAAACCACTTTGTCATCATCCAGCAGCAACTGCTTGCGAAAATGGTTCAGATCCAGGCGGTACAGGGGATTGGTATTGCGACTGCCGTGAGCATACCCAGGGCCTTGGTGAGCGGCGCGCATACCGGCCCAGGGATCTTTGTCTGTCAGGGTCTTATGGGTCAGGAAATAGAGCTGGCTGCCATCGTCACTCAACTGGTAACTCTTGACGCCACCGGTCTCTTGGGTAACGGGAACAGCTTCACCACCTTGGATAGAGAGACGATAAATTTGCGGTTTGGCGTTGAAGGGCGCCGGCTGCTCGGCATTGCCGCGGCTGCTGAGAAAGTAGATATATTGGCCATCCGGGCTCCAGCTGATAGCGCTTTCACTCTCGTTGCTGAAGGTCAGTCGTTTGCTCTGGCGGCTCTTGCTGTCGACCAGCCAGATGTCTTTCTGGGCCTTATCCAGATTTTTGTCCCAGCGCGATTCCAGCCAGGCGGCCATTTTGGCATCCGGGCTGAGCACTACCTGGCCCATGTTGGCTATCTCGAAAAAGTCCTGGTTGGTTATTTTATGCTGCCGCTCTGCGGCCAATACCTGGGTTCCCATACCGATAAGGCACAGGGCCAGCAGGCTGTAGCTGTTAGGCAATCCCATCTCTGTTCCTTTGTTTTTGTTATTAAAAGCCGCATTAGATTAACGTAAAGGTCACAGCCTGGGCGATGTTACTTATCTTTTTTTTCGTGCAGTATCTCATTGAGAAAATCCAGCTCTTCCTTATCGAGAGGCTGTTTGGGTACAGAGGTGGCTTGAGCACGGGATTCGCGTCCACGCAGATAGGCGGCGCGGGTGAGCTGATTGAGGCCGTAGATGGCCAGCAGATAGAGGGTCAGCAGCAGTGCCAGTCTCGGGATTGCCTGCGCCACAGCCGAAAACTGATCGCCGAGAAACAGAGTCAAGAGTACGGCAATGTTACGAACCAACCAGTTCAGTATCAGTGCCAGGGTCAATACCAGCAGCCAGTTACTGCGCAGCTGTTGCAACCTGTTGTCCTGCTGAGCCGATGCATGAAAGTGGCGCTTCATCAGCTGCAGCACCAATACCAGGTACAGGGTAGTTTGCAGTAACAGCAACAGTGGCAACAGCAGGGAACCCCAACTCAGGCTGGGCTGGTAGCCCAGTAGAGCCACACCAGTGACCAGGCTGGGATTGAATAGCCACAGCAACACCACCAGGAACATGGCAAGTATGGACGGCAACAGATGCTTGAGCGGCAACCTTGCATCTACAGTCGGCCTGAGTTGTTGCTTCAGGTATTGATACAGTGCCGGCATCAACAGGAAGTACAGCGGCAGTAATAACAGAAACAGCAAATGGATAGGCGCCGGGGTATTGTCACTATTGAACAGGCCGGTAAAGAAATAGAGTGCCATCAAGGCAAAGATGCCGGCGAGCAGTCGACGTTGGCTATGGCTGTCCTGATAGACAAAGCGGGCGTAGATGGACAACGCCAGGCAATGCAGGCCTCCAAGCAGCGACAGCCACCAGTAAGCTTGGGTAAAAATGTCGCTGAATGCAGTCATCTGGCCCCCTTAACGACATTCTTATCTCAGCCGCTTGAGGGGTGCAACAAAAAATAGTCAGTTTTTGGCGCACTGCATGCGCTTATGGCGGTTGGAGGCATCCTTCGGGGGCTTGCCCGGTGCGGCTTTGCGCTCGCACCAGAGGTGGCGCAGTGCCAGTATCGGGTGGCTCAACAGCATTCTGGGACCGGCGTAACGCATCACCTGACGCATCTGTTCTTTGGGTTCAGGTTTGTAGCAGTGTACCGGGCATTTGTTGCAGGTGGGCTTGCTTTCACCGTAGGGGCAGCGGTCGAGGCGGGTGTGAGCGTACTCCATCAAGGCCTGACAGTCGGGGCAGAGGCTGCCATCTTCAGTTCTGGGGTGATGGTCACGGCAGTAGATCCACACCATGGCAGAAACAGTGCGGAATTCGGTCAGTAGTTTTCCTTGCAGCAGTTCCATAGCCTTACCTTAGTAAATAACTCAACTATGGTCATCTTAGTCCTGAGGCGGGGCAGGGTTCAAAGTCAGTGGCAGGAATTATGAAGGTGCGCACAAAATGAAGCTTTATGCGCACCCAGGGTCAAATGACAAGTTAACCCTAGATATGGATAACCTTGTCGGCTTCCAGTGTCCAGCGGCTCAAATCGCCGAGTGTGCCAATGGTGGCACCGTCCAGCAGCATGTCGGCCACTACGCCGCGGGCTTCAACACAGGTCTTGCACAGCAGCAAGGGCACACCCTGAGCGGTAAGGATTTCAAACATCTGCTGCAGGTTGTAGCTGAGATCAGGGGTATTCTGACCTTTTACTGCGCCAAAGACAGCATCTGACATCAGGAATAACTTGAGCTCCACTTCGGTCTGCTCCTGGTCTTTCAGCGCCAGGGCGATACGCAGAGTGTTGAATAATTTTTCTGTGCCATAAGGGCTGGCGTGAGCCACTATCAGTAATTTTTGCATCTGAATCCTTGTTTGCCATTCTTGGGATCAAAACCCTGGGAGTGTACCAGCTTGTATCTGTCGATGGCGCAACAGGCTTCACAGACTGAGTTTCAATTGCAAAAAGCGCCTAAAAGCGAGCAGAAAAAGCATAAATACTTGATTTATACTAAGACGATACTCTATTAATATCGGTTAAACTCTGTGCAGAGCGGGGTGGCTTTGGCGGATTGCCAATACCACAAAACAGGGCCGCCAGTTGGCCCGGCACTCAAGAAATGGTGGGCGAAGATGTTTCAAATTCTGGTCGTAGTACTGTTGGTCGCAGTGGGTATTTTCCTCTATAACCGGGCGCAGCGGCTGGCAAAAGAGGAGCGTGATGAGGCGCTTAAGCTCAAAGACAGAGCTTCGGCCATGCCTCAGGCACCACAGGCCGAGACGGAAAACGAGACTCAGGAGGAGCACCAGAGTGTCGATCTGGACTTTGCCGAATCGAAAGAGCAAGCCGAACCCAAGCCTCAGCCATCGGCTGAGCAAGCGGTCGCAGAGTCGCCTGAGCTTGAACCTCAAGCGGAAAATATCGCCCCTGAGGTGGAAGTTGGCCGCGCCGAGGTTGAGACTGTCCTGCCAGAGCCAGAGCCAGAGCCAGAGCCAGAGCCAGAGCCAGAGCCAGAGCCAGAGCCAGAGCCAGAGCCAGAGCCAGTCAAGGCGGCTGCGCCGGATATCAGTTGGGGCAATATCACCCTCAAGCGGGCGATGGAACAGTATCAGGCCTCTGAAGGCGCTATCGAAGCGCATGATGCTTTACTGGCCGTGATAGGTGAATGCTACAAGCAGCGGAAAAACAGCAAGTATCTGCAGTTGGGGCAAGAGTACGATACCGCATATAGCGCCCTGTTTGCCGCCAGTCGGGAGAAAGTACTCAGCAAATCACCCAAGGCCGAGTTCAAGGGCACGGGTTTTATGCAGCTCTCTACCCTGTGCAGCGATGCAGGTCGTTTCGATGCCGCCATAGCTCTTTGCAACAAGGCGATTGAATATGGGCTGGAAGATGGCACAGTTACGGGCTTTGAAGGTCGTATCAAACGGATAGAAAAGGCCAGGGATAAAGCCTCAGCCTGAGTACAAAAGCCGATTCAATGTGTAGAATCAAGCAAGGAGTGAAGGGCAAAGTGCTTTTTCACTCCTTCCCAAGCGAGCCTGCGGGTTCGCTTTTTTATTGATGGAGAGCCGCAATGAAACCAGCGACTTTATGGGTTGCCCTCACTTCGCTGTTGCTGCTGGCAGCCTGCAGCAAGCAGCCGCAATGGACCCTGTTTTACTATCCGGATACGGATATACAGCAGCCGAATAGAGATAAGTCGGACGTCGAGCCGCAAACGGCCGAGACGTTGGATCGTTACCACGCCATTGCCGGTTATTATCAAACCCTGCAGCAGTGCCAGGACAAGGGCAGAGGCATGCAGCGCCTCAATGAGGGCAAGGGCAGCTTCGAGTGTGGTCACAACTGCCGTCTCGACGACAGGGATATGATAATCTGTGACCAATGGCACAATAACGGCCCCTAAGGGACATGAAATTTAAACAGGATTACTTCACCCGCCTGGCGGGATTTTACCAGCAGGTACTGCCTGCCGGGCTACCTTCGCCCCATTGGTTGGCCTGGAGTGATGATGCGGCGGTGCTTTTGGGCTTGGCTGGCCCCAATGAAACCCTGCTGCAGCAACTCGCCGGCAACCAGAGAATGCCGGGCGCCGAATATTACGCCCAAGTCTACAGTGGACATCAGTTTGGCGGCTACAGCCCCAGGTTGGGCGATGGCCGTTCGATCATTCTCGGTGAGGCGCAGGGGCCTGACGGTGCCTGGGATCTGGCCTTGAAGGGCGCGGGACCCACGCCTTACTCGCGTCACGGTGATGGCCGTGCAGTGATGCGTTCTGCGGTGCGCGAGTTTCTGGTTTCCGAGGCGCTGTATCATTTGGGCGTGCCCACCACCAGGGCGCTGGCGGTGATCGGCTCTGAGCTGCCGGTGTGGCGCGAGTCGCTGGAAAAAGGCGCCATTACCGTGCGCCTGGCCCGTAGCCATATACGTTTTGGTCACTTCGAGTATTTCTGTTACAGCGAGAAGGGTCAGGCCGACAAGCTCAAGCAGCTGCTCGATTTCACCCTGAGCCAACATTATCCCCAGCTCAGCCTGGACTATGAGGGCTACAAGGCCTGGTTTGCTCTGGTGGTACGTGATACCGCGCGTATGATAGCCCACTGGCAAGCGGTGGGCTTTGCCCACGGGGTGATGAATACCGACAATATGTCGATTCTCGGTGACAGCTTCGACTTTGGCCCCTTCGCCTTCCTCGATACCTTCAAGGAAGACTTTATCTGTAACCATTCTGATCCCGAGGGACGCTACGCCTTCGGTCAGCAACCCGGCGTCGGCTTGTGGAACCTGCAACGTTTGGCGCAGGCGTTGACGCCAGTGCTGGCTTCCGATGATTTGATAGCCGCGCTCAATAGCTATCAGCATGAGTTAGTGCAGCAATATCTTGGTTTGATGCGCGCCAAGTTGGGGCTGGCACCTTTGGCCGAAGATTTAAGCCTTGATGCCCGGCTGGAGCAGGACAACAAGGACCTGGCGCTTATCGGCGCCTTTACCGGCTTGTTGGAACAAAACGCCTTGGACTACACCCAGAGCCTGCGCCGCTTTGGCGAGCTGGATCCCAAGGCAGAAAACAGCAGTCTGAGGGATGATTTTATCAATCGTCAGGGCTGGGATGATTGGCTGCCCGAGTACCGGTGCCGTATCGATACTCGCCAGGGACTTGAGCAGTGGCAGGCCGAGCGCCGGGCCCACAACCCCAAATATATCTTGCGCAACTATCTGGCTCAGGAAGCGATAATTGCCATCGAAGAGGAGGGCAATACCCAGCCGCTTGAGCAGTTGCACCAGCTCCTCAGACGCCCGTTCGATGAACAGCCTGAGATGCAGGAGTATGCCAAGCGACCTCCGGATTGGGGGCAGGGGTTGATCATGTCCTGCAGTAGTTAAGAAATAGGATTAAAAAATGCAGTATCAAAATCTTAGCTTGGATCCCGAGCATAAAACCCTGTCGATGACGGCCGGGGTCGAGTTCGAAGCCTTCGACAGCTTTGCCGAGCCCCTGTGCCGGGCGCTCGATGCCAAGGTGCTGGAGCGGCAATGGGGGGCTGATCGTCACCAATGGCTGCTGGATTTTGAAGGCAGTCTCTTGTGGCTCAACTATGAGTTCTACGGCGATGTGTGCTGGTTGAGCTGCCAGAATGAACAAGACTGGGATGTGTTGGTATACCTGAAGCACTTACTGGAGTCACAGGCATGACAGAAAAGCAGGCCACGGCGGCGTTTCATTATCGGGATCTTTCCCCTGAACTGATTTTGGATGCCATTGAAAGTCTGGCGATTTACCCCGAGACGGGGCTAACGCCACTCAACAGCTATGAGAACCGGGTCTATCAGTTTCGTTGCGATCGTGGCCAGAGGTACGTGGTTAAGTTCTATCGCCCCGAGCGTTGGACCGATGCCCAGATTTTGGAAGAGCATGAATTTACGTTCGAGCTGGCCGAAGCCGAGATCCCCATTGCTGCACCTGTGGTGCTCGACGGCTGCAGTCTGCATCACTTCAAAGAGTGGCGTTTTGCGCTGTTTCCTTCCATAGGAGGTCGCAGCTTTGAGGTGGACAACCTGGATCAGATAGAGGGTGCCGGCCAGTTTATCGGCCGTTTGCACCAGTATTCCCGTGGCAGCCTGTTCAAACAGCGCCTGAATCTGACGCCGACAACCCTTGGTACTCCGGCGCTGGAACAATTGCAGCGCACAGAGCTGATCCCGAACGCTATGCGGGAACATCTGCTCGAGGCGGCGTTAAGTCTCTTCTCTGAGCTGCAGCGGCGTTGGCAAGGTATCGAATACCAGAGTATGCGTCTGCATGGCGATCTGCATCCCGGCAATATTCTCTGGACCCCCAATGGCCCTGGGTTTGTCGATCTCGACGATGCCTGCAACGGCCCTGCGGTGCAGGATCTGTGGATGATGCTGTCTGGCAATAGGCAGCAACAGACGCTGCAGTTGGAAGTCTTGCTGGAGGCCTACGAGGCCTTCTCCAACTTCGATACCAAAGAGCTGCAGTTGATAGAGCCACTCAGGGCTCTGCGAATGCTGCATTACAACGCCTGGCTGGCCAAGCGCTGGGACGACCCCGCGTTTCCGCGCCACTTCCCCTGGTTTGCGACCGAAGAATACTGGCAACAGCAGTTGCAAGCCTTTAAAGAACAGCAACAGCGCCTGGATGAAGCACCACTGAGTCTTATTCTTTATTGAGGCTGCATCGAACGAGTGCCGGGCGTTGAGGATATGGCCGCCCGGCATTTGGATTTAACAAAAAGGGAACTCAGAGCTTGAGTTCGACTCAAAAAGAAGATTATGTTATTCAGCAACTCCAGCAGTGTTGGCTGAAATTTTAATAAACAAGGAACTCCAATGAAGAAAATCCTGATGTTGGCGGCGGCATTTTTGCTGCTTCCCCTGGCGGCCACAGCGGCCCAGTACAAAGAAGGCGTGCATTATACTGTGGTTAGTGAAGGCCCCGCCTCCGCCAAGCCTGAAATCACAGAGTTTTTCTCTTTCTACTGTCCTCATTGCTATAACTTTGAAAAGAACGTGATCCCCAAGCTGAAGGCTCGTCTGCCCGAAGGTGTGGCTTTTGAGCAAAACCATGTCGACTTTATCGGCCGCGAGATGGGTGTTGAGATGTCCCGTGCTTTCGCCACTGCCGAAGTACTGAAGGTGTCTGATAAGGTCAATCATGCCATGTTCAGCGCGATTCAGGACAAGAAGCAGCATTTCACCAATCGTGACGACATCAAGGCTATCTTTGTTGCCAATGGTGTGGATCCCAAGCAGTTTGATTCTGCGGCCAACTCTTTTATGGTCAACAGCATGGTGGCTAACATGAAGCGCAACACAGAAAACGCCAAGATCTCAGGTGTTCCAGCGCTGGTGGTGAATGGTAAGTATCGGGTTGAAACCGGTGCCATCAAGTCTTATGACGAGATGTTGGATATTGCTATCTATCTGACTCAGCTGAAATAATTTAGCATCTAAATACAAAAAAGGGCCTTAATGGCCCTTTTTTGTTACCCGGAAAACAGCTGGGCATAAAGCAAAAAAAAACCGTACTCCCTGGTCGCAAGAAGCACGGATTAGAGCCATAGGGCTCAGTTTTTACCCTGAGTAACGGCTTTACTCTAGCAGTGCGTCAAAAAATTGGCAAGTGTTGCTTTATTGACTAATTCACCTGGGCGAGAGGTATAACAGCAAGATTTTTAGAACAAAGGCGCATATTTGCGAATTTTGACTCATTTTCCCGGATTGAAATGAAACCTTCCACCGGGTTGGGGGGTCAAAACTTCGGGATCGGAAATCAACTAAAGGAGGTTTCTCGTGCGTGTATTTCCTGTCTATGCTCCCAAGCTGATTGTCAAACACGTAAGGATATTCTTGACCGGCGCCGTCTGGGTGAAAGATCTGGGAAGATTAGAGTTTGATAAAGGGCGCTTTTTGCTGCCGAGAAAAAGCCTGCCAAAGGTAAAGCAGGCTATCATGGAATTGAACGAACTCATTGAAACTCAGAATAGCCAAGCTAAAACCGTTTAGATTCAGTTGACTTCGTCGTTGAGCAGACCAACAAGGCCGGTGACTTTCTCGTTCCACGAGTTGAGATCTTGCTGAAGTTGTTGGTTTTGCTCTATCAGATGGGCATTCTTCTGCTTTTCTTCTTCCAGCTCCATTTTCAGAAGCTCAATATTTTCGAGCGCGGCCTGGATCTTGGTCTCCAGTTTGGACAGTAATTCTAGGCTCATACAGGAGTCCTTAAATAGTTGGGCGAATGAGATATTGATTCTATCAGTGCCGCTGGCTTAAGGAATAGCTCTTATCTCCAAGTGTCCAAAAAATATGCGATAAAATTGGCTGTTTGGCAGTTTTTTTCACTTATCTGAACCACAACTGTCCCAAGCCGACTTTTGCCGGATAAAATAACGGTTTTCACCTGGAACCAAGCCGATGACAATTCAACGTATCGATACCAATCCGCGCATGAGCAGCATAGTGATCCACAACAACACGGTTTATCTCTGTGGTCAGGTTGCCAAGGATAAGTTTGCCGATATTCAGCAGCAGACCCGTACCATGCTCGAAGAGGTGGATGAACTGCTCGAGCGGGCTGGCAGTAGTCGTGAGCGGATCCTCTCTGCGACTATCTACCTGAAACAGATGAGCGATTATGATGCCATGAATGCTATTTGGGATGCCTGGCTACCGGCGGGGCATGCACCGGCCAGAGCCTGTGTGGAGGCGGCTATTGCCGAACCCGAGTATCTGGTGGAAGTCTCGGTTATTGCGGCGATTTAAATCTCACAGCCTGCCGAGGCAATCAGCACTCGGCCAAACTCGGCGCCTTCCTGCTCAGGTGTGATAGCCAACAGTTGATCCATTCGAATGGCGCGGTTGCTGGTGGCCGTTTGCACCAGCAGCCACTCGCTCTTGTCGGGACGGGTCTCGGTGATCAGCGCCTTGCCATGCAGTATCTCTCCTTGCAACAGCTCTATTTTCAGCGGATAACCGCGAATACAGGCCAACTCCAGGTAATCATAGCGGCCGCAATCTATGGCTTGGTAAGGTTTCATATCTTGGTCTTTTAGTTTGAAGTTAAATTATGCGCTTCCAGATGGAAGCTTGAGCTATCCAAAGTTGCACCTGCTTCCATGCAGAATGGTATAAAAGTAGTTCGAATTTTCACTTATACCAAAATAACTTGCAGTAAATTGTGAGACATGAACCTGGTGGGGGAGTGGCTTGCTAAAGTCGCTGTATCGTCGTGGCTGTTAACCATGCCACTCGATTCAAGAAGAGATATTAAACAAAAAGCCCCATAAATGGGGCTTTTTAGAGGCTGGAGTTTGGCTAGAATCGATAGTCGACACTCAGGTACAGTTGCTGGGTGTTATCCAGTGCATATTTGCCTGAGTCTATCTTGTTGTCATAGTCCTGCTTCAGATAGCGATAACCTATCTCGGTATTGAGATTGTCGCTCAGCTTATACACCAGACCTGTCTGACCACCCCAGACAAAATTATTGTCTGATTCCAGGGCACCGCTATCCGGTGCCGTGTGGTTGATACCGGCGCTGGCACCGACAAACCAGTTCAGTTTGTTGGCCTGATCCAAACCTATCAGGTAGTCATAGGAAACCAGTCCCATCTGCTGCTTGGCAAAGTCATCGCTGTTGTAGCTGTACGTCGCGTAAAGACGCTGGTTGGGGGTCAGGAAGGCACCACCACGCAGCATGTAGACGGCATTGCGATCATCATCGCTGAACTTGCCGCCATCAGTGGGCTTATGAGAGTAGTCATTTTGCTGCGCACCAACACCGCCGCCAACAAACCAGTCAGCTGCAAAAGAAGGGGCTGAGAAAGCGAGAGCCGCAGCGGAAGCCAGTACTAGAGATTGAATTTTCATAATTTACTCCTGGATCCGGGAAAGTCCGGATGGCTGTTTTTAAGCCGGGTCAACTTGTGTTCATCGGCAGGTTAGGACCGCTTTACTGAACTCCACCTGAATGAGAGCTGGATCGGGTTTTTAATCGTATGTATTGGCTTTTTGTGTTAAAAAACCTGATGTTAGAAATTCCAATTGTTGTGGGTCAGTGATGGGTTTGTGGTCGAAAAATAGACTGTTAACCTGAGGGAAAAGGGATGAGACTGGTATTTGTACACGGCTGGAGTGTGACGTCCACAGAGACCTATGGTTATTTGCCGCAGGCATTGGCCAAGCTGGCAGACACTGAGCTTGAGGTGAGTCATCTGCACCTGGGACGCTATATCAGTTTTCAGGACCAGGTGAAGTTGGAGGACGTTGCGCTGGCCTTCGAGGCTGCCAGACGTGAAGTGCTGGGGGATGAAGCTTTCGCGGTGATCACCCACAGCACTGGAGCAGCCGTGATACGTTGCTGGTTGGAGACCTTCTTCGGAGCCCAAAAGTTGTCGGCTTGTCCCGTGACTCATATGATCATGCTGGCACCAGCCAACCACGGCTCCGCCTTGGCACAGCTTGGCAAGTCGCGCCTCGCCAGGATTAAGGCCTGGTTCGATGGATTGGAGCCGGGGCAGAAGATCCTCGACTGGTTGGAGCTGGGCAGCCTGGGGCAGGCTGCTTTAAGTAAAGCCTGGTTGAACTATGATTTTGAGGCCGCTCGGCTTTGGCCCTTGGTGCTGACCGGCGAAAGTATAGATGCGTCCCTCTATGATTATCTCAACTCCTATACCGCCGAGCCGGGCTCGGATGGTGTCGTGCGGGTAGCCGCGGCGAATATGAATTATGCTCGCCTGCGCCTGGTGGAGCAGGTACAGGAATGTGACAGCTTTGATGGTGCCTGCGTGGCCAAGCTGGCGCCGGAAAGTTTCATTCAGGCCCCTGTCAGTGGCTTCGGCATTATTCCCAAGGCCTGCCACAGCAAAGAGAAAATGGGGATCATGCGTTCCGTCAGTCGTAGAAACGCTGCCAACAAGCCGGTAGTGCAGGCGATTCTGAATTGGTTGAAGGTCGACTCGGTAGAGGCTTACCGCCGTGCCTGTCAGGAGCTTACGCGGCAAACCCAAAGCCGGACCACCAAGAAGCGTTACACCATGCTGGTGATTCGGGTGTGGGATGATACCGGCGCCGCCATAGAGGATTTCGATTTTTATCTGCTCAGTGGCGAGCAGTATCTGCCGGGTATTCTGCCAAGAGGCTTTATGCAGGATAAGCAGCGCAACCAGCAGAGCCCCAACTGCCTGACCCTGTATCTGGATGCCGCCAAGATGCAGACCCTGTCTCAAGGGAAAATCGGCTTTAAGTTGGTACCGCGCCCAGATGATGGCGCCTGTTATTATCGTGCGGTTGAGTTCCAGTCTGATGCCGGCGCGGTATCCAGGCTGTTAAAGGAGGACGCCACTTTGGAAGTGGATCTCTTGCTTAAGCGGCACAGGGATGCAGGGCTGTTTACTCTGGTCAGCCCTGAAGAGGGCGGCGACTTTTCCCGCTTAGCTCCCCAGGGGGAACTTACCGATATTTGATGGCTAAATTTTTTACAGTACTCCTGCTGGACACAGGCCTTGGTCCTCTTGACATTATTCCGGGCGCTCCCTAGTCTGCTTGAACAATAGTCAAGGTGGTAAGCAATGGAAATCAAGTATCAGTTAAAGCCCGCCGCAGAGCGTCGCTCAGAGCAGTTTTGCCCTGAAGGTAATGTTGGCTTTGGTCGTCTGCGCACCGACCATATGTTCATGATGGATTATTATGATGGCGAGTGGCGGGATCCCCGCATCGTCCCCTACGGTCCGTTTGAGATGGCTCCCGGCGCGATGGCGCTGCATTATGGTCAGAGTATTTTTGAGGGCGCCAAGGCCTTTATGCATGAAGACGGTGAGATTTATACCTTCCGTCTCAACAAGAATGCCGAACGCATGAACCGCTCTGCCGATATCGTCTGTATTCCCAATATTGATGAAGCCATGCAGCTTAAGGCGATCAACGCCCTTATCGATGTCGACCGTCTCTGGTTCCCCATGCAGGACGGGGCTTGCCTCTATATTCGACCCTTTATTTTTGCCACCGAAGACAGACTGTCAGTCAGCCCGGCCAACCGCTACACCTTCTGTGTGGTGATGAGCCCCAGCGGCGCCTACTATGGTGAGAGCCTCAACGCCATTCGCCTGCTGATCAGTAAAGAATTCCACCGTGCAGTATCCGGTGGTACCGGTGCCTCCAAGGCCGCCGGCAACTATGCCGCTTCACTGCGTGCCGGTAAGGCTGCCGCGGCTCACGGTGCTTCCCAGGTGCTGTATCTGGACTCGACCAATGAATATATCGAAGAAGCCGGGGCGATGAACCACTTCCATATTCTCAAGGATGGCACAGTGATCATCCCTGAGTTTACCGATACCATACTCAAGTCGATCACCTCACAGTCTATTATTGAGCTGGCGCCACTGCTTGGCTGTGATGTCCGCCAGGAGCAGGTCAAACTGGATGATTTTATTGCAGGTGTCGAGTCGGGCGAGATCATCGAAGCCGGCGGTTTCGGCACAGCAGCCGTGGTTTCTCCGGTCGGCTCCTACATTTTTGAAGATGGCCGGGTGGTCACTGTTGGTGACGGCAAGGTGGGTGAACATGTCAGTCGCATCTATCGAATTTTCACCGAAATCCAGAAAGGGCACAGACAAGGCCCTCAAGGTTGGGTTTGCAAAGTGCCCAGGCTGGAGAAGGCATAAGCCAATAACTAATTATTGATAAAACGCGGCCATTTGAGCCGCGTTTTTTATGGGGTGATGCTATTTTCGGCCGAGTAAGGCTTGTGCTTGCGCTTCTGTCATTGGGCGCCCCAGCAGGAAGCCCTGTGCCTGATCGCAGCCCTGGGCGGCGAGGAAGTTAAGCTGGGCCTGGGTTTCTACCCCTTCTGCCACCACCTGTAACTCCAGGCTGTGAGCCAGGACTATGATGGCGCTGGTAATGGCGGCATCATCAGGATCTTTGGTGATATCACGGACAAACTCGCGGTCAATCTTCAAGGTGTTCAGCGGGAAACGCTTGAGATAGGCCAGACTGGAGTAGCCGGTACCGAAGTCATCGACCGCCAGGCTTAACCCCAACCCCTTCAGTTGATTGAGTATTTCCACTGATTCCAGCGGTTGCTGCATCACAGCCGACTCTGTCAGCTCTATCTCAAGTAGATCTGCAGCCAGACCATGCATGGCAAGAGCAACCTCTATGCTGGAAATAATGTCAGTCTGCAGCTGTTTGGCGGAGATATTGATCGCTATCGGAACCGCTTCCAGCCCCTGATTCTGCCAGCGCTCCAGTTGACTGCAGACACTCAGCAGTACCCACTGACCTATGGCGTTGACCAGGCCGGTTTCCTCGGCCAGCGGAATAAACTCCGCCGGAGAAATAGGTCCCAGATCCTGGCTTTCCCAGCGCAGCAGGGCCTCCATGCCGGTGAGTTTGCCGGTATGGACGCAGAATTTGGGTTGGTACAGCAGATAGAATTCGTCGCGATCCAGCGCCTGTTTCAGCCCGGCTTCCAGCTGCACATGGCGCACCGCATAGGCGTTGAGTTTAGCTGTGTAGAACTGGAAGTTATTGCGCCCCAGCGACTTGGCATGGTACATGGCGGTATCGGCAAACTTCAGCAATTCCAGCGCCTCTTCGGCATCATCCGGATAGAGGCTGATGCCTATGGATGGTGAAACATTGAGGCTGAAGTTCTCCAGTGCGAAGGGGCGTTCGAACGCCGCCAGCAGTTTTTCGGCGATAACGGTCGCCGCCTTGGTTTTTTGCAGGCCTTCGAGGATGATGATGAACTCGTCACCGCCCAGGCGGGCAACCGTATCTCCATCTCTTATCGCTTGGGTCAGTCTGGAGGAAACCGCTTTCAGCAGTTGATCGCCCACATGATGGCCCAGAGAATCGTTAATGTGTTTGAACCTGTCCAGATCCAGAAACAACAGGGCGACCATGTTACGGTTACGGTGCGCCTGGCGCAGGGCATGATCCAGTCTGTCCTGGAACAGAGTGCGATTGGGCAGGCCGGTGAGCTGATCATAGTTGGCCAACAGGCGCAGGTCTTCCTCGGCCTGTTTACGGTCTGTGATATCGGTAAATACCACCACGAAATGACTGGCTTCGCCCTGGCTGTTGAGCACCTGATTGACTTCCATCCATACCAGCAGCGGCTGCTTGCTGTGGGTGCGGATCTGCACTTCACCGGACCAGTGTTTTTGGTTCAGCAATTGATGCTCTATCTGCTGATAGAAGCTTCTGGCGTAGAGTCCTCGGGTCAGGAACAGGAAAGACTTGCCGGAGATCTTCTGTTCGTTGAAGCCGGTAGTGCTGCAAAACGCCGGATTGACCGAGATGATGCGGTAGTTGAGATCGCAGACCACCACAGACTCATTCATGCTTTCCAGTACTTGGGACGATAGCCGCAGCGCCTCTTCCTGGCCACGGCGCATGCTGATATCCGTGTAGGTGCCCGCCAGGCGCAGAGGTTTGCCACTACGGTCGCGTTCGACTATTTTACCGCGATCCAACACCCAGCCCCAGTGCGTGTTGCCAAGCTTGATACGATACTCGGCCTCGAAGAATTCGGCATCCCCCTGCAGGTAGCTCTCCAGTGCCGCTTGAACATGGGGCCTGTCGTCGGGATGTACCAGCGCCATCTGCCGACTGGCGTTGGTTTCCAGTGGTGCTTCCGAGCCTTGTTTGGGGCCGGTAACGAAGAAGCGATCGTCTTCCAACTGCCAGTCCCACATCCGGTCACCCGAGCCCCAGAGCGCCAGTTTCAGCCTCTCTTCAGAAAGCTGGATATTGGACTGTGTTTGCTGCTCGAGACGACGTTGCGACAGGAAACGCCTTAGCCAGAGGCCAAACAACAACAGCGCCAGTGCCAGATAAAACAGATTAGCCAGGGTGGTGCGGTAAAAAGGGGCCGGCACTGTGAGTTTTAACAACAGTTGCTCATGTCCTTCGGGATTGTGCTGCAACTGATGGCGGGCAAACAGCCGATAGTCGCCGGGCGCCAAATTGGTATAGCTGATCTCGTGCAGCGACTGGGCCGGATGCCAACTCTTGTCCCAGCCCTCAAGGAAAAAGCTGAATCTGTGGCGTTGGGGATAGGCAAAATCCAGTGCAGTGATCTCAAAGCTTATTAACTGCTCACTATAGGGAATCGTCAGCTCGGGTATATGGCCAAGATCCAGCCTGGGAAAATAGCTGTTGCCCAGGCGGTAACCGGCCAGGGCAAGTTTGGGTTGTTTGCGTACCTTGGGCACCTGCTGAGGGTAGAAATGGTTCAACCCATTGATGCCTCCAAACCAGATACTGCCATCCTTGTCCTGCCAACTGACATTGCCGTTGAATTCCAGCGCCTGCAAACCTTCATATTCGTTGAAGGTCAGCACCTTTTCCTTGTCGATGGCAAAGCGGCTGATCCCTGAATTACTGCTGAGCCAGAGGTCGCCGCTCTTGTCCTGCTCCATGGCATAGACGGTATTGCCCGGTAATCCCTGATTACGGCCGAAGTGTTGCAGCTCATCCTGGCGCAGGCGACTGAGGCCACCGTGAGTGGCAAACCAGATATTGCCGTCCCTGTCTCTGAGAATATCCCGCACCATGGGATTGGCCAGGCGATCACCGCGGATGATCTGCTGTTGGCCGGTGTCGGGTTGCAGCCAATAAGCGCCATTGGTGGTGCCGACCCAGATGCCGTTGTTGGCCGTGGTCAGGCTGAGGATCATCTGCGACTGTGGCCCTTCTTCAAGATACTCGTTGACAAAGTGGGCCTGGAAAACACCGGTATCCGGGTCGAAATGGTATAAAGTGTTGCCGGCACCGAGCCAGATCTGTTCATCTGGGCTGATGATCAAATCGCGAATACCGGGTTCGTTGCCCGGGGGCCGATACAGCTGCATTTGGCCGTTATTGTTCAGTCTTATCAAGCCTTCACTGCTGGCCAGCCATAACCTCCGGCTGCTGTCCTCGGTAATCGCCCTGATAGTGAGATCCAAAAAGGATTCATCCTGCCCAAGTAGTTTGGCAAGCTGGCTGTTGTGGGAGAAAAATCGGCCATCTTGATCCATATGAAATAAGCCGGCCCTGTCGGTGCCCAAATACAGCAAGCCGTCGCCGGAGCGAAAAATGGCGCGGATATTGTTGTCCCGCTGGCGCTCCAGGGGTTGTTGATTGTTGTAGATATGCTCGAAATACTGCCGGGCCAGGTTCACCTTGTCTATGCCTGAAAACAGGCTGCCAATCCACAGAATACCGTTGTTGTCCTGCAGCAGGCTGTAGACATCATTATCGCTGAGGCTATTGGGATCGGATGGGTCATAGCGGTAGTGCCTGGCTTGCCACTGGCCTTCTTTAAGTTGTAGCTGGATAAGCCCCGTCTGTTGGCCCCCTAGCCAGATGCCGCCCCTGCTGTCAAAGATAAACTCCAGAATGCCCCGATTGGGCGTTGGCAGCCGGTAGATGAACTCTGGGTTTTTCAGCCCGGGCGGATAACGCCAGAGTGCATCATCGATAACCAGCCACAGGGCGCCATCTTCGCTCTGGCGGGCCTGTACCGGATGACCATGTTCGGCATCGGGTAAGGGCAGGGGCTTGAGTCCTTCATTGCGCAAAACCAGCAAACCATCACTTTGGGTGCCAATCAGCAGAGCATCTTTTCCTATGGGAGTCAGTACCCGGATATCGGCGTTGATATTTTGCCCCAGTGACAACTCATGCAGCTCGCCGCTGACCGTATCCAGGGCGTAGAGTCCATTGCCGCTTCCAACCCAGAGTGTCTCACCCACCAGAGTCAGGCGGTTGATTCTTTTGCTGTTGATCCCCTTGTCACGGCCAACGGGAGTGAATACTCCCGTCTGTAGATCCAGGCGATTCAGTCCGCCGTTGAAGGTGCCTATCCACAACTGCCCCCGGCTATCCTGCAGTATGTCGGTGACATGATTATCCGACAATGTCTGGCTGTGGTAGGGGTCATGTTGAAACAGAGTAAATTCGATGCCGTTGTAACTGTGCAGCCCATCCTGGGTGCCAATCCACAAAATGCCCGCCTTGTCCTGGTAGAGGCTGGTGATGCTGTTCTGATTCAGGCCATTCATGCTGCTGACATGCTGGAATCTGAGCTGGGGCGCAGGTTCTGCCCTGAGCTCAAACAGGCAGACAGATAACAGTAGAGCGGCGAGTAGGCAGCAGATCCGAGACAAGAGGCCCTCTTTTTTCAGTAGGTTTTTGATTGGTGAGAATTTATTTTATAACAGATTTCTTTTCTCAGTTTGGCAAACTTTATCGCACTTTATCCTACTTTGTTGCCCAGTTGATAACAGAAAGGAAAAAAGGCCCCGCCGGAAGGGAGGAAGCGGAGCCTTTTGGAAAGGGGGAGAGGCAATCGACAGCTGTGTTATCAACGACTGCCATCGAAAGCCAAGCTACTGTTAAAAACTGTCGTCCGGAATTCGTACTGCGCCTTCCATCAGGATACGCGCCGAGCGACTCATGATGGCCTTGGTCACCTGCCACTGGCCGTCTTTGAACTCGGCTTCGGCGCCGACTTTCAAGGTGCCAGATGGGTGGCCGAAGCGTACCGAACTGCGCTCACCGCCGCCGGCCGCCAGGTTAACCAGGGTGCCCGGGATAGCCGCGGCCGTGCCTATGGCCACTGCCGCCGTGCCCATCATGGCGTGGTGCAATTTACCCATGGACAGGGCGCGAACCAAGAGATCGACGTCGGTTTCTGCCAGCTGTTTGCCACTGGAAACCTGATGCGCCTGCGGTTTGGCTACAAACGCTACCTTGGGAGTGTGTTGGCGGGTTTCGGCTTCGGATAGCTCCTTAATCAGCCCCATGGCCAGCGCGCCGTGTGCCCTAAGCAGCTCAAAGCGAGCCAGCGCCTCGGGATCGCCGTTGATCTCCGGCTGTAGTTCGGTGCCTTGATAGCCGAGATCGGCGGCATTGACGAAAATGGTCGGGATCCCGGCGTTGATTAGCGTCGCCTGAATTTTACCGCTGGGGTGTACTTGGGTGGGAACCGTCAGCTCATCCACCAGCTTGCCGGTAGGGAACATGGCACCGCCGTCTTCTCCGTCATCGGCTGGGTCGATAAATTCCAGCACAATTTCGGCGGCGGGGAAGGTGACACCGTCGAGCTCAAAGTCACCGGTTTCCTGCACTTCACCGGCGCTGACCGGCACCTTGGCGATAATGGTCTTGCCGATATTGGCCTGCCAAATCCGCACTTCGCAGATGCCGTTTTCCGGTACCCGTTCCGGGGCCACCAGACCGGCATGCAGGGCAAAGGCGCCTGCCGCAGTGGAAAGGTTGCCGCAGTTGCCGCTCCAGTCGACAAAGGGCTTATCTATGGAGACCTGACCATAGAGGTAGTCCACGTCGTGGCCGGGAACCTGGCTGGCATTCATGATCACGCATTTGCTGGTACTCGAGGTCGCGCCGCCCATGCCGTCTGTGTGTTTACCGTAGGGGTCCGGGCTGCCGATGACCCGCATCAACAAGGCATCGCGGGCCGGGCCGGGCACTCTGGCCGCCTCGGGCAGATCGTCCAGGCGGAAGAACACTCCCTTACTGGTGCCGCCGCGCATATAGGTGGCGGGAATTTTTATCTGTGGTTTAAATGCCATGGCATTGGATCCTTTGACATGAATATTCTTATCAGTCGGCCATAACCTTGGCTATGGCCGACTTGGTCACGCATCAAGGGCCGGCTTAAACATTGCCCTGCAAGAAGTCCTGCGCGAAACGCTGCAGTACACCACCGGCTTCATAGATGGTTACTTCCTCAGCGGTATCCAGGCGGCAGCGCACAGGTACTTCTACCGTTTCGCCATTGCTGCGATGCAGCAACAGGGTCAGAGTGGCACCGGGAGTGCGCTCGCCGAGAACGTCGAAGGTTTCTGTGCCATTTATGCCCAGGGTCAGCCTGTCGGTCCCCGGGAAGAACTCCAACGGCAGCACGCCCATGCCTATCAGGTTGGTTCTGTGAATGCGCTCGAAGCCTTCGGCCACAATCGCCTCGACTCCGGCCAGGCGCACGCCCTTGGCGGCCCAGTCACGGCTGGAGCCCTGGCCATAGTCTTTACCGGCTATGATGCACAGGGGTTGCTTGCGCTCCATGTAGGTTTCTATCGCTTCCCACATGCGTACCTGTTGCCCTTCGGGCTCGATACGGGCCAGCGAGCCCTGGATCACCTTGCCGTTGTCGTCCTTGACCATTTCGTTGAACAGTTTGGGGTTGGCAAAGGTGGCCCGTTGAGCTGTCAGATGGTCACCCCTGTGGGTGGCGTAGGAGTTGAAGTCTTCCTCCGGCAAGCCCATCTTGGCCAGGTATTCACCGGCGGCGCTGGATGGCAGAATGGCGTTCGATGGCGACAGGTGATCCGTGGTGATGTTGTCACCCAATACCGCCAGTGGCCGCATCCCCTTGAGCGCACGTTCACCGGCCAGGGCGCCTTCCCAGTAGGGTGGGCGACGGATATAGGTGCTCATTGGGCGCCAGTCATATAGAGGGTCGACCCCATCACCGTATTCCACGGCGATATTGAACATGGGCTCATACACCTTGCGGAACTGCTCCGGCTTGACCGACGACTTGACGATGGCATCTATCTCTTCGTCGCTGGGCCAGATGTCCTTGAGGGTTACGGCGTTGCCGTTCTGATCTGTGCCGAGTGCGTCTTTCTCTATGTCGAAACGCACAGTCCCTGCAATGGCGTAGGCCACTACCAAAGGCGGCGAGGCCAGGAATGCCTGCTTGGCATAGGGGTGGATCCGGCCATCGAAGTTACGGTTACCGGACAATACCGCGGTGGCGTAAAGATCTCTGTCGATCACTTCCTGTTGGATTTTGGGATCGAGCGCGCCGCTCATGCCGTTACATGTAGTACAGGCGAAGGCGACTATGCCAAAGCCCAGCTGTTCCAGGTAAGGCAATAGCCCAGCCTCGCGCAGATAGAGATCCACCGCCTTGGAGCCGGGGGCCAGAGAGGTCTTGACCCAAGGCTTGCGTACCAAGCCTTTTTCCACTGCGTTGCGGGCGATAAGGCCGGCGGCAATCACGTTGCGTGGGTTACTGGTGTTGGTACAGCTGGTGATGGCGGCGATAATCACGGCGCCGTCCGGCATCAGGCCTTCTTGCTGCTCGACCTTGCCGGCAATGCCTTTGGCGGCCAAGTCGCTGGTGGCCAAACGGGCATGCGGGTTGGAAGGACCGGCCATGTTGCGCACCACGGAGGAGAGATCGAACTCCAGTACCCGCTCATATTCGGCGCCTTCGAGGCTGTCGGCCCACAGACCCGTGGTCTTGGCATAGTTTTCCACCAGCGCTACCTGCTCGTCATCACGGCCGGTGAGGCGCAGATAATCTATGGTTTGCTGATCGATATAGAACATGGCGGCAGTGGCGCCATATTCGGGAGTCATGTTGGAGATGGTTGCCCTGTCACCCAGGGTCAGGCTGGCGGCGCCTTCACCGAAGAATTCCAGATAGGCACCCACCACCCGCTCTTTACGCAGGAATTCGGTCAGCGCCAGCACTATATCCGTGGCGGTAATGCCGGGAGCGGCCTTGCCGGTCAGCTTGACGCCGACTATGTCCGGCAGGCGCATCCAGGAAGCGCGGCCGAGCATCACGCTTTCGGCTTCCAGGCCACCCACGCCTATGGCGATCACCCCGAGGGCATCCACATGTGGCGTGTGGCTGTCGGTGCCGACACAGGTGTCCGGGAAGGCTACGCCGTCGCGGCTCTGCACTACGGGGGACATCTTCTCCAGGTTGATCTGGTGCATGATGCCGTTACCGGGCGGGATCACATCGACGTTTTTAAAGGCCGTCTTGGTCCAGTTGATAAAGTGGAATCTGTCTTCGTTGCGTCTGTCTTCAACAGCGCGGTTTTTCTCGAAGGCATCCGCTTCAAAGCCGGGGTGTTCCACCGCCAGAGAGTGATCCACAATCAGCTGGGTTGGCACCACAGGGTTAACCTTGGCCGGATCGCCACCCTTGTCGGCGATGGCATCACGCAGACCGGCCAAATCAACCAGTGCTGTTTGGCCGAGAATGTCGTGACACACCACCCGCGCCGGGAACCAGGGGAAGTCCAGATCCCGTTTGCGTTCGATAATCTGTTCGAGGAAGTCGTTGAGCCTGCCGGGCTCTGCTCGGCGGACCAGGTTTTCAGCCAACACCCGCGAGGTGTAGGGCAGTTTGGCATAGGCTCCGGGGCTGATGGCCTCGACTGCGGCGCGGGTATCGAAATACTCGAGGCTGGTGCCGGGCAGGTGAGTTCGGTAATTGGTATTCATGAGTTCTGTCCACTGAGAAGCAACTGCAAAAAGAGCCGGGCCCCTGCTCACTTGGGTGCCCGCTCTTGCTCATTCATCGGGCGGCCGTTTGGCCGCCGGGATCAACGCTCGCTGAGAGGCGTCACCTTGCGTGGTTCAACTCCAACATAATCGGCACTCGGGCGGATAATGCGGTTGTTGGCGCGCTGCTCCATCACGTGCGCGGCCCAGCCGGTGAGGCGGGAGCAAACGAAGATGGGGGTAAACAGCTTGGTGGGGATCCCCATGAAGTGATAGGCACTGGCGTGGAAGAAGTCGGCGTTACAGAAGAGTTTCTTCTCTTCCCACATCAGGGCTTCACAGGCAACAGAAACGCGATAGAGGCGATCATCACCATATTCCTGCGCCAGCTTTTCCGACCACTCTTTGATGATCACGTTGCGGGGGTCAGACTCGCGGTAGATGGCGTGACCAAAGCCCATGATCTTCTCTTTGCGCTCCAGCTTGCCCTTGAGCACTTCGCGGGCATGGTCTTCATCGCGCATATCCTGAATCAGCTCCATCGCCGCCTCGTTGGCGCCGCCGTGCAGAGGGCCGCGCAGTGAGCCAATGGCGCCTGTTATGCAGGAATGCATGTCAGACAGGGTAGAGGCACAAACCCGGGCGGTGAAGGTAGAGGCGTTGAATTCGTGCTCGGCGTAGAGGATCAGTGACACATCCATAACCCTGGCATGCAGGGCAGATGGAGCTTCGCCGTGCAGCAGGTGCAGGAAGTGGGCGCCTATCTGGTCGTCATGGGTTTCTGTGTCTATACGCACGCCGTCATGGCTGTAGCGATACCAGTAACAGATGATGGAAGGAAATGCCGCCAGCAGACGGTCGGCCACTTCACTCTGCTCGGAGAAATCTTTTTCGGTTTCCAGGTTACCCAGCATGGAGCAACCGGTACGCATAACGTCCATAGGGTGGGCATCGGCCGGGATCCGCTCCAGCACCTCTTTCAGTGCCTGTGGCAGGCCGCGCATGCCTTTGAGTTTCTGACGATAGGCCGCCAGTTGCGTTTCGGTGGGCAGTTCGCCGTAAAGGATCAGGTAGGCCACTTCCTCGAAGCTGACGTTTTCGGCCAGATCTTTAACGTCATAGCCGCGGTAGGTCAGGCCTGAGCCGGACTTACCGACTGTGCTCAGTGAAGTTTCGCCTGCGCTTTGGCCGCGTAATCCGGCGCCGCTCAGTTTCTTGTCAGTCATAATGCATTCCCTCTTCCGTTACACTCTTGTCAATTTGTTGGCCAGCCATGGCTGGTCTGGTATGCGGTTGCCTTTTTCAGCGCTCTGGGGCGCTGTGTAGGGCGGCAACCCCGGGTGTTTCTTGGGGCAAACCCTGCAACCGGCGCGTCTGCGCCGGTCAATCATCCCTGGATTCAGCCGTTACTTTTGGCTGAACAGCTCATCGAGCTTGGTTTCGTAGTGGTGGTAGCCGAGGAACTTATACAGCTCTTCACGGGTTTGCATGGCATCGACCACATTGCGTTGATGACCGTCGGCCATCAGTGCCTGCATCACTTTCAGGGCGGCCAGGTTGGCGGCGCGGAAGGTGCTCAGTGGGTAGAGCACCATGTCGGCACCGGCTTCGGCCAGTTGTTCCTTGTTGAACAGTTCTGTCTTGCCGAATTCGGTCATGTTGGCCAGGATCGGGGCGTTGACGGCCGCCTTGAATCGACGGTACTGATCCAGCTCGGTCAGCGCCTCGGCAAAGATCATGTCGGCACCCGCCTCGATATAGGCCTGGGCGCGTTCGATACCGGCATCCAGCCCTTCCACGGCAACTGCGTCTGTGCGAGCCATGATGACGAAGTTCTCATCTGTGCGGGCATCCACGGCAGCCTTGATACGGTCAACCATCTCTTCGGTGCTGACCACGGCCTTGTTGGGTCTGTGACCACAGCGTTTCTGTGACACCTGATCTTCCATATGCACGGCGGCAACACCGGCCTTTTCAAACTCCTTGATGGTGCGGGCAATGTTGAAGGCGCCGCCCCAGCCTGTGTCTATGTCGACCAGCAGCGGCAGTTCGGTGGCCGATGTGATACGGCCGGCATCGATCAGCACATCGTTCATTGAGGTCATGCCCAGATCCGGCAGGCCGTAAGAGGCGTTGGCGACACCGGCACCGGAAAGGTACAGGGCCTGAACACCGGATTGCTCGGCCATCAGGGCGAAATAGGCATTGGTGGTTCCCACGATTTGAAGCGGCTTGGCCTTGGCCAGAGCCTGGCGGAATCTGAGTCCTGCGCTGCGAGTCATCTGTTTGCTTCCTTATATTGAGTCCAGGGCGGCATGCTCCGCCTGAAGCTGTTTGAGTCTGAGTTCGGTATTGCGCCGTCCCTGTTCGATATGACGGCGCATCAGCAAGCCGGCCAGTTCGGCATCGCGCTGGGCTATGGCTTCGACTATGCGTCTGTGCTCGGCGATGGCTTTGACCGGGCGGTTCTTATTGGTGCATTGATAGCGATACATTCTCAGCAGGTGATATAAGCCGCCGATCAGGGTTTCCTGCAGGTGCTTGTTACCGCTGGCGCGGATGATCTGGTAGTGAAAGTCCACATCACCCTCTTCCTGAAAATAGGTATCGCCTTCTGCCAGCGCCGCTTCCTGACGGGCCAGCAGTTGCCATAACTGGCTGAGCTGCTCATCGGTTATCCGTTTGGCGGCCAGTTCACAGGCCATGGCTTCCAGCGTGCTGCGCAGTTCGTAGAGGTCGTTGAGCTCAGCCACTGTCATGGCGGCGACTCTGGCACCCACATGGGGGATACGTACTACCAAGCGCTGACGCTCGAGGATCTGCAAGGCCTCACGGGTTGGACCGCGGCTGATACCGTACTTGAGTGCCAGCGCCTGCTCGTTGATCTTGCTGCCGGGAGCCAACTCACCCTTGATGATGCTGGTCTGAATTTGCACCAGGATCTGATCCACTAGGGTGCTGCTCTTCTCCGGAGTGGCTTTATCAACGTTGTTTTTGTCCAATACAGGTGCCTGAGTCACTGCTTAAGTTTCGCTCGATTGTTAACAATGGTTCGACATTAGATGTGATCTGGGTCATTGTCAACAATACCTTTACCTAGACGTAAGTCTAATAATTTGGTGTTTTTGGTGGTTAAACCCTTACTTAACATTGTCTTGGGTTTATTTTTTAAACTTGCTGTTAGCATGGGTTTACACTTGCTATTGCAACTATTGTCGACAATCCCGTTTTAAACAGTTTTCTTGAGGGGCGACTGATAGAATGCTCCTTGTCAGCGGTAGACAAGGAAAAGAGCGAAGCTTGTTATCCGTAGCAGTGTCCCAGACCCTGGGCCGTTAAACCGAGAGCATGAGCCACTGCCAATTAGGCGAGGGCGGTTCCCCGGAGTGAATCGTTCGAGTGAGGAGAGAGGCAAGAGTGACAAGAGTGGACAAAGCATGAGCGCAGAAATCATCAACACAGCAAAACCGAATCGGATATTGATAAGCGCCTGTTTATTGGGGCAAGAAGTACGCTATGACGGTGGCCATAACTTGCTCAATGATGCCAGAGTGCAGCTATGGCAGGCCCAAGGGCGGTTTGTGCCTTTCTGCCCCGAGTGCGCCGGCGGCTTGCCGACACCCAGAGCTCCGGCCGAACAGATACAGGGACGAGTGCTGACCTGTGACGGTGAGGACGTGACAGAGGCCTTTGAGCGAGGCGCCGAGCTGGCACTGGCCAAGGCGCAGCAACAGCAAGTGGTTGCTGCCATTCTCAAGGCCCGCAGTCCTTCCTGTGGCAAAGGCAAGATTTACGATGGCAGTTTCTCCCGCCAACTCATAGAGGGCGACGGCGTGACCGCCGCTTTGCTGATGCGCCATGGTATTCAAGTGTTCAGCGAATTTGAGCTGGACGCCGCCGAGAAGTATCTGACTGAATGCGATAAAAGCGCTTGAGTCGAAATACTCAGTTTTAAAACAACAATGCCGGGCTTAGACCCGGCATTGTTTTGTCCTGGACAATCACTGTCAGTGGCTTTTTTGTGCCAGCTTGCTGTAGTCGTCGGCGGGATGGCATTCGGCCAGCAACTGGTCTATTTGGGCATCCTTTTGTTGCCAGATGTCGTTGAGCCAGCGTTGAAACTCGACCCTGTACTCTGGCTCGCTGAAGTAGCGAACAGAATCCACCTGAGGCACAGGCAGGGCCTCGATTCGCACCACGATTTTGTGCACTTTACCCTGCATCACGGCGCCGAGAATATCCTTGGGCGCATCGGGATAAAGCACAGTCATATTCAGCAAGGCATCAAACTGCTCGCCCATGGCCGACAAGGTGAAGGCGATGCCGCCGGCTTTTGGCCGCAGCAGGTGTTTGTAGGGGGACTTTTGCCTTTGTCGTTTGTCTTCGGTAAAGCGACTGCCTTCCACATAGTTGATGATGGAGGTGGGCAAGTCTTTGAATTTTTCGCAGGAGCGCCGGGTCGTTTGCAGATCCTTGCCCCTGAGCTTGGGATTCTTCTTCAACTTTTCCGGGCTGGTGCGGTTCATAAAGGGCATGTCCAGCGCCCAGCAACCCAGGCCCATGATAGGAACATACAGCAGCTCTTTCTTGAGAAAGAACTTCAGCATGGGGATGTTGTTACGCAGGATATAGGTCTGCGCAGCAATATCAAAGCCACTGAGGTGGTTGCTGATCAGCAGATACCAACCATCTGGCTTGAGGCTTTCTAACCCTTGTACATCCCATTCGACCTTGGCTATCAGGTGCAGTATGCCGCCATTACAGCTGGCCCAGGCCCACATGAACCGGTTCATTAACCGGGTCATGGCGATGCGGCCACCCTTCCAGGGCAGCAACAATTTGAACAGGCCGCCGATACACACCAGCGACCCCCAAACGGCGGTATTGATGATCAGCAAGCTCAGGCTGAGAATAAACAGCACAGGCCCGGGCAGGAAGTGCAACATCAGGAGTCCCCTTGAGAATGGTTTGCCTTGGCGGCCAATTGTTCCAGCACTTCATCCTTGTGCTGCCAGAGGGCGTTCAGCCGTTCCTGGAAGGCTTGTTTGAACTGACGATCATTGGCGTAGTCACCCCGCATCCCCGAGTCTATCTCCTTGACCTCCAAATGGAGGTAAACCTCAGGCAGACGGCCGCTGATATAGTCCCAAAAACTGGGGATCTTGCCGGGATAATAGATGGTGACATCCACCAGTTTATGGATCTGATCGCCCATGGCCGACAACGCAAAGGCCATGCCGCCGGCCTTGGGTCTGAGCAGGTGTTTGAACGGTGAGTTTTGCTTCTGGTGCTTGCTGGGCTGAAAGCGGGTACCTTCGACAAAGTTCATCACGCTCACCGGCTTGTGCTTGAATTTGGCACAGGCCTTACGGGTAATTTCAATGTCTTTGCCTCTGAGTTTCGGGTTCTTTTTCAACTCGGCCGTGCTGTAACGGCGCATAAAGGGAAAGTCCAGCGCCCACCAGGCCAGCCCAAGTACAGGGACATAAATCAGCTCTTTTTTCAGGAAAAACTTGAGAAAAGGGATCCGCCGATTAAGCAGTCGCTGCAGGATCAAAATATCGACCCAGCTCTGGTGGTTGGCTACCACCATATACCACTCCTGCTCTGACAGATCCGGAAGCTCGTCTATATGCATCTTCAGCGGATGAAACAGCTTTTCTATGCCGCCGTTAACACTGATCCAGGCGCTGGCGCAGAAATCCAAAGCGTGGCTGCATAGGCGCTGTAATGGCTTTATTGGAAGCAGTTTTATCAGGCTGCCCAGCAGAATTGGCAGGCTCCAAAACAGGGTGTTGATAACATAGCCGCTAAAGGCAAGACAACCTCGAATCAAGGACAACTTGGGCTCCCTCAGGATCATAAAAAGAAAAATCGACCGACTATGTTAACCGCAGTCGCCACCAGGCTTCAATCTTAAGCTGGCGTTGACAGGGAGTTAGGGCCTGCTCACATAAGCATTGGTACAAGAGGTTTAGCCTGCTTCAGCCGTATAAGTTGCGCCATCTATTCTTTGCGCTGTGCAGAAGATGGCTTGCAATGCAGCGTCTCTCAGTATCTTCCTGAGCCTTTACCCGTATGTTGCTTTGTGGCGAAACTGCGCCTGGCACTTTAAATCCCCGGCGCATTTTTGGTGGAAGCCGGTTGACTGTCAAGCGCAACATTGGCGCCGGTAAATGGGACAATCAGCGTCGTTGTAGGCTAGGGCGGCATAGCGGCTATGGCTGGTTAATTGATAGTGGCTGGCTGATCGGGCTTGGGCTGGTTGGTTAATTGATAGGGCTTGGTTTTCGGGCCGGGCAAATACTTTGGCACAGATGCTTGACTCTGGAGCTTACTCCAAGCTTTACACTCCTTGGCAATAACAAACGGCCCGGATAGTCACATTTGAGTTCCGAGGCATCATTTGAGCCATAGCATGAGGCACAGTTATGAGTCATTCCTGTTGTGATCCCAAACCCACGCCCGAGACTGTAAAGGCGGGGGCTAAGGACCCGGCAAATTGCACAGATAGCCAGGTAGCCGGTAACGCCGTCAGTCATTCCAACGAGCATTCTGGCTGTCATTCGGCTTGTTGCCATGATCATCATGAGTCCCATCAGGCCGACTCCGCTGCCGAAGTCAACACTGCCCGGTTTGCTCAAGGTGAGCAGCATCAGTGGCAAATACTGGGTATGGACTGTGCCAGCTGTGCCCGTAAAGTCGAAACTGCGGTTTCCAGGGTGAGCGGCGTTTGCAGCGCCAGGGTGGTATTTGCCACCGAAAAGCTGCTGGTGGAACTGACGCCCGGCGTTTCGCCCCAAGGCATAGTCGATGCTGTGCATGCGGCCGGCTTTAAGCTTAAGCAGCAGGCCCAGGCAGGTAAGGAAGGCCCAAAACCCGGCCCGGCGAGCCGGCTTGGCAAATACTGGCAACCCAAATACTGGCAACCTTTGTCACTGGCACTGTTAATGCTGCTGGCGGCTCTGGCGCCTGCGAGTATCAGCACCAGCCTGTTCACTCTGGCTACAGTTTGGGGGCTGTTGCCTATTGCCCGCAAGGCTTGGGCCCTTATTCGCAGCGGCACCCCTTTTGCCATTGAAACCCTGATGACAGTTGCCGCCATAGGTGCCTTGTTGCTGGGCGAAACGGCCGAGGCGGCTATGGTGTTGCTCCTGTTTATGCTCGGTGAGCAGCTCGAATCGTTTGCGGCCGGCCGCGCCCGCGCCGGAGTCAGCGCCTTGATGGCATTGGTACCGGACAAGGCATTGAGGTTAAATGATGGCCAGAGGCAAGAGGTGGCCGCCTCAGAGCTGCATCCGGGCGACATCATAGAAGTTGCGCCTGGAGCTCGCCTGCCGGCCGATGCCGAACTGCTCGATGCCTCGGCGGCATTTGATGAAAGTGCCCTTACGGGAGAATCTATCCCGGTAGAAAGGGTTAAGGGCGAACGGGTCGCCGCCGGCTGCCTGGCAGCCGACAGGCTGGTGAAGATGAAGGTTGTCTCCGAGCCCGGCAGCAACGCCATAGACCGCATCCTGCATTTGATTGAAGAGGCCGAAGGGCAAAGAGCACCGATAGAGAGATTCATCGACAAGTTCAGTCGCTGGTACACACCAGCCATCATGTTGCTGGCCTTGTTGACTGTGCTGTTGCCACCTCTGCTGTACGCCGAGCCTTGGGAGCAATGGATCTACCGTGGTTTGACACTGTTGTTGATAGGTTGCCCCTGCGCCTTGGTAATTTCGACGCCGGCGGCGGTAACCTCTGCGCTGGCGGCCGCAACCCGTCAGGGAGCCTTGATTAAGGGCGGCGCGGCATTGGAAGCACTGGCACATGTCGATACCGTCGCCTTCGATAAGACCGGTACCCTCACAGAAGGTAAACCTGAAGTTACCCTGGTGGAGAGCCTCACAGAGCAGGATGCGACCAAGTGGCTCAGGGTGGCCGCCGCCATTGAATTGGGCTCACATCACCCCCTGGCACAGGCGATAGTCAATCATGCCAAAGAGCAGCGGCTGGAACTGCCAGGCGCAGAAGCTATTCGGGCCTTACCCGGGATGGGCGTTGAAGGACGGGTCGATTCGCAAAACTGGCGACTGTTGGCCCCTTCAAGGCTGCCAAACCTAGCTCCTGAGTTGCTGCAACGCGTCACAGAACTGGAGCAGCAGGGGCAAACCCTGGTGGTACTGTGTGATGCCGAGCGGGAGCTACTTCTTCCTGTGGCCATTATTGCCCTCAGGGATCAGCTGCGCGCCGAGGCCGCCGAAGCCATAGCTAAGCTACGCCATCTCGGTATCGACAGCATAATGCTGACCGGTGACAACCCAAGAACCGCCAAGGCGATTGCCGAGGAACTGGCCATCGATTGGCGCGCCGGGCTGCTGCCGGAAGATAAAGTTTCTGAGGTGGCGGCATTGGCCGAGCACCGCAATGTTGCCATGACGGGAGATGGTATCAATGATGCCCCGGCAATGAAGCGAGCCCGTATCGGTATTGCCATGGGCGGCGGAACCGATGCCGCGCTGGAAACCGCCGATGCGGCCCTGACCCATAATCAGTTGGGAGGGGTGGCGGCAATGATCCACTTGGCCAGGGCAACCCTGAGCAATATCCGCCAGAACATAGCCTTGGCGCTGGGGCTGAAGGCGATTTTTCTGGTGACCAGCTTACTGGGGATCACCGGCCTCTGGCTGGCGGTGATGGCCGATACGGGCGCAACTGTGTTGGTAACTGCCAACGCCTTGAGACTGCTTAGAAAGCGCTACTGAAATGTATTGGTGTTGATAACAATAAAAAAGAGGAAGGTACCCGGGGTTTAGACCTTAACACCTTCCTCTTTCAAACGGACTCAGGTTATGCCTTGGAGCATGCCATTAGTGTGTAGAGCTTGCCCTCAAAGGTATTGCTGCTGGGCCACTCTGCAGTGTCTATCCGCTGAATCTTGTTGAAGCCGCACTCGTTTAACAGCTGCAGATATTCCTCATCTTGCCAAGCCTGCATCCGGCTGCCGAATCGCGCCACCTTGCCGTTTTCTTCAATCACCCAAAACAGTGTGGAACTGGTTTGGAGTGCCTCGTCCCAAGCATGCTCCGTCAGTAGCAGGTGGGGAGCATCGAGAAATAGGCCCTGTGAATGCCTTTGCCAGCTTGGCTCTGCCTGTCCCTGTCGTTTGACTTCATCAAAGCTGTGAACTTCCACAAGTAGTTTGCCATTCGGCATCAGCCAGTTTGCACAATGCTTGAGTAAACTCTTGGCATCCGCTGTGCTGAAAACATTCAGCTCACCGAAGGTCATCATGATGAAGTCAAACTTCTTGGTCGGCCGGTAGCTTCTGACATCCAGCAGTTGATAGTCGATATCCAGTCCAGCCGCCTGCGCTTGTTGTTGGGCGTAGGCTATAGAGGCTGGTGAGAAGTCGACACCGGTGCAGCAAAAGCCGCGTTTTGCCAGCAATTGAGTGTAAAAGCCGGGGCCACAACCCAGATCCAGCACTTTTGCGCCAGGAGCCAGTTGGCTGCAGAGCCAATCTACCTGGCGCTCAATCACCGCCAGTTTTCTACTGGCCCAATCGTGCTCCTGGGAGAGGTGGTTTTCCAGCATTCGCTGGCTGAAATCGGCATCATTCCAGGGAATTTTGCTTTCGTTCGGCGACAGCCTTATTGGCAAATGCTGGCTGATTAGCTTATTGATATTCATACCTTTCCTTGCTTTTTTGAAAGCTTACTTGTGTATGCGGCCTGTCATTTTGGTAAAGTTGAACCACTGGCCGTTTTCGGCGGCCATCATCTCGCGATCCCGTACGGCATAAGGGTTGTCGCATGCCAACCACTCCTGCCATGCCTGGGTGCACTGCCCGCTCTCTTCGCACAGCTCCAACTGTAAAAATGCGCTCTGTTGCCAGAGTTGCATCCACCAGTCGACGGTGAAAAAGTTCATCCCGGGCTGCCACCAGGGGGCCAGCTCAGGGGCAACGCTTTGCTGCAGTGGAAAAGGCTTTTTCAGCCCGGGTACCACTATGGCGACCTGACCGCCCGGCTTGATGAAAGGGGCGAGGTGGGTGTCAAAAAACGCTGAACTGGCACCAAAGTAGTGATAGGCATCGATGGACAAGACGGCATCGAAACTGTTTTCTGCAAATGGGGCATGTCCCGGCCGCATCTGGGTTACGTCAAAGTTTACCGCCGTGATCCTGTCTTCCAGGCCAGCGGCCTTGAATCTTGCCTGGTTGTCTTCGGCCGCTATCCAAAGATCCATTGCGGTGACTTCGAGGTTGAAGGCCTTCGCCAGATAGATGGAGGTCATGCCTGTGCCACAGGCCAAGTCCAGCACCCGCATCCCTGGTTGCAGTTGCAGTGACCGGCAGACTTCTTCGGCCAGCAGCAGGGCGTTGGGGCCCATCATGTTGCTGTTGATATAGTCACGGGAAAATAGTGTATTCATCTTTCTTTCCTCAACGGTTGTCCAGTTGGGCGCGCACATTGTGCAAGCCGGCCGTGGTTATGCGATAGGGCTGACCTTTGACAGATTTGATCAGTTTTTTGGCTTTGAGCTTTTTGAAAATGGCGAGGGTACAGTCGCAAAGAACAAGCCCTTCGCGGCTATAACATTCAACGGCTGTGACGCGACCTGAAGTGTCGCGGAAATAACAAATGCGTCCGCCTTTGGCGAGGACGTGCAGGGTACGTTGTTCCTGACGGGATATATTCATACTGGAAAAACTCGATAATCATCATGAGCAAAACATGCGGGCACTTGTCAGTGTCCACCTTTGATTTACGCGCATTGATAATCAGACCGGCCTTGGAAGGTCAGTTAACTGATTATCTGATGATTACAATCTCCAGCATCAATGCCTCAATGAGAGTTGAAAGTAGCTTTACCGCTCAATTTTTACCACTAAGGATGTTAGATGTAAATCAGCCGGTTGGGGAACTGTGATTTTAGGCTGTTGTTTGTGCATTTGACTCTTGTTTTCAGTTGATTGGATTGTGAATAAAGCTCAAAGGCGTTTGGCCCGTCTGCTTTTTAAAAAACGCAATGAAGGCGCTGTCGGAAGAAAACGCCAGATTGTGGGCCACTTCACTGACAGATCTGGCGCCGGATAGGAGTTCAATGGCCTTCAAAAGGCGCCACTGTTGGCGCCATTGCTGATAAGTCATACCGGTTTCAGCCTTGAATAACCGGGTGACTGTCTTGGTGCTTGCGCCGACACTGCCGGCAAGTCGGCCTATATCAGGCGCGAGAAACTCTTCCTTGATAAGCTGCTGGCGGAATCGGCGAAACCTGCGATCCCGTGGCAGTGGCAGCTGAAATGAATGTTTCTTGGCGGCATAAAACTCTTCCCAAAATAACGCACTGCTATTGGCCATATTCTGCTCCGGTGTGTCCCAAGGCCACAGTGCCATCTTGTCTATCAAGGCTTTCAAGAGGGCGTTGACCTCTATCATGCGAAGCTCAGCCGGAGTGTTGAACCTGGCGCAATCAAAATACAAAGAACGATAGGCCACCACATTGGTCATTACCGCGCGGTGCGAAATACCGGGCGGGATCCACACGGCTTTGGTGGGCGGCAAGATGCAGATGGCGTTCTCCAATGCAAAGCTCATGCAGCCGTGGGGGGCATAAAGTAGTTGCCCTTTATGGTGTTGGTGCATGCCCGAATCGTGCTGGCCAACATCGGCCGCAATGCCGATAACACTGGCTGGAAAGGTATCCGCATCGAACTCAGTTTCCTGCTCAATAATCGCCATGATGTCCCTATTTTGATGTTTCTTGTCTTTATGTCGTTAACGTGCCGTTTCATCACGAGTATACACTGCGTGCCGACTTGGAAAAGCGCGGATCAAGCCTGCATAGAGGAACAGGGCTTGTTCGCAGCTTGCTTGATTGTGATAAGGATAAGAGATGAAAACCAAACCTTCGCTATGGTTGATGCTGGCGCTACTGATGTTCCCGCAAATAGTGGAAACCATTTACAGCCCGGCCCTGGGGGCGATTTCGCAGACATTTGCCGTGTCCTACCCTCAGGCGGCGCAAACTCTATCGGTTTATTTCCTGGCTTTCGCTTTGGGCGTGGCAGTGTGGGGCATAGTGGCCGACAGTTGCGGCCGTCGCCCGACCATGTTGCTGGGACTCTTTATCTATGGCGTCGCAGCCTGGGTGGCCATGTCAACAACCAGCTTCGCCGTGCTGATGGCCGCCAGAGCCTGCAGCGCTTTTGGTATTGCTGTCGGCTCAATCGTCACCCAAACCATGCTGCGTGACGCCTTCAGCGGCGAAGAGTTGGGGAAAGTGTTCAGTGTGATGGGGCTTGGGATTGCCATCAGCCCTGTTATCGGCATGTTTTCCGGTGGCCAATTGGTCAAGGTGGGTGGTCATCATGCGGTATTTTTAGCTTTATTTATTATGGCCTTGGGATTATTCGCCTATTGTTTTATCAGGCTGCCGGAAACCCAAACCAGCAGGCAGAGTTTGCAACTGGTCGCCTTGAGTAAACGTATGCTCGGTGACAGGCAAATCTGGCAATCTGCGCTCTTGGTCACTGCTTATAACGTCGCCCTGTTTTCTTACTACCAACTCGGTGGATTCAACTTTGCCAGGCTTGGGTTCACGCCGGAACAGTTCGGTTACAGCGGCTTAATCCTTGGCCTGGGCTCACTGGTTGGCAGCTACAGCAATAAACGCTTGATCTCCAAGGGAGTCTCTCAAGGCAAGCTCTTGCAAGGCGCCGCTCTATTGCTGCTTCTGGGAGCCATAGGAGTACAACTCTCGCCGAACTCCATCGGGTTTCTGGCGCCTATGCTACTCGTGGTTATGGCATTCGGAATAGCTATCCCCAATGTGCTCAGCATGGCCTTGGCTCAGTACCGACAGCAGGCTGGCAGCGCTGGTGCCCTATTCGGCTTGATGTACTACTTACTCATCGGCAGCGGCCTTGCTCTGGCAGGCGCGGTGCAGCACTTGGGATGGGTACTGTTAGCCTGCGGCAGCATGGCGCTGTTGGTGACTTCTCTCTCAAATTTAAGAGCATGACACCAGCGAAATATCCAATACACAATAGCCAATAAAGCGCTCAATATAAAAACGTTATGCCGAAGAACAAATTATCAAGACCATTAAGTAACAGTCGGTGTAGGTTACTGGATATTCGCTTCGCATCACCGGATTACAGCTGCATCAGTAAATGGGCTAAAACCGTCAAAGTCGCTTATCGAGCGCCAAGTTATGTGGCGATTGCTCATGTCGTTATCGATGCCAAAGGTCTGAAGGTGTTCGGCGAAGGCGAATGGAAAACCCGTAAATATGGCAAAGAAAAGCGTCGGGTCTGACGCAAGCTGCTGCTGGCAGTCTAAAACTCATGCCATTATTGCGGCCGAGGTCAGTCCTGAAAGTATTGTCGACAACGAAGTGTTAGCACCTTATTCAATCCAGTTCGCCGTCATAGCGAACAGGTGTCTGCCTATGGTGCTTATGACACCAAGGATTGCTAAATAAGTGATCCTAATTGTGCTCCACTTTCATGAGACCATGCCCACCACCAGGGAATGGTGAAGCATGGTCCATAAAGTACTTAACCCGCTCCATCAACTTCCAGATGTTTTTGCACTGATGGTTTCGGGTAACGGTTTCATGTAGTGCGTGCCACAACTGCTCTATTTTGTTGACTCAAGATGAGTAAACCGGCTGAAACAACAAGATAAACTTTGGGTTTTGCTTGAGCCAAGCTTGAGTCTTTTTACTCTTGTGGATGATGTAGTTATCGATAATGAGCGTAATCGTTTGGGCTCGTCTGTACCGTCTTTTGAGCAATTTCAGCATTGAAAGAAATAGCATAGAATCTTTGCTGGAACTGGCGATATAACTGACTTTCCCCGTTCCTGTGTGTAGCGCACCTGGCAAGTATCGTTTGCTATTCTGTCCCGGCGTTGTCACTCGTTTTTGATGGCCTTTATGCATCCAATCTGCGCCGATTTTTGGATTGAGATGGATATCAACTTCATCTTCATAAAATACGGGATGGTTTATATTGCAGCGTTTCAAAGCTGCCTTAATTTCCGCAAGCTTCTCATCTTTATGAGGATCTTTGATATGCAAGGTGGGAGCGGCTCTACGCCAAACAACGCCAAGTTTAGGCAACCACCGCCGAATCGTTGAGGAATGAACCTGCAGCGAAAATAAGCGGTTAACCTCAAGAGCTATTAATTCAGTACTCCAGCGGGAACGTTGGTATCCAAGCTCTTGGGGGGACAATTGAAGCAGTAGTTTGATTACACTCGTTATTTGTTGGAAAGGAAGCACACAGGAACGGCCTCTGGTTGAAGACTCTAGCCCCTCAATGCCACATTCAGTGTACCAACTGACCCATCTGTTGATTGAAGAACGCGCCGCAGCTATCAAGCCTGATACTTCAGTAACAGTACGTCCAGATGCCAACAAGAGAATGGCATTCAGGCGACGGCACTCGTCTTTATCTCTGGTTTTATACATCTTTTTTTGTATTCGACGTCTTTCAGAGCGGGTTGGTAATGTTAGAATCATGATCTCGGCTCGGTTTGTGTGAGTTGGTTGGTTTGGCGATTGATCAGATCGCTTGAATCGAGCCGAGTTCCTTCTATTTTCGAAACTCAGTGATCTACATTTAGGAACAGCTATTTAGCTTGCCGCTTCAGAAGTCAACACTAAAGGTAATCTGATATGCCAACGCCATGGGAGTGCTGTTGATTTCTTGGTGAGCAGCTATGAAGACAGAATGCACCTGATAGCCCAACACAAAAGGTAGTTATGCGCCCTCCCAACGTGCAAGTGGAGAAAATGCGTTGTATCTTTGTGAACATAATGAAATCACGGAGATGCTGTAGAGTGGATAACGTCAAATTTAGCCAACTAGTACATCAAGTAAACAAAGGGAAGCACCTTCCCGAAGCCATATACATACATAAAGATGCATTCACGGCTCTGCCTTCCGAACTTGTCACCTTCATTCATGCAGTAGCAACAGCACTAAAGATAGATACCGAGACCTGGCATTTAGTGAAGCTTTTTAAGCGCGATTTCTGCCTATCACTCCTGAGCTACCCAACGTTTTATACGGACTCTTACCCATCTTTGACGCAGAGCGTTACAGTTGACCTCAATAAACTCACACACCGAGTCACCACATACCAAGACTCTGATAATCCGCCAATTCTCCACCGCAAAGAGCTTATGGTGTTGCCAAGCAGTGATTATCACTCTTTATTTTCGCAGCTAACTGAGGAAGGCGAAAGTGCTGGGCTGTATGAAAATACAAGGATAATTGGCTTTAAACAATCATGGGAAAACCTGATTAGACAACATGGATACGAATTAGTGGACGGTCGCCTATTCCGCTCGACCATGGTCAAACAAACTCATGGACATCAAGTCGACCGGCATCTAACAGCTATTACCCGCCATGCACTCTCTGCACCCATGAAAGCTTTAGCTAAGCAAGGCTATCTACAAGGCGACTATTCACTACTCGACTATGGCTGTGGTAGAGGCGACGACATGAATGAGCTACTGGCTCACGGCATTGATGTAATGGGTTGGGACCCAAATTTCTACCCAGATGGGGACAAAACCTATACTGATATTGTCAATCTCGGTTTTGTACTAAATGTTATTGAAGATAAACACGAACGACTTGAGGCTCTGCTGGGCGCCTGGGAATTAGCAAAAAAACTTTTAGTAGTTAGCGTGATGCTGGGAACCGATGAGTTTGTCAGCCAATTTAAACCATATAAAGATGGCGTCATTACCTCGCGGAACACCTTTCAAAAATACTACCAGCAAAGTGAAATCAAAGCCTACATAGAGCGCTCACTAGATGAAGTGCCAATAGCTATAGCACCAGGTATTTTCTTCGTATTCAAAGATAAATTAGCAGAGCAAGACTACCTCCAAAATCGTTATCGCCGCAATCACAATTGGCAGCAGCGTACTTCGCCAACACCGATAACCTCTCAAGACAAAGCACGGCTCATAATTGCCCAAAATAAGGCTTTGTTTGACGCCTTCTGGCAGCAAAGTTTAGATATGGGCCGAGTGCCTGCACAAGACGAATTCAGTGATTCGGCGCAGCTAAAAAGCCTGATAGGCTCCAACAACAAAGTGCATCAGTTACTGTTGAAAATTTATGGCAAAGACGAGTTTGAAGAGGCGAAACAAAGCCGTAAAGAGGATATCCTTTTGTATTTTGCAATGGGGCTATTTGAGAAGAGAAGGCCTTATACACAGCAACCTGATAGCCTAAAGCGAGATATAAAGGCGTTATTTGATGACTATCGCACAATAATCAATCTAGCTACAGAGTTGCTCTTTGCTATAGCTGACACCAAGCTTATTGAAGAACAATGCGCAAAAGCATATCAGCAGTTACCAGCAAGTATTCTTAATAGAGGGCACTCTCTCATTTTTCATAAAGAGAACATTGACTCATTACCGTTGTTACTGCGAGTCTATGTTGGGGCAGCCATCCAAATGTATGGTGAGTTAGATGACGCTATCGACCTGGTCAAAATACACACAACTTCTGGTAAGTTAACTTTGACCCACTACGATGACTTTGAACAGTCTGTACCGTTTTTAGTTAAGCGTATTAAGGTGAAAATGGCTGTTCAGGAAATTGATTTCTTCGATTATGCGGAGGTATCACGGCGACCACCACTGCTAAATAAACACCTATTGCTTGGCAAACTACACGAACAATACGAAAAGCAAAAAAGCTTCGATAGGCGGCTCTCGAAGATCTTAGGTACGAACGAAAACACAGAAGTTATCATACATAGGAAGGCTCTCGAAGAGCGGCTTCTCTTCGCAAGAAAAAAGATCGTAGGATTTCGGATTACTTCCCGCTAATTCGGTAAGGCGAAAGACTGATGCGATAGGTTCTTCTTGCTTGTTCTTCCGTCATCCCCAACGCTATTAGTACGTGCGATGCAACGTTGGATAAGGAGTTGCAAGCGGAGCCTTGAGAGATAAGCCAAGGATTTTTGTGAGTGAAAGACTTTACATCATCATCTGACTTAAACGTTACACTCCAGATAGTAGGTACTACGTCTACGCCGCCATTTCTCTTACATTCAAACTCCTTAATCGCATAAAGAAATCTTTGCTCATCTGGGCCTGCCTTCGTTGGATAATACTCAACCGCAGCAGCCAAACCGATAATCAGTGGTGTGGGAGAGGTCCCTCCGCGCAAGCCAGCTTCCTGCCCCCCTCCGTGAATAATCGGCACCAATTCTGAATCACGAGCGTTACGGACGAATAAAGCACCTATCCCTTTGGGGCCATAAATCTTATGTCCAGATAGTGAAAGCATATCGACATCCATCTCATCAACATCAATGTCACATTTGCAAAAACTTTGGGCTGCGTCTGTGTGAAAAGGTACACCTTTTTCAAAAGCGATAGCACCAAACTCTGCGATCGGCTGAATAGTCCCTAACTCATTGTTGACGTGATGGATAGAGATTAAGATGGTGTCACTACGTAAAGCTTCGATTAGTGATTCCGCCGATATCCGCCCTTCCGAGTCAGGGGCCAAGTAAGTGACATCAAATCCAATTGACTCAAGAAAAGCACAAGTATTCAGAATACATTTGTGCTCTATCGAAGATGTGATGATGTGGCCTTTTTTGTCTAAAAATTTGAATGCTATACCTTTAATAGCGAGATTGTTTGCTTCGCTAGCACCACTTGTAAAGATAATTTCACTAGGTAATGCCCCGATTTTATCCGCGATAGCTTCTCTTGCATGCTGTATTGCTTGATGGCTAGCTCTCCCCGCTTGATGCGCCGATGACGCATTAGCGAAATTATCCGTTTCCCAAGGTTTCATAGCCTCAAGCACTTGCTGTGAAACTGGAGTAGAAGCGGCAAAATCGAAGTAGTCCTTCATTGAATTGTTACATTATGCTGATTAACACTATGGTCCTATCGTATACCGGATCACGTTTTATTTTAAAGAATTAATTGATCATGAGAGAGCAGCCTATCTGCGTCTGAGCATCAATTTCGAATGTAGTGGTCAAGTTAAATTGGCCACGTTTTTGTATTCAAGCCAGTATCTTCGCTCTGACTCGTTCGGTGTCAGCCCACCGTTATATTGATGCGGTCTAAGCTGACTGTAATACCCCGTCACGTATCGTGATATTTCAACCCGAGCCTCACTGATACTTCGGTAGCCGGTCATCGGTATCCATTCTGTTTTCAAGCTTCTGAAGAAACGCTCCATCGGGCTATTGTCCCAGCAGTTCCCTCGTCTGCCCATGCTTTGCTTTTGTAGTGGTCAACTAAAATTGGCCACGGTTTTGTATTCAAGCCAGTATCTTCGCTCTGACTCATTGGGTGTCAGCCCACTGTTATATTGATGTGGTCTCAGCTGACTGTAATACCCCGTCACATATCGCGAAATTTCACTCTTAGCCTCACCGATATCCCGATAGCCGGTCATCGGTATCCATTCTGTTTTTAAGCTTCTAAAGAAGCGCTCCATCGGGCTGTTGTCCCAGCAGTTTCCTCGTCGACTCATGCTCTGCTTAATCTGATAACGCCAGAGCTGTTGGCGGAAGCGGTGGCTGGTATAGTGGCTTCCTTGGTCACTATGGAACATTAGGTCTTTCGGCCTTCCTCGCGCCTCAAAGGCCATGGTTAGAGCCTTGCTTGTTAGCGCACAATCGGGCGAAAATGACATCGCCCACCCCACCGGTTTCCGTGCAAACAAATCCAGAACAACGGCAAGGTAAGCCCATCGTTTGCCTGTCCACACATAGGTCACATCGCCACACCACACTTGATTGGGAGCCGTCACAGCAAACTGGCGGTCAAGGAGGTTAGGGATGGCGACATGCTCCTTGTCTGCCTTTTGGTAGCGATGTTGCGGCACCTGGCAGCTCACTAGCCCCAGTTTCTTCATCAGCCCTGTGGCACGATAGCGAGTTAACCTCACGCCAGCAGTCGTCACCATATCAGCCAGGGTTCTGGCACCCGCTGACCCATTGCTGGCTTCATAGGCCTCCCGCACCAAGCTGTGCAGTTTTACCTGTTTCGAGTCAATGGTGGTAGGTCTGCCTCGCCAATACTTGTAACTGCTGCGGTGAATACCAAATACTGAACAAATCCGTTCTACGCTATGGCTCTTCTTGAGTTTCTCGACTAACGAGAACTGTTCAGTGAGTCTGACATCAAGAGAGCCGTAGCCTTTTTCAAAATGGTGTTCTCTTCTTCAATGCGGCGGATTTTCTTCTCTAGCTCGCGGATCTGCTGTTGTTCGGGGGGGAGCGGTGCGCCTTTGGGGGATACGCCTTGCTGCTCTTGTCGAAGCTGGTTTACCCATTTACGCATGGCTGAATTACTCACGCCCATCGCGCTTGCTGCCTCCGTTACACTGTAGCCCTGCTTCGTTACTAGCTGCGCAGCTTCTAATTTGAACTCTGTACTGAATGTCGGTCTTGTGTTCTTCATTTCTACCACCTTTTTCCGGAAGTGAGTCTATCACTTCGTCTATTCAGGTGGCCAAATTCACTATGCCACTATAGAAGAACGATAAATCGACATAAATTGTAGGCGCCGCCTCACCAAAAAGACCCAACCAATTGTTTAAAAAGGAGTAAATTCCTACATCGTCCTTCAGGACATATAAAAGTCATACCTCATTTTTGATAAAAGCGCCTAGACCTGAGGACATTAATGTGTAAGATCTCTGTTTGGATAAAATCTCCAATTCAGCAAGGTAAGCACATTGAGCATCGAAACAACGACCCTGAAATTCTCCGGACATCAAACCTTTCCTATACGATACGGATGGATTTATAAGATTATTCAAGAGATTGCAAAGGGGGAGTCTCTTTCAAGCAGCTCAAATATAGAAAAGCAAATGCAATCAATGGGCATGGGCAAAAACATGGTGCTTTCGGTGCGTCACTGGATTAGAGCTTTAAACCTGGTCACTTGTGTCGATAATGCTAAGCAGCTGTACAAGCTGACTCCTTTGGCGGAACAGTTGTTTACGAACAACGACGGGTGTGTTGCATACGATGAATATCTCGACAAGATTGGTACAACGTGGCTGTTACACTGGTTATTACAATCAATGCCCTCGAGTAAGGGCGAGTTAAACACATCCAGATTTTTCTTTAACTATTTCAACGGCATAAAGATAAAGAAAGAAGCGCTTCTGCTCGACATTAACGACACGCTTGTAAATCACGAAAAACAACTAACAGAAGCAACACTAAGCAAAGATATTGACTGCTTTCTTCAAATGTATGCTCACAAATCATTGCAATCAAACAAAATCAATGAAGATAGTTTTGCATCTCCTTTTACCGAGCTTGAATTGTTAAAACAAGAGGATGCAAAAAACTATCTAGCTGAGCTCACGAAAAGACCAACCCTGCCGGTAGAGGTCTTCACATTTGCGCTGATTGATTTCATGAAGAGGAAACAGAAAGACAGCAATACAAACACACTGTCATTTGACTCATTGCTAAAAGATGTTGGCTCACCAGGACGCGTCTTTCGCCTATCTTCGAGCGGATTGAGCGACAAGTTAGATGAAGTAGAAGCGCTTACGGATAGGAAAATTTCCTGGACGGATACTCAAGGCTTACGGCAGGTTCAGCATTCTTTTTCAGATATCAGCGATATCACCCCGGAACAATATTTAAAATCTTATTACATCTCAGAGGGAAAATAAGTCGTGACTTTAAGTAACATATACTCTATTGCGGCACGCCATCAACGTTCAACCCGTATTGATAGTGACTTAAGTGACGACTTTTTTTCCGGTTTGGTTTATCACGGTACTGCTCAATCGTCATTAGAGACCCTTTTCCGACAATACTCTCAAACTGGTCAGAACGCTTATACATTGACCGGTGCATACGGCTCAGGCAAGTCTACGGTTGCATTACTTTTAGCTGGTTTACTTCACCCTAGTTCGGGTATTCGCAATGCCGCCATTAGCACAATTAACGAACAGTCTAAAACGTTAATCGAGAAAAGCGCTAAGTATCGAGATGGTTGGCTACAAATACGCTCTGTAGGGGGCGTTCACGGCCCAGTTGAATCTTTTTGGAATGCAACAATAAAGGCACTCAAAGAGCACCCTAATACACGCGAAGCTAAAGTATTAGATAAATATTGCAAAGCAGCAGTAGAGAGTGAAAGCGAGCTTATAAGTACTTGGAAATCTCTGTTTGAGGACGTAGCACAACTTGTTGACGGCGTGCTTATCATTGCTGATGAGATGGGGAAAAGCCTAGAGTATATCAACCGCAAAGGTGGAGATCTGCATCTTTTCCAGGACATTGCAGAAGAACTCTCTCGGATTGACACCCCATTTATATTTTTAGGTCTTTTACATCAAGCTTTTAGTGAGTACGCGAAGGAGCGAGGCTCAAAATTACAAGATGAATGGGCAAAAATTCAGGGCCGTTATAGTGACATTCTTTATAACGTATCAACTGACGAAACTGTAGCCCTCGTTAGTAACTCTATGAAAACGACGCTACCGCCACAAAAAGGTGATGCTCTTGTTCAACGAGTGCTCAATGCACTAGATGATAAGCAGCAGCGAAAAGACCTTCTATTAAGCCGCTTAGAGCAATGCATCCCCCTGCACCCACTAACAGCATTATTATTAGGCCCGTTAGCAAAGCGCCGATTTAGTCAGAATGAGCGGAGTACGTTTAGTTTTCTTAACTCACATGAGCAGTTTAGCTTTCAGCTTTTCTTGCAACAAACGAACGATGAGAACGCACGTTATGACCTAGCCAATCTTTGGGACTATCTCGAAGCCAATATGGAGCATGCCATCTTGGGCTCACCTGATGGTCATGGTTGGGCAACAGCAGCAGAGGCAATTCGAAAAGCATTAAAACAAGACTTTTCGCCTGAGTCGATACAATTACTCAAATCGGTTTCTCTGATCACATTGTTTGGTAAAGCAGCCAATTTGACTGCAACTAACCAATTGCTGCTCACAGCTACAGCAATTAGCGATCCTGAACAACTAAACCTTGTACTCAAGCAGCTCAAGGATGCTTCATGCATCGTGTATAGAAAGCATCTATCATCGTGGGACGTATTCGAGGGTTCGGACCTCGATATTGCAGGCTTAGTTGAAGAAAAAGTTGAGCAGCTTCAAAATAGTAATGAAGCCTTGGAACGGATCAGCTACAGCTCGCAGGTTATTGCAAAAGGCCATTATCATGAATTTGGAACGCTCCGTTGGGCGACACAAAGCGTAGCCTTACAGCTGAGCAGCGTAGATATTTCAACATTAACGAAATCACGTAATGGAGAGTTCGCTAACTTCTTATTGCTTCTAAAAGAAGAGCCTGAAGAACAATTACTTGAACTAACTCGTAAAGATAAGTCTCTAATCATGGCTTGTGCTTCAAATGCGGCCGAGATTATTAGCTTATCAAATGAAAAATACGCGCTAGAGCTCATTAAAAGCGACAAAACTACAGGTGCAGATCTCGCTCACGACAAAGTCGCGAGAGAGGAACATAGAGCAAGAACGTTTAACGCGCAATCAGCGCTTGATACGGCACTTGCAAGTGCTTTCAATAATGCTCACTGGATATACAATGGCGTGGTTTATGAAAAAGAAACCATGAGTGAGCTTGCGACGTATGCCGCTGATAGCATTTTCAAAAAAACACCCAAAATCCTAAACGAACTGGTAAATCGAAATAAACTATCAGGTACGGCTGTTGCAGCCCTAAAAAGACTTCTACAAGCTATGCTTGAGAATGAGTCGCGCGAAGACTTGGGCATTGAGGGCTTTCCACCAGAAAAGTCTATGTATATCAGCTGTCTTAAAAATACCTTTATTCACTCCGCGGAGGGAGAGGGGGAAACAAAACAGCATTGGTTTATTGAAAATCTCGATGCGAATCTCGATGTCGCTTTCGCAGCAGCGAAGTCTCGCTTGAAAGAATGCAAAGGACAGCAGGTTGTTCTATCAGACATCGTTGTGCTATGGACTAACGCGCCCTTTGGTTTAACTAAAGGTGTGATTCCGATATTTCTTTTGGCTTTTCTAAAGTCTCTAGGGGAGCAGATTGCCTTCTATGAGAAAGATTTATCTGGTGACTTCGCATATATTGCCGAGCCTGATGTTGATTACGTGCACAAGCTTATCCGTAGCCCTAACGAGCTTGCCGTTAAGTACATTGTCCTGGCTAAAGAAGAGAAGGAATGGCTTCAACACCTAGCCGTATTTGCTGCCACTGAAACCAACCGTACTATATCGAATAATATTCTGTCCGTAGCAACCCCCCTGGTGACCACTATACACAATCTACCCCAGTGGGTTAAAAACGCACATAGTATTGTTGCTGATGATTCTGAGCAAAATAAAGCATATCTGCGAATCCGAGATCTCTTTTTACAAGCTAACGATCCGCATGCTTTGTTAATTAAAGATTTAAGTAGAGAGTTGAAGCGATTAGGGAAAGATGACTTCTCTAGCCAAATTGATGTTCTGACAGATTGTTTTAAAAAGCTGCGCCAAAAGCATGAACAAATGTTGGCTAGTATCAAGACGAAAGTAAAAACTATCTTCCCTGAAACGGGAGAAGAACTTTCTCAGATGTGTCAATACGTAGAGCAAAACTCAGGTGATTTGCGCTTGAAAGCGTTTGCCCGGGAATTGGCGAAAAGCGATACCGGTTTACTACAGTGGCTTGAGAGCATCATTCAAATTGTAACGGGCCGTGGAAAGCAAAACTGGAATGAAGGAATTCTCCAGTCTGCATCCAACAAAATCAGCGACTATGCGCAAGATTTTTTGAGCGTTGCAAAGTCTCAACATACCAATGATAGACATGTCGACAATGCAAAAACAAAGCTTGTGTCACTTGTTTTAGAGGGTAAGGATGGCAAACTGACGTCCTTCAGACGTGAAATCAGGGATATAGAGCTCGCTCCCCTACAAAGCACAATGGAAACAATCGAAAGTCAACTAGCACATTTAGATGATTTTCAAAGAATCAATGTACTACAGCAGCTTTTGAGAGATTCTCTTGAAACTCAAGGCTAAAGAACACAGGTGTTGTCGATGAGTAGTGTACGTAAAGTAAAACATGTTCTTGGTCTATCAGGTGGAAAGGATAGTGCTGCACTCGCTGTCTATATGGCAAGGAACTACCCGGAAATCGATATCGAGTACTTCTTTACGGATACGGGTAAAGAACTGCCTGAAGTCTATGAATACCTGGAACAACTAGAAATTGTTCTAGGTAAACCAATTTTGCATATCAATGACAAAAAGGGTTTCGATTATTGGCTAGAGCAACATAATAACTTCCTGCCTTCTGGCCAGCAGCGCTGGTGTACAATTAGGATGAAGTTGGAACCATTCGAGAAATGGATAAAACCTTATCTTGATAATGGTTATGAAGTGATTTCTTACGTTGGAATTCGTGCCGATGAACCTTGGCGCGATGGCTATAGACCTAACGAAAATCAGAAATACCTGACAATCAAAATGCCATTTGCTGAAGATGGTATAAAAAAGCAAGGAGTGCTAGATATTCTTGATAGTGCTGGGTTAGGTCTGCCCAAATACTACGAGTGGCGCTCCCGTTCCGGTTGCACGTTTTGCTTCTTCCAGCGAAAAATCGAATGGGTACGCCTTCGCGAAGAGCATCCTGAAGCATTTGAAGAAGCCAAATCGTATGAGAAACGTGCAGAGACAAGCGCTAACGGCGAAACTTTCTTTTGGATGGGGCCTAATGAGCCATTGGAAACATTAGAAGACCCTGAGCGCATCAAGCAGATTAAGGAAAATCACGAAAAAGTTAAAGCACGCTTTGAAAAGAAGAAACAGCGCGAGCGCAAACGCCGATTAGGTATGCACGCCATGGTTGATGAAAGCATGCTCATTGACACCTTAGATATGGATGCCATGTACGATCTAGAAGAAGGTGGTGGTGCGTGCATTACTTGTTATAAGTAGTAAATCATAAAATAAAAGGCTCTTTATCACCATTGAAAAGAGCCTTAAATTCTATTTCAGTGAGTCAAGGTTACACTCGCAAACTAAGTAATCGGCTCCTTACTGAATCTACCAACTCATCAAAACGCTCTGACAATGCCGCTTCAATCTCTTCAACACTCGAACCTGTAGAAATACAGCTAAATGAATCACCAATTAACAGAGATCTCATCACGATCTTGTTTTGTGGGATATCAACAAAATAACGTGAAGGGTCCATTGAACTAATCACATTATTTGCCTGACCAGAAATTAGCACACGGTTTAGTGGACTATTCAAGATGTGGTTAGGATCTTGTCGAATATCCTCCGTCTTTTGCCCAAGTCCCTTAACTGCCCCTAGAGGAATAATATGATGATCATTCAACCCATCAGATGCATTTGCTGGCCAGAGTCCTATGTCACCATTGTCGTTTACTTTATAGGCATTAAGTGGTTTAGTTTCAGTTGCGTGTAAATCATAGCTCGGTGATACACTCAAAACGTACTGAAGGATCAAGTTATGAATCCCTTCTTTTGGATATTCATTTAGACGCTGCATCAACAGGTCTTTTGAAGCGAACTTATCGTCTTTAAAAACTAGATTTTCTCGGTCTAAGATCACTTCGCCATCACCGTTGGCAACCCAGTTGTATAACTGATTAATATCATCAATAACAATCGCACTTTGATCGTAAACATAACGACCTGAGAATGCGCTTGTCCAGTACCAGAACTCCACTTTTTTATGCACTGCTGCATCATTCCAGAAGCGATCTTCCGCAAATATATAAGCGATGGGCTGAATCATCAGCTTATAGTGTAGCTTGTTAGAGTTATACACCCCGCAACGAATCAACAGAAACGCGTATGCACGCTGTACCGCTAGAGTCGAAGTTTCTATATACTTGCGGATGATTTGGGTGTCCAAGCTTAGCAACGTCTTTGAACTGGTGTCTTTCTTCTTTACTTCAAAATCATTCCCCGCATCTAATTCAATTTCACGGCGAGCCAGTGCAGTACAGATCGCAAGAATTGCCTTAGAGAGGTACCCAGAAGGTAAGCCGTCAGACAAACTGTCAAGATCATGAAGGTCTAAACGTTCAGATGCACCACACGCATGCTGAAGAGAAGCACAAAGCGTGACAGGATTCACAAACATCGAGCGAATGATTGAGCTGAGCGAGTAGGTCGATGTATCCCCGGAAATGCTTTTCGCAACCTTAGCTGATACTAAATCAAAATCATCTAGCTTCATACCACCATCATTAAGATGGCAAAAAATCGGAATTGCGCGGCGAATGTCGTTTGTGACTAGGCTATTAAGTTTATAGTCTTCGAAGATGTCACGAACTAAATAGTTAGATACGTTGTTTTTCCACTCACTTTTACAAGTATTAAAGATTTTTTCAATCTCTTCTGAGAAAACTATGCCACTCTCTTCACATTCTTCAATCGAATTAATTCCATCGAAAAGTTGTGCTGTATCGTAATGCTCCTTGATAAATTCGAAATCATCTTCATATTTATCACGAATTGCCTGCATGTTAATTTCGGCAATGCCTTCAAGAATACGGTTAACAACAATCGACTTTGTACCGATCATGAATAGCGGGATCATACCAAAATCGATGCAATCGTTGACAAACTGAGTAATCACCTGAGGTTTTGTTTTACCCATCTGGAGTGATTTTAATTGATAGTATGGTGAAAACCACTTAGACACGCCTTTACTATTTCGCTCGTTGAAAGTTTCATAGCTAAAGATGTCAACAATATCGTTAGGCTCAAAATGATCTAGGCCATCCTTATCAAACACTACTTTGGCCGCATGAAAAACATCGGTAACGTTTTCATTGGCTTTGCCAACAACCGGAACTCGTATAAACCAACGAACTTTCATCGGATTGGCTTTTTTAGAAATAAACTCTGACAATTCGACTTGATCTGAGAACTGAGAGAAGTCAAACACATCATTAAATGCATTATATAATGTCGTTGTTCTTTGTTGACCATCGAGTAGGTACTCGCAAGGCGCTGACTCGGTTAATGTATGCTGAACGGTTTCTCCAATCTTGCGCAGTGCGAAATCATCTGACTGCCCCTCAAGAATCAAAGAACTACCAACCGGAAACTTAAGCAAAATAGAAGCTAATAAGCTTTGCTGTTTCGCCGTTACCCATTTGTAATCCCGCTGGAAATCGGGCAACAACAATGTTTGATCGTTAATTTTTTTAAACGTATCGCTTAGAGAGCGTTCCATAATCAACCTTAAAGTTCATTCATAGCCAACACTTAATTATATAGTGGTATTTTCTATCACAAAAGAAATTTTATTGATAGTGCTACTTGCTATGTTAGTAATTTTTATCACTTATAGATGTTCATCAAGTTTTTACCTATCCAGTATTGGATGATTGGATATCGTGTATAAAGAAGAAGAGTTAGTCATCCTTGCTTTCATTATAATCGAGTATCTTTAACCAAAGATGATAACTCTCTTCTTAAACTCAAAATCCAAACTAACTATTAGTGACGTTTACACCCAAGCTTTTGGAAGCGTGATTACGTTCCACTGTTGGTCCTGGAGAAATACTCTAGGACCAACAGTGAACTGTGTTTTTATTCAGCAGGAAAAATTTTCAGTAGGTCTTGATATGTGGCGTACTCCTTCAATCAAAAACTATTTCTATATCAGTTGGTTTTATCGACGCTTTCATACGATTCTTGGTAAGCTTCTCAAAAACTTTATCTAGTAATGTATCCAAACCAATTGGGTCCGATGGATTTTCATCAAGCCATTTAGTGATGATGTATAACCCCCCGTTACAGTATTCTTCAAATACTTTGACTGTTTCTCGTAGATTTTCGTTTTTGAGGCAAGTACCGTTTCTAGTCTCTAGAAGACCAAGAAGATAGATGAAGCCATCTTTTTGGTCGCTAGAATAAGTGTCAAGTGAAATCTCAATAGTCTGCCCAGTCAACGAGATCCGCTCGTTCTCTGAATATCCAACCATCGCAGCAAATACCATCAAATCCTTAAGATAGCTAAATATTGTTGTTCCGCTGACAGTAAGACGCTGAGTTAAAGCTTCATGAGTCCTTTCCCTTTTTACGCCCACACTACGCCAGTTTAACGAAGCGTCTTGCGCTAGGGACGCATTTGAATATTTGTCAGTCATTACGCACCACCTCCTTGACTACGACTTTGTCTATCGCTGAGCCATATTCAGTAACTACCACGCTTTGATCGCCAAAATTCAACTCATGAATCTCTCGATCGCCCCGTTCTCCCGCTATCTGTTCGCAGAAATAATACTCTTTCCCGAGCTTCCCCTCTTCCAAGAAAGTCGACGTAACACTCTTACCCTCATCTTGGTACATAAGAATTACTAACTGATCCACTAGCTTCGGAAGCTCTCGTGCTATATTTGGCGAATATTTTGGATCGAGCTTTGAAAACGGGGCGTCGAAGATTAATGGCGCAATCGCTCCGGGGGTAAGTATGGTGCTATCAAGATCTCTTCTTTCACGCGCTATCGCAATCAATGATGATATATAGATGAAACTCAGAATCGCCCCTTGCCCTCCGCTCGGTGGCACGGCTTTACCGTTACGATCTTGAAGGCATAAATTCAAGTCCGAAGTAATAAGCACTTTGTAATCTTGGCGCAGATACTTATCTAGGAAAGAATCGATTTTCTCTTTCAAAATACCATGGATGCTACTCTCAGCCTCTTCGAGCTCCTTTGCAATCTGCGTCTCAACACCTTCAATTACATTTAGTTTATGCTTGAGCACTTTCGCCCGCGGACTTAACCCCTCTATGCGTGAAGCCTCGTCCTGCAACGTCGAGCGTTCTTTGGTAAACGACTTAATATTTTCCTCAAGCCGAACAACCGACCGTTGTGTTTCACGAATTTTTGTCTTCAACAAACCTCGATCTTTCTCTAGTTTTCTAATCTCAGCATCGTCAAGCTCAAGAATTTGATTTGAAATATCTTCTAGCTCCGCATCTAACGCTTGAATTTCGTCTCGTACAGCCCGCTCATCTTTGAAGTTTTTTTCAATACGATCATAAGCTTGCGGTGACAAAGTTTTTACCGCCGTAAGTCGACTTCTAGCCTTTTGCAATCTATGCAGAAGGTCTGGATCCGCGGCTTCCTTTGTCAATTCCTTGATTTTTTCAAAGGCCATCGTGCCTGGTTTGATACAAGCACCGCACACACACTCTTCGCGCTCAAGAATGTCTTTAACAAGCTGAAGGTTAAATGGCGCTGGAATCGTACCTTTTAGTTCAGCTTCATCAATAAAATCTAACGCTTCGTCCGATAATTTATGTGCAAATGCCACCCACGAATATTCACGAATTAGAGAGACTTTCTGAGCTTCAAGGGACTGTAATTGGTTCGCTCGAGCAGAACGATTTTTCTGAGCGCTATCCCTTTGCTTTATCAATTGATCAACGACCGCCGAACTTGAGTTCCCCAATCTTTTCTCAACTGTATCTAGCTGATCTTCGTATAGCTCTAACGCGGACTGATTCGATTCAAAATCAGCCTTAGCCTTATTGATTTTGTCGTCAAAACTCTGGATTTTTTCTTCTATCCTGGATAACTCATGATCTTTATCGAACCTTTTCAGTTCATCCCGAACTTCCTTCTTAATAGTCGATAGGTCTCTCAATGTTTTCTCAGCGACATTGAACCCAAGAATGTCACGAATCGAGCGTTTAATCGAGATCATGCCGTTTTGTGAGACCTTGAGATCACTACCCTCACCATCATTGATGAAGTAACCCGCCATATCCCTCGGTATGATGCTGTTTACAAACATCGATGGCGAACCTTTAAGCTCTCGAGAGTTTCCATCCTCTTCGATCATGAAAACTTTAAAATTTTTGTTCTCGCCACCCGTCCGTTTAATAGCATACTGCTGGCCTGAATCTTCTAAATGCAGTGAAACGTGATAACTTTTTCGTCCACGCCTAGCGGCTTCCCAATTCAGAATGTCGTTGTGATTCGTGAAGCTCGGCGAAAACTCACCGTGTAAACACCAAAGTACGGCGTTCAGAAGGTTGGTTTTACCGACGCCGTTTAAGGCGTATATGATTGTGGTGTTTCTCTTCGAATCATCAGCAAAATTTATTGTCTGCTCTCCGTAAAACGAGCGGAAATTTTCAACTGTTACTGAATTAAGAATCATCGCCTAGCTCCTTCGACACAGCATCGATCAGTGTACGCATTTTCGCTAACCGTTCTCGCTCAGGCTCTGAGCCATAAAAACTTTTCCGTTCAACAAGAATCAGTTCCTTCGCAAGCTTCTTCAACTTATCAATGTCCTGGTCCACCTCATTCCTCTCTTAATGCAAGTCGGTCAACTTCTTTTTCAACAGATAACCTGTTGTTTGCTAGTAAAACAAAGTCATCAATCCTTTCTAATTCTGCCGCACGTAGTGCACGCGATGCGCTGCTATTACCGGTTGGCAAAGTTATGAAGTCATAAATTTCAGCAATTTCCTTGCCGGGTGCCCTTCTCAATACTCGTCCTCGACGCTGAACATATTGCCTGGGGTTTCTCGTGCTAGCTAAGATAAAAGCTTTCCTGCAATCAGGAACATCAACACCTTCATCTAAGACTTTCATTGACACTAAGGCATCAACATCACCATTAACAAAGTTACTCATGATTGCCCTGCGATCACTAGAAGTTTCCGCACTCGTAAACCGCGACGTTTTCCAACCCTCTTCAGACAAAGTTTTCGATACTGCCTGAATTACTCTCTGTTCATCTACTGAGCTTGCTTCTTCGTTACGAAGCTTACCTTCACCACAGTAAAATAATGATAGCTTTCTGTCTGCCGTAGATATTTTTGAGACAAGCTCTTTTAAAGCAGGTAGTTTATTCGCGGCACTACCTAGAAGGCGACTTCGCGTGCCGCATAGAGAAGTTAACTGGTTTCTCTGAGAGCTGCTCAAATTATCCGAACGGCCAATCAATTTCCCGATCTCCGTTGAGAGCCTCTCATACTCATCCTGTTCCTCTGCTGTTAAAAATATGGGTACAAGGTGATAATTGTACTCGCACAAAACGCCATCATGTATGGCATCACCTAATGAGTATTCCGATACAATATCGCCGTAGTAAGCCAAGATTCGGTCTTTGGCCTCATTTGGAAAAGGGCTATCAACTTCGTCATCATCAGACCTGAATGGAGTAGCAGATAACCCCATACGATAGAAGGCATTCGGCAGAGAGCGATTGGTCTTTTTCGAACCATGATTATGGCACTCGTCACCTATTAACATCATCATATTTGGATCGAGAGTGCTAACAAGACTCTGGAAGTCACGACTCTCCATTGTTCTATTTACAACGACAATCGCTAGAAAATCATGCGCTTTCATATTGATGTCAAGGACTTCCTTTTTTAGATCATCGTACCAACGATTTCTGGACTCCCAACACCGTAAAGGTTGAATGTTGAATTGATTAAGATTCTCCACCCACTGACTAGCAAGCTCCTTATATGGAACAGAAACAATTAGGACAGTAGGAGCACTTTTTTGCTTTCGAGCTTCATATATCTTAGTGGCTGCAACGATAGAAGTGATCGTCTTTCCTGAGCCTGTCGATAGTCTCAAAATGCCCTTATAATTATTACTCGCCCATGATTTAATGGCTTTTTTTTGATGTTCTCGGATAATAAATACATTCTTACCTATGTGACTCGGGACAGTCGGAACATTAAATGACTTTTGGTTTGTAAAGAAAGCTTCATCAACCTCTTCATACAGACTTACTTCTCTGTCGATAAGAGAAGTAAGCTTTGTATTTTGCTGGGCTTTGTCCGAAATTCTTTCATAAAAAGTTGAAGGCACGCTCACAGTCACAGTATTTAGCTGTTCCCCTTTCCACAACGTTTCAAACCCTCGTATGCAAGGAAGCCCGTAAAGCTCAAAAGTCTCTTCTCGCCAGCTGGGAAAAACCATTATAGATTCCGCATTGTAGCCATCCTCGAGCGCATAGATAGTCTCGTTTGCAGAGCCCTGAAAAACCAATTTATCGCCACAGCTATCAGTAAGAACGCCTATTTTTTCGTGGTACATTCCTTTTCGCCGGAACGCAAACTTTATTTCAAGACGAGATGAAGCGATCAACATACTCAACAATTGAAGATTAAGATCGAGGCATGGGCTTTGTTCCTCCATGATTTCGGCTAACCTTTGATCGAGATCATCGAAGAGCTCAGCAAGTCTGTAACCTTGCTTTACAGCCATAAATTCATTTGCTTCAAGTGGGTGGCCGATAATTAAGCGCATCGTCCCCCCATTCGCGACCAGTCTGCTCAACCCACACAGATTAGACACCAAGCTATGAGAACTAAAAAAGCCTACAGCTCTGTCGTAGGACACAGAACGCTCAAGCGCTGGTATGTAGAACTCTTTAAACAGATTTTGATCACCCGCGCGGTAGACCGACCGCCACTGCAACCTATGAAACCCTTTCATTAAACCCCTTACTTTTCTACTGCCATTTTATTGAAAGCCCACTTCTGAGTCGTTACCAGGTTCATCTAATTCGAGCGCAAAATTTATGGAACTTTTGGGGAGAAAATCTAAAAGTTCATCTTCGGAAAAATTTGAAAGTATTTCGCTAAGCATTCTTTCCCTTTGCGGTCTTAGTGGCACGACTGGACGCATTTGGTTGATCGGCTACTTATTTAATTAGTTGATATTGCAGGCTGCAAAACTGCTGATACAACAATAATTAGATGTAATTCGTCTGCTTTTACAAGAGTCGGTGATAGTAGTTCATTATCAGTTGCTATTGCCTTACCCCGCCTTGGGACTGAAATTTGCGTAGCACCAAGGGGGAGTTGTACAAGTTGATCTTTTACGACGATACAACTGGCAGAGTCTTCAGAATACACTTGACTCCGTAGCTTAGTTTTTCCTTCAACTATAGCCATTAGCACAACGGGAACTATTCGCTCGTTGGTAAGAGTTTGTTCAATCATCCATGTTCTCAGCCAAATTCAGTATTAGTCAGTAACAATGATTAACACATCGCCACATCAACCCTGCGATCATCAGAACGCAGATTAAGTTTGCCACAGCTTACGCCAAAATTCCTGTGTCAACTCAACGTTTGTGATGCAAATCTATACAGCTAAATAGCTGTTCCAAATAGTAGATCACAGGAAGGGAACTCAGTCCTGTTTGAGCGATCAGATCTATCGCCAAACAAACCCACCACTCGCCCAAGGACTGAGAATGGCTATCTTAGCACCACTATGCCGCGCTGAGCGCAAGCGCATGCAAAAATTGATTCAAAAAACCAACGATAAGCACTTTGCCAGGCGTCTTATTGCGATGTTGATGTTGCATCAAGGGCTGCCGGTTACCCAAGTTCAGCACATCACCGGCGCAGCCCGCTCCAGCATCGGCCGATGGTTGGGCTGGTACACCCAATGTGGCATTGATGGACTGAAATCAGAGAAACCTGGACGGCCAACCGTCTTGCCTATTAACCCGATATTGCTCTGTCTGTCGCTGTTGATCCAGCTATGCCCGGAAGACTTTGGTTACCAGCGTAGCCGCTGGAGCAGTGAGCTGCTTGCCAAGGTGATTAATGCGCAGCTTAAGCTATGCGTCGCTGCATCAACCATTCGTCGTCTGTTACCCGAAGCAGGCATAGTCTGGCGCCGCTCAGCCCCGACGTTGCGCATTAAAGACCCATACAAAGCTGAGAAAATGGCCGCTATAAATCAGGCTCTTGAACAGTGCAGTGCTGAGCATACGGTATTCTATGAAGATGAAGTAGACATCGACCTTAACCCCAAAATCGGGGCGGACTGGATGCCCAAAGGGCAACAAAAACGCGTGGTCACCCCAGGCAACAACCGCAAGCACTACTTAGCTGGAACGCTGCATACCAAGACAGGAAAAGTGCTTTATGTGAGCAGCGCCCGCAAGGCATCGGAGCTGTTTATTGCGGTGCTGGAAAAGCTCAAACGACATTACCGCAAAGCCAAAACTATCACGCTAATTCTGGATAATTACATCATTCACAAGAGCCGTAAAACCCTGGCTTGGCTCAAGAGCAACCCCAAGTTCAGGTTGTTGTTTCAACCGGTATACTCACCTTGGGTCAACAAGATAGAGCGCTTATGGTTGGCACTACATGAAACGGTAACCCGTAATCACAGTTGCCGAAACATGCGGGAACTTCTTGGCAAGGTATGGCATTTTATGGAAACCGTTTCGCCTTTTCCCGGCAACGGACACGGCATCGCGAAAATGTAGCAGTATTCGGATCAGCTATTTAGTCAAGTGCTGGAAATATTGGACCAGTTTTACTTGACCACTACAGGTTTGGCATGTGCTTCCCAAAATGGATAATAGTCAGAACAGAACCGAATAATTACACTAAATGCCTCTTTGGTTGATGAGCATTGCAACCGTTCGTGACAGGCTTGTCATGTTTGATGCCGTGATTAAAAAGCTGTTTGCAGTACATCAGCGCTTCGTTGGCAATTGTCGGGTGACCGCTATCGGTGATCTTTCTTAGAATATCCCGAATATCTAAGGGAGTTACATCGTTAAGAGGAAGCTTTCCGATTTTTGGCGCGATGTCTTTGGAGAATACCCTGAGCGGGCTCTCGGGGTGTTTAAGGCGTTTTTCTAATCCTGGATACCAATCATCAAACAGGTTCCGCACGGTAACGACTTGGGTACGTGCTACGCGCTACTTGCTGCCTTACCTGTATCGGGTTGCAGCCTAATCTAACCTGCTTCATCTGCTCGGCTGCTTGCAGGCGCGCATCCGCAAGTTTGAGGTCACCATACTTGGCGAGTGTCATTTCCTTGCGTTTGCCCGCATAGGTGTATCTCTGCATACAGTATGGTTCACCAGATTTTGGGCGCACCAACAAGTAGAGACCATCACCGTCAGCATGTCGACCAACTGCAGATTGCCTCAGCTTTGCCTCGATTTCTTTTACGGTAAGTGAGCCTATGATTGTGACCCCCATTTCTGCTGTATCAGCCGTGGTGGGTAAAGTTGACTGTTCATCATTTTACCCACCACTTGGCTGTGGAGGTTGATGGGTGTTATTGGATGCTAATAGACGGCATTTAACTTGTAGCCCATTAAAAACAAGTGGTTGATGTCAATATTTGACACTAGTGGATTCTATTCAACGTTCTGGATCTGCTCTCGCATCTGCTCAATCAGCACTTTAAGCTCGACTGCGGCGGCGGTGATTTCGCTGCTGATTGACTTGGAGGCCAGGGTGTTGGATTCGCGGTTGAACTCTTGCATCATGAAGTCCAGTCTGCGGCCTTCGCTGCCACCCTTGTTGAGGATCCGGCGGGCTTCGGCCACGTGGGCTTCGAGGCGATCCATCTCTTCGGCCACGTCCTGTTTTTGGGCCAGCAATACCATTTCCTGTTCCAGTCTGGCCGGGTCCAGTTCGCCCTGGATTTCGGCCAGGCGGTTGCTGAGTTTTTCCCTTTGCCATTCCATGACCTTGGGCATGTGCTCGCGGACTATGGCGACCTGGGCTTCAACGGCATCCAGTCGGGTCAGCAGCATCTCTTTGATGGCACTGCCTTCACGGCCGCGGGCTTCGATAAACTGATCGACGGCGCCGTCGAAGGCTTTGAGCAGTTCGGCGGCAATGGCATCCATGTCTTGCTCGGATGAGGACATGACCCCTGGCCAGCGCAGAATATCCACCGGGTTGAGCTCACCTTGGCCGGCTTGCTGTTTTACCCAGTTGGCGGCCTGCAACAGTTGCAGTGCCAAGTCCTGATTCATATTCAGCTGGGTACCTTGTTGATCGCTCAGCTCGTAGCGCAGGTTGACTTCTACCTTACCGCGATTGAGACGCTTGCGCAGTCTGTCTCGCAGCACAGGCTCCAGACTGCGGAACTGTTCCGGCAGGCGCAGATAGGTTTCCAGATATCTCTGGTTGACTGAGCGGATTTCCCAGGAGGCTGTGCCCCAGTCGGCTTTATGCTCGATACGGGCGTAGGCGGTCATGCTGTGGATCATCAGATATTCCAGTTGCTTGAAGACGGGTGTAGCAGAGGATTATAGACAGCTTGCCCCCGGGGTTAAAGTGAAGTGTATACACTTTGTCGGTTCGATACGGATCCGCCATGGCGTCAAGCGCCGCAAGGCCCTATAATATGCAGCCAATTCAGTCCAGACGACAAAATACAGGAATTCACTATGCGTCCCAGCAACAGAACTCCGGCTCAAACCCGCCCCATTTCAATCACTCGCCAGTTTACCGCCCATGCGGAAGGTTCTGTGCTGGTCGAGTTCGGCGATACCAAAGTACTCTGTACCGCCAGTTTTACCGAAGGGGTGCCGAGATTTCTCAAAGGCCAGGGCCAAGGTTGGGTGACGGCAGAATATGGCATGTTGCCCCGTTCTACCCATAGCCGTATGGATCGCGAAGCGGCCCGGGGCAAGCAGTCTGGTCGTACCCAGGAAATTCAGCGCCTCATCGGCCGTGCTTTGCGCGCCGCTGTGGATATGAAACTGCTGGGTGAAAACACCATAGTGATCGACTGTGATGTGATTCAGGCCGACGGCGGTACCCGCACTGCGGCCATCACTGGTGCCTGTGTGGCTCTGGTGGATGCGCTTAATTGGGCTCGTGCCAAGGGTATTCTCAAGGCCAATCCGCTCAAATTCCTGATCGCCGCCGTGAGCGTGGGAATTTTTGAAGGTGAGCCTATCTGTGACCTGGAATATATCGAAGACAGTGCCGCCGAAACCGATATGAATGTGGTGATGACAGAAACCGGCAAGATCATCGAGATACAGGGCACCGCCGAAGGCGAGCCGTTCAGCCATGAAGAGTTGCTGAGTCTGCTGGAGCTGGCCAAGCATGGCATTCGTGAGATTATCGATGTGCAGAAGGCTGCATTGAGTTAAGTTTTTTTAAGGACCCCATGAGGGTCCTTTTTTTCGTACTCCAGAGAGTACTTGTTCGTACCCGTGAGCCTTAAGGGCTTACCCATAATCACAAGAGGAGAGATCGTGAAAGCCTATCAGCGCGAGTTTATTGAATTTGCCCTTGAGCGTCAGGTGTTGAGATTCGGTGAGTTTACCCTGAAGTCCGGCCGCAAGAGCCCATACTTCTTCAATGCCGGTCTGTTTAACACTGGGCGGGATCTGGCCCGCCTGGGCCGTTTTTATGCTGCTGCGTTGGTGGATGCCGGTATCGATTACGATCTCCTGTTTGGCCCGGCCTACAAGGGGATCCCCATCGCCACAACCACGGCTGTAGCCTTGGCCGAACACCATGATCTGGATATTCCTTACTGCTTTAACCGCAAAGAGAAGAAAGACCACGGCGAAGGCGGCAACCTGGTTGGCAGCGAGCTCAAGGGTAAGGTGATGTTGGTGGATGATGTGATCACCGCAGGTACCGCTATTCGCGAGTCCATGGAGATCATTCAGGCCAATGGCGCGACTCTGGCCGGGGTATTGATTGCACTCGACCGTCAGGAGAAGGGCAAGGGCGAACTGTCTGCCATTCAGGAAGTGGAGCGCGACTTTGGTTGCCAGATAGTGGCCATCATCAAGCTGGCCGATTTGATTGCCTACTTGGCCGAGAAACCGGGGATGGAGCAGGAGTTGGCCGCCGTTAGCGCCTATCGTGAACAGTACGGTATTTAATGCCACCCAGGATAGAATCTCAGCTCTTTCAGAAGCTTGAGTAACTTTCTGTACAGCCATAAAAAACGCTGCCTTGGCAGCGTTTTTTATTACGGAGAGGCTATTTGGCCTGATGCAGAAACTCGGCGCGGGTGGCCGGGTTGGACTTGAACACGCCGCCAAGAGCCGTAGTGGTGGTGGAGCTGGTGGAATCCATCACACCGCGGGATTTAACGCAGTAATGCACTGCATCCATTTTTACCGCCACATCTTTGGTTTCCAGCAGTGTCTGCAACGCAACCAGTACTTGCTGGGTCAGGCGCTCCTGCACCTGTGGCCGCTGGGCAAAGAAACGCACTATGCGGTTGATCTTCGACAGGCCGATGATCTTCTTCCGCGGCAGATAGGCCACAGTAGCAGTGCCATCTATGGTCACCAGATGGTGCTCACAGGTGCTGGTGAGGCTGATGTCCTGCACCCGCACCATTTCATCGAAGCCCATCTTGTTGTCGATAACAGTGATCTTGGGGAAGTTGGCATAGTCGAGGCCGGAGAAAATTTCGTCGACATACATCTTGGCGATACGTTTCGGCGTATCCATCAGGCTGTCGTCGCTCAAATCCAGCGACATCAAGGTCAAAATGGCCTTCATATGGGCCTCTATTTTTTCCTTGCGCTCCTCGGCCGACAAGCCACAGGGTACCATGGGGGTCTCGAGTCCTCGCTCCAGGAGCGCGGTCTGAACCATCAAAGCTGCTTCACTCAATGCCATTGTTTTCCTCCGGCGGATAGACGCCAAGCCAGCGCCTTCCGTTTGTTACTATCCGCGCAAGCTGTGACGCTTTTCACATTTATCTGCGGGAAGCGGAGGATACCGCTATTTGCTGTAAATTCATACCAGAAAAGCCCCATAGCACAAAAAAAGCCGCTCCCTGGAGAGCGGCTTGGTTTACGGCTGTTAAACTTAAACGCCCAGATTCTGCTTAAGGAAGTTTAGCATTTTCTGATAGTAGATGGCTCTGTGGCTTTCATCGTAAAAACCGTGGCCCTCATCATCCATGATGATTTTCTGATAGGGGTAGTTACGCTTCTTGAGCGCATCTTCCAGGGCTTCAAACTGCTCTATCGGAGCGCGCTCATCATTGCCACCGTGCACCAGCAGCAGATTGGCCTTGAGCTTGTCGACGTTGCGAGTGGGCGACATGGCACGCAGCACGGCCTGATCCTGACCAAGCACAGTTCGCAGGTAGCTGGTGCCCGAGTCACGTTCCTGCACGTCACCTTCTTTAAACATCATTTCCAGGTCGTACACCCCGGCAAAGCCGATGGCACACTTGAACAGATCCGGCTCCATGACCGAGCTTTGCAGCGCGCTGTAGCCGCCAAAGCTGCCGCCGACGATACAGATGCGCTTCTTGTCCACTATGCCTTGGTCTATCAGATGGCGGGTGGCGTCTATGATGTCGTACTGAATTTCACTGCCCCACTTGCGGTAGCCCGCTTGCTGGAAGGCTTCACCATAACCACCTGAGCCGCGGAAGTTAACCTGCAGTACGGCAATACCCTGATTGGCCAGCATCTGGTTTTGAGGATCAAAGCCCCAGCTGTCCCTGACATAGTGTGGGCCGCCGTGCGGGTTGACCACCAGAGGCAACTGTTTGGGATCTTTGCCGGGTGGCAAGGTCAGGTAGGCCTGAATTGTCATGCCGTCACGCACCTTGATGTCCATGGGTTTCACTTCGGCCATTTTGGCCGGATCTATGCTTCCCATGGTGCGCAGCAGGTGTCTGAGTTTGACCGCTTTGGTGTCAAACAGATAGTAGTCGCCCGGGTTGCGGTCGTTGAAGGCCAGAATGACCATCTTGTCGGCGTTACGGGTCTCGCTGACGATGCGTACCTGGTGCCCAGGCAGGCTGGCCAGCAGTTGCTTCAGATACACAGCATGCTGATCTTCAGAGTCAACAAAGGCGTAGGTTGGGTAACCGTTGGCAAATTCCACCGCGTAGAGCTGTTTGTTCTGGCCGTTGATCCAGAAGTTGTCCGGCTCGACTCTGGCATCACTGACTATCTGCTGCTTTTCACCGGTTTTCAGGTTGACCCGATACACGGCCTTGGGCTCACCGGCCAGGGAGGCGGAGGCATAGACACTGTTGGGATCTTCGGTAAAGGAGATAGGGGTAAAGTCCTTCAGGCCGATGTTCAGCTTGTCTGTGTCAATCCATTCACCGTCGTTACGGTAGAAAATACGGGTGTTGTTGCTTCTGTCCTGACCGGCAACAAAGCGCACTTCACCGTCATCATCTGTCATGAAGCTGGCCATACCTATGGGAGAGCGGGTGATCTTCTTGCGGGTGCCGCGGTAGACATCAACCTGATAGACATCCTGCAACTGTTCATAATCCAGGCTGCGACCGCCGTTCCAGGGGATGGCGTTGACCAACATGTAGCGGTCATCATCCGGCAAGGGATCGAGCACATAGGCCGTGGCCTGGATAGCGGTGTTTTTCTTCAGGTGGGAACCGGTTTGCTGCTGGCCCGAATTGTAACCGAACAGATAGGCGGCCTTGGAGCCATCGGCGTTTACAGCCATCAACTCACCATAGTAGAGCGGGCGATCATCCCAGCCCTTGAGGTATTCCTTGGCGACCACGACACGTTCATCGTTGACCCAGGAATAACTGCCCACTTGGGCATTACCCGGGAAATAAACTATGTGCTTGGCACTGAGATCTTCAGTATTGAGGATCAGTAGCTTATCTTTTCCTTCGTGATTCATGATCACGCTGAGATAGTCACCTGAGGGGGAGATTTTGACATTGGTGTATTGCGCCCCCTGGCTGAAAATTTCTGCCGGCGTGGGCGCTTGATTGCTCTGGGCCAAAGCGAGAGTGGGTGCCAGCAGTAACGTGCCGGCCAACAAAGGTTGGAACTTCATTTGACATCCTTGTATTTATTATTGGCGGTTTATGTTTGTTCGATGTTAATGAAATGCTTGGGTTTGGACAAGGCTAAATCCATAAAAAAAGGACGGTTTTTACCGTCCTTGATCCCTAAAACAGGGGGCTCAGCTCTGTAATAACTGGCTTTGAATAAACTGCCACTGCTCCTCGAAGTGAGCCGTTGGCTTGAGCTTGAATTCACTGCGAACAAACTGGGCAATACGGCCTTCGGCCACGGCCAACAGCAGGTTTGCCAGAATGGCTTCATCCAGGGCGAATTTTTGCCCTTCTCGCAGGGATTTTTCCCGCAGGATCTGCTTCAGGTGGGTTTCCAACTTGGCAAACAACAGGTTGATCCTCTCTCTGAGCCGCTCATTTTCGCCCAGCAGGGCATCACCGCTCAGTACCCGGGAGATCCCTGGGTTGCGCTCGGCAAACACCAATAACAGCTGCAGTGCCTGTTGGCAGCGTTTCATGGTGTCTTTCTCCTCGTCCATGATGAGGTTGATGCGTGACAGCAGAGAGTCTTCAATAAACTCAATCAGGCCTTCAAACATCCGCGCCTTGCTGGGAAAGTGGCGATAGAGCGCCGCTTCTGACACGCCAACTTCCGAGGCCAGCTTGGCGGTGGTAATCCTTTGCCCCGGATTGGTTTCCAGCATTCTGGCAAGGGATTGGAGTATGTGTTCACGACGATTGATTTTTTCTTTTACAGCCATGTTTCGCTCTGTCAGTGGCAGGAATTATTGAGTGCCTGAATGGCCGAAGCCACCTTCGCCTCTGTCCGAGGTGTCAAATTCATCCACCAGTTTGAACTGGGCTTGAACGACGGGCACAAACACCAATTGGGCCAAGCGGTCACCTATCTCCAGGGTGAAAGGTGTCTGGCTGCGGTTCCAGCAGGAAACCATCAGCGGGCCCTGATAGTCAGAGTCGATAAGGCCGACCAGGTTGCCGAGTACTATGCCGTTTTTGTGGCCCAGACCCGAGCGGGGCAGGATCACCGCCGCCAGAGAAGGGTCGGCCACATGAACCGCAATTCCGGTCGGGATCAATACAGTTTCACCCGGGGCTATGGTGATGCTGGTGTCCAGCATGGCGCGTAGATCCATGCCGGCACTGCCTGGGGTCGCATAGCTTGGCAGCGGAAATTCACTGCCAATACGCGAGTCGAGAATTTTCAGTTCTATGGGTGTTTTCATGAGTTGTTTTTATGCTTCGCTATCAGGATCAGCAACTGTTTGGCCAGGCTCAACTTGTCGGTGGCCGGCAGTTCATCACAACCTGTTGCAGAAAATACTTTCAGGGCATTCCGGTCGGCGTTGAAACCCTGACCCGGAACAGACACATCGTTGGCGGCAATCATATCGAGTTTCTTGCGCTTGAGCTTGTCACGCGCATAGGTCTCCACCTCATGGGTTTCTGCCGCAAAACCCACAGTAAAGGGCCGGATAGGATGGCTGGCGACCGTGGCCAGAATATCCGGGTTACGCACCAGTGCCAATGCCATGGTTTCGGAAGATTTTTTTATCTTGGCTTCGGCGACATCGGCGACACGATAGTCTGCCACTGCAGCGCAGCCAATAAAAATATCCTGCTGTTCCACCCGGTGCATCACGGCATCGAGCATCTCTTTGGCCGATTGCACATCGACTCGGGTCACCCCTGCCGGGGTCGCCAAATTAACCGGGCCGCTGACCAGAGTCACTTCGGCGCCCATTTGCGCCGCAGCGGTGGCCAGTGCAAACCCCATCTTGCCTGAGCTGTGGTTGGAGATATAACGCACAGGATCTATCGCTTCGCGGGTCGGTCCTGCAGTCAGCAGCAGCTTTTGGCCTGCCAACAGCTGTGGCTCAAAGCAAGCGGCGGCTCGCTTGGCGATATCATTGGGTTCCAGCATACGCCCCGGGCCGACTTCACCACAGGCTTGGCTGCCGCTATCCGGGCCCCAGATACCATAGCCGCGCTCGGCCAGCACCTTGAGGTTCTCCTGAGTCGCTACGTTTTGGTACATCTGTTGGTTCATCGCCGGGCAGAGCATCACCTTAGCCGCCGTTGCCAGGCAGGTGGTGGTGATCAGTTCATCGGCCATACCGGCACGAATGCGGGCCAACAGGTTGGCGGTAGCGGGGGCAATGATAACCAGATCGGCCCAGCGGGCCAATTCGATATGCCCCATGGCTGCCTCGGCCGCAGGATCCAGCAGATCTGAGGCCACAGGATGGCCGGATAACGCCTGCAAGGTCAGCGGGGTAATGAATTCCATGGCGCTCTGGCTCATGACGACCCTGACTTCGGCACCTCTGTCCTGCAGACGCCGCACCAGATCGGCACTCTTGTAGGCGGCAATGCCACCGCCAATCCCCAAGAGGATTTTTTTATGCTTCAGGCTCATAGAGACAATCAACTGATGGTAATTGGCGGCTAAGATATCACAAAGCTCCCCCGACTTGGCAGGATGCAGCTTCAAAAATCTCGACCATAATTGAAACAAAGTATAGGGCACAGGGATGGGAGCCAAGGATGGGGATCAGAGACTGGCCAACGGGCGAGGGACCGAGGGAAAAGTTGCTGCAGCAGGGAGCCAAGGGCCTGAGTGATGCCGAGTTACTGGCGGTCTTGCTGCGTAACGGCCTAGCGGGGCAGAGTGCGGTCGAATTGGCCAGAGATTTGCTCGCGGCATTCGGTTCACTGCGGCAACTCTTGGTGGCACCACTGAATCAGGTTGCCCGAATTCCGGGAATGGGACCGGTAAAATATACCCAATTGCAGGCGGCCGCCGAACTTTCGAGGCGAATTTCCCGGGAAAAGCTGCAAAGAGGGGCGGTTTTGACAAATCCGGATTTGACTCGCGACTATTTAATGAGACAATTAGCAGACCGTGCCACCGAGGTGTTTGCGATTCTGTTGCTGGACAGCCAGCACCGAGTGATCCAATTCGTGGAATTATTCCATGGCACCCTGGACTCTGCATCTGTCTACCCACGAGAGGTGGTTAGGCTGGTGCTGGAAAAACAGGCCGCGGCGGTCATAGTTTGCCATAATCACCCGTCCGGCGTGGCTGAGCCCAGCCAGGCTGACAGGCGAATTACTGAGCGGTTGAAATGTGCGCTCGCAACCATAGATGTTTCACTTCTGGATCATATGGTTGTAGGGGATTGCGAGATAGTTTCCTTCGCAGAACGCGGATGGATGGATTGATCCATCGCTTGATCTTTCCTCAGTTATCCTGTATAACATGCGCCCTCTTTGTGCCTCGGGCGACGGCCATACGAGGCACATTAATGCTCGAGCGTTAAAATTGTTTTTTGGAGAAGATTGACATGTCAAGAGTATGCCAAGTTACTGGCAAGCGACCAATGGTTGGTAACAACCGTTCGCACGCAAAAAACGCAACTCGTCGTCGTTTTTTACCTAACCTGCAGAACCACCGTTTCTGGTTAGAAGACGAAAAGCGTTTCGTACAATTGCGCGTTTCTACCAAGGGTATGCGCATTATCGACAAGAAAGGTATCGAAGTCGTTGTTGCTGAACTTCGTGCCCGTGGCGAGAAGGTGTAATAGAAAATGGCTAAAGCTAAAGGCAATCGTGAGAAGATCAAGCTGGTTTCAAGCGCCAAGACTGGTCACTTCTACACTACCGACAAGAACAAGCGTAACATGCCTGAGAAAATGGAGATCAAAAAGTTTGATCCCGTAGTTCGTCAGCACGTTATCTACAAAGAAGCCAAAATCAAGTAATCCACTTGGTATTTGAATTCTTGGAAAGCCCCTCTCGCAGGGGCTTTTTTTTGGTTCATCGCAGATTAGCGTGGACTGGAAATGAAAACGGTTGGAGAGTTATTGTTTAGTCGCCAAACAAAAACAATGACCAACACCAACCGTTCTCGATGTCGAATATTACCTTTCCCATTGCGCTCTGGGAAGGCTTTGAAGCCGTCCATACCGAGCAAAATCAACAAACCCTCATCATCCACCTAAAGCCGATTAATAACGGCCACTGTGCTTGCGGCAAACCGGCTAAGGCTGTTCACGACGCTTCACTTCGCAGCGTATCGGAACGAACCATACTGGCGTTTCAGGTTCAGTTACGGCTACCCGTCCGCCGTATTCTTTGCCCCGATTGCGGTATCGTTCGGGAGCATATCAGCTGGTTAAAGCCCTATGCTCGCCAGACCACACTGCTCATTGAGCATGTCGAGGCGCTACTCAAGCTCTTGCCGATTAAACATATTTCGCAACTCCTTGGCCTGCACTGGCATACCATCAAGACTATCGACAAACGTCGGCTGGCAAGGGAGGTCACAGAGCCTGATTGGAGTCGTGTCAAACGCCTGGTCATGGACGAGTTTGCCCTGTTCAAAGGCCATCGTTACGCCACCGTGGTGGCCGATGCGGATACTCATCAAGTCCTTTGGATAGGTGAAGGCCGCAGTAGAGCAGCTATCCGGCCGTTTTTCGTTAAGTTGGGTCAGTACTGCCAACAGATTGAAGCCGTTGCTATGGATATGAATACTGCCTTTGACCTGGAGGTACAGAAGCACTGTCCCCAAGCCAAAGTGGTCTACGACTTGTTTCATGTTGTTGCCAAGTATGGCCGTGAAGTCATCGACCGAGTCAGGGTTGACCAAGCTAATCAACTCAAGCACGACAAACCAGCCCGCAAACGGGTAAAACGGGGGCGCTGGGTCTTACTCAAAAACAGAGATAATTTGACAGACAAACAGGCGGGGTATCTCAACGAGCTGTTGGAGTCGAACAAAAGCTTAATGACGGTTTACCTGCTCAGGGAGCAACTCAAGGAGATGTGGTACTGCACAGATGAAGCCGAAGCCACGGCTCAATGGAACCTCTGGTGGCAACAAGTCAGAGAGAGCGGTATCAGGCCACTACTCCAATTTGGCCAGCGTCTTAAAAACTATCTTCATGGCATAGTTGCTTCAGCGGTTCATCCGTTGCACACCTGCCGACTAGAGGGGATGAACAACAAAATCAAACTGCTGAAGCGAATGGGCTATGGCTACCGGGATACCGAATACTTCTTTCTGAAAGTCAGAGAGGCGTTCCCCGGAGATCCGCGATGAACCTTTTTTTTGATTTGAATTTGGCCGCCGCGGCCGTAGTCGAGTCGGTTTGGCTCTCGTTGCCCTTAAGCTTATCTCCTTTATCACCAAGCTGCCTCTATCACCTTCAATCCACTTTAGTCCTGAGTTATTCCGCGTAAGGATCCGGCTGCTGGCCTTCTGCGGTTCAGGTGGATTCATACTTTCTAAACAGATCCCTGCTATACCTTTCTATGCAATCACTTGAACCGCAGCGGCGAATATTTACTCGGTTTGAGTCTCAGGGGGGAAGATGCTGGATATGGCTTACCCTTCATGTGAATAGTTAGAGATTTAAAATAAGTATTTGCGCAAATAAATTCTTTTTAAGTGAATTTAAATGCATTATTATGTTGTCCGTGCCACGGGGTGGCATTCATTTTATGTCGGCTTTAACGAGTGTGAGGTAAATCCCAAGGTGCGTACCACAGAATTGGTTGATGGTTTTCGTCATTCTGCTCCCTATGTCAATGCTCACAGGGGCAAGACATTTGTTGTGATGTTGGGGGGCGAGGCGTTGGCTCAGCCTAAGTTTCGCTCCATCATCAATGATGTTGCTCTGCTGCATAGCCTGGGGATCAAGGTAGTATTGGTCTATGGCGCCCGGCCACAGATAGACGAAGCCTTGGCTAACAATCAGATTGAGCCTGCCTACCATCAAGGCGTGCGGATCACCGATGAAGCCACTCTCAAGGTCATTAAGCAGGTAGCCGGTTCTTTGCAGTTTGATATCACTGCCAGGCTGTCCATGAGCCTGTCGAACACGCCGATGCAGGGCGCACAGATCAACGTGGTCAGTGGTAACTTTGTCATCGCCCAGCCTTTGGGGGTCGACAATGGTATTGACTATTGCCTCTCCGGCAAGGTGCGCCGTATCGATGTTCAGGGACTCAAACGGCAGATGGAAAACAACTGCATCATCCTGATGGGGCCGATAGCGGCTTCAGTCACCGGCGAGAGCTTTAACCTCACCGCCGAAGAAGTGGCGACTCAGGTGGCTATCAAACTCAAGGCCGACAAGATGATCGGCTTCAGCTCCCAGAATGGTATTTTGGATCGCAACGGTGATGTGATTGCCGAGCTGATGCCCAACGATGCCCAGAAAATTCTCGATAAACTGGCCGGCCAGGGTGAAGGCTGTGTCGGCACCATGGCATTTCTCAAGGCCAGTATTGATGCCTGTCGCAGCGGTGTGCCCCGTTGCCATCTGGTCAGCTATCTGGAAGATGGTGCCCTGTTGCAGGAACTCTTCTCCCGTGAGGGCATAGGTACCCAGATAGTCACAGAGAGTGCCGAGCGCTTGCGGCGCGCATCCATTGCCGATATTGGCGGCATACTCAACCTGATCCGCCCGCTGGAAGAGCAGGGGATCCTGGTGCGTCGCTCCCGCGAGCAACTGGAGATAGAAATAGAGCAGTTTATGCTGATTGAGCGTGATGGCCTGGTGATAGGCTGCGCGGCGCTCTATCCCTTTGAAGAGGACAACGCCGGCGAGTTTGCCTGTCTGGTGGTGCATCCTGACTATCGCGATGCCGATCGCGGTAGCCTGCTGTTGCAGAACATCATAGGCCAGGCCAAGGTGCGTGGTTATTCTAGGCTGTTTGCGCTGACGACCCGCAGCATTCACTGGTTCCTGGAACACGGCTTTGAGCTGGTGGAGGTAGATGCCTTACCGAATAAGAAGAAGCAGCTCTATAACTACCAGCGTCGCTCCAAAATTTTGGCGCTTGACCTGTAAAAACCGGCCCCGCTCAGCGGGGCTTTTTGTAAGCAGGTATATTCCATTTGTTGACATATTATGTCTTTAACTCCTAAGCTAAGCCCACTTATGCCTATCCATTAAGGAGTAAGAGATGAACAGTGGAAGTTACGAGTTGGCGCCATTGACCGGCGTCGCCAGTGGCAGTTTTATCGCCTTGATACTGATGTTGGCGGCCATCTTGCTGCTGATCCGCATTCGGAAGATGCCGGCAACGGCCAAGAGCGCCGCCTCGGGTTTGCTGTTGGTAACACTGGCGGGATCTGTATGGGTATTTTGGCAGGCGCAGGCATCCAAGGTGGAATTGACGGCTCAGAGCCTGGTGGTCGAGGTGCCATTCTACGGCCAGAGCCTGGCTCCCGAGCATCTGCGTATCTCAGAGGCGAAAGTGATTAATCTCGGCGATACCAGCGGCCCCAGGCTTGGCATGCGTACCCAGGGCATAGGTCTGCCCGGTTACACCCTGGGGTGGTATCGGCTCAACGATGGCAGCAAAGCGTTTGTGGTTCTGACGGAAAAAGATAGCGTCTTGTTACTGCCGACCGACCTTGGTTACAGCCTGCTGCTGAGTATGCCTGAAGCAGAGAGTTTGCTTGAGGGGCTGGGGCAGAACCTGCCGGGATAAACGTTGGATATTGCTTAACCGGCCCGGAAACTCTATCCGGGCCGGTTGTACTTGTTACCTGCGAGAGCGTTTTCGCAGCATATCCAAAGTAAACACCACCAGGGCGGCCCAGATGAAGCCGAAGGTAATGCTCTTTTCGATATCGAAGGGTTCATCGAACAGGGTCACTGCCATGATAAACATGATGCTTGGGCCTATGTACTGGAAGAAGCCCAGCATGATCAGCGGGATCCGCACTGCTGCACCGGCAAAGCACAGCAAGGGGATGGTGGTGATGATACCGGCGGCCATCAGCAGCAGGTTGAGAGCCCAACTGTTGCTGAGCATATTGGCGCCGGCTTCACCGGTGCCCAGCAGTAAAAAGCCCAGCGCTGCCGGCATTAACACTGCAGTTTCGACCAAAAGGCCAGTCTTGGCGTCGACATTGACCTTCTTGCGCAGCAGGGCGTAGAAACCGAAGGAGGCTGCGAGCCCCAGGGATACCAGCGGAATCGAGCCGAAAGAAACCAGCTGGATCACCACCCCGGCGGCGGCAAGCGTTACCGCCACCCATTGTAGTCTCCCGAGCCGCTCCCCCAGAAACAGCATGCCGAGCAACACATTGAACAGCGGGTTGATAAAGTAGCCCAGGCTGGCATCCAGCATATGATCATTGTTGACCGCCCAGATAAACAGCAGCCAGTTGCCGGCGATAAGAATCGAAGTCAGCAGCAGTACCGCCAACTGTTTCGGGCGCTTGAGCAACAGCCTGAGCTGTCCGAAACCACCGATAAACTGCATCAGGATCCCCATAAAGACGAAGGACCAGATGATGCGGTGCAGCAGGATCTCGGGGGCCGAGACATGATGCAACAACTTGAAGTACAGCGGCGCAAAGCCCCAAAAAATATAGGCGCAAAGGGCGAGAATGACCCCCTTGCGGTATTCGGTTTCAGGCATAGGTACTACACAATGACGAAAAGGAGAGAAGGGCGATTGTAGGGGGCAAAGCCCCTCGGCTCAAGTTATCGACAACAGATTCAGTGTTTGAGTTTTAAACAGCTACTCAGCCGACCATGTAAGTCCCTGTACCAAAAGCGATATGGCTGCCTTTTTCATTATGCAGCTCCATTCGGCAGACTGAGACCCTGTTGCCGGCACGGATCACTGTTCCTGTGCCGCTGAAGACTTCTCCCCAGCCGGGGCGCAGATAGTCGACCCTGAGATCTATGGTGCTCAGGGTTTGCAGTCGCTGTTGCAGCTGCTCCACTGTCCAGTTGTCGCGACTGATAGCTAAGCCGGAGAATGCCGTCAGGCCGCCAACCACATCCAGCACGGTTGCGGTAACCCCGCCATGGAGTATTTTTTGATGTATGTTGCCGATTAGCTCCGGCTTCATTTTGATCTCCACTTCGACACCAGAGGCGTCGTATCGGCGGATCCCAAGGCCGAGAAGATTGTGAAAAGGCACATGTTTATCAAATACTTCTGCTACCTTGGCGAGTACCTCGGCTTGAATGTCCTGGCTCATAGGGCTTCCTGCTATTGTTGTTTTTTAGAGCAATCAATCTAACGCTAATATGGCCGTTTGCCTAGTCCAGGCGGAAAAATCCCCTCTTGGCTGGCACTCTGGTGTTGGCTTCATTTAGAATAGCGGCCTCTTCTTTGGACACAGACAGTCATGGATCAGCCGCTGAGTATCGCTCCCGAGAGCCTAAATCATCCCCAAGACCCTATGCAGCAAGCCTTGCAGCAGGTGTTCGGCTACCGCACTTTCCGTGAAGGGCAGCGCCAGGTGATTGAACGTGTGATGGCCGGGGAAGACTGCATGGTGATCATGCCCACCGGCGGCGGCAAGAGTCTGTGTTACCAACTGCCAGCATTGTTGATGCCAGGGTTGACGCTGGTGGTTTCGCCGCTGATCTCCCTGATGAAAGATCAAGTCGACAGTCTGCTGCAGACAGGGGTCAATGCTGCTTATCTCAACTCATCCCTGCCCAGGGAGCAGAGCCTCAAGGTGTTGCGCCAGTTGCATCAGGGGGAGATCCGCCTGCTGTATGTCTCGCCGGAGCGCTTGCTGCAGCATGAATTTATTGAGCGGCTGCAATCCCTGCCGCTGTCGATGTTTGCCGTGGATGAGGCGCACTGTATCAGCCAGTGGGGCCATGATTTTCGCCCCGAATATGCCCAGCTTGGCCGCCTGAAACAGCTGTTTCCCGGCGTGCCTGTGATGGCGCTGACCGCCACCGCCGACAAGGCGACCCGGGATGATATCTGCCAGCGGCTCAATATCGCCCCCTATGTGCTTCTTTCCAGCTTTGATAGGCCGAATATTCGCTACACAGTGGCGGAAAAGCTTAACGCCGCCAATCAATTGCGCCAGTTTATCGCCGCGCAGAACGGCGCTGCCGGGATTGTTTATTGCTCCAGCCGCCGCCGGGTCGATGAAGTGGCCGAAAGGCTGCGGTTACAGGGCTATGCCGCCGAAGGCTATCATGCCGGTATGAGCAGCGACGAGCGCGCCAGTGTCCAGGACAGATTTCTCAAGGAACAGTTGGATATAGTGGTGGCCACGGTCGCCTTTGGCATGGGGATCAACAAGTCCAACGTGCGCTTTGTGGTGCATTACGATCTGCCCAAGAGCATAGAGGCCTACTATCAGGAAACCGGCCGCGCTGGGCGAGATGGTCTCGAGGCCGAAGCCTTTATGTTGTTCGAGCCCGCCGATATCGGCCGGGTGCGCCACCTGATTGAGCAGGGTGAACCCGGGCCGCAGCAACAGGTGGAACTGCATAAACTCAATACCATGGCGGCCTTTGCCGAGGCTCAGACCTGCCGCCGCCAGGTGTTGCTGCACTACTTCGATGAGCCGGCGCTGGAGCCCTGCGGCAACTGTGACATCTGCCTGGACCCGCCCAAACGCTACAACGGCACCGAGGATGCACAGAAGGTGTTGTCCTGCATATATCGCTTGGGGCAGAAGTTTGGCATGAACCAGCTGATAGAGGTGCTCAGAGGCTCCAAATCGGCCGCCGTGGTCGACCGGGGGCACGACAAGTTATCCACCTGGGGTGTCGGCAAAGACAAGAGCCATGAACACTGGCTCAGTGTGACCAGGCAGCTTATCCATTTGGGGCTGGCGAGCCAGGATATTACCCGCGGATCGAGTATTCGCCTGAATCCGGCCGCCAGGCCTGTGCTCAGGGGCGAAGTTGCACTGATGTTGGCCGAACCCAGAATTGACTTGCATGTTACCCGCAGGCGCAACGTCAGCAGCAAGGCGCCACTCAACTACGATCGCAAGCTGTTTGCCCGCCTCAAGCAGTTAAGGCGCAGCATAGCCGAAGAGCAGGATGTACCACCCTATTTGGTATTCAACGATGCAACCCTGGCGGAAATGGCGGCGATTTTGCCTACCAGTCAGGGCGAGATGTTGGCGGTCAATGGTGTTGGCGAGCGCAAGTTGGCCCGCTTTGGCGATCAGTTCCTCGACGAGATAGAGGCTTATCTCGCCGGTGACTGATGTTGCTCGGCGGCTTTCTGCTGACTGAGTTGGTTGACACCGGCACGCTTCACCAGGCTATCCAGGGTATCGGGCTGCTGCAGCGAGGCCACACCAATGCGCACGGCATGAGCCACTTGCCAGCTCTGCACTATCGGCTTGAGTTGCTCGCTGACCTGCAAGGCGCCCTGGACCGAGGTGTAGGGCAGTAGGACCACCATCTCATCCATACTGTAGCGCAGCAGTCTATCTTGCTCTCTGAGTTTCTGTTCCAGCGCCCGCTGCAGGGCGGAAAGATCCACCTGACGTATATGGCTGGTACTCAGCAACAACAGGCTCAAGGGGTAGTTGCCCTTCTTGGCGCTGCTGAGCATGGCATCCAGCTGCTGGGCCGCAGGCAGTTTTTCCAGTGCCTCGGTACTCGGTTGTTGCCAGCGGTTACGGCGACTGACCAACCAGATCAGCGCACCTATGATGGCGAGTGCCAGCACAGAGATGGTGCCGTAGGCCTGGCTCAGTTTGGAGCGCTGATCGGCACTGGCAAGACGAATGTTCTGCTGGGTTTCTACCTGCAACTGCTCCTGCTGGCTGAGCCTGGCCTTGTATTGCATAAAGCGGGTATTGTTGAGCTGCTTTTGGGCCTCGGCTGCGGCCTGGGCCGCCAGTTTCATCGCCTCGTATGCCGGTTTGAACTCTGCTCTTTCGGCGTAATAGTCACTGATAAGCTGTTGGGTATAGGCCACTTCATCGGCCAGTTGCAGCTGCTCGGCCTGTTGCGCCGCCTGCATCAACAGCCTTATGCCTTCATCGTCGTTGCGCTGGGCGAGACGTACCCTGGCCAATAGCCGGGTAGCACGCATATAGTTGTTTACTTTGCCTTGTTTTTCATAGGTCTGCAGGGCAATACCCACTAACTCGTCGGCAATCTCGGTTCTGCCCCTGGCGAGTTCTATCACGGCTATTTGGCTGTAACTGTTGGCAAGCTCCAGCGGTGAGCCTATCTCGGGCAGCAGTATTTTGGACTGTTTCAGCAGGCTGTCGGCTTGGGCCATATCCTCCTGCGCCAGCGCGACTCTGGCGGCCATCAATAACAGCACATGGCGAACCTTGCCTTTGGCTTCATCTGTGTCCAGTGCCAACTTGAGATAGTAGGCCGCTTGGCGCAGGTCGCCGGTGGAATACATCAGGCTGGCCATGTCGCCGTAAACATAGGCCAGAGGTGGCCATAGCCAGGACGGATTTTGACTGCTGATATCCGGGTAGATGTCCAGCGCCAGACGCAGATCTTCGATGGCGGTGCCATAGTTGCCAAGGTCGTTTTCCAGCTGGCCCTTGAGTCTCAGGGCGTTGACCAGAGCCTGGGGTTGGTTGTGGCGTTTGGCCTGCTCAATGGCGCCGTCGAGTAACAGCAGTGATTGCTTCAGATCGTCGAAATTGGCATAGGCATCGGCGCGGCAAATTTGAAAATAACTGTCTGCCTGTTCCAGCCTTAGCTGCTTGGCTCTGGCTTCTCCCAGTTCGGCCAGATTGATGGCGGCGCCGTTGTCTCCTAATTGCAGGAGTGCTTCACATTTAAATAACTGTAATCTCAGCACTTGAGCCTGGCTCAACTCTGAGGCCTGACGCTCAAGCTCGTTGATTTGGGTCAGCGCCAGCGTAGGATATTGATAGAGGGTGTTGGCCAGTGTGTCCAACCGCTCCGCGGCCCAAAGCACACAAGAAAATGACCACAGGAGCAAGCTCAGTGCCAAGAGGCGAAAATCCATTTTTTCTCCGCTGAGTGAAGGTGAGTTTTTCCGGGCGAAACCGTGTTGGGATAATAACTATTTTTTATCATTTTTGGCACAAAAAATGATGCTATCGGCAAGATTTTATTCATCTATTTAGCTTTAGATCACCAAGGCTTGAATGGTGCAAATCAGCACTTTAAGCCGAAATTTTCAACTGATGCTGAGAAATATAGGCTTGACAGCGAGCAAGGAGGCAGTTAATTATTGAACTTCTTGAACCCGGTGGGAAGAATATAAACCCACTTTAAACGAATTTTTATCTGGTATAGAACGGCTAAATGAACCCACAAATGCAACTGTCTCTCCTCCTCCTTACTCTCGCAGTCCCTGCGCGGAGGAGCTAGACTTGCACGTCGATTAGCAAGCCAGAACTCAAAACCCCGCGCCAGAAACCGCGGGGTTTTTTGTTTCTGGCATGGGAAAAATCAATCGAAACCCCTGAATGGAGAATCCAGATGTCTGACAGAGTGTTTATTTTCGATACCACCTTACGGGACGGCGAGCAGGCGCTGGCAGCCAGCCTGACAGTGAAAGAAAAACTGCAGATAGCCATGGCTCTCGAGCGCCTGGGGGTCGACATCATGGAGGTGGGGTTCCCGGTTTCCTCTCCCGGCGACTTTGAATCGGTACAGACCATAGCCCGTACCATCAAAAACAGCCGGGTCTGCGCCCTGTCGCGGGCACTGGAGAAAGATATCGACGCTGCGGCCCAGGCCTTGTCGGTCGCAGATCAGTTCCGCATTCATACCTTCATTTCAACCTCAAATATCCATGTGCAGAGCAAGCTGAAGCGCTCCTTCGACCAGGTGCTGGAGATGGCGGTAGGGGCAGTGAAGTATGCCAGGCGTTTTACCGATGATGTGGAGTTTTCCTGCGAAGACGCCGGCCGGACTCCGATAGATAATCTGTGTCGCATGGTTGAGGCGGCCATCGAAGCCGGTGCCCGCACCATCAATATTCCGGACACAGTGGGCTATACCATTCCCAGCGAGTTCGGCGGCATTATTCAAACTCTGTTCAACCGGGTGCCCAATATCGATCAGGCGGTGATCTCTGTGCACTGCCATGACGATTTGGGGTTGTCGGTCGCCAACTCCATCATGGCGGTGCAACAGGGGGCCCGGCAGATTGAGTGTACAATCAACGGCATAGGTGAAAGAGCAGGGAACTGCTCACTGGAAGAGATTGCCATGATCCTGGCGACCCGCAAGGACATTCTGGGGCTGGAGACAGGCATCAAGGCTCAGGAAATTCACCGCACCTCCTCCATGGTGAGCCAGTTATGCAATATGCCGATCCAGGCCAACAAGGCGATAGTGGGCGCCAATGCCTTTACCCATTCATCCGGTATCCATCAAGACGGCATGTTAAAGGCGCAAAACACCTATGAAATCATGACACCTGAGAGCATAGGCCTGAATCGCAATCACCTGAATATGACCTCTCGCTCCGGCCGCCATGTGATCAAGCATCGAATGGAGCAGATGGGTTATTCAGAGCAGGATTATTCATTGGACCAACTGTACGACGCCTTCCTGAAACTGGCCGACAAGAAGGGTCAGGTGTTCGACTATGACCTGGAAGCCTTGGTGTATATGGAGGGCCGGGCGGCGGCCGACGACCACTTCCAGTTGCAGCAGCTGGTGGTGCAATCCGACTCTACTGAGGGCATGGCCACCGCCACTGTACGTATTGAAGCCGCCGGTGAGGTAGTGACCGAAGCCGCCACCGGCAATGGCCCTGTGGATGCCGCCTATAAGGCGATAGCCCGTGCCAGCGGCCAGAGCGTAGATATCTGCAGTTATAAGTTGAGCGCCAAAGGCGAAGGCCAGAATGCGCTGGGGCAGGTGGATATCACGGCTCAGTACCAGGGGCGCAATTTCCACGGTGTCGGCTTGGCTACCGATGTGGTCGAGGCTTCGGCCGCGGCCCTGGTGCATGTGATGAACCTTATTCAGCGCGCCGACCAGGTGGCGGATCATAAACAGAAAATACAACAGAGAAAGGAGTTGGGTGGCGTATGAGTTATCAGATAGCGGTATTGGCCGGCGACGGCATAGGCCCGGAAGTCATGGCCCAGGCCCGTAAGGTGCTGACGGCGGTAGAGCAACGCTTTGGTCTGGCAATGGAGTACGCCGAATATGATGTCGGCGGCATAGCGATAGATAACCATGGCTGCCCGTTGCCGGCATCGACCCTGGCCGGCTGTGAAGCGGCGGATGCAATCCTGTTCGGCTCGGTAGGCGGCCCCAAATGGGAAAAACTGCCTCCCAATGAACAGCCCGAGCGCGGCGCGCTGTTGCCGCTGAGGGGCCATTTCGGCTTATTCAGTAACCTCAGACCGGCCAAGTTACATCAGGGGCTGGAACATTTGTCGCCGCTGCGCGCCGATATCTCGGCCAAAGGGTTTGATGTGCTGTGCGTGCGTGAACTGACCGGCGGTATCTACTTTGGCAAACCCAAGGGGCGTCAGGGGGAGGGCGAGAGCGAAGAGGCGTTTGACACCATGAGATACAGCCGCGCCGAAATCCGCCGTATCGCCCATATCGCCTTCGAGGCCGCCCGCGGCCGCCGCGGTAAGGTGACTTCGGTCGACAAGGCCAACGTGCTGGCCTGCTCGGTACTTTGGCGTGAAGTGGTCGAGCAGGTCGCGGGCGAGTACCCGGATGTGGAACTGGAACATATCTATATCGACAATGCCACCATGCAACTGCTGCGTCGCCCCTGGGATTTTGATGTGATGCTGTGCTCCAACCTGTTCGGCGACATACTTTCCGATGAAATCGCCATGTTGACCGGCTCCATGGGGCTGTTGTCATCGGCTTCCATCAACAGCAGTGGTTTTGGTCTCTATGAACCGGCCGGTGGCAGTGCCCCGGATATTGCCGGCAAGGGGATTGCCAACCCGGTAGCGCAGATCTTGTCGGCGGCCTTGATGTTGCGCCACAGCCTGCAGCAGGAAGAGGCGGCGGCAGCGATAGAGCGCGCCGTAGGCAAGGCGCTGGCAGATGGCTTCTTTACCTGTGAGTTGCTGGCGCCGGAGCAGCGGAATAATGCCAAGACCACGGCAGAGATGGGCGACTATATCGCCAATGCGATTCGGGAGGGGGTGTAATGGGCAAGACATTGTATGAAAAGGTGTGGGATGCCCACCTGGTGGCGACGCCGGCGGGGGAAGCACCGATTATTTACGTCGACCGTCATCTGGTGCACGAGGTGACCTCGCCCCAGGCCTTCAGTGGCCTGAAGATGGCCGGGCGCACACTTCGGGCACCGGATAAGACCTTTGCCACCATGGATCACAACACCTCGACGAAGAGCGCCAGTCTGGACGCCTTGAGCCCCATGGCGCGCACTCAGGTTGAAACCCTGGCACAGAACTGTCGCGAATTTGGTGTGCGTCTGTATGACATTCACCACCCCAATCAGGGCATAGTGCATGTGATGGGGCCTGAGCTGGGCATTACCCTGCCGGGTACGGTTATTGTCTGTGGCGATTCCCATACCGCTACCCACGGTGCCTTTGGCGCGCTGGCCTTTGGTATTGGCACCTCAGAGGTAGAGCATGTGCTGGCCACCCAAACGCTGCGGCAGCTCAAGGCCAAGACCATGAGAGTTGAGGTCAAGGGGCAACTGGGTGAGGGCATTACCGCCAAGGATGTGGTACTGGCGATTATCGGCAAGATAGGTATGGATGGCGGCACCGGCTATGTGGTGGAGTTTTGCGGTGATGCGATTCGCGCCCTGTCGATGGAGGGGCGCATGACGCTGTGCAACATGGCGATTGAGATGGGTGCCAAGGCCGGCATGGTCGCGCCGGATGAAACCACGTTCGCCTATCTTGAGGGACGTCAGTTTGCGCCCAAGGGCGCCGATTGGGATGCCGCCCTGGCAGCCTGGAAGACGCTCAAGTCCGATGAAGATGCCATCTTCGATGCCTATGTGGAGTTGGAAGGCAGTGAAATCGCGCCGCAACTGACCTGGGGCACGAATCCGGGCCAGGTGGTGGCCATAGATAAACCTGTGCCCAACCCCGCCGAAGAGGCCGATGCCACAGTGCGTGGCAGTATGGAAAAGGCGCTGAATTACATAGGTTTGACGCCGGGCACCCTGATGACGGATGTGGCTATCAACAAGGTCTTTATCGGTTCATGCACCAATTCGCGCATCGAAGATCTGCGTAGCGCCGCGGCGCAGATCCGTGGTCGGCGGGTGGCTGACGGCGTGACCGCCATAGTGGTGCCGGGCTCGGGACAAGTAAAGGCTCAGGCCGAAGCCGAAGGCTTGGATAAACTATTTGTCGAGGCCGGGTTTGAATGGCGTTTGCCGGGCTGCTCCATGTGCCTGGCGATGAATGATGATCGCCTGGAAAGCGGCGATCGCTGCGCCTCAACCAGTAACCGCAACTTTGAGGGGCGGCAGGGACGCGGCAGTCGTACCCATCTGGTGAGTCCTGCCATGGCAGCCGCCGCAGCTATTGCCGGTCACTTTGTCGATATCCGCCACGCAGGCCAGGAGAAATAAAATGCAGGCTTTTACTATTCATCAGGGAATTGCGGTGCCATTGGATAGCGCCAATGTGGATACGGATCAGATCATCCCCAAACAGTTTCTATCCAAGGTCACCAAGGACGGCTTCGGTGTCCATCTCTTTCACGACTGGCGCTACCTGGACGATGCCGGTGAGCAGCCGAATCCTGCTTTTGTGATGAACCAGCCCAGATATCAGGGAGCCTCTATTTTACTGGCGCGGGAAAACTTTGGTTGTGGCTCCAGCCGTGAACACGCGCCTTGGGCCCTGGCCGACTATGGTTTGCGGGTGATTATTGCGCCCAGCTTTGCCGATATCTTTTACGGCAACGCCATCAATAATGGGTTATTGCCGGTGATCCTTGAGGCTGCTGAGGTGCAGCAGTTGTTTGACGAGGTAACGGCGACCGAAGGCAGTGAAATCAAAGTCGACCTGCAGCAGTGCCTGGTCGTTTCACCATCCGGGAAACGCTTTGCATTTCAACTGGCTGAATCTGCCCGTCATAAGCTGCTCAATGGATTGGATGCCATCGGCCTGACTCTGTCCCATGAGCAGGCCATCGCCGATTATGAAGCCGTGCTGCCGGGCTGGCGCGCCTAATCCCGTCTGTTATTTCAGCGCACACTTGTACAAGAGCAGACCAGTAGCTTGGTAACTGGTCTGCTCTCTTGTGTTCAAAACAAGCATGTTGACTGTAGTTGCCTATAATTTATTTTTTAAAAACATTTGGTTATAGGTTTTGCTCATAGGGAGGTAGACTGCAACTTTGAATGCTTAGTGATTTATGCTGTTTGTCTGACTTAAATTAAGTGAACAAGTGTTTTTATGGTTACTTGATGATTTATAGTTATTTTTCAAGTTAATAGTTTTTGTTTCCTTTTGGATTTCAATTCTTTTCAGCAAACATCAATGCCGTTTCCTCTCTGTTTTAAGCACCTATAGCGTGACTTGTGTCACTTTTGTGTCTTTCTTTGTTGATTTTTGTGGTTGTTTATCCTGTTTTTTGCTTGATGCTTGCAAAGATATTCTGTGTCAGTAAACTGCGCCGCAACAAAATGGAGTTATTACTCTATTCAGAAATTGCTAAATAAACAGACAGAGAATAACAATGAAGAAACAACTTATTGCTGTCGCCATTGCGGCCAGCTTTGTGGGAGCAACGACTCAGGTTCAAGCAGCTGGTTTCCAACTGGCAGAATCTTCAGCGACCGGACTTGGACGTGCCTTCGCCGGTGAAGCGGCCATGGCCGATAACCCTGCGGCTCAGGGGCGTAACCCTGCCATGCTCAGCTATCTTGAAGGTCGGCAGATCTCTGCCGGTGCTATCTATGTGATGCCGGAAGTTGACGCCTTGGGTCAGGTTTCGTTGGCGTCGCCTTTATTGCCTCAGGCCATGACCATGAATGCCGATGCATTGGATGTGGCTGACAACGCTTTAGTGCCTAACTTCTATTACTCCAACCAGCTCAACGACAGCTGGACTTGGGGTTTGGCACTGAACTCCAACTATGGTTTGTCTACCGAACTGCCGGCCGCCCATGCTGCCTCCATTTTTGGTAACAAGACAGCGGTGACTACTGTAGAGCTGAACACCAATATTGCTTACCGCATTGATGAGCACTTCACTGTGGGTGCCGGTCTGCGCGGTGTGTATGGTGACGGTGAGATAGGCGCATCTGTTCCTGGCTGGATAGAAGGTGTTCGTGCTATCCCTGGCTTGCCGGCAGAGGTGACTTCTCGTCTGCCTGCCGCCGGCACCGAGCTCAAGCATCTGGAAGGTGATGACTTTGGTTATGGTTGGCAGCTAGGTGCCAGCTGGCAGATCAATGCTAATCACCGCCTGGGTATCGCCTATCACAGCCGGGTTGAGCTGGATCTGGACGGCCAGGCCCGTGGCGCCCTTTATACCGGCGGTACAGCCGAGGTTGAAGGCTACCTGCCATTGGAGCTGCCGGCATTTGCCGAGCTGGCTTCTTACCATCAGTTGACTGAGAACTGGGCGATGCACGCCAGCATCAACTGGACCGACTGGAGTGTGTTCAACAAGCTGGTGGCTTATTTCCCTGGTGAGCAGAAGCCTATTGGCGGCCTGGAATCCGATCTGGTGAAGGAAGAAAACTTCAAAGACAACTGGCGCTTTGCTCTGGGTACCAGCTACCAGCTGAACAACGAGTGGTTGTTGCGTGCCGGTGTGGCCTTGGATAAGACAGCGGTTGACGATGAATACCGTACTATCACTATTCCAGATACCGACCGTCTCTGGTTCAGTGTGGGTGCCGGTTATGCACCCAGCAAGAACCTGACAGTGGATCTGGGTCTGACCTATATCCGCGCCCACGGTGATGCCCCTATCAACGAGACTCAGGATCTGATGGGCCTGGCTCAGGTTGCCTTCCAGGGCGATGCCAGCGGCCACGTTTGGTTGGCGGGTCTGCAAGTGACCTACAAGATGTAATACCATTCCGGACAAGGAATGAGACAAGAGCCCCGCCAAGCGGGGCTTTTTCATATTAGGCCTAGTCTGGCTCAAGGCGGTGTTAAACTTGGCGCGGCTGCACTCAAGGCTGTTTAATCGCTGGTGGGAGCGAGCTCAGGGCTGTTTAATCGCTGGTAGGAGCGCGCTCAGGGCTGTTTTATACTTGGCGTGGCCGAGCTCAGGGCTTATATTCATGCTATTGCCAACAAAAAATAATAAGCCCATGAAATATCCATTCCTGTTTGCCAGTACTATCTCACTGATTTCAATGCCGAGTTTGGCCGAGTCAGATCCTGTCAGTATGTTTATTCAAGGTTTCAATGAGCAAAAGATTGAGCTGATGTTGGCGCAAACCACGGAAGACGTGACTTGGTTTAATGTCAGCAGCACCAAGGTCGATCTGCAGGCTTCCGGGCATTCGGAATTGGGCGCGGCTATGACCGACTATTTTCAAACTTTGCCGGGGGCTAAGGCCAGTATTCTTGGCTCGCTGAGCTCGGGTAACTATGTCAGCACCCTGGAAAAGGTCAGCTGGCAGCAGGATGGCGAGCAAAATAGCCAATGTAATATGGGCGTTTATACCTTGAGGGGCGATAAGATTGCCGCTGTCTGGTATTACCCGGCGCAGGAGTGTGATATTCCCGAAGCGGAAATCGGCTTACCCCGAGGCGATCAGCCTTGGCAGCAAAATTAATTCAGCCAACCCAAGAAAGCTTTCACGTGCAAAAGAAATATATTATTGCCCTGGATCAGGGTACTACCAGCTCACGGGCGATTATTTTCGATCAACAGGCCAATATCGTGGCCGTCTCCCAGCGAGAGTTCAGTCAGCACTACCCGCAACCGGGTTGGGTCGAGCATGATCCCATGGAAATCTGGGCATCCCAGAGTTCGACACTGATAGAAGTCATTGCCCGCGCCGGGATCCACAGTGACGAAGTAGCGGCCATCGGCATTACCAATCAGCGGGAAACCACTGTCATCTGGGATAAGCTCACAGGTAAGCCGATTGCCAACGCCATTGTTTGGCAGTGTCGGCGCAGCAAGGAGATCTGTGAGCAGCTCAAGGCTGAGGGGCTGGAGGATTATGTCCGCGACAATACAGGTTTGTTGCTGGATCCCTATTTTTCGGCCACCAAGATTAAGTGGTTGCTGGATAATGTCGAGGGTGCCCGCGAGCGGGCCGAAAGAGGCGAGTTGCTCTTTGGTACTATCGACAGCTGGCTGGTATGGAAGCTGACCGAGGGCAAGGTGCATGTGACCGACCCCACCAATGCGTCGCGCACCATGCTCTACAACATTCATAAACAATGCTGGGATCAGACCCTGTTACAGGCGCTGGACATCCCTGCTTCGTTGTTGCCCGAGGTCAAGCCGTCGATGGCTGTTTATGGCACAACCCGGATTGCCGGTGAGGGCAGTGAAATTCTCATCGCCGGCATGGCCGGGGATCAGCAGGCGGCGCTGTTCGGCCAGCTGTGCGTCGAACCCGGCATGGCCAAGAATACCTATGGTACAGGTTGCTTTTTGCTGATGAACACAGGTGACAAGGCGGTGCGCTCAGAGCATGGGTTGCTGACAACTGTGGCTGTAGGCCCCAAGGGCGAGGTGCAATACGCGCTGGAAGGCTCGGTATTTATGGGCGGCGCGACCATACAGTGGCTGAGGGACGAATTGGGGCTTATTCGTGATGCCCAGGACACAGAGTACTTTGCCTCCAAGGTAGAAGATACCAATGGGGTTTATCTGGTGCCGGCATTTGTCGGGCTGGGAGCCCCTTATTGGGATGCCAACGCCCGCGGCTCTTTGCAAGGATTGACCCGCGGCGTAAACCGCAACCACATCATACGTGCGGCGCTGGAATCCATCGCCTATCAGAGCCGGGATCTGCTGGATGCCATGAGTAAAGACAGCGCTGTTGCACTCAAGCAGCTGAGGGTGGATGGCGGCGCCGTGAGTAACGACTTCCTGATGCAGTTTCAGGCCGATATCACAGATACTCAGGTACTGCGGCCGGCCTTGACCGAAACTACCGCCATGGGAGCGGCATTTTTGGCCGGTCTTGCCTGTGGTTTCTGGGACTCGGTGGAAGATCTTTCTCACCGGAGCGATGTTGAACGTTGTTTCGAGCCGGCCATGGATGAAGGACGGCGGGAGCTTTATTACCGCGGTTGGCAGAAGGCGGTGGACCGTTGTCGCCACTGGCATGAAACCGACGAACTGTGATGTGCCGGGTGGTTTCTTGTCGGCTGTTATTGTCTCCCATTGAATAGTGACTCAAAATAGTGCCCCAAAGACACCAACGTGAGCCCGCCATGACAGTGACGACCGAAGCCGAATATCTGGCGCAATACAATATCCATGATTATCCGCTGCCGTTGACCAGTGTCGACAGCGTGCTGCTCTGTGTGCGAGAAGGGCAATTGTGTGTGCTCTTGGTCAAGCGTTCCGGGTTTCCCTACAAAGGGATGTGGGCATTGCCGGGAGGCTTTATCGATCTGCAGCAGGATGAGGATATCGATGCTTCGGCCAAGCGCAAACTTAAGCAAAAGACCGGGATAGTGCCGCCCTACCTGGAGCAGTTACAGAGTATAGGCAATGGCAGCCGGGATCCCAGAGGCTGGTCGGTCACCATCAGCTATTATGCGCTGATGCCTCATCTTGAACCCGTCATGGAAGGTTCTGAAGAGAGCCGCTGGTTCAGCTTGCAGTCGCTGCCCGAACACTTGGCCTTTGATCACGCCGAGATCATAGCCTTGGCACAGGAGCGCTTACGCCAAAAGGCGCTTTACAGCCTGGTGGCGGCTTTTGCCCTGCCGGAATTGTTTACCCTGGCCGAGTTGCAGCGAGTGCATGAGGCCATCCTGGGCAAGCCACTGCAGAAGAAATCTTTCCGGCGGCGAATCGAGCAGGCCGGCGTGCTCGCCCCCTGTGGAGAGGGCCGGGTCGAAGTCGGTCGCCCACCCCAGCTCTACCGGGTATTGCCTGAAGCTGCCGATTATCGCTTTGTACGCAACCTGGAAGCTTGAAACTCCATTCGAGCTTCTTTGGTTTACCACTATCTTATCCATTATTTTAATTCTTCTTTTTAGATAAGTGTCCTTTTGACTCGAAATAAGCTTGACCGCTCCAAGTTGTTGCTTTAGATTAAGTGTCACTAAGACACTTAATGGTGAGCGATATGGATATCAGTATTGAGCTAGTAAACAAAGATGCGACCAGACAGGCTTTGACTGTTGAGCAATGGCGGTTTGCCGGTGGTGAGCAACATGTGCGTCTGGCAGGTTTTGATGGACAACAGGTACAGAGCGCGATTATCTGCGCCAGGTTGCAGAGCAGTGATGCCATCATGCAGCTGCTGCTGATCAAAGATGCTTTGGACCGCGCCGCCCCGGGCATTCAGGTTTCACTGCAACTTCCCTATTTCCCCTATGCCCGCCAAGACAGGGTTTGCGTCGCCGGTGAGGCCTTTTCCGCCGCCGTGATGGCGGGGTTGCTGCGAAATGCCGGCTTCAGCCAGATCCGCTGCTGGGATCTGCACTCGGCGGTCAGTGAGCAACTGCTGGAGGCCGAGCAGGTACATCAGGCGCAGCTGGTTTGTCAGTTTGCGCAGCTGAAGCAGTGGCTGCAAACCCACCAGGCGGCACTGCTGGCGCCGGACAAGGGCGCCAGCCACAAGATAGCCAAGGTTGCCGATGCGCTGAGTGCCGCCGGGATTGAGGCCGAAGTCTTTCAGGCCAGTAAACGCCGGGATCCGGCGACGGGCGCCATATTGGCATCCGAGTTGGACGCCGATGTTGCTGGTCGCAGTCTGCTGATCCTGGATGATATTTGCGACGGTGGCAGAACCTTTATCGAGCTGGCGCGGCTTTTGAAACAAAAAGGCGCCGCCCGAGTGGGACTCTATGTGACCCATGGCCTGTTTTCCCGCGGAATAGAGCCGCTGGAAGGCTTGATTGATGCCGTGTTTACCACAGATTCTGTGTGTCCATTGCATCCGTTTGAGTCGCAAATTGTCGAGCTGCACACCTTGAAACTGTTTGAATAAAAGGAGTTTATTATGAGTATCATCGCCCCCTCAATGCAGAAGGATGTCTACAAAGAGTTTCATGGTCGCGCCTATCATCCTCAGGTGACCGAGGTGTATGCCAACTTCACTTCCCGCAGCGGTCGCAATGCCAACATAGCAGACAATGACAAAGTCGCCTTTATTGGACTGCAGTATTTTATCAAGAGTTATTTGATGGAGGAGTGGGACAGCTTCTTTCGTCAGCCCAAGGCGCAGGCCGTGGCCGCCCATAAGCGCATACTCAGTGCCATGCTGGGGTACAGCGTCGATGTTTCTTATCTGGAAAAACTCCACGACCTTGGGTATTTACCGCTGAGGATCAAGGCGCTGGAAGAGGGTACTCTGGTGCCTTATCTGGTGCCGCCGTTGACCATAGTCAACACCCATCCGGATTTCCCCTGGTTGACCAACATGATAGAAACCGTGCTCAGTTGTGAAAACTGGCCGATACAAACCAGTGCCACCACGGCCGTTGCTTACCTGCGTACCTTTAAAGAGTTCGCCGATAAGACAGGCCTGCCCGCCGAGATGGTAGCGTTTCAGGGGCATGACTTCAGTTTTCGCGGCATGTTCGGTAAGCAGGCCGCTGCCATGAGTGGTTTTGGCCATTTGGCCAGCGGTTTTGTTGGAACCGACACCATTCCGGCGGTGCTGTTTGCCGAGAAGTACTATGGTGCCGATGTCGATAAGGAGTTGGTCGGCGCCTCAGTGGATGCCACCGAGCACTCGGTGACCTGTTCCTGGATCCTCGAAGGGGAGATCGCCTTCTTCCGTTATCTGATGCAGACCCAGTCTCCCAAGGGGATCCTCAGTGTGGTGTCCGATACCTGGGATTTCTGGACTCTGGTGACTCAATACTTACCTGAACTCAAGCAGGAGATCCTCGAGCGTGACGGCACCCTGGTGATCCGTCCCGATTCCGGCGACCCTGTGACCATTCTCAGCGGTTATAAGCTGGCGCCTGAAGCACTTATCCGCGAATGTGGCCTGGATGAAGCCTTGCAAAAGGCGGCCGATAGCGGTTATGAGGCGATAAGTTGGCATGGTGAGTTTATCGATCTGCAGCGCCAAACCCTGATGGCCTGCGAGGTGAAGGGGCTTATCGAGTGCCTGTGGGACATTTTTGGTGGCACCTTGACCGACAAGGGTTACAAGTTATTGGATAACCATGTGGGTGCCATTTATGGCGATGCCATCACGCTCGAGCGCCAACGACAAATACTGCAGCGTTTGATGGATAAAGGTTTTGCTTCCAAAGTCGTGCTGGGGATTGGCTCATACAGCTATCAATATGTCACCCGAGATACCCATGGCTCGGCAGTCAAGGCGACCCACGTGATAAAAGACGGCGAGCCGCTGGCGATTTTCAAGGCGCCCAAGACAGATAGCCAAAAGCGTTCCGCCAAGGGGCTACTGCAAGTGGTTATGCAAGACGGGGAGCTGGTGCTGAGAGACGATGTTTCGGTGACTGAAGAAGCCCAGGGGCTACTGCAAACCGTTTATGAGGATGGCAAACTACTTCGCGAAACCAATCTGGCCGAGATACGTCAGCGGGTGGCGGCGCAGTTATGAAGCCTTGATTCAATGACATTCACCGGCAGGGTCAGACATCGATATCTATGATCTGACCCTTGCCTTCTTCCTGCGCCCTGGACTCATCCCTTTCTTCATCTTCCTGGCGGCGGTTATGTTTACGCCGCTCGTGGGCAAAGCCTTTCTGCTCTTTGCGGCGATCAGCGACTTTTTCACGCTTGTCTATTTCGGGAGGCAGTTGCGATTGCGGGGCTTCGTGGCTGTCGGGTGCTATGGCGGAGCTGGTCTTGACCTGCTCCACTTCGCGTTTGGGCTGAAATACCGCCTTGACCGGGCGCGCCAACATGGCGTAAATGCTGTCCAATCCCATTAGAGTTCCCCGTGCCGGCGGCTTTTGCGCCGGTTAGATGCTTTAACTGTTAGCCTATTCTGTATCCTTTATCGGCCTGTTTAGCCTAAAAATTAGACTGAATTTATCCTTTGGGGTTCCGGCTGTATCAAAACAGTGCTGAAATCTTTGACTCAGGCTCTGAACACTATGTAGGAAAAGCCTGTCGCTCTGATATGGCAAGAAATTTTAGTTAACCATGATTTAACATTTAACCCTCAGATACAGCTGTAAGGTTGGCATAGTGGTTTATCCTGGCCGAGTTTTGCCGCCACAGAAGTTTGCACTGGATCGTACTCCTGAATGCCTAGATCCGGGAAACTTCTCCACAATCGTTTCTTTTCACTGTGAAAATCTCCCCTGTCAGTGTTGAAATTTTCCACTGCCAGGGGCCGTAGCACCACTTTTTGCCACTTGGAATTCGGCTGTTCAAAAAATGTTGTGACACGCTGCTAACCCGCTTGGTGACTGGCTTTATTCGAGTTTGCATTGCTTGACAATCCTTGTTGACTATCCCTAAACTTAGCATCTGTGGGAATTTGTGGATATTTGTGGATCTATTAACTGAGCAAGGATGAAACCAAGTGTTTTCCGGCGCAAGTGCTTTGAATCTGGATGCCAAGGGGCGGATCGCTATGCCAACGCGATACCGCGAGCCTCTGCATGCCGATCATCAAGGCAAGCTGGTAATCACCGTGGATATCCAATCTCCCTGCCTGTTGATCTATCCGATAAACGAATGGAACAAAGTCGCCGACAAGCTGCTCGGTCTGTCTGATTTTCAACCACAGGAGCGGGCGATGAAGCGCCTGATGTTGGGCTATGCCCAGGAATGTGAATTGGATGCCAACGGCCGGGTTTTGCTGACTCCGCCGCTCAGGCAATACGCTTCTTTGGAAAAGAAGACCATGTTGGTCGGGCAGTTGAACAAATTCGAACTCTGGGATGAGCAGGTCTGGCAGCAGCAGCTGGCCGACAGCCTGGAGATGATTAAGAGCCAGGGATTGACCGCCAGTGAGCGGCTGGCTGATTTCTCACTCTGATGAGTGAGACCAGATTAAAGAAGAGAGTGATGAGCCAAAACTTTGCCCACCTGTCTGTCCTGCTTCAAGAAACGGTAGACGGGCTCAATATCCGCCCAGATGGCATCTATATCGACGGCACTTTCGGTCGAGGCGGACACTCACGTCAGATCCTTTCCCGCCTGGGTGAACAGGGACGGCTGATTGCCATCGATAGAGACCCGGCGGCCATTGAAGCTGCCAAACAGTTTGCCGATGATCCGCGTTTCACCATAGTCCATGGCGGTTTTGGCCAGTTGGCCGACTATGTTGAGCAACTGGGGCTGGTGGGCAAGATAGACGGTGTCTTACTGGATCTCGGTGTGTCATCGCCGCAGCTGGACGATGCCGAACGAGGCTTTAGTTTTCTGCGTGATGGCCCACTGGATATGCGGATGGATAACAGCCAGGGTGAAACGGCAGCTCAATGGCTCGCCAGGGCCGAGGTCGAAGATATGGCCTGGGTGTTCAAGACCTATGGTGAAGAGAAAAATGCCCGCCATATCGCCCGTTGTATCGCCGCCGACCGTGATGAGAAGCCGTTTTTACGCACCAAAGATTTGGCCGGCTTGATCGAAAGGATCACCAAACATAAAGAGCGCAACAAGCATCCGGCAACCCGAGTGTTTCAGGCGATTCGCATCTATATCAACAGCGAGCTGGATCAGATAGATCAAGCACTGGAAGGGGCACTGCAAGTACTGGCGCCCAAGGGGCGGCTGTCGATCATCAGCTTCCATTCTCTTGAAGATCGCATGGTGAAGCGTTTTATCCGCCGTCACAGCAAAGGCGAGGAAGTGCCCTACGGTTTGCCGGTGACCGAGGCCGAGCTCAATCGCTCGCGGCAGCTGTTGCCCATAGGCAAGGCGATGAAACCGTCGGATGAAGAGATTGCCGTTAATGCCCGGGCCCGCAGTTCTGTACTCAGAATTGCCGAGCGTTTGCCTTACTGAGGTTGACGGTGAGTAAGTCGCAACTCAATCTGGCGCGCATAGTGCTGCAGGATCTTTGGCAGCACAAATGGATCCTCTTGCTGGGCATGCTGGTACTGGGTAATGCGGTTGCCGTGGTATATACCAGCCACATCAGCCGTACCCAAACCAGTGAGTTGGACAAGCTGTTACAGGAAAGGGATCGCTTGGATATCGAGTGGCGCAACCTGTTGCTGGAAGAACAGTCGCAGGCAGAGCACAGCCGGATAACCCGGATTGCGACCAAGGAATTGGACATGATAAGGCCCTTACCCAATGAAGAGGTGGTAGTGAGACTCCCATGAGAAAACAGGCTAAAAGGATTCAAAAGCCCCAACTGATCCACTGGCGACTGCAAGTGGTGGTGGCTTTTGTTTGCCTGTTGTTTGTCTCGCTTGTTGGACGTGCCGCCTACATCCAGGTGATAGAACCGGAAAAACTGCGTCATGAGAGTGATATGCGCACTTTGCGAACCACCTCCAACGAGGTGCAAAGGGGGCTTATCACTGACCGCAACGGCGAGATGCTGGCCGTCAGCGTGCCTGTGCGTGCCGTCTACGCCGATCCCAAGGTGGTTCACGACAAGGATGGCTTCAATGATATGCGCCGTTGGCGGGCGCTGGCCGATGTATTGCACGAGCCGCTGGATGACCTGTTGGCCAGGGTGCAGTCTAACCCCAAGAAACGCTTTACCTACCTCAAGCGCCAGGTTACCCCGGCGGTAGCGCACTATATCGAGCAACTGAAGCTACCTGGCATTTACCTCAAGTCTGAATCACGCCGTTACTATCCGGCCGGTGAGATCAGCGCTCAGCTGGTCGGGATCACCAATATCGATGATGTCGGCATCGAAGGCATTGAAAACACTTACAACAGCTGGCTGACCGGTACCCCCTCCAAACAGAAGGTGCGCAAGTCCCGTGACGGCCGGGTGGTTGAGCGGCTGGATATCATCCAGGAGGGCGAGAGCCCCAATGATCTGGTGCTCAGCATAGATCAGCGTATTCAGCAGTTGGCTTACCGTGAACTCAAGCGTGCCACCGAAATGAACCAGGCAACATCCGGTTCTGTGGTAGTGCTGGATGTGCACACGGGTGAAGTGCTGGCGATGGTCAATACCCCCTCCTATAACCCCAACTCGCGGGAAAACCTGCAGAGCCACAGGATGCGTAACCGCGCCCTGACAGACACCTTCGAGCCGGGTTCGACGGTGAAACCCTTTGTGGTGGTGGCTGCGCTGGAAGCCGGAATCGTCAAGAGCGATGAGCTGATCCCGACATCACCCGGTTGGATGCGTATCGGTGGTCGGCAGGTGCGGGATGCCCGCAACTATGGCGATATGTCGCTGGCGAAGATTTTGATCAAGTCCAGTAACGTGGGGATCAGTAAGTTGGCACTGGAAATGCCGGTGCAGCAGCTGCTGGGCACCTATCAGTCCATGGGGCTCGGCAACTATTCAGGGATCAACCTGACCGGCGAGAGTGCCGGTTTGGTGCAGGACAGACACAGATGGTCCGACTTTGAACGGGCGACTCTGTCCTTCGGCTATGGCCTGACCGCTACCCCGCTGCAATTGGCGCGTATGTACGCCACTCTGGGCAGCGGCGGCATGCTTTACCCGGTATCGATTCTTAAACTGAAGCAACCGCCGGAAGGCACCCGGGTAATAGCCCCGGACGTGGCCCGCGATGTGATCAACATGCTGGTGGGCGTGACCGAGAAGGGCGGCACAGGTACCCGGGCGCACATTGAAGGCTATCCGGTCGCCGGTAAGTCGGGCACCAGTCGTAAGGCAATAGCCGGTGGCTATGGCGATGATTATGTTGCCCTGTTTGCCGGTGTCGCGCCGGCCAATAACCCCAGGCTCGCCATGGTAGTGGTGATCAACGAGCCCAAAGGGGACAGATATTACGGCGGCGTGGTGGCGGCACCTGTGTTTGGCAAGGTGATGTCCGGCGCGTTGCAGATGTTGAATGTGGAGCCTGTGAGTGATGATACTCGCGTGCAACTGGCTCAGGTACCTAGGAGAGCAGAATGATGTTATTGCGGGATCTGCTGGCTCCCTGGTTTCATTACTCCGGCGCGGAGGCGGTGGCCGAGCCCTGTCTAGACAGTCGGAAAGTGGTTGAAGGTGGCCTTTTCGTGGCCGTTCCCGGACATCAGGCCGATGGTCGGGAGTATGTTGCCGCCGCCTTCAACAAGGGAGCCGCGGCTGCCTTGCTGCATACGGACGATCCGGATGCCGACGGCAAGGTGGAGCGGGAGCAAGGCTTAACCATCTACTTTTTTCAACTGAGTCGGCAGCTATCGGCGCTGGCGGCCCAGTTCTATGGCATTCACGCGGTCAAGCCTCGCCTGGTGGGGATTACCGGCACCAATGGCAAGACTTCTGTCAGCCAGCTAATCGCCCAGTGGGTGTCTTTGCTCGGCGAAAAGGCCGGTGTTATGGGCACTTTGGGGAACGGTTTGCTGGGGGAGCTCCAGCAAGCGACCAATACTACCAGTGATGCCTTGGCCGTGATGGCCCAGCTCAAGGCTTTTGAGCAGATGGATGTCAGCGTCTGCGCCATGGAAGTGTCCAGCCACGGTTTGGTGCAGGGGCGGGTAGAAGCCGCGCCCTTTGAAGTGGCTGTGTTTACCAACCTGAGCCGGGATCATCTGGATTACCACCTGACCATGGAGGCTTATGCCGCCGCCAAATTGAGGCTGATGCGGTTTGCCTGTCTCAAACACGCCGTGATTAACCTGGATGACGCCACAGGGCAGGCCTGGTTCGAGGAACTGCCCAAGGCCAAGTTGCTCGGCTATAGCATTAAGCCAGATCCCAGAGCGGCAGTTGTTGCTGTTAATCCTCAATATCACGCCAAGGGCGTGCGCGCCGAGATCCACTGGCCGGAAGGCAAAGGTGTGCTGGAAACCCCGCTGCTGGGTGAATTCAATCTCTCCAATCTGTTGGCGGCGCTGACGGCGCTCTATGCCATGGGGTATCCGCTGCAAAAGCTGCTGACATTGTCACCGGCCCTGGAGCCCGTGCCCGGACGGATGGAGTGTTTCCCGTCGAACAAAGGTTTTTCGCTGGTGGTGGATTATGCCCACACCCCGGATGCGCTGGAGCAAGCGCTCAAGGCGCTGCGGCTGCATACCGACAACCGCCTCTGGTGTGTCTTTGGCTGCGGCGGCGATCGTGACAGGGGCAAGCGGCCGCTGATGGCCCGCGCTGCCGAGGCTTTTGCCGACCGCTTGATGGTCACCAGCGACAATACTCGCAGCGAAGAGCCGCAAACCATCATTGATGAAGTCATGGCCGGGCTGACCCGCCCCGAGGCGGCACTTTCCTGTGTCGATAGGGTGACAGCCATTAAACAGGTTTGCGCCCAGGCCGAGGCGGGAGATGTGATTTTATTGGCTGGTAAGGGGCATGAAACCTATCAGGAAGTTGCAGGAAGCCGTCATCACTACGATGAGCGGGCCTTGGCGCTGGAACTTAGCGGAGGCAAGGCATGATCCCTTTAACTCTGCAACAGATAGCCACGGCGCTAAATGCCAAGTTGATTCCAGCGACTGCCGCAGAGCAGTTGATTGAGAGTGTCAGCACAGATAGCCGCGATATAGGCACCAAAGGTTTGTTTATCGCCCTCAAGGGCGAGCGCTTCGACGCCCATGAGTTTGCGCCAACGGCGGTCAAAAATGGCGCCGCAGCGCTCCTGGTCAGCCGCGAGATGGCACTCGATGTGCCGCAGCTGCTGGTGGCCGATCCTCACCAGGCCCTGGGGCAACTGGCGGCCATAGTACGCAGCCTGGTATCACCCAAGTGTGTTGCCTTGACCGGCTCCAACGGCAAGACCAGCGTCAAGGAGATGTTGGCGACCATATTGTCGCAACATGCCAAGGTGCTCTACACCGCCGGTAACTTCAACAACGACATAGGCGTGCCGCTGACAGCCTTGCGACTGGAGCCTGAACACGAGTACGCGGTATTTGAGCTTGGTGCCAACCACAAGGGTGAAATTGATTACACCTCGGCCATAGTGCGCCCGGATGTTGCCCTGGTGAACAATGTTGCCAGCGCCCACCTCGAAGGGTTTGGCTCAGAGGCCGGTGTGGCGGCGGCCAAATCCGAGATTTTCAATCACTTGGCCCCGGACGGCTGCGCCATTATCAATGCCAATGACAGATACGCCGAGGTAATGCGTCAGGCTGCGTTAGGCTACCGTCAGTTAAGCTATGGCATTGACGCAGCAGCCGAGTTGACAGCCAAAGATTTACAGGCCGATGCCTCGGGGCGTTATCGCTGCACTCTTTGCTGGCAGCAACAGGAGTATCTGCTGGCGCTGCCGTTGGCCGGCCGACATCAGGTGGCCAATGCTCTGGCGGCAACTTCGGTTTGCCTGGCGCTGGGCCTGGATATGGCAAGCATTATCTCTGGCTTGCAACAGATGCAGCCGGTCAAGGGACGCATGCTGCCCACTGAGCTTGGGCGGGTGCAGCTGATCGACGATAGCTATAACGCCAATCCGGCCTCGGTCAAGGCTGCGATCAACTGGCTTCACGAAATTCACGGAAATCGCATTCTGGTACTGGGCGATTTGGGGGAATTAGGCGACAATGCCCCCCTTTTGCATCGCGAGCTGGGTGAGTATGCCCGGGAGGCCGGGATAGATGCCCTGTTTTGCTGCGGTCAATTAACCCAGAACACCAGCCAGGGGTTTGGTACGGAACATCTGGATACCCAAGGGCGTTTGGTGGAAAGTTTAATCAAATATATCAATCAGTTGTCAGGGAGTGTCACTGTATTGGTCAAGGGTTCACGCAGCATGCGTATGGAGCGTGTGGTCGAGGCCCTTAAATCAGCCTTCGGGCGTGGGGAGTTAGTGTAGATGCTGGTGTATCTGGCGGAGTATCTAACCCAGTTTTATACCGGGTTTAACGTGTTTTCCTATTTGACCTTCAGAGCGATTCTGGGGTTGTTAACCGCCCTCAGCTTCGCGCTCTGGTGGGGGCCCAAGTTGATTGAACGTTTGCAGCTTTTGCAGATAGGCCAGGTGGTGCGTAACGATGGCCCTGAGTCACATTTCAGTAAGCGTGGCACCCCAACCATGGGTGGATTGCTGGTGCTGGCGGGGATCTTTATCAGTGTTCTACTGTGGGGCGATCTCGGTAACCGTTATGTCTGGGTGATGTTATTCGTTCTGGGCAGCTTTGGCCTCATAGGTTTCCTCGATGATTACCGCAAGGTGGTGCGTAAGGATCCCAAGGGGCTGGTGGCCCGTTGGAAGTACATTTTACAGTCGCTTGCAGCGATTGCTGTGGCCTTTTATCTCTACGCCACCGCGGCCCTGCCGGGTGAAACCCAATTAGTGGTGCCTTTCTTCAAGGATGTGATGCCGCAACTGGGGCTGTTCTTCGTTGTTTTGGCCTACTTCACCATAGTGGGTTCGAGCAATGCGGTTAACCTGACCGATGGCCTCGATGGCTTGGCGATTATGCCGACCGTTATGGTCGCGGCGGCGTTTGCGCTTATTGCCTACCTCTCCGGCCATGCGCAATTTGCCGGCTACTTGCATATTCCACATCTGCCTGGCGCCGGTGAACTGGTGATTGTCTGCACCGCGATAGTCGGTGCCGGTCTTGGTTTCCTTTGGTTCAACACCTATCCGGCACAAGTGTTTATGGGCGACGTGGGCTCGTTGTCACTGGGAGCGGCGCTCGGCACCATGGCAGTGCTGGTACGCCAGGAAATCTTGCTGGTGATCATGGGCGGTGTATTCGTAATGGAGACAGTGTCAGTCATCCTTCAGGTTGGATCCTATAAGCTGCGTGGCCAACGGATTTTCCGTATGGCACCCATACACCACCACTATGAATTGAAAGGTTGGCCCGAGCCCAGAGTGATAGTGCGTTTCTGGATTATCTCTTTGTTCCTGGTTCTGCTGGGATTGGCCACCCTGAAGTTGAGGTAAACAGTCATGATGAGTCGCTGTTCGCACATAGTGTTGGGATTGGGGGCCACAGGCTTGTCTGTGGTGCGCTATCTGGTAGCTCAGGGGCATGCCCCTATGGTGATGGACAGCCGCCGCAATCCACCCGGTGCTGAGGCGCTGAAAAATGAGTTTCCGGATCTGGAATTTTGCTTCGGTGGTTTCGATTGCCGAGGTCTGGTGCAGGCCGAGCAGATCATCATCAGTCCCGGGATCCCCATGGATACCCCCGAAGTAAGGGCAGCGTTGGATATGGGCATAGAAGTGATCGGCGATGTGGAACTGTTTGCCCGCGCCATCGCCGACAAGGGCCCATGTGTGCTGGCGATTACCGGCTCCAATGGCAAGTCGACTGTGACGACTCTGGTCGGTGAAATGCTCAAAGCCGGTGGCAAGCAAGCCGCCATCGGCGGCAACATAGGGGTACCGGCGTTGGAGCTTTTGGGCGAAAACGTCAGTCACTATGTGCTGGAGCTATCCAGTTTCCAGTTGGAAACCACTCATAGTCTCAAGTGTTTGGCGGCAACTTGCCTGAACATTTCTGAAGACCACATGGACAGATACAGCGACCTGGAAGCCTATCGCCAGGCCAAACTGCGGCTCTATGAACTGAGCCGACTGGCGATTTTCAACCGGGATGATCCGCAAACTCAGCCCATGTCACCCATGAACAACAATAGCTTTGGTTTGGGTAACCCCGAAGGGGATGAGTGGGGGATCACCGACGGCAAGATTTTCCACGGCAGCAGTGAAATCATGAATCTGATGGATGTGGCACTGCTCGGCAGCCATAACCACGCCAACCTGCTGGCCGCCATGGCGTTGGCCGATGCGGCCGGCGTGGATAAGGAAGCCATGGCCAGAGTGGCCCGCGAGTACAAAGGCTTGCCGCACAGATGTGAACTGGTGGCGGTCAAGAATGGCGCCACCTGGATCAACGATTCCAAGGCCACCAATGTGGGCGCTACCGTGGCTGCGCTCGAAGGGCTCAGCGACTACCTCGGTGATGTGATCCTGATTGCCGGTGGTGATGGTAAAGGAGCCGATTTCCGGCCGCTTGCCAATGCGCTCGGCTCTGTGACTCACCTTATTACCCTAGGGCGAGACGGTGACAAGATTGCGGCATTGAAAGAGGGCGCCATCAAGGTTGGCTCCATGGCAGAAGCCGTGAGCAAGGCCGCCGAACTGGCGAGTTCCGGAGACATAGTCTTGTTGTCACCGGCCTGTGCCAGCCTGGATATGTACAGCAACTTTATGGCCAGAGGCGATGATTTCCGCCAACTGGTGGAGGCGCTGGATGAGCAGTGATGAACGACAACTCAGCCTGTTCGGGACCAGCCTCAAGTGGCGCTGGCCTGACTGGTTCGGTGAGAAGCAATCGCAGGGCATGCAACTGTATGACCGGCGTTTGCTGCTTGCCGTTTTGTCGTTGATCGCCTTTGGCTTTGTGATGGTGATGTCGGCTTCTATGCCGGAAGCCCAGAGCCTGACAGGTAATCCGTTTCACTTTGTGACCCGTCATCTGTTTTATCTGGTGGGTTGCGTGGTGATAGCCGCAGTGGTGTTGCAGGTAGAGATGCAGCGCTGGCAGCAACTGAGTCCGCTGATGCTGTTGTTGGTTGGAGTCATGTTGGTGGCTGTGCTGATAGTGGGCACCACGGTAAACGGGGCGACCCGCTGGCTGTCTCTGGGGCCGGTGAGAATTCAGGTAGCTGAGATAGCCAAGTTTGCTTTTGCGGTCTACATGGCCGGTTATCTGGTACGGCGGCATCAGGAAGTGCGTGAAAACGCCAAGGGCTTTTACAAACCGATTGCGGTTTTTGCCGTCTATGCCTTCTTGATCCTGATGCAACCGGATCTGGGAACCGTGGTGGTACTATTTGTCGGCACTGTGGGACTGCTGTTTTTGGCCGGCGCCCGTTTGCTGGACTTCTTTGCGCTGATCCTCACCGGGGTCATGGCCTTTGTGGCTTTGGTGTTGCTGGAGCCCTACCGGATGCGGCGGGTAACCTCCTTCCTCGACCCCTGGCAGGATCCGTTCGGCAGTGGTTACCAGTTGACTCAGTCGCTGATGGCCTATGGCCGTGGTGACTGGTTTGGTCAGGGGCTTGGCAATAGTATCCAGAAACTGGAATACCTACCGGAGGCGCACACTGACTTTATCTTTGCCGTTATAGGGGAAGAGCTTGGATTTATCGGCATTATCGCTGTGCTGGCGGTACTGCTGTTTGTGGCGCTGCGGGCAATTCGTCTCGGCAGTCAATGCTTGGCCATGGACCGGGCATTTGAAGGTTATTTGGCCTACGCCATAGGGATCTGGATCTGTTTCCAGACTGTGGTGAACGTGGGCGCCAGTATCGGCATTTTGCCGACCAAGGGGCTGACACTGCCCTTTATCAGCTATGGCGGCAGTAGTCTCTGGGTGATGACGGCTGCGGTCATGATGCTGATCCGGATAGATCATGAGCGGCGTCTCAGCCTGATCCAGGCGGTACAGGGAAGGCTGAAGTCATGAAAGGTAATAATGTGAATAACAAACGTATTTTGGTGATGGCCGGTGGTACCGGCGGTCACGTTTTTCCGGCGTTGGCAGTGGCCAGACGCCTGGCACAGCAGGGTTGGCAGGTGCGCTGGCTGGGTACGGCAGACCGGATGGAGGCGCGCTTGGTGCCTCAACACGGCTTTGACATAGATTTTATCGACATCAAGGGCGTGCGCGGCAACGGCATAGTGCGCAAGCTGGCGGCACCTTTCAAGGTGCTGCGCTCGATTATTCAGGCGCGCAGGGTCATCCGCGAATTTCGGCCGGATGTGGTGTTGGGCATGGGCGGCTTTGCCAGCGGTCCGGGCGGCGTTGCCGCCAAGCTCAGTGGTATTCCGTTGGTGTTGCATGAGCAAAACGCCATTCCGGGGATGACCAATAAGCTGCTTTCCCGTATCGCTACCAAGGTGCTGTGCGCCTTTGCCAACACCTTCGAGCCGGGTAAAGCCGAAGTGGTGGGCAACCCTATTCGCCAGGAGCTTATCACTCTGGGTGGGCAGCCCAGAGCCCAGCATCAGGATGCGCTGAAAATTCTGGTCGTCGGTGGCAGCCTGGGGGCCAAGGTATTCAACGACCTTATGCCGGCCGTGGTTGCCGAGGTCAGCAAGTCACAGTCGGTGACGGTTTGGCATCAGGTGGGCAAGGGTAATCAGGTGCCGGTGGAAGCTGAATATCAGCAGCTGGGACAAGACGGCAGAGTCAAAGTGGCTGAGTTTATCGATGATATGGAAGCCGCTTATCGCTGGGCCGATGTGGTCATCTGCCGCGCCGGAGCGTTAACCGTTTCCGAGTTGGCGGCCGTTGGCCTGCCCAGCCTGCTGGTGCCTTATCCCCATGCGGTGGATGATCACCAGACCCGCAACGCCCAGGTGTTGGTGGATGCGGGTGCGGCCTTCCTGTTGCCGCAGCCGATTGTCGATGTGCCCAGGCTGGCGAATAAGCTGGCCCTGCTTGGCAGTGATAGAAATGAATTGGCCCTGATGGGGCAAAGAGCCAGAGCGGCCGCCGTGCTGGATGCGACCGATAAAGTCGCCCAAGTCTGTATCGAACTGGCAGAGAAAGGAAATAGATGAATAACAGAGCAGAGAAATACGCCCAGCTTCGCGCCATGATCCCGGAAATGCGCCGGGTGCGTCGTATTCACTTTGTTGGCATAGGTGGTGCCGGCATGGGGGGCATTGCCGAGGTTCTGGTTAACGAAGGTTATCAGGTCAGTGGTTCGGATATTGCCGAAAATGCCGTGACTGAGCGTTTGGCGGCTCTGGGTGCTCGCATCATTATCGGCCACAGTGCCGAGGCTGTGGTGAACGTTGATGTGGTGGTGGTTTCCACCGCGATTAAAGCGGATAACCCGGAAGTCGCGGCCGCCAGAGCCAGTCGCACTCCGATAGTGCGCCGTGCCGAGATGCTGGCCGAGCTGATGCGTTACCGTCATGGGGTGGCGATTGCTGGCACCCATGGCAAAACCACTACAACTAGCCTTATCGCCAGTGTTTATGGCCAGGCCGAGCGGGATCCGACCTTTGTAATAGGTGGCCTGCTCAATAGTGCCGGCACTAATGCTCGCTTGGGGCACAGCCGTTACCTTATCGCCGAGGCCGATGAGAGTGATGCCAGCTTCCTGCATCTGCAGCCCATGGTGAGTGTGGTAACCAATATTGAAGCCGACCATATGGATACTTATGGCGGCGATTTTGAGAAGTTGAAAACCACCTTTGTGGACTTCCTGCATAACTTGCCGTTCTACGGTGTGGCCGTGCTCTGTATCGATGATCCTGTGGTGAAAGAGATCATGCCACGTATTGGTCGCCACATGGTGACCTATGGCTTCAGTGATGAGGCCGATGTACAGGCACTCAACTTTAGCCAGGAAGGACATCAATGCCGTTTCACCGTGCGTCGCAAGGGGCGGGACGACTTGGAGCTGCTGCTGAATCTGCCGGGACGGCACAATGTGCTGAACGCCTTGGCGGCGATTGCCGTGGCCTGTGAAGATGATATAGATGATGCCGCCATAGTGCAGGCGCTGGCGGAGTTCCAGGGAATTGGCCGCCGCTTCCAGCATCTGGGGGCCTTCGATACTCCCAAGGGCGAGGTGATGCTGGTTGATGATTACGGCCATCATCCCAGTGAAGTTGCTGCCACTATCAAGGCTGCTCGCGCCGGTTGGCCTAATAAGCGCCTGGTGATGGCTTATCAGCCACACAGATATAGCCGCACCCGGGATCTGTACGAGGACTTTGTCGAAGTATTGTCTCAGGTCGATGGTCTATTGCTGCTGGAGGTCTATCCCGCCGGTGAAGCACCTATCGCGGGAGCAGACAGCCGCGCGTTGTGCCGCAGCATTAGATTGCGTGGTCAGGTCGACCCTATCTATGTCGCTACGCCGGAGCAGTTGCAGGAGATACTGCCGGATGTGCTCAAGGACGGCGATCTGCTGATGACCCAAGGCGCCGGCAATATAGGCGCCCTGGCGCGCCAACTGGCGAGCAGCAAACTGGGGTTTAGTGATGATAAGAAAGATACGATTGCTGAATAGATTTTCGCCGCTTAATGGCTTGAAAACAGTATCTTTTGACCAAGAAAACCAGCCCTATATAATGGCCGGTTTTCCGCCAAGCTAACGGGCAGGACCATGGCGCTGAAGGACAGGTTGCACAAGGGCCGGGCAAGGCTAGCCGGGGTCAATTGGTATCTCTGCAGCGGGATTGGCTTTCTGCTGTTGGTACTGGCGGCATTCGGCTTGGCGGCTTGGAAATTGGGACTGGTGCTGAATGATGCCGAGGCCTTGCCCATTGAGGCAGTGGCGATAAAAGGCGAGCGCCAGTACACCACGGATGCGGAAATCCGTGGCGCCTTGCAGGACTTGATGCAGCGTAGCTTTTTCAGCGCTGATGTGGCTGAGGTGCAGCAGGCGCTGGAGGCCCTGCCTTGGGTATACAGGGCCTCGGTTCGGCGCGAATGGCCGGCCAAGCTGAAGGTTTATCTGCAGGAGCAGGTCGCCGTGGCGCACTGGAATCAGGATGAATGGCTCAATGAACACGGCGAGGTGTTCCTGGCGCCACCGCAACCCGGGCTGGAAAATCTGCCTTGGTTGGCGGGACCTGAACCTATGGCGAAGGAGGTATTGATCTCCTTTCGGCAGATGGATGAACTGCTGCGGATAAACAGCTTCAAGCTGGATAGATTGAGTCTCAGCCCGAGACATGCCTGGGAGGCGACTTTGGGCAACGGCATCATGCTGGAGTTGGGACGAGAGGACAAGATGGCGCGGATACAGCGTTTTATCAACGTGTATCCCGAGTTGGTTAAACAGGAAAAGAGTGTCGCCAGAGTGGATCTACGCTATGACACGGGTCTGGCAGTAGGCTGGGAAGACGCACAAGAAGAGAGCCGTTAATTAATGACCAAGAACCAAGATAGAAATCTGATCGTCGGATTGGACATAGGGACATCCAAGGTCGCTGTGATCATAGGTGAAGTCTTGCCCGATGGCGAAATCAGTGTCGTCGGTCTGGGTAATCATCCATCACGCGGCATGGATAAAGGCGGGGTCAACGACCTCGATTCTATCGTGCGCAGTGTGCAGCGGGCCCTGGATCAGGCCGAGCTGATGGCAGACTGTCAGGTGTCTTCGGTGTATTTGAGCATTTCCGGCAAGCATATCGATTGTCAGAACGAAAACGGCATGGTCTCCATCAATGATGAAGAGGTGACCCAGGAAGACGTGGACAACGTCATTCACACGGCCCGTTCGGTGAAGATCCCCACCGAGCGCCGCATTTTGCACGTACTGCCGCAGGAATATGCCATAGATGTTCAGGAAGGGATCCGCAGCCCTATTGGCATGTCCGGCATGCGGATGGAAGCCAAGGTGCATATAGTCACCTGCGCCAATGATATGGCTAAGAATATCACCAAGAGTGTTGAGCGCTGTGGCCTCAAGGTGGACGACCTGGTGTTTTCCGGTATCGCTTCGGCCGATGCGGTACTGACCAATGATGAAAAAGATCTGGGTGTTTGTCTGGTGGATGTCGGTGGCGGTACCACAGATATTGCTGTGTATACCAATGGCGCTCTGCGTCACTGCGCCGTGGTGCCGGTGGCCGGCAATCAGGTAACCAGTGATATCGCCAAAATTTTCCGCACGCCGCTGTCGCATGCCGAGCAGATTAAAGTGCAGCATGCCAGTGCCCGCAGCTCCATGGTGAGCCGTGAGGACAGCATAGAGGTGCCGTCCGTAGGTGGCCGGCCATCAAGAACCATGTCGCGTCATACACTGGCCGAAGTGGTTGAACCCAGATATCAGGAACTGTTCGAGTTGGTATTCAAAGAGCTAAAGGACAGTGGCCTAGAAGATCAAATTGCCGCCGGCATAGTGTTGACCGGTGGCACAGCCTCTATCGAAGGGGCTGTGGATGTTGCCGAAGCCACGTTCGGCATGCCGGTCAGGGTGGCATCACCGCTGCCGGTGAAAGGTTTGTATGAATATGTGGATCAGCCCATCTACTCCACAGGTGTTGGGCTGTTACATTACGGCGCGCGCAGGGTTATCGAACGTCAGTTTGAACGACCCGAGCGTCAAGGGGTGACCAGTCTCTGGAATCGGGTTCAGAGCTGGTTTAAAGGTGAGTTTTAACTTACGTAAACGCAGGTAATACGGAGAATTCAACCATGTTTGAGATCATGGATACTCATTCTGACGAGGCGGTGATAAAGGTCATCGGCGTCGGTGGTGGCGGTGGTAATGCCGTCGAACATATGGTGAAACACAACATCGAAGGTGTTGAGTTTGTTGCCACCAATACAGATGCCCAGGCACTGCGTAAGTCTGCCGCGGGCACCACAATTCAACTGGGACGTGATGTCACCAAGGGCCTGGGCGCCGGTGCCAACCCGGAAGTCGGTCGCGCTGCTGCCGAAGAAGATCGTGAAAATATCCGTGAGGCCATCAAGGGCTCGGATATGATCTTCATCGCTGCCGGTATGGGCGGTGGTACGGGTACAGGTGCTGCTCCTGTGGTGGCGCAGATTGCCCGCGAAGAAGGGATATTGACAGTGGCCGTGGTCACCAAGCCTTTCCCATTCGAAGGCAAGAAGCGTATGGCCTATGCCGATCAGGGTATTGGAGAGCTGGCCAAACATGTTGACTCGCTGATCACTATCCCCAACGAGAAGCTGCTCAAGGTATTGGGCCGTGGTACATCACTGCTGGATGCCTTCGCTGCCGCCAACAACGTACTCTTGGGCGCGGTGCAGGGTATCGCTGAGCTGATCACCCGTCCCGGTCTGATTAACGTCGACTTCGCCGACGTGAAAACCGTTATGTCCGAAATGGGTAACGCCATGATGGGCACAGGGGTGGCTCGTGGTGAAGACCGCGCCGAAGAAGCTGCCGAAGCGGCCGTAGCCAGTCCGCTGCTGGAAGATATCGACTTGGCAGGCGCCCGCGGCGTATTGGTCAACATCACTGCCGGCATGGATATGAGCATCGAAGAGTTCGAGACTGTGGGTAACCACGTCAAGGCTTACGCTTCTGACAACGCGACAGTGGTAGTTGGTGCTGTTATCGATCCGGAAATGAGCGATGAGCTGCGAGTCACTGTAGTTGCTACCGGCATAGGTTCGGAAAGAAAACCTGACATTCAGCTGGTATCCAAACCTGCTCCACGTCAGGAACCTGTACCAGAGCCTAAGGTCGAAGCTTACGTGCCTCAGGAAGAAGCTGTTGCGCCTGTATCTCACAAGAGCAATGCGGTTCCTGCGTCACAGCCTGCGCCCAACCCGCACAAAAACGAGCTTGATTATTTGGATATTCCGGCGTTTTTGCGTAAGCAAGCCGACTGATACTGGCGGTTATCGCTGGTGTAAATTGGGTGATCTCCTTTGTTTCTGTTAAGCAAAGGCAGGTAAATTTTTGTGAAATTACCAATTTATGCTAGGATATCCGACCAGCCGCGCCTGACGAGTGTCGATTTTATCGTCAAAGGCAGGGCTTTTTGTTGAGATGAATACGGGTAACTAAATGATTTTTCAAAGAACTGTTGAAAAAATGGTAAAGACCACCGGTGTCGGTTTGCACTCCGGCAATAAGGTGACTTTGACTATCAAGCCCGCACCAGTCAATACAGGGATCGTACTCGTGCGCACCGATATGCAGCCGGCAGTGGAGATTGCTGCCAAGGCAGAGCAGGTGCGTGAAACGACTATGTGTACGGCTCTGGTCAATGATGAAGGTGTTCGCATCTCAACGATTGAGCATCTGTTTGCTGCACTTGCGGGTTTGGGAATCGACAATGCCGTTATTGAAGTGGATGCTCCCGAGATCCCTATCATGGATGGCAGTGCCAGCCCTTTTGTATTCCTGCTGCAAAGCGCGGGGATCAAAGATCAGTCAGCGGCCAAGAAATATCTGAAAATCAAGCGCACAGTGCGTGTTGAAGACGGTGATAAGTGGGCTGAACTGCGACCTTTCAAAGGTTTCAGAGTCGATTTTGCCATCGATTTCAATCACCCTGAAATCGCCCGTAGTCAACAGCATATGGTGATGGATTTTTCCTCTTCTGCCTTTGTGAAAGATATCAGTCGTGCCAGAACCTTTGGTTTTATGCGTGATATCGAGTATCTGCGTGCCAACAACCTGGCATTGGGCGGCAGTATGGAAAACGCGGTTGTGCTTGATGAATATCGTGTCCTCAACCCCGATGGCCTGCGTTATGAGGATGAATTTGTTAAGCACAAGATTCTGGATGCGTTTGGTGACCTGTATGTGGCGGGTCACGCCATAGTCGGAGAATTCTGTGCCTACAAGACGGGGCATGCCCTGAACAACCAGCTGGTGCGGGCATTGCTTGCCCAGCAGGATGCCTGGGAGTTGGTCAGCTTCGAAAAAGAAGCGGATGTGCCTGTCAGCTTTATGATGCCATCCAATGTCGTGATGGCTTAATCGTAAAACTAGGACTGCCTTTTACGGCTGGCTAATGCAGCCAGCCGTTTTAGTTTCTGGCCCAGCTCGCCCTCGGTGTGTTCGGCCAGTGCATTAATATGTGAAGCTGCAGTTTCACTCAGCTGTCTGTGAACCACTTGGGGTTTTGCCCCCGATGTTGCCAGTGCCGGGTTGACTTTAACCTCAATAGCGGTAAGCATTGGGAGCGTTTCTGCCTGAAGTTGGGCAAGAAGTTTGGTTTTTTGAAAGTTAATCCTGGCGGCCCAAGCGGCGGAAGGGGTCTCAATAACCAACACACTTTGGCGCAGATTGGCAACTTTCAGCTGTTCGCTGACAGGGCTTGACAGCAGTTGTTTGACATGCTGGTTCAGATACAACAAAAGCTCCGCTTTCTCGGCCAGATCGGGCAAACGTCCCGACTGATGCAGTAATTGGCTGAGGTGCTGAGGGAGCTTCTTCATTACGATAATAAGATGGCTGAATTAGGCTATGAGTGTAACAGTTTTTATTCAAGGTCGGAATGGCGTGACGCGCTGGCAACCGGGCAAACGCTGGTTGCTGTTGCCTATTTTGCTCCTCGCTGCGGGCACTGGGCTCTATCATTACAACGCCGAGCGATTTGAGTCGCAACAGGCTAACGTCGACAACGAGCGTCAGGCTCGTGAGCAGCAACAGAAACAAGTCAAAGAACTCAAGCAAGCAACAGAGACTCAGTTGGCAACTCTGGTGGCGCATGTCGCCAGAATGCAGGCCAAACTGACCCGGCTTGAGGCTCTCGGGCAAACTCTTGCCCAGAATTACCAACTTGAAGAACAGTTCGATTTCGGCGCCGAGGTAGGTCTGGGTGGTTTGAGCGAGCTGGGTACCAGCATAGAGCTGGAGCAGCTGATCTCTGATATGGATCGGCTGGCATCAGGAATTGATAGCAATAATGCTCAGTTGTCACTGCTTGAAACAGTGGCTTCCAATCTCCATATAGATGAAGAGCGTTATATATCAGGGCGGCCAATCAATAAAGGTTGGTTATCTTCGCCCTACGGTTTACGTAATGATCCTTTCAATGGCCGCAGAACTGTGCATAAAGGCATAGACTTTGCGGGTACAGAAGGAGCCGATGTGATCGCCACCGGTGGTGGTGTGGTGACATGGGCCGGGAATATGTTTGGCTATGGTGAGTTGGTGGAGATAGATCACGGTAACGGATTGCGCACCCGCTATGGCCATAATAAAGCTTTGTCAGTAACTGTAGGTGATGTGGTCGCCAAGGGCGAGAAAATTGCCACCATGGGAAGCACTGGGCGTTCGACAGGACCCCATGTGCATTACGAAGTGTTGCGGGGTGGACAGCAGATAGATCCCAAGAAGTACGTCTACCGCAAAGCAGGTTAATTGGAACTGGCCGCCAGACTCGCAAGAGGCTTGGCCTACAACAGAATAAGTGATTCAGATGTTAGGTAAATTACTGACAAAAGTATTTGGTAGTCGTAACGACCGCACCCTTAAAGCCCTGGGCAAGATAGTCAACAAGATCAACGCGCTCGAAGGTGAATATGAGCAACTCAGCAATGAGCAGCTCAAGGCCAAAACCCAGGAGTTCCGTGATCGGCTCGAAAAAGGGGAAACCCTTGACGACATCATGGCCGAAGCCTTTGCCACTGTGCGAGAGGCTTCCAAGCGGGTGTTCGAGATGCGCCACTTCGACGTGCAGTTGATAGGTGGTATGGTGCTGGACAGCAACCGTATTGCCGAGATGCGCACCGGTGAAGGTAAGACTCTGACCGCCACGCTGCCGGCCTATCTCAATGCACTGACCGGTAAGGGCGTTCACGTTATTACAGTGAACGACTATCTGGCTCGCCGTGACGCCGACACTAACCGTCCACTGTTTGAATTCCTTGGAATGACGGTTGGGGTTAACGTCGCCGGTCTTGGTCAGCTGGAAAAGAAAGCTGCCTATAACTCAGATATCACTTACGGCACCAACAACGAATTTGGTTTCGACTATCTGCGCGACAACATGGCGTTTTCACCACAGGAGCGGGTACAGCGTCCATTGCATTATGCTCTGATAGACGAAGTCGACTCCATTCTTATTGATGAAGCCCGTACACCGCTGATCATCTCCGGCGCCGCGGAAGACAGCTCTGAGCTCTACATCAAGGTCAACACACTGATCCCTAATCTGATCCGCCAGGATAAAGAAGACTCGGACGACTATGTCGGTGAGGGTGACTTCAGTGTTGATGAAAAGGCCAAGCAAGTTCACATGACTGAGCGCGGCCAGGAAAAAATTGAACTCCTGTTGATCCAGGCCGGACTTCTGGCCGAAGGGGATTCGCTTTACTCGGCCGCCAATATCTCACTGTTGCACCATGTTAACGCCGCGCTGCGCGCTCACACCCTGTTTGAACGTGATGTCGACTATGTTGTGCAGGACGGCGAAGTGATCATCGTCGATGAGCACACTGGCCGTACCATGCAGGGGCGCCGTTGGTCTGAAGGTTTGCATCAGGCGGTGGAAGCCAAAGAAGGCGTGAAGATCCAGAATGAAAACCAGACCCTGGCTTCTATCACCTTCCAAAACTACTTCCGTCAGTATGAAAAACTGGCCGGTATGACAGGTACTGCCGATACCGAAGCCTTCGAATTCCAGCATATCTATGGTTTGGATACCGTAGTAATCCCCACCAACCGGCCGATGATCCGTAACGATATGGCTGACTTGGTGTACCTCACTGCCAAAGAAAAGTACGCCGCCATTATTCAGGACATCAAAGGGTGCCGTGAACGTGGTCAGCCAGTATTGGTAGGTACAGTTTCCATCGAACAGTCTGAGCTGCTGTCCAACCTGTTGGATCGGGAAAAGATCCCTCACAAGGTACTGAACGCCAAGTTCCACGAAAAAGAAGCTGAAATTGTTGCTCAGGCTGGACGTAGTGGAGCGGTAACCGTGGCCACCAACATGGCCGGTCGTGGTACGGATATCGTCTTGGGTGGCAGCTGGAAAGCGGAAATTGAGGAACTGGAAAACCCAACCGAGGAGCAGATTGCCAAGATCCGTGCCGACTGGCAAGAACGTCACGATGCCGTGGTTGCTGCCGGTGGTTTGCACATTTTGGGTACAGAACGTCATGAGTCTCGCCGTATCGACAACCAGCTGCGTGGTCGTTCCGGCCGTCAGGGCGATGCGGGTTCATCACGTTTCTATCTGTCGATGGAAGACAGCCTGATGCGGATCTTCGCTTCAGATCGCGTTGCCAACATGATGAAGAAGTTGGGCATGGAAGAAGGCGAAGCCATCGAACATCCTTGGGTATCTCGTGCGATTGAGAATGCCCAGCGCAAAGTGGAAGCCCGTAACTTCGATATTCGTAAGCAGTTGCTGGAATTTGATGATGTCGCCAACGACCAGCGTCAGGTGGTTTACGCTCAGCGTAACGAACTGATGGATGCCGAAAGCATTGAAGATACCATCAAGACTATTCAGGAAGACGTGATCACAGGCGTTATCGATCAATACATTCCACCACAGTCAGTTGAAGAGCTCTGGGACGTTCCCGGCCTCGAGCAGCGACTCAAGCAGGAATTTGTTCTGGACTTGCCGCTGCAAGAGTGGCTGGATAAAGAAGAAGACCTGCACGAAGAAACCCTGCGTGAGCGGATCATCGAATCCTGGCTCAAGGCCTATGAAGCCAAAGAGCAGATGGTGGGCCCTGAGGTGCTGCGCCAGTTCGAAAAGGCCGTGATGCTGCAGACCCTGGATGGTTTGTGGAAAGAGCACCTGGCTGCCATGGACCACCTGCGTCAGGGGATCCACCTGCGAGGTTATGCTCAGAAGAACCCCAAACAGGAATATAAGCGTGAGTCCTTTGAGCTATTCCAGCAAATGTTGGAGTCACTCAAGCACGATGTGATCAGTATTCTGTCCAAGGTTCAGGTACAGGCTCAATCGGATGTAGATGAAATGGAAGCCCGTCGCCGTGAAGAAGAAGCGCGGATCCAACATCAATATCAGCACGCCACGTCTGAAGCTTTGAATGAAGCCGAACACGATGCTGAAGTTGCTGCACATACTCCAGTTGTGCGTGATGGTGAGAAAGTTGGACGCAACGATCCTTGTCCTTGCGGCTCAGGTAAAAAATACAAACAGTGTCATGGCAAACTGAGCTAACACACTGTAAGTCATTAAAGGCAATCTCCGGATTGCCTTTTTTGTTGCTTTTAAAATGCGTTTTTTGCTCCACAAACTCACAAATGTGGATAACTCTGGGGGTAAAAAGTGCTTAACGTGTGACTAACCCTATGGCCTCAAAAAAGATCGCAAAATACTGAAAAAAGCCCTTGCGCAAAAGTTTTGGCTCCCTATAATGCGCACCCACTGACACGGCGAACGAGAACAAATATCTGTTCAAATTCAAAGTCGGTAACGCGGTAGCAAGCCTGGGTTTCAAAGGTGTGAAGTTAAAAACATCACTCGCTCGAAACCAGATGAAAAAGGGCTTGACGCTGAAAAAGGGATGTGTAGAATACGCAGCCCTGACCCGATGAGAATCATCGCGGTCCTGCTCTTTAACAATCTATCAAGCAATCTGTGTGGACACTCACAGGCATTGAGAAATCGACAAAACGATTTAACTCGATGAAGAGTGTTCATACGAACAGAATTCATTGAGTCGATTCTTCGGAATCAACCAAAACTTTAATTGAAGAGTTTGATCATGGCTCAGATTGAACGCTGGCGGCAGGCCTAACACATGCAAGTCGAGCGGTAACATTTCAAAAGCTTGCTTTTGAAGATGACGAGCGGCGGACGGGTGAGTAATGCCTGGGAATTTGCCCATTTGTGGGGGATAACAGTTGGAAACGACTGCTAATACCGCATACGCCCTACGGGGGAAAGCAGGGGACCTTCGGGCCTTGCGCTGATGGATAAGCCCAGGTGGGATTAGCTAGTAGGTGAGGTAAAGGCTCACCTAGGCGACGATCCCTAGCTGGTCTGAGAGGATGATCAGCCACACTGGGACTGAGACACGGCCCAGACTCCTACGGGAGGCAGCAGTGGGGAATATTGCACAATGGGGGAAACCCTGATGCAGCCATGCCGCGTGTGTGAAGAAGGCCTTCGGGTTGTAAAGCACTTTCAGCGAGGAGGAAAGGGTGTAAGTTAATACCTTACATCTGTGACGTTACTCGCAGAAGAAGCACCGGCTAACTCCGTGCCAGCAGCCGCGGTAATACGGAGGGTGCGAGCGTTAATCGGAATTACTGGGCGTAAAGCGTGCGCAGGCGGTTTGTTAAGCGAGATGTGAAAGCCCCGGGCTCAACCTGGGAACCGCATTTCGAACTGGCAAACTAGAGTCTTGTAGAGGGGGGTAGAATTCCAGGTGTAGCGGTGAAATGCGTAGAGATCTGGAGGAATACCGGTGGCGAAGGCGGCCCCCTGGACAAAGACTGACGCTCAGGCACGAAAGCGTGGGGAGCAAACAGGATTAGATACCCTGGTAGTCCACGCCGTAAACGATGTCTACTCGGAGTTTGGTGTCTTGAACACTGGGCTCTCAAGCTAACGCATTAAGTAGACCGCCTGGGGAGTACGGCCGCAAGGTTAAAACTCAAATGAATTGACGGGGGCCCGCACAAGCGGTGGAGCATGTGGTTTAATTCGATGCAACGCGAAGAACCTTACCTACTCTTGACATCCACAGAATCTGGTAGAGATACCTCAGTGCCTTCGGGAACTGTGAGACAGGTGCTGCATGGCTGTCGTCAGCTCGTGTTGTGAAATGTTGGGTTAAGTCCCGCAACGAGCGCAACCCCTATCCTTACTTGCCAGCGGGTCATGCCGGGAACTTTAGGGAGACTGCCGGTGATAAACCGGAGGAAGGTGGGGACGACGTCAAGTCATCATGGCCCTTACGAGTAGGGCTACACACGTGCTACAATGGTCAGTACAGAGGGTTGCGAAGCCGCGAGGTGGAGCTAATCCCATAAAGCTGGTCGTAGTCCGGATTGGAGTCTGCAACTCGACTCCATGAAGTCGGAATCGCTAGTAATCGTGGATCAGAATGCCACGGTGAATACGTTCCCGGGCCTTGTACACACCGCCCGTCACACCATGGGAGTGGGCTGCACCAGAAGTAGATAGCTTAACCTTCGGGAGGGCGTTTACCACGGTGTGGTTCATGACTGGGGTGAAGTCGTAACAAGGTAGCCCTAGGGGAACCTGGGGCTGGATCACCTCCTTACCTAAGCGATAATTGGTGCTTTTGAGTGTTCACACAGATTGCTTGATAAAAGAAGTAGAGCATGGGGGTCTGTAGCTCAGGTGGTTAGAGCGTTCGCCTGATAAGCGAGAGGTCGGTAGTTCGAGTCTACTCAGACCCACCAATTCTTCCGCTATTCTGCGTTAAACAGGTCGTCGTTTACTCCAGTAAACTTCCTCCCTGTTTGCCTTGACTGGTGTCGAAGAAGTGAACAGGTCAATGTTCAAGACTGTTTGCGAGAGATTTTTATTGAGTTCGAGGCAGCCGAGCGATGAGTGAAGGAGTTTAGTTAACTAAATGACTGAGCGAAGAGGCGAAGGCTAACAACGAAATCGGTAAAAAGAACCGCAAAGAAACGGGGCTATAGCTCAGCTGGGAGAGCGCCTGCCTTGCACGCAGGAGGTCTGCGGTTCGATCCCGCATAGCTCCACCACTTCCCTTGGAAGTGCTGGAACCGTCACTCTACAAAGGACGAGAGACGCCAAAGATAAGTCAGTATTTATCTTTGGCTTTTTTAAGCCCGCTCTTTAACAATTTGGAAAGCTGATAGTAGACATCAAGACCACTCTTAGGAGTAGGAATTGATGCATACAAATTGAGTTCTCAAACACTTCAATCAAGTGTTTTGGAAATTCTTCAAGGCGAGTCCACTTCCTTAACCCGGAGGTGAGACAAGTAAACCTAAGCTGGTTGCAATACAGTCCGATGAAAACTCATCCGGGTTGTATGGTTAAGCGACCAAGCGTATACGGTGGATGCCTTGGCAGTCAGAGGCGATGAAGGACGTAGTAACTTGCGAAAAGCGTTGGTGAGCTAGTAACAAGCATTTGAGCCAGCGATGTCCGAATGGGGAAACCCGGCAGCATAAGCTGTCATCACTAAGTGAATACATAGCTTAGTGAGGCGAACGAGGGGAACTGAAACATCTAAGTACCCTTAGGAAAAGAAATCAACCGAGATTCCCCAAGTAGCGGCGAGCGAACGGGGATTAGCCCTTAAGTCTTTGGGGTGTTAGTGGAATGTGTTGGAAAGCACAGCGGCACAGGGTGATAGCCCCGTACATGTAAACTAACCAGAGATGAAATCGAGTAAGGCGGCACACGTGATATGTTGTCTGAATATGGGGGGACCATCCTCCAAGGCTAAATACTCCTGACTGACCGATAGTGAACCAGTACCGTGAGGGAAAGGCGAAAAGAACCCCTGTGAGGGGAGTGAAATAGAACCTGAAACCGTATACGTACAAGCAGTGGAAGCGGTTCTTGAGACCGTGACTGCGTACCTTTTGTATAATGGGTCAGCGACTTACATTTAGTAGCGAGGTTAAGCGAATAGCGGAGCCGTAGGGAAACCGAGTGTTAACTGCGCGTATAGTTGCTAGGTGTAGACCCGAAACCCGGTGATCTAGCCATGGGCAGGTTGAAGGTTGAGTAACATCAACTGGAGGACCGAACCGACTAATGTTGAAAAATTAGCGGATGACTTGTGGCTGGGGGTGAAAGGCCAATCAAACCGGGAGATATCTGGTTCTCCTCGAAAGCTATTTAGGTAGCGCCTCGGACGAACACCTTTGGGGGTAGAGCACTGTTAAGGCTAGGGGGTCATCCCGACTTACCAACCCTTTGCAAACTCCGAATACCAAAGAGTGCTATCCGGGAGACAGACGGCGGGTGCTAACGTCCGTCGTCAAAAGGGAAACAACCCAGACCGTCAGCTAAGGTCCCAAAGTAATTGCTAAGTGGGAAACGATGTGGGAAGGCTTAGACAGCTAGGATGTTGGCTTAGAAGCAGCCATCATTTAAAGAAAGCGTAATAGCTCACTAGTCGAGTCGGCCTGCGCGGAAGATGTAACGGGGCTAAGCAATTCACCGAAGCTACGGGTACTGATGCTTGCATCAGTGCGGTAGAGGAGCGTTCTGTAAGCCGTTGAAGGCGAAGGGGTAACCCACGCTGGAGGTATCAGAAGTGCGAATGCTGACATGAGTAACGATAAAGGGGGTGAAAAACCCCCTCGCCGAAAGACCAAGGGTTCCTGTCCAACGTTAATCGGGGCAGGGTGAGTCGACCCCTAAGGCGAGGCTGAAAGGCGTAGTCGATGGGAAACGGGTTAATATTCCCGTACTTCTGCTAACTGCGATGGAGAGACGGAGAAGGCTAGGCCGGCGCGGCGTTGGTTGTCCGCGTTTAAGGTAGTAGGTGGTGTGCTTAGGCAAATCCGGGCACACATACACTGAGAGCTGACGACGAGTCCCTACGGGGATGAAGTGGTTGATGCCATGCTTCCAGGAAAATCTTCTAAGCTTCAGGTTAGCAGGAATCGTACCCCAAACCGACACAGGTGGTCGGGTAGAGAATACCAAGGCGCTTGAGAGAACTCGGCTGAAGGAACTAGGCAAAATGGTACCGTAACTTCGGGAGAAGGTACGCTCCTGTTGGTGATGAGACTTGCTCTCTGAGCTGACGGGAGTCGCAGATACCAGGTGGCTGCAACTGTTTATCAAAAACACAGCACTGTGCAAAATCGCAAGATGACGTATACGGTGTGACGCCTGCCCGGTGCCGGAAGGTTAATTGATTGGGTTATCTTCGGAGAAGCTCATGATCGAAGCCCCGGTAAACGGCGGCCGTAACTATAACGGTCCTAAGGTAGCGAAATTCCTTGTCGGGTAAGTTCCGACCTGCACGAATGGCGTAATGATGGCCACGCTGTCTCCAGCCGAGACTCAGTGAAGTTGAAATTGCGGTGAAGATGCCGTATACCCGCGGCTAGACGGAAAGACCCCGTGAACCTTTACTATAGCTTGGCACTGAACATTGACCCTACATGTGTAGGATAGGTGGGAGACTATGAAGATGAGACGCCAGTCTTGTTGGAGTCAACCTTGAAATACCACCCTTGTAGTGTTGATGTTCTAACCTGGGCCCCTAATCGGGGTTAGGGACAGTGCCTGGTGGGTAGTTTGACTGGGGCGGTCTCCTCCCAAAGAGTAACGGAGGAGCACGAAGGTTGGCTAAGTACGGTCGGACATCGTACGGTTAGTGTAATGGCATAAGCCAGCTTAACTGCGAGACAGACACGTCGAGCAGGTGCGAAAGCAGGTCATAGTGATCCGGTGGTTCTGAATGGAAGGGCCATCGCTCAACGGATAAAAGGTACTCCGGGGATAACAGGCTGATACCGCCCAAGAGTTCATATCGACGGCGGTGTTTGGCACCTCGATGTCGGCTCATCACATCCTGGGGCTGAAGTCGGTCCCAAGGGTATGGCTGTTCGCCATTTAAAGTGGTACGCGAGCTGGGTTCAGAACGTCGTGAGACAGTTCGGTCCCTATCTGCCGTGGGCGTTGGATGATTGAGGGGAGCTGCTCCTAGTACGAGAGGACCGGAGTGGACGAACCGCTGGTGTTCGGGTTGTCATGCCAATGGCATTGCCCGGTAGCTACGTTCGGAATCGATAACCGCTGAAAGCATCTAAGCGGGAAGCGAGCCCCAAGATGAGTCATCCCTAGGGCCTAGAGCCCTCTGAAGAGCCGTTCGAGACCAGGACGTTGATAGGCAGGGTGTGTAAGCGTTGCGAGGCGTTGAGCTAACCTGTACTAATGACTCGAGAGGCTTAACCATACAACCCAGATGGGTTTTACGGACTTGAAGAAGTTAGATACTTGATTGAAGTTTGAACTCAAGCTCTGAAAAGAGCACAGCTTTCCAGATTACCAAATATGTCTGGTGACAATAGCATTGTGGTCCCACCTGATCCCATCCCGAACTCAGAAGTGAAACGCAATCGCGCCGATGGTAGTGTGGGGTCTCCCCATGTGAGAGTAGGTCATCGCCAGACGCCCAATTTCTGATTTTTACTTTAGATAAAGTGAAATCAAAGTTGAATTCGCTGATATGGCTCAGTCGGTAGAGCGCATCCTTGGTAAGGATGAGGTCCCCAGTTCGATTCTGGGTATCAGCACCATATTCAGCTGCTAGGCACTAAATAGCAGCAACAAAATTTGTCTGGTGACAATAGCATTGTGGTCCCACCTGATCCCATCCCGAACTCAGAAGTGAAACGCAATCGCGCCGATGGTAGTGTGGGGTCTCCCCATGTGAGAGTAGGTCATCGCCAGACGCCCAATAAACGATGGATCCCCAGCACTTTGTGTTGGGGATTTTTCGTTTTAATTGCATTTTGAAATGTCCACTCTCACATGGGGAAGATAAAGAGTCCGAACGCAGTGAGCTTGCTCGAAGCTGGCCATCGCCAGACGGCTAATGCCAATTTGATTAATTATCTTGTTAGATTCATCCAGTCTCTGAAGCACAAAGATTTAACCCGACCGGTATCCTCAATGAAGGTATTCCAGGCTCGGGATACTTGGTCAACAATTTGCTCGTAGCAATCGAATACTCGGTTGGAAAGACAGTGTTGTCTGAGCCATTGCCAAACTTGCTCCATCGGGTTCAGCTCTGGAGAATAGGCGGGTAACTTAATCAAAGTGAGATTTGAGAAAGGCATTGCCGTATCCATAGTATGCCAGCCTGCGCCATCAACGATGACCACTGCATGCCGGTCGCTCTCGGTTGCCAACGATATCAATTCAAGGTGAAGCATCATGGCATCTTTGTTGACCAAGGGCGTAATCAATGCTTCCGTTTTACCGCTACTTGGGCACACTGCCCCAAACAGATACCCATAATCAAATTGCTGCTGTTCGACGACACGGGGACGGCTACCCCGTTTTGCCCAAAGTCTTGTCGTTTGGTTTTGTTGACCAAATCTGGCTTCGTCTTGGAACCACACATCCACACGCTCAGTGGAAGATGACCCGGGATGAGACTGAAATCAAGCGCATGGAGTAAGCGGTACACATTGGCCAAGCTATAGCTCACATGCAGGTCGTTACAGATTTAAACTCTGATATCTTCAGCTATTAAGCGTCCACCGTCCTGCTTGATAGCATTCTTCTCGATAAACTTTTTAAGTTGCTCTAATTGATGAGGAGAGAGTTGATTGGGTCGTCCGGATTTAGGTTTATCAAGCAAACCATCGCGTCCATCAGCCAGGTAATTTGCGACCCAAGCATTAACACTGGTGCGACTCACACCGAGCAGGGCTGTTAATGACATAGTTGTCCGTGCGTATTCTTGATAAATGCAGTCGCCGCAACTGAGCTAATGAATATCCTTTTAGTTTGCCTTTGCAGAGTGGTAGGCATTAATCGTTTATCTCTAGCTATTCACCAATGCTCTAAGTTTCCCCAGGCTGCAAGCAGAGCAATGTGGTTTGTCAGTAGGCGTAGTTATTTATCATCGGCTGTATGAACATGTCGGGTATTCAGAGTCGATGAGCCGCGCAGCTAAAGTTTGGGATTCTGGCTTCGAGGCTATGAACTTGGGCACAACCCTGTACTGGATGAGAAAACATTTTAGTAATTATGCAGAATCTCGATTATTTCTGACTGGTTTCATGACTAATAAGGTGTAATGCATGAGTTGAATCTTTCCCCTAAGTACGACTACCAGAATTGTTTATACAAATAGGTTTGTGGATAAGTCTGTGGTTAATTGGTAGGTAAGCTGTGTAGTTGAACGGGGTTTCTACAGTCGACCAATAAATTGAGTTTTTCTTTTAAAAAGCCCTTGCACAAAAGTTTTGGCTCCCTATAATGCGCTCCCACTGACACGGCACAGCGGCAACGCGAACGACGTGACAGGGTCGAAGAAAAACGGCTCTCGAGTCCTTTCAACGACAGGCGAAAAAAGATGGTAATTACCTCTTGACGCCGCAGCAGGAAAGCGTAGAATACGCAGCCCTGACCCGATGGCCACAGCGCCTAAGGGGTTGCTCTTTAACAAGATAAACAAGCAAATCTGTGTGGACACTCACAGGCATTGAGAAATCGACAAAACGATTTAACTCGATGAAGAGTGTTCATACGAACAGAATTCATTGAGTCGATTCTTCGGAATCAACCAAAACTTTAATTGAAGAGTTTGATCATGGCTCAGATTGAACGCTGGCGGCAGGCCTAACACATGCAAGTCGAGCGGTAACATTTCAAAAGCTTGCTTTTGAAGATGACGAGCGGCGGACGGGTGAGTAATGCCTGGGAATTTGCCCATTTGTGGGGGATAACAGTTGGAAACGACTGCTAATACCGCATACGCCCTACGGGGGAAAGCAGGGGACCTTCGGGCCTTGCGCTGATGGATAAGCCCAGGTGGGATTAGCTAGTAGGTGAGGTAAAGGCTCACCTAGGCGACGATCCCTAGCTGGTCTGAGAGGATGATCAGCCACACTGGGACTGAGACACGGCCCAGACTCCTACGGGAGGCAGCAGTGGGGAATATTGCACAATGGGGGAAACCCTGATGCAGCCATGCCGCGTGTGTGAAGAAGGCCTTCGGGTTGTAAAGCACTTTCAGCGAGGAGGAAAGGGTGTAAGTTAATACCTTACATCTGTGACGTTACTCGCAGAAGAAGCACCGGCTAACTCCGTGCCAGCAGCCGCGGTAATACGGAGGGTGCGAGCGTTAATCGGAATTACTGGGCGTAAAGCGTGCGCAGGCGGTTTGTTAAGCGAGATGTGAAAGCCCCGGGCTCAACCTGGGAACCGCATTTCGAACTGGCAAACTAGAGTCTTGTAGAGGGGGGTAGAATTCCAGGTGTAGCGGTGAAATGCGTAGAGATCTGGAGGAATACCGGTGGCGAAGGCGGCCCCCTGGACAAAGACTGACGCTCAGGCACGAAAGCGTGGGGAGCAAACAGGATTAGATACCCTGGTAGTCCACGCCGTAAACGATGTCTACTCGGAGTTTGGTGTCTTGAACACTGGGCTCTCAAGCTAACGCATTAAGTAGACCGCCTGGGGAGTACGGCCGCAAGGTTAAAACTCAAATGAATTGACGGGGGCCCGCACAAGCGGTGGAGCATGTGGTTTAATTCGATGCAACGCGAAGAACCTTACCTACTCTTGACATCCACAGAATCTGGTAGAGATACCTCAGTGCCTTCGGGAACTGTGAGACAGGTGCTGCATGGCTGTCGTCAGCTCGTGTTGTGAAATGTTGGGTTAAGTCCCGCAACGAGCGCAACCCCTATCCTTACTTGCCAGCGGGTCATGCCGGGAACTTTAGGGAGACTGCCGGTGATAAACCGGAGGAAGGTGGGGACGACGTCAAGTCATCATGGCCCTTACGAGTAGGGCTACACACGTGCTACAATGGTCAGTACAGAGGGTTGCGAAGCCGCGAGGTGGAGCTAATCCCATAAAGCTGGTCGTAGTCCGGATTGGAGTCTGCAACTCGACTCCATGAAGTCGGAATCGCTAGTAATCGTGGATCAGAATGCCACGGTGAATACGTTCCCGGGCCTTGTACACACCGCCCGTCACACCATGGGAGTGGGCTGCACCAGAAGTAGATAGCTTAACCTTCGGGAGGGCGTTTACCACGGTGTGGTTCATGACTGGGGTGAAGTCGTAACAAGGTAGCCCTAGGGGAACCTGGGGCTGGATCACCTCCTTACCTAAGCGATAATTGGTGTTTGTTGAGTGTTCACACAGATTGCTTGTTCATAGAGCAGGCCGTTGACCCTGGTAGGTCAATGAGTTCTTTAACAATTTGGAAAGCTGATAGTAGACATCAAAACCTCTCTTCGGAGTGGAATTGATGCATACAAATTGAGTTCTCAAACACTTCAATCAAGTGTTTTGGAAATTCTTCAAGGCGAGTCCACTTCCTTAACCCGGAGGTGAGACAAGTAAACCTAAGCTGGTTGCAATACAGTCCGATGAAAACTCATCCGGGTTGTATGGTTAAGCGACCAAGCGTATACGGTGGATGCCTTGGCAGTCAGAGGCGATGAAGGACGTAGTAACTTGCGAAAAGCGTTGGTGAGCCAGTAACAAGCATTTGAGCCAGCGATGTCCGAATGGGGAAACCCGGCACCATAAGGTGTCATCACTAAGTGAATACATAGCTTAGTGAGGCGAACGAGGGGAACTGAAACATCTAAGTACCCTTAGGAAAAGAAATCAACCGAGATTCCCCAAGTAGCGGCGAGCGAACGGGGATTAGCCCTTAAGTCTTTGGGGTGTTAGTGGAATGTGTTGGAAAGCACAGCGGCACAGGGTGATAGCCCCGTACATGTAAACTAACCAGAGATGAAATCGAGTAAGGCGGCACACGTGATATGTTGTCTGAATATGGGGGGACCATCCTCCAAGGCTAAATACTCCTGACTGACCGATAGTGAACCAGTACCGTGAGGGAAAGGCGAAAAGAACCCCTGTGAGGGGAGTGAAATAGAACCTGAAACCGTATACGTACAAGCAGTGGAAGCGGTTCTTGAGACCGTGACTGCGTACCTTTTGTATAATGGGTCAGCGACTTACATTTAGTAGCGAGGTTAAGCGAATAGCGGAGCCGTAGGGAAACCGAGTGTTAACTGCGCGTATAGTTGCTAGGTGTAGACCCGAAACCCGGTGATCTAGCCATGGGCAGGTTGAAGGTTGAGTAACATCAACTGGAGGACCGAACCGACTAATGTTGAAAAATTAGCGGATGACTTGTGGCTGGGGGTGAAAGGCCAATCAAACCGGGAGATATCTGGTTCTCCTCGAAAGCTATTTAGGTAGCGCCTCGGACGAACACCTTTGGGGGTAGAGCACTGTTAAGGCTAGGGGGTCATCCCGACTTACCAACCCTTTGCAAACTCCGAATACCAAAGAGTGCTATCCGGGAGACAGACGGCGGGTGCTAACGTCCGTCGTCAAAAGGGAAACAACCCAGACCGTCAGCTAAGGTCCCAAAGTAATTGCTAAGTGGGAAACGATGTGGGAAGGCTTAGACAGCTAGGATGTTGGCTTAGAAGCAGCCATCATTTAAAGAAAGCGTAATAGCTCACTAGTCGAGTCGGCCTGCGCGGAAGATGTAACGGGGCTAAGCAATTCACCGAAGCTACGGGTACTGATGCTTGCATCAGTGCGGTAGAGGAGCGTTCTGTAAGCCGTTGAAGGCGAAGGGGTAACCCACGCTGGAGGTATCAGAAGTGCGAATGCTGACATGAGTAACGATAAAGGGGGTGAAAAACCCCCTCGCCGAAAGACCAAGGGTTCCTGTCCAACGTTAATCGGGGCAGGGTGAGTCGACCCCTAAGGCGAGGCTGAAAGGCGTAGTCGATGGGAAACGGGTTAATATTCCCGTACTTCTGCTAACTGCGATGGAGAGACGGAGAAGGCTAGGCCGGCGCGGCGTTGGTTGTCCGCGTTTAAGGTAGTAGGTGGTGTGCTTAGGCAAATCCGGGCACACATACACTGAGAGCTGACGACGAGTCCCTACGGGGATGAAGTGGTTGATGCCATGCTTCCAGGAAAATCTTCTAAGCTTCAGGTTAGCAGGAATCGTACCCCAAACCGACACAGGTGGTCGGGTAGAGAATACCAAGGCGCTTGAGAGAACTCGGCTGAAGGAACTAGGCAAAATGGTACCGTAACTTCGGGAGAAGGTACGCTCCTGTTGGTGATGAGACTTGCTCTCTGAGCTGACGGGAGTCGCAGATACCAGGTGGCTGCAACTGTTTATCAAAAACACAGCACTGTGCAAAATCGCAAGATGACGTATACGGTGTGACGCCTGCCCGGTGCCGGAAGGTTAATTGATTGGGTTATCTTCGGAGAAGCTCATGATCGAAGCCCCGGTAAACGGCGGCCGTAACTATAACGGTCCTAAGGTAGCGAAATTCCTTGTCGGGTAAGTTCCGACCTGCACGAATGGCGTAATGATGGCCACGCTGTCTCCAGCCGAGACTCAGTGAAGTTGAAATTGCGGTGAAGATGCCGTATACCCGCGGCTAGACGGAAAGACCCCGTGAACCTTTACTATAGCTTGGCACTGAACATTGACCCTACATGTGTAGGATAGGTGGGAGACTATGAAGATGAGACGCCAGTCTTGTTGGAGTCAACCTTGAAATACCACCCTTGTAGTGTTGATGTTCTAACCTGGGCCCCTAATCGGGGTTAGGGACAGTGCCTGGTGGGTAGTTTGACTGGGGCGGTCTCCTCCCAAAGAGTAACGGAGGAGCACGAAGGTTGGCTAAGTACGGTCGGACATCGTACGGTTAGTGTAATGGCATAAGCCAGCTTAACTGCGAGACAGACACGTCGAGCAGGTGCGAAAGCAGGTCATAGTGATCCGGTGGTTCTGAATGGAAGGGCCATCGCTCAACGGATAAAAGGTACTCCGGGGATAACAGGCTGATACCGCCCAAGAGTTCATATCGACGGCGGTGTTTGGCACCTCGATGTCGGCTCATCACATCCTGGGGCTGAAGTCGGTCCCAAGGGTATGGCTGTTCGCCATTTAAAGTGGTACGCGAGCTGGGTTCAGAACGTCGTGAGACAGTTCGGTCCCTATCTGCCGTGGGCGTTGGATGATTGAGGGGAGCTGCTCCTAGTACGAGAGGACCGGAGTGGACGAACCGCTGGTGTTCGGGTTGTCATGCCAATGGCATTGCCCGGTAGCTACGTTCGGAATCGATAACCGCTGAAAGCATCTAAGCGGGAAGCGAGCCCCAAGATGAGTCATCCCTAGGGCCTGGAGCCCTCTGAAGAGCCGTTCGAGACCAGGACGTTGATAGGCAGGGTGTGTAAGCGTTGCGAGGCGTTGAGCTAACCTGTACTAATGACTCGAGAGGCTTAACCATACAACCCAGATGGGTTTTACGGACTTGAAGAAGTTAGATACTTGATTGAAGTTTGAACTCAAGCTCTGAAAAGAGCACAGCTTTCCAGATTACCAAATATGTCTGGTGACAATAGCATTGTGGTCCCACCTGATCCCATCCCGAACTCAGAAGTGAAACGCAATCGCGCCGATGGTAGTGTGGGGTCTCCCCATGTGAGAGTAGGTCATCGCCAGACGCCTAACAAACAAAAAAGCCCTAGCATTTAGCTAGGGCTTTTTTGTTTGTCTCGCTTCCAGCGAGCACGACTTAACATGCAGCCCAAAGCTGCTGGCGCAGTGTGTGCCCCTCAGCTCGCAGCCAAGCTGCTTCGCGCTACAGCCATCTATCAAGCTGTGCTTGATGAGCAGATGTCTTTCGCCCCCATGTGAGATGGTGCTGTGGAGATATTGAGAATAGGCGGGTAGCTTAATCAAAGTGAGATTTGAGAAAGGTATTATCGTATCCATAGTATGCCAACCTGTGCCATCAACGATGAGGGGATTTGGGACATCTGAATCTGAAAGATAGGGATAACAAGAAAGCCAGCTTAGGCGGCTGGCTTAGGGGTTAGTTTGAAAACTCTGTAAGGATTTTATCAAGAATCGGTTGGTTGGCATCCGGGAAAGTATATTCCTGGAGTTTATCCAAGTGCACCCATTCGACTTCCTGTCCTTCTACGCCATAGGCATTGCCACTGAATTCAGTGACCAGGTGAATATCCAGTAACACTTGCTTATCTGGATAGTCATAAGACAACAGCATAAAAGGGGTAGAGGCGGCTATGTTAAGCCCGACTTCTTCTGCCAGTTCTCTGGCTAAGGCTTGGGTGACGGTTTCGCCGGTTTCGACTTTACCTCCTGGAAATTCCCATTTTCCTCCCTGGTGCAGATGCCCATGACGCTTGGCCAATAGGATCTGCTCGCCGGATTTAATGATACCGACCGCTACATGTACTCTTTTTGTCATTACTGATCCTTGAAGAAATTACCTTCATCGTAGCCCAGTTCATCCAGCAGTTGTTCATCAAACTCTGGCTTGACCGGGATGGCATGTTTTTCCGAGGCCCAATCACCGAGATCGATGAGTTTACAGCGCTCGCTACAGAAGGGCTTGAATTTGGATTCGGGGGCCCATTCCACCTCTTTTTGACAGGTGGGGCACTTAACAGTGATAGGCATTTTTGTGTCTCTTGGGCTAACTGATGGCGCCCATGGTAAAGAGTTTAGCCGCAGGTCGCCAGTAGGAATTTGACGGTTTTGTCGGAATGCTTTTGTTGTTCGAACTGCACAAAATGAATGGCAAAGCGGTTTCTGTGACCACTAATGGTAGGGTAGCAGCCTTGCTCTGCATCCAGCTTGACTCTGACCAGCGACAAGCTTTGTTGGCTGTCGCCTTGGTAAAAGCCGGCATGGGCTACAGCATCACGATATTCACAGCTCATACGGGTAAGCTGCAACAGCAGACTGATGGGCTGTAGTAGGCTGCTGAAGTGACTGGTCCATTGGAGGTACTCCTGACAGCGTTCTTCCCAAGGCTTGGCCAGCCAAAAGTGCAGTTGTGGCAGATCGAAGTTACAGCAAGCACCAGGCATGCTGAATCTTTGTCTGAGCGCCGATATGAATCTGTCTTGCTTAAGCTGACTGCCGGGGCGCTGTGGACGTTGCAGTTCTTCTCTGGCATGGGAGAATTGCTCGAGATAGTACTGGAGTTGCTGCTGGTCTACATCGTCCTGCTGTTGCCAGCTTTGCAGTTGGATTAATTGGCGGTCGATATCTTTGATGACTTCGCTGCGGTAATCACAGCGTTCGGTGAGTTCACAGAGGGAGAATAGTGGGTAGAAGCATCTATGTTGATGATCTTGCTGGAGGTTATTGTCCAATTGACGGGCGAGATATTCCAGACGCAAATAGCTGCGGATCTTTTCATTTAACGGCTGTTCGAATATCAGTTCTGTCGTGTTCATGGGTGTATAGGATCTGCCAGCTGTAAGTATTTATTATGCAGCGCCAGTACTTGAGCTTGTAGCGCGGTGATTTCTCCCTGATTGTCAATCACATCATCAGCCTTGTTGAGTCGGCTATTGCGGTCGCTCTGGCTATTGATAATGTTTTGAACCTGTTCCTTAGACACCTTGTCCCGTTCAATAGTTCGCTGTAACTGTAATTTTGGTGAAATATCTACCACCAGAGTGCGATTCACCAGTTTATCCAGGCCATTCTCAAAAAGCAGAGGCACCACCATGATGACATAAGGGGAGTTTGCCGCCTTAACCTGTGCCAACATGCGAGAACGTATCATGGGATGCAACAGGGCATTGAGCCATTCCCTGTCTTCCGGATGATGAAATATCTGTTCCCTCAGCGCCGCTCTATTCAGATTGCCTTCGGGTGTCAGCATCTGAGGGCCAAATTTATCGCCAATTTGCCTGAGGCCATCTGAGTCTTTGGCGACCACCTCCCTGGCAATGATATCGGCATCGACCAAGACGATTCCCTGTTCGGCAAACAGATTGGCGACCGTAGTTTTGCCGCTGCCGATACCGCCGGTGAGCCCTACAATAAATTCGGCCATTTAGAGTGTTCCCAAATACCAGTCGACAATCTGTTGTCCCCACACCAAAGCGACCCAACCTGCGATAGCAATATAAGGGCCAAAGGGGATAGGGTTACCCCGATTAAGGTTCTTGAACAGAATAAGTAAAATGCCTACTAGGGCACCGACCAGAGAAGAGAGCAGAATAATTAGAGGTAGCATCTGCCAGCCAAGCCAGGCGCCAAACAATGCCATCAGCTTGAAATCGCCATAGCCCATGCCTTCCTTGCCGGTGAGCAGTTTAAATAGCCAGTAGACCGACCAGAGGCTTAAATAGCCGGCAGCGGCCCCTATGGTGGCATCGGTCAGATTAGTAAAGGTGCCCGAGATATTAACCAGTAAACCAAGCCACAGTAGCGGCAGGGTAATCTGATCCGGCAGCAGCATTTCATCCAAATCTATCCCGCTGAGGGCTATCAATCCAAAGGTGAGAATAGCGGCGTAAACAAACTGCAGTGTCGGGCCAAAATACCAACCGAGAGTACTGATAAGCAGGGCGGTCAGCAGCTCAAATATCGGGTATCTCGCTGAAATAGCTGTGTTGCAGGAGGCGCATTTACCGCCAAGCAACAAATAGCCGATTATGGGGAGGTTGTGCCAGGGTTTGATATGGGCGCCACACTTGGGGCAGGCAGACTTCGGCAGTAACAGATTGTATTTGGCCGGGTAGTTATCTATCGGTGCATTAAGCTTGGCTTCACCCAGCTGTTTGGCGAATTCGGGTTGATATTCCTGCAGGTATTGATTGCATTCCTGCTGCCATTCGCGCTTCATCATTACCGGCAGGCGGTGAATTACCACATTGAGAAAGCTACCTATTACTGAGGCAAACAAAAAACAGAGAACAAGAAAGAGCCACTGGTTGTGGCTCAATACGTCAATAAATTCTGACATGTGATATTAAGCGACCCTAAAAACAGTTAAGTGTTGGTTTTATTATTACATTTCGGCGAGTAGCCAGCCTTAACCTACCACGTTACCCATCTGGAAGATAGGTAGGTACATGCCTACGATTAGGCCACCAACCAGAGTGCCGATAACTACCATCATAATAGGTTCTATCAAGCTGGAGAGGCCATCTACGGCATCGTCTACCTGCATCTCGTAGATATTGGCAATCTTGTTGAGCATGTTATCCAATGAGCCGGACTCTTCACCTATCATCACCATCTGGATCAACATATCGGGGAATAGCTTGGTAGTGCGCATGGCCACATTCATCTGCATCCCGGCCATTACTTCGGTACGCACATTTAACAGCGCCTTGCGGTAGACATAGTTGCCGGATGCACCGGCGGCAGACTCCAAGCCATCAATCAGCGGCACCCCGGCGGCAAAAGTGGTGGCCAGAGTGCGGGCAAAACGGGCCATGGCACCTTTATGAAGAATTTCACCAATCAAAGGGATCTTAAGTACCATTTCATCGATACGGTTACGGAAACTTTCTGAATTTCGATGAGCGCGAACAAACAGCCAGATGCCAATTACTATGCCTGCTAAAAATAGGTACCAAGTGCCTTGCAGCCAGCGGCTGATATTGACGATCATTTGGGTAAAGGCGGGTAATTCGGCACCAAACCCTCTAAAGATTTCTTCAAATTGAGGCACTACAAACAAAAGCAACAGTACAGTAACGGCTATGGCAACTACTACCACTGCAGCGGGGTAGAACATGGCTTTCTTGATTTTTGACTTGAGGGCTTCAGCTTTTTCCCTATAGGTGGCGATACGGTCGAATACGGCATCCAGAGAGCCTGAATGTTCACCGGCGGCCACCAAGTCGACATAGAGGTCGTCAAAATAGACTCTGTGTGGACGAAGGGCATCTGAGAGTGGAATACCGGCTTGGACATCAGCCAATACAGTACCTAGTAGTACCCGCACCTTGTTTTTTTCATGGCCGCGAGCTATTAATTCGATGGAAGTAACCAGTGGCACGCCGGCAGCCAGCATAGTGGCTATCTGACGGGTGATCACCGCGATATCCATAGGTTTGATTTTTTTATCACCACCTAAGAGTGAAACAGACTTTTTACGAACTGTCTTGGGATTGATGCCCTGGCTCTTAAGCAAGGTCTTGATTTCGGCTATGCTTGCACCGCGTAATTCGCCTGAGCTTTGCTTACCGTCACGATTGAGTCCCTTCCAGGTAAAGGTATGGATCTTGGGCTGGGGCTTAGTGCCTTTATTTTTGGCTTTATTGTTTTTTGCTGTCGCCGTTGCGGTGGCCATAATTGTTCCTTGCAATATGCTTATTTGCTAGCTTGCCTTAATTTTAGTCAGAGTCACGGGCGAATGCTTATTTCACTAACCATCTGGCATTATCTATTTGATTAGCCTCAGAGTAGTATTGCTTCGCCGGATGTCCAATAGTCCTAACCTAATGAGCCAATCAATAGCTGGTGACCCGGTTCACTTCGGCAATACTGGTGACACCTTGAATCACTTTTAAAAGGCCAGAAAGGCGCAGATCGCGCATCCCTTGCTGCTTGGCGGTGGCGGCAATCTGCAGTGAGTTGCCGCCTTCCATAATGGTTCTGGCGATTTCATCGGACATCTTCATTACCTCATAGATACCGACCCGGCCCTTGTAGCCTCCGGAGCAGAGATCGCAACCGCAGGGCTTATAAGGGGTAAAGCCTGCGTCTATCTGCTGCTGACTAAATCCCAGCTGCAGCAGTTCATGCTCGGGGATATCTTCCGGTTGGCGGCATTCGGGACAGAGGCGGCGGGCCAGGCGCTGGGCAATAATCAGGTTGACTGAGCTGGCGATATTATAGCCGGGAACACCCATATTAAGCAGGCGAGTAAGGGTTTCGGCCGATGAGTTGGTATGCAGGGTCGAGAGTACCAAGTGGCCAGTTTGCGCCGCCTTAATGGCGATTTCGGCGGTTTCCAGGTCGCGAATTTCCCCCACCATCACCACATCCGGGTCTTGACGCAAAAAGGAGCGCAGCGCCGAGGCGAAGGTTAGCCCGGCCTTGGGGTTGATATGTACCTGGTTGACCCCTTCCAGGTTTATCTCTACCGGGTCTTCGGCGGTGCTGATATTGCGCTCTTCGGTATTGAGGATATTGAGGCCAGTATAAAGGGAAACGGTTTTACCCGAGCCGGTAGGGCCTGTCACCAGAATCATCCCCTGGGGTCTTGCCAGCATCTCCAGGTAGGCTTGTTTTTGGTCTTCCTCATAGCCGAGTTTTTCGATTCCTAATTGTGCGGAAGATGAGTCGAGGATCCGCATCACTATCTTTTCACCCCAGAGGGTGGGCAGGGTACTGACCCGGAAATCGATACTCTTGTTGCGGGACAGCTTCATTTTGATGCGGCCATCCTGAGGAACACGGCGCTCGGCGATATCCAATTTGGACATCACTTTCAAGCGGGCTGATATGCGGCCCGAGAGGGAAATTGGTGGCTCGGAAACCTCGTGGAGGATGCCATCAATACGAAAGCGGATGCGGTAGCGCTTCTCGTAAGGCTCGAAATGCAGATCCGATGCGCCCTTGCGGATGGCATCAGTCAAAATCTTATTGATATAGATGACGATAGGGGCGTCATCCTTGCCTTCATTCTCTTCCTGTTGACGCTTGTCGGTATCGGCGACTTCGATACCTGCTAGAGACTTCTCATCGAGACCATCTAGCTCTAAAGAGCTGAGGTCTTCCTCGAGTACTTTTTCCAGTGCCTTGCTTAGTTTGTCCTCTTCGACCAGTATCGCTTCTGCGTGTAGGCCGGCGCTGAACTGAAAATCTTCCAGAGCAGCGATATTGGTGGGGTCTGAGGTGGCGATATAGAGGCGGTTGCCGCGCTTGAATAACGGCAGGCATCTGTGCTTGTCGATCAGTTTTTTATTGAGAAACTCTTCCGGGATACTGCTTAAATCAAACTCATTGAGATCCAGCAGTGGGGTGCCGTACTCTTCGTAGCAGAGTTCTGCAATTTCCCTTGCCGATAACAATTTCTCAGAAACAATAGTTGAAATGAGAGATTGATTGGTTTTTCGGGACTTAAGTATTAATGGCGCAACACTTTCTTCGCTCAGAAGTTTTTTGCGAATAAAGAGAGCTGATAGACCGAGATGTAAACCCGTTGTAGGCATTAGTTATTTGTTTAGGTATAACAGGCAGAAGGAAAATTTATAACCTTCTGCCTGCTATATTTGAAGTTATTATGCAGCTTTACAGTTGCCTGGCTTAAACTTATCTTCGAGGTCAGTAGTGCATGTCCATACGCCGTCTGCATCACGATTCATGTTGATTTTCTTACCATTGAATTTGGCAGCGTTACCACCTTTGGTTGTACATTCAATTTTGGTAATACCAGTAATGGCAAGCGTACAATAAGTTCCACCGTCTGCTGTTTGCCCAACAAACGCTTCTGTTGTATCGGCTACAGCCCTAGTTAAAACAGGGGTTTTTCCTTCGTTTACTGCAGCTTCAAAAGCGGTCTTTAATCCAGACACTTCAGCATATGCTGAACCTGCTTGAGACTTAACGGTGTAATCCTGATAAGCAGGCAGTGCGATTGCCGCGAGAATACCGATAATGGCTACTACGATCATCAGTTCGATCAGGGTGAAGCCCTGAGCGCGTTTGTTAAGTTTGATACCTTTCATTTGCTTTCTCCATCGTTGCCTTCTTGAGCGAATCGGTAACTTAGTCCCTGTTACTCTTATTCCTTACCAGCCTGAAACCTATTCAGTTTGTGTTGCTGGCGACTCCTGCTCGGGTGGCTTTATGCCCCAGAGCGTGTTGGATCAGACTCAATCAGTTCAGCAAAACCATTTAAGTTTATCGTATGTCGTTCCGGCAAACCGCACCTCAAGGAACTGAGTATTTACTCAAAGCATGTATTTTACAGTTGTAACTACGTTATGCCATAAACAAATATCAGTTTGGGTGGTTACCTTGTCGGTGAGGTTGGCCAAAAACGGCCATCTCGCCTGCCATAAAAGTTAGTATAAAGTTACTGAAAATGGAATCCACAATCGGTAAAAAGCAGCGTAAATTTCGGAAAAAAATCAAAAATGTTACTGATCACCAAGTTTTACCGGCAACAGTATTTTGACAGTTACTGAAATAAGTGTCAGGGAAGTGGCGTTGTCAAAAAAACAGGTAATTTTATCATTTGCTTAAATACAATTATTGCAGTTTTGTTTCTTTGTGGCTGAGTGGGTTGTGAGCAAGAATTTACCTGTTTGCAACCGGTATCAGGACTGGCCAAGCAGCTGATTGAGAGCATCATTGACTGATGCTTACTGAAATACTGCTAAATGGTTTTTATAGACTTCTGATTTTAAATGACTTTCAATATGTTGACGATGCCGGTCTGGCAAAGTTCACCTTGGTACGACTTTTTGGAGCTTATCGATTGGCGCCAAGTACTTTGCCACGGCTTGCTTCAGCTGCAGGTTTAACCGCTATCCGTTGGGCCCAGACTGGAAAGGCATACCCATAAAACCTCTGGGTATGCCCCGGAGGTTGTCAGCCCTTGAGGCGCATGGAGAGATCCATGGCTCGCACATGCTTGGTCAGAGCTCCGACCGAGATATAGTCGACTCCGGTTTGGGCGAAAGCCGCTATGGTTTCCAGCGTGACATCGCCGGAGACTTCGAGTTTGGCGCCAAGCCCTTTGGCCTTGAAGCCGTTATTGAGTTCAACTGCCTGCAGCATCATAGTCACATCGAAGTTGTCCAACATGACTATGTCGGCGCCGGCTTCCAGTGCCTGAGCCAGTTCTTCCAGATTCTCTACTTCCACTTCCACAGGTTTTTCGGGGCGTAGTTCACGGGCGGCGGAGATGGCATTGGCGATACTGCCACAGGCCATAATATGATTTTCTTTGATCAGGAAGGCATCGAACAAACCGATACGGTGGTTTTTGCCGCCGCCGCAGGTGACGGCATATTTCTGCGCCGTGCGCAGGCCGGGAAGCGTCTTGCGGGTATCGAGCAAGCGGCACTGGGTGCCAACCAGCTTGTCGCAGTAGACTTTGGTCAGGCTGGCCACGCCTGAGAGGGTTTGAATAAAGTTCATCATGGTGCGCTCGCCGGTGAGCAACAGGCGCGCCGGGCCGGAGAGTTCACACAGCAGCTGATTGGGCAGCACAAGGTCGCCATCATCCACATGCCAGTGCAGCGCCACTTCACCTCCGAGCTGATTGAATACCTGCTCGGCCCAGGCCTTACCGCAAAAGACACCTTCTTCGCGGGTAATAAGGGTGGCTTCGGCGTGTTTATCTTCGGGGATCAACAGGGCGGTGATATCGCCCTCGGAGGCCTTCTGGTGGCCAAGGTCTTCGTCCAGTGCGGCTTTGACACTGACCCTGATATCATTTTCGAGCATGATGCGCGTCCTTGATTGACTCGGGATTATTGGGGAAATTTATGCCGCTAGATTAGCATAATAAGGGGCGCTGCTGGTATTGTGTTGGAGGCACAATTGGCTGTGGCTAGGCTCGAAGTTATTTTGAGCCAATGTGACTGCAGCCAAGGTGCTGCTGTATGTATGGTTATTCGAGTCAGGAGAGTGAGCATTTGGCGCATAAGCTATGGGTTGAAGGCTGGTATAAAGAGGCTGAGCCTAGCCCTTCACCTCACTTTAATCACAGGCCCAATGGCGAGGTGAGCCTTTTGGTGATCCATAATATCAGCCTGCCGGCCGGCCGCTTTGGTTTGCCTTATATAGAGCAGCTATTTTTGGGCACTCTGGACATTGAGGCTGATGCCAGTTTCGCCGGGCTGAAAGGACTGGAAGTTTCGGCACATTTTCTGATTCGCCGTGATGGCGAGTTGCGCCAATTTGTTTCTGTGGATCAGCGCGCCTGGCACGCCGGGGTATCGAACTTTGAAGGTCGCAGCGGCTGCAATGATTTTGCCGTTGGTATAGAGCTGGAGGGCACAGATGATTCCGGCTTTACCGAAGAGCAGTATCATAAACTTATTACCCTGACCCAGAGTTTGCAGCAGGCTTACCCGGATATCACCAAAGAGAGAATAGTGGGTCATAGCGATATCGCGTCGGGGCGCAAGACAGACCCTGGCCCGGGATTTGATTGGCAAAGATATTTACAGGCGTTGTGACTGGTGTAGCTCTGTTATGGCCGCAGGCCTCAAGATAGCAAGGAGAAGAAAAGATGGCACTGTTTTCCCTGTTGGTCGCAATTATTGTTGAACGTTTGAAGCTCTTGCCTGCCCGCTGGCAGTTGGACAGCGGGTTGCGCTGGTATCAAAAGCAGATGTTTACCGACAGCCAGTTGGGTACTGTGGGCGGTATGATATTGGCGCTGCTATTGCCTGCCGTGACAGTGGCAGTGGCACTATGGGTAGTGAATGGATGGTTCTGGGGTTTGCCTTCGCTGCTGTTGTGGGTGGCGCTGGCGGTAGTGTGTTTTTCCCATCAGTATCAAAGACGCCTGTTTAAGCGTTATGTGCAGGCTGCCTGCCGTGGTGATGTGCAGGCCAGTTTTCATTTTGCCGGTGAGCTGGATTGCAGTGAGTGCCTGGATGCGGTCAGCGAGCGTGAACTGGGCTGCCGGGTGGGGCAGAGCGTAGCCTGGCTCAACTATCGTTATTATGGCGCCGTGGCGTTGTTCCTTATCTTATTTGGTCCTGTAGGCGCCGTGTTTTATTGCAGCGTGCGTTTTTTTGATGAAAGGCGTCAGCGCCTGGGCAAAGAGTGGCCCGTGGTACATACCCTGCTTTATTGGCTCGACTGGTTGCCGGCACGGATAATAGGTTTTGGCTATGTGCTGTGCGGCCATTTCAGCAATGCTTTTCCCCGTTGGTGCCAACTGGCGTTGAGCTTGGACTCTAAGCCGAGAGAAATAGTGACAGAAGTGGCCCTGGCCGCCGAAACCCTGCCGGAAGATGAAGATGTGCCGGTTTCAGTACAATCTACCTTGGCGCTGCTGGCTCTAAGTAAGCGCAACTCGACCTTGCTGATCACTATTTTGTCGCTGTTGACCATCTTTGGTCTGGTCAGTTAAACAAGCGCTGAACCGGCTTGGGCGCTTTGATGGGTTAACCGCTGCAGGGAAGGTGAGTTTGTTGCAACTTTCCTAGGTTGAGCAGCGGTGAAGGAATAGGCTGGTAGAGGCTTGTTAATTGGTCTGACCCCAGAAGAAAAAATATAGGCTATGCTCACACATCGTGAGTTGACTTGATGCAGATCACTAACTGGACTTTAAAAGTGTGATTTGATAAAGTGCGCTCACTCGTAGAAATTGGTAAGACCAATTTACAATAGGAGCTGAGGGCCAGATGGCTTATAGCAAAATCAGTCAGCCAAAGATTTCTGACGTCATCATGAATCAGTTGGAACAGATGATCCTTGAAGGCAGCCTACAGCCGGGTCAGAAGTTACCTCCTGAGCGCGAGTTGGCGTTGCAATTTGAAGTCTCCCGCCCCTCACTGCGGGAAGCGATTCAAAAGCTGGAAGCCAAAGGATTACTGCTGCGCCGTCAGGGCGGTGGTACCTACGTCAAAGAACAGTTATGGCAGAGTCTTGCCGATCCCATAGTCGAACTTATGCAGGGTGATCCGGAGAGTCAATACGACTTGCTGGAGTTCCGTCATGCCACCGAAGGCATGATGGCCTATTTTGCTGCCCTGCGCGGAACAGACGCCGATATGCAGAATATCAAGCGGATGATCCAGGAAGTGGAAGACGCCGAGGGTATCGAAGCGCAAGCCGCTGCCATTGTGCATTTTTACCGGGCTGTGGCAGAGGCATCACACAATGTTGCCATGCTGCATCTGGTACTGAGTTTAACTCCTGTGCTGCATCAAAATGTGGCGCAAAACCTGGAGCTTCTGAGCCGTCGCGAAGAAGCTTCTTCCATGGCAAATGAACATAGGCGGGCCCTGTTGGCCGCAATTGTTCGCCGCGATCCCGAAGCCGCGCGTGAAGCATCCAATGACCACTTGAGTTATATCGAGGAAGTCATGTTGTCGGTACGGGAAGAAGATAGCCGGTTGCAGCGTAGCCTGCGCCGTTTGAAGAGCGGCGTGTAGCCCAGGGGCGGCCCAGTGCCCACCTTAGGACGTCGTAATCACTATTAATACAATGTATAGAAGGACAGTGTCATGTCTGAAAATATGCTACAAGACTTGGATCCGTTAGAGACACAGGAATGGGTAGAATCCCTGCAGGCCGTATTGGAGCAGGAAGGTCCCGAACGTGCTCATTACCTGTTGGAAAAGCTGATCGAAAAGGCTCGCCGTAACGGTACTCACCTGCCTTACACTGCCACTACTGCTTACCTGAATACCATTCCTGCCGGGCAAGAACCCCATATGCCGGGCAACCAGGAGATGGAACGTCGCATTCGCGCCATTGTGCGTTGGAACGCGTTGGCCATGGTACTGCGTGGTTCCAAGAAAGATCTGGAGCTTGGTGGTCATATTTCCAGTTTCTCATCCAGTGCCACTATCTATGATGTGTGCTTTAACCACTTCTTCCGTGCTCCCAACGAGAAAGATGGCGGCGACCTGGTTTACTTCCAGGGCCACATTGCCCCTGGCATCTATGCCCGCTCTTTCCTCGAAGGTCGCCTGAGCGAAGAACAGCTGGCCAACTTCCGTCAGGAAGTGGATGGCAAAGGCCTGTCCTCCTATCCGCATCCCAAGCTGATGCCTGACTACTGGCAGTTCCCTACGGTTTCCATGGGTCTTGGCCCTATCCAGGCCATCTATCAGGCGCGCTTCCTCAAGTACCTGACTGACCGTGGCATTAAGGATTGCTCCGAGCAAACCGTATATTGCTTCCTGGGCGACGGCGAGTGTGACGAGCCGGAAGCGCTGGGTGCCATCGGCCTGGCCGCTCGTGAAGAGCTGGATAACCTGGTGTTTATCGTTAACTGTAACCTGCAGCGTCTCGACGGCCCTGTGCGCGGTAACGGCAAAATCATCCAGGAGCTGGAAGGTGAATTCCGCGGCGCCGGTTGGGAAGTGGTTAAGGTTATCTGGGGGCGTTACTGGGATCCATTGCTGGCCCGTGACACCAGCGGCAAGCTGCTGCAATTGATGAACGAAACTGTTGACGGTGAATACCAGAATTGTAAAGCCAAAGGCGGAGCCTGGACCCGTGAACACTTCTTCGGTAAGTATCCTGAAACTGCCGAGATGGTAGCCAACATGTCAGACGATGACATCTGGCGCCTGAACCGAGGTGGTCACGATCCGGTGAAAATTTACGCTGCGCTCGATAAAGCCAAGAAGACCAAGGGTCGCCCAACCGTGATCCTGGCCAAGACAGTCAAGGGCTATGGCCTGGGTGATGCTGGTGAAGGCAAGAACATTGCCCACAACGTCAAGAAGATGGATATTGAAGCCATTCGTCACTTCCGTGACCGCTTCAACATTCCAATCCCTGATGACAAGCTGGAAGAGATCCCCTTCTACCATCCGGGACCGGATTCCGAAGAGGTCAAATACCTCAAGGAGCGCCGTGAGGCCCTGATGGGTTATCTGCCTGCCCGTCGGCAGAAGTTCAGCGAAGAGCTGCAAGTGCCTTCACTGAAGATTTTCGATGCGATTCTCAAAGGCTCCAACGGCCGTGAGATCTCTTCTACCATGGCCTTTGTGCGGGTATTGACCGCCTTGCTGAAAGACAAGGGCATAGGTAAGAAGATAGTACCTATCATCCCGGATGAGGCCCGTACCTTTGGTATGGAAGGTCTGTTCCGTCAAGTGGGTATTTACGCTCACGAAGGCCAGAAATATGTGCCTCAGGATGCGGATCAGGTTGCTTACTATCGTGAGGACAAGTCCGGTCAGGTACTGCAGGAAGGAATTAACGAGCTGGGCGCCATGTCCTCTTGGGTATCGGCTGCGACCAGCTACTCGGTCAATGATACGCCGATGATCCCTTTCTATATCTATTACTCCATGTTCGGTTTCCAGCGGATCGGCGATCTGGCCTGGGCCGCCGGTGACATGCGCGCCCGTGGCTTCCTGGTAGGTGGTACTTCCGGCCGGACTACGCTGAACGGCGAAGGCTTGCAGCACCAGGATGGTCACAGCCACATTCTGGCCAACACCATTCCTAACTGCATCAGCTACGACCCAACCTATGGTTATGAAATTGCCGTTATCGTTCAGGATGGTATTCGCCGCATGTATGGTGAAGATCAGGAAGATATCTTCTACTACCTGACCACAATGAACGAGAACTATGTTCAGCCTGAAATGCCACAAGGCGTGGAAGAGGGCATAGTCAAGGGTATCTACAAGTTGGAAAGCGTTGCCGGTTCCGGCAAAGGCAAAGTCCAACTGATGGGTTGCGGCACTATTCTCGAGCAAGTGCGCAAGGCGGCACAGGCGCTGGCGAAAGACTTTGGTATCAGCACAGATGTGTTCAGCGTTACCAGCTTCAACGAACTGGCGCGTGATGGCCAGGCGGTTGAGCGCTGGAACATGCTGCACCCAACAGAAACCGCCAAGGTACCTTATGTGAGCACAGTGCTGGCCAAAGATGCGCCTGCCATTGTCGCGACCGATTACATGAAGATCTACGGCGAACAGCTGCGCGCTTATGTGCCTTGTGACTACAAGGTGCTGGGTACCGATGGTTTCGGCCGCTCTGACAGCCGTGCCAACCTGCGTCACCACTTCGAAGTGGATGCCAAGTTCATCGTGGTTGCTGCGCTCAAGTCGCTGGTGGACCGCAACGAGCTGCCGGTAGATGTTCTGGCCAAGACCATTGCCGAATACGGCATCGACGCCGACAAGATCGACCCACAGCACGCGTAAGAGGGGAAGCAGAATGGCTGATATGAAACAAGTACTGGTTCCCGATATTGGCGGGGACGAGGTACAGGTTATTGAGATCTGTGCCAATGTGGGGGACAGCCTGGCGGCTGAAGACTCCATTATTACCGTTGAAAGCGACAAGGCGACCATGGATATTCCTGCGCCATTCGCCGGTGTGCTCAAAGAGCTGAAAGTGGCCGTTGGCGACAGCGTGTCTGAAGGCACATTGATAGCCTTGATGGCTGCCGAAGGCGCAGAAGCTGCACCTGTTGTAGAAGCGCCCAAGGCTGAAGCCGCGCCTGCCCCGGCAGCGGCTCCCGCTCCAGCACAGGCGGCGCCAGCCGCACCTGCAGCCAGCGGCAGCCAGGTCATCGAAGTGACAGTGCCGGATATTGGCGATGCCACAGATGTTGATGTTATCGAGGTGCTGGTGAGCGAAGGTGAGGCTATCGAAGCTGACGCCGGGTTGATCACGCTGGAAACCGACAAGGCGACCATGGATGTACCTTCGCCTCAGGCGGGTACAGTCAAGTCACTGAAAGTGAAGGTTGGCGACAAGGTTTCCCAGGGCTCTTTGGTGTTGCTGCTGGAAGTTGGCGCCTCTGCCGAAGCGCCACAAGCGCCAGCGGCTCAAGCAGCCGCACAGCCGGCGGCCGCTCAGGCAGCTGCGCCTGCCACAGTTGAAGTGAAAGAGATTGCGGTTCCCGATATCGGTGATGCTGCCGATGTGGACGTTATCGAAGTGCTGGTGGCGGTAGGTGATGAGATCAGTGTCGATCAGGGGTTGATCACGCTGGAAACCGACAAGGCGACCATGGAAGTGCCAGCGCCCTTCGGTGGCAAGCTGGTTTCTCTGACCGTCAAAGTGGGTGACAAGGTGTCTCATGGCAGCGTGATTGCCAGGGTTGAGACCCAAGGCGCCGCGGTGGCTTCTGTTGCTGCACCGGCAGAAGCCCCTGCTCAGGCAGAGGTAGCAGCTCCGGCTCCGGCGGCCGCGCCTGCAGCGCAGAGCCGTCCACCTGTGCCGCATCATCCGAGTGCCGGTGCCCAGCCTAACACAGGTGCGGTACACGCTTCTCCGGCGGTACGTCGCCTGGCCCGTGAGTTCGGTGTTGACCTGACTCAGGTGAAAGGTACAGGTCGCAAGGGTCGTATCCTCAAAGAGGATGTGCAGGCCTATGTGAAATATGAACTGTCTCGGCCCAAGGCTACGGCGGCGACTTCTGTCGGCGGCGGCAGTGGTCTGCAGGTTATCGATGCACCTAAGGTGGACTTCAGCAAGTTCGGTGAAGTGGAAGAAGTACCACTGACTCGGATCCAGAAGATCTCCGGCCCTAACCTGCACCGCAACTGGGTGACCATTCCCCATGTGACTCAGTTCGATGAGGCTGATATCACAGAGATGGAAGCTTTCCGTAAACAGCAGAACGAACTGGCTGCCAAGCAGAAGCTGAATGTGAAGATCACTCCGCTGGTGTTCATGATGAAGGCGGTTGCCAAGACGCTGCAGCAGTTCCCGGTATTCAACTCCAGCCTGAGCCCGGACGGTGAATCGCTGATCCGCAAGAAGTACTTCCACATCGGGGTGGCGGTCGATACGCCAAACGGTTTGGTAGTGCCTGTGGTGCGTGATGTGGACAAGAAAGGCATTATCGAGCTCAGCCGCGAGCTGACCGAAATTTCGATCAAGGCCCGCGACGGCAAGCTCAAGGCAGCCGACATGCAAGGCAGCTGCTTCACTATCTCCAGCCTGGGTGGTATCGGCGGTACCGCGTTTACGCCTATCGTCAACTATCCGGATGTGGCGATTCTCGGGGTGTCCAAGTCTGAGATCAAGCCCAAGTGGAACGGCAAAGAGTTTGAGCCAAGGCTGATGTTGCCACTGTCACTGTCTTATGATCACCGGGTGATCGACGGGGCCCTGGCGGCACGCTTCAGCGTCACTCTGTCAGGTATCTTGTCCGATATTCGTACAATGATCCTCTAACACAACAGGCTGCCCCTCGGGGCGGCCTTTTGTTTATTGTGATCAGTGTCAAACACGGGTTAAAATGCGCCCACCTTACGAGACAAGCACTTTCGAGCTGGCGCATCGCAGGTTGGGCTGGCAGTCCCCAACGGAATGAAAGAAATCAGAGGAAAAAATGAGTAACGAAATCAAAACTCAGGTAGTGGTATTAGGTGCTGGCCCTGCTGGCTATTCTGCGGCTTTTCGCGCGGCAGATTTAGGCCTGGAGACAGTGATTGTTGAGCGTTTCAGCACTCTGGGTGGCGTATGCCTGAATGTGGGTTGTATTCCCTCCAAAGCCCTGTTGCATGTAGCCAAAGTGATTGAAGAAGCCAAGGCGGTATCGGATCACGGTGTCGTGTTCGGCGAGCCAAAGATCGATCTCGACAAGCTGCGTGGCTTTAAAGAGAAAGTGATCGGCCAACTGACCAATGGTCTTGGCGGTATGTCCAAGATGCGTAAAGTGAAGGTGGTTAACGGTTTCGGTAAGTTCACTGGCCCCAACAGCCTCGAAGTGAAAGGTGCCGACGGTGAAACCACAGTGGTTAACTTTGACAATGCCATCATAGCTGCCGGCTCTCGCCCAATTCAGCTGCCTTTCATTCCTCATGAAGATCCACGTATCTGGGACTCTACCGATGCACTGGAACTGAAAGAGATCCCAGGCAAGATGCTGGTCATGGGCGGCGGTATCATAGGTCTGGAAATGGGTACTGTTTACTCGTCTCTGGGCAGTGAAATCGACGTGGTTGAAATGTTCGACCAGGTGATCCCAGCGGCCGATAAAGACGTGGTTAAGGTCTTTACCAAGCAGATCAAGAAGAAATTCAACCTGATGCTGGAAACCAAGGTGACAGCTGTTGAAGCCAAAGAAGACGGTATTTATGTGTCTATGGAAGGTAAGGCTGCGCCTGCCGAGCCAGTGCGTTACGACGCAGTGCTGGTGGCCATTGGCCGTACTCCCAATGGCAAGCTGATCGATGCCGACAAGGCTGGGGTCAAGATTGATGAGCGTGGCTTTATCAATGTCGACAAGCAGCTGCGTACCAATGTGGCCAACATCTTCGCCGTGGGCGATATCGTGGGTCAACCAATGCTGGCTCACAAAGGTGTCCACGAAGGCCACGTGGCCGCAGAAGTGATTGCCGGTATGAAGCACTTCTTCGATCCTAAAGTCATCCCATCTATCGCTTACACAGATCCTGAAGTGGCCTGGGTTGGTCTGACTGAGAAAGAAGCCAAAGAGCAGGGCATAGCTTACGAAACGGCGACCTTCCCATGGGCAGCCAGCGGCCGTGCTATCGCTTCCGATGCCAGCGAAGGTATGACCAAGCTGATTTTCGACAAAGAGACTCACAGAGTGATCGGTGGCGCCATTGTGGGTGTCAACGGCGGTGAGTTGCTGGGTGAAATCGGCCTGGCCATCGAAATGGGTTGTGATGCCGAAGATCTGGCGCTGACCATCCACGCTCACCCGACTCTGCACGAGTCTGTAGGGCTGGCAGCCGAGATCTACGAAGGTTCAATCACAGATCTGCCTAACCCAAAGGCAAAAAAGAAAAAGTAATATTCTGATTGGGCGTTTGTCCCCAGGAAGTATTGAAATCGGGCTCAGTTGACTGGGCCCGATTTTTTTGTGCTTTGGCTCGGGTATGTAAATGAATTGTTGTTTGCAAGATGAAATTCAGCGGCCTAGCTGGTACATTCAAGATTGGTCACCAAGGTTATTCATCAGCCGATGATAAGAAAACTAATAACAGCAGGTCTTGGGTTATTGCTCTGCCTTTGTTTGGGGGCAGCACCGGCATATGCCGATGAGTTGGTTAAAAGAGTGTTCTCCTCCAGAGACGGCTTGATCAATACCAGTATTCTCGACATCAGTATGGATGAGCGGGGATTTATCTGGCTCTCCACCGAGCAGGGGTTGTATCGCCTCAGTAACGCCAATATCCGCCGTTTGGACCGCGACGGCCTGGAGTCGCGGATGGCCGATGAATATCTGCCCCTGGTCAAGTCTCTCGGGCAACAGCAGATGTTGGTGAGCACTCTGTCTCATGCCTACCTCTACCATATAGCCGATAACCGTTTCCGTCAGTTTGGCAGCGATGAGCTGTTCCCCGAGTATCAGGGTGGCGGCCTAATGAAGAGTTTGAAATCGGCGGCCGGTGACTGGCTGTTGTTAACCGAAAAAGGCCAGGTTTGGCGCTTGAGTCATGACCTGCAACAGCTGCAGAAACTGTTTGACCTACCCTACGACAGTGACCTGCTATGGAGTCAAATTCTGCAGCTTGAGAACGGCGACTTGCTGTTGGGTAACGCCTATGGTGTGGAGCTGAGATCGCAAAATGGCAGCGTCAAACAACGCTTGTCATGGCAGGGCAGTTATGGCCGCCTCAATGCCCTGTTTCTCGACAGTAACAACCAGATTTGGATGGCGGCCAGTAAAGGCTTCTATCGGGTTAACCTTGAAAGTAACCGCATAGAGGCCGTGGCCGAAATTCCCTTTTTCACCAGTGTGATCACCGAAGATCTCAAGGGTAACCTGTGGATTGCCAGTAAGCAGGGGTTGCTGAAATGGTCTCCGCGCACCCGCAAATTAAAACAGTTCAAAGAGCAGTTAAAGCTCAGGGCCGGTATCGAATACATCAACGCCCTGCAGGTGGACAGCAATGGTTTGATCTGGGTCGGTGGTACAGGACACTCGTTGGCCGTGGTGGCCGACTCCCCCGAATTTTTACTGGATAGTTTCAGCGCCTCTGAACCCTATAAGCTCAGCGATGAAATGGTGTGGACCATATTGGCCGACGACGAGATGTTGTGGCTGGGAACCGACTCGGGCGTGATTGCCGTTAACCGCAAGACTCAGCAGACCAAAACGGCGGTTCCCAGAGGGATGGAGGTCAATGACAGCATCTACAAGATAGATAATCTGGATTCAGAACACCTGCTGCTTTCGTCCACCAATGGTTTGTTTGTGATGAATAAGCAGACTCTGGAAGGGCAACCCTTGGGAGAGTGGAGCGGCAGCGGGCAGTCCCTGAGTCATAAGACAGTGCTCAATACCCTGCATGAGGGCAATCTCTGGTGGTTTGCAACCAGCAATGGTCTCTATGAGTGGGACAAGGAGCAGGGCAGCATCAATAAGAGGAATTTGCCCGGCGCCGAATACAGCGGCAGTAATCCGATTATTTATAGCGTTTACCGCGACAGCAGCGAACGTTTGTGGGTCGGTGGCAACAAGTCGTTCGGTTATCTGGAGCAGGGCGGCGGTTTTCGCTCGTTGGCGACAGTATTTGATGACTTGCCGCATATGCCCACAGTGAGCCAACTGCTGGAATTGAGCCCAGACCGCTTCTGGCTGGCTACCCGTCAGGGAGGCCTGATAGAGCTGGACTTGCAGACCATGAAGATCCGCCGTTTGACGCAAGAGTGGCAACTGGACTGCAATACCGTATTTTTCCTGCAGGATACCGGCGACTATCGTATGGTTGGTTGTACTTATGTGCTGATCCGTCAGGACAAACACAGCGGTGAAATCAAGGTATTCAACGACGACGATGGCTTGCTGGGCAAGGAGCTCAACGAAGGGGCCTATTTCTATGCACCACAGCAGGGGCTCTATGTGGGCACTCCGGATGGAGTGATGTTGCTGGATGTCGATTCTTTGGTAAACCGTATTCCAAGGCACGGCGCCATTCTCGAATCCATTGCCGCCTACTATGACAACAAGACAGAGCTGAGTCTGGTGCCTACGCCGGGACAGCTCATTGCCCCGGGTGCCAGAATGCTCAGCTTTCAGTTGACCAGTATGGATTATCTGGACGATGCGCCTATCAGCCTCAAGTACCGTTTACGACGTCCTGGCGAGGATGAGCGGAACTATTTACTGCTGGAAAATCAGTCACAGATCAACCTTTCAGGGTTGATCCCCGGTGCCTACCAACTGGAGGTGCTTAGCCAAAATAACGGTATCTGGCAGTCGGAACCCTTCCGTTTCCCTTTCACTGTTGACCTGTTCTGGTGGCAGAGTCGTTGGTTCAAAGGTCTGTTGGTGGTGGCATTATTGGCTATGGTGTTCACTATAGTCTTGCTGCGTCAGCGTCAGGTGCGGCGTTTTATGACCATGAACCTGGCACTGCGCCAGAGCGACGACAGGCTGAGGCAGTCGCTCAGGGGCAGTGAATCGGATCTTTGGGAGTGGCGTCGCGATACAGGCCTGTTTCATCTGGATAATCGCGGTGGCGTGCTGGGGAGTGACGAAGACTTTATTCTTATCGCCATAGACAAGCTGCCGGTGCATCCGGACGACCAGGCCACAGCGCTGGATGAATGGAACAAGATGGTCGAAGGTGAGAGCGACAGATTCGAGTCTGAATACCGCTATCGCCGCCGTGACGGCAGTTGGGGCTGGCTCAGGGTGCGCGGCAGGCCTGTCAGTCATGATCCGGTTTCCGGCAAGGTCAGCAAGGCTGCCGGGATTTACTCTGACATTACCATCAAGCGCCAGTTGGAAGACGAAGTCGAGTTGCTGGCTCAGGCGTTTGAAAACACCTCTGAAGGGGTGTTTATTCTGGATGCCGATGAGGTCATCAAGGTAGCCAACAGAGCGGCTGAGTCGATAGTGGGTCAGGATAGACATAGCCTGCAAGGGCGACACTTTGGCGAGTTGGTGGTTAGCGAAAACTTCCACAAAGACAATGTCGCCACTCTGCTGCAAGGGGTGGAATCCTGGACCGGCGAGCTGGAAATTGTCGGCGTGGCCGGGTCGCGTTGTCCTGTGTGGCTCAATATCTCCTCTATGCAGGATCTCAAGGAACGGGTGCAGCACTATGTGGTGGTGTTCTCCGACATCACAGAGCGGAAACGCACCGAAGCCGATCTGCGCCGTCTGGCTAACTATGATGTGCTGACCGGCTTGCCGAATCGCTCGCTGTTTGCCAACCGCTTGCAGCAGGCGATAGACAGAGCCGATGACAAACAGCAGAAACTGGCCTTGCTGTTTCTGGATCTGGACAGGTTCAAGCATGTCAACGACTCTTACGGCCACAGTATGGGGGATGCCCTGTTGGTGGAGGCGGCCAACAGGCTGCAGTCTGTGATGGATCAGGAGCAGGTGCTGTGTCGTTTCGGTGGTGATGAGTTTGTGATCCTGGTGAATGAGGCCGAGATAGATAAGCTCAACCGTCTGTGTGAGCGCCTGTTGGCGCAAATAGCTCAGCCGTTCGAACTCTATGGGCGGGAGTTTTTTATTTCCACCAGTATAGGGATCAGCATCTGGCCCGACGATGCCAGGCAGCCGGAGGCGCTGATCAAGAACGCCGATCAGGCCATGTATCATGCCAAGGAAGAGGGGCGCGGCAACTTCCAATACTACTCGAGTGAGCGTAATGCCGAGGCGCTGTACCACTTGAAATTGGAGGCCATGTTGCGCCACGCCATAGAGCAGGGCGAGTTTGAGCTCTATTATCAGGGCCAGTTTGATGTCAAGGAGCAGCAAAAGTTTATCGGCATGGAGGCCTTGCTGCGCTGGCATCATCCGAGCGAAGGTTTTGTGCGGCCGGATATTTTCATCAAGGTGGCCGAGTCCTGTGGTTTGATTGTGGCCATCGACCGTTGGGTGCTGCGTCAGGCCTGTGAGGATGGTGCCCGATGGAGTCAGAGTGCGGCCGAGCCATTCAAGTTGTCGGTGAATGTCAGCGCCGTGCATTTCCGTCACCCGGAATTTATCAGTGGCGTGCTCAATATCCTCGAAGAAACCGGGATGCCGGCCGAATATCTGGCGCTGGAGATCACCGAAGGGGTGTTGATGAAAGAGCTGCACATTGCCCGTCAGCATTTGAAACAGCTGAGAGCCCACGGCATAGAAGTCGCTATCGATGACTTTGGTACCGGCTACTCCTCTTTGGCTTATCTGCGCCACTTTGAAGTCAACACTCTGAAGATAGATCGCTCCTTCCTCAAAGATATTGCCGGCAACAGTGCCGATCAGGCGATTGTCAGCAGTATTGTCGAGTTGGCCCGTAACCTCAGGCTCAAGGTCGTGGCCGAAGGTGTGGAAACCCGGGAGCAGTTGCAACAGGTCACTCACAGAGGCTGCCACATCATTCAGGGCTACTACTTTGCCAAACCTGTGCCGGCCGCCGAACTGGCATCCTGGTTTTACGAGACGCACCACCAATAATCGCTGCTTATACTCACTTGGAACTTTCTCTTTACTGTAAATTCTTTGTTAGAATATGCCGACTCTAATTCTGGAACTCTTGCTAGGTATGAAGACCTCTCTGCGCTTACTGGTTTTGATAGGCACTCTGTTGAGTGTGGCTGCCGTGGCGGCCGAACGTCCCAAAGTGGGCCTGGTTCTCAGTGGCGGTGGTGCCAAGGGAGCGGCGCATGTCGGGGTTCTCAAGATGCTCGAGGCCAACAATATCCCGGTCGACTATGTCGCCGGTACCAGCATAGGCGCCTATGTCGGCGGCCTCTATGCACTGGGTTACAGTGCCACTGAAATTGAAACCATCATGATGAATGAAGATTGGTCCAAGGGGTATTCGGATACCATTCCACGTCAGGCCATGAGCTATCGTGATAAGCAGCAAAGAGATCAATACAATATTCCGCTTAACCTGGGGATCCGCGGCGGTGAAGTACAGTCGCCGAGTGGCGTGCTCCTCGGGCAAACCATGTCGCAACTGTACCGCAACACTACTGATCTGGTGCGGGAGTTCAACAGTTTCAACGAATTGTCCATTCCCTACCGGGCAGTGGCCACCGACTTGGAAACCAGTCTGCCTGTGGTGATCAGCAGTGGCAGCTTGGTGGAAGCGATGCAGGCTTCGGCCACAGTGCCTGGAGCGCTGCAACCGGCTGAAATCGATGGCAAGTTGCTGGTGGATGGTGGTATTGCCAACAATATGCCTGTGGATGTGGTCAAGGCCATGGGCGCGGATGTGATTATCGCCGTCGATATAGGTTCGCCATTGGTGAAAAAGGATCAGCTCAACGGCACCATAGCGGTGTTGAACCAGCTGTCCACCATGCTGACCAATGCCAGTACAGAGCGGCAAAAGGCCTTATTGACCAAAGACGATATCCTGATCCGTCCGGCCATAGATAAGCTCAGCACCACAGACTTTGCTGATATGCCCAAGGCGCTGGAAGCCGGGGTGACGGCCGCGGTGCAGCATACGGCCAGGTTGAGCCAACTGGCGGTGCCTCCCGAGGAATACCGTGCTTATGTGCAGCAAAAGCGCGACGCCAGTCGTGACTGGCTCGATAATCTGGAGAGGCCCGTTACCCGCATAGTCCTTAACAATCAGTCCAAAGTCAGTGATTCGCTGCTGGATGACATACTGGATATCGAGGTGGGTGACAGAGTCACCAAGCAGCAGTTGAACGAAAGCATTGCCCGGCTTTACTCGCTGAACAAGTTCGAGCGGGTCAGCGCCGAGTTTCAGGACACAGATGAAGGCCGGGTGTTAACCGTGACCACCAAGGCCAAGTCCTGGGGCCCCAACTACTTCCAGTTTGGTTTTAACTGGGAAGACGACTTTTCGCTGGACTCGGCAGTGACTCTGGATGCTGCTTTGACCATGACAGACCTCACCGAAAATGGCGGTGAGTGGCGCAATGAAGTGAAGATGGGCTTCGAGAAGTTGCTCGGCACCGAGTTTTATCAACCTCTGGACCGGGATCAGCAGTTTTATGCCCGCGCCCGTTACCAGTACGAGATCAAGAGCTGGGATCTGTTTGATGCCAACAAACTCTACTTCGAGTTGGATCGCAAGAGCCACAGAATCGACCTGGGTTTGGGGTACAACTATGTCAAACAGGGCCGGATTGAGCTGGGGCTGACAGGTGAGTCGGGGGTGGTGTCCAACGAGGCCTTCTTTGAAGATCTCAAGTTCAACACTTACGGCGCCTATTTCAAGTTTGGCTACGACACTCTGGACAGCATCAGCTTCCCCACCTCGGGCAATCGCTTCACCCTGAATATCTACCTGCGCAATGAGGAGTATGAGGAGGGCGACTTCAAGACAGACCCCGAGCACTCGTTGCAGATTGAAGCAGACTGGAAAGGGGTGGTCAGTGTCGGCAATCACTCCTTCGTCGGTAAGGCCTCTTATTCAACCGTGGATAAAGATGGCAACTTTACTCTCTATGTCTCCGACCTCGGCGGTTTCCTTAATCTTTCCGGCTACCACAAGAACTCTATTGCCGGCGCCCAGAAGGTGTTTGGTGCCTTTATCTATCAGTATGATCTCGGCCGTGATGCGCTGGGGATGAAGGACTTCCCTCTATACTTGGGGGCCAGTCTGGAAGCGGGTAATGTGTGGGGGCTGGATGAACATGTGATGTTTAACGATCTCATCTATTCCAGCAGCCTGTTCCTGGGCACAGATACCCAACTGGGACCAGCGGCACTGGGCTTTGGTTTCAGCGATAATGGCGAAAATGCTGTCTACCTGTTTATCGGCAAAAACTTCTAAGGCGGGCTTAGCCCGTCTGTGACCCGCTCTGTAGTGTTCATAGATATTTACAAAAATCCACTACAGACTGGTCACAGGGAGTGCTAAGGTTTGAAACTGGTATCTTTGTAACAATATAACTATCTGAACAATCACAAATTCGGGGAAGAAAATGAGCAAAATAAGCACCCTGGCATTGGGCATCGCCCTCAGCCTTGGTTTGGCTTCCTGTGCCAGCCAGCAAGCGCCGCAGTCGCAAGTAGAAGTGAAAAAGGCCTCCGGTATTGAGCTGGAAAACTTTGACCATCAGGTTCGCCATCAGGACGATTTCTACTACAGCGTCAACGGTAAGTGGTTGGCCACTACGCCTATCCCGGCCGACAAATCCAACTATGGTGCCTTCTCTGTTCTTTACGAAGAAAGCCAGGCAGCCCTGAAACAGATTATCGAAGAAGCTGCCGCCAAGCCCAATAAGGCCGAAGGTTCAGTGGAGCAGAAGATAGGCGATTTCTATGCCGCCTATATGGATAGCACTCTGACTGACCAACTGGGGATTGCGCCGCTCAAGGGGCAACTGGCAGATATCGCCAAAACCGCCAGCCACGCCGATATTGCCGCGCTGATGGGCAAACTGCTGACCGATGGCTCCGGCATTCCCTTTGGTTTTTACGTTAACAACGATGCCAAGAATTCAAGCCAGTACGGGGTTTACCTGTACCAGAGCGGCCTGACACTGCCGGATCGTGATTACTACCTCAAGGACGATCCCAAGTTTGTCGCCAACCGCGAAGCGATGCGTGAATATGTCCGCAATCTGATGAGCGCCGCCGGTTATCCTCACGCGGATGCTGCCGCAGCCAATGTCGCCAACATTGAACTCTTTATTGCCCAGAGCCAGTGGAGTCGGGTCGAGTCTCGTGACGCCAACAAGGCCTACAACAAGATGAGCCTGAAAGAGCTGCAGCAGTTGATGGGCGGCTTTGACTTTGACGGTTTCGCCAAGGCTGCCGGTCTTACCGGTAAGACCCAGGACGTGATAGTGCGTCAACCTTCCTACTTTGAGAAACTGGGCGCCGAGTTCGGCAAGTTCCCTGTTTCGGCCTGGCAAGACTACCTGGCATTCCATCTGGTGGACTCCTATGCCGGCTTGCTGAGCCAGCAGTTTGTCGATCTGCACTTTGATTTCCACAGCAAAACCTTGATGGGTATTCAGGAGCAAAAACCACGCTGGAAGCGGGCCGTCGATGGTGCCGACCAAGTGATTGGTGAGTTGGTGGGTAAAGAATATGTTGCCCGTCACTTCCAGCCGGAAGCCAAGGCGCGGATGGAGTCGATGATCAAGAACTTGATCAAGGGCTTTGAAGTCAGCATCGATGAGTTGGAGTGGATGACACCTGAGACCAAGAAAGCGGCTCAGGAAAAACTGTCCAAGTTTACCTACAAGATAGGTTATCCGGACAAGTGGAAAGACTACAGCAATCTGGAGATCAAGGCCGACGATCTGGTGGGTAACTACCAGCGTTATGCCCGTTTCGAATACCAGGACATGCTGGCTAAGCTGGGCAAGCCAATCGATCGCAGCGAGTGGCACATGACACCGCAAACAGTGAACGCCTACTACAACCCTGTGATGAACGAAATCGTGTTCCCGGCCGCCATTCTGCAGCCGCCTTTCTTCAACATGGAAGCCGATGACGCGGTGAACTATGGTGGCATAGGCGCGGTGATTGGCCACGAAATCAGCCATGGTTTCGATGATCAGGGTGCCAAGTATGACGGCGACGGTAACCTGCGCAACTGGTGGACAGACAAAGACCGCGAAGAGTTCCAGAAGCGCGGTGCGCAGCTGTCTGCCCAGTACAGCCAGTTTGAAGCTCTGCCTGGCAAGTTCGTCAACGGTGACCTGACTCTGGGCGAGAACATAGGCGATCTGGGTGGCTTGACCGTTGCCCTGCGCTCTTATCACCTGAGCCTCAACGGTAAAGAAGCGCCGGTAATGGACGGCCTGACAGGCGATCAGCGTTTCTTCGTCGGTTGGTCACAGGTGTGGCGCCGCAACTACCGTGACGAGGAGCTGGGACGTCGTCTGCTGACTGACCCGCATTCACCCAGCCACTACCGCGCCATGGGCACTCCCCGTAACGTGGAAGGTTTCTACAAAGCCTTTGACCTCAAGCCGACTGACAAGATGTATCTGTCGGAAGAGGACAGAGTGAAGATCTGGTAAGGCGGATTATCAGAAAACAGAGCCAGGCAGATGCCTGGCTCTGTTGTATTCGGGCTTACAGGGTATCAAGCAGTGCCGGCAGGGCTTCCAGGCTATCACGCTGATGATGCGCCGCAGCCCAGCGGGGATCCTGGCGCTGCTCGGCTGCCGGGACTATCAAGGTCTGCATATTGGCGGCGCGAGCGGCTATCAGGCCGTTGAAAGAGTCTTCCACCGCCAGGCAGCGGCTTGGTGGCAGTGCCAGTTTGGCGGCGCAGGAGAGATAAACCTCAGGGTGGGGTTTACCGAGTGGAAAATCCTGAGCCGATTGTATCGCATCGAAGGCTTCTGTGATGGCGAGTTTGCCAAGCACGGCATCGATAATATCCCAGGAGGAAGAGGTGGCCAGGCCCACTTTCAGGCCTCGGCTGCGACAGGCGCTGAGGGCATCGACAACACCAGGCATGGGCTTGCCATCGCGGCGGATATAGGCGATTACCGCCGCTATGATTTGATCGGCGATATATTGAGGTTCTACTTTGACCTCGGGAAAGCGCTGTAACCAGAAGTCCACCACCTGATCGATTCGCAGGCCGGTGGTTTGCTGTATGGCTTCACGGCTGACAGTCATCCCCAACTGCTGCAAAACCTGATACTCGGCTTGCTGCCAGACGGGCTCTGAGTCGATCAATATCCCATCCATATCAAAAATAACGGCCTGTATTGCGGGTGCTTGCATGTAAAAGTCTCAAAAACGGCGCGGATTTGGACGCAGGATAACGAAAAGCGGCCCCGGGATGCAAAATTATCCCGGCAGGGGAGATTAGGAGACGCTTGGCTGAAGGCGTTTGAATTTAATTCGATTACTACAATCTAATTATTTGTATTTAAATGAAAAAATCATTTTTTCAAACTATTGTCTAATTTCCTTTGTTTAATGAGGGGCTTAGTGTGTCGCCGACCTTGGGATTTTGCCACGATTTCTCAGTTGCCTTAGTGTGATCTCATTCATACTTTTGCAAAGCTGTAGTATACTGCAGGCCGGAATTTACGGGTCGATCCTGTGGGGCTGTCAGCTTCATTCATGAAGACGTGCAGTCGTAAGAGCGCCTAACAAAGAGGAATGTTGCCGTGCTAGAAGCATATCGTAAACACGTCGAAGAGCGTGCTGCTGAGGGCGTAGTCCCTAAGCCATTGGATGCACATCAAGTGGCTGAGCTTGTTGAATTAGTGAAAAACCCACCTGCAGGCGAAGAAGAATTTATTCTTAACCTGCTCGAAAATCGTATTCCCCCAGGTGTTGACGAAGCCGCCTATGTTAAGGCCGGTTTCCTGGATGCCGTTGCCAAGGGTGAGGTGAAATCCCCAATCCTGAGCGCCGAGCGTGCGCTGGAACTCTTGGGTACCATGCAGGGCGGTTACAACATCGAACCCCTGATCCGCCAATTGGACAACGAGCAGATGGCCCCGCTGGCGGTCAAGGCTCTGTCCCACACCCTGCTGATGTTCGATGCCTTCCACGATGTGGTTGAGAAGATGAAAGCGGGTAACGCCTATGCCAAGCAAGTGGTTGAGTCCTGGGCCAATGCCGAGTGGTTCCTCAGCCGTCCCAAGCTGGCCGATAAAATCTCTCTGACCGTATTCAAGGTCACAGGCGAGACCAACACCGACGACCTGTCTCCGGCTCCTGATGCCTGGTCACGTCCCGATATCCCACTGCACGCCCTGGCGATGCTGAAAAACGCCCGCGACGGTATTGAGCCGGATCAGCCAGGCGTAGTAGGCCCAATCAAGAAGATTGAAGAACTCAAGACCAAGGGCTTCCCACTGGTTTATGTGGGCGACGTGGTCGGTACAGGTTCTTCCCGTAAGTCGGCGACCAACTCTGTGCTGTGGTTCATGGGCGATGATATTCCGTTCGTGCCCAACAAGCGTGCCGGTGGTTTCTGCCTCGGTGGCAAGATAGCCCCTATCTTCTTCAACACCATGGAAGATGCCGGTGCTCTGCCGATTGAACTGGATGTGGGCAATATGGAGATGGGCGATGTTATCGACATCTACCCTTATGCCGGTAAAGTGACCCGTCACGACAGCGACGAAGTTATCTCTGAATTCAAACTCAAGACTGATGTGCTGCTGGACGAAGTGCGTGCCGGTGGCCGTATTCCGTTGATCATCGGCCGCGGTCTGACCGACAAAGCCCGTGAAGCTCTGGGTCTGGAAGCCTCCGATGTCTTCGTGCGTCCAGGTGACGTTGCCGATACCGGCAAGGGTTACACCCTGGCGCAGAAGATGGTAGGTAAGGCCTGTGGCGTAGAAGGTATCCGTCCCGGCCAATACTGTGAACCCAAGATGACTTCTGTCGGTTCTCAGGACACTACCGGCCCTATGACACGTGACGAGCTAAAAGACTTGGCCTGTCTCGGTTTCAGTGCTGATTTGACCATGCAGTCTTTCTGTCACACTGCCGCTTATCCCAAGCCTGTTGACGTAAATACTCACCACACTCTGCCTGACTTCATCATGAACCGCGGCGGTGTTTCCCTGCGTCCAGGTGACGGTGTTATTCACTCTTGGCTGAACCGCATGCTGCTGCCTGATACCGTAGGTACAGGTGGTGACTCGCACACCCGTTTCCCAATCGGTATCTCTTTCCCAGCTGGTTCCGGCCTGGTGGCTTTTGCCGCCGCTACCGGTGTTATGCCACTGGATATGCCTGAGTCTGTGCTGGTGCGCTTCAAGGGTAAGATGCAGCCTGGTATCACTCTGCGTGATCTGGTGCATGCGATTCCGCATAAGGCCATCGAAATGGGTCTGCTGACCGTTGAGAAGAAGGGCAAGAAGAACATCTTCTCCGGCCGTATTCTCGAAATCGAAGGTCTGGAGCACCTCAAGGTTGAGCAGGCATTCGAACTGTCTGATGCGTCCGCCGAGCGTTCTGCCGCCGGTTGTACCATCAAGCTGGATAAAGATCCTATCATCGAGTACCTGAACTCCAACATAGTCATGCTCAAGTGGATGATCGCCGAAGGCTACGGCGACCGCCGTACCATAGAACGTCGTATCAAGGGCATGGAAGAGTGGTTGGCGAACCCTGAACTGATGGAAGCCGACAAGGATGCCGAGTATTCAGCGGTTATTGAGATCGATCTGAATGAGATCAAAGAGCCTATTCTGTGTGCTCCGAACGATCCCGATGACGCCGTATTGCTGTCTCAGGTAGCCAACACCCAGATTGATGAAGTGTTTGTCGGTTCCTGTATGACCAACATAGGTCACTTCCGCGCCACGGGTAAGATGCTGGACAAGTTCGCCAAGACGCTGCCTACTCGTCTGTGGATTGCTCCACCAACCAAAATGGATAAGGATCAGCTGACCGAAGAAGGTTACTACGGTATCTTCGGCCGCGTCGGTGCCCGTATCGAGATCCCGGGTTGTTCTCTGTGTATGGGTAACCAGGCACGGGTTGCCGAAGGCGCGACTGTCGTTTCGACTTCTACCCGTAACTTCCCGAACCGTCTGGGTACAGGTGCCAATGTGTACCTGGCCTCTGCCGAGCTGGCTGCCGTTGCAGCGCTGCTGGGACGTTTGCCAAGCCCTGAAGAGTATCAGGAATATGCCAAGGAGCTGGACGCAACAGCGGCCGATACCTACAGATACCTGAACTTCGACCAACTGGAGTCTTACACCAAGAAGGCCGGTGAAGTGATCTTCCAGTCAGCGGTTTAAGTTATCGCAATAACAAAAGCCAGCTCATAGAGCTGGCTTTTTTGTGTCTGAAACGAGCTGCAAGCGAGTGCAATAAGGCGCAAGGAACGGCGATAAGCTGCAGACTCGTTAAGGGATCAGTTGATGGTCGGTGCCAATTTCTTGTTGTGCAGCACTTCCAACATTCTGTCTTCCAACTGGAAGCGGGTCTCCAGGGCGTGCACCAGTTCGGCGAGATCTTTATCCAGCTGGTAGAGCAGATCGTCGCTTTCCAGCTCGGAATACTTGTCGCTGAAGTCCAGGGCCTGATCTGTGGTCTCGACAATCTTCGGCAGCAACTGCTGTGCCAGTGCCTTGTTCGATTGTCCCTGTTCGTCACAGGCGTCGACTACCTTGTTGAAGACTTCGAAATGACCTTCCGAGACATAATCCACCAGCAGATTGCAGAAGCTGCGAACCTGATCGACACAGGGCAGGGACTTGTCACGGTTTTCATATGGAGCCAGTCCGGCCAACTTACAGTAATAAACCAGTAGCTTTCTGCGGTTGTTCAACCATTGATCCACCAGAGCATTGGCTCCGCCCCATTTTTGCTCGGCCTGTTCAAGTTGTTTCAGCATGATCTTCTCATCCTTATCGCCGCACTTGTTCCTAATTTAGGTGACAAGCTAGCCAGTGATCAACTCTTTTCGGTGTGTAGACGACTTTTTTACACATGGACAAACCAGTTGTTTTGTATACAAAAACAACTCAAATGTTAAATTGTGTATCCAGGCGCGGAATGGGAAATAAAAAGCCCAGCGGTAGAAACTACAGCTGGGCGAGGAAAGTTTTAACAGGCTCGATGTGACGAGCTTCTTGATTGTTCTTGCTAGCGCAGACTTTTTATACCAAAGGGTGGGAACCTGTGCAACTTTTTTCTGTCATAAGACATTAGTCTGACGCCTCAATCTTTATACTTTTGTTGTGAGAATGTGATCCCGTGCCGATTGTGTCGGCAAGTCTTGAGCTTCATCAAGTTCCCCTGTATTCCGTTTATCTGTTTGATTACTGCTTTTGGTTCACACCCTGGCTTGGTGCCTATCAGTTTGCCTGTGGAGCGGCCTGGATGGCTTGGCAGTACGCAAACTTCTCACTGGAATAGTATTTATCCATGCCTGTGGTCACATAAATACTCAGACACAGGTTACAATACAGCCGCAAATGCTAAACTACCGCCCCAGCAGATCTCAATCGGAGTAGGAATAAGCCCAATGGCAGAATTAAAAAACGATCGTTATTTACGTGCGCTGCTCAAGCAACCTGTTGATGTTACCCCAGTTTGGATGATGCGCCAGGCTGGCCGCTATCTGCCAGAATATCGCGCTACCCGCGCCGAAGCCGGTGATTTTATGGCGCTGTGCCGTAATGCCGAACTGGCTTGTGAAGTTACCCTGCAGCCGCTGCGTCGTTTTGAACTGGATGCGGCAATCCTGTTTTCCGATATTTTGACTGTGCCTGATGCCATGGGGTTGGGCCTGTATTTCGAAGCCGGTGAAGGACCTCGCTTTGAGCGTCCAACCGACACCATTGAAGCCATCAAGAAGCTGGCTATACCGGATCCGGAAGATGAGCTCGGTTATGTGATGAAAGCCGTCAGCACCATTCGCCGTGAACTCAAGGGTGAAGTGCCATTGATCGGTTTCTCCGGTTCACCATGGACACTGGCCACTTATATGGTTGAAGGCGGTTCCAGCAAGGCCTTCGAAAAGATCAAGCGGATGATGTATGCCGAGCCTGCCGCCCTGCACATGCTGCTGGACAAGCTGGCCGATTCCGTAACCCTGTATCTGAACGCCCAAATTGCCAACGGCGCTCAAGCCGTGATGATCTTTGACTCTTGGGGCGGCGCGCTGTCTCATGCGGCCTATCGCGAGTTCTCACTGCGTTACATGCAGAAGATAATCGATGGTCTGAACCGTCATGCCGAAGGCCGTCAGGTACCCGTGACCCTGTTTACCAAAGGCGGTGGTCTGTGGCTTGAAGCCATGGCTGAAACCGGCTGTGATGCTCTGGGTCTGGACTGGACCATAGATATTGGCGATGCCCGCAAGCGTGTGGGTGACAAGGTGGCCCTGCAGGGTAATATGGACCCGTCGACTCTGTACGCATCTCCTGAGCGTATTCGTGAGGAAGTGGCACAGATCCTGGCCAGCTATGGTCAAGGAACGGGCCATGTATTCAACCTGGGCCATGGCATCCACCAGCATGTGGATCCTGAGCACGCCGGAGCCTTCGTCAAGTCGGTACACGAGCTGTCTGCCCAGTACCACAAGTAAGCATTCGTTCAATGAAAAAGCCCGCACTGCGGGCTTTTTTATTGCTTTTTCAGTAATGGCTGGCCTGCTCGGGTGGTGAAAACTTGTATCCCACACCCCATACAGTGGTCACTATGGGCTCACTCTTGGGACATGCGGCCAATTTGGTGCGCAGGCGGTTGATATGGCTGTTGACCGTGTGTTCGTAGCCCGCATAGTTTGACCCCCAAACGCCTTGCAACAGTTGCATCCGGCTGAATACCTGTCTCGGCCGCTTGGCCATAAACAGCAAGAGATCAAACTCTCTGGCGGTTAACTGCAGTGGCCGGCCAAAGGCCTTGACCTCACGGGTAGCGCTATTGATGCTGAGGCCGTTGAATTCGAGTTGCTGGCCCGGCAGCTTGATGTATTCGCCCCGTCTGAGCCAGGCCCTGATCCGGGCACGTATCTCCAAAGTGCCACAGCTTTGAAGCAGGTAGTCATCAGCACCGGCCTCAAGAGCCAGAACCACATCGGCCTCGTTGTTGGACTCCCCCAGAAGCAATAGCGGCAGATTCGGATACTCTTGCCTGAGCATCTGACAACGGCCGAGCATGTCACCGTCAGGCAGTTGGCGTGTCATGATCAACAGGGCCAGAGGTTTACTCGCCAGCAGTCTTCTGGCCTGTTGAAAACTCGTCGCTTGCCATAGCTGGCAGCCCAGAGTCTCGAGATTGAGGCGTTGGATATCGGCCAGGCTCTGATCATGGGCAAGCAGCAGGATCTGCGGTGTGCTGGAAGGGATCATCTTGGGCTCCGAATCAACTCTGGGTATTGGAGTTGACCCGGCGCCGCGGGGTTTTCTTTCAGGCTCTTATCTTGGGAGCAAAGCGCTGAAGACTAGGACTTGCGGTAGATCACTATCTTGAGCACCGGATTATCGAACCTGTGCGAGGGCGCCAAGACCGAGTCGGCCAGGCCGTCATCGGCCGAGATAACCCCAGGATGGAGATGCACTCTATCGACATCATCCCTGGCACTGTTAAAGCCTTCACCACCATCGGCCGGGCCGGGAATACTGCCTTTGGTTTCTGAGTTGGCTTCGGTGCCGGCATCATAGGCGGGAGCAAGCAGTTGCAAGCTCTCATTGGCTGCCAGGTTACTCAGGTCTACCTGCTGAATGCCACTGAAAGCGTCATTGGTATTCACCAGCATAGTGACCAAGGCCAAGGTCATATTCTCTTCTGAGTCCAGGTTCAGGCTGAAGTCCTGGGTCATCCCGGGGGCCAGCGGAGCTTCGGCGCTCATCCGTGTGTGGACTCCGCTGATATTGGCCAACTCGCTGTTGTCGCCACCTTCTGCGAGTCGCTCGAGTGCCAGGCTTGCCGGCGAGCCGTTTTGCCAGAGTTGCAGCTCTTTGTCGGTAGTCAACAGGGCGATAGGTGATAGAGGTTGGTTAGCGGTCAGGTTGGTCACCCGGATATCGAATTTGCTGGTAGCAGGCTCAGGTTCCGGTGGCTGGGGTGGCGTGCCGGGATGGTCATTGTCCGAGCAGGCGGTCAGCATTACCAGTGCCAGTATCAGGGGCAGGGCAAAGACTCGGGCCTGAGTCGGTTCTTTAGGGCTTGTAGTGTTCATCTGCCGCTCCTTTATTTGACGGTAACGATCAAGGCGGCAACCGGGTTCAGCCAGCGATGGATACGGCTGTCGACATCGCTGATGCCGCCATTGGGATCTGTATCCCCGAGTAGTCCCGGGTGGATATGCACCCTGTCATTGCTCGAGTCGTCCATCACGCCGGTGCCGTTCTGGCCGCCCATACCATCGGGCGCCGCCGGAATGCCGGGAACTCCAGGCGCGCCGCCACCGGTTATCTGCTCGTCGTTGGCTTCTGTCCCGGCATCATAGGCATTGAGATAGAGGGTATAGCTGCCCGGAGTGCTGGGTATTTCCCAACCGTCCAAGCCGACAAAGGCATCATTGGTGGGCAGCAGCATGGCCACCAGACTCAGATGGGGCAGGGCGCCGCTATCCAGCATTACCTTTTCAACCTTGGCGCCAGGGGCCAGTAAGCCGGCGGCTGGGTTGGCCACAATCACGCCGTTGTTGGCTGTGACTGCCAGTTGCAGTTCGCTGATATCTCCGCCTTCTGCCATCTTCTGCAGGGCAGAGCTTGCGGGCTCTCCGGCTTGAAACAGGTGACTGTTGCCGTCATGGGCGGCGATAAGCAAGGGGGTAAAGTGGTTGCCATGGGTCAGGTTGTTGATACTTATCTCCAACTGGGCGGCTTGGGATAACTGGCTCAGTGGCAGTGTGCTCAACAGTAGTGGCAGTAGTAACTTGGGTTTCATCGGCTTGCTCCTTCTTATGGGGATAAGTCCAGTGTTTACCCTGGAGTTCACCTCAAGGTCGCCGGTTTATCACGAAAGCTTCACTTTTTCGGGGCGGGGAATGGCTAATCTGCGGCGATTGGGATTTTCAATTTTGCAAATTGTGCTCAAAAGCACATACCTAACCGCCTTTTACTGCGCCAAATCAACACAATTGGATAACAGTCAGGGCAAGCTGATGCAGTTTGTCGCGGGCAAAGTGGCGGCAAATGGGCAATGACGCCAGTCAAGAGTTTTAACCGGACGTTAAATGAGGTATGTTGCCTGCCGGAGTCCGGCCATTCTTGGTATCCGGTAACAATCAGCCGTGGTTTAAGATGCACATTGGCAAAAAAATAGGCGTATTTATCCTGGGGTTTTGTATTCCTGCCCTGCTTGCGGTCGCCTACAGTTTGAATTTTTGGTTTGAATACAGTCTGGGTCAGTTCCGGCAGCAAACGCTGGAGCATGAGTATGTCGGAATTGAGCAGCAGTTTACCCGTGAGTCCAGGCGCCTGTTACAACTGGCGCGCCTCTATGTTCCCATTCTTCAAACGCCGGGCGAGTCGCTGCTGAAAGGTTGGCTGGAGGGGTTGCAGTCTTCCAATATCAGTTTGTTTCATCTGCATCAGGGTAAGGTGACGGCGCTGGCAGACGGCAAGACCCGGGTGTCCGGGCAGATAATCCCTCCCGCCGGACTCTTCTCCACCCTGGACAAGGAAGCCTTTGGCGCCGTGATAGTCAATGAGCAACCTTTGCAGCTGGGGTTCTATCGTTTCGATGATGACGAGGCTCTGATAGTCACTCGTTTACTGACCCCTGCACACCTGCAGAGCCTGGGACAGGCTGACCTTATCCATTCCGTGGCGCTGGCACCGCTGCAACAGCAGGTGAGCCCGGGGCAACATCTTAAGCTGGCCAGTCAAATCCAAGTGCCCACCCTTATTGGGCCTGTGCTGGCGCTGCAGGTTAAACAACAAAGAGATGCCTTCGAGCGGCTGGAATGGCAAAGCCTGTTGGTTGTCATGCTGCTGTTGCTAGGCGGCATGCTGATGGTGGCCGCCGGTTATCTCTGGCTGCGACGCGGCTTGCTGAAACCTTTCGACCGTTTGATGACAGAGCTGAAGGAGATAGATCCCAGCGCCAGACGCTATACCCATGTCAGCGGCAGTGGCGGCGCCGAGTTCAAGGTGTTGGCCGACAGGATCAATAACCTGTTGCTGCGGATTTTTCAGCAGAAAGAGCGTTCCCGAATCACCCTGGAATCCATTGCCGAAGCCGTGATCCTCACCAACAATAAGGCCAGAGTTATCTATCTCAATCCTCAGGCGGAATCCCTGCTCGGGCTGCGCAGTCAACAGGCTTTGGGGCGGACTCTGGATACCCTGCTCAAGAGCGATAATCAACTGGACGAAGAACTGCTCAACTTTATGTCCAGCGGCAGCCGGGTTCCCGAATACAGCAAGGTCACGCTGCAGATGCAGCAGCCGAGAATCATGGAGCGGGCGGTCAGCAACCTCTGCAATCACAAGGGCCAGGTGATAGGCGTGGTGACTGTGCTGCGGGACATTACCCAGGAGGAAACCCTCAAACAGCAACTGAGGTTGAAGGCCAGTGTCGATGGTATTACCGGGCTTTACAACCGCAGCGCCTTTGAAGAGCGGCTGCCGGGGTACGCCGAAGGCGCCGAGACCCTGGCACTCTGTTATCTGGATCTGGAGCAGTTCAAGCTTATCAATGACAACTGCGGCCATGACGCCGGCGATCAGATACTGGTCATGGTTGCCAGAGCCATAGAGTCCTGTCTGCAGGGTGACGAGATGTTGGCCAGGCTCGGTGGTGATGAATTTGGCTTGGCTATCCGTAATCGCAGTGCTCTGGAAGTTGCCAGGTTCTTAAAACAGGTGGTGAGGCAGGTTTGTCTGCAGATCTTGCCCTGTGGCGGCGCCCATTACCGAGTCGGGGTCAGCTGTGGCGTGGCCTTCCATAGAGGCCCTTGCTCTGCGCCCGCCGAGCTGCTCAAGGATGCCGATATCGCTTGTCTGGCGGCCAAGCGCAAGGGCAGTAGTCAAATTCACTTCTTCGATGATCGCAACAAAGAACTGGCCAATGAACGCAATGCCCCCAAGTGGGCGGTGCGTATTGCCAGAGCCATAGAGGATAAAGAGCTGCTGCTCTATTTCCAGCCGATTAAAGGACTCAACGGCTGCTGTCGCCGTCAAAGGCTGGAGATCTTGCTGCGGATCCGCGACAACAGTGGTCGTATTCTGCCTCCGGCACAGTTTATTGCGGCGGCGGAGCGTTTCAAGTTGATGCCGGAAGTCGATAGGGAAGTGATCCGCAAGGCATTCCTCTGGCTATCCGAGCATCCTCAGCTATGGCCGGAGATCTGTATCTCCATCAACCTTTCGGGAAACAGCCTGGGCAGTGAAGGTATGCTGGATTACATCGCCGAGATGCAGGGGCGCTATGGCATTCCCAGCTCCTGTGTCTGCTTTGAGATTACAGAGACCAGTGCTATTCAGAACCGAACCCGGGCGATGGAGATGCTCAACCAATTGCGCCGCTTGGGATTTGCCTTTGCTCTGGACGACTTTGGCAGTGGCTTTGCCTCATACGGCTACCTGCGGGAGCTGCCGGTGGATTATGTGAAGATAGATGGCTGCTTTGTCCGGCATCTGGCGACCAATGCCAGGGACTATGCAATAGTCAAATCGATTCACGATGTATGCCGGGTCATGGGCATAGAGACAGTGGCTGAGTTTGTCGAAAACCAGGAGATCATGGATAAGCTGCTGGAGATAGGGGTCGACTATGCCCAGGGGTACGCCATAGGGCGTCCCAAACCTCTGGAGCAGTTTTTACAATGGGAGAAGCGCCATGAGCGCCGGCAGCAGGGATTGCACTTGCAGGAGGAGTATGCGAGCTTAGCCTGATAACTTCGACTGACAATGGACTGCAGATGGAAGGACTTGCTGATAAGGTCATAGTGATTACCGGCGCCTCGGAAGGTATTGGGCGGGCGCTCGCTCTGGCACTGGCGCCGCTTGGCGGACAACTGGTACTCAGTGCCCGCAATGAATCCAGGTTGCGTACCCTGGCGATGGAGGTCGAGTCGGTTGGCGGTGCGCCGTTGGTGGTTTGTAGTGATGTCGGGCGACAACAGGACTGTGAAGCCTTGATAGCCACGGTTATCGAACGCTTCGGCCGGCTGGATATACTGATCAACAATGCCGGCATGACCATGTGGAGCCGCTTCGATGAACTCAAGCAACTGGACATTCTTGAACAGCTGATGCGGGTCAATTATTTGGGACCGGCCTGGCTGACCCATGCAGCATTGCCGCATCTGAAGGCTTCCCAAGGGCAAGTGGTGGTGGTGGCTTCCGTGGCCGGTCTGACCGGGGTGCCAACCCGCAGTGGTTATGCCGCCTCCAAACATGCTGTCGTGGGCTTTTTTGATTCACTGCGAATCGAGTTGGCCGAGGACAATGTTGCTGTGACCGTGATATGTCCTGACTTTGTGGTCTCCGAGATCCACCGGCGGGCGCTGGATGGAGAGGGTAAACCGCTCGGAACTTCTCCCATGGCAGAGAGCAAGATCATGACCGCCGAAGAATGCGCGCAGATGATGCTGCCGGTCATAGCCGGGCGGGGGCGAATGTTGATCACCTCCTGGCGTGGTCGTCTGGGGCGTTTTGTCCGCCTTATCGCTCCAGCCTGGGTGGATAATCTTGCCCGTAAGGCAATAGCGTCCGGGCACTAGCCCAAGAATAAATAAGCCTCCGTGAGGGAGGCTTAGGTGTTCCAGAGATTACTTTTTGTCGTTGAGGTGCTGGACTATGGTGGCCTTCGCCTCCTCATGGCTGGCCTTGGCGGCTTTGGCCTGAATATGGGCCGTTGCCTTGTGGCCGGTTATATCCTCGGCGATATGCAGCCAATCCGGATGCCAGTAAAACTGGCTGCCTTCCAGTGTCGACCAGTTGTGCACCCCATGAGTTTCACCGTTATATACCAAGTCTTTGATTGAATATCCCATAGTCAGTCTCTCCAAGTTAGAATGGTATTATCATGCGGCCGTCGTGGCCGCGTGAGTGTGACGAAGATCTCATTTTAGGTGCGGAAACGACTGATCAAATGTGCCAGGTTGTGGGCCAACTGACTCAGCTCCTGGCTGGATTGAGACACATGCCCCGTCCCCATGGACACCTTGGAGGCGGCATCACTGATATTGGTGATGTTGACCCCCAACTCACCGGTAACCGCTGTTTGCTGCTCAGTGGCACTGGCCACCTGAATCGCCATGTCGTTGATGATGCCGATAGCGGCACTGATCCTTTCAATCGCATCGCTGGCCTCATTGGCGCAGCGAACACTGCCCTGCATCCGCTCGCGGCTCTTTTGCATCACTTCGTTGGCATGCAGAGCTCTTTGCTGCAGCTGTTCTATGGTGCCTTTGATTTCCAGCGCCGAGCTTTGGGTACGGCTGGCGAGTGTGCGCACCTCATCGGCCACCACGGCAAAGCCTCTTCCTGCCTCACCGGCCCGGGCGGCTTCGATGGCGGCGTTGAGGGCCAATAAATTGGTCTGCTCTGTTATTTGGGCGATCACTTCCAGCACCATGGCAATGGAATCTGAGTCTTTTTGCAGTTGGCCTATCACTTCGCTGGCGGCGGTGATTTCCGCATCCGAGCTTTGAATGGTATCCAGTGTTTGCAGCACCACTTGTTGGCCCTCTGTGGTGGCCAGCACCCCTTGGTTGGCTTGATCGGCGGTTTGGGTGGTGTTGCGGGAGATATCGGCAATCGAACTCTGCAGCTCTGTCATGGCGGTAGCCACCTGATCGACCTCAGAGCGCTGTTGCTGCATCTCTTCGGCGGCTTCGGCGGCGACTGTAGTCATCTCTTCCACGGCGGCGGCCAGTTGCACCGAGGCTGCGCCTATCTGGGAAATCATCTCATGCAGAGTGTTACGCATCTGTCCCAGGGTTTCGGCCAGGTGTTTGAACTCGCTGCTGCTGAATTTTTCCATCGGAATTTCGGTTGCGAGATCGCCAGAGGCTATCTGCTCCAGCACTTGAGTAGTGGCGCCAAGGGGGATAAAGATACGCCGCAGCAGGAACCAGCCGGCTCCCAATGCCAGAGTCACAAAGAGGCAGAAGACGATGACCAGACTGCTGCTGAGGGATTGAATTGCCTGTTCACTGGCGCTTCTGGCAGAGCTGACCTTATTGGTTTCCAGTTCCATCAAGGCTTTGAGTTCGGTCTCGACATTGTTGTAAATATGCCAGGACTCCATGGAGGTCAGCATGTTGGCGGTGTTTTCCGGCAGGTCGCTGCTGTCTCGATCCAAAAATTGTTTATGCAGTCCCATAAAGGCCTGCAGTGGGGCATCCAGCTTGTGCAGTTGCACCAGGGTATCTTGCCCGGCACCCTGTTTCAGTTGCGCCAGCGCCGAGTTGATCGCCAGGGTCTGATCCTGCAGGTACTGACGTGACTCCTCACTCATGGGGGCATTCAGTACCCGTCTCAAGCTGTATCCCAGCTGTTCCCGTCTGAGGCCGGATACCAGTTGCAGCAAAGAGGCGGCCTGATCATTGCTGTGGTACTCCCGCTCCAGCAGGCTTATTTGGCTTTTCACCTCCTGCAGGTGATAGGCAATGGTGCCCAATGACAGGCAAAACAGCGCTAGCAGCGCGGCAAACAAGGTGATCAACAACTTGCGCAAAGAAAGATTGGAAAAGATGGCTTGGTTCACAACCCGGCTCCAAAACAAATGTATGAAATATATAGTGAATGTTTCAAGATCCTAGGTGTTTGTCCGGATGCAAACTGTGAGTTGTGGCAATTTAATAGGTAATTGTTTTAATTTTTAGTATTTTTGATTGCTTATATTGTTAAGTCATTATTTAGTAATGATTTAATATTAATGCCAAATGCAGTGTCTTGTTTGTGGTCAAAGCAGGAGGAATACAGATGGAGCCGACTCTGCTGTGCCCACTGCATCTGAGTCCAATTCTGTCAGTAGCCTGCCAAGGCGCGTAGGAGCTATGGGTCTTTCCTGCTATAATGCGCGCTCGTTTTTGTGGAGGCGCGAATGGACGTATCTTCTTTATTGGATGGCCTGAATGACAAGCAGCGTGAGGCGGTAGCCGCACCTCAATCCAGCATGCTGGTGCTCGCCGGTGCCGGCAGCGGCAAGACCCGGGTACTGACTCACAGGATTGCCTGGCTGCTGCAGGTGGAAAACCAGAGCCCATACTCCATTATGGCGGTGACCTTTACCAATAAGGCGGCCGCTGAGATGCGGGAACGGGTGGAGAAGATAGTCGGCAACCATATGGGCCGCATGTGGATCGGTACCTTCCATGGTCTGGCCCATCGTCTGCTGCGCACTCACTGGCAGGATGCCGGCCTGCCGCAAAATTTTCAGATCCTCGACTCGGATGATCAGCTCCGCCTGCTCAAGCGCATCCTCAAAAGCCTGAATCTGGATGAGAAACAGTATCCGCCGCGGATGGTGGCCGGCTATATCAACGGCAAGAAGGATGAAGGGCTAAGGCCGAAACATCTGGATGGCGGCCTCTTCCCCATGGAGCAGAAACTGGTGCAAATCTATCAGGTGTATCAGGAGTCCTGTGATCGCGCCGGGCTGGTAGACTTTGCCGAGATACTCTTGCGGGCTCACGAGCTGTTTCTCAACAAGGAACATATTCTGGCCCACTATCAGGACAGGTTCCGCAATATTCTGGTGGATGAGTTTCAGGACACCAACGCCATTCAATATGCCTGGATCAGAGTATTGGCAGGCAAGAGCGCCAATGTGATGATAGTGGGCGACGATGACCAGTCCATCTATGGCTGGCGTGGCGCCCAAGTGGAAAACCTGCACAAGTTTTTACAGGATTTTCCCAATGCCGAAACTATTCGCCTGGAGCAAAACTATCGCTCCAGCGGCAATATTCTCAAGGCCTCCAACGAACTTATCGCCAACAACCCGGATCGGCTGGGTAAACAGCTGTGGACCGAAGATGTCGATGGTGAGCCGATCTCAGTTTACTGTGCCTTCAATGAGATGGATGAAGCCCGCTTCATCATAGGCCGCATTGGCGACTGGCAGGACAAGGGTGGCAGTCTCTGTGACTGCGCCATCCTCTATCGCAGTAATGCTCAATCACGGGTATTGGAAGAGGCCTTGCTACACAAGGGGCTGGCCTATCGCATCTATGGCGGCTTGCGCTTCTTCGAGCGTCAGGAGATCAAGGATGCCATGGGATACCTGCGTCTGATTGCCAACCGCGACGATGACGCCGCCTTCGAGCGGGTGGTCAACACTCCCGCCAGAGGCATAGGCGATCGCACCCTGGATATTCTCAGAACCACGGCCCGGCAGCAGCAATTGACCCTGTGGCAAGCCTGCGTCCGTTTGTTGGAGGAGAAGGTCTTGGCCGGCCGCGCCGCCAATGCGGTGCGCAGCTTTATGGACTTGATAGTGCAGCTGCGCAGCGATACCGAAGAGCTGCCCCTCTATCGCCAGGCGGATATAGTGATCCAGGACTCCGGGCTCAAGGCCATGTATGAGCAGGAAAAGGGCGAAAAGGCTCAGGCCAGAGTGGAAAACCTCGAGGAACTGGTCACCGCGGCGCGCACCTTCGAAGTGCCGGAAGAGCTGGTGGACATGGGTGAGTTGAATGCCTTCCTGTCCCATGCGGCGCTGGAAGCGGGAGAAGGCCAGGCCGATGCCCACACAGATGCGGTGCAGTTGATGACGCTGCACTCGGCCAAGGGACTGGAGTTCCCGCTGGTGTTTATGGCCGGTGTTGAAGAAGGGCTGTTCCCCAGCCAGTTGTCGCTGGAAGAGGGCGATCGTTTGGAAGAAGAGCGGCGCCTGTGTTACGTGGGCATGACCCGCGCCATGCAACAGCTGTATATCACCTATGCCGAGTCACGCCGCATCTATGGCCGTGAAAACTACTCGCGGCCGTCGCGTTTTATCAAGGAGATCCCGCCTCAGTACCTGCAGGAGATCCGCCTCAAGGCGCAGGTGGCAACTCCCATGGCTAACAACAGGTTCAGCAAGTCGCAAAGCAGCTTCAACGACACGGGCTTCAATGTTGGCCAACGGGTGCTGCACCCCAAATTCGGTGAGGGGATAGTGACCAATTTTGAAGGCCAGGGAGCACAGGCCAGGGTGCAGGTGAATTTCGATGACTTCGGCAGCAAGTGGTTGGTGGTGGCCTACGCCAAGTTAACTGCTTGTTGACAGCCCGGGTAGGAAAATTCGTGTTTTGCGGTGTCAATCACACTGTTGCTGAGTCATAATGCTTGGCAAATTTAAGGCTGAGATGTGTTGGAGAGCCTACCGATGAACTTGAGGGAAAAAATTGATGTCTATGCCCGTCTGTCGCGTCTGGACAGACCCATAGGAACTTTTCTGCTGCTGTGGCCCTGTTTAATGGCGCTGTGGCTGGCGGCCGGGGGCTTACCGGATCTCAAGGTGCTGATCATCTTTATCGTAGGTGTGTTTGTGATGCGTGCCTGTGGCTGCATCATCAACGACTATGCCGACCGCGAGCTGGATACCTATGTCGAGCGCACCAGGTCCAGGCCCTTGGCCAGTGGTGAGGTCACGGTCAAAGAAGCGCTGGGCCTGTTTGTGGTCATGGGGCTGTTTGCCTTTGGTTTGGTGCTGTTGCTCAACCCTCTGGTGGTTAAACTCTCCCTTGTCGGCATGCTGCTGACCATTATCTATCCCTTCACCAAGCGCTACACCAATATGCCGCAGATGTTCCTCGGCATAGTCTGGAGCTGGTCGATTCCCATGGCCTATGCCGCCCAGACAGGTGAAGTGCCTGTCGAAGCCTGGTGGCTATTTGCCGCCAACTGGTTCTGGACTGTCGCCTACGACACCATGTATGCCATGGTCGACAGGGACGATGACCTCAAGGTGGGGATCAAGTCCACCGCCATTCTGTTCGGCCGTTACGACAGGCAGATCATCGGCCTGTTTCAGTTGGCAGCGCTGGCCTGCTTTATGACTGCAGGTTATGTGGCCGAGCGAGGTGCCCTCTATCTGGTGGGGCTGCTGGCCTTTATCGGCTTTGGGCTTTATCAGCAGAGGCTGATTTACGACCGGCAGCGGGCTCCCTGCTTCAAGGCATTTCTCAACAACAACTGGGCGGGTATGGCCTTGTTTGTCGCCTTGGGGATGGATTACCTGCTCTGAACGACACTGAGTTTGACTGTCAACGCCGCGATTATCGCGGCGTTTTTGCTGGCGCAAACAACTGCCAACCGTTAGTCTGAACAGCTGGATGATTGAACCAAGCAGCGGGAATAGCGCCGCTGAGGACTGAAGCAAGAAGGAGTCTTGGTATGTTGATAGAACAACTCTTTGGTATTGAATTGCCGCTTATTCAAGCCCCCATGGCCGGCGCCCAGGGCGTGCCGCTGGCATTGGCCGTCGCTTCCGCCGGTGCGCTTGGTTCTATTCCCTGTGCCATGTTATCCCATGACAAACTCAAGCTGGCGCTAGAGAGCTTCAGGCGCCAGAGTGACCGGCCGGTAAACCTCAACTTCTTCTGCCACAAGCCACCCGAGGAACAAGTCGAGCGTTTGCATGCCTGGCTGCAGCAACTGGCGCCCTATTACCGTGAATTCGAGGTCGAAGATCTCGGCGGTGGCGCCGAGCGGCGTCCCTTCGATGCTGAGGTTGCCGCGGTTATAGAACCCTTTCGTCCCGAAGTGGTGAGTTTTCATTTCGGGCTTCCCTCCACCGAGCTGATGCTCAGGGTCAAGAGCTGGGGCACCAAGGTGATCGCCTCGGCAACCAGCGTCGCCGAGGCCAAATGGCTCGAATCCAGAGGCGTGGATGCCATCATAGCCCAGGGCCTGGAAGCCGGTGGTCACAGAGGCCATTTCCTCAGTGATGATTTGACCGAGCACAGTGGTACCTTTGCCCTGTTACCGCGCCTGGTTCAGGCGGTGAAGGTGCCCGTGATTGCCGCCGGTGGTATTGCCGACGCCGCCGGAGTGCAGGCGGCCATGGCTTTGGGGGCGGCCGGGGTGCAGGTGGGCACGGTCTATCTCTTGTGCCCGGAGGCCGAGATCAGTGAACTGCATCGCCAAGCGCTGAAAGATCCGCAAATGAATCGCCATACGGCGCTGACCAATCTCTACAGTGGCCGTCCGGCCAGAGGCATAATGACCCGTTTGATGCGTGAGTTGGGGCCTTTGGGGCAAGCGCCGGATTTCCCATTGGCGGCCAATGCCATTGCGCCGCTGCGCGCCGCGGCAGAAGCACGCGACTGCAGTGATTTCAGCCCGCTCTGGTGTGGTCAGAATCCGGAGGGATGTCGGGAAATTCCCGCCGCCGACTTGACTCGTGAGTTGATGGCGGCCTTTATCAGGGCTTGAGCTTTTTCTGGTCTAGTGTATGTAACTGCCTGTATCATTGCGAATTAGTCACTCCTGCAACCGGCGGAGTGACCCTATCTTTAGATGGACTGCAATCAAAGCTTTGACTGCGGCGTGGAGCCGCAATAGGGAGATATAGATGAAAAAATCACTTGCTCTGGCGCTGCTGGCCCTGATGGTCAGTGCCAACGCCGCGGCCCGCGACACCATAGCCCAGTATCCGGTGCAGGAACTGCTACAGACCGAGAAGGCCAAAGAAGCCCTTTACGATGTGCCACTGTATTTTGCCACTCAGGCTCACCCGGAGATCAGCAAGAGCTATGGTGAGGTGATCACCAATAAAAAGACCAATGCTTTTGGCAAGTCGGATCGCGAAGCCTGTGAGTGGGTGATGTTGAGTGCGCTAAAGGCGTTGCAGGAGCGCGCCGAGCGTGAGGGGATGGACGCTGTGGTCAATATCCAGTCCTATTACAAGAAGCGTGAGTTTGCCAGCGAGACCGAATATGAGTGTGGCGCCGGTGCCATCATGGCCGGGGTGGCACTGAAAGGGACCCTAGTGAAGTTCTAACCACTTTAACTCACTGACAAAGCAGGCCAGGAGGTCTGCTTTTTTTGTAGCTGAATTCTGCTTCTCTGTCGTCCCGAGTTAGTCGAATGCTCGATCAAGGCACCACTTTATGGCGATTGGTATAAGGTTAATAGAGTGACTCTCGGGAATAAAAGATGAAATATCTCCTCTGCAGTTTATTGCTGCTGGTTTTTCCTGCCACGGCAACCTGGTATCCGGTCAAGGTGCGTGCCGATGGTGAAGCGCAATTGTATAAGCCGCTGGTGCGGGCCAACAAAGCCTGGCGCCTCTGTGCTCTTTTGCCCCATGGTAAAGATCATTACTGGTGGGGTGTTGCCTGGGGCTTGGCCGAGGAAGCGGACAGGCTGGGCGTCGAGATAGGTATTTATGATGCCGGTGGCTACACTGAGGCGGAGCGGCAACTGCGCCAGCTAGATGAATGCGAGGCCCGTGGCGCCCAAGGTTATATTCTGGCGGCCGTCTCGGCGGAGCTATTCAACGCTGAGTTGCCGAGGCTCAGGGCCAAGGACGCCAAAGTTGTGGATCTGGTCAATGGCATTAACAGCAATCAGGTAGACAGTCGCTCGTTGGTGTCTTTTGTCGATATGACTCAAGCCGCGGTGCAATATCTGTTTGCCGCCAGTGGCAGACAGGATTTCAGCCTGGCCTGGTTTCCCGGCCCTTCGGGAGCGGCTTGGGTGATGGATGCCGAGCTGGGGCTAAAACAAGGGCTTAGCGGTTCCCAAGTCGAGCTGATTGAAGGCGGTTATGGTGTCACTGAAACCTTTGTGCAGGCCGACTTGGTGCGGGCGCTGACCCGGCGCTTTCAGGCAGATTATCTACTGGGCAATGCGGTGGCGGCCACTGTGGCGGCCAGAATGTTTCCCGGGCGGGTGTTGGCATTTTACAGTAATCCGCAAACCATGGCCTTGGTCGAGCAGGGCAAGTTGATGGCAACAGTGACCGACTTACCTGTACTGCAGGCGAGAATTTCGGTTGATTTGGCGGTGAGGCTGCTGCAGGGCGAAAAAGTGCCTGGGCGGGTCAGCCCGGAGATCCGGGTAGTCACCCCGCAAAACATCTCTGAGCTGGATATGAGTCAGACCCTGCCCCCTGAAGGACAATGGATGACCTACAGGGAGCTGAGCAAACTCGAGGGGCCTAAACCAGACCCTTGAGGTTGGCCGGACGATAATAGACAGACTTGAGCACTTTGCCCTGGCGCACTGTCTTGCCGGTCATTTCCACATCTTTGGCGCACTTGGCTATCAGGAAATCGCCCTGACGGCTGCCGACAATTTCCACCCCTTGCTTGGCATAGTGAGCCACAGTATCCGCCAGTTCCTGCTCATTGCGGCATACCTTGCTCATGTTGCTGGCATGTACCTCATCCCAGCAGGGCTCAAAGTCGATTGCCTTGTTGGCGGCAACCTGCAGCAGCAGATCTATCAGGTAGCTGATCTCCAGTCGCTCCCCAACTTGGGTGCAGCCCAAGTGTACCAAGCGGCCCATCAACACATACACGCTGTCGACTATGGCGTCGGCCTGTTCAACTTTATCACCGGCCTCGGCCAGTTCGGTCAGCTCTTCGCTGATAAGCGAGGTGTGCAGTGTGTCTGCCTTGGCATCCAGGGTGTCAGGAGAGTTGACCGGCAGGTCGAAAGTGGCGCGAAATTCCTGAATATCACGGTAGAGCTTGCTGTACAGCTCTTGAGTCAGCAGAGTCAGTTTCATAGCTTGGGTTCCAGCTTGGGCAAAGGAGAGGATGATAAAGAATGCGCGCGCCGAAGGCAAAAAAGCCTCCCGAAGGAGGCTTTTTGAGGTGAAAATCAGAGAATGAAGCGACTCAAATCTTCATCCTGAACCAGGTTGTCCAGGTGAGCATCGACATATTCGGCATCGATAACAAACTTGCTGCCGGACTTGTCACTGGCCTCGAAAGAGATGTCTTCCATCAGCCGCTCCATCACAGTGTGCAGACGACGGGCGCCGATGTTTTCGGTACGCTCGTTGACTTGCCAGGCGGCCTGGGCAATACGCTCGATACCGGACTCGGTAAATTCGATGCTGACTCCTTCGGTGCCCATCAAGGCCACATACTGCTCGGTGAGCGAGGCGTGGGGCTCGGTGAGGATCCGTTTGAAGTCAGAGGCGGTCAGGGCATCCAGCTCGACCCGAATCGGCAGACGGCCCTGCAGCTCGGGGATCAGATCCGATGGCTTACTCATCTGGAAGGCGCCGGAGGCGATAAACAGAATGTGGTCTGTCTTCACCATGCCGTGCTTGGTGTTGACTGTGCAGCCTTCCACCAGAGGCAATAGATCACGCTGTACCCCTTCGCGGGACACGTCCGGGCCTGAGGTTTCGCCGCGCTTACAGATTTTGTCTATCTCATCGAGGAACACTATGCCGTGTTGCTCGACCAGCTCAATGGCCTGCTCTTTGAGATCTTCCTGGTTGACCAGCTTGGCGGCTTCCTCTTCGACCAGCTGCTTGTAGGCATCCTTGATCTTGAGTTTCTTGCGCTTGCTCTGTCCCTGACCCATGTTCTGGAACAGGCTCTGCAGCTGGTTGGTCATCTCTTCCATGCCGGGAGGCGACATGATTTCGACGCCAATTTGCGGCGCTGAGACATCGATTTCGATCTCTTTGTCGTCCAACTGGCCTTCACGCAGTTTCTTGCGGAACACCTGGCGGGTGTGGGACTTGTCCTCGGTTTCCTGATCCCATTCACTCTTTGGCTTGGGCAGCAGGGCATCGAGAACCCGCTCCTCGGCGGCTTCTTCGGCGAGGGTGCGGCACTTCTTCATCTGCTGCTCGCGGGTCAGTTTGACCGCGGCGTCGGTGAGATCGCGGATGATCTGCTCCACTTCCTTACCCACATAGCCCACTTCGGTGAACTTGGTCGCTTCAACCTTGATGAAAGGCGCATTGGCCAGCTTGGCCAGACGGCGGGCGATCTCTGTCTTACCGACACCGGTTGGGCCTATCATCAGAATATTCTTCGGGGTCACTTCCTGGCGCAAGCCGGCATCCAGCTGCATGCGGCGCCAGCGGTTACGCAAGGCTACTGCAACAGAGCGTTTGGCCTTCTGTTGGCCTATGATGTGCGCGTCCAGTTCGTGGACGATTTCGCGGGGTGTCATTTCAGACATAATGCTTCCTCACGCTCGGGATCAGTAATTCAGTTCTTCTATAGTCTTGAACTGGTTGGTAAATACGCAGATATCACCGGCTATGGTCAGCGACTTCTCGGCAATATCACGGGCACCCAGTTCGGTGTTTTCCAGCAGCGCCAACGCCGCGGCCTGGGCATAGTTGCCACCAGAGCCTATGGCGATAAGATCATGCTCCGGCTGCACCACATCGCCGTTACCTGTGATGATCAGTGAGCTTTCATGATCGGCCACTACCAACATGGCTTCGAGTTTTCTCAAGGCTCTGTCGCTGCGCCAGTCTTTGGCCAGTTCGACCGCCGACTTCATCAAATGCCCTTGATGCATCTCCAGTTTGGCCTCGAAGCGTTCAAACAGGGTAAAGGCATCGGCGGTGCCACCGGCAAAACCGGCCAGTACCTTATTGTGGTACAGGCGGCGTACTTTGCGGGCATTGCCTTTCATCACAGTGTTGCCCAGAGACACTTGGCCGTCGCCGGCGACAACAACCTGATTATTACGGCGTACAGATACGATAGTGGTCACGATAGATCCTCTTCTCGGGCGGACGGCGCGTCCGTAATGGGTCAAATCCCCAGGGTCTGCTGCATGAAACGGCCCATTGGGGCACAGCAAGGCCAACTAATGAGGTGATAGTTTTCTATATGGGGTTGGGGGCGGGAATATCAAGTGCCCGGCAGAGGCTTTCGTGCTGAAAAACAAAAAGGCTGCAAATCTCATTGTTTGCAGCCTTTAAATTGAGGAGGGGAGTTTAATCTTCCCAGAACCAGATCATACAGCCGTTGAGTCCGGCTCTTTGCAGCACGTGGCGCTGCCGCTCGGCATCGCGCTTGCTGTCATAGGGGCCGAGTACCACCTTGTACCAGACACCGCTGGTGCCTTGCACCTTGCGCACCTGGGCTTCTAGCCCCTGGAAGGCGATCACGGCTTTCATCTCGTCGGCCTGGGACTGCACCCGGAAGGAACCGCACTGCATCTGATAAGGGCGAGATGGCTTGTTGCTCTCTTCCGGCAGATCCACTTCTACCTGCTTGTTTTCCAGCTCCTTGAGGTAGGTCCACTCCTCTTTGGGCTTGGGCGGCAGGGCGTTGGGGTCTTTCTTCTGGGGCACAGGCTTAGTCTGTGGCTGAGGTTGAACCACTTCGGCCTCGGGAGCGCTGCTCTTCAGGCTCCAGAGGAAATAGCCAAAGCCGGCCACCACGGCCACTACCACCACAAGCAACAGCACAGGAAAGCCTTGCCTGGGCTGCGGCTGCTTGCGAGTGCCCCGCTTGGCTGGCTTGCGGGGCTTGGGCTTGCTATTGGCGTAATCGCGTCCCATGGATTACATGCGCTCCAGGGTCTCGATACCCAGCAGTGACAGGCCCTGCTTAAGGGTTTTGGCAGTCAACTGAGACAGCAGCAGACGGCTGTGCTTCTGGGTTTCGTTATCGGCCGCCAGCACAGGGCAGGCTTCGTAGAAGCTGGAGAAGGCGCCGGCCAGTTCAAACAGATAACCACAAAGCACATGGGGTTGGCCCTTGTTGACCATACGGGCAAGGATTTCACCGAATTGGGCCAGCTTGTTGCCCAGCTCTTTTTCCTTGTCGTGTTCCAGAGCGATAACGGCATTGCTCAGATCCACACCTTCGGCCCGCTTGAAGATCCCGGCAACCCGGGTGTAGGCGTACAGCAAGTATGGCGCTGTGTTGCCTTCAAAGCTCAGCATCTGATCGAAGCTGAAGATATAGTCGCTGGCGCGGTTCTTCGACAGATCGGCGTATTTCACCGAGGCGATGCCCACTACCCGGGCGATTTCGGCCAGGGTGTCTTCGTCCATGTCGGGGTTCTTGCTGCGTACCAGCTCCAGCGCCCTGACATTGGCTTCATCGAGCAGGTCAACCAGTTTCACCACGCCGCCGCTGCGGGTCTTGAATGGGCGGCCGTCTTCACCGTTCATGGTGCCAAAGCCCATGTGTTCCAGTGTCATTTCCGGGCGCACAAAACCTGCGGTGCGGGCCAGGCTGAACACTTGCTGGAAATGCAGTGCCTGGCGCAGATCCACGAAGTAGAGGGCGCGATCGGCATGCAGGGTACCCGAGCGATAGCGCATGGCCGCCAGGTCTGTGGTGGCATAGAGATAGCCGCCATCGGCCTTCTGAATGATCACCGGCAGTGCTTCACCGTCTTTGTTACGGAATTCTTCCTGGAATACCACCTTGGCGCCGTTACTTTCAGACAGCAAGCCTTGGGCATCCAGATCTTTGACCACCTGTTCCAGATCGTCGTTGTAAGCGCTTTCACCATGGACATCGGCGCGGGTCAGGCTGACGCCCAGGCGCTGATACACTTCATGGCAGTGGCTCAGAGAGATATCGTTGAATTCACGCCACAGCTTGTTGCAGTACTCGTCACCGGATTGCAGCTCGACCACCAGTTGACGGGCGCGGGTGGCAAATTCGGCCGACTCGTCGAAACGCAGTTTGGCAGCGCGATAGAAGCTTTCCAGATCCGACAGCTCCAGGTTGGCGTTTTCACCATTTTGTGCCCGCAGCTCTTCCATATAGGCCAGCAACATGCCGAACTGGGTACCCCAATCGCCGACGTGGTTTTGGCGGATCACCTTGTGACCGAGAAACTCCAGCGCCCGCACAACGCTGTCGCCAATGATGGTGGAGCGCAGGTGGCCCACATGCATCTCTTTGGCGAGGTTAGGGGAAGAGTAGTCCACTACCACGGTCTGCGACTTGGGCAGGTTTATACCCAGATGCTCGTCGGCCAGTGCCGCCTGCAGCTGTTTGGCCAGGGCATTGTCATCAATAAAGAAGTTGATAAAGCCGGGGCCGGCTATCTCTACCTTGGCCACATGGCTGGAGGCCGGCAGATTGTCGATGATCAGTTGTGCCAGTTCCCGAGGTGGTTTGCCGGCAGCTTTGGTCAGCATCATGGCCAGGTTGGTGGCCAGATCGCCGTGACTCTTATCCTTGGTTCGGTCTACCTGAATCCTTGGCGCAGTCTCTTCGGGGATCAGCCCCTGTTGTTTCAAAGTGGCTACTGTCTGTTCAAGCAAAGATTGGATATGTGATTTCATTGGCGTTTTATCGACACTGACTGATAAAGGTTAAAAGGGGAATAACCGCACATTCTAGCGCTTTCGGCGGTAACATTGCTATCACCTGTACGGTTTTATCAGCAAATTTTGTTGTTGCCTGGGTTTGCCGCAGCCGGGGGCCTTTTAAGATCACTATTATGGATGAATCTTTGTTTAAGAATCGCTGATCTTCATTTTGGGGGAGTATGATGTCTCTCCGATCCTTCTCGGATCCAAGATTTCCCCATCGGCGCGTGCCGATAGTTTTAATGGAGATAAAGATGCTGGACTCCATCACCACAGTGTTACAGGCTATTTGGCAGCAGGATTTTACCGCGCTGCATGCTCCGGGTATCGCCCTGAGTATCTATGTTTGCATCTTCAGCTTTATCTTTCTGGAGAGCGCCTTGCTGCCGGCGGCCCCCTTGCCTTGCGACAGTGTGGTCATTCTTTCAGGTACCCTGGCGGCCATGGGGATCCTTAACCCCTTGCTGGTGTATCTGTTGCTGTTTGTGGCGGCCGCAGGCGGCAGCTATTTGGCATTTGTTCAGGGGCGGCTGCTCAATCGTCTGCCCAGGGTGCAGGGCTGGGTCTACAAGGTGCCGCCTGACAGCCTGGCGGCAGTGGATAAACTCCTTGGGCGTCATGGGCTGGTGGCGCTTTTCTGTGCCCGTTTCCTGCCGCTGGTGCGTTCGCTGCTGCCTTTGGTGATGGGCGTGCGCATGGCCTGTATCAAGACCTTCTATTTTTTTGCGGCTCTGAGTGCCTTCTTCTGGGTGGGGCTGTTGGTATCGCTGGGCTATATGATGCCGTTTCTGCCGGAGCGGATCAGCAAGCTGTTGACCATGGCGTTGATGGCGGCGCCGGTGATTACTCTGGTGCTGGCGCTCGGCAGTTGGCTGACCTATAAGCTGCTGCGCAAGCCGCAGGATAAACAGGGGCCTCACGGTCAATTCTGAGTCGGATTAAAGCCGTTCAAGGGAGTTACAGCAGATCCTGCTGACTCTTATCAATTACAGCAGATCCTGAGGATCTCGATCCAGACTCCAGCGGCAGCGCTTGGCCTCGGGCAGCTGTTCGGCCTGGGGCAACAGCTGTTCAAACACCTGTTGCAGCCTGCGTCTGTCTTTGGCCTGAGCCAACAACTGGCGCCGATACTTGCCGGCCTTGCGATCCAGCGGCGCCGGCAGCGGGCCTATCACTTCAAAATCCTTGTCCATGGGTAACATGGCGGCGAAGGCTGCCAGAAAGGCATCGGCATCCTCGGCGCGGTGGGATTCGGCGCGGATCAGTACCATATGCCAGGCCGGTGGTAACAGTGCCTGCTGGCGTTCATTGAGCTGGCTGCGGGCAAACTCGCCATAGCCTCTGTGCATAAGATCCCTGAGCAAAGGGTTGTCGCTCTGATGGGTCTGTAGCAGCACAGTGCCCGGCTTGCTGGCGCGACCGGCGCGACCGGCCACCTGGGTATAGAGCTGGCCGAAGCGCTCAGGGGCCCGAAAGTCCGCGCTGAACAGGGCGCCATCTACATCGAGTAGCCCCACTAGGGTGACATCGGGAAAGTGATGTCCCTTGGCCAGCATCTGGGTGCCCACCAATATCTTGTATTCGCCGCGATGAATGGCGCTTAAGTGCTGTTCCAGCGAGCCTTTGCGGCTGGTGGTATCCCGGTCGATTCGCACCACGGGATACTCGGGAAACTCCTTGCTGAGCGCCGCCTCCAATTGCTCCGTGCCTATACCCTGACCCTGCAACATGGTGCTGCCGCAGTTGTGGCACTGGCGTGGAATTGCATACTGGTTGCCGCAGTGGTGGCAGCGAATTTCGCCGAGGGATTGGTGCAGGGTGAAAAACGCATCACAGCGATCGCACTCGTGCAGATGGCCACATTCGTGGCACAGCAGGGCAGGGGCAAAGCCGCGGCGATTGAGAAACAGCAACACCTGGTTGCCGGCCTGCAGATGCAGGCGCATCTCGTTCAGCAGCGGTTGTGACATGCCCGCCTGCAGGGGTTGGTTGCGGATATCTATCAGTCCTTGACGCACCTTGAGGGCATTGCCGGCACGCTCTCCCAATTGCAGATGCTGATAGCGGCCGCTGAGGGCGTTTTGCAGGCTCTCCAGCGACGGCGTCGCGCTGCCCAGCAGTACAGGAACCTGCTCCAGATGGCCGCGCATGACGGCCAGATCCCGGGCGTGATAACCCACGCCTTCCTGCTGTTTGAAACTGCTGTCGTGTTCCTCATCGAGAATGATGATCCCGGGCCAGGCCATGGGAGTGAACAACGCCGAGCGGGTGCCGATTATGATAGCTGCCTCGCCGCTGCGGGCCAGGCGCCAGGCGTCGAGGCGCTGCTTGTCGGTCAGGCCGGAATGGATCACGGCAACCGTGACTTTGAATCTGCGTTTGAATCTGTTGATGGTTTGCGGCGTCAGGCCGATTTCCGGCACCAGGATCAGCGCCTGCTTGCCAGCCTTGAGTATGGTTTCCAGTACCGCCAGATAGACCTCTGTCTTGCCTGAGCCCGTGATCCCTTCAAGCAAGCTGCACTGATAGCCGCTCTGGGCATTGAGGCTGGCGACCGCCACGGCTTGCTCTGGGTTGAGTCTGTGAGGTTCTTCCCCCAGCTCTAGCTTTTGCCGCCATTCAAGATTGGCGCTGACTGACCGCTCTCGTTGCTCGGCCCAGCCCTTGTCCAGCAGCCCCTTGATGGCACTCTTGCTCAGCTCCAGCGCATTGACCTCTTCAGTGGTCAGTTCCCCCTGTTTGAGTTGTTGCAGCAGTTTGCGTTGGGCGGGAGCGCGTTTCAGCGACTCCAGCGTGGCCTCCTGGCCCGCCCTGGTCAGACACAGATAACTGATTTTCTCCGGCGCGGCATCGGCACCCTTGCGCAGCGCCACCGGCAAGGCCTGGGTCAACATCTGCCCCTGGCTGCAGAAATAGTATCTGGCGGCCCAGAGGGTCAGTTGGTACAGCGCAGATGGCAGCAATGGCGCGCTGTCCAGCACTTGATATACCGGCTTGAGTTGTTTGGGCTCGAGTTCGCACTCATCACTCAGGCCTGTCACCAGGCCTATGAGTTGCTGGCGGCCAAAGGGCACGCGCACCCGCATTCCCGGCTCGAGTGGCCAGGGGCAAGCTTTGGGCATCAGGTAACTGAAGTTCTGCCGCATGGGAACGGGAAGGGCAACTTCTACAAACTGCGGCATAGTCAGAGTTTTCGCAAATAATCACGGCACATGTTGCCCGTCAGTTTACTCAGGCTAGAATGAGAGAACCAGTCCCGGAAACAAAAAGCTGCAAAAACCGCAGCTTGAACGTGCTGACTTAACGAATCCAAACCAGAGAACCCAAGCCAGATAACCTAAGTCAGAGAGCCTAAGCCGGATAACCTAAACTGGGTAACTACAAATCAAATTAGAGAGGATATGGATGAGAGCGGGTTTACTGATGCTTGTACTCATGTTGCTAACGTCTGTTGCCAGAGCAGAAACCGCCCATGTCAGTATCAATCAAAGAATGTTTGAACTCGGGCATCTGCCGCTGATCAAGGTCAATGTGGTGGCCGACAGTGAGGATATGACCCGGCTTGAGTTTATTGTCAGGCAGCAAGGTGCGGCGGAAAAACTCATGGTGCAACCCATCAACCGTTACATGGTGCTGCTGCTGGGGATAGATGAAGTGACCGACAAGCAGGCCGAATTGTTGGTGCGGGAATACCGAATCAATCGTTGGCATGAACTCAAACGCTTACCCTTATTCGATACCTCAGTGCCTGTGGCGCTGCGCTCCAACCGGGCAAGAGTCTTTGCCGAGCAGATACCGACTGAGTCACCGCAGGTTGCCGTGTCAACCCAAGCTATAGAAAACAAGGCCATAGAAAACAAAACGATAGAGGCCAGAGCTGTACCAGCCACAGCAGTATCAAGCAAAGTCGTGCCACCGCCAGCCGTTCAAGCTCAAAGAGTTAAAGAAGTCGCCGGCCAACCCGATGGCGAGCCTCAACAAAGCCCTGGTGTGCTCTCGGCGTCTCAAACCGTTGCAGCGCCGGGCCCTCAGGTGAAGACTCTGCCAATTGCTAGTCGTGAGCCGGGATGCATGCTGGATTTCGATGGTACTGAAACCCTCTGGCGGGTGGCCAGCCGTTATGCCGAGAGCAGCCATACCCACGTCTATGGCGCCATGCTGGCCATTTTTGATGCCAATCCCAAGGCCTTCAGTCGCGGTGATATTCGCAACCTTCGCAGTGATGCCAAGTTGCACTGCCCCAGTAGTAGTTTGCTGGAGTCCTATGGAGATAAGACGGCCGCCAAAGAAAAGTTCGAGCAGATGTAGTCGCCTACTTGTCAGCGCTGGGTAGATACTGTACTATTCTGCGCCCTGAACTTTTGATATTAACCGCATGTGGTGTCCGACTTCGGGTTGGAAGAGCGACATGGCCTTAACTTGAGGTAACCCCAATGAAACCAGGTATCCATCCTGAATACGCAGAAATCACTGCAACTTGTACTTGTGGCAACGTCATCAAAGTAAACTCTACTGCGGGCAAAGCTCTGCACTTGGACGTTTGCGGTGCATGTCACCCTTTCTACACTGGTACTCAGAAAGTTGTTGATACCGGTGGTCGTATCGACAAGTTCAACAAGCGTTTCGGTATGCTGGGCAAAAAGTAATTGCCACTGCAACCAATCGAAAAGGCGTCCATGGGACGCCTTTTTTGTTGCCTTTACCCCGTCCTGAATATTCCTCATGGGGCTATGAATTAAGTTCGAAACCAAGTTGCTTTCATGCAATATAGATTATTATCTGCCATGAATCATATGGCGGTATGGGGCAACAGATTAATATCTATTGTTGGTACTTATCATATTTTGCGGCTTGAACTTTTGCATATTGTTCGACTGACAGCCTCTGGCATCTTCCCTACCCAATGGGCAGGGGGATAAGTCGCTGAAAATATCGATATTAACGCATAGTTTATTACTGACCCGTTTAAGCAAGTCTTGCTTCTTTAATTGACCAAACATGAGGTCCAACTTAATAGTACTGATATGCAATATGTCGGCAATTTCGTCACGGGTTAATTTAAGATCTATGGTTAACCAATGTTTATCAAAGGGAACTTGAAGTACAACCAATATATCAAATAAGAACTTGATCAGTTTGTCTTCCGGTGATGAGGTCAGCAAGAAAATGGCCAATCCGGTCTGGCGTTCTGTATAATAGGCGGCGTCATACATGAACTGCATAAACAGGTCGATATCTTCTGTCACCAGCTTTTTTATCAGTTTCTTATCTATAGTGATGATTTTGCTGTCTCTGGCAGCAAGAATATTCTTACAACAAGTGCAGCCCTCATCCAGCAACAGATGATAGTCGGTCAGTCGCCCTGGGAATATGGCATTTAAAAATTTTGGCCGGGTAAAGTCATTGGTTCTTTTGGAGTAGAAAATCAGACCGCTTTCGAGATAGATAAAGTTGTTCAATAATAGATTTTTATTTAACTGCTCACCTTTTTTTAATTTCTGTGGTGCGCCATTGGCATAGAAAAATTCGGCAATGCGATCATTAACTCCGCCGGGAAAGAACAGCGTCGATTTCTTTTTTTCATCTGCTCCAAGTGAGATTGCAGTCAACATTATTCGCACCCAAAATATAACATTTGTAAGAATTGTAACATGGCTTCAGTTGGACAAATGTGGTGTCGATCCGTAAAAACAGGTTAACTTATGCCATTATGTTTTCTATATATCTACTTATATCCATATTTAACATATTGATTTCAGGCGTCGCTATCATCGAGTTCATTACTCACGGCTTGCAGATAACGAAAATACTCGCTGGCCAATAGTGATAAACCTAGATAATAGCCTGTTTGAGCATGTTCTTCCGCCAGTGACAGGCAGCGTTGCACCCAAGGTTGGACATGGTCAGTCAATAGCCTTTGCAATATTGGTGAATACTGTTCTCGATTATCTGTTGCCATTTTGTCCAGCAGGTAGGCGATGACAACGCAGATCAGTCCCAGATGGTCGACCGGCTCGTTGCGATCGAAATGGATCTGCAACCCATGCTGTTGATAAAAATTCAGTAAATCCAGGGTGGAAGAGCCATTCAACAAACCTGAAGCAGACTGATAAACCGAGCCCCAGGGCGGCGCAACCGGAGTCCCGGGGCCGTTGAATAACTGGCCATAATCCAATTGCAGTGCAATCAGTTGCTCACGGCTTCCATCCCAGTGCTTGAGATAGTCGCTCAACTTGTTCAAAGCCAAAGATTCGCGTTGGCTGTGAGTCAGCCTGGGCCACTGCGTGGCGATATCGCTCAGCGTAAAGTGTTCAACCAGCTCTGCCGTGGGCAGATCCAACAACACCTTATGCAATACGTTGGCGATACTCTGCAAACAGAGAAGTGTATCGGTTGAGATAGCCATAAAACTCCAAAGAGGGAGAGCAGCCAAGGCTGCTCTCTTGAGGGTTACACTTCCCTGATATTCAGGATCTGCCCATTGCTGCGGGCATTTCGTGGCGCTTTGACTATCAGGTTGGGTGAGGTGATGGATTGTGATGGCAGCGGGGCAAAATGGCCATCGCCATCGCCGTATTTGGCCCGTAGATTATCCATGGTGTCGAAATCCAAGGCCCTGAGTGGGCAGGCATCAACACAAATAGGCTTCTTCCCCTCCTGCAACCTATCCTGGCAACCATCGCATTTGGTCATGATCTTGCGCTGAGTATCCAATTGCGGGGCATCATAAGGGCAAGCTCGGGCGCAGGATTGACAGCCTATACACAAAGATTCCTCGACCAATACCAAACCCTTGTCTTGCTGTTTATGCATGGCACCTGTGGGGCAGGCCTTAACACAGACAGGCTCGCTGCAATGGTTGCAGCCTATGGAGGCGTAGTGGGCAAATACGTCCTGTTCATAGCTTCCGTCACCGTTTTGATTCCAACTGCCACCGCCGTATTCATACACCCGTCGCCAAATCACTCCGGGCAAGGCGGCCACCCCCAGTTCCCTGACGTTGTCTTTTGAGCGTAACAGGCCAACCATGCGGTCTTTACAAGCAATATGACAAGTCTTGCAACCTGTGCACTTGCTGCTGTCAAAGTAGAATCCATATTGAGTTTGCTGAGTCATTTTTTGATCCTCTATTATCTTTTCTTGATAACAGCAACACGGTTGGTGTGTTGAGGGTTACCCTTGGTAATGGGTGACGGGTGATACTTGGTCAAAGTGTTGATGCAACCGCCCAGATCGACAGTATGTCCGGAAGGCCCGGTACTCATTGCCGGATCCGGCTTGTACCAAGCACCCTGTCCCAGGGAACAAACACCGGGTATGACCCTGGGGGTCACTTTCACCGGTACTTCAATGGTGCCTCGTTCGTTATAGGCCCAGACTATGTCTCCGTCGGCAATACCATGTTCAGCAGCGTCAGTTGGGTTCATCCACAGTGCGTCTTCCACCGCTTCGCGCAGCCAGGGCACATTGTGGTAACTGGAGTGGGTGCGACCCTTGGTATGGTAGCCACACAATTGCAGATTAAAGCCTTTATCAATCGTTTCCTGATCCTGATATCCGTCCCAGGTCACAACATATTTGGGTAATGCCGTGATTTGATCTCCCGGGCGCAGTGTCCAGGTGGCTGCCTTGCGGGCCAGAGAGATGGAGTACAGCTCGATCTTGCCTGAGATGGTTGGTCTGGCATTGGCAACCGGGTCGGCCACAAAGGCCTGCATGGCAATGGTCGACGATGGCATGTATTTACGGAATACCCCGGCCTTTTGCGCTTCTGCATAAGTATCGGGCCAATTGATGTCCGGATGCATTGCTTTGGTCTGGGTATAAAGGTGCTCACACCACTGCTCGCCTGTGCGACCCTCGGTATAGGCGGCTTCTTTACCCATGGCGCGGGCGATACCGCTGCAGATTTCATACATGGATTGAGCCTGGCCCAAAGGTTTCAAGGCGCTGCTCATAAAGGTGGCGTAGGCCATCTGACCCGAAGCATAGCTGTCGTTGGCAAAGTCGTTGGATTCAAGCCAGGTGCTGTCCGGCAACAGATAGTCGGCAAACTTGGCTGATGGTGTCATCCAGCAATCGCAGACCACGATTAACTCACACAGATTTTCATCCTTCAAAATAGCCGCAGTACCGTTGCTGTCAGAGTGTTGGTTAACCAGGGCATTACCGGCGCAGTTGATAATGGCCTTGATGCCGGTTTTCAGCGTGGTGGCATTGTGATCCACCAGCTCGTTGCTGCTGCCGGCGATACGCACACCATCTTTGCTGCCGGTAAACTCCTGGCCGCGAACTATGGCATCGGACCAGGTAAATACCGGAATAGTGACTTCAACCGGGTTAGTGCCGGTAGGCATTGCCGGCACAGCAAAACTGTAGCTGGTGGGCATGGCTCCGTTGTTAACCCCTTCGCGGCCCAGTTTGCCCGTCATGATTGCCAGGGTGTACACGGCGCGGGTGGCTTGATCGCCGTTGGCATGGCGGCTGATACCTGCACCGGCGCTGATATAGGGGGCGCTGGCGTTCATGATATCTGTGGCCAAGGCTTTGATTTTATGTTCCGGCACACCACATATTTCGGCGGCCCACTGGGTGTTGTGGGCACCATCGGCGGCAAATTTACCTACGCCCATGATGTAATCGTGGTAGTTCTCTGCCGGATCTATGTATTGGGCATGGGAGGCAATGAAGGCGTCGCTGTTGAGGGCGACTGCGGCCTTAGCATTTTCCAGGGACTGTTGGTCGAATCCCACCACATATTTATCCAGGAAGCCTTTTACCTCGCGAGTGACAAACCCTGAGGTGATCATTTCATGAATGATGGCTTCAATCAGTGCGGCATCTGTGCCGGGTCTGATGGGAAGCCAGTGATCCTCGTTACCGCGCATTGAGTCTGTGTAGCGAGGCTCGACCATCCAAACTTTGATGCCCTTGGTATTGGCCGCCAGAGACTTGATAAAATCATAGCCTTCGCCGCTGCCGCTCATACGGATTTCATTGGGGTTGAAGCCAAAACCCACAAACAGATCCGAGTTGGCAATTTGATCCAGCGAAGTGCCGCCAATGCTATCCCACTGATCGCCATAGGTTGCAATACAGGCGGCATAAACGCCGGCCCAGGAATAGTCCCAATGGTGGTCCAGGAAGCCACCATTCAAGTTCAGCAACCGTCCCCAGGTTTTGGTATTGGCAGCAAAACCATAGTAAGCGCCGGTGCCATAGTGCATGTAGATAGACTCGGGCCCCTTGCTTTGGTCTTGGGCTATTTGTTGCAGTTTTGAGCCTATCTCGGCATAGGCTTCTTCCCAGGTGATAGGGACAAACTTACCTTCGCCGCGTTCACCGACCCGTTTCATGGGTTGGCGCAATCTATCTGTTGCATAGGTGCGTTGACGCAGTGAACGGCCACGGGGGCAGCAACGGATCTGATGGTTGACGCCGTATTCATCAGTGGTTTCATGATCTGATTCAACGCGGGTGATGACCCCATCACGGCTGAATACCTTGACCGGACAGTTGGAGCCACAGTTCACCAGGCATGCCGACCAATTCAGTTGTTCGTCAGTTACCGGAGGCTTGGGAGGCACCACGTTAGCGTCCTTAGAGCTGGAATCACAGCCGGATACCGTGGCTGCAGCGCCAAGAGCAGCACTCATCTTCAAAAAGTTTCTACGTTCCATTTTTTATCCTCACAATGTAAGCCTTGCTCAAGGCAGCAGGTAGCTGAAGGACAACATCAGCTGATGGGCGTTGTAGTTATGGTTGAGCACCCCCAGAGTCGTTAAACCCGTCACTGCGTCTATCCCGACCTCGTTACCATCTGTGTCGAAATAGCGTTCATATCTATAGGTAAGTTTCAGTGCCATGGCGTCGTTCAGGTGGTAGCGGCCGTAGAGTTCTACGCTGTGGTTAAAGCTGTAGTAGTCGTCATAGGCCCCGCCTTCTGTCAGAGTGTTACCCTCAGAGTTGGCAAATAGATAATCAGCCCCCAAGGTCAAGCGTTCATCCAGCAAACCGCTGTAGGCCATGCCGGCCCCGAGGGAAATAAAGTTATCCTTGATGTCACTGTGCCATGGCGTTAACTGATCCCCGTTTTGTTGGGAACTGATCCACTGTTGACCGGCCGTACCGTAGGCGCTCAAGCGTTCACTCAATTGCAAAGACAGATTCAGGTCGTATCCATAGTCACGGGATTCGGTCAATCCAATCACAGTGTCCCGGTAGTCATCCAGGGCATAGTGGCTGTTGAAATCCAGGGTCATCCAGTTCAGCGGCGTATACTGCAGCCCCATTTCCATGGCTGTCCGCCGCCGATCCGCCAGGTGGTACTTACGCAACAGGCTATTGGTTTCACTGGATGTCAGCTCGCCGGCTTGATAACGACTGCCACCGCGGTCGCCATAACTGGCCTTGAGATCCAGCCGCAGCGGTGAAACCAACTGCATTCCCAGCTTGGCCCACAGGTTATGGTCGCGGGTTTCTTCCCGCTCGCCATAGCTGCGCTCTACCTGCTTGAATTCATATCCACCTTGCAGGCGATAGCCGGGCGCCAGGCGATAACTGGCATTGAGCCGGGCACTCTGGCGCTCAATATCCAACAGTGGGTTTTGTCGTATGGCGCCACTGACGGGATTGAGTTCAAGCTGGACAAATTCAGCCACACTGGAGTCGTTGTCACGTTTGCGGTAATCCAGTTGTCCGCCCAGGCGTAGACGGCTATTCACCGCGGTACTGACGGCCAGGTTGGCGTCTGTGGTATTGACCTGACCATCCCAGCTCTGCAGAGGATTTCCCGTCATCTGGATCAGTCCTTCATCCTGCAGCATTCTCCCGGCGACTATCCGACCACTGAAAATCGTGCTGGCCAGGCGGTACTGACCGTTCAAGGTCAGTTGGTGCGCCTGGTTGTCCGGCGTAGCGCTGTAGAGGTCTGCGGCATAAGGCAGACTCAGGTTGTTGATATCATTGTTGTATTGGCTTCCTTGATAGGCCAGTTCAGTAAACCAGTTGTGGCCACTGAGCTGTAAACCTGCCCGCAACTTGTCATTGCTCTCATCTACAGGCAAGGCAAAGTTGACCGGCCTTGGTGTTATCAGGCTGGCACTGCGGTGGCCTTGCTTTTCCTCTCTGTCATAACGCACATAGCTGCTCAAGTCGCCGAGTGATGCCAAGGCGCCGAAGTCATAGCTCAGCCCTATGCCGGTCTGTTGCCGCTCCAGCTCAAGATCCAGATAACGTAGATTGGGGCTGGGTTGCAGCAGCCCCTTGTCGTGCCACAGCCGAGTCGCTGCATCACTGTTTTCAAAGCGCGTCAGATTGCGGTAATCCAACGCCAGTTGATACTGACCTGGGCGACCGGTTCTGAGACTGACGAAGCCGTTATCCAACCCCAAATCATGGGCCCTAAGCTGGCTGCGATAGCCTCCTTGGCTGCGGTAACCGAGTTCGGCATCGACACTGGCTATCATGCCGTCTCGGCCATCTCCCAAGGCATTTCCACTATGGATATCATCACTGTCGTTGTACCCGGCATTGGCAGTCACTTCACCGCTTAAGCCGGGAGCCAACTGACACTGGCGACATTGGAAACCTGAGGTATTGACCTTGTCGGTATTGGCGCGGTTGACACTGAAGTCGGCAGCCATCGCTGAGCCTGAGAGCCCCAGCAGAGCCATGGTCAACAGATTCAAAGGAAATCTCATCTTCAACACTCCTGCTTAACGGGACAGCAAACTGCCGGCCGGGTGATTGGAACCATGGATTTGGCTGTGGCAGTTCAAACAGCTCTTGCCGGCCCCAAAGGCGCTGTTGCCACCCTGAGCCACCGCCCTTGCTGCATGACCATCGTCGGCGTGACATTGCTGACATAACTGTGGTACCCGGGCTTTGAGCAAGGATTCGTTAACACTGCCGTGAGCCTTGTGGCAGTTGGCACAGTTTTCCACCACTGGGGCATGCTCCCACAGCACTGGCCCACGCTTGTCGGCATGGCATTCATAACAAGTTGTATTGAGGCTGGTTTGTTTCAGCGCGCTTTCAGTCAGGGAACCATGAGGGTTGTGGCAATCGATACAGGTCATACGATCCCACTTGAGAGGGTGGGCTGAGCGCTTGTTCATATCGGCCTTGGCACGGGTGTGACAACTGGTACAGGCCTCGTTGATCCGCAGAGGGTTGAGCATGGGATCCTCGGCCGCATGCACCTGATGACAATCGGCGCAGGCCACCTGCTCCAGGTTATGCAAGCTGTTGTGCCAAGCCATCTGTTTGGGGTCATTGTGGCAGCCAAGGCAAACACTGTTTTGGCTATCACTCGACAGTTTTGAACCCGCGCCGAAGCTTATCATCGGCTCTTTACCGCCACGGTTATGTTTGCCCATGGGACCATGACAGGCTTCACACTGTAATCCGGCCATGGGGGAGCGGCTGTTGTCCAGAGCGCCATGAACCCCCTGAAACAGGGCCATGACTTTCTGATCCCGCTTATGACACATCAAGCAGGAGTCGGCACCCTTGGGGGAATACTTTCCTTCACTGAACTTTTGCTCCAGTTGTTGCTCCAGTTCTGTTTGGCTTAAATCAGCCCAGGGGGCAGCATTCACAGCCGGGAACAATAATATTATCGGCACTATGAATGCTGATATTTTTAATGTGGATATCATATGTACTCCCGTTTATTTATATGCGTCAGCATAGAAATAAGGCCAGCCTAAATCTTGCTTGAAATACTTTTCTAATTCGTCATGGATACATTAATCCAAAAGGAATACCCATACCTTTATATGCATATAAAACACTGCACTCTTTCTGGTGATGATCGTCACATTTGTCACTCAAACAATTATCAAACAGAGCTGGATTCCAACAAACTTGTTATTGAGCTGAACGCCTTTCTAGGCTGGAGTCCTTGGGGCAGAGTTTGGCAGGCCTGGTTCTGTGTCTGTGAAATGTCACGGAGATTTATCTATAGCTCTGATTTATATGGTTTTGTGTGCTATTGGTTTATGAGCGATTTTAGTTGGAAGGGCTTAATTAGTTTTTGGGTGAACAGCCTAGGTTGATACTTACCTTAAATGGAAAAGATATTGAAAAATAGATAATAACCCAATGCAGGTTACCTAAATTTATACATTTACTCTGTTTTATTAATTGGTTCTCAATAAGATTTGCCTGATGCTTTTTAGGTATTCTGTACACTAACCAAAGACTATGCCGTTTCTGGATGCGGATTTCTAAACTATTTCTGTGTGCAGTGAAATGATGAGTGAATTTTATTGATTAAATCAAAGTTTCAACAGCTTGCTGATACCGACAGCGGAAATACTTTATTTCACTGACGCAAATGCGACTGATTTACGGTTAAGAGATATATAAAGTTTCGATTGGGAAAATTCTCACTTTGAGTGACCGCTTTAATTATCTGTTTTTATGTGACTTATCCCTATAGGAGATGGATATGAGCGTGATCCATGCAATAGCAGCCCAGTGGCAGAAGGCCGAGTTTGCCGAGCGTTTGGCTGCCACTCTAGCAAGCTATCAGTCTGCTTGCGGTTTATCCGGTGGTGCGACTTCGCTGACAACCCTGTGCAATCTGGTTGCCGCCATCAGCTACCGTCCCGATGACCCTGTCTTCAGACAGGCAAGGATAGATGAGGGGACGTTATTGGCAGTATTTTTTGATTGCTTCAGGCTCTTGTTTATCAAGGAAGTACAGCAACAATCAATCACTCAGGCCGAGCAGCAGATACTGCATTTGGCCCCCAAACTGGCGGCCGAGATGTCCGTCGAGGCTTTGAGCGAGTCTCAGCAATTGCTGCGACAGCAATTGCTGAGTATCAGTCGCCAGTTGGAGTCTTTGTATACGCAGCGGCGCCAACTCAGCCGCAATATGGGGTGAAGCCAAAATTGGGGGAAATTAGTCCAATACAAACAGGGTTTGCTGTAGTCCTACCGCTTCACCGTTTTCAGCCAGTATGGCTTTAACCGTGCCGCTCTGTTCTGCCTTGACCGGATTGAGGGCTTTCATCGCCTGCACATAGCCCAGTACTGTGCCCGGCTCAACTTCTGTGCCCAGCTCCACCAAGGGGACACCATGGTCGCCGGCGCTGCGCAAAAAGGTACCGGCCACAGGTGCCAGTACTTGCACGCTGTCATTACCAATACTGAAACTGGCCTGGGGTTGTTGCGGACCAAAACGGCGGATACGCACGGCTTCCTGGCCTTCAGTAATTTCCAGCTCATTGATGCCGGATTCCTGCACCAATTCGATCAGTTTTTTGATTTTGCGGATGTCCATCGTCATTCTCAGCACTTAAGGGTGACCGGACCTTCCTCTGCTCAGCCTTGTTTGAGTGCCTCTATGGCAGCTTCCAGGGCAAACTCATAACCCTTTGGCCCCAGTCCTACTATCACTCCCTTGGCCTTGTCGGAAAAAAAGGAGTGATGGCGGAACGGCTCTCTGGCATGCACATTGGAAAGGTGCACTTCGATGAAAGGAATGGCGACCCCCAGCAGGGCATCTCTGAGTGCTACGCTGGTGTGGGTAAAGGCGGCCGGGTTGATGATCACAAATCCGGCATCTGTGTTGTGGATAGCTTCTATGAGCTGGTATTCGGCATTGGACTGGATATGTTCCAGTTCCACTCCGGCGACAAGAGCCTTGTCCTGCAGTCCCTGCACCAGCTGCTCCAGCGTCCGATGACCGTAATGTTCCGGCTCTCTGCGACCAAGCAGGTTAAGATTGGGGCCATTCACCAAGAGTATTTTTGCCTGACTGCTCATATTGTTTTCCTTGCCTTGAGGGAGAGTTCGCACCTGGATCTGTGCCTCCCTGATTTCAGCAAAAGCTGTCGAATTTGTCGACCAATAGCCGCACAATCGCTGCACATTCCTTCCTGTTGTCAGCAATTATTGTCCATTCCCGCAGCGAGACTGGTCTTATCAGAAGCGGATCTTGTTCTGCCGCAGCGATTTTACTTCACCGCGTTGCTTCTTGCTGTCAACCCGGCGCCTTTGGCTGGCGCGGGTGGCCTTGGTGGGAATTCGTCTCTTGGCCACTTCGCCGACTGAGGCGACCAGCTCGATAAACTGCTGCAGGGCAGTCTGGCGGTTGGCGTCCTGGCTGCGGCTTTGCTGGCATTTGATAATGATCTTGCCGCTTTGGCTGATACGATGATCCGCCTTGGTCAGCAGCTTTTCCTTGTAGAAATCCGGCAGTGATGAGGCCTTGATGTCGAAGATGAGTTGGGCCGCAGTGGAGACCTTATTCAGGTGCTGGCCCCCGGCACCACTGGAGCGGATAAATTGCCATTCGATTTCATTTTCTGAAACTTGGACACGGTTTGAGATCTTTATCATGGCAAAATAGCTGTTTTCTGAGGCAGTCGCTATATTACCATCCCATGGGAGAGTTTACTTACTCGACGAGGCGGAAAGTCTTGTAAGGCTAAACTTACTATAAGGGGATAACCCATAGTCATCAGATGCCGTGCCGTTGGCAGGTGTCGAAGGTTCAATGGAGTTTTGCTTATGTTGTGTCAAATTCCGGATATTGCCAAAGGCGTGATCAGCTTGTTTGCCAGCGGCCGTATCACAGCCGAGGATTACCGCACCTATCTGCGTCCCGCCATCAAGAGCTACCGCCAGGAGTGGGGCCAGGTCTGCCTCTACATAGAGGCAGATGTGTTGTTGGAAGGCTGGGAAATGGCATCACTCTCGGGAGCCGGTGAGGTGCAACTACCCCCCTTCGATGCCTTGGTATTTGTCGGCGGCCCAGACTGGGTAGGCAATGCGGTGCGCCTGCTGGGGCCCTTTGTCAGCGCTGAACTGGCCTGGTATCCGCTGGAGCATAAGGATGAAGCTATTCGTTGGATAGCCAAGCGTTCGGCCTGCTAGTTGCCGAACCCTCCTATAGGGTAAAGCCGGTTATTCTGCTATTCTGTGGCGATTAAGTAACTCAGATAAGGAAATTTCGATGTCATTATCCAAAATTTTTGCTGCATCTCTGGCGCTGGCTTTTGCCGCTGGATTGAGTGCTTGTGCCCCTGAAGTGGGCAGTGAAGCCTGGTGTAAGCAGATGGATGAAAAGCCCAAAGGTGATTGGAGCGCCAATGAAGCGGCCGATTACGCCAAACATTGTGTGTTTAAATAACTGAACTTTATCTTGGCCTGTAGGTCTATTTGGGCACGGGCCATTTTCTACCCTTAACCGGAATTATTCTTGACTGTATTTGTCCGCAAACTGACTCATATGCTTATCGCCTTGGTGGTGCTGCAATTTTGCGCCGCTAATCTCGGCGCGCATCAGTTGCATCTGGGCAATCCGGCCGAGGAAGAAAGCAACCATCCTCATCTCAAATTTGTCACCGAAGTCACAGTCATCAGCGAGTGTGTGGATTGTACCTGTGGCACAGATGAAGCCTTGGAAGCCGATATTCCCTTTGTCAGCCACAGTCATCAACTGACCCATACTGAATCCCAACAGTTCGATCTCTGCCTCGACTGTCAGTGTCATGGTGGTCATCTGTCACTGCCGGTTACCCTGGCACAGAGCCCGGCTCCCTTGATGCACCCCAGGCCCCAGAGCCTGGAGCCCGCTTTTCAACCCTATTTCTCCACTCCGGATTACCGCCCCCCAATAGCCTGATCTTTCTGATCATCAGTGCGTGTGAAGCCCGGGCATAGCTTGCCTGTGTCCCATTGCGTTTGTCTTGTGCTGGCTGTCGTCAGAGCCTGAAACGGTTCTCTCTTGCAACCAACCCTGGTCATGCGTCTTTGCAGGCGTTGTGCAGCACTGTGGTCAGCATCAACTCAGAAATTATCAAAGTAAACCCTTGACTTTAGATTTAACTCCAAGGTTTATGCTTTGGCCAATGTTCACCATTGGCTTGCTGCCAAATATGTCTTTCCAAGGAAAGTTTATGTTGAAATTTATAGTCTCTATGAGTCTATTGGGCGTGGGAGCGCTAACCTATCAGCCCGCCCTTGCCGGAGAAAAACCGGATAACACCTCTCTTGTAGCCCAGGTCAAGTCGGGGACCGAACCCTCACTGGCCTGGTTTGGCGAGCTCAAACAACAGATCCTCACCTTACCCGAGTTTCAGGCTCAGGAAGCCAGGATCCGTGAGGCTCAATATCTGGCCAAGGGCGCCGATCGCGCCATCTACAACCCCGAGTTGGGCTTGAGTTATCTCAATGCCCCAGAGGATGACACCTACAGCCTGTCCATTAGCCAAACCATTGACTGGGGCGACAAGCGCGCAGCCGCCAGCGCATTGGCGCTTACGGAGTTGATGCGCTTGGAGAGTGATATCACTCTCGAGCGCTCCCGCTTGTATGCCGAGGTGTTGCAGGCCCTGGTCGATCAGAGCCTGGCACAGAAGAAACTGATGTTCGTGCGGGCGCAGCAAAACTATGGTGAGCAACAGTTGCAGATAGCCAGGCAAAGGGCCGAGGTCGGTGATTTGTCCCAAGCGGAATTGAATCTGATGGAGTTGGAACAAGCCAGTGCCATCAGTGATCTGGCCTTGGCCCAGAAGGCGCTGCTGGATGCCGATACCCGCATTCTGGCGCGTTTTGGCCGGGCAGAGCTTCCCTTTGGCAGTTTCGCCGGCCGTCTCGAATTGCCCGCGACTGAGGCGCCCGTGCCGGCGCTGACCAGCGCCGGATTACAACTGGAGTTGGCGCGGCTGCAAGTCAATCAAGCCAAGGCCCAGGCGGCGGCCGACCCCAATTTCAGCCTCAACGCCGAGAGGGAAGGCTCCGACAACAAGCTGGGGATTGGCGTCTCTGTGCCGCTGCATCTGCGCAACGACTACAGCGAGTCGATTAAGGCGGCAATGGAGGCGGTCACCGCCGCCAAGGCGCAATACCAAAGCATTGAGATGGCGCTCAAACAGCAACAACAACAGTTCAACTACAGCTTACCCAGATTGAAGCAGAGCTGGCTCGACTGGCAACAGCAGGCCTTGGTGGCCGGTCGCAAGGCGGCCGAGCTTTTGGGGCAACGCTGGCGCAGCGGCGATCTCAGCACCAGCGACTATTTGACCAGCCGGCGACAGTTGGCCAGCAGCTTTCAGGCCGGTCTCGAACTGGAAGCCGCCCTCTACCAAAGCTGGCTCGAGTGGATGGGAGCTTCGGGGCAACTGCCCGGCGCGCTGCCGGAAATAGCCGTATCCCAGGAGAACGCCCAATGACAGCCCCATACACACTAAGGTACCGGACAATGAACAAGACTCTACAATACCCACGGCTGCAGGCCGCTTTACTGGCGCTGATGTTAGGGCTGTCCAGCCCCTTGACTATCGCCGCCGAAGAAGGACATGAAGATGAACATCAGGCGCTGCAGCTCTCAAGTGAGCAGCGCCAACTGGCCGGCGTCCAGACCCAGGTGGTCAGCGCCGGTGGCTTTAGCCTCAATGCTTTCGCCAATGCCACCTTGCTGGTGGATCGCGAGCGCACTGTGGTGCTGGCGCCGCAGCTGGAAGTGCGAGTGCTGGAGCGGCATGTAGTGCCGGGACAAGAGGTAAAAGCGGGCGATCCTCTGCTGACCTTGGGTGGCGCCGCCGTGGCCCAGGCCCAGGCTGACTATATCAATGCCGCCGCCGAGTGGAGCCGGGTCAGCCGCATGAGCGAGAGTGCCGTCAGTGCCAGTCGCAGGCTGCAGACTCAGGTCGATGCCAGTTTAAAACGCGCCATTCTCAAGTCGCTGCAGATGACAGATCAACAGATCAAGGCGCTGGAAAGCCGGCCGCAGGGAATAGGCCTGTATCAACTGCTGGCGCCCATAGATGGTCGGGTGCAGCAGGATGAGGCGCGCCTCGGGCAGTTGCTCGGTGCCGGCAGCCAACTGCTGCAGCTGACCGATGAGCGCTCACTGTGGGTGGCCGCCGAGCTAACCCCATCGCAGGCCGAAAGCCTGAGTGAAGGCAGCGAAACCCTGGTGCGGATTGGCGATCGCAGTGTCAGTGCCAGTGTGATAGGCCGCTCCCATGAGTTGTCCAGCGTGACCCGCACCGAGCGGGTGCTGGCGCGACTGGATAACACCCAGGTACGTTGGCACGCAGGTCAGTTTGCCGAACTGTTTTTGCCCGATCCCCGCGGTGAAGGTGTGATGCTGCCGGATGCGGCGCTCAGTCGCAGTAGCGACGGCGACTGGCAGGTGTTCATCGAAGATGATGACGGTTTCGAGGCCAAAGAGGTGCAACTGCTGGCCAGCGAGCGCGGCATGAACCTGGTATCCGGCATAGAGCCCGGAACCCGGGTCGTTACCGCCGGGGCTTTCTTCCTGGCATCCGAGCTGGCCAAGGCCGGCTTCGATATCCACAACCATTGAGGACAGCATTATGCTGCAATCGTTAATAGATTGGGCGATCCGCAACCGCTTTCTGGTGTTGCTGGCCTTGATTGTCGTCCTGGTAGTGGGTGTGTTTTCCCTGCCAAAGCTTAATCTTGATGCCTTTCCCGATGTGACCAATGTGCAGGTCACTGTCAATACCGAAGCCGAGGGGCTGGCGGCCGAAGAGGTGGAAAAACTCATCTCTTATCCGGTGGAGTCCAGCATGTACTCACTGCCCGCGGTGACAGAAGTTCGTTCACTCTCCCGCACCGGCCTGTCCATAGTGACAGTGGTGTTCGAGGAAGGCACGGACATCTATTTTGCCCGCCAGCAGGTGTTTGAACAACTGGCCGCCGCCAAAGAGATGATCCCGGACGGAGTCGGGGTGCCGGAAATCGGTCCCAACACCTCGGGCCTTGGGCAGATTTATCAGTACATACTGCGGGCCGAGCCGGACAGTAATATCGGCGCCGATGAGCTGCGCAGTCTCAATGACTATCTGGTGAAGCTGCTGCTGATGCCGGTTGGCGGCGTGACCGATGTGCTCTCTTTCGGTGGCGAAGTGCGTCAGTATCAGGTCAGGGTCGATCCCAATCGACTGCTGGCTTACGGTTTGTCTATGTCACAGCTGGAGCAGGCGCTGAATGCCAATAACCGCAATGCCGGCGGTTGGTTTATGCCCAATGGTCAGGAGCAACTCGTGGTGCGCGGCTATGGTCTGTTGCCTGCGGGCCAAGCCGGGCTGGATGCCATAGGCCGCATTCCGGTGAGCGAATACCAGGGCACACCGGTCACTGTCTCCGATTTGGCCGAAGTGGATTTTGGCAGTGAAATCCGGGTCGGCGCCGTCACCATGACCCGTCGGGACGACAATGGCGAAGCCAAGGCCTTGGGCGAAGTGGTTGCCGGGGTGGTGCTCAAGAGGATGGGCGCCAACACCAAGGCCACCATTGATGAAATTGCTGCCCGCGAGCAGCTGATAAGCCAGGCGCTGCCCGAGGGGGTCACCTTCGAAGTGTACTACGATCAGGCCGATCTGGTGAACAAGGCGGTGACCACAGTGCGTGATGCCCTGTTGCTGGCCTTTATGTTTATCGTGGTGATCCTGGCACTGTTTCTGGTCAACGTACGGGCTACCTTGCTGGTTCTGCTGTCGATTCCTGTCTCCATTTTGCTGGCATTGCTGGTGATGAGCTATCTGGGAATGTCGGCCAACCTGATGTCGCTCGGTGGTTTGGCGATCGCCATAGGTATGCTGGTGGATGGCTCTGTGGTGATGGTGGAGAACATCTTCAAACATCTGAGTGAGCCGGATAGGCGCCATCAGGACCAGGCTCGGCAGCGCAGCGACTGCGAAGACGATCCCTACCATGCCGACGAAGACCAACACAGAGGCTCGATTGCCATGCGGGTATGGCAGGCCGCCAAAGAGGTGTGCAGCCCGGTGTTCTTTGCCACGGCGATCATTATAGTGGTGTTTGCGCCGCTGTTTGCCCTGCAAGGGGTCGAAGGCAAGCTGTTTCAGCCGATGGCGGTGAGCATCATCCTCGCGATGATCTCGGCGCTGTTGGTGGCACTGCTGGTGGTGCCTGCAATGGCCGTTTATCTGTTCCGCAAGGGGGTGACTTTCCGTCAAAGTCCAGTGTTGGCACCGCTTGAGCGGGTGTACCGTCCGCTACTGCAAAAGGTGTTGACCGCGCCTGGCAAGGTGGGGCTGGTGGCGGTAGTCATGCTGGGTATGAGCCTGTCGCTGTTGCCGAGGTTGGGCACGGAATTTGTGCCTGAACTGGAAGAGGGCACCATCAACTTGCGGGTCACCCTGGCACCCACTGCGAGTTTGGATACTTCACTGGATGTGGCGCCCAAACTTGAGGCCCTGCTGCTGGAGTTTCCCGAGGTGGAGTATGCCCTGTCACGCATAGGGGCACCTGAGCTGGGCGGCGATCCTGAGCCTGTGAGTAATATTGAAATCTATATCGGTCTCAAACCGCTGGAACAGTGGACTTCTGCAAATAGTCGCGCCGAACTGCAACGCCTGATGGAGCAGAAACTCAGTGTCTTCCCCGGGTTGTTGCTGACCTTTTCCCAACCAATCGCTACCCGGGTTGATGAACTCCTGTCCGGGGTCAAGGCGCAGTTGGCCATCAAGCTGTTTGGTCCGGATCTCGATGTGCTGGCGGAAAAAGGCGAACAACTGTCGAAACTGGTGGCCCAGGTGCCCGGTGCCGTGGATGTGTCTCTTGAGCAGATCACCGGCGAGGCGCAATTGGTGGTACGGCCGAAAAACGCGATGCTGGGACGTTACGGCATCAGCGTCGATGAGGTGATGTCGCTGGTGAGCACAGGCATAGGCGGCAGCAGCGCCGGCCAGGTTATCGACGGCAACGCCCGTTACGATATCAACCTGCGTCTGGCCAGCCGTTTCCGCCAGAGCCCGGATGCGATAGCCGATCTGCGTCTGGTGGCCGCCAATGGGGCTCAGGTGCGTTTGGGTGAAGTGGCCGATGTCAGCATAGAGATGGCGCCGCCCAATATCCGCCGTGACGATGTGCAGCGGCGTGTGGTGGTGCAGGCCAACGTCTCCGGCCGGGACATGGGTTCCGTGGTGCAGGATATCTACAACCTGGTGCCCGAGGCCCAACTGCCGCCCGGCTATACCGTGATGGTGGGCGGCCAATATGAGAATCAGCAGCGGGCTCAGCAAAGACTGATCCTGGTGGTGCCCATTTCTGTGGCGCTTATTGCCTTGCTGCTTTACTTCTCCTTCGGCTCCATCAAGCAGGTGGCGCTAATCATGGCCAATGTGCCACTGGCGCTGATTGGCGGCGTGTTGGCGCTTTGGCTCAGCGGTACCTATCTATCTGTGCCCAGCTCCATCGGCTTTATCACTCTGTTTGGGGTGGCGGTGCTCAATGGGGTGGTGCTGGTGGACTCAATCAACCAGCGCCGCAACAGCGGTGAGTCATTGGAGCAGGCAGTGTATGAAGGTACGGTCGGCCGTCTGCGACCTGTGTTGATGACGGCGCTGACTTCGGCGCTGGGGCTTATCCCCATCTTGATGTCAACCGGTGCCGGCAGTGAGATCCAAAAGCCGTTGGCCGTGGTGGTGATAGGCGGCCTGCTGAGCTCAACCGCATTGACCCTGCTGGTATTACCAACCCTGTATCGAGCCCTGTATCTCAAGAGCGACAAGGAGCTGGAAGCCTTGGAATAACAGCAGAATTGCTCCGATAGAGAAGCATTGTACTGATTGGAGTGTGACGCCCCAAAGTGGAAGATGAGAGCCGCTTTGGATCATGGCCGGACTGCCTACCTGGCCTGCGTCATAAGGCCTGCCGCTTTGCGGCTGGGCCTGGGCAGGGATGCCCCCTTTTATAAGGAAACATGCTATGCAGAAATCTTCTCAAGATTGGCAGCCGCTGGAGTTGGAGAGCAGCGGCCACCCCCACAAACATGGCCCGGATCTCGGCAGTCGCCGCTTGGGACTGGCTGTGATCATCAATATGTTACTCACTCTGGCGCAGCTGTTTGGCGGTATTCTGGCCGGCAGTTTGTCGCTGATTGCCGACGCGCTGCATAATTTCAGTGACGCCATCGCGATATTGATTGCCTTGATCGCCCGCAAAATAGGCCAGAAAGCCAGTCACCCCGGTATGAGCTACGGTTATAAACGCGCCGAAGTACTGGGCACCTTTATCAATGCGGCAACCTTGCTGTTGGTGGGGGTGTACCTTATCTATGAGGCCTTGCAGCGCTTCTGGAGTCCGCAACCTGTGGATGGCATGCTGGTGTTCTGGTTGGCGGGACTGGCTTTGATTATCGATATTGGCACCGCCATGCTGACTCACAGCGCCGGTGCCAAGGACAATATGAACATCCGCGCCGCCTTTATTCACAATGTGTCGGATGCCATGGCGTCTGTGGCCGTACTGGTGGCCGGCGGGCTTATCATCCTCTACCAATGGTATTGGGTCGATCTCCTGGTTACTGTGTTGATCTCAGCTTATGTGATCTACCACGGTGCACTGTTACTGGTGGAATCCGGGCGCATTCTAATGCAGCAGGCACCGGCCGGCTTGGCTCCGGAGCTGCTGCAGGAGCAATTGGCCGCCAGGCCCGAAGTGGCCAGAGTCGAGTCCATGCACCTGTGGCGTTTGGATGAAAAGCAAAACGTGTTGACTGTGGTGGTCTATCTGGAGCCTGGGCTGGACGGTGAATTGCCATTGGTGCAGCAGCGGCTCAGGCGTTGGTTGAGTCGGCGCACCCTGGGGGCTGAGATAACGCTTGAGTGCAGGTTTGCCTGAATCAGCATCCGTCGGCGCCGAGCATGCGCTGCAGCAGTTGGCTTAGCCTGGTTGTTGCTTCTTGCGGCTGGGCATGGCCGCAGGCCACGGCATTGGCGACTTCATTGATGGCGCCATGTATGGCCCAGCACAGCAGCTTGCTTTGCGGCGCAGGCAGCTTGAGGTAATCGGCAAAGAGTTCGCTGTAGAAGTCGGTGAAGAAGTCGCGAATATCTGTGGTGATGTTCTGATACTCAGGATAGCCGCGCAGCGCCGCAACTATCGCCTCATACTCCGGGCCGCAGCGTACGGCGCAGTCCAGATAGGCGCGGCAGACCAGGGTGCATAGCTCTGCCAGCGAGGCTTTTTGCTCCGCTGCGGCCTGTTTCACCGCCTCGACAAATAGATTGTCGTAATGGCGGTACATCTGTGCCAGCAATCCTTGCCGGGTGGCGAAGTGACGATAGGTCAAAGGCTTGGTCACTCCGGCTTTTTGAGCCAGGGTGTTCAAGGTCAGCGCATCGGTACCGGCTTCGCGGACAATCTCACAGGCAACTTCGAGCAGTTGTTCGCGGCGCTGATCTTTGAGCATTCTCTTCTTCACGCATCCCCCACAGATAGCTGGTTTAATAAAATTGAAAAAGCGGCAATGCATCGCATTGTCGCTTCTCTTTTGTCACTCAGTATAGGGTTGCAGTGGAACCCTTGGGAAGTCGATTTTCGGCTGCACTGTGTTGTTAACCCAGTTACTGAAGTTATTCAGGCCACTCCAGGCGCAGACCTGCATCACCTTGGCCTCACTGATCCCGGCATCCAGACAGTCTGTTAGCAAAGAGTCCGGTAACTTGCCTCTGTGTTGCAGCAACGCCAGGGCGACGTCCAGCAGCAGCTGGTCTTCGCGGTTATCGGCCTTGCCCTGCTGCGCCTTGATGCAGGCATCGGGGCTGAGCCCGGCACGTTTCCCGGAAAAGCTATGGCCGCTGACACAGTATTCGCAGCCGTTATAGTTGGCAACCGCCAGGGAGATCATCTCCCGCTGGGCCAGGCTCAGCAGGCTGTGCTCTTCCAGATTGGCCTCAAACTCCAGATAGCCCTTCATGACCGCGCCATTTATGCCCAGAGCCGAATAGAAGTTGGGGATCATGCCGTAGCGACTCTTGATCTCCTGCAATATGGGCTTGGCCAGTTCATCGGCATTGTCCAGAGTGCACTTGGTTAACCTTTCCACACTAAAACTCCTGTTGCTGTTATTGGCCGTTTACGGCTTGAGCGCAACGGCAAAAAATACCAAGCTGTGCCGGTCGGCTGCTTTGCCTGTCCTCGAAATGGGCGCCCTTGAAACGGATACCCATGAAACGGATACCCATGAAACAACAGCCATCGGCGCTTGGTTGAATAAGTTACTCATAGCAACAATTGCAAAGTTACCATTGGTAACTTTTGTTTGCAATCTCCAGCTAGCCTGTTTTTCAAACAAGGTTTGAGACATTGACCATGACCCCTTGCCGGATATTGCTGATTTTGCTGTTAGCGTGGCTAAAGCCGCTGGCGGCTTCAAGGCCAATAAACCGCTTTCTATGGGTAAAGGCTGGCCTAATATGGCGTCATCCCGGGGGAGGGCAGATCACATTTGGCGGCATTGAACTGTAAATGGGTGTTTTGTAAGCGATATTGTTTTTGCGTTTCCGTTAGAATTCCCCCTTCCTCGTCCGAAAAGGAGGCTCGGCCGCCGGCTTAAGCAGGTGTTTACTGAATGTCTGCTATTGGGGGAAGGAAGACATATTTGCTAATGACTCAAGGAATATGAGAGATGCTGGACGTATTAAAAAACAAGCTTGAAGCCTTCACTCGCCCCAATACAGACAAGTTACTGCTAGACGCTTGCCGGATTATCGATGAGCAGCAAACGGGTTTGGCACAAGCCGTCAGTCAGTATATTTTGACCGGTGAACCTGTGGCGTGTCTGTCGCAGCTCCAGCAGCTCAGTGCTGGAGAAACACTGGCGCGGCCGGGTGTTCCCTATGGCTACGGACAAAATGATGAACGCTTGGTTCAGGCCCGTGATGCCATTAACCAGTTTGTGGCAACCGGTGCCTGTAATGAAGCGGCCGTTATGCGCCGTCTCGGCTTGGTGTGTCATGCCTGCAACCCAGATATAAGCATCTACGGCGTGCAAAACACCTCGAGCGGCTGGCTCAATGGCGTGCTGATGCTGTTCCGAGAGTTGGCAGAAGAGTATTACGGTTGCCGTTTGGCGGGCAAAGATCTGCCCAGTCGTGACTATCTGGCTTCGCTGGTCGCGCAATATGAGCACCCGCCCCATGAGCTGGAAGCCTTTATTCTTGAAGGTTCCGACTCTTATTATCATGATACATTCCGCACCGCGCTGAGGAAGAGTACCGACTGGCTCAAGCTCAGTGAAGATCCTGAATATCTGCAGCTGTTGAAACAGTTACATTTCAGCGGCCGCGAAACCTTTTGTGCTTTGCTTAATAAAGCCTGCCAGACCCTGTCACAGGCGCAGCTGCCGCTGGTCATGGCGTTGGCCGCCGATGGTTCGGCGACTGTCCGTGAAGAGGCCGTGAAACTGCTGAAAAAGAGCCCGCAACAGCAGTTGCTGGCGTTTCTGGAGCGGGAATTTCCGGGCGCCAAGGCGGCTACCCGTGGCCACTGGCTGGTTGTGGCCGGCCTCTATCCTGAAGCGACCCCCTTGCTGCAGCGCTGGCACAGTGAAGAGAAATCCGCCGCGGTAAAAACGGCACTGGCGAAAATGCTGGATAACACGACCCGGCAGCAACAGAGTGACCAGTTTAGCTGGGATATTCCGGCCGTTGCGGCCATTGATAAAAACGTCAAAGTGCCTGAAGAATGGTTAGGTCTGTGTGAAAAGCAGTTGGCTAAAGAGATCAAAGAGCTTGAAAACGATATCGCTGCGGCGGAGCACCCAGATGCCCCCAGCTATCGCAAAAGGCATTTGGCCGACGACCGGAAAAGTCTGCAACGCTGGCAGCAAGTCAGTAGTGCCCAACTGCAAGCGGCGCTGATGGACCTCGAAAGAGGCCGGCAATCATCTCTGTCAGGGTTTTATTCTCTGATCAGCCACGCCGATCTCGACGAGCACCCCAAAGCCTGTCTGCGGCTTATTTTGCGGATGGAACGCCATGAGCTCTCCTGCCATTCCTGGGAGCGTATGCTGAGCCAGGAACATATTCTGAAAAGTCTGCAGGGAATGACGGATTTACGGCAACTCTTGAGCCTGTGCAACCAAGAGAATCAACCCGCAGCGGCCTTGATTGAAGCCCTGTTTGGCTACGAAGGCCGGGAAGGTGACTGGTTGCCGGCCGCCTGTGAACAACTGCTGATCTGGCCCTTCTTTGCCGAAAACCCCGACTATATAGAGCATGGTCTCAATGGCCAGGTGTTCAATGGAACCTATCGACACGATGCCAATCAGGTATTGATACAGACCTTGGCGATTCTGGCCGAATTTCCCAAGCTGCCGCAGCACTGGCAAAGGAAGGTTCATGAATACGCCTTCCATGGCCGCAAAGCCATACAGGCAGCGGCTCAGTACTGCGCCGAACGCCACGGCGCCGATATCACCCTTATCACTCCTGAGCTGGCCTCCGGCAGCAAGGATAACCGGGTGCTGGCCGCCACTTGGCTGGGTCGCCTCAAGGCGGCTTCGGCGCAGGAGGCATTGAGCCAGGCGATGAATAAAGAGAAAGATATGCCAACCCGGGTAGTGTTGCTGGAAGCATTGTTGCAAACCGGCGCCGATATCAGCCAGTTCCTTGGCAAGGAAGCGCTGTTGGCCGAAGCCAAGGCCGGCCTTAAAAAGGCGCCACCCAAGTCCATGGATTGGTTCCCGCGTGAAGCGCTGCCCGCATGCCGTTTTGAAGACGGCAGCCCGGTCGAACCCGAACTGGTGTTCTGGTGGGTCGTCTTGGCGGTGAAGCTCAAGCAGCCTCAGGGCAACCCATTGCTGAGTCACTATCTGTCGCTGCTGGACAGCGAAAGCCGTCAGCGTCTTGGGCATTTTATTCTGGCGGCATTTATCGCCCAGGATACCCGTTGCCCTTCGGATGATGAGGCATTGGAATATGCCAAGGCGCATCAGCAGCAGACTTTTCAATCTTATCAGCATTGGGCCAAATACGACTGGGGTCAGGAGTATCAACACAAGACCCTTGAGGATGCGTTTCAGGTCCGCTTTGCCGAGAAAAAGAATGAGCTCCTGGGCTCGGCCATCAAAGACAAGGGGATGTTGGCCCTGATCGCTGGCGGCGATGCGCAAACCCTGCTGGGCATGATCCAACCCTTTATGAAGAAGCGCTATGAGCGGCGGGCACAGATAGAGGCCATGTTGCAGGCCTTGGCCAACTCGGACGATCCTGTGGCGATTCAGTTTCTGCTGAGTATTTCGCGGCGTTATCGCACCAACTCGGTGCAGGAGCTGGCGCGGGCGCAAGTCAGTCAAATTGCGGTCCGTAACGGCTGGACCCAGGATGAGCTGGCGGATCGCACTGTGCAGACGGCCGGGCTCGAACATCTGACCCAGCCCAGCCCGTTTGAATTCGGCAGCCGTACTTTGGCGCTGGCACTCGGGGACGACCTCAAGCTGAGATTGCTCAACGAAGAGGGCAAGCTGCTCAAGAGCCTGCCGCAACCTCGGCAGACAGATAACGAAGGCGATATTGCCGAAGTGAAAAAATGGTTCAGCAACTGCAAGAAAGAACTCAAGCAGGTGGTTGAACAGCAAAGTGCCAGATTGTATGAGGCCATGGTCACAGAGCGGCATTGGCTCGCCGCAGACTGGCAGCAATACCTGCATCAGCATCCGGTCATGTATCGCCTGTTGCAGCGCACCCTCTGGCAGGTGGAGATTGATGGTCAATGGCAAACCTTCAGACCCACGGAAGACGGCGCCTTTATCGATATTGACGATGAAGAGCTGCAACTGCCCGCTGCGGCGAGTATACGCCTGGTGAGCGGTAACCTGTTAGCGGAGGCAGCGCTGGATGCCTGGCGTGTACATCTCAAGGATTACAAGGTCAAGCCGCTGTTCGAGCAGCTGCGAAGTGCCGAAGTGACGCTAACTGAAGGTCAGGAGGCACTCAATGACCAGCACGGCCGGATGACCGACTGCTATACCCTGCGTGGCCTGTTGACCAAGAAAGGTTATCAGCGCGGTGAAGCGGAAGACGGCGGTTTCTTTGATAACTACTTCAAGCGTTTCGATACCCTGGGGCTGAGAGTGGAGTTCGGTTTCAGCGGTAACTGCGTGCCGGAAGAAAACGAGGCCGCCGCCATCTATGACATCAAGGTCATGGAGCGGACCAACCCCCGCGGCCGTTATGCCCGCTACCGTCAACTGCCGTTGGCCGAGGTGCCGGTCAACCTGCTCAATGCCATCGCCGTTGACTATCGTGAAGTCGGCGACAAGTGTGTGGCAGATCCGGACTGGGAATCGAAACTGCCCTGGTAAAGGTCGATAACGGATGGATTAGGCTGCTGCCTTACTGGTGGCAGCCAATAAGGAGAAGCAAACAGGATGGAACAAGTCATTCGGGCTCATGCCGAGCAGCGTTATCAGGATGAATTGCAACGCTTGATGGCGGCCGACAAGGGGGTTATTCCACCGGGTTGGGCCATGTCGGCTGGGGCGGTGCGACGTTTTATCTGCGGCGATGCGGCGCTTGATATCAGCCGCAAATACTACGGGGAAGATGCCCTGGTGGAGCGGGCCATTGTCAGCCTGATGGGCAACAACGGCCTGATGCTGGTCGGTGAACCCGGTACCGCCAAGTCGATGCTTTCTGAGCTATTGAGCGCTGCCATCAGCGGCAGCAGTGAGTATCTCATTCAGGGCACAGCAGGTACTACGGAGGAGCAGCTCAAGTACAGCTGGAACTTTGCCCTGTTACTGTCCGGTGGCCCCAGTCTGGAAGCCCTGCTGAAAAGCCCCGTCTATCAGGCGATGGAGCAGGGCAAGCTGGTGCGTATCGAAGAGATCACCCGCTGCCCGCAGGAGGTGCAGGATGTGCTGATCTCGCTGATGTCGGAAAAAAGCCTCAGTATCCCCGAGCTGGGCGTCTCGATTCAGGCCAAACCGGGCTTCAACCTGATAGCCACCGCCAACCTGCTGGACCGTGGGGTCAACGAGATGTCCAGCGCGCTCAAGCGCCGTTTCAACTTCGAGACAGTGCCTGTGCTCAGCGATCCTCTGCTGGAGCGCCAGCTGATTTTGGCTCAGGTGAGCCAACGCCTGGCGGACAGCGGCCAACAGGTGCAGCTGGATGAAGCGCTGGTGGACTTGCTGGTACGAGTATTTCACGACCTTCGCAGTACCGTCGGCCCACAGGCGATGGATGCCACTCTGTCCACGGCCGAGGCGGTTAATATAGTGCATGGCTGCGCCCTGCACAGCCTCTATTGGCAAGAGCCCATGAGTGCCGCCCAGTTGGTGCAGCAGATGCACGGCACGCTAATCAAGGACAAGGCCGACGATGTGAAGAAGCTGGCTCATTACATGGATGTGGTCGCCCGTGAACGCCAGGGTTGGCAAGCCTTCTTCCAGGCAGGAAAAGCTCTGTGGATGAGGTGATGTTCCTTAGAGGGGAGTTTGGTGAACTGCTCAAGGCCGCCGCGGCCGATCCCGGGGTGTGCTGGTTGCCGCTGCGGCATCACAGCCCGGCCTGCGCCGCCATGGCGCTGGAGCAGTTGCAGCGCCGGCAGCCCCAAGCCGTGTTAATAGAAGCCCCCGGCAGTTTTATCCGCCATCTGTCACTGTTGCAGCGCGATACTGTGGTGCCGCCTATTGCCATCTATCAGAGTGGCAGCTACTACCCTCTGGCCGAGAACAGCCCTGAATGGCAGGCGCTGCGCTGGGCGACGGCGCAGGGCATTGAGGTGATCTTCATCGATCTGGATGAAAAGGCGCAGGACGGCGGTGTAAGCAACCGTTGGAGTGATAGCCGCTTTTTAAGCTCGGACTACAGCCGCCGCCTACAGCAGCAACTGGGATGCCGGGATGCCGACGAACTCTGGCAGCGTTTGTTTGAACAACAAAATTTCGCCTCGGCCGAGAGCTTCTTTACCCAGGTATTGTTGTTCTGCGCCGCCAGTCGTGCCTGCTTTGGCACAGACAGCCTGGAAGAGATGGGCGATCTGGCCCGTGAAACCCAGATGCGGGCCCATATCAAGGCGGCCCGCCGCCGCTATGAGCGAGTGGCTGTGCTCACAGGTGGTTTTCATACCCCGGCGTTGATCAACTTTGCCGACGAGGCCGAGGCGATCGTCGTCGATGACACGCAAGATAGCTTTGTGATCCGTTTCAGTGACGCCTTGCTGGATGCCCGCAAAGGCTACGGCGCCGGTATGCCTTATCCGGCCTTCTGTCGCTGGCAGTTTCAGCAGCGGCAATTGAACGCCGATGATTGGTTGCTCTACCTCTTGGAGCAGATGCCGCAACTGCCGCTGATCTATAAGAAAAACTGCTTTGAGCATCTGCAGGCCCTCTGTAGTTTGCGTGGCTTGGCGCGCCCCGGCAGCTATGATCTGCTGGATTCTCTGGGCAGTTGCCTGATTAAACAGCAGCTGTCGGCATCGACACTCGAACCCTGGCAAAAGGTGCTCAGCGGCGATGCCCTTGGGCAGTTACCGGCCGACCAACCCAGTTTACCGCTGGTGGAAGAGGTGTTGGCGCTATGTCGCAAGGCCAGATTGCAGACGGATAAACCGGGACGCTGCCACTTCGATCTCTACGCCATGACGGACAAGCATATTGAGCGCCGTCGCCTCCTGTGTCGGCTGCTGTTTGTTGGCAGCGGTTTTGCCAGGCCGCAAAATGGCATGCCGGTCATCCGGCAATTGAAGTTCAACCATCGCCATGAACATTGGAACTATCATTGGACTCCGGCGGTGGAAGTGGCACTGGCCGAGAAATCCAGCCTGGGGCTGCGTCTCGAGCTGGTGGTGAAACGGCGGCTCAGTGAGTTGCCCCAGGAAGATTTGCAGCAACTGGTGGAAAAACTGGTGTTGGCACTGCATCTGGGGATGCCGGAAGAGCTGAGCGCCCATGCCATTGCGCAGCAGATAAGCCAATGCAGCGACATTCAGCAACTGGCCAATAGCTTTATGACCTTGCTGGCGGCAGCGCATCATCCACTGTTTGCCGATATTGAGCTGCTGGCTTACCAAAAAGCCCTGTGGCATCAGGTCGGCTTTCATTTACCGGCAATCAACCGTCTGAGCGATGAAGAGGCGCTGAAGTTACTGTTGGATCTGCAGAGCGTAGCAGTCTTGCATCAGGACGAGCTCGAGTCTCCCTGGCGTGACAGACTGCGCTGGTTGACAAGCCATAACGCCCATCGCCCCGTGCTCTATTTTGTCCTGCAGGCCTTGGCTATCGAGCTGGACAAGTTGGACCCGGCGCCACTGCTGCAACAGTTGCAGCTGCAAAACGATCCCTTCCCTGTGATTGAGGCGCTGCTCAAGGTGGTGCCGCACTGGTTGCGGCAAGACCATGGCCTGCTGCCCATGCTGAATCACTGGCTCAGTGAGCTGAGTGAGGCGCAGTTTATCGACAAGCTACCGGCCATGAGGGGCTTGTTTTGCGCGCTGGATGCCAGAGAGGTGGATGAGCTCTGCCGCCGCTTGCTGCAGCTGAATCAGTGGGATAACGGCCTGAATTGGTTGCAATACGGGATATCTGAACAGGACTTTCAACAGGGGTTGGCGCTGGAGCGGCAGCTGCGAATTGACCTGGAGCAACAAGGATTGAGTCAATGGATGAGCAACTGAAGCAGCGCTGGCGTCTGGTGTTGGGGCGCTATGCCAACGCGCTTGATACCCGTCTCAGCTCCCGGCAACAGCAACAGGATGAGGTGTTGCAGCAGCTCTATCAGGAGGGCCAGCTGCAGCGTGGCTTCAAGGTAAGCGCTGGCTTGGGGGAAAGCGAGTTGGCAGTGACCAACTGGCTGGAGGCGGCGGAGACCCTGTTTCCCCGTTCGGTCAACGACAGGCTGCAGTCCGATGCGGTCGAGCGCTTTGGGTTGCATCAGGTGTTGGAGCAGCCGCAGGTGCTGGAAAAGATCACTCCCAGTATGGGGGTGCTGAAGCAGTTGCTGAAACTCAATGCCCATCACAAGCCGGCCATTCGGCAACAGGTAGAGCGGATTATTCAGGGAGTGGTCGAGGAGTTGCTGCGTCGCCTGCGGCCGACCTATATCAACAACTTGAGTGGCAGGCTCAACCGCCAGGCCCACAGTCCGGTGAAACGGCTGGCCAATCTGGACTGGCAGACCAGTATTCGCCGCAACCTCAAGCATTTTGATGGCGAGAAGGTCTGTTTCGAGCGGGTCTATTTCCATGCCCGTCAGCAGCACCAACTGCCCTGGCACATAGTGCTCTGCATAGATCAGTCCGGCTCCATGGCGACTTCGCTGATTTACTCGGCAGTGATCGCCGGGATCCTGACCCGCTTGCCATCGGTGAAGTTGTCGCTGGTAGTGTTCGACACCCAAGTGGTGGACTTGAGTGAGCAGGCCCAGGACCCCGTGTCTGTGTTGCTGAATTGCCAGTTGGGCGGCGGCACCCTGATCTCCCAGGCCTGGCGCTATTGTCAGCAACTCTGCTCCGAGCCGGGGCGCTCTGTGGTGGCAACCGTGTCCGACTTTGAAGAGGGAGGTTCGATGCAGGCCTTACTGGCCCAGGCCCAGGGGATGATAGACAGTGGCATCAAGATGCTGGGGATGACCGCCATGAATCACGATGCCGAGCCTTTCTACAGCACTTTTAGCACCGACAAGCTGCAGCGCCTGGGGATGGAGATAGGCTCACTCAGCCCGGATAGCTTTGCCGAATGGCTGGCGCTGACTATGGGGCTACGCCGATGAATGAAACCATACTCACCAGCCTAGGTAGTGCAGGTTTGGTGCGCCGGGCCCGCAAGGCGTTGGAGAAAAGCCAGCCGCAGATGCAGGATTATGGCTTTGAGTTTGAAGGGCAAAAGGGGCTGCTGGATTGGAATAACCCGCTCGCCAGTCGCTGCGATTGCGGCGCCTCCGGCCTGTGTAAACACATAGTGGCTGCGGCGCTTTATCTGCTGGTTCGGCCCGCATCCCCTGAGACTTGCACCGAAGAGCCGCCCCGGGTGGAACTCCATCTGGCCGAGCTTTTGAATGATGCCGGCAAGGCTCAGGTTCGCCGCCTGTACCAGCAGAGTCAGCGCCGCTGGGCGGCGAAAATTAAGCTTGCGCAAGGCACAGTCTGCGTCGAACTGGAGGGGCAGCAGCTGTATTTTCGGTGCGTACAGGGGCTGCAGGATATTATCTGCACCGAAGAGGCGCAGCGTTATGCGCTGCTCGCCGTCTGGCTCTATTGCCAAGAACAGGCCATCGCCTTTGAATGGCCGCAATGGCTGCTCGATGAGCAGGCGCAGTTGCAGTATCTGGGGCAGCAGAGCCGCGATCAGTTAAAGAGCCGTTGCCTTAAGTTGCTGGAGCAGATGACTGAGCTCGGCATCGAGAGGTTGCGACCCTCGTCCCTGGTAGAGCTGGAACTCCTGCTGGTGCCCATGGACAGGCAAAATCTGCCACTGACCGCTTTGAAACAGCTGCATGGCACGCTGGAGAAATATGTCTCGGGCCAAGGCGTCAGGGATAGAAAATTGCTGCTCAGCTGTCTGGCCCGCTCCTTGGCGGCTCTGGAAGGCAGCCAGGCTCAGACGCAAAGACCCTATCAACAAGCGCCGGAGCAGGTGCTGGGGCTGGGCGCTTTTCCCTGGCAAAGCGAAGGGGGCGCCCATGGTGTGACTCAGGTATTGCAGGATGAGCAGGGGCGTTTTATCACCCTGGCCGAGAGCCGCCCCAAAGCCGAGCAGCGGCTGGATTATGCCAGCGTATTTCGCGGTCTGCCCATGCTGGAAGGCGCGCCGTCGGCCCTGGGTTGGCAGGGTAAGACCCAAACCCTGGCTCAGGCCGAACTCAATGCCTGGGGGCGCCTGCGGCGTTTGCAGGATACCCGGGTCTACCCAGCGACCAAGCCGCTGGAGCCAGTGAGCCTCTCTGTTGCCGGCGAGATAGACTGGCAACAGGAGTACCTGTGTTTTCGGCCGAGCGGTCTCTACCTGAGTGGTTTCAATCAGGTCAGTCAGTGTATGGAACTGCACTATTGGGACAGGGAACAGGCGCTGCTGAGTTTCTCACTGCCTTACAACAAGTTGAGTCAAAGAGCCGTGACCAATCTGGAGTTGCTGGGCGAGCGGGTCCCCGAGCTGATAGTGGCGCGCATCGAGCGCACTGCCAGCCACTTATACCTGCGGCCTGTGTCCCTGCTGTTGGATAACTGGTTCAGCCTCTTTTTCGATACCTTGCCCCAATCCGGCGACCAGCAACTACTCGCGCAGGCGCTGGCCGAGCCGTCAGCACCCCAGGCGCCGCAACCGCGCCTTGGCCTGATGCAGCAAACCCTGCATGGGGTGCTGGATGAGCTGGCCGATGGCCTGCCGGCACCAAGGCCAACATTGGCGCAAAGGGCCGAGCGTCTCGGGCTGATGACGCTGAGTCACAACCTCAAGGGAGCTAAAACGCGGGACTATCTGCGCGCCGCCTATTGCGCCGAGAAAATGCTCGCTATGTGCCTGATCAAGCCGGTGCATTATCCGGAGGGCTGCGATGAATCTAAAAAAAGCCCCGCAGCAGGGGCGGGGCAAGAGTTTGGGAGTTGCTAATTATTGTTATGGTGAGGAATTCGCCCTCAGCTAGCTTTGATTAGAAGTTGAACGCGAGTCCTATCATATAGTGGTCGTGCTCAAACTCCTGATAGCTGGCTTTCAGCAGTAGATCCAGCTGTGACAACAAGGGATAGCTGTAGCGCAGCGCCAAATCGTAGGCGCTGTCTTGCAGTTCCCCCTTATCTTCAAAGCCCATTGTTTCGGCATCGAAGTAATAGCCGCCATGGATAACCAGCTCGCCATACTGCGCCAGCGGCAGCGCATAGTTGGCCTCGCTGTACCAGGTTTCAAAGTCCTGATCATAGTTGAGCGCCAAGTTTAAGCTGTTGTAATCCATGGATAGGGCATATTCGAGATTGGAGTGACTGTCGCCATAGGTGTAACGCATGGCATTGAAGCCAAAGCCCAACTCGTCGCTGACCGTCAGGTAGTAACCTGCGTAGTAGTCGATTTCATAATCCTTCTCTATCCCCTCATCACCTTGATACCTATAGGTTTCAAAGGAGACTCCGGCATAGAAACCTGTCTCATGCTCCAACATGATATCGGTCTGCAGTGAGGGTTTGTCATCGCTGATGGTCAGGCCACGCCACAGATAGTTGCTCAGCCCCATGATCACTCCTGAGGTCTGAAAGGCGCTTTCCTGGGCCTGCGCGTATTGCATGCTGCCAAGGCCGCACAGCAGTAAACTGATTATCATCTTATGTTTCATGTTCGGCTCCTGGGCTCAGTGTTTGGGTAAACGTTCTTTAGGGACTATCCATTGGCTTTCGGAGACGGGATCTGTCTCTCCCAAGCGCAAATCGCTTTCTTTGAGGAAGATATCCTCATCAGTGTTGTGGCAGTTTTCACACATGCGCCCACTTTCGCGTGCCTGCTTGGTGGCCAGAGGGTTCTTGGCGGTAAAGTGAGTAGAAAAGGGCACCCAATAGGATTTGGTGGCCGGATCTTTGAGATCCACCTTGACCCCGGCATCGATACTGATCCCGGCCGAATGGCTCAGCGGGATCAGCTTGCTGTTTTTATCATTGGCTATGCTTAGCCCCAGCTTGATGTTCTGCTCCGGAGTCTCGGCTGTTTTTAGACTCTGCCAGTTGCCCACAGACAAGGTGTCGTCCTGGTGGCAACCGAAGCAGTTGCTGTAGGGCTGGGTGTGGCAGGCGGTACACTTCAGCTTGGCATTGTGATCTATGGGCGATGCCTTGCCGCTCAGAAGTTCGGTGTGATCGGCGACTTTATCCTGGTGGCAGTCTTCACACTTCACCGCTACTATGTCGCGTTTCTGGGTCTGCTCGTAAGGGCCGGTCTTGTTGCTGTGCGGGCCTTCGCTGTAGAGTCTGCCTTCGGGGATCTGCTTGATGTCCCGACCGTGGAATTCCTGCTGGGCACTGTGACAGTCGATGCAGCTCATATTGTGCTTGGTGACGTGCACATCTTGCTCTTTGTGCTGCTCGGCATTTTCATAGTGGCAGGTTTCACAGGTTTTGACCGGATCCGGAGTCGCGACAAAGGCGTGCTTGTTCAAAAGGCCGCCACCGGCGAAGTCGGGAGCACTGACATGGCACTGGCCACAGGTTGCGTGACAACTGGCGCAGCCTTCTTCGCCGTTATGCATCTGTTCAAATAACTGGGCCCGCTCTGGAGTCTGCTGCAACCTTTCCATCAAGCCTTTGGCGACACCATTGACTGTGAAATGCAGTGAGTGACGGAAGTTGGTGATCATCTCCTCGCCATGGCAATCGCCACAGACACTGCCACCATCGGCACTGGGATCGGCCAGAACGCTTGGGTGCCAGGTTCTGTCCCCGGGCTTGTCGACCTTGCTGTGGCAGTCACGGCAACCGAGTTCGGCATGGCTGCCCATATCTGTTTGGCTTACCAGGAGTTGCAGTGATTGTTGCTCGACGGAGAGCGACTCTTTTTCCAGCTGATGCTGCTTTATCAGCGCCTGTAACTTGGCTTGATCACTGTGACAATTCAGGCAGCTGCCTGCCGCTTGAACCCCTTGCCCCAGCAGACAAAGGAGCGCAGCCAGCCCTGCCGAATATGTGGCCATATTCAGTATTCTTGGTTTCATCTTGTTATCCCTTAGGTAATAGCTCCCCCTGACAAGAGCGGACTCTTGCCATTTTTCATTCCGGGAGACTTTTTGTTATGAGTTGGGTTTTCTAAGGTTCCATTCGCTTTTCAGTTCTCTGACCAATACCTCCTTAAGCCAGTCTCTGGCCTGTGATTTATTTAGATCACTGACCACGACATAATGGCCTATATCTCTGTTGGTGTTTATTTCGCTCAATAGGGTCTGGCTTATTTCGAGGGGCAGTTTTCTATAAATAAGATTGGGAAAACCGGCAACATAATCTGTGGTAAAGAGATTGCAGGAGATGGAGTAGTAAGGCATGTCCAGCAATACGCTGGCGAGGCTGGCCAGACTCCCCGTAGAGCCTGCGATGACACACTCCTGGTTGCGCCGTCTGGCTGCAGAGACAATTAAAGGCTCGGGCAAGTCGCAGAAATTATCCATCTCATAATAGGGATATTTGAACAGGTCTTCTAAAGTCACCTGCACGTTATCCTGTAAGAAAGGATGTTTACGGTTGCCCAATAAATATAGGTTTCTCACTTCGGCAAATAGATTGCCCTGTAAATGGGCGCCGGTATAGCTTTCTGACATCACGGCAATATCTATATTGCCGTTTTCCAGTTCTGTGGTGTATTCGTGGGACAGAATTCGAATATCAAAACTCATATCAGGTGCGAAAGGGCGCACCTTATTATTGAGTATTTTGTGAATAATGGGGCTGAAGTCATCATAGACGGAAATAACAAAGTGCTCCCGTGACTTGGCCGGTTGATACTCGGTGAACTGATTCTCCAATTCCTGATAGCGCTGACACAGGTCCTGAACCATGGGCAGCAACTGGCTTGCCTTATGGGTGGGAATAAAACCACTGGCACGGCGGATATACAAGGTGTCATCAAAAATTTCCCTGAGCTGCTTGAGGTGCCTGCTGATGGCGGAATTGCTTATCCTCAAGGCATGGGCAGCATTTTGACAATTTCTGTGCTCATCTATGGCGATTAGCACCTGCATTAATTCATAGTCCAGTCGTTTTATATCTTTCATAGCTGGTTAAATGCTTCCAAGGTATGCCCGCATCATGGGGGCAAGCCCAGCCCCGGACAGTGAACTGAGTCACATCTGACTTGAGTGAATTAACCAAAATGTTACATGGCGCCCAATGTTGCCGAATCGAAAAAAGCGAATCCCGAAAGCGGAAAATTTCCATTGTGAACATCTGCGTCAGGGCACAGCTTCAGTGCTGAAGGCGCCACACAAGAGTGAGCTGTGACTTAAATCAGCCAAGGTGGACAAATGTCCTTAACTTGAGCTTTGCCATCTGCTTACATGGGCGCAAAACACAATAATGCAAGGAATAGATGATGGATATTGCCGCTTGGTTTGATATCAACAATACCCTGGTGAACATTCCCATTGGCAGTGGCTATGCCATGTCATGGATTGAAGCCGTGGGCACAGTATTTGGTTTGCTCTGTATCTGGTTCGCCAGCCAGGAAAAAACGATTAACTATCTGTTTGGATTGGTTAATGTAACTCTGTTTGCGATTATTTTTTATCAAATACAGCTCTACGGCATCTTGCTGCTGCAGCTGTTTTTCTTCTGCGCCAATCTCTATGGCTGGTATGCCTGGACCCGGCCGGATCAGCAAACCGGCGACACCCTCAAGGTGCGTTGGCTGTCGAAGCAGAAACTGGCCTTTACCGCGGCGGTTTCAGTGCTGGGCATCGGCCTGATGACTGTCTATATCGACCCGGTATTTGCTCTCTTTGCCCAGGTCAGTGTCGATACGCTCAACCTGTTTGGTGCCGGGCTGGCCCAGCCTGTGCTGGAGCCGGATGCTTTCCCCTTCTGGGATTCAGTGATGACAGTGCTGTCTGTGGTGGCGCAAATTCTGATGACCCGAAAATATGTCGAGAACTGGATCCTCTGGGTACTTATCAATGTGGTCAGCGTCGGCATCTATGCCGCCCAGGGGGTTTATGCCCTGTCGATTGAATACATTATCCTGTTGTTTATTGCCGCCAACGGCACCCGTCAGTGGATGCGTACCGCCAAAGACAATGGCAGCCGTCCGGCGGAGGCTTGCTGATGAGTGCCGATAAACAGCCGCATATCTGTCTGTCTCCGGCGCAGGTGAGTGAGCGGGTGATTCTCTGCGGCGAGCCACAAAGGGTCAATCGGATTGCCGCGCTGTTGGACGATGGCCGGTTGCTGGCAGAGAACCGCGAGTTTCGCAGCATGGGCGGATTTTACCAAGGCGTGGCTGTCACTGTTTGCAGCACAGGCATAGGCGCACCATCGGCGATTATCGCCCTGGAAGAGTTGTATCAGTGTGGCGCCCGCCGTGTCATTAGGGTCGGCTCTGCCGGCGCGCTGCAGCCGCAGATAGCCTTGGGCGAGTTGATTCTGGCGGAGGCCGCGGTGCGCGATGACGGTGGCTCCGGCTGTTATGCGCCGCCCGGTTATCCGGCGCTGGCGAGTCGGCAGCTAATCAATGCCATGGCGGCTTATTTGCAGCGCCGCGATTGCCGCTTCCACTCCGGCATAGTGCGTTCACACGACAGTTTTTACCGGGATGATGAGCTGGAGATTTGCCGTCATTGGCATCGACTCGGAGTCTTGGGGGCCGACATGGAAACAGCAGCGCTGTTGACGCTTGGCCGCCTGAGAGGCCTGGAAGTGGCCGCGGTGCTCAATAATGTGGTCTTGTATGGTGAAGATGTGCAACAGGGCATCAACCAGTATGTCGACGCCGATAGCGCCATGATGCAGGGGGAGAAGCTGGCATCTTTGGCGGCGCTGGAGGCGCTCTGTTGTTGAAGTTTGTGCCCGTAAGGCTGATGGGCTAGCATGAGCCATCATCTTTACGGGATCTTGTTGTTATGCAGCTGCAACCATACAGCACCGGGCGTTTCAGTGCGCATCTAAAGCAGTCTCACCAGGCGTTTTGCGACGCCATGCTCGAGTGCTGCGGCCAGAGCCAATTGCTGCAGGCCGGTGAAGATCTCTTGTCTCAGGGGCGGGAGTTGACCCATATGTGCCTGGTGCCCGAAGGCCGGGTGTCGATGAATATCTGCGCCGTCAACGGTCGCAGGTTTCAATTGGGGGAGCTGGATTGCGACTGGCACCTTTTCGGTGAGATGGAGTTCTTTACCGCCACCAGTTGTCAGTGGAGTGTGCTGGCCGAAGAGCCGATGGAAATCCGCCAGTTATGCCTGAAGAAAGTCAGGCAGATGCTGCTGCAACAACCCGAATTTACCCTCTTCTTTGCCAGCGCCCTGGCCTGGGATTATCAGGATTCGCTGGACATCTACACCAATAGGCTCTTGCACCCCATCAGCTATAACATCGCTTTCGATCTGCTCAGGCGTCAACACGAAGAGGTGATGCTGGGTTCCTGTGGCAGCCCGGATCAGGAGGCGGAACGATTCGGCACCTCTGGCCGGGTCTATCGCAGGGCGGTAAAAGAGCTTATCGACAAGGGCCTGGTCATAAAACAGGGCGCCTTGCTGAAAATTGCCAATCTGCAGGCATTGCAGGATTTTGTCGATAAGGCTTAATAGCCAACTCATTGATCTGATATTTAATTCAGCCAGCGGACAGGCGCGGGGTTTTAGACTAGGCTTAGGCATCCGCGAGTAGGTTTAGCGAGAAGATTAAGGAGCAAAAATGAGTTTCGGGACAGTTTCACAGACAGGGCTTTTACTGGCGTTGGTCGCCGCGGCGACGCTCAGTGGCTGCGGGCAGCAGACACTGGATAACAGCCAGGATGTTGCCGCCGTATTGGCTACAGGTGGTGGGTCAACCTCGCCCCAGGCAACAGAGCGGGAACTGCCGACATTTGATTGCAACGCCTTGGGCGAGCGGGCTTCCAGTATAGAGATGCTTATTTGTCAGGAGCCAGAGCTTGCCAAGCTGGATCAGCAGCTGGCCGAGGTTTATGCCAAGGCCAGTGACAAGGCGGTCAATGAACAGCCACCCCTGCTCAAGGCCGAGCAGCGCGGCTGGATCAAGGGCCGCAACGAATGTTGGAAGAGTGAAGACAAGCTGCAATGTACCAAGGATTCATATCAAAGGCGGATAGTGGAACTGCAGGCCCGTTATCATTTGGTGGCGTCTACCGGCCCGGTATTCTTTGCCTGTGACGGCAACCCGGCCAATGAGTTGGTGACTACTTTTTTCGAGACAGAGCCGGCAACCATGATTGCCGAGCGCGGAGACAGAAGCATTTTGATGTTCAGTGTGCCAAGCGGCAGCGGCGCCAAGTATCAGGGCGGTGACTACAGCTTCTGGGAGCATCAGGGCGAGGCCAGGGTGACCTGGGGTTATGGCGCCGAGGAGATGCTTTGCAAGCCCACAACCCAAGACGATAAGTAAACCACTGACCCAAAAACGCCCGCAATCGCGGGCGTTTTACTGCAAGTGGTCTTCTAATCCAACAGTACTTTTACGACTACCTTGCGGACAGCAACGGCCTTGGCCAGCGTGCCCGGCATATGCATGTCTCCGGGGAAGAAGATGGCAAACATGCCGGCCTTCAAAGGGATAAATGCCGCGGCTTCGCTGTTGGATTGATAATCAAACTCGGCATAGTCGTGCGCCTCATGATAGGGGCGACTGGGCGTTTGGGACCGCAGCGGCAGGTAGCCAAACTCCTCTTCACCACTGACCACATACTGCACGTCCAGATAGCGTCTATGTACCTCGAATGGCTCGGTCTCTCTGGGCTTGGTGTGGTAATCGTTGACTATGGCAAACAGCTTTTTACCATCCAGTTCATAGCTGCCGGGGGCCAGTTGGCTGAAGTCTGTTGCGGCCAGATAATCCAGGGCTGCCTGAATACGTGGGCCCAGCACTCGGTAATGGCCACGGTTGGCCAGAGTATCCACTATCATCTTGTATCTTCTGGGGAAAGGGGTTGGCTCAGTATAATAGCATTCCTGCTGGAAGTTTGATCTCTTTGAGAAGCTGCAGGCGCCTGACAGGCGCTTGAGTTGCCAAGCGGCCGATATCAGCGGCATCAGCGCCAAAAAGCACAAAGGCCGGCGATATCGCCGGCCCTATGTTTCCCTGCAAATATGTTTCCCTGCAAATGTGTTTTCCGGTAAATCAGTAGCTGTATCTGGCTTCGAGGAAGTAGTAACCGCCGTTGAAACCAAAAGGTGTGTTGGTCAATGGATAGACGAAGATCCCGTTGAAGTTGTTGTCGTCCGGGCGTTTTTCCGGATAGGTATCGAACAGGTTCTGCACCCCGGCGGTGAAGCTCAGGTTATCTGTGGCCGCATAGGTCAGCGACAGATCCACGGTGAACTTACCGTCGTACTCCACGTCTTCACGTGAGTAACCTATGGTGTAGGGGCCAAAGTAACTCAGGCGCAGGTTGGTCTTGAAGTCGCCCAGGCTGTGGGTCAGCCCCAGGTTACCTGTGTTCTTCGGATTGGCCTTGGTCATCCGGGTCTGCTCTATACGGTCAAACAGCTGATCTTCCAGGCCATCCAGAAGGTTTGGCAGATGGATATCGCGGATTTCCGTGTCGTTATAGGCATAGGCCAGGCTCGCGCGCAGATCGCCGTAGCTGCCGAGATCAAAGTCCTGGGTCACCACCAGATCCACACCTCGGGTGCGGCTATCTACGGCATTGATAAAGAAGCGTGCCGACTCGGCGTTGGTACCGGCCAGTGCATCTGCCACCACCTGGGAGTCGGCCGGTGTCAGTGAGCTGGAGAGCACGATTCTGTCATCTATGCTGATCTGATAGGCATCCAGAGTCACCGCCAGACCGGAATCATTGGTGTACACCAATCCCAGGCTGAAGGACTCTGACAACTCGGGTTGCAGCTTGCCTACCTGCAGCGCCTGGGTCACGGAAGACAGGTTGTTGAAGGTGCCCGACTCGGTCGGTACCAGCTGGCCTGTCACGGGATCCGGGTTGAACAGGGTCGAGATATTGGTGAAGTACAACTGCTGCACGCTGGGTGCGCGAAAGCCTGTGTTGGCAGTGGCTCTGAGTGCCAGGTTGTCGGTCAGATCGTATCTGGCGGCCAGCTTCCAACTGGTGTTGTCACCAAAGTCGGAATAGTCTTCATAGCGCACCGCGGCGGCCCAGTAGAAGTCGTCGGTCAGTTGGTTTTCCACCTCGAGATAGACACCTATGTTGTCTCTATCCTCATCTACCGCCGATTCTGGGGTAAAGCCGCCAAAGCCTTGGCTGCCGCCGGCCTTGTTCTGATAACCGCCATTGATATAAGAGGCTTGCTCTCCGGCTTCCACCTGATAAGCGTTCTGGCGCCAGGCTGTGCCTACAGCGACCAGGAGCTCTGAGTCATTGTAAAAGTCGAAGTAACGTGAGGCATCCAGAGTCAGGTTCCACTCTTCGGTGGACAGGGTACCTGCGTCGAATTCGGTTTGGCTGTCGGGGCCCAAAGAGGCGTTGAGTGTGTTCTCAACCCGGTACTTAAAGCGGTTCTTGCCGTATCCGGCCGAGGCATCCAACTGCCACTCGCCCAGGTTAAATTCATAACCCAGCAGCAGAGACTGATCTGTGATCTTGGGCGTTATCTGCGGCAGGAAACCATCGGGATAGATTTCGGCAACATTGCGGCTATCCAGTGGACGGCGGAAGAAGGCGCCGGAGCGGGTCTCGCGCTGGCTCAAGCCACCGAAGGCGTACAGTTTGCTGTCATTGGCAAACTCCTGAGCGGCATTGAGAAACAACCCCAGGTTGTCATATTCGGCGTCACCCACATGGTGATTCTTGCGGTTAACGGTTTCTTCGCGGGGATCCGGGCTGCCATCGGCCAGCAATGGATATTGCTGACGCGGATCCAAACCGGCGCGATTGGTGCTGTTCTTGTGATGTGCTTCCAGCGACAGATTCACAAAGCCAGTGTCACCTATGCTGAGGCCGTGGTTGAGGCCGACACGCCATTGCTCGCCATCACCCTGATAGGTTTGACCGGCTTGGGCCGATACCATGCCACCTTCACTGTTGTCTTTGAGTACTACGTTGATCACCCCGGCGATGGCGTCAGAGCCATACTGTGCCGAAGCGCCATCACGGAGAATTTCGATGCGTTTGATGGCCGTCATAGGGATGGCGTTCAGGTCGACGTTGGACGAGCCCTTGCCCACGGTACCAGAGAGGTGGACCAGTGCCGAGCCATGACGGCGTTTACCATTAACCAGCACCAGGGTATGGTCCGGTGACAGGCCGCGCAGACTGGCGGGACGCACGGCATCTGAGCCATCGGTGACCGAGGAGAAGGGGAAGCTGTAGCTAGGTGCGGCAAACTGCAGCGCCTTGGCGGTTTCCGTCATGCCAGTGGCTTCAAGTTGTTCGGCCGTAATGATATCGACCGGTGCCACGCTGTCGGTGGCGGTTCGCAGGGCGATACGTGAACCTATGACGGAGATGGTTTCGATACTGGGCTGCTCTTCGGCAGCAAAGACGGCAGGAACAGTCAGTTGACTCGCCACTGCCAGTGAAATAAGAGCTAAGCGCATACGACCTCTTGAATGATTCAAAACTGCATTTTTATTGCGCGGATAGTAGCATTGTTACAATTGATGCATTTAGACGTAAAAGTGATAACTCAGAGCGCAGCGTTCTAGAAACATTTAGTTTTTTGGATAGAAACCTTTCCCTGACCTTGGCTATCCGGGGTTTTGGCTGTTTGGGTTATATAAGGGAAATATTGGGTTTGTTTGGGGTTTAATTGGCTGTTTCGCTTTTATTTATACAGTTGTTTTTGAGTTGAAAGCCTATTTATGACTATCTTGACTTTCAAATCTGCCTTACGAGTGTTTTCTTGGGCGTTTGAACTTGAGTCGTCCCGGCCGTTTTTCGGAGCCGCCGGGAGGAGAGGGGGAACACTCTGGCAGTGCAAAAGCCAGGCACACTTGAGTCAAACTTGGCTGCCGTGCAAGGCTGCGGTATCTTGCCTGTGACTTTTGCGGCTCAGGGAGTGACTTTTTGGCTAACTTGCGATTTCTTGCCGGTACAGATGCCTATCAGACATTGGTGGAACAGGGATTAAAGCCTGATCATTTTACTCAACTACTGGCGGCGTCCGGTGGTCCCAAATGGCTGGGGATTGCCGGGCTCGACAAATACCTGTTTGCCGAGTTTTTCAAACAGAGGCAGACACCGCTTTACACTTTTGGCGCTTCATCCGGCGCCTGGCGTTTGGCCTGTCTGGCTCAGGCAGATCCGCTGGCGGCTTATCAAAGGTTGGAACAACTCTACATAGGCCAGCGCTATGAAACCCGTCCGAGCCGGGAAGAGGTCAGCCGCCAGGTCCGCGGTATAGTCAGCGGGATTTTAGGCTCAAGCGGCACCGAAGAGATCCTCAAACAGCCGCATATTCGCAGTCACATAGTGGTGTGCCGCGCCCGTCACTTGAACCGGGCCGGCAGCAAGTTGGCGCTGGCGGCAGGCCTGGGCGCTACCGCCATGACCAACCTTGTCAGTCGCCGCACCTTGGGGTGGCACTTTGAGCGTCTGGTATTTGCCTCTGCCATAGAGGGTTCCCCCTTCGCTCAGCTGAAAGATCTCCCCGGAAATAGCGCCTTGCTCAGCAGTGACAATATCGAAGCCGTGTTGCTGGCCACAGGTTCTATTCCACTGCTGCTGTCACCGGTAACCGAAATCAGCGGTGTGACCAACGGGTGCTTCTATGATGGCGGCATCACTGATTACCACTTCGACCTGCCGCTGTCACGAGCGCCGGGGTTGACCCTGTATCCGCATTTTTATCCCCATATGGCGCCGGGATGGTTCGATAAATCCTTGCCATGGCGCCGGGCCAAGCGCCGTTATCATAATGCTTTGGTGTTGGCTCCCACCGAGGAATTTGTCGCTTCGCTGCCCTATGGCAAAATTCCGGATCGCAAGGACTTTGAAACCCTGGATAGCGCCAGTCGTACTCAATATTGGCGCCGCGCAGCCGATATGAGTAACAGATTGGCTGATGAATTTGCCGAGGTATTTCTCGGTGGCAGGATAGCCCAAAGGCTGGAGCCTCTGTAAGCAAGCTTGCAACAAAACCCACTCAACGCCTGTCTAACTCATTAGCAGACCTAAGGACTAGCCCAAATTGCCAATGGATGAAATTTCAGCAACTGCTAGACTTTAAAGCGAATGTTGAACCTCAGGTTCGCTTTCGGTTACTCACTCCCCGAGGGGAAGGAGGTTGCTATGCATACACAGGAAATGGCGTTACTGACCTATGATGCCTTGTTGTTGCCAGGTGGACGGCTTGAGATCAGGATCCTTGACCCCATCACCCTGAGCATGGTGGCCGATGTCCTGAAGGGGAAATATCCGCTGGCTTTCGGAATGCGTAACAGCGTTGCCATGCCGCCCAGTTTCCCCATTGCCACTCGCTGCGAGCTCATCGACTTCAATCAGTTGGAAGATGACTCGCTGAGTATCACTCTGGAAGGCAAGCAAAGGGTCAAAGTCCTGTCCGCCAAACAGGAAAAAGATGGCCGCTGGCTGGCCGAGGTAATGGATTGTCCCAACTGGGCCGAGGAGCCTATTCGGGGCGAGTTCACCCTTATCAGCGCGGCGCTGGAGCAGTTTTATGAGGTCAACCCGGACTTGCGCGGGCTCTACTCATCAGAAGTGCATCTGGATGATGCCGCTTGGGTTAGCCAGCGTTGGTTGGAAGTTTTGCCCTTATACAACAAGGACAAACAGCTGTTGTTGAATCAACCTGATTGCCACAAGACCATGGACTTTGTGCTCAAGTTGATTAAGTCCCATGTTCAGCAGCAGCTTTGAGAGTACCTGCCTCGAATAATTTAAGGTAGATAGAGTAGAATGGCGACCTTGAGTCGCCATTTTTTATTTTGCCGGAAGAGTTATGAGCCAAACAGACAGAGCCGCACAGCCCTCCTATGTTGTCTTGCCAAGGGATGTGACCGACAAGCCCACTGTTTTGGCCTTTCTTATCGACCATTTCAGGCGCATCGATGCCGATGTTTGGCGTGAGCGGGTCGCAACCGGCAAGGTGCACTGGCAAAATGGCGAGCTTATCCAGGCCGATACCCCTTATCGGCCTACCGCCAGAGTCTACTATTACCGTGAAGTCCCCAAAGAAACCCGGATCCCTTTTGAAGAGCGGATCCTGTTTCAGGACGAGCACAGCATTCTGGTGTTCAAACCGCACTTTTTGCCTGTGACTCCCAGCGGCAACTATGTCAACGAGTGCCTGGTGCATAGGTTAAGGCGCCGCACCGGAATAGAAACGATAGCGCCGGCGCACAGGCTGGACAGAGAAACGGCCGGAGTCATGCTGATGTCCACCGATCCCGAAACCCGGCATGCCTATCATGCTCTGTTCCGTGAAGGCCAGATACGTAAGGACTACCAGGCGCTGGCGCGGCTGACACCTGAGCTTCAGGCTGGATTGGCAACTGGCGAACTTAGCCTGCCGCTGCACTGGACAGTGAAAAATCGCCTCATCAAGGGCGAGCCCAGTTTTATCATGCGCTTGGCAGAGGGTGAGGCCAACAGTCACTCGGAAATCAGTCTCATCGCCGTTAATGGCGATATGGGGCTGTTCAGTCTGAGTCCAATTACCGGCAAGACTCACCAACTCAGGCTGCATATGCAGAGTCTTGGAATGCCACTGCTGAACGACAGGTTTTACCCCGAACTGCAACCCAGGAGCGAAGATAATTTCAATAAGCCCCTCAAGCTGATGGCTTGTCGCTTGCGCTTTATCGATCCCATCAGTGGCAAACAGCAGGATATAAAAGTGGATGGTTTTGAAACTGAATTGAAGGATACAGTTTGATACCTTTGGAGATAAAAAGAAGGATATTGTTTAGGGATAATTAAGTATATTTCAGAGTTTTATTTTAAATATAATTAATTGTGAGTTGTTCTGAATAATAAAGTGGCAGGTTCTCTTTTTTCGTCAAAATATTGGCGGTTTTGTTTTTTTTGGTTATATAATCTCCACCGCTTAAAAATAGATTCTAATTGATTCGTACAAACTTCGCCAAGGATGTTTTCATCTTTCATTGGCGGGCTTGTCGTTGCCGAGATTTATATGTCCATTACCAGAGCCGATATCAGTGTTGAGGCACAGGCCATCCCCTGTTGGATTGGCTTTCGAAATTCAGAAAGTTATAGCACTGATTTTGAAGTGTTTAATGATGTTAGTGATTTCTTGGCTGCCGGTCTTGATTATGAAGTCATCTGCCTGAACCTGCCGGCTGAAGCTCAGGACCAAGCGCTGATTCAGCTGAGATGCCAGCCATCAAGCTTTATGGCCATGATCAAAGTGATAACGCCAAGCCCTCTCTCTGAATATCTGGCCAATGGTTTATTTCAGCCTGACTTCAAACAAGAGTTGGAAAATTATTGGCAAAGGAAGAGCTTAATTAAATTACCCAGCCAGGATGATGTCAGTTATCGGCTGTTGAGCTTTATGTGGTTATTTCCTGAATATCGTTTACAACCTGTGGCTACGCCGGAAAAGCCACATCTTTATGAGTATCCACTGCTGCAGCTATTGACGGGGTCAGCAAAGGCAAGCCAAGTGCTGTTGGACAAATTATTGAACCGGCATTGGCTGGCACCCACCAAGCTGAAGGACAGAGTCAGGCTATGCTGCAAGTGCCATTCAGGGCACCTCAACTATATCGATCTCTGTCCCCAGTGCCGCAGCATAGAAATTGATATGCAGACCAGTTTGCACTGTTTTAACTGTGGTCATGTGGATAGTCAGCAAGCCTTCAGTCGCAGTGGCGGACTCAGTTGCCCCAACTGTTTGCAGCGGCTGCGGCATATAGGTGTCGACTATGACAGACCAATAGAAAACCAACACTGCAATAGCTGTAATAGCCTGTTTTTGGAGGCCAAGGTCGAGGCAGTTTGTCTGCACTGTGGTCATGGACATCAACCGGACGAGCTGACCATACGTCGCATCTCTGACTTTGAACTGGCGGAGCAGGGAAGGGAACTGGTGCGCCATGGGGTTCAGCAGCAACTGTTTGCCGCGCTTGGCGAACAGATGAGCCGGGCTCACTTCCTCTGGTTACTGCAGTGGCACAATCAGTTGGCACTGCGTCATGGTCATGAGCACCTGTTGTTGGTATTGGATCTGGAGGCGTTGGCGCCGGATCTGGCCGGCAGCGGAGAAGCCCGCGCCCTGACTCTGCTCGATGCACTCAGGCAGCGCTTGTTGAGCCTGGTTCGGGTGACCGATGCCTGCAGCAGCCATGATGACCAAGGCGTCTTGTTACTATTGCCTTACACTGGCGAGTCACAGTTACCGGCATTGAAGCAAAAACTACAGAGGCTCAATGACAGCGTGCCAGAGGGAGAGTTGAGGTTAAGGCTCAAGGCGGTCAGCCTGCCGGATCAACAACTTGGTGCCGAAGTTGAATCCTGGTTAGCCAGCCGTCTGCAGCAGGCCGAGGTATTGGACGGTGAGTGAGTTCAATACCCTGGCTTTTATGAGCCTGGATATTTGGCACAACCTGGCGACAGACGTCAGCTTGTTTCTCTGGCTGGTGCCGATGATTTTTCTCTACGAAATGCCATTGATGCTGATAGTGGTCTCAGGCGTCATCGGCTGGCATTGGCAAACGTTCCGCCGCCCCAAGGTTGAGAAGGCTTATCGACCCAAGGTCAGTTGCATCATTACTTGCTATGCCGAGAAAGAAGCGGTGCGGCAAACCATAGCCACCTTGGCCGAACAGGACTACCCGGGGGAGATGGAGATTATTGCCGTGGTTGACGGCGCGGTGCAAAACGCCGAAACCTTCGAGGTCGCCAAGGCAGCAGCGGCACAATGCCGCCGCCCGGGGCGGGAGATTATCGTGCTGCCCAAGTGGCAACGTGGTGGCCGGGTTTCGACTCTGAATGCCGGTTTGGCCAGGGCCAGCGGCGAGCTGGTAATGAATGCCGATGCCGACACTTCGTTCGACAATGATATGGTTTCCCAAATCGTGCCGCTGTTCGCCGATCCCAACGTGCCGGCAGTCGGTGGCTCTTTGCGGGTGCGCAATGTCGATGATTCGCTGTGGACCCGGATGCAGGCGATTGAATATTTGATCTCCATGCAAGGCGGCAAGACCGGTCTTGGGCATTGGAATCTGCTCAACAATATCTCAGGAGCATTCGGCGCTTTTCGCCGTGACTTGCTGGTCAAAATCGGCGGCTGGGATACCCATACCGCCGAGGATCTGGATCTGACGCTGAGATTCAAACAGTACTTCGGCCGTCATCCCAATTGGCGCATTCCCTTTGCCACGCTGGCCATAGGGCATACCGATGCCCCCATGGATCTCAAGACGCTTGTCTGGCAAAGATTACGTTGGGATGGCGACCTTTTGTTTCTCTACTTTCGCAAGCACTGGCCGGCCTTTACCCCCGGGCTTCTGGGGGGCGCCACCTTCGCCTTTACTCTGGTCTACGGCTTCTTGCAAAACGTGCTGATGCCCTTTGTCATCCTGCTCTACAGCTTAGGGATAGCACTGGCGTACCCCTGGCAGTTTTTGACAATCATTGCCCTGACCATCTACCTGGGATATTTGGGATTCTTGCTGTTCTTCTATCTGCTGGTACTGGTAGCGATTTCCGAGCGGCCACGTCAGGACCTGAAGCTGCTGCTCTGGTTGCCGCTTTATCCCTTCTACGCCTTGTTCATGCGAAGTATCTGCTTGTTTGCCTTGCTTAATGAAATGGTCAGACGCTCACATGAAGAGAGTTCCATGGCTCCCTGGTGGGTGCTGAAACGCGGGAGAAAATTTTAGTGAAAGTGACTTATCAAGCGGCTGCCAAGGCGCAACAACCCACCCGGGATCAAGGTTTAAAGGTGGACTATGCCCCGGCAAAACGGGGCGGAATGAAATGGCGTTGGTATCTGCTACTGTTGCTGGTTATCGCCCCTGTGGTCTTGCTGCTTTGGGTGTTGCTGCGCCCCAGCCTGTTTGTGCTGGCACCGGGAATACTGACCTCTGAGCCGCTGGAAATGCGGGCAATGCAGAAGGGCCGATTGCTGGAGCTTTCAGTACAACCCGGGAGTAGGGTCGATGCCGGTCAGGCGCTCGGGCGCATAGCCGATGCCGGTCTGGACGCCAGCATTGACGAGTTACAGCGCCAGTTGGCCGAGCTGACACCGCCATCGCTGGAGCAGGATTTGGCTATTCTGGGGCAACTGGAACAACGGGTGCTGGTGGCCGAGCAGGGGGTAAAGCGTCAGGATGAACTATTGTCGCAGTTCGAGTCATTTCGTAAGCAGGGGGTGGTTCCCACTGCAGATATGGCGGCGGTGATGCAGGCCCATACCAGTGCCAGAATGGCCCTGGAGCAGGCCAGGGCAGAGCTGTTGCAGCAAAGGCAGTTGCAACAGCAGGAGCGGGAGGCGGGGGTGATAGCCCAGAGTCGCAACAGCCTGCTGCTTAAGCTTGCGGAGCTGCAGGCCAAACGCCTGCAGTTGACTATACAGGCGCCGTTTGCCGGCCGGGTAGCCGATGTTTTGGTGCAGCAGGGGGAAACCATAGCCGAGCAGCAGCCTATGCTTTGGCTGTCGGGGCGGGCACAGCCTGTGGTGGTCTGTTATCTGGCGCCCAAGTATCTCAACTATGTCGCTCAGGGGCAGCAGGCCAGCGTCAAACTCCCCAATGGAACCCGGATCCGCGCCGAAATTAAAGAACCGACCGAATTGGTGGGTAAGGTGCCCAAGCAGCTGTCCGGTCCTTTCGATGGTGACAAACCGGCGCTCAAGGTCACGCTTGCTTTGCATCAGAGCCTGCCTTTGGCGATTGAGGGGGTTCCGGTGGAAGTGAGTTTCGATCGCTTCTGAGAAAAAAGGCTTTCCCGACAAAAATTGGCGTGCGTGACGGGAAAGCGGGCAAAAAGTATGGCGGAGAGATTTGCCTAAGGAAGGTGCGAACAAGTCCCATGTGTGCTCTGCGTCGGCTTACAGGTCTGAATGCAAGGCGTGGTTCGCCGCAAATGGCCCTAGTCCTTTGCAAGAAGCACAACACAGCAGGCAGGCTTGTAAGCCACGCCCTTCGGGGCTTGCACAGCAACCGGCTTTCTGCGTTATCCGACTTTGACAGGCCCCGGCATGCCTTCAGTCAGATGCCTTGAACGCCAATTGCTGTGCAAGCCAGAGTGCCACGAGGACTTATTCGCACCTTCCCTAAGGTGGCCCGGAGTGACTTGGGAGATGCTCCGGGACGGTTGCACGGTTTACTGTGGCACTTTGCTTTGGGCCAGCGCCTGATACTTGGCGGCAAAGCGCAACAGGTAGTCGGCGATATCCGGGTCATCCCAGTCCAGATAGCCGCGAATAAAGCCGACTAAGTTCCCATTGGGATCAAACACATAAGTTGCCGGTACCACGTTGGCCGGCATGATCTTCTCTATCTCTTTCTTGCTGTCTATCCAACTGTCATCCAACTTGAGCTCATGCTTGGCCAGAAAAGGGGCCACAGCAGCCGGATCTTCATCTATCGACAGCGGCACTATCTGAATACTGCTGCCCTGCAGTTTACTGCGCAGCTTGGCCAGTGCCGGCATCTCACGCAGGCAGGGCGGGCACCAGCTGGCCCAGAGATTCAGCAGCACCAAACGCCCTTGATATTCAGCCAAGGTTTTGGGATTACCCTGCAGATCGGCAAAGGTTACCTTTGCCACCTTTCTGGCGTGCTGCATTTCAACAAATTCACGCATAATCATAGGCTTGTTTGGCACAGGCTCACCTGTGTGATAAGCCTTGTGCTGCATTATGCCCCCTTGGGCTGACAGCGGCAGCAGCAGGGCAAGACATAGAAGAAAATAAGATCTCAAGATGGATTCTCCTGATCGTGAGGGGATTGATTGTTGCTGCGGCCGAAAAACAGCAACACGCCGGGGAGCACCAGCAGCAAGAGTACTGGCCCCAACCACAGCAGCGCCGTACCTGCGTTCAGCGTGGGTTGATAACGGATCTGCTCGCCATAGCGTTCCACCATAAAGTCGAGTATCTGTTCCCGGCTCTTGCCCTGCTGCAGCATCAGATAGATCTGCGCCTTGAGCTCGCTGGCAATGGCGGTTTCCGACTCAAACAGGTTTTGGTTGGTGGCCATGGGGCAGCGAAGTTCCTTGGAAATATCTATGCTGAGACGGGCAATATCCATGTCGGTCGCCTGGGCTTCGGCGCAACTCAAGCTGAGCCATAATCCAAGCAGCATTAGCTTAATCATGTTGAAGTCTCCCTGAGGCGGTTAATAAATCGGTTTGCAGCAGGCGTCGTCGGCTTCCGAGGGCCAGCAGGCCGCCAATGGCCATCAAACCACCGCCGAGCCAGATCCAACTCACCAGCGGCTTGATGCTGAGACGCACCAGAAACTCTTCATCACTCAGTTGGGTGCCCATGGAGACATAGAGATCGCCAAAGGCTCCGCGATAGATGGCGGCCTGGGACAGCGACATGCCGTTGGAGTTGAATTCCTGACGCTCCGGATAGAGGTAAGTAAGCAGTTGCTCATTGCGTTCAACCCGAATTACGGCCTGTTCACCGCGGTAGGCTGGCTTGTCCAGCGAACGGGTCTGCTCATAGATAAAGGTGTAGTCGCCCAGAATACTGCCTTGGCCCGGGCCCATACGCAGCAGAGAGTGCTGCTCGAAACAGCTGACTCCGGTAGCACCCATGATGCTGACAAGAAGGCCGGTGTGGGCCAGCAACATGGGAATATTGCGGCGCTTACCGGCAATCTGGCCCAGCGGCAATAGATAAAGCAGCAGGGTGCAGAGCAGAAAGAGGCTCATGGCACCGCCCGCCAGTAGCCAGGGGTCGAGCCTGCCCTCGAAAAACAGCGCCAGAGCGGTCGCAGCTACAGTGACCAGCGCCAGCAGTCCCAGGCGCCTCGGCGCCATATGGGGCAGGGTGCTTAGCGCCAGGGGTAAGAGTAGCAGCGCCAACATGGGCACAAACAGAGTATTGAAGTAGGGCGCCCCTACCGACAGGCTTCCCAGGCCAAGTGCCTGATAGAAAAGCGGGTAAAGGGTACCCAACAGGGTCGTTAGCGCCATGGTCAGCAAGATCAGGCTGCCGAGCAACAGCTGACCGTCCCGGCCAAGTGGTGCCAGCTTGCCCGGTTGCCAGTGATGGCGACATCTGAGGCCAAACAGGCTGAAACCGGCGCCTCCGTAGAGCAGTAACAGCAATAGAATGATCACCCCGCGCTCGGGATCGGCAGCAAAGGCATGCACAGACTGAATAATGCCGGAGCGCACAATAAAGGTGCCCAGCAGGCACAGGCTGAAGCCCAGCAACACCAGCGCCAGGGCCGAGAGCTGGGCCAAAGGGTTGTGATTTTTGATCAACAGGCAGTGCAGCGCGCCTGTGGTCACCAGCCAGGGAATAAAGGCGGCATTTTCCACCGGATCCCAGAACCACCAACCGCCCCAGCCCAGCTCGTTATAGGCCCACCAGGATCCGAGGGCATTACCCGCGGTAAGAAACACCCAGGTCAGCAGCAGATGGCGCTTGAGCTTGCCAAGGCGGGCGGCGCTGAACTTGTGGCTGACAAGCAATGCCAGCGCGATACAAAAACAGATCCCAAGGCCTGCATAGCCAAGAAACAGCAGTGGCGGATGCAGGATAAGGCCTATGTCCTGCAACATGGGGCTGAGATCGCGTCCTTCTATCGGCACTTCCGGTAGCAGGCGGGCAAAGGGATTGGCGTACAGCAACATAAAAAAGACAAAGCCACAGAGAATCGCCGAACAGCTGCCGTGCAACATCAACAGATAGTTCTGATCTCGCGAGCGCCTCGGCAACCCCAGCCAGGCCCATAGCGCCATTACTGTCATCCAAAACAGCAAAGAACCTTCATGGCTGCCCCAAACTGCGGCCACTTTATAAAACAGCGGCAGGGCCGAATTGGAGTTGTTGGCCACATAAGCCACAGAGAAGTCGTTGAGGATAAACGCCAATGCCAGCAGGAGTATGGCGCCTGTCAGTCCCAGCGCTTGCCCCAGCAGCAGTGGCCGCAGCGGCCATTCGATACCTGGGTTGCGATATTTGAGCAGCGCAAGCAAGGCGCCAAACAAGGCACAACTACCGCCCAGGATCAGCAGGAAGTGTCCCAGTTCGGGCAACATGGTGATGGAAAACATGGCCGCTCTCTTGTTATGCCGGGACTTCCCGGAAATGGATCTATGGCACTGAGACTAGGGTTATTACCCCTTTGGCTTTGTGATCTGTCACGCCTTTATCAGCCTATGTTTGCCGGTGCGGCATTTTTCAATTTTCAGCCGGGGTTTTGAGGTTTTTTGAGAAATAAAACGCTCAAAAAAAGAACTGAATAGTTCTGTTGTTCAAGATTAAAGTTACTGTTTTTAAAGGTAAATGTAAGGTGTTGCTTTCTTGAGTTCTCAAGCGGGGGCGAGCTGTGCTCTGGCGCAGCTTTTTGTCCTTGTACATATGAAGAATGAGTCGTGACCGGTCAAGCCGGCAATAACAAGTTCGTTTGTGAAATAACCGACGACAAATTCAGGAGTATATGATGAGACGATGGCAACAAAGGACAACACTCAGCATGTTGTTTTGTTTAACTGCCGTCAGCGGGGCTGGTGCGCTCGCGGCAGATAAACCAGGTCACGGCAATAAGCAGATGGGAGAGTCGGCGCAGAAGGTGATCGCCAATCCCAACGGCATGGAAAAGGTAAACGGCGTCAAGACGCTGCAGGACTATATCGTTCAGGAAAAAGAGCTGTTCGACTACCTGTTCCAGAATCACCCTGTGTTCAAGTATCAGGAGCAGGGCAAGTTAATTGGTATGTACAAGGTCAGTGACCGCGGTGAAGAGTACATGGACCAAGGTAATGGCCAGAAGTACAGCAAGCGGGTGGGGCGCCCCTCTGCGGTGCAGTATCGTTTGGCGGCCAAGTCTATTCTCGACTTCCCCAATAAGTTTGTTGGCCCTGAGAAGTGCGGTGAGTGTCACGCGGTGCAGTATGAGAAGTGGCAGCGCTCCCGTCACGCCAAGACCATACGTTTCCCCGGTGAACACCCGGAAGTGGACAATGATCTGAAGAAAAAGCTGTATGGTTCTGATGCTTCCGTATTGCCGGACGGCATAACTCCGGATGCTATCTACGCCACAGTCGGTACTCCAAGAACCAAGTATGGCTATATCGACAGCTTCCTGGTGCGTGGTTCCTACCATATTGAAGGCGGTCTGCTGAAAGACGGTACAGGTACCATGGTTGCCGGTGGTAACCAGTTCTCCCGTGGTTGGGCCGAATGGTTGACCCCGGAAATGGCCAAGAAGATCCAGAAGGTGATTCCTGACTTCCCCACCAAGATGGAAGACTTCGGCGCCAGTGGTTCCCACCAGTGGGGTATGACCTCCTACGGTGCCAAGTACAAGAAAGAGTTCCTGTTCCAGCCTGCCAGCTCCTACTGCGAGGTTTGCCATAGCTTCAAGTTTGACTTCAAGAACAAGCAGGAATACCTGGATGCTCTTGGCGATCCCAAGAAGCTGCAGGAACACACCATCAGCCGTGGTATCGCTTGTGAAGAGTGTCACGGCGCCGGTGGTCACCTGGATGGTGGTAACGGTGGCGGCATGCCTTCCAACTGTGAACGTTGTCACCAGCGTTTCAACTATATCGATGAGCTGGCCGAGACAGAGCAAGGCAAAGAAAAGCTGGAATATGCCTTCAACGTCAAGATGAAGTCCGCCTGTCCTTCCTGTGGTACCGAAGGTTCACAGATGTTCATGTCTTCTCACTATGACAAGGGCATGCGCTGTTCTACCTGTCACGATCCACACGAAGTCACCAGCAATGACTGGAAATCAGGTTATACCAAGCCTGCTATCAAGAAAGACTGTGTTGACTGTCACCAGGTTCAGGCCGAAATGGCAGCCAATACAGGTACCCACGCCAAGAACAGCTGTACCAGCTGTCACATGCCCAACATGGGCAGCTGTGAGAACTTCACCGCGATTCAGTATCCGGATATGGCCGGTTTCGACGCAGTGCGTAAGTCTCACCTGTGGAAGATTGATGTCAGCCCGGATCGCAAGACCCTTAACCCACCCGAAGGTCAACCTCGCAAATCCACCACCAAAGGTTGGACTGTGGCCAAGGATGAGAATGGTCACGGCTATCTCGACCTGATGTGGACCTGTGCCCGTACCTCTATCTCTGACCACGATGTAGTTGAGCGTAAAGGTTGTCACAGCCAGTTCCAGTCTGAGCTGAGCAAGGGCCTGCACTTCAAGGATCAGAAAGAGATCTACGGCAAGGTCATGAAGTGGCAGACACCTGTTAAAGACAGCTTGGCGAAAGTGGAAGAAGCGCTCAAGCGTGTTGATCGCAAGGTCGCCAAGAACAAGCTGTCTATCGAAGACAAGACTCAGGTACTGCTGCTGACCGACAAGGCCCGCGACATAGTTGAGTTTATTCGTAAAGACGGTTCCTGGGGGGTTCACGCTCCCCGTTACGCAGTCAAGCGTATGGATGCAGCTGTCACTTATGTGACTCAGGCTGAAGCCATCGCCGACGGCAAAGGCACCAAGACAGCCTCGCTGTAATTAGGCAACTCAGGCTCCGGGCGCTCGTCCGGAGCCTTTAATGGAGGATAAAGATGCGAGTCCGACTCTCATTGAAACAGGCGCTGAAACAGTCCTTGCTGCCACTGGCATTTATGGTTGCGACACCGGCGGTGTTGGCCGGCGGTGGCGGGGATCTGGTTCCTGCCCCTTACCACGAAGAGATACTCAACCAGATCTCCATGCGTGAGGCCGAGATGCTGCTCAGCCAGCCCGGAGTGATCTTCTATGACGTCAACACTCTGGAGATATGGGGGGATGGCTTCATTCCCGGCGCCATCTACTTCAACGTCAATAACTGGAAGACCTTGTTGCCGGAAAACAAGGACACCACCATGGTGTTTTACTGTGCCAACCGCCTCTGCACCGCCAGCAATGTGGCCGCCAGAGAGGTGATGAAACTGGGTTATACCGATGTCAGGCAGATGCCGGATGGTATCTATGGCTGGCGTATTTCCGGACGGCCGATTGAGCGTCCTTGAAAATAGATTATTTGGGCATTGAATTTAGAAATTGCAGGATGAAAACCATGAAATTACAAAAACTTGCTACTACTATTTCCCTCTCGCTTTGTCTGAGCCTGCCCGCGCTGGCGGCTGACTTGAAGACAGAGACAGACAAGACCTCCTACGCTCTGGGTGCTTCAGTGGGCAACTATATTTCGGGCCAGGTTTACCAACAGCTGGAGCTGGGCGCCGAAGTCAATATGGAGCTGCTGATCACCGGCTTTACCGATGCTCTTAAAGACAAGCAGCAACTGACAGATGAACAGATCCTGGATCTGCTCAACCAAAGAGCCATCGCCCTCAATGAAGAAAGAGAGGCGCGCTTCGACAAACTGGCCGAGGAAAACCTCAAGGCCGGCGAAGCTTTCCTGGCCGAGAACAAGAAAAAGTCCGGCGTTAAGGTTACCGACAGTGGCCTGCAGTACGAAGTGCTGAGCATGGGCAAGGGCAAGAAGCCTAACCCGGAAGATGTGGTGACAGTCAATTATGTCGGCAAGCTCATCGACGGCACAGTATTTGAAGACAGCAACAAAAACAAGGCCGCCGGCCGTTTCGCGCTGATGACAGTGATCCCCGGCTGGGAAGAAGGCCTGAGATTGATGCCCGAAGGGTCCAAGTTCCGTTTTGTGATCCCTGCCAAGCTGGCCTATGGCGAGCAGGCCCCCGGGGTGATCCCGCCGCAGGCCACTCTGGTGTTTGAAGTCGAGCTGGTCAAGGTCGAAAAGCCGGGTAAAGACAGTAAGCACCCAATGCCTGGCCACGGTTGACAGGAGGCACTATGGCTAATCCGCTCTGGTTGGGACTGGCCCTGCTGAGCCTGGCATTTATGAGCCTGTTTGCCCTCTATCAGTGGCAAACCTGCCGCGGGGACAGAGTTCTTCCAGCCCTGTGGCACTGGAGTCTGCTGCCGCTGCTGATCATAGGCCTGAGTCTTGGGACTTACTCCTATACCGGCCGCTACCAGGATTGGCAGTCGGCCGAGGCCGACGACAGCATAGACTACCTGCTGGCCGCCGAAATTGTCCGGCTCAGACGCGCCAGTGCCGATGCGCCACAAGACAGTGCCCTGATGCAACAGCTGGCCCAGGCCTATGTGCGCGGCGGCATGTATCTGGATGCGGTGGCTACCCTGAAGCAGCTGTTGCAGCTTCAGGGCAAGAGCGCCGCCTTACTGGGGCAGTTGGCCGAAGCCGCCTATTACCGAGATCAACGCCAGTGGTTGCCGGAATCCCAGGATTGGGTCGAACAGGCCCTGGCGCTGGATAGTGCCGACCCCGGCACCCGGCTGCTGCTGGCCAATGATGCCTTCCTCAACCAAAGATATGCCGAGGCCATAGGCCACTGGCAACTGCTGCTGGACAGCAACAATACGCAACTGGATCGTGAGGCGTTGCAATATGCCATTGCCAACGCCCGCAGCCGACTCGAGTGATTTTTCAACCCTCGCCAAATGGGTTGTCCCTGCAAGGCCCCGGCGAGGCGTTGAATCTATTGATTGGAGAGAAAGATGAAAAAGACACTGCTGGCCATCGCCATTCCCATCCTGCTGCTGGGGCTGCCCGGATGCACACCGGCGCAGAGCCACAATCATGAACATCACGCCCAGCACCTGAAACAGCATGACAGGTGCCATATGTGCGGCATGATGATCACCAAATACCCTGGGCCCAAGGGCCAACTTATGCTCAAAGACAGTGATGCCGTGCCCAAGTTCTGCTCCAGCCGCGACATGTTCAGCTTTGCGCTGCAACCGGAAAATCAACGCCGTATTGCCGCCATGTTTGTTCATGACATGGGCACAACCGACTGGGAGCAGCCGGATGACAACGCCTTTATCGATGCCACCAAGGCCTGGTATGTCTATGGCACCAGCAAGAAGGGAGTGATGGGGCCTGCCGTTGCACCGTTTTCAACCAAGGAAGCGGCAAAGGCTTTCGCCGAAGCCTGGGGTGGCCGGGTACTGGCCTATGAAGAGGTCACCCTGGAACTGCTGGAAGGAGCCAACTGAGACAGATGTTACGCACCCTGCTGGCGCTGATGCTGCTCTCTTTTGGCTGCCTTGGCGGCCAAAGCCCGCTGCAGGCACGCATAGATGCACTGAGTGAAGGCGAGGTGCTGACTCTCTCTGCCGCCGAGTATTTGGGGCCGCTGGTGATCGACAAGGCTATCGCCATTGTCGGTGAGCCAGGCACCATAATCGATGCCGGCGGTAAAGGCAGCGCCGTGACTATCAAGGCCGCCGGCGTGCGCCTGCAGGGGCTTGAGATACGTAACTGGGGCGGCGATCTTTATGAACATGATTCCGGGGTGCGTCTGCTGCCGGGGGCCGATGATGTCCGCCTGCTGCAGCTTGAGCTGTCGGGGCCTGGATTTGGCATTCATGGCGAGCAGCTCAAACGCCCGGAAGTGGAATACTGCCGTATAAGCGGTGACGACAGGCGTTATCTGCTGGACAGAGGTGACGGCATCTTTCTCAAATATGTTGAGGCCCCCGAGCTGCACCACAATCAGATAGCTTCGGTGCGCGACGGTATCTATCTGGAAAACGTCGACGCCAGCCGGGTCAGCCACAATCAATTCAGCCGCCAGCAATATGGCATTCACTATATGTATACCCGCAATGACAGCGCCTGGAACAACCGCGCCAAGTGGCTACAGGGCGGCTATGCACTGATGAGCTCCAAGGGGATCACCTTGGAACACAACCAAGTCAGCGCCGCAATCGATTTTGGTATCTTGCTCAATGTGACTCAGCAGAGCGAGGTGCACCATAACCGGGTAACGGCTATTCACAACCCCAAGGGCGATCCCGCCATCGCCAGTGAAGGCAAGGGGCTGTTTATCTACGGCGCCGCCGACAACCGCATCAGCCATAACCATTTCAGTGACAGCGATACCGGTATCAGTGTTGCCCTGGGCGGTGAGGGCAATAGTCTGTGGCGCAACAACATAGAAAACAATCTGACTCAGGTGCGTTATGTCGGCAGCAAGTCGCAGGAGTGGAGCCTTCTGGGACAGGGCAACTATTGGAGCAGCTATCAGGGCTGGGATCTCGATGGTGATGGCATAGGCGATACCCCCTATCAGCCCAACGATGCCCTGGACAGGCTGTTTTGGCTTTACCCCGAGGCCAGATGGTTGATGGACAGCCCTGTGGTGCTCTTGCTGCGCTGGCTGCAGCGCCAACTGGCACTGGCCGAGGATATAGGTGTTCGCGACAGTTTTCCTTTGTTGCAGCCCATTGATATTAGGCCGAAACAAGAGATGAAAACCAATTCGCAACAGAGTGACGAGGAGACCCGCTATGCCCAGCATTGATTGTCGGCAACTGGCCTATGTCCGTGGCGACAGGCCTGTGCTGGAGGATATCAGCTTGCAGCTGCCCCAGGGTAAGTTGCTGGCATTGCTGGGCCATAATGGTGCCGGCAAATCGACCCTGATCAAACTGCTGCTGGGGCTGCTGAAACCCGCCGGTGGCGAGCTGAAGATTCTCGGCAAGGCCGCAGGTGAAAGCCCAATGCAGGTGGGTTATCTGCCGGAGAACGTCAGCTTCTACGACAATATGCCCTTGGGCGAACTGTTGAATTATTTCGCCGGGCTCAAGGGCATAGGTGCGACCAGGGTCAAAGAGCTGCTGGTTGAGTTTGAACTGGACGGTTTGGTAAAACGCAGGTTAGGGCAGTGTTCCAAGGGCCAGAGACAGCGACTTGGGTTGGCGCAGGCGCTACTGAGCCGCCCCAGATTACTGTTGCTCGATGAACCGACAGTGGGCCTGGACCCCTCGGCCTCGGCGCTCATGTATGCCCAATTGGCGGCGCTGAAACAGCGGGGCTGTACCATAGTGGTTTGCACCCATGAACTGGCTTTGGTTGAGCCGCATCTTGACTTGGCTCTCATGCTGGCAAATGGCCGGATGCGGGCGCTGGGAAGCCTGGATAACCTGAGGCAAGAGGCTGACTTACCACAGGAGATCCAGTTGCCATCCCGGCTGGACCTCAGTGGCGATCCCGTGCTGGGGCCGAGCTTTTCCGCTGGCCGGTTGAAACTGGCTAAGGCCAGCGTGCCGGAGGCGATAGCGGTACTGACGGAGCAGTACCGCTGCTTTGACTTTCAGTTGCCTCCGGCCTCGCTCGGTGAGCTGTTTCATCATTTTATGGCACCGCTTGACTCAAATCGCCGGAATGTCGCGCCCAAAAGATTCGGGGAGGCCGCCTGATGCAACTGGTCAGAGAAAATGAAGCATTGACATCCCAGCGGCCTAATCCGTTGTTTATCGTTGCCGTCAAGGAGTTCAAAGATTGCCTGCGGAGCCGCTGGCTGCAAACGGCTTGCTGTTTGTTTGCCCTGTTGGCGGCTGCGGTTATTTTCGGCGCCGGGGCCTTAGGCGGTGAGTTTCGTTGGCAGGCGCTGCCGCAGTTGTTCAACTCTCTTTTAACCTTAAGTGTCTTTCTGGTACCGCTGCTGGCGCTGCTATTGAGTTTCGATGCCGTGGTGGGGGAGGCCGAAGCCGGCACCCTGTTATTGTTATTGACCTACCCCTTGAGCCGCAGTCAGTGGCTGGCCGGCAAGCTGATGGGGCAGGGCGGCGCCCTGCTGCTGGCTTTGCTGCTGGGGTTTGGCTTGCCTTTGGGGTTATTGCCGGTATTGGCTCAGGAATACCGTAGCGTCGAGTTGCCCTCGGCCCTTGCCCTCTTGCTGGCCAGCGCCTGGTTGCTCGGGTTGGTGTTTATGCTTTTAGGCTACTGGGTCAGCATGCAGGTCAAACAGAAAGCTCAGGCACTGGCGCTGCTGATGCTGCTTTGGCTGCTGCTGGTGCTGCTCTATGATCTGGCCTTGCTGGTATTGGCCGTGGTTGCGGCCGATACCCTTGGGCAGTCGGGATTGCAGTGGCTGATGTTGCTGAACCCGGCCAGTGTGTTTCGCTTGCTCAATCAAAGTTTTCTGGGCTTGGCCAGTGGTGTGCCGACCTGGCCCTGGTTACTGGGAATACTCTTTGGTTGGCTGTTGTTGTTATCTTGGCTGTGCCGCTACAGTTTTCAGCGCCGGCCGCTGTGAATCAGCTATTGGAGCTTGCTGTATTAGATAGTTTTTATTTAACGAAAACAAATTGTTAATTGATATAAGTATCACATTCTGACTGTTGCACTCAGGTTAAACTTATAACCTATCCTCAAGCCCCCGTGAATGGGGCAGTCAAATCTTCTGGAGTGACTTTTCGGAGTGCCAATGCAACAGCTGACTCCCTATTTGGCGTTGGATACCAAGGCAAAACACTTGCTGGATCAACGCGATGGTTCAGAAATCGTCCTGTCGTTTTCTGAGGCTCAGGTATTGTCACACCTGTTGTCTGCCCCGGGAAACGTGTTTGGAAAAGATGAGTTGCTGGCTGTAGGTTGGCCGGAGCGGGTGGTGGCGCTGACCTCACTGACCCAATGCATCAGTATTCTCAGAAAGAAACTGGAACCCTATCCCGAAATTCAACTCAAGACGGTTGCCCGCCGTGGCTATCAGCTGAATATTTCCGAACAGTCCCATGTGCATATGCTGGCCATCTCAGATGGTGAAGCCATCCGCACTGCCTTGGTGAGTGTGTCTCTGAAAATAAAACTCCTGGGTATTTTATTGCTGTTGGGGCTGGTGGGCTTCTTCTGGTACTACAGTGACTATCACGAAATGGTCAAACAGGTGAGCCATTGGCGTGCCGATAAGCAGTTACCCTTGAATGTGGGAGGCACGCTGGCCTCGGCGCAGTTGTTTTACAGTGATGAGGCCAAGCAGCTGCATCCTTCCATGTGGCAAAAGCATCTGGCGCCTGAGGGAAATCTTATCCCCGGATTGAAGCATTTCAGCGCTTATGCCGCCTCGGATGGCCGTAATTACTCTTTTGCCATCTGTCCCAGTGCCGATGAAACCGGCTGTGACGGCGATGGCATCATCAATATCACCGCCATAGATCCGAAACCTGCCGGTCTCAGCATGAAGGAGTTTGTGCCCCTGAGCCAGGAGATGGAGCGGCGGATCCGCTACAACCGCATTATTTTGCCGCCGGCGGTAGACAATGCCGAGTTGGTGGAGCACAACTACCATGCGGATATCTATTTCCCGGTCGCCGATGAGCTCTTGGTGCGTACCGATCTCAGCCTATCGCTGGTTTACGACAGTAAAGACTCGGGGCAGTTTTATTCATCGGCCTGCGTTACCGATCAAGACTGCCTTACCACACCGATAAAATATCAACTGCGGGGCTATTTTCACCAGTACCGCACCGAGATTTCCGGCACCCCGGTGGATGTGTTCCAGGTGAAAGTGAACCAGAAAGAACTCACCAAGCCGGACAATGTCAGTGACTCGGCGATGCACTTCTACCGCGAGATCCGTAAAGACGATATCCGTGATGAGGAGATCTACTACTTCCGGGTCTATCAGGATCACAAGACAGCCGTTTGGATAGTGCCGCAGATGGGTAATTTACTGGCCTGGACCACCTACAGTGAAGTGAAGCTCTGAGCCGATAAGGCTACTTAACTACCATCACAGGGCACTTGGCCTTGTTGATAATCTCTTCGGTGACGCTGGGCAGCAGCCAATGGGCCAGCGCAGTGCGTTGATGACAACCCACAACTATCATGCCGACATTGGCGCTCTCGGCTTCTTCGAGGATCTGGCCGGCAGCGCTGCCGCGACGGATAAGCACCTCGAGTTGCTGCTCTGGATGCAATTGTTGCAGCAGGGCGTGGATTTTCTCCGAGGCGTAGGCCTGCATATGTTGCTGTAGCTGCACTGGGGTCACGGCCACTATGCCGAAGTTCTCTTCGTGATGGGGCAGAGTGGTAATGTCTTCGCCATAGGCCTTGCTGATCACATGCAGCAGCCTCAGCTTTACCTTATAGAGCGCCGCCAACTCTATGGCATATTCCAGGGCGTGTTCGGATTCTTCAGAGAAGTCGACCGGACAGAGGATTTGTCGGGTACGCATGATGCATCTCCTTTTACTCGGCCTTGGCCACTTCTTTAAGTTTAAGCCAGCCTTGGCAAGGTACAAATTTGGCGTTCAGGGGAGATATTCGCAGGTGCCGATTCGGCTAAAATCCCTGTCATTGAACGAATAAAGCCCCGGACGGGGCTTTATGCTTAACGGGAAACTGCCTGAGTCGCAGCCGCGGCAGAATGCCTTAGTCCACCAGGCCGTATTGTTCCTTGAGTACCCGGATGATTTCTGCCTTGGGATTATCCGAGAGAGTGATCTTGGCTCCGGTGACTTTCTCGGCAATACCTGTGTAGGTACGCGAGACATTCATCATGGCCTCCAGTGGCAGGTCGTTGTCGCGGGCCAGGGCTTCACGTTCCGGCATTCTATCCTTGTTCAACAGGATATCCGGATCCGGGAAGTGGTTGAGCAGGAACTGACGGAAGCCTTCTTTGGAGTTCTCGAGGATCTTGCCGTCACGGTAGGCGCTGCCATCCCAAATACGTGAAGAGTCTGGGGTTCCCACTTCATCCATATAGATAAGCTTGGACTGGCCTTGTTTGTCAGTGACATAGCCAAATTCGAACTTGGTATCGACAAAGATCTGATCTTGCTGTGCCAGCGCCTCGGAAATGACTTCGAATCCCTGCTTGAGCAGCTTTTCGTACAGATCGATATCTTCAGGCTTTTCAAAGCCGAAGGCCTCGAAGTTGGCTTCGATATCTGCGCGGCTGATGTTGACATCATCCTGCTCCGGTACCCCGGGGATCCCCTTGAGTATGCCCTTGGTCGATGGGGTGATCAGTAACTCGGGTAGCTGCTGGTCCTTTTGCAATCCCTCCGGCAGCGTGATGCCGCAAAATACTCGCTCACCCTTTTGATAGGCGCGCCACATGGAGCCGGTAATATAGCGGCGAATAATGGCTTCCACCTTTATCGGGCGAGCCTTTTGCACTATCCACACGAAGGGATGGGGAATGTCGAGAATATGGCTGTCGGCCAGCCCCTTTTCCTTGAACAGGCTGAACCAGTGGTTGGAGATGGCGTTGAGCGCCGCCCCTTTGCCCGGGATCCCTTTGAGGCCATCTTCGCCGTGGAAGATGCAATCGAAGGCGGAGATACGATCCGAGATCACCATGATCGCCAGCGGAGTATCGGCGGGCACATCATAGCCCTTTTCGCGGATCAATCTGGCGCTGTCGGCCTCGGTCAACCAGTAGACACTGCGCACTTTTCCGCTGTGAACCGGCTTGTCGGTGCGGATAGGCAAATCATTGTTTACGGCTAGAACGGAATCAGCAAGACTCATGACGAGTATTCCTCTGGGTGTAGGGTTTAAGGCTAAGTCCGGCAGGCGGGGTTATTGTTATCTGCCTGTTTCCGGGAGAATGCGAGCCGGCGGCGGGGCAGCAGCAAGCAGCAGAAAAGGCTGTGCTTGAGAGGTAGAGCCGCTGTGGAGTCATACCAGTATGAGATGCCGCCGACAAAAGATGGGCTATTTTACCTCAGTCACAACCTTTTGCCACGGGGAGGCTTTGTTTACTGGAGCAAAACTCTGTTCGCGATAGAGACTAATGAGGTTGAACCCAGGGAGCTTGGGCGCTGATTCGGCATCCATGTTTCTGCCGCCTTATTATGCGCCAATGGCTGCCGGCTACACCGAGGGGAATTGGTGCAATTCTGCAATCATAGCGCTGCTTGAAATTGCTTGTATACCTACAGACATACACCTCTTTTCCAGGCATTGGTGGGACTGTGACCGTCGAAAACAAGGCCGAATTCTGTTCCTGACAAATTCGGCATTTCCTACGTCCATGTAGGTCAGATGTTTTCGTCGAGGCGACTACCTCATTTGTTCCAGAAAAATGTCGGCATACACTCCATATATGTATTCACGCCGTGTTACAGGATCGCCTGTGCGAAAAGCGCACCGCAGGTGATGGCCTGCATCATGGTTCAGAAGCTCGGCCAATACTAATTAGCGACTTTTAGCTGGAAGTCATGATAGCCGCTGTGCCAGCGGCCTAAAGTCGTGGAGCTTCGCCCCACACCCGAGGAAAGGGGCTGTATCGACTCGCCCCCTTTCCAAACCCCCAGCGACCCGCGACGCAGCGGAAAACCCCTTGTGCTTATGATGTCAATTCGCTATCGCGCCAGACGCTCAGAGTCACATCCATGTGACTCTGACCCAGCTCAACATCCTGTTTCGCGCTCGTTAGCTCGTCGCTAGGCGACACTCGCCCCTGATTCGACTGGCGCTGAGTGGGCATCTGCCGGACAGGAGTCCCAATGCCGTGAAGGGCAGGACGCCCGTGAACGGCCATGCCTCGCTACGCGATAGTCATCAACGCCCTGCGGCCGCTTCGAGCGGGAATCGGTGCATTCTGTGAGAATGGAGTAGCTTGAAATATCTGAAGAGTTTGCAGACATACGCCTATTTTCCAGGCATAGGCGGGACTGTGACCGTCGAAAACAGGGATGTTTTCGTCGAGGCTACATGGACGTATTCACGCCGTGTCACAGGATCGCCTGTGCATAAGCCTGCGGCAGGCAATGGGAGACATCCGTTGCTGGAAGTTCAATCTATGTTATTTGGCTATTTTGAGCTGAAAGCAATGCTAGCTGCTGTGCCAGCGGCCTAAAGTCGTGGAGCAAGTGCATCCAAGCATAACGTCAGTACTCGAAAGCACGTTGCTACGCAACTCTCGCCAAACCACACCGGGCAAGGGGCTTTGCTTGTCCAAAGCCCCTTGCATCCCCAAGGACACCCCCGACGTAGCCGAAATCCCCGCTGGCTTATGAAGCACATTGGCTACACTCAGGACTCGCATCCTTGCTCGACCTTCGAGCCTCGACATCCCTGTCTCGGTTACGCCAATTTGCAACAACGCCCGCGGCGGCTCCGAAGGGGGAATTGGTGCAATTCTTCCCACACAGAGTTGTTTTGAGCTGCAGACATACGCCTATCTTCCAGGCACAGGCGGGACTGTGACCGTCGAAAACAAGGATGTTTTCGTCGAGGCTACAGGGACGTATTCACGCCGAGTCACAGGATCGCCTGTGCATAAGCCTGCGGCAGGCAATGAGTAACATCCGTCGCCGGAAGCTCGGCCAATACTAACTTAGATACTCTTAGCTGGAAGCTATGATAGCCGCTGTACCAGCGGCCTAAAGTCGTGGAGCTTCGCCCCACACCCGAGGAAAGGGGGCTGTATCGACTCGCCCCCTTTCCAAACCCCCAGCGACCCGCGACGCAGCGGAAAACCCCTTGTGCTTATGATGTCAATTCGCTATCGCGCCAGACGCTCATCCCTGATTCGACTGGCGCTGCTTCGGCATCCATGCCTCGCTACGCGATTGTCATCAACGCCCTGCGGCCGCTTCGAGCGGGAATCGGTGCATTCTGTGAGAATGGAGTAGCTTGAAATATCTGAAGAGTTTGCAGACATACGCCTATTTTCCAGGCATAGGCGGGACTGTGACCGTCGAAAACAGGGATGTTTTCGTCGAGGCTACAGGGACGTATTCACGCCGTGTCACAGGATCGCCTGTGCGAAAGGCCGTTCTCGGACATCCTGTCATTCACGGCATCCGGGCTTCCAGCATCCGCACTCTAGGTGGTGGGCAATAGCGGTTTGGCAGTAAGCCCCGCTATTGCCAAACCCTTCCTCAGTCGCGTGTCTGACCTGTGCCATTGACCAGGAATTTCTCCGTGGTCAATGACTCCAGTCCCATGGGGCCGTAGGCATGCAGCTTGGTGGTGGCGATACCGATTTCGGCACCAAGCCCAAGCTCGCTGCCGTCGCTGAAGCGCGATGAGGCGTTGACCATCACCACAGAGGCATCGACCCCTTGCTGAAACTGTTGCGCCGCTTGCTGGCTTTCGGTGCAGATCACCTCGGTATGGTGGCTGCCGAAGCGGGCGATATGCTTCATGGCATCCGCCAGCGAATCGACCTGGCGTACGGCGATTTCCAGGCTCAGGTATTCCTGGCCGAACTCCTCTTCCGTCAGCACAGTGGCCTGGTCGAAGAAGGGCGCCGCCTTCTCATCGGCATTGATCTTCACCCCCTTGTCGGCCAAGGCCTGAGCGGCGATAGGCAGCCATACTTTGGCGATATCCTTGTGTACCAACAGGCCTTCCAGGGCATTACAGACGCCGGTGCGCTGGGTCTTGCCGTTGAGCAGCAGGTTGAGCGCCTTTTCCACATCGGCATCTCTGTCGACATAGAGGTGACAAACGCCTTTAAAGTGCTGGATAACCGGGATTTTAGAGTTGTCGCTGACAAAGTTGATCAGGCCTTCGCCGCCTCTTGGGATCACCAGGTCGATGTAGTCGCGCTGCTGCAACAGTTCCAGCATCAAGGCGCGGTCGGGATCCGGCACCACGGATATCAGTGCGGTTGGCAGTTTGAACTCCTGCAGTACTTTGTGCAGCACTTTGGCTATCGCCAGGCTGGAGTTGAGCGCCTCTTTACCGCCGCGCAGTATTACCGCGTTGCCCGATTTGAAACACAGCGCTGCGGCATCCGCGGTCACATTGGGGCGCGCCTCATAGATCATACAGACCACCCCGAGCGGCACTCTGAGCTTGCTTATCTGAATACCGTTGGGACGGCGGCCCAGCTCGCGGCGCTGCCCCACGGGATCGTCCAGCTCGACTATGGTGTCAATGCCACTGGCCATGGCGGCGATCCGCTCTGGCGTCAGGGTCAGACGGTCGAGCATGGCTTCGCTGAGACCTGCGCTGCGGGCCGCAAGGAGATCTTCCTCATTGGCCTTGAGAATATTGTCATTTTCAGCGAGAAGCGCCCGGGCCATCGCTTTCAGCACCTGATTTTTGGTTTGGGTATCTATGAGTGCCAGCTCCCTGGCCGCCTTGGCCGCTGAGCTTGCCAGTGTGGTTATCAGACTCATTTGGGTCCTCCTTTGTTCGTTGCGCTACTCTGGTGGCGGGCCGCTGCTATTTCTCCAGTTGCGGCGTTTTACTGAGTAGGGCGATATCTTTTTCCGAGACTATGCCGCCCAGGCTGTCGGTGAAGCTGTCGGCCAGTTCAGGGTCTTCCTGCTCGGCGATAAAACTCAGCAGGCTGCTGCTGTAGTTGCTGCGGGCCTTGGCCAGACGGGTGCCGTCGTCGCTGCGCAGCAGTATGGTATCGCCGGCGGCAAAGTTGCCCTTGACCTCAAGTACTTCATTGCTGGAAAGCTCGGCGCAATTCTTGGCGCTGTCCATCTCCTCATCGGCGGCGACTATCACTTCCCCTTGAGCCCTGACAGTGTGGGTCAGCCAATGCATCCGCTCCTGCAACGGAGTTTCGGATGCCCGGAACAGGGTGCCGGGATTGCGACCCGACAACAGGGCATTAAAGCTCTCCTCTTTGAAGCCGTTGACTATATAGGTATCAATGCCGTGGGAGCTGGCCTTTTCCGCCGCTTCTATCTTGGTGCGCATGCCGCCGGTGCCGACATCGCTGTGACTGCCGCCGGCCATGGCATAGATGGCGGCATCGATTTTATTGACCTCGGGCAGTAGCTCGGCATCGCTGTGCAGATGCGGGTTCTTGTTATAGAGGCCATCAATATCCGAGCAGATCACTAAGGTATCAGCGTCGGCCGCGGCTGCCACCATGGCTGACAGGTTATCGTTGTCACCCACCTTGAGTGCATCTGTGGTGACGGTATCGTTTTCGTTGAGGATCGGCAGTATGTCGTGATCCAGCAGGGTAAACACGGTTTCCCTAATCGACAGGTAACGCTCTCTGTCGCGCAGATCGCCATGGGTCAGCAGAATTTGCGCCGTGGGAAAGTCGAAAAACTTATCCCAGGTCGCCATCATCTCAGTCTGCCCGGCGGCGGCCATGGCTTTTTTCAGTACCACCTGGGCCTCAGGGCTATTGGCTTCACTGCCAGGTTTGAGCGGAAATCTGTGGGCTCCGGCGGCAATTGAGCCGGAAGAAACCAGTATGGTCTGAATGCCTTTAGCGCGGCAGCGCACAATGAATTGGGCTATGGCCAGCAGATAGCGCGAGCTACAGCCCTGTCTGTCAGGGGCAATCAGGGCGCTGCCGACTTTTAAAACAATTCGTTGCCTTGGTTGCTTATTCATAACTTCCTTAACCTGTTTGAGGTGTTACTTCGAAGCGGATTGGGGATTGAAGCTAGACCCGGCGTCTGCCACCGGGTCTATAACGGGATTTGTAATGTCCAGCTATCAGCCGACCTGCTGCAGCTTTTCCCGGGTAGCGTGGAAGGTCTTCTGCACTGAGTGTGAGGGATCCTGGCTAAAGTGGCTGACCAGCACTATGGCCGTGGAGCTTATGATAAAGCCGGGAACTATCTCGTAGATCACGCTGGAGAGTGTCTTGCCATCGGGCAAGACAGGCAGCAGGATCCACAGCAGCACAGTGATGGCGCCGGTGAGGATACCGGCGACGGCACCCGAGTGGGTCATCTTCGACCAGAACAGACTGAACAGCACCAGTGGCCCGAAGGCGGCACCGAAACCGGCCCAGGCGTTACTCACCAGTGACAATATGCTGCTGTCGCTGTCCAGTGCCAGTAAAGTGGCCACGGCAGCAACGGCAAACACCCCGAGGCGACCTATGTTAACCAGCTTCTTCTCGTCTATGTCCTTGTGGAACACGGCGCGGTAGACATCCTCTGTCAGCGAACTGGATGACACCAGCAACTGTGAGGAGATGGTGCTCATGATGGCCGCCAGAATCGCCGCCAGCAGGAAGCCACTCACCAGAGGGTGGAACAGAATTTCCGAGAACAGAATAAAGATGGTTTCCGGGTCCTGCAGCCCAGGGTGGAACTTGTTGACATAGGCGACACCGATAAGGCCTGTGGCCAGGGCGCCGAGTATGGTCACCAACATCCAGCTCATGCCTATGTTGCGGGCCGTCTTGATATCTTTCACCGAACGAATGGCCATAAAGCGCACTATGATATGTGGTTGACCGAAATAACCCAGTCCCCAGGCCATGCTGGAAACAATCGCCAGCAGGCTCATTTTCTCCACAGATTCAGACAGAGGCACTATGGTGTGATTGGCCTGCGCCATCATCTCAGTGCCATTGTTGAACTCCTGAAAAGCCACTATAGGCACCATCACCAAGGCGACAAACATAATACAGCCCTGCACAAAGTCGGTCATACTGACGGCCAGAAAGCCCCCCAGCAGGGTGTAGGCCACCACCACTGAAACAGTGATCACCAGGCCTAGCTGGTAACTCAGGCCGAAGGCGGATTCAAACAGTTTGCCCCCGGCGACCAGACCGGCAGAGGTGTAGAGAGTAAAGAAGAGTATGATCACCGCTGCAGAAATCATCCGCACCGAGCCGTTTTTCTTCTCGAAGCGCTTGCTGAAAAAGTCCGGCAGTGTCAGGGCGTCATCTGCTTCCTGGGTATAAACCCTGAGCCTGGGCGCTACCAGCAGATAGTTGAACCAAGCGCCGATAAGCAGGCCAAGCGCAATCCAGATGGTGTCGAAGCCGATAACAAACATGGCGCCCGGCAGACCCATCAGCATCCAACCACTCATATCGGAAGCGCCGGCCGACAGCGCCGTGACCTGAGGGCTGACCTGACGGCCGCCGAGAATGTAGCCCGAAATATCATCGGTAGAATTGCGATAGGCAAACAGGCCTATCGCCAGCATGACCACAAAGTAGATGGCCAAAGAGATATAACTCGAATAATCCATAGATTAGTGCCCGTTATTGCCAGTGAAGGCTTGATTGAGTTTTTGTTTGCAGAATGGGTACAGGTAGGTTGAGAGTACGAGCCAGAAACACCCTAATTGGATCAGGTACTTGGCTTTATCTCTGAGGCTGATTTGGTAGCGTGAAAGATGACTGTCAGACTCCTGTGAGCTGTTGGCATTCATCGTGATTCTCCTTCCTTAAGTTTCATCTGAAGTTGGGCTAGCGAAAAACCACTTGAAGGCTAACCAACCTATTGATTAGTGTTCAAATGGTTTTTGTTCGAACGATATTATTCATGTTTATCAGAAAATGATCAAGTTTATATCTGAGTTGAATACTAGGTTTTAAACTGGATTTAAATGATTATTTTCATTTAAATCAGTTGTTTATTTTGTAGTTTTTTTAGTTTTCTCAATTTTTAATATATTGAATACAATTATAAGGTAGGCGATAGGTTCTATATTTGAGCTATAACAATTTTCTGATTTGGTTCTGAAATAAACCGGAAATAATTAGGGTTTAAAATTAATTTACGATAGCGTCGGCTTCTGCCAAGCGAACCACTGCAAACCCGTGTAACCCCTGGGGCAGATCTCCAATTCCAACCCGACAAACTCCTCAAAATAGCGCTTGAACTATAGGCGTGTTTATATATGATTTATCATATATCTGTTTATCCATATATTCTCCAGATTGCTGAAGGTGCTTATTTGAGTGACCAACTGAAATTGGCAGATGTATGGCAGGCCGATCATTGGCCTTAAGGAGTGGCATTTATCATGGAACTAACCATTTTTTTCAAAGCCTTGGCCGATGAAACCCGGCTGCGCAGTCTGCTGTTGATCCTGCAGCAGGGAGAGCTTTGTGTCTGCGAGTTGACTGAGGCCCTGGCCTTGAGTCAACCGAAGATCTCCCGTCATTTGGCGCAGCTGCGAACTCAGGGGCTGCTGCAGGACAGACGCCGGGGCCAATGGGTGTTTTATCGTCTCAGCCCCGAGCTGGCACCCTGGTGCGAGCAGTTGCTGCGGGACACACTGACGGCCAACCCTGGCTTTATTGCTGATGAGCTGACTCGGCTGGAGGCCATGGCCTCGAGGCCGCAAGCTTGCTGTTGAAAACGGCCGGAATCTATCACTTGAGCGCCGGAAGTTAACCGCCGGGGGACCGGAGAGGGGGATGTATGGGAATTTTTGAACGTTGGCTCAGCCTGTGGGTAGGGTTGTGTATTTTAGCTGGGATAGCACTGGGTTATCTGGCGCCTAATGTATTTGCCGCGGTGGCGGCGCTGGAATACGCCCATGTCAATCTGGTGATTGCCGTACTTATCTGGGTGATGATCTATCCCATGATGGTGCAAATTGACTTTTCCGCTATCAAGGATGTTGGCCGAAATCCCAAGGGATTGCTGCTGACGCTGGTGATAAACTGGTTGGTGAAGCCTTTTACCATGGCGCTGCTCGGCTGGCTCTTTTTCCGTTTTCTATTTGCCCCTTGGGTGGAGCCGCAAACGGCGCAGGAGTATATCGCCGGGATGATCCTTCTCGGAGTCGCTCCTTGTACCGCCATGGTGTTTGTCTGGAGTCAACTGACCCGGGGCGATGCCAACTACACTCTGGTGCAGGTATCGGTCAATGATGTGATCATGATTTTTGCCTTCGCCCCCCTGTCGGCCCTGCTGCTGGGGGTGAGTGATATTCAGGTGCCATGGGAAACCTTGATTCTATCAGTGGCTTTGTACGTGTTGCTGCCTCTATTGGCGGGGATCTGGACACGCAAACACCTCAATAGCCGGCCAGAGGCGATTACGGCCTTGCTGTCCAGACTCAAGCCCTGGTCGATATTGGGGCTGCTGCTGACTGTGGTATTGCTGTTTGCATTGCAAGCCGAAACCATAGTGGCCCAGCCGCAAAATATTGTGCTGATAGCCATTCCACTGTTACTGCAGACTTACGGTATTTTCCTGCTGACCTGGTGGTTGGCGAAGCGTTTGCGCCTGCCCCACAACATAGCCGCTCCGGCCTGCATGATAGGGGCATCCAACTTTTTCGAACTGGCGGTTGCCGTGGCTATCTCCCTCTTTGGTCTGCACTCGGGAGCGGCGCTGGCCACAGTCGTCGGGGTACTGGTGGAAGTGCCTGTGATGCTATCCCTGGTGGCATTTGCCAATCGCCGCCGTGGTAATTGACCTGCGGCCAACAAATCAATGGAGAATTGAGATGACAATAAAGGTGGGAATTAACGGCTTTGGCCGCATGGGACGGCTGGCCTTGAGGGCTGCCTGGGATTGGCCGGAACTCGAATTTGTGCAGATCAACGACCCTGCCGGCGATGCCGCCACCCTGGCGCATCTGTTGGAGTTTGACTCTGTTCATGGCCGTTGGTCGCACCCAGTCAAGCATGAGGGCAGTGCCATAGTCATAGCCGGGCGGCGGATAGCGACCAGTCGCAATCAGGCCATTGCAGACAGCGATTGGTCTCAATGCGATCTGGTGATCGAAGCCTCGGGCAAGATGAAAACCAAGGCGCTGCTGCAAGCCTATCTTGATCAAGGGGTGAAACGGGTGGTGGTGACAGCGCCTGTGAAAGAGGACGGCGTCGCCAATCTGGTGATGGGGGTGAATCATCAGAGTTACGACTCGGCCAGGCATCCGATAGTGACAGCCGCATCCTGTACCACCAATTGTCTGGCGCCTGTGGTCAAGGTCATCCATGAGAACTTCGGCATTCGTCATGGCTCCATGACCACTATCCACGACATCACCAATACCCAGACCATATTGGATGCGCCCCATAAGGATCTGCGCCGAGCCCGCGCCTGTGGCCAGAGCCTGATCCCGACCACCACAGGCAGTGCCACCGCCATTACCCATATCTTCCCTGAGCTGAAAGGCCGCCTCAACGGCCATGCGGTCAGGGTGCCACTGGCCAACGCCTCACTGACCGACTGTGTGTTTGAACTGGAGCAAACAGTGACAGAGCAACAGGTCAACGACTTGCTGCAACAGGCGGCCGAGACTGAGCTCAAGGGCATTCTCGGCTTCGAGTCGCGGCCGCTGGTGTCGGTGGACTACAAGACAGATCCCCGCTCCTGCATAGTGGATGGGCTGTCCACCATGGTGATCAACGGCACTCAGCTCAAACTCTACTGCTGGTATGACAACGAATGGGGTTATGCCAATCGCACCGCTGAGTTGGCACTGATGGTGGGCCGTTTGGACCGGGATGCCTGAAGGACAACACCATGGCTGAAATGAGTCCGGCGCTGCGCCAATATCTGCTGATCACCGGCAACTACTGGGCCTTTACCCTGACAGATGGTGCGCTACGCATGCTGGTGGTGCTCTATTTCTATCAGTTGGGTTACGGTGCGCTGGCCATTGCCATGCTGTTTCTCTTCTATGAGTTTTTCGGTGTGGTCACCAATCTGTTGGGCGGCTGGCTCGGTGCCCGTTTGGGGCTCAACCGCACCATGAATATCGGCCTTGGGCTGCAGATAGTGGCGCTGGCCATGCTGTTGGTGCCTCAGGCCTGGCTGACCATTCCCTGGGTAATGGCGGCCCAGGCGCTGTCGGGGATTGCCAAAGATCTCAACAAGATGAGTGCCAAGAGTGCCATCAAGACCCTGGTACCCAAGGATGCGGCCCAAGCGGGGCAGACCCTGTATCGCTATGTGGCGTTGCTGACCGGTTCCAAGAACGCCCTCAAAGGGATAGGTTTCTTCCTCGGCGGCGCCCTGCTTAGCCTGCTGGGGTTTGCCGGTGCCATTGCCGCCATGGCCGCTGTTTTGACCTTGGTGTGGCTGAGCTCGCTGCTGTTTCTCAAGGCGGAACTGGGCCAGGCCAAGAATAAGCCCAAGTTCAGTGAGCTTTTTTCCAAGAGCCGGGCAGTGAACATTCTCTCTGCGGCCAGGCTGTTTCTGTTTGCCGCCAGGGATATCTGGTTTGTGGTGGCCTTGCCCGTGTATCTGGCCAGCCAATTTGGCTGGGATCACTGGCAGGTGGGGGGCTTTCTGGCCGGCTGGATTATCGCCTATGGCTTGGTGCAGGCCCTGGCACCCAGGCTGACCTCTAGGACTGACGGCAAGACAGCCGGCAAGCATAAAGGCTCGGCCTTGCCGGGACGGGCGGCGGCGCTCTTCTGGTGCGGCTTGCTCACCCTGGTGCCTGCTCTTATCGCCCTTGGGCTTGGCAGCCAATACTCGCACATCTGGCTTATCGGTGGCCTGTTGCTGTTCGGCGCCTTGTTTGCGGTGAACTCTTCGCTGCACAGTTTTCTGATTGTCAGTTATGCCCGTGAGGATGGGGTATCCCTGGATGTGGGGTTCTACTATATGGCCAACGCCGCCGGGCGTTTGCTGGGCACAGTGCTTTCCGGTGCGCTGTTTCAGTGGTGGGGGCTGGAGGCTTGTCTCTGGGTTTCCAGCGCCATGTTACTGCTGACATTGGTTATCTCCCGTGGTCTGCCGGAAGAGCATGAGGCGCAATGATCCACTGCAAAATTAGACTATAAGGGAGTGTCACTTTTTTCCATAAGGGCATAGGCTTAGGGAAGGTGCGGCAGAGTTTTTCCGCAGCTGTATTGGCCGAATTGTTTCAAAGAGGGAAGTGTCATGTCCATGAGTTTGCAGTTTTGGGGCGCCACCCAAGAAGTCACAGGTTCCTGCCATCTGTTGCGGGTCAACGGCGAAAGCTTGCTGTTGGATTGTGGTCTTATTCAGGGAGGGCGGCAGGATGAACTGCGTAACCATGAAGCCTTTCCCTTTGCTCCTGAATCCCTGACTGCCGTGGTGTTGAGCCACGCTCATATTGACCATTCGGGGCGCTTGCCCTTGCTGGTGAAGCAGGGTTTTAGCGGCCCCATCTATACCCATAAGGCCACCATGGAGCTGTGCGCCATCATGCTCAAGGATGCCGCCATGCTGCAGCAGCGTGATGCCGAGCGGCAGAACCGCAAACGTGCCAAGCAAGATCTCGAGCCCATAGAGCCGCTGTTCACCGAAGAAGATGTCGAACTGGCACTGACCCGCTTTATTCCACTGGACTATGGCACCAAGCTGGATCCCATTCCCGGTGTGACCCTGTGTCTGAGTGATGCCGGCCATATTCTGGGTTCGGCGCTACTGGAGCTGTGGATCAATGATGGCAACACCCAGAAAAAACTGGTGTTCAGTGGCGATCTCGGCCGCGCCGGTATGCCGATTCTGAGAGACCCGACGCTGATCCAGCAGGCCGATCTGGTGCTGATGGAAAGTACCTATGGCGACAGGTTGCACCGTAGTTGGGAGGCGACCCTGGAAGAACTCAAGGGGATCTTCGCTACAGCCATCAGTGAGAGCCGCGGCAATATCCTGATCCCTGCCTTTTCGGTTGGCCGGGCGCAGGAGCTTTTGTATCTGTTTCACCTCTATGCTGGGGAGTGGGATCTGTCACGCTGGAAAATCTGCCTCGACAGCCCCATGGCCATAGAGGCCACCAAGGTGTATATCAATAACTATCCCTTGATGGACGAGGACTTCAAGCGTTTCGTGCATCAACACCCCGGGCAGCACCCGCTGCTGTCTGGAATAGAGTTTATCCAAAGTACCGAAGAGTCGATGGAACTCAACGACGTACACCAGGGGCTTATTATTATTGCCGGCAGCGGCATGTGTAACGGCGGTCGTATCCGCTGTCATCTGGAACACAACCTGTGGCGGCCCGAGTGCGACATTATCATCTGTGGTTTTCAGGCACTGGGAACCCCGGGGCGGCTGTTGGTCGATGGTGCCAGTGAGCTCACCATCAACGGCAACTCGGTGAACGTCGCCGCCAGAATTCACACAGTCGGCGGGTTGTCGGCCCATGCGGATCAGGCCGAACTGCTGCGCTGGTACCGTGAGTTTGAGGGCGCGCCGCCACTCATTCTGGTTCACGGTGAGCCGGATGCCCAGCGGCAACTCCTGAGTGTGCTGGAACATGCCGACGGCGTGCAGCCCAAACCCAGACCCCAGGCCTCGGCCATAGCGACCGAAGGCGACAAGCTGGATCTCAGCCGTTTACCCGAACTGAGCTGGGTTGTGGGCTAAATTTTAGTGGGAAGTCATAAACTTAACTTTTCGGTTCATTCCCTATAGTAGGTCGAGCGCTATGACGTTGAATCAAAAGAGAATTAACCTTAAGTGGGACAAAGTAAAGCAATATGAGTAATACCCCGTACATTGATAATAAAAATCGTCTAGCTGATGTCATAGCCGCAATACAGGTTATGGGAACATATAAGTTTTACAAGTTGGAGTTTTCTGGTTGGGCTGATCGTATATCTGGCGATGAAAGTCAGGGAGAATATTGGAAAAGGATATTTGAGCAACATCCTGAATTTTTTCGTTTGGATCAAACTAGAACTAAGGCATCTCTTGTTTGGCGCAGGAATTATCAAAAATTATATGATATTGATAAAGAAGAAAAAATATCAAGAGAAGAGTTTCGGGGGCTATGTTCTGAAAAGAAAGCACGCATTTCAAGGAACCCTTTGAGTAACTCTGATATATCAACATTGGTAACCACTGCCATTAACCTTCACTCAAGCGAAATTGCCCATAAAAAGGAAACTCGTTGGTGGATAGCCGGAACCATGAGTCTACTAGGGAAGGTGCGAATAAGTCCGAGATATGAGATCATCGTGTTGTAACCTGAACCCTGAATGAGTAACCGGATGAGCCAGCAACTGACTTTTGCCGACAGTGAGTTTTCCAGTAAACGCCGCCAGACCCGCAAAGAAATCTTCCTTGGCAGAATGGATAACTTGCTTCCCTGGGACAAATTACTTGGCGTTATCGAGCCTGTGTATCCCAAGGCCGGTAATGGTCGCAGGCCCTATCCGCTGGAAACCATGCTGCGTATTCACTGCATGCAGCAATGGTACAACCTGAGCGATGAGGCCATGGAAGATGCCCTCTATGAAATCGCCTCCATGCGCCAATTTGCTCGCCTGTCACTGGATAAAGCCATTCCAGACCGCACTACCATCATGAATTTCCGGCATTTGCTGGAGCAGCATGAACTGGCCCGCAAAATCTTCAGTACCGTTAATCACTGGCTAGCAGAGTGTGGCGTTCTAATGACCCAGGGCACCTTGGTGGATGCCACCATCATTCAAGCCCCCAGCTCTACCAAAAACAAACACAATAGCCGTGATGAAGACATGCACCAGACCAAGAAAGGTAACCAGTGGTACTTCGGCATGAAAGCGCACATTGGCGTGGACGCCAAAAGTGGCCTGACCCACAGTCTGGTGACCACGGCGGCTAACGAGCACGACCTCAATCAGGTTGGCAAGTTACTGCATGGCGATGAAGAATTTATCTCAGCCGATGCTGGTTATCAGGGGGCCGAAAAGCGCGATGAGCTCAGCGATGTCAGCGCAGACTGGCTTATCGCCAAGCGTCCCGGCAAAGTGAATGCATTGAAGCAACACCCGCGCAAGAACAAGCTGGCCATCCGTTACGAATACCTGAAAGCGAGTATCCGAGCGAAGGTTGAGCATCCATTTCGGATAGTAAAATGTCAGTTTGGTTTCGTCAAAGCCAGGTACAAGGGGCTGGCTAAAAATGACAGTCAACTGGCGATGTTATTCACCCTGGCGAACCTGGTTCGAGTTGACCAATTGATACGGGCACAGGCGAGATCTACCTGAAATGAGGAAATTGGCCTGAAACAGGGCCAAAATCAGCCACGAAGAGACGATTTTGGGCTGAAAATTGGAAAATTGAGCCACAGGACGTCGATAAAGGACGGTTTGGGGCGTCATATTGGGAGCTGCGAACCACTTAATCGCAGCTTCCCTAGGAGTTATTTTAGGGGTGCTCTTGAAGGCTATTATCGGTTAACTATTTTTATCTTTGCTATTAACAACAAATAAAGACGCCCCTTGATAAAGGAGCGTTTTTACTGTTGGCGCAAACTTGGCTTTAGCCCTGGTGCTGCCAGAGGATCTCCAGCTCATCGGCTTCGCCCATGGCCGTTTCCAACAGGTTGATGAGCTCGGCATCGGCACCGCTGGCCTTGAAGGTTTCTATTTGAGTGCGGTTCAGCCAGTAATCCTGGTCGGCATCATGCTCTTCTACCAGGTTGTCGATCAGATACTGCAGCTGCTGCTCAGAGATATGGCCGATAAAAGCGCCGGTTTCTTTATTGCTGAGTTTGATCATTCTCTCTCCTTGGGTTGATGTGGCCTCAGTGGCCGGAAATCACAGCTCGCACTATATCTTGTTCAGTAAGTGCGTTGAATCCCATGTTTTGTCATAAAGCTTTCCTCATAAACGACCCCGGCCAGGGTGGCGATAGCCAGGCCAAGGACCAGTGCCAGCAGTAGAGGCTTACAAACCCCCATGGGCACCAGCCAGATCAGCAGCAGCGCCAATACGCAGATGCCACCGCTTATAGGGTTAAACAGCAGTTCCATACTGATATCGAAGGCACCCAAGGATTCGGCGTCCTGATAGCGTCGGAAATGGAGCAGAAAATAGAGGGCGGCGCAAAGCAAACTGACACTGGAAAATGCCAACAGCCCGCTGAGGCTGAAAGTTTCTTTGAAGTATAAAGTGGCCTGGTAACCCGCCACAGTCAGTATTGCCAGCCAGATAACAAGCAATGGCGCCAGGATAAATCCCATTACAGTCCCTTGATTAGACATCCATGTTTACAGGTGACTGTAACCTAAAAGCATTTGCACAACAAATCGCCTGAGGGGATTTGTGGCTTGGTTCGCTTCTCGGCCAGGGTTTGTTTGTGCAGGCGGTTTCAAGAAGGCTATTTCAATCTCTAACGACTTGGTTACTTTTTGGTCTGTTTGCAGGATATACTCAGGCAAGTAATTGTTGTCGGAAGAAAACTTGTTTGGAGAATCCTTATGCGTTTTATCAAGACACTGTTTATCCTGTTGGCACTGATAGTGGCTGTGCCGCTGATTGCCGCCCTGTTTGTCAAAAGCGACTACCAGGTGACCACCAATGTGGTGATAAACCGCCCGGTGGCTGAGGTCTATGACTATGTGAAGTATCTGAAAAATCAAGATAACTTCAGCATCTGGGCCAAGATGGATCCGGCGATGAAACGCAGCTATCGCGGCGTTGACGGCACTGTCGGTTTTGTCTCTGCCTGGAAGAGTGATAACCCGGAGGTGGGCCAAGGCGAGCAGGAGATAGTCGCCATGGAAACTAACAAGCGCATCGATTATGAGCTCAGGTTTCTGACTCCCTTCGAGGCCACTGAACCTGCCTACATGCTGTTTGAGCCTTATGAAGGCAATAGAACCAACCTCAGTTGGAGCTTTAAGGGGCACCTGGATTACCCGACGAATCTGATGTTTCTGTTTGTTGACTTTGAAACCATGATCGCCACGGATCTGCTGCGCGGGCTCAGCAATCTCAAGCTGCTACTCGAGTTTGAGCCCACGCCGCAGGAACAGATTCAGAGCCCGTAAATCCAGGCCACCCATTGACGGTAAAGATTAAGCCCTATCAACAGGTTAATCGGAAAGGTGACCCCCAGCGAGGCCAGCATGGCCACGCCGATATTGGCCGATGGGATGGCCGCGCGGATCGCCGCCGGTGCCGCAATGTAAGAGGCGCTGGCACAGAGGCCGGCCAGTACCAGTGCCGAACCGGCGGGCAGCCCCAGGGCGTGACCTGTAATGATCCCCACCCAGGCGAGTACGAAAGGCGTGACGGCAGCGAATGCCAACAGGCGCCAGTGACTCAAGGGCAGCGGAGCACAAACCCTGGCGGTACACAATCCCATCTCCAGCAGGAACAGCGCCAGCAAGGTCTTGAATCCCTGCATCAGCACAGGGCTCAAAGAGGCCAAGCCCTCAGAGCCGTAGCCCCATCCGATAAGCACGCCGCCCCCCAGCAATATCACCCCACGGCTGGTAAGCGCTTCCAGCAGGATATTACCGCTGCGTCCCGGCTTATCCCGGTTCAGGCGTCGATAGAGCCACAACATGACTATGATGGATGGCAGCTCCAGCAGTACCAGATAGAGAGTAGTTTCGGGCTTGAGTGGCCAGCCCAGCTGCTCTGTCATGGCGTAGACAACGGCAAAAGTCCCGGCACTGACCGAGCCGTAGTGGGCGGCAATACTGATGGCATCGCTCTGTGGCAGGCGAACCACTTTTTTCAATATGGGATACAGCGCCAGCGGGATAGCCAGTCCCAGACCTATCACTAACCCCAGCTCGGCAAAGGACAGCTGATCTGTGTGGCCGTGCAGCGCCATGCCGCCCTTGAGGCCCAGGGTCAGCATTAACAGTATGGAAAGGGTTTCGTAGGTGGATTCGGGGACTCTGAGATCCGATTTGAGCAGACCGGCCAACAGGCCTAGACCGAAAAAGGCAATAACAACATCAGGCATGGGGTTCTCCTTGTTAGACGGCTGGAGATTGTGCTCGCCCGGCGCTATATTGGAAAATAAATTATTCACTACATATATATAGATAATTATCTATGGATCTTCGCCATCTCAGCCTGCGCTTGTTGCAGGTGTATATCGAAGTGGTCCGGCGGCAGAATATTTCCGCCGCTGCCAGACACCTGTATCTGACTCAGCCGACCGTATCGCTGCAATTGAAAAAACTGGCCGAGCTGGTGGGTGAGCCCTTGCTGGAAACCGGCCCGGGGGGACTGAGGCCGACTCAGGTTGGGCAGGAGCTGTACCGGGCCGCCGTCGACGTGATGACCCGTTTGGAAGACTTCAACGGCATGCTGGCCAAGGTGCGGGAAGGGGAGAGCGGCCACATCAATATCGGCCTGGTGACCACGGCCAAGTACGTGGTGCCGCGGATCCTCGGCGCCTTCTATCGTCGTTTCCCCGGTGTCCGAGTCACACTGAACATAGGTAACCGTGCCCATGTGCTGAATCGCTTTGAGCATCTGGAAGACGATCTCTACCTCTTCAGCCATCCTCCCAGGGGCGAAACTGTGCAATCGGCACGGATCATCCGTAACCCACTGCAGCTGATTGCCCCCAGAGATCATTGGGCCGCCGGGCAGAGTGAACTCAAGTTTGAGCAGCTCAGTCGCGAGCGCTTTCTCATCCGTGAGCCGGGGTCGGCTACTCGGTTAATGTTTGAATCCTGGCTCAGCGGTCAGGGGATGGAACTGGGCGACTGTATGCAGATAGAGAGCAATGAGGCCATTCGTCTGGGGGTCGCCTCGGGGCTGGGGTTATCTGTTATCTCGGCCCATACCCTGGAGGAAGGGCGCGAGCGCCCGGCTATTCTGGATGTGAAAGGCTTCCCGCTGGAAAGCAATTGGTATCTGGTGAGCCGTAAAGACAGGCGTATGCCCTATGCGGCGCGGCAATTGGTGCACTTTATGGCAGAGCATCTGCAGCAGTGCATAGAGGCCGAATGGGTGGCCGGTGATATAGCCAAGTTGCCGGCCAACCTGGGATTGGTCGACTGAGTCTTATCCTAATTAATCCAGCTCGCGTTCGCGCCCTTTCTCATAAGGGGGCGTGGACGTTGAGTGTTTTCGCTTCCCGGCGGGAGGTTTAACAGTAGGTTTCCAATTGTTAATCTTTCGTTGTAATCTGGGTGTTCCTTATGCAGTTTTTGCCATCACAGATGGAAACTGCAGCGATAACAATAACTACACGAGGTTGGAATGGAAACAATAATGGAGTGGGTTAGCCAGCTCAACAGCCTGGTTTGGGGTGTGCCCATGCTGGTGATGATCCTGGGGGTAGGACTGTTTCTGTCCATAGGTTTGCGCTTTATGCAGCTTCTCAAGCTGGGGAGAGGCTTCCGTTTACTTTGGTCCGGGCGGATCCCGGATAAAGACACCAATATAAAAGGGGAGATCAGCCCCTTCAATGCGCTGATGACGTCCCTGTCGGCCACCATAGGTACAGGAAATATCGCCGGGGTGGCGACGGCAATATTTCTTGGCGGCCCGGGGGCACTGTTCTGGATGTGGTGCACCGCGCTGGTGGGAATGGCCACCAAGTTTTCTGAAGCCGTGCTGGCGGTCAAGTATCGCGAGGTCGATGATAGTGGCAACCACATAGGCGGCCCCATGTACTACATCAAGAATGGTCTCGGCCAGAAATGGGCCTGGTTGGGAACGCTATTCGCCTTATTTGGTGGTTTTGCCGGTTTTGGTATAGGCAACACAGTGCAGGCCAACTCGGTGGCCGATGCCTTGGACAGCAACTTTGGTGTTCCAGCCTGGGCAACCGGCTTGGCTATGATGATTTTGGTGGGTGCTGTCTTAATGGGCGGCATCAAGCGGATTGCCGACGTTGCCGGTAAGTTGGTACCCCTGATGACTGTGTTTTATATCACCTCAGGTTTGGCTGTGATTGTGGTCTATTTCGATCAGATCCCGGCGGCGCTGGAGCTGGTATTCGAGAGCGCCTTCAATCCAGTGGCGGCCCAGGGCGGTTTCGCAGGTGCGGCAGTGTGGGCCGCCATACGTTTCGGGGTGGCCCGAGGGGTGTTTTCCAATGAGGCAGGTCTTGGCAGTGCGCCGATTGCTCATGCAGCAGCCCAGACCAATAACCCTGTGGCTCAAGGACTGGTGGCCATGTTGGGTACCTTTATCGATACCATAGTGGTCTGCTCCATCACAGGTTTGGCGATTATCGTGTCCGGTGCCTGGACCTCGGGGGAAACCGGCGCAGCCTTAACCTCCTACGCTTTCAGCCATGCCTTGCCCATAGGGCAGTACATAGTGGCCGTGGCACTGGCTATCTTCGCCTTTACCACCATTCTCGGCTGGAGCTTTTACAGTGAAAAATGCGTGCAGTACCTATTTGGTACCAAGGCTATAGTGCCGTTTCGCCTGGTCTGGACTCTGATGGTGCCCGTGGGAGCCATGGCGTCTTTGGACTTTATCTGGCTGGTGGCCGATACCCTGAATGCCATGATGGCGATCCCCAACCTGATAGCCCTGTTACTGCTCAGCCCAGTGGTCTTTGCTTTGACTCGGGAATACTTTATCAAGCAGCGCCAGGCCGAGTTGCAAAAATAGCGAGCCAATTGGTTTAGAACCAAAAACAGGGCAACTCGAGTTGCCCTGTTTCTTTATCAGTCGGCGTTGCTGTCAAACTCAGTGTCTTCCAATAACTCGAACATAGGTTCGGCATTGGGTAACTGTTTGAACAGGCGGCTGAAGTGCCTCTGCACCCCCTTGAGGTCTATCCCGGCCATCCCAGAGGCGAAACCAAACCAGGCGTAGAGGCCACTGAAGTTGTCAAACATGGGCGGCAGATACTTGGGGGCGGCAATAAGCCCCTCCCTGTGGGCTTGATAAAGCACGGGGATATCCTCAATGGCCAGCTTGCCGACAAACAGCATAGGGATAATCTCCGGGATCCCGGCTGTGATGGCGGAGCGGATAAAGTTAATGTTTTCCACATAGCCACGCACATAGGAGATATCCTTGGTGAAGTAGCTGCCACCCTGTACCATGCCGCCGCGAAACACCCGCTGAGTTACCCGGTAACTGTCTCGTTTGCTGAGATTCTGGCCGCAGAAATAGTTGAATACTTCAACAAAGTCGGCACCTTGCTCGGCCATATCGACCGCAGTGATCCTGTCGCTGATACGTCTGGCCCGCCCTGGGTTGGAGCTCAGGGTAATGGTTTCCATCAATACGGCCAGCCCTTCCTGGGCTGCTGCTACTCTGGGAGAGCCGACGCTGAGCCAGGTGGCCCAGGGTTGGGCCCGGCCATTGAGGGTGGTGCCCACGTGCACCCAGCCCTCATGCACCTCGTAGACATCAAGATCCGATTGGCTGAACAGCGCCTTGCTGTTGAGCTTGACCGTATCGCCGCCCACGGCGGCATCCGAGACTATGCCATCACTGAGACGCACCCGAATATCGTCGCTGTGAAAGTAATCTTTCAGGCGGCGGCCGAGTATATCCACCGCCTCAGGCGCGGCGATTTCTTTGGGGTGATGACGATTGCTGCGCAGCGCTGCCGGTAGCGAGAAGATGTAACTCAAACGGTCGCCGAGCTGTCTGAGATTGTGTCTATCACCATGGAGTTTATGGTTGGCACTGCCGTAGAGGCGACGGCTGAATTCGCCGAAGTCGGCCTTGCCGCGGTGTTGCAGCATGTCGATAACCTGAAGATATTGCTCGATATTGGCTATCAATATCTTGCCCAGCTTGTCGTATCTTCCCAGGCACTTGCGGGTCTGCAGGCGCAGTTCGGATAACTCTTGGCGGGTCTTGTCCGGGTCAAAAGGCAGCGGCAGACGCTGGTAAAACTCGGCGTCTATGGCGGGTAATTGCTTGCCGTTACTCTCGAGAAAACGGGCTTCCATCTCTCTCGGCCACTTGATGGCATCGAGGATTTTTATCGGCGTCTGCAACCGGATCAGCTCGTCCGAGAGGCGCCGCAGATCCTCTTTATAGGCACTTGTGTCTGGCATCAATAGTCTCCTCGGAAGACACAGGTTATTGGCGGCTATCATCTTGGATAACGCGCTGTCTGGCAACAGAATTTATCTTTGCCAGATCTTGGTGCAACCGCTTGGTTATTGAGCATAGTCGTCCCAGATGATTTAAGCTAATTAATTGATATTCATCATGTTGCATTGTTGGCATTCAAGCTGCTTACCTGAGATAGATGGCCGGAATTTCAGGAGCAGTTATGGCAAACATGAGTTACTTGAGTGTGATTGAACGTTTTCATGAGTATCAGCCGCTAATCGATGAACTATTGCAATCGATTCTGACCGGAATGGCCGACTCTCAGCTCTTTGACGACACAGGGCGGGCCATCAGGGTGTTTTCTGAAGTGGCAGCCTGCTATCCCTTCGTGGAATTGATGTATTTACTCGACGAAAATGGTCACCAAGTGAGCCCGAATCTGGCGCTTATCAAGCAAAAGATCAAACTGCTGGCTGTGGGTGAATACCCGGATCGCAGCCAGCGCCCCTATTTTCTCAATGCCAGCGACAAGAGCGGGGTACAGATAACTTCACCTTATCTTTCCAATGCGTCCGGGCAATTATGTCTGTCGGCGTCCCTGGGAGTGAGTCGTTTGGATGCCAGTCGCGGCTTTGTGGTAGTGGATATCAACCTGACCCGGCTGATTGAATTTATGATGGGCGACAGTCACAGGCGCAAGGTGACGCCTTTGTTCAAGGCGGTTTATCTCACTCTGGTAACAGGGTTATTCATTATAGTCGGGGTACTGGTGCTGATTTCGGCCAGGGATATCTGGCACTTGTTGGCGCAGGGGCCGCAGTTGGCTCATGACTCACTCAAGCCGTTCGGGATCATCATCTATATCACCCTGGCGTTGGCGATATTCGATCTCGGCAAGACCATACTGGAAGAGGAGGTGTTGATGCATAAAGACATCTTCCGCCACAGCTCCACCAGGCGCACCATTACCCGGTTTGTTTCCACCATATTGATCGCCATCTCTATTGAGGCCTTGCTGACCATGTTCAAGGCATCACTCGGGCAGGTGGAATATATTCAGGGAGCGATTTTGATGATGCTGGCAGTGGTTGGTTTATTGGTGGCTTTGGGATTATACGTCTGGCTGGGGGCCAAAGCCGAGGCCCTGCTTATTCAAACCCAGTCTTTGCGGGGGCGGCAAGGATAAGGAGGATGTTGCTGACATCCTCCCACATCTGCAAGCCGACGCAGAGCACATGGGACTTGTTCGCACCTTCCCTAAAACATATCGTCATCATCGAGCCCCATGGCTCGTCTGAGTTCCAGGCGCTCCAGGTAATCTTCCAAGCGGCGTTTTACCTGGCGTTTGTGCTGCAGTGCCTTCTCGGCCTGACGGTTTTTGGGGGTGGTCATCGCTTCAATTTCAGCATCGTTGGGCACGAGTTCAACAATATGGGCCATAACGAATTCCTCACGGTTTATCCAAGGATTTTCTAGCCAAAAAAGCATTGGCTGAAAAGCAAAAATTTTTGTCTAACAAAGCAAATGATTCTGTCCGTCCCTCTACTCAATATTAGCCTTGGTTAAACTGAAATCTAGCACTGAGTCGCAACAGGAAGTGAGATCGAGACAACATTTTGACGATCTTTTCCAAGGACCTAAAACTTGGGGATTTTTTGCTGTTTTTGACTTGTTTTTTTCATGATCCTGACCAGAATTAACCTCATAGCATTCGCTTTATTGGCTAAGGACTAGGCTGTTTATGATCCAGGACGATCGTCTCACCGCATCATCCTCCCCTGCAAAAAGCTTCGGTTTTTCCACTCCGGCCTCGGTTTGGCTGATCATGTTGGTGGCGCTTCTGTTCACCTGCCTGGGTTGGTATCTGTTCAATCAATATGCGGAGCAGCGCGGACGTGAGCGCTTTGAGTATCAGGCCATGCTGGTCAAAGATGCCATAAGAGATCGTCTGTTGACCTATGAGCAGGTGCTGCGGGGCGGTGTGGGCCTGTTTATGGCATCCGATGGAGTGACTCGTGAGGAGTGGCATGAGTATGTGACCAACGCCAAGATGGAAAGCTTTTATCCCGGGATCCAGGGGATAGGCTATAGCGTTATTTTGCACCCGGAGCAACTGGCGGCCCATGAGGAGGCCATCAGGGCTGAAGGCTTTGATGAGTATCGGGTGTACCCGTCCGGCGAGCGCGACACTTATCAGGCCATCATCTATCTGGAACCTTTCGATTGGCGTAATCGGCGGGCATTTGGCTATGACATGTATTCCGAGCCGACTCGCCGTGAAGCGATAGACAGAGCCATCAACACAGGGGAGGCGGCGATCTCCGGCAAAATCACCCTGGTACAGGAAACCCAACAGGATATCCAGGCCGGTTTTTTGATGTATTTGGCGCTTTATGATGAATCTGCCGCCGGCCCCAAGGCCGCCAAGGGCGTGGTCTATGCCGCCTTTCGGATGAACAACCTGATGCAAGGCATTTTGGCGGATAAGTTTCCCTCCCTGATTCTGCAGGTATTTGATGGCGATACCGCCTCTGACACTTCGCTGCTGTACAGCACTGAGGAGGAAGGCCAGGCTACCAAAACCTACAACCATGTGTTGCCGCTTAAAGTCGGTGGTCATCAATGGTTGCTGAAAATCGGCGCCGACAAGAGTTTTGTCTCCGAAACCGAGAAGCTGCAAAGCAAGCTGATGCTTGGCATAGGCGTGCTGTTTATCATGGTGTTGTTCTATTTCTTGCTCAATAACGCCAGAGCCAGGTATCAGGAAGGCTTGCTAGCCAATGAGATCCTTGCCAATGAGAAACGCTTCCGTCTGGTTATTGAGGCCTCGCCATCGGCGCTGATCATGGTAGATGGTCATGGACTCATCACTCTGGTGAATGCCCATACAGAGCAACTGTTCGGTTACGCCCGGGACGAACTATTGGGCCGCAGCGTGAACATACTGCTGCCGGAAAGTCTGCATAAGTCGCACAATCGGCACATGGGCGGTTATCTGCAGCAGCCGATTGCCAAGAATATGTCCCAGCGCGATGATCTGTTCGGCCGCGCCAAAGACGGTTCTTTGGTGGCGGTCGAAGTGGGGTTGACCCCAATCCATTTCACCAATGGCCAGTCGATTCTGGCCACTATCAACGATGTGTCGGATCGCAAACGGATTGAAGCCGAAAAAGCCCGCCACACAGAGGAGCTGGAGAAGATCAACCGTGAGCTGGACAGTTTTGCCTACATAGCCTCTCACGATCTCAAGTCGCCGCTGCGTGGCATAGAGCAGTTATCCGAGTGGTTGGCAGAAGATCTCAGCGACAACAGCAGTGAACAGGTGCAAAAGTATCTGCGACTGATCAAGAGCCGGGTACAGCGAATGGTACTCTTGCTGGACGGCCTGCTGACTTTCTCGCGCATAGGCAGGGTGGATACTGAGTTGACGGAAGTGGACAGCAAGCAATTGGTGCAGGATACCTTCAGCCTGGTGGCGCCGCCAACCGGGTTCAAGCTGACTATCCTGTCTGATATGCCGTTGCTGACCACGGCCAGAGTACCGCTGGAGTTGGTTTTCCGAAACCTGTTCAGCAACGCCATCAAACACCACGACAAGGGTGAGGGGGTACTCAGCGTCAGCAGCGAGCGCCAGGGCGACTATTATTGTTTTTGTGTCACGGATGACGGCCCAGGGATAGCCGCCAAGTTTCATCATAAAATTTTCGCAATATTCCAAACGCTTAAGCCAAGAGATGAAGTTGAAGGCAGTGGCCTTGGTCTCTCTTTGGTGAAAAAGTCGGTGGAAAACATGGGCGGCAAGATCTGGGTGAAATCGGAAGGGCGTGGTTGCAGCTTTTACTTCACCTGGCCGGCCCACTTCAAGGAGGAGTCATGAGTCAAACAGCCAGATACAAGGAAGTGACTATTCTGTTGGTGGACGACGACGATGTCGACTTCATGGCGGTGCAGCGGGCGATGCAGCAGCTAAGGCTGCTCAACCCCTTGGTCAGGGCCAGAGATGGCCTGGAGGCCTTGGAGATGTTGGGCGACGGTCGGGTGCGCTGCCCCTATCTGATCTTGCTGGATCTCAATATGCCGCGGATGAATGGCCTGGAGTTTCTCAGCCATATCCGCAATGACCCTGTGCTGTCTCTCTCCGTGGTCTTTGTGTTGACCACCTCAAGCGCCGATGAAGACAAGGTTGAGGCTTATAAGCATCATGTGGCCGGCTATATGGTCAAACATGAAATAAGCGATGGTTTTTATAATATTTTCAATATGCTGGAAAGCTATTGGCGTATTGTTGAGTTGCCGGAAGCCTGAGGGATGGAAAGCATGAATCTGCTGTTGATCGATGATGATGAGATAGACAGAGCCGCTATCATCCGCGCCCTGGATCAATCGTCACTGGCGTTCAAGGTGATGGAGGCCAACTGTGCCCAGAGTGGCTTGGAGTTCGCCTGCCAGCAGCGTTTCGACGGCATACTGCTCGACTATATGTTGCCCGATGCCAATGGCCTGGAAGTATTGAGCCGCCTCAATGAATCGGCCGGAGAGCAAACCGCGGTAGTGATGATCTCCCGTTATGAAGACGACAAGCTGGCGCAGCACTGCATCGAGTTGGGGGCGCAGGATTTTCTGCTCAAGGATGAAGTCAATACCAGCCGCTTGACCCGTGCTATCCGCAATGCCAAGCAAAGGGCTTCCATGGCGTTGGCACTGCGCCAAAGCCACGAGAAACTCAAAGAGCTGGCCGAACATGATTCACTGACCAAGTTGGTCAATCGTTACGGTTTTGAGCTCTGCCTGAATCGTACCTTGAGTCAGGTCAAGCGTCATCAGGACATGCTGGCGGTGATCCTCTTGGATCTGGATGATTTCAAGGGTATCAACGACACCTTAGGGCACCAGGTGGGGGATATCCTACTGGTGGAAGTGGCCAACCGTCTCAGCGCGGCACTCAGGGAAGGGGATCTCATTGCCCGTCTCGGCGGCGATGAATTTGTAGTGCTGGTGACCGAGTCGGAGAATCGTTACTTCCCGATGGCGGTGGCCAACAGGTTACAAAGGGCCTTTGAAGAGCCTTTCCCTCTGGGGGAACATGATGTGCTTATCGGCGCCAGTATTGGCATTGCAGTGTACAGCGATTCTGTCTGTGACAGCTCTGAGCTGCTCAAGTGTGCCGACATTGCCATGTATCGCGCCAAGAAGGTGGGCCGCAACCAGATCCAGTTCTATTCCGAAGAGTTGGCCAGAGAAGTCAGGTTTCGCAACCGCATCGAAATGGGCCTGAGAACCGCGCTGGAGCGGGATGAATTCAGGGTCTTTTATCAGGGGAAATTCGATGCGATTTCCGGTGAGCTATTGGGCATGGAGGTCTTGCTGCGCTGGCAACATCCTGAAGATGGCCTGCTGGCGCCGGACAGTTTCCTGCCGATAGCCGAAGAGATAGGCCTGGTAGATGAGATAGGCGAGTGGGTGTTGGCACAGGCCTGCGCGCAAACCGTCAAGTGGCTGGCCATGCTGGCTCCGGTAGGCAAGCAGTTATCTGTGGCGGTTAACCTGTCACCGTCGCAGATCATTCGTGAAACCCTGTATCAGACCATAGTCAGGGTATTGCAGCAAACCGGGCTGCCGGCTTCGCTGCTGGAGTTGGAGCTCACCGAAAATGCCTTGATAGAGGAACCGCTGGAACTGGCCAAGGTACTGGAGCGGATAGCTGCACTGGGGGTTGTTTTCTCTCTGGATGATTTTGGCACCGGCTTTTCATCCCTCGAGCACATCAAGTACTTTCCCATCAATGTGCTGAAAATCGACAAGAGTTTTGTGGCTTCGGTCGAACAGGATGAACGCGGCAAGCGTCTGTTGTCGGCCTTGATCAACTTTGCCAACGGCTTCAACGTGGTGTCAGTTGCCGAGGGCATAGAAACCGAGGCGCAGGCGCAGTTTTGCCGTGAGCGGGGCTGTAACCTGCTGCAGGGGTATCTCTATTGTCGGCCGATTCAGCCCCAGGATTTTGAAACCCAGCATATTTTACCTTTGCTGGCCGAGGGGGATGTTTGATTTTACTTGCCTATTGGCAAGGGATAGTCAAAGATGCCACTTCTTTTGCTGGGCCATAACTCTTTGGCGGATCACTCAAACATGAAAATCGGTATTCTCTCTCAATTTCCCGAGCTCTATTCTACCCGCAGGCTGGTGGAAGCCTGTGAGGGACGTGGTCATCAGGCCAGGGTGATCAATCCACTCAACTGTTATATGAACATCAACTCGGTGCAGCCCAGTATTCATCTTGAAGGTGAGGAACTCAGCGGTTTTGATGCCATTATCCCGAGGATCCATGCCAGTGTGACTTTCTATGGCTGTGCCCTGGTGCGCCAGTTCGAGATGATGGGGGTGTATGCTGCCAATGACTCTATCTCCATAGCCCGCTCAAGGGATAAGCTGCGGGCACTGCAGTTGCTTTCCCGTAAAGGGGTGGGTATGCCGGTCACAGGTTTTGCCAGCAAGCCGGATGATATTCCGGATCTCATCGCCATGGTGGGTGGTGCGCCGCTGGTGATAAAGCTTTTGGAAGGCACCCAGGGGATAGGCGTGGTGCTGGCCGAAACCAAAAAGGCCGCCGAGAGCGTTATTGAAGCCTTTCTGGGGCTTAAGGCCAATATTCTGGTGCAGGAATATATCAAAGAAGCCAACGGCAGTGATATCCGCTGCTTTGTGGTGGGCGACAAGGTGGTTGCAGCCATGAAGCGTCAGGGCCCGGAGGGGGATTTTCGCTCCAATCTGCATTTGGGCGGCAGCGCCGAGAAAATCAAGATTACCCCTCAGGAGCGCAAGACAGCCATTGATGCGGTCAAGGCGATGGGGCTGGCCGTTGCCGGGGTGGATATTCTTCGCTCCGAGCGTGGCGCCTTGGTGCTTGAAGTCAATTCAGCTCCGGGTATTGAAGGTATAGAGTTGACCACAGGTATCAAGGTGGCCGAGCCGATAGTGGAGCATATCGAAAAAATGGTTGCCGCCCGTAAACGCAATCGTCCTGTCATCGCCTGATTGCGCCTCGGGCTTTCCCATCCTTAGAATTCGAACTCATAGACATAGCTGAGCACTATCTTGGCATCGTCGTCCGGCAGATCCGTATCGGCCACCATAAAGGAGACTGAGCCTATGCCGGTTTCCTTGCTGATGGCCAAGTGGTAGTCGGCGTAGTCGGAAACCCCGAACCAACTCTGCACCACATCACCGTCTGAATAACCATAGTGTGCCGTCAGCGTCACGGTTTCCGTGATGGGATAGCTGAAACCGGCATGGATATAGCTCAAATCCTTGTTATCCAGTGGCGCAGCGGCCACGTCATCACCGGCGTTAACCACCTTGGCATAACCCAACTCAAACCACTTCCAGCTGAGAGTCAGCGCCAGCTCACCAAAGTCGATATCGCCTTCGGCATCCGGGTAGCCATAGTAGAGATAGCTGATGTCATAGCCAAAGTCTTCGCCTATGCTGCCGGAGTAACCACCGTAAAAATCGAGCTCGTAACTGGTATCGTCACCAAAGTCGACATTGGAGGCCCAGGTTCCCAGGTAAAAACCCGAGTCGTGGCTATAGTCTATACCGCCTTGAACGGCGACAGAGTCATCCGTCTGGGTGGTGCCGCGCCACAGATAGTTGGAGGCGGCACCTATATTCCCCGATACAGCGGCCTGGGCTTCGCCGGCCACCAACAACAGACCTGCAATAACTGACAGTGAAAACTTGGTGTGTTTCATTCTCATCCCCTCGATGGTTTGGGTTCTGGAGCCGGGCAAGCTTGACCGGTGCAGATACTCGTTATTGTCTGTGCGGAATGAGCGAATCCTGTGCCAAGTTTAAATAGGCATTAAATACATGTGGTTAGCTTTTGAGTGTGAGGTAGGTTAAGGAAATGTTGCATTTCGCTGGGGCGGGCTGCACTTTTTTTGTGCAATGGAGTGTTGGGAACCTCAGGCAATAAAAAACGCCTCAAGATGAGGCGCTTTCATCTGTGAAAAGCGGCTTAGTTGACGCTGTCACGCAGTGCCTTGCCGGCCTTGAACTTGGGAATAGTGGCGGCAGGGATTTGGATCTCTTTACCGGTTTGCGGGTTACGACCAGTGCGGGCTGCACGGGTTGAAGTTTCGAAAGAGCCAAAGCCTACGATGGAGATTTTAGTTCCTTCTTTCATGGCATCGGTCACTGCTACTTCGAACGACTTGAGTGCGCGGGCAGCTTCTGCCTTGGACAGGTTGGCGTGTTCTGCCATTTTAGCGATCAGTTCAGTTTTGTTCATCTGGAGCGTCTCTTCTTTCCGTCGATAAGTTATTATTGCCCATCTAACATGCCATAAGGTTTTTGGCTTGAAAAGGCCTTTCAGCGGGCTTCTTGGGCTTTATCCGCTATTTTTTAACCAAAAAGACACAAAATTGTGAGCCGGTCGCCGATTTCCTTAAATTCAGTGCGATCTAGTCAGACTTTTCCTGCTGCAAAAAGCGCTTGGTCCTGCCGGAAAAAGCCACCCAATACTGGAATAACAGCAAGGCCAGCAACACAGCCGCCAGCGGCAGCAAGGGGATATTTCGCCCTGCCAGCTCCAGTTTGACATCCTGCGGCGTAATCTGCAGTGCAACCAAAGCCGTAGTGGCAAATGCCATGAGTCCCAGAGTCTGAATAAAGAGATAGATACGCAATGCCCACAATGACCAGGATGTGCGCGTTACTATGCCTACCAATACAGGGATGACTCCCAAGGTAAACAGATCCACAGCGCCGGTGCTGATGGTGCGCCACAGTGCTACCACAGCCAGTACCAGGTAGAGGATACAAAGCAGTACCAATGGTATTGGTCTTGAAATGGACATAAATGACTCCTGTGAGAAATTGGCCTAAGTCTATGGAAAGCCCTGGGGGGAGTCCAGCCGGATTTTAATCGCTTTTTGCGGTAAAATAACCGCCGACATTTTTGGCAGGATAACACTCAATGACAGAAGAGCAGTTTTGGGGGCTGGTCAGCCGCGACTATCCCGAACAGGACCAACAACAACTCCAGGCGCGTTTGACCGAAAAACTGCAAGACTTGAGCGATGATGAGCTGGCAGAGTTTGATAAACACTTTGCCCGGCAGCTCAGGCTGAGTTACAGCTGGGATCTCTGGGGAGCTGCTTACATCATCGCCGGAGTCGATTCAGATTATGGCTTTGCCGAGTTTCGCAACTTCCTGGTGACTCTGGGTAAGGAGCGTTATCAGGCGGCCTGCAATGCAGCGGATTCGCTGGGGGAACTGGAAGTTTGGCCGCAGCTGAATGGCTATGCTTATCCTTTTGTTGAGGAGATAGATCTGCTGGCCGGCCAGCTATACGAGACCCGTACCGGGAAAGAGTTGCCTTTTGTGCCTTCGGGGCTGAGTCAGCCCAAGGGTAAGCGTTTCAACGATCAACCCAAGGCACTGCGCAAGCTTTACCCCAAGCTCAGCGCCCGTTTCCCTTTCTAAGCAGGCTTAGTCGTTGCGCATCTGTTCACACTGAAAGCCCTGACGGCGGGAGTCGAAGCGGCAGTAGCTGCCACACTCCCAAGGAGCCCCCTCCGCGGCCTGGGACTTCTCGATGGCAAACGCCTTACAGCTGGCATAGTCGCCAAAATCGTCCTCTTTGATATAACGCCCCGAATCGAAGCCATGGGTATAAATGAAGGCGCTCCAGGTTTCCGGCCCCTTGGGTTTGGCATCCTGATTGATGGCGACGAGAACAATTCCCAGGGCGGTAAATAGTCCCAAGGTAATCAGCAAAGACGGCGAGAATTTCACTGGCGCTCCTGTTGTGACTGGTTTTTTTAGCTCTGCTATTAGATTACTTCCTCGGGCCTGACTCAAGCAGCCTTGTGTTAAAGCTTGTTGGTGCTGCTACAAATTGATACTCAGGTTAACGCATTTTTGTGGGTGGCTATGAAAAATAACAAAATAAAATAATCACTTATAACAGGATGATGTTCGCATATTAGTTTTGCGTTAAGCCCGGATTCAGGTTAAATTTTATACTCTGAGTTTGAACCAAATGCATACTGACATTCGCTCCCAAAGGAGGCTGATATGAAAATCAGATATCTGTTACTTGCAGCAGCCCTGACCTCTGGCTCGGCGCTGGCGGCCGACAAGGTCGATGAAAACCCGGTTACCGAGTCGGGTAAGGTAAAAATTGAGTGGCAGTCACCCAAGGATTTTCGGGACATCAAGTCTGCCAGCGAGCTGCAATCCCGTTACGAAAAACGTCTGTTCGAGACCTTGACCAAAGCCTTGGATAAAGACGTTTCCTCATCTCTAAAAGACAACCAAAAGCTGGAACTGACAGTCACAGATGTGGATTTGGCCGGCGATGTGCGGCCTACCTTTGGCGCTACCGCCAACGATATACGTGTAGTCAAGAACGTTTACCCGCCCAAGATCAGCTTCAGTTATCGATTGTTGGAAGGCGATCAGGTGGTCGTTGCCGGCGATGAAAAGCTGACTGATATGCAGTTTCTCGACCATGTAGATAGAATTAACAGCGACAGCTTCCGTTATGAAGAAAGAATGCTGAAAGACTGGTTCCAGAAAACACTCAAGCCTAAACTCTAAGCCGTCCTCGGCATCTCCAGCAAGCACAGCCCTTGGGTGCTGTGCTTGGCCTGTTTTTTTGCCAGTGCACACAAGCGGGACAACTCATGCTCGCTGGCGTCCAGACTCAATGGCGGTGGCAGTATTCCGACGCTGAGGCGCAGTAGCGGTTGAAGGCATTCCTGCCCTTGTCTGTCCTGTGCAAACAAGTGTTGTCTTTGCCAGTGCTCGTCACTGAAAAACTGCCTCTTGCCCTGTTCAAACTCTGCCAATATTTGCTGACAAACCCCGAGCAGTTGCGGCTCTGTGCCTATCATTACGAAATCATCCCCACCCACGTGGCCGATAAATTGCGCCTTGCCGTATTGTCTGAGCAGGCCGGCGACTGCCCTTATCACTTCATCACCGCGACTGAAGCCGTAGATGTCGTTATAGGGTTTGAAATGGCATAGATCAAAATAGGCCAGATAGAAATGCTGTCGCAGTTTGCGCAGCCGTTGCAGCTCTTCCTGAATGGGCACATTCCCGGGCAATTCAGTCAATGGGTTGGCGTGGCGCGCCGTCTGTATTCTGTGTTCAGTGATGCGTTGCAGCAGCTCGCGGGTATGGCCCAGACCGATGAAGTCGCCCTGACGCAGAATAATGAATTCCTGCGCTATTTCGGTACCAGGCTTGGCGGTGAGTTTTTGACTCACCCGCGACAGCGGCGTGGCCGCATCGACCATAAGCACATCTTTGTCCATGAGCTCTGTGACCGCTTGGTGCTCATGAAGGGCGCGGCCATAGGGCCGGGAAAACAGCTCCATCAGTCGATGGCGATAAACCAGCCCCAAGGGTTGTTTCTGCTCCAGAACTACTATGCACTGAAGCTCCGGCTGGGAGAGAAAGCGTTCGCTCAACTGCTTGAGTTCGGTATCAGAGCAGCAGGTTTGCGCCTGATGGCACAGGCTCTCTGCTGCCTCGTTGTATCTCGGTTGTTCCTGCTGACGAATGGCGAGATAGCGAGTTTGCAGTTGCCTATCAGGTTGCGCCTCGGGTCTGCCAAGCAAAAAGCCCTGACAATAGGTGATCCCGAGCTGACGCAGTATCGTCAGCTCGGCTTCTGTCTCTATGCCCTCGGCGATGACTTTACAGGTCAGGCTTTGGCACAGTTCTATGATGGAGCGGACAAACTCCTGTTTAACCGGAAACTTATCTATCTGATGGATAAAGTGGCGATCAATTTTGACATAGTCGGGCGAGAGTTCTGACCAGAGGCGCAGGCCTGAGTAGCCGGCGCCAAGGTCGTCGAGTGCGGTCAGAAACCCTTGATTGCGGTAGTGATCTAGACAAGCTTTGAGCTGATCTATGTCATCGGCCGGGTATTGTTCCGACAGCTCTATGACCACATTGGATGGTGCTATGCCGAACTGTTGCAAGAGTTTGAGTGTTTGTCCCTTGGGATGACTTGGATCCAGCAGTGCCTTGGGGGAGATATTGATAAACAGCTTGCCCGGCAGTTGTCTATGCTGGAATTGCGCTATGGAGACCCGGCGGCACAAGGTCTCCAGCTCGGAGAGGCGCCCCAGTCGTTCGGCGGTACTGAACAGATGAAATGGAGAATGAACGCTGCTGCCGATAGGGCCGCGGCTTAGGGCTTCAAAGCCATGAATACTGTTGCTGTCTATGTTGATAATCGGCTGAAACAGTGCGGTGATATCCTCTTTATCCAACACACTTCTAAGCTCAGCAATCCTGTCTATGGCCATCAAACTGCAATACCTCACCAGGCCCCAAATCGGATAGAGTCTAGGTGTTGCAAGTGACACTAAGATGACAAAGCCGGGCTTGACCCGGCTTATCGGAGTGATTTTGCAGTTTGAACTCTTGCTACTTACTCTGTTGTTTAAATTTTTGTAGGGTCTGCAGCAAGACCGCCAGTTTCGGCAGCAGCGCCTCCAACTGTTCCGGGGTGGGCGCCGTTTCGGCTTCAAGATCCGCTACCGCCTGTGCCAGCTCCTGTACATAAGGGAGGAAGCGATTACTGCATGTGGTAAAGCCTTGCTCTTGGGTGAATACGGCAGAAAACTTTCCATGGCCGGCCTGTTGCAGCTGATCCAGACGGTTATCGGCATCGACAGCCTGACGGTAAGCGGTCTGCAGATTGGCTTTCAGTTGCTCAATGACCTTGGTGTATGGCATAACAGCCTCTAACTGGTGAACTTTGGCTGAAATTATAAGGAACAGGGATGCGCGCAACAAGTCGACTGCTGTGGATCTTCTTCGGATGTGGCTTGCTTTTAAGCGGTATGGCCCAAGCAAGAGATGGCGACAAGCCGCCTTTCCATCAGTTGGAGTTTGCCGGCAAGACGGCTTTTCTCATGGGCTCAGTGCATGTCGGCAAGACCGACTTCTATCCACTGCCAAACCAGATAGAGCAGGCCTATCGCCACGCCGGTGCTCTGGTGCTGGAAGCCGATGTCCGCGATCCTGCGGCGCAGCAGTTGCTGCAGAAGTATGGCTTGAAGGCCGCAACACCTGATGAGGAAACCCAGACGCTGCTGCAGGGATACTGTGGCGGCAAGCCTTTGTGCCGGCAATTGGCTATGATGTCCCCCTGGTTGCAGTCGGTACAGATCAGTATGCAGCGCTTCGTGGAGCTGGGTTATCAACCCAGCCTGGGTGTGGAACAGTATCTGTTGGATGGGGTCGGTGACAGACCCGTGCTGGAGCTGGAAAGTACAGAAATGCAGTTGGCACTGCTGGACTCGCTGGCGCTGGAGTATCAGTGGAGTATGGTTAGGGAGAGCATTCGCGGTGAAGATAGGGAGATCCAGGCGCTGATCACGGCTTGGCGCAGCGGTAATGAAAAAGCGTTGGCCGAGTTGATGTTGCATCAGCTGTCCACCAAAGGTGAAGACGTATTGCTGGAAAAACTGCTGTGGCAGCGTAACCAAGGCATGGCCGAGTGCCTGTTGAGTCTGATGGGTTCCAATCAGGCGCCATTATTTGTGGCCGTCGGTGCCGGGCATCTGGCCGGCAAAAAGAGCCTACTCGAGTATCTGCATAAAGCCGGAGTCAGCAGCCGTAACTGCTGGCGGCAAAGCTGTGATATACCGCCCGGCGAGGCAAACTGAGGCGCTGAGGTCTATACTTGCTGTGCTTGGACACAGGGAGTTGAGATGCAAGGCATTAGCGATGCGTACAAGGGGTTTGAAGGAACAGTTCGTCAGTGGGATGAACGTTTTGGCAAGGTGGTTGCCAGGGTCGATCCCGGCGATTTTTATATTACAGGTGCCGATGAGTACATTTTTACCCGCTTGGGGTCTTGTGTGGCGGCTTGTATCTGGGACCCCGTACTCGGCATAGGTGGCCTGAATCACTTTCTGTTACCCGAGCGCAAACTTCACGAAGATTGGCACCAACTGACCAGCTACAGCTGCCGCTACGGCAACTGGGCCATGGAGCAGCTGATCAATGCCATACTCTGTGTCGGTGGTCAGCGACACAGATTACAGGCCAAAGTATTCGGCGGCGCCAGAATGGGCCAAAGCAGTGTGCTGAATGTCGGCCAGTCCAACATAGATTTTGTACTACGTTATCTCGAACTCGAGCAGATCCCTGTGCAGGCGGAGGATTTGGGCGGCCCTTGGCCGCGTAAGGTGATGTTTCACCCCAACAGCGGCAAGGTTCTGCTTAAACACATGGATCCCGAACGCCTGGCGCAACTGGTGCCGGAAGAGAACCGTTATCTGGATCAGATAGTGGATGGCAAAGATCAACCCTCGATCGAGTTGTTCGGCCCGGATGCCTTGTGAGCAATGAAATGCACGTAGCGGCCCAGAGAAAGATAGGGCTGCTGGCGTGAGTATTTCAGCTCCATCTCCAGCAGTTGCTGGAAGTCGAAATTATCCGGCAAGCTCTTTTTAAGATAGTCATGGATGACTCTTACCCCGGATTCACACCTCAACTCCAGTTGCCACTCGTTAAACCAAGCTTGTACATCGGCTATTTGCAACGGATGTTTCGGGCTGAGGCGGACTTTTTTGCGGGTTTGCAGATCGGCAGCCACATAGTCGAGATTGCCAGACACCAGGGCGTGAAAGCGCATCGCTTCCTTATTGAAAAACATAAGTGAAAACAGGCCGTCATCTTTCAAGAGTGACAGCAAGCCCGCCAGCGTCCCCTTGGCATCATGCAACCATTCGGCAACCGCATGGCAGAGGATAAGGTCGAACTGGCCCAGTTCCGTTACGTTCAGCTCCTGAATGGCGCAGTGCAGCAGTTGAATATCCAAGGGCTCGGCCGAGGCGGCAATCTGCTCTTTGGCTTGTTCCAGCATGGCCGAGGAGATGTCGCAAAGTACGACTTCATGCCCCATGGCCGCCAGTTTTTGACTGAAAAAACCGAAACCGCCACCGGCATCCAGTACTCTGAGTTTACGGCCGGCAAAATAGGGTAACTGTTCCTGCAGATCGCGCCAGAGTACGGCGGCTCTGATCTGCCCTTTGGGGGTTCCATAGATATTGTTGGCGAACTTTTGCGCCAGCTTGTCAAAGTTCTGATCTTGCACTTTGGAGGGTTCTGAATGACTTGAAGGCATATAGTGTCTCACAAGCCGCAGCCCTTGGCATCAGGCTCAAGCGCTTATGGCGGACAGATCGCAAAATCATAGATAGCTCCGAAAACGGCAGGGATGAGGTATAATGCTCGGCTTGGAATACTCAAGGTGGGCTTTTTGGTTATGGAATTCAGTGTCGAACTGCGAACAATGCCTTCGTTGTTTTCGCTGTATCGCAAGATTTTTTTCGGGCGAAAGCCTGGCTGGGACAACCAGCCTTTACCTCGTATCAGCGTTAATACTCCCGGCGTGGTTTTGGAGCCCGGCAAGGTGGCCGACTACGCTCAGGTGTGTGGCTTCGAGTTTGATGGCAAAACTCTGCCGCCTACCTATCTGTATGTGATGGCCTTCAGGTTGCATGCGGTGATCTTTACCCATGACGCCATCACTTTTCCTCTGCTGGGAATGATCCACCTGCGTAACCGTATCAGTCAGTTTCGCAGTGTTACCCTTGATGAGCGTTTCGATATCGACTGTCGCCTCACTGACAGCCGAGAGACAGATTCCGGGCTGGAGTTTGACCTTATTTCCAGGGTGACTGTGGCCGGAGAGCTGGTGTGGGAATCCTTGTCTACTTATCTGTATCGCATAGATAAGCCGGGGCGCAGGGCAAGACCACCCAAGGCCGGGGATATTCAGTGGGAAAACCCCAGTGTCTGGGAGTTGGGTGACGACTTGGGGCGGCGTTATGCCAGAGCCTCGGGTGACTATAACCTGATCCATCTGCATCCCTTGCTTTCCAAGCGTTTTGGTTTCGACCGGGTGCTGGCCCATGGCATGTGGTCCAAGGCCCGCTGCGTGGCTCAGTTGATGCCTGAGCTGGGCAATAGGCCCTGTGTCATTGACGTGGCGTTCAAATTGCCGCTGTTTATGCCGGCCAGTGTTTGCTTCTGCGCCGAGGCCATGGAGCAGGGCTATAAGTTTGAACTCAGAGATCAGAAAGGGCGCAGGCCGCATCTTTTTGGTGAGATCTCCCTGCTCTGAGGTGTCGGGGCCTAGGTTTCGCGCCTTGGCCCCTGTTTGGCTCCATGATTCCTGCGTTCGCTATTTTCCCTCCGTTCGGAAACTGTTTTTCGGCCAATTCCGGCCAGAGATTTCTTGACCCAGATTAAGGTATTGCTGAATAAAGAGGGCTCCGACTTTAGCTTGAAGCCGGAATGGCCTAGTATGCGGGTCCTTTGATCTATTTGCTTTGGCCCTTGTGGGAGTTTTACTGAATGTTGAAGGACATAGAGATCTCTAGAATGACGCCGAGGCGTCCCATTGAGCATATTGCTACTGAGCTGGGGTTGCGTCCCGGTGAATTCAGCTGTTACGGCGACCACAAGGCAAAAATCCCGCTGTCCTTGCTCGAACGGGTCTATGACTATCTGCCCGGTAAGCTGATTCTGGTGACTGCGATAACGCCTACGTCACACGGTGAAGGCAAGACGGTGACCAGCATAGGTTTGACCCAGGCCCTGCATGCGCTCGAGCACAAGGTCTGCGCCTGTTTGCGCCAGCCCAGTATGGGGCCGGTCTTTGGCGTCAAGGGTGGAGCTGCCGGCGGTGGTTATGCCCAGATAGTGCCGATGGAAGAACTGAATTTGCATCTTACCGGGGACATTCACGCCATTACCAGCGCCCACAACCTGGCCGCAGCCGCGCTGGATGCCAGGCTGCATCACGAGCAACGCCTCGGGGCGGCAGAGTTCAGCCGTCGCAGTGGCTTGGATGCGCTCAATATCGATCCGGAAAAGCTCTTTTGGCACAGGGTGATGGATCACAATGATCGCAGCCTGCGGCAAATTCAGGTAGGGCTGGGAAATAACAATGGCCCTGAGCATGAGTCTGGCTTTGATATCACCGCCGCCTCGGAGCTGATGGCCATTTTGGCCCTGAGTCGCGATCTTGCCGATATGCGCCGCCGTGTCGGCCAGGTGTTGCTGGCACTCGATACCTCCGGACAGGCCATCACAGCCGAGCGGCTCGGGGTTGCCGGTGCCATGTGCGCCATTTTGCGTCAGGCGCTGGAGCCGACATTGATGCAGACCCTCAACGGCGCCCCTTGTCTTATCCACACAGGGCCTTTTGCCAATATCGCCCATGGCAACTCCTCTATCATTGCCGACGAAATGGCGCTGAAACTCAGCGACTATGTGGTCACGGAAGGCGGCTTTGGCTCGGATATGGGCTTTGAGAAGTTCTGCAATATCAAGGCGCCGATTTCCGGGCGTCAGCCGGATTGCACCGTCTTGGTGGCGACCTTGAGAGCGCTTAAGAGTAATGCCGGGCTCAAGGGGGAGGCAGTAAGCCAGCCTAACCAACAGGCACTGGAGCAGGGCTTTGCCAACCTGGCCTGGCACCTGGCCAATGTGCGCCGCTACGGCACACCTGTGGTGGTGGCTGTCAACCGTTTTCCCGAGGATACCGAGCAGGAGCTTGAGTGGCTGAGGCAGGCCTGCCTCGCCGAGGGCGCCGATGCTTGTGAACTCAGTGAGGCCTTTGCCCTAGGTGCCGATGGCGCCAAGGCCCTGGCCGAGTCGGTATTGGCGGCCATAGGCAAGGGCGATGGCTTCAAGCCTCTCTATGACCCTTCGCTTGGACTCGAGGCCAGTCTGGCAACCTTGGCCGAGCTTGGTTATGGTGCGGCCGGGGTAGAGTTGTCGGCCAAGGCCCGTGAGCAACTGGCCGAGATCCGGCGTCTTGGCGCAGATAAGCTGCCTGTGTGTATGGCCAAGACGCCTATGTCTATCAGCCACGATCCCAAACTCAAGGGGGCACCCAGCGGTTTTACCCTGCCAATCACTGAGCTTAGGCTTAACGCCGGAGCCGGTTTTGTCACCGCTTTGGTGGGCAAGGTGATGACAATGCCTGGGCTGGGTTTGAACCCAGGCTACCTGCATATCGATATCAATGAGCAGGGTGAAGTGATAGGGCTTTAACTCGATAACAACCAAGGGCGCAGATGCGCCCTTGGTTGTATTGGATACTGCCGCGCCGATTTAACCGCGATAGAAGTGTACGTCCCGCTGCGGGAATGGAATGCTGATCCCTTCCTCGTCGAAACGCATCTTCACCGCCCGGGTGATGTCCCAGTAAACTTCCCAATAGTCTTCCGGCCTGACCCAAGGGCGCACCACAAAGTCCACCGAGGATTCGCCCAAGAGGTGCAGTTTAACCGTAGGCTCAGGGTGCTTAAGTACTTTGGGATGCTCTTGCACCAGTTGCTCCAGCACGGCTTCGGCCTGTTCAATATTATCGCTGTAGCTGATGCCGAAGGTCATATCTACCCGTCTGTGATGCTCGGCGGTGATATTGTTGATGGTATCGCCCCAAATTTTGTTGTTGGGAATGATCAGCCGCTGGTTGTCCAGGGTCTTGATAGTGGTAGATACCAGGCTCATATGGCTGACTCTGCCTGTGACGCCGGCGGCATGGATCAGATCTCCCACATCGAAGGGACGATAGATAAGGATCATCATCCCTGAGGCGAAGTTGGACAGGGTATCCTGTAGCGCAAAACCGATAATTACCCCGGCAATACCGAAACCGGCCAGCAATGGGCCGAGTTCGAATCCAAGCTGTGACAAGGCTATCAGCAGCCCCAAGGTAAAAATAATCTTGCCGGAAAGCGAGGTGAAGAAATCTTGCAGCAGCTTGCTGAACTTGAGTTTGGAGTTACTGACCGCCTTGGCGACGATTCGCTTGGTTAATTTGGCCAGCAAGACGGTAAGTAGCAAGATAAACAAGAATATAAATATCTTGAACAGTATATCCGGCCCACATTCAATCAACTGCGCCTTGGCGATATCAAACCATTGTCCGGCCAGACTGGAGACGATATCGATATTGAGGACGTCCTGGGTGATATCCCCGGAAATGGCAAACAGGGTCTTTTTCAGATCGCTGGTATCTACATCCAGTTTATCCAGCATGCCTATCACTGCACTCAGGCTGCTGCTGTTGTTTTCCAAACGCTCTTTCAGCAGGGTCAAGGCCTTGCTCTGCTCGCTGCTGACATCTTTGCCCGCCAGCGCATTTTCAGCCATTTGCACGCCCAACTGCTGCTGGTTGTAGCTCACCAGACTTTCGAGCAACTCGGCTCTGACGATAAGACGTTGCTTGAGTGATTCTTTCGCCTGGCTGACATCCTGTCCCAGTTGCCCTGACCAGTTGAGCAGTTCCAGTAAGCCTTTTTGAATTTCATCCTTTTCCAGGCTGCGGCGGGAGATCTCAAGCATTAGCTGTTGATCTTCCCCTTTGCCGAGCTTGCCCTGCAGCGACATTATCTCCTTGTCGAGATATTGCACCATCTCCTGCAGGAGTTGCCGCTGCGCTTGCAGATGCGGCAAAACATTCACCTTGGCATTCTGTTCTGCGCTCTTGTCGCCAATGGCATCTATGCTCTCTTTGAGTTTATTTCTTTGCGCCAGAATCAGCGCCTTGATCCTAAACTCACTCACCGCCTTGAGTTCGCCTTTGGCACTGCGAAGCTGTTGAATATTTTGTCTTATGGTTTGCTGCATCAAAGTGAGCTGCTCGGTAGCGAGCGGTTCAGGTTCAGATGCGAAAGATTGCCAGGAAAGAGATAAACACAACACGAGCAAGAGAGTTCTAACCATGTTTTTGTCCGATTTTTATCTGTATTTTTGAAGTGTTGGAGTCAATAAATATGACACGAAATGTCCCATGACGCCCAAAAAGCTCGCGGATTTGTGGTTTTTCACTCATGGGAGATATAAGGCAGACGCCAGCTTTGCTAGAATAGCGCCCTTTGTTGAGCTCGCCGGAGAACGCTCGAGTGCTATGTTCCAATTGCAATAAAACCTTTAATGTTTCTCAGATAGCCCGGCAGCGGGGCAGTGGCTTTTCCGCGCAGATCCAGTGTCCTCATTGTGAAGCCTGGCTTGGGAAGACGCCTTGGTTATTGAAATTGAAACTGGTGGGTTTTTATCTGGGGGCGGCTGCGGCTATCTGTGCCTGGTTGGTTCCAGAGACCAGACACTTCGGGATACCTGTCGCAATCCTTGGGCTGATCGTCTTGCTGATCAGCCACCTGATGGATCATCTGCACACGGTTGAAGCGCCGGTTAAAGTTGAAGAGGATGATTCGGCGCAGCGGCAGAAGTATCGCTGAGGGCTCAGTCTACCACCTGTACCTGATTGGCCAGGGAGGTTTCTACGTAATAGATGCCGCCCAAAATGGCGCCGCAAAACAGAATGGCAAACAGGATAATCCCCAGGTTATTTTTGAGAAATGCCAACATAGCTTTTCCTTTGGTTACGCTGCTCCCATGGGCGGGCCCGCGCGAGCACAAAGAGTAAGAGTATAGGGTAAACCTTAACCGGCAGAGCTTAAGCAGAACTTAATCTCAGCCAGGCCGTAAGCTGTAATTAGCGCCGAAACCTTGGCGTTGTTACATATCTTGTAACTTTTAGTTTCAGCTTCGCCTTGTTAACCTTGTTGCAACCTCGGGGTAGGCTGGCTTACACTAGCGCCGGATCTATCTGGGGGATGTTAGGTTTGTATATCGCTGTTCGTACAAGAAGCACTATTGCCATATGGCTTGCCGCCATACTGGTGCTCTTGTCTGTGGCTGCATCGGCCCACAGCATTTCCCATCTCGAAGAGGGTCACAAGACCCACTGTACTCTCTGTTTCCATCAGCATCAGCTGAACAAGCTCATGCCCGGCACCGGGCTGCATCTGGATGCTGTCAAACAATCCTATATCAGAGTCAGTTTTACGGCTCCTTCCTGGCAGGCGCCCCACGTTCGCCTGTTTAACAGTCGTGCTCCACCTGTAACAGCCTGAATTTAAAGAGACATCTATTTAAATTTTGCTATCGACCGCATGGAATTGCGGTGCGATGACTGCTGTATTTCAGGAGCTAAAATGACTGTTTTTTCAACTCGTATTTCGCCTCTGGCCTTGGCCTTTGGCTTGGTTTCCACCTGTGCAATGGCCCAGGACCCTACGCTGACCAATCCGGCGATCAGTGCGGTTTTGGATGGCTATTATCAAACGGCGGATCGTCCCATGGCCGAGCGCCAGGAAGGTTTTGGTCTGGGGGAAACCGAACTGGCGCTCAGCGCCAATATTGACGATATGTTTTACGGCAAACTCACCACCACCATAGAAAATCATGATGGTGATACCGAAGTGAATCTGGAAGAGGCTTTTATTCAGACCTTGGCGATGCCGGCAGGGTTTGCGGTGCGCGCCGGACGTTTCCTGTCTGATGTGGGCTATCTCAATAACCAACATCCCCACACAGACGCCTTTACCGACAGACCGGCGGCTTACCGTGCCTTCCTGGGCAATCACTACTTCGATGATGGTATCCGCTTGAACTATGTGGCGCCGACAGACCTTTACTGGGTAATGGGTCTGGAAGCTTTCAAGGGCGACAAGATGCGTGCCGAGGATGAACACGGCGAGCGCGAGTTCAAGGATGTGGGTGTTTATACCGCTTACACCAAGATAGGTGGCGATATAGGGACAGACAGTTCCTGGCAGTTGGGGCTGTCATATCTGCGCAATGAAAATGGCCGCATGACCCCTTTTGAAGAGCACGCAGGTGAGGAAGAGGAGCATGATCACGGCCACGACCATGAAGGTCACAGCCATGGTGCCTCTTATACGGGTGAAAACACCTATATTGCCGACTTTGTTTATAAGTGGGCACCCAACGGCAACTACAAGTATCAGCATCTGACTGTGAGTGGTGAATATTTCCGGGTGGCAGATTTCGTTGCCGAGGCCGAGCATGAGCATCACGAGGATGAACACGCCCATGCAGAGCCGAAAGATTACCATCAGGGCTGGTATCTGAGCGGTGTCTACCAATGGAGCCCCAGCTGGTCTACCGGGATCCGCTACGGCGAGCTGGATACCCAGCAGGCCCACGACGATCATTTCCACGGTCAGAAGCTGAAAGAAACCGAAGTTAGCCTGGCTTGGCATCACAGCCACTTCTCTACCGTAAGACTGCAGTACACCAATCAGCGTGGCACTAATTTCGACGGTATCGAAGACGACAATGTTATCACTCTGCAATACGTTATGACTCTGGGGGCCCACGGTGCGCATCAATTCTAAATTTGTCGGCCTGGCCACGGCCGCTTTAACTCTGGTGGCCAGTTGGCAGGCTCAGGCCAGCCTGAATATTTTTGCCTGTGAACCTGAATATGCCGCGTTGGCCAAGAGCTTGGCGCCGGATGCGGACATCTATTCGGCCACAACCGCCTTGCAGGATCCTCACCAGGTGCAGGCTCGGCCCAGTTTAATCGCCAAGATGCGCCAGGCTGATCTGGCGGTCTGCGCCGGTGCGGATCTGGAAATCGGTTGGTTGCCTATGCTGCAGATGAAATCTTCCAACGCCAAGGTGCGCTCTACGGATCAGGGGCTGTTTTTTGCAGCCGATCAGGTTGAGACCCTGGATAAGCTGGATTCGGTCGACCGCAGCATGGGGGATGTGCACGCCAAGGGGAATCCGCATCTGCACTTTGACCCGTATCGGATGCTGGATATCGCCAAGGCGCTGAGCGCCAAGCTGGTGGCCCTGGATCCTCAAGGAAAAGCCGATTACGAGGCTGCGCTCAAGGCATTCAGCGAGCGTTGGCAGCAAGCTATTCCCAAGTGGGAAGCCGAAGCGGCATCACTCAAGGGCAAGAAGGTTATCGCCTATCACACCAGTTTCCGCTATCTGTTCAACTGGTTGGGAGTTTCTCAGGTCGCGGATCTCGAGCCCAAGCCCGGGTTGCCCCCCAGCAGTTCACACTTGGCTTCGCTGCTTGAGCGGGCAGGGCAAGGGGATGTCAGTGCCGTGGTAGTGGCATCCTATCAGGATGAACGTGGCGCCAACTGGTTGGGTGAAAGAGCCAAGCTGCCGGTATTGGTATTGCCCATGTCGGTCGGTGGTAACGCCCAGAGCCAGGATCTTTTCAGCCTGTATGACAGCGCCATCTCGCTGCTCAAGAGCGTGAATTGATTATGGACAGCGGACTGTTCAGCATACTCCTGCCGGCCTTTGCGGCCGGCCTGCTGGTACTCTCAACCCATGTGGTATTGGGGCGTCAGGTGTTGAAGCGCGGGATCATCTTTATCGATCTGGCGATTGCCCAAGTGGCGGCTCTGGGGGCGATAGTGGCGCATCTTAACCATGATCTGGAGGATATTCCTTATTCTCATGTATGGATGCCGGCATTGTTTGCCCTGGCCGGGGCCGGAGTCATAGCCTGGTTGTCACGTAAGATGGCCTCTGAGCTGGAGGCCATGATCGGCTGCTTCTACGTGTTGGCTGCTGTGGCTGCCATGTTGCTGCTCTCCAACGACCCCCATGGTGCCGAGCTGCTCAAGCAACTGATGTCGGGACAGATCCTTTGGGTCAACTGGCCACAACTGATCTTGCCGGCACTGGTTTATGCTCTGGTGTTGGGGCTATTGCTGTGGCGCCCGTCTTTGCTCAATGGCGCCGTGTTTTATCCCCTGTTTGCCCTGGTGATAACCCTGTCGGTGGAGCTGGTGGGTGTCTATCTGGTGTTTAGCACCTTGATTCTGCCGGCACTGGCGCTGAATAAATACAGCGGCCGTTTCGCACTTGGCTGGGCCTATCTGGTCGGGGTATTGGGTTATGTCGCCGGTCTGTGGGCCTCGGCGAGTTATGACCTGCCTAGTGGGGCCGCGATAGTGGCAACTCTGGCACTGAGCGCTCTGCTGTTCCGTGTGCTGCTTGGCTTCAGCGGCCGCCGCTGAGACTGGCGAGATTGAATGCGGCCCCAGTGGCCGCATTTTTTTATGCTGTTAAAAATCAGCGCACAGATGTAAACAAAAGATTGAGCCACAGCAGGCCTGTAGCTATACTGTCCGCCGTTGCATAAGTGGAGTAAATTTATGCTGTTGATAGTCCGTTCTCTGCTGCTGGCGGTACTCTTATTGCTGGCCTTTGTTTTTGGTGGCATTTTTTGCATCTTGCGTCCAAGACACAGAGACAATGTACACCTGTTTGCCCGACTGTTTTCGGCGGTAGCGCCTATACTGGGTGTTAAAGTCATAGTGCGTGCAGGCAAAACCAACCCGGGTGAGCCCTGTATCTTTCTGGCGAACCATCAAAATAATTTCGATATGTTTACCCACACAGCAGCGGTTCCCAAAGGCACTGTCAGCCTGGGAAAGAAGAGCCTGTTGTGGATGCCGCTGTTTGGTCAGCTTTATTGGCTTTCGGGTAATATTCTCATCGACCGTAAAAACCGTACCCGCGCCTTTGAAACCATGGCCGAGACGGCGCGTAAGATCAAAGAGAAATGCCTCTCTGTATGGATATTTCCTGAAGGAACCCGCAGTCGCGGTCGCGGTCTGTTGCCCTTCAAGGCTGGGGCATTTCATACCGCCATAGCCGCCGGAGTACCTATGGTGCCGGTACTGGCTTCCAATCAGTGTCATATCAAGCTCAACCGCTGGAACAATGGCGTGGTGATCATTGAGATGATGGAGCCGGTGGCGACCAAAGGCCTAAGTAAGGCCAATGTTAAAGAGTTGTCCGATAAGGTCCATGCCACCATGGCCAGCAAACTGAAACAACTCAATGCCGAGGCGGCAGCACTTATGGGTAAAACTGTGCCCGCGGATATCGTATAATACCCTCTGACCTATTTTTTCGGAGACAAGCATGTCCATTGAACGTCTGTTGCAGGCACAGAAGCAGGAAAACCGTGACATTATTCAGTCCTTGCTGGATGACGGTTCTGAGGCCGATGCTGAATACACCATAGAACACCATTTTTCGTCCACTAACTTTGACCGCCTGGAAAAGGCCGCAGTCGATGCCTTTAAATTGGGCTTTGAGGTTAACGACGCCGAAGAGGTGGAACTGGATGATGGTAGTTTGATTTTCTGTTTTGACGCCATTGCCTACCACCAACTGGAAGCCGAACTTCTGGATAAGGCCTGTGAGCAGTTGCTGCAGCTGGCGGTCAAGCATAAGGTCGACTATGACGGCTGGGGCACCTATTACATAGGTGACGAGCTGGAAGATGAAGACGACGAAGAGCAGGACTAAGTCCTGTTACCAATAAAAACACCGGGTTCTTGGCCCGGTGTTTTTGTCTCTGTCAGTTTTGCCGGCAGATTTATTTTCAGTTGTAGTCGACCGGCTTCTCGCCAATAACGACCGGGAGCTCTATCTGTTTACCGGCGCGGATCACCTGCAGGGTGACCTTGGTACCTGGGGTGGTCTCGGCAATCCTGTCCATCAGCATATAGATGCGGGTAACCTCTTCACCCTGATACTGAGTGATCACATCTCTGGGCCTCAGACCGGCCAGTGCTGCCGGGCCATTGGGTTCTATGCCGGTTACCACTACGCCGCGAAGATCCGGCAAGTTAAGTATTTGCGCCACAACCGGGCTGACGTCTTCACCCGAGATCCCCAGAGCCCCGCGAATAACCCGGCCGTCCTTGATCAGTTTGCCCATGACAGCGTAGGCCAGCTTGATGGGAATGGCGAAGTTGATGCCATGGCCACCCCCTTCACCGCCTATCTGGAAGGCGGCAGTGTTGATGCCTATCAGGCCGCCATGGGTGTCTATCAGGGCGCCACCCGAGTTACCGGCATTGATGGCGGCATCGGTTTGCAGAAAGTCCAGGTAGCCTGTGCTCAGGCCGTTACGGCCTGTGGCACTGATGATCCCCTGGGTAATGGTTTGCCCCAGGTTATAGGGGTTACCTATGGCAAGCACCACATCGCCCACTTGAGGTGGGCTGTCGAGGTTAACCGGTACGACTGGCAGGTTATCCCCCTGGATCTCCAGCACGGCCAGGTCGGTTTCAGGATCCTGACCGACTACCTCTGCACCGAATTTTCGGCCATCCTGCAATGCCACCACAATTTCATCGGCCTTCTTGACCACATGATAGTTAGTGAGAATGTAGCCTTCCTTGCTCATGATGACGCCTGAGCCCAGGCCCTGCAGAGAGCCGCCATTCAGAGGCTGGCTCTGGTTGATACTCAGGCTATAGATATTCACTACCGCTGGCGCGGCGCGGCGTACCGCCTTGGCAAAGGACAGCTCTGCACCACTGTTTCCCCTGAACTGCAACAGGTTGCCACCGAGATTGCCTTCGCCCATAAAACGGTTGGCCAGCAGAAAGACGGCTGCCATTACCAGGCCAAAGACCACAGCTTTGCAGATATAGATCAGGGTTTCTTTCATTGTGATGATATTGCTGAATATTAAAAAAAGGCTCGTTAGATTAGCATGTTTCTTGCTCTTGCGAACATTAGTCAAGGCTCAGGAAGTCAATTTTGCCCTGAATTGGGCACCGGAAATAGAAAAAGCGGGGTTATCCCCGCTTTTTCCGGATGACTGTCAACCTCTGAGGATCAGATACAGGCTGCTGTTGCCCCTGACTATCTTCAGTGCCACTGCGCCTTGTTGCTCTTTGAGTTCTTCTTTCAGCGCTTTGAGGGTGGCGGTCTTGGTACGGTTTACCCCAACAATCAGGTCACCTTTTTGCAAGCCACTCATGGCCGCTGGAGAATTCTGGGCGATATCGGTGATCTCGATACCTTTCTTGCTGTTCTCCAGAGTGGCACCGGCCAACATAGGATGAACGGCGCCGGCCGCAGTTTCTTTCACTTGGCTGGCTTCGCCCAGAGTGACTTTGACTGTCTTGTCATCACCATCACGTATCAGGCCAAGCTCTAGCTTGGTGCCGGCACCCATGGTGCCAATCTTGGCTCTCAATTCCTGGAAGCTCTTGATCTTGCGGCCATTAATGCTGACGATAATATCGCCTGCCTTGATGCCCGCCTTATCGGCGGCGCTGCCTTCCATTACTTCGCTGACAAAGCCACCGTGTTGGGTCTTGAGACCGAAGCCTTGAGCCAGTTCATTGTCCAGATCCCGACCCATGACCCCCAGAACGCCGCGACGGACTTCGCCGTGTTCGATAATCTGATCCACCAGGCTATGAACCATGTTGGCCGGTATCGCGAAGCCGATACCTACGTTACCGCCGCCGGGAGCCACAATGGCGGTATTGATACCGATAAGCTCGCCGCGCAGGTTAACCAAGGCGCCGCCTGAGTTACCGCTGTTAATGGCGGCATCGGTTTGAATGAAGTTTTCCAGCATCTCTATGCCAAGGCCTGTACGCCCCAGAGCACTGACAATACCTGAAGTCACGGTTTGCCCAAGACCGAAGGGGTTACCTATGGCCACGGCAAAGTCGCCAACCCTCAAGTCATCCGAGTCAGCAGACTTGACTGCCGTGAGGTTGTCGGCCTCAATCTGCAGCAGGGCAATATCGGCATCTTTATCTTTGCCTATCAACTTGGCCTTGATTTCGCGGCCGTCGTGCAGACCCACCTGAATATCATCGGCACCATCGATTACATGGTTGTTGGTAACTATATAGCCCTTGTCGGCATCTATGATGACACCGGATCCCAAACCGCGAAACGGTCGCTCCTGTACTTGCTCCTGCGGGGCGTTGGGGCCAAAGAAGTAGCGGAATATATCCGGTACCCGTTGGCGGGAAACCTGAGTGCCGGAAACAGCCACAGAGACAACCGCCGGTGTGGTTTGCTCCAACATGGGTGCCAGACTCGGCATGGTTTGGCCGTCTACGGCTTGTGGCAGCGCGGCCTGGGAGACTACAGGGGCCAGTGTCAGGGTGGCCCCGAGGAGGGCGGCGGAAACAAGAGATAACTTGGTCTTCATCTATGCATTGCTCCTAATACGGGATCAAATAACCATGTACTGTTTGCCACCGAGGTGGCTGAATCATAAAGGCTCTTACGAGCGTCCGGTAATTAATCCGACTTTAATCCTGTTTAAAAAGTTCATCATTCATTAACAAAGATTAATTTTTATTGCACGCTGACAGGGGACGCAGTCTCTGGCCTTTCTTCCGTGTCAGGCACACTGGTCAGCATAGCTGGCAAAGGGGCCAGTTGCTCCTCTTTGGCCAATCTTTGGCTGCCCTGATTCCAATGCTGATTGAGGCGATTGATCTGTTCTGTCAGTTGTCCCAGCAGTGCCCTCTGTTCGGCCAGATGATCGCTGACCTCCTGCTTGTGTTGGCTCAATTCCATCTTGCTGCGCTCTATGGCAGCCCCTTTACTGCTCTTGCCTAGCCCCCGGCTGACCAAGGTCTTGCCGATATAACCCAGTATCAACCCCAGAATGAAAGCCGCAAACACCAGTGGCCATTCCATATCGACTCCTTAAGTTTGTCTTTGTGTCTTATGCTCTTGCTCGACCCCATAGGGATACCTGGCAAAATATACCCCGAGCGTGGGTCTCATGATACCATTTGCCGCCCCAACTCTGTTGCGTGAGTTGGGTTAGGTACCCATCAAATAAGGTTAAAAGAGAAGAATTCAAGTGTCGCAGTTAACCCCCTGGCAGCATTACCAACAAGATCTCACCCGTGAAGATTTCAGCCATGACCCGGCGCAGGAGCAAGCGGTAAAGGCATTGCAGCGTGTTTATGATGAGCTGCAAAGGCCGCAAAAGTCCGGATGGCGCAATTGGTTCAGCCGGGAAAAAAACAGCAAGGTTCAGGGGCTTTACCTCTGGGGCGGTGTTGGGCGCGGCAAGACTTATCTTATGGACACCTTTTTCGATGCCCTGCCGGGTGAGCAGAAACTGAGAGCGCATTTCCATCGATTTATGCACAGAATTCATCGGGAACTGGACGAGCTCAAGGGAACCCGGGACCCGCTGTTGGTGATAGCCAAACAGATGGCGCAGCAATATCGGGTGATCTGCTTTGATGAGTTCTTTGTTTCGGACATCACGGATGCCATGTTGCTGGGCACGCTGTTCGAGGCCCTGTTCAAGGAGGGGGTGGTCTTGGTGGCCACCTCCAACATAGTGCCGGACGACCTTTACAAGAATGGTTTGCAGCGGGCCAGATTTTTACCAGCCATCGCCGAAATCAAGGCCAATTGCCAGGTGTTGAATGTCGATTCTGGAATCGACTACAGACTGCGGACCCTGGAACAGGCCGAGATCTACCATCACCCGCTGGATGAAACCGCCGAGTGCAATTTGCAACGTTATTTCACCCAACTGGCGCCTGAGTCTGAGGTCTCTGAAACGCCGCTGGAGATAGATGGGCGCAGCATAGTGATCCGTAAGCAGGCCCAGGGTGTTTTGCTGGCCGACTTCCGAGCGCTGTGTGATGGGCCGCGCAGTCAGCGGGACTATATGGAATTGGCGCAGTTGTTTCACACAGTGTTGCTCAGTGGCCTGGAACAGATGGGCGCCCAGCAGACAGGGGATGATATTGCCCGCCGGTTTCTGGCGCTGGTGGATGAGTTCTACGAGCGGCATGTGAAACTTATCATCTCGGCCGAGGTACCGCTCGAGCAGATTTACACAGATGGGCAGCTGAGTTTTGAATTTCGTCGCTGCCGCTCCCGTCTGATTGAGATGCAGTCCCGGGATTACCTGGCTCTGGAGCACCTGCCATAGGGGATGATTGCCCCCGTTTTGTTGCCGACAATCCAACCGAATGAGCACGGTGACCAAGGCGTTGATGGTGCCAAAGCGGTAACGACCTGAAAAAGATCGTCTTTTACGGCGGGATCTCAAAAAGCAGGTGATTTTTAGTTCAGCTTTGTCTATAATCCGCCACCTGCCCACGTTACTCCGCCGATTGGGCGGATTTAAAAGCCAGATTCTTTGCTCGAAGGGGCAGAGAAAGGCATTTTTGTGTTATCTGCATCCGCAGGTAGCATGTGACAGAATTTAACTTTGGGTTTTTGTAATAATGAAGACTTTTACTGCTAAGCCAGAAACTGTAGCTCGTGACTGGTACGTTGTTGATGCCGAAGGTAAGACCCTGGGTCGTATCGCCACTGAAATCGCTCTGCGTCTGCGTGGCAAGCACAAGGCTGAGTACACTCCTCACGTAGATACCGGTGACTACATCATCGTGATCAACGCCGAGAAAGTAACTGTGACCGGTAACAAGGCTGCAGGCAAGACGTACTACTCGCACTCAGGCTTCCCAGGTGGCATCAAGCAAATCAGCTTCGAGAAGCTGCAAGCTCACAAGCCAGAAATGATCATCGAGAAAGCAGTCAAGGGTATGTTGCCAAAAGGCCCTCTGGGTCGTGCCATGTTCCGTAAGCTGAAAGTTTACGCTGGCGCAGAGCACAACCACGCTGCACAACAACCTCAAGTTCTTGATATCTAAACGGGATTAAGCAAATGGCTGCAACTCAGTACTACGGCACTGGCCGTCGCAAAACTTCAACTGCTCGCGTATTCGCTAAAGCAGGTAGTGGCAATATCGTTGTTAACCAACGTCCTCTGGATGTTTACTTCGGTCGTGAAACCGCTCGTATGGTTGTTCGTCAACCTCTTGAGCTGGTTGAAATGACTGAAAAGCTGGACATCTATGTAACTGTTAAGGGGGGTGGTATCACTGGCCAAGCCGGCGCTATCCGTCACGGTATCACCCGTGCTCTGATGGAGCTGGACGAAGCTCTGCGTCCTACTTTACGTTCTGCTGGTTATGTAACCCGCGATGCTCGTAAGGTTGAACGTAAGAAAGTTGGTCTGCGTAAAGCACGTCGTAAGCCACAGTTCTCCAAGCGTTAATATCGCTTTCGAGATACCAAAAACCCAGCGTACGCTGGGTTTTTTTATGGCTGAGATTTATCCCTGGCAGCCCTGTATACTCAGGGTTGTTGTGGCAGGTTTAAATGGGGTGAAACATGAGTTGGCAACTACTGTTGATGGTCTTGGGTTTGGTATTGATCCTGGAAGGGGTAGGGCCCTTGTTATTCCCCAACCGCTGGCGTCGTTACCTGTTGGAAGTGGCTTCCCAACCGACAGCTATCATGCAACGCCTGGGCGGCGTCCTGGTTGTTGCAGGAATTGTCATATTGATTATTTTTTCATAAATACTTGCCCCTTCCATGCCAATATCTGTTAGAATCCTGCTTTAACCGCAACCTTGCAGCAAACAATGGGCAAAAATGTAGTTGTTCTCGGCACTCAATGGGGTGACGAGGGAAAAGGTAAGATTGTCGACCTTCTGACCGAACAGGCAAAATTCGTAGTCCGTTACCAAGGTGGCCACAACGCTGGTCATACTCTGGTTATCGATGGTGAAAAAACCGTTCTTCATCTGATCCCCTCAGGCATTCTGCGCGATAACGTCAAGTGCATTATCGGCAACGGCGTGGTTTTGGCGCCCGATGCTCTGATGAAAGAGATCGGCATGCTGAAAGAGAAAGGTATTCCGGTAGAGGAACGCCTGCTGATCTCTGAAGCTTGTCCTCTGATCCTTCCTTTCCACTGTGCGCTGGATATTGCTCGCGAAAAAGCGCGTGGCAACAAGGCTATCGGTACTACAGGGCGCGGCATCGGCCCGGCTTATGAAGATAAAATTTCCCGTCGCGGCTTGCGCGTAGGGGATCTCTTCAATCCACAACTGTTTGCCGAGAAGCTGAAAGAAGTGATGGCCTATCACAACTTTATGCTGACCGAATACTATAAGTGCGAAGCCGTTGATTATCAAAAGACTCTGGATGACGCGCTGGCACTGGCAGACTACCTGAAAGGTCTGTGTGTTGATGTCACCGAATTGCTGGATCAAGCCCGCAAGAATGGCGACAACATACTGTTTGAAGGCGCTCAGGGCACATTGCTGGATATCGACCACGGTACTTATCCATTTGTAACCTCTTCCAACACTACTGCTGGCGGTGTGGCAACTGGTTCAGGATTCGGTCCTCGTCATCTGGATTATGTTTGTGGCATCATCAAGGCTTATACCACTCGTGTGGGTGCCGGCCCATTCCCGACTGAACTGGAATGTGAAATCGGCGATCACTTGGGAACCAAGGGCCAGGAATTTGGTGCGACAACCGGTCGTAAGCGTCGTCCGGGTTGGTTGGACATAGTGGCTATGCGCCGCGCGGTTCAGATCAACAGCATCAGTGGTTTCTGCCTGACCAAGCTCGACGTTTTGGACGGCTTGAAAGAAGTGAAGCTCTGCGTAGGCTATCAGCACCCAGACGGTACTGTGTCCAATGTGACTCCGCTGGCAGCAGAAGGCTACGAGCACGTTACTCCTGTGTATGAAACCATGCCAGGCTGGAGTGAAAACACCTTTGGTGCCACTTCACTGGAGCAACTGCCACAGGCAGCAATCAACTATATCAAGCGGATTGAAGAACTGCTGGAAACACCTGTCGATATCATCTCAACCGGGCCAGACCGGAATGAGACCATGATTCTGGTGAATCCATTCAGTTAAGTAAAAAGGCCGCCTAAGCGGCCTTTTTCGTTTATGGGGCTTACACTGTTTGCCCTTAAGAATTGGGTTATACTGCCGATGAAAAGACAGTCTATTTGTCATCAGGACAGCTTATGTTGCGTATAGCCCTATTACTCTTGTTAGTAACCAGTGCCAATGTGTTGGCCGAAGAAACCAAGGCCGTGGATATCTACAGCCAGGAAGAACTGCTGGAGCTTATTCGCAGCAAGCAATACCTGACCCGGGTCAAAGCCGATGACTGTCAGCTGGTGCAGGATATTGAGGCGCGTGCTGAAGTGCTCAAGCAGCCGTTGTACCAGTACCTCTGGGGTGAGATGCTTAATTTCGGCATCTGCGTCAAGGCCAATCCGCCCAGAGGAATATCGCTGCTCAGGGATGCCGCCGAGCAGGGCAGTGCCGAAGCCATGGTGCGCATTGCCGAGTATTATAAAGATGGCAAGTTTGTACTGCAGGACAAAGAACGTTCGGTGCAGTACCTGTTACCCGCTGCCGCCAACGGTGACCTGCCGGCCAGAATGATGCTGGTCGAACTGTTTGCCAAGGGTTATGGCAGCCCAAGGGATTATGTCTTGGGGTATCACTGGCTCTACAACCAGGTGTTCAGCGATGAACAGACCCAGCAAGACGCCAAAAGATTATTGCAGCTGTTAGCGGCTAAAATGCCCGCCAGTCAGGTGGAGAAGGCCAAAAAGGAACATCTGCAAAGCCGTTAATTAGCTTGTCGCACTGGATGCGACAACGAAAAAATTGGAAATTGAATGATAAAAGATCCTCATTTTGAGCGAGAACAAGATAAGTACGACAACCCCATCCCCAGCCGGGAATTTATATTGGAATATCTGCGCTCGCAGACCTCTCCCCTGAATCGTGAGCGGATCGCCACGGCCCTCAACATCTCCGACGAAGAACAACTCGAGGCGCTGCGGCGTCGGCTGCGTGCCATGGAGCGCGATGGTCAGCTGGTATTTACCCGCGGCCAGTGTTATGGCCTGCCGGAGCGGATGGACTTGATCCAGGGTACTGTGCTGGGCCACAGAGATGGCTATGGCTTCTTCCGTCCCGATGAAGGCGGTGATGACCTGTTTATCAACCATGGTGACATGCTCAGATACTTCCATGGCGACAAGGTGTTGGCGCAAAAGGCCGGCGTCGATCGCAAGGGGCGCCGCGAAGCTCGCATAGTGCGCTTGGTCGCCGAGCGAACCGCCGCTCTGGTGGGGCGTTTCCATGTCGATTGCGGCATGGCCTTTGTTATTGCCGATGATAAGCGGATTACCCAGGAAATACTGATAGACAACGCCGATCGCAACGGCGCCCGTCAGGGCGATGTCGTGGTGGTGGAACTCACCCGCAGGCCCGGGCGCTATGTCAAAGCCGCCGGTAAGGTGGTTGAGGTGCTGGGCAAAGAGATGGCACCGGGCATGGAGATAGAAATTGCCCTGCGCAACTATGATCTGCCCCATACCTGGTCTGCCGCCATCGAAAAGAAACTGCGCAAGATATCCGATGAAGTGCAGGAAGAGGACAAGGCAGGTCGAGTCGATCTGCGACAACTGCCCTTGGTCACCATAGACGGTGAAGATGCTCGCGACTTTGACGATGCTGTCTATGCCGAGCGCAAGCGCAGCGGCGGTTGGCGCCTGTGGGTGGCCATTGCCGATGTCAGCTATTATGTGCGTACTCAATCGGCGCTGGATCAAGAAGCCCGTGCCCGAGGCAACTCTGTGTACTTCCCGTCACAGGTGATCCCCATGTTGCCGGAAAAACTCTCCAACGGCCTGTGCTCCCTGAACCCGGGAGTCGACCGTCTCTGTATGGTGGCCGAGATGACAGTGTCGGCGTCGGGTAAGTTATCCGGCTACAAGTTCTATCCGGCGGTGATGCATTCCCACGCCCGTTTCACCTATACCCAGGTGGCGGCCATGCTGGAAGGCGAAGAAGGCCTGGAAGAGCATAAGCCTTTACTGCCGCATCTCAAGGTGTTGCAGGAGCTGTATCTGGCGCTCGATAGCCAGCGGGCCAACCGTGGCGCCATCGCCTTTGAGACGCTGGAAACCCAGTTCATCTTCAATGAGCAGCGCAAGATAGACAAGATAGTACCCAGAGCCCGTAACCAGGCGCACAAGATTATCGAAGAGTGTATGATCCTCGCCAACGTGGCGGCGGCCAAGTTTGTCAAAAAGCACAAGGGTGAAGTCCTCTATCGGGTGCATGAAGCGCCATCCGAGCAGAAGCTGACTCAGTTCAAGGAGTTTCTGGCTGAGCGAGGGCTCTCCATGGGCGGCGGTCTCGAACCCGAACCCAGTGACTACCAGGCGCTGATGGAAAAAGTCCAGGGTCGCGCCGATGCCGAACTCATTCAGGTGATGTTGCTGCGCTCTATGCGCCAGGCGACTTACACACCGGACAATGAAGGCCACTTTGGTCTGGCGCTGGAGGAGTATGCTCACTTTACTTCGCCGATTCGCCGTTATCCTGACTTGGTGTTGCACAGGGTGATCCGTTACCTGCTCGCCAAAGAGCGTGGCGAAGCGAGCGACAAGTGGACCCCGGACGGTGGCTATCACTATCAGCTCGATGAGCTGGATCAGCTTGGCGAAGAGTGTTCCAACACCGAGCGCCGCGCCGATGAAGCCACCCGTGACGTCTCCGACTGGCTCAAGTGTGAGTTTATGCAGGACCATGTGGGTGACACCTTCGATGCGGTGGTGGCTTCCGTCACCAGCTTCGGGCTGTTTGTGCGCCTCAATGAGCTGTTTATCGACGGCTTGGTGCATATCTCTACCCTGGGCAGCGACTACTTCCAGTATGATCCCATGCGCCAGCGCCTGATAGGTGAGCACTCAGGGCAGATCTACCAGATTGGTGATCCTGTGACGGTTAAAGTCGCCTCGGTCAATCTGGACGACAGACAGATAGACTTGCTGATGGTGGACGAAGAGGGACGCAGTCAGCGCCGTAAAGGCCGCAGCAAGAGTAAGCCGCTGACCGCACGGGAAAGGGTCAATATTGAAGGAGCCCGCCGCTCGGCCAAGGCACAGAAGCCGGCAGGTAAAGGGAGCGCCAAGTCTAAGTCCACAGGCGCATCCGCCAAGAGCAAATCAACCAAGGCTGCCGGCAACGCCGGGGCGAAAAAGCCCAAGGCAGCCAAACGAGTCAAGAGAAAGAAGTAAATGAAAAAACAGGAACTGGTGTTTGGCATTCACGCGGTCGAGTCTTTGCTGAAACACGCTCCGGAGCGGGTGCTGGAAATGTGGCTGCTCAGTGGTCGTCAGGATGACAGGGTCAAGCCCTTGTTGGAGATGGCGGCTCAGTGGGGCATTCGCGCCCAGCAGGCGTCCCGCAAGACACTGGATGACAAGGCTGAAAGTACTCAGCATCAGGGGATCATCATTCGGGTGCGTCCGGCCAAAGTCTTGACCGAAAACGATCTGGAAGCCTTATTAGACAAGACGGACTCGCCATTTTTGTTGATCCTGGATGGTGTCACAGATCCCCACAATCTGGGGGCCTGTCTGCGAAATGCCGATGCGGCCGGGGTGCACGGCGTCATAGTGCCCAAAGACAACTCAGTGGGGCTGACGCCGACCGTCAGCAAGGTGGCTTGCGGCGCGGCCGAGACAGTACCGCTGTTTCAGGTGACCAACCTGGCGCGTACCATGAAGCGTTTGCAGGAAAGGGGCGTGTGGATTGCCGGCACCGCAGGCGAGGCAGACAGCACCCTGTATCAGGCCGACCTCAAGGGGGCTCTGGCCATTGCCATGGGCGCCGAAGGCAAGGGGCTGAGACGCCTGAGCCGCGAAAGTTGCGACACCCTGATCTCTATTCCTATGGCTGGCAGTGTCTCCAGTCTGAACGTGTCGGTGGCAACAGGTATCTGCCTGTTCGAAGCTGTGCGTCAGCGTCTCTAACTGCCGAATATGGCAGCCTCTCTTGAGAATACGGACCATAAACTGTATAGCAGTGCCGGCCCGTATCTCATGCAACTGCAACAAGGCTATCTGGGTGAAATCTATGGCATGGCGTTCTTCGAGCGCCTCGGCCTGGATTATCATTCTCAGGTAACCGAGAGCCAGTTAACAGAAATCCACTTAACTGAAAGCCACTTAATAGAAAGCCACTTAATAGAAAGCCAAGCCGTGTTTTCTCTACTGTTCAAGGTGGAGCAATATACTGCCAAGGCCTTGCTGAAACTGCTGCCTGAGCTGGTGAGTCTGGACGAGGCTTTGTTGGAGCAAGTGCACATGCAGGCGCAGAAAGAGGTGGACAGTTGGCTTAAGCTTCCCTGGCATAAACTGCTTGCGGCGCTGCGTCTCTGGGTCGAACCTTACCAGCAAAAATATGCCAAGTGGGCGGATGATGCCCAGAGTAACTCTGAGTACGGCGCAGCCTTTCGTCTGTTGGAGCGGCATGAAACCGCCATCTATCTCTACTTGCAGGCGCTTGAGCGCGGTGAAAAGCGCGCCGCGTTAATCCTGGAGCGTTTTCTTGGAGCTCTTTAGTTGAAAGAGCTCTTCAAGCCAAGCGCGGGAGTTACTGAAAGGTATAGAGCAGGTTGAAGGTGGTGATGGTATCTGTCTGTTTACTGCCTTCCGGCACCACTTCTGTATATTTGACGTTGAAGCCTATCTTGAAGGCCCAGTCCTGAAACAGGGTGTTTTTATAGCCCATGTCCAGTGCCAGAGTATTGTTATTTTCGCCCACCTCGGCGGTCAGGTCGGCAGTGAAACTGGTGTACTCGTGGATCTTCTGTTCAAACTTGGCCGCGGTCCGTAGGATCACATCTTTCTCGGCCACAGGATCCGGCGCCGCGTCAGTTTCTATCGGCATGTTGTATCGGTAACCCGGGCCGACTTCGAGACTCAACTTGGTACGGCGGGTGCTGATGGCATCGAAACCATAACCGCTGGAAACCGTGTAGATCTCTGTGTAGGAACCGAACTTGTCCCAGATGAATTCACCACGGCCAAAGATATAGCCGCCGTTGAGTTTGTAGTTGGACTGCAGCTGCAGATCGTATTTTTCGGCAGTGGTTTTTTCAGAGTCAGAGGCGAAATAGGCCTTGAGGGTTCCTTCCTGCTTGGCGTTTTCCGTGTCGTAAACCAACTTGGTACGACCGTTGAAACTGCTTGAGTCTGTGTTACCTGTGTTGAGCTGAAAGCCGGCCTCAATCTCAGCGGTGAAGTCGCTTGGAGGCTCGCGATAATCCGGAGGCACCAAGGCCCACGCCGAAGTCGGTAGCGCAAACAATAACGCCAATACAGAGGATCTTGTCATTATTCTTATGTCTTTTGCTGTGACTGCCATAAATTTAGCGTCACATAATACCTGCTCATGGGGCCGAGGCAAAGTTATTGCTTGAGTTTACCGCGGCCTTTATGTACTATTTCGCGCCTAATTCAGTCACATTAATTTTCGTTCCTTGCCTCAATTTGGTCTGACTGAGCCAACAACGAGGCTAGATAACCGTAAGGAGCACTAAATGCGTCATTACGAAATCGTATTTATGGTTCACCCTGATCAGAGTGAACAAGTACCAGGTATGATTGAGCGCTACACAGGTGTTATCACCGAAGCTGGCGGTCAAATCCATCGTTTGGAAGACTGGGGTCGTCGCCAACTGGCTTACCCAATCCAGGATCTGCACAAGGCTCACTATGTTCTGATGAACGTTGAGACCACTGCAGAGTCTGTTGAAGAGCTGGAAACTGCTTTCCGTTTCAACGACGCCGTTCTGCGTAGCCTGGTGATGCGCACTAAAGCTGCCATCACTGAAGCATCTCCAATGGCCAAAGCTAAAGACGAGCGCGATTCACGTCGCAGCGCCGTTAGCGAAAAAGCTGCTGAAGAAACCCAAGAAAACGCTGAAGCAAGCGCTGAGTAAGCTTTTCTGTGACCACCAATCACTTGGTGTTGTCCGGTACCGTCATTCGGTCCAGACACTTTGATAGCCCGGCTGGAATACCTCACACGGTACTTCAACTGGAACACAGGTCGCAGCGTTTCGAGGCCGATTTGCCCAGAAACGTCTACTGCCAACTTCAAGTGATATTGAGTGGTGAACGCTTCAAGAGCGTAGCAGACAAGCTGAAAGCGGGTGTGGATATCCAAGTCAGTGGTTTTCTGGCTCTACAACAGAGTCGCAATGGCCAAAGCCGACTGGTGTTACACGCCGAAAATGTCGAATTGAAAAATTAGGAGACTGTCAAATGGCACGTTATTTCCGTCGTCGTAAGTTCTGCCGTTTCACTGCTGAAGGTGTTACGGAGATCGATTACAAAGATATCGCTACTCTGAAAAACTACATCACAGAAAGCGGTAAGATTGTTCCAAGCCGTATCACTGGTACTTCTGCCAAGTATCAGCGTCAACTGGCTCGCGCTATCAAGCGTGCTCGTTATCTGTCACTGCTGCCATACACTGATCTGCATCAGTAATCGGCACTGTTCTAGCTAGAGGAATTGATAATGAACGTTATTCTGCTTGATAAAATCGCAAACCTGGGCAACCTGGGTGACCAGGTATCAGTTAAGGCCGGTTACGCTCGTAACTACCTGCTGCCAAAAGGCAAAGCTGTTGTTGCCAACGCTGAGAACGTAAAAGTTTTCGAAGCTCGTCGTGCTGAGCTGGAAGCCAAGCTGGCTGCCGACCTGGCCGCTGCCACTGCTCGTGCAGAGCAGATCTCTGCTCTGGAAGCGGTTGTTATCGCTTCTAAAGCCGGTGACGAAGGCAAGCTGTTCGGTTCTATCGGTACCCGTGACATCGCTGACGCAGTAACTGCTGCCGGCGTTGAACTGGCCAAAGCCGAAGTACGTCTGCCACTGGGCGCTCTGCGCACTACTGGCGACTTCGAAGTTGAAGTTCAGCTGCACACTGAAGTAAAAGCTGTAGTTAAAGTAACTGTTGTTGCTGAAGCTTAATCCCGGCTTTTACTAGAAGAAACACCGCCTTCGGGCGGTGTTTTTTTATGCCTGTTTGCTGGCCGGGGACGACGGGTTTCCCTTTAATTCTCCCGTCTGCGGATGCCAAACTTAAGCACGCTGTCACTTACCCACAGTTACTGTGGCTATCTCTGGCAGAATCGCTGCTGACTTGATTGCCTATAACTACAGAAACACCCGCCGGGGCGGGTGTTTTCTGGGTTATTGCAGATTAGTGGCTATCAGTTGCGCACCAGTTCCAACTCTTTGAGCAGGTTGTCGGCATGATCCACTTCATCCATCATCCACAAAATGTAGCGGATATCCACGTGCACGGCGCGGGTGATGGTGGGGTTGAAGTACCAATCTTTGGTGATGGCTTCATAGGTGGAGTCAAAGTTGAGGCCAACCAGCTCGCCCTTGCCGTTAAACACAGGGGAGCCTGAGTTACCACCTGTGGTATCTACGCTGGAGAGGAAGTTAACCGGTACAGAGTTGAACTCGGCCGGGTTATCCAGACAGGAGAACAGGCGGCACAACCAGCTGCGGGGATCCTGATACAAGTGCTGCACCTTATGCTCGCCCAGTCGTCCCTGCTTGATGGCATCCAGCAGCTTCTGCGGTGCATTGTAGGGCTCGACACCTGTGTGCTTGGCGACTATGCCTTCCAGCTTGGTAAAGGGTTGCTTGTAGAGCGCATCACGGGACTGATAGCCATCGACCATACCATAGCTGATCCTTAAGGTGCCGTTGGCATCCGGATAGACAGGCTTACCCATGGCCTTGTTATAGGCAATGATCGCCTTCATGTAGGCGGGGCGGGCGATGGACAGCTTACCGGCCAGTTCCTTGTCGGCTTTTTCCTGCGCCATATTGGTATCGTACAGGGCTACTGCCATGCGAATGAAGGGATCGCTGCTGCTCTCAAAGGCTTCCGGCTTGGCCTGCATCCAGTCGAGGCGTTTCTCTTGGTCGGTCAACTCGGTCAGGGCATACATGCCTTCGAGTTTGTCGCCCAGACTGATACCTTGCTCGGGTGTCAGCAACTGATCCATCACGGCGACCCGGTTATCCTGCGCCAGGTAGGCGTCGATATCCATCTGCCATAGTGTTTTGTCGACGCTGATATCGAAGCTGGAGTCAAGTCGCTTGAGACGGGCGGCGAACATCTTCATGTCACGCTCTTGATAACCCGCTTCGCGCTCGGCATCCGGTTTTTGGTTTTCTTTGGCCAGGCGATAAAGCTGCTTGGCGGCGCCGAGCAGGGCACTGGATTGAGCGTTGTCAAAATAGTAGCTCTGCTGATACTTGTGCTGTTGCTCGGTCAGCAGTTGTTCGAGCTCACTCAGTTGTGCCGTCAGCGGCTGTGCGTCTTTATCTTTGGCCAGCCAGTCGCGGAAGGCATTTTCCTCGACCTGCTTGATAGCGGCAATATCTGTGGCGTGGAAGCCATCCAACAAGCCGTTGAGTTTTTTCATCCGGTTGGCCATGCCGGCCAGAGTACCGGCATACTTGATGGCGATATCCTTGTCGGAAGCGCCCATTCCCTCAATGGTGTCGATTCTGGCCTGATAGCGGGCGGCTTGAGTCGGGTAGAGCCAGTCGCTGGCGAATCTCAACTCTGAGGTCAGGCGGTAGCGGCTGGTTGAACCCGGGTAACCGGCCACAAACACGCCGTCACCGGCCTTAACGCCATCGGCATTGACCTTGAGGAAGCTCTTGGGCTGATAAGGCACGTTATCCTCGGCATAGGCCGCAGGCTTGCCATCCTTGCCGACATAGGCCCTGAGGAAGGTAAAGTCGCCGCTGTGGCGAGGGTATTCATAGTTATCTATGTCGCCACCGTAACCGCCAACACTCTCGGGTGGCGCATAAACCAGGCGCACATCGCGAATAATCAGCTGTTTGATCAGGTAGTATTCAAGTCCATTATGGAAACTACGTACTGAGCAACGGTAGTTGTCGTCGGCTTCACACTCTTTGACCAGCGCCTTGCTGTTGGCCTGGATGGCTTCATAACGCGCCAGTGGCTCGGTCGGCAGATTGGCCGTTATCTTATCTGTGACATCTGTGACCGCTTCGGTGACATAGAGGCGCTCGTTGGGGCCGGCCGAAGGCTCCAGGCGTTGTTCTTTGGCCAAAAAGCCGTCGGCCAGATAGTTGTGTTCTTTGGTGCTGTTGTATTGAATACCCCGATAGGCACAGTGATGATTGGTGACAACCAATCCTTGGGGTGAGACGAAACTGGCGGTACAATAGCCGAGGCCCACCACGGCGTTCATGGGATACTTTCCGAGATCGGCCAGTTGCTCTGCCGGGATGGCGATGCCGCGCTCACTGAGCTTGTCGGCAATAGAGGGCATTTGGTAAGGTTGCCACTGCCCTTCATCGGCTATGGCGAGGCCAGAGGTCAGCGCCAAGGCTGCAGCCAATGCATTGCGCATGTTCATTCCTTATTTATTGTTAGTGTCCGTTTGGATATGAAAAACAGGTTATTGTAGGTGTAAAATTCCTGTTCTGATTGAACCGGGTTTTATATCACATTTTGCCTGATTGTTGGAGAGTTGGAGATTTATGCAACAGCAAGGTGCCTTTAAGGCCAAAGACAAGCGAAGAGACGTCCAGGTTGACGCGCTCAAGCTGCCCCCCCATTCCATTGAGGCGGAACAATCCGTGCTCGGGGGACTAATGCTGGATGCAGAGGCCTGGGACAAGGTGTCCGAGGCCGTGGTCAGAGAAGACTTTTACTCCCGTTCCCACAGGCTGATTTTCGGTGCCATGCAAAAGCTGGTAGAAAACGGCCAACCCATAGATTTGATTACGGTTTCAGAACAACTGGAACTGACTGACGAGCTGGAAGATGCCGGTGGTTTTACCTATCTGGGTGAAATCGCCAAGAATACCCCCAGCGCCGGTAACATTCTCTCCTACGCCGAAATCGTGCGCGAGCGTGCCGTGGTGCGGGAGATGATCCGGGTAGCACATGAGATTGCCGATGCCGGTTACAACCCTGAGGGGCGGGACTCAGGCGCCTTGCTGGACTTGGCCGAAACCAAGGTGTTCAAGATAGCCGAGCAGCGCGCCAACGCCAACGAGGGCCCGGAGGGGATCAAGACCATCCTCGAAAAAACCGTCGACAAGATTGAGCAGCTGTACAACAACCCGCACAACGGTGTGACCGGGGTATCCAGCGGCTTCTCCGATCTGGATAAGATGACCGCAGGTTTCCAGTCCGGTGACCTGATCATTGTCGCGGCCCGTCCTTCCATGGGTAAGACCACCTTTGCGATGAACCTGTGTGAATACGCGGCGCTCAATGAAAACAAGCCGGTGCTTATTTTCAGTCTAGAGATGCCCTCGGAACAGATCATGATGCGTATGCTGGCGTCGCTTGGCCGGGTGGATCAGACCAAGATACGTACCGGCCAACTGGATGATGATGATTGGGCGCGGGTGTCCTCTACCATGGGGATCATGCTCGAGCAGGGCAAGATGTATATCGATGACAGCTCGGGCCTGACGCCGACCGAAGTGCGCAGCAGGGCCAGGCGTATCGCCCGGGAATACGGCGGTCTGTCTATGATCATGGTCGACTACCTGCAGCTGATGCAGGTGCCGGCGCTGGCCGATAACCGGACCCTGGAAATTGCTGAAATCTCACGCTCGCTCAAGGCCTTGGCCAAGGAGCTGGAGATCCCGGTGATCGCTCTGTCGCAGCTGAACCGCTCATTGGAGCAAAGGGCCGATAAGCGCCCGGTAAACTCTGACTTGCGTGAATCCGGCTCTATCGAGCAGGATGCGGACCTTATCATGTTTATTTATCGTGACGAGGTGTATAACGACGATTCGCCCGATAAAGGCACGGCAGAGATCATCATAGGTAAGCAACGTAACGGCCCCATCGGCCGGGTCAGGCTGACTTTCCAGGGGATGTTCTCCCGCTTTGACAATTACGCCGGTCCGCAATTTGAAGAGGACTAAACCTCTGCGGACGGTTTTCCCGGCGCGGCCAGAGAGCGCGCCATCCAATCCAAGATTGAAGGTAAGCTTTGAAACCCTTTCCCAGAGCAGAGATTAGCAGCCGGGCGCTGCAACATAATCTGGCCAGGCTGCGTGAGATCGCACCCGCCAGCAAAGTTATTGCTGTCGTCAAGGCCAACGGCTATGGCCACGGCTCGCTGAACGTGGCCAAGAGTCTGAGCTGTGCCGACGGCTTCGGTCTGGCGCGGCTCGAAGAAGCGTTGGAGCTCAGGGCCGGTGGTGTAACGGCCAAGTTGTTGTTGCTTGAAGGTTTTTTTCGCAGCACTGAGTTGCCTCTGCTGGTTGAGCATGACATAGACACTGTGGTGCATCATAAGTCGCAGTTGCAGATGCTGGAGCAGGCCAAGCTGGACAAGCCGGTAACTGTGTGGCTCAAGGTTGACAGCGGCATGCACAGATTGGGTTTTCGCAGCGACGAGTTTAGCGAGGTGTATCAGCGGCTGCTGGATTGCCCGCAAGTGGCCAAGCCCATCAATCTGATGACCCATTTCGCCTGCGCTGATGAGCCGGACAATGACTATACTCGCAAGCAGTTGGAGCATTTCAACCAGCTCACCGCCGGGTTGGATGGCGACCGCAGTCTGGCCAACTCGGCCGGTGCCCTCTATTGGCCCAGCAGCCAGCAAAACTGGATTCGCCCGGGTATCGCCCTCTATGGGGTGTCGCCTGTTGTCGGTGACCGAGGCGCCAACCACGACCTGCAACCGGCCATGAGTCTGGTGTCACAGTTGATAGCCGTGCGCGAGCACAAGGCCGGGGAGAGTGTGGGCTACGGGAGTTTTTGGCGTTCATCAAGGGATACCCGCCTCGGCGTGGTGGCCATAGGTTATGGTGATGGTTATCCACGCAATGCCCCCGAGGGCACGCCTGTACTGATCAATGGTCGCCGGGTGCCTGTGGTTGGCAGGGTGTCCATGGATATGCTGACTGTGGATCTGGGGCCGGATGCCCGGGATGCGGTCGGTGATGATGCCCTCTTGTGGGGCCCGGCATTACCGGTGGAAGAGGTGGCGGCTCATATCGAAACCGTGGCCTATGAACTGGTGACCAAGCTAACTCCCAGAGTGGCCGTCTGCCTCGATTGAGTGAGTCATGCCATTGAGTTGGCAAACAATAAAGGGCGCCGAGGCGCCCTTTGTCATTACTGATTCTCGAAGCAGATCTCTATGTAAGCCGAGCCCTTGGGTGCGACAAAAGGCATGATGATCTTCTGGCCCTGGGCCTGATGGGAAATCTTGTGACCTATGCCGGAAACCACTACAGGGGTGGCCATTTCAAACTCATAGCCCTTGTCCGACAGCAGATTTTTGGCGCCGCCGGTCACCATGTTGGTGATTTCCCCCACCAGATCTGTCACTTCTTCATTGATATTGCCGGGATTCTCTCCCAGCATATTTTGCATTATCTCCAGGATCAGCCCTTGTTCAAAGGTGATCGACAGCGACCCTTTGGTCTGCGGGCCCACCATACCGATAAGCCCGGAGACATCGCCCTTGGCCAGGTTGTCTGTCTTGAGTCTGGGCTTACCCGGGGTCAACTGCATGTTGGCCATGGTGGAAACCACATTGAGAAGTGACTGAAGAAAGGGATTGATAAAAGTGACATTCATGCCGGATTTGTTCCTCTTGCTGCCTAGGGAAGTGCAGATAGCGTAAGGCTAATCCATAAGCGGTTTCACTCCCGCCCACTGGATCACACTCTTATTAGCTTAGAACAATGGCTTGGGCTCTGTGGCGATTTCTTGCCCGGAAAAACTGTGCCCGGCATAAAAACCGGGCACAGAGCGAGCTTCAGGAGACTTTTTCGATTTTCGCCGGTAGCCCCTGGCGGGCCGAGGCGCCGCTGGCCCAATCCACCAGAGGGTAGGAACCCGAACGGCTGGGATCCAGCACAGCGAGATCGTTGAGGTTAACCCCGGCGCGGATCAGCGGATTGGCAGCAACCTGCTTGCCATCTATGCTGAATGCCCGCGCGCCGAGCTCCTTGTGGCCAAAGCCGTGTTCGATGGCGATGCACTCGGGGTGCACGCCGGCGACGCACTCCACCAGTGCCAGCACACTGCCGTTGGGGGTGCTGATTTTCACTGTATCCCCTGTGGTTATCCCCAATCTTTGGGCCGTGTCTTTATTGATCCGCACCGGATTATTGGGGTGCACCTGCCTGAGTCTGTCAGAGCCGATACTCATGGAGCTCATGGTGTGTGACTTGTAGCTCGACAGCAACATGGGCCAGGACTGGCGGTCGAAGGCTTGCCTGAGTTCTGTGCCATCGGCCAGACGTTGACCATAGCTGCGCGGACAGCCACTGAGAAACTCGCCGCTCTGGGAGTGACGGCGACTGCCCACCTGAGGGTTCCATAACATCATCGGCTTGGGCCAGACCTTGGCGGGGTTGCCTTCGGCGTCCCTGGCCTTGTTCATTGATTCGAAACGGCCACCGCGGGCATAGAGATAAGCGACTCTCGATGCTTCCTCTTCGCCGAGACGGGCCTTGAGTTCGGGAATGATCCTGGCAACCCCGGACCAATAGAGATCTTCCTTGCCGATGGCGGGGACTTTCTCTCCCAACCAGGCGACGTTAGCGGCGCCGTAGAGAGAAAAGTCGGCGGCACGGGTCAGCGGGTGGCGTGTGCCATCATGGGCCAGCACCGCATTTTCACCGAAGCCGGGCAAGGCCAGCGCCATGGCAATCCGGGTAAGAAAGCTTTCCATGCACACGGGATCGCCATCCACTGTGTGCTCCACCCTGGGTTTGACTATCGGCCAGCGGCCGGTGGCAATCTTGGTCATGGTGCCCTGCCAGGCCGAGGTCCAGCCCCAGGACTCATAGGTGAGGGTGTCAGGCACTATATAGTCGGACAGTGCCGTGGTTTCGTTGATAAAACTGTCGATACTGATAAACAGCGGCAGCACCTTGGGATCTTTGAGCTTATCGCCTATGGCGGCGCCGAGCCCGGCCTGACCATAGACAGGGTTGCCCATATGGTTGATCCAGGCCTTGAGCGAATAGGGGTAACCGTTGACCGCCGCGGTTAGATGTTCGCTCAACATGGGCGCCGAAATCGGGAACCAGGGTTCCCTGGCCGGGTAGGGCGACTCGCCGGCCTGCTGCTTGCGCTTGTATTCCGAGCTTTTTTCATAGGGGAAACGGGAGCGTGACAGGAATACTCCCTTGGGCTGCACCATGCCGTCAAACTCGGCCAGATTGTAACGTGGGCCTTTGCCGAAGGGGGGGAAAGTACCGCCCTTGGCCAGCGCGCCGCCCTTTTGGTTGATATTGCCTATCATGGCGTTGAGCATCATGATGGCCCAGGCGGTATAGAAGCCATCACTGCTCATGGTGCCGCCGTGGCTGATCACCGCCGCCTTGCTGCCATGGCTGGTGAACTTGTTGGCCAGGGCCTCAATCTCATCGACCGGCACATCGCATTCGGCGCTGTATTGCGCCAACGTCTTGAGCCGGGCCGATTCGGCCAGCAGGCTGAAACTGCTCTTGCAGGCCAGGCTCTGGCCATTTTGTCCTGTGAGTCTGCGGTCCACTTCGAGCTGCGCCTTGGGGCAGGCTTCGGCGGCCATGGGTTCACCGCTGACGGCGTCCAGCACCAGCAAGGGGTCTTCATCACCGAAGGGCTTGCCGCTGAAGGCCAAACCCAATTCGCTGGCGTGCAGATATTGGCCGTATCTCGGATGCGCCTGGTCTGAATGCACCAGGAAACCGGCATTACTGAAACCGCGGAAACCGGCTGTTTTAGCGGCCTTGGCATTGGGAGCACTGAGAAACTCGGCGCTGTAGCGCTGATTGTCTATGATCCAGCGCAGCATGGCCATCGCCAGCGAGGCGTCTGTGGCCGGGCGGATCGGCAACCAGACATTGTCCGGCGCCGACGCCAGATTGGAGGTGTTGGGCAACATGGGCGAAACCACAACATAGCTGAAGTTGCGGTTGTTGACCCTGGCATTGGCCAGTTGCCGAGCCTGGCGCTTGAAGGGGTTGCCGGACTGCTGCGGTGAAGTGCCGATGAACAGCAGAAACTCGGCATGATCCCAGTCCGGTTTCAAGTGGGCGTACTTTTTCAGATCGTCCAGCAAGGCGCCGGCACCGGCCCGATAGCTGAAGCCACAGTAAGAGCCGTGGTTGGCAAAGTTACGGGTGCCGAAGCTGTTGAAAGTAAATCGTTTTATCAAGGTGTCCCGCCCTTCATCCGAGGCGTTGCTGACCAACAGCTGATTGGCCTTGGGGCCGTATTCAGGGTTGGCGGGATCCAAAGGCGTATTGAGATCGCGAATCGCCCTGAGTCCATCCACATGGCCTTCACCAAACAGATCGCCACCTTCGACAACCTCCTTGAGCAACTGCTCGAATGCTATGCTCTGCCATTGGCCCGAACCTCTGGGGCCGACCCGTTTCAGGCAGCGCGTTACCCGATAGGGGCTGTCCAATAATTCCAGCATGGCGTTGCCGCGGGCGCAGGCGGTGGAACGCCCGGCAAGCCCCTGCTCTTGCCAGGCGCTGGTGGACACCAGGGCATCGCGCACCGGGGTGTCAAAGTCCAGGTGTTCTCGGGCCGACAGTGGATGATAAGGGTTACCACTGATACGGATAATGCTGTCGGTTTCATTATCGATACGGGCTCGTACCCCGCATTTGGTCCAGCAGCCGAAACACATGGTGTTGGCCAGACGCTGGTTGTCATTGGCACTCAGTTGGCCACTATTCAGGTCGACCTTGAGCTCAGGTGCCAGCGAGTTGCCATGAATCGCTTCTTGGGTATTTTTGCCCGAGCTGCCATTGACCAGGCCTTTGCCCAGCTGGGTCAGGGTGTGGCTGTAGCCTGCAACAAACAGTCCGGTACCACCTGTGATGGCAGCCCCTTTGATAAAACGGCGTTTACTCTTGTCCATTATGCGGCTCCTTTCAGTCCGGTGGCAGACTGACGTATCAGTTCGGAAATCAGGGTGATCAGGGCCAGCCATAGGCCAAAGGTACCCAGGATCCCCAGCAGCCCCTGTGGGCCCCAGGGCAGTTCATAGAAGTAGGTGCCGGCGCCATACTTGGGATCTGTCTGCGCCTGGATAAGCACCAGCCAGCGAAAGCCCCAAGCCAGGTGGATGGCGGCAAAGCTGCCAAACAGCAAGGCCCAGCGGGGCAGATGTCTGAAGGCCAGCAGCAGCGCCAACAAGGCCAGGGTGGCCAGCACCCAGAGAGCGGCCAGTTGCCAACTTGGGCTGTCGCCGAGCAGTAATCTGGCTTCATTGGCGCTGTTGCCGCCACTGAGAGCCCAGCCGATAAGCAACAGGGCAAACAGGGCGAAGGAGCCACGCAGCCAGAGCAGCAGCTGTTTGTCGGTCTCCTGTTTATGGCCATTGAACAGGCGGTTGAGCCAAATCAGCATGCCGCTGCCGGCGGCCAGGGCGCTGGCGGCGAATAGAGGCGGCAGCCAGTAGCTGTGCCACAGTGGCCTGGCCTTGATGGCCATGGTTTCCATGCCGGTGTAGAGGGCGATGCTCAGGCCGCTGAGCAGGGCAACCCAGGCCAGAGGCTTGAGCCAGGGCTCGCCTTGCCAGTTCCCCAGGCGTAACCAGTATCCCAGGCGGCTCCAGCCATCTTTGGGCTGAGTCGGAAGGGAAGGGCGCAGCAAGAGGTAGGCAAAGGCCAGCGCCGCTGCCATAAACAGCGGCAGTAACCAGGCGCCATACCACATCCAGGAATCCGGTCTGAGCTGCATATAGAAGTGCCAGGCGCGGGCGGGTTGGTGCAGATCGGCCAAGAGTGCCACAGGTGCCACAATGGCGGTGCTGAGGATCAGGCTGCCGCAGAGTGTCAGCAGGCGCCTATCTTTGGCGCCGGGGCGGATAATGGTCAGCGCCGCAATCCACACCGCGGAATAGGCCAGTCCCATCATAAAGAAGTACTGCACCGCCCAGGGTAACCAGGTGATGGCGATATCCGGGGTCAAGATCTCTTTAATGTCCATGGTGCAACTCCTCTCCAGTGGCGGTCATCAGGCTGCGAACCGGTGCTTCGCCGCGGATCCTTTCTTCAAATGCGGCTGTCATCCCCAGATAGAATACGCAGGGCGAGGTTTCGGCTGAGGGCTTGAGTACCTTGATCTCGTCTCTGTACTCGGCCAGCATGCGACTGATTTGGCTGCCGGGATCGTTGAGATCGCCGATGATCCTGGCTTCACCGACACAGGTTTCGACGCAGGCCGGCAGCAAGCCCGCCTCCAGCCTATGGGCGCAGAAGGTGCACTTGTCGGCGGTGTTGGTGTCATGGTTGATAAAGCGCGCATCATAGGGGCAGGCCTGGACACAGTAACCGCAGCCGACACACCAGTGGCTGTCGACCACCACTATGCCGTCCTGGCGCTGAAATGTGGCGCCAGTGGGGCAAACCGGGATGCAGGGTGGGTTTTCGCAGTGGTTGCAGAGCCTGGGCAGCATCATAAAGGCGCTTTCCTGCCCTTGGGTCACTTCATACTGGTTGACTGTGGTACGAAACTGCCCCAGTGGGGGTTGGTTTTCTATGGTGCAGGCGACAGTACAAGCCTGGCAACCGACGCAGCGGCGCAGATCGATCAGCATGCCATAGCGTTTGCCACTGGTTGCCTGGGGCTTGGCGGTCGATGCCTGGGCGACGGGCAAAAACGCAGCTCCGGCGCTGATGGCGGCGATTTGCCCCAGTAGTTGACGTTTACTCTTGTCCATACAGACTCCTGAGTCTTGCGGTGATTGGAAACCCACCGGGCTCCTGTTGCCTGTATTCTCGGCAACTGGCGCCCTTGGTCTCTATAGTGGTTTTCCACATATCGGGGCCGCTATTGATCCAGCGCAAGAAATTGAGGCTAGAATGGCGGGCAGACTGATGCTGACCCAGCCGCTTGTGGCCGCAAGATTTTCTAACCGGAGCCAAAATCAAGAGATGAGAACCCTGTATCTGCTGTGTTATCTGTTTGCGGCTGTACTGCTCGGCCATTGGTCGTCAGCTGCGGCAGCGACTGAGCCTTTGCCGGTATCAGGCCCAGCCATGACAACTGGAGCGCTGACCGATAAGGCGGTGGTGGATATAGGTGTGTTGGCTACCCGGGGCTACAGCGACAGCATCAACCGCTGGCAACCCACCATGAATTGGCTCGAGCAGCAGATCCCGGGATATTACTTTCGCCTGCACCCTTTGACGCTGGAGCAGCTGTCGCAGGCGGTGGCCGCCCAGGAGCTGGACTTTGTGATCACCAATCCGGGCCAATCTGTGCTGTTGGCGCGGCAATATTCCTTAAGTTGGCTGGCGACCCTCAAGAGCCGCCTCAATGCCGGTGAGCCGATGCAGGTGGGTTCGGCGCTGGTGGTAAGAAGCGAGTCCAGCCTGCAACATCTGCAAGATCTCAGGCACAAGCGCCTGGGGATAGTCTCGACCCAGGCCTTCGGCGGCTACCTGACCTTGGTGTATGAAGCGCGGCTCAAGCAGATAGACCTGCCAAGCTATGTGGCCGAGATCCAATCTTTGGGATTCCCGCTGGATAATCTGCTCTATCGCCTGCGCGATGGCAGCATAGACGCCGCCGTGGTGCCAGTCTGCCAATTGGAGCAGATGGCGGCGGAGGGGCTTATCGATGCCGGGCACTATCGGGTACTGGACAACCAGGCGCCGGCAGGGTTTGCCTGCGAGGTGTCGACCCGCCTCTATCCCAACTGGTCCATGGCCAAGACCAGCCGTGCCGGTCAGGGGCTGGCCAAGCAGTTGACCCTGGCCCTGTTGGCACTGCCGGAGGACAGTGAGGCGGCCAAAATGTCCGGCTCACTGGGGTGGACTACGGCGGTCAGTCAACTGGCCATTGATAAGCTGCTCAAGGATCTGGACCTGCACCCATTGCAGGCGCCTTGGTGGCAAAGGGCGCTGCAGTGGCTCAAGGCCCACAGTCATTGGGGCTGGAGCTTGCTGGCGCTGCTGGTGCTGCTCAACGGTTATCACTTCTGGCTCGAATACAGTTTCAGCCGCCGCGGCCGGGAACTGGCCAAGGCCCAGCGGCAACTGAGTGAAAACCTCAGTCTGCTGGAACATGCCCAGCGGGCGGCGGTGGCCGGTGAACTGGGCGCCAGCCTGGCCCATGAGCTGAACCAACCTTTGGCGGCCATAGGCAACTATTGCCACGGCGCCAGTGTCAGGCTGCAACAGGGGCAACTGGACAAGTTGCCGCTGGCACTGGAACAGATACAGGCGGAAGTGGGCCGCGCTCACGGTATCATTCAAAGGCTCAGGGGGCTTTTGAAAAAGCGCCCGCCGCAAAAGCAGTTGCAGCCGTTCAGCCCCTTGCTGAGCGAGACGCTTATTCTGCTGGGGCATGAACTGGAGAAACAAGCGATCCGCGTCGATTGGCAGATTGTCGGCGAAGAAAGCCCCATGCAACTGGATACGGTCGCCATGCAACAACTCTTGTTGAATCTGCTTAAGAATGCCATCGAAGCCTTGGCTGAAGAGCCTAAAGCCGAGCGAATTATTTCGCTGCGGCTGGATTATCAATCCCAGCCCGGCAAGCTCTTGCTGGAAGTGCAGGACAATGGCCCTGGGCTTAAACTGGACGGCAAGAGCCTGATGCAGGCCTTTACCAGTACCAAGACAGATGGCCTGGGGCTTGGGCTGGTGATCTGCCGCGAAATCGCCGAGAGCCATGGCGGCAGTATCAGTCTGCTGCAGCCGCCTGAGGGCGGTTGTCTGGTCACAGTGTTGCTGGCTTAAACCCGTTTTGCCAAGGAGAAAGAAAAATGCCGGGACAATTTGCTGCCCAAAACAGTTCACCGACCGATGACAAGCGTCAGTCAGTCTATCTGGTGGATGACGATGATTCGGTGCGGCGTTCGTTGGGCTTTATGCTGGAAGGCTATGGTTTTGAGGTGCAGGCCTTTGAAGATGCAGAGCATTTTCTCAAGGCGCAGCTGCTGGAGCAGCCCGGCTGCCTGATCCTCGATATGCGTATGCCTGGGCTCAGTGGGGCGCAGCTGCAGCAGCTGCTCAATGAGCGTAATAGCCCGCTGGCGGTGATCTTTCTCACCGGTCATGGCGACGTGCCGCTGGCCGTGGATGCGCTTAAATCCGGCGCGGTGGACTTTTTTCAAAAGCCCGCCGATGGCGCTCGCCTGGCCGAGGCGGTCACCAAGGCGCTGAGTCACTCTGCCGAAATCGCCAAACACCGAAAGCTGCAAGGCATCTACCAGGCGCTGACTCCGAGAGAGAAAGAGATATTGCATCTCATCGCCAAGGGCTATAAGAACCAGCAAATAGCCGACGAACTCTGTATCGCCATGCGCACAGTGGAGATCCACAGATCCAACCTGATGAAGGGCATGCAGGTGAGCTCGCTGGCTGAAATGTTGTTGATTTATGCCGGGATAGAGACAGAGTTTGAGTAACTCGGGTCAAAAGTCTTCGGCGACAACAGAATGACCTTTGATTCGGGTTTATGAGAGGGATTCATCTGCGGCTGTCGTTTTATGGCCACAGAGGGTAAAATAGCGGCCCATTTTTGCGTACCGGATCCGTTAATGCCAAGCCCTATCGATGCCAACCGCCGTTTTTCCATTGCCCCCATGCTGGATTGGACGGATCGCCACTATCGTTACTTTGCCCGGCTGATGTCGAGTCAGACTCTGCTCTACACTGAGATGGTGACCACAGGCGCGATACTGCATGGCAAGGGCGATTATCTGGCTTATAACCAGGAAGAGCACCCGCTGGCATTGCAACTGGGTGGCTCCAATGTTGAGGATCTGGCCCGCTGCGCCGAAATCGCCCGGCAAAGGGGGTATGACGAAGTTAACCTCAATGTGGGATGCCCATCGGATAGAGTACAGAACGGCCGCTTTGGTGCTTGTTTGATGGAAGAGCCAGAGCTGGTGGCCCATTGCGTCGATGCCATGCGCCAGAAGGTAGATATTCCGGTGACGGTCAAGACCCGCATCGGCATAGATGATAAAGATTCCTACGAATTTCTTTGTGACTTCATTACCAAGGTGAGTGCCGCCGGCTGCGATACTTTCATCATCCATGCCCGCAAGGCCTGGTTGCAGGGGCTTAGTCCCAAGGAAAACCGTGAGATCCCGCCATTGGATTATCCCAGGGTGTATCAATTGAAGCAGGACTTTCCCGGCCTGCATATCAGCATCAATGGTGGTATCAAGAGCTTTGAAGAGATGCATGCCCATCTGGCCCAGCTGGATGGGGTGATGGTGGGGCGTGAAGCCTACCAAAATCCCTATCTGTTGGCCGAGGTGGATCAGAAGATCTTTGGCCTCGATAGCCAGGTTATGAGTCGCGATCAGGTGGTGGATGCCATGTTGCCCTATGTGGAAGCTCATCTGCAGTCGGGTGGCCGCTTGAATCATATCAGCAGACACATGACAGGCCTGTATCAGGGGATCCCCGGTTCTCGCAGTTGGCGCCGTCATTTGAGCGAGAATGCCCACAAGCCGGGTGCCGGCATCGAAGTGCTGCTTAAGGCTCGTGAAATGATGCACAGCGGAGTTTGACCTTGCTGTAATACCCGAGTGGTGAAAATCGCTATGGTGATAGTGCTTTTTACCAACAGATAGGAAATTGCTGTATTTTTGTGCTGTTACGGTCAGTCATTCTGTGTTAGTGATTGGCCGTTTTTATTTTTTATTTCATTTAATATCATATCTTTAATAGAAATTTTTCCCAGTTGGCACGCCCTTTGAATTAGTCATCTTGACCGCTGACCCGTTCAGCTTAACCAGAAAGGGATGACAAGCATGAAAACTTCCAACCTGACTATTAAATCTTTGCTTCTTGGCGTTGTTTTGGCTTCAGCCAGTGTTTCAGCCCAGGCCGATGTACTGCCTACTCAACCTATCCTCAGTGCTGTTGAACAGAACCTGAGTCAACAGGCCCAGACCATGTTGCTCAGTGCCAAGCGTGAAATGCTGGCCTCCCTGCAACAGGAACTGGAGCGTAGCGTGGCCCAACTGAGCGACGAGATGACTCAAGAAACCCTGAGTCAGATCACCGAATTACCCGTGGAGACCAGTGTTCTGACCCAAGCCAACGATTGAGGTGCCTATGTGGATAAATAGCACCTTGGCACTACTGATGTTTCTGCCGTTGCTTGGCTACACCCTGGTGGCGTTGTTAGCCTGCAGTGCCCGGCAGATACAGTTAACGAGATAATCGGAGTCAGTTATGTTTGATTTGGAACGTACACTCAAGGGAAATTCTTCCATCGTCTGTGGCCTATGCCGCGATATGGCCGAGCGTTTTGGCTGGTCGGTATTCTGGACCCGAATTGTTGCCGCAGTCATCACTCTGATGCACCCATTGCTCGGGTTGACGGCTTACTTTGCCCTGGCACTGTTGTGGCCCAAGTGGGTGAAATGAGTATGTATAACAAGAGTCGAAACAAGCACAGAAGATATAGGTTGCTGTCTCAGTTACTGGTATGGAGCATAGTCGGCGCACTGATCCTTATGGTCTCTCTGCTCAGCCGCGAGTTTATGTCAGTGGGGATCTGGGGTAGCCCGTTTTTATGGCTGGATGCCGAGAACTGGAGCTGGGTGTTGACCCTGATAACCGCGATGCTGGCATTGGTGTGGGCCGCAATGACTTTCAGTGTGTTGGCGGTGGTGTGTGTACTTTGTGTTGCTGCGGCATTACTGATGTTTATCAGCGGCTTTGCAATGATTTGGCCCGTGCTGGTTTTGGCATTGGCAGTATGGGGAATAGGCAAGTCCAGTCAATGGCAGGAGTAGTGTTGCTGCGACTGGCTTGGTGTCAGCCCAGCCGCAGCAACATTGGATTCAGCCTCGATGATCTAACCTTTGTTGAGAAACTGGCGGAAAACCGCTTTGGCTTCATCGCTCTGAAGACGCTGGCCGAAGAGTTCCAACTCCTGATGCATCTGGTGTTGTACCCGGCTCTTGTGTGGCCGCATAAGTTGTCTGGTGAGTTGCAGTGCCTGAGGTGGCTTGGAAGCCAGGGCTTTGGCCTTTTCCAGCGCATAAGGGAAGAGTTCCACCGGACTCAACATGCGGTTGATGAGTTTGAGATCCAGCGCCGTTTCGGCATCGAAACTTTCGCCCAGCAACAGCAGTTCAGAGGCCTTTTGATAGCCGACCAATTCAGGTAGTAGCAGGCTGGAGCCGGCTTCAGGCACCAGTGCCAGGTCGATAAAGGGCAAACGGAACTGGGCTGTGTTATCGGCATAGACAAGGTCACAATGCAGCAGCAGCGTGGTGCCGATTCCGACAGCGGCTCCGCTGACAGCGGCGACCAAGGGCTTTTTCAGCTCCAGCAGGCAAAAGAGAAATCGCACCGCAGGGTGGTTAGGCCCCAGATCCGGCTGCTTGAGAAAATCCGCCACATCATTGCCTGAAGTAAAGCAGTTTTCACTGCCTGTCAGCAGAAAGGCACGGATCTCGTTGTCCGCTTCCCCCTGGATCAGGTATTCTGTAAGCTGCTTATACATATCGAGATCGAGGGCGTTACGTTTATCCGGACGGTTAAAACGTATGATGCGTACACCCTGCTCATCCTGAACCTGAATCGTGCTCATTCGTTGTTTCCTTTGCTGACGAAATGGGTTTTACATGGAGTTTAAGACATAGATGGCGATATTCAAACAACTGTTTAAAGTTATCTTGCTGGCCGGCATCAGTGCCAGCGCCTTCGCCTCGAACATAATGCTCGAACAAGGATATATCCGGGCCATGCCCGCTTCTGTTCCCAATACGGCGGCGTATCTGACACTCAGCAACCATGGCGCGGCGACTGAGCTGGTTTCTGCCAGCACCCCTGTGGCCCGTGAAGCCATGCTGCATACCCTGATTGAAGAAGATGGCCTGGTTAAAATGCGCCATGTGGCGGCTTTCCCGCTGCCTGAGCATGGCCAGTTGACGCTGCAAAGCAGCGGCGATCACATCATGATCATGGGCCTCAAGGCACCGTTAGAGCTGGGGCAAAAAGTGCCTATGACACTCAGTTTTGCCAATGGTGAAACCCTCAATATCGAACTCGAAGTAAAATCCCCCAATGATGCTCCTGCAGCCCAAGAGCATCATCACCATCATTAAGGAGAACCCGGGATGCAAATGACATGGAAAAAAGGTGTCGGTGCAGCGGTCATAGTGTTCGTTATCGCATACGGCATCAGTGTTTGGTGGAGTATTGAACCCGAAGTGTTGACGCCCAAGGTGATGACATCGGAAAAGGGCGAGAAAATCACAGGTTATGCCACTACCAGCGCCTTGATCGAAACCATGGAGACCTTGCTGGATAAGCAAGGAGGCTGGTTGTCCAACGACATGATGCCGCCTTCTGTGATGATGGACAACATGCCGGCGTTTGAATTCGGTGCCCTGGAACAGGTGCGGGATCTCGCCTTGATCATGCGTAAAGAGTTCAGCCGCTCCCAGTCTCAGTCCACCGCTGACAAAGATCTGCTGGAAGCACATTCCAAGCTGAATATCGAGCATACCAGTTGGCTGGTGCCCAGTGCCGAGAGCGAGTATCGCGATGCCATCAAGCTATTGAAGGTTTACCGGGCGCGGATGATGGATCCCAATAACCCGGATGCCCAGTTTTATGCCCGCGCCGATAACCTCAATGAGTGGTTGAAAGAAGTGCAGAAGCGTTTGGGCAGCATGTCACAGCGTCTGGCCGCCAGTGTTGGTCAGGAGAGGCTGAATACCGATCTGGCCGGTGACAGTGCCGCCCGTCAGTCGACCCCCAACCTGGCGAGCCAGCAGATTAAGACCAGCTGGTGGCAAATAGACGATGTCTTCTATGAATCCAGAGGCTCTGCCTGGGCCTTGCTGAATTTCATGAAGGCGGTAGAGGTCGATTTTGCTGACGTACTGAAGAAAAAGAATGCCGAAGTGAGTCTCAAACAGATCATCCGTGAACTGGAAGCGACTCAGCAAACAGTCTGGAGCCCAATGATCCTCAATGGTTCCGGATTCGGTTTGGTGGCCAACCATTCCTTGGTGATGGCCAACTATGTGTCCCGCGCCAATGCCGCGGTGATTGATTTAACCAACTTGCTTTCACAGGGTTAATTTATGAAAAAGACTTTATTGGCGACAGCCTTGCTGGCTTCTTTGATGGCGACCTCCGCCCAGGCAGCAACAGTCGTAGGCTTTAAGGTAGGCGCCGATTACTGGAAAGGAGATGCCAGCGGTACTTTCGCCGAGAAAGGCCAGCCGCAGCAGGAGTTCAACTATGACTCTTCCGCCCAGTACAGCCTTTGGTTCAGCGTTGAGCACCCTGTGCCACTGCTGCCCAACCTGAAGATCCGCGAAAACCGCCTGAAAGAAGATGGCGCTATGAGCAATGCCAACTTCAGTTTCAACGGCCACACCTTCAGCGGTGATGTGTATGCTACGGCCGACCTGAGCAACACAGACTTTATCCTTTACTATGAGCTACTGGACAATGATCTGGTTTCTCTGGATGTGGGTGGGGCCTACAAGTTGATGGATGGTTCTTTCCGGGTGGCAGACAAGGGGCATCCTGAGCAGCGTGATATCGACAGCGGTGTGGTCATGGGTTATGCCAATGCCGAGGTTGGCCTGCCTTTCTTCGGCTTGTACGCCTTTGCCGATGTGTTGGCCGGTATCAATGAATCCAGTGTCTATGACTACCAAGTAGGTCTGGGCTGGGAGTTTGATGGCGTGGCGCTGGATACCCGGGTACGTGCCGGCTACCGCGACTTTAAATTTGACGTGAACGGCTTCAACGGCATGAGCAGTAATATGCAGTTTGACGGCTTCTTTGCCGGTGTTGAACTGGTGTTCTAATTCCGTTTCAGTCGATTAGCCACAAAAAAAACCGCCAGTTGGCGGTTTTTTTTATTGGTTAAGCTTCAGCTTACTGCTGTGCAGGAGTTGTCAGGCCGTTGTTGATTGAGATGACGTCATCTTCATTCAGGGTGCCTGTGGCTTGTTTCAGCGCCAATATCGACTTGATATAGCCGTAACGGGCGTTGGACAGCTGACGCTTGGAATCATACAGATCCCGGGTACGGTTCAGCACGTCAACTATGGTACGGGTACCCACTTCAAAACCGGCTTGAGTGGCTTTCAATGCACTTTCGGAAGAGAGCACTGATTGCTCATAGGCCTTGATGGAGCTGATAGAAGCACCAACGTTGTTGAAGTTGTTGCGAACATTTTTGACTACCTGGCGATAAGTCTGTTCCAGCTTCTGGCTGGCTTCAACATAGGCGTATTGCGCCTGTTTCACCTGAGAGCTGACCTTGAAACCTTCAAAGATAGGTACACTGAGGTTAACCCCAACGGTGCCGTTATCGAAGTCAGGTTGGCTCTGGCTGCCGATTTCCTGCTCCAGGCCTTTGGTATAACCGGCGCTCAGGCTTAGAGACGGCATATGGCCGGCCTTATAGAGGCTGATGGTTTCCTGGGCGATATCTTTACCGATACGCTGGGTCAGCAGGTCGACACTGTTGGTCTCGGCCATCTTAAGCCAATCGCCTGGCACTGCCGGGGTTGGGCTGGCCGCAGAGAAGCGGTTGGTATCCAGGATGTCGATGCTCTTGTGATCTATGCCGGTGATTTCACGCAGGGCTTCATAGCTGTTGATCAACTGATTCTCTGCCAAAATTTCATCGGCGGTCGCCAGATCATACTGAGCCTGAGCTTCATGAACATCGGTAATGGCTGTCAGACCAACGGCAAAGCGCTGTTTGGTTTGTTCCAACTGACGCTCGATGGCACGCTTCTCGGCGCCTTTGAACTCGTAGTTGTCCTTGGCGGCCAACACGTCAAAGTAAGCGGTTGTTACTCGGGTGATCAGTGTCTGCAGGGCAGAGGCGTAGACGGCATCGGCCTGTGATGCAGCTTTCTCCGCCAGGCTCAAACCGACCCAGGCAGAATGATCATAGATGACCTGGTTAAGTTTAATCGCACCTGTCAGGCCGCTGGTGTCGGCACTGGGATCGTTCCAGGCTTTGTCATAACCGACATTGGCACTGATGGTTGGCAGCAGTGGTGCGCGATTCTCTTCAATTTTCTCATACAACTGGTCTCTTTGGGCCTTGGCCTGGAGTACCACTGGATCATTGGTTAATGCCTGCTGATATATCTGAAGTAAATCGTCGGCTTGAACGGCCGGGGCAGAAACTGCGAGCGTTAACGCCGCGCATAAAGTGCGGATCTTGAATTTCATTGGCTGTCCTTATAGACAAACACCCTGTGACGGGCGGTTTCAACTTCGTTAGACTGTTAATGCCTTTGATAAAGGCGGTTTGCGCTTCCCGACGCTTCCCGATACAGCAAAACTTAATGGTTTTGATACTAAAAAATCAACCGTTTTCAAGTCAATTCGGAAGTGTAACAGATTTTATTGGCAAATGGTGCCGGGTGGTTTGAAATTGCACCTTTTATAGCTAAAGCGGAGTGAAAATGGCAGCAGAAAAATTCACCAAAGAGGATGTTCAGGTGCTGGGGCAGCGCACGCTATACCGTGGGTTTTTCCGTATGGAGGAATACCGTTTCCGTCATCGGCTGTTTGCCGGGGGCTGGAGCGATGAAGTGACTCGTGAGGTGTTTGAGCGCGGCCATGCCGTGGTGGTTTTACCCTATGATCCGCGAGAAGACAAAGTGGTGTTGATTGAGCAGGTGCGGTTTCCTGCGCTGGAAACCAGTGAATCTCCTTGGCTGCTGGAGTTGGTGGCGGGTATGATTGCCCCCGGCGAAGTGGCCGATGAGGTGGCCAAACGGGAACTTTTGGAAGAAACCGGACTCAATGCCAGTGCAATTTCGGCCGTAAGCAGCTATCTTTCCAGCCCCGGAGGTTGCAGTGAACGCTTCTTCTTTTACTGGGCGGCGGTGGATTCATCCAAGGCCAAAGGGCTGCATGGCTTGGCCGAAGAACATGAAGACATTAAGTTGCATGTGCTTTCCCGCAGTGATGCTTATGCCAAGGTGCTTAGTGGCGAAATCGACAATGCTTCGACCGTGCTCGGACTGCAATGGTTGCAGCTTAACTATCAAAGTTTAATCCAGGCCAATGAACAAGAAAGACAGTGACAAGAAATACCAGCCGGATGTCAGCCGCTTTTTAGCCCTGTGTGGCCGCAACTATGGCCATATTCAGCGCTGGTTGCCGGAGCAAGGTGAAGTGGGTGAAAGCTGGCAGGTAGAAGGGGATTTCGGCTGCCTGGATGTCGAGCTGCTGGAAAATACCCGCTATACCCAGTTGGTCAGTATTTCCCGCCATGTAGGGAAGGGCGGATTGATACCTGTCCCCAAGGTCACTGTGCGGATTTATCATGATGCTAAATTAGCAGAAGTGTTAAGCAGCCGACAGATTTACCAATTGCGGCCAGTGTATGATTATCCGAACTTACGCATGTACCACCGCGATGAAAAGTACCAGGTAAACGCCTTCCTGGAGGAGTTATTGAAAATAGACTGTCAGGCGCGCCTCGTTTGTCAGTCCTGAGATTGGGTAATCAAAGTGCTGAAAGAGGCAATCACATACAGTATTCCTGAGGACAAGAGTGTTCGTTTGGTGCAGATCACAGATCCTCACCTGTTTGCCGATCCTGAAGGACAGCTTCTTGGCGTAAATACCGCCAACAGTCTCAATGCCGTTATCAATACCATCCAGGCAGTCAAGTATCCCGCCGACATGCTGCTGGCCAGTGGTGACATTAGCCAGGATTACTCCGGTGAGTCCTACCGCAACTTTGTCGAAGCCATCAAACCGCTGAATCTGCCCTGCCATTATCTGCCTGGCAATCACGATGACCCCAGGATCATGTATCTGCATATGCAGGGTGAGCGTGTCTATGGTCACAGGCGGGTATTGGCCGGGAATTGGCAGATTATCTTGCTGGACTCCACAGTGCGGGGAAAGCCCGGGGGCCATATGGCCGAAAGCGAAATTGAGATCATCCGCAGTGCCATAGCCGCCGAACCGGACAAACATGTGCTGCTGGTAATGCATCATAATCCTGTGCTGGTGGACTGCACCTGGCTGGATCAGCACTGTATGGACAATGGCGCCCATTTCCTCAAAGAGATGGGGCGTTATCCTCAGGTCAAGGGCATGCTCTGGGGCCATGTTCATCAGCAATTGGATACAGAATATCAGGGTGAAACCCACAAGTTATCTCTGATGGCGACACCATCGACCTGTATTCAATTTAAACCCTTGTCTTCCTATTTTGCGCTGGATGCACTGCAGCCTGGCTACCGTTTGCTGGAGCTCAAGCCCGATGGTAGCATGCTCACCAATGTTTATCGGATCCCGGGCGAGCGCTTCGCACCGGATGCTGAGGCCAGCGGCTACTGAATTTGCTTTGGAGCAGTGGCCCCTTGTGAGGAACTATGCTGCTCTACATTCACGGTTTCAACAGTTCTCCCTTGTCCGACAAGGCCGTGCTTACCCGCACCTATATTGAACAACATTTTCCAAGTGTGCGACTGGAGCAGCCACAGCTACCCACTTCGCCCAAGGCGGCAATGGCGTTGCTGATCCAGTTGACCGAAGCGGCCAAAGCCAAGGGCGAGCCACTGGCGTTTATCGGTTCATCCCTCGGCGGGTATTTTGCCTCTTGGCTGGCGGAGCGCTATGGCGGCAAGGCGGTATTGGTCAACCCGGCGGTGCGTCCCTTTGAGTTATTCAGCGACTATTTGGGGCTGCAATACAACCCTTATACCGACGAACATTACCAATTATTGCCACAACATCAGCAGCAGCTGATTGAATTTGATACGCCGGTCATTCTCAATCCGGATCGTTTTTTTGTATTATTACAGACTGCCGATGAGGTGCTGGATTATCGCCAGGCCCTGGGCAAATATCACTGCTGTGAGATGCTGCTGGAAAGCGGTGGAAACCATAGTTTTGTGGGTTACGGCGACAAGCTGGACGCAGTCTGCCGTTTTTTACACTTATCTTGACAATCAGATCCTCGCGGCCCACCATGGCCTGAACATAAAAGACAGTGTGCGCTATGACCAATCAATACACCTCCGATGCCATTGAAGTACTGAACGGACTGGATCCGGTAAAACGCCGTCCCGGCATGTATACCGATACCACCCGACCCAACCACCTGGGTCAGGAAGTCATAGATAACAGTGTCGATGAGGCTTTGGCAGGGTTTGCAACCCGAATCGATGTGGTGTTACACACAGACAACTCGCTGGAAGTCACAGACGATGGCCGTGGTATGCCGGTGGATATTCACCCGGAGGAGGGGATCCCAGGGGTCGAGCTGATCCTGACCAAACTGCATGCCGGTGGTAAGTTTTCCAACAAAAACTATCAGTTTTCCGGTGGTTTGCATGGGGTGGGGATCTCTGTGGTCAACGCCCTCTCCAAAAGGGTTGAGATCACGGTTCGCCGCGATGCCAAAGTGTATGAAATGGCCTTTGAGCATGGCGACAAGGCCGAGAGTCTCAGGGAAACCGGTACCTGCGGGCGCCGCAATACCGGCACCCGGGTACAGTTTTGGCCCGATCCCAGCTATTTTGACTCACCGAACTTTTCGGTCACCAAGCTGACTTATCTGTTGCGGGCCAAGGCGGTACTCTGTCCTGGGCTCAGAATTCGTTTCGCCAACAAACAAAACGGTGAGGTTCATGAGTGGTTTTATGAAGAGGGCCTGACCGATTATCTGAAAGACTCCCTCAAAGAAGCCCCGGCGCTGCCACAGGAGCCTTTTGTCGGCAGTATCAAGACCAATCTGGAAGCCGCTGACTGGGCCATTACCTGGCTGCCTGAGGGCGGCGACAGTATCAGCGAAAGCTATGTCAACCTGATCCCAACGCCGCTTGGTGGTACCCATGTGAACGGTTTCCGTCAGGGACTGCTCGAGTCGATGCGTGAGTTCTGTGAGTTTCGCAACCTGATCCCAAGGGGGATTAAGCTTAGCCCGGAAGATATCTGGGACAAGGCCAGTTTTATTCTGTCGGTGAAGATGCAAGATCCGCAATTTGCCGGCCAGACCAAGGAGAAACTCTCCAGCCGCCAGTGTTCTGCGTTTGTGTCGGGTGTGGTGCGTGATGCCTTCAGCCTCTGGCTCAACAGCAACACAGATCAAGCCGAACTGCTGGCCGAGATGTGCATCAACAACGCCCAGAAGCGCCTCAAGGCGGCGAAGAAAGTCGCCCGTAAGAAGGTCACTTCAGGCCCGGCGCTGCCCGGTAAATTGACCGACTGCACAGGTCAGGATCCGGCACGTTCCGAGCTGTTTCTGGTGGAAGGGGACTCGGCCGGTGGCAGTGCCAAACAGGCCAGGGACAGAGAGTTTCAGGCGATCATGCCGCTGCGGGGCAAAATTCTCAACACCTGGGAAGTGGAAGCGAGCCAAGTGTTGGCCTCCCAGGAAGTGCACGATATTTCAGTGGCCATAGGCTGCGATCCCGATAGCGACGATATCTCCGAACTCAGATACGGCAAGATATGTATTCTCGCCGATGCCGACTCGGATGGTTTGCACATAGCAACCTTGCTGTGCGCGCTGTTTTTGAAACATTATCGCACTCTGGTTGAAAAGGGGCATGTGTATATCGCTATGCCGCCACTGTTCCGTATCGATATCGGCAAAGAAGTGTTTTACGCTTTGGATGAGCCTGAAAAGCAAGGCATTCTTGACAGAATTGCCGCAGACAACAAGAAAGGAAAAGTGCAGGTCACCCGCTTTAAAGGTCTGGGTGAGATGAATCCACTGCAACTGAGGGAAACGACCATGGATCCCAACACCCGTAGATTGGTACAACTGACCATAGATGATGTCGACGAGACTGTGGCATTGATGGACATGTTGCTGGCCAAGAAGCGCTCAGGTGATCGTAAGTCGTGGCTGGAAACCAAGGGAGACCTTGCTCAGCTGTAATCGCCCTTGATGTGCCAATAACTATAAAACTTAAAGGCAAGGATATGATGAACCTGAATAACAGAGTCGGTATCGCGGCCGGCGGAGGCTTGCTCCTGCTGGGAGCGGCGTTGCTGAGTGCGGCGGCCAATGCATCTCAGTCGATGATCATTACTGTGACCAAAGGCTTTGGTGTTTCTCTCTATGCCACAGATGTTGGCGATGCCAAGCAGATGGCAGTAGGAGATGAAGGTACCCTGTTTGTCGGTTCTCACAAGAGTGGCACGATTCACGCTTTGGTCGATAGTAACAATGATGGCCGGGTTGATAAGCGTTATCTGATAGCCAAGGGCCTGGATTACCCGGAGGCCTTGGCTTTTCACAAGGGCGATCTCTATGTTGCTCTGGAAGACAGGGTTGTGGTATTCCGTGATATCGAACCCAGGCTCAGGCGCCCTCCGCGGGCACGGGAAGTCTATGATCAACTTCCGGGCAATGGTAAGAAAAGCGCCAGAGCCATGCGCTTTGGCCCGGACGACAGGCTCTATATCGCCATCAGCGCCCCCTGCAATGTGTGTGAGCCCAGCGCCCCTTTTGGCAGCATCATTGCCGTGGATGTGAACTCGGGCAGTAGTCAGCAGATAGCGCTCGGAATACGCAATGTCATAGGTTTTGACTGGTCGCCACTGGATAACCGCCTCTGGTTTGCCGATATGAGCCGCGACTGGATGGGGGATAATCTGCCACCAGATGAAATCAACCGGGTCGATGTTGCCGGGGCGCATTATGGTTTTCCATATGTGCATGGCAAAGCGGTGCAGGAGCCTGCCTATGAAGAGCCCAAGAGCCTGAATATTACCAAGCCAGTCTATGAATTGCCGGCGCATGTGTCTCCTATGGGGATGCTGTTTTATCGGGGAAGCCAGTTTCCCGCCGAATATCACAACCAGATTTTATTGGCTGAGAACGGCTCCTGGAACCGTTCCAGTAAGGTGGGCTACCAGATAGTGGTGTTGGAAACCGATGGCCGTCAGGTGAGCAATCGCCGCACCCTGGTGAGTTTTCTCGATGGTGAGTTTCCGGTGGCCAGACCCCATTCACTGGCGATGGCCCCGGATGGCGCCGTCTATATTTCGGATGATCTGAAGGGAAACATCTACCGCCTGTACTACAAAGACACTGATGCAGAAGATGCTGAATCTGAGTCGGACTATGCGCCGACACCTGAACAGGAAAATGAATAATGAGTGATGCGATAGCCTTGAGCCTGGATGGCGTGGAGCAGATGCCGCTCAGGCGCTTCACCGAAGAGGCATATCTCAACTATTCCATGTATGTGATCATGGACCGGGCCTTGCCCCATATCGGCGATGGTCTCAAGCCAGTGCAACGGCGAATCGTCTACGCCATGAGCGAGCTTGGATTATCGGCGGCGGCCAAATACAAGAAGTCGGCCCGTACCGTGGGTGACGTACTGGGTAAGTATCACCCGCACGGTGACAGCGCCTGTTACGAAGCCATGGTACTGATGGCGCAGCCCTTTACCTATCGCTATCCCCTGGTGGATGGTCAGGGTAACTGGGGGGCTCCGGACGATCCCAAGTCGTTTGCGGCCATGCGTTATACCGAAGCCAGGCTATCCAAGTTTTCCGAGGTGCTGCTCAGCGAGCTAGGTCAGGGAACAGTGGACTGGGGCGTCAACTTCGATGGCACTCTGAAAGAGCCCTTGGTCCTGCCTGCCAGACTGCCGCATATTCTGCTCAACGGTATTACCGGTATCGCAGTGGGTATGGCCACGGATATTCCACCCCATAACGCCCGAGAGTTGGCCAATGCCTGTATCGAGCTGCTGGATAATCCCAAGGCTGACCTGCCGCGGCTAATGGAATTCGTGCCCGGGCCCGATTATCCGACAGCTGCCGAGATCATTACCCCAAGCGCCGAAATCGCCAAGGTCTATGAATCGGGCCGCGGCTCAATCAAGGCCCGTGCGGTTTACACTGTGGAAAACGGTGAAGTGGTGATAACGGCTTTGCCGCACCAGGCCAGCTCCAGCAAGATCCTTGAGCAGTTGGCGGCGCAGATGCAGGCCAAGAAGCTGCCCATGGTGACAGACTTACGCGATGAGTCGGACCATGAAAGTCCGGTTCGCTTGGTGATAGTGCCGAGATCCAACCGGGTCGATATCGAACAGTTGATGGCGCACCTGTTTGCCACTACAGATCTGGAGAAGAGCTACAGGGTCAACCTCAATGTGCTTGGCCTCGATGGTCGGCCTCAGGTCAAGGGGCTCAAGCAACTTTTGAGTGAGTGGCTGGAGTTTCGAATTCATACTGTGCGCCGCCGTCTGGAATTCCGTCTGGATAAAGTTCTGGCCAGGTTGCATATTCTTGAAGCCTTGATGATTGCCTTCCTCAATATTGATGAAGTGATAGAGATCATCCGCTTCCACGATGAACCCAAGGCCGAGTTGATGCGCCGCTTCGGGCTGACAGACAAGCAAGCCGAAGCAATTTTGGACCTCAAGCTGCGCCATCTGGCCAAGCTGGAAGAGATGAAGATCCGTGGTGAGCAGGATGAGCTTGAAGCCGAGCGGGAAAAGTTGCAGCAACTGCTCAGTTCGGAACGCCGCCTGAAGACCTTGATCAAGAAAGAACTGCAGGCAGATGCGGAAACCTATGGTGATGACCGCCGCTCGCCACTGGTGGTGAGAAGCGAATCCAGAGCACTGTCTGAGCAGGAGTTGGTGCCCACCGAGCCCGTGACTGTGGTGTTGTCTGAAAAGGGCTGGGTACGCTGTGCCAAGGGCCATGATATAGACGCCGCCGGGTTGTCCTACAAGGCTGGTGACAGTTTCCTCTGCGCCGCAGCCGGCCGCAGCAACCAGCAATCTGTGTTTATTGACAGCGCCGGGCGCGCCTTCGCCACGGATACCCATACTCTGCCTTCGGCCCGTAGCCAAGGGGAACCTATTACCACCAGATTCAATCTGGCCCCAGGGGAGAGCATGGAGCATGTATTGCTCGGGGATGATGATAACTGCTTCCTACTGGCGAGTGATGCCGGTTACGGCTTTATCTGCGCCTTTAAGGACATGGTGTCGCGCAACAAGGCGGGTAAGGCTTTGCTGACACTGCCGGCCAATGCCAAGGCTTTAACGCCGCGTAAACTGGACAAGTCCAGACCCAGTTCGATTCTGGCCATTACCAATGAAGGGCGGATGCTGATGTTCTCCATGGAGGCGCTGCCGCAGTTGGCCAAGGGTAAGGGCAACAAGATCATCGGCATCCCATCGGAGCGGGCGAAAAACCGCGAAGAGTTGGTGACCCATCTATATCTGGTGCCGGAGGGTGCCAATGTCACCCTCTGGGCTGGCAAGCGTAAGCTGACATTGAAGAGCAGCGATCTGGAACATTACCGTGGGGAGCGTGGCCGTCGTGGCGCCAAGCTGCCAAGAGGGTTGCAAAGGGTCGACAGTGTCGAGGTCAGTTTGGAGGAGCCGGCGCTGTAGCCCGGCCCAAAAACCACAAAAGCCGCATCATGATGCGGCTTTTGCTTTTTACCCAATATATCAGGCGACTTCGTAATAGTTGGGCTCGAGATCCAGCTGATTCTGGATGATTTGCGTCGCCATCCGTACACACTTACCGCATTGATCACCCACCCCGAGGCGTTTTTTCACCTCGCTGAGGCTAATATCTCCCTGGCTGACAGCCTGCTTTATCTGGGTATCCGTAATCGCATGACACAGACAAACGTACATTTATCGGGCTCCGGTTGCTGCTGGTAAGTGGAAGGCAATTTTCAGTCCGTAATTCTAAATGAAAACCGTTATCAATACTAATAACACTTGGGTATATTTTAGGGCTGATCACCCTTTAGTTGGTTATTAGGTCTTTAGTCAGCCATAGCACCGCGCCCGGAGGAATGGGCGCGCTAGAGTAAGGATTAGTAGCCTCTGTCGAAGTACACCAGGTTCTCCAGTGATTCGGCATTGAGGTAGTGGTGATAGTTGCGAGCGAAGATATCGACCACCTGAGACGGGAAGCTGGGCGCCGAAATATGGGGAGTGATTACCGCATTGGGGCAATCCCAGATGGGGTGCAGCGGCGACAGCGGCTCCTGGGCAAACACATCCAGCACGGCTTTGAGCCGGTTTCTGCGGCCGAGTTCGACCACCAGGGCATCGAGATCTAGGGCGTCGCCGCGGCCTATGTTGAACAGTATCGCGCTGTCTTTGAGTTGTGCCAGTCTCTCTTTGCTCAGCAAGCCTCGGCTCTCCTGAGTGCTCGGCAGAGTGTTGACGACCACATCGGCCTGGGGCAAAAGCTCATTGAGCTGGGCCGGGCTGATGATGCAATCAAAGCCCGCGACGGCCCTTTGGCTGCGGTTCATACCCCAGACTTGCATCTTGAAGTGCTTGGCACTGGCGGCCAGGTGCTCGCCGATGGAACCCGTGCCCAGGATCAGCATCTTCATCCCCTGTAGGGTGGCCAGGGAACCTGGGTGCCAGTATTTCTCCTGCTGTTGGTGATGATACAGCGCATGTTGGCGAACTTCGGCGAGCAGATAACCGAACACATATTCACTCATCAAGGGGCCGAAGATACCTTTCACATTGGTCAGCAGGTAGTCTTTCCTGGTTTTAGTGCCAAGCAGTTTATCGACACCGGCGAAGGTTGATTGCAACCAACTGAGATTCTTGCCGTGACTCAGCAGCGGTTGGGCCAGAGCCGGCTCGGCCAGCCAGATATCGGCACTGGCGATATTGGCCGGGTCATCGCCCAGGATAGTAAGGCCAGGAAGTGATTTTTCTGACAACAACTGTCGATATTCAGCATTTTCCCGGGTGAGTAACAGCAGCTTGTATGCCATAGTATCTGTCCTTGTTGTTTTCGTTATTTTTATGGATTTTATATTTTAATGGATTCAGTTACGCAACTGCTGACCCAGCTGGGCAGTCAGCTCTATCCCTGGCTCAATGAGATAGCCACCGCCATGGTTGCCTGCGTCATTTTGGTGTTCGGTGCCGACTTCAACCGTTTTCTGCGCCGTAAGCTCGGGGCTCGCAATTTTGTGCTGCGCACGCTGATCTTTATTCTGGTCAACGCCTTTGGTTACGGCATGCTGATAGTGGCGCTCAGTCCCTGGCTCGCCAGGCAGCTGGCGCACCTACCGGCGCTGTGGACTTTACTCTTGGTCAGCGCCACCTTTATCTTTGTCGGCAGCTGGGCCCAGCGTAATAACCAGAGTTGAACACGCTAATCAGAGAGCATTCAAACGACTAATCACTCAAACCAGTGGCGGTAGTCGGTTTGTGACTCCTGAGTCAATGCGGCGGCGGCTCTGTCTGGATAGTTGGCAAAAATACCATCTACCCCCAGCGCCGCCAGTGCCCTGATATCATCGGCATTATCTACGGTATAGACATACACTTTGGCGCCACGCTGATGAGCATCGGCAACCAGTTCACGGCTGATAAAGCTGATATCCAGATGCAGTGACCAGGCTTTGAGTTCACTGACCACTGCGGCTTGGTCGAGAGCTATCCCTTCGAGCAGTGGCGCCACGGGTACGTCGGGCAACTGCTGTTTTACCTGTTTGAGCCAGAGATGATTGAATGAAGACACCAGCAGCTGCTCTGGCTGGTAGCCGAGTTGCAGTAGCTGAGGGTATTGCTGGATAAAAGGCTCGACGCAACCCACTCCCTTGAGCTCTATGTTGACCGTCATGCGCCCCTTGATAAGCTCAAGTACCTGGCGCAGGGTCGGGATAGGTTCTCCCTCGACCCTCAGCTGCCGTAGATAGCTGCTGCTTTGCTGCGCGAGCAGCCCTTTGCCGTCGCTCTTGGGGCTCAGGCGGCGGTCATGGAAGACCCAGAGCTCACCATCGGCATGATGTACATCCAGCTCAACTGCCTCACAACCAAGCTCTAGTGCCAGCGCCATAGCCTTAAGGGTGTTTTCCGGCGCATAACCACTGGCGCCACGGTGCGCGAAAATCAACATCTGCGATTAACCTCTGATAATACCGCTGGTGTCTTTGTTGTGCGTGTTGCTGATATGCACTTCCAACTGAGGATAAGCTAGCTCCAGCTGGTTCTCCTTGAGCTTCTTGCTGATCCGCTTGTGCAGATCGTGGCGCAGCGGCCAGCGGGAAGACATATCTTTGGCGTAAGCCCTGACTTCATAGTCCTGAGTGTGTTTGCCGAAACCGGCAAACCAGACTTCCGGCTCAGGGGTTTCCAGCGCGTTCTCACACTCTTTCACTGCCTGATAGAGCGCGGCCTCCACCCGGGCAGGATCTGAATCCCTGGCGACCGAAACATAGATGATCACCCGGGTAATGGGATCTGACAGCGACCAGTTAATTAACTGCTCTGTGATAAAGGCCTTGTTGGGGATGATAATCTCTTTCCTGTCCCAATCTATGATGGTGGTTGCGCGAATTTTGATCTTGGAAACCGTGCCTGTTAGCTCGCGAATAGTGACGGTATCGCCGATACGCACCGGCTTTTCAAACAGTATGATAAGGCCCGAGATAAAGTTGGCGAAGATCTCCTGCAGACCAAAACCCAGACCCAGAGTCAAGGCCGCAATCAACCATTGCAGCTTGGACCACTCCATCCCCAGGGTGGCAAAGCCGATGACGATACCGATAAAGACCACTAGGTAACGGGTCACAGTGGTGATGGCAAAGCCGGTTCCCGGGGTGAGATCCAGCTTTTGCAGCACAGTCAGCTCCAACAGGCCGGGCAGGTTGGTGGCTATCATCATGGAAAAGCCGACCACAATGGCGCCAAATACCAGCGACTTCATGGTGATGGGCAGAGGTTGCTCGACTCCGCCTACCCCGGTAGTCGTTGTTGTCCAAAGAGTAATGCCGTCGAGGAAGCTGAATAGGGCGGTATGGGTTTGGGTCCACAGGCCGACCAAACAGGCGAGAAACGCCAGCAGCAGCAGGGATCTCACCAAACCCAGTGATTGGCTGGACATGGTTTCCAAATCGACTACCGGCTCTTCATAGGTGTCCTGATGATCGTTGGTGCCCGATGAGGTATCGCCTTTTTCCCGCTGCGCCAGACGTTCGGCTCGGCGGGCCTTGGCGCGATCGAAGGCGATGCGGCGCCTTTCAATCAACATCCAACGTTTCAGCAACTGGTACAGCAACAGGAAGCCGAGTCCCAGCAGTAAAGAAAGCTGCAGCTGCAGCAGCATCTGGAAGGCGGTGAAATAGTAGCCCCTGAATGCCAACACGGCGCTCAGTGGCGGCACCAGCAACAGCAGCAGCCACAGCAGCTTTTGCAGCAGGCGCTTGTTCTTGTCGTCCAGATGGCTTTCACGGTAGCGACGGGACAGAGTCAGTACGTCCCGATAGAGCATAAACAGCATGATACAGAACAGAATAAAGGCACCGCGGCCTATGCTGTTGCGCACCAGAGAGGAGTCGAGAATTTCGGTAAAGCCCATGACGCCCACCAGAGGCATGGCCATGATGACAAAGCGGCGAAAACGCTGTTGGCCTTGACGGATCACCTCTTGCGGCCGTTTGAAATGGCCTATGAGCAGGCCCTTGTCCAGCGCCAGCAGATAGATGAAGCGATAGAGCTGGTACAGGCTGCCTATGGCCAGTACACCCATGCCTATGGCCTGAATGGGATTACTGTCTGACTGCAGCATAATCAAGCCAGCAGCCACTATGGGAAAGGGTTTGAATAGACTGTAACCGGCGCTGATCACTAATGTCTGGATGGTGTAGATGAACTTATCCTGGGTCACCTTGCCGACCGGCGCCTCACATTCGCGCATCATGGTCTTGAATCTGGGGGTGAGGATATCCTGGGCCACCAGACACAACACCACTAGGATGATCCACCAGGACCAGTAAGGACTCAGTTCGGTCAGTCCCTGCTTTATCTCAGGCAGACTTGTTTGTTGCCAGAGCCAGAGACTGGAGCGCTGCAGATCCGTCAGCCACAGCTTGCTGATGCTGTAGGCATTGGGTACCCAGAACAGGTGTTCATTGAGGGTGGACTTGAGCCTCTGGTAGCTGTCAGTGAGCAGCTCATACTTGCTCTTGAGCTTGGCCAGTTCACTGAGATAAGTGTCGTAGCCTTTCAATAGTTGATTCAGCAAAGCCTGTTGCGACTCAAGCAGCCGCAGCTGAGATTCATTGCTGTAGGCCTGGGTCGTTAGCAGTTGCTCATTGGCGGCAAACTGCTGCTCAATCTGATAGCGATTGAGTCTGGCATCGGCTATCTGGGTCTGCAGGTGTTCTTGGTTGGGGGGCTTTGGCAGTGACTGCAGGATCTGCAAAAAACGCTCACCGAAAACCGGGTTCATCTTGACCCAGCTTATCTGCTCCTTGATGTTGTCCAGTTGCTTGCTGTGGGACTGATCCAGCTTCTCCGCTTGTTCCTGCAGGGCTATGGTCTGCGCGGTCTGCTCAGTCAGTAGCTGCAATTGCTGGCCATATCTCTGGTTGGCCAGACTCAGCTCTGTGGTCAGGCGATCGCGGCCATCAGCCTCGGCATTGAGGGTTTCGGCCAGTGTGGCATTGACCTGCTGCTGCCTGGCATCGGTAATGGCGCGGTTAAGCTGTTCGATAAGCAGCTCTTGTTGCTGCAACTGCTTGCGTACCAGTTGCAGTTGTAACTGATGCAGTTCGCGCTTTTGTTGGCTGACTGCCAGTTCGCTTTCCAGCGTGGTGAGTTGTTGTTCCAGCAATAACAACTGTGCCTGTTGCAGCTCTTTGGCGGCATTGTCAGTGGCCACTGCCTGGGCCTTTTGCTGTTGCAGCAGTGCCTGTCTGATTTTGACTATTTCGGCAGGTAACTCGCTGTGGCGCTTGAGCATGGCGCTGTTGGCCTGGCTTAGGCTGGTTTCACTCTCTTTCAGTTCGGAAAGACGCAGGTAGGCCATGGAGGCCTGCTGATCCAGATCCTGATGGAGTTCGGGCTTAAGTGGCGCGGCGGCTTCCTGCAGCTGATCATAAAGATGCTGGCGCCGGCTTTCGAAATTGAGTTGCAGTTCCTGATAACTGCGGTTGGTGTTGGCAAGTTGCTGAATGCTCTTTTCCAGCTGCGCCAGTTGTTGCTCCTGCGACAGGGTTTCAGTGTTTTGTTGGTTGAGACCCAGACGTTTATCCAACCCCAGTGGTGAGTTGGCCTGGGCGGAGGCGATAAATAGACAAAACAGCAGAAGGCAGGCTCGAACCATAGTTAAATTCAAAGAGTTAATCGACAGCTCATATTAGCTAAGTTAAGCGGGTTTTGATATGTCAGCCAAGGTTCTTTTTCGGGGCTTGTGATTTGTGACTCTGTGATGTTTCAAACAAGGCGGTAGCTACCACTAAAGTGCCACCGATAGCGGTTGCCAGAGTCAGCGATTCATCCAGCAGCAACCAGGCGAGCATGGCGCCATAGAAGGGTTGTAAACAGGCAACCAAACCGACAGTCTTGGCGCTCAGGTATCTGAGTGCCGAAGTAAACAAGGCATGGGGCGCCGCGGTAAAGACGACTCCCAAAAGCAGCAGCAATCCCCAGGTTTGGTTGCTGATGTCAGCGGTATCAAGACTGTGCCATGGAGCCAACACCAGCACTGCCACCGCGGTTTGATAAAACATCGCCTGCTGGCCGCTGTAGGCGGTGAAGTAGCGTTTGTGCAACAGGTTACGGGCGGTGAACAAGATGGCGGAAACAACGCCAACCAGGATCCCAAGGGTAACATCATTGCCCAATGACGGCTCGGGGATCAGCAGAATCACCCCCAGCAGCACCGCCAAACCGCTGACAATGTCTCTAAGGTGCAAGCGACTGCCGGTAAACCAGGGTTCGACCAGCACTGTCATCACGGGATAGGTGAAAAAGGCTATCATGCCGATGGCGACAGAGGAGAGTTGCATCGCCGCAAAGTAGGTCACCCAATGGAGGCTGACAATCACTCCAAGTAACAGGGCAATAAGGTAATCTTTGCCGCGCAGCAAGCGCAGGCGTTGACGGCTGAGTTTAACCAGCAGCGCCAGAACGATGGCGGCGATAACGCAGCGCAGCAGAGTGATATCGAGGGCGCTCAAGGGAATAAGTCGGGAGAACAGGGCGGTTCCCCCGAACAGGAGTACCGCCAGATGCAGTTCTGCCAGGCCTGTACGAGCTTGCCCCTTGGCAGACAAGTTCAGTCCTCTATTTTGGCAAAAGGTGCACCCATACGGGTCACGGCGCCGGGCTCAACACCATCGGCAAATTCATCCAGGGCGTCTTTGGCAAACAGCATGACCACGGTACTGCCCAATTTGAAGCGGCCCATCTCGGCACCTTTCTCCAATGTGATCGCATCCGGCCCTGTGGTGGGGTATTCCCAGGTAAAGACGCGTTTGCCTGTTGGCGGAGTGACAGTGCCGGCCCAAACGGTTTCTATACTGGCCACTATGGTGGCGCCGACCAATACCATGGCCAGGGGGCCAATCTCGGTTTCGAATATGGCTACCACTCGCTCGTTACGGGCAAACAGCCCGGGTACATTGCGGGCGGTTAACGGATTGACCGAGAAGAGTTCGCCGGGCACATAAGTCATTTTCGACAGCGTGCCTTTGATGGGCATATGGATTCTGTGATAGTCCTTGGGCGCCAAATAAATGGTAGCAAAGTCACCTTCTTCGAAGCGTTCGGCGTCTTTGGCCTGATTGCCCAGCAGGGTCAGAGCCGAATAGTGGTGACCTTTGGCTTGAAAAATGCGGCCGTCTTCAATGGGACCACACTGACTCACGGCGCCATCGACCGGGTGCACTATATATTCTGCGTCCTGATGCAGAGGGCGAACGCCGTCCTTCAGGGCGCGGGTGAAAAAAGCGTTGAAGCTTTTGTAGGCTTCAGGCTCACTCTGAGCCGCTTCTGACATATCTATCTTGTACTGTTTGATAAACCAGCGAATAGCCCAGGTGGTCAGCTTGCCGGCTTCGGCCGCGGCCAGTTTCCCGACCAGACGGGACAACAGGTGTTTTGGCAGCATGTACTGCAGTGCAATCTTCACTTTATCCAATTTTTGCTTCCTTCAAATGGGCTTTGCCAGCTTAAATGTCGTCCATGCCGGCGCGGAAGTGGCGGGCGTGACGCTGTTCATCCAGACTGGTGATAATTCTGTGATAATTGTTGAATCTGTCTTCGGCAATTTTGCCTTCCTCTACCGCTTTACGCAATGCGCAGCCGGGATCGTCCAGATGTTTGCAATCGCGGAATTTACAGCCGCCGAGAAAATCCCTGAACTCCACGAAGCACCAGCCGACACGGTCGGCAGGTAAGTGCCAGAGGGCAAATTCGCGAACTCCGGGAGAGTCAATCAGATCGCCGCCGCTGGGAAGGTGAACCAGTTTGGCCGTGGTGGTAGTGTGTTGACCCAGGCCTGAGTTTTCCGAGACTTCCCCGGTTTGTAACTGCGCCTGTGGCAGCAGGGCATTGACAATAGACGATTTACCTACCCCGGATTGCCCGGCAAATACACTGGTTTTGCCTTGCAACAGGGTTTTCAGTTGCTCTATCCCTTCAGCGGTTTTACTGCTGACTTTATAGACCGGGTAGCCGATAGCTCGGTAACGGGCCAGGGCGGTTTCCACTTCAACAGCCTGAGTCTCGTCCAGCAAGTCGACCTTGTTGAGAATGATCACCGGCGGAATTTCTGTGTCTTCAGCCGCCACCAGATAGCGGTCAATAATCTGGGTAGTAAAGCTCGGCAGCACAGATGACACTATAAAAATTTGATCTATATTGGCGGCAATGACTTTAACGCCATCATAGAGATCGGGCCGGGTCAGTGACGAGCTACGCGGGTGGACGGCTTCAACCACACCGGCGACAGTAGTTTGTGGATCGGTCGCCAGACGTACCACTACTTTATCGCCGGTAACCAGGCTGCCTATGGTGCGGCGAAGATTACAACGAACCAGTTGGCCATCATGGGTTTCAATATCGGCATGCTGACCGAAACGGGAAATAACCGTGGCCTCCAGCTCGGGGCCGAGTGAGCTATCCTGTATTTCAGGAGCGGCCTCTGTAGCGTTCTTTCCACGTTGCAGACGCTTCTGATGATTGGCTTTCATACGGCGCAGTTGGCCATGACTCAATGGTTTCTTTTTACTCACAGGCTGTTCTTCGCGGTATAAGGTGATTTTGTGTCTTGGCAAAAAGCAGTATGATACACGGTCTTAAACAAAAAAGCCTGAATTTAGGCGAACAGGAGCGATAGGCTGAGCTATGGTTGCGGATGCAAATAACCTGATTTGGATAGATCTCGAGATGTCCGGGCTGGAGCCTGAAACCGATAGAGTACTGGAAATAGCCACCTTGGTTACAGACAAGGAGCTGAACATTATCGGTGAAGGGCCTGTGATAGCGATTCACCAGAGCGATGAAGTGTTGGCTGCCATGGATGATTGGAATCAACAGCATCATGGCGCTTCCGGGCTAATTGAACGGGTGAAAGCTTCGAAACACACAGAGGCTGACGCCATAGCCGAGACCATAGCTTTTTTGAGCCAGTACGTGCCTAAAGGCGTGTCCCCCATGTGTGGCAACAGTGTTGGTCAGGACAGACGCTTTCTGAACAAGTATATGCGTGAGCTGGAAGATTACTTCCATTACCGCAATATCGATGTCAGTACGGTCAAGGAACTGACCAAGCGTTGGCAGCCGGAAATCATGAAGGATTTCAAAAAGCAAAATACTCACCAGGCTTTGATGGATATTCAGGAGTCGATCGCCGAACTGAAATTCTATCGTGAACGGGTATTTAAAATTTGAGCGATCGGTAGATAAATCTGTTTCAGGGGGTTGCAGCAGATGGAAATTTCCATATAATGCGGCCTCACCTTTCCGCTGGTGGTAACTAGTGTGAATTGGTAAAGTGGTAAGAGTTTACAGTTTGATGCGACATTAGCTCAGTTGGTAGAGCGGTACCTTGCCAAGGTACAGGTCATCGGTTCGAACCCGATATGTCGCTCCAAATTCCAGACACCCACTGTCTTTAAATGTGGACTTAAGTGATGCGACATTAGCTCAGTTGATAAAACAGAGGTCGGTACCTTTGTTGATTATCAGCTCGGATGATGCAGCAAACAAGCGATGCGACATTAGCTCAGTTGGTAGAGCGGTACCTTGCCAAGGTACAGGTCATCGGTTCGAACCCGATATGTCGCTCCAAATTCCAGACGCTCACGGTCTTTAAATGTGGACTTAAATGATGCGACATTAGCTCAGTTGGTAGAGCGGTACCTTGCCAAGGTACAGGTCATCGGTTCGAACCCGATATGTCGCTCCAAATTCCAGACTCCCACTGTCTTTAAAGGTGGATGCATTATTGCAATGCGACATTAGTTCGGTTGATAAAACAGAAGGTCGGTATCTTTGTTGAGCATCAGCTCGGATGATGAAGCAAATAAGCGATGCGACATTAGCTCAGTTGATAAAATAGAAGGTCGGTACCTTTGTTGATTATCAGCTCGGATGATGAAGCAAATAAGCAATGCGACATTAGCTCAGTTGGTAGAGCGGTACCTTGCCAAGGTACAGGTCATCGGTTCGAACCCGATATGTCGCTCCAATCTTTATTTCCCCTTCAAAATTCTTAAAAAGTGCTTTTCGTGATCTGCCGCAGGTTTCTTGCGTTTTGTCTAATGTAGCGACATTTGTAAGCACTGATTTATGACCTTGTTCAAATATTCCCATTTTTTTTACTTCCATAATGTCTCCATACCGAATTGAATTGTGCCGTTGACGGCAGAAGAATGGAGATAGGCAGATGCGTATTCAACAGTTACGTGAACTCCTTGAATTTGTAGCGAAATGTCGTCTTGATATGGCTCAGCTCTATCACAGATTACACACTCAGGCCGACTCATCCAGGGTCAAACTAATGCTGGAATATTTTGAACAGCATCAGAAACATATTGCTGAAACTCTCGAAGACTATATCGATGATGCGCCAAACAAGATCCTCGATACCTGGTACAAAGACATTGTTTTTGATGACTTTGGCAAGCGCTGCCGCGATACCATGCTGGCGGCCAATATGACAGAGGATGATGTGCTGAATCTGCATCTGGATCTGGAAAACCGCTTGATTGCCTTACTGGAAAAAACTGCCGGTTCGTCGGCTTCGGCCGAGGTAAAAGGGGCTTTGGAGGATTTGGTGCGGGTCGAGAAGATCCAGCAGCAACGACTGGTGCACAGTACCATACGTATGGACGATATTTAACGTCTCCCAGACTTGGCGGATCTGCTTGGGTCTGCCGTTAGTTCTGCCCGGCCCAGACCGGGCTTTTTCATTTTTATCAACTTGTTCTGATTCAAGTCATAAATACTCACTAACTTTGCTGCTAGTGTGTTATCAATCATCACAGTCTTTATGCTGATTTTTTATCGGTAGTGTCAGCGCCCGAAAGATGCCAACGGCGACCAATAAGGCGCAGAGAGCCAGGAGCCAGAACCAGGGAAATGCCCCGTTAAAGGGTAATCCCAGCAGTAATACGCAGAGTATTAAAATAAGCAGTGTCAGCAGCATCATCCCTGTGCTTCCTTCCGGCATCCTTTGCCACAGCATAAGTTTAGTGAACGAGTGGATTTTTTCGAGTTAACAAGTCATCAGTATCTGTCAGTCAGGATATAGGAGAATCGATATGGCCCAGGATTTGTCAGATATGCCCCGTCAGCTGTATAGCGCCAAGGCCGTGCGCCAGGCCGAATTGGACTGGGTGGCTGCCGGACAGGGCAGCCTCTATGAGTTGGTCGAGCGGGCAGGGAGAGCTGCCTTTGAGTTATTGGCGGCCAAGCTGACTCAAGGCAGCCGGGTACTGGTCATTGCCGGGCAGGGAAACAACGGCGCCGATGCTTTGGTTTGTTTGCGCTGGTTATTGAACTCGGGTTTCAACGCCAGCCTGTTTATCTTTCCCGCCAGTCAGCACAGCACCGAGTGGCAGCAAGCCTGGGATAAGTTGCAGCAATCCGCGCCGAAGGTGGCTCAGGTATCAGAGATAACCGCAGCCGAATATGATTGGATAGTGGACGGCCTGTTGGGAACCGGCCTCAAGGGCGATGTCCGGCCGGAAGCCGCCGTCATGATAGCCCGGATAAATGCCGCGCGGGCCAAGGTGCTGAGTCTGGATTTGCCTTCCGGCATAGATGCCGATACCGGCGCAGCTCTAGGGGCGGCAGTCGAAGCCGAGCAGACACTCTGCTTTGCGGCCCTTAAGCAAGGGCTACTGACCGGCAGGGCCAGGCACTGCTGCGGCGAACTGCATTTTGTTGACTTGGGGCTGAGTGACTTCCTGCCACCATCGGATGTGGTCAGAGTCGGCGCTGAGTATCTCAAGGGGCTTTTCGATTCCCGTCCCAGGGACAGCCACAAGGGCAAATCGGGTAAGGTCACTGTTATAGGCGGCGATTATGGCATGGGGGGGGCAGTCAGACTGGCGGGCGAAGCCTGTCTCCGGGCCGGCGCCGGTTTGGTCACTGTGGTGAGCCGGCCGGAGCATCAGCTCACGGTCAATGCCAACAGGCCGGAACTGATGTTCTGGGGCTGTGAATTGGTGGATATGGAAGTTTATCTGCGCCTTGGCTGGGCACAGGTACTGGTGTTGGGGCCAGGGCTTGGCCGCGCCGACTGGGGATACAATCTGTTCAAGGCGGTCAGTCTGAGCGATAAGCCCTGCGTGCTGGATGCCGATGCGCTCAATCTCTTGAGCCAGGAAAAACGCTCCCAGGACAACAGGGTTCTGACCCCTCATCCGGGGGAAGCCGCCAGGTTGCTGGCAACGGATATTGCTGATGTCGAAGCCGACAGGTTTGCAGCGGTTAGAAAGCTGCAGGCTCAATATGGTGGTGTGGTACTGCTCAAGGGCGCAGGTACTCTCATTTATGATGGTAAACAGCTGTTTGTTGCCCCTGTGGGGAATCCCGGGCTCGCCAGCGGTGGGTGCGGCGATGTGTTATCTGGTATAATCGGCGCGCTGATGGCTCAGGGGCTGGACAACACCCGCGCGACTGTGGCAGGCGTGATAGTTCACGGCGGCGCTGCCGACCTTGCTGCCCGTGACGGGGAGAGAGGCATGCTCGCCAGCGATCTTATGCCCTGGATCCGCCATCTGGTAAACACTGACTTGTAAGCTTAATGGGCCAATGTAAGGCGTGGATCCACACTTAAATGACTATCGAACACAGCTTGACTCTGCAATTGGCAGATGAGACTCAAACTGTCGCCTTCGGGCGGCAATTGGCGGCCTTGATCAGTGCGCCGCTGACCATTTATCTGACCGGAGAACTTGGTGCCGGCAAAACAACTTTCAGCCGTGGCTTAATTCAAGCCTTGGGTCATCAAGGTGCGGTTAAGAGTCCGACCTATACACTCGTGGAACCTTATGAGCTTGAAGGAATCGAAGTATATCATTTCGACCTTTATCGACTCAGCGACCCTGAAGAACTGGAGTTTATGGGGATCCGGGATTACTTCAACGAGCGCAGCCTTTGCATTATTGAATGGCCGGAACAGGGAATGGGGTGCTTGCCCGCTGCCGATATACATCTGCATATCAAATATGCTAATACTGGTCGCGAAGTCTCTCTGCAAGCCGGTTCCGACAAGGGTAAGGTGCTATTAAGAAAAATAACAAACAATGGTAAAGACTAATAACATCTTATTTAAACTGACTTTTTTTGTTATCTGTTGGGTAATGGCGGCGCCAACTTGGGCAGCCAATAAACTCGACGGTGTGCGTATTTGGGCGGCGCCCGAGTCTACCCGGGTGGTATTTGACTTAAGCCAGGCGCCTGATTACAGCTATTTCACACTGAGCAACCCTGACAGACTTGTGGTGGATCTGAAAAAGAGCACCAATGGCGTCAAACTGGAAAAAGTTGAAAACAACAGCCCCTTGGTCAAAAGGGTGCGTTTGAGCCAGCCGCCGGAGAAAGGCACCTTGCGGGTGGTCATAGATCTCAAGCGGGCCGCTAAGGCTAATCTGTTCTCCCTGCCGCCAACTGCACCATACGGCAACCGTTTGGTGGTGGATCTCGATGACAAGAGCACTTCGGCCAAAGCCAGGGTAACCCCGACAGCCACTGAAGCGGTGCGGGATGTGATTATTGCCATCGATGCCGGTCATGGCGGTGATGACCCAGGCTCTATCGGGCCTTCCGGTTTGTACGAGAAAAAGGTATCACTGGCGATTGCCAAGCGAGTCGAGCAGAAAATCAACGCGACTCCCGGACTTAAAGCCGTGATGATTCGCACCGGTGACTACTTTGTTAACCTGAACCGTCGCTCGGAACTGGCGCGACAGAGTAAGGCCGATCTGCTGATCTCAATCCACGCCGATGCCTTTACTTCACCTCAGCCCAGAGGCGCCTCTGTATGGGTGCTCTCCATGCGCAGAGCCAATACCGAGATCGGCCGCTGGCTGGAGCAGAAAGAGAAACATTCAGAGCTGCTCGGCGGTGCCGGTGAGATTATTCAAAATACCGACAATGAGCAGTATCTGGCGATGACCTTGCTGGATATGTCGATGGATAGATCCATGGCGATGAGTCACACAGTGGCCAGCGACATACTTTCTGGTTTGGGTAAGGTGACCAAACTGCACAAGCACAAGCCCGAGTCGGCGAGCCTGGCGGTACTCAAGTCGCCGGATATCCCGTCCATTCTGGTGGAGACTGGTTTTATCTCCAACCCTCAGGAAGAGAAGTTGCTCAGTAATGCCAACCATCAGGACAAGCTGGCCAAGGCGATTCATAAAGGCGTGCTCAAGTATTTTGAAGCCAATCCGCCGGCCGGTACCATGCTGGCCAAACAGGGCGTGATTAAACACAAGGTTGTCAGAGGTGAATCTCTGTCGGTAATCGCCAATCGTTATGAGGTGTCGGTGGCCGATATCAAGAAAGCCAATAACCTGAAATCGGATGTAGTGCGTATAGGTCAGCAACTGGTTATCCCCAGAGCCTGAGGAAGAAATGGCAATTCAGATATTACCCCCACAACTGGCCAACCAGATTGCGGCGGGCGAAGTGGTAGAGAGGCCGGCCTCCGTTGTGAAGGAGCTGGTGGAAAACAGCCTGGATGCCGGTGCAACCCGAGTCGATATCGAGATCGATAAGGGCGGTGCCAAGCTTATTCGAATTCAGGACAATGGCGGCGGTATCGCCAAGGAGGAACTGGCACTGGCGCTGTCCCGTCACGCCACTTCCAAGGTGCATACACTGGATGATCTCGAAGCCATTCTCAGCTTTGGCTTTCGAGGCGAGGCGCTGGCCAGTATCAGTTCGGTTTCCCGCCTGACCCTGACATCTCGCACGGCCGAACAATCCGAGGCCTGGCTTGCTTACGCCGAAGGCACGGATATGGGGGTTAAGATACTGCCTGCGGCCCATCCAGTGGGTACCAGTATTGAAGTGGTCGATCTCTTCTTCAATACCCCGGCGCGCAGACGTTTCCTCAAGAGTGACAAGACAGAATTCACCCATATCGATGAGTGGCTGAAAAGGATTGCGCTGGCCAGGCCGGAAATTCACCTGACTTTGAAACACAATGGCAAACAGGTGCGCAACTATCGTCCGGCAGAGAATGAAGCCCAATATCTGCAGCGTCTGGCTCAGGTTTGTGGTCGTCCGTTTGCCGAGCAGGCGTTGAAGGTGGAATGTCAGCATGACGACATGCGCCTCAGTGGCTACCTGCAGTCACCCTGGCAAGTTGAGCCTTGTGATACTCACTATTTTTATGTCAATGGCCGCCTGGTCAGAGACCGTTTGGTGAACCATGCGGTCAGGCAGGCCTTTGCCGGTTTGGCCGAGTTGGAACAACCCGGCTATGTGCTGATGCTGGAGCTGGATCCCCACCAGGTAGATGTCAATGTGCACCCGGCCAAGCATGAGGTGCGTTTCCATCAGGCCAGATATGTGCACGATTATATTCTGCAGGCCTTGAGCTCTGCCCTGCAGCAAGCGCAGCAACTGCCGGTCGATGACGTTAATCCGCATTTAAGCCAAACAGATTATGCTGCGCCCATTGATACGCGTTCAGACGCTGCTGGCACAAGCTTCACCCAAGGTGGGACGACAGATGGCAGCCGTGCCGAGCCACGTTTTCGAGAGCCCGAGTCAAGCGGCGGCAACGCTGGATATCAAAGCCAATATAGCGACAGCCCCCCTTTAGGCGGTAAGGCATCGGGTTCATATTCTGGGGGCAATCCCCGTCAGGGAGCCGCTGCCCCGTCCAAGTCGGCCATCAGCAGTTATGGCGCCTTATTGTCGACGCCTGGCGTGGTCAATGAAGCAAGCCCAGAAGCTAAGATGACCGTCATGCCACCTCTGTTGGATGGCGAGCATTGGGTGTTGGTCGAAGATGAGCAAATTAAACTGCTCAAGGTGAAAGCTGCTGCCAAGCGATTGAGATATATTGAGATTATCGCTCGCCTCCCTACCGGGTTGACCGGTCAGCCCCTGTTGATGCCGGTTGCTGTGGATGCCGACCCTGAATGGCCGGTATTACTGGGTGAAAGGGCTACTCTGCTGAGGCAGCTAGGGCTGGATCTCAGTATTCGTCATTCGCAGTTGATAATCAAAAAAGTGCCCCCATATCTGAGGGACACGCAGCTGGCGAGTTTGATCCCTGAGCTGCTGCAATGGCTCAGATTTGAGCAGCCCCAGGAAGCGGCCTTGGCTAATTGGCTGGCGCAGAGCAGCTTAAGTAGCTTTGTTTCGGCACCATTGATATGGCAGGGGATCTCTGCATTGGACGAGCAAGCTCGACAAGAAATTTTACAGCTGGCCAAGGTATTGCCCTGGCAGCAATGGTTGGAAGAAGAAGGCAGTGAGTAAGGCGAAACAGCCAAGAGTGCTGACATTGATGGGGCCCACTGCCTCAGGAAAAACAGCGTTGGCGCTGGAACTCGCCGAACATCACAACTGCGAGATCATCTCGGTAGATTCGGCACTTATCTATCGGGAAATGGATATAGGCACGGCTAAGCCCAGCGCGGAAGAGCTGGCTCGCGGGCCGCACAGGCTGATAGATATCCGCGATCCCCGCGAAAGTTATTCAGCTGCCGATTTTCGCAGCGATTGTCTGCGGGAGATTGAGCAGATAATCAGCATGGGAAAAACCCCGCTTTTGGTGGGTGGTACCATGTTGTATTTTAAAGCATTATTGGAAGGCTTATCGCCACTTCCCAGTGCCGATGAGGGGATAAGGGCTCAGATACAGCAGGAAGCCGAGCAGCAAGGCTGGCAAATGCTGCATCAGGAGTTGGCGCGGATTGACCCGGTTTCGGCCGCACGCATTCATCCCAATGACCCACAGCGACTGGCTCGGGCACTGGAGGTATATCGTATCAGCGGTAAGAGTTTAACTGAGCTGACTCAATCCAAATCTCCAGAGCTTCCCTATGATGTGGTGCAGTTTGCCATTGCGCCACAGGAGCGCAAGACGCTGCATGGGCTGATTGAGACAAGATTTATGCAGATGCTGCAGGCCGGATTCACAGACGAAGTGGCCAAGCTGAAGCAAAGGGGCGATCTGCACCTGGATATGCCCTCTATGCGATGTGTTGGATATCGTCAGTGTTGGCAATATCTGGAGGGTGAATTTGACCATGATACTATGGTCGAAAAAGCCGTCGCTGCTACTAGGCAATTGGCAAAGCGTCAATTAACATGGTTGCGAGGATGGCCAGAGTTGAATTGGCTGGAGAGCGGGGCGCAAGGGAATATAGTTCAGCTTATACGCCACTGCCGCTAGCTTAATAGCCCTTGCTGTATAATACTCAAACCGAACAAGAAAGCTTTTTGTTAGATTTTATATAAATTAAAAAAAGGAAATAAAAACATGGCTAAGGGGCAATCTTTACAAGACCCATTTCTGAACGCACTACGCCGTGAGCGCGTTCCTGTTTCCATCTACCTGGTCAACGGTATCAAGTTGCAGGGACAGGTGGAATCTTTTGACCAGTTCGTTATCTTGCTGAAAAACACGGTTAGCCAGATGGTATACAAGCATGCCATTTCAACTGTTGTGCCTTCTCGTCCATTCAACGTGAGCAATCACCAGGGCGGCGGCCAGCAGGGCTATAACTCGCAGCATGATGATAGCAGCGAACAGTAATAAGTTAAGGAGTTCACTTCTTGTTTGATCGCTATGAGGCGGGAGAAACTGCAGTACTTGTTCATATCGACTTTTCCGACGAAGACAGTCGGGAAGACCTTCTCGAATTGCAACTCTTGGTCGATTCGGCTGGAGCACGTTCGGTAGGGGTGATAACAGGAAGCCGCCGGGCACCTGACCGCAAGTTTTTCTTGGGGACGGGAAAGGCGGAAGAACTGGCAGCTTTGGTAGCTGCGACCGAGGCAAATGTGGTGATCTTCAACCACGCATTGAGTCCTGCACAGGAAAGAAATCTTGAAATCCTGTGTCAATGCCGGGTGTTGGACAGAACCACGCTTATCCTCGATATCTTTGCTCAGCGGGCCCGTACCCATGAGGGTAAGTTGCAGGTGGAGCTAGCGCAGTTGCGCCACATGTCGACTCGCCTGGTACGGGGCTGGACTCACCTTGAACGTCAAAAGGGCGGGATAGGTTTGCGCGGCCCCGGGGAAACCCAGCTGGAAACTGACCGGCGATTGCTGCGGGGGCGGATCAAGTCCATCAATCGTCGTTTGGAAAAAGTGGACAAACAGCGGGAACAAAGTCGCCGGGCCAGACAGCGAAGCGACTTGGCTACTGTGTCACTGGTCGGTTATACCAACGCCGGAAAGTCCACTCTATTCAACGCTTTGACAACATCGGAGGTCTATGCCGCCGATCAGTTGTTTGCGACCCTGGATCCGACGCTGCGTAAGCTGGAGTTGGACAACGGCGCCGTATTTTTAGCCGACACTGTGGGGTTTATTCGTCATTTGCCCCATGAGTTGGTGGCGGCGTTCAAGGCGACATTACAGGAAACCCGCCAGGCTGACCTCCTGCTGCACGTGGTGGACTGCGCCGACGACAATATGAATGACAACTTTGAGCAGGTGCAAGAAGTGCTCAAAGAGATTGAGGCCGATGAAATTCCGCAGCTTCTGGTCTGCAACAAGATAGATCTGCTGGAAGAGATAGGCCCAAAAATAGATTTCGACCCCGAAGGCCGGCCATACAGAGTATGGATTTCGGCCCAAAAAGGGTTGGGACTGGACCTTCTCAAGCAGGCGGTGGATCAACTGACCGCTGCCACTATAGTTGAGCTTAGCTTGAGAATACCGGCAATGGCCGGACATTATCTTGGCCAGTTTTATCGACTGGATGCGATACAGCAGAAAGAGTATGACGACCTGGGGAACTGTATCTTGTCTATTCGTTTACCACAGCCGGACTGGCATCGGCTGGTTAAACAGAGTCAAGGTGAGTTGGAAACCTTTATCCTCGAACCCGAGATTGATAAAGTAGTTTGTTAATAATCTCGTTTATTCATCCACTTATGGAGAGTTAAATGGCTTGGAACGAGCCCGGTAACAAGGGTAATGATCCTTGGGGAAACAAAGGTGGCAACGACAAGGGGCCACCGGATCTGGACGATGTATTTCGCAATCTGACCAAACGCTTTGGCGGCAAGGGCAACGGTGGTTCTGGCTTCAGCATGGGGACTCTGGCCATAGTTGCAGGTATTGCCCTGGCAGTATGGGGTTTTTCCGGTTTCTACACTATCAAGGAAGCGGAGCAGGGTGTCGTGCTGCGTTTCGGTGAACATGTCGGCGAAGTTGGTCCCGGCCTGCACTGGAAAGCTACTTTTGTCGATTCGGTTTTACCGGTAGATGTCTCAACGGTTCGCTCTATTCCTGCTTCCGGCAGCATGCTGACAGCCGATGAAAACATGGTCGTGGTTGAACTCGATGTGCAGTACAAGGTGAAAGATGCCTACCAGTATCTGTTCAGTGCCGTTGATGCCAACTCGAGCCTGCGTGAAGCTACCGACAGTGCGCTGCGTTATGTTATAGGTCATTCAAAAATGAATGACATTTTGACCACAGGGCGTGCCAAAGTTCGTGACGACACCCGCGCCGAGATTGAACGTATTATCGCGCCTTACAACCTGGGACTGCAGATTGAAGACGTTAACTTCCTGCCGGCCAGACCGCCTGAAGAGGTGAAAGACGCCTTCGATGACGCGATTTCAGCACAGGAAGATGAGCACACTTATATCCGTCAGGCCGAAGCTTATCAGCTGGAAATTGAGCCTAAGGCCCGTGGTCAGGTGGAGCGTATCAAGCAGGACGCCCGTGCATACAAAGAACGTGTTATCCAGGATGCCGAAGGTGCCGTGGCCAAGTTCAACAAGCTGCTGCCCGAGTATAAGCAGGCCCCTGAAGTGACTCGCGATCGCCTCTATATCGATGCGATGCAGCAGGTGTTCAGTGATACCAATAAGGTACTGATTGATGCCAAGAATAATGGCAATTTGATGTATCTGCCACTGGATAAGCTGATGTCTCAGGAAGGCAAGTCTAAACCCAAAACTGAACAGGAACCCGAGCAGCAAGTGGATGCCGTCAGTAGTCAAAGAAACACTAACAGCAGCAGTTTCAACGGACGCATGTCCCGCGAAGAGCGTATGCGTCAGGGAAGGGAGTAAACCATGAGCAGATTCGTACTCATTATTATTGCCCTGCTGGCGGTCGTTGGTGTGTCTTCGCTGATGGTCGTCAACGAAGGGGAGCGCGCTATTGTTTCCCGCTTTGGTGAAGTGTTGAAAGACAAGGTCGACGGTAAAATGGTGCCCCGAGTCTATGGCCCGGGTCTCAACGTTAAGATCCCGTTGATCGACAAAGTCCGCTATATGGATGCCCGTATCCAGACTCTGGATGGCGCCGCCGACCGCTTTGTGACCTCTGAGAAGAAAGACCTTATGGTCGACTCTTATGTCAAATGGCGGATCAAAGACTTTGAAAAGTACTATCTGGCTACAGATGGTGGCAACAAGTCCAAGGCCGAGTCACTGTTGCAGCGTAAGATTAACAGTGACCTGCGTACCGAGTTCGGTAAGCTGACCATTAAACAGATTGTTTCCGGTACCAGTGAAGGCAGCACAAGCTTGTCTGAGAGCAGCAGTCGTGATGACCTGATGCGTATCACCCTGGAAAATGCTGCCAAGAGTGCTGAAGGTCTGGGTATAGAAGTGGTCGATGTCAGGGTGAAGCAGATTAATCTGCCATCCAACGTTAGCCACAGTATCTTCCAGCGGATGCGTGCCGAGCGTCAGGCGGTAGCCAAGAAACACAGGGCAGAAGGTAAGGAAGCGGCTGAGAAAATCCGTGCACTGACCGATGCCGACGTGGTAGTGACTCTGGCCAATGCCCGTCGCGATGCAGAGAACATCCGCGGTGAAGGCGACGCCATTGCTGCCAAGATTTACGCCGATGCTTATACCAAGGATCCTGAATTCTTCAGTTTCCTGCGTAGCCTGGAGGCCTACAAGGCCAGCTTCGCCGGTAAGTCTGATGTCATGGTGTTGGAGCCGGACAGCGAATTCTTCAAATACATGAAGCAAAAAGGCAAGTAATTGCACTGCTTGAAAGACCCGGACTGGTTCCGGGTCTTTTTTTATCTTTTTCTCGGCTTGATGCGAAAGTCACAGAATTATTGGCATTAATGTGTAAAGCCAAAATATACTGTTAATAGTCAATTGGTTATGTTTTAGCTATGGTTAAATTACTCTCGAGATGCTCAGATTTTGCAGCCTAAATCTGCTGTTTTTTTAACCCCATCTGCTAAAAAACTGTAATCTCCCTAACCAACTTGTGTCTTTTGACTATGATCTGCTTCTAATTTTTCGCTATAATGAGCCCCGCCTCAAAATTCGACTTTTCCCTTTAGTGAGAACTAAGAGGCCTAAAGTCTTGAAAAACAAAAATTCCAACACCCTCTGGGAGATAAGTGGATGAGCAATGCGCCAGTCGATACCGGACGTCGCAGATTCCTGACAGCTGCAACCGCCGTAGTGGGCGGTGCTGGTGCCGTCGCTGTAGCGGTTCCCTTTATAAAGTCATGGAATCCGAGTGCCAAAGCGAAAGCTGCAGGTGCGCCGGTAGAAGTAAATATCAGTAAGCTAGAACCAGGTCAGCTGATCCGTGTGGAATGGCGTGGCAAACCCGTATGGATTGTCCGCCGTACAGAGGAAGTTCTTAACGAGCTCCCAACCCACGATGACAGACTGCGGGACCCGGCTTCTGACGAATTACAGCAGCCTGATTACGCCCAAAATGGCGTACGTTCGATTAAGCCTGAGTACTTTATTGCCGTAGGTATTTGTACTCACCTGGGTTGTTCACCTACTTACCTGCCAGACTCTTTCTCAGAGCAGGTTGAAGGTGTGACTTCAGGTTTCTTCTGTCCATGTCACGGTTCCAAGTTCGATATGGCTGGTCGCGTCTTCCAGGGCGTACCTGCTCCACTGAACCTGGTGATTCCTCCACATCAATACATTGATGATGGTAACGTGCTCATCGGCGTAGACCAGGGAGCTGCATAATGGTTAAGAATATAATTGACTGGATCGATGCGCGTATCCCTATGACGGCAACTTATAACCGCCATGTTGGTCAGTACGCCACCCCCAAGAATTTTAACTTCTGGTATTTCTTCGGCTCTCTGGCACTGTTGGTTCTGGTAAACCAGCTGTTGACCGGTATCTGGCTGACCATGAACTATGTGCCTACCGCCGAAGGTGCATTTGCCTCCATCGAATACATCATGCGTGATGTCGAGTACGGCTGGTTGCTGCGTTACATGCATTCCACCGGGGCCTCGGCCTTCTTTGTGGTGGTTTACCTGCACATGTTCCGTGGCCTGCTCTACGGTTCTTACCAGAAGCCTCGTGAACTGCTGTGGCTGTTCGGTATGTTGATCTTCCTGGTGCTGATGGCCGAAGCCTTTATGGGTTATCTGCTGCCATGGGGCCAGATGTCCTACTGGGGCGCTCAGGTAATTATCTCACTGTTCGGTGCTATTCCGGTTATCGGTGATGACTTGACCCTGTGGATCCGTGGTGACTATGTGATCTCAGGTGCAACCCTGAACCGCTTCTTCGCTCTGCACGTTATCGCGTTGCCTCTGGTACTTGTGGTACTGGTATTCCTGCACCTGATTGCGCTGCATGAAGTGGGTTCCAACAACCCGGATGGTATCGAAATCAAGAAGAACAAAGATGAAAATGGCTGGCCTGTCGATGGCATCCCATTCCATCCTTACTTCACTGTAAAAGATATCATGGGCGTTGCCGGCTTCCTGATTGTCTTCTGCTACGTGCTGTTCTTTATGCCTGAAGGTGGTGGTTACTTCCTCGAGAAGCCTAACTTCGAAGCTGCTAACCCAATGAAGACGCCTGAGCATATTGCACCTGTATGGTACTTCACTCCGTTCTACGCCATCTTGCGGGCTGTACCGGACAAGCTGGGTGGTGTCGTTATGATGGGTCTGGCGATTGCCGTACTCTTTGTTCTGCCATGGCTGGATCGCTGTAAGGTCAAGTCGGTTCGCTACCGCAGCATGATTCACAAGCTGAACATTGCTCAGTTTGCTGTGTCCTTTATCGTCCTGGGTTACCTGGGGGCGGTGCCTGCGACACCAACGCTGACCATTGTTGCCCGAATCTTTACTTTCACTTACTTCGGTTTCTTCCTGCTGTTGTTCATCTACAGCAAGAGTGAAAAGACCAAGCCAGTACCAGAAAGGGTGACATTCAAATGAAAAAGTTATTGATTGCTTTGGTTGCCTTTGTGCCTGGTATGGTGTCTGCCGCCAGTGGTCACAATGTGCACCTGGAAGATGCCAATATTGATCTGACCGATAAAGAGTCGCTGCGTCGTGGTGTGGAGCTGTTTCAAAACAACTGCGCCGGTTGTCACAGCACTCAATATCAACGTTACCAACGTGTCGCCGAAGATCTGGATATTCCTGTCGATGAGATGCGCAAGCTGATCCACACAGATGCCAAGATCGGCGAGCTGATGGAAAACTCGATTGAAACCAAAGATGCGGCCAAGTGGTTCGGTGCTGCGCCACCGGACCTGACTCTGGTAGCCCGTGTCCGTGGTGAAGATTGGGTATATTCCTACCTCAAAGGGTTCTACAAAGACCCAAGTCGTCCTTTCGGCGTGAACAACACTGTGTTCCCGTCAGTCGGTATGCCGCATGTGCTGGAAGGCCTGCAAGGCATCGCAACTCCAGTTATTGAAACTGAAGTTGTTGATGGCAAAGAAGTTACTAAGGTTAAAGGTGTGAATCCAGCTGAAGGTGGTAGTCTGTCTGCGGAAGAGTACGATCAGGTTGTTCGCGACCTTACCGGTTTTCTGGTTTACTCGGCTGAGCCGGTTAAACTGGAGCGCGAAAACCTGGGTAAATGGGTACTCGGCTTCCTGTTCATATTCTTCGTGATCGCATACCTGCTCAAGAAAGAATATTGGAAGGATGTACACTAACCCTTAGAAAGGGGTAGAATATATTATCCGCATAATGTAAACGGGGGGCATTGCCCCTCGTTTACATTTGTTTTTTTCAATTCCGGAGGGTATCAATGGCTGTTGCTGCCAATAAACGCTCTATCATGACCCTGTTCTCAGGTGCCGATGATCTCTATAGCCATCAGGTTCGCATCGTATTGGCTGAAAAAGGGGTAACTGTTGATGTGTTGCAGGTGGATCCCAATGATATGCCAGAGGATCTGCTGGAACTCAACCCTTACAACTCAGTGCCTACACTGGTAGACCGTGAACTGGTGTTGTACGAAAGCCGTATTATCATGGAGTATCTGGACGAGCGCTTCCCGCACCCGCCGCTGATGCCCGTTTACCCAGTTTCCCGTGGTCAAAGCCGTCTGATGATGCATCGCATCGATACAGACTGGTATTGCCTGGTCGACCGTATCCGTAAGGGTGACCGCGCCGATGCGGCCCGTAAAGAGTTGCAGGAAAGCCTGCTGTCTATCGCGCCTGTGTTTGCCGAAATGCCTTACTTCATGAGTGAAGAGTTCGGTTTGGCTGACTGTTATCTCGGCCCCTTGTTGTGGCGTCTGCCAGTGCTGGGTATCGAACTGGATAACCGCGCGGGTAAAGACATCAAAGCCTATATGAACCGTATTTTCGAGCGTGAGTCCTTTAAGGCCTCTCTGACCGAAGCCGAGCGCGAAATGCGCATGGGTATCTGATGAAAGATTTGACCCCAAGTCGTCCATATCTGCTTAGAGCTTACTATGAATGGCTGATGGATAATCAGCTGACCCCACATCTGGTAGTGGATGCCACTGTGCCGGATATTCAGGTACCGCTGCAGTATGTTAAGGATGGTCAAATAGTACTGAATGTCGCCGGCAGTGCTGTCGGTGGCCTGCAGCTCGGCAACGAGTTTGTCGAGTTCAATGCTCGTTTCGGTGGTGTGCCACAGCAAGTGCTGCTGCCTATGGCTTCTATTGTTGCCATCTATGCCCGTGAAAATGGTGCCGGCACAGTATTCGATATGGAAGACGCCTATCTGCTTGAAGAGGGTGAAGAATCACTGCTGAATGTGGTTGAAGAGGTTGAACAGCCACGGACTGAAGCCGAAACTGAACCTACAGCAGACAAGCCCAAACGGCGTGGCCACCTGACTTTGGTTAAATAAAGCCGGGTTGACGCTTCAGCTAAAGCATTGCAAAAAGCCAGTCACTATGACTGGCTTTTTCTTTTCAGTGGCTGCAATACCGCGCCTGCCAGCTCCACTCGGTTACGACCATTTATCTTGGCCTGATACAGAGCCTTGTCAGCCTGTTTGAGTGCCTCGCTTGCACTATCTCCAGGATCGAGAGTTGCCAGGCCAACAGAAGCTGTCAGTTGTAGGTAATGACTTTGATATTCCAGGCCTTGTTGTCTGAGGGACTCAAGGAGTTGCTCGCCTCTTTGCTGCAGGGCCTGAGTCCCGGTTTCATCCAGCCTCAGCAGTAAGGCAAACTCTTCCCCGCCTATTCTGGCCAGTCGCTCCTGAGGCTTGAGCGCTTTCTTGAGCAGCTTACTGACATGAATAAGGGCGACATCGCCGGCATCATGGCCAAAGTTATCGTTTATCTTCTTGAAGAAATCCAGATCCAACAGGGCAAGTACCCAGCAGCCCGGCTGCTCTCTTTGCAGTGCGACTTGGCGCATGAATGCGCGGCGGTTAAGCAATCCGGTCAAGGTGTCTGTGTCGGCCTGATGTTGCAGTACCAGCTCGGCGCGCTCGGCATACATTTCGCTGATCAGTAGTATGGCGCAGGAGCTGATAATACATGAGCAGATCACCAAGGCCTTTAAAATGGCCAGAGTGTGTGTAGAAAGCAGGGCGATATCAGGGTGGGATGGCCAGCCATGCAGCTCAAAGAAGCTGAACAATCCCAGATTGGCTAACATCAGGATCAGGATGGAACGCCATTCACGGATCTCAAACAGTACAACCAACATGATGGCAAACAGCAGGTAATAGCTGTGGATTTTGATACTGGTACCTTGGGCCGTCATTAAAGCTGTGGCGGCATCGGCCATCAACAGCAACATTAAACACCACCTGGCGGCAAAGAACTTTCCTTTGTAGTTGAGCAGTAACACCAGAGGCAGCAGGGCAATAAAGGGCAGCTGATTCAAGCCGGAAAGAATAAAGCCTTGGTTACCGCTGATATAAAAACCCAAAATAAACAGCAATATAGTTGTTACGGAAACCAGTACGCCCAAGTTGACCTGAATGACTTTACGCTCCCGGGTCTTGATAGCACATCTATCACACCCCAGCATCAGCAAAAAATTCAGCAACCTGGTCATATTGGGCATAGGCAAAGCACTTTTATAAGCCACTCGAAATATCAGCTTAATTCAAACCCCGTTGTTGAACCAGTCTTGGCGCCAGATAGCAGCGGATTGCCGGTGAAGTTTGGCGGAACGGCCAATGTCTTTCAGCGGTAAGCGGCAGGCATCTCCCCCTCTGTGCCACTTTGGCTTATTCCCAGATTACAGCGGCTATAAAGGTTAGGATTCTTGGCCAAAATGGCAATAAATCTACCCAAGCTGGCGCGGGAAGTTTCGGTCCCCAGAAAGCACTCGCCTTTTTGAGTAAGTTGAAACTCTTCTATCGGTTTATCGGTTAACCAGACGGGGCGCAGTATGGTGTAGTCGAGTGATGAAGCTTCGATAACATTGGCACTTCTGAGGTTAACAGGCCGGGTGAAACCCACCATACTCTTGTCCCAGCTATTGAAGGGTTCAGGAAGTTCTTCATAGATACCGCCGGCATTGAGTGCAACGAGGCGCTGCACCTGAGCATTTTCCATGGCGTGCACCAGATTTCGGGTCTTGCGGTCCAAATCCATTCCACCCATGGTGTTTATCACCAGATCGATTCCGGTCAATGCCGAGACCAGGTCATCGACTTTGTTGGCATCCCCCTCTACCAGCCGAACTCTGTCATTGTAAAGGTGTTGCAGTCGTTCAGATCTTCGAAGAAAAAGCGTCAGTTGCACTTCCTTTATCTCCAACAAACGCGGCAAGATGGCTTGCGCCGAACGGCCATTGGCACCGATTAACAAAATGTGCATCAACAAACTCCATTAAAGATGAAGGCTGGACAGAGGAGAGCCTCTGTCCGCTTGAAAGTTATAAATACTCACCGAAGAATGCGTTCAACTTATCGAAGGGGATCCGCTCCAATTGGTCATAGAGGTCAACATGGTTGGCGTCTTCGATAATCAGCAGCTCCTTGGGAGAGGCGGCTTCAGCGAAAGCTGTTTCACTGAAATAGCGGGAATGCGCCTTCTCACCGTGGATCAACAAAATAGGCCTGGGAGAGATTTCGGCGATATGAGTCAGCAGAGGTTGATTCATAAATGACATAGGGTTGGTGATGGTCCAGGAAGCATTGGAGTTGATGGCCCTTGGGTGAAAACCACGCGAGGTCTTGTAGTAATCGGCGTATTCCTGCACAAACCGGGGTTCACCTCCCTTAAGTTCCAGAGAGATTGGGCCATAGCCGGGTGAGCCATTTTCGGCATCCAACCAGCGCTGTTGGCTCAACTGGCCCAGAATTTCTTTGCGCTGCTCATGAGTCATGCTGTCGTTGTAGCCCTTGGACATGACCCGGGACATGTCATACATGGTGCTGGTTACCACGGCCTTGATGCGTTGATCCACTGCGGCAGCGTTCAGTGCCATGCCACCCCAGCCACATATGCCGATAATGCCAATTCGTTGGCGATCCACCTGGCTTTGCAAGCCGAGAAAATCCACGGCGGCACTGAAATCTTCGGTATTGATATCCGGGGATGCGACGTTCCTGGGTTCTCCACCACTTTCACCTGTATAGGAGGGGTCAAACGCCAATGTGGCAAAGCCGTATTCGGCCATCTTTTGGGCGTATAGGCCTGATGATTGTTCTTTCACCGCGCCGAAGGGGCCACTTATTGCGATTGCGGCCAGCTTGCCCTGCCTTGCTTTTGGCAGGTAGAAGTCGGCGGCCAGGGTGATGCCGTAGCGATTTTTAAAGGTGACTTTTTGATGTTCGACCTTGTCACTCTTGCTGAAGGTCTTGTCCCAACTGTCACTGAGCTTCAATTCAGACTCGGCCAATGCCGGAGTGGGGATGGTGGTTGCAATGGTCATGGCGATACCGGCTCCTGTCATTTTCAATAGTTCACGACGCCCATTATCGAGCGTCTCAGAGGGGGATTTTGCTGTGTCTAGGTTGTTCATGCTGGTGTTACTCTTGGTTGTAGGGCTGGTGCTCCAGGTGCTGGTTCAGCGCGGTTTGCGCGCGCTCGGCGCTGGCTTGATTCACCAGTTGCTTCAAGCCGGTGATCACAGATGTGAGTTGCTCAGGTGTTAGTCCCAGATTCATGGCAATGGCTATGTGGGCCTGAAGTTGGGGTTCAGCGCCAGGCAAAACCGCCAACATGGCCAGCGTTGCGATTTCCCTGTCATGCCAGCTCAGGTTATCGCGGCTGAAAATATCACCGAATAAATGGGTCTTGAGAAACTCATCAATGGCCGGTGCAAAGTCAAACAGAGGGCCTTGGACAACGCCTCCAGCCAGTTGTGTCTGGTTGGCTGTACCCGTTGAGAGTAACGCATCACCTTTGGGGAGCGGATGACTGGGCAACTTGCCAATTTCATCTGTCACGCCGCGAGCCTTGCGTGTCTCTACTACTGACATAAGAGTTCCCAGCGCATTGAGGCTACGGGGAAAGCCGGCGTAGGCATAAACCTGTACCAGTATTTCCTTGGTATCGTTGATAGTGAGTCCGGCATCCAGTCCCTGTTCCAGGGCGGTATCCAGCTTGGCCAAGTTACCTTCGGCGGCAAAAGCCGCAATAGGTACTATCGCTTGCTGTCTTGAGGTTAAAGGCTCTGGTTCTGTCATAGTGGGTGTCCTCGATTGGAACGTATGGGGTGTTTGTCCGGCAGTCTGAAATATTGGGATGCAAAGACACAGTATCAGCGGCCAATAACTAATCCCGGGTTTCATGGGTGCTTCCCTGTCTTGTCTGCTTGATCCTGTCCCAGATACTGTTCATCGCTGACCTTTTCCAGCCAACTGACATTACGGCCTTCATTGTCTTGACCCGTGACCACAAGATGTGTCATCGCAGTCTTGGGAGCTGCGCCATGCCAGTGCTTTATGCCTGCAGGACACCAGATCACATCGCCTGGCTTTATCTGTTGTCGAGGTTTGCCCCATTCCTGTGTGTAGCCTACGCCCTGAGTCACAATAATTTGTTGGCCTTTGGGATGGATATGCCAGGCTGTGCGGGTACCAGGCTCAAAGGTGACATAGGCTGCAGATGCATTGATTTCATCGGTCGCAGGAAACAGTGGGTCGATACGTGCTGCACCAGTGAAAAATTGCTCTGGCCCGGCAATTGAAGGCCGGGAACCTGCTTCTGAGATACTTTGCTTTGGCTGAGCAGCCACATTTGGCAGCGAAATGAGCAATAATGTGCAAGTGAATATGAAGTTGAGTTTCATTGCTTTACTCCTTGTTAAAGTGAGACTTGAGCTGTTTACTTTCGATAAGCCCCGATTTTTCTATGCGAATTTCCTGCTTGCCTGAAAATTTCATCAGCTCTTTGCCAGTGTCTATCCGCCCTAGCGGGATCAAGCCTTGGGCGTAGCCGTGATCACGATAGAAAATGGCCAGATTTCCCCAAGGGGCGTAATAGGTGAGGTCGCCAACTTTGGCCGAATGCCCGCTGGGGACATCCAAGGTGGAGAGCTTTTTGGGTAAGTCCGCTATTTTCTCACTGGCGCCATAGTCGCTCAGTTCAAGTTCAAGGGGTAATAAGGCAAGAAAATCCCGGCTGGCAGAGTTGTCTTCCAGGCTCGCGACCAGGGTTTTGCAGCCCAGTAACAGAGTTATGCTGTGCATGATTTTTGTCTCCTCAATCTGAGTGGGTAACTGGTCTTGAGCCAGAGACATTTGTCCTCCAAGGAAAGGCAGGACAAACATAAATGCCTTGGTTATCTTTAAACAGGCTGTATTGGTCAAAGGCTTTGTCCATGTCATCGTTAGACCCTATCCTTTTGGCTTTTCGGGGTTTCGTAGCCTTGTGTTACCCCGACCAAAGCTGTGGATAGCAACAGCAGCAGGGCGCTGATACCAAAACAGAGTTGGTGGCCACCAATGTCGAATAACACACCTCCCAAGGTAGAACCCAAGGCGATAGAGAGCTGAATGACTGCGACCATCAGGCCACCGGCTGTTTCGGCCGATTGCGGAATAGTCCGTGGCACCCAGGCCCACCAACCCACAGGGGCGGCTGTGGCGATAAGTCCCCAGAGGAGTAACAACACAATCACCAAGATCAATTGAGTGCCAAAGAACGCCAAACCGAGTGCGCTGACAGCCATCAACAAGGGCATGATTTTCAGCGTCAGATAAAATTGTCGTTTCAGAGCCCCATTGATAAGGCTGGTACCTATGAGCCCGGCCAGGCCTATGAGCAACAGGATCAGGGATAATGGCTTTACAGCCACTTGTGTGACGCTTTCCAGAAACGGGCGAACATAAGTGAATAGGGTAAACTGCCCCATAAACAAACTGGCAATCGCGAGCATACCGGACAGTACTACTGGAGTGCGTAACAAGCCCAGTACCGCAAAAGTGCCGCGGATCCTCGCTGAACGCTCTCTAACCGGCATGGACGGCAGGCTAAGCCATTGCCAAATCAGGGTGATGACAGCTATTGGCAATAAACAGAGAAAGGCGCCACGCCAACCAAGCAGTGAGCCCAGATAAGCGCCGAGAGGGGCTGCCAAAATCATCGCCAAGGCGTTCCCGCCATTGAAGATGGCCAGCGCCTTGGGGACTTGTTCACTCGGTACCAAGCGCATGGCAATAGCTGCCGACATGGACCAGAATCCACCTATGACGACACCGATCAGTGCCCGGCCCAGCAAGTAACTGGCATAGCTATCGGACAGACCTATGATGAGGCCGGAAATCCCCATCAGCCCAGTCAGTCCCAGAAGCAGTGTTTTACGGTTTATCTTACCGGCCAGTACCGGGATAAGTAAGCTGGTCACCACGGCCAATATGCCGGAAATGGCTATCCCTTGGCCGGCCATTCCTTCGGTTATCTGCAGGGATGAGGCTATAGGAGTCAACAGGCTGACCGGCATAAATTCAGACGCAATTAGGACGAAGACACATAACGACATGGCAAAGACACCACTCCAGCAGGCGGTATCTTCAGTGGTTGGAAGCGGATCTGTAACTGAATGGCTCATAGATTGAGAATTTCCCCTCTGGAGTAGCTGGCGCTGGTAGCCGTTGTTGGATGAATTTATGACCAGCAGAATAGGCCTGGACGCCTGTGGTAACAAGCGCTCTAAATTCATTGAAACTATGAATCCAATTCATTAATAACGGATGTTTTTCGGTTATATTGGCCCAGTTTTCGAAGTATTCTTGTGAATATTTGATTGATTTGGTGAGCTGAAGGCCAAGCAGGGGAATAATATGAAGCGGGAAGAATTGAGTGATTTAACTCTATTTATGGCGGTCGCTGAAGAGCGCAGTTTTACTCGCGCGGCGACCCGACTCGAGCTGTCCCAATCCGCGGTCAGCCATGCAATAAGGCGCCTGGAAGAGGGGGTTGGTATCAAATTACTCAATCGTACTTCCCGTAAAGTGTCCACCACAGATGCAGGTGAAAAATTGTTGGCGGCCCTCAAGCCCGGGCTGGGGATGATCAATGCGAGAATTGAAGAGTTGCGACTATTGGGTGATGCCCCTAGAGGATTGGTGAGACTGGCTACCAGTAAACCTGCGCTGCGAACCCTGCTGTGGCCCAATTTGTCACAGATAGTGCGTGACTACCCGGAAGTGCAGATTGAGCTGAATCTGGAAAGTCGCCTCACGGATTTGACCGAAGAACGTTTCGATGCCGGGGTAAGGCTGCGGGAGTTTGTCGGCCCGGACATGATTGCCGTGAAAATTGGCCCCGCTGTGCGATTGGCAGCCGTGGCCACCCCTGAATACTTCAAACGCCATGGCGTGCCAAAGCACCCCCATGACTTGGACGAGCATGCTTGCCTGGTATTGAGGTTTCATGCTCATGCACCTGTCTATGACTGGGAGTTTGAAAAAGAGGGCGAAGAGATAGTCAAACACGTATCCGGCCCCTTTATTTTCAGTGAGAGTGATGTGTGTATTGAAGCGGCCAAGGCCGGGCACGGCATTGCCTTTGTTACCGAAGCCGAAGTGACGGAAGAGATAGAGAATGGATCCCTTCGGCGGGTGTTGGCCGATTGGTGTCCGCCGTTTGAAGGATACTGCCTGTGTTATTCCGGGCGGCGTAATATCAGTTCGGCATTCAGGTTGGTTATCGACAGACTCAGGTATGAGGGTAAGGATTGAACTGGCCTCGAGGAGAACCGGCCCAAGGCATCTATTCGGGATACAATAAGTTTGTCGTTTGAATGAACCAATAGCTGACCGAATAAAGCTATCCTTGTTCATCCCCAGGTTGAACCTGCTCAGCGTTAAACGTAACATAGCGTGCGCAAAAAGATGGCGCCTGAAAAAAGATGGAATACCTACAGCGGTATCTTGTTTGCGGCACTGTAAGCCCTATCTCTTAAATCAATCGGTTCCCGTTATATGCTGCTGATGATCGACAACTATGATTCCTTTACCTTCAATCTGGTGCAGTATTTTCAGCAGTTGGGGCAGCAGCCTGTTATCAAGCGCAACGATGAGATTGGGCTCGATGAGATCCGCGAGCTGGCACCGGATTATCTGGTGATCTCTCCCGGGCCCTGTAGCCCGGATCAGGCGGGGATCTCGCTGGCCGCCATCGAATATTTTGCCGGTAAGTTGCCTATCTTGGGTGTCTGTCTTGGACACCAGTCGCTGGCTCAGGTATTCGGTGCCAAGGTGGTTCGGGCCAAGCGGGTGATGCATGGCAAGACATCGGCAATCAGTCACAATGGTCGCGGGCTGTTTCAAGGTCTGGCCAACCCCTTGACCGTGACCCGCTATCACTCGCTGCTGATTGACAGCGTGCCCGAAGGCTTCAGTCTGGATGCCTGGTATGATGACCCGGTACACGGGCGGGAAATCATGGCCATCAGCCATGCACAAAAACGCCTCTACGGCGTGCAGTTTCATCCTGAATCCATTCTGACCCAACAGGGGCTTGAACTGCTCAATAATTTCCTGCGTCTGGCTTAAGGAGCAGTGAGTCAGTCCCGGATTCGTACCAAGGCTCCATCCTTAACAAGCCTTTACAAGTTTTCAGCTTTTGCAGAACAACATCCTCTGGCAAATATGGTATAACAGGCCGCAATCGCTTGTTTTCTGTCATATGTCGCTTCCCGGCGGCCAAGATAACTATAAAAAAGGAAGGATGATGAAAAGCCTGATGCGTCATGCCGGTCTGAGTGTTTTGACTCTGGCCGTTCTCAGCGGCTGCGCCGCCACCGAGCCGCAACTCACCACCCAAGAGATCACCAACCCCAGCCAAACAGTACCCTTGGCAGCGCCTCCTGTGGCCGACAAGCCGTTAACTCTGAATCAAATTATGGCGGATCCAGATTGGATGGGACTCGCCCCCAAAGGTGCCTACTGGAGCGATGACAGCCACGCTGTGCTGTTCGCCCGCCAGCAGAGTGCATCTGTGCTGCGCAGTTACTATCGTCAGGGAGTGACAGACAAACAGGCGCAGGAGCTGGCGTTGTCTGAACTGCATACCGTCTCACAACGAGACGGTATTCTGAGCCCGGATAAGCGCCGCAAGGCTTATATCTATCAAGGCAACCTGTTTGTGAAGGCGCTCGATAGTGGTGAGATCACTCAGTTGACCCGACAAAATACCAAGGTTGAAGGGCTGCGTTTTTTAGCGAATGGCGATCTTGCCTATTGGCAGGCGGGGCAGATATTCAGATTGCATGCAGACTCAGGCCTTGTGGAGCAGCTCGCGGATATCAAGATGACCAAAGAGCCGGCACAGACCAAAGAGCCGGAAACTTATCTCGCCAAGGAGCAACACAAGCTGATCCGCTATGTGGCAAAGCAGCAGGAAAACGCCAAGGCTCGGGAGACATATCAGCAGCAGTTACGGAATGAAGACCCGACCCTGTCGGCCAAGCCTTGGTATCTGGGTGAGAGTGAGCAGCTGGTGGAACTGAGCCTGTCGCCGGATGGCCGCTATGTGCTGCTGGCGTTGCAGGACAAGAGTTACAACTGGCGTGGCGAACATGACATCATGCCCAACTATCTTGGCAAAGATGGCTATGTCGATCCTGTGCCTGTGCGAGCCAGAGTGGCTGAAGACAAGGCACCGGGGCAGCGCTTGGTACTGCTGGACTTGCAGCAGCAGAGTAAGAAAGAGATAACCATCGAAGGTTTGCTCGGTTACAACCAGGATGTGTTGGCCAGCGTCAAGGCAGAAAACGCCAAGGCGAAGGGGGAACGCTACGAAAGTGAAAAAGCCCCGCGCAAGATCCAACTGATGCAGGATTGGGGCTGGAGTCAGAGCGCCATTCAATGGCAAGACTCAGGCAAGCGCTTGGCCGTAATGCTGGAAGCCGTGGACAACAAAGACCGGTGGCTGGCCAGTGTCGATCTGGCCAAGGGCAAGCTGGTCACTGAGCACAGACTGCATGACGATGCCTGGGTCAACTATGACTACAATCAGTACGGTTGGTTACCCGGCAGTGACACCCTTTACTACCTGTCGGAAGAGAGTGGTTATTCGCAGCTGTATCTCAAGCCGCTCGGTGGCAAGGCGCGGGCTTTGACCTCGGGCAAGTTCGTGGTCAGTGACATCACCCTGAGCCCGGATAACCGTTATATCTACTACAAGGCCAACAAAGAACACCCCGGCAAGTACAATGTTTATCGGGTTGAGATAAGTAGCGGCAAGGATGAACAGTTGACCCAGTGGAACGGAGTGCTCGACTACAGCCTGAGCCCGGATGGCCGTTCGCTGCTGTTGACCGCCTCCAGCCTGACCCAGCCGGATGAGCTCTATATTCAAGCCATAGGCGGTGAGCTGACCCAACTGACCCATTACACCAGCGACAGCTTCAAGAGCTATCCTTGGCAGGCGCCTGAGGTGGTTGCCGTGCCTTCCAGCCATGGCGCAGGTAACGTCTATGCCAGGGTGTATCTGCCGGCTGGTTTCGACAAGGATCGCGCCGAATCATATCCGGCGGTGATCTTCAATCATGGTGCCGGTTATCTGCAGAATGCCCATTATGGGTTTTCCGGTTATTTCCGTGAGTTCATGTTCCATAACCTGCTGGCACAGCAGGGATATGTGGTGATGGACATGGATTATCGCGGCTCCAAAGGCTATGGCCGCGACTGGCGCACCGCCATCTACCGTAATATGGGGCATCCGGAAGTGGAAGACTTGGCCGATGGCGTCAAATGGATGAGCCAGCATGCCAATGTTGATGCCAAACGTGTGGGCACCTATGGTGGTTCTTACGGTGGCTTTTTGACCTTTATGGCACTGTTTACCGAACCCGAGTTGTTCCAGGCCGGCGCCGCGCTGCGGCCTGTGACCGACTGGGCTCACTATAATGCGCCTTATACCTCGAACATACTCAACACCCCGGACGTTGACCACATTGCCTATGAACGCAGCTCGCCCATCTATCATGCCGAGGGCTTGCAAAAGCCGCTGCTGATCATGAGCGGGGTAATGGACGACAACGTGTTCTTCCAGGACAGTGTCCGCCTGGTGCAGCGACTGATAGAGCTGGAAAAGCCGATGTTTGAGACGGCTATCTACCCGGTTGAACCCCATGGCTTCAGACAGCCATCGAGCTGGCTGGACGAGTATCGCCGCATCTATAAGTTGTTTGAACAAGAGCTGAAATAGTCACTTTACAGGCCTCATTCGAGGCCTGTTTCTTTTTGGTATCAAGATTTTGCCGGTGTGACCGCTATATATATAACCCTAAAGGGACTAACATAAAAACACAGGGCCCGGGTGCGGGCGTGGCAGGAAGGCAACATTTTGGGCTTGTCGGTAGCGGGTGGGGTCAAACCCGGCAGTGTAATAGAGATAGAGCAGCGTCTGTATCAGCAGTTGATACTGGGCAAGCAACGCATTGACAGTGGTGACGATGAGCTTGAACCTGAGCTGGAGGCGGTGGCCTTCAAGCTTGAGGTTGAACGCGAGGCGACTCTGGAGCGGCTCGCCAGGCAGCAACAGGCCAAGGCGCTTTATCAAAGAGTGTCGGCTCAATTGACCGATACCCTGGCGGCTGAGCTTGGCAACCGTCTGGCTTCCATCGAAGAAGTGACACGCCTGTCGGGCATCACAGATAAACAGATCTTGCTGCTGGAGTTATTGCAGCACCCAAGGCTTGATCTGGCACGCCTTCGTCCGGTCGTTGCCGAGCAGAGTTGGCTGGTGAGAGACTTGAGTTCTCTGGTGAACAGCCCTTCCTTCAGGGCCCGCAGGCCGCAGAATCTGGATGTGCAACTGACAGATCTCAAGCTGGTGCTCAGCTATATAGGCGTTGAGCACTTGCGGGTATTGCTCCCTTACTACAGCTGTCGTCATTGGCTGCCTACAGGCCACGCCAGTTTGCTTTGGACTGTGCGCAAGCTATGGCGTTTCTCTCAGGTGCAGGGCATTGCCGCCAGAACCCTGGCCAAGTTGCATGACTTGGATGCCCCAATGCTGTACGCGGTTTCCTTGATGCAGCAACTGGGGAGCTCAGTGCTGCTCTCCATGAGCGCCAAGCTGTTTGAGCAGTTGCGCGGCTCATGGCTCAGAGAGGCGAGCAGCGACAGGGATAAGGCGCTCTATGATGCCATAGCCCTGTGTGATTTCCCCGCCGCCTTGGTCTATTCCCTGGTCAAGCAGCATGCGCTATCACTCAATTGGCAACTGCCAACCCAGCTTGGGTTTGCGGATGCGGCCATGGTGACTCTGCTCAAGGAGCGGGACACGGCCCTTGGCTTCAGTCAGTTGTCACCCAATGCGGCAGTGCTGGCCAAAGCCGATTGTTTTGCCAAGTGTTTTTTACTGGAAGAGATGCGGCAACTGGAATTCAGGGACAGGCGGATCATGATGGCGTATCATGAGCTCACGGAACAGGAACTCATTCGTCTCAAAGGCCAGAATTACCGCAAACCCGAGCTGCTTTAAGCCGTTGCGGAGCTTGTAGGCCTTCCATGGAGGAGCTATGCCCAGTTGGCAAGCCTCGGTATTGAACCGGTTGTTAACTTATGTGGCGCGGCCATCGGTCAGTCGCGGCAGTGCCAAAGTGCCTCTGTGCGGCATTCGCCGGCGCTTACTGGAGATGGATCGCCGCTGGTTGGGCTGGCCGCAGGAGCTCAAGGTCGAGCACTGGCCGCTGAGCCACTCGCCGCTCATCCATTACCAGTTGCCGCAGCCAAGAGAAGTCAGCCTCTTCTATATTCGCGGCGGCGGCTTCTGTTTCAAGACTCCCCATGCCCATGCCCGTTTCCTGGCCGATATTATGCGGCGCAGTCTGGCGGACTGCTATGTGCCCGATTATCGTCTGGCGCCGGAGCACCCGTTTCCGGCAGCCTGTGATGATGTGCTGGAAGCTTATCGGATGACACTTGAGCATTGTGACCCGGGCAAACTGGTGCTGATGGGCGACTCTGCCGGAGGCAATTTGGCCTTGAGCCTGTTATTGCAGCTGAAACAGCTCGAGTTGCCGTTGCCGAGAGCCTGCGTGTTGCTCTCTCCAGCGCTGGATCTCGCCATCACAGGTGATACCGAGCGCATACTGGCTGCCGATGATCCCTTGTTCACCATTGAATCACTGCTCAGACTCAGAGGGGCGTATCTCGCCGGTAGTAACCCCATGTCTGAGCGGGTTTCGCCGCTTTATGGTTGCTTTAAGGACTTGCCGCCCATCTTGCTGCTGGCCGGTACCCGTGAGCTGCTGCTACAGGATGCCGAGCGCCTGCAACAGGCGGTATTGCGCGACGGAGGCCGGATAGAAGCTGGCTTCTACCTCAATATGCCTCATGTCTTTCCACTATTTGAACTCTTGCCCGAGGCCATGGAAGCCAGGGGCCAAATCGCTGCTTTTATACGCAATAATCTACTGTTATGATTGTCGTTAACTATTCAAAATAGGTGAATAGTTAACGGATTCGGTGTCAGTTGAGATTTTTTGTGACTATTTATGCCGTTAAACGGCAGATATTTGCCTGCTTAATTCTCAAACTCAGATCTTTATGCACTTATAGGCCAAGGCATTGCTCCTGCATATTGATCAAACTGGTATTTTGATCACAATTTCGCTAATAATGACACCTAAGCAACACAAGTAAGTGCAGTTTTACTCACAAAAAATAAAGATTAACTGCTTAAAACGGTGGCCGACAGAGCCGCCGACAACACAAAGGATGAGAAGGAATGAGTGTAAACATGAATTTGACACGTGCCCAGTTTGATGAAGTCATGGTGCCTAATTATGCACCGTCACCCGTTATCCCGGTTCGTGGCGATGGCAGTCGTGTTTGGGATCAGGAAGGCAAAGAGTATGTCGACTTTGCCGGTGGTATTGCAGTTAACTGTTTGGGCCACTGTCATCCAGCCGCCGTTGAGGCGCTTAAGGCGCAGGGCGAAAAACTCTGGCACTTGTCCAATGTGATGACCAATGAGCCGGCACTGGCATTGGCGACCAAACTGGTTAACGCCACTTTTGCCGACAAGGTCTATTTCGCCAACTCAGGTGCCGAAGCCAATGAAGCGGCCCTGAAACTGGCCCGCCGCTATGCTCTGGATAATTTCGGCGCCGAAAAAGATCAGATTATCGCCTTCGACAAGGCCTTCCACGGCAGAACCTTCTTTACCGTCAGTGTCGGTGGCCAGGCCGCCTACTCAGATGGTTTTGGCCCCAAGCCGCAGGGGATCACACACCTGCCATTCAACGATGTTGCCGCATTGGAAGCCGCGGTGTCGGACAAGACCTGTGCCATCATGCTGGAGCCGCTGCAGGGTGAGGGCGGTATCATAAACGCCACTCCAGAGTTTCTGGCCAAGGTGCGTGAACTGGCCGACAAGCACAATGCGTTGGTGGTGTTCGATGAAGTGCAAACCGGCGTTGGTCGTACCGGCGAGCTGTATGCCTACATGGGGACAGATATAGTGCCGGACATTCTCACCACTGCCAAGGCTCTGGGCGGCGGTTTCCCCATCGCGGCCATGCTGACCACTGACAAGATTGCCGCTCATCTTAAAGTGGGCACTCATGGTTCCACCTATGGTGGTAACCCTCTGGCCTGCGCCGTCAGCAACGCGGTATTTGATGTAGTCAATACCCCCGAAGTGCTGCAGGGCGTTAAGCGTCGTGAGCAACTGCTGCGTGATGGCCTGGAAAAAATCAATGCCAAGTACCAGGTGTTTTCCGAGGTACGCGGCAAGGGACTGTTGCTCGGCGCCGTGTTGAATGAACAGTATCAGGGACGCAGCCGTGAGTTTCTGTTGGCCTCGGTCGACAATGGCCTGATGACACTGATGGCCGGTGCCAATGTGGTTCGTTTTACTCCTTCTTTGATCATCCCTGAAAGTGATATTGCCGAGGGTCTGGCACGCTTTGAAAAAGCGGTCGCCAAGGTGGTTGCCGCCTGATCCCCGTGGGCCCAGGCCCACTTAGCGCAATAGACTCACAGCTGCTGTTCTGACGGGCCGGCCCGACGGAGCAGCAACTGTGGATGAGTGGAGATTTAACCATGTTAATCATACGGCCTATCCGAGCCTCAGATTTCCCGGCGCTGCGCTGTATCGCCGAAGAATCGGGCCATGGATTCACCTCGCTGCCGGTCAATGATGAGCTGCTGACCCGCAAGATTGCCCGTTCGGAAGCTTCTTTCGCCAAGGCGGTGGAAACGCCTTTTGATGAAGGCTACCTCATGGTGTTGGAAGACACAGAGACCCAGGAGGTCGTGGGCACCTGTGGTCTGGAAGCCGCGGTGGGAATGGAAGATGCCTTCTACCATTACCGTTTGGGCACAGAGGTTTATCATTCGTCGCAGATAGAAGTGCGTAACGAGGTTGAAACCCTCAGCCTGTGTCATGACTACACTGGTGCCGCCGAGCTCTGCACCCTGTTTCTGAGAGACTCCTACCGCAAGGGCAACAATGGCCGCATGCTGTCACGCAGCCGCTTTCTGTTTTTGGCCCAGCATGCCAATCGGTTCGGTGAAACTGTTATTGCCGAGATGCGCGGGGTCAGCGATGAAAACGGTAATTCCCCTTTCTACGGCTGGCTGCAGCAAAACTTCCTCGGCATAGACTTTATTCAAGCCGATTACCTCTCAGGTCTGGGGCAGAAGGCCTTTATGGCCGAGATGATGCCCCGCAGCCCTGTCTATGTCTGCCTGTTGCCCGAAGCGGCGCAGAAGGTTATCGGTGAAGTGCACACCAATACACGCCCGGCCCTGAGCCTGTTACAGGCGGAAGGTTTCCGCTGGCGCAACTATGTGGATATTTTTGATGGTGGCCCCACGGTTGAATGCAATCTGGCGGACATTCGCTCCGTGCGCGAGAGTCGCCTGCTGACGGTGCGTATCGGCGATATGCCCCAATCAAAGGACAGCTTTATTCTCTCCAACACCCATTTGGCAGACTACCGTGCCGGTTCGGCCAAGTTGGCGCTGACAGACGACAGTGAAGAAGTGATCCTGTCGAGCGAGTTGGCCGCCGCACTCTTGGTGGCAGACGGGCAATCGGTCAGGGTATTGGCAATATAGGAACAGCATAATGACACAATTTATCAAGGGCCAATGGCTCGCTGGCGAAGGCCAGGCAATGAGTTCAAGCAACCCGGCCAACGGCGAAACCCTGTGGCAGGGTAATGCCGCTACCCCGGCTCAAGTTGAAGCTGCCGTTGCAGCCGCCAGAGAGGCGCAGTTTGACTGGTTTATGCTCGGCTTTGACGGCCGCTTGCAGGTGATAGAGGCCTATCGCGATCAGCTGGAAGCCCATAAGGCGGAAATCGCCGACACCATAGCGCAGGAAACCGGCAAGCCACTGTGGGAAACGGCCACCGAGGCGGGTGCCATGATAGGCAAAATCGGTCTGTCGGTCGCGGCTTATCACAAGCGTACCGGCGAAACTGAAAATGAACTGCCTGCCGGGCGGGCCGTGCTGAGACACAAGCCACACGGCGTAGTAGCGGTCTTCGGGCCTTATAACTTCCCTGGGCATCTGCCCAACGGCCATATAGTACCGGCTCTGCTGGCGGGCAATACCGTGGTATTCAAGCCATCGGAACTGACGCCAAAAGTGGCAGAGCTGATGCTCAAGCTGTGGGAGAAAGCCGGCCTGCCCGCCGGGGTTATCAATCTGGTGCAGGGCGAAGTGGAAACCGGCAAAGCGCTGGCTTCACATCCTCAGCTTGATGGTCTGTTCTTTACCGGCAGCTCCCGCACCGGCCACTTGCTGCATCAGCAGTACGCCGGTCATCCGGGCAAGATCCTTGCCCTGGAAATGGGCGGTAACAATCCGCTCATCGTCAAAGGGATCAGTGATATCAAGGCGGCCGTGCACGAAATAATTCAATCTGCCTATATCTCCAGTGGCCAGCGCTGTACCTGTGCCCGCCGACTCTACATAGAGAAAGGTGAGCAGGGCGATGCTTTGATTGCCGCACTGGTTGCGGCGGTCAAAGCGATAGCTGTCGGCCCTTGGAATGCCGAACCTCAGCCCTTTATGGGCTCGATGATCTCTGAAGCAGCAGCCAAGGGAATGGTCACGGCGCAGCGTAATCTGCAGAATCTCGGCGGGGTCTCGCTGGTGGAACTAACCCATATTGAGAGCGGTACCGGCCTGGTGTCTCCAGGGTTGATTGATGTTACCGAGGTGATTGAACTACCTGATGAAGAGTATTTCGGACCCTTGTTGCAACTGGTGCGTTACAGCAGCTTTGACCGGGCGATTTCGCTGGCCAATGATACCCGCTATGGCCTTTCTGCCGGATTGCTGGCCGATAGCCGTGAAGACTATGACTATTTCCTAGCACGGATTCGTGCCGGCATAGTGAACTGGAACAAGCAGATCACCGGAGCCTCAGGTGCGGCGCCATTCGGCGGTGTCGGGGCATCGGGTAACCACAGAGCCAGCGCCTTCTATGCGGCCGACTATTGTGCTTATCCCGTGGCTTCCATGGAGGCCGATGGTCTGAGTTTGCCACAGGCATTGAGTCCGGGACTTAGCCTCTGACAGTGAAGGGAAGCGCAGTGGCGCTTCCCTTTTTTGAACATACCATTTGCCTTTGGGCAAACTGCATTACACAGGGAATAACCATGCATACAGATATCAATGCGCTGTTCAATGCCATGTGGCAGGACTATATCAAGATGACGCCATCGGCGGCCAAAGTGCACCAGCTGTTGGGGCAAGGCAAGGCGATTATTAACGACCATATCGCCTTGCGTACATTCAATCTGCCCAAGGTGGGCTTGGATGTGCTGGCAGCCCATTTCGAAGCGCTGGGCTATGTGGCTTGCGGCGATTATCGCTTTGAGCAGAAAAAGCTGGTGGCAAAGCACTTTGAGCATCCGGACCCGACTCAGCCCAAGGTCTTTATTTCTGAGCTGCTGGTGGAAGAGTTCAGCCCAGAGTTGCAACAGCGGGTTGCCGACTTGGTTGAGCAGATCCCAACCCAGGCTTTGACCGCAGATAACTTTACTTATTCAGGCAGACACTGGCAGCTTGACTATGACACCTACCAAGCCCTGCTCGCCGAGAGTGAGTATGCTGCCTGGGTTGCCGCCTTTGGTTATCGTGCCAACCACTTTACCGTGTCTGTGAACCACCTGGCCGAATTCAGCACCCTGGCTGCCGTCAATACCGCGCTCAAGGAGGCTGGTTTTACCCTCAACAGTGTTGGCGGTGAGATCAAGGGCTCGGCCGAAGTCTTGCTGGAACAGTCTTCCACCATGGCCGACAGAATCCCCGTCGCCTTCGATGACAAGACGGTAGAGATCCCCAGTTGTTTCTATGAATTTGCCCTGCGTTATCCCAAAGCCGATGGTGAACTCTATACCGGCTTTGTTGCTGCCTCGGCAGATAAGATTTTTGAGAGTACCAACGTCAAGTCGTAACAGTGCTTAATTAGTTACAGAATGGCCTCCTTAATTAAGGAGGCTTTTTTGTAAGTAAACAAAACATCATGCTTAATATAGTGAAGCATTAATGTTTTTATGATGTTTTGATTATGTTTTATATTGGTGTTAATTTGCCAAGGTTAATTTATTTTTATGATGTTTTTTATGATATATACCCAGTTTTTAATCTATTTAGACTAGTCATTAAGTGTTGGTGTTGATCACTGTGTTTTTCATGATTATGCTGTTTACATAAGTAACAATATGTATTGAATGCATTCGAGCTAATATCGAGACGCTATTCCGTTTGGGGCGGCGGAAAATCACATGAATAAGAGAAATAAGTCGAATAGTAAATTGCAGAGCTTGGTCAAGTTGGCCATGCCTTTGCTGTTGTTTTTGGCTTTTTCTAATGCAGCGATATCTAATGAGTTTGAAGAAGTTAATACGCTGATATCTATTGCCAAACAGAACGCGTCACCGGTAAATCAGTTGGCAATCTATTCACTCTCCTTGCCTTGTATTATGGCCGTTAAACTGGCGGATAACGCCGTCTTGGCCGAAGTGTTTAAAGCCATTACAGTCAGTTGGTTTATTTTGTTCTTATGCGGGCCCCGTATTCCCAACCTGGGTGTCCCGCAACTTTCCTTTGGTTGGATGCCCTATTGGGCGCAATTACTCCTCGAATGGGTAAAACCTATTCGTGGCAGTACCTCTTAGACTGGAATTATCTCCAGATTAATTCGTTTTAAATAAATTAAGGCTTTTAAATATGAGATCCGGTAAATATCACCGCGATCTGGCCTTGTCACGCATAATAAAAAGTAAAAAAGCAAAGACGAGCTTCCCTTTGCTGGGCTTACTATTGCTTGCGGGACAAGCTCAGGCGGTTAATGAGTTTGAACTCAAACAGGAAGAATTCGGCGAATGGACTGCCTATTTCAATGCGTCTTATACCCGCAATGTCTACAGTGAGTCGGCCTTCGATGCGTATCGGGCTTATAGCCTGGATGCCAGAGTCGATTACAACAGTGATTGGGGCAGTGTGCTGCTGACCTTTGGCGGTGAAAAAGAGACGCTGCACGGTAGGGAGTCGAGCTTTTTTGACCCCTTGCTCGAGTATCGAACGCCACTCTATTCTCTGACCGACACTCTGTCGCTCAAGGGCAGTGTCGGTGTCTATCTGCCGGCGGCGCATTACACCAAGCTGGATAGGCTGGAGTATGCCCCCAGAGTGGCGGCCTATCTCTTCTATCGCCCTGAGGGCAACTTCAGCTTCTACCTGTCTCCCAGATACAGGTACAACGCCTACAAGTACAAGACCGCCGGTGAGCGGGTGCTGATTGAACATCAGGTCGATCTGGTGGCCGATGCCTATTGGCAGTTTGCCAATAATTGGTACCTGGATATCAGCGGTCGCTATCGGATGTCGAAGAATTACCGTGGTCGTCGTATGGATGACCAATTCACCTTTGCCCAGGAACTGGGATGGATGCCTGCCGAGAGCTGGACATTGGCCATTGGTCATAACAACAGCGGCCGTTTCTACCACCCGGAACTGGGGCCTTCCGAAGGCTTTGAGCTGTATGACAAGCGCAGCTCCACCTTCTATTTCTCAGTAACAAAATACCTATAAACTCAATTTATTCAGAGGATTAAATGAAGAAGTCAAGTCTGAGCCTGGCGATAGCAGCCAGCCTGGCACTCGCAGGATGTGGGGCAGGAGAAGAACCGTACAAGGAGTTGCCCAAAGATGAGAAACAGATTAGCAGCGACTCGATAGAGAAGGCCGGTGAGCGCCAATACCTCTATATCCGCAGTGTCGGCAAGGCGCCGCGTTATGCCGCCGCTATCCGCGGCTTCAGCCAGGGGGATCCCAAGTTGGTGACCCTGCACAAGACAGAGAATGGTATTCAGGTTCGCCAGTTGGACCGGGACGCCATAGGTCTTGGTCATGACAGCCGCTACCAGGAGGGCATCAACCAGGCCCCGGTACTGACTATCCCCGGTGAGTATATAGACTTCAGATGTACCGAAGACAAGTGGCGTGAATGCATCAACGTTGAGCAGGTCAATACAGATGCCAACCTGACCTGGCAGGATAAGCGCTTCTTTGTGCCTGACTTTGCCGACACCAAGATTGCCGAGCTGGGGATCAACGATATCTTTATGTTTGGTGAGTGCGTCACCGAAACTGAATCCCCAAAACTGGTCAATGCCGGAGCCTACAAAGGCTATGAAATGGACCTGGACAAGGGCGTGATCAACTTCGAGATTGAACACACCTATCAGGCATCGGGCCAGTGTTTCAATCAGTTTTACGGTGGCAATCTGGATAATCTGTCGTTCACCACCACGGAATTTATCTCCATAGTGGCGCTGGATCAGCTGGCCAGTGAAGATTATCAAGCCATTCCTTACAGCGAGCATGAGAAGGGCACCTTTGGTTTCTTCAACTCCAGTCACAGCTATCGGGACAGAACCGACTCAGAAGGGGTGGATGGCTATGTTCGTACCTACCTGAACCGCTTCAACCCGGCTAAGAGTGAGTTGGTGTACTACTTGTCCAACAACTTCTATGAAGCCAAGAACAAGCCTTTCCTGGATGCGGCTATCGAATCTGTGACCGCGATGAATATCGCCAACAGTCGTTATCATACCGGCTTGCCACAGATTAAGCTGGAGCAGGCGGGCGATAAACGCCATGGTGATCTGCGTTATAACCATATCACTCTGTTTGATGAGCCTCTGGATAACGGTCTGGCCGGTTACGGTCCATCAGCAGCCAACCCACTGACAGGGGAGATTGTCAGCGCCAGGGTTAACCAATACAGCTCCAACCTCAAGCAAGGCGCGGTGCGTTACTATCGGCAACTGATGCTGGATTATAACCGCGGCAAGTTGGATGCGGCTTCGGTCGAAGCGCTCACCGGCGTGCCTTATCAGCAAGCCGTGGTTAAGCCAGCGGCTTCCACCACATTGCAAGCTGTGCCTGCGGCGCTGGACAAGCCCGCCGATGTGATGGTCGCCGCCACTCCGGCAGCTCTGCCACTCAAGCCCGCTGAGCAGCAGTTCAACGCCTTGGCCGACTTCGATGAAGCCAGCCGTGACTATTGGTCCGAGCATACTTTGATGCATGTCGACACTGTGTTTGCCGCAGGTGGTCAGCAAAGAATGCTGCCGGCCGGTGTCAAGGACCACAAGATTGATTGGCAGAATGCCGAGTTGTGGGTCAATGGTGATGTTGGCGGTAAGCTGCAGGCATTCGAGAAGCTGAGCCTGGATCTGCAGGATAGCCTGAGCACTGCGCTGGCCGCCCAGGCCTTTGCCGGTACCCTGACCCATGAACTGGGCCACAACTTCGGCCTGAGACACAACTTCGCCGGTAGCCGCGATGGTGACAACACCTTCAACCAACAGGAAATGGAAACACTGAACCAGGCCTTTGCCGGTGCCGGTTATCCTGATCTGAAAGTGAACGCCGAGTTCTCCAGCCAGATGGACTACAACGTCAACCGTTTTGCGACCACTTTTGAGCCCTATGACCTGGCGGCGCTGCGTTTCGGTTATGCCCGTGAAGTTGAGGCCGACAACGGCGACTTTGTCTCCCTTAAAGACGAAGATGCCAAGCGTCGTGATGAGCTGCAAAAAGGAGTGATCCAGGGCGAGACACGTTTCGGTGCGCTCTACAACATTGCCCGCGACCACAAGCTGCGCAGCTATGCCTTCTGTACCGACGAGCATGTGTCGCTCAACAGCAACTGTAACCGCAGTGATGCCGGTCAGAACCTGGATGACATCGCCCAGTTCTATATCGACAGATATCAGGACAGCTATGAAACCAGTAACCTGAGACATAACCGTCAGTCGCTTTATGAAGACCACAGCCTGGGTTACACCATTGCCCGCAAACGTCAGTTTGATGAGATCCGCCAGTTTATTGAAGATGTCAGCTTCCTCGAGGGGCTGTTCGACTTGCCGGAAAACTTCTTCGCCAACGACTGTCAGCTGAAAGCCGCAGCCGGCCAGGATGCCTGGTATTGTGCCAACCAAAGGGCGATGAACAAGGCGGCCGACCTGTTCCTGCGCCTTGCCGGTGAGAACGATGCTGTGGTAGATGTCACCTTCCGTACTGCAGATGGCCAGGCAGCCCTGAGACAGCAGTACAACTTTGCCAAGTTGCTGGAACAGTATCGCTTCAAGAGCGCCGACATGACCATGAAGTTTGCTCCGGGTGAAGTGATCAGCAGGTTTGCCGACTCTCCAGAGGCATTGAAGGAACTGATCATCAACTATGGTATCAAGGAAGAGTTCCGGGATATGTTGAGCGCCGATGTGACCTTCGCCGGTCGTTTGCTGAACGGGATCAAGGCGCCTGAAGGCTCGCCCAACCATCCTTATGTCAACGAGCGTGATGTGCTTGGGGTATGGCCGGACAAACTGCTGGCAGTGCGTGCCTTGGTAAGTCGCACGACTCCGAGATCGACTTCCAGCCGTGGTCACAAGGCGCTGGTGGATCTGCCACAAACCGGCAAGCTGTTCCAAGATATGCTTTGCCGCATGGCGCTGGGTAATGGCCCGGATCTGGTCAGCAATGGCAAGCCTTTGTTTGCCGATGCCTGCAACAGTAGCCCTGATCTGGAAACGTATCTGCCTTACTACAGCGATTTTGCCAGCCAGAGCATAGAGCCTCTGCCCAATTATGACCGCACAGTATCACGCTTCTTCGGCTTTGATACCGTCAATGGTCAACCCAAAGGCAAGAGCAACCTGCTGCAGATGATGCTGAGACAAGTGGTGTTGGCATCGGTCGACAGCGACTATCAGGGTGAGCAGAAGGCCAGGGTATGGCGTGAATATGTCGGTATTCATCAGGCTGCCCCTGGGCTGGATATGCAGGCCCAAGTGTCCCTGAACGGTAAAATCTACGCCGCGACAGCCGAGAATAAGTTGGCGCTGGCGCTGATTGCCCGCATTAAGGAAGTGGAGCAGTTTATCGCCTCGGCTTCTCCTGAACTGCTGGCGCAGCAGCTCAAGGGCGGCACTGTGGGTGAGATACTCAATGGTCAACTGAGCCGTGACCGCCTGGCTCTGAGCTACCTGCCTGTGCTTGATTGAGCCAAGGCCTGACAGCTTGATAACAAAGAACCCAGCCTAGGCTGGGTTCTTTATTTTTGTCTGAGTGACTCCTTGAGGAGCCAGGCTAACCTTCAGGCCTTGAAGGTCAGTGAAACCTTGAGTCCGCCCAGTGCCGGGCTCTTGCAGAAGTCGATATCCAACTGATACTGCTCGGCAATATCCTTGACTATCGACAACCCCAGCCCATGACCATTGATCTCTTCATCCAGGCGATTGCCGCGGCGGGTGAGGGTTTGCATGTTTTCCTCTGCCACCCCAGGGCCGTCATCTTCGACGCTGACATACACCAGTCCCTGATGTTGCCACACCCTCACCAACACCTGGCTTGAGGCCCACTTATAGGCGTTGTCCAACAGGTTACCGAGCAGTTCCATGCCGTCTTCTCTGTGGATTGGTAGCCTGGGAATACCATCACTGATATCGAAGCGCCAGCTAATCTGCTTGTGTCTATGCACCTTGTCCAGGGTCTGGCACAGGCTCTCCAAATCCCTTGGCAGTACCAACTGTGCCGCCGGCAGCATATCGCCTGTGATCCGCGCCGCCGCCAGTTTACGCTCTATCATCTTGTGGATCTGATCCAGTTGTTGCTCCAGTGCCCTGGCGGTATCGGGATCTTTCAGCCCCAGCGCTTCTACTTGCTGGCGCATCACTGCCAGTGGCGTCTTCAGGCCGTGGCTGAGATTGCCCAGATTATTGCGGCTGCGCTGAATTTGGTTACTCGTGTATTCAAGCAGCTCGTTGTAGGTTTCGGCCAGAGGTTTGACTTCTGGGGGAATGGTCTCCAGCGACAGCGAGTTGATCTCCCCCTCCCTGAGTTTGGCCAGCGCCTGTTTTATCTGCTTCACCGGCTTGAAGGATTGCCGCAATACCAGAAATATTCCCAGGATCATTGCCAGCAACATGGCCAGATTGACACTCAGTTTGGTGCCATAAACCTCGGTAAATACCTTGCGGCCTATGCTGAGATCCTGTGCCACCGTCAGGGTGGCATTGATCTTCTTGCTACTTGAGGTCAGCCCCAAAGACAACAGTTGAATGTCGTGATTCTGTGGCCCCTTGGTTTGCCAGGCACGGGTTTGCCCTGGCTCCAATTGCACTATTTCCAGGCGTTGATCCCACAAGGAGCGGGAGCGGATCTCCTGATCCGGCAGATTGAGCTGGTAGTAGCGCCCGGAATAGGCGGGTTTGTAGAAGCCGGAAAGCAGGCTCTGATCTATCAGGATCTCACCGTCATTGAGGTGAGTGGCCAGCGCCACTTGCTCCAGATCTTCCTGCAAGCGGTTGATAATAGAGTCGTGAAATGCCTGGCGCAGCATGGATTCCATAAACGCCAGGCCTATCAGGGTACTCAGTAACACCAGTGCTGTCAGCCACAGGCTCAGCTTGGTGCGGATGGACATCATCAGGATTGGCTGCCGTGAAAGATATAACCTTGGCCGCGACGGGTTTCTATCGCTGTCTTACCCAGTTTCTTGCGCAGATGGGTGACATAGACCTCGACCACATTGCTCTCTTTCTCATCATCAAACTGGTACAGCTTGTCGGTGATCTGTGCCTTGGAAAGCAGCTTCTTGGGCGACATCAAGAAGATCCGCAGCAAGCGAAACTCCATGGCGGTCAGGTCGAAACGTTGACCATTGACAGTCACAGTCTGCTCGGCTTCATCCAGACTGACGCCACCGAAGTTCAATTGCTTGCCGGGCACAGTGGCACGGCCATGGGTGCGGTGGATTATCGCCTGCAGTCTGGCCAGCAGTTCCTGGGTGTGAAAGGGTTTGCCCAGATAGTCGTCGGCACCGGCATTGAAGCCTTCAACCTTTTCATGCCACTGGCTGCGGGCGGTCAGCATAATCACAGGAGTGGTCAGCCCCTGCTGACGCCATTTTTCCAGCAACTGCAAGCCGTTGCCATCGGGCAGGCCGATATCGAGAATGATGCAGTCATACTGGGTTTCTTTGACCAGATAGTCGGCTTCTATGGCTTTGTCGGTCACATCCGTGACATAGCCTGCTTGCTTTAGTTGTTTTGCCAGTTCTTCAACCAGCAGGGCATTATCTTCAACGAGTAGAAGTTTCATTGGGACGACATTCGCTCGGTAATGGGATTAGATCATCGTGTAAACCTGTGCCTGCATTCAGACTCAGACTGACGATATGGCCATGTTCGACTTTTATCTGCAAATCATAACGCCATTCACCCTCTTTCTGATAGAGATGAGCGTCAATCAATTTGCCATGGCACACCCATTGTAGCTGAGAGAGAGTGGCATCCAGGGAGAGGATCGTCCCGGATTTCACTAATTCCTTGGCGATATCGTGATCGGGTTCCAGGTGGGGACTGGCCACTTCAGCCTTTGCAGTGCTCAAAGTCAGGCTAATAAAGCAAATGAAAAATAGCCCTCTCAATTGATGCTCCTGAAAAACAAAAGTGGCCAAGGTTATTACCTTGGCCACTCTATAGAATCAGGCTTAAATCAAGCTGAAGCTGGCTTAGCGGGTACCGTAAACTACTATGGTTTTACCGTGCGCCTGGATCAGGTTCTGCTCTTCCAGCATCTTGAGGATGCGGCCCACGGTTTCGCGGGAGCAGCCAACAATCTGACCGATTTCCTGACGGGTGATCTTGATCTGCATGCCGTCTGGATGTGTCATGGCGTCAGGCTGTTTAGCCAGATGCAACAGGGTCTGAGCGATGCGACCGGCCACGTCGAGGAAGGCCAGGTTGCCCACTTTCTGGCTGGTGCTTTGCAGACGGTGTGCCATCTGAGCGGCCAGCTTCATCAGGATCTCAGGGTTAACCTGGATCAGCTGCTTGAACTTCTTGTAAGAGATCTCAGCAATTTCACAGGCTTGCTTGGCGCGAACCCAAGCGGTACGCTCGGCTTGCTCTTCAAACAGACCCAGTTCACCGATAAAGTCGCCCTGATTCAGGTAAGAGAGGATCATTTCCTTACCTTCTTCATCTTTAATCAATACGGCAACAGACCCTTTTACTATGTAATACAGAGTGTCTGAATCTTCACCAGCATGGATCAGAGTGCTTTTGGCTGGATACTTATGAATGTGACAGTGTGATAAAAACCACTCCAAAGTCGGATCTGGTTTTGGCTTACCAATCAGAGCCATGCCTATGTTCCTCGATTGATTAAAACGAAAGTAAGGATATTCTAAATAAGGATTTTACGTCAATATCAAAGAGTAAACTTTGAACCAAGTCTTAGTTTAGACTGAGTGAATCAACGCAATTAAATCGCTAATCTTGGTTATCATTCTGATACTTTAGTGATACATGTCAACCAATACAGATTAAAAGCCCCTGGAATCGCTCCAGTCTGTAGGTTAAATCACATCTTCTTCACCTTGCTCACAATTCGCCAAGCCCATTGAGAGCTACTATTAGCGTTTTATTGGTGGATTGACCTCGACTTTCACGCCGGGTTCGGGCTAATTTATGAGTCTGTATGCATAGATTATCAAAGGGTATCAGAGTGAAATCTCCCTTAATTGCAGCGGCTGCCATGTTGGCCTTGAGTCTGTTCAGCGGACAGTTACAGGCCTTTGCCATTCCCCAGCCAAGCAAGGAAATTGCCGCCAGCAAACTGGCCTATATTCAGCTCAATGCCGCCAATGGTGAAGTGGAAGCTCAGTACCTGCTAGGTTTGATGTATCTCTCCGGCCGCTTCGTTGCCGAGGACAAAATTGCCGGCCTCGCTTGGCTGACCAAGGCTGCCGAAGGGGGCGAAACCAAGGCGCAGCAAACCCTGGCAGACCTGGCATTTGAAGGCAAGTTGATGCAGCGGGATTTGGCGCTGGCCGAGCGTTGGTATCTGCCGTTGGCGGAGCAGGGCAACCATTGGGCCAGGTTCAGACTGGGTTTCCTCTATGCTTCAGGTGGTGAAGGGGTTAACCGCCATTGCGGCAAGGCTGTGGCGTTTTTCAGCTCGGCCGGTGATGACATCTCTCTTGGTAATGCCGCCTGGATCCTGGCCACTTGCCCCGAAGCCAAGTACCGCGATGGTGGTCGGGCGTTGGCGCTTGCCAAGCAACTACTGGAAGACAACAATCAGGACCCCACCAATCTCGATAACTTGGCGGCAGCTTACGCCGAATTAGGGGATTTTACCGCCGCGGTGGCGACTCAGCAGCAGGCCATTGCAGCGCTGGAGCAGTCGCAGGATCTCAGTAAGGCGCTTGAATTCCGGCAGCGACTGGAGAGTTATCGCAGTCACAAGCCTTACCGTGAAGTGGTGCCCTTGATGGAATAACGCCCATTGTGAATGCTTCAAGCCGATACGGATAATCCCTTTGCTGAACGCTGGGTTTTGGTTGAAGTTTTACTGTGATTGATTGTGCTTGCGTCAGAGGAAGAGACTGAAGCTTGGATGGGGAGCAAGAATTCGGGTAATAAAAAATGCCCATTATGGGCATCTAAAATAGGGTAGGTTGTTGACATACTCGAGGGAACAAACAGATCAAGATGGGGGAATCTATCCCCAAGAGTATGTCAACCATCAGTATTTCGCCTGAAATCCCGATGACAGTAATTTACCCCTTTAGACTTAAATCAAACTTAATCGAGTCTGAAGCCAAAATTTATCTGCATCCAGCCTATTCAATATCCTGCTCCAGCAGGGCTTGGCGCTTATCCATCAGGTCTTTGATCAGCGGTGTCAGAATAAGCTCCATTGCCAGTGACATCTTGCCTCCCGGCACGACCAGGGTGTTAACCCTGGACATAAAAGCCCCCTGGATCATCTTCAAATAATAGGGGAAGTCGACATTGTTGATGCCGCGAAAGCGGATCACCACAAAGCTCTCGTCCAGGCTGGGAATATCCTTGGCGCTGAAGGGGTTGGAGGTATCTACCGTAGGGACTCGCTGAAAGTTGATATGGGTGCGGGAGAATTGCGGCGTCATATGATTGATATAGTCGTCCATCGAACGCACGATTGAGCCCATCACTTTTTCACGGGTATGGCCGCGCTCAGAGGTATCGCGAATGATCTTCTGGATCCACTCCAGGTTGACTATGGGTACCATGCCAATCAAGAGATCCACGTGCTGGGCAACATTGCTTTCGCCGGTCACTACACCGCCGTGCAGCCCCTCGTAGTAGAGCATATCCGTGTCTTCCGGCAGCGGTCGCCACTGAGTAAAGGTACCCGGCATCTGGTTGTAAGGCACGGCTTCATCGAAGGTATGCAGGTAGGAGCGGGTTTCCCCTTGTCCCGTGCCAGCATAGTCGGAAAAACACTTCTCCAGACGGGCAAAGTCATTGGCTTCCGGGCCAAAATAGCTGATGTTGCGGTTCTCGGCCTTGGCTTTGCGGATCATCACTTCCATTTCGGCGCGGGTATAGTGGTGAAAGCTGTCCCCTTCCACCATGGCCGCATTGATCCCCAGTTGTCTGAAGATGTGACTGAAGGCGGTTGTGGTAGTCGTGGTTCCGGCACCCGATGAACCTGTCACTGCGATAATTGGATGTTTTGCAGACATTTTTCCTACCTGTTTCAAAGAACTTGGGCTGCAGGCCGACGCTGTGGTTATCTGACCCGTTAACCTTTAGTTAACTACTTATAAAGGAATGCAGGGGGACGGGTCAATCGTCGACAAGTGGGGTACGCCGCACGATCTCCTCGCGGGAGCGGATGGCAACAGACTCGTCATCTTCGCTGAATTCTACCAGTAAATGGCCGCTCTTGAGCGCCAGGCGGCACTTGCCGATGGCCTGCTCCAACGCCTTGTCACCCAGGGCATCGAAACTGCCGTCTTCCACCTGGGAAAGCAGGTATTCCTTAATCAGGTTATCCAGGGTTTCCTTGGGCAGTTGCAGCAGGGATTCATAGGGTATCAGCATGGGTCGACTCCGTCAGATAACGCAGCAATCGCTGCTCCAGATAATAGCGTGGCTGCCACGGTGTGCCGCCCTCGATAAAGCCCACATGGCCGCCATTGGCATGCAGCTCATATTCGACGCAGGCGGGCAAATGCTCCAATGAAGGGATTACGGCGTCAGTCATAAAAGGGTCGTCTGCTGCATGCAGTATCAGGGTCGGTTTGGCTATCTTACCCAATAAAGGCAAGGCGCTGGCCCTTTGATAATAGTCATCGACTCCGTTGAAACCGTGCAGTGGTGCAGTCACCTGATGGTCAAAATCATAAAAGGTGTTCAGCCGTTTGATGGCCTCACCATTCAGCGGCAACTGGCTGTTGCCCCGCTCGAGTTTCAGCAGCATTTTTTGCTGCAATTGGCGGATAAGATAACTTTGATAAACCTTGGAGAAGCCTTTCTCCAACCGCTTGGCACAGGATGCCAGCGCCAGCGGTGCCGATACCACTGCGGCGCGGCTGAGCAAGCTTTTATCCGCAAATTCTCCCTGGTACTTGGCCAGTACATTGCCGCCGAGACTGTAACCTACCGCCAGCAGAGGCGAATGGGGATAGCGCTGCTTCAGGGTTTGCAGGCTATGGCTGATATCGGCCGTATCACCACTGTGGTAACTGCGCGCCAGGCGATTGTCTTCACCCGAGCAGCCTCTGTGATGGTGCACTACGGCTGCCAGCTCCAGCTTCTGACACTCGCGCAGCAGGCGGCGGATATAGTGGGAGTCGGCGCTGCCTTCCAGCCCGTGCAGTATTACCAACAAGGGCTTACCCGGGATTGGCGTCTTGAGCCAGTCGAGGTCGATAAAGTCGCCATCCTCCAGCTCCAGCCGCTCACGCCGCAGCGGTAGCCCTGCCACCTTGGTCAAAACAGGTATGATCGTTTGAAAATGGGGGCTCCTGGCCCACCAGGGCGGACGAAAACTACTGCTCATGGGATCTCGCTTGCGAAATGGCCTATTGCCGTGGGCACTTTGCTGTGGTTAATTGGTTATTGGCAGGATTGTAACACAGATGTCAGCACAGCTGAGTGCAGGGGAATGACAGGAGGACAGGCATGCAAAGACGGCAGTTTCTGCTTTGGGCTTTGGGGGGAACCAGTGCATTGGCATTGGGTGTCAGCCTCTATGAGGAGGAGGAAATCGCCAACCTGAGTGAGCACGAAAAGCCCCATGACCTTCTGCTTGGTGCCTTGATCCCCGTGTTGCTGGAAGGGGCATTGCCGGAGATTAACAAACATAGAAGCAGTGCCATCAATCGCACTCTGGATGCGGTCAATCAAACCCTGAAATGGCTACCTAAGGCCCAGCGTCAGGAATTGGAACAGCTGCTCGACATCCTGGAAAACCGCTTTGGTTTACTCTTGCTGAGTGGCAGCATGACGCCTCTGATGCTGCGCAGCCCCAATGAATTGGTCGAGTTGCTGGAATCCTGGCGCAGCTCTTGGATGGAGCTGCTGCAACAAGCTTATCTCGGTCTCAGAGAGTTGTTGATGGCAAGCTATTATGCCTGCCCTGAGCATTGGGACAGACTCAACTATAACAAGCCAAAACTGGCACTCTGATACCCGACTGGAGACACATTTGCCGATAGCTGATCCCATTTTGGCCGGGCTGGCCGCAGGTTGGAAACATACAGATGGAGCCTCTTTGACCGAGGATCTTGAATTGGAGACGGATGTTGTCATCATAGGCACAGGTGCCGGCGGTGGCACGGCGGCTGAAGTATTGACTCAGGCTGGGCTCAGAGTCTTGCTGTTGGAGGCCGGGCCGCTCAAGTCATCCTCTGACTTTGTCATGGAGGAGCGCCGCGCTTATCCAGAACTCTACCAGCAAGCGGCGGCCATGAAGACCCAGGATAAGGGGATCAGTATTTTCCAGGGTAAGTCGGTCGGCGGCTCCACCACAGTCAACTGGACCACTTCGATTCGCACCCCCAAAGCCACCTTGGATTATTGGCAAAGCCTTGGGGTTAAAGGTTTGTCCCGCAGCGAGTTGGATCCCTGGTTCGACAAGATGGAGCAAAGGCTTAATATCAGTCGTTGGCCGATAGATCCTAACCGCAACAACCAGGCCCTCAGGGATGGCTGTGTCGAGCTTGGCTGGGACTACACTGTTATCAAACGCAATGTGCTGGGCTGCTGGAACACGGGGTACTGCGGCATGGGCTGCCCGGTGAATGCCAAGCAATCCATGCTGGTCACCACAATACCGGCTGCCCTGAATGCCGGAGCAGAGTTATACAGCCATGTTCGCGCCGAGCGCTTCGAGCATCATGGTGAGCGGGTTTTTGCCCTCAGAGCCGAGGCGCTCGATGGCTATAACAAGCCCACTGGAGTCAAATTGATGATCCGCGCTCGTCATTATGTGGTGGCGGCCGGGGCAATCCACACTCCGGCATTACTGCTGCGTTCACAAATGACAGATCCCTATCAGTGCCTCGGCAAGCAGACCTGTTTACACCCAACCGTGCTCAGTGGCGCCCGCTTTCGGGAGGCAATCAATGCCCACTCCGGGGCACCGCAGTCGATATATTCGGATCAGTTTGTTTGGCAAGATGGTGCTACTGGTCAACCAGGATATAAGCTGGAGGTACCGCCGGTGCATCCTGTGCTTATTGCCTCCAAGACCTTGGGCTATGGGCCACAGCATGCCGAGCTGATGTCCTGGTTCAATCATCTGCAGGTCACCATAGCCCTGATCCGGGATGGCTTTTCGCCGGAATTGCCCGGTGGCCAGGTATTACTGACAGATAAAGGCACTGCCCTGGATTACCCTCTGACGTCGGCCTTGTTTGCCGCCGCCAGAAGGGCCTTTGCCAGCATGGCCGAGCTGCAGTTTGCCGCAGGCGCCGAGCAGGTTATGCCCATCAATGAGGGCGCCGGAATTTTGTCCTCCTGGCAAGAGGCCAAAAAGGTTATTGCCGACATGCCGCTGGCGCCACTGAAGACCATAGTGGCTTCGGCGCATGTGATGGGTGGCTGCGCCATGGGGGAAGACAGGCAGTTATCCTGGGTGAGCAGCGAAGGCCAGGCGCATTACTACAGCAATCTGTCGGTGATGGATGGCTCTGTATTCCCCAGCAGTTTGGGAGCCAATCCACAGCTGAGTATCTATGGTTTGACTGCGCGCAACGCCAGCTTGCTGGCCCGGAGGCTCAAGCCTGAGCCAGCAGAGCAGGATGTTGCTGAGGGCTGAGGTTGAACTGTGCCAGATAGGTACTGAGATTGTGTTGCTTGTTTTCAGTGACGCTGCGAGGCAGGCCATTGAGTTTGTGCAATATCAGCTGCTGCCCTCTGCGTTCCATCATCAGCTCGACATCCAACATCTGTTGGTACTCGGCTTGTCCCAGGTTGGGTTTGGCCAGGCGTCTCAGCCGCCGATAGGGGCGCAGAATGCCGCTTTCCCACTGCTCAACTTCGCTGTGGAGCTGGGCCCATGAGCCCTGGTTGAGGCTAACGCCTTTGTTGTCCAGGGTCAGCGCCAGCAGCAAGAGGTTGACTATCAGGCCGTGTTCATCCTGCAGCTTTATCAGCAGGCTTTCCAGCGCCGGGTAAAGTGTTTCACATTCCTGCCAAAGACTAGAGGTAAACAGACTCGTATGTGGCACGCTTTTCTCCTTGCTTGCAATCTCAACACCCGGGTTTCCCCGGCTCAAAGGCCTGACTCGGCTTCGATGGTGTCTATCTCTTCCTGAAGTTCCAACCAGTTCATTTCACTCTCTTCCAGCGCCTGCGACAGTCGGGTGCGCTCGGCGAGGATCTCCGTCAGTCTGGGCTTTTGCTCGGCCTCGTAGAGAGAAGTATCCGCCAGCAGATTTTCCAGCTCCGCCAATCTGTCGGTAGCCTGGCTCTGCTCGGCTTCCAGTTTGGCCTGACGTTTCTTCAGCGGTGATAGCTTTTGCCTCAATTCAGCTTCCAGGCGCTTTTGCAGCTTCTTGTCCTGGGCCGGTGAGGCTTCGTCAACCTGAGACACACTTGCCGTTGCGGCTTTGGCGGCATCCAGCAACCACTGGTGATAGTCATCCAGATCGCCATCGAACATCCGCACTTCGCCGCCATCGACCAGGTAATAGTCGTTGCAGGTGAGTCTCAGCAGATGACGGTCGTGGGACACTATCACCATGGCGCCTTCAAAGCCCTGCAACGCAACGGTCAGGGCGTGGCGCATCTCCAGATCCAGGTGGTTGGTGGGCTCATCGAGCAGCAATAGATTGGGGCGTTGCCAAACCAGCAGCGCCAGCACCAGACGGGCCTTTTCACCACCGGAGAAGGGACGCACTTGGGCAAGTGCCATATCGCCCTGGAACCCAAAACCACCGAGGAAGTCTCTCAACTCCTGTTCGCGGGCATTGGGGGCCAGGCGCTGCAGATGCTGCAGCGGGGTATCATCCAGCTGTAGAAACTCTATCTGATGCTGGGCAAAGTAGCCGATATTGAGCCCGGGATTGGGCTCGTACAGGCCGCGCATGGGCGAGAGTTGCTCAGACAGCAACTTAATCAGGGTGGACTTACCGGCACCGTTGCGCCCCAGCAAACCGATGCGGGCGCCGGGTACCAGATTGAGATGCACCTTGTTGAGAATAGCCTTGTCGCCGTAGCCGACCGACACATCTTCCATCTTCACCAAGGGGTTGGGCAGCGCATCCGGCTCGCGAAACTCCATATAGAAAGGGCTGTCGGCCTTGGAAGGCATCAACTCAGTCATCCTTTCCAGTGCTTTCAGGCGGCTTTGGGCCTGTTTGGCCTTACTGGCCTTGTAACGGAAGCGGTCCACAAAAGACTGCATGTGCGCACGCTCTCGCTGCTGGCGCTCATAGGCCACCTGTTGCTGGGCCATACGCTCGGCGCGAGTGTGTTCAAAGGCGCTGTAGTTACCCTTGTAGAAGTTGAGTTTCTGGTGTTCCACATGGACGATTTCGTCCACTATGGCATCGATAAAGTCACGGTCGTGGCTGATCAGCACCAGCGTACCCTGATAGGATTTAATCCAACCCTCCAGCCAGTACATAGTATCCAGATCCAGGTGGTTGGTGGGTTCATCGAGCAGTAATAATTCCGAGCGACACAGCAGTGCCTGCGCCAGATTGAGACGCATCCGCCAGCCGCCGGAGAAACTCTTCACCGGATGGCTCTGCTGGGCCTCGGTAAAGCCAAGACCTGCCAGTAGGGTACCGGCACGGGCGCGTATGCTGTAGCCGCCTACGGCATCAAGCTTGCCGTGCAGTTCGGCTATCCTGTGGCCATTATCCTCTGCTTCAGCTTTCGCCAGCTGGGTTTCGAGCTCGCGAAACTCACGATCGCCATCGAGCACATATTCCAGTGCCGATACCTCCAGCGCCGGGGTTTCCTGGGCAACGGTTGCAATGCGCCACTGGGATGGCACGCTGATCTCGCCTTTGTCCAGGTGTAGTTGCCCTAAAATCAGGGCCAGCAATGAGGACTTGCCCGTACCGTTGGCGCCGACTAATCCCACCTTGTGGCCGGGATAAATAGTCAATGAGGCCTCGTCAAGCAAGGTCTTGGTGCCACGGATCAACTGGGCATCGGAAATGGTGATCATGAATACTGCTTTGGAATACGCTGAATTTATGGGGCCAGATGATAGCCCAGAACCCCGGCCTCAGGCTATAGCAGCAACACTTTGCTGTGAGCTGGCACCTGGGTGTAAAAGTAGTTCATCATTTCGAATGAAAGACTCCCCTCAAAAGTATAGTTTTACGGCTAACGACGCGAAAAATATCGGAAAAAGCCAAAGTTTCAGATATTTCTGAGCTGCTTTTTGTAAAAAGTTGCAGTACCATCCAGGCGCGCTCAAAAAAGCGCCACAGGAAACAAGGAGTTTTACCAAGGGGTAACCTAATTACCTTGGGGCAGACAGGGAGAGTCGTAGATGGGCGTAATCCGCGTAGTCAGCATGGCTGAGTTGCATCTCAGCGATGCCGGGCAGATTGAGGCCAACTGGCAAAGCTTGAGCAATGAACAGCTGGTATCTTTGGCGCCGTCCGGGCGCTCGCTCGAGCAGCTCAAGCGGGAACTGGCCGATGGCAGCAGAGTGATCCTCAGTGATACTCCAATCTTGCCACTATTTCGTTATCAATCAGGCGAGTGGGTTACCAACATTCAAGAAGGTATTTCCCCTCACGCCGTTAATCAGATCCAAAAGCGTTTTGCCTCTGCAGGCAGCAGTGCCCACTTTAAGACATCCACCGGCAGCCTGGCCCCGGCCATCGAACCTGTTTACAGCCCGGATCCCAGCCTTACTCAGATTGCGCCCACCACGGCGCTAACGGCCAAAATCAGCCCCAAGTTCGCTCAAGCCAGACGCAGGTTGGAGTTGGAACTGGTTTACGATGACAAAGAGGAGACGGCGGCCGGTAAGGTGCCCTATAGAGTCGAATTCAGTGATGGTTCGCAAAAGAGCGGGGTATTGAATGCCAAGGGCTGGGCCTGCCTGGAAGATTGCCCCAACGGGGAAGCCACAGTGATCTTCGGCGATGAGGCTGAGCGCCAAAGTGCAGAGCAAAGGTTACCCGACCTCTACCGTCAGTTGGCGGCGTCGCTGGACACTGCGGCAGCGGAAATGGCCAAGAAAAGCGAACAGTTGGCCGCTCAGGCGGATGTTCAGCAAGTCAGTGACAGCTTCAGGCAAAAAGTGGATGCACAACTGGCGGAGCTGACGGCTCAGCGAGAGCAGTTCAACCAACAGCAAATCTGGCAACAAGCCTTGCAGACTGGCCAGGCTTATACACAGGGGCTGAGTCAGGGAACAGCCAGCTTCATGGACGATTTGCTGGATTTTAGTGGCTTGATGGCATTCCTCGAGGAAGCAGAGATAAGTCTTTCTTTGTTGCTCGAGGCGATAATGACAGGCGATGTCGATGCTCTGGAGAGCAAACTGGCTCAATGGCGTGCCCGTGGTGAAAATGGCTTGAAGGCCACAGGTGAGGCGATGGAAATGCTGATCTTGCTGTTAAAAGACGAGTATGTCCGCGCCTTATTGCAATCACTGCCACTGCGTTATCTGGACGCCCTTCCCAAAGATAAGCTGGCCGAAATAGCCGGTTATATGCATAGCCGGGTCAGTTTGGATGGCATGTTGGAGATGTCTCTTGTCCTGCTTGCGGCGCTGGTTGGCAGCGTCTTTGGGGTGATCCTGATGTTTCTTGTTGTGACCAAGAAACGGGCCAGTCGGATTATCAGCCCGGCCAGTAGCGTATTGGAAGATATCGCCAAGGCGCAAAAGGCGGTTCGGAACGACCATGCAGTTCAAACTTATATCGGAAAACACCAGACTCCACTGAATAGCAAGACACCAAAGGGTGATGTTGACACTCCCCAGAAAAGTCGGAAGAATGCGGATAAAGATGTTCCAAACAGGCAAGTGTTGACTAAAGCTGAAAGACTAAACATCCAAAAGGCGCTACAAACCCGAGTTGAAGATATTCGTGCTGAGCTACCTAAAAAGCTTCAAGGTAGCGGCAATGTTGGAGTTGCTCAGCTTGATATTCCAGGATTGCCAATAGAGTTGAAGGCTCATAGTCGTATTAACTATCCAACCGATAAGGGCGCTGATGGGTTTGTGCATTTAGCTGATGAATCTGATTGGATTTTTAAACCGAAGGCAGTCGATCCCGACAATGTTAGAGTGGGTACGCCAGACGCGTATACAAGACAATGGGATACGGAGTTTAAGATCTTGAACGATGTGGCTTTAAGGCTTGGAAATAATCGAAATGCAACAGGCTCAATAAACCTGTTTACAGAAAGGTTAACTTGTACCAGTTGCACTGATGTTATTTTCGATTTTAAAGCTCGTTATCCTAATATTCAGCTAAACGTGTTTGCGGGGGAATAATTATGGACAAATGGTCATACGAAGAACTTCAAGAATTTATCCATGAGGATATTGAAGAGTTTATGCGCGATGGGCTCGATATTCGACAAGCTTCTTCACGTGTACAGGTTGAGTATGCGAAGTCAATTGAGAGTGGTGAGCTAGAAAAGCTAATTATTTATATGGTTTTGTGTGAAGAAGGCCTAATGCATGGATTTCTCAGGGATGATATCAAGGAGCAAACTCTAGAATTGTTAGAGCGGATTAATCTTGAACGGTGTGATCAACAACTTAGTGATGATGAACAGTGTAGGTTAAGAGATGATATGAATCGAATATCTTCTCTTCTTGCATAAAGCGAACCCGACAGTGGCGGGTATGTTGTTCCAAACAGTGAGCTTGAAAATGTAGTCAGCCTAAATAGCTGTTCCTAAATTGTGGTGCTTCAGACCTTATCTGACAGCTACTCCTTTTCATCGAGGCCTGTCAGATTAAATTTGAGCTAACCGTTCATCTACAAGAATTGATTTCCCATCAAGTAATGTGTCCATGGGGCGGTCACGATTCTATATCATTAACAGTTAATCCCACTTCATCCCTAATAGATAGGCTCAGAAGAATGTGTGGTTCTATTGGCAGGAAACGAAACTGTACCGAGTTTCACCCTTGAACAGTAACTGCGCATGGCTAAGACAAAGCCAGTAAGCCCGTTTTGCTAACGTCATCATCCGGCACAGGGATCCCCCGCTTTTCCAGCGCCTTGGCGCAAACATTGCCGTAATGCTGTTTAAAATGCGCCACAGCGGCCACAGATATGGCAAAATAGCGCCATTGCTTATCAACTAGACTCAGAAGATGAACAGGATCAAGAAACGCTTTGTGGCCGGTGCCAAATGCCCCAAATGTCAGGCTCAGGACAGCATAGTGCTGTTCAAGGAGAACGGCATAGAAACGGTCGAGTGTGTCGAGTGTGATTACCGCGAGCAGCAGACCGATGACAAGGTCAGCCACAAGGCGACAGGTGAAGTGATAGGCCTGTTCAAACCTGAATAATATTCTTTGAAACCCGCAGCGGATCCCGCTTTCTTTACCGGCCCTTCAATTGCCAAGGGTGGGTCTTTCCATTAATTTAAGGGTTTTGCTGTATTGAGGCGGTTTGCCCGCCTGTTGCCGCGAGTGCCGGGGCCTCTGGCCGTTTGGTGCTTGCTGTCTGCATAAGGATTTATATGCCAAGCTTGATTCGAATAGTGCTGATCGACACCCATCTGCCGGGCGTGGTGGAACTGAAGCTCGATGGCCATACCAATATCTGTGGTACCAACGCCTCGGGTAAGACCACGCTGCAGCGTCTGGTGCCTGTGTTTTATGGTGAATACCCCAGCCGGGTCGTGCCTTCGACCCGTGACAGCTTCGAGCGCTGGTATCTGCCCAGAGAATCCAGCTATATCATTTACGAATACCAAAAGAGTGATGGCTTGCTGTATCAGGCGGTGCTGGCCTCGGCCGGCGATGGCAAAGGGGTCAACTATCGCTTTATCGCCAAGGGATTTGAACTGGGAGACTATATCAAGTCCCAAAACGGCGACACTATTTTGTGCCATACCATGGCCGAACTGGGCCGTGAGATGAAACGCGCCGGAGTGAACCATACCAAGCTTTTGAATACCCGAGAGTTTCGCGCCATCATCCAGAATGACCGCACCTTGCTCAACACAGGCACCAGCCGCACTGAGCTGCGCAGCTATGCCCGTTTGTTCTCTCTGTGCGAGGCCGACCATTCACTGCGCCATATCGAAAAGCTGGCCAAGGCGGTGCATTCCAAAGAAGGCAAAATGGAAACGGTCAAGTCGATGATCGCCGCCATTTTGGAAGAAGATGGCGTTAACCCACCGGCATCAAGGCTCAATCCACAACGCGTCGAGGCCTGGATCCGCGAGAGTCAGCTGATCGCCGGGTTTGAGCAGATCCGTCCCGAATTAGACAAGCTGGAGCAGGAGTTCAACGAGCTGCTGTCGGCCGAACTGCGTCTTGGCAGCCTGGCCAAAGGTTATCGCAATGACGAAGTGCTGGAGGCCCAGCGTCAGGAGCAAAATCAGACCCTGTCGCGGGAGCTGAACTTCCGTCTCAAGGCATTGGACGATGAGTGGAAAGAGCAGCGCGACGAGCTTAACCAGGAGCTGTCTGCCGCCAAGGGCGATGTCGCCAAGCTGGAGTATGAACTCGACGCCATCGAAAACCAGCATGCGGCGTTTCTCGATGCCGATATTGAACAGGCCAAGGCCAATCTGGAACAGCTGCCGCTGTGGCGTAGCGATCTTGAGAACCTCAGCGAAAGACACAAGCTGCAAACAGAGAAACACCAGGACATAGAAGCCGCCTATAACGCCCGCCGCAGCAAGATTGGTGAACAGCTCAACAAGGAGCTGGAAAAGCTGCAGCAGGAGCTGGATAAGCAACGCGAGGCCCGCGACAAGCAGCGTGAAGTGGCCCGGGAAGACTTGGCGCGCCTCGATGCCGAATTCCGTGAGCAGCAGGAAAACGGCAAGGCCAAATTCCAGGAGCAGGAGTACCAGCTCAAGCTCAATGCGGCCGAGCTCAAGCTGCAGGTCGACAGTGTGACTTATACCGAGGAGGAGAAGCTAAGCCTGGCGGTATTCGACGAGCGTATCGACCGTGCCGATGCCGAGCAGGAGGCTGCCAACGCCAAGGTGGAGCGGCTGATGAGCGAAGAGCGTAAGCAGCGCTCACTCAGGGATCAGGCCAGTGAATCTCTCAGAATTGCCGCGCTCAGAGTCACGGAGCGCCAGGGCGATCTGGACGATCTCAAACACATGCTGTTCCCCCAGTCCCACACCTTGCTGGAGTTTCTGCGAAAAGAAGTGCCGGGTTGGGAGCAGCACCTGGGTAAGGTGGTACATCCCGACTTGCTGCACCGCACTGACTTGCACCCCAATGTCGGCGCCGAAAGTGACAGCCTTTTCGGGATCTCATTGGATCTCAAGGTGCTGGAGATCCCCGAATACGCCAGTTCAGAGCCTGAGCTAAGGGCCAAGCTGGCCAAGGCCGAAGACGCGCTGCAAAACGCCTATGGGCTGCAGGAAGAAGCGGAAGAGCGCCTGGTGCAGGCCAACGAAGCGCTGGATAAACTGAGCCGTGAGCTGACCTTTGCCCGCACGGCATACAAGAATTTGCGTGACGATTTGCGGCGTCTGTTCGAGGAGCGCCGCACTGTGCAGGAGCAGATCAATAAGGCGTTGGCTGAGCGTAAGGCACAGGCCGGTAAACGCCTGACGCTGCTGGATCAGGAGATGAAACAGCTGCGCAACCAGCACCTGGAATGGTTGGAGGAGCTCAAAGAGCAGGCGCTGGATGCCAGAATGGAAAAGAACGCCTACTGGCAGGAAGTGGTCGGCGCGCTGGAGCAGCATCTGGAACAGCTCAAAGAGAGCATCAATCAGCGTCGCAGTCGTACCAAAGAGGAGCAAAAAGCCTGCGAACAGTGGTACAAGAACGAGCTTAAGTCCCGCGGGGTGGATGAAGACAAAATTCTCGCCCTCAAGCGGGAGATCCGTGAGTTGGAAGGTGCCATTGCCGCCGCCGAGCAGCGCCGCAGTGAAGTGCTGCGCTATGACGACTGGTATCAGCATACCTGGCTGGTGCGTAAACCCAAGTTGGTGACCGACTTGGGCGAAGTCAAGCGCGCCGCTTCCGAGCTGGATCAGCAATTGAAGACCAAGGCCAACGAAGTCAAACATGCCCGCCAGCAACTGGAGCTACAAAGGCGCCAGTCCGATGCCGCTCAGGTAGAGGCCTCGGAAAACCTCACCAAGTTGCGCGCCTTGCTGCGTAAGCTGGCCGAGCTGAAATTGCCGCGCAACGATGAAGAGCCCCAGGGCAGCCTGGGTGAACGTCTGCGTCAGGGCGAGGAGCTGTTGCTCAAGCGCGAGCATCTGCTGGGTTCGGTCAGGCAGTATGTGGATCATTTCGATCAGGTGATTGCCAGCAAGTCAGGCTCCAGCCTATCCGAGTTCTGGGAAAAGGCCCGTGAAGAGTCCAGCTCAGTCAATGACAAGGGCATACGCCTGCTGGATTACCGCAAGTTGGTGCCGCATCTGGCCCAACTGCTCAATGTGATGGTGCCGCAGTCGATTACCGCATTGCGTGAACAGGGCCGAATCTTCGGTGTCGACCTGACCGCCTTCTACGATGTTTTGGCCGATATCGACCGCCGTATTGCCTCCCAGAGCGCCCGTATTACCCGCGAAGTCGGGGAGGAGCTGTTCCTCGACGGCGTATCTGAATCTGCGGTCAGGATCCGCTCGCGGATCAGCGAACTTGAGTTTTGGCCTGAGCTTGAGCTGTTCGTCAAGGCGTTCCGCGCCTGGAAGGCCGAAGGCTTCACCGGCCTGCCGGATGAGCACTATACCAACAGCATGCGCCGGGCGCTGGATATCATAGGCCGCTCGGCCCTGACCGGCGGCATCGCCAAGCTGCTGGAGATTGAGCTGCGCCTCAAAGAGGGCAACTCGGATCTGGTGATCCGCACCGACCGTCAGCTCAACGAGTCATCCAGTCATGGTATGGCTTATCTGATCCTCTGTAAGTTTCTGCTGGCCTTTACCCGTTTGCTGCGGGGCAAGGCGGATGTCACTGTGCACTGGCCGATTGATGAGCTGGGCACCTTGCACCACGCTAACGTGAAGAAGATCTTCGATGCCTGTGAAAACAACAATATCAGCGTGTTGGGTGCTTTCCCCAACCCTGAGTCCGAGGTACTGAATTTGTTTGCCAACCGCTACATCATCAACAAGCAGACCAAGCGACTGCAGGTGGTTAAACCCAAGGTCGATCCCATAGCGCAAAAGCTCTCTGAGCGCTTGGCCAAGGAGGCGGTGTAATGAGCGAACTGCAAAGCACTATCGTCGGCTCAGGCGCCCTGATTGAGCGCCTGCTCAAGGGTGAATTTATCTGCCGCACCACGGATGAGGAAGGCTGGCGCTCACTCAAGAGCCCGGCCACCCGTGACAGAGTCGAGGCCTATCTCAACCAAATCAACCGCACTGTGGCCCAGGCCGCCGAGGGCGAAGTCTTCTTCTGCGGTTATCTGCAGTTGGGAGAGGACGAGCGCAAAGTGATTTCGGCGCAGTTTCGCGATATCTGCCAGGCGTTGATCCCCATGGTGGAATGGTTGGTATTGGTGCAGGAAGCCAGCGGCCAGGACGCGCCCCTGACCGAAGGCGCGGCGGTGCGGCTTACCGAATTGCAGAGCCGCATTGAGGATACGCCGGCGTTTCGCGAGCAATTGGCCAAGCTGAGCCAGTATCGCTTGTTCGGCTCCAGCTCAAGCAGTGTCGATGGTCAGATCAAACTGGTTTTCAAGCGTTTGCAGGAGCTGGGCTATCTGGTGCGGCCGAATCCGGAAAAACAGATCTATATCGCCACCGGCAAGCTGGATTACCTCTACGAAGTGATCCGCTTTATCGATGAAACCGAGGGCCTCAGTCTGGAGGCTCAGGCTGAAACCGCCACCCAGAGGGATCTGATATGAGCAGCAACCTGCATCAGGCCGGGGTCAAGCTGCTGAGGCTGCTTGGGCGTAACGCCGAACTGGTGATGGACGCCTATCTTTCCGGTAGCTTGGACGAGACCCGGCAGGAACCCGCGCTGCTGAAGAAGCTTACCGACAACGGTATTCTCTGGCGTCCCGAGCCGGACGAACCGCTTAGGTTGTCGCGTAATGTCAGGGCCCTGCTGGAAGAGGGCCTCAAGGATGAGCGTAACCGCCAGATCAACGCCAACGTCGGTTCGGCCCTGGCCACCATCAAGACCTTGGCCAATCACTACCGTGAGGCGCGTGCCAGTGTGGATTACAGCGCCGCCGAGGCCTATCTGGCGGACTTGACCGAACACGTATTCAGCTTCACCGAGAGCCTGCGTTACTCCATTCGTGTGCTCTGGGGCCGGATCAATAATGAGTTCGGTTATGTGGGCTCAATTAACGCCAAGATCCGTGAAAACGAGCTGGCCCAGAGCCAGGTATCGGAACTGCTTAACGGCCTGGAGCTGTTTGAGTTTACCGAGCTTGGCGAAATTGCCGGTGATATCCGTGAGCTGCGCCGCCTGCTGGTGACCATGTTGCAGGACACTCTCAGTGATTGCACCCAGGAGCTGAGCGTGGTGCAGGGGCGTCTACTGGAATTGCTGGGACGCTTCAGGCAGATCCGCGGTCGTACCCGTTTGCTCAAAGGCTGGTTGCTGTATACAGATTTGCACCCAGACTACCAGGTGGCCGACCATGTGGCGCACAAGCAGGTGCCTGTGCTGTTCAATCATGCTGAGGCCTTGCTGGCACCGGCATCTGTGGATGTGAACAACAGCGGTCAGGAACTGCAACTGATGGAGATGGTGGCCCGTATCAAGGCCATCAGTCGTGACCATCTGCCCAAGAGGTTGCAGGAGCACGATGTGCCGGTTGCGGTTAATCCTCAGGAAGACTTTGATATTCCTGATAACCCGCTCAAAGAGGCGGTAGATGAGTACTTCTGCGCCGTCATTGACTCGGGCCGCAACACTTCGGCGCTGGAATATCTGCAGCAGCAACAGCTGTCCTGGGATCCGGAAAGCTGGCTCTATCAGGTGATAGGTGGCTTCGAGGGGCTCAGTGAAGAGCACAAACGCTTCTTTGCCCTGGAGCCTTTGGGTGAACCCCATCCGCTTTATTCGGGTAACTTCATTATCCGCGACGTGGAAGTGGGGCTGAGATAAGCCCAGGTAAGAATGTGATCCGGCGCCGGTTTTTCCGTCTGCCATACCAGCTTTACATTGGTAAACGTAAGGCGAGACAAGATGACCAATATGGTTGTTTTGTCTCGCAAACTTGTTAATTTTTCTTACTATTCCACCTTGCTGGCGACTCTGGCTGCTCTGACCCTGTGTCTGCGGCTTTGTTGCGGTGCCAGGGGTCGCCACTTATAATGCTTCGGCCCGCCAGCGGGCACCTCATTGACTCGTCTGTTAATCAAACGTAAGGAATCGAATAATGCAAAGACGCAATTTTTTAAAAACTGCGGCTATTTTGTCGACGGCCGGTATCATCAGCCCTGTGATGGCGGCCACATCGAAGACCAAGGCCGTCGAGCATTATTCCGCCGACGGCCGCAGACATTTCACTCTGACTCAAGATTACCAACTGATCGCACCCGAGGGCTCAGAGGGCGTGGTCAAGTTGTGGATCCCGCTGGTGGAAGACACCCAGTTTCAGCAGCTACGCAAGCTGAACTTCAAAGGCAATTTCCAGGACGCCTATATCACTGCCGATAACAGCTATGGTGCCAAGACTCTGTTTGCCACCTGGCCTGATGCCAAAGGCAAGATGGAGCTGCAGTTGGTCATGGAGCTGGAAACCCTCGACTGGGAACCGCTGAAAAACGGTGAACTCGAACACTATCGCGCCCCAAAAACCATCCAGTATCCGGTGGATGTGGAGCGCTATCTGCTGCCCACCAAGCATATGCCCATTGATGGCATAGTGAAGCAGACTTCAGACAAGATTGTTGGCAAGGAAACCGACCCGCTGAAAAAGGCCCGCCTCATCTACAACTGGGTCAGCGCCAATATGTTCCGCGACAACGATATTATCGGTTGCGGTACGGGTGATGTGGCCACTATTCTCGAGAGCGGCAAACTGGGTGGCAAGTGTACTGATATCAACTCGGTATTTGTGGCCTTGGCTCGCGCCGCCGGCATACCTGCCCGGGAGATGTTCGGGATCCGTGTTGGACAGGCTATTAAGATGGGCAAATACTCCAAGAAAGCCTTCGGCAGCAGTGATGCCAACGGCCTGGCCAAGGTCAGTGGTGGTCAGCACTGCCGTGCCATGTTCTATCTGGCGGGTTACGGCTGGTTGCCGGCCGACCCTGCGGATGTGACCAAGATGCGTTTGACCGAGAACAAGCAACACCAGGATCCCGATGTGCAGGCGGTCAACGACTATCTGTTCGGTAACTGGGAAATGAACTGGGTTGGTTTCAACTTCGGTCGTGACTTTGATCTGGCGCCCATGGCCGAGCAGACGCCGCTGAACAACTTTGGCTATCCTTATGCCGAAGTGGATGGCGACCCTGTGAACTACTATGACCCCAAAGTTTTCGCCTATGATTTCCAGTCAACAGAACAGCTCTAAGGGTTTTTTGGCGACACTGGTGGCTGCAGTTGTTGCCGCTGTCGCCTCCAGTCTGTGCTGTATTGGGCCGCTGATCTATCTGGTGTTTGGGGTATCGGCGGCCTCGCTGTCGGGCATTGAACAGCTGGGCTGGCTGCAAGTTCCCATGCTGGCGCTGTCGACTCTGTTGATCCTGCTGGGCTTTTGGCGTTTGTATTTTTCCAAAAGGCCTCTGTGCACCGCGACCATGAGCCGCACCAGAATGTTGCTGCTCTACTGGCTGGCCGTGCCTGTGGTATTGGCGTTTCAGCTTTACCCTTTTGTATTACCTTGGCTGTTAGAGGTGTTTGAATGAGAAGCTTGTTACTGGTTTTACTGCTGCTGTGCACGCCGTTTGCCTGGGCGGGGAATCTGGTGGTCACCCTGGATGTCAAAGGCATGACCTGCCCTTTGTGTGTCACGGTAATCAACAAGGCGCTGCGCAAGACAGAGGGCGTGATTAAGGCCAAGTCCTCGCTCAAGACCCAGCAGGCCAGAGTGATAGTGCCTGAAGGCTTTGATATGGATGCGCTGATAAAGGCGGTGGATGAAACCGGCTATAAGGGCAGTATCAATAAGATAGAGCCAGAGGCCTAAGCTCTAAGACCCGGTTCATTCAATAGGTTCAGCTTGCGCCAAAAGCAAAAGCTCTGTCCAAAAAAGCGTGCTCTAAGCACGCTTTTTTGATGGGTTCAAGCCTTGAGCAACGCTCGGCACAGTTTGACGAAGTCAGAAGAGGTGACTATGCCCTGCACCTTGTTGTGCTCGTCCACTACAGGCAGACAGCCATGTTTGTTGGCAATAAAATAATCCACCACTTGGGTCAGTGGGGCATCGGCCTTGAGTGGTTCAAAGTCGGTTTCAATCAGATCGGCTATCAGGGTACCGCGTTCTTTTCGTTCCAGCGCCCCCTGACCGTAGCGGGTCAGCAGATTGACTACAGTGGCAATCATCTTTTTATGAGTGAGTATCCCTACCAGAGTGCCGCTGGCTTCTGATATCACCGGCAGATGGCGCACGCCCCGGGAATGCATCAGTTGGTGGGCGTCCTTGACGCTGGCGCCGTCACTGATACACACCACCTGGGTACTCATGATGTCTTTGACTTTCATTGTCTTGTTCCTTCACCTGGGCCCTGAGAGGGCTAATTCTCTGTCCTGTAAGGCATTTTGCCCCCTGTCACTTCAGGCTGCAAGTGCCTTGGCCTAAAGCGGACGTCATTTTGTTTAACCGACTGAATTTGTTTGAATATCAACAGATGTTTACCTGGTTGTCACAATTGTGTAATAGTTTGACTTCACAATCTGGACATCCGACCTCATACCAGCATTATGAAGCGTTTTTAAAGGAATAATAACAATGACCCGCAACTTCTCCCGTCGTGACTTTCTTGCCCTCTCAGCCAAAGGTGTTGGCGCTGCCGTACTCTCATATGGCCTGATGGGCTGCTCCAGTGACAATGATGACAATACAGTCGCCGCCGATTTTCTTCATGGTGTCGCCAGCGGTGATCCCACTCAGGATGCCGTGATTATCTGGACCCGGGTAACGCCGCAAACGGCGGGGGATGTCAGAGTATCCTGGCAGGTGTCCCGTGATGGTGCCTTCAGCGACTTGGTGACCACAGGTGAAATGGTGACCAATGCCGAGCGTGACTACACGGTTAAAGTCGATGCCATAGGGCTGGAGAGCGGCAGCCGCTACTTCTATCGTTTTATGACGGGTGACAAGACATCCACAGTCGGTATGACCAAGACCCTGCCCGAGGGCGCGGTCGATTCGGTCAAACTGGCGGTTATGTCCTGCGCCAATTTCCCGGCCGGTTACTTCAATGTCTATGAACTGGCGGCGCAGCGGGACGATCTCGACGCCATGCTGCACTTGGGCGACTATATCTATGAATATGGCCGTGGTGGTTATGCCAGTGAACATGCCGCCGAGCTGGGCCGTGAGGTACTACCCGCGGGAGAGTTGCTGTCCTTGAGCGATTACCGTACCCGTTATGGCCAGTATCGCGGCGATGCCAGTTTGCAGAAGCTGCACGCCAAGCTGCCGTTTATTACCGTCTGGGACGATCACGAAGTGGCCAACGACACCTGGAAGGATGGTGCCGAAAACCATAACCAAGGGGAAGGGGACTTCGACGCCCGTAAACAGGCGGCATTGCAGGCTTACTTCGAATGGCTGCCTATCCGCCCATGGCGCGAGGGCAATCATGAAGAGATCTACCGCAGTTTCAGCTTCGGCGATCTGCTGGATCTGCATATGCTGGATACCCGGGTGTTGGCCCGTGACAAACAGTTGGACTATGGCAACTATCTGGATCCGGCTACCGGCGCTTTCAACGATCAGCAGTTTCTCGCCGACGTGACCGACACTCAGCGTACGCTTCTGGGCCAGACCCAACTGCTGTGGTTGCAGGGAAAACTGTTGCAATCCAGCGCCAAGTGGCAGCTTTTGGGGCAGCAGATACTGATGGGGCGGATGATGTTGCCGGCGGCGATAGCCACTCAGCAGCTGTCTATTCCGCAGTTTGCCGAGTTGGCGGCATTGGCCCAGCTGGCGGCTCGTGCTCAGGCCGGCGATCCGACACTGACCCAAGCGGAACTGACCTATCTGGCGGCCAACCAGGCCAAGCTGACGCCGGAAGTGCTGGCACTTTTGCAACTGCCGTCGATCCCCTACAACCTGGATGCCTGGGATGGCTATGCCTATGAGCGTGAAGTCGTGCTGGCCACTGCCCGGGCCTCGGGTAAAAACCTGGTGGTGATTGCCGGTGATACCCACAATGCCTGGGCCAATGATCTCAAGGACAAAGACGGCAACATGGTTGGGGTTGAGTTTGCCACCAGTTCGGTTTCCTCCCCTGGGCTTGAGTACTACCTCAACCTGCCTTCAGAGCAGATCCCGGCGACAGAGGCGGCCGTTGTAGGGCTGGTGGATGACCTTAAATACGCCAACCTGTTGAACCGGGGTTATATGACGCTGACCTTCAGCAGCGAAGAGGTGGTCAGCGAGTGGTTCTATGTGGATAGCATTCTGAGCAAAGATTTCACTGAAGCGGAGGGGCGCCGTGCCATTGCCCGTTCTTTGGATGGAAAGCCGGGGATCTTGCTTGGCTGACAAGTGCTTCAGGTATAGATAGTTTCAGACATGCCTGAGGCGTTTGCACCTTTTTGGATGAGTTGGGTTTGAAATAGGTGCCAAACGAAAACTTAAAGTCATACCTGAAAAAAGGACAGATCAAGAACTGTCCTTTTTCGATTCAAAATATGGCCAGAATCTTTAAATCATTTCAGTCTGCCAGGTTCATTTATCAGTGCTTTCTTGCCAGCCAATTTACCCAGTATCACCATGTACTTAATTAGCAGTTCTCTGCTGTTTGATGCGAATTTCCCCTCTCTAATGAAATTAAAGATCCTTGAAGTGAGAAATAGGTCACAAATAAGCTTTTGCTGATTTAGCTCTGTTAACAGACTCTATATTGATTAATTGGTGATGTATGTCACGCTAATTAATTGCTTCGCTATCAAAGTTATACATTATGGTCATTTTGACCAGACAATTTGACCAATGGCTATTTGGAGTTAAATTCTGTTGATTTGTGTTTTTAAATAGACTTTTGGTTTTTAATTCTTTTTCATAAATTAATTTTGGTTTTAATTTCTGTGGCTGTGATAGTGTGTTGCTGATCACATGTCTGTATTTGTTATTTATTGTCATTTCTTAGGATACTCCTGCTGTGAGTAAGGACTTTACCTGACTCGAGTCTGTGGCACCCATGCCGCAGTTGGAAATTGCACATAACAAGAGAGTGTGTGAAATGACAATGAACAGACGACAGTTTTTCAAACTCTGTGCTGCCGGAGCTGCAACATCTGCAATCTCTGCACTGGGATTGATGTCTGAAAAGGCATTTGCTGCAGTCAGACAATTCAAACTGCTCAGGGCGAAAGAGACGCGCAATAACTGCTGCTATTGTTCAGTAGGTTGTGGCTTATTGATGTACAGCCAAAGCAGTAATGGCAAGAATGCCGAGCAGCACATCTTCCACATCGAAGGTGATGCCGATAACCCAATCAATCGTGGTGCCTTGTGTCCCAAGGGGGCCGGGTTGGTGGATTACGTGAACAGTCCTCATCGACTGAAATACCCTGAAGTCAGGGCTCCCGGCAGTGATAAATGGCAACGTATCAGTTGGGAGGAAGCGTTTAAACGCATCGCTCGCTTGGTCAAGGATGAGCGTGACGCGAACCTGGTTGAGAAAAACGCCAAGGGCCAAACTGTAAACCGTTTGACCAGTCTGGGGATGATGACCTCGTCGGCGCAGGCCAACGAAGGTTGCTTCATGACCCATAAATTTGGTCGTGCCATAGGCATGCTGGGCCTGGATAACATTGCCAGGGTATGCCATGCGCCGACACCGGCCGCCATGGCACCGACCTTTGGCCGCGGAGCCATGACCAACCACTGGGCCGATATGAAAAATACCGATCTGGCGATTGTCATGGGGGGAAATGCGGCTGAAGCACACCCGGTTGGCTTTGGTTGGGTAACCGAGGCGATGGAGCACAATAATGCGCGCTTGATTGTGGTGGACCCTCGCTTTAACCGCAGCGCTGCTGTGGCCGATACCTATGCTCCATTGCGATCAGGTACAGACATCACCTTCTTGCTCGGGGTCATCCGTTATCTGCTAAGCACCAATCAAATCAACCTTGAGTATGTTAAAGCCTATACCAATGCCTCGTTTATCGTGCGTGAAGACTTTGACTTCAACGAGGGACTGTTTAGTGGTTTTGATGAAACGGCCAACACCTATGACAAGTCTTCCTGGTTCTATGAATTGGATGATGAAGGCTACGCTAAAGTCGATCCAAGCATGCAGCATCCCCGCTGTGTGTTGAAACTGTTGAAAAAGCACGTTGAACGCTACGACCCGGATACGGTTTCGAGTATCACAGGTACCCCCAAAGAAGCCTATTTGGATGTATGCAAACAGCTTGGGGCAACCCATGTCGACAACAAAGCGGCCACCTTCCTGTATGCGCTGGGCTGGACGCAACACAGTGTCGGCGCGCAGAACATTCGTACCATGGCGATGATCCAGTTGCTGCTGGGTAACATGGGGATCATGGGCGGTGGGGTCAATGCGCTGCGTGGTCACTCAAACGTGCAGGGGGCTACTGACTTGGCGTTGCTGTGCCAAGGTCTGCCTGGTTATCTGAAACTGCCACAGGATCAGGATATTAATCTTGAAACCTACTTGAACCATTACACGCCCAAACCGCTGCGTCCCAATTCAACCAACTACTGGCATAACTACCCGGCCTTTACTGTGTCGCTGCTGAAATCTTTCTACGGCGATTACGCCACGGCTGAAAACGATTACGGCTATGACTGGTTGCCCAAATGGGATCAACAGTACGATATCAACAAACAGATAGACATGATGGTTCACGGTGAAGTGAATGGATACTTTATTCAAGGTATCAATACCCTGAACTCTCAACCAGATAAACAGAAAGTATCCAAAGGTTTATCAAACCTGAAGTTTCTGGTCATTCTGGATGCCTTGGCGAATGAAACTTCAAGTTTCTGGCGTAATGCGGGGCAGTTCAACGATGTTGATACCGCCAATATTCAAACCGAAGTATTCCGTCTGCCAACCACCTGTTTTGCCGAAGAAAGCGGCTCTATTGCCAATTCCAGCCGTTGGCTGCAATGGCACTTTAAAGGTGCCAATCCACCGGGAGAAGCCCTGTCGGATCCTGCCATTCTCTCCGGCATCATGCTGGAACTGAAACGCTTGTATCGTGAAGAAGGCGGCCGTTTGCCAGAGCCTATAGCAGCAATCAAATGGGATTATGCCATCGAACATGAGCCAAGTTCGGAAGAGCTGGCGAAAGAGATGAACGGCTACGATCTTAAAACCGGCAAGCTGCTGAACAGTTTCACTGAATTGAAAGCCGACGGCTCAACGTCCTGCGGTATCTGGATCTACTCAGGTCAGTGGACAGAGCGGGGCAACATGATGGCCCGCCGCGACAACAGTGACCCATCGGGTAAGGGGATAACGCCCAACTGGTCATTTGCATGGCCTGCCAACCGCCGCATTCTGTACAACCGTGCTTCATGCGATGTGCAAGGAAAGCCAAGGGATCCCAGCCGCGTATTGCTCGAGTACAAAGACGGTAAGTGGCAAGGCATAGATGTGCCTGACTTCAATGCCAAGTTGAATGCTCAGGATTCGGCACACCCATTCATCATGCAGGCCGATGGGGTGGGGCACTTGTTTGCACTGCGCGATTTGAAAGATGGTCCTTTCCCTGAACACTACGAACCCTTTGAATCACCGCTGGCGAGCAACCCCTTGCATCCCAAAGTCACCAATAACCCAGTGGCCCGTATGTTCCAGGGAATGCGTGAAACCTTCGGGACCAATGAAGAGTTCCCATATGTAGGCACAACCTACTCAATGACAGAGCACTTCAACAACTGGACGACTCACTGCCGTTTGGCGGCCATTACCCAGCCACAACACTTTATCGAAATCGATGAAACCCTGGCGGCTCAGAAGGGTATTGCCAATGGGGATTGGGTGAAAGTGACCTCCAAACGATCCCATATCATCACCAAGGCTTATGTGACCAAGCGTCTGCAACCCATGATGGTACAAGGTAAAGCTGTGCACACCATAGGTATTCCACGCCATGGCAGTTATGAAGCGCTGACGCAAAAGAGCTATATCGTCAATGAGCTGACTTCTGCAGTGGGGGATGCCAATACGCAAACTCCTGAATATAAAGCATTCCTTGTGAATATTTCTAAAGCGGAGGGCTTTTGATTATGGCTTCTCAGGATATTATTCGCCGCTCGGGTACCGCAGATATCACTCCGGCCGCTCATGCCCGCATCGGCGCGGTACAACAAGTGACCAAGCTGTTTGACGCGACCAAATGTACCGGCTGTAAGGCTTGTCAGGTTGCCTGTTCAGAGTGGAACGACCTGCGTGAAGAGGTTGGTACTTTCCAGGGCAGTTACCAGAATCCTATGACTCTGTCTCCGGACAGCTGGAACATAATGCAATATCACGAAGTTGTGGATGACAACCAACTGCGTTGGCAGTTTACCCATACCGCCTGTATGCATTGTGCCGACCCGGCTTGTTTAAAAGCTTGCTCAACCGCCGGGGCCATAGTGCAACACGCCAACGGCACTGTGGACTTTGATTCTGACAAGTGTATCGGCTGTGGTTATTGTGCCAGCGCTTGTCCATTCAATGTGCCCAAAGTGAGCGCAAAGGATAACAAGGCCTATAAGTGTACTCTGTGTTCAGACCGGCTCGCCGTGGGTTTGGAGCCGTCATGCGTGAAGACCTGTACCACAGGGGCTCTGCGATTTGGAACCCGCGAAGACATGTTGTTCTACGCAGAAAAGCGGGTCGCACAGTTGAAAGAGCGGGGTTATGCCAACGCGGGCCTGTACAACCCTGAAGGGGTTGGCGGCAGTCACTACATGATGATTCTGCACAATATCAATAAGCCGGAAACCTATGGCATGCCGATAGAACCCCGGGTACCGGTTGCAACCGAAATCCGCCAGGACTGGTTGAAGCCTTTGGGCGCTGCCGGCCTGTTGGCCACAGCGGGTATTGCCTTGCTGCACAGGATTACCGTGGGTCGCAATATCGTTGAGGAAGATCAGCCCGGATATGCAGAGCCTGTCACCGAAGCAGAGGAGGAAAAACAATGAGTAACCAGCCGATGATTGTTCGTCATAAGCTCATTGACCGGATCTGCCATTGGGTCATTGTCTTTGTGGGCCTGGTCACCTTCCTGACCGGGTTTGCCTTCTTCTTTCCATCGTTTCAGTGGCTGAGTGGCATAGTGGGTGCGCCACAACTGGCGAAAGTGATGCATCCCTTCTTTGGCATAGCTATGTGTGTGCTGCTGGCAGTGATGCTGCTGCGCTACTACAACCACAACAAATGGAACCGGTATGATCTGCCGTGGATGAAGGCCATTGTGTGGGTTTTGCTTCAGAAAGAGGAAAACATTCCTCCAGTTGGTCATTACAACCCTGGCCAAAAGATGTTGTTCCGCTCGTTTGTGGTTTTCGTGTTGGCGTTTATCGTCACCGGCTTCATGATGTGGCAGCCCTACTTTGCTCCCATGTTCTCTGCCGAAGCGGTGAACTGGGCCACCTTGATCCACTCGGCCTGCGGCATCCTGATGCTTATAGCCTTGGTGGTGCATGTATGGATGGCTTGTTGGATTGAAGGTTCTATCACTGGCATGTTGTACGGCAAAGTGTCGAAGGCCTGGGCCCGCAAACACCATCCGGCCATGTTGAACGAACACGAGGATAACTGACCATGAGTCTTGCCGGCGAGATCCCATCAAGTTTTACCGACAGCTCCCCTTTGGCTTTGAAAGTGCTGATCACGGCCGATCCCAAAGAGGTTTACCTACGCCGCGCGGAGCGCTTGGCCGAGCTTGCCAAGGATTCTTCGCTGGAAGATTATTTGGCGCTGTGTCGCTCCATGGTGTTGGTGCAGCATAAGCTATGCGACACCCTAATGGGGCCTGCACCGGATATCGACACCGGCGCCACTATGCCACTGCGCGGGATCCAGAAAAATGGCTACTGGATAGCACTGTTGCAACAACTGCTCAGTGAACTGCTGGATACTGTGCCTGCCAATGTGGCGCAAGTGATACGGCAGTTGATGCGTCAAACACCCGAGCAACTGCAACAGTGGGCTGGCAGCCTGTTGGATGGCCGATTCAGCCAGGTACCGGCAGAATACCGCTTGTTTTTGTGGGCTGCGTTATCTGTTTATTGGAGTCATTGGGCAGCGGCCGTAGCCAGCCGTATGGATACCACTGAGATTAAACAGCAATCCATGTGTCCTGTGTGTGGCAGCCATCCGGTAGCCAGTGTGGTGGTTGATAAACCTCGTGAAGGCCTGCGTTATTTGCACTGTAGTTTGTGTGAAACACAATGGCATTTTATTCGGGCGCATTGCAGCAGTTGCAATCAAGCAAAAGAGATGAGTTTGTGGTCGTTTGACAAATATCAGACGCCGGTTCGCATTGAAAGCTGCGATGATTGCCACGGCTACAGCAAGATGCTGTTTATGAACCTAGATCCCAGGATGGATGCGGTTGCGGACGATATTGCCTCTATGGCTTTGGATGCCAAGTTAAACGAAAAAGGCTTTCATGCTACTACGGTAAATCCGTTTTTGCTGGCAGATGAGCTCTCTGATTAGTTTGGTTATTGGTGTGAATGGCTAAAAACGCGAACTAAGCTCATAGCAACAAGGACAGCTCAGGGCTGAGACACAACAGCTCAGGGCTGTCCTTGTTTTTAGTTCTTGCCCTTTGACGCCTGGCGACTCAGAAAGTCGTTTCCCTGCTCAGGGATGCTGCCGATGGAATTGATATCTGGCCTGATGGAACTCATCCGGGCTGTCCGGCGCTTCGCTCTCGCAGTAGTCGCTCAAGTGGGCTTGGCTCAGTTGCCATCCTGCCCGCTCGGCGATTTCCCGCAGTTCATCCAAGAGTGCTTCTTCCATGTCGAAATGCAATGCTTGCAGCATACTCGTGCCCCAGAGGCTGAAGCAGCCGTCATTGCTGTATTTGACCAGCGGGCTCTCGGCTATCAGGCGCTTGGCTTCACCGCGCCAGTAACCCAGGTACTCACCATCGGGCAGTTCGGCCACAAAGGCGATGTGCTTGCAGGTATCACTAATGGCTTTAACGTTGGCGGCTATTTCGGGGTCGGCCCAGTCATCTTCATTCAGGTAACTGGTATCCTCCCACGGCGCCCAATCTTCATCTTCAGGAAAGCGGACGAACAGCTCGCTTTCAAGCCAGTCTCGGCAATGTTTAAGCAGGAAGGCCAAATCTTCGGGGCAAGCTTCATTGCCCAGTCTGTGACTGGATATAAAGGTTGTAGGCATAGGTCCCTCTTGGTTGGTGTAAGCTATTGATGGTTAAATTCAATTTTCTTGGCGGTTTTGCGGCAGTGGCCAGAAGACCAGTGAGGGAAAGGCCCGGCTCAGAAGCTCGCTGTCCAAAGACAGCGCTTGGGGCACTATTCCCTGTGTTTCCGGCTGCAGCTTGCCAAACTTCCTTGGTCGATAGATTTTGAGGCAAGCCCGCGCCTCAAACAGTTGATATGGCGCCAGAGCCGAATTTAATTTGCACTCCTTGAGGCCTAACTTGAGGCGGACATTGTCCCCGAGCCGCTCAGGCAGCAAGGTCGGCGCCAACTCGCTTGCCAAGTTGGCTTGCCGCTCCTTGGGTATCAAATAAGCGCAGCAATCCGGGTTATCCAGCAGTAGACGGGTCAAGCGTTGCAGCCAAGGCGTCAGGGTCTCGTCGTCTTCCGGTGGTATCACCAGCAAGAGTTGCTGCTGGTGGAGCTCGTTGGCGCGAAGATGACGAAACAGCCACAGTGGGCCGCCGAGCAGATCGGACAGCTCTTTGAGCCTCGCCCGCTCGGCTTGGGCCTGCTGCCGCTGTTTTGCCAGCGCCTGCGACAAGCGCTCAACCGATATCTCTTCGCGTTTAAGCTGGTACAGATTCAGGTATTCACCCAGAGTTTGGCTGTAGAGCTCCAGATTGTAGCGCCCCTTACGGGGCACCAACTCGCCGCCGACAGAAAAGGGGCGGCAGTCACTCACTCTGAGGTCGGCGCCGAAATGGCGCCGACAAATCCAGGTGGCTTTGAGCCCTGCCAGTTTGGCCGGCAAGTAGTAGCGTGCAACTACCGGTAGGCTAAGCAACATCAGCAGGGCATACAGCAGCCAGTTGATGGCCTTCAAGTCAGGCCTCGGTCGGTAGATGCTGGCGTACGGCCATTACCTGTTGCATGAAGCTCTGCTCTGTGTGGAACAGTTGCCGCAGCAGTTGACGGAAGTTTTTCACCAGCTCATGTTTGACCCCGGGTTCATCCTCAAGCACCACCCGGAAGTAGTTGCCTATGGCCTCGAAGGAGATGAGATCTGTCTGTTCGCCAAATTGGCTTTGGCAGATGGCCTGGATGATCCTGCTCCAGTCTTCGGCGTTCATCTCCAGTGGCAGCAGGCTTTGCACGCTGGCGGCCAGCTGTTTCATAGTGGTCGAGTCCAGCTTGAAGATCACGTTGACAAAACCGAAGTTGGCCATGATCTGGTACAGATCGCGAAGATCCAATGGTACGGCCTCATCAGGGGCTTGTGCAGAATCTTCTGTGGTCTTGCCCTCGGCTGAAGTTACGGCGCTGGCGGCTTGCCATTCAATCTCATGCTGTACTTCCTCGAGGGCGCCCAGCACAGCTCTCGGGGTGGCAAACAGTTCTCGGAACAACTGCCCCAAGGCCTGCATCTGAGTCAGGCTTGATACCTTGGCGGGCTCTACCTCGAAGACACATAGACCTTCATCATCCTTGGCCTGCAGCGCTTGCGCCAGCTCAGGTGCTCTTTGATTGAACACGGCACAGATAAAGCGTTGCCAGTTGACGGGGTTATTCATATTGGCACCAGGGCACTGGGCCTCGATGGCCGCGCCCAGGGCGCGGGTCTCCTCAAATGCCAGATCCAGACTAACGCTGATACCCTGCAAGGTAACCGATTGGCGGATGATGCGACGGAATTTGAGCCGGGTTTCGTTATCTTTAAAGGTAAGACTTGGCTCAATTTCGGCCCCCGGCGCCTGAGGTGTTTGGGATGGCTGTTGTTTTGGCTGCTGAAGCTCCGCCAGTTTGGCCGCTGCCTGCGCCGGGCAAACCGGTGGCCGCATGGCTTCAAGGTCTGCAATTGCCGAGACTATGACGTCATCACCATAGTAACGGGCAATTATTTGCAGATATTGTCTGGCCTTTTCACCATGCATCAACAGAAAGCCCAATGGATTCATGCCATCGGCATCCGGGGTTTGCGGTTTGACAAAGCCTATGCTGCCCGAGGATTCTGACTTGAGATTCGGATCCAGCATCCAGGGATCGGCCCCCAGTTCCAGCAAACACTCGAAGATCCCGGGGCGATCGGCGAAGGCGGCCTCGAGCAAGGGATGGCTGCGCCCGGGCGTCAGTTGATTGATCTTGGCTCCCTGTTGCACCAGTTGAGTGACCAGCCCCTTCTTGCTGGCTTCGACAGAAGAGTGGGCATCGTAACAGTACTGGCTGATGATGGCCGCCAGCAGTGGGGTGTCGCCCAAAGGCGAGACGGCATTGATATTGGCCCCGCGGCTCAACAAAAGGTCGATACAGGATTGAATACCAAAGGTGCAGGCCGTCATCAGCGGCGTTGCCCTGGAGTCGGGATCCGGATCCAGTACCTCTATGTCCATTCCGAGATCCAACAGGGCAGCCACAGTCTTGGCGCGATCGATTGGATTGATGTCCGAATAGTTGGACAAACATTTATGCATGGCATTGGAATGATCGAAGCCGCCGACATGATGAATGTCAGCACCGTGCTCGGCAAACCAGCGCAGCAGTTCCGAGCGTCCCGGCATGGCGGCGGCAAAGATCAGGTTATTGCCCAGATTGTTGACTTCATGGATGTTGAATCCGGTTCTTTGCCACAGATAGCGGACAAACTTGAGACTGGTTTCTTCGTTGATAATAGAATGATATCTCTGAACCGTGCTCATCACCCCGGATTCGTGGAACTGTCCCACGGGCACTGTCGGGTCGACACCATAGTCGATCAGCAGATCAAACATGGGGCGGCAGTATTCAAAGTCGTTTTCCGCATCGTAGAGAATGCAGGAGAAAATATGGGTGATATCCGGTTTGGTTGGCGTGCGCTCCACATCCAGGGAGTAGGGCTGATCCACAGCGGCTCCCGCCTCCAGCAGAATTTCCACCGCACTGAGATAGAGTTGTTTGTGTTGTTTGAGCTTGGCGTAGCGGAAACAGAGGAAATACAACAGGCTCCAACGACAGGCATCATTGCCATCCAAACAGAGACGATCCAGATCCTGTTCGCGCTCTATCAGGAGCCGGAATAGTTCCAGGCCGTCCTCTTCAAGCTCCCACAGTACATCTTCGGTCAGCCAACGCACCTCGGTCCAGGCGCGCATAGTCGGGAAACGTTGCAACAGATATTGCGCCAAAGACCAGCGTTTTTTATGCAGTGCCAGGGTAATTGCCGTTGCCGGGGCTTTGTGGTTGCCGGAGAAGCTCTGATGCACATCGGCCAGTTCAAAATCCGGGAACAGGGCAACGATATCGCCCACAAGTTGCGGACTTTGCAGTGAGTGTACCGCCCAGGCGACCGCATCGGCCGGGATCTGGAATTGCTGTCTCAGCTGCAACAGGCGCCGTATTACAGGCTCGTTGCGGGTGCGTATCGCCAGCTCCAGCAGTGAACCTCCGTCATATTGCCGTTGCAGATCCAATCCCAGACGCAGCAAGAGTTCAAAAATGGCTTCGCGATCCTGAGAGGTTTCCTCGGGTTTGTTGGCGAAACAGTGGAAATAACCTGAGACCATCTCCTCTGTGACTTCAACCTGGGTATCACTCAAGGCAATTAAGGTTTCCAGCGTGGCCAGGTCACTGCAGTATTCGAACGCCCAGTTAAGGGTATTTGGGCTCAAGGGCGGCCGGAAACCTTCGCCCAGCATCTGCTGCACAAACTCATGATCTCTGCGAAGCAAGGCGATATCCAGAGCGGTCCATGCGGAATCTGTCTGTAGCAGGCTGCTGAGCCCTGCCTCCTGCAGCATGCTGAACATGGCACGCTTTTGCGCCGGGTTGGGCTTAACCCTGAGATGGCTTGGATAGAAATGGCTTACCCACATTTCATCATCCATACGGCAGTTTTCATTCACCGGCTCGCCGCGCAGAGCAAAGTTGGGGTTGATGCCACCTTGCAACAATACCTTGAGCAGTTCGAGCCTGGCCTGGCTGATAGTCAGAAACAGGGCACTGCGATTCTCAACGGGATCCACGGCGCCGTGGCGCAGCAACAGGGCGACTTCATCCAGTCTGTCCTGCTCCATGGAACACAAGGCATAAAGAGGCGTGCAGAAGAGTTCGGTGCCACCGGCCGTGGTGAAAGCGAATGCCTGGTTGACATCGGCGCCCTTGGCAATGGCCAACTCGGCAAATCGGCAGCGTTGGCTGGATGACAGGTTGGTGTGACACAGGATAGGGCCGATAACCGACTTGCCAGTGAAATTTGCTTGGGTTGTCAGATAACGCTCAACCTCGGCGGCATCGGCAGAAAACAGATCCAGGCTGTCATCCAGTACCAGACGGGACTGCAGCTTCTCCTTGTTCAGCAGCATGCGCGCCACTTCCGGCTGATGGTGGCTGATATCCGCTCCCAGTTCTACCAGGCGAGTCAACAACAGGCGTTGACCATTCTTTATCGTCATCGCCAGCAAGGTGTTACCAGAGTAACGTCGCTCTAAGTCACAGTCGTATTGCTGTTCAGTTAACATATTGAAAATGGAGAGTATTTTCAGTTCTGGCATGGGAGAGTTGAACAGCTGAAACAGCAGTGAATCACAATATTCGCGCTCTTCACTGCCTTGATATTCAATGCCGTGAGACAGCAGTAACTGCACAGTTTGTTGCTCCAGCGCCGGGTTACGACTGAAGCAGTGCCAGAAGAAACATTCATCATCCAAAAGCGGCAGTTGCTGTTCCAACACCGCCTTGACCATACGATAGTCACCGCGGCAGGTGGCCAATGACAAGAGGTTAAATTCACCCTGCCACAGTATATTGAGATTAACCTCTTGCTCGCTGAGCATCTGCACCATCTCTGCCGAGCGCAGCGCTCGTTGCAGCAGATGATTGGGTTTACGCTCTTTATCCAACAAGTGACGAATACCGGCGCCCAGTTTTAATAGGTGCTGGACGACTCTGTCAAACTTGGGATCGGCCTGTTCCAGCACAAAGTCCAGTGGCCTGCATTGGCGAAGTCCGTCCTGAACCAGGCTGTGATCGACATTGTCTGTGCTGACAATTTGGCTGATAGCCACCAGATCCTGGTTGAGAATGTGATCCTTGAGCGCACCGCCTAAGCTGCGGCTGTCTTCCGTGAAATGTTCCATTGATTAGTCTCTTGATGTTGTAACTGCATCACCGCCTTGCGGGCGTGATTACACTAAAGGGTCTAAGTCCATTGATAAACCGGACAAAAGGGACAACAAGTGTGAGAGATTGCCCCTAGCATTAGCGCCATTTGGAGTCGTCTTTATTTTATATACCTGGGGCTGTTATCACCGAAATCCATGATGGCCAGCTCGCTTTGGTTTGCCGCGCCGTCAATGATTCGTTTGACCAGTGACAAACAGTCGCGAAAGCTCTGCTCTGCTTGGCCCAGACAGTTATGGTGCACTATGGCGCCGTGGCTGAGTATGCCAAGGGCTGTGAGCCGGGTCTGAAACTCCCGGGCAAATGCCTGTATCTGCCCGGCTTCATCGTCGCCGGATAAATACTCAAGCGCTAAGAAAAGCACTGAATCGCTGAGCTTTTCGACACATTCGGCGTCGAGCTCAAATTCAGTAATGAGTGTATTGAGTATCTCGATTGACGCGGCCACCTCAGTATTCAGCTGGATAATCAGCATATAAGGAGCGTCATAGTCGTCGAGTCGATTGAGATAGCGTTGTACTTTGTCGGTGGGTTGGGCGCTTTGCCACTGTGCAATACCTTGCATATGTTTCCCTGTCATGGCGGCCTAGAGGCCTGTCCTGTGATTTATCCCGCTGAGCCTGCCTGGGTTGGGCTTGTCAGCGAAATGGCCGCCGGGGATTATCCCACTCTCTTGCTTTACTGCAAAGTTTGCAAAGGTAAATCTTTGAGGTTGCCCATTGTTTACTCGATTTCCTCTGAAGCAGAGTTTTCCGGTAACATCTCGCAGTGACAGAGCCTGCCGATGCAGGCATCTGTGCAGTTATTTCGTCTTTTTCACACGAGTATGGGAGGTAGTGTGGTGCGCATGGAAGCAATAGAGGAAGGTTTCAAGTTAGTGGCCGAGGCCAAGTTCCGTAACAAGTCTGCTCTGGATAGAGCCAGAAAAATCTGGTCGGGGAACAATGTGAAGCCTTGCCTGGATAAGTTTGTTTTTCTATTGAAAACGACTGATTGGAGCAATCAAGCTGAAGCCGAATTGTGTGCCAAGGTTGCCGTTGCCCTGTGTTCATCAAAAATATCCATTGCTTCAAGCATCATCTCTGCCAAATCCCCCGAGATTATCGCCGTTACCAATACTCTCCTGGACCGAGGGGAGTGTGAGCTTATCGCTGATCCCAAATCTAACTTCAGCTCGGTAGAGCTGGCCCTAACCCTGTGCCAGCTTTATTTCTATCATAGCTATGCTGACCCACAGACCCGCGCCTCGATAGCTCCGACTGTAGTAAAAATGCTGGAGTTGTACCCTAACCTTGATTGTTCCCTGGCGCTGGGGTGTATCTCCTGTCATCCGCAAGCCGAGAGCCTTTATGCGAGGGTGATATATGCCTGTATGCTCAATCGTGACATCTATCAGCATTGTCCTGCAATAGCCGATATTGCCGGAGATATGCTGGCGGCCGGTGAATACAAAGGCTTTTTGTATAAGCACTCTTTGAAAGTCTTTGAGAAAGTTATCTCCTTCAAAGAGAGCTGGGATGCATCTGAACTCGGCTACCTTATTGAAAGTTTGCTCCTTGAGCCTCTTGATTTGGAAATGCGCAGCCAGGCAGAGTTAATCGAATCGAATCATAGGCTTGCCAAGGTGTTAAAGAACAAGTCGGATAAAAAATATTATAAGCAACAGGCCGAGTATATTGAGCATCATTATCCGGAGTTTATTAGCCTCAATCGCCAGGAGGCTGTTCGCAAGTTGGCTGTGTCCAGGAAGTTTTATGATTTTGCTTGCCGCGTTGCCGGGCAATATGCTGCCATCAATGACAAGGCCAGACAGCTGTCTGAGCTACTGCTCGAGGCCAATCGCTTTGCCAAAGGCCCGAAAAAGTTTGCCCCCGCGTCAACTGTGGTGAATAGTTTTAAAGATTTCGGGTTGAAGTTGCTGGTTATTGAAGAACTTATGTATAGACAAGACTCGCTTTCGCCCAAGTTTTCATTGGCGGAGTTTGCCGCAGAGTATTGTGGTGGCGAAATTGAGCGCAATGATGCCGGGGAGATACCACAGGTGATAGATTTTTATCAGGCGCTGGATATTGCCGATACGGAACTGGCAAAGGTAACCGAGCTCTATCAGGACGATGGTTTATCCGGTGGGGCTGAGGTCTATTACAATATCAATCCTTATTGGGATCCCGGATGCGGCGACAGCATATTGGCGGTGAAGGATATCGCGGCTGAAGACTTAAGCCTGCTTCCCAATCTTAAATTGATCACCACTACTGACCTTAACAACCTGAGCGCAGGTTTTATTGCGGCAGCCGAAAAACACGGCATTAAAGTTGTCGAAGAGTGGAGTTAAGCCGTTTGGGGATGGCACAACCTGGCTTGGTTTCAGCATAGGTTGTGCCAAGGTCAATTAACCACTGACAGGCGGAAAATCCAAAATAGCGGTGGCGACATTGAAGTAGACGATGACACCTATGATATCGGCTATCGAAGTCACCAGCGGCGCGCTGGCCGAGGCCGGATCCAACTTGAACTTACTTAGCAAGAAGGGCAGGGACATACCTATCAGGCTGCCGATAATCACCACAAGTTGCATAGTCAGAGCGACCACCAGGGCGATATCACCGCCGCGCCAATAACCCAGGGTAAATACCGCAATGGCCATGGTGGCACCCAGCAAGCCGGCGACAAACAGCTCTTTGGCCAGTAGCGACAGCCAGTCTTTGAGGACGACCTCCCCGGTGGCCAGCGCCCTGACCATCAAGGTGGCAGACTGCGAACCGGCGTTGCCACTGCTGCCGATGAGCAGTGGCAAGAAGAACACCAGGGCAACATAGGCTGTGATGGTATCTTCAAAGTAGGCGATCCCTGTGCCGGAAAACACATTACCGAACACCAGCAACACCAGCCAAAAGACTCGCTTACGATAGAGCATGCCAATACTGGCTTCCTTGAAAGAGCATGCCAACTGCCCCACGGCACCGTGTTTGCTGAATTCGGCATCGGCCTGGGCACTGGCCACATCCATGGCATCATCATAAGTGACTATGCCAACCAGTTGGTCGTTGCCGTTGACCACGGGCAGCGCCAGCAGATCATAGTGGGCTATCATCTGCGCCGCTTCTTCTTTGAAGGCTTCCGCTTCTATGGCTATGGTCTGCTCTTTCATAAAGTCTTTCACCAACGCCTTGGGCGGCGCGATGATGAGCTGACGCAGCGACACATTGCCTATCAGGCGTCCGTGCTCATCCACCACATAGGTCTGGTAGATGGTTTCCAGATCCGCTGCCACTTTCCTCAGGCTGTCTATGGCCTCTTCTGCGGTTTGATTGACCCGCAGCAGGGCATAGTCAGAGGTCATAATGGAGCCGACCTTGGAGTCATCATAGGCCGCCAGGGTACGCATGTCCTCGCGCTCCGCCTTGGCCAGTGTCGGCAGCAGCAGGGCCTGCTGCTCAATCTCCAACTCGTTGTAGAGGTCGGCGCGTTCGTCCGCCGCCATCTCCATGATAATTTTCCCAAGGGTTTGATGATCCAGTGCTTCCGCCAGCAGCTTTTGCTGCTGATGGGACAGATATCGCAGCAGCGCCGCCGCGGTTTTGGGCTGGCACAGGGTCAGTATTGAGGCCGTTTGCTGGCTGTCGAAAGCTGGCAGCACGGCGGCTATGTCCGCCGGGTGCAGCTCGGATGCCAGCATCTGCATCGCCTTGGCGTCTTTGTTGGCCAGAATAAGGTGCAGGTTGAGTATGATGTTGTTGCTGTTCATAGGTCATTCTCCCAATGAGCTATCAAGAAAAGAAAAATTGTATGCCGGCGCCAAATTGGCGGGCGCCACCGCCATACTGATTGCCATAACCCAATTGCCACTGCCAATGGGCGCTGGGTTGGTTTTGCCAGAGTAGCTGGTAGCCATAGTCGCCTTGGCCCAGATACTGGTTTTCAAACAGCAGGGTTTGCTGCTGAACTTTGAAGCCGGCTCCCAGGCCAAAAATCATCGCCGGGCCTTCACCCGACTCCAGGCTCAGCCCTAAGTTGTTGCGCACAAAGAAGCCTTGGGTGGCAATCGGCAGATCGGTACTGACCAGGGCGTGACCCTGCCAGCCATCTCTGTGATGACGCCCCAGCTCCAGCTCCAGTGCCAGAGCCTGAGATAAGCCGTTTGTGGCCAGCGGTTGTTTGTAACCGAGTTGCCAGCCGCGGCTCTCATGCCTGTCCCAGGGGGCATCCCGGTTGTCTGTTTGCAGTTCCAGCGCCAACTCGCCGCCAAAGACGGCTTGGTTGAGCCCCAGGGCAAAGCCGTTGTTGCCCGCTTGTCGTTGCCAGTCGACAGCGAGCTCTGTGGCAGCGGCAATATCGGGATCTTCCAGTAACTGAATGCCGGCATGCAGTTGTCCATGCCAGAGCAGGCCGCCCAGCAGCAGCGCATTGGTATATCTGAGTTTCATGTTTGTTCCTCCTGTGTGGGGGAACACTCAAGGTCGTAGATGGGGCAGCAAGGCTACCCGAAGCAAACCTGTGTTGGTGCAAGCGCATTAAGCTGACAGCCACAGGGGATCGCTGCGGCATGCTCGCGCATGCAAAGCTCAAAAGGTTTTAATGGGGAGTAACGGAAAAGGGATTCTTTACTACGCTACTGCCAGGCCTGGCAGTAGTTTGCGAAGCTGCAGACTAGTGCCGGGCAAATAATCCTGTCTGACTGACAGGGCATCTACTGTCACCTATGTGTGTGTCCACAGTGGGTCTCCGTATGGTTAATTCAGCGGCGATTGTATGGTCGAAACCAAACAAGTCAAGCGGGAGATTGAAAAAGCCTGCCAAACAGGGTTTTTGAGTCACAAATAGCGGCGGTATGTTGTTTATTTGTTGGGTTATTGGAGTGGAATGGGTAGCCGTAAGGTTGTTTTTGGGGCGCTATTGGACAAATCCCAGCAGCGGCTTAATATCAACACTATCACTCAGCAGAGTTACCGGAGCCGCAACGCTTTTCATGTCTTCCAATATCCGCATCGCCAGCCTGAATCTGTTCAACTTTGCCATGCCGCCGCTGGCGTTTCATGAGTTCAACAACATCTATACCCAAGGACAGTGGCAACAAAAGTGCGACTGGATAGCCCGCTGGCTGCAGCAGGCGCAGCCAGATCTGGTGGGCTGGCAGGAGGTATTCAGCCCCGAGCCGCTACGCGAATTGTGTCAGGCTGCCGGTCTTGCCCATTTTGCGCTGGTGGATTCGCCGGTCATAGAAGGCTTTGTTGCCCGCAAGAGTGTGGTGGCTCTGGCAAGCCGTTTTCCGATTGTTTCCTTGGCGGCGGTAGCGCTGGATGCCGAACTGGCATTTTCACTGGGACTCAAGGATGAGTTTCAAAGCAGTCGTCAGATACTGAGAGCCACCTTGATGCTGCCTGGGATCGGCCACTGTGATACCTATGTGGTGCATTTCAAATCACCTCGCAACAAGTTGCCCAAGGGCGCGGTCGAGTTGCAAGGTGCCGCCGGGCTGCTTGCCGAGAGTGCGCTGGGACGGTGGTCAGCTGCTTTGCAGCGTGGCAGTGAGGCCATGTTGTTGTATCAGGCGATACTCAAGCGGCGCCGGCAAAGCGACAACGCTGTGGTGCTGATGGGGGATTTCAACGCCGGCATAGATTCCAGTGAACTCAAGGGCCTATTGGTGGGCGCCGGACAGCTCTACAACGGGGATATTCGCGCTGCAGGCCTTCACGGCCTGCCTGATGAAAGGTTGAAACTGCAACTGGCACATTTTCAGCTGCTTGACGCCTGGCAGCTCTGGCTAGAAGTCTCTGAGCAAACTGGCGATCAAGTGACAGCTACTCGCCCCGTGACCCATTTTCACGGCTCTCAAGGCAGTGTGGTCGACTATCTGTTGTTGAGTCAGGAGTTTGATGCCCGTAGCCAGCATAGCCTGGCAGAAGTGGTGGATTATCGGGTCTATGACAAACATCTGCTGCGGCCGCAGTTTGAGCAGGATGCACAGGCGAGCGACCATACACCAATACTGGCAGAAGTCCGTTTACGCCATCCTTGACGTTGCACTCAGGTGGGCTAATCAAACGGCCAAAAGTCCCAAAAACGCGCGAAAAAGTTGTCGAAAACTCCTGTGGTGAGCCGACTTTTAGGCTATTATTCGCCCCTTGAAAAGTCAGTCGGGTCATCAGGACCCGGTTGCCGACACTCCAGACAGGCGCATCATGGTACTCAAAATCAAACTTAGACCCGGCCGGGAAAAATCCCTGCTGCGGCATCACCCCTGGGTCTTTTCCAGCGGTATTCACAATATCAAAGGCAAACCACAAATGGGCGAAACGGTTGAAGTTGTTGCCCATGATGGCCGCTGGCTGGGGCGGGGCTCATGGTCGCCGGAGTCGCAGATCCAGGTGCGGGTTTGGAGCTTTAATCGCGATGAAGAGATAGACAGGGAGTTCTTCAAACGCCGCATAGTGCGGGCCCAAAAGGGGCGTGATGCCCTGATTGCCGAGAAGGGGCTCACAGGTTATCGCCTTATTGCCGCCGAGTCGGACGGTTTGCCCGGGATCACCATAGACAAGTATGCCAATGTGCTTGTGTGTCAGTTGCTGTCGGCCGGCGCCGACTATTGGCGCGATACATTGGTCTCTGTGCTCTCTGAGCTCTACCCGGACTGCGCCATCTACGAGCGCTCCGATGTCGAGTCACGTAAAAAAGAGGGCCTGGAGCTGGTTACCGGCCTGCTGCATGGCGAATTGCCGGCCATGCCTGTGGTGATAGAGGAAAACGGTATCAAGATCGCCGTGGATGTGACCAAGGGTCACAAGACGGGTTTCTATCTGGATCAGCGTGACAACCGTGCCATGGCTGCCCGTTTCGTCAAGGGTAAGTCTGTGCTCAACTGCTTCTGTTATACAGGCACTTTTGGCCTCTATGCCGCCAAGGGCGGCGCCGCCAGTATTGAGAATGTCGATGTTTCCAAGCTGGCGCTGGACACGGCGAAGCAGAACATGGCACTCAATCAACTGGACGACAGCCATGTGCATTACCATGAGGCCGACGTCTTCAAGCTGCTCAGACAATATCGCGATGAAGGGCGTAAGTTTGATGTCATAGTGCTGGATCCGCCCAAGTTTGCCGATAACAAGGCGCAACTCAACGGTGCCTGCCGCGGTTATAAAGATATCAATATGATCGCCATGCAGCTGTTGCAGCCGGGCGGCACTCTGTTGACTTTCTCCTGCTCGGGGCTGATGCAGGCGGATCTGTTCCAGAAGATAGTGGCCGATGCGGCGTTGGATGCAAAGCGTGAGTTGCAGTTTATCGAGCGCCTGTCACAGGCTTCGGATCACCCCATAGGTGGCGCTTTCCCGGAAGGCTTTTATCTCAAAGGTTTGGTGGCCAGAGTCTGGTAACTCAGGCCACTTTGATTAACCAGGCATGATCAACAAAGAACAAAGGGGGCCTGGCTCCCTTTTTTGTTCCTAATCTTTTTCAACCACCGCTATCTGTGCTGTTGCCGTCTTGGGTTAACCCCTGGCGCCCTTTACTCTATGGGGAAAAGTAACTGATGTCTTCCAAGTGAAATCAAGCATACTGGCGCCCTTTACTCTATGGGGAAAAGGGGCTTAAATGCGGCAAGGTCTATTAAGTAAACAGGAACATAGGATGTTTAAGAAACTGCTTGCCGCAATTGGCGTTGGTGGTGCCAGTGTAGATACCCGCTTGCTCAATGCCAGCCTGCAACCCGGGCAAACCTTTGAAGCCAGAATCGTGCTCAAAGGCGGCGAGGTAAGCCAAAGTATTGCCGGCCTGGAGCTGGCCCTAATGACCCGGGTTAAAGTCAGTGATGGCGACAGCAGCCACTTTATCAATCATTGCCTGGCCAGCTGGCGCATCAGCGAGGGCTTTGAACTTCAGGCCGGAGAGGTGAGAGAACTGCCTTTCATCGGTCAGTTGCATCCTGAGACCCCATTTACCGAGTTGCCTGTGCGTAACAATCAATGCCGGGTCTGGCTGCAAACCGGGCTGGCGATAGATTACGCCATAGATCCGGGCGATCAGGATCTGCTGCAGATCCAGCCTACCCAGCTGTTGCTGCACCTGCTGCAGGCCATGGAGGAGCTGGGCTTTGTCCTTAAAAAAGCCGATGTCGAGCAAGGCTATATCAACACCTCTGGGTTTCGCAGTGGTTCAGGCTGCTATCAAGAGTTGGAGTTTGTACCCGCAGGGCTTGGGATCCGCCTTTTGCGTGAAGTGGAGCTCACCCTGGTACCGGCCGGAAAGCAAACCCATATCTTGCTGGAGCTGGACCGGGCCTTTCGCGGCGATGGCTATCTGAGTCTGACCTTGGATAATCAGGCCGATTATCCCCAGGTGTTGGCCGCGTTGCAGCCTCATCTGGTTTGAGTCGACTGGCTTGAGCCTGGCGTGAGTCATCCCCATATCTCACAATGTGCGGCGATAACGCCGCTTGAGAGGAGAGTTCTATGTTGATTGCTTGTCCCCAGTGCGCTGGAATGAACCGGGTGCCGGAAGAACGGCTGTCTCAAGGCCCTAAGTGCGGTCACTGTAAGCAGCCTTTATTTCAGGGCAAACCCTTTGAGCTGACCGGCGCCAACTTTGCCAACCATGCCCACAAGTCAGAGCTGCCGTTGGTGGTGGATTTCTGGGCCAGCTGGTGTGGCCCCTGCAAACAGTTTGCCCCCATATTCGAGCAGAGTGCCGCCGAGCTGGAGCCGGAGTTTCGTTTCGGCAAGCTGGATACCGAGGCTCAGCAAGCGCTGGCGGCTCAGTATGGGATCCGCTCCATTCCGACCATAATGCTGTTCAAAAATGGCCGCGTGATAGCCCAACAGGCCGGTGCCATGCCCAAACAGGCATTCCAGCAATGGCTCAAGAGCCAGCCAATTTGAGGCTGGATAACAGCAAAGCTCTGGTGGTGCTGGTTCATGGCTTCAACAAAGATGAGCGCGACATGGAGTTTCTGGCCCAAGGCTTGGCCCGGCAATACAGTATCCTGTGCCCCAGATTGCCCACCCGTTTCGGCTCACTGCAACAAGCGGTAGCGACATTGCGCCAGGCGCTGGATAAGCAGAATTGGCAGCAGTATCCCAGGGTGCACTTTGTGGCTCACAGTATGGGAGGCTTAATCGTCCGGCAACTGCTGGCAGAGCAGCCGCCCGACAATTTGGGCCACAGTGTGTTTATTGCCACGCCCCATGATGGTTCACCACTGGCGAGCCTGGCCGATAAGCTTCCGGGATATTCCAGGCTATTTCAGCCGCTGCAATCTCTGCTGCCGGGGCAGCGCTGGGCAAGTTGGCGCGAGGATAGTCAGGCTCATCTTGGGATCATCGCCGGCAGTGGGACTCAGGATCCCTTGGGTACCTTGATTGACGGCGAGTCCGATGGCCGGGTATCCCTGGCGTCCACCCGTTGTGATGATGCTAATGATTGGATGGTGTTGCCCCTGTGCCATAAGGCCATACATTGGCATCAGGATACGCTGGCGGCGGTACAGGGTTTTCTTGAGCGCGGCCGCTTCGGCGCTGACTAACGGGCATTGGTAATCGGCACTGGTTAAGGGCTCTGGTTAATAGGCACTGGCTAAAGAAAAGTGCCACTGAGTCTCCCGGGTGTTCCGGATAAGCTTACAGATTGTCATTCCGGACCGGGTTCGCACCTTGCAAAATACTCAATTATTATTCACAGAGGGTTTCCAGGCTCACTCAGTTTGGGGGAGCTTATTTATCAGGAGCGAATTTGGCCGCGAAAAAAGGATGGTTGAGGCGACTGACAGCCTGGTTGATAAAACTGCTGTTGGGGCTGGTGATACTGTCCCTGCTGATGGTGATTACCCTTAAGTTTGTTAACCCACCGCTGTGGAGTTGGCGTATTGAACGCTATTGGTTTCCGCCTGCGCCGGTCAAACAGGTACAACATCAGGTGCAACATCAATGGCAGCCGCTGACTAAGATATCTGCCAATATGCAACTGGCGGTGATCGCCAGTGAAGATCAGCGTTTTGCCCTTCATTCCGGTTTTGATCTCAAGGCGATTCAGAATGCCATAGAGGAAAAGCTCCAGGGGGAGCGTCTCAGAGGCGCCAGCACCTTGAGCCAGCAAACCGCCAAGAACCTGTTTATGTGGTCTTCGCGCAGCTTTATTCGCAAGGGGGCCGAAGCTTGGTTCACCCTGCTTCTGGAGCTGGTGTTGGATAAGCCCAGGATCCTTGAGTTGTATCTGAATATTGTCGAATTCGGCCCGGGGATCTACGGCGTCGAAGCGGCGGCGCAGCACTACTTTCATAAGAGCGCCGCCCAGTTGTCGTCCCGCGAGGCAGCCTTGCTGGCCGCCTTGTTGCCCAATCCCTGGCAATATCAAATCAATCCCCCCAGCGCTTACATGAACCGCCGCGCCGACTGGATCCAGCAACAGATGCGGCAACTGGGAAGCGGAACCCTGAAGCAATTGCAATAAAAAAGCCCGCTGGTCAAACGGGCAAACCTGCAAAGGGAGAACAGGTCTAAAAGTTGTATTGCACTCCTATGGCTGCGCCGTCATCTTCTGAGTCGGCCATGCCGGCGAGGCTGGAATGGATCTCACTGCAGTCTTTCCGAGCCTCCAGGAATAGGGTCACACTGCGGTCCAGCTGATAATGCAATCCGGCAAATACGAACTGCCGCTTGAATTCATCGCCGCCATAGGCGCTGGCATATTCGGCACCGGCATCGAGCATGTTGTAGGAGATGAATGGACGCAGGCCATTGATAAATTGATAGGATATCCAAGTTTCCACACCTTGGGATTTTGGCAACATGCGCCCCAAGTTATCGGTATCGTGCCAGGCGTTGTGATTGTAGTTGGCTGCTGCAAACAGGCCGTCACAGCCAAAGCAACCATAGCTGACTCCCATGCCATAGATGTAATCTGTCTCTTGTTGCTGCCGTTGGCCGGTACGTATGATATCTATATCACCCGTGTTGCCACCCAAGGTGAGTTTCCAACCTCCGCCCAGCTGGTAGCCAAGGGCAACTCCGTAGGTGTTGTACATTCGCACTTGAGTGTCATGGAATGAGTCATTCAACATGGAACCCGGAGGGAAAGGATTTATTGGGTCACCACTGGCCTTGAGTTTGGTTAATTCATCTTTAATTTGTGCCTGAACAGCCAACTCGAATGCTCCCCAGCTGTTGCGGTATTGCATGATTTTGTCACCGCGGCCGACACCATTGATTGCGCCATCGCCTTTGTTATAGCTGAATACTCCGGCAGCGTTGCCATCCCACACCATGCCTTGGTTGGTGGCACCGACAACGTCGTACCATACCCCCCATTGCTTACCGAAGGAGAGGCGGCCATAGTTTTCATGGCTGAAGCCGACATAACCCAATCTATTACTGAGAAAATCGTCACTTTCGGCATGTAAGGCACTGTCGCTGCTGTATACCAAATCGGTTTTGCCAACGGCGTTGACGCCCCATTCGAATAGGGTGTCTATGACCCAGCCGTTATTGAGCTTATGGTCGAAGCCGAAGCGTACTCTGGAGCCGGCATTGGCCATCTCGGTTTTTCCCTGGGTGTTGATCACATGCAGTTGCAACCTACCGCCTACAATCACCTGGTTATTCTCATCGCCATAGATTTCGACGGCACTGGCCGTAAAACTTGCCAATATTGATATGACCAATAAGGCTATGGGTTTAATTGCCGGACTTGAACCTTTCATCTTGTTTTTGTTTCACTCTCACTATTTTTATCCGGATTTTATTGAGGCTTTTTCTTTTTGAAAGTGGTTTGTTCTGGCTCTTGTGGAATTAACACTTGTTGCCGAGTTCTGTGGCTAAATTATTGATGGGTTTTAATCTACGTTGATAATGGTTGTTTTTCTCTAACCTTTTAATTATCGGTATTTTGTATTTTCCTTTGAGTAGGTTTTTACACTTAAGTGAAAAGTGGAATATAAAGCATGATTAATTTTTGTGTTTAATCCGTTTTCGCTTTTCGGTTTTTTGTTGTTTTTTGGTGGTATGGCTTGTTTTCAGGTTGCAGTTGTTGGCTTTTGTGATTGGTTTTGTGTTTTGAATTGTTGCTATATATTTTGTTTTTTTATTGCTAATAAGAAGATTGTTTGTTTTTTGAACTTACTCTTATCAAGCTTGATCGATAACACTATGAATAGATTTAATAATCTATTATTAATTAATATTCATGAATTTGCTTGAATTCACTGTTGTACTATTGCCGATCACATTGTTTTTAACTTATTCAAGATTATTAAAATCACAACACACTCATATTCAGTTTCTACTGAATTAAATTTTGAGTGGCTAAAAATAAAACAGCGTTAGGTGGATGCTATGGAATATGTAAATTTTTTTGTAGGTATGTTGGCCATTCTTGGCTTGGCACTATTGGCTAACCTTAATAACTGGCGCCAGATAAAAATCCGCTACGTGATACAACTGCTGCTGGTGGAATTGTTGCTGGCTTGGTTCCTGTTGAACTCTTCTGTTGGGGTGACAATAGTGGGAGCCTTTGCCGCCGCCTTCTCCAAGTTACTGGAGTTTGCCAAGCAAGGGACGGATTTTGTATTTGGCAGTGTGACCAATGAGGGGGGATTTACCTTTTTCTTCATGGTGCTGATGCCGATTATTTTCATTTCTGCCTTGATAGGTATATTGCAGTACTTGAGAGTCCTGCCCTTGATCATCAAGGGGATAGGTATCTGTCTCAGTAAGATTAACGGTATGGGAAAGTTGGAGTCATTCAATGCCGTGAGCTCCATGATTGTGGGCCAGTCAGAGAACTTCATTGCCATCAAGAACCTGGTTCCCCACATGACAGACAAGCAGATGTACACCCTATCTGCCACAGCCATGTCCACAGTATCCATGTCGATTGTCGGTTCCTATATGCAGCTTATAGAGCCGCGTTTTGTGGTGACCGCCTTAATACTGAATATGTTCAGTACCTTTGTGGTGCTCAATATTATTAACCCCTATGAAGTGGATAATTCGACCACAGACCAACTGATGAGTGCCGATAAAAAGAGTAGTGGCAAGGTCAGTTTCTTCGAGATGCTGGGGGAATATATCATTGCCGGTTTTACCGTTGCCGTCATAGTCGCGGCTATGTTGATTGGCTTTATCGCCCTGATTGCCTTGGTCAACTATCTGTTTGAGGTGGTGTTCGGTATCAATTTCCAACAGGTATTGGGCTATGTGTTTTATCCCTTGGCCTGGTTGATAGGTATTCCTGCCAGCGAAGCGATGAAAGCGGGCAGTATCATGGCCACCAAGTTGGTAACCAATGAGTTTGTCGCCATGATAGATATGAGCAAAATGGTCAAAGAGGGGGCCTTGTCGGCTCATACCACGGGAGTGTTGTCGGTGTTCCTGGTGTCTTTTGCCAACTTCAGTTCAATTGGAATGATCGCCGGCGCGGTGAAGGCGCTCAGCCCCGAAAAAGGTGCTGTAGTATCCCGCTACGGTCTCAAACTGGTTTACGGGGCGACTCTGGTGAGCTTATTGTCGGCGGTTATTGCAGGCATCATGCTCTAAGCAGTGGGGAGCCGAGGCTCCCCCGGTTTTTTTCAAACCGAGTCAGCGGCAGCCGGTAAGCTCTCTAGCGCCCCTGGCGTGTCGGCGCATATGCGATTGCGGCCACTGTTTTTGGCTTGGTATAGCGCGCGGTCGGCTCGTTTTACGGCCGCTTCTATCGATTCTGTTGCAATTTCAACCTCGGCGATGCCCAAGCTTATGGTGCAACTTATCTTGTCTCCCGTGTCGGCGGTTAGCTGCATCGCTTCGACATTGAGGCGCAGCTGCTCGGCTCGCTGCAAGGCTTGGTTTAGTGGGGCTCCCGGCAGCAAGATCACGAACTCTTCACCGCCGAAGCGGGCCGCCATCTCGGCTCCTTGGCAGTGTTGCTTCAATAATTTGGCCAGGGCGACTATCACCCTGTCGCCCAAGTGGTGACCAAAGTTATCGTTGATCTGCTTGAAACTGTCTATATCCAGAATAAGCACAGAGATAGCTTCGCCATTGCGGCCGGCCAGCTTAAGTTGATAGTCGGCCTCAGAATAGAAATAGCGCCGGTTATAGAGTTTGGTCAGAGGGTCTGTGGCCGCCTGGCGCTTGAGCTCTTCCTGCGAGGCGCGGATATCTTCAAGAATTTTGATCCTGTAGGAGATGATAAACGCCAGGGTCAGGGCTTCCAGCATAATGCCTATGCCGACTCCGTGGCTGCTGAGATAGCTCGGAGAGATCAAGCCCTTGTAGAAGAGCACGGCTATGCCGTTGAAGATCACGAAGAAGCTGTGGCCCACCAGAAAGTACTTCACCAGTGGATTGCCCTTGCGATATAGGGAGATACTCACAGAGAAGGTCACCAACATCATGAGTGCTGCCAGGCTACTGGCGGGTTTGAGTGCTGCTGAGATATCAAATAAGCCCCAGAACAGGGTCGCCAGCAGTAACAGCAACATCAGCTGCAACGCCTTGTGCTCTGTGGGGTAGAGCTGCCTGGTCTCGAAGATGGCCGTCATAAACAGCAGCAGGAAAATCGGCATGGTGATCAGCGACAGATTGAGCATGAAGACGCTCGAGCCGTAGGCGTTGAACACGCTGGCAACTAAGCCATAGGAGAGGGCAATCCACACCAGACCCGAGATCAGATACAGCGAATAGTAGATGTTCTCTTTCTTACTGGTGGCGAAATAAAGCAGGCAGTTGTAGAACACCAGTGCCAGCAACATGCCCACCATAAGTGCAATATCATAGTGAGTGCTCACCAGGGCCCGCCGCGAGTTTTCCTCATCCATCAGTGTCATGGCAAACCATTGATGGGAGTAGGCGTGGCTACGAATATACAGGGTTGTTATCTGATCTGGGGCCAGCTTCAATGGGTAGACGACTGTACCCCGATACATGAGTGGGTTGTCGGCGGCCTGTTCGAGATCCAACTGCTCGTGTCGTTGCAGTTGTTGGCCGCTTTCTTCATAGATGTCGATTTGCTGCACATGGTAAGCATGGGGCAGGTGTAAAAACAGCGGCTTTTCCTGCGAGAGCTTATTGTGCAGTATCAGCTTGAACCAAGTGACCCTGGCATTGGTGCCCAAGGTGGTGACATTATTGGTTACGCCGAAAGGCTTCTGGCTTGCCTGCTCAAAACCGAGGCTCTTGCTGTCATCAACAAAATAGCCGATTTTGAATTCATCAAGCGCGACGTTGCTTTGTTCTATGTCAACAATGGGAAGCTTAACCTGCTCTAATGCAAATAGTTTTAGGCTGGTTAGCAGCAAAAACAAGCACAGCAACGCATATCTCAATTCCATTCAGGTATCCATCTTCCCTGGCGCCGGCATGTCCAGGCGCCTCTTTATTGCTCAATGGTACCCAAGGATAAAAAGTGTCGCCAGCAATACCATGCGACATGCGGTTTATCGCAGACAATTATTGACGTTGATCTTTCGGTGAATCCATTACCACCATGGTGGTGATGGATTTGACTTGAGGATATTCTCCGAGGACTTCGGCATGAAAACGTTTATAACTGCTGAGATCTTTGGTCTCGACCCGCAACAGGTATTCGTTGGCGCCTGTGATATTGTGGCACTCTACCACTTCCCTGGCGTAGCGGATATGCTCTTCAAAGCCCAACTGGGATTGTTTACTGTGACTGTTGAGGCCTATGGCGACGTAAGCAATAAAACCTATGTTCAGTTGGCTCTTGTCCAATACGGCCCGGTAGCCCTTGATCAGTTTTTTTCGCTCCAGTTCCTGTACCCGCCTCAGGGTGGCAGAGGGAGATAATCCCACTCGCTCGGCCAGCTCGACATTGGAGATCCGGCCATCACTCTGTAGCTCTTGCAATATTCTTTCGTCAAATCTATCCATGTTGATGTTTTGTTGCTTACTTTTCGCTTTAACAGCAAATATAAGCACAAAATTGCGTACCAATCCATCTAGTATTTGCTGACTGTTTATTTCAGGAGTAAAGCAAGAATGGAGCCTAATCTGCTATGGCCTTTGGTGATGTTTGCCTTTGTTTCAACCGTGACCCCAGGGCCCAACAACATCATGTTGATGACTTCAGGTGCCAATGTGGGTTTTATTCGCACCTTACCGCATATGCTGGGGATAGTACTTGGGTTCAGCCTGATGCTGTTGTTGGTGGGGATCGGCGTGACCGGCTTGTTTCAGGCCTATCCTTGGTTGCACCAGTTACTGAGTTTGCTCTGTATTGCTTACATGGTGTATCTGGCGCTGAAAATCGCCTTGAGTCGTCCGGGAAATACCAATGAAGGTTATCGCAGCATGACCTTTATCCAAGCGGCATTGTTTCAGTGGCTCAATCCCAAGGGGTGGTCCATGGCGCTGGCGGCGGTGAGTCTTTACAACCCGAGTGCCAGTTGGCAGCAGTTGTTGCTGATCTCTGTGATATTTGCCTTGGTCAATGTCCCGTCTGTCAGTATCTGGACCCTTATCGGCAAACAGTTGAGTCGCTGGCTGACGGCGCCCAACTACGCCCGTGGTTTTAACCTGTTGATGGGCGGTCTTTTGCTGGCATCCATAGTACCCATGCTCTGATGTTCGCTTTCCATGGCATTAATATGAAAGAAGGCGACCCTGAGTCGCCTTCTTGCTTGGATGCCGATTATCGGCGATTAACGTGGGCCCGGCTCGGCATAATGGGTCATCCAATCTTTGACCTGGTTATACCAATAGATGGAGTTGTTGGGCTTCATGATCCAGTGGTTCTCATCGGGGAAATAGATCATCCGCGATTCCACTCCACGGCTTTGCAGGGTGCGGAACAGCTCAAAACCTTGCCCCACGGGTACCCGGTAGTCCAGCTGACCATGGCTCACCAGCGTCGGGGTATTGAAACCTGCGGCAAAGTAATGGGGTGAAATCGACTGGTAGATTTCCGGGTTTTCCCAGTAGTGGCCGAAGCGGGTGCTGTGCACGGCGAAGTCGGAAGCCATCTGGGAGTACATGTCGTACACGGCGGCATGGATCAACAGCGCCTTGAACGGATGTTTCTGCCCGAGGATGATGGAGGTCAGATAGCCGCCGTAGCTGGCACCACCGGCCACCATGCGATCGCTGTCGATCCAGCTCTTTTGTTCAAACCAGTCGGCTGCCTTGAGGACATCATCCAGAGACTTGTTTTTCCAGTCCGGGTTGATGGCATCGGCAAAGTCCTGGCCGAAGCCGCTGGAACCGTGGAAATTAGGCCAGGCGGTGACATAACCCCAGGAAGCGAAGGTCTGGGCGTTCCAGCGATAGTGGAAACCATCGCTGATGGCGTTGTGTGGGCCGCCGTGTACCAGCATAAACAGCGGGTACTTCTTGCTGCGATCGAAACCCGGTGGGTAGTGCACCCACATCTGGATATCCTGGTTGTTGTAACCCTTGTAGGTCACAGACTCATAGCTGCCCAGATCCACATCCTTGAGCAGTTCGTCATTGAACTGCTCCAGCCTTTGGCCCTTGCCGTTCTTGGGATTGATCGCCAGCAGTCGCGCCGGATAAAGGAAGCTGTCATTGAGGGCAATCAGAGTACCTTTCTTGCCTATCTGCGGCTGACCATAGTTGGTGTCCTTGGTGATCGCCTTCACTTTGCCGCTCTTGGCATCGATATGATAGATACGGCTGGTGGCGGCATCATCAATGGCGGCGTAGAAGCCTTTACCATCCGGTGTCCAACTGAACTGAGACACAGATCTGTCCCAATTGGCGGTCAGGGTCTTGAGCTTACGGCTGTGGATATCCAGCAGCATCAGCCTGGAGGTGTCGGCATAGAAACCCGGGATCTTCTGGCGAGTGAAGGCCAGCGTCTTGCCGTCGGGGCTGAAGCTGGGGCGGCTATCGGGCGCTTCGTTGTCCGCTGTCAGGTTTTCTGCCTTGTCTGCGCCTATCTTGCCGAGGAAGATGTCCAGCTTGGGATCGACCCGGTTGTCGGAACCGTAGGCGTTGAAGGCGATCAGTTTCTCATCGGCAGACACATCATAGCTGCCGGCACTTTGACTCGAACGAGGCAGCTCATGGCCCAGTGTTTGAGTAATGGCTTCTATCTCGCCGCCCTTGGCAGGAATTCGGAACACATGCGCCTGACGACGTTCATCCAGCCAGTGATCGAACTGGGCATAGGGCAGGGCATTCCACTGCTTGGCCGAGGTCTTGTTGTCCTTGTCGGCTTTCAGCTGATCTTGCATCTGTTTCCAGTCCTGCCCGGGGAAGATGTTGCTGATGAAATAGAGATGTTTACCTACCCATTTGATGCCGTACACGCCGGTAGGCACTTCGGTCAGCCGCTGGGCTTCACCCGGGCCATTCATCGGCAGCAGATAGATCTGCCCGGCATCGTCTTCATTGCGCTGGCTGACAAAGGCCAGAGTGTTGCCGTCGGGAGAAAATACCGGGTTGCTCACCTTGAGTCCGGCGGCAGTCAGTGGGCGTTGATGTTTGCCATCGGCATCAAAGTACCAAAGTTGGGTCGACCCTTTGTCGGCCTTGACATCATACTCGGTCACGGGGGCGATGATATGCTCGCCGCCGGGCGATACTACCGGGCTGCCGATACGCTTGAGTTGCCACAATAGCTCAACCGACAAGGGCTTGCCCGGCTCTGCCCACGCCGATGCCAGTGGCATCAAGAGGCAGAGCAACAGAATTCCAACCTTCTTCACGGAAAGTCTCCTTTAGATACAGATAGTTATTATATTTGGCAGCGAAGGCTGCCTCGGGAGTATATCCCCGGATGATGAAAACAAGCTTATCCGGGCACGGCTTGATGGGATTATTTTGTGTAACTTTCTGTTATCGCTCGTACGGTATCGTGCGAAATTTGGCCGTTTTGTATGGGGGTAAGCCAGGCCATTTATAATCAGAGGCTATAAAGAATAATAACTTAATATTTTGTCGTGCTTAAACTAGCGCTTATTATGCGGTAGATTCTCTCTTCATATACCGTTTCCCGTATAAGGTTCCATATGTCTATTGCAGTTATCGCATCCATTGCGGTATTTCTCGGCGTTCTGTTTATTCTGTTTCACCAACAGCAAAAAGAGCACAAATTATCCCGTCTGGTGCTGATCGGTTTAATCCTCGGCAGTGCCTATGGTTTCCTGATGCAGTCTTACTTTGGCGTGGACAGCCCGGTCACTGCAGAGACGCTCAGTTGGATAGCCATAGTCGGTGGTGGCTATGTGGCCTTGCTGAAGATGGTGATCATGCCCTTGGTGTTGGTATCCATGGTCGCGGCAGTGGTCAAGTTGGATAAGGGAGGCTCGCTCGGCAAGATCTCCTCCCTGACCATATTTATTCTGATGGCGACCACGGCCGTAGCGGCTTTGATAGGTATTCTGGTCACTTCCATCTCAGGGATTTCTGCCGAGGGGCTGATAGCCGGTAGCCGGGAAACGGCGCAAATGGCGGTATTGGATACCAAGGCGGCTTCGATTGCCGATCTGACTGTACCGCAAATGCTGCTGAGCTTTATTCCGGTAAATCCTTTTGCCGATCTGGCCGGTACCCGTTCCACTTCCATCATTGCCGTGGTGATTTTCGGTATCCTCCTCGGGATAGCGGCCCGCAAGGTGATGCATGAGAAAGAGCAACTGGAATCCCCCATACGGACCTTTGTTGAAGGTGCGCAGGCGATTGTTATGCGCCTGGTGAAGATGATTATGGCGCTGACTCCTTATGGTATTGCCGCGCTGATGGCCAAGGTGGTCGCCTCTTCCAGCGCTGCCGATATGCTCAACCTGTTGGGCTTTATTCTGGCGTCTTACGTCGCCATCCTGCTGATGTTTGTTGTTCACGGCATGCTGGTGGCCATGGTGGGCGTTAGCCCTCTGGACTACTTCCGTAAAATTTGGCCCGTGCTGACCTTTGCCTTCTCGTCACGCAGTTCGGCGGCGACTATTCCGTTGAATGTCGAGGCTCAGGTGACCCAGTTGAATGTGCCGCCGGCCATTGCCAATCTGGCGGCCTCGTTCGGTGCCACTATCGGTCAGAACGGCTGCGCCGGTATCTATCCTGCCATGTTGGCTGTCATGGTGGCGCCCAGCATGGGCATAGATCCACTGGACTTGCATTTCATGCTGTCCTTGATTGCCATAGTGACCATCAGCTCCTTCGGGATAGCCGGTGTCGGTGGCGGTGCAACATTTGCGGCGCTGATCGTCCTGCCTGCCATGGGGCTGCCGGTGGCCATTGTGGCGCTGCTGATCTCCATCGAGCCGCTGATTGATATGGCGCGTACTGCCTTGAACGTATCCGGCTCCATGACCGCCGGTACCATGACCAGTCGGCTATTGAAGCAAACCACGGAAAACCAGACGGCCGAGCAGCAGTAAGTTGTCCCGGCTAACGGCTTGAGAAAAAGGATGCTGCGGCATCCTTTTTTAGATTGGCACAGGTAATGAAAATCTTACTTTAAAAGGAAATTAACCCGCATCCGCTTATGGAAATATCATTTAAGATTAATATCTTATAGCTAGATTTTTTTAATTATTTTCTTGGCATTCTCAAAAATTGAGTTGGAGATATGCTCTGGAAAGCCCTCCGGTAGATTCGCCCTTACTTGCGAGATTGCCTCAGGTAACGCACCTTTCATTTCATCCATTATTCTTTGCATCTTATCCTGACTAAAATTCACAGCTTTAGCAGTATCTAAAAAGTGACGAGGCAGGATTTTATTGATTTCATACTTCTTGCCTTTTGTGGCTTTTAATCCCATTGCGAGCTTAAGTTGTCTAATATTGAGTCCTTTTCCTCCAAGTAATGGGTAGGCCGACAGAATGTCGTAGAATGGAGTGAGTCGATAGCTACCTCCTCTATCAATATAGATAGAAAAGTTTTTAGCATGTCCATCCGTAGCCCCAATGATCCATTGAAATACCTGGAATCTCATGAAGTTATATTGATCTTCAAGTGCATTACTTGAGCCCATTAATAACTTCATGATCTGTGCTATGCCTGGGCCACCTTGAGATTCATATTTGATGGATGATGGCATACCAAACACCTGGCAAATATCTTCTTGAGGTAAGCGTAGCAAGCCTGCTCTGTCTTTTGTCCAGCGTCGATCAAATCGTTCTACAGCTAAAGCTTTAAGGTTGTCTGTTTTGATTATATTGACGCTGGGAACTGCGAATCCCAGCGCTTTAGCTAGCTCAATGCAAAGATATTCATTTTCTACGCTATCTTTGAGATCCAGGGTCGCGTTAGCTTGTGGTATTTCGCCTATTGGCAGCTTGATAATGTGAGTGGTTGGGGTGTTTCCTTTCGGTATACACCATTGTCCATCAATGAATAAGAGTGCGGTTTTTTCTTGAGCACCTGCCACTGAGATCCTAAAGTCTTCTTCCTCTTTGAGCATCCCGAGGGGAATATCAGACTTGTATGCAGAAAGAACGGCTTCTAGTTTCTTGTTATCCAATATTTCGTAGCTGAGTGGCTCTTTTTTATAGGGGTGTTCGGGAGGAAATAGTGCAATAGCACCAACACTATCCTTTCCAATTTCTTTCAAGAGATCAAATGGTTGTTTGGACGAGGCTTTGTACCTTGCAACGATCCTATCTCTGACTTGTGGGCTGTCTGGTAAGAGGTTGTCAAAATAGTTGATAACGGCATCGGAAGTGATAGTCGGTAATTGAAGCCTCAAAGACAATGACAGTGGGCGAGCTATTGCATTGGTTATCCAGTCCTTATCATATTGAAAAGTGTGAGCGCCGTTCTTATGCTTCGCCAAGGTGCCAACAAGTTCACCATTCATGTATGCTATTAGCTTTTGCATTACCAACTCTCATCATCATTTTCACTTGGTGAAGTCAGCTGTGTTTTTTCTTGGATACTCAGTGTTAGATCCATAGCTTGTACAAGCTTAAAGAAGGTAGAAAGCGTTGTTTTGTTGGGGTTGTTCTCGAAGTTCGAGATTGTTGCTTGCTTTATACCGACTTTTTTCGCCAACTCTGACTGAGTCCAGCCATTCTTTTGGCGTATCAGTAGCATCATATCTGCGAGTTGCTTTGGACTATATATCATTAGTTCCAGCCCTCAATGATTAGAGATGAATTTTAAAGTTATCTCATATCCCCACTAGAGGATTAGCTAGCATTTATCCCTTTGTTGGGATAAATGCTGCTTTATACCCACTGGGGTATAATTGACTAAATATCCGCTATTGAGGATATTTAGTCAATAGAAGTCAGAAGGAACAATGATATTGAGCTGAGTCATATACTGCTCTAAATAGCTGTTCCAAATAGTAGATCACAGGAAGGGAACTCAGTCCTGTTTGAGCGATCAGATCTATCGCCAAACAAACCCACCACTCGCCGAGGACTGAGAATGGCTATCTTAGCACCACTATGCCGCGCTGAGCGCAAGCGCATGCAAAAATTGATTCAAAAAACCAACGATAAGCACTTTGCCAGGCGTCTTATTGCGATGTTGATGTTGCATCAAGGGCTGCCGGTTACCCAAGTTCAGCACATCACCGGCGCAGCCCGCTCCAGCATAGGCCGATGGTTGGGCTGGTACACCCAATGTGGCATCGATGGACTGAAATCAGAGAAGCCGGGGCGGCCAACCATCTTGCCTATTAACCCGATATTGCTCTGTCTGTCACTGCTTATCCAGCTTTGTCCGGAAGACTTTGGTTACCAGCGTAGCCGCTGGAGCAGTGAGCTGCTTGCCAAGGTGATTAATGCACAGCTTAAGCTATGCGTAGCTGCATCAACCATTCGCCGCCTGTTACCCGAAGCAGGCATAGTCTGGCGCCGCTCAGCCCCGACGTTGCGCATTAAAGACCCATACAAAGCTGAGAAAATTGCCGCTATAAATCAGGCACTTGAACAGTGCAGTGCTGAGCACCCGGTATTCTATGAAGATGAAGTAGACATCGACCTCAACCCCAAAATCGGGGCGGACTGGATGCCCAAAGGGCAGCAAAAACGTGTTGTCACCCCGGGTAACAACCGCAAGCACTACTTGGCAGGAGCGCTACATACCAAGACAGGAAAAGTGCTTTATGTGAGCAGCGCCAGCAAGGCATCGGAGCTGTTTATTGCGGTGCTGGAAAAGCTCAAACGACATTACCGCAAAGCCAAAACTATCACGCTAATTCTGGATAATTACATCATTCACAAGAGCCGTAAAACACTGGCTTGGCTCAAGAGCAACCCCAAGTTCAGGTTGTTGTTTCAACCGGTATACTCACCTTGGGTCAACAAGATAGAGCGCTTATGGTTGGCACTACATGAAACGGTAACCCGTAATCACAGTTGCCGAAACATGCGGGAACTTCTTGGTAAGGTATGGCATTTTATGGAAACCGTTTCGCCTTTTCCCGGCAACGGACATGGCATCGCGAAAATGTAGCAGTATTCGGATCAGCTATTTAGCATCCTGTTTAGTTTTGAGCCGCACTCTCATCCCAAAGGACAACCCCCCAAAGGGGACAAGCTGGATTTTTGTTGTCTCAGGCGGTTACAATTCCGCCATCCTCGCTTATTGGAGCTCACGCCAAAATGAACAACTGACACCTGATCACCAATCTTTTTTACTTTTCCATTATTAGATTGGCAGGGTCGGTCGGCGTGTTCGCTCAAGTCTTTATTGTTGCAGTCAGTTGGTACTCATTCGCCATATCATGACTGCTTAAACCCGGATCGGATCTCGCCGTGCCTCCCTGTCTGCAGGAGGCAAGATGCAGGCATTTAATGCAAGACAAATCTCACTCTATACCCATGGCCTTGAACCATTGTTTGCCGATATCAGCTGTAGTCTGAGCGCTAGAATGACCGGCCTGATTGGTCGCAACGGCATAGGCAAGAGTTTGCTGGGCGAAATATTCTGCGGTTTGAGAGCGCCGGATAGCGGCACGGTTGAGCGCCGGGGCATTTGCGGTATATACCGGCAGCAGCAAGAACCCAAGCTGCTAACGGCCGCAGCAAGCCGGATTGATGGCCCCTCGTCCCAAGTGCCGACAATGCAAACCGGAAGCCGACTGAGCCAATGTCTGGGCTTGGCGACCAGATTACAGGCGCTGACACAAATAGAGCAGGGCTGTTGTGACAGTCATTGGTTTGAGCAGCTCAATGACGACTGGCAGGTGCGGCAAACCTTTTGCGAACTCTGCCGGGAGCTGGGGTTGCCGGCAGAGCCCGAGCTTGAGTTCGAACGCCTCAGTGGTGGCCAGCAGGCCAAGTTGAAACTGTGGCGTTTGTTTCAAAGCGAGGCCGACTGGTTGCTGCTCGATGAGCCTTCCAATCATTTGGACAGAGACGGCAGACAGTGGCTGCGGCAGCGGATGTCGGCATTTTCGGGGCAGATCCTGCTGATAAGCCACGACATAGATCTGCTGCGACAGATGGATGAAATCTGGGAGCTCAACAGCTTGGGGCTCGATTCCTATGGAGGCAACTATGACAGCTATTGGCATCAGCACACCCTGGCACAGCAAGCGCTTGAACGCAGGTTGGAGAATGTCGTCAAGGCCCGGCGTCAGGCAAGAAAGCAGGCGCAGTTGAGCCGGGAGCGGGCACAACAGAGGGCAGCCAAAGGGGAGAAATTGGCGCGCAGTGGCAGCCAGGCCAAGGTGTTGCTCGACCGTCAAAAAGAGCGGGCCGGTGCCAATGCGGCGGCCATGGCGACCCGGGAGCGGCAACATCAGCGACTGCTGGACTCTGAGCTTGCCGGGCTGAAACAGCAGTGTGAGCAAAGGCATAGGCAAAACCTGACTCTGGGGCGCGAAACCCTTGGCCAGCCAGTGGCGAAGCAGACGCTGGTACGGCTATTGGATGCTGTCTTGCCCTATGGCAGTCGAGAGCCTATCAATTTAACCCTCAGCAGTGGCGAGAAACTGCGTCTGGCGGGGTTCAATGGCAGTGGTAAGTCCAGCTTGCTTCGGGTCTTGCAGGCTAGGCTGGCATTGAGCTCTGGGCAAGTGCAACTCAATGGCCACAGTGTCTATCTGGATCAGCATTTCAGCTTACTCAAGCCAGAGTGGACATTGCTGGAAACCCTGCAGCGCTGTGCTCAAGTTGATAGCAGCCCGATTGATCATAACCAGGTGAATCCCAGCCTGATGGATGACAGTCAGCGCCGCACTCTGCTGGCCCAGATAGGCTTTCGCGCCGAGCAGGTGCACCGCACTGTGGCTTGTCTCAGCGGCGGTGAAAAGATGAAGCTGGCCATGCTTTATGTCAGTCATCAGCGGGGCAATCCCTTACTGCTGCTGGATGAGCCTGATAATCATCTGGATATTGAATCGAAAGCGCGTCTGGCCGCGGCACTGGCAGCATACCCGGGCGCTTTTATTCTGATCAGTCATGATGAGGAGTTTGTGGCGCAGACCGGCATTGAAGAAGCGCTTTCCCTGCCAAATAGCGGATCCTAGACTTTTTTAACCTCAGAGCGTGAATTTGGCTATGGTCTTTTGAATACCCACCACATCAGTGCCGCGCTTGAGCTCTTTGACCAGGGGCTCTGCCTGGCCTGAGATCCACAGCTTGAGATCGGCATCCATATCGAAGCGTCCGGCGGTTTCCACTTCAAAGTGCACTATCGCCTTGTAGGGGATGGAGTGATAACTCACTTTCTTGCCGGTCATGCCTTGTTTATCTATCAAGATCAGGCGCTTGTTGGTGAAGACAAACATGTCGCGAACCAGTTTATAGGCCAGCTGCAACTGTTCGCTGTCGGCCATAATCGGCGTCAGTTCTTCGTTGAGTTTATCCAGATCCACTTCACTGGCGTTGCCCATCAAGGCGTTCAAAAATCCCATGTTTTTCTCCTTAGCCTACCAACAGCATTTCACACTTATGGCAGTCGAACACCAGCTTGAACTGCTTGCCACCCAGCTCCATTTCCAGCGGCTCTGCCTTGATCCCCGGCACTTCTTTGGGGCACATGTTGTAGCTGTAACGTATGCAGTGCTTGGTGATCATCAAGGGTGCATCGCCTTTTACCGGCCGCACTTCATAGGCATCTCGGATGGATACCACCCCGTGACGGGTATAGAAGTCCTTGGCCTTTTGGTTGGCCACATTGCCTAGATAGGTCAGGCTGCGCTGCGGGAAGCGGGCACTGTCGTCCCGTACCCAGGGCGTGGGTCTTTGATACCCCTGAATGCGCGCTTCGTCCAGGGCAGCAATGGCATCACGGCGCAGGCCATTGATTATGGATGCCGGTACAAAAACGGCTTCGGCATCGCCCAAATCCACTTGTCCGAGACGAAAATCTGTATTGCCCAGCTTGGCGAGATGCTTGCCGAGTGATTCACGGTTGCGGCCAATATCCTTGGCCTGCTGTTTTTCGAAGTCAGCGGTCACTGTCGCCTGATGACCATGACGGTCGGCGGCGGTTAGCGCCAGACCTGTCTGGGTATTGCTGAGGCTGAAGTCCAACAACAGGGTTCGCTCGGCAGATTCTTTGGCTAGCAGGGCTTCAAAGGCCTGATCTTTGTTGCGATACAGGGTGGCACCGACATAGAGATCTTTCGGCATGTTTTTCAGGTACAGGGTGTTACCCTCGGCGCGGTTGACCCGAAAACCTGTCAGCTTGTCATCCGACAACCTGGCCTTTTGATAGTTGGCGGCGAAGAAGCCCAGGCCATCACCGTTGTGGAACTCGGCATCCGAGTCGACCTGGATGAAGTCTTTGCCTATCTTGCTGACTTTGCCTACCTCTACTCCCAAGTATTTCGGAGTACGGAAGTCGCCGATGTCCGCCTTGCGTTCATTGACAAAGTAGTCCGTCTTGCCACGGTTAAAGCTCTTGTCCGGATCCGGGGTGAAGCTGTAGCGGCAGCGGCCGTGGGACGAGGGTTCAAACTCGGGCCGACGCGCCATGATGGCATCCAGTTGCTGGCGGTAGTGAGCGGTAACATTCTTGACGTAGCTGAGGTCCTTGAGTCGGCCCTCTATCTTGAAGGAGCGGATCCCGGCATCGATCAGCGCTTCGAGGTTATCTGTCTGGTTGTTGTCCTTCAGCGACAGCATATGGTCGTTGCTGGCAATGATGTCGCCCTGGCGGGTCTTGAGATTACCCGGCATCCGGCATTGCTGCGAGCATTCGCCGCGGTTGGCACTGCGGTCTGTGTAGGCTTCACTGATATAGCATTGGCCGCTGTAGGCCACGCACAGGGCGCCATGGATAAAGAACTCCAGTCGCATCTTGGTCTCGGCGGCCACGGCGCGAATCTGGCTCAGACTCAGCTCCCGCGCCAACACCACCTGAGAAAAGCCCACATGCTCGAGAAAGGCGACTTTGGCCGGAACCCTGTTATCCATCTGAGTGCTGGCATGCAGTGCAATCGGTGGCAAGTCCAGCTCAAGCAGCCCCAGGTCCTGCACAATAATGGCATCGGCACCGGCCTCGTACACGGCCCAGATCAGGCGCTTGGCCTCTTCCAGTTCATCGTCCAGCAATATGGTATTGAAGGTGACAAATACCTGGGCGTGATATCTATGGGCAAACTCACACAGGCGGGCAATGTCCTCAACACTGTTGCCGGCAGTATGGCGGGCACCGAACGCCGGGCCGCCAATGTAGACGGCATCCGCCCCGTGGCGAATGGCCTCGATACCGAAATCGGCATTCTTGGCCGGAGCCATCAACTCCAGCTTGTTGTCGGCCAGTTGCACCGCTTGGCTGGGGGCGGCATCAGGGGCTTGTGCCTGTTGGCCGGGATTAAAGAGTTCAACACCTGTAGTGGACATGGCTTACCGCTCGTCTGGAAATGCCTGAAAATTTCGGGCACAAATTATAGCAGAGCCAGTAATTCATGAAAGCCTAAGGAATCAGATGCACCAATTTCTTCGGTTGGAAAGTGGCAGCCTGGCTTGAGAACAACCGCATGATGGAAGGTTTTAGGCAGACAAAAAACGGGAGCCCTGAGGCTCCCGTTGGCAGTTGTTTACTTCAACTTTGCATCAATCGTTCAGGTGGGCACAGCGACCAAACTCGGCTCCGTCTTTGACGGCAGCAACCACCTGTTTCGGGAAGCTTAGCTGAACATCCTGGCCATCCCGGCAGACAAAGGCTTTGTTCAGATCGACATCGATAGACAAGACAGCTCCTGCGATACCCCCCATCATTTCAGAGCCGTTGGCACTGATGGCAAATGGGTTATCTATGGTCAGCGCCTTGGCTTCGGTAACGCCCTGCTTGGCGAAGAACTCCCTGGTGCTCATCCAGCCCAAACCTTCCAGGTAGATACCACCACTGAAACCGGTAAACAGGCTGCCGGAGCGAGCAGTAATCATCGACAGATCGTCGCTGGCATCAAGCAGCAGCATACGCGGTACGCCAAACTCGGCGCTGATGCTGTCGTGATCCCAACCTTCGGCACACAGATTACCCAGGAAGAAGTGATTGAAAGGTACCTGCTCACACCAGCGCAGGCTACCTATGTTCTCCTGTTGGCCCGAGTCCGTATGCCATAGGGTGACTCCGGTGCGGGTGCCAAAGCCAACCGTGCTGCCGTCGTTGGAGATCACCGAGGAGTCCTGGGCGCCAAACTCAGCTGAGGTGTCGTGGAAGCGGCCATCGACCCAGGCAACCTGACTGGTGCCATCATAAGTGCCTGTAATAGTACTGCCGTTGCCGGCTATTCTGTCGGCACGCAGCCATTGAACCTTTTCGGCAAATTGATAAGGCAGTTGCTGCATACCGGCCTTCTTGGTCCAGATAAAGGGTACTATCTCGTCCTTGAATGCACTCTGGCAGGCGCCGTTACCGTCAGTATCCAGATAGGCGGTGCCGACAACTGTATTGCCACTATCATCCATATCCCAGACATAGCTGGAGTTGGTGCCTGACTGCCCCGAGCCACCGCAGCTGTTACCGTTGAGATCCCCAAGCGAGGTCAGCTTGTCGCTACGCAGATCCCAGATGGCGGCATTGCTGATGCCGTTGCCACTGAAGTCCGCCATGACACCGGCCTTGGTGGCGTTTTTGTTCATGGTGGCGTGTCCGGCAACCACGGCATTACCGGCCGGGTGCAGCTCGAACAGGGCTTTCTTGGTGCTGTCATAGAGGAAAGGCGTAGTGCCGGTTATCCCCATGGCACGTTTGCCGTTCTTGGCATGATCCAGCACAAAGGCGCTTACCAGTGGGGTATATTGGATGCCATCGCTATAGCCGTTGAAATAGATATCGGCCTGTTTGGTCACCCCGGCTTCGGCAATGATAGGAGTGAAATCACAGGCTCTATCGCTGGCCGGATTGCTGCTTTCATTGCTGTTCCAGTATTCGGCCTCTGACAAGAGGGCGGTTTGTCGGGTAGGATAACCACCGGCCTTGATGGTCTCCATATAGAGCACATAGCGGCCGCCGGGAGTCAATCCATTGATGGTGAACTTTCCATCCGGGCCTACCAGTCCTTGAGTCAGGTTGCCTGACTGCTGAGTGACCACATCGTACAGAGGGTTATCCAGGTTGCGGGCCACCATGTTCATACCCGAATAGTCCACTCCTTCCTTGGTGTACAAGGTGCCGGAAATCGAGCCGTAGCCTGAACGATATTCCGCCGTTGGATAGAGGTCGGACAGGTTGACTATATCGTCGCGCACATTGACCGTTGATTGCTCGGCACCCTGAACTCCTAACACATTGATGAAGGGGAACATGGTTTCAATAGTGTCCGGCGCTATCTGGCTGGCGCTGGTGTATTGATTGGTGATGGCGCAGCCCGGTACCCCGTCATATTGCGGGCTGTAAGAGGCCGACATATAGCTGAGATGACCATTGGCCTGGGAGTGCGACATGTTGAGGGCGTGGCCGAATTCATGGGTAAATACCCCGGCAATCATTTCGCCTTCTGTGTCATCTATACCCACGTACCAGCCGTTCATCAAGGCGGTGGCCTCGAGGATTTCACCGGTTTCTTCATCGGCCCACTCGGGGAAGGCTATCCCCAGGACCTGGCTGCGTGGTACGCCGAAATATTGTTCCAGTATCTGGCCGTCGGTGTCATAGTTGACCCAGAAACCATAGCCGTTTACGGCGGAATAGATCTGGTCGACATTGGTTTGATTGACGTCCTGGATGCCGATTTGCTGTTCAATGGTGCCCTGCACCGACATCTCAAAGGTGGAGGTTTCCACCGCTGACCATTCGCCCACGGCCTTGGCGGTAATGGCATTGGCCTGAGCTATGCTGAGGAAGGTGTAATCCCGGTCCAGCACTGTACCTGCCGGGATAACAGTGCCGTCCGGCAGTGTGATGTCGAGATTGAACACCTGCCCCTTTTCCAGAATGGTGAAGGTTTGTACGTCAACCCCATCCTTGTTTTTAATCACTGGGCCGCCGTCGGTATAGACGGGAATCGCCCCCTTGGAAGTATCCCACTTATAGGGCTGCATTGTGGGTTCGTGAATATACAGCGGGCCACCGGCCAGCGCGGCAGAGGAGACTGAGCCCAACAGTAAGGCCGTGGCAATTCTTGAAAGCTTCATTATTTGGCCTCCTGTACCAGTTTGCCAACCAGAGATATAAATGCGGCGGCATCCACAGCGCCGGCCGTGGTGATAAGGCTCTGCTCTTCAGGGCTGAGCGACTGGGTGTTCATGCCATCAAACAGGCCTATGTTGCCCAGTTGATTGCTGACTTTGCCGTTTTGCACAATGAATTTGCCTTGTTCCAACCCTACGGTAGAAGTCAGGCCTGCACCGAGATCCGGATTCATAAAGGCCACTACCTGCTCGCCAACCGACCAGCGGGCGAAGCCTTCGGGAGATACGCCCAGGTAGACTTTGCCGTTACCCATGGAACGGGGCTTGAGCAAACCAAACTGGCGGAAGGTATATTCGCTGCCTGCCTTATGTTTGTTCTTGGCATCCATACCTACCCGAATGGTGATCTGGGTATAGGGGCGTTTGCGCTCATCAAAGCCATCGGTCACAGACACCACTTGGCCCGAGACTATGCTGGACGCCTGACTGGTCAATTGACTGAGATTTTGTTTGAGATGTTTTTGGGCCACGGCTGCCGGTGTCAGCAGCAAACTGGCTGAGACGAGACATAGCGCCGATAGACGCTGGAACCACTGAGATCTTGTCACTGTAATACCTCCTGTATGATTGGGATAAATTCAGCTTTCGATCATCGACCCATACTTCCTTGGCCGAATATTGACCGAGCACCTACTTAAGCACGCCGACTCAATGGGAGGCACGGCAAATGATGTAGCGTTTTGTAGCGTTTTTGTTAAGCGCACACGGTTTGTCTCAATCTTGTGTTAGGTGAGGGCGATGGCGGAGAGACAAGAGGGAATAGATTGGCTTTCAACACACCTTTGGTTATCTTTTGCTCAGCGTGAGCTGTTTGCCATGCTGAATATCAGTTAATAACATGGAGAGTGCTGATGAGCTGTAACTTTTGTGGTGGGCGTTTGAATAACGGAATGTTACGTAAGCAGGAGCCGGGAAGCGGTCGGAAGTTTAAGTCGTGTCCCAACTGTTCAACGGCTCATGGTGAGGAACATATATTTCATCCCTATCCCGCTGATTTTGGTAATACGCCGGCACGAGTGACAGCGGCCAATCCGGACGGGCATCAAAGTTATTGCAGAAATTGCCGGGCGCTTGATACGGGTATTGCTTCAGAGAACTATCAAAATGGTAAGCGTTGCAGCGAACTGAGCTGATGGCACAGCCAATTTGTCAGCCTAATACCTGATGAATGACAGAACATGACATCGGCCCTCAAAGCCAAATGAGTCAGGCCTTGAGGGCGCACAAGATTAAACAGACTTGTTCATTTGGGCTTTGGCGGCTTCAACCTTGGAGAAATCCAGTCCCAGTTCTTCCACGGCTTCTTTGATCAGTGCCGGGTTCTGCATCACTTGCATCATCAACCCCTGCAGCTTTTCCGGCGGTAATCCCAACTGCCCCAGAGTGCCCATGGCCATCAGGGGATTTTCGGTCAGGCTCTGGAACAGGCTGTTTATTTGTTCATCGCTGATATTGTGCTCTTTCAGCAGGGCAATAATAGGATTCATAAGCTCCTCATTGGTTTGAAATATTCAATTTGCGCTGATTTTAACAGAAGAAACAGACCCGAATAGGTATTTCCTTACTAGTGAAAGAAAATGAAGCAGGATACCGATTACATCAGCCCTATTCATAGTGGCAATTGGTGGCTAACCAATTGCCTACATTGCAAATATTAAGCAGTTCCACTCGATAGCCGACGAGCACTTTTGGCAGCTTATAACGCCTCAGCTAATCGAATCAGATTGTCATTGTCTATGTTCATCGACAGAGAGGTTATTGCCGCCCGACTCTGCTCCGTGTCACCAAGCTTGATGAGCAGTGATTGGACTATGCTGGCACGTGCGGTTAGCTGATCAACGGTCAGGTTCGGATAAGTGCTATTGGCTATCGATAATGCGTGGATTGTCAATGTCTGGCTCTCCAGCTTGTCTGCATCGCGGATAGTTTGTCGATTATTGGCGTAATCGCTATAAAAATCAGTGGCCTCGTAGAGGGCAGACTCCACTTTTTCTGAGGCAGGACGTTCAGTTCCGTAATCGACTGAAGTCAGTGCACCATTGGCGTCGAATACGGCCGTAAAAGAGTTACTTTCTCCAATATGGTTTTGGTAGGGCAAAATGCCTACGTGGCCGAATTCAGGCGCATTAATAAAACCGCTGAATACCATCGTCAGGTTATTTTGTTTCTTAGCAGTGTCTTGTCGCACTAAGAGTAGTTTGCGGGTTCCGAACGTTGTGTAATACAACCCCGGATAATCCTCTTCCGCTTTTAAGGTGCTCTCTTTCGCTAATCCGACATCAGTCAGTTTTTCAGTTGATAGTCCAAATAGGTATTTATTGGCCATAGTTATCGCCACGTCATTTCTTAACTCGGTATCTTTGGATATTACCCAAGGCAAAAAATCATCACTAACAAGAGGCAATAGATAAGGCTGATTTTGGGGGATCGATGCTGTATCTATGGTGTATTCGCGTTGCACTGAGATTTCTTTCTGGAATGTATCGAGTTCAAGAGTCGCCATGGATACGGCTTTCTGTGCGCTGAGTACCGCTGCTTCTTCTGCAGAGGTATTCCCTTTTTTTGCGGCCAGGAGCTTCTGCTTTTTCTTCAGCTCTCCTTGTTTATTTGTCACTGTAGCTTTCAGGTTATCGATAACCACGGATACCAAGGGTTGATGCAAAAGTTTTGGAATACAAGCTGCTTTGGGAGGCGTAACGCCTTGCCCCTGATTTTTTTTTTCGCTTGGAGGGAGAGAAGCTGAACCAATCGATATAGGAATTCCCTGTGAAATGGCGGCAATGTTGGCTACGGTTTTTATCGCCGCCATGCCCAACTCTATGGATTTGTCGTCAGCATGGGTGGAAAAGGATTTAAGCAAACCATTGGGATGCATCACCACGTTCATGCCCCAGGCTTTGGAAAAAGCATGTAACTCTGAAGGGTTAATCACGAATACTTTGGTTAGATCAGGATGCCCTGTTTGTTTGACTGTTGCGGTAGTGTTGAAATCAAACTCCAGGGTATCATTGACCACACGACAAAAGACCAATTTATGAGTCAGCGTTACTGTTTGCGATGAAGCCGGCAAATGGTAAACCAAACCTTGCTTGGCCGATGTTGCACCGGGACCGTCATTACTTTTAATGACCGTTGTGGTGAGTGTACTGGTACATCCAGATAGGCAAAGCAAGGCCGCGGCCAAATGCACTGTTCGCATAGTGAATTCCTTTTCAATGAAGTGATGGAGACAACCTCATTAAAAGTAATCCCGGTTTCAGGTTCTTGCAAAAAGCACCAGCTTACGGGCGAAGGTGATATACAGTAAGTGTTTGATGAATATGGCTGTTATCAAAAATGTGGAACGGTCTTGAATTCAGGGACCCTCACCTGAATAGGCGAGAGCCCCTGAACAGCTCAGTTGTTCGCTTAAGAGCCTCTTTTACTCAGGATCATAATCCAATACCGGGGCCAGCCACTTCTCGGCTTCGGCCACTGTCATCCCTTTGCGGCGGGCGTAGTCTTCCACCTGATCTCGGCCTATGTTGCTTACTCCAAAATAGCGTGATTGCGGGTGCGCAAAGTACCAGCCGCTGACCGCCGCCGTGGGGTACATGGCAAAGCTCTCGGTAATCTTGAGGTCGATACACTCATCTGGCTTAAGAAGCTGCCAAAGCAGGCCTTTTTCCGTGTGGTCCGGGCAGGCTGGGTAGCCGGGAGCCGGGCGTATGCCTTTGTACTTTTCACGAATAAGCGCCTCGTTATCCAGGTTTTCTTCGCTGGCATAACCCCAGAATTCCTTACGCACCCGCTCGTGCATCCGCTCGGCGAAGGCTTCGGCCAGGCGGTCGGCCAGACACTTGAGCATGATGGCGCTGTAATCATCGTGGGCCGCCTCGAAACGGGCAATATGGGCATCGATGCCATAGCCGGCGGTGACCGCAAATCCCCCCATATAGTCGGCCACGCCGCTCTCTTTGGGGGCGACAAAGTCAGAGAGACAGAAGTTGTGGTTGCCCACCCGCTCCAGCTGCATCCGTAGATGATGGGTGGTCAACAACACTTGGCTGCGAGAGTCATCTGTGTAGATCTCGATATCATCGAAGTTGACGCTGTTGGCGGGAAAGAGGCCGATAACGCCCTTGGCGGTGAGCCACTTCTCTTGGATGATTTGCTCCAGCATCGCCTTGCCGTCGGCATAGACTTTACGGGCCTCAGTACCAACGACTTCATCATCCAGTATTTGCGGGAAATGGCCGTGCAACTCCCAGGCGCGGAAAAACGGCGTCCAGTCGATGCGCTCGAGTAAGTCCTCCAGCGGATAGTCGTCAAACACCTGGATCCCCGGGGTGTTGGGCTTCACCGCTTGATAGTTGGCCCAGTCGTGGCTGCAGCGGTTATCCCGTGCTACCTGCAAGGGCACAATCTGCTTGCGCTTGGTCTGCGACAGACGCTTTTGGCGCATCATTTCATATTCGCGATAGGTTTCGTCTATGGTGGCCTGGCGGGTTTCATTGTTGATGAGCTTGCTGACCATGGGCACGGCGCGCGATGCATCGGCGATATAGATGGCGCCATGGGGATAATGAGGCGCTATCTTCACTGCGGTATGGATCTTGGAGCAGGTGGCACCACCGATAATCGCCGGCAGGGTCAGACCTTCGCGCTCGAAGGTTTTAACGTTGTGCACCATCTCATCCAGGCTCGGGGTAATGAGCCCGGACATGCCTATGATGTCGACCTTCTCGGCCTTGGCAACTTCGATGATTTTCTCCACCGGCACCATGACACCGAGATCTATCACTTCGTAGCCGTTACAGGCCAGCACCACCCCGACTATGTTCTTGCCTATGTCGTGAACATCGCCCTTGACCGTGACCATCAGCACCTTGCCGTTGCTCTGGCCTTCTACTTTTTCGGCTTCGATATAGGGGTTGAGATAGGCGACCGCCTTTTTCATCACCCGGGCGGACTTGACCACTTGCGGCAGAAACATCTTACCGGCGCCAAAGAGATCGCCCACCACGTTCATGCCGTCCATCAGCGGGCCTTCAATCACATCCAGCGGCCGCTTGGCCTGCAGGCGTGCTTCTTCTGTGTCGGCGTCTATGTATTCGGTGATCCCTTTCACCAGTGCGTGTTCCAGGCGCTTGTTGACCGGCAACTTGCGCCATTCGAGATCTTCTTTCTTGCCTGCGCCGCCCGGGCCACCGCGATACTTCTCGGCGACCTCGAGCAGCTGCTCTGTGTTACTGGAGTCGGCAACCGGGCAGGGCAGGTTGAGCACCACGGCCTCTACCTTCTGCTTAAGCTCAGGGTCGATATCGTCATAGATGGCCAACTGACCGGCGTTGACTATGCCCATATCCATCCCCGCCTTGATGGCGTGATAGAGGAATACGGCATGAATGGCTTCCCGCACCGGGTTGTTGCCGCGGAAGGAGAAAGAAACGTTGGACACCCCGCCGGAAATCATCGCATGGGGCAGGTTGGCCTTGATATCTTCAATGGCGCCGATAAAGTCCACCGCATAGTTATCGTGCTCCTCTATGCCGGTGGCGATGGCGAAGATATTGGGGTCGAAGATAATATCTTCCGGCGGGAAGCCCACCTTATCCACCAGCACCCGGTAGGCGCGGGTACAGATCTCTGTTTTGCGCTCTCGGGTATCGGCCTGGCCCTGTTCATCGAAGGCCATGATGATGGCGGCGGCGCCGTAGCGCTTCACCAGTTTGGCCTGTTCAATAAACTTGGCCTCGCCCTCTTTGAGGGAGATGGAGTTGACTATTCCCTTGCCCTGAATGCACTTGAGCCCGGCCTCAATCACCTCCCACTTGGAGGAGTCTATCATCACAGGCACCTTGCTGATATCCGGCTCTGAGGCGATAAGGTTGAGGAATTTCTGCATCATCTCGACCCCGTCGAGCATGCCCTCATCCATGTTGATATCTATGATCTGGGCGCCGTTTTCCACCTGGTCACGGGCCACCTCCAGCGCGGTTTCGTACTGGCCTTCTTTGATTAACTTGAGAAACCGGGCCGAGCCGGTGACATTAGTGCGCTCGCCCACATTCACAAACAGGCTGCTTGCATCTATGGTCAGGGGTTCCAGTCCGGAGAGGCGACATGCCACCGGCAGCTCAGGCAGCGGCCTTGGTGCATGAAGGCTAACGGCTTCAGAAATCGCCTTGATATGCGCAGGCGTGGTGCCGCAGCAGCCGCCGACAATATTGAGCAGCCCCTCTTCGGCCCAGGGGCCTATCACGCTTGCCATCTCCGCCGGAGTCTCGTCATAGCCGCCGAATTCATTGGGCAGACCGGCATTGGGGTGCGCCGAGACAAAGCACTCGCTGATACGGGAAAGCTCCTCGACATAGGGCCGCAGTTCTTTCGGGCCCAGGGCGCAGTTGAGGCCTATGCTCAGCGGCTTGATATGTCTGAGAGAATGGTAAAAGGCCTCTGTGGTTTGCCCTGTCAGGGTGCGGCCCGAGGCATCGGTAATGGTGCCGGAAATCATCACCGGCAACCTTTGGTCCAGTTTCTCGAACACATTTTCGATGGCAAACAGCGCTGCCTTGGCATTGAGGGTATCGAAGATGGTTTCCACCAGAATGATGTCGGCGCCACCGGCGATCAGCGCCTCGGTGGATTCGCTGTAGGCCAACACAAGATCGTCGAAATGTATGTTGCGAAAGCCGGGGTCATTCACATCCGGGCTGATGGAACAGGTGCGGTTGGTGGGGCCGAGTACCCCGGCCACATAGCGGGGAATACCGCTGGCGGCGGCCACTTCATCGGCCACTTCTCGGGCTATTCTGGCGCCTTGGTAATTGATCTCCGCCGCCAGGCTCTGCATCTCGTAGTCGGCCATGGCAATGGTGGTGGCGTTGAAGGTGTTGGTTTCTATGATGTCGGCACCGGCCAGCAGGTATTCCCTGTGAATGGTCTTGATGATCTCGCTCTGGGTCAGTACCAGCAGATCATTGTTGCCTTTGACATCGCAATGCCAATCTTTGAAGCGCTCGCCGCGGTAATCGGCTTCTTCCAGCTTGTAGTCCTGGATCATGGTGCCCATGGCGCCATCTAAAATCAGGATCCGCTCTTTGAGGGTCTGTTTGAGCTTGCGCTCTGTCTGGCTTGGGGAGTGCTGGGAAGTCGCCATAGGGTTACCTTTCATACCTGTCTTATTGCTGTTTTACATTCGCGGCGCTTGGCATCCGCGACATCATCTCTGCCGACCTGACGCCCGGGGCACTATCTGGCATGATAGCCAAAGGCGTGTGTGGGCGCGGAAAGTTATTTTGGACATTTATACGTATAGACGTCCATAATATACGGATTCCGGCGGCCTGCGGCAAGGTTAAATTGGCCCGGTAACCACCGGACTCTGACGGGAGAAGTGTGTGGCTGAACATAGGCAACTGAATATCTATCTGCTGCGGCACGGCGAATGTGAAGGCGGTGAGATTATCCGCGGCCGCAGTGATGTGGCCCTGAGCGATGAGGGCAAAGCGCAGATGTGGCGTAGCTGGCGGGCTATCAGTAGTGAGCTGGAGCAGTTGCCGAGTGCGCCCCAAAGCTTGGTGCTGTTGAGTTCTCCGGCCCAGCGTTGCCAGGCCTTTGCCGCCGAGCTCAAGGCCGATATGCCTGACTATTTCCCGGCGCCACTGCAGCAGCATGACTGGCTCTGGGAGCTGGACTTCGGTGACTGGGACGGCATGAAGGTGGCGAGTGTCTATCAGCAGCATAGCGAGGCGGCCGAAGCCTTCTGGCGTGACCCTGTGGCCAATACTCCGCCGGGCGGGGAATCGCTGCCAGCCTTTCGTAGCCGGGTGTTGGATGGCTGGCAGACTATGGTGCAGCGCTGGCTTGCTAGAGAGGCTAATTCTTCCGAAGGCTCTGGTTCAAAAGGCTCTGGTTCCTCAGCAAGTGCCGATGCAGCGCTGATCCTGACTCACAGCGGAGTTATCCGGTTGCTGCTGGCCGAGATTTTGCTGCCGGGGCAAATGCCGCCTGCGGCAGTGTTCAACGCCTTGGAACTACCTTATGCGGCCTGGGTCAGAATAACCCTCTATGCCAGCCGTGATGCCAGCGGTGAAAGTGACCAGGAATGGCAGTGTTTCAGCAAGCTCCACTGGCCGCAATAGTGCTGCGCTATTGCGCCAGGCAATTGTGCCGGGCGATAAAACCGGGATAATAACCCCAAATAGCCGCCAAGTGCGGCAGCAGCCAGGGTGTTGGCACCTTTGCAGGTGAACCAACCCAGGGAACCGGGAAAGCCCGGACTGTGCCCGCAACTGTGAGTCGCCGTTGGCGACGAGTCAGGAGACCTGCCCAAGCTGATAAACCAAACCAGAAACCCGGGCGGGTAAACCGGGGGAGCGAATAGATGATTCTTCCACTGCAGCCTGAGCCTTCTGCCGGTCACAGGCTCAATGTCGGGGGGCGGTTATGAGCTTGGCACTCAAGGTGCAACAGCTTAGCTGGCTTCCCGGTGGCCACAGCGTATTGGCCGATGTGGGCTTTGAGCTGCCAAGCGGCAAGATGCTCGGGCTCATAGGCCCCAATGGTGCCGGTAAGTCGAGCCTGCTGCGCTGCCTCTATCGTTATATCCGCCCGGACAGCGGTCAGATCCAGCTGTTTGGGCAGGATATCAATAGTTTGTCAGCCAAAGCTTTCGCCAAAGAGGTGGCCGTGGTGCTGCAGGATACCCCGGCCCAACTGGCACTGGATCTGACTCAATTAGTGGCCATGGGACTGACTCCCCACAAGGGGTTGTTTGATATGCCATCGGCGGCCGACAAGGCCCAGGTGCAGGCGGCATTGGCTCAGGTCGGGTTGCAGCACAAGGCCGCAGAGCCTTTCGCGCAGCTTTCTGGCGGTGAGAAGCAAAGGGCCTTGATTGCCCGCGCCATAGTGCAGCGCCCCAAGCTTTTGATCCTGGACGAGCCCACCAATCATCTGGATATCCGCTATCAGATCCAGATCCTCGAGCTGGTGCGCAGCCTGGGGGTCACAGTGATCGCCTCGATTCACGATCTCAATCTGGCCTCGGCCCTGTGTGACGAACTCTTGCTGCTGGATAACGGCCGCCGTATTGCCCACGGCTCGCCCCAGAGCGTATTGACCGAAGACAGAATTGCCGGTGTCTTCGGTGTCTGCTGCCAGGTGGGGACGCATCCGCAGTTGGGACGGCCGCTGATCCACTACTTTTACGGCTATCAGTCGCCAGAGCCTGGTCACGGCAAGGCTCACGGCGCTGCGATAGTCGAGCCAATGGCAGGGCCTGCCTCGGCCGAAACCTGTGTTGCCCACAAGGAAACTGACCGGCGCCCAGGCTCGGTGGGAGGTGGCGCATGACTACTTCCATGGTCGCACCGGGGCGCTCGCTTATCGGCTGGTTTCTCAAGCCCTTGCCCAGACTTTACTGGTGCTGGCTGCTGTTGCTGCTCGGCACTGTGTTGACACCCTTGGCCGCCGCCGGTTTTGGCGCCGCAGATATTAGTCTCTTCGATGTGGCAAGAGTGATTGGCAAACACCTGCTGGGCGTGGGTGAGCCGTCCGCTATCAGCGAGCGTATCGTCTGGGATCTGCGCCTGCCGCGTATCTTGCTGGCCTTTATCGCCGGCAGCGGTCTGGCATTGTCGGGTTATGTATTGCAGGCGGTGACCCGCAACCCGCTGGCCGATCCTTACCTGTTCGGTATCAGCTCGGGCGCCAGCTTCGGCGCGGTGGTCTCGGTCGCCCTGGCGACCGGCCTTGGCCTGAGTTCGGCCATCTCCGGGATATCGCTGCCGCTGGGAGCCTTTATCGGTGCCAGTTTGGCCGTGCTCATGGTACTGCTGCTCGCGGGCAGGAATATCGGCAACCAGATAGAGCGAATGTTGCTCTCCGGGGTCGCCATCTCCTTTATGTTCAGCGCCCTCACCAGCTTGATCTTGTATTTTTCCACCCCGCAGGCCACCACCTCCTTGCTGTTTTGGAGCCTGGGCAGTTTTGCCCGTGCCAGTTGGGATGGGCTTGGACTGCCCACTCTGGTGGTGCTGGCGGCCTTGCTGGTGATCCTGGCCTTCAAGCGCCAGGTACTGGCGATGCTTGCCGGTGATGAAACCGCCCACACTCTGGGAATCAGGGTGCAAAGGCTCAGGGTTTCCATGCTGCTGTTATGCTCGCTTATTACCGCCACTTTGGTGGCCCACTGCGGCGGAATTGGTTTTGTGGGGCTGATGGTGCCTCATATTGTCAGGTTGTTGCTGCCGGGGCAGCACCCCATGGTGCTGACGGCACTGGCGGGCGGCCTGTTTATGGTTTGGGTCGATGTGCTGGCTCGCAGCATACTGCCCACCCAAGAGCTGCCGGTGGGGGTGATCACCTCGGCCATCGGCAGTCTGTTTTTCCTGATAGTGCTGCGTAAACGCGGCCAATAACGATAAGAGAGGGAAGGATGTACCAGGTTGCAGCAATCAATCACGCGCTGGATGACGCGATTCAGGCCCGCATAGACAACAAGACCAAACCCCTGGGCGCTTTGGGTGAGTTGGAGGCTTTGGCGCTGCAATTGGGGCGCATTCAGCTCGGTTCCGCCACTGATGAGTTGGTCATCCGCCGCCCCGTGATGCTGGTGTTTGCCGCCGACCATGGTATTGCCGCGGCCGGGGTGTCGATTGCTCCCAGCGAGGTGACCACCCAAATGGTGCTCAACTTTGTTGCCGGCGGCGCTGCCATCAATGTGTTTTGTCGCCAGACCGGCTTCGAGCTGGAGGTGATTGACTGCGGCATTCTCAGCCGCTTGGGGATCCCCGAGGTTACAGAGCAGCGTCTGGGCGCCGGTACCGGGCCTATCCACAAACGCGCCGCCATGACTCTGGGCGCTGTGCATCAAGGGTTTGCCATGGCGCGCACCTTGGTAAAACGCCATATCGATGCCGGCAGCAACCTGCTGGCGCTGGGGGAGATGGGAATAGGCAACACCTCTTCTGCCGCCGCCGTGATGGCTGCCCTGACCGGTCTGCCTGTGAGTGAATGTGTTGGCCGCGGCACCGGCATAGATGCCGCGACGCTTAAGCGCAAATGCCTGCTGATAGAGCAGGCACTGCTGCTGCACCACTGCGAGCTGACCGAGCCGCTCAGTATCCTCGCCTGCCTCGGAGGCTTTGAAATAGTGCAGATGGCTGGGGCCATGTTGGCGGCGGCCGAATTTGGCGTGCCCGTGCTGGTGGACGGTTTTATCGCGTCGACAGCGGCGCTGGCGGCTGTGCGTTTGGCGCCGGGGGTGAGGGATTATCTTATTTTTGCCCATGAGTCCGAAGAGCGCGGCCACAAGTTGCTGCTCGAGGCCATGTCCGCCAAGCCTTTGCTGCGGCTTGGGCTCAGGTTGGGCGAAGGCTCGGGCGCGGCGCTGGCGCTGCCTTTGGTGCAGGCGGCGGCCAACTTCTACAACCAGATGGCCAGCTTTGGTGAAGCCGGGGTCGACAAGGTGGTAGAGCCTGCTACCCAAGAGGTGCTCTGATGGGATTCTGGCTCGGACAGCTGCGGCTATTTTTGATCGCAATAGGTTTTTTCACCCGTATTCCTGTACCCAGCGCCCTGACGGTGGACAGCGACAGCCTCAACAAGGCCAGCCGCTACTTTGGCCTGGTGGGCGTTGTGGTGGGCTTGATCTCCGCCTTGGTGTTACTGCTGGCTGCCGGGATATTGCCAAGCTCCATCGCCATAGTGCTGGCGATGATTTGCAGCGTGCTGGTTACCGGCGGTTTTCATGAAGATGGTCTGGCCGATACCGCCGATGGTTTCGGCGGCGGTTGGCGGGTAGAAGATAAACTGAAAATCATGAAAGACAGCCGCCTTGGCAGCTATGGTGCCTTGGCATTGGTGTTGGTGTTACTGCTCAAGTACCAGTTACTGCTGGAGTTGGCACTTTACGACATCAACCAAGCGGCGCTGGCCCTGGTATTGGCGCACTGTGTCAGCCGGGTGACGGCGGCCAGCATTATCTTCAGCGAAACCTATGTTCGCGACGAGGGCAAGAGCAAACCTCTGGCGCAGCAGCAGGGGCTCAATGAGTTGGGTATTTTGCTGCTGACTGGAATTGTGCTGACGGCACTGCTGTCCACCACGCTGCTGTTCTGGCTACTGCCGACCATGTTGTTGCTGCGTTGGGCCCTGGTGTTCTGGTTCCGGCGCCAGATTGGCGGCTACACAGGTGATACCCTGGGAGCGGCGCAGCAGGTGAGTGAGCTGGCGGTTTATATGCTGTTGCTGGCATTGGGAGGCAGCCCGGCATGATCCATCTTATTCTGGGCGGTGCCCGCAGCGGCAAGAGTGGCTACGCTGAGCGGCAACTGGCCGACTTGTGCCCGGCCAATGTCCGCCCCTGGTATCTGGCAACGGCCGAGTCCGCCGATGAGGAGATGGCCCGGCGTATCGCCCACCATCAAACTGCGCGCCAAGGCGGCAGCCTCGAATGGCAGTTGGCCGAGGTGCCGCTCGATTTGGCCAAGGCGCTTGTGCAGCGCTCAGGCTCTGGAGCGCCGGTATTGGTAGACTGCCTGACGCTTTGGCTCAGTAACCAGCTCTGCTTTGGTGCCGATATGGCTAGCGAACGCGCGGCCTTGCTGCAGGCGGTAGCAGAGTTTGACGGCGATCTGCTGCTGGTGAGCAACGAAGTCGGCTCCGGCATAGTGCCGCTTGGGGAGCTGAGTCGGCGTTTTGTCGATGAGGCCGGTTGGCTCAATCAGGCGCTGGCCGCCAAGGCCGACAGAGTCACTCTGGTGGTCGCCGGTTTACCGCTGGCGTTAAAGCCTGTGAGCTCTGATAGCAGTGGCTCCCAGGGCTTGAGCACTTCGGGTACAAGCCCGGATCAGCGGGGTAATACATGAGCGGCCCAGTAACAGCTATTAGCGCTGAACTTGAAGCCGCGCTCTCGACTCTGGCCCGGCCTGGTCGCAGCCTTATGGTGCAGGGCACCACTTCGGATGCCGGTAAGAGTACCTTGGTGGCCGGACTCTGCCGGGTGTTTCATCGTCATGGTCAGCGAGTGGCGCCCTTCAAGCCGCAAAATATGGCACTCAACAGCGCCGTCACCCGGGATGGAGGTGAAATTGGCCGGGCCCAGGCGCTGCAGGCGGTGGCCGCCGGTCTTGAGCCGAGAATCGACTTCAACCCGGTATTGCTTAAACCCAGCTCAGATACCAAGGCGCAGGTGATTATTCAGGGCAAGGCGCTGACCAGCCTGGAAGCCGCCGCCTTTTTCGGCCCCGAGAGTCGTGACTATAAAGCCGCTGCCATGCAGGCGGTGTTGGCATCCTGGCACAGGTTGCAGCAGGAGTTTGACTGGCTGTTGGTAGAAGGCGCCGGTAGCCCGGCCGAAATCAATTTGCGCCGGGGCGATATTGCCAATATGGGCTTTGCCGAAGCGGTGGACTGCCCGGTGATCCTCATCGCCGATATCGACAAGGGCGGGGTATTTGCCCACCTGGTCGGTACCTTGGCCCTGCTGTCCGAGAGTGAGCAAGCTAGGGTAAAGGGCTTTGTGATCAATCGTTTTCGCGGTGATATCTCATTGCTGCAGTCCGGGCTGGATTGGCTCGAGGCTCACACCGGCAAGCCGGTATTGGGCGTATTGCCCTACCTCGATGCCCTGCATCTGGACGCCGAAGATGCACTGGTGCAAACAACTGCTCAGTCTCAGGCTGCTACCGAGCAGTCGGTAACAGCTCAATCAGCACGAGCTCAATCTGAAACAACTCAATCTGAAAGAACTGGGACGCGACTGCGAGTCGGCGTCTTGGTGTACCCCAGGATCAGCAACCATACCGACTTTGACCCGCTGCGGCTGCATCCGGACATCGAGTTTTATTATATAGGGCCGACCCATCAGGGCGAACTTCCAGGGCTGGATCTCCTGCTGCTGCCCGGCAGTAAGAATGTGCGCGCCGACCTGGCTTTTATCCGCCAACAGGGCTGGGATAAGGGCATAGCTCGCCATCTGCGCTATGGCGGCAAGCTTATCGGTATCTGCGGCGGCTTTCAGATGCTGGGGCAGAGCATTGCCGACCCCTTGGGACTGGAAGACTTGCCCGGTACCAGCCAAGGGCTGGGCTACCTGCCACTCACTACCGAGCTGCAAGTCGAAAAACAGCTGCTCAATGTCAGCGGTACCCTGAGGCTTGGGCAATCATCGGCATCAGTCTCCGGTTATGAGATCCACTGCGGAGCATCGCGGATCCCTGACAGATGCACCCAGCCACTGTTGCTTAATGAGCGAGGCAGTGACGCCAACTGTGTCAGCGCCACTGAGCCTGCAAAAATCACTGAGCCTGCAAAAACCACAGCACCCCGCAACGAAGGTCTGCTGTCGGAGGATAATCAAATTCTCGGCAGTTATTTGCATGGCTTGTTTGACAGCCCTGAGGCCTGTGAACTGCTGCTCACCTGGGCCGGGATGACGGCGCCACAGGGCCGCACAGTGGATATCAATCAGCAGCGTCAGCAACAGCTGGATCGTTTGGCCGATGTGCTGGAGCAACATCTGGATTTCAATAAAATAATCAACATATTCAAAGAGGAAGACCAGGGTGACCGATAATAATCAAACCGATATCAAGGCAGAGCGTCATAAACAGCGGCAGCAGAAAGTGAAAGCGGCGGTGGATGCCAAAATCGCGGCCGCCACCGAAGAGAAGGGCATACTCCTGGTAGTGACAGGTAACGGTAAGGGTAAGTCTACTTCCGGCTTTGGCACTCTGGCCCGCGCGGTCGGTCATGGCAAGCAGGGCGCCGTAGTGCAGTTTATCAAGGGCACCTGGGAGTGCGGTGAGCGCAAGCTACTGGAAGGCGCCGGGGTCAAGTTCGAAGTCATGGGCACAGGCTTTACCTGGGACACCCAGGACAAAGCCAAGGATATCGCCGCCGCCGAAAAGGCCTGGGCGGCCGCCGAAAAATGGCTTCAGGATGCCAGCATAGACATACTGCTGCTCGATGAACTCACCTATATGGTCAGCTACCACTATCTGGATCTGCAGCGAGTGATAGATGCGTTGCAAAATCGTCCCCCCATGCAGCATGTGATCATCACCGGCCGCAACTGCCACAGGCAACTGATTGAATTGGCAGATACTGTCAGTGAGGTGAATAGCGTGAAGCATGCGTTTGAGGCGGGGGTTAAAGCGCAGCCTGGTTTCGACTACTGATATTTCTGCTATTTCTTCCTGTTTGCGACCGTGGCGTTATTGTCTGCGTCGGCTCACCCAATCACATACTCATTGTATGCTCATGGGCTAAGCCACAGCCGCAAACAGTTTGAAATGGGTGCATTGGTTTTAGGGGCTGAAGTGACTAGTCGGCTTTGTCAGCCCTCGATCAGACTGCAGTGTTTTATTTTTTGTTTGCGACCGTGGCGTTATTGTCTGCGCCTGCTCCTCCAATCACATACTCATTGTATGCTCATGGGCTGAGCCTCCTTGACGGCTTAGCCACAGCCGCAAACAGTTTGAAATAGGTGCATTGGTTTTAGGGGCTGAAGTGACCCCGCGGCTTGTATCGCTCTTTTTTATTGGCGGTTATCTTTGGTGCTACTGGATGAGTGATTTCACTCAGGCACAGATTGAAGAACTGGCCAAAAGGTAGCAAATTTATCGCTTGCCTAATGTTGTTAATCTCTGACAAAATGCTGATACAGAAAGATAAAATTTAGGTTGAGGGAAGAGGCAGAACACTTAATCCCCCTGCGGTAGCCACGCTGCTTGTCTATTAAAGTTTTGACAAAATGCCTGGCAATTTGAAGATAAATTTGCGCATTATTTCTGTAATATCACAGAAAATAGATTTAAATTCAAAAAGATATAAAACACTGTTGGTAGATAATAGATTTGGAAACCGTGAATGCGCGTTTAGCTGCAAAGGATATTAGGACTGAAACCTGTTTTAACCAATCAATACAAATGCATAGCGAGATGTACTGTTGTAATTAGATGGTGTTTCAGCCACCGAAAAAAAACATAACAAAATCAAGGCTACAGGACACCAGCGAAGCTTGCGCCTCTGTTTGGGGGTATGCGTACTAATTAACAAGGAATAATTCAATTGAAAGGAAACTGTTTGTGCGGAGAGATCTCGTTTGAGTTGTCAGGTGAATTACCACTCATTTATCAATGTCATTGTTCATTGTGTCGCAAAGTGTCGGGTTCTTCATCAAATTCAGCTTTGATAGTCAAGGCATCAAATTTTAAGTGGTGCACTGGCGAACATCAGATTCGGTCATTTTCTACTAGCTCTGGCTTTAAATCTGAGTTTTGTTGCCAATGTGGTAGTCCGGTACCTAATATCAGCTCAAACGGTGATTCATATTGGGTACCTGCTGGTTTGCTTTCCGAGCCTGTTGATACAAAAGTTTCTGCTCATGTCTATGTCGGATCTCACGCAAGTTGGGATGTGGGTTTCATGAATGACGGTATACCACAATTTGATACGATGCCAACTGAACAAGATTGGTTAAAGATATGCGAAAAATAAAGAAAACAATAGAGACACCCAACATTAACTGAGTGAGAAATCTAGTTTCCTGGATTGCAGAAACACAGATGTTTCCACAGGGAGAAAGCTATCTTTCAAGCCATAGCCATTTGAGGGCTATTCGGCTATTGAAGTTAGTGCAAGGGACCAATTTCAGACATTATTGAAATCGAACAAAGTTCGACTTGGCTGATGGGTTGGGTTATGGGGATTCAGCGAGACAATGTCTGGCAATTCGCAGTTCCTTGCCAGCGTCGTCGTTGCAGGTGAGTACAGTAGTCCGTAGGTGACTCCAATTCGCCAACCAGCCTTTGAATAAACAGCTGGATTCCGTATGAGTCACCATAAATGTCCTCGCAACAGGTTTTAATACTGTATAAGAGCAAAGATTGTGTTTGTGTAGGATGAAATAACTTTTAGTCAGGTAGAAAATGAGTCAGTACGAAGATCAATACTTTATAATGAAACGCGTAGTTTTTCGCGATAAATATCTATCTTTGCGAGCGACGTTAGATACTGGAAGAAGAAATCATACATATGCAAAGTTAGATTATGGTGATGGCCCTGTATTTTTTGAAAATGGGTATAAAGGAGAGGTTCCTTTTAATCTTAATAACGCTCAAATGGACAGTATATACCCAGTGGTATCTGTGGATATTGCTTCAGTAGTGAACCAATACGAAATAAATGGCTTTCAGTTGTTTCCTGCTGTCATTATAGGTGATGATGGGACGTGGTACGAGGACTTTTATTTCTTCAATTTTTACTCCACCTTGGATTGTGTTGACTTTGAAAGTAGTAATGTAGATGAGTATGAACCCAATGCTAAATACAATGAGGTTATAAAATACAAACTACTCGAGAATATTTTGAATGATATACCAGAAGAAAGTCGCTTAATTATCAAGTTGGCTCGAGTGGAGGGTGGCGCAATTATCGTTCATGAAAAAATAGTAAAAGCGCTAGCCAAATTCAATATTGAAGCATTTCAGTTTTTCAAACTCAGTGAATACATTCTTGGAATGGAGTTTAATAGAGTGAATTAGTTTCTAGATGACATTAAATCAAGGTGGACGAGTTTTTGAAATAGCTGTGCATTAGGTTGTTAGTGCAACAGTTATTTCAGCAATAGCTCGTAGTTCGATACTAAGTATACTTTTTACGCCTCGGGCTAGATATTTTCTGGGGATTAACTAACCTCAGGTATTGTACAAGAAATAGGTTTGTTTTGTGGTAGCTCTGAACGCTCAAACTGGACTGAGTTCCCTTACAGTGTTCTACTTATTTGGGAAAGTTATTTAGTTTACCTTTCTTGAAAGGTTAATTATATCCCCCTAAGCCACTTTTCTCATTTTGATGTCGAGTAGGTACATAGATTTTTTTAAGAAAATTAGTGGAGTACCAATCGCGGGTATTGCTAACTCTTTTGAAAAGACGTTTAGGTAAATATCGCCAATAAAGTTTAGATAACTCTTTATATCAGCTACCTTTTCTACTAACTCATTGAGAACCTTATATCTACTATCTGAGCTTGATCAACATGAGACAAGCTGAATGTTAGTTTGTATTTTTCTGATAAGTTATATTGAACCCAGCCATTTTTAACTGACCCAGGTAGCTTTCTCGGACCAACCGATTTTTCTGGTTCCCCAAATACTGATTTTATCGAAGTCAAACTCATTTTTTCAGTCAATGGTATATCTTTTGTTGAAAGCATGCTCAATAGCGCTTCATCAAGAGGGTATTCCACGATGAAAAACTTGAGACGTTTATCTTGATCGAAAATCATATTTATCTTGTCGTCGTAACATACTAAGTCAAATCGATCATCAAGTGTTGGCTCAAACTTAAGCGTATTTTCTCCAACTAGATATGTAAAATAACTATCTTTTACAAGTTCTTCGTAACGACTGTTTAGCCATTTGATTACGTTATTCATAAATTTCAGAGTCTTAATTTATTTCGTGCTGTTCATTAACAAATTTTATTTCTTTATGAGAGTGATATGCTATTTAAGGCTGGTAATGATGTCTATGTTTTTTGAGCAGTTTTTTCAAATGTTTTGAGTCGGCTAAGCTTTGTGCTGGCTGATTTCGACCACCATAAGTTCTAGAGCAATCTTTTGTGATCGGCTCTAAATAGCTTATATGGACACCTCTCCGATGCAAGCACCGGCAGGTCTCTTTCTGACAAAGTAGCCACACACATATATCCGGCTTCGTGAGCCCTGATGAACATCCGTACTCTCTGTCCTCATTAGTGCCATGGCTTTTAGCAGCCCAGCTATTTGTCAGGTTCACAGAGAGTCGGTTCTACCTGTCAGCACATCAACTCTTTGGACTTATTAAAATCAGTTAGTTACTTAACGATATACTCTGTTTTTTGGTTTATTAGCGCCCACGCTATTCGGGCATTTTTGTTAGCCAGCGCCACTACAGCTTTGTTTACGCCACTTCGGGCAATAATACGCTGGAGACCTCCACATCGTTCTTCCGGAAGGTTGATGACCCGGTAAACCACTGAGCGGGCGCCATGAATAAGCAGTCCTCGCAGATAACCATCTCCGCGTTTTGTTATCCCGAGTAGTCTGACTTTACCACCACTGCTGTGCTCCTTCGGAACCAGCCCCAGATAGCTGGCAAAATGCCGGCCATTCTGAAAATCAGCGCTGTCGCCCAGAGCTACCGTCAAGGCTGAAGCCCCTAATGGCCCGATACCAGGTATGCTTTTCAGTCTGAGGGTATCCTCATTTTGCTGGCTGATAAGCGCAAGGCGCAGATCCAGAGTTTTAATCCGCTGCTGATTGTCCTGAAGTTCCTGCAACATCTCATGGAACAGCTCCCGGCTGAGCGTGGTGAGCTCATTTTCTGCATCCTCCAGGTGCTCAGGCAGGTGGGCCATAATTTTATGAGCCCCTTCCGGTATGGCGATACCGTATTCCAGGCCTAGCCCCCGTATCTGGTTAATCAGCGCGGTTTTGTTTTTCATCAGCCGCTGGCGAACCCTGTGCAGACATTGAATATCCTGCTGTTCAATAGACTTCTCCGGCACATAGCGCATACCCGGGCGACTGTCAGCTTCGACAATTGCAGCTGCATCATTTTTGTCATTTTTACTGCCCATTCTGAAGGGGGCAACATACTGTGGACTGATTTGTTTAACTTCATGTCCGTATTGCCTGAACTGGCGTGACCAGTAATTTGCACTGCCGCACGCTTCCATCACAATACGGGACGGAGGCTGCTGAACAATAAACGCCGTCAATTTTTCACGGGTGATCATTTTATTCGCTTTCTTCTCACCCTGCGCAGATACGATATTCACCTGAAAAACTCGCTTTGCCAGATCAATTCCGATAATTTGTTCCATGGGACACCTCTTCATATTGCTGTTGGTTTGCACTTACAGCATGGCTCACTGAAGTCTTTGTGGGGAGGTGTCCATTTCATTAGATCCGAATACTGCTACATTTTCGCGATGCCGTGTCCGCTGCCCGGAAAAGGTGAAACCGTTTCAATAAATCGCCATACCATTGCAGTTTGACAGAGGCTTCCATTCGTTAGGACTTTTGCACGCCTGGCAACAGGCTCAACCGAACAGTCATTGGCCGCTGCCATTGAAGAAAGGGATGCAATATGAAGTGGTGCTCTCTTTAGGAAAACACGACCAACGGCTGCAGTTAACCACCTCTCCTCAAGCCAGAAAGAAGTGGCCCTGCCTGACAATATTGAAGCTCGCTTACTGACGAAGACGGTAAAAGGTAAGTCGGTTTCTATTTTGACCTAATTAACTGACCCCCTGCGTTATCCTGGGGCAGAGATAGTAGATTTATATGCCCATCGATGGGAGATAGAAGTGGGCTATCGGGAAGTGAAGCAGCATCTTCTGGAGAGTCGCTTTACGTTACGCAGTCAATTGCCGAACTGGTTATCCAAGAATTGTGGGGGATACTGTTGGCCTATAACCTCATCAGATACAAGATGATGTTGATGGCTAAAAGCTTACCGTCGTTACATCCGAACCAATTAAGCTTTAGAGATGCGTCGAGTTATATCATTTTTAAATTGACTCAACTGTCATCTCAAACGCCTGGAAGTGCACCAAGAGGAGGCAATTCAAGCTTGATGGGAGCCTATCCACGTGCGTTAAAAATGAATAAAAACAAGTATCCCATTAACGCTGAAGGTGGTTTTTTATTGGCCGTCATCTGTGGATCAATCACTGAAAATACTGACACAGTTGCGGCCGGAAACCTTGGCCTGGTAGAGGGCCTGATCGGCATTGGCCAGCCATTGATCGCTGTTTTCCACCTCATCACTCAGATCGCAGATCCCCAGGCTGATGGTAAAGGGCACCGGCTGACCATTGAAGCTGAAGCGGCTGCTTTCCACCTGAGAGCGCAGCCGCTCGGCAAAGGAGCGGGCATCCTCGGCGCTGGTGTGGGACAAGACCACAGCAAACTCTTCGCCCCCGTAACGCCCGGCGCAATCGGTTTCCCTGAGGTTTTGGCTGAGAATATGGGACAGATGCTGAATAACCCTGTCTCCGGCGATATGCCCCAGGCTGTCGTTGATCCGCTTAAAGTGATCTATATCGAACATCACCAGACTGGCAGGATCGCCATAGCGGGAATGGCGATCAAATTCCCGCTGCATGCATAGTTGCCAGTGTCTGCGGTTATGCAGCTGGGTCAGGCCATCGGTTTGGCTCAGGTGTTCCAGGCGCTCGTTGGCACTCTTGAGCTGCAGCTTGTTGATGGCAATATCCGTCACATCATAGATGATGATGCTGATATGGGAGATCTGCCCGGTCAGAGAGGCCAGCGGCAACAGGGTGACATTCTGGAACATAAATTCGGCGCGGCCAGTGATGGGCCGGTAGTTCTTGAATTTGAATACATAGGGCCTCTGCTCCCAACTGATGAAGGCGCGGTTCTTCAGCAGAAACACAGACTCCATCTTCTGCTTGAGCCAGCTGGCCGGCAGATCAGGGAAACGTTCAAACAGGTTGTCGCCCTTGATATCGTTGGGAGAAACGCCGCTGTGGTTCTCCATAAAGCCGTTCCACAGCTGAATATTGTACTCTCTGTCCAGCACCACCAGACCGACCTCTATGGTTTGTACCATATCGATCAGCCAGTGCAGTTCATTCATTGCATCCAAATCCTTTGCCATGGCAAACCTGTTTTTGTCAGTTCATCAGATAGCCGAGCTTGAAATTCAGCGTCGGCAAGGAGTCTTCGGTAAAGAGCAGTAAGAGATCGCACTGCACATTGTGATCTTCGATACGATAATTGATCTCCATCGCCAACGTGCGTTGCCAGCGATCTGAGTTATCGTGGATCAGATCGTTTACTGTGCAATGTCGCCCGAGCACCACAGGGTGCGCCTGGCTGAATTGCATGTCCAGTTGCTCCGAGATACCGCTGAGGAAGGCGCCGATCAACACGTTAGCTGTGTCGATCATCACCTCGATTTCTGTGTTGGCATCTTCGGGATCCGACAGGCCCATCAACTTGGCCATATCCTTAAAGCTGGAGTCGTGAAACAGCAGCAGAGCCTCACCGGCAATCCCGGCACCGATAAAGCCTTGGCACAGCGCCGAAATTTTGGGGCTTTCCTCTGTGGCCTTGAGTGCCATGGTCAATTCGCTGACCTCCAGCACATTGACGTTGGGAATAGGCAAGAGCACAAATACATCCAACAGCTTGGCCAGCAGATCGGCGGCGCGGCCCATGGCAACGTTGGCAACCTCCTGGCAGGCATCGCGCATATCCACCTGGATCATTGGCTCTTCATTGCTTTCGCCGCCTTCGGCCAACTGCAAAATGCCATATTCCTGCAGTATGCTGCTGATGGCATCTGCGCTGACGGGTTTTTGAATAAAATCCAGCGCGCCCAAGGCCTTGACTCGCTGATGAGCCTTAATTTGTATATCGCCCGAGACGACTATCACCATGGCCGGCAGGTCTTGCTGCTGAATCGTTTGCAGCACTTCGTAGCCGTCCATGACCGGCATGTTGAGATCCAAAAAGACAATCTCGCCCTTGCCGGCGCGAATTGCCTCCAGTCCTTCGGCGCCATTGGCGGCAAAGCTGATGTCTACCTCCCAATCTTTGGGAAGAGTACGGGCCATCTGCTTTCGAGCCAGCGCAGAGTCGTCGCATATGAGTACCGGAATCGCCATAGAGATTTCCTGTTCTACTGCATTACTTGAAGATAACACCTACAGCGGCATTTTTGTGATTATCCTCTGATTATGCCGCTGGATCAGTGAGGACTGGGCCGATAGTCAGTTATCGGCGAGCTCGGGCTTGATGCCCGTTTCTCATACATTTGGCAGGAGAAAATCTTATTATAGTGCAATGGCTTGCCTGTTGAGGGTCGATATTGTGAACACTTGTTGTCACTAAGTCAAAGCTAATGTCAGATTGTTGACGTTAGTCAAAATTTAGACTGCTCTGTGTTGTTGAAACGGGACGCTTTTTGCTCTGGCCTGACCAGTGTGATGGTGATACCGTTAACATAACTTCAACTTTCAAGGACCTGCAGATGCAGTGGCAGACACTCAGCCTGGAATGGCAACAACAGCTGGCTATCGTTAGCTTGAACCGGCCGGATAAGCTCAATGCCATTAATTACACCATGTTCAGTGAACTCAAGGCGATGGCGCGTCATTTGCACCGTCAACGACATTTGCGGGCGGTGATCCTCAGAGGTGAGGGCGGCCAATTCAGTTCAGGCCTGGATATCAAGAGTGTGGCCAACTCTCCCTGGCAAGCGCTGAAACTGCTGTTCAAGCTGTTACCGGGCAATGCCAATCTGGCGCAGCAGGTGTCTGTCGCCTGGCGTGAGTTGCCGGTTCCTGTCATTGCCGTCTTGGATGGCCGTTGTTATGGCGGCGGTTTGCAAATTGCTCTCGGCGCCGATTTTCGCATTGCCGCCAATGACGCCGAGTTGTCAATAATGGAAGCCAAGTGGGGCCTGGTTCCCGACATGGGCGGCCTGGTGAGTTTGCGGGAAATTCTGGCAAAAGATCAGGCATTGAAACTCAGCATGACGGCGGAATTAATCCCGGCTTCCAAGGCATTGGATCTTGGGCTGGTGACCGAGTGCTGCAGTGATCCCCTGGCCCGGGCAAAAGAACTGGCAGCTGAGCTCAATGAGCGCTCTCCCGATGCGTTGGCGGCGATAAAGCTGAGTATTAACCGCAGCTGGAACGGTTCCCGTAGGCGGCTGCTGGCGCGTGAGTCCTGGAGCCAGGTGCGTCTGCTTTTGGGGCGCAACAGAGCCATTGCCGCCGTGCGTCAGAGCAAGGATCCCGAGCGGGCCTTTGAACCGCGGCGAAACTGGTGAGATACCTATCACGTATGATGGGATAATAACTTGACCTCAATGGCAAAACTGGCTGAAAATCCGTCACTTTATTTTTAGACGGAAATTGGGATGCGGATTTTTTTTGAACGCCTGCTCTGGGGCAGTCGCTTGTCTGTCATGGTCGGAGTCTTCTCCTGTGTGCTGGCGGCCTTGGTCACTTTTGTCATGGGAGTCAAGGACGTGCTGCATATGTTTGCCCTGCTGTGGGAATACCTGCTCAGTGGCAGCTATGATGTGCGTAACGATCTTGTGATGGTACTGGTGGAGATACTGGATACCTTCCTGCTGGGGGCTGTGCTGCTGATCTTTGCTTTCGGCCTCTATGAGCTCTTTATCCGTAACCTGGAGCCGGCCGGTAACTCGGATACCGGCGGCAAGATATTGATCATCTCCAGCATAGATGCGCTCAAGAGCAAGTTGGGCAAAGTGATATTGATGATGCTGATCATCAAGGTGTTTTCCTTCTTTGCAGATATCAAACCCAGCTCGGCATTGGACTTGCTGTTCATGGGCGGCACTGTGGTGCTCATCTCCCTGGCGTTGATGTTCTCCAAGGGCGGCAAGAAAGAGTAATCGCACTGCCGATATTTGCTCTACGGGAAGCTTGGTCTGCCGGCCAGTTTTGGCAGCAACTTCTGCAATTAGGCGGTCACTGATGGGTTTCAGTGGCCGCCTTCTCGTTTGGCGCCTGCTGTTTCAGCACCTTTCTGGCCATGCCTTCTATCATCAGCAAGGTGTTTTCAAAGGCAACATCCTGGCGTAGATCCAGCGCCAGCAACTGCTGCCGATATTGATTGTCCAGCTTGCTTGAAGCCAGGGTTTTGCGACTTTCCACTGTAGCCTGCGAGGCCTGGTGACCGTCGGGAGATTGGATATCGAGTATCGCCAACTCCAACCCGGCCAGTTTCTTTGGCAGTGCCAAATTGGCATAGGGATCGTCGAGGTAGGGATTGATCACCACCAGCAAGTCCGGCTTGGCCAACTCCTGCGCCGCCAACAACTCAATCACCAAGGCGGCGGACTGATCCTGGGCTATCAGCAAGCGCTTGCCGGGAAAGGGCTCACCCAAGGCGTCCAATTGAGCCAGACTCTTTTGGATAAAGGTTTGTTGCTGCTTTCTGAGTTTCTGCCACTCCTCCGCCTCTCTGCGGCTTGTTGCCTGATTACTCTTGCCCTGCACCTTGCCATCGCCGGCCTTGCTTATTTCCTGGGCCTCTGTGGTGAAGTTGGGCTGCTCAGGAAAGGGAGGTGGTGTCATGCTGAGACTGGCCCAGCCTGCCGGATTGATGCTGCGGCGCAAGAAGGCGTTGAGCCCGGGGGCATCGGCATGGGTGCCGGGGGGCGGCAGCAACAGCGCTGCGCCCAATTGTTTCGGACCACTCCAGGGGCGCACCAGAACGGTTTGCTCCTCGCCATCTACTTGGATCTTTTGCAGTTCTGAGGCGGCGACATGCTCCAACGCCCGGCTATTGTCTCTGGGTTTCATAGGGGCTGTTTCAGGTGTTTGCTTGGCAGGCTTCTGCACCGGTTGCGGTTGAGTCTGCTCCTGGTTGGCCATGTCTTTGTTGGCTGGTTCGTCGGCTGCCAGTGCCATCAAGGGGAAAAAGCACAGCATAGCTATCGTCCTGGATATCAGCGCCAAGTGAACTCCTTAAACTTTTCATAGGCTGGAATAGCATGATTCTGCAGCCTTTATTGACTCAATGCTAAAATTATAAGCCGCAAATTTGTGCACTAAATAGCTGATCCGAATACTGCTACATTTTCGCGATGCCGTGTCCGTTGCCGGGAAAAGGCGAAACGGTTTCCATAAAATGCCATACCTTGCCAAGAAGTTCCCGCATGTTTCGGCAACTGTGATTACGGGTTACCGTTTCATTTAGTGCCAACCATAAGCGCTCTATCTTGTTGACCCAAGGTGAGTATACCGGTTGAAACAACAACCTGAACTTGGGGTTGCTCTTGAGCCAAGCCAGGGTTTTACGGCTCTTGTGAATGATGTAATTATCCAGAATTAGCGTGATAGTTTTGGCTTTGCGGTAATGTCGTTAGAGCTTTTCCAGCACCGCAATAAACAGCTCCGATGCTTTGCTGGCGCTGCTCACATAAAGCACTTTTCCTGTCTTGGTATGCAGCGTTCCAGCCAAGTAGTGCTTGCGGTTGTTACCTGGGGTGACCACGCGTTTTTGTTGCCCTTTGGGCATCCAGTCCGCCCCGATTTTGGGGTTAAGGTCGATGTCTACTTCATCTTCATAGAATACCGGATGCTCAGCACTGCACTGCTCAAGAGCCTGATTTATAGCGGCCATTTTCTCAGCTTTTAATGCGCAACGTCGGGGCTGAGCGGCGCCAGACTATGCCTGCTTCGGGTAACAGACGGCGAATGGTTGATGCAGCGACGCATAGCTTAAGCTGTGCATTAATCACCTTGGCAAGCAGCTCACTGCTCCAGCGGCTACGCTGGTAACCAAAGTCTTCCGGACAAAGCTGGATAAGTAGTGACAGACAGAGCAATATCGGGTTAATAGGCAAGACGGTTGGCCGCCCCGGCTTCTCTGATTTCAGTCCATCGATGCCACATTGGGTGTACCAGCCCAACCATCGGCCTATGCTGGAGCGGGCTGCGCCGGTGATGTGCTGAACTTGGGTAACCGGCAGCCCTTGATGCAACATCAACATCGCAATAAGACGCCTGGCAAAGTGCTTATCGTTGGTTTTTTGAATCAATTTTTGCATGCGCTTGCGCTCAGCGCGGCATAGTGGTGCTAAGATAGCCATTCTCAGTCCTCGGCGAGTGGTGGGTTTGTTTGGCGATAGATCTGATCGCTCAAACAGGACTGAGTTCCCTTCCTGTGATCTACTATTTGGAACAGCTATTTAGTAGCTGTTGTATCGAAAGTTTGTGTGTCGATCCAATGCTTGAAGGCGTGGTGCACCAGGGCTTCTGAAATTTAGCGCAAAAAACAAGACCCGCAGTTAGCGGGTCTTGGGGGATGATATTTGAGTGGATTATCAGGCGTGGCTGACCAGCACCAGGCGCACGGCATCGAGCTGCAGCTGGCATTGATCCAAATAGCCGCGTAGTTCGGCTATCTGATTTTGCAGATATTCAAGCTCGGCATCGCGGATATTGGGGTTCACCGCCTTGAGGGCTTCCAGACGTTCCAGCTCGGCGCCCAATTGGCGCTCCATCTGCTGCTGCGCTTCGGCCTGCAGGTTGGACATAGCCTCCATAGCGTGGGCTTCGCCCTTGGCCAGCAGTGGATGCAATATCGCCTGCGAGGCATTGACCAGCTTGCTGCCGATATGGCGGTTAACCGCGCTGAGCTGGCGATCAAAGTGCTCGTAACTCACCTTGTCAGACAGATTGTTGCCATCCTTATCCAGCAGAATGCGCAGCGGTGTCGGCGGCAGATAGCGATACAGCTGGCTGGACTTGGGTGCCGAGGCCTGTGCCAGATAGATAAGCTCCAGGAATACGGTACCTGCCGGTAGCGCCTTATTCTTGAGGATGGCAACACTTGTGGTGCCTGTCTCAGAACCTGTGATCAGATCCAGACCGGTTTGCACCAGCGGGTGCTCCTGGGTTATCAGGGCGATATCGTCGCGGGACAGGGCGGTATCCCGGTCGAAAGTCACGGTAATGCCATCTTCCGGCAAACCGGGGTAAGTGGGAAACATCATGTGCTCACTCGGGCGCAGCACTATGGTGTTTTCGCCTCTGTCGTCCTGATCCAGACCTATGATGTCCCACAGACGGATCACTGAGCCGATAAGCTGGGTGTCGTTATCCATCTGCGCCAGTCTCTCGGCCAATGCCAATGACCTGTCGCCGCCGTGGGAGTTGAGTTCCAGCAGCTTGTCGCGGCCCTGCTCCATCGCCTGCTTGAGCTCTTTATAACGGCTGCGGGTATCGCGCAGCAGCTTGGCCATCTCTTCTTCGTTTTCTTCCACCAGCAGTGGCAGCAACTGGGCGCCAAACTCCTTGAACAGAATATGGCCGCCGGGGCAGGTGAGTTCGAAGGCATTGAGGCCCTCGTGGTACCAGGCCAACAGACGCTCCTGCGCCGTGTCGGTGAGGAAGGGCAGGTGGATCTCTACATCATGGTTCTGACCTATGCGATCCAGGCGACCTATGCGCTGCTCCAGCAGATCCGGGTTCAGCGGCAGATCGAACAGCACCAACTGGCTGGCGAACTGGAAGTTACGCCCTTCGGAACCGATTTCCGAGCAGATCAGCGCCTGGGCACCACCTTCTTCCTGGGCGAAGAAGGCACCGGCCTTGTCACGTTCTATGATGGACATGCCCTCATGGAACACAGTGGCGAGGATCCCTTCTCGGGTACGCAGTGCTTCTTCCAGACTCAGCGCCGTGGCCGCCTGACTGGCGATGATCAGCACTTTCTTGCTGCGGTTTTGCTTGAGGAAATCGATGAGCCAGTCGACCCTGGGGTCGAACTTCCACCAGGCGGCGGAGTTTTCATCAAACTCCTGATACATTTTTTCCGGCGCCAGCGCATAGGCGGCCTTCATTTCCAAGGTGCGGTGACCATTCATCATGGCACTGACGCGGGCCGCAGTGAGGTACTGCTCCGGCATGGCCTGTGGATAAGCGTTGAAAATGCGTTTCGGGAAGCCTTTGACCGAGGCGCGGCTGTTGCGGTACAGCACCCGACCCGTGCCGTGTCTATCGAGCAGCTCCTGCAGCAGCTCGTCACGGGCGGCTTGCTGCTGCTCGGCATCGACGCCTTCAGCCTGGATAAGGCGAATGGCGGGGGCGATATCCTTCTCGGACAAGAGCTCGGTCAGGCTGTTGATGGCATTGTCGGGCAGCTTGTTGCCACTGGCCAACGCCTCGGCGGCGAGGGCCACCTCTTTGTAGCCTTCTTCCTCTTTGATAAAGGCTTGATAGTCGTAGAAACGATCCGGATCCAGCAGTCGCAGTCGGGCAAAGTGGCTCTCATGGCCCAACTGATCCGGGGTCGCGGTCAGCAGCAGTACGCCGGGCACCACTTCCGCTAGAGCTTCAACCACTTGATAGGCGCGGCTCGGAGCCTCTTCGGTCCACTCCAGGTGATGGGCCTCATCGACCACCATAAGATCCCAGTCGGCATCCAGCGCCTGGTCGAGACGGCGCTTCTTGCGCAGCAGCTCCAGCGAGCAGATCACCAACTGTTCTGTGTAGAAGGGGTTGTCATGGTCGGCAAAGGCCTCGATGCAGCGGTCTTCATCGAATACGGCAAACCGCAGGTTAAAGCGGCGCAGCATCTCCACCAGCCATTGGTGGCGCAGGGTATCGGGCACTATCACAAGTACCCGCTCGGCGCGGCCTGTCATTAACTGTTGATGAATGATGAGGCCGGCTTCTATGGTCTTGCCCAGGCCCACTTCATCGGCCAGCAGCACCCGAGGCGCATAGCGGCGCCCGACTTCATGGGCAATCCACAGCTGATGAGGAATAAGGCCGACTCTGGGACCCTGCAGCCCCAGCAGATCTGAGGTGGCCAGGTTGTGGCGCAGCTGCTGGGCGGCGTAGCGCACCCCGAATCTGTCCAGTCTGTCTATTTGGCCGGCGAAGAGTCTGTCCTGCGGCTTGTTGAAGCGAATGTTGTGGTCCAGCAGGGTTTCCCGGAGCTGCACTTCTTCACCGGTTTCGCTGTGAATGCCGCTGTAGATCACCAGCCCGTCTTTTTCATCCAAAGAGTTGATGGTCAGTGTCCAGTCTTCATGGCTCTTGACCTGATCACCTGGGTTATAAATCACCCGGGTTAACGGGGCGTCGTTGCGGGAGAACATGCGGTTCTCTCCGGTGGCGGGGAACAGCAGTGAGACCATGCGGCCTTCCAGTTGTACTACTGTACCCAAACCAAGCTCTGATTCGGTATCACTGATCCAGCGTTGACCTAAGGCGAAGGGCATCTTTAACTCTCATCTCCGAGCGGATTCTCAAAGGGCGCGTATGTTATACCAATCCGAGTATAATACCAATCCTGCCCCCTTATGACGCAGGCCTTTTCGCTCGCTTGTCATCCAATCGTCATCTTTAGCATCCTACACTCAAAAACGGATACCGCGCAGTGGCCATTGAACAGACTGCAAAGGGTATTTGTCATCCGCTGCTAAAGGTGCCAGTATTAGTTTAAGCCATGTCACAGTGGTGAAACCTACCCGCCATCTGTCAGAAACAGGAGTGCCATATACCCCAACCCCAGGCCTGCGCTGGCCCATGACAACAAAGCTGTGAGTAGCTCATTGACGCAAATGGAGGCGCCATGGAACAAGACGACAGAAAGTTGTTTGTACTTGATACCAATGTGTTATTACATGAACCCTTAGCGATTTACTCCTTTAAAGAACATGATGTTGTGGTCCCAATGACGGTACTGGAGGAATTGGACCAGATAAAAGACAGAAAGCGGGATGTCAGCCGCGATGCCAGGGTCGCCATTCGGGCACTGGAAGATATCCTCGGCGGCAAGACTACTCCGGAACAGATAATCAAAGGGGTTCCCCTTCCAAGCCGCGAAGGGCACACAGATGCCACAGGTACTCTGGCCATCTTCCCCGACCACCAGATTGAATTCACCATAGGCTCGCTGCCCGGCGACAACAACGACAACCGCATCATCAACACAGCCCTGCATCTGCAAAATCAATACGAGCCCCGTACCGTGGTGCTGGTCACCAAAGACATCAATATGCGTCTCAAGGCCAAAGGTGCCGGGATACTCCTGGTAGAAGACTACCGCACAGATCAGCTGATCGATGACATACGTTTTCTATCCAAGGGTTTTCATCAATTTGAAGGCAACTTCTGGGAGCATCTGCACAAGGTGGCCACCGAGCGTCATGGCCGTCATACTGTGCATGATGTGCCGCTCAAGGACCTGGGCGACGATCTCTTTTACATCAACCAATATCTGCTGGATGAGGAATCCGAGTTTTGTGGCCGGGTGGTCGGCCGCAGTGAAACCAGTCTCAATGTGCTGGATCTCGGTCGCGAGCGCCTGATGAATATGGAGGCCTGGGGCGTGAGGCCGAAGAACATCTATCAGGGCATGGCGCTGCAGGCCTTGATGGACCCAGATATCGATTTGGTTATTCTCACCGGCCCAGCAGGGTGCGGCAAGACCTTGCTGGCGATGGCGGCGGCACTGGAGCTGGTGGTGGAGCGTAATCTCTACGATAAGGTGATAGTCACCCGGAATACTCCGGAAATCGCCGAATCGATAGGCTTCCTGCCGGGCACGGAAGAAGAGAAGATGGCCCCTTGGTTGGCGGCAATTACCGATACTCTGGAGGTGCTGCACAAGCATGACGTTAATCCCAGTGGTTCACTCAACTACATAATGGAAAAGGCCAATATCCAGTTTAAGTCGATCAATTTCATGCGTGGGCGTTCGATTCAGAACTCAGTGGTATTGCTGGATGAGTGTCAAAACCTGACCGCCTCACAGCTGAAAACCATGATCACCCGTATGGGAGAAGGCACCAAGCTTATCTGCTGCGGCAACCTGGCACAGATAGACTCCAACTATCTGACCGCGGTCACCTCGGGTTTGACCTATATGGTTGAACGCTTTAAAAATTTTGAAGGCAGCGCCAACATCTACCTCAACGGCGTAGTGCGCTCACGGCTGGCGGAGTTTGCCGAAGAGCAGCTCTGATAAACCCGGCTACTGAAAAAGGCCCCATTTCGGGGCCTTTGCTTTGTGCGGGGTACTGCATATTCGACCAAATTAAGTATATGATATTGGCTTTGTTCTTCTTCCTTCCCGCCGCTTGGGGATGGGACGTGATGCAAGGGTAATGGATGAAATCGAGTGAGCCGGATCTGCAGCTGAAATCTCCGATCCAGAAAAATTACAACCGCGCAGTGTTTTACACCTATATGGGGGTAATTGTACTGGCGTTGCTCACCGCCTGGGTGTTTTTTGAGCGCCAGAAGACCCAACAGATGGAGCTCAGAGAAGAACAGGTCGATCGCCATGTGATGCAGATTGACCTCTTGCTGGAATCCAGTATCCGTGCGGTCAAGAGCCTGCGCAATGTGGCCGTGGACCACTTGCGCCTGGCCGAGCAGGTACGCAAGGACAGACTGCCCCAGTACGAGAAATTCAACGAAAGCGGTCAGTTCTTTACCCTGGAGCCCAATTACGCCAAGAGTGGTGAGCCATTCACCAACATGGGGCGGATAACCGGTTCCGGTTCTCTCGATGGCCGCAGCGACAAGTTCTATCAGGAACTGGAGATGCTGTTCGAGCTGTCGTTGTCGTTCCCGGTCGCCAAGGAAGCCGCACCCAAGGCCTCGGCCATCTATTACCTGTCCAAGCGGCGAATGATGTCCTATTACCCTTGGCCTTCGGACGAGCAGCGTTTTCGCGATGAACTGCTGAACAAGAAACAGTTTCAACTGGCGACGCCGGCGATGAACCCCCAGCGCAGTGTGTTCTGGAGTGAGGCCTATGTGGACTCGGCCGGCAATGGTCTGTTGACCACGCTCGGGGTGCCCATCTATCTCGAAGATGAGTTTATCGGCTCCATTAATCTGGACATGACACTGGCATCGCTCGCCAAACAGATACGTCTCTATTTCAAGATGCCTGGCACAGTGATTTTGCTGGATCAAGGCAACAATATTCTCTCCCACAGCGATTTTGATACCTCCAGCATTAACCGGGTCTACCACATCAGTCAGCGGATCCCATCCGAGCTGCATTCACTGCCGGAGTCCGAGCTGTTCGATGCCCACGAGGGGATGATCCGTAACGGCTATTACATCCACTCAGTGGCGCTGCACAACGCCCCCTGGCGCCTGCTCTATCTGCAGGATGTCGATGACCTGTTTCTGGACTCGTTCGAGAAGCTGCAGCTGACCTTTATTCTTGTGGTACTGGCGCTGTCCGTGCTGGTGACCATAGTGCACTGGCAGACTCGTCGCTCTTTCGTCAGCCCGGCCTCGCGCCTGCTTTCGCACCTGGAAGACTGTTCCCGTGAGCCGATTCGGCCGCCGGAGAAGATCACCCAGGGCTGGGAGCCCTGGTTCCAGCTAGTCAGCCGCATTTTTGAAGAGAACCAGCAATATACCCGTCACTTGGCGGAGCAGAACAAGCGGCTGGATAAACTGGTGGCCCGGCGCACCGAACGGCTGAAAGAAACCACAGAGCGACGTGAGCGGGAATATGCCCTGCTGCGCTCTCTGCTGGACTCGATTCCGGAAGCCATTGTCTTCAAAGATAAAGAAGGCAAGTACCTCGGCTGCAATAAGTCGGCCGAGCGAGTGCTTGGCTACACCGAAGCCGAGATGATCGGCCTGAATTCAGACACACTTACCAGCCCGGAACAGGCCGCCAGAATTCGCGCCGAGGATGAACAGGTACTTAAAGACAGGGCGCCGCTGCGTTATCAGGAAAAGGTCGAGCTGGCCGGCAAGCCCGTGCTGCTCGACACTCTCAAGCTGCCGTTTTATAACCGCCGTGGCGAGATGCTGGGCTTGATTGCTGTTTGGCGTGATGTGACCCGCGAATATGAATCGGCCGAACAGCTGCGATTGTCGGAAGAACGTTATCACCTGGCGATGGACGCGGTGGAAGATGGCCTGTGGGACTGGTATCTGGATTCGGAGCAGATCATCTGCAACCCGGCTTATTACACCATGCTGGGTTACAAGACCAATGAGTTTCCGGCGCTGCTGTCGACCATAGACGAGCTGATCCATCCGGATGACAGGATCCGGGTCGAAGAGTATCGCGAGCAGTATCTGGCCGATCCTATTGGAGCCTATGAGATAGAGTTCAGGATGCGCGGCAAGAGTGGTCAGTATCACTGGGTGCTGTCACGTGGCCGGGTGGTGGAATTTACCGCCAACAATGAGCCCAGGCGTATGCTGGGTACCCACAAAGACATTACCCGCAGCAAGAGCAATGAAGTGGCCTTGCTGGAGGCCAAGAAAGATGCCGAACTGGCCAACCTCTACAAGAGTGAATTCCTGGCCAATATGAGTCATGAGATCCGCACGCCGATGAATGCCATCATAGGCATGCTACAGCTGGCGCAGCGCACCAACCTGACGGTGCAGCAGAAAGATTATCTAGAGAAGGCCGGCTTCTCGGCTCAGTCACTGCTGCGGATCATCAATGATATTCTCGACTTCTCCAAGATTGAAGCCGGTAAGCTGGAGCTGGAGCGGGTCTCCTTCCCGCTGGATAAGGTGCTGGAGCACGCCCTGGATATCAACTCACTCAAGGCACAGGAGAAAGGGGTCGAGCTGTTGTTGTATGCCCCAGTGACCGCCGGGCTGATCCTCAAGGGCGATCCGCTGCGTCTCGGCCAGGTGCTGGTGAATCTGCTGTCCAATGCGGTTAAGTTTACCTCCCAGGGGGAGATTGAACTCGGTTGTGAAGATGTCGGCGAACGCGATCATCGCATCACCCTCAAATTCTGGGTTCGGGACACCGGCATAGGTATCAGCAAGGAACAGCAAGAGATACTGTTTGACGCCTTTGCCCAGGCGGATGGCTCCACCACCCGCAAATATGGCGGCACCGGCCTTGGCTTGTCCATCAGTAAGCATCTGGTGTCCATGATGGGTGGCAAGATGCAAGTGCAGAGTGAGCCGGGTGTCGGCAGTGTGTTCAGCTTTACCATCAGCTTTGAGATCGCCGAAGAGGCCAAGATTGAACCTCTGGTGATGCCGGAGCAGCTCAACAGCCTGCGGGCGCTGGTGGTGGACGATAACTCCACGGCGCTGCAGATATATTCGACCCTGATGCGCGACTTCCACTTCGAGGTGGACACAGCCGCCAGCGGTGCCGAAGCCCTCTATAAGCTGGGCAAACAGGAAACCGACCTGCTGCTTATCGACTGGATGATGCCGGAAATGGATGGCCGCGAGGTGATCCGTACTCTGGACGAGATGGTGGCCGATGGCAGAATAAGCAAGCGCCCCGTGGTGATCATGATGACGGCCTATGCCGCCGAACCGCTGGCACAGGAGGTGGAAGACGCCAATGTGTTTGCGTTGCTGCAAAAGCCCTTCAAGGCCTCGACTCTGTTTGATGAGATAATCTCTGCCTTTGCCGAGAAACCCCATCCGGCGACCGTGGCTGAAATTACCGACAATCAGAGCGGTAGTCATAAAGGCTTGGTGCTGCTGGTGGAAGATAACCTGATCAACCAGCAGGTGGCCTCTGAACTGCTGCGAAGCGCCGGTTATGAGGTAGATCTGGCCGACAATGGTCAAATTGCTCTTGAGATGGTGGAGCAGCGTCAATACGACGCGGTATTGATGGATATTCAGATGCCAGTGATGGATGGCCTGACGGCGACCCGGGAACTGCGCAAGAAATACGACAGGGAGACCTTGCCGATTATCGCCATGACGGCCCACGCCATGTCAGGCGATCGTGAGAAGAGCCTGGCGGCGGGAATGAACGCCCATATCACCAAGCCCATTATGCTCAATGAACTCTTTGATACCTTGAGTGAATGGGTGGGCAGGACTTGAGATAAACCGGCCGATCCCTTAACTTGAATGGCAACTTACAGATAACAATCAGGAGATGGGATGAAACCTCAAAGTTGGACCTTGTTGCTGGCGCTGATCGCGGTACCTGGATTGGCGCAGGCGGCACAGGAGAGGGAGGCCGCCGACGTCATCAGCGAAAGCACTCAGGCCGAAGGTTTTATCAATCTCTTTTATGATGCCAAAGCCGGGCAGCTGTATCTGGAACCGAGCAAACTCAACCAGCCTATGCTGCTGCTCTCCAGCTTGCCCCACGGCGCCGGCTCCAATGATATTGGGCTTGACCGTGGGCAACTGGGGCATACCCGCATGGTGCAGTTTGAGCGTCAGGGGCCCTATATCCTGCTCAAACAGCTCAATACCCGTTTTCGTGCCGATACCGACGACCAAGCCGAGCAAAGAGCCGTGCATGAAGCCTTTGCCGAATCTGTACTCTGGCGCGGTAAACTCCTGCCGGGAAAACGTCTGCTGGTGCCGGTCAATGACTTGATGTTGCAGGACCTGCACGGCATCAGCCAACAGTTGGCGGCCAGGGGCCAAGGGCATTATCGTCTGGACACCAGCCGCTCTGTGGTGTTGCCAGCCTCGGTCAAGTCGTTCGAGCGTAACTCGGATGTGGATGTGCAGCTGACTTTCGCCAGTGATAAGGCCGGTGCCAGAGTCGCCGAGGTGACCCCGGATGGCCAGGCCCTGTCTCTGAGACTGCGCTACTCCTTTATCGCCTTGCCCGAGCCGGGTTATCAGGCGCGTCGTTATCACCCCATGAGTGGTTATCTGTCCGATGAATACAAGGACTATGCCACCGCCATAGATCAGGATATCAACCAGCGGTTCTTGCTGCGCCACCGGCTGCAGAAGGTTAATCCCGGCCCTGAGCCAAGCGAAGTGGTTGAGCCCATTACCTATTATCTGGATCCCGGTGTACCCGAGCCTATCCGCGGTGCCTTGCTTGAAGGCGGCCGCTGGTGGGAGCAGGCCTTCAATGAGGCGGGGTTTATCAACGGTTTCAAGTTGGAGCTATTGCCGGAAGGCGCCGACCCTCAGGATGTGCGCTACAACGTGATCCAGTGGGTGCACAGGGCCAACCGTGGCTGGTCCTACGGTGCGGCGGTGACAGATCCCCGCAGTGGTGAAATCATCAAGGGCCAGGTCACTCTGGGGAGTCTGCGGGTGCGTCAGGATCACCTGATTGCCCGTGGCCTTACCGCAGGTTGGGAAGACAGGCAGGCGGCCGATGCAGCTGCCATGGCCTTGTCTCTGGCGCGTATTCGCCAGTTATCGGCTCATGAAATCGGTCACACCCTGGGGCTGGATCATAACTTTGCCGCTTCCACCAATAACAACGCTTCTGTGATGGATTATCCCCATCCCTATGTGCGCCTCGATGGCAAGCGGGTGGATATCAGCCAGCCTTACGCCGAAGGGCTGGGGACCTGGGATAAGTTTGCCATCAAGTATGGTTATGGTGACTTTGGTGATGAAGCCCAAACCCAGGCCGCGCTCAAGTCGCTGCTCAAAGAGGTTCAGCAGCAGGGGCTGAGATACATAGGCGAGGGGGACTCGCGAGCGACTTCAGCCGCCCATGCCTATGCCAGTCTCTGGGACAGAGGCGAGGATCCTGTCAAGGAGCTGGCCAGAATGCAGCTGGTCAGGCGCCAGGCGTTGGAAACTTTCTCCGCCAAGGCGCTGTTGCCGGGGCAACCCTTGGGTGAACTCAGCGATGCTCTGGTGCCCATCTATCTGCTGAATCGTTACCAGATTAGCGCTGCTGCCAAGTTTGTCGGCGGCATTGACTATAATTATCTGGCCGATGCCGATAGCGGTAATTGGCATTTTATTGCGCCGGAATTACAGAAGCGGGCGCTCGATACCCTGTTGGCGACTCTGGATCCCAGAGAGCTTTATCTGCCAACCGAGCTCCTGGAGCAACTGGTGCCCAAGGCCGGCAACTATTACCGCAGCCGCGAGAGTTTCGGCTCATCTCTGGGGGTTGCCGTGGATCAGCTGGCCATGGCAGAAGTGCTCAGTCGCCACACTGTGTCGGCGCTGTTGAACCCTGAGCGGCTCAACCGTGTGGATCAGGCCTTTGCCAGAGACACAGAGCAGCTTTCGGTAGAGGATTTGCTGGACAGATTGCTGGGTAAGACACTGCTGAAATCCCTGCCTTCGGGAGATCAGACCAGTATTGCGATGCGGGTAAATGCGGTGGTTTTGGACGGCATGTTGCAGAGTCTGGAGAGTGACGCCAGCGCCCCGGAAGTCAAAGCCATGTTGAGGATGAAGCTGGATTATCTGCTTAAGCAGTTGCCCAGAAAGGAAAAAAGAAGTTCAGGTTACAAGGCTGCCCACTATGGACAACTGCAAGCTGTGCTTGAACAGGCACTGAAACAAGCCGGGGTCAGAGTGATCAGCAAACCTGCGGAAATACCACCGGGATCGCCGATTTAGTACGTCGTAAGGTATTGATTATGTGACATAATTAATGCCATATCTTATATTGGCATCTTTCATATTCCAGAGGTTCGGGCCCGTTTTGCACCGAACCTCTGTTTTTTGGGGGAATTCTTTTGCCAAAAATCCTGTTTCTCAGAGCCTGGCTCGGCAGCTTATTGCTGCTTCTCTGCTTCGTTGCCAAGGCCGATGGGCTCAGCGTCAGCCCTCGCATTCATCAGGGCCAACTGGACAACGGTCTTAAATATCAATTGGTGGACAACAAGACGCCGGCCAATACCGTCATAATGCGGATGCGGATCGCCTCCGGCTCGCTGCTTGAGGCGGAAAATGAGCAGGGGCTGATGCACCTGCTGGAACATATGGCGTTCAAAGGCTCGGCCGCTGTGCCTGAAGGGGATATGATCCCAAGGTTGCAGCGTCTCGGCTTGAGCTTTGGCGCCGATACCAATGCCGTGACTGAATTTACGCAAACAGTCTATAAGTTCAACATCACCCAAGGGGATGAGCAGAAGCTGGATACCGGGTTGATGTTGATGCGGGAGATTGCCGACAGACTCACTCTGGATCCCAAGGCGCTTGCCCAGGAAAAAGCCGTAGTGCTGGCCGAGCTCAAGGAGCGCACATCGGCCGGGCTGGAAAACTATCGCAACCAGTTGCATTTCTGGTACCCCTCCAGCCTGCTGCCCAGACGTTTCCCTATCGGTGAAGTAGCCAGCATCAAGGCGGCAGATGTCGCCAAGCTGCGCTCTTTGTACCAACGTTTCTATACCCCGGAGCGGACAACGCTGATCTTGGTCGGCGACCTGGACATCGCCCGTACCGAGGCTCAAATCAAGCAGTTGTTTGCCGATTGGAAGCCGCACCCTCAGGCGGTTGCCGCAGCTCAGGTGAAACTTTCTCCGCCTGTAGTCAGAAAGCAGCCTCAGGCGGACGCTTTCTTCGACCCCAGTTTGCCGACCCAAGTCTCTCTTGGGGTGCTGACGCCCATAAAGCCAAAGCCTGATGGTATTGAACGGCGTCGTCAGCTGATGCTTGAGTCGCTGCTGAGTAATATGCTCTATCAGAGGTTGCAACCGCACCTGTTTGCCGAAGAAGGTTTCACCGATGCCTCCGTTGAGATAGGGGAAGAGTTTGGCACTGCGGGAAGGGTGCAATTGGCTCTGGCGACCCTGGAAGACAACTGGCAGGATGGTGTGGTATTGCTGGAGCAGACCATACGCCAGGCCTTGCAATACGGTTTCAGCAATGAAGAGTTGCAGCAGGCACTGAAACGCCAACATAAGCAGTATCAGCTCAATCTGGCCGGCAGTAACACCATTCACAGCCTGAATATGGCCGAGGCTTTGGTATCAATGGATGCCGAGGACTTGATACCGATAGAACCAGCAGATGAGCTGGCCATTTTTGAGGCCTTGGCGCCGCAAATTACCCCGGCGCTTATCCAACAGACACTGACTGAGCTTTGGCAGGGGCAACCCTGGATCTATCTCTCCGGTGCCAAGGCGCCGGCCGCGGCGGAACAACAACTGCTGACGGCATATGAGAACAGCTTGCTGCAATCTGTTACCCCCTATAAGGCCAAACAAGCCAGCGAGTTTGCCTATCAAAGCTTTGGTGAACCCGGGAAGATAGTGGCCGATAAGCGGGATCCCGATACCGGAATACGCCAGTTACGTTTTGCCAATGGGACTCTACTCAATCTCAAACCTACCGAGCTTGAGCAGGGTAATGTGGCCGTCAGCTTGTCATTGGGATTCGGTGATTTGCCATTTCCGCGCCAAGAAGGTTTGGGCACTCTGTTCAATAATGCCTTTATTTACGGCGGGCTGGAGCAGCACTCCTGGCAACAGCTGGCGGATATCTTTGCCGGGCAGAACATCTCGGCAAATATTGGCGTCAGTACTGAAGGCTTTGGCGGCGTGACCAATACCAATGCCGATGAACTCAGAACCCAACTTGGGCTACAGGCCGCCTTTCTAACCGCCCCGGGTTGGCGACAGGAAGCCATCAACCTCTTCCGGCAACAAGTCAAGGCAGAGAGCCAGAGCCGTAATGCCAATCCGGAAGAGGCCTTCTGGGATGGTCTGAGCGGACTCTTGTTCCCCGGCGATCCCCGATATGGTTACGGTCGGGAAGAACAGGTATTACAGCGGGACTTTGCTGAAATTGCCAAGGTGTTGGCTTCGGCGCTGGATAAGGGAATGCTGGAAATCGCGCTGGTAGGTGATTTCGATGAGGCTCAGGGGATAAAAGCGGTCGCCGAGACATTCGCCGCCATCAAGCGGCATCCGGCCAAGGCCCCGGCCTTCGAGCGGCCGGTATTCCCCAAGGTGCCGGCACAGAGCCAAATCTTGCACCGCGGCGCCGAGAACTCGGCGGCACTGGCCTGGCTGTGGCCAACCACCGACATGCAGAATGTTCGACGCCACAGCGAACTGATGTTACTCGAGCAGGTGATGGGCATTCTGTTGAATGAAGAGGTCAGGGAAAAAGCCGGCGCCGGATATTCGCCTTATACCTTCAATCATTTCGATTGGCATCCAACAGGTTACGGTTATCTGGGGCTCTTTACTGTCACAGATGCCGCCAAGCTGAAGGCTGCCGAACAGGGTTTTGCCGCGGTCGTGGCCAGAGTCAAGGCCAAGGGTGGCATAGATGCCGATCTGCTGGAGCGCGCGCGCCAGCCCTTGTTGCAGTGGTTTGAAAGCGCCCCGGGAAGTAACGGTTTCTGGTTGGATCTGGCGGCAACGGCCCAAAGTCGGCCGGGCCGCTGGCAGGGATGGCAGCAGCGCAGGCAGATACTGGGGCAACTGGATGGAGAAGCCCTGGAAGCCGTGGCCCGTGAGTATCTTGAGAATGATCGCCGCTTGAGTGTGACCAGCAGTTACGGCGGCTAACCACCGCTCTTGGGGTTTCTCGGATAGAAGCGTTCCGGCTTGCGCTGCAGGTGTTCGAACCTGCGCGTATTTTTATAGGGCAGCTTCATAAACCCCGAAACCCCCTGGCCCTGGATCTTGTCGACATGACTGAGGATCCTGTCCAGACAGGCGCGAAACTGCGCCTGTTTTCTCGGGTTGAGCAGTCTCAGATAACTGTGGATCTTCATATGAGTTGGCAGGGCTTCGAAGATGATACAGCCTGTGTGATGTATCTGGTTGAGCCAGCCCAGCTCTGTCATGATTTCCGCGGGCAGCTCGAGGTTTTCATCCGGATCCCGGCCATCTTCAAAGTAAGAGTGCAGCCGGGATTGATCTTCGAGCGTCGGCACATCGCCCACCTCAAAGGGCAGCAGCTGATCCGCCTTGGCCTTGAACGGCTCTGAAGGAGCGCTGCGCTCAAGGTGCAGGGTATCTTTGGCGTTGAAGAAACAGGCCTTGAAGATACCTATGCGATGAATGCCCCGGGCCAGGGTCACCATGTTGTTGACCGCCTGAATCAATGCCGGCCTGAGTTCTTCATCATAAAGCGCCAGGTTGGAGTCGATATAGACGCCTGTCTCCTGCCAATGAATCGCCAAACCGCCCACTATTGGATACTGACCCAGGCGGCCGACAGCGGCGATAAAGCCCTTCTCTGTGTCTCCCATACCGGCGAGGAAGTTGCGGTAGTACTTCTCCAGTTGAATATCTTCGGCGCGAATAGCCTCGGCATCGGCGTCCGGATGATGGCTGCGCAGAAACGACTTACGCGAACTGTAGCTGACTGTTTCCACATCCCGGGCTCGCTTCTGTACCCAGACGGGGATCTCGGCATTCAGCTCCTGTGGCAGCGGCGGCAGTAAAAGATGCTGGCTGTATCTCATGCTGCGCAGGAAGTAGTCGCCGGCCTTGAGGCGGGTGAGAGGATCTGAGCCCAACATCCCCTCGAGGATCCTGGCCAGTTCCATCGGTAGACCTATGCTGGTAGGCGGGATCACCTGGGAACCGAAGCGGCTGGCCTGACCGGACGCCAGCGCATAGAGGGTGGCGGCAACCCCCTGTTCATCAAACCTGGGGCTGGAAAGCGCCCCCGAGAGTTGCTCATCGCCGATAAAGTAAACATCGCCCATGCGGGCGTTGGTATGCTGCTGATCGCTCGACATTAACTCCATCACATTGCCGCCAACCGGGCGGTTGTCGGCATCGCGCTGGGCAAATACCGCCGAGCCCCAGTCAATCAAAGACAACTTGTCTTCCTCTGGGTCATAAACCAGGTTGGAAGGTTTGATATCCCCGTGTACCAAGGGTCTGCCGCTGCGAAGATATTGCAATAGATCCGCCAACTGCCTGGCAATGCTCATGATTTCTGCCACCGGCAAGGCGCCTTGGCGGCGGCAGCGCTGATCCAGATCCTGGCCCTGAGCTCTGGCCATCACCAGGATCCCCTGGCGCCCGACTCTGTCGAACTTTATCAGTGGCGGCACATTGGGATGATTGACCTGAGACAGCATGAAAGCCTCTTCTTCCAATCTGTCCTGTACCTGCTGAGGCAGGGTGATGCGAGAGAACTTGAATACATGTTCCTGACCATGGCTGTTTCGTCCGGCGAACACAAAACCATAGGCGCCTTTGCCTATCAGTTGCGGGTCATCATAGCCCAACTTGATCAGTTGCTGGCGGCAGAGGCGGATCCAGGCCCTGTGTTTGCGGGCATCATCGGCCTTAAGCAGATAGACGGACTGCTCTTCAGAAATATAAAAGTGCTGCAGTTCAGGTGTTTGCAAGCGATTTCTCCATTGGCACAGGCAAGGATACAAAATAACAACAAGCAGAAGCTCATTAAAACAGCAAGGGATAACAGCGGCAAGTTGTGACTCTGGGATCCAGCTCAGAACCAGGCTTCCTAGCGTATCCTTTTGGGCGGCACTTTGACCTATATCAATTTCATTGCGCCCTCCCCAGAGTAACCTGTTTGCAACAAGCCGCAGTGGCAGAAGAGATTTGGAGGCCTTATGTCAGTGCCAGATAAGCAGGAGCTGATCGAACTGTTCGAGTATGCTCGTCCCAGGGTGATACAGTCGATGGAATTGCGTCATTGTCCCCATGCGGGTTTCTACAATCCGGTGGACGACCGCTGTAACTTTTGTCATCAGGGATTGGAGTGTATCTGGATGAACCAGAATGATGAACTGGTGGATCTGGAACAGAAATCACTCGAAGAGTTGAAGCAGCAGTTATTGATTGCCGTCGACTTTGTCGACTCCAGCCTGAGCCCGCACCATTTGTCACGACGCAAGTGCCAATGTGATAACTGTAATTGGTTGCGCAAGGTGCAGGAGACCCTGGCCAGACTGCCCTGAATAGCTTGAAAACTGATGCTGCCCGCCCCGGAGTCATTGCACGCTCCGCGGCGGGCTTTTTTGTCTGTTGCTGTTGGGCTCTTTGCAATCGGCGTCCAAGTCGATAGAGTATCAAGGTTTTCTGATACACAGGATGGATAGATGGAACCCGGATTCTGGCATGAACGCTGGCACAAGCAGCAGATAGGTTTTCACCAGCAGGATATTAACCCTTTTTTGGTGAAGTACTGGTCCACACTCGCACTCAGGGGGAATGAGCAGGTCTTTGTCCCGCTTTGCGGCAAGTCTTTGGATATGTGTTATCTGGCCGAGAAGGGCCATGATCTGCTTGGTTGCGAACTGAGCGAGTTGGCCGTCAGGCAGTTTTTTGAAGAGAACGGCCTTGAGTATCAACAGAAAGCCTTTGGCGAATTGCAGGCGTTTTCCAGCGAACAGATGACCTTGTTGCAGGGCGACTTGTTTGCGCTCAAGGCTGAGCAATTGGCGTCGGTAGGTGCCTTCTACGACAGGGCGGCACTAATCGCCTGGCCTGAGGAGATGCGTTTGCAATATGCCGCCAAGCTGGCCGCCTTGCTGCCAAGGGGTTGTTGCGGCTTGTTGGTTACTCTGGAATATCCGCAGGATATGCTCAAGGGGCCGCCATTCAGCGTGACTCAGGAGTGGATAAGGGAGCATATGAGCCAGTGGTTTGAGGTCACTTTGCTGGAGCAAGCCGATGTATTGGCCGACAACCCCAGGTTCATTGCCAAAGAGGTGCCTTGGCTCAATGAGAGTGCCTATCTGCTGAAACGTAAATAAGTTCCCCAGGAAATTATAATAATCCAAGGCGGAACAAGCGGTTAGTAGGAATGCTGGCATACAAAAAGGCGACCCAGAGGTCGCCTTTAGTGTCTATAACCACTATCTCAACAGAGATTAGAAGTCGTAACGTACACCCACGGTGAATACGTTGTCGTCTTCCAGGTCAAACTTAGCACCAGCGTCTTTGTACTCGCCTTGGTAGTTTGCGTAGTGAGCAAACAGCAGAGTAGACTTGGCTACACGGTAGTCGGCACCAACAGTGATGTTGGTCACTTCGATGTCTGTGCCAGCATTGTCGCCCAGAGCCTTGTAGTACTTACCGAAACCGGCTTCGTCATAACCGTATTGCAGCTTCAGGTTAACGCCGTTCAGGTTGTAAACTACGTTCACGAAGTAAGTGTTGTTGTCGTCAGAACCGTCAACGATGCTTTCAGAGTTCTGGAACAGACCGCCCAGTTTGAAGTCACCCAGCTTAACTTGACCAACGGCGCGGTATGCATCGATACCACCGATAGCCTTGTTGTAGGCGATGGCAGCATAGTAGTTCTGAGCTTTCAGCTTCTTGTCACCGATAGTGGCGCTCAGAGCGTACATGTTGTCTTTGTCGATTTCGTTACCGTTCGCGTCGTAAGTCGCGTAGTTGTCTTCCATCAGGTAAGTGGCGTTCAGAGTGATCAGGTCAGCGATCTTTGGTGAGTAGTACCAAACACCGTCACCGCTACGAACTTGGCCACCCAGCATACGGTCGATATCCGCGTTGGTGTTACCGAATACGTCTACACCGCCTTCAGCTTGCTTGAATACTGTGTCGTTACGACCGGCCAGTACAGTACCGAAGTTGGTCTTGGCACCCAGGTAAGTGTTACGAGCTTTGAAAGTGTCGCCAGAACCAGAAGTGTTCTCTACTTGGAACTCCATCTGATAGATGATGTCTACACCATCAGAAATCTTCTCGGAACCTTTTACACCCAGGTGTGAGAAGTTGTTTTCGATGTAAGTACCGCTTTCACCTACTTCTACGCCGTTAGTACCAGTTTGCAGTGTGGCGCCTTGGTCAGAGTTGGTGATAGACAGATCCAGACGGCCATACAGAGTTGGGCCATCAGCCAGTGCACCGAAAGAGGCTGCGGCCAGAACTGTTGCTACTGACGCAGAGATAAGGGTCTTCTTCATGTGTTGTGCTCCCTAGAACCTGAGTTCTATTCCATGTATTTATGGTTATTTAACAAACGAGTGTTCCTGGATTTGTAGCGGACATCCTGTCCGTCACAAAGCTGCGCTGATTCTTACAGTTTTGTTTGCTCAAGATTGTGGCCTAGATCAAACTTTTTGCCCCATTCTTGTGGGAAAAGCCTTAATCTGTGACCAAAATGTCCATTTCGGTTAAAAACTATTCAACCATCATTGTTCACAAAATCAGCATAATCATCTTTTCGCTATAAAAAGATAACTTTGCAGTATGAAGGACTGTATCAGCTGGTTATTTTTAATAGATCAAATTGTAAATTAGTGATAGATGAAGTTTTAATAAAAGTGAAATTTTTCATCATAAAAATGATATTTATGTGCTCTGGTTCTCATTTAGGCACCCAAGCCGGCCGGTGGCAAACTCTGCCTTATATAGCCAACTAGCTGTCTCGGTTCACTCCATGATGCCCTATCTATCCCTAAAAGAAGCTCTGTATTTACTAAGCCGTTTATATCCATAAGCCCAAGCAAAACATACCCGGGATATACACTCTCTCTTACTCGGCTTGGGGATAGCCGGGTATTCGGCTAAAATGCCGCCGAAGATAATTGGGAACCAAGTTATGCAAGATACAGACACAGAACTACTGGAGTCCGAAGCCTATCAACAGCGCTTTGGCGGCATTGCCCGTTTATATGGTGTTGCTGCACTGGCAGCCTTTTCCAAGGCTCATGTAATGGTGATAGGTATAGGTGGCGTCGGCACTTGGGTTGCAGAGGCTTTGGCCCGCAGTGGAATAGGGCACATCAGCCTGATGGACCTAGACGATGTGTGTGTGACCAATACCAACCGTCAGATCCATGCTTTGGCAGACACCATAGGCGAGTCCAAGGTCGCCGTGATGGCGCAGCGGATTAAGGCGATTAATCCTCTATGCCGGGTGGATGAAATAGAAGACTTTATTGCAGCAGATAATCTGAGTCAGTATCTGGCACAGGACAAGGGCATAGACTTTGTGGTGGACTGCATAGATGCGGTAAAGCCCAAGGCGGCCTTAATCGCCTGGTGCAAACGCAATAAGATTAAGTTGGTGACTATTGGCGGTGCCGGCGGTCAGACAGATCCAACCCAGATCCAGCAAACGGATCTGGCCAAGACTTTTCAGGATCCATTGCTGGCCAAGGTACGCAACTTGCTGCGTAAAGAGTATGGTTTCAGCAAGAATCCACAGCGGCGGTTTGCCGTTGATGCCGTGTTTTCCAGTGAACACCTCAAGTATCCCCAGACGGATGGCAGTGTCTGTTCCACCAAGGTTGGTGTCGAAGGCAGCATGAGAATGGATTGCTCCTCGGGATTTGGTGCCGTGACCATGGTGACCGGCAGCTTTGGCTTTGTGGCAGCCAGCCGGGTGTTGGCGCGCTTGGCGCAGGAAGCCAATAATCCCAAGCCTGAATAAACAGCACAAAACATGATCTGAGTCTAATGCAGCAGGTGTCTGGATTGTTAGAATCCAGACACTTTTTCGCTACAGATATTCAGCTTATGCGACAAGCGCTGCTCAATCGTTTCCTGCGGTATGTCAAACAGGATACACAAGCCGATCCGAACTCCCAGTTTATTCCCAGTTCCCAAGGTCAGGTGGCCTTTGCCAGGCAGTTACAGCAAGAACTGCTCGAGTTGGGATTTGATGATGTCTTCCTCAGTGAATCATGCTGCCTTTATGCCAAATTAGCGGCGAATACTGCCAAGGTGCCGGCAATCGGCTTTTTGGCTCATATGGATACGGCGGCAGATTACTCCGGCGCCGGGGTAAAACCTCGGGTGATAGATGACTACCAAGGGCAGATCATTGAACTGGAGCAGGGGGAAGCGCTTAGTCCTGAGCAGTTTCCTTCTTTGCTGAACTACCTCAATAAAACATTGATCACTGCCGATGGCACTACGCTATTGGGCGCCGATGATAAGGCAGGCATAGCCGAAATCATCACGGCGCTGCACTATCTATTGCAACACCCTGAAATTCCCCATGGAGAGATCAACCTCTGTTTTACGCCCGATGAGGAGATAGGGCGAGGTACTGATGGCTTGGAGCTCGAGCGTTTCGGCGCCGATTGGGCCTATACAGTCGATGGTGGCGCAGTTGGCGAACTTCAATATGAAAACTTCAATGCCGCCACTGCGGTGATCACCGCCAAAGGCAATAATTGTCATCCAGGCAGTGCCTATGGGGTGATGGTCAATGCCTTGACCATGGCTGCCAGATTTCACGCCAGAATGCCACTCAATGATGCACCCGAGACCAGCGAAGGTTATCAGGGCTTTTTCCATCTGTTATCCATGGAAGGCCAAACAGAAGAAGCCAGGTTGGTGTACCTGATAAGGGACTTTGATAGGGCTCAGTTTGAGCAGCGCAAGGCCTGGCTGCAGGAATCTGTGACCAAATGTAATGCCGAGCTGCAGGCCGGTAGCCTGGAGATTAGCATCAGCGACAGTTATTACAATATGAAGGACTGCATCTTGCCTGTGCCTCATGTGACAGATATTGCCTGTCAGGCGATGGAGATGGCCGGCATCACACCGGATATCAAACCTATCCGCGGCGGCACTGACGGTGCGCAACTGTCCTGGAAGGGGCTGCCTTGCCCCAACATCTTTGCCGGTGGCCACAATTTCCATGGCAAACATGAGTATGTTTGTCTTGAGTCAATGGAAAAGGCGGTAGAGGTGATCATCAATATCGCCAGGTTAACCACTCAAAGATACGCCGAGTAATCTAAATAAAGAGTTCCACTCTGTCGTCATCGGCGGGGCGGGACTCTATCACAGCCGGGAAGCGAACCCGAAAGTGTGCGCCGCCGAGGCTGGAGTCATTGAGAAGGGTGATATTGCCCTTCAGTAGTGTGACGGCATTGAAGGCCGCCGCCAATCCAAGCCCGGTGGCGCCGGTTCGTCTGCTGGTGGTAAAGAAGGGCTCAAAGATCTGGCCGGCAATCTCGGGGGCGATTCCCTTGCCATTGTCTTCGATATCCAGCTGTAGTTCTTGACCCTGCTGTTGTGCGCTGATGCTGATCTGATGGCCGGTATCACCCTCAAAGGCGTGAGCATAAGCGTTGGAAAGTATGTTGGTCACTATCTGCTTCAGCAGGCTGTGGCTGCTGGTAAGCCAAAGATCGGCTTCGACCTGGATCTCCACATCTACCTGTAATTGCTTGAAAGATAGCGCTACAGCATCGGCAAATTCCTGCAATACCTGGGGTAGCAGCATCTGTTCGTGCACGTCATTGCCTTGCTCGGCAGCAATCGCCTTGAACTTCTGGATCAGGTTACTGGCGCGGGTAATATTACTGATGATCAGTTCACAGCTCTGTTGATACTCGTTGAGAATGGCATTGAGCTCTTCCAGCGTAGCGCCATCGTTTTGCAACAGCTCAACCAATTCATTGATATGCTGCAGCTGACTGCTGGCAGCGGTGAGGCAGATACCTATCGGGGTGTTTATCTCATGGGCGATGCCGGATACCAGACCGCCGAGCGCGGCCATTTTCTGCTGTTCGACCATCACCTGTTGAGCCCGTTCCAACACCAACAGCGACTGTTCAAGTTCTTTGGTTTGTTCTTTGACCTGCCTTGCCAGCTCATCTTTATAACTGCGTTCCAGTTCCAACAGTCTTTCCCTGTCACTCAGAGCTTCTTGCAGTTCGTAGCGGGAGCGGTTCAACTGGGTGAAAGAGGCGCGCAGCTGTTGCTGCATCAAATTGATGGCCAGGGCAACCTGGGTAAATTCATCCTGTTTGTCCCGGCGCTTAAACTGCAGTGGTTGATAATCCTGCTCCAAATCGAGCTGTGAGCAGTACTCACTCAGTTGCAACAGGTGCCGGGTAATGGTGGCCCAAACCAGATAGAGAATGAAACCGGCCACCAGAAAGGTCTTGATACCATTGGCCAGTAGTATCAGTAAGGCCTTGTTCACCAATCTGTCGTAGATTTTGGAGAGATCGGCTTGAACTCTCAGCTCACCGACATTGAAATTCTGGCTGCTGGTCTTGTGCACCAGCGGAAAGCGCTTCTCTATTACACCTTGGTCTCTGTACTCGCCGGCGGTCCATTCTTTACCACTGTCATCTTCTATGACCACATAGCTGGTATCCGGCAGTTGGTTGAGACCGTTGAGTTGGGTCTTGATAAGCCTTTCATCTATTACCCAGATACTTGCCGCCAGTACATCCAGGTTGGCTTTTTCAATATTGGCAAACTCATCGTTGATTCGGCCAATGTCACCCTTGTAATCGGAAACCAACTGCAAACCTGTGGTCACCAGAGTGATCAGTGAGCTGAACAAGATAATAGCCAGAGTCAGCCTGCGGCCGATGGGACTACTGATGAGCTGCTGCATAAAACCGGGCATTAATTTCAACTATCTTAAGTGCTTGCTGTGGATAGCTTTAAGCATAGCTTCGCATCTGACTTTCGCGGCATTTTTTGTTGCCGCTGATGGCAAAGTTCACTGAGCAATCCTGGCACTGGTTTTGCTTGATTAGCGGTTGGAACAATTTTCTGACGCTGGATAGAGCCATGAAGAGACTGAAACTTGAGGTATTGAAAGAGGGCAAGTTCAAGGCCGCTGCATTGCAACTGACACTGTGGGTGCTGCTGATAACCACATTGCTGCTGTTTATGCCAAAGTCCTTGCTGGCCCTGTTGCATTTGGAATCCTGGGTAGAAGCCAATGCCCATTATATCGGCCTGACACTGCTGCTGGCCTTGGCCTATATTGGTGCGCTGGCCGTCAATCTTTTGTTGGATGAAGCGATAAGCCGTTTGAGTGAGCGCCGGATCAACGAAATGATTGAAGAGAAAGTCAGGTTGCTGGATCCCGCCGAGCGGGCCCTGTTAAGGGAGTTCTTCCTGCAGGGAGCCAGTGTTTTGACTCTACCGCAAAATGAAACGCCGGTGCAGGCACTGCTCAAGGCTCACATACTCGAGAGCCTGGGAAATGAACGCCATTACGCCATTCAAGGCCCCACCGCCGAGTACAAGATAGCCATGGCTGCCCGTAAGCATCTGAACCGCAAAGTATTGCGTTTACCATCCGGTGAGCCCAGCCAGGAAGAGCTGCAGCATCTTATCAAGGCAAGACCGCAATTTATCAATGGTATTGCCCAAGTGCGGAAACACGCTGCTTGAAGGCAGCAAAAAAGAGGGCAGCCACAGGGCTGCCCAAGCAATACTCAAAAACGTCATTGCATTTAAAAGAACATGGAAATCAAAGCTAAGGCTTTGCTGACTTTACAATAAACATCCACATAATGTAGGAGATGATCCCGATAGTACTGAAGATAACTATCATCGACAGTAAACCTATGGGGTTTCCGAACATTAGATCTAACCAGAATGCCATCACTGAAGTCCTCTTTCTTGTAAAGTCAAAGCTAAACTAACCAAATTTGCTTCGGCCGGAGCTGATCTCGATCAACAAATGTTGTCAGAGTTGTTAATCGGGTAAATCAGCTTGTTAAAACATGAGCTTTATCATGTTTTGCTTAAATTAGCCGGCTAAGGAGCAACGTAAGTGTTCCCTAAAGGGAATAGGATCAAAGGCTAATATTAATTACTACACTAAAGGAGTAGGGTGGCTTGGCCTGCGATTGTTCATTGGCAAGGAGCGTGCGATGCAAACATCCCGAGGTCTTTTAAAACTGATATTAAACCAGTGGCAGTTTTATCCGCTGTTGTTCTTGTTGCTTTACCCCCTGTGGAGCCTGTTACACGGCGCCAGTTATCTCGCCTTTGCTTCTCTATTGGCCGCCTTGATAGTGCTGGCTTGGCTCGGTGCCAGACAGCTGTCCAATCTCAAGCGCCTGGAAAATGCCGCCCGTCATCTGGGAGAAGGCGATCTCAGCTATCAGTTGTCGGAACAGGATGCCGGCATGTTCCATTCTGTGGTCCACGGTATCAACCGTATGGGAGAGGACGTTGGCCGCACCATTCTGTCTTTGGTCAATACCGCAGATGCGATGAAGAGTGTGGCCATGGATATCAAGTCCATCAGCGATGCCGCCCATATCGGAGTGGAGGAGCAGGAAAAACAAGCGGAATTGGCAGCGACCGCCATGACCCAGATGGTTTCTACTGTGCAGGAAGTCAGCCGCAATGCTGCCAGTGCCGCCAATGCCGCAGAAGAAGCCAGGCAGGCGGCCCGCAGTGGCGACCAAACTGTCAGGCAGGTGGTGCGGCAGATAGATGATATGTCGGCTCAGGTTGGGCAAACTCAGCAAGTTATTGCCCGCCTGGCGGAAGACAGCAACAACATAAGTACCATCATAGACACCATTTCCCAAGTGGCAGAGCAAACCAATCTGCTGGCGCTCAACGCCGCTATCGAGAGTGCCCGCGCCGGCGAGCATGGCCGAGGTTTTGCTGTGGTTGCCGATGAAGTCCGTAGCCTGGCACAGCGGACGTCTGCGGCTACAGTTGAGATCCAACAACAGATATTGCAATTGCAACAGGGCGCCGATGAAGGCGTGAAAGTGATGACCACCAGTGTCGAGCAGGCCAGTGCCACCCATGCTATGGCTCACCAGGCGCAGCAAGCATTGGGGCAAATTGTGGCTCAGATTGAAAGCATTACAGATATGTCGCATCAAATAGCGGCAGCTTCGGAACAACAGCAGGCAGTTGCCGAAGAGATCAGCAGCAATATCTCATCAATGGCACAAGTGGCGGTGGAGAATGCCAAAGAGACCCACAGTACCAACCTCTCCAGCCTGAAGGTATTCAATATGTCGCAGGAGATCAGTTCCCTGCTTGGGCGCTTCCATGTCGACAAACGGGCGATGGAACAGTTGGAGAAACGCCATCGCTTTGTTGAGTGGGGGCCGCAGTTGGATCTCGGCATGGAAGAGATCAATCGTCAGCACCAACGTCTGGTATCCCTGATCAATGAACTGCACCGCACCTTGGAAGAAGCTTATGGCCTGGAAGCGATTAAACGCATAGTACAGGGCCTGGTGGATTACACCGCCAATCATTTCGCCTATGAAGAGGAGTTGTTTGCCCGTTTCGGTTATCCGCAGACCGAGCAGCACAAGCTTAAGCACCAGCAATTAGTGGCTAAGGTACTGGATTTCCAGAAACGAGTGGCCAGTGGTGAAGATGTTGCCGATGAATTGATGGCCTTCCTCAAATCCTGGCTTATCAACCATATTCAGGGCAGTGACAAGGAGTACACAAGCTTCCTAATTGCCCGCGGAGCCCAGTAGTCAGACTGAATTTTGTCCAACCGATCAGGATTTTGGCAAACAGGCTCGTAAAGCGCTTGCCATTGAAGTGAGCACAGGTATAATGCCGTTCACTCGCCGATGAGACTTCGTCGCGAAACAATCTATATGTGCCAGAGTGGTGAAATTGGTAGACACAGGGGATTCAAAATCCCCCGCCCTTAAAAGCGTGTCGGTTCGAGTCCGACCTCTGGTACCATATCTCTCTAAGAGAGAACATAAACCGACCATGAGTCGGTTTTTTTGTTTTCAGGTCAGATTCAGCCCCGAGTCAGGTCTGAGTCGGTCATTGCGCCACGCGCGCATCGGCTGGAAGGCCAGCTCCGTCGCTCCGACCTCTGCTACCATCTCTCATAGAGATAACAGAAACCTGCCTTGGGTCGTTTTTTGTTTTCAGGTGGTTATATCATCCGGCCCACAACCTTGACCCCATAGTTCTGCTTTAATTTCCCACAACCAAACGCTCACATTAGTAGGCTTTCTCACTTCACTATGCTGGCATTTTATTGGTCAACTAGCCTGTTAATCTGACGCTGGAGGATCCCCTCATAATTCGGGTCTCCCAAAAGTGTTAACCCGTTTAAGAAATTCACCCTAGGGCCTGCGGAAATGTGATTGAGTATTCCGGACGTTGTCGCGCCTCCTTATCAAGCCAGAGCGATACATTAAAGCCTATCAACAGCAACACATCATAACGGTTTGGACAATGGTTGCAGTTTTGTCTGAGTCCATGTCGTTTGAGGTCGCGAAAGATTTCTTCTCCTTGCATCCGTCTGGCATAAAGCTTGACCACCTGGGTTGAAGAGAAAACCTCCATAGGTAAGTTGGTTGCCAGTAACCAAGGCTCTTTACTGCCAATACGGTAACTTTGTTGTGCTGTATGATTGCGTCCTTCGTTCGATACCCCTATGGTGTTATAACTGATATTTCAGCCGACGCGATAGAGCACGAACAGCTTAGTCTATTGTTTCCCCTTAAAGCATCATTGGTGACTTATGAAATTAATGTTGATGGCAAGTGGGTTAAGTTAAAGCCTGGCATGTCAGTCATGGTAGAGGTTAAAACGGGTACCCGCCGACTGATGGAGTTTTTGTATGCACCATTAATTCGAGGAGTAAGTAAAGGGGTGAACTGACTTAGTTTTTTGTAAAAATATCATTAATGTATGCTTTCTACGATTGAGATTCACAATAGAACCAGTTTTCATATTCTAACTTTTGGCAGAAATGATAAAACTCTTCGGTTTCATCTTTCACTGATTGTCTAACAGACTTAACTTGATACTCTTCAGTGTATCCGTCGGAGTTAAATAAGTAATAACGATAGGGCATTAACCAACTCGCCCATCCGCCAAAAGAATACCGTATAGATATCCTTTGGTTAATTTTACTAAAAGTAATTCGTTTAATGCTGTGTTTTTTCATTAAACTCCTTATGTAAGGTTCAGATGAGTTTCTTATATCAAAAAATATATCGCCATTCACTTTGTTTGAATCGATTAATTCATTGTTAATTTTGACAAGATCTTGCGAAACTGCATAAGTGTTGATGCCGGACTCTTTAAAGAATAGACATGATAATAGTATGATAAAAAACAAAAAGTACTTCCTTCATAGTCTTTTGAACAATTTTTTGCATTTTGGCGACAGCTCGACTTTGAAGAGTCACACCCGCATATCCAGCCTGACGGTACTCCTGAAACACCATTTCAGGACGTCGACTGGAATATTAACATATAAACAGGGAAATCTTATCGATGGAGATGTACAGTCTTGAGTTCATTAGTGCTATCAAAATGTGGTGGTTTCAGTGCTATCGCCCCTGTAGGGCCTTGCTTCTATAACTTCCAGGGGTAATGCCTATCACCTGTTTGAATTCTCGAATGAAATGGGCTTGGTCATAAAAGCCGGCGTGATAGCCTATCTCTGTAAGAGACTTATCTGTTTCCTGCTTGAGTAGTTCCCGGGCGAAGGCTGTGCGCTGCAAGATACTGTAATTCTTGGGAGACATGCCTAAGTTTTGCTGGAACAAACGTTCGAGTTGGCGTTGGCTGATATCTATCTTGGTCAATAAGTTGCGGATCTCTCCCTGGCCGTTTTGGGCCGTTATCCAGTGCAGTGCATATTTCATCCTCGGCTCCATTGCCTTGGCCAATGATTCATGACCTGCCAGATATTGCATCAGCCTGGTTTCCAGAAGCGCAATGCGTTCCGGCGCTGTTGCCAGTAAGGCCAGGCGCTGCGCCAGTTCATCGCTGAGCAGCGCCAAAGACAGGTCGGCCGGTGTCAGGGTTTGCCCCAAGATTTCCGAAAGGGGGGATTTTAAAAATGCGCGTCCGCTGCCAGGCCAGAAGCGGATCCCCAAAGCATCTACCTGACCTGACAACTCCAATCTGGTACTTTGCCTTGTGGGCCCCGTCACCAGGCACAGCGATTTATGCAGCAAGCCATCAAAGTGCATCGGGGCGCCAAAATTGAAGATGATGCCTGTGCCTCCTTCGGGATGCATAAATTCTGTCGATAGTGATTCAGGACCGGCTGGTCTAAAAATCTGCCAGTAACAACTGATATAAGGCCGCAGTAGAGCACAGGGCTGATAACGCTGAAAACCAAGATGTGGCAATGTCGACATATTACTGTGCTCTATCAACTGGGGGCGGGTATATCAAAGCTCGGCTGGGCAAAAACACGGTAACCCTCACTGCATCTTAATGAAATGTCGAAAATCTACAATTCGCATTTCCCATCATTAGCTAATATTCCAGCAGCCGTGATACCTGGCATTTCATTGCGTAACCAATTCAAGGTGACTTTGTATCTCAGTCAGGTAAACCTCCTTGGTCCTCACGGCCTTCATTTAGCCATTACCTGATATGGGAATACAGCATGACGCATTTACCCCCTAAGCTATCCAAGTTATTGATTGTGGGTCTTTTAACCCAGCTTCTGTCTATTGTGTTTGGAGGGCAGGCCTTGGCGGAGGATGATTTTGCCTCCGAAGGGGAAAGAAGGGCCAAACTCGCCGGTAGCGAACTCATTGGCACACCGGCGCCGCAGCGAGTGCTGACCACTCTGACCGGAGAAACGCTCAATCTACAACAGCTGTATGGCAGCAAGCCTGTATACATCAAGTTTTGGGCAACTTGGTGTGTTCCATGTCGCCAGCAAATGCCGGGGTTTGAAAAAATTTATCAGCAGTACGGTGAGAAGTTGCAAGTGATCGCCGTGAATACCGGTATCAGTGATGACATCAATTCCGTCGGGACTTTTGTGAAACAGGCCGGTTTGAACATGCCGGTGACCATAGACGATGGCACTCTGGCCAGGGCGTTTAAGCTAAGGGTAACCCCGCAGCACTTTTTGGTTGATAGGAGTGGCCGTATTGCGTATGTGGGGCATCAGGATGATGAGGCGTTTCATCAGGCGTTGGAAGCGGTTATCGCAGACAAAGGTGAAAACAAGGCGCCGCTCAGCGGCACTGTTGCCGAAAAAGCTTCAGGCTACGAAGTTGGCGATAAGCTTGCCTCTTTGAGATTGAAGTCGATTGCCAACATTGGCTACCCGTTGCCGTCCACAACCCGGCAGGGTAAAGCTACCGGGCTAGTGTTCTTTGCCCCCTGGTGTGAGTGGTACCTGGCTGAATCAGAGCCGGATACCGCCAAATCGTGTCGATTGGTGCGGCAAATGGTTGAGCAGTCCGCCTCCAATGGCAAGTCTCAATGGTTGCATATTTCCACTAACCTCTGGTCATCCCGGACAGATTTGGTCGAGTACCAAACCAATTATCAAACTCGTTTGCCAATTGTTTTCGATGAGGAAGGCAACCTGTTTGGGCAATTCGGTGTTACCCAGTTGCCGACCATAGTCTTTATCGATGAGAGCGGCCAAGTCACTGAAAAGGTTAGCCGTCAGGCACCTGACTTTGCCGAACGCCTCCAGCTGTTAATCAGTGGTAAGTAAAGCGGTTGGAGCGCAGAACATACTATGAAAATCACCTCGTTATGGATGCAAATTATCACTGCTTGCCTGCTCATGGTGTGTTCTGCAATGTCAGCGCAAGCCTATGAAGATGAAGGCCAAAAGATAGCGGCATCACTTTTACTTGAGTCCCGCATGCCAGCGGCCGGAACCGAAACCACCTTGGCAATACGTATGTCTCCCCAGGCGGGCTGGCATGGCTACTGGTTAAACCCTGGGGACGCCGGGTTCCCGCTGCAGCTGCAATGGCACCTGCCTGAAGGGGTAACGGTTGGCGAGCTGCAATATCCCGCTCCCGAGCAGTTGCTGGCAAGTGACCTGATGAATTACATCTATCACGGCGACTATGCCTTATTGGCACCATTGGTTATTGCTGATGATATTGCGGCGGGCACACCTATCACCCTCACCGTGGATATTCGCTATCTGGTGTGCAGTCCCAAGTTGTGCGTGCCCGAGCAGCAGCGATTACAAACCCGGTTCATAGTAGGGGAAAAGGGAGCGCCCAAGAAATATCTTGAGACCTTTAATACATGGCGACGGTTGATACCAAGGCCTGCCGCGGCGTCGGCAGATTTTACTGTTCACAAGGATCAGTTTGTATTGTCGCTGCCGTTACCTGAATCTATCACTCTGGCCAAGGAGCCGCACTTTTACCCTGAAGTGAACGGGGTGCTATCCAACACGGCATCACAATCCTTTGTTCGAAAGGGCGATCGCCTCTTTATGCAAACCGTTGCCACTGAGGGCAATGTCAGCGACTTTTACGGGGTGCTTTCCTTGAATGAGACGCTGGCAATCAGAATCAAGGCTGTCCGGCAACCGGAGGGCGACTTGGTGTTTCCAACCCAGGTGAGTTTGCCGCCCGAGCAACCCGGCAATTTGCTTGTCACCTCTCTGATTGCCGTACTCGGGGCGGTACTGGGCGGATTCTTGCTGAATTTGATGCCCTGCGTATTTCCCATTCTGAGTTTGAAAGTGCTGAGTCTTGCCAATTTGAGTGATGAGCGTGTGGCCAGAACCGGGGCTGTGGCTTACACCCTTGGTGCTGTGCTGGCGTGCCTTCTCCTCGGTGCCTTCATCTTAATGTTGCGGGAGTTTGGCCATCAAGTGGGCTGGGCGTTTCAATTGCAGCGACCGGAAATCATAGTAGCGCTTATTCTGTTGATGATGGCCATAGGGCTGAATTTGGCCGGTTTGTTTGAACTGGGTACCCTGAGTTCGGGGGGGCGGTTGCAGCATAAGCCAGGGGCGGTGGGAGATTTCTGGACCGGAGTGCTGGCTGCATTCGTGGCAACCCCTTGTACCGGGCCCTTTATGGCCACCGCGCTGGGTGCCGCCCTGGTGTTGCCGACGAGCATAGGGTTGATGGTGTTTGCCGGATTGGGGTTGGGCATGGCTTTGCCCTTTTTACTGGTGGGGTTTATTCCGGCATTGCGTCAACGTATGCCCAGACCCGGTGCCTGGATGGTGACGGCAAAACGTTTTTTTGCTGTGCCCATGTTCTTAACGGCTCTGGGATTGGTTTGGGTATTGATGCAACAGTCTGACAGCCAATATGTGTTTACTGCGTTGCTGTTGGTGTTGTTACTGAGTTTGGGACTATGGCTTACTGGATTGTTCCAACAGGCCGGGCGTCAAAACCCTTGGTGGCCACTGGTTTTGGTGTTAGTCATTAGCGGTGGCTCCCTGACAACAGTTGCTCCCGGAAGTGGCACCAAGGCAACTGTCACAGATGCAGAGAGCACCATGGCGTTCGATGAAGAAACTCTCTCGGCCTTGGTAAAAGATCAGGATGTCTTTGTCTATTTCAGTGCCGACTGGTGTTTAACCTGTAAAGTGAATGAGAAGACAGCCATTGAGCGGCAGGAAACCCAAGCGGCTTTTTCCCGTGCCAATACGGCGGTGATGTTGGGGGACTGGACAAATGGTGACCCAGAGATCACTGGCTTTCTGGCCAAACATCAACGCTCTGGTGTGCCATTATATCTTTGGTATCAAAGAGGGAACCTGCAGCCGCAAGTATTGCCGCAAGTGTTAACTTCCTCAATGCTGATTGAAAAAGCCGCAGGAAGGGCAACAAATTTGTGACGGTAAGTCATAGCCGTCTGCCTCTTGGCAAAGTCGCCAGCTCAAACATAAGCGCCGAGCTGGCGATAACTCGAATACCCTGACTGAGATAGAACGAATCCGGGGCTTCAGTATGGCTTGCTGAGCCACTAGGCAAGCTTCAGTCGGCAACTTGAGATAACCGCTTAATCAGCTTCCAGAATGTCGTTATCGTAAAGAGCACTGGCTTGCTTCAGGGCGTCAATATCATTTGCGCAAAGATATTTTTTAAGGTGATTGAACTTGTCTTCGGGCCAGTCATAAATCTTTAGAGCCAGAAGTTCTTCAATAATGGCTTTATCAAAGCGATATTTCACCGTTTTGGCAGGCGAGCCAGCCACAAAGCTGTACGGCTCAACGTCGTGAGTGACAACACTGTTTGCGGCAACAATGGCACCTTCGCCAATGGTGACCCCAGGCATGATCATGGATCTCATGCCCAGCCATACCCCATCATGAATATGCGTATCACCTTTGCCGACATAGGCATCTTCGATAAAGTCCATAAATGGGTATAAGCAAAACCAATCGGCTCTATGAGTGCTGTTTCCACCCATCAAGATAACCACTTCCGGGGCGATGCAAACATAGTCACCGATATGGAGTTTATCGATTGTCCATGCCAACTCCCAATCGCGGCTGATCTCATCCCCTTGAAGATATCGTACGACGGATTGTTCAAAGCCCGAGTCCCAGCAGTCACTGTAATAACTGTGTTTACCCTTGATAGTGATGTTGGGGTTGGTGACCGCTTCATGCAGTAAGGTCACTTTTGACCAATGTTTGTTACTCATAATAGATACTCTGGAATTCTGTTTAACTGAATGAAAGCCCGCTGATTTCAAATCTCCATTTACCTTGGAGTTACATTTGTATCTAACAAGCCATATATTTTTTAATGTCGATTCTGGATTTGTAATAACAATATTTATTCAATGGTTAATACTGTCTTATGTTGAATTTAATGGCGTATCTTTGGCTTTTTGTTGCATGCGCAAGCAAATGCCAGCTTGGAAATTAATAATTTTTACGCTTCATAGCCGCCGGCATGAGATACGAACCTTCTCTGTGTGGAAATATTAAAATGCTCATCATTCCTGTGCTGCTGCAAGTATTTTATAGGCAGCCTCAACCCGTGCGCTAATGGGATAACTCTTATTTGCCAACATCACTATGGCCAGCTTTTTGGCCGGAATAAAAGCTACATAAGCACCAAAACCGCCGGTGGAGCCGGTTTTGTTTATCCAGACTTCCCCCGTTTTTTCAACGATATCGTCGCTGGCCTTCACTTTTGTTGGTTGCGATGCCATTTCTCTTGAGTTTCCTTCAAGTAATTTACTCAAGGTCAGTGGATATTCGTATATCTCCCAGCCCAATGCCTGGGTGAAGCTGGCTGTATCATAATAGCCCTTGTGAGTCTCTTTGATGGCTGCAGCTATTTGAGGTGACAAAGGCTTGAGTCCCATGTTGGCCTCGAGGTAATGCAGCATATCGACACTGGTGGATTTGACGCCATAAGCCTCGGCATCGAGCATGCCTGGAGACACTCGTACGGGCTCATTTTTTGCATTATAACCAAAGGCATATTGCGCCACTCTGTTATCGGGTACCTTGACGAAGGTGTTGTTCATTGCCAACTGAGGCAAGACAGTTTGCTCCATCAACTCAGAAAACTCACGTTTCATGCTCAGCGCAGCAAGATAGCCATACAAACCTATGCTGGGGTTTGAATACAGTCTATGAGTTCCGGCGGCAAATTCAGGTTGCCAGGCCTTGTAGTAAGCCAGCATCCCATCATTGGTGGTGACTTCATTGGGAAACTGCAGCGGCAACCCTCCCGCTGTATAAGTGGCGAGATTGATAAGTTTGGTATTACCAATCGGAGTCCCTTCCCATACTTTCACATACTTGGCTGCATTATCTTCCAGGCTAAATGCTCCAAGGTTTTGTGCATAGCTACCCAATATGGCGGTAAAGGTTTTGCTGATAGAGCCCAATTCAAATAAGGTGTGCTGAGATACCTTAATGCCGGCATTCACATCGGCCATGCCATAGTGATAAAAATGCTGTTCTCCACCAATACTAATGGCGATAGCCATGCCGGGGATATGGTACTTTTCCATCAACATATCGGCTTGTTGGTCTACTTCATCCGTTATCGACTGGATATTTGCAGCAGGTGTTTCTGCCATAGCAAAATGAACGGAGAATCCGAGTACCATAGCCAGAAGTTTTGTCACTCTATTTATCATTTTATTTCCTTTCTAATCAGTGGTCGTTGAAACTATGTGGATAGCTTAATTTTCTTTTAAATACTATATAAGCTTCGTTAGGAAAGGTGCAAACAAGTCCCATGCGTGCTCTGCGTCGCTTTACAGCAATTGGCTTTCTGTGTTATCCGGCTTTGATAGGCCCCGGCATGCCTTCAGTCAAATACCTTGAGCGCCAATTGCTGTATAAGCTAGAGTTCCAAGAGGACTTACTTGAGCCTTCCTTGGATGGATGCTCTATATTGTTATCACGTTACTATGCTGTAACCAGTGGTTTCATGATAAAAAATGTAATAATAAATGGTGTAATCATGCATACCCAGAACATTCTATTGGCAAGTTTTTCACCTTTATGTGCTGTCATTACAACTCTTAGTCCTAAAAGTAAATGTACTAACAATGCAAATACACCCAGACCATAGTGAACAACCAGTCGAACATTCCATGGATCTTTTAACAATCCTGGGGCATAAACCAGCCAATCCCAATTCGTATCTACAGACGCAAAGCTTCTGCCTAAGCCAATAACGGCTGTAATGTGTGAAGTAAAGAACACCATCACTAACAGGCCGGTAGCCAGCTGTATGGTTCTATAGCCGTCACTGGCCTTATCAGCATGTTTGGATAATAGAATAAGGCCTGACACGATTTGGAATAAGAAGGTACCTATCAGAAGTACTTCAACCAGCGGCTCTCGATAGTACAGTCTAAGGGTTTCCATCACTTGAATATGAGTTGTTCCGCCCCAGTTTGCAGCAAGATGATTGGTAAGGTGAGCGGCAATAAAAACAACGAGTATCAGAGAGCTTATGCCATGTGCAACTCTTAAGCTTGCTGGAACTGTCTTAACTGCGGATAAGTCTCTGGTGTCAGATTTTAGGAATATAAATGCCGCAATGGCCCAAAAAGTGTAATAGACAAATAATTCCGCCATCATCCCCATTCCAAGCATGTATAGGATGACCCCGATAAGGGTGAACAGGGATGGGACAATGACACCAAGAAGGACAAAGTGGCGATGTGATCTTTCGGTATCGTCAGCCGCGGGTGTTTGTCTCAGGCGGATGGAAAGATACATTGCATAAATAGGAGTACCAAACGCCATGGCTAGCGCTAGTAATGATACGCTTTTATTGAGTTCTCCGACGTTACCTAGATAAAATCCTTTAAGAAACCAAGGGTAAAGGAAAATGAGTAATATGAGTGTGTATATAGGAAGTGGAAGTGAACGCATATATTCTCCAGTGAATTGGTGTAGATGTTGTTCTCTTTAAGTTTATCTAAACTGGGATGTATAGCACTCAAAAACTCTAATGCTATGAGATTGTACTGCTTTAAATTTCTTGAGAGAAGTGAATTCCTTTTGGGAGAAAATCATTTCTAAAATAAAATCGTTGAGCAAGCGCATTCCCCATTCCAGTATCTAATACTAGATGAGCACATGACATGGATTGAGCTTCTTCACGCAAAAAACTGATAATCTTTTCTCCCAGACCTAAGTTACGAGCATCACTCGACACGATTAGATCGTCGACATATAAAAACCTACCATAAAGGAGGTTTTCCAAATAGCGATATCCAGCTAGGCCAACAATATCTTCATTTTTATATGCTGCGAGCAAATGGTAACTTGACTCACGTTGATGTAATATCTGCAAACCAAATGTCTCAGCATCAATCAAATGGGAACGAAGCTGTTTCATTATGATGAAACAACTCTTTATTTCTTCTAAACTTTCCATGTGCTTAAATGATAAGCTATCCATATCTACTCCTTATAATTATGAAAAATAAGCCGTACCCATACTTTTATATAGGATTGATAGAATTTAACATAAAGAAGAAGTTTGAGTGACGATGATTGTAATCAAATTCAACTTCTTGACATTCTCATAGTTATCTTTAGATCAGGAAATCTCCTATAACAAAATGCTACTATAATGCTTTTTTAGATGTGAACGAATTTCTTCAGTTATATAATCCATCTTTTTAGCTAGTGCATCTGCTTTCCTGGCAGAACCTTCGAGTATGAAAACGTAGACATCATTTAAACCAATTACAGAAAAAATTTCTCTTAGATAAGGAGTAAAGAAGTCAGGTTGATATGCTTGATCTCCTTTAAAGTAACCTCCAGCAGAAGCAATAATGTAAACTGGCTTACTCTTTAAGGTTCCTATCTTACGTTCTTTTGATACTTCAAATGTCCGTCCAACTCTTACAACATGATCTATCCAACATTTTAATCCAGACGGTAACGAAAAGTTATGTATAGGAGAAGTCACTATTACTATATCAGCCAATGTCAAGGAGGATATAAGGCTATTAGAAAGAGCTAAGCTTCCTTTTAATTCATCAGTCACGAGTCCTTGTGAGCAGAGAGCCATTGCATAATCAATATCAATTGGTGGTAGAGAGGTTACATCCAATTCATCAATAATCGATGAAGCACAAAAAACTTCATTTATCAGCTGTTCAGCGATTAGATAAGAGCTAGCAAGCCGCTGCCTAGGGCTAGCATTAATTAATAAAATTCTCATTGCGTTTACGTCTAACACTATTAGTGTAGACATAATAGCTAGCTATGTGCTCTAATCAAAGGACCATATTTCACTATAAAATATAGTCCAAGATATGAAAAGCGGAACTAAGCAGTTTGCATATGAACAAGTTTATCAGCGCATAAAAGAAGCGATCTTAACAGGGACATTAAGTTCGGGAGATAGAATTCCATCAAGTCGAGCTTTAGCTGTTGATATGGGTGTTTCGAGGGGGACGGTTGAGGAAGGGTACTCACGGCTAAAATCCGAAGGATACATTGAATCCAATGGAAAATCTGGTACAAAAGTCAGTGCAAATTTGCATACTATAGATGTAGAAGTCCATCAATACTCCCCCCTTCAATCTCTATCTCAAAGTAAGTTTGATTGCGAAATCCCGTTCAAGCTAGGTATTCCCGCCATGGATTGCTTCCCTCGCAAAGTATGGTCTAAAACTATAGCAAAATGTGCAAGAGAGACCAAGGTTATTGATCTTTATCAAAAAAATCCTCAGGGAATATTGGATCTAAGAATAGCTATTGCTAGATATTTGCAGATGTCAAAAGGTATCCAGTGTAAACCTCATCAAATATTTATAACTACAGGTTATATAAATTCTATAAATTGGATAGTGCAAGCTCTATTAAGGAATAACTCGAAGGTTGTCATTGAGGACCCAGGGTATCCGTTAACAAGAAAATTGTTGAGAAGTAACGGGTTGGTTCCCAAACCAACAGAGCTTGATATGGAAGGGTTAATCATCCCTCCCGATGGGAGTTTTTCTGCTGTAATTGTAACACCTGCACATCAGAGTCCAACATGCATTGCCTTGTCATTGCGGCGTCGAAAGGACTTGTTAAAGTGGGCCACAAGAAATGAAGCATGGATTATTGAGGATGATTATGATGGAGACTTTTGTAATGGACAACATAATAATCCTGCACTGAAAAGCCTTGATGTCAATAATAGGGTTATTTATATGGGGACGTTTAGCAAGGTCCTTTGTCCCAGTTTGAGGCTGGCATATTTTGTTGTGCCTGAATATAAAGTGGAAACTTTTCTCAATATTGCTGATTTGCATTCAAATAATGTATCTGAATTTACACAGAGAGCAGTAACATTGTTTATGATTGAAGGACATTTTTACCGTCATATTCAGCGTATGAAGGAGGTGTATAGAGTGCGCAGGATGTTTACTTTAAAAGTTTTAAAGTCCATTTTGAACGAAGTGAGTGTTATTCACCCGGATGGTGGTATGAACATTACATTATTGTTAAGTTTAAATAAGTGTACAGATGTAGAACTATCAAAGTATCTCTTAAAAAAAGGTCTTCATGTTGAACCGTTATCTTCATGGTCAACAAGTGAAAAGAAACAAGGGATTATAATTAGCTATGCCAATATTGAGAATGAAGATGAATGTAATAAGCTTGTTGTGAAAATAAAGGATGTCCTTCAGGCTTTATGACTTTGTATTGTTAAGGGTGTCATTTGCGACTTGCATTGACACATCTTGTTGAAAAGTAAAATTATCCTTTTTGATAAAGCTGTCTAATATTTAATAAAAGTAAGATGGATAACTTACATTCTGCATACTAATAGTCCCATCATCAAATACAAAACTGTGCAGTTATGTGATGCATCTTCGAATAAATGACTTCATATGCGCCAGATTAAGTCGCAATAGCTTAATCCCATAATGAGCGTCAATATGATGAATAAAGTTGTTGGTATTTATTTTTCCAAAAAAACGTATTCCAGCTCTACGCATTACTTGCAGATAACTGCGTCGATTGGAATTGTAAAATCTTTCGACGTAAGTTGCTGGGCAAAGTAAGACAGTTTGGCTGATACCTATAGTTGCATTACTCATCGGCTGTTGGATGCTTTACGACTACTTCAATCAGCTCGGCAGTGAGATCAAGCTACACCTCAAGACCGCCGAAGGCATAGAGGTGGGCAAAACCTTTATCAAGTCGCGTAATGTCAATGTCGGCGTGATTGAGAGCATTAAATTGAGCGATGATTACAGCGCGATTATTGCAACGGCAAGAGTGTCTCCGGACGCCGAGAGAATGCTAACCACAGACGCCCGCTTCTGGGTGGTGAAGCCCAGAATCGGCAAAGAGGGGATCACAGGACTGGATACCTTGCTGTCCGGTGCCTACATAGAGTTGGAGCCGGGAAGAACGGCCGTCGGCCACTATGAATTCAATGTGCTGGAGCATCCTCCGGTGGCCTCGGCCGATGAACAGGGCATTAGGGTAGTGCTCAATAGCCGCCAGGCGGGCAAGCTCGGTGTCGGCGACCCTGTACTCTACGAAGGCTTCACTGTCGGCAGAGTGGAAAGCACCGGCTTTGATACCGATAAACGCCAGGCGTTTTACCAGTTGTTTATCAATAAACCCTATGATGAGTTGGTACGCAGCAACAGCCAATTTTGGCTGGCCTCGGGGCTGAATATGCAGCTGTCTGCCAAGGGGCTGGATCTGCAGGTGGGTTCCCTGGAGTCATTGCTCAGAGGAGGCGTCAGCTTTGGCCTGCCGGAGGGGCGTTTGGCCGGGGAAAAGGTTGAGGATGGTGAGGACCATTTCCGTCTCTATGACTCGCGGGAGTTGGCCAGTCAGAGCCTCTACAGCCAGTATTTGGAATATGTCATGTTGTTTGATGAGTCGGTGCGGGGGCTGCATGAAGGCGCCGGCGTCGAATTCCGCGGTATTACCATAGGCAAGGTGGTCAAGGCACCGCTGACGTTACAGCAGTATGGTGTTCATGGCGCAGGCCTGAGCAACGGCACTATCCCGGTATTGGTCAGAATTGAGCTGGCGCGGGTATTTGAAAACGCCGAGTCGGCGGGGCTTGAGCAGCTGCGCGCAGAAATAGACAGAGACTTGGGGGCTGGCCTGAGAGCGAGTCTCAAGACCGGGAGTCTGTTAACCGGCGCGCTGTTCATCGACTTGGATCTGTATCCGGATGCCGAGCCATACCAGGCCGGGACTTTTATGGAGTATCCACTGTTTCCCACCAAGCGTGCCGGAGTGGCCGAAATACAAAAACAGGTGGGGCAACTGATCAGCAAATTAAATAACTTACCACTGGAGAGCACTTTCCAGGGCGTCAACCATACCCTGGAAAACACCAGTGCCGCCTTGGCGCAATGGGACAAGGTGGGGCAAAAATTGGAGCAGTTGCTTAAACAACAGGAGATGCAGGCGTTACCGGGTGAGCTGCAAAACACGCTGCGGGAATTTCAAGGGATGGCGCAGGACTATGGCCAGGACTCGGCCATGTACGCCGAATTGCAATCCAGCCTGAAACAGCTCAGGGCTGTGATGCGGGAGTTGCAGCCCTTGTCACGGCAACTGAATGAAAAACCCAACCTCTTGATCATGGGGGCAGATACTGCCGCCGATCCGACACCGAAAAAGGCCGATTGATATGCGAATTATCCTGTTTTCTCTACTGCTGGTATTGGCCGGCTGCTCCAGCCAACCCCAGGTAACCACTTACTTCTTGGGTAAAGCGCCGCAGGCAACTCCTGAAGCGAGAGCGACATCCCCTCTGCGCCAGTGCCAATGGCGCCTCGTTGGGGTGGAAATGGCCGACTTTCTGGCGGGCAATGGTTTGGTTTATCAGGTTTCAAACCATGAATTGGCTATCGCCCGTCAGCATCTGTGGGCCGGTGATATCACTGAGCAGATAAAGGTCAAGATGGCGTCTTTGTTGGCCAATGAATGCCCACGTGAGGCCTGGGTCAATATACCAGCGCAGCAGCCGTTAACCCTGACTTTAAGTTTCAACGAGTTTCACGGACGATACAGCGGCGATGCCTTGATTGGGGGCCATTGGCGCATCAGTAAGTCTTCCGGCGAACAAGTGTTGCAGGCCGACTTTCATTATGACGTGCCCCTTGCTTCAGACGGATACCCGGCGCTGGTTGAGAGTCTCTCCCTGGGGCTTGAAAAGCTGGCGCGGGATATTGATGCCGGGATTGCGAGTCTGAATCTCACTAGCGAACAGAATTTGGCTTCCTATCGCTAAGGTTTCGCCTAATTTAGCCACTGCTGCGGCTGCATCATGCGGTCACAGCAGTGTGCTTCTTTTAGAGAGTCTACTGCAATGGGAGTGGCGTCAGAACTTGGCTCTGAATCCCACTGCGGCGCTTCTTCCCGGTAATGGTGCCAGGTAACGCAGGAAACTATTGTGTGGGCGGGCATCTTCATCAGTGAGGTTATCCAAGCGGATAAACCACTCGCTGTCGAGGCCAAACAGGTTTTGCTCTATTCCCAGGTAAGCCCCCAACAGGCCATAGCTGCGGGAAGGATTTTCCAGATAAGCCACCTTGTCCTGCTTGTCGTAGTGGATATAGTTGATGCTGGCGCGCAGATCGCCATATTGCCAGCGCAGTTCCGCCCCTTGGCGGGAGGCGGGCATTCTCGGCATGCTGCTGCCCTCCATGGTACGGCGCCAGTATTCCTTCTCTTCTCCGGGGCGGGGTTCTCGCGGATTTTGGAAATCAAAGGGGTTATAACTGCCATCGTAGCGGTATACAGGTTGGTTTTTGACCCTGTCTATGAAGGCGCTCAGTTCTATGTCGCCAAAGCGTTGCCAGGGCAAACGATAGCTGACTTCAGCCTCCATACCTTCGTTATCTGTATCGGCCTGACGCCATTCTCTGACGTAAACACCACCGCGACTGACACCTGTGTTCCCCAGATAGATGAAGTCCTGATATTTGTTTTGATACCAACTGGCACTGGCGCTGAAGCCGCCATAGCTGAAGCCGGTACTGAGACTCAAAGAGTCGCTCTGCTCGGCCTTGAGGTCGCTGTTGCCTTGCTCTTCTATGAGTAAGGCAAAATGGGGATTACTGGCGTAAAGCTCATTCACCGCGGGAGCCCGCTCTGCATGGACAAAGGTGGTGCGTAACCACCAGAGGGAGGAAATATCCCAACGCAGGGTGGCGGAATAGTTTTTCAGATGAAAATCACGGGCCTTGATATTGGCTCCCGCGCCTCTCCCCGGCTGGTAATCTCCCAATTCGGGTTGATAGTCGACTTTTTCCAAGCGGCCACCGAGTTGCACACTGACAGGCCCCAGCAGAATGTCCTGCAGCAAAAAAGCGGCCTGGCGCTTGGTGTCTATTTCCGGCAGGTAATTGTCCACACCCGAGCCTTGGTGCTGGCTTTGTTCCCATTGCAGCCCCAGCGCTCCGGGAAGACGTGGATGGAGTTGGTAGCTCAGCTTGGGGTTGAGTTGCCAGTTATTGAGTTCAAAGCCGTTGACGTCCAGAGCTGACATCTGCTCGTCATCCTCCTGTTTGGAGTAGACCGTGGCGAGATTGAAGTCCTGCAACCATGTCTGGTCGCTGAATCTGTATTGGTAGAGGCCGTCGAATCTTAGTTGTTTGCTGTGAATGCGAATATCGCCGGTTTGCTCCAGCGTGTCTGTGGCCCTTGAGCCAAGATGCATGAATCCGGGAATGCCGCGATTACTCTCTGTATATCCCACAGAGGCACCCAGCAGGCTGTTGTCACCCAGCAAGCTGGCCCCCAGACTGCCGCTGGTCATATAGAGGCTGCTGTTGTCGACGCGACCAAAGCTGTCTATGGAGCGGTCGCGTATCTGTTGCCGCTCAACAGGGGTTGCATCAACCCAACGACTGCCGTTCCACTCCCAATCGGGCTGACTGCGTACGATCTGGCACTGATCCGCCAAGCGTGAGTCGCCCACAATCTGGCTCCAATCCTTGCAATCGCGGTCTTTACTGAAGCCGGGGATATGATAATCACTGCGTTCCCTGTGCAGTAAGTTCAAGTTAAATACCAGGCGTTCATTGCCGCCCTGAAGTCGGCTCATCAGGCTCTGATCGGCATTGTAGCCGGTTTGCAGCTCCAGCTTTCCTTGGATGGGGCTAGTGGCTTGCTCTAATGGAATACGACCATCCTGAAGCTCTACCAGGCCGGCTATCGCCTCTCCACCGTAGAGAATGGTGGCCGCTGGTCCCTTGATGACACTAATGCTGTCGGCAAGAAAGGGTTCCACCGGGATCAGTTGATCATCGCTTATTGAGGACATGTCTCTTACCCCCAGGCCATTGAGGCCTATCAGAACCCGCTGGCCGCCAAGACCGCGGATTTGAGGGCGACCGGCTGAAGTGCCAAAAAAGCTGCTGTTGAGTCCGGGTTGTAATTTCAGAGTATCTCCCAGCGTGGCGGCTTTCTGTTCCTCAAGCTTAGGCCCCTCCATAACCAGTTTATCGGCATCAAGGCGGTAGCTGAGTGAAGTTTCAGGACGTTGACCACTGACTTGCAGGTGTTCTATCTGCTCAGCTGCGACCGGCAGGACGCCGCCAAGCAAGAGCAAAGGAATTGAGTATTTCATTGGTTTATTTTGTAATGTTATAACGTTTCATTATTTTGTTGTTGTCATGACTTTGGAGCAAGTTCATTTACTTTTGTTTGTTTTTTGTTTTGATTGTTTTATTTTTGATCTTTTATGCGGCTGTGCAGGGGATAGGCGTGCGCCAGCCAACATAGACATTGAAGTCACAGTCGAGGGAAGGGCCGTGGCAATAGACAAGCCCAAAACAATCGCTTGATGCAGTGAAGCCAGATAGGCTTTCTCTCCCGGCTTGGACGACCGCTAGCCATTGCAGGTACAATGCTATGAGCCGGGAGCCAGAGCTTAAAGCACAGGGATTCGAAACATAGGGACTCGAAGCATAGAGACTCGAAGCATAGAGTCCGAGCCGAAGCAGACCACTTACATTGGCAACAGACATGGCCAAAACGCTCAGCCCAGATCATTCAATTAAACTCAAACGCCACTATGAATCAAAATGAACAGCTCCAAGCACAACTCCAGCAGTCGCAAGCCCGTTGCCAGGCCAATGGCGGCCGGTTGACGGCAAAGCGCAGCCAGGTGTTGAGTGTACTGCTGATGAGCGATACGCCGCTGTCTGCCTATGAGATAGCCGATAGGGTCAAGAGTGAGTTTCACCAGCAACTTCCCATAGTGTCTGTCTATCGCATGCTGGAGTTTCTCGCTGAGCAGCAACTGGTACATAAGCTACTGACGCTTAATAAGTTTGTTAGCTGCGGTGCCCTCGACTGCCAATGTCATAGTCAGGCACAGTTTCTCATCTGCCAAGAGTGTCATCAGGTGGAGGAAGTGCTGCTGGAGCCCGGGATCAGTAAAGCGCTGCAACAGAGTGCCGATGCCAATCAGTTCAGCCTGGCATCGCCTCAGCTTGAGCTGCTGGGGTGCTGCAAACAATGCAGCCATAAGAGCTGAGTTGCCTGACCTGAAGTGAAAAAGCGGCAAAAATGAAAACACAGTTTGCGAAAAGAAAAGCCTGCAATTGATGCAGGCTTTTTATCATTCTTAAACCACCGCCTTTGGCGGTGTTGATGGTTTCGGTTTAAGGTTTCATCGCCCAGGCGCGGAACGACTTGCCTTTGAGCTTGCGCTCACTCAGTAATTTGACCGCGGTATTGGCACACTCGCTGCGCACCGCCACATAAGACCAGATATCCTGAATTTGTATCTTGCCCACATCGGCGCCGGTCAGGCGGTTGTCGGCTGTGATGGCGCCGAGAATATCCCCCGGGCGCAGCTTATGCTTCTTGCCGCCTTCAATGCGGATGCAGCGCATTGCTGCTCTTATCGGCGCAGAGGAGAAACTGCCGGGCTGTGGCAGTTCGCTCATGGTTTGCGGGCCGAAGATATCCTCCAGCAGCGCCATTCGCATGCCATCTTTTGGGCCTACCAGGCTGACAGCCTGGCCCGAGGCACCGGCGCGGCCGGTACGACCGACCCTGTGCACATGCACTTCGGGATCGAACGCCAGTTGATAGTTGATCACCAGATCCAGGGCTTCGATATCCAGCCCCCTGGCGGCAACATCTGTGGCCACCAACACCACCACGCTCTTGAGGGCAAACTGCACCAGCGCCTGATCGCGCTCACGCTGATCCAGATCGCCATGGAGTGCACGCACGCTGAAGCCCTGCTGCTCCAGGCTGTCGGCCAGCTCCTGGGTTTCTTTTTTGGTATTGCAAAATACCACGGCACTCTCCGGCCTGTGGGCCAGTAGCAATGCTTCCACCGCTTGCAGCCTGGAGGCGGTGTCCGTCACTTCGATAAACTGCTGCGCTATGCTGAGTTGATCATGTTGCTGCTCCAACTTAATGCTTAGCGGCTTATCCATCATGGCGCGGGCCAGTTCGGCAATCGGCTCCGGGAAGGTGGCGCTGAACAGTAAACTCTGGCGCTTGTCCGGCATATAGGCGCTTATCTGCTCCAGCGCATCGGCAAAGCCCATCTCCAGCATGCGGTCAGCTTCATCCAACACAAGTTGCTGCAATTCGCCCAGATCCAGACGCCCCTTCTGCAGGTGGTCCAGTACTCGCCCCGGGGTGCCAACTATAATGTGCGCGCCATGTTCCAGCGAGCCTATCTGTGGCCCCACAGGCACACCACCACACAGGGTCAGGATCTTGATGTTGTGAATGCCGCGGGCAAAACGGCGCAGCTCCTTGGCCACTTGATCGGCCAGCTCCCGGGTAGGGCAGAGCACCAGGGACTGCACCCGAAAACGTTTCACATTGAGTCGATTCAATAGCCCAAGACCGAAGGCCGCCGTTTTGCCCGAGCCGGTTTTCGCCTGAGCCAACACGTCGCGGCCCTCAATAATGGCCGGTAGGCTGGCGGCTTGAACCTGGGTCATGGCAGTGAAACCAAGATCGTTCAGGGTGGCCAGCAGGGCGGGTTTCAACGGCAGGCTGGAAAAGGGTAAATCACTCAAGCTGTGTCCTATGGGCTCGCAAATGGAGCAAAAATGGTAAAGGGGCATTGTAACAGGCGGGGATGGTTTTTAGGCAGACTAATCTAGCAGCATTGAAAAAGCCCACTCGAGTGGGCTTTCAATCTCAGGCTTGATTGAGCTTAGCGCTCATTTCTTTGCCGGGAGCCGCGCGTTTGTGAGTCGCGTTGCTGTGATGTTCGGCCCTGGTTATTGCGCTGCTGACCTGAGCCGCTATTGCCCTTACCGGCGCCTTGCGGCTTACTCTCCTGGGAGCGACCGCCCTGAGGCTTGGCGTTTGCGGGCTTACGTCTGGCACTTGAACCCTCGGTCTTGGCGCCCTGGGCCGGACGACGATGGCGGTTTTCAGCATTGGCCGGCTTGTTGCCATTACCTTTGTCCAGGTTGCCGCTGCGCTGGCCATCCTGATGTCCCTCTTTGGGCTTTTTCGGCTTCTTGGGCTTTTTCGGGCCTATCTTGTTCGGGTTGAGTCGCGATTCCGGCAAGGCTTCCTGAGGTTCGAAGCCATTGACGATTTCACGCTCGATAGTCTTGCCGATCAGCTGCTCTATGTCTTTGAGCTGCTTGAATTCTTCCGCACTTACCAGAGACACTGCCTGACCACTGGCACCGGCGCGGCCGGTACGGCCGATGCGGTGCACATAGTCTTCGGCCACATTGGGCAGATCGAAGTTAACCACTTGTGGCAATTGATCTATATCCAGGCCGCGGGCGGCAATATCTGTGGCAACCAATACCTTGACCTTGCCACTCTTGAAATCGGCCAGTGCCTTGGTTCTGGCACCCTGGCTCTTGTTGCCGTGGATGGCGGCCGCGCCAATTCCTTTGCCATCCAGGTGCTTGGCCAGACGGTTGGCACCGTGTTTGGTGCGGGTAAACACCAGTACCTGTTGCCACTTGTACTCTTTGATAAGCGAGGTCAGCAGCGCCGATTTCTTTGACTTGTCTACCGGGTGCAACTTCTGGCTCACCCGCTCGGCGGTGCTATTGGCCGGAGCCACTGAGATCTCGGCGGGATCGTGCACCAAGCCCTTTGCCAGGCGGCGAATGTCGTCAGAGAAGGTGGCACTGAACATCAGGTTTTGTCGCTTGGCCGGCAGCAAAGCCAGAATTTTTTTGATGTCGTGAATAAAGCCCATATCCAGCATGCGGTCGGCTTCGTCCAGCACCAGCACTTCCAACTGGCCGAACTTGACGGCATTTTGTTGGTACAGATCCAACAGGCGTCCAGGTGTGGCCACCAGGATATCGACCCCTTTTCTCAAGGTCTGCATCTGTGGGTTAATGGAAACACCGCCAAAGACCACTGAGCTACGCAGATCCAGATGCTTGCCATAGAGACTGACGCTTTCGGCCACCTGAGCGGCCAGCTCACGGGTGGGGGTCAGCACCAAAGCGCGGATATGGTTGCCCCGCGGACGAATGCCACCATTGAGACGCTCCAGCAAAGGCAAGGTGAAGCCGGCGGTTTTGCCTGTCCCTGTCTGGGCGGCAGCCATCACATCCCGGCCCTGCAATACTGCGGGAATGGCCTGGGCTTGAATGGGGGATGGAGTGGAGTAACCTTGTTCGGCGACAGCGTTCAAAATCGGGGCCGACAGGCCCAGGGAGGCAAAACTCATGCAATCTTCTCAATTGACAGCGCGGAGCTGAGATATGGGAGCCGCAGTGCACAGCGTTGCGGCGAAGGCGGCAAGCTTACAGCATTTGCGGCTAAAGTGCTAATTGCAGCCAACTTGAACCCTTTTATTTTACGCTTGTCTTAACTTTTACTGTTGCAAAGCAGCCGCTTAACCTATCTTGGAAAAGCAAGAGCCAAATTCAGGCCTCGACTCGGTGAGGTGTATGGGGGCAATAGAGCATATACAGGCACAGGCCCTGCATCGCAGGGAGTATGCCCTGAGCGTGATCAAGAATGTGCAGTTGATGTCCGCCATCGACACGGCACGGCTTGCGCTCGGGTTGAATATGCTGGCTCAACATGGCCGTATCGCCTTTCATTTCCACCCTGACAGAATCGACTCCCGCGGTTGGCCCGTGTTGGCCGGTATGCTGGCCGACGGTATTTACAAGACCCAGTTTGAAACCCGAGTATCCAACGGCAAACTCTCGCCTCAGGTTGGTGGTCCGCGAGATCATTGGGAAAACCAGCTGTTTGGCGACTGTTATCGTGGCGCCAGAGGGCGCCCCAAATACGGCGCCCTGGACCTGGGCATGCACCAAAACGGCCCCTCGGCCCGTTTCGGCAGTTGTTATCTGTTGTCATCACCTGCGTTGCTGCACCGCTGCACTTTCAGCTATCTGGACTCCTGCCGTGAGCCCAGGGAAAAAGGCACTGCGGCCTGCTTTGAAGATATTTTTGCCGCGCTGTTCAACGAGTGCTTTGAGCGTAGTTCGGCATTGGGTGTAAGTCAGTTGCGCCCGGCGGCCTTGGTCGATTATCTAGTTGATGCCTTGCCTTTGGGGGTGGCAGCCAGGTTTGAGCGCCCCATGAGCGGTGACCTGGATCATTACATTGAGGCTCAATGCCATGGTGAGCTGGTGATAGGTGAAGACTTGACTCACTTGGTGGCCGATCCGGCATTCAAAGGCACAGAGATGGAGATTCTGATGCAGCGCTTGTGTGACAAGTACCGACTGCAGCTGTGTTGGCATCAGGGCTATCAAATGCCGGTTGACCAAGTGCCGCCAGATTTTCGCGGTGCCGCCATGCCCAAGCTCGCCGCCTTGGTGGCACCGGATGGCCTGCTCGATGCCCGTCTGATAGGGGAGGCGGCGCTGGCACTGCATAAAGATCCGCAGCAGTGGCGCATGCATGGCAATGAAACCGAGCTCAAGCAGCAGCTCAAGTTGCTGTGGCATGTGCTGGTGCGTTTTGGTCACAGCCGTTGAGGGCACTCCATCTCTGGTCGGTAGTCTCAATTGAGCTGGTATTACTCCGTGAGTATGCACCGTGTGCTCACTGCGGTAGCTGTGCCATCGAAGTGACCCTCTAGCGTTAAGTAGATCTAGCGTTAAGTAGATTGTGGGGATGGCGTTAACCTGGGCTTAATCCGTTCGGCTTAAGATACGATTATTTGATCTGGCGCAAATTTTGTGAGTCCGGTAACAGTTCCTTGGCGGCGGTTTTCTTCCCTTGGCAATGCCTGCGATACTGCTTGCCTACCGAACGATTCGCCTTAGGTCAAGCTATTGCCTTGCGGCTTTGGCAGCAATAGAGTCATTAGCTGATTTTGCAGTAGGATCCCATGGACAAATCCTTAGAGAAACAACTCGGTCGCTGGCTCAAAGCGCAGCAATCTGCCTGTGGCCCCTTCCTTAAACTCTCTGTGTTGTTGGGCGTGCTCAACGGCTTGGCGCTGGTGGGCCAGGCCTGGGTGCTGGCCACTGTGTTGCAGGGGCTGATCATCAACGAGCTAGAGAGGCAGGCATTTATTCCGCATATGTTGGCCTTTGCCACTCTGGTGTTGCTGCGAGCGGTTATCGCTTGGCTCAGGGAGCGAGTCAGCTTCGAGGCCGGCAGGCGCCTTAGAGAGCAGATGCGCGCCGCTGTGCTAAATAAGCTTGAGCGCCTGGGGCCGGCCTTTGTCAATGGCAAGCCTGTCGGCAGTTGGGCCAGTATAGTGCTGGAACAGATAGAAGACTTGCAGGATTTCTACGGCCGTTACCTGCCGCAGATGAGCCTGGCGGCCTTTATTCCGTTGATCATCTTGGTATGTGTTTTCCCCATCAACTGGGCCGGTGGCCTGATATTGCTCGGCACAGCTCCCCTTATTCCACTGTTTATGGTCTTGGTCGGCATGGGCGCCGCCGATGCCAACCGCAAGCATTTCAGTGCGCTGCAGCAATTGAGCGGCCACTTTATGGATCGCCTCAAGGCTTTGCCGACACTCAAGCTTTTCTATCGCGCCGAAGCGGAGCAGCGCGCCATAGGCAAGGCCTCGGAAGACTTTCGTGAGCGTACCATGGCAGTGCTCAGAATGGCGTTTCTCAGCTCCGCCGTACTGGAGTTTTTCGCCGCGGTATCCATCGCCATTTTGGCGGTGTATTTCGGCTTCAGTTATCTGGGGCACCTGGACTTTGGCCATTACGGCATGGGTATCAGCCTGTTTACCGGGATGTTTGTGCTGATTCTGGCACCAGAGTTTTATCAGCCGCTGCGCGACATGGGTACTCACTACCATGCCAAGGCCCAGGCGGTGGGCGCCGCCGAATCCTTGATGGCACTGCTGGAATTGCCTGAGCCGCTCAAGCGTGGCGAACAGCCCCTCCCCGGTGAGAGCATTGAACTGCAGGCCCGGGATCTCAAGGTGTTGAGCATAGACGGCGTGCCTTTACTCGGGCCGCTGAGTTTTAGCTTAGCGGCGGGCGAGAAGCTGGCCTTGGTGGGCCCGAGTGGCGCCGGTAAAACCAGCCTGCTCAACGCTCTGCTGGGGTTTCTGCCCTATGAGGGCAGCTTAAAGCTCAATGGTATTGAACTGGCCGAGCTGGATCCTGCCGCCTGGCGTAGCCGTATCGCTTGGCTTGGCCAGAATCCTCAGCTGTTCCACGGCACCATCGCCGATAATCTGCGCCTCGGCCAGCCCGAGCTGACCGAGGCGCAATTGTGGGATTATCTGCAACAGGCCAAGGTGGCCGACTATGTTCGCGCCTTGCCGGATGGGCTGGCGCACCAATTGGATGAATACAGCGGTGGCCTGTCTGTGGGGCAAGCGCAGCGGCTGGCTTTGGCCCGCGCCCTTGGGCGTCAGGCGCAGCTGTTTGTGCTCGATGAGCCCAGCGCCAGCCTCGACAGCCAGAGTGAACAACTGGTGCTTAGTGCGCTGTGGCAGGCGATGGCCGGTAAGAGCTGCCTGATGGTGACCCACAGATTGGATCAACTGGATCGGATGGACAGAGTCCTGGTGCTGGATCAGGGAAAACTGGTGCAGCAGGGCATCTTTGCCGAGCTCAAAGCGCAGCCGGGCTTGCTGGCGCAGATGTTGGATGAGCTGCCGCTGGCGGTCTCCCTCGATGATACGTCAAAGGCATCGCCGCCGATTGCTGCGGCCGCTGAGCCGGAAGCCGGGTCAGACTCAAAACCCGCGTCTGAGTCAAAGTCAGAGTCAAATCCAGAGTCAGGGGAGGAGCGCTGAGATGAAGCTGTTACTGCCCTTTATCCGTCTGTTCCGCCGCCAGTCTTTGATGATGTTTGTCGGCCTGCTGCTGACAGTAACGACCCTAATGGCCGGTATTGGCCTGTTGTCGCTCTCCGGCTGGTTCTTATCTGCTACGGCAGTGGCCGGTCTGGCTCTGGCGACGGCGGAAACCTTCAACTACTTTACTCCGGCGGGCGGGGTGCGTTTCCTCTCCATTGCCCGCACGGCAAGCCGCTACGGTGAAAGGCTGGCTACCCATGAGGCCACTTTCAGGATCCTGACCGATCTCAGGTTATGGGCCTGGCGCTCTTTGCTGCCTTTGAGTGAACGCAATCTCTCCGGGATGCGCCGCGGCGATCTGCTCAACCGTTTGGTGGCCGATATCGACACGCTGGATCACCTGTATCTGAGGTTGTTGACGCCGCTGACGGCCTTCTTGCTGATGTTGCTGGCATTGACCACCTTTATCGGTTGGTTTGATCTCAACTTGGCTCTCCTGCTTTGTACTGGCCTCTTGCTCAGTTGGTTGTTGTTGCCGAGTGTGTTCTATCTGCTTGGCAGGCAGCCCGGGCGCGAGTTGATTGAAGCGCGGCGCAGCTACCGGGTACGGCTGCTGGAGTGGTTGTCCGGCCAGGCGGAGCTGAGTTTGTTCTCCGATGCCAAAGGCGGCGCTGCTGAAAGCTTTCGGGCGGAACTCGACCGCGCCGAGCAGAGCTGGTTTGCCAGTCAGAAGGCAATGGCGGCGATCACCGGCCTGAGCCAGGCCATGTTGATCCTCTGTCACGGCTTGTTGGTGTTGTTGCTGCTCTGGTTTGCCGCCGCAGGAGTTGGGCCGGCCGTGCCTCCCGGGCCTTTGCTGGCCATGGTTTTGTTTGCCACTCTGGCCTGTATCGAGATGATGATGCCGCTGGCCGGCGCCTTTCAACATCTGTCTTCTGTGCTCTTGGCCGCCAAGCGGGTATCTGAGCTGACAGAGCAGCGCTCCGACATTGAATTCCCTACCGTCTCGGCAGCCATGCCCGAGAGCGGCGCCCTTAGCATCAAAGATGTGCATTTCGGTTACACAGATACCCAGCCAGTACTGCAGGGCTTGTCGCTGCAGGTGCCGGCGGGCAGCAAGGTGGCGCTCCTTGGGAAAACCGGCTCGGGTAAGTCCAGCCTGCTGACCTTGATAACCCGTCAGTGGCAGCCGCAGCAGGGTGACATATTGCTGGGCGGCGTGCCTGTGGCCTCCTTGGATGAAAAGACCTTGCGGGCTTCCATGACAGTGGTCAGTCAACGGGTGCAACTGCTCAGCGCCAGTCTCAGAGATAACCTGCAGCTGGCCTTGCCGGAAAAAGTCACCGATGACACGCTAGCCGAGGTGCTGCGCCAGGTTGGGCTGGAGGGGCTGCTTGACGGCGAGGGGCTCAATGCCTGGATAGGTGAGGGCGGGCGTCAGCTATCCGGTGGCGAGCAGCGCCGAATCGGCGTGGCTCGGGCGCTGCTGCGGGATGCGCCGCTGCTGCTGCTTGATGAACCTACAGAGGGGCTTGATCGGCGTACCGAGCAGGAGATCCTCAAGTTGCTGTTGCAGTTTGCCAAAGACAAGACGTTGGTGATGATAAGTCATCGCCTAACCGGTATGGCGCAGATGGATGCCATTCACCTGTTGGATGAAGGCAAGATAGTGGCCAGTGGCAGCCATGAGCAACTGCTGCAGGAGTCGACCGCCTACAGCGCCCTGTATCAGAGGTTACATTGAGCCGCAGAGGTTCAAAAAAGGCTCAAGAAGATACTCAAAAAGAGGCTCAAGATAGACTTATTCAAAGGGATGCATCGGCATCCCTTTTTGCTTTAAAAGCGCTAAATTCTCGCCTGGATCACAGATCCCATACGGGTTCAAAGTCAGAATAAAGTTATTGGCATATGCTAATAACCAATAAGGATACTCCCATGCCCAGACCCAGAAAATGCCGCCGCCTGCAGCATGGCACGCCCTGTCGCTTCTACAAACCCAACGGCATTCCGGCCTCAGCCCTGGAGGCGGTCGCCTTGGCGGCCGATGAGTTTGAGGCCCTGGCGCTAGCCGACTTTCGCGGTCTGGCGCAACAAGAGGCCGCCGAGCAGATGGGGATATCCAGACAGACCTTTGGTAACTTGATTAAGCAGGCACGCCATAAGCTGGCCAAGGCCCTGATAGAGGGACAGATGCTGGAGTTGCCCCACACTGAGGAACAGAGATGATAGTGATACCCTTGAGCCGGGGCCGCTTGGCCGGGCATTTTACCAAGGCCAAAGAACTGGCCTTTTATGATAACCACCATAACCACTGTTTTACCCTGGATAACCCGGCAGTCGCAGGCGGTAACTGCGCCGCCAAAAAGGCGATGCTGCAACTTATCAAGGACAAAGGTGGCCGCATTGTGTTGGTGGATCAAATCGGCGAGCGAATGTTGGGTAAGCTGCTCGATGGCGGCATCAGCGTTTGTCGGCCAGGCAAAGAGAGCTGCGATATCGCCGCTTTGCTGGTTGCGGCCAGCGATATTCAGTTGCGGCTGACCAATGCCGCGGCTGGACGTCCATCACTCAAACATCAAGCCAAAGGAGGTTGTGGTGGCGGCTGTGGTTGCCATGGTCATAATGAAACCGGCGCAGCTTGTCATGGTGATGATCATGGCCATGAAGCGGATGCGAAAGGCGGTTGTGGCGGCTGTGGCTGTAAGAGCCGCACCGAGGCCAAACTAAAACCTCTTGGTGACCCGTTAAACCAGCAAGGCAAGTTGAGTTACGCAGGCTTCAGGCCTTTGCGATAAAGCCGTCTACAGAAATAGATACAAGAGTGCCGGCAGAAAGCCGGCACTCTTTTGCCCAAAACCTTGGGTTAGCAAAGTCTTGCGCTATCAATCATCCAGGCGGCACTGGCTCAGCAGTTCGCCACTGAAGCGGCATTCCAGGTCGACCCTCTTGCCGATATGAGGCTTGAGGCTGTCGTCGCTGGCCTTATAACCCCAGAGGCTGGCGCCTTGACCGTCATCATTGACCAAGCCCTTGAGCTCTATGTCCGCTTCCTGCACCTCAGGTTCGATTTCCATTACCAGGAATTGGCCATTTTGCTCTGATCCTTCAACCTGTACCCAGGTGCCGTTGAGGCTGGCTTGGTTCAAACCATCTTCAAAGCGGGTCTGAGGCGTCAGTGTCAGCACTATGCCGTTGATGCTGAATACACCGGCCTCATACACTGCCTTGCCTTCAACCTCGAAGCCGTGGCCTGCAATTACAGGAGGCTGACTCTGTTTCTCAAATTCAATTTCGGTGGCCTTCAGCTCTTGAGTATCGTCTTGCCACAGGCCTTCCACATCGACCAAGGCACCGGGTTTGAGATCGGCAACAGTGCCATCTTCAAAGAGAGTCTTGCCATCCAGTGTCACTTGCCATTTTTGGTTCAGGGTAAAGCGGGTTTGCAACTCGTTGACCCAGGTAACCTGACCTTCAAGTTCCACCTCAGTGCCGTTGTCCAAATCCGGGGCGCGTTCGACTTCCACTTCAGAAGCCAGTAATACTTCACCCTGATATTGACCTTCAACTTCTACCCAGGAACCATTGGCCAGTGTGCCTTCTACCTGCACGGCATTGGCACCATAGTCCACCTGCATGCTACCGATATAGAACTGCTTCAGATGGGTGTCCAGCTTGCTTACCCGGCCTTCAACTTCCATCTCTTGCCTGTCATTGTCGATAGCAAAATAGGTGGCCTTGAACTGGTTATCACTCAGGTTATAACCACTGATCTCAACTATGTCGCCGGCCTTAATTTTACTTATGTCCAGCCCAGTCACCCGGTAGCCGGCCACAACAGCCTGATCGCCATCAATAGCGCTCACCGGGGAAACCAGCACAGGGTCATAATCCACGCTGGTGGCACTGCTGCCATCTGTCTTGATGTTGAGCTGCATACCTGGTTTCAGCTCGGCGACACTGGCCTTGGTTTCATTGATTTCAACACTGGCCCGGGCCGCCGGGATTGCTACACCATTGACCCAGAGCTTATCCGTATCGACCTTTTGCAGGGTACCTTGGATAGTCTTGGCCAAAGTGGAAACCGGCGGTTGGGGATCGGGATTGTTCGGCTCATTGGAGTCTGAACCGCCACAGGCGCTCAGTCCGGCAACGAGAGGAACCAGCCATATGCTTCTTTGCATTCTGTTCTCCTTAGGGTCATGGATTTCAAAAACGGCGGCAGAATAAACAACTGCAGATGAGGCCAAGATGAGGAGGGAATTAAACTTTGTTAATAATCGGGTGTTGCCGTTAATAAATAGCGGGTTACTGTGAAAATCCCCGTGCTGTAGTGGTTTTTTTCTGAAGCGGTTATGGGAATAAATCTCTCATATTGGCCGCAATTGAGGCACAAACATGCGGTTGCAGCGCAATCAATGCGCTTTGATGTTTTTTGCCTTGTAGGAGCCAGGCTTTTATCCCGTAGGAAAACATTAATAGCTAAAAAAGAGAACAAGTTACTACTTGGCTCAACACCTTTTTATGGCTAAAGTTATCTGTATTAGGAAAGTCGTGACAATGATGTCCACCCTCAATCAGGAAGATACTATGAACCCTACCAAAGAAAACTCCTTGGATTTGGAAGTGATCAGTTTACTGGAAGACAAGCAAAAGATTCTTGCAATTAAACACCTGCGTGAACGTGAGAACTTGAGCCTAAAAGAGGCAAAGAGGAAGGTGGAAGACTATTTGCAGGGGCATCCGGAACTGGAATTGACCGACCAAGAGCCGGGGAGCGGCAATGCGATGGTCTGGATAGTGCTGGTGGCATTGGCCGCAGCTGCAGCCTTGGCAGTTTCTACTCAGCTGTAGGCTTTGAAATATCTCTACTTCTGGCCGCTAAAATCCAAGTTTTTTTAAACTTTCCTCATTTCTAGGCAAAGAGAATTGAATTTTTCCAATTCTCTTTGCATCTCTTGCCATTTTTGACTAATTGTTGAGCCTGAGTCGAGAAAACTCACGGAAGCGATTGGCTTGAATGTGGTACCTTTGCCCGCTTTGATTTTGACAAGATGACGCCCTTGTGCGGCGGGGACATAACAATGAATAACAAACACTGGATTGGCAATATCGGCGTGCAAGTCGTGATTGCCATGTTTTTGGGGGCGGCTGTCGGCTGGTGGTTGGGCAAAGATGCCAGCATGTTTGCCCCACTGGGGACTATTTTTATCCATCTAATCAAGATGTTGGTCATTCCTCTGGTATTGGTGGCCATCATCTCCGGTGCCGCCAGCCTAGGGGATACGCCATCGGCGGGGAAAATCGGTCTCGGAACATTCGGTTTCTTTATTGTGACTTCGGGCATTGCCGTGGCGATGGCATTGGCGCTGGGAAACCTGTTTGAACCGGGCAAGGGTGTTGATTTTACCGCTCACAGTATGACGGATCTGATGGAGGTCACCAAGGAGCAGGGCGATCTCCCCGGGGTGATGGATACCTTCATCGGCATGATACCAACCAATGTGTTTGAGTCGCTTACCGGCGGCAATATTCTGCAGATCCTGGTGTTCAGTATCTTCTTCGGCATAGCACTGACCAAGGTCAAGGGCGATGGTGCCAAGCCGATCCTCGGCGCGCTCAACGCCATCACGGAGGCCATGGTATGGATGATCAACTGTGTCATGTTGGTGGCCCCCATAGGCGTATTCGGTCTGATGGCTGACTCAGTCGGCACCTTTGGTTTTGAAGCCCTGGAGGTGGTATTTAAACTGTTCATCGTCTTCGTTGGGGCAATTTTGATTTATGGTTTCATCTTCTTCCCCTTGGTGGTGCAACTGTTTTCCAAGGTGTCGGCGGCACGCTTTATCAGTGCAATGAAAAAGCCACAGGTCATGGCGCTGTCCACAGCTTCCTCCATGGCAACCTTGCCGGTGAATATGGAAACCTGTGAGCAGGAGTTGAAAGTCTCAAAAGCCACGGCTTCTTTCGTATTGCCGTTGGGCGCCACCATCAATATGAGCGGCAACGCCATCTATTATGGTTTGGTCGCCATGTTCTTTGCCCAAATGTATAACATTGATCTGAGCCTTGCCGCCTATGCGGCTATCATCTTCACCTCCACCTTGGGCGCTATTGGCCAGGCAGGGGTGCCGGGACCTTCTTTCCTGGTGGTGGCCGTATTACTGGCGGCCAAGATCCCTATTGATGGACTGCCACTGCTGTTTGCCCTCGACCGGGTATTTGACATGATACGTACATCGCTGAATATTACCGGCGATGCAGCCTGCGCTCTGGTGATGGACAACTTTTGTCCCGAGGAAGCCAAGAGCTGATAGCGTGAGTTTGTTTGCCGTGAGCAGGTAATAAAAAGCCAGGAAACTATTCCTGGCTTTTTTCATGGGTGGAGATTATTCCGCATCACCCAGTGACAGTAGAGTGGCATTGCCACCTATGGCTGTGATGTTGTTGGTGCGGGTCTTTTCCGTCATAAAGCGGGTCAGGTAGTGTGGCCCGCCAGCCTTGGGGCCTGTGCCGGAAAGCCCCTGACCACCGAAGGGCTGCACACCCACCACGGCGCCAATCTGGTTACGGTTGATATAGACGTTACCTACATTGACTCGGTCGGCAACGCTCAGGGCGTGGCCTTCATTGCGGCTGTGGATCCCCAGAGTCAGACCAAAGCCTGTGCTGTTGATATCGGCAATCACCTTGTCCAGCTCTGAGGCTTTGAAACGGATAACGTGCAGTATCGGGCCGAAATGTTCTTTCTCCAGCACCTTGATGGAATCGATTTCCACTGCGGTTGGAGCAACGAAATGGCCATCCTTGCAGTCAGCGGGCAGCTCCACCTGTTTGATAAGCTTACCTACCTGTTTGATGTGCTCGATATGAGCGTTGAGATTGGCCTTGGCGGTGGCATCGATCACAGGGCCGACATCTGTCTTCACTGAACCTGGATAGCCAATGCTGAGTTCATCCATGGCACCCTTGAGGATCTCCAGTACCCGATCGGCGATATCTTCCTGCAGATAGAGTACCCGCAGCGCTGAGCAGCGCTGGCCGGCACTGGTAAAGGAAGAGGCAACCACATCGTTGACCACTTGCTCCGGCTGGGAAGTGGAGTCCACCACCATGGCATTTTGACCACCGGTTTCGGCGATAAGCGGAATGATGGCGCCTTCGCGGGCAGCCAGAGCACGGTTGATCACCTTGGCCGTGCCGGTAGAACCTGTGAAGCATACGCCGCCGATACGTTCGTCGCTGGTCAGTGCGGCGCCGACACTGGCGCCTGTGCCCGGCAGGAATTGCAGCACTTCTTTGGGGATCCCGGCTTCATGGGCCAGTTGTACGGCGCGGTAACCCACCAGGCAGGTTTGCTCGGCAGGTTTGGCGATAACTGTGTTGCCGGCAGCAAGGGCAGCAGTCACCTGACCGAGGAAAATCGCCAACGGGAAGTTCCAGGGGCTGATACAGACAAAGACACCGCGGCCTTGAACAAACAGCTCGTTCAATTCGCCGGTCGGCCCAGGGAGTAGCTCGGGCTTGCTCATCATCTTCTTGGCCTGCACTGCATAGTAGCGGCAGAAGTCGATGGCTTCACGGACTTCATCTATGCCGTCCTGCAGACTCTTGCCTGCTTCCCGGGTACAGAGCACGATCAGCTCTTCGCGATTTTCTTCCAGCAGGTCGGCCAGTTTTTGCAGCGCGTTGGCGCGCTTTTCCACCGGCGTGCGACACCAGGCAGGGAAAGCTGCGACGGCTGAACTGATGGCCTGCTCGACGGCTTGGTTGTCGGCAAAAACCACCTGACCGACGGTTTGTGTAGTGTCATAGGGGCTGACAACCGCCTTTGACTCGCCGCTCAGGGTTTCACCATTGATCAGCGGGCCGCCATGCCATTGATGAGTCTTGAACTGATCCAGTGCTGCGAAGAAGGGTTCGGCTTCAGAGAGAATGTTCATATTGAGTCCCTTGGAGTTTTTGCGTTCACTGCCAAAGATGTCGGCAGGCTTCACTATCTTGTTATTGGCCAGGGTTTTGTATTGTTTGACTGTCACCAGAGGGTGGGTGATCAGTGAATCGATCGGCGTCTTGGGATCCACCAACTTATGCACAAATGACGTGTTGGCACCGTTTTCCAGCAGACGGCGCACCAGATAGGGCAGCAGATCTTTATGGGCACCTATCGGGGCATAAATTCTGACGGTGCGAGCTCGGCTTTCCGCCAAAATAGTGTCGTACAGTTCCTGTCCCATGCCATGAAGACGCTGGAATTCAAACTCACGATCGCCGGCCATATCGCTGATGGCAGCGACCGTCTGGGCGTTATGGCTGGCAAATTGTGGATAGATGGCACCGCGGGTCTTGTCCGACAGCAGGAAACGGGCACAGGCCAAATAGGAGAGATCCGTCCCCACCTTGCGGGTGTAGAGAGGGTAACCGGCTTCACCTGCCTGCTGAGCCCACTTGAGTTCGCTGTCCCAATAAGCGCCTTTCACCAGTCGCAGCGGGATTTCATCACCTTGCTCTTTGGCAAGCTTGGTCAGCCACAGGAGTACAGGCAGGGCCCGTTTGGAGTAAGCCTGCACCACTATGCCCAAAAGGCCCCAACCCTTGGCGGCTTCAGAGTTGTATAGCTTGCGGAACAGCTTGAGCGACAACTCGAGACGGTCTACCTCTTCGGCATCAATAGAGATACCGACATTCAGGCTGCGAGCTTGCTCAATCAGTTTGATCACTGTGGCATACAACTCGGACATGACTCTGTCTTCATTGGCCACTTCATAGCGGGGATGCAGCGCCGACAGCTTGATGGAAATCGTCGGTCTGGGCGCCTGGGATTCATCGTACTGCTGGGCTCCCAATTCGCTGATGGCGTGGGAGTAATCCTGGAAGTATTTCTGGGCGTCTCTCTGGGTCAGTGCGGCTTCACCCAGCATGTCGTAAGAGTGGGTATAGCCCTGCTTGCGCTTGTCTTCACTGTTTTTCAGCGCTTCTTTAACTGTGCGGCCGAGTACGAACTGCTTGCCCATGATCTTCATGGCGGCATACATGGCTTGACGGATCACCGGCTCACCCAAGCGATTAACCAAGCGCTTCAATAAGTTGCTTGGACTGCCATCCAGGTTGCGATCCAGTTTGACGATTTTGCCCGTCAGCATCAGGCCCCATGTCGAGGCGTTGACCAATACAGAATCACTCTTTGACAGATGCTCGTCCCATTTGGCACCTGATAGCTTGTCTTCAATCAGGGCATCGGCCGTTTCCGGATCCGGGATCCGCAGCAGGGCTTCGGCCAGGCACATGAGTATGATGCCTTCCTGAGTCTCAAGGCTGTATTGCTGTAAAAAAGCGTCTATACCTACCATCAGACCTTTTTTGTCATATTGACGAACCTTGCTGACCAAGTCGTGGGCGCGACGGGTCACACGCTCTATGGTTTCGTCACTCGACGGGACTAGCTTGATCAGATCGGACAGATATTGCTCTTCGTCGACAATATAGTTGTCACTGATGGCTTTAAAGAGTTCGTCGAGATTGGCGCTATCATAGTGGCCTGCCAGAACTTCACTCGCTTTGAACATAGTTATCGCTTCCATCTAAGCCGGTTGGGGGCAGTTAAGGACTGCTCGAATTACCTGGAATATGTCTGACGCAAAAGACGCTTTATTATTTTTGTATACAATATTGGCGCTTGCGCGCGCCGATTATACAATCAAAATGTGATCTGTGACACCAATCTTGGCGGGAATGTGAAAATTGTTTAATTGGCTTTACGTAGCCCAGCTGTAAAGTCACATAAACAAAAGGCCAGTGGTTTTAAACACTGGCCTTTGAGAAGGGAAAAATGCTATTACATCCAACGATCTTTCTTGCGTCGCTGTGGTCTTGGCATGTAAACCAGAATGACCCCGAGGATCAAACCCAGGGCGGCGATGAGCCCGCCTTCCTGCCACATACGGAAACGTTCATTGTCTTTCATCGACTTGAGCTTGGCTATGGCTTCATCGCGTTCTGTGCTGGCTTCAGCCAGTTCCGCCTGGGCCTTGCTCAGCTGAGACTTGAGGCTGCCAAGCTCGCCCTTGAAGTCACCATTTTCGCTCTGAAGTCCTGTGAGCTGGCCTTTGGCTTCGGCCAACTGGCTTTCCAGTTCTGAGACGCGAAAACGCAGCGACTTGTCCTTGGAGATCATGCTGGTCAATACCCAGCCTTCACGATCCTTATGGTCGATAATCTTGGTGTAATCGCCTTGGCGCTCAGGCAACACGCTTATCTGCTGACCGGCTTCGACACTACCCAGGATCCGGTATTGAGTGCCGGGTCCACCATGAATATAGATGAAGACATCGTCCGAAATATAGCGCGTCTGGCCTTGGGCCAATAGGGTGGGAGACAGGAGCATCATCCCTATGAGAGTCAGGAGTCTTAACACTTAGTCATTCTCTGTCGCAAAATACTGCCCACATGCTAGGGATTTGAGGGCGCCAATGCAAGAGGGAAGTCATTCGACTTCCCTCTTATAATCATGATATTTACCGTGATTTCTACAGCTATTTCTGTTAGCCGAACACACCTTTAATGGTGAAGAAGAACAGAATAGACAAGCCGGCACCGGCTGGCAGGGTGACGACCCAAGAGACCACAATGTTGCGAACCACACCGATATTGATGGCGGCAATACCCCTGGCCATGCCCACACCCAGTACCGCACCCACCAGAGTTTGAGTGGTGGAGATAGGCAAACCTGTGCCCGAGGCGATAACCACGGTTGACGCAGCAGCCAGCTCGGCGGCAAAGCCGCGACTTGGAGTCAGGTGAGTAATATTTTTGCCTATGGTGGTCATTACGCGCTTACCGAATATGGCCAGTCCCATAACGATACCGACGGCGCCCAGAGGCAGAATCCACCAAACCAAAGCTGACTTAGAGCCGATTTCTCCGCCACTGCTGACTACAGAGACTACCGCGGCCAATGGGCCGATGGCGTTGGCCACGTCATTGGAACCATGGGCAAAAGCCATACAACAGGCAGTCACTACCATCAGGATGGCGAAGACTCTTTCCACGTTACCAAATTGAGTTTGGCGGTCATTTTTGCTGCTCATTTTCAGGCGACTGATGGCGATTTTACCTGCGATACCCACCAGAATGGCAATCGCCAGCGCCAGCAGATAGGCTTCCACTGTGCTGAACTTGAGACCAACGTGTTTCAATCCTTTGGTGATGGTGACCAAAGACATTACAAAGCCGGCAAAGGCCATGTAGAAAGGCACATAACGTTTGGCGTTACCGAGAGGATCTTCGGTGTTGAAAATCAGTTTTTGTACGCTCTGGAAAATCATAAAGGCGATAAAGCCGGAAATCGCAGGGGTGATGACCCAAGAGCCAACGATACCAACGACTTTGCCCCAGGCAACGGCTTCAGTGCCCACGCCCACGGCGGCAAAACCTATGATGGCACCCACGATAGAGTGAGTGGTGGAAACCGGCCAGCCCAGAGCTGATGCGGCGACCAGCCAAATGCCTGCGGCCAGTAGCGAAGCTATCATGCCGTAGACCAGGAGTTCCGGCACTTCGGTAAAGTAGCTGGAATCTATGATCCCATTGCGAATGGTGCTGGTGACTTCGCCACCGGCCAGATAGGCCCCGGCGAATTCAAAGATCATTGCGATAATGATCGCTTGCTTAATGGTAATTGCGTTTGAACCAACAGACGTACCCATTGCATTCGCCACGTCGTTGGCTCCAATGCCCCAGGCCATAAGAAACCCGAAAACAGCCGCGATACCTATGAGCCAGGGGCCATAGGTGACTAATACATCAACCATGTTGTTACCTTGATAACCTTTTGTTTGTTAGACGCGAGCCAGCATCAGCTCAAGGCGGGAACCGACACGTTCGGCAAGATCTGCCAGGTCACCAACCCACTCAATTATCTTATAGAGAAACATGACATCGATAGGATTCAGTTCAGCTTCCATAGCGAACAGCTGTCGACGCACCTGAATTTGCAGATCATCAGTGTCTTCTTCGATGGCATCGAGTTCACTGATCATTTTGGCAACCAAATCCACTTCACGGCCACGGAAGCCTGCTTCCAGCAGATCATCGAGCTCGTTGATCGCTTCTTTGGCCAGGGCGACTGCATCCAGGCAGCGCTGCAAATAAGCGATGAAAGGGGTTTGGATGGTTTGAGGGACAAGCAGTTGGCGGCCGATGATTCGACCTGAAATATCTTTGGCTTTATTGGCGATTTTGTCCTGTTGAGTCAGGAGCTCCAGCAAGTCAGTCCTTTCTACTGGCATAAACAAACCACCTGGCAGTGTCAGGCGGATTTCGCGTTTCAGTGAGTCAGCTTCTTTTTCCTCTTGGCTGATCTTCTTGCGAATAGTGACCGCATTGTCCCAATCTTCAGCTATGGTTGCTTCGAAGAAGGGCACAAGTAACGAAGCGCAATCGTATACTTTGTCTATATGCTCTTGCAGAGGTTTTATCGGCGATTTTGCAAACACGCCTAAAATAGAGTTTACTGGCATAGCCGTTTACCTATTTAGGTTATTCCACTATTGGAAAAGCGGGCGAATGTTAACCCAAGCGTCCGCTTATTGAAACTGTGTTTTTACAGAAAACACGTCAGTTCTTATTCTATCGGGTTATATATCACCCGACAGGATAATCCTAGGTCATTTTTGTGACAACAATATGACATTGTGACCTCGAAATGACGAGATGATGAATTTTTGATGACAAAATGAGCAGTAGTGCACCATGGATGCCGACAATCAACAAAATGAGATAGAACTTAAGCTCTTTTTCCCCGCCACGGAAGTCAGTCGCCTGACCACATTTCTGAACTCCTTACCCGCCGCCACATCCCAAGGGTGCCAGCAGCTAAGTAATGGCTATTATGATACGCCCGAGCTGGCACTGCGTCAGCTGGATATGGGCCTTAGAGTCCGCGGATGTGATGGCAAGCGGGAGCAAACCATAAAAACGGCCGGTCGTGTTAGCGGTGGGATCCACAGTCGGCCGGAATACAATGTCGATATAGACGCCAATAGCCCGGTTTTGTCGCTATTTCCCGCCGAAATTTGGCCTGAGAATTCCGACATCGATTCGTTGCAGGCCCGGCTTACCTGCCTGTTTCATACCGATTTTCAGCGTTGCCGCTGGTTGGTGGTTCAGGGGGAGAGCCTGATAGAACTGGCTCTGGATACCGGCACTATCGCCGCCGGGGGCCAGAGCGAATCGCTTTGTGAGTTGGAGTTTGAACTCAAGCGTGGCCGGGCGGCCGATCTCTTGCCGTTGGCACAGCAGGTTGCTGCCAATCTGCCCATGCGTCTTGGGAAGGCCAGCAAGGCGCAGCGAGGTTATCGTCTGGCGCAGCAGGCCAGTCCGCTGGCGTTGGAGGCGCTGCAATATATCAGCCTGCCCTGCGACAGTGATATCAAAGCTACCCTTCTGGTGGTGCTGGAAACGGCGCTGGAGCGTTGGCAACTGTTGGAGGGCATGATTGCCGAGAGTTTGGATGACCCGGCAGGGCAAGCGTTATTGTGGCAGCGTCTGCGCTCCTGTGTGCGCCTGCTGCGCTTGACCCTGGGCCAGTTTACTCTGGGCAACAGCCAGACTGATGCGCGATTTTTCTGGCTGGAGCAGCAACTCGCCTTTGTAACAGAAGCCAACTCTCTCACGCGTCTGGCCCAGGATAAATTGTTGCTTGGTAAGTTGGCCAATGCCGAGAGCGTGCGCGAGCGAGCCGTGCAACAGTTGCAAAAGATGGATTTCCGCAGCCGCTTGCAAGCGCTATGGCAGGATTGCCGTTATGGTCAGCTGCAGTTGCAACTGGTCAATATGTTGCTCGAGCTGGCCAGTGGCGAGATGCAGATAGCCGTGGCAGGGGGCTTGAAGGGAACCTGTGACGGTCTGCAGGAGGCTTCCTGGCAAAAACTGCTGGCGGCCATGCAGGGAGACGAGCTCAGCCGTGATGATTATCTCAAGCTGGCAGCTCCCTTGGATGAAGGTATTTTGGTGGGGCTGGCCTATGGCAGTCTCTACTCATCCAAGGCTCGCGATAGTTTCCGCGCGCCCTGGCAGGACTTGAGTCAGGGGATCATCAGTCTTGGCGCTTATGCCATGGCCGAGCAGTTGGCGCCAGAGCTTGCCGAGGCTTTGGCAGACAAACAGCAGAGTCTGATTTTTGCCATGGAACAATCCCGCAAGATGGCACTGCAGCAGCAACCCTACTGGCGCTGATGCCTGGTAAGAGTTCCGGACGAATCGCCCGGGAGTAAGCACTAAAAAGGACGCCTCGGCGTCCTTTTTAGTCGATTGATTAGTCCCGTTGCTGCTGCGCCAGCTTCTGTTTCAAGTCGGCGATTTCCGTCAGCATCTGTTGTTGGTTGGCTTCCATGCGTTCGAGTACCAAATCCAACTCGCTCTTGATGACCTTGCTTTGGTTTTCCAGGCTCTCCTGCTCATCGGGAGCGACAAATAGTGATGCCATATAACCGGAAATAACCCCGAAGAAACTGACCCCGCAGACGATGACCACCCCACCTATCACATGGCCCACTGTCGTCACAGGGTAAAAGTCACCGTAACCTACGGTGGAAATGGTCACTATTGCCCACCAGATGGCGTTTTCGGCGGTTTGAATATTGGCGCCTTCGGCGCCGCTTTCCACCAGCAACATCAATACCGAGGCTATGGTGATGATGGTGACCATGGATACCAGCAAGCTGGCGATGGTGGCCTGACGCCTTTGCTTCAGCAGTGGCCCTATCAGGGAACGACTCATGCGAATGAGCCTCAATACCCTGAGGATCTGAAATAAACGGGCAAAGCGCAGCGCTTCAATCGCCGGAATACTGGCGACAAAGTCGACCCAGTGAGACTTGATATAGGTGAGTTTATTCTCTGCCCGGAACAGACCCACCAGGAAATAACTCATAAAGATAAAGCAGATACCCGTATCGATATAAAACAACAACTTGTGGGTTTCAGGATCGACAGGGACAAAGGTCATGATAAGGATCACAACCACAGAGATCAGCGACAACATCATCATCGCCAATTCGAAAGGGGAGACCTGAACAGGCGGTTTCAGGAACCAGCGAGATTTATCCGGCATTGGTTCTTCCATTGAGAAACTTTGTATCCTTTCAGGGTAAAAGACTTGCCGTTAGCTGTAAACGCGCTTGTTTATTGCTCGTCTACGAATTGTACCAGGTCTTCCAATACCCGTTTTTTGATTTCCAATTGCGCATCCGGAGCCAGGCCGTATTTTTCGGCGAGCTGGACATAATCGGTGGGGCTGAGCGAAACGGTTAACCGTGGCCGCTTGGGACGCTTGGCCACGGATAAACCCAATATCATGCGTATCTGATCTGAAGGGCTGACACCTGTATCCAGGGCCGCCTTGCGGATGGAGTATTGAAACCTTTCATCCAGATCAAAAGCTACCTGAGTCGCCTTGGCAGCCTTTTGGTTTTGTAACCATTTTTCCGGATAAGGGTGGTTCTTGCTCATGCCGCATTATTCTCCTGGCCAGTAGTCACGAATATCGCTGAGGGGGCGGTAAAGGGTCAGCGCAACGTCGGTTTCGCCGCCTTCATAGACTTCGATATCCAGAGCGCGAGACTCATCGTCATCCAGCAACTGATAGCTTTCGAAGGCATCACCTGTTGCACCGTCAGCATCCTGAGGCGGCCTGAGTCCACGGTAATCTTCCCGGTGGAAATAGCCAAACTCAGCAAAACTGACCTGATGGTAGTGTTTCCCGAGCCATTGCTCAAGCATCTCAGTCTCGGCAGTGAGTCCCTTGGTACTCAGCTCAGCTTTCCCCGGCTCATCGAAGATCGCGGAGAAATCATCCAGATCGAATAAGGCATCGACCTGAGCGCGGCTTATCTTCAGCGAGAAAGCCAGCCAGGTTTCGTCGTCTTCATCCAGCCCCAGATAGATGGCTTCGCCGCTGTGCCCCTTGAGTACCCATTCAGTCGACTGACTGCGCTGATACTCATAGGTATTGACGGCTTCGACCCTAAGCTGCTGCCCGCGCAGATGCGCGGGCAGGGCAAAGCTGTCATCAAGGGAGATCATATCGCCCTTTTGCAGCTCTGATGGGTGCTTAAGCTGACGCACTGGAGTTTCTTTTTTGCCAAACAGGCTGCCAAAGAATCCCATAGGTTATCAGCCTTTCTTGGCTTTCAAACGCTCGAGCACATCGCTGGCGTTGCTCTTCTGCTCGCCGATACCGGCTTCAGCCAGCTTGGCTTTCAGCGATTGGTCGCTGTTCTCGGCTTCCAGATTTTCGGCAGCCTTCAGGCGGTCGTCAAACTGTTGCTGACGTGCCTTGATACGCTCCAGTGAGTCTTTGGCGTTGAGCAGCTTGGAGTTGCTTGACGCGAAAGAGTCGGTAATGGAAGCCGTGGCCTTTTGCACGCTTTCAGTGGTCTTGACCATGCTCAACTGACGCTGATAGTCGGCCAGCTGACGTTCGGTCTTCTTCACCAGATCTTTCAGGCGGGCAGCATGGGCGCTGAAGCTGTCGTTGGCAGTTTGTTGCTCGGCCAGTTCCATTTCCAGCTGGGCAATCTTCTCGGCCACTTCCAGTGCCAGAGTTTCATTGCCTTTTTCCAGTGCCTGAGTGGCATAGCCTTCATGCTCGGCGACAGCACGCTTAATGCGATCGATTTCACGGCTGGCTTGCATCTCTTTGGCCATCACATCTGTCAGTTCACGCTTGGCTTTGGTGAGGTGTTTCTCGGCGTCACGGATCTCCTGTTCGAAGATGCGGGTTGAATTGGCATCCACTATGCTTTGGCCGACTTCGTTGGCCCCACCGCGGAATGCTGTAAGAATTTTGTTCAGTATGCCCATGATTTGGCTCCTTATTTCAAAAAGTCGACCAGTTCGTCAATGACTTCGAGACAGTTGTCAGACAGGACAGAGAGTTCCTGTTCTATTTCCAGCATGCTCGATTGCAGGGAGAGTGCACCGTAAACCACATACTTATCGTCAATCTTGGCGAATGAAGACAGTGGCATAGGGATGTTGAGTTCCAACATGGTTTCAAACATCTCGGCACGGCGTTCCTGCTTGAGTTCATCCTCTCCCCAGAGATAACTGATGCAGAGGATTTGGTTTTCCGTTACCGAAACAAATACGGGGATCTCTTCACGGCCAACCACATTGACCTGCAACACTTCTACATCCCCTTCAATGGGGTAACAGTCAAACTGGAACCCAGTAGAGCTGTTGTCGCCAAGTCCATTTAAATGATTGGCAATAGTGTGAATATTCATATTTGTCCTCTTTGACATATTATGTCTGCGTTTAAAGATAACACCGAGACATAATATGTCAAGCGTTATCTTTGCCTGTTTAAAAGGTTGCTACACCCTGTTCATCTGTCCATGCCTGCAGGTGGTAGTAATACAGCTGCAGCGAGCCTATGGTGTTGGGCTGAACCTGGTCCATCTTAGTGTAAAACTGTTTCGGAAACTCGAAGGCTCCGCGAATAAGCCCAGGCGTCAACCAGTCATCCTCTACCGGCAGTTGCTGCATCTGCTGCAGCCGACTCTTGGCGTCCTGGCCATTGAGTGTCCCTATGGTCCAGCCCCATTCGCCAAAGCTGGGCACATTGTGGTGATACTGATTCACCTTGAATCCCGCCAGCGCAAGGGTCTTGCCTACAGAGATAAAGGCCTTGGTCGCATGGTAAGGCGAGGTGGACTGTATACTGATGGCCCCATCCGCGCTCAAAAGTTCCCTGAGTTTTTTATAAAACAGGTCTGAATAGAGCTTATTGAGATCCGGATGTGAGGGATCAGGCAGATCCACTATGATGGCATCGTATTTATCGCCGCGGGCCAGCAAGCGGTCGACACCGTTAAAGGCATCGTCGAAAACCGTTTCCACCCTGGGATCGGCAAAGGCGTTGCCGTTGAGGCCGAGCAATGCTGTCCTGAGATCTTCCGGTACTTCAGCCCCAGGTTCTTTGAACAGTTTGACCATCTCGGCATCGAGATCCACCAGAGTGACCTGCTTGGGTTGCCATTTCAGTACCTGTTTCAAGCCCAATCCATCACCGCCGCCTATGATCAACACCTTGTCGTGACGGGCACTGGCAGCCAGAGTCGGATGTACCAGAAAGGCGTGATAGATATGCTCATCGCTGGAGGAGAACTGCAGCCGGCCATTGATATAGAGGGAGTAAACCGGCGGCAGATGGTTACCCATCAGGCGCTTGGTCAGTGTCAGTTGCTGAAACCGGGTAGCCTTGGCATAGACCACCTTGTCCTGATACAGGAGGTTGTTGAATCCTTGCTCCCAGGTTGGTCCCTTGATGGCCAGCATCAGCAGCACTCCTGTGGCCAGTACGTGTGCCGCCAGTAACCAGTTGGCGGCGCGGATCCTGTCCCTGAAGCGGATGATAAAGATAAACCCGGCCAGGAGGTTAAAGGCGGCGGTCATGGCTGCAGCCAGCTGGATATCCAGCGCCAGCATAAAGCCGACCCAGAGCGCCGCACCCACACCAGCACCTATATAGTCGGCGCCATAAATGGTGCCGGCATTGTGCAGCAGGTGTTCATCGGACAGTGCCTGACGCACCCTGGCAATGAGCGGGATCTCCATGCCTATCATCAAACCGAGCAACACACCCCAGAAATAGGGCAGGTAGCGGGACAACTCCTGAAAACGGCCGATAAAGCCACCCTGAGGCAGATGATCCGGCGGTAGCCCCAGGGTTCGTCCTATCAGTTCCGGTAGCTCGTGGCCAAAGCCGATGACGGCCGCGGTGATCAGAATCGCCAGTGAGCCCAGCAAGGCGACAGTCAATTCCAATACTGCAAAGCCGCTGAAGGCGCACTTTATCTTGCGGGCGGCAAAGGCCCCCAAGCCCATGGAGACTATCATCAAGCCTATCATGGTGTAGATGGCCGCCTCGAGGGCGCCCAAAATGCGCCCGGCATAATGGGAAAGCAGGTATTCGTATATCAGACCACAGGCCGCCAGTACCCCCATGATCCCCAGAAGCAGGGCATCATCGAGGGCACCTAAGTGACGTCTGTTGGGCTCTTGGGTGTTGGCGTGACTACTTAATGCCACGGGCTCAGGCCATCAAAGCGGTGAGGATCAGCGCAACCGCTATGCTGATCGCCATTTCAACAGCGGCCAAGCCTATGTTGTGCTGCTTCTCAACCTCATCGGCGAGGTCAATTTTTGCCAGCACCAGGAGTTTGACCAAGGGTAGCAACAGGCTCAGTACCACCAACATAATGAAGGAGAACACCAGCCAGCCAAGGGCGTTGGTGACATAGGCTTCAGGGCTGAAGACGATAAAGTGACTGGCGGCATTGAAGCTCAGTGCCATGGCGATCATCGCCCCGGCATGGCGTATCGCCAGGGCGGTATTTCCCTGCGCCAGCGCCTGCTGCATTGAGCTGTCCTGGTTGCGGGCGGCGTAGCGATTCTCTCTGAGGCGGGTCAGCAACACCAGCATCAATTGAGAAATAGCGAAGGCGCTGAGGATGGCAATAAAGGTATCCAGGGTCAGATCTTCGGCCCACAGCAGCACGGCGCGGATAATAATCGCAGTGGCGATAGCGGCCGAGGCATCGACTATGGCAACCGACACATTGCCTTTGAGCACCAGGGCGTTCTTGTCGATATTATTCAAGGCGATTTTATCGTGCAAAAAGCGCCCCAGTTTGATCAGCACCAGCCCAAACAGGCCATAGGCGCTCATGCCGATGGCTTCCTGCAGATAACTGTGGGCGGCGGCGCCGGTAATGGCGCCGGTCAGCACGATACCCAGTGCCGCCACAGCGCCGGCGGTGCTGATGCCGAAGGCGAAGTTGTCTCTGACCGCCAGCTCTTCACTGCTGTTTACCCGAACACTCCATCCCTGCAGGTAGCGGGTCAGAGTGAGCAGTACCACGGCGATAGAAAGGTCGATGGCGAGTATGACGGCCAGTTCCTGAGTGATGCCGAATTCCTGAAATAGAGTCATGTTCATTCCTTAAGTTGTGATCCTGGCTGAGTTATTTGCCCCGGCTGACACCACGGCTGGTGCGACTGCCAGAATTACGGAAACTGCTGTCTTTAGAGTAATTAGAGCGAAACTTGCTGGCCGTTTGCCCACTGCTGGATGGCTTGGGTGCGGCGCTGCTCTGACGAGAGAGGGCGCTTGAGCCGGAGCGGGACTTGGCATAAGGGCTGTCAAAGCGTTTGCCTTGAGAGTCGAAACGTTTTTTGGTGCGCTCATAGACCTGGGTTTGGGCTTTAGCCTGCTTGGGGGAGGTATAGCGATAGCGCCCCACATCATTGTAGTAGCTGTAATCCCTGCCTCTGGACCAGTTGTCATAATAAACCGGCCTGTGGAACAGGTTGGAAAACATGGAGTACATGCCATACCAGGCCCAAAAGGACATGCCGTTGGAATCGGTTTGCCACTGGCCATAGGCGGGGTTACCCACTAACTGGCTGCCGGCACCAAAGTCTTCCGAGCCATTGGCCAGGGTTGAAGCCTCGCGGCTGATGGCGTTGACCCTGGCGAGTTTGCCCTCTGACATATCGGCAATCACATTGACGGGATCTGAAAGCATGTCGTTGAACAGGCTGGAGTCCAGCGCTTGATAGAGGTTGTTTCCCTCTTCCAACTGTTGGTCAAGATTGACAAAGTTGCTCGCCACCTTGGCGTCTTTCACCCTGCTTTCCAGTGACTTGTACAGTGGTCCCTTACTGGTGGCATCCAGTGTCAGTTGTTCCACCAGCGGCTGTAGCTCCGGCCGCTGCTGCGCCAGAATTTGACCATACTGTTTGAGTAAGATGCCATTGCGCAGCTGGTCTTTGTCCAGCATCTGGCCGAGTTTTTCCAGACGTTGGTCATTCAGCTGTTGCAACTGGGCAATCTGCTCGGGTCTGTCGTCACCGCAGGCTGTCAGTGATAACAGCATCAGCAGACTGAGAATACGGATCAGCATTCCTGCCATGTTTTCTCCATTATGATAAGCACTTGAGCCCGGCAAACGCTGCTAAAACCTCTGGTCCCCGTAGGCCGTCAGTGCAAGTTGGTGTAATCTGTGCACAGAGTATCACCCACAAGAATTGGGGTGAAGTCAGAATCATCTGCATCGGCCGGTTAAAATCCATGTCGAGCGGACGTTTGTGCGGCAAAGATGACATAATATGTCTAAATGGTCTTGAATACAATCGAACAGGGATAACTATGGAATTGGGGTGTGACAGTCAAAAGCCGTTTTCCGAGTTGCTGTGCAAACAGGCCGGTAAGCATTGGCATCTGCTGGTGGAGCGCTGGCCTGAGGTGGTTACCGAGCTCAGCCTCATAGAGCAGCAGGAGCTGCAACGGGTTATGGGCTTGAGTGATTATGTTGCCACTCAGCTGTGCCGCCACCCTGAATGGATTGCCCCCTTCTTTAGCGGCCAGCTCACTCGCCTGGATAGACAAGACTTTGCCGACGAAATCCAATCCCTGCTCGACCCTGTCACCCAGGAAGAAACCGCCAAGTCAGTGCTGCGAAACTATCGCAACCGGCAAATGGTGCGCCTCGCCTGGCGCGACTTCATGGGTTATAGCCCGCTGCAGGAGTCACTGCTCGATCTCTCTGTATTGGCAGAGGCACTGATAATTGGCGCCAGAGACTGGCTCTATCGCGAAATGTGCCAGAGTCTGGGAACCCCTTGTGACTGCGACGGCAAGCCACAACCTTTGATGATCCTGGGGATGGGTAAGCTGGGCGGCCGTGAGCTGAACTTCTCATCTGATATCGACTTGATCTTTACCTTTCCGGAACACGGTGAGACCCAGGGCGGTCGGCGCAGCCTGGATAACCAGCAGTTCTTTATCCGCATGGGGCAACGCCTGGTCAATCTGCTGGGGCAGGTCACAGTTGACGGCTTTGTGTTTCGGGTCGACATGCGTTTGCGCCCCTATGGCGAGAGTGGCCCGCTGGTGGTCAGCTACAGCGCCCTTGAGGATTATTATCAGGAACAGGGGCGTGATTGGGAGCGTTACGCCATGGTCAAAGCCCGCGCGCTTGGTCCCTGGACTCAATACTCGGATGAGCTTCACGACCTGCTACGTCCCTTTGTTTACCGGCGTTATATCGACTTTTCCGCCATAGATTCCTTAAGGCGGATGAAGCGCCTGATTGCCCAGGAAGTGCGGCGGCGCCAGCTCAAGGACAACATCAAACTCGGTGCCGGCGGTATCCGCGAAGTGGAGTTCGTGGTGCAGAGTTTTCAACTTATCCGCGGCGGCCGGGAGCCGGCGCTGCGCAGTCAAAGCTTGTTCGATGCCATAGATACCCTCTTTAGTTTGGGGCAACTTGAGTACCTGGCGGTAGATGAACTCAAGCAGAGTTATCTGCTGCTGCGCCGGGTAGAAAACCTGTTGCAGGCCATAGGGGATAAACAGACCCAGACCCTGCCGGATAACGGCCTGGATTGGCATCGTCTCTGCTACGCGTTGGGGATGGCCAATGAGGCAGAGCTGCGCAGTGAGGTTGAGGCCGCCATGTTCAAGATTCATCGCCATTTTCGCGATACCGTCGGCGGTGATGAAGACAATGAGGAGCAAAGTGATAGCTGGGCCTGCCAGCTCTGGGTCTGTGACAGCGAGGAAGACATACAATCGCTGCTGGCCGAGCGAGGCATAGAAGACAATGAACTCTGGAGCAGTCTGGCTCATTGGCGCGAGACGGTATCACGTCGGGCCATAGGCCCAAGAGGGCGGGATACCCTGGATAAGCTGATGCCGAAAATGCTTGAGGAGTTGACGCTGCAGCCCAATCCCGGCAAGGCATTCAAGCCGGTAACCGGCGTACTGGAGCAGATCCTCACCCGCACCACTTATCTTGAACTTCTGTGTGAAAACCCCGGCGCCCGCCAACAATTGGTGAGCCTGTGTTGTGCCAGTCCCTGGATTGCCCAGCAGCTGGCGAAATTCCCCATGTTGCTGGATGAACTGATCGATCCGGCGCAGCTTTATGACACCACCTCTCTGGATGACTACGGCAGTGAACTGCGCCAATACCTGCTGCGGGTTCCGGAAGAGGATATGGAGCAGCAGATGGAGGCGCTCAGGCAGTTTAAACTGTCGCAACAGTTGAAAATTGCCGCCGCGGATGTCACCGGGGTCTTACCTATCATGCAGGTCAGCGATCACCTGACTTTTCTTGCCGAGGCCATCATAGAGCAAGTGGTGCAACAGGCCTGGCAGCAAATGACAGAGCGCCACGGCGTGCCGCCTGGCCTGGCTGACGGCGAGATAGGTTTTGCCGTCGTCGGCTATGGCAAGCTGGGGGGCATTGAGCTGGGCTACGGCTCGGATCTCGACCTGGTGTTTCTGCACAATGCCAAGGGCGGCTCGACTGACGGTGACAAGCCGTTGGATGTAGGGCACTTCTATCTCAAACTGGCGCAGCGGATATTACACCTGTTTTCCACCCGCACCATGTCGGGCGAGCTTTACGAGGTAGACATGCGCCTGCGACCATCGGGCGCCTCCGGGCTCTTGGTCAGTGAAATTGGGCATTTCGGCGAGTATCAGCAGCAGGAGGCCTGGACTTGGGAACATCAGGCTTTGGTTCGTGCCCGCTTTGTCTTCGGTGATAACGCCTTGGCGCAGGAATTTCAGGCGGTGCGTGACAGCGTGCTGCGCCAAGCAAGAGACAGGAAACAGCTGGCCAGCGAAGTGCGTGAGATGCGCCTCAAGATGCGCGACCATCTGCTCAAAGCGCCGCAGGGAATGTTCGATCTTAAACAAAGCGTTGGCGGTATCGCCGATATTGAGTTTATCGCTCAGTATTTGGTGCTGGCCTATGCCCATAAGCACCCAGAGCTGTGTATCTGGTCTGATAATGTGCGGATTTTTGAGGTGTTGGCCGAGCTTGAACTGCTGCCCTTGATGTCGGCGCAGCATCTGACCCAGGCCTATTGCATGCTGAGGGATGAAAACCACAGGTTGACTCTGGCCGGTTTGCCTGGGCTGGTGGCACAGGAAAAAGTGGCGGAGCAGGCCGAACGGGTTAGTAACATCTATGAGCTTATCCTGGGGCAATAGTTTACCGGTGCGCTCAGGCTATCTATAGTTAACGGAGAAGTTTTGTCGATTGCTTTGCCTGAAGCCACTGTTGAGGAATGCCTATGCCAAGCCCCCCAAAGCCCTTGGATGAGCCACTAAGGCTGGCTACCCTGCAAGGACTCGGGGTGTTGGATACCGAAGCAGAGGAGCGCTTTGATCGCATCAGCCGTATGGCGCAACGACTGTTTGAAGTACCCATCTGTTTGGTTAGTCTGGTTGATGCCAAACGACAATGGTTCAAGTCCAGCTTAGGGAAGGTGCGAATAAGTCCTCGCGGCACTCTGGCTTACACAGCAATTGGCGTTCAAGGCATCTGACTGAAGGCATGCCGGGGCCTGTCGAAGTCGGATAACGCAGAGAGCCGGTTGCTGTGAAAGCCCCAAAGGGCGTGGCTTACAGTCCTGCCTGCTGTGTTGTGCTTCTTGCAAAGGACTAGGGCCATTTGCTGCGAACCACGCCTTGCATCCAGGCCTGTAAGCCGACGCAGAGCACGCATGGGACTTGTTCGCACCTTCCTTAGGTATCTCCCTCAGGGAGACACCCAGAGATCAGTCGTTTTGTGGTCATGCCATCCTGTCGCCTGAATCCATGCTGATCCCGGATACTCTCAAGGACCCTCGTTTTGCCGACAACCCTCTGGTTACCGGCGCTCCCCATATCCGATTTTATGCCGGTTATCCTTTGACTATGCGCAATGGTTGTCGGGTTGGCACCTTCTGCATCATAGATGTACGCCCAAGAGAACTGTCCCAGGAAGATAAGCTGTGTCTGGAAGATCTCGGCCATATGGTGGAAAACGAACTGCAGCATATGGAAGAGGTCTGTCAGGATGAACTCACCGGCGTGGCCAACCGCCGGGGCTTTGAGTTACTGGGGGAGATGGCACTGTCTTCCTGTTGTCGTGAAAGTTTCTACGGTGCCTTGCTGTATCTGGATCTCAACGAATTCAAGCCCATTAATGATACCTATGGTCACAGTGAAGGTGATGCCGTGTTGCAGGCCTTTGCCGCCATGCTGGTGAGCTGTTTCCGCGAGTCGGATGTGGTAGCCAGGCTTGGAGGTGATGAGTTTGCCGTACTGCTGACCCATTTGCGACCATTGGATGTCAGAGCCATCAAGTTGAGGTTCCGTAAAGCCTTGGCCGAACTCAACTTCCGCTTGGCAAAACCCTATCAGATCCGTGCCAGCCTCGGAGAAGCCCTATACGATCCGGCCCAACCCAGGAGCTTGGCCGAGTTGATGGCTCAGGCCGACGGCTTGATGTACCGCAGAAAGCCGGGGCGCGATTAGCTGGGTTGGCGTTTTGTTTTCTTAAGTAACCATCAAGTCATTACAACGGGCGACCAAGTCCTGAATTAGCCGCTTGCCCATATGGTTCAGGCTGGGCGCAGCATGCAGTACCAGTTCCATCGGTAATGGCGGTGGCAGAGTCTCTTGCTGAATATGGGCGTCTGTGAGCAGGCGTTTGGGCAACAGGCTCACTCCTATGCCTGCGGCTACCGCGGCTTTCACCTGTGACAGTGAATTACTGACTTGCACCATTTGCCACTCTATCCCGGTTTCATCAAGCAGCTGGATCATCTCACTTCGATATAAACCACCATTGGGAAAGGCCACCAAAGGTAGCGGGCGCTTTTCTGCCAGCGAGTGGCTGCGACTGTCGAACCAGCAAACAGGTTCTGGCCAGCAGGCGACGCCGCGACTGGCGCCGAGGCGTTGTTTCACCAGCACTATATCCAGTTTGCCATCACGAAATGCTTCATAAAGGCCTTGGCTCAGCCCAGATGTCAGTTCCAGTTGTAATGTCGGCTCCTGGCGTTGCAGCTTGGCCAACACCAGGGTCAGTACCTCACCGGCAAAATCTTCCGGCACTCCCAATCGAAGTGGGGTAAACGCCTCTTGTGTTCGACCTCCGGCTTCCCGCATCAGCGCCAGTATCTGTCTGGCATAAGTAAGCAGTCGCTCACCTTCAGGTGTGGTTTGGGCATAACGGCCACTGCGATCCAGTAAAGGATAACCCAATTGTTGCTCCAGACGGCGAAGCTGCTGGCTAACTGTTGACTGGGTCAGGTGAGTGGCGGCCGCGGCGCGGGTGAAACTGCCACTGTCGGCGACGGCGACAAAGGCCCGCAGTAATACAGGATCGATCAGTGCCAGGTTGGCGGGAGAATGAGGTGTTTTCATCAGTACCGGATTAGTGAGAATTCCACTGATGAATATTTCATTATTTAATTTCCAAATCAAATAGGCAGTTTTTAGACTGGATGGAAAATTTGCCTGGAAGCCACAGAATGAAAGCAACACTCACAAGCATGCCGCTGACAGAAGCCGATCTAATAGAACACTTGGTGATCAAGGCCAAAGATAATCTGCTGTCCGGCGCCAGACCCTTTGCCGCCCTGTTGCTGAAAGACGGGGAGATTATTGCACAAGGTGTCAACCGAGTCGCAGCCGACTGCGACCCTTCGGCTCACGCCGAAATGCAGGCCATACGTGCGGCGGCCAAGTCATTAGAGACGACACAACTCGATGGTGCCGTGCTCTACGCCAGTGGTCACCCTTGCCCCATGTGTTTGGCTGCCGCCTTGATGGCAGGTATACGTGAGATACGCTATGTATTCGATAATCACGATGCCGAATTCTGGGGATTCTCCAGTGAAGCCAGCTATGGTTTGCTGGGTTTGGAGAGCCAAAAGCTTGCACAAAGCCCGGGGTTTACCATTCGTCGTTGTCAAAGCTCCTTTGAACCTGCCTGGCTCTATGGCGCTTTGGCACATGATGCTCAGGCAAATCCAGCTGGGGATAGCGAAGAGCAATGACACTTCAACAGCCGTATTTGACCAGGCTGAAAGCAGTGGCTCTGCTGCTGTTATTGTTTGGTGGTGCACTGGCGTTGAGGCCTTTTCTGACATCGCCCGGGCCTTTGCTGGTACAGCTCAGTAGCGAGCTTGGTATTGAGGTGCAGGCTCTGGGATGGCTGACCTCAATGCCCATGTTGCTGATGGGAGTTGGAGCACTGACTGCCCCTTGGCTACCTAAAAGGCTCTCCAGCTTGCCCGGTGTGGCTCTTAGCCTCGGCTTGCTGACTTTGGCGCTGGTACTCAGAGCAAGAGTTACTATGCCACTGCTTTGGCTCTCCACCTTGCTGGCCGGGCTTGCCGTAGCTTGGATGCAACTGCAGTTACCAGGGCTTATCAAACAGCATTTCGCCGGACACTTGCCGGTATTAATGGGGGGATACTCGGCGTTGTTGATGGGTGGCGGCGCTCTGGGCGCTGGAGTCACCCCTTGGTTGATGACGCTGTTTTCAGAGGGGGCTTCGGTGTTGGCATTATGGGCGCTGCCTTGCATACCTGTGTTGTTACTCGCACTTTGGTTGGTCAGGCGTGACTCTCAACCGGCTGTTTCCAGAGTTGCACCTCTGACTGAAGGCTCTATTGTGAGTACATCAGGGGAGGATAATCCCGCGCCCGCTAAACCAAGCTTGCCATGGCGCCGGGCAAAGGCCTGGTCTTTGTTGCTGAGTTTCGGGCTTATCAATGGAGGCTATGCCAGCCTGGTGGCTTGGTTACCGCTCAGCTATCAGAAACTGGGCATGTCTCAGCTTGCAAGTGGGCGGCTGGTGGCCCTGATGGCGCTGGCACAGATGTTTTCAGCCCTGACGTTACCGCTGCTGGCAGGTCGTTTCGCCGGCAAGCAAGCAAAAGCCGACCGCCGTCCCTGGTTGTGGTTGGCTCTTATCGCGCAATTAGTAGGCTTTATGGCCTTGGCTTTGTGGCCTCAGGGCGCCCCTGTGCTTTGGAGTCTGCTGCTTGGCGTGGGGCTTGGCGGCAGCTTTTCACTTACCTTGCTCCTGGTGCATGAAGAATACCGCGGCGCCGAGCAGACGGCCGGCCTCAGTGCCATGGTGCAGGGCGGCGGCTTCCTGCTGGCGGCGCTGCCTCCCTTGATCATACCGCCCTTGTTGCTTGACGGCGCAGCGCCTGTGATGCAGAGCAGTACCTATTTTGCTCCACTGTGGTTGTTGCATTGGTTGTTTGTCTTGGTGGTGACCGTGCTTTGTTTTGGTTTTGGTCCATCAGGTTTGCCTGCGCGCCGGGAGACAGATGAGCAGCAACGAGTCTCCAAGGTTCATGCTCAATAAGGCCGAAATCATTCCTCGGCAGGAGAGGTTGGTATTGTGACTCTCCAAAGACCTGGAACTGTTGATAACAATTTGTTTATTAGACCTAAAATAATAATTAAGGAAGCCGGAATGTCATTGAAAAAACTGTCGCTGTTATGTCTCTTGGCCACATCATTTACCCCGCCGCTGCAGGCCAAACCCCATGAGTGGCTGCTGACCAATTTCAGTTTGCTGGATGTGGAGCAGGGGCGTTTGCTATCAGGTAAACAACTGGCGATCGATGAGGGGCGGATAAGCGCCATTGAAGACAGCTCAGCCAAGTTAACGGCTGAGCGCACTGTGGATCTTCAGGGCGGCATTTTGATGCCATCTTTGTGGGACATGCATGTGCACTTCGAAGGCCGGGAACTGGTGGAGGACAATGCCCTGTTACTGCCGCTTTACTTAAGTTACGGCATTACCGCGGTGCGTGAAGCGGCCAGCGATCTGGCGCCGGAAGTGCTGTTATGGCGTAAACAGATTGAGTCCGGTAACCGTTTGGGGCCGAGAATTTTCAGTGCCGGGCAGAAGTTTGAAGGTCCGGATTCTGTCTGGAATGGCGATCTGGAAGTGGCCGATGGCGCCGAAATGCGTCAAGGCATGGACAAGCTTGAAAGTATGGCGGTCGACTTTATCAAGATCACTGAAAATACCATGCCGGCGGCTCTCTATCTGGAAACACTCAAAGAGGCCCGTGCCCGTGGACATCTGGTATCCAGCCATATTCCCTATGGTGTCAGCATTTTCGAAGCTGCCAAGAGCGGGCTGTCCAGCATAGAACATGCTTCATATGTACTTAGGCTGGGAAATGCCCTAGAGCCTCAAATTGCTGCTGCGGTTGCGGCCGGACGTATGAGCACTAAGCAGGCGAGTCAGGCGTATCGTGATGGGTTCGACCCGGAGCAGGCGCAGCTGGGTTACCGCATGTTGGCAGCCAAAGGCGTTGCCGTGACACCAACCTTGATTGGCGGCCACCAGTTGGCCTGGCTCGATACTCAAGATCACAGCCAAGATCCTTTCATGGCGTTTCTGACCCGAGCTTTTACCGAAAAATATCGTTGGCGAATTGAGCGTATGGGAGCGCAAACACCTCAGCAGTGGCAGACACGTAAGCAGCATTATCAAGCGCTGGCTGCCGAGTTGCCAAAACTGTTGCAGGCCGGGGTTACCCTGCTGGCGGGCAGCGATTCTGCTGCGCTCAACACTTATGTTTACCCCGCCGAAGGGCTGCACACTGAGCTGCAACTCTGGCAACAGGCCGGGGTGAACAATGCTGATATTCTGCGCTCGGCTACCATTAATGGCGCCCGCTTCATGGGCCAGAGCAAGGACTATGGCAGCATTGAAGTCGGCAAAAAGGCAGAACTGCTATGGCTGCAGGACAATCCGCTGCAGGACATAGGTGCCACTCAATCGATAAGAGGGCTCTTCTATCGCGGTACCTTGTTTGATAGCAAAGCGCTGGACGCTATGCGTACCGAGGCGGCCGAGTCAGTGCGGCTATTGGATAACGCCAGGCGCCAGCTCTGAGCTGCCCAGCATCTCGGTTAAGCGGCTATAGGTGCGGCGAAATTCGAAGCTGAGGGCGCCGCCCTGATAAAGCTGCTCCAGTGGTACTTGGGCATGTAGCACCAGTTGTTTACCCCTGTCATAAAACTCATCTATCAGGGCGATAAAGCGCCGGGCGGCATCATCCTCCGGCGCATAACTGAGCTTTCTATCGCCTGTGCTGACGGCTTCGGCAGCATCTTCGGTACCACGGGCGCGGATCCAGCCGCGGCGCTCACCGCCAAGCCTGGGTACATGGCTCAGCAGCAGAGTATCCAGTGTTTCGGCCAGCTCCATATAATCCAGAGTGGATCTCGGCCCTTCGCAGAGCTGATCGAAGCGAAACCAGGCCAGGGATTGTGTGGCTTCCATAGCTTGGAAAAAAAGCGGTCTGCCCATGATGCTGAGTTGCCCTGGACCCGAGGCGTTTTTTGAAAACCACTGGCTGAAGTCAGGTTCATTGCCAAGCTGCAGCAGGGGAAGTGCCGCCTGGGCATGGGGCGCGCCTTTGGTGAGGCGATGGTCCTGCTCGCCATTGAGGTGCAGCGATTCCATCTTCTGTTGCAACAAGTCGATAGTCGGCAAAAAGCGCTCTCGCTGCAGGCCGTTTTCATAGAGGCGCTCGATTGGCGTATTGGAAGTGCTGACCAGCATAACGCCACGGTTAAACAGGCCTTCGAGTAAACGTCCAAGAATAATGGCGTCGCCGATATCCGAGACGAAAAACTCATCGAAGCACAGCAGGCGGCATTCTTTGGCCAGTGTGGCGGCAATCTGATCCAAAGGCTCACGAGTGCCGCTGATGCGGTTCAGATCTCTGTGAACCCTGGCCATAAAGTGATGAAAATGCAGTCTGAGCTTGGGTTGCCCCTCGACGGCATTGAAAAAGAGATCCATCAACATGGTCTTGCCGCGGCCGACATCCCCCCACAGGTAGAGCCCGGGGGCTTTGTTTCCCTGACCGAGCGCCTGAAAACGCTGGTCAAGCGCTGCCAGCGCAGGCAACTGGGCGGGGTCTTGCTGCCAAGGGCCTTGGGCATAGCGTTCAGAGGGTGAAATTGTGTGCTTCATTCTGGACGTCTCATCCTGTGACTGTTATTTAAGTGCCATATAAGTGCCGCGGGCGGCCAGTATAGCAAGGGCTTGAGCCTGAAGGAAAAGTGCCTGCCATGCCGCTTCATCTATCCATGGAATAGTGTTCAGTTCCTTTTACGGATAAGATGCGCCTTTTGAGCCATAGGTTGAGGAACAAGCCATGACGGCAGAATTGGCAATCATAGATATCGAGGAAGGTCAGGGCAAAGCCGCGGTGAAAGGAGCGCTTATCACGGCTCACTACCGAGGTTGGTTGAGTGACGGTACTCAATTTGATTCTTCCTGGGACAAGGGGCGTCCCTTTCAGTGTGTCATAGGCACAGGGCGGGTGATCAAGGGCTGGGATCTGGGCTTGATGGGAATGAAGGTCGGTGGCAAACGCCGACTCAAGGTTCCGGCACATCTGGCTTATGGTGAACGCCAGGTTGGGGCGCTGATCAAGCCGAATTCGGATCTTGAATTTGAAATTGAACTGCTGGAAGTCCTGACCCGCGACGATTGAGTCCAGGGCTTTTGAGCGCTATTGGCTCAGATGGATTTTGTTTTTATATAAAGCTGATATTATAGCTTTGCCCTTCATTCATCTGAGTCATAAAAGCACTATGAGCCGTTCCCCCTTCGCATCTTTTCAATGGCATTCAGACATTTTTGCCTGCGACAGTACGGATATCGAACATTTCTATGCCCAATTGCAACAGGAAGTTGATCGTCTGCAGTTGGGGCGCAAGAAGCTGGGCGAAATAGGTGATTATCCACTGGAGCTGTATCAGTCGCCCTCAGCGACGGCGGAGCTGCCCTCTGTGTTGATCAGTGCCGGATTCCACGGTGAAGAGGCTGCCGGCCCTTGGGGGATGCTGCATTTCCTCAGTGAACTGCAACAGGATATTTTCGAGCGAATTAATCTAAGCTTGTTGCCTTTGGTCAACCCCACTGGCTTTGCCAAGGGGCACAGATTCAATAAGTTCGGTGAAAACCCCAACCGGGGGTTTTTACAGCCCAAAGAGGGCGAAGCCAGTTCACCTTCGGTTGAAGGCAAGCTGCTACTGGAATATGGCCAACTGCTGCAGGGCGCCAGCCGTGAAGGCATATTGACCTGTCATGAAGATGTGTTGCAGCAGCACACCTATATCTATTCTTTTGAGCCCAGACAATCACCCGGCCAGTTCAGTTTGCAGCTGCGTGATACTCTGGGGCGTTTCTTTGATATTGCCGCCGATGGTGATATCGATGGCTGTCCGGTGCAAGACGGGGTCATCTTCAACCACTTTGATACTTCGTTCGAGGCCTGGCTGGTTCGCACCGGTGCCAAGGTGGGTGTTTGCAGTGAAACACCGGCAACCCAGAACCTGGATCAGCGAATTCTGGCCAACAGCGCCGTGATGCACGCCTTTGTGCAGCAGCAGTTGGCTCCCATCAAGGGGTAACAGCCAAAAGCGATACCGCTCAAAAGCAAGACCCCAGCCTAGGCTGGGGTCTTGCTTTTGAAAGGCTTTCAGGGATTGAGGCGGGTCGGAATACCGCTTCTGTCATCCAACAGGCGTTTGAGCACGGTCGAATCGGTGTCGGCATGGGCGATAAAGCGGCTGATGGCCGGGGTCATCTTCAATACCACAGGTGCGGTGGATTCAAACTCGGCCTCGGTGCGCGACAGCGGCTGATGCACTTCCAGATAGCGACCGCCATCAGGCTCCAGGCTGGCCTTTATCGGCTGATTGACAAACTGTACCCGGGTGCCGTTGGGCACAGTATTGAACAGATGCTCGATATCCTGATTACGCAGGCGGACACACCCCTGGCTGACACGCAGGCCTATACCGAAGCTGGCATTGGTGCCGTGAATGGCATACAGGTTACCGATATAAAGCGCATACAAGCCCATGGGGTTATCCGGGCCTGCGGGCCAGACCTTGGGCAGGGTGATACCGTTGGCGGCATATTCCTTGCGGATCCTGGCCGTTGGGGTCCAGGTGGGGTTGGCACGTTTGCGATAAACCTTGGTCACCCAGTTTTCCGGGGTATCCCGGCCTATCTGACCTATACCTATGGGTAAGACCTGTACCGTATTGCTGTCTTTGGGATAGTAGTAGAGGCGCATTTCGGCCACGTTGATCACTATCCCTTTACGAGGGGCATCCGGCAGGATCAGCTTGTGAGGGATCAGTAATGTGCTGCGTGGCTTGGGAAGAAAAGGGTCGACCCCTGGGTTGGCCTCGGTCATGTTGGTCAGCCCCAGTTGATATTCGTCGGCAACACTCTCCAGTGTGCGCTTGTCATCTGGCACCACATAATACTGGTTGTCACCGACGATACTGCTGCCTTCGGGCGGCAGAGGATATTCAACGGCCTGCGACAGGCAGGCGGGAAGCAACAGGCCCAGTAACAGGGCGAGGCGGGGAATTCTTGTCATAGGATATTTTTCTTCATTAAACGCTGTCAGTCGCCCTGGTTTCAGGCATCAGAGTCGAGCAGGCATCCTTACCTTTTCCGGCGCAGATTTCAACAGATTGCGGCAAAAAAACTATTTCAGTTGTAGGCGTTTTGCCAGTCGATGCAGGTTGCCAGGGTCGACGCCCAACTCGCGGGCACTGGCGGCCCAGTTGTATTGATGCCGCTCCAGCACACTGCGCAGCAGCTGTCTTTGGAACTCCTCTGTGGCTTGCTTGAGTGTGATGGCTTCTGCAGGCGCTGTTGTGTCCAGCTGGCGCGACAGCGCACTTGGAGAGGGGGTCTTTGACTGCAACTCACCCAGTTGCAACTGGCATTGGTTATGGTCACTGGCGGCGCGCGCCAACACGCTGGCGCGGTGCAACAGGTGTTCCAGTTCCCTGACGTTGCCAGGCCAGTCGTTGGCCAGCAGCCAGGCTTCCGATTCGGCGGACAGACTCAGGCGCTCCAGCCCCAGCTTGCTGCGGCAACGTTCAAGAAAATGCCCGGCAAGCAGCAGTATGTCGCGACCCCTTTCTCTCAGTGGCGGTACAAGTAGCGGGAAAACACTCAGCCTGTGGTAGAGATCGGCGCGAAAGCGGCCTTCAACCACCTCGGTTTTGAGATCCTTATTGGTGGCGGCGATAACCCGCACATCCACTGTCAGGCTTCTGTCTTCGCCAACCCGTTGCAGATCGCCGTATTGCAGCACCCTGAGTAACTTGGCCTGCAGCGGCAGGCTGAGCTCGCCTATCTCGTCGAGAAACAAAGTCCCCTTGTCGGCCAATTCAAACTTACCGGCGCGATTGCTGATGGCGCCGGTAAAGGCGCCTTTGACATGACCGAAGAGTTCACTCTCGGCGACCGACTCGGGCAGGGCGGCGCAGTTGAGGTACACCAGAGCCTTGTTGCCTCTGGGCGAGGCGGCGTGTACTGCCTTGGCAACCAGCTCCTTACCCGTGCCGGTTTCACCGAGGATCAACACGTTCAGGTCGCTGGGAGCGACCACGGCAATTTCCCGCTTCAGCGCCAACATCAGCGGGCTTTCCCCCAGAAGTTCACTGTGGCCGGTTTCCGGCAATGGTTGACTCTGGCTCTGTAGCGACAGGCTTTCCAACTTATCCAGCAGCAGGGCATTGCCGAGGGAGGCGGCGGCGATGGCGCTCAGGCTTCGCAACTCTTCATCGCTGAAATCGTCGAACTGGCAAGGGTCCAGACCATCTATGGTCAAGGCGCCTATCAGCTGTTCCTTGTCCAGCAGCGGTAGGCCGATACAGGCATGCACCTTGAGCTTATCTGTGTGGGCGGCTATCAGGCCATCGTAGGGATCCGGCAATTGGCTGTCTGCCGGAAAGCGCACCAGATCGCCGGCGCGGGCGATGGCCTCCAGTCTCGGGTGCTCTGTGATGTTGAAGCTGCGACCGAGTACATCGGCCCTGAGGCCGTCGATTGCCAGTGGGATAAAGCGATTGCCCTGAAATCGCAGCAGAGCGGCGGCATCACAATGGAGATTGTCCCGTACTGTCGCCAGCAGGCGACTGAATCTGTCGCTGTTTGGCAAACCTGAGGTGATATCCAGCGCGATACGGGTAAGATCGGAATGGCTGAGTGGCATAAGCTGACCTGAATAGAATCCCTGGGGTGAGTCTACCCCAGGGACAGCGGAATGTCATTTTGACATTATTTTTCAGTGCGAGTGGCTAGTGACTGGTAGCAATGGCCAAGCGTTTGGCCTTGACCGCCTGTCGCAACAATCCCAAGAGGAAGGCGCCCAGCAATAAACCGCCGACGGAGAAGATGATGTCACCAAACATCCGCATCCATACCAGGCGTTCTACCAGCGGGCTGTGGATCACCTCTGCCGAGCGGGCAAACCAGTAGCCATGATCCAGCACGGCGAAGAACTGCACTATGCCCACCGGCAGCAATGACAGGAACAACATGGCGGCCAGCCCCAGATTCAGGCTCCAGAATGCCCCCTTGAGCCACTTGTCTTCCCAGCGCAGTTTACCGGCAAGTCCTGACAGGCAGAACAACATCAGGCCTATCCCCAGCATGCCGTAGACTCCCATAAAGGCGCCGTGGGCGTGGGTGGCCGTGGTATTCAGCCCTTGAATGTAATAGAGGGCAATCGGTGGATTGATCAGGAAGCCCAGTACACCGGCGCCCACCAGATTCCAGAAAGCGGTGGCAACAAAGAACATGATGGCCCAGTGATAGCGTTGCATCCAGGGAGCGGCCCGGCGCAGGCGATAGCTTTCTACCGCTTCAAAACCGATAAGGGCCAGAGGCACCACTTCCAGCGCCGAGAAGATAGCGCCCCAGGCGATGACCGAAGTGGGTGTGCCGGTGAAATAGAGGTGATGCAGTGTGCCTATCAGGCCTCCGGTCAGGAAGATCAGGGTAGAGAAGAGTACCGCACTATTGGCACTGCGGGCACGGATCAGGCCAAGACGCACAAACATCAGGGCGATAACCGAGGTAGCAAAGGTTTCAAAGAAGCCTTCAACCCACAGATGTACTACCCACCAACGCCAGTATTCGGCGATGGCAAGGTTAGTGTGCTTGCCCATAAACAGCCCGGCACCATAGAAGAGGCCGATGGCAACACAGGAGGCATAGAGCACCCAGAGCACAGGTTTTAGCTCAGACTCCTGTTTCAGGGCGGGCAACATGGCGCGGCTCACCAGCGCCAGCCAGATCATCAATCCGGCCAACAGCAGCAGTTGCCACACCCGGCCGAGATCTATGTATTCATATCCCTGGTGACCGAAGAGGAAGTTGTTGTCCAGTGAGAAGTATTGTTGTACCCCCAGCCATTCACCGGCCATGGAGCCCAGCACCACTACCAGCAGAGCGACCCACAATAGGTTGACACCGAAGCGTTGATATTTGGGCTCGTGGCCGGAAAGCGCCGGCGCGATATAGAGTCCGGTACCGAGCCAGGCCGTCGCTATCCAGAATACAGCCAGTTGAGTATGCCAGGTGCGGGTCACTGAATAGGGCAGGATCTCACTCAAGGGAAAACCGTAAAACTCCTGGCCTTCAACCGCATAGTGCGCCGTGACGCCACCTAGCAGTATCTGCAGCAGAAATAGGCCGATAGCGGTAATGAAATATTTACCTGTGGCCTTTTGTGACGGTGTGGGTTTGTGTCTGAACAGGGGATCTTTTGTGGCGGGAGCCGGCAGGGCTTCATGTTTGCCGGCTGCGTGATACCAAACCAGGGCACCGATACCGGCCAGCAGAGTCACTATGCTCAGAATCGACCAGACGATATTGTCTGAGGTCGGTGTGTTACCCAGTTGCGGATCGTAGGGCCAATTGTTGGTGTAGGTGTAATTGGCATCCGGGCGTTCGGTCACTGCGGCCCAAGCGCCCCAAAACAGGAAGGCATTGAGCTGTTGACGGCGCTCGGCAGATCCTATGGTATTGGTTTTCATCGCATAGGCTTCCCGTAGCTCATTCAACGCGGGATCGTCACCGAACAAAGATTGATAGTGCTGACTCACTTGCGCCATGGCGGCGATACGGGTGTCGGAAAGCATTACCCGTGTGTGACCTCTCTCGTCTGTAGTGACAGTGTTATGGCGCAAATCATCCCTTAAAGCTTGCTCCAATGCGGCCTGAGTACTCTTGTCCAGGCTATTGAAAGGTTTGTTGTATGTCTCCTTGGCGCGAATATCCAGCCAGGCTTCGGCCTCACGGTGCAGCCAGTCTGCAGTCCAATCCGGAGCCACATAAGCACCATGGCCCCAGACGGAGCCAAGTTGATGCCCGCCCATGGAGCGCCAAACCAACTGCCCTTGTTCTATATCCTTGCCGCTGAAAACCACTTGGCCCTGGCTGTCGTTATAGGTATCGGCAATCGGTGGTTTTTCCCGATAGATTTCACTGCCGATACTGAGAAGCACAGTGAAAGAAGCGACCAACACAAGTAACAGTGCGATCAGGGTGAATTTTTGTCTGCTCATTGGCATCCCTCTGACAAAGTCTATTTGATAGGTTTCCTTCCATAGAGCAGCTAACGTGCCAACTTTTATTCTTGTTTTTAATCAGTGTATTACTTATTTGTGTGCTTTTGATACTGTCATTTTGATTGTGTTTAATGTGTCCTTTTAACATTAATTATTGTCATTGTGACACTGACTGTTTACCAGAAAGCTATAACTGATATCTTGACGAGAATTCTTGGATTTCAAATTCTTTAGTTAATTGAAAAAATAGGTTTTTTTTCATTAATTTGAGTTTATGTTTCTTTGGGTGCGCATTTGATGTTTTATGGGTAAATATTCTATTTTTTAATGGGTTACCTGGCTTCTTTTTCTGGTTTTTTTCGCTAAAAGCAAAAATAAGTCAACTGTTTCTACTGAAAAATAACCCTAATTAATGATATAATCCCGCCTGTAACCCACGTGTTTTCCGGAGTCTCGTTAGAGCCAGGTTTCTCTTTTATTAGCTTCCCCGCATTTTCAACTGGAGGGTCATTTGAACGCAGATATCATCAACAGCTTTTTCCTTGTCGGGGCCTTGCTTGTCGCAGTCAGCGTACTGCTCAGCCCAGTATCGTCGCGACTCGGTATTCCTATTTTGGTGGTATTTCTCGCTGTGGGTATCTTTGCCGGTGAAGATGGTCCCGGCGGCATAGTATTCAACGACTATTCAGTTGCTTATTTGGTTAGTAACCTGGCGCTGGCGGTTATTCTGCTTGATGGTGGCATGCGTACCCGGGTTGCCAGTTTCAGGGTGGCATTGTGGCCGGCCTTGTCCTTGGCCACTTTTGGGGTGGCGTTAACCACCACGCTGACAGGTTTGTTGGCTGCCTGGCTGTTCGATCTCAACTTACTTCAGGGCATGTTGGTGGGGGCTATTGTCGGCTCGACCGATGCTGCGGCGGTATTTAGCCTGCTGAAAGGCAAAAACGTGAATGAGCGTGTCGGTTCGACACTGGAAATTGAATCTGGCTGTAACGACCCCATGGCCGTGTTTTTGACCGTGACTCTGATTGCCATTCTTGGCAGCAGTGGCGATGAACTCTCGGGCAGCTATCTGGCACTGAGCTTTATCAAACAGTTTGGCCTTGGCGGGATCCTCGGTGTCGGCGGCGGTTGGCTACTGTGGCAGGTTATCAATCGCAATCAATTGCCCGAAGGCCTCTACTCCATTTTGGTGCTAAGTGGCGGACTGATGATCTTCGCCATCTCCAATGCCCTGGGAGGCAGTGGTATTCTGTCTATCTATCTGGTGGGACTGTTTCTCGGTAATAAGGCGACCCGTGGCAAACACTCGATTCTCAACGTGCTCGATGGTATGACTTGGCTCAGTCAGATAGGCATGTTCCTGGTTCTGGGACTCTTGCTGACGCCATCGGATCTGAAAGATATCGCCTTACCGGGTTTGGCACTGGCCTTTGGGATGATCTTTCTGGCGCGGCCGATTGCGGTTTGGCTCAGTTTGCTACCGTTTCGCAGCTTTCATGACAGAGACAGATGGTTTATCTCCTGGGTCGGGCTGCGCGGCGCAGTACCCATTATTCTCGCGGTATTTCCCATGATGGCGGGGCTGCCACAGGCGCAGCTTTACTTCAACCTGGCCTTCTTCGTGGTGATGGTTTCCTTGCTGCTGCAGGGCAGTACCTTGTCCAAGGCGGCGCAGCTGGCCAAGGTGGAGTTGCCACCCAAACCGGCACCTATTTCCCGCGCCGGGGTGGAAATTTATCCCACCAGTGAATGGGAGATATTTGTCTATCGCCTCAGTGAAAACAAATGGTGTATCGGTGAACCTCTGAGGCGCCTTGCCATGCCGGCGGGAACCCGGATTGCCGCCGTATTTCGCAATAACGAACTGTTGCACCCTTCGGGGAGTACCAGGCTGATGGCCGATGACATTCTTTGTGTGCTGGGGCAAGAGGACGATTTGGAGCCTCTGAGTCAGCTGTTCAGTGAGGCGCCAGAAAAACGCGAGGCGCCCCGCTTCTTTGGTGACTTCTTTATTTCAGTGGATGTGATGCTGGCCGATATGGCACCGATTTACGGCATGCAGCTGGAACCCGAATATGAGCAGATGAGGGTTGCCGACTTACTGCAGCAGCAACTCGGCAGTCACCCTGTAGTGGGGGATCAATTCCTCTGGCAAGGGCTGGACTGGATAGTCGCCGAGGTGCAGGAAGGGACAGTCAGCCGGGTTGGTTTGAGATTGCCCTCTGAAGACTGAAAAAAGCGAAGAACGAAGAAATGCCGACCTTGAGTCGGCATTTTTACGGCTACTTTCTCAATAGAGTGAGGGATCGCTCTCATTGGGGCGGGTCTTGAACCTGCGGTGCAGCCACATGTACTGCGCCGGATTACGGCTGATCAACTGCTCGACAATGCCGTTACCGCGTTTGGCGTCTTCCACCTCATTTTCGCCGGGGAAGTTATCCAGCGGCGCCTGTATCTCTATGTTGTAACCCGTATCGTCGGCGTTACGCTCGACAAAGAAGGGCAGCACTTTGGCTTTACCCAGTTTGGCCAAGGTGGTGCCGCCGGTAATGGTGGCGGCATCGGGAACGGCGAATAAGGGGATAAAGACGGCACTGGAGCGGCCAAAGTCCTGATCTGCTGTATACCAGATGACATCAGGGTTACGCAGGCAACGCACCATCTGCCTGAGATCCCGCTTGGGAACCAGCGCTTTGTTTGAACGCAAACGGCCCTTTACCTGCAGGTATTCCATTACAGGGTTGTTATGGGGGCGGTACACACCAACCCCGGGCTGAAATTGGCCGAATATTCTTGCACCCATCTCCAGCGGCAAGCAGTGAACCGCAAACAGAATAACCCCCTGACCGGCTGCCAGTGTCTGCTCTACATGCTCCTGACCCTTTATCTGCATGTGCTTTTGCACCTTGTCATTGTTCCACCACCAGGCATTGATGGTATCGAAAATCGCCTTGCCTGTTTCCTGGAAATTACGTCTTAGCAGCGTCTCTCGCTCGGCCTCACTCATTTGTGGAAAACACAGCTCAAGGTTACGCCTGGCGGTGTTGACCCGGCTTCCGGCCAGCTTCATTGCCAGAAGGCCAAAGGTGCTGCCAAGCTTCATTTGCCATTTAAGTGGCAGCAGGAGAGTCAGCCTGGCCAGGCCGACAGCAAACCACAGCAACCAGAATTTAGGATGATACAAGTGAGTGGAAAATTGCGCTTTCTCTACCAAAACGATAAACCCGTTTACTGGAAAAATTACCGCATATTCTAACCCAATTTATTGTGAAAATTAGGTACAATTAGGGTTTATTTGGCCCGAAGAAGACAAGTTCGTTATGAAGGTAACTCTGCCCCCATTTGAAAAAGCCAAGGTTCTGGTCATTGGTGATGTAATGCTTGACCGATACTGGGGTGGCTCAACCGGTCGCATTTCACCCGAGGCGCCTGTACCTGTGGTGCGAATCAATCAGATAGAGGATAGGCCCGGCGGTGCTGCCAACGTGGCACTAAATATCGCGGCGCTGGGCGGTTCGGTGCAACTGGCCGGTATTGTCGGTGCCGATGAGGCCGCAGCTGCCCTGCATATGGGCATCAGCACCTTAGGCGTGGAACCCAAGTGGCTGACAGTCGAAAACAAACCCACGATCACTAAGCTGCGAGTGCTGAGCTGCAATCAACAGCTTATCCGCTTGGATTTTGAAGAGACCTTTGCCCGGGAACAGAGCCAGGCGTTATTGGCGCAGAGCGAGGCCTTGCTGGATGATTGCAAGGTACTGGTATTGTCTGACTACGCTAAAGGGGCCATCGACCAACCTCAGGCCTTTATTGCCAAGGCCAGAGCCAAGGGGATCTGTGTCTTGGTGGATCCCAAGGGCAGTGATTTCGGTCGTTATGCCGGAGCCAGCCTGATCACCCCCAATATGAATGAGTTTGAGGCTGTAGTGGGCACTGTCAGCTCTGAGGCCGATCTGGTGGCCAAGGCGCAGGCCTTGATTAGTGAGCATCAACTGGGGGCGATTCTGGTGACTCGTTCGGAGAAGGGCATGACACTTATCACCAGTGAAGGAGATGAGTTGCATATCCCGACTATGGCCAGGGAAGTTTATGATGTGACCGGTGCCGGAGATACTGTGATCTCGGCGCTTGCCACAGCTTTGGCTGCAGGCAGCGACCTGCCGCAAGCTTGCGCCATTGCCAATAGCGCCGCCGGTGTGGTGGTTGGCAAGCTGGGGACTTCCACCGTCAGTCGTATTGAACTCATCGAGGCCCTGGCTCAGCATCAGGGAGAGTCGGGCTTTGGGGTGGTCAGCGAAGATCAACTGCTGTACGCCATTCAGCAAGCCAAGCTCAGAGGTGAGCGGGTGGTGATGACCAATGGTTGCTTTGACATACTCCATGCCGGGCACGTCAGTTACCTTAAAGAAGCCAGGGCCTTGGGTGATAGATTGATAGTAGCGGTTAATGACGACGCTTCGGTAAAACGGCTCAAGGGTGAAGGACGTCCGGTCAATAGTCTTGAGCGGCGAATGGCAGTACTGGCGGGGCTGGCTTCTGTCGATTGGGTGGTGCCTTTCAGCGAAGATACGCCGCAGCGGGTGATCGCCAGATTGTTGCCGGATCTCCTGGTCAAGGGGGGCGACTACCGGGTAGAAGAGATTGCCGGCGGTGAAGAAGTGATCGCTGCCGGTGGCAGTGTTAAGGTGCTGGGATTCGAAGATGGTATCTCCACCACTGCCATTATTCAGAATATTATGACCAAGTCCTGATGTTGATGGCGGCGTTGCTATCGGGAAGCTTGTTTTGGACCGATGTGGGTCCGAAACAGGCTTTGATATGTCCGCCATCTGAATTACCTCAGTGTTTGCAGCAACTCCCCGATAGGGTCAAGCAACAATTGCCTCTGTCTCAACAAGCTTTCTTTGATGCTTTGGGGAGGAGAGGTGCCATGTCTCTGCCTGTCGAAGATGACAGAATTGCCGGCATGGTTCTCTGGGCACCGCAATATATCCCTCAAAGTCAAAGTGCTATCTGGAATGGTCAAAATCATGAACTGCCGTTGCAGCATCAGCCGCAATTAACTCTCTGGCATGAGTTGGGGCATTTGGAAGTAAAGCGCCTGCAAGGAAATGTTCTGCCTGCCGAGTTGTCTGAACTGGACCATGAGTGGCTGGCTGATACTTATCTCGCTTGGCGTTGTGCTAAAGAATGGAACAGTCTGGAACTTGTTTGGCAACAATACCATCGTCGCAACCTGGCCGTCATTTCTGATATCGGCAATTTGTCACACTGGAGCTCCCTTTACCTGATACAAGTGTTAAGAAGATATGATCAAAAGAAAATCGCAGGATTTGCTGATTTTACAACATTTGTGCTCGATTTTTATCCGGTTATCAGTAGTTATTCTCAGGACGAAGTGGCGGAATTTTCCAGCTTGCTGCAACATCTTTTTTCTCGAAATCGTCGGCAAGCCCTTCCAGGCTATATGTTTTGGCGTCGTGAGCAACTGGGCAAAGTGCTGCAACCCACCCTGAAACAGTTGGTGGGAACTGAAATAGCCAATCGTTGGTTGGTTAAAGAAAAAATGTTGCAACAATGTGACAAATAAGGCTTTTTTTTAGACGTCCTAGCTGAACCCTTGCTGAACAAAAGTGAAAAACGCTGTTAACACCCCTCTTTTTGGCAGTATTCTCTCTATGCCTTTGATAAGCTCGTTGGCAATAAAAACAACGGGGATAAGAGGCAGACAAGAATGGCCAAGCGTTCAAAGGCTCAGACTGAGCTGACTATCAATCAGATTATGGACGAAGCTCTCAAACAAATCTTAACTATTGGTTTTGAGGCTATGTCTTACACAACTCTTTCAGAAGCAACGGGGATTAGCCGCACGGGGATCAGTCACCATTTTCCGCGCAAAATCGATTTTCTTGCCAGGTTGGATGTGCGCATTGGTCGGCTGTTTTTGGCCGCTCTGGATTTTTCCAGTGTTGAAGCACTCGAAAAATCCTGGATGCAGGCGCTGCAACAAGCAGAGCACAGGGCAGTATTGAGACTCTTCTTTAGTCTCTGCGGACACAACAATCCTGAGATAACCCTGTTTCGCGCCGTGGCCATGGCCAGGGAAAACGCCCAGATAGAGCTGGGTGAAAAGGGCGAGCAGATGATCAACGATCTCCTGGGGCGCAGCGCCGTTATGTTGCTTTCCGATCCCGGAATCGCCTGCGCCGCTTGAAATTCTGTTTAAGCGACTCTCATTCAAGCGATTTGTAGAGATAATTGAGACAGCAAGCTAAGGCTTGCTGTTTTTTTATCCATTCATTTTCTTATCGAATTACGCGTTATTGGCTCACAAAAGCCAGTCGACTTCAGCTTATTCCTTGGGACATTCCTTCAGGCCACTCTTTCGGGCCACTCTACTTGGGCAAGAATTTGCCCGGCGAGCAAAAAATTGCCCGGGTTCGGGCAAGAAATTGCCCGGAGAGCGGGAGTGGGTTTGGATGTTGTTGTAAAACAGTGGCTTACGATTTGGCATGCTTCTGGCATTGGGTGATGAGGTTTTATCACTCATTCAACAGTAAAAGGAATTAACCATGCCAACACCATGTTATATCTCCATCGAAGGTCAAACCCAGGGCAACATCACCGCAGGCGCGTTTACAGCCGAGTCAGTGGGCGACATCTTTGTGGAAGGTCATGAAGACGAGATGCTGGTTCAGGAATTCAACCATGTGGTGACAGTGCCGACCGACCCACAGTCAGGCATGCCTTCGGGTCAACGGGTGCACAAGCCGTTCAAGTTCACCGTGGCGCTGAACAAGGCGGTGCCTTTGATGTACAACTCGCTGTCATCCGGTGAGAAGCTGAACAAGGTTGAGCTGAAGTGGTACCGCACCTCTATCGAGGGCAAGCAGGAGCACTTCTTCACCACCAAGCTTGAAGGTGCGACGATAGTGGACATCAACTGCCACATGCCACACTGCCAGGACCCGAACAAGGCGGATTTCACCCAATTGGTTGAGGTGTCAATGGCCTATCGCAAGATAGACTGGGACCACGTGAGTGCCGGTACTTCAGGTGCGGATGACTGGCGCAAGCCCATCGAAGCCTGATAGTGTGTGTCAGCCACCGCCTTGCGGTGGCTGTTTGCCATTGGGGTGTTTTCTGGCGGGGACGTCAACTGACAGTGTAAACGGTTGATTGAGAGCCAGAGAGCAGGCCAATGGCTTTTGGTGCAATTCGGCTAAACGGACATTCAACAGACATTCGAGTCAATCGCATTTAAACCAAGAGCAAAACGGCACTCAGCGAGCGGAGCTCAACGCCTTCCCCTAAAACAAGGGAAGCCGGGGCTCAGACAGCAAGAGCTCAGACAGCAAGAGTACCGCGAAAGGACAGGGATAATAAGGACAGCGAAGATGAGTCATCAAGGGAGCGGCATGCGTTTTGGATTCAAGGCGGGCAGTTTGGCAGAGGATAGCCTGTCGGTGCTGTCGTTCAAGCTGGAAGAATCGCTGTCGAGTCCTTATGTGGTTGAGCTTGAGTTGCTGAGTCGCCGGGACGATATCAAGGCGAGCGACTTGGTGGACCAGAGCGGGGTACTGAGTTGGTGGCAGGACGGCGAATGCCAGCGAGAATTGCACGGCATAGTAAGCCGCTTTGGCCGCGGCGACAGCGGCCATAGACAGACCCGCTACCGGCTGAGACTGGAGCCGGCCCTGAGCCGCCTGCAACTGCGGCGCAACAGCCGCATCTTCCAGGAAAAGAGCCTGACCGACATCATCGCGGTACTGTTCGGTGAAATGGGCATTACCGATTACGCCTTTCGCTGTGACCCGCGCCATGAAAGCCGCAAACGGGAATACTGCGTGCAGTATGGCGAGAGCGACTTTGACTTCTTCGAACGCCTGACCCGCGAAGCGGGGCTGTTCTACTACTTCGAGCACAGCAGCGACAAGCACACCCTGGTGCTGTGCGATGCACTGGACAAACTGAGCCTGAGCCCCCACAGCTACCCCTACAACGCCCTGGCGGGAGGACGCGCCGAGCAGGCGAGTGTCCGCAGCGCCGAATACCGCCACCGCCGGGCCGAGAGCGGGGCCACCCTCAAGGACTACAGCTTCCGTAAACCGGCCTACAGCTTCCTGCAACCGAGCACGGAGGATGCAGACTGGCAACAGAGCGGCTATGAACACTTCGACTACCCGGGGCGCTACAAGGACGATGCCGACGGCAAACTGTTCAGCAAGGTGCGCCTGGCGGGACTGAGACGGGAGAGCGAACAGCTGCTGCTCAAGAGTGACCAACTGCAGGCGTTGAGCGGGCAGAAGTTTGCCCTGAGCGAACACCCGGATGCGAGCCTTAATCGCGAATGGGTAATAGTGGGGGTCAGCCACACAGGCGAGCAGGGCAATGCGGCGGAAGAGGACAACAACAGCCGCGGCACGACCTACAGTAACGAGATAGTGGCGGTGCCTTCCTCCATGCAATGGCAAGCGGAGCCGAAGGCCAAACCACAGATGGCGGGGCCGCAGATAGCGACCGTGGTGGGGCCGAAGGATGAAGAGATATTTTGTGACGAATACGGCCGGGTGAAGGTGCAATTCCCCTGGGACAGATATGCCAAGGGTGACGAGCACGGCAGCTGCTGGATACGGGTCAGCCAGGGCTGGGCCGGTGGTCAATATGGCTTTATGGCGCTGCCGCGGATAGGGCATGAAGTGATAGTGTCGTTTCTGGACGGCGACCCGGACCAACCCATCATCACCGGCCGGGCCTACCATGCGGTGAACCAGGTGCCTTACGCGCTGCCGGCCCACAAGACCCGCACTGTGCTGAAGACCCAGAGCCACAAAGGCGAGGGCAGCAACGAGCTGAGGTTTGAGGATGAAGCGGGGGAAGAGGAGATTTACCTGCATGCGCAGAAAGACCTGAACCTACTGACCGAGAACGACAGGCACGAGCATATCAAGCACGACAACCACCTGGATGTGGACAATGAAAGGCGCAGCCGCATCGGCGGCAACGACCACCTGACGGTGTTGGGCGAGTCCCGTCAGCAGGTAACAGGTGATAAGAGCCTGATAGTGGATGGCAGCTTACATCTAAAAGCCGGCTCCGTGTGGGTTAATGAAACCGGTGATGAAATTCATATCAAGGCGGGGCAAAAAGTGGTGTTGGAGTCTTCCTCTGAAATCACAGTCAAAGCCGGTGGCAGTTTTGTCAAAGTGGACCCGGCCGGGGTGCATCTTTCCGGCCCAGGGATCAACCTTAATGCCGGCGGCGGCGCGGCATCAGGCAGTGGTTATGGCGGTAAAGCGCCGGAGCTTCCGGGTGAAGTGGCCGCTGCCGAGCTTCCTAATCCCTTACCTCTGCAATTGGCTCCCGCCAGCATGGAAATGCTCTCCTACAACAATGTCGCCGTGGCTCGCTTGTGCCAAAAGCAAACCGATGGCAGTTGTCCTCTGGAAGATTGCCCCTGCTTGAAGCACAAGGGGTAATGGGCCATGAGTGAGTTACTGCCTGAATTGGCCGGTGTCGAGTATTGGATGCTGACCGACAAAATTCGTTATCCCAAGGTGATGCAGCTGGCTTATCAACATGAAGCGGCTCCCGAATTGGCCGATCTCTTCATCAATAGTCCATTTGCCTACCTGATGCCACAGAGCCCTGTCATTTTTCGTTTGCGCCACGACAGCAGCCTGTTGCCCATATGGCAAAACGACTCTCTCTGGCGCAGCTCGGCGGTGATTTTTGCCTGCCAGGCCGGAGCGTTCGACACGCTGAAACAACACTTGCTGGCCCTGTTACAGCCCAGGATCCTGGGGCGCCAGACCATCTTCAGATATTACAGCAATCAAACGCTGGACCCCTTGTACTCTGAACTGGATGCCGATGACAGGGACACCCTTCTGGGGCCTGCCTCGGCGCTTTGGTGGACCTCCCAGCAGGGCGAACTCAGGTCTCTGAAACACACACCCAAAGCCGTTGAAAGCTATAGCTTTAATTCAGCCGTTTTTAGTAAATGGATTTAGTGAAATGAATAATGAAGATCAACTGAGATTTAGAAGTTGTCAGATAGCCATTGACGAGTGTCTGGCTGTTTTGTCAAAACATTACAATATTCCAGTGGAAAAGCTGGAAAAAATGAATACCTTTCAGTTGCAAAATGCATTTAACGGTTGGGAAGCTGAACCTCTTGATATCGAGGTCGGCAATCGAATCGCCATAGTGGAACCTCCGGAAGATGGTCCTTGTGGTAAGGGAGTTAGCACATGTGAGAGTGCTTATATTGAGTTTGAAGATATCCTATATGTTCCTAAACATCCTCAGGATGATAAAAGCTATTGGTATGCCTTAACCGCAGACGCTTTGGAAAAGCTGAAACAGGAACGGGAACAGCTGTCCTTTACAGGAATTGACCCTGCATCCAAAGATTATAATAAGGATATCTTACAGAAACTGAATGACTTGGGAGTGCTTTCTCGATATGACTATGCGCCTTTTGAAACTTTTTTGAAAGATAAAACTAAAAAAGATTTGTATCGAGCTTTTACTGTTTTGAAGTATCAGCACTTTGCCGGTGAACTCATGTCTATGAGCGAGGAGAGGCTGCAAGTCAGTGCCAGTAGTGTTGGTTTTCCCTACCAAGAAAGAATTGAGAAAGTTACCGAAAAAAATATCAGAAATATCAAAATGATGTATTCGCTTTATAGTGGCTATTCAGCAGATTACTTAGTCGATTTTACCGAACAGGATAAGCAGGAAGCCAGATATCAAGCGACAAAAAAAGTGAAGCAGGAATTTTGGGACTTTATCCAAGAGGAAATCGAGAGCCTCGAAGATGAGGCAAAAAAAAGAGCGGAAGAAAATACTACAGATGATGGTACAAAATTTATCTTTGATAAAGATCTTAAGTATTTTACCAGTGATCGTGAAAAGGTTATTTCCGGTACTGTGAGTTGGATGAAAACGTCTCTCTCAGAGCATTATATGGATAATATATCTTGTACAGATTATAGCCAGGCTGAGGGTAGGTTTAAGCATCTTTGGGATGTTCAACTTAAAAAAGGGAAAGATTTTAATGATGAGCGGCGCAATCTTCCCATTGAAGAGTATGTAAATAGGCTGAGAGAGGATCCTTCACTAAATAATGCCTTTCTTTTTAATATGTTTTTTAATCAGTTATCCAACTTTGCCTTTGTTTTAAAAGAACAATGTCTGAGCTTGGATGAACTTAATAACTCAAATCTACTCGATGAGATGGCTAATCATCAGTCGAAGTATAACAGGGAGCTTTCAAAGTCGGCTGTTTTTTCAACTAATTGGAGGGAAACTCCTAAGCTTTTAGAGCTTTGGAAAGACGACTTTTTGGCGGAGCCGCAAATAGCGCTACTCTATGATATGTTACAGCGAGATCGCTTGGTAAAGGGAAACACCACTGACAGTAGTCAAAACGAAGTCATTGATGAAAAAAAGAAAGACGATGACAAGTGGTTAACAGATTTGATGAATAATGGCTTTATTCAATGGAGTTATTATGATGCTGTAGCCTTGGCCAGAAAGGTTGATAGTACACTGGAGCATCAGGTTAATGATTTGCGAAGCATTGGACTGGAGCAGATCCCCAAGTTCTTTGACAGACTGTTCCTGATAAAAAAAGCGTGCTTGGTCAGACAGGGATACTGGAAAGATGTAGCCACTAATCGAGCCAATCTCGGTAAGGTCAATTACATTAGCGAGGATGTAAAGCATAAGAGCTTCACCCTGCTTTGGGACCTGAATGATTGGCAACCCCGAGAGAAACGCCCGGGTGTCATTATGAATATGCCAAAAAATAATGATATCCGAGTGACAGAGTGTTACTTACTCTCGGAAGCCGAGGGCGGTAGTCCGTTTTATCTTCGCTGCCCATCTTGGTTACTCCCTACCGATAAAGATAAGGGGCGTATTGCCGAGGGGAAGGCTCATGTTAAGAACATTGCTATCAAAGGGGCCCAGCCAGGAGGCTTCCAAGTCGTAAACTCTGATGACCCAGATGAAAAAAGCAATACCAAACCTGATGCAAACTCGAACGGAGCAAGCAAACTGCTGGAAAGTAGCAATATTGCGCCTAAAGAAGTATTCAAGAAAGTGCTCAAGTCTGTCGCTGAAAATCAGAAAATGCAGTGGGAAGACTTCTCAAAAATTCATTCTCAAACTGAAGGTTCGTTACTCGGACTGGACTGGCATTATCAGACCAAGCAAGATCATCGTGGCTATCAGGTCTCTGCTGATGTGCAACTGTTTCGTTATACTTCGTCGGTTGTAACCAATGTGACAACGCCGGGTTCAGCAGTTGTAGGCTCAGCAGCACCAGTAGCCGTCGATACCACCCCGGAAAACCCAAATGGTAAGTCTAGAAAGCAGAAATATGTAAAGCATGAATATGTAAAGCATTTGGCCGGTGATGTTGCACTAAAAGTTTCCCTCGATGCTATTCGTGGTGGTGTGAGTTTCAGTGCCTGGTTTCCTATCAATGAGCAACCGACTGCCGAGTCGCGGGTGCCTTATAATCCAGCGCCAGCAACAGGTTATCGGCTGAAGATTCCCTACTTGGTTGATAAGCAGGAAGACCCAGTTTATTACGATGCCGGGGAGTTTTGTGCCTGGCTTTCAATTTCTGTGTATGGATTGGCTGCAGTCAGTTTTAACATGAGTGGCACTTTAGGTCTGGGGCAGTCAGAGACAGATGGTCAACTGGGTGTCCGCGGTATGCTGCCCAAAGTATCGGACTATAATCACTCAGCCTCTGCGGTCAAGGAATCCAACCGCATAACGCTTCAAGGCGCTGCTCAAGTGGGGGTCAATGTCGGTGCTTTTGCCGGTGCTGAGGCTGGCGGTGTCGCCAATAGCAAAGTACTTTGGCGGCCTCCTATGTATTCCAATATCCCGGGTAAGCCCTTCGAAGGCCCAAATACCAACGAATTAAAGGAATTGGGTAGCATTACTTTGGGCGGTGCTATCGGTGCTGGCATCGGGGCGGATTTCACTTTTCGTTTGGGTTATGACTCAGGCCGCTTTTTCTTGATAGTTGCAGCGCGGCTGGTGTTCGGTCCGGGGGTTGCAGGAACTGTTTCTATAGCTATCAATCCATTCAATGCCGACTTGTTTGTTGGTTGTTTATTGAATATCTTGAGCCAAAGTGGTTTTAAACGCCTGGCCATTTTTGATGATGAAGATTCCAAGACTTTCTATTATCTAAACCAACGTTTGACCTTGTCTTTTGTATTAGGTCTCTCTCTGGCGGAGGTGATGCTGATGCCTAGCATTGTTTTTGAGCGCTGGCGGCAGAAGAGTATCAAGGTGGAATATGCTCCTTGGATAGCAGAGCAAATGGATAAGAATAGTCAGTCTCCGGCGGTAAGGAGCTGGGTTAGAAATATTCCTCCTGAGACCCTGGCCAAGTTACTCGATACGCTGACGAAATCACCTAACGGGAAGGGGACTGTAGTGCAGTTAAAGGTGATAGTGTATATCATGAAGTCATTACAACCCGTGAAGGGAGAACCGTTGATCATCCGCCAACGCCAGTTTACCAAGGCGTTGGAGATAATGGGTTTACCAGAGGGGCAGCAGGAGGCTAGCTATCTACAGCGTTGGAGTCGTATGTTGAAAAGCTGGGAGATGATTGTTTTTTTTATTAATAATATAGTGCCATCTGGTAAGAAAGAAGATATGTTGAAAGATGAAAATGACTTTTATATGATTTCAAGAATACTTTTAGGTCATTTTTATAGATATGCTGTTCAATGGCAAGAAGATGTTTTAGTTGAAGGTCGAGGCATCGCCAAGGATTTTCAAAAAGGTATTTTTGGCTGTTATTTGAAACCAGATGGACTTAGGGCAATGGTAGCGGCCGACATTGTTGTCGAGGGTAGCGAGCAACATCAACTTCTTAAAGAGGCCATTGAATTGGCTCAGACTATTGAAACCAAGGCGACACGACATCCTGGAGCAGTTCATACCATTAAAGCATGGCATCGTGATAGTTAATATTTTGATTATTTACATAACTTAACAAGGATCTGATGTGGCTGATATTACAGTAGGCACAATTATAGAGAAGTTTGAAAAGATCTCTGCAAAGAAGAAGCGGGTCGGGTTGCTGTTGCTGGCGGTAGCCACGTTTTCTGCTCTCTTAGCGGTTTTTACCTACCTATATATCAACAGAGATCTTAGCTATTCGCATCAACCCATTCTTGAAAATAAGGAACTCTTGGCCTTGGCGGCCAAGAGTCAGCCTAATCCGGACATTTACGCCAGCAGCGTGATTAAACCCGACAACCCCTTATTTTCAGGACTCTATAAGTTGCAACGACTTCAGTATCAGGCGGCCAGTAGTGAGCTGGCCGCCTTTGCCAGTAGCGATAATTCAAAGGGAATGTATTGGTATGGTTTGGCATCTTTGGGGTTGAATATACTCAGTTCTGATGCGCCGAGTATGATAGAGCGGTCAGCTAAGCTGGGTAATCCCTATGCGATGAAAAAACTTGTTCCCACTAAAGATGAAGAGAATATCTGTCACTTTTACTTGGTGGGTTTCTGTGACCGGAGTTGGGCAGATAAAGCGCAGCAAGCCTTTGAAGAAAGAGTAAAAAATAATCCGACAGATGTGCAGGCTCGTTATGCTGCCTCAAAGGCATTGGATAGAGCTGCTGAGGCAGCTAGGAATAAGTATTATGCACCGTTAACGGATTTGGTAGTCGAGTATATGGACACCCATAGAAGTAATGTCCGTACAGTTGAAGAAAATAGAAAGTTAGCACAGCTATTAACCTTGGCAGCAAACAATAACTTTGTCCCTGCTATGAATATGCTTGCTATGCGTGCTTTTGTTGATACGATTGGTTATAGTAAATCAATATTCTGGGCTGAAAAGGCTATGCTGCTCGGAAGTGACTCTACTAGCTCAATATATTTTAGAAATAAGGAGATGTTTAATAAGACATCTGATCGAGAATATCTTGTACGTGCACTTCCTTATGCATATGTTGCGAATGATTATTTTGGTGATGATGCGATTTTACGATTTTTAAAAGATGATGTCAGTAAAATCGAAAAGCCATTTGTGAAAGCTGAATTGGTTAGTGCCAAGGAAGAAGCGAAAAAAATTATTGAGAAAATAACCCCAGTTGTATATATCGATGAGTTATTCGATCATCGTTATTATAATTATTATTAATCCTACTATCTGTAGATGAGACAACAAACGGTTAAGTTTAAATTAGTTGCTTTTAGTGTTTCATTGCGAACAATCGGAACACTGGTGTTATCGATATGCTTGCTCGGGCTGTGGCTATATGGCGGCCAGAGTGCACAACCCAGCCCCCATGCTGCGATTATTGATAATGACGAGTTACTGGCTTTGGCGGCCGAGAGTCAGCCCAATCCGGATATCTATGCCAGTAGCTTGGTCAAACCCGGTGATCCTTTATTCAAAGGTTTATATGAGTTGCAGTCGTTGAGAAGGGATTTGGCCGAAAAGGCACTCTTGCCGCTGACCGAGGCAGGCAACAGTGATGCCATGTTATGGTATGGTATGACGGTCTTGCGTTCCAGTGTTCTGTTTGGTGGAGACAAATGGATCCATGAGGCTGCTATGGCCGGAAACCCCTATGCGATGCGGCGCTTGGTACCAACGGGAGAAACCCTTCAGGATTGTGAATGGTATCTTGGCAGTTACTGCGATGATACCTGGGCGGACAAGGCGCGGGAAGCTTTCCAGCAGCGCTTGCAAGCCAACCCCGATGATGTGTTGAGTCGCTATGCAGCCTCCATGAATGTCGACAGGGCGGCTGAAGCGGCCAAGCAGAAGTATTATGCCCCTATGGTCAAGCTTGCACTTAGGTATGCTCGGGCTTATGAGGCTGGTGAACTCAGTGAAGCCGATGCCATCAAGGTGGTGACTCTACTCAAAATGGCTGCCAACGATAACTTTCCGTTGGCAATGGATATGCTGGCGGGGTCTTTTTACAAAATTATCGGTTTTGAGATGGCTAATTTTTATGCCAAAAGAGCATTTCATCTAGGTTTTAACTCTATAGATGCCATTATCCACGTGAATAGGAAAGAGTGGCTTAAAGGAACGAATCGGGATGAAATGCTGGTCGCTTTATCCTATATATATGCCGCTGAAAAGTATTATAGAGAAAGTAATGTCGACTTTATGATTATAAAAAGCCTTGATAAGGGGGGCGCACCTGTAAGTGAAGCCGAAGTTTCAGCTGCTAAAGAACAAGCCGAAAAAATCATCTCAGAAATAACACCGGTTATTTATATCGATGCAATTTACGATGTGGAAGTCTATCACTAGCAGAGGTAAGCATGGATGCGACTGTGGGCACAATCATAGAGAAATTTGAAAAGGTCTCTGCAAAGAAGAAGCGGGTCGGGTTGCAGTTGCTGGCGGTAGCCACGTTTTCTGCTCTTTTAGTTGTTTTTATCTACTTATATATCAACAGGGATCTTAGCTATTCGCATCAACCCATTCTTGAAAATAAGGAACTCTTGGCGCTAGCAGCCAAGAGTCAGCCTAATCCGGACATTTACGCCAGTAGCTTTATCAAACCCGACGACTCCTTATTTTCCGGTCTTTATAAGTTGCAGTTACAGCAGGATAGAGTGGCCAGTGGCGAACTGGCCGCCTTTGCCAGTAGTGATAATCCAGAGGGAATGTATTGGTATGGCCTAGCATCCTTGAGGCTGAATATACTCAGCTCTGATGCACCGAGTATGATAGAGCGATCGGCCAAGCTGGGTAATCCTTACGCGATGAAAAAGCTTATTCCTACTAAAGATAAGAAGAATATCTGCCATTTTTACTTGAGGGGCTTCTGTGATCGGGGTTGGGCGGATAAAGCCCAGCGAGCCTTTGAAGAAATGGCAAAGAATAACCCAACAGATGTGCGGGCTCGTTATGCTGCTTCAAAGGCGTTGGATAGAGCGGCTGAGGCAGCAAAGGGGAAGTACTATTCACCAATGGTTGAGCAGATTAATGTATATTTTAATTCTTTTGGAAAGGGGGAAAATCCAAGTGATGCAGAGATGAAGGAGCTGGTTTTACTTTTGAACATGGCGGCAAATGATAATTTTGTCCCGGCGATGCAGATGCTGATAGGCGGTACATTTGATAATATTATCGGCTATGAAAGGGTTATGTTTTTGTCTAAAAAGGTAATGGCGCTTGGGAGTAACTCTGCAACTCCAATATACTTTATAAATAAAGAGAAGTTTAAAGCGACATCTAAAAGAGAATATCTGGTGAGGTCATTGCCAGCGGCATATGTTGCTGATGAATACTTTGGTGATGGAGCGTTGTTACGGCTTTTAAATTATGATGTTGGTAAAATAAAAAAGCCATTTACTGAAGCTGAACTGAGTGATGCCAAGCATAAAGCAGAACAAATTATTTCAGAGATAACCCCTGTTGTATATATTGATGAGTTATTCGATCATCGTTATTATAATTATTATTAATCCTATTATCTGTAGATGAGACAACAAACGGTTAAGTTTAAATTAGTTGCTTTTAGTGTTTCATTGCGAACAATCGGAACACTGGTGTTATTGATATGCCTGTTCGGGCTGTGGTTATATGGCGGCCAGAGTACACAACCCAGCCCCCATGCTGCGATTATTGATAATGACGAGTTACTGGCCTTGGCAGCCGAGAGTCAGCCCAATCCGGATATCTATGCCAGTAGCTTGGTCAAACCCGGTGATCCTTTGTTTGCCGGTTTAAAGGTGTTGCAGGAGGGTAAGGATGATATTGCCGTTGAGGTTTTCGGTAAGATGGCCGAGGATGGAAATACAGATGCGATGTTATGGTATGGGCTAACCAATATGGGCGCCGGTGTATACGGTACAGCCTCGGCTGTAGAGTGGATTAATAAAGCGGCTCAGCAAGGAAACCCCTATGCGATGCGGCGCTTGGTTCCGGCGGGAGAAACCCTGCAAAACTGTGAGTGGTATTTAGGTAAATACTGCGACGATGTCTGGGCGGACAAGGCGCAGGAAGCTTTTCAGCAGCGCTTGCAAGCCAACCCCGATGACGTGTTGAGTCGCTATGCAGCCTCCATGAATGTCGACAGGGCGGCTGAAGCGGCCAAGCAGAAGTATTATGCCCCTATGGTCAAGCTTGCACTTAGGTATGCTCGGGCTTATGAGGCTGGTGAACTCAGTGAAGCCCATGCCATCAAGGTGGTGACTCTACTCAAAATGGCTGCCAACGATAACTTTCCGTTGGCAATGGACATACTGGCGGGGTCTTTTTACAAAATTATCGGTTTTGAGATGGCCAATTTTTATGCCAAAAGAGCATTTCATCTAGGTTTTAACTCTTTAGATGCCATTATCCTCGTGAATATTAAAGAGTGGCCGAAAGGAACGAATCGGGATGAAATGCTGGTCGCTTTATCCTATATATATGCCGCTAAAAAATATTATAGAAGACGTAACTTGGACTTTATAATTATAGGCGACCTTGATAAGGGAGGAGCTCCTGTAAGTAAAGTGGAAATTTCTGCGGCTAAAGAAAAAGCCAAAAAAATCATCTCAGAAATAACGCCGGTTATTTATATCGATGAGATTTATGATGTCGAATCTTATAACTACTAAATGTTTAGATAATGAGCGAGCGAGGATGCGAGGGAAGAGTAGGTGTCATCCGTAAGAGTTTATTGGCCCCGAAGGGAGACATTTCCCTCCGTTCTGAAAACAGAGGGCTTGCTTTGATGGTGCAAACTCAAAGTTCAAAATTTAGTAAAACCCATAAATTAATCATTGCAACACTGGTGTTATTGATATGCCTGCTCGGACTATGGCGATTTGGGAGCCAGAGTGCACAACCCAGCCCCCATGCTGCGATTATTGATAATGACGAGTTACTGGCCTTGGCGGCCGAGAGTCAGCCCAATTCGGATATCTATGCCAGTAGTTTGGTCAAGCCGGGCGATCCTTTGTTTGCCGGTTTAAAGGCGTTGCAGGAGGGTAAGGATGATATTGTCGTTGAGGTTTTCGGTAAGATGGCCGAGGATGGAAATACAGATGCGATGTTATGGTATGGGCTAACCAATATGGGCGCCGGTGTATACGGTACAGCCTCGGCTGTAGAGTGGATTAATAAAGCGGCTCAGCAAGGAAACCCCTATGCGATGCGGCGCTTGGTTCCGGCGGGAGAAACCCTGCAAAACTGTGAGTGGTATTTAGGTAAATACTGCGACGATGTCTGGGCGGACAAGGCGCAGGAAGCTTTCCAGCAGCGCTTGCAAGCCAACCCCGATGACGTGTTGAGTCGTTATGCAACCTCCATGGATGCCGACAGGGCAGCTGAAGCGGCCAAGCAGAAGTATTATGCTCCTATGGTAAGTCTGGCATTCGATTATGGTCTGGCTTACGAGGCTGGTAAACTAAGTGAAGCCGATACAGCTAAGGTAGTGACTCTACTCAAAATGGCGGCTAATGATAACTTTGCACCGGCAATGGGCATGCTGGCGGGTATTTTCTATAAAGTTATCGGCTTTGAAATGGCCAATTATTATGCCAAAAGAGCATTTCATTTAGGTTTTAACTCCTTAAATGCAATTATGCACGTGAATAGGAAAGAGTGGCTCAAAGGAACGAATCGAGATGAGATGCTGGTTGCTTTATCCTATATATATGCTGCTGAAAAGTATTACAGGAAAAGGAATGTCGACTTTATCGTTATAGATGTCCTCGATAAGGGGGACGCACCTGTAAGTGAAGCCGAAATTTCAGTTGCCAAAGAACAGGCTGAAAAAATCATCTCAGAAATAACGCCGGTTATTTATATCGATGCAATTTACGATGTGGAAGCCTATCACTAGCAAGAGCATGGATACGACAAGATAAGATCTCTGCTGATGTAGTTATATCTCAGCAGGGATTTTAGCAACCCATCCCTGCAAATAAGGAACTCTTGGCCTTGAAGGAGTCCCTAACCATTCGGGCCTTCCTGCAGCATTTACCTGTTTAAAGAAGTCACTCCAGATCCAGCGAAAAGGTGCTGATTTTTTGGGGATCCCTGGCACCACTCACTTCCTTGTCGAGGATGCTTAGAGATAACACTTTTCTAGCTTGTATCGAATAGGTTTGGAACCTCTGCCGCCATCCAAGATGCCGGGCAGCTAGAATGATGTGCCAAAGCAGGAAACAATGGGCAAAGAAAAGTGGTCACTGTTTGTAGCATTCGCGGCGAGCTCGCCTCGCACACACTTCTGTTTACCTATATAGAGCGCGTATGGGACCCATAGGTAGCTTCCTTAATGGTCCTTTGCTTCCTTGGTGACTCTCTGCTCTCTAGTCTCTGGTCTCTGGCTTGGTTTTTGACCGGTTACTGTAATTTAACAAACGCTAATACTTAGGTCTTGGTTTTTTCCCGCTTTTGCAGAATAGGCCAAGGATCTTTCTTTATTCACTGTAAGAGATCTCTTACTTTTTGCATTTGAAACTGACTTTTTAATGGCATGCCATCTCTATAAAAAAGTAGTTTTGATTATCTAATGTTCTTAAATTTAGCCTTTTGGGATAATATGCACCCCACTAAAGTATTATGTGTTTTAATATTATTGTTTCCTTTGTTAAATAAATGTAGTTGCGCCTATTATACTAAGGTCTGAAACGCCGATTGACTATAACTTGTTGGGCTTGTAAGTTAGGTCTGCTTTTGAAATGGACTTACCAGTCGTAAAAGATCTTATATGGAGATAATCTCATGGCGAAAGATGGTTCAGTCGCTCCGAAGGAACGTATTAACATCAAATATGTTCCCTCTACGGGTGATCAACAGAGTGAAATGGAACTTCCTCTTAAGTTGTTGGTTTTAGGTGATTTTAAGGGTCATCCTGAAGACTCTCAATTGGAAGAGCGTAAGACGGTTCAAGTTGATAAATCTAATTTTGAATCCGTTATGAAAGAAGCCAATCTGTCAATTTCTGCGACAGTTGACAATAAATTGACAGATGAAGATGGTGCTGAGTTGTCTGTTGATCTTAAATTCGATTCCCTCAAAGATTTCTCACCTGATTCTATCGGTGAGCAGGTTCCTGAAATTCAAAAGTTAATCGAACTTCGTGAAGCTTTGGTTGCACTTAAGGGACCATTGGGAAATATTCCTGCCTTCAGAGCCAAGTTGCAGGAATTAATTGCAACGGAAGAGTCTAGAGAAAAGCTGCTGAGTGAATTGCAGCAGATGGAACAATAATTCAAGCCAATATAAGCCGTTATGGAGATAGGCTGTGGATTATGTCTCGGATATAGACACAAGTGTAATTGAGGAATCAAAATTCATGGATGTTCAAAATCAAACATCAGGCGCTTCCCAAAGTGCCAATGCAACTCTGCTCGATCAGATAATGGCACAAACCCGGATGGCGCCGGTGGATGAAGGCTATGACATTGCTCGCCGTGGTGTTGCTGCTTTCATCGGTAACATTCTGGAGACAGACAACACTGCCGAGCCGGTCAACAAGGCTCTGGTCGATAAGATGTTGGTTGAGCTGGACAAGAAGATCAGCCAGCAGATGGATGCCATTCTGCACAATGAAAAGGTGCAGCAGATAGAATCAGCCTGGCGCAGCCTCAAGCTGTTGGTTGACAGAACCGATTTCCGTGAGAATATCAAAATTGAATTGCTGCACGTCACCAAAGACGAGCTGCTGGATGATTTTGAATTTTCACCGGAAACTGCTCAGTCTGGTCTGTACAAGCATGTTTATTCTGCCGGTTACGGCCAATTCGGTGGTGAGCCTGTTGGCGCTATCGTCGGTAACTATGCCTTCACCCCTTCGACTCAGGATATGAAGCTGCTGCAGTACGTTGGTGCTGTTGGGGCCATGGCTCATGCGCCATTCCTGTCTTCAGTTGCGCCTGAATTCTTCGGTGTCGACTCGTTTGAAGAACTGCCGAATCTCAAGGATCTCAAGTCTACTTTCGAAAGCCCCAAGTACACCAAGTGGCGTGGGCTGCGTGAGTCTGAAGATGCTCGCTACATAGGTCTGACGGCGCCTCGCTTCCTGCTGCGTGTGCCTTATGACCCAATCGATAACCCGGTTCGCAGCTTTAACTATCGTGAAAATGTCAGCGCCAGCCACGAAGATTACCTCTGGGGTAATACAGCGTTTGCTCTGGCTACCCGTTTGACCGAGAGCTTCGCCAAGTATCGCTGGTGTCCTAACATCATTGGCCCACAGAGTGGTGGTGCGGTGGAAGATCTGCCGGTACACGTGTTTGAATCCATGGGCGCTTTGCAGTCCAAGATCCCGACTGAAGTCTTGATCACCGACCGTAAGGAATTTGAACTGGCCGATGAAGGCTTTATCAGCCTGACTATGCGTAAGGGCAGTGACAATGCGGCCTTCTTCTCTGCCAACTCGATTCAAAAGCCCAAGGTGTTCCCCAACACCAAGGAAGGCAAGGAAGCCGAGACCAACTATAAGTTGGGTACCCAGATCCCTTACATGATGATCATCAACCGCCTGGCACACTACATCAAGGTGTTGCAGCGTGAGCAGATAGGTTCCTGGAAAGAGCGTCAGGATCTGGAGCGCGAGCTGAACAACTGGATCAAACAGTATGTCGCCGATCAGGAAAACCCACCGGCAGATGTTCGTAGCCGTCGTCCTTTGCGTGCCGCCAAGGTTGAGGTGATGGATGTTCAGGGCGATCCAGGTTGGTATCAGGTTTCCATGGCTGTGCGTCCGCACTTCAAGTACATGGGTGCCAACTTTGAACTGTCGCTGGTAGGACGTTTGGATCAGGAGTAATCACGTTGTTGAACGATGATTTCTCCGGAACTTTTGGTGTTGGCTTCTTTGAACGCTTGGGAGCCGAACGCCAAAGTGGATATGGCGACAGCAGCTTGGATGCTGTCGTCGATTCCATCAAACGTAATGTTTCACATATTCTCAATACCCGCATTGGAGAAAGCCAGAGCTGTCCTGAACTGGGACTGTTCGATTTCAATGATGCCAGTTCCGGCAGTGTGGATCTTGGCCTGAGGATGCGTAACGGAATCAAGGCTTGCCTGAGCCGCTTTGAACCCAGGCTGACAGATATTGATGTCAGTGTGTTGTTCGATGAGGGCAATCCGATGAACCTCAGGTTCCACATCTACGGCAGCATCAGAGTGGCTTCCAACAAGGATAAGTTGAAGATCGATTTGTTATTGGATAACAGTCGCAGATACAGAGTGGTTTAGCAGTGCCTCAGGACAAATACTTCAGGGATGAACTTGCTTTCTTGAGAGAGCAGGGGCGGGAATTTTCGGATATCCATCCGCAGTTGGCGCGTTATCTTCACGGTAACCACACTGATCCCGATATCGAGCGTTTGCTCGAGGGCTTTGCTTTTCTGACCGGTCGACTCAGGGAAAAGATTGACGATGAATTCCCCGAGTTTACTCACTCGATGATCAGCATGCTGTGGCCCAACTATCTCAGGCCGATTCCCAGTCATACCATCATGCGCTTCTATCCGCATGAGAAGGGGATCACCCACAGGCAGGAGATTGCGGCCGGTTGTATGCTGGACAGTCATCCGGTCGAAGGGCAGATCTGCCATTTTCGTACCTGTCGTCCTGTTGATGTTTATCCGGTGCAAATCCGTCATATAGATGCTTCCCATTCCCGGGAAGCCTCTATTATTCAATTGGATTTTGATAACAACAGCGACCTTTCCCTGCTTGAAATGGGGCTGGAAAGCCTCAGGTTTTATCTGGGAGGCCAAAGCTACAGTGCCCAGATGCTGTATCTTTGGTTGAATCATTATCTGGACTCTATCGAAATTGTCGGCGCCCATGGCAGTTATCGCTTGCCGCACAGCAGCTTTGCGTCAGTAGGATTTGAGGCCGGCAGCGGTATCTTGCCCTATCCGAAAAACGTCTATGAAGGGTATCGGATCCTGCAGGAGTACCTGACATTCCCCGAGGCGTTTCATTTCTTCGATATCAAGGGAATCGCCAAGTGTATCCCCGAATATCTCAAGGGTGACTTCAGCCTCAAACTCACTTTTTCCAAGACGTTGCCTGCCGACGTGCATGTGCGTCAGGATACTTTCCTGCTTTACTGTGTCCCGGCTATCAACCTGTTTGAGCACGACGCCGATCCTATCGATCTCAACGGCAAGCGGGTCGAATACCCGATTGTGCCCTCCAGTCGCCATCCATCTCACTTTGAAATCTTCAGTGTCGACAAGGTGCAGGGTTGGCTGGATTCCAATGAGGGCAGAATGCGCGGCCAACAGCGGATCTATTCGCCGTTTGAGAGTTTCCAACATGAAGTGGAGCGCGCCCGTAATCGCACCGCGCTTTATTACCGGATGCGGGTGCGCGACAGCATGCGCAACGACGGCCTGGATCATTGCCTCTCATTTGTGCGCAGCGATGAGACCCAGTGCCTGGACATGACAGAAGCCGTGTCGGTGACACTGACCTGCTCCAACCGGCAACTGCCGACCAAGTTGGGCAAGGGCGACATCTGCGTCGCCACAGATACATCGCCAAGCTTTGCCCGTTTCAGCAATATCACCGAGCCCAGCCACCCTTTGCGACCTGTGCTCGATGGCAGTTTGCTGTGGACCCTGATCTCCAACTTGTCGCTCAACTATCTGTCACTGCTGTCCCGTGATGCCATCTGTTCCATCATCCGCGCTTATGACTTCAAGGCGTTGGTCGACAGACAAGCCGAGCGGGTCACCCGGATGCGACTCGACGGCATCAGCAGTATTCAGTCCGGGCCGACCGAAAGAATTGTCAGGGGATTGCCGGTTCGCGGCCTCAAGACAGAGCTGGTACTCGACCAACAGTATTTCGGCTCCGAGGGCGACCTTTACCTGTTCGGCACTGTGCTGAACCACTTTTTTGCCCTCTACGCCAGCATCAACTCGTTTCATGAGTTGGTGGTTATCAATGCTCATAACAAGGAAAGGTACACATGGGATATCCAGAGCGGTCAACAACCGCTGATATAACCTTTCCGGAGCCGGGTGGCAGCAGGCTGCCGCAGGACTACCGTGAGTACAGCTTTTTCCAGTTGGTGGAGTTATTGCACCAACTGGAAGGCAGAGATCCGGAAGATGCCCAGTGGGAACTGGCCGGTGAGTTGCAGTTCAGCGCCAACCCAAGCCTTGGATTTGCGCCGGCGGATATCTCCATGCTCGAGTCTCTGGGGGATGGGCGCCTGCGGCTGGAGACCTGTTTTCTCGGTCTCAATGGCGCCCAGTCGCCGCTGCCCAGTTACCTGCTGGATATGCTGCTCGACGATGAAGACGGCATTCGGCGCAACTTTCTGGATTTCTTTAATAACAGATTGATTTCCTTGTTGTATCGCCTGTGGCGCAAATACCGTTATTACGTGCGTTTTCAGGACGATGCCAGCGACAGCTTTTCGGCCCAGGTCTACGCCCTGGTGGGGCTGGCCAACGAGGATATCCGCGGCGACACACCAATCAACTGGTGCAAGATGCTGGCCTACGCCGGCATGCTCGCCGGTCGCAGCCGCTCGCCCCAGGCGGTTGCCGGCATAGTGGCGCACTGTTTCGACCTGCCCCAGGTGAGCATTCGCCAATGGCAACTGCGACAGGTGGAGATCCCCGAGTCCCAGCGTTGCCGTTTGGGGATGGCTAACTCCAGGCTGGGGGAAGACACCATGCTTGGGGAGCGGGTCGGCGATCTTTGCGGCAAGTTTGTGCTCTGTATGGAAGAGCTGTCGTTAGAGCGTTTTCGCGATTTTCTGCCATCCGGGCGGGAGTTCCAGCCACTTTGCAAGGTGATGGAAGTGATCCTGCGGGAACAGATGGCCTATGACCTTGAGCTGACGCTCAGGGAAGATGAAGCCCCGCTGCTGCAACTGGGGGAAGAAAAGGGCGGCCAATTGGGATGGTCCTCTTTCCTCGGCAAGGGCGATAGCACGCGCAAGAGCGTATTGATTCAAATCAGGCAATAAAGGGAGGTTGGCCTCTTGAGTAATTTGATTGCGTTGAATGTGGTGAACTCCCAGTTGTTGGAGTCAGGCCTGGTGCCCCACACAAGAATGAACAAGGACGGCGGCCTGATAGGCGCCGGCCCAGGTTGCGAATGGGTGCTCAGGGACAGGGAGCGCACCATAGGCGACTACTTCTGTCGCATCCTCTGGTTGGACGGTCATTTCTGTATTGAAGATCTCTGCGGTCGGGTGTTTCTCAACGGCTCCACCGTGGAGCTTGGGCGGGATCGCAAAGCCCGGCTGAATGAGAACGATCATATCGCCATTGGCCCCTACAAAGTACGGGTGACGCTGCTCGACAGCGAGCAGGCAGACGACCCGGTAACCGGCCAGCTTTCTGAATGGTTCAAGTCTGAGAACGGTTCACTTATTCAGGCGGAAACCGCCGAAGAAGAGGAAGAAACCGATGCCAGCCTGGATGACCCTTTACTGGCACTGGACAGGCAACAACAGGCCGCGGTCAAAAGCGTTGAATTTGACCAGGAATCTGTGACCAAAGAGCAGGAAAACGCCGAATCCCTGCTGGCCAAGGAACTCTACTGGCAAGGCAAGAATTTTACTGCCCAGGCCGACACGGACTTCGATACCGGTTCGGCTATTCATCTGAACAAACGAGCGAAAATGGACAATATTATGGACGAGAATGCACTGGACTTACTGGAATCTGAAGTCAAAAACGGCCTGGGCAATGATTGGCCCGCCGATGAAGGCACCCATATCGCCACCGGCCCTATGCTGCGCGGCTTAGGGGTACAGTTGGGTGATATGAACGACACAGGCACCCAGCAGGCACTGGCCATTGAAATGGGCGCTGCTTTGCAGGCCGCCATTAAAGGCCTGCTGTCACTGCATCAGGATGCGCAAAGCAGCCGTTATGATCTGATCAACAAGAACCTGCAGCCCATCGAAGATAACCCGCTGCGTCTGGGGCTGGATTATCAGGAAACCGTCCGCACTCTGTTTGATGACAACAAGAGCCCGGTGCATCTGTCTCCGGCGGCCGCCATCAGCGAGAGTCTGAATTCCATTGGGCACCACAATGAAGCGGTACAGCACGCCATCACAGAGGCGCTCAACTACATCCTCAAGTCTTTCTCACCCGACACCTTGCTGAGGCGCTTCAGCCAATACCGCAAGGTGAGCGAGTCGGCGCTCAACCCAGGTGATAACTGGGCCTGGGAAATGTATGAGAACTACTACCAGGAGCTGACGTCATCCCGTCAACAGGGCTTCCGTAAACTCTTCTGGGAAGTGTTTGAACAGGCCTATGACAAGAAACTCAGGGAACTGCAAAGGGAATTCTGATGGGACTGATAAGGCTGGGTTTAATCGGGCTTTGTTTGCTTCAGCTGGCCGCTTGCAGCTCGGCATGGAATGCCACCAAGAAAACGGCGCAGGTACTGTGGGACCCTTCCATTCCAGTGGGAGAGGCCAAAGACCTGCCGACACAACTGACCTACAGCATGTATGCGCTCGATAAGGTCAACCCCAATGCGGCCGGCGATGCCACGCCGCTGGAGCTGGTGGTGTACGAGCTGGAAGATGACTCCAAGTTTCTGGCCGCCGACTTTGACTCGCTTAAGGCGGATTACAAAGAGGCGCTCGGCTCCAATTATATCGACCACAGTGACTACACCCTGCTGCCGGGACAGTTCAAGTTTATCGACCATTTCGCTGTCGATGAGGACACCAGATACATAGGCATCATGGCGCATTTCAGTGATCCCGAGGTCGCCCAATGGAAGAAGGTCGTCAAGATCAAACCCATGGGCCGTGAATATCACCTGCTGATGTTTTTCAGTGAGCAGGACATAGTACTGGATAAAGTGGAATAACAATGTCTTCAAGAAACAGAGTGATATGGAGTGAAGGGCTGTTTATCAAGCCTCAGCACTTCCAACAGCAGCAGCGTTATCAGGAATACCTCACTGACGCCAGGCTCAATGCGGTCAGCGGTTATCTCTATGGGATCACCGAGCTTGAACTCAACCCCGAGTATCTCAGCTTTGGTCGCATTGCGATTCAGCGTGCCCGTGGCGTAATGCCGGATGGCACTGTGTTCAACATCCCTCAGGAAGATGTATTGCCGGACGCACTGGAAGTGGCCGACAGCTCACTGGCCAACCAGATTGTTTACCTGGCGCTGTCGCTGCGCAGTGATTCAATTACCGAAGTGGCCCAGGACGAGCAGGGCGCCGGACGTTATCTCAATCGGCGTCACGAGGTGCGGGACATTCACACCCATCAGGGCGACTTTACCGCCATTGATGTCAGCCCGGTCAGGCTCAGATTGATGCTGGAGAAGGAAGATCGCAGCGCCTACAGCTCGCTGGCCATCGCCCGCATTCTGGAAAAGCGTCCAGATGGCAGTGTGGTGCTGGATCCCAACTTTATTCCCTGCCATTACAATGTCAGCGCCGTGCCGATTTTGCACCGTTTCCTCGGAGAGATGGCCGGTCTGATGCGCGAGCGGGCCCGCAATATCGCCCAGCGCCTGGGCTCGCCGAGCCAGGGCGGGGTGGCAGATGTGGCCGATTTCATGTTGCTGCAATCTCTCAACCGCATGCAGCCTGTGTTGCAGCACCAGTCCCTGTCGCGGACCCTGCATCCGGAAACCCTGTATCAGGCTCTGGTCAGTGTTTGTGGTGAGCTGTTCACCTTTACCGATGACAGCCGCATGGCACCGGCGTTTGCCGCCTATGACCACGATATGCCGGTATCGGCCTTCACTCAGGTAATGTCGACTCTGCGTCAGTCTCTCAGCATAGTGCTCGAGCCCAAGGCGGTATCGCTGCAGCTGCACAAACGCAAGTATGGCCTCATGGTGGCGCCGGTGCAGGATCCGGATCTGTTGAAACAGGCCGACTTCATTCTGGCAGTGCGCGCCAGAATGCCGCTGGACGAACTCAAGAAACTGTTTATCCAGCAGACCAAGATCGCCTCGGTGGAGAAGATCCGCGAGCTCATTTCGCTGCAGCTGCCGGGTGTGCCTCTGTCTCCGCTGCCGGTGGCCCCAAGGCAGTTGCCTTACCACGCGGGTTACACCTACTTCCAGCTGGAGCGTTCCAGCCGGGCTTGGGAGATGCTGGTGAATTCCAGCGGTTTTGCCTTCCACGTGGCGGGGGACTTCCCGGAACTCGAACTGCAATTCTGGGCTATCAGGAGCTAAGAAATGGATATCAAAGCAGAAAAACAGCCTATATCGCCTGAGCAGGTCGAAGAGCTGCTCTATGACGAAGCGCAGAACATGAATGCCGATAAAGAGTATTGGTTTCAACTGCGTGGTGACAGCCTCAATGCACTTATCGATGCGGCATCTCCTCTTATCGGCATGGTGTTGCGGGTACGCAAGCTGGCCATCTTGGATGATGTGGAAAAGCTCTATCACAACACTGTGGATGACATCATGGCCATCGAGGCCGAGCTCACCGAGGCGGGCTATGATCGCGCCGAAGTGCTGGCCTATCGCTATGTGCTTTGTTCCTTTATCGATGAAGCCGTGATGAATACCCCCTGGGGCGCCGACAGTGCCTGGGCCGAACATTCGCTGCTGACCCGTTTTCACAATGAAACCTGGGGCGGGGAGAAGGTGTTTGGCATCCTGCAGCGTCTGGAAACCGAACCGAGCAAATATCGTGAACTGCTGGAGTTTATCTACCTGTGTTTCTGCCTGGGTTTCGAAGGGCGCTACAAGGTGGTGGCCAACGGCCGTGAGGAGTTCGACAAGATAGTCAATCGCCTCTATGAAACCCTGCGCCACCTCCGGGAAGAAGAACCGGAACTGCTGACCGGGGCCACAGAGCATGTGGTCAACACCCGTTATCGCCTTGGGCGCCAGATGCCTATTTGGACAGTCTTTGCCGGTTTCGGCCTGATGCTGACCATAGTCTTTCTGTTTTATTCCCTGTCCCTGGCGAACAAGTCCTCGGGCGTGCTCAAGCAACTGTATCAGATCCTGAATTGAGGAAGCTGTGATGATCCGAATTGAACTCACTACCTTGATCGGCAAGCTCAATGCCGTGACCAAACTCGCCATGGAAGAGGCGGCATCACTCTGTATTGCCCGTCAGAACCCGGAAGTGACCTTTATGCACCTGCTGACTTGTCTGCTGGACAATCCGCTGGGTGATGTGCGTCTGCTGCTCAAGGCCGCCGAAGTCGATGCCGAGCAGGTAAGGCAAATTGCCGGTGAAACCCTGCCAAGGGAAGAGAGCCTGGAAACCTATCCGGCATTTTCACCGCTGCTGGTCGAGCTGCTGCAGGATGCCTGGCTGCTTTCAAGCACCGAACTTGGCCAGACGGAACTGAGATCCGGCGCCATCTTCGCCGCCGCACTGATGCAGGCCGAGCGTTACCTGCCAAGGGATCTCGCCACTCTGCTTGGCAGCATTAATCGCGAAACCCTGAGACGGGAATTCAATACCCTGACCCAGGCTTCATCCGAATCGCAAACGGTCAAGGCCGAACGCGGCGCACCGGTACTGAATGAGGCCCAATCGTCGCTGGCCAAATACACCAGCAACTTTACCGAGTTGGCCCGCAAAGGCGAGCTGGATCCTGTATTGTGCCGGGATGATGAGATCAACCTGATGATCGACATCTTAAGTCGCCGCCGCAAGAACAACCCGATAGTGGTTGGTGATGCCGGTGTGGGCAAGAGTGCCGTGGTGGAAGGTTTGGCGCTGCGTATTTGTGACGGCCGGGTGCCGGATGCGCTCAAGGGGGTGCAGCTGTTGTCGCTGGATCTTGGTCTGTTGCAGGCCGGCGCCGCGGTTAAGGGCGAGTTTGAAAAGCGCCTGAAGTCGATTATTGAAGAGGTCAAACAGTCGGCCGACCCCATCATACTCTTTATCGATGAAGCCCATACCATGATAGGCGCCGGTAATCAGGAAGGCGGCGGTGATGCGGCCAACCTGCTTAAACCGGCTCTGGCCCGCGGTGAGCTGCGCACCATAGGCGCCACCACCTGGAAAGAGTACAAGAAGTATTTCGAGAAAGACCCGGCGCTGAGTCGCCGTTTCCAACTGGTGAAACTCGATGAGCCCAGTGTCGAACAGGCGGTGAATATTCTCCGTGGCCTGCACGGGGTCTATGAGTCTTCCCACAATGTATTGATCCAGGACTGCGCCCTGCGCTCGGCGGCTTATCTGTCGGCGCGCTATATCTCCGGCCGTCAGTTGCCCGACAAGGCCATCGATGTGCTGGATACCGCCTGTGCCCGAATCGCCATTAATCTCAGCAGTACCCCCAAGCGTTTGGCGGCATTGGATAACTTGCGCCATCAGCGCCATATGGAAACCGAACTGCTGGAGCGCCAGAAAAAACTCGGTCATCCGGTTGATGAAGAGCGCCTGAATCATCTGCACCAAGCCCAGGAAGAAGCCGACAGTGAGTATGCCGAGCTGGAATCCCTGTGGCAGCAGCAACAGGCGGGAGTCACTCAAGTAGTGGCCCTGAGACGCGCCATTCTTGATTGTGACGATGAAGCAGAGCTCGAAGGGCTGCGGCTGGAGCTGCAACAGGCCGAAGAATCACTCGAAGCCATCAGTGGCGATCAACGCCTCATATACCCTCAGGTGGATGAGGCCCAGATAGCGGCAGTCATCTCCGACTGGACCGGCGTGCCGGTATCGCAAATGAGTGGCGATGAGCTGCACAAGATAACCCATCTGCCTGAGCTCTTGGGGCATAGCCTCAAAGGGCAGGATGTGGCCATTGCCCGCCTGCACAAGAATATGCTCACCGCCAGGGCAGACCTGCGCCGCGCCGGACGTCCCAAGGGCGCCTTCCTGCTGGTGGGCCCAAGTGGCGTCGGCAAGACAGAAACCGTGGTACAGATTGCCGAGCAGCTCTACGGCGGCAAGCAATTCCTGACCACTATCAATATGTCCGAATATCAGGAGAAGCACACTGTCTCCAGGCTGATAGGCTCGCCTCCCGGGTATGTCGGTTTCGGTGAGGGCGGTATTCTGACCGAGTCCATCCGCAAGATGCCTTACTCCATAGTGCTGCTCGATGAGGTGGAAAAGGCGCATCCGGATGTGCTGAACCTCTTTTATCAGGCGTTCGATAAGGGCGAATTGGCCGATGGCGAAGGCCGGTTGATTGACTGCCAGAATGTGCTGTTTTTCCTGACCTCCAACCTGGGCTATCAGACGATAGTGGACTACAGCGCCCAGCCAGAGCTGCTGGACGACAAGCTTTACCCTGAGCTGGCGGCCTTCTTCAAGCCTGCGCTGCTGGCGCGAATGGAGATAGTGCCCTATCTGCCGCTGGGTGAAGAGGTGCTCAAGGAGATCATTCACTACAAGCTGGCGTCGCTGGAGCAGCGTTTGCTGGAGCGTTACAAGGCCAAGGTGCATTGTGACGAGACTCTGGTGGATGAAATCATGCGCCGCGCGACCCGCAGTGAAAACGGCGCCCGTATGCTGGAAGCCATCATAGACGGCCAGGTACTGCCGCCCTTATCGCTGTCGCTGCTCAACAAGCTGGCGGCCAAAGAGGAGGTCAGTGAGATCCATCTGGGCTGCCGTGACGGTGAGTTCTTCGGAGAGGCGCGATAGTGGTGACTGAGCAGTGGTTGGAACAGGCGGCAAAATTGCTGGAATGCCAGCAGTTTGATGGGCTGTTGCAGCAGTTTCTCGATACTTTGGCATTGGAGCTGGGGCTGGATAACCATCTGTTTCTGGCGCCGGGCTTCGATGGTCGGGAACTCAAGCCACTGTCCTGCCTTGGCCTGTGTGAAGGGATCTCATTGCAGGCGCTTTGTTTGGCGGTTACCGACTTTCGTCATCCGTTTGCCCATGTGTTGCAGACAGGCGAAGCCATGCTGCTGAACAAGGCCCGGCTCGCCTACTGGCAGGAGCACAGCGGTTTTGTCAGCCTGTGCGATCGGGTCGGCAAGGAGCAGGCACTGCTGCTTTTCCCGCTGAGCCATGAGGGTCATGTGCGGGCTATCCTCTGTCTGCGTCTGGCCGAGCAACAGGGCAGTGGTCTGCTTGTCCGTCAGGACTGGCAGCAATATGCCGCCGTCTTTATGCGCCACTGGCAGTTGCTGGATAAGTTGTTGCGGCAGAATTCAGATCAGTCTCAGCTGTCGAGCTCGCTCGATGAACTGCGTCGCCAGCAGCAACAACATGATGCCATGCAACAACTTGGCAAGAACCTGGTGGGCGACAGTCAGGCCATGAGTCAGCTCAGGCAGGAGATAGTGCGCGGCGCGGCCTCACAGTTGTCTGTGTTGGTGCAGGGCGAAACGGGGACGGGCAAAGAACTGGTGGCCCGGGCGATACACGACTTTTCTGAGCGCAGCGGCAAACCTTTCGTGGCGATCAACTGCGCCGCAATACCGGAAAACCTGCTGGAGTCCGAGCTGTTCGGTTATGCCAAGGGGGCTTTTTCCGGTGCCGACAAGGATAAGCAGGGGCTGATAGCCCAGGCGCACCAGGGCACGCTGTTTTTAGATGAAATCGGTGATATGCCTTTGAATCTGCAGTCCAAGTTACTGCGGGTACTGGAAACTGGGCACTACCGGGCACTGGGAGGCAACAAGGAGATCTACGCCGATTTTCGCTTGGTGGCCGCTACCCATGTGAACCTCAAGGAGCAGATCCACAGTGGTGAGTTCCGTCGCGATCTCTTCTACCGCTTGTGCCAGTTTCCACTGCAGCTACCGGCGCTCAGGGAGCGGCTCGAGGATATCCCCGATTTGGCGGCGCACTTTATTGCACTGTTCAATCAGAGTCAGCAGCGACAGATCCCCGGCATCCGCTTTAGCGCCCTCAATCGGCTGAAGAACCACGGCTACCCGGGCAATGTCCGCGAGCTGCGCAATATGCTGGATTATGCCTGCGCCCTCACTGCCGACGGTGTCGAGATAGATACTGCGTCTTTGCCGGCGACGGATTCGGAAATGCCCAAGCCGCAATTACCCAGCGAAGAGGGGCAGGAGTTTGAGGCCATTTCCGATCTCAGGCTGGCGGTAGCTCAGTTTGAGCGGGCGGTGATCAGCGCCAGATTGAAGGCCTGCAACGGTGACAGAGCCAAGGCGGCTGTCAGTCTGGGAATGCCGAAACGCACCTTTTCCCACAAATGCCAGAAGTTGGAGATTAACGAATAATGTCAAGGATTCAAGGCGTTATATTTTTATGCCTGTGGGGGCTGGCCGCTTCGGCTCAGGCCTCGGACGACACAGTGGCCAAGGCAGAGGCTTGTACCCAAATCCCTTCCAGACTGGAGCGACTGGCTTGTTTCGATGAGCTGTTCAACACTCCGGTGGCAACCGTGGTGCCGCAGCAAACCACTGACAGCAGCCCTTATCCCGAGGCGTTTCAGGTCGCCATGGCGTCCGAGAAAAATCGTCAACAGGGCATGGCCTTTATTGCCGGGCATCAAGCGGATGCCGTAGAAGATCTCTGGTTGACCGCGCCTGCTATAGGCGCCTTGCCACCGCGTCCGGTACTTATGCTCAGCTGCATCGACGATATTAGCCGGGTCGAACTGATGTTGCCCACGGCGCTGGAAGATGGCTGGGCCCAGGTAGGGCTGCAGATCAACGGCGTCGAGCAGCAGTCGCAGCGCTGGCTCAGTGATGATACCGGCTATATCTTCCGCACCGGCCGCGGCCTGCCGGCCATTCAGGTGATGAAAGCCCTGATCCGCGGCGACGATGTGCGCCTGCGTTCGGCCAACAAGGCGATAGACGGCTTACAGTTTGATACCCGAGAACTTGGCAGTGCGCTCAAGCCACTGCGTCAATCTTGCAGGTGGTGATAGATGGATCTGAATCAATACCTGGATAAAGTCAGCCGCCCCATCAGTGAGGCCAATCCCATAGGAGAGCGCCTCAGCGATGATGTGCTGTTTGACTATGTGGAAGGCCAGATGATGAAGGTGGGGTCGCTTTCACATTCCGAAGTGCAATGGCACGAGGTGGAGAGTGCGGCCTTAAAGTTGCTGGAAACCAAGAGCAAGGATTTGAAACTGCTCACCTATTTGCTGCAATGCCTGCAGCATCAGTGCAGTTTGGAGCGTTTCTCCTGTTCGCTGGCACTGCTGGAGCGTTTTATGGCCTCCTTCTGGGAGACTTGCCATCCGGCGCCGGGCCCCAGAGGCGTGTTGCCCAGGCGCAAGTTTTTCGCCCAAATAGTGCAGCGAACCCTGAAAGCAGCCGAAGGGCTGGATACCGATTTTTGCGATCCCGACACCAAGTCGGTATTGCTGCAGTCTCTCAAGGCTCTATGTGATACCGCGGCCGCCAAAGAGTTGCCTGTGGATGAACTGCAGGCCCTGGAGGCCAAGCTCAAGCGCCGTTTCAGCAGTGAGCCTGCCAACAAGCCCAAACCCGCGCAGGAATCCAGCGCCGGTGAAAGCCGCAGTAGCAGTGAAAGCAGGGATATGCCTAGGCTGGAGATAGACAACAGCAGTGACAAGGCGACCAAGCAAGCTCTGCTCAAGGTGGCGGACTTTATCGCCGAGAATCCGGCTGGCATGGCGCTTGGCCTCAGGCTCAGACGCTTTGCCATCTGGTTCAGTGTGACCTCGGCGCCGGAAAATGCCAATGCCAAGGGCGAAACCAGCCTGATGCCTATCTCTGCCGACAGAGTGGCCGAGTATCGAAGCCAGTTGGCCAAGAGTCCGGATCTGGCGCTGCTCAGACGCATAGAGCAGAGCCTTAGCCTGAGTCCTTTCTGGATTGACGGTCACTGTCTCAGTGCCCAATTGGCACAGACCTTGGGGCAGCCGGCCTGGGCTCAGGCGATTCTGGAAGAGACGGCAGCCTTTGTTGAACGTCTGCCTGCGCTTTTGGATATGTCGTTCAAAGGCGGCGTGCCTTTTGTTTCCAAAGAAACCCGCAGTTGGCTCAACGGCAGCGAGCAGCAGGGTTCAGGTTCGGCCGAAGGCGGCAGTTACGAGCAGGAAATTTGGGAACTGGCCGCCAGTGGCGGGTTGTCGCTGGCATTTGCGGCGCTCAACGAAAAACTGCACAAGGCCACTGAGCCGAGGGACAAGTTCTATCTGCGGCTGCTGGGGGCCGACTTGAAAGACAAACACCAGTTAGGGGCCATGGCAGAGGTGGAGTACCAAGTGCTGCTTGGCCAGGCCACGGACACCAGTCTGGCGGATTGGGAGCCGGGTCTGATGTCTCGTTTACAACAAAAAGTCAATCTGAGTTAGGTACAGGGAAATGTATATGTGGTCGATGATCAAATCCTTTTTGAGGAAACTGCTGCCGGAACTGAAGTCGGCGCTGCCCATTTTGCTGGTGGCTATCTTCGTTCTGGTCAATGTGGCGATTTGGTGGGCGGGCCCCTGGCTGGAGCTGGACGGTGAGAAACCGTTGGCATCGACAACGGCCCGAATTATAGCCAGCACCATCTTCTCCCTGTCCTGCTTTACTATTTGGGGCTGGGTGCAGTGGCGTCGTCTGCTGCGTATCGGCGCCTTGAAGGTCAGGGAGCAGCAGCTCAAGGAAGACCCGGTGAAGATCCTGGTGGAACGCCAGGAGCAGGAACTCAACGAGGTGATGGTGGGCATGAAAGAAAGCCTCAACACCCGTAACTACCTGTACGCCTTGCCTTGGTTCCTGGTGCTTGGGGTGGAAAACGCCGGTAAGACCAGCCTGATTAACCGCTCCGGGCAGAAGTTTGTTTTCTCTTCCGTTATGCGCGCCTCGGGCAAGAAGTCTGAAAACCCCTTCTCTTTTGACTGGTGGATAGGTGACGATGCCGTACTGATTGACCCGGACGGTGAGCTGTTGACCCAGAAGCCTTCGGTAACCAGCCCGGATGGCGAGACAGAGCGCCGCCTGTGGTTGCACTTTGTCGAGTGGCTGGAGCGCACCCGCAGTCGCCGCCCCCTGAACGGCGTGGTGTTGGCGCTGGATATGGCCAGCCTGGTCAGCGATCCTGTGGCCGAACGCAAGGCCTACGCCCACTTGTTGCGTGCCAGATTGCGCGAGCTGATGGAAACCCTGTCAACTCGTCTGCCCGTGTATATCACTCTGACCAAACTGGATCTGCTGCTGGGATTCGAGCCCTTCTTCCGCCATTTCACCCAGGCGCAGCGGGATGAGATCCTCGGTTTCACCTTCTCCCTGAATTCGGTCAACGATCTCGACAGCTGGCTCAATGAGTTTGATCAGGATTGGCAAGACTTTATTCAGCGCATCAATGCCGGCCTGCCAAGGGCGCTGCTGCAGTGCCGCGACAAGGAAGAGCGCTCGGCCATCTACAGCTTCTCACGTCAGATTGCCGGTGCCCACAAGGTGCTGCGTGAGTTTTTCGTCGATGCGTTGGCAAGCGATCAGTTCTCGACCTCGGCACTGGTGCGCGGGGTTTATATGACCTCTGTTTATCAGCAAGGTGTGCCGACAGATGCCTATGTGGATGGCGCTTCCCGCCGTTATGGCCTGAGTGAGTCGGTCAACAGTGCCCAGCGCAGTGAAAACTCTACTCCCTATTTCACCCGTTCGCTTTTTACCCGCATCATATATCCGGAAGCGGGTCTGGCTTCGGACAACTTCAAGGTGGCCAAGCAAAAACGCCGCATCATGGCACTGTCCTTTGTGGCCTGCTCTATCGCCTCAGTGCTCTTGATAGGCAGCTGGCACAGATACTACCTGCTCAACAGCGCTCAGGCCGATGCCGTGCTGAGTAAGGTGAATGAATACAACGAGCTTATCGATAACACAAATTTCGATCCGCTGGCCCGCAATGTGATCCCGCCACTGAACACCATTCGGGCGGCTACCCTGGAGTTTGGTTTCTTCCGTGACAAGCCGAGGTTAATCTCAGATCTCGGCCTCTACCAGGGTCACACCATAGGACCCAAGGTGGAAGAGACCTATCTGAACCTGCTGTCTTATCGTTATCTGCCGATACTGCTCCGGCAAGTGGCGCGGGATCTGGCCGATGCGCCAGAAGGCAGTGATGAAAAGCTGGCGGTATTGCGGGTATTCAGAATGCTGGCCGACAAGAGTGGCCGCCGCGACAGCTTTGTTCGCGAATACTTTGCCGATGTTTGGCAGAAGGCCTATGAAGGCAATCGTGAGCTGCAGACCCAACTGATGGAGCATCTGGATTACGCCTTGTTGCACACAGACTTGCAGCATGCACGGCTGGAGTCCAATCCGGACGCTGAGACTGTGCTCAAGCCATTCGATACCATGGTGGCCCAGGCCCAGAATGAGCTGAGCCTGCTGCCGATAGAACAGCGGGTATACAGATACCTCAAGTCCTCTTCCGTATCTCAGTTGGGGGCACCGCTGGATCTGCGTTTGACCGTTGGCCCGGCCAATGAATTGGTGTTTGACTCCCAGATAGCGGCGCAGGATCCTGAGATCTTCAAGATCCCGAAAATACTCACCAAACAAGGTTTTGAGCGCTTCTTTATCCCGAGATCTGATTCAGTCGCCGAGCTGGCGTTGATTGACAGCTGGGTACTCGGCCAGGCTCACAGCACAGACTTCAGCGATGCCGACAAGACGGCGCTGCGCAACAAGATAGTGGCCCAATATCTGGCCGACTATAACGCCAGCTGGCGCCGGGCGCTGAATGGTTTTGAACTGAAGAATTTCGAAGACATCAACCAGGCGGTGTTGGTACTGGATAACGTGGCCATGAGCAACAAGCCGCTATCGCGCCTGCTGGAAACGCTGGGCAGCAATACCCAGCTGTTCCCGGATATGCCGGATGATGATCAGGCCCGTCAGGCGCTGCTCAAATCGCCTCAGTATCGTATCGCCTCGACCATAGACGGTGACTTTGTCGAACTGAACCAGATGCTCAAGTCCCAGGACGGTAAGCCGGCTTATCTGGATGAAGTGATGGAAGCAGTGGTGCGCTTGCACGCCTATCTGCGCGGGATCCAAAACTCCCCGGATGTGGGCAAGGCGGCACTGAAGGCGGCTCAGGAAAGGCTCAAGCTCAACGATGCCGACCCTGTTTACGCGCTGGAACGTATTTCCGATGGCCTGCCCAAGCCGCTGGACTCCATGGTGTCCAAGTTGGCCAAGGAGAGCTGGAAGGTCGTGCTGCAGAGTGCTATCAAGCATCTTGAGGTGCGTTGGTACAACGAAGTGTATATGGAGTTCCAGCAGAATCTGGCATCCCGTTATCCCTTCAATCCCAAGGCAACTAAACAGGTGTCGATTGCCGATTTTGAACGTTTCTTCGGCCCGCAAGGCACGCTGAATACCTTCTATGATCAGCAGATGCGGATGTTCCTGGAAGAAAATATGGATCAGCTCAACCAACTGGCAGGCAGTGAAACCGGCCTGATCCGTAAAGAGGTCTTGCAGGCGATAGAGCAGGCGAAACAGATCCAGACCGCCTTCTTCAACCTCAAGGGCAACCTGGACGTACAGTTCACCCTGGAGCCCCTGCAGATGAGCCCCAACAAGCGTCGTAGTGTGATCAACGTCGATGGCCAGTACGTGGAATACACCCATGGCCCACGTCGCGCCATCGAATTGGTATGGCCCAACACCTTGCGGGAAACGGCCGAGAGTAAGCTGACTTTGGTGCCAAGCGAAGTGAATATGTCACCGCGTTCCTTGAGCTACGAAGGCCCATGGGCATTCTTCAGGCTGCTCGACAGCGCCAGGATCACCGGCTCCAGCTCGACCAGTGTGGATTATCAGTTCAATGTGGATAAGGGCGATATCTCCTATCGGATCCACACGGCAGACAACAGTAATCCCTTTACCTCAAATCTGCTCAGCAACTATCAGTTGCCTAAAACACTCTACTGAGCCGCCGGGCTTCCACAGCGTGGAAGCCCAATTCCCCTGTGGGACTCAACTTAATGGAATTTGAGGTGTACCAAGTTGATACAGCAAACAACAGTGAATGCCGGATGGTTCAGAATGACCGCAGCACCGGCTCAGCTTCGGGAAGATAACCGCTATCAGCAGATGCGTAGTGAGATCAACCGGCGCCAATCTCCCTTCAGTGGTGGGACGGATTGGGAAAAGGTCTATGATCTTGCTGCCACTCTGGCGATGACAGATGGGGTGGATCTACTGGCGGCCAGCTACTTTTCGGTAGCTGCAGCCAAGACCCGCGGCATTGCCGGTTTGGCATCCGGGCTGGAGTTACTGTTAACCGTGTTGGCGCACTCGAAAGAGATGGGCACTATCAGCCCGGAAAAGTGCGCCGAAATACTGAACTGGGCCATAGGCAAGTTATTGCCGGAGCTCAAGGATATGCAAGCTACTGAAGGCAATATCCGTGAGTGGTATCGTTGTGAATATGCCTGTCAGCAGCTGTTTGAGCTGATGCAGGCGCGTCAACCCAAGCAGATGCCAAACCTGGATGCGCTCGGCTTTCAAATCTTCGACAAGATTGATGGCGTTAAACAACCGACCAAGCGACCCGCTGTTGCCACAAGTGCTCAGCAGCAGGCTAATTCCAAGGGGCTGAGTTGGCCGTTGGGATTAATCCTCTTGTTGCTGGCATTGACGGCGGGACACTTTGCCGAACCTTTGGGACTGACCATAGGGCAGAAATTCTGGCCGGAGCGATTTGCGCCCAAGCCACCCGAGCAGGTGGCTCAGTTGCTGACTGAAACGGCACTGCCGCTGTGGCAGAAGATAGATCAGCTATTTGCCGCTGCACCTTTGGCCAACGATGAACCTTATGTTTATCCCGAGCAGGTAGATTATCTGTTGGAGCTGGACAAGTATTTCCAGCGTTTTGCCGCCAGTCGCACCCGAGCGGCCAACTTAAGCAAAGAGTTACAGCAATGGCAGGGGCTTGATGCCACCAAACTCAGTGCGCTGCAGCGTCAGTCACGGGATATGGCCGAGTATGCCAGTAGCCTGTCCCCCGTGTTGGCCAGAGCCTACTTCATCGATGAGCTGCTTAAGCAACAGCAAAATGAGCGGGCAGCTCAGGAGCTGACACTGCTGGACAGGCAGCTGAAATCCCTGCTGATCAAGCGCACTTTGTTGGCCCAGAGTTTGGGGCTCACTCAGGCTTCTGGCGTTACAAATGACCCGGCAGCCAAAACCGCCCCAGACTCGAATAAAGCGCCAATGGCGGCGGGTTCAGATAGAGCTAATGTCCAAGATGCGGCCGCTGTTCAAGATGTTGTTATGTAATACAAGAATTCCCCCGTTTGGCCGCCTTTGTGTCCGCTCTTGAACTCTGGCCTTTGGCGGCTTTCGGGCAAGAAGTTGCCCGGCGAGCAAAAAATTGCCCGGGTTCGGGCAAGAAATTGCCCGGAGAGCGGGAGTGGGTTTGGATGTTGTTGTAAAACAGTGGCTTACGATTTGGCATGCTTCTGGCATTGGGTGATGAGGTTTTATCACTCATTCAACAGTAAAAGGAATTAACCATGCCAACACCATGTTATATCTCCATCGAAGGTCAAACCCAGGGCAACATCACCGCAGGCGCGTTTACAGCCGAGTCAGTGGGCGACATCTTTGTGGAAGGTCATGAAGACGAGATGCTGGTTCAGGAATTCAACCATGTGGTGACAGTGCCGACCGACCCACAGTCAGGCATGCCTTCGGGTCAACGGGTGCACAAGCCGTTCAAGTTCACCGTGGCGCTGAACAAGGCGGTGCCTTTGATGTACAACTCGCTGTCATCCGGTGAGAAGCTGAACAAGGTTGAGCTGAAGTGGTACCGCACCTCTATCGAGGGCAAGCAGGAGCACTTCTTCACCACCAAGCTTGAAGGTGCGACGATAGTGGACATCAACTGCCACATGCCACACTGCCAGGACCCGAACAAGGCGGATTTCACCCAATTGGTTGAGGTGTCAATGGCCTATCGCAAGATAGACTGGGACCACGTGAGTGCCGGTACTTCAGGTGCGGATGACTGGCGCAAGCCCATCGAAGCCTGATAGTGTGTGTCAGCCACCGCCTTGCGGTGGCTGTTTGCCATTGGGGTGTTTTCTGGCGGGGACGTCAACTGACAGTGTAAACGGTTGATTGAGAGCCAGAGAGCAGGCCAATGGCTTTTGGTGCAATTCGGCTAAACGGACATTCAACAGACATTCGAGTCAATCGCATTTAAACCAAGAGCAAAACGGCACTCAGCGAGCGGAGCTCAACGCCTTCCCCTAAAACAAGGGAAGCCGGGGCTCAGACAGCAAGAGCTCAGACAGCAAGAGTACCGCGAAAGGACAGGGATAATAAGGACAGCGAAGATGAGTCATCAAGGGAGCGGCATGCGTTTTGGATTCAAGGCGGGCAGTTTGGCAGAGGATAGCCTGTCGGTGCTGTCGTTCAAGCTGGAAGAATCGCTGTCGAGTCCTTATGTGGTTGAGCTTGAGTTGCTGAGTCGCCGGGACGATATCAAGGCGAGCGACTTGGTGGACCAGAGCGGGGTACTGAGTTGGTGGCAGGACGGCGAATGCCAGCGAGAATTGCACGGCATAGTAAGCCGCTTTGGCCGCGGCGACAGCGGCCATAGACAGACCCGCTACCGGCTGAGACTGGAGCCGGCCCTGAGCCGCCTGCAACTGCGGCGCAACAGCCGCATCTTCCAGGAAAAGAGCCTGACCGACATCATCGCGGTACTGTTCGGTGAAATGGGCATTACCGATTACGCCTTTCGCTGTGACCCGCGCCATGAAAGCCGCAAACGGGAATACTGCGTGCAGTATGGCGAGAGCGACTTTGACTTCTTCGAACGCCTGACCCGCGAAGCGGGGCTGTTCTACTACTTCGAGCACAGCAGCGACAAGCACACCCTGGTGCTGTGCGATGCACTGGACAAACTGAGCCTGAGCCCCCACAGCTACCCCTACAACGCCCTGGCGGGAGGACGCGCCGAGCAGGCGAGTGTCCGCAGCGCCGAATACCGCCACCGCCGGGCCGAGAGCGGGGCCACCCTCAAGGACTACAGCTTCCGTAAACCGGCCTACAGCTTCCTGCAACCGAGCACGGAGGATGCAGACTGGCAACAGAGCGGCTATGAACACTTCGACTACCCGGGGCGCTACAAGGACGATGCCGACGGCAAACTGTTCAGCAAGGTGCGCCTGGCGGGACTGAGACGGGAGAGCGAACAGCTGCTGCTCAAGAGTGACCAACTGCAGGCGTTGAGCGGGCAGAAGTTTGCCCTGAGCGAACACCCGGATGCGAGCCTTAATCGCGAATGGGTAATAGTGGGGGTCAGCCACACAGGCGAGCAGGGCAATGCGGCGGAAGAGGACAACAACAGCCGCGGCACGACCTACAGTAACGAGATAGTGGCGGTGCCTTCCTCCATGCAATGGCAAGCGGAGCCGAAGGCCAAACCACAGATGGCGGGGCCGCAGATAGCGACCGTGGTGGGGCCGAAGGATGAAGAGATATTTTGTGACGAATACGGCCGGGTGAAGGTGCAATTCCCCTGGGACAGATATGCCAAGGGTGACGAGCACGGCAGCTGCTGGATACGGGTCAGCCAGGGCTGGGCCGGTGGTCAATATGGCTTTATGGCGCTGCCGCGGATAGGGCATGAAGTGATAGTGTCGTTTCTGGACGGCGACCCGGACCAACCCATCATCACCGGCCGGGCCTACCATGCGGTGAACCAGGTGCCTTACGCGCTGCCGGCCCACAAGACCCGCACTGTGCTGAAGACCCAGAGCCACAAAGGCGAGGGCAGCAACGAGCTGAGGTTTGAGGATGAAGCGGGGGAAGAGGAGATTTACCTGCATGCGCAGAAAGACCTGAACCTACTGACCGAGAACGACAGGCACGAGCATATCAAGCACGACAACCACCTGGATGTGGACAATGAAAGGCGCAGCCGCATCGGCGGCAACGACCACCTGACGGTGTTGGGCGAGTCCCGCCAGCAGGTAACCGGCGACAAGAGCCTGATAGTGGATGGCAGCTATCAGCAGAAAGTCGCCGCCAAAGAAGCGCTCGAAGTGGGCAGTGAAGTTCATCTCAAGTCATTGGGGAAAATTGTGCTCGATGCCGGCGCCGAGATCAGCATCAGTGCCGGTGGCAGCTTCGTTAAGGTCGATCCGGCCGGGGTGCACCTGGGCGGCGCGGCAGTTAATCTCAACTCGGGCGGCAGCCCAGGCTCAGGCAGCGGCTTTGCCGGCAAGGCACCGGAGCTTCCGGGTGAAGTGGCCGCTGCCGAGTTGCCCCAAGGCGAAAAAGTGATTTTGCCCAATCCATCCCAGCAGAGTGGCACTCTGCTGCTGGCTGCCAGTACGGCTAAAGGTGTGTGCGAAATTTGCGAGCAGCCGGAGGAAGAAAATGCCCCTGCCTGATCTCGCTGGACTCAAGGGGCAGCTGTATCTGCTTTGGGATGCCTGTTTGCACCGGAACCTGGCGCAGACCCTGTATCAGCTGGATAACCGCGTCTTTATGCTACCCCTGTATCAAGGGACTCAGTTCGAGTCTCTCGGCGATATTCAACCCTTGCTGCTTCAATGTCCTGCCGACAGTCAGTTGTTGGATTGGTTGGAGCAACAGCTTTGCTACCGGGACAGTGTCTGGCTGTTTGAGTCAACCTCCTCCAGTGCTGAATTGTTGCACTATTTTCAGCAATTACCTTTGCAGCAACACCCGCTGGGCCACCAGGTATTATTTCGCTATCAGGACCCCAGAGTGCTGGCGGGCTTTATGGCGGCGCAACTGCCGTTGGAAGCACTGTTCCCGGCGGGCATATTCGGCCGGGTTTGGGTGTATGACACTATTGCCGAACACTGGCACTGCCGAGTGCCTCAGTCGGCTCAGCCCAGTGAGGCAACTCAGCGCTTTCAATTGACCGATGACCACCTCAAGGTGATGCAGCAGGTCTGCTGGCAGCAATTTGGTCTTAGGCTGCAGCAGCATTTGAGGCACTTCTTTGCCGATGAGTTCGGTTCGGTTTCCCTGGCGGAAACCTTGGCTATTGCCGAGCGCGCCGCCGCGCAAGGGTGGGAATCGGAGCGGGACATTTTTCTTTACGGCAATATTTTGGGTTATCTCGGTGCCGACTTTGAAAAGAATCTTATCGGCAATCAGGCAAGCAGTGCTTCCGGGGCTTTGCTTGATCAGCACCAGGCTAGCGATGAACCCGTCTCTCAATCAGAGTACGTCGGCATTATTAACCTGATGCAAACCCGGGGAAGTGACAGATCTGCGGCTTTGGCACAAGCCGCAGATTTGGCCAAGCAGTTAAATCAACAAAGAGCCAATGCGTTACAAGGAGTTACCCATGTCGGCCGATAGACAACAACAGGATGCCAACGATAAGGCCACTCAAGAGTCGGATACTAAAGCCGGTTCTTTACTGGCAACTTGCCCACTCAAGGCGCAAACCGTCAAAATCGTGCCTGTGCGTTATGCCTTGGATGAATTCCAGTTGGTGCCGGAGCCTTGCCCCAAACACAACTTGCCTTCAGAAGGTAACTTCCCCGGTGGCTACTTCAGCAGACAGCTCAAATGTAATAGCTACACCCTGCGTCAGCTTACCGACGGCTGGCTTTATGTCTGGAACCAAACTGAAAAGACCCTGCACGAATATGAAGTCAGGGGACCTCAGTTGATCCGTTACCAGTTTGGTGACAACGAGGCCGACAAACCGCTCAGCGAGCGCGGTACAGCGCTGGAGCCTAAAGTCTATCTGGAATATAACCGCGGCTCTGAGCTGTATTTGATGTTCAGCCAGCTAAGGTGCTCCTGGCCCATGTTGGAGCATTATCGCAGTAATGGCGAAGCCCAGCGTCGTTGGGGACGCAAGCTGTCATTGCCTGGATTTTGCCGCACTATGGCAGAGCCCCATACTGCCCCAATCAAGGTGTTGAGCCAGGTTGCCGATATTGCCGGCGAGGCCAAGTTCCCTCTGGCGGTTCCTTCCCTGCAAGACAGAGGGGAGGGAGATGAAACGCTCAGCGGTAAGCCGGTTCAGCCCCTGACTACCTACCTAGGCCCTATAAGCGATAAAGACTCGGCCCTGATGGTCGCACTGGATGATATTTGGTCGGATATCTGTGATATCGCCTCTCAAACCTTTTATCTATCCGGACAGATGCATGAGTTTAATGAGGATGAAATGTATCGCCGGATGAATGCCAAAGCGGTAGTTCAGATTTGTGGCGGTCTTGATATGCTCGGTGAGGATGGATGGCTACACAATGATAAGTTGCCGCCAAAAGTCAGAGGGAATGAACTGGCAATCAACCGTTATCTGGATAAACTGACTGATTATCGGGAAGCCGTAAACAGATATGAAGATCAGCTTAGGATTTATGCCGCTCAAGGAGCAAAAGGCATTGTATCACCTGATGAGTTCTTGAAGCTTGAACAAGAACTTGCTGCCGAATATGGCTCGGCGTGGAATCTGGATTTGCCTCGTTGGGAGGCTGAAAGAGATAGGCGTAAATATGCCAATATGCAGAAAGCGGAAAGTTTTCTGACAAAACACTTGCAGCATGATAGCGCATTAATGGAAGAGATTGGGCCTAGGGTGGATGAGCTGTTTGATTGCCACTTTCATATTCAGGCCAATGCCAGAGTATTAGGAGCAGATTGTCATCATCCCAGCCATCAAGAGGGCTTAACAACCTGGATGAGCGACAGTCTACAGTTGCTGGTGATGTTTCTTGATGATGCTAAAAGAGACATTCTTGCCAGTGCGTTTTCGAGTGCTTCCAAGCCCCAGGCGTTGATTGCTTTGACCACGAGCGGTTTTGACCCCTTATTGCACCAAGAGCTCAACGGACGCCTACAAAAACCGGCGGCTTTGTTGTCGGCAACCGGAGTATCAGTAAGTAACAACGCAGTATTAAGAATGAACGAGGTTAAAGCGGCATTTAATGAGTTGCCGTTGATAGAGCACAAATGGGCTACTGATTTGCATCAAGATGTCCACAAGACGTTGGATGCAATGCGACAAGCCTTTGCCGATAAAACCTCCCAAGGCTGGTCGCATGTACTGGAAGCCATTTTCCCTCTGTTTCGGGGGGAAAAGGGGATCTCTACCCATTCAACCAGCTTAATGTTGCAATCACTGCTGATTAACTCTTTTGTTGAAGATATTCCACTGAAAACTGAAGAGCTTTCTGACTATGAAAAAGCTTTTCAGGCTTATCAGGAAAAGCTTTCTGCTTTGGAAGGAAAAGTAAGGGGTTTGAAAAAACAAGAAAGCAATCTGGAAAAAGCAATTGACAATGCTGATAAAAAGACTAAGGACGCCAAAAAGAAACAAAAGAAAAATAAAAAAATTTATAAGCAGGGACGAAATAAGACAGTCAAAAGAGTTGCAGGCAAAGGTAAAGAATTTAGAAACAAACTACAAAAAGTAACCGGTGAAATCTCCGAGGCAGAAGAAGCACTTCAACTGCTTGTAGAAGAGAAGCCCTATTGGGCAGCTGCCAAGCAACAGGCGGTGACACTGGAAAGCCGACGTCAACTCTCTGAAGGGATAAAGGGCTATCTGGATAAAGGCAAAAAGCTGGCAAGTCACATTACCTTGGGCAGAACGGCTATTTTGCTTGGATATATCAACTTGTTATATACACCTATGCCAGAGAAGTACTCTTGGGACTCCTTTACGTTCGACAGTTCCGATGCCGAAAGTAAAAAGCTTCATACGCTGATTTACAATACAGGTTATCTTGTCGCCTTTGGTATCGCGGCTATTTGGTATGATCCTCTGCTGACCAAGATTAAGGAAGGTGCGAATAAGTCCGAGATATGAGATCATCGTGTTGTAACCTGAACCCTGAATGAGTAACCGGATGAGCCAGCAACTGACTTTTGCCGACAGTGAGTTTTCCAGTAAACGCCGCCAGACCCGCAAAGAAATCTTCCTTGGCAGAATGGATAACTTGCTTCCCTGGGACAAATTACTTGGCGTTATCGAGCCTGTGTATCCCAAGGCCGGTAATGGTCGCAGGCCCTATCCGCTGGAAACCATGCTGCGTATTCACTGCATGCAGCAATGGTACAACCTGAGCGATGAGGCCATGGAAGATGCCCTCTATGAAATCGCCTCCATGCGCCAATTTGCTCGCCTGTCACTGGATAAAGCCATTCCAGACCGCACTACCATCATGAATTTCCGGCATTTGCTGGAGCAGCATGAACTGGCCCGCAAAATCTTCAGTACCGTTAATCACTGGCTAGCAGAGTGTGGCGTTCTAATGACCCAGGGCACCTTGGTGGATGCCACCATCATTCAAGCCCCCAGCTCTACCAAAAACAAACACAATAGCCGTGATGAAGACATGCACCAGACCAAGAAAGGTAACCAGTGGTACTTCGGCATGAAAGCGCACATTGGCGTGGACGCCAAAAGTGGCCTGACCCACAGTCTGGTGACCACGGCGGCTAACGAGCACGACCTCAATCAGGTTGGCAAGTTACTGCATGGCGATGAAGAATTTATCTCAGCCGATGCTGGTTATCAGGGGGCCGAAAAGCGCGATGAGCTCAGCGATGTCAGCGCAGACTGGCTTATCGCCAAGCGTCCCGGCAAAGTGAATGCATTGAAGCAACACCCGCGCAAGAACAAGCTGGCCATCCGTTACGAATACCTGAAAGCGAGTATCCGAGCGAAGGTTGAGCATCCATTTCGGATAGTAAAATGTCAGTTTGGTTTCGTCAAAGCCAGGTACAAGGGGCTGGCTAAAAATGACAGTCAACTGGCGATGTTATTCACCCTGGCGAACCTGGTTCGAGTTGACCAATTGATACGGGCACAGGCGAGATCTACCTGAAATGAGGAAATTGGCCTGAAACAGGGCCAAAATCAGCCACGAAGAGACGATTTTGGGCTGAAAATTGGAAAATTGAGCCACAGGACGTCGATAAAGGACGGTTTGGGGCGTCATATTGGGAGCTGCGAACCACTTAATCGCAGCTTCCTTAAGCAAACAGTGGCAGCATCTGGAGAGAAGAGCATCTATAAAGCGAGCTACTCTATAACGAAGGAAAAGAAACTGAAAGTTGTTCCTCTGTTTAAGTTGTCTTTCCATGAATCTGCTAATATTCACGGTATTGAGTTTGCCAAGGTATTGAAGAGTTTCCGTATGGCAGCGCTTTCCTTGGGTGTTGTCTCGGCAGTAGCAAATGCTTATGAAATAGCTCAGATTGGCCAGGAGTTGGGGCTTTGGGGCGAGAATCCGGCAGATTTGAATGTTGTGGAAAGATCGCTGAAATGGGTCCAAGAAGCCTCACTTGCAGTCAGTCTTGGCGGCATGGCGATTCAAGCTCTAGCAGCCTTCGGCTTTGTTGCTGGTTCACCGCTTATCCTTCCAATACTGGCAATTGCCGGTGTGGCTTACCTGTTATCTTCCATTGCATTTATCTTTTTTTCGCGCGACGATATCGACAAATGGTTGGATCACAGTGATTTTGGCACCTCGCCACAGTGGCTGAACACCCCCCAAGAGGCATTCCAACATCTGCAAGATATATTGCTAAAGCCTGCGGTTTATATGCAGCCCTCTTGCTCATCGAAACTGGCTGCTATCCTGGAAAAATCCAGTATTCCAAACCAGCTATTAAACCGCGAAACAGTATCCGGTTGTTGGCTGCTGTTCAACCTGCCAACAGCAGGGACTCATATTGAATTGGCGGAAGTCTATCATGAATATACTCTTTGGGGAGCGACTCAAATTACCAATTCTGATTGGGACGGAATGGAAGCAATAGCCGTTACCCCTGAGGCAGTCCGAAATCTCATTGAAAATGGCTTTCCTGAGACCTGGGATGAGATGGATGATAGCTATATTGCAAAAAACAATAGTCAATACTGGTTGATGTATGTACCTTTAACTCCGGCTGAATTCTTTGAAAATCCATTAAAGTCGGAGTCAGAGTTATGGTTGAGTATCAACCGCCCAAGGCAACGTAACATAGATAAAACCTGGCACTACAAGTTACAACCTAAAAGTTTAAGCCAAATTTTAGGTGTTTGGGGTAAGCTGCAGGAAGAAGAGGGCAAGTTTACTTTTCCTGAGCCCAAAGAAACCATAGGTATTGTTTTTTAGAACTAGTAGCAAGGAGAAGTTAGTGGGACAAGGAAAGAGAGTCAGCCAACTGGCTGACAGGCCTAGCTACATCCAGTATAGCAAGTATGGCCTTGAGAATGGACTTTTCACCCAAGCCGATATTACCAAGCTTGAAGACGAACCGGCCATCTTTCAATGGACTATACCAAGGGCTTTTTTTCATCGATTTAGTGGTTTGGCATCGATTTTAATGATTTGGGGGATTTTCGCAGGTATCCCTATGTTGTTTTTTTCATTGATAAATTTAGCATCAGAAAATCCACAACCTGATGATTGGAATTCAGTTGTCGGTATTGGCATTTTCCTTTCGTCGATTTTATTGATAATTTATTATTTCACTCGACTTCAATATCACCATGTAGCATATAAGATCACCGAGTCGGGCTTTTTAAGGGATGAGGTTAAACTGTGTCCAAGGTGGGGTTATGGCGCCATTAACCCGGAAGGTTTGATGTGGGTTCTGCGAGTTATGACTCTTATCCTTGTGCCGATAGCTCTGGTTATACACCCATTTTTATTGGTGGGTGTCGGCGGTCTGGCATTATTGAGTTTTAAAAAGGTAGAGCCTTCTGAGCCGGAAAAGGCTCACTATATTCCTGTGCTTTGGGATGATAGTAAGATGGTAGATGAAGATAAGGCGAGTCTAATTAATCTTAATCCTAAAAGACGTATTGTCCATATTAGAAGTCGTAGCTGGTATTATAATGATGCAATATTTTGCACCAAAGAGAATTATGAGGAAGTTAAAGCATTCGTACTAAAGAAACTGCCTAAAGCCAAGATTGTGCAAGAGCAATGGACTATTATTTAATAGTACTGCTCTCTGCCAGTTGGTAGACAGAGTTTGAGACTCTGCAATATTTACATGAGTTAAGGAAGGTGCGAATAAGTCCGAGATATGAGATCATCGTGTTGTAACCTGAACCCTGAATGAGTAACCGGATGAGCCAGCAACTGACTTTTGCCGACAGTGAGTTTTCCAGTAAACGCCGCCAGACCCGCAAAGAAATCTTCCTTGGCAGAATGGATAACTTGCTTCCCTGGGACAAATTACTTGGCGTTATCGAGCCTGTGTATCCCAAGGCCGGTAATGGTCGCAGGCCCTATCCGCTGGAAACCATGCTGCGTATTCACTGCATGCAGCAATGGTACAACCTGAGCGATGAGGCCATGGAAGATGCCCTCTATGAAATCGCCTCCATGCGCCAATTTGCTCGCCTGTCACTGGATAAAGCCATTCCAGACCGCACTACCATCATGAATTTCCGGCATTTGCTGGAGCAGCATGAACTGGCCCGCAAAATCTTCAGTACCGTTAATCACTGGCTAGCAGAGTGTGGCGTTCTAATGACCCAGGGCACCTTGGTGGATGCCACCATCATTCAAGCCCCCAGCTCTACCAAAAACAAACACAATAGCCGTGATGAAGACATGCACCAGACCAAGAAAGGTAACCAGTGGTACTTCGGCATGAAAGCGCACATTGGCGTGGACGCCAAAAGTGGCCTGACCCACAGTCTGGTGACCACGGCGGCTAACGAGCACGACCTCAATCAGGTTGGCAAGTTACTGCATGGCGATGAAGAATTTATCTCAGCCGATGCTGGTTATCAGGGGGCCGAAAAGCGCGATGAGCTCAGCGATGTCAGCGCAGACTGGCTTATCGCCAAGCGTCCCGGCAAAGTGAATGCATTGAAGCAACACCCGCGCAAGAACAAGCTGGCCATCCGTTACGAATACCTGAAAGCGAGTATCCGAGCGAAGGTTGAGCATCCATTTCGGATAGTAAAATGTCAGTTTGGTTTCGTCAAAGCCAGGTACAAGGGGCTGGCTAAAAATGACAGTCAACTGGCGATGTTATTCACCCTGGCGAACCTGGTTCGAGTTGACCAATTGATACGGGCACAGGCGAGATCTACCTGAAATGAGGAAATTGGCCTGAAACAGGGCCAAAATCAGCCACGAAGAGACGATTTTGGGCTGAAAATTGGAAAATTGAGCCACAGGACGTCGATAAAGGACGGTTTGGGGCGTCATATTGGGAGCTGCGAACCACTTAATCGCAGCTTCCTTAATGGCTTTAGCCTGTTAATTAACCGTCCTGATTGTATTGACTATTATTATTACATTGCGAAGGGCCCTTTCTCACAGGCATAAACCAATTAGTGGCTGGCTCACACAACAGCACTGGAGGCCTGGTCTCAGCCGTTGCCTGAAAGTGAATGGGCCCAGCCCAGCGCTGAGCTGGTTCGCTTAAAAGCGGAAATCACCGCGCACTACCAAGCCGGAGGCTCTCTGGGGGATTTTGTCAAACCAGCCGCCTAGGGCTATGACTACGAGCTAATTTACCCCAGAGCTATACCCAAATTGTAAAAGTGAACGCCACCAGGGCTTATTCACACCTTCTCTAAGACTTTTACAGGAATGCTCTTAAAGCCAGTCGACTTCAGCTTATTCCTTGGGACATTCCTTCAGGCCACTCTTTCGGGCCACTCTACTTGGGCAAGAATTTGCCCGGCGAGCAAAAAATTGCCCGGGTTCGGGCAAGAAATTGCCCGGAGAGCGGGAGTGGGTTTGGATGTTGTTGTAAAACAGTGGTTTACGATTTGGCATGCTTCTGGCATTGGGTGATGAGGTTTTATCACTCATTCAACAGTAAAAGGAATTAACCATGCCAACACCATGTTATATCTCCATCGAAGGTCAAACCCAGGGCAACATCACCGCAGGCGCGTTTACAGCCGAGTCAGTGGGCGACATCTTTGTGGAAGGTCATGAAGACGAGATGCTGGTTCAGGAATTCAACCATGTGGTGACAGTGCCGACCGACCCACAGTCAGGCATGCCTTCGGGTCAACGGGTGCACAAGCCGTTCAAGTTTACCGTGGCGCTGAACAAGGCGGTGCCTTTGATGTACAACTCGCTGTCATCCGGTGAGAAGCTGAACAAGGTTGAGCTGAAGTGGTACCGCACCTCTATCGAGGGCAAGCAGGAGCACTTCTTCACCACCAAGCTTGAAGGTGCGACGATAGTGGACATCAACTGCCACATGCCACACTGCCAGGACCCGAACAAGGCGGATTTCACCCAATTGGTTGAGGTGTCAATGGCCTATCGCAAGATAGACTGGGACCACGTGAGTGCCGGTACTTCAGGTGCGGATGACTGGCGCAAGCCCATCGAAGCCTGATAGTGTGTGTCAGCCACCGCCTTGCGGTGGCTGTTTGCCATTGGGGTGTTTTCTGGCGGGGACGTCAACTGACAGTGTAAACGGTTGATTGAGAGCCAGAGAGCAGGCCAATGGCTTTTGGTGCAATTCGGCTAAACGGACATTCAACAGACATTCGAGTCAATCGCATTTAAACCAAGAGCAAAACGGCACTCAGCGAGCGGAGCTCAACGCCTTCCCCTAAAACAAGGGAAGCCGGGGCTCAGACAGCAAGAGCTCAGACAGCAAGAGTACCGCGAAAGGACAGGGATAATAAGGACAGCGAAGATGAGTCATCAAGGGAGCGGCATGCGTTTTGGATTCAAGGCGGGCAGTTTGGCAGAGGATAGCCTGTCGGTGCTGTCGTTCAAGCTGGAAGAATCGCTGTCGAGTCCTTATGTGGTTGAGCTTGAGTTGCTGAGTCGCCGGGACGATATCAAGGCGAGCGACTTGGTGGACCAGAGCGGGGTACTGAGTTGGTGGCAGGACGGCGAATGCCAGCGAGAATTGCACGGCATAGTAAGCCGCTTTGGCCGCGGCGACAGCGGCCATAGACAGACCCGCTACCGGCTGAGACTGGAGCCGGCCCTGAGCCGCCTGCAACTGCGGCGCAACAGCCGCATCTTCCAGGAAAAGAGCCTGACCGACATCATCGCGGTACTGTTCGGTGAAATGGGCATTACCGATTACGCCTTTCGCTGTGACCCGCGCCATGAAAGCCGCAAACGGGAATACTGCGTGCAGTATGGCGAGAGCGACTTTGACTTCTTCGAACGCCTGACCCGCGAAGCGGGGCTGTTCTACTACTTCGAGCACAGCAGCGACAAGCACACCCTGGTGCTGTGCGATGCACTGGACAAACTGAGCCTGAGCCCCCACAGCTACCCCTACAACGCCCTGGCGGGAGGACGCGCCGAGCAGGCGAGTGTCCGCAGCGCCGAATACCGCCACCGCCGGGCCGAGAGCGGGGCCACCCTCAAGGACTACAGCTTCCGTAAACCGGCCTACAGCTTCCTGCAACCGAGCACGGAGGATGCAGACTGGCAACAGAGCGGCTATGAACACTTCGACTACCCGGGGCGCTACAAGGACGATGCCGACGGCAAACTGTTCAGCAAGGTGCGCCTGGCGGGACTGAGACGGGAGAGCGAACAGCTGCTGCTCAAGAGTGACCAACTGCAGGCGTTGAGCGGGCAGAAGTTTGCCCTGAGCGAACACCCGGATGCGAGCCTTAATCGCGAATGGGTAATAGTGGGGGTCAGCCACACAGGCGAGCAGGGCAATGCGGCGGAAGAGGACAACAACAGCCGCGGCACGACCTACAGTAACGAGATAGTGGCGGTGCCTTCCTCCATGCAATGGCAAGCGGAGCCGAAGGCCAAACCACAGATGGCGGGGCCGCAGATAGCGACCGTGGTGGGGCCGAAGGATGAAGAGATATTTTGTGACGAATACGGCCGGGTGAAGGTGCAATTCCCCTGGGACAGATATGCCAAGGGTGACGAGCACGGCAGCTGCTGGATACGGGTCAGCCAGGGCTGGGCCGGTGGTCAATATGGCTTTATGGCGCTGCCGCGGATAGGGCATGAAGTGATAGTGTCGTTTCTGGACGGCGACCCGGACCAACCCATCATCACCGGCCGGGCCTACCATGCGGTGAACCAGGTGCCTTACGCGCTGCCGGCCCACAAGACCCGCACTGTGCTGAAGACCCAGAGCCACAAAGGCGAGGGCAGCAACGAGCTGAGGTTTGAGGATGAAGCGGGGGAAGAGGAGATTTACCTGCATGCGCAGAAAGACCTGAACCTACTGACCGAGAACGACAGGCACGAGCATATCAAGCACGACAACCACCTGGATGTGGACAATGAAAGGCGCAGCCGCATCGGCGGCAACGACCACCTGACGGTGTTGGGCGAGTCCCGTCAGCAGGTAACCGGCGACAAGAGCCTGATAGTGGATGGCAGCCAACAGATCAAGGTTGCAGACAAATACCTGCTGCAGGCCGGGCCGGAAATTCAACTGAAAGCCGGTGCCAAGATAGTGATCGAGTCCGGTGCCGAAGTAACGCTTAAGGCCGGTGGCAGTTTTGTCAAGGTCGATCCGGCCGGGGTGCATCTTTCCGGCCCCGGGATCAACCTCAACTCAGGGGGCAGCCCAGGCAGTGCCAGTGGTTTCAGCGGTTTGGCACCTGTGTTACCCGGCGCGGTTGAACAGGTGGTATTGCCTCAGGGGGGAAGTGTTCCCCTATCTGCGCTGTTGGTTGCCGAGGAGTTCGCCGCACCTGCGGTGCAGGTGTGCCCGCTGACCGAAGAGGAGGCTCAATCTCAGCCTCAGCCTCAAGCTCAGGCGCAAAGCGCTGCTGAGACTTCAGCTGAAGCCGATACGGCAGAAACAGCAGATGCTGCGGCCGGTGGCGGAGCGGCTTCTGCGGTGGCGCCCGGCGCCGCAGATAGTCAACAAGCTGAGACCCAGCCACAGACAGAAGAAACTGAAGCCGAGCGTTTTCGCCGTGAAGTGATCCGGCCAACGCTGGCAAAACTTGATGTGGTCGATGAAGATGCCGAAATTCTATTGCTGGGGACGGCAGCTCATGAGAGCCATCTGACCATGAGAGATCAGATGGGTAACGGACCCGCCAAGGGGCTGTACCAGATGGAACCGGCGACCCACAATGATATCTGGGACAACTTCCTGAAGTATAAGTCGAAATTGGCGAAGAAGGTTTCGGCACTGCAAGGCTCGGATGACAGACTATCCGAGCTGCGCAACAATGATGAATACGCCACCGCCATGGCTTATGTGCACTATGCCAGAGCCAGATTCAGAACCGGAGAGGCCTTCCCTGATGGTCAGGATATTAAGGCGGTAGCCAAATATTGGAAGCAATACTACAACACTGTGCTTGGCAAGGGCACAGTGGAGAAATTTGAACAGGACTGGTGGCGTATCACCGGTAAGGCAGACAAATAATGAGGCAGTTGGTATTAGCTTGGGTGTTGTTGTGTTGCGGTGCGATTCCAGCTTGGGCAACAACAGCAGAAAACGGTTTTTCCCAGAAGTCAGCGGAGGCGAGTTTAACGCTTGAGTTGCGGACTATCGCCAGAGTGGATGTCTCCGCCCTCTGGTTTGCCGATAGCGAAGGCGATCGCATGCCCACCGCGGAGCTTTATCTGACGCAATATAATCGCCAGGGTTATCCGCGGATCATCGACGGTTTCACAGGCCATACCCCCCAATTGCAAGCGGTTGATCTCGACGGAGATGGACAAGTTGAGATTCTGCTTAGATACAAGGCAGGCGGGCACCAGACCCTGATGAATGTTTATCGGATCGAGGGCAATCTGCTGCGGCGACTGCCTTCCGATGACTTGGTATCGGATAGAGATGGAATAGAACTGCAGTACACCTCCGCCGGAGAGCCAAGAATCAGAGTCATCAGCAGCAGAGATACAAATGCGGATAAGGCTTTGCTGGTTACCACAGATTACCGCTTGCAAGATGGCAAGCTGGTTGAAGCCAAGGATTGATTGCTACCGGAGTCGCCGCGCGGCTTTGGTTATCAAGGAGTGGAAATGTTTGTGCAACGGAATGACACCCTGAGTGAATTAGGCTATTGGCTGCTTAATCCCCTGGCCAATGAAAAGCTACTGCCCGCTTATTATCAACAGGGCGGCGTGGATGCCGTGCCTTTGTTTCAGGGCACCTTGCTCGAGTCCCATAAGGATAAGGGGCCATGGTTGGTGCCGGCACGGCCGGAACTGTTGCAGCAAGCGCCATTTGCCGATTGCCCTATTCTGGCGCTGGAGAGTCATTTGCCCAGGCCGCAACTGCTTGCCCACTTGAAGAGCCTGCTTCTGGCGGCATGTGATGGTGAGCGAGTGGTATTCCGCTTCTATGACCCCAGAGTGCTGCAACCTATGCTGCCGCGCTTGAGCCAAGTTGAGTTGGGGGCTTTTATGGGGCCGATAACCCGTTTGAGCTTTGTCGGCAAGCCGCTGCCAAGCGGCAACAGCGACGACCCTATGGATGGGGCGCAGTATCTTGACCCCGCCAGCCCCGTTAAGGCCCAGCATGGCAGCATTGTGGTGCAGCACCCGGGCGAGCCCGGTTATACCGAGCATGCGGATATCTGGTGGCAGATGAAACCCGAGCATCTGGCCGGACAAAGCGACATCCAGCGCCATATCTATATTGTTGAGCGCCAGTTATGGCGAGAGTTGCATCCCTTGATGAGTCAGCAACCCAAGCGGCGGGAGATCATTAAGGCGGCGATTCTGCGAGGTCGTGAACAAGGGGTGGATGAAGAGGATATCCCTGTGTTTGCTGCCGCGCGTCTGGGGCGCAGTGTCAGCTATCCTATGCCGGCGATCGCCCAAGGAATGAGATTGAATCAACAGGACTTTTTGAATTTGGCTAAATGGATGGAGCATGCATGAGTCAGCACACTATCCCCTGTGAAACCTTAACCGATTGGATTGAAATCGACTTTCGTGATGAAAGCAATCAGCCCTTATCCGGGTTAACAGCCACTGTTACCGATGCCGCCGGCAACAGTCGACAGCTCAAGTTGACGGGGGGGCCGCAACTGATCACCTGCTTGGCGCCGGGGGCGGTGACGCTGACTTTTGATACCGACAGCTGGCTCAAGGCTGTGATGTCCAGGCGTCCACTGAATGCTGCCGAAACCTCCGCCGTGCCTGAATATGTTAAGGCGGCCAAGGGCTTCAACAATACGGCTAAACAGCATTTGCAGGCAACGGTTGGTGATTTTTGGCAACAGCCGCCCACAGCAGCCGTGGCCGAGCGCCATCAAGCCGGGAAAGGCAAGAGTGGTGCCGTAGAGCTGCTCAGCCGCAACGCCTATGTAGTGGAGATCCAGGCATTCAAATGGTTAACCGTGCGTATGGGGCTGTTTTTCGATGGCACAGCCAACAACACCTATAACGTTGATTGGGGCCGGCAACAGCAGGAGCGGGCGGCGCATTACTGTATGAACCGCTTCTCGGTGGAGTCACAGGAGCAGGCCCTGGAACTGGCGGCTCAGTGTCAGGCACCCATGCCCAAGGCGATGGAGAATCTCAGTGCCACCAATGAATACACCAATGTGCAGAAACTTGAGTGGCTTTACGCCAATCAGCTCTATGGCGCGAGCCTTTTGCAGTTTGGCTTGTATGTCAAAGGGATAGGTACGTCTTTGGAAGAGCCGGCTAACGGTATAGATGATGATGATGCCTTTGCCGGGGTGGCAGCCGGACGCGGGGATAACGGTGTTGAGTCTAGGGTAGAGCAGGCATTGAATGATGTCTGTCAGAACAAGCTCAAGTCGCAGTGGGGCCGCCTTGCCAACCAGTATGATGGCGTAGGCAAGTTTGAGTTTGATCTCTTTGGTTTCAGTCGTGGCGCAGCGGCGGCACGTCATTGCGCCAACATGGTGCTCAGGGAAAAAGATAACCTGTTCCAGGCCGTGCTGGCGAAGCATTGCAGCGATGTACCGCTGCGCTCGGATATGGACTGGCAAAACAATGAGCATTGTCAGATCCACTTCGTTGGTATTTACGATACCGTCGCCGCAATTGCAACCCTGTGGGACGGCATAGATCCCCATGATGAACACAATGGTGATGTGAAGCTCTGGCTGGATCCCAAGCGGGTGAAGAAGGTGGTGCATCTCACTGCCAATCCAAGGGATGAGTTCAGGTATAACTTCTCGCTCAATAGTCTCAACAACGCCTCTCGAAACCCAACGGCACCCTTCTTTGAGGCTGTATTGCCCGGGGCACACTCAGATCTTGGCGGTGGCTACTATTCACGCCAGTTTTTCGATGGCAAGGTGCAGTCCTACAACCCGCTGTTTACCGAGACCAAGCTGGTTGCCGCCTATCACAGCCGCTTGCCGAAAAACGCCGTCAGCAGCAATAGCCCGGTGGCCTTTGGTCAAGGGGACGATCCGGCATTGACCGCCAAAGTGATGGCCTCAGATGCAGGTAAAAAGGTGCTGCGGGAAATCGACCGTTTGGTCACCATGAACTGGTGTCAGACCTCGGACTTGAGTATCGATTATGTGGTCAGGCCTGTATTGCAGGGCAACAAGAACAGGGAGCCGGAAGAGAGGGTAACGGTGAAGCTGACCATGACGCGGATTGTTGAAGGGGATCTGTCACGCCTGTATCTAAGGCTGATGGCCGGTTTGGCCAAGTTCAGCGGCGTGAACTTTGATGAAGGCGCCTTCGAGCAGAAATGGAGCTCGGACAGCAGCTACAAGGTGGAAGATCTCAACAGTCACTTTAACCTGCTTGGCCGTTCATTCGCCGCTATTTGCGAAGAGGTATTGCAGCAGGCGACGCAGGGGCAACTGCACCCGCTGCTTGGCGATGAATCTTTCAGGCGGGCACTGAGGCCACACTTTATTCACCACAGCGCCGATGTGGTATCGGTCGCCGGTGGTTTTATCGTGCCTTATATCCCCAACGACGGCAATGCTCGCGCCGTGCACCCGGCCGTAAAAGGGAAATAGTATGCCTATGGGGTTTGCCACAGTACTTCGCCTGTTGTTATTGCTGATGAGCGGCTTTCTGTTTGCCTGTTCGGGAGGCAGCATGAGCGCCAGAGCCGCATCTCAGAGCGAAGGTATTCCCTGGGATATAGAGATAGTGGCGCCTTTTTATTATGAAGTCATGCCCATGGGCAATCCTGTGCCGACTGTCTATGGCCTCAACAGTAAGCAGGACTGGACTTCGGTGCATACCGGCTTTCGGCGGATCCCGGACCTCAAGACCCATAAGGCCAATGCCTCCGGCGGGCTGGATCCCTGGACACTGGATTTTTGTTTCAACTGCATCAGCAGTTTTTATAACGCCGACGCCTATGTTCAGCCGCCGGAAGAGATATTTATCCGCTATCTGGCGCTCACTGAAGAGCGGGTCTATGAACTGAGTTTCCGCCTGCCTGATGAGTTGCAGCGGCAGATGTTGGCCGCGGCAACCGGCGATAATGACAGTGGTAAAGCTTGTCAAACCGGCATTTTATTTGGCTTGTTGCCGGGCGGCGAAGCCAAGGTTTGGCTCGCGGTTTGCGGTCGTTATCAGTACCTGCGTCAGGCCCAGGCTCAGTTTGGCCCCATGACACTCGATGCAAGCGACAGGGATTATCGCCAGTATATGCTGGCCATTGAGGGGCAGAGGCGCAAAAATGCCGCGTCCGCAGAGCCTTTGCTGCCTGTCCGCCCTGAGAGGCTGGAGTCGATGCGCCAAAGTGGCCCGGGAATGGAGCAAGAACCGGCGTTGGTGAGCGATAGCCGCTGCTGGGCCGATAAGCCCGAGCGCCCCTTGAGCCCACAAACGCCGCTTAGTCGGCAGCAACAACGATGGCTCAGCCGTTTATGGCTCGATGCCAAGCCGCTGCTGGATAGCAGTGAACTCTATTACAGCTTGCCGCAGGCGGTCACTCTGGCCTGGGAGGAAGCCGCCGCCAAGGGCCTGAGTCCAAGAGAGTCTGAATTATGGGTGCTGGCCAGAGTGGCTGCATCATCGAGCGGCGAGTTGGCACCCTTGGCAGCCAGGCTGCAGCTGACAGATACAGAGCTTGCCTTGGTGCAGCAATGGGCAGATGAATTTTGCGGACGTTAATCAAGGTATTAAGGAGTCAGTTATGGGTAATGCCGTTAAGTTGGGCGATATAGGGACAGATCATGATGGGTTTCCACCCACGCCGGTGACTTCGGCCTCTTCCACGGTCAAGGTGGATGGTATTCCGCTGGCACGTCAGGGCGATTCATTGGCCCCCCACGACAAGCCCAAACATCCGCCGCACCCTCGTACCATTGCCGCGGGTTCGGGCAGTGTTTTTATCGATGGGAAACCCGCCGCCAGAACCGGCGATGCGGTTGACTGCGGCGGTACTCTGGTGGGCGGTGGCACTGTGAATATTGGTTGAGATCTGAGGGGTAAAAATGGCCCATGGGACTGGCTCGTTGCAGTGGCCTTCTGTATGATGGCGGCCTTGAAAATTCAGTCAGTTCCACAGAGGTATCGAAATGGAAGTCAATCAAGAGCAGAGCCAGCGTCGCGGCGCCAAAAAGATCAGATTTGATAATCAGGAGTTGGTGAAAACCAGCTTTTGGGTCAGCCAAATTTTTATGATTATCGCCACTGTTGCCGGGGTTTATTTGGCGGCGCAGGAAGGTCTGTCACAGGCGATTAAGTTTGATAGCCTGACCAATATGCAGAACAACTATCATCTGCAACATTCTCTCTATGAAGAGCTGAAAGACAATGTCACTGTAATGACAGAGTATGCTGAGCGAATAGAGAAAGAAAAACCTTATAATATCAAAGAATATCATCCAGTTATGGCGGACTTTGTCTGGCAAAACATGAAGTATTCTGCCTACACCCTGGAAACCCCCAGCGATATCCTCTCCGGTGCCCGTCGTTTCTACATGGGCTCTGAAGATATTGTCGGCAAGATTGAACGTAAGTTCTATGGCCCAAGCTTTGGTACCAAACAACTGAGAGTGCTGATTGAAGAGGTCGAAACCAAGACCTTGCCCAAGTTGGAGCAGAGCTATAAGAAGATGGCCGACGAACTGAAACGTGCCGGTATGGATGTAAACTGACAACTCCGGTTGTTGCTTGGGAATCGGCCGACGGATAACTGAGTTTTCCTGACTCACAATGACAGGTTAAATACCATCATTGGAAGTTGCTATGGAAAGGAAATCTGAGCCGGTATCAAACGGCCGTAAAATTCATTTTGACAATAGTGAGCTGGTGAAAACCAGCTTCTGGGTGAGCCAGCTGTTGATGGTGCTGGCAACGGTTCTGGGCGTTTATCTGGCGGCGCAGCAGGGGCTGTCACAGGCGATTAAGTTTGATTCTCTGGTCAATACCCAGAACAACTATCATCTACAACGTGCCTTGTATGACGAAGTGCGGGATAACTTGCAGACGCTGGAAGCCTATATGGCGGACATAGATAAACTCAGACCGCTGGACTTGCGGTCATTGCATCCCCAGCTTAGCGATTTTGTCTGGCAAAACATGTATTACTCGGCCAATGCACTGGAAACACCGGCTGAGATCCTGACCGCTATCCGCAGGTTCAGAATTGAATCTGCCCAGCTGATTGAAAAAATGGAAAAGCAAGAGTTGAGCCGCGGTGTCGGTACAACCAGGTTAAGAGCCTTGGTAGGGAAGATTTCGGCCGATACTCTGCCTAAGCTGCAACTGAGTTTCCAGCGTATGGAGCTTGAGTTGCAGCGTAGTGGCATGGATGTGAATATCACAGAGGAATAATCCATGAGTTTAAAATGTCCCGGGTGTCACAGCGAGTCGATGCGCACCTTTGAGCTTTACGGTGAGCAGGTGGACAGCTGCAATCAATGTGAAGGCATCTGGTTTGACAACGGCGAGCTTAACGGTGCGCTGTCAACAGCCGACAACGGCAACGATAATGTGCGCATCGAGGAGTCGCTGGGGCCGCACCTCGGGCTATCCAAGCGCCAGTGTATGCACTGTGAAGAACAGATGCACAGATACCATCTGATGGACGGCTATCAGATAGAGCTGGATGTCTGCCACAGTTGCAGTGGGGTTTGGGTCGACAAGGATGAAAGGGATAAGGTGGTGCAATCCCCAAGGCTGCAAGGGCTACTGGCCGAGCTGAATGGCAAGATCAGTGTGAAGACCTGGCTGTTTCAGTTTTTGTCGCAAATGCCGGTGGAGTTTAATCTCAAAACCCGTTCACAACCCGCCATCACCTACCTGCTGCTGGCACTCAATATCATGATCTTTGCCGCCTATGGCACAGACTTGGACATAGCCGATACCGTATTTGCCAACTTTGCCCTGCGGGCCGATGAGGTGTTGCACGGCAGCCATGTATGGACCCTGTTCAGCCATATGTTCCTTCACGGCGACTGGATTCACCTGGCGGGCAATATGTACTTCCTCTATGTGGTTGGCGACAATCTGGAAGACGCCTTGGGACGCATGAGATTCCTTGGGCTTTATCTGCTTTGTGGCCTAGCGGCTGCGGCGGTGCAGATTATTGCTGATCCCGGCTCCAATATCCCTATGGTGGGTGCCAGTGGTGCCATTGCCGGCCTGTTTGGTATGTATCTATTGTGGTTCCGTCATGCCAGCCTGACCTTTATGTTTGTTATCTACCAGAAGAAGCTGTCGCCTATGGCTTTCTTTGCCATCTGGCTGGTATTCAACGTGGTTGGTTTGATGATGGCCGGTGAAGGCGTGGCTTACTGGGCTCATATCGGTGGCTTTGCCATGGGACTTATCCTGGGGTTTGGCCTCAAATCCAGAGTGATGCAGCAAAATCCCTTGCTGGCGATGCTTAATGAGCCAGAGGTGAAGATCCGTCGCTGAGTTTCAGTTAGGTTCGTAGGTAAGGTGCGAATAAGTCCTCGTGGCACTCTCTGATGCAGAGAGTGGCTTGCACAGCAATTGGCGTTCAAGGCATCCGACTGAAGGCATGCCGGGGCCTGTCGAAGTCGGCCTTCTCTAATAAACCCCGGTCAGTTCTCTGAGCGGGGTTTATTTTTTACCGCTGAAAAATATTGCGCTTTTTTCCAAGGCAGTGTTATTGTCGGCAAATGGGTGTTTTGAGATCTGGATCACAGATGAGCCGAATCGAGAGGTGGTTTGCATTATTGCTGGTCAGTATTTTGCTGACGGGCACTCTTGCTGCTATCCCTAAGGCCCATTCTCAGCAGGTTTCTCTGGTACCGGTTTCAGCCTCAATACCTCTGGCGGTGCAGGGAGATAATTCCCAAGGCCTGTTCCTCAAGACGCTGACAGATTCTCAGGAGCCGACGCTTCCGAAACAGAAATCTACTCATCTGGCGCCTTCGGCCGAGTTGGTACTGCGCTTGCCGTTGCTGGAGTCATTGCAATCCCATGCACTGCATGTATTTCCTCAGGCACAGACCCGCGCACCGCCATTAGACCTCATTTGAAAACCGTCTTTCGGGTTCGCACTAATGCGAAGCCCGGCAACCCAGTTTCCAAGTGAGGTAACAATATGAAAACACTTCATCCTTTTGCGATTGCCAGCAACGACAGGCTGCAAGCCTCTGCTTTAGCCAATCAACTCAACCCTTATGACAATGCCTTAGAGGCCATGATGGACTTCAGCCACAGTGCACGTATGGTCATCAGTGCCGATATGCCGGCGCCTGATGCCTCAGCCCTGATGCAGAGTGAACACAGCGCATTGCACTTTGTCATTAATGCCCGTCATGAAATGCTGGGTATTATCACCCAGGAGCTGTTGGCGCCGGACAATCTGCTCAAGCTTGTCGACAAGGCCCATCAACCTTCCTCCTGGACGGTATTTGATTTGATGCTGCCAAGAGAGCAACTGCAGGCACTGGCCTATGATGAGGTTGCCAACGCCAGTGTCGCCGATGTGTTGCAGAGCCTGCGTCACAGCCGCGAGAACTATTTTGCTGTGGTCGATACCCAGACCCATCAGATCCGCGGATTGTTAAGCCTGGCCGATATCAGCCATCGTTTGAATGTCGGCCAGTTTAGGGAAGATAAGGGTGGCAATCTGCTGAATATTCTGCGGCAGATAAACACCAGTCATGGCCTGGTTCAGCAGATAGCCTGATTTCGGCGCTGTTTCCAATATTTTGATCGATAAAGGTCCGGTAGCCTTGGCGCGCCGGGCCTATTACTGCAGTTCCCACCACTCCCAGCTTTCCAGTTGATAGGCTTCGGCCAGTTCCAGCGCCTTGGCATGAGCTGCTTTTGCCCCAAGGCTGTCGCCTTCAGCCGCCAGTGCCAGGCTCAGTTGTTGCTGCCAATCAGCCTGGGTTGCGCCCGCTTTTGAGGTCATCAGCAAGAGTTCCTTGGCCAGCTTAAACTCGCCCCGGTTGTTGAGCACTTTGGCAAAGCCGGCACTCAGCTCTGCAAGATCCTCTGGAAACTGCTTCTTGGCCAGGTTGAGCACTTCGGCCATCTTTGATTTCTGCTCGCTGTAATAGAGGTACTTTCCCAAGGTGTAGGCCTGCAGCCAGTCGAAATGAAAGCCGCTCCAAAGTGTTTTCTTGGCCTCAAAGTGCGCCAGTACCGCTTCATAATCGCCAAGCTGCATCAAGGGGCCAACATCGGTAAAGTAACCTGGCGTCAGGCTTTCCAGACCGGCAAGCAGCGCCGGCATGGCGGTGCTGTAGTGCGTCTCTGAGGGAAAGAAACGGTAGTCGAAGTGCCATTCGGACGCCTGCTCAGCGAGCAGTTTTCTGAATTCATCCACACCCATGCCTTGCTCGTTGGCCAGAGAGAGAAAAAGCCTGGGGTAGGCCGATGTCTGCCTAGGCTGTTTCAGCCAAGGAGCTGCCCGCTCAAGCAGCGCCATATTGTCGTACCAGATGCTGGGACTCATGGCGAGAAAGGCACTGAAAGGACTCTTGGATTGCAGCATCATCTGCAGGCTCAGCAAGCCCCCCAGAGAATAACCGGCAAGGGCATTGTGGCCCGAGGTGCGGTAGTGTTTGTCGATATAGGGCACGAGTTCCTGTTGCAGGTGGGCGAGCATTTTGTCGCTGCCGCCAAATTCTACGCCCTCAGCCGATGGCCAGGTGGTGGAGTAGAGGTAGTCTTTCTGCCCCTGCATGGCGATACCCACTACTATCATGGGCGGTATCTTGCCCATTCTGGCGAGGTTATTGACCGCAGCAGAGACATGGCGGAATTGGAAGTCGGCATCGACGATATAGAGCACGGGATAACGGCGACCAGTGTCTTGGGTGGCATGGTAGCGTTCCGGCAAGGACAGCATCCAGCGCCGCTCGCTTTGGTAGACCTTGGATGCCAGAGTATCACTGTAGCCATAGAGCAAAGGCTCTGGCTTGGCCAGGGCAACTGAACTTAAAAGAAGTGCCGGCAATAAAGCCAGCAGCGGCAGCCTGAGTTTCATGGTTCATCCTTGGTTGTTTTTTAATTTTGTACCTGAATAAACTCCTGGAGGAAAGTGGCTATAGGCACGACCACTGGCAGAGGCAAGCACAAGGCAAAAGAAGAGGGAGCCATCAGGCTCCCTCTGTTAGTCATGCTGTAGCTGCGATAGGCCGCTTAGAGTGATTTCAAAATCGCTTCTACGCTGGCCTTGGCATCGCCGAACAACATCTGGGTGTTGTCTTTGAAGAACAGTGGGTTCTGCACCCCGGCATAACCTGTGTTCATCGAGCGTTTGAAGCCGATGACATTGCGGGCCTTCCACACTTCCAGTACCGGCATGCCGGCGATTGGGCTGGAAGGATCTTCAGTGGCCGCCGGGTTAACCGTATCGTTGGCACCTATCACCAGTACTGTATCTGTGTCTTCGAAATCATCATTGATCTCGTCCATCTCCAGCACTATGTCATAAGGCACTTTGGCCTCGGCCAACAGCACGTTCATATGGCCCGGCAGACGCCCGGCAACCGGGTGGATACCGAAGCGCACCTTAACCCCCAGATTACGCAGTTTCTGGGTGATCTCGGCCACGGGATACTGTGCCTGGGCTACTGCCATGCCGTATCCGGGGGTGATGATCACTGAGCTGGAGTTTTTCAGCAGCTCGGCCACATCCTCGGCCGTGGTTTCACGGTATTCGCCCATCTCTTCATCACCGCTGGAAACGGCGCCATCGGTACCGAAACCGCCGGCAATCACAGAGATAAAGGAACGGTTCATCGCCTTACACATGATGTAAGACAGGATGGCACCGGAAGAACCCACCAGGGCACCTGTGACGATCAGCAGGTCGTTGGACAACATAAAGCCCGCCGCTGCAGCCGCCCAGCCAGAGTAGGAGTTGAGCATGGATACCACAACCGGCATGTCGGCGCCGCCTATGCTGGCTACCAGGTGCCAACCAAAGGCAAAGGCTATCAGTGTCATGATAAGCAGAGGCCAGATACTGCCACCTACGTTGACGAAGTAAATCATCAGCAGCAGGGATACCACAACCGCCAGCAGGTTGAGCTTGTGGCGATGAGGCAACATCATCGGCTTGGAGGAGATTATGCCTCTGAGTTTTCCGAATGCGACTACTGAGCCGGTGAAGGTCACGGCACCGATGAAGATCCCCAGGAAGACTTCCACCAGGTGGATGTTGAGCATGGCGCCTGTCATGGGCTCATGGGCTGCCGAGGCGGCGGCTTGCTCTATGGCTGCCCTGGCGGCTTCCAGAGTGGCATTGAGGTCATTACCGACAGTGACTATCACTTCGTTCATCGCCTGTGGGTGCAGGCCGAGGAAAGAGTTGAAACCCACCAATACGGCGGCCATACCCACAAAGCTGTGGAGAATGGCGACCAGCTCAGGCATTTCTGTCATCTCAACCTTGAGCGCCAGACGAATACCTATGGCACCGCCTATCACCATGGCGAGAATGATCCAGTGAACACCATTGGTTTCAGGATTCAGTATGGTAGCGATCAAAGCGATCGACATCCCTATGATCCCAAACAGGTTTCCATTTTTTGCAGACTCCTGCTTCGATAAGCCGGCGAGGCTTAAGATGAAGAACAGGGCCGCTATGATATAGGCTGCTGTTACCAGTCCTTGAGACACGATATACCCCCTTAATCCTTACGGAACATCTTCAGCATGCGCTGGGTGACGGTAAAGCCACCGAAGATGTTGATACTGGCAATCAGCACGGCGATAAATGCCAGTGCGGTCATCAGAGCTGAGCCCTGGCCAACCTGCAGCAGTGCACCTACCACAATAATGCCGGAAATAGCGTTGGTGACTGACATCAATGGCGTATGCAGCGCATGAGTCACGTTCCAAACCACGTAGTAACCCACCACACAGGCGAGCACGAATACAGTAAAGTGCGACAGGAACTCAGCCGGAGCCACCGAGGCTACGGCACCGAAGGCGGCCACACCCAGAGCGCCCAAAATATACTTGAGCTTGGATGGCACTTTCTCTTCTGCTTTTTTCGGCTCAACTTTGGCTGCCGGTTTCTTGGGCGCCGCGGTCACAGAGATCTGTGGTGGCGGGAAGGTGACTTCACCGGCCTTGACGACCGTCATGTTGCGCATCACCACGTCTTCGAAGTCTATGTTGGCGTTGCCGTCTTTCTCCTTGCACATCAACTTCATCAGGTTCACCAGGTTGGTGCCGTAAAGCTGGGATGACTGTGCCGGTAAACGCCCTGGCAGATCTGTGTAACCTATGACTTTAACGCCATTGTCGGTCACAAAGAGTTCGCCGCTTTTGGTGTATTCGCAGTTGCCACCGGTGGCGGCCGCCAGGTCCACTATCACTGAGCCCGGCTTCATGGAGTCGACCATCTCTTTGGTGATGAGCTTGGGCGCAGGCTTGCCTGGAATCAGTGCTGTGGTGATGATGATATCCACTTCCTTGGCTTGCTCGGCGAACAGCGCCATTTCAGCCTTGATGAATTCATCAGACATCACTTTGGCATAGCCATCGCTGGAAGAGCCGTCTTCCCCGCCGAAGTCCAGCTTAAGGAACTCACCGCCCATGGACTCGATCTGCTCGGCCACTTCCAGACGGGTATCGAAGGCGCGTACTATGGCGCCCAATGAACCGGCGGCACCAATGGCGGCAAGACCGGCAACCCCGGCACCTATCACTAACACCTTGGCCGGTGGGACTTTACCCGCGGCAGTGATTTGGCCGGTAAAGAAGCGGCCAAACTCGTGGGCGGCTTCCACTACGGCGCGATAACCGCCGATATTGGCCATGGAGGAGAGGGCGTCAAGGGACTGGGCACGGGAGATCCGCGGCACCATGTCCATTGCCATCACGTTGATGTTGCGTTGTGACAGCTTTTCCACCAACTCAGGATTCTGGGCCGGCCAGATAAAACTTATCAGGGTGGCACCATCTTTGATTTGGCTGATTTCATCTTCGGTTGGCGCGTTGACCTTAAAGATCAAGTCGGCCTGCCATACATTCGGTACCACACTGGCACCGGCGGCTTCGAAGGCGGCATCACTGAAGCTGGACAGCGCACCCGCGTCTGCTTCCACTGCCACTTCAAAGCCGAGTTTTTTAATTTGCTCTACCGTTGCCGGGGTCGCAGCGACCCGGGTTTCACCGGCGAGACTCTCTCTCGGTATTCCAATCTGCATGACTATTCCCTGATGGTTGATAAACAAAATTCACCCCGCCAAAACTCCGCTGGCAGAGTGAAAGAATGCAAGTCTGTTGACCTGGACTCGGGGACTGGTCTTTCCCTTCCATTGGGGACTTCCTGAAATGTTTTCAGGAACCAAGCCCGCTCATGAATGAAATCCTGGGTGTGGGGTACAGATATTCCCTTCATGGCACCTAGCGTGCTTTTGGCATTGTCGCAAGTCTTTCAATGGAAACAAGCTCATATTCTTCATGTGCTGTGTTTCTCCACTGGTCAGAGCAAATTCTTTGCGCCAGGCCACACTTTTGTAGCTTAATTTTTATACCATGCATATTTCTTATTGATATAAAAAATTAAATATTATTCTTTTTTGCTTTTCGATGGCGGGGCTAAGCTTGCTGACATTACTCTGTCACCGGGCCGTCTCAATGTTACTGAAAGAACTCTCTTCACTGGCTTCGCCACTCTCAGCGCCACAAGTGGATAAGCTTAAACAACTCACCGCCGAGCTCAGCCCGCTGCAGCTGGCATGGGTCAGTGGTTATCTGGCCGCCAGCGCTCAGGGGCAAGAGGGCGCTCCCCCCCAAAGCCAGAGCGGGCAAACTCTGACCATACTCTATGGCAGTCAGACGGGCAATGGCCGGGGTATCGCCAAGGCGTTGGCCGCCAAGGCCCAAAGTCTGGGCTATGGCGTTAACCTGGCATCTATGGGCGAATACAATGTCCGTAACCTCAAGCAGGAAACCCTGCTGGTGGCCGTAGTGAGTACCCATGGTGAAGGTGAAGCTCCCGATGATGCCATTGAGCTACACAAGTTTCTTGGCTCCAAACGTGCCCCCAAGCTGGATAAGCTTCAGTATGCGGTTCTCTCTCTGGGAGATTCCTCCTATGAGTTTTTCTGCCAGACAGGCAAAGACTTCGATGCCCGCCTGAGTGCCCTCGGGGCCAAGCCTTTACTGCCGAGAGTAGACTGTGATGTGGACTATCAGTCACAGAGCGACAGCTGGCAAACCGAGCTCCTTGAGCGGGTTGAGCCTCTGCTGCAGGCGGCCGATGGCACAGCGACCAATGTGGTGTCTATCAATGCCGCCAATCTTGGTATCAATAGCAATACCGGCCTGGAGTATGACAAGCAAAACCCTTACAGCGCCGAAGTGATAGTCAGCCAGAAACTAACGGGGCGCGATTCACTCAAGGATATCCGTCATCTGGAAATCGATTTGGGCGAGTCGGCCATCAGCTATCAGGCGGGTGATGCGCTGGGGGTCTATTTCCATAACGATGAGGCTCTGGTAGCCGAAATTCTCGAGGCGCTGGCGCTGGCGCCGGATACCCGGGTCCAGCTTGGCACTGAGTCTGTGGAGTTGCGTGATGCCCTGATTGAGCACAAAGAGCTGACCCAACTCTATCCCGGTCTGGTGCAGTTTTGGGCCGAAACAGTAGAGAGCGGCGAGCTGCTTACTATCAGTCAAGACAAGGAGCAGACCCGGCAGTTTATTCTCAGCCACCAACTGGTGGATCTGGTGAAACGTTACCCTCTCAATGGCGCCAAGCTAGATTCTGCCCAGGCTTTGTTGGACAAGCTGCGCCCCATTACCCCAAGGCTTTACTCCATCGCCTCGAGTCAGAGCGAAGTGGAGTCCGAAGTGCACCTCACAGTGGCGCTGGTGGAAGAGGAGCGTGACGGCCAACGCCGTTTCGGCGCCGCTTCTCACTTCCTGGCCCGGGCCGAGGAGGGGGCTCAGGTGCGTGTGTATGTGGAACCCAACAAGCACTTCCGCCTGCCCGAAGACCCACAGACGCCAGTGATCATGATAGGGCCGGGAACCGGTGTCGCGCCATTTCGGGCCTTCATGCAGCAAAGAGTGGCCGAGGGCGTGGCCGGCGACAGCTGGCTGTTCTTCGGTAATCCCCATTTCGAGCAGGATTTTCTCTATCAGACCGAGTGGCAACAGTACCTCAAGAGTGGCGCCCTGAGCCGCATCTCGCTGGCCTTCTCCCGGGATCAAGCGGAGAAAGTTTATGTTCAGCACAAGATTAAACAACAGGCCAAAGAGCTGTGGCAGTGGCTTGAGCGCGGGGCCCATATCTACCTGTGTGGCGATGCCGAGCGAATGGCCAAAGATGTGCACCAGGCACTGCTTGAAGTGGCCATGGAGCAAGGGGGTTTGACGAGCGAGGCCGCCGAAGCGTTTCTCGATGAACTGCGCAGCGCCAAGCGTTACCAGAAAGATGTCTACTGAGCTGAAGAACCTAGGAATAAAGAGATAAGGCCATGAGTGAGCAGAAATTATCCGCCAACGAGCATATCAAGACCGACAGTGACTATCTGCGCGGCACCATACGCGAGGGCCTGGGCACAGACGTGACAGGCGCCTTCAGCGACGACGATCAGCAGCTGATCAAGTTTCACGGTTTCTATCAGCAGGACGACAGGGATCTGCGCAACGAACGTAAGGAGCAAAAGCTCGAGCCGCTGTACAGCTTTATGCTGCGAGCCCGGGTGCCGGGTGGTGTCTGTACTCCAGAGCAGTGGCTGGGTGTGGACAAGATAGCCTCGGAGCTGACCAGCTCCAACAGCATACGTTTGACGACCCGGCAGACATTCCAGTATCACGGTATCCCCAAGCGCAACCTGAAAACCATTATTCAGGGGCTGGACAGGGAAGCGCTGGACTCGATTGCCGCCTGTGGTGATGTGAACCGCAACGTCATGTGTAACCCCAACCCGGTAGAGTCCAAGCTGCATCAGCAGGCTTATTTCTGGGCCAAGAAACTGTCGGATCATCTGTTGCCGCACACCCGTGCCTATGCCGAAATTTGGCTCGACGAGGAGAAGCTGCTCAGCACAGAGGACGAGCAACCGGCCGCGGTTGAGCCTGTGTACGGCAAGACCTACCTGCCGCGTAAGTTCAAGATGGCGGTAGCTGTGCCACCGGACAACGACGTGGATGTTTACACTAATGACCTGGGTTTTATTGCCGTGGCGCAAGAGGGGGAGCTGGTGGGCTTCAATCTGGTGGCCGGTGGCGGTATGGGCTCGACCCATGGCGAAGTGGAAACCTTCCCGCGGCTGGCTGATGACTTTGGTTTTATCAAGGCCGAAGACACCATTAAGTTTGCCGAGGCCGTGATGACGGTGCAGCGCGATTGGGGTAACCGCAGCAATCGTAAACGCTCCCGTCTCAAATACACCATAGTGGATCACGGCTTTGAGGCCTTTAAGGCCGAGGTTGAGAAGCGCGCCGGGGTTAAGTTCGCCCCCAAGCGTGAGGTGGTCATAGGGGATCGCGGCGACAGATACGGTTGGGTTAAAGGCATAGACAACCACTGGCATCTGACCCTGTTTATCGAAGGTGGCCGGGTGAAGGATACCCAGGGTAAGTTGTTGCAGACCGGGCTTCGGGAAATCGCCAAGATACATAAGGGCGATTTTCGGATGACTTCCAACCAGAACATCATCATCGCCAAAGTGGCGGATGAGGATAAGGCTGAAATCGAAGCACTGGCACGTAAGCATGGCCTGATGGGGCAGGTGATCACCGCAACCCGTGGCCATTCTATCGCCTGTGTGGCGCTGCCGACTTGCGCCCTGGCCATGGCCGAAGCCGAGCGTTATTTCCCCGAGTTTATCGACCATGTGGATGCGCTGCAGGCCAAGCACGCCATAGGTGAGCAGGCGATAGTAGTGCGCATGACGGGCTGTCCCAATGGCTGTGCTCGCCCCTTTGCCGCCGAAATCGGTTTTGTGGGCAAGGCCCCTGGGCGCTACAACATGTATCTGGGCGCCAGCTTCGAAGGCACCCGATTGAACAAGATGTACCGTGAAAATATTCAGGAAGCCGAAATCCTCAGCGAGCTGGATAACCTGTTTGGTCGCTATGCCGCCGAGCGCAAAACCGGCGAGAGCTTCGGTGATTTCACGGTGCGCGCCGGAATAGTGAAACCTGTATTGGACGCAGCGAGGGACTTTCATGGCTGATACCACAAGTTTATTGCACAGCGCCGAGGCGCTGCTGGCCTTGCTGGATGCGCCGGCCGCTGAGCAGCAAAGCGCCCTGGCTGCCATCAATGGCTATCTTGGCGGATTGAGTGCCGAGGCGCGGATCCAATGGGCCCTGGCCTATCTGCCAGGGAGCCATGCCTTGTCGTCAAGCTTTGGCATTCAGGCGGCAGTGATGCTGCATCTGGTGAACTCGGTGCAGCAAGACACGCAAGTGATCTTGACCGACACCGGCTACCTGTTTCCCGAGACCTACCGTTTTATCGATCAACTGACAGAACGACTCGGACTCAATCTCAAGGTCTATCGGGCCGAGACGAGCGCCGCCTGGCAGGAGGCCAGATTCGGTAAGCTTTGGCAGCAGGGACTTGAGGGGCTGGAGCAATACAACCGCATCAACAAGGTGGAACCGATGCAGCGGGCACTGGCTGAGCTGGAAGTTGGCACCTGGTTTGCCGGTTTGCGCCGTTCCCAGGCATCGACCCGGGAAGGGTTGCCGATTTTGGCCATCCACGGCAAGCGCTACAAGATGCTGCCGATTATCGAGTGGAGCAACAAACAGGTACATGAGTATCTCAAGCGCTATGACTTGCCCTATCACCCCCTCTGGGAGCAGGGTTATGTCTCTGTGGGCGATACCCATTCAAGCAAGCCCCTGGAACTGGGGATGACGGAAGAAGAGACACGTTTCAACGGGCTAAAACGCGAATGTGGATTGCACTACGAGATCTGATTTGTGGCCGCTGTCATCAGCGGCTTTTTCTGCCTGTGGACAAGTTGGAAGGATTGTCATCTTGTGGTCATCTTGGGGCGTTAGTCTTGGCAATTCTGATTGTTAGTGCCTTTGGATAATCGGAACTCATACTTTAGTACATATTTGTTCACAGGGTTATGCACAGGGTGTTTTTCTGGTTTATAATCCAAAGTTCCCGCTGGGGAAAGTGTGATATGCCATTCTGTATCGGGTGTTTTTATGAAACATCGGCTTAGCGGCAGGCAGTGAAGTCGGCAATACACATCAAGACGGCTCGCCCTTATGGCATCGGTTGCCCAGGTTTTTCAGCAGTCGGTCGCGAGTGACCCCGAGCTTTGATTGGCTTGCTGGCGCAGCTTCAAAGCACTCTCCGTGTCCCGGATAGCCCGATCACCCTTTCATGGGGCTATCCGGGAATTGTTTCTTCCTTGCTTCAATCCTCTTTGACTCAATCTCCCGCAGGCTTTTATCCCTGCTGGGCTTGTTACTGCTGATCTTTTTCTGCTTGGCTGTCCTCCGCCTGAGTGTCTTTTGCCTGAGTGTTCTCGGATTGCCCTTCTGCAGAATGCTGCAGGCTTTGCTCCGGAGAGATGAGAGACAGCAATCCCTGCCATTGCAAGGGTTCATCTGTTGGCAGTTGCAGATCCGGCTCTGTGCCGATGCCGGAAAGCAACTGGCCATAGCCGTCATAGCCAAGCGAGGCGCTGATACTCAGTTGCAGGCCACTGGCCGGCAGGGTGAAATGATGCAAACGTCCCAGATCGCCACGGGTCGGCTCGCCGACCAACAGCGCCCTGCGCCAGCGTTTGGCTGCATAGGCAATCCATTCACACTCCTGGCGGCAATCCGGGCCAATAAGCAGTACCAGGCGTCCCGAGTCAGGCACAGGCGCAGCAGCCAGCTTGGGGATAGGGCGGGCATACCAGTTACTCAGGCTGGGCAGGGGCTGGTTGTCCAGCGCGGCCCGCACCGGCGGAAACGGCGCGAATTGGGCGAGCGGCTCAAAGTGCAGTGGCCGCAGAAAGTCGCGCCGTAGCTGCGGTGAGCGGCGGTAGCGGCCATAGCCCAGAGGTTGGCTGCTGAGCCCATTGTGATAGTTGCCGAGAAATTGCAGCAGGCTGTCGCTGAAGCCTCGGGCGTGGCGCAGATCCAGCACCAGGGTGTGATTGCTCATCGCGCGCAGCAGATCTTGTTGCAGCTGAGGATCTGTCTCTATTGCGTTGAGATCCGTCAGGCTAAACAGGGCTGTGTCAGGCGCCAATTGTTGCCAGCTGGCCAGAATGGACAAAGGGGCACTGCGAAACTGCAGCGGTACTTTCATCTCTATGTTTTGCGGCTGGAGATCGGCGCCATAGAGAGTCAGCAGCACCTCTTCTTTGACCCTGAGTCCCATCTCCCGCCTTAGCAGATCCAGCTGTTGCAGCCAGGGCATCTGCATCTGCACGCTATTTTGCTGCTCCGGTGGCAGGAAGCGATTGGCAATCTTCTGCCAATGGCTGATGGGCAGGCCGTCGATATGGCTGATAAAAGGCGTGTCACTTTGAAGGGGCTCGTCTCTGTCATTGAGGGCCAGCCACTTGTCTTCCATGGGCCTGAGCCTGAGGGGCAAGACGCCGGAAGGCAGCGCCGCTTGGCTGAGTCGAATGCCCGGGTCTTTCAACTCTCCCAGCAGCTTGTTGACTTCGGCGGTAAAACGGTTGATGGCAATGCTGTCTCGGTATTCCTGTTTCAGCCGTTGCAGCCGTTTCTCGAGCCGGGATTCAATGTCCGGATCCAGCACCATAAAGGCCGAATGCTGCTGCAATTGTTTGAGCAGCACAGTCAGATCGGCCTTCATTTGCCTCTGGCTAAGCTGCTCTTTTTTCGGTGGTTCCGGTAGCAGGAATCGTCCCAACTGCAGACTGGAAATCAGCAGCAGGAGAATAAAACAGCTAACCACTTCACGGAATCCCGGCTTCATATCACTCCCTGATATCAACCTCTGAACCAAGAGATGGCGCAGAGGCAGTCATCGAGTTTGTTCTTGGCGGCTTAAAGAATATCGTTGATGGCGACACCTATGCCTATACGCTGATTGTGGGCGTTATAGTCGATAAGGCTTTCGCCGTAGCCATTGAAGTATTGTGCATACAGACGCAGGTTACCCAAGATGGGGTAACTCCAGGTAAATTCCACTGCGCCGCGGTTGGGGCTTTGCAGATTGTTACGCAACATCAGGCTGAATCTGTGGTCGTCTATGCCGTAGACACCGGTCAGCTCGAAGTGGCCGAGATAATCACTGATATCCGGGTTGTCGTCGCCACGGGGATCGCCCTCATACTCTTTCTCACTTTCCGGGATCCGCCACCACACCTTGGCCGCCAGCGCTATAGGGCCCTTGTCGAACACCATGGTGCCGTATATGCGGTTCCAACTGCGGGACAGATCGCCCGACTTGCCATTGGACTGATGCACGGCGCCAAAGCCCCAGAAGGAGTTGGTGAAGCCGGCAATTTTCCAGTCATTGTTGAACAGCATAAAGAGTTCGGGTTCGTGGTTGGTTTCCCGAAACGGCGAGGAGATATCCTTGTTGTATACCTGCCACCAGGATTGGTTGGTATAGGCGAAAAACAGGTGACCATTGTCGCCAAACACGTTGTACATCAGCGGGAATTTAAAGCTTATCTGAAACTTGGCTTCATATTCGTCCAGGGTATAACCCTCTTCAGCCGCTTCTGCCGCAAAGGGAGTCATATTGGGTGACGGGTTATAGGTGACCGGCAGTATATAGTTGACCTTGTGCGGAGTGATCACAAAGGGCCGCTCTGAGGTTTCCAACTCCTCTTTTACCCTCTGATCGACCAGCGAAGGCTTACTGTCTTCGGCGGCATAGAGTTGGCTGGTCGGCAGTATTGCCAGGGCCAAGGTCAGGCCGCTGAGGCTGGAACGGATTTTGGTATGCATATTCTTCCCTGTTGTCTCTGAGGCTTGATGGAGTGCCCGGCTGTTGCTTCGGCTTGAGAGTGTAACATCCCGGCTTTACTGTGCACATTCCCATCCCAAGCCGTTGTCACCGAGATAAAACTATAATTTTTTGCCATAAGTTAGTGCCAAAAGCGGCAGTAGACAATAGGAAATTTCAGTAATCCACTTCCGCTTTGATTTTGTAATCTATTGAAAATAAAAAGTAATGTTTTTTATTAACAGATTTCTCAGTCTCCGGGCACTTTCTTGTTACCGCGATTCTTGTTCATATATCCAAAAGTAATAACAACTAATGATTCTCTATTTATAGTGGAATATAACTAGCCGCTATATTGCTTACATCAGCAAGATGGGGAATAGCGCATGGAATTACTGACACTGCCCGGCAAGCGGGCCAAGGGCAAAGTTTATCTGCTTGGAGCCGGTCCCGGCGATCCTGAGCTATTGACCGTCAAGGCTTGGCACCTGCTGCAGCGCGCCGATGTGGTGCTGTTCGATGCCTTGGTCAGTCCCGAGATCCTGGCGCTGATCCCCGAAGGTGCCGAGCGCATCGCCGTGGGCAAACGGGCCGGTGAACACAGTGCTTCCCAGAGTGAAATCAACCGTTTGTTGCTGACCAAGGCTTTTACCCGTCAAACCGTGGTCAGGCTCAAAGGGGGCGATCCCTTTATCTTCGGTCGCGGCGGCGAGGAGTTGCAGACTCTGGCACAGGCCGGCGTCGCCTTTGAAGTGGTGCCTGGCATCACGGCCGCCAGCGGTACTGCCGCTTATGCGGGTATTCCCTTGACCCACAGGGATTTTGCCCAAGGGGTCAGCTTTATTACCGGTCATTGCCAGCTGCAAAACCGCCCCATGGATTGGCAAGGCTACGCCAACCCGGCCAACACCTTGGTGGTGTACATGGGGATCCTCAATGCCGGGCTCATTCAGCAACAACTGATTGCTCATGGTCGCAGCCCGCAGACGCCGGTGGCCATAGTATCCAAGGCCACGACCAGACAGCAGCAGCGTGTTATCGGCACTCTGGAGCAGTTGCAAACCCTGGCTCAGGACCCGCGGGTAGTGATGCCGGCGCTGATGATCATAGGCGAAGTCGTCGCTCTGGCAGACAGTCTCAGCTGGTTTGAACCCGAGGCGGCGAACAATGACCTGCAACTACAACATGATGCTGCTACAGCACTTTGAATCAATTGGAGAAATAAGATGTCAGGGCCAGTGTTGAGTCACCTTGAACAGTTGGAAGCCGAGAGCATCCAGATCTTTCGCGAAGTTGCCGCCGAATTCGACAACCCGGTGATGTTGTACTCCATCGGCAAGGATTCTTCCGTGCTGTTGCATCTGGCGCGCAAGGCCTTCTATCCGGGCAAGATCCCATTCCCCCTGCTGCATGTGGATACTGACTGGAAGTTTCGCGAGATGATACGTTTTCGTGATCAGGCGGCCAAGCAGTATGGCTTCGAGCTTCTGGTGCACAAGAACCCGCAAGGCCTGGCGATGGGCATGAATCCCTTTACCTTCGGCTCGGCCAAGCACACAGACGTGATGAAGACCGAAGGCCTGAAACAGGCCCTGGATAAATACGGTTTCGATGCCGCCTTTGGCGGCGCCCGCCGCGACGAGGAGAAGTCCCGCGCCAAGGAGCGTGTCTATTCCTTTCGCGATCGCCATCACCGCTGGGATCCCAAGAACCAGCGCCCCGAGCTGTGGCACACCTATAACGGCCAGGTCAACAAGGGGGAGAGCATCAGGGTCTTCCCGCTCTCCAACTGGACCGAGTTGGATATTTGGCAATACATCTATCAGGAAAACATCGACATAGTACCGCTCTATTTTGCCGAGCAGCGCCCTGTGGTGGAGCGCGATGGCAGCCTGATCATGGTCGATGACGAGCGGATGCCGCTCAATGAAGGCGAAGTGCCCGAGTATCGCCGAGTGCGTTTTCGCACTCTGGGGTGTTATCCCCTGACCGGCGCCATAGAGTCCAGTGCCGCGACACTGGCAGAGATTATCGAAGAGATGTTGCTGTCCCGCTCCAGTGAGCGTCAGGGACGGGTCATCGACAGGGATTCGTCCGGGTCGATGGAAAAGAAAAAGCGTGAGGGGTATTTCTAATGTCGGTTGCACAACAAGTCAATGAGCTGGGTATAGAGCAATATCTTGAAAATCAGCAGAATAAATCGCTTTTGAAGTTTCTGACCTGTGGTTCCGTGGATGATGGCAAGTCAACCCTGATAGGCCGCTTGCTGCACGACAGCGCCCAGATCTATGAAGATCAACTGGCGGCACTGCACAAGGATTCCAAGAGCCATGGCACCACGGGCGAAGCCGTGGATCTGGCTTTGCTGGTGGATGGCCTGCAGGCCGAGCGCGAGCAGGGGATCACCATAGATGTGGCCTATCGTTACTTCTCTACCGAGAAACGCAAGTTCATCATTGCCGACACTCCCGGGCATGAGCAGTACACCCGCAATATGGCGACCGGCGCTTCCAACTGCGATCTGGCGATTATCCTGATCGACGGTCGCTACGGGGTGCAGACCCAGACCCGCAGACACAGCTTTATCTGCTCTCTCCTGGGGATCAAGCAGTTCATCGTGGCCGTCAACAAGATGGATCTGCTGGATTTCAGTGAGGAGCGTTTCGAGGCGATCAAGGCCGACTATCTGGCGTTTGCCGGCCAGTTGCAGTTGGACGATATCCGCTTTGTACCGCTGTCGGCACTCGATGGCGACAACCTGGTGAACCGCTCGGCGCGCACCCCTTGGTATCAGGGCGAAACCCTGCTTGCCATGCTGGAGAGTGCGCCTGTGACCGGCTTTAACCACGCCTTTGATGCCCGCTTCCCGGTGCAGTATGTCAGCCGTCCCAACCTGGATTTCCGCGGTTTTGCCGGTACTTTGGCTTCCGGCAGTCTGCAAGTTGGTCAGAGGGTCAAGGTGCTGCCTTCGGGGAAAGAGTCGACTATCGCCTCGATTGTCACCTTCGATGGTGAGCTCAAGCAGGGCTATGCCGGCCAGGCACTGACCCTGACCCTGAGTGATGAGATTGATATCAGCCGCGGCGATGTGATAGTGCCGGCGGCGAGCCCTGTGGGCGTTTCCAACCGGCTGCTGGCCAAGGTGGTGTGGATGCACGAGCAGCCGCTGACACCCGGCAAGCAGTACAACATCAAGCTGGGAACCAAAAAGGTGCCCGCCAGTGTCAGCCGCATACTGCACAGCATAGATGTGAATACCCTGGCACAGGACAGTGTTGCCGAGCTGAGCCTCAACACCATAGCCCTGGTTGAGCTGGAGCTGAGTGAGGCCGTGGTGTTCGATGCCTATAGTGACAATCGCGATACCGGCGGTTTTATCTTTATCGATCGCATCAGCAATGTCACTGTCGGTGCCGGTATGGTGCAGCAGGCGCTTGGGGAAACTGAAAAAACGACCCATTTCAGTGAGTTTGAATTGGAACTCAATGCCTTGATCCGTAAGCATTTCCCCCATTGGCAGGCGCTGGATATCCGCGCTCAGGGAGACTGAATTGTCTGAAACCTGGATCCTGGGGTTAATACTGCTCGCGCTGGTGGCCGGACTCGTCAGTGGTCTGGCATCACCGGCCATGCTGTTTACCATAGCGGCGCTGCTCAGTTACCTCTTGGGTATGCTGGAGCTTGAGTCGCTGCTGGGCAGTTTTACCAACGCCAGTCTGGTGACTCTGGTGCTTCTGGTGCTGGCAACCACGGCACTGGAGAAGACGCCCTTGCTTGGCAGGCTCAGTCAGGTCATAGGCTCCGGCTCCTTGGGGCTGACCATGGCCAAGCTAGGGTTTTCCACCGCGCTGCTGTCGTCTTTTACCAACAATACCGCCGTGGTGGCCTCGCTGATTGGCGTGGTGCGTCGCAATCAGCAGCACGCACCGGCCAAGTTATTGCTGCCCTTATCCTACGCGGCGATTTTGGGCGGCACCCTGACCCTGATTGGCACCTCGACCAACCTGATAGTGAACTCCTTTGTTGAAAATGCCGGGCTGAAACCCCTGGGCTTTTTTGAGTTTTCCTTGATTGGCCTGGCCGTGGTGGTGGCCGGTATTGCGCTTTTGGTCTTGCTGTCACACCTGTTGCCCGATGGCGATGAGCAACATGGTGATGAAAGTCTGCCCTATCTGTTGGAAGCCAAAGTGCTGCCCGGCTCAACCTTGGTGGGCCGCAGCGTGCAGGACAACAGACTCAGGGCCCTGAAAAAGCTCTATCTGGCGGAGCTCGAGCGCAGCGGCATTCGCATCTGCCCTGTGCCGCCGCAACTCGTGCTGGCCGCGGGGGATGTGCTGCGCTTCAGTGGCGCGGTGGAGTCGGTGGAGTTGTTGCATCAATTCGATGGTTTGGAGTGGTTCGGCAAGCAGCAGGCCAGGGGCCAGAATCTGGTGGAAGCCGTGCTGGCGCCGTCTTCGGCTTTGGTGGGCTCTTCGCTCAAGGCCTCGCGATTTCGGGAGCAGTTTGATGCCGCCGTAATGGCGATTCGCCGCGGCCATCATCCACTCAAGGGCGGCTTGGGCGACATAGTGCTGCAGGCCGGAGATGTGTTGCTGTTGACCCCGGGCGATGGCTTTGGCCGTAATCCGCGTCTCAGTACCGACTTTGCCGCCGTCAGCGGCCTGGACTTGAGTGTCAGGCTGGACAGTCGCCGCAGTCAGTGGGTGCTGGTGGGTTTTGTACTCACCATAGGTGCCAGTCTGCTGGGCTGGCTGCCGCTGGCCAAGGGGCTGGTGCTCTTGCTGCTCAGTTATCTGGCGATAGGTGCGGTGACCCTGGGAGAGCTCAAACGGCGGTTCCCGCTGGAGCTGGTGTTGATTGTCGGCAGCGCCCTGAGTCTGGCCAATCTGATGTTGGATACCGGCTTGGCCAAAGGGATGGCCGATACTCTGCTCGGCGCCTTTTCCGGCTTTGGGGTCTTTGGCGCCTTTGTCGGGGTTTATTTGTTGACCTTGCTGTTGACCGAACTCATAACCAATAACGCGGCGGCGGCCTTGGCTTTTCCCGTGGCCTATGCGATTGCGACCAGCTTCGGGGTCGAGAGTCGGCCCTTTATTCTGGCAGTGGTGTTTGGTGCCAGCGCCAGCTTTATTTCGCCCTATGGCTACCAAACCAATCTGATGGTGTTCAACGCCGGTAATTACCGCTTTATTGATTTTGTGCGCTTGGGGCTGCCGCTGTCGCTGCTTTACTCGGCGATAGTTCTGTTTCTGGTGCCCATGCTGTTCCCCTTTGATGCGGGTCTTTAAGGAGTGACGATGAAGAATTCTACCCAGCCCAATGCCGATATCGTTTGGCATCAGCATGCTGTCGATCAGGCGGCCAGGGCAGCCCAGAAGGGCCAACAACCTGTGCTGCTCTGGTTCACCGGGCTGTCCGGCGCCGGCAAGTCGACCCTGGCAGGCGCCCTGGAGCGGGCACTGTTCGAGGCGGGGTTTCATACCTATCTGCTCGATGGCGACAATGTGCGTCATGGTCTTTGCAAAGATCTCGGCTTCAGCGCCGCCGATAGGGATGAAAACCTGCGAAGAGTGGGCGAAGTGGCGCACCTGATGGTGGATGCCGGTTTGCTGGTACTGTCGGCCTTTATCTCGCCGACCCGGGCCGAGCGTGATGCCATTCGCTGCCGGTTTGCCGCGGGGCGTTTTATCGAAGTGCATGTTTCCACGCCACTGGCTGTGTGTGAGGCCCGCGATCCCAAGGGCTTGTATCAGAAGGCGCGTAAGGGGGAAATCCGTGACTTTACCGGAATTTCGGCGCCCTACGAAGAGCCGCTGGCTGCCGAGTTGACCATAGATACCAGCAAGGGCGATCTCAATACCCAGGTGCAGGCATTGCTGGATTACCTTTCTGCCTTGGAAGTGATCCCGTCGACGCGATTACAGGCCAGCGCCTGAGGCTCAGTTGATGCCTAACTGATGCTGAAGTCTTTGGTAAACAAGGCCTTCAGCGCATTGATATAGGCTTCGTCTTCCCTTGGACGCACCAACAGTGCCAGTTCATCGCCCACTGGGGTAAAGCGGTAGTAGCTGAACAGCAGGTGGCCTGATTTTGGGGTCAGCTTCAGGTGTTGCTGTTGGATCTGCAGTTGCAGCGGGCTCTTGCTGTCCAATATGCCGGTCTCGAACTCGCCCCTGTGCAGTATGCCGCCGTCCACCAGGGTGAGTATGCTTGAGTAGGGCATGCCGAATTGCGACAACCCCAGGTTGACCGCGCTGTGTTTACGAAAATACTGGCCTATGCCGCCGCTGACTCTGTAACCACTGATAAGCTTGAGTCGGCTCTCATTGTTGACCTTGACCGCCATTCCCAGCGCTTTTTCCAGTATGTGTGCCTCTCTCAAGGTCAACTGTTTCAGGGTTGCCAGGGTACGCAGGCTGAAATTGCCTGGATTGATGATTTCACTTGAGAGTATCCGAGCCCATAGATCCTGCATCTTGCGATTGTGGATCTGCTCGGCCATTTGGAAGAATTGATGTACCCAGTCGGGATCCAGCTCCACCCCGGTCACATCGGACGGGGTATAGCTCAGTGCCATGGCGTAGATGTTTTCCAGGTTGCGTTGGTACTGGGCTTGTTGTTTGTCGATGCGAAAGGCCGCCCGTTCGGCGACGCTGGCATTGGCGGGTTTATAGTCCTGCTCAGAGGCGAGCCCCAGCAGGCGCCCGAGGCGCAGTGCCTTCTTGCGGGCCGATGCCTGACCGGGCTCTTCGATTTCTCTGGGGAGTTTTTCCTCTGCCATCTTGATTATCTTCTCGCGAAAACTGTGCTTCTTTATGCATAATTTTCAGTTAGTTGTCCAGTAATTCAGCCTGCTTCCTGCTGTTGGGTTTCTGCAACGAGAGCCTTGTGCCAACTGAGTTCTCGTCCGGGGGCCGGGTCCTTGGGCACCAGGCGTGCCAGCAACAGCGAACAGGCGGCGAGTCCGGCACCGATATAAAACACTGCCGCAGGTGAACTGAGCCAGAGCACTCCGAGCAATACCGGGATCACTACGGCCGCGATATGATTGATGGTAAAGCTGACCGACATGGTGGCGGCAATGTCTTTGGGATCGGCAATTTTTTGGAAATAGGTCTTGATGGCAATCGCCATGGCAAACAGCAGGTGATCTATCACATAGAGCGCCGCTGCCATGTGGCCATCCTCCACCAGTGCATAACTGATAAACAGCAGCACCAGACCGATATATTCCAGGGTCAGGGCGTGCCTTTCTCCTATGCGGCCGATAAAGCGACCTATGGCCGGGGCAAACAGCAGGTTGACTACATAGTTGATCAGAAACAGAGCCGTGATCTCACTGACGCTGTAACCGAACTTCTCCACCATCATAAAGCCGGCGAACACCATAAATATTTGCCTTCTGGCTCCCGAGAAAAAGGTCAGCAGGTAATAGAGCCAGTAGCGTTTTCTGAGGATGATTTTCTTGTGCTGAGCTTCGCCGGTATCGAACCTGGGGAAATAGCAGTAGAGAGTGATCACCATCAAAAGCCCCAAGGCGCCTATGAGGCTGTACATCCAGACATAGTCCAGCTTGAATACTGTCATCACCAACCAGATGCTGCCGTAGCCGCCCAAGGCGGCCGCTGCGCGCCATGACATGGCCTTTCCCATAAAACCGGCTGTCTGGGACTTGTCGACCCATTGCAGGGTCAGGGATTGATTGATGGTTTCAAAGTAGTGAAAACCGACCGACATTAAAATGGTCGTCAGGTAGAGCCCCAATACCTGGGGAAAGAAACCGGTAATGCCCACCCCGATACACAGCAGCGCCAGCGACAACAGGGCGAAGGCCTGTTCCTTGATCAACAGCAGCACAAAAATGGCGCTAAAGGCCAGAAATCCGGGAACCTCTCTGAGGCTTTGCAGCATGCCTATTTCGGCGCCGGTAAATTGTGCTCTTTCAATAACAAAGTTGTTCAGCAGAGCCTGCCAGACGGCAAATACCAAGGACATGACAAAGGTCATCCATAGTAGCAAGGCCTGGGGATTGCGGGTTGTTTGCTGCATCTTGTTTCGAACATGGCTGGGGAGTATCAGCTTATGCTAATGCCTGAACCTGGAGATAACCAGAAAACTTTGTTGAAAAATATTATCCGCCTGTAAAGCCACTGTAGCGCCAGGGTTCCACTGCCATAGCGGCTTCTTGAGGGGCGGTTACTCAAAGGGTCCCACAGCGGTTATTTTTTGTGAACTACCCGGTATTTCCGCGGCTTGGACAGCGTTTCGCCCTTTGGCCGTGATCTGTTTCATGTAAATAAGCTAATGGATCACCTAAGATGACACCAGTACTAAGAGATTGAACTACTAGGGGTTAAGGTGAGCAAGACTCTTCTGCTGTATTCCAGCGTGCATGGTCAGACCCGCAAGATCTGTGACGTTATGGCAAAGCAACTTGGCGCTCTGGGGCAGCAAGTGACCATGGCGGCGATTGATGATGCGCCGGATCTGGCCGATTTTGATCGGGTTGCCATTGGAGCCAGTATTCGTCACGGCAAACACAATCCCGCCGTGTTCGACTATATCCGCCAACATCAGCAGCAGTTGGAAAGCAAGGCCAATGGTTTCTTTTCCGTGAGTCTGGTGGCGCGCAAGCCGGAAAAAAATACCCCTGAAACCAACCCTTACATGCAGGCGTTTCTTGCCAAGACTGAATGGAAGCCCAAGCAACTGGCTGTGTTCGGCGGTAATCTGGACTATCAGGGCTATGGGACCATGGACAGAAACATCATACGTTTCATCATGTGGATCACCAAGGGACCGACCGATCCCAATACCTGCATCGAATACACAGATTGGGGCAAGGTGCAGGAATTTGCCGAGCAATTGGCGGCGCAAACTCTGATCTCCTGGGCGGGTTAAAGCGAGGCTGAAATGGCTCTGTTGCAACGTCTTTGGCGCTTCTATAGTGCCCATCAACACTTGTTGTTAATCCTCTTGTGCCTGTTTCTGGTGCTGGGCAGTGGCAGTCTGATGATGATCCGCAGCATCAGGGCCGGCGCTGGCTTCTGGGATCTGAGCCATGTTTATCTCGGGCTCCTGTGCGTACCTTTGTCGCTGACATTTCTTGTGAGCAACTGCACCTCGGGCCGCTGGCGCCAGTATTTCAGCCTGTTTATCGGTGATTGGCGTCAGATAGGCGCCGATATCGGCGGCTTGTTTAAAGGCAAGTTACCGGTCGCCGGAGGCAAGGGGCTGTTCAGCCTGATAGAAGGGCTGGGGATGTTGCTGCTGCTGGGTGTGACCCTGACCGGCCTGCTCTGGTATTTGACCCAAGGCTCCAGTGATGCGCTGTTCTGGCGAGGCTGGCACAAACATCTGGCTCACGGTTTTATTGGCTTTTTGATAGTGCACGCCATCTGTGCCCTCAGTCACCTGCTTGACTTCTTTCGTCAGTAGGGCGCTTAAAGTAAAAAGCTTTGACAATAAAAATGCCGCTTAACAGCGGCATCTTTATCTGACTTATTTACGCAGTTCACGCCTGAGTATCTTGCCGACCGTGCTCTTGGGCAGTTGGGCGACAAACTCTATCACCTTGGGCACCTTGTAGGCCGCGAGCTCCGCTCGGCAGTGTGCCTCTATGGCTGCTTGAGCCTTGGTGGCATCGACCTCAGGTTTGAGCACTATTACCGCCTTGACGGCTTCACCGCTGCGCTCATCTTCAACACCGATAACCGCGCATTCAAGTACCAACTCACAGCGGGCCAGCACGTTTTCGACTTCGTTGGGGTAAACATTGAAGCCGGAAACGATAATCAGATCTTTCTTGCGATCCACTATGCTGTGATAGCCATCTTCACTCTCAATGGCGATATCTCCTGTCTTGAAGAAGCCATCCTCTGTCATCACAGCCGCAGTTTCATCGGGCTTTTGCCAGTAACCACTCATCACCTGAGGGCCGCGCACCGCCAGTTCACCGGCTTGACCCGGTGGCAGCGGCTGGTCATTGCCATCGAGAATTTGCACTTGAGTCTCAATAACCGGTTTGCCTATGCTGCCCAGACGTTCCAGTCCTGGCGCGTTGAGGGAGATAACCGGCGAGGTTTCACTCAGGCCATAGCCTTCAGATATGGTGCAGCCAGTGGTTTGTTGCCAGAGTTTGGCCGCCGCTTCGGTGAGGGCGGTACCGCCTGAAATAGTGATCTTCAGATGGGAGAAGTCCAGTTCACGGAAGGCTTGCTGGTGGCACAGACCGACAAAAAGGGTGTTGAGCCCGGCAAATCCGGTAAAGGGATATTTGGCTAAGGTCTTGATCAGCGAGGCTATGTCCCTCGGGTTGGGAATAAGTACTGTCAGAGCGCCGCGCTCGAAGTAGAGCACCAGATTCACCAAAAAGGCGTAAATATGGTAGATGGGCAGCGGGGCGACGAAGATCTCTTCCCCCTGTACCAGGTTGGCGCCGATACGGGATTCACATTGCAGGGCGTTGGCAATCAGGTTTCTGTGGCTGAGCATGGCCCCCTTGGAAAGGCCTGTGGTACCGCCCGTGTATTGCAGCGCCACCAAATCGTCCAGAGTCAGCTTTACTTCGCTGAATTCCAGCTGACGTCCCAGCTCAAGGACCTTGGTGAATTCGATATTTTTCAGGCCGGTTCTGGGCTGAATTTGCGGCTCGATAAGATCCAGCTGGTGGGTGGAAATCACGGTTTCAATCGGGGTGCTGGCAACGACTTTAGCCAGAATGGGCAAGAGATCTGACAGTACCACCAGCGCCTTGGCGCCGGAATCCTTGAACTGATGGATCAATTCCCGCTCGGTATACAGGGGGTTGGTATTCACCAGCACCAGGCCTGCGCGAATTGCGCCATAGGCAGCAATAACGAACTGGCTGATATTGGGTAGCTGGATGGCGATGCGATCGCCGACTTGCAACTGGGTGTTGTGTTGCAGGAAAGCGGCAAAGGCGCGTGAGTCCCTCTCCAGTTCCCGAAAGCTGATGGCCTTGCCGAGGCAGGCAAAGGCGCTCTTGTCGCCGTAACGCTCACAACTACTGACTATCATATCTGCAAGAGAGTCATAGCGGGAAAAATCCAACTGAGTCTGGCTATCGTATACCTGATTCTGTATCACTCTAGTCATCACCTTTTCCTTTGGGATTTGTTATTGTTATTTGGTTTTGAACGCTTATTTAGCCCTGATATTAATTCTGGCCCCTGTCTCCCCCGAAACTTTCTGCGCTGTGCTGAATGCTGCGCCAAAAAGTTTTGCAACGATCTGGATTCAGGTTAGAGGCAAAGCGCGGCCAAGGCAATGGTGGCGAATGAAAAATCCTGTTCAATAAATGGGTTAATCGACTGTAATTAAGGATAAAAACATGCAGCAACTGCGGATAAAGTTTATTTCCGGTAGCCTGAGAAAAGGCTCGTTCAACACCCGTCTAGCCCATTATGCCGCCGCCGTGGCCGCCGAGCTGGGACTGGAGTCTGAGGTGCTGACACTGAATGCGTTTCCCATGCCCCTGCTCAATCAGGATGACGAGGCCGAATTTGGCGCCCCCGAAGCTGCCGTGGCACTCAAGGGCAAGCTGTTGCAGAGCGATTGTCTGGTGCTGGTGTGCCCCGAGTACAATGGTTCCATAACTGCGGCATTGAAAAATGCCATCGATTGGCTGTCCCGCCCGGCAACTCAGCCCGCGGGCAATGTATTTGCCGGTAAATGGGTGGCCCTGATGGCGGCAAGCCCGGGAGCACTCGGAGGGCTCAGAGGCTTGACCCCGGTCCGCGAGCTGATGTTCAACCTGGGGGCGCTGGTATTGCCCGAGCAGTTGGCGCTTGCCAAGGCTCACGAAGCCTTTACCGAAGATGGTTCTCTGCTGGGAGATTACCAGCAGAGCAAGGTGAAAAGTATACTGCAGGGGCTGATTGCCCAGCAGAGCAAAGGCTAAAAAGCGGGCGGCGAAGCAGGGTGAAACACTTCGCCGCCCTGAGGCAACTCAAGGGGCAAAAAATACCGACTTCTGGCTGACGCTATTATCTGGTGCATCGGCCTCGGTCACTTTAAACAGCAGATTGCTGCGATTGTTGTCGATTTGCGCCACAGGCACAGTCAGGGTCAGCGGCAATTCATACTGCTCGCCGGCGGCGATGTGAACGCTATTGGTCGACAACTTATAGGGCAGGGCGCCGCTGATCTCTATCTGGTAGTGCTTATCCTGCTGGGTCTTATTGCGTATTTTCAGCAGATAGCTGTTTTCTATGCCGTCATCCAGAGTTTCCCGGTACAGGCTCTGGCGGTCGCGGATCACATTGAGCGTGATGGGATCCCGCGAGTAGATATCCAGCCCCATGGTGCAGAGTATCGCCAGCAAGGCGGCGCCATAGCCGATAAAGCGTTTACGCTGCCACAGTGGCGGAGTTTGCCCGGTCAGTGACTCTTCACTGGTATAGGAGATGAGCCCGGGGCGATAACCAAACTTGCTCATGGTCTGATCGCAGGCATCGACGCAGGCGCCACAGTTGATGCATTCATATTGCAGGCCGTTACGAATATCTATCCCGGTGGGACACACCTCGACGCAGAGATTACAGTCGACACAGTCGCCAAGCTCTGTGGCTTGCTTGCGCTTTCTTGGGCCACGGCTTTCACCTCGCTGGGCATCATAGGTCACTGTCTTGGTGAAGGAATCGAACATGGCTGATTGGAATCTGGCGTAGGGGCAGCAGTGCAGGCACATCTGCTCACGCATCCAACCGGCATTGAGATAGGTACACAGGGCAAAAAAGTACACCCAGGCGCTATCCCAAAAACCGGCGGAGAAGGTAAAAATCTCCGGATACAGCTGCTTGGCCGGTACAAAGTAGGCGATAAAGCCACAGCCGGTGATCAGAGACATTAACATCCACAGCAGATGTTTGCCGCCGCGCTTGCCGGCCTTACTGACCGTCATGGGCGAGGCATCCAGCTTGATCCTCTGGTTACGGCTGCCTTCCAGCTTCTCTTCTACCCAGGCAAAGCCGAACGTCCAGGCGGTTTGCGGGCAGAGATAACCACACCAGACCCGGCCCCAAAACAGGGTCACAAAAAACAGTGCAAAGGCGGCGGCGATAAAGAACCAAGCCAACAGGGTAAAATCCTGGGGCCAGAGGCTGCTGCCAAAAAAGTAAAACTGTTGATTGGCCAGATCGAACCAGATGGCCTGTCGTCCCTGCCAGTCGATAAAGGGCAGTAACAGAAACAGGGCTATCAACAGGGCGTTGAGGCCGCTGCGCCAACGTTGAAAATAACCGCGTTGGCTACGAAAGTGGATTTTGCCACCCTTGTGGCTGCTTTTCTTGTCTTGGGGGGAGGGGATAAAAGTGACCGGAATCGCTTCCGATGACTGTCTTGCCTGTTGAACCATGCTACTTCCTGAATGACGACTGACACACGGCTAGGCAATGGCAAGAGGCGTGCCAGTTAAAATGCATGTTTAACTTATTGATTCATATCTAATATTGTTTCATTGGGATAAATAAAAGCTCACGACATAGCGTGAGTTGGCGATATATCGTGACTTTTGTGGGTTTTGGTTTTCAGCCTAGGCTTCAACTGCCCTGGCGGCGGATCCCCAGCTTTTGCATCCGGGATCTCAAGGTGCTGGGGGGCACTCCAAGACTGTTGGCCGCGCCCCTTGGGCCGGATATTCGCCATTGGCAGGCGTCCAGTGTCGCCTTGATATGGGCCGCTTCCACTTCGGCCAGGGTCTGACCCACGGCCGGCAGCGGCGTATCGCTGGGCAAGGGAGCGAGATGCAGTATCGGCTCACGGGCAAGAATGGCTTCCCGTTCCAGCAGGTTTTGCAATTCACGCACATTCCCCGGCCATTGATACTGCATCATCCGCCGCAGACTATCGCCATCAACCCCCGCCAGCGGTTTACCCAGTTTCAATGACAGGCTCTTGAGCAGTTGTTGCACCAGCTCAGGGATATCTTCCCGCCGCTGTCTCAGTGCCGGAACCTTGAGCGGAAAGACATTGAGCCGGTAGAAGAGATCCATCCGGAACAGGCCTTGCTCCACCCGCTGCTGCAGATCGTGATGAGTGGCGGCGATCAGCCGAATGTCCACCTTGATACTGTCACTGCCGCCGACGCGTTCAAACTCCTGCTCCTGAATAACCCGCAGCAGCTTGGACTGAGCCTCGAGACTGAGCTCGGCCACTTCATCAAGGAACAGGGTGCCTCTATGGGCCAGTTCGAAGCGTCCCTTGCGCCGCTGGCTGGCGCCGGTAAAGGCACCTTTCTCATGGCCGAACAGCTCACTCTCCAAGAGTCCGGCAGAGAAGGCGGCGCAGTTGACCGAGATCATAGGTTTGTCTTTGCGGCTGCTGAGCCGGTGCAACTGGCGGGCGACCAGCTCCTTGCCTGTGCCGTTTTCCCCTTGGATCAATACGGTACTGTCGGTATTGGCCACCAGGCGCAGCTGTTTGAGCAGGGTTTGGATCATCGGGCTGTTACCGGCGATCTGCTGGCTGCCCGTCTTGTCTTCCAGCTCGGCCTGCAGCCAGGAGTTTTCCGAGGCCAGCTGTTCCGACAGCGCCTGCACCTGTTCCAGCGCCTGACGCAGCGACAACTCGGTTTGCTTTTGCAGACTAATGTCGCGAAATATCGCTACTACACCCTTGAGCTTACCGTCCTGCCACACAGGCGTGGAACTATAGTGTACGGGAAAGCAGCTGCCGTCCTTGCGCCAGAAGACCTCTGTGGTGATTTCTCTGGCTTTACCATCTTTAAGCGTCTGATAGATTGGGCAATCTTCGTGGGGGTAGACACTGCCATCGGCGTGGCTGTGGTGGTGAAAGTCGTGGATCTTGCGCCCCAATAGCTCGGCGGCGCTCCAGCCGGTCATCTTCTCGGCGGCCGGGTTGATAAAGACGGCATTACCTTTAAGATCAAAACCATAAATGCCTTCACTGACGGCATTGAGCAAGAGGCGGTTTTCGGGCAAAAAGCTGTTTGAGTCAGACAAGGGCGGCTCCTTCGGCACTGATGACTGCGCCAGTATAGAGCCGCTTACAGGGCTTGTCAGTACGAATGCACGATATATCGTGCCTTAATGGCGGGCTTGAACATGAGCCAGTACCTTGAGCAGATCGTTGACCGTCAGGACACTGGGCATTACGACCCCTTCGGGCACGGCCGGGCCATGGATGCGGTTATAAGGCACCCCGGCAACGCCCTGGGAGCTGAGATAGTTGGATACCGCCGGGTTGGGCTTACTGAGGTCGCCACGCATCAATACAATATTCGGCTCGGCCAGCGCCCTGACTATCTGCTCCCTATGGAGCACATTGGCCTTGTTGGCCTGGCAAATCAGGCACCAATCGGCACTCACATCGACAAAGACAGTCTTGCCTTCGGCCACCAGAGCCGGGATTGATTGACTGTCTAGGGGCCGCCAGCGCAGTTCCCGGTAAGCCTCGTAATCTTCACCGCGATACACAAAGCTGACCACGGCGGCGACACAAAAAGCCATTCCCCCCAATACCAGGATCACCGCCATGGGGATCTTGGCGCCGCGGCGTTTTTTGATTAGCAGCAGCACAATCACCGCTATCAGGCTGAGCAGAGCCAATATGCTGAGAGTAAGTATCATCCGGGCCTCAATGGGTTTAGGGAGCTATATGGGCGCTCAGTATAGTCAGCAAGCCTTAAAACTAATTGAAAATTGGCGGCTCGAAAGCGCTGGCTTCATAGAGTATATTGACCAACCTATTGCGAAAGGTGCTTGTTCTATATGAGGCCGGTGTTTGCACAAGACAGGGCAAAATGGTGTGTTTCATTGAGGGGGAACAATGAATTGGAGTGATTGGTTGGGACTGGTGGCTATCTCGTGTCTGGGGGCCATGTCACCTGGGCCTAGCCTGGCCATGGTGGTGCGTCACACCTTGGGAGGCGGGCGCAGTCGGGGCATTACCTGCGCCTGGGCGCATTCTTTGGGGATAGGTGTTTACGCCTTTATCACTCTGCTGGGTTTGGCTGTGGTGCTGAAACACACCCCTTTGCTGTTTAACGGCATCGCCATCTTGGGGGCGCTCTATCTCGCCTGGCTTGGGATTCAGGCGCTGCAATCCAAGGGTGGAATGCAGCAAAAACTCAGTGCCGGCAAGCCGACGAGCATGTTGACAGCTGCCCGGGACGGCATTGCCATTTCGTTGTTTAACCCGAAAATTTTGCTGTTTTTCCTGGCCTTGTTCAGCCAGTTTGTCGCCGCCGCCGATAGTCTACTGGGACGAGGCATCATAGTCTTGACCCCCATGCTGGTGGATGGCCTCTGGTACACCCTGATAGCCTTCCTGTTGTCTCAACCCAAAGTGTTGCCCAAGTTGAGAGAAAAGGCGCAATGGATTGACCGCCTCAGCGGCTTAGTGCTTATCCTGTTGGCCGGGCGGGTGATCTATTCACTGCTGTGACTGCAATGCCTGCTCGAGATGTTCCCTAAGGGCAATAACCAAAGGACTGAGCTGACGTCTGTCGGCGCAGAGCATATTGAGTGGCGCTTCTTCGCCGCGCCACTCGGGGCAGAGTTGCAGCAGTTGACCGTTTCTCAGCTCTTCGCTGATATCGAGCCGCGACTTGTAGGCTATGCCTTTGCCTGCCACGGCCCAGCGCCGCACCAACTCGCCATCATCGGCGACTCTATCGCCTTTGACCTGCACTGTGATTTGGCCCGACTGTGATTGAAAATGCCACCTGCTGTGAGTCGCATCGGCCAGCATAAAGCACAGGCAGTTGTGCTTTGCCAGTTCCTCCGGGCTGCCCGGCGCACCGAACCTGGCAATATAGTCAGGAGAGGCGCACAACACCCTGTCATTTTGACGGCAAAGCGGCAGTGCGATAAGCGCCGAGTCGGCCGGAAGCCCGTAGCGGATCACTATGTCGACGGGTTGGCGGTAGATATCCGTCAGGCGATCGCTTATCTGCACCCTGATACTCACCTGCGGGTGGCGTTCCATAAATTCATCCAATATCGGCAGCAAACGGTTGCGACCGAGATCCGATGGCAATGACAACTGCAACTTGCCCTTGAGCAGGCTCTGACCTTGTTGAATCGCCTGAAAACCATCGTCGAGAATATTCAGGGCTTCATTGCAGTGCTGCAGAAAGATTTCACCTTCCTGTGTCAGACGCAGGCTGCGGGTAGAGCGAACAAAGAGTACAGTGTTGAGTTGGGCCTCGAGGCGCTTGATGGCGGCGCTGGTAGCGGCCGGAGTCAGATCAAGCAGTTGTGCCACCCGCGACAGGCTGCCCTGTCTGGCGGTTTCGCTGAATATTTTCAAGTCCTGCAATGCTCGTATCATATGCGCTTCCCGGTAGTTGTTCCCTGCTGTTACCCCAGCTGTTATTTACGCCTGTAATCAACAGATATTCAAATAAATTTTGAAAGTGTCGCGGGAGAAAGGAAAGGGCAGAGACGGTGATGCGCTGACGGGACCGAGAAGGGTAAAGCCGAAATGGTGTAATAGTGCGGGGACACAGGCCCCCGCAGTTGTCAGGAAACTCAGATCTTGAATTGCTGCACGGCGTTGCCTGCCGGTTCGGCAGCATCTTCGCTGTTGACCACTGGAGGGTTGGCAATGTGATCTTCCAGGTTGTCATCCAGCATGTCGCGATATTCGGCGGTAAACCACTCAAGAGCATTGGCTTTTTCGGCGCCCAGATCGGCAGACTTGATAGCGGCTTCAAAAGCATTGAAGCGGGCGGCGGCAAATCTCAGGGCGGTGCCGACTTTACCTACGTCGCCTTCTTGCTGGGTCAGCTCATTGGCGAGGGCGATAAACTGATCTGCTAACTGGAATATGGTGGTTTGGTTGTTGTCGTCTGACATACTATATTCGCTCTTGCTAAGCCAAAGATTGAGGGCCGATTCTAACCTAAAAAGGCGCTGTGCCAAGGAAAAATATTGGCGATTGGGATCTGAATCCCCGTGCCTGCTTGCCAAGATCCTGGCATTTGGGCAAAAAGTCGCTTCAACAGTGGCTGCAGTTGCTGTCACTCAATTCTGTGTCCTTGGCTTACTCCTCAATAGGTTGGCTTGAAAAATCGACTCAGGTTCCTTTGAATCCAGGCCACAGAGCCAACACTCGGCGCTTGTATCCCGCAGTCGGCACTCTTAAGCTATGGCCTCTTTTACACAGAGGATTATCACCATGGCGCACCCCACTGACTGGCAGGCATTTATCGCCGCTGAACAACAGGCCCCTTACTTCCAGCAACTCAGTGAGTTTGTTGCCGCGGAGCGCGCCGCCGGCAAGGCTATCTTTCCTCCTGAGGACGAGGTATTCAGCGCCTTTGAGCTGACACCACTGGACAAGGTGAGAGTGGTACTTATAGGTCAGGACCCTTACCATGGCCCAGGTCAGGCTCATGGCCTGTGTTTCTCGGTTAAACCCGGGGTGAAGACGCCACCTTCGCTGGTCAATATGTATAAGGAACTGGCGACCGACATCTCAGGATTCTCAATCCCGGATCATGGCAATCTGCTGAGCTGGGCCAAGCAAGGAGTCTTGATGCTCAACACTGTGCTGACGGTGGAGCAGGGCAAGGCGCACTCCCATGCCAAGGCGGGCTGGGAAACCTTCACCGACAGGGCGCTGCAACTGCTGGATCAGCGTGAAGAGCCGATTATTTTTGTCCTCTGGGGCAGCCATGCCATTAAGAAAGGCAAGCTTATCAAGGCGCCGCAGCACAAAATCTTAAGCGGCCCGCATCCTTCGCCTCTGTCAGCCTATCGCGGCTTCTTTGGCTGCGGCCATTTCTCGGCCATCAATCAGCAGTTGAAACAGTGGCAGCAAGCCGAAATAGATTGGCAGGTTTAGAGAAGGGGCTTATTTCGCACTTTCTTCGCACTTTCCTTAGCTAGAGGGATAGCGGCTATTTCACAGTATCAAGCAGAAACCTGGGTTGCTGCTCGATACTGTGGATTGAATTGCCTTAGACCTTGAACTGAGCTGTGGTGACACCAAGCTGATTCGCCAGTCCCAGCAAGCTGCGGGTGCTTATGGCCACTTGGCTGATGGCGGTGCTGTTTTCCTCGGCCGCGGCACTGAGGCCGGAAATCCCTTTGGCCAGGGTTGCCGATACCGTCGTTTGTTCCTCGGCTGCCGTAGCCGTTTGGCTCATCAAGGACTTGAGTGTCTGCAGCCGGTTACTGATATCATCGACCGCTTCACGCATGCCTTCGGCTTTCTCGGCGGTAGAGGCGGCTTCATCGCTGCAGGTTTGACTGTGGCTGACCAAAGAACCGGATTGGCGCTGGATCCCTTGCAGTACATTGCCTATATCCTGGGTGGCTTCCTGCACCTTGACCGCCAACTGACGTACCTCGTCGGCAACCACGGCAAAACCGCGACCGTGTTCACCGGCTCGGGCCGCCTCAATGGCAGCATTGAGCGCCAGCAGATTGGTCTGTTCGGCAATGCTGTCTATCACTTCAAGCACAGTGCCGATTTTCTGGCTGTCCTGTTCCAACGAGTTAACCTCTTTGTGGATCTCGGCAAAGTTGTTGAGGGTGACTTCCAAACTGGCGCGGGTATGATCCAGGTTTTGCCTCAAGGTTTCACTGGCGACCTGACAGGCGTTCACTTCATCGGCCGCGTGGGCAGTATTCTGGCCCACTTCGGCGGCGGCATAGCTCATCTCTTCCACCGCAGTTGCCAGCATGTCGGTTTCCTTGGCCTGAAGTTGAATGCTGCAATCGGCCTGGGTGATGGCGGCTGAATTTTGCTCTGCTGCCGATTCCAGCTCCTGTCCCATACCTATGAGCTGGGCGATGATCTCCCTGAGCTTGCTCTGCATTCTGGCCAACCAGCTCATTAGATGGCTGTCGCTCTGTGCTACTTGCAGCGTGCTGGTGAGATCGCCGGATGCTATCACTGAGGTGAGCTGACACATGTCGGCAGGCTCGCCTCCCAAGGGGCGCAGTACAAAGTTGCTGACCAGCTTGGCTGCCAGCAGTGCCAGCACTATGGCGCCGAGGCACACCATGGCACCGACATAAACCATATGCAGCGCCGGTGCTGCGACTTCGGCCTGATCGATTTCAGCCAAGAGCGCCCAACGAACCCCGAAGGCATCTATGGGAGCATAGGATGAAACCACTGGATTGCCTTTGTAATCCTTGAGCTGCATGACACCGCTTTGCCCCTTGAGCGCTTGTTCCACCGCTTGGGTATCTATGCCATTTTGCCTGACTGTACCGGCAAAAGAGGCTTTGACTGTGCGATTGACCGGGTCGAGAAAGGAGTCGGAGCGCATGCGCTTGTCGGCACCCACCAGATAAGTTTCACCGCTTTGGCCCATACCCTCGCGAATTTGCATCACCCCATTGATCCTGTCGATGGAGAGCTGGGCGGCAACCACCAAGGGGCGGCCCTGATATTGAATGCTCTTGCCGATAAAGGCTGCCGCTTCATTGCCCGAGGGGGCATAAGGGCTGAAATCGGCCATCACAGTTGCGCCGTTGCTGTTGATAGCGCTTCTGAACAGGCGGCCGAGACCTGAATCTGCATAAGGCCCGGTTCGCAGGTTACTGCCCCAGTCGGCTTCATGGGTCACAGTGTCTTTCACCAAGCCTGAGTCTTCGATGATGAAAATATCGTAGAAGCCCAACTCTTTGTTGAGGGCTTCCAGCATGGGGCGGGACTGGCCGAGACTGTTGAGTGATTCACTGTTTTGGATCACGGCCGCGATTGCATCCAGATTGTTGCCGAAGTTGGCAAACATGGCATCGAGCTGGCGCTCTTTGATCTCTCTGACGGCCAGCAGCCTTTCTTCGGCCTGATTATAGAGCTCATCTTTGGCGAGCCAACTGACCAATGCCGTTGCCAGCACTAAAGGAACCAGCACGATAAGCAGACTGATAAGCTTGATTTTGGTGGTAAAGCGCATAGGTTGACTCCCTGTCAAACGGCTGAGAGAACAGCATCCAATTCCATTCGATGTGACACAGCACAAAAGTTTTTGGCTGCTTAAAATTTAGAACAGGAGTGAGCAAGCGGCCAAAAATTTATTGTGTAAATTTTCGCCTTGGGAGTAACGCTATCCTGCCAGTCGCTGATCGCCTTTAAGCAATTGCTGTTGCAAATCTTTTAATTGTGATCTCCATCCATTGCCAAAGTGGGTGGAGAAAGGTAATTTTTAGCGTTATATAATTTTGTATATAGCGATTGGCGGCGAGGAAAAACAAGATTGGATAGAAGGAGTGTTATCAAGGCCGGCTTAAGTCTTGGGTTGTTGGTTTGTTTCCCTGCGCTGGCCAATCCTGCGCTGGCCAATCCTGTGCTGGCCTATGGGACTGAGCCGAATCCAAACGGACAATTGGCGCTGCCGCCGGCTGCAGATATCAAGTGGGTGGTCAGTGCCGGCGGGCCGGCGGACCTGCTGTTGTTGGCCTTGAGTCCGGAAAAGCTGCTCGGTTATGCCCACCTCAAGCCAGCCTTGTTACAACAGCATGGCTTTGCTCCAAGCCTGTGGCAAAAGCCGAGACTGGGCCGTTTGGTGGGCCGTAATGCCAGCCTTTCGCTGGAAAAGCTGATGACTCTGGATGCGGATCTTGTCGTCGACTATGGCAACCTCAGCCAAAACTACTTATCTATGGCGCAAAAGGTGGAACGCATCAGCGGCGTGTCGTTTCTGCTGCTCGATGGTTCACTCACAGACACCCCGGCGCAATTGAGAAAACTGGGGCAGGTACTGGGAGCCAACGAGCGGGCAGATTTTCTTGCAAAGCGCACGGCCGAAATACTCAGTGATGCCAGAGAGTTTGGCCTTAGCCAGGAAGAGCCCATCTCTTTTTATTTCGGCCGCGGTGCGACGGGCCTTGAAACCGGGGTCACAGGTTCCATTCACACCGAAGCCATAGAACAGCTTGGGCTTAAGAATGTCGCCAAGGCCGGTGACTATCGCGGTTTGGCCAAAGTTTCTTTGGAGCAATTGATGGCCTGGGAGCCTGAGCTAATCATCAGCCAGGATCCCGCCTTTATCCGCCATATTCGCCAAGATCCTGTCTGGGGCACGCTGGCGGCGGTACGCAACAAGCGGGTCTATTGGTTGCCGAACAAGCCCTTTGGTTGGATTGACTCGCCGCCGGGAATAAACCGGCTGTTGGGCATGAGTTACCTTAGGTTGCTGTTGTCCGGCGCTGATGAGCAGGCCAAGCAAGCATTGGTGAAGGATTTCTACCGCGATTTTTACCACAGTGAGCTTAGCGAGGAGCAGGCGGCCAATCTGCTGCGCCCCGAATGAACGACAGAATCAAATACCCACTGGCGACCGGAATTTGTCTCAGCATTCTGTGTTTTGCCGCAGCCAGTGGCCAGTATCCTCTCAGTCTGGCGCAGCAGGGGCAGGCGCTTTGGCATGCCATCGGTGGCGATGTGGCCGCCCTGGACAGCAAGAGCATCAGTGTCTTTTGGCATTTGCGGCTGCCCAGAATTTTGGTGGCGCTTATGATTGGAGCCGGTTTGGCCGCCAGCGGCGCAGCCTATCAGGGAATGTTTCGTAACCCTCTGGTATCACCTGATATTCTGGGCGTTTCTGCCGGGGCCGGTCTGGGCGCCGTATTGGGCATTTATCTGGACTTATCGGTTTACAACATCCAGCTGTTTGCCTTTCTCGGTGGTTTGCTGGTGGTGGCTCTGGTTTGTCTGCTGGCGCGGCTCAGTCGTCAGGGCGATCCTGTGCTGTCTTTGGTTCTGGTGGGCATAGCTATTGGCGCCTTGTGCGGCGCCGGTATTTCATTGATGAAATTGTTGGCCGATCCCTACAGTCAGCTGCCTTCCATTACTTTCTGGCTGATGGGCGGGTTGTCGGATATCACTCTGGAAGATCTCAAGTCCAGCCTGCTGCCCATGATACTGGGATTGGTGCCGTTAATGCTGCTGCGCTGGCGTATGAATCTGTTAAGCCTGGCCGACGATGAGGCCAGCAGCCTCGGGCTCAACATAGCGAAAACCCGGCTGATATTTATTCTGGCGGCCACACTGCTGACTGCGGCGGCGGTATCCATCGCCGGCATTATAGGTTGGCTCGGGCTGGTGGTGCCGCATATCGCTCGTATGCTGGTGGGCGCCGATTTCAGAAGGCTGTTGCCCATGTCCATGCTGCTGGGCGCCTTTATGTTGCTGCTGACCGACACCCTGGCCCGCACTCTGGCGCCGATTGAGCTGCCGCTGGGGATTTTAACCGCCTGCATAGGCGCGCCCTTCTTTATGTTTTTGCTGCTGAGGGGCGGAGGCCGGGGCCAATGATAGCCAGCATGCAAGGCGTCACAGTGGGCTATGCCGGTAAGCCTTTGCTGGCTAATGTAGAGCTTTGCTTACCGGAAGCTGAAATCGTCTGTTTGCTCGGCTGTAATGGCAGCGGCAAGACCAGCTTATTAAAAACATTGCTTGGCTTGCTGGTGCCGCTTGCCGGTGAGATAAAGATAGCCGGCAGGCAAATTCATCAATGGTCGCAGCGCGAGCTGGCACAACAGATGGCCTATGTGCCACAGGCACAGTTGAGCCGTTTTTCCTTTCGGGTGTTGGAAATGGTGCTCATGGGCTGCCAGTCGCGGCTGGGACTGTTTGCCGTGCCCGGCGCGAATGAGCAGAAGCGGGCGCTGGCGGTCTTGAAACAACTGGATATAGCTCACCTGGCCGATTGCGCCATGGATCAGATAAGCGGCGGCGAGCGCCAGCTGGTGTTGATTGCCAGGGCCTTGCTGCAATCTCCAAGATTGCTGGTGATGGATGAACCGGCCGCCAGCCTGGATTTCGGTAATCAAATCAAGTTGCTGGCTCAGGTTAAACGACTCAAACAGCAGGGAATCGCAGTATTGATGTCGACTCACCATCCGCGTCATGCCGAGCTGTTGGCCGACAGTGTGGCGCTGGTGGAACCCGGTCATGGCCTGAGACAAGGCGCAGTGGCCGGGCAGTTACAGGTATCGGGACTGGCGCAGCTCTATGGCGTCAGTGAGTCTGCGATTGCCGAGCACCTTTAAGGTGCCGGCTGAGGGTTAAATCTTAAGCAAGGTGATTTCATGATAATAGAAGAGCTGGACTTTGCCGCCATGTACCGCGAGCACCTGCAAAGGGCGGAACGCACCCATAAGAGTGCCGAACATTGGGACAAACGGGCCGAGAAGATGGCCGAAAACTGCGCCAGACCCAAGGACAGTTACTTGGAGGGCTTTTTCAAGCTGATGGATTTGAGTGATTGCGACACGCTTTTGGATATGGGCTGTGGCCCGGGCTCTGTGTGTCTGGGGCTGGCCGACAAGATGCAGGCCGTCTATGGCCTGGATTACAGCAGCGGCATGTTGGAAGTGGCCAAGCGCCGCGCCGATGCGGAAGGCTTGAGTAATGTCACTCTTATCCAAAGAGCCTGGGAAGATGATTGGAGCGACATCCCCGTGTGTGATATCGCAGTGGCGTCGCGCTCGACTCTGGTGGGCTGCCTCAAGAGTGCCCTGGAAAAGCTCAATCGCCAGGCCCGCAAGCGGGTTTATACCACTCATACCGTCAGCTCAACCTTTATCGATCCCGCCATTATTCAAGCCATAGGTCGTAAGCTAGTGACTCTGCCTAACTATCTGTATGCGGTGAATATTTTGCAGCAGATGGGCATTAAGCCCAAGGTGGACTTCATCGAGTCCAGTGGTTGCATGAACCAGGCCGAGAGTTACGCCCAGTTTGAAGACAACGTTGCCTGGTCGCTGGGGCCTCTGGATGACGCCGAAAAGCTGCGGTTGCAGGAGTATTACCAGAGTCATAAACAACAGGGCAAACCTCTGCGAACCGGCGATCGCAGCTGGGCCATGGTCTATTGGGATGTGATACCCCAGGCCTGAGTCAGAGTCTGATTAGTTATTGCCCGGACTCGCATCGAGCTCCGGGTATTTTTTTAATAATCAATATATAAAAAATTATACATCGATTGAATGTTGAAGGTCTGTAGTATGAAACCAAAGCACTATTACTCTATTCTGCCGCTGATGCTGGCTTCTCCGCTGGCGCTTGCCGATGGCAGCGTGGCTGAGTCTGAGAGTAAAAACGAAACCAAAATAGAAAGGATCAGTGTCTGGGGCAGCCCGGTTGCCGCCAATCAGGACAGCGTCAATCAAGACACCATCAAGATGCTGAACAAGCAAAACGTGGCCGAGGCGCTGAATATTATTCCCGGGGTCAGCCTGCAAAAATCCGGTCGTCGTAACGAGGTTCAGGTTAAGGTTCGGGGCTTTGACAGCAAACAGGTGCCGCTGTTTTTTGATGGGATCCCGATTTACATCCCTTATGACGGCAATCTGGACTTGGGGCGTTTTCTGGCGTCGGATCTGGCCTCGGTGGAAGTCTCCAAGGGGTATGCCTCTTTGCTGCAGGGGCCGAACATGATGGGCGGTGCCATCAACCTTACGACCCGCAGACCCAAGAAGAGCTTTGAAGCACAACTGAGCGCCTCCCAAGGCTGGGCCCGCGGAGAGGACAACGGTTATAGCCTGGATGCCAGTCTGGCCGGCGGCAATGATTGGGGCTTTATCCAATTGAGCGGCAACAAGCTGGACAAAGACTTTGTCGGCCTGTCCCACGACAACGACAACCCGATCGCCGGCAGCGACGGCAAACGCGTCAACTCGGCATACAGCGATAGCCGCGGTACCGCCAAATTTGGTCTGACTCCCAATGAAACAGACGAGTACATCTTTACCTATATCCGCCAGGAAGGGGAAAAGAACAGTCCGCCCTATGCCGGTACTGAAGCCGATATTCGCCCTACCTATTGGCAATGGCCGCAGTACGACAAACAGAGCTTTTACTACAGCGGCTATACAGAGTTCAGCCCTGGGGTTGTGCTGCACAGTCGCCTCTATCGCGATGAATTTGAAAACACCCTGAGGATATACAAGAGCCTGGAAAACCTGCAGCAACAAAAAGGCCCCTACAGTCATTATGACGATGCCAGCAATGGTGCCGGCCTGCAGCTCAGTATCGATATGCGCAAAGACGACATCTTGTCGTTTGCCGCTCACTGGAAGGAAGACCTGCACAAGGAGCAAGGGGAGCCTGACGGGGAGTTTGACAAGTACAAGGATAGAACCCTGTCGGCGGCAGTGGAGTATCAATGGGCACTGAGAGATAACCTGGATCTGGTAGGGGGCATCAGCTACGACTCCCGCAAGAGCCTTGAAGGCTACAAGCATGAAAAGGATGGCAGCCTGACCCGCTATGAAGACAACTCGCAGCACGCCTTCAACTGGCAAATGATGGCCCGCTATGAATTGGAAAACCTGGATACACTGCAACTGTCTCTATCCCAGCGCAGTCGCTTTCCGACGCTGAAAGAACGCTACACCACTTTCAGGCCCGCCTATGGCCAAACCGCCATAGTCAACCCGCATCTGGAGCCTGAGCGGGCGACCAACCTGGAGCTCAGTTATCAGGCAACTCTGGCCGCTAACTGGCAACTGGACAGCAGTGTCTACTATAACCGGGTGTCCGATGCGATTTTGACCCATAACATCACCCCGACACTTATCCAAAACCGCAACAGCGGCAGGGTAGATTACAGCGGGCTGGATCTGGGGCTTTATGGCGATCTCAGCGATTGGGCCAGTGTTGGCCTGAGCTACAGCTATATTCACGCCGATGTTGAGGATGAGCAGCTCGATGTTACCGGCCTGCCGGATCATCAACTCTTTGCCTGGGTTAAGCTGACTCCGCTGGAGGAGCTGGACATCATTCTGAGTCAGGAAGCTCGCAGCGACAGCCTCAGCAATTCAAATGGCAATCAGGTCGCCAGTGGTTTCGGAGTGACCGGCATTCGCTTCGACTACCGCATCTGGCAGGGGCTGAGTGTTAATGCCTCGGTCAACAATCTGTTTGACCGTAACTACGCCTATAGTGAGGGCTTCCCCGAGGAGGGACGTAACTATTGGCTGGGGGTGGAATACCGTTTCGGTCACTAAGCCTTTCAAGGAGGCAGAAAACAGAAGAACCCGGCCATGAGCGGGTTCTTTGTTATCTGATAGCGTTTTGTTCAGAGTGCGTTAGCGCAGCAGAATGAACAGCAAAGGCAGCAGGACGCCTGTGAGCGTCAGCCAGGTCTTGCGGCTCTTGAGCAGGTTGCCACTACGCAACATCACCAGCGCCGATAGCGCCAAAAACAGCAGCATAGCGGCATAGATGTCGGCAATCCAGGTCCAGGCGTCACGGGCATGGTTAAGATGCAGATAGTTGAGAGCCTGCAGCAATGGTCTGCTGTTTACTATCTCGGCCGAGACTGTGCCGGATACCAGGTTAGCGCTCAGCTGGCTGCCATCTTTGAGAAAGACTTGGTACTCATTGGCGCTGGCACGATAACCGCTGCGGATATTATCCTGCAGCGAAAAGTGGCTGCTCAACAGGCTTTGAATGTCATTGTTACCCAGTGAAGGATTCAACCCTTCGACACGGCTCTCACTCTGGGTTATCTGGTAGTTGGGGTTCCAGTCATTGATGTGATTGACGGCAATCCCCGAAATGGCATACACCAGAGTCATGCCTATGCACAGATACCCTATGTCTCTGTGCAATAAACGGATCCTTTTGCGCAGCTTGTTACTCAGCATCACGGATTTCGACTCCGTATGGATGCAACTGATAGAAAGTCACTGCTTGAGTTACGGACTCAGGATCGAAGGGCTTGTTGTGTTGCTGGGCCTGATGCCCGAGATAAGCGCGGGTCTGTTCGAGATCCAGCTCAATTGCCTCTAACGCTCCGGTAGCATAGGCTTTTTGCCCACGGGCACTGACGGGAAAGACCATCTCGCCATCGCGAACCTTGACTCTCAATCGATCAAAGCTGTCGTCGGTTGCCAGTTCCATCCAGCAGCCCCGCTTGCTGCACACTGAGACTATGGTGCCTTCTACCGTGAGCTCCTTACCCACATAGTCATTCGGCGATGCCATCAATGTGGAAATGGGCACGAAGATATTCAGATCGACCGGTTCGCCGAACTTGCTGTCGGCACTAAAGGCCAGAGGGGTAAACAGGGCTGCCAACAGGATTAACTGATTGATACGCATGGGAGTAACCTTTGTAGTTAAATACAATTTGTTGAGAATGGTTATTATTTAATGTTGCGATATTATTGAAGCCTGAAGCGATATTCAAGTATTCAGGGCATTGAAATCCCAATATGCGAGCTGGTTGGCATTTTGCCGATTAATCAAGATTATCTGTCTATTTTCAATAGGGTTTCCAAGAGGTGATACTCAGCTGTTGGGCCCCGGATGGCGAGACTGGCCAGAGTGCGGCCGAACGTGAAACAATAGCGCGACGGACAAATGGAAGGAAAACACATGCAGCCTATTTTGATCACCGGCGTCGGAAAGCGTCTGGGACTGGCAATGGCCAGGGACTTGATGGCTCAGGGCTATCCACTCATCGGCACCTATCGCAGCCATTACGCCGCCATCGACGAGCTCAAGGCCGCGGGCGCCGAGTTGCATCAAGTGGATCTCTTGCAAAATAGCGAGATCAAAGCCTTTATTGCCGATGTAAAAAGCAAGCATGAGTCTCTGCGGGCAATCATTCACAACGCCTCGGATTGGATGCCGGAGCGGCCTGACACAGATGCCGCAGAGGTTTTTGACAGCATGATGCAGATCCACGCCTCCGTGCCCTATCAGTTGAATCTGGCACTGGCGCCGCTACTGGAAACTGATGAGATAGGCAGCCGGGATATCATTCATATCAGCGACTATGTGGCGCAGAAGGGCAGTAAGAAGCACATAGCCTATGCCGCCAGTAAGGCGGCGCTGGATAATTTGACCCTGTCATTTGCCGCCAAGTTGGCGCCGGGCGTCAAGGTCAACGGCATAGCGCCGGCACTGATGCTGTTCAATGAGCAGGATGATAGCGCCTACCGGCAAAAGGCGCTTGCCAAGGCATTATTGCCCAAAGAGGGCGGCGAGCAGGAGATGCTGGCCGCCGTGAAGTATCTGATGACCAGCCGTTATATGACGGGCCGCACTCTGTCACTCGATGGTGGGCGGCCGCTTAAGTGATTCAATGCAGCAAGGGACAACTGGGCTTTAAGGCCAGCACGTCGCACTGTAGTTGATTGAGCATCTGCTCAGAGGCGTGGCCGTTGAGTTCGCTCAGCAACCCTCTGTGCTCTGCCGCGCCCATGATGACTATGTTGCTGTGCCATTTGTGGGCGGCCTCCGGTACCACATGATCCGGCATGCCGCTGGCCAGATGCAACTGCTCGTCACTCAAGGCCAAAGGCCTGGCGACCTGCCGCAGTTTTTGCCACTGATTGTCTTTCTGAGAGCGACAGCCGGGTTGCTGGTTATCGAAGGCCATACTGATGTCCGCTTCCTGATAGCAGTTGAGCAGATGCAGCCTTTGTTGCAGCAAACCGGCAAACTCAAAGGCCTGTTGCAGCAATCTGTGATTGAAATGGGAATGATCTTCCGTGTCTTCATCCAGCTCCAAAGCCGCCAGTAACGACCCTTGCTGCTCCCAGGGAGAGTCGCTGACAAACATCACCGGCAGGGACACCCGTTGCAGCAGTTGCCAGTCATCTGTATGACCCAATTCACACTGCAGGGCTGAGTAGCTGTGATGTTCTACCAACAGCAGATCGTAATGCGCCTGTTTTAGCTCGGTGAGAATGGCGGTCGGCAGATCCTTGGCCTGACACTGCTTCAAGCAAAGGTTCAGTTCCCTCGATGGGTAATGTGGACGCTTTTCCCTTAGATGGGAAACCAAGGGCTGTGGATGCACTTTTTGTTGTAGCCACTGACCAATACCATGATATTTAGGGGTTTTGACTCTGAGCAGTGTGAGCTCGGCATGGCTGGCATTGGCCAGTTGCACCGCTTTTCTCCGGGCCAGTTTTCCTCTGTTACTGTCGTCCGAAACGGCCAGCAAGCGTGTAAATACACTCATGACTCTATCCTCGAGGCCAAGACTATTATTGGCTTCGTATAAGTCTAGCCATACCGCGCCACGCCATCAGATCCTTTTGCTCTTGAAATGCCCGTCAATAGCGGCTTTTGGGTCTTTATGCCGGTCTACTTTGAATTCGGTCTTACGGCAAGGTGCCGTCACCCTGGGCTGGTTGTACAGTAAGAAGTGAATCAAGGCGGCTCCCCCACCCAGTGAGCGAAGGCGAGGGAGCCTGTAAGGTTACTTATGATTGCCCTTAGCTAGGGCGATTGCGCTGTTTTGGCAGATCGCTTAGGTACTGGACAAACTCCACTTCAAACTCGGCCGGGTCGATGAAGTACACATTGCGGCGCCAGGGCTCGTCAGCACCGTCTTTATCTATGCTATAGCCTGCGTCCAGCAGGCGCTTGATCACCCCGTCAATGTCTGCAGTGACAAAGGCGAAGTGGGCCAGCCCGGGTTGATGACCGCTCAAGTCCCGGTTATTGCCTTCACCGTTATCGCTGAAAGCCAGGTATTGATAGTCATCACCGAAGTGGAGCCATTTTCGTGGCTTGCCATACCAGCTTCCTTCTCCTTGGCAGCGGATCTGCCAGTGAGGAAAGGCGGCGCGGTAAAAATCCAGGGTCTTGGGGAGGTCTGCGACCACCAGGTTCAGATGTTCCAGTTGTATCATTTGCGTTCTCCTTGCCCTTTTACTGCCTGTTTGGGCCTTTGTTTACATGCCGTAGCAATATTCCTGTTGTTTGGGAAAGGGGGCGTCCCTGTGGGCAAAACGTATCTGTGCCAGTGCTGCTGCATACTGGGCCAACATATGCAGGCTATAACCTATCCTTTCTCTTAATCTGGCATCGCGGATGCTGTCGCATTCGGGGTTGAGCATTTTATCGACATCGCGGACGATCAAATGATCCGGAACGGCCACCAGTTTGTTGTTTTTCATGGCGTTCATTCTCAATTCACTGATGGGATAGGCACCGCTTATGCCTGAGACAACTGCAACCAGCAGTGCGGGCTTATGGGCCGTATGTTGGCTGTCACACATCAGCAGAAAGTTCTTCAGCAAAGGTGTCGCCATGCCGCCCCATTCCGGAGTGATAAGCACCAGAGCATCGGCTGCTGTCACTTTGGCTTCTATCCGTTGCCAGTCGGCGCCCTTGTTTTGTTGCTCACCATCCCAGAAGGGAAGATTGAAACCGCAGAGCTCCAAATGCTCCGCCTCTGCGAGTTGCTTGGTCTTTATTTCCCGGGTGATGAATTCTGCGACCTTGGCACTCTGGGATTGGAAACGTTGGCTGGCGCTGACGACTAGGTATTTCATGTTAAGTAAACCTTTTTGTTTATTTATTGTTTTATAAGGTATGTGCTTTACTTAATAATGTAAAGATAAAATAAACAAAAAAGTTTATTTATTCTGGATGCGGCGTCCTGAACCGGGCATAATCAGCGCTGGAGGTGCCATGAAGACCACAGACAAGATAGTCGACATTCTCAAGTTGAACGGAGCCCAGACGGCCCAGAGCTTGGCCGCAGAGCTGGGGCTGACCAGTATGGGGGTACGTCAACATCTGCAAGCCCTTGAAGCCGAGGGGCTGGTGCGGACTGAAGACAGGGCCGAAGGCCGCGGCAGACCTGCGCGTTATTGGACGCTGACCGAGCAGAGTCGCTCGCTGTTTGCCGACCGTCACGATGAGCTGAGCCTGCAGCTGATAACTTCAGTGCGTCAGGTCTTTGGTGACGAGGGCTTGGATAAACTCATCAGTCACAGGGAGCAGCAAAGCCTCGAGAGCTATTCGAGCCAGATGGCCGCTGCCGCTTCCCTGGCCGATAAGCTGGAATGCCTGGCCGAGATCCGAAGCCGTGAAGGCTATATGGCGCAGATTGAAGCGGACAGTACCGGCTTTTGGCTGCTGGAAAACCATTGTCCTATTTGTGCGGCGGCCACGAGTTGCCAGAACTTTTGTCGCTCTGAGCTGGCATTGTTCCGGCAGCTGCTGGGGCCTGAGGTGGAAGTCAGTCGCCGCGAACACATTCTGGATGGTTCACGTCGCTGTGCTTATCGGATTGAAGCTAAAGGCGCCTTAAACGATGCGCAGTAAGAGGGGGCGACTGGACAGGTTTCTCGCCGGGCAGCTGAATATTCCCCGCAAACAGGCCAGGCAATTACTTGCCGATGGCCGAGTTTGGCTCGATGACGAGCAGGTGTTTGCCGCAGACAGACTTATCCATGAGTTCAGTCATATTCGTCTCGATGAGCAATGGCTGCAGCGGCAAAACCCTGTCTACTGGATGTTGAACAAGCCTGCCGGAGTAGTGAGCGCCACCCAAGATCCCGAGCATAAAACCGTGCTCGACTGCCTGCCCCCGGCGGCATTGGTGCCGGGGCTGCATATCGCCGGCCGCCTGGATAAGCAGAGTACCGGGCTGGTGCTGCTCAGTAATGACAGCCGCTGGACCCAGGCGTTGACCCTGCCTTCATCGAGTAAAGCCAAGCGTTATCGGGTGCGTCTGGCCAATCCGATGGATGACACTTATATCGAGGCTTTCAGGGACGGATTTTTCTTTGAGTTTGAAAACGTCATCACAGCGCCGGCCGAACTGAGAATTTTGGCAAGCCATGAGGCCGAGGTGATACTCACTGAGGGCAAATATCACCAGATAAAACGCATGTTCGGCCGCTTTCGTAACCCTGTACTGGCGCTGCATCGCAGCCAGATAGCTCAGATAGTGTTGGATGACTCTCTGGCCGAGGGCGAAGCCAGAGAGTTGACCCGGGAAGAGGTGGAGTCGGTCGCTTACTGACGATTTTACTGACGGCTACTGAACTGCGGCGATAATGCTATCTATGGCCTGCACCACCTGCATACTGGCATCTTCCATCCGTTGCAGCGCCATTACCTGCTCTGTGGTGTCGCCGGCTGCGGCGTGTTCCAGCGCCAGGCGGCCACTCTCGTGCACCAATGCATGCGGCGCTTCCAACTCGCGGAACCCCGGGAGTGAGCTATAGAGGCTGGCGCCTTGTCCTTCGTAGTACCACTTACCCAAACGGCAGTCATGGTGGCTGTTTACCGGCTGATCAAAACACTGGTTTTGCAGCAGTTCATAGATATTCTGCTTCCATACCGCATGATCCAGCTTGGTGGTGTTGAGGAAAGACACAGTCGCGGCATGGCTGATCACCTGCTGCATCTGCGCCGATTGCGCCAACACCTGAGTGACCACAGTGTCTATCTGTACCGCCGAGCTGGCCACTTCATCGGCGCAGCCTTGGTTGTCATCTGTCAGAGTTCGTATGCTTTCCGACTGAGTGATGATCTGCTGCACCAACTGCTCTATCTGTTGGCTGGCGTCACTGGCCTTGGCCGCCAACTGCCGGACTTCATCGGCCACCACGGCAAAGCCGCGACCAGCCTCTCCGGCGCGTGCGGCTTCGATGGCTGCATTGAGCGCCAACAGGTTGGTCTGTGCCGAAATACCCTGAATGGCGCTGACAAACTGGCTGATGCTTTGGGTACTGGTATCCAGCTGCGCCACTGTCCCCAGACTATGCTGTGACTGTGAACTGAGCAGATGGGCTCGCTCTCCCAGCCTGGTCACGGCGCTGCGGGTTTGCTCGAACAGGGTGTTGAGCTGCTCCAGCTTACCTTGCTCCTCAAGCAGACGTCCGGCGTCTTCGGCCATGGCCTCGCGTACCGATTGCAACATGAGCCCGCCCTGGTTCTGGCAGGCCAGCATGGCGGCGAAGTCGCGGTTTTGCGCCAGTGCCTGGTCCCTTTCCTGTTTGAGCTGCCCCAGTTGCAACTGCAATTGCTCCAGTGTCGCCTGGTGCTGCTGGCCCTGTTCCTCGAGCCGCTGTTTCAATGAATCTATCTGCCGGTGAAGACGATGGTTAAAAAGCATAAAACTTCCTTGGATACAAATAGTTGCATTCTATTTATGGCTATTTTAAGCATAGACTTTGGCCCGTTCCCTTGGCGGGATCAAGCTCTCATTTACAATCAATATATAAAAACGCCACCCTGAGGTGGCGTATTAAATCAGGCTTGGGCCTGCTGCATTCTCAGCAGCCACTTACCGTAGATATAGATGCCGACGGCGGAAATGGTGCCTATGGCGCCTATGATGTACCAGGCCATGCCTATGTTATGGCTCTGGTAGAGGATCTCGGTTAGCTCGCGGCCACTTTGGCCGGTGAACTCAACCAGTTTATGAAAGGCCTCCCCCTGCGGAATGGCGGCCACATCCTTCTGTGACATGCCCTTATCCAGCAGCATCTCACGGGAGAAGATCTCTTTGGAGGCAAAGATTTCATAGAGTTTGGGGCCGAAATAGCCTTCCAGGCCCCAGCCTATGCCCTGTGGCAACATCACAAAGCCGAGGTACATGGCCTTCTTGCCTTCGGGGGCAATATTACCCATAAACTCGTTCTTCTTTGGGCTTATCATCATTTCGCCGAGGGAGAACATGGCGATAGCCAACACGATAAACCAGGCCGCATGGGTGGCACCGATCAACACAAAGGCAAATATAGACAGCAGACAGCCGGCCAGCATGGCGCTGGTGATGCGGTACTTGGCGGTCAGGGCGGCTATCAGGAAGCAGCTGGTCATAATCAGACCCGCGTTGAGGTTGAGCATGCCTTCCGGCATGACCTTGGTGCCTTCGTTGTTCAACCCGAGCCAGAATTGCAGTATGCCGTTGCTGGTGCCTTCAGGACCAAACAGGCTGGTGACAATCACGCTGGTATCCACCCATTCGGCGATATGAATAGGCAGCACGTCAAACAGGGAGTTGAACAGGAACCAGAAGCCGGAGAACACCAGCATATAGTAAATGACTACCGGCTTTTTCAGCTCGCTCCAGGCATCTTTCCATAGCATTTCCTGCTTGAGTTCGCCGGACTTGATCTTACGTTGCCGTTCCAGGCGTTGCTCTTTACCCGGCTCTTTGTACGTCAGCAGGAACAGGAAGTTGAGCGAGATAATGGCGGCGCAGGCGTAGAACACATTGTCCCAGGACAGCTGCCGCATATGCACTGCCACCAAGGGACCAAGGAAACCACCGATATTTACCACCTGATAGAAGATACCCCAGGCCATGGAGGTGTTGTTACGGTTGGTGGACAGCACCAGCGTTCCCTGGATACCGGGCTTGAAGATGCCGGTACCGGCCGCCAGCAACATGGCGCCGAACAAAAAGCCCCAGAAGCTGGGGAAGAAGGCCATACAGAGGTAGCCACAGATCTTGATAATGGTTGAGGCAAAGATGGTCTCTTTGTAGCCGACCCTATCTGAGATCCCGCCGGTAAATACCGGCACAAAGGTCTGCAGTAAGGCCCAGACTGAAATAATGATACCGTAGTCGCTGAGGCTGATACCTAGGCCACCTTCGGAAGCCGGTGCCTTGGCATAGAGTCCGGCACTGGCCTTAACGCCGTAGTAGGCGATACGTTCAACCAGTTCCATGCCGCCGACCAGCCAGAAGATATAGCTTAAACTGGCGATGGAAGCCCACATCCCCAGTTGCTTGACTTCGCGCAGGTCATTGCCCGCACAGGAGTTGGAGTCGCTCATACTCTTCCCTTGTCTGTATTATTATGTTTGTAGGTCTTTTATCAATCGCAGGCTAATGCCTTGTATCAAAAAAGGTGATAACCGCGACACTTTACCCGCTTTACTGTCAAACACCAAAAAACAAGCCTGATCAAATTGGAAAAATCACGATCTGCCTGGCAAAAATTGCTGCTTACTTTTAACAATATTCATAACTTTCAAATCATTAACTTGGATAAGTGACTCATTCGCTTGCAGACCTTGCTATCTCCTTGTAGCTTGGAGTTTGTTTGAGCTGATACTGGAAAGTCTGCGGCGGCAATTGAGCGCGCCCAAGGGACTGAGTAAGGAGCCAAGATGCGAGTATTAACTGTAATGACTGTGGGCACTCTGTTGCTGTTGGCGGGCTGCTCTGAAGAGGCGGCAAAAACCGAGTCCGAGAGTCTGAAAGATACTGTGGGAAGCCCTAATCCGGCAGCGGTATTTTGTGTCGAATCCGGCGGTAAGCTGGAGCTGGTTCAGGAACAAAATGGCACTGTAGGCTATTGTCACCTGCCGGATGGCAGCATTGTGGAAGAGTGGACCTATTTTCGGGCCAATCATCCGGTAAATTGATTGGCCCGACTCCCTAAAAGGGGGGTTAGAAGCGGTAGCTGTAGGCCAGGTTGACAAAGTCGAGCCCTGGGTTGGGCTTGCTGAGGCCGGCATTGGAATAATGCAGGTAGGTGATGGAGACAGTCTGTTTGCGCTGACGGCCAAATTTGAAGGCAAAGCCCAATCTGTCTTCAAACTGATAGTGTGAGCCGACATCCTTACCGGCAAATTGGCTGTCATCCAAGAGGGCAAATCCGATCCCGGCCTCCAGATAAAAGTCCAGCCATTGCCCCCTCATCAGCGGGTATCTCAATATGGGTGACATGGCCAGCACATGATTGACATCATGCTGGTTATCCTCGCCGTATTCCCAAAAGTTGATACTGGCTTCCAGGGTCAGTTCCAAATCTTCACTGATAGGTTTCAGGGTATCCAGATACAGCTGATAAGCCAGTTTGATACCGTTGGCCTGGCCTTCGCCATGGATATAGTTGATTGCCACGCCCTGTTCGGCGGCGTTGGCATCTCCCGGCAATAAACAGCCCGGCAATATCAAGCTGAGCATGAGTGTCAGCAGGGGAAATAGTCTCTGTGAGTGTTTCATCTCGTTTCTGCCTCTCGAATCAATGTCGGCAGTTTAAATCCGTAAAATTAGAAAAAATATCGCAATAAAAGCGAGTTAATTTTCTAAAAAATGGAACTGTTAGCCTGTGCCAAGCCGAATGCAAACCAAACTGTATTTGCTGGTAAAAGCAAACTAAGTGGTCAGATTCAGCTGGTTCAAGCCAGTGGGATTTAATGCCTTAAGGGATATTACAGAGGGAATATCGCTGTACTTGGCTATTCTAACTCTGTTGTCATGCCGGGATTAGTCACTCAGACAGTGACAGTGTGTTGCATCTTGGCGGGCAATGCCGGCCGGCGAAAAGTCCGACCGATTGCGCTGCGAGAGGCTCAGCCAAGGGGCGGGCTTATGGCCCCTTGGGTTGAGCTAGTACAGCTGAGTGACCCATTGGTTAGCGAAATAGATTAAGTCCCATGGCGGCTTTGACATCTTGCAGTACAGCATCACTGATGGCTCTGGCTTCTTCCGTGCCCCGCTGCAGTATCGCCAGCAGTTGCCCCTTGTCTGCCATAGCCTGACTACGCCGTTCACGCATGGGCGCGAGTAACTCCTGCAGGCAGTCATTGAGTATCCGTTTGCACTTCATGTCCCCGAGGCCACCTCGGCGATAATGGGTCTTGAGCTCGGCTACCAGCGCCTTGTCCGGGTGGAAAGCATCGAGATAACTGAATACCGTATTGCCCTCGACTCTGCCCGGATCTTCTACCATCAGATGGTTGGGATCCGTATACATGGAAAACACCGCTTGCTTGAGTTCGTCACTGCTCATTCCCAGTTCTATGGTATTGCCAAGGGATTTGGACATCTTGGCCTTGCCGTCGAGTCCGGGGAGGCGGCCTGTGTCACTGAGAATTGCCTGACACTCCTTGAGCACTTCAGCCCCCACCAGATTGTTGAAGCGACGGACGATTTCATTGCTTTGCTCCAGCATGGGCAACTGATCTTCACCCACAGGCACATGAGTGGCCCGAAAGGCGGTAATATCGGCAGTCTGACTGACGGGGTAGACCAGAAAACCCGCCGGAAGGCTGCGCTCAAAGCCTTTTTGCTGGATCTCCGCCTTGACTGTGGGATTGCGCTCAAGCCGGGCAACCGTCACCAAGTTCAAGTAGATGCAGGTGAGTTCCGACAGCGCCGGTTGCGCGCTTTGCAGGCAAAAACGTGTCTTGGCCGGATCTAACCCGGCCGCCAGGTAGTCGGCCATGACTTCGAGAATATTGTCGGTCACCTTGGCCGGGTTATGGCCGTTGTCGGTCAAAGCCTGATAGTCGGCGATCATTACGTTCTGATCGAATTCGTCCTGAACCTGGACTCTTTGCCTGAGCGAACCGACATAGTGGCCGATATGCAGTTTGCCTGTGGGTCTGTCGCCTGTGAGTATGATCTGTTTCATCTTGTTCTCCTTGAGATTGCCGGAGCCATAAGACGTACAGATACACAAAGGCCGCCTTATGGCGGCTCGGAAGATATGATTTTACCTATGTTTAATCCTGACGCCGCCGGTTTGGGCTGCGCCACCAAGTCTGTTGCATGAGCAATGAGTCGATTGGGGAATACATAGGATTAATCAAAAATACATTTAAAGACCCAAGGATAGTAAGTCCTGAGTCTGTGTTATGCAAGTCAATTAAAGGTCGGCTTTTTGTCAGGAATTTGTGCCAGGTCAAGCATTTTTTTACCGTAAGGTATAAGGTTAAAGCGTAGTCACTCGGCAAGTGAGAGGTGCTTATGATGCGGTCCTTGTTTGCTGGCAGATCTTGGCTGTTCCTGGGTATTGGCGCCAGTCTGCTGTTGTCGCTGGGGGTTGTGGGACGCTTTCCCGAGCAGGTGATGCAACTCAACCCTCTGATGCTGGTAGCCAGTCTGCTGGTGGCCGTTGGCGTCGGCGTCTGGTCGGCGCAGCTTGGCGGTAAAGCCTTGTGGGCGGTGCCGCTATCGTTTGTGCTGGTGATGTTGGCCGGTACCCTGATGGCGCAAACCTCGGTGGCGCTTATTGTCAGCAAGTCCTTTGTCCTCCTGTCCATGTTTGTGCTCGGCATGTTGATTGCCGGTAATATCTGTTTTGCTACTCATGTTGCTGCGGCCATGGTCGCCATGTTGGCATTCGCCCATGGCTACACCCTGGGCAGCGCCAATCTGGGCGTGGCCGACTGGACCCTCAGTGGCTCCAATTTGTTCTTGGGCTATCTGGTGGGGATCGGCGCGACAGTATTGATCCTCAGCATGGTGGGGGAGGTAACCTGTAAAGTGCTGGCCAAGAAGCAGCTGCAATATGTGCTCGGCACTTGTTTGTTGCTGGCCGGCTTGATGATGGTTGTGGCAGTGTGACGGGGCAGAAACAACAAGGGCAAGTTCGATGAACCTGCCCTTGAGTCTTTGTGCCGCTTGGATAGTGGTTTTATTGGTCGGAGCGACAAGATTCGAACTTGCGACCCCTGCCTCCCGAAGACAGCGCTCTACCGGGCTGAGCTACGCTCCGACTCTGGAATCAGATGGTAAGGGAAGCTTAATTGGAAAAATGCCAACCAGGCCGCAAAATTATTCTCCGATGTGAGCTTGATAGTTGAAGCGCTGAAAAAAGCATCATGTCATTACCCTCGGCTGAGCTCGATGATTCTGCTTATCAGGGCATAGAGGCCGTTGCTGCGGGATGGACTCAGTTGCCCCTCCAAACCCAGTTGTTTGAGATAAGCCTTGGGCTCAAATTGCGCCAGGGTTTGGTTGTCGCTGTTATTCACCGCATGCAGCAACAAGGCGATCAGCCCCTTGACGATGCGGGCCTCGCTGTCGGCAATAAACAGATGCTTACCATCGACTTGGCAGTGGTAGAGCCAGGCGGCGCTTTCACAGCCGCGTACTCGGGCGGCTTCAGTCTGCAATTCGGGTGGCAGGGCCGGCAACAGCTTGGCGCCTTGCATCAACTGGCGGTATCTGTCCTGCCAATTATTGGCCGAGGAGACGGCTTCAAATAAGTCGGCCAGGGGCGCCTGGGTTTGCTTGGCAAATTGGATAAAGTCGGCAGCAGTGAGTGTTTCTGTCATGGTTCAATATCCCAGTAGCTCGGCGCTTGCCCTCAGGGCATCGAGAAAACGTTTGATATCTTGCTCATCAGTGTAGATCCCCACAGAGGCCCGGCAGCAGCCCTTGATACCCATCAGCGACATCAGTGGCATGGCACAATGATGGCCGCAGCGTACCGCTATGCCTTGTTGATCCAGCAGTATGCCTACATCCTGGTGATGCTCACCCTTGAGGTTAAAGGCCACGGCGCCCAGATTATCCCCGTGGGCGGCGTAAAGTTCGACCCCGGCAATGGCGGATAACCCCTGTTGCAGCTTGTTCAGCAGTTTTTGTTCGGCAAGTGCCAGGGCTTGTCTGTCCTGCTGTTCGAGAAAGGCAACGGCCTCTCCCAGACCTATGACCCCGACTATCGGCGGGGTGCCGGCCTCGAGGCGGTTGGGCAAGTCGCCAAATGTACTGTCTTGGAAACTGACGGTTTTTATCATCTCACCGCCGGTCAGCAGTGGCTCCAAGGTGTCGAGCAATTCATAGCGGCCCCAGAGTACGCCTATGCCGCTGGGGCCATACATCTTGTGGCCGGAAAAAGCATAAAAGTCGCACCCCAGCTGCTGCATATCCAACTGCAGATGGGCGACGGCCTGGGCACCATCCACCACACTGATGGCGCCGGCGGCGCGAATATCCTGACACAAGGCTTGTATGTCATTGACCGTACCCAATACATTGGAAACATGGCTGAGGGCCACCAATTTGGGCTTTTGCTGGAGCAGCAGACTAAAGGCCGCCTTATCGAGGCGCAGCTCTTTATCCAGCGGAATGGGTTCCAGCCTGGCACCACTGCGTTTGACCAGTTGTTGCCAGGGCAGCAGATTGGCGTGATGAGCGCAGCTGTCGACCAGAATGAGGTCATCCTTGCCAAAGCGCTTGCCAAGGCCCCAGGCCAGCAGGTTGATGGCTTCGGTGGTGCCGTGGGTGAAGATGATCTCTTCCCGCCGGGCGGCATGGATAAAATGTTGCAAGGCATCACGCACAGCTTCGTAGGCCTGGGTCGCCCGGGCGGAAAGCTGATGGGCCGCTCTGTGCACATTGGCGCAATCTTCACGGTAAAAACGCGCCATAGCTTCCAGCACCTGCCGGGGTTTTTGGCTGGTGGCGGCCGTGTCGAGATAGACCAGGGGATAATCCCCCAACATCTGGGTGAGCGCGGGAAACTGGGCGCGCAACTGTGGAGTGCTCATTGCTGTGGATCTTCAATCAAAAGGGCGCACAGATCTTTATGGATTTGTGCGCCCAATGCAAGGCGAAATATCTAGCCCTTAAGGACAGGGCAGGCGAAAGCGGCTCGATAGCGAGTTGAGCTCACCGAGCAGTTCATCGCTCAGCTTAAGCTGCGAGGCGGCAATGTTCTCCTTTAACTGCTCCTGATTGGTGGCGCCTATGATATTGCTGCCCACAAAGGGACGGGAGTTGACGAATGCCAGTGCCATCTGTGCCGGGCCCAGGTGGAATTTTTGGGCCAGCTTGACGTAGGCCTCGGTGGCCTCAAGCGCCAACTCGGTGCCGGTATAGCGGGCGAAGCGCTTGAACAGGGTCAACCTGGCGCCTGCTGGCCATTGGCCATTTAAGTACTTGCCTGTGAGGGTACCGAAGGCCAATGGCGAGTAGGCCAGCAGCGGTAACTCTTCGCGGTGGCTTATTTCACTCATGCCCACTTCAAAGCTGCGATTCAGCAGGTTATAGGGGTTCTGCACGCTGACAATTCGCGGCAGGCCGTGTTTCTCTGCCAGTTGCAGGTATTTCATCAGGCCCCATGGGGTTTCGTTGGAAACCCCGATATAGCGCACCTTGCCTGCGCGGATCACTTCGCTCAAGGCTTCTAGGGTATCCAGGATGGGGGTCATCGACTCCTGCTCCTGCTGCTCATAGAAGAGTTCGCCGAAGAAGTTACAGTTTCTGTGGGGCCAGTGGATTTGGTAGAGATCGATACAGTCTACGCCCAGGCGCTGCAATGATGCATCCACCGCCAGCTGGATATTGCGCCAGTCCAGTGCCATCTTGCTGCGGATATAGTCACTCTTGCCGCCGGGAGCCGCCACCTTGGTGGCAATCACCAGGTTGTCTCTGTTGCCGCGGGCCTTGAGGTAGGCGCCAAGGATGCGTTCGGTTTCACCCTGAGTCTCGGGTTTTGGCGGCACCGGATACATCTCGGCAGTGTCGATAAAGTTAATCCCTTCGGCTAGGGCCATATCCAACTGGGCGAAGGCGTCGGCCTGGCTGTTTTGCTCGCCCCAGGTCATGGTGCCGAGGCACAGTTTGCTCACTTCCAGAGTGGAGTGGGGGATACGTCTGTATTCCATTGAAAGCTCCCGCTAATTTCCTTATCTGCAAGCTAACAAGTGACAGAGGTTGATTGTCAATAAATAAAACTGTTTTCGTGTCACTTTTGTTGTTTTTCAGTTTGTTGAGCGGGAGGTGCAGGAATGGGAAGTATGGTTAGGATTTCAATCTGTTGCATAACACCATCGCTGATGAATCAATCAAGGGATAGGTGGTAATTGAGGACTTTGAGCAGGCGAACAGCCGAGTTAACAGATTGCCAAAGTCACACTCCGGGAATAGCTACAGCAATCACAGCGGCATTGCATCTATTGTGTTGGTGCGCTTTTTAGGCGTGGGCCTTAGCTGCCACCAGAGCCTCCGGTGGCAGCGGCTTGCTTGGTTAGAGGCTTGCTCGGCTAGAGTGTCAGCAACATGGGAATTTCACAGGCGCTGTGGCCGGTATTGCCAAGGGGCTTGGGCAGGACAGTAAAGCCCAGACTGGCGTAGAGGCCGAGCGCTTCCGGCAACAGTTTGGTGGTTTCCAGATAGCAGGCCTTATATCCCTGCTCGCGGGCAAAGCTGAGGCATTGCAGTGCCAAACGGCGGGAGAGCCCCAGGCCTCGCAGTGCGGGCATAAAGTACATCTTCTGTAGCTCACACACACCATTTTCGCCGGGCAAGGGTGCTATGCCGGCACCGCCGAGCAGTTGCTGCTGTTTTTCAATTACCCAATACCGGCTGCCTGGCTGGCCATATTGGCGACTCAGGTGATCCAGGGTCGGATCGGCCACACTGTAACCCTTATCGGGAGTCAGGCCATATTCGGCCGATACAGCACGTATCACGGCGGCCAGCCCGGCATCGTCTGCCGCCTGTAGTGGCCTGATTACCACCCCCTGTTGGCTCTTGGCTTTGGTAATCGCCTTGTTGTAGCAGCGCAGGCTGGCTTCCAGCTGGGTCACTTCGCTCGGTGCCAACTGGGCAAGAATGTCAGCAAATTGATTATCCTGCTGGTTATCTAGCTGTTTCAACATCTTATGCCCGGCCGGAGTCAGACTGACCTGCAGACAACGATTGTCTCTGGGATTGGCCTTGGTTTGGGCCAGTTGTTTCTTGACCAGATGACTGACGGCACGACTGGCATTGGATTTATCTATATTGAGCAGGCTACTCAGTTCTTTAATGCTGAGATCTTGCTGTCCCAGCTCCAGCAGTGTGTGTGCCTGCACAGGTGTCAGCGGCAATTGCCCGCAGGCACCGGACAACATACCCAGCTGCCGTACCAGATGACGAGACAGATGTCTGAGCACAGGGCTAACCTGGGCCAGTTCATCCTGAGATGCTTCCTGGCGATTACCCGGTTCTTTAACATCAGGCTTGGATGAGCCCGAACTTAGCGGTTTTGTACTGAGGGACATCTAAGGGATTACCTCGCAAAAAGATAAAATGGTTGCGATAAGCAACTAATGCTGAATTCAAGTTAGCTCAGTCTGTATCTATTTGCAACAGCTGGGTTTGGTAATTGTCCCGTATTTACACAGGTCGCTTGGGAAAGATTGAGGTGGGGCGGTCAACAACACGGCCGTTATTAATAACAGCGGTGATTGGTATCAGTAAAGCTCCGGGTAACGCAGTGGCGCCGATGCGAGCAGCAAGGCGGAGTGATAAATACTCTCGCGAGTAGCATGCCCTTGGGTCAAGAGCCCTATGGCGCCACCTGCCTGTTTGACATTGACAGTATTGAACAGCGAATCCATCACATCCCCCAGTTCTTCACCGGCCTTAAGCGCGGCATAAACTTTGGGCGGCAGGGGCAGGTGAGCACTGCGGCCGACGCAGAGGCGTTCTTTGGTGGCTATGACGACATAGGCAAAGGTGGCTGGCCCCTGGGGAAAATCATCCACCCCACCTTCCATTGCCAGATAGTAATCTGCATCTGCATCTGCATTCGCCTTGCACCATTCCACCCTGTTGATGGCTCCCTGGCGGGTATCGGCATCTGTCATGGGTTGCTCCGCCACACCGGATGGCGCCTTCATGGCTTGGCAGTGGATTTCGGCGTCGGGATGCAGGGCGCGAACCGCATTCTCTGCGGCTTTGAGTTTTACCGGGTTGGTAGAACCCACCACTATCTGTAACTGTTTTTGTTTCATGTTTGTTTATTTGATGGATCTTTAATGTGGACGACCGTTTAAATCATTGTTTAAATGGTCGGAGGTGCGACCTTGAGTTGGGCGTCATTGTGACGTGCCATAAATCACAACGCAAGATGCACCGAGGGACACGACATAAGCGCCACGACAGACCCGTATGGCTTTTGGGGAGTTGTATTGTTCAAGGGGCTGGGCCTTGTCGGATAAATGGCATTAAAAAAGAGATAATTATAATGAAATTCAACAAACTCATGTACGCTATGGGGCTGGCAGGCACCCTGGCACTCGTTGGCTGTTCGGATGACGACAATGATCAGAACCCGCCTCCGGTCGACAACACACTGCAGGCATTTGCACCGGACGGCAAGCTCTCGGTCAGCGTTCGGCGCACCAGTTTCGGTGTACCTCACATTCAAGCCGACAATTTGGAAAGCCTGGGATTCGGTAACGGCTATGTGCAGGCGCAGGACAATCTGTGCATCCTGGCCGATGGTTTTGTTAAGGCCAACTCAGAGCGTTCCATGTATTTCGGCCCCCATGCCAGCCTGGACTTCACCACAGGGATCCCGGCCCGGGAAGACAATGGCAACCTGATCTCCGACTTTGCCTACAAGGCGCTCAAGGTCAGAGCTCAGGCCGAGGCCAAATGGCCTGAATTCAGTGAAAACTCCCGGGCACTGATCAGTGGGTTTGTCGCCGGTTACAACCGGTATTTGAGCGATGTGGCCGAAGGCAAGCAACAGGCCGAGCCCTTCTGTGCCGGGCAGCCCTGGGTCAAGCCTATTGAACCTGAAGATGTGGTGACCTACCTGTTTTCAATTGCCCTGTTACCGGGGACGGCCAACTTCCTGGATCTGATCTTTTACGCCAATCCGGGTGATGGTGATGAATATTTGCCGCGAATAGTCGGCCCGGCTCCGGCCTCTGCCGCCCAGACCGCTTTTGTCAATGACATCAACAGCAAGCTGATTGCCAGAGCCGCCAATATTGCCACCCCGGAGACCAACCCGGGTGAACTGGGCTCCAACGGCTGGGGCCTTGGCAAAGACAAGACGGAAAACGGCAAGGGCATGGTGCTTGGGAACCCGCACTTTCCGCATACAGGTAACCTGAGGTTCTGGCAGTCCCATGCCACCATTCCCGGACACCTGGATGTGATGGGCGGCTCTCTGGTCGGCATGCCGGGCCCAATCAATATTGGTTTCAACAAAGATCTCGCCTGGACCCATACTTTCTCCACCGCCGAACATTTTGTGGTCTATAACCTGGAGCTGGTTTCCGGCGACCGAATGCAGTATCTGTTTGATGGTGAGCCTATGCCTATCAGCAAGGAAACCGTGCAGGTGCTGGTCAATGCCGGTCCGGCGGGTATGCTGGTAGCCGAGAAAGATATCTATACCACTCCCAAGGGACCTATAGTCGAAGCGCCTGCTACCCAGGCACCTTTTGGTTGGGATGATGGCCAGGCCTTTATGTTGCAGGATGCCAACATGGCGACCATGGATCCCGTGGATCACTGGCTGGCGATGAACATGGCCGCCAACAAGCAGGAGTTTGTGCAGGCATTTAAAGACTATGACGGCATGATCTTCAATAACACCATGTATGCCGACAGGGAAGGCAACGCCTTCTATATCGATGACTCTACCGTGCCGGGATTATCAGAGGCGGCTGTGGTATTGCTGAAGACTTCCCCTGAGATCAAGGCGGCCAAGGCGCAGGCAGGCTTTACCATATTGCCGGGCAATACCTCACTGTTCGCTTTCGATGGCCCCACGCCTTTCGAGCGGGCGCCCAAGTTGGAACGCACAGACTTTGTGCAAAACTCCAATAACTCCTTCTGGTCTACCAACCCGGCCGAGCCGCTGGAGTATTTCTCCCCCATGTACGGCCCGGAGCGTGGCCAACTGAGCATGAGAACCCGCATGGGGCTCAAGCTGCTTGGTGATGCCGCCGGTAGTGATGGCAAGTTCAACCTGGATGAACTGGAGGCGGCAGTGCTCAACAACCGCAGCTATCTGGCCGAAATGGTTTTGGATGATCTGATTGCCCAGTGTGAGGCCAAGGGCAGTGAACCTGTAATGGTCGGTACCCTTGCCAAGGATATCAGCGCTGCCTGCGCGGCGCTCAAGGCCTGGAATGGTCATCAGGACAACGACAGTAAAGGCGGCGCCTTGCTTCGGGAATTCGCCCACCTGTTCAATGACAAAACCATGTTGACCCAAGGCTTTGATTATTTGCAGCCGGCGACCACTCCCACAGGGCTGAGTACTGACGGTTCGGCGCTCACTGCGCTGGCACATGCCGCACTCAACCTGGAAGCGGCCGGTTTTGCCGTCGATGCACCCCTTGGCAGTGTGCAGTTTGTCGAGCGTTCATTGCCGGATGGCAGCGCCAGTGGTGTGCGTTTGCCCTGGCCCGGCAGTCATCATGCCGAGGGTGGTTTCAACGTATTTTCCACCAAGACCAGTGGTGACGACACGCTTATCCCGCAGCACTCTTACGCTCCGGCAACCGATATTCTGAGCGGCAAAGCGCTGGATTCCGGTCTGAGCGCCAAGGGCTATCAGGTTCGTTATGGCTCCAGCTGGATGATGGCGGTGAGCTTTACCGATGAGGGCCCGGAGGCGAGAGGGATACTGACCTACTCAGAGACCAGCAATATTCTGCGTCCCGAGTTTGCCGATCAGACCGCGCTCTACTCCAGTGAGAAACGTTTCCGTCCCTTGCTGTTCAAAGAAGCGGATATTGATGCAGCAACCGTATCCAAGATGGAACTGACGCTCGAGCGTTAAGCGCTATTCTTTCAGCTTCAATGCCGCTCATCTCGATGAGCGGCATTTTTTTACTTGTGGTTGCCAACTCAGTCAAAGTGGCCTGGTTAACGTGACAACCTATATTTGCGCTGAACTTAGGCAGGCTTTTCCTCGTACATGAGGTAGTGGCTCTGACTCATGCCCAGTGATTGGTAAGCTTGTTGGGCTCGGGTGTTTTCCTGCTCCACATAGAGCCTGAAGCTGGCAGCCCCACCTTGCTTTTCGGCCAGCGTCTTGACCTCCTGATACAGGGCGCGATAGATGCCTTTTTGTCTGTGCTCCGGCTTGATATAGACGCTCTGGATCCAGTAGTAGTCTGCGGCGCGCCAGTCACTCCACTCGAAGGTAACCATCAAGGAACCTGCGATTTCACCTTCGATTTCTGCTACCAGATAAAAACCTTTGGCGGGATTTTCCAGCAGGGTGCTGACGCCCCGTCTCAGGGTGTCACTGTCCAGTGCCAATCCTTCGGTTTCCTGAGCCATCGCCTGGTTGAAAGCCACCAGGGCCTCGGTGTCTTTTGGGGTACCTTTTCTTATTAGCATAGTTATTCCTTTGAGTTCTGTTTGCTTGCATGCTCGTAGGGGCGGGCACAATTTATCAGCAGTCCTGTGTTGGTGCAAAGGGGGACTGGATTAAAAGTCGTTATTTCCGGTTTTACCTGGATTACCCTGGCTCGGCTCAAGATAACGGCTCAAGGTAACTCAAACCTGTAACCGGGCAGCGTGATACAGATCATCCTTGCTGCAGGCGAGCTGTGCTAAACTCGCGCACCGGCCTTGATGTCTGATCTCGGCCATCCGCCAAGGATATGGCCCCTCTCTTTTTCAAATATCAAGGTTTACACATGTCAAAACACCAACCTTCACTTGTCGGCCGTCTATGGTCACGCTGGTCGGGGCTGCCGCTGTGGCTGAAAATACTGATAGGTATGGTTCTGGGGATGAGTACCGGACTGATACTGGGTAAAGATGCCATCTATCTCAAGCCGATAGGGACTCTGTTCGTCAACACCATCAAGATGCTGATAGTGCCATTGGTGTTCTGCTCGCTGATAGTGGGTGTGACCTCAATGCAGGATACCGCCAAGATGGGGCGGATAGGTTTCAAATCTTTTGCCTTCTATCTGGGGACCACTTCCATTGCCATCAGCCTGGGGTTGATAGTCGGTTCAGTCATACGTCCGGGCTCAGGGCTGAATATGACCCCTGAGGTCGGTACCGAAAAGGCTACCCAGGCGCCTTCTGTAATGGAAACCCTGATCAACATAGTGCCCACCAACCCGGTATCGGCTCTGGCCGAAGGGCAGATACTGCAGGTGATAGTATTCGCCGTGGCACTGGGGATAGCCCTGGTGTTGATTGGTGAGCATGGCAGGCCAGCGATTCGTGTATTCGAGAGCCTGGCGGAAGCCATGTACAAGCTGACCGATATGGTAATGAGTCTGGCGCCCTATGGGGTGTTTGGCTTGATGGCCTGGGTGGCCGGTGAATACGGCATGGAGATGCTGCTGCCGCTCATTAAGGTGATTGTTGCCGTTTATATCGGTTGTTTCCTGCATATTGTCGGCTTCTACAGCCTGGTATTGAGTGTGTTTGCCCGCCTCAATCCACTGCAGTTCTTCAAGGGGATCAGCAATGCCATGGCGGTCGCCTTCACCACATCCAGCTCGGCGGGCAGTCTGCCTGCCAGTATGAAGTGTGCCAGCGAATACCTGGGAGTGAACAAGAAGATTTCCAGCTTTGTGCTACCGCTGGGCACCACAATCAACATGGATGGTACCGCCCTCTATCAAGGGGTGACTGCGCTGTTTGTGGCACAAGCCTTTGGCATAGACCTTACCTGGGTGGATTACATCACCATTATTCTGACCGCGACCTTGGCTTCCATAGGTACTGCGGGTGTGCCCGGTGCCGGCTTGGTGATGCTGACGCTGGTGCTGACCACTGTAGGCTTGCCGCTGGAAGGGGTGGCGATTATTGCCGGTATCGACCGTATTCTGGATATGGCCCGAACTGTCGTTAATGTGTCCGGCGACTTGGTGGCAACCACTGTGATTGCCAAGTCGGAAAATGAGCTGGATATAGAGCACTATAACGCCGATATGCAGCAGAGTGCTCTGATAGCCGAGCAGAATGCCGTCAGCGCTGCAGAGGAAGGGCGCAGCTGAATTTTGCAATATGAGCGCGACTGAGAGTGTGTTGCAGTCATAAAAAAACCGCCGGAGGGCGGTTTTTTTATGACTTGAGGCAGAACTCAGAGGCTGCTGAGTTGCAGTAACACCTTGCCGTCATCGCTTTTGAGCAAGAGTTTGCCATTGCTGACTTCACCTTGGGTTACCTGAGGCAAAGCTTGCATCACCAATTGCTCCTGGGCCATCAGGGCATCGACACAGGCTTTCATTGTGCTGCCGGCAGGTGAGAGTTTCAGCTTCTGACCTTCCTGGGAATAGGTTCCGAAGAAGTTATTGCAGCTGTTGTTGCCGGACAGTTTGCCGTCATTGGTAAAAACCAACTGGGCAGGGCTGTAATCTATAGTGGGTTGCCCCATAATGCTTTCTACATGCCAGCTGCCTTCCAGTGGCAGATACTGACCTTGGGTATCCGGGGTGGTTTGGCATGCAGCCAGACCAAATAGCAGCGCAGCGGCTACGAAGGTTTTCTTAATCATGGTCATTTTTCCATTAGTCTATTAAGCCTCTATAGTGTGACAAGAATAGCGCGGATTAAAAAGGGGGAGAAGGGTGATATCCAGGGCTAACTCAGTGATAGGCCTTCTGAAATTGTTACATTGGATAGGTGTGTTAATGCTGCTTGGCGGCATTGGGCTTTACATGTTGACCGATATGGCACTTGAGGTCAGCGGAATGTTGACCATTGCCTCACTGATAGGCTTGGGGTTGGTATTCATGTCCCCTTATCCTGTGGTTATTTTTATCCAATGGGCCAAGGCTCAGGATCAAAAACCGCAATAATCGCCCAAGTTCGCAGCTTGGTTTACTCAACATAAGCGGCTTATCCCGGATTGGCGTTAAGTTTTATATTGCAGCAGATCTTGCTCTGCTTGTTCCAACATGGGTGAGAGCTCGAAGTGGGAGTCCGGTGCGAAGAAGCTTTGCCCCACCAATAACTGCAGACCGCAATCACTGCGGCTGACCTGCTTTTTCAGGCGATTGGCGAGGATATCCAAGTGCGCCTGGCTGTCCACAAATGCCAGAATAATGAACTGGTTGTGATTCAATCGGGCACATATGTCGGCTTCGCGCATGTTCTCCAGTATCACCCGTGCCAGCATTTTCAGGGATTGTTCCTGCTGCAGTCCGGCAATACGGTTTGAATCCAGCTCCTTGCCTTCCAGCAGCATAAGCCCGGCATGGGAGCCCAAACGGCGACTGAGGCTCAGTTGCCTCGGCGCCAACAGATTAAAGCCTCTGGGGTTGAGCATACAGGTGAGTTCATCCTGCAGAGATAGAGACTCCAGCTGCTCCATCAGTTGCAACTGTCCAAGCTCGGCCTTGAGCAGCGCCAGCATAGGCTCGAGCAAAGACTGCAACTGCTCTAATGCCACCTTGGGTTTGCCATTGAGGATCAGTAATTCGCCAAACAGCTTGCCATCGGACCAATGAAGTGGGTACTTGATGGTCTCCGCCGGGTTAGCTGCAAAGTGTTGCAGCAGGGAGGCGATACCTTCAAATTCAGTTGGGATTTCAGCCGCCGGGCTGTGGCTCAGGACCTGCAGCTTGGTATCTGGCATATGTTGCAGTAACAGCACAGTTTGGGCGTGAAACATCTCTCTGACAGTAACCAAGCGACTCTGCCAATGGTCGAGCTGCAAAGGGTCGTTGGGATGGTCTCTTAAGCTGCTGGTTCTTTCCGTCAGTTGCGCATGCATATAGTTATAGTATTTGTGATGGCAAGGATTGCCTCAGAATACCCAACTGCGTGCGTTAATAAAATGAAAAAATTCGGTTATTGGATCTGGGTCTTTTTAACGTCTCTTCTGTGCTTTGAATCAAGGGGCTCATGCTTCTTTCTTTTGCTGTTTGGATGACTTGAGTCCCGCCCTGGCACTTTCCAGCATAGGCGCCAGCTTGGCGGCAGAGTCAGGGCTGAAAAAGCAACTGCTGGAGTCCAGTTGTAATGGGGCCGAAAACTGGCTCATCTGCCGCTCAAGGCGTTTGATGATATGCTCTAGATCCCGCTCCAGATCGACAAACACCAGCAGGACATATTGGCTGTCGTTATAGTGGGCAGCGATATCTGCGGTTCTTATGGTATTGAGGATCAGGTTGCCGAGTTCTCTATGGTGACGTGCCAGCGTTTCGGCATCCATATTCATCCCGGGTATCAACTCGAAAAAAATAATGCCTGAATGAGCACCGAAGCGGCGGCCGAGATTGAGTTGCCTGGGTGCCATCATGATAAAGCCGTAGTGGTTGAGCATGCCGGTTTCCCGGTCGCGCATGGACAGCGACTCAATTCTGTGACTCTGGCATAAGAGCGCCAAGTCTTGCTGCAGCAGAATTTGGAACGGCTCCAGCATATAAGGGCTTATGTGTTGCTGTTCGTTGGCATGGGCATTGATGACACACAGGCAACCGAATACCGAGCCGTCGGGCCAGAGCACTGGCCGGGATAGAATCCCCAGGACATTGCTGAACTCTTTTGGGTTGTCATCATTGGTGGAACGGGTGAGATCCAGATTAACGCCCTCGGGTGGGCTATCGACCATACGCTGGAATACACTTTCATCGGCAGAGAATACCTTGCCGGGCGGGAACCTGTGGCTGGCATCGGCGGCGCTGACAATGACTTCGAATCCCTGATCTGTCTTTTGCAGCACAAAGACTTTGTCGGCCTGGTAGTAACGTTTCATTAGCTCACATTGATGCATCCAGCGAATAAGGTTGAGTCTGTGGCTTTCATTTTCCAATAGGCTCTTGCCTGGGTCTATGGTATCCGGGAGCATATCTCTTCCTGAGTCGAGTGGCTTAAGTTCAACTTTAAGTGTGGAAGCAGTATGGGAATTTCGCAAATCGAGTGCGGCTGCAACAGGCTTTGGCTATAATGCGGCTTCTTTTATTGCTGAGCTTTTTTGATGCCGGAAACCATGCAATACCGCCAGGCCGAGGCGGCCGATGTTGAGACGATAGCCAGCCTGGAGCAGCGCTTCGGCCAGGATGAATTGAGTGCCAGAGAGCGTACACAGGGCATGCAAGGGCAGGGCTTTTCGGCCAAGGAGCTTGAACCTCTGGTGGCGGCCGGTCATGTGTGGCTGGCGTTGGACGCGACTAAGGTAGCCGGTTATCTGATAACCGGCAGTTGGGATAAACTCAAGCATTCGCCTTTGTGTCAGGCCCTCTGTCGGCAACTGGCCCAGAATCGCTTTGACCTGGGGCTGAACTGGCAACAGACTCTGCATTACGGTCCGGTTTGGGTGCATCCTGATTATCGTGGCAAGGGCGTGTTTGATAAGCTTTACGGCGCCGCCAGAGCCAACATGAGTGCGCCTTGGCTGGCACTGATCGCCGAGGACAACGAGGCGTCTATACGTGCCCATAGCAGGGATGGCCGCATGCGCACCCTGGACTTTGTCACCCTTTGCGGCAGGGATTTTTATCTGCTGCTGGGCTAACAGCCGCTTTGACGGGGAGAGCAAGATGCAAAACACGCCAGAAACCCTACTGCAAGCCTGTGAGTCGCTAAGGCTATCTGCCTGGGATAATGTCAGATACCTGGTGTCTGTTTTGGCACTGCAGGGCGAACAGGTAAAGGCCTTTGAAGCCCAAATCGATGGCAAGCCGCATTATCTGCTGCAAGCCTTGGGCGTCTGTTTCGACTGTGGGCGCAGCAACAGTTATCAGGTGCAGATCCGTCTGTTGACCGATACCGAATTCACTCCAATGAAAGTGTTGGATATCACGCCGCTATCGGCCGAGCAGTTGGGTTACCTCTGTATGGAAACGGCCCATTTCGATCACTGCTACTGAGTGTCAGTTCGACAGATATAAAAAAACCGCCCTGAGGCGGTTTTTTTGCAAGCTGAGTCTATTACAGACCTGCGTCGGCGCGCAGGGCTTCAGCCTTGTTGGTTTGCTCCCATGGGAACTCATCACGGCCGAAGTGACCGTAAGCGGCGGTGCCTTGATAGATGGGACGCGCCAGATCCAGCATCTCGGTCAGGCCGTATGGGCGCAGATCGAAGTGCTGACGAACCAATTGGATCAGCAGCTCTTGCGAGACTTTGCCGGTACCGAAGGTTTCCACACTGATGGAAGTCGGTTCGGCCACACCAATGGCGTAAGACACCTGGATTTCACAGCGATCCGCCAGACCGGCAGCCACTATGTTCTTGGCAACGTAACGGGCAGCGTAAGCGGCGCTACGGTCAACCTTGGATGGGTCTTTACCTGAGAAGGCGCCACCACCGTGACGGGCCATGCCGCCGTAGGTATCAACGATGATCTTGCGACCGGTCAAACCACAGTCACCCATAGGACCACCGATAACGAAACGGCCGGTTGGGTTGATGAAGTACTTGGTGTCCTTGTTCAGCCACTGGGCAGGCAATACCGGCTTGATGATGGTTTCCATCACGCCTTCCACCAGATCCGCCTGACTGACGCTGTCGCAATGCTGGGTAGAAAGTACCACGGCATCGATACCGACAATCTTGTTGTCTTCGTAGGCGAAAGTCACCTGAGACTTGGCGTCGGGACGCAGCCAAGGCAGAGCGCCGCTCTTGCGTACTTCTGACTGGCGCTTAACCAACTGGTGAGCATAAGTGATAGGAGCTGGCATCAGCACGTCAGTCTCATTGCTGGCGTAACCGAACATCAGACCCTGGTCACCGGCACCCTGTTCTTTGGGATCGGCACGGTCTACACCCTGGTTGATATCGGGGGACTGCTTACCGATGGCGTTCAGTACCGCACAGCTGTCGGCATCGAAGCCCATATCTGAGTGGGTATAACCTATTTCGCGAACGGTTTTACGGGTCAGTTCTTCAATATCGACCCAGGCAGAGGTGGTGACTTCACCGGCTACCAGTACCATACCTGTCTTGACCAGGGTTTCACAGGCTACACGGGCCTTGGGATCCTGAGCCAGAATCGCGTCGAGTACCGCATCAGAAATCTGATCGGCGATTTTATCTGGATGTCCTTCTGAGACCGACTCAGAGGTAAACAAGTGTTTTGCCATAATTCGGAAAATCTCGTCTGTGGAATTCAAACGTGTAGAAGCATCTACATCTAGACGGCCATTTTAGTAGAATTCGACTTGGATGACACCCCTTGTCGCAAATATTTGTGCGCCATGGCGCAGGAATCGGCTCAAATGACTCAAATCTTTTTTTACTATTTTCAGCTATTTTGCTGAAATTTATCAGATTCATCTGTATCTGAATCTAGACTTTTCCTCTGGCAATTCAGCCTTGGCATTTGCGTTGAAAGCGATCAGCGGACAGGCAAGTTGACAGCTTTGTGAGCGGCAGGTTTCGCAAATGAGGCGCAAATGTAAACACAAAGCAAAGCCTGGGCTGCTTTTGGCGCCGTGGGTGGGCGAATTTTATTTGCGTCCTTCTGCCCGGTAGGGGAAAATATGGCTCCATTTTGCCCAAGACCTCTAAGATCAAGCAGGAGAGAGCATGTCTTCCCGTAAAGAACTCGCTAACGCTATCCGTGTTTTAAGTATGGACGCTGTCCAAAAGGCCAATTCCGGCCACCCCGGTGCTCCCATGGGGATGGCAGATATCGCCGAAGTCCTGTGGCGGGATCACCTCAAGCACAACCCTGTGAACCCTCAATGGGCTGACCGCGACCGCTTTGTGCTGTCAAACGGCCATGGTTCCATGCTGCATTACTCACTGCTGCATCTGGCGGGTTATGATCTGGGCATTGAAGATCTCAAGCAGTTCCGTCAACTGCACTCACGTACTCCGGGCCACCCTGAATATGGTTATGCTCCCGGCATCGAAACCACCACAGGGCCTCTGGGCCAAGGCATCACCAATGCCGTAGGTATGGCTATTGCGGAAAAGACTCTGGCGGCTCAGTTTAACCGTGACGGTCACGATATTGTCGATCACCATACTTATGTCTTCATGGGTGACGGCTGTCTGATGGAAGGTATCTCCCACGAAGCCTGCTCTCTGGCCGGCACTCTGGGTCTTGGCAAACTGATCGCCTTCTGGGATGACAACGGTATCTCCATCGACGGTCATGTTGAAGGCTGGTTCAGTGATGATACCCCCAAGCGCTTTGAAGCCTACGGCTGGCATGTGGTCGCCGGTGTCGACGGTCACGATCCGCAAGCTATCAACGCTGCCATCGAAGCCGCCAAGGCCGATCCGCGTCCATCGCTGATCTGCTGCAAGACCATCATAGGTTACGGTTCTCCCAACAAGTCCGGTTCTCACGACTGCCACGGTGCGCCGCTGGGTGATGCTGAAATCGCCGCCGCCCGTGAATTCCTGGGCTGGAAGCACGACCCATTCGTGATCCCATCTGAAATCTATGCCGCCTGGGATGCCAAGGAAGCCGGTAAGGCCGCCGAAAGCAGTTGGAACGACAAGTTCGCCGCCTATGAAGCCGCTCACCCCGCGCTGGCCGCCGAGCTCAAGCGTCGCCTCAACGGTGAACTGCCAGCCAACTTTGACGCCGATGCCAAAGCCTATATAGAGCAGTTACAGGCCAATCCTGCCAATATCGCTTCCCGTAAGGCCTCGCAAAATGCCCTGGAAGCCTTCGGTAAAATGCTGCCGGAATTCTTAGGGGGCAGTGCCGACCTGGCGCCTTCCAACCTGACCATGTACTCAGGTTCCAAGCCTATTTCGGCCGAAGATGCCAGCGGCAACTACCTGCACTATGGTGTGCGTGAGTTTGGTATGACCGCCATCATCAACGGTATTGCCCTGCACGGCGGGTTTGTACCTTACGGCGCCACCTTCCTGATGTTTATGGAATACGCCCGTAACGCCATGCGGATGGCTGCGCTGATGAAGGTGCAGAACATTCAGGTCTATACCCACGACTCCATTGGCTTGGGTGAAGACGGCCCGACTCACCAACCGGTTGAGCAGATTGCCTCTTTGCGTATGACTCCCAACATGAGCACCTGGCGCCCATGTGACCAGGTAGAATCTGCCATCGCCTGGAAGTACGCCATAGAGCGCAAAGACGGCCCAACTTCACTGATCTTCTCGCGTCAGAACCTGACCCAGATGCCACGCAGCGCCGAGCAACTGAGCGATGTGGCCAAGGGCGGTTATGTGCTGGTGGATTGCGAAGGCGCGCCTGAGCTGATCATCATTGCCACCGGCAGCGAAGTTGAGTTGGCGGTTAAGGCACAGGCTGAGCTGGCTGCTACTGGCGCCAAGGTGCGTGTGGTTTCTATGCCATCTACCGACGTATTTGACCAACAGGACGCGGCTTATAAAGAAGCCGTACTGCCAGCCAATGTCACAAAACGACTGGCAGTGGAAGCGGGCATAGCCGATTACTGGTATAAATATGTGGGCCTGAACGGTCGCATTATTGGCATGACCAGCTTCGGTGAGTCAGCGCCTGCCAATCAGTTGTTTGAGATGTTCGGTTTCACTGTAGATAAAGTGGTTGAAGCCGGTAAGGCTCTGCTCGCCTGAGCCGCGCCTGCCTGATTGGAAATGACTGTGCGGCAACCAGGCAATGGAATGCCGCACAGGAAGTGCAACGGCCTGTCAGGAAGACAGGCCGTTACCCAATCAGCATCCCTCATTAGAGGAACAGGATCTCCATGATCAGAGTCGCAATCAATGGTTATGGCCGCATCGGCCGCTCAATTCTCCGTGCCTTATACGAATCGGGTAAAAGGCAGCAAATTCAGATCGTTGCCATCAATGAACTGGCCAAGCCCGAGGCCATAGTCCACCTCACCAACTATGACACCACCCATGGTCGCTTCCATAGCCGCGCGAGTCTTGCAGACGGCATGATGCAACTGGGGGACGATAGCATCAGACTGTTGGCAGAGCCGGAGGCAGACAAACTGCCCTGGGGCGAGCTGGATATCGACTTGGTGTTCGAAGCCACAGGCGCCCTGTCTGATAGACAGAGCTGCGAGGCTCATATCCAGGCCGGTGCCCGCCAGGTATTGATAAGTCATCCCTCTTCGGCGGATGTTGACGCCACCATAGTCTATGGTGTCAACCAGGAACTGTTGGCCGCCGAACACACTGTGGTGTCCAACGCATCCTGTACCACCAACTGTATTGTCCCTGTTATCGATGTGCTGGATCGGCACTTTGGGGTCAAGAGCGGCGCTATTACCACTATCCACTCGGCGATGAATGATCAACAGGTGATAGATGCCTATCACGACGATCTGCGCCGAACCCGCGCCGCCGGGCAATCGATCATTCCGGTCGATACTAAGCTGGCCCGCGGCATAGAGCGTATCCTGCCGCAGATGAAGGATAAGTTCGAGGCCATTTCAGTGCGGGTGCCCACTATTAATGTCACCGCCATAGATGTGTCTGTGACTCTCAATGACAGAGTGGATATTGCCAAGGTAAACCAGGTGCTGGAACAGGCGACCCATGGCCGGCTTGAGGGCATTCTGGGCTATACTGATGAGCCTCTGGTATCATGCGATTTTAATCATGATCCGCGTTCCAGCGTGGTCGACGGCACCCAGACCCGGGTCAGTGATGGCCAACTGGTGAAGCTGTTGCTTTGGTGCGACAACGAATGGGGCTTTGCCAACCGTATGTTGGATACGGCGCTGGCGATGATCAAGGCCCGCAGCGCCTGAGAGGCTGCAACAGATTATTCCAGGGTGGCAGGGAAGGCGCCGCCCTTAGTGAAACAGATTTGTTTTTGATTAAGAAGGAAGCGTAAAAATGGCAATTATCAAGATGTCAGAGCTGGATCTTCAGGGCAAGCGTGTGCTTATCCGTGAAGATCTCAACGTGCCTGTGGCCGATGGCGTGGTCACCAGCGACGCGCGTCTGCGGGCTTCGCTGCCCACTATCAAGTTGGCACTGGAAAAAGGGGCTGCCGTGATGGTGATGTCCCACCTGGGACGACCAACCGAAGGCGAATACAATGAGGAGTTTTCTCTCAAGCCTGTGGTGGACTATCTGGCCAAGGCGCTGAACTGCCCGGTACGTCTGGAAAAAGACTATCTGGATGGCGTCGAAGTTGCCCAAGGTGAAGTGGTGGTGTTTGAAAACGTCCGCTTCAACAAGGGTGAGAAGAAAAACGACGAGGCGCTTTCCAAGCAACTGGCAGCCCTGTGTGATGTCTATGTGATGGATGCCTTTGGTACCGCTCACCGCGCCCAGGCCTCGACTCATGGTGTCGGCATGTTTGCCCCGATAGCCTGCGCCGGCCCATTGCTGGCGGCTGAGCTGGATGCCTTGGGTAAGGCGATGGATAACCCGGCGCGTCCCTTGGTGGCGATTGTCGGTGGCTCCAAGGTGTCGACCAAGCTGACAGTGCTTGAATCTCTGTCCGGCATAGTGGATCAACTGGTAGTGGGTGGTGGTATCGCCAACACCTTTATTGCCGCCGCCGGCCATCCTGTGGGCAAGTCGCTCTATGAAGCCGACCTTATCGATGAAGCCAAGCGCCTGGTGGCCAATGCCCAGAGCCGTGGCGGCGATATCCCTGTGCCTACCGATGTGGTGGTTGGCAAGGAGTTCAGCCCTGCAGCCGTGGCTACCTTGAAGCCAGTGGCCGAGGTTGCCGACGATGAGATGATCTTCGACATAGGCCCGGACAGCGCCGAAGCCCTGGCAGCTATCCTGCAACAAGCCGGTACCATAGTCTGGAACGGCCCGGTTGGGGTGTTCGAGTTCGACCAGTTCGGCGAAGGTACCAAGCGTATCGCCCAGGCGATCGCCGAGTCACCGGCCTTCTCCATCGCAGGTGGCGGTGATACTCTGGCCGCCGTGGACAAATACGGCATTGCCGACAAGGTGTCATACATCTCTACCGGTGGCGGCGCCTTCCTCGAGTTCCTCGAAGGTAAAGAGTTGCCGGCTGTGGCCATGCTCAAGGCCCGCGGTAACTGAGCAAAATCAAAAGAATTATAAAGAAACCGCTCCCGGCTTTGCCGGGAGCATCAAGTTAAATCCAAGCGATAGCGACCTCGGTGAAGCAATTCACCCTATTATTGGAGTAAAAAAATGGCCCTTATTTCCCTACGCCAACTGCTGGACCACGCCGCCGAACATGGATACGGCGTCCCGGCGTTCAACGTTAACAACCTGGAGCAGATGCGAGCCATCATGCAGGCCGCCGAAGCCACTGACAGCCCTGTGATTGTGCAGGCTTCAGCCGGTGCCCGTAAGTATGCCCGTCCTCAGTTCCTCAAGTATCTGATGGCGGCTGCCCTCGAGCAGTATCCGGATATCCCTGTGTGTATTCACCAGGACCACGGTACTCACCCTGACGTGTGTCAGCGTTCCATCCAGCTCGGCATGAGCTCTGTGATGATGGACGGTTCCTTGATGTCTGACGGCAAGACTCCTGCCTCTTATGAGTACAACGTCGATGTTACCCGCAAGACAGTGGCCTTCGCCCACGCCTGTGGTGTTTCTGTTGAAGGTGAAATCGGTTGTCTGGGTAGTCTGGAAACCGGCATGGCCGGCGAAGAAGACGGTATCGGCGCCGAAGGTACCCTGAGCCACGAACAGATGCTGACCAGCCCGGAAGAAGCCGCCCGCTTCGTGGCCGACACTCATGTGGATGCCCTGGCCATCGCCATAGGTACCAGCCACGGTGCTTACAAGTTCAGCCGCAAGCCTACCGGCGATGTGCTCCGTATCGACCGCATCAAAGAGATCCACGCCCGTATTCCCAACACTCATCTGGTCATGCACGGTTCTTCTTCTGTACCTCAGGAGTGGCTGCAGATCATCAACCAGTATGGTGGCGCCATCCCTGAAACTTACGGCGTGCCGCTGGAAGAGATTGTTGAAGGCATCAAGCACGGTGTGCGTAAGGTTAACATCGACACAGATTTGCGCCTGGCATCTACCGGTGCGGTACGTAAGTTCCTGGCTGAAAACCCAGCTGAGTTTGACCCACGCAAATTCCTCAAGGCCTCCATGGAAGCCATGGCCGACATCTGTACCGTTCGCTACGAAGCCTTCGGTTGTGCCGGTATGGGCTCCAAGATCAAGCCGCTGTCATTGCAGGCCATGTACAAGCGTTATCAAACCGGCGAACTGGACCCACAGATCAACCTGTAATCCCGTTCTCTGTATTGAAAGCCCGCATTCGCGGGCTTTTTTACGTCCCGTTTCCGGCGTTTAAAGCAGAGATAGCAGCAGGGCCGTCAGGTAGAGTCCAAGGCCAAAAACCGTATGGGCCAACAGACTTCTGCATCTGGCTGTCCAGGGGGCCGGGGTACGTCTGGCCGCAAGGCCGGCACCCAATCCCGGCTGCAGAATAAGAAAGGGCGCCAATACACTGATAATTCCAAGCAGCAGCGCCGGCATGATCTTCGGTGCTTGCAGCCATTGCGAACCGCAGATCGCCAGCAAGATGGCGGCAAAGATGATGCCTATCAGATAATGCGCTCCCCAGCCAAGCCAGGCTTCGCCCTTGATGGCAGCCGAGGCGCCGATAGGGCTGTGGATCAGTTTTCCCTTGGGTAAATGGCCTATCCAGCGACCGACCATGGGATAGCTCAGTGAGGGGATCCCCAACAGCATTTTTTGCGCTAAGGCCCAAATATCCATTACCAGAGTTGCACCGACACCTAAAAGTAGCGCATTGAGCCAAAAGGGAAATTCCTGCATCTATCTTACTCCTTGTCGTATTTTGTCCATCCGGGCTGGGCGGTTGTCGCCCCTGATGGATGATGATATTCTATCATTCAATAAATTAATTGAATGATTGTTTGGTGAAGAAAAAATGTCAAGCGACAATCTGACCGAGACACAGGTGCCGCAGCTCGATAGTCACTACCGGGAACTGGCAGATATTGCCAAGGTGCTCTCTCATGGCCACAGGTTAAGGCTGCTGGAGCAGATAGCGCAGGGGGAATGGCCGGTCGAGCGTTTGGCCCTGCAGTGCGGTCTGACTCTGGCTAACTGCTCCCAACACCTGCAGCAACTGAAACGCGCCGGCATGGTGGACAGTCGCCGTGAAGGCAAACAGGTACTCTATTCTCTGGCCGATGGTCCCTTGTTGGTGCTGCTGCAGAGCCTGGCGCAGCTGGCCGATTTTCAGCGTTCCCGGGTTAATCAATTGGTGGCACGCCATAAGCCGGAGCCGGGTAGCGGTGAAGGGGTTTCCCGGGAGGCGTTGTTGGCGCGGCTTGAAAGTGGTGATGTATTGCTGCTGGATGTGCGTCCCGAAGAGGAGTTTTTACTCGGCCATCTGCCGGGGGCTCTCAACCTGCCATTGCCTCTGTTGGAAGCGGAACTGGCACGTCTGCCCAAGCACACAGAGATAGTGGCCTATTGCCGTGGCCCTTATTGTGCCCTGTCGGATGAGGCGGTGGCCTTGCTGCAGGCACAGGGCTTTAATGCCAAGCGACTCAATGCCGGTTTCCCCGATTGGAAGGCGGCCGGCTTGGCGGTGGAAGTCTGACTTGGACAGCTGAACTTATTACAAAACGCCTTTTATCAGCTTGGCCAGGCTGGCTATCGATTGCTCCAACTTTGGCCCACCAGGCAGTGAGGCATTGATGCGAAAACAGTGGCTGAACTCCCGGTGCGCCGAGAACATCTGTCCCGGCGCCAGGCTTATTCCTTGCGAGAGTGCCTGGCGATAAAGCTCTGTGGTGTCACGCCCCTCGGGTAACTCTACCCAGAGAAAATAGCCGCCATCGCCATAATGCACTCTGACACTGTCGGGTAAGCGGTTCTTCAATGCTTGCCAGGTGGCAAACTTTCGCTGTTCCAGGGTACGCCTCAATTGTCGCAGGTGGGTCTCATAACTGCGGGTCGACAGGTAATGAGCCAGCGCCAATTGCACCGGGGTGCTGGTGGCCAGGGTGCTCATCAGTTGCAGTTTTTGAATACTGAGCGCCATCTTGCCGGCGGCCACCCAACCGACGCGAAAACCGCCCACCAGAGACTTGGAGAAAGAGCCGCAGTGCAGGGTTCTGTTGTCCGGGTCGAAGGCCTTGGCCGGCAGGGGCTTCTCCTTGCCGAAATAGAGTTCACTGTAGACATCGTCTTCAATCAAAAAGCAGTCGTGTTCCTGCAAGAGTTTCAGCAAACGACGCTTCTTGTCATCGCTCATACTGCAGCCCAAGGGATTTTGAAAGTTGGTCATCAACCAGCAGGCCTTGACCCTGTGAGTTTGCAGCGCCTGGGCCAGAGACTGTAGATCTATCCCTTCCTGGGGATGGGTGCGGATGGCGAGCGCCTTGAGACCGAGGCGCTCCAGCGACTGCAGGGCGCCGTAAAAGGCGGGGTTTTCTATCACCACCCAATCCCCGGGACGGGTAACCGCCTGCAGGCTCAGGTTCAATGCCTCCAGTGCCCCCGCGGTGATCACTATTTCATCCGGCGAGATGCTCATTCCCTGCGCCGCGTAGCGTTGGGCTAAGATATGCCTGAGCGCCGGGTTCCCGGGAGGCAGATTGTCCAGAGCGCTGGCGGAATCCAGGGTCTTGGCGCTTGAAATCAAGGCCCGGTTCAACTGTTTGTGGGGCGACAGCCCGGGATCCGGATAGGCGGAGCCAAACCCCGTGATCCCCGGATCGCGACTGGCCTGCAACACCTCAAAGATAAAGGCGTTGATATCCACCGACTCGGCGCGGGTCACAGCACTGGACTGATGCAGACCTTGGGGCTTGGGGGCAGCCACTTTCGGGGCGACAAAGTAACCTGAACGGGGGCGGGAAACTATCCAGCCCTGGCTTTCCAACACCTGATAGGCATGCATCACTGTCATCAAACTCATCTGGCTCTGCTGAGTCTGCTCCCTGAGTGAAGGTAAGCGGTCACCCACCTGCCAGACACCGCTCTGTATCTGCTGCCTCAATTGCTGGATCAGGGTTTCATATTTGGCCATGGTTTACTCTGCTTTATTGCCCGTGCCCAGCATAACAATTATTCAATCTGTTATATATAAAATCGTATTTTCTGTATCTATTATAGTTTTGTCTCAGTCCTTAAGATGCCAGCCAGGTTTATTGACCCTTTGAGGTGGTTCATGTTTGGACTGGATGCACTCGAAATGGCACGCATACAGTTTGCCTTCACGGTTTCTTTTCACATTATCTTCCCGGCCATCACCATTGGCCTGGCAAGTTATCTCGCGGTACTGGAAGGGCTTTGGCTCAAAAAGCGTAATCCGGTATACAAGCAGCTGTATCATTTTTGGTCCAAGGTATTTGCGGTCAACTTTGGTATGGGGGTGGTTTCCGGCTTGGTGATGGCTTACCAGTTCGGCACCAACTGGAGCGGCTTTTCCGAGTTTGCCGGCAGTATTACCGGCCCCCTGCTGACCTATGAAGTGTTGACCGCCTTCTTCCTCGAAGCCGGATTTCTGGGAGTGATGTTGTTTGGCTGGAAAAAAGTCGGCGATCAGCTGCACTTCTTCTCCACCTGTATGGTCGCCCTCGGCACCATAATGTCCATGTTCTGGATCTTGGCCTCCAACAGTTGGATGCACACGCCCCAGGGCTTTGTCATTGAAGCCGGTCAAGTAGTACCGACAGACTGGTTGGCTGTCATCTTCAACCCTTCCTTTATACCGCGTCTTTCGCATATGGCGGTGGCTGCCTTTATTTGCTGCGCCTTGATGGTGGCGGCATCGGGCGCCTGGCATTTGCTTAAAGGCAACGACAACCCGGCGGTGCGCAAGATGTTCTCCATGGCGCTGTGGATGATCCTCGCCTGTGCACCTTTGCAGGCCTTGCTTGGGGATATTCACGGGCTCAATACCCTGGAGCATCAGCCGGCCAAAGTCGCCGCCATGGAAGGGCACTGGGACAACAGCTCGGGGGAGCCGACACCGCTGATCCTGTTTGGCTGGCCCAATATGGAGACAGAAACCACTGACTATGCCCTCAAGATCCCGGCGCTGGCCAGTTTGATCCTGATGCACGACAGCCAGGCCCAGGTGCCGGCGCTGAAGGAGTTTGCCGTGGAAGACAGGCCCAATGTCCCTATCGTCTTCTGGTCATTTCGGGTCATGGTCGGACTGGGCATGCTGATGCTGCTGCTCGGTGTCGTCAGTCTTTGGCTCAGACGCAGTGGTGGCCTGTACCAGAGCCGCTGGTTTCTGCGCTTCAGTCTGTTCATGGGACCATCGGGACTCATAGCTCTGTTGGCCGGGTGGATAACCACGGAAGTGGGGCGGCAACCCTGGATCATTCATGGGGTAATGCGCACCCGGGATGCGGTCTCCGCCCATGGCGAGCTGCATATGAGCCTGAGCCTGCTGGGGTTCTTTGTGGTCTACAGCCTGGTGTTTGGTTTGGGGTATCTCTATCTGCTCAATCTTATCCGTCAGGGGCCCAAGGTCGAGGAAGTCTTATCCGAAAGCCCTGCGTTGGTCGGGCGTATTTCACAGTTTCACAGCGACGAGCTGCATAAGGAGAGCTGAGTATGGGCATTGATCTGGCTGTTATCTGGTTTGTGATTATTATTTTCGCCACCTTGATGTACATAGTCATGGATGGTTTCGACCTGGGAGTGGGGATACTGCTGCCCTTGGTTGGAGACAGGCATGACAAAGACATCATGGTGAACTCAGTGGCGCCTGTGTGGGACGGCAATGAAACCTGGCTGGTGCTGGGGGGGGCCGCGCTGTTCGGCGCCTTTCCGCTGGCTTATGCGGTAATTATCGATGCCTTGGCGATTCCGCTGACCTTTATGCTGGTGGCGCTTATCTTTCGAGGCTTGGCGTTTGAGTTTCGCTTCAAGGCGTTTGAAGGCCACAGAAAAGCCTGGGACAGGGCATTTGCCATCGGCTCTGTGGCAGCGACCTTCTTCCAGGGGGTGGTGCTGGGGGCCGTGATATCCGGTTTCCCTGTCATAGATCGCAGCTTTGCCGGCTCGCAGCTCGACTGGTTGGCGCCTTTCCCGCTTTTATGCGGTGTCGGGTTGGTGGTCGCTTACGGACTCCTTGGCAGCAGTTGGCTGATCATGAAGACCCAGGGGCATCTGCAGCAACAGATGTTTCTGCTGAGCCGCTCTTTGCTCATAGGCTTGTTGGTGGCCATAGTGCTGGTCAGTATCTGGACGCCTTTGGCACATCCCCAAATCGCCGAGCGTTGGTTTTCGCTGCCGAACCTGATTTTCCTCTCACCCGTGCCTTTATTGACGGCGCTACTGGGATGGAATCTGCACCTGGGCCTGCAAAGGCAAGATACTTACCAACCCTTTGTGATGACGCTGCTCTTGGTGTTACTGGGGTTCTGCGGTCTTGGGATCAGCATCTGGCCCTATATTATTCCACCGGGCATCAGCATCTGGCAGGCTTCGGCGCCACCCCAGAGCCAAGGCTTCATGTTGGTGGGGGCTCTGTTTATTATCCCCATTATTCTGGTTTATACCTGCTGGACCTATTATGTGTTCCGCGGCAAGGTGAGCGCCGATGAAGCCTATCATTGACGCTTTGAGGGGCCGGGCCATCCGGCTGCTGGCCCCGGCTAAGAATTGGCTCGATAGCCGTCCAGGCTGTTGGATGCTGCTGCTTTGGTGCTTGAGTGTTCTTTCTTTGCTGAGTGTCTCTTCGCTGTTGCGACTGCTGATGTCTGCGGCCGGGTTGAAGGCCTGATAGCCTTGTCTCTGTCAGACAAAACGGTTACCGGTGTCGGAAATCAGGTTTTTTCAGCTGCAAAATGCGAGCTGTTTCGTATTTTTCGCCATAGATGTTAAGATGGCGCCCGTTTTTTTAGGGGATTGCTTTGAACGGAGATGCACAAGAATGAAAAAACTGCTTAGCGCTGCAGCCATTCTGCTGGTCGCACCATTTGCTCACGCTGGGGCTGACTTTGTCGAAGGTGATAAAACATTTGCCGGTGAGGCGGAGTTGGGGGCAACCCTGACCACAGGTAACACTGAAACCTCTTCGGTGAAGGCTCGCCTGGCGATGAAACACGAACTGGGCAACTGGGAAAACCAGTACCTGCTCGAAGGTCTGTACAAGGAAGATTCTGAAGAAGTTACTGCCAAGCGTTATTTTGGTGGTGTTCAGGGCAACTACCGTCTGGATGAGCGCAGCTATCTGTTTGCCAACACCAGCTACGAAGCCGATCCCTTCACTGGTTACGATTACAAGTTCAACAGTGCGGCCGGTTACGGCTACCGTGTATTCCAGGGCAGCAAAAGCTTCCTGGATGCCGAGATAGGTCCTGGTTACCAGTATCAGCGTCTGGACAGTGAGCAAAGCGCCATTCTGGGCTATAACTCTGACGCCAGCTGGGTCGCTCACGGAGTGATCAACTATGAGCTTGAGATCAGCAAGACCTCCAAGTTCCGCCAGATGTTTATTGCCGATTATGGCGACAAGCTCGACGCCCGCTCCGAGACTTCGCTGACCGCCAACATCATCGGCGCCCTGGCAATGAAGTTTGCCGTGATTGTGCGTTATAACAGCGATCCGCTGGACGACAAAAAGAGCACTGACACTGAAACCAATATGACACTGCTGTATTCTTTCTAAAAAAGCCGTGACATAAAAAGTGTGAACCAGATAAAAGCGCCTGCGGGCGCTTTTGTGATCTATGGTGTTTTTTTACCAGTCTTTTTCAATTCTTCTGCTGCGGTCTGCCACTTAGAGCCGGGTCTTGCTCACTTAAATTGCAGAAATTTGCGTTTTATCAAGATTCGCTTTCCATTCTCTGTGCTAGGTTTTAGTTAATTTCCTACCAAGAGAAGAAAGAGATGAAGTTAATGCGTTTGCATGGGGGCTGCGCAGCCTTAGGGGGAATTTTGTCAGGACTGTTTTCGCCTGTGGTCCTGGCTAGCACGGAAGCCACAAATAACCTGAGTCTGACAGACTCAACCGTGGGGTATCTGGCTCTGACTCTGTTTGCCATCGCCTATTTACTGGTGATGGGGGAGGAGAAGCTGCACCTGAGAAAGTCCAAGCCTGTGTTGGTCGCTGCCGGTCTCATCTGGGGCATGATAGGTTATGTCTATACCCAGAATGGTATGTCGGAAGTGGCCGAAGCCGCCTTCAAACATAACCTGCTCGAATATGCCGAGTTGTTGCTGTTTTTGCTGGTGGCCATGACCTATATCAACGCCATGGAAGAACGTAAGTTGTTCGACGCCTTGCGTTGTTGGATGGTCAGCAAGGGCTTCAGTTTATACCAGATATTTTGGCTTACCGGTTTACTGGCCTTCTTTATTTCGCCCATCGCCGACAACCTGACCACTGCGCTGCTGATGTGCGCCGTGGTGATGAAAATGGGCGCCGATAATCGCCGTTTTATCACCCTGTCGTGCATCAACATAGTGGTGGCGGCCAACGCCGGTGGCGCCTTCAGCCCCTTTGGGGACATCACCACTCTGATGGTGTGGCAAAAGGGTATGGTGCACTTTTCCGAGTTCTTCAAGCTGTTCCTGCCATCACTGGTGAATTTCCTGGTGCCGGCGGTGATCATGAGCCTGTTTATTTCCAGGGAAAAATCTGATGCCCTGGTTGAAAAGGTTTACACCAAGACAGGCGCCAAGCGGATAGTGCTGCTGTTCCTGTTCACCATAGCCATGGCTGTGTGTACCCATTCACTGCTGGGTCTGCCGCCTGTGCTTGGCATGATGACAGGCCTTGGACTGCTGCAGTGTTTTGGCTTCTACCTGAGGAAGAATTTCCCCAAAGCGCTGGCAAGAGCGCAGGAGAAGGCGCGCCTGATGCAGGATGAAAAGCGTCTGGAGCAACTGGGTAACGTGGTGCCTTTCGATGTATTCAGCCGTATTGCCAGAGCCGAATGGGACACTTTGCTGTTCTTCTATGGTGTGGTGCTGTGTGTCGGCGGTTTGGGCTTTATGGGCTATTTGAGCATGGTATCCCATGCCATGTACACCCAGTGGGATCCCACCTATGCCAACGTCGCCATTGGGGTGCTGTCCTCTATCATAGACAACATTCCAGTGATGTTTGCCGTACTGACAATGAACCCGGATATGGCGTTGGGACAATGGCTGTTGGTAACCCTGACCGCCGGGGTTGGGGGGAGTTTGTTGTCCATCGGCAGTGCCGCCGGGGTGGCGCTGATGGGGCAGGCGAGAGGGGTATACACCTTTGGGGCTCACCTCAGGTGGACACCCGTGATCGCCCTGGGTTACGTAGCCAGCATTCTGGTGCACCTCTGGATTAACAGTTCTACATTCTAGATAAGAATGTATCATATTGTTAATTAACAAAATTTCAATTGTGGGAAAAGTCTGAGAGACGGTTCACGCTTCTTGTCAAAAGCTTAAAAACACCCATACAGATCACTCTGGATGGGTGTTTTTTTCCCTTATACTGCCGCCATTCATTTGCTGCTGAGCCACGCCATGCAGATAGGTTGCTATTGGTTTGATGCCGATACCGGCACGCTCAAACATACTGGATCCGGGATGAGCTGGACACTGTCTGAAACAGAGCAGTGTGTGCTGAATATTTTGTTGGCTCACAGGGGGCAGGTGGTATCCAGAATGCAACTGCTGCAGGAGGCCGCCATTCCCGCCAATCAAGGGCATTTATTGGAGCAGGCGGTGGCCAGGATCCGCCAATACCTGGGACCCGAGCACAGCGACCTCTTGGAATCCGTAGACAGGCAAGGTTTTTTGCTGCATAGCAAGACTCGAGGCCGCAGGCCCATCTCTTTGTCCCCCAAGGGACAAACGCCCTGGCGTCACTATTGTTGGATGTTACTGCTGAGCGCACTGGCATTGGTTTTTTTGTCATCCAGGGTTGGGCCACTGCGCTATCTGGAAACGCCGGATGAGGTGATTAAACTCGTACACCCTTCGGGCAGTACTACCTTTTTGCGTCTCTACGGCGAACCCAAAGCATTGGCCGCATTGAAAGATTTGACTCAAGGCATTGAAGACTGGCTGGCACGCTGCCCCGATAGTTGGCGCACCATTTCCATCTCCCTCAGCGATGACAACAAGGTGTTGAGTATGGTGGTCAAGGGAGAAGGCGACCAAGGCGAGTACCTCAAGGCTTATAAGTTGACCATGGCCCAGATGAACGCCTGCGCCCCCGAATATACCTGGCTGAGGGAGGCACTGCGCTGTGACTGAATCGACTCTGCGGCGGTGGTTACGCCAAAACCGGATCTGGATACTGCTGCTGTTATTACTGCTGTTGTTTGCTGCCGGCATTCTCTGGGGCGATACCCTGATTTCCAAACGTCTTAGCCCTAATTTCAACTGTGAAGCGAGTTTGATCCGTCCCGGCATGGCAGTGGATCAGGCCAACACTGAAAAGCTCAGGCTCAGGATAGCCACAGAAAATGGTCATGTCAGACTGCGGGTGAGCTATCGTCACGACTCTGAGCCTTGGGCCAGCATCGAACTGACAGGGCTCATCAAAGGGATTGAGCCTGGCTCCCTGAGCTATTTGATAAGCCTAGAGCAGCGACAGGAAAAGCTGCAAGTGGATGAAGCAGAGTTACCCCCATATCTACTGACGATGCGGGACAGTATCAATAAGGTGTTGGCTCAGTCAGGCAAACTGGATCTCAGACTGCATGTACTTGAGATGGATATTCTGGCCGACTATGCACTTATCCAGGTGACGCCTGGAGATCACCTCTGGGCCTGTCGTATGAGTGAGTTTGAGGAGGATAAGGCCCAAGAGCCGCTGCTCTCCCTGATCAGCGGCTTATTTGATGGGGCAGTTTTCGGGGGTTAGTTCGCACCTTCCCCTGTGGTGGGAGAGTAGAGTGTCAGCTCATTGCTGATCTCTGTGCCAAACACCTCTATGGCCACCTTATAACGGCTGACGGCACCGCTGGTGGCATTGGCATCCCAATCCAGTCCAGATGGACTGAAGCTGTAGCTGCCGGCACTGTCCAGAGCCTGCAGCGGTTCAGCGCACTCGGTCGCCGGATCGCAGCTGTAACCATAGGTCACATGCCAGCGTTTCCAGGCCTTGGGCTTGGTGGAAGCCTGCTCTTCTGCCGGATAACCAAAGTAGGTGATCTGGTACTTGGCGGCATTGGTGAGCGCCTTGCCTTCGGCGTTTTGCAGGGCAAAGGTGACCTGGCCTGAGTCGGGATCGAAGCTATTGAGGGTCAACTCAATACTGCTTGCCTCGGCAATATCCTGGCTGGGTTTCTCGACCGGCGGCGGAGGGGTGATCTCGCCACCGCCATTACTGTTGTCATCATCGCTGCCACAGCCTCCCAAGAGCAGGGCCGAGCCGAGCAGCAGGCTCAGATAGCTGATTTTCATCGGATAATCCTCAGTTAAAGTGCCCGGTATGACAGGTGGTACATTCCATATCTGTCTTGACGCTGGCGGCTGGCCCCATGGTGCTGCTGGAGCCATGACAGCTTTGGCAACTCTGGGCTTCGGTGCTGGGTTTGCTCTCCGGCAGGGCGGCCAAGTCTTCGCCCTTGTGGGCTCGGTTCAGGAGTTCCACCAGATGATAGGCAATGGAGGCCGATAAACGATAGCAGCGTTCGCCTTTTTCGGAGAAGGTCTTGCCTGAGGCCTTGGACCAGTTACTGATGGAGGAGTGGCACAGCACGCTGTTGGCAACCGAGGACTTGACCACCAGGGCGGTCTTTTCGGCGGTGGAGCCAATACCGGCAACGAACTCATCGCTGGACAAAGGCAGTTCGGTATTCTCGTAGTAGCGGAACAGGGCGCCGATGACGGCGGCATTTTGGCCATTGATGTCATCGAGAATATTGACCAGCATACCTACCGCATTGAGGTTACCGCAAAGCGTGCCCTGGCCGGTGACCCCGGCAAAACCATAACCGGCCAGCGCCGTTGGAATAGTGGCAAACTTATCGGCATCGACACTGGCGGACTGCGCCAGCATGGTCACAGTAGCGTGAAATACCTGATGCATACAGCCACCGCCGGTTTCATAAGCGAGTTTGGCGGTCGCCATGGGATCCAATGGGGCATATTTGAGTTTTTCCCCCAGTTCCAGGCGGTAGTTTCCTGACTCATCCGTGGCTGCAAAGGCACAAGTGGCCGTGAGGCCGGCTCCGGCTGCTGCGGCGCTAATTCCAATGATCTGGCCGAGGGCCTGACGTCTGTTAATGCTCATATTTATCACCCTTTGTTGTCTTTGTTTTTCCCGACCTGGTCGGTTGTCTTCAGCTTTAGGGGGATGCCTGATGAAGGTTGTGATTCAGCGCGCATGAATCCTGAGTTGGCCGAAAACGGATTTTTGACATGCAAAGACGATTGACGGCTTGCGTCTTGATACCCATTGAGGATTAGCATTTGATGTGGGTCACTTTATTTGTTGCATTCATGTTGATTAATGGCGTCTTCATGGCTTTTTCCCTCAGTCTTCAGTGGCTTCAATCCTGGGTACTGGTTCACAAAATGCCACTTGCTTCCCTCTTGGTCGGCGCCTCGCCTGAGTTGGATCACTTTTTAAACTTTTTCCTGTGTCAGGGTTAAGAGGATCACAGTAGTGATTAGATTTCTTGCATAGACTCATAACCATATAAAACAGGAGGAATATAATGCAGATAGGCGACTGCTGGTTTGATGAGGCCAGTGGTGAGTTACAACACAGGGGCCGGGGGGATAGCTGGCATCTTCCCCGGGCGGAGTTACAGGTACTGAAACTCCTGCTCGCCAATCAGGGGCGTTTGGTTTCCCGTATCGAGTTGCGCGCCGGTGATGACAATCATCCCCCTTTGAGCGATTCGTCCGTAGCCCGTGCTGTCTGTATGTTGCGTGCCTTTCTGGGGCCCGAATATGAGTCTTTGATTGAAACGGTCAAGGGGCAGGGGTATCTACTGCGCTCATCTGTGGCCCGTAAACCTGCAGGAGTGCTGGAGTCCAGGTTGAATGCCGGTCCCAAACAACTGCTGGTGGGCCTGGTGCTGATATTCATGCTCGGCCTCAGTCTCTTTTATCTGTATCGCTTGCCCAGAGTGGCGCCCACCATTCCGCTGAACAAGCAGGAATTGACCTTGCTTTCGGGTCAGAGAATGGAGCTGTTTTTCTATTCCAACTCCCGCACCAACAACCAGTTGTTGACCGAGCAGGGGAAGGTGTTGGCCTCGGCATTGGCCCAGTGCAAGAGCAGCCCCTGGCGCAAGTTATATGTGTCGCTGTCCCATGATAAGCAGGTACTTAACCTCACCTTGAGAGGCGAGTATCTGGGACAATCCGTGGTGCGTAATCTCAAGATCAGCGATGGCCGTCAGGTGAAGGCATTTGTGAGCGTACCTTGGCTCAAGGAGGTTGATCTCTGTGGCTAGACGTTGGCTTTGGATGATAAATCTGCTGATCCTGATCTTTCTGCTCGGCTGTTTGCTGGTGATCTATCGTTTCAGCCAGACAGCGCCCGCTTTGGCGCTTAACTGCAGCTCCGAGCTCTACGACCGGCAGTTGAACGAGGGCGAAGATGCGCAGCACTACCTGCTGCTGGATCTGCAGACCAAAGGCAAGCGAGCCCTGGTCAACTATCGCTACTTCAACATGGATGGCACCCCCGCCGGCAGTATCTTGATGCAGGGGCAACTGGCTTCGGAAGAGGCCGGCCGTTATCAAATTCTGGTCACGGACAAACAGGAACTCTCCGGCAAGGGTGCAAGGCCCGCCCACATGCAATACCTCTCCTATATTTCCAGTTTCAACCTCAGCAACGAAGGCCTGCATCATTTGGCACTGGAGATCCTCGATGCCGATGAAGCCAAAGACTATGCTATTGTGTTATTCCAACCGAGCAACACAGTATGTGGTTGTCGCCTGATCCATTGACGGCTGAATTTTTGCTGACGATTTCACCATTTCCACTCAGTTAACGCCGGTGCGCTATCCCATTCCCGTGTTGCTTGGGCTATAGTCAGGATCTTTCATCAATTCATTGATAGTGTTCCATTATTGTGTCCAAGCTACGTATCAAGCAGGAAGAAAATCTATCCATCAAGTTCAGCCATCTGATGGATGTCGGGGAGCAGCGTAAGCTGGATCTCTACTTTTCCCTGCCCAAGGAGATGGGCATAGGGCCGCAGAGCCTGAATGAAGAGGAATACTACTTCAGCGCCATTCTCGGTCGGCGTTCCTACTACTCGGATGGCCTGCATCTGCCCTTGGTGCAATCCAGGTTTGTGAGTCAGAAGAAGCGTACCGTCGAGGAGTTTCGCCTCTATCTGAATCTGTTTGCCTACCAGTTTGTGGTGGCGATGGAGAACGATGCCAAAGAGATTTCGCGGCAATCCGAGCCGGAAAACTTCTATCCCTTGCTGGAGGAGTTAACCGAGCAGACAGCTATTTTGCTGAAGAAGTTTCGCCGCAACGAACCGGCCGATGCCAAATGGAAGCACTATTTCGAGAATGCCGATAACTATCTATCCTGGTTTTGTGAGCAGCAACTGCTGAAGCTGCTGGCCCATGGCCCCAGAAACAGCGACTTCAGCCATATCTCGGACAAGGTGATCACCCTCTGCCGGGTGGAGAATAACTATCGGGCGGAGCGGCACTACAATTCGGCGCAGACCCTGCAGGATCCCAACCGCATTGCCAACAAGATGTTGCTGCTCAGAAGGCTTATTCAGCAAGGGGTGGTACTCAAAGAGGAAATCAAACCTCTGGGCACAGGGCTCAAGAAGCTGACCACAGGATTGGCTACGGCCCTGGTAATGTTGGTGGTGTCGGCGCTGATCATCAAGGCCCAGGGGGTATTCAGCGGTGTGACCCTGGTATTGGTGCTGGTACTGGCGCTGATTTACGGTGCGCGGGAGATCTTTAAAGACGATGTACGCAATGCCCTTTGGCGTTATATCCAGCGGGGACGACCGCGCTGGAGCCGGATATTGAGAGACACCACCAACCAAAAGTTCATTGCCAAGCAGCTGGTTTGGCTTGAATTTATGCGCAGCCAGGATCTTCCCAAAGATGTCAAAGAGATCCTCAGGCGGCGCCACAGCCAAAATAAGGTCGATGCCGAAATTCTTCACTATGGCATTCAGACCAAGGTGGCAGATACCGAGTTTCTTTCCGGTTACAACACGTTGCAGGAACAGGTGGTGTTCAGCTTAGTACCCTTTGCCCGCTATCTGGAGCGCGGCAAGGCCAAAATTTACACCGAAACCGATGGCAGGATCAGCAATGAGTCGGTGGAGCGGCGTTATCAGATAAACCTGGTGGCTGTGCTCAAAGAGGGCAAGCAGGCGCCGCGCTATGCCAGATACAAGATCACCATGAACCGTTCACAGATAGTGGATGTCAGCCCCAGTGATATTCCGGATTCACTGCCGGGAATTGAGGACCTGCCCTATGATTCAGAGGTCAAGGCCAGTGGAGAGTCCAGACGCAGCAAGGAAGAGCGCGCCGAATCCAAGACTATGGCGGAAGAGGAACATCAGGCTAATCTGGCGGCCGTGACTCAGGCCGCCGATCTTCTGTCTGAGCTGCAACCCGGCGGGAAGGAAGATAAAACCATCTCCTCCCGGGCAAGCGAGCCTAAAAACGGTGAAGGCAGTCAACCCTGACGGCCTTCACCGTGAAACTGCTCAGGAACGTCCCACAGAGGAAAAGGCCAATCCCAGCCCCAGGCTGACCAAAACGCCGCCTATGGCGCGTTCAACCCAGTGGCGACAACGGGCCACGGAGCGACGGGCAGCTTGCGAGGAAAACAATAAAGCCACCAATGAAAACCACACCAGGTGGGCGGCTGACATAAAGGCGCCATAACCTATTTGGGTCAGAGTGCTGGTCTGGGGATCGATAACCTGGGTAAAGAGTGCTACCACAAACAATGTCGTCTTGGGATTGAGGGCATTGGTCAGAAACCCACTCTTGAGTGCCGCCCAATCGGAAATCACTTCCTGGGTCTGCAATTCAGATGCTTCAACCGCCTTGCTTCTGAGCATGGTGATGCCGAGATAGATCAGATAAGCCGCACCGGCAAACTTGATCAGGCTGAACAGCCACAGTGACTGGGAGATCAGCAGTCCGATACCGGCAATGGAGTAGAGCACATGTACCCATACGCCCAGTGATATACCGGCACCCGTCATCAGACCGGCCCGGCGTCCGAGTACCATACTATTGCGGGATACCATGGCAAAATCAGCCCCAGGGCTGATAACGGCCAACATAGTGATACTGGCGACGGCGAAGAGTTCTAGCATGATGTCTCCTGAAACGAGTGATGAGTATGGTTGCCTATTTCCCGGGGGGATTGGGGGCAGGGCCAACAAGCCGCTTAGTTTAGCAATAAACCAATCAGGAATCGCACTAAAGATTATGTGGCTTGTTCAGCGTTGAAGTGACGCTTTGAGCGCGGCGATTTGTGCACGGCTGAGCTCTCTAAACTCCCCTTCAGCAAGCCTATCAAGTGTTAACTCCATTATCCGGGTACGGCAGAGATCTGTGACTCTGTAGCCCAAATGCCGACACATACGGCGAATTTGCCGCTTCTTGCCCTGAGTCAGAATGATTTCAAAACTGTTTGCCGAAATTGGCGTGACTTGTGATGCCCGCACCTGACCATACCCGTAATCCATTGGGTTTCTCAAGGCATGGATAAACGCGTCAGTAAATGCCCGCTCCAGAGTGACCCGGTAGTGTTTGCTGTGGCAAAAATCCGGATGCATCAGTTGCTGGGTCAGCTCGCCGTCGTTGCTGAGCAGTAATAGGCCGCGGGAGTCTTTATCCAGCCTTCCGGCCGGATACAGGCGTTTATCCTGGGGCAATAAATGCGATAGGCTGCTCGGGTCATCCTTGAGCAGGCGGCAATCTATCCCGACGGGTTTATTGAATAGCAGATAAGCGTAAGGTGCCGGGGCGGCGACGGGCTCGCCCAGATAAAACAACTTCTCAAGACAATGGCGCTGCCCGGCGGCGAGGGTGACTCTGTCTGTGTGTTTGGCTGGCCTGTCACCCAGAAAAATCTCTCCGGCTTCGATGCGTCTGGCGGCTTCGCGTCTTGAGCACAGACCGGATTGCGCCAGATAGTGGGCAAGGCGCATTGTGGCTTGTCGGGTTGTTTTTGGCGCTGTCGCGTCAGCCCTATACGGTTTTTCAGTCATCAGTCGTTGAGCGGCTGCGACCAGTGCCACAGTCGATATACGGTGGCCGACAGGCTGAGACCGGCAAACACAGTGGCAATGGAATGCAACCACATAAACCATACCGAAGGGCAGAGGGTTTGCACCGAACAAGAGGCATAGTTCATCGATGGCCATTGCAACTGGGATAACAGGCCGATGGCAGACATTATCCCCAGAAGGCTGAACAGGCACAGCGGCAGGTTACAGAGCGCTCTGTGGGAGACAAAGCAATAGCAGCAAAGGGTGAACATTACCAAGGTACTGGCAATAAAGAAGATAGCAGCCAGCTGGTGGGCAAAGAGTTCATTATAGGGGAAGACCCCCAGCGCCACTATCCCCAAGCCAACCGCTATGCCTGATCTTGACAACAAGCCGGCTGCCGCGCTGTGCTTTTGCCACCAGAGGCCACCCATGGCCAAGATGAAGCAGGCGCCGCCGAGTAGCAGCGAGATATTGTAGACATAGGCCAGCGGCGAGCTCAAGTAGTCGCCCAGTCTGTCCATGCGCATGCTGAAAATGGCGCTGCCCAAGTTGTCATAGGCGGCCCAGAAGGAGGAGGCCATGCCCAGTGCCGCTATGCTGACGCCCACCAGAGACATCATAAATGCCAGGCGCTGCGGATCTTGCTTATGGTATTGCTCGTACAGGGGCATGGAATGGCTCGTTTGAATACCTGCATTCAATAATAGTCGCCAAATGACGGCGACAAAAAAACCGGTCGCAGGGACCGGTTTGGTTATTGCGCCCGCTAGTTTAACTGCGGGGACGCAGTATCACAATCACCACGGCAACCAAGGCCAGGATCATGCAGTACCAGGTGTTGGCAACGGCTTCCAGGGGAGAGATCTTGAAGTGGGAAGCTATCAGCAATGCCTGGGCACCGTAGGGAATAAGCCCCTGAATGATACAGGCGAAAATATCCAGAATACTGGCGGCGCGTTTCGGGGCAACCCCATGTTTGGCTGCCAGATCTTTGGCGATATCGCCGCTGACCACAATAGAGACGGTATTGTTGGCCACACAGGAGTTGGTCAAAGCCACTATCCCCGCCATCCCCAGCTCGGCGGCGCGACAGGAGGCTTCACCCTTGGCGCGGGAGAAACGGGCTATCAGCTTCTCTATCTGCTGGCTGACAAAGCTCAGGCCACCTTGCTGCTGCATCAGGGCCGCCAGGCCACCAACCAGCATGGAGAGGATAAAGATCTCCTGCATATTGCCAAAGCCTTTGTAGATATCCTTACCGAAGGTCAGCAGCGAGTAATCTTGAGTGACAAACCCTGTTATCCCGGCCAGCAAAATGCCGATGGCCAGTACCACAAACACGTTCAGCCCGGCGACGGCCAGCACCAGAATACTCAAGTAAGGTAATACCTTAACAAAGTCGACCTCCTGTGGTGGCAGTTCGGCTTGACCGGAAGAGAGGAAACCGAACAGCAACAGGGTCACAATCGCCGCCGGAATGGCAAAGATCAGGTTTTCACGGAACTTGTCTCTCATTTCGCAGCCCTGGGTGCGGGTCGCGGCAATAGTGGTATCCGAGATAATAGACAGGTTGTCACCAAACAGGGCGCCTGACATCACAGAGCCCGCCATCAGTGGCAGTTCAATCCCTGCCTGATCGGCAACCCCGAGGGCGATAGGAGCCACGGCGGCAATCGTGCCCATGGAGGTGCCCATGGCGGTGGCGATAAAGGCGGCGATAATGAAAAAGCCGGGCAGCAGCAGATTGGCCGGGATCAGCTTAAGCCCCAAGGCAACTGTGGCATCAACCCCACCAGTGGCACTGGCCACGGCGGCAAAAGCACCGGCCAGTAGATAGATTAGGCACATGGCGATGATGTTGTTGTGGCCTATCCCCGCCATAAAGGTGTTCATGGTCTGGTTGAGCTTTTGCTTGGACAGCAAAATGGCCAGTACAATCGCCGGTAATATCGCTATCGGGCTCGGCAACTGATAGAAGGCAAAGTCTACCCCTTGGCTTTGGAAATAGACCCCGGCACCGATAAACAGCGCCAGAAACAGAAACAATGGCAGTAGTGCCACAAATGAGGCCGGAGCTTTAACGGCCGGAGAAGTGTTGTTCTGGGTCAAAATCTACTCTCTGTGAATCACGTTCGGCCGGGGATTCCCTCCGCAGCAGCCAAACTCGCTGAATTGCATTGTCTTAACGGCATCATCTCCTGACAAATTAGGCGAAAGAATAGGGGATAGCCAGTCGTCTGTCAATTTGGACGTCTGGATGTTTTTACTTCTACGTCGATTTTGTGCACTAAGCACGACTCAGGGAAAACTGCTTGAAAAAAATTTAGACATCTGGATGTCTGTTTGCTAGCTTGATATCAAACTTAAAACTGCATTACTCGTCATCAAGGAGCGCGAGATGAAACTGGAATCCCTGGCGTTGCACCATGGTTATGAATCGGAAGCCACCACCAAGTCGGCGGCGGTGCCCATCTATCAGACGACGTCCTATACCTTCGACGATACTCAACACGGCGCCGATCTGTTTGACCTCAAGGTGCCCGGCAATATTTACAGTCGCATCATGAACCCCACCAACGCCGTGCTCGAAGCCAGAATGGCGGCCATCGAAGGCGGCATTGGCGCGCTGGCGCTGGCCTCTGGAATGGCGGCCATCACCTATGCGCTGCAGGCGCTGACGGAAGTGGGCGACAACATAGTCAGCAGCAGCCAGCTCTACGGCGGCACCTATAACCTGTTCGCCCATACTCTGCCGCGCCAGGGGGTTGAGGTGCGCATGGCGTCGTTCGATGACTTCGATACCTTGGAGTCGCTTATTGATGAACGCACCAAGGCGGTGTTTTGTGAATCCATAGGTAACCCCGCCGGCAATATTGTCGATATCGCGCGTCTGGCAGAAATTGCCCATAAACATGGTGTGCCCTTGGTGGTGGATAACACAGTGGCGACCCCTGTGCTGTGCCGTCCCTTCGAACATGGCGCCGATATTGTTGTCCACTCGCTCACCAAGTATGTCGGTGGCCACGGTACTACAGTGGGCGGGGTGATCATCGATTCGGGCAAGTTTGACTGGGTCGCCAATAAACACAGATTTGCGGTGCTCAATCAGCCGGACCCCTCCTACCATGGGGTGGTGTATACCGAAGCCTTCGGCGCGGCGGCTTATATCGGCCGTTGCCGGGTGGTGCCTCTGCGTAATACCGGCGCGGCTCTATCACCACACAGCGCCTTTTTACTGCTGCAGGGGCTGGAGACCTTGAGCCTGAGGATGGAGCGCCACTGCAGTAATGCCGAGGCGCTGGCAAGTTACCTGCAGTCCCACCCGCTGGTTAACTGGGTCAATTATGGCGCCCTGGCAGACAGCCCTTATAAGGCCAATTGCGACAAAATCACCTCGGGTAAGGCGTCCGGCATTATCAGCTTTGGTATCAAGGGGGGCAAAGAGGCCGGCGGGCGCTTTATCGATGCGCTGCAGATGATCTTGCGTCTGGTGAATATAGGCGATGCCAAGTCACTGGCCTGTCACCCTGCCACCACGACCCACAGGCAGCTCAACGCCGAGGAGTTGGCTCGCGCCGGGGTGAGTGAAGATCTGCTCCGGATCTCTGTGGGAATTGAGCATATAGACGACATCATCAGCGATGTGGCCCAGGCGCTGGAAGCCTCCCAGGCTTGATGACATCATCAAAAAGCCCCCTCAAGCGGGGCTAATACTTATCTGGCGTCCAGCTCGGACTTCAATGCACGTATTTCAGCCTCTTTGGCGCTGATCTTGGCGGCTGTTTTAGCCTCTTCTTCGGCCAGTTCTCGCTGATATTTGGCGACCTTATCGACTTTGCCCTTGCGCTCGGCCTCGGCGATATCTGCCTTCAGTTCGGCGCGCTCTTCGGCCAGCTCTTCACGTAACTCGCGAATATCATCCTGCTTGTCACGGATCTTGTTTGCCAATTCATCGCGTGAATCTTGCTGTTTTTTGATTTCACCGGCCTCAGTGCAGTGGGCACGGACTTCGGCCAGCGCCGTTTCCAGCCCCCGTACTCTGTGGCTGTTGTTATGCTCTTTGGCATAAGAGATCTGCTTTTCGATTTCGGCTTCTTTTTTGGCGCAATGACCACCGGCCAGGGCGGGGAGCGAAAACAGAGCCAGGGAAAATAGGGCTATGTGGGTCAGTTTCATAAATCACCAAGGATGGAGTAAGAGGCCGCCATTCTAGCAAAACCTTCAATCTATAGCTGTCAGACCTATCCCAAAGGCGCCCGCAGGCGCCTTTGAGTTGGTTTATTGTGACAGCCGGGCTCTGGACTTCTGGTAGAAGTAAGCCACCCCGAGCAGCAAGGCACCAATCAGCATAAAGACGATGATCTTTTGCAGCAGATCGGCGGCGGCCATATCCAGCAGCAATACCTTGAGGCAACTGATGGCAAACAGGCCTGCGGCCAGTTTGAGCATAATCTGGCAGCCGGGACGCAGGCTGAGGAACATCAGCCAGCAGCCGTGGGACACCATGAGCACAGTGCTTAAGGTGGCATCGAATCCGGTTGGCATCTGGTAGGCCAGTGGCAGATAGGCCAGCAGCAACAGGGCATGCCAGGCGATAAACACCATATTGGTCGGCAACTGCTGACGATAGCGTCTCATGGCCAATGGCCGTTTACGGATAAACAGCGCCAGCAAGGCCAGGTTGCAAGCTTGTGCCAGCGCCATCAGCCAAGGTTCAGAGGGTCGGGTCAGGACATCGAGCTGCAAATATTGCAGGCTGTCGAGCCAGGTAATCCAGGGCAGCAGCAAGGCGATAAAGAAGCTGGCAAAGGCAAAGGGGTAACCCGGGCGCAGGGCCTTGAGCGGTTTGCGGCTGAGCAGGATAAAAAAGTAGCCGCTTAGCACCACACTGCTAAGTGCCAGAGTGTGGCTGAACAAGACCTCCAGGCTGTGGCTGACCACCGCCAGCAGCAGGGCGCCATAGAAGGGTGACAACTGCCAGCCGAGTCGGCAGGGGCCTTGCCAGAGCCTTGGCAAGGATGGATAGCGCCACAGCAGCAGACCGGAATAGATACTGCCCAGCAGCAGTGCGATAAGTCCAGGCCATTGTCCTGCAAGGCAAGCAAAAGCGGTTTGGGCTATAGCCAGCACCAGTAGTACATCCGCTTCGCGTTTCAGTATCGGCTGCCTGAACTTGCGGGCCAATACTAAGCTGACAAAGCAGGATAACCACAAGGCCGGGGCCAGCCAATCTTCAAAGCGAAGGACGATTTTGGGCAGCCACAGCAGTGGCAAGAGCACCAGGCAGGCCAGGCGAGTGTACCAGGCCAAACGCCTAAGTTCGCCCTTGGGATGGAAGCGCCGGTATGCATACCAGGCCAGTAACAGACAGAGGAACAGCTCTACCCTGGCGATTTGCGCATACAGCGGCTGAGCGCGGAAACTCAGGCTATGCGCATCCACGGCGGCGAAGATGACCTGAGCCGCCAGCGGTAACAACAAGGTCCAGGCCAAGGCCTCGCTGACCCTGAGTTGTTGCCTGCGTGCGAGTAGCAGCAAGGTCAGACTCAATCCGGGAATTATCACCAGGAAGTAGCTTTCACTTATCAGCCAGGCGCTAACCAGGGCTAAAGACACCAGCAGCACGTTGGCAAGCTCGCGTCCCAGCTGCAGCAGTTGTTGCTCCCAGCGGCTGAGCTCGGGCTGTTTGCCCAGCAGTTGGTTAAAGCCAAACAGCGTAAGCGTGCTTAGCCCCCAAGCCAGCAGCGGCAGTGACAAGAGCGCCGGCGCTTCATTGATCATATCGCCAAGGGCCAACAGGTTGATGACCAGTCCAAGAGCCAGCAGGGTGATGGCCTCGATTCGCAGCGAGGCTTGCTGCTCACGGCAACCTAGCCACATCAACAGCAAGGCTTCGAGCAGTAACACCAGCCCCAGCAGCTCACCACTGAGCAGGCTGAGCGCGGCAAAACCGAGACAGGCACCGGTCGCCAGCCACAATAGCGTCTGCAGCTGTTTGTCTTGTTTAAGCCAGAGCGACAGGCCGATAAGCACGGCGGCGTTGGCCAGTAGCAGCTCGCCGGCATGGGGGCTGAACTGACTCAGGCTATAGACCAAAAAGGCCAGCAATGCCGCCGGCAGAGCCAGCAGTCTGTGGCTGAGGCCTTCCCGGCCAAACAGCCAAAGGCTGCCAAGGCCATAACCATAGAAGAGGCCATGCAGGGAGATGAGCGCCAGAACTCCCACTATCCCTTGCCCTTGCAGCGGCAGCTCGACAAAGAAACTCAGGCTCTCGATACAGGCGATGTGCAGTATGGCTGTCGTTTCCAGCAGCACAGGCCAACGTATCTTGTGACTCAAGAGTAAAGAGCAGCCACCAATCAGCAGCAGGAAGGGTAGATACATCAAAGGCGCCTGACTGCCGGAAAGCAGCATCAGTGGTGCCAGGGAGCCACCCAGCAAGGCGACTATGCTGATGACTCTGGCTTCCAGTTTCAGCGCCAGACTGTAACCGGCCACAGTGATAAGTAACAGCAGCAGATAGCTGACGCCATCCGGTACCAGCTCGAAGTAGGGACCGACAAAATAGGCACACAGATAGTTGATAATCAGCCCAAGGCCCACCAGACCCGAGCCGAAATCAGCCATCGCTCGTTGCCGTTTGCGGATAAAGGCCCCCAAAGCCAGAATGCCATTGGCGCAGACAAAGCCAGTCAAGGCCTTTCCTGTGTCCGACAGCCAGTGGTTCATGGAATACTGCAGCAGATAACCAAAGCCCAGAGTCATGGCGATGATCCCTGCCAGGGTCATCATAAATACCGGGCCCTGACCTTTGGCTTGATAGTGCTGATAAAAATCTTTGGCTTGTGCGAAGAGTCCCAGCAGGGGGCTCAGCATAGCGGCAAAAAAAGCGGCCACAGCCTGATCAAACTTACGCCCCCAGTTGGGAGTCTGCTGCCCTCGACCCTCTTGTGTTTGGGGCGATACTCTTTGGGCGGCGGAGGATTTCGAATCAGTGGGTCTCGAAGCGGAAGATTTCGAAGCGAAGGGTTTCGCTGCGGAGGGCTTCGACGCAGTTTGCGCTTTGGCTGTAACTGGCGTTGCTGCCATCTCTGCCCTTGCCGGCTTGGTGTGCTCGATAGGCTGAATATCTGCCCTACGCTGCCAGGCGTCCTGGCGCTGGGTCTGTGACTCCGAGGATAAGTCGGCTACTGGCTCGGCCTGAGGCTCATTGGGGCCAGGCATCGCTGACGGCTCGGCAACCTTGGGCGCCAAAGGCTTAGCTTGCTCTTCGGCAAGCTGATTGACGGCCGCAAACAGCGCCTCGATTCTTTGTTCTATCGCGTCGAGGCGGATATCTGTCCTGATTTCCAGGTTAGTCTCTTTGAGTTTGAGATCTTCAAGCTCGCGCCTGAGATGTTGGAGTTCTTCCGTTAACTGCATGCTGCTTTCCTGATGCTAATCGCATTTGCGTAGGCTGCGGGCATTTTAAACGCGCGGCTCTGTCCTGACCAGCGATCGGCTCAGGTTTTGGGAAATTTCCGCTACCCATTTATCGTATTTGTCATGGGAAGATGAGAGAAAACTGAACAGCAGGCAGAGGCCTCTCGCGTCTTGCCGGTGGCATAGGTACAATGAGCGGCATGCAAACTCGCCCAACGTGGGGTGAGCGGACTCACTGCAGAAGGATGGCCTTAATGCACGTACATATTCTGGGGATCTGTGGCACTTTTATGGGGGGCTTGGCGCTGCTGGCTCGCGCCATGGGACATAAGGTCACCGGCTCCGATGCCAATGTTTACCCACCCATGAGTACCCAGCTTGAGCAGCAGGGGATAGACCTTATTCAGGGGTTTGACCCGTCACAGCTGGCTCCCGAGCCGGATCTCGTGGTGATAGGCAATGCCATGAGCCGCGGCAACCCCTGTGTGGAAGCCGTACTCAACCGCGGCCTGAAATACACCTCGGGTCCGCAGTTTCTGCATGACCATATATTGCCTGAACGTTGGGTATTGGCCGTTTCCGGTACCCATGGCAAAACCTCTACCGCCAGCATGTTGGCCTGGATCCTCGAAGCCTGCGGCTATCAACCTGGCTTTTTGATTGGTGGGGTGCCGCAGAATTTTGGCATTTCGGCCAGGTTGGGCGAGTCGCCCTTCTTTGTGGTCGAGGCCGACGAATATGACAGCGCTTTCTTCGACAAGCGCTCCAAGTTTGTGCATTACCAGCCAAGAACCTTGGTGATCAACAACCTGGAGTTCGACCATGCCGACATCTTCGACGATCTCAAGGCGATACAGAAGCAGTTTCACCATCTGCTCAGAATCGTGCCGGGGGATGGCCGGGTGATCTGGCCGCAAGACAGCCAGGCGGTTGCCGGCGTGATAGCCAAGGGCTGCTGGAGTGAGCAGGAAACCTTGAGCCATGAAGCGGGCCAGGGGGACTGGAGCGCCAGGATGTTGGCAGACGATGGTCACGAATTTGAGCTATTTTTCCGCGGTGAATCCCAGGGCGTTTTGAGCTGGGGCCTGATTGGGCGTCACAACATAGACAACGCCACTATGGCGATAGCCGCGGCGCGTCATGTCGGGGTCTTGCCGGTAGATGCGCTCAAGGCGCTGGCAGACTTTACCCCGCCCAAGCGCCGTCTCGAGTTGCTGGGCAGCGTAGACGGGGTCAGCGTTTATGACGACTTTGCCCATCACCCAACGGCAATCGCCACTACTCTTCAGGGGATGCGCGCCAAGGTGGGCCAGGGCAAAATCACTGTCGTGCTCGAGCCCCGCTCCAACACCATGAAGCAAGGGGTGCATAAAGACACACTGGCCAACTCCATGGCCCTGGCCGATGAGGCCGTGTTGTATCAGGCGGATAATATCGATTGGGATATTGCCGCGACCATGGAGGCGGCGCCGCTGCCGGTGCAGGTTTTGCACGACATAGATGAGATAGTGGCCAAGGTCAGTGGTGAAGCCAAGCCCGGCGATACCGTGCTGATCATGAGCAATGGCGGCTTTGGCGGCCTGCATCAAAAGTTGCTCCAGGCCCTTAAAGCCAGAAGTGGCGAGGTCAAAGCGTGAAATATCAGCAGATTAAGAGTATCAGCCTCGCTTGGACCGGCGCCTCCGGGGCGCCCTATGGGCTGAGGCTGCTAGAGTGCTTGCTCAAGGCCGAGTTTCGGGTTTTTCTGATGGTGTCCAGCGCCGCTCGGGTGGTGCTGGCAACGGAACATGGGCTCAAACTCAGCAGCGCACCGGACAAGGCCACAGAGCAGCTCAGAAAACTGTTTCCCGAAGGCGGTGAGCTGAGGGTGCTCGGTAAGGATGAGTGGTTCTCTCCGCCGGCGTCCGGCTCGGCGGCGCCTAAGCAGATGGTGATCTGTCCCTGCTCAACCGGCACTTTGGCCGCGGTGGCCACCGGCATGAGTAACAGCCTGCTGGAGCGGGCCGCCGATGTGGTGCTCAAGGAGCGCGGTCAGTTGTTGTTGGTGCCCAGAGAGACGCCTTTCAACGCCATTCATCTCGAACATATGTTGAAACTCAGCCAACTGGGCGCCATCATAATGCCGGCCGCCCCCGGCTTTTATCATCATCCCAAATCCATTGAAGATCTGATAGACTTCATGGTCGCCCGGATCCTGGATCATCTGGGTGTCGAACATGCATTAACGGATCGCTGGGGTTATGACAAACCCAAAGACAGTGAGATCGACAATTGAGAGTGATATGAAACACACCACCGAAGTGATGATCTCGGCAGAAGAGATCAACCAGAAACTGGATGAATTAGCCGAGCGCATCAATGCGCATTATGCCAATGCCGACAAGTTGCTGATGGTCGGCCTGCTCAAGGGCTCAGTGGTCTTTATGGCCGATCTCTGCCGTCGGATTAAGGGCCATGTAGAGATCGACTTTATGTCTGTTTCCAGCTATGGCAATGCCATGACCAGCTCCAGAGACGTGAAGATACTCAAAGATGTTCAGTCGGAAATCGCCGATCGTGATGTGTTGATCGTCGAAGATCTGATTGACTCGGGCAACACGCTCAACAAGGTACGCGAAATGCTGCTGCTGCGTGAGCCAAAGAGCCTGACTCTCTGTACTCTGCTGGACAAGCCGGACCGCCGCGAAGTCGACGTACCGGTAGACTTTGTCGGTTTTACTATTCCTGATGAATTCGTGGTCGGTTATGGTATCGACTACGCCGAGCAGTACCGCAACCTGCCTTATATCGCCAAGGTGATCCCGCAGGAGTAAGCAAGCTGTGATTTCGGCTTTGTTTGTATAGTAAGACGGACTCCCGCCACGGCGGGAGTCTTGCTTTTTGCGTCCCGGGCCGCTGCCGATACCCCAGGTATTGGAGGCTCTTTAGGAGAAACATCTATGACGACCAAAGCTCTGGCGTTGGAGCTGGACAATCTTAAGAAGACCTATAAGGGCGGTGTCGAAGCCGTCAAAGGGATTAGCCTGAAGGTGGCTCAGGGCGACTTTTTTGCCTTGCTCGGCCCCAACGGTGCCGGTAAGTCCACCACTATCGGTATCATAAGCTCGCTGGTGCACAAGAGTGGCGGCAGTGTGCGGGTCTTTGGCCATGATCTGGATAAAGAACTGGAGCAGGCCAAATTGTGTATCGGCCTGGTGCCGCAGGAATTCAACTTCAACCAGTTCGAGACAGTGCTGCAAATCGTGGTTAACCAGGCCGGTTATTACGGTGTGCCCAGAGCCGAAGCCCACAAGCGGGCCGAGAAATACCTCAGGCAACTGGATCTCTGGGACAAGCGCAACAGCCAATCCCGGCAGCTTTCCGGCGGCATGAAGCGGCGTTTGATGATAGCCAGGGCACTGATGCACGAGCCCAAACTTTTGATCCTCGATGAGCCCACCGCCGGGGTGGATATAGAACTGCGGCGCTCCATGTGGGAGTTTCTCAAAAAAATCAACGCTGAAGGCGTCACCATTATACTGACAACCCACTATCTGGAAGAAGCGGAAATGCTCTGCCGTAACATAGGCATTATCGATAAGGGCGTGCTGGTGGAGTGCACCAGTATGAAATCCCTGCTGTCGAAACTGGATATGGAAACCTTTGTGTTGGATATCAAGCAGCCGCTTGTTGAGGTACCCAAGCTTGGCGATATTACAGTCAGGCTTACCGATCCTGCGACCCTGGAAGTGGACTTGGTGAAGTCCCACAGCCTGAACGCCGTCTTCGGTTTACTGAGCGAGCAGGGGGTTGAGGTGTTATCCATGCGTAACAAGGCCAATCGATTGGAGGAGTTGTTTGTGAAACTGGTTGAAAATGCCCAAGGAGGCAAGGCATGAGAGGTCTGTATCTGGTTGCCTTCAAGAGTATTTTAATCAAGGAAATTACCCGTTTTACCCGCATTTGGGTACAGACACTGGTACCGCCGGCGATCACCATGACACTGTATTTCCTGATCTTCGGTAATCTGGTGGGCAGTCGCATCGGTGAGATGGGCGGGGTGTCCTATATGGAGTTTATTGCCCCGGGCCTTATCATGATGTCGGTGATTACCAACTCCTATTCCAATGTGGCATCTTCCTTTTTCAGCGCCAAGTTCCAACGTAACCTGGAAGAGCTGATAGTGGCGCCCGTGCCCCACTATGTGATGATAGCCGGCTATGTCGGTGGCGGTGTCGCCCGTGGATTGCTGGTGGGCCTGATAGTGACCCTGGTGGCCATGTTCTTTGTCGATCTCAGTGTGCAGCACTTGGGATTGGTGATAGTCACAGTGTTTCTGACCTCAGTGCTGTTTGCCCTTGGCGGCCTTATCAATGCCGTGTTTGCCAAGAGCTTCGACGACATCAGCATCATCCCCACCTTTGTGTTGACGCCGCTGACTTATCTTGGCGGGGTGTTTTACTCGCTGTCGCTGCTGCCTGACTTTTGGCGTGGCGTATCGGCGCTGAACCCTGTGGTATATATGATCAACGTGTTCCGCTACGGTTTCCTGGGATTTGCCGATATGAGCGTGCCGCTGTCCATTGGCGTGATGCTGGGGTTCTGTGCGGGTCTCTGGTTGCTGGCCTATTACCTGATCTCCCGTGGGATAGGGCTGCGCAGCTGATTCAGGGCTGAGCCTCGGTTTTTTGCTGCAGCAACTGTCTGTGTTGCTGCAGCTTGGCTATCTTGTCATCATTGACGCGTTTGAGCTCATCAAAATGGGCGTTTATCTTGCCGCGTTGCTTAACAAAAGCGGGGTCTTCCCGCTCCAGTTTCTGCCAATAGCGTTGCCGCTCCTGCTTTTGTAGCTCGCTGGCCCGCAATATTTCCAGATAGCTGTTTTCCTGCTGCAGCCGATAGACTTCGGCTTCCAGTCGCTGCAATAGCTTGTCTTCTGGCAGGCTGTCGTTCTCCAAAAGGGATTGCAGCGGATCAACTCTTTCTCCCTCGGTCGTTTCCGTGGTCACGCCATACTGATATTCAATCTTGTGCTGTTTGAAGGCTTGCGGGCAGGGAAGCTGGCTGAATACTACCTTGTCCTCTTTGATGCATTTATAGACGGTACCTGCCTGAACTTGCGAAGCGAGCAGCAGTGCAGCAAAGAGCCAGAGTCTGGGCTGTCCGGGCAACATTAGGGCGGGAATCCTTTCGTTACATATCTAAAACAAGTGTAACCAATATGACTCAAACCTTTATTGAAGACCAGTTTTTGACTAAGGAAATTTTTTTGGCGACCTGGAAAAAGGTCTTCGGAAGAAAGAGGGGGGAATATTTCCCCCTCCCTAAAGAAAGGATATCAGCGTGACAGCGTCATATTGTCTATGAGGCGAGCCTTGCCAAGATAAGCGGCGGCCAGGATCACCAGCGACTTGTCATCGCTGCTCACAGGTTTGAGGCTTGAAGCCTCACGCACTTCCAGATAGTCAGGCTCAAGCCCGGCGGCGCGCAGGAGCTCCTTGGCATTGCTGATGGCCTGGTCGATATCCTGCCCCAGTACAATCGCCTCGGCCAGTTTATCCATGCTTGCCTTGAGCTTGGGCGCCAGCGCCTTTTCGGCCTCGGTGAGATAACCATTGCGCGAACTCAGTGCCAGGCCGGAATCCTCGCGAACGGTTTCTACCCCTATGACCTCGATGGGCAGCGACAGGTCGGTCACCATGGTCTTGATCACCAGAAGCTGCTGGTAGTCCTTACGGCCAAACAGGGCGATGTCAGGCTGCACTATATTGAACAGCTTGCAGACTATGGTCGCGACCCCGCGAAAGTGCCCTGGACGGCTGGCGCCGCAAAGCTCATCGGAGATCCCTGGGACTTCCACAAAGGTCTGGGCATCCAGCCCTTTGGGGTAGATAAGCTCGGGTGTTGGGGTAAACAGCAGCTCGCAGCCGGCTTCAGTCAGTTTCTGTTGATCGGCGCCCAGGGTGCGGGGATAAGCATCGAGATCCTCATTCTTGCCAAACTGCAGTGGATTGACAAAAATCGAGGCCACCACGTGATCGGCGCGGCGCGCGGCTTCGAGGATTAAACTCACATGTCCCTGGTGCAGATTGCCCATGGTAGGGACAAAGGCTACGGTTTCCCCTTTTTGGCGCCATTCCCGTACCCGGGCACGGATCTCATCTATCTTGGCTGTGGTCAGCATAATCTGGCGAATCCCCGGCTCAGTTAAAGGTGTGCTCTTCTGCGGGGAATTGTCCCTGCTGAACTTCGTCGATATAGGCCTTCACGGCCTCACGGATTTCACCTGTCTGCTTAAGGTAGTTCTTGGAAAAGCGCGGGATATAGCCGCTGGAGATCCCGAGTACATCGTGCATCACCAGAATTTGGCCATCAGTATCCTTGCCGGCCCCTATGCCGATCACCGGAATTTGCAGCGCTTCGGTTATCTGTTTTGCCAGCGAAGCCGGTACGCACTCGAGTACCAACAACTGGGCCCCGGCACCTTCCAGCGCCTTGGCCTCATCCAGGATCCGCTGGGCGTTGTCGGCATCGCGGCCCTGTACCTTGAAACCACCGAACACGTGCACCGATTGTGGCGTCAGTCCTAGGTGGGCGCAGACAGGAATGCCACGCTCGGTCAACATGGAAACCGTTTCCAGCAACCATTGGCCACCTTCAATCTTGACCATGTTGGCACCGGCCTGCATCAGCTTGGTAGCATTGGTCATCGCCTGCTCGGGAGTGGCATAACTCATGAAAGGCAGGTCGGCCATCAACAAACTGCGGCTGATGCCGCGGCGAACACAACGGGTGTGATAGGCCATCTCCTCGACACTGACCGGCAAGGTATCATCGTGACCTTGCAGAACCATTCCCAATGAGTCTCCTACCAGCAGGACGTCTACACCTTCGCTGTCAAAAGCGGCGGCAAAACTGGCGTCATAAGCGGTCAGAGCGGTAAATTTTCTACCTTCCTGCTTGAATTTACGCAGGGTCGCTGTGGTGATTTTAGACATAATGCTCTTCTTATTAACCGAGTGAAGTGGTGTTATATGCCATGCGGCTTTGGACTGCAACGATCCGGCTCAGGTTCTCAGCCTGAGGGGTGGATCAGTTGCAGCGATTGGCGCATGGCATTGGTGATCAGCGTGGCTATGCCGGTGCCGCAGGGCAACACCAGCGAAGGATTGAGCTCTTCCAGTGGAATGAGGACAAACTCGCGGCTCTTGATGCCGTAGTGGGGCACAGTGAGCCTTGGGGTCTGTATCTGCTTATTGCCGTAGAGCAACAGGTCCAGATCCAGAGTTCTAGGGCCCCAGCGCACCAGGCGTTGTCGCCCTTGCTGCAACTCGATTTCCTGCAAGGCGTCAAGGAGTTCCAGCGGCGCCAGCTCGGTCTCGAAATAGGCCACCGCGTTGATATAGTCCGGCTGAGGAACATCGCCCATGGGAACCGAACGATAGTAGGATGAAACGCGAAAGCTGTCTTGCCGCGCCAGCTGCTGCAGCGCCAGGCAAGCACTGTCAAGCTGGCGCTCGGGAGAGTCCAGGTTGGCGCCCAGCGCCACATAGACTCCGGTCATCTTACTCGGCCGCCTGTGGTTTTTCGCTTGGGCGACGAGGCTTGCGGCGCCGGCGTTGATTGGCGTTACGGTTGCGGCTGCCGTTGGACTTACTGCCGCTGCGCACCAGCTGTTGCTTCTGCTCGTCATCAGACTCGACAAACTGTTGCCACCAACTGGCCTGCTTGGCCAGATTGCCGCCTTCGGCATTGGCTCTGAGCAGCAAGAGATCGTAGGCGGCGCGGAACTTGGGATGTTCCATCAGTTTAAAGGCGCGGCCCCCTTGAGAGCGTTCAAAGCGCATCTGTAACTGCCAGATATCCCGTGCCGGAGTGCTGAAGCGGCGGGGAATGCTTACCGAGCGGCACTGTTGCTCGAGCACATCGCCCATGGCGGCAAAGAAGGCATCATAGGGGCTGAGACCGCTCTCCAAGGCGATATCCTGGGCGCGGTTTTGCAGCGGATACCAAAGGAGTGCGGCATAGAAGAAGGCCGGAGTCACAGGCTTGTCTTCACCGACGCGCACATCTGTGTTGTGCATCATTTCGCTCAGCAGTCTGGCGGCCGGGCCCTTGGGGTCGTCCCGCAGCAGGCTTTCCACCAGAGGGAAAATGGGCGCAAACAGTTGATATTCGCGCATCATCTGATAGTTGTTCAGCGCCTTACCGGCGAAGAACAGCTTGAGCACTTCTTCATACATACGCGCAGCCGGAATATCTTTCAGCAGCGGAGCCAAACTCTTGATCGGGGCAGCGGTGCGTTTTTCGATGGACATCCCAAGCTTGGTGGCAAAGCGCACGGCCCGCAGCATACGCACCGGGTCTTCCCGATAACGGGTCTCGGGATCGCCAATCAGTCGCAGGGTTCTTGCCTTAAGATCATGAATACCGCCGCCATAGCTGCGAATGGAGTAGTCGGCAATATTGTAATAGAGGGCGTTGACGGTAAAGTCGCGGCGCTCGGCGTCTTCATCTATGTCACCATAAACATTGTCGCGCAGCAGTCGTCCGGCTGAATTGACCTTGGAAATCTTCTCTTCGCTGTTGCCGTGGTGGCCGCGGAAGGTAGCCACTTCAATAACATCCCGGCCAAAGACGATATGGGCCAGGCGGAAACGACGGCCAACCAGGCGGCAGTTGCGAAACAGCTTCTTGATCTCTTCCGGAGTGGCATTGGTGACCACGTCAAAGTCTTTCGGCTCCAGTCCCAGCAGCAGATCGCGTACGCCGCCACCAACCAGATAGGCGTTAAAGCCAGACTTATGCAGGCGGTACAAAACCTTGAGCGCATTCTCGCTAATCTGTCTGCGGGAAATGCTGTGGCCATCGCGCGGGATAACCTCCAGGCTCAAACCTGTGTCTGTGTTGTCTTCTTGTTGAGCCTTGGTTGTCTGACCATCGTCAAACAACTGCTTACAAAACTGACTGATACGGCGAAAAATGGGACACCTCGGAACGTTAACGCAAAATAAGGGTTAAAAACTGGCGGCTATGATATACCAAATAGCAGGCGATGAGTATATCAGCGGCCGATGAGGATCTCTGTCTGCTTGGGAATGCTGTCTGGATCAAACTGAGCCACCGCCTGGGCCAACATCTGAGTCACATCGGCTTGGGGCGTGACAGCCGTCTGGCCGAGAAACTCGAGTGCCGCCAGCATCGCCGGTTGTGGATGGCGTTTATCCACCGGTGTGGCATGGTTTTGCTTGGAAAGCTTGAGCCCTGCCTGGGTGCTGGCCAGTGGCAGATGAAAAAAGCTCGGTTCCTGAAATCCGAATTGGCGAAACAGGCTTATCTGTCGGCAACTGGCCTCCAAGAGGTCGGCGCCGCGGACTATCTCAGTGATGCCTTGAAAGGCGTCGTCCAGTACCACCGCCAGTTGATAGGCGTACAGGCCATCGCTGCGCTTGATAATAAAGTCTTCTGCGGCGAAGGCTGGGTCGACACAGACTTTACCCAGATGGCCATCGATAAACCGGGCAACCGCCAGTTGGTTGTGAATGCGAATGGCACCTTGCTTGAGTTGCAACTCCCGGCAGCGGCCGTCGTAAACACCACCTCTTTGCTGGATCTGTTTGCGGGTGCACTGACAATAGTAGGCCTGATTGGATTCCAGTAAGGCATCAATATGTTGCTGATAGTCTTGCAGACGCCGGCTCTGGTACAGCACTTCGCCATCCCAGTGCAAGCCGAAGGCTTCCAGGGTGCGCATTATGTCATCGGCTGCGCCGCTGACTTCTCTCGGGGGGTCGATATCTTCTATTCGCAGCAACCACTGCCCTTGCTTTGAGCGGGCGCGTAGATAACTGCCGAGGGCGGCAACAAGAGAGCCGAAATGCAAAGAGCCTGAAGGCGAGGGGGCGAAACGGCCTATGTAGGAAGTGTTGTTCATCAAGGGCTGAGTGACAAAAAAACGCGGGGCCAGTGTAACACTTGGCCCCGCGCTGCGGCAGATTAGATTAACCTGCCATCTGTTTTTCTTTGATCTCTGCCAGCGTTTTGCAGTCGATACACAGATCGGCTGTCGGTCTGGCTTCCAGACGACGGATGCCGATTTCGACGCCGCAGGATTCGCAGAAACCGAAGTCATCTTCTTCAATTTTCTGCAGTGTCTTTTCGATCTTCTTGATCAGCTTACGTTCGCGGTCGCGGGCGCGCAGTTCGAGGCTGAACTCTTCTTCCTGGGCGGCACGGTCAACCGGATCCGGGAAGTTTGCAGCTTCATCCTGCATATGGGTAAGAGTGCGATCCACCTCTTGACGCAACTGATTCCTCCATGCTTCAAGAATGGTCTTGAAGTGGCTCAGTTGTTGTGAGTTCATGTACTCCTCACCGGGTTTTTCCTGGTAAGGGTCTACACCAGCGATAGCGAGTACACCAAGTTTTTTAGTGCCTTCAGGCATAACGCATCTCCTGTTTCCATTTGCGTCGTAGGGCATTCTTATGAACGGCCGCTATCTATATCAGAATCTCTCTACCTAGGCAAATATTTCGATTTACTTATTGCTAATTATTTGAATATGTCTGCTAAACCCGATTAAATCAACTTTTTATCACTTTTTGGGGCTTGTCTGACGAACAAATTCGAGCCTTGATTCCACCCAGAAGCCTTCAGGTGAAAGGCTTGTGGCATAGGCCAGTACTTCGACCCCGGCATCTATGGCTTCGTTCAATAAGTCGGCATATTTTGAATCTATATGGCGGGCCGCTGATACGGTTTTTATCCCTGTATGTTGCACTAAAAACACCAATACCCCACGTTGGCCACTTTTGACCACTGACATCAGTTCCCGCAAGTGTTTTTGACCACGGCTGGTGACAGCATCGGGAAAGTAACCATGACCCTCTTCCAAGAGTGTGGTGTTCTTCACTTCGATATAGCAATCAGCCTCTGCCCCTTCGCTGAGAAAGATATCGATACGGCTGTTTTCATCACCGTACTTCACTTCCCGCTTGAGGTTTTGGTACCCCTGCAGTTCCTTGATGACACCCGTTTGGATCCCTTCCTCTACCAGAGCGTTGGCCCGCCCTGTGTTGACACCGATCAGGTCGCCTTCAGGGGTTTGCATCAGCTCCCAGGTGTGGGCGTATTTACGCTTGGGATTGTCCGAACAGGAGAACCAAACCCGCTCGCCGGGGAACTGGCAGTTCTTCATTGAACCCGTATTGGGGCAGTGCAGGGTAATCTCAGTGCCATCATCCAGCCTGACATCGGCCAGAAAGCGTTTATACCTTTGGATCAAAATGCCGGATTGCAGTGGCGGGATAAACTCCATCCCCATCTCCCTGAAGTTGTTGAAAACCCCAAAGCCTAGCAGGCTTTACAGTTGGCAACAATTCTCATTCGGCGCGGGGCTTCAAGTGCCGGGCAGGAATGCAGTACACTGGGACCAATTGTGGCGCGAAGGCGCTCACTGCATAAAGAAGAAGGAATCGAAATGAGTCAATCCATGAAGATAGTGCTGACCCATGAGGCCCCTGCGGCCCATTGGGGCAAAGCCGATGTAACCTACAATGCTGAGCAGGCTCAGATCCACCTGCAGGGAAACGATGTTCTGCGGCAAATCCAGATGGCCGCCCGCAAGCTGCGTAACCAGGGGATCAATCAAGTGTCTTTGGTGGGAGAGGGGTGGGACCTCAACAGTCAGTGGGCCTTTGCCCAGGGCTTTGTCACTGCCAAAGGCGGACATGAGATCCAGTGGGCCGGTGATGAGGCACTCAAGGGCGCGCTGACCAGCAGGGCTTACAGCGCATCGTTTGCCCGCAGTCTTATCAATGAAACCCCGGAAAACCTGCCACCACTGAAACTGGCGCAGCAGGCTGCCAATTGGCTGGCCGAACTCGGCGGTGACAAGGTCAGCTACCGGATAGTTGAAGGGGAGGCCTTGTTGCAGGAGCAGTGGATAGGCATTCATGCGGTTGGCCGCGGCAGCGAAAGGCCACCTGCATTGCTGGAACTGGACTTCAACCCTCTGGGTGAAGATGCTCCCGTGTCCGTCGCGCTGGTAGGTAAGGGGATCACCTTTGACTCAGGCGGTTACAGCATCAAGGCTTCCGAAGGCATGCTGGGCATGAAGGCGGATATGGGCGGCGCGGCAACTGTTACTGCGGCGCTGGGGCTGGCGATTCAGAACGGTCTCGACAAGCGGGTCAAACTCTACCTCTGCTGCGCCGAGAACCTCATAAGTGGTCGTGCCTATAAGCTGGGAGACATACTGACCTACAAGAACGGCACCACGGTTGAAGTGGTCAATACCGATGCCGAGGGACGCTTGGTGCTGGCCGATGGTCTGCAGGCCGCCTGCGCCAGCGGTGCGACTCGGGTTATCGATGCCGCCACCCTGACCGGCGCCGCTGTGATGGCCGTTGGCCGCAACTATAACGCCATTTTCTCCCCCAGCCAGTCACTGCTGGCGTTGACGCAGCAAAAGGCGGCTCTAGTGGCTGAAAATGTTTGGCCTTTGCCGCTGGAGCCTTGGCATAAAGAGATGTGCCCTTCTGCCTATGCCGATACCGCCAACAGCCGCCCGGTAAAAGGTGGCGGCGCCGGTGGCGCTTCCAATGCCGCCGGTTTCCTGTGGCGTTTTGTCAATGAAGGTGTGGATTGGCTGCATATCGATCTGGCCGCCGCATTTGAAGACAATGCTTCAGCCCTTTGGGCTGCAGGCGCCACGACTCATGGTATGTTGACCATAGCCGAACTGTTGGCGGACTGAGTCATAGGGAATTAAAGCCCAAACCAAGCCGCCCACTGGGCGGCTTTTTAATGCCGGTGTATCGCTATTTTTTCAACAAAGGGAAGTGCAGGATGAAGTTACGCAAGGCAAGAAAGGAAGACGCACAAACTGCCTGGGATATCCGTAATCTGGCTATTCAGGCCGGTTGCCAGGGGTTTTACACAAAGGCAGAGCTCAGAATTTGGACCCAAGGCGAGATGCCCTCTGTCTTTATCACCATGGTGGAGAGAGACTTTTATCTAATCGAACATCAGGGAAAAATACTGGCGACCGGCATGCTGGATAACAACCGAATTGAAGCCCTGTTCGTGCATCCACAAGCCATGGGCCAAGGGCTCGGGCGTGACTTGCTCGCTCATCTCGAGTCTTTGGCGCGTGAAAGAGGCGTGACTGCGCTGACGCTGGAGTCTACCCTCAATGCCGCCGACTTCTATCGTAGCTGTGGCTTTTGCGGTGAGGGGATAAGCCAATACCACTCCCCAAGAGGTATAGTGCTCGACTGCGTGGTGATGCACAAGGCGCTTAAGTGATTCAGTCGCTTAACGGCCAACTGGCCAATATCCGGTACTCGACGCCGGTTGGAGTACTCAAAGACTCGTAGAGTTGCAGCTCGCTTGGCGTTAAATCGATAATCGGAATATGTTCGAGTTTCGGTAGGTTGCCGGCCCTTCGCATCAAGGTGATATGGGGGCGGTAATCATATTCGCTGCTATGCAGCCCAAGGTTTGTCGCCAGTTGTTGCGCCGCCCCGGCAAGCGCCATCAGTGCCGGATCCTCGGCTGTGCCGGCCAGGCAGAGTATTTTCGGCCCGGGCCAGAAACAGAGATGCTCGAGCCGCACCCGAAAGCGTTTCAAGGGCAAGCCGGGAATGGCAGCGAGTAAATCCCCATGCTGTTCTGCCGTCACCTGGCCGAGAAACGCCAGGGTAAGGTGCAGATTGGCCTCAGTCATTTTCTTGAGACCGGGGGCTGACGGTTCATCAGCTTGTTCACAAGCTTGCTGCAACGTCAGCAAGCTCACTCTTTCTGCCGTGGTTGGCGCGAATCCCAGAAATAGCCTTTTAGGCGTAATTGAGCTCATTTTTCGTTCCCGGTTAAGACCTTGGCCTATACTGTGACTTGTACCATTGTACACAGGAGTCGATTCACTCGGTGAGAATGAAAAGCAATGGTATCGGATGGATTCTTCGGATCAAAAACAGTCGTAAGGAAATGACCCCATTATGCCCGCGAGTCTTGCCAATCAATTACAACATGCTCTGGTGGATGTCTTCAGCGATTCTCCGCTGATCACCCTGGAGCAGAATGTTGATCGCGCCCTGGAGATCATCACCCGACAATTGGATTGTGACGGGGTGTTTGTGCTGGCGGCCGGTAAGACACCGGGGCGACTCAAGACCCGCAATCTCTACCTCAAACCCCAATTCAAGACTCAGCAAGCTTCCCGGGAATGGGGGCTGGGGAACATGCCTTTTTTTCGCAATCTGTTACGCCACCCCAAACTCCTGACCTTGGACAGTATTGAAGAGCTTCCCAAGGAAGCTCAGGAAGAGAAACGCTTCTTACGCCAGTGGCAGGTACGCAGCCTGTTGGTGCTGCCGCCACTGCATCTGGGAGATACCCATATCGCCGTTGGCGCCCTGCAATGCGGCGGCGAAAAGCGCTGGCAGGAAGATTTTATCAATGAACTCAGCCATGCTGCCGCCATGATAGGTTCGGCGATGGAGCTGACCCGCATCGCCTTGGCGCTGCTGGCCAGTGAGCGCAAGTATCAGGAGCTGTTCCAACAGTTACCCCTGGCTTGCGGGCAGTTGGACAGCAGTAACCAACTGACCATGATGAACCGGATAGCCAAGCAGACGCTGGTGGCCGGTGACAGCAAGGATCTGCTGGCGTTGGTGCGTGAGGATGACAAGGGGATTTTGCTCGATACCCTGGCCGTGGTACGCGATGGGGTATTGAATCAGGCTTGGTGTGAGGTTGGTTTTCTGCATGGACAGGAGCTCTGCTGGCAAAAACTCAGTTTCAGCCGCAGTAAGGCTGATAAGCGTACTTTGGTGCTGATGGCCGAGGATGTCAGTGAACGCCACAGATTGGCCAGCGAGCTGTCATTTCACGCCAATTATGATGCGCTGACCGGCCTGCCCAACCGGGTGCATTTTGAAGCCCTGCTGGCCAAAGTGCTCGGCGAGGAACAGGCGCCGCCTGTGTGTATTGCCTTTGTGGATCTGGATCAGTTTCGGGTGATCAACAATGTCAGCGGTCATATCGCGGGTGACAGGCTCTTGTGTCAGGTGGCGCAGCGGCTCAAGCAACTGGTGCGCAAGGGGGATGTGGTGGCCAGGCTCGGCGGCGATGAGTTCGGGATCCTGATGCATTTTTGCAACCCAGAGTCGGCCAAACATATTGCCGAGCGTATCTGTCAGCAGCTGTTCAATCACGAATTCAACTGGGAAAACCGCAAACACGGGGTCTCGGCCAGCATAGGCATAGCCCAGTTGGATCCGGCAGCCCAGGACATCTATACCGTCATGGGCCAGGCCGATGCCGCCTGCCGACTGGCCAAGGAGCAGGGGCGCAACGGCTGGTTACTCTACGACAGCAGCGATCCCCGCCTCAAGCGGCTCTACAGCGAAATGACCGCCTCGGTCGATGTCCTCGGTGCCCTTGCCAATGACAGATTTGAGCTCTATTTCCAGGAGATCCGCCCGCTGGAAGCTACAGATAGCGGCATGCATCTGGAGATCTTGCTGCGTATGTATCAGGAGAAGGGGGAGATGCTGTCTCCGGCGATATTTCTGCCAGCGGCCGAGCGTTATAACTTGGCGTCCAGAGTGGATCGCTGGGTGATAGATCATCTGCTGCTCTGGGGCAATAGGCATCTTGAGTTGTGGCAATCCCTGTCTTTGGTGTCGCTGAACCTTTCGGCATCCTCGCTCGAGGATGACGAGTTTATGGACTGGCTTGAGATGCGCCTGCTGGCCGAACCCGAATTGGTCGATAAGCTGTGTATCGAAATCACCGAAACTTCGGTTCTCAGCCAGCTAGAGCAGGCCCACAGGTTGATTGAGCTGCTTAAACCCCTGGGTTGTAAGCTGGCGATGGATGACTTTGGCGCCGGCTTTTCCTCTTTTGCTTACCTTAAACAGTTGGCGGTGGATTATGTGAAGATTGACGGCCAGTTTGTGCTCAATCTCTGTGAAGACAAAGCGGATCAGGCGATTATTGCCGCCATGTGCCAGTTGGGGAGGCAGATGGCGTTTCAAACTATTGCCGAGTTTGTGGAAACCGAGGCCATAGTGGCGAAACTGCAGGAGCTGGGGGTGGATTATGCTCAGGGCTACGCCATAGGCAAGCCCAGGCCCTTACTTGAGCTGAGTGAGTCCAACCGCAGTTGTGCCAATGCTTATTGATTCATACAGGCCGGCACAGACTGGCATCAGGATACCTGGTGTAGTTTGCAGGACATGCTCAGGGCCTTCCTGTTAGCCACGGCGGCTGAAACTGGTTACACTGAGCGCCTGTTTTTGTAAGCCATGCCCTGAATCTTGAACGACTTACCCATTCAATCCCTGTTGCCTCAACTGCGCCAAACCTTGGCCACTTGTCGGCAAGTTATCCTCGAGGCGCCTACCGGAGCCGGTAAATCCACCGCGCTGCCCTTGGCACTGCTCGACTGGCCGGAAATCGACGGCAAGATCCTCATGTTGGAGCCCAGACGGGTTGCGGCGCGGGCCATCGCCGGCTTTTTGGCGCGCCAAAGAGGGCAGGCACTGGGGCAAGAGGTGGGGTTCAGGGTTCGCGGTGAGAGTCAGGTCAGCGGCAACACCCGACTCGAGATCATCACCGAGGGGGTACTGACCCGCATGATCCAGCAGGACCCTGAGCTCAAGGGCGTTGCCATGATCATTTTCGATGAGATCCATGAGCGCCATCTGAGCACAGATCTCGGTCTAGCGCTGGCACTGGAAGTGCAGGCCTCATTGCGGGACGATTTACACTTGCTGGCCATGTCGGCAACGCTCGAAGGCCTGCCGTTACAAACCTTGATGCCGGATGCCAAGCTGCTTGCCAGTGAGGGCCGCAGCTACCCTGTGACTATCGCCTACAGCGCCGCTTCGGCGCAGAGGCGCAGCGGTTCGGGTTCCGGCTCTGGCATGGCACCTTGGCTTGAACATATGGGGCGGCAGTTGCTGGCGCTGCTGGACCCTCAACAGGCCAGTGCTTTGGGGGTTAGCGAAGCGCAGCAACAGGGCTCGATACTCGCCTTCCTGCCGGGACAGGGGGAAATTCAGCGCCTCAAGCACTATCTGCAATCCAGAGTTGCGGCCAATGTGCGCATTTGTCCTCTCTACGGCTCACTGAGTGCCAAAGAGCAGGATGCGGCGATTGCCCCGGCCAATGCCGGTGAGCGTAAGCTGGTGCTGTCCACCAACCTGGCGGAATCCAGTCTGACCATAGAGGGGATTACTCTGGTGGTGGACAGTGGTTACAAGCGCCAAGCCAGTTTCAACCCCCGCAGCGGCGTTACCCGTTTGGGACTCAAGCGTATCAGCCAGGCATCGGCCACTCAAAGAGCCGGGCGGGCTGGGCGCACCAGTGCGGGTTTCTGCTTAAGGCTTTGGGGCCAGGAGGAGCACGGCCGCTTGCCGCAGACGGATGAACCGGAACTCTTGCATGCCGACTTGCTCTCCATGGCCCTGGATGCGGCCTGCTGGGGTGTGCGCAGCCTCAGTGACTTGCCTTTACTGACGCCACCGGCCAGAGCCAATGAGGCGGTGGCCTGGCAGCTGTTGCAGTCGCTGCAATTGGTAGACCCGCAACGTAAGCTTACCGCCCATGGCCGCGCGGCCTATGCACTGGGGGCGCAGCCACGGTTGGCGCACATGCTGCTCCGGGCGCAGAGTTTGGGGCAGGCGCGCGGCGAACCCGAACTAGCCGGTCTGGCTTGTCTGCTGGCTGCCTTATTGGAGGCCAGAAGCCTTGCGGGTAACAACGCCGATATCATGGATAAACTTTCTCAGGCCACTCAAGGCCTTGAAGCCAGACAAGTCGGCAACTGGCTCAGACGCTTAGGGCTTAACGGCAAGGCGGCGGATTTTCTGAAATTGGCGAATCGTGCCGATTGCGCCCTGTTGTTGGCGCTGGCATTTCCTGACAGGATAGCCAAGGCAAGAGGCGTCGAGGGCTATCAGCTGGCCAATGGCAGTGGCGTGGTGCTCGATGCCAGTGACAGCCTCAGCGGCTGCGAGTTTCTGGTGGTGGCCGATTACCTGGAGACCGAGGGCCGCAGCGCCGGCCGCATCTATCTGGCGGCCGAATTACCGGCGGGGTTGCTGGAAAATGAGCTGGCCTTTCTCTGTACCTGGCAACAGCAGGCGGGCTGGGATGAGTCCAAGGGACGTTTCTTTGCCGAGCGCCAACTGCGTCTGGGGGAGATAGTACTCAAGCGGGAGGCCGAGAAAGAGGCGGATCCCAAGCTGAGGGCTCAGGCGATTATGGTGCTGCTGCGCAGTAAAGGCTTGGCACTGCTCAATATGGATGAGGATGTCAGGCAGCTCCAGTTCAGGCTGGCACTGGCAAGATCCAAAGATCCGAACCTATTTCCGGACAACAGCGATCCGGCGCTGCTGGATTCTCTCGAGGAGTGGTTGGAACCATTTTTGAGCGATATCAAGCAGCTAAAGGGATTAATGGCATTGGATATCAAGCAGCTGTTGCTCAATCGCCTCGAGTGGCAGGCGCAGCAGACACTGAATGAATGGCTGCCGAGTCATTGGAAAATGGCCACGGGCACCCGGGCACCGATCCGCTATGATGCCGGCGGTCGGGCGCTGCTGAGTGTGCGTCTGCAGGAAGCGCTGGGCATGGCCGAAAGCCCGCGGCTACTGCAAGGGGAGTTGACCGTAATCATGGAACTCTTGTCTCCGGCGCAGCGCCCTTTGGCGCTGACGGCCGATCTGGCCAGTTTTTGGCAAGGACCCTATGTCGAAGTGAAAAAAGAGATGCGTGGGCGCTACCCTAAACACCTGTGGCCCGACGACCCGGCCAATACTTTGCCGACTAAATTCACCAAGAAAAAGACCTTGAATATCCAGTAGTAAATTTTGGGATAAGCATGACCACCAAGAAAAGTACCACGAAAAAAAGTACCAGAAAAACCAGCAGCAAGAGCAAGCCGGCGCAGCAAAACCCCGGGCTATGTCGCAGGTTATGGTCGATAACCTGGAAGCTGGCCCTTATTCTGGTAGCGGCGTTGACTATCTATTGTATCTACCTGGATCAGATCATCGCCCGTAAGTTTGAAGGGCAGAAGTGGCACCTGCCGGCGCAGGTGTTCAGTCGCTCCATGGCACTCTATCCCGGGGCGGCGGTGAGCCATGCCCAGCTGATGGCCGAACTTAAGCTGCTGGGCTATCGCAAGGTGGCCAATCCGCGCCAGGTGGGGGAGTTTTCTGCCTCCAGTACCCGAATCGAGCTGTGGCGTCGCCCCTTCCTGCATCCTGAGGGTAGCCAGGCAGAGCAGCGGGTGATGATAAGTTTCGACTCCAACGGCGTCACTTCAGTGGCGCGCATGAGCGACAAACGCCAACTGGCGGTGTTTCATCTCGAACCTGTACTGCTGGACAGGATCATCGCCGGCGATGGTGAGGACAGGCTTTTTGTACCAACCGAACAGATCCCCGAAAACATAGTCGAAGCGCTTATTCTGGTGGAAGACCGCAGCTTCTATGAGCACCACGGGGTGAACCCCTTTGCCATCGCCCGTGCCCTGCTGGTCAATATCAGCGCCGGTCGCACGGTACAGGGCGGCTCTACCCTGACCCAGCAGCTGGCGAAGAACTTCTTCCTCTCCAGCGAGCGCTCCTTGATCCGTAAGGCCAGAGAGGCCTTGATGGCGCTGATTATCGATTTTCGTTACAGCAAGGATGAAATCCTCGAGGCCTATCTCAATGAGGTCTACATGGGACAGGACAAATCCAGAGCCGTGCATGGCATGGGGCTGGCATCGCAATTCTATTTTGGCCGCCCCGTAGGAGAGCTGACCCTGGCGCAGCAAGCCTTCCTGGTCGCCGCTATCAAGGGGCCATCTTACTACAACCCCTGGCGCTATCCTGACAGGGCTCAGGAGCGGCGCGATCTGGTGCTCCGGCTGTTGATGGAAGGCAGCAAAATTTCTGTCGACCAATACAAGGCGGCAGCGGAGTCGCCGCTGGGATTAAGGCGCTCGGACAAACCTGTGCACCAGAAACTGCCGGCCTTCTTTGCCGTGGTCAAACAGGAACTCAAGGATCGCTACGGTGCGGCGCTGCTGAAGCAGTCCGGTGTCAAGGTCTATACCACCTTGGACCCCATGGCACAGGAAGCCGCCGAAAACGCCGTTGAGCGAACCCTGAAGGAGCTTGGCAAGAAAGATAAAGAGTTGCAGGTAGGCATGGTGGTGACCGACAAGTACAGCGCCGGGATCGCCGCCATGGTGGGCGACAAGGTGCCGGGCTACGAGGGTTTCAACCGGGCGGTGGAAATTCGCCGTCCCATAGGTTCACTGGTCAAGCCGTTTGTTTATGCCACGGCGCTGGCTCAGGGCAGCAAGTTCAATCTCGCCAGCCCCCTCAAAGATGAGGCCATTACCCTCAAGAATGAGCAGGGCAAGACCTGGTCGCCACAGAATGTGGATCGTAAGTTCCGTGGCCAGGTGCCACTGTTGACGGCGTTCAAGAAATCGATGAATGTGCCGACCGTTAATTTGGGGATGAATGTCGGTGTCGATGCCGTGGCCGCGACGCTAAAAGAGGCCGGCTGGAATGAAGCTGTATCGGCTTATCCTTCCATGTTGCTCGGCGCCGTGAACGGTTCCCCCTTGATGGTGGCGCAGGTATATCAGACCCTGGCGGACGGTGGCCGTTATCGTCAGCTCAATGCGGTGACTGCCGTGCTGGACAGCGACAACCAGCCCCTGCCTGTGGCCAGTATGCCACGCCATGAGGCGATAACGCCTGCGGCCAACTATCTGGTGCAGTACGCCATGACCAAGGTGGTGGAGTCCGGCACGGCTTCGCGTCTAGGAGCGGCCTTCCCCGGCGTGATGCTGGCGGGCAAGACGGGCACCAGCAACGACCGCCGCGACTCCTGGTTTGCCGGGTTTGACGAGCGTAACGTTGCCGCCGTTTGGGTTGGCCGCGATGACAACGGCAAGACCCAGTTCTATGGCAGCAGTGGTGCCATGACGGTTTATCAACGCTTCCTCGCCGAGCGGCCGCCACTGGGGCTGAGGTTGCCGCCGGTCAACGGCGTGGTGCAGGGCTATTTCGACCGGGATACAGGCGCGGCGAAACAAGCCGATTGCCGTAATGTGGTGGCGGTACCTGCGCTGGCCGACAGTTATCACCCGGCGCCCAACTGCGGTGAACCTCTGCCTTGGTGGAAGCGGATCCTCGGTGGTTAACCGTGTAGAGGCTAAGGAAGGTGTGAACAAGTCCCATGTGTGCTCTGCGTCGGCTTACGGGCCTGGATGCAAGGCGTGGTTCGCAGCAAATGGCCTTAGCCCTTTGCAAGAGGCACAACACAGCAGGCAGGCCTGTAAGCCACGCCCTTCGGGGCTTTCACAGCAACCGGCTCTCTGCGTTATCCGACTTCGACAGGCCCCGGCATGCCTTCAGTCAGATGCCTTGAACGCCAATTGTTGTGCAAGCCAGAGTGCCACGAGGACTTATTCGCACCTTCCCTAATAGACACTAGATAGCAAAAAGGCCACCTCCGGGTGGCCTTTGACTTGTTTGAGAATATCGCGCTTTATCGCTATACCGTCTGATTTCAGCGGCGACGTCTGGTGACGGCGGCGACACCGGCAAAGGCCAGGAACAACCAACCCAGACTGCCGCCTTCATCTTGCTTGGCATCTTTTTCGGTAGCCAGGAAATTGATCAGATCGGTCAGTTCGCCCAAGGTGCGAATTTCTCCCAGGTTAACCAGATATTTGTCGTTTACCACGAAGCTTGGCACGCTCTGGATGGCAAATTCATTCTGCTGCTTACGCCACAGGGCGATGACATCATTGATTTTCTTGCTGTCGGCCAAGGCATCGTACTGGCTGACATCGACGCCGTTGGCGGCAAACAATTGCTTGATATCGTCGCGGCTATTGATGGCAGAGGTGTGCTTGTGTCCAGGGGCGGAATGGTCATGGCCATGGGCCCCTTCCTCGCCCTGAATGGCGGCAAACATAGGATGAACCAGCTTATCAGTCGCGCCCAGCTCCTGCATGATGGCCAGAGACTTCATCACCTCAGTGCCCAGATCGCTGTTCATAAAGTCGACATGCTTGCTGTCAAAGCTGACTTCTTTATTGAGACCAGCCTTGATGTCCGGCAGATACTGGGTTTCCATGCTGAAGCAGTTATGACAATAGAAAGAGTAGAACTCGGTGAGTTTGGGTTCTTCACTGCCTTTCTTGGCTATCTGGGTATAGTGTTTACCTTCGATAAAGTCGGCGGCGTTGGCGGCCAGCGGGATCAGGGTAAGTGCCATTGCGGCAACCAGTGGCTTGAGCAAAATAATCTCCTCAGAATTGACCGGGCGCAGCGCCCTTTGCTGTCAGGTTAATGTGACTGGCTTAATTATGACTTAAGCGTCGGCACCTTTGGCGGCCATTTCTGTGAGCGAGGCTAAGCTTTGACGGTTTGCCTGGTTATTCAACCTCGCAGGGCTTGCCAGGCTTCGCAGATCTGTCTGAATTTGGCGGCATCACCACCTTGCCTGTCCGGGTGCCACTTCAGCGCCAGTTTACGCCACTGGCGACGGATCTCCTTGTCGCTGGCGTCGGCTTCCAGCTCCAATACCCGCAGTGCCTCTCGTTGGGCAAAACGGCCGGGACGCACGCCAATATAATCCTGATAACTGTTCCAGAAGGACTCCAGCATCTCACGAACAACATTGACGCAGGTGTCGTAGTTGTTCCAGTCGAGGTAGTAGTCTCTAAGCGCTGAGTCACCCTGTTGCAGTTGCAGCACATTGGCCGGTGGGATCCGCAGCAATATGATATCCATGGCCTGTACCTGCAGCCATTGGCCCGGCAACAGCATGTGTTGCAGTTCATAGAGGGCATTCATCAACAGGAAGTTGCGTTTGAACAGATCTTTCTCGGGCAGAGGATCCAAGTCGTGCATCAGTCCCTGCTGTTGTAATTCGGTGGCGAGGTGATGCACCTTCCAGGAGCGGTTGCTGCGTTTGAGCAAGCTGAGCAGCGGCCAGATAAGCGGGTTATCGCCCTTGAGTCGGGTCGGCTTGACCTCAGTGGTCTCTGGCTGGGCCAGCGCGGGTTTGGCAAGCAGCATGGTAGCAATCATTCATCCTGAACTGACGATAAAATCTACTATGCCACAGGTGTCCGTGGGTGCAAGGTGAAAATAATGGAACCCGGCGTGGAGCCGGGTTCTGAAAGGGATGATGCAAACTCGTTCCTCGTTAGATCTTGGTAAACAGCTCTTCCTGAGGCAGGCGAGATTTGGGCAACTTGGCGTTGAAGTCAGACTCGTCATGGTAGCCAAGAGCCACAACCACGCTGGCGGTCAGGCCCTGTTCTCTCAGACCCAAAACCTGATTGAGTTTGCTGGCATCGAAGCCTTCAATAGGGGTTGCATCTATGTCCAATACGCTGGCGCCCAGCAGTAGAGTACCCAGCGCCAGATAGGTTTGTTTCTCCATCCAGTGCTGCAGATCCTTAAGTTCGAACTTGTGCATATTGGTGAAGAAAGAGCGGCCGTTGTGTTGGCCTTGCTTGGCGTTTTCGTCGGCGAAGCGGCCATCGGCATCTTCTTGCTCAAGCAGACGCAGCAGATGGGCTTCGTCCATGTTGTTGCGGGTACAGAGTACTACCACGTGGGAAGCGTTGAGGATCTTTGGCGTGTTGAAGCCATAGTCTGCAGTAGACTCGGCAATTTTGGCTTTGCCTTCATCTGTCGCGGCCAGTACAAAGTGCCATGGCTGGGAGTTCACCGAGGAGGGGCTGAACTGCAGCAGACTCTGCAGATCTTCAATTTTATCCTGGGGGATCTTCTTGTTGGGATCAAAAGCCTTGGTGGTATAGCGCTTTTTGGCAAGGTATGTCAGATCTGTCATGTCACTGCTCCGGACAAATGAGGCTGAAATTGTTTTGGCATTCTACGATCTCTGTTGCGCTTTACAACAGTGTTTCTGCTGCAAGCTATATCAAAAATAAATTGAAAGTACGCTGGTGGGGAACCACCTCTCGGTGCCAACAAGATTGCGTTTGCATGTTTGTTGGCTATTAAATTGCGTTTGCTGTATATCTTGGTTAATATATGGACAGGTTTATGGCGGAGCAGCAAAGATGAATACCCTAGAGAAAGCCAATGCAGCCGAGGTATTATTCAAGGCGTTTTCCAATGCTTGCAGCGAGTTACAACTTACCCAGGCCGAGGCCAGCCGTATCATAGGTGTTAATCCCAGCACCTTGAGCCGTAACAGCGGCAAGGGGTTTAAACCCGATTCCAAGCAGGGGGAGCTGCAGTTGCAGCTTATCCGCCTGTATCGCTCGTTGTATGCCATAGCGGGTGGTGAAAAAGCCTTTATGCGTCACTGGCTCAACAGCCCCAACAAGGCGCTGAATGGGACCCCCAAGACTTTATTGCAAACCGTGGTTGGCCTGGTGAGTGTTAACCAATATCTGGATGCGATGCGAGGCAAGGTCTGACAGCCATAGCCGGTGACAGGAGACAAATAACTGAAAATGGATTTTAGCGCGTTAGAGCCGCAGGACTTTTTCCCTCGCCCCTACCTTGGCCGCGGTTATCGCCTGGTCGAGTCCCAGGAAGAAGCCGCCACCCTGAGCCTGGTGGATGATTTTGACGAACAGATGCTGCTTGAGTCTCTGCTCGATGAGGTTAAACCGCCTTACCGAAGTGGAACAGAGCACTTGCATTATCTGCTCAAGACCCCGTTTCGTTATCCGCCGCTGCGCCATGGCTCGCGCTTTGGCAGTATCACAATGGAAAGCTTCTTTTATGCCAGTGAATCCTGGCAGACCTGTTTGGCCGAAGTTGCTTACTATCGTTTTGTCTTTATGGCAGACATGCTGGAGCCTTATCTGGAGCCGCTGCGCTCTGAGCATATGCTGTACTCTGTGGATATCAATGCCCGCGATTGTGCCGACCTGACGCTATTGCAGGGGCAGGAAGTGCAGCAGCAACTGACTCACAAGTCGAACTATACCTATACCCAGGCTATGGGGGCCTGGCTGCTGCAACAGCAGGCGCAGATGATCCGCTACACTTCGGCCAGAGCCGAAGAGGGCGTTAATCTGGCGCTGCACGATCCTTTGGTATTGCAATCAACCGAGCCGCAGGAGTGTGAATACTGGATCTGCCAAAGCTCGGCCGCCAAGGTGGCTTTCAGTCGTCGTAATAGCCGTAGCATGCCATTGACCTGGTTTTTAAAAGACTTTTTGCAGGACGGGCAGTTGCCGCGTCCTGCCTGAGTGCAGAACTTAGTCAGGATTGCGTGGTGATAAACAGCGGGTTGGAATAGAACCAGAGATCGCCGTAGTTACGCTCATTGATGTCGTTGTACCATTGCTGCACCTGCTCCCCTTCGGCCTGTGGCAACACCTCTGAACGCAGAGGTGTGCCCTTGTTGGTCAAGCCGCTGACGTTGTAATCCAGGTTAGTACCACGCAGGCGGAAATACTGCTTGCCATCGGCGATAAAGCTGAAGCTCATGTTGTAGAAGCCATCGCTGTCTTTTTGCCAGTCGGCCTGGGTGAATGACTTGATCACCCGGGTGCTGTCGTTGGTTTCCTTTTGCCAGGCAGCCGTTCCCGGCTTGGCCCGCTCACCGATATCGCCGGCAATCAAATCGATATGATGTACTCCCGGATTAATGCCGGCGTAGTGTTCATTGCCGATATCGCTTTCCTTGTTATTCAGCTCAGGGCTGCGGAACCTGATTTTGATAGTGACCTTGTCACCGGCCTTGGCGCTCAAGGTTTGTCCCATAGTGATGGTTTGATCACCTGTATTCATCTGGAAATCCAGCCCATCGATGAGATCGCCAAATACCGCAAAGCTGTTCCCCGAGCGTAGCCCTTCCAGCAGGGCCTGGGTGCCTTCACCCTCAACCCAGGTGTAATTCTTGGCGTATTCGCCGGGATAATAACTGCTGGCGTAAGGTGGCCTGGTCTTGAAGTGAATATCCGAGTTGCCCATGTTCCAAATCCTGCGCCCTTCGCCCAGCAGCGCATCCCACCAACCGCCGACTTCGGCCACGACGGGATCGACACCGCCGTAAACACCGCTCGATCTGTCACCGTAGTCACCGCGGTTGCCACTGAACTGGCCGCCAACCATGCCTTCCACCAGGAAGAAGACCTCAGGCGCGGCATCGTGAAGCTCCCTGACTTCGGCTATGGTGTAGCTGTCGAGATAGCGTCTGGGGTGATTGAGCATGCCGTAGCTCTGTTTGGGGAAGTGTTGCTGCAGCCAGGCGAGCGCCGCTACGGCATCTGCATGGGTTTGATTCTGACGCTTGACGCCGGCGGCCTCCCAGGCGGCGAGATCTTCGGCTGCGAAATCCTCCGGCTCATTCTTGGCGCTGAAGCTGTACTCAAAGGTTTTAATCGCATCCAGAGTCTGCTGTTCATCGGCCAAGATGGCGATATTGAAGTGTTCATGAGTCGGCATATCCCACTCAAAGCCGGAGTAAACCAACTTGCCCGGGTAGTTGGGCATCAGGCTGGCGAGTCCGGGTTTTTCGTAGCGGGTGAGGGCATCATAGAAGAGAATGCCGCCTAGATCGTTATCTTCATTGTCCTGGCTGTTGTTGCGCATATGGTTGGTCAGGCTCATATAATCCAGACCAAAGTCCTCGAAGCCCCACTTGAGAATATCGGCCTGGGTCTCTCTGGCATCCTGGGAAACCGCAGTGTGAACATGAAGATCGCCTTTGAGCCAGCGACCCGTTACCGGCTCGGGAGTTTGAGTGTCGTTATCTGAGTTACAGCCGGCCAGCAGGGCCAGAGACAGCAGTGACAATGCTGCGACTTGATGGGATTGACGCACGAATAACCTCTCTATATTGGGCGTTTGGGAAAGCACCCAACATAGAGAACAAAGATGGCAGATTTATGGCACTTTTGTACTAAAAAGTTACCCTGTGATCAGCGCAGCACCTTGGCAAGGAAGCCTTGAGTACGGGGATTTTGCGGCGCATTGAAGATCTGCTCCGGCGTGCCCGCTTCCTGGATCACTCCTTCATCCATGAAGATCACCCTGTCAGACACCTCGCGGGCGAATCCCATTTCGTGAGTGACTATCACCATGGTCATGCCGTCGCGAGCCAAAGATTGCATCACGTCCAGCACATCGCCGACCATTTCCGGATCCAGCGCCGAAGTGGGTTCGTCAAACAGCATCAGTTCGGGAGACATGGTCAGGGCTCTGGCAATGGCCACCCTCTGTTTCTGGCCGCCGGACAGACTGGATGGATAGGCATCTTTCTTATCTGCCAGGCCAACCTTACCCAGCAGTCCCAAAGCCTTGGCTTCGGCCTCGGCCGAACTCATCAACCCCAGCTTGACCGGTGCCAGCGTCAGGTTGGCCAACACTGTCTTGTGGGGAAACAGGTTAAAGTGCTGGAATACCATGCCCACTTTCTGTCTGAGCTTGTCGACACAGGCCCCCGGAGCCGTTATCGATTCACCGGCTATCCGTATTTCGCCTTCAGTCGGTTGCTCCAAAAGGTTGATACAGCGAAGAAAAGTACTCTTGCCACTACCACTTGGGCCTATGATACTGACCACTTCTCCCTTGGCGATATGCTGATCTATGCCCTTGAGTACTTCCAGTTTGCCGTAGTACTTATGCAGGTTGGTTATCTCAATCACTTTGTTTCAGCCTCGTTTCAAACTTACCCAACAGCCAGGTGAAGCTGTAGGTCAACAACAGATAGATAAGGGCACAAGTCAGCAGCGGCACCACATCTTCAAAGGTTCGGCTGCGGATGATTTCACCGGCACGCATCAGATCCACACCACCGATAAAGCCGATGACGGCCGTTTCTTTCAAAAGCACGATAAATTCATTGCCGAGCGCCGGCAGAATATTCTTGATTGCCTGCGGCAACACCACCTCACGCATGGTCAGTGAATGGCTCATCCCCAGAGAGCGGGCGGCCTCGGCCTGGCCCTTGTCGACCGCCTGGATGCCGGCACGGATGATCTCACTGATATAGGCGCCACTGTTGAGGCCAAAGGCGATGATGGCGGCGGTCACCTTGTCGACATCCATGGCGGCCAACACGATAAAGTAGAGGATTACCAGTTGAACCACCACAGGGGTACCGCGGATCACCCCGACATACAGCTTGGCCGGCCAGCGCAGATACCAGCGCTCGGACATGCCCATCAAGGTGGTGAGCACCCCGAGAATGGCGCCGAGGATCATGGCGAAGAAGGTCACAGTCAAGGTGACCTTGAGGCCGTTTAGGATCAGCAAAATACCGATCATGCCGTCTTCCCCTATGGGGGTAAACAGCGAAGAGATTATTGCATCCATCTAAGATTACTTCTGATACTTTTCAAGGAGTTGTTGGTATTCACCTGAGCTTTGCAGCCGTGACAGGGTGGCATTGATCTGGCCGAGCAGTTCGGGTTTATTCTTGGAGACTGCAATACCGTAAAACTCGGGTGAGAAGTCGATATCCAGTTGTTTGAGAGTGGGGTTCTTGGCCAGATAAGTGGCCGCCGGTTGGCTGTCGAACAGTACCAGGTCTACCTTGTGGTTTTTCAGCTCCATAAAGGCTTCAAAACCCGTATTGAAGGCCACGACTTCGGCCTTGAGTTCCTTGGCCATGATGTCGCCGGTAGAGCCCAGCTGCACCGCAATCTTCTTGCCGGCAAGATCCGCCGGAGTGTTGAATATCTGGCTGTCCTGATTGACTATCACCACTTGGGTGGCTTCGTAGTAAGGCGTGGAGAAGTTGACGCTCTTTTGCCGCTCATCCGTGATTGTCATGCCGGAGGCGATAAAATCGATTTTGCCTGAGTTCAGCGCCACTATCAGAGAGTCGAACTTGAGGTTTTCTACCTTGAGAGTTTTACCGGCGTCGGCGGCAATCGCCTTGGCAATATCGATATCCAGCCCTTTTACCTCATCACCATTGGCGCCCCCCATATATTCAAATGGAGGGAAGGCAGCATTGGTACCGACGACCAGTACATCTTGATCTTTACCGCAGCCGGTCAACAGCAAAGCCGTGACAGTGGCCAGAAGCAGGGATTTTTTCATCATTGAAGATACTCTTGAAGAACCGTATGGCTGGCACTATAGCCAGTTCTAACGCATCAATCAATAACTAATCATAAAAAATGACTAATTATTCACTTGCTGGTTTTGTCTTGTTAGAAAATCTTTGTTAATTAGTTTGTTATTTATTAATTGAACATGCTTAAGTGAATAAAGTAGATATTGCTCAACTAGAGCTGAGCGACTGGAGAAGATTTTTTGTCGCCTGAGACACAAGAATGTGCATTTGGCACAGCGCCAAAGAAAAATTTGTTATAAAATGCGCGCCCAAAATCCTCTGCCTGCCTACAATGGTGGAAGCCACTCCGGATTTTGGAACCGGCCTCCAATTCAGTACCTGCCAAAAGCAGACAGCGAAGCACACAAAATAGAACAAGATGGGGTCGCATACCTATGACAGAAAAACGCTTTATTACCGCACAGGAATTGCTGGAGGACTCATTTCGTCTGGCAGCACAGGTCTATGACAGTGGCTTTCGGCCACAGTTTATTGTTGGGATCTGGCGTGGCGGCGCCCCAATAGGGATTGCGGTACAGGAGTTTTTCGACTTCAAAAAAGTGGAGACCGACCATATTGCGGTGCGTACTTCATCCTACTACGGCATAGGCACAGACAAGCAGAGCAAGGAGATCAAGGTTCATGGTCTGCACTACATTGTTGAAAATGCCAATGCCGATGATGGTTTGCTGATTGTTGATGATGTTTTTGACTCCGGCCGCAGTATCTTTGCACTGAAGGAGAAACTCGGTCAGCTGATGCGACTGAACATGCCCAAGGATATCCGTATCGCTTGTCCTTACTACAAGCCACAAAACACTGCGGTGCCACTGAAGCCTGACTACTATATCCATGCCTCGGATGAATGGTTGGTATTCCCCCATGAAGTTTCCGGTTTGAGCCCGCAAGAGCTGGCTGAAGGTAAGGGCGATTTGAGAAATATCAAAGAGTTGTTCCTCTGATAAAGGGTTTCTATCATCAAATACTGAAGAGGGCGCCAATGGGCGCCCTCTTTGTTGCTCACACTCGTTATATGTCCATGCAGTTGGCGTAATAAGTCACAGTTGCCGGCCAATCGGAGAAGACTCCCAAGACCTCTACCTCTTTGGCCAGTACATCCAACAGTTGATAGACATCGCCATCGTTGTTGATGCCATCGCTGATGCTCTGATAGTACCAACCACCGCCTTGCGCCAGGGGGCCAGAGCGTTCCAGTGACCAAGTGATTATTTTAAGCCCGGCTTCCTTGGCCGCCAGAGCATAGGCCGAGGGAACTATCTTGCCGCTGTCATCCAGAGCCACCAATACCCACAAGGGCGGCGCAATGATTTCGACTCCCAGCGCCTTGAGCCTTTGCATATCGGCCTGCCAATGGGCCAAATCATTGGGGTTAAAGCTGCTGTCTGAGTCATACCTGTCATCCAGATAGACGGCCTGCTTGCCAAAATCGGCGTTATTGGCCAACCAGTATTGCACATCCTCCAGATTAAATGACTGGGGATAGACATCTTTTGCCGGTACCCCGGCGGCCTGATATTCGTCGATCATCTTCTGAGCATAGTCCTGTTGGCTAAAGCCATCGAAGGGCATGGGCACACTGGCGGACTTGAGTTCAGGCGTCATCTTGACCTTGGCTTCTTTAAACAGAGCTATGCTCTCGGCGTGGGTCATCAATGTGCCACAACTGGCGTAGAGATCAGTGCGCCAGGCAGGAGTGCCCTCCATAAATTCATGCGCCGTGGTGGCCTTGGGATTAAAGCCATCCATCTTGCCGCAAAGCTGTTTGAATTCGTCCAGGGTTATATCACTGGTACAGCACTCGGCGCTGGCGTTAACACCATTGGCAGCATCGGCGGGAGAGAAAGGCTGACGGCATTTGGCTGTCAACTCAGGGATACCCAGGATATTGGTGGTTGTGGCCAGATCGCATTGGGAGTGCCGACAAACCAACTGTTTATCGGCGGTGAAGGTGACATCGCATTCCACTATTCCGGCACCGGCATCTATAGCTGCCAAATAGGCTTCTTTGGTGTGCTCAGGGAACTGCATGGAGGCGCCGCGGTGGCCTATGCTGAAGTCGGTGCGATAAAAGGGCCCCTGGCTGCATTGTGCCAGTTTATCTTTGAGCGGCCCTTCATCCATGTCATTTACCAGAAACAGGGGGCGGGGGCCCAGATTGGCGCCAACTTTCTCCTGCTGATCCTGTGTCGGGGTTGAAGTATTGGCGTTGTTGTCATTGCTGTTGCAGCCACCGAGCAACAGGCCAAACAGTACAGAGCCAAGTAATACCGACGTTGTTTTGGAGTGAAAAGCCTTCATTAAGCAGATCCTTATACTATTTCGCACAGGAGTTTACTCACTTGGCGAGAATAGTATTTAGTCATAAACAGGCCGCTTAAGCTAAAGACGGTTGATGACAGTCGGATAGCAAAATCATGACAATTAACTTAATTAATACAGTATCTTGTTCCGGATATACTGAAGAGAAACCTATTGCGTTAGTCTTAGAGCCGATTGATCTTGTCCTTCAGATCGTAGCTTTTGTCCGTGACTATGGTTTCCAGATTGGCAATTCGCTGCCTCAATTCATCCACTTCCCGTTGCAGTTTTTCAACTTCGCCATTTTGGTGGTATTGCTGCTTGCGGTTGTAATCCTTGATGAGTATCACCGCAAAAATGCCTATGACTATCACAAGCATCAGACTGATTAATCCCATAACGACTCCTTGATGTTAAGCATGTTGAACATTCTGGCACAGTATAGGGGGACAGGAAAATCAAGGGCCTCATTGAGGCCCTTGTTCTGTCTTTCTGCTAAGGTTTCAGGGTATCTTTTATCAGTACGCAGCGCTGCTCTCTCTCTATGGCTTGCTTGAGATTACGCTGGGTCATGGCCGATAGCTCAGGGTTGGCCTGTAAGGCTTTTTCGAGCTGCAGTACTGAGGCATGACTGCATTGACGCGGTAATAATGCCGGTGCGTAACTGCGCATAAATACCGGGCCTTTTTCGGCGTCCAGGGTGGCCAGCTGACTCAAGCGCTGCTCTGCGGTGCTGGCCTGGAGTTGCCCTTGGCTGCTGGGATAGAGGTTTTCCATTGCCACCCTCAGCTTGGCAAACGGCAGCGCCGAATGGTTGATTTTCTCCAGCCAGCGGCGTTTACCGGCAGTTTCCGGGCGCACCACTTCGGCGGCGATGGCCGCCTTTTGCCCCGAGTCGCTGTTATCAAGCTTGGCTTCTTGCTGCAACAGAAGTTTGCTGGTGGGGTAATCGTAACGGTTCAACTGATAGATAAGCTGCCAGCGGGTATCTTGATCCAGCTCCACTCCCCTTATCTTGCTGTGGCCTTGCAGCAGTGACAGCAGGTGATCCAGCGAGTCCCCGTCGCGGGCAAAGTCCACATAGGCATCGAACCAGCGCCGCTGCAGATCTTTATTATCCGCGTTTTGCATGGTCAGACGCAGGCTCATCTGCGCCAGCGCTCTGATGGCGCGCTCGGCATAGGCCGAGTGAATGGGAGCCATCGACTCGAGCAAGGCCTTGCTGTAGCGCATATTGCCGAGAATTTGCCCCAGCAGGGTGTAATCGCTCTCTTTGGGAGCATTGATAAGCACTGTTTCCAGATACTTGTTCAAGGGCAAGTTACCGCTCTGGACACTGTCCCACAGGCTTTGCCAGAGCATCGCGCGCAGCAGGGGATCTTCTACCTTGGCCAGGTGATTGAAGGCGGTATCGAACGAGCGTGGGTCGAGCTCGACTTTGACATAGCCCCAGTCCTGATAGTTGGGATAAACCAAATCAGGACAGGACGCGCCTTTAAGTTGCGGCACCAAGGTCTTTTCACCTTGGTAGGTAACGGCCAGAGTTTGCAGCAGGTGCATCTCATGGCGGCCCTTGCTCAGTAAGGCCAACTGAACTTTTTGCTCTCTGAGAGTCGGATAGGCCGGATCGCTTGCCGACTGCAACAGAGCAAATTCGCTGATGCGGCCATCTTGGCACTGGAACTCGGCCTTGAGGCTGTTGACACCGGCGCTGTAGAGCCAATCCCGGGTCCATTGGCTCAGATCCCGCTTGGCGGCCTGGCCGAGACTGGTAATGAAGTCTTCCAGTGTGGCGTTTTGCCAGGAGTAGCGTTTGAGGTATTCACTGACGCCACGGCGGAAGGTTTGCTCCCCAAGCAGGTGGCGCAGTTGAATGAGAACCGCGGCCCCTTTCTGGTAAGTGATGGCGTCGATATTATCGAAGGCGTTGGCACTGCTGGCCACTGGCACTTCTATGGGGTGGGTGGTAACGCCAGAGTCCTGTTGATAGGCACTCTGTTTGCCCTTGGCGTAAAAACTGCGCCAGGTATTGTCAAACTCAGTGGCTTCGGCGCTCGCCAGCATGCCCATGAAGGAGGCGAAGCTTTCATTGAGCCACAGACCGTTCCACCATTTCATGGTCACCAGATCGCCAAACCACTGGTGCGCCATTTCATGCATGATCACAGACGCCAAGCGCTGGCGCTGATTGGCTGTCATCTCACCACTGCCAAGAAAACGCCCTTCGGCAAAGGTGATGGCGGCGGCATTTTCCATGGCACCATAGAGGAAGTCAGGCACCAGTAGTTGATCGTATTTTTTAAAGGGGTAGTTGATACCGAAATAGTCGTCAAAAAACTTAAGCCCGGCGTCTGTGTATCTGAACCAGTCGGCGGCATTGACCTGGGCCGCCACTGATTGGCGGGCAAACAGGCGCATGGGGTATTTGCCGCTGTTGTCTTGCCAGACATGGTAAGGGCCTGCATGCATGGAAAAGTTGTAGGGGCTCAACTTGGGTGTTGCCGGAAACTGCCATAGCTGGCTGTCACCCTCCGGGGTCACACTCAATTCTTGGGTGGCGCTGATCACCTGCCAGTCTTTGGGGGCTCTGACAGTTAACTTGTAGCTGGCCTTGAGATCCGGTTGGTCGAATACGGCAAACATCTGCTGCGCGGCGGCGGGCTCAAAGTGGGAGTAGAGATAGACCTTGCCATCGACGGGATCCACAAAGCGATGCAGTCCTTCACCATTGCTGGAATGCTGGCGTGTGAAGCTGACTTCTATCTCATTGTCGCCTATGAGCAGCAACTTGGCATTGATCTCCAGATAGGCGCCATTGTATTTGGGATAGAGCCTGTGGCCGTTGATCTTAAGGCTGATGATCTGCGCCTCGCTCAAGTCCAGTGTCAGGGGCTGTTGGTTATCGCTGAGACTGAAACGTACCAGGGTGCGGTTGGCAAATCGCTCGCTGCCATCCAAGGTAAAGTCCAGTTCATAGCTGACATTGCTGACTCTGGCAGAGCGAGCCATCGCCTGTTGCTCACTGATATAGCCGCTGCCATCCCGCACACCGGTAGAGGATTGAGTGCTGCTGCAGCCGCTGAGTGATAGCAGTCCGGCAGCCAACAGGCTAAGACCAAACAACCGGGGAAGAGATTTCACAAACAGATTCCTTGCTTTTTATTGTTTTACCATTGGGTGTCGGTGTTTTCCCTCACAACTGGAATGAAAGGGGAGGGATACACCTAGGGTTAATACCCTGTCAGGCTTGGCGCCCGCGGCATAAATTACGCTATTTGCCGACAAAGAACAAAGGAGAAATGTTACAAAAAAGCCGCTGTGACAGCGGCTTTTGGGAAGGAGCGTTAGATTTGGTTAGAGCCCGAGGAAGGACTTGGACTTCACTTTGCGGATCTCTTTTTCATCGGACCATTCGATCAAGCCGGTTTCCAGATCCATCAGGCGCATGGTCATCTTGTAGTAGACATCACGGGTGCTGCCATCTTGTTTGACTATGCTGGAAAGGTTGCCGTAGAGCATGTATTGAGCGCCTATCTGACGACCGAACTTGATGGCGGTGGATGGGTCAACCATGCCGGCGTTGTTCTGGTAGTCCAGTTGCTTACGCACTGAATCCACCTTGGTCATATCGATAAAACGGAACTTGCCTGAGCGCAGCAGCTTGTTGCTGATGGAGTCGGTCACTGACTCAGTATCTATATGCTCAGAGGTCTTGTTCTTGATCTTGTCGACAAAGATGATAGGTCTGTCGTTGGCTGTCATGGCCACCACAGGCGGGAAAGTCAGCATGCTGTCGACCATTTTGGCGGCAATGGCTTGCAGATCTGTCGAACCGAAGTTTTCATTCACTGTCTCTACCTCAGTGGCATCACCGTATTCCACTTTGGATTGACAGGCTGCCATGCCCAGAGCCATTGCCAGTATCAGTATCAGCTTCAAGTGTTTCATAGTCAGTTCCATTTCAAGGTTATCAAATCAATTTTGTATAAAAACGTGTGACATTGCCAGTGTCTATTGCCCAGACCAGAGTGGTCTTGCCACTCTGAACCTGAATTTCCGTGCCCTGATTGTCCAGGGTTAGTTGATAGCTGCCGGCATCGACAAACTGCCTCGCTATCTGTGCCTGCCTAGGTAACGTGAGCCAACTGCGGCGATCGGCTTGCTCTGTGACCACGTTGAATATCTGCATGGCGATTACCCCAAGGTCCGAACCGTCTTTGCGTTCGGCCTTGCGGGCCATTTCCGACTTGGCATAGACCCTGGCGGCCTGGCGCACCAGCAGATAGGGTAGTTCCTCCTTGAGCGCCGTGATGGCCAAGGCATCTATGTTGGCTATCGGGGCTGCGGTCATAGGTTTTGACAAGCCGCGGATATGGGCACTGCTTACCGGCACTCTGGATGGCATATAGGTGGGCAGAGAGACAGTTTGCCAGTTGCCGTGAATGGTGAAGGGAACTGTTAGGCTCTCCTTGGCGGGCACAAAGCCACGCTCCAGCAGCAAGATGACCTGGCCTTGCCCCTTGGCGGGCGTGGGCGCTTCTCCCCAACGGCGTTTGAACTCATCATACTGAGGCATGGCAAGCTCTTTGGCCAAGCGCACCAGATCCTGCTGCAAATAAGGATTATCCGGCATAATCTGCGCCGCCTTGCGATAGTCGATAAAGGCATCGTTGCGCTCACCAAGGATTTCGTGCAGTACCCCTGTGGTGTAGTAACTGTAGGCGTTCAAAAACGAGCTGGTGACACTGCCGGCCGCCTTGCCCAGTTTATCCATTTCGGCGCTGATAGTGCCGTTGGCCATCTGTTGCACCGCGCTGCTGGATTTCTCATACCTTTGCTGTTCCAGCGATTGCAGTTCATTACTGCGACGCACCTCCACCAACGCACCTTCGGCATCGCCGGCAAACAGATAATTGAGAGCCTGATATTGGTGCAGCATGATGCGCTCATACCCGGGACCACGATAGGGAATGATATTGTCGTTCAGCAGCAGGCTGCCGCCCTGTGAACCCAGCTCGGACAAACTGAGCTTGGCCTTGTCGTCGAATGCCTGATAGGCGGCTATGGCGCTTTGGTAATAGTCTTTGCTGGCGGTGAAATCGCCGCTTATCTGGGCGGCGCGCCCCGCTTCCTGGGCATAGAGCAGGCCATCTCGGCTGTTGATCCCGCCTGCCAATTCCTTGGCGGCATTGCCCGGCATTGATGAGTTGAGTTCGGCGCGAACGCCGGCCAGTTGGGATGGATAGTTGACCAATACACTGTTGAAGGCGCAGCCAGTGAGGCTCAGAGACAACAACAGTGGCAGCAGTAACTTGCCTGACTTCAAGAGTCGGCTCCTTGGTTTTGGATCTCCAGTCGTTCTCTCAAGGTGAGTCCTTCCAGATGATCATATTCATGCTGAAAAATGCGCGCGACAAAGCCTTGTAACCATTCTTGTTGCCACTCGCCGCTGAGGTCCTGATAACGTACCTCTATGCTTTCATGGCGCAGAATCTGTACTCTTTCACCGGGCAGAGACAGGCAACCTTCTTCTCCGGCCAGCATCTTGCCTGAGCGTTTGAGTATCTGCGGGTTGATCACCACCTGGGGCGCCATCAAAGGCGCATCCGGATATCTGTCGTTGGGATGGGATGCCATAATAAACAAGCGGATACCTTGGCCTACCTGAGGCGCGGCTATGCCTACGCCCTGTGCCAGTTTCATGGTCTCGAGCATTTTCTCGGCCAGGGCTGACAAAGGTTCATCGAACAGTTGAACCGGCTGGGCAGCCTGTCCCAGAATACGTTCTCCGTAGGTTGCTATGGCTAACATCCTTATCCCCCTTTATTCGACTCAGTAGTGAGGCGGCGGCGTTTCTTCCGATTGAGACGCGATATTGCTCGGTTCTACCGCTTTGAGTTTACCGATTAACAACTGGATCTGAAACTGCTGCTCGGCCACGACTTTATTGAGTTCGAAAATCTCCTGACTCAATTCTTCCAGTGTGGCTTCCTGAAATGACAGCTTGGTTTCGAGCTCTTCGATCCTGTCCGGGATTGCTTGCATTACTTACCTCTGTGTTGGCGCCGACCAGCGTTCCAGCAAGCTGGCACTGCTGATACTCTGAAGTTGGCCGTTGTCGGATTCAGACACTGAGTATACTACGGCGCTTTGGGGCAAAGGCTTTTTTGGCAGTGAAACTTGCCAGTTGGCGACTTTTTTCCCCGAATCGACCTGCCACAGACTCAATTCTCTGGCCGGCGTACCGGTCAACAAGGCCTGCTCCTGTTGGATAAAGCGCGCTGCCGAAAAGTTCATTTGCCGCCGGACTATCGCCAGCGAGCTGGCCAGTTTCCCTGAGTCATTGTGCCAAATGTCGGCATTGCCGGTACTGTCGGACACTAAACTGAGGTTACCGCTGCGGCTGAGGGCAACCTTCAGTACCCTGGAGTCCATCTGCCAGCGCCTCAGTACCTGAGCATTCTGGGTGCGCCACAGCAGGGCGGTGGCATCGTTGGCGCCGGTCAATGCCAGGCGGCCATCGGCAGAGAGGGCAACGCTGTTGACCTTTTCGCTGTGGCCAAGAAATTTCACCAGCACACCTGTGGTCGGGGTCAGCGACATCACCGCGCCATCGGCCAGCCCCACCAGCAACTGGCCGTTGTCGGCCACGGCCACAGCCTGGGCTACTGCCGGCAGTGACCACCAACCCGCCGCCCGGCCGTCGGCGATTTTCCACAGTGCAACTGAATCGCGGCTTAACGTCACCGCATATTCTCCATTGGCCGAGATATCCGTGGCGATGACATCATTGGCTTCACTGCCTTGAGCCCACTGATACTTGACCGCGCCTTGTCTGAGATCCCAAAGCCTGATCCCCTCCTGGCTGCTTATCAAAGCGTAGCGGCCATCGGCAGAGAGGCTGGCGCTGTAGCTGGGATCGGCCGCCAAGGATTGGCTGCTATTGGGGCCTGGATGGCAGGCACCAAGGCCAAGCAAAGTAAAACTGAGCGTGCAAATAAGTAGCAATCTGTTTATTGCCATGAACTTATACCGCCTCGACTTGTCATTTTGAGTAAGGGTAAAACGCTGTCGCTTCCATGCAAGGGTTATCGGTTTGTCGGCCGCTTTCCCTTGTTAACCAGTATGGATAATCTGCTTTGTATCTCAAAGTTAACTGGTATAAAGTGAGTCGTCTTACATATTTTGGGTTAATTGTAACCATTTGAAGATCCTGAGGATGCCTTTAATGAAACCGATTTACAAAATTTCACTGGTCGCACTGGCCCTGATCGGCCTTTCCGCCTGTAACCAAGAACAAAAAACAGCGAGTGCCGACAAAGTGGAACTGAGCTCTGTCGAGCAGAAAGAAGCCTATAGCGTGGGCGCCTCTATTGGCCGCTACATGGCCGGCCATATCAAGGAGCAGGAAGAGCTGGGTTTCTCAGTCGATCGTGCTTTGATTGTGACAGGTTTCCAACAGGGGCTGAAAGACGAGCTGCAACTGACTGAAGATGAGATGCAGAAAGTGCTTGAAGGTCTGGACCAGAAGCTGAATGAAAAACGTATGGCCAAGGTCCAGGAGATGGCGGCCAAGTCGATGCAGGAAAGCAAGGCTTATCTGGAACAGAACAAGGCCAAAGAGGGTGTGATCACCACTGAGTCAGGTCTGCAATACGAAGTATTGACTCCAGGCGAGGGTGAGAAGCCGGCCGCCGAAGACGTAGTGACAGTTCACTACCGTGGTACTCTGATCGACGGCACTGAGTTTGACAGCTCCTACTCCCGCGGTGAACCGGCAGAGTTTGCCCTGAACCGGGTGATCCCGGGCTGGACCGAAGGGGTTCAGCTGATGCCGGTAGGCGCCAAGTATCGCTTCGTTATCCCATCTGAGCTGGCCTATGGCGAGCGTGATATGGGTACTATTCCTGCCAACTCCACACTCATCTTTGAAGTCGAGTTGCTCAAGGTCAAAAAGGCCGAAGCCCCCGTAGAGCCGACCGAAGCCGAGGCTTCTGCCAAGTAATCCCTTCTTTTACGGAAAGTGGATACCCGATATTGAAAAGGACGCCGCTGGCGTCCTTTCTGTTTACAGTCACTTATTGCGTCAGTAATTCTAAAGCCACTTATAGCGATAGAACAGCCACAACTGTCCCCCTACCAATAGCAACAGGAACAGGCAAAAGGCTCCGAAGGCCCAGCCGACATCGGCGCCCGGGATCCCGGCGATATTGACCCCGAGCAGACCGGTAAGAAAACCCAGCGGCAGAAAGACGGCGCTGATCAGCGACAGGAAATAGAGGCGGCGATTGACTGCCTCGGCCTGACGGTTTTGTAACTCTTCCTGGGTGACGCTGGCCCTGTCTCTGATTGCGTCCAGATCTTCGATGCAGCGAATGAGTTGATCATTGATTTCGTTGAATTTAAGCCGCTGCTGTTCATCAAATACCTTGGCTGAGTCTGCCAGCAGGCGGGTAAAGGCTTCCCGCTGCGGCGCCAGGTAGCGCCGGACTACCACTATCTGGCGCCTGAGCTCGGCGATATCGCTGCGTAGATCTCTGTCGTTACCGGCCATGACCTTGTCTTCCAGATCGTCGACAGTTTCTTCCAGCCGGTCGATAAACTCCGTCTTACGTTGGGTGAGGCGCTGCGTCAGCGCCAGCAAAAACTCCCCGGTATTGCCGGGGCCAGCTCCCTGGCTGACGCTCTGGATGATGTCTTTGACCGATAACAGCTCGCGACTGCTGGTGCTGATAATTCTGTGATTGTCCAGGTAGAGGCGTATCGACACCATGTCTTCAGGGTCGGCCCCGGGGTTGTGATTGACCCCTCTGAGCGCCAGCAGGAATCCCTGGCCGGATTGTACCACCCTGGGGCGAGTGTCCTGCGCCAACAGTGCTGCCACTTCCAGCGCTTCCAGGCCGCTGTGTTGTTGCAACCACTGACGGTTGGATTTCTTCTTATAGTCCAGATGCAGCCAGAGTATGCCCTGCTCCGGGCGCCAGTCGCTGACCTGTTGCTGCGTCAACTCCTTGCCTGCCATCTCCCCGTTGAGCAGCAAGGCACAAAACTGTTTTTCGGCCATAGATTCACTCTCATAGGTTTGCTTTAGTTCAAGCTAACCTAGTTATACCACTGGGCATAGGAATTTACTCTCTCAGGGACAATGAAAAGCTGGGCAGGCAGGCAAGTAAAGTAATGGAAGGATATCGGGATAAAGCGACTATCGGGATAAAGCGACATTGGCTTGCGCCGCATACGCGCTTTTTCAACTCGCCCTTGGAGAGCTTGTCAGCCACCCGATGACTACACCAACTTGTCTCGCCGTAGCATCACTATGCCATCGCCAATCTGGCTTGAACCCCAATGGCTGGCACAGTTCTGAGCCGATCAAATTTCTATAGGAATGGTATTACGATAGAAAGCAAAGCCCGGGCACAACTATGGGCAATCCCCAGGGCTCTGGGTTAAAATTAGGATAGGTTTGGTTACAGCAAAAGAAGTGGCACCATGGAATACGAATTTCGGCGCAATTCACTGACGGGAACCGCAATGGCCCGCTTCAGTATGGAGCATCATGTACTGGGGCAATGGTTCTCTGAAGAGTTGGCGGATAACGCCGAGATCTGCACTCAGGTCAAACAGGCATTGGCGGATTTACAGTCAGGGCGCATTCGCGAATGGCAGTTGATTGGCCGGGATCTGACGCTGCAACTGGATCAGGAGCAGGTGCGGGTTTACGCCAATGTGCTCGAATTCGGTGAGAGTCAGGAGTTGGATGAGTCCCTCTCCCTTTATGATGCCGAGTCAGAAGCCTGGTGCGGCCTGGAAGACTTTCAGGATGTGCTTGAGAGTTGGTGTGACTTTCTGCACCAGAGTCGCTGAACAAGCGGCATTGGCAGCAATGAGAAGGGACGCAGTGGCGTCCCTTTTTCGTGGCTTAACGGTTGAGATAACGCACAGCCATTTCGGTGCGGGACTTGGCATTGGCCTTGCGAAGCAGGTTTTTGACATGCACCTTGACCGTGCCTTCGCTGATATGCAGTTCTTCGGAGATCACTCTGTTGCTCTGGCCTTCAGCCAGATGCTGCAGTATCTGTAACTCTCTTGGTGTCAGGCTGTCGAGCCAGGCTTCTTCGTCGGCGGCATTTTTCAATTCAAACAGATAGTCTTCCACTTCGGCGCTGATCACTCGGTGGCCGGACATGGCTTCTTTCAGCTGCCCAAGCAGCAGATCGGGTTCGGTATCCTTGAGCAGGTAACCATCGGCGCCGGCTCGCAGCAAACGGATAACATCCTGTTTGGCATCGGAAACCGTCAGGATAACGATTCTGGAGGTGACTCCCTCCTGACGCAGGGCGTTCAGGGTATCGAGACCCGTCATGCCTTTCATATTCAGATCCAGCAGGATAATGTCCGGCTCGTTTTCGGCGGTAGCCGCCAAGGCGTCGAGTCCGGTACCGGCTTCACCGAAGAGACTAAAGTCAGGATCGGATGCCAGTAACTGACAGATACCGCGACGCAGTAAGGGATGGTCATCGACTACCAGAACTGAATAAGGTTTACCCATGATGTGGCTCCTGCTGAGGTGGGAAAGTCAGGACAACACTGGTGCCTCCCGACGCATTACTGGAAAATTCAACCATACCCGAGAGGCGGCTGGCTCGCTCGTGCATTATCCCTATGCCGAAATGTTGATCCCTTTCCTTGATATGCGCCAGGCCTATGCCGTTGTCTTCGACACTGATAACCACCATGTTATCAGAGTTCTTTTCGCAGCTGATACAAATACGACTCGCATTTGCATGTTTAATGGCATTGAGGGTGGCTTCTCGGGTGAGTTGCAGAATGTGAATATGTTGGTGCGCCGCCAGTAACTGTGGCGGCAGGCGATAGCTGAGTTCCAGCTCCGTGTCTGTTTGGCTGCGCAGTTGCTCCAGCATGGCCTCGAGGGCGTTGCGCAGATTGGGTTCTTTAACGGTCAGGCGGAAGGTAGACAGCAGTTCTCTGAGCTGGGCGTAGGCTGTGGTCACCCCCTCATTGAGTTCTTCGAGCTGTTGGGTCACCGCCGGGCTTTTGCAGCTCTGGTCGAGGCCTTTACGCAGCAAACTTATCTGGATTTTCAGGAAGGACAGCAGTTGCCCGAGAGAATCGTGCAGCTCCCTGGCGATAACCGCCCGCTCTTCCAGCAGGGCCAGCTGTTGGCGTTGTTCGGAGGCGTTGTGAATCACAATCGAGCGAGCCAGCATGATGGCGAAGTTTTCAAACAGAGGCACATTGATATCGTGCTCGCCTATCACTTCCAGAAAGCCGAGTTCCTGTTGTTCAAACTTGAGCGGAAACTGCATGGTTTGCCCGGCTTGCGGCCAGATATCCTCGTCGGTGGCGATTACCTCCATGGCATCTTCATCCTGCTGAATAATCAGCCGCAGATGTTGCAGGTGCTCATACTCCTTGAGTTGCAGCAGCGACTGCCGCATCACCTCGAAATTGAGTTTGCCCGAATGCAGCAACACCAGATTGTCATAAAGAAATTTGAGCTCACGGTTGGCACGGGTCAACGCCAGGGTCTTCTCCTTCACCTGAGTTTCTAGGTTGCCGTAGAGAGTTGCCAGCTCCTGAGCCGTACTGTCGAGGGCATCGGAAAGAGCGCTGAGCTCAATATATTCCGTCTTCGGCATTTCGACGGCAAAGTTACCCTTGGAAATAGTGTTGGCTGATTCCATCATCTGTTGCAGCGGCACCACCACCTTGCGTTTGGTAAAGCGCACGGCGATAAAGGCAATCAGCAGCATCAACCCCAAGCCCACTATCTGGCTGACGGCCAGCAATCTTAGTTTGAAGGCGGCGTGGTGCTCCATCTCCAATACCAGCAAATCTATGGTATCGACAAAGTCCTTCAGCGAGGAGGCATAGTTGCGCGAGTCTTCCTGCTCTATGTAGTACTTCATGACTTTCCACTTGCTGATCACCAGTTGGTATTGCTGCCCGAGCCTGGCCGGCGATGACCAGTCCATTGAGCGTACCAAGGCATCTGAGTAGAGGGTGTTTTCAAATTCGCGAATTTTTTGCAGCGCTTCTTCACTGCCGGAGTTGGCATAAAACATCAGCCGGTAGCTCTGCATTCGCAGTGAGCCGGAAGCGTTGATCGCCCTGGCATCTCCCAGGCTGTAAGACAGATTGATAATGGCAAAAGTGGCCAGACCGCTTGAGAGCAGGATAAGGGTCAGCATTAAGCCTAAAATGGTAGAGGTCAAACTGCCTCGTTTCATGAAATATTCACTCACTTTTGCTAAGGTTTCCTCAGTCCCTGCAGCGTTACTCTCGATTATCGGAAAGGAAACGCGCCGATAAGATTGTCGAGAATAAAAAAGGACTTGGGTCTCAGAGTTCTACATTAGCCAGCGCTTGAATACATTAACAAGAGTACAAAAATGTGAACAACATCGCCTTCACATTTTGATCTGGCGCAAACTTCGCCCCGGATACCCCCTAAGAGGTATATTTTTGGCGTATTCAAGCGGCTACTTTTGACCTTGGAGATGTCGTGGTTATTGCAAATAACGATAAAGTAACACGGAGATGAGATGGTGAAAAAATTAAGCCAAAAATCCTTTGCACTCAGTGCATTGGTCGCGGCAAGCGTAATGGCTGCCGGTGCGTTTGCGAGTGACAAGACCGAGCCTCGCAACGAAGTCTACAAAGACAAGTTCAAAAATCAATATGCCAGTTGGCATGACACTGCAAAGAGTGCTGAAATTGTTGACGTATTGGCAGAAGATCCCAACCTGGTGATCCTGTGGGCCGGTTATGGTTTCGCCAAGGACTACAATGCCCCTCGTGGCCACATTTATGCCGTGACCGATGTGCGCAACACCCTGCGTACCGGTGCGCCAAAGAGTGCCGAAGATGGCCCAATGCCAATGGCTTGCTGGAGCTGTAAGAGCCCGGATGTACCTCGCCTGATTGAAGAGCAAGGTGAAGATGGTTACTTCACCGGCAAGTGGGCCAAAGGTGGCCCTGAAGTGGTTAACGCCATAGGTTGTGGCGATTGTCACGAGAAAGGTTCGCCTAAGCTGCGTTTGGGCCGTCCTTTTGCCGAGCGCGCCATGGAGACCCTGGGTACGCCATTTGATAAGGCTTCCCGCAAAGACAAGCAATCCATGGTTTGTGGCCAGTGTCACGTAGAATACTACTTTGAGAAAGTGGAAGGCCGTAAGGGCTTTGTTAAGTTCCCATGGGATCAAGGCACTACAGTGGAGTCCATGGAAGCTTACTACGATGCCATCGAGTTTGCCGACTGGACTCACGCTCTGTCCAAGACTCCTATGCTGAAGGCACAGCACCCAGGTTATGAAACCTGGCAGCTGGGGGTTCATGGTAAGAACAACGTGACCTGTGTTGACTGTCACATGCCTAAAGTAACCAACGACAAGGGTCGTAAGTTCACCGATCACAAAGTGGGTAATCCTTTCGACCGCTTTGAAGAAACCTGTGCTCAGTGCCACACACAGAGCAAAGAGTTTATGGAGAACCTGACTGCCGAGCGTAAAGCCAAAGTTAAAGAGCTGAAGCTGAAGGCCGAAGATCAAATCGTCAAGGCACACTTCGAAGCTGCTGCAGCATGGAAAGCCGGTGCGACCGAAGCCGAGATGAAGCCAATCCTGACTGATATCCGTCATGCTCAATGGCGCTGGGATTATGCTATCGCCTCTCACGGTGTCGCGGCTCACGCTCCTGATGAAGCGCTGCGGGTACTGGGTACTGCGGTTGACAAGGCTGCCAACGCCCGGGTGAAACTGGCGCAGCTGCTGGCCAAGAAAGGTATCGTTGAGCCTGTCGCTCTGCCTGATATCTCCACCAAGGCCAAGGCTCAGGCTGCTCTGGGTATGGACATGAAGAAGATGGTTTCCGACAAGGAAGACTTCAAGAAAAATGTTCTGCCTAAGTGGGATGCTGAAGCCAAGAAGCGTGAAGCGACCTACAAGTAACAGTCGTTAACATAACAAAATGAAAAATCCCCGCACCGCGGGGATTTTTTTATCTTACAAGCCAGCAGTGATTACAGGCTTATTTGATCAGCTTAAGCAGAGCCTTAAAGCGTTCACCTTCTGCCTGATGTTGCAGTTCAAACAGTAAAGATTCGCTGTTGTTGAGCCTGGCTCCCTGCTGCTTCATCATCTCTATTCCCAAGCGTTTGTTGCTTTCACTGCGGGAGCTGACGGCATCGGCTATCAAGTGCACATAGAAACCCTGCTCGATAAGATCACCACAGGTTTGATAGACACAGACATGTGCCTCTATCCCGGCCAGCAGTACCTGTTTGCGGCCCGTGCTCAACAGTGCCTCACGGAACGCCGGGCAGTGCCAGCCACTGAAGTGATGCTTGGCAATCGGCGAAGTGGTCTTGGATAGCAGGGCAGCCAGCGACTCTGTAGTGGGGCCGAGCTTCTGTGGCAACTGTTCCAGCCAGAGCACTGGGATATCAAACAAGGCCGTGCCTTCTATCAGCATGGCCATTTGCTGATGCAGCTGTTCACTCTTGTCCATTATCTGCGCCAGTTTGCCCTGAACATCCACTATGACCAGCACACATTCTTCCGCTTTTAACATCTTGTTCTCCTTCAGGTTGGTCTTAGGACAGGTGCAAACGAGTCCTTCTTTCGCTTCAGTCAACGACAGGACATTCAGTTAACGTCAGTACAGGGCTTAAGCCAATAGGCCTTAGGTCGTAGATGATTGCGCTTTTTTTGTGCGCCCAAGCCTTACTTGCACCTAATTGGTGCATATCTGCAGCTCTCAACCTGGTCCGTAAAAACTAACTCTTTATAAAACAAAAAATTAACATTTTGGCCTGATGCTTGAATTGCTTTTGGCATAACACCAATACAGCAAGGCGATTCTGGAGGTCTGGATGAAATTAGTCAGCGCAATCATTAAGCCGTTCAAGCTTGATGATGTCCGCGAAGCGATTGCGGGCATAGGCATTGAGGGGATGACGGTCACCGAAGTCAAAGGTTTTGGCCGACAAAAGGGGCATACAGAGCTCTATCGGGGAGCCGAGTATCAGGTGGACTTTCTGCCCAAGGTTAAGCTCGAGATAGCCACCAAGGCGGAGAATCTTGAGCACCTGCTGGAGGTCATCACCAACGCCGCCCATACCGGCAAGATAGGTGACGGCAAGATCTTTGTGACAGATCTGGAACAGGTTATCCGTATTCGTACGGGCGAAACAGATACAGAAGCGCTGTAAGGGGGAGAAGATGGAAGAACTGAGCAAATTGGGTACTACGGTCACAGAGCTGCGTTTTGCGCTGGACACCTTTTACTTTCTGATCTCCGGCGCGCTGGTGATGTGGATGGCGGCAGGTTTCGCCATGCTGGAGGCCGGGTTAGTGCGTTCCAAAAATACCACAGAGATACTCACCAAAAACATCTGTCTCTATTCAATCGCCTGTATCACCTACCTGATAGTGGGTTACAACATCATGTATGTGGACAATGGCGAGGGCGGCTGGCTGCCGAGCATCAGCACCTTGATAGGATCTCAAGCTGCTGACGCCGACCATGCGCTGGAGTCTGATTTCTTCTTCCAGGTGGTATTTGTGGCTACAGCCATGTCGATTGTTTCCGGCGCCGTGGCCGAGCGCATGCGCCTGTGGGCTTTCCTGGCATTCAGCCTGGTAATGACGGCAGTCATCTATCCGGTGGAAGGTTACTGGACCTGGGGCGGTGGTTTCCTTTCCGAAGCCGGCTTTGTCGACTTTGCCGGTAGCGGCATAGTGCATATGGCCGGTGCGGCCGCGGCCTTGGCCGGCGTCTTGCTGCTGGGGGCCCGTAAAGGTAAATATGGCGCCAATGGCCAGGTTAACCCTATCCCGGGATCCAACCTGCCGCTGGCAACCCTGGGGACTTTTATCCTCTGGATGGGTTGGTTCGGTTTCAACGGTGGTTCTCAGTTACTGGTCTCTGATGCCGAGAATGCCAGCGCCGTGGCCAAAGTCTTCGTCAACACCAATTCGGCGGCGGCCTTCGGCGCGGTATCTGCACTGATCGTCTGTAAGATGGTGTGGGGCAAGGCCGACTTGACCATGATACTCAATGGTACTTTGGCTGGTTTGGTGGCTATCACGGCCGATCCATTGTCGCCCTCTCTGCCTATGGCGGGTGTGATAGGCCTGGTAGCCGGCGGTTTGGTGGTGTTCTCCATCGTGGGCTTTGACCGCATCAAGGTAGATGATCCTGTCGGGGCTATCTCGGTGCACGGGGTCGCCGGTTTCTTCGGTTTGATGATGGTGCCTCTGTCCAATGCCGATGCCAGTGTGACAGGGCAACTGTTTGGCGCTGCGGTGATCTCTGCCTGGGTGTTCCTGGCGTCATTGCTGGTGTGGGGCGCCTTGAAAGTGACCATGGGGATCCGGGTGACCGAAGAGGAAGAATACAACGGTATGGACGCGTCGGATTGCGGTATCGATGCCTATCCTGAGTTTGTGACTGTCAAGAACGCCAGTTGAAAGGCCAGGAACGCCAGCTGATAAGCCATGAGTGTTCTTGAGAGACCAGGCAAGCTTCCTTTATCTTTAAGCCATCTCTTGTGAGGTGGCTTTTCGTTAGAGCTGGCTTTGGGGTTACCGGCCTTGTTGTTACCTGGCTTGGCGGGAGTCGGCCAGGAAAAGCGCATTTTGGGGCTATGGCGCTTGATGACAGACGCTCTTGGGGGCAGACTGAAAGCAGAAACAGCCTGGAGCCTAAGGGGATGGCGATGAAGACTCTCAGTGTAATGAAGCTGACCGGTACTTTTCTCTGCACTTTGTTCAGTACTTTGCTGTGGCTTGGAAATGCCGAGGCAGGACAAGTGGTGGTTCGTGATGCCAGTGAGCCCTTCGATGCCTTTGCCGTCAGGGATGAATTACTGCGTCAGCATGAGTGGCAGGAACTACTGCGCTCGCAGCAGCAACTGGAGATCCTCCGCAGCCTGCCTGCTATATGTGTTCCTTACATGCGCCCCTATCGCTACTTTTCCTGCGATGGCCATTTTTATCGCCCCTATCTTTACCGGCAACAGCAGCTCTATATAGGGATCCCCAAGCCGGGTTCCGAAGTTATCGCTCCCGGAAATGAAGGCTTGAACTAGGGGATATTCACATTTTGTCACCCTTTGGCGCGGCAGGAGTGGCCAGTCTGACTTAAGCTTTCAGTAAAGAAGCCTTAACTCAGGAGGCCCTATGTTCTCAGGCACTTTCTCAAGCGCTTTCTCCGGCCCTCTCATTCGTGCTCTCTCTGGCGCTCTATCCGCTACCATGTTGAGTCGCTTAATTGGTGCGGTTTTGCTGCTGCTATTTTGCGGTTGCAGCAGTACCCCGGTGCCAAGCAAGATGGCCCTTGGCAGCCTGTTTCAGGATAACCAATTCAAAGAGGTTGGGAATATCCCCGAGCCCGCCGAGTTATTCGCCTTGCCTCCCGAGGCGGTGCAGTTGCTCAGAGGTGCCTATAGCCGCAGCGCACTCATGTCCAATCAGGAGTTGGCCCACGAGTGGTTGGCTGACTATATCCATGCCGACAAGGGCGGCTTTCGCTATCAGGACAACTACACCCGCACCGCCGCCGAAACCTTTCACGACAGGGCCGGAAACTGCATGTCACTGGTGATCCTGACGGCGGCCATGGCGCAACAACTGGGGATAGAGGTTGAATTTCGTGATGTGGAAGTGCCCCCGGTCTGGGATCGCCAAGGCGCCTTTTATCTGGTCAATGGTCATATCAATCTCAAGCTATACCCGCCCAAGAATAATCATGTCTTCCATGTCACCGAGCGTTCCATTCTGGTGGATTTCCTGCCCGAGCGTGCTGTGCGCAGCTATAAGGTCAATAAGATCAGCCAAGGTACTGTGGTCGCCATGTATTACAACAATGCGGCGGCCGAGGCATTGATCAATGAGAATTGGGATCTCGCATACGGCTTGCTGAAAAAGAGCTTGCAACAGCAGAGTCTGTTTATTCCGGCGCTCAACAGCCTGGCGGTGCTCTATCGCGCCAGGGGCATGGAACAGATGGCCGAGCGGGTCTACCGCTATGCGTTGACGCTTGAGCCGGAAAACATGACTACCCTCTATAACCTGGCGGTCATGCTGAGTAGCCAGGATAGACTGGATGAATGGGCCGAAGTGCACAAGGTACTGGAGCTTGCCCGGATCCGGAATCCTTATTACTACTATGATATGGCGCAGCAAGCCTACATGGATCGCCAATATGATGAGGCGCTGAGTTGGTATCGAAGAGCGATTGAGAAGGCGGATTATCGCCACGAGTTTTACTTTGGTTTGTCCAGAACCTATTGGGCAAAAGGGGACTCCGACCGAGCGAAGAGCAATCTGCAAAAGGCGTTGGCGCTGGCCGGTGACGGCGAGCAGAAAAAACGCTATCAGGCCAAGTTGCATGCGATGGAAGGGCATTGATTCAAAAGCTTGGCTGAAAGAGTGGGGTTATAAAGGCGCAATCGGTTAAGCCAAGCAGCAGAGTAAAAAGCCCGATGCTGACATCTGCATCGGGCTTTGTTGCTTTTGGGCTATAAGTTGCTTTCTGGCTATAAGTTTCTCTCTGCCTGAAAGCTGGCCTTAAAGGGCATCTAAACTCAGCGCCTTGTCGCGGTAACTCAAGCGCGCCATCTGCCCCATATCCTTGAGCTCAACTGCCCTGACACCATAGGGCGGCTTTAAGCCCGAATTTTGGATTAGCTCAAGGTTTAGAGGCAACTGCAGACTGTTTTGCTCTTGTGTCAGCCAGGCTGCGCTTTCACTCTGCAGTATGGCGATTTCCCGCCCCTGGGAGTCCATCCCTGTGAGTATTGCCGACACCCCAAAACGACCACTTTGGGCCAGCTCCAGCGTAAAGTTGAGGGCACTTGGCAGACCATTTTGCCAACCAACTTTGATTTCGGGTGCCAGCCGCGCCGATGGATAGAACTGCTTGAAGGCGGTCTTGACGGTACGTCGTACCAAGGTGTTATCCACCTGGGTCTCAATATCGACCACCAGTTCACTGAAACCCGCATTGCTTGAGGGCATGGGCAGCTGCTCATTTTGCAGTCGCCAGCTGTCGCCACTTTGGCTGAGTTGCAGTGGGGTTTGCTCGCCGCTTGCTTGCTGCAGCCGGGCACTGGCCAAACGAGGTGAACCCATGGCCTTATCGTTCTCAAGCGCCAGCTCCAACTCGAGATGGGTGTTGGCCTCGAGTGATGATGGGGTGCTTAACTTGAGACGATAGGCAGAGCCTTTCTCTTTGACATTAACCAGATAGTTGTCAGTGGCGGTTAGCGCTGCGGCGACCTGCAGGCGATAGAGACCGGGCTTGATATCTGAGTTCAGCAACAGGGCACTGGAGTCATCATCCATCCCGGCGCTGGCCAGAGACTCTGAGTCTACGGCGTGGCGGATAAGACGTTTGTTCTCAGTTTTGCCTGCGGTCGAGCTGAGTTGAACTGCGTCCGGAGCGATGCTCTTGGGGGCAGTCGGGGCGCCGCTGCTTTTATCCCAGCGAGGAGCCAGACGGATAACGCTGCTGCCTTGGGTTAATGGCAGCTCTATGCCTTGGTTAAGCTCGGCGCCTGTAACCATCAACCAGTATTCATCACTGCTGGCACTGGCGGTTTTGTCCGGCAGCTGGGCTTGATATTCCCCTGACAGCGCCCTGACAAAGCTGACATCTTCCCTGGAGGTATTCAAGGGCGGCAATTGCCCTGTATCTAGCTCTTCTGAAGCCTTGATATCGTTTGCCTGGGGCGGCACCATGGCCAAGGTCAGGCTTTTGGGCTGCTGGTTTTGTTCTACCTTGGCATCATCCTGGCAACCCGTGAGGCTCAGGAGTATCGCTGCCAGCAGCGGTGTCTTGCTGATATGCATCTTCATACTTACGTCCTCAGATATGATTGCGCAGAAGGGCGTCGAGATTAAAACAGGCCCGGCGGCTTTGATGGTGACTCAAAGGTTCTCTGTCACGGGTTTTCTGCTTATCGGTAAACCAGACACTGCCGGCGGCACTCTGGGAGCTGCACTCAAGAAAACCGTCGGAGCAGTTATCCAGCCAGTTTTGGGTAGTCTCCAACCCGACCTGGTACTGATAGCCGCCGCAATAGCTGTCGCTGTCCCAAACTGCCGACTCCACGTCCGAGCCGACAACAGCTTCAAAAGGCTTACCCAGAGAAGGGCGCCCGGCTGTGCCGTACAGCCATTGACTGTTGTATTGCGCCATCCAACCCACTTGCTGCTGTTTGACGGCATCGCTGTCGTAACCGAGCAGCCAGCCGAGACTGGTTTCAAACACATTGCCTTGAGTGACGGCATCGGCCAGTGGTGTACCGGCACTGGAAGGAGCCAGCGCTATCACTCTGCTGATGCTGTTGATCACAGCTGGATAACGTCCATCCCAGGTGGGATTGGACAAGACCCAGCGCACTATGTTGCCGCCATTGGAGTGGGTGATGAGGAGCAGTTGATCCAGATTGCGGGCGTTGATAAAGCTCTGCAGCTGATCGACCAGACAGCCGGCAGCGGCCTCATCCCACATATATTGTTCGAAGTCACAGTTGATGACCTGATAGTTACTCGGGGTGCTGATACCTTGACGAACTGAATCGACAAACTCGCGGGTCCAGTAATCGTTCAGGGCATCGGTTTGTTTTCCTGTTCCATGGACAAAGGCGACGCCGGTGGCGCCATGACTCAGGGAGCAGACACTACAAAGACCCAACATCATTAGGGTGGTGGATATTTTCATGTCGCATTTCTCTTGTTGATTGTCATTATTTTGTTGAACGGATAAGTATGCTCATCCACTAATTAAGCTAACTTCGATATGTTAAGGCGGCAAGACTTTATGCGGAATATTTGATTGTCTGAAGAGGGTTTAATGTGGGATTGTGTTTGAATTTCAGCTTTGACTTTATTTATCTGCTGTTTTTTCAGATAAATAAAGCCTGATGGAAAACTACTCGGGTTTGAATATTGTCAGTCATCAAACTGTGGTGGTTCGGCCAGAATACGCTCGGCAACTCCCTGCTCATAAAGCCACTCGATACCGGCGGTTATTTCGGCGGCTATCTCAGGATCCCGGCAAGCCAGAAAGCGTGGGGCCTCTTCGAACAGCGATACTTCCCTTACAGGAGGAAGTGAGTCCTTTTTCTCAGCAAGTTTTTGATAGTTATAGGCAAAAATTCGCCTTTCCAACACTATTGCCTCAACTCTATTCCCCAGCAACATAGCCACCTGATTACTCTGATTGGCAATTTCACTGTAATCCGGATTCAGGCGGGCCATCTTGGCAAATTCCGCTCCCAGGTAATGGCTGGCATTTTGAAAGGCCGCCAGGCGTATATGGGCGAGATCGGCGACTTGCTCAATGATTCTCTGGTTATCGGCGAGCAGAAAGATGCTGTTTTGGTAACTGAGCAGGCTCGGGGTGTAGTGCATCCCTTTGAGTCCGGGCGGAGCATTGATAAGACAATCGACCTGGCCGGCCAACAGCAGCCGCAAGGCGCGTTTGGGGGGCGTAAAAGCGATATCTCCCAAGGTGAGTTGCCTGTGTTGCAAGGCTTGTTTCAGTAACTGGTATTGGATGCCGTTGTGGCGGTCTTCAGTAAAGAAAGGCGCGATGGAGAAACTGGTGGAAAAGGTCACCGACCGATTGGCCTGCGACTTGGCTTGGGCAAGAGGCATCAGCATGAGTACAGATAGCAGACAGAGTCGGATCACAGTTGGCCTTGGGTTACTGGGTATCAGGTGTAATTATAATTCGGTTCCTGGGGCCTATAGGCTGTTTGCCTGTTTTACTGCCCATTGGTTGCTGAACATCTCTTTCGTTTGCAATATCACACTTAAAGAATTTTTTATTAAATCATAAGATTGCCATACAAAAAACAATAAAAGGGCAGATTTGCCTGTAAACCCATATAAGTCAATTGCATTGGTTGAATATAACGGATAGATTGAAACTGTTATCCAAAACAAGAGATTCTTATCAATAGCCGGAGTAGTGTGACATTTATGTATTACCAGAATGATGATGTACGGATTAATGAAGTTAAAGAGTTACTGCCACCGATAGCCATTCTGGAACGATTTCCGGCAACCGAGCGCGCTTCCTCAACTGTCTTTAAGGCCAGGGAAAATATTCACAGAATTCTTCAGGGACAGGATGATCGCCTGCTGGTGGTGATAGGGCCATGCTCTATTCACGACCCTGAAGCTGCGTTGGAGTATGGTGCGCGTCTGGCCAAGCTCAGAACGGCCTATCAGGATCAACTGGAAGTGGTGATGCGGGTTTATTTTGAAAAACCCAGAACGACAGTGGGCTGGAAGGGGCTGATTAACGATCCATACATGGATAACAGCTTCAAGCTCAACGACGGCCTGAGAACTGCCCGCAAATTGCTGCTCGAATTGAATGACAACCAGGTGCCAACCGCGGGTGAGTTTCTCGATATGATTACCCCGCAGTATATGGCCGACCTCATGTGTTGGGGCGCTATTGGAGCCCGTACCACAGAGTCCCAGGTTCATCGGGAGTTGGCATCGGGCCTCTCTTGCCCTGTGGGATTCAAAAACGGTACAGATGGCACCATCAAGGTGGCGATAGATGCCATTGGGGCCGCCAGTGCGCCACACCATTTCCTGTCTGTGACCAAGTTTGGCCATTCGGCGATTGTGTCAACCAAGGGGAATGATGACTGCCATATCATTCTGCGCGGTGGACGCGAGCCCAACTACAGCTCGGCCCATGTGGCCCAGATATGTTCTCAGCTTGAGAGTGCCGGTCTGAAACCCAAGGTGATGATTGATTTCAGCCATGCCAACTCCAGTAAGGACTTCCGGCGTCAGATGTTGGTAGCTGAAGATGTCTGCGGCCAGATTGCCGCCAAACAGCAGGCAATTTTTGGGGTGATGGTGGAGAGTCATCTGGTGGAAGGACGTCAGGATCTCAAACCCGGACAGCCTCTTTGTTATGGCCAGAGCATTACCGATGCCTGCATTGGTTGGGATGATACAGAGAGGCTGCTGTCAATGCTCAACGACAGCGTGCTTAAACGCCGTCAGGGTTGAATGTTTCTACTACATAGATAAAGGCGCCATCGGCGCCTTTATTTTTGGGCTTGCTGTGCCAAGTATTCGTTGGCTTTGGCCAGACTGCCAAAGGAAGCTATCAGGTTGTTACGGCCTTTTTCCTGGATCTCGGGGTTGCCTGATTCGATCATCATCCATACCCAGGTTTGGATCAGCGGCAGGGGCGGGTATTGAACTTTTGAATCCAACATAAGATTTCCTTCAAAATATACGGTAAAAATCGGTGCGGGCCGGTTTGTTTGACATTTTTTGAACACTTGTTGCTGCCCGTACTCAATAGCTGGAAAGAGTACCAAATTCTTTTTTCATGCATAACCATCTTTCGCTTCTTTGAGGTGATTTTGGCGATAAAAATTCCGTTACTAGTTATTTAGTCTAGGTCTAATGTTATTTTTGTAATTCTAAAGTGCTAGTTGCTGTGATTATTTCCGAGTGGGCAGCCAAACAGATCGCAGACTTGAGTCCTGGTCACTGTTACACTCGAGTCACTCTTTTCCCCTGGCAAGATGTATGCGTCCAACTCTCTACTTTGAAGGTCCCGTCGATAAGCTCAACTGGCAAGTGCTCAAACTTCTCTGGCCCTATCTGCTGGAATACAAGGGCCGGATTATCCTGGCGCTGTTGTGTCTTGTTGTGGGAAAGCTCGCCAGTGTCGGCTTGCCTTTCCTGTTGAAGCATTTGGTAGATGGCCTTGGCGGCGAACAAACTGCGCAGCTGTTGGCCGTGCCCTTGGCGCTGGTTTTGGCTTATGGCGGCTTGAGATTGGTTAATGCACTCACAGGGGAGATCAGGGATACCCTCTTTGGCAGGGTAACAGAGAGAGCGATACGGCGCCTTGGGTTGCAGGTATTTGAACATCTGCACCGGCTGGATCTTGGGTTCCATCTCGACAGACGCACTGGCGGATTATCGAGGGACATAGAGCGCGGCACCAGCGGCATCAGTTTTCTGATGCGCTTTATGGTGATTAAGTTTGGAAGGTGGGAAAAGGTAATGTGCGGACATAAAAAAACCCCGGTACATCAGCCTGAACAAAACCGATATACCGGGGCAACCCCTTCACCACACTCACCAGAAAAGAGCGTGCGACGACGAACCGTTATAACCCATGCAGGACTAATTACACGTTGGTCGGTCTGTCGTCGCGTGTCACATAGATATTTAGAGCCGTCTCTAGTCGCCTTTCGGCAAAGCATCGCGGTTGCCATAGTTTCGCGACGCTACGATCAACTCACCGGATCGGATTTTTCCCAAGGCTTGGGTGACCTCGGCGGCAAGATGTTGCTCTATCTCCGCCTCACTCAAGCCCTGAGCTGCCAACCTGTCCCGGCGGTTCTTGGTATCCATAGCCGACCCCGCGACGGCTAGCAGTTCTACCGTGGTTAGAGGAACACCGGACTTGAAGGCGTCCAAGCCACTACCGTCGATAACCTTTTCCAGTGATTGAAATAGTTTGTCGTCGCCGCTCATGATCCTTGTTCCTCGTCGTCGTCTTGTTCGTCGTCGTCGGTTTGGCTGTCGAGTGCCTTATACAATTCCAGTGCCTGTTTCTGGTTCGATTGACGAAGGATCGCGGCAAGCACAAGCTCTTTATTACGAAGCTGTTGTTTGTGTTCCGCGACGTGAACCGCCCCGGCTGTTTGCAAACTACTTTCAAAGAGTAATTTGACCAGCTCCAGTTGAAGCATTCCGCCTTGTTTACCCGACAGCGCATTATCAAGTAACTCTAATGAACTTTTTCGGGCTTGTTCGTCGTCGCCAATAACAGCAGCCAAGATCTCTCGGGCAATGGTTTTCTTACCCTTACCCCGTTTGGAGTTGGCACCTCCTTTGCGCCTTTGTTCATCTGTAAATGTGTGAGCCATTGTTGTCACCTATTTTAAACCTATTATTTTTCTATACAAACAATTATTCTGTTTTACGAACAATTGTAAGCCCTTGATTTTGAACCATTTTATTTGAAATGCTCGACCCTGTAATTGAGCTAATTGTTTCGATAAAAAGACGCAGCGTTTTATCATTCAAACAAGCCGACGGCGGTCTTGTTCTGGATCGATCCAATACTGTCCCTGATGGCAAATTAGACGCCGGGCAACTGCTTCAGGGTCGGTTAGAATAGCCTGAACCAGTAGCGGAAAGTGACGGCTGGCAACTCCTTCGTGCTCGGGCGACGTGACAATCCTAAACAGTAACCCTAACGCCCCGGTCAGATTGTCAATCCGTTCGACGTCGAGGTCAGAAAGGATTATCGACATTATCAGTCGTTCAATTATCTTGTTGTTTTCTTTCATATTAATGATATTTACACTCTCAGTAGAAAAAGGACAGGGGCGGCAATCTGGTGTGTCCGGTCAGATGCTGCCCCTTGTTCCTTGGTGTCAACGCATTCGGTTGTTGTGTTAGTCGAGGGTCAAAGTGATTAGCGTGCCTATATCGTCGCGAATCCCTTCTAAAATCTCGCTTTGAACTGTTGCCGGTGGCTGATCCCCGTTCTCCTGAAGGGATTGGACTTCACCAACCATAAGCACCGGCAGCGCAATCTGTAGTGCCTCGGCGAACGCGCCACCAGAGGGAGTCGTGGCAAGTGCCATCTCCAACTTGTCGAGTTTGGTCTGGGCATCCACGGTAATGGATTCATTGTCGAGGGCAGTAACCATTTTTATCAAATTTCGAGCAAGTTGAGGCGACGACAAACTACGCATCAATGCTGGAGCGCGATCAAGCAGACTGGCGCGACTGAACTCATTCGTACTTGCAACTGCAACCGTCTGGAGCGCTCGAACGACCAAGACAAGGCGGGGCAATACGCCGAAAATCTGACTCTGATCATTGCGACTAAACTCCTTCCAGAGCTGGTCAGCGGCAGCATCAAAACCCTCACGCAGGGCTGTATCGGACTTGTTCAACCAGTTAGAAAAGGTTTTGTTCTTGCTGGCTTCGCGGAAGTCGTCCATAACTTTAATTAATCGAATGTTTTTGCCTTCGCGTTCCTTGACTTGTTGAAACTTTTCGGTGGCTTCCAGTCCTGAAGGTGCGCCCAGACGTTTTAGGGCGTCGACGGTGCCGTCCAACGTCGCCTGAACGCGACTATCCATTATGGATTCTGTCAGGGCTGTCTCGGACTTGTTCTTTGGATACAGGCTCGCGCAATAGTTGGCAAAGCCACTGCCCATCGAATCCGGCTTCTCGCTTGTTCGAAGGTCTGGAAAATCCCACAGGTTAAAATCTCCGGGGCTACCAGCACGACCCAGTGAGGCAAGGAATCGACGGCTCGAACTGAAATCAATGGTGCACAGTTTTTCAATCAATTCTCGACCGGACTTGGGCAAGTTGGTGAACACTAATCGGGCAGCCTCGGCAGCATCTGGCTTCATACGGCTCAGGCGATCAATCGCTATCATGTTGCGGTGTGCTCGAAGGGATGCACGCTCAAAAGCCTTGGTTGTTTCCTTCTGGGCGTGATCATAATGGCTTACGCCATATTCGCGCTCCGGCATTCCGCCCTGAACGTATTCAAGCCCTTGATTATGAAGTAGTTCATGCAGGCGACCAAAGGCGACGTTAGATGCGGCTGTTGGGGTATGGTTGGTTTTGTTATTCATTCGTTTGTACCTGTGTTTATTCGTTTTCGATAAATTCGTCGTCGAAATCGACCGTGTTCATCGGCTCGCGTTCGCCTTCTGGAAGCTGTAAATTATCCCATCCTCGATAAATCAAGCCTTTGATGACCTTGATGTTTTCTTCAAATATTGGATTCTCGTCAAGCGACGGGTCAATGCGTAGGAAAGCGGCGCGCAGTTCGTCGGCTATGGGGTCGCAGATAGTTAACTGGGCGTGTTCACGTCGCATTTCCGGGCTATTGTCCAGACTCGCGACGTATCGCTTTACAAGGGCGTTCCACTGTTCTGGATCCACTATGCCGCGAACCATTTCGCGGGTAATGCCGTGGGCAAATTCGTTTTCATTTTCCAGTTCGGCAAGTTCTTCATCGGTGAAGGTGTATTCGTATTCGTCCATTTGCTTCAATCCTCGTCTTGTTTGCCCCGTAGCCCGTGGGCATTGGCGACGTAAACCTGCTGACGACCTGATATATATTGCGACAGAATGAACCGGGAAGACTCAATCGAGGATCGGGATGCTGTCGTGCGTATCTTGTTCAGCTCGTCATCCATCCATTCGATTAATTCCTTTGGTTTCATGGTTTCCAAAATGGGTGACGTCGAAGCCATGCCAGTTTCCAACCCAGCGCCGATGCGGTCAGGGGTTAACCAGCAATAGATCGCGGAGTCTGCTGCTTCTTGTTCGTGAAGGTGTTTCACCTCGGCAACCTTGGCGCGACGTTCACCTTCACCGAATACCCGTTTAAACTCGCGGGTTAGGAACTTGCCAATTGCAACCGGTTCGATAAATGCACCGTCGCCATTGAAATGGGATTCAAAGCGAGCATTGAAGTGCTTATCGTCCAGTTCGGGCATTTGAAGACGTATAGCCGTCCCGACGTCAGATCTGAACAGGTCGCCGTCAAGATTCTGCTGAACGTGGGACAGATTTACGCCTATCCGTTTTCTGGAAGGTGTTTGCCATTCGTACAGGCTGCCGTCAGGCGATACCAGTACCGATTCCCGGCTGTCGAGCTGATGCGGTTTGGCTTTTTGGTTGTCTAGATTCTGGTTCATGGTCGTGTGGTGTCTCTATCTGGTGGAACTGGATCGGTGGCTGGTCGTTTAACTGGGTTAACGTCGCTGTTCCTGCGGTTGCCGGTGCAATTGCCGGGAAGGTGACAAGCAGCAAAAGCAACAGCCATATAACTAAGTTTGGCTTGGGTCGGTTGTTCATGGGTTCACCTACTTGGGTTTGAAGGTGTATAAGGGCAAGACAAGGCATTGGCGACGACAGATCTTTGTAATGTTCTTTGTGGATCTGCCTTGAGTCAGCCAATGTGCCTATTGATGCGCCTGAAAATGTCCCGGATCGACCTAAACCCGCGCCCAAATCAAAACAAAAAAAGCGCGAGGATCGTTATTGTCACGGCATCCGGGGTGCCGTTGTGTGGTGCTGCTACGCTGGACGTTTGGACTGTGTCTATCTGTGCTCTGCCAACAATTGAACGTGCCCGAGGAAGGCAAAAACAGATTACAGATAGCGGTAGATCAATCGTCGCGCTGTGCTGCGGCACCTTCTTCAGTGGTGTTGTGGTTGACTGCGCAAATGCCAATTTGAGGACACGCCAACCGGCACCACTGAAAAACTATTGGAAAGGGTTAATCAAAAGTCGTCTCGTCAAAAACCCCGTGCTGATTCAGGATTTGCTGAGAAATACCAGCCTCACGGGCAATGGCAGCTTTACTCTTGCGAGTGGTTCGCCACAGATGCCTTGCCTTTTTGATAGACTGTTCGCGGGTCACGTCTTTCATATCCCGGCTGTCGGCTGGTGGCAGTCCAAACAGTTCGCGGATTGTGGCGTCGCGCTTATAGGCGACGATACGGGCAATTGTGCTCGGTTCGAGGTCGAACATAGCCGCAAGGCGAATATGCGGGACACCTTCTAATGCAAGCTGGCGAATCACCAAATCACGCATCTGGAATCGGCTAAGGTCTTTTTGGTGGTCTGTGGTTGGTGTTGTCATAATCTGGTTCTCTCGCTCGTCGCGTCGTGTTCTTTTCTCTCTATGTAATTATTTAGTGTTCACCGAATCGGGATTTTAAAAATAATTGCAAATATCGTGATTGATTGCTGGTTTTTTGACCAATGCTGGAGCCGGGCAGGGTGGCAGTGATTGCTTTTAATTGTTCAATATATTGATCAGTTGCGCAACGCAACCAATTGGCTATAAAGAAGGTGTAAGTTATTAAAAATGATCAATTTTTTATCTTTGGCTTGTTAATTATTAGCCAAGCCGATGGTATGCTTGAAACTGACAAGAATTATTGCTGTTTGATTTATTTGACGGGAAAACAAATGACTACGAAAACAGAAAGAATTGAGGCGACGATCCAGCATTTACGGGGTGGACGTCAGGCTATCCGGGATCTCCGGTCGGCTTTCACCAACAACGGCGAATATGTGGACTTTTTGAGGTCGCTCACTGCGGCGGCTAACGTCGAGTTGGCGACGTCTGAGGCGAAACAGGCGGCAATCGAAAATATCCTTCTGCAATTGGGTGCTCACGGGCTTTGTGTGGAGGACTTGCGCAAATGACCAGCCTGACTCCTGAACAAGTAGCCCGAGACGGTGCCCGGTCGCTTCATAAATCGCTTGTACCGTGTTTCTGGTTCCGTTGGTCGCTTGGGTTGTCTATCCGTACCGGTGACATTGAATCCGCCTCAGAGATAGATCAGTCGCTGGTACTGGCACTGGCAGAAGGCGGCAGGGCACTAGGCAAGCTCTACAAGCGGGGTGAACAACCCACAGACGACATAATCACTCAGGCGACGGCAATCTGTTCTGAGATTGAATCAACCCTTTCACGTTGGCGCTGGAGCACAAAGCCCGAGGCTCGCCCGGTTGCCGTCCCGGCAGTGCCGCTAATCGACTTCTGGCTGGCTTGGCATGGCTGGAGTGTGCCCGGCGGTGGGGTAGAAGGTGATTGGTTCTATCGTAGGGCTGAGGCACTGCTGGAGCACGTTGACGGTAATGGATTCCCGGCGCCTATGTTTCCGGGGCATATGTTTGTCATATCCCGGATCACCGATGCTGCTCGTCGTCTTCGTCGTAAAAATGAACAACCTTTGAACCAATAAGGACTTTATACAAAATGAGACACACTGATGACATCGCGGAAAGGGTTCGCCTTCAGCCACTTTGCCAGCAATTACAGGTGATCCGGGGGGATTGTCGGCTGATGGTCGCTTTCTATATTCGCCATGTCTTATACATATCCCCCAGAGCGGTCAGTGAAGGCAACAAAGCTACTTCTGAACTGATCCACTGCTTGGTTGACGTCGCGCTTGATCCAAGAAACAAGGACAAGCGGCAATCACTATCTAGCGCGATCACAGTCTGGTGTCGAGTGTGCTCATTTGACTACGAACCAGCTTCATTTGATGCCTTTGAGCTGGAGTTAGGGCAGTGGGCTATCAGCGAGCCGGGTGAATGGGTAGGTGAGATCGTACCAAACGCGATTAGGCGGTTTGAGGCTGCACAGCTCGACGTTGAACTAGACGACATTGAAGCAATGACTTGCTGTCTGTTCCCACTGTGGCGCGACGTCGAACGGGCAGTAAAGGAACTCGACGAAAAGGGGCGCAAATGAACACCGAGATTGAAAGACTGGATAGGCTATGTCTGGGTCTGTGTATGGCTATCGTCAATACTGGGAAGGGGTCAACAGTGGTGGGTTATCGTCCAGCACTGGCAGCGTTTTATATCCGCCATATAGCCCGAATTAATACCAGCTTGTGCATGGATTCATTACCTTCTAACGCCTTGGTTATGATCGACGCTATTCAACACGCGAGCCGGGCAGAAACAGCATTGGCTTGTGTAGAACGCGACGGGCTGGCAGACGCAGCAATCCGGGCTTATTCGGCTGGTGGCGTGTCCCTTCCGGCATGGTCTGCGGTCGAAACTGAGGTTGTAACTTGGGTTGGCACTGGTGCTGCCCCGGCTGGTGGGAAGCTGATCCTGGTTCTAATTGAAATTGCAGAAGCTGGTAGACATTGCCCGTTCAAAGACGGCGAAGATTGTGTAAATCACTTTCTGGGCGACGGCGTACTGTTTGCCGGGGGCGACGTCAATCAGGTCAATCGTTCTAGAACAGATTGGAGATACGCTACTGCCGACTAAAGACTTGGCAAGGGGTTCGCCAGTCGGTTGTTCGGTGTGGCGTTTATTCCCTTGTGAACGCTGGGACGGGCTGGCAACGTTGGGGTTTAGATCATGGATGCGGTCTAAGCCCCTTTTTTGTGCCTGATTCCCGGTAAATAAGGTCATACACAGAACCACACACAGGGAACCAATCACCAATGACCACTTCTTCACAGAACAACACAATCCGGCGTCTGGCGCTCAAGTTGCGCAACAACCGCCAGAGACTTGCAGCCCTTTACCTAAAATGGATTTTGCCCCAAGGCGTCAATCGTTCACTGGAAGCCGAACTGCTGGGGCTGACTGTTCGCCGTGTGCATGAGTTCCGGGCGTATGATGCCGATTCAGACACTATGACCGACGTCCAAAGGCGTCTAACATTCGACCAATGGATTGAACAACAGGAATTGCAAACTGGCAGCGGCACAGGCGGGATCCAGACTGTCATTAGTCAGACTGTTGCAGGTCGTCCGGTGATCCGGCGGGTTGTTCCAACCTTTGCGGAAGTGGTTACAGCCGTTGAACGTGCGGCGGGTGGGGCTGAATGTGACCTGCTTGTCGGTGTTCTGGAACAATATCAAGCGGCTGGATATGTTTGTGACTTTGCCACGGTTGAACGTTTCCTAATATTACTCGATTCACAATGGCTAGAAGTTGAGGCACAGGCTACCGAATGGGGTTATCTTGCCGGGGTTGACGTTGTAAAAGCCCCTTAAACGCTCTGTAATCCATTTAGAGCGACCCTAGTCTAATCAGGCTATCGTCGCTCACCTTTTACCAGTTAAACCCGTCTGGGCGCGTCTGCGCCCTCACAGCCCTATTTCCTTAGTCTTTTCTATCCCTTCTGAAGCAATTCATCCATATCAATCAATCCTTTCTGGTGCATCCTTCTGGCTGATTCATAAAGTGATCGGTCACGTCGACGTAATTCTTTCCGGCTTGAATATTGCTTTATTGCCACCGTGATAGATTCGACGGTATGGCAGTTAATTCGACGTCGACCTTGTTGCTTTGGTTGAACTGGTTTCACCGGAGTCGCCGTGGTTGACGTCGCTGCCTCTGCTGGTGGTAGGGGAGCGGTTGATACTTGGCTGAGCAGATTATCCAGTTCCGGATCTGGCTCTGTGACTTGTTCCTTGTCTAGAAGGAATCTCCGCCCCGGTACGCACTCCAGCATCTGAATAAGTTCATTTTGTAAGCCCAGTTTCTTGGCAATGACCATCAGACCGGTGTTGTTAAGGCTGAACTCGCGCTTGTTACGGCAATATTTGGCACGCTCAAGGATAAACTCGCGGGTGAATTTAATGCCAAATTTCTGTTCCAAGATGTCCAGTCCGTTGTTAACGACCATGACAAATCTGGGGCGATCGGCGCGGGCAAATTCTTGATATGTTTCATAGGGTTCCATCCAGCCCCAATAGGCACTCGGATCGGGCTTGCGACCTTTACGACCGGGTTTCTGGTTCGCTCGGGCGGCTTTTTGTTGCTCGATTCGGATCCGTTTCCGGTGGCGGAAGGTGTGCAAGGGCTTGGGATACTGTGGTTGTTTGCCGCCTTCATCCGGGTTGAAATTGTCAAAGTCTTCAAAACGTGTGAACCAGTCATCAAAGCTGGCAAGGTTGTCGTCGCCCTTGAGCTGGTATCTGGAACGGGCATAGTCGCTGAAGGTGTTTGCCGTGGTGACTTGATTAAATCGTCGCCTGGCTTGGCTGCAAAGTGCTTCATACTCTGCGCCGGTGGTGGCACAGACCTCAGCCTTTAAAATATCCAACCAAACCGCAATGATGCCGGGTAGAACTACACGACGGGCAATTGTGATTGAGTAGTTTACTAGATCCTGTTCGATGGAAAATGGCAAACGTCTTGCTGTGTAATAGGTGATCAGAGCCGCTATATCCACCTGTAATGACTCGAAGGTGTCAGTGCCACTAATGCCAAGGCGAACGGGTAGATCGTGGCTTGGGCGCTGTTTGAGGCTGTCACGGTGCGCGTATTGCTTCAGAAGGCGGACTTCTTCATCGGTTAGGAAAGAAGTTGGCGACGTGAAAGGGGTTATTGAAGTGGTGGTCATGTTCTGGATCTCTTTGGTCTTGATTTGGTCAGGGTGCGGGTTATTTACGGGATGGGTGTTCTGGGGTGTTTGAAGGGGTTAGAGCTGGTTGGGGTCGCTATAATTTGCCCAATACTGTCTAACCGTATTCGGAAGAACAGCAAAAGCAAGTTTACGTTCATTTTGGGACATAACCTAATGCCTTTAATAAGGGCAAAAATGATCTAGATCTATATAAACTGCTTGTTAATGTTCGTGGGCTTACTATAGGCAGTTATGTCCCAAAATGAACGATCCATATCAAGCTAACATCAACGGGCAAGCGCCTGAACCTGTTCAAGTAGATACAAAAAAGCTCCAAGCCGAAGCCCAGAGCCTTTTAACCACTATGCCGCGACGTCAATCAGTCTAACGACCTTAACCATCTTATATCGGTCGCCAACTTTGATCCGTTGCTCGACGATTTCTAGACCAGATTTAACCAGTTCGTCAACCTTGTCAGAATGACATTTCCACGTTCGTTCGGTTACTTCCCCACTGGTTGCATTCGATATAATCGACCGTTTCCATTTCAAGAATCCATCCGCCGACTGTTCAAGAGCCGCCCGGATAGCCTCGACAAAGCGATTGATTGCTTCGGTAGATTTCTGGTCGTGATAGTTGCTACCACTAACCTTTTCAACCGGCTTAACCTCGGCAACCTGTTCAGGCTCGTCAGCGTCAACTGCATCAACTGCATCAACTGCCTGTAATCTTGCAAGGTCAGCTTTACTAACCACACGATCCACCAGCTTCGTTTTCCCTGAAGGAATCACCAGCCCCAGATCGTCAATCCCGACAACCTTTGTGACGGTCAAAGGCAAGATCTCATTCGAGAAGATATACAATTGCAGTGGCGACCCCGAATCCCTTCTAATAGCCCTTGAGCGATGCGCCGATTGTAGTATCTCCGCCTTGGTCATTTGATCCCGTAGACGCCTTACACGCTGGTCGACGAAAACCTGTTTCTTTGAGAAGACATTGACCGCCAAACCGCGACCTCGACCAATTTCTAAAACAGTTTCGCGTTCCATTGAAATAGCTTCTGGTGAATCACGCCATATTGACCGGGCGATCGTCTCCAGCTCAATCTCAGGGATATTTGGGGTCAGGGTGACAGCTAATGCCTTAACCTGTTCCAGATCGTTTTTCCCGCGCTGGTTATACAGGTAGACCGATTCACCATCAGCGTTATCCTTGTTGGTCATTTCAAAGATGTCATTATCGCTACACCAGCGACTAACCACTTCTGCCATTCCGGGGCGCCCGGCATACCAACTTTTTGAAAAGCTGTAGCCATCTTTGAGCGCCTGTATGATCTCAACACTTTCAGGGACATCGACGTCAACCCGTTTTTCAACAAGGTTATTGCGACCGGTGATTGCTCTAAGAATTTCGACGTCGCCCGTGCCGTCCAGAAAGATAACCCGCGCCGACTGGTTTAAGCCCGGTGCAAAGCTCGGTTTCCGGACATAATGAAGGCGATCACCATAGACAAATAGCCCATTCGAGCCTTTGCCTTGTTCGATACAGTCTGCAAGGTGACGCAGCATGTCAAAACCTGACCGTTTCAATTGATCCTTTATCAATTTCGACGTCGCCCTATGCTTTGACTTGTTCAGAAGGTGATTCAGTGCCGCCGGGGTCTGTATCTCACTATCGAACAGTTCGCGCCAGAGTGTTGACCCTTGAGGCACTTGATCAACCAGCATTTCAAGCGACATTGAATCCTTCAAATCGTTCGAATAGGTTGAAAGAATTTCCTCGTCAATCAGTAGCGTATCCAACCGGGCAAAGCCTTGATCCTTGACCCCGTTCTTGCCGTCAAAAAGGTGGGCGTGTTTATAGATCAACACAACAGATCCATTTTCCAGATTGGCAGTCTGATTACTGTATTCACAGCGACCGGCTTGGGAAACGGCACAATGACTTTTACAGTAGATCGTCGCTCCCCTTTCTTGATCCATCGTTCCCGCACCTCGACGATCGGCATCGTCTCCCTTGCGCTTTGCCTCATAGGTCGCGAAGTTGGGGCAATTCGACGGCATACGGGGTTGAATCACGCGAACGTCAATAACTCCGTTTGCTTTAAACTTTTCGGCTGCCTCGTCAGCGTCAGAACACGACTTGACCGCATAACCAATCACCTTCCCTTTTTGGGTTGCCTCGTTTGATGCCCATTCAATAGCATTTCGGGTCTTACCGGCTCCCGGTGTCACGTTCAATAGCATTGAATCGTCGTTGTCGGTCAAGTGATCGACGATCGCCTGTTGTGCCTGTTCCAATGGTACAAAGTCAGCCCGGACAAATGCTGAAGGAATAGGGGCGAATCCTGATTTCTTGGTGATATAGGTACGGGCATATTGTACTTTGCCCTCAACCTTGCCCAGATGTTCCGCCTGTTTGTGGTCGTCGGATATTCTGGAGCGGATTACGCTTTCAAGACTGGCTTTAACCTCACTGGGGCGACCATGTAAGCGGGTCAATTCCAGCGCCAAGTTGAACAGTTGTTCATCCCGGCGACCGGCGTCCAGTTTCCATTTTAGAGCTGTCTGTACTCGTTGCCCGGCAAAGAATGCCTCCGCTTGTTCATTCCAATCAGTGATTGGTGCATTTGGAGTGACCGGATCCTTTCCAAAGCGCATTAAATCAAGCGGTGAACCCTCGAACAGTAGATTTTGGGATCCCTGTTGCGGTAGGTGGAACCCCTGATTCTCTGAAAAACTCGACCGGTCGAGGGTGGACACATATCCAGCCTGTTTGACCATTTGATCAAAGTACCGTTTCAGGGTCTTTTTCCTGTCGCGAATGGACGTGAAATTCAGACCTTCCTTCATGGGCAGCAAAACCCGGAACCGATTAATCCCTTGCACCGGATCATGGCTGGTGGTTGTATAGAGCCAATGGCTCCAGCCTTTTGCCTTCAATAACTGGTGAAACGCTGCCGGGGTGATTTCCTTGTCGAGATCGCCCGTGCCATCAAAGTCCAGCACAACAAAATGATATTTGTCATGGGCGCGACTGCGCTTAAACTCCTTCACGCCCGGTACTGTTGGCTTTGGTGCCGCCAGTAACTTATCGACCGCCTTGAGGCTATACGGAAGGAATACCGGTGTTTGTGCTTTGGGCGTACCAGCAGCGACGATAAATTCAGGGATCACCTGTTCGACGACATTCGCAAAGGAATTGCCGTTGATTTGGAAGGTATTTCTATGAGGGTTTTCGAGTATAAGCCCGCAATATTTCGGGGCTTTTCCTTGAATTGCTGACTGAATTGTCAGGCTTAGTTGGTGAGGATTATTTTCTTGATTGTTCATGGTTCCTTAGGGCTACTCTGAGCAAATGCTTTACTTCAATAGAGAATGCTCGACCGTTTTTATTAGCGAGCCGTTTGATTTCGTCGTGTAGATCCATTTCGATCCACATTCTGAGCCGGGCAAAGTCGCCTTCATCATTGGTTCGCTTATCGTTCTGCCAGTTTGAGCTAGATGATTGATGCTTGTTCATGTTCGTTTATCCTTGTGCCGTTTTTAGCAATGTGGGTTTCTGTTTGTTCATAATTCCTGCATGGTTTTCTTGTGTTCCATACAGTTATTTAGGTATTCGGAGTTTATAAAGAGACTACAGCTAACGATTTTATTGCTCTAAAATATCGAAAGGTTAGCTGCAAATAGCTCTATTTTATCGAAAGGTTTGATCCGGGCGTCGGTCGTGTCGACGGACAATCTGATCCTAACCCGGAGATCTGCCCCGGTTAACAAACCCCGACACAAAAAAGCGAAGCGGGGTAACGGCGTTACCCCTGCCGCATTTTTAGGCAATAAAAAAGCGACCCCGGATCGCTCTGAGGTCGCTTTGTGTATATCTATCGGGTATTAGCCCAAAATCAACTGGTCGCCGCCGTCCTTTGGCGGGTCGACGATAATTCCTTCCGGTTTGATCTCAGACAGGGGTCGTCCATATTCGCGCATGATTTTAGTGATTGCTGGTTTTGATAACCCAAACACCGCGCCGATTCGTTCAGACGTCCATCCCATATATGCCAGACGTTCAATGGCAATTATGCGGTCGCGAATTTCGGGCTTTTTTGCTGCTGGTTTCTCTGCCGGTTCTGGTATGACGACAATATAAGCCGTCGCTCGTTGACCCTCTGTTGCATGTCGTACAATGTCACACAGACGACGTGCACCATCACGGGTATGAAGGGGGATAATCTTTGGCACGTCGCTATCGACGCTCAAACGGGTTGGCAAATCGACGGCTACGCCGTTTGGATTCAGTCGCATCTGATTAAGTTGTGATTCTGTTTTCATGGTGGTGTTGTGTTTCCCTTGATTTTATATGTATTTGGTTAGAAGTCGGTGCCTGATTTGACTGACTCTATCCATTGAGCGATGCGACGTCGGCGATCGATTCGTTCCTGAATTGCTTCGCCTAGTAGCTCGACGCTGATCGACCTTGGCTTAGTGTTTGAAGGTGTTGCCGGTGTCACTGGTTCCGCTGCTGCTGGTGGTTCTTGCTGCTCGGTTAGAGTCTCGTCAACCTGTTCATTGATTGAAAACCCGGAGCCTATCGTCGCTTTCACCGCTGACCCGATCCCCGTCCAGCCTATGTCGAGCGCGGTTAGACGGAATCCTTTACGCGTCTGTCGCTTTTCGTTAGTCCTGCCCAGACCCCTAACCATTACAGCCGGGATCCATCCCACGTTCAAAAGAGCCTCAAGCTTTTTAGAACAGACTGCCGCGACCCCTATTGCATGACCTTCTTTATTCAGTTCCAGCTTTTCAATAACGATTGCCGCCGTAGCCGGATCGACGACCGGCGACGCTTTAAACTCAGAACCACGTAAAGTGCCCAAGGCTTGTTTACTGCGAATCTGGTTCTGGAAAGCCTCGACGGCATCCGCAAGGGCACCGGGTTCAAACCTTGCCGGGTCGTTATGGATAAAGACGCCGGATATACGGGTTAGCCCGTCAGCTTTGCGGCTGTTGTGGCTCGACTGCTGGAAGGGGATCACGTTGTTTGAGCTGGTGCCGGTGTTGATCGTGGTGAACTCTAATAGCATTTGCTCGGACGGGTTATCCATCCCTAGCGCGGTAGCCGTCTCAACTATCAGTGTTTCAAGTGTTGGGTCAGTGGTGTGATTCATTGGGGCGTCTCTGTGTGTCGGTGTCCTTGTCTTCTGCTGTTATTTAGCCGTCTCCGTTCCAGAGTTGTTAACAGAAGTCGTAATCCTGCACAAAACACGAAATATCCATACTCTTTTGGGTAATGCTGAACAGGTACAACCGGGTTTGTACCCGTTAAACTTGTTTTCTGTATTTTGGGTACGCTATACTCGTAGACCTCTAGAGATTAAATCGGTACAAAACACAGAAGGGGTACGGCAATGGCTATATTTGGATACGCTCGGGTTAGTACGGGCGCTCAGGATTATGATTTGCAGGTAGATGCAATTAAGAATCGTTATCCTGATGCGGTGATCAGGGCAGAAAAGGCGACCGGGACAAAAAGAGGCGAGGCGACTAGACCTGTTCTGGAGCTGTTGCTCGATATGATTTCAGTAGGGGATAAGTTGGTGATCCACCGTCTTGATCGTCTGGCGCGTTCCACCAAGGATTTATTGGATATTGTGGACGCCTTGAAGTCCAAGGGCGCGACGTTGGAGATTCTTAATCAGAACATAGACACGTCCACTTCAACCGGTCGGGCGTTCTTATCTATGTTAGCGGTTTTCGCAGAATTTGAGCACGGAATCCGTGCTGAGCGCGTTGCGGCTGGCGTAGCCAAGGCAAAAGCAGCCGGGAAGTACAAAGGACGGGCACCTGACGTCGCCAAACATGAACGGATTCGGGCACTGAGGGCTGAAGGTGTTTCACTGCGCAAGATTGCGAATGAATGTGGTTGTTCGCTGTCCACCGTTCAACGGGCGTTGGGAATGTCTGCTTGAGGCTCGACCGGGCGCGACGTCAACCTGTTCTCACCGCACAAAAAGAAAGGGATCCCGCACTCTGAGGATCCCTTTTTTATACCCGGATATAATAAATCAGTCTTGATCGACGTCGGTTTCCCACGGATACAAGTCTTCGACGTCGCCTTCCGGCAATCCTTCCACGCCACGATTATAAAATCTGACCGGATCCTGACCCTGTTTAGTCCTAATCACGTCAACCCGGAACCGGTGCCCGTTTGCCTGTTCCACCGTAAAGGAATAACTCAGTTTCCCGCGACGTCGAACAACGATTCGATCAACCACTTTCCGTAGAAGGTTATTGAATGCCACAACGTCACCAGAAATGGTGCCCAGTCGTTCAATGTCTGCCTTGGCTGTCTCGGTTGACGTCGACCGGTTCAACAAGTCCAGTTCATTTTCCAGTGCGCTCTTGTCCTGTTTGGCTTTCTTGATTAACGGCAAGACAATATCAACGTCGTCAGCGTCACCCTCAACCAACTGTTTCTGAAGCCGTTCAAGCACTCCCGCAACTCGATCCAGCTCTTGTTCAAGTTTATCTCGGGCGCGGTTGACGTCGCCTAAGTCAGAAGGTCGAACCCACTCCAGATGATTACAAGCTGCTACAACTTCCGCCCCCAAGTCCTTGAACCCACTCGCGCCAACCGAGCATCTGCCCTGTTCACCTTGGCGACACGTCCAGAAAGCATAATGAACAAGATTCCCTTCTTTGTTTTTCCTTTGACGGCATTTGCGGGTCAGTGTTCCACCGCACTCGGCACAACGGGCGACCCCAGCCAGTGCATTAGTTCGGGAATTGCCACCAGCCTGTCCCACAGCTTTGCCCTGTTTGCCGGGTTGGAGGTCGCGCCACTCGGCATAACTTATCAGGGCGGGATAGAAGTCAAGAACCAGTTCACCGGGCACCCATTCAAGCCGCCCATTCTCCGCTGATTCGTCGCCGTCCACCGGTCGCATTTCGCCTGATTGGTAGGCACCATATAATGCGGGATTTTGGATCACCGCCCGAACACTGGTATCGCTCCAGCCATTGCGACCCCAGCGAACCCGGCGACCATCAGCATTGAGATCAGCAGCAATGCCCGACCAGCCCCGACCGGCACGTCGAAGGGATATTATCTGCTTTACCGTTTCAACGTGTTCCGGTTCAAAGGTGTAGCCGGTTCCGTCTTCGTTCATGGTCAACCAGATTGGCAGTCGTTTGCGAATAACCTTACCTTCTGCCGCCGCTGCCCTTTGACGACGTTTGGCGTCGCGTACACGTCGAGACTTTTCGACGCTCTGTCTATTTGCCAACTCTGCCGCGAGTAAGACCCTCAACACATCATTGAAGACATTCGGGGAATCCTTAGTCAGAAATAGGTTTTCCTCCACTGCCACCACATTAACGCCCCTAGAAAGGATTGAGTTTAACAATTGCTGTGATCGAGCAAGTCCGGCACGACTCAATCTATCAAGTCGTTCAATTGCGACGACGTCGCCCGAGCGAATATAGCCAGCGTCAATTGCTGCCAGTAATCGTTCCAGACCTTCCCGCCGGGCATCTTGCTTGAAGCCAGAGACGCCTAGATCCTCGAATTTAAGGTTGTCGTCAACTTCATAGCCATTTTGGGAAGCCCATTGGCGGGTTAGTTCATATTGACGGGCTAGACTGGATCCAAGTTCTTGGCTGGCTGATGAAAACCTGACGTAACTGAATACTTTGTTTGGTTTGGTGGGGTTGGGATTGGTAGGGCTGGTCATCGTCGCGTGTCCTATCCTTCTAGAAGTGACTGGACACAGGATAACATTGTTTGACGTCGAATGTTTCACTCAAGTCAAAGTTTATGGTGTTCAACATAGTGCCTACCTTGCTGGAAATCCTGATGGTAGTGGCCATTTTGCTGTGGAATTACGGCATCTGGTTTGCGCTGATTACCTTCTGCTCCGTGTTGGCCTATGGCATGTTCTCTGTGATAGCCACCGAGTGGCGCACCGCCTATGTACGTGAGGCGGCAAAGGCCGACTCTGTATCCAATACCCGTGCTATCGACAGTTTGCTTAACTATGAAACCGTCAAGTACTTCAATAATGAAGCCTATGAGGCGAATGAGTATGACAAGGCTTTGGCGGATTGGGAGGTGGCCAAACGCAAGAATCGCTTGTCGCTGTTTGCTCTCAATGCCGGTCAGGCCACCATTATTGCTGTTGCCATGACCTTGATGCTGGGGCTCGCGGCTTTTGAAGTGACCCGGGGACAGATGACAGTGGGTGATTTTGTGTTGATCAACGCCTTTATGATGCAACTCTTTATGCCGCTCAACTTCCTGGGTTTTGTGTATCGTGAGATTCGTGGAGCCTTGGCCAATATTGAAAGGATGTTCTCGCTGCTGGATAAGACTCCGCTGGTAAAAGACAACCCAGCGGCCAAGGATATCGTGCCGACAGAGGGCCGAGTCAGTTTTGAGTCGGTTGGCTTTGGCTATGGTGACAGGGAGATACTCAAGGGCGTGAGTTTTGAGATAGAACCCGGGCAGAAGGTGGCTGTAGTGGGTGAAAGCGGCGCCGGTAAATCGACGTTGGTACGCTTGCTGTTCCGTTTTTACGATGTCAGCCAAGGGGCAATTCGGGTCGATGGTATAGATATTCGCGACATGACCCAAGATGCACTGCGCCGGGCCATCGCCATAGTTCCTCAGGATACAGTGCTGTTTAACGATACTCTGTTTGAAAACATTCGCTATGGCCGCCCCGATGCTTCTGACGCCGAGATTTGGCAGGCGATAGAGTTGGCCCATCTGAAGCAGTTTGTTGAGACATTACCACAGCAGGCTCAGACCAAGGTGGGAGAGAGAGGCATGAAACTCTCCGGCGGTGAAAAGCAGCGAGTGGCTATTGCCAGGGCGATATTGAAGCGCTCGCCGATACTGATCTTCGATGAAGCCACCTCGTCACTGGACAGCCGCTCCGAGAGGGCTATTCTCAAGGCGCTCGATGAAGTTGCCAAGGGCCATACCAGTCTGGTGATTGCCCACAGGCTGTCGACTGTGGTGGATGCCGATAAAATCTTAGTGTTGCATCAAGGTCGGTTGGTTGAGTCCGGCACCCACGACCACCTGTTGGCCGCCGATGGATATTATGCTCGTTTGTGGCGGATCCAGCACACAAAACAGGCAGATGAGTCGGTGCAAGTTCAGCATTGATTCAGGCTGGCTGCCGCATACTTGATACTCCGAAGTAGCGTCAGCCTGGGGGCAGCACAGATGGAAAACATTGTATTGCAGGTCAATATCGAAGGAATGCAGGACAAAGTCCGTACAGACTGGAACAGTTTGGCAGATAATCTGAAAAAGCGGGGTATGGACGAAGTTGCCCTCAATCAACTGCATACCGAGTTACGTGCCGGACTGAGAGTTTCCACCCGTGGCCTGACTCTGTCTATGGTATCTGCGGAAACCTTTAATGCGGCGTTGGAAGGGATTATCAGTGAGTCAAGAAAGCAGGCTCAGTCGCAAGGGGTTTTGCGCAGCTGAGCCTGAGTGGATCCTATTTCTTGGTTTGGTTGCGGTTGGCTTGCCAGCCGTCGCACAGTAGGTTGAAACCATTTTTCGCTTCGTTTACCGGCGTCAGTTCAGTTATTTTACCGCCGCGATAACAGAGCATCTCTCCCTCAATCTCAATCAAACGGCTGCAATTCTTGCAGCTGAGCGATGCAGTTTTGCTCGTTTCCGGCTTGGGGACCTGACTGACAAATGTCATTTTCACTTCAAAATCCTCTGGAAGTGGCAAGTCTTGACTAGGAGTAAGATCTTACCACTTTTGTGACATAACGCACAATCTACCCACTATTATACTTTAGTGACAGCTAAATTATCTTTATTGATCGAAGTGAGCGTAATATTTATCCAAGGACACAGACAGACCATTTTGAGTGACGACTCTGACATGATGTGGCTTGAGCTGTCTTGGGTCACTGACTCCACAGGAATGGGCCAGCATCCCCAGGTCATGGTGTAATGCCTTGTTGTAGTTGGCGACTCGGGTGGATTTGTCTCTGGGATCCAAACCCTGTTGCAGCTTCTTGTTGTGGGTGGTTATCCCGGTAGGACAGGTATCCTTGTTGCACTGCAATGCCTGAATACATCCCAGCGCAAACATGTTACCTCTGGCAGAGGCGATGAAGTCTGCGCCAAGAGCCAGTGCCCAGGCGACTCTGGAAGGGGTGATCAGCTTGCCCGAGGCAATCACTTTAATCCTCTGCTTCAATCCATGGCGGCGAAGATGATCCACCAGCAATGGCAGACTCTCTTTCAGCGGCAGGCCAACGTAATCCATCAGAGTTTGCGGCGCCGCGCCTGTGCCGCCATCGGCGCTGTCGAGGGTGAAGAAGTCGGGAGCCGATTCATGGCCGCGTTGGTTAATCTCTTCCAGAAAATCTTCCAACCAGTGGATATCACCCAAGACTGCCTTGATCCCTGTGGGTTTGCCTGTCACTTGCCTGACTCTGGCTATCATGTCGAGAATGTCGCCGACATGGTGAAATTCAATATGACCATTGGGACTGATGGAGTCCTGTCCGACAGGGATGCCGCGAATGGTGGCTATCTCTTCGGTTACTTTCACCCCGGGAAGAATTCCGCCTTTGCCCGGCTTGGCTCCCTGACTGAGTTTGATTTCGAACATCTTCACCTGAGAGTGAGCGGCCACTTCCCTGAGCTTGTCATCATCCAGGTGGCCTTCGGCATTGCGAACACCGTATTTGGCGGTACCTATCTGAAACACCAGATCGCAATTTCCCTTGAGATGGTGGGCGCTGAGGCCGCCTTCCCCTGTGTTGAGCCAGCATCCTGCCTGAGCCGCACCATGGGAAAGGGCGGTAACAGCCGGGCGGGAGAGGGCGCCAAAGCTCATGGCGGAAATATGGCAAATGGCGCTGGTGGCAAAGGGATGTTCACAGTCCGGGCCAATAACCACAGGCGCTGGTGGCACAACGTCTTGATCCAGCGTTGGGAAGGCCGTATTCATAAACATGATACTGCCGTTGGCTTCCAGTGGCCTGGTGGAGCCGAAGGCTATGGTGCGATCAACATTTTTCGCCGCCCGATATACCCAACTACGCTCGGCGCGATTAAAGGGAAGTTCTTCCCGATCGAGGGCAAAAAAGTACTGGCGGAAGAATTCGCCCATTTTCTCGAAGAAATATCTGAATCGGCCTACAACAGGGTAGTTATGCCGCACCGCCTGCTTGGTTTGCATCACATCGGCGATATACATGTAAGTGATCACCAAAAGCCCTAAGCCGACGACTATCAGAAACAGGCCGGAAAACAGTTCCAGCCCCCACATAAACCAGTTTTGCTCGCGCATCTTCTATCCTTATTGACTGCCAAAGTGGGTGGTTACCAGGCCTGTGGGCCCCTGTTCTCCCAAGGTGAGAATAAACAGTTGGTCGTATTGCTGCTCATTCAGGCTAACCAGGGGGCCACCCAGAGCCTTAATGATGGCCGGAACTGTATTGCTGTGGCCGGCGATCAGCACATTGCCTTGGCTGGCTTTAACCGCATCAGCTATGGCATTGATGTGAGCCTCCAAGCCGGCTTTGGCTGGAAACACTTCTATCCTGAGTTGTTTGGCTGTTGCAATCGGCGCCAGGGTTTCCTGAGTACGGCGAAACTCACTCGACATTAGCCTTTGCAGTTGGGTGTCCCGTAATGCCTCGGCTAGAGCCTCGGCTCGCGCTTTACCGGCGGCTGTCAGCCCGGGATCGGTTCCCTGGGCTTTTTCCGCGTGCCTAACCAGAAATATGGTTTGATTGGTGTCAGCGGCAAGGGATGGCAAGCTAAAAAACACAGAAAGACAAAGCAGTAGGAAAATTCTTACCATTTTTATTTCCTATCAAATACTTAAATAGCATGCGGGATCATAGCTCAGACTATCGGTCTGGGTAAACAATCGCTAAACTAATTACTGAACTGGTCGATAATTAACCTGAGATACGCTTTTCATACGAGGAAACCAAGATGGAAATCCGCAATCATGGCGCTCAGGTATCTGAGGTGGCCAAGGACAAGACCCAACAACTGGACGGGAATCATGGCAAGGCGGTATCTGAAGTCGCCAGCAGCAAGAGCGCCCGCCATGTCAGCCAGCAGTTGATGAATAACGCTATTCTGGCGGCGCAGGAGGAGGTAAGCCTCAATAGCGGCAACGAACCCATGAGTCTCTTATATCGCGCCGCGATTGAGGCCATCAATGAAGAACTGGCACCTTACATGGGGGAAAATGCCCTGCAGCAGGTGCAGGATCAGCAGATAGATACTTCTCCCGAGGCCACGGCCGACAGAATTGTCAGTTTTGCCACTCAGTTCTTCAGTGTCTACCAGCAGCAAAATTCCAGCATGGACTTTGACAGTCAGCTGTCCGGTTTTATGGACGTTATAGGCGGCGCTATAGATCAGGGCTTTAAAGAGGCGACGGATATTCTCTCCGGGCTCAAGGTGCTGGAAGGCGATATCAAGGCCGGGGTAGATGAAACTTACTCCCTGGTACAGCAAGGGTTGCAGGCATTCAGAGACAGCTTTAGCACAGAGCAGGAATAATTGAGCTCACGCGAAACCTTACCTGCAGATAACACCCCTCACTATGAGGGGTTTTTGTTGGCTGAATATGGAGTTATGCTGCAATAATCGTCTTGTGTTACCTAAGGAGAAGCTATGTGGACTGAAGGCCGGGTCATTGAGCGTATCGATTGGAACAGCAAGTTATTCAGCCTGAGGATAGCCGCCGAGATAGCGCCGTTTATTGCCGGCCAGTTTATCAAGCTCAGTCAGGTGCGGGATGATAAACGTATCGCCCGGGCCTATTCTCTGGTGAATGCCCCCGGGACTGACTATCTTGAAATACTGGCGGTGGCGGTAGATCAAGGCCAGTTGTCGCCAGACCTGCAATCTTTGCAGCCGGGTGACAGTATTAGTGTGACAGACAAAGCCACCGGCTTTATGACCCTGGATGAGATCCCTAAAGGGGAATTACAGGGGCGCCACCTGTGGTTTTTGGCAACAGGTACTGCTGTGGGGCCGTTTCTTTCCATGCTGGATACTCAGGAGCCTTGGCAACGGTTTGATAAAGTGGTTCTGGTTTACGGGGTAAGAGAAGTGCAGGATCTCGCCTATCTCGATAAGATCCGCGGCTATCAACAGACCTATCACGAGCAATTTGTGTTTGTGCCCAGTGTCACTCGTGAAGACTTTGACGGTGCGCTGCGTTGTCGCATCCCGGATGGGTTGCAAAGCGGTGAGATAGAGGCCAAGGCCGGGCTGAGCATAAGTGCAAAGGACTCGCAATTGATGCTTTGTGGTAATCCCGGAATGATCCAGGGGGCTACGGCGGCACTTATCGATAAAGGCTTGGCCAAAAACCTGCGCCGGGCCCCCGGACAGATAACAGTCGAAAAATACTGGTAACAGGAGAGTCTGGATGCAGCTCTATTACTCTACAGCTTCGCCTTATGCCCGCGTGGTCAGGATCATTGCCCGCGAGCTGGGTTTGGCGCTGGATGAAAAGCTGGTCAATCCCTTCGATAACAATGACGAGTTACTGTCAGTTAACCCCTTGGGGAAAATTCCCTGTCTGCTTTTGGAAGATGGCGCCGCACTGTTCGACAGCGAAGTCATAGCCCGCTTTCTGGACGACAGATTCGGCCAGGATCGTTTCTTTGGGTCATCCAGAAACTGGGCTTATGAGTGCCAGTTCTCACTGCTTAAAGGCGCGCTGGATAGCGCCGTAGGCCTAAGGCAGGAACAGATGCGTGAAGAGGAGGGGGGTCGTTCTCCTTTCTGGAGCGGCCGTTTCGAGCAGGCCCTGCTCAGAGCCTTGATGGAGGTGGAGCGTCAGGGAATCATCGCAAGCGGTCCACTCGATGCCAGGCAGGTGCTGCTATTGGTGCTACTCGAATACCTTGATTTTCGTCATCCGGATCTCGATTGGCGTAAAGTAGTGCCAGCCTTGGCACACTGGCAGGAATCGGCGTCACTCAGGCAGAGTTTCCGAGATACTCGTCCTAGATGATTTCTCGGTAATTTGCGGTTTGGCCAAGTCGGAGTAACGCCTACCTTTGGGGTTGTCCCTGCGGTTGGTTTCACCGAAGGCACCGTAGAGATCATGGCTCATGCCATAATCCAGCCGTCGGTCGCTGAAGGGAACCCTTCTATCTTCATGATGTTGATACTTGCAGTCGCATTGGCTGCAATCGCACTCAGGCAAGGGAAGCCTGGGCGCCTCCTTCGACAAAAAACGCTTGCCTTCAAGCGCTCTTATCGCCTGGCAGGCAGTTGGTGTCAACATTATGGAGACACAGTGATACTGCTTTTCCTGCGGCGTAACAGGCTTGGCCAGCCGTCGCTTTTCTGGCCTTAATCTGTGGCGGAACAGAAACAAGATCAGCAGCAAAGACACCACAGCCAGCAAGATTTCCAACATATCCAAGGCGTTTTCCCCCTCGCCATGCATGGGTTTTAAGGTTCAGTTTAGTTTAGTTTGCGACAATTCGGCCGATTCCAATCGCTTTGCTCCCAGCCGCTGCCATTCTGTCTATTTCATTTGTATTCCCCTTGCCAGAATTTTTGCACTAGGCTGAAAACAAAGTGGATTAGAAATAGTTCTCATTAAATTACTCATCCCAACATGGAGTGCCGAAGAATATGAGCTACAAAACACGTCTGATACTTTGCAGTGCGTTGGCCGCATCCAGCCTGACGCTGCCGGTGGCCGCCGCCGGAGAGGTGACGGTTTATTCCTATCGTCAGGAGTTTTTGGTCAAGCCCATTCTGGATGACTTCAGTCAGGCTACCGGGGTGAAGGTTAATTTTGTGTTTGCCAAAGATGGCATCGCCGATAGATTGGCCCGTGAAGGACGTTTGTCACCGGCGGATCTGGTGCTGACGTCTGACTTTTCCCGTTTGCAGGAATTGGTGGACAAGCAGTTGGTCAAACAGGTGGAAAGCGACACGCTCAAGCAGAATATTCCGGCCCAATACCGGGATCCAGAAGGAAACTGGTACGCCCTAACCATGAGAGTGCGTAATCTCTATTCCAGCAAGGAGCGCCTCGGGCCGCTGGCGATCAACTATGAAGACCTGGCCGATGCCCGCTACAAGGGCAAGGTTTGTATGCGTAGTGGCAAGCATCCCTACAACATAGCGCTGGTGGCCTCCATGATAGCCCACCACGGTGAAGCCGATGCCAAGAGTTGGCTTCAGGGGCTGAAGAGTAACTTGGCCCGTAAGCCTCAGGGTAACGATAGGGCGCAGGTGCAGGCGGTAAAAGAAGGCTTGTGTGATATCGCCATCGGTAACAGCTATTACTATGGCAAGATGCTGCAAGACCCCAAACAGCGGCCATGGGCCGAAGCGGCGGTGATCAACTTCCCGAACCAGGAAAATCGCGGTGCCCATATCAATGTCTCGGGTATGGCGCTGGCCAAGCATGCACCTAACTCGGCCGATGCCCTCAAGTTGATGGAGTATCTGTCTTCGGATGCCGCCCAACAGAGTTATGCCGAGGTCAATATGGAATATCCGGTCAAGGTCGATGTGCCTGTCTCAGAACTGGTGGCATCCTGGGGTGACTTCAAAGCCGATGACTTGCCTGTCTACAAATTGGCAGAGCACCATCAGGCGGCGCTGAGACTGCTCGATGAGGTTAAGTTTGATCTCTGAGCTTGAAGGCGTTTTTGCAAAGGTTGTAGGGGAATAGCGGTGATCCTGACCTTCTCCAAGGGCTGGTCGTGGGCGGGGTTTACCGTCTGTGGCCTTATGGTGGCGCCTTTGCTGGCGCTGGTCATGCAGGCGTTCGAACCGGGTGAAACCCGCTTTGGGCAGATGTTTGCCACTGTGTTGCCGTCATACATAGCCAATACCTTCTGGCTGATGTTGGGGGTGAGTGTCGGCAGTCTGCTTTTGGCGGTGCCGGCTGCCTGGCTGGTGGCGCGCTGTGAGTTTCGGGGCCGGCGCCTGTTCCAGTGGGCTCTGTTGTTGCCGCTGGCCATGCCGGCCTATATCGTCGCTTATGTGTATACCGATTTACTGGATTATGCCGGGCCTGTGCAGCGGTTTTTACGCGCAAGTTTTGGTTGGCAATCGGTAACCGACTACTGGTTTCCCGATATTCGAACTCTGGGCGGCGCCACAGTGATGTTGTCGCTGGTACTCTTCCCCTACGTTTACCTCTTGGGGCGCACTGCGTTTCTGGAGCAATCCTTAAGTTTGCAGCATGCAGCCAAGGTGATGGGCTGCTCGCCATGGCAGAGTTTCTGGCGTTTGTCGCTGCCAATGGCGCGCCCGGCGCTGGCGGCCGGTGTCGCCCTGGTGGCCATGGAAACCATGGCTGACTTGGCGACGGTCAATTATTTTGCGGTATCCACCCTGACCACGGCTGTTTACGACACCTGGCGAGCCTATGGTGACTTGGCGGCCGCGGCTAAAATTTCGCTATTGATGTTGCTTGGTGTCTTTACTCTGTTTGCGCTGGAGCGTATGGCGAGGCGCAAACAGCAATTGTTTCAAAAGCAGCTGTTGCTGGAGGCGCCAGAGCCTTACCGGCTCAAAGGTTGGCGTGAGTGGTTGGCGCTCGGCTACTGCTCGCTGTTGCTGCTGCTGGCGTTTGTTTTGCCATTTGTCATTCTCGGCAGTTACGCCTTGGATTACTGGCAGCAGAGCTGGAACAGTGACTTTTGGCAGTACAGTCTCAACAGCCTAACGGTCGCCGCCATCAGCAGTGTATTGTGTTTGCTCTTGGCTATCCTCTTGATGTTCATTCGCCGCCTGAGTCCGCGAAAGTGGGACATACTGCCATCCCGTCTGGTCAGTACCGGCTACGCTCTGCCGGGCACTGTGCTGGCGATTGCCGTGCTTATTCCGCTGACCTGGCTCGATTTCAGAATCGATGATCTCTATGCCCTGTTCGAGCGCCAAGGCCCGGGGCTCTTGTTCACCGGCAGTATCGCCGCCCTGGTGCTGGCGTTTTGTATTCGCTTTGCCGCCATCGCCATCGGCAGCATAGAGAGCAGTTACAAACGGCTGTCGCCTTCTCTCGACATGGCGGCCATCAGCCTGGGCAAGACACCGGGTAAAGTACTGGCATTAATCCATCTGCCATTGCTGCGCAGCGGTATTTTTGCGGCTCTGCTACTGGTATTTATCGAGGCGATGAAAGAGTTGCCGGCTGCCTTGCTGCTAAGCCCTGTCGGGTTTCACAACCTGGCTACCCAAGTGTTCCAATACGTCTCCGATGAGCAGTTGGAGCAGGGGGCGCTGGCGGCTATTGTCATTGTGTTGGTGGGGCTGGTGCCCTTGATTTATCTCAACCGTTCGCTGGAGCAAAACAACTGATGTCGACCCTGAGTGTCAAGCAACTCCACAGCCATTATGGCGCCCAACAGGTGCTCAAAGGGCTGAGCATTACCTTGCAAGCCGGTGAAATTGCCGCCCTGCTCGGACCCAGTGGTTGTGGCAAAACGACCTTGCTCAGAGCCATTGCCGGACTGCAGCCGGTCTCCGCCGGTGAAATTCATATCAGCGGCAGTGCAGTAACCACGGATAAGCTGCAGGTTCCGGGAGAGGAGCGTGGCGTGGGGATGATCTTTCAGGACTATGCCCTGTTTCCCCACTTGACGGTCGCGCAGAATATCCTCTTTGGTGTCAAGGGATTGAATAAGGCGCAGCGTCTGAGCAGACTTGAGGAGATGTTGGATCTGGTCAAGCTCCCGGGGCTTGCTGAACGTTATCCCCACGAGTTGTCCGGCGGTCAACAGCAAAGGGTGTCGATTGCCAGGGCGCTTGCCTATGAGCCTGAACTGCTGTTGTTGGATGAACCCTTCTCCAACATAGATGCCCAGGTACGCGGCGAGCTGATGCTGGAGATTCGTGCGATCCTCAAGAGCCGTAACGTCAGCGCCGTATTTGTGACCCACAGTAAGGATGAAGCCTTTGTTTTTGCCGATACCCTGGCGCTGTTTGAAGATGGAAAAATAGTGCAGCAAGGCAGTGCTGAAACTCTCTATGCCAACCCGGTCAATCGCTATGTGGCGGACTTTCTCGGCAGGGGTAATTATCTTAAGGCCCTGGTCAGCTGCGAACACTGTGTCGATACTCAAATCGGTCGACTTAAAAGCTCTTTGCCCCATGGTTTGCCACTGAACTGGCAGGGCGAGTTGTTGCTGCGGCCACAGCAGTTGGAGTTACGACCCGACGAACAGGGCCTGGCCGTGGTTACCGAGCGGCGTTTTCTGGGCAATGTTTGCCATTATGATGTGCAGCAAGAGGGCGTCATACTCGAGGTTCGTAGTCATCAGGTACAGTTTTCTCCAGGGCAGAGAGTCAGGCTGTCGGCACTGGAACATCCGTTGGTGTTGTTCGGTAATGGCTGTTAACAACAATTGTTTCATAAGTTTGCTGTGGGTGATAATTTGTTTGTCTCTGTGTTATAGCAAGCAATCGGTTTGATTGAACTCATCACAGGTATTCACTGAACCCCGGACTCGCCCATGCGCCGCTCCGGGATGAGAGCGGAGGCGAGATGCATAACTACAGCAATAATAAAATGCAGGACGCACAAGGGATACGGAATATCAGCAACAACTCATGTCGTCAGCTGTTACTCGGCGTCATCGGGAGTTTGGCTGTTTTCTGCAGCACGGGAAGCATGGCGATGGACAGAATCACGGGTGCGGCCTTTGCGAGCCGCTCTGAAGTCTATGCGGTCAATGGCATGGCGGCAACCAGCCAACCACTGGCGACTCAGGTGGCGGTCGATATTCTTAAGCAAGGAGGCAGTGCCGTAGATGCCGCGATTGCTGCCAATGCCATGCTGGGGTTGGTTGAGCCTACGGGTTCAGGCATAGGCGGCGATCTTTTTGCCATTGTCTGGAGCGCCAAAGAGCAGCGGCTCTATGGGCTCAATGCGTCTGGCCGCAGTCCGGCTTCTTTGACGCTGGAGATGCTCAAGGCCAAAGGGCTTGAGCATCTGCCGCCTTATGGGCCTTTGCCCGTATCCGTGCCCGGTGCCGTGGATGGCTGGTATGAACTGCATGACAAGTTCGGCAAATTGCCCATGAAGGATAACCTGGCGCCGGCTATTCATTATGCCCGTGAAGGATTTCCGGTTTCCGAGCTCATCGCCTTCTATCTGGCTCGCAGCGGTGACAAGCTGGCCAAATACCCGGGGTTTAAAGAAACCTATATGCCAGGCGGCCGCATGCCGGCCGTCGGTGAATTGTTTCGAAACCCGGCTTTGGCAAACAGCTATGAAAAAATTGCCAAGGGGGGCCGGGATGTCTTTTACAAAGGAGAGATAGCCCGCAGTATTGCCGCTTATATGCAACAACAGGGCGGTTATCTTTCCTATGAAGATCTCGCTTCTCACAAGAGTGAGTGGGTCGAGCCTGTATCGGTTAATTATCGGGGCTATGATATCTGGGAGCTGCCACCCAACGGCCAGGGAATAGCTGCACTGCAGATCCTTAAAACCCTGGAGCCATTTAATCTCAAGGCCATGGGGCTGGACAGCGCCGAATATGTGCATCATTTCGTGGAAGCAAAAAAGCTGGCGTTTGCCGACCGAGCCAAGTTCTACGCCGACATGGACTTTGCCAAAGTGCCGGTAGCCTCACTTATCTCCAAAGAATACAACTACGCCAGAGCCAAGCTTATCGATGCTGACAAAGCCGCCGCCAGTGTTGAGGCGGGTAATCCCAATCTTTTACACGGTGATACCATCTATCTCACTACCGCCGATAAAGAAGGCAATATGGTGTCTCTCATCCAGAGCAATTATCGTGGCATGGGCTCAGGCATGACGCCTCCGGATTTGGGATTTGTGTTACAGGACAGGGGCCAGCTGTTTGATCTCACTCCCGGGCGTGCTAATTCCTATGCACCGGGTAAGAGACCGTTTCATACCATAATTCCGGCCTTTGTCACCAAAGATGGCAAGCCTTGGCTCAGCTTTGGCGTCATGGGGGGAGCCACCCAACCCCAGATGCACGCTCAGATCATGATTAATCTGATTGATTTTGGCCTCAACCTGCAGGAGGCGGGCGATGCTCCAAGAATACTGCATACAGGTTCTAGCCAACCGACCGGCGAGCAGATGACAGATGGCGGTTATATCAGTCTCGAGTCGGGCTTTTCCATGGAAACCCGCCGTGAGCTGATGAAAAAGGGGCATACTTTGAGTGATTCTCTCGGAGCTTTTGGTGGTTATCAGGCCATAGGCGTCAATGTTGAAAGCGGCGTTTATCGGGGAGCGTCCGAGTCCCGAAAAGACGGGCAGGCATCAGGTTATTGAAAGCAATCGGCAAAAACGTGCGTGAGCTAATTCAAATTAATGCTCAAGTTGCGGATAATAAGGCCGAAGATGAATTAATCTGAAAGGGTAGATTGCAAATGGATACACAGGTTATGCCACGGGAACAACTGGGAATCTGCGCTGAGGGAAATCTGCACAGCGTTTATCTGATGTTCAATGCCAACGAAGGCGGAGAGTCACAACTGCGTCCTTGCCTGGCCAATGTCGCCCAGTATTTGTATGAGCTGGCAGATCAGTATGCCGACAGTGCCTTTAACGCCTTTGTGGCGATTGGTGCCAACTTTTGGGATCACCTCTATCCGGGAAGCAGACCGGCTGAACTCAGGCCGTTCCCTGCTATGGAGTCGGGTAACCGGGATGCGCCGGCGATAGAGTTCGATATTTTTATTCACCTGCGTTGTGATCGCCTGGATATTCTTCATCTGGTAGCCAATGAGGTCAACGAAATGCTGGAAGGGTTGGCTGAACTGGAAGAGGAGGAGCGCGGGTTCCGCTTTATGGACAGCCGCGATCTGACCGGTTTTGTCGATGGCACAGAAAACCCCAAGGGCAGAGGCCGTCAAGCTGTAGCCCTGGTAGGTGATGAAGACGATGCATTTCGCGGCGGTAGCTACATTCATGTACAGAAATATGTCCATAATCTGAGTAAGTGGCACAGACTGCCGCAGAAAAAGCAGGAAGACATCATAGGCCGCACCAAGCAGGACAACATAGAGTACGCCTCGGAAGACAAACCGCTGACGGCACATATCAAGCGGGTAAATCTCAAGTATGACAATGGTGAGTCGATGGAGATCCTGCGTCAGAGCATGCCCTATGGTTCTGTAAAACAGCAGGGTTTGATGTTTATTTCCACCTGTAAGACACCTAACCATTTTGAAAAGATGCTTCACAGTATGGTTTTCGGTGACGGAGAAGGACACCATGATCACCTGATGCACTTTACTCAGGCGGTAACTGGTTCCTCTTTCTTTGCCCCATCTCTGGATTTCATGATCCAGTTTGATGATTAATAGCGCGATAAAAACAAAAACGCCCCTCATTGAAGGGCGTTTTTTTATGGCATTTTCAACTCAGTCTGTGTAATTGAACAGCGACTTCACTGTTTCCAGAGTTTCATCAATGGTCTTGATGCTGGAAGGGCAGATGAAAATAGTATCATCACCGGCGATAGTGCCCAGAATACCTTCTGGCTTGCCGATGGAGTCCAACAGCCTGGCAATTAACTGCGCCGCCCCCGGGCTGGTACGCACCACTATCATGGCTTGGTTATGATCCACATCCAATACCAGATTCTTCAGCGGGCTGCCGGCGGTAGGTACCCCTAGTTCAGCCGGTAAGCAGTAGACCATCTCCTGCTTGGCGTTACGAGTGCGCACGGCACCGAACTTGCTCAGCATGCGCGAGACTTTGGACTGGTTGATATTGGCAAAGCCTTCGGCTTGCAGTGCATTGACTATTTCACTCTGGGAGCCGAAGCGCTCCTCTTTAAGCAGAGCCTTGAAGGTTCTGATTAGCTCATCCTGATTTTTGCTTGCTTGCATTATCTTCTTCTGTCGTTATTCAGAAAATCCCGGTCATTCTGCATATCAAACGGATAAGTGTCAACAAATACCCAAGATGTCTGCATAAAAATGCAATGTAGGTCATTTGGTGGGTAAAAGAAGCCTCAGTGGGCAGTAGAAAATGCTGAAGTTAATTCAGCTTTTGATGAAACAGAGTCATATGACTAAGGGATAATTGCTATTTTTGTGACGATCCTTTAATGTTGCGCCATCACAGAATTAGATCTATGTCACACATAATTCCGAGAATTGACGGAGATAACTATGAAAGTTGCTGTACTTGGTGCTGCTGGTGGTATCGGCCAGGCTCTTGCCCTTCTGTTGAAAACCCAATTGCCTGCCGGCTCTCAGCTGTCACTCTATGATATCGCCCCCGTAACGCCTGGGGTTGCCGTGGATCTGAGTCATATCCCGACAGCAGTTGAAGTTAAAGGTTTTGCCGGTGAAGACCCAACGCCTGCACTGGAAGGTGCCGATGTGGTGCTGATTTCTGCCGGTGTTGCCCGTAAGCCGGGCATGGATCGTTCTGATCTGTTCAATATCAATGCCGGTATCGTCCGTAACCTGATTGAAAAAGTGGCCGCGACTTGTCCCAAGGCGCTGATCGGTATCATCACTAACCCAGTGAACACCACTGTGGCCATTGCTGCTGAAGTACTGAAAAAAGCCGGTGTTTACGACAAGAACCGTCTGTTCGGTGTGACGACTCTCGATGTCATCCGCTCTGAAACCTTTATCGCCGAAGCCAAAGGGCTGAACGTTGCCGATGTTAAAGTCAATGTGATTGGCGGCCACAGCGGTGTGACCATTCTGCCTCTGTTGTCTCAGGTTGAAGGTGTCAGCTTCTCTGATGAAGAAGTTGCTGCCCTGACCAAGCGTATTCAAAACGCTGGTACTGAAGTGGTTGAAGCCAAAGCCGGTGGCGGCAGCGCGACTCTGTCCATGGGCCAGGCCGCTTTCCGTTTCGGTCTGTCGCTGATCCGCGGTCTGCAGGGTGAAGCCAATGTGATCGAGTGCGCCTATGTTGATGGTGGCAGTGAGCACGCTGAATTTTTTGCCCAGCCAGTGGTACTCGGCAAGAATGGTATCGAAAAGGTTCTGCCGTATGGAGAGCTGAGTGCGTTTGAAACCAATGCCCGTGACGCCATGCTGGATACCTTGAAGGCGGATATCAAACTGGGTGTAGACTTCGTTAAGTAAGTCAACTTCAGTGAATAAAAAGGAGCGCCGCGGCGCTCCTTTTTGCTACTTGAACTTATTCGACTCTGGCCTTGCTGGCTAGTTTCTTTGGCAAAACAGCCGAATTCTCTCCTGCTGCTCCTTTATCTGCGCCTGCCGTTCTTCTTCTGTCATCTTAATCATTTCACCGGAGGCCTCATCTTTACGTTGTAGTCTGGTGTGGGTATTGAGTACATCCAATTGGAATTTGGCCTTATCACAAATAGCCTGAGCCTGGGCCGCATCTTTCTCCTTGATCAATTTGGCCTGTTTCTCAGATTCCGTTTCCTGCACAACGTCATCTTTTCGCTGCGGCGCGACCGTGCCAATTCTGGCGGGTTGCAGATTTTGGCTGTCCAGTTCGGTGGCTTGTTGTTGTGGCGGCGGCTCCTGGCTGTAGTGGGTAACGCCATTTTCATCGACCCAAGTATAGATGGGCGTTGCCGAGGCAGCGTTGGCTCCGAGTAATGCCAGCAGAGCCATAAATAGGCTGATCCTTATCATTGTCTGTTTCCGTTTCTGCAGGGTGAGCTTGTCTGAGCAAGTGTGTTATCTTTGCCGCTATAGACCTTTATTACACCATCAGGTTAAGTGTATGCAAAATTTATCCAAGCCAACAATAAAAACCCGTGGCATCTATCTGTTACCCAATCTGATGACAACGGCAGGATTGTTCTCGGGCTTCTATGCTGTTATCGCTTCCATGAATGGGCACTTTGAGGCATCGGCTATTGCTGTATTTGTTGCCATGTTATTCGATGGACTGGATGGTCGTCTGGCGCGTTTGACCAACACTCAGAGTGCCTTTGGTGCCGAGTACGACTCGATGGCAGATATGGTATCCTTCGGTATGGCTCCGGCCTTGATAGCCTATAACTGGGGGCTTTCTGAATTGGGCAAAATAGGTTGGCTGGCGGCCTTTATCTATTGCGCCGGGGCTGCCTTGCGTCTGGCGCGCTTCAATACCCAAGTAGGAGTGGCCGATAAACGTTTCTTCCAAGGGCTTGCCAGTCCGGCCGCAGCGGCTCTTATTGCTGGCAGTGTCTGGCTGGGGCAGGGCTACGGCGTCTCAGGGCATGATATAGGCATATTGGTGGCCCTGGTCACGGCCGTTGCCGGTCTGTTGATGGTGAGTAATTTCCGCTATCACTCCTTTAAAGAAGTCGATTGGCGTGGCAAGGTGAACTTCCTGGTGATCTTGCTGGTAGTGGCCGTATTTGTGGTGATCTCGGTCGAGCCTGCATTAATTCTCTGTCTGCTATTTTATCTCTATGCTCTCTCGGGGCCTGTGGTTACCATTCGCAGCGTTAGAAAACTCAAGGTGTCTCATGTCGTTGGTGATGACGATGAGGCAGATGACTGTGATGACAAAGCATCAAGTGCAGAGAACTCTCCCATTTCCCATGCTCGAGATAACAAAGATAGCGATAACAAAGAGAGCGCCGAAGAAAAAGAAGATACGGGAGATAAAGCGAGCCAAGACAAGCTCAAGTCATGAATCTCTCTTGAAAGTGAAAACTTTGGGCTGCCACTCAAAAGGCTTTTACTCTGCAAAGCGGCAAAATATGTGCTAAACCTAGATCCCACCTCGAGTGAAATAGCCTTATGAAGACTCGTTTCACTCGGGCAACGGAACCCAACTTGCTAACTGTTCGACTCAAGGACGTAAGTTCGGGCATAGGTTCGGCATAGGTTTGGCATAGCTTCGAGCAGAGATGCAGAGGACTGATATCACTTTGACGAGCAACTCTGGTTAGTGAGCAAGTCAGCTTGCATAGCCATCTCAGTCGGTTCAAGTTACTCATCAAGATAAAAAGGGACTTTAGGGTAATATCTATGTTGCTCAAAGGTTGGTTTTGTCCTGTTGATGCCTAAATAGTGTTCGCTTGGTGTGGTTTTGCAAAAATCCCCCTTGCACAAAAGTTTTGGCTCCCTATAATGCGCTCCCACTGACACGGCACAGCGGCAACGCGAAAGACGTGACAGGGTCGAAGAAAACGGCTCTCGAGTCCTTTCAACGACAGGCGAAAAAAAAGATGGTAAATACCTCTTGACGCCGCAGCAGGAAAGCGTAGAATACGCAGCCCTGACCCGATTGCCACAGCGCCTAAGGGATTGCTCTTTAACAAGATAAACAAGCAAATCTGTGTGGACACTCACAGGCATTGAGAAATCGACAAAACGATTTAACTCGATGAAGAGTGTTCATACGAACAGAATTCATTGAGTCGATTCTTCGGAATCAACCAAAACTTTAATTGAAGAGTTTGATCATGGCTCAGATTGAACGCTGGCGGCAGGCCTAACACATGCAAGTCGAGCGGTAACATTTCAAAAGCTTGCTTTTGAAGATGACGAGCGGCGGACGGGTGAGTAATGCCTGGGAATTTGCCCATTTGTGGGGGATAACAGTTGGAAACGACTGCTAATACCGCATACGCCCTACGGGGGAAAGCAGGGGACCTTCGGGCCTTGCGCTGATGGATAAGCCCAGGTGGGATTAGCTAGTAGGTGAGGTAAAGGCTCACCTAGGCGACGATCCCTAGCTGGTCTGAGAGGATGATCAGCCACACTGGGACTGAGACACGGCCCAGACTCCTACGGGAGGCAGCAGTGGGGAATATTGCACAATGGGGGAAACCCTGATGCAGCCATGCCGCGTGTGTGAAGAAGGCCTTCGGGTTGTAAAGCACTTTCAGCGAGGAGGAAAGGGTGTAAGTTAATACCTTACATCTGTGACGTTACTCGCAGAAGAAGCACCGGCTAACTCCGTGCCAGCAGCCGCGGTAATACGGAGGGTGCGAGCGTTAATCGGAATTACTGGGCGTAAAGCGTGCGCAGGCGGTTTGTTAAGCGAGATGTGAAAGCCCCGGGCTCAACCTGGGAACCGCATTTCGAACTGGCAAACTAGAGTCTTGTAGAGGGGGGTAGAATTCCAGGTGTAGCGGTGAAATGCGTAGAGATCTGGAGGAATACCGGTGGCGAAGGCGGCCCCCTGGACAAAGACTGACGCTCAGGCACGAAAGCGTGGGGAGCAAACAGGATTAGATACCCTGGTAGTCCACGCCGTAAACGATGTCTACTCGGAGTTTGGTGTCTTGAACACTGGGCTCTCAAGCTAACGCATTAAGTAGACCGCCTGGGGAGTACGGCCGCAAGGTTAAAACTCAAATGAATTGACGGGGGCCCGCACAAGCGGTGGAGCATGTGGTTTAATTCGATGCAACGCGAAGAACCTTACCTACTCTTGACATCCACAGAATCTGGTAGAGATACCTCAGTGCCTTCGGGAACTGTGAGACAGGTGCTGCATGGCTGTCGTCAGCTCGTGTTGTGAAATGTTGGGTTAAGTCCCGCAACGAGCGCAACCCCTATCCTTACTTGCCAGCGGGTCATGCCGGGAACTTTAGGGAGACTGCCGGTGATAAACCGGAGGAAGGTGGGGACGACGTCAAGTCATCATGGCCCTTACGAGTAGGGCTACACACGTGCTACAATGGTCAGTACAGAGGGTTGCGAAGCCGCGAGGTGGAGCTAATCCCATAAAGCTGGTCGTAGTCCGGATTGGAGTCTGCAACTCGACTCCATGAAGTCGGAATCGCTAGTAATCGTGGATCAGAATGCCACGGTGAATACGTTCCCGGGCCTTGTACACACCGCCCGTCACACCATGGGAGTGGGCTGCACCAGAAGTAGATAGCTTAACCTTCGGGAGGGCGTTTACCACGGTGTGGTTCATGACTGGGGTGAAGTCGTAACAAGGTAGCCCTAGGGGAACCTGGGGCTGGATCACCTCCTTACCTAAGCGATAATTGGTGCTTTTGAGTGTTCACACAGATTGCTTGTTCATAGAGCAGGCCGTTGACCCTGGTAGGTCAATGAGTTCTTTAACAATTTGGAAAGCTGATAGTAGACATCAAGACCACTCTTAGGAGTAGGAATTGATGCATACAAATTGAGTTCTCAAACACTTCAATCAAGTGTTTTGGAAATTCTTCAAGGCGAGTCCACTTCCTTAACCCGGAGGTGAGACAAGTAAACCTAAGCTGGTTGCAATACAGTCCGATAAAAACTCATCCGGGTTGTATGGTTAAGCGACCAAGCGTATACGGTGGATGCCTTGGCAGTCAGAGGCGATGAAGGACGTAGTAACTTGCGAAAAGCGTTGGTGAGCTAGTAACAAGCATTTGAGCCAGCGATGTCCGAATGGGGAAACCCGGCAGCATAAGCTGTCATCACTAAGTGAATACATAGCTTAGTGAGGCGAACGAGGGGAACTGAAACATCTAAGTACCCTTAGGAAAAGAAATCAACCGAGATTCCCCAAGTAGCGGCGAGCGAACGGGGATTAGCCCTTAAGTCTTTGGGGTGTTAGTGGAATGTGTTGGAAAGCACAGCGGCACAGGGTGATAGCCCCGTACATGTAAACTAACCAGAGATGAAATCGAGTAAGGCGGCACACGTGATATGTTGTCTGAATATGGGGGGACCATCCTCCAAGGCTAAATACTCCTGACTGACCGATAGTGAACCAGTACCGTGAGGGAAAGGCGAAAAGAACCCCTGTGAGGGGAGTGAAATAGAACCTGAAACCGTATACGTACAAGCAGTGGAAGCGGTTCTTGAGACCGTGACTGCGTACCTTTTGTATAATGGGTCAGCGACTTACATTTAGTAGCGAGGTTAAGCGAATAGCGGAGCCGTAGGGAAACCGAGTGTTAACTGCGCGTATAGTTGCTAGGTGTAGACCCGAAACCCGGTGATCTAGCCATGGGCAGGTTGAAGGTTGAGTAACATCAACTGGAGGACCGAACCGACTAATGTTGAAAAATTAGCGGATGACTTGTGGCTGGGGGTGAAAGGCCAATCAAACCGGGAGATATCTGGTTCTCCTCGAAAGCTATTTAGGTAGCGCCTCGGACGAACACCTTTGGGGGTAGAGCACTGTTAAGGCTAGGGGGTCATCCCGACTTACCAACCCTTTGCAAACTCCGAATACCAAAGAGTGCTATCCGGGAGACAGACGGCGGGTGCTAACGTCCGTCGTCAAAAGGGAAACAACCCAGACCGTCAGCTAAGGTCCCAAAGTAATTGCTAAGTGGGAAACGATGTGGGAAGGCTTAGACAGCTAGGATGTTGGCTTAGAAGCAGCCATCATTTAAAGAAAGCGTAATAGCTCACTAGTCGAGTCGGCCTGCGCGGAAGATGTAACGGGGCTAAGCAATTCACCGAAGCTACGGGTACTGATGCTTGCATCAGTGCGGTAGAGGAGCGTTCTGTAAGCCGTTGAAGGCGAAGGGGTAACCCACGCTGGAGGTATCAGAAGTGCGAATGCTGACATGAGTAACGATAAAGGGGGTGAAAAACCCCCTCGCCGAAAGACCAAGGGTTCCTGTCCAACGTTAATCGGGGCAGGGTGAGTCGACCCCTAAGGCGAGGCTGAAAGGCGTAGTCGATGGGAAACGGGTTAATATTCCCGTACTTCTGCTAACTGCGATGGAGAGACGGAGAAGGCTAGGCCGGCGCGGCGTTGGTTGTCCGCGTTTAAGGTAGTAGGTGGTGTGCTTAGGCAAATCCGGGCACACATACACTGAGAGCTGACGACGAGTCCCTACGGGGATGAAGTGGTTGATGCCATGCTTCCAGGAAAATCTTCTAAGCTTCAGGTTAGCAGGAATCGTACCCCAAACCGACACAGGTGGTCGGGTAGAGAATACCAAGGCGCTTGAGAGAACTCGGCTGAAGGAACTAGGCAAAATGGTACCGTAACTTCGGGAGAAGGTACGCTCCTGTTGGTGATGAGACTTGCTCTCTGAGCTGACGGGAGTCGCAGATACCAGGTGGCTGCAACTGTTTATCAAAAACACAGCACTGTGCAAAATCGCAAGATGACGTATACGGTGTGACGCCTGCCCGGTGCCGGAAGGTTAATTGATTGGGTTATCTTCGGAGAAGCTCATGATCGAAGCCCCGGTAAACGGCGGCCGTAACTATAACGGTCCTAAGGTAGCGAAATTCCTTGTCGGGTAAGTTCCGACCTGCACGAATGGCGTAATGATGGCCACGCTGTCTCCAGCCGAGACTCAGTGAAGTTGAAATTGCGGTGAAGATGCCGTATACCCGCGGCTAGACGGAAAGACCCCGTGAACCTTTACTATAGCTTGGCACTGAACATTGACCCTACATGTGTAGGATAGGTGGGAGACTATGAAGATGAGACGCCAGTCTTGTTGGAGTCAACCTTGAAATACCACCCTTGTAGTGTTGATGTTCTAACCTGGGCCCCTAATCGGGGTTAGGGACAGTGCCTGGTGGGTAGTTTGACTGGGGCGGTCTCCTCCCAAAGAGTAACGGAGGAGCACGAAGGTTGGCTAAGTACGGTCGGACATCGTACGGTTAGTGTAATGGCATAAGCCAGCTTAACTGCGAGACAGACACGTCGAGCAGGTGCGAAAGCAGGTCATAGTGATCCGGTGGTTCTGAATGGAAGGGCCATCGCTCAACGGATAAAAGGTACTCCGGGGATAACAGGCTGATACCGCCCAAGAGTTCATATCGACGGCGGTGTTTGGCACCTCGATGTCGGCTCATCACATCCTGGGGCTGAAGTCGGTCCCAAGGGTATGGCTGTTCGCCATTTAAAGTGGTACGCGAGCTGGGTTCAGAACGTCGTGAGACAGTTCGGTCCCTATCTGCCGTGGGCGTTGGATGATTGAGGGGAGCTGCTCCTAGTACGAGAGGACCGGAGTGGACGAACCGCTGGTGTTCGGGTTGTCATGCCAATGGCATTGCCCGGTAGCTACGTTCGGAATCGATAACCGCTGAAAGCATCTAAGCGGGAAGCGAGCCCCAAGATGAGTCATCCCTAGGGCCTGGAGCCCTCTGAAGAGCCGTTCGAGACCAGGACGTTGATAGGCAGGGTGTGTAAGCGTTGCGAGGCGTTGAGCTAACCTGTACTAATGACTCGAGAGGCTTAACCATACAACCCAGATGGGTTTTACGGACTTGAAGAAGTCGATACTTGATTGAAGTTTGAACTCAGGCTCTGAAAAGAGCACAGCCAAGAATACCGGTCGCTTAGCTCAGCCGGGAGAGCACCTCCCTTACAAGGAGGGGGTCACTGGTTCGATCCCAGTAGCGACCACCATATTTCAAAGCAACAGCTTTCTGAATTGAAGAACAAAGGTTAATGACGCAGGTAATTGTTTGGCTGACAAAGCCGTGACGAGCGAGCCGCGCAGTGTACTGAAGTACATGAGCAGCGTAGCGAGGAAACAATACCGTCAGACGGACAATTAATCAGTAAGAATATGTCTGGTGACAATAGCATTGTGGTCCCACCTGATCCCATCCCGAACTCAGAAGTGAAACGCAATCGCGCCGATGGTAGTGTGGGGTCTCCCCATGTGAGAGTAGGTCATCGCCAGACGCCACTTTGGTTTTCACTTTTTAGAAAAGTGAAGACAAAACAGTAACGATGGATCCCCAGCACCTTGTGTTGGGGATTTTTCGTTTTAATTGCATTTTGAAATGTCCACTCTCACATGGGGAAGATAAAGAGTCCGAACGCAGTGAGGCACAATTCCATGTGGAGTAGGGTGAGGTTATCGCGTTTATCAAACTCAGTTTGATGCGACAGACGAACGCGGAGAGCTTGCTCGAAGCTGGCCATCGCCAGACGCCCAATTTTATCTTCACTTTCTTAAAAAGTGGAGACAAAACAGTAACAAAAAAGCCCTAGCATTTAGCTAGGGCTTTTTTGTTTGTCTCGCTTCCAGCGAGCACGACTTAACATGCAGCCCAAAGCTGCTGGCGCAGTGTGTGCCCCTCAGCTCGCAGCCAAGCTGCTTCGCGCTACAGCCATCTATCAAGCTGTGCTTGATGAGCAGATGTCTTTCGCCCCCATGTGAGATGGTGCTGTGGAGATATTGAGAATAGATTGACCCGCTTGTCTGGGCAGATTTATCCAGTCTCTGGAGCACAAAGACTTCACCCAACCGGTATCCTCAATAAAGGTACTCGAGGCTTAAGTAAAGAAGCCACCTGAACAAGGTGGCTTTTTTGCGTTTGGAACCTGTGAATTTTGCATTAATCCAGCTCTAGATGTCTGGCGCTGTATGGTGATGACTCACCTATCTTGCTAACCTATCATCGTTCACCTTTCCATTATTCCCTCAATTACTATTTGATGCCGCTTGGATGACAGTTACCGGACTCCCAGGAAATGAATCGATCACAGCTTGTGCTTCTTTTGGGGTTGTTTATGATCTTGGGATTGCCAGAAAAAGGAGTCAGGCATGAAGCAGACCAATTCCCAAAAGAAACTCACGGTTGAACGCTTGCTGAGAGTCGATGGCACTGAGGCTAATCTATACCGGGGGGAAGAGAACATCTTTTTCTTAGCGGATGATAAGGGTTGCCTGTTGCCGATTAAAGATAAGGAAGGAGCCACTATCTATGGCATAGATACTAAGGCTTTTGCCCATCTTGGCGGCCACTTCTACGGCGATAAGACTCATCTCTATATACGTCCTGAGCGCAGCGGTCGCTGGGGTGTCTTTCCTCTGGTCCACGGTCACTTGAGAATATTGAATGAATGGTATGCATTTGATGAGCGCTATCTTTACTCCGGGATGTTTGGCGCTCGTAGGCGTATTGAGGGGGAACTCAGGATACCTCCGGGAAAGGGATACTATGCTGTCGATAGTAAACATGCCTACATAAATTCGACCAGAATAAACAATAGCTGCGCTGCCAGTTTCATCGGCCTGGAGTGCGATTATGCCCGAGATGCGAGTCAGGTGTATTTTCGTGGCAAGGCCATTGAAGGCGCTGACCCTGATAGTTTTCTGAGCTTTAACTTCAACGAACGCACGGGATTAGGCTTCGATGCCATCGACAAATACAGGGGCTACAATCTGGGGAAGGCCGACTCGAATAGTGCGGAGATAAAAGATCTTCAACTTTTCTTCAGTCTCTATCCGGGAAGTGAACAGACATACTCCTGGCTGTTAAACAGCAAAAGCAGTACCGACGAAACGGAACTCAGCTGGCAGTTTTTGGGTGATGGTTTTGCCGTTACTGAGCAGGCGGTTTATTTCACGCTACCGCCTTTTGCCTTGGCGGGAGAAAGTCTGCAAGGAAACCATGCAGGACGACTGCAGGATAAGGACAAGTATCAATGCTTGACTGAACTGGCGCCGGGCAAGTTCCAATATTTACAGCAGGGCTATTATCTGTATGACTGCCAACTCTACTGGCGAGACCTTGAAGACAGGTACCATTTTTGTGCGTTAAAGCTCAGTAAGGTCAATGCCGCGACGTTTACTTGTATTGGTGGTGAGTATTTCACTGATGGGAGCAAAGTCATCTGTCGTGGCAAGATATTGAAAGGTGTTCAGCCAGATGTTGTACAGCTTTACTCTGAATACCTATTGAGTGACGGCCTGTCGCTCTATTATCGGGGCAAGAAATTGAGTCGTGTGATGCTGGAGAACTTTGAATACCTCGGACACCATTATTTCAGTATTGCAGGACAGCTTTATCGTCATGACCGCGAGTTGAAAAACGCCAAGTCTCAATCGGTTTACCAAAGCAATTGCCGCTTTATCTCCGCTGAGTGTTTTGCCCTGAATAATGGCAGAGTGATTTATCGTAATCTTTTGCAAAACAAACAATTGGATGGTGCAAGTTTGGTAGTTTTCAATCACTACTTTGCCAAGGATGGTAAGCATGTATATTGCATCGACTGGAATGACAGGTTTCATGTAATAGCTGAGGCTGATCCGAAAACCTTTCACGCTCCAGATTTCAGACAAGATGTTAAGCTGCAGCAAAAAGGGCATGATAAGCAACGGACTTTTGATTGGCGGCAGTTGTTACCTGAGCCCGAATATTCCTGAGCCTTTGGCTTATGTTCTGGGCTGGTTCGCTGTTTACGGCTGCTTGGTTTTGTCTAGAGAAAACCCTGGATGCCCACCACGGCTTGGCTTTGCCTGAAAAAGCTGCAATCAGAGGTGTTTGTGCCAAAAAGTCCTTTACCTTTAGGAAGGCTTTTTGCATAATGCCCCTCGTTCCACAGGGGTGTAGTTCCAATTGGTAGAACAGCGGTCTCCAAAACCGACGGTTGCGGGTTCGAGTCCTGCCACCCCTGCCACATTCCAGACGGCCCGCATAGCAATATGCGGGCCGTTTTCCTTTATGACGGCATTCAAAGTTTCTCTGTTCTCGATATAAAAACAGCAGCCCTACAGGCTGCTGTTTGAGCTACCACTTTGCTTACTGAACCATGAGCAAGCAGGGATTACCAGGTGTAGTTGATACTCAGCTCCAGGCTTCTCGGTTCACCAAAGAAACCCTGGTTGTAAAAGTCGATGCTGGAATAATACTTCTTGTCGAACAGGTTCCGGACATTTAACCTGGCAACTAGATTGTCCTGTATTTGATAGCTGGCCATCAGATTAGCCAGGAAATAGCTATCCTGCCTAGAAGAAGCTTTGTTAGGGCCTACCTGGTCTTTGTAGGTTTTACTTTGCCAGCTGATGTTGCCTCCCAGAGTCAGATCGCTCAGCGCCCCGTCGAAGTGATACAGGCTGGAAATACGCAGCAGATGCTTGGGCAAATGAGTCCCGAAGGGGCTGCCATCGGCCTTTTCTGATTCGCTATAGGTATAGCTGAAGAACACGTCCAAGTCGTCGCTGGGGTGGCCGCTAAGCTCCAATTCAAAACCTTTATTGTTGGTGCCTTTCACCGCTCGTTGAGGGAAGCTGCCATCCGGTAGCGGTGGTTGCCCGGGATCGGCTTCGGCGACATTATCTTTTTGCACCTTGAATACCGCCAGGCTTGCCGTCAGCGCTTCGTTGAAGAAGTCCCCCTTGGCCCCCAACTCTATGTTATTGCCTGTGACGGGATCCAGGTACTGGTTATTAACGTCTTTGGCATTCTGGGGTTGAAAGATTTCGGTATAGCTGGCGTAAAGCGACAGGGTATCGTTGAGCTTGTATACCAGTCCGGCGTAAGGCGTGAAAACATCATCATGTTTATAATCCTTGTTGTCCTGGTTTACCTCCATTTCATATTTACTCAACCTGGCACCCAAGATAAGAGTGACATCGTCATGCAGAGATAATTGGCTGGCCAGATAGGCACCCTGCTGGGTTTCGGTCGATTCGCTGCGCTGGGGAGTTTGTGTGTAGGTGGGTTCATTGATGCTGCCATCCCACTCAAAGAAATTACCCACTTGCAGAGTGTCGCTGCTGTAATATGAATCGGCGTCCACTTCCTGTTTGGAATAGAGCAGACCTGCAGTCAACCTGTGGCTACGACCAAAGAGTTCGAAGGGACCCGAAACAAACAGCCTGGCTGCATCTTGATCCCGCCAGGATTGGTAAATCATGGGAAGAGCCCCCATTCCCAGGCCGGTTGTTTTATCGGGATAACCGGACAAGTACAGCAGATGGCCATCCATTTCATCTTCTCTGTGCTCCAAGTCGATTCTCAGATCCCAGTCGCTATCGAAGCTGTGCTCAACTGAAGCGAAAACATTGGTGCCTTCCCGTTCCCAACGGGACCAGGATGCGGCAGTGGTACTGGAGGTGGACAGATCGTCTGCCAGGCTCCCATCGGCATAAAACAGTGGTAACCCACCCCAAGTTGAGCCTTTGGGATCGCGTTTACTATGATCGGCTCCGATCAACAGTTTGGTTTGGTCACTGAGAGCGGCGCTGAACACAGCATAGAGTTGTAGATTTTGCTCTTCCGAGAGATTAACGTAGCTTTCTTTATCCTCGTAGGCTGCAGCAACCCGCGCCTGGTACTTACCATCCTGGTCCAGATCAAATGAGCCGTCACCCTCGACTCGATAACTATTCCAGGAGCCTAGCTTGGCACTCAGATAACCTGATGGATAGGCCTTGGGGCGTTTGCGGATCAGGTTGATGGCGGCCGAGGGTTCACCTGCACCTGTCAGGAGCCCTGTGGCACCACGGACTATCTCCACTCGGTCAAAGATGATGGTATCTGTAACCGCATCGTTGAAGAAGCTGCTGTAGTTGACCGGCACCCCATCAAACTGAAAGTTGGTGATAGGATTGCCTCTGGCATTGAAAAAGTAACGATTGGTTTCAGCCTGCTGGGCATAGATCCCTGGGCTAAGGGTCATGATCTCGGCAATATTATTCAAAGAGAAACTCTGAATAAACTCCTGATCTATGATGGACACAGATTGCGGCGTTTCCCTGAGTGTCAGTGGCAGTCCAGTTGCCGTGGCAGCCTTGTCCAGGCGACTGCCCTTGATCTGTATTACTTCAATATCGCTTGAGTCTGTTGTGGTTTCCTGGTCCTTTGCGTATGCCTGCGGTACCAGACTGATGCCCGCCAACAGGCTGGCAGTGACGACTCTGTGCATATTTCCCCTCTCAATATGATGGCTTGTGTTAGCTGAACTTGGTTTTTCTGTAGTCATTATTGCGATATTGATAATGATTTCTATTGTATTTACAATTCAGCTTTATTTTTTTAGCCATAGAGAAACTATGCCGAAGATAAGTAATCGCATGTGGTTCCTGTTTCACGGATGGTGTTCATTGCCTATCTGGTTGTTGTTCTGCTTCGTATGTTTGACCGGGACAGTGGCTGTTTTGAGCCATGAGATTACCTGGCTGACGAATCCCGCGGCCAGGGCATTGAATCCGGATGCTTTACCGGAAAAGAGCGTTGCCGAGTTGGTGGAGAATGTGCAGCGTGCTTACCCTGATGCCGATGTCAGCAATGTGATGCTGTTTGAGCCTTATCTGGTGAATGCCGTGGTGTTCTCCGATGTCGACAAGCCCTTTGCTATCGCTTATGTGAACCAGTACAGCGGAGAGATCCAGGAGGTGAACAGTGGTATTACCTTCATAGGATTTATGCGCTCATTGCATGGTTGGTTGCTGTTTCCCTGGCAAAACGGTTTTAGTGTCGGGTATTACCTGGTCAGTGGTTTATCACTGTTGATGTTGGGGTCTGTGATATCCGGGATGGTTATATACAAGCGTTTCTGGCGTAGTTTCTTCAGCCCCAAATTAAGATTCAACCAAGGTAAGAGAACCCTGGTGACAGATTTGCATCGCCTGCTGGGTGTCTGGTCTATCTGGTTTATTGTCCTGATGAGTCTTACCGGTCTTTGGTATCTGGCACAAGGAATAATGTGGCATGCCGATGTCGATATCGAGCCCCACACGCCTCTGGTTGATATCGCCGATGTGCCAATGGGCGAAGCCAGACCTCAGCCCTCTTTGAGTCTTAAACAGGCTCTGTTACAGGCCAAAGAGCAGTTTCCCGACTTTCATCCCAGTTATATCAGTTTGCCGGAGCACAACCGGGACCTCTATCGTTTGCAGGGCAGTGGCGATTTCCTGTTTTATGACCAGTATGCCTACGGATTGGAACTGGATCCCTGGAGCGGCGTAATCGTCAGTAGCAAGTCACCACAAACCATGACCACATTGCAAACTATGATGCATATTGCCGATCCCTTGCATTACGGCACTTTGGCTGGCGTTTGGACCAAGATAATATGGTTCCTGTTTGGCTTATTGCTCAGTGGTATGTCTATCACCGGATTTATGATCTGGAGCAGTCGCATATTCAAGGCGAGCAGGCGTCAGCAAGAGGTGCCACTAGTGGCAGAGCAACAGGAGAGTTATTGATGAAGAAACGGTTTTCTTTTTGGCAGCGCAATAAATTCAAGCTCAACGGAGTGTTGTTATTGCTGCCCATCTGGTTTCTCTATCGCTCCTTGACGCCAGAATTACCAGTGAGCTGGTCATCAGTAAGTGCCGGGCCGTTTGAGGTAGAGGCCACTCCGGCTGATAAGGCGCCGGCCTATCTGCACCATGGTGAATATGTGAAGGACTTTGCCCTGAGGTTTATTGCAGGAGAAGTGAGTGATATTCGCCAGGGATACCTGAATATTGGTCCTGAGCCACTGGCGCTGGAGGTGTTGCAGCAAGGTGAGAGTGGCATCTTGCACGGAAGTCGCCACGGCCAACATGTACACGCCATAGCTCCGGCCGCATTCGGCGCGGCCGATAAGTTATGGCTAACTCTCGAAGACTGGCACGGAAGGCGTTATGTCGCTCATTGGCCTTTGCCGTCGGCTTGGGTGTTAGTGCAGTAATTACTGCACTAACAAGCTGCGAAGCATCCAGGCGGTCTTTTCATGTAACTGAATACGCTGGGTCAGCAGATCTGCCGTTGCTTCGTCATTGGCCTGGTTCACCAGAGGGTAGAGTGCCCGGGCGTTTCGAATAATGATCTCCTGGCCTTCCAGCAGTTCCTCAAGCATCTGTTTGGCATCTGTGATGCCTGAGTCTTCTTTTATTTCGGTCTGAGCGGCGTAGGCGCTGTAGGATCCCAAGGCTCTTTCACCCAGGGCTCTGACCCGCTCTGCTATGACATCCACCGCGGCAGCCAATTCGGTGTACTGCTCTTCAAACAGTTGGTGTAGGCTGGTGAACATGGGACCTGTCACGTTCCAGTGGAAGCTGTGAGTCTTAAGATAAAGGCTGTAGGTGTCAGCAAGTAAGCGATTCAAACCGTTGGCTATTTCCAGGCGATCGGCTTGGTTGATCCCGATATTGATATTCATAATATAACCTCCGTAAATGATCTGTTTTCTATATTACTCCGGAGGCTAATTAGTTAAAGTGGATAAAGTAGATGTCTGCAATCGATTTTGTTTAAGTGAATTGCCGGGGGATTTGCTCTCAGGTCACAGACAGTTGCTGAGCAAGCTGGTATTCTAAAGCGCTTAACTTGGAAGCTCTGTTGCGGGTTTCTTTCAGTCATTTTTTGCCCTTCTTGTTCGTCCCTCGGCTATGGGTTTTGGGCGACATTTTCAAACTGCGTTAAAGCGGAGCGCAATCACCATGAATAAATATCTGCACGCCATGGGAATAGAGCTGTGGCGCAGTAGACAAGACTCTCCCTCCCAGGTGCCTTTCATGCTGTTGGTGCCTGATGCTGACGAGAGCGTATTGCAACATCCTCTGGTGCTCAAGGTGTTGACGTTATTGGGACTGGAGGCCGGGCAGTGCAGCGTCGGTAATCGGCCTGTGGCTGGGCAAGAGGTGATATGGAATATGTTCCCTGAACCTGTTGAAGGGGCCTGGCTGAATTCATCGCAGCCGGCGCAATTGATGTCAGGCAGTGAGGGCAAGCGCGCCCTATGGCAACAGATTTGGCACAGGTTGGAGGCGAAGTGACAGAGGTTATTGCAATCAGAGCCTTGGAGGCCGATGACCTCGACGAGATGATGAAAATTGAACAACTGGCCCATGAGTTTCCCTGGAGTGAGGCGACTCTGGGCAGTTGCTTTGGCCGTTTTTACCGGGCTCTGGGGTTATATCTAGGACCGGAGCTTCAAGGCTTTTGCTTGCTGCAGGTCTTGTTCGAGGAAGCGACCCTGATGAATATCTGTATCGCTCCTGCCGCACAAGGTCAGGGGTTGGGGCGGCAATTATTACAGGCGGCAATCGAGCTGCTTAAAGAGACTGGTGTGGAGAGATTATTGCTGGAAGTCAGGGTGGGTAATGCCGCGGCTATCGCCTTGTACCGGCGCCTGGGCTTTATTGAGACCGGCTCCAGGGCCGATTACTATCAGGCCAAAGAGGGCCGGGAAGATGCTCTGTTGATGGAGTTGTCTCTTCACTCCTCTTAGTCTCTTGGTTCTTCTTCGCTCATCCCGGCTAATATGGACAGAGGCTGCTATGTCAGAGCCTTTGCCGCTAATCTTTAGGCCCATCATTGTACCTATGAATAGAAAAACAGCGCCTTTGGGCGCTGTTTCTTTAGGTGCTTGGGCTTGGTCTATTTGACCTCTTTCCCCTGGGCCTGAAGGTCGGCATGGTAGCTTGAGCGAACCAGCGGACCACAGGCGGCGTGGGTAAAGCCAAGTTCGGTTGCCAGGTTGTGGAAGTCGTCAAACTCCTTGGGAGTCACGTAACGCTCCACCGGCAAGTGGAACTTGGATGGCTGCAGATACTGGCCCAGAGTCAGCATGTTGACATTGTGAGCGCGCAGATCTCTGAGCACCTGTTCAATCTCTTCATTGCTTTCACCCAGTCCGAGCATGATCCCCGACTTGGTCGGGATATCCGGATGGCGTTCTTTAAAGCGTTTGAGCAGATCCAATGACCACTGATAGTTGGCACCGGGACGGGCCTTACGATAGTGAGCCGGAGCCGTTTCCAGGTTGTGGTTGAATACATCCGGTGGCTCGGTCGCCAGAATATCCAGTGCCTGATCGATACGGCCGCGGAAGTCAGGCACCAATATCTCTATCTTGATCTCAGGGTTGAGTTTGCGGATCTCACGGATACAGTCGGCGAAGTGCTGGGCGCCGCCGTCACGCAGATCGTCACGATCCACAGAGGTGATCACCACATACTTGAGCTTCATATCCCTGATGGTCTGTGCCAGCTTGAGTGGCTCTTCGGCGTCAGGCTTGAGTGGACGGCCATGGGCTACGTCACAGAAGGGACAACGCCGGGTACAAATGGCGCCGAGGATCATAAAGGTGGCAGTACCATGGTTGAAGCACTCGGCCAGGTTCGGGCAGGAGGCTTCTTCACACACTGAGTGCAAACCATTTTTACGCAGTGCCTGTTTGATATCCAGGATCCGCTGATTGGAAGATGGCAGCTTAACCCGCAACCAATCGGGCTTGCGCAGCATGGTGTCGCGCTCTGATGGCACAACTTTGACCGGGATTCGGGCGACCTTTTCGGCGTCCCGCAATTTCACACCGGGCTGTAATCTTTCTGGCCTATTCATATGACTCTGCTAATCCTTGGTGATGCACTGTTTGCTCATAGCCCAAACGTTGGCTAAAAGTTTCAATCAGGTGTTGGCCTGCCTCCTCGACACTCTGGGGGCCACCGAGTGCTTTGCACTGGGCCATTTCGAGTCCGGCATAACCACAGGGGTTGATACGACGAAAAGGGGCGAGATCCATGTCGACATTCAGCGCCAAGCCGTGGAATGAGCATCCCTTACGGATCCTCAGCCCCAAAGAGGCGATTTTACGCTCCTCGACATAGACACCCGGCGCATCGGCCTTGGCGTAGGCTGGAATATCGAAGCGCTTGAGCAGCTCCACCAGGCTTTGTTCTATGTCGGTAACCAGCTGTCTTACCCCAAGCTTGCGCCGTTTGATGTTGATAAGAGGGTAGGCGACCAACTGCCCCGGGCCATGGTAAGTTACCTGGCCACCGCGATCCACCTGGATCACCGGGATATCGCCGGTGTTGAGTAGATGCTCACTCTTACCGGCCTGGCCTTGGGTGAAAACCGGTGGATGCTCCACCAGCCAGAGTTCATCTGGGCTGTGTTCGTCACGGGTGTCGGTATAGTGCTGCATGGCATGCCATACAGTCTCATAATCCATGTTACCCAAGTGGCGGATATGCAATGTATTGTCTGGCAAGGGCAACGTCTCCCCCTCTGTTTGAGATGATACCAATCAGTATCAAGCTGTGCTCACTCTTTGATACCGGCAGGTATTATACGCTTCGGCAGGTAAAATGTAATCCAGATCACACTTTCTCTGCCGAGTGCCAGGTATCAGAGTACTCGGCGAACGCCTTCAATAGCGGCAAGTTCAGTGTACAAGGTTTCGATATGTTCCTTGCTGGTCACTCTCACATTTATAGTCACCGAGATATAGGTACCTTTGCTGGAGGCCTTGGTGGTGGGGCTGTAATCGCCGGGGGCGTGCTTCTGGACGACTTCGACTACGCGGTCGGCCAGGGTATCGCTGGCATCGCCAACCACTTTAAATGGGAAGGAGGTTGGAAACTCCAGATACTGATCAAAGGTGGTACTTATCATGGGATTGAGATTCTCATGGCAAAATAATAACGGCTATATGGCGGCTATTATATCCCAATTCAAGGGGCGGATCTTCTCGCGAATAGCACAGAGAGTTTGACAAAGGGCGCCGGGCATTGACGGCGCCCTTGGGCGTTACAGCGGCGAGGTGGCCTGTTCGAGCCAGGCCAGTGATTCGCCACTCATCAGCGGTGACAGGGTCTGATAAACGCGGCTGTGATAGTCATTGAACCAATTGAGCTCAGCTTCAGTAAGCAGACTCTTGTCTATCAAGCGTTTATCCATAGGGATCAGAGTCAGAGCGTCGAACTCGAATATCTCCCGCTCGGCCCCTTTGAGCGCTTCACAGGGGCGTACTTCCACTAGGTTTTCCAGACGGATACCGAAGGCATCTGTACGGTAATAGCCGGGCTCGTTGGAAAGCACCATTCCGGGCAGCAAAGGAATGGCATTGAGGTTCTTGCCTATTCTTTGTGGGCCTTCATGAACGCTGAGGAAGTGGCCAACACCATGGCCCGTGCCGTGGTCGTAGTCAAAACCGTGCTGCCACAAGTATTGACGGGCGAAGGCATCCAGTTGTTGCCCCGTAGTGCCCCGCGGGAAGCGGGCCTGATCCAGGGCGATATGCCCCTTGAGCACCAAGGTCACCATCTTTTTCTGTTCGGCGCTGACTTCACCTATGGCTATGGTGCGGGTAACGTCCGTGGTGCCGTCCAAATACTGGGCGCCAGAGTCCACCAGATAGATGCTGTTCATCTCCATCATGGCAGGAGTGCCGTTGAGATGGTTATAGTGGCACATGGCCGCATTGCCGCCGGTGGCGGAAATAGTGTCAAAGCTTGGCTCGCGGTAGAGAGGATCCTCAAGGCGATAGCTCTCAAGCTTATCTGCCAGTGTGCCCTCATCGTAGAGGCGGCCTGCGGCCACTTCGGCATCCAACCAAGCCAGGAAACGGCTCACGGCAACGCCGTCACGGATATGGCTGGCGCGCATTCCCTGCAGTTCGGCACTGTTTTTACAGGCCTTGGGCAGTGCCACAGGATCGAGTCCGGCGATCAGTTTGGCGCCGGCGGCTTTGGCCTGTAATTGGCTGAAGGCGTTGGCATTATTGGGATCGGCTAAAAGCTTTCTGCCTTCAAGCGCTTGCAACGCTTCGGCGAGCTCCGACTCGGCGCGGAAGCTGACACCGGCCCCTACGTGGGCTTCAATCCCCTGGGGTAATTTGGCAAGCTCGGTAAACAGTGTCATCTCACCATTGGCTTCCAGCAGGGCACAGCCCAGTGCCACGGGCAACCTGGGCACGTCCTGACCGCGGATATTGAGTAACCAGCAGAAGGAGTCCAGCGCCGCTATCAGCGCTACATCGGCCCCGGCCTTTTTCACCAGGGCGCCGATTTCACTGCGCTTCTGTTCGCTGCACTTGCCGGCAGACTCGGCATTGAAGAGGATAATGGGCTTGTTTTCCGGCACGGGTCTGTCTTGCCAGTGCAAATCCACCGGGTTGTTGTCAAGCGCCACCAATGTCATACCCGCCTTACTCAGCGTGGCTTCGGCATCTTGCTGCCAGGCCAGGGTATGCAACCTGGGATCGTAGCCAATACGGGAACCGGCCGGCAGCTTTTCCGCCAACCATTGTGCCTGGGGCATATCTGTCAGGCTCTCATAACTGAACAGGGTCGAGTCCACCTGTTGCCTCACCTGCACTGTGTAGCGACCATCAGTAAAAATGGCGGCGCTGTCCTTCATCACAATCGCCATCCCCGCCGAGCCGGTAAAGTCGGTCAGCCAATGCAAACGCTCGTTGTGCGCCGGCACATACTCGCCGAGATACTCGTCGGCACGGGGCTGGATAAAGGCATTGAGTTGGTGTTTGGCCATTTCGCTGCGCACGGCATTAAGCCGTGATGCGATATGGGGGCTCTTGGGCGATTGTGATTGCAACATAGGGGCTCCGCTGGTGGTCGGCTTGGGTACCCTTGGCCGACCTTGTCTTTATGAGTGATAGCGGATTATGGCAAGCCCTGAAGTCGCTTCGCAAGGGTGGGCATGTTGAAAAAACTTTAACTGCTGTAAAGGGGGCCAAGTTAATTGCTGCCAAACAGAGTCGCTATGCCGACCAAAAAGGAGCTAACCAGAGTTGCCATCACTCCCTTGCTGACATCTTCACTGCGTACTCTGTCATCGCTTGGTTGTTGATCCCGTGCCAGCTTTTCATTGCGCTGCTCGACATTGTCGGCCACGTTGTCATAGAGATCCTGAGAAGGAGAGTATGGCTGGTTGCTGCAGCCTGCTCCCATGCCCAGAAGCAAGGTCAACAGTAGCACTCTGATACAGTTTCGCTTTCCCACAGTGTTCTTCCTTGAATGAAAATGTTAAAACTGATTAGCTTAGGTTAACTCTATGTATGTTTATTGACCTGTTCAAGGTTTTTATCTGTCTCGACTTTTATTCAAGGATGCCCTTATGCCGCTAAATGTTTGGGTGTTGATGTTGGCGCAGGCCTTTGCCATGAGTGCCACACCTATCATGGTATTGCTCGGAGGCATCATAGGGGCAGAGCTGAGCCCGGTTCCCTCGCTGTCGACACTGCCTATCGCCATGATGGTAGTCGGAGTCGCTGTAGCGATTGTGCCCATCAATATCTTGATGCAGCGTTTGGGGCGGCGGCGGGTATTTATCGGTGGCGCCCTGCTGACCAGTGTGGCCGGTGCTATGGCGGCGCTTAGTGTTTGGTATGCCCAGTTCTGGGGATTTTGTGCCAGCGGTCTACTGCTCGGATGTGGCGGCGCCATTATTCAACAATACCGTTTTGCCGCCATGGAGTCAGTGGCGCCGACTCTGTCTGCCAAGGCAGCCAGCCGGGTGTTGCTTGGTGGTTTGCTCGCCGCCTTCCTCGGGCCAGAACTGGCCTTGCTGGCCAAGGATATTTTGCCGGTAACCTACACTGGGGCCTTTTTGATGGTGACTCTGGTCGGTGTGCTGGCGCTGGCCTGCCTGCTGTTTTATCAAGATGAAGGCCCAGAGCTCAAAGCCTCCAAGGTTGAGAGTATGGATATTCGGCCATTGCCAATTATTTTGCGTCAAAGCCGACTCTGGGTTGCCTGCGGCGCCGCAGTTATAGGCTACGCCTTGATGAGTTTTATCATGACGGCGACCCCGGTACATATGCATCACATAGAGCATCACAGCCTGGAGGATACCAAGTGGGTGATCCAGAGTCATGTGATTGCCATGTATCTGCCCTCGCTGATAAGTGGCTACCTGATAGCCCGCTTGGGTCACACCCGCATCATGTTGGCCGGGCTGGCGCTTTACTGCCTGACCTTGGCTCTGGCGCTGGCGGGGCGTGACCTGCTCAACTATTGGAGTGCGCTGGTGATGTTGGGTGTGGGTTGGAACTTCCTGTTTGTTGCCGGCACTTCGCTGCTGCCTGGCTGTTATCGCCCCGAAGAGAGATTCACTGTGCAGTCTTTCAACGATTCTCTGGTATTTGGCTCTCAAGCATTGGCGTCTCTGGGGGCCGGCTGGGTCATTTATCAGCTCGGCTGGCAACTGCTGCTGGTGATCTGTATTCCCGCCATTGCGACCCAACTTATCCTGATAGCATGGTGGAAGTTAAGTAAAAGCAAAGCGTTACAAATAACAGAACCTTGATGATTAGGTGCGGTGCCGGCAGCACTGTGCTAACATCTTAGGCCGTCTACCGCCTCTGGCGGTACGGTAAAAAGGGGTTTATTGATGTCGACATTAACGATCGAAGTGGGGACTGAAACCGCGCTGTTTCAGCTGCGGCAAGGGGAAACAACAGAACAATATAAAATCCCCACCGGAGAGAGTTTCACCATAGCAGATCTCAATCGGCAATTGGCTGAACTTGAATCTGATTATGGGCTTGCAAACTACCGTCTGGCTCTGGCCTTCCCCGGCATGGTGCGAGACAACCAACTAATATCCTGTCGTGCCTTGCCGGCGCTGGTGGGGCTCAACCCGGAAAAACTCAGCAGCCGTGGTGAACTGGTGGCTATCAGCAATGATATCCACGCCGGTCTGCACGCCATTGCCAGCGTAAAACACCAGTGCGAACTCTTGGTGATGTGTGGCACAGGGATCGGCATGTCACTGGCGCTCAACGGCCGGGTGTTCAGCGGTGCCAATGGTCTGGCCGGTGAGCTTGGGGCTTGCCGGGTGATGACGGAGTCGGGGGAATTCAGCCTCGAACAGTTGGCCAGCGGCGAGTCGGTGCGGCGTCGACGCTTGCGCAACCCGGTAGAACTCTACCGCGCCGGGGCCTATCTGGGGATGGGCATTGCCTGGGCGGTTAACCTGCTCAATCCGCAAAAACTCTGGCTCGCCGGTAACATGTTGGCCAATGCTGACTACTACAAGGGCTGTGTCAGCGGTGTTAAAGACTTGGCGGTTCCTGCCACTGTCAGTCAGTGTCAGATAAGTCGGGTCGACGATATGGAGACCTTGGTCTGTCGCGGCCTGCAAGTAATGCTGATGCAACAGGCCTGATACTCTGATTCAAGGGGGAGACATCCCCCTTCAAGCCGGTTCCTGGCAGGCCTGACGCATCTTCAACCAGAAGGCCCTTTGGCACAGGTTGCTGAAGGCTTTTTGTTTTGGGCTGATATCGTTTCCTTTCAGCACCCGATAACGGGTCCAGTTATCTTCACAAAGTTCGCCGATATTGGACTGGCTTGGCTCCTGTTCCAGCTCCTGCTGTTTTTCTATAATGGCGCCATCGGCAAAGTGATATTGCCATAAACCTTCATCGTCCGTGGTGTGAATTTGCACCGACTCCAACAGCTCGGTGCTGCTTGTCCGTCCTTCTATGGCCAGAATATAGTTGGCAAGATCCTGCATATTGTACTCCCGCGTTTGGCGCAAGCAGCATACCAGCGGTCGCCGGAAATTGGCAATTTCGTTTGCCGCTTTAAAATTTGCATACAATATGCTAAAGCTCTCGAGCACATTAATACCCAAGCAAATAACGACTAAAAGTAATCAAGCAGGAGAATTCTATGAGCACAGGCGTTGGCGGCTCAACCCCGGAGCAGGAGTTGGCAAAGCTGGTGGATATGACCCGGGATGTCACAGCGGTGGAAGCCGCCGAATTCAAAACCAGGCAACAAAATGCCCAGGTGCTGATGCAAGAGTTGGGGATAGATGCCCTCTATCTCAACGCCGGCACCAATCTCTACTATTTCTCCGGCCTGCGTTGGTATGCCAGTGAGCGTATGGTAGGAGCGATTTTGCCCTGTCGTGGTGAGCTGGAATACCTGGCGCCGGCATTTGAGCTCGACACCCTCAAGGGCTTTATGTTGCAGCCTGGACGGGTTAACACCTGGCATGAGCACCAGAGTCCCTATGCGCTGTGCCGCAATATGCTTGAGCGCATGGGCTGTCTGCGCCCGGGCGCCGTTCTGGCTATAGATGAATCTGCCCCTTTCTTTTTGTTTGACGGCCTGCGTGAGGCTTGCCCCGAGCTTGCCTTTATCAACGGCGCCAAGATTAGCGCCCAATTGCGAATGCATAAATCGGCCGCCGAGCTGAGGCTGATTCAGCGGGCGATGGATATGACGCTCGAAGTGCACAAGGCCGCCGCCAGAATATTACGCTCGGGGATCAGTACCGCCGAGGTGGAAGATTTTATCGACAAGGCCCATAGAGCCGTGGGGGCCAGTGGCTCCTATTTCTGCATAGTGCTCTTTGGTGAGGACAGTGCCTATCCCCATGGGGTCAAGTCGCCCAAGACGCTGGAGCCGGGCGACACTGTGTTGATAGACACAGGCTGTCAGCTGCATGGTTACAACTCGGATATTACCCGCACCTACGTATTTGGTACGTCAAGCGAGCGGCAGCGGCAATTGTGGGCGCTGGAGCAGGCAGCGCAGCGGGCCGGTTTTGAAGCGGCGGCTTTAGGTGCGCCCTGCAGTGGTGTCGACAAGGCGGCCAGAGCCGTGTTGGAAGCGGCCGGTTTCGGGCCCGGATATCAACTGCCGGGACTGCCCCATAGAACGGGCCACGGCATAGGCTTGGATATTCATGAGTGGCCCTACCTGGTTGATGGCGACAACACCCCACTGGCCGTTGGTATGTGTTTTTCCAATGAGCCCATGCTTTGTGTGCCCGGCGAGTTCGGTGTTCGCCATGAAGACCACTTCTATATGACGGCAGAGGGGCCACGCTGGTTTACCCAGCCGGCCAAGTCGATTGACGATCCCTTCGCGCAGGGTTAACAGCCGTTACTGAAACAACAAACCCGGCTTTGGTCGGGTTTGTTGTTGGGGATTGTTAGTTGATCTTGAGCAATTCCACATCAAAAATCAGTACCGAACCCGGCGGGATGGAGCCGGCAGAGCGATTGCCGTAGCCCAGGCTGCTGGGTATAAAGAAGCGCATCTTGTCGCCTTCTGTCATCAACTGAACCCCTTCGGTCCAGCCCTTGATTACCTGATTGAGTGGAAAGGCGATGGGCTCGCCGCGATCGACCGAGCTGTCAAACACAGTACCGTCAATCAGGGTGCCATGGTAGTGCACTGTCACCTTATCCTTGGGACCCGGATGAACCTGGCCTTGCCCCTTGTGCAGCAACTGATACTGCAGCCCTGAGTCTGTGGTGACCACACCCTCTTTATGCTTATTGGCCTCAAGAAATACCTCGCCCTTGGCAATATTCTCTTTTGCCAGTTTTTGGCCATTCATGGTGGTGAAAAAGTAAAAAATAACTGCGGCGATAACCACCACGGCAAGCAACATTCTCATTTGGGGATCCTCTGTCCTGAAGGTGGCGCTATCTTAGCAGTTGGACTGCGGCATTTACAGCTTAGGGTTATAGTGTACTTTTGTCGGGCTTTATCCCACAGGCAGACTTGTGTAGGCTATTGATAAAAAAGTGAAAGCTAAATCAGCTCTCCGCAGAATAATCATAATAAGACTCAAGGAAACCCCTATGCTCAATCGCGCCTCCCGGCCACTGGTCAAGCTGGTGGATAAGTATCTGCCCGATCCCTATATCTTTGTGCTCCTGCTTACTCTGTTGGTGTTTGCTGCCGCCATGCTCGGCCAGCAAAAGACACCGGTAGAAGTGCTGGGTTATTGGGGCAGTGGTTTTTGGAACCTGCTCAGTTTCTCGATGCAGATGTTGCTGGTGCTGGTCGCCGGTTTTATGCTGGCCAGCTCTCCGCCGGTGAAGAAGTTGCTGGACGCCATAGCATCTCTGGCCCGCAGTGCGCCGCAGGCTATCATACTGGTGACCTTGGTCTCCTTGGCGGCCAGTTGGCTTAACTGGGGGTTCGGTTTGGTGGTTGGTGCCCTGTTTGCCAAGGCGTTGGCGCGCCGGGTCAAGGTGGATTACCGTTTGCTGGTGGCCAGTGCCTATTCGGGCTTTGTGGTTTGGCACGGCGGCTTGGCGGGCTCTGTGCCCTTGACTGTGGCCACACCAGGACACTTTGCCGAGGCGCAGATAGGTATTATCCCTACCTCGGAGACCATTTTTGCCGACTTTAATCTGCTGCTACTTGCCTTGCTGTTTATCATAATGCCGTTGGTCAATCGCTTTATGCTGCCGGATGACAAAGAGTCTGTGATAGTCGATCCTGCGCTGCTCGAGGATGCTGCGCCGACTCAGAGTGAGAACAAACGCCCGGCCGACTATCTGGAGAACAGCCGGATACTCGGGATCCTGGTGGGCCTGTGTGGTCTCGGGTATCTGGGGTATTGGTTCTTTATTCAGCGGGGCAGTCTCAACCTCAACATAGTCAACTTCCTGTTTCTGTTTCTGGCGATAACCCTGCACCAGACGCCACGCAGTCTGCTGGTAAGTCTCAATGAGGCGATCAAGGGCGGCGCCGGGATAGTGATCCAGTTTCCCTTTTACGCCGGCATCATGGCGGTGATGGTGCAGTCCGGGCTGGCACAGAGTATCTCTTCGGGTTTTGTTGCCATTGCCAGCGCCGAGTCACTGCCATTCTGGAGCTTTATCAGCGCCGGTGTGGTGAATATCTTCGTGCCGTCCGGTGGCGGCCAGTGGGCGGTACAGGCACCTATCATGTTGCCGGCCGCCGAGGCACTTGGCGCCGATGTCGCCAGAGTTGCCATGGCGGTGGCCTGGGGGGATGCCTGGACCAACCTGATCCAGCCTTTTTGGGCGCTGCCTGTGCTGGCTATTGCCGGGCTCAAGGCCCGGGATATCATGGGTTTTTGCCTGATGCAGTTGCTGATCACCGGCGTGGTGATAAGTGTTGCCCTCAGTTGGTTTTAGGCCAGCTATGCTTGCTGATCCCCTTGATATACAGGCTCTTGTGATAGGCCCAACCGAAAGCGAGGATCAGCAGCAACCCCGAAACCACAGGCGTTAGCAAAAACTGCCAGTCGGCCCCGGCCAGCATCACCAGCAAGGGGTTGGCGCCGGCCGGTGGATGAGTGGTATTGGTCAACATCATCAGGCCGACCCCGAGGCCGGTTCCCAGCCCCAGTGTCAGCGGCGACACTCCCAAGGTGTGCAATAACAAGAGTCCCAGAGCACAGGTGAGCAGGTGGCCGAAGAATATGTTTTTCGGCTGCGCCAGCGGGCTTTGGGGCAGGGCGTAGAGCAACACCATAGTGGCACCGAATGGTGCCATCAGCAGCAGACTCCAGCTCAGATTCTGTGTCAGCATCTCCTGTAATCCCGCCAGTAATCCAATACAGCTTCCGGCGCCCAGTGTGGCCCAGGCGGCAGCCTGCCAACGGTTTGTCGCAGTTTGGGCTGTGGTTTTTGCAGGTGTTGCAGTCAGGGGAGGCGTGTTGTCCATATCTGTTTTCCTTTGGTTGTCAGCATTTTTGCTTGGTAGAACAATCGGTCTACTTTTTATGGTAGACAGACCGTTCTACTTTTGTCAAACTCAGATTGAATCGTTAAGGAGTGTGAGATGGACAAGGTTTCCCAACTGCTTGCCGGCGCCTTTGAACTCTTTTATCGAGAGAGTGTGCATGGGGTGGGCATCAATCAAATTCTGGCCGAGGCCGGCATCGCCAAGAAGACCCTTTATCATCATTTCGAAGGGAAGGAGGCCCTGGTGCTGGCCGTGGTGCGTTATCGCGATCAGCTGTTTTTTGACTGGTTGAATCAAAGGCTGGAGGTGGCGCAAACGCCAACAGAGCTGGTCCATGAGCTGTTTAACGCCCTGGATGATTGGTTCAACAGCCGGGTTGAGTCCCTGAGCCAGTTTCGCGGCTGTTTCTTTATCAATACCGCCGCCGAGTATCCCTCACCCGAGCATCCGGTAAATCGTCTCTGCCGAGAGCATAAGGCCAGGGTTCAAAATGAGCTTGAGCAGAAATTGTCGTCTTGGCTTGGCCGCGAGCACGCTCGTGAGTTGGCCGGGCAGCTGTGTTTGATTAAAGAGGGGACGATAGTCTCGGCCCAGCTCGTTAGTCGGCAGTATGCTGCCGAGCGCGGCCGCAAGCTGGCACTTGGCTTATTTGATTAAGCCTGCTTGATAGGCGAGCTTGCCCTTGAGTTTAGAGCCAACCGTTAAAAGGCTATCTCGGGCAGCCGTGCCAGCCATCCCAGCTTAAGAGCGGCGCCAAGCGCCAACAGGTTGAGGCCGACACAGCACCAGAATAGGAGTCTGAAACTTGTTTTACTGGTCTTGTGGCGAAACTGATGGCGTGCCAGCAAAGCGCCAGGCCAGCCACCGAGCAAACCGGTCAGTTGCAGGGTCGACTCCTTGGTGCGCCAGCGGCCAGTTTCGGCGGCCTTTTTATCACTGGCATAGAGCCAATAACAGAGAAGGCTCAGCAGCAGATACCAGACGGGCACCAAGAGCGGCAGCTTACCCAGTGCCACTAAAGCCAGTAGCAGCAGGGCAAACAGGACTGTGAGCTTACCGACGAAAGACTTGTGACTGCTGCGCTTATTCTGCTGACGCTGTTTTTGTTTGAGTCTGCCCCTGTCCTCGGGAAAGAAGGCCTGTTTTGCCTGGCGCCGGCCCTGGTCATCCAGTGTGATGTCAAAGGTCAGTACGTCGCCCACTTGTGGCCTGCGACCGCTCAGGCTCAGTGACTTAATGTGCAGAAATACCCGTTCACTGCCGTCATTGGGGCTGATAAATCCAAAGCCTTTATCGTCCTGCCAATGGCTGACTTTTCCTTTGTGCTTCATGTGTTTGACTCGTGAGTATTCGTGGCGTTATTGATTGGCTTATTGCCAAAGGCCAGACGGCGCCAGAGCCATTCCAGCGGCCCTTGGTTGAAGAACCTAAGGTAGCAGCCGGCCAGTATTATCTGCACCAAGGCATAACCCAGGGCTATGGCCAGGTAGTCTATGCGTTCAAGTGTCAGCAGTAACTCGGGCGCCTGATGGCGAAACAGCCAGATCCCAAAACAGGACTGCAAAATATACAGGCTCAAGGGGATCCGGCCAACCGCCTGCAGGCGTCTTGGCAGCCATGGCTGTCGCCGGCCGAACTTAACCAACAGATGCGCATAGACGATAGCCATGGGAATGGCGCTCAGCATGACCAGAATATCGGAAAGCATCACCAGTTTGGGGCGGGATTGCAGGCTGAGAATCGTGTCCGCCAGCGACAGCTGCAAGCTCAGTGCCAGCAATTTCCCCAATTTTCCCTGGGGTAAACCTTGGTCAAACAGCCCGCGACGATACAGGCTAATCCCCAGCAGCATCACACCGCTGACAAACCACAGCAGAGTAAATGGCAGGGAAATCAGCATCAACAAGGTCATAAACAGGTGCATCAGCAACTGCTCGCCATAGCTGCCGGTCCAGGCGCTGTATTGTTCATTGAAAAAGGCGTTGCCGCGGATCCAGGTTTCATCACCCGGCAGCAAGATCATCAAACCATAGGCCAGGGTGCCGATGGCGATAAAGAGCAGTGCCCGCCTTTGCTGTGCTTCAATCTCCAGGTTACGATAATGCCAGGCGAGGAAGCCACAAATGCTATAGGTGAGCAGGATATCCCCCGGCCAGATAAACAGGCTGTGCAGCGCCCCAAAGAGCATCAGCCAGAGTAAGCGTGAGCGGATTAAGGGGAAGGGCTCCAATCCTCTGGCGAGGAAATTCTGTTGTTGAATATAGAGGCCGACACCGAAGAGCATGGAAAACAGGCTGAGGAAGCGCCCCTCCAGCAGAAAATTACTCAGGGTTTCGGTAATGGCATCGGTTAAATGAAACTCGGGAAAAGGCGCATAACCATATAAGGTGACGCCCATAAAACTGACATTGAGAAAGAATATCCCCAATACTGCCAGCCCTCTGACGGCATCGATATTGGGGTTGTGACTGATTTTGAGCGGCTGTCCCTGCATCTTTTTCCTGCTTACTCTTGAGTACCGTCTAAGGCTTCGATTAGCTGAGCCAAGTTAGCAATCAAACCCGAATCAGGGAAGTGCTGGCTTGTTTCAAATTATGATCCCTTCTCGGACGCGTTTTTGGCCGGCTTGGCCGAGATCCAGAGCCTGATACTGCCCTTGACCACCAGGATATCATTGCTGTCATAGGCGAGCACCTCGACATCGAGATCCCCCGGCTGCCAGGCATTGGCATCAACCTTGGCCACACAGCGGATATCGCTGCCGGCCTTGGCGGTGTAATCCAGCGTCATGCCCTTGGGGATCCAGCGTAGATGAGGTGGTATTGAAGCCTCGGCCATGACTCCCATCGCCATTTCCAGGCCGTTGCAGATGGCAATGACATGTACTGTACCTATGTGATTCTCCACTGCGCGGCGTTTACGCAGCAGGCATTCACAGTAGTTGGGCTCCAACTGACGGATTATCGGCTTGATACTGCCAAAGTAAGGCGCCATCCGGCTGACCAGCAAGGAGAATATCTTATTGCCAAAGGGCAGGCGCTTGCATTTGTGATACAAGTTCAGGGTCGAATTGGCGGTTTTACTCATAGTGATTCCTTGTGGGTATTCCTTGTTGATGTTCTTTGTTGGTATAGGGTAATGTTTTTGTTATTACTCTGGTCGGATGAGTGTGTATGCTGACGAGCGCTTTGGCAAGAGCCAAGAGGCAAGAGGCAAGAGGCAAGAGGCAAGAGCCAAGAGGCAAGAGCTAAAAGGAAAGAGCCAAGAGCCAAGAGCATTGGTTAAGATGAGCGAGGGTCACGCCAATCTGATCTGGGGCTGAACAGATAGAATAAAATGGCGTGGCAGCAACTGGGGGCTGTGCTTAAAATGACGGTTTATTCTGGAAGGTGCGAATGGGTAGACCCTTTGCAAGTGCAAGAATCACTTCCTTGGACAATCCAACTTCAATCAGGATTGGTATAATCCGCGAGAATTATCAAAACAGTAGTAAGGAAACCTAGTGAAATTTCTGTTGACCTACCTCAAGGGGCTGGCCATGGGGGCTGCCGATGTGGTGCCCGGCGTTTCCGGGGGAACCATAGCCTTTATTACCGGCATCTATGACACCCTGCTGGAAAGTATTCGCCGTATCAATCCCAGCCTTTGGGGCATTATACGCCGCGACGGGATCAAGGCGGCGTTTGCACATATCAATGGCGCCTTTTTGTTGAGTCTGTTGGCGGGTATCCTCAGCAGTATTCTGAGTCTGGCCAAGCTTATCTCTTACCTGCTGGCACATCATCCTATTCCTGTATGGTCATTCTTTTTCGGGCTGATCCTTATCTCTGTGGTGCATATGCTGCGCCAGGTCAAGGGCGGTTTTTCACTGCCACGGCTATTGATATTCGCGCTGGGAGTGGCCTTTGCCTGGGGCATTACCGTGCTGAGTCCGGTTGAGTTGGAGGCCAGCTACTTTAATATTTTTGTTGGCGGTGCCATTGCCATATGCGCCATGATACTGCCAGGGATATCCGGCAGCTTTATCCTCTTGCTATTGGGACTGTATCCGGCCGTGCTGGCGGCGGCCAAGAATATCCAGCTGGATATTCTTGGCTGTTTTGCTGTTGGCGCCGTGATAGGTATCCTGAGTTTCAGCCATTTGCTGTCAGCGCTGCTGCGGCGCTTTCACGATGCCACCCTTATCTTCCTTACCGGGCTTATGTTGGGGACGCTGGGCAAGATCTGGCCCTGGAAACAGACGCTGAGCTGGCGCACCAACTCCCATGGTGAGCAGGTGCCCCTGGTGCAGCAAAACCTGTCACCCTTTGGCTTTGAGCAACTGACACAGCAGCCGCATCAGTTGGGGTTGGCGCTCTTGTGTGCCGCCGCCGGAATTGGCCTGGTACTCCTGATTGAGCGCCTGGGGGCCGACAAGCAATAATTTCAAGCGTTAGTGCCCTGCAGTGAAAGGTATCAATGACAGAAAACGGGAGCTCAAGGCTCCCGTTTTTTATCTCCCTTCGAATCTCTCTTAAATGCCTTTGCGTTACAGGTTTCATCCAAGATGGGTGCTACTTCGCCAGCAGATAGCTCAGGTTTTCTGAGCTCGACTCCTTTTAAGGTCTTGTATGACTTGCCCGGCAAGTCGATCCTTCTTTACTAAAAAAATATTGTACAAAAACTTGATCCTTGTACAGGTGTATGCCTTAATCTACTACAAGGTTATACAAGGATTCTCAATATGTACAAGTTTGAGCCGCAGCGAATTCAACTGGGTATCAGTGCCTGCCTGTTGGGGCAGCAGGTGCGTTTTGACGGTGGTCATAAGAATTCTGTCTATTGCCAGCAGGAGCTTAGGCAGCATTTTGACTTTGTGCCAGTCTGTCCTGAGATGGCGATAGGCATGGGCGCGCCACGCAAGAGCATACGTCAGGTGCGCCGCGGTGATGAGATCCGGATCCAGAGCCGTGATGCCAGCTTGGATGTAACCGAGAGCCTGCAAAGTTTCAGTGAGGAAAAAGTCGCTGAATTGGGATTTTTAAGTGGCTATCTACTTTGTGCCAAATCACCTACCTGCGGCATGGAACGGGTCACTGTCTACAAGGAAGGCGGCGACCAGGGGAATCGCAGCGGCATAGGTGTGTTCGCCAAGGCCCTGATGCAACGCTGGCCACAACTGCCGGTTGAAGAAGAGGGGCGCTTGAACGATTTGGTGATCAGGGAAAACTTTTTCACCCGAGTGTATGCCTTTCACGACTGGCAGTGTCTGCTGCACTCCGGCTTGAGCCTGCATAAATTGACCCAATTTCATGCCAGATACAAATACCTCTTGCTGGCTCACAGTCCGGCTCAATATCGCCAACTTGGCCCCTTGCTGGCTGACGGCGGCGAAGACTTGCAGGAAACTGCCCGGCGTTACTTTGAAGGCTTTATGGAGGCGCTGAAAAACAAGGCCAGTCGCCGCAATCACACCAGTGCGCTGCAGCATATTCAGGGCTATTTCAAACAACACCTGACCAAGGCGCAGAAGTCTGAGCTTAGCCAGGCGATAGATGAATATCGTCAGGGGCTGCAACCTCTGTTGGTGCCGCTGACATTGATTAAACATTACTTGAGGGAGCATCCGCAGCCGTATATTGCGGCCCAGGTTTATCTCAACCCTCATCCACAGGAGTTAAAACTGCGTTATGCCTACTGATAACATTGCCAACCTTTCCATCGGCGAAGTCGCCAGACTGACGGGGGTGAATCCTGTCACCTTGCGCGCCTGGCAGCGACGGTTTGGACTGGTTATCCCGCAGCGCACCCCCAAGGGCCATAGACTCTACAGTCAGGAGCAGGTTCAGCAGATCCGTGAAATCCTCTCCTGGCTTGAGCAGGGCGTGGCCATCAGCAAGGTCAAGCCACTGCTCAGTGGCCAGACAGAAAAACAGCTGCAGCAAGAAAATGAAGACGACGACTGGCTGAAGTTCAGCAGCAGTCTCACCGAGGCGGCACTTTCTCTCAGTAGTGCCCGCTTTGGCCGTTTGCTGGATGAATTCAGTGCCCTCTATCCCATCGCCCTGTGTTGTCGGCGCCTGCGCCATTGGTTGCAAGTATTGGACACCCAGCTCGATGAACGCCTCGACGGCGCACTTGTCCGCAGTTGGCTCGAAAGCCGTCTGGCTCACTATGTCGGCGCCCGCAGCGAGCAGTTGCTGCGCCAGAAACCCCGCTGGCAACTTCTTTATCTGCCGCTTGGCAAGCAGCCGGCATGGAGTGAGCTCTTGCTGCAACTGGAGCTTATTACCCGGGGGAGCAGCCTGTTGCCGCTCAATATAGAGGAGCCTTTGGAAGGTCAGGGGCTGCAACTCTTGGCACACAGACTGCCGCTGCAGGGACTCTTGTTGCTGCCACCTTCCCAGTTGCCCGGCAGCAGTGTCAAAGCCCTGTTCCAGTTGGCGAGCGCTTTGGATTATCCATTGATCTTGAGCGGGGATTATGTGGCGGTTCACACCAGTGCCTTTGAGCACTATGCCAAGGAACTGGCTGTGACTGAAAAAGGCGCCAACAAGAACCGGGAGCCCGTCAAGAATCCTGTGCTTTGCAGTAGCAATGCCGCCATATTGGCACTGCTGGGTCAGGCCGAGTCCGCCTCAAAACAACCGGAGGACAAGTAACATGTCCCAGTCCTTGCCCAATCATGTGCCTTCCAGTGAAAAGGCCTGTGTTGCCATCTGGTTTCGCAGCGATCTGCGCACTTCAGATAACCAGGCCCTGTGGCTGGCGTGCGAAGCGGCAAGGGCCCAAGGTCTGCCGCTGCGGGGTTTTTATATTGCGACTCCGGCCCAGTGGCAGCAGCACTCTGTTGGTCCCATGCAGCTGGATTTCATCGAGCGCAGCGTCAATCAACTGCAACGGGCGTTGGCATCTTTGGGGATAGCTTTTGATTTGCTGCACTGTGACGATTTCTCTTTGGTGAATGCCACTGTCGAGGCGTATTGCCAACGCCACGGCGTTAAGCAGATTTTTGCCGGGCGCGAGGTGGAGATTAACGAGCAGCGCCGGGATCAGGCGCTGGCGCAGCTTACCAAGACTATAGGGGTGGGCCTGCAGTTTACCGATGAGCACTGTCTGCTGCCGCCCGGCAGCGTCCGTACCCAAGGCGGCGAAATGTATCGGGTATTTACCCCTTTCTTTCGCCGCTGGCGTGAACTGCTGGGAAGTGAGGCGATAATGCCGCTGCCGGTACCTGCGCCTCTGGCCCCGGCTTTACCCGAACCCGCAGAGATGAGTTTTAAGGTCAGCAATCAAGGCAGTAAACAAGACAGCCACCACTGGCCAGTGGGTGAAGGGGCGGCCAGGCAGCGACTCGATAGTTTTATTGCCAACCAGCTTGCCGATTACGGCCAGGAGCGGGATTTCCCGGCGCTCGATGGCACCAGTTGCCTGTCGCCCTATCTGGCGTTTGGTATTCTCAGCCCGCGGCAATGTGTGGCGGCGCTGCTCAATCGCTGCCCCGAGGCTATGGCAGAGGACAATAGTCCGGGTCGCAGCTGGCTGGCTGAGCTGGCCTGGCGCGAGTTTTACCGCCATCTGCTGCATGCCTGGCCCCAGCTGTGTATGGGCCGCAACTTCAACTCACTCGGCGATGACATAGTCTGGCGTAATGACCCGCAAGAGTTTGCCGCCTGGTGCGAGGGCTGCACCGGTTATCCGCTGGTGGATGCCGCCATGCGTCAGCTAAACCAAACCGGCTGGATGCACAATCGGCTGCGAATGGTGACCGCCAGCTTCCTCACCAAACACCTGTTGGTGGACTGGCGCTGGGGCGAGCAGTATTTTCGCCGCGCCCTGATAGATGGCGACCTGGCGGCCAATAACGGCGGCTGGCAGTGGTCTGCCGGCACCGGCTGTGATGCCCAGCCCTATTTCAGGATCTTCAACCCCATGAGCCAGAGCGAAAAGTTCGACCCTGACGCCAGTTTTATCCGTCGTTATCTGCCTGAACTGGCGCACTGGCCGCTTAAACAGATACACCATCCGGGCACAGCTGCATCGTCCCGCTTCACCGAGCCGAGTCTGTTTGCCACTGTGGCTTATCCGCCACCTATAGTCGAGCACAGCGCGGCGCGGCAAAGGGCGTTGACCGCCCTGGCCGTGCTGAAAAAGTCTGCCTGAACTCAGTTCATTAGCCGAGGGATTATCATGACCAGCCACTCAGTTGCCGCGGACATAGCGCCCGCTTCACAGCCGGCATCGCCGCAGTCTCAGGAGATTATTCAGGCATTTATTGCCTTGTATCAATCCTTGGGCCCTGAGCAATTGCCCACATTGCGCCAAAGGCTGCAGGCCGTCTATGCGCCTGAGATCTGTTTTTGCGATCCCATGCACCGACTGGAGGGGCTTGAGCAACTGGAACAGTATTTTGCCGGTTTGTATCGCAACCTGACCGAAATCGCCTTTGAGATCACTGACGTCTTGCCCACCGGTGACCAGGCCGCCATCAGTTGGCAGATGAAGTATTGCCACCCCAAGTTGAACCGGGGGCAGAGTATCAGCGTCGATGGTATCAGCCTCATCAAGTTTGGCGACAAAATCCATTACCACAGGGATTATCTGGATCTGGGGCAGATGCTCTATGAACAGTTGCCACTGCTGGGCTCAGTGGTGCGCATGGTCAAGGGCAGGGCAAGCCGATGAAGACAGTATTGATCACGGGTGCCAGCTCAGGCATAGGTGCCGAGCTCGCCAGACAATATGCCGCCGCCGGTTGGCGGGTCTTGGCCTGTGGCCGCAATGAACAAGCTCTGGCCGACCTCGAAGGCTGCGAGCCTTTGAGGTTCGATGTCACCAACAGAGACTCGGTGCTTAAGCTTGGCAGCAAGCTCAAATTGGAGTTGGGCCAAGCCAACTGTGTGGATCTGCTGCTGCTCAACGCCGGTACCTGTGAGTACATAGACGAGGCCATGGCCTTTGACAGCGCCCTGTTTGAGCGGGTTATCCGCACCAATCTGTTGGCTGTGGGCTATTGCCTGGAAGCCTTTATGCCTTTGCTTGCCCGTGGCAGCCAACTGGCGCTAATGAGCTCAAGCGTTGTGATGCTGCCTTTTCCGCGGGCGGAGGCCTATGGCGCCTCCAAGGCCGGGATTAGTTACCTGGCGCAGAGCTTGCGGCTCGATCTGGCCCACAAGGGAATAGACGTCAGCGAAATTCGCCCTGGCTTTGTTAAAACGCCGCTCACCGACAAAAATGACTTCGCCATGCCGATGCGGATCTCCGCCGATAAAGCCGCCAACACCATCATCCAAGCCCTGGCCGCCAGACGGCGCCTGATTGCCTTTCCCGGGCGTTTTATCTGGCTGCTGACTCTGCTGAGCTGGCTGCCCCGCAGTTGGTTGGCAGCCGCCCTTGGTAAACCCTCTGCAAAAAACGGGAGCCCAGTATGACAGTTTCAACCGGCAATAAGCCGCGCATCGCCATAGTTGGCTCGGGGATCTCCTCGCTCACTTGTGGTTATCTGTTGTCACAGCAGTATGAGGTGACTTTGTTTGAAGCCGCCGATTATCTGGGCGGGCATACGGCCACTGTGGATGTTGAGCTTGGCGGCAAACCCTACGCCATAGACACAGGGTTTATTGTGTTCAACGATCGCACCTATCCCAGGTTTCAGGCCTTGATGGCCCGGGTCGGTATCAAGGCGCTGGCGACCGAGATGAGCTTCTCGGTGCAAAACCTTGTCAGCGGTCTTGAATACAACGGCCATAGCCTGGCGACCCTGTTTGCGCAAAAGCGCAACCTGCTGAGTCCGACTTTCTGGGGGTTCCTCAGGGAGATTTTGGCCTTCAACAGCCGCTGCAAAGCCTTGTATCAAAGCGGTCGTTACCCGGCGGTGACACTGGGGGAATTTCTCGAACAGCAGGGGTTCTCCGACTTCTTCTGTCAACACTATATCCTGCCGATGGGCGCCGCTATCTGGTCGTCCAGTATTCAGGATATGCGCGCCTTCTCGCTGCCTTTCTTTATCCGTTTCTTTGAACATCATGGACTGTTGGCCGTCAGCAATCGGCCGCAGTGGTATGTGCTCGAAGGCGGCTCCCGCAGTTACATTCCGGCGCTCAGCGCGCCCTTTGCCGAGCGGGTGCATCTCAACTCGCCTGTAGCACAAATCCGCCGCCAAGCGGGGAGCGTGCAGCTCAGAGTCAAGGATAGCTGGCATGAGTTCGATCAGGTGATCCTCGGCTGCCACAGCGATCAGGCTCTGGCCATGCTAGGTGACGCCAGTGAGCTGGAGCGGGAGATACTCTCCAGGCTTAAATACCAGGATAACCAGGTGACCTTGCATACAGACACCTCGTTGCTGCCGAAGCACCGCGCCGCCTGGGCCAGTTGGAATTATCGTCTCGATGGCGATGCCAGCCGTCCCGCCTGCGTGACCTACAATATGAATATTTTGCAGCGCCTGCCAAAGTCTGCGCCGAATTTTTTGGTGACCCTGAATCAGGATGAGGCGATAGCCAAGGACAAGGTGCTCAAACGCTTTGTCTATGCTCACCCGGTATTCAATGAACAGAGCCAGGCGGCGCAGCAACGCCGCAGCGAGATCTGCGGCCAAAACCGTATCCATTTTGTCGGCGCCTACTGGTACAACGGCTTTCATGAAGACGGGGTACGCAGCGCCCTGGATGTTTGTGAAAGGTTCGGGGTAAGCCTATGAAACCTGAAACGGGTCTCTACCTCGGCAGCGTCAGCCACTTTAGGCTAACGCCGGTAAGGCACTGTTTTCGCTATCCCTTTGCCCTGATGTTGCTGGACTTGGATGACTTGCCAAGGCTTTCGTCCCTGAGCGGCTTGTTTGGTGAATCCCCTTGGTCTGCGCTGCGTTTTCGGCAGCAGGATTATCTCAAGGCGGCTTCAGAATCGAATACTGCCACCTCGCTGAAACAGCGGGTACTGGATAAGGTGATTGCGCTCGGCGGTGAGGCCGGCTGCGACAGCGTGCTGTTCGCCGGGCAACTGCGCCACTTTGGACTCTATTTCAGCCCGGTCAACTTTTTCTACTGCTTTCAAGGTGATGAGTATAAATACCTGTTGGCTGAGGTGAGCAATACCCCTTGGAATGAGCGTCACTGTTATCTGGTGTCGGCCGAGGCGCCGGCACTTGGCGACAAGTGCTTCCATGTATCGCCTTTTATGTCGCTGGATTATCGCTATCGCTGGCATATTCCGGCGCCGGCAGAGCGGCTCGATTTGCGGATCAGCAATCTGCCCGGCAAGGGGGACGTGGCAGGGCCGGCCCACGAGTCGCAAAAGGCCAGCTTCGATGCAGTATTAAGCCTCAAACGCCGCCCCTTCAATGGCCGTGAGCTCAGGCGTTATCTGTGGGGCTTTCCCTTGATGAGCCTGAAAATTCTTTGGCTCATCTATTGGCAAGCGCTGCGTTTGTGGCTTAAGCGGGTGCCCTTTGTGCCATACGAGCGCAAGCCTCAGGGCGGCACTGATTGATGCTAAAGGTTTGGAAATTTCCCCGAGTGTGACAGCAAACATTGGAGAATGAGATGGAAAACACAGTAGCCAAAAACAGACAGCAGTTGGCCGCCAGCGGCAAGAGTCTATGGGCCAGAGTCATGCAACAGGCCTTGAATGCCTTGGAGGGCGGTTGTCTTAAGCTGCAGTTGGGGAGTGAGCAGTGGACCTTCGGCCCGCTCGATGCAGACCTGGTCGCCATAATTCGTATTCACGATGAACGCTTTTTTCGCCAGGTGATTCTGGGCGGCTCTATCGGCGCCGGTGAAGCCTATATTCAGGGGCACTGGTCCAGTCCGGATGTTACCGCCGTGGTACGCCTGTTTGCCCGTAATCTGCCGCTGCTGGATAAGATAGAGAAACGGTTCTCCTGGTTTTCCAACACAGTTAGCCGGGTGAAACACCTGCTGCGCCGAAACTCAAAGGCAGGTTCAAAGCGCAATATTCTGGCGCACTATGATCTGGGCAACCCCTTGTATCAGGCATTTCTCGACCCTGAGCTGCTCTATTCAAGCGCCGTCTATCCCCATGAAGAGGCGCAGTTGGATGAGGCGCAGCAGTATAAGCTGCAACTGATTTGCGAGCGGCTGGATCTGCAGCCCGGCATGACTCTGCTGGAAATAGGTACCGGTTGGGGCGCCCTGGCTATCTATGCCGCCAAACACTATGGCGTCAAGGTAACCACTACCACTATTTCCGATGCCCAGTACCAATATGCCAGTGAAAGGGTTGCCGCCGAAGGACTGAGTGAGCGCATTACCCTGTTGCGGCAGGATTATCGCCAGCTCAGCGGCCAGTATGACCGTTTGGTTTCGATAGAGATGATAGAGGCAGTGGGCCACGATTATCTGCCGGGCTTTTTTGCCGGCCTGGATGCCCTGCTCAAGCCGAGCGGCAAGCTGTTACTGCAGGCGATCACCATTAAAGATCAACGCTATGACAGCTATCGCAAAGGGGTGGATTTTATTCAGCGCTATATTTTCCCCGGCGGCTGCCTGCCATCTGTCACCGAGATGACGCGCCACTTGCAGCGGCAAACCTCCATGACCCTCTGGTCGTTGGATGATATAGGTCTCGACTATGCACGCACCCTGAATGACTGGCATGCCAACTTCGATGACGCCAGAGAGCGGGTGCGCGAACTCGGCTATGGTGAGGACTTTGTGCGTATGTGGAAGTTTTATCTGAGTTACTGCGAGGGTGGTTTTCTTGAGCGCACCATAAGCACAGTGCAACTGACTGCGGTCAAGGACGGCTATCGTCCGCTTAGCTCAAGACAAATCGCAGGTTAGGCCATGAGACTCTTATCGCCTTGGTTTTTTCTGCTGCTCAATGCAGCCATTTTCCAGTTGGGCTGGTGGTCTTTGATCCTGTTTGCCAATCAGGCGCTGGTGTTTGCTCTCTTGCTGCTTTGTGTCCAGTTGCTGCTTGTCAATCCGGGCTACCGCTCAGCCCTCATGGCAGATAATGCCGGGGATGAGCACAGCCAACTGGCAGAGCAAAGCGTAAAGCGTACCGGATACAGCATGAAAACATTCAACGCCGTGCTGATACCGGCTGTTATCGGCATAGCCTTGGACGCCATGCTGCACCTTGGCGGAGTATTTGAGTTTGACAGTCCCTCGCGGCTTTTACCCTTGTGGCTCTGTTGCCTTTGGGGGCATTTTGCCGCGACGTTGGGGGTGAGTCTGGCCTGGCTCAGGGACTTGCCTAAATGGCAGCAGGCGCTCTTTGGCGCAGTGGGTGGCGCCGGCAGTTACCTGGCGGCATTCAGGTTGGAGGCCGTGGCTTGGCCCCTGGGACAATCGGCTACCTTTAGCTTGTTGATACTCATCTGGTCGCTGCTGCTGCCACTGTTAAGTTATTGCAATCTCAGGCTTGAATGGGGCGCAAATCGCCCAACCAAAGGATTTCTCTGACGGAGACCGGCAATGAAACGATTCATCAAGGGTGTAAACAAGGGAGCAAAGCAAGTCGGTAAGCTGCATAACCCAAGCTTTGCCGGGCTGCTGATGATACTGCTTGGCCTACCCACTCAGGGATGGGCAGACAATTTACAGATTCAAGCGCAGCAGGCTCAAGCGCAGAGCCAAGTGCAGACATCTGAGCCCAAAGCTGCCCAGGTCGAGCCATCAAAGGCGGAGCTTGCCAGCTTTCGGGAAGTGGGTCGCGGTGAAATGGACTGGTGGTTTATGACCCTTTATCGGGCCAGGTTGCTGACGCCGGATGGTAGTTACCAGCCCAATAGCTTCCCGCAGCAGCTGGAAATTCAGTATTACCGGGATATCCCCGCCTCGCGACTCCTGGAGGCCACCAAACACCAGTGGCTGCACTTGGGATATGACAGAGAGCAGATATCCGCCTGGTTGGCGCTGCTTGAAGGGCTCTGGCCGGATGTGGAGCAGGGGGACAGATTGAGCTTTGTGGCAAACGGGCCGCAGCAGGGATACTTTCTGTTCAACGACAAGCCGTTAGCCGCGATTGCCATAGATGAGAGCGCTTCGAGCGAGCATAAGCGTTTTGCCGGCGCCTTTTTGGCGATTTGGTTGTCAGAGCGCAGCAGTCAGCCGCAGCTGAGAGCTCAGTTGATAGGAGAGCAGGCATGCAAATGTTAATGAGCAGGTTTATCGGTTTCGCCAAGGTTTGGTTGTTACTTCTGATACTCGGACTGAGCGGTTGTGGCAGTGTCGATATTCATGACTATAGCGCCAGCGAACCTAAGTTGGATCTGCAGCAGTTCTTTAACGGGGAGCTGCAGGCTTCAGGTATGGTGGAAGATTACAGTGGCCAGGTGGTGCGCCGTTTCAATGTACGGATGACGGGCAGTTGGCAGGGGAATCAAGGTGTGTTGCAGGAGTGGTTTGAGTATGACGATGGTGAGCTTGCCGAGCGAACCTGGCACATTACCAAGCTTGCCGATGGCCGCTACCAGGGCAGAGCCGAGGATATTCTGGGGGGGGCAGAAGGGCAAGCTGAGGGCTTTGCCCTGCGCTGGCGCTACGACATGCTGCTGAAGCTCGATAGCGGCGAGTATCAGGTGCATTTCGACGACTGGATGTATCAAACGGCGCCGGACACCATAATCAACCGTAGCGAGATCCGTAAATGGGGCCTGACGGTGGGGGAGGTGACTCTGGTGATCCGTAGGTTGGAACACAAGTAGCAGAGCGACGATTAATCGTACGGCATGACTAACGCTGAGTCTCAGCCTGGGTTAAGCTTAGATCTGTTTAAATGGTAACAGTCTATCAACACAGGTTTAAATAACGATGAACAAAAAATCCGCTGTACTGCCATGGGCTTCAATGGGCTTATTGGCACTGGTATCCCTTGGCGGTTGCTCTAGTGGTATCGATTTCAGTTTTAAAGCGCCCGAGGAGGAGCGGGTGGACCCCAATCTACCCGCCGAAGATCCCATGGCACAGGATAACCAGAGGATCATAGATGATGCGCGCCGGGAAGGTAAAATCGACCCTCAAGTGTTTCCCGCTAAACGCTGATCAGCCTAGTTGTTTGCTGTTGTCGCTCTGCTTGCGGTCATAGTATTCGAAGGGAAATAGGTTGCGCAGGCGCTGAATATTGGCATCTCCGGCATTGGCGCTGATGTGCAGCCGCACTTCACCACTGCGTTCGGCGCGTACTGTACAGGTGAGTTTCTCTTTCTTGACCAGGGCGCGGCATTCGCGTTCAAACCTCTCCGGGATCTTACCCTTGTGGGAGGTCATACGACCGTCCTTGAAATGCATTTCAAATATTGTCACCCCTTTTTTGTTAGTGAAAACCAGTTTGTAGATAAGCACTAACGCCAGGGCGATAAAGAATATTTTTAACATAGTGGCCATAGTGGGACTCCTTGTTTCACCAAGAGTGAATACTGTTATCCGGGTGTTATCTTATATCCTCAGTTATACCTGCAAGCGGTAGCGTTTGACAGTGCATCCAAGGCGGATTTTTGTGATAAGGCTAAAAGGACTGGCAAATTGGCTATCCTTGGTTATTATTTGTTCAGGAATATCTGTTTTACCACAAGCCAAGATCAAGGATGAAGCCATGTACCTTTCCAATGCCGAGCGCTGGGCGCAAATCTGTGACAAACAAGTGGAACTGATGGGAAAGCTCAGTGAGCAGTTTCCCGAGCGGCGAGAACAACTGCAACACCTCACCCATAGCTGGCAAGACGTCAAACAACAGGTGCGTCAGGGCGATACCCCTCACATACCGCCACTGCGTTGAGAACTGAATCAATTTATAAAAAAGAGCCGCTCAGGGAGCGGCTCTTTTACTTTTGGTTGGTGGGAGGAAGATGGGGCTTGCCCGTGCAGGTCTGTCCTATGGCTTGCCTGGGCAGCGCAATTTTGCTGCTTAGAAAGCGTAACTGACACTCGCCAGCACAGTGCCGTCATTCTGGAAGGTGCCACTGCTGATCTCGGCATCCGAATCTATATCTGTGTCCAACCAGGCCACAGACAGACCAAAACCGGCAATCTCAGTAGAGACACCTATGGAGTAATCCAGATATTTGCCCATATCGTCATCGGGCGCATCGCCGAAGTTGTAACCCAGGTGCAGATCCAGGCTCCAGTTTTCGGCAAACTCATAACTATAGTTCAGCTCGGCATAGTGATAGTCCAGATCTGAACCCGCATAGTCATTGGTGTACCAGTAGGCAGCCCTAAAATCACTGAACTCCAGGCCGAAAGAGATTTCGTTGTAGTCCTGAGAGACATTGTCGCCCGGGTACATATAGCGCAGCAGGGTAATGTCATAGGCCAGGTTGTCGTTGATTTCACCGGCGTAACCCAGGTAGACATCCAGTTCGAAATCGGCACCCACCTGATCCTCTTTGGGAGTACCATCTTCATCGAATTCCACATTACTGGCCCAGGCCCCGACGAAGAAACCCGAGTCGTGACTCCAGTCCAGCCCGCCCTGAACGGCAAAATCACCGGCGGTTTGTGACACGGCCCTAAAGCGGTAGTCATTGGTCACGGCTATCTCGCCGCTGACTTCGGCCATGGCAGAGGTTGAGGTTATGGCGCCGCCAAGCAGCAGTGCCCATAGCAGAGGGTTGGATCTTCTTATCACTTGGTTCACAAGCATTTCTCCCTTCTTTGGTTTGCCGGCCCCGTCCGGGAAGATTCCGGCGCGGCCTGGTTTATGCCAAACAACAGCAGCTATGCTGAGACCTCATGGCGGTTTTGTTTTTATCTGTTGGATTCAAACACCACATAGAGCTTGCGGCAGGGAACCGTTACCTGCCAGCTGCCGCGAAACCCGGCCGGGATAACAAACCTGTCGCCCGGGCCAACTTCGAGACGATTTCCCTGCTCATCGCTGATGACACTGTTACCCTCGAGGATTTCGCAATACTCGTGCTCAGTGTAGTCAACTTTCCAAGCACCTGTTTCGCTTTGCCAAATTCCGGTATGAAACTGCTCACAGGGGCTGGAGTAATGGTTCTCCAGCCGTTGGCGCGGCGCGTCCTGCAGACGCTTTTCCTCGGCGATGGAGTATTCACTTATCTCGGGAGTATTACGCGCCAGTACTCTGATATTGTTGATGTGCATCAGGCTCTCCCTCTCTCCCTATTTCATGGTCGGCATGATGAAATCGGCACTCAGCTGTTTGGGCCAGCGGGCGGTAACGGCTTTGCGCCGGGTGTAGAAGCGAACTCCATCCGGGCCGTGCATATGCAGTGGGCCAAACAGCGAGCGTTTCCAACCGCCGAAACTGTGAAATGCCATGGGCACAGGGATAGGCACATTGACCCCTACCATGCCGACTTGCACCGAGTGGCAAAAGTCGCGCGCCAGCTCGCCGCTCTGGGTAAAGATGGCGGTGCCGTTGCCGAACTCATGTTGATTGATAAGAGCCAGCGCCGAGTCATAGTCGGCCACCCTGACTATGCAAAGCACAGGGCCGAAGATCTCTTCCCGGTAAATCTGCATCTCGGGGGTTACGCCATCGAACAGGGTCGCACCGAGAAAGAAACCTTCGCTGTCTGCCAAGGTATTGCGGCCATCTACCAGGCAAACTGCGCCCTGCTGTATACCGCTGTCTATATAGCTGCAGACCTTGTCCAGATGCGCGCGGGAGATAAGCGGCCCCATTTCCATACCCGGCTCCAGGCCGTTACCTACCTTGAGCGCGGCTATCTTGGGTTGCAGTTTTTCTATCAGGGCATCGGCCACATCAGCAACCGCCAGTACCACGGAAATAGCCATACAGCGCTCGCCGGCAGAGCCATAGGCCGCACCCATCAGGGCGTTGCTGGCCAGTTCCAGATCGGCATCCGGCATCAGCAGCATGTGGTTCTTGGCGCCGCCGAGTGCCTGCACCCGCTTGCCGTGGGCCGATGCCTTACTGTAGATATACTCGGCGACAGGCGTTGAACCGACAAAGGAGATGGCCTGAACATCCTGATGGCAGAGCAGGGTATCTACCGCCAGCTTGTCGCCGTTGATAACATTGAAAACCCCATCCGGCAGCCCGGCCTGGGTCAACAGCTCGGCAATTCTGAGTACCGGCGCCGGATTCTTTTCCGATGGCTTCATCACAAAGGTATTGCCGCAGGCGATGGCAATCGGGAACATCCACATGGGAACCATCACAGGGAAATTGAACGGCGAAATGCCGGCAACCACCCCGAGCGGTTGATTGATGCTCCAGGCATCGACGCCAGTGCCAACCTGCTCCGTGTGTTCCCCCTTGAGAAGATGGGGAATGCCGCAGGCAAACTCCACCACTTCCAGCCCTCGAACCAGCTCGCCCCTGGCATCCTCAAGCACTTTGCCGTGTTGCAGGCAGATAAGCTCGGCCAGTTCATCCATGTGGGCTTCTACCAGGGCTTTGAAGCGAAACAGTACCCGTGCCCGGTTAAGGGGCGATACCTTTGACCAAGCGTCAAAAGCCTGCTTGGCCGAGTCTATCGCCCGTTCTGTATCTGCCTTGGAGGCGAGGGCGACTCTGGCTTGCTCTTCGCCGTTGGCTGGGTTGAAAATGGGCAGTGAAGCCTGAGCCTGGCTGCCATCTGTCTCATGTCCATCTATATAGTGGCTGTAAATACGCATAACTATCCTGTGTGCTTCAGTCGACGGTTTGGATGGCGTCGGCCAGGGTGGAAATCAGTTGATCTATTTGGGACTCTTCCACTATCAGTGGTGGTGAGAGGGCGATGATGTCGGCGGTGGCCCGTACCAGCGCACCTTGCCAGAAACAGCGCTCGAAAATCTGATAGCCACGTTTGCCTACACCTTGCGGGCTGGGGGCCAGTTGAATGCCACCCACCAGGCCGGTATTGCGAATATCGATGACATTGGGCAGCCCCTTGAGACTGTGCAGCGCCTGCTCAAAATAGGGCGCCAGCGTTGTAGTGCGCTCAAACAGCTTTTCGTCACGGTAGATATCCAGGGTGGCCAGTGCCGCCGCGGCCGCAACCGGATGCCCTGAATAGGTATAGCCGTGAAAGAACTCGATCATCGTCTCAGGGCCCTGCATACAGGCATCGTGAATCGCTTGCTGCACAAACACCGCGCCCATGGGGATGGCGCCATTGTTGAGCGCCTTGGCCGTGGTCATTATGTCCGGGGTCACATCCCAGTGGTTGCTGGCAAAAGCGCCGCCCACCCGACCAAAACCTGTGATTACCTCATCGAATATCAGCAATATGCCGTATTTTTGAGTGATCTCCCGAAGGCGCTTGAGATAGCCCTTGGGTGGCAATATTACCCCGGCCGAGCCTGACATGGGCTCGACGATAACGGCGGCGATATTCTCTGCGCCATGCAGGGCAATTAGTCCCTCGAGCGCCTCGGCCTTGTCGGCGCCATGCTCGGGCAAGCCGCGGCTGAAGGCGTTGGCTTCCATATCCAGAGTGTGGGGTAGATGATCGACGCCGCCGAGGAGCTGCGGGCTGAAACCTTTGCGGTTATTACCAATTCCGCCCACCGAAATACCGCCAAACCCCACACCGTGATAGCCCAGCTCACGGCCGATAAAACGGCTGCGGCTCGGCTCGCCATTGGCTCTGTGGTAACACAGCGCCAGCTTGAGTGCGGTGTCGACTGACTCTGAGCCCGAGTTGGTAAAGAAGATACGGTTCATGCCGGGCGGGGCGATTTCACTGAGGCGCTCGGCCAACTCGAATGCCAACGGATGACCCATCTGAAAACTGGGGGCATAGTCCATTTCGCGGATCTGACGGCTGACCGCCTCACTAATCTCCGCCCGGCCATGGCCGGCATTACAGCACCAAAGACCTGCGGTGCCGTCCAGCACCTGACGGCCATCGACATCCAGGTAATACATGCCTTCGGCCGAAGCCAGTAGCCTGGGAGTCTGCTTGAATTGACGGTTGGCACTGAAAGGCATCCAGTAATGCTCGAGATTGCCCTGTGTTTTCGCCTGTTGTTTTAGCTCTGCCATAAGCATTAACCTTAGTGTTGCGGGCTTGTTAATGGTGATTGATATTTCGCTATGCTATGTCAGAAATAATGAACATGGAAGGCCTGTGTGCAATTATTTATGCCAAAAAATCTATTTTTGTAAAATATATTGAATTTATGCCGTGCTCGAGGCTAATCTGGAGCGACCCGAATAACTCGCGATGGCTGCACGAGTTGGCCGCGATAGGCCTACTGAGGTAGTGGAATGCCCGCTTGCAAGCAGATGAGAGGATTTATGAGTACACCGCAAACCCGTCAGCAATGGCAGCAGTTGGCTGCGCAATTGCAGATCTGTGGCCAGGCCTTTATTCATGGAGAGTATTGTGCAGCCGTATCCGGCGAGACCTTCGATTGCATCAGCCCTGTGGATGGCAACAAGCTCGCCGCCGTAGCCAGTTGCGATCTGGCCGATGCCGAGGCAGCGGTGGCCAGTGCCAGAGCCAGTTTTGAATCCGGAGTCTGGTCGCGAATGGCGCCGGTAGAGCGCAAAAAGGTGATGATACGCTTTGCCGATTTGCTGGAGGCGCATAGCGATGAACTGGCCTTGCTGGAAACCCTGGATATGGGCAAGCCAATCCGTTTTTCCAAGTCGGTGGATGTGACCAATGCCGCCAGGGCCTTGCGTTGGTCCGGCGAAGCGGTTGACAAGATTTACGACGAGATAGCGCCCACCGCTGACAATGAAATAGGCATGATCACCCGTGAGCCTGTCGGGGTGGTGGCTGCGATTGTACCGTGGAACTTCCCCTTGCTGATGGCCTGCTGGAAACTGGGGCCGGCGCTGGCCAGCGGTAACTCTGTCATCCTCAAACCCTCGGAAAAATCCCCTTTGACGGCGATTCGTATGGCTGCCATTGCCTTGGAAGCCGGGATCCCGCCCGGAGTGCTCAATGTATTGCCCGGTTTTGGTCATACAGTTGGCAAGGCGCTGGCGCTGCATATGGATGTCGATACCCTGGTGTTTACCGGCTCCACCAAGATAGCCAAGCAACTGATGGTCTACGCCGGTCAGTCCAATATGAAACGTGTGTGGTTGGAGGCCGGTGGCAAGAGCCCCCACATAGTCTTTAACGATTGCCCGGAGCTCAAGGCGGCGGCGCAGGCGGCAGCTTCGGCCATCGCCTTCAACCAGGGTGAAGTTTGCACTGCAGGTTCGCGCCTGCTGGTGGAGTCCGGGGTCAAGGAGCAACTGATAGCGCTCATTATCGACGAACTCAAATCCTGGCAGCCAGGGCATCCGCTGGATCCGGATACCGTCAGTGGCGCCGTGGTGGATCAGCAGCAGCTGCAGACTATTCTCGGTTATATCGAGGCGGGTAAGCAGCAAGGTGCTGTGCTGGCCTGTGGCGGCGAGCAACTCATGGCTGAAACCGGTGGCGTTTATGTGGCACCGACTCTGTTTCGTGAAGTGAATAACCAGATGAGTATCGCCCGCGAGGAGATCTTCGGCCCTGTACTGAGTGTGATTGAATTTGAGGGAATGGAGCAGGCGATAGCCATAGGCAACGATAGCATCTATGGCCTGGCGGCCGGTGTGTGGACAGCGGATCTCAGCAAGGCCCACAGAACCGCCAAGGCGCTGAGAAGCGGCATGGTGTGGATCAATCATTATGACGGCGGCGATATGACGGCGCCTTTCGGTGGTTATAAGCAGTCGGGTAACGGCCGAGATAAGTCGCTGCATGCTTTTGATAAATACACAGAAATTAAGGCAACCTGGATAGCCATTTAATCGGTTTGCTGTCATAGACAATCCCCCTGCCTTGCGGGGGATTGTGTTTATAGAAGGCTAGGCTTGAGGTGTTCACGCACAGGTTCAAACAGCGCATCGAGTAGCACTTGAGTGCGGTTATCTTCGACTCGCAGCTCCAGCCAACCGTCACTGCCGAGAATTTCAAGCTGCCTGCACACGAGTTTCGGCGGTGAGGCTTGCAGTTCCCCCTTGAGGCGAAAAATCCCCTGCGGCGTATGAATGCGGCTGATATCGAAGGGAGTATTCACGACTGCCACAACGCCTTTGCTGTACTTACTTTCAAAATGGCTCCCTATTCAACATACACTTGTCTTCAAAACAGGCCTTTTCAAGACAAGCCTTGTTCAGAATAGATCCTTGAATCTATGGTACAGCATGCCTGCCGCCAGAATGGGCGAGCGCAGCGCCGGGCCACCCGGGAAGGTCATATGCTCTATTGAGGCAAATATATCGAAGCGCTCAGCCTGCTGACTGATAGCTTCTGCCAGCAGACGACCCGCCATATGGGTGGCATTGACGCCATGCCCGGCATAGGCCTGGGCGAAATAGATGTTGGGGCTATCCGGCAACCTGCCTATCTGCGGCATACGGTTGGCGCCTATTCCTATCATGCCACCCCACTGATAATCTATTTTCACGCCCTTGAGCGCCGGGAAGACTCTTTCCATATTGGGCCTGAGCGCGGCGCAAATGTCCTTGGGATCTCTGCCCGAGTAGTTGCACAGCCCGCCAAATAACAGACGGTTGTCGGCCGACAGATGAAAATAGTCCAGTGCTATGCTCATATCGGCGAAGGCCATATTCTGCGGAATAATGTCAGCGCAGAGAGCTTGCGACAGGGGCTCGGTCGCCAGCAGATAACTGCCGGCCGGTAGCACCTTGCCGCCGATATGAGGTTCGAGTTTGGCACCTATATAGGCATTGCCGGCCAAAATCAGATAGCGGCAACGGACTTCGCCGCCCCCAGTCCTGACCCGTATCTGCTCGCCCTTGATGATTTCGGTGGCGGCGCTGTCTTCATAGATGTTAACCCCCAGGCTTCGGGCCGCACGGGCCTCGCCGAGGGCCAGATTCAAAGGGTGCAGATGGCCGCTGCCCATGTCGCTGAGCGCGCCGAGATAACGCTCAGAGCCTATGACTTCCGGCAACTGCTCCTTGGACAACAGCTTGAGCTTATGTGGGTAGCCAAGTTGCTCAAGCTCGGTAAGCTCCTGTTCAAGCTCCTGCATATGTCTTGGTTTCAGCGCCAGATCGCAGTAGCCCCAGCGCAGATCGCAATCGATTTGATATTGCGCTATCCGTTGCCGGACGATATCGACGGCTTTAAAACCCATCTGCTTGATAGCCAGTACACCTTCTTTACCTATACTGGGCTCAAACTGTTCAATATTATGGCCAATACCGCGGATCAACTCCCCGCCATTACGCCCTGAGGCGCCCCAGCCCACTTTTTTGGCTTCCAGTATGGTGACCGCAAAGCCTCGTTCAGCCAGTTCTATGGCACTGTTGAGGCCGCTGAAGCCTGCGCCTATTACGCAGACATCTGTTTCCAAGGACTCTTCCAGCCTGGGATGCTGAAACAATTCTTTGGCGGTCGCATGGTAAAAAGAGGCGGGATAGTTGTCACTGTGAATGGGGGACTGGATTGGCATCATGGCTCCGTTCTTGTTATAAGTTTGGACTCGGCTGGTTACATCCGACGGTCGTCGCACTCTTGCCTTCAAAGTGTTCGTTTTATTTAACATGCTTTTGTCATATAATACAAAACAATTTCACCGGGACCCTGGTTGCCCTTGTGCAAAAGCCGCTGCCGACCGTGTCCTGTAACCGCCTGATAAGAGATTTTTGGGGGATTTGCGATTTGGATATAGGTGCCAGCCTCAAGGCTGTTAGAAAGATGAAAGGCCTGTCCCAGCGTGAGCTGGCTAAACGCGCCGGGGTGACCAACAGCACCATCTCTATGATAGAGAAAAACAGTGTCAGCCCTTCAGTCAGTTCACTCAAGAAAGTGCTTTCGGGGATCCCCATGTCGCTGGTGGAGTTTTTCTCCATAGGTGAAAACGGCACTACCGAGCAAAAAGTGGTGTATCGCTCCAATGAGCTTTTGGACATAGGCACTGGGCCACTGGAGTTCAAGCTTATTGGTCGGGATTACCCCAACCGTGCCATGTCTGTGATGTCGGAGACTTATCCCCCGGGAGCCGATACGGGGGAAGAGATGCTGCGCCACGAAGGGGAAGAAGCGGCGCTGGTGATCACCGGTCGCTTTGAACTGACGGTCGGTGAAGAGGTGTTTATTCTGGAGGCCGGTGACAGCTACTATTTCAATAGCGAACAACCACACAGGTTCCGCAATCCTTTCGATGAACCCTGTCATCTGGTCAGTGCCACCACTCCTGCCAACTTTTGATCTTCCATTTCCTCTGCTGATTGCGATTTGCTGCCCGTAAATTCACTTCGGGCAGCATATTTGCCTGAAAGTGTAAATAATATCGACCGTATAACCCCGTGTGCACCGAATTGGTGCCCGCTGAACCAGTGTGATGCAAAGCCAATTTTTTGCCTTGTTCAAGCTTGTTTACACCTATCTCAAACACAAGGTATTTTTAAATATTCATTTAAAAATAAAAGCTTAAATAGTTTTAGCTTGAGGCTGCGTTTAACAGGATATTAACCTCTTGCCTGTGCGAAAAAATCCGTGTAGTGTGTGAAAAAATGAACATTTGCTTTAGTGAATGTTCAAAACTGAGACCTGGATTTGAGTGTTTTGGGGTGAGATATGGCACAGGCAGCAATGGCGTTGGTGGGTGTAACCGCATGCAATGAGCAGTTGGGGCTGCATCCTTTCAATATTGTTGGCGAGAAATACCTCTTGGGCGTGGTCGAAGGTGCCGGAGCCTGGCCCCTGGTGATCCCGGCATTGGGGGCCGATACCCCGATAGCACAACTGCTCGAACGCCTGGACGGCATATTGTTTACCGGCTCCCCCTCCAATGTTGAACCTCATCATTACCAAGGCCCGGCCAGCGAACCGGGCACCCACCATGATCCCAAGCGGGATGACACTACTTTGCCTTTAATTCGCGCTGCCATAGAGGCCGGAGTGCCGGTACTCGGGATCTGCCGCGGCTTTCAGGAAATGAATGTGGCTTACGGCGGCAGTTTGCACCAGAAGCTCTATGAAGTGGGTGGTTTTATTGAACACAGAGAAGACAAGAGTGCGCCGCTGGAGGTGCAGTATGGCTTGTCCCACGAGGTCAGCATAGAACCTGGAGGGATGCTTTTCGACGCCTGGGGCCGTAGCCATGCGATGGTTAATTCCGTCCATACTCAGGGCGTGGAGCGCCTGGGTCAGGGGTTGCGGCCTGAAGCGCATGCTCCAGATGGTCTGATTGAAGCCTTCTCTGTCACCGACGCCAAGGCATTCGCCTTGGGAGTGCAGTGGCATCCGGAATGGCAGGTCAGAAATAACCCCTTCTACAGCGCAATTTTTAAGGCCTTTGGGGAGGCTTGCAGTCTTAGGGCGCAACAGCGGAATAAATAATATGAATAAGCTTGAAGCCTTCTTAAAAGAACAAAAAATAACCGAAGTTGAATGTGTTATCTGCGATATGACAGGTATCGCCCGCGGCAAAATTGCCCCGGTAGACAAGTTTATCGATGAAAAGGGCATGCGGCTGCCCGAGAGTGTGCTGCTGCAAACCGTGACCGGCGATTATGTCGATGATGAGGCCTACTATGGTCTGCTCAACAGCGCCGATATCGACTTTGTCTGCGTGCCCGATGAAAACGCGGTCTTTATGTTGCCCTGGACCCTGGAGGCCACGGCTCAGGTGATCCACGATACTTATGACAAGATGGGCAATCCGCTGGAGCTGTCGCCGCGCAACGTATTGAAAAAAGTGCTCAAGCTCTATGAAGATAAGGGCTGGGAACCGGTGATTGCCCCCGAGATGGAGTTTTATCTCACCAGTCGCAGTGACGATCCCGATCTGCCACTCAAGCCCCCGGTTGGTCGTTCCGGCCGTGCCGAATCCGGACGTCAGTCCTTCTCCATCGATGCCGCCAATGAGTATGACCCCCTGTTTGAGGATATGTACGACTGGTGTGAGGCGCAGGAGCTGGATATCGATACCCTGATCCACGAGGAAGGCACGGCGCAGATGGAGATCAACTTCAGCCACGGCAATCCACTGGCGCTGGCGGATCAGGTGTTTGTGTTCAAACGCACCCTGAGAGAGGCCGCCCTCAAGCACGGCGTCTGCGCCACCTTTATGGCCAAGCCTGTGACCAATGAGCCTGGCAGCGCCATGCACCTGCATCAGAGCGTAATCGACAAGGAAACCGGCAAGAATATCTTCACCCGCGAAGACGGTACCATGAGCCAGAACTTTCTCAGTTATATCGGCGGGCTGCAGCGCTTTATGCCGGAATTTCTGCCGCTGATGGCGCCCAACGTCAACTCATTCCGCCGCTTTCTGCCGGGCACCTCGGCGCCAGTCAATCTGGAGTGGGGCGAGGAGAATCGCACTTGTGGCCTGAGGATCCCCGAGTCTTCACCGCAAAACCGCCGCATTGAAAACCGCATCCCGGGGGCCGATGCCAACGCCTATCTGGCCATTGCCGCCAGCTTGTTGTGCGGCTATTTGGGAATCGTTGAAGACGTGAAACCTTCGACGCCGGTGCAGGGCCGGGCCAACGAAGACCGCTCTGGGATCTCTTTGCCGCAGACGCTGGAAGAGGCGATGGCCATGATGGAAGAGAGCCAATATTGCCGTAAATATCTGGGGGAAGACTTCACCACAGGTTTTGTCGCGGTCAAGCGCGCCGAGCTTGAAAATTTTCGCCGGGTGGTGAGTTCCTGGGAGCGGGAATTCCTGCTGCTGACTGTCTAAGGAGGGAGAGATGAAATCACAACAGACCCAAGGCTGGCAGGCCAAGGACCATGCCCACCACTTGCATCCCTTTACCGATCCCAAGGCGTTGAAACAGGCCGGCGGGCGGGTGATTACCCGCGCCGATGGCGTCTATATCTGGGATTCACAGGGCAATCAAATTCTCGATGGCATGGCCGGACTCTGGTGCGTCAACATGGGCTATGGCCTGCGCTCCATCGCCGATGTGGCGGCACATCAGTTGCTGGAACTGCCTTACTACAACAGCTTCTTTCAGTGCAGCCACCCGCCGGCGATTGAACTGGCCGCAGAGATAGCCGCGCTGGCGCTACCTCATATGAACAAGGTGTTCTTCACCGGCTCTGGCTCAGAGGCCAATGACACCAACTTGCGCCTGGTGCGTCATTACTGGGACATCCAGGGCAAGCCGGAGAAGAAAACCATTATCTCGCGCCACAATGCCTATCACGGTTCCACAGTTGCCGGTGCCAGTCTTGGCGGCATGAGTGGTATGCATGCCCAGGGCGATCTGCCCATTCCAGGCATAGTCCACATTGCCCAACCTTACTGGTATGGCGAGGGCCAGGGACAGTCTGCCGAAGAGTTTGGCATTCGCTGCGCCCGCGAGCTTGAAAGTAAGATCCTCGAGCTGGGTGAAGACAAGGTAGCGGCCTTTATTGCCGAGCCTATTCAGGGCGCCGGCGGCGTGATAGTCCCGCCGGACAGCTATTGGCCGGAGATCAAAAAGATCCTCGCCAAGTACGACATATTGTTCATCCTCGATGAAGTGATCACCGGCTTTGGCCGCACCGGCTGTTACTTTGCCGCCGAGTATTACGATCTTGCGCCGGATCTTATCACCATAGCCAAGGGGATGACTTCTGGCTACGCCCCCATGGGCGGAGTGATAGTGTCGGATAAAGTCGCCGATACGCTGGATAAGGGCGGTGAATTTGCCCACGGCTACACTTATTCGGGCCATCCACTCAGTGCCGCGGTGGCACTGGAAAACTTACGCCTGATGAAGCAGGAAAACATAGTCGCCAAAGTGGCCGAGGAAACCGCGCCTTATCTGCAGCAGCGGCTGCGGCAAGTCTTGGCCCAGCATCCGCTGGTGGGTGAGGTGCGCGGCGTTGGCATGGTGGCCGCGCTGGAACTGGTCGCAGATAAGGCGAGTCATCAGCGCTTTGCTGCCGAGCTAGGGGTAGGCACTCAGTGCCGGGAGCATTCCATCGCCAGTGGCTTGGTGATGCGGGCGGTGGGAGACACTATGATCATCGCGCCACCCCTGGTGATAACCCAGGCTCAAATCGATGAATTGGTAACAAAGGCGAAACAAGCGCTCGATATGACCTACGCAAGCGTACAAAAATCGAACGACTAAGATTGCCTGCCATTGGCGGTAAGGGCATGATATACCTTGCTGCCAAGGCGCCGATGCGGGTTTTAGGGAGTAGCATTGGTGACACTAATAACAATGACAATAAGTTAACAATTGAAGGCGGGTTACAACCGCTGCTACCCGTAAAAGGAGAGAGCATGAAGCTATTGACCAAAGTAACGTCTGTGGCACTGTTGGGAGGTCTTGCGGCCGCTGCCACGGCCCAGGCCGAAGAAGTCGTCCGGGTGTATAACTGGAGTGACTATATCGCCGAAGATACCCTGGCCAACTTCCAGAAGGAAACCGGGATCCGGGTGATCTATGACGTATTTGACAGCAACGAAGTAGTTGAAGCCAAACTGCTTTCCGGCCGCTCCGGTTATGACATTGTCGTGCCTTCGAACAACTTTCTTGCCAAGCAGATCAAGGCCGGGGCCTTTAAGCCTCTGGATAAAAGCAAGCTGAGCAACTATCAGAATCTGGATCCCCAGTTGATGAAACAGCTGGAGAAGGCCGATCCGGGCAATCAGTATGCCGTGCCTTACCTCTGGGGCACCAACGGTATAGGCTATAACGTCGCCAAGGTAAAAGAGCTGCTGGGAGAGGATGCTCCCACTGATTCGCTCGAACTGATGTTCAACCCCAAGTATGCCGAGAAGCTGTCATCCTGCGGCATGTCCATGCTGGACTCGGCCGATGATATGGTGCCGCAAGCGCTGATCTATCTGGGATTGGATCCCAACAGTACCAAGGCGTCCGACTTTGACAAGGCCGGTGAAGTGCTGGCCAAGATACGGCCTTATATCACCTATTTCCACTCATCGCGTTATATCTCGGATCTGGCCAATGGTGATATCTGTGTCGCCTTCGGTTTCTCCGGCGATATCCTCCAGGCGGCTACTCGCGCCGATGAGGCAGGTAACGGCAACAAGATTGCCTATGCCATTCCCAAGGAAGGCGCCAACCTGTGGTTCGATATGTTGGCCATTCCTGCCGACGCCGGCAATGTCGACAATGCGCTGACCTTTATCAACTACCTGCTCAGGCCGGAAGTGATAGCCCCCATCTCCAACTATGTTTCCTACGCCAACCCCAATGTACCGGCGCAGAAACTGGTGGATGAGTCTATCCGCAATGATCCCGGCATTTATCCACCACAGGCAACTCTGGACAACCTGTATGTGGGGGAAATTCGTCCACTCAAGGCCCAGCGGGCCCTGACCCGGGTTTGGACCAAGGTTAAATCCGGCCAATAACAATAACTCAGGGGCCAGGTGCCCCTTCATTGTCTGATTGCGTAGTACAGGCAAACTTTACTCGTTCCACCAGCGGCGGCCGCTGAGCCGCCCATTTGGTATTTTGCGGAGAAGTATTATGGCAATCACCTCGGGCATTCCTGTCAAACCCAATAATAAAACCCAGGATGAAGTGCTGCTCAAAATCGAGCGGGTCAGCAAGCTCTTTGACGATGTTCGCGCCGTGGATGATGTGTCGCTGACCATCAATAAGGGCGAGATCTTTGCCTTGCTCGGCGGCTCAGGCTCAGGCAAGTCGACTCTTTTGAGAATGTTGGCCGGTTTTGAAAAGCCTACCGAAGGACGCATTTTTCTCGATGGTCAGGACATTACCCACCTGCCGCCCTATGAACGCCCCATCAATATGATGTTCCAATCCTACGCCTTGTTTCCCCATATGACGGTGGCGCAGAATATCGCCTTCGGCCTCAAGCAGGACAAGTTACCCAAGGCTGAAATCGAGCAGCGGGTGCAGGAGATGCTCAAGCTGGTGCATATGGAAAAATATGCCCGCCGCAAGCCGCATCAACTTTCCGGCGGTCAGCGCCAGCGGGTGGCGTTGGCCCGTTCTTTGGCCAAGCGGCCGAAACTCCTGTTGCTGGACGAGCCCATGGGAGCGCTGGATAAAAAACTGCGGACCCAGATGCAGCTTGAAGTGGTGGAAATTCTCGAGCGGGTGGGGGTGACCTGCGTCATGGTTACCCATGATCAGGAAGAAGCCATGACCATGGCCGAGCGGATTGCCATCATGAGCGATGGCTGGATAGCCCAGACCGGCTCGCCTATGGATATCTATGAAAGCCCCAACAGCCGGATGATTGCCGAGTTTATCGGCACAGTGAATCTGTTTGAGGGGGAGATCACCGCCGATGAGGTGGACCATGTGATCATTCAATCAGAGAGCCTGAACCAGGCGTTTTACGTGGGTTATGGGGTGTCTACCAGTGTCGAGGACAAGCATGTCTGGTTGGCGGTCAGGCCAGAAAAAACCCTGATAAGCCGTGAGCAGCCCGAAGAGCAATATAACTGGGCCAAGGGCATAGTTCACGATATCGCCTATCTCGGTGGTTTCTCCGTGTATTACATTCGCCTTGGCAATGGTCAGATAGTCCAGTGCAGCATGACCAACCGTGAACGCCGCGCCGATCACCCCACCTGGGATGATGAAGTCTATATCAGCTGGGAGGACACCAGTGGCGTGGTGTTAAGATCATGAAGAAGCTCAAGTTAGGATTCAAAGGCCGCCACCTGACCATAGGCTTTCCCTATCTGTGGTTGCTGCTGTTTTTCGCGCTGCCGTTCGCCATAGTATTGAAGATAAGCTTTTCCACCGCGGCGATTGCCATTCCGCCCTATGAGCCAAGTTTTCAGTATGCCGACGAAGTGCTGCAGGTATTTATCAACCTGAGTAACTATCTGTTGCTGCTCAGCGACTCCATGTACTACTCGGCCTATCTCAACTCGCTCAAGATGGCGCTGGTTTCCACCCTAGGCTGTCTGCTGCTGGGGTATCCCATGGCCTATGCCATTGCCCGGGCGCCGGCCAGGTTGCAGACAGTGCTGCTATTGTTGGTGATGTTACCCTCCTGGACCTCATTTCTTATTCGGGTCTACGCCTGGATGGGGATTTTGAGTAACACAGGGCTTATCAATAACCTGCTGCTGGGGCTTGGGATTGTTGATGAGCCGCTGCAGATGCTCAATACCAATCTGGCGGTGTATATCGGCATCATCTATGCGTATCTGCCCTTTATGATACTGCCGCTGTACACCACCTTGGTGAAGCTGGATGTCAGCCTCTTGGAAGCCGCGGCGGATCTCGGCTCCCGCAGTATCAATACCTTCTGGAAAGTGACGCTGCCCCTGTCCAAGAGCGGCGTCATTGCCGGTTCCATGCTGGTGTTTATTCCGGCCGTGGGGGAGTTTGTGATCCCCGAGCTGCTTGGCGGGCCGGACTCGCTGATGATAGGTAAGGTGCTGTGGCAGGAGTTCTTCAACAACCGTGACTGGCCGGTGGCTTCATCGCTGGCGATAGTGATGCTGGTGCTGCTGATTGTGCCCATCACCCTGTTCCATCGCTATCAGAGCCGCAGTCTGGAGAAAGAGATATGAAGAAGCTGAGTTTCTCGACCCTGATGTTATGGATTGGGCTGGTGTTTCTGTATGCCCCCATGTTTATTCTGATTTTCTACTCTTTCAACGCCTCCAAACTGGTAACTGTCTGGGGCGGCTTTTCCGCCAAGTGGTACGCCGAGCTGTTTGCCGATCAGCAGATACTGGATGCGGTCTGGACCAGTCTGCAAATCGCCTTCTACAGCTCGACCATGGCGGTGATCATAGGCACTATGGCGGCCTTTGTGATGACACGTTTTCGTCGCTCCTGGGCCAAGCTGACGCTGTCGAACATGATTACGGCGCCCTTGGTTATGCCCGAGGTGATCACGGGTCTGTCGCTGATGCTGCTGTTTGTGCATATGTCGGATCTGCTCGGCTGGCCGGCTGAGCGGGGCAGGATGACGGTCTGGATTGCCCATTCTACCTTCTGCGCCGCCTATGTAGCCGTGGTGGTGTCATCGCGCCTCAGGGAGCTGGATCTCTCTATTGAAGAAGCGGCGATGGATCTGGGGGCGACACCGCTGAAGACCTTCTTCCTGATAACTGTGCCCATGATAGCCCCGGCGCTGATGGCGGGCTGGCTGTTGTCGTTCAGCCTGTCGCTGGACGATCTGGTGATTGCCAGCTTCGCCTCGGGGCCTGGCGCCACTACACTGCCTATGGTGGTGTTCTCCTCGGTGCGGCTCGGGGTGTCCCCCAAGATCAACGCCCTGGCGACACTGATCATTCTGGTGGTATCCCTGATCGCTTTCCTGTCCTGGTATCTGGCGCGCCGCGCCGAACGCCGCAGCAGACAAACAGAGGAATAACAATTAGGCGGTTGGCTGTGACAGCCACCGCCGCTATTTTTCTTATGTGTTTTAAATTTTGAACAAAGTGTGTTTTATAATGCGTTTTCTACTGGTTTTAGTCGATTTAACTGTGTAGGATGATGCAAGTGTTAAAAATAACAAACATAAAAGGCTGGATTAACCATGACTGCCACTGCCCACACCTCCTCTTATTATGCCGATTCGGCCAATGACACCCGTGAACGCAACAGCTTAAGCGAGGTGCTGGAAACCGATGTCTGTGTGATTGGGGCCGGTTATACCGGGCTCAGCTCGGCGCTGCACCTGTTGGAGGCCGGTTTCAAGGTGGTGGTATTGGAAGCGGCCAGAGTGGGCTGGGGCGCCTCGGGCCGCAACGGTGGCCAGATAGTCAACAGCTACAGCCGCGACCTCGATGTGATAGAAAGCACTGTCGGTAAGGCGCAGGCCAAGCTCTTTGGCGAAATGGCCTTCGAGGGCGGCCGCATCATCCGCGAACGCATCGAAAAATACCAGATAGATTGTGATCTCAAAAACGGCGGGGTATTTGCCGCCATCAACCGCAAACAGATGGGGCATCTGCAGCAGCAAAAAGCCCTCTGGGAGCGATATGGCCACACAGAACAGCTGCAGCTGTTGGATGATGCCGGAATTCGCCAGGTGGTCAATACAGACCGTTATATCGGCGGCTTGCTGGACAAGAGTGGCGGACATATCCATCCGCTGAACCTGGCGCTGGGTGAGGCGAGGGCGGTGGAATCTCTCGGTGGAAAAATTTTTGAGGATTCGGCCGTAGTACGTATCGACGAAGGGGAGTACCCTATAGTACATACCGCCAATGGCCAGGTTAAGGCCAGGTTTGTGGTGGTGGCAGGAAATGCCTATCTTGGCAAACTGCTGCCCCAACTTGCTGCCAAATCCATGCCTTGCGGTACCCAGGTAATCACGACAGAACCCTTGGGTGAGGAGTTGGCCCACAGTCTGTTGCCGCAGGACTACTGCGTCGAGGACTGTAACTATCTGCTGGATTATTTCCGCCTGTCGGCCGACAAACGCCTGATCTATGGTGGCGGTGTAGTCTACGGCGCCCGAGATCCGGAGAATATCAAAGCGATTATCCTGCCCAAGCTGCTCAAGACCTTCCCCCAATTGAAAGGGGTCCGTATCGACTACACCTGGACAGGCAACTTTCTGCTGACACTCTCCCGTTTGCCTCAGGTCGGCAGGATTGGCAGCAACATCTATTACTCCCAGGGCTGCAGTGGTCATGGGGTGACTTATACCCACCTGGCGGGCAAGTTGATTGCCGAGGTGCTGACCGGACAGGCGGAGCGTTTCGATGCCTTTGCCAGCCTGCCCCATTATCCATTTCCCGGCGGACATGCCCTGCGAGTCCCCTTTTCTGCGCTCGGCGCCTGGTATTACAGCCTGAGGGACAAACTGGGTATTTGATGCCTATCCGTACAAGGGCGCCCGGCGCCCATTTAAAGGAGTCGCAATGAAACTTAACCAGAGTGCGCTGCTGCGTGAACAAGCCTATATCGATGGCCAGTGGCTGGACGCAGACTCAGGCAAGAAGGTCAATATTTTCAACCCGGCCACCGGCGAGCGTATCGGCAGTGTGCCAGAGATGGGCGCATTTGAAACCCACAGAGCCATAGATGCCGCCGAGCGGGCACTGCCGGCCTGGCGGGCGCTGACCGCCAAAGAGCGCAGCAGCATTCTCAAACGCTGGTTCGAGCTTATCAACCAACACGCCGATGACTTGGCGCTGCTGATGACCACAGAGCAGGGTAAGCCTCTGGCAGAAGCCCGCGGTGAGGTCACCTATGCTGCCTCCTTTATCGAGTGGTTTGCTGAAGAGGGCAAGCGGGTTTACGGCGATACGATCCCCGGTCATCAACAGGACAAGCGCCTGTTGGTGATCAAGCAGCCCGTGGGCGTGACCGCGGCCATTACGCCCTGGAACTTCCCGGCGGCTATGATCACCCGTAAGGCGGGGCCAGCACTGGCGGCCGGTTGCACCATGATAGTCAAACCGGCGCCGCAGACCCCTTTTACCGCTCTGGCGCTGGCCTACCTGGCGATTGAAGCCGGCATTCCTCCCGGCGTCTTCAGCGTGATTACCGGCGATGCCAAGGCGATAGGCAATACCCTTTGCGACAGCGCCGTGGTGCGTAAGCTGTCTTTCACCGGCTCGACCGGCGTGGGCATTCATCTGATGCAGCAATGCGCCGCCACCCTGAAGAAACTGTCTTTGGAGCTCGGCGGCAACGCGCCCTTTATCGTGTTTGACGATGCCGATCTGGATGCTGCGGTGGAAGGGGTGATGATCTCCAAGTATCGCAATGCCGGCCAGACCTGCGTCTGCGCCAACCGCATCTATGTACAGTCGTCCGTTTACGATGCCTTTAGCGAAAAGCTGGCCGCCAAAGTGGCCGAGCTCAAGGTAGGTGTCGGCACAGAGTCCGGCATTACCACAGGGCCGCTTATCGACAAGAATGCGGTGAAAAAGGTGCAGGCTCATCTCGAGGATGCCGTCTCCAAAGGCGCCAGGGTCAAGACCGGCGGCCGGGCGCTGGGCGGTAACTTCTTCGAGCCCACTATTTTGACCGAGGTGAACGGCAGCATGCGGGTCGCCAAAGAGGAAACCTTTGGCCCGCTGGCGCCGCTGTTTCGCTTCGACAGTGTCGATGAAGTGATCGCCATGGCCAACGATACCGAGTTTGGCTTGGCGGCCTATTTCTACGCCAGGGATATCTCCAGAGTCTGGAAAGTCGCCGAGGCGCTGGAATACGGCATGGTGGGGATCAATACCGGGCTTATCTCCAACGAAGTGGCGCCTTTTGGCGGCATCAAGGCCTCTGGGCTGGGACGGGAAGGCTCTAAATACGGCATAGAGGAATATCTGGAGATCAAGTATCTCTGCCTCTCGGTCTGATTAACCCATGTCCCGGCGATGCCGGGACAACAACAGAGGATAGCAGGATGATAAGCAATGACTCTCTGATGGTGCGGCGCCAGGCCGCAGTGGCTCCGGGTGTGGGACAGATACACCCTGTGTTTGTGGAACGGGCGGAAAATGCCCGGGTATGGGACGTTGAGGGCCGCGAATATCTGGACTTTGCCGGTGGCATAGCCGTGCTCAATACCGGGCACCTGCATCCCAGAGTCAAGCAGGCAGTTGCCCGCCAGTTGGAAGACTTCTCCCATACCTGTTTTATGGTGCTGGGCTATGAGAGTTATGTGGCCGTCTGCGAGAAGCTCAACGCCCTGGTCCCCGGGGATTTCGCCAAGAAGTCGGCGCTGTTTACCAGTGGCTCGGAGGCGGTGGAAAATGCCCTCAAGGTCGCCAGGGCCTACACCAAACGCAGCGGCGTCATCGCCTTTACCTCAGGCTATCATGGCCGCACCATGGCAACGCTGGCGCTCACCGGCAAAGTGGCGCCCTACAGTAAGGGCATGGGGTTGATGCAGGCCAACGTGTTTCGTGCCCAATATCCCTGCGCGCTGCATGGTGTGAGTGACGACGATGCGATGAAGTCCATCGAGCAGATTTTCAAGAATGATGCCGAGCCGGCGGATATTGCCGCCATTATTCTTGAGCCGGTGCAGGGCGAGGGCGGCTTCTATGCCGCATCCCCCGAGTTTATGGCGCGGCTGCGCAAGCTGTGTGACAAGGAAGGGATAGTGCTGATTGCCGATGAGGTGCAGACGGGCGCCGGCCGTACCGGCACCTTCTTTGCCATGGAACAGATGGGTGTTGCCGCCGATATCACGACTTTTGCCAAGTCCATTGCCGGTGGTTTCCCGCTCTCCGGCATTACCGGCCGGGCCGAGATGATGGATGCCATAGGCCCCGGCGGTTTGGGAGGCACCTATGGCGGCAATCCGCTTGCCTGCGCTGCCGCCCTGGCGGTGATAGAAACCTTCGAGAAGGAACAGCTGCTGGCGCGGGCCAACCAGGTGGGCACTGTCATTAAAGAGGCGCTTGGCAAGCTGCAACAGGAATACGACTTTATTGCCGATGTTCGCGGCCTCGGCGCCATGGTGGCCATGGAGCTGGTTGAAGACGGTGTGCCCAAGCCCGAGTATTGCGCCCGAGTCCTTACCTTGGCGAGGGAGCGCGGTCTTATCCTGCTTTCCTGTGGCACTTATGGCAATGTACTGCGTCTCTTGGTGCCTTTGACCGTCAGTGACAGGGATCTGCAGCAGGGGCTGGAGATTATTGCCGAGTGTTTCCGGCAACTGCGTAGTTGAGCCAGAAGGATGATAGGGAAGCCCAGCGCTTCCCTTTTTTATGTCTGTGACCCATCCGGAATACAGTTGACACTTTCCAGACTTATTTGGGAAGAGAGTAACAAGTACCCGCGAATTCAACTCCGAAGTGCACCACTCGCTAAATTAGGCTGCCTTGCGTAATTCATTGAATACCGCAATAGGTTGCCTGAAGCCGAGGCACTTTCTCGGTCTGGCATTTAATGCCCGTTCAATCTCACTAATTTGCTTATCTGTTACCGTCCGCAAATCGGTGCCTTTCCGTATGTATTGCCGCAGCAAACCGTTGAAGTTTTCATTCAGTCCGCGTTCCCAGGACGAATAAGGGTTAGCGAAGTAGACATCCGTTTTAAGCTTTTCTGCGACCTGTTCGTGGTCACAGAACTCGCTGCCGTTGTCCGCAGTGATAGTTCGAACATAACCTCGATATTTCCACAGCATACCAACCATGGCCCGGGCCACATCGGCTGCGCTTTTCGCTGGCACTTTGCGTATCAGGTACAGCTTACTTTTTCGCTCAACCAGGCTAACAATCGCGCCCGTACCTTGCTTGCCCAGAACCGTGTCAGCTTCCCAGTCTCCGAACCGCTTTTTCTTGTTCACGATAGCGGGACGATGCTCTATGCCTACGCGATTCGGGATAATCACACGCTTCGCACGGTTACCTTTACGGTATCTTCGGTGACTCTGGCGTAGCTGTTTGTACAACTTGCCGCCGCATAATTTATCACGCTGGACATAGCCATAAATCCACTCGTGACTGACGTTATATCCGATGATTTTACCGACACCGGCTATTTGTTCCGGACTCCACTTCTCATTGAGACCGAACTCAACAAAGGTGATGGTCAGTCCAGATATTCTAGACTTCGCGGACTGACAACGGCGTTTTAGTGCCTTCGCCTGAGCGACTTCCGGCAAGTAATGGTTATCCCGAATTCGATTGCGATTTACTTCCCGGCTGATTGTGCTGTGACTGACTTTCAGACGTTTTCCTATCTCCCGATAACTGAAACCCTCGCGTAAATAGGCCTCAATCTGGTATCGTTGTCCCTCGATCAACTGCTTGTAATTCATGGTAACTACTCATGTTTGTTTGGCGACTACAGAGTATCACCAACAGGCAGTTGATCTCTCCTCACCGTTTAACCATGAGTGGTGCACTTATTATCTGAATTCGGGCCAAGCGAACTCAGTGGGGTTGTTCCCTTGCCTTTAATCGGCCGTTGCCGCGCAAGTGGAAAAGACGAAATGACTTATCGGCAAGCTCAGCAGCGCCAATGGCAGTGCAAGCCAGAGTGCCGCGAAGGCTTATTGGCACTTTCCTTGGTAAAAATAATCCATAAGTGCTAGTAGATTGAGACAGGGAGAGTCCATGGTGCTATCTTTGTAGCTGTTAACCTTTCATTTACAAGCGCATTGCGCCCGCCGCTATCAGGAGCCTTGGATGAAGCAACTCTCCATCGGAACCAAACTTCTCTGGATAACTTCGACCCTGTTTCTCATAACAGTGGCCATTCTCTCCATCAGTCTCTGGTGGTCTCTGTCGGATCAAAACCAACGTCTGTCGGCAGAGGTGCAGCAGACGCTGGAGCTGGAGATCCGCGATAAGCTCGAGGCCAGTGCCGCCCAATACGGTGAGAAAGTCGCCGGTTTTATTGATGAGGCCTACCGCATTCCCTGGTCACTGACGGGGATTCTGGAGCTGACCTCTGAGCGGGATCCCATGACCCGGGAAGAAGTGCAGACAACCGTCGAGGCGGTGCTCAGAAAGAACAGCCAGGTTTCCTCCATCTATGCCCAGTTTGAGCCCGATGGATACGACGGCCAGGATTGGCAGTATCAACAGCAAGCGAGCAAACACAGTGTGCCTGGTGCCGGGTCGCTGGAGATCTACTTTACCCGCAACAACGACGGCAGTATTGAGCAACACCAGGTGGACGATGCCGAGGAGAAGTATGTCGCCACGCTCAACGAGTTTGGCATTCGCGAGGCCGAGTGGTATCTGTGCGGTAAAGACACCCTCAAGCCTTGCCTGATGGAGCCCTACCTGTATGAGATAGCTCCGGGCAACAATGAGTTGATGACCTCCTTGACTGTACCGGCGCTGCGCGATGGCAAGTTTGCCGGTATCGTCGGGGTGGATGTCAACCTGCCGGTATTTCAGAAACTGATCGATCAGCTGTCGCAGTCGCTCTATCAGGGCAAGGCCAAGGTCACTCTGCTCAGCAGCAAGGGGCTGGTGGTGGCTGCCAGTCATTACAGCAAGAAGGCGCGGCCACTGGCCGAGTCTGTCGCCCCTGAGCTGGCCGCCAAAATGGTGGCCCTGGCCGGCGGCGAGGGCTTTATGTTGACGGACAATGACATAGTGGTTGCACACCGCATCGACATTCCTCTTTCCGGTAGTCGCTGGTCGCTGTTGATTGAAGTGCCCAAGGTGGACGCCTTCGCGCCAGTGGCCAAGCTCAGTGAAGAGATGACAGTGATGGCCACTGAATTGGGCAGCTTGCTGCTCGGTGTTGGCGTCTTGGTATCTGTGCTGGCGGTACTGGCCATAGCTTTGGTGATCCGCAGCATATTGGCACCGCTCAAGAGTATTCAATCCCGGGTTGAGAATCTGGCCAGTGCCGAAGGCGACCTGACCCAAAGCATTCAGGTGACTTCCCACGCCGAGCTTATCGCCCTCGGCGCCGGGGTAAACGCCTTTATTCTCAAACTCAGGGAGCTTATCCGTGAGCTGAAAATGCTTGCCGGACGCTCCCGTGATGAGGGCCAAACCACGGCAGAGATTGCCCGCCAGACACTGGACAGTGTCAATCGCCAATACAGTGAGATAGAGAGCGTGGTGGCCGCGGTCAACCAGATGAGCGCCACGGCCCATGAAGTGGCCAAGGCTTCGGAGCAGACGGCATCCGAAACTGAGTCCATGGCGGTCAATGTCCGCGACAGTGAAACCAGCCTCAACAAGGCGATGGATTACGTCAATACCATGTCCAGTGAGTCGATGCAGGCTAAGGCCGCCGTCGCCAAGGTGGCGGAGAGCAGCAATAACATCAGCAGCATTCTGGAAGTGATCAGCGCCATCGCCGAACAAACCAATCTGTTGGCGCTCAATGCGGCGATTGAAGCGGCCCGCGCCGGCGATCAGGGCCGAGGTTTCGCCGTGGTAGCAGATGAGGTGAGGGCGCTGGCTTCCAAGACCCAGAGCTCGACTCTGGATATTGGTCGTCTAATCGAGTCACTGCAGCAGGAAGTGGGCAGCGCCTCCAATATTATTGAGCGCGGAGTGGAGCAGGCCAAAAACGCCGTGTCGCAAACAGAGCAGGCACTCAGTGCTCTGAATCTTATGGTCAGCCAGCTGGATCAGATCTCGGCGCAGATCACCCATATAGCCACGGCGGCCGAGGAGCAAAGCGCTGTCACCGAAGAGGTGAACAAGAATATCACAGGTATCTCAGACTCGGCGGCCGAACTGGCGCGTCTGGCCGGTGAGGCGGAGCAGAGCAGTCAGACGCTGGCACAGTTGGTGGACAGCCAAAACGATCAATTGGATAGACTCAAGACCTAAGGAAGATGCTAATAAGTCCTCGAGGCTTACATACCCGTCTACTGCATTGTGCTTCTTGCAAAGGACTTGGGCCATTTGTTGCGAACCACGCCTTGCATCCAGGCATGTAAGCCGACGCATGGCACACATGGGGCTTGTTCGCTCCTCTAAAAAAGAACCCAGCCTCGGCTGGGTTCTTTTTTAGAGGAGCGAGAGACGCCTTCGGATCAATGCCTGTGATGTTCATCAGACAGGGACGCGACAGTATCGACCACATTGCGGGCTCCGTCGAGAATCGCGCCCATTACGTCTGCGACTTCCTGTAACTGGGTCTTACCCTGGTTGGCCGCCTCGGCCACCGCCGCCATTTCCCGGGTGGCCTTGTCTGTGAGCTGACCATTTTGACTGACGACAGAGCCTATCTCCTTGGTGGACTCACTGGTGCGGGCCGCCAGTTGTCTGACTTCATCAGCGACGACGGCAAACCCCCGTCCTTGCTCACCGGCGCGGGCCGCTTCAATCGCGGCATTGAGCGCCAACAGGTTGGTCTGTTCGGCGATGGCGCTGATGGTCGAGACTATCGCCTGGATATTGCGTGACTGTTCATTGAGCTGAGCTATCGCCTCTGAGGCCTGCTGTACCTGAGACGCTATGCTGTTGGAGGTGGCGGTTACCCTGTCCAGCCTGTCTATCGCCTGCTCGACTGTGGCACCGGTATTCAGCGCCGTGCTGTGGGCTATTTCGGCCGCTTCTTTAATCGCCTGGGACTTTTCTATCCTGGCGGTGATATCACTGGCAAACTTAATCACCTTGATCACCTTACCGGCGGGATTGCGTATGGGATTATAGCTGGCCTCAAGCCAGACGGTTTGCCCCAGTTTATTGAAGCGTTTAAACAGCCCTGACTTGAACTGGCCCTTGTTGAGCTCTTCCCAAAAATGGGGGTGTTCCCGGTAGAAGGCCTCGTCACAAAACAGCTTGTGGTGTTGCCCCTTCAGTTCGGCCCGGGTATAGCCCATGACGTCGAGAAAATTGGCGTTGGCTTCAATGATATTCCCCTTGGGATCAAACTCGATAATCGCCTGGGAGTTATCCAGGGCGTTGGCCACGGCTTTTTGAGTGTCGGTTTCCATTTGGCTGTTGGTGACATCGGCGGCAATCTTCATGACACGGGTGACTTTACCCTGCTCAAACACGGGGAAATAGGTGGCCTGCAAATAAATGCTGCTGCCATCTGCATGGCGACGTTCAAACACCCCGGCAGCGGCTTTTCCTTGCCTGAGCTGTTCCCAAAAACTGCGGTATTGGGTTGAGGCGGCATAATCGGCCTGACACAAGGTTTTGTGTGGCATGCCTTTGAGCTTCTCATGCTCCAGGCCAAACAACTCGGCAAACAGGCGATTGGCTTCTATCACTGTGCCGTCGGGCGTGAATACCACACAGGCAAGCGACTGCTCTATGGCTTGCACTGTTGCCAGTTGCTTGGACAGCTGCAATTGACATTGTGCCAGCGCTTGTTTGGACGATTTATTAAAAAACATAAAACAGATCCCCACTTGTTAGGTTTAGTCGGCAGCTTGCTGTCGGCTCGTATTCTGAGGCGAGAATCCATTTCGCAGTTGTCATTCCTGATGCAGGGCTGCAGCTTTAACTTATTATAGCTTCAGTGAAAGGTAACATAAGCGTGGCAGAGTAAAAGGTGTGGATGAAGCCAAAGTCAAGATACCATTCCTGTGCCGCGGCGCTTAAGGTATAAGGCTTGTCGGCAGGCTATCAGCTTTTAATGAACATAAGATGTCAAGCTGCAGAAAAGTGATCGCGAGTTTCTCTGAATATAAGCTCTGGCCGGCAAAGAGATTCCCGGATTGCCTTGTCTGGCTTCTATTGGGAACTTGGCAAATCGGTTACAAGGGGTTATCGCAGGGGGTATGTATGTTTGATTATGAAAATCAATCAGTTAGAAAACTGTTTTCATGCTTGATAAAGAGAACTCGTTTGGGGTTTGGGCCGCTACAGTTTAGTAAGTTGTGATATTCATCACGGTTTGCTCGGGCATAAGATCCCACTCTGTTATGGCTATTTTATCTTTAGTCGCCATTGAGCGCGGCTATCGCCAACAAGCAAAAGGAGTGTATATGGCAACCAAGAAAGTCAAGGCACCCACCATAGATATAGGTATCTCTGATGCGGATCGTAAAAAAATTGTCGCGGGGCTTTCTGCGCTGCTGGCCGACAGTTATACCCTGTATCTGATGACCCATAATTTCCATTGGAACGTCAAAGGGCCGCAGTTCAACAGCCTGCATCTGATGTTTATGGAGCAATACACAGAGCAGTGGAATGCGCTGGATGAAATTGCCGAGCGGATCCGCGCCCTGGGGTATCCGGCGCCGGGGACTTATAAGGAGTTTGTTCGCCTGGCATCCATCAAGGAAGTGGAAGGTGTGCCCTCTGCCAATGAGATGATATTGCACCTGGTCGAAGCCCAGGAGGCCACGGCCCGCACCGCCAGAGCCCTGTTCCCCGTTATCGACAAGGCCAATGACCAGCCGAGTGCCGATCTGCTCACCCGCAGGCTGGAAGTCCACGAAAAGACAGCTTGGATGCTGCGTAGCTTGCTGGAGGAATAGCCTAAACGCTAGGCGCTACGCATCAAAAAGCCGCCCCGGAGTGCTCCAGGGGCGGCTTTTTTACTCTTGCTAACTTGAAGTGGCAGCTGCGTTGGCAATCTTCGCTCACCCCAATCACATAGTTTGCTCATGTTGATGGGGAGCCACTCTTGCAGCCTTTGCCTCCTTGCCGCCACGCCAAGTCGTTTGGTGCTATTTATTCAAGGCTTAAGTACCTTTATTAAGGTATCAGGCCTTTTCGGGAATACGCTCCAGTACAGCCAACAGTAGCTGCCAATATTGGCCCACTGTGGTGATATTCACCATTTCATCCGGGCTGTGAGGGAAACGTATGGTGGGGCCGATAGACACCATATCCATGGCCGGATAGGGCTCCTTGAACAGGCCACATTCCAAACCTGCATGGATCACCATGATCACCGGCTCTTTATGGTAGATGTCCTGATAGGTGTCGCGCACAATCGCCATCACAGGAGACTGGCTGTCTGGTTTCCAGCCTGGGTAGGCACCGGAGAGATCGATTTCGGCACCGGCCAGGTTAGCCAGGGCGATCAGCATGCCCTCAATCTGGCTGCGGCCTGAGTCAATCAAGGAGCGGATCAGGCACAGGAGTTTGACATCCTGCTCGCTGGTATTGATCACCCCGAGGTTGAGTGAGGTCTCGGTCACGCCTTCAATCTCGTCACTCATCCGCATGACACCATTGGGGCAAGCATGCAGCAGATCGATAAGGGTGTTCTGACTCTGCTCGCTCATCACCTTGGCAGGCAGCGGCACTTCGGTGAGTGTCAGGCAAGCGGCCGGATCGGCAACCGCCAGCTCTTCTCTAAGCAGCGCCTGGAAAGCCGCGGTGGCTTCGCTCAAAGCTGTGGCTTGTTCGGCCGGCACCAGAATAGTGGCACTGGCTTCACGGGGAATGGCGTTACGCAGCGAGCCGCCGTTGAATTCGGCCAGTTCCAGCTGCAGGCTTTCGCTGTATTCAAACAGAAAACGGGCCAGCAGCTTGTTGGCATTACCTCGTCCCAGGTGAATGTTCACCCCTGAGTGGCCACCCTTTAGCCCGGAGAGCGTCAGGTTGAATGCCTGGAAACCATCGCCTGTGGCTTCCCAGACCATAGGCAGGGTGATCTCGGCATCCACGCCACCGGCGCAGCCCATGTAGATCTCGCCTTCCTGCTCGGAATCTGTGTTGATCAGGATTTCACCGCGAAGCATACCGGCTTCCAGGCCAAAGGCTCCTGTCATACCCGCTTCTTCATCTATGGTCAGCAGCACTTCCAGTGGCCCGTGGGGAATATCGTCACTGCCGAGAATTGCCAGCGCCGATGCTATGCCTATGCCGTTATCGGCACCCAGAGTCGTGCCCTGAGCCTTGACCCAGTCGCCATCAATCCAGGGCTGGATCGGATCTTTGACGAAGTCATGCTCTTTATCGGCATTTTTCTGCGGCACCATATCGATATGGGCCTGGATCACCACGGGTTTGCGGTTTTCCATCCCGGGAGTGGCATCTTTGCGAATAATCAGGTTACCGACTTTATCTTCGATAACCTCAAGCTGACGGTCTTTGGCCCAGTTCTGAATATACTGGCTGAGCGCGGCTTCATGTTTGGATGGGTGAGGAATGGCACAGATTTGTTCAAACCACTGCCATAGAGGCTGAGGTTGCAATTGGCTGAGACTGGACACAGCAAACTCCTGATCTTTTCGTCTGGTTGGCGGGCTTGGACCGGGCCAAGCGCGAGTTGTCATCAGTCTACCACAGAGCGACGTAAGGGCGCAGAACCCAGTTGGGACAATTGTTTATTTGTGGCAACGAAACTTGCCAGCCAGATATTGGTAATCCGGCGCCGGAAAGGGAATAATGCTGGGCGCCAATAAAAAATAATTAGGATGGGTCATGGTTGAATTTATTGATGTTACTGACCAGGATGCAATTTTCAGTGAGGCAGACTGGGATGCATTGCTGGTGGTCAGCGCCGATGTGACGGCGTGTCCAATCGAAGAGGTGGCGATACTGGCCTCCCATGGGGCTCAAGTTGACAAACGGGTGGGCAAGAGCCCAACCCTGTTGTTTGCTCCTGGGCTTGCCGGTGGCCGCTTGATTATCGCCCCGGTCGCGCCGCTTGGCGATTATGACGATGTGCGCGCCTTTGCCAATGCCGCCCGTGCCGGTATCGCCATCGCCCGTGACGCCGGAGCCAAAAGGCCGCTATTGTGGGTTGATAAGCCTGCATCCTTAGGTGATGAATACGCCAAGGCAGATATGGTTGCGGCGCTGGCAACGGCGCAGGAGCTATGGCAGCCATTGGAAGCCCGTGAGGCGGGCGCCGCCCTTGACAGCATAGAAGCCATAGGGGTGATGAACGGCGCAGATGCCGGCATGCTCAATGCCATTGAAGCCGGCCGCACCCTTGCCAGAGATCTTTGCGGCACTGAGCCCGAGCGCATGGGCGCCCCTGCCTTTGCCGATTACTGCCTCAACGCCTTCAAAGATTCAGGGCTGTCGCTGCAGGTCGTGGAAGACAGAGACATTCTCGAGCGGGACTATCCCTTGCTGAGCGCTGTGGCGCGGGCCTCTTTTGCCGTGGCCAGACATCAGCCCAGAGTCGTTAAATTGGAGTACCGCGGCGAAGGTGACATCCAGCACAACTATTTCTTTGCCGGCAAGGGCGTGGTGTATGACACAGGCGGCGCCGATCTGAAAGTGGGCGGTGCCATGGCCGGTATGAGCCGCGACAAGGGCGGCGCGGCTGCCGTGGCCGGTTTGATGAAGACCTTGTCATTACTCAAGCCCAAAGGCATTCGTGTGGTGGCCGAACTGGGGCTGGTACGCAACAGTATAGGCAGCGAAGCCTTTGTCACGGACGAAATCATCACAGCCCATTCGGGTGTCAGGGTCAGGATTGGCAATACCGATGCCGAAGGACGTTTAGTGCTGGCCGACTTGCTGTCCCATCTGCGTTTAAAGGCGCAGGGCAGTGCGGCGCCCGAGCTATTCTCTGTGGCAACCCTGACCGGCCATGTGGTGCGAGCCTATGGCTCTTACAGTGCGGTAGTGGCCAACGCCGTTGCCGAGCAACAGGCATTACCCAAGCGGTTGCAAGCCAGCGCCGAACGTTACGGTGAAGGGCTGGAGCTGTCCCGTTTGCGTAAGGAAGATTTTGCCAAGGTGCGTGATGTTTCCGGCGCCTCTGAGCTACTTTCTTCCAATAATGCGCCCTCATCGGTTACCGCCAGAGGGCACCAGTATCCGGCGGCCTTCCTGCTAAAGGCTTCCGGATTGGCGCAACACGGGGTAAAAGACGCTCAGCCCATGGCCTATAGTCATCTGGATATCGCCGGCAGTGCCACAGAAGGTGATCCCCTCTATGGCAAACCTACGGCGGCGCCGCTGCTTGGGTTGTTTGCCTATATGACTGAGTAAGCCCTCAACGCCTCCCGGCCGATGTCGTCGGCCGGGTTATCCCTGCACCCTGTCCGTTGGCTTTTCTTCACTTGGCGACCGCTATGTTGGTATTCCATGGCCCCGATATTTGCTGGACGTCATCTCACCCAGCTATCCACTGCGAGTGATTGGATCTCGCCCCTGCTTTAAGTTGTTATTTGGCACGATATCTGAAAACAACAGAAAACTTTCAGACGGATTTTTACCCAGCCCTTGGATGGGGTGATCCAATTCACCTTAACTGGTCTTACCTCTTTGAGATCACGCTTTTACCCCCGCCGGGAGACTAACATTTGGGCTGTAACTGACAGCTAATTACAGTGTTAGATTTTACTTAATTGGAATGAGGCTGGCCTGATTGGCTTTTGATTTATTTATTTAAAATCAAATGGTAATGAGTGTTCTCTTACTGTGTTTCGAGATGTATCATTAGGTGCGGTGGGTAAATCCTGTGTAACTTTTATGTAATTGCCTTACAGTTTTAGGTGTATTTTAAATTTTCAGCCTCAATACTTGTAATAAAATTACAGGCGGCTATAATAGCTCTCGTTGGTTAGGCAAGCGCCTTCCACCTCTAGTCAATCCAGGATGGATAACTATCTCCAGGGAAATGAGTGACAAGTTGTCTCCACGGATATGAGAACCTCTAGTTCCAGGGAACCGAGCCAAGCTTCACTAGAGTATTTATTTCACAACTTTGTTAGGAGTATCGGCTATGTCTTACACAGGCAAAAACAACGTAGTTTATTGGAGCAACACCTGGTTTGATTGTCAGGTTTTGCGCGGCGGCATGTTCGCCATGAGTTTCAAGGGCTGACTACCCCTTTAAGTAGTTCCATCATCCATCAACCTTTGTTCACCACTCTGTGGTGTATTTAGACTCAAGTCGCAATAGAAGTTTTGCTTCTGTTGCCAGGTGTTACCCGCTAGCGCGGTAGACTCTTTCCCTTTTGGGTGCTTGATACATGTCTTGGCCTGCTCTTTGAGCAGGCTTTTTTTTGTCCGCAGCAAAATGTGAATAAATTGTGAGCTGGTGGGCATTTAATGGATACCACAGGTAGCCTCCATGCTCTGGTGCTGGTCTGATCAGGTCAAACTCCCTATAATCTGCCGCCGATGACCTCGTTAAAGAAGTGTCACAAACCTCCCTACACTCAAACTCAAGGAACCTGGTTCCATGTTGGAAAAACTGTTCAAGTTAAAGCAAAACAAAACCTCTCTGAAGCAGGAAGCCGTGGCGGGTCTGACCACCTTTCTGACCATGGCTTACATCATCTTCGTTAACCCCTCTATGCTGGCCGATGCCGGTATGGATCAGGGCGCTGTCTTTGTAGCGACCTGTGTCGCGGCGGCGATAGGCTGTCTGGTCATGGGGCTACTGGCCAATTATCCCATCGCCCTGGCGCCGGGAATGGGCCTCAACGCCTTTTTTACCTACACAGTTGTGGGGGAAATGGGTTATAGCTGGGAAACCGCGCTCGGCGCAGTATTCCTCTCCGGGATCTGCTTTATGATCCTCTCCTTGGTGCGAATTCGGGAATGGGTGGTCAACTCCATTCCCATGTCGCTGCGCCTTGGCATAGCCGCAGGTATCGGCTTGTTTTTGGCGCTCATCGGTCTCAAGAGTGCCGGCATAGTGGTTGCCAACCCGGCAACACTTGTAGGTATGGGCGATATCACCGCATTTCCGGCGCTGATGTCGGTACTGGGGTTCTTCCTGATCATTGCTTTTGTTCAGCGTGGTTATAAGGCGGCGGTGATCCTCAGCATTCTGGCCATCACAATGTTGGGGCTGGCCTTTGGTGATGTGCAATATAGTGGCCTGGTATCCATGCCGCCTTCCATAGCGCCTACCTTTATGAAGATGGATCTCTCCGGCATGCTGGAGATCAGCATGATTTCCGTGGTGTTTGCCTTTTTGTTTGTGGACTTGTTCGATACCTCGGGCACCTTGGTAGCCGTGGCCCATCGTGGTGGTTTTCTGGATGATAAGGGCCGCCTGCCAAGACTCAATCGCGCCCTGACCGCCGACAGCGCTGCCACTATTGCTGGGGCCATGCTGGGTACCTCGACCACCACAAGTTATGTCGAGAGCACCTCAGGCGTTAGTGCCGGTGGCCGTACCGGCTTGACCGCCGTCGTGGTCGGGCTGCTGTTTTTGGCCTCGCTCTTTATCTCGCCGCTGGCCGGTATGGTGCCGGCCTATGCTACCGCGGGCACCCTCTTCTATGTGGCGATTCTGATGATGTCTGGTTTGGTGCATGTAGAGTGGGAAGATTTGACCGAGGCCGCCCCTGTGGTGGTGGTCTGCCTGCTGATGCCATTAACCTTCTCAATTGCCACGGGGATCGCCTTTGGCTTTATCGCCTATGCGGCGATTAAACTTCTCTGCGGCCGTTTTCGCGATCTCAACGCCGGGGTTGTGGCACTGGCGCTGCTGTTTATTCTCAAGTTTGCCTACGGTAGTTAAAGGTAAAACGCGAGCAAGTGCTTTATAAACCGTATTTATTTTGAGGGTCATACTTTGTATGGCCCTTTTTGTATGAGATACCGCAATAAATAACGATTTTATCCACTTGAAGGCCTACTGCCGCTAGGAATCAGGCGACGGATTGGGTATAAGATTTATCCCCGACTTTTTTAAGCAAATACAAGTGATGAACTTGAGTGACACACGCTACCGCCGGGTAGTGGTAAAACTGGGTACCAGTGTACTTACCTCCGGCAGCAAGCGCCTGGACAAGGCCCATATGGTCGAACTGGCCAGGCAGATGGCGATCCTGATGCGCGCCGGTATCGAAGTGGTTTTGTGTACCTCCGGCGCCATTGCCGCCGGGCGTGAGCATCTGATGTATCCGGAGTTGCCGGATACCATGGCCAACAAACAGTTGCTGGCGGCCGTGGGCCAGAGCCAGTTGATTCTGGCCTGGGCGCAGTTGTTTAGTATTTATGGTCTGCACGTGGGGCAGTTGCTGCTTACCCGGGCGGATCTCCATGATCGTGAGCGCTATCTCAACGCCAGAGATACCCTGAATGCGCTGCTGAAACAGAATATTATCCCTATCATCAATGAAAACGATGCCGTTGCCACCAATGAGATCAAGGTAGGGGACAACGACAACTTGTCCGCCCGGGCAGCGCTTTTGTGCGATGCCGACTTGCTGATCCTGCTGACAGACCAAAAAGGCTTGTTCGATGCCGATCCGCGCTACAATCCCAATGCTCATCTTATCAGCGAAGTGGCCAATATCGACGACAGCCTGCGGCAACTGGCCGGCGGCTCGGTTTCCGGATTGGGTACCGGCGGCATGGCAACCAAGCTGGAGGCGGCCGACATAGCTCGCCGCGCCGGTATCGAAGTGGTTATCGCCTCGGGTCATCATCCGGATGCCATCGAAAAAATCGCTGCTGGCGAGTCAGTGGGGACTCACTTCTGTGCCATCGAAACCCCACTGGAGAGCCGCAAACAGTGGATCCTTGCCGGGCCCAAGGCCAAGGGGAAACTGACCTTGGATGAAGGCGCGGTGCGGGCGGTAACCGAAAAGGGCCGCAGTCTGCTGTCCAAGGGGATCATCGCCGTCGAGGGCGAGTTTGAACGCGGCGCCACAGTGCAACTCTTGGATCCCAAGGGCCGTAAACTGGCGCGGGGGATCTGCCGCTACAGCGCCGCGGCCCTCAAACGTATCGCGGGCCAGCATTCAGATAACATTGAATCCTTGCTGGGCTATGACTATGGTGATGCAATAGTGCACCGCAACGACATGGTGGTTTTATGACAGCTGAATATCTGCAACAACTGGGGCAAAGGGCCAAGGAAGCCAGCTTTGCCCTGGCCAATCTTTCCGGCACCGCCAAGCAGCAACTGCTGCACAATATCGTTGCCGCTCTCAAGGCCGATGAAGCGGCTATTCTCGCGGCCAATGAGCAGGATGTAGCCGCGGCCAAAGAGGCCGGCCTCAACGCGGCCATGATAGACAGGCTGTTGCTGGATAAGCCGCGCCTGGCTGGAGTCATAGCCGATATCGACAATGTGATTGCCCTTGCCGACCCCATTGGCCGCGAGTATGACAGCCGGATGCTGGATAACGGCTTGCGCCTGTGTCGCCGCGCCGTGCCACTGGGGGTGATAGGCGTTATCTATGAGGCCAGGCCCAATGTGACTGTGGATATTGCCGTGCTGGCCCTTAAAACCGGCAACGCGGTGATCCTCCGTGGTGGCAAGGAAACCCTGAAATCCAACCAGGCGCTGGCCAAGGCGATTCGCCAGGGCGTTAAAGCCAGTGGCTTGCCGGAAGATGCGGTGCAGCTTATCGACAACCCGGATCGCACCCTGGTTACCGGCCTGCTCAAGCTGGATCAATATGTGGACATGATAGTGCCCCGCGGCGGCGACAAGCTGCAGCGGCTCTGCGCCGAACAGGCGACTATCCCGGTTATTCTCGGCGGTATCGGCATCTGCCATCTCTATCTGGATAAGGCGGCCGATTTGGAGAAGGCCATTCCTGTCATTCTCAACGCCAAGGTGCAGCGCCCAACCGTATGTAACGCCCTGGATACCCTGTTGGTGCATAAGCAGATAGCCAAGGAGGCATTGCCCAAGGTGGCCAAGGCCTTAGTCGATGCCGGAGTTAAGCTGGTAGGTTGCCCCGAGACTGTGGCTATTCTTGGATCCGAGCAAGTGGCCGCCGCCAGCGAGGATAGCTTTGCTACCGAGTGGCTATCTCTCAATCTGGGGATCCGGGTAGTCGATGATATCCAGCAGGCCATAGGTCATATTCGCCGCTATTCCAGCGGTCACTCCGAGGCTATCCTCACGGATGATATCAATGCTGCTACCGAGTTTATGAACCAGGTGAATTCGGCGGCGGTTTACCTCAATGCCAGCACCCGTTTCACCGATGGTGGCCAGTTCGGCCTGGGCGCCGAGGTGGCTGTCAGTACTCAGAAACTGCATGCCAGAGGCCCCATGGGGCTGGAAGCACTGACCACCTACAAGTGGTTGGGTGTCGGTGATTACATCGCCAGAAGTTAGTGTTTACTTCTCTTTAAAGGCTTTCAGAGCATCGTATAACCCAAGCCCCGCAGTTGCGGGGCTTTTGCTTTGGCCGCTTACGATTCAGCTCTTGATAGCCGCAAAACTGCCGTGGCAGAGCTTGGCCAAGTCTTCTGCGGCAAGACAGATCTCCAGTCCGCGGCGACCGGCACTGACATAGATGCTGTCAAACTCCTGGGCGCTGGCGTCTATCACTGTAGGTAACTGCTTTTTCTGCCCCAGAGGGCTGATGCCGCCCACCAGATAGCCGGATGAACGCTGCGCCAATTGCGGATTGGCCATCACCAACTTCTTGGCCTTAATCGCCTTGGCAACGCATTTCAAGCTGAGTTGATGATTCACTGGCACCAGGGCCACCGCCAGTGGCGGTGACTTTTCATCGCTGCTGACCAGCAGAGTCTTGAATACCCGGTTGGGATCCAGTCCAAGTGCACTGGCGGCCTCTTCTCCGTAGGAAGGGGCATTCTTGTCGTGGTGATATTCGTGAACGGTAAAAGAGATCCCCGCCTTGGTGGCGAGATCGATTGCGGGTGTCACAAGTGTCTCCTTAGGTGATGGCGTGAGTAGCGTTTAGTATTGCGTTTTAATCCGGATATCTGTTGCGCCAAAACCTGTATAACTATCAAAATAGGTGTCATAGCATAAGCCTCAAGCCTTTCTGGGTCGAGACAGCGGGTCACTCTTTTAAGACTCAGTTTAAGAGCAAGACCACAAAGCGGCACAAAAGCTTAAGTATTAACTCAGACAATAGCTTAGAAAATAGCCAAGAAAAATAGCTTCAGACAATAGCCTAGATATCGGTGGCGATTCAATCTGAATTCGGGGCTAATCTAGGCTGGCAAAATCGATAGGCCAGGGAAGGGCTTTAAACATGAGTCAAGTCAAAATAAAACGCCCGGCATCAGGCTGGGCATTTTGAAATACTATGGCGGCCTTACTTCTGCGTTGCGCGGTAGTGGTCGAAATTCTCGATATAGTCGTCCATAGAGCCTTCAAGCATCTCCTTGTAGCGCTCCATATAGTAATCCATCATCTCTTGCTTCTTCGACTGCATCTGCTCCTTGGTGGCAAAACCGGTAGAGCCGAACCAGGCATTGTAGCGAGCCAGGGCATACATGAAGGAGGCACTGACTTCACCGGTTTGGACTTCAGTATTCTGGTTCTGTTTGTTGGCCAATTCGATGAGCTCACTGGCACGCTGAAAAAACGCCTTATCTGTATCAGACATCTGAGATTCCTGTTTAAAGTCGAGAGCTTGCCTCTCGGTATTAGGGTTAGCTTACCCTAGAGTGTTTTGCTGCAAACTGCTGTAATCCGCCTCACATTCCTGATTGCTAAAGCTCAACAAGCATGAGCTGAATTGCAAAGAGAGCAACTATCTTCCCAAATAGCCAATCATTTCGGCGCCGGCAGTTAAAACAGTATTTTATCGCTTTTATCTAATTTCTCCCTATTGGCGATTTTTTCACTTATCTATCCTGGTTATTGTAGATACAATTCAACTGCTTATGTTAGACTTTTCTTAACTGCAGCGGATATGACTCTCAGTGTAGTAGGCCATGATAGGGATATTGGCTTGACATAGTTCCCGGGGCGCTCTCGGCGGTTTTGGGGGATCTTCAGGGACGAAGTCAGTTTCGTGTCCGTGCGGTAGCTATGCCTGCAGCAAAATGTTCCGCAAAAGCAGCCTGTTTTAGATGGTTTGCGCGTTAATCTGTTGGCGGAATTAAAAATGTCAATAAAGCCAAGTGTATAGTGTTTTTTGGTAGATGGCAGATTTGGAAACTGTAGTGGCAAAAGAGCCTTTCGGTGAGGTTGAGTCAATGAAGTTTCCGAACAATATAATTCAGTTCACTGGAACCAACAGAAGCTAACAAGCGCATGCTGTCGAAAAATTAAGACGCCTGTTGTGGTCTATTTTTCACTAGGAATCTCTGAAGTTCTTTTAACGTCTGCTCCTTGCCTGCTTACTGTTGGGGGGACTTTTTTCGCTGCAACGGTAGCTAGCTTCAGAAATTAAATAACCATCCTTCGCTACGATAAGTAATCGTATCTATTTTAATACATAGAATTTTGTATTTTAACTAAGGGTTAACATTGAAGACGACTATTGAAACATCGCACTCTGAAATTATCTTTAATATTGAAGTTGATGACCTCGACTCTTTTGAATGTTTAAATGCGCTGGCCGATGTGTATCTTGATCTGAGTTATCAGATTGATGAGAAGCTCTCGGAACATGGTGTCAGTGTGGAATTCCACACGCTGTTCTATTCCATTAATGTTATGACCCCGGAAGGCCAGGTGGAGGAAGAGGAGGTGTTCGCTAAGTTTGTGGGTAACTCAACCCTGGAAGCGAAAGCGGCTACCTTTATCAGCAACGTTAATATCTGGTGTCGAACCCGTGACGACGACAGAATCTGGCAGGATGATGAAAATCCGCTGGCCGAGAACGCTGCTTATGTTTTGTGTATGCAGGATCTGAAATACATCCCGTTATATGTTGAGCTATTACTGCTGAACGATCTGGATCATGAGGTGTACCAGAATGATCATATCGAAGCCTTGATCGAAAAACACGGCATTTGTAAGCCTATGCTGACGCTGCTGGCGCATCGGGCAGGTGGCGCAGGTGGTCAGTGGGGGTCACTGCAGGTCGAAGCACACCAGGATGTGTTGCTGGATTATTTTGCTGAATATCCGCAACATCTTAAGTTATTTCTGGAAACCGGGGTTAAGTCCGTATACGATCAGTACATGGGTGGTGAGTTGTGGTTTGCAGCGATTCGTTTTTATGCGGATTTTATTGCCGATGAGAATGAGCGTGAAGATTGGTTAAGTCAGCAGGAACAAACCGCCTGGATTTATTTTAACAGTATTGATTTTGACTAATTGGAATAAAAGTCCTTAAAAATATAAAATAATTTCGCGTGGTTAACCTTTTTAAGGTGGTTCTTATGCCACGCCATTGTCGCTTCTTCGTTCTATTCCGAATGCTCCAGATTGCAGTGTTAAATAGATAAAAGAGTCGATACCTGAAACCAAAGATCTCCGGTATGGTTACTCTGGCAGTTGAGTTTTGGCGAGTAAGTATCAGCGGTTTAATTAGTATTATCTTGAATGGTAAGGATCGCGGATGTTGATGCAGTCTTCATCGGGAACTGTCTCATAGATAACGCAATACTGGAGTGCTTTCAAAAACTCAGCCAAAATCTGTGGTCACTTTTTGTAATTAAGACCAAGCCGATAAAATTGTGTTAGCTGTAGATATGTTGGTTTTCTCTAATTCTTTTCCAGTTTTTGTAAGGAAGTGCAACAAACAGGGTGATTCTGGTTTTACCAATCCACGAAAAAACACTGAGGTCGACACCTGCATAAGGAATTATTATGTCTATGCTTATAGGAAAGCCTAATGTTTCAATGTAAGTGCAAAACTCCACCATTTAGCTATTTAGATTATGAGATAATTGAATTGGATAAAAATAACCAAGGACAAGCTAGGTTTCAGCCGTGCAAAATTTGTGGTTCTGTCTGGGTCAATTATCTAATTGAAGAACCAAACTATACAAAATCTGGTAGGTGGTGGAGAGCTGAGACTTAATCTAGTGATTTTGGTTGTTTAAAAATTGAAAATGTTAAAAGCTATATTGAGTCACAAGAATCCTGTTTTGTTGGGGGGAGCTTTTACGAGCAAGATATACATAGGCAAAGTAAACCTATATACATAGACTAGTAAAAAGAAAAAACGTTGGTTCTCAGCATTAATAACGTGGTAGTTAGGCTCCGGTTATGCTTAAATAGGTTAAGTCTAATCAAACATCTGCAATGCCAGGCTCTTTTTATCTCAGTGTGCTTAAGTTACCTAGCGGTGCTTGGATGCAGACCGAAAGAAGACTAATTTGTCGTTCTATAATAGGGAGCTTGATTTTTGTTAAAGAGGCCAAATGATAGATTTCAGTATTTCACAAATAGGCGCGCTGATTCTGCTCCGGAATTTTAAGATTTCAAACTTGCTAGAGTCAAAAATAATAGGGGCACCATTAAAGGCTGATGTCTGGCATTTGCGTTGTAAAAAAATGAGCTGCTAAAGCTTCAGAAAGAATTGGCAGGAAAACTCAAACAAAATGAACAAAAATCTTCCCTAGGCTTGGTTCTTAAAGAAATTGATGAAATATGTAAAAATACAAATAATAGGCTAATTATTATTGCCCACTCTGGGCTGAACCTCGTTACGATTGGCTGTTGTCGGTATTATGCATAGAGGAAAGTATGGAATACGTAAACAAACCACCTGGAGTAAGTAGAGAATCGATTAGAGAGCTTGAAGAGGCTTTTGGTGTTAGCTTACCAAGTGAATTTTATGATTGGTGGCAGAAAAGTAATGGGGCGGACATCTTTTTTGGTTTTAAAGAGCTGCAATTTTTCTCAATCATAGAAATACTAGGTGAGGATATATACGAGTTAAAGAAGTATATGCCTAACTCAATACCTGTTTGCATGGATGGGAATGGTAATATTTGCGTGGCAAAAATTGTGCAGGAAAGAATTTCTGGCTATTACATCGCTAATTGTGGCGACTTAGGTTGGGATGAGGCCAAATTTGTTGCCAAGTCTCTTGTTGAATTGGTAAATGATCAAGTTTCGCCAGAAAGCAGGTTAAATACATGAAAAGTGATTGTGGTATTCTTTTTTAAAAAACACTGTTTTAACTTTGCCTAATACCCCTGTTCGCTAATTGCTTTAAGGTATTTGTTCGGTACAACCGTTTGCTAGAATTGTGTAACTGTTATTTTTATAGGGAGTGCTTGTGATATTGCCAAGTTATTATACGGAATGGCTCAGTAGTATTGATACAGCTGAAGTGGTCTATTACAGAGGGAGTGAATTCTATTTGTTCCCGGAGAGTGAGCTTGCTGATGAAGTCACGATAGATAAAAACACTGTCAACACCTTTAACCAGCTTTATGCTTTCATCAAAACTCAATTAGAAGTTTCCGGCAGCTCTCCTTTAACCATTGAGCAGTGCAGCTCTTGCATTACTATCGGAACTGATAATGGTAATCCAGTTTTTATTGATCTAATGCGCGAATCAGAATTGTTCTGCTACTACCTGGATGGTGGTTATGTTGAAGCCAAAGGTGGTAACTTGCTAAGCCTGACTATCGAGGCAAAAAACATATAGAAATCGATCAAGATGGAGCTCTTCTTTGCCAAATAACTGGAGACTCAGAAATTACTACTAAAGGCACGCTGATGTTCATTTTTTGGCTAGTTAAGGTTTACGATTAATCTCGCAATATACTGGTTATGTTGATGGAGTGGCATGCTTTAGTGGTCTGATCCTTGATTATTAATTAGAAGTTAGCATATTCCTGCTCGGGGTAGTAACCGAGTTTAACCAAGCCATACAGTAAGCTCTGATATTATGTGTATTAACAACTTAGGCAGCTACTATTGACAAGGTTATGAACTTAAGGGAATTGAAATTGTTTATTGGGAAAAGAGAGTAGACGTTAAGATAGTTTGTTATCAATTTTTACAGACATACAGGGATAGAATGTTAGTTGCCGTTGCATACATCATAGTCACCTTGCTGATGCTCATAATGCTATTAAAGAAAGGGCGCTCAAAATTGATGCTTTTATACTTTATGTTGGAGCTTTATTTTGGCGCGGTTGCGGTAGCTTCTTATATGGATTAGTTCGAAAAAAACACCAATATTAGAATGCGCTTAATTGGCGAGGCGTTCAACTCTGGTTTGTCCTATCTAATGTAGGGCAGCCTTAGAATCGAGCAAGTTGGTATCCACTGGTTAACAGTAATGAAACTTTTGGGTTTATTGGCTTTTGGGTGAGTGTTTTGGCTTTTCTGGTGTTAGTTGTTAGTAAGAGTTATGAATTAAATAAGATGGATTAGTTTCTAAAAAACGACATGTTGACAAAACAGCCTTGCGCTCATGGTGAATGTATCAGCCATTTTGAGTGTATGGAAATGCAGTTAATGCTGTTGGCGAATAACTTTTCTATAAGGTCGGCAGCGTCATTTGGGTTTAACTTCCTCTGGGTTTCAACTTCTGCATGGAGGTCGAATGGATTGGAAGAGGTGGATTTGATGCTTGGAAACCCAATAAGGATCGAATGATATCAGAGTTAAATCAAGGCTGAGATTATTTTGGATTTATACAATATGGTCGGTGGCTTTTTAGTCATGCATTTGATTGCGCCAGTCAAGAATCAAGATTGACTCAGGCATAATTGTTACTTGAAAAATTGTTTTAAATTTATAGGGTTATATTAAGCAAGCCTGGAGTGATAATCTCTCCGAAACTTTAGGCGATATTTTCATATGGTGACTGGTTGCACCCGGTAATGACTTAGATTGAAATGGAGTTTAAATGAGTATTTTAGTAAACGCGTATTCCACGCACCTTAATCCTATAGATATCTCTTTTCCACATGTGTTGAATAACAGGCGTGGTTTAAGTGACCCAGAATTGACAAACCACCTTAACGGGTTTCACAGCTATATCCTCGAAAGAGGAGGTAGTGAGATGACTAAAATAAAATATCATCTTCTGCGTCATATACAGAGGGTAAATCATCAGTTTAGCTTCGATCTGGAAGAGGCTCATTTGGACGATTTGTCTAGGTGGGCATTGGAGTCCAATTCGATCTTATTCCTCCCTGATGGAACTGTCCGAGATCCAAACGGCCATGTCCTATTTTACCCTGATGGACGTCAGGCCGATGACTCGGCATTCATTCCATTCCTGGACGCAAGCTATAGCCGCAAGCATCAAACAGAAACTCTGCTTAAAGCAAGGCATTTAAATGTTCCTCCAACTCCTCCTATACCTTGTGAGCATGAAATAAGCCTTAGGCCTGCTAGCGAGATTGTCCTTCGTGCAATGTCACTATTTGTTGTCGCCGTCCGAGCTGAGTCTATCGCAACGGGAGACCCGCTCGATATAGAGACGCTGAAGGAACGTATTCCAAGTGGCTTTGTTAATCTAAGTCCCGCAGAAGAGGCGTTTTTAAAGGCTGAACACCTTGATGATAGTCCTGATGAAAGCCTGGTAGTGCAGTTTGTTTGGCGATATGAGGCTGCGGCGCTATTGCTGTGGGTATTGGGTATTTTGCCTGAACTGCCATTTCCAGATTCCATTTGTGACGTGCCTGAAATTGCCAGGCTGATGCTCGATTCCCGCTCCTGGGAAGACAGGGTTGAGTTACGGGTGGTCGATGAAGTGCTGGACTGTTTGGACCTGCATTATCGGCTTCATTGGTTATGCCGTCAGGCCGGCATTGACGGGGCAGATATTTCCCCAGATATCGACCGAGGAGTTGTGCTTGAGCGCCATTATGCCCTCAATTGGCTAATCGGCTTTGAGAATAGTGATTGGGATGATGTGGACACTCCAACTTGATCTATATTCAAACAGCCTAATAAGCTGCGGCATGGATGCTTATTGGTTTTTGGTGCCTGTTAGTATGCGCTTACCATGAGCTTGCAACCGGTTTCCTCGTTTGCACTACAGAGGGAAACGGCTCTCCTGAATTTAATTTAACAGCTTTGGATTAGGTAAACGCGAATTCAACTCCGAAGTGCACCACTCGCTAAATTAGGCTGCCTTGCGTAATTCATTGAATACCGCAATAGGTTGCCTGAAGCCGAGGCACTTTCTCGGTCTGGCATTTAATGCCCGTTCAATCTCACTAATTTGCTTATCTGTTACCGTCCGCAAATCGGTGCCTTTCCGTATGTATTGCCGCAGCAAACCGTTGAAGTTTTCATTCAGTCCGCGTTCCCAGGACGAATAAGGGTTAGCGAAGTAGACATCCGTTTTAAGCTTTTCTGCGACCTGTTCGTGGTCACAGAACTCGCTGCCGTTGTCCGCAGTGATAGTTCGAACATAACCTCGATATTTCCACAGCATACCAACCATGGCCCGGGCCACATCGGCTGCGCTTTTCGCTGGCACTTTGCGTATCAGGTACAGCTTACTTTTTCGCTCAACCAGGCTAACAATCGCGCCCGTACCTTGCTTGCCCAGAACCGTGTCAGCTTCCCAGTCTCCGAACCGCTTTTTCTTGTTCACGATAGCGGGACGATGCTCTATGCCTACGCGATTCGGGATAATCACACGCTTCGCACGGTTACCTTTACGGTATCTTCGGTGACTCTGGCGTAGCTGTTTGTACAACTTGCCGCCGCATAATTTATCACGCTGGACATAGCCATAAATCCACTCGTGACTGACGTTATATCCGATGATTTTACCGACACCGGCTATTTGTTCCGGACTCCACTTCTCATTGAGACCGAACTCAACAAAGGTGATGGTCAGTCCAGATATTCTAGACTTCGCGGACTGACAACGGCGTTTTAGTGCCTTCGCCTGAGCGACTTCCGGCAAGTAATGGTTATCCCGAATTCGATTGCGATTTACTTCCCGGCTGATTGTGCTGTGACTGACTTTCAGACGTTTTCCTATCTCCCGATAACTGAAACCCTCGCGTAAATAGGCCTCAATCTGGTATCGTTGTCCCTCGATCAACTGCTTGTAATTCATGGTAACTACTCATGTTTGTTTGGCGACTACAGAGTATCACCAACAGGCAGTTGATCTCTCCTCACCGTTTAACCATGAGTGGTGCACTTATTATCTGAATTCGGGAATTATTAATGCTTAAAAGAGTCATCATCGGGATTGTCGTTTGCTTTGGCTTGGTCATGCCGATACAGGCGCAAACCTACAAAGGCACCTTGGGCAAGTATTCCATTATGCTTAGCATCCAGGATGATGCCGTGAGCACTTATATGTATACCCGTTACTTGAAGGAGATCCCTCTGGAGCGGGAGGGGTATACCTTTTATCAGCGTTACAGTTCGAAAGAGCAGAAGCTGGAACTGTTCGAGCTTCGCTTGGTAGGGGGAAACCTGCAAGGCACCTGGCAGAATAAACAAAGGGTTTTGCCTGTGCATCTGACGCCGGTTGAGCAAAGCCTTGCCGATTATCGGGCTGAGCATATGAAGTTTACCCTGGTCGGGGAAAAACAGTTTGCTAAGCAAACCATTGAGCTAATCAAAGAAGATCACAGCAACTTTGCTTTTTACCGGCTCGGCAAAGGGTTTACTCAAGCCCAGCAAGCATTTTTAAATCCGCTGCTGGCAAAATTGCACCGGGATTACGTCTCGAATTTTCTGCAATGTGAAGAGGCATCATACGAACCTCAAATAAGCCTGGTCTCTGATGAGTATTTTAGTGTCGTTATTCAGTACCAGATTTCTTGTGGTGGGCCGCATCCTGAGTATGGTGAGCAGATGTTGAATTTTGATCTCAGCAAACTGGCGCAGTTGCATGACCTAACGGAACGCTTCCCCAAGTTGGACTATTACTCCTTGTTGAAAGAGAAATATGCGAATAACAATGAGCTACAAGCTGAATGTGAGTACTTCGAATCCCGGGACAACTGGGCGATGGTGAAATGGCGACTCACCGCGGATGGGGTCATCATTCAACCTTACTATGGTCATTCTATGGCACCCTGTGAAGTTGATTTCTTTCTGAGTACGCAGGAGTTGAATGATTAAAGCTGACAGAACTATGAGTAAATGGGAGGCATCATGAGAAGAATTTTATTGGTTGTGTTTGCGGCTTTGCTCAGTGGTTGCCTGGGTATGCCAGATTCGGTCAAACCTGTATCAGGGTTTGAACTGAACAACTATTTGGGCAAGTGGTATGAGGTGGCTCGCCTCGACCATTCATTTGAGAGAGGCCTCACGCAGGTTACGGCCGAGTACAAGATGAGAAGTGATGGTGGCGTTTCTGTGCTCAACCGGGGCTACTCAGAGGCTGACGGCGAGTGGAAAGAGGCGGAGGGCAAGGCGTACTTTGTTAACAGTGATACCGACGCTTATCTGAAAGTTTCATTTTTCGGTCCCTTTTACGGCTCTTATGTGGTCTTTGAATTGGATAGAAAAAACTACAGTTATGCCTTCGTTTCCGGGCCAGATACCGATTACCTGTGGTTACTGTCGCGAACGGCGGTTGTTGAGCCTGAGGTAATGGACAAATTTATTCAGATGTCGGCCGAACGCGGTTTTGATACCAGTAAATTGATCTTTGTCGCGCAGTGATAGACATGGCTTAGGGCAGCATAGAAATAGTTTCAGGCAGATAGCCTTGATGACTGAACTATCTTTTTCTCTTTTGCCCGTGGCTTTTTGTCGGGCTTGGCTGGATAAGGATGATCTGGAGATAGATTCAAGCGACACAATTTCCCGTATCGCCAGCCAGCAAAAAGGCCAAGGTTTTGATACCTTGGCCTTTTTGTTAAACGCTGCTTCAACAACAGTTTCAATCAAATGCGGTTTGTTCTCAGAGTCCGTTCCCCATCAAACAATGTTCACTTTCGGCGCCTTGGGTTTCAGTACTTTTTGTATCAAGAGGGCTGACAGGATAAGCCCCATGCCTACCAGAGTCGCCAGTGTGATGGTTTCTTTCAATATCAGCGCAATAAACACCATGGACAGGAGTGGCGTCAGAAACACCAGATTGGTGATGCTGGCGGCTCGTTCTGTGGTTCTCAGTGCCATCAGCCAGAGCACAAAGGTGACTCCCATTTCAAACAGGCCGACATAGACACCGGCACCGAGGGCTTGCCAATGCAAAGAGGGTAGGCTTTCGGTCGTCAGCAGGGTGATGGTTATCAGCGGCAGACTCACCAAAAAACTCAGCATCAGGCTGACAATGGCATCGCCCTTGTCTTTGGTATTAATGATCCAATATAGGCACCATAGCAGGGTGCTGGAGAGTGCCAGCAGTATGCCAAAGGGGTTTGCAAAGTCCATTGACAACAGATTGCCACCGGTGGCTATCACCAATACTCCAAAGTAACCTGTGACGGCCGCCAGCATGTCACTGCCCTGTAGTTTTTGCTGCAACATGGGGGCTGCCAACAGCGGCAGCAGTACCGCCCAGGTGTAGTTCAGCGACAGCGCCTGCTGCGCTGGCAGCAGATCATAGGCCTTGAACAGCACCAGATAATAAAGAAAGGGGTTCAGCAACCCTGTTTGCAGGTAAAACCAGGGGCGGGCGCAAAACTGTTGCTTTAATAATTTGAGTTTTCCCTGCCAGGCAAGAATAAGCCCCAGGCAGACGGACGAAGTGATGACGGCAACAAACACTAGTTGCAATGGCGAGAAGAAGCCAAGGGCGATTTTAAAGGCGGTCGCCACTGTGGACCATAGGAATACGGCGGCCATCCCGTAGATCAGGGCCAGCTGGGATTTTTTCACTCTAGACTTCTCTGCCAGTACAGCTATTTGGCGGCCAGGCTGGCCACCTCCGGAATAGACATCATTTTATTCAGCGTCGGTGAATAAAAAAAGATCCCGGTGCGGCGATGTGTAAAAAGATTGAGCAAAAGATCCATTTTTTTCTTCCTGGCCCTTGTAAAGCAATTTTACGCCCCTATATAGGGGGTAAGGCAAGATTGGGGGCCATCTACAACGGGCTTGAAAACAGCGAGTTTACCCCCATATCTGAAATCAGATAAACATATTCAGTTCGAAAGAAAAGATTTTTCGGAGGACCTCATGGGTAAAATTATTGGTATCGACTTAGGCACAACAAACTCTTGTGTAGCTGTCCTCGATGGTGACAAGGCTCGCGTATTGGAGAATGCCGAAGGCGATCGTACTACACCTTCTATCATCGCCTTCACTGAAGACGAGACACTGGTTGGTTCACCTGCAAAACGTCAGGCCGTGACCAACCCAGCCAACACTTTCTTTGCCATCAAGCGTTTGATTGGCCGTCGCTTCACTGACGATGAAGTTCAGCGCGACGTCAGCATCATGCCTTTCAAGATCATCAAGGCCGACAACGGCGACGCTTGGGTTGAAAGTCATGGCAAGAAGATGGCACCACCTCAGGTGTCTGCCGAAGTACTGAAAAAAATGAAGAAAACTGCTGAAGATTTCCTGGGTGAGCCAGTGACTGAAGCGGTAATCACAGTACCTGCTTACTTCAACGACTCTCAGCGTCAGGCCACCAAAGATGCCGGCCGTATCGCGGGTCTGGAAGTAAAACGTATCATCAACGAGCCAACTGCTGCGGCACTGGCCTATGGTATCGACAAGAAGCAGGGCGACAACATTGTTGCTGTATATGACCTGGGTGGTGGTACCTTCGATATCTCCATCATCGAAATCGACAGCAACGACGGCGACCAGACTTTCGAAGTACTGGCAACCAACGGTGATACTCACCTGGGTGGTGAAGACTTCGACAACCGTCTGATCAACTACCTGGCTGACGAATTCAAGAAAGAGCAAGGTCTGGATCTGCGTAACGACCCTCTGGCTATGCAGCGTCTGAAAGAAGCTGCCGAGAAGGCCAAGATTGAGCTGTCCAGCACCACTCAGACCGAGGTGAACCTGCCTTACATCACTGCTGATGCGACAGGTCCCAAGCACTTGGTGGTTAAGATCACCCGTGCCAAACTGGAATCTCTGGTTGAAGACCTGATCCAGCGCTCACTGGAGCCTCTGAAAGTGGCTCTGGCCGATGCCGACCTGTCAGTGTCTGACATCAATGAAGTGATCCTGGTGGGCGGTCAAACCCGTATGCCTAAGGTTCAGGAAGCGGTAACCAACTTCTTCGGCAAGGAACCACGTAAAGACGTGAACCCTGATGAAGCGGTAGCCGTAGGTGCTGCGATTCAAGGTGGTGTACTGGCCGGTGACGTGAAAGACGTACTGCTGCTGGACGTAACGCCTCTGTCTCTGGGTATTGAAACCATGGGCAGCGTAATGACCAAGCTGATTGAGAAGAACACCACTATTCCTACCAAGGCACAGCAGACCTTCTCTACAGCAGACGACAACCAGAGCGCAGTGACCATTCACGTGCTGCAGGGTGAGCGTAAGCAAGCCAGCGCCAACAAGTCACTGGGTCAGTTCAACTTGGAAGGTATTGAGCCTGCTCCACGCGGCATGCCACAGATTGAAGTGACTTTCGACATCGACGCCGACGGTATTCTGCACGTGTCTGCCAAAGACAAGAAGACAGGCAAAGAGCAGAACATCACCATCAAGGCCTCTTCCGGTCTGTCTGATGATGAAGTCGAGAAAATGGTTCGCGACGCCGAGGCTCACGCCGAGGAAGACAAGAAGTTTGAAGAGCTGGTCAGCGCTCGCAACCAGGCTGATGGTCTGGTACACGCCACCAAGAAACAGGTGGAAGAAGCCGGTGACGCTCTGGCAGCAGACGACAAGGCCAAGATCGAAACCGCTATGGCCGCTGTAGAAACTGCCGCCAAGGGTAACGACAAAGAAGCCATCGACAAGGCGACTCAAGAGCTGATCGAAGCTTCTGCCAAGCTGATGGAAATCGCTCAGGCCAAGGCACAACAAGCCCAAGGTCAAGGCGAAGCCCAGAGCAGCAATGCCCAGGCCGATGACGTTGTTGATGCCGAGTTCGAAGAGGTTAAAGACGACAAGAAGTAATTGGGTGGTAACACTCGATTAATTCCGGCGGGCGTTACGGGGCAACCCTAACGCCCGCTTGTGTGAATCCAGCTTGGAAAGCGTGAGATTATGTCAAAGCGAGATTATTACGAAGTATTGGGCGTCGGTCGCGACGCCAGCGAGCGGGAGATCAAGAAGGCCTATAAGCGCCTGGCGATGAAGTATCACCCTGACCGCAACCCGGGCGATAAGGCGGCCGAGGCCAGCTTTAAAGAAGTCAAAGAAGCCTATGAGATCCTGACCGACGAAGACAAAAAAGCTGCCTATGACCAGTTTGGTCATGCCGGGGTTGACCCCAACCGTGGCGGCGGTGGCTTTGGCGGCGGCGCCGATTTCGGTGATATCTTTGGCGATGTGTTCGGGGATATCTTCGGTGGTGGTCGTCGTGGCGGGCATCGTCAAGCTGCCCGAGGTTCAGATCTACGTTACAACCTGGAACTGTCGCTGGAAGAAGCGGTTCGTGGCTTGACCAAAGAGCTGCGTATCCCAACCCTGGCAAGCTGTGATGTGTGTGATGGCTCAGGGGCCAAGAAGGGGACCTCGGCTACGACTTGTGGTACCTGTCATGGTGCCGGTCAGGTACAGATGCGTCAGGGCTTTTTCGCCGTGCAGCAGCCTTGTCCTACCTGTCATGGCCGCGGCAAGATCATCAAAGAGCCTTGCAGCAAGTGTCATGGCGATGGCCGCATAGAGAAGAGCAAGACACTGTCGGTGAAAATTCCGGCCGGTGTCGATACCGGTGACCGTATCCGTCTGGCCGGTGAAGGTGAAGCCGGTGAATTTGGCGCTCCGGCGGGTGATCTTTATGTTCAGGTTACTGTGCGTGAGCATCCGATATTTGTCCGTGACGGCAATAACCTCTATTGCGAAGTGCCTATCTCCTTTGCCAAGGCCGCCCTCGGCGGTGAAGTGGAAGTACCGACATTGGATGGCAAGGTAAGCCTGAAGATCCCGGCGGAAACCCAGACCGGACGCATGTTCCGCATGCGCGGCAAAGGGGTTAAGTCGGTACGCAGTCACGCGGTTGGCGATCTGCTTTGCAAAGTGGTAATGGAAACGCCGGTGAATTTGTCCGAGCGCCAGAAAGAGTTGCTGCGGGAATTCGAAGCCTCAGTCACCGGCGAATCCAAGAAGCATAGCCCCAAGGCCGAAGGTTTCTTCGACGGGGTGAAAAAGTTCTTTCAGGATCTGAATAGCTAACTTGCTCTCGGCCGAAACAAAAAACCGATGCTCAAGGCATCGGTTTTTTTTAGGCTATTCCCGGAGAAGCGTTAACGGTAGGTTCGATACTTATGCGCTTCTTCAGTTTCTTCTGTTTGGGCTTTCCGGCGGCTTATTTTGCACTTTTAGAATTGCAGTGCTCGGGGCTCCTGTCTTGTAATCAGAGCCCTGGTATTCAGGCACCCAGCTTATGGAGCAGGCTTAGCCACAGTTGTTGCTCTTGCTCACTCAAGCGTGACATAAACTCATCGGCGACTTGCTGAAACGATACCTCGGCCTCTGCAAAAATCTTAGTACCCGCCGGTGTCAGGGCCACCAAGCTGACTCTGGCATCCCGGCTGGCGGCTTCCTTTTCTACCAGACCAATTTTTTCCATTGGGTTAAGCAGGCGGGTGATCCCCGAAGCGCTAAGTCCGGCGCCCTGGGCCAGGTCAATCCTTCTGAGCTTATTGCCCTCGGCCTTTGCCAATTGCCTCAGTACCAAAAACTCGCTGAAGCTGATGCCGTGCAGCGACAGCCTGCCTGCCAGACTGCGTTGCAGTTGGCTGTGTATCTCGGTTATGGCAAGCGCAATACTTGCCGTAATGGGTTGTGTCATCTGAAACCTCTTTAGAACGAAACTAACTTGACCAATGCTTTACTAATACTTGATTGCGCAAGTATCTGCGTGTTTGCTTGAGTGGTCAAGTAGTTTGCAAGTTTTTTATTTGGTTTGATGACTCTTGGCGCTGAGCTTCTGGTCTTTACCTAAGGCTTTTGTTCGGAGGTAGACTCTTGCTCTTGCGGTGGCGCAGACTCAGCTTGGGTCGCGGGTGCATTGGCATTGCTTATCATGGCAGCGCTGCGCTCAAAGGTCATTATCAGGCGCTCAAACATCCCCTGAACCATCTCCAATTGCTCCTGTGCCAAACCATCGGTTTGCAGCCGGGCCAAGAGGCGTTCGCAGCTGGCACGGAACTCGGGTGGGTTTTCACCGCGGGAACAGAGGATAAAAGCGTTGGCGAGTGCCAACTGCCAGTCTTGCAGCAGTTCGTCGAGTTGGCTGTCGCTGATGCTGGCCAGCAGGCGGCGCAGGCGCACCGAAACATGGCCCAGGTTAAGGCCGGTAAGGCCTAAGTCGGTCAGGGTTCTGTTGCTGCTCTGGCTGCTGCGTTCATAATTGGCCAAGCGCAGCAGGCGATCTGCCATGCGGGCATTGAACCAGTCCTCTGGCTTGTCCTGTTTGACCATATCAATCAGATCTTTGCGAGTGGCGTTGAGCAGGCGTTGCTGCATCATTTTGACTCCTGGCTCTGTCACCAGCTTAAACAGCCAATAGAGGATGCTGACGCCGACAAAGATGGCCATCGCCTTGCTCAGGGTGCTGTCTATGGCAAAGGCCTGGGTCATGTCTTTGCTGGGGCTGACCAAAATGGCAAATGGGATGCAAAATCCCAGGCCGTAGGGCAGGGTGGCACGATTGGCCAGTGCCATCAGGCCAATAAAGAAGGGACCTGCCAATACCAACAACATGATCTCAATATCACCGCTGCTCTGGGCCAGTAGTTCGAGGGCGTAAAATATCGCGACCGGAATCGCAATCATCACCCCTATCAGCAGCCGCCGCAGGATCATACTCAAAAGGGGTAAGGGTAGCCTGGCCATCATGATGGAGAATATCACCGGCATGGTCATTATCATCAGTGCTGCGCTGGAGGCGGTGCCAATCCAGATACTGGCGCCGATCAGGAAAATCAGCATGGTTCTGACACCCGTGATCAGCCCGAGCAGGGGATCTCTGTGGGTCTGCATCGCGGGAGCATTGAGCAGCGTTTTGTCCGGTGACTCCAACGCCTTGAAAGCCCGCAGCACCAGCACCAAATCGCTGGCCAGCTCTGAGGCGGTTTTCAGCAGCCGCGACTCCAGTGGGCTGATACAGGCATGAGTGTTGCGATAGTGAATGATTTCGCGCCTCTGCCTGTGTGCCAGTTCATAACAGAAATGGAAATCGTCCGATTCGGACATCGCCTTGAAGTTGCTTTTCAGGGTACGGATTAGCCCTGAGAGGGTGCCTGTCATCAACTCTTCATGGTTACGCTGCAAACGGCCGAATATCTGGATCACGGCCAGCAATGACAACACCTTGTTGAATAACAAATTGGCCGCACGACTGCGTCCAGGGCCTTCCGGCCCCTCGTAGCTGAGGGCGTTGGCATCGTCACTGGCTTCTGCCAGTGATTCGAGAATCGCATCTATCTGTTGATGGCGGTTTTCATGGGAGCCGTTGAGATCCAGCTCCAGCGTGAGGTATTCCAACGTCTGGTTGACTATTTTTCGGGTTTGTTTCTGCAGCCCTTCGGTGACTCTGACAGGCCACAGCAACTGGCTCACCAGAGTGGCACAGATGGCGCCGACTATGATTTCACTGACCCTGGAATGGGCGACGGCGAAGATGGTTTCACTGTTGGCGGTGGCAGGGTTGACCATTACCAAGAGCACAATAAGACAGGGGGTGATCCCCGCCATAGCGAAGGCGTAGACAAAGTTGATATGGCGCACCATGGCCGACAGCGCCGAGTTCAGACCCAGCCACAGCGTCAGGGTGAGGATGGCCAGTTCGGGAGCGTTGTAAAAGCCGCTGAGAATCGCTATGCCGACAACCCCGCCTACCAATGTGCCTATTATCTGACAAAGGCCTTTTTCAAGCACCAGGCCACTTTCGGGGCGCATCTGCAGGAATACCGCCGACACCAGCGCCCAGTAGGGGCGCTCCAAGTCCAGGTAGAGCGCCGCCGTCAGCGCCAGCGCCATGGCAATCACCCCTTTGGTGGCGAAGATCAGCGTGCGCTTGTCCGGGGTCAGGAATACGGCCAGCGTGGGAGACAGGGCCATGTTATTCTTCGGCTTGCAGTTGGATGGAAACCGTCATTCCGGCGCTGAGTTCACGTTCTTCTGAAGCCGGGTCCAGCTTGATATCTACAGGGATCCTCTGTGCCAGCCTGACCCAGTTGAAGCTTTGTTGAATTTGTGGCAGCAGTTGGCCATTGGCATTGGTATTGGTGTCGGCAATCGCCTTGCCTATGCTGACTACTTCGCCACTGAGCGGCTCGCCACCACTCATCAGGCTGATTTTGGCCTTTTGGCCTATCTTTATCAGCGGCAGCTTGGTTTCTTCAAAGTAACCTGTGACATAGAAAGAGCCTTGTTTAACCAGAGACAATACCGCCTTGCCCTGGTTGACATAGTTGCCCTGACGCAGGCTGAGGTTGATTATGGTGCCATCGGCGGGGGAGTGGACCTGGGTGCGCTGCAGATCTATTTTGCTGCTGTCGAGTCTGGCCTTTGCCAAGTTGTAGCTGGCTTTGGCCAACTCAGTGTTGATCCGTGCCGTTTCCAAATCTTCTTCGCTGATCACCTCGCGGCCGGTGAGATTCTTGCGCCGCTCATATTTGTGTTTGGCCAGTTCCCAGGCATAGAGTTTGTTTTCCAGTTCGGCGGCCAATTCGGTACTGGTGGCCTGATAACGGGTATCATCCACCTGAAACAGCAGATCGCCGGCTTTGACTTGCTGGTTATCCCTAACATTCAGTTGGGTTACCCAGCCGGAGACATCGGCCGAGAGGGTTATCACTTCGGCCCGCACCCGGCCGTCACGGGTCCAGGGTGAATAGAGGTAGTGATTCCAAATCCAGTATCCGGCCACTATGGCGGCCAGCACGAGAAGCAGGGTAATGGAGATGCGCAGTACTTTTGCCATGGTAAGTGTCAATTCTCAAACAGGTAGATAATCAGTGCCAGATAGCACACGAATAGGGCGACTTCGAACCAGGCCACTCGCCAGATTTTTGCATACAGCCCGGTCCAGTGAAGGACCAGTCTGGTCAGAAACCAGAGTACGAGCGCAAGAGGTGCGAAGAGAACCAAAGGACTGAACAGCAATCCTCCCAAGGCTAATTCTTCAAGCATTGTATGAGTTGGATCCTATAAAAAGGCCAATGATAATGAGTGACTTATAAGCGGATAACGGCGTTTTTCCGTATCCCTGTCTGCTAACCAGTTTCGTGCCAGACAGGCTTAAGGTCAACTTTTTTCATGTCTTCGCTGTGAGCGGAAATGACTTTTGAGTCGGTCAATCCTTTGGCGATACGGCAAGCTGTGCTTGCTTGTGACACTGAGGTAAAATCCCGGGAAACTTTATCACCGGAAGATAAAAGATGAATAACCGAATTCTCGGCCTGCTGGCCATACTCTTTGTGGGCTTGCTCTCGGGCTGCTCCACTACCCAGTCGCCCACCGGGCGCTCGCAGATGCTACTGTTTTCGCCCGAGCAGATAAACCAGATGGGCACCGCCTCTTTCGAGCAGATAAAAGCAAAGGAGAAGCAGAGCCAGGACAAAGCGGCCAGTGCCTATGTTGCCTGTGTGGCGCAGCGTATTACCTCTTTGTTGCCGCAGCAACATTGGCAATGGGTGCTGTTTGACTCGGATCAGGTCAACGCCTTTGCCCTGCCCGGTGGCCATATAGGTGTCTATACCGGGCTGCTCAAGGTGGCCAACAATGAAGATCAACTGGCGACTGTTATTGGTCATGAGATAGCCCATGTGTTGGCGCAGCACGGCAATGAGCAGGCCTCGCGGGCCCAACTCAGCAATACCGGTATGCAGTTGGCCGGAGCAGCATTGGGGATGGGCCAGATAGCCAACGCCGATCTCTACATGGCGGCCTTGGGGCTCGGGGTGCAGGTGGGTTATATCTTACCCTATGGCCGGGCGCAGGAATCCGAGGCCGATGTGATGGGGCTGGAGCTGATGGCCAGGGCCGGCTTCGATCCCAGAGCCGGGGTGACCTTGTGGCAAAACATGGCCAAGGCGGGTGGCAGTCAGGGGCCGGAGCTCTTATCGACTCATCCATCCAATGAGAACCGCATTGCCCAGTTGCGTGATTTACAAGCGCAGATGATGCCGCTCTATCAGGCGAGCAAGGGTAAGTTTCGCTCTTGCCAAAGATGAGGTGTATGAAAATCGGCTTGCTTGACCCTCAGTTTATTTCGGCTGAGGCCAGGCGAATGAACAAACCGTAAGGATACGAATAAGCGCAACACTTGGACCCGGATAAGTGTTACACTGTGCCGCGAAAAATTCACAGATAAACTGAGAGTAAACTGATTATGTCTGATAAGTTCACCAGTGTTGAACAACAAGCCAGCTACGGCGTAGGTCGCCAGTTGGGTGAGCAACTGGCCGCCAACTCTTTTGAAGGTCTGGATATTCCAGCCGTTCAAGCCGGTCTGGCCGATGCATTTGACGGCAAAGAGAGTGTTGTTTCCCTGGAAGATTTGCAGGTTGCTTTCTCTGAAATCAGCCAGCGTCTGCAGAAGGCTCAGGAAGAGGCTGCCGAAGCCGCTTCTGCCGAAGGCAATGCTTTCCTGGCTGAAAACGCCAAGCGTGAAGGTGTGGTGACTACCGAATCAGGTCTGCAGTACGAAATCATCAGCGAAGGCTCAGGCGAGAAGCCAAGCTATGATTCCAATGTTCGTACTCACTATCACGGTACCTTTATCGACGGTAAAGTATTCGACAGTTCAGTGACCCGTGGTCAGCCTGCCGAATTTCCGGTTTCCGGCGTGATTGCCGGTTGGACCGAAGCGCTGCAATTGATGCCGGTTGGCGCCAAGTACAAGCTGTATGTACCGCATCACCTGGCCTACGGCGAGCGCGGTGCCGGGGCGGCTATCCCGCCTTATTCCACTCTGGTTTTTGAAGTGGAATTGCTGGACATTCTGTAATACCAAAATCGCTTGAGTCTGACTCAGGCGATTTTTTTAGCCTGTATGTGGAGAAAGTTATGAGTGGACATGTCAGAGTTGCGGTTGCCGGAAGCAGCGGCCGTATGGGGCGTACCCTGATAGAAGCGGCCGCGCATTCCAGCCGGATCATTCTGGGCGCGGCCATCGAGCGCGCAGGCTCGACTCTGGTGGGAGTCGATGCCGGAGAGTTGGCCGGAGTCGGTTGTCTCCATGTCCGGGTCAGCGATAGCCTGGATCAGGTTGCCGATGACTTCGATGTGTTGGTGGATTTCACCAGCCCGGAAGGCACCCTCAGCAATCTGGATTGGTGTGCCCGCCATCATAAGGCGATAGTGATAGGCACTACAGGTTTCAACTCGGCGCAAAAGGCGCAGATTGAGGCCTTTGCCGAGCAGATGCCTGTGGTCTTGGCACCCAATATGTCGGTTGGGGTTAACCTAATGTGGAAGCTGCTGGAACTGGCGGCGGAAGTCATGGGTGATTATACCGACATAGAGATCATCGAAGGTCATCACAGACACAAGAAGGATGCTCCTTCAGGTACCGCCTTGAAGATGGGGGAAGTGATTGCCAACACGCTGGGGCGGGATCTGGAAAAAGTGGCCGTTTATGGCCGCGAAGGGATCACCGGCGAGCGTGAGCGCGACACCATAGGTTTTGCCACTATCAGGGCGGGCGATTTGGTGGGCGAGCATACCGCCATGTTTGCCGATATGGGCGAGCGTTTGGAGATCACTCACAAGGCTTCCAGCCGAATGACCTTTGCCAACGGTGCCATGCGTGCGGCACTTTGGCTACAGGAACAGGATGCCGGGCTCTACGACATGCAACAGGTATTGGGGTTGAAATCCCTGTGACATTATTTAAAAAACCGCCAATCGGCGGTTTTTTTTCGAATTCGTCCGCCAAGCTATAGACGGATTGCCATTTCTCGTGTAGGATGCTCGGAATTTGTCAAAATTTCGTATTTTAGCGGAAATTGGTACTTTAAACAAAGATAAAAATATTATATTTCAGTGGCTTGGCTCTTTTCTCGGAGGTCGCGTTGACAAAGTCTGCCTTACTCGTACTCGAAGATGGAAGCGTATTTTCCGGCACAGCAATAGGTGCCGATGGTATTGCAGTTGGAGAAGTTGTTTTTAACACTTCGATGACCGGATATCAAGAAATCCTCACCGATCCATCTTATTCTCGCCAGATAGTAACTCTAACCTACCCACATATCGGTAATACCGGTACCAACGATGAAGACACAGAATCCGATGCAGTTCATGCCTGTGGTCTTATTATTCGTGATCTTCCCCTCCTCGCCAGTAACTTCCGTAACCAACAATCCCTCAGTGATTACCTCAAAGCCAACAAGGTAGTCGGTATCGCCGATATCGATACCCGTAAGCTGACCCGTATTCTACGGGAGAAGGGCGCTCAGGCCGGTTGCATTCTGGTGGGTGAACAGGACGTAGACAAGGCGCTGGCCGCCGCCAAGGCCTTCCCTGGGCTGAAAGGCATGGACTTGGCCAAGAAAGTGACGACCGACAAGTCTTACACCTGGCGCAAGGGAACCTGGCGTTTGGAGAGCGGCCTGCCGGTCGATACTCCCGAGTCAGAACTCAAGTACAAGGTAGTGGCTTATGACTATGGCGTGAAGCAGAACATACTGCGAATGCTGGTAGACAGAGGCTGTGATGTGACTGTGGTTCCTGCACAAACGCCTGCCAGTGAAGTGCTGGCGATGGCACCGGATGGGGTATTCCTCTCCAACGGCCCCGGTGACCCGGAGCCATGTGACTACGCCATCAAGGCGATTCAGCAAATTCTCGAAACCGATATCCCGGTATTCGGCATCTGCCTTGGCCACCAACTGCTGGCGCTGGCCAATGGTGCCAAGACGCTGAAGATGAAGTTTGGCCACCACGGTGCCAACCACCCGGTAAGCGATATTGACAAAGGCACTGTGATGATCACCAGTCAGAACCATGGTTTTGCTGCCGACGAAGCCACACTGCCTGCCAACATCAAGGTGACTCACAAGTCGTTGTTTGATGGCTCACTGCAGGGGATCCACCTGACAGACAAGCCGGCCTTCAGCTTCCAGGGGCACCCTGAAGCGAGTCCAGGGCCGCACGATTGTGCGCCACTGTTCGATCATTTTATCGAACTGATTGAGCAATACCGTCACCAAGTCAAGCTGTAATCGCCGGGAGAAGATAGAAGAAAATGCCAAAACGTACTGATATCCAAAGTATTCTTATCCTGGGTGCCGGCCCAATCGTTATCGGTCAGGCCTGTGAGTTTGACTATTCGGGAGCCCAGGCCTGTAAGGCGCTGAGAGAAGAGGGTTACCGGGTCATTCTGGTGAACTCCAACCCTGCAACCATCATGACAGACCCGGAAATGGCCGATGCCACATACATCGAGCCTATCCACTGGGAAGTGGTGCGCAACATTATCGCCAAAGAACGCCCCGATGCGATTCTGCCAACCATGGGCGGCCAGACGGCACTGAACTGTGCCCTGGAACTGGAAGCCAAAGGCGTATTGAAAGAGTTTGACGTCGAGATGATCGGTGCCACTGCCGATGCCATCGACAAGGCCGAAGATCGTGCCCGTTTTGACAAGGCGATGAAGAGTATCGGCCTCGAGTGTCCCCGTGCCGGTATTGCCCACAGCATGGAAGATGCACACAAGGTGCTGGATCAAGTGGGCTTTCCCTGCATCATTCGCCCCTCTTTCACCATGGGTGGCAGCGGCGGCGGTATCGCTTACAACGTCGAAGAGTTTGAAGAGATCTGTACCCGGGGTCTGGATTTGTCGCCGACCAATGAGCTGCTGATTGACGAGTCGCTGATTGGCTGGAAAGAGTATGAGATGGAAGTGGTGCGCGATCGCAACGACAACTGCATCATAGTCTGCGCCATCGAAAACTTTGACCCCATGGGCGTGCACACAGGTGACTCCATTACAGTGGCACCGGCCCAGACCCTGACCGACAAAGAATATCAACTGATGCGTAACGCCTCCATGGCGGTGCTTCGGGAAATCGGCGTTGAAACCGGTGGCTCCAACGTGCAGTTTGGTATTAACCCCAAAGATGGTCGCATGGTGATCATCGAGATGAACCCAAGGGTATCGCGCTCATCTGCGCTGGCCTCCAAGGCGACCGGTTTCCCGATTGCCAAGGTTGCGGCCAAGCTGGCGGTGGGCTTTACTCTGGATGAGCTGATGAACGACATTACCGGCGGTCTGACCCCGGCTTCGTTCGAGCCCTCTATCGACTATGTGGTTACCAAAATCCCTCGTTTCAACTTCGAGAAGTTTGCCGGTTCCAACGACCGCCTGACCACTCAGATGAAGTCTGTCGGTGAAGTAATGGCCATCGGCCGTACTTTCCAGGAGTCGATGCAAAAAGCTCTGCGCGGCCTGGAAACCGGGATGACAGGTTTCGACCCTATCGTGGATATCAACGAGCCTGAAGCCCTGGCCAAGATACGTTACGAGTTGCAGGATGTGGGCCCTGAGCGTCCTTGGTATATCGCCGATGCTTTCCGCGCCGGTATGTCCATGGAAGGTATTCGCCGCATCACCAACATAGACCCTTGGTTCCTGGTGCAGATTGAAGATCTGGTGCTGCAGGAAGAGAAGGTCAAGGAAGGTGGCTGGAGCGGTCTTTCCAAAGAGTTCCTGCGCAAGCTGAAGCGCAAAGGTTTCTCCGATGCGCGCCTGGCGTCACTGCTGGGGGTTTCTGAAAGTGAAGTGCGCAAACTGCGTCACAAGTATGAGCTTTTCCCTGTCTACAAGCGGGTAGATACCTGCGCCGCCGAGTTCGCCACGGATACCGCCTACATGTACTCCACCTACGAGGAAGAGTGTGAGGCCAATCCGTCCGATAAAGACAAGATCATGGTGATAGGTGGCGGCCCCAACCGTATCGGTCAAGGTATCGAGTTCGACTACTGCTGTGTGCACGCAGCGCTGGCGATGCGTGAAGACGGCTATGAAACCATCATGGTTAACTGTAACCCTGAAACCGTTTCCACCGACTATGACACCTCTGACAGACTCTACTTTGAACCTGTTACCCTGGAAGACGTACTGGAAATCGTGCGGGTTGAGCAGCCCAAAGGGGTTATCGTGCAGTATGGTGGCCAAACGCCACTGAAACTGGCTCGTGCCCTGGAAGCCGCAGGTGTGCCCATCATAGGGACTAGCCCGGATGCCATCGACCGCGCCGAAGACCGTGAGCGCTTCCAGCAGGCGGTTGAGCGTTTGGGGCTGAAACAGCCTGAAAACAGCACAGTGACCAACCTGGAGCAGGCGGTACTGGATGCCGAGCGTATAGGTTACCCTCTGGTGGTTCGTCCCTCCTATGTTCTGGGTGGCCGGGCGATGGAAATCGTCTACGACGAGCAGGATCTGCGCCGTTACTTCAACGAAGCCGTCAGTGTATCCAACGAGTCGCCGGTACTGCTGGATCGCTTCCTGGATGACGCCACCGAAGTAGACGTGGATGCCGTTTGCGATGGCAAGGACGTGGTTATCGGCGGCATCATGGAGCATATTGAGCAGGCCGGTGTTCACTCAGGTGACTCAGGTTGTTCACTGCCTCCTTACACTCTCTCCAAGGCGATTCAGGACGAGATGCGCGAGCAGGTACGCAAGCTGGCGCTGGAGCTGGGCGTTGTCGGTCTGATGAATGTGCAGTTTGCGGTCAAGAGCGACGTGATTTACCTGATTGAGGTAAATCCGCGCGCCGCCCGCACAGTGCCTTTCGTTTCCAAGGCCACAGGTGTGCCTCTGGCCAAGATTGCCGCCCGGGTAATGGCCGGCACTTCACTGGCCGAACAGCAACATACTCAGGAAGTGATCCCGCCTTACTACTCAGTGAAAGAAGTGGTTCTGCCGTTCAACAAGTTCCCGGGTGTTGACCCTCTGCTCGGCCCTGAAATGCGCTCTACCGGTGAGGTGATGGGTGTGGGTGATACCTTCGCCGAAGCCTACGCCAAGGCGCAACTGGGCTCAGTGAAAGATGTGCCCAAGTCAGGTCGCGCCCTGTTGTCTGTTCGTCACAGCGACAAGAAGCGGGTTTCGGATCTGGCGGCCAAGCTGATTGAGCTCGGCTATGAGCTGGATGCCACCCACGGTACGGCTGTGGTGCTGGGTGAAGCGGGTATCAATCCCCGCCTGGTGAACAAGGTGCATGAAGGTCGTCCACACATTCTTGACCGGATCAAGAACGGTGAATACACCTACATAGTGAATACCACGGAGGGTCGTCAGGCCATCGAGGATTCCAGACAGCTGCGCCGCGGCGCGCTGCAGCACAAGGTGAACTACACCACCACCATGAATGCGGCTTTTGCAACCTGTATGGCCCATGATGCTGACGACAGAAGCAATGTTGCCTCGGTGCAGGAACTGCACGCGAGAGTCAACAAGTAAACGCTGTCAGTCAGTAACTGAAAGTGACCAGGCCACCCATTAGGGTGGCCTGTTTTTTTGTAGGCCGGATGATTTGGGTCATTGGGAAGGTGCGAACAGGTCCCATGCGTGCTCTGCGTTATCCGACTTTGACAGGCCCCGGCATGCCTTCAGTCAGATGCCTTGAACGCCAATTGCTGTGTAAGCCACTCTCTACAAAAAAGAACGCCGCGAGGACTTATTTGCACCTTCCCCTGGCTTTGGGATCTTGGCAGCTCTTGCTAAACTCGCCCACTATCAAGGCGCTTCAATCGAGGCGTTGCAATCAAGATGTTTCAGGGAAAGGAAGTGATGATACTCGAGTCTGTCTCAAAGGAGCCCAAGGGCCGGGAAAGCGTTGCGGGGCGCGTCAAAGGGCTGTTCAACCGGCGGAGCAAAGCACAGGCTCTTGCCTTGAGTTTTGGCCTGGCTTTGAGCCTCGGCAGCAACGGTGTGCGGGCCGATATCAACACTGTGCCTTTGGTGGCGCCTTTGTATCACGGCGGCGATCTGCTGCAAAAGCAGCTGTTTAAAGGGTTGGAGCTCAGTGTCACCACAGGGCGCGATCTGGCGATATTTTCCGTTGCCGGTATGAGCCTGGATGCCTACATTTTAACGCTGCCGCTCGATGCGCCGACCAAGACCAGGGTCATAGCCCGGCTGTCGGATCCTTTCTACAGCATCCCCCTTGGGCATTTTCTCTACCTTTTTTACGACAGATACAGCCGCGCCGAAAACCGGGATCAGTTCCGGGATTATCTGCTGAGCCAATACGGCAAGGAGCAAATCGCGCCCTGGCAGCATTCGCTGTTCAGCCTGGAGGAGCAGGTCAAAGACAACACCGAACCGACCGCCGAAGCCAATGACAGACGCGAGGGCATGACGCTCAATCGCCAGTTGGTTGCCATGTTGGTGACTGTCTATGATCGTCTGTTCAACAATGATGACTGGGCCCTTGGCAAGAAACTGCCGGAACATTACCGCTATCTTGGCGATAGCCCTGAAGATCTGGCGCTGATTGCCGACATTCAGCCGCTGATCATCACTGAGATTGGCAAGTATGTCGGCAGTCTGCCCGAGGGGGATATGCGCAGCGCCCTCGAGCTGATTATTGAAGATGGCAAGGCGGAAAATGCCGCCAAGGTAAACAACAAGGCGCAGGCGATAACTGTTACCCTTATCGACTTTGTCCGTCTCAATGTGCTCAAGGCCTATCGCCAATATGCATTACCGGCGCAGCGGGCCAAGGCCTTTTCTGCCTGGATGCAGGCCAGTCTCAAGGAAGATCCCAAGGGGCTGAGTGACTTTCTGGCAAGTTGGAGTCAACGCCCAAGAGCGGTGCAGATAACAGTAGATGGCTTGAGCCAGGGACTGATGCAGGCGTTGGTCGCGCCCAATTCCGGCCCTTATCTCAAAGAAGTACTTGCCAGGGATGCGGCTTTGTCGCAACTCTCGCCCGCGTCAGCCATGGGGCGGCCGCAGCATACTCCCAAGCAGGACTTTTTGCGTCAGTTGGTGAAACATGGCGCCACCGACCAGTACTATCTGCCGTTTTTCAAGGCACTCTATCGCCGGAGTGAAAATGGCATAGCCACAGGTGGTATCTCTTCCACGCCTACCATCAGTGTGCGCAATCTGCCGATTATCAAGACAGGCGCCGCAGTGTCCGGCCAGGGCGGCACAGGGATCCCCAATTTTCACTTTGTCGATCGCACCCGTGATCGGGCCTATTACTTCTTCGGCAATGATGCCCTGCAGCTCGAAAATCTGGCGGAGAGCCGCGGCATGCGCACCATGTTCGACCGACTGAACTATCTCAAGACCTTAAACTGCAACGCCCAATATGACTGGAACGCCCAGACCAGCTTTGATGCCCTGGTCAATCTGGGACTGGGGGAAGCGATCCGTGATTTTGGCGAGCAGCGCTGTCTCAATGAGTTGTCGCTGCGCGCCGAAGCCGAAAAGGGCTTGCAACATAGAGTTGCGGCGGTTCGAGAGCAACTCGAGGCCTACGACAAGATGGGCGCCTGGCGGCTGTTTTCCCGCATGAGCTTGCGGGCCAAGCTCAATGAACAGCTCAATGAGCTGGCCTTGCTGAGTGAGCAGGCAATGCCGGACTATCTGCTTATTTATAACCCCTGGCCGGATCACTTCGCCCATTTCAAGGGGCCGTTCAGCGATGAAATCATAGCGCCGACCGGTGAGCTTAACCGGCTCGATTACTGGCTCGGCCGTCTGGACAAGGTGTATCGGGACGCGGGTATCTATCCGCAGACGCTGTGGGGCATGGCCGGCGATCATGGTTTGGCACCTGTGTATCACACCCTTAACCCCGAACTGGTGCTGCAAGATGCGCTCAAGCAACGCGGGGTCGAGCTCAAGATAAGCAAAATCTCCTCTGATGAAGGGGAAGGCCCCAAGATAACCAACAACCTCAATCCGCCTTCACTGCATGGGGTAGATTTGGTGATAGCCTCCACTGCCGGTGGCAACTATATGCTGGACTTCTTTAACTCGGACCGAGGTTGGCAGGTGCAACCCCTGTATCAAGAGTTGACCCGTTTTAAGGTCAGAGAAGGCAAGGCGCTGGATATGGTCAGCCTACTTGCCGATGAGTTGCAGGAATCGCTGGATTATCTTGTGGTGCGCCAAAGCGATTGTACGCTTGATAGCTGCTCTGTGCGTTTGGTGGGATACAGAAACGGGCAGCGCCGCGATGAAATGATCAGTCGCGAGTCGGGCGTTATCCGTTATCAGGCGCTGGATGCTAAAGGCGCGCCTGAGCTGCTGGCACTGGCTCAGAGCAACCCTTATCTGACGCCGCTGTCTGATGTTCAGCTGTCCGCCAAGCAACAACTGCTCGAACTATGCCTGGGGAGTACCAAAGGTTGCAGCGCCGAGCAGTGGCGCAGCCTGGCGGCCATGAGTCCCAGACCCGATGCTGTGGTGCAGCTGGCACATCTCTATGATGAAGACAGGGCCGGCACCATCAATCTCTTCCCCAAAGAGGGCTTTGGCTACAACACTCTGGTACCGGGTCGTCATGCGGGCGAGCATTATCTGGAAAAAGATGCCTTCATAGGTTTCTGGGGCGAGACGGTCAAACCCGGCCAGAGATTGGGGCCGCTGGATAACGGCTCACTGGCACCGACCTTGTATCAGTACCTTACCGGTGAGCAGGTCGAGACAGGAGACAATGGTTGGGGCTATCCCTCTGTGCTTTCGAGTCTTAACTGAGATGAATTTCTCATCGTCGGTGCCACAGAAACAGAGATTTTTGTCGCCATGGCTGGCAAGCCAGCCATGGCTTAGGTAAGCTTGTAGCCAAGATGAATTGAGTTTTAGCCGGTGTATTCCCCGGTATTCCGCTATGCATCCCTGGCGCCGCTGACAAAATGGCGCCCATTCACCCGGAAAATGAGTCTCTGTTGGCCTTAGGCCGACGGAGGCTGCTTTTGTTTGACAGGAGACGAAAGAGATTATGAACAAGGTTCCCATGACCCTGGTTGGGGCAGAACAGTTGCGCAAAGAACTGGATATACTCAAGTTTGATCGCCGTCCCAAGATCACCGAGGCAATTGCCGCGGCGCGTGAACTGGGGGATTTGAAAGAAAACGCGGAATACCATGCAGCCCGTGAAGAGCAGGGCATTTGCGAAGCCCGTATCCGCGATATCGAAGGCAAACTGTCCAATGCCCAGATTATTGATGTGACCAAGATGCCCAACAATGGCCGGATCATCTTTGGCGCCACTGTGACCATACTGAATCTGGACACAGATGCCGAAGTGACTTACCGCATTGTCGGTGACGATGAGGCTAATATCAAAGAGAACCTGATCTCGGTGAACTCACCCATTGCCCGTGGCCTTATCGGCAAAAATCTGGGGGATGAAGTCAACATCCAAACTCCCGGTGGCCTGGCAGAATATGAAGTGGTCGCCGTCGAATATATCTGATTGCGTTATCAAGCCGCCTCCGGGCGGCTTTTTTGTGCAAGATGGACAAAGTTTAATTTGCCCGTCAGGGCTTGAAAGACTAGCATCCGCCCAAATAACCCTGTTTATGGATAACACCTTGCTGAGAATCATGCGCCTCTTTACCCTGCTGATCGCCATAGGTCTGCTGGGCAATGTGTATTCCGGGATTGCCTCTGATGCAACCTGGAAGGCGTTTGAGCAAGCCTTACCCGAGCTCAGTCAGCAACAAGATGCTGACAAAGAGCCGTCTTCTGCAGTGTTGTCAGCGTCTCTTGCTCAAGAACCCCAATCCCAGGAGTCCCTGCATCATAAGCTTGGCAAGCATGATGCTGCCGACAGAGAAAAGATGGATGGCAAGGTTTCCCTGTCTCACTTATCCAAGTTGCTGCGCTCCGAGCAGGGCGACCAACTCTATTCGGCGCCCGGAGCCAGCCAGCGCTGCCTCAGCACGGCCGCTCCGCATGATGTGGCCGAGCCACCCTATGAATTGGCGTTTGAAATCGCTATGCTACCGGCGCCTGTGCTCAGCATAGGTTTTGCCGAGCAATTGCCTATTGAGCAGTATTGGACCTTAAAGCACCCAGGAGCCGGTCTGCGCCTTGGGGGCTGGAAAGACGCCAACCTCCGCTATCGCTTCAGTCAGCAAGCCGCCTGACGCTCTCTACCGGGCTTTTCTGTCCGGGTTTCACTTCATCTGTTGTCAGTCACTCCCTCATTGGATGGCTGCGACTGTGATATGTGGCTTAAGCCACGAGTCGAAAAGAGAGCATAAATATGATAACTGACTCATTATTAAAGAGTAATGGCCGAGGGCGCCAGCCTAAAAAACTGCTTAATCACTACAGCGCCTGGAAATATCTGGTACTGGTAGTCACCCTGGTGGTGATGGCGCTGAGCGCCTTGCCGACTTGGTATGGTGAAGATGCCGCGGTGCAAATATCCCCCAAGGCTGGACTGGACTTATCTCCGACCCAGATAGTTTCTGAACTGGCCAAGGCCGATATTCAAGTCAAGCGCCTGGACAGCAAAGATCAGCAAACCCTGATTATTCTCAATGACGAAGGCCAACAGACTTTGGCCAAATCCTTGCTGGCCGGTCGTGCCAAAGATCCCGCTGAACTCACTCTGGCTTTGAGCCCGGCAGCGCCCGAGTGGTTGCTCGGCATGGGGTTTGAACCCATTAAGTTGGGGCTGGATCTTCGTGGCGGGGTGCAATTCTTGTTGGATGTGGATATCACCCCTGTGTATCAAACCCAGGGAAGTTCACTGGCCGATGCCCTGCGTGCCTTTGCCAGAGAGCAGGGGATCCGAGGCTTGAGTGTGCGTCAGGGCGCTGAAGAGCAACTGACAGTGGTTATGCCAGAGGCGGCTCGCGCCGAGGTGCGGCAGTTTATGGCCAGGCAATACCCGCTCTGGCAGGTGAGCAGCAATAACAGTCAGCTCAAGTTGGCGCTGACTGAGGCTGAGAAAATCAATTTGCGTAACCTGACAGTGCAGCAAAACCTGCAGATCATGCGTACCCGTATCGAAGAGTTGGGGATCACCGAAGCGCTGGTGCAGCGTCAGGGCGAGAGCCGCATCCGTATTGAGCTGCCAGGTGTTCAAGACCCGGCTGCCGCCAAGAGTGTGATAGGGGCGACTGCGACTCTGGCCTTCTATGAAGTCAAGGACAGTGCCACCGGCGCCATGTTGATTAAGGACAAGTCCGGCAATTCTGTGCCCGTGGCGCGCAAACCTGTGCTGACCGGCGAGCATATTGTCGATGCCCGTGCCGGAATAGGTGAAATGGGCACTGCCGAGGTCAATATTACCCTGGACAGTGAAGGCGGCCGCCGTATGACCGACTTCTCCCGAGGCCATATCGGCAAGCCTATGGCCACGGCATACAGTGAGTACAGCCGCGATGCCAACGGCAAGGCAGTACAAAGCAATGAAATTATCAGTGTCGCCACCATTCAGTCTGTGCTGCCGGAGCGTTTTCGGATAACCGGCGCCGGTAGTTATCAGGATGCGCAGCAACTGGCTCTTTTGCTGCGGGCCGGTTCTATGACTGCGCCTGTCACCATAGTTGAAGAGCGCACCATAGGCCCAACGCTGGGTGCAGAGAATATTCACAACGGCTTTGCCGCCCTGGCGCTCGGCATGGGGATCACCCTGGTATTTATGGCGCTTTGGTATCGCAGGCTTGGCTGGGTCGCCAACCTGGCATTGCTGGCTAACATGGTGTTGCTGTTTGGCTTGCTGGCCTTGATCCCCGGCGCGGTACTGACTCTCCCCGGGATTGCCGGTTTGGTGCTGACAGTGGGGATGGCGGTGGATACCAATGTACTGATTTTCGAGCGGATCCGCGACAAGCTTCGTGAAGGGCGAGCATTGGCTCACGCCATTGATAAGGGCTTTGACAGCGCCTTCTCCACCATTTTCGATGCCAACTTCACCACTATGATCACTGCTGTAGTGCTCTACGCCATAGGTAATGGTCCTATTCAGGGGTTTGCGCTGACGCTGGGGCTGGGGTTGTTGACCAGTATGTTCACCGGGATTTTTGCCTCAAGGGCGATTATTAACCTGGTCTATGGCAAGAACTTCAGCCGCGAAGTGAGGGTTTAATATTATGATTAATATGAAAAATGCAACCAAGTGGCGTTATTTCAGCAGCGCGGTTTCCGTGATTTTGATGATAGTGTCCATCAGTGTGATTGCCGTCAAGGGGCTCAACTGGGGGCTGGATTTTACCGGCGGCGTGGTCAGTGAAATCCGTATCGACAGCTCAATCAGCTCCAAATCGCTGCAACCTGTGTTGCAGCAGGCCTATGGCCAGGAAGTCAGCCTGATTGCTGCCGGTGAGCCGGGACGCTGGGTGCTGCGTTATGCAGCGCCAAGTGCCGGGCAAACCATGCCCGAACTGCCGGAGGTACTGGCGGGTATGAACACTCATGTTGAAGTGCTCAATACCAGCATAGTCGGGCCTCAGGTCGGCCAGGAGTTGGCCGAGCAGGGCGGCTTGGCTTTGCTGGTGGCAATGCTGTGTATTCTGGGGTATCTCTCTTACCGCTTTGAGTGGCGTCTGGCGTCCGGTGCGGTATTTGCTCTGGTACATGATGTTATCTTTGTGCTGGCTTTTTTCGCCGCCACTCAGATGGAGTTCAACCTGACGGTGCTGGCGGCTGTGTTGGCCATTTTGGGATATTCGCTCAACGATTCCATCATTATTGCCGACAGGATCCGCGAATTGCTGGCTGCCAAACCCAAGCTGGCGGTAAAAGACATCAATAACCAAGCGATTGCGGCCACTTTTGCCCGAACCATGGTGACATCCGGTACTACCCTGATGACTATTTCAGCACTGTGGATCATGGGCGGAGGCCCCTTGGAAGGATTTTCCATCGCCATGTTTATCGGGGTGTTGACCGGTACTTTCTCATCGATATCGGTTGGTACTTCACTGCCGGAATGGCTGGGACTGTCCAGTGAGCACTATCGGGTGACGCCTGTGACCCAGACACCCTGATTGAAACCTATCAATTAATACTGATTTAATCCGCCGGCGCCACAATGTGTGCGCCGATGGGATTATGGCAACAAAAAAGCCACCGGTTAAGGTGGCTTTTTTGTGGGGAAAGGGCTTATCTGGCCTTGGGCAGAGCGATTTTCATCTCTTCGGATTGACGGAAGAGCACCAAAACATGGCCGATCAGCTGCACCTTGGTTGCCTGGGTTTCACGGACAATGGCATCAACGATAGCGGCTTTCAGTTCTCTGTCTTCAGAGGCGACTTTAACTTTAATCAGCTCATGGTGAGAGAGCGCATTATCAATTTCAGCCAGTACCCCTTCAGTCAGGCCATTGGCACCAAGCAGCACTACCGGCTTAAGGCTGTGTGCCAGGCCCTTGAGATGCTGTTTCTGTTTGGTTGTTAAGTTCATTTCTACCAACTTTTGCTGAGTTACTGTTGAAAAGCCGCTATTCTACCCTCATATAGCCCTTGTGTAACTCTCATTTGTTGCGGATTTTGAATGTCAGGTAAGAAACGTACGGCCAGTTCCACCCGTTGGATGCAGGAACACTTTGATGATCACTATGTCAAATTGGCACAAAAACGGGGGCTGCGTTCGCGGGCCGCGTTCAAGTTAGAGGAGCTGCAACAAAAAGATCAGCTGATTAAACCCGGGATGACAGTGGTCGACCTGGGGGCGGCTCCTGGAGGTTGGTCTCAGGTGGCGGCCAAGTTGGTCGGTGAAAAAGGTAAAGTGGTTGCCTGTGATATTTTACCGATGGACCCAATCGTTGGCGTCGATTTCCTTCAAGGAGACTTCCGTGAGGAAAAAGTCCTTGAGGCCTTGCTGACCCGGGTAGGGGAAGATAAGGTTGACTTGGTGCTCTCGGATATGGCGCCCAATATGAGTGGTTCAGATGGTGTGGATCAGCCCAGAGCCATGTATTTAGTGGAGTTGGCGCTGGATATGTGTCATCAGGTGTTGGCAGCCAATGGTAGTTTTGCTGTTAAAGTCTTTCAGGGGGAGGGCTTTGACGAGTATATGAAAGCAGTCAGACAAGCGTTCAAGACTGTAAAAACCCGTAAGCCGGATTCCTCCAGGCCACGTTCTCGCGAGGTCTATCTGGTAGCGACAGGGTACAAGTTGTAGTACCCTGATTGAAGTAAATCTCAAGACTTTGTGAGGTTCAGTAATTGAGTGACATGGCAAAAAATTTGATTCTCTGGGTGGTCATCGCCGTGGTGCTGATGTCCGTGTTCCAGGGTTACTCCCCCTCTTCTTCGTCAGCGCAGAAGATGGATTATTCGACTTTCCTGGACGATGTTCGTAGCGGCCAAGTCAGTAACGTTGAAGTGAAAAGCGACCAACGTACGATTGAAGGCGTCAAAAAGTCCGGTGAAAAGTTCACCACCATTATGCCCTTGTATGACCAGGATCTGATCAATGACCTGGACCGTAAAGGCATCCGCATGAAAGGGCAGGAAGCCGAAGAGTCAGGTTTCCTGACACAGATCTTTATCTCCTGGTTCCCCATGTTGCTGCTTATCGGGGTGTGGATCTTCTTTATGCGACAGATGCAGGGCGGTGGCGGTAAAGGCGCCATGTCCTTTGGCAAGAGTAAAGCCAAGCTGATGAGCGAAGATCAGATTAAGACCACCTTTGCCGATGTGGCCGGTTGTGACGAGGCCAAGGAAGAGGTGAAGGAGATGGTGGATTATCTGCGTGATCCCACCAAATTCCAGAAACTCGGTGGCCGTATTCCTACCGGTGTCTTGATGGTTGGCCCTCCAGGTACAGGTAAAACCTTGCTTGCCAAGGCGATTGCCGGTGAAGCCAAGGTGCCTTTCTTTACCATCTCAGGTTCTGACTTTGTGGAAATGTTTGTCGGTGTCGGTGCCTCCCGGGTACGTGACATGTTCGAGCAGGCCAAAAAGTCGGCTCCATGCATCATCTTTATCGATGAAATCGATGCCGTGGGCCGTCAGCGTGGTGCAGGACTCGGTGGTGGTCACGACGAGCGTGAGCAAACATTAAACCAGATGCTGGTGGAAATGGATGGCTTTGAAGGTAATGAAGGTATTATCGTTATCGCCGCAACCAACCGTCCAGACGTGTTGGATGCCGCGCTGCTGCGTCCAGGCCGTTTCGACCGCCAGGTTGTTGTGGGGCTGCCGGATGTTCGCGGTCGTGAGCAAATTCTTAAAGTGCACATGCGTAAAGTGCCTTTGGGTGATGATGTTAAAGCCAGTGTGATTGCCCGTGGTACGCCTGGGTTCTCAGGTGCGGATCTCGCCAACTTGGTTAACGAGGCTGCACTGTTTGCCGCTCGCGGTAATCGCCGTGTGGTGACCATGGAAGAGTTTGAGAGTGCCAAAGACAAGATCATGATGGGCGCCGAACGCCGCTCCATGGTGATGTCTGAGTCCGAGAAAGAGATGACGGCTTACCACGAAGCCGGTCACGCGATTGTGGGCTATCTGGTGCCTGAGCACGACCCTGTGCATAAGGTAACCATTATCCCTCGAGGCCGGGCCTTGGGTGTGACCTTCTTCCTGCCGGAAGCCGATGCCATCAGTGAGAGCCGCCAGAAGCTGGAGAGTAAGATCTCTGTGGCCTACGGTGGTCGACTGGCCGAAGAGATTATCTTTGGCACTGAAAAAGTCTCTACCGGTGCATCTCAAGACATTAAATATGCTACGGCCATTGCCCGTAACATGGTGACCCAGTGGGGCTTCTCCGAGAAACTCGGTCCGCTGCTGTATGCAGAGGAAGAGGGCGAAGTATTCCTGGGCCGCTCCATGGCCAAGTCCAAGCATATGTCTGATGAGACTGCGGCCATCATAGACTCTGAAATCAAGGCCATCATTGACCGCAACTACCAGCGTGCCAAACAACTGCTGGATGAGAATATGGACGTACTGCACGCGATGAAAGATGCGTTGATGAAGTATGAGACCATAGACTCGCGCCAGATAGAGGACCTGATGGAGCGCCGCGAAGTGCGTCCTCCGGTCGATTGGCAGCTGGACGACAATGGCTCTTCCAACGGCAATAATGGCAGTAAAGGTGCCAAGCCTGAAGAGACTGAAGTTGAAGAGCATGAGCCGAGTGATACTGCTGCAGATTTGGGCAAACCCGGTGAGAGCCCGCTGAAATAAGCCTACTCTGAGGTAAAAGAAAACCCCGCAAGGGGTTTTCTTGTTTCTGCCTGAAGTCACAATAATAAATCCAATAAAGATGTTCTCGCGCTTGACGCGTAAGGGAGTAAAGAGTGTTTGAACTAAAGTCCGGTGCTCACCAACTATTACTCGATGAGCCCAAGGTAATGGGGATCCTCAATGTAACCCCGGATTCGTTTTCCGATGGCGGCCGTTTTTCTTCCTTTGAACTGGCCTGCCGCCACGCCGACCAAATGGTGGCCGATGGCGCCGTGTTTATCGATATCGGCGGCGAGTCCACCCGGCCCGGGGCTGCCGATGTCAGCGTCGATGAGGAGCTTTCCCGGGTTGTTCCCTTGGTGGAGTATATTGTCGCCAAGTATCCCCAGATCTGGATCTCTTTGGATACCAGTAAAGCCGAAGTGATGCGCGCCGGTATCAATGCCGGCGCTCACCTTATCAATGATGTGCGGGCCTTGCAGGAGCCCGGCGCTCTACAAGCCGCTGCTGAACTGCAGGTGCCTGTGTGCCTGATGCATATGCAGGGGCAACCCAGAACCATGCAGAATGCGCCCCACTATGAGGATCTGCTTGCCGAGGTGAATGACTTCTTTGCCAAGCGCATTGAGGCCTGTATTGAAGCGGGGATCGCCAGAGAGGCAATATTGCTGGATCCGGGTTTTGGATTTGGCAAGACGCTGGAACACAATTATCATCTGCTGGCCCATTTGCAGGAGCTGGCAAAATTTGATCTGCCTTTACTTATCGGACTGTCGCGAAAGAGTATGATAGGAAATCTGCTTGAGCGCAGTGTCGACAACAGATTGGCAGGTAGCTTGGCAGGCGCCATGTTGGCAGCTCAGCGGGGCGCACATATTATTCGGGTACATGATGTCGCAGAGACCAGCGATGTACTCAAAGTCATGGCAGCAACCAAGCAGTTTGGATAAAGACAGCGCCGTGACTTCATAGGTTTCAGGCCGGTGGGTCAGCCGGTATTAGGTTTACAGTATATAGAATAACCATTCAAAGATGGTTCTCAGTAGGAGTGAGCGTGAGAAAGTTTTTTGGTACGGACGGGATCCGCGGCAAGGTTGGAGCGGGCAAGATGACTCCGGAGCTGGCACTTAAGCTTGGCTGGGCTGCCGGTAGGGTCTTGTCCCGCAGTGGTACCCGTAAAGTGATTATAGGCAAAGATACCCGGATCTCAGGTTATCTGTTCGAGTCGGCGTTGGAAGCCGGCTTGTCTGCCGCCGGACTCAATGTGATGTTAATGGGGCCCATGCCGACGCCGGCCGTCGCCTACCTGACCCGAACATTCCGCGCCGAGGCGGGGGTCGTTATCAGTGCATCTCACAATCCCTACTATGACAACGGTATTAAGTTTTTCTCCACAGATGGCAGCAAGCTGGATGACGAACTGGAACTGGAGATAGAAGCCGAGCTGGAAAAACCTCTGGTTTGTGTCGAGTCGCACCTGCTGGGGAAAGTCTCCCGTATCGATGATGCCGCCGGTCGTTATATCGAATATTGCAAAGGTAACTTCCCGGCGGATCAAACCCTCGCCGGGCTCAAGATAGTGGTGGATTGTGCTCATGGCGCTACCTATCACATCGCCCCCAATGTGTTCCGCGAACTGGGCGCCGAGGTAGTGACCATAGGGGATAAGCCCAATGGCATCAACATCAATGATCAGGTTGGTGCGACCTCCATGGCCAAGATTTGTGAGACCGTGGTCAGCGAAGGCGCCGATCTGGGTATCGCGCTCGATGGCGACGGCGACCGTATCATGATGGTCAATCGACAAGGTGAAGTGATAGACGGCGATCAGATCCTCTATATTCTTGCCTGCGACGCCCAAAAGCGCGGCATTCTCAAAGGCGGGGTTGTCGGTACCTTGATGTCCAATCTTGGACTCGAATTGGCGCTCAAACAGCTCAATATCCCCTTTGCCCGTTCCAAAGTCGGCGACCGCTATGTAATAGAACTGCTGAAAGAGAAAGATTGGCGTATAGGGGGGGAGAACTCAGGCCATATCCTCAATCTGGATCATGGCACTACGGGTGATGGTATAGTGGCAGGTATTCTGGTGCTGGCGGCAATGCGCCGTCACAACGCCTCGCTGGAAGAGTTGACTGAATCTATGAAGATGTTGCCTCAGGTCCTTATTAATGTTCGCTTTGAAGGCAACTCAGATCCGCTGGCATCACAACTGGTGAAAGACGCCCAGGCTCAGGTTGAGTCGCAACTGGGTGAGCGCGGCCGGGTACTGCTGCGTAAATCCGGTACTGAGCCTTTGATCCGGGTGATGGTGGAAGGGGACGATGAAGCCCAGGTGCGCGCCCATGCCGAAACCATAGCCACCGCAGTCAAACAAGCGGTCTAAACTGGCCTTTTTTAGCTTAATCAAAGTAAAATTAATGACTTAAGCTGGAATTGTGAGCGATTTACTGAGTGCGAGCGCAAAAAGTAGCCGAACACACAGTAAATCGCAAAAATTCCGTAATCAGGTATTGTAAGTTAATAAGTGGTTCGCTATTATTCACGCCGCTTTCAGAGGAGATGGTGATGGCACTCAGACGTCCAATGGTAGCAGGCAACTGGAAAATGAATGGCAGCGCGCAGTTGGCGCAAGAGTTGTTCAAGAAGTTTGCCACCAAGCTACATAATGATTCTGTTGAAGTGGTTTTATGCCCACCAGCAATTTACCTGGAAAGCGTAAGGCAACTGCTCGAAACTAACAGGGAAACCCTGAACGGTTCTCTGGTTAGAATGGGGGCTCAAAACCTGAGTCAGCACGATTTTGGTGCCTATACAGGTGAAACCTCAGGGCGGATGCTGAAAGATGCCGGCTGTCGTTATGTGATAATCGGTCACTCGGAACGCCGCCGTATGTACGGTGAGACGAGTAATATAGTGGCAGAGAAATTTGCCGCAGCTCAAAAGCACGGTTTGACCCCGATACTTTGTGTCGGTGAATCGGGCCCGGCTCGTGAAGCAAGACGTACCTTCGAGGTGCTTGCCGAGGAGTTGGATGTGGTAATCGAAAAAAACGGTACCATGGCTTTTGATAATGCGATCATCGCCTATGAACCCCTTTGGGCTGTAGGGACAGGAAAGAGCGCAACACCGGAGCAGGCACAAGAAGTTCACGCGTTTATACGCAATCGCCTCTCTGAAGTGTCCCCTTATATCGGGGAAAACATCAGGATTTTGTACGGCGGCAGTGTCACACCGAGTAATGCTGCAGATTTATTCGCCCAACCTGATGTGGATGGTGGACTGATAGGCGGTGCTAGCTTAAACTCTACCGAATTCTTGAGTTTATGTACGATAGCAATGAGCGCTTAATATGAAAGAAGTACTGATGGTTATTTACTTGTTGGTAGCTTTGGGTCTGGTTGGACTCATCCTTATCCAGCAAGGCAAAGGGGCTGACATGGGCGCATCTTTTGGTGCCGGTGCTTCAGGAACCCTGTTCGGTTCAGCAGGTTCAGGTAACTTTCTGACCCGTACAACGGCGATTCTCGCTATCGCGTTTTTCACTCTCAGCCTGGTTATCGGCAACATGAGTGCACATCACGTGAAGCAGGAAACCAACATTATGGGGCCTGACGTAGAACAGACCCAACAGTCTGAGACCAAAATTCCAGACTAATACCGAATATGCCGAGGTGGTGAAATTGGTAGACGCGCAGCCTTGAGGTGGCTGTGACCTAACGGTCGTGCGGGTTCAAGTCCCGCTCTCGGCACCAATCTTTAACTGAGAAATGGATGTGAAATTTTCCTCAGTTATTGCAAGTAAAAGCTGAAATCAGTAAACTTGCAGCAGTTGACGCGGGGTGGAGCAGCTTGGTAGCTCGTCGGGCTCATAACCCGAAGGTCGTCGGTTCAAATCCGGCCCCCGCAACCAGCTCCCAGTGATGAATTGCGCTACTCTACAATTCATCCTGTTTACAGGTTCTTGAACATAATGACCTCGTGATTACGGGGTTTTTTGTTATCTGGGACTTTTAAATTTGCTGCCTTTTACGGCAGCTCAATACTGGGGCTATTAATAGCCCTTTTTTGTTTTTCGGGGGTTACCTTGGCAACATTAGAATCCAGACTCACAGAAATGCTTACTCCAGCAGTGGAAGGCTTAGGCTACCAGCTCTGGGGTATTGAATTTGTTAAGGCCGGCAAGCATTCAACCTTGCGGCTATTTATTGACAGTGAGAACGGCATTAATATTGAAGACTGTGCCAATGCCAGTCGTCAGGCGAGCGCCATTCTGGATGTCGAGGACCCTATCACTTCCGAATACACTCTGGAAGTCTCCTCTCCCGGTCTCGACAGGCCGCTGTTCACCTCTGAGCAATATGGTATGTACCTTGGAGAGGAAGCAAAGATTCAACTGACTATGCCGGTAGCGGGTAGTCGTAACTTAAAAGGTACCATCACTAAGGTGGACGGGCAGATGCTCACCCTGACAGTGGATGGAAAAGACTTGATTATTGCCTTGGATAACATCCGTAAAGGCAACCTGATCGCTAAGTTTTGATGGTTTCAAGGTGAACGAGGCAAGACGATGAATAAAGATATTTTGCTGGTCGCTGAAGCGGTTTCCAACGAAAAGGCTGTACCGCGCGAAAAGATTTTCGAGGCGCTCGAAATTGCGCTGGCTACCGCAACCAAGAAAAAGTATGAAGGCGATATCGATGTTCGTGTTGCCATAGATCGCAAAACCGGCGACTACGAGACTTTTCGCCGCTGGTTGGTGGTTGATGATAACGGTGAAGCGTTGGAAAACCCTTACCGTGAAATCACTCTGGAAGCGGCTCGTTATGAGAACCCTGAGATCCAGCCTGGTGAGTTCATTGAGGATGAAATTGATTCGGTACAATTTGACCGTATCACCACTCAAACCGCCAAGCAGGTGATAGTACAGAAAGTCCGTGAAGCCGAGCGTGCCCAAATCGTCGAGCAGTTTATCGACAAAGAAGGTGATTTGGTTACCGGTGTGGTCAAAAAGAGCAACCGCGACAGCGTAGTGGTTGATCTCGGCAACAACGCCGATGGCGTGCTGTTCAAAGAAGATCTGATCTCCCGTGAGACTTTCCGTCCGGGTGACCGTGTACGTTCTCTGTTGTATGCAGTGCGTCCCGAGGCCCGTGGTGCTCAGTTGTTCCTGACTCGCACCAAGCCAGAGATGCTGATCGAACTGTTCCGTGTTGAAGTACCGGAAATTGCCGATGAGATGATCGAAGTGATGGGCGCCGCCCGTGACCCAGGTTCACGGGCCAAGATCGCCGTGAAATCAAACGATCGTCGTATCGACCCTATCGGTGCCTGCGTAGGTATGCGTGGAGCCCGGGTACAGGCCGTATCCAATGAGCTCGGTGGTGAGCGTGTTGACATAGTGCTTTGGGACGATAACCCGGCACAATTTGTTATCAACGCCATGGCACCGGCCGATGTGGCCTCAATTATTGTTGACGAAGATAACCACTCAATGGATATCGCCGTCGAAGCCGATAGTCTGGCACAAGCTATCGGCCGCAATGGTCAAAACGTTCGTTTGGCGACACAGCTGACCGGCTGGGTACTGAACGTGATGACAGTGGAAGACATGAACAAGAAACATCAGGCCGAAAGCGCCAAAGTGATGGAGCTGTTCATGGGTGCGTTGGATGTGGACGAAGATTTCGCCCAGGTGCTGGCCGACGAAGGATTCACCTCTCTGGAAGAGGTGGCTTATGTTCCTGTTTCCGAGCTGTTGGCCATCGAAGGATTTGATGAAGACATAGTTGCCGCATTGCGTGAGCGCGCCAAGGCTGCCTTGTCTACCCGTGCACTGGCATCCGAAGAAGCACTGGATGGTGCCGAACCGAGTGAAGAGTTGTTGTCCATGCCTGGAATGGAGCGCCACCTGGCCTACGTTCTGGCAAGCATGGGTGTGATAACTCTGGAAGATTTAGCCGAGCAAGGCATTGACGATTTGATCGAAATTGAAGAATTGACAGAAGAAAAAGCAGGTGAGCTCATCATGGCAGCCCGCAACATCTGTTGGTTTGGCGAAGAAGCATAGTCGATCAACAGGGGGATTTAACTGATGGCAGAGACAACAGTAGAGAAACTGTCCACTGAAGTGGGAAAAAGCGTAGAGCGATTGATCGAGCAGTTTTCCAAGGCCGGTATCAAGAAAGGCAAGAATGACAGTGTCACCGAGGCCGAGAAACAGCAACTGCTGGACTACCTGAAAAAGCAACATGGTGCGGACAGTGCGCCCACCAAGATGACATTACAGCGTAAAACCGTATCGACTCTGAGTGTCGCCGGCAGCGGCGGCCAGTCCAAAGACGTCAAAGTCGAAGTTCGCAAGAAGCGCACCTTTGTGAAGCGTGACCCGGCCGAATTGGCCCGTCAGGCGGAAGAGCAGGCCCGCGCAGAAGCCGAAGCCAAAGCTCAGGCGGAAGCCGAAGCGAAAGCCAAGGCCGAAGCTGAAGCCAAGGCCAAGGTAGAAGCCGAAGCGAAAGCCAAGGCGGAAGCCGAAGCCAAAGCAAAGGCTAAAGCGGCTCAGGATGCCGGCAAAGCCAAGGAAGAGGTTAAGGCCGATCCCAAGACCAGCGCCGAGCAGGAAGCTGCCCGTGTTGAAGCCGAGCGTTTGAAAGCGGCTCAGGCTGAAGCTGTTAAGCGCAAGGCCGATGAAGAAGCCGCCCGTGCGGCAGCTGAAGCCCGTCGCCTGGCTGAAGAGAATGAAAAGCGCTGGGCCGAAGAAGAGCGTCAGCGTCTTGAAGCCGAGAAGCGCAGCGATCACCATATCACCACCTCTAAAGTGGCCCGCGCCGCCGAAGATACCAGCGATATGGATGAGGAGAAGCGTGGTCGTCGTTCACGTCACAAGAGTGCCGGTAAGAAACGTACCAAGGACTCCCGTGACGGTCGCGAGCGCAACATCCGTAACCGTGCGCCTCAATCCATGAACCATGGCTTCAACAAGCCGGTTGCCGCGGTAAACCGCGATGTACGCATAGGTGAAACCATTACTGTGGCCGAGCTGGCCCAGAAGATGGCCATCAAAGCCACTGAAATCATCAAGACCATGATGAAGATGGGCTCTATGGTGACCATCAACCAGGTACTGGATCAGGAAACTGCCCAACTGGTTGCCGAGGAGATGGGCCATAAGGTTGTGCTTATCCGTGAAAACGAGCTGGAGCATCAAGTTCTGGCCGACCGTGACGGTGAAGATGTCAAACTGGAGCCACGTGCGCCGGTTGTGACCATCATGGGTCACGTTGACCACGGTAAGACCTCGCTGCTTGACTATATCCGTCGCACCAAGGTTGCGGCCGGTGAGGCCGGTGGTATTACCCAGCATATCGGTGCCTACCATGTAGAAACCGACAACGGCATGATCACCTTCCTGGATACTCCAGGCCACGCCGCGTTTACCGCTATGCGTGCCCGTGGTGCCAAGGCCACTGATATCGTGGTTCTGGTTGTGGCTGCCGATGACGGCGTAATGCCTCAGACCATTGAAGCTATCCAGCATGCCAAGGCCGGTGGTGTACCGCTGATCGTGGCAGTGAACAAGATGGATAAGCCCGAAGCCGATATCGACCGCGTCAAGAGCGAACTGTCCCAGCACGGCGTGATGTCGGAAGAGTGGGGCGGTGACAACATGTTTGTGTTCGTATCTGCCAAGACAGGTATGGGCGTGGACGAGCTGCTGGAAGGTATCTTGCTGCAAGCCGAGATCCTCGAGCTCAAAGCCGTACGTGACGGCATGGCCGCCGGTGTGGTTGTTGAGTCTCAGCTGGATAAGGGCCGTGGTCCTGTTGCTACCGTCCTGGTTCAGGAAGGTACTCTGCGTCAGGGCGATATCGTTCTGTGTGGTCTGGAGTACGGTAAGATCCGTGCCATGAAGGATGAAAACGGTAAGAGCATCACTGAAGCCGGTCCGTCGATTCCGGTTGAGATCCTGGGTCTGTCCGGGGTGCCTTCTGCCGGTGACGAAGCGACTGTTGTTCGTGACGAGCGTAAGGCCCGTGAAGTCGCCCTGTATCGTCAGGGTAAGTTCCGCGACATCAAGCTGGCGCGTCAGCAGAAGTCCAAGCTGGAAAACATGTTTGCCAACATGACCGAAGGCGAAGTGAAAGAGCTGAATATCGTGCTCAAGTCCGACGTACAGGGTTCTTTGGAAGCCATCGTCGACTCGCTGACCCGTCTGTCTACCGAAGAAGTGAAAGTTAACATCATAGCCAGTGGCGTAGGTGCACTGACCGAGACAGATGCGACTCTGGCAGCGGCGTCCAACGCCATCATGGTGGGCTTCAACGTCCGTGCTGACGCTCAGGCCCGTAAGACCATCGAAAGTGAGAGTGTGGATTTGCGCTACTACAGCGTAATCTATGACCTCATCGACGAAGTCAAGTCGGCCATGAGCGGTATGCTTTCTCCTGAATTCAAGCAGGAGATCATTGGTCTGGCTGAAGTGCGCGATGTGTTCAAGTCGCCTAAACTGGGTGCAATCGCCGGTTGTATGGTGACCGAAGGTATCGTTAAGCGCAGTGCACCTATCCGGGTTCTGCGTGAGAACGTGGTTATCTATGAAGGTGAGCTTGAGTCTCTGCGTCGCTTTAAAGATGACGTTAGCGAAGTTCGCAATGGCATGGAATGTGGTATCGGCGTGAAGAACTACAATGATGTTCGCGTAGGCGACCAGATTGAGGTGTTCGAAACCGTCGAGGTTGCCCGTACCCTGTAACGACAACATCGAAAAGGGCGGCTGAGGCCGCCCTTGTTGATTTTGGGGAAGAATACTATGGCAAAAGAATTTAGTCGTACCCGGCGTATCGCACAGCAACTGCAACAGGAGCTGGCGCAGGTACTGCAGCGTGATATGAAAGATCCTCGTGTAGGCATGGTCACTGTCAATGACGTGGAAGTCTCACGGGATCTGAGTTATGCAAAGGTGTTTGTCACCTTCTTTGAAGAAGACCCTGTCAAGGTCGACGAAAAGCTGGCTGCACTCAACAAGGCAGCGCCTTATGCCCGCACCTTGGTTGCCGGCAGAATGAAACTCAGGGTGATGCCTGAGCTGAGATTTGTCTATGACAAGTCTCTGGTCGAGGGGATGAGAATGTCCAACCTGGTGACCGAGGTCATCAATCAGGACAAGGCCAAACAGCAGACCTTTGGCACCGAGTCTCAAGACAAGGATGAGGAAAACAACTGATGGCGCGTCGTCCCAAAGGCCGTTTGGTCGATGGTATCGTCCTGTTGGATAAAGACACTGGTATGAGTTCCAACTTTGCCCTGCAAAGGGTTAAGCGGATCTACAACGCCGCCAAGGCCGGCCATACCGGCGCGTTGGATCCTCTGGCGACAGGTATGCTGCCCATCTGTCTTGGCGAAGCCACCAAGTTTTCCCAGCATTTGTTGGATGCCGATAAACGCTATCTGGTGACAGCCAAGCTTGGAGAGCGCACTGATACCAGCGATTCTGACGGTGAAGTGGTACAAACCCGGCCGGTTGAGTTTTCCGTGACTCAACTGGAAGAGGCGCTGGAGCATTTTCGCGGCGATAGCATGCAGGTGCCTTCCATGTACTCGGCGCTCAAGTATCAGGGGCAGCCCTTGTACAAGTACGCCCGGGAAGGCAAGGAAGTGCCTCGCGAAGCCAGGCCTATTCATGTCTATGATCTCAAGTTCATCTCTTTGGAGAATGACGAGCTGACGCTGGATATTCACTGCTCCAAGGGCACGTACATTCGCACTATCGTAGACGACTTGGGCGAAATGCTTGGCTGCGGTGCCCATGTGATCATGTTGCGTCGCACTCAGGTGGCGGGTTATCCCTATGAGCGCATGGTTAGTCTGGCACAGCTTGAAGCCTTGCTGGAACAGGCCATGACCGAAGAGCAGGTGCCTTCCGAGCTGTTGGATCCTTTGCTGCTTCCCATGGACACTGCGGTTGCCGACCTTCCCGAGTGCAATGTTCCCGATGCCATGGCCGGATATCTGCTCAACGGTAACCCGGTGCGGGTCGCCAAGCTGGAAGCCGATACCCTGGTGCGGATCACCCTGGGTGAAAGCAAGCGCTTTATCGGTGTTGGTATGATGAATGACGATGGTTTGTTGGCTCCCAAGCGTTTGGTAGTGTTGCCTGAGGCAAAAAGCTGAGCTTGACTTGCGATCTACGGCCCTTGAGGTTATTATGTCGCGCCTTGGCTGAGTTAGTGATCGGCTGGGGAAACTATCAAGACTATTTTGGAGAGACACATGTCACTAAGTACTGAAGCGAAAGCTAAAATCCTGGCTGAATTCGGCCGTGGCGAAAACGACACTGGTTCTACAGAAGTTCAGGTTGCACTGTTGACTGCTCAGATCAACCACCTGCAAGACCACTTCAAAGAGCACACTCACGATCACCACTCACGTCGTGGTCTGCTGCGTATGGTTAGCTCTCGTCGTAAGCTGCTGGCTTACCTGAAGCGTACCGACGTTGCTCGTTATACCGCTCTGATCCAGAAGCTGGGTCTGCGTCGCTAATCGCGAACTGTACCAAAAGAAGAGGAGGCCCAGGCCTCCTTTTTTTGTATCTGCAATTTGGGGCAAGCTTATTGAAATCATGCCCTTTTCTGTGCGCTTTCGTCCTAACCTGTCTTTAAAAATTCTGACCAGTCATTCTCTTTGAGCACGGGCTTTTCAGAGTGAGTGAATGCAGCGAAGCTTATCGGCTCAAGCTCAGCTTAGTTGGCCATCCAGCTCCAGGATCCTGGCGTTATTCGGGATGATGTACTTGGCCTCAAACTCTTCCAGTGACAGCGGCTGACTGAAATAGAAGCCTTGACCTATGGCGCAGTGATTTTGCTTCAGCCACTCAAGTTGCTGCTCGTTCTCTATGCCTTCGGCGACAATTTTCAGATCCAGTTGCCGTCCCAACATCAAAATAGTGGAAGCTATTGCGCTCTCATGGGGCAGGTCGGTCACGAAACAGCGGTCAATCTTCATGGTGGTGATTGGCAAGTGTCTCAGATAGGAAAGGGATGAGTAACCTGTACCGAAGTCATCGACGGCAATACCGAACCCTGCGGATTTAAGTTGCTCCAGCTTGCTGATTGCCAACTCAATATCATTCATTAGCGAGGTCTCGGTGATCTCCACTTCCAGCAATTCAGGCTTTATCTGATAGCGCAGCGCCATCTGTTTGATATCCGGTACCAGGCTGGCGTCAGCAAACTGCTGTGAGGCAACGTTGACGGCGATAGGGGTGCTGAAGTTATAGCGTTTTTGCCAGCGGCGCAGCACCCGGCAGCTTTGTTCTATGACCCAGCGGCCGATAGGGATGATGATCCCGGTTTCTTCCGCCACGGGAATAAACGACATGGGGCTTATCAGGCGGCCGTCTTTTTGCCAGCGGATCAGCGCCTCACATCCCATCAACTCGCCGGTCTCTATATTGACCTTAGGCTGAAAGTGCAACAGGAATTCGTTGTTACGGATGGCATCGTGCAGGGAGGCTTCGGTGCGCAGTCTCACCGCCGCTCGCTCTGTCATCTGTTGCTTGAAGAAAGCCCATTGGTTGGAACCGGCAGCCTTGGCACTGTACATGGCGATATCGGCATGACGAATAAGGTCTTCGGCGCTCAGACCATCTTCGGGGTAGATGGAGATACCTATGGAAGCGGCCGGGTGAATGGCATGTTCGTTGAGCTGCACCGGAGTATTGAGCTGGACCAGCAACTTGTCGACAAAGTCGGCGGCCTGGGTCGGTGATTGGATTTCATCGGCCAGGATCACAAACTCATCGCCGCCGAGACGGGCCACTGTGCCCTTGTCACCGACCACCCGCTCCAAAATACGGGCGATTCTTGCCAGAAACTGATCGCCCACCGCATGACCCAGGGAATCGTTGACGTTTTTGAACCTATCGAGGTCGATAAACAGTAGGCTGAAGTTACGTCTGTGCACCCTGGCGCGTTGAATGGTGACGGCTATGGTTTCAAGTAGCAAGGTACGGTTGGGCAGGCCGGTGAGTGGATCCCGGGTCGCCATTTTACGCAGCTTGCTTTGGGTCTGGCTGAACTGTTTGAGGATTTGGTTGAACTTGGAGGTAACCAGCCCCAATTCGTCATCTTTGTGGTTGGCCGATACCGGCAGCATGTTTTCATCCGGTGATTCCGGGTCAATTTTGTCTATCGCCTCGCTGATACGGGCGATGGGTTGGGTCAAGAAGCGGTGGAATACTATGGACAGCACCAGAGTCAGAAACAACGCCCTGGCCAGGGTGGCGGCAAAACTGAACTGCAACTGGCTGATAAGGCTTTGGGTCAGCTCTCGGGTATCATAATTGATAGTGAGTGTGCCTATCAGTTGCTCTTTTTGCGCACCTTCAAAATAAAAGGGCCGTTGCAGTGGCCTTGATATCTGCTTGAGATCGCCAAACAGTTTGAGACTGATATCCCCGAAAGTATCTGAGGGCTCCGGGCGGCTGCTGCCGAGATTCACGAATAGAGAGTTGTCGTCCAGAGTGATCTTGGCCGAACCGACATGGTCTACCTTCATCACCCCTTCAAGGGTTTGCCGGGCCAGATTATCATCCAGCGCCCAGACAGCATTGGCGGCAGGCTGCTCCACAGAATCGAGCAACTCCTGCTGGCTGCTGATCAAGGACTGCCTTTCTGTAGTCACCACAATCAAAATTTCGATGATAAAAATGGCAACGGCAAAGAATAGCGCAGTGAAAACCACCAGATTGGTCTGCTTCCAAGTGAGTGATTTGAACCTGGCAGTATTCATCTGCCTCTTCCTGCTTTGTAGTCGAATTCTATATTCAAGGCTAGTCCAAATTGGTAGCAATGCAGCAACTTGTGGTTGATATAGTCCACTTTAGAAAAAAGAAGCGCCTTTGTCATCATCTGGCACTCTTTATCTATTCAAGATGTTTGCAGTATACTTACGCGCGAAATTCAAGGTTATTAAATTAAGGAATGGGTCAAGTGAATCCTATTGTAAAAAGTTTTGAGTATGGTCAACACACAGTCACTCTGGAAACAGGGGTTATTGCACGCCAAGCCGATGCAGCCGTTCTGGCCAGCATGGGCGATACTACAGTTCTGGTGACTGTGGTTGGCAAGAAAGAAGCAGACCCAAGCCGTGACTTCTTCCCGCTGACTGTTAACTATCAGGAAAAGACTTACGCAGCCGGTAAGATCCCTGGTGGTTTCTTCAAGCGTGAAGGTCGACCATCCGAAGATGAAACACTGATCGCCCGCCTGATTGACCGTCCTATCCGTCCACTGTTCCCTGACGGCTTCACCAACGAAGTCCAAGTGATCATCACTGTGGTTTCTGTTGATCCACAGATCGAGCCAGACATTGTGGCCATGATAGGTACCTCTGCTGCTTTGGCTATCTCCGGTATTCCATTCAATGGTCCTCTGGGTGCGGCACGTGTCGGTTACATCAATGGCGAGTACGTGCTGAATCCTGGTGCAGAGCTGCGTGAAAACAGCCAGCTGGATCTGGTTGTTGCCGGTACTCAGAGCGCCGTGCTCATGGTGGAATCTGAAGCCAAGGCCCTGCCTGAAGAAGTGATGCTGGGCGCCGTGGTATACGGTCACGAACAGCAGCAGGTGGTGGTTAATGCCATCAATGAACTCAAGGCCGAAGCCGGTAAGCCGGCTTGGGACTGGACCGCTCCTGTTGCCAACGAGGAGCTGGTTGCCAAGGTTAAGGCGCTGGCCGAAGAAGGTCTTACCGCCGCTTACCAGATCATCGCCAAGCATGAGCGCCGCGATGCGGTAGTTGAAGTCAAGAAAGCCGCTATCGAAAAGCTGCTCGAGGAAAACCCTGAGCTGGATCAGCGAGAGCTGGACGGCCTGCTGGGTAGCCTGGAGAAGAAAGTAGTTCGTAGCCGCATCATCAAAGGTATGCCTCGTATCGATGGTCGTGAGCCTGATATGGTGCGAGCCCTGTCTGTGATGGCCGGCGTGCTGCCACGTACTCACGGTAGCGCCCTGTTTACCCGTGGTGAAACTCAGGCTCTGGTGACCTGTACTCTGGGTACCGAGCGTGATGCGCAGAAGATTGACTCTATCATGGGCGAGCGTACCAACCGCTTCATGCTGCACTATAACTTCCCTCCATACTCTGTCGGTGAAACCGGCATGGTGGGTTCACCAAAGCGTCGTGAAATCGGTCACGGTAAGCTGGCATGGCGTGGTATCAACGCAGTAATGCCTTCTGCCGAAGAATTCCCATACAGCGTGCGCGTAGTATCTGAAATCACTGAATCCAACGGCTCCAGCTCTATGGCATCTGTGTGTGGTACTTCTCTGGCGCTGATGGATGCCGGTGTACCTATCAAGACTTCTGTTGCCGGTATCGCCATGGGTCTGGTGAAAGAAGGTGATGACTTCGTTGTACTGTCTGACATTCTGGGCGATGAAGATCACCTGGGTGATATGGACTTTAAAGTGGCCGGTACCCGTGATGGTGTAACCGCACTGCAGATGGATATCAAGATTGAAGGTATCACCAAGGAGATCATGGAAATTGCGCTGCAGCAAGCCTATGGTGCCCGTGTGCATATCCTCAATGTAATGGATCAGGCCATTGGCTCTGCCCGTGACGATATCTCCGACCATGCTCCACGTATCACTACCATCAAGATCAACCCTGAGAAGATCCGTGAAGTGATAGGTAAGGGCGGTGCAACTATCCGTGCACTGACTGAAGAGACAGGTACCACTATCGAGTTGGAAGACGACGGCACTGTGAAGATTGCTTCAAACAATGCCGATGCCACCAAGGAAGCTATCCGCCGCATCGAAGAGATCACCTCTGAAGTGGAAGTGGGTCGCATCTACAAGGGTAAAGTTATCCGCATTGTTGACTTCGGTGCCTTCGTTAACATATTGCCTGGTAAAGATGGCCTGGTACACATCTCTCAAATCGCTGAAGAGCGTGTGGCCAATGTATCCGACTACCTGCAACTGAACCAGGAAGTTACCGTTAAGGTAATGGAAGTGGATCGTCAGGGCCGTGTGCGTCTGTCTATCAAGGAAGCACAACAAGCTGCTCCAGAAGCTGCCGAGTAAGCTTTCATAGCATGAGAAAAGGAGACCTTGGGGTCTCCTTTTTTATTGCCATCACTTAAATTATCTTGGATTTGCCACTGCGGCTTGATAGCGTAGGCACTGCTGTATTGCTATGATTGAGCCTGCATTGGGATATGACAAAGGAAGGATTGGATGAGTTTTAATCTGCGCGCCGCTGTGTTTTCTGTACTGGCCGGAGCCAGTTTGCTGACTTCGGGATGCGCTTCCCTGCCGGCGTCTGAAGCCAACAGTGAATTGTTGGTCGCCCCCGTCTTGCCGGACTATAAGTTGGAAGTTACTCTGGCAAAACTCAACGAAATCCTGGCCAGAGCAGAGCTGACCACAGAGCAGCGCGCCCGTTTTCATTATGATCGCGGCGTTATATATGACAGCGTAGGTTTGAGGATCCTCGGACGTATCGATTTCCATCAGGCGCTGAAATTGCAACCGGATTTGGCCGATGCCTATAACTTCCTCGGTATCTATTACACTCAGGAAGGTGAGTTTGAAAGTGCCTACGAGGCGTTTGATGCGGTTCTTGAGTTATCGCCTGAATATGATTATGCCTTTCTCAATCGCGGAATTGCCCTTTACTATGGCGATCGCAAAGAGCTTGCTGCCAAAGACATGGAAAGCTTTTACCTCAAGGATGAAAGCGATGGTTACCGGGCGCTGTGGCTATATCTGACCGAATATGAACTCTCACCCCAGGAAGCGCTGGCAAGGCTGCAGTTCAACCGCACCCGTCTGGATGACAATGCCTGGGCGACTGTGCTGGTCGACTATTATCTGGGCGCGGTTGATGACTCCCAGGTGTTTGCCATGGCCAAGAGTGGCCTGACTCACCCCAAAGAATATGCCGAGCGCTTGTGTGAAGCCTATTTCTATTTGGCCAAGGTGGCGACCGAGCAAGGCCATAAGGATAAGGCCGCCGATTATCTGCGCCTGGCGCTGGCTACCAATATCTATGATTTTGTCGAGCACAGATATGCCAGAATGGAACTGGCATTGCTGGAGCAAACGCCGCAACCTGTACAACAGACAGCTAACTGATCTGCCTTTATCTGACAATCAAAGGCCTTGCCTAGCCAAGGCCTGAGTGAGGCGCTATAATTTGCGCCTTTTTCAAGCGTCATAAGTGTACGGAAGAACATGTCAGGTATTAAAGTCGAAGTGGACAAGCGCCGCACCTTCGCCATCATTTCTCACCCTGATGCCGCCCAGCCTTTCAACGCTTAAAATCACCTTTCATTGCACACCACAATCACATCTCTACGTACTGAATTTAAAGGCTTTTTGTCTTTTTCTCGTTTATTTGCTTTTCAATGATGTTCAAGCGTAACCTCAGAAAGTGTGTACAAACTTGAGTACAAATTCCGTTTTAGAGGCCTTTGGCGAAAATTCCATGACACAAACCTGTCTGTAGGCCTTGTGGTTACTGGGTTTGACGTAAAAAGTACTACCGTTAAAAAGAGTCTCTTTTTTGGTAAATGTTTTCTTCTGTACCAAATTACAAAATTTAATGAGGGAGTTTATTGTTGGTGTAATTTTTGCTTTAGTGTTTGTTTTTGAAGATGCTTGAAGCGAACCAATACGGTTATTTCTAATTGAGATATCAGACTTACCTTCAAATTTAGTTGCTGTTTACACCATCATTTTGCACTTGTTTTTCGACTTGTGTGTACAAAATTTCCTGTAACTGTGTACAAACTTCCTCTTTGTTGCACTTATCTTCTGGCGATTTGACGCGAGTTCTTCTGTAGCCCTTGCTGTATAAGGGCTGAGCGACAAAAGTACTTAGGGAGTTTGATGCGTCAGTTCGCGATTATCAGGGAGAGTATCGCTCTTTTGTCGATGACAAAAATCTCCTTCTACTTATATGTAATTATGTATCAGGTCATGGCTTTTGATATGTAATGGCTAATCAAATTTGTGTTATTTGAGTTGCTGTGATATGTTTTTGTATATAATTATTCTTAAGTGATGCATTAAGGCGTATCGAAATGAGCTATGTAACAGAGCAGATACTAGAAAGTCTTCGAGAAGCTCGGGTACGAAAGGGGTTTAGCCAGAGAGAGTTAAGTGCTCGTTCGGGTGTGCCTCAAAGCCATATTTCGAAAATCGAGTCTGGCAGTGTTGATTTAAGAATATCCAGTTTGATTGCACTTGCCCGTGTACTGGACCTAGAGTTATTTGTTGCGCCAAAAAAATCTGTACCTGCCATCAAGTCGATCATTCGAAGTGGCCAAGGTGTTAACGGCATCAGCGACGAGGGTGAGCCAATGTCGCCCGCATATCAGTTAGAGGAAGACGACAATGACTAACCATGTCTCTACGCTCAACGTTTTGCTTTACGGTGAACCCATTGCAACGATCACCAACGTGGGCAATGACAGAACGCTTTTTGCCTTTATGGATTCGTACATTCATGACGAATCGCGTCCTGTGTTAGGACTTGGCTTTAAAGATTCGCTAGGTGGCCTGCTGACTCACTTCAAACCGACCCAAACCAAGTTAACTCCGTTTTTCTCTAACCTTTTGCCAGAAGAAACCATGCGTCATTACCTGGCTGAGCGTGCCGGTGTTAATCCAGCGCGGGAGTTTTTTCTATTGTGGGTACTTGGACAGGATTTGGCTGGCGCAATCACGGTTGAGCCTGCGAATGGTGAAGCCTTACCACCTAATGTGCATCAAGACATAGAAGATGAAACGAAGACAGATGGACCAATGCGTTTTTCATTGGCGGGAGTGCAATTGAAGTTTTCAGCTGTGCAGCAAGCAAATGGCGGTTTAACGATCCCAGCAACCGGTCAAGGTGGCTCTTGGATTGTAAAATTACCGTCGTCTCGATTTGAAGCTGTGCCAGAAAATGAATATTCAATGATGGAACTGGCTCGGATGTTGGGAATGGACGTGCCAGAAACGCAGCTACTGCCTATTAATCGGATTGCTAATATCCCAAATGGCATTGGCAAATTTGGTGACAGTGCGTTTGTGATCAAACGTTTTGACCGTGCAGATGGTCAAACTGTGCACATTGAGGACTTTGCGCAAGTGTTTGGCGTTTATCCTCAAGATAAATACAAAAAAGCCAGTATGCGCAATATTGCTCAGGTTATCGGCATCGAAGGCCAAGACGAAGACATCGCAGAGTTTACGCGCAGATTGGTGTTCAATACCCTGATTGGTAATGCCGATATGCATTTGAAGAATTGGTCTTTGATCTACAAAGATAAGCGCACAGCGTCTATTGCACCTGCTTATGACTTTGTTTCAACCATTCCTTATATCCCAGATGATAGTGCGTCGCTGAAGGTGAGCCGTAGCAAGAAATTCAGCGATTTCGCGCTGGATGAGCTATCACACTTAGCGGCCAAAGCCATGTTGCCAGAAAAATTGGTGTTAGATACCGCAAAGCAAACCGTAGCAGGCTTCCATGAGGTATGGGCGAAAGAAAAAGCGCATTTACCACTTACTAAATCAGTGATTGAAGCCATCGAAACGCACTTACGAAGCATACCGCTACGCTGAACACCTAGTTGCTAGAGCGTGCATATCGATAAAGATGGTTTAACTTCACGCGATTTTACGGCGCTTAGCGCCGTAAACTAGAAATTTTGTAAACTGCACAATGATACCGGTGTTTTGATAAGGCTGATCTTCTGAACAAATCATGCATCTTTCTGACCATCAACTAGTGATGAATCAGGCGATGATAGCTTTACATTGATTTTCAGGAGAATGCAGATGACAGCAGTAGCGCACCAGGTAACCCCTTTTCTAACGTCTTACGAAGTGATGGCTCGTTACCACATTAGCTATACGACGCTCTGGCGAAGAATAAAAGATGGCAGCTTGCCGCAACCTCGTATCAACCGAAATACGCGAAACAAGCTGTGGCACATTGAAGATTTGGAGGAGTATGAGAAGAAAGAGGACTGAGCCTCTTTCTTTTATTTTATTGTCCGAAACGCCAGTTGAATGGAAAGCCTGTCGGCTCGATGATGGTCTCTAGCTGTTGATACCAAACGTCGTAAGCATGACGCATTTCATCCAGGTACTGATATTGGTTGTAGATAGCATCCAACCCTTTTTTGCTGTGGCCAATCATCAACTCGGCAACTTCTTGCGTCGTGATGGCAGACATTCGCGTTCGCATCGTTCTGCGAAGATCATGCATAGACCAATGTTCCATCTCAACACCAAGCGATCTGCGAGCCCAGATTTTCACATTATTAGGAATAGTGGTATCAAAGCCATTTGTGGCAAGCTCTTCTTGTCCGTTCGCGGGAAACAAGTAGGTTGATTTGCTCATCTGCATCGCCAGTTCAATCAGCTCAATAGCTGGCTTAATCAATGGCCGCATGATCGGCGCTCCAATTTTCTCACCTTGTTTGCGGATCTCTATGGGCACTGTCCACATTGCAGATTGCAAGTCAAAGTGATGCTTTTCAGCTTGAATGAGTTCGCCCTTGCGCCCTCCCAATAAGAGAAGCAGTTTTATGTAGATGCGATTCTTCTCAGTGATTTTTGACTCATGCAAATAGCGCCAAAGTATCCTGATCTCGTTGTCATTTAGCACCCGAGTTCGTTTGCCTTTCTTACCGCCAACCTTTTTTGCTGTGATCCCAGCGGCAGCGTTAATTTCCAAAATTTGTTCATCAATCAGCCAGTCATAAAACTTGTGCAGCACAGACACCAGACGTTCTGTGTTTGAAGGGGACGACTCCGAAACCTCACGAAGACAGTTTCGCAAGGACAATTCATTGATGTCAGTTAATGGGTACTTGCCAAGTCGGGGCAGCAAATATATTTCACTGCTGCGTTTTTGGTAGTGCCACGTTTTCTCCTTTAGCCCTTGCTTACCGGCAGAGTCTATCCAGTCTCGAAAAATCGATTCGAAGCTTTGATTGGCAGAATACTTGGCCCGTTCCTGCTGTAGGTAGAGCTTGGGGTTTCTGCCCTGGTCGAGTACCGCCCTTAACCTATCCAGCTCATTCCTAGCTTCAGCAAGCTTCATAAGTGGGTAAGTACCAATGTCTACCCGCTGTTGCTTGCCATCGAAACGATAACGAAACTGAAAAACAATTTTGCCCTTGGGCGATACCCGAGCACTTAGCCCATCTCGGTCGGCTTTTACTACGGTTTCTTTTGCTTCTTTATTTAACCTGGCATCGAGCCAGCTAACTGATAACGCCATGTTATAAGCCCAGCCCTAGTTTTGATTTTAATGATTGTTTACGTGATTCTGCTTTGGGTTCTGGCGCTGTACTCATAGAAGTAACTTCACCATCTGGTGCAAGGCCATCCACCGGTACAGATGTAGTGGATGGATTGGGTTGGCTCATGTGAATTAACCCAAAGGTGGCCAGCATCCGCAGACGCTCAGCGCGTTCCCGTGGCGGCGTCTTTTCTAATTCTTTGAGCAGTTCAGGGTGGCTCCCTGGGGGAATGTTGACGACAACTCTCATAATCAGGCCCCATAAAACCAGAAGCCTCGGACGTTCGCCAAAACAGACTGTTCCGGCACGATGATCTTGCTTCGTGAAAAAATCTCCTTGGCCGCTTCCTTATAAGCCATGGCTCCACCTCCGGCGATCAATACCAAGTCCGCATTGATGCTTTCGTCACGCATGGATTGGCGCATGGCTGTAAGAGCAACAGGCGCTACCTTTTTCATGGCAGCATTCAGATAGGGTGAAATATCGACTTTTTCTCCAAATAGCAGCACCTGCAAGTCGCCGGTTCTCATGGCTTTTTCAAGTCGATCCATACCTACTTTGGCACCGTGATCTTCTGAAATTAGCTTATCAATGGTTTCCAGTAGCACGGACATTGCCTGAAGGCTGGTTCCTGATGAGCTGTAGCGAATTTCTCCGGCCTCAAGTGCAACCCAGTCAACAGAAAAGAAGCCGGGATCGATGACGACGACACGACCTTCTTCAATCAAGCCCAGATCACCACCTGTTTGAACCAGATCCATGTAGGCACCGGCAGGCTGCGGCAGCACTTTGACGTCATGAACGGTGATGCTGCGCTTAGGCGTCACTTGATGGACACCTTTTAAACGCTGCACAAGGTCAGATTTACGTTGTGGTTCATGAAACTGGGAAACCGGTAATCCAGTGACAACCAAATCGATGGATTCCGTTTCAGCCATTAACAAGGCGGCATGAAAAAGCGCCTTATAGGTTTTTGTGGTGGGATATTCGGGGTGAAGCTCTCGTTCCCAGCCTTGAAGGCGTCCAGCAGGAACACCAGCGGCCCAACGCTCATTATCGACTGACACATACAAACAAGTTTCATCATCGCCTCCACCGATACGCTCAGGCATACGATCCGCAGGACCGGCCCCCGCAGGCAGAATAATGGTTTTCGGTTCACTGCCTGATTGGCCAATAGCCAGCTTCAGGTTCGAGTAACCGATATCTACGCCTAGTACAAACATACTTATCTCCTGTGCACTCAAAGTGCTCTAACGGTTTTCAACTAACCGCTCAGGTCACGCTTGGGCATGTCCAAGTGCTCTGGCGGTTCACTCAAATGTCATTATCAGGATTCGGTGTACTGGCGGTGGGCAGAAAGGTGACAAATCCTTTCATCTATCTGCCTATTGCATTTTCGCAAAAGTATGAGAATAGGCGCTGTTTGGCGGCGGATGACCTAGTCAAAAAAATCGAGACGCCAAACGTCGTTTGCATTCTGGCCTGAACTCGCCAAACGGTTTGTATCTTCATGACGATACGTCTTTTCAGGCATTTTTATGTGAAATCAGCCTGTATCCCTTGTCGGGTATGGGATTGAGCGAGTCGATTTATATCGAGACGCCAAACAGTGATTGTGACGGCAGTTTTACGTTTGGCGTTTCGATCCAAAAGCCAAACGGATAGTGGTTTTGGCTTTTAGGGTTAATTGGATGGGGAAATTGGTTTGGTAGAAATCGTCAATGAACAATGGAAAGCAGATGTATCAGATTTACTTCAGCAAGAAACGGACAGGCTAAAAGCGCTGGCACGAGCTGAAGTTGATGACTTTTGGGTTACCCATTACAAGGTTCGAGAGAATGAGCCCTTTAAAGACTGGGGTCTGCTTGGTGTCCGTATCAGAGACTTTAAGTATGGCTTTGGCATAGAGTGGTATATCAACAGTTTTCACGGTCAACGAGGCAAACGCGTGGTCTTTAGCAAGGGGCTGCGTATCTCAAAGACGAAGCTGAGATACGCATTTTTAGACTGCCAAGGTTTGGCCAAAGAATGGGAGCTAGCGCTGGCCATGGAGAAAGAGGAATTCTTCAGTGATATTCGACGCCAGGTTGATAAGCTCAACATGCTGCGTCGCAGAGTGAATGCGTATTGAGTCAACTGCGCTACTTCACTCGCGGTAACTGGTCCCAGCGTGTTGTATAAGCGGGAGACAAATGCTCTCGCTTCATCGACCAATCTTTCTTGAGTCCTTGTCCAGCAAAGAAAACCTTTCCGGCACCGCTTTGGTTAATGGTGTCCAATACAGACATTAACTGCTGGCTATTAGAGCGGGTCGATACGTCATCGAATAGTCCTGGTTGAAACATGCCTGGATCGTAAAAGTCAGACAGCATGACGCCCGCTTTGGCATAACGAAAACCATCCTTCCAAATTCGCTTGAGTAAGTGATTGGCCAGCTCGATAAAATCCCGCGTATCGCAACTGGGGAGCAGCAACTCACCCGATGCAGAGTTGCTGTACTGCGGCTCGTTGTCCTTAAAGGGGCTGGTACGAATAAACACGGTTAGCACTTTGGCTTGCTGCTGCTCTTTGCGAAGCTTCTCAGTGGCGCGGGTTGCGTATTCGCATACGGCTTCACGTAACAATTCAAAGTGCGTCACTTTTACGCCAAATGAACGGCTACAGACGATTTGTTTCTTAGTTGGCGGGATCTCTTCAAGTTCAATGCACGACTCACCATTGAGCTCTCTGACGGTTCTCTCTAAAACCACTGAAAACTGGTCTCTGATGGCTCTAGGAGAGGCATTGGCGAGATCTAAGGCTGTGGTGATACCCAACGCATTTAAACGCTTAGTAAGCCGTCTACCAACGCCCCAAACATCATCAACTGGGACTAATGCGAGCAATCGACGTTGCCGATCTGGATTGGTCAGGTCTACAACGCCCTGAGTGGCGGGATACTTTTTGGCGGCATGGTTAGCCAGCTTGGCGAGTGTTTTAGTCGGTGCAATGCCTACACAGACGGTGATCCCAATCCAGTGGCCTATACGCTCTCGCACTTGTTGTCCGAACTCGAAAAGGGATATGGCAGACTCAATACCGGTTAAGTCCAAAAACGCTTCGTCAATGGAGTAAACCTCTACTCGTGGTGCCATCTCCTCCAAAGTGCGCATCACTCGATTGCTTAAATCTGCATACAGCGCATAGTTGGACGAGAATGGCAAAATGCCATGACGCTGCATTTCAGCTTTGATCTGAAAGACGGGTACGCCCATTTTTATACCGAGTAACTTAGCTTCACGCGACCGTGCAACCACGCAGCCGTCATTATTCACCGTTACACGTTTTACACCCTAAAATGTTATGAAAAACCTTTCTGAACAAAGCCTGTAGCCTGATTTGTGTAATTCTCATCGATATGAAGCAATAAGTTGAGAATTTTTTAATATGGGGCTCATTAATTCTCAACAATTAAGTGTGGCATAACATTAATGTCTAAAACTTCTCAGTCTCGCATGCCAGATTGGTTCGTAGTCGTCGAGTGGTGATTGTGACAATAAAGATCGAAACTTATGCTTTATCAACATGGCTATCTTAGATAAGTGTGCCAACAAAGTTTGAAACACACTTTTGCCCCATTGTTTGTCAGCCAAAGAATGAGGGCGCTTCTTTCTGGCGTTGTATAGACCTAGTTTTTCTAATCTAAGCGATGATAGTTTGGGCCTTCTTGAAAGTGAAACCCGTTGGGTTCTTCTTACTAGATTTGTTTTACTGATTAGTGTCAGGACTCTTGAATTGAACCATAACTCTTGGGATTTTTTAACTTCAATATCCCATTAATTGAGTTGGCTAGAACTTGTCTGAATGCACAGGTACTTAATATCTCGACAAGACATTCGAAGTCGCTAATAGCAAAAAATACCAGTGATGCGATGCAGGCTTGAGTTTCAATATAATCAGGCAGTGAGAAGAAAGCTGGTGTACCAGAAATACCGTTGTCGACAATTTTTTTACACATCAATTGCAATACTAACCCTACCTCAGAATTGTGAAAGTCTATTCCATTTTATTCACTAGTTCTGAAATAACTAAATTCCTATGTCCATAAGAAATATCACCAGGTTTATCATTGATGATGTTAATAAAAAAATTGCCTACGTATCGTATACCGATGCATATGACAACACTCGTTATATTGTGTGCTGTATATTTTGGTACTGTGATGAATTATCCCGTACTGAAAACTATTTTTAATCTGAGTTCAGACGTTTCCAATCCTGTCTTCCCTTATACCGCGCCGGTGTTACTGACCTGTGCATTTATTATTATTTTCTCAGCATTTGCTTGGTCTTATATTTTTAAGCCGTTTATGTTTTTTGTGGTACTGACCTCTGCTGGGGCATTGTACGCGGCGGTAAATTTTCAGACCATGTTTGATTCCACTATGATGGAAAGTGTGTTTGAAACTAACTCATCTGAAGCCTTTTTCTACCTCAATTATACGACAGTCTTTTATTTATTCGCTTTTGGTGTCGTACCTTGTGGCTTCATAGCCGCCGTTCGTATAACACCGTTTCAAAATTGGAAATATGCTCTTCTCTCCAGAGTTGGTCTTGTTCTTGTCGCTGTTGTTGGTATTGGTCTTATTGCGGAGACTTGTTACAAAGATTACGCCTCAGTAGGCCGAAATAATAGTTACTTAAACAAAATGATTAATCCTGCGCACATCTACAATGGCGCAAAATACCTTAAGAAAACCTATTTCGAAACTAAACTGGCTTACCAAACATTAGGGAAGGTGCGAATAAGTCCGAGATATGAGATCATCGTGTTGTAACCTGAACCCTGAATGAGTAACCGGATGAGCCAGCAACTGACTTTTGCCGACAGTGAGTTTTCCAGTAAACGCCGCCAGACCCGCAAAGAAATCTTCCTTGGCAGAATGGATAACTTGCTTCCCTGGGACAAATTACTTGGCGTTATCGAGCCTGTGTATCCCAAGGCCGGTAATGGTCGCAGGCCCTATCCGCTGGAAACCATGCTGCGTATTCACTGCATGCAGCAATGGTACAACCTGAGCGATGAGGCCATGGAAGATGCCCTCTATGAAATCGCCTCCATGCGCCAATTTGCTCGCCTGTCACTGGATAAAGCCATTCCAGACCGCACTACCATCATGAATTTCCGGCATTTGCTGGAGCAGCATGAACTGGCCCGCAAAATCTTCAGTACCGTTAATCACTGGCTAGCAGAGTGTGGCGTTCTAATGACCCAGGGCACCTTGGTGGATGCCACCATCATTCAAGCCCCCAGCTCTACCAAAAACAAACACAATAGCCGTGATGAAGACATGCACCAGACCAAGAAAGGTAACCAGTGGTACTTCGGCATGAAAGCGCACATTGGCGTGGACGCCAAAAGTGGCCTGACCCACAGTCTGGTGACCACGGCGGCTAACGAGCACGACCTCAATCAGGTTGGCAAGTTACTGCATGGCGATGAAGAATTTATCTCAGCCGATGCTGGTTATCAGGGGGCCGAAAAGCGCGATGAGCTCAGCGATGTCAGCGCAGACTGGCTTATCGCCAAGCGTCCCGGCAAAGTGAATGCATTGAAGCAACACCCGCGCAAGAACAAGCTGGCCATCCGTTACGAATACCTGAAAGCGAGTATCCGAGCGAAGGTTGAGCATCCATTTCGGATAGTAAAATGTCAGTTTGGTTTCGTCAAAGCCAGGTACAAGGGGCTGGCTAAAAATGACAGTCAACTGGCGATGTTATTCACCCTGGCGAACCTGGTTCGAGTTGACCAATTGATACGGGCACAGGCGAGATCTACCTGAAATGAGGAAATTGGCCTGAAACAGGGCCAAAATCAGCCACGAAGAGACGATTTTGGGCTGAAAATTGGAAAATTGAGCCACAGGACGTCGATAAAGGACGGTTTGGGGCGTCATATTGGGAGCTGCGAACCACTTAATCGCAGCTTCCTTAAGAAAAGTGGTCAGATTAAAACTCAGCAAGTGTCAGCTTAAAGTAGGAGTGCTTCAAAAGCGGTTTTCCGGACTCTCCTTAATGAGTCTATCAAAAGCTGTAATGAAAATTTGTATCTAACTGGGTGGTAAGCCCATTTTTTGGTAAAAAATCAACCTTTTTTAATCGCTGTCAACTTCATGAAATCATGTTAATGAGGTTTACATTTTTAACAAAAATACATATTATATGAGAAAAATTTTAGTGATTAATTATGAAGTACTTAGTGACTGGAGCTGCTGGTTTTATAGGAAGTGCAACGGTTAGAAAGCTCAATGCTCAGGGACATGAAGTGGTTGGTGTGGATAATCTTAACGATTACTACGATGTAGCGCTCAAACATGCAAGATTGCATTTCTCCGCACACCCATTATTTCGATTTTATCCTTTTGATATTTCGAGTAAAGAAGCAATTGATACGTTGTTTAAGAAAGAGAAGTTTGAGCGGGTTATTCATCTTGCTGCGCAAGCAGGTGTACGATACTCAATAGATAACCCCCATTGTTACGTTGAATCTAATTTGACCGGTTATTTAAATATATTAGAAGCTTGCCGCCAGAATAGAATTCAACACTTAGTTTATGCTTCTTCCAGTTCCGTTTATGGGCTAAATAGTAAAGTCCCGTTCTCTACGTCAGATCGCGTTGATCATCCTGTTTCCCTTTATGCAGCGACAAAAAAATCTAATGAGTTAATGGCGCATTGCTATTCGCATCTCTATCAAATTCCTACCACTGGACTACGCTTCTTTACCGTTTATGGCTCATGGGGACGTCCCGATATGGCGCCTTTTCTCTTTACTAAGAAGATACTAGAAGGAGATACCATCGATATTAACAACAATGGGGATATGTGGAGGGACTTTACACATATTAACGACATTGTTGAGGGTATCGTACGGATTGCAGATGTCATTCCTAGCCCAAATAAGCATTGGAAGGTTGAGGACGGCTCACCCGCGAGTAGCTCTGCTCCTTTTGCGGTTTACAATATCGGACATGGTTCTCCTATAAATCTTATGGATTTTATAAAGGGGATAGAAAACCAACTAGGTATTGAGGCGAAAAAGAACTTCAGAGAGATGCAACCGGGCGATGTCTACCGTACATACGCCGATACTGAAGATCTTTTACAGGTAACCGGGTACAAGCCAAAGGTATCTATACAAGAAGGTATCGCTGAGTTTGTGTCATGGTACCGAGAATTTTATAACAAATAAGAAAAATGATTTTCTGTAGGTTTTTATTTACAGATAGCTTAAACAAGGTTAGAGCTCATGTTGCCGAGTATATCAGTCGTTATTCCAGCTAAAAATGAACAAGGGAATATAGGGAAGTTAGTTAAAGAAATTCATGACAGCTTGAAGGTTTATCCTCAATTTGAAATTGTCATCACTGATGATGGCAGTACCGATAATACCGTGCAGGAAGCGCTTGATGCTGCACAAGAGTGTGGTTGCGACTTGCAGATTGTGAGTCATGAGAAAAGTTGCGGACAAAGTACCGCTGTTTTAACCGCAGTTAAACATGCGAAAGGTGAGTGGATCATTACATCAGATGCCGATGGTCAGAATGATCCGTCAGACATGCCAAGTATGTTAGAGCTCGCCGCTCAAGTGAAAAAACCACATTTCTGTATTGCAGGCTACAGGGCTAAACGCTTAGATACTGCTTGGGTTCGTTTCCAATCTAAAGTCGCCAATACAATACGACATGCTCTGTTAGGTGATGGCGTACCAGACTCCGGTTGTGGCTTAAAAGTCATTCCTAAAGCTACCTATCTTCGATTGCCATTCTTTGACCATATGCACCGTTTTTTACCCGCGTTGATCAAATCCTTAGATGGTGAAATTGTGGTTCATCAAGTGGCACATAGAGACAGAGAAGCCGGCACTTCAAATTACAACGCTTGGAACAGGGCTTGGGTCGGCATCGTAGATTTACTTGGTGTCATTTGGTTACAACGACGTACTAAAAATCCAATGGTCAAAGCTGTAAGTAGTGTGAATAGCAAATAATGAAGTGGATTAAGCTTTTATTTCTCATTGTTGTTGGGGTACTGATTGCCAATCAGCTTGATAATCCTGTTATGGTTCATTTGACAGATAAGAACTGGCTTGTCGGTTACATCCAACAAAATGGTACGACAGGGAAAATGGTGGTATTCCTTTTCAGTGTCATCTTTTTATCTTTTAGCGGGCCAAAGCAAGCAATTGCATTGGTGTTTGGGTATTTATTCAGTATCAACTTAGGCGTTACATTAACATTGTTCGCTTGTATTTTTGCAGCGGCACTAAATTATTACTGCGCTCGGTTTATATTCGCAAACTGGTTATATCGACGCTTCCCGAACAAAATGATTAAGTTCAATTCCTTTGCCAGTCGTAAGCCGTTTTACAAAATATTGCTGTTACGGCTATTTCCTATTGGGAACAACGTTGTGACTAACGTCTTATCAGGTAGTGTCCGAGTACCTTTTTTCGCATTTCTTACTGCAAGTATACTCGGTTATCTCCCGCAAATTATTATCTTTGCACTTGTGGGGGCAGGAATTCAGTCTTCAAGTAACACAATGATATACCTTAGCATTTTCTTTGGTGTCATGAGCGCTATCCTCACAGGGTTTCTTTACAGAGATCATATTAAGAGCCGTGTTGAACTATTAAAAATGGAAGAGGAATTATGATACCCGTTTTCACAAAGTCTAGGTTAGCTTGTTCAGATACTTGCTAGGTCAGAACTAGAAAGCGTGGATCTGCGAAGACACGGGACGATGGGCTAATTCTTTAATCCCAGTAAGACTATCAAATAAGAAATTAAATGGATTTATTATCTTTATTATGATGTGAGCGCGAATTCAACTCCGAAGTGCACCACTCGCTAAATTAGGCTGCCTTGCGTAATTCATTGAATACCGCAATAGGTTGCCTGAAGCCGAGGCACTTTCTCGGTCTGGCATTTAATGCCCGTTCAATCTCACTAATTTGCTTATCTGTTACCGTCCGCAAATCGGTGCCTTTCCGTATGTATTGCCGCAGCAAACCGTTGAAGTTTTCATTCAGTCCGCGTTCCCAGGACGAATAAGGGTTAGCGAAGTAGACATCCGTTTTAAGCTTTTCTGCGACCTGTTCGTGGTCACAGAACTCGCTGCCGTTGTCCGCAGTGATAGTTCGAACATAACCTCGATATTTCCACAGCATACCAACCATGGCCCGGGCCACATCGGCTGCGCTTTTCGCTGGCACTTTGCGTATCAGGTACAGCTTACTTTTTCGCTCAACCAGGCTAACAATCGCGCCCGTACCTTGCTTGCCCAGAACCGTGTCAGCTTCCCAGTCTCCGAACCGCTTTTTCTTGTTCACGATAGCGGGACGATGCTCTATGCCTACGCGATTCGGGATAATCACACGCTTCGCACGGTTACCTTTACGGTATCTTCGGTGACTCTGGCGTAGCTGTTTGTACAACTTGCCGCCGCATAATTTATCACGCTGGACATAGCCATAAATCCACTCGTGACTGACGTTATATCCGATGATTTTACCGACACCGGCTATTTGTTCCGGACTCCACTTCTCATTGAGACCGAACTCAACAAAGGTGATGGTCAGTCCAGATATTCTAGACTTCGCGGACTGACAACGGCGTTTTAGTGCCTTCGCCTGAGCGACTTCCGGCAAGTAATGGTTATCCCGAATTCGATTGCGATTTACTTCCCGGCTGATTGTGCTGTGACTGACTTTCAGACGTTTTCCTATCTCCCGATAACTGAAACCCTCGCGTAAATAGGCCTCAATCTGGTATCGTTGTCCCTCGATCAACTGCTTGTAATTCATGGTAACTACTCATGTTTGTTTGGCGACTACAGAGTATCACCAACAGGCAGTTGATCTCTCCTCACCGTTTAACCATGAGTGGTGCACTTATTATCTGAATTCGGGAGTAACAATTCTATGTTAACAAATAACCCTAACCCTAACCCTAACCCTATTAGTGTCTCTAGTAAGCAATATTGGCTGCTAACATTTATCACTGCGCTGGTCTTTATAGCGGTAAATGTTAGTTTTAGGCCTATCTTACCTATAGATGAAACCCGTTATATATCTGTCGCGTGGGAAATGTGGCTAGATAAAAACTGGTTAGTACCACACATAAACGGAAGTCCCTATGACCATAAACCGCCATTTATGTTCTGGTTGTTTAACATCGTTTGGTCTGTATTCGGAACTTCAGAAACAGTGTCGCGTTTGGTGGTGCCAGTTTTTTCTTTGTTAAATCTTTTTCTCGTTAATCTACTGGCTCGGAAAGTTTACCCCGATTCAAAACAGGCACAAGTCTTGTCCCCACTCATATTGTTTAGCTTCTTAGGGTGGTTTTTGTATTCGGGCATGATAATGTTTGATTTAATACTCACGGTATTCTATTTGCTGGCAATATTGAGTCTGTGGAAATACTCGGAGTCGAACCGACCAGTATGGATTTGGTTCACCGGAACTGCAATCGGGTTTGCGCTGCTTACTAAAGGTCCTGTTATTTTTGTGCATTTTTTGCCATTTGTAATGTTAGTTCGTATTTGGCACCCTTCGCCGTCCAATATTAATAAAGCCTTTTTCAAAGCAGTACTTTGGGCTGTTCTTATCTCTGTCGCTATTATCTTAATGTGGGCAATCCCTGCCGCCATATCCGGAGGTGAAGAATACGCTAGAGCAATATTTTGGGGGCAATCTGTTGATCGAATGCAAAATTCTTTTGCTCATGCAAGACCATTCTATTGGTACGTGCTTCTACTTCCTGCTCTTTTATTTCCATGGTTGTTCTTAAGTGGTTTCTGGCGTAGCCGACCATGGGTGGTCACTGAACGCGGTGATACCTTATGTCTTGCCTTATTCGCGATTATACTTGTAATTTTTAGCTGTTTTAGCGGTAAACAGATCCATTACTTATTCCCCACTTTTCCTTTTGTCGCTGTTTGGATTGCTAAGCAAGTTGATTTAAGAAAATTCAAAACAGAGTTCGCTGTAGTCGGTATTCTCATCCTGATTGTTGTTTTAATTTTTGGTTCACAATTTTGGGTTTCAAAAGCGTTTCGAAGCGCAGAGATTACTGATTTGTATCAAAGTTGGGGAATTCTTCCTCTACTACTTATCGGTTTACTTTTGTGGAAAAAAACACTTCCTATCGATCGTTTGGCATTGAACATTGGAGCTCTACTATTAAGTTTATCTGCGCTATTAGCCAGTTTGTCTCCTGTACTCAAGAATGTTTACGACGTAACTGAGCCAGGTCAACGTATCCATCAACTGCAATCTGAAGGGAATCAAGTCTCATTTATAGGGAAATACCACAATACTTTTGGATACGCGGGAAAATTGGAGATACCGCTACATCTAGTACCATCCAACCAAGCAGAGCGTGATGCATTTTTGAGAACAGAGCCTGGTTATACTGTCTGGATTCAACGTCATGAATCGAAAGCGCTAGAAGAAAACGCGATATACACGACCCCTTTCCGTGGACAGAGGCTGTACGTTATCGAAAATAAAGAGCTCGAAAAAGTATTACAAGCATCTAAGTAAGCAGTGTAACTCAGTAAGGCAAGTTAGTGATGGATGATTGGGAGTTAAAGGTAATCTTTAACACGATGGATAACTATAAAATAGAGTTGGGTTCGTACAAAGATCTGCAATCAAACATACTGGCTGAGTGGCTGCTTGCAGGGTACACAAAATAGTTTAGCCGTTTTTCTCTTGTTATGTATGACGATGACGGAATGTTTTTGAACTCTAAATTGCTTTCGCATGAAGCGTTTAACCAGCTAATTATCAAATGCTACATTGATAATTAGCTGGTTAACTTGACCATTTTGCCACGTCACTTTTAATGTATGGTTATACGTATACAAACCTAACGATTACTTCTGAAGTATCAGAATTTTTAGGTGAGAAGATATCCTGCACATCAAAAGACGAACAGAGTTCATTCTGCAATAACTAACAACTAACATCAGGTTCCCATACCTGACTTAATCCGTATTTTGCTAAATTAAGTAGAAACTCTAACGAACTTCTGTCCAGAAACGTGTTTTATAAAATGGCAGTCCAAACACAAAAGAACCAGCCAAATGAACCCCGAAAAGTTTTAATCTTTAATGTAAAAGTTTCAGACATTGGTGTCAGAGTCACGATCTTATTGTCCACCGACATTAAGGCAATAGTTATTGAGAGATCTTCACAACATTTTGTACATTAAGTTGTTCTTGTAATTCATACAGCCTGAACATCAAAGAACTAATTTGTGTTTCTAATTCTTTGTTTATAGTTTTTAGATCATCTCGCTCTTGGCGGTATTGCTCTTTAAGTTTGACTTCTTTCTTCATTCTGGCTTTATGCTTTTCTTTCTCAGTTAGATTCTGCTTGTTTTGTAATAGTTTCGCTTTGACGGGATCGTAATTAGCGTTAAACGACTCAATGGCTGGGTTTGCTTCATTTTCAATAAAATCTTTAAATTTGTGTATGTAACTGTTACCAAGTCCAGCTTCGTTATTTATTTTATTAAGGGTTAATTTACCTGAAGGTGAAACATTTTGTGGCTTGCCCGAAATTAGGCGTTCTAAAGCTGCTCGCAATCTCGCTAATGCTTTTCCTGATTTTCTCATATTAACCTCTACTGGTTGCGATTATGCCTTTGATATTATCCTCAAAGGCTGTGACTTTAATTCCATGGTTGATAATCAATGACTCATTTATTTTTATCTTTTGCTTAACTCCGATAAGTATACTTTTCATCATAGGGTCGCCATTATTCAAATCTCGAAATGTATTTATTAGCCGCTTATTTTGACGTTGAGTTCTTTTGGCCTCCTTGTCTGTGATTATCTGATGTTCGCATGGTTTAATTTCAGCGGAGAACTCGCCAATACCACACACTCTACTGCAAGACGAATTAGTGCAGTATCCGCCTGTAGGTAGCTTGACAATAGAAAGCGTGCCATTGCGAACTAGGGACTCAATTTCAGTCCGCGTCATATATACCTTGTCTCCAGAGCGTAGTTTTTCAAACTTATCCTTGGCTATTCGTTCTCCACCTAGCCCACTTAGCGTTTCTGAAGCGTTGTATATTTCATCAAACATATCGACTGCAATGTTAACCCCTTCTTCATGCAATAGTTGGATTAAGTCAGAGTCTAACAAGACATCTTCGAAGTACTGAAGTTGGGCGTTTTTGCCGTAATATTCGGACATGTTTATATTTCTGTGTTTATATTGAAACTTGATTGTTGACGTTGTTCCAAATCCATAACGCTTAAAGAATACTGCGAATGTTCGTCTAAAGTCATGAGCACTGATCTTAGGTAAGAATTGACCTTCTTTGAGTTCTCCGTGCCATGAAGGGTTAAGGGTATTGAATGAATCAACATCTTCTTTTGTTGCTTTAATATTTAGTTGTTCCAAATAAGACTTGAGGTTTTTTGAGCGTGCAGCCGTTGAGCTGTAGTTGGTCTTTTTAGAGCCTCCTAGTGTTACTGGCAGAAATACAGACTCTAGCACCCGTAAGGTTTTTTTGTACTCATCTAAATTGATCTTTTGTTCAGTGTATTGCTTGTTCACATCATCTATGTAGGTTGTGCGAAGATATGCTGTGCAGTCATAGGCTAACTCAAGTGCATCTTTAGATATGCGGTGTGTTTGCCATACTTCTTTTTTAGGAATACCATTGACTGTTTTAGTAGTTTCACCTTTCAAAAAGCATATGTTATCGCCGTGTTCTCCTTCCCTTTCTTCGTAACTATCTTTAGTAAAGCTATTTAACTCTCCAACTCTTACACCGCTAAATGCCAGTAAAACTATCGCACAGGGAGTCAGAATATTAGAAATGTTTGTGCCGTCACGAGTAAGCTTAAAATCAGGAATGTTATGACCTATCTTCCGAATTCTATTACGAGTCCTGTCGTTTATCTGGCCTAGAGAAGACGATCTGTCTTTTCGATTTTTTTCTTCGTCGTATATAGTCTGAATTCGGTTCATAAGAGCCGATATTTCATGGCGATGGGGGTGCAGTGACTCTACTGTTGAGATAGCATCATTAAGTATTTGTTGGTAGATATTCGTTGGAATTGCAATGTATTGCTTGGTTGGCTTTATACTTTGTATGTTTAAGCTTTTTATCGTTACAATCCTATGGCACAGGTTCAGGCTATTTAGCAGACCAAAAGTGGTTACTACATTGTTGATTAGTGTTTGAGAAAGGCTCCTTTTAATTGCTAGCTCACTGAAAGATTTCTTGAATTGCTTGAATATTCTGTCGTCTGATAGAAGGTTCCAGTTACACTCGCCAAGGCTTTGAACAATATATTTCAGCCCATTCTTCCAGTGTTGAAGTTGTCCGATAGTTGGATGCGTTTTGTTCTTTTGTTTATATTCATCCATGATGTATGCGAGTGTGGACTGAATGTACTTGCGGTATTTCATGTCAATCCGTGAAAAAGAGATACCTGTTAGACCACCAACGCCTACTTGAATAGCGCCGCTAAACTTCCACTTTTTATCAAAAATGTAGCTTTCAACACTGCCATCACTGTAACTACTTACTGGTATGTTTTCGTCATAATCTGGTACTGAAGCTAAATTATGTTTTAATACTGAGATCATGAAAACACCTCATGCAGATCATTTAGACTGTAGATATTCGAATACAAGGGGTGTGATGTTTGTTTTTGTAGCTCATAGGCTTGCTTATAATTTTCTGGAGATTTATCTCTAAATCCTCCTAGAATAGTTTCAATGGTGTTTAATAGTGTATTCATTTTCTTAGGTGGCATTGAGTTAATTGCAGGTGTTACTTCAAGCTCTTGTAATGTTTCCTTGAATGACATCATTAGCCATATATCTGTTACATCAGAGACCAATGAATGGTGCTCACACTCAAAGCAATCAAGAAAGCTGGTGCAAGCTTCTTCATCAGAGTTCATTTCAACTCCGATACGCTCTAGCATTTTATTTATGGTTTTTACAGCACCTTGTTTATTATCATTACAACGTATCCCTGTAGGGGTTCTTGCTTCATGAGACCTGTTAGAGCCCTCTCTCAGTGCTTCATACTCATAATGATCAAGAATGTTTGAATGTTTGTATTTAGCCTCTTCAACTGCGGTGTTGATATCAACGCCTTTAGCGTTGGAAAATTTAGCATCCATTGCCGCATTTAATTTTTTTTCGTGCTCTCCAGATGTCCCATGTAAATACTGTGATGAAACAACTTTAATGCTGTTGTTTGCCGACATTGCAACAAGATAAACAGACTCTGTTGCTTGAAACAGAGTGTCCATTTTGGTTTTTCTGAGTATTGAAGGGGTTATTTTAGGGAAGTCCAGTCTGGTCAATAGTTTGTTGATGCTTGCATGGGGGGAACTACCTATTTCAGAGTAAAGCTTTATCTGACCATCTTTACTATAGTAGGGGAAGAGAGGGCTGTTGCTATCACCATTTGCCATGCTTTTAGCTACATTTAACCAGCTTTCAATGAAGTCCTTTGCGTGTTTACTGAAACCAAGTGCGTTATCTTGCTCTTGGTGTTGAGCTCTACCTTTCACGGAATCCAGAATGTACTTTCCACCCTGCACCTCTTTGAAATTAACGTCTGAAATTTTCATCTTAGCTAAAGGCGTTGTATTCATTCCCGTAAACAAATAGCACAGCATCATTGCTATTTTTGTGATGGGGTTGTTTTTATGCCCTGAGCTGGGTTGTACTGCTCTTGAAAACGCAGCAAAATGGGCAACTCTGTCACTGCCTTTTATCCCTTTTTTTTGGGCTATTAGTTCTAGCAATTCTTTATCATAAAGCGGATGTTTTTCAGGCATTGTGCCAGCATTATAGTGTTCTAAAAGCTTAAAGTACGAGTTAAACAACCTTTTTGTGATCGGTTTTAATTCTCTCTCAATATCAAGACTTTTGTGGGGTGTCGTGTGTCCTGAAACATTTGATATTTTAGGAAGTCTTTTGGTATCCTGCGTCCTATTTAATTGCTTTAAAAGCCATGAAATATTTGTTCTGTGCCTCCCCCAGACAGGTCGAGAAAGTAATCCCTTACTGTTTTGCCTCCCACACCATGTCATGAATCCATCAATTAGTTCCCAGTGAAACATGTCTTTATCGATTAATTCAGTGTCGTTACTATCATCCACCCACCTAACGTATTTTATTAGCGTTTCATATCTAGAGGCTGTGGTAGAGGTGGCGTTCTCACTTAGCAAAGAGTATATTTGACGCACAAAACTGCTTCGTTTCATGTCAGTGAACTGACTAGTTTCAACCTTTCTGAAACCTCGAAACAATACTGGACAGGATTTAAAAGCAAACCTTTCAAAACGAAGAATACTGCCGTTTACACATATAACCATATCGGCTAAATGTAAGGTTTTAACTTCGGCCTTGCCTTTTATTAAGTTTTTACCTGGAAGTAGATATTTTCTCTTTCTGGTATTATGTTTTGGCATTATTGGCTCTCCATACCACTTATATCAGCATCTTCAAATGCACCTATAAATTCAAGGATATCTTCATAAATTTCATCGCCTGTAGGTTCGTCTTGAGCGATTTTAAGGTATATTAACGTTACGGACTCTTCACCGTGCCCAAGGCACTCACTCACTAAAGCAAGTGCTTTGTCAGGAGTTACACGCCTCAAAAGGAGCCTAAAAAGTGATACCGCAAATGTAGCTCTAAGATTGTGTATAGTTGCTGTTAGGTTAAACCCAGACAATATATTTACAGTGGCTCTAATTTCATTCCATCTGGCGTTGGCCTCGGGAAGTTTAGTGAAAAGTGGGACACCAGTTTGGCTAATGAATAAATACTCTTTTGTATCATCTACTCCATCCTCCCCATCAAAGTATCCTAGTTCGCCTTTTTGACGCTTAAGTTCACAATGTTCTTTGAATTTCGAGATACGCTTCTTATATCTATCACTTCTAGTGTATTCGTACAAAAGGTGCATAATTCGGGTGGGGATGATTGTTTGCCTAGATTTATTACCTGATCCAGCGGTTTTTGTTAATGAGCCGTATTGACCGCCAACACCAAGCTTCATTGCTTTCTTATCTTCACCAGGCTTTGCCACTTGACCTTTGTGAAGGCTAGCCACTTCTTCCTTTCTAAGCCCTGTGTATCGTGCGACAAGAAAGAACAGGCAATATTCAATTGATAAGTTGGAAGTAGTTGTTTCACCAGCAACTTTTTTGATAACTCGACGTGTATTGGTGAGAATATCCTCTACGGCAAGCCATTCTTTATTTGTTAGGGGTTTTAAATCTCGTCTAGCTGATGATAGTGCGCCACCGTCATTACGTTTAGATTTTCCTAAATTCAACCGCAGATCTGTTGTGTGTATATCTTTACTCAAGTAGGCACCGATGCTTGTACTGCCTCCCTGATATTGTATAGAAACAACCTCGTGCTCAAAGGGAGGATTGTTAAACTTGTAGCCATTTCTGATGTGGAAAGAGTAAAACTTAACTACAGCACCCATATATGCAATTGCTGTAGTTCTGGCTATCGTATGGTTTGGGGTGTCAGGCTCAAGTACAGCCTTTATTAGAGCCTCTCGGTATTGGTACGTAGCTTTATCACTTTTTCTAAATGGGAATTTATCCCAGCTAGGTCTAGGCAGATCAATAAATTCTTCGTAAAGGTCTTCGTCGTATTCAGAGTCCCACAAGCGCTGTAATTCTAATAAGAATGAAAAGTAGTGAACTAAGCCTTTACTGTATTGTTCTGACTCTTGCTTATTGTCATTTAGGTGGTGTGCTAGTAAAAAGCGATTAACTTGTTCCATTGGTTCGTATGAGACTATATCGCCATTAGTGTTTCTACCAACCAAATTCAACAAAACAACCTTTTTAATATGCTTAGGTTGTTGTCGAGAGTATTTAATAGATAGTTCACCATTTTCATCAGGCGTAATTAGAGGGGTTCTATACGTGAATGGTTTTATTTCTGTTGTTTTGATCTCGTATACGATTGCCATGTGGTGATATCCAATTCATTCAGTCTGTAAACACAATAGTGGACATTCTCACATTGTCAAACGTGTATAGTTAGAGAGTGGAAGTAAAAGTGTATGGGTGATTGTTGGACAGCACCACAATCGGCGTATCTTTTAAATCAGGACGAAACAGCTTCTCACAACTGGCGTAAAAGTTGTTGCAGTCCACCAAGGCAAATACTGGCATGGGATAGTCACGACTTACGGCGCATGTTTCGCACCACATTGGTGACCACACCAAATATCTCTAACTCTGTCCCTTCAGGAATATGAATGGGCTCATACACCTGGTTTCTTGGGATCAGCATGACGCACGGCCTTAGTTGAAGCTCCTTTACCGTGAGTTCACCATGGATACCAGCGATGACAATGTCACCGTGTTCTGCTTGGACAGAGCGATCAACCACCAAAATATCATCTGGGTGAATCCCGGCATCAATCATTGAATCACCTTCAACACGCACAAAGAACGTTGCAGCTGGTCGCTTGACGCACAGCTCGTTGAGGTCGAGCGTTTGCTCAACATAATCCTGCGCTGGGGAGGGAAAACCAGCAGAAACACGTTCCATGAACAATGGAATACGAAGGCGCTTGGCTTTGATGAAGGCAAGTGCGCCGCTACGGCCTATCAGCGAGACACTCATGACGAACCTCGAAAAATCATAATTAATACTGTTTGTTTATACAGTATCTAATGCTATGCTGATTTCTACAAGTAAAATTGTAGGTAAAACTGTAGTTGTTCGAGTAAGACGCTGTGTTGTCGGTGATTTCTTTTTTGTGTTGAACAACTAGATGTGGGGGGATCGCTCGCCCTCGTCAAAGCCTGCAAGGCTTGGACATTACTGCTTCTGCCTACTGCTCTTGTTTCTGTTACTGATCCTGTTACTGCTACTGGTTAACGCATGGGTCAAGTAACCGTCAAACAAGGCTTGTTGAACCCTTTGCAAAGGGTTTGAAAACAGTTAGTAAAATTCTGCTTCGTATTGAATTTACTGGTTTAAAGCGAAGTCAGGAGCATCATTAAAATGCTCAGTCGAACGCAGTTAAAGCCTTGTTCAACCGTTTCAAAAGGGGTTGGCTAAGCCATACGTAAAGGGTATCGGTAAGGGTTACCAAAAGGGTTTAGCTAAGGCTTTCTGAAAGACTTAGCCAAAGCCTTCATACATGGGTTCACCCAGTAGAAAGATTAAAAAAACGCTTAGGTATCCAAGGTGCATTTAGAAAAACCTGTGGCACAGTGAAATCACCTAAAGCAAACAATAGAAGTGAAGAGGAACCATCAATGACAAGAGCCCCTGCGCCATTTCCGCTAGAGCGCCTGGCGGATATCCCAGAAAGACCAGAAGATTTTAGATTGCTGGAGCGTATTCCATTAACGCGTGAGCCGCAGTCCTGGCCACTTGAACTTTCTCCTGTGGTCGGTGATGAACAGCCAATGGTGCTGCTCGATACAGAGACAACTGGACTATCTGCTGATGATGAGTCCATTATTGAGCTTGGTATGGTTAAAGTGCTTTACAGCCCATCAGCTAAGCGGATTGTGTCGATTGTTGATGTGATCAGCTTGTATGAAGATCCCGGCAAGCCAATCCCCGAGCTGATTACCGAGTTAACCGGTATTACCGATGACATGGTGCAAGGCCAGCACATTGATGATGCAATGGTTGCGAGTTGGTTATCCGATGATCCGCTGGTGGTTGCACACAATGCACAGTTTGATCGTCCTTTCTTTGAAAAGCGGTTTGCTGCATTAGGCCATCTATCTTGGGCCTGTTCAGCCAGTGGCATAGATTGGAAGGCGCTGGGTTTTGAAAGTCGAAAGCTTGAGTACCTGCTGCTTCGCTTAGGTTGGTTTTATGAAGGACACCGAGCTGCGACCGATTGTTTGGCGATGGCCTGGTTGTTCCATTTGTTGCCCGAGTCCGTTGCAAACTTGTTGTCTGAAGCAGACAGGCGAACTGTGTTAGTTCGTGCGTTTGGTGCGCCGTTTGACGTAAAGGACTATTTAAAAGAGCGTGGTTACCGCTGGCATGACGGTGTTAAAGGTGCCAACAAACATTGGTGGCGCGAAATCAGCGAAGACGAGTTGTCGCAGGAACAAACTTACCTGGATGATTTGTATCATCGTGGCTCAGAACATGCCCACTATGACTACAAAGATGCCCGCAATCGATTTAAAGCTTTGTAGCTCTCTATAAGGTAAGCCTTGCATATTTGAAAACCTCTGGAAAATGGAAAGTGAACTCATGGTTTAACCAACAAGAGGAATCTTTCCATGTACCAAGACACCTACATTGAATACTGGGGCGAAATCTTCATCTCTGCCCGCATCATTGAATTTGGCATCACGTTCGAGCGCTTTCTTAAAGATCCATGGAAGCATTTGATGTCCTGTGGCCAAGAGTCTGCCCCAGACGCGATTGCTGAAGGGATGTTGCCATTGCTACCATCCCAGGCGGAAGTTGCTAGGCGCATTCGGGAAAGTGAGCAACGAGCCCAGATGTCTACAGAGTCGGACAAAGGGGTATCTCATCGTGGCAACATCGTGGTGCCATTGGTTCGGGTAGCGCATTGATAGCGGCTATCAGCAATGGCATGAAACAATGTCTTCACGCCCATACCTGAGCGGCAATTGCAATCTAGATCAAAAGTTGCCGCTCAGTCTTCCCTACAAAACAATTTGTGATAGGATGATACCTAATAAAATTAATTAGGTTGAAGCCTATTCAGTGTTTTATGGCCATCTGTTCAGCTTCAACCAGTAGAGATTGATTAGTCATTGCGGATGAAGAGCAGCCATGTGCCATGCCGTTCAATGTGATTACGCGATGTCGGTCCTTACTTTATAAACAGGGTTTTAAGAATCAGGTTGAATTGGATAAACAAGACGCATGACAAATGATGGTCTGAAACAAACAGTAGTGGCGAAGCCAGATAGGCTTTCGCAGATAGCGCAGTTGCCACAAGCAACCAGGGATCGCATTGCCCACATCGATTTCACCTTGTTGTTTAAGGGAGAAGCGGTACGGGCAGACTTAGTCGATCGCTTCAGCATTGCCGCCGCACAAGCAACGAAAGACTTCACCCTATACCGAGAGCTTGCACCAGGCAACATTGAGTATGACCAAAAGCTCAAGTTGCATAAGCGTGGTGAAGCATTTGAATCCTTGTTCGACTACGACGTTGTGAGAACACTGGCGACGATTAGCCAAGGGTACGGTGATGGCTTTACTGGAAAGGTAAAACCACCCCTTGCTTGTGAAGCGCCTTATCACCTTAATAAGCCGAGTTTATCTATAGTGGCAAAAGTCACCGAGGCCATACACAAAGGCAAAGCCTTGCGTATCACCTATGTGTCGTTATCGAGTGGTGAAACAACGCGTGAAATTGTGCCGCATACGCTGGTGGACAATGGCCTGCGTTGGCATGTTCGTGGCTTTGACCGCAAGCATGGCCCAAGCGGAGCGCCAAATGGGTTCCGTGACTTTGTACTTACCCGCATTAAAGCAGCGGTTGTGCTTGAAGATTCTACTTTGTCTGAAACGGAGCTCGAAACCCAAGACCGGCAATGGAACCGCTTTGTTGAATTGGAGTTAGTGCCGCATCCTCGTATTGAGCACAGCGAAGCGATTGAACTGGATTATGGCATGACGGGTGGCGTGATGAAGGTTGAAATTAGAGCAGCAACTGCGGGGTACATGCTTCGGCTTTGGAACGTCGATTGCTCCAAAGAGGCTCAGTTAAAAACACCCGAATTCCATTTATGGCTAAAAAATTATCAAACTTTATACGGTGTCGGTAACCTTGCGATTGCGCCTGGTTTCGATATGGTCACAGAATAGGAAATAACATGAACAAGCAACAATTAGCCGCAAAAATCTGGGAATCAGCCAACCAGATGCGTTCAAAAATCGAAGCAAACGAATACAAAGATTACATACTCGGCTTCATCTTCTATAAATACCTCAGTGACCAATTAGTTCAGTTTGTCACCAAAGAAGGCATGACACCTGAAGACATTAAAGCCCTAAACGAAGAAGACGCGGACACGGTCAAATACATTCAAGACAATCTAGGTTATTTCATCGCATACGATAATTTGTTTGCTACTTGGGTTGATCCTGCGTTCGATTTTGACGAGTCCAACGTGCGCGATGCGCTTTCTGCTTTCAGTCGTTTGATTTCGCCTACCTACAAAAAATTGTTTGAAGGTATTTTCACCACACTCGAAACGGGTCTTAGCAAACTTGGTGAAAGTGCGGGTAAGCGTACAAAAGCCATTAGTGATCTACTGCATTTAATCAAAAGTATCCCAATGAACGGTAAGCAAGGCTATGACGTATTGGGTTACATCTATGAATACCTGATTGAAAAATTTGCCGCCAATGCCGGTAAAAAAGCCGGTGAGTTCTACACGCCCCATGAAGTCTCGGTGCTGATGTCGCACATCATCGCCCACGAATTAAAACACAAAGACACCATAGAGATTTACGACCCAACCTCAGGCTCGGGTTCGTTACTGATTAATATTGGTGAAGCGGTCGAAAAATACGCAAAAAGCAAAGACAGCATTACCTATTATGCCCAAGAGTTAAAAGCCAATACCTATAACCTCACCCGTATGAACCTGATTATGCGCGGCATTAAAGCCAGCAATATCAAAACCCGTAACGGTGATACTTTAGAAGACGATTGGCCCTACTTTGATGAAAACGATCCGCAAGGTACTTATCATGCCCTATATGTGGATGCGGTCGTCTCTAACCCGCCTTACTCACAAGCGTGGGACCCAAGCTTTAAAGACAGCGACCCACGTTACTCGCGTTTTGGTCTTGCGCCTAAAACCAAAGCCGATTTTGCCTTTTTGCTACACGACCTCTACCACCTAAAACCCGATGGCATTATGACCATTGTCTTGCCCCATGGTGTGTTGTTCCGTGGTGGTGAAGAAGGCGAAATTCGTAAGCAATTGATCGAGCAAAACCACATTGATGCCATTATCGGCTTACCTTCTAATATCTTTTTTGGTACTGGTATTCCTACCGTTATTTTGGTGCTCAAGCAAAAACGTAAAAATAATGATGTATTAATTGTGGATGCCTCCAAGCACTTTGTTAAAGAAGGCAAAAACAATAAACTGCAAGCCAGTGACATCAAGCGCATTGTTGATGCGGTCATTAACCGCGACAGCATCGAAAAATTCTCGCAAGTGGTGAGTAAGCAAGCCCTGCGCGACAATGGCTACAACTTAAACATACCCCGTTATGTAGATTCGTCACCAGCCGCACAAAGCTGGGATTTACACGCCACTATGCTCGGTGGCATCCCCAATAGCGAAATTGCTGAACTGCACCAATATTGGCAAGCATTCCCGCAATTGCATGATGCGCTGTTTGTGGCCAAGTCTGCCGCTTACAGTGAATTAGCGATAGAAAAAAACGCGGTGAACGCCACCATTAGCCAGCACTCACAAGTCATCGAGTTTATCAGTGCTTATAACCAAGCTTTTGCTGGTTTTGATGATTATTTAAACAATACGCTTATTCAAGGCTGGCAAGATGTTAACCGTAACCAGCAAGAGTCTGAATTAAGCAACGAATTATTTAATCGCTTAGCACCCATTGCCCTTATCGACAAATACCAGGCCTATCAATATTTGAACAACCAATGGCAAGTTATCAGTACCGACTTGGAAGTGATGCAAACCGAAGGCTTCGCCGCCACCAAACAAGTTGACCCAAACATTGTGATTAAAAAAGTTAAGGGCAAAGACACCGAAGTACAAGATGGCTACAAAGGCCACATTCTGCCCTTTGATTTAGTACAACAAACCTACTTGAGCGATGACCTAGCGGCACTGGCAAAACAAGAAAACCGCCTTGTCGAAATCGGAAGCCTACTTGAGGAAATACTCGAATCACTAAGCGAAGAAGACAAAGAGCAAGACACAGTAAAAGAAAGCAAAGACGGCTTTGCCAATGCCGAAGTGGCCAAGGCGGCCAAAGCCTTCTTGAAAGAACAGAAAGACAGCAAAGTTAAATTTGAAAAGGAAAGCTACGAAGCCAAGATAATTGCGGCCAATAAACTCATTGATGAAGAAAAAGCCCTGAAAAAAGCGGTCAAAGAAGCCCAAATCGCCCTGCACTTAAAAACGAAAACCACCATCGAAGGCTTAACCGACCAGCAAGTGAACGAATTGCTGCACTTAAAATGGATAGCGCCATTAAGTCTTGAACTCGCCGCCATGCCAAATGCCGTGATTTCACAGTTGACCAGCCAAGTACAAGCCCTTGCCGAAAAATATGCGGTGACCTATTCGCAAGTAGCGAATGAGATAAAAACTACCGAGATCGAGCTGGCCGAAATGATGAGTGTTCTCACCGGTAATGAGTTTGATATGCAAGGCTTGAGTGAGCTCACTAACTTATTGAAGGGCGCATAAGATGAGTGTTGAAAAAAATATGCCTGAGATTCGGTTTAAGGGGTTTAGTGGGGAGTGGGATGAAAATAATCTAGGTGGATTAGCAGAGATTGTGCGTGGAGCAAGTCCTCGACCAATTGAAGACCCTAAATGGTTTGATAAAAGCTCAAATGTTGGCTGGTTACGAATCAGGGATGTGACCGAGCAAGATGGCAGGATTCATTATTTAGAACAGAGGATTTCAAAGCTTGGCCAAGAAAAAACTCGTGTTTTATTTGATCAGAACTTGCTTTTAAGTATCGCTGCAAGTGTTGGCAAGCCAGTTATTAATTACGTTGAAACAGGGGTTCACGATGGTTTTTTGATTTTCAAAAAACCACGATTTGAGCTTGAATTCATGTATCAATGGCTTAAATCATTTGAACTAGAATGGCAACAATATGGCCAGCCGGGCAGTCAGGTAAATCTAAACTCTGATATTGTTAAGAATCAGGTAGTATTTACACCCTGCGAACCAGAACAAACTCAAATCGGCAACTATTTCCAAAAGCTCGACAACTTAATCAACCAACACCAACAAAAGCATGACAAGCTCAGCAGCCTTAAAAAAGCTATGCTGGAAAAGATGTTCCCCAAACAAGGCGAAACCATCCCAGAAATCCGTTTTAAAGGATTTAGTGGGGAGTGGGAGGAAAGCTCAATTGGCGAAATTTGTGGCGCAACCTTTGGTGGTGGTACTCCATCGACTAACGATAAAGATTTCTGGCAAGGTGAAATTCCTTGGATTCAATCCTCTGACCTAAAAGATGGGATTGTTAGCTCCGTTACTGCAAAGAAATACATTACAAAATCGGCTGTAAACAAGTCTGCGACTAAGTTGATCTCTGGCAATTCCATAGCAATTGTTACGCGAGTTGGCGTAGGTAAACTTTCTTTGATGCAAGGCGAGTATGCAACAAGCCAAGACTTTTTATCACTAAGCGATTTAAAAATTAATTCACAATACGCCGTTTACGTTATATGGAAACAATTGCAAATTGAAAAAGAACAAGTTCAAGGAACCTCGATAAAAGGAATCACAAAGGATGAGTTGTTAGGAAAGTCTATAAGCTACCCTGATTCGGAAGAAGAGCAAACCGCCATTGGCAGCTACTTCCAAAAACTTGATGCGCTGATCAATCAACACCAACAACAAATCACCAAACTTAATAACATCAAGCAGGCCTGCTTGAGCAAAATGTTTGTTTAGCAGGGAGCACAACCATGACCACCTTTAAAACTGAAGCCCAATTTGAGCAGGCCTTTATCGAGGTGCTTACCCATAAGGGTTGGGAAAGCGAGATACTTAAAAACAAGACCGAAGCGGATTTACTGCAAAACTGGGCGAACATTTTATTTGAGAACAATCGCCAGCAAGACCGCTTAAATGATGTGCCGCTGACGGCAACGGAAATGCAGCAGATTATTGAGCAGATTAAAGAGCTGAAAACACCGCTTAAGCTGAATGGCTTAATCAACGGCAAAACCGTGGCCATTAAGCGCGATAACCCCGCCGATGCCTTGCATCTTGGCAAAGAAGTCAGCCTAAAAATCTATGATCGCCAAGAAATTGCGGCAGGCCAAAGCCGTTACCAAATCGTCCAGCAGCCGAAATTTGAACGCGGCAGCCCACTTCGCAATGACAGACGTGGTGATGTACTGTTACTGATTAACGGCATGCCGGTTATTCATGTGGAGCTTAAACGCAGTGGCGTGCCAGTAAGCCAAGCGGTTAACCAAATTGAGAAGTATTCCAAAGAAGGTATTTTTAGCGGCTTATTTTCACTGATCCAAGTGTTTGTCGCTATGGAGCCTAATGAGGCCAAATACTTTGCTAACCCAGGGCTAGATGGCAAATTTAACCCAGATTACCAATTCAATTGGGCCGATTTTAATAACGAGCCCATGAACCATTGGAAAGACATTGCCTCGACACTGTTATCGATCCCGATGGCGCACCAGTTGATTGGTTTTTATACCGTGGCCGATGATACCGACGGCGTGCTGAAGGTGATGCGTAGTTATCAGTATTATGCCGCCAATGCGATATCGGATAAGGTGGCTAAAACCAATTGGCAACAACTGGGTAGCGCGGCTAATAACCCAGACCGCTTGGGCGGCTATGTGTGGCATACCACAGGTTCTGGCAAAACCATGACCAGCTTTAAATCGGCACAGCTGATTGCTCAATCAAAAGATGCCGATAAAGTCATTTTTTTGATGGACCGAATTGAACTAGGTACTCAGTCGCTGGCGGAATACCGTAATTTCGCGGGCGATGGTGAAGATGTACAAGCGACCGAAAATACCCATGTATTGGTAACTAAGCTAAAAAGCACGTCCCCAGCCGATACCCTAATTGTTAGCTCTATTCAAAAAATGAGTAATATTTTTGAAGACGTCTCTAGCGATACAGAGCAGGATGAAGGCACAGCAACGCTCATAGCAACAAATAGCGCAGATATAGAAAAAATCCGCGCTAAACGATTGGTATTTATTATTGATGAAGCGCACCGTTCTACCTTTGGCGATATGCTGATTGTTATTAAACGCACCTTTCCCCGCGCCTTGTTTTTTGGTTTTACTGGCACTCCGATCCAAGAAGAAAATGAAAAAAACGGTAATACCACCAGTACCGTATTCGGCAACGAGCTGCACCGCTACAGCATAGCCGATGGTATTCGCGATGGTAACGTACTCGGCTTTGATCCCTATAAAGTGCCTACGTTTAGAGATAGTGATTTAAAACAAGCCGTCGCCCTTGAACAAGCCAAGGCGGGATCTGTAGCGGAGGCTATGGATAATCCTGCCAAAAAGAAAAAATTTAATTATTTTATCAATGAAGTGCCTATGGCTGGCTACAAAGACGCCAAAGGTAAATACCACAAAGGCATTGAAGATTACGTACCTAAAAGTCAGTATTTAAGTGACGAACACCAAGCCAAAGTGGTAGAAGATATTCTGCACAAATGGGATGTGCTCAGCCAAGGCAATAAGTTTCATGCGATTTTGGCGACTAACAGTATTGCTGAAGCCATTGATTATTACCGTCTGTTAAAGGCTGCTAAGCCTGATTTAAAAGTATCAGCACTGTTTGATCCTAACATTGATAATGACGGCAGTGGCGACCGTGGGCCAACGTTTAAAGGTGATGGCTTGGATGAGATTATGCGTGACTATAATGCGCGTTATGGCCACGATTTTGATTTTGCCCGCCATGCAGCATTTAAGAAAGATCTAGCCGCACGCCTTGCTCACAAAAAACCTTATGAGCGTATTCATACCGATCCTACAAAACAGTTGGATTTATTGATTGTTGTAGACCAAATGCTCACCGGTTTTGACTCCAAGTGGCTGAATGTATTGTATTTAGATAAGGTAATTAAATACCAAAACATCATCCAAGCCTTCTCTCGCACCAATCGATTGTTTGGCCCCGATAAGCCTCATGGTGTTATCCGATACTATCGCTACCCGCATACGATGGAGCAACATATTAACGATGCGGTAAAACTATACTCTGGCGACAGACCCATTGGGTTATTTGTTGATAGGCTAGAAAGTAACTTAGAAGCAATGAATGAACTATTCGGTGATATTACCGAGTTGTTCATTAGTGCCGGTGTGGCGAATTTTGAAAAGCTGCCAGAAGATGTTGAGGCGTGCGCAAAGTTTGCTGAACTATTTAAAGTATTTAACCAGCATCTAGAAGCCGCGAAGGTACAAGGTTTACATTGGGAGCAGTCGGTTTATACATTCACGACGGACGCTTCAACAGGCGAAAATGGCACTGAACATGAGGTTACTCTCGCCATTAATGAACAAACCTACCTGAGCCTTGCGCTGCGTTATAAAGAGCTCGCATCAAAAGGTGATGGTGGTGGTGCGGGTGGCGGAGATGTGCCTTTTGATATTAGTGGCTATTTGACGGAAATCGACACAGGAAAGATTGATGCCGACTATATGAATAGTCGCTTCGATAAATATTTAAAAGAGCTAAATCAGCATAATGATCAAGCCAGCATTGAACTTACGCTTAACGAACTGCACAAGTCATTTTCTTCACTGACGCAAGCTGAACAAAAATACGCCAAGCTTTTCTTACATGATTTACAGCGTGGCGATGCAAAGTTAATAGAAGGCCATACTTTCAGAGATTACATCAACACCTACAAAGACAATGCTGAAAATGCCCAGATTAATGCCATTGTTAATGCGTTAGGTTTAGATAAAAGCCAGCTTATTAGCTTATTAAACGATAGTGTCAATGAGAAAAACCTTAATAATTTCGGTCGCTTTGACGCGCTTAAAGACACTGTTGATAAGGCAAAAGCCAAAGTTTATTTTGAAAAATTAGATGGCCTAAGCATTCCGCCCTTTAAGCTCAATATTCGCATCGATCAGTTTTTAAAGCAGTTTATTTTTGCTCAAGCAGATGATCTCTTGAATGATGTAGTAGATATGCTTGATGGAGTAATGGAAGAGTCATGAGTAGCCAATCTCATTCTCTTTGCACTGTTAACTTGGTTGATTCTGCTATCTCAGTGAGAGAGTGGTCGCTGTTTTTACGAAAAAGTTTCCAGGAGGAAAATAATGGTCACATTTGATCAACTTATGCTCCCGCTAATAAAGGCATTAGTTAACCTTGGCGGCTCAGGCAGTATCGACGAGATATACGAAGAAGTTGTCGAGCTTGAGAAGTTTGATGAGGGTACTTTGGCTGTTCTGCACAACCCCGAAAAAAGTAGCCAAACAGAGGTTGGATATCGATTAGCTTGGGCTAGAACCTATCTGAAGAAAGCTGGATACCTTGAAAACTCATCTCGTGGCGTGTGGGCACTTACAGATAAAGCTAGACAGGAACCGGAAATTGATAGCAGAGAAATTGTCAACTTTGTTAGAGCTCTGGACCGCAAGCCTGAACAGACTAATGCTACGACATCTACTCCAGAACTGTCGTCCGATGACTCCCCAGAAGAGGCTATGCTTTGGCGTGAAAAACTGCATCATGTGCTAATTGAAGAAATGAGCCCGGATGCGTTTGAGCGACTAACACAGAGATTATTGAGAGAATCAGGTTTTATCCATGTTGAAGTGACTGGCCGCACGGGTGATGGTGGTATCGATGGCAAAGGAATTGCCCGAATCAACGGTTTGATGAGCTTTCATATCGCTTTTCAGTGTAAAAAGTACAAAGGTTCCGTTGGGGCTCCCGAGATCCGTGATTTTAGGGGCGCAACCGTTGGTAGAGCTGATCGTGGGATGTTTATCACTACAGGTAGCTTTACAAAAGCTGCCATTGAAGAAGCCAACCGTGATGGCGTTGCTCCGATTGACTTGGTCGATGGTGATCAGTTAGCCGATAAACTTAAGGAACTTAGTTTAGGCGTTAAAACAGAGTTGGTTGAAAAAGTAACAGTTGATCCTAGCTGGTTTTTAGGCCTTTAACTGTTAATAAGCACCAAGAGAACTCCAAAATGAATTTTCAAGTTCTTGAATATATGCGATTAAATACGGCCACTAACATAACGGGAAGTTAGAATGAATCCTGAAAAATACAATAGAAGTATAAGCTTGCTTTGCCCGACTTGTGGCTGTTCAGACTTTTCGTACGAAGATGGTTGCGATGAAACAATACAAGTAATGACTTGTGCATCTTGTGGCCGAGAGTTCAATAAAGATGAGCTTATTCAAGAGAATAGCGAAAATATTGATGAGCACCTTTCTGAAATCAAGGAAGAAGTTTTAAAAGACGTTCAAGACGAACTACGTAAATCTTTGAAAAAGGCTTTTTCTGGTAGCAAGAATATAAGGATCAGGTAATGCCGGTAACTATTGATGCAGGTGATGTGATAGCTGGATTAGCTTTCCTTTTATCTGGCTACGCAACATGGCAGACGGTTAGCTTTAATAAAAGGCAGAAGTCACTTGTCGAAAGCCAGGAAAAGCTAAACACCATTCTCTTGGAAAAAGAAAATGAAGATGCTCTGAAAGGAAAGCAAGCTGACCTTGGTGCATCAATTATAAAACTTGGCAGCAGTAAGTATCGGCTTAAGGTTTGGAATAAAGGTGCTGCTACTGCAAGAAACGTCAGAATTGAGTTCCCCGAAGGTAACGATTTAGTTATTGAATCAGAAGTGACTGACAAATTTCCGATGGAAAGCCTCGAAAAGTATCAAGCCGTTGAGCTAATAGCCGCTGTTCATATGCAAACGAAACGAAAGCATGTTGTTCGGCTAGTTTGGGAAGATGATGCCCAGTCCTATAATGAAAAGCTGTCTTACCCTACGCTGTAATGTAACTGTCGATTCTCTCACTAGAGCTAAAACAACTACAGATAAATGCATATTTCTTTCGGCTATCTAACATCTTCAGTTGCTAAAGAACCTTCACACTATCGTGTCGGAGGTTCATCATGTTCAAAAACCTATTTTTTCAAACCAAAGCACTACCAGAGCTGTCATCTCAACTCGATGCAGAAATCCCACGCTACCCGCCATTCCTGAAGGGGTTGCCAGCTGCATCACCTGAAGATTTGCAGTCCACACAAGACGAGCTAATTGCCAAACTGCGCCAGGTACTTGGCTTTAACCAGCGTGATTTTCAACGTCTGATTCAGCCCTGCATTGACCATCTTGCTGCTTATGTTCATTTGTTGCCAGCTTCTGAGCATCATCATCACAGTGGTGCTGGCGGTTTATTACGTCATTCATTGGAAGTTGCTTTCTGGGCGGCACAAGCAGCTGAAAGGATCATCTTTGTTGCCAGTGGCACTCCAGTTGAGAAAAAAGAGCTAGAGCCAAGGTGGCGTGTTGCGGCGGCTCTTGGCGGTTTGTTCCATGATATTGGTAAGCCTGTTTCAGACTTGTCTATTACAGACGAAGATGGACGCTATCAGTGGAACCCTTTTTTAGAAACCTTATCCCAGTGGACCACTAATAATAGCATTGAACGCTACTTCATTCGCTGGCGCGATGGACGGTGCAAGCGGCACGAGCAATTTTCAATTTTGGTATTAAACCGGGTGATGACACCTGAGTTGCTCGCCTGGTTAACCCAGCCGGGCCCTGAAATTTTGCAAGCCATGCTGGAAGCAATTGGCAATACCGATCCCGAGCATGTCCTGTCTAAACTGGTCATTGAAGCTGACCAAACCAGTGTCCAGCGAGACCTGAAAGCTCAACGCATTTCCGTTGACGACAATGCCCTTGGTGTCCCAGTCGAACGCTATCTACTTGATGCCATGAGGCGATTGCTTGCCAGTTCCCAGTGGTTGGTCAATCAGCGAGATGCCAGAGTTTGGGTGCGAAAATTGAATCAATCAACCAATCTTTACCTGGTCTGGAAAAGTGCGGCTAAGGACATCATTGATCTATTGGCCAAAGACAAGATACCTGGCATCCCAAGAGATCCCGATACCCTTGCGGACATCCTCATTGAGCGAGGATTGGCCACTAAATCCGCCTCAAATGAGCGATACGAAAGCCTTGCCCCTGAAGTGCTGCTCAAAGACGGCAAGCCAATCTGGCTACCCATGCTGCATATATCTGAGGCCGATTTATTGTTCAGCTCGAATGTACCATGTGGTGTGACACTGTTTAACAAATCTGAGTGGGAAGCAACACAGAAAACACAAGAAGAGCCACAGAGTCGCTCCAGTGAGCATTCAGACTTGCCTGAAGCGTCATCATCAATCGAACTCAGTAATTCGGCTGAGTCCCCATCGTCAAAACCGTACGAACAAGATGATGAACTTCGTCATGCCAGTGATGTTAATCACCTTCAGGCAACTGAAAACGTTCCGGGTGATGGATGTGAAAAGCCTAACAATTCATATGATGGCGCTATCTCAAATAACGTAAACCAGCACGATGCAGAAGCATTGAATCTGCCTGAATCTTTGGCATGGCTCCCAGAGGCTAGTAGTCCCGAATTCAGATAATAAGTGCACCACTCATGGTTAAACGGTGAGGAGAGATCAACTGCCTGTTGGTGATACTCTGTAGTCGCCAAACAAACATGAGTAGTTACCATGAATTACAAGCAGTTGATCGAGGGACAACGATACCAGATTGAGGCCTATTTACGCGAGGGTTTCAGTTATCGGGAGATAGGAAAACGTCTGAAAGTCAGTCACAGCACAATCAGCCGGGAAGTAAATCGCAATCGAATTCGGGATAACCATTACTTGCCGGAAGTCGCTCAGGCGAAGGCACTAAAACGCCGTTGTCAGTCCGCGAAGTCTAGAATATCTGGACTGACCATCACCTTTGTTGAGTTCGGTCTCAATGAGAAGTGGAGTCCGGAACAAATAGCCGGTGTCGGTAAAATCATCGGATATAACGTCAGTCACGAGTGGATTTATGGCTATGTCCAGCGTGATAAATTATGCGGCGGCAAGTTGTACAAACAGCTACGCCAGAGTCACCGAAGATACCGTAAAGGTAACCGTGCGAAGCGTGTGATTATCCCGAATCGCGTAGGCATAGAGCATCGTCCCGCTATCGTGAACAAGAAAAAGCGGTTCGGAGACTGGGAAGCTGACACGGTTCTGGGCAAGCAAGGTACGGGCGCGATTGTTAGCCTGGTTGAGCGAAAAAGTAAGCTGTACCTGATACGCAAAGTGCCAGCGAAAAGCGCAGCCGATGTGGCCCGGGCCATGGTTGGTATGCTGTGGAAATATCGAGGTTATGTTCGAACTATCACTGCGGACAACGGCAGCGAGTTCTGTGACCACGAACAGGTCGCAGAAAAGCTTAAAACGGATGTCTACTTCGCTAACCCTTATTCGTCCTGGGAACGCGGACTGAATGAAAACTTCAACGGTTTGCTGCGGCAATACATACGGAAAGGCACCGATTTGCGGACGGTAACAGATAAGCAAATTAGTGAGATTGAACGGGCATTAAATGCCAGACCGAGAAAGTGCCTCGGCTTCAGGCAACCTATTGCGGTATTCAATGAATTACGCAAGGCAGCCTAATTTAGCGAGTGGTGCACTTCGGAGTTGAATTCGCGGTGCGTTGGTTATGGTTGATGAACAGATACTGATCCGCTATCCCGATGCCGTAAGACATTGGTGTGCTCCCCGAAAACTGCTTGCTGAACTCAGTCGATTAGATTGGCTTGAATTAGATCCCGCAAACCCGACACGTAAGGCCAGAACTATTACTACGAATGATGGCGTTCAGGAGCAAGGGTTGCTGCTGAAAGTATCTATTTCTAAAGGGCTTACTGCACTGATTGACCTTCCCAAACAAGACGCAGAATCAGTGACAGCAATTCAGAACGAAGAGGCTTCACCGCGACCGAGTCGAACTAAGACAACCAATGCCCAAGCAAAAGAACCTGCCACAAGAGCGGAGCGTAAGCAAAAGCCGATTGTGGCCAATGCGAACTCAAGTACAGACCCCAAACACGTGCAGCGGCAACAGATGGTTAGTTTTGTGAAAGATTTGCCCATCTTACTGACCGATGGCGATTACCCAGACGTGGATCATAGTGCCGATGGTATTCGCGTCACGATTCAAACCTTACGCCAAGTCGCCAATGAGCATGGTATTCCAGCCGGGCAATTGCTTCGGGGGATCTCGGCCAGTGACCAATGCCAGTTTGATGAGGGGGAAACGGTTCTGTTTACCGCTCACGCTAAACGTTAATCCTTTTGAAATTAAGCGATTGCAAACGGTTATTTTGGGGAGCATGAATGAAAGAAAACGCATACGAGATGCCCTGGCGCACGAACTATGAAGCCATGGCAGCAGCAGGTTGGCTAGTTGGGGCAACTGGGGCAATTGCAGCAGAAATACTTACTGAGTTACCACCTGAGCCATTTTGGTGGATGACAGGGATTTCCTCGGGCATGGCGTTGTATCGCCTGCCTGAGGCTTACCGTCTTTATAAGTTGCAGAAGGGGCTAAAAGGCAAACCTTTGGCTTTTATGGAGCTGTCGCATTTACAAAAGGTAATGGCAAAACATCCTGATGAATTGTGGTTAGGCTATGGCTTTGAGTGGGACCAACGTCATGCGCAACGCGCTTATGAAATATTAAAGCGGGATAAGCAAACCTTGCTTAACCAAGGTCACGGCAAACAAATGGGTTCGACCTGGATTCATGGTGTTGAGCCCAAAGAAGAAGATGTGTACCAGCCAGTTGGTCACACTGAGGGGCACACCTTAATTGTCGGCACGACCGGTGCCGGGAAAACCCGATGCTTTGATGCGATGATCACTCAGGCCATTTTGCGTAATGAAGCCGTGATTATTATTGACCCTAAGGGAGACAAGGAACTTAAGGATAATGCACAGCGAGCCTGTATTGCCGCCGGTAGTCCTGAGCGCTTTGTGTATTTTCATCCGGGTTTTCCAGAGCATTCAGTACGTCTAAATCCCCTGAGGAACTTTAACCGGGGTACTGAAATTGCCAGCCGAATTGCGGCATTAATCCCCTCTGAAACCGGTGCTGATCCATTTAAAGCCTTTGGCCAAATGGCACTGAATAACATAGTGCAAGGTTTGTTGCTTACGTCACAACGTCCTGATCTGAAAACGTTGAGGCGATTCTTGGAAGGTGGCCCAGAAGGCTTGGTAGTAAAAGCCGTTACGGCCTGGGGGGAGCAGGTGTATCCGAACTTTAGTGTGGAGATTAAGCGCTTTACCGAAAAGGCCAATACCTTGGCTAAACAAGCTATGGCGATGCTGCTATTTTACTACGAACGCATTCAGCCCGTTGCCGCCAATACTGATTTAGAGGGCCTTTTGAGCATGTTTGAACATGACAGAACCCACTATTCCAAGATGGTGGCCTCATTGATGCCGGTGCTCAATATGCTCACATCAAGTGAACTAGGTCCATTGCTATCACCGCTTGCAAACGATGTGGATGACAGCCGGCTAATTACGGATTCTGGCCGTATTATCAACAATGCCCAAGTGGCCTATATCGGGTTGGATTCATTGACCGACGCCATGGTTGGCAGCGCCATTGGTTCGTTGCTTTTATCCGATCTCACCGCCGTGGCCGGTGACCGCTATAACTATGGTGTTGAAAATCGTCCCGTAAATATTTTCATCGATGAGGCTGCTGAAGTCGTCAACGATCCCTTCATTCAACTGCTCAACAAAGGTCGTGGCGCAAAAATGCGTTGTGTGATTGCTACTCAGACCTTTGCTGACTTTGCAGCTCGAACAGGCAGTGAAGCTAAGGCTCGCCAGGTGTTAGGTAACATCAACAACTTGATAGCCCTTCGGGTGATGGACGCCGAAACGCAGCAGTATATTACTGACAATCTGCCTAAGACTCGGTTGCAGTACATCATGCAAACTCAAGGTATGTCGTCCAACTCGGACAGCCCCGCGTTGTTTACCGGCAATCATGGCGAACGCTTGATGGAGGAAGAAGGCGATATGTTTCCACCGCAGTTATTAGGCCAGCTTCCCAACCTGGAGTACATCGCCAAGCTTTCAGGTGGCCGCGTGATCAAAGGCCGCATTCCTATTTTAACCAGCTCTACACAGGCAGCATAAGGAGTCTGTATGCATCATTCTGTCTGTCTGAAAATGACAACACTTACCAGTAAAGAAATGCTCGCTCAGTGGCAGCAACATAACCCTCAATTCAAGGAAGCCTTAAGACTGCTTGAAACCGACTGGCCTCATGCTTTGGCTTCAGTGCACTGTTTGGCGGACTATTTAACGGATGCGCTCACTTTAGATGGCCATTCCATCTTTGATTTGTGTCTGTGCAATGGCTTGGGTAGTTATGAAGAAGTCAGTTGTGATGATGACAGTGTACGACTGTGGCATTTCATTGAGGCACTTACCTGGACTGCCGCCAGTGCTTTAACGGGGATTCGCCTGCGTGATCCTGACCATTTCGAGTGGGCTGCCGTAGATGGTGTGTATTTCTACTCCTGGATTCGTAATCGTCCAAATCGGATGGCGTATTTGGCTGAAGGACGCATCGATGTGCGTTATGTCAGCGGTCATACGACGACAAAGCGGCTTCAACAAGTGATTAAAGCCCGGATTATGACGCCAACCGTTGCAGCCATGCTGGCGCGAGTTGAAGAGGATGTTTGGCATGAGCAAGCATAAGTCGGTTTGGCTACTGTGTCTGGCACTGATGCTGGAGATTATTGCTATTGGCGTGTTAGTGCCCGGTGATTGGACTGGCCGGGTCATCAGTAAAGAGAAGCTGATGATCCAAAACCAATTGGGCGCACAAACAAGCTATTGGATTGGTCAAACTAGCCATCGCTGGTATCAATCATGGGTTGTGGATACGCAGATGGAGCAATCTGTGCGTGATTTTCTAATCCCCACTGAAGAGCAGCGACTGCGCTCTAAAGGGATGGAGAACATGGGAGGCTTTTGGTTTGTCTGGGTAGAAGACCGTATTCAGGCATTTTTTGATGTGTTGTACCAAGTGTTCACTCGATTTGCTTTGCTGATGGTCTGGTTGCCCTTTGCGCTTATTCTCATGTTACCGGCGCTGTGGGACGGATTGATGACCTGGAAGATTAAGAAGACAACCTTTGATTTTTCGAGCCCTATCATTCACCGCTACAGCATGATTATCCTGGGCTCAGGCGTTATTTTGCTGTTTATGGGATTGTTCGCCCCGCTGGCTATTCCACCGGTGGTGTTACCGTCGCTGATCATCGGCTTGGCATTGATGGCGGGGTTGGCGTTAAGTCACTTGCAGAAGAAGATTTGAGGCCTCGGTTAATGGCCACCAAGACAGGATGATATGAATATCTGGCTTATTCCTATCATCATTTGATTCGATTGTGGGTTTGATTCGAATCATGCTATGATTTGAATAGACTGTTGTTTAAATCAAAAAGGCGACAAGATGTGGATCTGGCAACAAGCTGACTGGCCGAACTTTATCTGGGATGAAAAAGTCATTGAACCCAAGTTACGCGACATTCGCTTTCACCAAGGAATGTTGTTGGGCAAGATGTCGAGCCAACCTAAAGACCAAAGGCAAAGTATGTTAGACACGCTATTGGCGAACATTATTCATTCGAGTGCCATTGAAGGTGAGAAGCTCAATGCTTTTTCTGTTCGCTCGTCCTTGGCCAATAAGCTTGGTCTTTCTGAAGAAAAACCATTTCCAACTACTGAACGCACTGATGGCTTAGCAGAAATAATGTTAGATGCGGTGGAGAATTTAGACTCGCTGCTCTCACTTGAAAGAATATTGCAGTGGCATAAACGACTGTTTCCTGAGGGTTACACCTTGTTCAATCCTGTTATAGGAGGGCAGTTGCGCGGGGACGAGCCAATGCAGGTTGTGTCGGGAAGAATAGATAAACCCAAGGTGCATTTTGAAGCACCGAGCCGAGATGTGCTTGAGTCAGAACTAGACGTGTTTATCCGCTGGTTTAATGACTCTCGTGAGGACCCCGCTTTAGACCCTTTGCTTAGGGCTGCGATAACGCACTTTTGGTTCGTGACGCTCCACCCTTTGGATGACGGCAATGGCAGGATCACCCGCTTACTCACTGATTTGGCGCTGGCCCAGGCTGAGCGTCAATCTGTCCGTTTCTATGCAATGTCAGTGGCGATTTTAGCCAACCGTAAAAGCTACTACGAAATATTAGAGCAATCCCAGAAAGGTGAACTTGATATTACCGCTTGGCTTATGTGGTTTTTAAACACCTTAGGTGAAACATTCACCAATGTGCTTGAAGAAATCGACCAAACGGTTTTTAAAACAAACTTCTGGCGAAATGTCGATCAAACGCGACTGTCCTCGGAACAAGTAAAAGTGCTCAATCGAATGCTTGATGGAGATTTTGACCAAGGCATTAATACGTCGCAATATCATAAAGTGGCGAAAGTGAGTAAGCCAACCGCTTCTCGTCATTTAGCGGCTTTGGTCGAGCTTGGTTGCTTGGTAAAAAGTGAAGCCGGGGGGAGGAGTACTCGTTATAAGCTCGCGCACTTGTGTTAAAAACACGAAGATTGAGAGCCAATTATCGTGCACTAATTGTAACCCTTAAGGTTGCGATATCAATCTGATTGTAAGTACAGAATCACTAAGCCACCTCAAAACCTTCAAGAATTCGGCATCTAGCTGACCACTGAACCTGTCAATCTCAAGGCATCCTTCACTTCTCAATACAAACAACGAGGAGTGACTATGGAACCTGTGAGTATTCCGTCCTATATCGATGACCCGCCGCACTTCCTGCTTTGGAGTGCCGATGAAATGGCTCCCATTCTGTTGGGGCTAGTGATCGGCATTTTTACCGGTAATGCCTTGGTTTTATGCCTGTTGGGGTTGGTGACAACCAAGCTCTATCGGCGTTTTCGTGATGGTCGCCCAGATGGTTTTATTCTTCACGCCATCTACTGGGCTGGGCTGTTGCCAACCAAAGCCAAGACGATCCCTAACCCATTTATCAGGAGCTATCTGCCGTGAAGTTCGACGTGTTTTTAAAATCATGGCAAGGCACGCAATTAGAGAACCGATGGCAGCGGTTCCTGATTGCGGTGCTGGTGCTATCTAACTTGCTGCTTGCGATAGCGGCATTTTCTCGCAATACCGTGGTAGCTATTCAACCACCAACCTTGTCTGAAACGGCTGAAGTGTCACGAAACCAAGCCACTCAACCTTACCTTGAATCCTGGGGACTCTACCTGGCTGAGCTTATGGGCAACGTGACGCCGGGTAATGTGTCTTTCATCCGGGTTGCCATTGAGCCGCTACTTTCTCCAGCGGTGTACCAGCAAGTGGTCGATGCACTGGAGATTCAGGCAAGACAGATCCGTGAAGACCGAGTCACGCTCAAATTCCAACCCAGACAAGTGGAGTATGAGTATGAAACCGGCCATGTCTTTGTGACCGGTTATTCCTTGGTTTCTGGGCCATCTGGAGATGAACAGCGCCAAACTCGCACCTATGAGTTTGACATCGATATTGAGCAATACCGTCCAAAGCTCAGTTGGATGGATACGTATGAGGGGCAAGCTAGAACGAAGCGCGTTCGTGAAAAGTTGACTCAAGAGCAAAACCGGAGGGTGAATGATGCGAACCAAAATTAGTCGATGGATAACACCAAGCTTAATCGTAATGAGCTTAAGTGGCGTCCTATTATCTCAAGCGTCGTATGCAGACGTGGAATTGCCGATTGTGCCAGCCAGTGTAATGAAGCAGTCTGCTACTGCAAATCCACCGACTCAAACCAATACGGCTTCAACGGATGTGCCAACAACGCTGCTGATGACGCCGGGGATTAATGAACTGATCCCTGTAGCACTTGGCCATCTGAATCGAATTGTGACGCCGTTTGAATCGCCTCAGGTGAGAACAACCAGTGATGCTCAGACGCAAATCAAGGGGAATGTTGTATATGTGGCCACGGACAAAGAATCACCGGTTTCACTTTACATCACTCCGCCTGGTCAGGAAGCGCCCGCGTTATCTGTCACCTTAGTACCTCGTCGTATTCCACCGCGTGAAATCACCTTAGCTATTGATGGTCAGCAGTGGCCTATTAAGGGCGTCGTGAACCGAAAAGCCGCCACTTGGGAAACGGCTCAGCCATACGTCGATAGCTTACGTGATTTACTCAGACGCCTTGCACTAAATGAGTTACCACAAGGCTATGACATCCGTTTAGCTGGCCAAACTGACACAAGCCCGAAATGTTTTCAGCCGGGCTTAAAGTTTGGCTTTAAGCAGGGGCAAATTGTGACGGGACATTACTTCACAGTCTATGTAGGACTGGTTGAAAGCTTTGCCGATGAGCCGATAGAAGCCAGTGAAATAGCCTGTCATGCACCAGATATAGTGGCAAGCGCCTACTGGCCTCGCAATATCTTGTTGCCGGGTGAAAAGACTGAGTTGTATGTGGTTGTTCGCAATCATCGTGAAGAACCGGTGGAAAGTCAGCGACCTTCGCTTCTTGTGGGAGGTAAGTAACGATGAAAGCACAATGGGAACAAATGAGCCCGAACATGAAGCGGGGTCTATCGGTTGCTGGTATTGCTGGTGGTCTCATCCTTATGGTGATGGTGTTTTCACCTAATCCTGACGATGGCTCAAGCAGTCGGAACCGGCAGGAAACGATCCGGCACATTCTTACGGATACCAATACTCGTGATGTTGGGATCGATAGTTTGGCTGCGAACGTAAAACTACTTAGTGAGCGCAATGAACAGTTACGTCGTGAAGTTGAGCGCTTGCGTCGTGACGTCGATTCAGGACGGCTAAGCCCAGGTTCACCTTCTATACCAAGTGAGGTCAATGCGGAGCTGGCCCGCCTTAGAGCGGAACTTGATGATGTTCGCGCAGGAGGTGATGCAGCAGTTGAAGGCACAAATAGCCGTTTTGAAGTGCCTTTATCTGCCATGGAATTGCCTAAAGACGAAAAGCCACTGCCGTCTAACCCAGACGACTATTTTGCCAATGCGCCGCTGCCTGCTCCGCTCTATCAGCAGCCAGCCAATAGCCAATGTACACGAGCTCGGGATGTTCCATTGCTGCCAATCACGATTCGTATGATTGAGCCTGAAGTGGTTACTGAACCAGAGGTTGTTGTGCAAGAAGCGCCGCCTTTGTACCTACCGGCGGGCAGCATCATCTCAGGTACTTTGATCACAGGTTTGGATGCTCCTACTCATGAGTCCGCAAGACGCGAACCTTTTCCAGCATTGCTGAGGATTCAAAAGGAAGCCATTTTACCCAACCGATTTAGAGCGGATATCAAAGAGTGTTTCTTGATCGCCGCAGGTTACGGTGATTTGAGCTCTGAGCGTGCTTATTTGCGAGGCGAGACCATTTCATGTGTGAGAGAAGATGGTGGCGTAATTGAAACACGACTGGATTCTTATGCCGTGGGTGAAGATGGCAAAGCCGGTATTCGTGGCCGATTAGTGTCGAAACAAGGCCAGCTGGTGGCCAAATCGATGATGGCCGGATTCCTTCAGGGCTTGGCTGGCGCATTTGATGTGAATCCTGTACCAACGATTCAGACAGGTAATGCCGGTGATACTCAGCTGTTCCAGCAAGTCATGAGCCAAGAAGCATTACAAGGCGCTGCGATTAAAGGCACAGGTAAAGCATTGGATCGAGTGGCCAAGTTCTATTTGGACATGGCTGAAAATATGTTCCCAGTCATAGAGGTAGACGCTGCAAGGAAAATTGAAGTCATAGTCACTCGTGGTGCCTCGTTGTCGTTGGCCGCTTCGCAAGGGGGAGGTGCAAGAAGATGAAAAAATCCTGCATGTTGCTAACCGATCGAAGTCCGTTTCAGACAATAAGATGTGTATCCAGAGGAGAGTTAACCATGACGACATCAATGCAGAACAACCCAAAGCACCAGTCAAAACAGTGGTCTAAAGCTGGATTACTTTTATTGGCAGTCGGCTCAACCTTATTGTCTGGCTGTAGTTCATTGGGTCTTGGGAGTAGTGAATATGGATGCCCAGGTATGCCTGACGGTGTGCGCTGTTTATCCGCTCGTGAAGTCTATGAGCTTACCAGTAATGGGGCTGCACCCAAGACGATTGATGCTGTGGCGACTCGAATTGGTTCTCCCTCTGGGTATTCACAATCTGATTTAGAGACAGGGCTGCTGAGCCATCCAGCATTACCTGAGACGCAGCAATCTGCACCTATTCGCATTCCTTCAAGGGTGATGCGGATTTGGATTGCGCCTTGGGAGGATGACCGTGGAGATCTGAATTTATCCAGCTACGTGTTTACCGAAATTGAACCGCGCCGGTGGGATATTGGGGTGTCAGCACCTCGAACGGTTTCGCCAGTGCTACGTCCACTTCAGACTCAAAGCGATTCAGCCTCAGCGGGAGCAGATGGTAAGCGCGATAACTTGAGTATCTACGGAGAAACTAACGAATGACAAATGCAGTTCGCACCATTCAAACTCAGCGCCTCATGACCATTGGTGCGCTTGGTTTAATGGCGTTAATGATTTCGGAGCCCTCATTTGCGGGCACCGGTGGTGATGCTTTCACTGATGTGTGGGATACCCTAAAAGATTGGACCCAAGGTACTTTGGGACGGATCGTAGCGGGAGCCATGGTTCTGGTGGGTATTGTGGGCGGTATCGCTCGCCAAAGCTTGATGGCTTTTGCCTTGGGCATTGGTGGCGGTATGGGTCTCTACAATACGCCAACCGTCGTTGAAAGTGTTATGTCTGCAACCTTACCTGTTGTTGCTAGCACTCAAGAAGTCATTGGCACAACTGTTCCAGCAATCAGCGCCGTTTTACTGGGCACCTGATAATATTGACGGCTTCTCTTGCGAAAGGGGAACCGTCATCTCAGTCTATCGACAATGATTTTTCGATATCGCAGATCCTTGCCATGAGTACTAAAGGATCAAACGTCGATTCTTTAAAGCCAAATTTCTTGTAAAACGTTTGCGCACTGCTATCAATCGCGTGGACTAAGATGCCTGCTCCACCGACAGCGTTCATTGCTTGTACTGAGCGAATGATGCAATCTTTTAAAAGACCTGCCGCAATGCCTTGACCTTGATAGGCGTTATCCACACCAAGCCTGGCTAGAATCACCATGGGAATGGGATCTGGGCTATTTCTTCTTAATGAACTGAAAGCTTGCTCTCTGGAAACTGATCCCATGGCAATGGCATAGTACCCAGCCACTTGATGGGCGTCAGTGTCATTGACCACATACACTCTCGCGGTTCCCCGTTTTTGACTCTTTAACGCCTGTTTTCTTAACCAAGAATCGAGTTCTTCGATGCCACATTGAAAGGCGTTAATCTCGTGCTCATCAGTGAGTAGGGTTGGTGCACTTATTCCCAAGGCGCTTTCCTTTTAAACAGATCTTTCATGCCCTCAAGAGTCTGAGGCTCAGCACGAAGTTCGTTATCAAACGCTTCAAAAGCCTTTGCTTCAAGAACAAAATCCCGCTGTTCGGCCAGTACGTTATGCGCTTCATTGAGCGCGGCTTGCTGAATGAATACGGTTCTATCAACTTTTTTTAAACTTGCTGCGGCATCGATGATGTCTCTTACCGATGGCAGTACTCGCATGTTGATTGGCGCTGTCTTTGTAGCCATGAGGTCATCCTATGTATATCTAATTAATACACAGTTTAAACAGTTTTTGTGTATAGTCAACAGATACACGTTATCTTTTGGGGTCTGTGATAGGGAAAAGTAGTTGTAGTTGATTGGATTATGACCGTAGCTTGGATGTATATTGCTTGGCAGAGGCCCCAAAAGTAGTTGTTCAACCATTATGCAAAGTATCATCGTTAACTAAATGTGTATTTCGGCCAACTCGTTTTAAGTCTCTGTACAAGTTTACAAGAATGACTTAAAAAAGTGTCAAATTTGTTGACTTGGTTTCTAGGTGAGCGATTAAAAGGCTCTGGTTAGTTTACGGCGTGATAAATTTTAACACTTAGAGTGTGAAAAACTGGGTTCGGCTAAACCGGTTGGCTAGCTGTGGCGCTGTCTGCGCTTACAGGTGTTGAAAGTGTTGTCTTTGTAATCTTACTTGTGTTTGCTAGCACTTATTAGGTGATTGATGAAAGTGCCGCTTTACTTTTACAGTCCTGTCTCTCAGTACTCATGTACTGGCAACAGAGTGGTTATAGTAACTTGAGAATATAAGTAAACTATGTCAAAATTACAACCTTTAGTTCTATCCGTTATAAAGGTAAACACTTTGCGTATTACGCCACCTTAGGCGCTCACTCCTCCTTAAAGTCACATCTCTCAACGTGACACTCCCTATGCCGTTCGTCGGTAGGCCTCGTGCCGAAAATAAAATTTAAACTCAAAATCTGACAATTATCATAGTAAATTCAGTCGATAGAGCGACCTGATTTTGCATGCCTATGTTGTCGCTGATTTATCAATAAGGTTATCTATGCTTGAAAAAATGAAACTTGAATGGTTCTCCAATATCAGAGGAGACCTATTAGCCGGTATTGTTGTTGCGTTAGCGCTCATACCTGAGGCGATTGCATTTTCGATTATTGCAGGAGTGGACCCTAAAGTTGGTCTGTATGCCTCATTCTGTATTGCCGTTGTTATAGCATTTGTAGGGGGGCGTCCTGGCATGATCTCCGCTGCAACGGGCGCAATGGCATTACTCATGGTTACGTTAGTGAAAGAGCATGGCCTTGAGTATCTGCTTGCCGCAACATTACTCACAGGTGTTATTCAAATAGTCGCAGGCTATCTAAAACTAGGGAGTTTGATGCGTTTTGTTTCCAGATCTGTCGTGACAGGGTTTGTGAATGCGCTTGCTATTTTGATATTTATGGCTCAATTGCCTGAGCTTACCAATGTCACATGGCATGTGTATGCTATGACAGCAGCAGGCTTAGGCGTCATCTATTTATTCCCATATATCCCGGTTATCGGCAAAGCCCTCCCTTCACCTTTAGTATGTATCGTTGCTCTCACTGCATTTGCAATGATGATTGGTCTGGATATTCGTACCGTGGGTGACATGGGCGAATTACCGGACACACTCCCAATTTTTCTATGGCCTGATGTACCATTAAATTTCGACACGTTGATGATTATCCTTCCTTACTCTTTAGGGCTTGCCGTTGTAGGTTTGTTAGAGTCAATGATGACGGCCACGATTGTTGATGATTTAACTGACACTAAAAGTGATCGAAACCGCGAATGTAAAGGACAAGGTATTGCCAATATTGGTTCTGGTTTACTAGGGGGGATGGCTGGTTGTGCCATGATAGGGCAGTCCATTATTAACGTAAAATCTGGTGGTCGTGGGCGACTATCTACTTTTAGCGCAGGTCTATTCTTACTTGTCATGGTTGTATTCCTAGACGAATGGTTAAAGCAGATCCCTATGGCAGCACTTGTGGCTGTGATGATTATGGTTTCAATCGGGACTTTCTCATGGTCATCAATTAAAGATTTAAAAAAGCATCCACTATCAACCAATATCGTTATGATCGCGACCGTGATTGTTGTAGTAGCAACACATAACTTAGCGATTGGTGTCTTCGTTGGTGTGTTATTGGCAACGTTGTTCTTTGCGAACAAAATTGGTCGCTTTATGGTCGTCAAAGCGACGCAAACTGATGAGGCTTCACGCACTTATCGTGTAGTTGGTCAGGTTTTCTTTGCCTCATCTGAACAGTTTATTGATTCTTTTGATTTTAAAGAAGCGGTTGATAAGGTAACCATTGACTTAACTCATGCGCATTTTTGGGATATTACCGCCGTGTCGTCATTAGACAAAGTTGTTATTAAGTTTAGGCGGGAAGGTGCAACAGTTGACATTGTTGGGATGAGCGAAGCGACAGAAACTATTGTTGATAAATTTGGCGTCCATAATGATCCAAAAGAAGTTGAAAAATTGATGGCTGGCCACTAAGGAGAAAATAAATGAATAAGATAATAACTTGTGTTGATGGCTCAGCGCTTTCAGATAACGTCTGCTCTGCGGCGTGTTGGTCAGCTAAGCAATTGAATAAACCTATATTGTTACTACATGCCATTGAAAAAAGTCACTCAACAGCAAATGAGGATTTAAGTGGAGCAATTGGCCTTGGGGCTCGTTCTTCACTTCTCAATGAAATGGCCGCCTTAGATGAACAGCGCAGCAAGGTTGCTTTATCGCTAGGTAAGGAAATGTTGGCTCACTCCAAGGCATTGTTGATTGACAACGGTTGCAATGATATTGAAAAAACGCAACGTCACAGTGGTATTGTTGAGGCTATTTGTGATCTTGAAAATGATGCAAGACTTATTGTGATTGGTAAGTCTGGTCAGCAACATAATGGGGATTTCAAAACACTAGGCTCCCATATTGAGCAGATCATTCGCCAAGTTCACACACCAGTACTGATTGCTAATCGGACATTTAAAACGCCTAAAAGCTTTATGCTTGCCTATGATGGTAGAGAAACAGCAGATAAAGCCGTGCAGCGTATTATTGACGGTGGTCTGCTACATGGTTTGACCTGTCATCTAGTTACTGTAAAAAATAGCACGCCGAACGTTGAGGAAAAATTCAAGCGAACCAAAGATTTGTTGACGAATAAAGGCTTTGAAGTGAAAGCTAGTTTGTTAGAAGGGCGGATCTTTGACGCTTTAATGAATTACAAAGAAAACAGTGGTGTTGATATGCTCGTGATGGGCGCTTTTTCCCACTCTAAATTAGCGAGTGTATTTTTGGGTAGTAATACGCTCAAGATGATTGAGCAAACGGCATTACCTTTAATTATTTTACGCTAAGTAACCAAGCCAAGCAGCCGAGCTTATTGTTTCGGCTGCTTTTTCATATCATACATACGATTGTCTGCTACGTGTAAGAGAGATTTTAGTGATTCGCCATCAGTTGGGTATGTTGCTAATCCAAAACTGTACTCTAGTTTGATTGGACAATTATTTTCCTTAAGTTGACGCGCCACATTCTTATCTAAACGTTCAAAAAACAAACTAACGTCAAGAGGGTGATCTTGTTGTTCCAGTAGTAAAACAAATTCATCCCCACTAATTCTGGAGGCGGTATCTTCTTCCCTTATTGATTCATGCAATGCTTTAGCGAACGATATCAGAGATTTATCACCAAAAGCATGACCATGAGTATCGTTTATAATCTTAAAGTTATTTAAATCAATAAAAACTATATTAAAAGTACTTTCTTGATTTGATTTGTTGCGATTTAAGTGTCGTTTTAATTGCTCAAACCTATCTTCCAAAAGCATTCTATTCGGTAATGCCGTTAAATAGTCGTTCTAAGCTAGAAAGCGCACCTTTTCAATTTCATTGACATGAGTGGTAATGTCAGAAAATATAGTGATAAAGCCCTGTATTTTGCCATTTTTTACAATTGAAGATGTTGATTGCCAAGTATGAATAATCTCACCGGATGCTTTTCGAACAGCAATTTCGCCACTCCAGTGACCACTTCTTTCGATTTCAGAAAAAGCTTTTTTGATTAGCTCTACCTGATTTAAACCATCGCGAAGGAAAGATGGATTTTTCATTAAAATATCAGGCTCATCATAGCCAAAAACAGTTTTGAACGCCCTGTTGACTTTGACAATATCGTCATCTTTATCCGTCAGTACCATAGCTTCACCACTGTGGTCGAAGACAATGTTATCGATTGGGGCATCTTGAGGAGTATCAAAAATATGAATACAAAATAAGACTGTATTGCTATCAGAGGAATCTTTTATTCGCTTAAAATAGATTTTTCCTTGCAGATTTGTTTTCTTGAAATCGACATTCTTACTGAGCATTTTGCTGTTTTTAAGAAAATTACTTGCCAATTCTTCGAAATGACTTTGAGCTTCTTTAGGGAAGCTATCAAATAAACTGTTCTTGAAAACAATACCATCGCGGATCAGACCGCAAGGTATGGGAACATCGTCGATGTTAAGTAAATTATCCGTAGCCAATTTTTTGTCCTGATTCTCTTATCTTTGGTTCTCATTAGCATGAAATGAGCCAGTTTTATCGGCAATAAATCATACTGTAAGTACCACAAATTCAGCGGTGCATAATCTGTGTCAATACCCATCAGATTTAATGGTTAAATTGTAATCTAATTTCCACCTTGTCTCACTGATTTTCAAGCGAAACTACCCTCAGCTAGATGCTGATTTCTTCAATCTATCTAACCGAGTCCACATAGGACAACTGCATAGACTGGAGCCTCGATTTACATTAACGAGGACTCCTCATGCGAAAACTATCTCCAATTATTCTGGCGCTTGCGCTGTCTCCTTTGGTTCAAGCTGAACCTGTGTCTGAAGTGTCGCCCGTTGGCAAAATTGACGGCATGGTTTCTTTACCTGTCACGGGTATGAAAGCGGTCGAAAGCAATGGCCGTATTGTTTTCATGTCAGACAGCGGCCGGTTCGTCATTGATGGCACGCTCTATGATGCCTGGTCCAAAAAGCCGCTTACCAGCCTTGAAGAAATTCGTGAAGCGGGGAACACGCTGGACTTAAGTCGTCTTGGCTTAAAAATGGATGATTTGAATCCACTGACGCTGGGTGAAGGCAAAAAGAAAGTGGTGGTCTTTGTTGATCCACGATGCCCGCATTGCCATGAGCTTTTGAAACAAGCCTTACCGTTAACCAAAGAATACACCTTCCAAATTCTCCCTGTGCCAGTGCTTGGTCCTGATTCAGAGCGTCAGGTTCGCCAGCTTGGCTGTGCGCGTGACAAAAAAGCGGCCACCGATGCATTGCTGAATGGCCGGATTGGTAACCTAGAACAGGATGATGCCTGCAACTTAGAGCCAATGCAGCGTACCTTGGTGACCGCTCAAATTCTGGGAATTCAAGGTGTGCCTTTCATCGTCGCCAATGATGGTCGCATCAGCCGAGGCCGTCCTTATGATCTTTCTGCTTGGTTGGAGGGGCGTTAATGAAAGCCTCTCTGTATTCAGGGCAACGCGCTTCTGAGCTATTGCCAGTATTGGCCTATTCAGACGATGAGCAACTGTTTTTCATGGAAGACCAGAGTGTTGGCTTTGGTTTTCTATGTGACCCATTGCCGGGTGGTGATGAGTCTGTTGCAGACAGGGTTAATGTTCTTCTCAACAACGACTGGCCAAAAGACACTTTGCTGCAATTTGGCCTATACGCATCCCCTGATATTCAAACCGACCTTCAGCGCATGATGGGCTTACGGCATCGTCAATCCGATCCATTACTCAGGGCGTCGATACGCAAACGTGCGGATTTTCTCGATGGGGGCACGGTTCAACCGATAGAAGAATCGACCCAGACTCAGGTACGCAACTTTCAACTGATCGTCACCTGCAAATTGCCTTTGGAAAGCCCTATACCGACGGAGCGTGAGTTGAGTCGAGCATCCGCGCTTCGGGCTTCTTTCTCTCAAGCGCTGGCAACGGTTGGTTTTCGCGTTACTGAGATGACTGACCGAAACTGGCTCGCGGCAATAAGTGCTCAGCTTAACTGGGGAAAAGATGCTTCCTGGCGTAATCCATCACCAATCCGCAGTGAGGCAGATAAACCACTTCGGGAGCAAGTGTTGGATTATGACCGAGCTATCAAGGTGGATAGCCAAGGTCTGATGCTGGGCGACTACCGAGTTAAAACCTTATCGTTTAAACGCTTGCCTGAGCGGATCTGGTTTGGTCATGCCGCAAGTTTTGCGGGCGATATGATGACAGGCAGTCGCGGTTTACGCGGCAGCTTTTTGCTAAATGTCACCATTCACTTTCCCTCAGCTGAGGCGATGCGATCTCGTTTAGAGACGAAGCGTCAATGGGCGGTCAATCAGGCCTATGGCCCGATGCTCAAGTTTGTGCCGGTGCTTGCAGCCAAGAAAAAGGGATTTGATGTTCTTTTTGAAGCCTTGCAAGAAGGTGATCGTCCTATTCGGGCAAATATGACCTTAACGCTGTTTTCACCAACGGAAGAGGCGTCCATCAGCTCTGTTTCAAATGCTCGAACCTATTTCAAAGAACTCGGATTTGAGCTGATGGAAGACAAGTACTTCTGTTTGCCCATTTTTCTGAATGCCCTGCCATTTGGTGCTGACCGCCAGGCGATGAACGACTTGTTTCGATTCAAGACCATGGCGACACGGCATGTGATCCCTCTGTTGCCTTTGTTTGCGGATTGGAAAGGCACGGGCACGCCAGTGATTAACTTTGTTTCCCGCAATGGCCAGATCATGAGCGTGTCCCTTTATGACTCTGGCAGTAATTACAACTGTTGCATCGCGGCGCAATCAGGGTCGGGTAAGTCTTTCCTGGTGAACGAAATTATCTCCTCCTACTTATCAGAAGGCGGCCAATGCTGGGTGATTGATGTTGGCCGCTCTTATGAAAAGCTGTGTGAAGTCTATGACGGTGAGTTCTTACAGTTCGGGCGGGACAGCGGCATTTGCTTAAATCCGTTTGAAATCGTTGAGGACTATGACGAAGAAGCGGATGTGTTGGTTGGGTTATTGGCCGCAATGGCCGCACCCACGCAGTCATTAACCGATTTTCAGATGGCCAACCTAAAGCGTCAGACCCGTGAACTGTGGGAGAAAAAAGGTCGTGCCATGTTAGTTGATGATGTGGCAGAGGCCTTGAAAAATCACGAAGACCGACGTGTGCAAGACGTGGGTGAGCAGCTCTATCCGTTTACGACACAGGGCGAATATGGCCGATTCTTTAATGGCCACAACAATATTCGCTTCAAAAACCGTTTCACCGTTCTGGAGTTAGAAGAGCTTAAGGGGCGTAAGCATCTACAACAAGTAGTGTTGCTTCAGCTTATCTACCAAATCCAACAAGAGATGTACTTAGGTGAGCGGGATCGTCGCAAGATTGTGTTCATTGACGAAGCTTGGGATCTGCTGACTCAAGGTGATGTCGGTAAGTTTATTGAGACGGGTTACCGGCGATTTCGAAAATATGGTGGCAGTGCTGTAACGGTAACGCAATCGGTCAACGATTTGTATGATAGCCCTACAGGTAAAGCCATCGCTGAAAACTCAGCCAATATGTACCTGCTAGGCCAAAAAGCTGAAACCATCAACGCGCTCAAAAAAGAAGGCCGCTTGCCACTAGGTGAAGGCGGTTATGAATACCTGAAAACGGTTCATACCGTCACGGGTGTCTATTCCGAAATTTTCTTTATTACCGAGATGGGCACCGGGATTGGCCGCCTCATCGTCGATCCGTTTCACAAGCTGTTGTACTCGTCCCGTGCAGAAGATGTAAACGCGATTAAACAGTTAACGCGCAAAGGCCTTTCTGTTGCTGATGCCATCTCTCAGTTGTTGAAGGAGCGAGGCTTTGATGAATAAGACCACGCTTTGGCCATTTATGGCCTCTATTACTTTGTCTATTGCTGGTAGCGGTTTAATGACCAGCTGGCTTTTAATGAAAACACTCGAACCCATCCACAGCCAGTTGGCGTTAAGTACGCCCATTGCAGTCGTGGATTTTGGGGAGGCGGTGTTGTCACTGGGCCCCAATGCCAGCGAACAAGACATCGAGTCCAGGTTGCTTCAGACCAATCAGCAAATTGAAAAGTTAAAAAAAGCCGGTTTTATCGTGCTGGATGCCCAAGCGGTGGTGGGTGCTGATGATTCCGTATTTGTGCCAGTAGGCTCAAAGGAGGTGTCTCATGCAGATACTCCGTAAAAGAATGCCTTGGCGGCCATACCTCATCCGGTTGACTGTTCTTGCGTTAATCATGGCCTTGGTAGGCACCTACGCCATGATGCGCTACCGAATAGGTATTGATACCCAGCAAGAGCGCTGCCTGCCTGATACCAAGGTGTATCTGATTGACCTATGGAATAAAGAGCCCGTTAAGGATGGTTTGTATGCCTTCCACTCAAAAGGACTCGCTCCGTTATATAACGACGGTACTCGGATGCTGAAACGCCTAACAGGGATGCCTGGGGATGAAGTCAAGGTGACGCCTGAGCATGTGCTGGTGAACGGTGCTGAAGTCTCTACCGGCATGGCATTAGCCCAGCGTCTTGGTGTAGCGGAATCACAATTTAGCCGCTCATTGACGCTGCAAGAAAACGAATATTGGTTTTCCGGCGAGGCTGCAACGAGTTTCGACTCCCGCTATTGGAATGCCGTTAAGCGCGAGCAGATTGTTGGTCGCGCTTGGCCGCTTTGGTAGGAGGTGGATGATGACAAGACTATGTCTCTTATTCTTGTTGGTTGCTCCATTGTCTTGGGTTCAAGTGTCCTGGGCACAAGAGCCTTTTCTGTTGTCTGACGAAGACAAAAAGATCGTCGAAATGAGCCGCAGCATTTTACAAAGTGCTGTGCATGGCTCATCTGAATTTATTGAGCCTTTTGCACCGATTGAACAACCTGTGTCGCTCAAACACAGCGATGAATGGTTGATATTTGCGTCGTCCTCACTGGGGGATTCCTCACTGAAGCAGCTATTTAAAGAGGCCAGTGCGACCGGCGCTATTGTGTTGTTTCAGGGAATTCCTGAAGGAAAGACCTTGGGGGCGGCTATCCGTGATTGGCATATGCTGATGACGGGGCTTGATCCTGTTCCTCAGGTTCGAATTGATCCGAAAGCCTTTGTGCACTGGCGGGTGACTAGCGTGCCTGCCATTTTCCGCATAGAAGATGACAAGGTGACTGCAAGTGCACTAGGGGTTTACAGCAAGGACTGGTTGCAGCGTCAAATTGAAACAGGCAATACCGGTTCATTGGGTCAACGCGGTCCAATTCATTCGATTTTAGAACCGGATTTGATGCAAGTGGCGATGCAGCGTTTACAGTCGCTTGACCTGGGCGCGTTAAAGAAAAAAGCCATTGAGCGCTTCTGGTCTCGCCAAACATTTACTGACTTAGCCAAAGCCACGCAGTATCGGATAAGAACGGTTGATCCAACCATCGTCATGCAGCGGCCACTATTGGATGCCAATGGCCGAACATTGATCCCAGCAGGAACGCGTATTAACCCGCTCAAAGCCTTGCCATTTACTCAGCAGCTCGTGGTGTTTAATGCGTCGGACGCTGAAGAAGTGGACGCAGTTGCGCACTGGCTTGAGACGCAAGATAGGACGCAGCGCCGCATTACGCTTATCATTACGCAGCTCGACCGTGCACAAGGCTGGAATCGCCTCAATGCGCTCGAAAAGACATTGGACAGTCCGGTTTATCTTCTCAATGCCTCGCTAAAGCAGCGCTTTGATTTGCAAGTCACCCCATCGTTTGTTCAAGCAAAGGGGCTCGCGTTTGAAATAGAAGAAATTCCAGTAAAGGAGCTTGTTCATGAAAAAGCTCAATAATACGTATAGTCTGATACGGACTCTCGTTGTCATGCTTGTCCTGGGCGCATCTATTCCTGCAAAAGCCGAATTGACCTGCCCAGACGCGGGGTTATTGTCCGGCAAGTTGCTGACGGATGTTTGCTGGTCATGCATTTTTCCTATCCGGGTTGCAGGTCTTCCACTTGGCTCTGGCAGTGTCCCAAGCGGCGCATCAAACAAGTCATTTTGCTTATGTGAAGACAACTTAGGTGTGCCAAGGCCAGGTATTGTTACCAGCATGTGGGAGCCAGCGCGTCTGATTGAACTGGTCAGAACGCCGGGTTGTTCGCCTTCCCTGGGAGGGATTCGTTTACCGTTAGGTGATAGACGACTGCAAGGTGGTCATGGCGAGGGTGAATACGACACCGGTGATCTCGCTTTCTACCATTACCATTATTACGCCTTTCCGCTTTTGGTCATGCTCGATTTGTTCATGGATGGCAATTGCAATGCCGATGGTTACATGGACTTTGACTTGATGTATTTGTCGGAATTGGACCCAACGTGGCTGAACGATGAACTGGCCTTTTTTACTCAGCCTGAAGCGGCTGCCGTTGCCAATCCATTGGCTATATCTGCTTGTACCGCTGACGCTGCTTCATCAACGCTTGGTAAACCCATCGACCAGTTGTTTTGGTGTGCTGGCAGTTGGGGCCATCTCTATCCCTTATCTGGCCACACCTTAGCCTTCGGCTCATTAGCAGAAAACACCAGCCATTTAGCGGCGCGTGCAATCGCGGCTCAACACAGGCGTGGTCTTGCAAGGCGAACAATGGGGAACAGTGCGCTATGCCGACCTGTTATCGAACCCATGCTGCCGAAATCCCAATACAAGATGAGTATGTTCTTCCCTGTACCAGAAACTGAAAGTGCGCATGTCATCGGTGAAAGCACCATGAAATGGGGAGAGTGGCGAACAATCCCAGGTGCCGGTGAAGATGCGCTCTATATTTTGTGGCGCTGGCAAGACTGCTGTAACTCGGGAGGTTAACTATGAAACCAACACTTTTTACCCGAGTGTTAGCGGGTATTTTATCTATCACTATGGCGTGCTTGCCCTTACATGGTGTGGCCGCTGATGTGCAGCGCCAATCCGGCTTAAGCGGACAACAAGAAGGTAAGCAATTGCTGCAAAACTGGACGATGCCCGCACTCAATGGCAATACATTGTCGGTACCGAATGGCAGTGGAAATGAGACGATTAACTTGCAAGAGCTTTTCCCTGGTATGGATCAGGGTTCATTGGATGTCTTAACGGGCGTTTATGGTTCTGATGCCAGCATGAATCAATTGGGGACGCAGCGCCAAGAGAGCATGGCATCCGAAAGTGGCGCTACGGGTGAGGCGTTTCGCTCGCTCCAGCAAATCAAAGACAGGTCTCGGCCAGATATGGTCAATGATCCGCTTTGGGCATTAACTGATGCGGTTCAAACTGACCCCAACCTATTAACCCAAAGCTTCCCCGGCTGTGAGTCTCAAGGTGAAGGCAGCCCAAATTACCAGCAATGTGACAGGCTCAATACAGCGGTTAACAGCTGCACTATTAGTCACGATTACACGGCAGGCATTATTGAGCATGTTTCAGGACCAATGAACCTTCGCTCTTGTGGTGAGGGATGTCTTGAAGTTTGGATAGGGCGAATTGGCGACAACTACTGGAGTGGCCGTTGTAAAGTGTTTGAACAGGCCATCACACTCAAAGTCGTGAACCCCGATGCGATTACCTCAGCCGTTCTTGAGTACGCCAAATGGGATGACTACATGCAAGTGTGGCTTGGCGATCAGAAAGTCTGGTCTGGGCCGAACAATAACTTTCCACCAGAAACGGCAGGTCGCTGCGAGCTTAGTACCAGTTGGGAGCGCAATCCTAATACTGACTTAACTGCTAAGCTAAAAGCGGTAGAACCAGGTTTAGAAGTGCCGGTAAAAATTCGCGTATCGGTTACGGGTAGTGGTGAGGGCTATGCACGCATCAAGGTGCGCTTTGATCCAACCAAGGTGGTGATGAATGATAGTTGGTCACCACAATCCTGTATCGAACAAGCAGCGGATATTCCGACAAAGTTTTCAGACTACAGCATTCAATGCACGGATCAGCCTTCTTCAACCAACGGATGTACGGTGGTCAATGGTGTTTCAGTTTGTGAATCCTACTTTGCCCCAAGCCCTGTGACTGGCATATCGCCTTTGTGTCGGCGTGTACAAGTCAGTGTGGATGACGAAAGCTATAAGGGGATTGAAAATCAGGCCTGCCAAGTGCTTGAAGCGAATCCTTCCTGTGGCTTCATGTCGTCAGAATGTGCCGAGACCAATGATAAAGGTGAATGCATTCGTTTTACCGATACCTATGACTGTGGATTGCAAACCAGCGATCCAAAGTGTGTGGTATCCAATCTTATGCCGAGTAGTTTTGAGGCCTGTGAGCCTACTCAGACGATTACGCCATTTACTGAAACCAAGCATGTACCGGATTACCAGGTGTGCGAGAAGATCAGCACGCTTACTCAGTGTCAGTTAGAGCGACGTGTATCGGCTGAAACCCATCAACAAAGCTGGTCCATTGAGCGCGGTTGCTTTAGCTCTGAAACGCTCAGCTTTGTTCCACAGCACAGCAGCACTATGCAAACTGGAAACGCGACGCTGAGAGCGTTTGATAATCAAAATACTGAGATAAAAATCACCGAGTCGCCATCTAAGGCAAATGGTTGGAAAACGACACTCTCTCTGACGGGCAATAAGGAAACGGTGACTGAGACGAAACCGTCCATTAAGTACCCTGAAATGACCTGTCCAAAAGGAACCTTGGTTGGTTCATTGTGTAAGGTCGTTAATGGGTCGATTATTTCGTGGCATGAACCTCAGGAAGTCACTCGTTCCAGATGTGAATCCGGCTGGAATAAAGTCGATTTCGATACTTGCAGCCGAGAAGTTCAGAAGTGTTTGGCTCCTGCGAAACTGAGCGCTTCATTGACCTTCTCTGGCAAATACTTAGAGCAAGACATTGTTCATCAATCAAGTGATCCGGGCATAGACCAATGCTTGATGCAAACGGATCAGTTTACTGCGGTGCAGTGGCAGTGTTTGGATACGGGCACAAAACGAATCGACGGGTTAACAGTTGGTAGTGGCGAGTTGTCCAATCTTGGAAGCCTTTATCCGGCGGTTGTTTCGTCTCCTGCTCATTTAACCAGTCGTGGCAGCTCTGATGGACTGGGGCTCTCATGCTGGAGGGCAAGAGCGACCTACAATGCTTCGACTGCTCATCCAGAGTTCAACATGGGCAGCTCAGATAGCTGGGTAGATGCCAATGGTAATACACAAACCATCGTCAATAACGGACAAAACACGACCACCAATACGTGTGCCGCGCTGGAGCAAAACCCGGCCTGCCAGTATGTCAGAACCGAATGCACTGAAGGCGGGGCTGGTCATGAAGGATTCTGCTATATCCAAAGTTTGGTGTATGACTGCGGACAAAGCGTTGAAGTGCAAAACGCTCGAATGGAAACTCAATACAACTGTGAGGGGCCAGTTCGCTGTATGGGCACAGATTGTTTAGAGCCAGAGTCAATCAAGCAGGCTAACTTTGCAGAAGCCGCAGCGATGCTTAATGCGGCGCAGTTTATGACCAATGATATGTCATGTACGGGCGCTGATGGCCAAGACAACGTCGAGTGTACTGTCTTCAAAGGTAATGCTGGCCAGTGCAAGAAAGCCGTTGGCGGCATAGTGGATTGCTGTGAAAAGCCAAGTGGCGTGTCGTTATCGGATTACATCACGATGATAGTGGCGGTTAACAAGCTTGATACGGCAGTCATGGCCATGAATCCGTCTTCGGCAATCTATGGTTCATGGAATACGCTCAGAGAGCCAGTCACGAGCACTTGGAGTGCGGTCAAAGAGCCCTTTGTGTCTGCATGGGACTCTCTAATGGGGGCTGGACCATCAACGGCTGCTGGCGCGGGAGCGGAGCAAGCTGCGACTGGCTTTATGCAGGTGTTGACCAACAAAACGGCTGAATGGGTAGGTACGACCTTTGGTTCGGGGGCGCAATCGGCACTGTTTAGTAACGTTGGTGGCGCGGTTGGAGCCGATGGTGTTGTTTCGGGCGGTAACTTTGCCCTGGGGGGCGCTGCGGGCGCGGTTCTGAGTACGGTTATGACGGCCTACATGATTTATTCAGTCACCATGATCCTCATTCAACTTATCTGGAAATGTGAGCAGAGTGAGTTTGAAATGAACGCTAAGCGGGTATTGAAGAGTTGCCATTATGTAGGCTCTTACTGCAAGTCTAAGTTCTTAGGTGCCTGTGTTGAGAAACGGCAGTCATATTGCTGCTTTACTTCGCCGCTTTCACGGATCATTCAAGAACAAGTTCGTCCGCAGTTGGGCCTTGGCTGGGGCAGTGCAAAGTCACCAAACTGCGAAGGTTTGACCGCGAGTCAGTTAAACCAGGTAGATTGGAGCCAAGTCAATCTGGATGAATGGATAGGTATTTTGTCGATCACGGGCAACCTACCCGAAGTACCGTCACTGGATCTGGAAAGACTCACTGGCTCAGGAAGTACGCTAAACGTGGATGGAAACCGTCAAAGTGCCGCAGACAGAGCCATTGAACGGCTAAACGGAATGGATGCCCAGAAACTGCGTCAGGAGGCGACGGAAGAAATTTCGGGGAATAATTGAGCGCACTCTTAGAACAGAAGGCTTTGCGATGCAAGGCCTTCTATATCGATATGAAATAACCATTGAACTTCTGAAAAAACATTACCCAACCTTGGAATTTGTATTCCTTGCGTGCTGAGCTGTACAGTTCTCAATTTACATTTAACGTAAAAAACTTAGACAAATAAGTCTGAATTGTTGACACGTTAGACTTAATTGTCTAAATTGATGGTGTGTTAGTCATATTTGTCTAGAGGTTGGTATGGAAATGGAAGATAAAGCGAAAGTCGCTGGTGCTGTTGGTGGCCTCGGCGGTGTAGGTGGTTCAATTGGTGCCGTATCAGCGGCAGGTTCCGTTGCAGGTTTAAGCGCTGCTGGTGTCACTTCCGGTCTTGCCGCCATAGGTGGTGTAGTTGGTGGTGGAATGGTTGCCGGACTTGCAATTACTGCGGCAGCTCCATTGGCGATTGGTGCTGGAACTTACGGTATATACAAGTGGCTGAAATCATAGGTCTGAAAAATGAAACACGATGAACTAAATGAGCGTTTAAGAACTTTCTTAATTTCAAGCCGAGAAAATGCGGGTTTGTCCCAAAGTGATGTTGCTGCAAGATCTGAAGTTTTTGGAATTGGAAGAACACTGGATCAACGGGCTGTTTCAAGAATTGAAAGTCAACCAATGAATGCTGATGCAATTAAGATTGCTGGGTATCTATCAGCTGTTGGGATTCAGCCAAGCAAGTATTATGAAATTTTAACGGAATACACTTATAAAGAGGATGATTATATTATGTCAGAAGTTGGTGAGCAAACTATCAAAATTAAGGTAGAGGCAGCGAAGTCGCTTATTTCATCAGTGAAAGATAGTATCGATTGCTACAATCATGAATATATCGATTCAATAGGGCTTAAAAGTAAGGTTGAACAGCTTGAGGCTGTAGTAGATGGACTTAATAGAAAGCCTGTAATTGGATGTTTTGGCCATTTTGATGCAGGTAAGTCAACACTGATTAATACTGTTATCAATCAGTCATTGCTCCCGACCAAATATCAACCAGCAACATGTGTTGTTAATCTTCTTATGCACGAATCAGATAAGCCTGAAACAATTTCAGGAAATGTGGCTGTGTTTAAGAAGGGCTTTAAGCCGCATATGGTTCATTCACCAGTTGATGTCGAAAAATATTTAATTGAACAAGGTGGTTCAGAAATATTGGATAGATTAGGAGTGCACAATCATGAAGATGATGTATTAAATGAGGCTTATATCGCAATTGTTTTTTCAGATTCCGAGATACTTCGTTCGGTTTGGTTGTTGGATACCCCAGGGGATCTTAACGGTTCAGATGAGTCTGATACTGAGAAGGCTCTCGGTGGTGTAGAACTTGCTGATGGTGTTGTTTTTGTTTCAAATCATACCGGGTTTTTCAAAGATAGTGATTTAGGGTTTGCATCAAATATCATCAGGCAGAGACCACCAGTGGATAAGGAGAAACCACTTGATCATTTAATGTTCATTCAGTCTCATTGTCACTCTGAAATAAGCAGGGATGATGTGGAAGCTGTAGGTCGTGTAACCTTCAAGAGAATTAAAAAGCAACTAGATAATTTAATATTTTCATCATGGATGGAAGATGGATTTATTACGCAATTACCAGAAAGTTCAGAACTAACAGCACGAGTTCAACCATTTTGGCGTGAAAATAATGACTATCGTAGTGATACATTGCGAAAAATCACCGAAATGGCTTCGTCTCTAACTTTGAACCAAGAATCAATAGTAGATAAGTATATTTCTAATATTCTAAAGAATATCGAAAATATGCTATTGAGTGAGATTGATAATCTAAAGAACAAGAAATCGGAGACTTTCGAAAGAATTAAGGAGGTCAACGAGAAGGATGCGCGATTTCGTGAGTTGTCTACTCAGTTGATAAAAGATTTTAACTCCCTCATTGAATCATGTAATAGCCACAAAAAACACGACTTGGATGTTATGAGTACCTATTACAAATACAATACTTCTGTTGAAGGTCTCGAAGAGCTTATCAATGACACCTATTCGGACAAGAAAGAGGCTCAATCTGAGTTAGGCAATTATATTGGTCAGCTTTTGACTACAAAATTAGAAAGCACATTAAAGACTAGTGGTAAAGCCGTATCGACGGAATTAGATTCTTTGTTGCTGAGATGGCAGGAAGCTGCCCCCACCATCTCAACTACAGGAATTGATACCCAAATATCTGGATTGGGTGCAGAGTTTAGTGCATTTAACTCGAGAGCGGCTTTTGTTGGAGGTCTTGCGGGATTAGGAAGTCTTGGAGCTATGGCATTATATGTATCGACTATAGCAAGTAATTTAGGTGCATATATTTTAGTTGGAAAGGCAGCTGGAGTATTGGTGTCTTTAGGGTTGGTTGGAAGTGTTACTACAGTAACTTCATTCGTTGCAGCCATCGGTGGCCCTATTACCATAGGTATTGCTCTTGCTGCGGCAATTGGTTACATAATATATCGACTAGCTGGTGGTAGTTGGCAAAAATCACTCGCAAAAAAAGCCGCAGAAGCAATTCGTAAAGAGTCGGTGTTTGATGACATAGAGAGAGCTGTAACTGAGTATTGGAATAGTACATCTAAGGCAATCAAAGCTGGTTTGGATGAGCTAATTATCAAAACTGATGAGTATATTGAAAATTTAAAGGCTGATGCGAAAGTTGAATATGATATTGATGAAGTTGATGTATGTGTCTCACTTATCGATGACACGTTATTAATTCTTAAGTCTAGCGACTAACTCTTGATGGGAGGTATTTATGGCTTGGTGGTTCGCTGCTCCTCTTGTTATATGGGGGGCAAAAAAAATATATGATGCTGTTACTGAAGATGATGAGCCATCATATAGCTCAAGTTCAAGTAGTACACTATCTTCTGCGAAGTCTACTCGTACAAAGTTAAGGAAAAAACTCATACGAGAAGCAATACTTGAGAATAGGAAGTCGCTAATATCAAAGGCTTTTAGTGATAGAGAGTCTGAACTTGTTAAGTTGGATGGCTCAAGTAAAGCCGATGCGATCTTAGACGTTTCCGGTTTTAATGCGGCTTTAGGTAATTTGTCTAGCACTGTAAGGTTGTTAAATCCTACTTATAGTGAGAGTTTTGGGGAAATTGATGGTTCGTTGTTGGTTTTCACAGATTTAAACTCGGAGGTCAACAATGTTGCCAAAAAAGCTGACGATGAATATGGTTCAATGGCGGGCATTGATCACTACAATGAATACGATAGATCCATAGATCCATTCGTAGCTAAGTTGCAAAGTGAGATTTCAAGATAAATACAGTAAAAATAGTGGAAATCTAAAATAGGGGCATACTGCCCCTATTATTATCTATTTTATATGGTGGTTTTTATTGCCTTGTAAGGCTTTAATTCGATTGTCTCGTGTAATTTCCCATTCATCAACAGTGTCCATTCTTGACCAAGCTTCAAATAGTTGAGTTTGTTGCCTGCTTAGTCTTAGGCCGTATTGATCACGCATGTAGAAATAAATTCTAGCAATATCACCCTGACGGTTAGCTGGTGGTTCTGCTCGGCGGTCTTTAAAATCAACTTCGAAATCACATTGACCGTAGGCTCTTGGTTCATTCGGAATCATGCCAAATCGAAAATTTGATCTATCCCCATTGAGCTCTCCTACTGATGGTACAAGGTTATGGAGATCCGACACCATTTTAGAAAACTCAGGATCATTCTTTTCACAGTTCCGACGACCACCATTTTGCCAGCATTGGCGTTGATGGCCAATTTCCCAAGCTGAGACAACGTGCTCCCACTCTAAGCGTTCTCCTCGTTTCGGTTGCTTCCTTGGTTCATATCCGCAAGATGTAGCATCAATCGCACCATCATTGTTATAGCTACATCCACAGTAAAACGTACTCTGGTTGTATTGGTAAATTTCTCGGGCAAATCGTTTTGCCTGGCTGAACGATGTTGCGTGTTCTGCAAATGCAGGGATAGCGAACAGTGCTATTAAGAAGGTAACGAAAAAATTAGTTCTATTCATGTAGCTTGGCCAAAATGACAGTTAAATTCATTTTAATGATTTTGATAGAAAATACAGCAAGATGAAGAGCCCCTTCGAGAGGGGCCGTGTGATGGGAGCCGTTGGCTAGTTGGCGGGGGTATCTGTTTCCTCTTCAGTGATATCGTGATCGGTTGACGGCACCGCTTGTTCAACCTCTGCTTCTTTACCCTTCGCTTGGGCTGATTTTCGAGCTCGAATTTCGATATCAATAATGCGTCGAGCCAGTTTGATGATGCGCTGTTGCCATGCGTAGTTACCATCAACACGTTGCTTGTTGCTAAGCACGCTAGACAACCAGAGTGTGTCCATTGAGATCATCAACGCATCGAGTTTGCGCACTAAGCCAACAAACTGGCCAACTTGGGGCGAGCTTATTTTGGCGTTGAAGGTAATTGGGTCGGTGTAGTCAGGTACTTCATCGATGCCGTTGGACTCCATCAGTTTGTCCAAACGAGCTTGTTCGCTGTCTACCGCCTTAGCGCAATCTTCGATCAACTGGCTTATGATCTGTTCCACTTCATCAATTTCGTTCTCATCGCCAATGATGCGCAGGATGACATCGATTCCGTAAAGCGCACTTACCGTCCGTCTAAAAACACGGTCAACGACACGTTGCGCTTGTAAGCTATTAATTGTGAATGATTGTTCAAAGATGGGTTTTGAGTAATTGGGTTTTGCTTGGGCCATAAGTTTGCTCCTGATATGACAATAATCAGTCCCTAGCCTAATCCTCTGTGAGGTAATGGCCTTTCAGCTAGGTGGAAGAATTGAGCATCTTTCTAACTATCCTGTCTGGATAAGACGGTTACACTGACTATCAAATATTGCTGATCTGTTTCAGTGATATCTGCGCCTGAGAGCATGAGCTCAAAGGAAGCCCGCCGCTGAGTTTTCTCAGTGGTACTAAGAGGTAGCTAGCCTCCTTAAACAAATAGCCTGCATGTTTTTACATGCTCAACCATGCGTTCCTTACGGTTCGCCTTTTCACCACCCAGCTGGGGGAGTTTTCCCCAGTTGGGGGTGACTCCTTCAAAACCAACTTAAGGAGTCACCAATGGAATATATCTTCGGATTTATTATCCAAATCGCAGGCATCATGTTGCTTGCAAAACTGAGCCGGTCGCTTTTGCGATTGCTTGCTCATCAAAGCGTGCGCCCGTTTCAATTTTTACTTACTCAAATCAAGCGATTGCTCACACCAACACCAAAACGTCGTCCAATGGCAGTGCCTAAAGCTCCTGGTATGCCCCGTTTGACATCTGCGTTTTACAAAGAGCCACATCAGTACGACATGGCTTTACTCGAAATACCAACCTATCTGCGCCGTCAGTCTTCGTTGCCCAGCCGGGTAGAAGCAACTGTGTGCACAGAATTCAACTAAGACGAGGAGAACATCATGAAAAACCAAGTAACACTCATAGGCTACGTTGGCTCTGAGCCAGAGACGCGAGCCTATCCATCAGGCGATTTGGTGACCAGCATTTCGCTGGCCACTTCTGAGAAATGGCGCGACCGTCAATCCAATGAGCTCAAAGAGCATACGGAATGGCATCGGGTCGTTTTTCGAGATCGTGGTGGATTTAAGTTAGGGCTAAGGGCAAAAGATTTAATCCAAAAAGGAGCGAAGCTTTTTGTTCAAGGGCCTCAGCGCACGCGCTCATGGGAGAAAGATGGCATTAAGCATCGATTGACCGAAGTGGACGCGGACGAGTTTCTGCTTCTTGATAGTGTGAACAAAGCATCTGAGCCATCACTGGCGGATGATGCGGGCTCCCAAACTAATTGGGCACAAACTTATCCTGAACCAGATTTTTAACCGAGCAAAAACGCTTTAACCCAGCCGGGAGTACTTTCCCGTCAGGGGCAGACTCCCACTTTGATTGTCGGAGTCCATAATGGAAAAACCAAAGCTAATCCAACGCTTTGCTGAGCGCTTTAGTGTCGATCCAAACAAGTTGTTCGATACCCTAAAAGCAACAGCATTCAAGCAACGTGACGGTAGTGCACCGACCAATGAGCAGATGATGGCGCTCTTGGTGGTTGCAGATCAGTACGGCTTGAACCCTTTCACCAAAGAGATTTTTGCGTTCCCTGATAAACAAGCTGGAATTATTCCAGTGGTAGGTGTCGATGGATGGTCTCGCATCATCAATCAACACGACCAGTTTGATGGCATGGAGTTTAAGACTTCAGAAAACAAAGTCTCCCTAGATGGCGCGAAAGAATGCCCTGAATGGATGGAATGCATCATCTATCGGCGCGACCGTTCGCACCCAGTCAAAATCACTGAGTATCTGGATGAAGTCTATCGACCGCCTTTTGAGGGTAACGGCAAAAATGGCCCTTACCGTGTAGATGGTCCATGGCAGACGCACACTAAGCGAATGCTAAGACATAAATCCATGATCCAGTGTTCCCGCATTGCGTTTGGCTTTGTGGGAATTTTCGATCAAGACGAAGCGGAGCGAATTATCGAAGGCCAAGCAACACACGTTGTTGAGCCATCTGTGATTCCACCCGAGCAAGTTGATGATCGAACCCGAGGGCTTGTTTGCAAGCTTATCGAGCGGGCGGAAGCTTCAAACGCTTGGAATAGTGCATTGGAATATGCCAATGAACATTTTCAGGGTGTTGAACTGACGTTTGCGAAACAAGAAATATTTAATGCACAGCAACAGGCAGCCAAAGCGCTCACACAGCCTTTAGCTTCTTAGCGCCACGCATTCATTTTACTAACCCTGGCGGGATTTTTCTCCCGTCAGGGGGAAGGTCTCGTCTTTTTTTTGGAGATCTTCCATGACTAAATCAGCCTCATTTTTTCGCTTGGTATTGGTTGTTGCCCTTGTCGTAGGTTCGATTCAAGCCGGTATAGCGGCAATTGATTCGGTTCACGCGAGTGTTGTTCAGCACCAAACAGCGTTAGTACAAGCTGCAAAGTAACCACTTAACCCTGAAGGGGAATTCTCTCCTTCGGGGGAGTCTCCCCTCAAAGGAGACAATATGAAGGTTATCGACCTATCACAACGTACTCCTGCATGGCACCAGTGGCGCATTGCAGGGGTTACGGCATCTGAAGCCCCAATAATTATGGGGCGCTCACCCTACAAAACACCTTGGCGATTATGGGCAGAAAAAACTGGATTCGTATTACCGGAAGACCTGTCGAATAATCCTAATGTGCTTCGCGGTATTCGGTTGGAGCCTCAAGCAAGGCGAGCATTTGAGAATGCGCATAATGACTTTCTTCTGCCGTTATGTGCAGAAGCCGATCATAACGCAATCTTTCGAGCTAGCTTTGATGGCATCAACGATGCGGGCGAACCCGTTGAACTGAAATGTCCTTGCCAGTCAGTTTTTGAGGATGTGCAAGCTCACCGAGAACAAAGCGAGGCGTACCAGTTGTATTGGGTGCAAGTTCAGCATCAAATACTGGTCGCCAATAGCACGCGTGGTTGGTTGGTATTCTATTTTGAGGATCAACTGATTGAGTTTGAAATACAACGAGACGCGGCGTTCTTAACTGAATTGCAAGAAACGGCGCTTCAGTTTTGGGAGTTAGTTCAAACTAAAAAAGAACCGTCAAAATGCCCTGAACAAGATTGCTTTGTTCCCAAGGGTGAAGCCCAATACCGCTGGACATCGCTGTCTCGGCAATATTGCTCAGCACATGCCGAAGTGGTCCGACTGGAAAATCACATTAAATCTTTGAAAGAGGAAATGCGAGACGCTCAGTCAAAATTGGTCGCTATGATGGGTAATTACGCTCATGCGGATTATGCTGGGGTCAAACTCAGCCGCTACATGATGGCGGGCACGGTGGACTATAAGCAATTGGCCACCGATAAATTAGGCGAACTGGACGAACAGGTTTTAGCCGCTTATCGAAAAGCGCCACAAGAGCGGTTGCGTATCAGCACCAATAAGCCAGAGCAGCCCGTTGAAACACCAATCAAAATCAGCCTTGAGCAAGAAAACTTGGTTCTGCCAGGTGACTCGCCGAGCTCATTTTACTTTTAACGTTTACTTGGAGCCGATTTCGGCTCCTTTCTCATGCGCTTATATCGAGTGCATCAGAAAGCAGTTTCACTCGTAGCCCATGCTGGGTACGAATGATAGAGCGAGCTGAACTCTTACATACACAGCCATACCACAATCAACATACCACCCGACGGGGACTTCATTCCCTGCTGGGGCATGGGGCCTCGTCAAAACTGATGAGGTTTACCATGACTGAACAATCCCCATTTTTGGTTCAAGTGAATCAAGCGTTTAATGTCCCGGCTCCTGATACTTTCGTTCTGGAAGGATATGGTGCCGACACTACCCATCCAAACATTCCCGTTCGCAAGGACGAGTATGTTTTTAGAAAAGAAGACTTACGTGACGTATTGGCGTTCTTGTCTCACCCAGACGGTGACGGTTTGTATATTACAGGCCCCACGGGATGCGGGAAGACCTCGCTAATTTGCCAAGTTGCTTCTCGATTGAATTGGCCTGTTCAGCAAATTACTGCGCACGGTCGATTGGAATTGTCCGATCTTATCGGTCACCACACACTGGTTAATGGCAACATGACCTTTGTGTATGGACCGCTGGCACTGGCTGTCAAGCATGGCCATTTGCTGATCATTAATGAAATGGATCTTGCTGAGCCTGCTGAACTGGCTGGGCTCAATGACATTTTGGAAGGTGCTCCGTTGGTCATCGCACAAAATGGCGGTGAGATCATCATGCCACATGCCAAGTTTCGTTTTATCGCAACCGGCAACAGTGCGGGCAGCGGTGACCAAACGGGCTTGTATCAAGGCGTGCTTCAACAGAATTTGGCTTTTCTTGATCGCTTTAGAATCATCGAAGCGACCTATGCAGAGCCTTCTGTAGAGGAAGCCATTCTGGAGAACGTTGCGCCGGGCTTGCCAGAAGTCTTTCGCCAGAAAATGGTGAAAGTGGCTGGTGACATTCGTCGTCTCTTTATTGGGGGCGCGGATGGCGGTGCTGAGCTTAGTATCACCATGTCCACTAGGACCTTGGTGCGCTGGGCAAAGTTAACACTTGCTTTTAAAGGCGCTCCTAACGCAGTGGAATATGCACTGATTCGGTCTTTGACGGCTCGTGCTGAGTTGGAGCAACGAGAAGCCATTCACCGTATTGCCGCTGATGTCTTCGGTGACCACTGGGAGGATTGATGATGGAAAAGTGCTTTGCTCTTTACCGTTACAGTCATTCTGATGGGACAGCCAAAGAATGGGCCATTTACGTTGGATCAGATACCCTGGAGATTGAAGTTCGGTTTGGAAAAGCAGGTCAATTGTCGCAGCAGCGATTGATTGACTCGACTGATCCTAACGCTGAAGCAGACCGACGAATCAATGAGAAAATCAACAAGGGTTATCGATTTGTTGGACAAGTCGGCATTGATCATCAAGGGCGGCCATTTGAACTCTCAAATGCGCTTGATAGCGTCGCGTGCGCCAATAACGTCAGTTGGGAGTTTCGTACTCGCAAGGACGTCAATGGCCAAATCTCGCTGGCGCAAAAAGCGTTGTTCGATATGGCAAAGCTGCTTGAAGCCTATGGCTTGGCTGTTATTGATGATAACCAGGTCAGGATTGGGGAATGGTCATTAGGGTTTTGCAAAAGCGGATTACCTAGTACCAATCAAATCAGCATTGTGTCAGGTGAAGGCGCTGGCATTGTTAACACGGATGATGGCCCGTGGCCATTGTTGCTGTTACTGGCCTTTAAGCGTCAATTACCACCTCTGTGTTCGCTCACAGTAGCGAGTCCTGAAGGGATAGAAGTATCCGACCAACTGAAGTTGGAAAAAGATGTATTGAGGTTATTAGGCAGTGATTTAGAGCGGGTTCGCTCGATAGCTGAAGCACTGGACTTAATGCCTGTGAAAATCGATCTCAACCAATCGTCGCCTGATTCGCAAAATTACTATTTCTGATAGTGGTATTGCCATTAGCGCGTCAACTACTACCACCCAAACGGGGGCCATTGCTCCTGTTGGGAGTGGTGCGTCCCCATCTCGCATGAGGATGCACTATGAGTATTCAAACCCTCGACAAACTTTTGATTTGTCACATCGACTGTTCCATCTGGAGCGGTAGAAAAAAACTAAGGCCTGAAGATTTCAGACTAGCCAATGGCAGCCAACTTCCACCGAAGGATGTTGCCAGCTTAGGGAGTAAAAAAATTTGCGACCCTGAGGCATTGGCGAACTTTGAAAGGCTTAAGAAAGAAGCGCAGCGCTTGTGTGAGCAAGTCGGTGTGCGGTTTTTAGGTGGCTATGCCGTCCCTGAAGACCGAATTGATCAGATTGTTCCAGAGCTTGACCGGATCGGTCAGGAGTTTGCGCAGTGCAAGCAGTTGTTCTTGGACAACTATGATCAGGTGACGTTTGACTGGGTTGCAAAACACCCGGAATTTGCAGATGCAATCCGGCGTGCGCTGTCACCCATCGAAGACGTGGAACAACGGCTTCAGTTCGATTATGCCATCTATCGAATGCAACCGGCTGAACAAGCTGGTGGCTTAGATGACAAGGTCAATGGCATGGGACACACCCTCTTTAGGGAGGTGGCTCGTGATGCCAATGAACTGTTTGAGCGTTCCGTTGCAGGTAAGAATCAAATCAGCCAGCGAGCCCTTAATCCTCTGAAGCGGTTAAGAGACAAGTTGGATGGTTTGTCATTCCTGGATCATCGAGTCCAGCCGATGGTCGAAGCGATGGACAATTTATTTGTTCGTCTGCCGAAGACCGGCCCTGTGACAGACAATCTCTATCACGAACTAATGGCGACCATTTTAATTTTGTCTGATCCAGACAAGATGAGAATGCACGGTGAAGGTCAATTGGATATCAGACAACTGATGCCCAAACCTGAACCTAAACCCGCACAGCCAGTATCTGCTCAGGCAGATAACTTACGTGCAATACCACAACCAACCGTCAGACCAAACCTTGGTTCGACTGTACCAAACTCATTTTATTTCTAACGTCCTTGAGGGCATGTTGCCCTGAAGGGCGCATGTCCTCTGAACTATGTAAGAGGAAATTATGCAATCAACCATCCATAACCCCAGCCAACTGAACCAGTTTGAAGCACATTTTCGTGGTGTGACTGATGCTGTTGAAAGTGAATCGATACCAGAAGTGGCGTGTTGTCGAACGTTAGTACAACGGTCGTACTCAACACATAGTGTCGTGATCCCCAAGAACCCTGTTTTGATCGCAGATGCGGACGCACAAGGAGCTTGGGTAACGGCCATGGTATTTGTTCCAAACATGGCATTGCAGCAAACCGCTTTTGAGCGGGCCTGGCTGCAATATCAACACGAGGTGTCTACTCAGTTACAAGACCAGTACGGTCTGACATTGGATGACATCCTGAGTTTAGACCAGCTTAAAACGTCATTTGAGCAGCACGAGAGTCCAGCTCAATTGGTGGCTTGGTTAGGTCAAAAATACGATCTGGATAAGCTAAAAGCACAGGTTTAAACACTTACATTCCCAGCGGGGAAACGCTCCCGCTGAGGGAGTATTCCCCCTAATGATTAGGAGACTCCCATGAATCATCCATTAAAAAACGCACTGCCAATCGTTGCCGCCGCTTATGGCGAAAAGTTTGGTGTGAAGGTGCTTATTCAAGGACAAGATGCGTTTACCGATGGTGAGCGGATTGTGATCCCAACAGCAAACCCAGACGACCCACACTATCAACAGATAGCTTGGGGTTATCTGGCTCATGAAGCGGCGCATATTCGGCATACCAATTTTGACATGGTGCAGAAGGCGTCGTCCAAGCCGATCCGTAAGGCACTTCTCAATATCATTGAGGATGTTCGCATTGAAAACGAATTGGCAAAGGATTACCCCGGAACCCGGCGCAGTATTTCGCAAGTGATTGAGTACATGGTGGACACACAGCAAATGTGTGTACCTGAACAGCTTGAGCCTGCATCTAACTTGCAAGCATGGTTGTTGTTCCGCTTGAGATGCCATTTTCTGGGCCAGAAAGCGCTGACGCCTTTGTATCAAGCAGTCGATGAAAGAGTGAGACAACTCTTTCCTGCCGCAGCGATGAGCCGGTTAAGCGCCATGCTGACAGCAGTGCCTAGCCTAGCGTCTACAGGTGAAGTGCTAAAACTTGTCGATGCCATCGTTGCCATGTTGGAAGAAGAATCTCGTCCACCACAGGATGAGTCGGATGCTGATAGCGGTAATGACATTGGACAAGATGCGAGTAATGACAGCAATAACAGTAGTGACAGTCAAACCCCGGAAGCAGACTCGTCTGCAATGGGGGATGCTGCTGAAACGGGGGATTCAGATAACTCTGATCAAGCTGACAATTTGCGACAAGCCTTAGAGGCCAGTGCCGCTCAGTTTGAACCCGATACCTTTGCCCAAGTGGCAGAAGTGTTGTCGGAACAAGCTGAAGGACATCAGGGTGTCACTCCACTCAGTTTGCCCCAAGCAGAGCAAGCTATGTTGGGTGATGAGGCCATCTTGACCTTATCGGCGTCTGAGTCCGCTCAAATTCGAGCCCGACTTAGGGGCATGGTTCAGTCCAGTCAGGACAATCGGAATCATGCCAAAAGGCACGGTCTTCGAGTTGCAACCCATCGTCTTGCCGCTTCACAAGCAGGTGAGTCGAGATTGTTTATTCAAAGGCAACCTCGCATTGCGCCTAATGCTGCTGTGCACTTGCTGGTCGATATATCGGGTTCAATGGGTAAACCCATTGGCGAAGGTAATCGAAAGTACTTTCATGTTGCCAATGAAGCAGCTTTGGCTTTAGCCATGGCACTGGAAGGCATACCGGGTGTTGTGCCTGCGGTCAGTTATTTTCCTGGTATTCATCAGGAAGTTTCTATCGCGTTATTGCCCAAGCAATCGGTTCGACATCGGGCCGCCTGGTTTGACCAAAAACCACGAGGTTGTACGCCTATGGCACAAGCGATGTGGTTTGCGGCAAACAGTTTGTTAGCGCAAAAACAGAAGCGAAAGCTAATGATAGTGCTAACGGATGGTGACCCAGATGATTGGGCTGCCACGCATGACATTGTTGACCGGTGCAGACGCAGTGGCTTTGAGCTACTGGGGATCGGGATTCAAACACGCAGTGTTGAGAAATTCTTTCCTCAAAGCATTGTGATTAATGACCTCAAAGATCTGAAGCGTGAGTTATTCGAAGTAACACAACAACTGTTAATTCAGTAACCACATCAATTTTACCACCCTGCGGGGACGATTCCGTCCCCTTCAGGGCATGGGTTCGTCTCCGCTTTTTTTTTGGGGAGACTCCTATGAAAAACAAAAAGTTCTTAGCTGGCGAAGAAGCCGGTACTTACATCGTTCCTGAGCAAGTGACTGAAGCGGATATCTTAGATATGGCGCTCAAGCTTGCCCGTGGTCGATTGAGTAAAGGTCGCAAAATTGAACAGCCATCGTCGGCGTTCTCATACCTGCAAACACTGATGCACGAGTATGAGCACGAGGTTTTTGGTGTGCTGTTTCTTGATACAAAGCATCGCGTCATTCGATTTGAAGAGCTGTTCAAAGGCACTTTAGATGCGGCGAGCGTGTATCCAAGGGAAGTAACAAAACGAGCGCTAGAACTTAATGCGGCAGCAGTGATATTGGTTCATAACCATCCATCGGGTGATCCTGAACCCAGTGAAGCTGATAAACGCATTACTCATCGACTCCGTGACGCCTTGTCACTTGTTGATATTCGAACGCTTGACCATGTTGTGGTCGCATCCGAGGGCTGCGTTTCGCTTGCCGAACGCGGTTATCTTTAATGAATGGGCGCATTGCCCATTCTCCTACATCACAAAAGCATTCCCATCAGCACACATCAGCACAGCTCGAATTTCTATTTGAGTTTGATGATGCCCCTATCACTTGGTCTGACACGGAAATCTGGCAGTTACGCGAAGGCATTCTATTGGATGCGATCCGTGTATTGCTAGACGGTCGTGTCAGTACTCGATTGCGAAAGGATGTGTTGTCGTGGATTCAAAATGACGAATTAACGCCATTTTGCTTTCGTGTTTGCGCAATGGCTGCGGTTGTCGATCCTGATGTGCTTCGTGACTCCATCATGTGGCTATTAAGACGACATGGTATCCAGCTTGACTAACGTTCCTGCATTAACCAAACGGCTCAATGCAGGCCCAGAGCTGACTTTTCTCACTTGTGGTAGGAGTCGGCTTTTTACTTAAGGAGGTTATATGGCGTTACCTTTACAAATTGAAACAGTAAGGCCATATCTTAATGGCCAATGGCTTCAAGTATTAGCGGTATTGGTGCCAGAACTTGATGCCGCCATTGCTCGAAAGGGCCGTCATGTGGCTTGTCCTGTTCATGGCGGTCGTGATGGCTTTAGGCTATTCAAAGATGCTGAATATACCGGAGGTGGCGTTTGTAACACCTGCGGTATCTTTCATGATGGTTTTGAACTGTTGTCTTGGATTAATGGATGGAACTTTGCTCAGTCTATTGAAGCAATCGGCCAGGTTCTTGGTATTCAACCCGGACAAATACAAGCGCCTATTCGGCCAATACCGAGTAACGCAGTTGATTGGAAGGCTAGAAAGCAGGACGAGGACAAAGCGATTATCCATCGCTTGAATCAAACCTGGGGAGAAACGTTTTCTCTTGCAGATACTCGTGCGCAACCAGTTTGGAACTACATGCATCGTCGTGGCATTGTTACCCGGCTTCGTCCTGAATGGGATTCGGTGCTGAGGTATCATCCAAACTTGCCTTACCATGATGAAGATGGCTTGTTTATCGATAGCTACCCAGCGCTGCTAGGTAAAATCGTTACTCAGCAAGGGCGTTCGGCCACGTTTCATCGGATCTACCTAAGTGAAGATGGATTCAAAGCGCCGGTTGAAAGGCCTAAAAAGATGATGCCGATACCAAGTGACAGAACAATCACAGGTGGTGCCATTCCGATTGGTGAGCCTGGTGAGGTACTAGGTGTTTCTGAAGGTATCGAAACGGCTTTAGCGGTTACCAGAGCAACGGGACAAACATGTTGGTCGGTTGTGAATGCAACCCTACTGGCTAGGTTTGAACCACCAAGTAATGTGAAAATGCTGTACATCTGGGCAGATCATGATCTCTCTGAGACCGGCCTGAATGCAGCGAATGAACTCAAGAAAAAAGCCTGGCAGAAAGGCATTCTGACACAAGTCTTGATCCCTCCGATACCAACGTCACTTGGCGTGAAAAGTTGGGATTGGAATGATGTGCTGAATGTTTACGGTGCCATGGGCTTTCCGAAAGTTCATATCTGATCCAAGGGGCTTCGGCCCCTTTTTTTACGCCTTGCATATTTGAAAAAACATGGAGAATGAAAAATAGAGAACCAATAGGAGAAACAAACATGATGGTATTAACCCTGTTAACAAAGCAGATTGATGGTGAATTTACGGTTTACTGGAAGACCGGCCTTCGAAGAGGTGGTGAGCTAAAGGTCGATTTAGGTGAGCAATACGACAAGCTACCTGAGCAGCAAAAGCCAATTGCAGCTGAGCTTTATGCTATTCATCACCTACTGTCAGTGAAAGAGGTGATGGGGAGTAACCGAAGCGGTAATGGGCTTCAAATCCGGGTCAGTAAAGGAGCCATCAAAAAGTTACAGAAACAACGCTCAACTCAGCATTCACTTTACAGCCTGACTAGGTTCTTGCTCACCCGCTACCAAGAAGCACAGATATCGGTAGAAAAACGGGAAGAATGGCTCTCCCATTCCTTCGAAGAATACTGCGTCGATAATGCTACCGTGAGAGAAATCGATGAGGTCATCAATGTGCCAAGTATTGGGCCTGTCGTGGTGACTCGTCATGCACAGGAACGGTTTGTGGAACGGCTTTCAGACGGTGTACCTAAGCATCCTTGGAAGGCTTTGTGCTCAAAGCTGCTATGTTCTGCGCTAACTAAAGCCCAGTTACCAGAAAGCGTCACTATCCAAAAAGCAAAAAAATATGCACAAGAGGCCGAGTTCTGGCAATACATGGGGAGCAAGATGTACTTTGTTATGGTTCCAAGTGGCTCAATTAAAACTTTGGTTACGGTTTTTGCAGTTAAGTGAGCTAATGTAGTATTCGCACTTTATGAATATTACTTATGTGCCAATAGCAGAAATTCACTGAGATTCGATTAAATCGGAGCTTTTCACTGAAAGCGGACATTCGGCACGAGTTAAGCGAGACGAACTTTGGAGCATTTAAAGTTAAGTCGAATTTGCAGGTTAACTACCCTCAGGCACAAAGCAAAAATATTTGTACCCATAGATTGCCAAGGCTTGACCAGATAGTCGTCCGCTCCCAATTCCAGACCCTTGACCCGGTCTTCTACACTGTCCCTTGCGATGAGAAATAACACAGGCGTGATGGATCTGGCCTCTCTCAATGACTGCATAATTCGCCAGCCATCCACATCAGGCAGCATTACATCAAGGACAATCAAGTTATACGAGCCGGTAATCGCCAGGTGGTGACCATCGAGCCCGGTCCGGGCGAGATCTACCACAAAGCCGGATTCCATGAAGCCCTGCCGGATATAATCCCCAGTTTTTACTTCATCTTCTACGATGAGAATCTTCATCGTTCCACTCCGCTCTACAGTTCAGGCCAAGGAAGCCAGTCCATTTCATTGTCGTCAATATCAATTTTATAGTCTGAAATCTGCCCACAACATGACCAGAAAATGACAAATATGTAATGTTGGTGGCCGGAAGCTAGGTTATATCGGTGAGAAAAGCGTTGTTCGCATAACATGACTAAAATGTAATGCTTGCGGGAGCAGCCTGGTCATCTTTAACTAATAAGTTTATGGTATCATGATTCATGTAATCTCCTCCTTTAAGAAGCCGCAAAAAACGCGGCGCAAACTGCCTGCTTATTTGAAAAGGTGCTTATCCATGGGTCACGATAATTCTGAGTCTCATTGTCATCACCATACACCCTCCCACACGGGCTCAGGGCTTACAGACCCGGTCTGCGGCATGGGTGTAACGGCAGACTCTGCCCAGCATGTTGAGCATGCGGGTAAAACTTACTACTTCTGCAGCACCAAATGCATGAATAGATTCCAGCATGACCCTGAGAAGTTTCTTTCACCAACCCCGCCACCTCCCTCGGAAGCGGTCAAAGGCACAATTTATACGTGCCCGATGCATCCGGAAATACGTCAGGACAACCCCGGAACCTGCCCTAAATGCGGCATGGCACTTGAACCCCTGATGCCCAGTCTGGAAGATGACAATCCCGAGCTGGACGATTTTTCCAGGCGATTCTGGTGGACATTGCCTTTTACCGTCATTGTCACGGTGCTTGCCATGTTTGGGCCACAGCTTGGCTGGTTCGAGATGGCGACGCAAACGTGGATAGAGCTTGTACTGTCGCTTCCCGTGGTGCTGTGGGCCGGACAGCCGTTCTTCGTACGGGGTTGGCAATCAGTGGTCAACCGCAGTCCCAACATGTGGACGCTCATCGGCTTGGGTACCGGTGCCGCCTTCGTCTACAGCTCGCTGGCAACCGTAGCTCCCGGTATATTTCCGGAAACATTCATGTCCATGGGGCGTGTGGCGGTTTATTTCGAAGCCGCAGTGGTGATCATTTCCCTTACGCTGTTTGGTCAGGTGCTGGAGCTTCGCGCGCGTTCCCAGACATCCGCTGCCGTCCGGTCATTGCTCGGTCTGGCGCCCAAGACGGCCCGCCGTATCAATGCAGACGGAACAGAAGAAGATGTACCGCTGACGCATGTGCATGAAGGTGATCGTTTACGCGTACGTCCCGGTGAGAAAGTTCCTGTCGATGGCATTGTTGAAGAGGGTGCAAGTTCTCTCGATGAATCCATGTTGACTGGTGAATCGTTACCCATCAGCAAGCGCCCGGGTGACAAGGTCATAGGGGCAACGATGAACACCTCTGGTGCACTTGTGATCCGGGCGGAGAAAGTCGGCTCGGCCACTGTGTTGTCACAAATTGTCCAGTTGGTGGCTCAGGCCCAACGCTCTCGGGCGCCGATGCAACGGATGGCTGATTTGGTGGCGGGTTACTTTGTCATGGCGGTGGTAGCCATCGCCATCCTCACCTTGGTCGTGTGGGGCATGTTCGGCCCGCAGCCAAGCTGGGTCTATGGCCTGATCAATGCGGTCGCTGTTCTGATCATCGCTTGCCCTTGTGCGTTGGGGCTCGCAACGCCCATGTCAGTCATGGTTGCTACCGGACGAGGCGCAACCCAGGGTGTTCTGTTTCGTGATGCAGCAGCAATAGAAAATCTGCGCAAAGTCGATACGCTCATCGTAGACAAGACCGGCACCTTGACAGAAGGCCGACCCGCATTCGATCAGGCTGTTTCCGCTGGCGAGTTGGACGCCGATGAAATCTTGCGCCTGGCTGCCAGCCTCGATCAAGGCAGCGAGCATCCTTTGGCTGACGCTATTGTCAGCGCTGCGCGCGAACGTAATTTGGTGCTCAGCCCAGTGGACGACTTTGACTCGGGTAGCGGCATAGGCGTACGGGGCAAGGTTGAAGGCAAAATAATGCTGTTGGGCAACACTGCGTTCATGCAGCAGGATAACGTCAATGTTGATGGCCTGGCTGCCACCGCTGAGGGATGGAGGATAAAGGGTGCGAGTGTGATGTACCTGGCGGTTGACGGCACACTGGTCGGCCTACTCGCCGTTTCCGACCCCATCAAACAGAGCACCCCTGAAGCGGTACAGGCGCTCAAGGCCGCGGGAATCAGGGTCATCATGGCTACTGGTGACGGTATTTCAACGGCAAAAGCGGTCGCCGAACAACTAGGCATAGACGAAGTTCATGGCGAAGTGAAACCGGCCGACAAGCTGAATCTGGTTGATAAGCTTCAATCAGAAGGTTGCATCGTTGCGATGGCGGGCGACGGCATCAACGATGCCCCGGCACTGGCCAAGGCGAATGTCGGTATCGCTATGGGAACCGGGACGGACGTAGCGATGAACAGTGCGCAAATCACCTTGGTAAAAGGAGACCTGCGGGGTATCTCGATTGCCCGGGACCTGTCAAACAAGACTGTTCTCAATATGAAGCAGAACCTTGGTTTTGCGTTCATTTATAATGCGTTAGGCGTTCCACTGGCTGCTGGCGTCCTGTACCCGTTTGCCGGGTTGCTTCTATCACCCATGTTTGCAGCCCTGGCGATGAGTCTGAGTTCAGCGTCCGTTGTATTCAACTCGCTGCGGCTTCGTGGTTCCGTTTAAGCTGGATACGTCGAGGGGGTAGCGGAAAATGGCGAGTCTCTACTCGCCATTTTTCTTCGGTTTTTCGGGTAAGGGGATTAAATGGTTGATCTTACCTTTGCATGAGAGTGAGGCAAACCGGCATCTCATCGGATTATCTGGTTGGACATTCGGGGTCAGATCCAGCTGTTGTTCTCACTGCAACAATTGCATTGATATGCTTAACGGGCGAAATAAGTGGAGTCAGACAAAAATTAAATAACTGAGACCCCGTGCCGCTTCACCGTTAAATTGCGTATCTGATCTAAGCTGACTACAATGTATTACATTGTTTTGCTAAAGGTGAAAAGCATGAGCGTGACGACAGTTCGCTTACAAGCCGAGGTTGAGCAGCAGTTGGATGCTATCGCTAACAGGCTTAATCGCAGTAAAGGCTGGGTGATTAATCAGGCCTTAGCGGAATACATAGATAAGCAGCAGTTGGAGCTAGCTCGCTGGCAACAAACCCTGGATGCTATGGAATCTGCAGCGCAGGGAAAAGTGGTGGACGCCGGTGAAGTGCACAACTGGTTAAGCAGCTGGGGAACGGAACATGAACAGGCTGCACCGGGATCGGTTAAGTGAAATTAGTTTATACCGATGAGGCTATCGGCGATTTAAAGCGTTTACGGCAGTTTATCGCCGTGCATAATCCAACCGCCGCCAATAGAGTAGCTGCAGAGTTAATAAGTAAAATTCAGCTGTTGCCAGCCTTTCCTAAGCTCGGCACTCCGGTTGCGCTGGCGCCTGTGCCGGATGTCATTCGTGACATCATCTTTGGCCACTACGTTGTGCGTTATTCATTACATAGCAACACCATTATTATTCTGCGGGTATGGCACGGGCTTGAAAATGAACGCTAACCATTGGCCAGGTTGATGCCATAATCCGGCAACGCCGCCAGAGCGAACAAAATTTAATCTCGAAACGTCAACAAGCCCTAATAACTACAGGCTAATAAATTAAACCCGCTTCGTTCGCCGAAGTGGGTTTTTTTAATTTTATGATTTCGATTCTAGATGAAATTGCATTTTCTGAATTCGTACCGCGTTGACAATTGCGAGTAGAGCAACGCCCACATCTGCAAATACTGCTTCCCACATGGTGGCCATTCCGCCAGCACCAAGGGCTAATACGATTATTTTTACAGTAAATGCCAAAGATATGTTTTGCCAAACTATACGTTTGGTTTGTTTACCAATTGCAATAGCTGTAGGAATTTTGCTGGGTTTGTCATCTTGAATTACCACATCTGCTGTTTCGATAGTTGCGTCACTCCCAAGCCCGCCCATTGCAATTCCAACATCACTTAGCGCGACCACAGGCGCATCGTTAACGCCGTCCCCCACAAATGCAACTGTTTCATTTTTTCCCTTTAACTCTTTTACCTTGTCGACTTTATCCTCGGGGAGAAGATCACCAAATGCATTTGGGATTCCCAGTTTCTGCGCTACGAACTGTACAACGGTATTTTTATCGCCACTAAGCATAGTAATATTGATACCTAGTTCCTTTAGTGTATCTACGGTTAATTGGGCATCTTCTTTTATGTTGTCAGCGATGGTGAGGTAACCAGCAAACTTATTATCGTAAGCAAACGCAATGACGGTATAAACAATTTTGGCCGGGTCTACATCGTAGGAGACATTGAATTTATTCAATAACTTGAAATTGCCCACTAGTAATTCTTTGCCATTAATCTCCGCTTTCAATCCATGCCCGGAGATTTCCTCAACATTGGAAAGTGTAATTGAGCTATCAACCTCTCCTACGTATTCGTGTATAGCTGTGGCGACCGGATGAGTGCTTTGGTTCTCCAATACATTTACCATTCGCAAAATTTCTTCACGATCAAAACCATCCTGAATCAGTACATCCTGTACCTTAAATACACCTTCAGTCATGGTTCCTGTTTTATCCATTACTACATTTTGTATTGTTGAAATTGAATCGAGGAAATGGCTTCCTTTGAATAAAATGCCGTTTTTACTTGCCGCACCTATTCCTCCAAAATAGCCTAGCGGAATACTGATGACCAATGCACACGGACAGGAGATCACGAGGAATATCAATGCTCGATAAAGCCACTGATTAAAGTCATAGGCATCTACAACGAAGTACGGTACTACGCAAATTAAAATCGCAAGCGCTACAACGATTGGGGTGTAGATTTTGGCGAATTTGCGTATGAATAATTCTGTTGGAGCTTTCTGCGCAGTGGCATTTTGAACGAGTTCCAAAATTCGTGAAAGCTTGCTGTCTGTGTATGCAGTAGTAACCTTTACTTGTGACACCGTGTTGAGGTTAATCATACCTGCGAGAACACTTTCACCTTTGCTCTTACTATCCGGTTTGCTTTCACCAGTAAGAGCTGCCGTGTTAAATGAGGCTTTATCGGACAGAAGTTCACCATCTAATCCAAGTTTTTCACCTGCTTTGAGCTGAATAATTTCTCCAATATTTACAGTTGCTGCTTTACGCACTGTAGTTCTATTCCCGTCTATCACAGTCACTTCATCTGGGCGCTGATCTAGTAACGCTTTAATATTAGTTTTTGCTCTCTTTACTGCCAAGGTCTGGAATACTTCCCCAACAGAGTAAAAAAGCATTACTGCAACACCTTCAGGGTATTCACCGATAATGAAAGCTCCGATGGTCGCAATACTCATAAGAAAGAATTCGGAGAAAATCTCTCCCTTCATAATGCTTTGGATTGCTTCTTTGATTACCGGCACGCCTACTGGTAGGTAAGCAGCTATGTACCAACCGATTCGAACCCAACCAGTAAACCAGGATTGTGGAATATAATTATCGAGGGCAATAGCAATCAATAAAGCTATCAGACTGATCGCTGGTGGTAAAAACAACTTCACATTGCTATCGCTATCGGCATCATGGTTATGTCCATCGTCATCACTATGATCATTATGGCTATCCGTAGAGCAACAGCTGTTGTTAGCATGTTTGTGTTTAATTAGATTGTCCGCAGCCATATTAATTTTCTCCTCTTGCGTACAGCAAAGCTGCTTTCCCTGAGCGTCATATACATGTTGATGGTCCATAGCGATTCCTTAACTGATTAAAATTTATGAAGCTAGTCTAGCGCTTTAGTTTTCTAGGGTTAATTTTAATTTCGAGAGTATTGAGCTAGTTCAAAGACATTAACATTTTATTCAACAGGTGAACGTTAAAGATCGATGATTCCGTCAATTTGCTAGTTAACTGAGACTCTTATCCAAATCTCATAGTTCACGTTAATCTAGCACAAAAAAATTCCGTTTGCGCTTAAGGAAAAAATTAATAATCCTCTTAAGGGAAGCTTAAGCTGAGTGTGGTACGTTAAATATGTCCTGATTCCGTGACTTCAAATCCCGCCAATTCCCCCGAAAGCCTATAACTACGGAGCCTGCGGCGGTAGAATGGGCGTTGTTTTGCATTCACCCAGGCAGTGACTTTTTACCATGGCTATGCGCACCTTCCAGCTCGAACAGTCCAACACCGAGATTATCACACCGCATGGCGGTCTGGCGCTGGTTGGGCACAGCCTGAACAGGATGACCTCCCTGGCCAAAACTTCCCGTTCCATCGTCAAGCGTCACGGCATCGCCAACATTGATCTCATCCGCACCTATCTGGGGCTGATCTGCCTTGGTAAGAGCGACTTCGAAGCGGTCGAGCACGCACGCCATGATCCCTTTTTCAAAGCGGCCATGGGGATCAAGCAGTCACCCTCATCGGCCCGGTTGCGGCAGCGTTTTGACGAGGATGCCCGTGCGCTGATCCCGTTGCTGGATGAGGCCAGCGTCGAATTTCTGTGTAACGCTTCGGTGTCCATCGGCAGCCTCGCCACCGGTCATGTACCTCTGGATATAGACGTCTTCCCCATGGACAACAGCAACAGTAAAAAAGAGGGCGTGGCCTATACCTACAAGGGGCATGACGGTTACGCTCCCATCGCGGCCTACCTGGGCACGGATGGCTGGTGCCTGGGTTGTGAGCTGCGACCGGGGAACCAGCACGCCAACAATGAGTTTATCCACACCCTCGACCGCGTGCTGCCGCGGGCCCGTCGCATGACCGATGCGCCGCTGCTGGTGCGTCTCGACAGCGCCCATGATGCCGCCGAGAACCGCGCGTACTTCCGATCGCACGGCGTCGATTATCTGATCAAGTGGAACCCCCGCAAGCAGGATGGACTGGACTGGGTCGACAAGGCCAATGCGGCCGGATCACTCTGGTGCTACACCCGACCGGGAAAAATGGAAACGCTGGTGAGTGAGCCGCTGGATGGCACCGCCGACCGCCTGATCGTCAAGGTCACCGTGCGCCATAGCGATGCCAAGGGGCAACTGTTTCTGGAACCCGAGATCAGTCTGGAAGGCTGGACCACCTCACTCAAGCCCGAGGTCGCGGACAATGCGACGGTGATCGACCTCTACCGCGATCATGCCACCTGCGAGCAGTTCCACAGCGAATTCAAGAGCGATTTGGATCTTGAGCGCCTGCCTTCTGGCAAGTTCGACACCAATGATCTGGTGATGGCCTTTGCAGTGCTGGGCTACAACATCCTGCGCTGGATGGGGCAGCGGGCACTGCTGGGACCGGATGCACCGGTGCGCCATAAGGCCAAACGCCGCCGCATCAAAACCGTGATGCAGGAACTGATCTACATGGCCTGTCGCCTGGTCAGCAGCGGCCGCCGACTGACCCTGCGCTTTGGCCGACACTGCCCGGGTTTCAAGGCGTTTGGTAGCGTGTACGGATCGGTCTGACCGCACCCGCCGAGAAACCCGCCGAGAAAACGCCGCGGAGCCAAGAGGCTCAGGGGGTACTATGGTCTTGGGGATAAAAATGATCAAAAAACAACCAGCGATCAGGCTGGTCAAGAGCAAAAATCGCGGCGACAGACCCGCAGTAGCCGTCAGAATACAGATGAGATCATATTATTAAAGAGCGTTCGCCGATTTGGGTGCGGCTGCGCGGTGTTGGCGGATTAATTCACGGATTCAGGTATAAGTTTTATGATGGCATTGAGAGATATTCAGGATGAGCTGATGTGGTGTGCGATAGCCTCCCCCGGCTCCATCCCGAGAAAGCTAAGGGCCATGCGGGAGAGAGTTAAACGCTACATACTGCCCCAAAAAAGAAAACGGCCCAAAGCAAGGACCGTTCGTATCAATAAAACTCGCTACCCTGTTCGCTCTAAACACCTTAAGTGATAGGTGTTACCTTCAAGAGGGGCTGTGTGATGGGAGCCGTTCGCTAGTTGGCGGGAGTATCTGTTTCCTCTTCAGTGATATCGTCATCGGTTGAAGGTACCGCTTGCTCAACTTCTGCTTCTTTACCCTTGGCTTGAGCTGATTTTCGTGCTCGAATTTCGATATCAATAATGCGTCGTGCAAGTTTGATAATTCGCTGTTGCCATGCGTAGTTGCCATCAACACGTTGTTTGTTGCTAAGCACGCTAGACAACCAGAGTGTGTCCATTGAGATCATCAACGCATCGAGTTTGCGAACTAAGCCGACAAACTGGCCAACCTGAGGCGAGCTGATTTTGGCGTTGAAGGTAATCGGGTCGGTGTAGTCAGGTACTTCATCGATGCCGTTGGACTCCATCAGTTTGTCCAAACGAGCTTGTTCGTTGTCTACCGCTTTAGCGCAATCCTCGAGCAACTGGCTTATGATCTGTTCCACTTCATCAATTTCGTTCTCATCGCCAATGATGCGCAGGATGACATCGATTCCGTAAAGCGCACTTACCGTCCGTCTAAAAACACGGTCAACGACACGTTGCGCTTGTAAGCTATTAATTGTGAATGATTGTTCAAAGATGGGTTTTGAGTAATTGGGTTTTGCTTGGGCCATAAGTTTGCTCCTGATATGACAATAATCAGTCCCTAGCCTAATCCTCTGTGAGGTAATGGCCTTTCAGCTAGGTGGAAGAATTGAGCATCTTTCTAACTATCCTGTCTGGATAAGACGGTTACACTGACTATCAAATATTGCTGATCTGTTTCAGTGATATCTGCGCCTGAGAGCATGAGCTCAAAGGAAGCCCGCCGCTGAGTTTTCTCAGTGGTACTAAGAGGTAGCTAGCCTCCTTAAACAAATAGCCTGCATGTTTTTACATGCTCAACCATGCGTTCCTTACGGTTCGCCTTTTCACCACCCAGCTGGGGGAGTTTTCCCCAGTTGGGGGTGACTCCTTCAAAACCAACTTAAGGAGTCACCAATGGAATATATCTTCGGATTTATTATCCAAATCGCAGGCATCATGTTGCTTGCAAAACTGAGCCGGTCGCTTTTGCGATTGCTTGCTCATCAAAGCGTGCGCCCGTTTCAATTTTTACTTACTCAAATCAAGCGATTGCTCACACCAACACCAAAACGTCGTCCAATGGCAGTGCCTAAAGCTCCTGGTATGCCCCGTTTGACATCTGCGTTTTACAAAGAGCCACATCAGTACGACATGGCTTTACTCGAAATACCAACCTATCTGCGCCGTCAGTCTTCGTTGCCCAGCCGGGTAGAAGCAACTGTGTGCACAGAATTCAACTAAGACGAGGAGAACATCATGAAAAACCAAGTAACACTCATAGGCTACGTTGGCTCTGAGCCAGAGACGCGAGCCTATCCATCAGGCGATTTGGTGACCAGCATTTCGCTGGCCACTTCTGAGAAATGGCGCGACCGTCAATCCAATGAGCTCAAAGAGCATACGGAATGGCATCGGGTCGTTTTTCGAGATCGTGGTGGATTTAAGTTAGGGCTAAGGGCAAAAGATTTAATCCAAAAAGGAGCGAAGCTTTTTGTTCAAGGGCCTCAGCGCACGCGCTCATGGGAGAAAGATGGCATTAAGCATCGATTGACCGAAGTGGACGCGGACGAGTTTCTGCTTCTTGATAGTGTGAACAAAGCATCTGAGCCATCACTGGCGGATGATGCGGGCTCCCAAACTAATTGGGCACAAACTTATCCTGAACCAGATTTTTAACCGAGCAAAAACGCTTTAACCCAGCCGGGAGTACTTTCCCGTCAGGGGCAGACTCCCACTTTGATTGTCGGAGTCCATAATGGAAAAACCAAAGCTAATCCAACGCTTTGCTGAGCGCTTTAGTGTCGATCCAAACAAGTTGTTCGATACCCTAAAAGCAACAGCATTCAAGCAACGTGACGGTAGTGCACCGACCAATGAGCAGATGATGGCGCTCTTGGTGGTTGCAGATCAGTACGGCTTGAACCCTTTCACCAAAGAGATTTTTGCGTTCCCTGATAAACAAGCTGGAATTATTCCAGTGGTAGGTGTCGATGGATGGTCTCGCATCATCAATCAACACGACCAGTTTGATGGCATGGAGTTTAAGACTTCAGAAAACAAAGTCTCCCTAGATGGCGCGAAAGAATGCCCTGAATGGATGGAATGCATCATCTATCGGCGCGACCGTTCGCACCCAGTCAAAATCACTGAGTATCTGGATGAAGTCTATCGACCGCCTTTTGAGGGTAACGGCAAAAATGGCCCTTACCGTGTAGATGGTCCATGGCAGACGCACACTAAGCGAATGCTAAGACATAAATCCATGATCCAGTGTTCCCGCATTGCGTTTGGCTTTGTGGGAATTTTCGATCAAGACGAAGCGGAGCGAATTATCGAAGGCCAAGCAACACACGTTGTTGAGCCATCTGTGATTCCACCCGAGCAAGTTGATGATCGAACCCGAGGGCTTGTTTGCAAGCTTATCGAGCGGGCGGAAGCTTCAAACGCTTGGAATAGTGCATTGGAATATGCCAATGAACATTTTCAGGGTGTTGAACTGACGTTTGCGAAACAAGAAATATTTAATGCACAGCAACAGGCAGCCAAAGCGCTCACACAGCCTTTAGCTTCTTAGCGCCACGCATTCATTTTACGAACCCTGGCGGGATTATTCTCCCGTCAGGGGGAAGGTCTCGTCTTTTTTTGGAGATCTTCCATGACTAAATCAGCCTCACTTTTTCGCTTGGTATTGGTTGTTGCCCTTGTCGTAGGTTCGATTCAAGCCGGTAAAGCGGCAATTGATTCGGTTCAAGCAAGTGTTGTTCAGCACCAAACAGCGTTAGCACAAGCTGCAAAGTAACCACTTAACCCTGAAGGGGAGTTCTCTCCTTCGGGGGAGTCTCCCCTCAAAGGAGGCAATATGAAGGTTATCGACCTATCACAGCGTACTCCTGCATGGCACCAGTGGCGCATTGCAGGGGTTACGGCATCTGAAGCCCCAATTATTATGGGGCGTTCACCCTACAAAACACCTTGGCGATTATGGGCAGAAAAAACCGGATTCGTATTACCGGAAGACCTGTCGAATAATCCTAATGTGCTTCGCGGTATTCGGTTGGAGCCTCAAGCAAGGCGAGCATTTGAGAATGCGCATAATGACTTTCTTCTGCCGTTATGTGCAGAAGCCGATCATAACGCAATCTTTCGAGCCAGCTTTGATGGCATCAACGATGCGGGTGAACCCGTTGAATTGAAATGTCCTTGCCAGTCAGTTTTTGAGGATGTGCAAGCTCACAGAGAACAAAGCGAGGCGTACCAGTTGTATTGGGTGCAAGTACAGCATCAAATACTGGTCGCCAATAGCACGCGTGGTTGGTTGGTTTTCTATTTTGAGGATCAACTGATTGAGTTTGAAATACAACGAGACTCGGCGTTCTTAATTGAGTTGCAAGAAACAGCGCTTCAGTTTTGGGAGTTAGTACAGACCAAAAAAGAACCGTCAAAATGCCCTGAACAAGATTGTTTTGTTCCCAAGGGTGAAGCCCAATACCGCTGGACATCGCTGTCTCGGCAGTATTGCTCAGCACATTCCGAAGTTGTCCGACTGGAAAATCACATTAAATCTTTGAAAGAGGAAATGCGAGACGCTCAGTCAAAATTGGTCGCCATGATGGGTAACTACGCTCATGCCGACTATGCTGGGGTCAAACTCAGCCGCTACATGATGGCGGGCACGGTGGACTATAAGCAATTGGCCACCGATAAGTTAGGCGAGCTGGATGAACAGGTTTTAGCCGCTTACCGAAAAGCGCCACAAGAGCGGTTGCGCATCAGCACCAATAAGCCAGAGCAGCCCGTTGAAACACCAATCAAAATCAGTCTTGAGCAAGAGAACTTGGTTCTGCCAGGTGACTCGCCGAGCTCATTTTATTTTTAACGTTCACTTGGAGCCGATTTCGGCTCCTTTCTCATGCGCTTACATCGAGTGCATCAGAAAGCAATTTCACTCGTAGCCAATGCTGGGTACGAATGATAGAGCGAGCTGAACTCTTACATACACAGCCATACCACAATCAACACACCACCCGACGGGGACTCCATTCCCTGTTGGGGCATGGGGCCTCGTCAAAACAGATGAGGTTTACCATGACTGAACAATCCCCATTTTTGGTTCAAGTGAATCAAGCGTTTAATGTCCCCGCTCCTGATACTTTCGTTCTGGAAGGATATGGTGCCGACACTACCCATCCAAACATTCCCGTTCGCAAGGACGAGTATGTTTTTAGAAAAGAAGACTTACGTGACGTATTGGCGTTCTTGTCTCACCCAGACGGTGACGGTTTGTATATTACAGGCCCCACGGGATGCGGTAAGACCTCGCTAATTTGCCAAGTTGCTTCTCGATTGAATTGGCCTGTTCAGCAAATTACTGCGCATGGTCGATTGGAGTTGTCCGATCTTATCGGTCACCACACGCTGGTTAATGGCAACATGACCTTTGTGTATGGACCGCTAGCACTGGCTGTAAAGCATGGCCATTTGCTGATCATTAATGAAATGGATCTTGCTGAGCCTGCTGAATTGGCTGGACTCAATGACATTTTGGAAGGTGCCCCGTTGGTCATCGCACAAAATGGCGGAGAGATCATCATTCCACATAACAAGTTTCGTTTTATCGCTACCGGCAACAGTGCGGGCAGCGGTGACCAGACGGGCTTGTATCAAGGTGTGCTTCAACAAAATTTGGCTTTTCTTGATCGCTTTAGAATCATCGAAGCGACCTATGCAGAGCCTTCTGTAGAGGAAGCCATTCTGGAGAACGTTGCGCCAGGCTTGCCAGAAGTCTTTCGCCAAAAAATGGTGAAAGTGGCTGGTGACATTCGTCGTCTCTTTATTGGGGGCGCGGATGGCGGTGCAGAGCTTAGTATCACCATGTCCACTCGGACCTTGGTGCGCTGGGCAAAGTTAACACTTGCTTTTAAAGGCGCTCCTAACGCAGTGGAGTATGCACTGGTTCGGTCTTTGACGGCTCGTGCTGAGTTGGAGCAACGTGAAGCCATTCACCGTATTGCCGCTGATGTCTTCGGTGACCACTGGGAGGATTGATGATGGAAAAGTGCTTTGCTCTTTACCGTTACAGTCATTCTGATGGGACAGCCAAAGAATGGGCCATTTACGTTGGATCTGATACCCAGGAGATTGAAGTTCGGTTTGGAAAAGCTGGTCAATTGTCGCAGCAGCGATTGATTGACTCGACTGATCCTAACGCAGAAGCAGACCGACGAATCAATGAGAAAATCAACAAGGGTTATCGATTGGTTGGACACGTCGGCATTGATCATCAAGGGCGGCCATTTGAACTTTCAAATGCGCTTGATAGCGTCGCGTGCGCCAATAACGTCAGTTGGGAGTTTCGTACTCGCAAGGACGTCAATGGCCAAATATCGCTGGCGCAAAAAGCGTTGTTCGATATGGCAAAGCTGCTTGAAGCCTATGGCTTGGCTGTTATTGATGATAACCAGGTCAGGATTGGAGAATGGTCATTAGGGTTTTGCAAAAGCGGATCACCTAGTACCAATCAAATTAGCATGGTGTCAGGTGAAGGCGCTGGCATTGTTAACACTGATGATGGCCCGTGGCCATTGTTGCTGTTACTGGCCTTTAAGCGTCAATTACCACCTCTGTGTTCGCTCACAGTAGCGAGTCCTGAAGGGATAGAAGTATCCGACCAACTGAAGTTGGAAAAAGATGTATTGCGGTTGCTAGGCAGTGATTTAGAGCGGGTTCGCCCGATTGCTGAAGCACTGGACTTAATGCCTGTGAAAATCGATCTCAACCAATCGTCGCCTGATTCGCAAAATTACTATTTCTGATAGTGATGTTGCCATTAGCGCGTCAACTACTACCACCCAAACGGGGGCCATTGCTCCTGCTGGGAGTGGTGCGTCCCCATCTCGCATGAGGATGCACTATGAGTATTCAAACCCTCGACAAACTTTTGATTTGTCACATCGACTGTTCCATCTGGAGCGGTAGAAAAAAACTAAGGCCTGAAGATTTCAGACTAGCCAATGGCAGCCAACTTCCACCGAAGGATGTTGCCAGCTTAGGGAGTAAAAAAATTTGCGACCCTGAGGCATTGGCGAACTTTGAAAGGCTTAAGAAAGAAGCGCAGCGCTTGTGTGAGCAAGTCGGTGTGCGGTTTTTAGGTGGCTATGCCGTCCCTGAAGACCGAATTGATCAGATTGTTCCAGAGCTTGACCGGATCGGTCAGGAGTTTGCGCAGTGTAAGCAGTTGTTCTTGGACAACTATGATCAGGTGACGTTTGACTGGGTTGCGAAACACCCGGAATTTGCAGATGCAATCCGACGTGCATTATCACCCATCGAAGACGTGGAACAACGGCTTCAGTTCGATTATGCCATCTATCGAATGCAACCGGCTGAACAAGCTGGAGGCTTAGATGACAAGGTCAATGGTATGGGACACACCCTCTTTAGGGAGGTGGCTCGTGATGCCAATGAACTGTTTGAGCGTTCCGTTGCAGGAAAGAATCAAATCAGTCAGCGAGCCCTTAATCCGCTCAAGCGATTAAGAGACAAGTTGGATGGTTTGTCCTTCCTGGATCATCGAGTTCAGCCGATGGTTGAAGCGATGGACAATTTATTTGTTCGTCTGCCGAAGACCGGCTCTGTGACAGACAATCTCTATCACGAACTGATGGCGACCATTTTAATTTTGTCTGATCCAGACAAGATGAGAATGCACGGTGAAGGTCAATTGGATATCAGACAACTGATGCCCAAACCTGAACCCAAACCCGCACAGCCAGTATCTGCTCAGGCAGATAACTTACGTGCAATACCACAACCAACCGTCAGACCAAACCTTGGTTCGACTGTACCAAACTCATTTTATTTTTAACGTCCTTGAGGGCATGTTGCCCTGAAGGGCGCATGTCCTCTGAACTATGTAAGAGGAAATTATGCAATCAACCATCCATAACCCCAGCCAACTGAACCAGTTTGAACCGCATTTTCGTGGTGTGACTGATGCTGTTGAAAGTGAATCAATACCTGAAGTGGCGTGTTGTCGAACGTTAGTACAACGGTCGTACTCAACACATAGTGTCTTGATCCCCAAGAACCCTGTGCTGATCGCAGATGCGGACGCACAAGGTGTTTGGGTAACGGCCATGGTGTTTGTTCCAAACATGGCATTGCAGCAAACCGCTCATGAGCGGGCCTGGCTGCAATATCAACACGAGGTGTCTACTCAGTTACAAGACCAGTACGGTCTGACATTGGATGACATCCTGAGTTTAGACCAGCTTAAAACGTCATTTGAGCAGCACGAGAGTCCAGCTCAATTGGTGGCTTGGTTAGGTCAAAAATACGATCTGGATAAGCTAAAAGCACAGGTTTAAACACTTACATTCCCAGCAGGGAAACGCTCCCGCTGAGGGAGTATTCCCCCTAATGGTTAGGAGACTCCCATGAATCATCCATTAAAAAACGCACTGCCAATCGTTGCCGCCGCTTATGGCGAAAAGTTTGGTGTGAAGGTGCTTATTCAAGGACAAGATGCGTTTACCGATGGTGAGCGGATTGTGATCCCAACAGCAAACCCAGACAACCCACACTATCAACAGATAGCTTGGGGTTATCTGGCTCATGAAGCGGCGCATATTCGGCATACCAATTTTGACATGGTGCAGAAGGCGTCGTCCAAGCCGATCCGTAAGGCACTTCTCAATATCATTGAGGACGTTCGCATTGAAAACGAATTGGCGAAGGATTATCCCGGAACCCGGCGCAGTATTTCGCAAGTGATTGAGTACATGGTGGACACTCAGCAAATGAGTATACCTGAACAGCTTGAGCCTGCATCTAACTTGCAAGCCTGGTTGTTGTTTCGCTTGAGATGCCATTTTCTGGGCCAGAAAGCGCTGACGCCTTTGTATCAAGCGATTGATGAAAGAGTGAGACAACTCTTTCCTGCCGCAGCGATGAGCCGGTTAAGCGCCATGCTGACAGCAGTGCCTAGCCTGGCATCTACAGGTGAAGTGCTGAAACTTGTCGATGCCATCGTTGCCATGTTGGAAGAAGAATCTCGTCCACCACAGGATGAGTCTGATGCTGATGGCGGTGATGACATTGGACAAGATGCGAGTAATGACAGCAATAGCAGTAGTGACAGTCAAACCCCGGAAACAAGTTCGTCTGCAACAGGGGATGCTGCTGAAACGAGTGATTCAGATAACTCTGATCAAGCTGACAATTTGCGACAAGCCTTAGAGGCCAGTGCCGCTCACTTTGAACCCGATACCTTTGCACAAGTGGCAGAAGTGTTGTCGGAACAAGCAGAAGGACATCAGGGCGTCACTCCACTCAGTTTGCCCCAAGCAGAGCAAGCTATGTTGGGTGATGAGGCTATCTTGACCTTATCGGCGTCTGAGTCGGCTCAAATTCGAGCCCGACTTAGGGGCATGGTTCAGTCCAGTCAGGACAATCGGAATCATGCCAAACGGTACGGTCTTCGAGTGGCAACTCATCGTCTTGCCGCTTCACAAGCAGGTGAGTCGAGATTGTTTATTCAAAGGCAGCCCCGCATTGCGCCTAATGCTGCTGTGCACTTGCTGGTCGATATATCGGGTTCAATGGGTAAACCCATTGGCGAAGGTAATCGAAAGTACTTTCATGTTGCCAATGAAGCCGCTTTGGCTTTAGCCATGGCATTGGAAGGTATACCGGGTGTTGTACCTGCGGTCAGTTATTTTCCTGGTATTCATCAGGAAGTTTCTATCGCGTTATTGCCCAAGCAATCGGTTCGACATCGGGCCGCCTGTTTTGACCAAAAACCAAGAGGTTGTACGCCTATGGCACAAGCTATGTGGTTTGCGGCAAACAGTTTGTTGGCACAAAAACAGAAGCGAAAGCTAATGATAGTGCTAACGGATGGTGACCCAGATGATTGGGCTGCCACGCATGACATTGTTGACCGGTGCAGACGCAGTGGCTTTGAGCTGCTGGGGATCGGGATTCAAACACGCAGTGTTGAGAAATTCTTTCCTCAAAGCATTGTGATTAATGACGTCAAAGATCTAAAGCGTGAGTTATTCGAAGTAACACAACAACTGTTAATTCAGTAACCACATCAATTTTACCACCCTGCGGGGACGATTCCGTCCCCGTCTGGGCATGGGTTCGTCTCCGTTTTTTTTGGAGACTCCTATGAAAAACAGAAAGTTCTTAGCTGGCGAAGAAGCCGGTACTTACATCGTTCCTGAGCAAGTGACTGAAGCGGATATCTTAGATATGGCGCTCAAGCTTGCCCGTGGTCGATTGAGTAAAGGTCGAAAAATTGAACAGCCATCGTCGGCGTTCTCATACCTGCAAACACTGATGCACGAGTATGAGCACGAAGTCTTTGGCGTACTGTTTCTTGATACAAAGCATCGCGTTATTCGATTTGAAGAGCTGTTCAAAGGCACTTTAGATGCAGCGAGCGTTTATCCAAGGGAAGTAACAAAACGAGCGCTAGAACTTAATGCGGCAGCAGTGATACTGGTTCATAACCATCCATCGGGTGATCCTGAACCCAGTGAAGCTGATAAACGCATCACTCATCGACTCCGTGACGCCTTGTCACTTGTTGATATTCGAACGCTTGACCATGTCGTGGTCGCATCCGAGGGCTGCGTTTCGCTTGCCGAACGCGGTTATCTTTAATGAATGGGCGCATTGCCCATTCTCCTTCATCACAAAAGCAGTCCTATCAACACACGTCATCACAGCTCGAATTTCTATTTGAGTTTGATGATGCCCCAGTCACTTGGTCTGACACGGAAATCTGGCAGTTACGCGAAGGCATTCTATTGGATGCGATCCGTGTATTGCTAGACGGTCGTGTCAGTACTCGATTGCGAAAGGATGTGTTGTCGTGGATTCAAAATGACGAATTAACGCCATTTTGCTTTCGTGTTTGCGCAATGGCTGCGGTTGTCGATCCTGATGTGCTTCGTGACTCCATCATGTGGCTATTAAGACGACATGGTATCCAGCTTGACTAACGTTCCTGCATTAACCAAACGGCTCAATGCAGGCCCAGAGCTGACTTTTCTCACTTGTGGTAGGAGTCGGCTTTTTACTTAAGGAGGTTATATGGCGTTACCTTTACAAATTGAAACAGTAAGGCCATATCTTAATGGCCAATGGCTTCAAGTATTAGCGGTATTGGTGCCAGAACTTGATGCCGCCATTGCTCGAAAGGGCCGTCATGTGGCTTGTCCTGTTCATGGCGGTCGTGATGGCTTTAGGCTATTCAAAGATGCTGAATATACCGGAGGTGGCGTTTGTAACACCTGCGGTATCTTTCATGATGGTTTTGAACTGTTGTCTTGGATTAATGGATGGAACTTTGCTCAGTCTATTGAAGCAATCGGCCAGGTTCTTGGTATTCAACCCGGACAAATACAAGCGCCTATTCGGCCAATACCGAGTAACGCAGTTGATTGGAAGGCTAGAAAGCAGGACGAGGACAAAGCGATTATCCATCGCTTGAATCAAACCTGGGGAGAAACGTTTTCTCTTGCAGATACTCGTGCGCAACCAGTTTGGAACTACATGCATCGTCGTGGCATTGTTACCCGGCTTCGTCCTGAATGGGATTCGGTGCTGAGGTATCATCCAAACTTGCCTTACCATGATGAAGATGGCTTGTTTATCGATAGCTACCCAGCGCTGCTAGGTAAAATCGTTACTCAGCAAGGGCGTTCGGCCACGTTTCATCGGATCTACCTAAGTGAAGATGGATTCAAAGCGCCGGTTGAAAGGCCTAAAAAGATGATGCCGATACCAAGTGACAGAACAATCACAGGTGGTGCCATTCCGATTGGTGAGCCTGGTGAGGTACTAGGTGTTTCTGAAGGTATCGAAACGGCTTTAGCGGTTACCAGAGCAACGGGACAAACATGTTGGTCGGTTGTGAATGCAACCCTACTGGCTAGGTTTGAACCACCAAGTAATGTGAAAATGCTGTACATCTGGGCAGATCATGATCTCTCTGAGACCGGCCTGAATGCAGCGAATGAACTCAAGAAAAAAGCCTGGCAGAAAGGCATTCTGACACAAGTCTTGATCCCTCCGATACCAACGTCACTTGGCGTGAAAAGTTGGGATTGGAATGATGTGCTGAATGTTTACGGTGCCATGGGCTTTCCGAAAGTTCATATCTGATCCAAGGGGCTTCGGCCCCTTTTTTTACGCCTTGCATATTTGAAAAAACATGGAGAATGAAAAATAGAGAACCAATAGGAGAAACAAACATGATGGTATTAACCCTGTTAACAAAGCAGATTGATGGTGAATTTACGGTTTACTGGAAGACCGGCCTTCGAAGAGGTGGTGAGCTAAAGGTCGATTTAGGTGAGCAATACGACAAGCTACCTGAGCAGCAAAAGCCAATTGCAGCTGAGCTTTATGCTATTCATCACCTACTGTCAGTGAAAGAGGTGATGGGAAGTAACCGAAGCGGTCATGGGCTTCAAATCCGGGTCAGTAAAGGAGCTATCAAAAAGTTACAGAAACAACGCTCAACTCAGCATTCACTTTACAGCCTGACTAGGTTTTTGCTAACTCGATACCAGGAAGCACAGATCTCGGTAGAGAAGCAGGACGATTGGCTCTCACATTCCTTCGAAGAATACAGCGTCGATAATGCTACAGTGAGAGACATCGATGAGGTCATCAACGTTCCGAAAATTGGACCTGTCGTGGTGACTCGTCACGCGCTTGAAAGATTCGTGGAACGGCTTTCAGACGGCGTACCTAAGCATCCTTGGAAGTCTTTGTGCTCAAAGCTGCTATGTTCGGGGCTAACTAAAACTCAGTTGCCAGAAAACGTCGCTATCCAAAAAGCAAAAAAATATGCACAAGAGGCCGAGGTCTGGCAGCATGTGGGGAGCAATATGTACTTTGTTATGATTCCTGGTGGCTCAATTAAAACGTTGGTTACGGTTTTCGAAGTAAAGTGAGCTAATGTGTATTGGCGATACTTACTTAGGTGCCGATAGCAGACCTCAGCAACCTGGTACAACTCAATGATACCTTTTCCATTATCCTCTTTTATGAATTAAATCAGGAGTATCATTACTCCTAACCAAAGACATTCATTTTACTTAATCAGTACTATTTCGGTATAACGCTAATAACTCAGTGGGTAGTAAGAAGTTCAACAACAAATAACTCTAGGGAAGCTGCGATTAAGTGGTTCGCAGCTCCCAATATGACGCCCCAAACCGTCCTTTATCGACGTCCTGTGGCTCAATTTTCCAATTTTCAGCCCAAAATCGTCTCTTCGTGGCTGATTTTGGCCCTGTTTCAGGCCAATTTCCTCATTTCAGGTAGATCTCGCCTGTGCCCGTATCAATTGGTCAACTCGAACCAGGTTCGCCAGGGTGAATAACATCGCCAGTTGACTGTCATTTTTAGCCAGCCCCTTGTACCTGGCTTTGACGAAACCAAACTGACATTTTACTATCCGAAATGGATGCTCAACCTTCGCTCGGATACTCGCTTTCAGGTATTCGTAACGGATGGCCAGCTTGTTCTTGCGCGGGTGTTGCTTCAATGCATTCACTTTGCCGGGACGCTTGGCGATAAGCCAGTCTGCGCTGACATCGCTGAGCTCATCGCGCTTTTCGGCCCCCTGATAACCAGCATCGGCTGAGATAAATTCTTCATCGCCATGCAGTAACTTGCCAACCTGATTGAGGTCGTGCTCGTTAGCCGCCGTGGTCACCAGACTGTGGGTCAGGCCACTTTTGGCGTCCACGCCAATGTGCGCTTTCATGCCGAAGTACCACTGGTTACCTTTCTTGGTCTGGTGCATGTCTTCATCACGGCTATTGTGTTTGTTTTTGGTAGAGCTGGGGGCTTGAATGATGGTGGCATCCACCAAGGTGCCCTGGGTCATTAGAACGCCACACTCTGCTAGCCAGTGATTAACGGTACTGAAGATTTTGCGGGCCAGTTCATGCTGCTCCAGCAAATGCCGGAAATTCATGATGGTAGTGCGGTCTGGAATGGCTTTATCCAGTGACAGGCGAGCAAATTGGCGCATGGAGGCGATTTCATAGAGGGCATCTTCCATGGCCTCATCGCTCAGGTTGTACCATTGCTGCATGCAGTGAATACGCAGCATGGTTTCCAGCGGATAGGGCCTGCGACCATTACCGGCCTTGGGATACACAGGCTCGATAACGCCAAGTAATTTGTCCCAGGGAAGCAAGTTATCCATTCTGCCAAGGAAGATTTCTTTGCGGGTCTGGCGGCGTTTACTGGAAAACTCACTGTCGGCAAAAGTCAGTTGCTGGCTCATCCGGTTACTCATTCAGGGTTCAGGTTACAACACGATGATCTCATATCTCGGACTTATTCGCACCTTCCTTAACTTGGCTGCTCAAGAATCTAATTCCAGTACAAATAGCTATGAAAAAGAGTCCCAAACCAACAATTGTCCAACTCGCTTGCCAATATGCGATTGCTAAAAGCATCGTGATGATGGCTATTAGGCCGATGGGGTTACAGGTCGCTTTGAATCCCAAGTAGCCGAAAAAAACGACGGTGCAGAACAGAAATGGTAAAGCCGCTAACTTGGCTGATGCTGTTAATATTTCTGATGGAAAAAAGTGAGCCGCAGCCAAAGTCGCCAGAAAAAGCCCCAGTGATATAACCCAGCAGCGTGCTGGTAAAGATTTAAGTAAGTTTGTCATCTTCTTAGTACTCTCAAAGTGCACGGGCGGTGCACAATCAAATCATGCATCAGCATGTTAGTTCTCAAAAAGTGCTCTAGTGGTTTGCTCGGCCATAATCTCACACACAGGACATTTAAGCTGAATGCGCTGTTGAGATACCGTCAAATACAGACTACCGCATCGACACCGGTGTAAGGATGCAAGCTGTGATCTTAAATCACGAGCTAGAACCCAACCTTCATTGATGGTCAGTTTTTTCCAGGGGATCTCAGCTGGAAGATCTGCTTCTTCTCTTGCAACCAAGTACGCATCGTAAGCCTTCATCAAAGCATCAATATTTAATTGCTTGTAGACATTGTCACCACCAATATTGATATAAAGCGCCATCAGCAGGGAGCCTTCAACTAAGGCTCTTCTGCTTTTAACAATGGCATCAGATTCTGGCAATTGACCAGGACAAGGTGACTTGCCAGTCACTTCTTTGTGAAGCCTTCTGATAATGTGGATTGGCAAACCAGTATCGAGCGCGATAATGGTTGTTCGAAATCCATATTTAATAAGTAGCGAGGCTCGGGTAAACAGCTCACTTTTGGACAGGTTATCAATCATGTATCCCCCTTGTTGTTTAGGGTTGATAATAAATAAGCGATTCTTGGAATACCGGTGCCTTTGCTCTTCACCATCTCAATCAGTTGGCTTTGGTTACCCCTTGGTTGAAACAGCATGAATGATGAGGTCGCCACTCGTTGCAGGTCGTCAACACCAGCATTAATCAGAGCATCAACCACATCGCGTGTAAGTCCAAAGCGCAAGACAGCCTCTTGCGGATCAATGCGCGCCAATTCCCGTGCTGCGTGCAGGTACGCCAAATTTAATTGATAGAAGTCTTGTTGATTGGTTGTCATTGACGGACCTCCAGTTCATGTAAAATATTGCGATAGATAGAAAGCACTCTTTGCCCATACCAGCGTGCACGCTCTTCGTTCCAACTGTGATAGCGGCCTATGCCAAGCTCTAAATCGTTTGGTGAAGACTTGATTGCTTCGGCCAAAATACTTGAGCCGACGGTAAGGTTGGTGATGGGGTCTAGCAGTTCCGCCGCTGAGCTCACCCGATGCCCATGCCAATGCAAATTGATTTGCATTAGGCCAATATCGAGCTGGTATTTTTCACTCTTTTGAAGTGCCTGGTTTAACAGTTGCTCAGCTTCTGTCTTAGATTTGGCGTAGGTTGCATTTGAACCATTGCGAATTGCGTATGGCCATGGACTGGTCATGTTAAGACCACGATGTGAGGCCGACTCAGCCAAGGCAACGGCGAAGAGCATGACTGGATCAATACCAACGCTTTGTGCTGCTTTTTCCCACTGATAGCCCGGAAACGCATAGACTGAAGTGCTTGCGGACATGGCTATCACTAGGGCAATGGTTTTTGCTTTAATCGTTTTCATTTTTATCCTCTAATTGATTTCCGAGAAGCGCCTGAATGGCTTTCGGGCTTATTCTTTTCAAAGGCACTGCGCTAAAGTCAGCGATGCCTCTTGTATAAACTTGTGCTGCTTTTGACCAGTCGCCCACGGCAACCGGCGCTTGCATATCAAATCCTTTTTGCTGGTTCTGATGGTCTGCAATACCCTGTAATAGCCTTGGGTATTCACTCACTTCGTCCCGCAGTAAGTAAGCCTGGTAGCGTGTTAAAAACTCTTTTTGCTTAAAGGGGTATTCCCTGTCGTCAACCTTGCAGAGTTCAACCCATCCCCCCATGTCTGAAATCACGCGGTGAATAAGCGCATCGTCAAACATCACGGATGTCCAAGCGCCAACCTGACGAACAGCCTTGTCAACTTTGTTCCAAGCAACCATGGCTCTTGAACCCGAGTTGCCATCGATATGCTTGATGACGTCAGCGGGCTTTGGAAAAAATTGCCCAGTATCCGGTGATTGAATATGCCGAGTCAGACCGATTCGCACTTCTTCAATGCTATAAGCACGAAGGGCTTCAAATGCGATGGATAGCAATTGTGGTGATACGCTTTTGCCATACATGGCCCAAGCTGCTCCCCAAACATCAGCAAACTCGCGTTTATCAACCTCCTGCACTTGAACGAACCTCCCGAATACCTGGTCCGGCCCAGCTTTCAGCAATGCGGCGATTGCTTTCTTCAATATTCAATTGGTGATTGCTGACCTTTAGGCTCGTCGATGATTGCTGTACTTCATCAATGCGAACGTACTCGTCTTCCCATTGCCGGTTTAAAAGCCAGTTATGTGGCATAGGGGTCTTAGTCCGATCTTGATACTGCAATCGGTTGTCTCGTTGCTCTTTCCAGCGTGTTAGGACTTCCAAGGCGAGTTCATGGTCTTCATTGAGGCCCATGCGAAGCCATTCTTCTTTGGCTTTCGCTTTTTTTTCTTTGCGTATTTGTACATCCCAGAAGTCTTCAAACTGTATGTGGTCAACAGTTTTAACTGTTGGTTTATTGCTTCCCTCAGAGTCATCCGACCGTTGAGAGTCCCTTACCGGGTTGCCATCAGGCATAAACAATGATGAAAATTCTTCTGGTAGCCGAGCTTGAAAAGCGGCAAGAGATTTCAAAAGTGATACCATACCAATGAAGTCGGCAGGTACATCTTTAAGCAACCGAAAGGCTGCTTTACCTTGGTTTGGGTTTTCGATTGGGTTGTGCTTCAGAAAGCTCCGAATCAAAGTCCAACCGGATTCCTCGCAACGAATGAGGAACTGATCTTGTTCTAACTCATTTAGAGCCTTGGCAACCTGTTGCTCATCCCAGTTCAAGTCAGAAGCAACGTAACCAATCGGCAATCGAAAGCAGCCAAGCAAATTACAATGTGGGCATGTAAGCAAATACAGTCCTAGCAACTTCGCTGAGTCACTCCAGGACAAAACGTTTTGCTTTAGCCAAAAGCGGGTATAGACCTTGCCATAATCACGCATGGAGGTACTCGCTTTTGTATTTACGTAAAATGCTGACCATTACTTGCCCTTAATCCTACTGGTTACTGGCTTTCAGCTCGCTTTGGCATTCGGGGTAGATGTCCGGTCTTAACTGAGATCGGGTTACCTGTCCTTGCGTAGCTTGTTCGATGGGTAAAACGAATTCAGCGGGAACACGCCCTGATTTATTCAACCAAAACCAGACGTTTTGCTGTTTTGAGTTGATGGCTCTTGCTAATGCTGATTGCCCGCCGACCAAGTCAATGGCACGGCGGAGATGTTTTTGTGTCGTTTTGAACACTTCCATACCGTCTCCTGTTACAATAATAACTGTTACAAGATTGAATGTTACAGTTTAAACTGTAGATAAGTCAACAGTTAAAATTGTTGAAAGACTACAGTTTTATTTGTAGAATGCGGGCTTATGAAAACTTTATCCGAACGACTAAACCATGCCTTGCAGCTTACTGGGGTAACTCAGTCTGAGTTGGCTCGTCGCATTGGTATCAAACAGCAGTCGATCAGCCAGATTTGCTCTGGTAAATCGGCTAGGTCTCGTTACACCATGCAGATCGCGGAGGCGCTTCGCGTGAATGCTCATTGGCTCGCCACAGGTGATGGCGAGATTGGCTTGGGGGTCGGTAATGTAGAAGTTGGGCCTGACATTAAGGGAAGAATTCCTCTCATTAACTGGGTTCAGGCCGGTGATTGGACTGAAATAGCGGAGGGATTTGCCCATGAAGATGCTGAGGAGTGGCGTGAAGTCACTGGGAAAGCACATGAGGGTTGTTTCGCACTTCGCGTAAAAGGCGACAGTATGGAAAATCCAAGCGGAAAAAAATCCATACCTGAGGGGGCAGTGATCGTTGTTGATCCTGAGTTACCTTACTCTTCAGGTTCATTGGTTGTTGCGCGTTTGGATGATTCGAAAGAAGCAACCTTTAAGCAGTTGGTTATTGATGGTGAACAGAAGTATCTAAAACCTTTGAACCCGCAATACCCTGCAATACCGATCAACGGCAACTGCACCATCATCGGTGTAGTACGACAAGCTATCATCGATTTCTGGTAGCGAAGGAATTTGTGGTTTAGCCACAGTTGTTCATTAGCTGAAGAAGCAACGATTGCAAACAGCTACAACTGAGCATTGGTGCACGCTGAGAGTAAATGGTAACCGATTAGATAACCATTGATTGTTTATAAAGTCAAGATCAGCGAAAATAGCGGCCAATTACGATTAACACGACGGATTTGACAAGCGAAGAACTGAAAAGAGAGTACTTCCAAAAGTGTGTACAAATCCGTGTACAAACTAAAAGAATTTATACATGGCAAACCAAGATTTTCTTAATGAAATCAATAAGCGAAGGACCTTTGCTATCATCTCTCACCCGGATGCGGGTAAAACCACCATTACAGAGAAAGTCTTGCTCCATGGCCGCGCCATTCAATCTGCCGGTACAGTGAAAGGCCGTGGCTCGTCTCAGCATGCAAAATCTGACTGGATGGAGATGGAAAAGGAGCGGGGGATCTCGGTCACGACTTCTGTGATGCAGTTCCCCTACAACGACTGCCTGGTTAACCTGCTGGATACCCCAGGCCACGAAGACTTCTCTGAGGATACCTACCGTACCCTGACAGCGGTGGACTCCTGCCTTATGGTTATCGATGCTGCCAAAGGGGTTGAGGATAGAACCCGTAAGCTGATGGAAGTGACGCGGCTGCGTGATACCCCTATCGTCACCTTCATGAACAAGCTCGACCGGGATATCCGCGATCCGATGGAATTGCTCGATGAAGTGGAAAACGAGCTCGATATTCTCTGTGCTCCGGTCAGTTGGCCTATAGGCTGTGGTAAGTCTTTCAAAGGCGTTTACCATATCCACCGCGATGAAACCATCCTGTATCAAACCGGTCACGGTCACACCATTCAGGAAGTGAAGATACTCAAAGGATTGGATAACCCTGAGTTGGACCAAGCTGTTGGCAGCGATCTGGCAGCGCAGCTGCGTGAAGAGATGGAGTTGGTAACCGGCGCCTCCAATGAATTTGATCTCGAGCTGTTCTTAAGTGGTGAGCTGACACCTGTGTTCTTCGGTACCGCCCTGGGGAACTTTGGGGTTGACCATATGCTGGATGGCCTGACTGCCTGGGCCCCCAAGCCAATGCCAAGACAGACCACTGAGCGTTTGGTCGAAGCCGGTGAAGACAAGTTTTCCGGTTTCGTTTTCAAGATCCAGGCGAACATGGATCCCAAGCACAGAGACCGTATCGCCTTTATGCGTATCGTTTCCGGCAAATACACCCAAGGCATGAAGATGAAGCATGTCCGTATAGGGAAAACCGTCAGTATTTCCGATGCGGTAACCTTTATGGCCGGTGACCGTGAGCGTGCCGCCGAAGCCTATGCCGGTGATATCATAGGCCTGCACAACCATGGCACCATTCAGATAGGTGATACCTTTACCCAAGGGGAAGAGTTGAAGTTCTCCGGGATCCCCAACTTTGCGCCGGAAATGTTCCGCCGTATTCGCCTTAAAGATCCATTGAAGCAGAAACAGCTGCTTAAAGGCCTGGTGCAGCTCTCGGAAGAGGGGGCTGTACAGGTTTTCCGCCCTCTGGACACCAATGACCTTATCGTTGGCGCTGTTGGGGTGCTGCAGTTTGAGGTGGTAGTCGCCAGACTCAAGTCGGAATATAACGTGGAAGCCATCTATGAGGCCATCAACGTGGCAACCGCGCGTTGGGTCTACTGTGACGATGCCCGCAAGTTGGAGGAGTTCAGGCGCAAGTGCTCCACCAACCTGGCGCTGGATGGCGGCGACAACCTGACTTATATTGCCCCGACCATGGTTAACCTCAATTTGTCCATGGAGCGCTATCCGGACATTGAGTTTGCCAAGACCCGGGAACACTAAATCATAAAGGTGGAGCTTGCTCCACCTTTTTTATTGGGATGTTGTTGAGAGATCTTCTGATGTTTTTTATTCAAAAGTGCTGGCAAAGTTACATCCGTTTTTGTGATCGCATGGGGTTAACCGAAGAAAATCGGCGCTGCTGTATGCCAAGACTCAGCGATCCTCCTTTGCAAAAAGGTGGGCAAGAGGCCGACGCTAAAGACAGGCAAAAAGAAGGAGAACAGCATGATCTTTGATTCTCACGCTCATCTGGATTTCAGCGACTTTGATCATGACAGACTAGCCCTCATGGCCGCGATGAAAGCCGCCGGTATTGGCGGTGCTATCATTCCCGGTGTCAGTCCTCGGCATTGGTCAAAGCAGAAAGCGATTGCTCACCAGCTGCAACTGCCTTTCACCTTAGGGATACATCCTTGGTATTGCCCTAAATCAATTGCCGAGAGTGACCTGGCGCTGGCAGCGCTCAAAAGTGAACTCACTTCTGTAAATGACCCTCTGATGGTAGGAATCGGCGAGTGTGGTTTGGACAAACCCAAGGCTGAGCTGGCGCAAGATAACCCGGCGCATGTCCCCTGGAACCTGCAATACAGGGTGCTTGAAGGGCAGTTGGCCTTGGCGGCGGAGTTGAAGCTGCCGCTGATACTGCATTCGGTGAAGACCCATAATGAACTCTTGGGCATGTTGAAACAGCATTCACTGCCGCGGGGCGGAGTGGTTCATGCCTTTAATGGCTCTTATGAGACGGCGATCGCTTATTTGGAGCTTGGCTTCAAGTTGGGGATTGGCGGCTTGTTGCTGAATAAAAATGCAAAAAAGCTGCGTGATGCAGTTGGCAAATTACCGCTCGATGCTTTGTTGGTGGAGACTGATTCGCCCTCAATGACGCCGGGTTTCCTGCCGGAAAAACGCAATACCCCCCTGACATTGGTACAAATAATAGCCGAATTGGCGGATTTGCAGAAAAAAACCAATGTTCTAATATCAGAACACCTCCAACAGAACTTGATGCAACTGTTTGAGCTTTAGTTTCTTTTAATTAAACAGGTGTAACTCGCATTCTGTGATGTGACTAAACTTTTGAAAATTAACTTCAAAAATTTGATCAAAACGACGATTTTGCCCCGGAGATCGGGTATAATCTTGCTCGGAAAAAGGTTGGTTAACAACATAATTAAAAAGCGTTAACAATAGGGTGATGGTTAATGAATATACTTATGAGCTTGGTAGGGGTGGTCACCCTACTCGCGATTGGTTTCTTGTTGTCCAACAACAAGAAGGCAATCAATCTTAGAACTGTCGGTGGTGCACTGGCAATTCAGGCTGCATTGGGCGGTTTTGTCTTGTACGTGCCGTTCGGTAAGGACGTTCTCAAGAACGTATCCGATGCTGTTTCCAGTGTTATCGGTTATGCACAAAATGGTATCAGCTTCCTGTTTGGTGATTTGGCTAACTTCAAAGTCGGCTTTATCTTCGCAGTGAACGTGCTGCCGGTTATCGTGTTCTTCTCCTCTCTGATCGCTGTGCTCTACTATCTGGGCATCATGCAGTGGATCATTCGTATTTTGGGTGGGGCGCTGCAGAAGGCCCTGGGCACCAGCCGTACCGAGTCCATGTCTGCCACAGCCAACATCTTCGTGGGTCAGACCGAAGCGCCTCTGGTGGTTCGTCCCTTTATTCCAACCATGACTCAATCTGAGCTGTTCGCCATTATGGTGGGTGGTCTTGCATCTATCGCAGGTTCTGTTCTGGCCGGTTATGCACAGATGGGTGTACCTATCCAGTATCTGGTTGCGGCTTCTTTCATGGCGGCACCTGCGGGTCTGTTGATGGCCAAGCTGATGCATCCTGAAACTGAAACTGCCAAGAACGACATGGATGAGCTGCCTGAAGATCCAGACAAGCCTGCCAACGTACTTGATGCTGCCGCTGCCGGTGCTTCTTCCGGTATGCACCTAGCACTGAACGTTGGTGCTATGCTGCTGGCCTTCATCGGTTTGATTGCCATGATCAACGGCATCATAGGTGGTATCGGCGGTTGGTTCGGCATGGAAAACCTGACTCTGGAACTGATCCTTGGCTATATCTTTATGCCTCTGGCTTACCTCATCGGTGTGCCTTGGAATGAAGCCATGGTTGCCGGTTCTTTCATCGGTCAGAAGATAGTGGTCAACGAGTTTGTGGCTTACATGAACTTCGCACCCTACATCCATGATGCTGCCATGAGCTGTACTGCTGTTGCCGCTGAGGTCACTAAAGAGTTGCCTATGTGTGTGGCCGAAACTCAGGCGCCAATGACAGTCCGTACTCAGGCGATTATCTCTTTCGCTCTGTGTGGCTTCGCTAACTTGTCTTCCATCGCAATTCTGCTGGGCGGCTTGGGTGCCATGGCACCAAATCGTCGTCACGATCTGGCTAAACTGGGTCTGCGCGCTGTGGTTGCCGGTTCTCTGGCTAACCTGATGAGTGCGACTCTGGCCGGTTTGTTCCTGGCACTGTAAGACGGTAGTGAACAGAGGCCTGAATTCGCAGGCCTCTTGTTAACCCAATCGATTTCCAAATTAGCTTTGCTTGGCTCCTGTGCCCACTTAGGTAGGCAACATGAGCAGAACAAGAGTGCAGATATTTCTGACTAGTGAGTGAAATGGGTACTTTTGTTCAAATATAAAATTTAGTGTTCGTATTTTATTTTGTCTTTCTTGTAGTTTTGGATGGAGAAGGTAGAATGCGGGCGCCAATTAAAAGAATGCTGCTCCAAGAGGGTAGCGAGAACCAAAGATGAATGGGGTTGATGATGAAAAACGTTAAAACTTTAGCTTTAGCCGCTACAGCGGTCGCTGCCATGTCAGGCAATGCCTACGCCGCTGATCGTTCTGACCTGCACGCCAGTGACTACAAATGGATGCAGTTCAACCTGATGTACTCTATCGGTGAGAAGCCAGATAACCCAGCTTCAGGTGATCAGCACAACTACCTGGAAATGGAATTCGGTGGTCGTTCAGGTATCTTCGATCTGTACGGTTATGTTGATGTGTTCAACCTGGGTAACCAGTACACCACTGACGGTGACAAGAACCCAGGTTCAGGCACCAGCAAGATATTCATGAAGTTTGCACCACGTATCTCCATGGATGCAGTATTCAATAAAGACCTGTCTTTCGGCCCAGTTCAAGAAGTTTACTTCTCTACTCTGTTCAACTGGGACGGCCTGAATGGTGACGGCGTTAACAGCTCATTCTGGGGTGTGGGTGCTGACGTGATGGTGCCATGGCTGGGTAAAACCGGCATGAACCTGTACGCTTTCTACGACCTGAATGAGAAAGAGTGGAACGGTTATCAGTTCTCCATGAACTGGTTCAAGCCTTTCTACTTCTTCGACAACAAGAGCTTCCTGTCGTTCCAGGGTTACATCGACTACCAGTTCGGTGCTGACGAAGACAAGACAGCTTTTGTTCCTAAGACTTCTAACGGTGGTAACATCTTCTTCGGCCTGTACTGGCACTCAGATCGTTACGCTCTGGGCTATGGCCTGAAAGGCTTTAAAGACGTATACCTGCTTGAAGACGGTGCCGGTGCCCTGGCTCTGGAATCTACAGGTTGGTCTCACTACCTGAGCGCTACCTACAAGTTCTAATGGTAGATGGGGGTTATCCTCTAGGGTGACCCCCGTTTTTATTTTGCTCTGACTTAATCTTTACCTAAGCCTGAGCTATAGTGAGTTGGGTTCAATGAACCCGCAATATTAGCCGGAAGCTGGTTCAGCTTGTTTATGTAAAGGTTGACAGATTTCTCGCGTTAAAAGGGATTTTTCGCGGCAAGGCAAGGAACTCGAGTTCCCCCTTCCCGGTCTTCAAGGATTCAAGTCGTGATACTCGTTATCAAGGTTGAATACCCTACAAAGATGATTTGCAGTCAAATGCAGGCGTCGCCCGAAGGCCCGGCCATAACAATAACCACAAAAAGCCCCTCTGGCGCTGCCAAGACAGATTTTTAATCCTTTGATTTTATGTCTCGGAGAGCAATTATGAGCGATTTAAAACAAGCAGCACAGCGCGCCATCCAACTGATGGATCTGACTACCCTGAATGATGATGATACCGATCAGAAGGTGATCGAACTGTGTCATAAGGCCAACACTCCGGCCGGTCATACTGCTGCTATCTGTATCTATCCACGCTTTATTCCTATCGCGCGCAAGACTTTGGATGCCATGGGCGCCGATGATATCCGTATTGCCACAGTCACCAACTTCCCTCACGGCAATGATGACATCGCTATCGCCGTGCTGGAAACCCGTGCAGCAGTGGCTTACGGTGCCGACGAAGTGGATGTGGTATTCCCTTATCGTGCATTGATGGAAGGCAACGAAACTGTTGGTTTTGAGCTGGTCAAAGCCTGTAAAGAAGCCTGTGGTGACAATGTGCTTTTGAAAGTGATCATCGAATCCGGTGAACTGAAAGACCCGGCGCTTATTCGCAAGGCTTCCGAGTTGTCTATCGATGCCGGCGCTGACTTTATCAAGACCTCTACCGGTAAGGTACCTGTCAATGCCACTCTTGAAGCGGCTGAAATCATGCTGACCGTTATCAGTGAAAAGAACCCCGCAGTAGGGTTCAAGCCTGCCGGTGGTGTACGTGATGCCGCCCAAGCCGCTGAATTCCTCGGTACAGCCGAGCGTATTCTGGGCAATGACTGGGTTTCACCCCGTACTTTCCGTTTCGGTGCATCCAGCCTGCTGGCCAGTCTGCTGCACACGCTGGAATTGGCTGACGCTCCAGCACCGACTCAAGGTTACTAATCCCCGCTGATTGTGATCCAAGTCTATTTGGTGACGTCAAAACTTGGCTAGTATCTGTAATAAAGTTACTACATATTTGGCGTCCAACCCCAATACTGTAACGGCTTTTATAGACAAGGTTGCAGTAGAAAGGAGGCAGTATTATGTTTCTGGCACAAGAGATAATTCGTAAAAAACGCGAAAAAATGGCGCTTTCCAAGGAGGAGATCCAGTTCTTTGTCAAAGGCATTACCGATAACAGCGTGTCTGAAGGTCAGATAGCTGCATTCGGGATGGCGGTGTATTTTAACGACATGAGCATGGATGAGCGCATCGCACTGACTACGGCTATGCGTGATTCCGGCACTGTGCTCAATTGGGATAGCCTGCAGCTCGACGGCCCTGTCATAGACAAACACAGTACAGGCGGCGTGGGTGATGTTATCAGCCTGATGCTTGGCCCCATGGCGGCAGCCTGCGGCGGTTATGTTCCCATGATTTCCGGTCGTGGGCTGGGCCACACAGGTGGCACTCTGGATAAGTTTGACGCCATCCCCGGCTATCAGACTGAGCCCGACAGCGAACTATTCCGTAAGGTGGTTAAAGAGGTCGGTGTGGCCATTATCGGTCAAACCGGCGATCTGGTCCCTGCCGACAAGCGTTTCTATTCCATTCGTGACAACACGGCCACTGTCGAATCCATTCCGCTTATCACCGCCTCTATTCTGTCGAAGAAGCTGGCTTGTAGCCTGGATGCGCTGGCGATGGATGTCAAAGTGGGCAGCGGTGCCTTTATGCCGACTTATCAGGCATCCGAGGAACTGGCTCGTTCTATTGTTGCGGTTGCCAATGGTGCAGGTACCAAGACCACGGCTCTGCTGACAGATATGAACCAGGTGTTGGCCTCCTGCGCCGGGAACGCGGTCGAAGTGCTCGAGGCGGTGAACTTCCTTACCGGCAAATATCGTAATCCGCGCCTCTACGAAGTCACTATGGGACTTTGCAGTGAGATGTTGCTGCTCGGTGGTCTTGCCGCCAATGAGGCCGAGGCCCGCAGTAAGCTCAACGCCGTACTGGATAATGGCAAGGCCGCCGAGATCTTCGCCCGTATGGTTTCCGGACTGGGTGGCCCGGCCGATTTTGTCGAACATCCTGAAAAATACTTGCCCCAAGCCAAGATTATTCGTCCTGTATATGCCGAGCGTTCCGGCTTTGCTTACAGCATGGATACCCGTGAACTCGGCTTGGCTGTGGTCACTCTGGGTGGTGGTCGTCGTAAGCCAGGTGATGCCCTGGATTACAGCGTCGGCCTGACACAGGTTTGTGCCCTGGGACATGAAATCAATGCCGACAAACCGCTGGCAATGGTGCATGCCCAGTCAGAAAGCGCCTTCGAAGAAGCCGCTGCCGCGGTGCGCAGAGCCATAGTCATTGGCGACAGCGCCCCTGAGAAAACACCGGAGATCTATCGCGCCATCCGCGCTGCCGATCTCCAGGAGAAGTAGTATGAAACGTACCATTATTTTAATGCTGGATTCCTTCGGCGTCGGCGCAGCAGGTGATGCGGCCAAGTTTGGTGACCTGGGTTCAGATACCTTTGGTCATATCGCCAAGGAGTGTGCCGAAGGGCGTGCCAATGATGGCCGTGAAGGGCCGCTGAAGTTACCCAACCTTAGCCGTCTGGGGCTGGCACATGCCGCCATGGAAAGCACTGGTCAGTTTGCCCCCGGGTTTGACGCCGATGTCGAGTTGATAGGCGCTTATGGTCATGCCGAAGAGCTGAGCTCAGGCAAGGATACCCCCAGTGGTCACTGGGAAATGGCCGGCGTTCCAGTGCTGTTTGATTGGGGCTATTTCAGCGACAAGCAAAACTCTTTCCCCAAAGAGTTGACCGATAAGATCCTGGCACGCGCCGGCCTCAGCGGTTTCCTTGGCAATTGTCACGCATCCGGTACTGCGATTCTGGAAGAATTGGGTGAAGAACATATGCGTTCCGGCCTGCCTATCTTCTACACTTCGGCCGACTCCGTGTTCCAGATTGCCTGCCATGAAGAAAGCTTCGGCCTGGAAAACCTCTACCGTTTGTGTGAAATCGCCCGTGAAGAGCTTGAGCCATATAATATCGGCCGAGTCATAGCGCGACCCTTTGTTGGCAGCGGCGCCGCCGATTTTGCCCGCACCGGCAATCGCCGTGACTACGCGGTAGAGCCACCGGCGAAAACTGTGCTGGATAAGCTGAAAGCCGCCGGCGGCCAAGTGGTCAGTGTCGGTAAAATTTCCGATATTTATGCCCACTGCGGTATCACCAGCAAGGTTAAGGCCTCGGGCCTGGAGGCTCTATTCGATGCTACACTGGAGCAGGTCAAGGCTGCCGGTGACAACACCATAGTCTTCACCAACTTCGTGGATTTCGATTCCCACTATGGCCACCGCCGAGATGTGGCAGGTTATGCCCGGGGATTGGAATACTTCGATGCAAGATTGCCTGAAATCCTGGCACTGCTGAATAAGGATGACTTGCTTATCCTGACTGCAGACCATGGTTGCGACCCTACTTGGGAAGGCACAGATCATACCCGCGAACATGTGCCGGTTCTGGCCTATGGCGCAGGTTTGAGTGCCGGCTCATTGGGGCGTCGCAAGAGCTTTGCCGATATCGGCCAATCCATTGCCAGCTACTTCAAGCTGGAACCAATGGAATACGGCGAATCATTTATTCGCTGACAAGATATGGCTCCCTCGCCGGAGCCGTCTTTAATAAACAGACTTGAGTCTTTATAAAACTAACGGGGTTATTTCGATGGCAACACCACATATCAATGCAGTTGACGGCGCATTCGCTGAAACCGTACTTTTCCCTGGCGATCCATTGCGGGCCAAGTACATTGCCGAAACCTTCCTGGAAAACGTAGAACAGGTTACCGACGTACGTAACATGCTCGGTTTCACAGGTACCTACAAAGGCAAGCGTATCTCTGTGATGGGTTCAGGCATGGGTATCCCTTCCTGCTCCATTTATGCCACTGAGCTTATCAAGGACTATGGTGTCAAGAACCTGATCCGCGTAGGCACCTGTGGTGCAATCAGTACAGACGTTAAAGTGCGCGATGTGATCATCGGCATGGGCGCCTGCACCGATTCTCAGGTGAACCGTCTGCGTTTCAAAGGTCAGGACTTTGCTGCCATCGCCAACTATGAGCTGATGAGTGCTGTAGTCGACTCAGCCAAGACTCACGGTACCAAAATTCGTGTAGGTAATGTGTTCTCTGCCGATCTCTTCTACACTCCGGATCCTGAAATGTTCGACGTGATGGAAAAGATGGGAGTACTGGGTGTGGAAATGGAAGCTGCCGGTCTCTACGGTGTTGCCCATGAATTCGGTGCCCGCGCTCTTTGCGTGGTAACTGTTTCCGACCATATCCGTACCGGTGAGAAGACCAGCTCTGATGAGCGTCAAACCACTTTCAACGATATGATCGTCATGACGCTGGATGCTGCGATTACCCTGTAATCCGGTAACCAACTGACATCATAAGGGCTCCCTCGGGAGCCCTTATTGTTTCTAAGCCTTTTCACTTATTCCTGGAGCGCGGCTCTGCAGCTGAAGCTGGCTCTTGGGCTATTCGTTCTTTTTGTTTGCTTCTGCAGTTTGAGGCTCCCGTTTGGGGACAACTCCCGGCCAGGGACTTTTACCGCGGGGATCGTCCGCATCGACAGGATCCGGGATCAGGCTATCGTTGGCTTGCTTGGCTTCGCTTTGGTCTCTTTGGTTACTTGGGTCAATTGGGGGCGCTGAAGTTTCAGCGCCTGTTTCTGTTTGGACCTTTTCCCCTGCTTTATTGTCAATCCCAGGTTCAGTGTTTACCTCTGAGTGCTCTGGCCTGGCAGCCTTTGTGGCCGAGGCTTTGGCCGGCTTTTCTGCCTGTTTGGGAGATATATTGGTGTTGGATTCAGCTTCAAGCTCGGTCTGGGAACCGCCGGTATCCGGGGCTGAATCTTGGCTTTCGGTGGCAGTAGGTTCAGTATCCGAGGCTTCCTTGGCGGTTGCTTTTTCCTGCTGTTTAAGCTTTTTACGCCTGCGCTTGACCCGGGTGCGGCGGCGGTCAAAGTCGGCGCGTTTGAACGACAAGGCCCGCGACAGCAACAGGCCGATAAAGCCCGCGACTATCAGCATCAGTTGCTGCTGCTCCATATTCAGCTCGTGGGCTTCTTTGATCTCATTGAAAAACAGCTTGGGATCCAGCCTGACTTCGACGAAGCCCAGGTTTTTACCTTGCTGGATCACCGGCTCGACATAAGGGGGATAGGGCGCCAGCAGATCATCCAGCTCCGGGGAGTCCGGCTCCAGCAACTCTGGGCTGACATCCTGGGCAAAGGATAGCCGCTGGCCATCCTCGCTGTAGATAGTCGCCGCCATCACCTTGGGATCTTCCACCAGGGCGCTGGCCAGCCACTGCAACTGCTCATCATTTTGCAGTTGCAACGCCGGTGCGGCACCATAGGCTGTTTGTTGCACCAATAATCTGGCCATCTTTTGGGTTTGGGTCTTCAGAAGCCGCTGCCCTTGTAGTAGGCTTGTCTGCCACAGCTGGACCAGGCCGACCAGCAGAGTGACGGCTATGGCGATCTGCAGCAGTCTGCTGATCTTCTGGCTTTTTTTAAGGCCCTTGAACAACAATACTTTGTCCCTTAATCAAATTCGGTGTTTCCCTAATCATAATGGATTATGGGTATGCCCGATAGCCGGAGAGCAGTGACCATGGAGTCAGTCTTACCTTTTCCCCTGTTGGCCAGTCAACGTCAGGATGGTGTCTATGTCTTGAGTCTGCAGCAGCATACTTGGCCGGCATTCAAGGAAGGGCAACATGCTCAAGGTGAGCGATTACGGCTGATCTTCAGTGAAAAAGCCGCGGCTGCTGTTGCCGATTTGCTTCCCGAGTTGGCACCTAGGGCGGTGGCGATTTTACAGCGCGAGCAATCCTTGTATGGGCTCGAGTTGCTGCTCGAGGCGGGTATCTGTCAATCCATGCAGAATCGTCTTGAGTCAATTTGCGAGCTGGACTACCTGCCCATTGCGGCGACAACGAGTTTACCGCAGCTTTCGACTCCAGGCCTGTTGGTGATGGATATGGACTCGACCGCCATTACCATTGAGTGTATCGATGAATTGGCGGCCGCTGCCGGCGTGGGCGCCGAGGTGGCACAAGTGACCGAGCGGGCGATGCAGGGGGAGCTGGACTTCGAACAGAGCCTGCGCCAGAGGGTGGCCAAGCTCAAGGGCGCAAATCAAAGTATTATTGATGACCTCTGTGCCCGCTTGCCCTTGAGCCCCGGGCTTGAGAGCATGATAGCCGAGCTCAAGTCCTATGGCTGGCGCACTGTGGTGGCCTCAGGTGGTTTTACCCCCTTTGTTGGCCATCTGCAGCAGTTGCTTGGGTTGGATGCCGCTTTTGCCAATGAACTGGTAATAAGCGATGGCAAGTTGCTCGGCGAGGTTAGCGGTCAGGTAGTGGATGCCGCCTTCAAGGCTGATGTGGTGAAAAAATGCGCCGAGCAGTGGCAGATAGCTGCCGGGCAAAGGCTGGCCATAGGCGATGGCGCCAACGATATCCCCATGGTGCAGGCGGCCGATTTTGGTATTGCCTATCATGCCAAACCTAAGCTGGCTGCGGCGGCTGCGGCCAGGATCAATAAGCTGGGCCTGCAGGTATTACCTTTCTTGCTGCAAGGGCGCTGAAGCGTTAACAGTTAGAATTAGAGTGATTGCTCTTGTTTTTGTGACCGGGATTCATTAGCTTTTGCTATAGAACCCGGTGACGACACACTCCATGGAAACTGTACAGCAATCAATCTTTCTGCCTTATCGAGATGGCGAACTGCATCTTCGGAAAATTTCTCCCGCCGCCGGTTTTCGGCATCAGATCCCGATTTTGATGTTGCATGGCGCCATGTCCAACGGCCGGGTGTTTTACAGCAGCAGAGGTCGAGGTCTGGCACCGTTTCTGGCCCAGGCGGGCTTTACCGTCTATGTAATGGACAGTGCAGGTCGCGGTCTCAGCACGCCTAAGTTAGCGCGAGGGTTTGAGCTTGGACAAGGCGAGGTCATCCGTGAACAACTGCCCCAGGTGCAGCAGTATCTGCTTGAGGCCGAATCCCTGGACAAACTGCATTGGTGTGCCCATTCCTGGGGCGGGGTGCTGATGGCCAGCGCCTTGGCCCGATTTTCTGAACTGCAAGCCTCGGTGGCATCACTGCTTACCTTTGGCAGCAAGCGCACCATAAGAGTCAGGTCATTGAAAAAGTGGCTGATGGTGGATCTCGTTTGGAACCGCCTGGCTCCCGGCATTGCCGCCGGTCACGGCTATCTCGCGGCCGACAAGTGGCGCATGGGCATGGATAACGAGAGCCGGGCTTCGCTACAGCAGAGCATAGATTGGGTACGCGGTGATTGGATAGATCATGACGATGGTTTCGACTATGGCCGGGCTGCCGCCAAAGCCACTTGGCCCAAGAGTTGGTTTATCGCCGGACAGAATGACACTGTGCTCGGCAACCCGGAAGATGTGCTGGATATGATGGCCGAATGCGGCTTGCAAAATAGCCGCTTTACCTTACTGTCACGGGAAAACGGCAATCGCCACGACTATGGTCATGCGGATATGCTGACCCATGTGGATGCACCAAACGATCATTTCAACAAGGTGCTCGCCTGGTATCAGGGTTTTGAGCTTTCCAGCGTCAGTGACTGAGCTTCTGGATTTAATTCCGGGTAGCGCAGCAAGACCTCGCTGGTGATTTCCAAAAACTCGCCAACGCCCACTACCCGCCACAGCATCTCTTCGAGCTTCTTGGCCTTGTGCTTGGCATGAACACCTATATATTCCAGTTCGCGGCGGATATAGCCCAGATCCGGTTTACCGGCGGCGCCGCGATAGACTTTCAAGGCCATAAAGCTGCCGAGCGATTGCGCCTGACGGATAAAATCCACTTGGGCCTGACGCTCCGCCAGTTCATGGCGGGCGGTGCAGCGCAGCCGCAACTGGCCGCTGGATTGGCGCACCAACTGCACAAAGACTTCGAAGCTGTCCATGGTCATCTGCGGCTTCATCGCCCGTATCGGGCCGATAAAGTCGCGCTTCAGCCGGCCGTCTTGCAGTAAAGGTTCGAGATTGAACTGCAATTGCTCAGCGCTGCTGTTGGCGAACAAGTCGCTGACGGCATCCGGTTCTACGCCGACCCCCAGCGCCGACAAACGGAAAGACTTAACGGTTTTTTCCACAAGGAAAGGCACTGAATGCAGTTTGCGCATCAAGAGGTTTTTCATCGCTTCGGCCAGTTCTTTGACCTCAGAGTTATCCTCTGTCAGTTGCTGCAATTTCTCGCGGTTTTGCTCTATCAGGCGGTGTAAAAACTCCACGCCCGGATGAGGCGTGTGGCCCATCACTGCCGCCAGATGCAGGGTGACACCGTTTTTACGGCTGCGCACCAATCGATAGGGCAGCGCCTGAAGTTTTGCCTTGGGCGCCAGCTCCTGCAGTTTGGGAAAGCTCAGCAGCAGCGGCTCCTTGGGGTTGAGAGTCGCGTTCTCATCCAGGTTCAGCTGCAGGCCACGACTGGAAATATCATGGGTGATCCCTGTGTATTGCTGTTTACCCTGACTGATGTTGACCAGGGTCTTGAAGGAGAACCTGGCTTCCTGGCGCCGCTCGCTGAAATACATGGACACCAATCGGATACTGTTGGCGGTGATTTTGGCTTGGCCGAAACGCTTGAGCTCATTGGCGTCCATCTTGAATGGCCAACGACGATACTCTTCGGCGGCCTGTTCGTCGGTCACATCCATCAACTGTAATATGTGGCTGTATTTACTCAGCTGCTGTTCAGTCAGTGCCGAGTAGTTGCTGTCATCGCCCGGGAGCATGGAGGCCTTGTAGGAACCCTGGTGGTCTATGGCATCCAGGCTCACCTGGATAACCTTCCAACTGCCCTTGGTGGCACCAAAGCCGAGAAACAGAGGTTGCAGGCGGCTTTTTTTCAGTTCGCTGAGGCTGGCAGAGTAGAAGTAGAGTTGACCACGGGCATTATAGGTAAAGCTGAACAGTAATCTGTGGTCGGCGTTGTCCGGCTCGGCGAGCATGGCCGTCAGTCTCTGCTTGCTCAGCAGTCCCGGCAATTGGTTGATATCGGCTTCATCAAGGAAATCGTGCAGCAGTGCCTGATTGTCCCGGCTAAGCAGCAGAGCACCAATAGCAGGCTTGCCTTGGCTGTCCTGTTCGATAAACAGCGGCAGGTGCGGCAGATGGGCTAAGTAGTGGCGCTCGAAACCCATCCCCGTGGCGGTTACCAGCACATCGTTGACATCCACCTTATAGCGGAACTTATAGCCGCGAATGAGGCTGGCGAGCATTTCGGCCAACTGTTCGCTGCCGCCGATGCGCTTGAGCCGCATCCAGCAGGTGTCCTGCTCAGTCTGGGCATCGACTATCTGGTAGTCGACCCCGAGTTGCAGATCCCGGTAATAGTATTCATCGCTGAGATCCAGCAGCTTGACCCGCAGCGGCCGGTTGAGATCGAAGTTGTGTCTGGCGGGCAGGCGCACTCTGGCGCCACCGACGGAGAGATCCGCGGTATTGCCGCGCACCTCCTCTCTGCCGGGTTGGGAAACAGCTATCTTGATGCTGTAGTTCATCCGCTCTTCACTGCGGTTGAAGTAGCGCCCCAGCACAATCCCGGGTACCAGATAGGGATTCCCCTGTCCTTCCTGATTGCGAGGCGTTTGCTGCAGCTTTTGGCGACGCTGGCGATGAGCCTCCATCACCTGCTCGTACACTCCCATGGTGTACTGGTTGCGGTACAGTGCCAGTGCGGCATCAAAGGCCTCTTTGGCCGGGTCATCAAGGAAGTGGCGTTGGTCGGCGAAGCGATACTCCTGGCAGGGCAGTTCCGACTTGTCTCTGAGGTCAATGATCCTCAGACAGGGGGAAGCCAGGCGCTGGATTTCCATCTTTAACAGAAAGCGGGTCGAGTTGGACTCTTCGGCGGTGAGCTGCAAGAAGATCTCACTGAAGTCCGGCTCCATCATCAGGGGCTTGAGTTGTTCAATCAGGGCGCTGTGGTGATCTGGGCTCATGGACTCGCTCTTTAAAGGGTGCTTATTCTTGTGCTGACTGTTAGTCTTATGTCGGCCCAGCTTTGGGAAGCTTGAACCCAATTCGGGATTATCACGCTGAAAGTATCACTTTGAAAGTGCAATTATTTTAATTAACTATTACAGATTTTACACAAGTTTGAACCCAGATGGCGAAGAATAAAACAGCATACGTGTGCAACGAATGTGGCCAGGACTTTCCCCGCTGGCAGGGGCAGTGCAGTGCCTGTCATGAATGGAATACCATTACCGAAGTCCGGCTGGGGGCGGCCACGCCATCCCGGGGCGGTCAGTTCAGCGGTTATGCCGGTGCCGGTGCCAGTGAGATCCAGACGCTGGATCAGATAGATCTCAACGAAGTGCCAAGGATCCCCAGCAGCTTTATCGAATTTGACCGAGTGCTCGGTGGCGGCATAGTCGCCGGCAGTGCCATCCTGATTGGCGGGCATCCGGGCGCAGGCAAGAGTACCTTGCTGCTGCAGACTTTATGTCAGTTGGCCGAGACCATGCCGGCTCTCTATGTGACCGGCGAGGAATCTTTGCAACAAGTGGCGATGCGTGCCCATCGTTTGGGCCTGCCCACAGGGCGCTTGAAGATGTTGTCCGAAACCAGTGTCGAGACCATCTGCACTGTGGCACTGCGGGAGAAGCCCAAGGTCATAGTGATAGATTCGATTCAGGTGATGCATATCAGCGATGTGCAGTCCTCCCCCGGCAGTGTGGCCCAGGTTCGTGAGTCGGCCGCCTTTCTGACCCGTTTTGCCAAGCAAAACGGTATCGCCATCATCATGGTCGGCCATGTTACCAAAGACGGATCTCTGGCCGGCCCCAAGGTGTTGGAGCACTGCATAGATTGCTCTGTGATGTTTGAAGGGGACAGCGATAGCCGCTACCGTACCCTGCGCTCGCACAAGAACCGCTTCGGCGCGATCAATGAACTGGGGGTATTCGCCATGACGGAGCGGGGGCTTAAGGAAGTGGCCAATCCGTCGGCGATATTTCTGTCTCGCGCCGATGAAGCTGCCTCCGGCTCGTTGGTGATGGTGGTTTGGGAGGGCACCCGGCCGCTGTTGGTGGAACTGCAGGTGTTGGTAGACAGCTCGGCACTGTCGCATCCGCGGCGGGTCGCAGTGGGGATTGATGCCAACCGTTTGGCTATGTTGCTGGCGGTAATGCATCGTCATGGCGGCTTACAGATGTCGGATCAGGACGTGTTTGTCAACGTGGTCGGCGGTGTCAAGGTGACAGAAACCAGCGCCGATTTGACTCTGCTGCTGGCCATGGTTTCCAGTTTCCGCGGTGATATTCTGCCCAGGGATCTGGTGGTGTTCGGCGAAGTGGGCCTTTCCGGCGAGATACGTCCCGTGCCCAATGGCCAGGAGCGTTTGGTGGAAGCTGCCAAGCACGGCTTTACCCGGGCAATAGTGCCCAAGGCCAATATGCCGAAAAAACCGCCTCAGGGGATGCAGGTGATAGGGGTGAGCAAACTCAGCGAGGCGCTCGGGGCTTTGTGATTGCTTGTGAGTAATAGCCAGGCAAACAGGGCTATTGCGGCCCTGTATACTGCGAAGCAGGAGCCGCCTCAGCGGCTCTGTTCATGTTCGGCGATAAACTGCTCCAACTCCCGGTGCAGCAGTGAGGCATCGCCAAGATTCAACTCCAGCAGCCTTCTTAAGTGACTGATGCTCTCGACATCGATGAGAGCACACTTGAGACCCAGGAGACCGTTGCGGCGATGCACAACTTCGGCCTCCATACAGAGTTGCACCTCGGACTGGGGCAGGCGAAAACTCAGCTCCAGCACGCCTTCGGGAGCGAAATCGGCAGGTTCTTCTACCATGGCGCCGTTGAGACAGAGATCCAACAAGTGGGTGCCCCATATCTTGTCACCGCAGCTCAACTGGGCATCTATGGTAAACAGGATCCGTGAAAACTTGCGCTTTTCGTCCATATTCAGTCCTTTAATTCTTGGTCTGTCCTTATTGTAGCCACATAAGAAGCGCTTGGCACCGAACTCAGGTCAAATATCTATCCGCTACAGACAAAATATGAAAAATTGTGAATAATGGCGTCTACCCCAGCCGGTTGGAATACAAGCATGGCATACCGCATATTGATAGTGGACGATGAGGCTATCATTCGGACTCGTTTGAAAGGCTATTTTGAAAAAGATGGTTACCAGGTGATGGAAGTCGCCGACGGTGAGCAGATGTGGCAGCAACTGCAGCAACAGCATGTGGATCTGGTGATGCTGGATATCAATATGCCGGGGGATGATGGCCTGATGCTGACCCGTGAGCTGCGCAGCCGCTCAGATGTGGGCATTATTCTGGTAACCGGCCGGGATGAGGCGATAGATAAGATAGTGGGCCTGGAGATGGGCGCCGATGATTATGTCACCAAGCCGTTTGAGTTTCGCGAGCTCAGGGTCAGGGTCAAAAACCTGCTCTGGCGCATCTCTCTGGTGAAAAAGGCCCAGCAGCAAACGGCCGAACAATTGTCGCGCTCGGACGATAATCTCTATTTCGAGGGCTATCATCTGCAGCTCAATAGTCGCCGTTTGAGCTTGGATGGGCAGGCTATCAAGTTGACCAAGGCCGAGTTTGAACTCTTGGTGGCCTTTGCCCTGCATCCGCAGCAGGTACTCTCGAGAGAGCGCTTGATGCAGCAAACCAGCCACAGGGATCAGGATGTCAACGACCGCACCATAGATGTGATTATTCGGCGCTTGCGCAGCAAGCTGAGTCCAGAGCTGTTTGTCACTGTGCATGGTGAAGGTTATCTGTTTGCCGCCGATGTCAGCGACTGAGTTTTGAGCCCTTGGCTTCCACTCTGTATACCGGATAGAAATCCGCCGGGGCCAAACTGTCATCCAGTTGCATGCTTTTGAGGTTATCCGGGCGCAACTGCAAAATTGCCGGACCTATATCACCAAACGCCTTTTCCCCCTGCAACAGCCTGACGGCGAGATCGACCGCCAGCCGCCCCTGCAGTACCACTCTGTCATCATTGGCATAAGCAACCTTGTTGCGCTTGAGGGCGCGCAGTACATCCGGTGATAGATAGCTGCTCACCAGCGCCATTTTGTTGGTCAGGTTTCTCTGCCTGAGAGTGCCCATGGCGGCTTCAATGGCGACGGCACTGCCGAGCAAGGCTTGCGGCAGCGGCTGCTCATTTTGATTGAGCAACAGATTGAGCTGATCCCGGTAGAGATTACGGTTGTTGTCGGCATGCATCACGGCCACTATCTCCACCTGGCTGTCTTGCAGTGCTTGTCTGACACCTTTTTCCACCAGGTCGGTTCCGCCACGGCCTTCGGGTCCCGCCAGCATCGCCAGGCGTTTGTGCGGGGTAGATGCGAGAAACTCACCGGTCAGATAACCCATCTGATACCAGTTGACTCCTATATGGGTTTGTACCCGGTTGTCTGCCAACTGGTTCACCAGCGCCAACACAGGCTTGGTCAGTTCCAGCGCCTGGCCCTCGAGCAGGTGTGGGCTGACGGCGCCAAGCAAAATCGCATCGGCATCGCCATCGAGGCAGGATTTGAGTTGCGCCAACTGGGTCTGGTTGTTGCCATAGCCGCCGGCTTCATGGAGTTCCAGTCCAAGCCCCAAGGCTTGGCTCTGTTTGGCCAAGCCATAATCAATTCCTATCCAATAGGCGTCTTTAAGATGCGGCACCAAAGCGCACAGCTTCCAGGGCTTGTTGGCCTTGGTGAGCGGAGTGTGGGTTAGAGGGCTGGCCTGCTGGATTGCTTCGTTGTAAGGACTACGCTGCTCAAGCTCCCAGGTTTCATTGGCCAGCGCGGCAGGGGTAAACATCAGCAGAGCCAATAACCACAGCAGCAGAGGTCTTTTAAGTGCAGGCAACAAAGACTCGAACTTGGCGGCAAATTGGCTCATGGGGAAGGTCCTGATATATGATGCCAGTATTCTACCATAGCATTCCTGCTGAATGTTTGAGTGGGTCAATGCCTATGCGGACCGGTATCAACAAGGATAACAAGTGAGACCTTTATCTTCATGGCTGAGCAGCCTGACCGGCCGTCTGATGCTGGCGTTCTGTTTGCTGGCGCTGCTGCTGTTATTACTGGTGACTCTGGGCAACTTGAGCCTTTACTGGGTCAAGGGCGCAGACAGCTTTCTTTACGAGAAGGCCTTACCCGCATCAGAAGCCGCGCGGCAGCTATCGCAATCGGCCACCTCGCTGGCGGAGAATGCCCAGCGCCTGGGCACAGTTGCCGATGAAAAGCAGCGTCAATATTTGGGGCGCCGCCTGTCTCTTGAGAGCAATCGCATGTTGGCGGCGATTGCGACCCTGGAGCAGTTGGCGGTGCCGGATTCGGCCAATCTGAAACAGGCCGCGGCCACTATTATCGCCGAGCTGACCTTACTCGGCGAACAGACGGGGGAGCGACTTGAGCGTACCCAAGCGCTGAAACAGAAAGGGCTTTTACTGGTACAGGCCTCCAAGCAGGCCGATAATCTGCTGCGCTCAGAGTTGGCGGTGCTGGACTCAGTCATTATTGCCAAGCTAAGCCAGATCCCGGGGGCGGCGGCAGTGGATGACATTATAGAGCTGGATCTCAGCAGCGCCGAGCAGCTCAACCGCGCCCTGAAACTGACCCACAAAATAGCCTTGCTCGGGCAGATATTTGCAGCGGCCGATGCGCCGCAAGACTTGGTCGGTGCCATTAACCATTCACCGTTGACCGATGATGCCCTGTCCCCAGGCTTACTCAAACGTATTCCTGTGGCTGATTTGGTTCGGGATCCCGGTAGGGCCGAGGCGCTCGAGGCCGAATTTGCTCGTCTTGATCAGGTGACTGCCGGCCAACAATTGGCCGAAGCAATATGGCAGTTGCAGCAGCAACTGGAGCAAAGGCAACTGGTGATTTCGGACAACCTCAAGTCGATGGAGCAAACCGTGGATGCTGCGCTTGAGGGCCAACAGCAACAGCTGAATTTGGCCCGACGCGACTATCTGGGGCAGCTCAATTGGGCCAGCGCCGGGCTCTGGGGGACGGGCGCCTTGATGTTGCTGCTGATCCTGTTTGTCAGTTGGCAGGTTATCTATAAGGGTATCGCCCGGCGCTTGAGCGATGCCACCCAGGCGCTGAGTCGCCTGAGTCTTGGCGATACCAACGTCAGCATACGCTCTTACGGCGATGATGAACTTACCGCCATGGCCTCGGCGCTGGAAGCCTTCAAACAGAAAACGGCCCACAATCAAAAGTTGCAGCAGGATCTGCAGCGCACCGCGGCCGAGTTGACCGAGCATAAGCTGGCGCTGGAGCTGAAGGTGGCCGAGCGAACCCGAGAACTCGCCCAGACCAACGCCCAGCTGGAAGAGGCCAGTCAGGCCAAGTCGTTGTTTTTGGCCACCATGAGCCACGAAATACGCACGCCGCTTAACGGCCTGCTCGGCACTCTGAGTCTGCTGGGGCAGGCGGAGTTACCCGCCAAGGCGCGGCAGATGCTGGCGCTGTCCCAGTACAGTGGTACTCAACTGCAAACCGTGCTCAATGACATTCTCGACTTCTCACGTCTGGAGCAGGGCAGGCTGCTCAATGAGCCAAGGGCCGTGGAGTTGCCGGCGCTGCTCAACGAAGTGACCGCCATCATGTTGGCCGGGGCCAATCTTGCCGGGCTCGAACTCAGGCTGTTAAAGCCGGAATTGCCCGAATGGGTCTGGCTCGATGGACCCAAGCTCAGACAGGTGCTGTTTAACCTTCTGGGCAATGCGATTAAGTTTACCGCCAAGGGTAGTGTGACCCTGGAGGTCAGTATTGAAGATGCGCGCCTGTGCTTCAGCGTGACCGACACAGGTATCGGCATCCGCCCCGAGGCCATGGTACATCTGTTTACTCCCTATGCCACAGAGGCAACCCATGCCAGTGCCAGGGGAACCGGGCTTGGGCTGAGTATCAGCCGTGACCTGGTGCAGTTGATGAATGGCAGTGAGAGCGGGGATGCTCCCGCCATAGACGTCATCAGTACGCCGGGGCAGGGCAGCCGTTTCAGTTTCAGTGTGCCGCTTCAGCCCTGTGAGCAGGGGGAGCAACAATCGAGTAGCCTGCCGCAGAGTGAAATCGCCAAGCGGGTGCTGCTGGTGGAAGATAACAGGGTTAATGCCTTGGTGGCTCAGGGCTTTTTGGCGCATCTTGGGCATGAGTCACTCTTGTGTGTCAGTTTGGCCGAGGCACGGAATGTGTTACTTGATAACACGTCAGGCCCATTCGATGCCGTGATGCTGGATTTACAGCTGAGTGACGGCTCCGGCAGTGAGCTGTTACCTGAGCTCAGGCAACAGCTGGGCCCCAAGGTGCCGATTGCCGCCTTTACCGCCCAGTTGCAGACTCAGGATATGGCCGATTACCAGGCCATGGGCTTTGATATAGTCCTGGGTAAGCCCTTGGGATTGCAGGCTCTGGCCAACTGGCTAGGGGTTGTCTCCGGCTCGAATCAGAGTGATGAGCGCCATAAGGAAGAGGATATCCAAGCGCCTGGCAATAAGGTATCACCCCGGAATACGGCCAACACCCAATGGCTGGCGCTGGAGCAACTTGAGCAGGATTTGCAGGTGCTCGGCAAGGCTACTTTGCTGGAGATGCGGCAGCAGTTTGTGGACAGCTGTGACGCGCAGCTGCAAGCTTTACAGGCGGCAGATGGGCAACGGGATATCATGGCTGCCAAGCTGCATGCACTCAAGGGCAGCAGTGGCAACATGGGGCTTGAAGCGCTGCACTTGCGCTGCGCCGCGCTGGAGCAGGCCATCAAGGCTGGCAAACCTTTGCGCGACGAGGTACTCACCGAGCTGACAGATTGCGTAGCGGCATCATTGCAGGCGCTCGATAACTGGCTTGAGCAGCAATCAGACTAAGGCGCTTTCTTACCTGGGGTTTAAGCACTGAAGACAGGAAGCGCAGCATTTACCGGCTGCTGAATATATAGAAAGGGCGCCGCTCGATACTCGAGTTGGCGCCCTTTGACCCTTTGACCCTTTGACCCTTTGATTAGGGGGGGGCTGTGTTACGTTTGATTCAGGCAAGTACTTGTTTGCTCTTGTCTAAATCGCCTCACTCAATGCGCTGCGGCGCTTTTCAGCCATTCGGCATCACTTTGAACAAAGGCCAGGGTCAGGCGCGCGAGTGCGGCATAAAAACCGCCGCGATCGCATTCGGCCACCCGCTGACAAAATGGCTCCAGCCAACTGAGCAGGCACTCTTGCAGATACTCCTGCTGCGTTGATGCCGAGGCGTTCAGACACAGATGAGCCTGATAGGCAAGAATCACCGCCAGGTGGTCTGCGGGCTCGGGGAAGTCACCGCTCAGCTGCAGCTGACTTCGCTGCAAAAAGGCCAGCATCTGTTGATGCTGCTCACCGAACAGGGTGACATCCTCATCCGCTTGCAGATAGAGGCCGGCATAGGGCGAAGCGCTCTGTTTACTACTCACCAAAAACAGCCCACAGAAGTCTGCCGCCAGCTCCAGCAACGCCTTGTCTCTGTCCTGCATCCAGGCAATGGATTGCAGTTTTTGCTCCATCAGCTTGGCTTCTTGCTTGAGGGAGGGATCGCTGCTCAGCTGTTGCCAAAAGGCCTTGCTTTCCGGCGCCGTCAGTTGACTCAGGCGCTCGGCATTCAACTCGCGGGCGAACAGGCCCGAGAGGAAGTTGTACAGCATGGCTCTGCCTTGATTTAACTGTTCCATTGGCTTACCTCAGTTATCTGCGATTAGTGATGGTGCGAATAAGTCCTCGTGGGACTTGTTCGCACCTTCCCTTAGATTTTTATCTCAATCGGCCCATCGAAGGAGGATACCTTGGGCGCCTTGCCGGTGAACTTTTCAAATTCCACCTGGCAAGTGTAGGCCGAGCAGGCCTGCGCCAGCTTGGAGGTACCTATATCCTGAGTCAGGGTATTGGGGTCACCATAGCTGCACAGGGCACCGATTTCGGCGCCGCCTTCGACGCTGCCATCCTTACCTACCGGGCCATACCAGGCGCCTTCATGGATCCGGATAACCCCTTTGGGGAAACGGCCCGAGACGACGGCTCCGGCCAGCAGTTGGCCGCGGCCGTTGAACACCCGCACCAGATCGCCGTCTTTGATACCGCGAGCCCTGGCATCTTCAGGGTTAATGTAAACCGGCTCACGCCCTTGCACCGTGTAGGTTTCGCGATATTCCTTGGACTCACACATCTGTGAGTGCAGGCGCTTGTCCGGGTGGCAGGACTGCAGCCAAACCGGGTACTTATCGCTGCCTGGACCGCCATGGCTGCGCTCGGATTTTTCCATCCACACTGGGTGGCCCGGGCAGTCATCATAACCGAACTGGGCAATCTTACGGCTGAAGATTTCAATCAGGCCCGAAGGAGTACCCAAGGGGTTAATCTCAGGATCCTCACGGAAGTCGGCGTGTCTGACCCAGTTTTGCCCTTCACCGAAGTGCACATAACCCTGCTTCCAGAACTCGTTGAAGTCCGGCATGGCAAACTTGCCCTGGTTGGCGGCCTTACACTCGTTGTAGAGTTTTTCCAGCCATTCCATTTCGGTTAGCCCGCGGGTGTATTCCTTCTCCTTGCCGAGTATTTTGGCAAAGCGGGTGAATATCTCAAAGTCAGACAGACTTTCAAACAGCGGCTCAACCATCTTGTGCATCGCCAGAATACCGCGGCCGGCGTAGGCACCGTAGACATCAATATCGTTGCGCTCCATGGTGGTACAGGCGGGCAAGACTATATCTGAGAAGCGGCAGGTGGCAGTCCAGTTCACATCTATGGAGACCACGCATTCCAGCTTGCGGAACGCCTGCTTCATACGGTTTCTGTCCTGATGGTGGTTCCAGGGGTTGTTGCCCGAGAACACCATCATGCGGATATCCGGATAGGTGACCTTGCTGCCGTTGGCATCAATAGTCTTGCCGGGTTCCAGAATGGCATCTATCCAGCGGGCGACAGGAATAGTGCTGCTGGCGCCCTTGAAGTCCTTGTTGTCAAACAATGGCTTTTGACCTTCGTCCAGGTTGCGCGGGAAGGCGCCCGGCGCAGCGGCACCTGTGGCGGGCACACCGATACCTGAGTAGTGGTGGCCATAGCTGATACCACCGCCAGGCAGGCCTATCTGGCCTATCATGGTGGCCAGTACCGCCGCCATCCAGTAAGGCTGCTCACCGTGTTGCTGACGCTGAATACACCAGCCCATCATGATCTGGGTACGGCCCTTGGTCAGGGTACGGGCCAGATCGCGGATGACTTCAGCCTTGACGCCACAGATGGCTTCGGCCCATTCCGGAGTCTTGGCGATGCCGTCTTTGTCCCCCAGGAGGTAGGGCAGGAACTCTTCAAAGCCCAGGCTATAGCCTTCGATAAACTTGGCATCATGCAGCTTGGCTGTGTACATCTCATGGGCGATACCCAACATCAAGGCCACGTCTGTTTGTGGGTTGACATACAGCTGCTCACAACCCAGATAGGCCTGGGTCTTGGTTTCGACCGGATCTATGCTGATCACCCGGATCTTACCGGCTTTGACCTTTTCCTTGAGCTGCGCCAGATAGGCGAAGGACTCGTGGGTTTCGGCGTTCCAGCCCACCTGCAGGTTTTTGTAAGGATCGTTGGACCAGAGCACTATGGTATCGCTGTGCTCGAGGATCAGCGGCCAGGAGGTGCCTTGAGCGTACACTTCGGTAGAGCCCAGCACATAAGGCATAATCGTTTGCCCGGCGCCAGTGGAGTAGTCGCCCACTTTCTTGACGAAGTTGCCGTGCATGGCGATGGCGCGCTGCATATGGCTGGTGCTTGAGTGTAGCTGTCCGGTGGCACGCCAACCGGTTTGTCCGGCGTGCAGGCCAGATGGTCCGTACTGGGTTTGAATGATATCCAGCGACTCTTTGAACAGAGTCAAGGCCTTGTCCCAGGTGACACGAACGAAACGGAAGTCGCCGCGTTCATGGGTATTGCTCTTGTGTCCCTTGAGCAGGAAGTCGAGCCGCACCATGGGATAACGGATCCGCGATGGGTTATAGACCAGGCCACGGATGCCGCGGATCATGTCGGTGGGATACTTGTCGTATTCCAGTGGTTTGACTTCGGCAATAACCCCGTTGCGGCGTTTGATACGAAACGCACCGAAGTGGGAGCCTGTGGTCAGCCAGGCGTCACTGTCATCCATCCCCTTGGCCAGCGCCGACAGGGGAGCGAGTACCGAACTGCTTCCGGCAACCACAACGGAAGTGGAGGCCAGGCCTTTTAAAAAGTCTCTTCTGTTCATAACGCCAACCTCTTAGTGCTCTTCTTTGCTGAAGGTGGAAGAATGTTGTTGCAGGTATTTCTGCACCAGTGCCTGGGTGTCCTGATCCATGTTGACGAAGGCCAACATCCCCTGGAACATGCCCGGCCAGGTGTTGGCATCGAAGTGATGCTCATCGGGCTGGGTGTGGCAGACACTGCAGCTAGAGGCATAAGTGCTGCGGGCATAGCCCCAGAGTGGTGCCAGTTCGGTCAGCAGATAATCGCTGTCGGTCCAGATCTCGGCTTCCACACGCTGCCACTTGAGGCCAGTCATGGGATCTTCTTTCTCTTCAAAGGTCTTGATCACCCCGTCGGTTTCGGCGGCAGCCTTGGTCAGCTGAGCCGAGAGGATATTGATACCGAAGTCCATGTAGATCACCCGGCCGGCACCTATCTTCTTACGCCAGCCATCGATGGCGATTTTGACCCGCTTGCCCTTGAGCTCCAACACCTTGATTTCGGTGGCCACGTTCAGAGTACCGGCTTCTTCCGCGCTCTTGTCATCCAGATACAGAGGCTTGGTCAAGGCGCTGAAATATTTGCCGCCCTGTTGCAGTGAGGTTTCACCCGAACCCACTTCGGCAATCAGTTCAGGAGCTCTGGCTGTGCCCATATCAGGCAGCTTGTGAGCTATGCCCTTGTGGCAATCGATGCAGGACTGATCTTTCTCGGCCGCTTGTTTCATCTGTTTTTGCGCCAGTGCTGACATCTCGTCCCATTTCATTGACTTGTAGTCATGGCAGTTTTTACAGGCCTGGGAGTTGTCACGGGCAAAACGTTTCCACTCACGGCTGGCCATTTCCAGACGCTTGGCTTCAAATTTTTCCGGAGTGTTGACCGTTTGGAACAGCCAGCCCCAGACATCGTGAGATGCTTCCATCTTACGGGCTATCTTGCGGCTCCAGTCGTGGGGTACGTGGCAATCAGGGCAGGTTGCCCGCACGCCGGAGTGATTCGACCAATGCACAGTTTGCTGCAGCTCTTGATAGGGATTGCTCTCCATCGAGTGACAGCTGATACAGAAGGCCTCAGTGTTGGTGGCTTCCAGCGCCGTATTGAAGCCGCCCCAGAAAATAATGCCCATGATAAAGGCCGACAGGCTGATGGCGCCCAGGCTCAGGTACTTGGTTGGGCGGTTGAGAGTACGCCAGATTGCTATTAACCGTTTCATCTATTCAATCCTCTCTTGTATCAGTGACTGGCGACGCCGCCGAGGGCCAGCATGATCCAGATGATCAGGCCATAGAGGCTGATACCTGTGATGGTCAGGGCCGGAAACAGCATGAAAATAATCAGGCCGTGGGCCATAAGTTCCTGTTTTTTGCTTGATGTGGACTCAGACATAGTGATTGCTCCAACGCAGCAGGGTTTGCTTGATGGGGCCACTATAGGGAAAGGATGTGAATGGCGATTGCGCTGCCAATGAATGGGATTTGAGTAAATATGAAAAGTTATGAACAACTGCATATTCAGGATGAGCCACAGATCCCGAAATCTTTTTAGCCGGGCGCGCCAATTTGCAGTATTATCCGCGACCAACAAAGGCTGCGTTGGACATCGGTTGACGATATTCCTTGGTGCCCACCACCTGCAGGTCACGTTTTATTGTGGATCTCTCACCCGCCCAGCGGGGCTCTCACCTGCCGTAGCCGGCGTCATCTGACCCGAACAAAGAGATCAAAAAGGTAGAATAATTATGATGTCTTCAAAGACAAATACCGCTGTACCTACTACATCATCATGGCTGGAACGCTTCTTCAATATCAGCGATCGTGGCAGCACTGTCCGCCAGGAAGTGATCGCCGGTTTGACCACGTTTCTTGCCATGGTTTACTCAGTTATCGTTGTCCCCTCCATGCTGGGAAAGGCCGGGTTTGATCCCGGCTCTGTGTTTATTGCCACCTGTCTGATTGCCGCCTTCGGCTCACTGCTGATGGGCCTGTGGGCCAATCTGCCGATGGCAATAGGCTGCGCCATCTCACTGACTGCATTTACCGCCTTCAGCTTGGTTCTGGGGCAGGGCATGAGCCTGCCTGTCACCCTTGGGGCGATTTTCCTTATGGGTATCGTCTTTACCCTGGTGAGTGTTACCGGCATTCGCCAGTGGGTGCTTGCTAACCTGCCCAAGGGGATTGCCCATGGCACAGGGATAGGTATCGGCCTGTTTCTGCTGCTGATTGCCACTAACAGTGTGCAACTGATTGTGGCCAATGATGCCGGTTTACCGGTCAAGCTGGGCGATATCCACAGCCTGCCGGTGATTGCCACTGTCGTGGGGTTGGCTGCCACTATCGGACTCGAGCGTCGCCGGGTACCTGGCGGTATTCTGTTGGTGATCATCGCTCTGTCAGTGTTTGGTTTGCTGTTTGACCCCAATGTGGAGTTCAAAGGCGTGTTTGCGGTACCCGACTTGGGCGCAGAAGGCTCTTTGATTGGCCAGTTGGATATCATGGGTGCCCTTAACCCTGTGGTGCTGCCGATAGTGCTGGCGCTGGTGATGACCGCCATCTTCGATGCCACTGGCACCATAAGAGCCGTAGCCGGACAAGCCAATTTGCTGGACAAGAATGACAACATCATAGGGGGCGGCAAGGCGCTGACCTCGGATTCTGTCAGCTCTATCTTCGCCGGTCTGGTGGGCGGCGCGCCTGCCGCTGTTTACATTGAATCGGCGGCCGGTACTGCCGCAGGCGGAAAAACAGGCCTGACCGCCACTGTGGTGGGTGTGTTGTTCCTGCTGATGATCTTCCTGGCACCCCTGTCTTATTTGGTACCTGCCTACGCCACGGCGCCTGCGCTCATGTATGTGGGACTTCTGATGTTGTCCAATGTCACCAAGTTGGACTTCGATGACAAGGTGGATGCCATGGCGGGACTGACCTGCGCCGTCTTCATCATACTCTCCTGCAACATAGTCACAGGCATTATGCTGGGGTTTGCAACTCTGGTTATCGGCCGTATCTGCAGCGGTGAGTGGCGTAAGCTCAAGCCAGGTGTGTTGGTTATCACCATAGGCCTGGTGGTGTTCTATATGGGCGGCTGGGCCATTTAACCCTTAGGCCCTTAGACCCTTATGGCTGGTGGCGGAAACTATCCCCCGTTAGAGTAAGCTTAATCGACTTAAACAAAGACCCCAGCCTAGGCTGGGGTCTTTGTTGTGAGCGCAGAGTCTTGCACTCCTGGGGCATACTTTGAGGATAATGGCTAAGGCATCCTCGATGACCTGGCCGATACTGCCTGCTAGCTACAGGCAAGCCCGTCGGCGCCGTATTTGATCATCCCTGAGCTGGAAACCGTCACACTTCTTGAGCCGCTGGCCTGTTTGGCCGGGCAATAGATAAAGGTCACTTCACCTGTGGTGTTGCTGAGCCCATCGGGACGAAAGCCCACATTGCTGCCTTTGATGGCGTCTTTACTGTCGATGCCTTCCACTACCCGCAGCACTTTTTCACTGCCACTGGCAGTGGTATAGACCTTGAGGCCATTGTTGAAATTGGCGGCGCAGCCGACAGCACTCTGATAGCCACAAACTTCTACTGTCATGCCATAGCTGATGGCTTGGTTGCGGGCGAAGGACAGGGCTTGCTCAATCCGGCTTATTTCCGACTGACTACGGTAGCCTTCATACAAGGAGGTGAGAGAGGGAACCCCCACAGACAGCAGTATGGCGGCTACAGCAATGGTGACCATGAGTTCGACCAGAGTAAAGCCGCGGATTATGGAACTGGAAAAATGTGGTACAGCCATAGTCAACTCTTCACACGAATAGATAGGCTTAAGTATAAGTGAATGAGTTGTTAATTACAGCTGTCTTTGCAAATCCTGTGCAGTGGTCGTCAATTCAGCCGCCATCGCCATCCTGGCAATTGATGTTTTCATCCTGAGAGTGACGGATTCGCCCCGCCTGATTGATGACCAAGGCCTCGGAATGGGGACTGTTGGCCTGACCCGGGCAATATTTGAAGGTGCCATTGGTGCCTGTTGCCAATCCGTCCGGCAGAAAGCGTATTGCATCCCGGTTGTACTTGAGTATGTCTTGGCTATCAAAAGCGCCGCTTTGAAACAGCAGCTTGTCGTCATCATCCAGGGCCAGATTACCGTTGCGATCGCTGAAAACCGTTACTCCTTGTTGCCAGGCATCGGCTTCACAGCGGCCATCCTTGAGAGCGCAGACACTGACTCTGACACCATAACTAATGGCCTGATTGCGGGCAAATTGCAGCAGTTGTTGTACTTGTTTGATGCCGGTTTGAGCGCGATAACCTTCGTAGAGTGACTTGAGTGAGGGGGCTCCGACTGAGGCCAGTACCGCCAGCAGAGCCATGGCGACCATGACCTCCAGCAGCGAAAAACCAAGCCGTAAATGACGCATAATCTCATCCTTGAGTGGTGGGCGGCCCGCATCCGGCGAACCTGAGTGTTAGTTTAGTCCAGGCAGTGGCTTGGTTCTGGTTTCCTTTTAGATGAGTTTGCACTAAATATTGCACTTGCTTACCTAAGGGATGAATAAGTACACCGAGTTGATCATGGCTACTGCGAAGGAATAGGCCTGGTTTTTTCATCTGAGCGGACAATCACTTCTTGCCTGCTGGATGTCGTGATAAGCTATCGGAATTGTATTTGAACAAGCTGGTAGCGAGCTATTTCTCCGGTCAAATTGCCGAGGGAATGGTCATGAGTCGCAAAAGAATTCCAAGCCCTAAAGGAGTGCCTGATGAAGAAAGTGGAAGCCATAATCAAGCCGTTTAAACTGGACGATGTCCGTGAGGCGTTGGCTGAGATAGGAATAACCGGTATGACGGTTCTGGAAGTCAAAGGTTTTGGCCGCCAGAAGGGACATACAGAGTTGTACCGTGGTGCCGAGTATATGGTCGACTTTCTGCCCAAGGTGAAGATAGAGCTGGTTATTCAGGATGATCTGCTGGAACAGGCACTGGATGTGATTGTTGAAACCGCCCGTACCGGTAAAATCGGCGATGGCAAGATCTTTGTGACCGATATCGAACGTATTATTCGTATCCGTACCGGTGAAGAAAACGAAGAGGCGGTATAAAAACGAACGTAAAAAATGAGGTTCATTGCAGGTTAGCGTGGACTGGAAATGAAAACGGTTGGAGAGTTATTGTTTAGTTGCCAAATAAAAACAATGACCCACTCCAACCGTTGTCGTTGTCGAATATTACCTGCACTAGCTCAGACTTGTACTGACAGTGTAGTGGTCAAGTTAATTGGCCACTACAAGCCAATCACACTCAGAACCAAAACCACCGAATGTTCCTGCGTCCGTTTTAGCAGTTTTTTATGTGTAAAACCACGATTATCGTAGTAAAGAAAAATATTTATCCAAGGTGATCTCTGCTACCCAACACTCCAGCGTACCTTCACAGGATAAACCTAATGGATTCAAAGGAGTACAGGCACTTTTGATAGGTACTAGAGAGTTTTCAATTTGATATTCAAAAGTGTAATATTCCGTTTTGTATATGAATTTATCCCCCAATAAACGACCATTCTCATCGTCGTGCCTCATAAAATAACGCGTAATTACGTGGACTTCCTCATCGTTCTCTTCAACTAATTGAGAAACAACATTGGCCATTCCTTCGTAACATTCAAATATTAATTCAGAGTAAAAGTATCAGTCATATTGATAGGGCGAAAATATATATGAGGTGTAAGAATAACACCTTCATTAGAACTAAAAGCCACATTTAATCCACTATGAGGCACTTGTTCATATAAGCTTTTTTTAAGAATCAAATGTTGGTCGAAATATATAACCTCATATAAATCATCACTCATTTACACTACATCTCCTTAACTTGTTGGCAGATTCAAATCCACATATAAAAATCAAGCCACCCACTGTAAAACAATAACTTAATCTTCTTTCTGTCTGCGTTCAAGCACCAGTAGTGGATTTGAGCACCCGGAGACAAAATGAAGACACCCATAATTCTTGGCAGGTTTCTCTCATCAAAATGAAGACACCATCAAAATGAAGACACCCATAATTCTTGGCAGATTGTTGGCTCCTTGTCTAGGCTTGAATGGAGCCTTTGAAAAGGAAAGGATGCCATGCCGAGGCCAAGATATGCTCAAGTCAGTCTTGAGGACACCCCCTTCTATCACTGCATCTCCCGCTGTGTACGTCGCGCCTTTCTATGTGGCGTTGATGATTATTCCGGCAAGAGTTATGAACATCGTCGTGATTGGGTTGAGTCGCGCTTATTGGAACTGGCGGCAGTGTTCGCCATTGACTTGTGTGCCTATGCAGTCATGTCCAATCATCTGCATTTGGTACTCAGAGTCGACTTGAAAACCGCCACTGAATGGACATTGGAGCAGGTTTTACAGCGTTGGCACCTGCTTTACAGTGGAACCCTGTTATCCCAGCGTTTTCTGCGCGGTGAAACACTTTCTGATATTGAATATCTCACCCTGCAACAAACCGCTGAAGTCTATCGCCAACGTTTGATGGATATCAGTTGGTTTATGCGGGCGCTCAATGAACCTATTGCCAGACAAGCCAATCGGGAAGACGGATGCAGCGGTCGCTTCTGGGAAGGCCGCTTCAAATCCCAGGCGCTATTGGATGATGCAGCCGTATTGGCCTGCATGGCTTATGTTGACTTGAACCCAATCCGCGCGGGAATAGCCAAAACCCCGGAGAACTCAGACTATACCAGCATTCAACGGCGGATACGGGCCGCGATGCAGGGCGAAAACACACCTGAGCTGTTCCCCTTTGTCGGCAATGAACGGCTGAACATGCCACAAGGATTGCACTTTGAAGCCAAAGATTATCTGCAACTGGTCGATGATACCGGGCGCATTATCCGCCACGACAAGCGCGGCCAGATTACTGCCGGCACAACAACCATTTTGAATCGTTTAAACATCCCCATCGACAACTGGCTCAAGTTAACGACTGATTTTAGCCGTCTATTCAAGGGGCCGGTTGGGACACTGGAATCTCTTACAGACTACTGTACTCACCTACAACGACGACGAAGGCAAGGGGCCGCTAATTGTCAGAAGTTGTTTAGCTGAATTCCCGAGGCTCCAAGATATTTCTCTCCAATCGAACTTTGTCCGACCTCCACCGTGTCTGAAATTCGACTTTTGCGCTCATTTCAATAACTGAATGGCCCTCAAAAGGCTTGAAAGATGATTTTCTCCCAGTGAAAACATCAGTGTTTCTGTGATCCAGGCAACTAGAGTCTTCACTCAGCTAATAATGGGTGTCTTTGTTGTCTCTGTAATCCAGGCAACTAGAGTCTTCACTCAGCTAATAATGGGTGTCGTTGTTGTCGCTTGTTCAAAGGGCCGGTTGGTACACTGGAATCTCTTACCGACTACTGTATTCACCTACGACGACGAAGACAAGGAGCCGCTAATTGTCAGAAGCTGTTTAGCTGAATCCCCGAAGCTCCAAGATATTTCTCTCCAATCGAACTTTGTTCGACCTCCATCGTGTCTTAAATTCGACTTTTCGCTCATTTCAATAACCGAATGGCCCTCAAAAGGCTTGAAAGATGATTTTCTCCCAGTGAAAACATCAGTTTTTCTGTGAACCAGGCAATTAGAGTCTTCACTCAGCTAATAATGGGTGTCTTTGTTGTCTGTGTAAACAAAGCATAGTCGGAGGCTAACTACCGCGCCATTAACGTTGGGTGTCCATATTTTCTTCCACGCTGGGTGTCCATTTTTGTTCATTTTTGTTCGCATATTCTCCCGTTAAGTGTGAGCTTATATCTCCGTAGCATCTGGAACATCATAGATATTATCTGTAATTTCGCTCATCAGCCGATGATCTAGTAACACCTGCATAATAACCTTCACAGTCTGGGAGCACGGAACTATTGTGTTGTTGGAATTATCAAAATTTATGCCCCACCCTCTACTGTTATTAACTCTTTGTAAATTTTGGATAAAATTTGGTCGGTTATAAATCCCTTTCTCTTCAATGACAGCCATTCTCCTCAACTGTATAGAATTGCTACCAACATATTTTACTATTGGCGATAAATCAGAAAATAGTCCGCTAAATGAGGGCGACTGCTGAAGCTGTGAAAAAGCACTAACATACTCCTCACGATATTTCATTGCAGACTCAAAACCTCGTTTATTCGCAATAAACGCTGTATTGCCAAAAACATAAAAGTCAAAGCTTTTCTCAATAGAAAAACTATTATTCTCAACGGCTGAAAGCTCGCCATTAGAAAATATCATGTTTATATACTTCTTAGGGTACGAGGTTTTCCATGATGACGTAGAACGCTTTACGGCATAAACCGTTTGTCCGTTTAATGTAAATTTAACCACATATCCTTTAGCTCCTTTTAAGTCCTTTGAGTCTGATATCCTATGTTCGCTTTCAAGGCGATCCACTAGAACTTTTAGATTATTAAAATCTGTTGAAGATGGGTCTAACGTAAGGCAGCTATTTTCGTTATTTTGCGATATGTAAGTGTATGGGCTGTGCTCCGTTATCCTATCAATCTCATTTTTGACAAACTCTTTCAGCTTTGTATTTAATTCGCTTTCAGTTTGAACGTAAAATGTGCGAAACCTTGAAGTCGTAGTACTATCTTTAAAAATCCAAAGAAGCGGATTTGAGTTATCAAAGTCAAAATTTTTCAAAGATTGAAAGTCAACAGACATTAGCCACCTCTTGCAATATAGAAATCTTGTATTGTTTGTGCGTCATATTCGCCTGGGGTCAGATTTCCTTTAAATAAAACCCTTACACTTCGCTCGTTGCCATTTATTTCCGCCTCTGCTTCGTATAGTTTCCAGCCAAACATGAGCAAAAGCGGGTTCATTATTATTTGGCCTGACTTATAGGTTATTGCGAACATCCAAAATAGGAAAACGGCAAAACCCAAGAGCTTTTCGGGATTCTCATAGCTAATTCCCATAAACGATACAACATACGGAAACACATAATTGATAATATCGTTTGGTATTGGCTTTGCCTTTTTGACCTTGGCTTTGAACGGAAAAGATATTTTTTTAAGAGATATATTTGACAAAACAACCGAAAGAATAGTTAGAAGAAGAAATACTACAGACAGGTAGGGGTTGGCGAATGGATTAAAGTAACATTCGCTCATGTTTGAAAAATCACAAAATGGCCGTTCCCACCACGACATTGGTATGTCTTGCACGGCCAGTATTAAAGCCAGAGGTAGATACGAGCCAATAAAAATCAAAAAGGCTGAAAATATTCTAAATTGCATTTTTAACTACCATCCGACATCTACACTCCTGCAGTAGTGGCACTTAACGCCAATATTCAGCGGCGGCCTTTGCGTAGCGAAGCGGAGAAAAGGCCGTCCGGTGGAGGCCCGTCAGGGCCGTAGCGAACTGGAATGACTGGTTATGAGTTTTACTTTTTACCACCGTCAATAACGCCCCGTAGCCAATGCAAAGGATCATCTTCTTTTGGCTCAGGCTTTTGTAGACCGATGAGCGGAGTGTCGAGATCGCCTTTAAGAGATCGACTTAAATGAGCTAGGTGCTCTCGTACAATATCTGATGCTTCAAATTCATCTGCCTCGGCAATATTCTCCATTGTGCCCGCCAGTGCTTCGGCATGCTCTGGGGTGAGCTGATGCAATTGAATAGCTATCAGTTGCTGCGCCAACTGTGTGGCGCGAAGTTCATCATTAAGCATGGTTATTGCCTGGGCGATGACTTCAATACTCTCATTGGAATCCATGGTCTAGCTCCTTGACTCATAACTGCTGTATAGCGCGCATGCGCGTTTTCCAAACCTATTATCTACCCGCTGTATTTTTTAACATTTTGAATTTAATAGCATTTCTTGGAGTGTTACGGAAATAACGCGCAAACTTACCTATAAATTTCCGGCATTTTGTATGGAACGTCAATAATGCTGTATAGAAATCAGTTCTGAGGTGCTTGTCATAAGCGCTTCAAGTCGTACAACCCAGGCTCAACAAAAAACGTTTAATAAAGCCATGGCTACCGCACGGATCCAAACTCCGTTTGTCCCTGAATTCCGCTTAATACGGAAAAGCGCTGCTGCTTTCGGCCTTAAGCTTAAGGAAGTGCTAAATCTAAGTGTTTTAATTAGTTATACAATACCCAGTACTGAATTTGAAAACAATTAGCCAAAGGTCAAGTTTTTGACAAAGGCAACAAAACCCTGATTTAGTTTGTTTTTGAAGCAGAATTGACTGAGTGTTTGCATTCTTCCCTGTTTTCGACGGTCACAGTCCCACCTAGTACTGGCCGAGCTTCCGGCCACGGTGTAGCCAATCACCTGCGGTGCGCCTTTTGCACAGGCGATCCTGTGACTCGCTGCGAGTACATCCTTGTAAGCTCTGCCTCGGCATCCATGCCTCGGAAGGTCACAGTTCCGCCTGTGCCTGGAAATGAGGTGTATGTCTGCGGACACTTCAGAGGTTTCAAGCTACTCGGTACTAACAGAATTGCACCAATTCCCCCTTCGGAGCCGCCGCTGGCGTTGTTGCAAATTGGCGTAGCCGAGACAGGGATGTCGAGGCTCGAAGGTCGAGCACGGATGCGAGTCCTGAGTGTAGCCAATTTGTTTCATAAGCCAGCGGGGATTTCGGCTACGTCGGGGTGTCCTTGGGGATGCAAGGGGCTTTGGACAAGCAAAGCCCCTTGCCCGGTGTGGTGTGGAACACCACGACTTTAGGCCGCTGGCACAGCGGCTATCATAGCTTCCAGCTAAAAGTTCCTAAACTAGTACTGGCCGAGCTTCCGGCCACGGTGTAGCCAATCACCTGCGGTGCGCCTTTCGCACAGGCGCTCCTGTGACTCGCTGTGAGTACGTCCCTGTAAGCTCTGCCTCGGCATCTATGCCTCGGAAGGTCACAGTTCCGCCTGTGCCTGGAAATGAGGTGTATGTCTGCGGACACTTCAGATGTTTCAAGTTACCCAGTGCTAACAGAATTGCACCAATACCCCCTTCGGAGCCGCCGCTGGCGTTGTTGCAAAGTGGCGTAGCCTAGACAGGTGAGTTGACGCAGTGCACAAATGGGGCTTATTCGCAGCTTCCTTATTCGCACCTTCAGCCCCTTTGTTTTTGATTGGTTTTCTTGAGATTAAGCCAAGATTATTTCCATTTATCTCTGAGGAACTCAGGCTCCATATATTCGTCCGGATAACGTCTCTTGCTGTCCCGGCGACGCTGTTTTACCCGTTTGTTCTTTTGCTTACCCCTGACATGATCTCCCCATGGAGCATCGTTGTCGTCGAAATCATAGTGGTTTGACATGATCCATTTCCAATAACACAGTGCATATAGGTTGCACCGCTCCTTTTTACCTAAAGCGCCGGTCAAGCTAAAGTGAGAAATTTAGCGTCTCAAGGTAAAAATTATTGCATGTCTGTCCCCGGTTTCCTTCAGGCATTAACCTGACTCTTGCTAGCCTTGTTTACGAAAACGAACAACAAACATCCCATCGGCATTGGCTTCAAAGGGCCAAATCGTCAAATACTGTGTCTGTTCACCGCTGAATGGGTGACTGAGCGTTTCCAGAGTAAACTCGGGCCGCTTGGTCAGGAAGGCATCGACCACCTGGCGGTTTTCGCTGTCCGCCAGTGAGCAGGTGGCGTAAACCAAAGTGCCACCAGGCTTGACCGCATCGCAGGCACGGCTGAGTATGTCGAGCTGCAGCGCGGGTTTATCGCTGATGGCCTGGCTGTCATCCAGCCAGCGCATGTCCGGATTTCGGCGCCAGGTGCCGGTGCAGCTGCAGGGGGCATCGACCAGCACGCCGTCAAAGGCTTCTCTGGCAACCGGCAGGGCATCGCTGCGCCAAGGCGCAACCTTGATGTCGAAACCGGCGCGTTTGGCGCGTTTTTCCAGTTCATTGAGCGCAGCCGGGCGGATATCTGAGGCGGTAATAGTGCCCAAAACACCTTTGGCGGCGCTATCTTGCTGCATCAGCGAGCTGAGTTGCAGGCTCTTGCCACCGGCGCCGGAGCAGGCGTCCCACCAGTTTTCGTCGGCCCTTGGCGCGCAAACCTGGCCTATGACCTGGGAGGCCAGATCCTGCACTTCAATAAAACCTTCTTTATAGAGTCTGATTTCATTGAGATTGATACTCTTGCTGCCAAGGCTGATGGCGTCATTGAAGACGGGAGCGGCGCTGGCATCGACTCCGGCGCTTCTGAGTTCGGCCAGGGCCTTGGACTGCGACATATTTTGCACCCTGGCCCAGATAGGTGGGCGGCTGCAAAGCGCGTCTATCAGCAGCTCTTCCCGGGCCTCTGGCAGCGGCGCCACGGCCTGCCAGAACCAGTCCGGTGCCAGGTCTTTTGCCAAGACATGTCGGCCAGAGACCTTGGATACCAATTCGGCGGCGGCTTTGGGGGCCAGAGCCTGCTCAGGCAGGGCGAATGACTTGCCCGCTTGTTGCTGCCAGGCACAAACAATGTCCGTCCAAGGGTGGGCTTCTATCGCCGCCGCCAATGTCAGGCGCAAAAACCACAGGCTTTGCTCATCGGTAGCTTCAAGTTGTTGCAACCAACCCCACCAACGAAACAGGGCAAACAGGGTTTCCCGAATGACCTTTCTGTCTTTGGAGCCGTGTTTCTTGTTGCTGCGGAAATAGTTCGCCAGCACCCGATCGGCACTCTGGCGACTGTCGAGTATTTCAGTAAACAGTGTGTTGATGGTGTTGGCATAACTGGCGGCACGTTTTTGGGCCTGAGTCAGTGAAGGGCTTGGCGCGGTCAAAGGTTTCTCTGCATCAAGTGGGGATAGCAATGGCGCCAATATTAACAGAAGTGCCGCGGCCTGTCCCCGGCACCTTGTTTGCTCCGGCACCGTGTTTGCTCCGGCACCGTGTTTGCTAATGGTTGCTACTGTTTACTAATGCTTACCACACTGCTCAGACTTAGCGGGTAACCATTTGCGCTATCTGTTTGGCCCTGTCTTCATCGCTTAACTGCTCCCTGGACTCTGGGGTGACTATGCCTTTTTGACAGGCCGGGCGCAGAGCCAGCGTATCGAGCCAACGTTGCAGATGAGGCAGACCTTGAATATCTATGCCGCTCCAGTCGTAAATCCGCACCCAGGGCCAGGTGGCCATATCGGCTATGCTGTACTCATCACCGGCCAGATAGGCATGTTTGGCCAACTGATTATCCATCACCTCAAACAGGCGCCGGCCCTCTTTTTGATAACGTTCTATCGCGGCCGGGATCTTCTCCGGAAAATAGCGATAGAACACATTGGCTTGTCCCATCATGGGGCCTACGCCGCCCATCTGGAACATCAGCCATTGGATGACCTTGGAGCGCTTCTTGGCATCAACAGGTAAGAATTTCCCCGTTTTTTCAGCCAAGTAAAGCAGGATGGCACCGGATTCAAACACCACGAAATCATCGTTGTCCCTGTCTATGATGGCCGGGATCCGGCCGTTGGGATTGATGGCTAAAAACTCGGGTTGTTTCTGTTCATTGGCACTGAGATCCAGATGGTGTACCCGGTAGGGCAAGCCCATCTCTTCCAGGGCTATACTGATTTTAAAGCCGTTGGGGGTGGCGGCGGTATAGAGTTCAATCATGTGTGTCTCCTTGATTTTAACCTTGCTTTTATCCTTGTTTTGGCTGGCTCATTGCCGGGCGTTGTCCGGTTTGCTCATACCAGCTCTGCAGCACAGGGAAAGGTTGCAGTGAAATCTGCAGATTTTTGATGAATCCCAATAAGATATAGGCGGTAATATCGGCAATGGAGTAGTTGTCACCGGCCAGATAAGGGGATTCACTCAGGCGCTGCTCCAGCAGAGGCAGGAAAGATTCCAGGCGCTTGCGGGATTCTTCGCCCCAGGCTTGAATGCAGGTTTCCCGGTCGCTGTAGATGCCGCTGATATTGCGAAATGCCTGAAAGGCAGGTAACACCCCCTGCAGTTCAACGATGCGCTGCCACATCTCCACCTTTGCTCGCTCCAGCGGCGTGCTACCAAAGAGCTTAAGCTCGGTAGGGAACAACTCGTCGAGATAACGGCAGATGGCCACAGACTCGCACAGATAACTGCCATCATCCAGCTCCAGCAGCGGAATGCGGCCATTGAGACTCTTGGCCTTGAATTCGGCCGAGAGATTTTCTCCGCCGCGAAGATCGACGTTTACCCGCTCGATATCTATGCTTTTTTCCGCCATGAAAATACTGACTCTGCGGGCACTTGGGGTAGGTCCGAGTTCATACAGCTTCATCTATCTTTCTCCATCTGTCTTGGGCTGTTTAGTTATTTTCCCTGTCTTGGGCTGTTTAGTTATTTTCCCTGGCTTGGCTGTCAGGAAAATCTATTCAAATCTTTTTCGGAACGATCGTTTAGGTTAGACTTTAGGGGATATCAGAACGATCAGTCAAGAATTAATTTGGCTAAATATACAGCACGTCATTCGCTGGAAACGCTTGGGAGCAGTATGGCAAGAAGTTGCAATTTTGACCGGGAAGATAAGCTGAAATTGGCAATGGAGCTCTTTTGGCAAAAGGGTTATGCCGCCACCTCAGTGGCGGATCTGGTCGAGCATCTGGGGATCAACAGATTCAGTCTCTATAACACCTATGGCGACAAGCTGAATCTGTACCGGGAGGCGCTGCGTCTGTATCTGCAGCAAAATTCGTTGCCAGCGCTCGACAGCCTGCGCGCCGAAGGCGCAGGGTTACAACAGGTAATTGATTATCTTGAGCAGTTTGTGGCCCTGCAGCGAGAGCAAAAATACGGCTGTTTCCTGCAAAATGCGCTGCTGGAGATGAGCCTGGAGGATACTGTCGTACAGCAAGAGAGTCGGCACTTGTTTGACTCCATCAAGGAGGCGTTTGCCAAGGCGTTGACCCACGCCAGAGAGCGCGGCGAGCTTAACAGCGACAATACCGAGGCGCTCGCGGCCTGGTTACTGCTGCAACTGCAGGGAATTCGGGTGCTCGGCAAGGCCGGTTTGCATCAGGAGTTGCAGCAGGCGCTGAGTGTGATGCGCGCTCAGCTTGGACGTTGAGCCAGATTGTACCTGGGCGGTTTAAGCCCGGGTGCGGCAATCAATAATCCAGGAACAGACATCAATAATCCAAGTCCAGGGCAAAGCACAGATAGCGCATCAACGCCTGGGTGTGTTGGAACTCACTGGCACAGAAGTCGACAAAATCGCTGCGACAAACCTGCTCTTTTGTCAGCATCTTAAGCGCCACATAGTCTTTGCGTTTCAACTCGTTTATCAATGGGTGGCTTTTATCGAATCCCTTGGGTGGCCGCACCAGGCTGTCACCGTCCATCGTAAACCCATGGCGCAGTAATTCCTCCAACGCCTTACTGTAGGCGCGTGGGTTGTCGTCGATACATTGCCTGATGGCGCCGAGCACCTTGGATTCGGGGCGCCAGATCCCGGCAGCGATAAAGCAGCCATCGTTGGCCAGATGCAGATACAACCCGGGAGCGTGGACATCCTTACCCTGAAAATGGCGAAACTGGATCCCGACATTGAGCTTGTAGGGCGACTTGTCGTGACCAAAGCGAGTGTCCCGTTGTGGCCGCATCAAACTGCCTCCGACCTTCTTGGCGACCGCCGTCAATCTGGGAGACAAGGCCTGAATAGGCTGCTGCATCTGTTCAATAAATGTCAGTGCCGGCCCTCTGAGCAGGGTTTCATACTCATCCTGATGTTGCTTGAACCAGGCCCTGTCGTTGTTGTTTTCCAGCCGGGTCAGAAAGGCAAAACCTTGTTCGCTGAAGCTCATTTTTGTTCTCCATTTTCTTCACGGCGATATCTCAGGTGAAAGCCTGTTGTGAGTCAAGTGGTTTTACATTTTTAAAACAAAGATAACCAAATTGGATCCTGTGTAAATATCTGTGAGAATAATTCTCATTTGTCGGCTTGATTCTTATAATGCCGCCTTATTTTTAAGGGGAGATGATAGATGACAAGCGAACAATCCCGGCGAATGGCGCCGAGCGGCAAGCTGCCATTACTGCTGTGTGCCTTGGCGCCCTGGCCCTTGCTGGCCGCCACCTCTCAGCCGCCCAAGAGTGGTACCAGCGTGCTGGGTGAACCTAAGGTGGAAGCGATAGAGATCATAGAGGTGCGTGGCCAGCCTTTTCGTCGGGAACTGACGCTGACCCGTCCGGGCGAAGCCTTGGTGACATTGGAGGACATAGAGGAGCAACAGGCGGGAAACTTTGCCGAAGTGCTGGACACTGTGCCCGGCATCACTCTTGATGGCGGCCCCCGTAGCGGCGGTGAGAAAATCAATGTTTGGGGCTTTGGTGAGACAGAAGATCTCAATGTCTATGTCGACAACGCCCCGGTCGGGTTTGAACAGTATCGCTACGGCTCTTTCTTTATCGACCCGGATATGGTCAAGCGAATTGAGGTGATCAAGGGCGCCCACGATCCCCGCTCCGGCAATGGTGGTTTCGGTGGCTCCATGTATGTGGTGACCAAGAGTGCCGATGATTTTCTGGATTACGGCAAAACCTTGGGCGCCAGAGTCAAGGCCAGCTATGCCGATAACAACGGCTTGGAGACTTACACAGGTACGCTTTATGGCCGCTTGAACTCAGGGCTGTCGGCACTTGTTAACTACAGCTATAAAGATGCCGGCGATCTTGAGCTGGGCAACGGCCAGGTGTTTCGTTTCTCTGGCTATCGGCAAAACAACCTCCTGGCCAAGCTGGATTATGAGCTGGGGGCGCACAAGTTGTCTTTGAGCTATACCTCCTACGATGATGAAGGCCGTAAACCCTGGGCCAACCGCCGCGGCGAAATGCCCACTGTATCTGAGTTCAATATCAAAAAGTACGGCTCTTTTGAGGCGGCAGAATACGCCAATACCGCCCTCAACAGTTACAAAGACCGCACAGTTTCACTCAACTACCGTTATACACCGGCCAGTCCGCTGTGGGATCTGCAATTGGCGCTGTCCAGCAGCAGTAACGACAGACACTGGGTAAGGCCCCAGATAGCCTTCGATAAGATGTTTGTTTCTGTGGGTAACTTTGGCCACGAGTCCTGGCTCGAATACGACAGGGACTTTATCGATATCAACAACACCAGCCAGTTGGGTGACCACTTGTTGATTGTGGGGCTGCAGTACCGCTCGCTCGATCGCCGCTCACTGGTATTCAACAAGAGTTATCAGAACAAGGCGGAGAAAAACTTCGGCCTGTACACGCCTTACTACCAGCCTGGAGGTCGCCAGGATACCTACGCCTTTTATATCAGCGACAGCATTGCCCTGACGGATAACCTCATTCTAAAACCATCGCTGCGGTTCGACAGTATTTACAGCATAGGCCATGGCAATCTGGCGCCGGATTACAACGACCCCAGTGTCGGCCATGATTTTTCCTCTACCCGCCACAGCGGTTGGTCGCCAAGACTAGGGCTGGAATACCGTCTCGGTGATGTCAGCTTCCTGACCCTGGACTATGCCTACAGCCTGCAGGCACCTGTGGTGGATGAGATTTATGCGGTGCAATATGCCAAGGCCAGTAGTGATCAGGCGACCAGTCGCGGGATAGATGTCGAGCGACTGCACGCCTACAAGCTTGGGCTGAGCAGCGCCTTTGATGGGGTCTTCGCCGGCGATGACAGGCTCTCGACCCAACTGACTCTGTATTGGAATCAGGGAAAACAGGATATCGCCCAGCGCAAAGGGCTCTGGGTCGACAAGAGTCAACCATTTGAGAGCGGCTATGTGAATCTCGACGGCTACCATATCTACGGTGGCGACTTCGAGGCTCAATACCGTTGGCACGATTGGTTTGCCGACTATACGGCTTCCTATACCCGAGGCAAGCACAGCGGCAGCCTGCGTGACAGCAGTGGCAGGGATGAAAACCTGGCAGACATTCCTCCGCTCAATATGCGTCTGCACCTGGGGTACTACCTGACTCCCGAGCTGTCGCTCTCCTGGCGTGGTAGTTGGTATGATGCGCAGCAGAAGGTGCCGGATGAGGGCCTGTTTGTCAGCGACAGACCGAGCCAGGCCTATTTTCTGCAAGACTTGTATCTTGCCTTCCAGCCGGAAGATATGTTGCAGGGGCTTGAGCTGAGGCTGGCACTGCGTAACCTGACCAACCAGTATTACAGTCCGCATCTGGCCGATGGCATTGCGGCTCAGGGACGGGATATTCGCCTCAGTCTGGCGTACCAGTTCTGATAAAACCCCAGTTATTTTGTGCTTTTGTGAGCTGCAAACCTGATCAAGCTCTGATTTTGCGGCATAATGTGCGTTTTGCCTGACCGAAGAATATTAGTAATGACTTCAGAAACTGAACTGCAAAGCCGCTGTGGCGGGAAATGTGAACTCTGTGGAGCCGAAGGCGCTCTGTCTGTCTACGATCTGCCTCACTCGGGTGATCGCACCGACGGTGACATCATGATCTGCGCTACCTGTGAAGGTCAGATTGCCGCTCCGGACACCATGGATGTTAACCACTGGCGTTGCCTGAACGACAGTATGTGGAGTCAGGTTCCTGCCGTACAGGTAATGGCTTACCGCATGCTCAAGCGCCTCAGTGGCGAAGGTTGGGCTCAGGATCTGCTGGATATGCTTTATCTGGAAGAGGATCTCAAAGCCTGGGGCGATGCCGAGTCTCTGGCGGCCGACAGCGATGATTCGGCGCCGACACTGGACAGCAATGGCACTCAGTTGGCCGCCGGTGATACCGTAGTGATTATTAAAGATCTCAACGTGAAGGGCACCAGCTTTGTGGCCAAGCGCGGCACCGCCGTGCGTAACATAGCTCTGACCAACAACCCTGAGCATATCGAAGGCCGGGTCAATGGTACCCGCATCGTTATCCTGAGCTGCTATGTGAAGAAATCTTAAGCGGAGCTGTTCGCCTCTTCGCTGATTAATGCAGTTAAAAAACGCCGCAGAAATCGATTTCCGCGGCGTTTTTCATTTCAGGGCTTGGGATTTGTCGCACGCTGGAATATGATTCCTTGTTAAGAATCTTGTTATCGAGATAATTATGTCGCAGGAAGAGCTGAAAACACAAACCCACAAGCCACAAGCCAAAGATATCAAGGATGGCGTAGACACCATAGTCAGTCAGTGGCTGGCCGCCGGTGTTACTGATGATCTGCAACCTATGGAAGTCTTTGGTCGCCTGGCCAGAATACATAAGCATATAGAAACCGAAATCCTTCGCTGCCATGGCGAGTTCGGTCTGCGTCAGGGGGAGTTTGATGTGCTGGCAACCTTGCGTCGCAGCGGTGAGCCTTACACTCTGACCCCGGGGCAATTGCACCAGAGCATGATGCTGACCTCAGGCGCCATGACTAGCCGTTTGGATAAGCTGGAGCAGAAAGGGCTCATCTGCCGCAGTCACTGTACCGAAGACCGTCGGGCGGTGAATGTACAGCTTACTGCCGAAGGCAAGGCCAAGGTGGAGGCCGCACTGCCGGCCCATATGGCGGCTCAGCAGCAGTTGCTTAAAGGGATCTCGGTCAAAGACAGGCAAAAACTGGCTGCGCTGCTCAAGGGCTGGCTGGCTGAACTTGAGTCCTGAGCCTGATGAGCTTCCGGTGCAGACGACCGCGATGATCCGCCCCGGCAAGCCGGGGATTAAAAGCAAGCTGGCCTTTAAGTGACTTCAATCCTCCAGAGGGTGCAGATCCGCCACCAGATAGACCAAACACAAGCTGTTCAGTGGCATTACAGGGTTACTCCAGATCATCCGGGTGTGGCGTCCGGCTTCACCGAATACCGCCAGCAGCAGATCTGAAGCGCCATCCAAGGCTCTGGGGTGGTCGAAAAAGCCGTCGGCGACATTGAGCACTCCCTCGAGGCGGATAATCTGTTTTATCCGTGAGAGGTTTCCCAACGCCTGTTGCAATTGGGCTATGGCGTTGAGCGCCGCCAACTGACAGGCGGCATAGCCATCCGACAATTCCAGATCTACCCCTAGCCGACCCTGATACTTTATCTTGCCCTCTTCAAAGGGAAACTGGCCTGAGGTCAGTAGTTGATGGCCGCTGATCACTACAGGCTCGTAGTTGCCGAGCGCCGAAGCGACCCGGGGCAGACTCATTCCCAGGGCGTTGAGCCGCTGCTCAGGTGTGTCATGCATCATGATTCGATTCCTCACAGGTTTGACGACGCCAAAGGGGAGACAGCCATTGGGACAGGATAACCGGATGAGCACTCAGCCAACGTCCGGCAGCTTCTTCTGCGCTAAGGCCTTCGCGGTTGATGGCATAGTCCAGCTCGGCAATGTCCCTATTGAGCATCCGAATATTATCCAGCACCCGCAGCTGAGCCTGAGTAAAGTGACCGGCGGCATTTTCTGCCAGCAAGAGTACGGCGCGATCTTTGCCACCCAGCAGGCCTTTGGGATCCTTGAGTTCCCGTATCTTGTATTTATGATGCAAAAACTGGGGTTGCCACAGGGGCACCACGGCCCAGGCCTTGTGTTGCAGTGCATCCTCAAAGGCGTCGAAACATTGCTGCTCAGTGCCGGTATGGAACTCATAGCCGGCCTGTTGCAGACCATAATCCTGCATCATCTGTTTTGAGAAACGGCTGATGCCGGCACCCGGGCCAATGCCTTGAATGTGGCGGCGCATTTTCTCCAACACGTCTGGGCGCAGTAGATCCGTCACCGAATCCACTTGCTCTTGCGGCACATATTCTGGCACGCCCCAGAGGGCATAGGGTTCATAATGCAGCCCCAGTTCCCGCACCTCTAGATTTTGCCTGACCTTATCCAGATAGATGCCGTGGCTGTGGGGTAACCAGGCGGAGCAGAGCAGATCAAGCTCGCCCCGGCCAAGTGCGTCGAAGTTGGCCTGATGATCGGCAAAACTCAATTGCACCGATTTACCCATGATATCCAGCACATGGACAACAATGGCGGCAGTGGCCCGGTGAAAGCTGAGATTGGTGACTCCCAGCCGCAGCGGCGTTTCCCGTGATGCTGAAGTGACTGCTTGGTTTGGTATCGGGTTTGGCATGGGGTTTCTCCTGTCAATGGTATGGCCGTTAGGATCAGCGAAATCTCAGCTTGGGCATGGCTTCTCCCAGGACCTTATTGTCCGGTGAGAAGGGAAAAATCATCTCGACGGTAATGCCGTTGGGGTCTTCCAGAAACAGTTGATGTTCAAGAATTTCAGGGACCTGCCGCTCGCGAAAATGCAGCTTAAGTTCAAGCAGTTTGTGCTGCATGGCACTTAGGTCTGCGCCGCGAAAGGCCAGATGATCCACGACGCCGGAGCCATTGGTGCTGCGCCTTTGTCCCAGGTAGGCCTCGAGTGCCGGGTTTTGCTCGGCGACCACCAGATGCAGCACAGGTTTGTCTGCGGCATACAACCAATGGCCCGGAAAGGCGAACGCCGGGCGGTAGCCCTCGCTCAAGCCGACAACCCGGCAGTAGAAATCACGGGTCTGCTGCAGCTTACTGCTGCGCAGCGTGTAGTGATCCAATCCCTGAATATTCATGATGGACTCCTTGGTTTCAGTTTCCTGCTACACCGGCGCTCAAAGGTTTGAAGCGGAAGATGTAGTAAGGGGGTTGGTTTTCGGCCTTGCCATCGTTCAGCGGCGCAGACAGCGGCAGCTGTGCGGCGGCGCTGTAGAGGAAGCCATCGGCACCCAGGCTGACACCGTCTGGCCAGATCATTCTCGGATCTGCGGCAAAGGGGCGATACTCACGACTGCTTGCCGGAATAATGCCGATACGGCGCTCGCCGACTTCGGTGAGATAGAGATTGCCGTCGACATCTATGCTCAGGCCGCCGTTATTGGGTTTGCGGGCCCAAAACTGCACCTGATTGGCCAGCACGCTTGCCGGCAGGGAAGGATTGGCCAACGCCAACATGGGGATCCGGTACAGCTCCCCCTTGTTGAGCGGGGCAAAGTAGAGCCACTCTTCATCTTTATCCATGGCAATACCATCGACGCCCACATAAACGGGAATCGATTTCTGCCCGGCTGTGCCGGCATCTATCACTATCGGGCGCTTGGTGTCGGGCATCACGCTCGGGTGGCCCTGCAGTACCCGGCGGCTCTGGCCTGTTTTGAGATCTACCACCACCAGAGCAGCCTTGTCGCCCAAAGGCCCGGTGGCAATGCCTTCATCGGCGATAACAATCAACTGATGCTTGGGGGATATCAGTAAGTCATTGTGCTGCGACTCCGGCAAGGATACCGGCGAAGGCAAGTGGATAATCCGCTCCAGCTTGTCGGTATTGCTGTTCCAGGCCACCAGTTTAGGGGTGACTCTGGGGCTGGCCTGGCCCGAGTCCAGCAACCAGACAATGCCGTTGGCATCGGTACGCAGACCAAGAACCCAGTTGAGGCAGGTATCGGGATCTTTCTGGCTGCCGTCGGCGCGAACACAGCCTTGCCAGTCGCGGTTTGGAAATGGTTTGCTGCTGCCATCGGCGAGGATTTCCGCCACCTTGGTTTCAGGCTCGTAAAAGGGGTGAAAACTCACCAACATACGCCCGCTAGGCGTGAAGCTGATACCACCGACAGCCTGCTCTGTAGTGCGGTAGACCTGAACTTGGCTTTCAGAGAATTGCGAAGCGGATGCCTCGGCGGCTGAGATACCAAAGGAGACCATTGTGCCGGCCAGCAGGGTAGACAGAGTCAGGAGTTTCATCGGGTTGACTCCTTTCTTGGGCCGGCCAGCAGCACGAGTTCACTCTTGGCCAGGGTGTGTTGCCAGAGGAAGAAGCCGGTCAGCGCCGCTGAATAGTCGGGTTTTACCGGCAGTTTGGCCACATCCAGTGCATGGACTGTCCACTTGTATCTGTGCTGACGCCCCTCGGGTGGGCAAGGGCCGAAGAAACCGGGTTTTCCCAGATCTGTGTTTGACTCAATGGCGCCTTCCGGTAAGGGGCCGCCATCTTTGCCGCCCGGCAGGCTGTGGACATTGGCGGGAATGTCATATACCACTCTGTGCCAGAAGCCTGAACCTGTGGGAGCATCCTGATCGTAAAAGGTGATGGCAAAACTCTTGGTTCCTGCCGGCGCATTTTGCCAGTCCAGCCTGGGCGCCAGGTTGGCACCGCTGCAACCGAATTGGTTCCAGTAGTAGTCTGCCGGTATGACTCGATTGGCCGTTAATGAGCTTTTCAGTTGTAAATCTGCGCCATGGGCCAAGGGTTGTAATGCCAGAGCACCAAGCCCCAAAAGGTATCCGATACCGTATTTCATGGTGTAATATCCTTTAAATTAACGTGAATTTGGTTGATTGGCGTTATCATAGAGAAAAGCTTTCCTGGGATAAGCAGGCAGCCGTTGGCTTTAGTTTCAAAAATTTTTTGAAAAAAGGCGGTTTTGACTGAACCCGGGCTGACAGGAATTCAGATCCCGGCTGCGGCCATTAGGCTTTGGGGTTAAGGTAAGTCTGTGTGCCGATATGGCCGGGTTTGTGTGTTAACGGGATGGATTATGAAGCTGTTTATTCGTGTGGCTGTAGTGTTGGGGCTGGTGTTTCTGGCGGTGATCGCTCTTGGGATCTACAGGTTCAACTTCACCGAGGATGACCTCTATGTCAGGGAAAACGATATGGTGCGTCCACTGGCTGAATTCGATGGCGGGGCCAAGGGGGTGATGAAGCGGCTGTTCAGTCTGGATACCCGTGAACAGTTCAGGATCCGTTTGCCGGACAGCAATAAGTCAGTCACTCTTACCGGCTTTAAGGAAGAGCAGCATCTGGCGTTTGGCGAATATCAGGATGAAGTGGTTCGTGGGGAGGTGTTGCTCGATTACCGTAAGCTGACCCCTTTAAACTTGCCCGGCAATGCCGAATCCATGCAGTTTGTTGTTCCCTTCGCGGTGACAACCCAGGGCTCAGGTGTGTTCTGGTATTTGGGCATGTTTAGATTTGACTATCAAACCGGCGCCATTGCGCATCTGGCCAGCCAGTTTCTCGGCGACCGAATTGAGATTGAAGCCATTACCCCCAAAGAGCCGTTCGACCCGCCTTACAGCGTGACTTTGGCGCTGAAGACACGCACCCAGGAGCAATCCATGGCCGAAGCGCCGGGCGAGTATGTGGAACGCACTTTCTTTGTGACGCTTACCTCGATTCTGCCGTCTTCTTCCCAATAGGCGCCCGACTGAATGAGCCATGAATCTATGTCTCATCAGGCCGCTTTCCGGGTGCTGACAGACTTTTTCCTTGAGTTGGGGCTTGAACCCAGTGCTTTGGCGCCACTCTTGGATAAGTCTCAGCTGAAAAGTTGTCAGGCAGGTGAGGTGCTGCTGGCACAAGGTGGCAAACAGCAGTCTGGCTTTTTATTGCTCAATGGTCTGCTGCGGGCCTGCCACTATCTGAGTGATGGTCAGCAGCGCTGCAAAGAGTTCTATTTCCCTGGCGAATTTTGTCTGCTTTACAGCAGTTTTCTCAGTGCTGAGCCTGCCCGTTATCAACTTGAGGCACTGGAAAACAGCACTCTGGTGGTCGTGCCCCTGAGCCTGTTTGAGCTTGGCGGGTTTCAGCGCGCCGAGCTTTCATTGCTGCGTGCCCAGCTGCGCTACAAGGAGCAGAAAGAAGCTTTTCTATTACTCAAGTCGCCAGAGCAGCGCTACCTGTGGTTAAAAAATCATTGGCCACACTGGATAAGCGCCCTGAGCCAGGTGCAGTTGGCCAACTATATCGGTATCACCCCAGAGAGCCTCAGCCGCATTCGCCGGCGTCTTAACCTAAGTTAATGCCATCGCCTCAATGGCACAGCACAATAGCGGCCGGTTTCAATCTTCCGGGATACTGTGTTGTCCATTTTTGTTATTTCACAGCTGTTGGTCACTCTGGCGCTGTTTAGCGATCTTTTGTCATTCCAGTTCAGGCACAGGCGCGCCGTGCTCGCTTGTCTGGTGGTGTCGGGCCTGCTGATCGCGGCGCATTTTATCTTGCTCAACCACTGGAGCCCGGCCATTTTAATGTTGGTTGCCAGTGTCAGATTCTTTGTCAGTATCTTCACCGTCGACAGACGTCTGATGTGGCTGTTTATGGCCGCTTCGGTCACGGCCGTGGCCCTGAGTTTCAATCAATGGCTCGATCTTTTGAGTCTGGCCGGCAGTTTGTTGCAGACCAGGGCGGCCTTTTGCCGTGATGACAAACGATTAAGGGAGCTGATGTTTTTCGGCAGCGGTTGCTGGCTGCTGAATAACATCCTGTTGGGTTCGCCGATGGCGGTATTGATGGAGTCTGTGTTTATCGGCAGCAATCTGTTGGGATACTACCGTTTCTATCTGCGCCGCAAAGGCTCGGCGCCCGTACAAGGGGGCTAATTCATGCGCGCCTTGCCACCGATAATCTTGAATGCAGGCACGCCGCGGATCAGTGCCTGACGGGCGAAGACCTGGCCACAGCCGGGGCAGGTACAGGGCGTTTGCGTATGATCTGTCAGGATCCGTTCGACAAAACATTTAACCAAGGCGCCTTTGCCGCCCTTTCGATATTTGAACAGTTTTGCCTTGCAGCCGCAGCAGATGATTTCCACCGTCTGTTGCGGTCCTTTTTTATTGGGCTTACTCACTTGCCCGGCAGTTCGGTTTCCAGCTCAATATCAGTGCAGCCCTTGGGGCAGCGGATGCTGGCAAGCTCTGAGGTGGATTTTGCCGGTGGCAGGGTGGCACTCAAGGCTTGTTGGCATTTAGGGCAGGGCACTTTTTTACCGGCCAGCAGTTGTTTGATCAGATTCTTCTGCGCCTTGAAGGACTGGGCGCTGCTTTGGTTGATATTGGAAAAGTCGGCGGATTGAGCTGTCATAGGCAGTATCTGAATTCGTCTGTTACGGGTAAATAAGTCTGCAGCGATTATAGCCTTGCCGGCGTGGCAAATAAAAGAGGGGCGCCTGGCGCCCCCTTTATCAATGCAGCTTGAGGTGGGGATGGATTATCCGGGTTATCCCCTTGGCAAACATCAGCAGGGTGCCCTTGACCACGCCGTGCAGCTCTATCAAATGGCGGCGATAGAGAGAGGTATAAACAAATCTGGCTATCTTGCCTTCGACCATGACGCCTCCGCCAATGAAAGACATCAGGTTGCCGACCGTGTGGAAGCGTGACAGGTTCACCAGTGAACCGAGATCCTTGTAAAGGTACTCTTTCGAGGGAGTCTTGCCGCCGAGCATGGCTATGATGTTATCCGCTGTCATCAAGGCCATCTGCCTGGCGGCTTGGCCCCTTGGCGGCACCCAGCTGCCGTCCGGCTGCGGACAAGCGGCACAGTCCCCAATGGCAAAGATATGCTCATCCAGCGTGGTTTGGGCATTGGGTTTGACCAGCAGTTGATGGATATGATTGCTTTCCAGGCCGCCAATGCCGTGGAGAAACTCAGGCGCCTTGACCCCGGTGGACCAGATCACCATATCGCTCGGGATCTCTTCGCCTTCACTGGTAGTCAACGCCTTGGCCGTCACCTGGGTGATACGGGTATTGGTCATCACCCGGACTCCCAGAGTGCTCAGTTCTCTGGCGACTGCCGCTGAGATCTCTTCCTTTTCCACCTTGGGCAGTATTCGTTTGTCGGCCTCAATCAGGGTGACTTCCAACAGGCTGGTATCTATCTTGTAGCCAAAGCCCTTGAGCTGATCCACTGCGTGATGCATTTCGGCCGACATCTCCACCCCGGTGGCACCGGCGCCGACGACGGCGATTTTGATCTTCTCATCCAACTGTTGATGGCTGGCATAACGCATAAACTTGTTCAACAAGCGCTGGCGGATGGCCATGGCCTGTTCTGTGTTGTCGAGGAAGACGCAGTGTTCCCGCACCCCGGGAATATTGAAGTCGTTGGCGATACTGCCGATGGCAACCACCAGATAGTCATAGTCGATGCGCCTTGATGGCAACAGTTCTTCACCTCTGTCATCACAAATGGGCGCCAGTATCACTTGCTTGGCTTTGCGGTCTATGTCCGTCATGGCGCCTTGCTGAAAGTGATAGCCGTGAGCGGCTGCGTGACTGCGGTAACTGATGGCATCAACCCCGACATCCAATGCGCCTGTGGCGACCTCATGGAGTAGGGGTTTCCAGACATGGCTGTCGGCGACATCGATAAGCGTGACTCTGGCCTTGGCTTTGCGGCCCAGTTTATGGCCCAGTTTGGTGGCGATCTCCATACCACCGGCGCCGCCGCCGACGATGACGATATTGGCTAACTCGTGCATTTAATGGCTTTCCTGTTGCAGATTTAAAAACAAATTCTGTTATTCCGGCGGGCGAACTCGGTCGCCCTGATTTGCATCAACCCCGCAAGGCCTGAATGATTGAGATCTTTAGACTTTGGCCCGCGGTGGAAAGTCTAGCAGTGGCAGGGTTTGCCAACAATTGGCCTAAAAATGGATTATATTTGGGGTAAGTTTGAGTTTTCTTTTATTAGCTTTTGAAAAATAAGGAAATAATTTTCTCAGAAATGATATTATCTATCGGATTTGTGCCGGAATGAATTGAATAACTGTGATCTATCGCCGTTGTCTGTAGTAAATCTGTGAACTGGCGCTTGTTTGGCCGTATCTTTACCAGTAGATGACAAGGATACGGCCAGTTGAGAGCATTGCCTATGGAAGCTTGATTGACTCAGGTGTAATCGGCTCCAGGGCGGTTCAACCAAGGCTTTCCAGGCGAGCCTGACAGTCTTGATATATGTGCTCCACTATCTCTTCGACAGAGGTGTCTTTGGTGCACTTGTCCATAAAAACTTTGAGCGTGACCAGGGCATGGCCGCTGGGTTTTAATCTCTCGCTGATCATGGCGAAGTAAGCCTCCTCCTTTTCAGCCTTACGCACCACTATGTTCTGAAAACAAAATACCCTGTTACCAGAGTGAGCATGCCACTTACTGAGTCGGTCGAGGGCGATTTCTGCCGAGTGATTGATTTCGATGTGATTGCGCCATGTCGCTTCGGCGCTCTGATCCTGATAATGGGGGCAACGAACTGTGTAATTGATTATCTGGGTAATGGCTGTCATAAGGTATCCTGCCTGGTTGATTCCTGAATTTATCATAGGGGCTGAACTAACAATCGGCCACTGTGACAAGGGTTACAAACGCGGGGTGTACTCCTTATTGCTTGTTGCTCTTAATCTCATTTAGCCTGTATTCGACAGAAATAAACCGGGGACAGATCTCAAAATTTAGCTGTTGCCGAATAACCGTTGAAATGCTGAGCTGATGGGCTTGGAAGCTTGAAGCGAGTGGTAACTGAAAGAGAAGAGGCCCGCTCGGTGAGCGGGCCTCTTGTACAGCTTTCTCATTGCAGGGAAAAAGCAGACTGTGAAATTATATTACACATGTATCAAAGTGCGTTAGTGAAAATTTGGCAAATTTCCTCGTGAGTCGCCTGTTTGGGGTTGGTAAAGCCGCAGGCGTCTTTCAGAGCATTCTCTGCAAGCACAGGAATATCTTCGGCTTTTACTCCAATTTTTGTCAGGTTTTCAGGGATTTTTACTGCCGTAGCCAATTCTTTAATCGCCTTGATAGCTGCCGCAGCACCCTGTTCATCGCTCATGGCACTGACATCAACACCCATGGCTTTGGCAACATCTTTCAGTCTTGGAGCCGCGACCTGAGCATTGTATTCCTGCACATAAGGCAGCAAGAGTGCGTTACAAACGCCATGGGGCAGATCGTAGAAACCACCCAACTGGTGCGCCATGGCATGTACGTAACCCAGGCTGGCGTTGTTGAATGCCATACCGGCGAGGAACTGGGCGTATGCCATCTGTTCACGGGCCTGGATATTGTCACCATGCTCTACCGCATTGATCAGGTTGGCATGAATAAGCTCAATAGCCTTGATGGCGCAGGCATCAGTGATTGGATTGGCGGCGATGGAAACATAGGCTTCTACCGCGTGAGTCAGGGCATCCATACCGGTTGCCGCTGTCAGGCTGGCAGGTTTTTTCAGCATCAGCTCAGGGTCGTTGACCGAGATGATGGGGGTTGTGTGCTTGTCGACAATGGCCATCTTTATATGACGGCTTTCATCTGTGATGATGCAGAAGCGTGTCATTTCACTGGCGGTACCGGCGGTTGTGTTGATAGCCACCAGCGGCAACTGCGGCTTGGTGGACTGATCCAGGCCTTCGTAATCTTTGATGGAGCCACCATTGGCTGCAACCAGGGCAATACCCTTGGCGCAATCGTGTGGTGAACCGCCGCCCAGGGAGATCACGAAGTCACAGTCGTTGGCGCGCAACAACTCAAGGCCTGCTTCCACGTTACCAACGGTTGGGTTCGGTTGAACGCCATCGAATACAGTGGCGGTAATGCCTGCCTGACCCAGCTTTTCGGCGATCTGTCCCACCAGACCTATGCTGACCAGAGGTTTGTCTGTCACTATCAATGCCCGTTTGAATCCCAGAGTTTGGATATCACCGATAGCATCGTCTACAGCGCCCTGACCCAGGACGTTTACTGAAGGGATAAAGAATTTAGCAGCCATAAGTTCACCTATATATGCTGTTGAAAATGAAATCTGTATCTCTCTCTTGGTGTCAAATTACCAACTCATCCGACCAAAAAGTGTGAGGCAGCGCCAAGAACTGCGCCGAAAAGAAGGAAAATTAAGAGAAAGTTGAAACTAAGTGACATAAAAGCTGTTTTTATGACACAGATGCAGATAACGCCTTTCTTTCCATGATGGCAGCGGCTCCCACGGCCACCATATTACCCCTTAATACTTGTAGGGCCATTAGCCGAAAGCATGGAATTCTCGCGGATGGGGCGGGGAATTGCACCTTATGCTTGCCAGTAATATCGGGATATTGGGAAGTCAGGTTTACATTTTGGGTTGAACAAAATTTAAGCGATTGATTTATGCCAGAGGTTCATGCTCTCTATCTGACCGCCTATTTGGGTATTGAGATGCAGACGGCCGCCATAGCGGTAATCTGCCGCGGCAAAGGTGCGGTTCATACCAACAGAAACGGCTCTGGCTATGGTATAGGCGGTTCGGTAGCCCTGGTGGAATATTGCTTGTTCCATATGTGCCAGCAAGGTTCTGGCGCAGCCTTGTCCGCGGGCCTGTGGCAGAGTGGCGAAGTCTGTCATCTCTGCACTGAGACTCTTGGGATCCTTTTCGGCAGAAGCCAGGGCTATCAGTCGCCCTTGTTGGCGGATCCCAAAGTAGTCGACATCACTGGCCATGTTCTGCCGTAAAAATTCCGGATCTTCAATGGGGAAGGGGTAGCTGGGAAACACCTCGCTATAGAGCCTGGCCATCTGCGGCAGATCCTCTTCGCGGCAGCGACTGACCTCGGCCGCTGAATGGAATTCAGGCTTGATATCCGCCCTGGCGCGCTCCAGCAGGGTATCCAACTCCGGCATGGTGCGAAACTGCCTGGTTTTGTCCTGGTAGCGGGCGAGAAATACGGCGTCCTGGCCTTGATAAAAATTGGGGATCCTGGCTTCTTCGCTGAAACCATATGCCAAAAACAGACCGGCCTTGTGCTCAGGTAGCTTGGCGATGATTTTGCCGTAGCCATGTTGCAGCGCCAGGGCTCTCAGTGCATCCAGTAAAGGCCCGGGTTCGGCATTACCAAGGGAGATCAGATAGATGCGATCATTGGCCGGGCCATGCTGAATGTGGGCGCCGAGTAAGTTGAGTTGCTGATCAAATTGAGCTTGGGTCATGAGTCTGAACTGTCCTGATGCGAGGTGAGCCGGGGCTTGGGAGCTGGTTGGTGAATGATGTTGACCAGCACCAATAGACCGGCGGAGACCAAAATGCCATAGATACTGGGATCCAGACCGAGTTTAGCCAAGCCATCCGGCAGCTTGAGCAACTCTGTCAGTAGCGCCAGCGCAGTGAGGCCACCTCCCAGCATGGCGCAAAGTGCCGCTGTGGAGCTGACTCTGGGCCAAAACAGCGCCGCCAGAGTCGGGACAAACAGTCCGGAAACCATAAAGGCATAAGCATAGAGAATGGCATCCAATACCTGCCTGGCCTGACTGGCGAGATAGATGGCTACCAGCCCCAGCAATAGAGTGGCAATCATCGACAGTCTCAGGGTGTTGTTCCCTCTGGGATCCAGCCCGAGCAGATCTTGGGTCAGGTTGCCGGATGCCGCCATCAGGCAACTGTCGGCGGTGGACATGATGGCGGAAAAGTATGCCGCGATAATCAGCCCGGTAAAGCCCATTGGCAAGAGATCGCGGATCATCGCCGGCACCGCCATTTCACTGTCCATATGTGGCAACATGACTCTGGCGCACATCCCCAATAAAACGCCGGATATCGCCATCAGGGGATATTCAAGCACCCCGGCCAGATACCAGGCGCGCTTGGCGGTGGCGCTATCTTTACAGGCAAACATTCGCTGATAGAGAGTCATGGCAATCAGCCACACGGGTGTGATGGTGAGTAGCCAATTGATGGCCGTGATGGGATCTATAGAGGTCAGTGACATATGGGACGGCGGCAGATTGCGGCTCAACCCCTGCCAGCCACCGACCTCGACCAGGGCGTAGGGCAGGGTAAAGCCAATCAAGCCCAGCAATAAAATGAGCCACTGGACGCTGTCGGTATAGATAACCGCTTTGAGCCCCCCAAATACAGTGTAAAGTATGGTGGTTCCGCCTATCACCCAGAGTGCCAACTGCAGCGGCGGCAAGGCATCGAAGCCCTTGGGCAGCAGGGTCGCGGCCGCCAGTTTGGCACCGGCGAGGATCTGCGCGCCGGTAAACCCCAGATACCCGATACAGGAGATCAAGGCGGCCAACATGGCGACTCTGGCCCCGAATCTGTGCTTGAGCAGATCCGGATAGGTATAAAAGCGCTCGCCCTGCTCCAGACGTTTGACCCTGGGAATAACAAACACAGCAGATAACCAGGCCCCCAGCAAACCGGTAAACAGCAGCCAACTGCCCGCCAGCCCCATACTGAAGCCGAGACCGGCAAGACCTATGGAAAATCCGCCGCCCACATCCGTGGCGGCAATGGAAAAGCCTACGTGCCTGGCTTTGATATTGCGGCCACCGAGATAGTAGTCATCGCCGTCACTGTGGCGTTTGAAGTGGAAGTAACCAAACCCCAGTAAACCTACGAGGTACGCCAGGAAAATCCCATAATCCAAAGGGTGCATGGATCACTCCTGTAGCAGGAATGATACGTCGGCGCTGCGCCCCTCAAAGTTGGTGGCTATCAGACGCTCGCCTTCCGGGCCTGTTTGCCTGCTGACATATTCCGGCTGCACCGGCATTTTACCCAGACCGCCGACGCCATCGACGATAAAGGTGGGAATTGCCGGGCCGGATACCCAGCCGCGGATGCCATGATAGATTTTCAGCATTCGCTGATAACTGACCTGAAACTTGCTGTTGCCCGGCGCCGGATCCATGGCATAGACGTAATAGGGACGTATGCCTATGGATACCAACTCCATCACCAGCTCCTGCATAGTGTCTATGCTGTCGTTGACGCCTTTGATCAGTACGCTCTGGTTGCCGAGCATGATGCCGGTTTCCCTGAGCATGGCGATATGTTTGCTGAATAAGGGGGTGATTTCTTTGGGGTGGTTCACTTGAGTGTTGATCAGTGTGACTCGGTTACGCTTCAATACCCGGCACAACTCGGGCGTGACCCGGGTGGGAAGCTGCGCCAATAAACGGCTGCCGATACGCAGTATTTTCAGATCCGGTCTGGCCTCTCGGATCATCGACAGAATTTCATCCAGCTTGTCATCAGTGAGCAGCAAAGGATCGCCGCCCGACAGGAGCACGTCCTGCACCTCTGTATGTTGGCGCAGATACTCCACCGAGCGACGGATCCTGTCCATGGAGATCACGTTGAGCGGATCGGACACCATGCGTTTGCGGGTGCAGTGACGGCAATAGGAGCCACAGATGTTATGCACCAGGAACAACACCCGGTTGGGATACCTGTGCACTATCGAGGTGCCTTCTGGCATCATGTCATCTTCCGCCAATTGATCGCCCATTTCATGGGGGGCGACCTCCAACTCATCCTGCTCAGGAACATACTGCAACCGAATCGGGCAGTTGGGATCATCTTTGTCCATCAGCTGGGCTATATAGGGGGTGATCCTGGCGGCAATCACTTCATAAACTTGATCATCGACCGCGCGAATATTGTTGAATACCTGGGATAGTTGCTTGTCATTCTTAAAGCTCAGTGACAAGGTTTCCCGCCAGGAGTGATTGGCAACATCAAACTGCATCAGCGCCTGATGGCTGGAAAATGGCCGCTTCTCTGTGATGACTTTCAGTGGAATAGGATTTTCTTCGCTCTTGTACTTCAGGCTGGTGGCCGACATGGGGATAGTCCTTTTCTGATAATTAACACTCAATAATTAATTTGAGCTCTAATCGTTAGTTATCTAATGATTGCACTATGAGGTTTTTGTATCAACAAAAGATGAGCAATTTGTTGATCTGAAGTTGCATTTGTCGGCGGTGGTATTTTTGAAAATTCCGCTATTGAGTCGATGGGCTATGAGTTTGCAGAGCTTTTCTGATAAGCTGGCGCCTTTCGGCTATTGGTGATTTCAGTAGCCCTTTTCGAACCAGTGTGAGTGGGAAGTATTCATGGAAAAGTATGAGCAGTTATTAATCTCGCTGCGCAAAGTGATCCGCGCCATCGACCTGCATTCCAGGCAGCTCAGTAAGCACTCGGGCCTCACCGGACCGCAGCTTATGGTGATGCAGAAAATCGCTTCCATGGGATCGCCGCTCGCCAAACAGGTGGCGACCGAGATCAATCTGAGTCCTGCCACAGTAACCACCATCATCGACCGTCTGGAAGCCAAGGGCTTGGTTATACGCCAGCGCAGCCAAACCGATAAGCGCAAGGTACACCTGTTGCTGAGCGAGTCCGGTGCTGCCTTGCTGGCACAGGCGCCCAAACCCTTGCAGGAGCACTTTATTAAGCGCTATCAGGCGCTGGAGGCCTGGGAGCAGAGCCAGCTCTTGTCGGCCGTGGAGCGGATTGCCACCATGATGGATGCCGAAGAACTGGATGCCGCCCCCATGCTGTTGGTGGGACAAATTCAGCCGAGCGATGAGCCGGAAGCTGTGACTCCAAAGCAAACCAAGAGCTGAGTTTTCCTCTTTACAAGCGGGTCGCCGTCAGCGACCCCAAGATTGATTTCTGTCTGAACCCCGTTTTCAACCCCTGGTTGCCAATCCCGGCTTTTGTCGGCGATGTCTTGCACTCAATTGGTGAAAGATTGCACAGTCTTGAGTCATTGGGGCAACTCATTTACTTTTGGTGCCTTTTGCGAGACGCTCGCCCAACATCAGGGCGAATTTTCACAAGCTACTGAATTAAAATATTAAATACTTGTCACTTGGCTGACACACCTCTGTCTTATTGCTGTTATTTTGCCCTGGCATGCTATCTGCTCACAGGGAACTTAAGGTGATTGGCGTGGAGTGCTGAGATGGGACTGGAGAAGTTGCTGTATCTGCAAGGGATAGGGGACGGCTTCAGCGACAGCTATGGGCGTTTTTGTCCTACATCTGCCGGCACACGCAAACAGATCCTCAGCGCCATGTGTGGCCCTATACCCGAAGAGGCGAGCGAGCTCTGGATTGAGCGGCGGGTCTATCAGCTCGATGCCGAACCCTGGCAGCAGCTGTTGCCTTCATTTCAGTGGTGCTATCTCGACAGTCTCGGTCTGAGGTTCAGACTCGAGGCGCAGTCTTTGCCATCCAAGGCGCTGCAGCTGACGCTGACGAGTGAACTGGGTGAGGAGTTTGTTGTCAGCTTTTCAGCGGCAGACTGCCCGGTGCGCGGCGATTATCGTATCGGTGAGCGCTGCTATCTTGAGCACGAGCTTAAACTGGACGAGGTTTCCGGCAACTGTGGCATCGCCCCCGGACTTGGCTACCACAGGGTGTCTTTATCTATCATTGAGCGTGAGGGCGATGAGAGGCTGCTTGCTATGGGCACCTTGATGGTGGCGCCAAGGCAGGCCTTCCAAGGCGTACTGCAAAAAAATACGGCGCGGCAAAACGAGCCTCATCGCAGGCCCTGGGGCGTCAGCGTGCAGCTGTTTTCGCTCTGGCAGGAGGATACTCCCGGCCCTGAGGCAATGGGCGACTTTGGAGCCCTGCTGAAGCTGATAACCCAACTGGCCCCCAAGGGGCTGGACTTTATCCTGCTCAACCCCCTGCATGCGCTGGCGCTCACTGAGGATGCCTCCCCAAGTCCCTACAGCCCAATAGACAGACGCCGTCTGCACCCATTGTATATCTCGCCGCCGCTCTGCGCCGAAGGGATGGCAAAAAACTGTGATGCTGAATCTTTTGCCGAGCAAACGGCCTTCAGCCCCTGGCTGGACTATGCCGCTGTCAGCCGTGATAAGTGTGCCCGCCTCAAAGCAATGTGGCAGCGTTTCAACGCTTTGCCCAAGGATGCTCCCAGGCGCCAGGGCTACCAAGGCTTTGTGCGCCGGGAGGGACTGGCGCTGCAGCACTATGCCCGGGAGCAGGCAAGTTTCGCCACCGGAGACTGGCCCGCAGATGCCGGCTTTTATCTCTATCTGCAGTATGTTGCCGAAGAGCAGTTGGCCTTGTGTCAATCCCGCGCCATAGAAGCCGGCATGAGTATCGGCCTTATCCGGGATCTGGCTGTCGGCACAGTTGGCTGCGGCACTGAGGTGAGTCAGCATCAGAGTCAGTTTTGCCAAGGTGCCAGCATAGGGGCGCCGCCGGATGCCTTTGCGCCCCAGGGGCAGAACTGGGGGCTGACGCCTCTGGACCCCGTCGGTCTCAAGCAGGCGGATTTTAGCCACTTTATTGAGTTGCTGCGCACCAACATGCGTCACTGTGGTGCCATTCGGATAGATCACGTGATGTCGCTGTTTCGTCTCTGGTGGTGGCCGGCCGAGGCCGAAAACCAGATTGAAACTGCAGTCGAAACTGAGTCTGGCGAGCCTGAAGGCGCCTATGTCTATTACCCCTTCGATACCCTGCTGGCGATTTTATTGCTGGAGAGCCAGCGTGCCCGCTGCCTGGTGATTGGCGAAGACCTTGGGCTGGTGCCGCCGCAAATCGTAGCGCCGCTTAAGCTTGGCGGGCTGTACTCCAATGAGCTGTTCTATTTTTGCCGTGAGCAGCAGGATTTCCCTGACTTTGGTGGATTTCGGCCGCCAAATGACTACAAGCCAAACGCCATCATGATGCTGAGCAACCATGATGTACCGCCACTAAAAGCCTGGCTGGAAGATGAAGATCTCAGGCTCAGGCGGGAACTTGGCCTGCTGGATGCTGAACAATACGCAAGGGAAAGCGATGACCGCCGCAGGGATATTCAGGCTCTTGAAGTTTGGCTGTCGCAATTTTATCCCTTTGATAACAAGATAAAAGCTGCACTTGCGCCGGACTCTGTCACCTATACCCAAAACTTGATCCATAACCTCGCCGTCACAGTCGCCTCGGGGTGCAGTGCGCTTTTCAGCCTGCCGCTGACAGATCTGCTCGGCGATAAGGTGGCGGTCAATATCCCGGGCACCAGCACTGAGTATCCCAACTGGCGCCGACGTTATTCGTTGGCCGTGGAAAGGCTCAATGATTCCGAGCTGCTGCAAAACCTGCTCAGGGATATCCGCCGGGTGCGCGAGCAAAGATGCAGCGCTGAGCCGGAGCGGCTTCGAGCTCAATCAACAGGAGATGCAGATGAAACAGCAAATCGTCGCCAATGAACCCGCGCCGCACTTTAGTGAGCCAATGCAGGAAAGCCTGGTCCCTGAACTGGACTTTGCCGCTGCCTGCGCTTTGGCCGAAGGGCGCCATGGCGATCCCTTCGCCTGGCTCGGAATGCATCTGGTCGAGCAAAATGGCCGCAGCCGCTTGCTACTGCGCGCCGTGCTGCCCGGCGCCGCCGCCGTCGAGGTGCTGGATGCGAAAACCGGCCGTAAGGTGGCCGAGCTTACCCCTGTCGTTGGCGCCGAGCCCCTGTTCTGTGGCTTTATGGGGCGCAGGGTCAAACCCTTCGAATATAGGCTCCGCATCAGCTATCCCCAGGCGGAGCTGGTGCTGGACGACCCTTACCGCTTTGATGCTTCGCTCGATGAACAGGCATGCTTTCTCTTCAATGAAGGCAGTCTGCTGAAAGGCTGGCAGTTGCTTGGTGCCAATTGGCTCGAGTGCCAGGGCGTAAAAGGTGTACGTTTTTGTGTTTGGGCTCCCAATGCCAAAAGTGTGTCTTTGCTGGGGGATTTTAATCATTGGGACAGACGTCGCCACAGTATGCGCCGCCACCCGGCCTCAGGTCTTTGGGAGCTGTTTTTGCCGCAAGTCCAGGGCGGTGAGCACTATAAATTTTTGCTGCAAACCCAGGATGGCAGCTGGCTGGAAAAGGCCGACCCCTGCGCCAGACAGATGCAAGGTGCGCCCCACAACGCCTCGATAGTGCCGATGGCAGACAGTGATTGGCAATGGCAGGACAGTGATTGGATGGCCGCCAGGGCGCAAAGCGCCTGGCACCGACAGGCGGTCAGTATCTATGAGCTGCATCTGGGATCCTGGCGGCGTAACGGCGAAGGCGGTTTTCTCAGCTACGCAGAGGTGGCCGAACTCTTGGTGCCTTACCTGCAATCTCACGGTTTTACCCATGTGGAATTTATGCCGCTGAGTGAATACCCCTTCGACGGTTCCTGGGGCTATCAACCCGTGGGGCTGTATGCTCCCAGTCATAGGTTTGGCGATCCCGAGGGGCTTAAACTGCTGGTGGATGCCTGCCACAGGGCGGGTATCGGTGTGCTGCTCGACTGGGTGGCGGCACACTTTCCTTCCGACCCCCACGGCCTGGCGTATTTTGATGGCACTTGCCTGTATGAACATGAAGATCCCCGCCGTGGCCGTCATCCCGACTGGGACACCTTGATCTACAACTATGGCCGCAAAGAGGTGCAGAGTTTTCTGCTCAGCAATGCCTGCTATTGGCTGGAGGAGTTTCACTTCGATGGCCTGCGCCTCGATGCCGTGTCCTCCATGCTCTATCTGGATTACAGCCGCGAAGAGGGCCAGTGGCAGGCCAACGAATATGGCGGCCGTGAGAATTTGGAAGCGATAGCCTTTTTGCAGCAGCTCAATACGCGTCTCTACCATGAGTACCCGGGGATCATCATGATAGCCGAAGAGTCCACTGCCTGGGATGGCGTCAGCCGGGATGTCGCTGCCGGCGGCCTGGGATTCGGCTTCAAATGGAATATGGGCTGGATGCACGACACCTTGGATTATCTCACCAAGGAGCCGGTACATCGCAGCTATCACCACGGGCAACTGACTTTTTCCCTCATCTATGCCTATACCGAGCAGTTTATTTTGTCGCTGAGTCACGACGAAGTGGTGCATGGCAAGCGCGCCTTGTTGGAGAAGATCCCCGGCGATGACTGGCAGAAGTTTGCCACGCTGCGGGCATTTTACGGTTTTATGTGGGCTCATCCGGGGAAAAAGCTGCTGTTTATGGGCGGCGAGTTTGGCCAGCGGCGCGAATGGCAACATGACTTCAGCCTCGACTGGCACCTGCTGCAGTATCCGTCTCATCAGGGGCTCAGCGATTGGGTGCGGGACCTTAACCTCTGTTACCGCCGGCAGCCGTCATTGTGGCAGTGTGACGGCGAGCCGCAAGGGTTTCGCTGGCTCGACTGCAACGACTGTCAGCACAGCCTGCTGGCGTTTACGCGTATCGATTCCGACGGCAACATGGTGCTGGTTATCTGTAACTTTACCCCTTGTGTCAGGGAAGGCTATCGACTGGGATTGCCAGAGCCCGGACGTTACCGCGAGCTGCTCAACAGCGACAGCGCATTCTACGGCGGCAGTAATCAAGGCAACGCCGGAGGCATGGAAGCCGAGGAGATCCCCTGGCAGGGCATGCCATATAGCGCGCTGATCCGGGTGCCGCCACTGGCGAGCGTCTATTTCGCCTTGGAGCGTGGCTGATGCAGATGCTTGCAGGCAAACCCTGGCCTCTGGGCTCGACTCTGGTGCATGCAGCCAATGGCGATCCGGAAGGGGTGAATTTTGCGCTGTTTTCGGCTCATGCAACCCGGGTAGAGCTGTGCCTGTTTGAATTCAAAAATGGCCAATGGCAGGAGTCGGGCCGTTTCGAGCTTATGCCGTCCTCGCAACAGGTGTTCCATGGTTTGCTGCAGGGGGCCGGTGAAGGACTCTGCTATGGCTATCGGGTGCATGGCCCTTATCAGCCTCAGGAAGGGCACAGATTCAATCCGGCCAAGCTGCTGCTGGACCCTTACGCCAGAGCCTTTTGTGGTCGCTGGCAGTATGGGCCCTGGCAACTTGGCTATGCCAGAGTCGATGAGCAGGGCCGGCCATTGGCCGCTGTTTGCCATCCGGGGGATGCTGAATCCCCAGTACCAGGGTCCCCGGAGCGGGAGTCCGGCAGTGCCGGAATAGGTGATGACTTATGGGCCAATCCCTGTGACAACGCCTGGGCCATGCCCAAATGCCTAGTGGTAGCCGATACCCGCTTTACCGGCAAGCGCTTACCGGGCGGCCAATGGCGTAATGAAGTGATCTACGAGATGCACCTCAAGGGCTTCACCGCCGCCATGGCAGGGATCCCCCCTGAGCTTCGCGGCACCTTTGCCGGTTTGGCGCACCCGGTGGCGATAGCTTATCTCAAGTCGCTCGGGATCACCTGTGTCGAACTGCTGCCGGTGCACGCCTTTCTGTCCGAGCCTTTCCTGCTGGAGAGCGGTCGCAGTAACTACTGGGGTTATAACAGCATAGGTTTCTTTGCTCCTCATGGTGCATATTCGGCCTCTGACGATGCCATTGGCGAATTCAAGCAGATGGTCTCTGCCCTGCATGATGCCGGTATCAAACTCGTGCTGGATGTGGTCTTCAACCACAGCGCCGAGGGTAACCGCCAGGGGCCGACCGTCAGTTTTCGCGGCTTGGACAATCTCAGCTACTACCGTTTGCATCCGGCAGATAAGCGTTTTTATATCAATGACTCTGGCTGTGGCAACTGCCTGGATATCAGTCATCCAAGAGTCGTACAGCTGCTGATGGACTCGCTGCGTTACTGGGTCGATATCATGGGGGTGGATGGCTTTCGTTTCGATCTGGCCACCAGCCTTGGCCGTGAGATGCAGGGGTTCAGCAATCGCGCCGGATTGTTTGATGCCTTGCTGCAAGACCCTGAACTGCAGCAATGTGTGCTGATAGCCGAGCCCTGGGACATAGGCCCGGGCGGTTATCAGTTGGGGCAGTTCCCCAATCGCTTTGCCGAATGGAACGACAGATATCGCGATACCCTGCGGCGTTTCTGGCGCGGTGATGCCGGGCTCTTGCCCGAGCTTGCCAGGCGCCTTTCCGGCTCCGGCGATCTGTTTGAACACTCGGGGCGCGGCCCACAAAGTTCAATCAACTTTATCTGCAGCCATGATGGTTTCACCCTGAGGGACCTGGTGAGTTATCGCGAGCGGCACAATCAGGCCAACGGCGAAAATAACCGCGACGGTCACCATGAAAACTTCAGTGCCAACCATGGCGTGGAAGGCGAGAGCAAAGATGCCGCCATAAAGGCCTTGAGGGCGCGCCAGAGCCGCAATCTGCTGGCGAGTTTACTGCTCTCCCAGGGCACGCCTATGTTGCTGGCCGGCGATGAGTTCGGCAACTCCCAGAGCGGCAACAACAACGCCTATTGTCAGGACAACCCATTGGGCTGGCTCGATTGGCACAGGGACGATACTGCGCTTGGCGCCTTTGTTCGCCGGCTTATCCATATCCGCCGGGATTGCGGTTTTTATGACAGCGATGACTATGTTCACACCGATGTCCTCCAGGCTCCCAGAGCCCTGGCTTGGTTTGCCGCCTCCGGCGAGGCCATGACCCCCGGCCATTGGGGCGAAGTCCAGTGCCGCAGCTTGCAGTTGATGCAGAGCCGTCAGCTCAATAGGAGCCTTCAGCGGGCAGAGAGCCTTCAGCTGAGCGAGAGCCATCAGCTCAATAAGAGCCGTCAGTTAGATATTAGCCCTCAAGGAGAAAACAAACTTCAGACCGAAGCCCTGCTGATCCTGCTGCATGCCGGTGACAGCAACAGCCATTTTTGTCTGCCAGCTCCGCCGCCCGGAGCCGGTGAGCAGTGGCAGCTGCTGCTTTCCAGCGAAGCCGGACGGGATGAACTGCAATCCTGCTATCCCACAGCTTCATCTTTCGCCGTTGCCGCCTTCAGCTTTCAGCTGCTGGCTGCAGGTGGCCGTTATCTGTCGTCCTCAGCCAAAGGAGCCAGCCATGACTGATACTTCAAGGAATAGAGTCAAGAGCCGCAGTAAGAGCCAATCGACAACAGCATCAAAAGCCGCATCGCCAATAGCGCCCGCTACTCAACAAGCCCCAGGCCATCTGGCGCACCAATACTGCGAGCCCTGTGATTCACTGCCGGCGGCCTTTGCCAGACAGCTGAGATACGATCTTAACCGCAATGAGCGCAGGCCACAGGAGCTCTATCAGGCGTTGGCCCTGAGCGTCAAAGAGCAGCTGTTGGACGATTGGTGCGCCAGTCGCAGCCAGGACGCTTTGTACCAGCGCAAACAGGTGGCTTATCTGTCGCTGGAGTTTTTGATGGGCCGAAGCCTGGGCAACGCCTTGCTCAATCTGGACCTGACCGACGAATGCCGGGAGATGCTGCAAGGCTATGCGGTAGCGCTTGAAACCCTGCAACAGCAAGAGCATGACGCCGGTCTGGGAAATGGCGGTCTCGGGCGGCTGGCGGCTTGCTTTATGGACAGCTGCGCCAGTCTCGGACTGGCGGTCACTGGCTATGGCATTCGTTATGAGTACGGCATGTTTGCCCAGCAGATAGTCGATGGTTACCAGCAGGAGCAGCCGGACCGCTGGCTCAGGGATGGCAATCCCTGGGAAGTGCGGGCCTCACAGCACAATGTGACCGTGCCTTTCTTCGGTCATGTGCAGAGCCATGTCGACCGCGATGGCCGCCGGCACAGGGCCTGGATGGATACCCAGGATGTACTGGCGGTTGCCTATGATATGCCGGTGCCGGGTTATCGCAACGGCCGGGTCAACACCCTGAGGCTTTGGAAGGCCGAGGCCACGGATGAGTTTGACCTTGCCGAGTTCAACCAGGGTGATTACACCGAAGCCGTGGCGGCGAAGAATCTGGCCGAGCAGATAACCATGGTGTTGTACCCCAATGACAGCAGTGAAAACGGCAAAGAGTTGCGGCTGCGGCAGCAGTATTTCCTGTCCTCTGCCAGTTTGCAGGATCTGTTGACGACCTGGGTTGCCAACAAAGGCCGGGACTTCAGTGAGTTTGCCAAGTTTCATGTGCTGCAGCTCAATGATACCCATCCGGCGATTGCGGTTCCCGAGTTGATGCGCCTGCTTATCGATGAATATCAGCTGGAGTGGCAAGCCGCCTGGGACATAGTCAGCCACTGCATGGCCTACACCAACCATACCTTGTTGCCGGAGGCGCTGGAGCGCTGGCCGGTGCGCATGTTCGCCCAGATGCTGCCACGTATTCTGGAGATCATCTATGAAATCAACGCCAGATACCTGGAGTTGGTGGCGCATCACTGGCCCGGCGATGTGTCACGTCTGCGGCAGATGTCTATCATAGAAGAGGGGGATGAGCCCCATATCCGTATGGCTTATCTGGCAATAGTGGCCAGCTTTTCGGTCAATGGCGTGGCGGCGCTGCACTCAAGGCTGTTGACCACAGGGCTGTTTCGGGACTTTTACGAGCTCTGGCCGCATAAGTTCAACAACCGTACCAATGGCGTGACTCCCAGGCGCTGGCTGGCTCACTGTAACCCCCGTTTGGCTGCGCTCATCAGCAGCCGCCTGGGGCAGGATTGGCTGAGCGACCTAAGATGCCTGACTGCCCTCAACGCCTTTACCTCGGACAAGCCATTTATTGCCGCCTGGCGCGAGGTGAAGCAGGCCAATAAACAGGCATTGGCCGAGCTGGTGGCGCAGCGCTGCCAGGTGAACTTCGACCCCTCCATGATGTTTGATGTGCAGGTTAAGAGGATCCACGAATATAAGCGGCAACTGCTGAATATCATGCATGTGATCCATCTCTATCAGCGGATTGTCAGTGGCGATACCCAGGGGATGCAGCCACGCTGCGTCTTGATTGGCGGCAAGGCGGCGCCCGGTTATGCCATGGCGAAACTGGTGATCAAACTGGCCAACAATGTGGCTCATATGGTCAATGAGGATCCCAGAGTCAGTCCCTGGTTAAGGTTTGCCTTTTTGCCCGACTATAATGTCAGCGCCATGGAGGTGATCTGTCCGGGTACGGATTTGTCAGAGCAGATATCCACCGCCGGCAAGGAAGCCTCGGGCACAGGCAATATGAAGTTCATGATGAATGGCGCCCTGACCATAGGCACTCTGGATGGTGCCAATATCGAGATGCTCGAAGAGGTAGGTGAAGACAACTTCTTTCTGTTTGGCCTCAATGCCCTGGCGGTGGAGGAACTCAAGGCGCACTACTGCCCGGCGCAATATATAGCGTCCTCAGCGGCGCTCGGCGGCGTAATGACGCTGCTCAAAAGTGGTCACTTTAATCTGCAGGAACCGGGGATCTTCGACCCCATCATAGCCGCCATTGAGTCGCCCCAAGATCCCTGGATGCTGGCGGCCGACTTTGAAACCTACCGTCTGGCCCAGCTGCAAGCCGCCAAGGCTTATCAGGACCCTCAGCGCTGGACCGCCATGAGTATTCGCAACACCGCGGTCAGTGGCCGCTTCTCCAGCGATGTCACCATAGCCGGTTATCGCGACCATATCTGGGGCGCGCAGTGAGCGCCTTTTTCTGTTAATTGGGAGCACGCTTTTATGCCGAATCCGAGTCCGCGTTATATCAGTAACCTTACCCGTGAAACCTATGCCCTGATCCTGGCCGGAGGCCGGGGTTCCCGCCTCCATGAGCTGACCGATTGGCGGGCCAAGCCGGCGCTCTATTTTGGCGGCAAGTTCAGGATCATCGACTTTCCGCTGTCCAACTGCATCAACTCGGGGATCCGCCGGGTAGGGGTGGTGACCCAGTACAAGTCCCATTCGCTTATCCGCCACGTGACCCGCGGCTGGGGGCATTTCAAAAAGGAGTTGGGGGAGTCGGTGGAGATATTGCCGGCGTCCCAACGTTATTCGGACAACTGGTATCAGGGCACGGCCGATGCTGTGTTTCAGAACATAGACATCATACGTCACGAGCTGCCGCGCTATGTGATGGTGCTTTCGGGCGATCATATCTACCGCATGGATTACGCCGGTCTGCTGGCCGCTCATGCCGAGTCCGGCGCCGATATGACGGTTTCCTGTATGGAGGTGCCGGTGGCCGAAGCGGCCAACGCCTTTGGGGTGATGGAGGTGGACAGCAGCAACCGTATTCTGGGGTTTGAAGAGAAACCGGTCGAACCCAAGCCCTTGCCGGATAACCCAGAATCCTGCCTGGCATCCATGGGCAACTATGTGTTCAACACAGAGTTTCTGTTTGAACAGCTGAAAAAAGATGCCCAGAATGCCGATTCCAACCGGGATTTCGGTAAGGACATTATCCCGGCCATCATAGAAAAGCACCGGGTCTATGCCTATCCGTTTCGCAGCGCCTTTCCCAACGAGCAGGCCTACTGGCGCGATGTGGGAACTCTGGATTCTTTCTGGCAAGCCAATATGGAACTGCTGTCGCCGACGCCGGCGCTCAATCTCTATGATGCCAAATGGCCCATCTGGACCTATCAGGAACAACTGCCGCCGGCCAAGTTTGTATTTGACGATGATGACAGGCGCGGTATGGCGCTGGACTCTGTGGTTTCCAGCGGTTGCATTATCTCAGGTGCCACTGTGCGCCACTGTGTCCTCTTCAATGAGGTCAGGGTTTGTTCTTACTCAGAGGTGGAAGACTCGGTGATCCTGCCCGATGTGGTGGTGTTGCGTCATTGCCGCATTCGCAAGGCTATCATAGATCGGGGCTGCATTATCCCCGAGGGGATGGAGATAGGCTTTAACCATGACCACGACAGGGCCAAGGGTTTTCGGGTCTCGGAAAACGGCGTAGTGCTGGTAACCCGCGACATGTTGGGACTGCCTGTGGGGTACGAATAATGGCGGCGAAAGCAAAACTGCAGGTGTTGATGTTGGCAGCGGAAAACGCTGCCCTGGCCGGTGCCAAAGTCGGCGGTATGGCAGATGTGCTGGCAGAGTTGCCTCCGGCGCTGCAAAGCCAAGGCGTGGCGGCGCATATCATAATGCCGGACTATGGCTTTTTGGCCAAGGAGCAGGGGGCTGATTTTCTGTGCGAGTTTGAATTTGCTTTCGGCGCAGGCACCACCCGGGCGCGGCTGTATCGTATCGCCAATCCGGCGGTTCAGCCAGGCTCCCAGGGGGTGTGGATCTATCTTCTGGCTCATGAAGGTTTTTGCGGCGTTAAGCGTGAAGTCTACAGCCTTGATGGCCCTGAGCGCCCCTTTGCCACAGATGCAGGCAAGTTTGCCCTCTTCGGCGCTGCAGTGGCGGCGGCGCTGAAACAGGGATTACTGCCGCTGCCGGACAGGTTTCACCTGCACGACTGGCACTGCGGCGGTTTTGCCATGTTAAGAGCACTGGATCCCGCCTATCGTGGCCTATCAAAAGTGCCCTGTGTTCTCAGTATCCACAATCTGGCGATGCAGGGTGTGCGGCCGCTTGCCGGCGAGGCATCTTCCCTGGCGGCCTGGTATCCCTGGCTGTTGGCCGAAGGGGTAAACTCCAAACTGCAACTGGCGCTGGATACCCGCTACCCCGGGTGCATCAATCCGCTGCGGGCGGCGATTCAATTCAGTGATGTTATCCATCTGGTCTCGGCGACTTATGCCAAGGAAGTGCTGCGTCCGTCACAGCCAGAGCTGGGTTTCTTTGGCGGCGAGGGATTGGAGGCTGACCTGCAGGTCAAAGCCAAGCTTGGCCAGGTGTTCGGCATTCTCAACGGCTGTGACTATCAAAAAGGACTACCGCTCACTGCCTGCAAGCGGCGGCAACTCAAGTTGCAACTGCCCAAGATAGCCACAGAGGCATTATTGAGTAAACTCGGGCGCAGCGATGCAGTGACGCCGGCAGATATGATTGCCCAAATCCGCTTGGGCCAGATATCGGAGTCACCGGGAATGCTGCTGACCTCGGTTGGCAGGCTCACTGAGCAGAAGTTACTCTTGCTGTGTCATCCCTGGCAGGGCAAGACAGTGCTGGAAGAGCTGTTGCTAAGGCTGGCGCAGTTCAGCGACAGCGCCTGTTTTTGGCTGCTCGGCAGCGGCGATGAGCAGATAGCGGCACTCTTTGGCCGCATCGCCGCGAGCAACAGCAATTTTCGCTTTATCAATGGTTATCATCAGGAGCAGGCCGATGCCCTCTATCAATGCGGCGATCTGTTTGTGATGCCAAGCTCCTTCGAGCCTTGCGGTATCAGCCAGATGCTGGCTTTGAGAGCAGGCCAACCCTGCTTGGTGCATGCCACAGGCGGACTGGCCGATACCATCAGCGACGGTGACAATGGCTTGGTATTCTCGGGGGGCGGGCTGGATGAACAGGCCAAGGCGCTGCTCGACGCTCTGTCCCGGGCCTTGGAGCTCTATTCCACAGCCAACTGGAATGCCCTTAGAAAAAGAGCCTCCGCCAGCCGCTTTTCTTGGCAAGACAGCGCAAGGCTTTATCTGACGCAACTCTACCAGGTGGAAAGTTACAGCAAGGATGAGCGGCGCCCAGTGGAAAGCGCCATAAATTAGTCAGGTTTCCGAAGGTGCTCTGCTACACTAGACCTGTAGATTTCTTCTTTGTTATTCACAGGCTTGGGGGCAGATGGAGCAGAGCATTTTCCTTCCTTTGGCACAAAATGCCGCATTTTTGCTGGCATTGGTGTTTATTTATGATGCTATTCCCAGACAGCAGCAGCGGGAGTACTTTCTGCTGTGGCGTTTGTTGATTGGCGTCATTATCGGTGGCATCTGTATTGCGGTGATGCTTACCCCCTGGAGCTATGAGCCGGGGATCTTCTTCGATAGTCGCTCCGTACTTTTAAGTATCTCAGGCCTGTTTTTCGGCGGACTGCCGACCATAATCGCCTGCGTGATTACCGCCGCTTTTCGCATCTATCTCGGTGGCGGTGCTGTTTGGGTCGGTGTCGGAGTGATCTTCTCCAGCGGCTTGATAGGCCTGTTGTGGCGCAAACGGCGCAAGCAATCCCTCGCCGATATAGGCTACCCGGAGCTGGCCGGCTTTTCCCTGTTGGTACATCTGGTGATGCTGGTCTGGATGTTACTGCTGCCCTGGGAAACCGCCAAAGGGGTGCTTGCCAGTATCAGTTTGCCTGTGCTGACCTTGTTCCCACTCACCAATGTGTTGCTGGGGCGCTTGCTGTCGAGGCGGCTGGAATTTGAGCGCGACAACCGCATTCGGCTGCAGGATGACTTTCTGTTTCGCTCCCAGTTCCATGTGGGCAACATAGGGATTTCCATCACCTCGCCGGATCAACGCTGGCTCAAGATAAACCCCCACATGTGCCAAATGTTGGGTTATACAGAGCAGGAGTTGTCGCAACTGACCTGGTCTGAGCTGACCCACCCGGATGATCTGCCCGCCGATATGGCGCAATTCAGGCGGATGCTGGATGGTGAAATCGACGAATATGAGATGGAAAAACGCTTCGTCTCCAAGCAGGGGCAGTATGTCTATACCCATATGACAGTGGCCTGTCAGCGCCATCATCAGCAGGTACAGTTGGTGATAGCCGGCTATATCGATATTACCTCGGCCAAGTTGGCCGAGCAGGCGATTGCCGCCAGTCGCGATCAGTTGGAGCTGGTGCTGCAAAGCGGTCAACTCGGCTTCTGGGACTGGGACCCAGTCAAGGATACCGTAGTGCGCAACAAACGCAGCGCCGAAATTCTTGGCTGTTCCCTTAACAATCTCAACGACAACAAACGCCTGTGGTTAGATGGTATTCATCCCAAGGACAGGGCCTGGGTACTGCGCTCTTTGGATGAGCATCTGGCGGGCAAAACCGAGCAACACAAGGTGCAGTACCGGCTGATCCGTCCGGACGGCGAACTGCGCTGGGTGCAGGATACCGGCAAGGTGGTCAGTCGTGACGAGAAGGGCAGGCCGCTCAGGGTTTGCGGCGTGCATGTGGATATTACCGAGCAAAAACAGCTGGAAGCCTCACTCAAGATGGCGGCTTCCGTCTATGAAAACTCCAGCGAGGCGATGAGCGTGCTGGATGATGTCGGCACCATAATGACGGTCAATTCGGCGTTCAGCGCCATCACAGGGTATCAGCCACAAGATGTGCTGGGCAGTAACATAGATATGCTCAAGTGCGACGACCACGATGAGAGGTTTTACCGTGAGCTGAATCATGATCTCAGCCACAAGGGGCGCTGGCAGGGAGAGATGTGGCTGCGCTGCAGTGATGGCCGCAAGATAATGATTTGGCTCAGCATCAATACCATTCACAGCACGGATGATACCCCACTGAGAAGGGTGGCGTTGTTTTCCGATATCACCGACAAGAAGCAGAATGAACGTCTTATCTGGCGTCAGGCCAACTATGATGCCCTGACAGGTTTGCCGAACCGGCGCATGTTCACCGAGCATCTTGGCAATGAAATCCGTAAGGCCAAGCGCCATGGCCATGGTTTTGCGCTGCTGTTTCTGGATCTGGATTTCTTCAAAGAGGTCAATGATACCCTCGGCCATGACATGGGTGACTTACTGCTGGTGGAAACTTCGGAGCGGCTGCAGGCCTGTGTGCGTGAGTCCGACGTGGTGGCCAGACTCGGCGGCGATGAGTTCACCTTGCTGCTCTCGGATGTGCAGGATCATAACGGGGTCGAGCGGGTTGCCAACCATATTCTCAGCAGTCTGGCCGAGCCCTTCAAGTTGGGCGATGAAACTGCCTTTATCAGCGCCAGTATCGGCATTACCCTGTATCCCGATGATGGCCAGACAGTGGAGTTGTTGCTTAAACATGCGGATCAGGCCATGTATGCCGCCAAAGATCAGGGCCGCAACCGTTTCAACTATTTCACCGCCTCTATGCAGGAATACGCCAGATACAGGATGCGGCTTATTCAGGATTTGCGTCAGGCATTGGAGCGGCACGAATTCGAACTCAGGTTCCAACCCATAGTCGAGCTGGGCAGCGGTAAGGTGTTCAAGGCCGAAGCCTTGCTGCGCTGGAATCACAGTGAGCGCGGCAGTGTCTCGCCGGCTGAGTTTATTCCGGTGGCAGAAGACACTGGGCTTATCTTTGAAATCGGTAACTGGGTGTTTGAGCAGGCGGCGCGTCAGAGTGCCGCCTGGCGCGAGGCTTATGGGAGCGAGGTGCAGATCAGTATCAACAAGTCGCCAATCCAGTTTCGCGACGAAGGCAACCGCTTTGCCGAGTGGCTTGAGCTGCTGACAAGTCTGGGTGTCTCTGGCTCGGGGATCTGTATAGAGATAACTGAAGGCCTGTTGCTGGATGCCAATATGGGAGTGACCGAAAAGCTGTTGGCCTATAGGGATGCCGGCATTCAGGTGTCTCTGGATGACTTTGGCACCGGCTATTCCTCCCTGGCTTATCTGAAGCGGTTTGATATCGACTATCTCAAGATAGATCAATCCTTTACCCGTAATTTGGAAACGGATGAGAGTGACTTGACCCTCTGTGAAGCCATCATAGTCATGGCACACAAGTTGGGGATGAAGGTGATAGCCGAAGGGGTGGAGACAGCCGGTCAGGCCGAGATCTTGACCCGCATAGGCTGCGACTATGCCCAGGGTTACCTCTACTCCCAGGCGTTGGATATCGAAGGCTTTGAGCAAAAGTATCTTGGCAAGCATTAGGTCATAGGTGGTGGAAATGCCAACTGATAACTTGTGTTTGCGGTATACTCGCCGACCTTTTTATGTTTCAGGTGTTGAAGATGCAGTTTTCTGAAACCCAGCTGCCGGGAGCGCTGCTCGAAGCCGTTGCCCTGTGCGGCTATCGTGAGTTGACGGCGGTGCAGCAGCAGGTATTGCCGGCGGCATTGGCCGGACGGGATATTATGGCTTCGGCCCAGACAGGCACAGGTAAAACCGCGGCCTTTGGCTTGCCGCTGTTGGCCGCCTTGATTGACGAGTGGCAGCAACAGGGGCTCGCTGAGCCAGAATATGGCGCCGCGCCCAGAGTGCTTATCCTGACACCAACCCGCGAGCTGGCGCAACAAGTGGCGACTCAACTGGGCAAATACGCCGCCCATACTCCATTTCGCATTTTGGCCATTTTCGGCGGCGCCAACTTCAACCCTCAACGCAAGGCGATAGCGGCCGGTATTGAGGTGCTGGTGGCGACGCCGGGGCGGCTGTTCGATCACCTGAGCCAAGATCATCTCAGGCTGGATAAGGTTAAGGCCCTGGTGCTGGATGAGGCCGACCGCATGTTGGACCTGGGATTCTTGCCGGATATTGAGCGTCTGGGGCGCTATCTGCCAGATGGGCATCAGACCATGCTGTTTTCGGCGACCTTCCCCGAGACGGTCAAGCGCCTCGGGCACAAGCTGCTCGATAAGCCAGAATGGTTTGAAGTGGATAAAGAGAGCCGCACTCAGGCGCAGATCCAGCAAAAGGTGTATCCGGTGGATTATCGTCGTAAAGCCGAGTTGCTTGCCGAGCTTATTGGTCGCAACAACTGGCAACAGGTGTTGGCCTTTGTCAGTACCAAGGAGAGTGCCGAGCAGTTGCAGCAAGAGCTGAAACTCGACGGCATCAAGAGTGCCTGTTTTCACGGTGACAAGACTCAAGGCGCCCGCAGCCGCGCTCTGGCGCAGTTCATCGATGGAGAAGTTAGGGTATTGGTGGCAACCGATGTCGCGGCTCGAGGCCTGGATATTCCGGCCTTGCCAAGGGTTATCAATCTCGAGCTGCCATCCCAGGCTGATGACTATATTCATCGCATCGGCCGTACCGGCAGAGCCGGGCGCAGCGGTGAAGCCATCTCTTTGGTGAGCCCGGCCGAAGAGCAAAAACTGGCTGAAATAGAAGCCCTGCTCGGTTACAAGCTGCCAAGAGAAGTACTGCCGGGTTACGAGAAGGGCGCGCCGCTGCCGGAGCGCTATTTACAGCCAATAGAGAAACCCCGACATGCCAAGACTCACAGGGGCCATAAACCCGGTCGCAAGGGCCAGGCTCCCAAAGGCCCAAGACGCAGATAATGCAATCTGCCCTGCTATACTCAATGCGTTGCCTCAATAAGCCGTCGGCAGCGCAGCCCCCTTAGCTTAAGGAATAGTAAAGGTATCAGGAGATGAGTATGTTGCGAAAATTAGTGATCTTGCTGTGGTTGAGTATGCTTGTGGCTTGCAGTTCCATTCCCAAAGACTGGTCCGGTATGAGTTCAACCGAGATAGCCTCCTGGAAAGAGGCAGGTTTTGACTCCCGAAGCGCCCAGCAGTGGCATGTTGCCGGTTTCGATGCCTCAAGCGCAGGCGCCTGGCAGGATGCAGGCTTTAAACTCCAAGATGCCAAAGAGTGGCACTTGCAGAGCTTCTCTGCGGCTGAGGCCAAAGGCTGGCGTGCCAGCGGCTTTGACTTGGAGGATGCCATGAAAAATCGTGCCAAGGGGCTGACACCGATAGTGGATCACGAACTCAAGCCTTAGGGAAGGTATACAGAAATGGGCGCTATCCGCGCCCATTTTGCATCTGTTTACAATTTCGAGCTAACTCTTTCCCTGCTTGGGTTACACTCTGCTGCCTCAATGCTGTAAGGAATGGAGTCACAGATGATCCTCAAACCCGTCGCCACCAATCTGATAACCGGCTTTCTCGGCTCAGGCAAAACCACCTTTATTAAAGCGCTGCTGGCCAATAAGCCCGCGGGCGAGACCTGGGCGGTATTGGTCAATGAGTTCGGTGAAATTGGAATAGATGCCGGCCTGATGGGCCAGAGCGACTCTGGCGTTGTCATACGAGAAGTGCCCGGCGGCTGTTTGTGCTGCGCTGCCGGGGTGCCGACTCAAGTGGCGGTGACTCAGCTGCTGGCCCGGGCCAAACCCGACAGATTGCTGATAGAGCCCACCGGCCTTGGTCATCCCAAAGAGATTTTGAAAACCCTAAGCTCGAAACAGTTTGCCGAAGTGCTCAGCCTCAAGGCCTGTATCTGTCTGTTTGACCCGCGCAAACTCAGTGACAAGCGCTATACCGAACATGAGAACTTTCTCTCCCAGCTGCAGATAGCCGATATCCTGCTGGCCGGCAAGCAGGACCTTTGGCAACAGCAAGAGCCAATGGTTCTGTCTGAGGGGGAGCCGCAAAGTGAGCAAGGGAATGAGCCGGAAAGTGATCAGGAGAGTGTGCAGCTAGCTGCACACTTGAGGGAACAAATAGCCGCCTTTATTGCCGCTCAGCAACTGGAAGGGGAGCTGTTTTACTGGTCCAAAGAGCAGAAGCTCAATGATGAATTGTTGCGGGCGCTGGCTCGGCCGGCAAAGGCCAATCTGAACACTAAAGCCACTTCCTTAGGCGCCGGGCTGCTGCGGCAAAATGCCGGTGTGTTTGCCATCAAGCCACTCGGCGTCGAGCCGCAGAGCTCGGAAGCACCCGAGTGGGACGCTCGCGGCATAGTGTTCAAGAGTAATAAAGGCGAGGGCTGTTACAGCTATGGCTGGATTTTTGCTCCGGATTGGCTGTTCGATCTCGAGCGCCTCTATCGCTGGGCCAAGGCACTCGATGTGGTGCGGCTAAAAGCTGTGATGATCACCAAAGACGGCATAGCGGCGCTCAATATGCTCGACGGTGAATTGAGCGTTGAAGAGCTCGATGATGCCATGGACTCCAGGCTGGAAATCATCAGTCGCGCCCCTTTGCAGCCTGAATCTTTGGAGCAGCAACTGCTCGCCATGAAAGTCGCCGAATAACGGCCTATTCAAGGCTGTGGCATCCAGGCTGATAACTCGGGTACAATCCGCCATCCACTTTTTCCGAGGTGATTGATTTCGGAGTGCCAATTTGAATGGAGGCCGAGCTGTCGTCTCCTAATATGGCCTCTGATATCGAACTTATGGTTTAACACCTTTGATGTTGAGAAAGCGTCATGACCCCAAACAGCCCACAGACTGAGCAGGATCTCGCCTTACTGCAGCAACCTGTCAGTAAACTCTTTTGGCGTTACACTGTCCCCACTGTGATGTCCATGTTGGTGACCGGAATTTACGTCACCATAGACGGGATGTTTATCGGCCACTACCTGGGGGAAACGGGTCTTGCGGGTATTATGCTGGCTTACCCTGTGGGCGCCATTCTCTATGCGCTCGGTGCGCTTTTGGGCATGGGCGGCGCCGCGCTTATCTCCATCAATCTTGGCCGCGGTGATGTCGCCAGGGCCAGAAAAATTCTCGGCAATACCTTCAGTCTTTGTCTGTTGAGTGCGTTGGTGGTGTCGCTTGCCGGTACCATGCTGACCGACGACATTCTGCGCTGGCTGAAAGCCGAAGGTGAGGTCTATGAAGGCGCCTACCAATACCTGTTCTGGTACTTTGCCTTGGGCATTTTCCCCATCATTTCCATGGCCTTCTCGGCGCTTTTACGTAACGACGGTCGCCCCAGTTTCGTCACCTGGATCCTGGTATTTGGGGGCGTGCTTAACACCCTGCTGGATTGGCTGTTTATTGTGGTCTTTCCATTCGGTCTTGCCGGCGCCGCCATTGCTACCATGTTGTCCCAGGCGGTCACCGGCGGCCTGTGTCTGCAACATTTCATTGGCAAGCGCACCCGGCTCAATATCGACTGGCAGCAGATGAAGCTGAGCCTGGAGCTGGTTTGGGAAATCGTCAAGCTGGGGATGCCCAGTTTCCTGATGAATCTCTACCTGTCGATTGTATTGACCATGCATAACATGGCTCTGCTCTGGACCGGCACTTCGCTGCATGTGGCCGCCTATGGCGTGGTGAGTTATACCGAAGCCCTGTTTTACTTTGTGTTTGAAGGCATCGCCCTCGGCACCCAACCCATTCTCAGCTTCAATGCCGGTGCCGGTCGATATGACAGGGTCAAGCAGACCGCCAAAATGGCGTTTTCCGTCACCTTAATCTGCGCCTTGCTGGGCTTGGTGCTTATCTACAGCCGCCCGGAATGGATGGTGTATCTGTTTGCCGGTGACAACCCGACCCTGGCCCCGGTTGCCATTGAGGGCATGTATCTCTATTTCTGGGGCTTGCCGATGGAAGGCTTGATTTTGGTGGGAGCCAGTTTCTTCCAGGCCATCAATCGTCCGGCCGAGGCCTCGATACTCACGGGCAGCAAGTTGTTGCTGATAGGCCTGTTCCTCTGGGTGTTTGCCTGGGCCTTTGGGGTGCCGGGCGTGTGGATCTCCTTGGCATCCTGCAGCAGCCTATTGTGTCTGTGGATGTTCTACAGTTTGAAGCGCACCAAGGTGGCATTACACCAGCCTTGAGCGACAGGAAATGATGGCAAATATTCACCTGCATCAGTGATATATAAAGAAATATTAATTTAGAACTCAGGTTATTTTTGAGCAGGATCATGTTATAAAAGGCTATCTTGCATTAGTTCATACTCTTGGGGGAATTTGTGACCGGTAAGCGGATTTTAATTGTGGGCGGCGGCGCCGGAGGATTGGCGCTGGCTTCCAAGCTGGGACGCAAATTGGGCCTGAAGGAAGAGGCTGAAATAACCCTGATAGACAAGAGTCCGGTACATATCTGGAAGCCCAAACTGCACGAAGTGGCCGTTGGGGTGATAGATCAATCGGTAGAAGGCTTGCTGTATCGCGACCATGGCCTGAAAAATGGCTATCGCTTCCTGCGCGGTGAAATGCTGCAATGCGATCCCGAGGCCAAGACCATCACCCTGGCCGGGGTCAGCAATGATGACGGCGAGCAGATTATCGCCGAGCGTGAGTTGCCCTACGACTATCTGGTGGTCGCCATCGGCGGGGTGGCCAACAGCTTTAACACTCCGGGTGCCAAAGAGCACTGTATCTTCCTCGACAGCCTCGACAGCGCCAATCAATTTCACCACAAGTTGCTGGACAACCTGTTACTGCTGGATGAAACCAGCGAAAAGCTCAGTATCGGCATAGTGGGCGCCGGCGCGACCGGGGTTGAGCTGGCCGCCGAGTTGCATCATGTGCTGGACTCGGTCAAAGAATACGGTTACCTCAATGTCGACAAGCATCATCTGGAAATCCACCTGATTGAGGCGGCGCCCAAGATATTGCCGGCTCTGCCGGACAAGGTGAGCTCCAGAGCCCAGTCTGTACTGGATCATATCGGGGTACGCTTGCACATAGGAGTGCAGGTCAAAGAGGTGACCAAGCAGGGCTTTATTACCCAGGAAGATGTGCTGATCCCTGCCGGGCTTAAGGTTTGGGCCGCTGGCGTCAAGGGGCCGGATGTACTGCAGCAGTTTGATAAGTTGCCGGTCAATAACCGTAACCTTATCGAGGTCGATGCCTGTATGCGGGTCAAGGGCCATAAGGATATCTACGCCTTGGGCGACTGCGCCTTTTTGGTGCAGGACAACGGCAAGCCTGTGCCTCCCCGGGCACAAGCCGCATCGCAGATGGCGGAAACCCTGTATAAGAATATTCTCAACCGCTTGAAGGGCAAGGCAGAAAATCCTTTTGTCTACCGCGACTATGGTTCATTGGTGTCACTGAGCCGTTTCTCGGCGGTGGGTAATCTGATGGGCAACCTGAGATCCGGCTCCCTGTTTATTGAGGGTTACGTGGCGCGGATGATGTACATGTCCTTGTATCAACGCCATCTGGCTAGTTTGTACGGTTGGTTTTCGGCGTTGGTGTATCGTCTGGCGCAGCGGCTGCTGAAGTGGCACAGGCCCAAACTCAAGCTGCATTGATAAAGTGATTTTGAATCTTATCGCAAAGGCGCTCAGTAGAGCGCCTTTTTAGTGGCTGGAATTTCAGCTTGCTTGCACCCTGGCGCTCGAGTCTCTGATAACCGGCTCTGGGGTGAAGATCTCGCTGCGAGCGCTCTGCTCACGGCGATTGGCGATCAACAGCTCGGTAGCTATCTGGGCAATCTTGCCGTTGGGCTGATGCACTGTGGTCAACTTGGGCCAGGTTTGGCGTGAGAAGGGGCTGTCCTCAAAGCCGACAATCGAGAGCTCGGTGGGAATATCCACCCCTTCCAGCCTGGCGGCAAACAGGGCTCCGGCGGCGATTTCGTCGTTACAGGCCACTATGGCGCTGGGCCGGTTAGCCCCTTTGAGCAGCTTCTTGGCACCTTCAACTCCGGATTCAAACGAGTATTCACCTTCGACAATCAGTTCGGGAGACTCGTCCAGGCCGTTATCCCTCAAGGCCTGACGATAACCTTCGAGACGCTCCTTGGTGGATTGGTGATGATAGTCGCCGCTGAGAAAAGCGATCTGCCGATGCCCGAGATCGATAAGATGTTGGGTAATGGCCACGGCGCCGGATCTGTCGTTAACCAATACCGCCAGCCCGGTATCGGCCTTTACTCTGTCACCTGCCATGATGCGAACATAGTTGGCGCCTATGGCATCCAGGGCGGAGAGTACCTTGGGATCTTCCGACAGCGGCGGCGTTAGTACCAGTCCGGCCAGGCGGGCATGTTTCACCATAGTGGTCAGTTGTTCACAAATACCCTCGGCCTTGGCATCACAGGGGTGGATCAGCAGCTCATAGCCCTTGTCCCGACAAGCGGAGAGAATACCGTTCTGCATATCGATAATGTAGTAGGCATTGGGGTTGTCATAGACGAAGCCTATGACATAAGAACTGGTGGCAGCCAGGTTGCGGGCAGCTAAATTCGGCTGGTAATTCAAAGCTTTGATTGCAGCATTGACCTTGTCGATAGTGGCCTGTTTAACCGAAGGCTCATTATTGGTGACCCGGGATACTGTCTTGATGGAAACGCCGGCATATTTAGCCACGTCATTGATGGTTACTTTCATTCAACTTAGTCCGAGATGTCAGGCGAATACTCACAGCCAGCGGGGGCCGGAAGCGGCATAGCCGCTTGTCGAGCATCTTATACTGCTGACTTTTAGCCAGTTTGGCAACGCAGAATTTAGGGAAGGTGCGAATAAGTCCTCATGGCCTTCTCTTTTGCAGAGAGTGGCTTACACAGCAATTAGCTTTCGGCGTTATCCGACTTCCTTAGTGATTAGGCCATTATATAAATTCGTTTCCCGCTATTGTTAACGCCCTTGGTTACACAAACTTCTGCTTGGACAGTTTTTAACCAGAATAAAAATCTGTTTTCTCCCATTAACACAGCAATATGACAGTTTTTATTCACTCTGGCGTTATTTTGTTGTGGCAAGACTGTTAATTATTGTGTAATGTTTATCCTCAGACATGACAGCGTTGTCATTCTCTTGAAGGGAATGGTTATGGCAACAAAAAAGATAATAAAGTGATGGAAGGGAAACGAGATGCGAACATCTACCTTTAAGAAAACTGCCCTCGCTGCAAATATCGCTATCCTCCTTGGGGGAGCGGTATCTGTTGGCGCGCTGGCTGCCGAGGCAGCAGATAACAACAGCAACGAAACTGCCAATATTGAAAAAATTGAAGTCCGCGGTATGCGTGCCTCGATGAAGGCTTCGGTCAATACCAAGCGTTTTTCAGATGCCGTGGTCGATGCGGTAACTTCAGAAGATATAGGTAAATTCCCCGACAGTGATGTGGGGGAGTCTCTGGGACGTATTCCAGGGGTTGCCGTTAACCGCCAGTTCGGTCAGGGGCAACAGGTCTCTATCCGCGGCGCCTCGGCGCAGCTGACCAGTACCCAGCTTAATGGCCACTCGGTAGCTTCTACCGGTTGGTTCGATCAGCAGGCCATCGACCGCAGTTTCAACTACACCTTGCTGCCGCCAGAGATGGTGGGCTCGATTGAAGTCTACAAATCTTCCCAGGCCGATATTGCCGAAGGGGGCATAGGCGGCACTGTCATCATCAACACCCGCAAACCGCTGGATTTGGATGCCAACTCGGTTTTCCTGAGCGCCAAAGGGGACTATGGTAGCGTCTCGGAAGAGATAGATCCTGAAGCCTCCGGTCTCTACAGCTGGAAAAACGAAGATGAAAACTTCGGTGTATTGCTGGCAGGTTCCTGGAGCCAGACGGACTACCAACGCAATGGCATCGAAACCCTGCTTGGCTGGGGTGAGATAGTGCCAACCACCTTCCAACAGGATCGTGAGCGCACTGCAATCAATCTGGTGTTGCAGTATCGTCCCACCGACAGACTGGAATTGGGGCTCAACTACATGAATCTGGAGCTGGACGCCAACAACGCCAACACCTCCATCTTCCTGTTTCCCACTCAGCGAGGCGACTACACCTGTGAACAGGTCAATGCCGCCGGCGTTTGTACCAAGATAAATCACAGCGATCAGGGCGGTTTTGCCTGGGCACAAACCTGGGCCCGTAAGGCGAGCATGAGCTCGGATACAGTGGATTTCAACTTTAACTATGAAGCGGATAACTTCACCGTTGAAGGCCGTATAGGCCGCACCGAAGCAGAGGGCGGTACCGACTTGACTGCCAACTATGGCAACTCAATCGGTGTCCCGGCTGACTTTGCCGGTATTTATGATGCCACCGGCGACAAGATCAACATCGACATCGACAACAAGTATTTTGAGGCCAGTGACTTTAACGACCCATTGGCCACTGCCGGCTGGGCGCTGAAGAAGCAGCCCAACACGGATGAAGAAACCTTCGCTCAGTTGGACTTCAACTTCCCGGTAGCCTGGGGCGCTATCAGTGCCATCAAGACAGGTGTGAGCTATGCCGATCATGAAGTCACCCAGATGACAGATGCGGCGATAGTCAATGACGCCAAGGTACTGACCAAGGACGCTTCTGCCTACTACAATGGCACCATGTCATCCGGCGCCGGTTTCACTCTGCCTGAGCCGATATTTGATGCCATGATTGCCGACGCCTATGCCGCCATCGATGGCTTTACCGTTGACAAGTCTGGTTACGGCACTATCCAGGAAGAGAACCTGGCTCTGTACGCCATGGCTACTTTTGCCGGGGAAGGATTCCGCGGTAACTTCGGTTTCCGTTACATCTCTACCGACATTGAGTCTGACTATTACGCGCTGAACGATCAGGGCCAGTTCGCCGATGATCTGAGCACAGACAAGTCCAGCTATAACGATGTACTGCCGAGCGTTAACATCGCCTTCGACTTGAGCGAGGATGTGATACTGCGCGCATCAGCCGCTCAGGTGATCTCTCGCCCCAACTACGCCGAGCTGTTTGCTACCTCGACCCTGCCGGGTTACAACGACGGTACACCTTTTAATGAAAAACTGGTGCGTGGCAGTGTGGCGCTGGAACCATTCAAGGCGACCCAGGCCGACTTGAGTCTGGAGTGGTACTTCAGTGATTCTGGCCTGTTTGCCGCCACTTACTTTATCAAGGATGTCAGCTCCTTTATCACCACCAAACAGAAGCTGAATCAGCAGATAGGGATTGAAGATCCCAACCTGGTAACCGAAGGTGAAAGTTCTTGTGGCGTAGGTATCTATGACTGCTGGACTGTGAGCGAGAAGTACAATGCCGACGGCGGCAGCATAGATGGTATCGAGCTGCAGCTGCAGGACTCCTTCGACAATGGTTTAGGTTACTCGGTGAACTATACTTTTGCCGATGCATCCTCTCCGGCAGAAAACTATCCGGACCGTGTGGGCGTGTTCTCTGACTCATCCAAGCATACCGTCAACCTGGTAGGTTACTATGAGATGGACGACTTTAGCGCTCGTCTGGCCTATAACTGGCGCTCCGAGTATATGATGCGCGAGCTGCCTGGTTTCTACGGTAACCGTCAGCACGAGTCTTACGGGACCTTGGACCTCAGTGCCAGCTACTCGGTAACCGACTATTTGGATATCACTTTTGAAGCGGTCAACATCACCGAAGAAGACAGCATACAGACGGGTGTTTCCCCAATTAGTGCAGAGGATGTGATCAGCGAGTTCAAGGCCGATTACCCAGTGTGGAGCTTTGAAGGCGAAGCCAGATATAAAGTAGGTGTAGCCCTGCGCTTCTAAGTACAGGTCTTTATCTTCGATACCAAAGCCGGCCCCAGGGTCGGCTTTTTGCATCAGCTCCCTGAGCGCTTTCCTGTATCTTTATAAAAATCTTCCTCGGCAAGTCACAGTTTCGCCAGTGCCAGGGAATTAAGTGTATGTTCGCTGACATTTCAGAAACTTCAAGTAACGTGATTCTTGCAGAATTGCACCAGCTCCACGATGTTAGGCCGCTGGTACAGCGGCTAGCATAGCTTTCAGCTCAAAATAGCCAAATAGCATTGGTTGGGTCTCCGGCGATGGATGTTTCTCATTGCCTGCCGCAGGCTTATGCACAGGCGATACTGTGACACGGCGTGAATACGTCCCTGTAGCCTCGACGAAAACATCCCTGTTTTCGACGGTCACAGCTCCGCCTGTGCCTGGAAAATAGGCGTATGTCTGTAAACTCTCCAGATATTTCAAGCTACTCCATTCTCACAGAATGCACCGATTCCCGCTCGAAGCGGCCGCAGGGCGTTGATGACAATCGCGTAGCGAGGCATGGATGCCGAAGCAGCGCCAGTCGAATCAGGGATGAGCGTCTGGCGCGATAGCGAATTGGCATCATAAGCACAAGGGGTTTTCCGCTGCGTCGCGGGTCGCTGGGGGTTTGGAAAGGGGGCGAGTCGATACAGCCCCCTTTCCTCGGGTGTGGGGTGAAACTCCACGACGTTAGGCCGCTGGCACAGCGGCTTGGCTTTCAACTTAAAATCGCCCATTAGCGCTTGCCGGACTTCCTACCATGATGTAGCCCATCACCTGCGGTGTGCTCTCGCACAGGCGATCCTGTGACTCGGCGTGAATACGTCCCTGTTTTCGACTGTCACAGTTCCGTCTGTGCCAGAAATATATGTGTATATCTGTAGCTTCCAATGACTCTGTTTGGGAAGAATTGTACCTACTCCCCTTTCTAGTGCGGCCCCTTGCACAGGTAAGACAGTGAGCCAATAAAAAGGCTGCCAAGGCAGCCTTCTGATCTCTGTATTGGGATTAATCCAGCAGCAAGTCGATTTGGTTCAGTGAACACAGGTGAGCATAAACCGGTGAGTAGACGCCGCGCTTGGCAAATTCCAGTTTAACCTCATCGCTCAGGGCGTTGAGCTTTTGTTCATCGACGATATAGAGGCCATCTATATTGCTCTTTTCACCTTGTTTGTTGGTTACTGTCAGAGTCTTGGGTTGCAGTAATTCATGGCTGGTCAGGGTCTTGACGAACTGCTTGGTGATTTCACGGTACTCAATCAGGTTGCCGATAAATTCGATGCGGTTTTTCAGGAATTCGGTCTGCTCACCGGTTTCGGTAAACAGGGCTTCGCCCTTGTCTTCGCTGACATGCTTGCTGTTGACATCGATACCGATAAGTACATTTTCCTGGCTGGAGTCACCGGCGGCAAAAGGTTGCATCCGGCACTGCATAGGCAGGTAACGTCGGGTCCAGGTGTTATCCTTGATAAAGCAGTTGCTCTCAGGTTTCAGAGAGGTGATGGCAACCGGCTGGAATTCTCCACTTTGGCTGTTCTTGGCGAAAATGATCGGGAAACTGGTGGCGGCAGGCAAAAATTCCTGCACCAGCAAAGGCAACATATGGTGCTTCTCAAATTCGCTGAAATCTATGCCTGGAGTGACTTTCAGAGCCTTGTGTGCGCCGTTGTTGAGCGGGACGTATTGTGCTGTCATTGTCTTTTTATCCTTGTTGTTATTTGAGGTTCCGTCAGCCAATCAACTGACGCACCGGAAAATAAATCGTCACTGAAATATCGGCGCCAGAACCGCTTCTTCGGTTGTATTAGTACCGCAAACCAGTAAAAAGTTCAGCTTGAGACTTATTGGCTTGTGACCCCAAGCATGCTGCGGATGTTAACAGTGGTCAAACTGGATGTCATTGTTAAAAATATGTTTGCAAGCGCTGTTTTCAAGAGGGCTTGGGAAAATAAAAATTGTCAAAAAAATGTAGAAATAAGGTTTGTACTTGTGTATGTTTATAAATGACAGCGTTGTCATTGCTTGTGTGACTATTGTGTCTATGGCCATGTTGTCTTGTAAGGTCTGCATGTCGAGGATGAGGTCTCCTTTACATGCCTTCCACAGTTGAGTATCTGTCGGGCGGCTGCGCAACTGTGTTTTCAATACTGTAGTCTCTCCCCGGAAACTAGAGTGGGCTGGGTGCTGATTTCAGTACCTGGCCATTTTTTTATCCCGGTTGTCACTCAACATAGCTTGTTGAGGTGACAGCCACTGCTTGAGTCGACAGGGAATATGGCATCATGGTGAAAACAATAATAAGGACAGGAGAGTAACGGAATGAAGTTAACTATCGCGGCGTTAGCCATTGCCTTGAGCTTGGGGCTGACGGCTTGTTCTGACAAGCCGCCGGCAACCGGGACTGAACCAGGGCAGAGCCAAGCCGGTTCTTCGTCAAAAGCCTCGAACGAAGATCTGACTCAGAATAAGCTGCATAGCTTTGCCCAGAGTTTGCAGTTGAAATATGCCGTGCTGTCCAATGTGCCGGATGACAACTGCGACCCGAGCCGTGCCGAAGGCCGCTGTTTCCAGGCGCAAATCCGCCTGACTCCGAGCGAAGATCTCAGCGCTTCTGACTGGGCCATCTATTTTAGCCAGATGCGTCCGGTACTCTCGGTTGCCTCGCCTGAGTTTCATATAGAGCATATTCAGGGCGATCTGCATCGTCTGACGCCAACCGCCGCTTTCGGCGGTTTCAAAAAGGGTGTCAGCGAAATCATCAATTTTCGCGGTGAGCTGTGGCAGCTGTCGGAAATTGATGCCATGCCCAACTATTACATGGTGGTTGAGGGTTTCAAGCCGGAGGTCATCGCCAGCACTGAAGTTAAGCAAGACCCGGATACCGGGCTTGAGTTGCTTCCCTATGTGCAGCCTTACACGGATGCCGAGAAACAATATCGCCGCAGCTCACTGGATAAGCTGCCCTGGGATACCGCCAGTGTCGTCTTCGGCCAAAATGCCGATACTCCCAATGATGCCGGCCTTGCGGTGGCAAGCCTTATTCCTAAGCCGGATTCAGTGACTTGGCTTGAACAAACACCTGTCACCCTCAATGCCGGGATTAAGCTTAACCCGAGCCACATAGCTAACGGAGTCGAGTTGCAATCACTTGAGGCGGCGCTCTTGCGCCTACAAAGGCTGGGTGTCAGCCAGAGTGAGCAAGGATTGGCGCTGAACTTGCTGCCGCTCAAGGGCGGGCAAAGCGAGCACTATCGACTCGAGATTGAGGCCGGCGGAATTAACCTGGCCGCCGCAGACGCCGCGGGTTATTCCTATGGCTTGGCGAGTCTTGCCGCCTTGCTGCAGTTGCCTGCCGATGATACCCAATCAATAGCACTGCCACAGCTGCGCATTCAAGATGGCCCCAGATACCCGTTTCGCGGTATGCATCTGGATGTTGGCCGCAACTTCCATTCCAAGGCGTTTGTGCTGAACCTGCTGGAGCAGATGGCGGCCTATAAACTCAACGTATTGCATCTGCACATGGCCGACGACGAAGGCTGGCGCCTGCAGATCCCCAGTCTGCCGGAGCTGACCGAGATTGGCAGCAAACGCTGCCACGATCTCGATGAAAACCGCTGTTTGCTGCCGCAACTGGGCAGTGGCCCCAATCCTGAGACTCAGGTCAACGGGTACTACACGACCCAGGACTATATAGATATTCTCAAGTTTGCCGCCGCAAGACAGATCCAGGTGATCCCGTCGATGGATATGCCGGGGCACTCCCGCGCCGCTATCAAATCGATGCAGGCCCGTAGCCGCAAGCTATTGGCTCAGGGCGACAGTCAGGCCGCCAGCCAATATCTGCTGGCGGATCCCGAGGATGCCACTGTCTACAGCTCTATTCAGTATTACAACGACAACACGCTCAATGTCTGTATGGAGTCCAGTTACACCTTTGTCGCTAAGGTGATAGATGAAATTGCCCAGCTGCATCAGGCCGCCGGAGTACCGCTTAAGCGCTACCACATAGGTGCCGATGAGACCGCCGGTGCCTGGCTCGACTCGCCGGCCTGTGAACGCTTTATTGCGGCCAATTCGCAGCGGGTGGCCGACAAATCGGCCCTCGGCGCCTACTTTATTGAGCGGGTATCGCAGATGCTGGCCGAGCGCGGCATAGAGGCGGCAGGTTGGAGCGATGGCATGAGTCACGTCAACCCGGCCAATATGCCGAGCCCGGTGCAAAGCAATATCTGGGACATAGTCGCCCACGGCGGCTTCAAACGGGCGCATGCCCAGGCCAATCTCGGCTGGGATACTGTGCTGTCCAACCCGGAAGTACTCTATTTCGATATGCCGCCGGCGGCCGATCCGAAAGAGCCAGGCTATTACTGGGCCAGCCGCAGCAGCAACAGTCGCAAGTTACACAGCTTTATGCCGGATAACCTGCCGGCCAATGCCGAGCAGTGGGGCGATATTGAGGCCAGGCCTTTTGTCGCCGATGACACAGAGCAACTCAGCCCACAAGGAAAGCGTCTCAGCGGCCCAATGGCGCCGGGCAGGGGCTTTATTGGCCTGCAGGGACAACTCTGGAGCGAGACGATTCGCAGCGACACTACCGCAGCCTATATGATTTTCCCTCGCCTCTTGGTTTTGGCGGAAAAGGCCTGGCATAAGCCGGACTGGGAGCTGGCTTACCGGCATCAGGGGGCAAGTTACAGCCAGGATTCCGGTTATTTCGGTGCCGAGCAGCGAAAGGCGCAGGCAGAGGATTGGCATCGACTGGCCAACATCCTGGGGCATAAGGAGCTGGCCAAACTGGATAAGGCCGGGGTGCATTACCGTTTGCCGCTGCCGGGCGGTAGAATCAAGGATGGCAAGCTTGAGGCCAATATCATCTTTCCCGGGCTCAAGATCCAATATCGCCGACCAGGGGCTGAATGGCAGGAGTATCGCGGCCCTGTGGCAATTGCAGCGCCGCTTGAGCTTCGCAGTGTCTCGCCCGATGGCCGCCGCTATAGCCGGGTTCAGCCACTGAATTAGTCTTTAAGCAGGTACGGATGTGGGCTGGCGTTAACAGATAACGCCAGCCACGTCTTAGCTTATTGCCTGACTTATTTTTAATCCCTGGTTTTTAATGCCTGGTTTTTAATGCTTGAGTGGCGTTTAGAAGAGTGAGGTTTGAGAGTGGTTAAGGAAGTCTGAGTCGCTCAAAGATAGTGGCTTGCTGAGTATTTATTGGTTAATTTTCAATATATTAACCAAGGAACAGTCCCAGCCATGAGTCGATTTATTTCTGCTGATTAAAAATAAATGACAACGCTGTCATCTGTGGTGTAACATTAGTTTAACCACATGGTTAACGATAGCTTTAACTTGAGTCCGCTCAGTGGAATGTCACCGGGTTAATCCTGAAAGGCGCCTTACTGCAGCGATTTGTCAGTGTTCCGCCGCGCCAGATTGCGCCGTGACCATAAAAGAAACAGAAAGAGGTCTGCCATGGGGGAAAACCCGACACCGGATGCACAAGTGTATATAGGGATAGACGGCGGCGGCAGTAAGTGCCGGGCAACCGTCTACTGCCGGCAAAAGGGTGTGCTGGGAACCGGAGTTGCCGGTCGGGCCAATCCTTTACACGGTCTGAGCCAAACTTTCGACTCCATCATAAGTGCTACAGGTTTGGCCCTGGCCGATGCCGGTCTGCGGCAAGCCGATTGCGCCAATATGGTGGCCGGTCTCGGGCTTGCCGGTGTCAATATTCCCAGGCTTTATCAGGAGATCCTCGATTGGAGGCATCCCTTTGCCGCCATGTACCTGACCACAGATCTGCATACTGCCTGCATTGGCGCCCACCAGGGGGAAGATGGTGCCGTCATCATCACAGGCACAGGATCCTGTGGTTATGCCCATGTGGGTGAACGGCAATTGTCTCTCGGTGGACATGGTTTTGCTCTGGGCGATAAGGGCAGCGGTGCCTGGATGGGCTTGAAAGCCGCGGAGCAGGTGTTGTTGTCGCTCGATGGTTTTGCGCCGCAAACAGCCCTTGGCGCCAAACTGCTGGCCCATTTCGGGGTGACAGGTGCCCTGGGGATAGTGGAAAACCTCGCCGGATGCTCCTCCAGTTGTTATGCCGCTCTGGCGAGAATAGTGCTGTCCTGTGCGGCCGAGGGCGATGATACCGCTACCGCTATAGTCAGCGAAGGTGCCGACTATATCAGCCGGTTGGCACGGCGCCTGTTTGAACTCAATCCGCCGCGATTTGCCATGATAGGCGGCCTGGCCGAGCCGCTCAGGCCCTGGCTGGCCGACGATGTGGTTGAACGAATCGCCCCCGTGTTGGCGCCACCGGAAATCGGTGCCGTGCACTTTGCCATGCACCAACACCAACACTCGCAATTTTCAGCCCGTCCGGCCGATGCCGGCGCATACGACTTAGCAAAGGTGAAACCATGACCCATACCATAATGGAGCGCGAGGCTCGCAGTGCTCCCGAGAAGATTGCCAACCAGTTGCAGGCCAATGACCAGTTAGCCCGAGAACTGGGGCAGCGGCTGCGCGAGTTTGCTCCCAAGTTTGTGATGATTGTGGGGCGCGGTTCTTCTGATCACGCCGGGGTATTTGCCAAGTATCTGTTTGAAATAGAGGCCGGTGTGCCTACTTTTGCCGCCGCGCCTTCGGTGGCCAGTGTTTATGGCAAGCGCTTGCAGTTGGCCGGTGGTCTGGTGATAGTCATCTCTCAGTCGGGACGCAGCCCGGATATTCTGGCCCAGGCCAAGATGGCCCGCGAAGCCGGTGCCTTTTGCGTGGCGCTGGTCAATGATGAAACCGCCCCCATTAAGGACATAGTCGATCTTGTATTGCCACTTCGCGCCGGAGAGGAGCAGGCGGTGGCCGCCACCAAGAGCTATTTGGCTACCCTGTCGGCGCTGCTGCAACTGGCCGCTGCCTGGACCCAGAGCCCTGAGTTGGCCCGCGCCATAGATGAATTGCCCCAGGCGCTGCAGGCGGCTGTGGATGCAGAGCCTCAACTGACTGCCGAATCTTTGCAGCACAGCAACAATCTGGTAGTGCTGGGACGAGGATTGGGTTATGCCATTAGTAAAGAGATAGCGCTCAAACTCAAGGAAGTCTGTTCTATCCATGCCGAGGCCTTCTCCAGCGCCGAATTTCTCCATGGCCCTGTGACCCTGGTGGAGAACCACCTCAAAATAGTCGATGTCTGTGTGGCCGATGAATCCTATGCCAGCCATCTTGAGCAGATAGCCGAAGTCGGGCGCCGCGGCGCTGAGTTGGTTCACCTCAAGCAAACCGCCAATGAGGTTCATCCCAGAGTCGCGCCTCTGGCATTGCTGCAGCGTTTTTATATCGATGTGGCCGCTGTGGCCATAGCCAGAGGCATAGATCCGGATCAACCGGCCGGGCTTAAGAAAGTCACCCAAACCCTTTGATTAAAGTGGCCGACGTGCCTAAACGGGACAACGCAGTGGAGAGCAGAGAATGACGCAAACCTTTATCGCCGAGCGCTTGTTCGATGGCAGGCAATATCATCACAATCTGAGCTTTGCCGTGGAGAACGGCCATCTGCAGGCCTTGGGCTCTGCGGCAGGTTCAGATGCTATCCGCCTGCAAGGCTTGGTTGTACCCGGGTTTATCGATGTGCAGGTCAATGGCGGTGGCGGCGCGCTGTTTAACGGCGAGCCTACACTCGAGTGTATCGCAACCATAGGCCGGGCCCACGCTAGGTTCGGCACCACAGGCTTTTTGCCGACCCTGATCAGCGACAGAATCGAGGTGATGAACCGCGCGGCCGATGCGGTGGCCGAGGCGATAGCCAGGCAAAGCACAGGGGTGTTGGGGATACATTTTGAGGGGCCGCACTTGTCTGTGCCGAAGAAAGGCGTGCATCCACAGCAGTATATCCGCCGAATTTCCGATGCCGAGCTGGCACTGTTCAGCCGTCAGGACTTGGGAGTTCGCTTGGTGACGCTGGCACCGGAAAATGTGGCGCCAGAGGTTATCAGTGCCTTGGTCGAGGCCGGTGTCCGTGTTTGTCTTGGTCACTCCAATGCCGATTATGATACCGTGCGTTTGGCCCTGGCGGCCGGTGCCAGTGGTTTTACTCACCTCTATAACGCCATGTCGCCCTTGGGCTCCAGAGCACCGGGTATGGTGGGCGCCGCCATAGAGGACGAGGCCAGTTGGTGTGGCCTTATCGTCGATGGTCACCATGTGCATCCGGCTGCAGCCAAGGTGGCCATCCGCGCCAAGGCCAAAGGCAAGATGCTCTTGGTGACGGACGCCATGCCACCCGTGGGGTTGGATCAAGATGCCAGTTTTGAGCTCTTTGGCCAGCAGGTGCTGCGCCAGGGCGACAGACTCAACGCCATCACAGGAGAGCTGGCCGGATGTGTGCTGGATATGAATACCGCGGTGCGAAACGCTGTCTCTCTGCTGGGGCTCAGTGTTGAAGAATCCATGCGGATGGCGAGCGAGTATCCGGCGGCATTTCTTGGACTCGAGCAGCAAGGCCACTTGGCTGCGGGCAAACGTGCCGATTTTCTGGTGCTCGATAATGAACTCAAGGTGCAAAGCACCTATATCGGCGGTCAATTGGTTTACGCCGCCGAGGAAAGAGTGCGCTGAAATAAGCCGTTGCGCCAAGAACGCGATTAACCCTCTTCACATAAGCTGTGCAGCTTTTACCCGGATAAAGATAATAACAACAGGGAAGCCCTATGACTGAAAAGATAGCGGCGGCAACTGAGACCGCCAACAAGCCCAGGCTGATGTCGCTCGATGCGCTACGGGGCTTTGACATGTTCTGGATCCTAGGCGGTGAAGCGCTGTTTGCCGCCCTCTTGCTGCTGACTACTTGGAGTGGCTGGCGTTGGTTCGATGGCCAGATGCACCACAGCAGTTGGCATGGTTTTACCTTCTACGATCTTATCTTCCCGCTGTTTATCTTCCTCTCCGGCGTTGCCCTGGGTTTGTCTCCCAAGCGTCTGGACAAGTTGGCGTTTGCCGAGCGACTCCCAAAATATAAGCACGCAGTTAAGCGTTTGGCTTTACTGCTGTTTTTTGGCGTGCTCTACAATCACGGCTGGGGGACGGGCATGCCGGCGGCCCTGGATGAGATACGCTATGCCAGCGTCTTGGGGCGTATCGCCTTCGCCTGGTTTTTTGCCGCCATGCTGGTGTGGCACACAGGGCTCAGAACCCAGATCTATGCTGCTGTCGCTATCTTGCTGGGATACGCCATGGTGCAGCTGTGGCTGCCGGTCCCGGGTGGCAGTGCCGGGGACTTTAGCGCCGCCGGTTCCATCAACGCCTGGGTAGACAGTCATTTCCTGCCCGGGATCAGTTACCAACATAAGCCTTATGATCCGGAAGGCCTGTTATCGACCCTTCCCGCAGTGGTCAATGCTTTGGCCGGTGTGTTTGTGGGCCGCTTTTTGCAGCAGCAAAGCTTTTCAGCCTGGGGTAGGGTAGGTTTGCTGTGTCTGGCCGGGCTTGTTTGTTTGGGGCTTGGCTGGCTGCTTAATCCTCTGATCCCGGTTAATAAGGATCTCTGGACCAGCAGTTTTGTGCTGGTGAGCAGCGGCTGGAGTCTGTTGCTGCTGGCGTTGTTCTACGCCGTTATCGATGTGCTTGGGCTGCGTTGGCTGGGTTTCCCCTTTGTGGTGATTGGTTGCAACGCCATCATCATCTATCTCGCTTCCAGTCTGGTTCAGTGGCGCTATAGCAGCGAAAGTCTGCTTGGTGGTTTTATCAATAGCGCCCCCGAGAACTGGCAGCCACTGCTTGGTGTATTGGCCATGCTCGGGGTGCAATGGTTGCTGCTCTGGTGGATGTATCGCAGGCAGTTGTTTATTCGGGTTTGAGGCTTAGGGAAGGTTCGAACAAGCCCCATGTGTGCTCTGCGTCGGCTTACGGGCTTGGATGCAAGGCGTGGTTCGCAGCAAATTAGCAAGAAGCACAACACAGCAGGCAGGCCTGTAAGCCACGCCCTTCGGGGCTTTCACAGCAACCGGCTCTCTGCGTTATCCGACTTCGACAGGCCCCGGCATGCCTTCAGTCAGATGCCTTGAACGCCAATTGCTGTGCAAGCCAGAGTGCCACGAGGACTTATTCGCACCTTCCTTAGCTCGCCGAACAAGCGACATCAGCCTGGTTTAAAATTAATGACAGCGTTGTCTTTTTTGTTATTATGACGTAACTTTATTGAAACAAAGCCGTGTATAGAGCTGCCGCGGCATCAAGGTTTCAAGCGTTAAACACCACTCAAGATGGATGGGGCGCCGATAAATTTGGTTGCCAAACAATAAATTACTATAAGAAGCAGGTTTATGAACATGACAGTTGCTACCCCGGCTGACGCAGCCTCAAGAAGCAGTTTTCTGCCTATGACTATCGTAGGTGCGCTGTTTTTTATCTTTGGATTTGTGACCTGGTTGAATGGTTCATTGATCCCTTTTCTGCAAATCATTTGTGAGCTCAATGAGTTTCAGGCACTGTTTGTCACCTTTGCCTTTTACATCGCCTATACCGTGATGGCGCTGCCCATGTCGTCGATCCTGCGTCGCACCGGCTATCGCAATGGCATGGCGGTGGGGCTGGGGATCATGGCAGTCGGCTCTGTGCTGTTTATTCCTGCCGCCTTCAGCGCCAACTTTTTAATGTTTCTGCTGGCGCTTTTTGTACTGGGAACCGGCCTGACCATTTTGCAGACGGCATCCAACCCCTATGTGGTGCATATTGGTCCGAAGGAGAGCGCCGCTATGCGGATCTCCATCATGGGGCTGATTAACAAGGGCGCCGGTGTGATAGTGCCTATTCTTTTTACCGCTTTGGTATTGGCTGATCTGGAAGGGTTCACCGCCGGGCATCTGGCTGCCATGGCCCCGGCCGAGCGAGAAGCCCAAATAAGCGAACTGTCTGCGCGTCTGGTGATGCCCTATATCTATATGACGCTGGCGCTTGTGGTACTGATCGCACTGGTGAAGTTTTCTGCTTTGCCTGAAATCGCCTTCGAGGGAGAAGAGGAAGAGCACGCCGACAAGAGCGGTATAGTGCATTTCCCTCAGGTGATCCTGGGCGCCATAGCCATCTTTGCCTATGTGGGGGTTGAAGTGATTGCCGGCGATACCATAGGTCTCTATGGTGCCAGCCTCGACGTCAACAATTTCGCATCCCTGACCTCTTACACCATGGTGTTTATGGTTATCGGCTACCTTTTGGGGGTTAGCTGTATTCCACGTTTTATCAGCCAGGAAAAGGCTTTGCTCGCCTCGGCCTTGGCGGGTATTGCTTGCATCTTTGGCATCATCTTCTCATCGGCCGAGAGCCATGCTATCTCGTCGCTGCTGTGGGGGTGGAGCGGTATTCCAACTATTCCGGATACAGTCACCTTCGTCGCCATGATGGGCCTGGCTCACGCTCTGGTTTGGCCCTCTGTGTGGCCGCTGGCGCTGGAAGGGCTGGGCAAGTACACGGCCCAGGGTTCGGCGCTGCTGATCATGGGTATTTCAGGTGGCGCCATACTGCCGCTGATATTCGGCAAGATTGCCCACTTCAGTGACAATGTGCAGTTGGGTTACTGGATAGGCTTGCCCTGTTATCTGTTTATCCTCTTCTATGCGCTGAAAGGCCATAAGATGCGCAGTTGGTAACAGCGAGAGTTTAGCCCTCCTTGGTGACTTAACTGCTCATGGTCGGTAATAGCCGTTTGCTTCAATTCCCCGAGCCTTTTGGCTCGGGGATCTCGTCATAGCTGATGTCTCAGCCACGAACCCAAACACTCTTGTGTCATAAAGAAGTCAATGACGGCTGGCTCAAGCCCGAATGGCTTTTTCATCGCAGTCGAAAGGCGTTGGCCACTATCTATATCGAGGTCGCGGAATAGGGATTGGGGTTAACCCGGTTACAGCTTGAGGTACTGGCGATACGCTGGTTTTTTAAACCCATCATCCAGGAAGTGAGCTATGGCATTTACCCGCTTAAATCTTTGAGCATAACCATCAAGTGTTATTACGCGACCCATTGTCTTCGCCCTGAAAAATTGGCAAGAATCATAAGGCAATGATCTTTAAATTGAAATTTACGGTAGCAAAAATTACTCAGGCTGAAAGGCGTGTATAGATGTAGTTTGTGTTTGGTTTTTGATAGAGGCACAAGTCCCCATAAATAGGGAGTGCACTCGCAGGGCTCTAATAGAAGGCACGAACAAAGGGCACTACAAACCTGTGGCTTAGAGATTGGAGAAATCGACCTGGGGCAAGCTCTCAAAACCCGGGTGGGCAAAAAGGTAGCCCTGCATCAGTTCGATTCCTGCTGTTTTGAGCCAAAAACATTCTCCTTGGGTTTCTATTCCCTCGGCCAAAGGGATGATGCCCAAATCCTGAAACATGCTCAGGCAATGTGTCACTATCGATTGGCGAACTTTGTCTGTATCTATATTCCGGATTAACGCCATATCAAGCTTTATGATATTGGTCTGGAAATTTGCCAGTAGATCCAGCCCTGAATACCCGGAACCAAAGTCATCTATGGCGGTTATGAAGCCCAGGGCTCGATAGCATTCCACAATACGTTTAACGTGATTGCTGTCTTCAATCTTCTCTACCTCAGTGAATTCAAACATGATCCTCTCGGTAGGGAAGTTGTATTTTTTGGCTGCTTCCAGAGTGGTTCGAATGCAGCGCTCGGGTTTATATACGGCATTGGGGAGAAAGTTGATACTCAACATGGAGTCTATGCCAAGTCGCGAGGCCAGCGAGATGGCTTTTATCCGGCACATCTGATCAAAGATATAGCGGTTGTGGTCATTGACCTTGGAAAATACCTGGCCCGCCGCCTCATTGTTTAATCCCCTAACCAGTGCTTCATAGCCAAATACGCTGTTATTTTTGATGTTTATTATGGGTTGAAAAGCCATTGAGAAATCAAACCCCAACTCCTTTTTGTTTAGGCAATTACTGCAGGAGTGAATTTCATAACTTGCTGTTCCTTCAAGCATTAAAATGACCTTTTCGAGTGTTTATCCTTAAGGTTAGCTGGCTTTTTATGCTTAAGCAAAGCGGCTTTAGGTTAAGCCATGAGTTAGCGCAAAGGGAGAGGGAAAGGGCGGTCTGCCGCAGAAATCGGGTCAAACCATGGCTGAAGTCTGCGGGAATGATATAAACAAAAACGCCACTCAGTGAGTGGCGTTTTTGTTGTTTCATGGTGCCGGCACCAAGAGTCGAACTCGGGACCTACTGATTACAAGTCAGTTGCTCTACCAACTGAGCTATGCCGGCTAAATTGTGGTGCCCGAACCCGGAATCGAACCAGGGACACGCGGATTTTCAATCCGCTGCTCTACCAACTGAGCTATTCGGGCAACTGAACTGAGTGTCAGTCATCTACTTCGAACCGGGAGTTGAGGCCCGTGTCGTTCGGAGTGCGCGTATAATATAGTTCTGAATTTTTTCCTGCAAGTGCTTTTTCGGCATAAATCCTGTGTTCGCTCAGTTAATGCTCAGAATTGGGCTTTTTGAGCTGAAATCAAACTGATATCGCTTGAAAAGCCAGCAGGCCGCCTATTGTATCAAACTATCTTCGCCGCAATCTGCCGCGTTACCCGCATCGCTGTGGCTCTTTAAGCCCACCTTTTGTCCTACTTTCTAAAATTTCGAAAGAAATGGCCAATATTTAATGATTTTAGTTTTCATTTAGCCTCCATATGATGTGCTTAAGACATAGCTTAAGGATAGAAAATGCTTGCCAACACTCGTCAGGGCTACGGCCTTGTCAGCATTTTGAGCCACTGGTTATCGGCCATTGCCGTGATAGGCCTGTTTGGGCTCGGCTACTGGATGGTTGATTTGACCTATTACAGTGCCTGGTATCAGAAGGGGCCGCATCTGCACAAGAGTATCGGCATTTTGTTGTTGGCGCTTACCCTGGCCAGATTGTTGTGGAAACTGCTGAGCCCGTCGCCACAGGCGATACCGGACAAGCCTTTACTGCAGAAGGCGGCCCGTTTGACGCATTGGGGACTCTACCTGTTGCTGCTGCTGATTATGTTGAGCGGCATATTGATCTCCACCGCTGATGGCCGGGGGATCGCGGTATTTGACTGGTTTGAGCTGCCGGGTGTCGGTGAGCTGTTTAACAATCAGGCCGATATCGCCGGGGCGATACATAAATACGCCGCCTATAGCTTGATAGCCCTGGTGGTGTTGCATGCCTTGGCGGCGCTGAAACACCATTTTATCGATAAAGATCAGACACTCGTCAGGATGATTAAACTCAAGAGAGGATAGCAAAATGAAAAAGACCCTGTTTGCCGGTTTGCTTGGCAGCGCCCTGTTATTGCCTTGCGCCGTGAATGCCGCCGACTATGTGATTGATACCCAGGGCGCCCATGCCTCTATCAACTTTAGAGTCAACCATCTTGGCTACAGCTTTGTGGTCGGGCGTTTTAATGAATTTGAAGGCAGCTTCAGCTTTGACAAGGCCAACCCGGCTGATGCCAAGGTGAATGTGACCATTAACACCCAAAGCCTGGATTCAAACCATGCCGAGCGGGACAAGCACCTACGTTCAGCCGACTTCATCAATGCCGGCAAGTATCCCAAGGCCAGCTTCAAGTCCACCAAGGTGGAGGACAAAGGGAATGGCGAATTGGCGATCACCGGTGACTTTACCCTCAATGGGGTGACCAAGCCGCTGACCATAGATGCCAAGGCTATCGGTGAAGGGCAGGACCCTTGGGGCGGGTATCGCGCCGGGTTTGTCGGCGCTACCGAGTTTGCCCTCAAGGATTACAAGATTACTACCGATCTGGGCCCGGCTTCCACTCACGTCAAACTCGACCTGGTGGTTGAAGGGGTTAAGCAGTAACCCACAATAGTTTTTACAGAAGGCGCCGTCGGCGCCTTTTTCTTTTTGGCCTGTAAACTGGCAGCGAAAGTCAGCGCCGATATGGCACAATGAGCGCCAATACAAACAATAGAGCCCGGGTACTTGGGCCGCCGGTGAGTTGTGAGCTGAAACCATGCTGAATATCGAAACCCTTGAGCAGCTTAAACAACTGCTCGAAAGCCAACCCGCGGTATTACTGCTGTTCGGCGGCGAGCATTGCGGCGTGTGTCAGGCGTTGAAGCCCAGAATAAGCGCCATGTTGGCCGACGAGTATCCACTATTGCAGGCGGCCTATATCGATTGTCAGGGCCCTGGCCAGCAGCTATCCGCCCAGATGAGTATCTTCAGTCTGCCCGTGGTGCAGGTCTATTTTGACGGCGAAAAGTTTGCCGAGTTGCAGCGGGTATTTTCTCTGGCGGATCTGCGAGAGGCAATCGACAGGCCCTATCGGCTCAGTTTTGAGTCTTAGGGAAAATAATCGACAGGGCTTTCTGTTATTGAGTTCGGAGCTAAGGAAGGTGTGAATAAGTCCTTGTGGCACTCTGGCTTGCACAGCAATTGGCGTTCAAGGCATCTGACTGAAGGCATGCCGGGGCCTGTCGAAGTCGGATAACGCAGAGAGCCGGTTGCTGTGAAAGCCCCAAAGGGCGTGGCTTACAGGCCTGTCTGCTGTGTTGTGTTTCTTGTAAAGGACTAAGCCATTTGCGGCGAACCACGCCTTGCATCCAGGCCTGTAAGCCGACGCAGAGCACACATGGGACTTGTTCGCACCTTCCCTGAAGGAGTAGTTAGATGAAAAATAGGGTGTATATGGCCCAGAGTCTGGATGGTTTTATTGCCGGACCCAATGGTGAGCTTGATTGGTTGGCGGCAATAGATAACCCGGAGGGCAGCGATCTGGGATTTGCCGAGTTTATGGCTTCGGTCGATGCTCTGCTCATGGGGCGCAACACTTTTGAAGTGGTGGCCGCCTTCGATGCCTGGCCCTACGATAAACCTGTATTTGTTGCCAGCAATAGTCTCAAGCAATTACCGGAGGGTTTTGCCGGCAAAGCCGAGTTAATTTGCGGCTCGGCAACTGAAATGCTCGGCACCTTGCATGCAAAGGGGTACCACAACATCTATCTCGATGGCGGCGCTCTTATTCGCTCCTTTATTGCCGCCGCTCTGGTCGATGAGCTGACCATTACCACAGTGCCTGTGTTGCTGGGGGGCGGGATCCGGCTATTTGATACCTTGCCTGGTTCTGTGAACTTGAAGCTGGTGTCATCACAGCTGTTGCTGGGGCAATTGGTAAAGAATCGTTATCAGTTTCAAAGGGAGACACAGGCATGAATCAAGTGGGTACCTTAATCTTTTTCTGCGGCAAGATGGGCGCGGGCAAGTCGACTCTGTCGCAAGAGTTGGCTTCAGAGCGGCGCGCCGTCTGTATTAGTGAAGATCAGTGGCTTGCCGCTCTTTTCCCGCAAGAGATCCAAAACTTTGGCGACTATCTCAAGTTTTCGGCCCGGCTCAAACCTGTTATGAGCGCACATATTCAGGCCTTACTCGGTTGCGGTGTCGATGTGGTGCTGGACTTCCCGGCCAATACCGCAGTGCAGCGTCATGGATTCAAGGCCCTGGCCGAGGCGGCTGGAGCGCAGCATCTGCTGGTCTATTTAGAGGCAGATGATGAGTTGTGTCTCGAGCGTCTGGCACTCAGAAGAGTTCAATGCCCGGAGCGGGCAGCGTTCGACAATGAAACCGTCTTTCGGCAGGTGAGTGCCTATTTTGAGGTGCCAACGGCCGAGGAAGCGCTATCGATAGAGGTGCGCCCGGCCTGAAAACAGCGGACATGGCGTTCGTTATTTGGCTGTGGCAGACCAAGGTTATTTGTGCCAATATGCGCCGGCCGGTTTGCTGCTCTTTGGCAGAGTTCAAACATGGCGCTATAGTCATGCGGGCGCGAAGGCGCCGCAAAATAGAGGTTAGATTATGAAGAGAGCAGTGAAGGCAGTCCAATTATCGCTTGAATAGATTCTTAGCAATAATTGGACGCGAAAATGAATAGAAACAATATCTGGAATTACTCATTCTTATACTCTTTGGTACTTCTGGTACCTTTCGATCTGCTTGCTTCACTGGGGATGGACTTATACCTTCCGGCAGTGAATGACATCGGCACAAGTTTCAAGGTAGGAAGGGAGCAGGTTCAGCTGACGCTGACCATGTATATGGCACTCCTAGGCCTTGGGCAATTGCTGTTTGGCCCCCTCTCGGACAAGTTTGGCAGAAGGCCGATAGTCGTTATTGGCGCTGTCTTGTACTCATTGTCCAGCCTGGCTATTCCCTTAAGTCCGAACTTCGATTACTTTCTGGGACTGAGATTGTTACAGTCGCTGAGCGCGTCTGCACTATTGGTTGCGGCGTTTGCCACGGTCAGAGATGTATTTGCAGAAAGGGAAGAAGGCGTAGTCGTTTACGCCATCATGGGTTCAGTGTTGGCTTGTGTACCGGCAGTGGCACCGTTTCTGGGCGCCTTGATAGAAAAGCAGTGGCATTGGCAGGGCATATTTTACTTCCTGGGAATATTCGCTGCCGTGGTTGCCGTGCACACAGTGTTTAAATGGCCAGAAACCCGGCCGGCCAAAACCCAGCCGTTTCGTTTCAATAGCTTGTTCACCATCCTGGGGTCCAAGACTTTTATCGGTTATACCTTGGCTTATGCAACGGCAATGGGAACCTTCTTCGCCTACTTTTCCACCTCGCCCTCGGTGCTGATGGATACCTTGAGCCTGAGTAAAGTCGAGTTCAGCCTCTGGTTCGGCTCGGTGGCGATTGTGATGATACTGACCACCAGGTTCGTCAAGCCTTTGGTTGGGCGTTGGGGAATAAGCGGCACAGTGTTTCGAGGGCTGGCGGGGCTATTTGTCAGTGGGCTTATCCTCTATCTGTGCGAGTGGCTCTTTGGCGTTACCCTGCTGGGCTTTATGCTTCCCATGTACCTGATTGGAGTCAATATTGCCTTGACTTGTGCAGTCTCGGCCAACGGCGCGCTGCACGCCTTCTCCGCTTCGGCGGGTTTGGCAACGGCGCTTTATTATGCGCTGGAAAGCCTGTATTTAAGCCTGATGGTCAGTGTGCTGATAAAGCTGATCCCGCCCGGAACCTCGGCCACCATAGCTGTGTATATCCTTATCTCTTCCCTGTTGGCTGCGGGCTTTATCCTGCTGGGGCGGCGGCAACAAGGCTAGCTTGGACTTGTATAACTAAAGAGTCCCCCGGATTTTTGGGGGACTTTAATAGTCAAACGTGGATTTGAAAGTTTCAAACGTTGGCATTGGCGCGAGCTTATTGAGCGCATAGTTGCCCGTTAACTGCTATTGTAATTCTGCCAGTGATGAGCAGTGTAGTTTCCGAGAGTAAACGTCTCGTCGGAGCAGAAACCGAGGAATACCTGTGGCTGCTATCTAAAGATGGTTTACTATCGTAATAGCTTGAAAAAAACAATGGCGACTTGATTAGCGATGTCGATATCCAACTTATTAAGCTCTAATGGTTAAGCTTTTGAATGTAAATAGAAGTGGTGAAAATATGAAGATAGTTACACCAGAAGTACAAATAGACAATAAGACTGGATTTGAGCCATCGATTGATATTTTCGAGCGTAAAGAATTTGGTGAGCGGTTAGCCAAATTAATAGAAAATTCTGAGAGTAATCCCGTGATTGCGCTGGATGCAGGTTGGGGGCAGGGTAAGAGTACCTTTATCAAAATGTGGCGGGGTTACTTGTCGCATCAGCGGGAGAAAAAAATTCAGTCAGTGTATTTCGATGCCTTCGAAAATGATTATCAAAAGGACCCATTTTTGGCGTTGGCATCTGAGATGTATCAATTGATCTCAAATACGGATGAAGAAAAGCAAACTCAATTCAAGGATAAAGCGATTAAGGCTGGTAAGTCTCTAGCCAGAGGCGCAATAAAACTGACAGTGAGAACTGTTACCGCTGGTGTAATCGATGGTAGTGCCGTTGATGCGGTGGAGAAAGATTTATCCAATCTAATTGCAGACCAAGTGGATGATCTTGTAAAGGAAAGGTTTGAACATGCCCAAAAGGACAAGTTGGCACTAAAAGCGTTCAAAGAACATCTGTCAACATTTGCAACAGAGCAAGGGGATGGGGGGCCAATAGTTTTCATTATTGATGAGTTAGATCGCTGTCGGCCAGATTTTGCCCTTGAGTTATTAGAGCAAGTAAAACATCTGTTCTCTGTTAAGGGAATCACCTTTATCCTTGTCACTAATCGGGTGCAATTAGAGCAGTCAATTAAGGCTAAATATGGGGAGAGCAATCCTGTTAACTACCTGCATAAATTTATCAATGTATGGTTAACCCTGCCAAGAGCAACAGACCAGTATAATGATCATGGTTATAGATATTTACAATATGTCCTGCGGGAAATGTCAGGTGAGAACCGAAACACTAATCTCAGAGAGTGCGAGAACGTATTGGTAGAAGTTGTCCAATACTACCAGCCATCATTTAGAGAGATTGAGAGAATACTTTCTTATTTTTCTATATTGAGCAATATGTTAACTAAGGAACAGCTCAATAGTGAGTATCAATCTGTAATAGCTATTGTCTGTTACCTCAAAGTTTGCAAGCCTGACTCACTAAGACCTGTAGATGGTAAGATTAGTTACGATAGGATTGTTGCTGCAGCCAATTTTACTGATATTCAACAAACTGAGTTTTGTGAACTAGATCGCGTAGTTCGCGTGGTCAATTTTGACTTTGGTGATAAGGCAACACAAGAGAAGATGATTATGGATAAAGAAATATCAAATTATAATCTTTTTGGTCGAGAACCACCTAATCGCTTGTTGATTGTCAACCAGTGGTTAACTAACATCTCACTATAACTGACAAGCTCGAAACCTTTACAGGCCTGCAGTCACAAACAAACCGTACCAAGAGTGCTGTCCACACAGCACAGATGCTGTAAGGTCCCAAGTCCATTGCCAACCGAGTATATCGCCGGTGAGCCCTGGATGGTGCCTGAATTCGCCACGAACTGGCCGATAAATTTCGTCGCGACAGCAAAAGATAAAGGCCCATAAGGGCCTTTTCTCATTTCGCTCGCTACAGCTATAGCGGCTTATTCATCTTCTGCCGGTGGCACATAGCCTTCAATCTGTACTTCCTGACCTTCGAACAGGAAGGCGACCATCTGCTCTTCCAGCAGTTTGCGATCATCGACATTCATCATGTTCAGTTTCTTTTCGTTGATCAGCATGGTCTGTTTTTTCTGCCACAGGCCCCAGGCCTCTTTGCTGATGCTGTCGAAAATGCGCTTGCCGAGTTCGCCGGGATACAGTTGGAAATCCAGGCCATCGGCTTCTTTCTTGAGATAGACGCAGTTAACTGTGCGTGCCATGTTTACTCCTTGGTCAGACTCGGTTCCAGGCTGGCCAATACCCGCTCTGTTGCAGCGGCCAGTCCCACCCGGGAAGGTTGGTTTAAGTTATACCAGAGACAGGGTTTGGGTTCCATTACCCTGTCTTTACTCTGGGCGCTGTGACCTTGGTCCAGCAGCGTGTCTGTGGCTACTTTGCTCTTTAGCCGCAGCAGCATAGGCTGGGCGTCCAGGTGAAAGTGGCTGAAGGTGTGACGAAAACCGGGTAGCTCAGTGATGCTGTGCTCTGCAAGCCCCAAGGCTTTGGCGGCTTGCAGCAGGTTTTGTCTGTTGCTGAACTCGGGGAAACACCAGAGGCCGCCCCAGATCCCGGCGGGTGGCCTTTGTTGCAGCAAGATCTCGCCATTGTGTTCCAGCACCAGTAGCCAGGCTTCTTTGGCCGGAATCGCCTTCTTCGGCTTCTTACCGGGGAATTCGCCCTGGCGCCCCATAAGCTGCGCCTTGCAGTCACGGGCGACCGGGCACTGGTCACAGGCGGGGCGGGAGCGGGTGCATATGGTGGCACCTATATCCATCATCGCCTGGTTGTATTTTTGGATCTCGGCCTTGGGCGTGAGTGCTTCAGTCAGCTGCCAGAGTTGGTTTTCCACATCCTTTTGCCCGGGCCAACCTTCTATGGCGCCGTGGCGGGCGAGTACCCGTTTGACGTTGCCATCCAATATGGGGTGATGTTGTCCCAAAGACAGCGACAGCACCGCACCTGCAGTTGAGCGACCAATGCCCGGCAGTGCCAGTACCGAGTCAAAGTCGGTTGGAAACTCGCCTTGGAACTCATCACGCACCTTGATGGCGGCCTTGTGCAGGTTACGGGCGCGGGCGTAATAGCCCAGACCTGTCCACAGATGCAGCACTTCGTCCGTGTCGGCATTGGCCAGGCTGACGACATCGGGGAAACGGGCAATGAATTTTTGGAAGTAGGGGATAACAGTCGCGACCTGGGTCTGCTGCAACATAATCTCAGAAATCCATACTTTGTATGGGGTCTTTTGCTGTTGCCATGGCAGAGTCTTGCGACCATTCAAGTCGTACCATTTTATGATACGTTCTGCGAAAGAGGCTGTTTTGTTCATCGGCGCAGTGTAGCCGCAGCCAAGGGGCGAAACAAGGAGATTGATCCCCCCAAATGATTGACTTATTTCGTTCTTGTGGATTGTTGGTATACTTTTTCAGCATCAGGGCTTGCACTGTATGGTGAACTTTGGATAATGCCCTTCTTTTTTCAAACCTCTCTAGGGGCAAAAATGAGCGAAGTCACAACGGCCGAGTTTAACGAAGAAGGCAAATATCTGCGCAAAGTAAGAAGCTTTGTGCTGCGTGAGGGTCGCCTCACCAAGGGCCAGGCCCAGGCCATAGAAGCGCATTGGGGCAGCATGGGGCTGGATTATTCCCCAGAGCCGCTGGATTTGAACGCCGTTTTTGCCCGTGAGGCAGACACAGTGCTGGAGATAGGTTTTGGTATGGGTGCCTCACTGGTGACCATGGCCAAGGAAGCCCCCGAGCTTAACTTTATCGGTATTGAAGTGCACAAGCCTGGTGTGGGCGCCTGTCTTGCCGATGCCGGCGAAGCCGGAGTCACTAATCTGAGAGTATTCCATCACGATGCCATGGAAGTGCTGGAGCACGCCATTGCCGATAATTCTCTGGCGCGGCTGCAGCTGTTTTTCCCCGACCCATGGCACAAGAAACGCCACCACAAGCGCCGCATAGTGCAGCCGGCCTTTGCCGAGTTGGTGCGGCGTAAACTGAAAATTGGCGGTGTGTTCCATATGGCTACCGATTGGGAAAACTACAGCGAGCATATGCTGGAAGTGATGAATGCCGCCCCCGGCTATCGCAACCTTTCCAGCGATGGCACTGTAGTGCCACGCCCGGATTATCGTCCGTTGACCAAGTTCGAGGCCCGCGGCCAGCGCCTGGGTCACGGTGTTTGGGATCTGATGTTCGAACGTACAGAGTAATTACACCTGAGGGAGAAGCAGTATGGCTATTCGCAGTCGTCGTTTGCGCAAGAAGTTGCGTGTTGATGAATTCCAGGAGTTGGGATTTGACGTTAGTTGGCGTTTTGCCGACTCTGTGTCGGAGGAACAGATAGATCCCCTGGTCGACCGTTTTATTGATGAAGTCATAGAACCTAGAGGCTTGGGCTTCCACGGTGGCGGCCACAGAGAGTGGGAAGGCATTATTGCCACCCAAAGAATTGGCAAGTGCACCGAAGATGACAGAAGCGCAGTCAAGGCATTCTGGGAAGCTCAGCCAATCAGCGAGTTGGAAGTCACTGAGCTGTACGACATTTGGTGGAGTTAATCCCGGACGAGGCCTTGCTTGAGCAGGTGCTCGACAGGGTTCGCCCTCTGATTGGCCAGGGTAAGGTGGCGGATTATATTCCGGCCCTTGCCCGGGTCAATGCCAACAAGCTGGGGATTGCCGTCACCATGGCCGACGGCACCACAGTGGGGGCAGGGGATTATTTAGAGCCTTTTTCCATTCAAAGTATTTCCAAAGTGTTCAGCCTGACACTGGCGCTGACACTCTATGAAGAAAGCGAAATCTGGAGCCGGGTAGGCAAAGAGCCGTCGGGTCACTCATTTAATTCTCTGGTGCAGGTGGAGTTGGAGCGCGGCATTCCCCGTAATCCCTTTATCAATGCCGGAGCGCTGGTCATAGCCGACTTGCTGCAGAGCCGCCTCGGAGCGCCCAAGCACAGAATGCTGGAAGTGGTTCGCCGTTTGGCGGGTAATCCGCATATCTGCTACGACAAGGTGGTGGCCGATTCCGAGTATCAGCATAGTGCCCGCAATGCCGCGATTGCCTATCTGATGAAGTCCTTCGGTAACTTCAACAATGATGTGGATACTGTGCTGCGAAGCTATTTCCATTACTGCGCCTTGAAAATGAGCTGCGCCGATCTTTCCCGGGCCATGATGTATCTGGTCCAAGGCGGTAAGGCATTGGATGGCAAAGAGCTGATATCACGGCTGCAGAGCCGCAGACTCAATGCGCTCCTGGCCACATCCGGGCTTTATGATGGCGCCGGTGAGTTTGCCTACCGGGTCGGCATGCCGGGCAAGAGTGGTGTCGGTGGTGGCATAATCGCTGTGATCCCCGGTGACATGTCCATCTGTGTCTGGTCGCCAGAGCTTGACCGCAGCGGCAACTCACTCGCTGGTACGGCAGCGCTGGAGCAACTCAGGCTGGCCGTTGGCCGCTCAATCTTCTGATCCCAAAGGCAGCATTCCGCTGCCTTTGTTTTTTACGCCATACCATAGCTTTCAGCCTAAAGTTGCATATTAAGCGCTTGCCGGGTTTCCGGCGACGGATGTTTCTCATTGCCTGCCGCAGGCTTATGCACAGGCGATCCTGTGACTCGGCGTTAATACGTCCTTGTAGCCTCGACGAAAACATCTGACCTACAGGGACGTAGGAAATGCCGAATTTGTCTGGAACAAAATTCGGCCCTGTTTTCGACGGTCACAGTTCCGCCTGTGCCTGGGAAATAGGCGTATGTTAGTGGGTATATAAGCAATTTCAAGCAACGCTATGATTGCAGAATTGCACCAACTCCCGCTCGAAGTGGCCGCAGGGCGTTGATGATAATCGCGTAGCGAGGCATGGATGCCGAAGCAGCGCCAGTCGAATCAGGGATGAGCGTCTGGCGCGATAGCGAATTGGCATCATAAGCACAAGGGGGTTTCCGCTGCGTCGCGGGTCGCAGGGGGGTTGGAAAGGGGGCGAGTCGATACAGCCCCCTTTCCTCGGGTGTGGGGTGAAGCTCCACGACTTTAGGCCGCTGGTACAGCGGCTATCATGGCTGCCAGCTAAAAGTTACTAAGGGCCTCCGGCGACGGATGTTTCTCATTGCCTGCCGCAGGCTTATGCACAGGCGATCCTATGACACGCTGTTAACCCATCCTTGGGCGCTCGACGAAAAAGTCCCTGTTTTCGACGGTCACAGTCCCGCCTGTACCTGGAATTAGGCGTATATCTGCAGCTGAATACGACACTTTGGGATGAGGAATTGCACCGACTCCCCCTCGGTGTCGCCGAAAGCCGTTGGCGCAAATAACATAGCTGAGGCATGGATGCCGAAGCAGCGACAGTCGAATCAGGGATGAGCGTCTGAAGCGATAGTTATTTGCGCCATTAGGCCGAGGGGCTTTCGACACCGTGTGGGGCGGCAAGGGAGATCCAAGAGGGGATTGCTGTTGATCCCTTCTTGGTCGGGTGTGGGGCGAAGCTCCACGACTTTAGGCTGCTGGCACAGCGGCTATCATAGCTTTTAGCTAAAAGTTACTAATTAGTATTGGCAGGGCCTCCGGCGACGGATGTTTCTCATTGCCTGCCGCAGGCTTATGCACAGGCGATCCTGTGACTCGCTGCAAGTACATCCCTGTAAGCTCTGCCTCGCCATCCCTGGCTCGGAAGGTCACAGTTCCGCCTGTGCCTGAAAATGAGGTGTATGTCTGCGGGCATATAGGTCGCTTCAAACAAGTTAGCTCTTACAGAATTGCACCGACTCCCCTTCGGAGCCGCCGCTGGCGTTGTTGCAAATTGGCGTAGCCGAGACAGGGATGTCGAGGCTCGAAGGTCGAGCAAGGCGAATGTTGCGAAGCGACAAGTTCATGAGCGCGAGCCAAGGAAGGCGAGCTGGCCCTTATGCATGGATGCGTTTGGCGAGTCCTGAGTGTAGCCAATTTGTTTCATAAGCCAGCGGGGATTTCGGCTACGTCGGGGTGTCCTTGGGGATGCAAGGGGCTTTGGACAAGCAAAGCCTCTTGCTCGGTGTGGTGTGGAACACCACGACTTTAGGCTGCTGGCACAGCGGCTATTATGGCTTTTAATCCCGAATGCAGTGAAGAAAAGGAACAGTCTAGGCCATCCAGAGCTTTCCCTGTTAAACCTTTCTTTGGTTTCTTGTGTCTTATTCATCATAACGGCTACAAGTTGGTAAAATTTGCCACTCCTAGATGGTGGATTTTCATATTCTGCTGCCATACTTGATGTTTATTCTTTTAGTATCAGTTGATTATAACTTTGGCACAAAGTCTGCTTTATTCTGAGCCATAAGCGGTAACCAAGTTTACTCGGCAGATTAAAACGAGAGGGAAGACAGAATGAAACAAGCAATTGGTGGAATATCTTTGGTGTGTGCACTGTTTGCGGCGGCGCCTGCTATGGCGATCAACTTTGAGCCAAGAGATGAGCAATGCGAGATGTCACTCAACTACGACATATCACTGGAACCCAAGAAGCTGAGTGTCAGTAATCAAGGGAAAGAACACTATCGAATTGAGCCGGGCCGCCTTTATGTGGAAGGTGAAGAAGTGGCCTTGAATGCCGAGCAGAGCAAGCTTGTCAACGAGTACTCGGATGCCATGGCTCAGCAGTTACCCGAAGTTATCTCTTTGGTGGAAGATGCCGTCACCATGGCGAGCGAGGCCGTGAGCATGGCTCTGACACCACTCTTGGGTGATGCCGCCGGTGCCAAGTTGGATGAAACCATGGACAGTCTGCAACAGCGAGTCTATGAAGTGGCTCATCGCAATGGTGACCAGTACTTCCTCGGGGCCACTGAAGAGTCGCTGGAAAACGCCTTTGGTGATGAGTTTTCCAAAGAAATAGAGCAACTGGTACAGCAGTCGCTAGGCAGTTTGATGATGGCCATGGGCAGCGCCATGATGTCAGGTGAGGGCGAAACCTTTGATGAGAAGATCAATGCCTTCAGCCAGAAGATGGAAAAGATGGGCAAGGATATTGAAGTGCAAATGGAGTCCCGCGCCCAGGAGATGGAGCAGAGAGCCGACGCGCTTTGCGACAACTTCCAACGTTTGGTGGTGCTGGAAGACAAGTTACGCAAGCAGATCCCTGAACTGGGCGAATTCCAGGTACTGTCCGGCAAGGTTGAACTGCAGCAATAAGATTTAAGCTGGTGATTCCCCCTGTATCTTCCCCTCCCTTGATACAGGGGTTTTTTATTGATTATCTGTTGATTATGCCATCACTGCGGCGGTTTTTTTGGCTCAAGGCTATCCTTGGGTTAGAGTCAATAAGAAAGAATTGGTATACTTCGCAAAAATAATAAAACTGACACCCAAGTCAGGACTCAGTGACTCTACCCAGTGCGCTTTCCAAAACCCGGCAGCCCACACCCCATTTTGGGGTCTTGACGGTGAGGCCCGTCGCTTTTCCAGGAAAGCTTTTACCAGTGTTGTAAACGGCTTAAGGCGACTTTCATGTTAGAACTGTTAGAACCTATCGCTATTTTCACTCATGTCGCCCGTGCCGGCAGCTTCAGTGCCGCGGCGCGCAGGCTTGGAATATCCAAATCCAAGGTCAGTACCCAGGTTGCCGATCTTGAACATAAACTCGGGATCCAGTTGATCCAGCGAACAACCCGTAGCTTAAGCCTCACCGAAGCCGGTAATCTGCTGTATGTGCAGGGGGAAGAACTGCTCCGGGATGCGGATCAGGCGGTGGCCAGTGTGCACAACCTCAATGATGCCACCCGAGGCGTGCTCAAGGTAGGGATCTCCCAGTCGTTCGGCACCATGCATATTATTCCGGCACTGCCCGAGTTTATGACCCGTCACCCGGATCTCGAGCTGCAGGTGAGCCTGTTGGACCATAAGGTTGATGTGGTCAGTGAAGGCCTGGATCTGCTGCTGACCATGTCAGAGCAACTGCCTCTGGGTATGGTGGCCCGCCCGTTGATGAAGTGTCAGTTCCTGCTGGTGGCTTCCCCCGGGTATGTTGCGGCCCACGGTATGCCGGCCCGTCCGGAGCAGCTGGTGGAGCACAACTGTTTGGTTTACCACGGTGAATGGCATGAGCACAGCGTCTGGCAATTCAAGAAGGGCGATGACTACTGTGAGATAGGGGTTTCGGGGAATTTCAGAGTCGACAATGCGCCGGCGCTCAAGTCTGCCGCTGTCAGTGGGCTTGGGGTGGTTTATCTCGCCAGTTATCTGCTGGAAGATGAAATAGAAAAAGGCACTCTGGTTCCTCTACTTCCCGATTGGCAACTGACCCATCATCTGCCGCTGCAGGCGGTTTATCCAAGACGTAAACACTTGGCTCCCAAGGTGAGTGCCTTTATCGAGTTCATTAAGGATCACATAGGTACACCACCCTATTGGGACAAAAAATACGCAGATCTGTTTGCCCTGCGCCAGGAAAAATAAAGAAATATCGTTCTTATAATAGAACAATGAAAAACACTCAAGTTCTGCTTGGGTGTTTTTTGTTTTTATATCATATAGATATTGAGATTTTGTTGGTTTTTTTATCGCTTTATTGTTTAGTGAATCCTAAAGGTTTTTAATAATCTTGTTGCAGTCTGTTCTGAAATCAATACAATGGTTGCAGTTGATTCGGGTGGAACCAACATACGGGTGTGCCGTGGGACTGACCCCTCCTGCTGTAGACTGCTTGGTTCAACACAGAGTGTTAAGCCCTTATCAATGCCGACCCAGGTTTTCGAACTAAAACAATGTCGGCCTTAAAACCATCATCCTGATTTTGGTTTACCCCGGCCCAGGTGGCCGGGGTATTTTTATGCCTGTTTTCAGGACGGAATCAAGCGCATAAAAAAGCCGCTCACGGGAGCGGCAGTTGATTCAATTTCAAACCTGGCTTTGCGCGGCCACCCAGTCTTTTACTTCCTGCTCAAGTACATCCAGCGGCAAGGGGCCGTTTTGCAATACCAGGGTGTGGAAGGCGCGAATGTCGAAACGCTCACCCAGCGCCTCCTTGGCGTAGGCTCTAAGCGCAAGTATCTTGTTCATCCCCACCTTGTAAGCGGTTGCCTGCGAGGGCATAACTATGTGCCGCTCAACCATTTTTACTGCGTCAGATTCGGCATTGGGAGTGTTGTCCATGTAATAGGCTATGGCTTGCTCTCGAGTCCATTTCTTGGCATGGATCCCGGTATCTACCACCAAACGGCAGGAGCGCCATAGCTCCATCGCCAATCTGCCAAAATCTGAGTAAGGATCGCTGTAAAGCCCCATCTCCTTGGGGAAGTACTCACTGTAAAGGCCCCAGCCCTCGATATAAGCCGTGTAAGAGCCGAAGCGACGGAAGCTGGGAAGTCCTTCCAGTTCCTGGGCTATGGCTATCTGCATGTGATGCCCGGGGATCCCTTCATGGTAGGCCAGTGCCTCCATCTGGTATTTGGGCATAGCCATTATGTCATAGAGGTTGGCATAGTAAGTTCCCGGGCGACTGCCATCGGCCGAGGGCTGGTTGTAGAAAGCCTTGCCGGCAGACTTCTCCCTGAAGGCTTCCACCTGTTTGACTATCAAAGGCGCTTTGGGCTTTACCTTGAATACTTCATCCAGGCGCGAGTTCATGTTATCGATAAGGGCGGTGGCCTCTCTCAGGTAGGCCCGGCGGCCGGCGTCATTGTCCGGGAAGTAGAAGCCCTCATTCTGGCGCATAAACTTGAAGAAGGCTTTGAGATCGCCCTTGAAGCCAACTTTGTCCATGATGGCGCGCATTTCGCCGTGGATCCTGGCGACCTCGTCCAGTCCTAATTGATGAATGGTATCGGCGCTCATCTCTGTGGTGGTGGTATTGGCCAGGGCATTGTTATAGAAGGCGCTGCCGCTCGGGAATTTCCAGACTCCATCTCTACTGTCGGCCCGTTTTTCCAGGGTTTCGAGATAGGCAATCAGCTTTTGGTAAGCTGGCCTCAATTGTTCTTTGAGGGCGATGGTGGCTTGATCCAGCAGTTTATCTTGGGTGTCTTCATCCAGCTTGAGTTTTGCCAACTTGCTCTTGAAGTCGGCCCAGATGGCACTGTCCGGCTCACCATCAAACGGCGCGCCATGAATAATATTGCGACTGTCTGAAAGTACGTGGGGGAATACGAATTTGGGGGCGATTATGCCTTCCTCGGCGCGAACCTCAAGGGCGGTAATCAGCTGCTCGAACAGCTCAGGAACCCCGGCTATACGGCTGATATAGGCGCGGGCATCGGCTTCGTCGGCTATCGAGTGTTGGTTTATCAACAATGAAGGCACCAGCGAGTGAATGCCGTACATCTGGTTGACCGGGTAGTTGTAGTGGCGGAACTTATCATCGCGGATCTGGCGTTGCAGCTTGGCGGTCAACAGCTCCAGGCTCAACTTGCTCTGTGAGTCCAACTTTGTCGGATCCAGTAGTGACAGGCGCTCAAGCTGCTGCTTGGCGCGAGCAAGCGCGGCATCATCGGCCGCATCTCCCAGTGAGTCCCATTTGCCGTAATCTGTCTTGATACCAAGAAAGGTCTGCCGCACCGGGCTGGCGGCGACATCTTCGTTGAAGATGGCTTCAAACAGGGCGTTGGCTTTGGCGGATTCGGCCTTGATGACCTCAAGAGCCAGGTTTGATGCTTGGTTACTCTGCCCGGAGACGGAGGCTTGGGCGAGAAGGGGATAACTGCTGCTTAAAACGGCGCCAAGGGCCAGCGTCAACAGACTTTTTCTTATGGTTATCGGCATGGACAACTTCCTTTTTGCTTGGCAATGGCAGGCCGGATGACGATGGCCCGAGTCAGGAAAGACGCACAGAAACCGCGACTGCTATGGCTCATTTGCGTCTAAAGAAGTTTATCCTAATGGAATACGGTAACGTAAGGAAGGTGTGTACAAGCCCCATGTGTGCTCTGCGTTGGCTTACAGGCTTGGATGCAAGGCGTGATTCGCAGCGAATGGCAAGCCCTTTGCAAGAGTCACAACACAGCAGACAGGTCTGTAAGACACGCCCTTTGGGGCTTCCACAGCAACAGGCTTTCGGCGTTATCCGACTTTGGCAGGCCCCGGCATGCCTTCAGTCAGATGCCTTGAATGCCAATTGCTGTGGAAGCCAGAGTGCCACGAGGGCTTATATACACCTTCCTTTGGCGTAAATGTTAGAAAATATTTCCTCTTGCTGCTTTCGCTTTGGCAGTAGCAAGAGGAGGCTAATAAGAGATGGAGTTAACAAAACTGCGACAGCAGATCGTTGACGAACATATGCCCCTTGTTGGTGAGCTTCCAGTAACCGGGAGTGATCTCCACCAGCCCGCGCTCGGCGGCCTGCTGCATGCCTTTATCCAGGGTGTTGGCCGCAACGCCGGTGCGCGCTTCAAATTCGCTCCAGGGGATGGGGCTCATCAGTCGCAGCCTGTTCATCAGGTACTCCAGCGCCCTGTCTTCTGGCAGTACATAGCTCTCCTCAAACAGATAATCCTCTGTGGCTAAGTATCCCTTTGGATGTTTTATCTTTACCGTGCGTACTATGCGGTCCTGCTCCGGTAGCGTCAGCTTGCCGTGGGCGCCGCAACCAATTCCCAGATAATCACCGAACTCCCAATAGTTGAGGTTATGGCGGCACTGAAAACCGGGTTTGGCGTAGGCGGATATTTCATACTGCTGGTAGCCAAGGGCTGCAAGTCTTTGCTGGCCCTGTTCATAGATGTGCCAAAGCGCTTCATCGTCCGGCAGTTGCGGCGGGCGTGAATGAAACAGGGTATTGGGCTCTATGGTGAGCTGATACCAGGACAGGTGCGGAGGATTGAGCGCCGCCGCCGTGTCGATATCGGCCATGGCCTCTTCAAAGCTCTGGTTCGGCAGACCGTGCATCAGATCCAGGTTAAAGCTCTGGTATCCGGCTGCAGCAACGCCTTTGGCGGCGTTGACTGCTTCATCCTTGCCGTGAATTCGCCCCAGCAGGTTGAGCTTGTCTTTGGCAAAGCTCTGCACACCTATGGAGAGGCGAGTGACACCTGCGGCGCGGTAAGCGATGAAGTCATCATGTTCCAGGGTGCCTGGGTTGGCCTCCATGGTGATCTCTATGTCATCGGCAAAGGGAATGCGCCGATTCACGCCTTGCAGCAGCCTGCCTATCTGGGCAGCATCGAACAGGGAGGGGGTGCCACCACCGATAAAGATGCTGTGCAGTTGCCGGCCTTGAACATAGTGCAGGTCGGCGTCGAGATCGCCAAGCAGGGCATCGACATACTCCTGCTGTGGCAGCTCACCCTGTTTTCCGTGAGAGTTGAAATCACAGTAAGGGCATTTCTGCACACACCAGGGAATATGAATATAGAGACTCAGCGGTGGCAGCGTCAGCATCAGCCGAGGATCCCCTGTTGTTTGAAGGCTTCAAGCAGCAATTTCAGCGCCTTGCCTCTGTGGCTGAGATGGTTCTTTTCATCACTGCTGAGCTCGGCGGCAGTTTGCTGGTAACCACAGGGAATGAATACGGGATCATAACCATGGCCATTGTCGCCCTTGGGTTCAAAACCTATTTCCCCTTCCCAGGCGGCCTGGCAGATGATGGGAGTCGGATCCTTGGCATGACGCATATACACAAGTACACACTGGAAACGGGCAGTACGGGGGGCTGGCGTTGCCTCTATGGCGCCAAGCAGCTTGTTGTAATTGCCTTCGGCCGTGGCGTTGGCGTCACTGTAACGGGCGGAGTAGATGCCGGGAGCGCCGTCCAGAGCATCAACTTCGAGGCCTGAGTCATCGGCAATAGCGGGCAGACCGGTGATTTCGGCTGCATGGCGCGCCTTGATAATGGCATTTTCAACAAAAGTGGTGCCGGTTTCCGCCACTTCAGGCACATCGAATTGGTTTTGTGGCAACACCTCAATATTGAAGGCGTTGAACATCTCGGCGAATTCTTTGAGTTTTCCCTTGTTGCCACTGGCAAGCACTATCTGTTTCATCTTGGATTTTCCTTATTTCGCAATGCCGGCAATAGTATCATTTTGCAAAAGAGTTTACTCACTCAGCGACAATGAAAAGGTGCGAAAACAAGTAGAGCCGTGGAAGGTTTGAGCCCTAATGGCTGTTGTCGTTTCTCTAAGTCGGCAGTCAATATCCACTCGGGGCGGCCATAAAAAACGCCGCTCATTCGGCGGCGCTCTATTGACGGAATGTGCTGCTCAATCGACGTAGAATTTCTGTTTGAACGCCAGAGTGGTGTTGAGCTCGTTGCCGTGTTTTATCAGGATTTGAAAGTTGATCTCCTGATCGTCGCGATAGGGCACCTCGGCAATATAGTAGATGGCATCACCCTCGCGAATTTCGCGGAATTTCAACTGCATCCTGGCATCGATAAGATTGTTGGCCAGGCCGGATATCTCGACCGGTACTGCCGGATTGCCCTCTTCACTGGTATCCAATACGGCGATATTGATGATACCCGTGTAACGGCTGCGTTCTATGCCGTAGCTCTTGGCGATGGATGGCGTCAAAAAGGTGCTGCCCAGCGCCATATAGTGAATATCGAACTGGCCGACGGTCTGCTTCTGTTCGGCTTGGGCGACACCGGCCAGAGAGCCGAGACACAAAAGCAGGGTCAAAAATTTGCGCAACATAATGCTTTACCTGAGGTTAAGTGTGTTGAATTGATTATAGTCCCTTGTCTGCTGCCATGGCATCAGAGCAAGGCCTCGATTTCAGCGGGCAGTATCTTGGGCGCTTCAATACGCACCTGCTTGTGGCGGCCCAGTTCTCCCTTGACTATGGCTATCTGCCCCTTGGGCACCTTGAAGGCCTTGGACAGATACTTGGTCAGGTGGGCGTTGGCCTTGCCGTCCACAGGTGGCGCGGTAATGGCCACCTTGAACTCTTCACCATGCAGGCCAACCAGTTGATCCCGGCTGGCCTTGGGCTGGATATAGAGATTGAGCAGCAGATCCTGCTGCTCCCAGCTAACGGCTTTCATCAAGCGATGGCCCAGAAAGGAATCGTCTTGGCCAACAGTATGTTGACGAAATTCATCAATACCATCAGCACCAGCAGCGACAAGTCCAGCCCACCCATGGGCGGCAGGAAGCGGCGAATGGGCGCCAGCAGTGGCTCGGTCAACTGCATCATCACATATTCAATCGGGTTGCGCCCCTGGCTGACCCAACTGAGGATAGCGCGAATGATCAGGATCCAGAACAGCAATACCCCGGCCTTTTTGAACAAGGACACCAGGGCAAAAATCAAGGTTGCAACCAGGTTGAAGTCCTCGCCCGCCATCAGGGTCAGCAAGAGTATTTTGGCGACTACCACCAGCAGTGCCAGCACCACAGAGGCCGTATCCAGACTACCTATGGAGGGCAGTATCCGCCGCATGGGCGCCACAATAGGATGGGTGGCTTTGACGATAAACTGGCTGAAGGGGTTATAAAAATCTGCCCGCACCAATTGCAGCCAGATCCTCAGTATGACTACCATAAAATAGAGGTCGAATACGACTGTAATCAGGTAAATCAATGCTTCATTCATGAAAAGTTTCGCCCTTGGGTCGTTTAGAATTCTTTGGCCATGGCTTCAGCCCTGGCAATACAGTTATTCATTGCTTGCTTGATCAGTCCCTTGAGATCACTTCGCTGGAAGGTTTCCACCGCCTCATGGGTGGTACCGCCCTTGGAGGTGACATTCTGCCGCAGTTGGCCGGCGCTCAGCAGAGGATTTTGAATCACCATCTGTGAGGCCCCCAGAGCCGCCTGCTGCACCAGTAACCTGGCCTTGGATTCATCCAGCCCCAGCTCTTTGGCCGCATCCATCATGCCTTCCATAAACAGGAAAAAATAGGCCGGGGAGCTGCCCGCCAAGGCGATCACCAAATTGAGATCCGCTTCTTTGTCTACCCACAGGGTCTCGCCGCCACTGGCCATAATCTGCTGGCAAAGATCTTTATCCGCCTGCTCAACCCCACTTGCGGCATAAAGGCCTGTCATGCCATAGCCAAGTTGGGTTGGGGTGTTGGGCATGGTGCGGATAAGCTTAATCTGCTGGCCGAAGTAGTCATTGTATCTGGTGGCCGGGATCCCTGCCGCTATGGTAATAAACAGCTTGTCGGCCAGCGGCAGTGTTGCCAGTTGCTCACACACCTGCTGCATCAGTTGCGGTTTGACCGACAGCACTATGATATCGGCCCAGTCACAGGCTGCTTGGTTGTCTGTGGTGGTGAGGATGCCGAAATCGCGCTTGAGGGCATCGAGTTTACCTGTGCTTGGGTTGCTGGCCTGGATCAATTCAGCCGGATAACCGCTGCCCACCAGCCCACTGATGATACTGCGGCTCATATTGCCGGCGCCGATAAAACAGATTTTCTTTTGAGCCATGCTGTCCCCTGTCACTTGTGATTGGAGTGTATCCCGCATCGGGTTTGACCGTGCGGGAGATATTAGTATTTGGGCCAATACTATCAAAAACAAGGTCTCAGCGGCCAATCTCAGATCTTATTGACTGGTTTATCAGCCGTAGTTCCGCTCGCCGAAAATAGCGCTACCGACTCTGACCATGGTAGAGCCCTTGGCGATGGCGAGCTCAAGATCCTGACTCATACCCATGGACAGGGTATCCACCTGTGGAAACTTGAGCTTCAGTTCGGCAAACAGTTGCTGCATGTGCGACAGCTCCGCCTCAAGCCTTGGGCCTTCACCGGCACTGGGAATTGTCATCAGTCCCCTGAGTCTGAGGTTGGGCAATGAGTCCACCAGGCTTGCCAGCTCAAACATTTCGCTCTGTGTTGCTATTCCTGCTTTGGAATCTTCACCCGAAACATTGATTTGGATGCAGATTTCCAGTGGTGGCATGCCTTCTGGGCGCTGCTCCGACAGGCGGCGGGCGATCTTTTCCCGCTCCAGGGTGTGCATCCAATGGAAGTGCTCGGCGACAATTCTTGATTTATTGGATTGCAGCGGGCCGATAAAGTGCCATTCTATATCGGGACAGCGCTGCGTCAATTCCATGGCTTTCTGTTGCCCCTCTTGGACATAGTTTTCGCCAAAGCAACGTTGCCCGGCGGCATAAGCTTGTTCAATGTCGGCGATCGGCTTGGTCTTGCTGACAGCCAGCAGCTTGATCTCGCTTGCATTTCGGGACGAAATTTGCGCCGCTTGAGCTATCCTGCGCTGGGCTAGCGCCAGTCTGTCTGCTATTGTTGTCATGATGTAAACTTTTTGGTTGAACGGATATCCCAAACTATGGAAATCACTGAATTATTGGCCTTTAGTGTAAAGCATAACGCTTCGGATCTGCACCTGTCGGCCGGTGTGCCTCCCATGATACGCGTCGACGGCGAGGTCAGAAAGATTAATGTCCCTGCGCTTGATCACCAAGGGGTTCACAGACTTGTCTACGACATAATGAATGACAAGCAGCGTAAGGATTATGAAGAGTTTCTGGAAATCGACTTTTCCTTTGAAGTTCCCAATCTGGCGCGTTTTCGTGTCAATGCCTTCAATCAGTCCCGCGGCGCCGCCGCGGTTTTTCGTACTATTCCCAGCGACATTTTGACTTTGGAACAACTGGGCGCGCCGGAAATCTTCAAGAAAATCGCTTCATATCCTCGCGGCCTGGTGCTGGTAACCGGCCCCACAGGTTCGGGTAAGAGTACCACCCTGGCGGCGATGATAGATTACGTCAATGAGAACCGTCACGATCATATTCTCACCATTGAAGACCCTATCGAATTCGTGCACCAAAACAAGCAATGCCTTATCAACCAGCGGGAAGTGCATCGCCATACCCACAGCTTTAACGCCGCCCTCAGAAGCGCCCTGCGTGAAGACCCGGATGTCATCCTGGTCGGTGAGATGCGGGATTTGGAAACCATACGCCTGGCGATGACCGCGGCAGAAACCGGCCACTTGGTGTTCGGTACCTTGCACACCACCTCGGCGGCCAAGACCATTGACCGTGTGGTTGACGTATTCCCCGCAGGCGAGAAAGACATGGTGCGTACCATGTTGTCAGAGTCGTTGCAGGCGGTTATCTCCCAGACCCTGATCAAGAAAGTTGGCGGCGGCCGGGTGGCGGCCCATGAGATCATGATGGGAACCCCGGCTATCCGAAACCTTATCCGTGAGGACAAGGTGGCACAGATGTATTCTGCTATCCAAACCGGTATGGCCCACGGCATGCAAACCTTGGAGCAGAGCCTGCAGAACCTGGTGAATCGCGGCTTGATCAGTCGGGAAGATGCCATGGCCAAGAGCTCCAACAAACAAGCGAATTTCTAAGGAGTTCCCATGGAAGTCAGACCTTTTCTCAAAGCCATGGTGGATCGCAAGGCCTCGGATCTCTTTATTACCGCCGCCTTTCCTCCCAGTGCCAAGGTGGACGGTGAACTCAGGCCGCTGGCGGAAAACGCCTTTACCCCGGCGCAGTCGCTGGAGTTTGTTGAGTCTTTGATGACGCCGGAGCAGAAAAAGGAGTTTCACGAGACCCGCGAATGTAACTTTGCCGTGGGCGCCAAAGAGCTGGGGCGTTTCCGGGTCAGTGCCTTCTGGCAACGGGAGTCGGCGGGCTGCGTGATGCGGCGTATCGAAACCAAGATCCCTACTGTGGAGCAGCTGTACCTGCCGCCCATTCTCAAAGACTTGGTAATGAGCAAGCGCGGATTGGTGATCATGGTAGGGGGAACCGGTACGGGTAAGTCCACCTCGCTGGCGGCACTTATCGGTTACCGTAATGCCAATGCCAGGGGACACATACTCACCATCGAAGATCCGGTGGAATTTGTTCACCAACACGGCAAGAGCATTATCACCCAGCGGGAAGTGGGTATAGATACCGAGTCGTTTGATGCGGCGCTCAAGAGCTCATTGCGCCAGGCGCCGGACGTTATCCTTATCGGTGAGATCCGTACCCAGGAAACCATGGAGTTTGCCCTGTCGTTCGCCGAAACCGGCCACTTGTGTATGGCAACCCTGCACGCCAACAACGCCAACCAGGCGCTGGATCGCATCATGCACCTGGTGCCAGAGAGTAAGCACCAACAACTGCTATTTGACCTGTCGCTTAACTTGCGCGGTATTGTGGCCCAGCAGTTGGTGCCCAAGGTGGACGGCAGCGGCCGGCGCGCCGCCATCGAAGTGCTGATCAACACCCCCAGGGTGGCCAGTCTTATTCAAAAGAACGAGCTGCACGTGCTCAAGGACACCATGGCCAAGTCCAACGAGCAGGGGATGCAAACCTTCGACCAGGCGTTGTTCAAGCTCTACTGTGAAGGGGAGATCAGCTACGCCGATGCACTGCATCATGCCGACTCGCCAAACGACCTGCGACTCATGATTAAACTCCACAGCAATGACACCGGTAACTCAGGTTTCATGGAGGGAGTCACCCTGGATATGGATTAGTGGGAAAGCACTGCAAAAGGCGTCGGAATGACGCCTTTTTTGTTTGTATTGAGTGGATTGTTCGAAAAAGAGCTATCTTTTTGTTATTGTGTTGCGCCTGTTTTGTGAAAAGGATGGAAGGGGAATGCAATTGCAGCAAACCACTTTATTTTCAGCTTTGGGTCTGGCTCTGGCCGGTTGTTTCACTCTGCCGGCCGCGGCCGTGCCGGTTTCCGACGAGCTGGATATCGGCGGGGCGGTACGAGTCAACTATGGCTGGAAAGACTATGATGACGATGCCAAGTTGGAGTTCGAGCTGTTTCGCGCCGATGTCAAATACGATAACGGAGAACTGTTCGCGTCGGCTCAGTACCGCTGGTATCAGGATCAGGATGTGATCCAGCATGCCTTCTTTGGCTATCGCTTTTCAGAAAACTCGGACATTCGCCTCGGGGTCACCCAGGTGCCTTTCGGTTTGCTGCCCTATGCGGCTCATTCCTTCTGGTTCGGCGCGACTTATTATCTCGGCTTTGAAGACGACTATGATGCGGGTATTCACTGGCAGTACAACAAGGACGGCTGGCGCTACGATCTCGCCTGGTTTGCCAATGATGAATATGGCGACGGTAGCCGCTTCAAGCGCTATTCCTTCGATGTCGCCACCACAGAAAACGCCCCCTATGAAGAGGCAGGGCAGTTCAATGCCAGAGTCGAGCGCAGCCTGAAGTCCGGTGAGTTTGCCCATAAACTGGGCGCTTCTGTGCAATACAGCCGTTTGGACTACAAGCCAATGGCCGGCGCCGTTGCCGGTGAAGACACAGATGGCTTGGCGGTAGCAGCCCATTGGCAAATGGATTGGCACGCCTGGCAGACTCAGGTGCAGTATCTGCATTATGACTATGACATGCCCGGCGAGCGTTTGGCACTGTCGGCCTTTGCCTACCCGTTTGAGATAGCGGCCGAGGCCGATGTGCTCACATTTAACCTGTCGCGCACCATAGATGTTGATTGGGGCCCTATCACTCAGCTCAACTGTTATAACGACTACAGCCAGGTATTTGCCTCGGGTACCGGGTTGGATGATTCGGTGCAGAATGTCACAGGTTGCGCCATCAGCGCCGGTAAGTTCTACTCCTACGTGGACTGGATCGCCGGTAAAAACATGTGGTTTGTCAACGGCCCCGGCATAGGTATTGCCGAAGGCGACAGCAGTTGGCATTCAAGGCTGAATATCAATGTTGGCTTCTACTTTTAACGGCTGAGGCTGGTAAGAATAAAAACAAATGGAGGTGTTATGGTGAAGGTGTTCAAGCCCCTGGCAAGATTGAATTTAACCGGGCCTGCATTGAAGAGGCTGGCTTTTACAGCATTGGCTTTAGCGCCCACGGCGGCTGTTGCCGGTCAGTGCCCCGATTACCTCAATATCAAGTTGAGAAAGCTCCATTCCCAGGAGTCTGTCGACCTATGTGAACTCACCCAAGGTAAACCTGTGCTTCTGGTCAATACCGCCAGCAATTGTGGTTTTACGCCTCAATTCAAGGCGCTTGAAGCCCTGCATAAGGACTACCGCGAGCGCGGGCTGGTGGTGATAGGTTTCCCATCCGATGACTTTTTCCAGGAAGAAAACGAAGAGAAGGATACCGCCAAGGTGTGCTACATCAACTATGGAGTGACCTTTACCATGGTGGCTACCTCTGCGGTTCGTGGCAGTGATGTGAACCCGGTATTTGCCTATCTGGGGCAGCAGGCCGGCGCGCCCAAGTGGAACTTCTATAAGTACCTGGTCAGTGGCGACGGTAAACAGGTGCAGAGCTTTAACTCCAGAGTCAAACCCGATAGTGATGAATTGATCAAAGCGATTGAATCTGTGCTTTAATATCTGACTTATTCGTTTTCTATCTGAGGTGATTTTGGCTAAGTTTATCGGTCTTGATAAAGACAAGGGCCACGCCGGGCGTGGTAAAACCGGGATATTGCTGTTGAATCTGGGGACGCCGGACGCACCGACACCCGCGGCGGTGCGGCGTTATCTGGCCGAATTTCTCTCCGATCCCAGGGTGGTGGAGATCCCCAAGGCGCTGTGGAAGCTTATTCTCCATGGCATTATTCTCAGGGTCAGGCCGGCCAAATCGGCGGCCCTTTACCGTGAGGTGTGGACTGATAAGGGCTCGCCACTGATGGATATCAGTGAGCGCCAGACCCAGGCCTTGGCAGAAAAACTCAAGGCCGAAGGCGTTGAAGCCGAAGTTGCCTTGGCGATGCGTTACGGCAACCCGGCGGTGGGCGATGTGCTCAAACGCCTGCACAATCAAGGGGTCGATAAACTGGTTGTGCTGCCGCTCTATCCTCAATATGCCGGCCCTACCACGGGCTCTGCATTTGATGCCATAGCCAAAGAGTTGACTCAATGGCGTTACCTGCCGTCGCTGCACTTTATCCATACCTACCACGATAATCCGCTGTTTATCGAGGCGCTGGCCGAGTCCATCGAAGTAGACTTTGCCCAACACGGCAAACCGCAGAAATTGGTGCTGTCGTACCATGGTATGCCGGAGCGGAATCTCAAGCTGGGCGACCCTTACTACTGCTTCTGTATCAAGACCTCAAGATTGTTGGTCGAGCGTCTTGGGCTGGCAGAGGATGATGTGATCAGTAGCTTCCAGTCCCGTTTCGGCAAGGCCAAATGGCTGGGCCCTTACACGGATGAAACCATGATGGCTCTGCCAAAGCAGGGGATCACAGATGTAGCCGTTGCCTGTCCTGCATTCAGCGCCGACTGCCTGGAAACTCTGGAGGAGATTGCCGGGCAGAACCGTGAGTTTTTCGAACAGGCCGGTGGTAAGTCATTCCGCTATATAGCGGCGCTCAACGACAGACCGCGCCATATAGAGATGATGGCGGAGTTGGTTCGTCCCTATCTGTAAGCATTCTTCCTCCCCCTAATCAGGGCTGCAGTCCGGCAGCCCTGCCAACAATATTTGACACTGCTGTTCTTTGCGGATCGCTTCGCTGCCCTTGTTGCCTGCCACGCTATGCCTTAGCTTGGCAAGTTGAATGTTAATTTATGGTTAACAACACAAGAATAAGGATAAGGCATCATGGATCGCGAGCAGATATATGCCAGCATGGCCGGAGAGGGTCGACTGGATTATGAAAAGTACCTCAATACTCCCAAATTGCTCAGCTGTCAGAAGCCCTATGAGCAGCTGTGTAACGCCGATGAGCTGCAGTTTCAAATAGTGCATCAGTCGGAGGAGTTGTGGATGAAGCTCATCTGCTACACCCTGCTGGAGATTGATGAGCGTATGGCCGCAGGGGAGACCTTCAAGGTGTTGACCCTGTTTGCCAGGGTACATAAGGCGATGGGGTTTCTTATCGAGCAACTGAGTATTCTCGACACTATGTCTATCAAGGATTATCAGGCCATTCGACTGCAACTGGGCAACGGCAGCGGTCAGGAATCACCGGGATTCAGAACCCTGTTGCAGCTTTATAAGCCGCTGTGGCTCACCTTTGAGCGAGTCTACCTTGAGCAAAAGGGGCTGACGGTCGAGCAGATATACAACAGTGAATACCGTCATGATGAAAGCTATATGGTGGCCGAGGCCATGATAGAGTACGACCAGCTGTTTCAGCACTTCCGTTACCATCACATCAAACTCATCCACAGAAGCATAGGCATAGACAGCATGTCGCTGAAGGGGCGCAGCACTGAAATCCTTAACTCAGGTATGAAGATGCAGTTTTTCCCTAAACTGTGGCAAATTCGCGGTCAGATGACAGATATCTGGGGCGGTGTTTACGGTGTCAAACGCGACTCGATTGCCGACTGAGGAGCCTGGAATGTCGTTGAAATCGCGTTTTCATCTGCCCGAAGGGCACTATTTTTTGTCCCACTCTGTGGGCGCTATGCCAAAGGGCTGCGAAGCTGCGGCCAGCGAGTTTCTCGGCGCCTGGAAGCATCAAGGCGGTGACGCCTGGCCTGTGTGGCTCGAGGGGGTTGAGCAGTTTTTGCAGCAACTTGCGGCTTTGACCCGAGTTCCCGCCAGTGGCTTTTGCCCGCAGCTGAATCTCTCTTCGGCTTTATCCAAGCTGGTCGGCGCCCTGCCGAATGCCAAGCCCGGTCAGCGGATCTTGGCCACTGAACTGGATTTCCCCTCCATGGGGTTTGTACTGCAACAGGCCGAGAAGAAGGGCTACCGCCTGCAGTTGCTTGAGCCGCAAGCCGGGCTGGTGTCTTTGAGTCAGTGGCAACAGGCTTTGGGAGAGGATGTGGCGCTGGCCTTTATCACCCATGCCATTTCTGAAACCGGTCAGTTACAGTCAGTGAGTGAAATTTGCGCTTTGGCCCGAAGCTTAGGAGTAATGACTGTGGTGGATATTGCCCAGTCTCTCGGAGTCATACCGATAGATTTGGGGCAGTGGCAGGCTGATGCTGTCTTGGGGTCCTGCGTTAAATGGTGTTGCGCTGGCCCGGGGGCGGCCTTTTTATGGCTCAGCGATAGGTTGGCCCAGACGCTGGAGCCTGTGGATCTGGGATGGTTCTCCCATGAGGCGCCGTTTGAGTTCGATATCCATGACTTCCGCTATGCCAAGGGAGCAAAAAGGTTTTGGGGGGGCACGCCTTCCGTATTGCCTTACATGCTGGCAGCGGCGTCACTGCAGCAGCTGCGCGCTTTCGGCGATAGTCAAATTTATCAACACAATCAGCGCCTGGGGCAGGGGCTCCTGGATTGTGCCCTGAGTCATGAACTCAAGGTGGTGACGCCCAATATCAGCGGCGAGCGCAGTGGCACTGTGGTAGTCGATTTCGCCGATAGGCAGGCGGCGCAGCAAGTGTTCAACAGATTGGGGATCAAGACAGACTTGCGCCCAAGATTTGGCTTCCGCTTTTCGCCGCATATCTATACCGATGGTGAGGATATGGAGGTTTTGCTGCAGGGGCTCAGACAGTTGGCCGGCAAAAGGCCCTGATAGCTTGGGGGCAGGATCTGGGGCCGTTCCAGATGAGACTCATTCCTGAGGAAGCCGAAATAAGATTGGACCAGCTGCGGCTTGAACTCCCCGGGGGTCTTTAAGCCGCAGAGGTTTCAGTACTGGTTCTCGAAATAGCTTTCGATGATCAGCACAGCAGAGACGGCATCGATCTGGCCCTTGGTCAGCGCCTTGAAGCCACCGAGTTCAAATAATCTGGCCTTGGCATCGGCCGTGGTCAGGCGTTCATCCTGGGTGGCCACCTTGACACCGAAACGCCCGGCAATACGGTTGGCAAACTTACGGGCTCTTTGGGTCATCTCCTGCTCTGTGCCATCCATATTGAGTGGCAGTCCCACCACCACGAGATCCGGTTGCCATTCTTCGATTAAAGCCGCTATCTGCTGCCAATCGGGAATACCATCCACTGCCTTGATGGATGTCAGTGGGCTGGCACTGCCGGTCAACTGCTGACCTATGGCTATGCCTATGCTCTTGGTGCCGAAATCGAAGCCCAGTACGGTTTTTGCAGTCATTTTGCCTCTGTAATCAAGCGTGTCCCATCTGGCTGGACATTTGCCAGATATCGAATCCCAGTGATTGGGTGGCCTTGAGCCAACGATGCTCATGGGGAGTATTGAACAGTATCTCGGGTGTGGCGGGAATGGTCAGCCAGCTGTTTTCCGCCAGTTCCTGCTCCAGCTGGTGGCGGCTCCAACCAGCGTATCCCAGCGCCACCAGAAAATGCTCCGGCGCCTTTGAGGTGCCAAGAGAGGTCAGAATATCCCGTGAGCTGGTCAACATTATCTCGTCATTGATGGCAGTGCTGTTGGCCCAATAGGGTTGACTGCTGTGCAGCACAAAGCCCCGCTCCGGGTTGACCGGGCCGCCTACCAGTACGCTGTTGTCTATTGAAGGCTTGAGAGATACCTCTTCTGCCAGCTCCATCTGCAGCAGTAACTCATCAACCTCAATGCCTATGGGACGATTGACCATGAGTCCCATGGCGCCCTTGCTGTCGTGCTCGCACACATAGATGAGCGAACGCTCGAAGAAAGTATCATCGAGCGAAGGCATGGCGATAAGAAAATGATTTTGCAAACTGTCCATCATACTGCTCCTGGTACTTGTTGCCTGTCAGCCGCCGGCCAGCTTCACCTTGTAGCCCAGCTTCTCCAGCAGGCCCTGGAGTTGCTCACGATTGTCGGTCTGAATCTCTATGTCGAACGCTTTTACCGTGCCGCCGCAACCGCACTGCTTCTTGAGTTTTTGCGCCAGATCTTTCAGCGCCTTGGCATCCAGTCCCAGCCCCTTGATTACTGAAACTCCTTTGCCTTTGCGGCCCTTGCTGTCCTTGTGGATCCGGACGATACCATCGGATGTCGGGACTGTGGCTTGTTCCTTGGGCTGGCTAATACGGCCTTTGTCGGTACTGTATACCAAACTGACATTGGGATCTGTTTTCATTGTTGATGCTGATCTATGGCTTATGGGCGCAGTCTAGCAGATTTAGCCTAAGCGCCCAATGGCTTGCTCCAAGCCGCTGAAATCAAAAAAAAGCCACCATTAAGGTGGCTGGTAAAAAACTGAAATTGTGCAGGGAACAATATCAGCCACCGGCTTGGACGCCGGCAATCACAAGAAGATGTCAGGAAAGCAGTATTCCGCCAAGCACTGCCACCAGAGATAAAAAGGCGCAGGGCAGCATCAGTATTCTGAGCTTGGGCACCAGTAGTGTCAGTGTCGTCAGGACGAAGCCGAAAGCGGCCAGATCAAAAGGTGAAATCTGTTGCTCGACCAATCTGGCACCGAGCCAACCGAGAATGAGCAGCGGCAGGATAAGCAAACGCCTGGCTTGATTGATGCTGCCTATTCCGGCCAGTTCCTGCGCCTGTTGCAGCAGAGAATTTCGAGTCAGCAAAACGCCACTGGCTATAATAAAGAATGCGAGATACCAAAGCATGAGTCATTCACCATTTAATCTACATGATAATCATTATCATTTGGTGCTATGCTGAAGTCAAGCTGAATCGGTAAACTAAATTTTGTTAAATTCGGTTGTAGAGCAGAAGATTGAAATGTAAGCTGATTTCATGGGTTTTTATGGCCGTTTCCTGGCCTGGGTAAACGAGGAAATTTCGATGAAGTATCTGATAACAGCCGCAATGGCACTGATGCTAAGTGCTTGTAGTACACTGAATACTGGCTGGGATTATGACCCGGGTGTGAACTTCAGCCAGTACAAGAGTTATGCCTGGGTGGAAAAGCAATCCGAAGACACCAGCTATCATCTGGATGGTTTGATGGATCAGCGAGTACGTGATGCCTTGGATCGGCAGTTGGCACAAAAGGGCCTGCAGATTGCTACCAAGGAAAACGCCGATATCCTGGTTAACTATCTGACCAAGGTAGACAAGAAAATCAATGTCGACACTTTCAACACCAACTATGGTTACAACCCATATTGGGGGCCGGGTTGGGGCTGGGGCGGCAATATGCAGACCCAAACCACAGTACGCGAATATGAAGTCGGTACCTTGATTGTGGATCTGGTCGACGCCAAGTCCGGCAAGCTCATCTGGCGTGGCTCAGTGGCTGACACTATTCGCGATAGCGATACTCCGCAAAAGCGAATTGCCAAGGTTAACGAGGCGGTAGCCAGTGTAATGAGCAACTTCCCGCCCAAGGTGGAAAAATAACCTCTGATCCACACGGGCACAATGTGGGAATTCAATATTGGAATAAAGCGGCATAAAGCCGCTTTATTGTTTTTTAAGCAGTTCACGCAGTAGTTGCCGCATTCTGACATTGACTCTGGAGACCTGACTGGCCGATGACTGGAGTACATCCACATTGGCCTGCCAGCCACCTACTTCAAAATCCAGCTTTACGGCCTGTAATTCCCCCTTACTCATTGCTTCCTGAGCCAAAGGCCTTGGCAGCAGTGCCCAACCAAACCCTTGTTTGGCCAGCTCCAACAGGACGTAATAGTTGTCGGCAAACCAAACATCCGGCGAGTGCACCTGATCGAACCAGAAATTACTCGAGTATTTGCTGCCTATGACCAGTTGTCTGTGCAGTTTGAGAATATCCGTATGCATGGCACGTTTCTCGGCCAAGGGGTGTTTGGGGCTGACCAGTAACTCAAAAGTCACAGTGCCTATGGTTTCAAAGTCCAGGGTTTCGGGGTAAACCGGTTCACTGAACAGCAGGCCCACAGTGGCTTTGCCTTCCTTGACCAGAGCAATCACATCTTTGCTAGAGGCGCACAGCAAACTCAGGCAAATTTGCGGAAACTCCTGTTCCAGTTGCCTGAGCAGATCGCCGAGGCGGTTGTAGGGGATCCCTTCATCAACCGCCAGAATCACTTCCATTGATGTGTCACTGCCCAAACCGGATACCTGTTGAGCCAATCTGCGGTGCTGAGCCAACACGGCTTTGGCGTAGGGCAACAGGTGATGCCCAGCCGCGGTCAGTTGGGGATAACGACCGCTGCGGTCAAAGAGTTGCAGCCCGGTATCCAGCTCCAGATTCATTATCTGCTGGCTAATACCGGATTGCACTTTACCCAGTTGTCTGGCGGCGGCTGAAAAGGAGCCCGTCTCGACACTGGCGACAAAAGCTTCCAATTGTTCTGTGGTTAACATATCACTATTGGTGATGGTATCTAACTTTTAGGTATCTTGATGATAGATGATAATCCGCGGCCTGTTAATCAGAATGGAAATAAGCATGACTACTCAAGAACGTATTTTTCAGGCACTGCTATTCGAAGCCATAGCCCTTATTCTATTAATCCCGGTTGCCTCCTGGGCCACAGGCAGCGCAGTGGGCACCATGGCAGGCGTGAGTGTTTTCTTAAGTTTGTGTGCCATTGTGTGGAACTACTTGTACAACCTGGGGTTTGACCGGCTTTATGGCAATAACCGTGATGCCCGTGGTATTGGGCTCAGGTTATTGCATACCCTGGGGTTTGAAGGCGGACTCATTCTGGTGACGGTTCCCGCTATTGCTTGGGCGCTGGAAACCAGCTTGCTCAACGCTTTCTTTATCGAGGCCGGTATTCTGGTGTTCTTCTTTTGCTACAACCCCTTGTTTAACTGGTTCTATGACAGTTTGCGGCTCAAGTATGTCGGCCCATATCAGCAAGGTGTTTAATAAAAAGGCAACTATATGTAGGAGATTTCTGCTGTAGTAGCGACTCTTTGCCGCAGATACTGGTTTATCTTGGCTAAAATTACAGACGATTATACAATGCGTTAGCAAGTGACCTGTGACTTGGCGCACTAAAGCCAAGTGAACCGGCGGCGGATTGTGTTCTGCCTGGAACTCATCTATACAGATGAAGGATTGATAGTTAGGGAGGCCTGAGTGAACCGTTATTTGGGCTTGGCGGGGTTTATTCCTCTGCTGTTGCTGAGCAGCGCTGTACTTGCCTGGGAAGATTCTGACAGTGATGGTGTCCCTGACGCTAAAGATGCCTGTCCCGATACCCCGGCACAGGTAGCTGTGAGCGCCAATGGTTGTGTCTTGGACAAGGCCGTCTCCCTGACGGATATCTGTTTACCGACAACGTCAGGTGGTGTCTATCCCCCCAAATGCGGTACAGCCAATCCAGTAAGGCTGTATTTTGACTTGGGTTCGGCGCAGATCCCCTTGGCTCAGTGGCCGCAACTTGCCAGAATGAAAGCTTTTCTTCATCAATATAAGGTAAACTTGTGCATTGAAGGACATGCCGACATCAGCGGTTCAGATGCCATAAATCAACCTTTGTCTGAAGCCAGGGCCGAAAGTGCCAAAATGGTACTGATTGAAGATTATGGTTTTCCGGGGGCGCAATTCAGAACCCGCGGATATGGCAGTAAGCAGCCTGCCGCCGATAATACCAGTGTCTCGGGTCGCAGCCTTAACCGTAGGGTTGAGTTTGTGGTCGATTTAAAAAAGTAAGTTAAATAAGGTTTTTAAGGGAGTATTTCAATGGAAAATCTCGAAGGGCTGTTCAAACAAGCGCCCGAGTTAATCGCGGCCTATGGCATCAAGATACTGCTTGCCATTGTCATTTTCTTTGTCGGTAAGTATCTGTCCAATGTGGCCAAGAAAGTCACGGCTAAAATGTTGGGCAAGCGCAAGATAGATCAGACAGTGGTTTCCTTCGTCGCCAACATGGCTTGGGCCGTGGTGTTTGTATTTACCGTTATCGCTACCTTGGGGCAGCTAGGCATTCAGACTGCTTCTCTGGTTGCAGTTCTCGGTGCCGCCGGTTTGGCCGTGGGCTTGGCGCTGCAGGGCTCACTGTCCAACTTTGCCGCCGGTGTCTTGATGGTACTGTTCCGCCCTTGTCGTGTGGGTGACTATGTTGAAGCCGCAGGTGTTGCCGGTACTGTAGATGAAATCACCATCTTCTCTACCCGCCTGAAAACGCCGGACAACAAGGTCATCATAGTGCCCAACTCCACTATCATGAATGGTAGCATCACCAACTACTCTGCTATGGACAAGCGCCGTATCGATCTGGTGATTGGGGTTTCTTACGATGCCGATATCCGTCATACCAAGCAAATACTGACAAGCATTCTCGATAACCACGAGAAAGTACTGAAAGAGCCTGGCTATACTGTGGGTCTGCACACACTGGCTGACTCTTCGGTTAACTATGTGGTTCGCCCTTGGGTGAAGTCCGCTGATTACTGGGGGGTCTACTTCGAACTGATGGAGCAGATTAAACAGTCTCTGGACGAAAACGGCATTGGCATTCCATATCCTCAGATGGATCTGCATGTCAAAGAGCTGCCTTCCAAGTAAGTTCAGCTTTGGACAAAGACCGGCAGATGCCGGTCTTTTTTTACCTGTATTCTGACAATGCGTTATATTAGCCAGGATGAATTTGAACCGGGATTGAGGGAGAAAACTATGTTGAAACTGACAAAGTGGAGCGCCGTGTGTGTATTGGCCTTGGCGAGCGCCTCGGCTATGGCGGCAGAAGGGAAAGTGGCAGCCGAAGTCAAAATGGGCGGCCAGAGTGTCACCTTGATGGGTAAGTTGCCCGAGCTTAACCAGCTTGCACCAGGGTTTAAGGTGGTGGATGACAAGTTTGCCCCAGTGACTTTAAGTGACTTCAAGGGTAAGACAGTACTTATCAGTGCGGTTCCCAGTCTGGATACCGGCGTCTGTGCCCTGCAGACCAAGAGATTCAATAAGGAGTTCAGCAAGTTTGATGATTCTGTGGTCATGTTGACTGTCAGTGAGGACTTACCCTTTGCCCAGAAACGTTTCTGCAAGGTGGAGAATGTCGATAAAATCAAGGTATTATCAGACTCAGTCTGGCGTGATTTTGGTAATAAATATGGTCTATTGATCCCTAACCGAGGCTTGCTGGCCAGAGCGATATTTATTATAGATGCCAATGGCCAGCTCAAGTACCGTGAGCTGGTGGCAGATGTGTCTCACCATCCTGATTATGACGCGGCGCTCAAGGCCTTGAGCGAAATCAGCAAGGGCTGAATGTAAAAACGCCGGCTTGTGTGCAGGCGTTTTCAGTTTTAGAGGGCTACCTGCTCACTTAGTCCAGATGTGGATCTGAGCCGGTTTGGTAGTCGAAGGTTGGCATGGCCCAGTGATACTTGATGGCCAGCATCCGCAAACTGAAACCCAGAGTGAGACACAGGCTGAGATTGATCCATTCGGCCAGTTGCCACTGCGACAAAAATACATAGAGCCCGGCAGTGATGATGGAGATCACTGCGTACAGCTCCTTGCGAAAGATCAGCGGCATCTGATTACAGAGAATGTCGCGAATAATACCGCCGAAAACCCCGGTAACCACCCCCATTACCACAGCCACTACGGGACTGAAACCCAGCAGCAGGGTCTTTTGGGCTCCGACAATGGAAAACACAGCCAGGCCAAGGGCATCGATTGCCAGAAACAGCTTTGACAGGTAACGCATTACAGGGGCAATTATCACAGTCAACAGTGAAGCAAAGCCGATAGCCACCAGATAATGCCAGTTTTCTACCCAGATCAGCGGGTAGTTACCCAATAGCATGTCTCTGAGCGTGCCGCCGCCTATGGCGGTAGCGCACCCCACAATTACCACGCCAAAGAGATCCATCTGTTTTTTACCCGCCGCCAATGCGCCGGTCATTGCTTCGGCCAGTACACCAATCAGCCAAAGTATGGCGATAAACTGAGCTTCTTGCATAATATTCGCATCAAAATAACAAAGGATCAGAATTCTGCCGGAAAATACCGCAGTTTAACAGTGATTTTATTTAAATTTTTGGATTAGTTTTATTTATGGTTGATTATTGTTTGTTGTTTATTGTTTGTGTATTTTTATGATTTTAAATGGTTTTATTTTTTATCTGGTATGAGGATTACTGATTAATGTGTACACTTGTCTTTCTCTCGTTTTGTTTGGGCTGTTTGGGGGTGTCAATTTGGTAAAAAGTCCAGTTATTTAGCTTTGCTCTCCTGGTGCTGTACAGTCAAGCCGAGCGGCGCTAGAGTGTTTTGGCCCCATGTATCTTAATGCGGGGCAACTGGATGTGATATGGGGGAGAGATGATAGATTTCAGAAGCGATACCGTGACCCAACCTACTGCCGCAATGCGCCAGGCCATGGCGGCCGCGCAGGTAGGCGATGACGTCTACGGAGATGACCCGACGGTTAACCGCCTGGAAGCCATGGCCGCCGAGATGTTCGGCTTTGACAGTGCCTTGTTTACCAGCTCGGGCACTCAGGCCAACCTGTTGGCACTCATGTCCCACTGCGAGCGGGGCGATGAATACCTGTGTGGCCAACAAGCCCACAATTACAAGTTTGAAGGCGGTGGCGCGGCCGTGTTAGGCAGTATTCAGCCTCAACCACTGAATAATCAGGCCGACGGTAGCATAGCGCTCGAAGATATTCGTGCTGCCATCAAACCCGATGATTTTCACTTTGCCCGCACTCGTCTATTAAGCCTGGAAAACACCATAGGTGGAAAGATATTGCCGCAGGAATATCTGGCCAGGGCGCAGCAGCTGGCCTTCAATCACGGTTTGAAAATCCATCTCGATGGTGCCCGGGTGGCCAATGCCGCCGTGGCGCAAGGACTGGAGATAGCCGATATAACCCAATATTTCGACTCGGTATCCATCTGTCTCTCCAAGGGGTTGGTGGCGCCGGTTGGCTCTTTATTACTCGGGGATGAGCGGCTTATTCATAAGGCGCGTCGCTGGCGGAAGATGCTGGGTGGCGGGATGCGCCAGGCCGGGATCCTGGCTGCTGCAGCTGAGTTGGCCTTGACTGAGCAGGTGGCGCGTTTGGCGGAAGATCACGCCAATGCCAAGGTTTTGGCCGAAGGTTTGAGTCAGTTGGATGAGCTGGCACTGGATATGAGCCAGGTACAAACCAATATGGTGTTTGCCACTTTGGCCGATGCAGTGGATATTGAAGCTCTGGTCAAAGGCTTGTTGCAGGAAGGAGTACGTATCAGCGGCGCTCGGCAACTACGCCTGGTGACTCACAAAGATATCAGCGCTGCCGATATCGATAAGACTCTACAGGCCTTCAAGCGGGTGCTCAGCCAGGTTTGAGCACGGTCCATTACGGTGCAGCAGGAGTGATCCTGGTGCATCGCAATGGCATTTATGAACACAAGTGTGGTGTAACTTATTGAATTATATTGATTGAATGTTTGGCGTCCAATTTGCTTTAGTTCAAGTGAGAATTCCAATCACAGGCGAATGCGAGGACGCAAACATGAAATACTACAGTCGGCGTTTGGTTAAACACGAACATCTCAACCCGGCGGGAGCCTTGTTCGGTGGACAGTTGATGAGCTGGATCGATGAGGAAGCGGCCATCTTCGCCGCATGCCAGATGAAGAGTGTCAGCCATGTGACCAAGCTTATCTCGGAAATCAACTTTATGACCCCGGCCAAGCTTGGGGATGTGATTGAATTTGGCCTTGAGCTTATCAGCCTGGGGCATACTTCCATCACCATTCGCTGCGAAGTGCGCAATAAACTGAATTTGGCGCCTATTGTCAGCATTGACAAGATGGTCTTCGTCAATGTGAATGAAGCCGGCTTGCCCGTGCCTCACGGTATGCGGGCCAATGCCGCCTGATAACTCTGATGTTTGAATGCGCTTGCCAACCAGGCTGAGCTTTGCCCGGTTGGCTGGCGTGCTCAGTCTTTCAATTCTTCCTTGACCGATTTGGCGGCATCACGGGAGGCGTGGCCGATTTCACGGGTCACATCCCGGGTGGTGTGGCCTATCTCCTTGGTCACGTCTCTGGTGGTATGGCCTATGGTACGGCCGGTTTCCTTGAGCTCGGCACAGGCGCCAAGACTGAGTAATGCAGCAAGAAGCAGTAATGTTTTCATCATTTTATCCTTATAGCTTGCCGGTCAGTTGAGCGTATTTTACCAGCAATTCGTCTTGGGTTTCCTGATGTTCGGGATCCTTGTCGATACAGTCTATAGGGCAGACAGAAACACAGGTTGGATTGTCATAGTGGCCAACACATTCGGTGCAGCGCGTCGGATCTATTTCATAGATCTCTTCACCCATAGTGATGGCTTGGTTGGGACACTCGGGCTCACACATGTCACAGTTAATGCAGCTGTCATCAATGATTAAGGCCATTGCCTTGTATTACCTCGGAATTACTTATCCTGTCTTGCAGGTTTTCGGTCAACGCTTGGCGCACAAAACAGTAGCAAGTGCAGCCCAAACTAAGTCATAGCACAGATTTTATCACAGGGCCTGTGCCTGTGAGCAACACTATTAGTGTGAGCCGGGCGGCACCGCAAAGATAGGTTTGAGGCTTTGCCTGCCTGAAGTCTCAATTCGACAGCGAACTTTCTTGGGTTTGGGTGCGAAATCTTTCAATCAAAAAATCCACAAACAGGCGAATGCGCTTGGGTTGGTATTGTCGACTCAAGTAAATAACATTCAAATCAGCCCCAGTTGCCGAGGAGGAAGCGCTGAAGTTTTTCATATAGCCATTCAGCACAGTAACCAGACGTTGCTGCTTGATGTCTTTCTGTACATCGAGAATTGATTTCAGGGCAATGCCGGCACCTTGCAGCGCCCACTGGCGGATCACTTCACCATCGTCCGAGAAGCGTTTGGGCACAACTGTGATGGCCTTGTAGCCTTCATCATCCTGAAAATGCCAGGTTTTCAGCTCTTCATTACTGCGGATCATGGCCAGGCAATCATGGCCGACCAAATCCTGCGGCGTAATGGGTGTGCCTTTTTTGGCCAGATAGTCGGGCGAGGCGCACAAAACCCTTCTGCTGGAAGCCAGCTTGCGGGAAATCAGATTGCTGTCGGCCAGTTCACCATAACGTATCACTATATCCAATCCGGATTCGGCCAGGTTGGTGAGATTGTCGTTCAGATAGAGGTAGGGGATGACATCCGGGTAAAGCTCAGTAAAGGCCGTCAGTATCGGCGACACATATTGTTTGCCTATGTCCCGCGGCGCCGAGATTTTCAATGGCCCCCGTACTTCTTTGGTACCGGTTTGCAACAGGTTTTCCGTCTCTTTGACACTGTTGATTATTTCAAGGCTGGCCTGGTGATAGAGGGCGCCGGCATCTGTGAGGGAGATATGACGAGTGCTGCGATTCAGCAGCTTGACACCATAGCGCTCCTCAAGGGATTGCAATCTGGCGGTGACTGTCGCCGGCGACAAGCCCAATTCCCGACCGGCGGCGGCCAGGCCCTGATTCTTGACGATACTGACAAACAAGGTCATGTCTGCAAATTTGTCCACTTGTCCCGCTTATTATTTGGTTGAGCTGAATAATTAATTCAAATGCTAACCAATTATCAAAATTTATCCAACAAATATACTGGCTCCATCTTAGTAATTGGAGACAGACACAATGCAAACAGACAACCAAATTTATGTGGTTATAGGCGGAACATCCGGCATAGGCGCAGAACTCGCAGGGCAATTGAGGGCCGAAGGGGCACAGGTTCATGTTGCGAGTCGTAGAACCGGGCTGGATATCAGCGATGAGCAATCTGTTTATCACTTCTTTGAATCAGTAGGTGCCTTCGATCACCTGATCATTACCGCAGGTTCCTTCGCTCCGGCAGGCAGGGTGGTTGATGTTGAGCTGGCTCAGGCCAAAGCCGCCTTCGATACCAAGTTTTGGGGCGCAATAAATGCTGCCAAACAGGCTGCACGATACATCAAACACGGTGGTTCCATCACTCTGACTTCCGGAATGTTGGCGCGCAAAGTGGTTGCCGCGACTTATGTGAAAACGGCAATCAATGCCGCTTTAGAAGCCGTAACCCGAGTGCTTGCCAAGGAGTTGGCTCCGATTCGTGTCAATGCCGTCAGTCCCGGGTTGACTGACACACAAGCGCACCATGGCATGTCAGACGAAGCCAGAAACACCATGTATCAGCGCGCCGAAGCGGCCTTGCCGGTAAGTAGGATTGGCCAGACTGCTGATATCGCCATGGCCTACCTGTTATTGCTGCAAAACCCCTATATGACGGGCGTGGTTATCGATGTCGACGGCGGGGCGCTGCTCAACTGAGCGTCTTTTACCAAAGCGATTCCCAACAACAATAGTGCGGTGTCTGCGCCAAGCCGACATCGTTCAAAGCTCAGGAAATTTCATTATGAACAAGCAAAAAATGCCGCTGCAGGTCTGGATCTTGACACTTGCAGCATTTGCCATAGGCACAGCCGAGTTTGTTATCGCCGGTATACTTCCCCAGGTGGCCGCTTCATTGTCAATTACCGAAGGGCAGGCAGGCTATCTCATCAGTGCTTATGCCCTGGCCATAGTATTTGGTGGGCCGATACTCACCATCTACCTGGCACGTTTCAACAAAAAGAAAGTTCTGGCCGGTTTGATGGTGTTGTTCATTGCCGGCAACCTGTTGTCGGCATTTGCCCCTGACTATCAAGTCTTGATGATAAGCCGCATTGTCAGCGGCCTGGTGCAAGGTCCTTTTTACGGCATAGGGGCCGTGGTGGCCACCAATCTGGTATCCGAAAAAATGACCGGCCGAGCCGTGGGGCAGATGTTCGCCGGCCTGACTCTGGCCAATGTGCTTGGCGTCCCAGGAGGAACCTGGATTGGTTTGCAATTTGGTTGGCATACCACTTTCCTGACCGTTGCCGCATTGGGTCTGGTTGCCTTGTTTTTCATCCTGACAGTGATCCAGTCCACAGGCAGCAGTCAGGCCAAAGATGTCAGGGCGCAACTGGCGGCTTTTAAAAATCCCATGTTGCTGCTCAGTCTGGCGATAACCGTCTTTGCCTGGTCCGGATTCATGACCCTCTACGGCTATCTGGCTCCCATTGCCATGCATGTTACCGGTTTTGGTGAAAGCGCGGTGACCTGGATCCTGGTTGTGGTGGGTGTCGGCTTGATTGTGGGCAATACCTTGGGTGGGCGCTCCTCTGACAAGGATCTGCAGAAGGCATCTGTGTTCTGGACCTTGGCGATGATAGTTTCTCTGCTGCTGGTTGGCCTGACGGTTGAGAGCAAACTGATGTTTATCGTGACGGCTTTCATCTTCGGTATCGCCTCTTTTGCCAACGTGCCCGCCATGCAGCTAAGGGTCATGAATCACGGTGGCGATGGTCAAGAGCTTGCAGCGACCGCCAATATCTCGGCATTTAATTTGGCCAATGCCTTCGGCGGATTTCTCGGCGGCATGGTGCTCGATAGCCAAGTGGGTGCCGATATGATCCCATTCGCTGCCATTCTGGTTCCCGTGATTGGCCTGCTGTTTATCACAGCGACCAATCGCCGTGAAAATGCCCGTATACCGGCTGCCGAGATCTCCTGATAAGCCTCGCCCTGTAGCAGGAGACTATTCGATATAGAACACAGTGGTATTCGGTAATGTGAATGTGTGCAAAAAGCATACAAAAAAGGCTGCCAAGGCAGCCTTTCTCTGTTTTCAATCAAGCCTGGTTTATTTTGTTGCGGCTTTGGTTTCGGCTTTTGTTTCGACATGGGGATTGCGGGTGTCCGTCCCCTCCGGCAAGTTACGCAGCAAGATGGCTGAGTCCAGTTCCAAATCGGCCGGTACCGGCATATAGACGGTATGGCCCGAACCTAAACCGGCCTCAATGGCTTCACCCTTACGGTTTTGCAGGCTTTCCAATGTCAGGTTGATGTTGCCTTGTGGCGTCATCATCTCCAGGCTGTCGCCCAGCAAAAACTTGTTCTTCACTTCGATTTCGGCCAGGCCTTCGGCGTTACGCTGACCGGTAAACTCACCGACAAACTGCTGGTTGTCACTGATAGAGTGGCCGTATTCATAGTTCTGGTACTCATCGTGAACATGACGGCGCAGGAAGCCTTCGGTGTAGCCTCTGTGGGCCAAGCCTTCCAGGCGGTTCATCAGGCTACGGTCGAAGTCCTTTCCGGCTGCGGCATCATCTATGGCCTGACGGTAAAGCTGCGCCGTACGGGCCACGTAGTAGAATGACTTGGTGCGGCCTTCAATCTTCAATGAATCCACGCCGATACGGCTCAGGCGCTCTACGTGCTGAATGGCGCGCAGATCTTTGGAGTTCATTATGTAGGTGCCGTGCTCGTCTTCGAAGGCCGGCATATATTCGCCGGGACGGTTGGCTTCCTGCAGCAGGAAAATCTGATCGCTGCTTGGACCCTGGCCCAGAGTCGGCTGCTCTATCTGCACCGGATTGACTGCGACTATGTCGCCGGTTTCATTTTCCTTGGCCTCGTGAGCATCATATTTCCAGCGGCAGGCGTTGGTGCAGGTGCCTTGGTTGGGATCGCGTTTATTGATATAGCCGGACAACAGGCAACGGCCGGAATAGGCCATGCACAGTGCGCCGTGAACAAACACCTCCAGCTCTATGTCCGGACAACGCTGGCGGATCTCTTCGATTTCATCCAGCGATAGCTCGCGGGAGAGGATCACGCGCTTGATCCCCTGGGACTGCCAGAATTTAACCGAGGCCCAGTTGATGGCGTTGGCCTGTACCGACAGGTGCACTACCTGCTCGGGAAAGGCTTCACGAACCATCATGATGAGACCGGGATCTGACATGATAAGGGCATCCGGCTGCATGGCGACCACAGGCTCCATGTCCTTGATATAGGTCTTGAGCTTGGCATTATGGGGAGCGATATTGCTGACCACATAGAGTTTCTTGCCCAGAGCATGGGCTTCCTGAATCCCCGTAGCCAGGTTTTCCATCTTAAAGTCGTTGTTACGTACCCTTAAGCTGTATCTGGGTTGGCCCGCATATACGGCATCTGCACCATAGGCAAAGGCATAACGCATATTTTTCAGGGTCCCGGCGGGAGACAGAAGCTCTGGTTTAAACATAATTTACTCTCAATTAACGGCAGTCCGGCGGTTGCACGACTTGGCAGCAGGGGCGGCATTTTACTTAATTAAAGTAGGGGTATGCAAATATCCCAAACATTGGCTGTCAATCACAACGGGCATAACAACAAGAAACCTTGCCTTATCAAAGGAAGGTGCGACTTCTGGTACCATTTGGGACAAGGTGGCGATTAAACAGTGACCGGCAGTCGATTTCAGTAGCCAACTACGGCAACTTGATATCACTTGGCGTTTTTTTACGCTCACGGCTGCCGGGGTTGCTGATATACTGAGTCACAGTATCTGAACAGTTTTTTTACATTGGAGAGTGCATGTCTACCGAACATCAACTCTTGGTTGGTTTGTTGCGGAAACTCAAGAACGATACCCTGGTGCTGCCAACCTTGCCGGAAGTGGCCATGCGGGTGCAGGAGGTGGTCAGTCGTCCCGACTCAAGCCTGAGGGAAGTTGCCGATATCATAGGTCAGGATGCCGCCATATCGGCGCGTTTGATCAAGGTAGCCAACAGTGCTTTCTACAGCCGGGGTATTCCTGCGGAAAACATCAACAGTGCCGTAACCCGTATAGGCTTGGCGCAGATCAAATCCATCGCCACCTCCATCGCCATGGAGCAGTTGTTCATCTCCACCAACGAGATGGTGTGGGAAGTCATGGATGAGGTGTGGCGCACTTCCATAGATGTAACCGCCGCGGCCGGCGCCATGCTGCTTATCTATAACAAGACCCATCCGGGTAGCGGTCTGAATTATGATACTTTGACCCTGGCGGGGCTGGTGCATAATATCGGTGCCTTGCCGGTACTGACCGAGGCCGAGGCTCACCCGGAGCTCTTTGGCAGCATAGATCAGCTAAGAGCCTTGGTGCGCAAGATGCAAGGGCCCATAGGGCGGGCGGTACTCAAGAGCTGGGACTTTGCCCCGGATGTGATGGAAGTGGTCGAGCGCTGGGCTGATTTGCCCTATCTGCCGGATCATGTGACTTACCTGGACTTCATTCGCTCGGCGGCCTTCTATGCCGGGGAGTTGCGAGCCGGCGCCGAGCTTGAACAGCGTCTGGAAGTGTTTGTCGATAGGGGCTTGCCCGTCAGTGCCGAACTGCTAGGCAGTGATGAGTTTCTGGACAAGTACCATTCAATCAAGCAAAGCTATGAGTAAGTATTGAATTAACCCATCTTTGTCGTTCACGGGAGAATACCGCTTTGATGATAGGCCCATGGTTGCTTTCTATCGCGTTAATCACAGTGTTTATTCTCCTTTTGTGGCGCCGCCAGCGTCAAAAAGAGCGGCGTTTTATCAAGCTGCTCGGAAAACAACTCGACAATCAGATAAAAGCGCGCGCACCACTTGAACTGCCTTGGGTGCCGGTCGCCTTCTATGAGCTGGTCAATAGCCTGGAGAAGTTGCTGCAGGCCCTTCCGCCACCTGTGGGGAAAGATAAACTCACAGGTCTTGCCAATAGGGTAGGGCTCAAGCGCAGCGTTACCGCCTTGATGCCGCTGCAACAGGGCACCATGGTGCTGCTGGACATCTACCGTTTCCGTTACGTCAATGACCTGTTTGGCTTTGCCTTTGGCGATCAGTTGCTCAAGCAGATGGCAGACCGCCTGCTGGGATTGCAGCAGGCGCCCAGATTACTGGCTCGGATGAATGAAGATGAGTTTCTGCTGTACTTTGAGCAGCAACAGACAGAAGAAGATCTGCATCGGCTGCGGGGCAGGTTACAGGTGCCTTTTGATATTGAAGGTACGCCTGTGAGTATCCGCATTCAGATGGGCTATCTGGATTTGCATGCCCATCATACCGATCTCAGCCTGATGTTGCGCCGCCTGGATCTGGCGTTGAAAAAAGCCCGCAATAGCCGTGATCTGCTTGCCGGTTATCAGACGGGTGAAGACAGTATCCAAATGCGCGAGCTGGAGATCATCAACAGCCTGCCCAAGGCGTTGAAGACAGGGCAGTTGTATCTGGTTTATCAGGCCAAAGAAGAGGTGAGCAGCGGCCTTTGTCGCCAGGTTGAAGCGCTCATCCGTTGGGAACATCCCAAATTCGGCACCATTTCTCCGGCCGAGTTTATTCCACTGGCCGAGTATTCCGGCATGATAGGCCTGGTGAGTCAGTGGGCGCTGGAGCAGGTGATGATGCAGCAGCGCAAGTGGCGCAGCGGTGGCTTCAAGGTGCGGATAGCGCTTAACCTTTCGGCGCAGGATCTCAACAACGGCTGCATGCTGCAGGAGATTGAACGCCAACTGCAGGAGTATCAGTTGCCGGGTGAGGTACTGGCGATAGAGATCACCGAGAGCAGCCTGATGGCCGATCTTGAGCAGGCGATAAAAATCCTGGAGCGGCTGCGGCAACTGGACATTCGTCTGGCGATAGATGATTTTGGTACCGGGCACTCGTCGCTGGCCTATTTGAAAAATCTGCCGGTAGATGAAGTCAAAATAGATAAGGCGTTCAATGAAGAGTTGCTCAGCAACAGCAATGCCAAGCATATTATGCGTGCCAGCATCCAGATGGCCAAGTCACTGGGTTTTGAGGTCACTGTCGAGGGGGTCGAATCTATGGCGCTGAAACAGATGCTGATCTCCCTGGGGGCCGATCAGCTGCAGGGTGATATTGTCGCCAAACCCAAGACGGCGCCTGAGCTTGAATACTGGTACGCCAAGCACAGCATGCAAACCAAGACGGTGAGCTGAACTATTGGCTGTAGGCCTAATCTTGTTGCTGCTATGCCCTTAACTGTGTCCCCAACTGTTCGAGTAGTGTCGCCGGCATAGGGCAAAGCTGGCGCTGACTATTCATGCACACCATTTCAACCCGGCCACTGACTGCCGCCCTGGCGGCGTTTTCGCGCCAGATCTCCTGTTCCCACACTGTGCGGTATTTGCTTTCGAAGGCAAAGCGGGTACGGACATCCAGGATATCGGCAAACTCGACCCCTTCCTGACAGGTGAGCTCGGAGCGATAGACAGCAAAACCTATTCCATCCGAATGCCACAGGCGTTTCAGTTCGTTGGCACCTATAACCTGTTCACGGGCGCGCTCGAAGTACTTCAGAAAATTGGGGTGATACACCACGCCGGAAAAGTCCGTATCTTCATAGTAGATCTGCAATTGAAAATGAAACCAAGGGCTGAAGCTGAGTTGCATGCAAATACCTGTAATTGAGTCGCGCCAGGCAGTTTAGCACTCGCGTCGGCAAAGGTCAGCTCAGAGGCGGCTGCTACTGATGATCTGCTGGTATTGACCACTTTGTTTCATCTGTCTCAGTCCTTCATCCAGTGCCTTGGCCAGCTTTGGAGAAGAGGCATTTTGCAGCGAAAATGCCAGAAATATTCGGCTCTGGTGATTGGAAAATGCCGGTAGGATCTCCTCTTCAACCCCCATACGTTTGATAAAGCCTTCGGCCACCTTGTCGAACATAATGGCTGCATCTATGCGGTTAAGCAGCAAGAGGTTGAGTAATTGCTCCTGGCTGGCTACCGGTACCAACTGTAACTGTTGGCTCAGTTTGGCAAATTCATCGCCGTATTCGTAACCCTTGATTATCCCAACGACGCTGCCCTTGGGTAGCTGCCATTTGTTTTGGGCATTCAGTGGCCGATTTCTGTTGTAGTAGAAGGAGGCATTGGCAACAAACAGCGGCTCTTCACCAAACAGAAAATCCGGCTCGGTACTGCGCTCACGGGTCACATTGAACACCCCTTGCACCTGTCCCTTACGGGCCATCATCAAGGCTCTGGAATAGGGCACTACCAAGCTTTCCACTTGAATATGCTCAATAGAGAAAGCGGCGGTTATCAGTTGGTGGGATAAGCCTTGCCCGGTTCTGTCGGCAAAAGGTGGCCAGCTGTCTTCGGCGGCGAGTAAGACTTTTGTCTCTGCTTCGGCCCAAGCCAGTGTTGAAGAAAACATGTAAATAAAACAAGTTAATACAGCTATTATTCCAGATCTCATTCTCATCCTTTGATTGAGTCGCCTGGTTTGGAAAGGTTAAAAATAGTACCTGAGTCTTAGGGAAGATGCGAGCAAGTCCCATCTGTGCCCTGAGTCGAATCACAGGCCTCTGAAATCAGCAAATACCCGGGCCACACCTTCCGCAAAGGGTGTGTGTTTTTGCTTAAATTGCATCCCCTCATAGCGAGTGCCGCTAAGCCCGGGTTTTCGATTGTGAACCAGTTGGCGTTTATTATTGTGGTGGTTTGCATTCTATATATCATTAGATTATTCTCAATGAAATTTTTCTAATGGATAGAGGTGTACCATGCCAGAAAAGATTATTGAACTTGAAACCAAAATGGGTAAAGGCTGGAAAGTGACAGCGCAGGTGCGTGAGCATACCTTGGTCATTGACCAACCGACGGCCGGTAACGAAGGAGCCAATCCGCTTGAGACCTTCCTGTTTTCTCTGGGGGGCTGTATTTCTGCCATTGCCAGAATGGTGGCCAGAGAGCAGAAAATCGATCTCAGGGGGATGAACATCAAGGTGCGTGGCGAGATGAATTCCGACGGTTTGCTGGGGAAAGCCAGCGAGGATCCTGTCGGGTTTCGCCGTATTACCCTGGATGCCGATATTGACGCCGACATGACTGCAGAACAAAAGCAGCAGTTTCTCGATACTGTCTGCCATCGTTGTCCCGTGCATGACAACCTGTTGAGCGCCTCCAGAGTAGAGCATCAAAGTATCTGAGTATCTGAGTATCTGATGCCTGAAGCTTCAAATGCTCTTGGCTTGAGCGCTGTCAGTCCTTGCCAAACCTGGGCTAAATAAAGTAAAGCGTTGAACCAGGCCTGCCGTTGTGAATACTGACAGGCTGACAGATAACCATTGGATCAGACGGCAAAATGCCGTTTCGCCTCCTACACTTGCAAGGGAAGATGCAAGTTCAGGGATAACATAGCAAAGGAGGCGAGAATGAGTTATATCGATGTGATGGTCGCTCCGGTTCCCAGCGCCAAGAAACAGCAGTATCTTGAGCATGCACGCCGGGCGGCGGGTCTGTTCAAGTCTCAGGGGGCTTTGGAGCTGGTAGAATGCTGGGGGGATGATGTCCCGGAAGGTAAGCTTACTTCCATGCCTATGGCGATAAAGCGCCAGGACGATGAGACTGTGGTGGTTTCCTGGATCGTTTGGCCGGACAAGGCCACGCGTGATAAAGGTATGCAGTTTATCATGACAGATCCTTCCGTTCCCGAGACTCTCGGCGATATGCCGTTCGATGGCAAGAGGATGATCTGGGGTGGCTTTGAGATGCTGCTCAAGGAGTAGCCTTTCTTTGACTCCTCAATAAAACACGGGATGCCGCTTGGCATCCCGTGTTTTATTGAGCCCGGCAGAATCAATCTGAACCTGAGCCTATGTTTATCTGCGCCTGCTGCCGGGCGATAGCGGCATTGAGCCTGTCTTTGACATGGCCGGGCGACTTGGTGTTATAGGACAAGAGTCGATACATGGCCGGGATCACCAACAGGGTGACAAAGGTCGCAAACGCCATACCGAAGAACACTACGGTTCCCACGGCAATACGGCTCTCAGAGCCGGCACCGGTGGAGAAGATCAGCGGAATCGCGCCGACAATCGCGGTGAAGGAGGTCATCAGGATAGGCCGCAAACGCCGCGCCGAGGCATCGATAACCGCCTGTTCGAAGGCCAGCCCCTTGTCTCGCAGTTGGTTGGCAAATTCGACTATCAGAATACCGTTCTTGGTCACCATGCCTATCAACATGATCATCCCTATCTGGCTGTAGAGGTTGAGCCCTTGTTGTGTCAGCCATAGGCCAAGGAAGCCGCCGAATACCCCCATGGGGACGGTCAACATCACCACCAGTGGGTTGATAAAGCTTTCGAACTGAGCCGCCAGCACCAGATAAACCACCAAGAGGGCCAAACCGAATACCAGCAGCATGCTGCTCTGGTTTTCCTTGAAGTCTTTCGACTCACCAGTGTAGCTGATACTGATATCACCGGGCAGGGATTCAATCGCTTTGGCGTCGAGGAAATCCAGTGCTTCCCCCAGAGTGGCGCCATCCATGAGGTTAGCCTTGATGGTGATGGATTTTTGCTTATTGGTATGGCTCAGTCGCTGCGGCGAGGCCACTTCTTCGATATGCGCCAGGCTGTCGAGGGTAACCAGCTCGCCCTTGGTGGTCCGCATATAGATCTGGCTGAGGTCGCTCATGCTGCTGAACTGTTTTTCATCCCCGCGCACATAGACATCATACTCTTCACCCCTGTCCACATAGGTGGTTTGTTTGCGGCCGCCGAGCATCACTTCCAGGGTTTCCGAAACATCGGCAACACTGACACCAAGCTCTGCCGCCCTTTGTCTGTCAACCGTGACCAGAAGCTCAGGGGTGGTTTCGGCATAATCCAGATCGGCGCCGCGCATCAGGCCACTGCTGTTGGCCTCCTGTTGCAGCAGCTGTGCCCATTTGAACAGCTCTTTATAGTCGGATCCGCCGATAACAAACTGCACCGGCTCACTGGAGCGGCCACGGAAGCCGGGTAACATGGGCCGCACCATCACATCGGGAATATCTTTCAATACCTGGGCTATCATCACCAGCGCCTGATCGGCGTTGATATTCCTGTCCTCCCAATCCTCGAGCTGCATGATCACAAAACCTGTCTGATCACCGGCGCGGCCACCAAAGGCCGGCGCCTGCACACTGAAGGACTTGAGCACGCCCTGGCCCAGCAGCGGCATCAGCCTGTCCTGTACTATGTCCATGTTGGCTGTCATGCGGTTGTAGCTGGTGCCTTCGGCGCCCTTGATAAAGGCGAAGATCACCCCGCGGTCTTCCTGCGGTGCCAGCTGTGCGGGAATATGGTTTACCAGCAAGGCGCTGCCGCCGATACAGGCGAGGATAACCAAGGGTGCCGCAACCTTGTGACGTATGGCAATGGCCACCATGGCGCGATACTTAAGCTCGAGCGCCGCAAAGAAGCGATTCAAGGCGCGGTTGAAGGCGTTGGGTTTGACATTGGCCTTGAGCAACTGGCTGCTGAGCACAGGTGTCAGTGTCAGCGCGACCAGGGATGAGAACAGTACAGACACCGCCAGCAGCACGGAAAACTCGGTGAACAGCAAGCCGACCATGCCTTCCATAAAGGAGATGGGCAGAAATACCATCACCAATACCGCCGTGGTGGCAATAACGGCAAAGCCCACTTCGCGGGTGCCCTTGTAGGCGGCCAGCAGCGGGTCTTCCCCGCGCTCTATGTGGTGAAAGATATTCTCTACCACCACAATGGCGTCATCCACCACCAGGCCTATGGCCAGGATCAGTGCCATCAGGGTCAGCAGGTTGATGGAAAAGCCCAAGAAGTAGGCGGCCATAAAGGCCGAGATCAGCGATACCGGCACAGTCACAGCAGGAATAAGCGTTGCCCGCAGCTGGCCGATGAAAATATACAGCACCAGCAGTACCAGCGCCGCCGTGATATAGAGGGTGTAATACACCTCGTCTATGGCCTGATCGATAAACACGGTCGAGTCGTAGTCCACATATAGCTGGGTACCGGCCGGCAGAAACTTTTGCAGCGCGTCCACCTGCTTGTAGACATCTTTGGCGACATCCAGCGGGTTGGCATCCGATTGCGGCACTATCCCCAGGCTGAGGTTGACTATGCCGTTGCTCTTGAAGGTGGAGTTCTCATTCTCGGCGCCGACAAACACCTCGGCTACATCCTTGAGATAAACCGGCGAGCCATTTGCGCTGCTGACCTGCAGATAGTCGAATTGCTCAGGGCTCAGATAGAGGCGGGCGGTGCGCACTGTCATCACTGTGGTGTCGTTACGCAGCTCACCGCCGGGGGATTCCATATTCTCCGCCTTCAGGGCTGCAAGGATATCCTGCACAGTGACATTGCGACCGGCCATCTGCTCAGGCTTGAGGCGCACATACATCACCTTGTAGAGGCCACCTGAGATATCCACCGAGCTGACCCCTGTGATCAGGTTGAACTTATCTTCCAGTACCCGGCGGGAATAGTCAGTGAGCTGGGTACGATCCATCTCGCTGGAGCTCAAGTTGACATAGATGGAGGGCTCGCCCGAGCCGTTGTCTTTGGAGACTATCGGGTCGTTGGCTTCTTCCGGCAGCCTGCGCTGCGCCCGGGCCACGGCATCACGGACATCGCTCACCCCTTCGGTGAGGTTCCAGCCCAATTTGAAGGTCACAGTGATCCGCGACATGCCGTTGCGGCTCACCGAGGTGATTTCATCGATACCGCTGATGCCTGTCAGCTCATCCTCAAGGTTTTTGGTGACCTGACTCTCCATGATAGAGGCGCTGGCCCCTTCATAGGTGGTCATCACAGTGACGACCGGGCTCTCCACATCCGGCATTTCCCGCACCGACAGCTTGCTGAAAGACACCAGACCAAAGACACACAAAAGCAGGCTCAGCACTATGGCGCTGATCGGCCGTTTGACCGAGACATCGGATAACAACATCAGTGAAGCTCCCCGGTCTGCTGTACTGCTTCGGCGGTCAAGGGCTTGACGCTGGCGCCATCACGAATATTCACCAGCCCCTGCACCACAATGCGATCCCCCAGGCTGACGCCATCTGTGATAAGCACCAGATTGTCGACCCGGGCGCCCAAATGCACTTCGGTGCGGTGGGCTATGCTGTTTTCATCTATGCGATAGACATAACGCTTGGTGCCTGAATACTCCAACGCCTGTACAGGTACTACCGCCTGATGAATTGGTGGGAAGGTCAGGGTGGCCGATAACATCATGCCAGGTCTCAAGTATTTGTTTTTATTTTTGAATTCTACCCGCACCCTGACATTGAGAGTATCCGGGTTGACTCTGGGATCTATGGCAACCACCTCGCCCTGAAACAGTTGGCCGTTCCAGGCACTGCTGCTGCCTTGTACCTGCATGCCGACACTCAGTTGCGACAGATAAGATTCGGGCACCTGCAGATCGAGCCGCAACAAGCTCAGATCATCGAGACTCAAGAGTTCGGTTCCTTGGCTCACCAGTTTACCCTTGCTGAAATCCACCAGGCCCACTGTACCGGAAAAGGGAGCCCGCAGATGATGGTAGGAAAGTTCGGCCCTGGCCGAGGCCAGCCTGGCTTCGGCGATACTGACGCTGGCGCGTTGGGCATCAATTTCTGTCTGGGTAATGGCGTTGCGGCCGATCAGTTTTTCATACTCGCCCAACTTACGCCGCTCATCGGCCAGATAAGATTCAGCTTCCATTACCGCCGCCTTGGCCTTGGACTCTTCCAAAACCAGCAAGAGTTCCCCCGCCTTCACCTCCTGGTTGGAGCGCACTGCGATAGCGTCTATCTTGCCGGCGACTTGAGGCGCTATAGTGACCGAGCGTTCTGCTTCCAGCTTGCCTATCAGAGTCAGGGATTGCGCCAGGGATTGCTCTGTGACTGTGGCGGTAATTACGGGAACGGCGGCTTTGCCCATCCCCATGCCTGAGCCAGGTTTGTTGCCGGCTTTATCTGCCGTCGGAGTCAAGAGGAGATAGGCGGCCACACAAAGGCCAAGGACCAGGAGTCCGATATAAGGTTTTTTCATTGTGTCCCATCTGATGCCGGTAGAGATCCGCTAGGATCTGAAGGTTGCCTATTTTACGGGAGCCTCAAGCATAAAGCTGGTAAATGAGTGTAAAAAAGCGCAAATTCCAGTGTGAAAATGTGACCGATGGCGAATGTCTGAATCTGTTCTCTCAAACTGTTCCTTGCCTGCAACAGTTTTTAATAAAATGAGTTGTAAGATGTGTAGTTGTAAATTTTTGCCGAGTCAGATATTTGTCAGGAGTCATTTTACTTTGGTTTTAATGAGACTTGGTCATCATATTCATAAGTCATATTAAATTATTTCCTTTGGCGCTTGTGCGCCTGTTTTTATATGTGCTAACTGAGTTGTTTATATTGGTGTTGTTATTTGGTTTGGTGTTCTGTTTATTCATGGAATACTGTATTGGTGCCTGTATAAATATGGTGAAACACAATGAATATTTACAGGGATATAAAGTTTTCACGTTATTGTTATGGCGGAAAGCAAGCTCGTAATTTAATTCTGCTGGCTATTTTCTTTATGATGGCGCGGCCTGTACCAGCCGATGATACTGAGCTTTATGTTTACGAATCCTCCTCGCGAACCGGCGATAGGCCGCAAATCCTGATCATTTTTGATAACTCCCGCAGCATGGAAGAGTACGTCTATGATGTCGATGAAAGTTACTCGGGAGTAGAGGGCTCCGGCAGTCAAAATACCGAAAGCGGGTTCCTGTATTTTACCAAGGGCACTCCAGATTCAGTTAATATTCCTGTGTTGGATGAACAGAAAGGAAGCCGGCGGTTCAAGAGGGAGAATAACGGTTGTCAAACTTCCTGGGAGTATTTAAATAAGTATGGAACTTATACCGGGTTTATTCGGGAATATAGCTTCTCGGGGCAGAATGGTACCTGGAAAGAATTACCTGAGAATGCCGGTGCCAATCTTACCTTGATTGATTGTTTCGAAGATATTCAGGATGAACGCTATGGTAACGCCTCAGGAATTGTAGATGGCTTGCCGCTCGATGGCACCGGCAATCGTAAAGAAGTGGTTGGTTACACAGAGGTGAATGACGGCTCCAGCGCTGAGCAGAAAAAAGCCGCCAAGGAAGCCGCAGAGCGAACCGGTTTCGGCACGGGTCGGCCGGTTACTTTCTACACGGAAGATTATCTGCGCTGGTATCACAGCGACAAAAAGAAAGTAACCAAGACCCGGTTGCAGGTCGCCAAGGACGCGATTCAAAATGTGATAGTGACCACTCCTGGGGTTGATTTGGGGCTGGCAATCTTCAACTTGAACTTCAAGCTGGAAGGGGAGCGTGATGGTGGACGGATCATCTCGGGGATCAAGTCCATGACCGCTGCCAGCAAGATAGAGCTCATTAACAGGATTAATGATATTTCCTACGCCCAGGCCACGCCACTGTGTGAGACCTTTTATGAGGCTTTTCGCTATTTTAGCGGCAAGGGAGTGCACTTCGCCGATAAAGACAGTGATTATTTTTTTACAAACAGCGATGGCAAGGTTGTCGATCAGTATCTGGTTAAAGATACCCCGCAAAGGGATATGAGCATTATCAAGGGTGGCAGCTATGTTTCGCCGTTCAAGCCATGCCAGAGCCAGGTTTATGTTGTTTATATTACCGACGGTGAACCCACTCAGGATGCCTCTGCCGATGATCTGATCCAAGAGATGACGGGGGATGAGGATGCCTATATCACCCAAAGAAGCCGGAGTTATCTCAGTGCCCTGAGCAGTTGGATGAGTCGGAATGACCTTAACTCCAATCTGGCAGGCAAACAGACAGTGACCACTTTTACCATAGGCTTCAGCGAGGGGGCGGCCAAGGCCGAAGCCTTACTGAGAAAAACCGCCGAAAAGGGGGGCGGCCGCTACTTCGATGCCCAGGATGCCAGCAAGTTGCAGTCGGCAATTCAATCTGTGGTTAATCAAATTCTGGAGAAGAACGCCAGCTTCACCTCGCCTTCGGTGGCCAGCAATAATTTCAACAAGCTACAAACCTTGGATTCAGTGTATTACTCGATGTTTTTGCCCAACAAGGGACCTCGCTGGCGTGGCAATATCAAGAAGTTCCAAGTGACGGATAAAGGCAAAGTGGTCGACAGCAAAGGTGAGCCGGCCATTGCCGAGAATGGCAATATCAGTGCCAAGAGCTGTTCTTTTTGGAGTTCCAGCGGGGCTTGCAGTCAAGGAGGCGACGGCGATGATGTGACCAAGGGTGGGGTGGCCGAAGCCCTCTATAACCAAAAGCAGCGCACTTTTTATGGCAATTTTGCCGCCGGGGGCGACTTGTCACCGCTGACCTTAGATGCCGCCAGCGGTTATGCCGGAGGTGAAGCCAAGCTGGCGCAGCATATGGGGGTAGACAGCAGCCAGTTGCAGGGGCTGTTTGATTGGGCACGCGGCGAGGATGTCGATGACGACAACCGCAACGGCAATCGCAGCGATAAGCGTCGCGATCTTTTGGGTGACCCCCTGCATTCCAAGCCTCTGGCGATAGATTTTGGTTCGTCCGCAACCGACCCGGATATCCGTATCCTGGTGGGCAGCAATCATGGCATGCTGCATATGTTTCAGGACAAGGGGGCTTCGGTCAGTGAGAGTTGGGCCTTTATGCCCTGGGAATTTCTCCCCAATCTGGCTGAACTTAAAGCCAATGCACCGTCGGGCGTGCATTCGGTTTATGGTTTCGATGGTTCACCTGTGGCCTTTACCAAACGTGTGGGCAACAGGCTTGAGAAAGCCTGGGTGTTTATGGGGCTGCGGCGCGGCGGCCGTGGTTACTATGCTCTGGATGTTACCAACCCGGATAATCCCAAGCTGATGTGGCATGTTAATGCCGATACGGCAGGGATGAGCGAGTTGGGGCAAAGCTGGGCCAAACCTGTGGTGACCAGTATTCCTGGTTATGGGGATAAGCCGGTACTCATCTTTGGGGCAGGGTACTCTCCGGCCAAGGATACTCTGAGGGTGGGCAGCGCCGACAGCCAGGGGCGCGGGGTATTTATCCTGGATGCTGAAACCGGTAAGTTGCTGCACAGGTTCGGCCCCGGCGGTGATACCGAAATGCCTGAACTCAGAGACAGTATCCCCAATACGGTGGCCGTGCTTGATGACAATAGTGATGGTGTCAGCGACCGCATCTATGCTACAGACACCGGAGCCAATATCTGGCGTCTGGACCTGCCCGATGCCGACCGTAATAATTGGAGCGCCTTCAAGTTTGCTTCGCTTGGCGGCAGCACTGAGAGTACGGACAGGCGCTTCTTTGCCGCGCCTGTAGTGGCGCAAACCATGTTAAGTAATCAGACCGAGAACCGGGTCACGACCAACGGCGAGTCAAAGACAGTCAATTCATCCATGGAGATCCCCTATGATGCCGTAGTGGTGGGCTCTGGACTCAGGCCATCGCCTTTGGATACCAGTCGTTCGGATATGTTTTTTGTGTTGCAGGACAGAAACACTGCCAGCCAAAATTTCAATGAAATAGATCCCCCACAACCACTGACCTTGGCCGAACTCTACGATGTGACGACCAAGGCGCCGAATTCCGCTCAGGAACATATCGATTTTGGCCGCAAACTCGGCTGGTATTATGACTTTACCCGCAGTGGTGAAAAGAGTCTGTCCGATGCCAGTATTATCAAAGGGCGGGTGTTTTTCACTTCCTATGTCCCGGGCAGTAAAGCCTCTGCGGAGCAATGTTTGGTCTCGGGCAAGGGGTATCTCTATGGCTTTGATCTGCATAAGGGGGCGCGCAGCTATACCCAGACTTATCTGGAGACGGGGGAAAGTCTCCCCGACACCCCGCAGTTGGTGGTGCAGCCAGGCACCAATGCCGACGGAACCGCCGGGGACAGCTATCTCTATCTGATTGGTATTGGGAATGCCGCAGCACTCATGGACAAGCTGGTTGATGACAAGGGCTGCCCTGCTGGGGACGAACAGTGTGTCGGTGAAGGCCCGGCGACTCACAAACTCTATTACTTCCAGGCCGATTGAAGCGCAGAGGTGTACAGTGAACAAGGTGATCCTTAGCTTGTCTTTGAGCGTATGTTTCCCCCTGATGGCGAGCGAGGGGCAAACGCGACAGGATTATAAGTGCCTGGTGGAAACAACAAGAACGTCGCATGAGATCATCCGGGTCTCCTGGGATCCGTCCAAGGCGGAACTCTATCAGCGACAGATGCCGGGAATGGTGCTGGAGCGGATTGGCAATCGTGGGCAGCACCATTACATACGCGAAGTGTTTGAGTGCGTATCAAGGAATGAGGAATTTTACTCTGCCACAGGAAGAAAAATCGACCAGGCCGGCAAAAATCTGGACTGAGAAACCCAGGGTTGGCTTCATCGCTCTGTTTGCATCAAATAGGTAAATGCCCGAACAAGAGGTTTCTTTCGTGGCCAAGTCTCTCCTATTGATAACTTTCTTCTTCGGTGCCTTATTCCGAGTTTTTAGGATATCAGCAAATGCCATGTTAATTATAATTGAGGTTTTGATACATATATTTTACATTTGATTCGGCGCAGCCAAGAGGTGTGCCACTCCTGTTTTGAATAAAGGTCATTTTAAAAACACCATAATAGTAGTGAATACCGGATCTTCTAAAATGAACTGGCTGATATTGTGCGGGTGTTCGGTTAAATGTTGAAGTCGAGTCAGATATTTGGCTAAGGTCAAATCTGTTTGATTAACCTGAGGCCAAATCGACACATTTTGATATTAATGTAAATAATTTGATTAATTTGTTGTTTGGGTGTTCCTGCCGTGGTAAATAGAGGCTCGAAGAGATAAAAGCCTTATTTTACAGTCCGGTGTTTTGTTTATCTCTATCAAAACAGTGGAATAAACACCGGTAAAACACGACGTAACTACCATGACAAATCACGGATGTATCGGCCCTTGTTGGCGGCAAATCAGCAGGCGATTCCTGGCCTTGTTGCTCTCCTGTATTGGCAGTTTTATATTGGCCAGTCCATTATTGGCCGATGACACTGAACTCTATGTTTATGAGTCCTCATCGCGTAGCGGTGCCCGGCCGCAAATGCTGATCATTTTCGATAACTCAGCCAGTATGGGTAATTATGTATACGATGTGGATGAGAGTTATTCTCCCGGCGCAGGTGGTGGCGCTCTTGAGCCCAAGAAAGAATTTATTTACTTCACCAAAGGTGCTCCTGATTCAGACAATATGCCGGTTCCGGGCAAGCAGGATAAGACCTGGCGTTTTTTGCGCAGCAATAACGGCTGCCAAACGTCCTGGGAGTATCTGAACAAGTATGGGATTTATACCGGTTTTGTCCGTGAATACAGTTTCTCCGGACAAAATGGCACCTGGAAAGAGTTGCCCGAAAACAATGGTGCCAATGTTACCCTGATAGATTGTTTCGAGGATATTCAGGATGAGCGTTATGGCAATGCCGAAGGGATACCCGATGGTTTGCCGCTGGATAGTGCCGGTAACCGCAATCAGGTGATCAGCTACACCCAGGTCAGCAATGGCTCGACCGAGGCGCAGAAGAAGGCGGCTAAGGACGCGGCCGAGCGCACAGGTTTTGGCACAGGTCGTGTGGTGACCCTCTACACAGAAGATTATCTACGCTGGTACCACAGCGACAAGAAAAAGGTCACCAAGACTCGCCTGCAACTCGCCCAGGAAGCGATTCAGAACGTGATTGTGACGACTCCCGGGGTGGATTTGGGACTGGCCATATTCAACCTCAACCATGACAGGGAAGGAGTGCGTGACGGCGGGCGGATCATCTCCGGGATAAAACAGCAGAGTGCTGCCAGTAAGATAGCACTTATCGAGAGTGTCAAGGAAATCGCTTACGCCCAGAATACACCCTTGTGTGAAACCCTCTACGAGGCCTATCGTTACTTTAGTGGTCAAGGGGTGTATTTTGGAGACGATGACAGCGATTACACTTTCTACAAGAGGGACTATTGGGGGCGGGTTGTCACTGATCGTTGGGGCCGCCCCATAGTCACCCGCACCTACCTTACGGAAAATACGCCCCAAGCGGATCCGAGCATTATCAAGAATGGCATCTATGATTCACCGTTTAAAAAATGTCAGAACCAAGCCTATGTAATCTATATCACAGACGGTGAGCCGACGCTGGATAGCGCCGCTGACGGCTTGGTGCAGGGGATGACCGGGGGCAAGGATGCCTATGTGAGCCGTAATGGCAACAGTTATCTCAGTGCCCTGAGCAGTTGGATGGCCAGCAATGATGTCAACCCCAATATGGCCGGCAAACAGACGGTCAATACTTTTACCATAGGTTTCAGTGAGGGGGCGGCCAGGGCGGAAGCCTTGCTGAGAAAGACTGCTGAAAAAGGCGGCGGCCGTTACTTTGATGCCCAAAATGCCAGCAAGCTGCAGTCGGCAATCCAGTTGGTGGTCAATCAAATTCTGGAGAAGAATGCCAGTTTCACCTCGCCCTCAGTGGCCAGCAACAACTTTAACAAGGTGCAGACCTTTGACTCTGTGTACTATTCCATGTTCCTGCCCAACAAGGGCCCCCGTTGGCGTGGCAATATCAAGAAATTCAGGGTGACAGGCACAGGGGATGTGGTAGACAAAAACGGCAATCCGGCCATTGCCGACAATGGCAATATCAATACCTCGGCCTGCTCCTTCTGGAGCTCTCAGGCGGCTTGCAACGCCGGTGGTGATGGCGACGATGTCACCAAAGGTGGGGTGGCCGAGGCCCTCTATAACCAAAAGCAGCGCACTTTCTACGGCAATTTTGCTTCCAAAGGCGGTTTGTCGCCCCTGACCAAGGCCGCGGCCAGCAGTTACGCCGGTGGCGAGGCCAAGCTGGCGCAGCATATGGGAGTAGACAAAAGCCAACTGCAGGATCTGTTCGACTGGGTTATCGGCAAGGATATTGACGATGACAACCAAAACAACAGCCGCAGCGATAAGCGCCATGACCTTCTGGGCGACCCCTTGCATTCCAAACCTTTGGCCATAGATTTCGGTTCGTCCGCAAAGAACCCGGATATCCGTATTCTGGTGGGCAGTAACCACGGCATGCTGCATATGTTTCAGGACAAAGGGGACTCGGTCAATGAGAGCTGGGCCTTTATGCCTTGGGAATTTTTGCCCAATCTGGCAACGCTCAGAGCCAACGTACCTTCCGGCGTGCATTCGGTTTATGGTTTTGATGGCTCACCCGTGGCTTATATCAAGCGCAGCGGCAACAAGATGGAGAAGGCCTGGGTATTTATGGGGCTGCGGCGTGGTGGCCGTGGTTACTACGCCATGAATGTGACCAATCCGGATAAGCCTAGCCTGATGTGGCATATCAGCGCAGACTCGGCCGGCATGAGTGAGTTGGGGCAAAGCTGGGCCAAGCCTGTGGTGACCACCATTCCAGGTCAGGGTGATAAGCCGGTGCTCATCTTTGGGGCAGGGTACTCTCCGGCCAAGGATACTCTGGAGGTCGGTGGCGCCGATAGCCAGGGCCGCGGGGTGTTCATTCTGGATGCCGAAACCGGCAAGTTACTGCACAGATTTGGCCCCGGCGGTGATACTCCAATGCCGGGGCTGAGGGACAGCATTCCCAATTCGGTCGCGATTCTTGACAGCAATGGTGATGGCGTTACTGACCGTATCTATGCCACAGATACCGGGGCCAATGTTTGGCGGCTGGATATGGCTGGTGCCGACACCAAACAATGGAGTGCCTTCAAGTTTGCTTCTCTTGGCGGCAGCACCGAGAATACCGACAGGCGCTTCTTTGCCGCCCCTGTGGTGGCGCAAACCATGTTTGGCAATCTGAGCGAGAACCGTGTCACGGTCAACGGCCAGTCAAAGACGGTGATTTCGGCGCAGCAGATCCCTTACGATGCCGTGGTGGTCGGCTCCGGACTCAGGCCATCTCCATCGAACACCAGTCGCTCGGACATGTTCTTTGTTCTGCAGGACAGAAATACCCTCAGTCAGAGTTTCAAGGGCAAGGCAGTGCCTCAGGCACTGACGTTGGCGGATCTTTACGATGTGACTGCCAAGGCACCGGCTTCAGAGAAAGAACATATTGCTTTTGGCCGCAAGCGCGGTTGGTATTACGACTTTACCCGCAATGGTGAAAAAAGCCTTTCCGATGCCAGTGTCATCAAAGGGCGGGTTTTCTTTACCTCCTATGTGCCCGGCTCGCAGACCTCCACCAACCAGTGTTTGGTTGCCGGGCAGGGCTACCTCTATGGCTTTGATCTGCACAAGGGCACCCGCAGTTACACAAAAACCTATCTGGAGATGGGAGAGAGTGTCCCGGATACACCGCAGTTGGTTGTGCCGCCCAATATCAGGAGTGATGGCACTGTGGCCGATAGCTATATGTATTTGATAGGCATTGGCAATGCCGGCGAAAAGATGGAGAAGGTGAAGTCGGATCCAGGCTGCCCACCCGGCGATCACAAGTGTGTCGGCGGCGGCCCGTCTACCAACAAGATTTATTACTATCAGGCCAACTGAGGAGCGGATGATGAACAAGCTGATATTGTCTTTGGCCATACTCTTGAGTCTGCCCCTGGCTGCCGCACAGCCCAAGGGGCAACGTCAGGACTATAAGTGCCTGGTGGAAACAACAAGAGCGGCGCAGGAGATTATTCGGGTCTCCTGGGATCCGGCCAAGGCCGAGCTCTACCAGCGGCAGATGCCGGGAATGAAGCTGGAGCGGATAGGTAACCGCGGCAAACGCCATTATGTGCGTGAAGTGTTTGAGTGTGTGCCCAGAGAGCAGGCGTTTCGCTCGGACAGTGGCAGGCAGTTGGACGATTCTGAAGCCGGCCTGGGTTAAAGGAAATAAAAAACGGAGGCGTTTGCCTCCGTTTTTGTACGGTTTTTCTATTACTTGGTCATCCGCTTGTACTTGAGTCTGTGTGGCTCAATCACATCGGCACCGAATTGGTTTTTCAGCCAGGCCGAGTATTCTGTGTAGTTACCTTCGTAGAAGTTAACCTGACCCTCGTCACGGTAGTCGAGGATGTGAGTACAGATACGGTCGAGGAACCAACGGTCGTGCGAGATCACCATGGCGCAGCCTGGGAATTCCAACAGCGCTTCTTCCAGTGCCCGCAGAGTTTCCACGTCCAGATCGTTGGTCGGTTCGTCGAGCAGCAACACGTTGCCGCCAGCCTGCAGCAGCTTGGCCAGATGCACCCGGTTACGTTCACCACCGGAAAGTGAACCGATGATTTTCTGCTGATCGCCACCACGGAAGTTGAAGCGACCGACATAGGCGCGGCTCGGGATCTCCAGATTGTTGATCCGCATTATGTCCTGACCGCCGGAGATCTCTTCCCAAACCGTGTTCTTGTCGTTCATCGAGTCACGGAACTGTTCCACAGAGGCGATTTGGACTGTATCACCTATCTCGATTTCACCGCTGTCCGGCTGCTCGGCGCCGCTGAGCATTCTGAACAGGGTCGACTTACCGGCACCGTTGGCACCGATAATACCGACGATGGCGCCCTTGGGAACGCTGAAGCTTAAGTTGTCTATCAGAATCCGGTCACCATAGCTCTTGGTGAGATTGCGCACCTCAATCACCTTGTCACCCAGGCGAGGACCGGGCGGAATAAACAGCTCATTGGTCTCGTTGCGGCGCTGATAATCTGAGCTGTTCAACTCTTCGAAGCGGGCCATACGGGCCTTGCCCTTGGACTGACGTCCCTTGGCACCCTGACGCACCCACTCCAATTCCTTGGCAATCGTCTTCTGGCGGGCGCTTTCGCTGGCGGCTTCCTGCTTCAGACGGGCATCTTTCTGCTCCAGCCAGGAGGAGTAGTTGCCCTGCCATGGGATACCTTCACCCCGGTCCAGTTCCAGGATCCAGCCGGCGGCATTGTCGAGGAAGTAACGGTCGTGGGTAATGGCGACCACAGTGCCTGAGTATTCCTGCAGGAAGTGCTCCAGCCAGGCAACGGATTCGGCATCAAGGTGGTTGGTCGGTTCGTCCAGCAGCAGCATCTCCGGCTTTTCCAGCAGCAGACGACAGATGGCCACCCGGCGACGTTCACCCCCGGAGAGCACCTCCACCTTGGCGTCCCATTCCGGCAGACGCAGGGCATTGGCGGCGCGCTCGAGAATATTGTCCAGATTATGGGCATCCTGGGCTTGAATGATGGCTTCCAGCTCGCCTTGCTCCTTGGCCAGGGCGTCGAAGTCGGCATCCGGCTCGGCATAGGCCGCATAGACTTCATCCAGACGCTTGAGGGCGTTTTTGGCTTCGCTGACGGCTTCTTCTATGGTTTCCCGTACTGTCTTGTTGGGATCAAGCTGGGGCTCCTGGGGCAGGTAACCTATCTTGAGTCCCGGCATGGGACGGGCTTCACCTTCAATTTCTGTGTCCAGACCTGCCATGATTTTCAACAGGGTGGATTTACCCGAGCCGTTGAGACCCAGAACACCAATTTTGGCGCCGGGGAAGAAACTCAATGAAATATCTTTGAGGATCTGCTTTTTGGGCGGCACTATTTTGCCGACCCTCAGCATGCTGTATACAAACTGAGCCATATTGTTTCTCTGTTGTCCTGAACTGAGTTTTCCTAAACTGGCGGCAGTTTACCAATTTGCCAGGGCTCCTGCCAGATGCGGCCGGATAGCGGCACCATTGTTCAGCAAATGAAACATAGTCATCTGCTGACACAAGGATTTTCATCATCCAGCGACTGGGATATTTGTCACACTCAGAGTAGAATACCGCGCAACCCTACCAATAAGATTTGCCAGCTGGAGTGACAGATGCTGAAGAAAAGTATGAACATTGCCGACTATGATCCTGAGCTGTTCAAGGCGATTGAGGATGAAACCCGTCGTCAGGAAGAGCACATTGAGCTGATCGCCTCCGAAAACTACACCAGCCCCAGAGTCATGGAAGCCCAGGGCTCACAACTGACCAACAAGTATGCCGAAGGTTATCCAGGCAAGCGTTACTACGGTGGTTGTGAGTATGTCGATGTGGTGGAGACTCTGGCAATTGAGCGTGCCAAGCAGCTGTTTGGCGCTACTTACGCCAACGTTCAGCCACACTCAGGTTCACAGGCCAACAGCGCGGTTTATATGGCGTTGCTGCAACCCGGCGATACCGTACTGGGGATGAACCTGGCTCACGGTGGTCACTTGACCCACGGCTCTCCGGTTAACTTTTCCGGCAAGCTGTACAACATCATTCCTTACGGTATCGATGAGTCCGGCAAGATTGACTACAGCGAACTCGAAACGCTGGCGCTGGAACACAAGCCCAAGATGATCATCGGCGGCTTCTCGGCCTACTCAGGCATAGTTGACTGGGCCAAGCTGCGCGAAATCGCCGACAAAATTGGCGCTTACCTGTTTGTCGATATGGCACACGTGGCCGGTCTTATCGCTGCCGGTGTTTATCCTAACCCTGTGCCGCACGCCCACGTGGTGACTTCGACCACTCACAAGACGCTGGCCGGTCCCCGCGGTGGTGTGATTCTGTCGGCTGCCGACGATGAAGATCTGTACAAGAAGCTGAATTCCGCGGTATTCCCGGGCGGTCAGGGTGGTCCTCTGATGCACGTTATCGCCGGTAAAGCCGTGGCCTTCAAAGAAGCACTGGAGCCGGAGTTCAAAACCTATCAGCAGCAGGTGGTCAATAACGCCAAGGCCATGGTTGAGGTATTCCTCGAACGCGGTTACAAGATAGTTTCCGGCGGTACCAGCAACCATCTGATGCTGGTGGACCTGATTGGCCGTGAGCTGACCGGTAAAGAAGCCGACGCCGCTCTGGGCCGTGCCAATATCACAGTCAACAAGAACTCAGTGCCTAATGATCCCCGCTCACCCTTTGTGACCTCCGGGGTGCGTATCGGTACACCGGCCATCACTCGCCGCGGTTTCAAGGAAGCCGAAGCCCGTGAACTGACCGGCTGGATCTGTGATGTGCTCGACAATGCTCACGATGACGCCGTTATCGAGCGCGTGAAGGGCCAGGTGCTGGAACTGTGCGCTCGCTTCCCTGTTTACGGTTAACCTTTTCAAGGGAATAGGATAAACTTCGATGGCCGCTGAATTCAGCGGCCATTTTTGTTTCTGCCATTTAGCAGCAGCCGCTGCCGGCAACTGAGCACCAGGAGGCATAATGCATTGTCCATTTTGCAGTGCGACGGATACCAAGGTGATAGATTCCAGGCTGGTGGCAGACGGTCATCAGGTGCGCCGTCGCCGGGAATGTACTCTGTGTCATGAACGCTTTACCACCTTTGAAGGTGCCGAGCTTGTCATGCCCAGAGTGATCAAGCGCGATGGCAGCAGGCAACCGTTCGATGAGGACAAGCTGCGCGGCGGTATGCTGCGCGCCGCCGAGAAGCGTCCGGTTTCCATGGATAAGATTGAAGAGGCGATCAGCAAGATCAAGTCCACCCTCAGAGCCACAGGCGAGCGGGAAGTGACCTCGGAAATGATCGGCAATCTGATGATGGATCATCTTATTGAGCTGGATAAGGTGGCCTATATTCGCTTTGCCTCTGTGTATCGTGCCTTTGAAGATGTGTCAGAGTTTGGTGAAGCGATTGCCAAGCTGGAGAAAAAATAGGCTGTCAGTCACAGCCAACTGTTAAGTAACGGAAACCCTCATGTGGTCCAATACTGATATCGCCATGATGAGCCGCGCCATAATGCTGGCTCGCCGTGGCCGTTATACAACCCGCCCCAACCCCAATGTCGGCTGCGTCATCATAGATGCCGATGGCAAGATTGTCGGCGAAGGCTGGCACCAACGTGCCGGTGAGCCCCATGCCGAAGTACATGCCCTGAAAATGGCCGCTGACAAGGCCCGCGGTGCTACTGCCTATGTCACCCTCGAACCTTGCAGTCACTATGGTCGCACGCCGCCCTGTGCCGAAGCCTTAATTAAACATGGCCTCAAGCGGGTGGTGGTGGCAATGACAGATCCCAACCCTCAGGTGGCCGGCCAAGGTATCGGCATGCTGCAGGAAGCCGGGGTTCAGGTGCAGAGCGGTCTCTTGGCCGAGCAGGCCAGAGAGTTGAATCCGGGCTTTTTATCGCGGATGGAGCGAAATCGCCCCTGGGTCACCCTCAAGCTGGCGGCGAGTCTCGATGGCAAGACGGCACTGGCCAACGGTGAGTCCAAATGGATAACCGGCCCCGAGGCGCGCCGCGACGTGCAAAGGCTCAGAGCCCGCAGTTGCGCTCTGCTCACCGGCATTGAAACCGTATTGGCCGATGACCCTTCCCTGAATGTCCGGCACGCTGAGCTTGGCAGCCTGGGTGAAACCCTCAGCGAGCAACAGCTTATTCAACCGCTGCGAGTGATACTCGACAGCAACTGCCGTATGCCGCTCGATGCCAGGCTGTTGCAAATTGCCAGCCCGGTGCTCTTGGTCAGCTGCCGTCCCTATGAGGATGAATTCCTAGCCGCTTTGCCGCCTTATGTCACCACTTTGGTGCTGGCCGGTGAAGGCAACAGGGTCGATATCGCGGCGCTGATGCAACACCTGAACCAGAGCTGCAATGCGGTGTTGGTCGAAGCCGGGGCAACGCTTTGCGGCGCCTTTATTACCGCCGGGTTGGCCGATGAGATGCTGCTTTATCAAGCCCCGAAACTGCTTGGCGCCGCTGGCCGAAACCTGCTGGCCTTGCCAAACTATCAGCAGATAGCCGATACCCCGGCGATACGGGTAACTGATCAACGTAAGCTGGGCAATGATACCCGGCTTACTCTCAAGATAGGTGATTGAATGTTTACCGGAATAATTGAAGCTGTCGGTACAGTGCGGACGCTGGAGCGCCGTGGTGATGATATTCGTCTGACTGTGGCCAGCGGCAAGTTGGATCTCAGTGATGTGCGTCTGGGCGACAGCATTGCCACCAACGGCGTGTGTCTGACCGTGGTTGAACGTCTGGCGGAGGGTTATGTGGCCGATGTTTCGGCCGAAACCGTCAGTCTCACCGGCTTTGACCGCTACAGTGTCGGCACCAAAGTCAACCTGGAAAAGGCGGTCACGCCAAACACCCGCTTGGGTGGGCACTTGGTCAGTGGCCATGTGGATGGTATGGCGCGGGTCATCAGTGTGACTCCAAGGGGCAAGGCGCTGGAGTTTTGGCTCGAGGCACCCGTTGAGCTGGCCCGTTACATCGCCCATAAAGGCTCCATTACCGTCGATGGCGTCAGCCTCACAGTCAATGAGGTCGATGGCCGTAATTTCCGTCTCACCATAGTGCCGCATACCGCCAGTGAAACCACTCTGCTTGAGCTGCGCCCCGGCGATAAGGTCAATCTGGAGGTGGATCAGATAGCCCGCTATCTTGAGCGTCTGATGCAGCACAAAGAGGAAGCGCAGCCGAGCGAAGGTGTCACCCTGGCTATGCTCGCCAAGGCCGGCTTCATGCGCTAGATGTGCGCCAGCCCACTGGTTATCGCGCGCTAACAGGTTAGAATTCATTGATTACACAGAACAAGAGATAAAGGTCTTACAATGGCGCTACACAGTATCGAAGAGATCATCGAGGATATTCGTCAGGGCAAAATGGTTATCCTGATGGACGATGAGGACAGAGAAAATGAGGGCGACCTCATCATGGCGGCGGAGAAAGTCACCCCGGAAGCGATCAACTTCATGGCTCGCTTCGGCCGTGGTCTTATCTGCCAAACCATGACCAAGGCTCGCTGCCAGCAGCTGAATCTGCCGCTGATGGTCAGCAATAACAACGCCCAGTTTTCGACCAACTTCACCGTCTCCATCGAGGCCGCTGAAGGGGTGACCACAGGTATTAGTGCCCATGACCGCGCCGTGACAGTGCAGGCGGCTGTGGCTAAAAATGCCAAGCCGTCCGACATAGTTCAGCCGGGGCATATTTTCCCTTTGATGGCACAGGATGGCGGGGTGCTGGTGCGCGCCGGTCATACCGAAGCCGGTTGCGATCTGGCGCGTTTGGCCGGTTTGGAACCTTCGGCTGTGATCGTGGAGATCCTCAACGAGGATGGCACCATGGCGCGCCGTCCGGATCTGGAAGTGTTCGCCAAGGAGCACGGCGTTAAGATGGGCACCATTGCCGATCTGATCAACTACCGCAATAACACAGAAACCACAGTGGTGCGTGAGGCCAAGTGCAAACTGCCTACCCGTTTCGGTGAGTTTGAGCTGCATACCTTCCGCGACACCATAGACAATCAACTGCACTTTGCCATGGTCAAGGGCGAGATTGTTGACAATATTCTGGTGCGGGTACACCTGCAAAACACTATTAATGACCTGCTGTTCTCTGAGCGCGACGAAGTGCGCAGCTGGCCGCTTGAGCAAGCCATGGCGCGGATTGCCGCCGATGGTGGCGTGCTGTTGCTGCTGGGTAACCAGGAGCCGAACGAGAGCATTATCGCCAAGGTCAAGGCTTTTGAAGCCGAAGACAAGGGTGAAGTGCCGGTGACCGCCAAATGGCAGGGAACCTCCCAAAGGGTTGGGGTAGGCTCACAGATTCTGGCGATGCTTGGTGTCAACAAAATGCGCCTGCTCAGCTCGCCCAAGCGTTATCACTCTTTGGGGGGCTTTGGCCTGGAAGTCACTGAGTATATTCCCGGCGAATGAGCCGACAGAATTAATTAACCATTTCCGAATAATTGCATAGGGCGAAGGGGTAAATTGCGTGCTATCATAGCGCCACTTTTTGCCCCCGGCCGGGTGCTTTAGCTAAGTTAGGTAAGATAATGAACATAGTTCAAGGTAATATCGAAGCAAAAAACGCCAAAGTCGCGATCGTTGTATCCCGTTTCAACAGCTTTGTGGTTGAAAGTCTGCTGGAGGGTGCCGTAGACACTCTTAAGCGTTTCGGTCAGGTAAGTGAAGACAACATCACTGTGGTACGCGTACCTGGTGCTTTCGAGCTGCCTTTGGCCGCCCGTCGTGTTGCCGCCAGTGGCAAGTTCGACGGTATCATCGCCCTGGGGGCAGTGATCCGTGGTGGTACACCACACTTTGATTTCGTTGCAGGTGAATGCAACAAGGGTCTGGCTCAAGTGGGTCTGGAATTCGATATCCCGGTCTCTTTCGGGGTACTGACCACAGACACTATCGAACAGGCCATTGAGCGTTCCGGCACCAAGGCTGGCAACAAAGGCGGCGAAGCTGCCCTGGGTCTGCTGGAAATGGTGAACGTGCTGCAACAACTTGAGCAACAGCTGTAATACAGGAAAAAGCATGAAGCCTTCAGAGCGCCGCAGAGCCCGCCGTTTAGCGGTTCAAGCCATCTATTCATGGCAACTGAGCGGGAACAATATTGCCGATGTGGAGCACGAGTTTCTGACCGAGCAAAACATAGACGGCGTGGATGTCGCCTACTTCCGTGAACTGTTCACCGGAGCGGCAACCAAAAAGGCTCAACTGGACGAGTTAATTGCCCCCCATCTGGATCAGCGTCCCATGGAGGAGGTGGATCCTGTGGAGAAGGCCATTTTGCGTTTGGCGGCTTACGAGCTGACTTTCCGCAAGGATACGCCTTACAAAGTGGTGATCAACGAGGCTATCGAGTTGGCCAAGGCGTTCGGCGCCGAGGACAGCCACAAGTTTGTCAATGGCATATTGGACAAGCTGGTAGCTCGTCGCTGAACCAGAAAGAAATTAGACAAACGGTATCGTAAGATACCGTTTTTTCATTGGAAAACCGGGAGGCTGCGAACCTGTGGCCAAGTCAACAGTGAAAGAATTTCAACTTATCGAGCGCTATTTTCATGGTCGTGGCCAAGCGCGCAAAGATGTCCGCCTCGGCATAGGTGACGATTGTGCCCTGGTGCACCCCGCCGAACACAAATCCATTGCCATCTCCTGCGATACCTTGGTGGAAAATGTCCATTTCTTGCCGGACATGCCGGCCCAGGCATTGGGCTACAAGGCGTTGGCGGTCAACCTATCCGACCTCGCTGCCATGGGGGCCGAGCCCGCATGGATGACCCTGGCACTGACCATGCCCAGTGTCGATGAAACCTGGCTGGAGCAATTCAGTGCAGGTTTATTTGAAGCGGCTGATTACTATGGTATTTCTCTGGTCGGAGGCGATACCACCCGCGGCCCGAGAGCCATCAATATCACGGTTCATGGCCAAGTGCCGGAGGGCAAGGCGCTCACCCGTAGCGGTGCCCGCGCCGGTAATTGGATTTATGTCACAGGTTCCCTGGGGGATTCAGCCCTGGGGCTGGATATTATCCGCGGTGAATTGAAGGCGAGGGCAGAGCACAAGGAATACCTGGTTAACCGCCATTATCATCCTTCCCCCAGAGTTCTGGCCGGTCAGTCGCTGAGAGGCTTGGCGTCGAGCGCCATAGATCTCTCTGATGGCTTGCTGTCGGATATCAAGCATATCCTCAAGGCATCGGCCGTCGGTGCGGTTATTGAAGTGGATAAGCTGCCGCTGTCCCAGGCGATGAAAGATACTGTCACAGCGGATGCGGCACTCGACTATGCCCTCTGTGGCGGCGAAGACTATGAGTTGCTGTTCACTGTGCCGGAAGCGCAGCGCGGCGCACTGGAAACCGCCTTGGGCCATGCCGGAGTCAAGTTCTATCAAGTCGGCCAGATCCTCGCCGGTAATCAACTCAGGCTGCAATATCATGGCGAGGTATTCGAGCCGCAACAGACAGGATTTGAGCATTTTTAGATGAAGTGGTTTGCTCATGACGAGGCGCTCGCAAGGGTCAGCCTCAAGAACCCGGTGCATTTTCTGGCACTCGGTTTTGGCTCCGGCCTCGCGGCCAAGGCGCCGGGGACCTTTGGAACCTTGGCAGCCGTGCCTGTCTATCTGTTGCTGTCCCAGTTCAGTTTGGGGGTGTATATTGCCGTGACGCTGCTGGCCTGTATCGGTGGCATCTATCTGTGCGGCAAGACTTCCAAAGATATGGGGGTGCACGATCACGGCGCCATAGTTTGGGATGAAGTAGCAGGGTTACTGATCACCATGATTGCAGCGCCCGCCGGTGTACTCTGGTTGCTGCTGGGCTTTGTGTTGTTCCGCATTTTCGATATCTTCAAGCCCTGGCCCATTCGGGTGCTGGATGCCAAGGTACATGGCGGTCTTGGCATTATGGCCGATGATATTCTGGCCGGTATCTTCTCAATGCTATCACTGCAGGCGATTGTTTGGGCGGTAGGCTGAAACAGCCTTGAGCTGAAACGTATAAGCCTTGAGCTGAAATATATAAGCCTTGAGCCGAAATGTATAAACCTTGTGGCGGGTTTCAATCTCTTGATTCCTGCCGTTGACTCAGCATAGTCCGCTAACCCTCATTGAATACCAGGCGCCATCGATTCGGCGCCTTTTTCATTGGTCTCTCCTTCTGCTCATATCTACCGGCTCGGTTTAAGGCCGTTACTTGGGCGCTTTATGCCTAATCCCCAAAGCCGACTATCCTTAAGGTATGGGGAAACCCACCCGGGGGCGTTATGAAAGGCTGGCCGGCCAATACTTTGTTCCGGCGCTGCGGCTGTGTAGGACTCTTGGCTCTGTTGTGGATCTTGCCTGGCTTAGGTGCAGACCACGTCCGGCCAAAGCCTTACTCCCCGGCCGCAGCGCCGACCATTACCCTGCTCAGTGTCAAAGGAGCCATAGGGCCCGGTGTCAGCGACTATCTGATCCGGGGGATAGAGAGTGCAGCTGCAACCCCAGGCAGTCAGTTGGTGTTGATCACTCTGGATACCCCGGGAGGCCTGGTATCCAGCCTGCGGGATATCAATCAAGCGATTCTCGGTTCCAGGGTGCCGGTTGCCTGCCTGGTCTATCCATCCGGTGCCCGCGCAGCCAGCGCCGGGACTTACATCTTATATGCCTGTCATATCGCCGCCATGGCGAGTGCCACCAGTCTTGGGGCGGCAACACCTGTGCAACTGGGACCCATGGGAAATGAGCAACCGGAGCCCAAGCCGTCAGAGAATGAAGCCAAAAAACCTGTAGGCGACAGCAACAGTCAAAAACTTGAGCGCAAGCAGCTCAATGATGCCATTGCTTATATTCGGGCACTGGCGGAGCTGCGTCAGCGTAATGTCGAGTGGGCGGAGAAGGCGGTGCGGGAAGCGGCGACCCTGACGGCCTCGGAAGCGCTGGAGGCCAATGTTATCGACTATATCGCCGATACGCCGCAGCAACTCCTGGCCATACTTGATGGCAAGTCGGTAGCCATGCCAGGTGGTGCTTGGATACTCAAAACCGAAAACGCCATAGTGCTGGATCGCAGCCCGGATTGGCGTGCCCGTTTCATCAATCTGCTGACCAACCCCAATATCGCTTACATACTGATGTTATTAGGGATCTACGGTTTGCTGCTGGAGTTTTACAGTCCTGGCGCCATGTTGCCCGGCGTAATAGGAGGGATCTGTTTGCTGTTGGCCTTGTATGCCTTCCAGCTGCTCCCCATCAGCTATGCCGGTGGTGGTTTATTGCTCTTGGGAATTACTTTGCTGCTCGCCGAGGCCATGCTGCCGAGCTTTGGGATTTTAGGTTTCGGCGGCCTGGCCGCCTTTGTGCTGGGGTCGGTATTTTTGGTGGACAGTGAAGTGGAAGCCTTTCGTATCGCCTGGCCTGTGATCGCTCTGGTCAGCGTCGTGAGCCTGCTGTTTTTCCTGCTACTGATCAGCTTTGTGTTCAAAACTCGCAAATTGTCCGGAGTGGCCGGCGCCGAGGGGATGGTAGGGAAATATGCCAGGGTGATAGACGGCTTTCCCGGGCGCGGCCGGGTGCACTTTATGGGGGAAGATTGGCAAGGTGATTGCGAACAGGCCTTGAGCCCAGGGCAACGGGTGCGGGTTTTGGGCCTTAAGGGGCTGGTACTCAAGCTGGCCGAGGTGAAAAGTGGTGATATCGAGCTGACTGAAAATCAACGCAGAGGAGACTGACATGGGCGAAGCTATCAGCGGTAGTTTGAATATTTCCTTTGGGGTGTTATTGGTGCTGTTTGCGGCCTTGCTTATCAGCATGTTCCGCATCCTCAGGGAGTATGAACGTGGGGTGATTTTCTTTCTTGGGCGTTTTTACCGGGTCAAGGGGCCTGGGCTTATCATACTGATCCCTGTGGTGCAGCAGATGGTGCGGGTGGATCTTCGAACCATAGTGATGGATGTGCCCTCTCAGGATGTGATCAGCCGTGATAATGTCTCGGTGCGGGTCAATGCCGTGCTCTATTTTCGGGTAGTCGACCCGCAAAAGGCGATTATCAATGTGGAGAACTTCCTCGCAGCCACCAGTCAACTGGCACAGACCACCCTGAGATCCGTGCTCGGTCAGCATGAGCTGGACGAGATGTTGGCCAACAGGGAGATGCTCAATGCCGATATTCAAAGGATCCTCGACTCCCACACAGATGCCTGGGGCATCAAGGTGGCCAATGTGGAAATCAAGCACGTGGATCTCAATGAGAGTATGATCCGCGCCATCGCCCGTCAGGCCGAGGCGGAGCGGGAGCGGCGGGCCAAGGTGATCCATGCTCTGGGGGAGATGGAAGCTTCGGAAAAACTGGTGGAAGCGGCGCAGACGCTGGGGAAAGAACCCAATGCAATCATGCTGCGCTATCTGCATACCCTGACGGAAGTGGCGGCGGAAAACAATTCGACTATCCTGTTTCCGCTGCCGCTTGAGTTACTGAGTAAATTAAACGGTGCATTTAAAGATTTAACCGAAAAATCAAAAAACTAGCCAGAGAGCTGTTTAAAATACCAGCTATTTACAATAGGTTTATATATTGTTACTTTGAGCAGTTATTGGCGTTTGTGATTTGCTCGGTAGTAGGCCCGCCGAGTCAGTGACTTGAAGTCACCAAGCGCCGATTATCCATAAAAGTGCTAGATACTCAGTGTTAAGGAAGACGCGCCATGTTCAACTTCTCGCAATCTACTAAATCTATCCCTGTTTCAGTATCCAAACTGTCGCTATTGCTCCTGCCTCTTATATTCGGTACTGCCCAAGCCGGGTTGGATGAAAGTTATCAGGCCTATCAACAAGCGTTGGAAAAGGGTGACAAGGCTCAGATAATTAGTGCTGCCGAGCAGGCCTATGCCGACGGTAAAGCCAAATTGGGTGCAACCGATAGGACGACTTTGGCGTTGTCGATGAATCTGGCCAAGGCGCTGCAACAGCCGCGTAATCTGATGTTGGATGAGCAGGGAATTGCCAATCAGCAAAGGAGCAAAGTCTTATATCAGCAAGCGTTGCAAAGCTATCAAGCGCTGTATGGCGAACAGGCCTTGGAAGTGCTCGACCCTATGATGGGGCTTGCGCACAGCAGCAATCCCAAAGAGGCGGCTAAGCTTTACCAGCAGGCCATAGCCTTGGCTGATGGCAAAAATGACCGGCTGCTGTCCGCCGCAGTGCGTCTCGAAGCTTTTAACGATCTCGTTGTGACTGAGGTTTATGACCGCGAGGCTCGGGCCTATGCCCTCGATGCCCAGAAGATTTACCACGAACTTGCACCAAAGGATTCATTGCAGAGGGTCAATGCCGATACAGCTGTGGCAGCCATCTATCTGGCGGAGCAAAAGTACGTCAAGGCCGAACCTCTGTTGCTGGAAGTGATAGAGCAGCTCAAGGTATTACCCTTTGATGCGCCTGTCGCGCTGTCGGCTCATGCCTATCTGGTCGAACTCTATTCCCGCAATGGAGAAGAAGACAAAGCGACTCAACACTGTCAGGCGATAGGCAATATGCGCCCCTGGAGTGTGGATCAGGAGCAGCGGCCCTTGTTTCGTGCCGTGCCCGGTTATCCAATTCAGTACGCCAGGATGAGCCGAGAAGGTTGGGTCAACGTGGAAGTGACTGTAAACGAACAGGGCTTTGTCAGCCATGTGGAAGTGCTGGATTCCAAGGGTGGCAAGCAGTTTGAAACCGAAACCGTCAAAGCCGTGTCAAAGTGGCGTTATGCACCCAAGTTTGTCGATGGTAAGCCCGTTAGTGCCAAGACGTGGTCAAAGATTTCCTTCACGCTTTAAGGCTGCAGAGCGGATTGTAGCCCAATAAAAACGCCGGCAGTTGCCGGCGTTTTTGTCTTCCTCATCCTGAGTTAGATAAGGAAGACATTCAGGCTACAGGCGCCGTGGGCACCAACCACCAGGGCCTGCTCAATGTCAGCCGTCTTGGATGGGCCAGCAATAAACACCCCAAACTCACCCGAGTCCAAGATTATCTTGTCGGCCGCTTCATGCATGTTGGCGACAATGGCATCGGCTTCCAGTACCAGGAACAGGTTCTCACAGATAAAGGGCGTGATCCTGTGGGACAGAGATTTCTGACTGACCCAGATGGCACCATTTTCGGCAACACCCACTTGACCCTTGATCACGGCATAATCGATATCACGCAGATCATGGCTGTCAGCGGGCACTTCACGGTTACCTGTTACCCCTTCCACCTGAGAAATCACTTGCTTGCCTTCGGCAATCAAGGCATCGACCTGCTGCTGCAGCTCGGTAAAACCACCACGCTTATGCAGCTTGCCGGCAACGGTTCCCAGATTGGTTTCAAACTGACCAATCAGGTCATCCAGTCGGGGGGCCACATCTATGGTCGGCATATTGTGTCCTTCAAGTGCACAGGACTTGAGGGCATCCAAAATAAGAGATTTGCTGGACATCTGGTTAGCTCCTGTTTTTCTTGAACCAGGCCTCGAAACTGGAGGCGGGTGCCTTGGGCAGTTCACGATATTTACCCCAGGCGCCGGAGAACGGCTTGAGCAGGCTGCCGGGCAGTATTCTCAAGCCCAGTCTTGCCATACTCATGGAGCAGTTCAGCATAGTGGTGCTGGCCATAAACTTACCGACCAAAGGCATATAACTGCCTTTGCCATATGGCAGTTGACCCGACTCGGCCTTGAGGCGACGCTGACGGAAGATGATCTTGTCCAATGGCACCTTGGTGGGGCACACATAGGAGCAAGAGCCGCACAGGGTACAAGCCCAGGCGATGGAGTTGGTGTCATCGTGCTGGGCGCCTACGGCGATGCCAATCGGGCCCGGGATGGTGTAGTTGTAGCTGTAGCCACCACTGCGACGATATACAGGGCAGGTGTTCAGACAGCCACCACAGCGAATACACTTGAGCGACTCGGCCAGGATCTTGTCCTTGAGCATCTCGGTGCGGCCGTTGTCCACTATGATGACATGCATCTCGCCACCGGCCTGTGGGCCGCGGTAGAAGCTGGAGTAGGTGGTTACCGGTTGCCCCGTGGCGTTACGGGCCAGGGTGCGCAGATAAACCGAGGCACTTTCCACTGAAGGTACCAGCTTGTCTATCCCCATGGAGTGCAGTTGCAGCTTGGGCAGGTTACAGCCCATGTCAGCGTTGCCTTCGTTGGTGCAGACCACTACCGCACCTTTGTCGGCGATAGCCATATTCACCCCAGTCATGGCTGCATCGGCACTGAGGAATTGCTCACGCAGATGGGCTCGGGCGGCGCGGGTCAGGTAAGTTGGGTCGCTGGCGCCGGCTTCTGTGCCCAGTTTTTCATGGAACAACTCGCCCACTTCCTCTTTCTTGAGGTGAATGGCGGGAACCACAATATGTGAAGGTGGCTGCTTTTTCAGCTGAATGATACGTTCACCCAGGTCAGTGTCTATAACCTCTATGCCCTTGCTCTCGAGAAAGGGGTTGAGGTGGCACTCTTCGGTGAGCATGGACTTGGACTTCACCAGTTTCTTCACCTGATGGCGGGCCAGAATCTCATGCACTATACGGTTATGCTCGGCGCCGTCTTTGGCCCAATGCACTTGAATGCCGTTCTGGATACAGTTGGCTTCGAACTCTTCCAGATACTTGGCCAGATTGGTCAGGGTATGCAGCTTGATAGCCGAACCCAGATCCCTCAGCTGTTCCCACTCGGGCAGGCTGCCGGCGGCGCGGTCGCGTTTTTCCCGCAACACCCACAGGGCTTTGGAATGCCAATCGACTCTGGACTCATCACGGCAGAAGATCTCTGCCTGGCTGGCGTGGGCGTTGGCCCCTTGTGTCTGTGACATGGCTATCTCCCTAAATGGCAGCGTTGAGGATCTGCGCCAGATGGCGGGTTTCAATCGGCAGCTTCTGGCGGCGGATCATGCCATCCAGATGCATCAGACAGGATGGGTCGAAACCGACGGCAAAGTCTGCTCCCGTGGCCGCATGGGCCTGAGCCTTGTCTTTACCCATCTTGGCCGACACTGCACCTTCATCCACCGCAAAGGTACCGCCGAAGCCACAGCATTCGTCGCGGCGATCCGGATAGGTGATCTCTATGCCGGGAATGCGTTCCAGCAGGGCTTCCATCTTGTTGTAACGTGGGCCCATATATTCGCTGGGGCTGGCGAGATCCAGCATACGGATACCGTGACAGCTCAACTGCAGGCTCACTTTGTGGGGGAAGGCCTTGGGGAAGCTCTCTACCGGGGCGACATCGTGCAGGAACTCGGTCAGTTCGTACAGCTTGGCGATAACGGCTGCGGCTTCCGGGCTGTCGTCAAATTCATGGAAGTTTTCCTTGGCTGCCACCAGGCAAGAGGCGGCAGGACAGACGATAGCGTCGCATTCGACTCCCTTGAAGGCGTTGAGCAGCTTCAATGTGGTGTTGCGGGCTTCGTTAAAACAACCCGAGTTGGTCATGGGCTGACCACAACAGGTTTGGCCTTCAGGCAGGATCACCTGGTGCCCCAGTTTCTCCAGCAGTTCCAAGGTGGCGATGGCCACATCCGGCAGCATCTGGTTGACCAGACAGGGAATAAACAAGGCTATCTTCATTTGGTGTTTCCTAATTGGATGTTGCTTGCGTTAACCGACATCATCTATGTCCGGTGTGGCCAGATGCTTTCTGACTCTGTATTTGAACATCACCTGACATAGGGTAAATATGCTTGAATATAAGCCTATAACCACACAATAAATAGTGCTAATTCAGTAAATGAGTAAAATCTTTTTTGCAAAAATGAGAATATTGTAACTATCTGATTTTTATTGATTAAATATCTTGGTTTTTGTTTCGTAATCCGAACGGAAATCCATTATTTGACACAGATGAAAAAAGAGGGAGCTTAGTGCTCCCTCTACTCGGTTATCAGCGGCTGCATTCCTCCAGCAGATAGGCCAGGTGGCGGTATGAGATGCCACTGTGGTGGCTCAGGCCCACCTCACACATACGGTTGGCATAGTAGCCTTCCTTGAAGTCAGTGGGGATGAGTTTCTTGATGTTCCGCAGTGCCGAGGCGTTGATCTCAGGTTTGTAGAGACCTTTCTCACCGGCATAACCACAACAATCGACGCCGGCAGGGCGCAGTACCTTGTCGGAGCAGGCATCGGCAATGGCTTGCATCTTGGGTTCCAGCTTCATTTTGCGAGCCGAGCACCCCAGGTGCAGTGCCACATTGACTTTCTTGGTGAGGGTGAGTTTCGGCAATACCTTGTCGTGCAGGAATTCGACCAGATCCAGTAGTTCAACCTTGGGATTACCGGAAAGGGCACGGTAGGTACAGGAGAGAGCATCGACAACCACGGGCAGCTTGCCGCCTTCTGTCATGGCGCTGAGTGTATCGATAAGCTCATCACGCTTCATGTCGGCATTTTTGAAATCCCCTTTGGATTCCCACATCTGGCCGCAGCACAGATTGCGGGTCTTGGCCGGCGTAATCACGTTATAGCCGGCACGCTCCAGCAAGGTCACTACCACTTCAGGTAGGGTGCGGTCATCGGGATCCAGCGGCGTTGGGCCGAAGGTGCGGCCGCCGCAAGCGGCGAAGTAGACCACGGTTTCCTGGTTGGCTTTGGGCGCCGAAGGCTTGGGCAGCTTACCGCCTTTGGGGAAGTCAGGGTTCCAGTAAGGCACTTCTTTGGAAATCGCCCGGCCCATGTTCATCAGCCCTGAGGTGATACCCGTGCCCGTGAGTTTGTGTATTGTGCCCAGGGCATCAAAGCCTGTGCTCAGCACCTGGTTGACGGCGCCCCAGTGCTTGGCCTGGAAGTCCAGAACCTTCTGCTCTGTGGTGGTGATGTAGGGAGTACGCAGCTTGCGGACCAGTTGGCCCATGCTATTGTCTACCGGGCAGGCAATGGTACACAGCTGACAGGCGGCGCAGGTATCCACTACATCATACTTGGCGGCGGCACGCATCTTCTCGGCCGCTTCCTTGTCGCCGCTCTGTTCCAGACGCTCTATTTCACGCAAGGTGGCTATCCGCTGTCTGGGTGACAGGTTCAGCGCCGAGGTGGGGCAGGTCTTTTCACAGAAACCGCACTCGATACACTTATCGACCAGGTCATCCACTTCGGGACAGGGCTTGATATTCTTGATGTGTACCTGCTTGTCGTCGTTGAGGATCACCCCAGGGTTCAGCAATCCTTCGGGATCGAAGATCTGCTTGATGTTTTTCATCAGGGTGTAGGCGTCACTACCCCATTCCATTTCCACAAAAGGTGCCACGGCGCGGCCTGTGCCGTGCTCGGCCTTCATCGAACCGTCGTACTTGTTGATCACCATATCGGCGACCGCTTCCATAAATTGATGGAACTGTTCGATATCGGCCTGGGAGCCGAATTTAGGGGTAATGATAAAGTGGAAGTTGCCGGCCAGCGCGTGGCCGTAGATCACCCCTTCAGGATAGCCGTGCTTATGAAACAGCTCGGTCAGATCGTGAGCGGCACTGGCCAGGTTTTCAACCCGGAAGGCCACGTCTTCGATGATTACCGAAGTGCCCTTGGGACGCTCACCACCGATAATGGGGAATAGGCCGGAGCGCATGGCCCAATATTTACCGTAAACGGCCGGGTCACGGCTGAAGCTGATGGGGCGCTCGGTCTCAATATGCGCCAGCTTGGCGATAACGTCCTGGGTATAGCGTTCCAAAGTTTCATCATCATTGGCGCGGGATTCTATCAGCAAAATCGCAGCGCCTTCCGGCAGTTCGGCAAGCCAATCCGGCATACCCTTTTTGCCTGTTACCGCCTTGATGGAGGCCCAGTCCAGCAGCTCGGCCGCAGCCACGCTTTCGCCCTGAATAGGGGGGATTGCCCGGGCTGCATCTTCCATATTGAAGAATACTGCCATGGCCGAGGCCTTGAATTTAGCTTCGTCCACTGTGTGATAGGTGACTTCGTTAACAAACGCCAGGGTGCCTTCGGCGCCAACTATGATGTGGTTGATGATATCGAAGGGGTCTTCAAAATCCACCAGGGCGTTGAGGCTGTAACCTGTAGTGTTTTTAATGGCGAACTTTTTACGAATTCGCGCTGCCAGTGTCTCATTACCGCGAGCCATGGCACCCAAATCTGCCAGTGCCTTGAGTAGTTCGGGGTGTGACTGACGGAAGGCTTCTCTGGACTCTTCGCTGCCGGTATCCAGCTCTGTGCCATCGGCCAGCAGCAGTTTTACTGAGGAGATGGTTTGGTAGCTGTTTTGAGCCGTGCCGCAGCACATACCGGAAGCGTTGTTGGAGACGATACCGCCCACCATGGCCGAAGCCAGAGTTGCCGGATCCGGGCCGATTTTCTTATTCAAAGGTTTGAGGGCGGCGTTGGCGTCGGCGCCAATAACAGCCGCACCCAGAGTGACCTTGTTGCTGTCTTCACTGATATCCAGAGTGCGGAAACCGTCGAATCCCAGGATAAGCAAGATGCCTTCACCTATGGCCTGACCCGACAGACTGGTACCTGCGGCGCGGAAAGTTACCGGAGCGCCGTAGCTTCTGGCCACCGCAAGAGTACGTTTTACCTGCTCCAGCTCTTCGGCATGTACCACCACCTCGGGCACTATTCGGAAATAGCTGGCATCGGTTGACCAGGCAAAGCGGCGCACAGGATCATCACTGACGGCGGCTTCTCCCAACTGTTTACGCAGGTCGCGGATCACGGCTTCATAGTTGATAGACATAAGACATTTCTCTACACATTAAATTTGATAATAAAGGCAGCGCTAAAGGCGGCTGCCTTATCGAAGGATTATTATCGTTTTTAGAATCCGCCCCAGATCACCGCCAGGGTACCGGCCAGTAAAGCATAGCCAAGCGCCACGGGCATAGTCTTGCGGATGATTTCAGATTCGCGACCGGCCATACCGACCACAGTTGCCGCCGCGACCACGTTCATCACGCACATCATGTTACCGGCGTTGGCGCCAATACCTTGCAGTGCCAGGATCAGCGCGTGGTTGGCTCCTATATTATCGGCCACGCTGTATTGCAGGCCAGAGAACATCATGTTGGAGAAGGTAGCCGAACCCGACAGGAATGCACCGAAAATACCGACTATAGGTGAAATCCAGGCCCAGACACTGCCGAGGCTTCCGGCCAGCATATCCGCCAGTGCTACCGGCATTGACTGCAGACCGGCACTGTTGGTGCCTGAGTTAAGGAAGATTTTCACCATGGGTACAGAGGCACCCAGAGAGATAATGGTTGGCACCATGGACTTGCAGGAAACCGTGACCGATTCTTTAATGGCCTTGGAGTTCATTCTGAACAGGAAGAAGCCCAGAATACACACGGCAACAAAGAAGGCGCCCGGTGCAAAGAAGGTGGCGAAGCTGGCTTTGAGCTCAGTGCCCAACAGGCCGGTCCAACTGATATTGAAACCGTTCAGCCAGGCTTTCAGTGGCTGTACCACACGAGAAAGCACCAAGAGAGCGGCCATGATCAGGTACGGAGTCCAGGCGGCCAACTGAGAGAAGCGCGCCTTGGTTTCCACTTTAGCTGTTTCTGCTTCCTTGTCGTTTTCGGCAAAGTCATTCCAAGGCGTTTTCGGCAGTAACCAGCCTTTGCGGGCAACCGGGATAACCAGTGCCATACCGACCAGGGCACCAATCACTGAAGGGAACTCTGGGCCGGCGAAGAAGTTGATCAGCCAGGCAGGAATGGTAAAGGCCAAACCGGCGAACAGGGCGAATTTCCAGATGGCAAAGCCTTCCTTGAAGGACTTATTGCGACCAAAGAAGCCTGTCAGCACAGACACCATTACCAAGGGGATCAGCGTACCTGTTATCAGATCTATGGTGATCATATGCATGGCAATGAACTGGGCATAATCGCTGAAGTGACCGCCATGTTCGGCAATTTGTGCCGCAGCCATGCTGGTACCGCCTTCGAGCAGACCCTGCTCCATACCAAAGAGCACCGGTAGACCGATAGCGCCGAAAGACACTGAAGTTGAGTCGGCAATCAGGGCTACCACGGCGGCCGCAACCGGTGGGATACCCAAGAGTACCAACAGAGGTGCGCCGATAGCGGCAGGGGTACCAAAACCGGCAGAGCCTTCAATAAAGGAGCCGAACAGCCAACAGATGATGATCACCTGGACCCTGGCATCTGCGCTGATATTGGTAAAACCGGCACGAATGGTATCCATGGCGCCTGAATATTTCAGGGTGTTGAGCAGGAAGACCGCACCGAAGATGATGGTCAAAGGAGTAATCGCCGACAGCAGGCCTTCAACCACGGAGGCGGCCAGCAGGGTAGTGTCCATCTGCCAGATAAAAACGGCGGCCAGGGCGGTGATCACCATGGAGATTGGCATAGCTCTGGATGCGGGCATCCGGAGCAACACCAGGAACAGCATGACGCTGATCACGGGTGTCAGGCTTGCGAGTAACTGTAGAAATGTCATGGTTGCCTCATCATTTCATATGTTGCTTGTGCTTATTGTGGTGTTGAGAAAGTGCTATCGCCTTTCCCTTTTGTTGTTGTGCGTGCTTATCATGGTTAATTTACCCGGAACCAAAATGATCTGGATCATCTTGCCTTTCGTATGTGGCTTAAGTTTTTGGTTATGGGAGCAGTATCTCCGCCACAAAATGGCTAAATGTGATCAAGATCGCCTTTTGTTGGGCTCTTATATAACTTTGGGGAATAGAAATCTTGGAAATGACCCAAAACCCTTGGAATTATGGCTTTGTTTTGCTCAAAACGGTAATAAAGTGATCCTGTTATTTCATTTATGATGGAAACGCAGGCTTATATCGTAAAATTTGAATGTGATTCATGTCACACTAATTGAGTGTTTGGTGAAGTTGGGTTTTATGTGGTGTTGCTTATATTGTTAATAATCAACAGGTTGTGATTGTTCTGACTTTTGTTTATGAGTGATGCAGATCACTGTTTTATCGAGCGCAGTAAATTGTGATCTTGGTCACGTGAATGGTGTTTTACATTTTTTGAAAATAAATAACAAAAAAGCACCTTTATTCTCAGGTGCTTTAACTAAGTTGGATTGAGTGGCAAGCTGACATCGCCCAAGCGCCGGCTTCAAAAGAGTTTACTGCCCCAGCCCAATTTGTTGCGCAAGACGTGAAAGTAGTTGTGCCCCTTTGGGTGGATGAGTTTGAGCCGCTCCTTGCTGCGCCTCAGAATAATTTCATCGCCCGGCATTACAGATAAGGTGACATGGCCGTCACAGCTCACTTCCAGGTTTTCGCCGTTTTCCGGTGACACCACCAGTTTGATGGTGCTGGAAGCGTCGACCACTATAGGGCGGCAGGAGAGGGTATGGGGAAACATGGGCACCAGGATCAGCGCCTCGAGATTGGGGGTCAATATTGCGCCGCCGGCCGACAGCGAATAGGCGGTTGAGCCGGTCGGTGTAGACACTATCATGCCATCGGCCCGTTGGCTGTACATGAACTGGTTGTCGATATAGACCTCAAACTCGATCATGTGGGCTATCTTGCCCGGATGCAGTACGGCCTCATTGACGGCGGTATTGCTGGCTTTGACTTCACCGTGGCGATAAACCTCGGCTTCCAGCAGGAATCTGTGTTCTGTGGCATATTCACCATCCAGCACCTTGGCCAGAGATTCCTCAAAGGCATCCGGCGGCAGATCGGTTAAAAACCCCAGATTGCCGCGGTTGACACCGATAACGCCGAGATCGAAGCGTGCCAGAACCCGGGCCGCGCCCAGCATATTGCCATCCCCCCCGACGACTATCGCCAGATCACAGTGTTCGCCGATATCCAGTAGGTCTACCGCGCGCACATCTTTCCCGAGTTCGGCCGCGACTCTCTCTTCCACCAGCACATCATAGCCCTGCATTTTCAGCCAATGATGCAGGCGCTTGAGGGTCAGGTTGGTCCCCTGATGGTGGGGTTTTCCTATCAGGCCTATAGTATGAAACTCAGTGGACATAGATTTTGGGAACTCTGGGGGTTGAAACGGTCAATTTGATCCCCATAATATGCCCAGAGTATGCAGAAACAAAGCATTTTTAGCTGGAGTAGAAATGAACAAAGAGTCATTTAAAGCAGAGCAGGAACAGGTCGAAGAAGTGGTTGACCAGGTTGAAACCACCGAGGGCATAGCTGAGGAAGGCGGCATTATCGACGAGCTGACTCAGGCGAACTTCCGTATTGAGGAGCTGGAGCAGGCTTTATCTGACGCACAGGCGACAGTTGAGGAGCAGAAAGATTCTGTCATCCGTGCCGCAGCTGAAGTTGACAACATCCGTCGCCGGGCGGCGCAGGATGTGGAGAAGGCGCATAAGTTTGCCCTGGAAAAGTTCAGCAATGAGCTGCTGCCTGTGATCGATAACATGGAGCGTGCTCTGGTGGGTGCCGATAAGGCCGATGAAGCCACCAAGCCTTTGTTTGAAGGGGTTGAGCTGACACTGAAAAGCTTCCTGTCCGCGGTGGAGAAGTTCGGGGTCAAGCAGATAGATCCTATGGGTGAAGCCTTTAACCCTGAGCAGCATCAAGCCATTGGCATGCAGCCAAGCGCCGAGTTCCCGGCCAATACTGTGATGCTGGTTATGCAAAAGGGCTATCAGCTCAATGAGCGTCTGCTGCGTCCTGCCATGGTAATGGTGTCCAAGGGTGGTGAAGGTGTTGATACCCAAGCCTGATAGCGCACTAAAACGCCCATAGCGGCGAGACTAAAAAACCGCAGACTTATCTGCGGTTTTTTATATGCAAGCAGGTTTCCAGCCATGAAAAAGCCGAGCTAAGCTCGGCTTTCTTGTTCCTGGGTTTTCTGGAGCCTGGGGGCTCTTGAATTCAGGAGCTTACTTCTGGCCAGCGGCCTTTTTGATAAAGTCCACTATCTCCGCCATAGGCACTTCCTGCTTTTCTCCGGTGCGGCGGTTCTTATATTCATAAACACCGGCATCCAGATTGCGATCGCCAATCACTATGGTGTGAGGCAGACCCAGGAGCTCCATATCGGCAAACATCACGCCAGGGCGCTCTTTACGGTCGTCAAACAGCACTTCGATACCTGCATCGGTCAGCTCTTTGTAAAGCTGCTCGGCAGTATCAGTCACTCTGTGTGACTTGTGCATGTTCATCGGCAGAATACCCACTGTGAATGGGGCAATCGCTTCCGGCCAGATGATACCGCGGTCATCGTGATTCTGCTCGATGGCGGCAGCAACGATGCGGCTGACGCCGACACCATAACAGCCCATCAGCAGGGTCTGAGACTTGCCATTCTCGTCCAGCACAGTGGCGTTCATGGCGGCAGAGTAGTTGGTGCCCAGCTGGAAGATATGGCCAACTTCAATACCGCGGGCGAAGGCGTAAGTGCCTTTGCCGTCAGGGGTGGTTTCGCCTTCCACTACGTTACGGATATCGGCGGCGCTGGCCAGCGGCAGATCCCGCTCCCAGTTGATACCGAAATAATGTTTGTCGTCTAGGTTGGCGCCGGCGGCAAAGTCGCTCATCACGGCAACACTGTGATCTATGACCACAGGAATAGTCAGACCGACTGGACCGAGAGAGCCTGGGCCGGCTCCCAGCGCGTCACGAATTTCCGCTTCAGAGGCAAATTCCAGCGGCGCGGCAACCAGTTCCAGTTTGTCGGCTTTGACTTCGTTCAGCTCATGGTCGCCACGGACAATCAGGGCTACCAGCGGGGCTTCTTCGGTGGCGCCTTTGACTATCAGTGTCTTAACCGTCTTGGTGATATCCAGGTCAAACTGCTCAACCAGTTCGTCTATGGTCTTGGCATTGGGTGTGTCTACCAAGGTCATTTCTTGAGTAGGCGCGGCGCGCTCTGTGGTTGGCAGCGGCGCTTCGGCTTTCTCGATATTGGCGGCATAGTCGCTGCCATTGGAGTAGGCAATCAGATCTTCACCGCTGTTGGCCAGAACATGGAACTCGTGTGACATGCTGCCACCGATAGAGCCGGTATCTGCCAGTACAGGGCGGAAGGCCAGGCCCATGCGCGACAAGATGTTGCTGTAAGCCGTGTACATGGCCTGATAGGTATCATCCATGGTTTGCTGATCCAGATGGAAAGAGTAGGCATCTTTCATCAGGAACTCACGTGAGCGCATGACACCGAAGCGTGGGCGGACTTCATCACGGAATTTGGTCTGGATTTGATACAGGGTCAGCGGCAGTTGCTTGTAGGAGCTAACTTCTTTGCGCACCAGATCGGTAATCACTTCTTCATGGGTCGGGCCCAGAACGAAGTCACGATTGTGACGGTCTACAAAGCGCAGCAGTTCCGGGCCAAACTTGTCCCAGCGACCTGTTTCCACCCAGAGATCCCCCGGCTGTACCATGGGCATCAGAATTTCGATGGCACCGGCCTTGTTCATCTCTTCACGCACAATGGCTTCGACCTTGCGCAGTACGCGCAGGCCGGACGGCAGCCAGCTATAGAGGCCTGAGGCGTTGCGACGTATCATACCGGCGCGCAGCATAAGCTGATGACTGACTATCTCTGCATTGGCAGGGTTTTCTTTCTGTGTTGATAACAGGTATTGACTGACTCGCATTACCTTGGGTCCGAAATGAATTGAATGGCCGCCATTTTATCACTTGCTTTGATGATGTCACGCGGCCAGGGCGGATAAATTCCCCTTTCCTTGCTCGAATTTAGCCTGTCGGCTACTGATTGGCGCCGGCGCTGCAATTGCCGCCGCGGTTTTGGGCGCTGAGCAGGGCTTCTTCAGCCTGAAATACCAGGGTGTCCCAACCGAGTTGCCTGGCCGGTTGGATGTTGGCCACACCGATAGAGACTGTCAGTCTTGGGCTTTGGGCCTTGGCTCTCAGATTGGCCGCCAGCACAAATTGATTGAGGCTCTGGGCAATGCGGATACAGGCTTCCGGATCCCGGTCTGGCAGTAACAGTGCCAATTGAGATTGTTGTAATCGCGCCAGAAAATGTTCACCGCTAATTTCAAAGTCCAGCAGCCTTTGGGCCAAATGCAACAGGGTTTCGCTGGCAATGGCCTGATCGCTCTGAATGAGCAACAGGCCTATCCTGTGCTGTTTCACTACCGCTTTGTGCCAGGCCTGCTTCAACAGTTGGTTGAAGCTGCGGCGGTTATAGAGCCCTGTGAGTTCGTCCTGTTGTTGCTCGCTGGTCAAGGCACTCATTTGGGCCTCAAGGGACAACAGCGCATGGTTTATCTTGAGTGTTTCCCGATTCACGGCATTTGGGGAGTTGCCACCGAAGTTTTGTTCCGCCAATTCGCTGAGCTTGTGGCTGGTCTGCAACAAGGGTTTGAGCAGGTGGCGGCCAAGTACAGTCCAGGCCACAGTTTGACTCAGAACTATCAGCGCCAGTGACCCGAGCACCAGCCATAGCAGGGTTTGCATCAGCGATTTGCTGTTCTTTTGTGCCTGGGCATCCAGGTGGGTCAGCCCTATGCCGGACAGGCGCAGAGAAAGATTATCTATGGCACTTATCATGCCGGTCATATGTGGTGCTCTCAAAGGCTGACCACTCATCACTGACAGCTGTTGTCCAAGAGCCAGGGCCTCGTCATATTCTTTGGCCGCCAGGGTAAACTGACTCAGGGTGGTTATTATCTGTTGTTGTCTCAGCCTGGTTTCGTCGAGGATCGCCTCCCGCTCGTTGGAGGGATAGGTAGGCCAGTTGTTTTTGAGTTTCAGCAGTGCCAGATGCTGCATCTGGTTGGCTTTGATGGTTTGCAGCAGCAGTTTCTGATCCTGGAGCTCGGCGATATGGGCCTTGCCTGTACGCTCCATCACCCAGAGGCTGGCTCCGCCAAAAAACACTATCAGCCCCGCAAGCAGAAAAAAACTCAGCAGTAACCGGCTGCGGATCCCCGGCAAGCCAAGTGACATGCTTCTTGGCGGTTTTGGGTTTTGGCGGGTTTGGCAATCCATGGCGCTCAACTTCCTCTTATTGATTTTTTTCACTGCCCGTCAGTGGCTTATCGCGTCTATCTCCCACTACTCTAGCAGGATTTCCCGCCATTATGGCAAACGCGGGTACCGACTTTGTGACAATGGCGCCCATGGCAATGACGGCGCAGTCGCCTATGGTAACACCATCGACGATACCGGCCTGGGCGCCAATCCAGACATCCTCGCCAATCACAATCCCCTTGGATTGGCTGCTCTGACGATAGATGGGCATATCCGGCGCCATACCATGATTGAAGGCGTAGATGGTGACATTGTTGGCAATACGGGTCTTGTCACCTATCACTATGCCGCGACTGCCGCCATCCAGCGAGCAGCCGTGGTTGATACTGACCTCCCGGCCTATCTGTATCGGCCCATGCAGAAAGGAGTTGGCGGCTATCATGGACTCATCGCCCAGGGTTATCGGCCTGCCGGGTTCGGCAAACAGCTCTGCCTCGGGGGCGATAAAGCAGTTTTGCCCTATGCTGATGGTTTCAAGGGCTTGGAGCCTGGCCTGAATCGCCTGTTGCCAGGGAAGGGCCCACTCGAGATGCTTGGGTTTGAGGCGATACCAGAGCCAGGGCATCCAGGAGAGGCGCCTCTTGTGTTGCGCCTGATAGTCATCAGCTGAGGGGGTAAAATCACTCATGCACCGGCGCCGGACGCTTTGGCACAAAAGGGCTGTATGGTTTCGACCTCAATGCCTTGCTCTTGGGCATGCCAGAAGATATCCAGATCATACAGAGCTACTTGATAGCGTTTGGGATCCGGCTTGCCTTTCTTGTAGGCGGGTCTCGGATCCTGGGCCAGCACCGCCTGAATGAGCTTATCCAGCCCGGGATAGCGTTTCTCGAGTCGGATCAGTTGTTCTACTGCGAGATGGCTGAAGCTGACCTCAACCTGCTCGGGAGCCTGCTGCGCTATGCCGCCTATCGCCTCGGGTATCGCATCCGAGAAGGGGATGTAGGGCTTGATGTCGATTATCGGAGTGCCATCGAGCAGGTCCATGCCGGAGATCTCCAGGACCACCTTGCCTTTGCCTTGGTGGATCTGATGCAGCTTCACCACAGATTGGCCAATGCCATTGGGCCTGAAGGTGGAGCGGGTGGCAAACACCCCAAGCTTTTCATTGCCGCCGAGCCGGGGAGGGCGCACCGTGGTTTTCCAGCCCTGGGCCAGATTTTCATGAAAGCAGAACAGTAACCAGAGGTGGGAATACTGCTCCAGCCCACGCACCGCATCAATATGATTGTAGGGCGCTGTCAGTTCGACAAAACCGCGAACAAAATCCACCAAGCCCGGCTGACGAGGAATACCAAACTTCTGTTTATATGGTGTCCGGCAATAGGCTACCGCTTCTATCTGAGTCGAAAACCCCATAACGTCAGGCTTACTCCTTCGGGGTTGCCAGGCGAATAGCCTGGCCGACACACATGGCGCTGGTGTAGCAACCGGCTGCGGCTTCCTGGGTTTCGACACAGTTTTTAATGATAAGACCATTGGCCTTCATGTCGGCGGCCGCCCGGCGCGCCTCAGTGCGGGCATCGGCCATGGAAGCCGGTACACCATCGAGCTCAGACTGACAGGCATTGCCTTCAACCAATCCCAGCACTTCATATTGGCCTGTTGGCCGACTGCCATCGAACAGCTGTACTTCCGAGGGTTTGAAATACTCCTGGATAGCCTGGCTGTCCAGGTTGGAATTGAAGCTGTATTCCCCGGCGCAGCCGCCAAGCAGCAGTACCAGAGTGGAGAGAAAAATCGGTTTCATGGCCCGGCCTTATAGTTATTCGTCCATGCTCCCGGCCATCCCGGGAGCTGTATGGGAAATTCTATCGCTTCAAATACTTTTGATAAAGCTGCCGATGACGATTGTTGAGATCCACCTGCCTGCCGTCGATAAACATCAGCTCTATCCGGCTGCTCATGGGATCGAGAATATCGCCGCTGCTGACCACAATATTGGCCTGAAACCCGGGCGCTACCGCCCCCAGGTTGTCTACCCCCAGTATCTTGGCGGCATCTTGTGTAATGGCCTTGAGCGCCTGCTCTTTACTGAGCCCCCAAGCCACGGTTTGGCCCGCGGCCAGCGGCAGGTTACGGCTGTCCCAATCGGAGCTGAAGCCGAGGGCGAAGGGAATACCAGCGCGCTTGAGCAATGCCGGTACTCTAAATGCCTGACCTATGGGCTCATCTTCTCGTAGCGGCAAGTCAAGCGTATGGGTATAGATGACACTTGCCTCTATTTCATTGAGCGCTGCGCCCAGGCGCCAGGCATCATAGCCACCGACCAGGGTTAACTTGAATCCATACTGACGGGCCAGGGCAATGGCAGCCTCTATCTGCTGCTGCCTGTCGGCATGGACAAATAGCCGCGCCTCCTGGCGATACAGAGGCAAGAGCGCTTGCCAGCGGCTGTCTTCAAGGGCGCCTTCACTGCCTTGCTGACTCAAGGCGTAGCGTTTACCCGCTTCAAAGTGTTTGTGTATCTGTGACAGCGCGTCCTGATAGGCCTTTTGTGCCTGCTTATTTGCCTCGCTGGTACCTTGTTTTTGCGGCGCAGTTGGCCAATAGAGGTGGAACTGTGGTTTGGATGGGACCTGGGCATCTTCTATGGTCCAGGCGTCCAGTGAGACCAGTGCCGATTGCCCGGCAATGCCTGTGCCTCTCGGCACTATCTGGGCGTGGGTGATTCCGTTGGCCCGCACACTGGGCAGCAATTCCGAATCCGGGTTGAAGGCGCTGGCGGCTTCAAGCTGCGGATTGGCACTGCCCACATCGCGGCTGTCGACTGTTGGTCTGGCCATGGCTATCTCTACCAAGCCCAGGGTGGTATCCAGTGCTATGAGGCCGGGATAAAGGTGTTTGCCACTGAGATCAAATTCCCGGGCATTTTCGGCCGTTAATCTTGGGCCTACGGCGCTGATAACACCTTGCTCGAGCAGCACATCAGTATTTTCGAGTGTGCCTTGGCTGACTGTGTGAACCGTGGCATTTTTCAATAATATGGCTTGTTGCTGACGCTCGGCCGGGATCAGGTTATGGGCCTTTGCCGGTGCGAACATCAATAGCGAACCACCCAGCAGCAGATGTGCCAGCATAGATGCCATGTGTGGCAATAGAGGAAACTTGGTCACAGGCGGCTCTCCTTATTCTGGCCCCAGGCGTTGAATTGGGTATCGCATTGCCACAAGGGCTCTATGATTTCAGACGTTGTTTCGCCTTGAAGCCGCGCCGGGTCACTGCCAAGAATTTTCTGGATCAGCGCCTGGCGCTCGCCGGCAATAGCCTGGGTCATTTGCTTATCCTCAGCGCGGTCGAAGTAGCGTTTGCCGCCAATCCACACTGCCTGGCTCTTGGCATAAACCGATAGGGGGTTGGCATCCCAGAGCACCAAATCTGCCTGTTTCCCCTCTTCAACCGAACCTGTTATGGCGTCTATTCCGAGCTGTTTGGCGGGGTTGATGGTTACCATCTTCCAGGCATCTTCCTGGGACATGTCGCAGTATTTCACCGACTTGGCGGCTTCCTGATTCAGGCGCCGCTGCATCTCAAAGTCATCTGAGTTAATCGAGGTGAGCACGCCGGCATTCATCATCAAACAGGCGTTTTGCGGAATGGCATCATAGACCTCAAATTTATAGGCCCACCAGTCGGCAAAGGTGGAAGCACCGGCACCATGAGCCGCCAACTCGGGGGCCAGCTTGTAGCCTTCCAATACATGGGTGAAGGCGGTGACCTTGAAATCGTAGGCCTCGGCGAGGCGCAAGAACATCAGGATTTCAGACTGGACATAAGAGTGAATATGCACATCGCGCTCGCCGTTCAGCACTTGGGCAATCGCCTGTAAACGATAATCGGGGCGAGGGGAGAGCTGCTTACGTTTCTCCCGTGAGCGGAGCTCGGCATATTGGGCCTGGGCGTCTTTATAGTCTCTGGCGGCATTGAAAGCATCGCTCATCAGGGCCTTCACCCCCATGCGGCTTTGCGGGAATCTACGGGTATAACGCTCGCCCCAGTTGCTCTGTTTGACGTTTTCCCCCAAAGCAAACTTAATCCCCTGATGGGCCTGGGTGAACTTGAGTCCCTCGGCCGACTCTCCCCAGCGCAGTTGAATAACCTGCGACTGGCCACCTATAGGGTTGGCACTGCCATGCAGCAGATTGGCGGTAGTGACGCCACCGGCCAAGGAGCGATAGATGGCAATATCATCCTGGTTAAGCACATCGGCTATTCGCACTTCTGAGGTGATGGCATCGGACATCTCATTGAGGCCGCCGTTGACGGCAATGTGGGAATGCTCATCTATGATCCCGGCGGTCAGGTGCATGTCTGCTCCCTCTATGACCTGATAACCTGCCGGAGTGCTGAGATCTGTGCCAATCTTTTCAATCTTGCCATCGGCCATAAGCAGGTCGCTGTTGCCAATAATGCCGGCCTCGCTTGAAGTCCAGAGGGTGACATTGCGGATATGCAGTTTTTCCGTACCTGGCAGCTCACTGCGGCCATAGGCTTGCAGTGGACTCGTCAAACGACTGAGATACTCGGGTTCAGTCTTTGGCCCGGTCTTTGACACAGTTTTGGGGCTTGTTGCCTGAGTATTTGTCCGTGTATCCTCTTCTGTCTCTGGCATTAAAGGCGCGTGCGGCAATCTTGAGCCGGCCAGTTGAGTCACGGCGCCATCGGCACTCAAGAGTCTTCCTCTCAACCCTTCATCATCTTGCCATAGAGTCAATCTACTGATGCCATTTATGCCGGCACCCTGCAAATTGACGCTGAAACTCAGGCGTTTGCTGTCGGCTTTCAGGTGAGCAAGCGCTATCTGTTGATCGCCACTGCTGAGGTTGCCCCTGAGTTTTCGGGGCGTTTGCTGGGTCAGTTGCAGCTCAAGATCCAATTCCAGTTCAGCCAAATGCAGGCGATAACTGCCTTGCCACTGGAATTCCGGAGCCAGCTGTTTTTGCTCTTCGCCCTGCAACCATACGCTGACTATTTCGCCGTCCTGAAACAGATTGCCTTTGGCTATCACCAGATCGGCCATATAGCCGGGCGCCAGTTTACCGACCAAATTATCTATGCCGGCGGCCGCAGCGGCTTCTGTGGTCAGCGCTGCCAATGCGGTTTCTTCGTCGAGACCGGCTTGCAGCGCCATTCTCAACCTGGGCCAAAAGGCTTTACCGTCCATGCCGTATTGGGTGAAGGAGAAGGGGATATTGTTGGCGGCCATCACAGCAGGATTGCTCGGTGCCCGCTCCCAGTGTCTCAAGGTTCTGAGTGGTACTTCCCTGGCATTGTCTTCATCACTGACCTGAGGGGCAGCGGGGAAGTTCAACGGCAATATCAACACGGGTCGATATTCCTGCAGTTCTCTCACTCTTGCATATTCCTGGCCATTTCCCAGTAAGATTGGCTGGATATCTTCTTGGCTCAAGAGTTTGGCTGCACGCAACTGGTTATTGAGGTTTCGGGTGTCAAATATCGCACCACGAGTTTTTATATCGTGCAAGCGCTCAAGGGCGATATTAAATTCCGGTGACAATAAATCCTCGCGGCCGGCTGCTTTCATTTTATTCTGGTTATACCAGTTGGCATCACTGAGAGTCTGTCTTATTAACGCTATGCTTCCCATCAGGGAGTTGGGGTAGTCCTGTGGTGAATTGCCTTTATCAAAAGCCATAAAATGTCGACTTTGGGGATTATATATCAGTTGATTGCTATTCTTGTCCGCCAAAGACAGTGAAACACCAATTCCCCTGAATATTCCGTTAAGATGAGCACTCTGAACGCTGGTAAAGCCATTGCTTATCCAATTTGACGCGGCTTCTTTATCTGCCAATACATAGGAAAACCATTCTTTCTCTGCGTGAATAGCCCCATTTGCAGCCACAGCCCCTTTGGGGTTTATCCGATAGACAGGGCCTTCAATAGTTGCCTGTGATTCTGAATACTCCAAGCCATATTCGGCAAAGGGATCGATAAACCCCGGATAGATGGTGTAACCATTGAGATCTATCTTATAAGCATTTTGTGGAATTTCATTATTGGAAATAACTTGCTTTATCCGGTTATTTTCAATAAGCAGGGTAGCGTTATCCAATTGCTTACCCGGGGAGAGCATGAGTTTGGCGTGGGTTAAGGCGGTCAATCTCGGAGTATTGTCTGTCAGTTGCGTTTCATCGGCGTAGGCGCTGCAGGCCACAAGGCTGATAAACAGCAGTTTTGCGGCGGGGAAAGAGGGTTTCATCTGTTGTGGCTACCTTGTCATTATTCTTTTGGGGAAAAGTCACAGCTATCAGTAAAAAGATATGAACATCAGTATATATTCACTACTTTTTTACCAAAGAGTTACAGATATCCATAATACAAAAAGGTATCTGAGGCCGACGGGATACATGGCTGTGCTGATGTCCATAAAAGTTAACCCAGTCAAAATGTAAATGCCAAGGCGTAATTGTAAGGCTTTTTAACAGATGCCAGACGTCTATCAGACATAAAAAAGCCCCGACACTGTCGAGGCTTAAGTAAATAGATGCCTGATTAGATCAGGAAATCATCCATTGAACGACCTTTGTCTACTTCGTTCTTGAATACAGTTGGCATACGGCCTTGACCGGTCCAAGTAATAGTTTCACCATCTACAACGATTTTGTATTTTGGTGGGCGAGGAGCACGCTTCTTGGGAGCAGCCTTGGCGGCAGCAACATTACCCAGATCTTCAACAGACAGGCCAACGGCTTCCATCTGCTTACGGATATCTTCTATTTTAGAAAGACGTTCAGCTTGTGCCTTTTCTTCTTCCTTGGCTTCCTCTTCACGATCAATAATGATCTTATCCAATTTGGCAGCCAGATCGCGCAGATCTGCAACGCTCAACTCTTTTACTGCGGCCTTAAAACGACGACCGTGAGTCAATATATCAAGAAAATCGCTCATAAGTATTTTGGTCCCACGCTAATTTATAAATTGGGTTATGGTGAACATCGCTATAAATAATAGAAACTATAAGAGTCTGGATCAAATATTTTTACGCCAATTGACATTAATTTCTTTATTTAACTCAATTCTATGACCATGAAAGTTGCCAAGTGTTCAAAAAACTGGCCTTAAAGTGTGACAGAAGTGACAAACGAGCGTTTAAGTTGCTGTTGACGTTAACGTCAACAGCACGTAAAGTTGAGCCATCCTGTACTGATGGCCCTGGTATCATCGGTACGCAACCCACATTAGATACAAGGTGTAGGAAGGAAACCCTATGAAAGTATTGGTGCCAGTAAAACGTGTGGTCGATGCCAATGTGAAGGTCAGGGTCAAGGCCGACAACACAGGCGTTGAAACAGCCAACCTGAAAATGGCGTTGAATCCATTTTGTGAGATTGCGGTAGAAGAAGCCGTGCGTCTGAAAGAAGCCGGCAGTGCTTCTGAAGTCGTCGTTGTCAGCATAGGTCCCAAGGCGGCACAGGAGCAACTGCGTACCGCACTGGCTCTGGGTGCCGACCGTGCCATTCACATCGAAACCGATGAAGAGCTGGTGCCCCTTTCTATTGCCAAACTGCTCAAGGCGGTGCAGGACAAGGAACAGGCGCAACTTATTCTGCTCGGTAAGCAGTCCATCGACGGCGATAACAATCAGACAGGACAGATGCTGGCGGCGCTCGCCGGTATGCCTCAGGCAACCTTTGCATCTGAAGTGAAGCTGGAAGGCGAAACTCTGCTGGTCACCCGTGAAGTGGATGGCGGCTTACAGACTCTGTCCATGCCTCTGCCTGCCGTGGTCACCGCAGATCTGCGTCTGAATGAGCCCCGCTATGCTTCTTTGCCCAATATCATGAAAGCCAAGCGCAAGCCGCTGGAGACCATGAGCATTGATGACCTGGGAGTGGCGCTCAAGCAGCACGTACAGGTGTTGGAGGTAGCAACGCCGGCCAGCCGTCAGGCGGGTGTGATGGTGGCTTCCGTTGAGGAGCTGGTGGACAAGTTGAAAAACGAAGCGAAGGTGATCTAAATGGCCGTATTAGTAATAGCAGAACACGATAATACCAGCCTGAAACAGGACACAGCCAAAGTTGTCGCCGCAGCCAAAGCCATAGGGGGAGATATTCACCTCTTGGTTGCCGGTCAGGATTGTAAGGCCGCCGCCGATGCTGCCGCCAAGCTTGAAGGCGTCAGTAAAGTACTGCTGGCCGATAACCCTGCCTATGGTGCTCATCTTGCCGACAATATTGGAGAACTCATCTTGTCTCTGAGTGGCGACTACAGCCACATTCTGGCTGCAGCTTCAAGCCAGGGGAAGGATATTCTGCCAAGAGTGGCGGCTTTGCTGGATGTGGCTCAACTTTCTGAGATCACCAAGGTGATTGATGCCGAGACTTTTGTCCGTCCCGTCTATGCCGGTAACGCCATGGCAACCGTTAAGAGCCTGGACGATAAGAAAGTGGCCACAGTGCGCGCCAGCGCCTTCGACGCCGTTGCTGAGGCAGGCTCAGCTGAAATCAATCAGCTCGATAGCGTCTTTGACGCCAAGAGCAGCTTTGTATCCCAGAGCCTGACCGAGTCGGCTCGTCCGGAGCTTGGCAGCGCCAGAGTCATTGTTTCCGGTGGTCGCGGTATGGGTAGTGGCGAAAACTTTGCCATGCTGGAAGCCTTGGCCGATAAGCTGGGCGCCGCCGTAGGTGCATCGCGGGCAGCAGTGGATGCCGGCTTTGTTCCCAACGACCTGCAGGTTGGCCAGACGGGTAAAATCGTGGCGCCAGAGCTTTATATTGCTGTGGGTATCTCCGGGGCGATTCAGCATCTGGCCGGGATGAAGGACTCAAAAGTCATTGTGGCCATCAACAAAGATCCTGAAGCGCCTATCTTCCAGGTTGCCGATTATGGCTTGGAAGCTGATCTGTTTGATGTTGTGCCTAAATTGAACGAGTTGATTTAATCTGTGATCTAGGTCACGATAGGCGGCTTTGGGGTAGCATCCTCAAAGCCGCCTATGTTTTTATGTGCCTCACGCCTGACATCAGGCGTCCTGAGAAGTAGAGGCGCACTAAATATCAGTAGCGGTAAGCAGGGTGATTCCGTTTATGTATCGCGAAAGGATTTGGTGCCGAAGTGGTTGCGACTTATCAAGGTCCACCGCTGGGGCTGTTACCAAATAGGGGCAGCACTGCCATAGTATATTCTGTCGGGATGACAGATTGACGTTACTATGGAGCGCTACTGAAAGGACAGGTGCTACTCGGTATGCCATTGCCTTTTCCCACCAGTTCAGTTGCCCTCCATTCGTATTTAACGAAGAACAAGACTCAATGACACTAACAAGTTATGCCGATTCGGCACTCTCTTTGTTGCCGCCGGTTGTGGCAATTTTATTGGCGATCCTCACCCGTCGGGTGTTGTTATCGCTGGGGTTGGGGATATTGATTGGAGCCTTGTTGCTCAATCAATGGTCGGTATTGGACACCGGGGTTTATCTGGGGCAAAGGGTGCTTTCCCTGGTATGGGACGATGACGCTTTCAATGCCTGGAACCTGTATATTCTGGGATTCCTGGTGCTGCTGGGGATGATCACTGCGCTGATCACCGTCAGTGGCTCGGCCAGAGCCTTTGCCAACTGGGCCAGACAGCATATCCGTAATCGCCGTGATGCCAAGCTGCTGACCATGTTTCTCGGCTGTGCGGTGTTTATCGATGACTACTTCAACAGCCTGGTGGTGGGCAGTATCGCTAGGCCTCTGACCGACAGATATTATATCTCCCGCTCCAAACTGGCGTATCTTTTGGATTCTACCGCGGCGCCCGTGTGCGTTATCTCGCCGGTATCCAGTTGGGGCGCCTATATTATCGCCCTTATCGGCGGCATTCTCACCGCCCACGGTTTTACTGAAGTAGGACATCTGAGCGCTTTCGTGCAGATGATCCCGATGAACTTCTATGCCCTGTTTGCCCTGGCACTCTTGCTGTGCGTCACCTTTATGGAGCTGGATATTGGCGCCATGCGCAAACACGAGTTCAACGCCCGCAAGGGCAATCTCTATGATGAGTCCAAGGGGCTGCCACCCGGTGCCAATGCCGATCTGCCCGAGGCGGAAACCGGCCAGGTGCACGGCCTGTTCCTGCCCATAGGTGTCTTGGTGGTGGCGACCTTCTATTTTATGGTTTCCAGTGGTGCCGATGCCCTGGCGGCAGAAAGCCTGCCTTTTAGTATCATAGGTGCCTTCGAGAAAACCGATGTGGGCTCGTCACTGTTTTTCGGCGCTTCCATCGGTCTGGTGGTGACGCTGCTGCTGGCCTTTATCCAGAAGATTGAAGCCAAGATGATCCTCAAGGCACTCACCTCGGGTGCCCGTTCCATGTTGCCGGCCATCTATATTCTGATGTTTGCCTGGACCATAGCCGGGATCATAGGCTCACTGGAAACCGGCAAGTTTATGGCCAGTCTCGCCAGTGGCAATATTCCCTTTGCCTTGCTGCCGGCCGTGCTATTTATTTTGGCAGGGCTTACCGCCTTTTCTACCGGCACCAGCTGGGGCACCTTTGGTATCATGTTGCCGATTGCCGCCGATATGGCCATGGGCAGCCACAGTGGCATGATGTTGCCTATGCTGGCCGCCGTGCTTTCCGGGGCTGTGTTTGGCGATCACTGCTCGCCGATATCGGACACCACGATTCTGTCATCCACAGGTGCCAGCTGCCATCATATCGACCATGTGCTGACTCAGTTGCCCTATGCGGTCTTGGTCGCAGTTATTTCCCTCGGCGGCTATATAGTACTCGGCTTTACCGAGTCGGTAGGGCTTGGGCTTGCCAGCAGTTGTGTGCTGTTCATGCTGGGGCTGGTGTGGCTCAAGTGGCAGCAGCCCAAAAACAGTGCTGCCTAACCGGCCAATTAAAAAACGCTGCCTTGGCAGCGTTTTTTGTTACCTATATTTCAGGGCCATTGGAGTTGGAGGCGTACTCTCGTCTTGGATATTCAGGCTAAATATCTATTGATTCAAACCGGCCTCGCCAATTATTTTTGTGGCAGCTCTATTGAGTTTTCCGTGATGACGCGAACCGATGCCGAGCGGGCAAACAGAGTCAAACTCGTCGCTATGGCCAGAACAATAACCGTCGGGACAATCCAAGCTGCATAGCAAGCGTATAAGGGTAGATATTGGTTCAAAATTGCATCCAGGCTGGCAGGCATACTGCCGAGAATATGCAAGGCGTCCAGAGCGCCAAAGATCAACGCTGCCGCTAAGGTTGCAAGTACGCCAGACATGGACACAAGGCGCCGTAGCGGGGCAATCAATAACAGGGCAATCGCAATCGGATGCAGGGCTACCACGACGGGTTGGGTGATCTGCAAAAGTTGCTCCAGACCAATATTGGCAACCAACGCTCCAATTATCATGGTGACCAGCACACTGTTACGGTAAGACACTTGACTGAATGTGCGGCTATAAAACTCACTGCCGGCAGTCGTCACGCCGATTATCGTCGTCAGGCAAGCCAATATCATCACAGCTCCCAACAGCAAGGTACCTAAAATACCAAAATGTGTTGTGGTAAAGGTGGTCAGAATATCCCCGCCGTTACTGTATTCACCGACGCTGCTGGCGCCGATATAAGCCAGGGAGATGTATACCAGTGCCATAGCCACAGCGTACATCAAGGCGGCAATCAGGGTGTACCTGGTAATCGCCTTTGGCTGAGTGACACCCATACTTTTAATCGCGCGGAAGATAACCCATCCAAAACCGATAGAACCCAAGGCGTCCATGGTCATATATCCTTGAGTCACACCTTCGGCAAATGCGCTGCTTACATAGGCGCCGGTCGCCTGGGAAATGCCTTGACTCGGAAACAACAGCGCGGCGATAGCCATTGCCAGTAGGATAGCCATTAGCGCCGGTGTCAACCACTTCCCCAGGTTGTCGACCAGTTTGCCCGGATACAGGGAAAACAGCACAGCGATAATGCAGAAGATAATTGAAAAAGGACCCAGAGCGTTGTCCCCGAAAAACGGGCTAAAACCGAATTGGTAAGCGACTGTGATGGCGCGAGGAATGACAAATGCCGGGCCAATCACGATAAATACCATAATCCAGAACGTGGTAGCCAGAGGGCGGGGAAGTACTGAAGTCAGGTTATCGGAGCCCCCCACCAGGGCCACAATGACCAAAGCAAAGGCGGGTAAGCCCACACCGGCCAGTAGAAAGCCTGCCATGCCCTGAAACAGGTTGTCGCCTGCCTGATAACCCAAAAATGATGGGAAAATAAGGTTGCCGGCGCCTAAATACATGGCAAAGGTCATAAACCCCAAAGCGGCGATATTGCGTGCACTTAACATAGTCTTCCTCAAATATGTCAGCTTTGAAGTAACCAGCAAGTGAGCGTTTTGATGACTCTGCCAGCGACTCTCACTGACAGAAAATAAAAGATAATAGCCTGTCAGCCCCGGTTGAGTTCCAGAGAGAGCAGGAGGAGATTGGCGACGGTCACTTGTTGGCGACTAGGCTGCAAGCAACTTGTGGAAGCGACCAATGACATACAGAATCCAGGCTGACAGAAAATACGGGAGGAGGCTCCTCCCTGCGTGGATCCCTTATAAACCTATCTCTTGGAACCTGGCAAGCCTTAAATAGTGGATAGTGTGTATTTCAACATTTTCTCCACTCACAGGAATAAGCCACTAAAAATTCTTTAAAGAAACATTAACGATTCAATCCGACTTCGGCAGGCTCCGGCATGCCTTCAGTCAGATGCCTTGAACGCCAAATTGCTGTGCAAGCCACTCTCTACAAAAGAGAACGTCACGAGGACTTATTCGCACCTTCCTTAGGTATCACATGTCCATTTTCAAGGGGTTGCAAAATAGATCCGGCCCAGATTACGGGGAGAATGATTGCCGGTGCTGGAGGTCGAATAGCTTGTCATAAAAAAACACCTGAGCCGGAAGACTCAGGTGTTTTTTATGCTTAAGTCCGAGGTGTAATCTCGCCCCTCGGACTTAAACTGTTGTCAGCGCTCACTTATCAGAGCAGACCACGACGCTTGAGCAGGGCATCGGTTGTCGGCTCTTGGCCACGGAAGTTTTTGTAAGCTTCCATAGGTGGCACGCTGTTACCCACTTCGCGGATAGTCTTGCGATACTTCATGCCGATATCCCGTTTCAGGCCGCCTTGGGTCTGTACATAGGCAAAGGCATCGGCCGCGAGGATTTCGCTCCACATATAGGCGTAGTAGCTGGCACTGTAGCCACCCGGGAAGGCATGGGCAAAGTAGGTCGACTTGTAACGTGGTGGCACGGCTTCAATGTTCAGGCCGTGCTTTTCAAGCGCCTTGGCTTCAAACTCGGCGACATTCTGCAGCGGTGCGTCCTTGTCCAGTGAGTGCCACTCCATGTCTACCAGGGCGGCTGCCATATACTCCAGGGTGTCGAAGCCCTGGTTGAAGCTGCGGGACTTCAGCAACTTGTCCAGCATCGCCTTGGGTAAAGGCTCGCCGGTTTGGTAGTGCTTGGCATAGTTGGCCAACACCTGTGGATGACCGGCCCAGTCCTCTTCGAAGGTGGATGGGAACTCGACAAAGTCACGGGATACCGCAGTACCGGACAGGCTGGGGTAGGTTACTTTGGAGAACATGCCGTGCGTACCGTGGCCCAACTCGTGGAACATGGTGGTTACTTCGTCATAGCTGACGAAGGTGGCTTCGCCTTCCGGTGCCTTCTTGATGTTCATCACATTGACCACCACAGGCTTGTCGCCCTTGAGCAGGTTCTGGTTGACGAAAGAGCTCATCCAGGCACCGCCGCGCTTGCCTTCACGGGCGAAATAGTCGCCATAGAAGATGGCCATGCTGCTGCCGTCGGCATCGAACATTTCCCAGGCTTTGACATCAGGGTGATAAACCGGCAGATCCGGCCGTGGCTTGAAGGTTACCCCATAGAGTTGGTTGAGGGTAAAGAAGACGCCGTCTTCCAACACTCGATTGAATTCGAAGTAAGGCTTGAGGCTGGCTTCATCCAGATCATATTTCTCCTGGCGCACCAGTTCGGCATAGAAGGCCCAGTCCCAAGGCTTGAGCTGGAACTTGCCACCAGTCTTGTCGATCATCGCCTGGATATCGGCGGCTTCTTTCTGGGTGTTGGCGACAACGGCCGGCACCATGGAGCCGAACATCTCATAGACGGCCTCGGGTGTCTTGGCCATCTGTGGGCTCAGGCGGTAACTGGCCCAGTTATCAAATCCCAGCAGGGCGGCGCGTTCGGCGCGCAGTTGCGCCAGGCGGGCCACCAGAGAGGCGGTTTCGTTTTCACCTTCAAGGCCGCGGTAGGCCGAGGCTTCCCAAATCTGTTTTCTCAGCTCTCGGTTTTTCAGCTGAGCCAGCACAGGCTGGCGAGTGGTGTTGGTGATGCTGATCAGGTATTGACCATCAAGCCCGGCTGCCTTGGCATCGGCCGCGGCATTGCGAATGGCCGAGTCGGACAGACCCTCCAATTGAGCAACGTCAGTAACAGTTACGGCGATTTCTTTGTTCATCCGCATCAGTCGTTGCTGGAATTCGTTCACCAGCTTGGACTGCTCTTCGTTCAAGGCGCGGATCTGGGCTTTTTCGTTCTCGGTCAGCTTGGCGCCGGCGAGCACAAAGCGTTGGTGGTACACCTCAATAAGGCGCACTTCTTCGCTGCTCAGGCCCAATTGCTGCCGTTGAGAGTAGAGGCTGTCGATGCGGGCAAACAGCTCCGGGTTGAGATTGACGTTGTCTGAATGGGCCGCCATCTTGGGCGCCATTTCACCCTGAATTTTACGCAGTTCAGGGTTGGAGTTGGAGCCGGTCAGATTATAGAAAACGCTTGAGGCGCGGCTTAGCAGTTCACCGGATTTTTCCAGGGCGACTATGGTGTTGGCAAAAGTGGGTTTCTCTGGGTTGTTGGCAATGGCCAACACTTCCTGGTAGTGCTCGGCAATACCGGCTTCGAGTGCAGGCTTGAAGTGTTCATCTTTGATCAGGCGAAAATCCGGGGCCTGATATTGCAAGGTGCTCTTGGCAAAAAGTGGATTGCTTTGAGTGGCTTCCGCACTTGCCAGATTTGTGTCCTGAGGATTGTGGGTGCTGCAGCCAGAAATAGCCAGTGTGGCGCCAACGGCCAGCGCCAGAAGAGATTTTCGCATTATTATGACTTCCATCTTTAGTTATGAGTTTTTTAGCGCAACTTAGCACTTGTTGCTTAAAAGTGGCTGAATTTAATGTTTATAGCCTACATAATCGCGACGTTTGCAGGCCAGCAGCTTATTGATAAAGAAGTGTAACAAATTGATTTTAATGGGTAGATTCAGCGAATGCTGAATCAATGCTCAAGTTTGGCTGCATGGGGCATGCATCCTGTATTTATGTGGTAAAAAGTGTAAAATTGCGGCCGGAATTTTTCTCAGGGGAGAGCCGTTTTGGCGCAACTTTATTTCTACTATTCGGCGATGAATGCCGGGAAATCCACCTCTTTACTGCAGTCATCCTATAACTATCGCGAGCGCGGCATGCATACCCTGGTGATGACACCCGCCATAGATGACCGTTTTGGAGTGGGAAAGGTCGCTTCCAGGATCGGTATTGAATGTGATGCACGTATTTTTGCCCATGATGACAATCTGCTCGAGATGATCCGCGCCGAACATGAGCGTCAGCACCTGAATTGTGTGCTGTTTGATGAATCCCAGTTTCTCAGTAAAGAGCAGGTCAAACAGCTGGCCTATGTGGTCGACATCCTGGATATTCCTGTACTTTGTTACGGTTTGCGTACCGACTTCCAGGGCGAGCTGTTTGTTGGCAGTCAGTACCTGTTGGCCTGGGCCGACAAGCTGGTAGAACTGAAAACCATCTGTCACTGTGGTCGCAAGGCCAATATGGTGATCCGTCGTGATGGGGCGGGTAACCCGGTGCGCGAGGGTGAGCAGGTGGCGATAGGCGGCAATGAGAGTTATGAGTCTGTCTGTCGTAAGCACTACCGCGAATTGATTTGGGACTGATGCGAGGCGTCGCGGTTGCAAGCCCAAAGTGACAAGTTCAATAGTAAAAGCCCAGGCGAACAGCCAAAGATATAAATAAAGAGATAAAGAGATAAAGAAAGGAAGCTTATGTCGTCTATTTCCCCTGCTGGAAGCCGTATATCCAGAAAGCGGTTGCCGGGTTTGTTGCTGTTGTTGCTGGGCTCAGTTTTGCCATTGCAGGCCGTTGCAGATAAAGCCGTTCCCGCCTCAGAAATTAAAGTGATTCAAAAGCTTATTTTTGAAAGGAAGATGGCAGAGGCGGCGCCCAGACTGGATGCGGCCATAGAAAATTACCCGGACTCCGGGCGGCTGGCATTTTTGCTTGGGCAGCTTTATTACTTCAGCAATATCCCCAATTATCCCAAGGCGGTGGCGGCCTATGACAAGGCCGAGCCCATGCTGTCCAAGGACTCTGAACTGTATTTTTTCCGCGCCGCGGCCAAGGCTCAGGTGCTGTCCGCTTATTCCCAACGCCTGCGTCCGGACTATAGCGGCGCACTGGCCGATTACCGCAAAGCCGAGGCTTTGGGATCGGAGCGTGATCTCAGGTTGGATATTGCCAGGACACTCTATGAAACCCGGGACTATCCGGCAGCGCTGGAGCAGATAAACCGCTATCTCAATAACAAGCCTCAGCTTTGGGCCGATGGCCAGATGCTCAAAGGCAATATCCTGGCACAAATGGGCCAGCATGAGGCGGCGCTCAAGAGTTATAAACGAGCCGCGAGACAGTATGACTATCTGGATAAGCTGCAGTTTTATCAGGCCGTCAGCTTGCGGGCGTTGGGACGATCCGATGAGGCTCTGGCGCAGCTCGATAAGGGATTAAAGCGTCAGGGCCGTGCGTATTTTCAGCTTGTCTATCTCAAAGCCATGCTGAGCTATGAGCAGAAACAATACCAAGAGGCCGCCCTGTTGTACCAGCAGCTGATTGAAAGGCGCCGCGGCTGGGCCTTACCCTTACTGGGCTATTACAACAGCTTAAGCCAGATGGGAGAGGGACCCATCAGCATCAGCCATATACTGGATCTGGCACTCGAGCTTGACCCTGAAGTGGTGATCCACTTTCATCAGCAGGACCTGTTGCGGCTGTAACGCCCGGTGGCCAGTTACTCGGGAATATCCAACTGGCGCTGGGAAGATGCTTTGCGCTTATAAGCCAGATCCAGGCTGGCCAGCTCGCCATGAATGGCCAACAGCGCCTGGGCCAGTTGATAGATAAGCCAGCTGTAACCACTGAGTGCGAAACCTTGATGGGCCGCTTCCGGCGAGTCATCGCTCGGCTCAGATGGCAGTTGTTTAAGCAGCTGTTGCTGCAATTGATAGCCGAGTCCCAGGGGGAGTTTGGGGCAGTCGGGTGTGTTGCTGGCCACATAGTCCGCCAGATAGGCAAACTCTCGCTGTAGCCCGCTGGCTACCTGTTTGACTCTGGCATAGGCCTCATCCTCTTCGGCCTTCCAGCGGGTGAGCAGCAGTAGCTCCAAAAGCGTGATCACCCTTATCTGTTTGTTGGCCAGCTCGGTCAGAGTAGCGGCCTCTTTCTTCAAGGTTTGGCTTTCCCACTCCAGCGAAAACAGCAGTTTTTTCTGCGCCAGCACCGCCTTCATTGCCGTTTCCAGCGACTTACGGGCATTTTCCGGCTCTTCCTGGCCGGCATTGAGATGTTGCTCCAGCACTTGGGTCATGATTTTCAGTGAGCTTGCCAGTTGGGCCCGCCAGTCCTGTTTGGCCTTGATTGGCAGCACAAACAGGGATACCAGCACGGCAATCACGCAGCCGATGAGAATATTGGCGGTGCGCCATAAGGCTTCCGAGGTGTCGTGGTTGGCGTCACCTATCACTATGATCATGGTGAACCCAGCCACCAGGTAGGCATAGCTGTAGCGGCCGGCATTGATATAACAGACTATGCTGACCCCGAGGATCAGTAAGCCCATCAAGTCCCAATAGCCGCCCATGGTGATCACCAACAAGACCCCATAAGCCGAGCCCAAGCAGGTGCCTATGGCCCGCTGCAGCGATTTTTCGATAGCGCCGCCCACTTGTGGCAGGCCCATCATGATGATCACTATGGTGACCATGCTCCAGACAAAGTGAGGCAAAGACCAGATGGCGTTGATGGCGGCGGCAATAAACAGCGCCAAGGCCAGTTTTACCGTGTGTACGGCGCGGGAATGGCGATAGATGAAATCGGCGAAGGCGGAGGCTCTGGCAAACAGGGGCATGGCAGTGTCTCAAAAAGCGTATGGGTTGACCGTCAAGGGCAATTATGACAGAGATGAATCGCGATGGAGTCGGCGGTGGCCGCGAAAGGTGCAAACTGGGAGCCACAATTGCCTGACGGCAAAGCCTTTATGCGCTGGATCACAGCTTGTCCCCTGGTGGCATCATTCGAATGTGGTTTTTTGCCTGGGGCAGGTTTACAAGAGGAGGCCCGGGTTAAATCCAGCGTCTGACTCTCTGACAATAGGTGCGGTAGGGATCACCAAAGAGTTGCTGCATCGCCCGCTCTTCGGGAAGGATCTGAAAGCGCTGTAAATAGGCAATAAACAGGGCGACCAAGATCAGCAGCCAGAGTGAGTTGAGGAAAAATGTCTGCGCCAGCAGCAAGAACACAAATCCCAGATACATGGGATTGCGTGAGCAGCGATAAATCCCCGAGGTTACCAGCGCTGAACTTTGCTCCGGCACCCTGGGATCCGGTGTCGTCCCATGGCGTTTGAAGCTGAGCACTCCCGCCAATGGGATAATCAGCCCGGCCGCCAACAGAGAAAAAGCAAGGCTCAGGCTGAGGCTGGAAGGCAGGCCGGAAGAGGGCAGCCAATAGGACGTCAGTTGCAGCAAAAGAGCAAACAGCAACAAGAGAGCCAGGGGCGGCAGTTTCTTTTCCAGTTCAGACATGAATGATGCAGCTGTGAGTATTAGATGCCGCTTAAGATGACACGGCCCAAGCTGTGAATACAAGCACTAAATACAAGTTGTTAACGCCTGGGGCTCTTGCCAGGGTGATAACACTGCATTCCTTGCCATGAAGCTATTTAGGCGCTGCGGTTTCCTTGCTTGAGCTGTTTCATAAACTGCATAAAGTGAGGCCGAAACTCATCGAAGAGTGGATTTTTACGTTGCTCCAGCATCACTTCACTGAAGAGTTTAAGGCCAACGGCAAAGGCGGCAGCCTGATCTTCATCAAAGTCCTGTCGCTGTTTGATTTTGTCCACTATGGCAAAGATATCGTCGTGATTGCCGACTTCGAATTTGAGTGCCTGTTGATAGCTCGATGGCATACCGTTTTGATCTTCGAGATGCTCGACACTGATACTGTATTTGTGTTGTTTCATTGAGGACTCCATTGACTAGAGGCCGCCGCGCGGCAGCGGCGTGGATATGAACCGGGACAGCATTGCAAAAGCGCTGCGAATAAACACTTTAACTGTCAGGGAGCTCTCAAGGATAAGGGATTTGCCTAAATTTACATGCCAGTGTGCCAGCAGCGGCCGGGTCGCGTGACATAGATTTCCCGGCGGCGGCTCTGAAACCGTTCAGGCAACAATGCTGGCAAGCATTGGCTTGGTGAGCCAGCCGGGATAGGTGCTGCCTATCTGTTTTTCATCAGGGTATCGTATAGGCGCTTGGCGCAGGCAAAGTTGGGGCCTACGTCTTCCCGGGTGCCGTCTGAGCCGTGATCGTTATCCAGGCGCCAACTGAACATGCCCCGCAAGCCATTGTGAATGGCGAACTCAGTCCACTGCTCAACTTGTTCGAGCGGAGTTTGTACCCGGGAGTTTTCACTGCAGACTCCACCCATCAATATCTCGGCTTTTAAACCGGCATCGAGCCAAACCGCAGCATCGCGGGCGGTATTGATGGAGGAGTAGTCCTGCATTTCCACCGCATCGACATTATCGTTAAAGGCCTGGATCGCTCCCTCTCCGTAGAGGTAACTCGGCCCTTCCCCGGGCCAGGGGACTGAAACGGCAATTCCGAGACCGGCGGCACGAAATTCAGGCCCCAACTGAGTGACGAATTCGGCCACTTGCTTCATCGCCTCTCTTTCTTCGGCGTCTATGTTTATCCCTGTGTAGTGATTGTCCTTGAGCCAGGAGACAATATTGCGGGTCGAGAGATTGTTGTCACTCTTGTTGCTGGCAACGCTTGCTTGTATGCCTTCACTGCCAATTCCGGCATAAAGCTCGATACCCGGCGCTTGAGAGAGCAGCTGATCTTTGATGGCATCGGCATATTTGCCACTCATTTCAATACAGTAACCACCAGAGTGAATTGCCGACAACTGGCCGAATGCCAGGCTGTAGCGACTGGCAAGGTGCAACGGGATCAGGTTGTTGACCAGATTATTCAGGCCAACAGGATTCCAGGTATCGTACCAGGTAGCGATTTCAAAACCTTGGCTTATTTGTGAGTTCATAGGGTGTCCTCCATGACATGGCTGAAGTGGCGATAACCTTGGGCTTCCTTGTCCTTGTGGTGCTGTCGGTTGCCGGGGATATGCCGGGTCACAAATCTATAGTCGATGCTGTCCATTTAAGCAATCTGGTCCAGCCTGTAAGCCTTGCTTGTCAGTATCTGTGTCAGTTCATGGACTTACACAAAAAGACCCGGCCAAATGGCCGGGTCTGTCATTGATAGCTGCGTGAGTCAAGTGAGATCAGAAGGGGGCGTCGATATCCACCACATTGATCAGCTTGTGGTTGACGAACTCTTTCAGGCCTAAGTCGATCAATTCGCGGCCATAGCCGGAGCGGCGGATACCGCCAAAGGGCAGATCGGCCTTGACCATGGTGGGGTGGTTGACAAACATCATCCCGGTAGAGACTTGTTTGGCTACCGCCAGACCGCGTTGTTTGTCGGCGGTGAATACCGAACCACCGAGGCCGAAGGGAGAGTCGTTGGCAATGGCAATCGCTTCCTGTTCATCTTTGGCCTTGAGGATCATGGAGACAGGGCCAAAGAACTCCCAGTAGTAAGCCGGGTTGTCCGGGTTGACATTGGTGAGTATGGTCGGCTGCACAAAGGCGCCTTGCTCCGGCACTTTGGGGCCGACTTCGGTAGCCGTGGCACCATGCTCAACCGCTTCACGAATTTTCTGCTTCACTTCATCTGCAGCGCCCTGGGATGACAATGGGGCCAGGGTAGTATTCGGATCCATGGGGTCGCCGGCTTTAAGCTTGGCCACACCTTGGGTATAGCCTTCCATAAACTTGTCATAGATGGCTTCCACCAGGATCATTCGCTTGGATGAAACACAAACCTGACCCGCATTCCAGTGACGGCCGAACACCGCCCAATCTATGGTTTTCTCGAGTTCGGCATCTTCCAGCACGATAAAGGCATCAGAGCCGCCCAGCTCCAGGGTGGATTTTTTCAGCGCCTTGCCGGCCTGGGATGCGATAACGGCGCCGGCACCTTCAGAGCCGGTCAGGGCCACGCCATGCACCTTGGGTGAGTTAATGATCTGTTCGATTTGATCCCGGGTGGCATACAGGTTTTGGAAGGCGCCCTGCGGCAGCCCGGCATCACGCATCAGGCTCTCAAAAGCGGCGGCGCACTGAGGCACATTGGAGGCGTGTTTCAACAGCAGGGTATTACCGGCTGAAAGCTGTGGTGCCAGGATCCTGGCAATCTGGTAGTAGGGGAAGTTCCATGGCTCAATGGCCAACAATACCCCCAGAGGTTCATTGACTAAAAGGGCTTCCCCTTCGGCGGGATCGGCCACCGGCAGTTTCTGCGGTGCCAGCAGTCTCTCGGCATGCTGGGCATAGTATTCGAGGATTTGTGCCGACAATTCTACTTCGGCCTCCGCCTCTCCAATGACTTTACCCATCTCCAGAGTCAGCAGCTCTGCATAGCGGCGCTTGCTGTCTCTGAGCAGGGCTGCAGCCCGATTGAGTATTTCAGCCTTGGTGGCGAAGGGCGTATTGCGCCAGCTCAAGAAGGCCTGGTGGGCCGATTCAATCGCCTCGGTGACTTGGGCGTCAGTGGCGTTGGGGAATTCTTTGATGAGCTCTCCCGTGAAGGGATTGATCGTTGCATATGCCATGTGTTCCTCCCAGCGTTGCAAGTAATAGGGTATTGATGCCAACTCCTGGCATCGGGTGAAAATGTTTGGATTTATCGTGGATTCCGGCCCTCAGAGGCGAGTGGCTGGAAATAAAGCTCAAACCTTTCTACTCCTTAAATGGCGATAGTTGTGTGATGAGTGTCACGCAAATCCCCGGGGTTCTGCCGGCCGGTGATTTTTAATCCTTTTTTGTTAGGTCTTTGTTTTTAAAAAACTTAAAAACATCTTTGACTAACAAAAATGTAACCTTGGGCCTTGCTGTTATTTAAAGAAGGCTGCAAACCAACTCGCGGAGGGTTTGCAGCTCTGGCTGTTGTCAGTCCTGGCGGCGATAGCGCTCGGCCATGGCGTTGGCGGCTATCATCGCCTGATAGACATCATCGGCGCTGATAGCCATAGGCATATTGCCCATGGTATCGCCTTCGGCGCAGGCGATTTCGGCGACCTTGCGCCACTCTTCTTCGCAAAAGTGCTTCAGCCCCATATCTGCCAGAGTCAGCGGCAATCCCGCGGTTTTAATGATGCGGACAACATTGTCTATTTCACTCTGTGGAGCGTTTTCCAGCACCAGTTGGGTCAAGAGGCCAAAGACCACCTTCTCGCCATGTTGGGCGCCATGCAGCTCGGCAACCGCCGACATACCATTGTTGACCGCGTGCGCTGCCGCCAGGCCACCGGCTTCGGCGCCGACACCGCTTAAATAGATGGTTGCCTCTATGGTTTGCTCAAGCGCCGGAGTGACTATCTTGTTGTTTACCGCATCCATGGCGGCGGCAACGTTTTCACTCAGCAGTTGATAGCACAGCTGCGCCAGTCCAAGGCCGGTACGCGAGGGCTTTTTCAACACCAGGTTAACGCCATCGGCCTGATAACAGGCCCTGGCTTCAAAGTAGGTGGCCAGGGCATCACCTATACCCGCGGCAAAGAAACGCGCCGGTGCGGCGGCGATGATGCTGGTGTCGGCAATCACGGCATCCGGATTCTGTGGCAGGAATAGATAGCGTTCAAACTCACCCGCTTCGGTATAAATCACTGACAGAGCCGTACAGGGCGCATCGGTTGACGCTATGGTGGGGTAGAGAACGACGGGGTGCTTAAGGTGAAAGGCAACGGCCTTGGCGGCATCCAGGGTCTTACCGCCGCCGACACCCACTATTACGTTGGCATGAGCCTGCTCAGCCAGGGCGGCAAGCCGCTGGATCTCGGCTTCACTGCACTCGTAGTTGAATTTTTCCAGTTGGTTGCTGATGCCATTTTGCTCAAGACCCGTCAGGGCTTCATCCTCAAGCCTGCCGAGAATAAACTCATCGGCAATAATAAAAGCATTGTCGCCGAAGTCATGCACATATTCGTGCATTTGCGACAATAAGCCTTTGCCAATAATGAACTTTTTGGGAGATGTGACGGTACGTGGAACTGCTGTGCTCATATGGCCTCCATTACATTCAGACTCGGATCCTTGTTCAAAGAGACTCTATCACAGCCAAGATTTAAAGCTATGGCGCAACTGTCTGGTTTTTGTTGTGTTGGTGGCAATAAAAACTGGTTTTTGGTTTGAATGGCTAATTGGATAACTGGGATTTTTCTTTTATCTGGTGAGTCTGTGGCGCCAGTGGTCATGTCCTTGGCGGGCAAGGGGAGAGCGGCGGCAAGTTGTTTGCAGCCACCGTCTTTTGCATGAATGATGTTCGGCCGCTATCCATTTCCTTTAGGAGGGGATTGGCGGCATTGGTTCAACAGGGTTTGCAAGTGGCCACCGAGCTGCTGATCCTTGATATCAGTGCCGTTTTTCAGTAGCTGTTCGACATCTGCCAAAGCCTTGTCTATTCCCTGGGATTCGATAAGTGTGCTGACATAGGCGGCGAGATCCGCTCCTTTATTCAGCAGTGCGGCTGCGTTTTCAAAACTGAAGCCCTGCTCCAGTAACTGCTGAATTTGGCCGAGCAACTCGCTGACCCTGGCGGGCTCGGCCAATACGCCATCGACCTGGATCAGTTCACCAAGCGGATCCAGGCTGAGCTTTTCAGCGACGCAGGCGGTTACCGAGCTGACCTCGGCGCTGCGATTGATGGCATCCAGACCTTGAGAGCGGATCTGCTCAATGGCTTGTTGCAACTCTTGATCTTTGGCGAGCCACTGCTGCTCCAGTTGCGCCTTTTCATCGGCGGCAAACCAGCCGCAGCCGGAGAGTGTGCCAAGGGCCAGGGCCGAAAACATCCAGAGAGCGGTTTTGGGGTTAGGGAAATACTTGCCTAAGGTGTTGGCTAGCTTCATTCACAGGACTCCTGCAAAGATTCTCAGAGTTCACAGTATCCGCCATCAGCCTTAAGCCGGGCTGAACAGCTTTGAGTCCTTGATACGGTTTGCGCGAACGCAGGCTCGGCAGTGAGGTCAAAAAGATAGACAGGGAGCCTTGGCTCCCTGCCTTAAAGATTAAAGCCCGGCGAACGTAAAGGGCTTGGCCGTGACAAAGTCCGACAGCGCGTTACCTGAGTAAATGCTGTTGTTGTTGATGGTCAGCTTTTTCACATCTTGCTGTTTATTGAAGTCGATGCCCTTCATATCGACCCAGAAGGTGTTGGGGGTTAAGGCGGTTTCAAAGTAATACACCCGATTTTTATGATCCGAGACCGAGCGCCAACGGGTCGAAGAGATATTCGGTTCAGTCTCGGAAGCTATACCGAAAGGCACAGAGGCGTTACGAATGACGCTGAAGGCGCCGGCAACCGCCACCCGGGTATTGGCTGTCTTGGGAATGGCATCCATATAGAAAGAGGCCCTGACAAACCGGTCGGCGGCGCGGTTGGTTCCCGGCAACATGGTAAAGCCGCCAATCTGTTGCCAATACTGGTTCAGTGCCAGTTGCTGCTCGAAGATGGGGGAGTTGGTCATGACCCGGTACTTTTGGTCGTGATGGATCACCAGCTTGCCGTCTATGTACTCGAATATGGCACTGTCACCGGCGGCATCGGAAATCGACAGATGCAGGGTGGCAAAGCGTTGGGTACCGGGAATATTGGCGGAAACCACTACAAAAGGCTCGGCTCTCAGTGCATCGACGGCTTCGGCGACAGTGGCAAAGTTATCCAGCACATATTGCACCCAGGCAGCGACCGACAAGCCTTTTCGTTTACCCTGGTACTCGGGATAACTCGACTCTGCCAGCCATAACAGATTGGCCACCAGGCCCTTCTCGTTCATGCCGTCGGTGCTGGAGATATCAAAGGCGCTGGTGACCAGGCTGCCGTAGCGTGAGGTCCAGGTGACTGAGTTGTCGCCGACCGCCCCATGGCGCTGCATGCCGCGGGGAAACAGCCACAGGCTCGCCGGGATTTTGTCGCGCCAGTCCATGGAGCGGGCGGTGATCACCAACTGCTCTTCGCCGTGATAGACGGCGCGGGTGCAGGCCTGCGCCGTAGTGCCGATAACCAGCATTAAGGCGCTGCTGATTAAGGTGATGAGTTTCCGATTCATAGTGACTTCCCTGTTTGATTGCTAAAGAGAGTTAAAGGTGTTGAACGCGTAATGGCAAGCCTGGTTGTTAATTCTGGTGGTTATCTCAAGTGAAACAGCGCCTCCAAACCTGGGTTTTCTGTGTCTTCCCCCGGATGATACAGGTAGCAGCTGATGCGGGCATAGTTATCCAGATCGCTGCGCCACAGGCAGCTGGCTTCAATATCCCGCTCTCGTTGCTGAAAACGGATCCTAAGCACCTTGGCATCGCCGTTCAGCACCGGCTCTATGGCTGCTGTTCCTTGAATGCTTAAGCCTTCTATCTCCCGGCGCACCTTAAGTTCGCCGCCCTGCTCATAAATGCTCATCTTGCCCGTGTAGCTGGCATCTGAGTCAATGGCTTTGCCAACCAGCTGATAATGGCCCTGCAGATACTGCATAAAAAGCTCATCTACTTCGGCAAATGCCGCAGGCGCCAGGTAAAGGGAAAACAAGGGGAAAAACAATAGTGCCAAACGGCGAATAAACGGGTTATTCATTGACCTTCCTTAGATTTGTATATCTATAGCTTGGTGCATCTTTGCTGCCGCTCTGGCAGCCTTTTTTACTGTTTCAGAGCCTTGTTGTGGTTGAAGTAGGCAGCGGCACGTATCAGTGCCTTGAAAGCCGTTTCATCCAAGGATTGGCCCTGGGTAATATCTATGGCTCTACGCTGTTTGCCCTCAAGACCTGCATTAAACAGCTTGTGGGGATCCGGCAGCGAAGCGCCATTGGCAAATGTCAGTTTCAATTTGGCTTTGTATGACTCGCCGGTACAGAGTATGCCTTGGCTTGACCATACAGGTACGCCGGACGGGTTCGTTGGCTTTACCCATTTGCACTCTTCAACTACCTCGGGAATAGCTGCCTTGATAAGTTCGCGGATATGGCCAAGCATCTCGGCGCGCCAGCCGCCCAGGGCGGCAATCTTGTGGTCGATAGAAACACTACCGTCGGTTTGCTGCAATTTTTTGTCCATTTGTGTTCTCCCTGGCTCGCTTGCGAGTGCGAGCCTGACTCTGTGTTATCTGGCAGCAGGATAGACCAAGATGGACAAAGCTGCTCCAGCGAACGTCGATTCAATGGTCGCCAAGCAGTCTTGCAATCGCCTGCTGCGCCGCCGGTGCACACTTGATGATACCCACCATGTCTATCCAGTCCAGGCTTTCTATCTCGCCGGCGGTAATGATGTCGCCACTAAAGCCCGCGCTGAAACAATGCATGGTCAGCTCAGTGTTCTCGAAGCCGAAGGCCTTATCCGTAATGCTGAACCTGTGGCAAATGGTGTCTTGCTGCAGATTTATGCTGAGCTCTTCCTTCAACTCCCGAGTCAGGGCTTGTTCAAGGGTTTCACCCGGTTCAGGTTTGCCGCCGGGAATAAAGTACTTATCTTTGCCCTTGGATTTGACACACAAGACTTTACCGTCTTTTTCAATAGCCAGGCTACACTTTGCAATTGTTTCATGGGGTTCCTTGTTTACAACTAAAACCAAATCAATAACTGCCAGACTTTCCCCTGCAGACTTGGGAAGAGTCGCGGCAGTAACAGCGCCGTCAGGGCAAATACTGCCAGTGTCAGCCACCAACCCAGGCTGCCGATAAAGGCTTGGCCGTTGCTCCACAGGGCCAGATGTTTATTGGTTGCCAACCAAAGCAGCGCCGCGGTCGGCACGGCAAACACCAGAGCGGCCAGTTGCCCCATGAGCAGGCCAACAAGCCAACCGGAGTGGGTCTTGCTGCGCGCAGTTGATGACCCTTTGCCGCTGTTTCTATTTCGTGAGCTATGTTTCATGGGCGATGCTTTATTGACCGTGTGTTATGGATCGGTTTTATGGACAGTTCATGCTCTTTATCTTTGCTCTTTATCTGAGAACAAGTGCTGTGGTGATTGCCCCTTTGATGTCTTTGGGGCGGCAAAATACTGCTGCGGTTGGATCAGTTTAACCCCCAACATATTGGCCAAATACTGCTCCAGAAACACCTTGTGACTGGCACCGACTATCACTAGCACCCGGCCTCCAGGGTTAGCAGCCACCACGCGCATGATGTGGGAGCTCATGTTGAGATTACGTATCTCCCAAAGGGCAACCCGGGAGAGCGCCGCATCCTGGGTTAAATCTTTATCGATAAACAGGCTCCACTCCTGGTCAATGACGGCCCTCTGGTACTCCTGGCTGTTTAGCCAGGAAAAGAGCGGCAACCAATTACCTGTCTCAAGCGCCTCTGTCTTTAGCCTTTGTGGCTTGTTGATATAGTCGCTTTTGGCCAGAGCGGCGGCATGAGGCGACTGATTGTAAGACTCAAGCAGCCGCGCTTCGATGGGGCGGTAGAGATCTTTATCCAGATGATCATCTATCGGATAAATGCGCTTGAGCTTCAGTGCCATGGCCAGGTTGTTGCCAAGGGTGTTTTTCTCGTTATTGCTCGCGGCAAGTTGCTCCAGATAGTGCTGCAACTCGGTGGAAATCGTTGGGCTTGCCGCGGTTTTGTCCAAATAATGCCAGTGCAGCAGGGCTATCTCTTTGTGATAGGCGGCAACGGCCAACTTGATGAGCCTTGCTCGCTGCACAGGTTCAAGGCTGGTCTCGTCCAATAAGGGCTCCAGACTCTCAAGCGCCTTTTGCGCCGAGAGTCGCAACTCCTGCTGCTCCTTTATCGCCAGCGCCAGAAATCTTTGTCCCACAAAATGATCCAACACAGTTTGATACTCGCCTGAGCCGTTGATCATGGTGGCGATATCCTGTGGCCGCAGTGACTCTACCGCTATGGCCGTAGGCTGGTAACGGGAGAGTGGCTCAAGGATGGAGGATAGAGAGCGGCTGTCCAATTGCTGTTTGATATTGCTCAGGTGCAGGCTGCCAAGCACCATCACCTGGGTTTGCAGCTTACTCTTGGCACTGAGTTGTTGCAGTGCACTCTTTGTACTCTCTGTGCTTAAAGCGGCAGTTTCTGTGGCGGCTGCATGAACTTGGGCAATACTCGATGCCGCCAGGCAGGCAAGAAGAAGCAGTACTTTGGTGGCCAAATTGAGTCTCCAAATTATGATTGTTTTTTACCCTATATCCTTGTTGGATACGACCAGCGCCGGACTAAGGGGCTTTGCAACATCGGCTGGGCAGTATTTTGGGGTTTCACTAAGAGGGGAGAGAGCCCGACTTTCCCTGTCGCATGCAGCTGCCTGATGTCACAGGCATAGAATTGAGCCTTAGTCGTAGCATCCAAGCTCTAAAGTATAAAAGCGTTAGCCGCTCTTGACTGGCGTCAAGCCATCCATTGCCAATGCCGTTTCAGGTTAATGGATAGCCACTGTGTATACAAGAGGGGGATACACAGTGGCTATCGAAACTGTGGATGCTGGTGGGACAGAACAGTGAACCTATAAGACTCAATAACTTAGGTAGTGCACCTATTTTCTAAGCGCAGTTGGAACTTTGCCCCTCCGAGGTATGGAGAGTAACGCATTGCGTTGGCTACGAACGAGAGGCATGAACGCCGAACTGGCTCATACCCAGGGAAGTGTATGGCCGAGGCAGAGCCTTGAGGGATAATGAGCCAGCTCACCCTCCTTGGTTCGTGCTCGAAAGCACCTTGCTATGCAACTCGCGCCGTGTCACAGATGTGCCTGTGCGAAAATTTGCGGCAGGTAATAGGAAAATCCGCCGCTGTAAGCCCTGTAAGTGTTGGTGGGGGAATTGTCCCTGTTGACTGAATACAAAAACACCCGCAACGGCGGGTGTTTGGGATATCACATCTCTGCGGGGGCAAAGGGTCTGATTTACAGTGCCATCTCTGGCACATGTTCCGGGACGATAAGCTTGCCGGCGGTTTTGGCAACTATCTCCTCGACACTCACACCTGGTGCCCGCTCCAGCAGGTGGAAGGAGCCGTCCTTGATTTCGATAAAGGCCAGGTCTGTCAGTACCCGCTTGATGCAGCCGTAACCCGTGAGCGGCAACTCGCATTTGCTCAGTAGTTTGGAGTTGCCGTGTTTGTCGGCGTGCATCATGGTGACTATGATATTGTCGGCACCGGCCACCAAGTCCATGGCGCCGCCCATGCCTTTAACCAGCTTGCCGGGGATCATCCATGAGGCGATAGAACCTTCGACATCCACCTCGAACGCGCCCAGTACCGTGAGATCCACATGCCCGCCACGGATCATGGCGAAGCTCTCGGCGCTTGAGAAGAAAGACGCGCCCTTGACGGCGGTAACGGTTTGCTTGCCGGCGTTGATCAGATCCGGATCTATAGTGTCTTCGGTGGGGAATTCACCCATGCCCAAGAGGCCGTTTTCCGATTGCAGCATCACCTGCATGCCCTCGGGGATATAGTTGGCCACCAGAGTCGGGATACCTATCCCCAGGTTGACGTAGTAACCGTCTTTGAGTTCCTTGGCGACGCGTTGGGCCAGTTGTTCTCTTGAAAGTGCCATTTTGCTCTCCTGCCCTTATGCCTGTTTGACTGTGCGCTGTTCGATACGCTTCTCGAACACACCCTTGATGACGCGATCCACATAGATTCCCGGGGTGTGGATATGATCCGGGTTCAGCTCACCCGGCTCGACTATCTCTTCCACTTCCACCACTGTTATCTTGCCGGCGGTGGCCATCATGGGGTTGAAGTTGGCGGCTGTCTTGCGAAATACCAGGTTACCCATGGTATCGGCCTTCCAGGCGCGGATCAGCGCGAAGTCGGCGGTCAGTGCCTCTTCCAGCACATAGTGGCGGCCATTGATTTCGCGGGTTTCTTTGCCTTCGGCCACAGGGGTGCCGTAGCCGGTGGCGGTAAAGAAGGCGGGGATCCCGGCGCCGCCGGCGCGGATCTTCTCCGCCAGTGTGCCCTGCGGAGTGAGGATCACATTGAGCTCGCCGCTGAGCATCTGCCGCTCAAAGGTGGCGTTTTCACCTACATAGGAGGCGATCATTGTGCTTATCTGCTTATGTTGCAGCAGCAGCCCCAGTCCGAAGTCGTCCACCCCGGCGTTATTGGAGATGGCGGTCAGGCCGCTAACGCCCATCTTGACCATTTGATTGATAAGACCTTCGGGAATGCCGCAAAGGCCAAAACCGCCCACCATGACTGTCATATCATTGGTGAGACCTGCGAGCGCTTCGTCGTAGCTGCCGACGACTTTATTGAGTCCTGCCATAGTGATGTCCTTGCTGTTTATTATCTGTCGCTATACTGCTTATCTGTTGTGCCACCTGGAGGCCTTAAGCTCCCAGGGCTCTGGCTACTTTTGAACCGGTTTGCCGGCCAAGCTGCTGGCTTATCTGCCGTCCGGCCTGGGCCAGTTTGTTGAGATCTATGCCAGTGTCTATACCCATACCATGCAGCATGTAGACAAGATCTTCACTGGCCAGATTACCGGATGCGCCTTTGGCATAGGGGCAGCCACCGAGTCCGGCGACCGAGGTATCTATTACACTGACGCCGGTTTCCAGGCAGGCGAGAATGTTGGCCAGCGCCTGACCGTAGGTATCATGGAAGTGTAGCGCCAAGCGCTCTACCGGCACGCGCTCGGCCACGGTTTCCAACATTTTGCGGGCCTTGAGCGGTGTACCTACGCCTATAGTGTCGCCGAGGGATATCTCATAGCAGCCCAATTGATGCAGAATGTCGGCGACCCGAGCCACTTCTGCCGGGGCGATTTCACCATCATAGGGGCAACCCAGTACGCAGGAAACATAGCCACGAACCCGAATGCCTTGCTCCTTGGCCCGGCTCAGCAGGGGCTCGAAGCGGGCGATGGACTCTTCGATGGAGCAGTTGATGTTCTTCTGGCTGAAGCCTTCGGAGGCGGCGGCAAATACCGCCACTTCATCGGCGCCGGCATCCAGCGCCAACTCCAGGCCCTTGAGATTGGGAGTCAGGGCGCTGTAGCAGACGCCGGCGCGGCGTGAAATGCCGCGTAGCACCTCGCCCGAGTCTGCCATTTGCGGCACCCACTTGGGTGACACAAAGCTGGCGGCTTCGATGCGCTTCACCCCGGCATCGGCCAGGGCTTCAATCAGGGCTATCTTGGCCTGTGTGCTGACCGAGGTTTCATTTTGCAGGCCGTCTCTTGGGCCCACTTCAAACAGGCTTACCTTGGGAGGCAGCATTTTTAAGCCTCCTTGAGTTGTTCGCTGAGCTCCAGCAACTGGGCGCCATCGCTGACCAGTTCGCCGGGCTGGAAGAAAAACTCACTCACAGTGCCATCGAAAGGCGCGGCTATGGTGTATTCCATCTTCATCGCTTCCATCACCATCAGCCCTTGGCCGGCCTTAACGCTGTCGCCCACAGCCACCAGATGGGTGACTATGGTGCCGTTCATCGGCGCCTTGAGCAGATCGGCGTGGTTGGCCTGCTCCTCTTCCAGCTCATTCTGAATGGCGCGGAAATGACAGGCGCTAAGCTCGCCGGAGCAGCCAAGCAGGGTAAAGTCCATGCCCTGGCGGCTGATTCGCTGGCTGCTGATATGCCCATCGACCACACAGCGAAGCGTGTCACCACCGGCCTCATCTGTGCTCAGCTCGCCTTCGATAACCAGGGTTTGACCATCCAGTGTCAGTTGCCAGCTACCGGCCTTGGCCAGCTCAGTCAGTTGCAGGTGATGAATATGGTGTTCATCGTCCATCAGGGCAATATCGTGGCGCTTGGCGCTGTTGAGTCTAAAGCCACTGGCGCTGCTCCAGGGCGAGGAAGGGTCCTGACTGTTTGCCTGTTTGGCTTGGGAGTCGCGTTTGCGCCACAGCATTTCATACAGTGCGGCTTTGGCCAGCAGCGGTAAGGGCAGGGCGCTGTCTTTCGCTTGAGGCAGCAGCTGTGCTTGATAGCGCTCAATAAAATCTGTGCTGAAGTCGGCGCCGGCAAAGGCCGGGTGAGCGGCGATTTTACCCAGGAAACCGATATTGTGTTTCAGGCCGGTGAGCTGGAAGTCATCCAGAGCCCTTTGCAGGCGCTGCAGCGCTCTTGGGCGTGACTCATCCCAGACAATCAGCTTGGCTATCATGGGATCGTAGAAGTTGGAGATTTCATCGCCTTCACGGACACCCGAGTCGATACGCACATGGCGCGATGGCTTGGGCTCGCGCAGGAAGTTGAGCTTGCCGCTGGCGGGCAGGAAGTCGTTATCCGGATCTTCGGCATAAATTCGCACTTCAAAGGCATGGCCCTTAATGGCAACTTGCTCCTGAGTCAGGGGTAGAGGCTCTCCGGCGGCGACCAGCAACTGCCAGTGCACCAGATCTGTCTCGGTTACCAGCTCGGTAACAGGATGCTCTACCTGCAAACGGGTATTCATCTCCATAAAGAAGAAGCTGCCGTCTTCCTCTGTGGCATGGGTGTCCAGCAAAAACTCGACCGTGCCAGCACCCACATAGTCGATGGCGCGGGCGGCGGCTACGGCGGCTTCACCCATGCGGCGGCGCAGGGCGTCGCTGAGGCCGGGGGCCGGCGCTTCTTCCACCACTTTCTGGTGGCGGCGCTGAATCGAGCAGTCCCTGTCTGACAGATAAATGGCATTGCCCTGGGTGTCGGCAAATACCTGCACTTCCACATGGCGCGGCTGCTCCAGGTAACGCTCCATCAACAGCTTGTCATTGCCAAAACTGGAGGCGGCTTCACGGCGGGCAGAGTCGATGGCCGACTTGACTTCCGTGAGGCTGCGGACAATCCGCATTCCCTTGCCGCCGCCACCGAAGGCGGCCTTGATCAGCAGCGGGAAACCGATTTTTTCGGCTTCACTGAGCAACACTTCATCGCTCTGGTCATCACCGTGATAGCCGGGCACCAGCGGCACTCCGGCGCGGCCCATGATGAGTTTGGCGGCGCTCTTGCTGCCCATGGCTTCTATGGAATCGGCCTTGGGACCGATAAAGGCGATATTGGCCTGTTCACAGGCTGCGGCAAAACCGGCGTTTTCCGACAGAAAGCCATAACCCGGGTGGATCGCCTCGGCGCCACAGGCCTTGGCGATATCGATGATGGCATCGCCCCTGAGGTAGGAGTCGGCGGGCGCCGAGCCCCCCAGATAAAAGGCTTCATCGGCCATGGCCACGTGGGCGGCATGGCGATCGGCATCCGAGAACAGTGCGACAGTGCGTACACCCAATGACCTGGCGGTACGTATGATGCGACAGGCAATTTCGCCGCGGTTGGCAATCAGAATCTTGTTGAACATCTTACATCCTTCCTTAGTCACGGCGCTCTGGCGGGTTCGAGCTATTGCCTGGATTGCAACTGGAGTTGCTGCCCGGATTGTTACTTGTGCCTTGCCAGTTCGGCGGGCGTTTTTCGAAAAAGGCGTTCAGCCCTTCCTGGCCTTCAGCAGACACCCGGATCCGGGCGATGGCCTCGCCGGTGAGCGCCAGCGTCTGTTCATCTATCAGTCCGTGGCGGATATCGCTTATCAGCTGTTTGCACCAGTTGAGCGCCTGCGGACTGTTGCCCAGCAGCGACTCGATAAGGGGCGCTGCGGCGGCCTCGAGATCGTCTGCTACCTGATGCACCAGTTGTAAAGTCTTGGCGACTTCGGCATCAAAACGCTCTGCGGTCAACATATAGCGTCTCGCCTGACGCTCGCCCATGGCGCGGCGCACATAGGGGCTGATAACCGCCGGGATCAGGCCAAGTTTCACCTCTGACAGGCAAAAGCTGGCCTTGGGCGTCGCAATGGCGATATCGCAGCAACACACCAGCCCCAGCGCCCCACCAAAGGCTGCGCCCTGTACCAGTGCCAACGACGGCTTGGGGAATTGATCCAGAGTGGCCATCAACCGTGCCAGCTCGGCGGCGTCTTTGAGGTTGTCATCAAAGTCCATCGCCGCTTGTTTGCGCATCCAGTTCAGGTCGGCGCCGGCGCTGAAATGTTTGCCGTTGGCTTTCAGCAGCAGCACCCGGCAGGCGGGATCCCGGGCCAGGGACTCCAGCGCATCAATGAGCTCGGCAATCATCACTTCATCGAAGGCGTTGGCCAGCTGCGGGCGATTCATCACCAGGGATGAAACGCCGCGGGAGTCGGTGGTTAAGGTCAGATATTGATAATCCATACCGGCCTCCATTACATGCGGAACACGCCGAAACGTGTGTCCTCTATGGGCGCATTCAGCGCCGCCGACAATGCCAGGCCAACCACATCCCGGGTCTGGGCCGGGTCGATAATGCCGTCGTCCCACAAACGGGCGCTGGCATGGTAGGGGTGCCCCTCTTTATCGTATTGGGCTATCACCGGAGCCTTGAAGGCGGCTTCTTCCTCGGCGCTCATGGTCTGCCCCTTGCGGGCCAGGCCGTCTTTACGCACTGTGGCCAGCACTCCGGCGGCTTGTTCGCCCCCCATGACTGAGATGCGGGCGTTGGGCCACATCCACATCATGGTGGGTTCAAAGGCGCGGCCGCACATGCCGTAGTTACCGGCGCCGTAGGAACCGCCGATGATCACGGTAAACTTGGGCACAGTGGCGCAGGATACAGCGGTCACCATCTTGGCACCGTGTTTGGCTATGCCTTCATGCTCATATTTCTTGCCGACCATAAAGCCGGTGATGTTTTGCAAAAACAGCAGCGGGATCTTGCGCTGGCAGCAAAGCTCGATGAAGTGCGCGCCTTTTTGCGCCGACTCGGAAAACAGAATGCCGTTGTTGGCCACTATGCCTACCGGGTAGCCATGAATACGGGCAAAACCGCACACCAGAGTGGCACCGTAACCGGCCTTGAACTCGTCGAAGTCCGAGTCATCGACGATGCGGGCAATCACTTCTTTGACATCGAAGGGCTTTTTCAAGTCGGTGCCGACTATGCCGTAGAGCTCATGAATATCGTACTTGGGTGGCTTTACCTGGCTCAGAGTCTGGGCAATCTGTTTTTGGTGATTGAGGCGGGAGACGGCATTGCGGGCCAACTCCAGCGCGTGGTCGTCATTTTGCGCCAGATGATCGGCCACACCGCTTATCTTGGTGTGTACCTCGGCGCCGCCGAGCTCTTCGGCACTGACCTCTTCACCTGTGGCGGCTTTCACCAGCGGCGGGCCGGCCAAAAAGATGGTGCCCTGTTCACGGACAATAATCGATTCATCGGCCATCGCCGGCACATAGGCGCCACCTGCGGTACACAGGCCCATGACCACGGCGATTTGCGGGATCCCTTTGGAGGACATGCGGGCCTGATTGAAGAAGATACGGCCGAAGTGATCCCTGTCCGGAAATACTTCATCCTGGCGCGGCAGGTTGGCACCGCCCGAGTCCACCAGATAGATGCAGGGCAGGTGACAGCGCTCGGCTATTTCCTGAGCCCGCAGGTGTTTTTTCACCGTTAGCGGGTAGTAAGTGCCGCCTTTGACTGTGGCGTCGTTGGCGATAATCATGCACTCGACTCCGCTGACCCGGCCGATCCCGGCTATGATGCCGGCGGCGGGCACTTCTTCGTCATAGACTTCGAAGGCGGCAAACTGGCTCAGTTCCAGAAATGGCGAGCCGGGATCCAGAAGTTTCTCTACCCGGGTGCGCGGCGCCAGTTTACCGCGGGACAGATGGCGCTCCATGGCCACAGGGCCACCGCCTTCGACTATCTTGTTGAGCTTTTGTTGGACATCGGCCACCAGGTGGGACATGGCGGCTTGTTTTTCCCTGAATTCATCGCTGCGGGCGTTGATTCTACTGCTGATTTGAGGCACGGCTTGTCATCCTTTTCGACTGAATGGGGGAGCGTGAAGGGCCGCTTGAACGGCCCCGGCATTCGCCATTACTTGGTTTCGTTGAACAGCTCGCGACCAATGAGCATGCGGCGGATTTCCGAAGTACCGGCGCCGATTTCATAGAGCTTGGCATCGCGCAGCAGACGGCCGGTGGCGTATTCGTTGATATAGCCGTTGCCGCCCAGCAGCTGAATGGCGTCCAGTGCCATCTTGGTGGCGAGCTCGGCGCTGTAGAGAATGGCACCGGCGGCATCTTTACGTGTGGTTTCGCCGCGATCGCAGGACTTGGCGACGTTATAGATATAGGACTTGGCGGCATTCATGCCTGTGTACATGTCGGCCAGTTTGCCCTGCACCAGTTGGAATTCGCCGATGGATTTGCCGAACTGCACCCGCTCGTGCATATAGGGCATCACTATGTCCATGCAGGCGGTCATTATCCCAAGAGGGCCGCCGCTGAGTACCACCCGCTCGTAATCCAGGCCACTCATCAGTACCTTCACCCCCTGGTTGAGGCCGCCGAGAATATTTTCTTCCGGGACTTCGCAGTCTTCGAATACCAGTTCACAGGTGTTGGAGCCGCGCATTCCCAGCTTGTCGAGCTTCTGCGCCTGAGAGAAGCCTTTGAAGCCGCGCTCGACGATAAAGGCGGTAATCCCGTGCGGGCCCTTGTCCAAGTCGGTTTTGGCGTAAATCACATAGGTGTGGGCATCCGGGCCATTGGTGATCCACATTTTATTGCCGTTGAGAATGTAACGGTCGCCTTCCTTGCGGGCGTGTAGCTTCATGGAAACCACGTCCGAACCTGCGTTGGGTTCACTCATCGCCAGTGCGCCTATATGCTCGCCGCTGACCAGTTTGGGCAGGTATTTTTCCTTCTGGGCCTGATTGCCGTTGCGGTTGATCTGGTTGACGCACAGGTTGGAGTGGGCGCCGTAGGATAAACCTATGGACGCCGAAGCGCGGGATATCTCTTCCATGGCCACTACGTGCGCCAGATAACCCATGTTGGCACCGCCGAACTCTTCTGGGACTGTTATCCCAAGCAGCCCCATGTCGCCGAACTGAGGCCAAAGCTCGTTGGGGAAGGCGTTGTCCTGATCCACCTTGGCGGCAATGGGGGCGATTTCATTGGCGGCGAAACCGTTGACTGCATCCCGCAGCATATCGATTTCTTCACCGAGTCCAAAGTTGAGGCTTGAGTAGAGAGAGTTCATTGGCTTGATGTCCTGTAAGTTAATATTTTTATTTTATTATTATGGTGTTTGGTCAATGGCTCAGGCTTTTTCCTGCTCCATGTCATCCAGCGCCTGACGGCACTGAAGTTCGGCAGAATTGAGTTCCATCAACACCACCTTGATATCGTCCATCTGCTGTTGCAGTGAGGTTTTCTTCTCTTCGATCAGGGCCAACATGGTATTGAGCTGTGCATGGCTGCTCTTGTCGGCATCGTAGAGTTCAAACAGTCGGCGGGTTTCCGCTAGGGAAAAGCCCAGACGCTTGCCGCGCAGAATAAGTTTCAGTCTGACTCTGTCCTTGAGACTGTAGATACGGGTCTGACCACGACGCCTGGGTTTGAGCAGCCCCTGATCTTCATAGAAGCGGATGCTGCGGGTGGTGATATCAAATTCCTTTGACAGATCACTGATGGAGTAAGTGGTTTGTGGATTGTGGTTTGCGCTCATCGATAACACCATAAAATGGAACTTGTTTGGCAAGATATATGAAGTTTACGTAAAGGTAAAGTTTGTTGTGGCATTTTGCGAACTGTGAGGTGTCAATCCCTGCTGCCATCGGCCTTTGCCCGTATTGAAACACTCGTTTCAGTTGGCTGTTCATTTATCTCACAGCAGCAGATAGCAATGCATGTCGCCCTTCGCTATGCCTATGTTTGCATTCCAATCATTTTGAAGGCAGGAGCGGATAAACAGCAAAATGCCCTGAGGCCAAAAGGCGCAGTTAGAGCAGGGTTTTAGGCTAACGTCTAATTGGGGACGGGGCCAAAAAAGACTATTAATTGTCCCAGGAAGGAAGGGAACGCAGTGCCGTCGCAGAACGGCGTCCTTTGGGAGGACAGATAATGATAGATCCGGGTTTAGCCCTGTATAAGGCGTCACTCGAGGACAAGACACAGTTTTGGGGCGAGTGTGCCCGTGCCATAGATTGGCAACAGCCCTGGGAGCAGGTGCTGGATGAGAGTGAGGCGCCATTTTACCGCTGGTTTAGTGGTGGCATGCTCAACACCTGCTATAACGCGGTGGATAGGCATGTGGCCGCAGGGCGTGGCGAACAGACCGCCATTCAATATGTCAGCCCGGTAACAGATACCGAGTACGGCATCAGCTATAACGAATTGCAGCAGCAGGTGAGCCGCCTGGCGGGCTGGATGCAATCTGTCGGTATCAATAAGGGCGATAGAGTCGTTATCTATATGCCCATGGTGCCGGAAACCGTGTTTGCCATGCTGGCCTGTGCCCGCATAGGGGCGATACATTCAGTGGTGTTCGGCGGTTTTGCCGCCAATGAGTTGGCAACCCGGATCAACGATGCCAAACCCAGACTGGTGTTGTCTGCCTCCTGCGGTATAGAACCCTCAGGCGTTGTGCCTTATAAGCCATTACTGGACAAGGCGCTGGAACAGTCTGAGCACAAGGTGGAAAATTGCCTTATTCTCGGCCGCAGCCAGTATCAGGCCGAGTTACAGCCCGGGCGGGATCATGACTGGCAGAATGCCATCTGTCAGGCGAGCCCGGCCGATTGTGTGGCGGTCGAAGCCACTCATCCCCTGTACATTCTCTACACCTCCGGCACCACAGGGCAGCCAAAAGGTGTGGTGCGCGACAATGGCGGCCACGCCGTGGCTCTGGCCTGGTCGATGAAGGCTATTTACGACATAGACGCAGGCGATGTCTTCTGGGCAGCCTCGGATGTGGGGTGGGTAGTGGGTCACTCCTATATTGTCTACGCACCGCTGCTGGTAGGCGCCACCACCTTGCTGTTTGAAGGCAAACCTGTGGGCACCCCGGATCCCGGCACTTTCTGGCGCACCATATCCAAGTACAAGGTCAAGAGTTTCTTCACCGCACCGACTGCGATTCGTGCCATCAAACGTGAGGACCCGGAGGCAAGCTATGTAGCTCAAAGCGATCTCTCTTGCCTGAAAAATGTGTTTCTGGCCGGCGAACGTTGTGATCCGGATACCCTCAACTGGGCGGCCGAGAAGCTGGCCAAGCCAGTAATAGATCACTGGTGGCAAACCGAAACAGGATGGGCGATTGCCGCCAACCTGATGGGGGTTGCCCCTATTCAGGTCAAAGCCGGGTCACCGGCCAGAGCCGTGCCCGGTTATCAGGTGGAAGTATTGGACGAAATGGGTGAGCAGGTGGCTCCCGGGCAGTCGGGCAATGTGGTGATCAAATTGCCTCTGCCGCCCGGAACCCTGACCACGCTGTGGCAAAACGATAAGCGCTACCATGACAGCTATCTGGCCATGTATCCCGGCTATTATCTCACCGGAGATGCCGGCTATATGGATGAAGAGGGCTATCTTTACATCATGAGTCGCATCGATGACATCATTAATGTGGCCGGTCACAGATTATCGACCGGACGTTTTGAAGAGGTGCTTTGTCAGCATCCGGCAGTGGCTGAAGCAGCGGTTATCGGTGTGGAAGATAAGCTCAAGGGCCAGGTGCCGCTGGGGTTGGTGGTGCTCAAGATGGGTAATACCCTGAGCGAAGAGCAGCTACACAAGGAGCTGGTGGCTCTGGTGCGCCAGGAAATAGGCCCGGTGGCGGCATTCCGTTTGGTGAGCGCCGTGCCCAAGTTGCCCAAGACCCGCTCCGGCAAGATACTGCGTGGCACCATGCGTAAAATTGCCGACAACCAGGAGTTCAAGGCGCCGGCAACCATAGAGGATCCCGCTACTCTGGATCTGGTACGCACCGCACTGACCCGCATGGGCTATGCCGATTCTCTGGTGAAAGAGCACGCCTGAGGTTGACTTTCTCCTTTTGCGCCTGCCGTCGGCAGGCGTTTTTTTAGCTGTTTTTCATGTTGCAAAGGCGCGCCTCTTACACTTTGCCCTTTTAGTCGGCCTTTGCTAAGATGCCGCTGCTCCGTTCTGGGCAACAAGTCGTTACATTCAAAGTAGTTGCATCCAAGCTTTACATTCAGGCTTGCAACTTAAGCTACATATGTAGCCTTATCATTCAGGCCGCAGGGACGACCCTGCAAGCGCCTTATCTATTACCGGGGACGACCCCTTTTTAAAAAGGGACGAGTCCATGAACTGGATACTCTTAATCCTCGCAGGTTTGTTCGAAATCGGTTGGGCCATAGGCCTTAAATATACTCAGGGCTTTACCAAGTTAACTCCGAGTCTGCTGACCTTGGGCGCCATGGCCATCAGTGTCGGTTTGCTTGGGCTGGCGACCAAGTCATTGCCAATAGGCACGGCTTACGGTGTTTGGGTTGGCATAGGTGCCATGGGCACGGCATTGGTGGGTATCTGGCTGTTCGGCGAGAGCGCCAGCCTGATGAAAATCGGCAGTTTACTGTTGATTTTTATTGGTGTCTTGGGGCTGAAACTGGCCAGCTGAACCCGGAGGTTTGCCTGTTAATCGTGTTTTTCAAACAAGGTTATCGCCAAGGGTGACTGGTAATTAACTTTCGTTAATCAGTATAATTAATCCACTCAAGGCCGGCTGTTTGCTCACAAAATGGCCGGCTCCTCTGCTACCCGTGGAATTAATAACAATGCAAACCCACAAGCATCTTTCTGACATCGGGGTCATAGGCCTGGGTGTTATGGGCAAGAATCTCGCTCTCAATATCATAGATAACGGCTATCGGGTCGCGGGGTTCGATCTGGACAGTCGTAAAGTGGCTGCTGCCGAAAACCAGGCCAAGGTGGAAGTGACCGAGAGGGAACAATTGCTGTTTGGCTGTAATAATCTTACTGATTTGATGGCAAATTTAGCAACACCGCGCATCCTGCTGTTGTCCATTCCGGCCGGTACGGCGGTTGACGCCGTATGCCAATCCCTGCTCGATGCCGGGATTGAGCACGAGGATATAGTCATAGACACGGGCAATAGCTTGTGGACAGACACCATAGCGCGGGAGCAGCGCTATCGCGATCAGTTTATCTTCTTCAGCTCAGCCGTATCCGGCGGTGAGGTGGGGGCCAGATTCGGGCCCTCGCTGATGCCAAGTGGTGACATCAAGGCCTGGGAGCGGGTTGCTCCCATTTGGCGGGCGATAGCTGCCAAGGTGGATGGTGACACCGGATTGCCGCTGGAGAGATTCGAGCCAGGCAACCCGGTTACCCAAGGGGATCCCTGCACGGCTTACATAGGCCCGGCCGGTAGCGGTCACTATGTGAAGATGGTGCACAACGGCATTGAATATGCCGACATGCAGTTGATTTGCGAGGCTTATCATTTGCTAAGCCAAGTGCTGGGCCTTGATGCCTACGCCATTGCCCGGGTGTTCGAGCGCTGGAATACAGGTGTGCTCTCCAGTTATCTGATGGAAATCAGCGCCGAGGTCTTGCGGCAACAGGACCCATTGAGCGACAAGCCTCTGGTAGAGATGATCCTCGATAAGGCGGGGCAGAAGGGCACTGGCCTGTGGACGGCTGTCAGCAGCCTGCAGATAGGTTGCCCAGCGCCCACTATCGCGGAAGCGGTTTATGCCCGCGCCATCAGCACTCAAAAGGTTCTGCGCCAGAGTTTGGCCAGCAAGTTGGCCGGTCCCGAAGCGCGAGACACTCAATCGGCGGCCTCGGACGAGCAACAAAGCTTTATCGATGGCCTGGAGAGTGCACTCTATTGCGCCAAGGTGAGCTGTTATGCCCAGGGGTTCCAGTTGATGGCGATGCAGGCTCAGGAGCAGGGATGGCAACTGGATTTTGCCGCCATCGCCAGGATCTGGCGCGCCGGCTGTATTATTCGCGCCAGATTCCTGCAATCCATAGCCGTAGCCTACGACAGCGAGCCGGAATTGGCCAATTTGCTGTTGGCCGATGGCTTTGCTTCAACGCTTTCGGCGCGCCAGCAGGCATGGCGGCAAACGGTTGCCAAGGCGGTACTTGCTGGTGTGCCTGTGCCCTGCATCTCATCGGCGCTTTCTTACTACGACAGTTATCGCAGTGAGACGCTGCCGGCCAATCTGTTGCAGGGACAACGGGACTTTTTCGGAGCGCATAGTTTTGAGCGCATAGACCAAGCTGCCAACGAGCATTATCACCTGGATTGGAGTGACCCCAAGCGGCCGCTGATTAAGCTGGATTGAGGGAAAACCGGGTCGGGCAGAACATAATCGCCGGGCAACAAAAAGGCTTCCAACTGCATGGCAGTGGAAGCCTTTGTTATTGCTTCCCTGGGTTAAATGGTAAACACCAAGCCTAAGCTGAACAGGGCACTGAACATCATGGTCAGTTTGGCTGTACGTCCCAGCAGGGGATTCAGCGCCGCGCCCGATACTTGCGTGAAATCGCTGGACAGCCTGCGGGCCATCAGCAGCGCGAGGCCGGTCAGCAGCACAGGCAGCCCAGGCAGCAAACCCAGCAGGAAGCCTGCGATAATCAGGCCGAAGGGTAAGTAAACCAACGCCTGATACAGCACCTTGGACTGGGCCTCACCTATGCGTACCGCCAAAGTGCGCTTGCCGGCTTTCTCGTCGGTATAGATATCACGGGTGTTGTTAACCAGGCAGATGGCGGCATTGAGCAGGCCCACGGCGCTACCCAAAATCCAGGCTGCGGTGCTGGTATCACCGGCCTGCAGGTAGTAACTGCCGACAACGGCTACCAAGCCAAAGAAGATAAAGGCCGCCACTTCGCCAAGGCCGTGTGAGGCCAGCGGGTATGGGCCGCCGCTGTAACCCAGGGCACCCATAATGGAAGCCGCCGCCAGGATGGCAATCGGCCAGCCTCCGTGCCAAATGAGGAAAGACCCCACTACCAATGCCAGCAAGAGGCAAAAAATCATCGCGTTGCGTACTTTCTGCGGATCGAGCAAGCCACTCTGGGTGACCCTTATCGGCCCCAGTCGCTCCTCGGTATCTATACCGTTTTTAAAATCAAAATAGTCATTGGCCAGATTAACTGCAATCTGCAGTAACAGGGCACAGACCATGGACGCCACTGCAATGGCCCAACTGAAGCTCTCCAGTTGCAGAGCCAGTATGTTGCCTATCAGCAAGGGTCCTATCGCCGCAGGCAAGGTGCGCGGCCGTGAGGCTAAAATCCAGGGGTTCATCTTGTCCTTTCTTCAGAGTTAAAGACGGAAAAACAAGCTAAGGATACCAATTTTCCACTTGAAAGTTAGCACAATCGGATAAATGCATTTAACAGAGTTTGAGTCAGCGCACATTTGTACCCGTGCGGATTAAAAAAATGCAGCCATAATCAAATTACCCTTGGGTTTTATGTGTTCTTATTGTTAAAGAATACCCGGTATTTCATGGGCTTAATGCTAATGCAGAGGTTAATATGATGGGGTTTGGGGGCAGGACAGCCCTTATCAGCGGTGCCGCCTCGGGCTTGGGGCGGGCTTTTGCCATAGGATTGGCACAAAGGGGCGCCAGCCTGGCACTGCTGGATATCGACAGCTGTAAAGATACCTTGAATGCGCTTTCTGCTTTGGGGGCGGATGCCAAAGCCTGGCAATGTGATGTTGCCGACGAACAGCGGATCGCCAAGGTGTTGCAGGAAGCCTGCGACCACTTTGGCACCATAGAGCTGCTGGTGGCCTGCGCCGGGATCCACCATCCCTGCTCATTTGAAAAGTTGACTGCCAAACAGTGGCGACGGCAGTTGCAGGTGGATCTCGATGGCAGTTTCTTCCTTTGTCACGGCCTCTGGTCACGAATGAAGGCACAGGAGTATGGCCGGATCCTGCTGCTCGGCGGTGTCAGCGGTGTTTTCGGCGATCTGTTCGAAAGTGCCTGGGCCAGTGCCAAGATGGCTTTGCTTGGACTAACCAATAGTCTCAGTCGTGAAGGCAGTAATCACAATATCCGCGTGAACAGCCTCTGCCCCATGGTCACCACTCCCATGACGGAAAAACATCTGGCACTGCCGGTGCAACCCCTGTTTGGGGTGAATGCACCTTTGGCGGCCGGGTTGTTTCTGCTCAGTGAGCAGGCGCCTAATGGCCAGCATCTTTTGGCGGCGGCTGGCAGTATCAGCCGAGTGAGAATGGCTGAAACCGAGCCGGGCTATTTCCATGCCGGCGCCTGTACGCCTGAGCTTTTGGCCAGAGCATGGCCGGAGCTGAGTGTGGCCACTCCGTTGGGATTCAGCGACAGCGGAGAGGCACAAATCGTCAAATGGGCCAGGCAGGCCGCCGCCGAGCATGATATAGAGATAGAATAAAGGCTTCTGGTCACGAAGGGCGGTTCTGGGTTAATCTTTGCGGTATATGTCAGCCAGTTAACAGAATTTTATGAGCCAGGTTTTAGATGATCTCTTGTCACTGCTCGCGCTTGAACAGATAGAAATTGGACTTTATCGGGGCCAGAGCCAGGATCTGGGTTTTGGTCATGTGTTTGGCGGTCAGGTCATGGGCCAGGCCCTCAGCGCTGCCCGTCGCACTGTGCCGCAAGAGCGCCAGGTGCATTCACTGCATTCCTATTTTTTACGGGCAGGCGATGAAAAGTTGCCGATAGTCTACGAAGTCGAAAACATGCGTGATGGCGGCAGTTTCAGTGCCCGTCAGGTGAAGGCGATTCAGAAAGGGCGGCCGATTTTCTACATGACCTGTTCCTTCCAGGAGCCGGAGGAGGGTTTCAGCCACCAGGCAGAAATGCCGGAGGTTCCCGGCCCTGAAGGGATACTCAATCAGCAGGAATTGGCGATGACCATGAGGGATAAGGTGCCCGCCAGAATGCTGGAGAAGTTTATGGCCGATGCCCCCATCGAGATGCGCCTGGTCAATCCGCTCAACCCTGTGGCACCGGCGGCGACTGAACCTGTACGCCATGTTTGGCTGCGGGCCAATGGTGCCTTGCCGCCTGAGCATGAAATGCACGATTACCTGTTGGCGTACGCTTCGGATTTCAACTTTTTGGTGACGGCAGCTCAGCCTCATGGGGTGTCATTTCTGACCCCAGGGATGCGGATGGCCACCATAGATCATTCACTCTGGTTCCATCGTCCGGTCAATATGGGCGAGTGGTTGCTGTATGCCATAGAGAGCCCCAATGCCAGTGGTGGCCGGGGTTATGTGAGAGGGCAGTTCTTCAACCAACAGGGAGAACTGGTGGCTTCGGCCACTCAGGAAGGCCTGATACGTATGACTGCCAAATAAGGGAATGAAAGATGATTAAATATGTAAAAGGGCTGGTCGTTGCCGCCGGGATAGTCTTTCTCGCTGCCTGTGTTACGGTTGACCCCAAGGCACCGGTTATCGTCAACGGGGCGGCGGGCTACCTGGAAAGAGTGGCCTTGCCTCAAGGTTCGAGTATCACAATTGCCATCATAGATTTGGATACCCCAGGGGTAATCGTGGCGCAAAAGAGCTTTGATATTGCCAGGGCGCCGGTGCCGTTCAAATTCATTTTGCCGGCGGAAACCGTTGAGTCCAATGTCAACTATGGTGTGGTGGCCATGATCCAGTATCAGGGGCGAGTGATATTCCAGACCTATGACAGATACCCTGTGATCAACAATGACAAATTTACCACCGAAGTGCTGATGAAGGCGGTGCCTTTACCGCAATTGGATCAGCGTTAAGCGTTGCCGCAGGATATGAAAAGGCGCCACTTGGGCGCCTTTTTACTTGTTACACTCTGAAAATACTTATCTGTTTCTTCAAGGCGGCGGCCAGCTCGGTCAACTCTCTGGCGGAGTTGACGGTTTCTGTGGCGCGGATATCGCCTTCGCGGGCCAGATCTGTTATCTGGTGCAGATTACGGGTGACTTCATCGGCCACCGCGCTTTGCTGCTCTGTGGCACTGGCAATACTGCTGACAGATACCGCCAGATCGGCAATCCGCTGGGCAATGGCGGTCAACTGATTGTTGGCTTCCTCTCCCTGCTCGGCGGAGCGATTACCTAACTGATGACTCTGATCCATGCGTGTAGCCGTGTCCTTGACCTTGGCCTGCAGCGAGGTGATGGTCTGGCCGATTTCCGAAATCGATGCCTGAGTGCGGCTTGCCAGAGTGCGCACTTCATCGGCCACCACGGCAAAACCGCGCCCTTGTTCGCCGGCGCGGGCGGCTTCGATGGCGGCGTTCAGTGCCAGCAGGTTGGTTTGCTCGGCGATGCCATTGATAACTTCAGTGATGGTGTTGATGGCTTCACTCTCTTTGGCTACCCCTTCGACGGCGGTATGGCTCTCGCTCAACTGTCTGCTAAGGGTTTCCAGCCCTTGCACCACCTGGGTCAGTTGCTGGTGTCCGGCGCGGGAGGCTTCGTCTACCTGTTGGCTCTGGTTGGCGCTTTCACCGGCGTGGTTGGCCACATCGCGTATCGAAGTGGACATCTCCTCAATGGCAGTCGCTATTTGATCGGTTTGAGCCATTAGCGCCTGGGCTTCATCGCCGTTGAGACGGGCAACTTCCTGGGCCTGTTCGGCCTGGTATTCCAGAGTTTGTACTGAGCCTTGCAATGCCTGGATCAGCTGTTTCAGTCCCTGGGTCATTTCGGTGACGCTGTTGCTTATCCGTACCACTTCGTTTTCGCTGCGGCTGTCGAGCTTGGGCAGATCATGGCTGAAGTCGCCTTTGCCCAGGTTTTCCATATGGCGCTGCAAGGTTTGCAGTGGTTTGACAGTGCGTACCAGCACGATAGAGAGCAGGGCGGTGATCACCAGAATACCAATCACGGCAACCAGGGCGTTGATCAGTAAAAGAGTCTGGCTTTCCTCATTCAACTCGGCGGCTTTGACCTGACCGATAAGCTCCCAGTTCCAGCCGGGGATGGTGGCGCTGTAGGCAATCATCTCCACGCCTTTGCTGTTGTGATAGCCCTTGACCCCTTCACTGTTCATCAGCTCATCGAGTGGCAAGCCATCGAGCTCTGCCTCTGTCACGGTTTGTCCCTGAGCCAGGCTGGGATGAGCCACCACCACTTTGTCGGCGCGGCGCAGCAGCAGGTAGTTGCCGCTTTCTTCCAGGCGCAGCTGTTTGACCGACTGCTGCAACTGCACCAGAGAGTCACTGATGTCGAAGCCTATATAGAGAATACCTATCACTGAGCCCTGAACATCCTTGACCGGACGGTAAACCGTCATATAGTCGCGGCCGAACAACTTGGCATAGCCCTCATAGACCTGGCCCTGGATAAGTTTTTGATAGCCCGGGTGTTTTGTTCCCAAATAAGTCCCCAGAGCGCGGCTGCCATCGGCCTTTTTCAGTGAGGTGGCAATACGTAGAAAGTCATCGCCGTCACGAACGAACACAGTGGCATTCCCGCCTGTGAGGTTGGCATATCTGTCGACTTTACTGCGGGAGGAGTTGAGCTGTTCCTTTTCATGCATCAATGCCGGGGTATCTATCCCCAGGACTCTGACAGTTTTGTTTTCCGGTTTATGGAATTGGCCTGGATACATGGCCCTGAATACATCGGCATTGCGACGGGCCAGGGACAACAGGCTCTCGTATTGCAATGCCAGCAGATCATCGACCCCATGGATCTGTTGCTCCATGGCGGTTATCGCTTTCTCTTTCAAGGTCGATGAGGCTGTCAGGTAGGAGATGCTACTCAGGATGCCAAACACCAAAATCGTCAGCACAAAAGCCAGTGTGCCGATCTGTTTGGCGATAGGCCAGTTGCGGTAATTCATTATCGTTATTCCTGTATGACCGGTTTGTTGAACTTTATCTCATTCACGTTAAACAAGTTTTGACCTGAATCTAACTATGGGCTCGCCCCTTTATTTTAGAGGAAGCTTGATTACAGCAGTACAGTTTGGGCAATTTTTTAACCCTTTATATTGTATACAAAATAAAATATGTGATATAAAAGTTGCGGTTTTGTTACCGCTACGGGTTAAAACAAAAGTGGGGCAAGCCAGGGAGTAGAAAGATAAATAGAGCTAACTGATTGATTAATATTAGAGGAAGGGAGAACGAGTATGAGAATGCAGCCATTGGCTATCGCCATTTCCTGCCTGTTGGGGGCTTCGGCATCGGCTTGGGCCGAACAGAGCGCGGCAGAACAGGTGGAACGGATTGAAGTCACAGGGTCGAGGATTAAGCGTGTCGATATGGAAGGCGCGACCCCAATCACCACTATTACCGCCGATGAGCTGGCCAAGTCCGGGTTTGCCACGGTCGGCGATGCCTTGCGTTCCTCCAACCTCAACGCCTTCGGTTCCTGGGGCGGTGGTTCCAACAATGGTTGGGGTTCCCAGGCTACGGTACAACTCAAAGGGGCTTCGGCCTTCAATACGTTGACGCTGCTGGATGGCAAACGTATGGCCAAGTCCCCTGTGCTGGATGGCGGTGCGGCCAATATCAATACTATTCCCATGGCGGCGGTCGAGCGAATTGAGATACTGACAGACGGCGCCTCGGCGATTTACGGTACAGACGCCATTGCCGGTGTGGTCAATATTATTCTCAAGAAGGACTTCGAGGGTATCCAGCTCGACGGTCGTATGGACAGGCCCAGCAATGAAGGCGGTGATTCCTCCAATCTGTCGTTCACCGGTGGACTCAATTCCGATAAGGGCCATCTGGTGTTCACCTTTGAACACTATGAGCAGAAACCCATCATGCAGTCGCAGCGCTGGTTTACCCAACCCTTTGTGGTACCGGGTGGCGATGCATCCGACTATCAGGATTGGGTCAATGTTTCGCCCACCGGCAGGGTGCTGACCCAAGGGGCGGCAGGAAACTGGGTTTATTCGGCTCCCTTTGCCAACAGTGACAGAGACTGCGCCGATGTTTATGGTGATAAGTTTGTCGGTGTGCTGAACGACAGCGATTATCCCGGCGATACCCTGTGCGCCTATGACTATACCAAGGCCGCAGCCACTACAGTGGATCAGAGCCGCAACAATACCCTGTTGCACTATACCTATGAGCTGAGTGATTCGCTGCAACTGACTGCCAGAGCCTATTGGGCCGCCAATGAGACCCGGGATATTTCGGCGCCGGTCCCGGCCTGGATCAGCATTCCCAATGGTTTACCCGCCTATACCACGGCCGAGGGGCTCGAGTTGGTTGAGCTGATGGCCGACCCTTCTGCCGGAATGAACTTTCGCTTCGATACCGCGGGTGACAGGGTCGCCGAGCATCATGACAACATCTTTGACTATCTGCTGGCGCTCAACGGCACTGCCGACTTTATCAGTTGGGATCTTGCATTCAACTACAATAAATACAGCAACTTCACTTGGGGGACTGGCTATCAACTCAAGGGCGCCAGCTCAGATCTTATCGGCCATTGGGACACAAACAGCAACAACTTTGTCGGCTGGGACCCCAGAGACCCGAATTCCCCCATGCCCGGTGGCGCTACCGCCAACTATGATAAGCGCATGACGGCTACCTATCTGGATATCAATGGCGGCGCTTCCATGGATTTGTTTGAGTTGCCCGGTGGCTTCAGTGCCTTGTATGTCGGCGCTTCCTATCGTGAAGAATCACTGGATTCCAAGGAGGATGCCTTGGCTGAGGCCGGCATGATAACCGGCGGCAACGGTGGCAGTGGCGGCGAGGGTGAGCGTGAAGTTTGGGCTACCTACTTCGAGCTTATGCTGCCATTATTTGACTCGCTGGAGTTGAATCTGGCCGGGCGCTACGATGATTACTCGGATTTCGGCGGTACCTTCAACCCCCAGTTGTCGCTGCGTTATCGGCCGCTGGAGTCCTTGATGTTGAGGGCATCCTGGGGCACAGGATTCAGAGCGCCGACTCTGTCGGATCTCTATCAGGGCACCAGCGAAAGCTATGGCGATATTACCAACTACCTGAGTTGTTACGATAATCAGGAAGATATCGACTCTTGCAGCCGCACCGACAATGCACCGACCCTGACCGGCGGCAATCTGGAACTCAAAGCCGAAGAGTCTGAATCCTACAACCTGGGGCTGGTATGGGATATCAATGACAATTTCAATGTCTCGGTAGATTATTGGTCGCTGGAGATCACCAATATGATCGAAGAGTTGTCGGCCAGTGAAATCGTCCGCACCCAGGCAAGACTCTGGCAGGCGGCAGATGACCAGGGGCAGCCCAGACCCGATGTCAGCGATATCTATCCTGGCACTGCGATTTCCCGTTTGGGTAATGGCCGTATCGATTATGTGCAGAGTCAGAAACTCAATCTCGGCCGCAGTGAGCGTGAGGGGCTGGATCTCAGCTTCAGTGGCACCCTGGAAACAGAGTTTGGTGACTGGAAGTTGGGCCTCGGCTGGTCACACTACTTCAAGTATACCTATACCTATGCCAGCGCCGGAGAACAGGTGCTGGGGGATGATGTCGCCGGGCGAGAGGGCACCCCGGAGGATAGATTGAATCTGACGCTGGACTGGAACTATGGCGACCATGCCGTCAGCTATTTCAGTAATTTTATCGGTAGTCAAACCAGCTGGGATGTTCTTGATGACAGTTGGGATCCGGCGACGGGGCAAACTATTGATGACGGCAAGCTCTATGAACTCGACAGTATCTGGTATCACAACCTCAGTTACACCTATACCTTACCCTGGAACAACAGCTTGTCGCTGGGGGTAACCAACCTCACCGATGAGGGCCCAGTGCTGGCCTACGACGGCAGCTATAACTCCAACCTGTACGATATCCGGGGTCGAACCTACTGGGCCGGCTTCCGTCAGGCGTTTTAACGCCGCTCCCTTGATCCTCGTTGGATCTTCAGGCACACCCGTTTGGGTGTGCCTTTTTTGATCAAAATTGGTTCGCCATTGCCAAATCGCGGGAGCATTCTGGCCGAGGTTTCAGCCATAGAGAGTAGACCACAGGTACCCAAACCAGAGACAAGAGGGTGGTCAGTGCCGTGCCTCCGGCAATGGCTATGGCAAAGGGGGGCCAAAAACCGCCGCCGCCCAGAATAAGTGGCAGAAAGCCGCCTACTGTAGTGATGGTGGTTGAACCTATATGACGACTGCAACTCATCACCCCGGCGAGAATGACTTCGGTGTCGCCGGCGCGTGCCATAGGCTCGGACTCGAGTTCGGCCAGGATCACTATCGCGGCATTGATAGCCAGGCCCATCAAGCCCAGCAGACCTATTATCACGGTAAAGCCAAAGGGATAACCCAAAGCCCAGACCGCCAGCAGCCCGAGCCCCGCCGATTGCAGGGCGCTGAGCAGAATGATTCCCGTCAGTCTGAAGGAGTTGAAAGAGAGTACCAGCACTGTCAGCAATGCGGTGATCACCAAGACGATATTGGAGAGCAGATTACCCACGGCTTCATCACGCTTGGCACTCTCACCGCCTATCTCTATTCGGTAGGAGGCGGGCAGTTTAAGCTCGGCCAGTTTGGGTTTGACTCGCTCCAGCACTTTTTGCGGCAGCACGCCAGAGGCGATATAGGCTTCGAGAATATTGACCCGCTGGCCATTATAGTGAGGAATGGCGCCGCGACTGGCATTGACATGGCTTTGACTCACGGCCGAAAGTGGAATCGACTCACCATTGGGCGACAGCAGACTTATCTGTGACAGCCTGGATTGCTGCTCGCCGACACCGGCACCCAGCTTGACTCTCACCGGCAGCGATTCGGTTTGCTCCAGCAGGCTACCGCCTGTGATGCCTGTGGTGGACATCTGAATCTGCGAGGCGATTTCTCCCAGATTCAGGCCGGCCATCAGGCTGGCATCTTCATCGAGCTGCAGCCACACCTTGGGCGCCCCCGGGCTCAGGGTTGCCCGGGTGTGGATCACATCCCGGGTCTCGGCCAACATTCGCCGCACCTCATCCCCAAGCTCGGCCAACCTGTCGAGGTTGGGGCCATAAAGCCTCAACTCCACAGGGGCGTTGAAGGGAGGGCCCTGCTCCAGTTTACGCACCAGGATCTGCGCATCCGGATAGTCCTTATCCAGCCGCTGTTGCAACTCGGGGATTAAGCGGTTGGCGGTGCGAAAGTCGCGGGTCCTTACCATTGCCTGGGCGTATTGGCTGGCGCCTTGCTGCTTTTGAGTCAGGTTGTAGTAGAAGGAGGGCACGTTCCCGCCTATGACCCAATTGACGCTTTCTATGCCGTCAGTACTGCGCAGCTCACTATCGAGCTGTTTGACCCTCTGCTCCGTTCTCGCCAGGCTGGCATGGGGCGAGAGGTAGAGCTCCAGCTGGAACATGTTTCTGTCCGATGGCGGGAAAAACTGCTCTGTCATCTGCCCGGAGGCCACAAAGCCTGTCAGCGGCAAGATACCGATCAGCAGCGCCGCAGTTTTCGGGTAGTCAAGCGCCAGTTGCAGAGTCTGGCGATAGGCTCTGGCAAGCCTTGGCAGATTCACTCCGTGGTGATACCAGCTGTTGTTGTCCCTGGCGCGGCTAAAGCGCCCGGCGAGACCGGCTATCAGGGTGTGGGATATGAGGTAGGAGCCGAGCAGGGCAAAGATCACCGAAATGGCAATGCCACCGACAAACTCGCCGGCGGCGCCCGGCATCAGCACTATCGGCGCGAATGCCAGCATGGTGGTGATGGTAGAGCCGGCGAGCGGCAGCCATAGGTGCCTGATGGTGGCATTGACCGCCTGCAGCTTGCTCATGCCTTCGCGGCGACGCTGGGCAATGGCATCGACAATCACAATGGCGTTATCCACCATGATCCCCAGTGCCACTACCAGGCCGGTGACCGACATCTGATGAATGGGCAGGCCGGTAAACTTCATGCAGGCCAGGGTAAACAGTGCTGTCAGTGGCAGCGACAAGGCGACGATAAGCGCATTGCGCATGCCGACAGTCACCAGTAGCACCAGGAGAATGAGCACAAACCCCTGCAGCAGGTTGACGAGCAATTCCTGCAGACGCTCATTGGTATACCCCTCTTGCTCAAACAGCCATTGCATGCGGATATTGGCAGGGAAGCCTTGTTCCAGCTCGGCCGCAACCTGGCGGACTTGTTCACTCCAGATATCCACCCGAGTGTTGTTGAGCATGCGGGCGGCCACCATGATGCCGGGCTCACCGTCCAGCAGCGCCAGATTATCCGGCGGATCCTTGGGCTGGCGGCTGATAACGGCGATATCGCCAAGGCGGATCAGTTGCCCGAAACTGTCGGTCTTCAGCGGCACCTGGCGGATACGCTCCAGCGAGTCCAGTTCACCGGAAACTTCCACCAATGCCCGGAAGCTCTGGTTGTTGATTTCACCGGCCGACACCTTGGTATCGGCCTGATTGAGAATTCCGGCAACGGCTCCCGGTGTCAGTCCGAGACGATTGATACGCTCGCCATCCAGCGTTACCAGAATTTCCTCCGTCGGCGCGCCATAGAGTTTGACAAAGTCTGTACCGCTCAAGAGCCGCAGTTTGCTTTGCAACTCTTTGGCGTAACGGCTGAGAATGTCGGGGCGCGATTCACCGCCGCCGTGCCATCCCAGGCCTATGATGGCGGTGTAGGCGTAACCCAGCTGATCGTCCAGTACCGGCAGATTGACACTCTGTGGCAGGCGGCCGCTGCTGTCGGCCAGCAGATCTCTGGCTCTCGACCAGACCGGCTCGGTTTCTATGACGTTATCTTTGAGCTCGAGTTGAATCACCGAGACCCCGGGTCTTGAGGTGGACTGGATAAGCTTGAGTTCCTCAAGTCGTCTAAGCTCATTTTCCAGTACTTCAGTCACCAGTGCCTCGACCCGCTCGGCGGAAGCGCCCGGATAGCTGGTGATCACAGAGGCAAAGCGGTTGGTGATATGGGGGTCTTCGGTGCGTGGCAGGCTGGAAATGGCGCCGAGCCCGGCAACCAGCAATAGGGCTATCAACAGGCTGGCGAGGCGGCCATTCTCGACAAAAGCCTTGATAACAGCGTTCATTGTCCACCTCTTGCGGTCAATGCCGCTCCCGGTGAGACTCTTTGCCCGGCAACCAGTTTATGCAGGCCTGTGGTGACAAACTGCTCTCCCGGGCTGATGGCACCGGTAATAAAGGCGTTGTCGCCCTCGGTATAGAGAATTTCCACATCGCGGCGCTGCAGTTTAAACCCTTCGACATCTTGCTTGAGCACGTACAGATTCCACAGACCGCGAATACCGTCGGTGAGCGCCGATACCGGAACCCAGTAGCCTTCACGGGGAACTTCACGGCGGTACTGCAAATAAGCCAGTTCGCCATTGATAGGTGTCGTTTCCGATGTGGGGGTGATGCTGAACCTGAGCTGCACTGTGCGGGTGACGGGGTTGATTTGGCCGCTGATCCCTTGCAGTTGGGCCTGATAGTAGTGTTCGGCGACTCTGAGACTGAGAATGGCTCCCGGTTGCAACTGCTCGGCAATATTCAGCGGCACACCTATCAGTGCCTGCAGATTGTCGCTCTGCACCAGGGTAAATACCGGGCTGCCCAGGGCGATGACTTCGCCGAGATTATGCTCTCTTGCGGCTATCACACCGGCAAAGGGGGCGATGAGAAGCGATTTCTGCCGCTTAAGCTCATTGGCCTTCAGTGAGGCTTCCAGCCTGGCGTGCCCGGCTTCCAGGCTGGCCAGCTTGCCTTTGAGCTCGTCGAGTTGCTGCTCGGAAAGATATTGTTTGGCACTGAGCTCCAGTGAGCGTTTCAACGTTGCCCGGGCCAGCGAGATATCGGCCTGGTTCTGATCCAGTGCCGCCTGTAATTCGGTCTGCTCGGCTTCCAGCAAGCTGGTATCCAACTGTGCCAACAGTTGTCCGGGTTTAACTCTGTCACCTGTATCTACCAGGAGTTTTTGCAACTTGCCTGCGAGTTCGAAGCCTATGCCTGTGGTATTGCCGGCTCGTACGCTGCCACTGAATTGCTGCAGCTTGGTGTAACCTGGCTTTAACACAAGATTGGCGCTGTTGACCACTGGGGGGTTGGTTTCACTGTGCTCAGATGGCTGCGGTTGGCAGGCGGATAGAGATAATAACAAAGTGAGGGTGGCGACCAGCGCACCTCTGCCCAGGCTCCTGTGGCTGACGTATTTGGTTTCAGGCCGGGGTACCTTGGTTTTTCCGGCGTCCTTGATGGTCTGTTGCAACGTCCTCTCCCTGCTTTGACTGATAATTGTTATTGATAGGTTAAACTGGACTTACTAGTCTAGTTTGGTAGAACTGGACTGTCTAGTCTATTTTATGGTCTAATGCATTCCAAGGCGTTGCCGAATTAGGTACTAGTTATAACGATATGAATACTCAGCAATTAAGTCGTAGTGAACAGAAGAGGGCTCAGATACTGGAAGCCGCAATCGAGCTCTTCTGCGCTCAAGGGTTTCCCAATACCAGCATGGATGAAGTGGCTAAAACCGCCGGGGTGTCGAAGCAAACGGTTTACGCTCATTTTGGTTGTAAGGATGAGCTGTTTGTGGCGGCCATTGAATCCAAGTGCGTGGTTCGCCAGATTGCCGAAGTGCTGTTGGCCGACGCTGCCCGGCCGGAGCAGGCACTGGCGGTGTTTGCTGAGTATTTCGGCGAGCTGATCGTCAGTGAGGATGCCATTACGGTTTATCGCGCCTGTGTTTCCCAAGTGGATACTCATCCAGAACCGGCGCAGCTTTATTTCGATGCCGGACCCGAGTACATGTTGGGTCTGTTGGTGGATTTCTTTACCCAGGTTGAGCGTCATGGCGGGTACCACTTCGGCAACAAGCGTCAGGCCGCGGTGAGGCTGAGCCTAATGTTGTTTGGTGAGCTGCGGCTCAGAAAAGAGTTGGGGCTGGATACAGGGCAACTCGAGGCGCAACACAGGGATTATTGCATTGAAACGGCGGGATTGTTTCTCAAAGCGCATAGGTTGGAATAGCGTACTGTTATAATTGGGCTTTTCTTTGAACGGCAAAAGGACATGAAATGAAAAAAACGGCCGCATTTATCTTACTGGGCGCTATCAGTGCCAGCACCGGCTTATTGGCCGCAGAGGCACCAACCTCCCGCTATACCCTGAGCCTGGCGGCCATTGAAAATGCCGATACGGATATTGATGGTGGTGGAGAGCTGGGACGCCGCAGTTATCTTCTGGGCGCACGCGGAGATTGGCAACTGGATGAACGTTGGGGTCTGGGTGTCAGCCTTGGCTATGACAAACTGGATTGGGATTTCTCTGCTTTGCCAACCAATGGCGCCAGTGATATTGCTTTTGCTGCCAGTCAGTTTGACTCGGCCCAGCGTTACTCGGCTTCTGTCAGCCTGAGATATACCCTGAACCGGCATTGGAGTCTGATGCTGGCGCCTCAGTTGCAGTATGCTTACAGTGATGATGTTTCCTCTTCTGATGCCAGAAGCTATGGTGTCATCGCCGGCGCGGTTCACAGGTTTGATTCGGGTAACATGTTGGGTTTTGGGGTTGCTTATCTCAATGATATCAGTGAGGTAAGAACAGTTCCTTACTTGCTTATCGATTGGCAACTCAGTGACAGATGGCGGGTGGGCAACCCCTTTCAGGCAGGTTTTACCGGTCCGGCCGGGATAGAGTTCAGTTATCGGATTTCGCCTGAGATGGAGCTGGGGTTGGGGTCATCTCATCGCACTGAGCGGATTTTGGTGGGGGAAAACGAACAGACACTGGAGCTGACGGAAATCAGCAGCTTCGCCCGTTTGGGCTGGCAGCTGGGACAAGGGTTCAATCTCAACGCCTATGTGGGTTACTTCATCAACCCCGAGCTTGAGTTGAGCGAGCCTGAGATCAAGCAGGAGCTGGATAACTATCTGGCCGGCGCTGTCCATCTCAGCTATAGTTTTTGATTAACTTGCCCGCAGAAGCGAGCAAGTTTCATCGATTAAACCGGGTCATTCGCTAAGCTATTGGCCCGTGAAATTCATTCAGAGGCTCAGTTAGCCAGCATCGCCTTTTTCAGGCTGCTCTGGGCCGGTTCATCGCCGAGCCAAATGTTCAGCAGCGCGCGGCGAAAGTTTTCCCCGGCGATGGTGTCCTGCAATTCACCGTTCTTATAGGCACTGACACCACTTTCCTGGCTGGTATACAGGAGAAAGGTATCGCCTTCTTTGATCTCTTCCTGAAACAGGCTCATAAAACGGTCGATATCGGCTTGTATGGCCTCAGTTTTACCGCCTGTTGCGTCATCGAAACCTTCAGTAATCGCCGAGCGCATCTTATCTGCGGTGATAAGACCCGAGACTATCTTTAAGCTGACTGCTGCCTGTGGCTGCTCCAATACTGCGGCTGTGGTAGTCGCCTTAGCAGGCAGATAGAGACCCCCAATGTAGAGATCCATAAAGAACTTGCTGCGTACCCCGGCACCATTGAGCTTAAGCGGGGTTGCTGCCTGAATGCTGAGGGTTTCCGGGATATTTTCACCGGCAATTTCGCGGGCATTGATTGTGGTGGATAGAGACAATCCCAACAGCAGGGCGGTTAAGGCTATTTTTTTCATTTTGCTCTCTTGGTCGCTTGTATCTTAATGATACTAACAAGGGTTTTATTGTTGATTGAACGCTTGTCAAAACTATCCGCGTAGGCCCATTTTGAAGTTGCCATCCTGACTGAACCAGACGGCTTGCTTGTGTTTGGGGCTTATCAGTAAGGGACCATCGTCGAAAAATAGAAAGCATTTCCAGTTCCGGGCGAAGACTTCCCAGCATGTTTGGATCACCTGATACTTTTCATAACAGAAATATACAGGGGCATCCGCCGGCCAGTCGATAAATTCGGCCAGAGGTTCCGGCAGGCTGTTGTCTTCGCTGTCCCAATGGCTTTGCCAGTATTCCGTTTGATGCCAGGTGGAACTGCGGCTGGCCCAGTCGCCCTTGGTAAAATCCTCGGCGCAGCTGCTCTTATTGCTTATCCAGCGATTCCACACTTCCATGGCACTCTTCTGATCCAGTGGCAATATGGCCGCCTTGTCCTGGTCGCTGACCGGCAGATCCTTATGGTTGAAGATCCATTTGCGGCGATACTGATCGAGTGGAATATAGCTGTGATTCAAGTTTTGTTCTCCGGAACTGCGCTTATTTGCCGGGGCATTATAACGGTGGCGAAAGGGGAAAAGAAAGGCCGCAGGAAACGGCCTTTGGCGTTTAGTTTCTGTTTTGCAGTTCAGTTAATCCCTGCTTGGCGCTGAGATTATCCGGGTCAAGCTCCAGTACTTTATGAAACGCCGTGACTGCGGCTTCATCCTGCTGCACTGCCTGCATGAACTGCGCTAACTTCAGCCATACCTGCAGATCCTGCGGATATTTACCTAGATAATCCAGATAGGTTTCCAGTGCCCGTTGCCCTTTACCACTGAGACGTAAAACGTGGGCATATTGCGGTAGAAAACTGTCATTCAAGTGGCTTAATTCCGCCAGAGTGGTTTCGGCCAAAGGCAGCAGGTTGAGCTGCAGCGCCAGCACTGAAATCATTCTGAGCTCGGTTTCGGTTATTTGTTGCTGATCTATCTGTTGCAGCGCATGCAGTGCTTGTTCAGGGGCTTGTTTAAGCACCTCCAAATTGGCTTTGGCCAGCCAATAGAGGCGTTTGAGCTCGGGTTTTTCCGGCAGTACGAATTCGAGGTTATTCACCATTTGCTGCAGACCGTGTTGATGCCGTTGACTCTTAAACAGCATTATCTTGTCAAATATTCTGTCCTGAGTATTACTGTCGGCCAAGACGTCGCGATAAACTTGGCGTGCAGTAGTCAACATCCTGTGGAAGTTCTTATCGAGTTCATCGGCCAGAGTTAGTTCCTGAGGCCGTATTTGATGGTTTTGTCGCCAAATATGCACTCTGCCTGGCGTGTTATCCTGCTGCCACTGCTTGGCCAGTGACTCGAGTTTGGCATCCGGGCTGAGTTCTTCTTGGCGGGATTTCACCCGGGTTAAGGCGCTATCAACAAGCCCGCCCAAGTGCTTGGCAATGACACAATAGGCCTGGTAGTAATCCAGGTTCATCTGCTGCATTTGGGTTTGAGTCCACTCGTCGCTGCTGCGAGCGGTTAGAAATGCTGAAAATTCCCGGTAACCATAAAACTTGATCAGTTGAGCCATGTCACTGAAGTCTTTGTTGAGTTTGGCCTCTGTGGTCTGCAGTTGTTTTAACAGTTTGTTCGAAGGGTTTTTTGAATTGATTTCAGCCTGACAGGCTTTGAATGCCTTATGGGTAAGGTTTTCAATTCGGGTCAACTTTTGCTTGGCTTGTTCGAGTTGTTGAAAACACAGTTGCAGATCGGCTTTCTTATTTACTTGTTTCAAGTTTGAGCTTGAAAACCGCTCTGACAAGGGTTTTTTGCGCTGTTGTAGTTTTATGTTCTCGTGAGAGCAAAAACCAATGCCCGCTATTCTGGCGGCGTCCTCGGAAAGGTTTATATATTCATGCTGGGGATGGGCGGCGATTTCATCTTCAATCGCCTGCCTGGCATGGAGTAACTGAAGAGGGGTCTCTGCCAGATAGCCGCTGTAGGTCTCCACCCATTCACACATATGCCCAAGGCTGGGACCCAATTTCGCTTCCTGAGTGCCGGATGCGTGAGAAACGCCATGCCTTGAGTAACACAGATCCATGCCGGTAAACAGTATTTGGCTAAAGCCCATCTCTATTGCCAGCAATAATGAACTGTTGGTGACAGTTGGGCCTTTGGTGATGATATTGCTGTGATGGGTTTGCCAGGGGAAGCGGTCACCCAGATAGAGATTTCCCCCGGCCCATTGGCCCACTATCCAAGGGTGGGCGTGGTAAGAGTGAACCAGGAGAAAATCTTCGGGGTATTGCATCATCTCTCTACTGACATCAAAGCTGAATGCCTGTGGATCCACTGTCACGACTATGTCAGGTTTTATCCCGTGATTGATGAGCTTGGCAGCAATGCGGGAAACCGCGAATATGGTCATTCTCTGTTGATTGGCCTTGAGCCAATCGAGCTGTAAGTCCATTGAAGGGCCGCCCGCGACTATAATGGCGGTTTCCCCTTCAAAATGCCCTCGCAGTATTTCTGCCGGAGAGTGGTTATCGCAGACATTTTCCAGTTGCCGCTGTACAAACTCTTTCTGGTTGTAGTTGACACCTTGATTGAAACGTTCGTGATCCAATGCCTGTGCAATAGCACTTTTTAGCAAAATATACTCGGGAAGCGTCTCGGCTGCTGCGGCCATAGAGTGGTAATGGCGGTATTGGCCTTTGGCGATACAAATATCATTACCGGCTTGTTTGAGTATCTCGGGCAATTCGGCTTCTGTAGTGATCCATAACTTACTCTTGAGTGAATCTGGAAGGTCAATATTGAGTAGGCTCAACACTTCCGGCAGTTCGACGAAGATAAAGCGGCTTCCGGCTGGAAGCTCCATAGACAGTATATAGTTGGCCAACAAGCCAGAATCCATGCCGGTGAAGATGTAAAGGGTGTCTTCAGCCGTTAATTGCTTGGCGAATTTATTGCGATATTGGCTTGCCGAGTCGAATTGTTCAAATATCTGCCGGTTGATCGCCGGCAGGTAGGTTTCGTTGAAACGGCTAACGGCAAAAGTATTGAGCATGGCTGATGGAGTGCTTTGCATCTGGGCCCCTGATGGCTTGGACGCCAATTGTCTGACGTTTTACTGTGCTTGAGTCCATAATCTCAAGATATGTGCCAGTTTTCAAAGAGGTGAAGTGATCTCTGTATTGAAAATCGGCTTTTGACTTTGTCTCCTAAGTTTTTGTTATACAATGAAACCTATACTGTGCATACTTTAAGTTGTTGGTTAATAGCCTGGTTTGGCTCAGATTTTGTATATTGACCGGGATAAGAGGATGACGTAAAGCCATTCAGGTTTATCGTCAGCGTAAAAGCAGAGGGCTGGATAATATATGTTCAACAACCAAACAATACTCATTACTGGTGGGACAGGTTCCTTCGGACAGAAATACACCAGAACTCTGCTGGCTCGCTACAAACCCAAGCGTTTAATTATCTTTTCCCGTGATGAGCTCAAGCAGTTCGAGATGCAGCAGCAGTTTAATGATCCCTGCATGCGATACTTTATCGGCGATGTGCGCGATAGTGACCGTTTGATGCAGGCGATGCAGGATGTGGACTATGTGATTCATGCCGCAGCGATGAAACAGGTTCCGGCTGCTGAATACAATCCGATGGAATGTATCAAGACCAATATCCATGGCGCCGAGAATGTAATTAAGGCGGCGATCAGCAATAAAGTGAAGAAAGTGATCGCGCTATCGACCGATAAGGCGGCCAGTCCTATCAACCTCTATGGCGCCACCAAATTGGCCTCCGATAAGCTGTTTATTGCAGCCAATAACATAGTCGGCAGCAGCAAAACACGTTTTGCAGCGGTGCGTTATGGCAATGTGGTGGGGTCCCGGGGCTCTGTGGTGCCGTTTTTCAAGAAGCTTGTTGCCGATGGCGCCGAGTCCTTGCCGATAACCCATCCGGAGATGACCCGCTTTTGGATCACCCTGCAGCAAGGGGTGGATTTTGTGCTGAAGAACTTTGCGCGGATGCAGGGCGGGGAGATCTTTGTGCCCAAAATTCCCTCTGTGCGTATTACTGAGTTGGCCAAGGCTTATGCTCCGCACCTGGAGCATGATGTTATCGGTATCCGTCCCGGCGAGAAAATGCACGAAATCATGTGCCCTGCAGATGACTCTCACCATACTCTCGAGTTTGATGATCACTTTGTTATCACGCCAAGCATCCGTTTCTTTGGCCGGGAAACCGATTTCTGTACCAATGCGCTTGGGGAGACAGGGCAGCCGGTAGCAATGGGATTTGAATATAACTCGGGAACCAACCCTCATTTTCTGGTCGGCGATGAAATAGTCAAGCTGGATGCCGATGTATGATCCCATATGGCAAACAGAATATCAGCCGGGACGATATTGACGCTGTCGTTGAAGTTTTGCAATCCGACTGGCTGACTCAGGGCCCCAAGGTGCCGGCGTTTGAACAGGCGTTGTGTGACTATACTGGTGGCAAATTCGCCGTTGCGGTAAACAGCGCCACCTCGGCTTTGCATATTGCTTGCCTGGCACTAGATGTCGGGCCAGGCGACAGAGTGTGGACATCCCCCATTACCTTCGTAGCTTCTGCCAATTGTGCCTTGTACTGTGGCGCTGAAGTGGACTTTGTCGATGTCAATCCCGAATCCGGGAACATGTGCCCTGAAGCGTTAAAGGCCAAGCTGGAGCAAGCTAAACGAGAAGGTACTCTACCCAAGGTGGTTATTCCGGTTCACCTCTGTGGTCACAGCTGTGATATGGCTGCTATCGCCGAGCTGGGTAAAGAGTATGGATTCAAGATCATCGAAGATGCCTCCCATGGTATCGGTGGCAGTTATCAGGGGCATAAGCTTGGTAGCTGTGAGTTTTCGGACATCACGGTTTTCAGCTTTCATCCGGTCAAGATAATTACCAGCGCCGAGGGGGGAATGGCACAGACGAATGATCCCGAATTGGCGTTTAGGCTTGGATTATATCGAAGTCATGGGATTACTAAAGATCCGCTCAAAATGCTGCGTTCAGACGAAGGCGACTGGTACTACGAGCAGCATACCTTAGGCTTCAATTACCGTATGACAGATCTGCAGGCGGCGCTGGGGCTTTCGCAACTTGAGCGCTTGGATGAATTTGTCTGCAAGCGCAACCAACTGGCCGCTTATTACAGCCAAGCACTGGTCAAGTTGCCGGTTGTGAGCGTGGAGCCTTTACCCGGTAGTATGAGTGCTCGTCATCTTTATATGATACGTCTCAAGGAGGCCGGGCGGCGCCGGGCGGTGTTCGATACCATGCGAGAGCGAGGCGTTCAGGTGCACGTGCATTATTTCCCGGTGCACTTGCAACCCTATTACCTCTCTCTTGGCTTCAAAGAAGGCGATTTCCCGGCAGCAGAGCAGTTTTATCATGAGATATTGACTCTGCCTTTATATCCGGCTCTGGATGAAACCGCTCAGCAAAAGGTGCTTGATGAGTTGACCGCCAGCCTAAATACCAGGGCGGCATCTTAAGCTCGAGAATGTAAACTCGAAAATGTCAGCTTGGGACCGTCGTGCTGTCGTTTGCTTTACTCTTTGCGACTAGCTTTGTCGCTCTCTTTGCCGCTCTCTTTACAACTAGCTTTGCCACTAGCTTTGTCGCTATTTTAGTAGCGAGCTGATTTCAGCCATCAGCTGCTTGATGCCGCCATGGTTGGCAAAGACCCTGGCGGCCTCTGTTTGCAAATTTTCGCGCACTTTGGCATCACTGAGCAACAGTTCCAGTTTGTGAATGGCATCAGAGAGCGAGTCGCTGATAAGGCAAGATTGCGTTTTCTCCAACAGTGCCAGCTCGGCGTCATCGCACAGATGCCTTGGCGGCAGCAGCAAAGTCGCCGCCCTTGCATAGATGGATTCAAACAGCGACAAGCCATAACAGCTCAGCACCACTTCGGATTCGGCAATCAATTGCTTGAGATTTTCCGGATTTTTAAGCACTTGGATATTACACCCGGCGGGCAATCGTGGCCTCGGTGCCAATGGCCCCTGGATCCAGACTATCGGCCAATCGGTATGCAGTTGACTCAGTAACCCTGGCAACGCTTGGCCATACCCCAGGGCATCGCTGCCGCCGGTCAATACCAAAATTTGAGGCTTCTTCGGCCTTTGGGGAAGGGGACTGAACAGGTAGTTTTGCCAGCCGGAAGATACCTTGGGATGTTGCAGTGAGGTATTGAAGCTGGGAATGAACAGCCAATCCAACTCAGGTAACAGCGGCGCCAGTTTGTCTATGCCGACAAGTTTGCATCCCTTGTGTCTTAGGTTTTGCAGCGCCTGCTTGATGGCAGGTAGAGCGATAAAATCCGGATGGAGATCCAGTATGATCAGCGGGCTGGCATCGGCCTTCAACGCAGTAAGCCATTCCGCTTCTGTTTGATACCAAGTGACTTTTGCTGATGATGTCTGGGCGAGTGAGTTAGGTGTCGAGCCTTCGTAGAGCGCATGAACTTGGGCACCTATGGCCAGATACTCCTGCAAGGCATCGGCGATTAACTCGGCGCGCTTGAAGTGTCCCAGGCCGATCTCCGCTCCCAAGTGACAATAGATGCCGGCCTTGGCGTATTGACGATCAGCGGCCTTTTGCTGCACATGGGCGTTGATGGCACTCAAGGCCGGGTCACTGAGCAGTTGCTCCTGAACCCAGACGAGGCTAACGATAGAGTCTGCAGGATGCTCGGCGTACCAGCGGCGGTAGACCTCAGTCATGAAGCGGTAATCGGCCTGGGTATCGACAGAGATTCGCTGGTGGACTTTTGAATAGTCGCCGCTGTCGGGAATGCTCAAACGTTCGAGTATCGGGGTTAACTTATCCCCATAGCCTACGTGTTCTCTGGACATGGCACATTGACTGACCGACATCAATTTGTCCCAGCCCCGGCGGCTATAGAAGGCCATCCCTTCATGCATAGAAACAACGCCTGGGTTCAGTTCAATGCTGTCTTTCCCCGATGCCTTGAGCGCTTTCAGCCCATGGTCGATAAAGCCGGGATCTATCAGTGGACAATCACCGCAGACGTAGAGAATATAATCCGGATCTTGCCTTTGGATTATGCAATCAAGCCTTGCCATCAGGTCGTTGACATCGCCTTCATAGGGATGACATTCGACGCTATGTTCAGCAGCCCAATCTTGCAGTGGGCGGTTAAAGTCATCTGCGGTTGTGGCCAGTTCACAGTCATTTACTTCTTGGCATTGCATCAGTCTGCGCCAAATATGGCTAATCATGGGGTCGCCGGCCAGTGGCAATAAGTGTTTTCCCGCCAGACGACTGGAGTTGAGCCTGGCCCCGACAATGGCAAGTGTCTTGGTCATAGCGACTGTTCCTCTGTTTTGGGTGTTTCTGTTGCCGAAGGGGGAGAGGTTTGGCTAACTGGACTGATGCACAGCTCAAGGCTCAACAGTTGCCCGCCGGGTTTGAGGGTTTCATCGGCCTCAGCCAGCGAAAACCACAGCCGATTCAGATATTGTTCATCGATTTTTTTGCTGGAAATCATCGGCAAGGTGGCACAAAGCGCAGGGTTCCAGTCAATACGAATGCCTCTTGCCCGGGTGCCAAAACAGATGGAGCCCGAGGTTGCCCCCAAGGCGCTGGATGAGGAGACTATCGAGGAGATTGGCGCGCCCTGATCCATGTCACTGGTTATCTGGAAATATTCATCCCTGTGGCCACCGAGACGGGTCTGATACCAGGCCCGCTGCTCACAATCGAGCAGGGTCATAAAGCCCAAGCGTACCGAGGCTTCCGGGCGGCTGCTCTCTTCGAAATGAAAGCCGCTAAAGAGGCGCTCACCTTCGAGCCGATACCATTTTAATATCGCGCCGCTTTTGAGCGCTTGGCGGCAATAGATGACCAGGCAGCCGTCTTGCTCCCCTAGCTGGTATTCCACCCGATTGAGATCGGCCACTCTGTCGCGGTCGCGAAAACGCTCCAGCAGGAGGTGATTGCTGTAAAAATCGACGCCATAGCTGATATGGTCGAAGTAGCCGTGTGACAGGGTACCGACAACGGCTTCAAAGTCATGGCTGGCAAAGGCCAGCGTATCAATTGCCAGACCGCGGTTGCCGTTGAGTGTCAGCCTGATGTCCGGGGTTTGCACCTCCAGCCTGCGTCTGGCCTCATCATAATGAATGTGGATGTCTTTACGGGTTTGCCAGGGCGTAAATGTTGGCGCGGCCGAAGCCATCTTGGTCAATGTCAGCGCCTCGTAGCGCGCTTGGGTCAGGTGGGTTCTGAGATCGCTGGCCCAGAGGCGGCACAAGTCTCGCCAACTCGCATCGTCTGTATTGGGCTGCGCCTTGAGCTCAGCCAGCCTTTGGTAACAAAGGCTATTGAGGTGGAGATCATTGCGGCCGCTCAGCCCCCAACGGGTAATGTTGTATTTGGCCTGTTTCTTGACCGAAACCGGGTGCTGGGCATTGGTGAGTGCCAGGGGTTCTAAGCCTTGCCAATGTTGCAGCAGCTTGGAGGGGAGGCTCCACTGGTAGCCGTCCATGTCATTGAGGGCCATGAACAACTGCGCTATGCGTTGCCATTCGCCGCTTATTGGCTCGGCTTCGGTATGGTAGCGCCCGGGACGGAAGTCAAACACTTCGGCGTCGCTGCCATAAACCGGAAATGCCAGAGTGCCGGGTTTCAACACCTTGCGCAGATATTGCAGATAATCTTCCAGAGTTAGCTCGCCGTGAACATAGCGCTGGAATTTTTGAAAGGCGATGGCATGGTTCCAGATGACCTTGATCTGTCGGCCGCTGGCGCTCTTTAACGATTGTGGCCGCATTAACCGCTCTCGTTGCCACTCTGGGTTATGGGAAAAGGGATTGTCCCACTCTACCACCACGGCTTCGAAGCCTTCATCTATGTAGATATCAAGCAAGCCGGCTGAAACCGCTTGTTCATTGAGATAGGCGAGTCTGGGGCTTATGCCCAACAGGCGCTGATAAGCCTCTTGACCCAGCCTCAGGTTGGCACAGTTGACCTCGGCCGGGATCAGCGGCCCAATGATTTGGCTGTCGCCGCTGGCAACCAGCTCGCACTTTAGTTGCTCCAACAGTTCTTTGAAGCGAATGACCCAGGCCGGGTCTACCGCGTTGATACACTCGAGTGTATAAGCGGTTAGCTCAAGACCAACAGGTATGCCCCCCTCAGCCAACTGCAGCAATGGCCAGTAGCAGCGTTTTACCACCTCAGAGTGCTGCTCTGTTTCAACGGAGGAAAACGCCAGGTTGAGGTGAAAAACCGTGTATAGGGCTACCCGTATGTTTGAAGCTGGCATGGATGCTTGGCTGGTCATTTGTCGATGTCAAAGCTGTATATGTTTGAATAATAACAAATGCGATGGAGATGACCAGTAACAACTTGATAAGCCCATCCGAGGTTAGTAGTCGCTTTTACCCGCTTTAACTCGCTAAACTAGATACAGATTATTCAATTCCGGGTGAATGAGGCCGATAACCAGGAATATATAAGTCCTGGCTTATAACTTGCATTCAATACGGACAGCGTTGGATTAGTGACACATATTGCATTGAGGAAAGCACATGGTATCAATTGGTTGTGATAAGCACTCTGGCCCATTACTCGATGAGGTCGACGGGTTTCAGGTCATAGACTGCCAAGTGTGTGGTTTTAAACATGTGCACCCGCTACCCACAGCAGCCGAGCTGGAAACCGTATACCGGCACGAATACTATGTCAGTGATAAGCCATTGTTTATCAAGGAAGGTACCGCAGATAGCCAATGGTGGCAGCAAGTGTATTCTGATAGATTTGATACTTTGGAAGATTGCTTGCCGGAGAATGAGCGCAGAATACTGGATGTGGGTTCCGGTCCGGGGTTTTTCATCCAACACGGCCAGCAACGCGGTTGGTCAGCCATCGGCATAGAACCCTCTGTTAGGGCTTGTGAACATGCCCGCAGCTTGGGTACTGAGGTTGTTGAGGACTTCTTCACCGAAAGTAGCGCTGCCAAACTGGGTAAGTTTAACGCTATCCACGCGAACGCCGTGCTGGAACACATTCCCAATCCCATCGAAATGTTAGCCTTAATGAGGGAGTCTTTGGTTTCCGGGGGAGTGCTATGCGTTGTTGTCCCCAACGACTATAACCCCTTTCAAGAGACACTGAGAGAGATTGAGGGATATCGCCCCTGGTGGGTTGCTCCGCCTCATCATCTGAATTTCTTTGATTTTGACTCACTCGGTAACTTACTTGAAAAGATGGGGTTCGACGTCTTCCTGAAAGAAACCACATTTCCGATGGATATGTTTTTACTCATGGGAGACAACTATGTTGATGACGGCCAGTTGGGGCGGGCGTGTCATCAAAAACGGATCAGATTCGATACACAATTGAATAAAGCAGGTCGTAACTCGAGTAAACGGGCCTTCTATCAAGCCTTGGCCAATGCCGGCTTGGGAAGAGAAGTAGTTTTATTTGCCAGAAAGGTCTAGTCAGACGCGACAAAACAAGGAGATAACAATGAATAAGGTCAGAGTACTGATTCAGGCCAGCTCCCGCTCTTGGGCCGGGGGAACCGATATATGTATGGGACTGGTTGATGGCGAAATCGCCGTTGTCAGAACCGTTAAGCGTGCCCTGAGTGCTTTCCCTGAGTATGAGGTACGTCTTGCCGCGCCGGAATTTGATCGAAGTGGCGCCTTGGATCAGATTGTCAGTGACTTGAATGATCCCAGATTAACTGCATTTTATGGCTATGATGAAAGCCCGCTAAAGCGAATGCTGGCGGCCGCAGAAGATCTCAATGATGAGGATTACATTTTAAGGGCCGATGGCATCCACTTCTGTTTTGATACGGATCTCAGCAAGGAAATGTTGGCGCTGGCTCAAAGCCGTCAGTTGGATTGCGTTAAGTTACCCGATGATTTCCCGGTCCATTTCAGTTCCGAAGTGTTTAGAGTCGGCGCGCTGAGAAAACTTGTCACTCAATTGCAGGCTCCGGAAGATGCCAAGTTTCACGTCCATCCCAAATGTTATTTTGCCCTCAACAGGCATGAATTCAGTTTTGAGTACCTGCTTTCAACCCCGAGTTATTCGGATGAATACCTGTCTGAATGTCGACGTCTGGCCAATGCTATTTACGAGATCCCCCGTCAGGAGGTCAATGGTAAGCGGATAGCCTCGGGAGACAGGTTGGGCTTTCATTACGAACTGGCGCTCCGTTATTTGAAACCCAATATGAAAGTATTGGATATCGCCTGTGCCGATGGGTATGGCGTGAGGATGATGTCCGAGAGTCTGGCGCAAGTGCACGGAGCCGATTTGGATCCGGAAAGTGTTGCCTTTGCCAAAGCACACTCACCACAAAAGAACGTGGATTTCTTTGTTGAAGATATCACCGCCATGTCTTTTGCGGATAACAGCTATGATGCGGTCACCAGCTTTGAAACACTGGAACATGTACCTGAACGTGAGTGTCTCAGTGAGCTCAAGCGTATTATTCGCCCCGGGGGCATGCTGGTGTTGAGTACGCCTCAAAATAGTCTGGGACATATTCCCGTTAATGCCTGTCACTTGGTGGAATATGACTTGGACTATCTCCTGAAGCTGGTCGGCGAATATTTTCATATCGTCAAGGTTATAGGGATCAAGGCCGGGATTATCTACGATAATGCCGATCCTTACGGCACAAACACTGTGTTGGTCTGTATCAATCCTATTCGATAATTGCTGAGGATTAACTTCTATGGCAAATAATGCCTTCAAACCGTTTGCAACCTCTCCAACCGAACTCAAGGCGTTACCTGTAGCTGCCTTGGCCTCTCAGGCTGACGCTATTCGCCATTTTCTTATCGAGAAAATATCTGCCACTGGTGGGCATATTGGCGCCAACCTCTCAGTGGTGGAAATGACGCTGGCTATTCACTATGTGTTTGATTCACCAAGAGACAAAATCATATTCGATACCGGCCACCAAGGATATACCCATAAGCTGGTGACCGGCCGAATGCCGGCTTTTGACTCCTTGAATACCTATCGTGGCATGAGCCGATTTATTGCCAGAGAAGAGAGTGAACACGACACTATAGATGCGTCTCATGCCGGTACATCCATCTCATTATCAAGCGGTATCGCCTCGGCGCTGCGCTCTCGGGATGAAACGGCTTCCACGGTTGCGGTTATTGGCGATGGCTCCCTTGTGGAAGGGATGGCATTTGAAGCATTGAATTTCGCGGGAAGCGCGCAAGACCTTAAACTGGTTTTGGTGCTGAATGATAATGAAATGGCGATAGCTCCCTCGGTCGGTGGCGTGAGAAACGTCACCACGGGAAAAGATTGGCAGCAAAAGTCGCGGCATTTCTTTGAAGGCTTGGGTTATCAGTATATCGCTGTGGCTGACGGCCATGATGTTGAAGCCGTAGTGAAAGCTCTTGAGGCCGCCAAGCAATTAGCTCGACCTTGTGTCGTTCATCTGAAAACCGAAAAAGGCCGCGGTCTGGCATGTGCTGCCGGGCATCCATACAAGTTGCACTTTTCCATGCCGTTTGATCCTGTCACAGGGCAGGGGGCTGCGCCTACCGTTGCGGGCAAAACTTATGCCGTAGTGCTTGCTGAAAAGCTTGAGAGCTTGATGCAAAAAGATGGTGATATTGAGGTCATCACACCGGCAACGCCCTATGCATCGTCTTTGGACAAGTTATTTTTAACCTATCCGGACCGAGTCATAGATGTGGGGATGGCAGAGCAGCATGCCGTGGGTATGGCCTGTGGCCTGGCCCTGGAAGGGAAAAAGCCGGTTGTGTGCATGCAAACCACATTTATGCAAAGAGCATTTGACCAATTGTTGCACGATGCCTGTTACATGGACCTGCCGGTCACAGTGTTGGGGGTCAGAGCCGGGTTCGCAGGTTACGATGGTTCAACCCACCATGGTCTATATGATATTCCCTATCTGCGTTCTTTCCCCAATATGCAGATTATCTATCCGGCCAACTCTGCTGAAGCGGAGCAGGTACTGGCGCAGAGGCTTGCGGCGCCCAAGGGGCCTATGGTGATCCTGCATCCTTATGAACCCATCTTGGCAACCGAACCCGCTATCGGGCAGATGGAGCCTTGTGGTCTGTCGGTGGCCGCCGAAGGGCAGGATGGCTATTTGATAGCTTTAGGCAACACCCTGGCCAGTGCCTGGGAGTTGAAATCCAAGCTGCAACAGTCTGGTAAAGACTTCGGCATTATTTGCATTCAGAGTATCAAGCCTTTCCCTGAGGCAAGGCTCAAAGAGCTGCTGTTGCCGGGCATGGATATAGTGACATTGGAGGAGAGTGTTCTGGCGGGCGGACTGGGCACCGCGGTACTGGAAACGCTCAGCGATGCAGATATTCGAGTCAGAATATTGCGTACCGGGGTCAATGATGCCTTTGTTCGCCCTGGCAGTAAACAGGAATGCAGCCAGGAAGCAGGGATCAGTGTGGCACAAATTTATGAGCAAATTGGGCAACGCTGGCCTGAGTATCTGGAGACGACTCATGGGTAGATTGGCGGGAAAAGTGGCTCTGATAACCGGAGCCTCCAGAGGCATTGGAGCCGGGCTAGCCCTGGCGTTTGCCCGCGAGGGGGCCGATATTATTCTTAATTATCGTGCCAATGATGCTGCCGCCAATTCTGTTGCGGAACAGATCCAGGCTATGGGCCGCAAGGTATTGAAGGTCAAGGCCGATGTTTCGCAGCGTGATGATATCAAGGCGATGCTTGAAGAGAGCAAAAAGGTTTTCGGTCGGGTAGATATCCTGGTCAACAATGCCGGTATTAATCAAAGGGGCTGGTTTGAAGAAGTCACAGATGAGGCCTGGGATCTTATTTTGGGAACCAACCTCAAAGGGCCTTTTATCTGTTGCCAGGAAATCTTTCCCCTGATGAAGGCAAACGGTGGTGGCCGCATCATCAATATCTCCTCGGTGGCCGGACAGTATCACGGGCCTAAAACCGTGCATTACGCGGTATCCAAGGCCGGACTGAATAGCCTGACCAAAATCCTGGCCCGGTACGGCGCCGAGCACAATATCCTGGTGAATGCCGTAGCGCCAGGTTTGGTTAGAACAGATCAAACTGCAGATGAAATTGACTCTCCGGCAGGTGCCAGGGTGTTGGATATGACGCTGTTGAAAAAGGCCGGGCGGATTGAAGATATTGCCAGCGCTTGCATTATGCTCGCTTCGGACGAGCAACAGTATATGACCGGTCAGATCCTGGCGGTGAGTGGAGGAGCCATTCTTGATAACTGAGCGCAAAACTATCTTGTTGCTCGGCGGCAGTGCAGATCAGCTGTATGCAATCAAAACCGCCAAGAGCATGGGGCTCAAGGTCGTTGTTGTGGATGGCAATCCCAGCTCCCCCGGCTTTGCGTTGGCCGATGAATATGCGGTTGTCAGTACCAGAGACTTGCCGGCGTTAAAGCAATTTGTGGATGGGTTGACCTATCCTGTCCACGGTGTCGCCGTGATGGGCAGTGATATTTCCCAATATGTGTCGGCCCTGGCTGAACATCTGTCTTTGCCCTGTATTCCCTTGCAGGCGGCAGAGATAGCAACAGATAAATTGAAAATGAAGCAGTGTTTCGCTGCTCATGGATTGCCTATCCCCTGGTTCAGCGCCGTAGATAGCCTGAAACAGCTATTGGAAGTGATTGCTGAACGTGGCCTTCCGCTGATCATTAAGCCGGTTGACCGCTCGGGTGCGAGAGGGGTTTTCCTTCTTAAAGAGGGAATGGATATCGAGATGCTCTATGAGCGTTCGGTCAATGAATCCTTTAGCGGTCAAGTCATGGTTGAGGAGTATTTGCCGGGTCCACAAATCAGCACCGAAACTTTGTTTTATCAGGGAAAAAGCGTTACTCCCGGGTTTGTGGACCGCAATTACGAAATGCTGCAGAGGTTCTCGCCCTACATCATTGAAAATGGCGGTTGGCAACCCAGCCGATTGTCGCAAAGCCAAAGGAACAAAGTTGAGACTTTGATAGATCAGGTTGCTGATGCCTTGGGTGTAACATCCGGGGTGATTAAAGGCGATATCGTCTATACCCAGAATGGTCCCAAGGTGATAGAAGTGGCCACCCGCCTCAGCGGGGGAGATTTTTCCGAGAGTCTGGTACCACTCGGGCTGGGGATCAACTATGTCAAAACGGCACTGGAAATCGCCTTGGGGCAGAAACCTGACTTCGAGGCGTTAACTCCCAGGGTTAACCAGATGGTTGCCAATCGATACTTCTTTCCTGAGCCTGGAAAATTGTTGGCCATTGAAGGTGTTGCTGAAGTTAGCAAACAAGACTTTGTCAAAAAGCTGGAGTTTTTTGTCAAGCCAGGAGAGCAGATTAAACCTGTTACCAGTCATGCTGATCGCGCCGGGGTGTTTATTGTCGTGGCCGATAATATGCAAGAGCTGGAACAGAGGGTTACTTGGGTTTATGAGCAGATCCGTTTTATAACGGCATGCTGAAACGCGACTTGGCATGAATAGACAGGGGGCTTATGCCCCCCGTTTTTTATCAATTGCCTTGATAGCTTTGCCGCATATGCTTCAGCGGCCGCAAACCATCGCTGGGGTCGGCACGCCAGTCGCGATCCGGCGCTTCGCTGGGGGCCAGCAATTTGTCGCTCTGACCGTCGATAAGCTCGGCTTCGCGGCATTCGGCGATCACCGGCTGCATCTGCTGGGGTAGCCAGCAGTGCCCTGCGGCGTATTCGGCGCCCTGTTCATCCAGGTCGATATGAAATTCCACGCAATCGGCCTGCCAGCGGCCAACGGCGCGGCGAATCACCGCCGCTGATACGCTGTGATCAGACCAACCCACTTTAACCCCATAGCGCTCGCGAAAAGCGCCAATTACCGCCAGGTTGCAGTCGGATTTAGGCGTCGGGTAGGCCGATACGCAGTGCAGCAGGGTGATATCGCGGCAACCTGAGTCTTTCAACACAGAGATAGCGTGATCAACTTCGTCGAAGTTGGCCATTCCGGCAGAAATGACCACGGGTTTTCCTGTCTTGGCACAGGCTATCAGCAGTTCATCCCACAGCAGTTCGTAAGAGGCGATTTTGTAGAAATCGACATAGGGTTCAAGCTCTTTGACGGCATCGAGATAAAAAGGCGTGCAGGAAAACGCAATGCCGTGGCTATCGCAGCAGCGTTTCAACTGTGGCAGAAAACTGACCGGCAGTTCCCAATCCTTGCGCTTTCTGTGCATTTCGCTCTTTTCGAGGATCTCGGGGGCGAACAACTGATCAATTTTAAAGAGCTGAAACTTGACGGCATCACAGCCGATGGCCGCCGCAGACGCGATAAAATCAAAACAGCGTTCCAGATCCCTGTGATGATTGCTGGAGACTTCGGCAATAAAAAGCGTATGTTTCATCAGTTTTTTCCGCTTGGGTGATTCAAGTGCTTTATCGGCACTGAAAGATTATTCCTGAGTGCTTAGGCCAATAAAGGCACGAGTTCATATTCCAGGGTGTCGGCCAGCCCCAGCCAGTCATGGCGTTGTTGCGAGGCCAACATGCCGGGCACCAGTTGCAACGCTTCGTTTGGCAGCTGTTGCTGTTCCAGTCGTGCTTGCATCTGCTCTATGCAATCTTTCAGCCGCCCGGAGGCCTCTGCTTCTTTGCCAAGCCTGAACGCGATGGCCGTGTCGAGCAGCTGTTGTGCCAATGAATCTTGGATCATGGTTTCAACTCCTTGTATTGGCAACCTTTAATTCGGGCGCCTGAGAGGCTGGTTTGATAAAACCTGACATGAGGCCGCTTGGCTATGTAGGTTTCCAAGTTTCGCAGGTAAGCCCTGAGGTTGAGATCGGTTGCCACCCTTTGACCATGGCCATCCAGTACCCAGTGGCTGGCATTTTGCACTTTTTGGGTGGTGCATTTTACCCAAGTTTGGGTCATCTCGTCCTGAGAGGTCTTGGCAAAGTCATCCCAAAAGGCGTGGCTCTTATTGTGGCAATAGCAAAAGTCGCAGCCCAGCAGGGTAATTTCCCGTCCGCCCAGTAGTACTGCCAGATCTATCGCCGGGTGGATCACGCTGCCATTGGTATAAAGGCGAGTCTTGGGTATCTCTTTGCCCAGTGCATCATAAAGTGGACTATTGCCATAGGCGTTAAACCTGGGGCCTCTCCAACCATTGAGGATCTCGGGGGCGACTCTGGGATAATAAGCCAGTGCTATTCCTTCGCTGAGTGCCAAAGGCAGGTGGTATTCACCGATAAGTCCGTCGATGCAAACCACTATGTCGGGGCGGATATTGTGGTGCAGCAAGCCCTTCATGGCGGTGTCGGCGCAGATAATCAGCGGCCTTTGCCCCTGCGTTTGCAACTTGGCCAGGTAATCGTAATGTTCTTCCAGCGAAGGCCCGGCGCCTATGACCAGGGCCTTATGACTGTGAACCTGCCGCTTAAGCTCAATCACATCTGGGTCATGCAGCAGAAAAGGGCGATTGTTCTGCAGGCGCTTGATTATTGCAGGGTCGGTCGCCTGATGGCGGCGGTTGATATAAGGAAGATTTTGCTCGAGCACCAAGAGATCCCTGAGCCTGGCATTTTCATCACTGCAGAGTTCAAGGTCGGCTATCAGAGCGATATAAGGTTGGGTCACTTTAAGTTGTCCCGGCTGCAACTCCAGAGTGACGGCCGGATGGCTCAACCACTCTGATTGATCTGTGTAGCTGAGTACCAGAGCGAAAATGGCCGGGTTGAGAATGTTCACGGTTAGTTTGCTGATGGCGGGATTATCCAACAATACGCTGGGTACATCGCCCATTCCTACGCCATAAAGACTGACCTCGGTCGCGCCGGCTGGCAGGGTATCAATATACAGTCTGGCTTCTGCCAAACGGTTGTGACGGCTGCTGAGCTGAATGCCATCGACACTGATGGTCTGATTTTGCCCTGTCACCAAGGCCGCATCCAGGCTGCCGGGCGTTTGTTGTTTGAGTATCGCCCCCGCCAGTGGCCATCTGGACTGGATGATTTGCAAATTGGCTGCAAACAGCTCTGTCATGGAGGTTTCCTCGTTGAAGATGGGCTGTGTTAAAACCCAGATTGTCCCCCCGCCTGGCAGACGATAGGATTTTGACTCTAAAGTTTAAATAATACAGTACCTTGGTACTTAGCATTTGCCAAAGTCTTAATCTGTATCAGAGAGCATAGCTTCAAATACCCGACTCATTTTAGAGCGGTAAGCACCCTGTTGTATGCCAAGAAGCTGGAAGCTTAATGGCCCTGGCCAAATGGGATTTCCCCTCAATCTGCCTATTAGGGCACATAACACAGCATCTGGCGGCTCAATACGCAGGCCTTCGAGTGCCGACAGGCGTTTACCGGCTGCAATCTTTTGCGCTTTACTCACCTGGCAACCCGCTTGTCAAAAAAATGGCTTTGATGACTCCATGGCGCTTCAGTGCAGCAAATCGCGTTCCAGTTTGTAAACCTTTTTCGAGTTTAAGTCTTACTGGGGCGCTGAGCGACTCTGTTGAATCGACCTAATAACTTAATCGTCGAGATACTTGGTCTGCTCGGTGTAATTCGGGGTCAGCAAGTTTTGATACAGCTTGGGGTTCATGTTGAAACCGCTGAATTTGCTTATGGTGTAGCAAAGGACTTTCAGCTTGAGCTTTCTGAAGCTGGGAGGGATAGGTTTAAGGAATTTGCAGCAATCGATACTCAAGCGTTCCAGCTTCTCAAGCGCCAACATGGATTCGGGCAGAGACTCAGTGACAAAGTCCTCCAGAGATAAGGTATCCAACTCGGTAAACTCACCGATAAAATCAGGGATAACCTTGATATCGCCGCCTCTCAGAGAAAGCCGCTTTAACGGTAGTGCTTTAAGCTCCATGGGGAAATGATCCAGGCTCTTGTGCATTCCCATCAGTTTAAGGTGATGCAAGTGGGTATATTTCACCAGGGCCTTGGTGGCCTCCAGACTAAACTCATAACACAGGGCCAGTTTCAATGTTTCCAATGCCGGCGCATCGAGTGAGGCCAGGGTTTTAAGATCACTGCGTGAAATCAACAGGGTTTTCAGCCGTGGCAGCGAAACATTGGCAGGGAAATCGTCGAATTTGTTGAGTTTAACTGTCTCAAGCTTGGGGCTATTCGTTAACAATGGGCCAAGAGTAACGACGTCTGTATTGTGCAGCTCCAGCGAGGTCAACTGGGTAACGGCGGGGCAATTCAAACCAGGTAAAGTCTCCCTTTGGTCTGCGTCCCCATCCTCACGCTCAGTCTCAACTTGAGCCGGGTCAATATTGAGCGACGCTAGATTGTGACAATGCATTAATAGATCGGCGATTTTAGCTGTCGCCAGTCTAGTGGTGAAGGAGGAGAGTCGCTCTGGCTGAGGCAGGTATTGAGACAGCTCTTCCCCCGTGTCCGGCGTGTCATCGTCAGGGTAGTATTTCATCACAGCTGTAGAAATATTGCTGAACAGCTGCCGTTCGTTGTCCACCGGGCAATGGCTTAGAATGAGTTCATCCAGGGTTAGTCTCTCGGTTGGGGCAATAAGGCGATGACAGCGGTCGATTTCCAACTTTTTGATGTTTCGTGGCAACAATGACGCATCTATGGTGAGTTTTTGGCCGTTTATTATGCTGAGGCTGTCCAGCGCCGCTATCTCTTTAAACGACTCAGGGATGGTTTCCGAGTTGGTCGAATTAAAACTAAGATTTTTAAGGCTTTGACATAGAGGTAGTTCATCCCAGAAGCCGTCGTCGACGAAATCAGCCCCCCAGATGCTCTCCAGTTGCGAAAACGCCCCAAAAGGGAAGTGAATGCCGGTTAAGTCTCTGGTGTAACCCAGGTGCAACTCTTTGAGATTAGGAAAACATGCAGCATGCTCACAGACCAATGCCAGCAGTTTCTTTTCTTGGATCTTAAGTCGGGTTATATCTTCATATACCTTTGGGGCAAAGCGGATATCTATGCCATTAGTGAAAGATGTTTTTTGATTGCCAAGCACCGTATTGGCATGGATTGAACTCAATAACGGGTTCTTCCATAGTGTCAGATTATTGAGGTTGGCTAAGGTCAGTTGCTCATCAATAGATGCAAGTTGGGGACAGCATGAGATTTTCAAGTGTTGCAGCTGTGGCAGCTTATCCAGATTAGTGCCAAGGCGCTGTAAATCAGGGATTCGGCCCAGATCAATCTTGGTCAATCCGGCCGGTAAATCAAACAGCTCGGCGCCGCAGATAGGGGTATAGTACCAGGTTAGGCTGCTGAGGTTTGTCAGTTGGCGAAAATCAAGATCCAGACTTTCCAGCGGCACTGAGTCAATTTTAAACTCTTGCAGTTTCTTTAGCTTTTCAATGCTCTTGGGCAGTGTCTTGTAATCGCCTTCAATGTTGAGCTTTTCAAGCAGTGGCAGGTTACCGATACTTTCCGGCAACTGTTGTCCACAAAAGGGCACTTCTTCGATGGCCAGAAAAGTCACCGAGGGGAAACGCGCCAACAGCTCGGGGCGCTCGCAGAGTGCCTCCAGTGACTGACCGGCTCGAATATCTATGATGGTATGTCCCAGCCTGGCATAGAGGTAATCGACATCCAGCTCGGCCGATAGGCTGGCATATTCGCAAAGGACACAGAAGACATCTCTCATATCAGGCTCTTTCTCGCCTTTAATCAGTTTCTTGCGGCACTTGAAGGCATTCTGAATATCCTGGCTCGCATGCTGTTTCAGCAGTTGACGGATCTCTTTCACGCAGTCGGTATCGGCACTGCATTTGCCAATCAAGAAAAGGTCGTTGATGAACTTTTCAGGAAAGCCGTCACTGTTTTTAACAGCATTAAAGTAGTCGGGGAGGGATTCTGTAAATTGGGACATAATATAAGCAACTTATTGTAGGGTATGGTTATTAGCCTGTTGGCCGCTGCAGATGCCTAACGCTGTAGTTTTATCGTTCTGATTTTATCGTTCTGATTAACTTGGGCTTAGGGGGACATAAGCCCTGGATTTGGCCTGATTCGCTGTCGATAGTGCGCCGGAAGGTGTGGAACGAGATGGATTGCAAGATGCCCGGTAAAGTGCATCGAAAAGTGTACCGAATATGGCATCGACAATTACGGATTGAGGCGCAGCATAAGATGCCGCGCAATGCGAAGAGCTGACTAATTCCATTTACCGATTTTTCTTCCAGTGACCACAAAAGTAGCCTGCACTCAAGCTTGCTACCGGATTTTACAAGAGTTGAAGGCCCTGTACAATCAATGGGATAGATATAGGCCAGTAATACTGAAATGATGTTTATGCAGATAACAGCCTTACAGGTGGTGTGACCGAAAAATCCAGTCAGGGCAGCTTCTAGGACCGGATAACTTAAAGAGCGGGACTGCAGGCAAAGGCAAGGGCAAAAGTGTCACCATTCATGATCTGCGTCGGTCGATCACTAGTTGGAGCGTGATGCTGGCGGCTGATGTTGAAACCACGGGCAAACCACCAGTAATCTGCTGGGCCACAGTGACATCAGCATAACCGCAAGCACCTATGCCCATTTGGATATTGAGCAGGTCAGGCGGGAGCTTGGGAGCACCACGGCGGCCTTAATGGGGTTGGGGGCTGAAGCTGGTCAAGTCGTGCAGCCAGCAGAGCAGGAAAGCAGGGTAGAGCGGCTTATCAGAGAGATAGGGGAACTCTCGCCGGAAGAGCGGCGAGAGTTGATGAGGAGAATTTAACTTTTACTTGTGGGGCCGCGAAGCGGTCCCACACCAAGTTTTTGTTAAGACTAACTTCTACCACAACAAGGGCAACCACCCGGAGTTGGGCCAAAATTGACCGTAGACTTGTTAACAGTAACACTTTCATTGAAATGCTCTAAGCCTATCGATTCTTTAATTTTACCATCTGTTGTGTGTGGGTATTTTTCGAAATCTTTTATGATTTCAAAGAATTCTTTTTTCTGAGATAAATCAAGACCCTTAAAACCATTCAAAACATGCTTAATTTTGTTATCCATTTTTACTCCTAAAAGTTGCCACAGGTATCACAATCACTGGCTGTCAAGGATTGTGGAATTGTATTACATGTTTTACATGTGCATTTATACTGAAACAAAGATAATCTCATCGCGAAGCGTTTTTCCTTGTCAGTTATATTTTGAGTGTTATCTTCAATCTCTTGTCTTGTATATTCATCTCTTAATCTAGATATGTCTCTTTTTATTTTTGTTATGTTTTCACTACTTAATTGTTCAAAATCATTAGTTAGTCTGGTGTTGTTTTTTACTGCGCCAATCGCATATGAATAATTATCATCCCATTTAAATGACAGCGACAATAAAGATAAAATTGCTTGGGTTATAGTTAAAATGCCGCAAATTGGTAGCAATATGTTTTTCAAAATTTCTTGTTCGGATGAAAATGCAGCAACAAATGTACCTAATGCAAGAGGGAGTACTAACCCTAGAAATGTTATACTTTTGAGCCAAAAACCATATTTAGATACTCTTTTTTCAAAAATTTTGACAGTACCAAAACTGTAAAATTTTTTATCAAAACATTCTTTTTTTATTTGTGTTTCTTCTAGTGTCATAATTTTCTCTAAGGTATCGGTTAGTCTTAATGCCGCATTCAGCGGTTTATCCGCTGCAATGCCTTGTTAGATTTCATCAACACCGAACTTGCTTTTAATTAGGTCAATAATGTTATTTTCAATGTCTTTCAACGACGATTGAACTAGCCGCCTAATGGCTTCATGTTCTTTAAAGCCACAATGAAGTATCTTCCATTCGTTTTGATTTTGAGTGCCTCTTTTATCCCAGCTCTTTTCTGTCTCAGCCTCATACTTAGAAAAGACTGTAAGCTTCGACTTTGAAAAGGCATGTGTAAAAAATAGTCTGTACCAGTTTAAAACTTCTTCCTTGGGTTTGAAAATAATAACGACTGAATGCTGCGGCGATGGGGCTGTTAATCGGAATCCATCAATAACATCTCTATATTTTGTTACTGGTCTGTATTCCGTAGTTTTGTTAAAACCAAAACGATCTTCGGACACTACTTTTTCTTTTGCTTCGTACCCTTCTTGAGTATAAGTTTCCGATGCAAAATACTTTTCCTTGCTATCCTGTATCCATTTTCCAATTCCTTTTAGACCAGTAATCCCAGTGTAATCTTGCTGAGTATTGATCTCTACCTCAAACAATGAAGTAATTATTTCGCTCCATTGGTATGAATTAAATTCATTAAAATATACTTCCAGTGACTCCTGAGCTTGCTCAGAATTACAATAGCTTTTGCTTTTCTCTTGGATCAGACGAATAAGTTTTTCATTTCCACTAGCTTTAGGCCCTTCATCCACTTCACCTACAGCTAATTCAGGTGTTTCTGTACGAGTATTAGTTTTCAGGCTATCTCTCAATGAATCTGCAAGCTCATTTGATACCGTGCAAAAGATTTCAGTATTATCAGCCTGCTGAATAAAGAGTGGTGTTTGATATTTCTTAACGCTAACATCGTCAGAAATATAGTCCATTATATCTCTGTATCTGATGTCTTCCCCCTCATAGTTGAGCAAAGACATTGCAAAACTCTTTGTGAAGACGCTGAAGTCTTCTAGAGCAACAGAGGATTGATTGCTTGACGAAGAAAACAAAAAGTATGTTTTTTTGAATGATTCAGATGATGACTTCTCAAAAATTGATCGTAGATCTTTATCAGACTTAATGTATTCCGTCCCTGCTTGGCACGCGTCAACCACTTTAATAGTCTGCTTTGGACTTAAGGACTTTAGCATGGAATCAAACTCACTATTTCTTAGCGATGTTTGCTCAATTTTTGAAGAGCTAAAATCTGAAAACAAATAGAGGAAGTCATCTGGCGTACTTGATCCATGCCCCGTGTAGTAAAAGAATATCTCATCTATAGCGTCATCTTGGTGCTTCCTAATATATGAAGCAACTTCAGCTTTCAATGTTGTGCTCTTTTCATTACCGTCCAACGTAAGGCAGTCATCATAGCAGCCTGATCCAGCGATGATTTTTGAAACTACCTGTATATCCTTTTTACATGGCGGAAGGTTGGCTTCATTATCATATTTGGATACGCCAATAAGTAAGGCTATTCTCTTTCCCATTTACCCGTTCTCTATTTAAGTACCTAGTGAAATCTAACATTTTAATAGTGAGACCTTGCAAGCTTGGCCTACCTTCTAAGGAAGGAGGTGATTTATGTATCGGCGAAGCAAAAAGTACCAACAGCAGGTTGTTTATTTGACTGCGGCGTGGGCTGTTTGTCCTTCGGACACGCTTCCGATTATTCCGCACATCCTGTGCTTCACCCTTCGGGACAGCTGAAGCTGTTCAAAAATGTTCCCGACATTTTTGCCGCGTGGCGAGCCAGAGGCCCTTCGGCTCTAGCTAAGTGACAGAAACTGTTCTGTCTCTTGTTCTTCGGACACGCTACCGCCCATGGATTTCGGATTCCAGCATTCCTGCCGCCCCCTAAGGGTATGATTGTATGGAACAAGTGTTCCACTTAGCTCGAACGTATCACAGCTCTTTTCGATCGTCTCTAGGACATTTGCTCTTTCTTACAAAAAGTTGCGTTTGCTCAACAAACGGGTCTTCAGGCTTCTTGTCCGACTCGTACTGTGCCACACGGTACTTTTCAGTTACTTTGCCTCAGCGCAGATTTTATCTCGGCGTTTAGCCAATTCAGGGCTGCTGTCCTTCATCGCTTTTAGTATGAGCTGATTACATTCTTTCTCTTTAACCTGCTGCTCTGTTTGCCGTACGGGTTCGCCTGCGGCGCCTGTCTTTGGATTGAAAAGAAATGATCTTCCAGTCTTTGGGGTCGGTTCGCCTATTTTGGCTATCACGGGTCTGTAATTAAGGGATGCACTGCAATACATCCGCGATAAGCTGCGGCCCTTTGAGTTCAGGTTTTTCATGCTGGATAGCTGATTGCACAAATCTGTGAACATGGCTTTCGCTTGCAGCGAGCACTTGGAATAGGACGTTGCTTGCTGCTTTAGGTCGGCACAGACACTTTCTTGCTTTACCTGCCAGAGAAAGTGCTGGAATCGAATATCGGTGCCCTTGTAGGTGAGTGTTTGGGCTGTGACATTGGTGTTTGCCGCATCAATGTAGGCGTTAGTGATGTTATTGCTCACCATCTCCAGATAGGCGGCGAACAGTTGCGACAGCGGATCCATGACTCATCCTTAAGTAGCTGCTTGCATGTAAAAGCTTGGCTTTCCTCTAATTATTTAAGGATATTACCGTCTTTCATCCGACTTTCAAATGCTTTGTGTCACGGCTGATTTTTGGTTTTGATATGGTCTGTACACTTATTGACTGCTCTCCAAGGAAAAGCGGTCTGTGCAGTCTGCCTGAGAAAGCACCCATGTAAGCACTCGGGTGATGACTTCAACCCCAAAGCTGACAATGCCTCGAAGGCGGGTTAGGGCTTCATCGCCGTAGCGGCTGGTTTTGACTGCCGGAATACCCGAAGCACAACTGAGTTGCTAAAGATATACACCTAATTCCCAGGCACAGGCGGAACTGTGACCTTCCGAGGCATGGATGCCGAGGCAGAGCTTACAAGGATGTACTTGCAGCGAGTCACAGGATCGCCTGTGCGAAAAGGACTGTTCTCGGACGTCCTGTCCTTCACGGCGTGCCCATTCGCGCCGCAGGTGATGGTGAACTGGCAGCTAAGCGCAAGTTTATTGGTGAGTTCTGGCTTAAAGCCATGATAGCCGCTGTACCAGCGGCGTAAAGTCGTGGAGCAAATGCATCCATGTACAACGAGCCAGCTCGACATCCCTGACTCGCGCTCGAAAGCATGTTGCTGCGCAACACTCGCCATGTCACAGGAGCGCCTGTGCGAAAAGGACCGTTCTCGGACGTCCTATCCTTCACTGCATTCGAGCTTCCTGTCCATCCGCACCGCAGGTGAAGGGTCATTGCTTAGCGAGAGCTAAATCCAAGTTGGTTGGTTACTTTGGGCTTTAAAGCCACGATGGCCACATCACCAACTCAACGTTTTCCCAAAAGAAAACTATCAGAGAACAAAATCATTAATTTGAAGCGCCTGAATCGGCAGAAAAAGAGGAACTGAAAGAAAAGCTTGAAACTTGTGCAAGCAGTCACAAGCAGAAGTGACTGGTCTCCCCACAGGGACTCGAACCCCGATCGGTCGCTTAGGAGGCGACTGCTCTATCCTGTTGAGCTATAGGGAGACGCCAGTGATTATACTGGTTTTCACCCGGATGAAAAGGCTTTGGATTTAATTGCTTAAATCTTAATCGCGATGTCATTCACCTGAATGTTGAGGGCGGCATTTTCACCGCTGAGCACTGCGATGGCACTTTCCTCCGTGACTTGATCTATGGTGATTTTTGCCCGGGTTTCTCCGGCCACGGCGCGCATCTGGTTCATGCGGTCGGGCAGGTTTTGTTGCAGCACGATTTGGAACTGATCGCCCACGCGGATGCCGTTGCGTCGCCCAAGGTTGAGTATCACTCTATCTTGTTGACGCACGACTATCTGTGCCAGCAGCGGTCTGCAGGCCAGTGCCATATCGATATCTTTACTGGCATTGGCCAGCACCTTATCTATGGCCTGCCCATAACTGGCACGCCAGAATCTGTCGCTGTTGGGGGCGACGGATTCATTTTTGGCAAACTCCCAGGGCGCGGAAATGCTGTAGTTCTGATACCAGATCTGCTCGCCGCTGATCCCATGATAGAGGCTGAGCTGCAGCTGAAACAGTCGCTGAGGCTCGCTGTCCCACAGGCCCATAAAGCCGGACTCGGCCGGTTCGGTGGAGATATCTATGATTTGCGGCAGCAACAGATACTGGCTGTCGGTAATTTCACTTATCCAGGTCGGCAAACGGTAACCCCGGATATTGATAAGCTCTTCTTTGATATCCAGCCGCTCTTTGGCATGCAGGTGGGCAAAACTGGTGGAAGATTGCTTATCCAGCGTTGCCGCTATCCGCTCGGACAGGCTTCGCTGGAAATTTTCCAACTGACCATAACGCAGTTGGCTTCTGTCCTTAATGCTGGCCTGTGGCACCAGGATAGCGGCCTTGATGGCTGAGCTTTGGCACTTGTTATCCGGGCCGTCGAGAATATCGAGCCGCATAACCACCTTGAGCTTGTCTCCCTGGCGCATTTCGCTGACCAGTTCGACACTGCTTATCTGCGCCTGGCTGGAGAGGCTGAAATCGTTTTGGGTCAAGCGCCCCTGGCTGACACTCTGGGTTGATTGGAAACTGCCGCCACGGGAGAGCAAGGCCATGTTGATGGCGTTGTCCATTGCCGCTTCCCGTGCCTGGGTCAGATTGCCATTGATTATTTTGGCTTCACCTCGGGCCTCGGTCCACTCTGCCATGGCGTTCAGGCTGATGCCTAGCAGCGGCAGCAAGAGCAAAGGGCGCAATCTCATAAGACGGTTCCTCAAAATAAGAGTCAGGGTGACGGAATTTTGCCGCCACTTAAACTGGTATCGCTTGCTATTCAAATTTTATGCCAGCGCCATCCATTCACAGCTGATGCAGCGCAGTTTGCGACCATGACTAAAGCGCGGCAAGAGTTTGCCGATAAGGGAACAGAGAATATAAGTTCCCATTGCCCGCCAGTGGATAAATTGAAGGGGCAAATGAAGGTGTGGGAAATGAAAAGGCGTAGATAAGCCCCTTAAACATCTTCGTAAAAGCCTGTAATAAGCTGCCAGGCAACCGGGTTTGTTCGCCGGTGTCATCTGTTTGTACTTGGTCTGCAGGCCTGAGGAAGGTGCGAATAAGTCCTCGTGGCACTCTGGCTTGCACAGCAATTGGCGTTCAAGGCATCTGACTGAAGGCATGCTGGGGCCTGTCAAAGTCGGATAACGCAGAAAGCCGGTTGCTGTGAAAGCCCCGAAGGGCGTAGCTTACAGACCTGTCTGCTGTGTTGTGCTTCTTGCAAAGGACTAAGGCCATTTGCTGCGAACCACGCCTTGCATCCAAGCCCGTAAGCCGACGCAGAGCACACATGGGACTTGCTCGCACCTTCCCTTACTTAGGTTGGTATTTTATTTGCATAGCTTTACCCCAGTGAAAGGAACTTGGCGCTAATCGAGTTAGCCGTGGTGCTTAATGACAACCTCGGAGAAAGCGCGGCATAAGTCAGGTCGGTCAAGGTTCATGCCAGGTCCAAGAGTCGCCAGGTTCCTCAATAAAGCAAGTGCCCGCCAGGGTACCAGTGGGATGGATATTATGTATAAAGCCCTGTGTATATTGCCTTTACTCTTGCTGCCTGCTTGCAGCATGACTTCGCCGCAACAGCAGGCCCAGGTCAAGTCGCAAGCGGCGCCAGTCAATCTATTGGCGCAGCAGTTGGTTGATGAGTTGGTAGCTCATAATGACGCTCTCAAGCCGACCCAGCCGCTATTGGTGATGACACCTGTGATGGTGGAAGACATGCAGAGCAGCAATGCGCTCGCTTCACAACTGCAGCAGGGGCTGATGACGGCCTTTCATCAGCGCGGTTTTAACCTGGTGGATTTGAACCTGGCCGATGCGGTGCGGGTAACGCCACAGGGGGATTTCATCCTTACCCGTGATTGGCAGCAACTGCCGACCGATATTGCGGTGGAACATGTACTGGTCACCAGCATGAGTCAGGCCAAAGGTGAAATGCTGTTCAACAGCCGAATTGTCAACGTCAACAACAACCGGGTGCTTTCGGCAGCCGGTGTGCGGGTACAGGAGCAAGAGCTGCCCGGCTACCTGGCACCATCCAATAAGGTGGTGTCAAAAGAAGGGCTGCTTTATCGCTACGAAAGCCGTGGTGAGGATAAGGGCCGGATAGTGGGAGACAAGTAATGAAGCATTGGAACAAAACACTGTCATTGGCCACGCTGGCGCTGGCGCTAATTCTGGGTGGCTGCGCCGATAAGGACAGATATGTGCAGTGGGAGACTGAGGCGCCGAGCAGTTTTCCCAAGTTGACGGCAATAGGCTATGCCCCGCTGGCCAGCCAACCGGCCAAGGAACAGTCGCAAAAGGTGCTGATGGCGATGCAGGCATCCAAGATTGCCGCTTATCGGGAATTGGCCGAACAAGTCTATGGTCAGCGATTGTCGGCCGACAGCAAAGTCAGTGACTGGATGCTGAAAGGCGATAATATCCAGGCCTCGGTTTCCGGAGTGATCCGCGGCGCCAAGGTGGTGCGCAGTTATCCGGCCGGAGATCATTATGTGACCGAACTGGAGCTGGATTTCGCCCGGGTGTGGGATCTGTATCAGCAGCAAAATCGCCCCCAGCGAGTCAAAGAGATCACTTATTTTTAGGAAAGTGAGAATAAGTCCCCGCGGCGTTCACTTTTGTAAATTTTGTAGAGAGTGGCTCGCACCTTCAATTGGCATAAGTAAAAAGCAGCCTTGTTTGGCTGCTTTTTTGTGGCCTGTTATGGCTTAAGATGCGTTGCTGAATTGAGGGCTGAGCTTTGCGTTCCGGGTTGAGAGCCCTGAGTAACCACCTTGAGTTCAAACTAGGGCAGGGGGCACAGGCGGTGATTCTCACTAAAGGGTTGAGCTTACGCGATAAGCTATAAGCAACAGCAGTAGGGTTTTAATCAAGCCTTGAGATCGTTGCCCAGGGTGGCGATGGTTGAGGTTTTGCCCTTGCCGTCATAGGTCAGGCTGGAGGCGTTACGGCTGACCTGCAGCGCTTGCGCCAGGCGGTTGATACTGGCCATGCTCAGCTCTATCAGGCCGGCATTTTCCTGATTGCGCAGTTGGCAAGCAGCCAATAGCTCGCGAGCTTCACTGACCTGTTCGGCCAATAGTGGCTGACTGAGTTTGGCTTGTTCAGGATGAGAAGAGAGCGCCTCATCTACCGCTTTGACCTCATTGAGCAGGTCGCCCTTGTCTTTGGCCAGTTGCAGCAGATTATCGGCATTGCGATCCAGCAGGGCGTTTTTTTCCTGCTCAATCAAGTTCAGCAGACGCTCGAGTTGAGTCGTCTGCTGTGCTATCAGGCTGGTGATATCCGGGGTATCAGGCATCAGGACCCTTTATTGAGTTCGTTCAGTTCTGATTCGAATTGAGATATGTTGGCTGCCAGTTTTTCCGGGTCAACCTTATATCTGCCTTCGGCGATCGCCAATTTAATTTCGGTGATCTTCTTTTGATCTATTTCTGGCAGGGAGGCCATTTTACTCTGTACTCCTTGCAGTTGCTGCGCCTGTTGTGACACCACAACAGAGTCAGCTTTCTGCGGAGCAGCACCTTGCTGAGCTGTTTGGCTGCTCTGAGCTGTGTTCTTGGGGACTGAACCTGTGTTCACCCTGGGTTGATTTTGCAGTTGTTTAATATCCATAGCCATCTCGGCTCCAGCCTTTTCTCTGATTACCTTGCTGTCTTATCGGCACCGCCAAGGGGAACTTTAGCATTTTTTACATTCGAACTTCCACTTCGCCCACATTGGTGACAGTAGCCTCCAACACTTTGTCTGAGCGAGTGTTTTTTACCCGAATCTGTTCCCCAAGGTTACCATCATGCAGGGCTTCACCAACAGTTTTTATTTGAAACTTCTCGTTACGGGCATAGATGGAGACTCTGTCACCTTTGCAGACAAAGCAGAGATTGGCGGCAAATACCGGATAGTCTTTGGCTATGCGCCGTTTGAGGCGGGTACCTGTGACTGTGGCTATATCGTCAAATTGCGCGCCGCGCAAACTGGTTTCATCTATGTAACGCAGCGCCAGATTTTCCGGCCCAAGCACAGTGCCCGGGGCCAGTGTCTGGGTAGCTACTACCACAGGGTAACTGATATCCACCCGCACCGAGACATAGATTTGCCACGGGTAGCTGAGCTCCGGACTGTTACAACCTATGCGTACCGTATTGTTGCGGCTTATCTCTCTGTCGCTGGCAAGTTCAGCCGTCAAAGGCGAATTGCATCTGGGGGGCGTGAGCCTGGAATCCAGTCGTTGCGGCGTGATGGTTATTTGAGCATTCTCGGCCGCCAGCACTTTTTTGGCAACTGCCTCTTTAGCCAGGCTTTCTACGGCCGATATACTGGGAACAAAGCTATTCTCTGCCGCCACCGCTGGGATGGGCATTAAAATTGTAGCCAAAATGTACGCAAAATTTACTTTCATAATGAACGGGCTAGCTTGTCTCGCCAGATTACACCTATACTTTCAATGATTCGCGGATCCCAGTGCTGGCTTCACCACAGGTTTAGTCAGAAATTTGACTGAGACCCAGTGTCTTGGACAAAGCAAATAGTATGCCTGTCTGCGTGACAGCAGGTATTTATCAATACAAAGACAACAAGGCAGCCTTATGTCGAGCATTCTTGAATCAGTCAACAAGCGCACTCAACTGGTCGGACAAAACCGTCTCGAACTTCTGTTGTTTAAACTCAACGGCAGGCAAAGGTTCGGGATCAACGTGTTCAAGGTTAAAGAGGTTCTGCAGTGCCCACCGCTGACGGCACTGCCCAAGTTGAACTCCTTCGTTAAGGGCGTGGCCCATATTCGCGGCACCACAGTGTCGGTTATCGACCTCAGTGCGGCGACCGGCGGCAAACCCATAGATGATGTCAAGGATTGCTTCATCATTATTTCCGAGTACAACCGCAGCGTGCAGGGCTTCCTGGTGAAGTCTGTCGAGCGGATCATCAATATGAACTGGGAGTCCATCATGCCGCCACCGGAAGGGGCAGGGCGATACTCTTATCTGACCGCGGTGACCGAAATCGAAGGTGAGTTGGTTGAAATTCTCGATGTTGAGAAAATTCTCGATGAAATTTCGCCGGTTAAGACAGACATCAGTCAGGAAATCGATGAATCTCTCACAATCGACAGAGAGCAGCACTATCATATTATGGTGATTGACGACTCTTCAGTGGCCCGTAAGCAGATCATTCGGGCGCTGTCTTCGTTGAACCTGCAGATAGATACTGCCAAAGATGGCCGGGAAGCGCTGGATAAGTTGAAAAGCATCGCGTCGGAGATGGACAATGTCGCCGATGAGATCCCGCTGATTATTTCAGACATTGAGATGCCGGAAATGGATGGCTACACCCTGACCGCCGAGATCCGTGATGATCCCAAGCTGAAACATATCAAGGTGGTGTTGCATACCTCGTTGAGTGGGGTGTTCAACCAGGCCATGGTGCAAAAAGTGGGCGCCAACGATTTTATTGCCAAGTTCAACCCCGATGAATTGGCATCGGCAGTTAACAAGCATCTGAGTTTATAGTCGCTGTCTGCTGTGGATTTTTATGACTATAGTGAGTTTGATGTCTTGTGTTGCAAATGGGGCTGGGGTATAACGCTGACCCAGTTTTTAAATGGCGCTGCATTGAGTTGCAGCGACGTTTTCACGGATAGTTAGGACACTAAGGTGCCAGATAAATCTCTCGCAGAAACTGAGTACAATCAATTCAGGCTGTTTCTTGAACAGCACAGTGGCATTGTATTGGGTGAGAACAAACAGTATTTGGTTCGCAGCCGTTTGGCGCCTTTGATGGGGAAATATGGCTTGCCATCCCTGTCGGACGTAGTTAAGCAGTCGATGCGGCCCACCGAGCGTCAGTTACGCGCTGAAGTCGTCGATGCCATGACCACCAACGAAACCCTCTGGTTTCGGGACAAGTATCCTTTTGACCTGCTCGGCAATACATTGTTGCCCGGTTATGCCAAGCTGGGGCGGCCGTTGAAGATTTGGTCGGCAGCCTGTTCATCCGGCCAGGAACCCTATTCACTGGCGATGACAGTGCTTGAATATCAGCAGCGTAAACCGGGGGCTTTGCCGGGTGGCGCCATGATTCAGGCCACAGATTTGTCACCATCCATGCTGGAGCGTTGTAAAAACGCCGAGTACGATAAGCTGGCGTTGGCCCGCGGCCTGTCTGAAGAGCGCAAGCGTCAGTTTTTTGAAGCCCTGCCCAACGGCAATATGCGGGTTAAAGACAATGTGCGCCGTTTGGTGAGTTTTCGGGCCCACAACCTGCTTGAAAGCTACACCTTGCTTGGCAAGTTCGACATCATCTTTTGCCGCAACGTGCTTATCTATTTTGCGCCGGAGGCAAAGGCAAAAATACTGCGGCAATTTGCTGCCGCCCTTAATCCCAAGGGGATACTGTTTTTGGGCGCCAGTGAATCGATTGCCGGGTTGACCGATGAATTCGACATGGTTCGCTGTAACCCAGGCATCTATTATCAAAAGAAAAATTAACCAACTAACCATTTGATTTTTAATTAAATAGTTTGAAAGGCTCGTCAACTTGGACGGGCCTTTTCTGTTTTACCTTTCACCCTTACGGCCATCATCTTGGTATCTGTTACCCTCCACTCTACATCTGGCACAAAGCTTGCTTTGTTTTTGTCGAGTCATTGGAGGAGGCGGTTTTATGGCGATCAGTTTCGATAAGGCCCTTGGCATACATCAATACACTCTGGGTATTCGCGCCCAGCGTGCCGAAGTGCTTGCCAGCAATATAGCCAATGCCGATACCCCACATTATAAGGCTCGGGATGTTGATTTTTCCTCGGCGTTGCAGGCGGCAAAAGGGCGGCAACAGGGGATGAGTATGGCGGCAACTTCTGAAAAGCATTTCGACCTCAAGGCGCTGACAGCCCAGCATGTGCAGTATCGGGTACCGGATCAACCGGACACGGGTGACGGCAATACTGTCGATATGCAAAAAGAGCAGCAGGCCTTTATGCAAAATGCGCTTGAATATCAGATGTCGCTTGGGTTCCTCGACGGTAAGTTCGCCGGGATGAAAAAGGCATTGAAAGGAGATTAATCATGAGCTTGTACAATATCTTCAATGTTGCGGGGTCGGGAATGTCGGCGCAGTCTGTGCGCTTGAACACCACAGCCAGTAACATAGCCAACGCAGATTCCGTCTCTTCCAGTATCGATAAGACCTACAAGGCGCGGCATCCCATTTTTGAGGCCGAGCTGGCCAAGGCCAATGGTCAACAGCAGCAAGGCGCTGCGGTAAAGGTTAAGGGCATAGTGGAAAGCGATAAACCCTTGTTGAAAGAGTATTCGCCGGATCATCCCATGGCCGATGCCGATGGTTTTATCTACAAACCCAATGTCAATGTAGTGGAAGAGATGGCCGATATGATTTCCGCCTCCCGCTCCTATCAGATGAACGTCCAGGTGGCCGATGCAGCCAAGTCCATGCTGCAGCAGACCCTGAGAATGGGCAAATAAAGGGAGACATAGCCCATGAGTGTAAGTTCAGTTAACCCCTTCCTCGACAGCATAAGTGTCAAAGGGGGTTCGGAGACCAAGAAGAGCAATAACCAGCAGCTGACCCAGGAAGATTTCTTCTCGCTGCTGAGTAGGCAGTTGTCGATGCAGGATCCTTTCAAGCCTGTGGACAACGACCAGATGATTGCCCAGATGGCTTCGTTTTCTACCGTGGATGGTATCTCCAAGCTCAACGAGGAGATAGTTAACCTCAACACGGTAATGACCTCGAGTCAGGCTTTGCAGGCATCTGGCCTGGTGGGGCAGAAAGTGTTGATCCCGGCGGGCACCGGCTATGTTTCCGAGGAAGACCCGACCCTCAAAGGGGTGATCACATCGCCAGAGAAAATGCCTTCCATCAAGGTGACAGTTGAGGATGAAGCCGGCCAGGTAATCAAGACCTTTGATGTGGATGGCAGTGCCGGCGGCAACATAGACGTGGAATGGGACGGCCTGGATAAGGACGGTAAACCCGTTGAGGCTGGTATCTACACCATGAAGGCCAGTGGGGTTGTCGATGGCAAGTCCCAGGATCTTATTGTCAGTGCCTATGCCCACGTGACCAGTGTATCGCTCAACTCGGCCAGTGGTGCCGTGTTGAACTTAAGAGGTATTGGCGGGATCAGACTGGCCGACGTGCTGGCTGTTTCCGAAGTTTAATTCTGTTTCTGCCCCGGCTGCGCCGGACAGTATCTGAAAATCATGAGGTGAATTATGTCTTTTAACATTGCTCTGAGTGGGATTGCTGCGGCGCAGAAAGATCTCAATACCACAGCCAACAATATTGCCAACGTCAATACCGTCGGCTTTAAAGAATCCCGGGCCGAGTTTGCCGATGTTTACGCCAGCTCGATTTTCTCCAACGGCAGAACCACTGTGGGCGGCGGTGTGACCACCACTCAGGTGGCGCAGCAGTTCCACCAGGGTAACCTGAACTCCACCAACAATGCGTTGGATTTGGCGATCAACGGTGGCGGTTTCTTCGTGACCTCTCCCAATGTGGGCAGTCAGGATTACTCTTTCACCCGCGCCGGTGCCTTCAAGCGTGATGAAAACGGTTTCCTGGTCGATGCCGCAGGTAACTTCCTGCAGAGCTTCCCTGTCGATAAAGACGGCAACTCCACCTCTGTGAGTTTGACCACTACCAAGCCGGTGCAGATCCCGGATACTGCCGGTAGCCCGCAGAAGACCAATAATGTCGGCATCAGCATGAACCTGGATTCCACCCAGACCACCAAAGATCCGGCGCTGTTTGACCCATCCAAGTCAGACACTTTCAACAACTCAACCGCAGTGACCATTTATGACTCCCTGGGTAACTCCCACACCTTGACCACCTATTTTGTGCGTCCGGACAATGGCGCCTACACGGGCGAGAGTAACTGGGTGGCTTATTATGCTATCGACGACAAGCCGGTCAATCTGGGCGGCGCCGCTGGCAGCTACCAGACAGATACTGATGGTGACGGTAACCCGGATGGTACAGGCACAGCGCAAACTGCTGGTGGCTGGACTGGCGCAGTGCTCAAGTTCAACGATGTCGGCGGTTACATAGGTTCAGATCCTGCGGTGATCACCACAGAGCAGTTGGGTGTTGGCGGTGCCAATGTTCTCGGCCCTGCGGCGGACGGAACCCAGACAATAACCATAGACTTCAACAACCCGACCCAGTTCTCGGAAAAGTTCAACGCCACTGAATTGACGCAGGATGGGGTGACTGTGGGTCGTCTGACCAATGTGGAAGTGGGTACAGACGGGTTGATCTCAGCGAAATACAGCAATGGCTCGACCGTGCCTTTGGCGCGGGTGGCACTGGCGCGTTTCTCCAATGAACAGGGTCTGAGCCAGGTAGGTAACACCTCCTGGAAAGCGAGCCTGGACTCAGGTGCAGCGCTGGCCGGTGAGGCCAACAGTGGCGTGTTCGGCAGTATCCGTTCCTCAACGCTGGAACAGGCCAACGTCGACCTGACCACTGAGCTGGTGGACCTGATTTCGGCTCAGCGTAACTTCCAGGCCAACTCCCGTACTCTGGAAGTGAACAATACACTGCAGCAGACAGTGCTGCAGATCCGCTAATCCTTCCTGCGCAAGACATTGCCGCTACGGCAATGTCTTGCCGCTTCTCCCTGTACACACCCCCAAGTTACTGAAGTTCTTCTGTTGTCACTGCGCTCGATTGCTCATTTTATTGGCACGATGTTTGCTTTTACCTGAATAGGTAAAAAGATTGACGGAGCAGCAGGTGGACAAACTTCTCTATGTCGCCATGACTGGCGCCAAACAAAACATGAATGCGCTGGCGGTTCGGGGTAACAACCTGGCCAATGCCAACACAGATGGTTTCAAGTCAGACATGGCTCAGGCCCGTGCTATGCAAGCCTTCGGTGAAGGATTGCCGACCCGGGTGTTTGCCATGACAGAGTCGCCCTCGGCCAACTTTCAGTCCGGTCCTATCAAATCGACCGGGCGGGATCTGGACATAGCCATCAAAGATCAAGGCTGGATTGCGGTGCAGGCAGCCGATGGCAGCGAGGCCTATACCCGCTCCGGCAGTCTGAGTTTTGACACCACAGGTTTACTGCGTAACGACAGGGGCAACCCGGTAATGGGCGATAACGGCCCGATAGTGCTGCCGTTGCCGATAGACAAAATCCAGATTGCCACCGACGGCACCATCTCCATTCGTCCCCAGGGCGCAACCGCAGAGGTGATTGAAGAGGTGGGCCGCATCAAGCTGGTCAACCCGGGCAATCAGAATCTGATGCGCGGTGAAGATGGTTTGTTCCGCACTCTGGACGGCAATCCGGCCGCCGCCGATCCCTTTGTGAATGTGGAAAGTGGCGCTGTGGAAGGCAGCAATGTCAATGCCGTGGATGAAATGGTCAACCTGATTGAGCTGCAACGTCAGTTTGAGCTGCAGGTAAAAATGATGAAAACCGCAGAAGAGAACGACAAGTCGTCCGCTTCATTGATGCGCATTAGCTAGGAGTAATTGATATGCATCCCGCGTTATGGATAAGTAAGACTGGGCTAGATGCCCAGCAAACAGACATCTCGGTGATTTCAAATAACGTCGCTAATGCCAGCACCATAGGCTACAAAAAGGGCCGGGCGATATTTGAAGACTTACTGTATCAGACGGTCAATCAGGCCGGTGGTATCAGTGCTTCCAACACCAAGCTGCCCAATGGCCTTAACCTGGGCGCAGGTACCAAGGTAGTGGCCACCCAGAAGATTTTCTCCCAGGGGAATCTGCAAACCACAGATAACGCGCTGGACATGATGATTGAAGGCCCGGGATTCTTTGAAATCCAGCTGCCGGACGGCACCACTGCCTACACTCGCAACGGCCAGTTCACTCTGGATGATACCGGCCAGATAGTGACTTCCGGCGCCGGCTATGTGCTGCAGCCTGCCATTACCATTCCGGACGATGCCACCAGTATTACCGTTTCCGCCGAAGGTGAAGTGTCGGTTAAAACCCCGGGTGCCGCCGAAAACCAGGTGGTGGGCCAGCTGACCATCTCTGATTTCATCAATCCGTCCGGCCTGGATCCCATAGGGCAAAACCTCTATCTGGAGACGGGCGCCAGCGGTACCCCAATTCAGGGCACGGCTTCGCTTGACGGTTTGGGCTCCATTCGTCAGGGCTCGCTGGAAACCTCCAACGTTAACGTGACCGAAGAGCTGGTTAACCTGATTGAGAGTCAGCGGATCTACGAAATGAACTCCAAAGTCATTTCGGCCGTAGACCAGATGCTGGCCTACGTGAACCAGAATCTGTGATGAGGTGATGTGATGAAACCCTTGTTCCTTATCATTCCGGCTTTGTTTCTGGGGGCTTGCACTGCTACCCAGAATAAACCCATAGCCGATGATCCCTATTATGCGCCTGTGTATCCCGAAGCACCGCCGACCCGGATAGCGCCGACCGGCTCTATTTATCAGGATAGCCAGGCGTCTTCGCTTTACTCGGATCTGCGGGCGCACAGGGTAGGGGACATCATCACTGTGGTGCTGGTGGAGTCGACCCAGGCGAAGAAAAGCGTCGGTAACAAGATCAAGAAAGGCTCGGACATGTCGGTGAACCCGCTCTATATGGGCGGCAGCAATGTCACCATCAAGGGCAATCCGCTGGATTTCCGTTACGGCGACAGCATGGATACCAATCGTGAGGCCGATGCCGATCAGAGCAACAGTCTCTCCGGGCAGATCTCGGCCAATGTGATGCAGGTGCTGGGCAATGGCAACCTGGTTATTCGCGGTGAAAAGTGGATCACCATCAATAATGGCGACGAGTTTATCCGGGTAACCGGCATTATTCGGCCGCAGGATATTACTCCCGAGAACACCATAGATTCGCCCAAAGTCGCCAATGCCCGTATTCAATACAGCGGTACCGGCACCTTTGCCGATTCGCAAAAGGTGGGCTGGCTGAGCCAGTTCTTCCTCTCTGACTGGTGGCCTTTCTGAGGATAAGCTCATGAAAATCAAATTAATCATGGCACTTGCCTGTTTGCTGGTTTCCCTGCCGGGACAGGCCGAGCGCATCAAGGATATCGCCGATATCCAAGGGGTCAGGGATAACCAGTTGATAGGCTACGGTCTGGTGGTCGGTTTGCCGGGCACCGGGGAGAAGACCCGTTACACGGAGCAGACCTTCAAGACCATGCTGAAGAATTTCGGCATCAATTTGCCGGATAACTTCAGGCCCAAGATCAAGAATATTGCCGTGGTGGCAGTGCATGCCGATATGCCACCCTTTATCAAGCCGGGACAAACCCTGGATGTGACGGTATCGAGCCTGGGTGAAGCCAAGAGCCTGCGCGGCGGCACTCTGCTGCAGACCTTCCTTAAAGGGGTGGACGGCAATGTTTACGCCATCGCCCAGGGCAGTCTGGTGGTCAGCGGTTTCAGCGCCGAGGGGCTTGATGGCTCCAAGGTGATCCAGAACACGCCAACCGTGGGCCGCATTCCCAACGGCGGCATAGTCGAGCGTGAAGTGGCCAGCCCCTTCGGTAATGGCGATCACCTGACTTTTAACCTGCACAGAGCCGATTTCTCCACCGCCAAGCGCACCGCAGATGCCATTAATGGCTTACTCGGCCCGGGTATGGCACGGGCGCTCGATGCTTCTTCCATTCAGGTCAGTGCCCCCAGAGATGTGTCGCAGCGGGTATCGTTTCTGGCCACCCTGGAAAATATTCAGGTTGAGCCTGCCGATGAATCGGCCAAGGTGATAGTCAACTCCCGCACCGGCACCATAGTGGTCGGCAAGGACGTTAAACTCCTGCCGGCGGCTGTGACCCATGGCGGCCTTACCGTCACCATCGCCGAAGCGACTCAGGTTTCCCAACCCAATGCCCTGGCCGGTGGCCAGACTGCGGTGACCAGCAACAGCACCATAGATGTGGCTCAGGACAATAGACGTATGTTTATGTTCAACCCGGGCACTTCCCTCGATGAGTTGGTGCGGGCGGTGAATATGGTCGGCGCGGCGCCATCGGATGTGTTGGCCATCCTCGAAGCCTTAAAGATGGCAGGGGCTTTGCATGGTGAACTCATCATCATCTGATTAATGGCACATTGGTTTATCGACTATGAACAAAATGGCTGATGCTTCGCAATTTCTGGATCTCGGTGGGCTGGACAAGCTCAGAGCCCAGGCGCAGCAGGATCAAAAGGCGGCGCTTAAAGAAGTCGCGCAGCAGTTTGAAGGCATCTTTGTGCAGATGTTGATGAAAAGCATGCGTGATGCCAATGCGATATTTGAATCCGACAGCCCGATGAACAGCCAGTACACCAAGTTCTACGAGCAGATGCACGATCAGCAGATGTCGGTGGAGCTGTCGTCCAAAGGTATGTTGGGGCTGGCGGATCTCATGGTGCAGCAGTTGTCACCTGAAAACTCCGGTATTACCCCGGCCTCAGTGCTCCGCGGTGATGTCGATAACCGCAGCGTCGCGGCCTTAAACGGCGGCCAGACGGAGAAGATATCCGGTGTTGAAGCAGCAGCGGCCAAAGCCTCCGCGCTGCCAAGCAATGACAGCCTGCAGCAGGTATTGAGCGGCAAAGTATTGCCGTCATGGCGGCAGGCGCGGCCGGCAATTGGCAGCCAGGAAGAGTTTGTCAGACAGCTTTATCCCCATGCAAAGGCCGCTGCCGATGCTTTGGGGACTCAACCCGAAGTGCTGCTGGCGCAATCGGCTCTGGAAACCGGCTGGGGCCAGAAAATGGTCCGTGGCCATAAAGGCGAGTCCAGCAACAACCTGTTCAACATCAAGGCCGACAGGCGTTGGCAGGGCGAGAAAGCGGCAGTGTCTACCCTGGAATATGAGCAGGGCACAGCTGTGCGGCAAAAGGCGGACTTCCGGGTGTATGACAGTTTTGAGCAGAGCTTTAACGACTTTGTCAGCTTTATTTCCGACAACGATCGTTATAGCCAGGCGCGCAAGATGGCCGCCAATCCCGGCGAATTTATCAAGGCACTGGCCGAGGCGGGATACGCCACGGATCCTCAATATGTCAACAAGGTGATGAAAGTGCTGGATACCATCAAGGCTGATTTTGGCCAATTGTTGCAGGAGTTCGGCTCAAAGCCGGGCCAGTAAAGGTGCAGGAGCGATAACCCATGTCTATGGATCTGTTCAGTATAGCCCGCAGCGGGATCCTGGCCGCCCAATCACAATTGGGAGTGACCAGTAACAATATTGCCAACGTCAATACCGAAGGCTATCACCGTCAGGTGGCAATTCAAGGCACCTCCACCTCAATGCGTCTTGGCAATAACTTCTATGGCACAGGTACCTATGTGCAGGAAGTTAAGCGTATTTACAACGATTATGCCGCCAGAGAGCTGCGTATCGGCCAAACAGGGCTCAGTGCCGCCGAGGCCAGCTACACCAAGCTCAGCGAATTGGATCAGCTGTTTTCCCAGATAGGCAAGGCGGTGCCAGCCTCATTGAATGACTTTTTCTCCGGCCTCAACAGCTTGGCTGACCTGCCATCGGATCTGGGGATCCGCGGCTCTGTGCTCAACTCGGCCTCGCAACTGGCGCAGAATCTCAATCAGATGCAGAGCCATCTGAGTGGTCAGGTGCAGCAAACCAATGATCAGATTGAAAGCATTACCACCAGGATCAATGAGATCAGTAAAGAGATGGCGCAGATCAATCTTGAACTGATGAAGACGCCGGGGAACGATGCGCAGCTGCTGGATAAGCAAGATGCCCTGATCCAGGAATTGAGCCAATATGCGGAAGTCAATGTGATCCCGCTGGAAAACGGTGCCCGCTCCATCATGCTGGGCAGCTCCTTTATGCTGGTATCCGGTGAAGTGGCCATGACTATGGGCGTGACCACAGGTGACCCCTTCCCCAACGAGCCTGAGCTGACCTATAGCCTTGGTGGCAGTGAATTAAAGGCAGACCCCGCCAAGCTCGGTGGTCAACTGGGCGCCTTATTTGATTTTCGTGACAACACCCTGATGCCCGCCAGCCATGAGCTGGGGCAGTTGGCGCTGGGGATTGCCGATGCCTTTAACGAGATGCAGTCCCAGGGCTTCGATCTCAATGGCGAGCTGGGACAACCTATTTTTACCGATATCAATGACCCTGTGATTGCCGCCGGCCGTGTCGGCGCCTATTCGGGTAATCCGGGCACAGCTTCCTTGAGCGTTAATATCGATGATGTCGGCGCCCTGTCCGGCAGCAGTTATGAGCTGAACTATACCAGCGCCGGTACTTATGAACTCAAGGATATGAAGACGGGAGCCGTGACCAACTTGACGCTCAACGGCAACACTTTGGAAGGCGCCAACGGTTTCAGTATCAATATCGACGCCGGTGCCATGGCCGCCGGTGACAGGTTTGAAATACGGCCAACCGCCAATGCGGCAGCCAACATAGGTGTAGTGATGTCCGATCCCAAGGGGATTGCCGCTGCGGCGCCGAAAATCACCGCCGGGACAGGTAATTCAGGCAGCACTTCAGTGAAGTTGGTCAGCATAGATGATAGAAGCGCGGCTAACTTCCCCGTGACTGACAGTGAGCTGACATTCACCCTGGATACCAGTGTCAATCCGCCTACCTATGAAGTCTTTGATGTCAACGGCGCTTCTTTGGCAACCGGGACGGCCGCGGGCACTCCGCCGCAGATCAGCGCCTTTGGCTTTACCTTCGAAGTTGATGGCAGCAGTGGCGGCAGTGAGAGTTTCACTTTCGATCTCAGCTTTGCGCCGGGTGACAACACCAATGCCGTGGCCATGGCCAAGCTCAGTGACAGCAAGATAATGAACAATGGCAAGTCGACCCTGGGAGATGTGTTTGAAAAGACCAAGCTGGATATTGGCAGCCAAACCAAATCCGCCCAGGTCAGGGCCGGTTCGGCGGAGGCCATTTACAACCAGGCCTATGCCAGGGTGCAGTCGGAATCCGGGGTTAATCTGGACGAAGAGGCGGCCAACTTGATGCAGTTCCAGCAGGCCTACCAGGCATCGGCACGGATCATGACCACGGCTAATACCCTGTTCGACACTTTGTTCAGTTCGGTTCGATAGGAGCTTGAGAGATGCGTATTTCAACTTCACAGATGTACCAGCAGAACTTAAACAGCATTCTGCAGAAGCAAACGGATACCAACAGGATCCTCGAGCAGCTCTCCAGCGGTAAAAAGGTCAACACTGCCGGTGACGATCCTGTGGCGGCTATCGGCATAGACAATCTCTATCAGCAAAACGCGCTGGTGCAGCAATATCTCAAGAATGTGGACTACAGCAAGAATCATTTGTCGATGGCGGAAAGCAAGCTCGGCAGTGCCGAAACTCTGGTTACCAGCATTCGAGAGCAGATGTTGCGTGCAGTAAATGGCACCCTGGCACCGTCAGAGCGGCAAATGATTGCCGATGAGCTGCGCGGCAGTCTGGATGAACTCATGAGTATTGCCAATACCCAGGATGAGTCAGGCAACTATCTGTTCTCCGGATTCAGCACAGACAATCAGCCGTTTGCCTTCGATGCCAGCGGCAACATGGTTTACAGCGGTGACAGCGGCGTTCGTGACGCCTTGGTGGCTCAAGGGGTTGCCATGGGCACCAACATCCCGGGGGACTCGGCCTTTATGAAGGTGCCCAATGGTTTGGGTGACTATGGCGTCAATTATTTGGCCTCTCAAACCGGGGACTTCAGGGTACTCAGCGCCAAGATAGATGACCCCGCGGCTCATGTGGCCGATACCTATACCTTTAACTTTACCGACAATGGTGCCGGTGGGGTTGATTTGGAAGTGTTGGACTCGGGTGGCACTGCGGTGGCTAATGTGGCCAACTTCGATGCCAGTAATCCCGTGAGTTTCAATGGCATTGAGGTGAAGCTGGACGGCACGCCGGCTGGCGGGGATTCCTTCACCATGGAGCCCGATGCCGAGGTACCTATTTTCGATACCATTCAGCAGGCAATCGATCTGCTGGAGGATCCCAACCGGGTCAATACCCCGGAAGGAAAAGCTGAGTTGGCACAGTTATTGAATAACGTTGATAGCGGCTTGAATCAGCTCAGTGTGGCCAGAGGGGTGGCCGGGAATAATCTCAAAAGCCTCGAAAGCTACAGCTCCAATCATGCAGAGGAAGAGCTGGTGAATAAGTCGGCATTGTCACTGCTGGAAGATCTCGATTACGCCTCGGCGATAACCGAGTTTCAAAAACAGCAGCTGGCGTTGAACGCCGTTTCAAATGTGTTCAGCAGAGTGGGTTCTGTTTCCCTGTTTGACTTTATTTAACAGAAAGCAAAGACCTACCCGTCTGTCAGATAAATTGTTAACAAATTTAGCCAAGCTCCGAGTCTTGGCGCTAAAACTAGGAAGAGGAACTCAACATGGCTATTACCGTTAATACTAACGTGACCTCGATGAAGGCACAGAAGAACCTGAACATATCCAGTGGTAACCTAGCGACTTCTATGGAACGCCTGTCCAGTGGTCTTAGGATCAACAGCGCCAAGGATGATGCCGCGGGTCTGGCTATCTCCAACCGGTTGAACTCTCAGGTTCGCGGCTTGGAAGTGGGCATGCGTAACGCCAACGACGCGATTTCCATCGCCCAGATTGCCGAAGGCGCGATGCAAGAGCAGACCAATATGCTGCAACGTATGCGTGACCTGGCCATCCAGTCTGAAAACGGTGCCAACAGCACCGCCGATCTGCAGGCGCTGAAAGATGAAATGGATCAGCTGCGTGATGAGATCACCGCTATCGGTAACAGCACAGCCTTTGGTAACACCAAGCTGATGACTGGTGAGTTCTCCGGTGGCAAGCTGTTCCAGGTCGGTCACCAAGACGGTGAAGACGTGACAGTGACGGTCAAAACCAATAATGCCGCATCAATGTCGGTAAATGCGCTGACGGTGCTGACTTCTGCCGGTCGTGACTCTGCCATTGGCAAGATTGACGCCGCCATCAAGAACATAGATACCCAGCGCGCTGAATTGGGTGCGGTGCAAAACCGTCTGGCCCACAATATCAGCAACAGTGCCAACACTCAGGCCAACGTTGCCGATGCCAAGAGCCGTATCGTGGATGTGGACTTTGCCAAGGAAACTTCGGCCATGACCAAGAACCAGGTACTGCAGCAGACGGGTTCTGCCATGCTGGCACAGGCCAACCAATTGCCACAGGTCGCGCTTTCTCTGCTTGGCTAATCGAGTGGAAAGGGCAATATCGTCAGTGGTTTCATCACCACTGGCGATATTATTTTTCTCAAACAATCATTGAGTTAAGAAGAATTGATGATTTTTTGAAAAAAATGACTAAAGATCAAAACAGGGGTGCCGTTAAAGATACTGTAACCAGTAAGACCCGCCTGGCTCAAACGAAGACAGGCTAGTTTTCCAAGCCAGGTAAAGAGGAAATCATTATGGCTATTACAGTAAACACCAACGTAACATCACTGAAAGCTCAGAAAAACCTGAACATCTCCAACGGTAGCCTGGCTACTTCAATGGAGCGTCTGTCAAGTGGTCTGCGTATCAACAGTGCTAAAGATGATGCTGCAGGTCTGGCGATTTCTAACCGCCTGAATAGCCAGGTGCAAGGTCTTGAAGTCGGCATGCGTAACGCCAACGACGCTATCTCCATCGCCCAGATCTCTGAAGGTGCGATGCAGGAGCAGACCAACATGCTGCAACGTATGCGTGACCTGGCCATCCAGTCTGAAAACGGTGCCAACAGTACTGCTGACTTGCAGGCGCTGAAAGACGAAATGGATGCGCTGGCAACTGAAATCACAGCTATCGGTAACACTACCGCCTTTGGTAACACCAAGCTGATGACAGGTAGCTTCTCTGCCGGTAAAAAGTTCCAGGTAGGTCACCAGGATGGCGAAGATGTAACAGTTAAAGTGAAGACCACCAACGCTGGTACTCTCTCTGTTAACTCTCTGACTGTACTGACTTCTGCTGGTCGTGACTCAGCTATCGGTAAGATCGATGCCGCTATCAAGAACATCGACTCACAACGCGCCGAATTGGGTGCCATCCAGAACCGTCTGGCACACAACATCAGCAACAGCGCCAACACTCAGGCCAACGTTGCCGACGCCAAGAGCCGTATCGTGGACGTGGATTTCGCCAAAGAAACCTCTGCCATGACCAAGAGCCAGGTGCTGCAACAGACAGGTTCGGCCATGCTGGCCCAAGCTAACCAGCTGCCACAGATTGCACTGTCACTGCTGTAATCTTTCAGGTTAGCTATCGCGTCAGTAAAAGGGAGGTTCGGCAACGGATCTCCCTTTGCTGCATTCATGGAAGGAAGATATTGAAGGCAGTTAGGTCAACTGAGTGGAGAATAGGCGATGGAAGTTACTACCTTATCCAATGCTGTCCCAGTGAGGACAGAAGTGAAGCCGGGACAGTTGAAAGAAGCTGCTCCCAAGAACGCGGAAACCGAGGCGACAGCCTTGCTCAAGCCGGTCGATGAGGCGGAGCAGAACAAGGAGGCGCAGCAAGATCCCGAGCAGCTGCAGCAGGTGGCGGAAGAACTCTCCAATACCATGTCTATGATGCGCAAGGGACTGGCATTCAAAGTGGATGAAACATCCGGCACTCACGTTGTCAGCGTGATGGATGTAGACTCAGGGGATGTGATAAGACAGATCCCCAGCGAGGAAGCTTTGGAGCTGGCTGCTAAACTTTCAGAAGTAGCAGGACTGCTGATGAAGACGGAAGCCTAAAAGGCTTAACGTGAGATAGAGGTTGATATGGCATTAACAGCAACAGGTTTGGGGTCGGGGCTCAATATTACCGAGATCGTCAAGGTCTTGGTTGACGCCGAGAAAGTGCCTAAAGAGGCGATTTTCAATAAGACCGAAGATACGATAGATGCCAAGGTTTCTGCCATAGGAACCCTCAAGAGCCAGCTGTCCAAGTTCCAGGATGCGCTGAAAAAGCTCCAGGATGGCGGCGCCTTGAATCAACGTACTGTTACCTTGGGCAACGAAGACTTCTTTACTGCCACTGCAGGTAAAAACTCTTTGCCCGGCTCCTACAACATCAAGATTGAGGCCTTGGCACAGCAACACAAGGTTGCCGGTGCTGCCACCGCCGATGCCAGTGCCGCGGTCGGTGAAGGAAGCCTACAATTTGCGGTCAATGGCGAGAATTTCAGCGTCGATGTGGAAGCCACAGATTCGCTTGAAGATATTGCCAAAAAAGTGAATGCCAATGCCGATAATTCGGGGGTTACCGCCACTGTCATCACCAGTGATGCCGGCAGCCGTTTGGTATTCAGCTCCGACAAAGAAGGCACGGATAACCAGATAAGCGTAACCGCAACTGATACTTCAGGTACCGGGCTTTCAGATATGTTTGGTGCCGGTAATCTTGAAGAGATCCAGGCTGCCAGCAACGCCGTACTCTATATTGACGGCCAGAAGCTGACTTCCCAATCCAATGAAGTGAAAGACGCCATCCCCGGCGTGACGCTCAACCTCACTGATGCTGATGTCAACAAGACCACTAAGCTGACCATAGCTCAGGATACCGATGCGGTTAAAGAAAACGTCAAAGGTTTTGTTGATGCCTACAATAGCCTGATCACCTCGATAGAAAAGCTCTCGGCCTATGATGTAGACAAAAAAGAGGCTGCAGCGCTGCAGGGTGACTCCATGATCCGCTCACTGGAATCTCAGTTACGCTCCGGGATCAGTGACAGGGTGGCGACGGCCGACGGTACTATTGCACTCTATGATATTGGCATTAAAACCGACAGATATGGCAAACTCTCGATTGATGATGCCAAGCTTGATGAGGCCATCAAGACCAATATGGACGGGGTCGAAGCGCTGTTTTCCACCAAGGATACCGGCCTAGCCAACGCCATGGATGAATTGGCCACGACCTACGTCAAGGCCGGTGGTGTAATAGACACCCGCAATCAGGCCTATACCGGCGATAAGCAACGTCTTGCGGATCAGCGTGAGGCCTTTGCCCTTAAAATGGAGTTGCTGGAAGCCAGATTGACCAAGCAGTTCAACGCGATGGATCTGGTGGTTGGCCAGTTGTCAGCACAGGGACAGAACGTAATCGGTGCCCTGAACTCCTTGCCGGGTGTCGTCAAGAAGAGTAGCTGATTGGGATAAAAGATGCAGGTAACTGAAGAACTGAATCAGATCAACGAATTGTTGCGCCGGGCTCTGGATTGTTTACTGACAATTCCCGCCGAGGATGAAAAAACTGACGAGTTGGTCTCTAATTTGCAAGAGCTGGTAAGCAGGCGTCAAACTTTGCTCCAGACCCTGATAGAGGAAGTGCAGAGTCCTGAGTTGCTAGAGGAGCAATTGGAGCTGACTGCCACTTTTGAGCAGCATGCCAAAGCGATACGCCAACAAAGGCAGGAGCTATTGGCGCTCAGGAGTCAGAACAAACGTCAGGTCAATGTTTACAAGTCTATAGATGCAAATAGGTAGGTATTTATGAGAGGGTCGCTACAGTCTTATCGTAAGGTGTCATTGGAGAGTGAAATCTCAGTTGCATCACCGCACAGGATCATTCAGTTGATGTTCAACGGCGCATTGGAGCGTATTGCCCAGAGTCGTTACGCCATAGAGCAAGGCGACCAGTCGTCCAAGGGAATTTTCATCAACAAGGCGATTGGTATTATCACAGGTCTCAGCAACAGCCTGAATATGGAAGCCGGTGGTGAGATAGCCAAGAATCTCAGCAACCTTTACGACTTTATGCTGCGGCGTATCTCTGAGGCCAATCTGAATAATGATGTTCAGGCGCTGGATGATGTTGCGGCCGTGCTGCGGGACATCAAAGAAGCCTGGGATGCCATTCCCGCTGATAAACATCACCTTACGGCTCACGAAGAAAACCGTTGAGTTATTAACCATTCGAGATAAAGGCGCCTTTGGCGCCTTTTTGACTTACGCCATTTAATTGACGATATTAGCTCTTAAGTGCTGAATTTGGACTAAAATCAGGAAGGGTTAGGCAGAAAAGCCATCCTAGGCTTGCTTATATCGTGCCGATAATACAATATTCAGCATTGCTACAAATTTAGCTGAGTATGTGAAGAAAGCATTGCCAGACTTTCCAGAGCAACTAACACTAATAATTAATGCGAATCCATAATTGCCAAAGCTTAGCGGCCCACTGAATGATGCATACAGATCAACGAATTTTACTTGTCGGAAACCCCTCTGAGCGCACCAGTCGCTTATCTTGTGTTTTAGAGTTTATTGGTGAGCAAGTGGAAGTTGTGGCTCCCGAGGCTATCGACGCGCAATCTCCGGAAACTCGATGTCGGGCCATGATATTGGTCAGTGACGGTATAGAGGACGAGGCGCTGCAGTCGCTGATGCTTAAACTGCCATGGCAGCCTATGTTGCTGTTGGGGCAAAGCAATGCCAATCCTTCCAATCTACTCGGCAAGATTGAAGAACCTCTCAGCTATTCCCAACTGACTGAACTGTTGCATTTTTGCCAGGTCTTCGGTCAGGTCAAGCGGCCGCAGGTACCAACCAGTGCCAACCAGACCAAGCTGTTCCGCAGCCTGGTAGGGCGCAGCGACGGCATTGCCAATGTGCGCCATCTGATTAACCAGGTTTCGGGATCTGATGCCACTGTGCTGGTGCTCGGCCCCTCTGGTACCGGCAAGGAAGTGGTTGCCCGTAATATTCATTATCTTTCAGAGCGTCGCGATGGCCCTTTTATTCCGGTCAACTGCGGTGCCATTCCTCCAGAGCTGTTGGAAAGTGAACTATTTGGCCATGAGAAAGGCTCCTTTACCGGTGCTATCAGTGCCCGTAAGGGACGTTTTGAGCTGGCCGAAGGCGGCACCCTGTTCCTCGATGAGATAGGTGATATGCCGCTGCAGATGCAGGTCAAGCTGCTGCGGGTGCTGCAGGAAAGAGTATTTGAACGTGTGGGTGGCAATAAGGCGATTACCGCCGATGTGCGAGTGGTAGCTGCGACCCACAGAGATCTGGAAACCATGATTGAAGGCGGTGAATTCCGCGAAGATCTCTTCTATCGCCTCAATGTGTTCCCCATCGAAATGCCACCTCTGTGTGAGCGTCGGGATGATATCCCCTTGTTGCTGCAGGAGTTGGTCAGTCGGGTATTCAACGAAGGCAAGGGACGGGTGCGTTTTACCCAACGCGCCATTGACTCTCTCAAGGAACACGCCTGGTCGGGCAATGTCCGCGAGCTGTCCAATCTGGTAGAAAGGTTGACAATCCTCTATCCGGGCGGCCTGGTCGATGTTAACGACCTGCCGGTCAAGTATCGCCATATCGATGTGCCCGAGTATTCGGTCGAGGTCAGTGAAGAGCAACTGGAGCGTGATGCCTTGGCATCCATCTTCAATGACGAAGAGCCGGTCGATTTGCCAGAGACCCGTTTTCCCAGTGAGCTGCCTCCGGAAGGGGTCAATCTCAAGGATCTCTTGGCCGAATTGGAAATCGACATGATACGTCAGGCGCTGGATCAGCAGGACAACGTCGTTGCCCGCGCCGCTGAAATGCTGGGTATTCGCCGCACCACCTTGGTGGAGAAAATGCGCAAATACGGCATGAGTAAAGACTAAGCTACTGATAATTTAGATTTTTAAATTGGCATAAACTCTGCATTAACCCTGTCAGCATCGTATTTTTGACGGGGTTAATATGTCTGCAAGCCCACTGGCTCAGCTCGAAACCATCTCTCATCATGGCCGCGAATGGATCCCGGTAAGGGAAGCCGCCAATATGTCCAATCGTATGGAGCATATTCTGCAGGCCATGCCTTCGGGCGTCGTTATCCTCAACGGTGACGGCTTGGTCAGTGAAGCCAACCCGGTTGCCGAATCTTTGTTGGGTGTTCCTCTGGTTGGTCAGCGCTGGCTGACTATCATCAATCGCGCCTTCGCGCCGCAAAAAGACGATGGTCATGAAGTTTCCCTGCGTAATGGCCGCCGGGTGAAGCTGGCTATTACGCCTCTGACCCCGGAGCAGGGGCAGCTGATTATGCTGACCGATCTCACCGAAACCCGACTGTTGCAGCAAAACCTTTCCCACCTTGAACGCTTGTCTGCGCTCGGGAAAATGGTAGCCACTCTGGCGCATCAAATACGCACTCCTCTGTCTGCCGCTTTACTCTATGCCGCCAACTTGGGCAGTCCAAGGCTGGATGCCGGCTCCAGAGAGCGTTTTCAGGGCAAATTACTCGACCGGCTTTCCGAGCTGGAGCAGCAGGTCAATGATATGTTGTTGATTGCCAAAGGTAAGCAAGAGGAAGCCTGCGATAGAGTGCCGTTCTCGACGGTGCTGGAAAAAGTCATGGCCAACTGTGAGCCCATCGCTGCCAGGCAAAATGTTGAATTGAGCCTGCAAATTGAAGGCGATAGCGAGATGCAGGTCAATCTTCATGGCTTGAGTTCTGCTATCAATAATCTGGTGATCAATAGCCTGGAAGCCGGCGCCAAAAGAGTCATTTTGCGCCTGAGCTGCGATCAGGCACTGCGCCTCGATGTGATAGATAACGGCAAGGGCCTGGACAGCAAGATGCAAAAGCAGGTGCTGGAGCCTTTTTTCACCACCAAGCGTCAGGGGACAGGGCTTGGGCTGGCGGTGGTGCAGTCAGTGGTGCGCAGCCACGGCGGCAAATTGGACCTCAGCTGTAAGCTGGGTGCAGGTTGTACCGTCACGCTGACATTCCCGTTAACGACAGACTCTCAAGGAGGCGTGGCATGAGCGAAGCAAAAATTTTGTTGGTGGAAGACGATGCCGCGCTTCGGGAAGCACTGCTCGATACCTTGCTGCTCGCCAGTTATGAGTGCGTCGATGTCGCCAGCGCCGAAGAAGCGATAACCGCTTTGAAAGGTAATCGTTTTGATATGGTGATAAGCGATGTGCAGATGGAAGGTATCGGCGGTATGGGGCTGCTGGATTATCTGCGTCAGCAACATCCGCAGCTGCCGATCCTGTTGATGACAGCCTATGCCACCATCGACAATGCCGTCAGCGCAATCAAGCTGGGGGCCGTGGATTATCTCGCCAAGCCGTTTGCCCCTCAGGTATTGCTCAATCAGGTGAGTCGCTATTTACGCCCCAAGGTGGTTAGCGGCGGCCCAGTGGTGGCCGATGAAAAGAGCCTGGCCTTGCTGGCACTGGCGCAGCGGGTGGCCGCCTCAGAAGCCTCTGTGATGATAAGTGGCCCCAGCGGTTCGGGTAAAGAAGTGCTGGCTCGCTACATTCATCAGCACAGCCAAAGGCCTGACGGGCCTTTTGTGGCGATTAATTGCGCCGCCATCCCGGAAAATATGCTGGAAGCCACCTTGTTTGGCTACGAGAAAGGCGCCTTTACCGGGGCTTATCAGGCTTGCCCCGGTAAGTTTGAACAGGCTCATGGCGGCACTCTGTTGCTCGATGAAATTTCCGAGATGGAGCTGGCATTGCAGGCCAAGCTGCTGCGGGTGCTGCAGGAGCGCGAGGTTGAACGTTTGGGAGGCCGCAAGACCATCAAGCTCGATGTCCGGGTGCTGGCAACCTCCAACCGGGATCTGAAAGAGATGGTGGCCAAGGGCGAGTTTCGCGAAGACCTTTATTACAGGATCAATGTGTTTCCGCTTGCCTGGCCGGCACTGAACCAAAGACCGGCGGATATCATCCCGTTGGCCAAACATCTGTTGGCGCGTCACGCTGAAAACGCGGCGATTAACCCGGTGCCAGTTCTCAGCGATGCTGCAGTGCGACGTTTGTTGGCCCACCGCTGGCCGGGGAATGTCCGTGAGCTGGATAACGTGATCCAGCGGGCGTTGATCTTGAGTCAAGGGCAGATAGAAGCGGGCGATATTATTATCGATTTGCAGGATGTTGCTTTGGGAGATACCACAGCCCCGGAAACACCGGAGGCGCTTGGTGATGAGCTCAAGGCTCAGGAGCATGTGATTATTCTTGAGACTCTGGCCCAGTGTCAGGGCAGTCGCAAGCTGGTGGCAGAGAAATTGGGGATCAGTGCCCGCACTCTCAGATACAAGATGGCGCGCATGCGTGAGATGGGCATAGAGGTGCCCGCCTGAGTCATCTCCAAAGCGGCCGTCAGGCCGCTTTCCAATTCCTGTGTTTTTCCTCAGGCCCTGGGTGAATTCAGGGCGTTTACCTAGCTTAACTTTGACTATTCCATTTTTGGCAAACTAATTGCATAGAGTCTGGTAACCCAGATTTTTCGTCAATTCGCTGACGACAGGAGTGAGAAGATGCAAATAGGTGCCAATTCTTTATTGCAAGAAATGCAATCACTTAAAGGTGAAATTGCCCCAACGGGATTTCAGTCTTCGCCTGTACGCCAGGTGGGCAATACCACAGGAACTGATTTCGGCCAATTACTGGCCCAGGCCGTAGGCAATGTCAGTGAGTTGCAAAGCACATCATCCAATCTGGCCACCCGGCTGGAGATGGGCGACACCACAGTGTCTCTGTCTGACACTGTCATTGCCCGCGAGAAAGCCAGCGTCGCATTCGAGGCCACAGTGCAGGTGCGCAACAAGCTGGTCGAAGCCTACAAAGAGATTATGAGCATGCCTGTTTAAGGCATGCTTGCATCACAGATCCCGGATAACAGGAACGCACCGTGAGCACAGAATTAGTAGCAGGATCCAATGTTTCCGCCGGTGGAACAACGCTGGAAGGGGTCCAACAGGAAAACAAGTCGGGTGTATTGGGCTCCCTCGGGGGAGTGGATATGCTGCGGCAGATCACCATGATCCTGGCATTGGCTATCTGTCTGGCTCTGGCGGTATTTGTGATGATCTGGGCTCAGGAACCGGAATACCGACCTCTGGGCAAGATGGATACCCAGGAGATGGTGCAGGTACTCGATGTGCTGGATAAGAACCGGGTACCGTACAAGATTGAAGTCGATGTGATCACTGTGCCTGAAGACAAGTATCAGGACGTGAAGATGATGCTGAGCCGCGCCGGCATAGATTCCAGTGCCGAGGCCAAGGATTATCTGAGCCAGGATTCCGGCTTTGGTGTCAGTCAGCGGATGGAACAGGCCAGGCTGAAGCAGAGTCAGGAGATGAACCTGGCGCGGGCGATTGAAGAGCTCAATAGTGTCAGCCGTGCCAAGGTGATCCTGGCGCTGCCGAAGGAAAATGTGTTCGCCCGCAATCGCGCCAAACCCAGTGCCACAGTGGTGGTCAATACCCGTAGGGGCGGTTTGGGACAGGAAGAAGTTGATGCGATAGTCGATATCGTTGCCTCAGCGGTTCATGGCATGGAACCCAGCCGGGTTACAGTGACAGACTCCAACGGCCGCTTGCTGAACTCAGGCAGTCAGGATGGGGTGTCTGCCCGCGCCAGACGCGAGCTTGAGCTGGTGCAGCAAAAAGAAAACGAATACCGCACCAAGATTGACTCGATTCTGATGCCGATCCTCGGTCCGGAAAACTTCACTTCTCAAGTGGATGTCAGCATGGACTTCACCGCAGTCGAGCAAACTGCCAAGCGTTTCAATCCGGATCTGCCATCTCTTCGCAGTGAAATGACAGTGGAAAACAACAGCGTTGGTGGCAGCAGTGGCGGTATCCCCGGAGCTCTTTCCAATCAGCCGCCGATGGAGTCCAATATTCCTGAAAACGCTGCCGATGCCGCAGAAAGCAGCAGTGTTACTTCAGGCAACAGCCATAGGGAAGCGACCCGTAATTTTGAGCTGGATACCACCATCAGCCATACCCGTCAGCAGATAGGTGTGGTACGCCGGGTCAGTGTCTCAGTGGCGGTCGACTACAAGGCAGGTGCTGCAGGTGAAAATGGGCAGGTTGCCAGAGTGCCTCGCACAGGTGAAGAGATGGCCAATATCCGTCGCTTGCTGGAAGGCGCCGTTGGCTTCAATAGCCAAAGGGGTGACATGATAGAAGTGGTGACTGTGCCCTTTATGGATCAGCTGGTTGAAGACCTGCCTGAGCCACCTCTGTGGGAGCAGCCCTGGTTCTGGCGGGCGATGAAACTCGGCATAGGTGCCTTGGTGATTTTGGTGCTTATCCTGTTCGTGGTGCGTCCCATGCTCAAACGCCTCATCTATCCCGATGGCCAGAATATGCCGGACGAACCTGCGCTGGGGCACGAGCTGGCAGATATTGAAGATCAGTACGCTGCCGACACCCTGGGTATGCTCAACCGCCCTGAAAGTGAATACAGCTATGCCGATGACGGTTCGATTCTGATACCGGATCTGCACAAAGATGATGATATGATTAAGGCCATACGTGCTCTGGTGGCCAATGAACCTGAACTGTCCACCCAAGTGGTGAAGAACTGGTTGCAAGAAGATGCCTGAAAAAAAAGCGGATAAACCAGCCGAGAGCGGCTTCGACGTCAAGAATCTCAACGGGATTGAGAAGACCGCCATTTTGTTGCTGAGTCTCAGTGAAGCCGATGCGGCCTCTATTCTCAAACACTTGGAACCCAAACAGGTTCAAAAGGTGGGTATGGCCATGGCGGCCATGCAGGAGTTCGGCCAGGAGAAGGTGGTTGCGGTTCACAAGCTGTTTCTGGATGATATCCAGAAATACTCCTCCATAGGCTTTAACAGCGAAGAGTTTGTGCGTAAGGCACTGACTACCGCATTGGGTGAAGACAAGGCCGGTAACCTTATCGAGCAGATTGTCATGGGCAGCGGCGCCAAAGGCCTCGACTCGCTCAAGTGGATGGACGCCAGACAGGTGGCGACTATTATCCAGAACGAACACCCGCAGATCCAAACCATTGTTTTGTCCTATCTTGAACCGGATCAGGCGGCGGAAATCTTTGCCCAGTTCCCGGAAAACACCCGTCTCGATTTGATGATGCGTATCGCCAACCTCGAAGAGGTGCAACCTGCAGCACTGCAGGAGCTGAACGACATCATGGAGAAACAGTTTGCCGGTCAGGGTGGCGCCCAGGCCGCCAAGATGGGTGGCTTGAAGGCCGCTGCCAACATTATGAACTACCTGGATACCGGGGTGGAGAGCCAACTGATGGAAACTCTGCGCGAGTCCGACGAAGAGATGGCGCAGCAGATCCAGGACTTGATGTTCGTGTTCGAAAACCTGATCGATGTCGACGACCGTGGCATTCAGACGCTGCTTCGGGAAGTGCAGCAGGATGTACTGATGAAGGCGCTCAAGGGCGCCGACGAGCCACTGAAGGAGAAGATCCTCGGCAATATGTCCAAACGTGCCGCCGAATTGCTGCGTGACGATCTCGAGGCCATGGGGCCAATTCGTATCAGCGAAGTGGAAGTGGCCCAGAAAGAGATATTGTCCATCGCCCGTCGCTTGTCCGATGCCGGAGAGATTATGCTCGGTGGCGGCGGCAGTGAAGAATTCCTTTGACAGGCGAGTTTGAATGACAGACAAAAAGGTGTCCCACAACATTTTGCCGCCGGATGAAGCGGACGAGTTTGTTAATTGGCAGTTGCCCGATGTGGGTGACGCCATGCCGCTTAAGCCGAGTAATCTGTTTGGCTATAAGCCTGGACGTATAGAGCCCAAGACCGCCGAAGAGGCTGTATCACCACCGACTTTGGCTGAAATCGAATCTATCCGCGAGCAAGCCGAGCAGGAAGGTTTTGCCGAAGGCAAGGAACAAGGGCTGGCCAAAGGCCTGGAGGAAGGCCGTCTTCAGGGCTTGGAGCAGGGCCACAGTGAAGGTTTTGCCCAGGGACTTGAGCAAGGCCGGGAAGAAGGCTTGCAACAGGCCGCCGTCATGATAGAGCGTTTCGACGCCTTGCTTGCTCAGTTCGAGGCGCCGCTGGCGCTGCTGGATACCCAGATAGAAGAATCTTTACTGACCTTGGTCGGCACTTTGGCGCGCAACCTCATAGCCCATGAGCTGAAGACCCACCCGGAACATATACTGGCGGCGCTCAGGCAAGGGATAGATGCCCTGCCACTCAAAGAGCAGAAAGTGAATCTGCGTTTGCACCCGGAAGATATGGCTTTGGTCAGCGAGCTCTACGGTGAAGAGCAACTGACACGTAACCGCTGGACACTGGAAGCCGATCCCGGCCTCAATCGTGGTGATTGTGTGGTGGATAGCCAACGCTCGCAAGTGGATATGCGCCTGGAAACCCGTTTGGAAGGGGTGTTTGCCAATCTTGAAGCCGAACAATCCATGTTGGCGAAAAAGGCCGCCCAGCAGCAGGCCGCAATAGACGATAGGCCAAGCCCGCCGCCACAGGACAGCGAGCAGGAGCAAACGCTTGCAGATGAACAAACAGCCGCTATGAGCGACAAGGCCGAGACCGCAAGCCAAGAGGGCGAACAGCCCATCGAAGGAGACACTCATGATGCAGCAGCGCCGAAGCCAACTGCTGAGTGAACTCAAACACTTGGCCGAAAAGCAGGCGCCGTTTCAAGCGGTTGCCAGTGGCCAGTTGGTGCGGGTGGTTGGCCTGACGCTGGAAGCCAGTGGTTGCCGGGCGCCGGTCGGCAGTCTCTGTGCCATAGATACCATGGCGGGTAAGCTTATTGCCGAGGTGATAGGTTTTGACGATGAGCTATTGTATCTGATGCCGGTGGAAGAACTCAGGGGCGTGCTGCCCGGCGCCAAGGTGATGCCGCTCGGTGAACAAACCGGGCTCAGCGTCGGTTTGAGTCTCCTTGGTCGGGTGCTGGACGGTAACGGCCAGCCGCTCGATGGTATGGGCGCCCTGCACACAGACGAACAAGCCTCGCGCCATAGCCCGGCAATCAATCCCTTGGCCAGACGGGCGATTACCGAACCGCTCGATGTAGGCGTCAGAGCCATCAACGCCATGCTTACCGTGGGCAAGGGCCAACGTATGGGGCTCTTTGCCGGCTCCGGCGTGGGTAAGAGTGTGCTCCTTGGCATGATGACCCGCGGCACCACGGCCGACATTATTGTGGTTGGCCTGGTGGGGGAGCGTGGCCGGGAGGTGAAAGAGTTTATCGAAGAGATCCTGGGCGCCGAGGGGCGGGCCCGCTCTGTGGTCATAGCCGCCCCGGCCGATACCTCCCCCTTGATGCGCCTTCGTGCCTGCGAAACCTCGACTCGGATAGCCGAGTATTTTCGCGATCTCGGCTATGACGTCCTGCTGTTGATGGATAGCCTGACCCGTTACGCCCAGGCGCAGCGGGAAATCGCCCTGGCGGTCGGTGAGCCGCCGGCAACCAAGGGGTATCCGCCTTCAGTATTTGCCAAGTTGCCCCGTTTGGTGGAGCGCGCCGGTAATGGTGGTGAAGGGCAGGGCTCGATCACTGCCTTCTATACTGTGCTTACCGAAGGGGACGATCAGCAAGATCCCATTGCCGATGCCTCGCGGGCCATTTTGGACGGTCACATAGTGTTGTCACGGGCCTTGGCCGACTCAGGGCATTATCCGGCGATAGACATTGAAGCTTCCATCAGTCGGGTGGCACCCATGGTGATAAGCGAGGCGCACCTGGAAGCGATGCGGCGCGTCAAGCAGGTTTATTCGCTCTACCAGCAAAACCGGGATCTGATCTCCATTGGTGCCTATTCCCAAGGCTCGGATCCGCGTATCGACAACGCCATACGCCTGCAACCCGCCATGAACGCCTTTTTGCGGCAGGGGATGCGCGATGCCATTAGTTTCAGCGATTGCCAGCAAATGTTGGGGCAGCTTGCTGCCCAATGTAAGGTGTAATGCCATTCAGTGCGGGAGTTTGCGTGCTCGACAAAAATGCAGTGACCATAGGGGAGCCTGATCTCAATAGAGCGCCGGGTTAAGGCCCGTAAGGCAGGCAATTTTAAGGAATAATACTACAGATGGCTAAATCCGATCCTTTGCACACAGTGTTGAAACTGGCGGTCGAAGCCGAAGAGCAGGCGGCGCTGCAGCTTAAAGCCGCACAAATGGAATGCCAGAGGCGTAAATCTCAGCTGCAGGCGCTGCAGGAATACCGTCTCGACTATATGAAGCAACTCGATGCCCAGCAGGGGCAGAGCATTGGCGCCTCCTATTACCAGCAGTTTCATCGATTTGTGCGTCAGGTAGATGATGCCATAGGGCAACAACTTGCCGTGGTCGCCGAGGCCGATAAGCAGCGGGCCTATAGACAGCAACATTGGCTGGAGAAGCAGCAAAAGCGTAAGGCGGTGGAGATGTTGTTGGAGAAAAAAGCCCTGCAGGCCGAAGCCAAAGCCGCCAAACAGGAGCAGAAACTCATCGATGAGTTTGCTTCCCAGCAGTTTTTCCGTCGCAAGCTCAACCATTGAGCCCATTCCGACATCCATTCCCGGACAATTCCTTAATATTCATTCTATATTTTTTATTGGCGTGAATTTTGCTTTGTTTGAGACAGAGACATTAATTCTGACTCGGCCTATCTTTATCTATTGAGGGCCTAGGTGCTGGAGGAAGGCATGCAGCAGTTATCCAATATCCTGATCGGCAATGCGGGCGGCAAGGGAGTTTCTGCCACAGATGCACTACAATCTACTGATAACGAAGCTTTTTTCGCCGCTTATCAACAGGCGCAGGCTAAGTTCTCGTTCGACTCGCAAGGCGCCAAGCCGGGATTTACCGGTGGCAGTCTTATCAGAGAAGGTGCCCAAGCTGAGCAGGCCGTCGATGTCTCGCTTATTCTGGGGCAAATAGCCATGGGCAAGAAATTGCCGTCTGAAGACGGCACCATAGTCACCGAAGTGGATGAGGTGAGCCTGCTGAAACAGATTGCCGCTCTCACCGGGCTCAAAGAAGATGAGATCAAGGCCATGTCTCCCGAAGAGCAGATGAAGCTCTTGGAAAACCTCAAGCAGGGGAGTGCCGAGCTTGGCATGGTAGTGACAGATAGTCTGGAAGGCGCAGAGGTGATTGCCGCTGACGAAGGCGACGAGAGTGAAGAAGACAGTGCCAAACTGGCCGATACTGATGAGAAAGCGGCAAGCAAAGGCGATAGCAAAGCAGAGGATGAAACTATAGATGCTCCTTTGCTGGCTCTCGACAAGGCGGCTGCAACAGCGGAAAAGGCCAAGTCTCAGGAAGGCGAGCAACAAATGGGTTGGCCGGATGCTGATAAGTCAGCGCGTAAGGCGGCGACTCAGGATGGTATGGCTGCTGTGGTTCGTGAAGCTGTGCTCAATGCCGCTGAGGAAAAGAGTGACAAGATCTTGGCGCAAAGCGCAATTGCCGAGAAGGCCAAGACAGATACTGCCGGCAACTTGGGGGCTGCGGTGGCCGCGGCGGCAACGTCTGTTGGCGCTGACGGCAAGAGTGACAAAGCTACGGCCAAGGATGTTCTCGCCAGCTTACTTAAGGCTGAGGTGAAAGGTACTCAGACTGCTGCCGAGGTACGAAGCCCTGTGAGTGACGCCATACATCAGGCGCTCAAGGGCGATGCGGCATCAACCCAGACAGATATCAGCCCGTTTCAGCAACAGCTGCATCAACAAGGGTTGCAGCCTCCACAGAGGGGAGAGATGGCCCAATATCAACTGTCATTGAGGCAGGGGATGGAGCAATCACTGCAAACCGCCGATATGGTGCAGCGTTTTGCCCCCGTGATGCGGCAGCAGTTGATTACCATGGTCAGTAATGGTGTGCAGCAGGCTGAGATTCGTCTCGACCCACCAGAGCTTGGAGCCATGATGGTCAGAGTTCAGGTGCATGGTGATCAGACTCAGGTGCAGTTCCATGTCACCCAACCACAAACCCGGGATATGCTGGAACAGGCCATGCCCAGATTGAGAGAAATGCTGCAGGAGCAGGGAATGAACCTGGCCGATAGCCACATCTCTCAAGGTGGTCGGGAGCAAGGCGAGCAGCAAGGTGGCAATGGAGGTGGTTTTGCCCAAGAGGGTGCCAATGGTGAAATTTCCGCCGAAGAAACGGCACAAAGCACAAATCACACAACAAGTTATGGCTCGGGTATAGATTATTACGCCTGAGCAGGTAACCTATAGGGATGGTATTTTTCCGCGGGCATTGCGGTTGATTAAGGGAAAGGGTAGAGAATGGCAGAGCAAGAAGAGCTTGAGCTGCAAGAGGCGCCGGCGCCCAAAAGCAAAAAGAAACTCTTTATCTTCGGCGGCATTGGTTTGGTGGTGTTGCTGCTGGTCGGTGCTGGCTTGTGGTTTTTCCTGGGCGGTTCAGATGACACTGCGGTCGATGCGGCCGAAGGTGAGCAGGTAACCGAAGAAGCTCAGGCCAGTAACAGCAGGGAAGCCTTCTATGTGGCCATGCCCAGACCATTTCTGTTCAACCTGCCGGGGGCCAACCGTTCCAGGTTGGTGGAGATAAAGGTACAGCTCATGGTGCGTGGCAGCGATGACGATGTCACTCTCAAGAAGCATATTCCCTTGATTGAAGATGCACTGCTGACCACTTTCAGCGGTGCCGATGTTGAAAAGCTCAGCAGCCAGGCAGGCAAGGATGAGCTCAGACAGTTGGCGCTGCTCAATGTACAAAACACACTGCAACCGGTTACCGGCCGTAAAGTCGTTGAGAAAGTGCTGTTCACCGGCTTTGTGATGCAGTAACAGGGACAAGAGGCGAAGGCAATATCGTGAGTGATTTATTAAGCCAAGACGAAATTGATGCGCTGCTTCATGGCGTGGACGACGTCGAAGAAGAGGATGCCCAGGAGTCGGGACACGACGCCCAATCCTATGACTTTTCTTCACAGGATCGTATCGTCCGTGGCCGGATGCCGACCCTGGAAATTGTCAACGAGCGCTTTGCCCGTCACCTGCGGATCAGCATGTTCAACATGATGCGCCGGGCAGCCGAAGTCTCCATTAACGGCGTGCAAATGCTCAAGTTTGGTGAGTATGTGCACACTCTGTTTGTGCCCACCAGTTTGAATATGGTGCGCTTCAGTCCACTCAAGGGGACAGCGCTGATTACCATGGAAGCCAGATTGGTGTTTATTCTGGTGGATAACTTCTTTGGTGGCGATGGCCGCTTTCATGCCAAGATCGAAGGGCGGGAATTTACCCCGACAGAGCGGCGCATAGTACAGCTGTTGCTGAAGATTATCTTTGAAGATTACAAAGATGCCTGGGCGCCTGTGATGGATGTCGAATTCGACTATCTGGATTCAGAAGTTAACCCGGCGATGGCCAACATTGTCAGCCCGACCGAAGTGGTAGTGGTCAACTCTTTCCATATTGAAGTGGACGGCGGCGGTGGCGATTTTCACATTACCATGCCCTATTCTATGATTGAACCCATCCGGGAACTGCTGGACGCCGGGGTTCAAAGCGATAAGCAAGATACCGATATGCGCTGGTCTCAGGCGCTGAAAGACGAGATCATGGATGTCGAAGTGGGGCTGGATGCACGTCTGCTTGAAAAAGAGATGACTCTCAGGGAAGTAATGGAGTTCAAGGCCGGTGATGTGATCCCGGTTGAGTTGCCTGAGCATATAGTGATGAAGATTGAGGACTTGCCCACCTACAGATGTAAGCTGGGGCGGGTAAGGGAAAACCTGGCGCTGAAGATCTGCGACAAGATCCCGCGTCCGGAAACGGTCAAGACCGAACTGCAGCTGGTAACCCGCAAGGGTAAATCCAAGGATATCTCGGATATATAAGGTGATAGAGAATGAGTACTGAAGAGATGGACGATTGGGCTGCCGCCATGGCCGAGCAGGCTGAAGAGGAGGCCAAGGCGGTTGATTTGGATGAGCTCAAGAGCGATGCCAAACCCTTGTCTGAAGAGGAAGCCGCCAAACTGGATACCATTTTGGATATCCCCGTGACTATCTCCATGGAGGTGGGGCGCAGTTTTATCAGTATCCGCAATCTGTTGCAGCTCAACCAGGGCTCGGTAGTGGAGCTGGATAGAGTCGCCGGTGAACCTCTGGATGTGATGGTCAATGGCACCTTGATTGCACACGGCGAAGTGGTAGTGGTCAACGACAAGTTCGGTATTCGTCTGACGGATGTGATAAGCCAGACCGAACGTATCAAGAAACTCAAATAAGCCGGTGGCCATGACTCAAACGACGACTCAGGCGGCAACCGCCTTGACTCACGACGGTGGCAGCAGCCTGGCGACCATGGCCAGCATGATGGGCGGGCTTATTCTGGTGCTGGCGTTGATTTTTGTGCTGGCCTACCTGGTGAAACGCCTCAATCTGGTGCCGGGCAGCCAATCGGCTATCAAGACGCTGGCAGTTACCCCGCTCGGGCAGAAAGAGAAGCTGGTATTGGTGGAACTGGATGGGCAGCAATACCTGCTGGGAGTCACTGCGGCGCAAGTCTCTTTGGTAGATAAGCTGGAGCGGCCGGTGACCATAGACAATGAGAGCTTCGCCGCCAAGCTCAGGCAGGCCAGGGTGAAACCATCATGAAATATTGGCCACTGCTGCTATTACCTCTGATGCTGCTGCCGGGCTTTGCCCAGGCTCAGGATTCGCTGTTTCCGGCGGTAACCGTGACTACCGGGCCGGATGGCTCGACTCAGTATTCGGTGACCATGCAGATCCTGCTGCTGATGACCGCCATGAGTTTCCTGCCGGCCATGGTGATCATGCTGACCTCTTTCACCCGTATCATAGTGGTCTTGTCTATCCTGCGGCAGGCTATAGGCCTGCAACAAACCCCTTCCAATCAGGTTCTTATCGGTATGAGCCTGTTTATGACCTTCTTTATCATGGCGCCTGTGTTTGACCGCATCTATGATGACGCGGTGCAGCCGTACATGAATGACAGCATGACCTTGCAGCAAGCATTCGATGCCGGACAATCGCCGCTGAAAAAGTTTATGTTGTCACAAACCCGCACCACGGATCTCAACTCCTTTATTGAGATCTCCGGCTACCAGAACATCAACAACCCTGAAGATGCTCCCATGACAGTGGTGATCCCGGCCTTTATCACCAGTGAGCTCAAGACCGCATTCCAGATAGGTTTTATGCTGTTTGTGCCTTTTCTGGTGCTGGATTTGGTGGTGGCCAGTATTCTGATGGCCATGGGTATGATGATGCTATCCCCCATGATTGTTTCCTTGCCGTTCAAGATCATGTTGTTTGTGCTGGTTGATGGCTGGACCCTGGTGATGGGCACTCTCGCCGGCAGCTTCGGTTTATAGGAGGCGCAGATGACCCCCGAGTCACTGATCGACATTTTCCGCGAAGCCCTGGCGGTGATCGTGATGATGGTTTCGGCCATAGTGGTGCCCGGGTTGATCATAGGCTTGATTGTGGCAGTGTTTCAGGCGGCTACCTCCATTAACGAACAGACTCTGAGTTTTCTGCCCAGGCTCTTGATGACCCTATTTGCACTGATGTTTATCGGTCACTGGCTGGTGCGCACCATGATGGATTTCTTTATCGAGATGGTTCACAGGATCCCGCAAGTGGTGGGCTGAGCCATGGAGATACTGTTCGACAGCATCCAACAAACTCTGGCCGCCTACCTCTGGCCATTGTTTCGGGTGGCCAGCATGTTGATGGTGATGGCGGTTTTTGGCGCCAATACCACACCTGCCAGAGTCCGTTTGTTGCTGGCACTGGCCCTGACTGTGGCAATAGCGCCTGTCTTGCCGCCCATGCCCGGAGTGGATCTTTTCTCTCTCGCAGCAGTATTTATTACTACTCAACAGATTCTTATCGGTACCGCCATGGGGTTTGTTACCTTGCTCATTATGCAAACCTTTGTGCTGACCGGGCAGATAATCGGCATGCAAACCAGTTTGGGCTTTGCTTCCATGGTGGATCCCAGCTCAGGGCAGCAAACGCCTGTGATAGGTAACTTCTTTTTGCTGCTGACCACCATGATCTTCCTGGCGGTCGATGGCCACCTGGTGATGATACGTATGCTGGTGGCAAGCTTTGAAACCTTGCCGGTATCCAGCGAAGGGATCAAAATTGCCAACTATCGCACCCTGGCTGAGTGGGGCAGTTATATGTTCGGCGCCGCGTTGACCATGTCTATCTCTGCCATTATTGCACTGCTTACCGTTAACCTCTCTTTCGGGGTGATGACCCGGGCAGCACCCCAGCTGAACATTTTTGCCATAGGTTTTCCCGTTACCATGATAGGTGGCCTGATTATTCTTTGGCTGACACTGGGGCCTGTGATGGCTCACTTCGATGAGGTTTGGCATGCGGCGCAGCTGTTGCTGTGTGACATGCTGGAGCTGACCTGTAATCTGGATGGAGTCCCCTGATGGCAGAGAACGAAGACGGGCAGGAAAAAAGTGAGGAGGCAACCTCCAGGCGCTTGCAACAGGCCAGAGAGAAGGGGCAGGTTGCAAGGTCAAAAGAGTTGGGTACCTCGGCGGTATTGTTGGCCGCAGCCGTGGGTTTTGCCATGCTGGGGCCAAGTCTGGCCGCCAGTCTGGCCTCTGTCATGAGCCGTATCTTCTCCATGGAACGGGATCAGATATTCGATACCAACAGCATGTTCAATGTCTGGGGTATAGTTGCCGCCGAGCTGGGTTGGCCTATGGCCGGTTTTATTCTGTTTCTCGGTTTCGTGGCCTTTGTCGGTAATATTGTTCTAGGCGGTATCAGTTTTTCGACCCAGGCATTTATGCCCAAGGGCAGTAAGATGAACCCTATGACCGGCTTTAAAAGGATGTTCGGGGTACAGGCGTTGGTGGAGCTGGCCAAGGGGATCGCCAAGTTTTCCGTGGTGGCACTGTCAGCCTATCTGCTGCTGAGCTTCTACTTTGAAGATATTCTCAGGTTGTCGCAGGATCACCTGCCGGGCAATATACGCCATGCATTGGATCTCTTGGTATGGATGTTTATTCTACTGAGTGCGTCCACCCTGGTGATAGTGGTTATTGACGTGCCGTTTCAAATTTGGAACCACGCCAAGCAATTGCGGATGACCAAGCAGGAAGTCAAAGACGAGTACAAGGACACCGAAGGAAAGCCCGAGGTCAAAGGCCGTATTCGTCAGTTGCAAAGGGAGATGGCCCAGCGGCGGATGATGAGTGAAGTGCCCAAGGCCGATGTGATAGTGGTTAACCCCGAGCACTTCGCAGTAGCGATAAAGTACGATGTAGACAAGTCACCAGCGCCCTTTGTGCTGGCCAAGGGCGTCGACGATGTGGCCTTTAAAATTCGTGAAATTGCCAGAGAGCACCAGGTTGCCATAGTGTCGGCGCCGCCTCTGGCGCGGGCGATTTACCATACTACCAAGCTCAATCAGCAGATCCCCGAAGGCCTGTTCACCGCTGTAGCCCAAGTGCTCGCCTATGTGTTCCAGCTCAGGCAATACCAAAAAGGCAAGGGCACTCGGCCCAAACCTATCCCTCTCAATCAACCCATCCCGGATGAATACAAGCAGTATTGAAACTAACTTGGCGCGAAACTTGCTGAACTTGGCCTAAGTGTCAAACTTCAGGCTGATAGTGAATGGATGTTAAAGCGACGCTCGGGCAACTGAGGCAAGTAAAACCGGCAAACTTCAAGGGCGTAGGCACGCCGCTTCTGGTCCTGGCGACGCTGGCCATGATAGTTTTGCCTATGCCGGCCTTTCTGCTGGATATCCTGTTTTCCTTCAATATTGCCTTGGCGCTGGTGGTGCTGCTGGTGGCTGTTTACACCCAAAGGCCACTGGATTTTGCTGCTTTCCCGACCGTTTTGCTGGTAGCCACTCTGCTCAGACTGGCACTTAACGTCGCTTCTACCCGGGTGGTATTGCTCGAAGGTCATAACGGCGGTGATGCTGCCGGTAAAGTGATTGAGGCCTTCGGCTCAGTGGTGATCGGCGGTAACTATGCCGTAGGTCTGGTGGTGTTCCTCATTCTGATTATCATCAACTTTGCCGTGGTAACCAAAGGTGCCGGGCGTATTTCGGAAGTGAGTGCCCGCTTTACCTTGGACGCCATGCCGGGCAAACAGATGGCGATTGATGCCGACCTCAATGCCGGTATCCTCAATCAGGAGCAGGCCAGGGTACGCCGCGAAGAAGTCACCCGTGAGGCCGACTTCTACGGCTCTATGGACGGTGCCTCCAAGTTTGTGAAAGGGGATGCGATTGCCGGTATTTTGATCTTGGTGATCAACATCTTGGGTGGTTTCATCATAGGAATAGTTCAGCACGGACTGAGCTTTTCCCAAGCGGTAGAGATTTACACCCTGCTGACCATAGGTGATGGCCTGGTAGCGCAGATACCCGGGCTGTTGTTGTCCATCGCTGCCGCGCTGATGGTGACCCGTCAGAATGAGTCTGGCGATATGGGACAGCAGGTCGTGCAGCAGATGTTCGACAACCCCAAATCATTGCTCATCGCTTCTGCGGTACTCTTTGTGATGGGTATAGTGCCCGGCATGCCTCATCTGGCGTTTTTAACCTTTGCCTTGCTGGCCTCAGTGGGCGCCTTCTTTATCTACAAACGTAATGAAAAGAACAAACAGCAAGCGCTGGAGCTCGCCAAGAAAGGGCCCACCGAGAAGAGCCTCAACGAACCCAAAGAACTCAGTTGGGACGATGTTCGTCACGTGGACACCATTGGCTTGGAGGTGGGTTATCGCCTTATTCCTTTGGTGGATAAAGGTCAGGGCGGCGAGCTTCTCGGCCGTATCAAAGGGGTGCGCAAGAAGCTGTCTCAGGAACTGGGTTTCCTGGTGCCGGCAGTACATATCCGCGACAACCTCGACCTTTCTCCCAATGCCTATCGCATCTCTTTGATGGGGGTGGCAAGTGGTGAAGCCGAAGTACGTCACGATTGCGAACTGGCGATTAACCCGGGACAGGTATTCGGTAAGCTGGATGGCATAGAAACCAAAGATCCCGCCTTTGGTCTGGATGCGGTATGGATTGCCCCCGAGCTCAGAGAGCACGCCCAGACTCTGGGCTACACGGTTGTGGATGCCGCCACTGTGGTGGCCACTCATCTCAGTCAACTTCTGACCAATAACGCCTCCAAACTGCTGGGCTACGAAGAAGTGCAACAGTTGCTGGATATGCTGGCCAAGCATTCGCCCAAGTTGGTCGATGGCTTTATTCCCGATGTGATGACCCTGGGTAATGTGGTTAAGGTGATGCAGAACCTGCTCAACGAGGGGGTATCGATTCGGGATCTGCGCACCATAGTCCAAACCCTGCTGGAGTACGGTCCCAAGAGCAATGATACTGAGGTGTTGACCGCCGCGGTACGTATTGCCCTTAAACGCATGATAGTGCAGGAGATAGCCGGTCCTGAGCCGGAAATCCCCGTCATAACTTTGGCGCCAGAGTTGGAACAGATGTTGCATCAGTCAATGCAGGCGACAGGGGGCGAAGGTCCGAATATCGAGCCGGGACTGGCAGAGCGTATGCAGCAGTCACTGGCCGGAGCGGCCCAGAAGCAGGAAATGGTCGGTCAGCCCGCCATATTGCTGACATCCGGCATGCTGCGTTCTACTCTGTCACGTTTTGTTAAGCACACTATTCCCAATCTGCGGGTGATCTCCTATCAGGAGGTTCCCGATGAGAAACAGATACGCATAGTGTCAGCCGTTGGCCAACAGGGGTAACCGAAAGTGAAGATTAAACGTTTTTTTGCCAAAGATATGCGTGCTGCGCTGGCTCAGGTGAAAGAGACTCTGGGGGCAGATGCCGTAATCATGTCCAACAAGAAGGTTACCGGCGGCATAGAGATAGTGGCGGCGGTTGATTACGATTCTCCCAAGCCTGCTGCGGCGCCAACCGCATCGCCTTTTATGGAGTTGGGTGAGGACAAAGTCTCCCTCGGCAGTGGTCATGTGCGCAGCAATAGTAAGACCAACCCGGAGCCTGTTGCCGATTCTCTGCAAGCTTTGCTTGAGCGGCAACAGAGCCGTTTGAATGAACAGCTGGGGCAGCAAAACAGCGCCAAAGATTTGGATATGCCTGCTTGGGCCAAAGGGCTTGGCGAAGAGCACAAGCCAGCGCCACAGCTGCGTGAAAAAACGCCTGAGCGGGCAAGCAAGGGCAACAGCGTCAAGCAACAGCAAGAGATGGAAGCCATGCGTGAAGAGCTGGCTTCCCTGCGTGGTTTGTTGACCCATCAGCTTTCCAGTTTGATGTCGGATCAGCGCAGCCGTACAGATCCTGTCGGCGCCATGTTGAAGCGTAAATTACTGGAAGCCGAGTTTTCCCCTGATGTTGCCGAGCGCCTGGCATCTTTAAGTCAGCACTATCAAAGCGCTGAACTTGGCCGTGCCTTGCCGCAAAGTCTGGCAAACCTGCTTGATAATCAAGGTGATGATTTAATGCGCCAGGGCGGCATTGTCGCGTTGGTCGGTCCTACCGGTGTTGGTAAAACCACCACATTGGCCAAACTTGCGGCCCGTTTCATTGCCCATCATGGCCCGGATTCTGTATTGTTGGTCACCATGGACCATTATCGTATCGGAGCCTTTGAGCAATTGGCAACTTATGGCAAAATAATGGGATGTCCGGTGAAGCAAGCTCATGATCTCAATGAGTTGGAGCAGATACTGTATCAGTTCCGTAGCCGGAAACTGGTTTTGATAGATACCGCAGGTATGGGACAAAGGGATATGCGCCTGTACCAACAACTGGATAACCTTGCCGCCAATACCCGTTTGCCTATTCGTAGCTATCTGGTGCTCTCGGCAACCGGTCAACGCCGGGTGCTTGAAGAGGCGGTAAGTCATTTCCAGCGAATTGATCTCGCAGGGGCGGTTTTAACTAAACTTGATGAGTCCGTCTCTTTGGGCGCCGCGCTGAGCGTGTTGATCCAAAGTGGGTTATCATTAAGTTATATTACTGACGGTCAAAGGGTTCCTGAGGATATGCAGGTAGCCGATACCCTGACCTTGGCCAAGCAGGCATTGGCCGTATTGAACAAGACAGAAGCAAGCCATTTTAATAATAAAGCCAGGTCAGAAGAGATGACCTATGCATTTGAGTAAAGCTATGACCCGGGACCAAGCGAGCGGTTTACGAATGATGAATCAACCAAATAACGAAAAAGTAAAAGTGATTGCCGTGACCGGAGGCAAGGGTGGGGTGGGTAAAACCAGCGTCTCCATCAATACTGCGGTTGCTCTGGCAGAGAAAGGCAAACGCGTCCTGGTATTGGATGCTGACCTTGGGTTGGCCAACGTGGATGTGATGCTCGGGCTGCGCGCCGAACGTAACTTATCCCATGTGCTCTCGGGTGAGTCTGAACTCGATGATATTATTGTTCGTGGCCCAAAAGGAATTGGCATTATTCCCGCCACCTCGGGCACCCAGGCCATGGTCGAGTTGACTGCGGCCCAACACGCCGGTCTTATCCGCGCCTTCAGCGAAATGAAAACCCAGTTTGATATTTTGGTAGTCGATACGGCCGCCGGGATCTCAGATATGGTACTCAGCTTCTCTCGTGCATCACAGGATGTACTCGTGGTTGTCTGTGATGAACCCACCTCAATTACCGATGCTTATGCACTGATTAAGATACTCAGTCGTGAGCATGGTGTGTTCCGCTTCAAAATTGTCGCAAATATGGTACGTAGTTTGCGGGAAGGTATGGAGTTATTTGCTAAGCTCAGTAAAGTAACCGACAGATTTTTGGATGTGGCACTGGAACTTGTAGCAACTATTCCGTTCGATGAGAACCTGCGCAAGTCGGTGCGAAAGCAGAAACTGATAGTGGAAGCTTATCCCAAATCTCCGGCCAGCATCGCCTACCATGGGCTGGCCAACAAGATTATGAGCTGGCCTATACCTCAGCAACCGGGAGGCCACCTCGAGTTCTTTGTCGAACGTTTGGTACAAAGAACTGAATACCAGGAGGAAGGTGCGAGTGAATAAAGCGGCTGCATACTCAGGTTTAAACGATAAGACACAGATCGTTGAGCAATATGCACCGTTGGTAAAACGAATAGCCCATCACCTGCTCGCGCGTCTGCCTGCATCGGTTCAGCTCGATGACCTGCTGCAGGCCGGCATGATGGGACTGCTGGAAGCTTCATCCAAATTTGATGGCAGCAAAGGTGCCAAGTTTGAAACCTTTGCCGGGATCCGCATACGTGGCGCCATGATAGATGAAATACGCCGTGGCGACTGGGTGCCACGCTCGGTTCATCGCAACAACCGGCGTGTAGCTCAGGTAATGGATGAGCTCGAACAAGAGCTGGGCCGGGATGCCCGTGATAGTGAAATTGCCGAGCGACTGGATATGTCGCTGGATGAATACCATCATATTCTCAATGATGTTTCTACCGGAAAAATCATAGGGATAGAAGACCTGGGGGTAGCGCCCGATGTACTGGTGTCGGAAGATATGCCGGCCGACGACACTTTTGAGGATCTGGCCCAAAGCCAATTCCAATCAGCCTTGACCGATGCAATTAAGCGCTTGCCAGAGCGCGATGCCTTGGTTTTGTCGCTATATTATGATGAAGCACTGAATTTAAAAGAGATTGGTGCCATTCTTGAGGTAAGTGAGTCCCGGGTGAGCCAGATCCATAGTCAGGCCATGCTGAGGCTGAAAGCCAAACTCAAGCACTGGACACAAGCGTAATTAATGATTGAGCAACTTTTAAGTATGTCAGCTCACCGGAGGAAACCTTGGACAAGAATATGAAGATTCTTATCGTTGATGACTTTTCAACGATGAGACGGATCATTAAGAACTTGTTGCGAGACCTGGGGTTCAACAACACCCAGGAAGCAGACGACGGTTCAACAGCCCTGCCTATGCTGCAAAAGGGCGATTTTGATTTCGTCGTAACCGACTGGAACATGCCAGGTATGCAGGGGATTGACCTGCTCAAGGCGATTCGCGCCGATGAGCACCTCAAGCATATCCCTGTATTGATGGTGACAGCCGAAGCAAAACGCGAACAGATCATCGCGGCTGCTCAGGCCGGTGTGAATGGTTATGTCGTTAAACCTTTTACTGCCGCTACGCTGAAAGAGAAGTTGGATAAGATCTTCGAACGGCTCGGTTGAGTGGGGTGATGCGATGAAAGCAGAGACATCCGGGCTGGTGACACTGGAGCAGGCGCAGGAATTAGTGGCCTTGCTCAGTCAGGGCGAGCAGGAAAAGGCCGATGAATTACTTCGGGAACTGGCGGCTCCCCTGCAACGGGATCTGTTTGATGAAGTTGGCAAGTTGACCCGCCAGTTGCATAGCGCCTTGGTGGATTTTCAAGTGGATAGCCGGCTTATTGAGCTTGCCAATACTGATATTCCCGATGCCAAAGAGCGACTGACTTATGTCATAGATATGACAGAGCAAGCCGCCAACAAGACCATGGACGCGGTTGAGGAATGTCTGCCGCTGTCGGATGCTCTGAGTACCAACCTGCAAAATGTTAAGCCCGCCTGGGACAAGTTGATGCGCCGCGATCTGGCCTTGCATGAATTCAAGAGCTTGTGTCATGACGTACAGCACTTTATGCAGCAGAGCGAAGCCGATGCCTGTCGCCTGCGGGAATTGCTGAATCAGATTCTGATGGCCCAGGATTTTCAGGACTTGACCGGACAGATGATTCGCCGGGTCATAGAACTGGTTCGGGAAGTCGAAAACAGCTTGGTTTCTATGCTGACAGTATTCGGTGAGCAGCCGCTGGATGAAATTCGCGGCAAGGAAGAGAAGAGCATAGAGGCAGAAGGGCCTATCCTGAACGCAGAGCAACGCGAAGACGTGGTGAACGGTCAGGATGAAGTAGATGATCTGCTTTCGAGTCTGGGTTTCTAATAGGAGTCAATTTAATGGCCTTTGATGTTGATGAAGAGATACTCCAGGATTTTTTAATTGAAGCAGGCGAGATCCTAGAGCTGTTGCAGGAACAGTTGGTGTCTCTGGAAAACAATCCGGAAGATACGGATCTGCTCAACGCCATCTTCAGGGGATTTCACACGGTCAAAGGCGGTGCCGGATTCCTGGGATTGGCCCCCATGGTGGATGTATGCCACGAGGCAGAAAACACCTTCGACTTGTTGCGTACCGGTAAGCGCAGCGTCAGCTCTGAATTGATGGACATCATTCTGCAGGCGCTCGACAGTATAAATACCATGTTCGGCCAAACTCAGTCCGGTCAGGAGCAAGAGCCCGCGGATGAAGTCTTGCTGGACAAACTCAAGTTGCTCAGTTCTGGGGCGCCTTTGCCCTCCGAGCAGGCTCAGGAGGAAACTCCTGTTGCAGTAGAACCCAGTGATGAGAGTGTTGATGAGCTGTTTGACGGCATGCTCGACAGCGCCGCCGGGGTGGAACTGTTTGATGAACCGGCCGCGCCAACTCCTGAAGCACCCAAGGCCTCGACCCAAGGGGCTGAAGGCAGCATAGATGAAATCGATGAAGCCGAGTTTGAAGCCCTGCTGGATGCCCTGCATGGTTCAGGCAAGGGGCCTTCTGCCAACAGTACTCAGGCCCCGAGTGGTGATGCTCCCAAGCCTAGCGATAGCGCACCTGCCAACACCTCTTCCGATGACATTACAGACGATGAGTTTGAAAAGCTGCTCGATGAGCTGCACGGCAAAGGCCAGTTTGCTGCCGCACCTGCGGCCAACAGTGCCGTAGAGGAAGCGCCTGCTGCCAGTGTCGATGCCGATGAAATTTCCGATGATGAGTTTGAAAAGCTGCTTGATGAGTTGCACGGTAAAGGCGCCGGCCCTGGCGCTAACACCAGTGGTTCAGAGCCAGCTGCGGGTGACGCAAGTGCCAAAGCGCCTGCTGCATCTCAAGTAGCCGCACCCAAAGCGCCGGCAGCGAATGCCGCTGCTACGCCAAAGGCGGCTCCAGCTGCTGCCAAAGTCGAGGCACCTAAAGCGGCTGCCAAACCTCAGGCCAAGGCTCCTGCTGTTGCCAAAGACACAGCTCCAGCCAAGGCAGCGACCAGTGTGCCTCAGGGGGAAACCACGGTTCGGGTAGATACGGCTCGCCTGGATGAGATCATGAATATGGTCGGTGAGCTGGTATTGGTACGTAACCGCTTGGTCAGCCTCGGGATATCCCGCGAAGATGAAGAGATGTCCAAGGCGCTGGCCAACCTGGATCTGGTGACCTCCGATCTGCAGGGTGCCGTGATGAAGACCCGGATGCAGCCGATTAAGAAAGTATTCGGTCGTTTCCCTCGGGTGGTTCGCGACTTGGCCCGCAGTCTCAATAAAGAGATAGATCTGCGGATGATAGGTGAAGACACGGATCTGGATAAGAACCTGGTCGAAGCCCTTGCCGACCCCCTGGTGCACCTGGTGCGTAACTCAGTGGATCACGGTATTGAAATGCCTGATGTGCGCGAGGCCAATGGTAAGCCCAGAACCGGGGTTATTACTTTGGCGGCCAGTCAGGAAGGTGACCATATCCTGCTTAAAATTGAGGATGACGGCGCCGGTATGGACGCTGCCAAACTCAAAGAGATTGCCATAAGTCGTGGTGTGCTGGATGAAGACAGCGCCGCCCGAATGTCCGATCAGGAAGCCTATAACCTGATCTTCGCTCCCGGCTTCTCAACCAAGGTGGAGATTTCTGATATCTCCGGCCGAGGTGTTGGGATGGATGTAGTCAAGACCCGTATTACTCAGCTTAACGGCTCTGTGCATATCGATTCGGTCAAGGGTAAAGGCACCCGTCTGGAGATCAAGGTACCTTTGACCTTGGCGATTATGCCCACTCTGATGGTGGAAGTTGCCAAGCAGGTGTTTGCCTTGCCGCTTTCCAGCGTGAATGAGATTTTCCATCTGGATCTAACCAAGACCAATATTGTAGATGGGCAATTGACTGTGATCGTTCGGGACAAAGCGGTGCCACTCTTCTATCTTGAGCGTTGGCTCAGCCGTAAGCCGATGAGTTTCCAGCATGGTGACAAGAAACATGGCCATGTGGTCATAGTTCAGCTTGGCACCATGCAGATAGGCTTTGTGGTAGATGCCCTGATAGGTCAGGAAGAGGTGGTAATTAAACCTCTGGGCTCCATGTTGCATGGCACACCGGGTATGGCCGGGGCCACAATTACGTCGGACGGCGGAATCGCGCTGATCCTCGATGTACCAGGATTATTGAAGCACTACGCCAAATCCAAGCGTTGAAGTGCCGTATAAGGATTTAAATGACCATTAAAGTTTTGGTTGTCGATGATTCGAGCTTCTTTCGACGACGTGTCAGCGAGATAGTCAATCAGGATCCTGAGCTTGAGGTGATAGGTATGGCCAATAACGGTGCCGAAGCCGTTAAACTGGCCGCCGAGCTCAAGCCTCAGGTGATTACCATGGATATTGAAATGCCTGTCATGGACGGGATTACCGCCGTGCGGCAGATAATGGCCTCTCATCCGACACCTATCCTGATGTTTTCCTCCTTGACCCATGATGGTGCCAAGGCGACCTTGGATGCGCTGGACGCCGGGGCTCTCGATTTTCTGCCCAAACGCTTTGAGGACATTGCTACCAACAAGGACGAAGCGATTCGACTGCTTCAGCAAAGAGTCAAGGCGTTGGGACGCAGGCGTATATTCCGCCCTATAGTCCGTCCGAGTGTGGCGCCTACGCCGGCAACCACCCCAAGCCGACCCACGGCGCCAAGCAGTCTGCAGCGTCAAGCTGTCACAGCTGAAAGTGCTGCCGCCAGTCGCCAGCCGGTGAGGCGCAGCGGCGGAGCGGCCCCTGCCAGAGCCAGTGGTAAACAATACAAGCTGTTGGCTATAGGCACATCCACTGGTGGCCCTGTGGCATTGCAGCGAATTTTGACCCAGTTTCCGGCGGATTATCCGCATCCTATCTTATTGGTACAGCACATGCCTGCAGCCTTTACTCCGGCCTTTGCCAGCAGGCTCAATGGCTTGTGCAAGATAGAAGTCAAAGAGGCGGTCAATGGCGATATGCTCAGACCAGGCTGTGCCTATCTCGCGCCCGGTGGGATGCAGATGATGCTCGAGCGCTCCGGCGCCGGAGGCAGGATTAAAATTCTCGCCGGCAATGAAGAGATGAACTACAAGCCCTGTGTCGATATCACTTTTGCTTCAGCCTCCAAAGCCTTTGGCGGAGATGTACTGGCGGTTATTCTGACGGGGATGGGTGCCGATGGCCGAGAAGGCGCGCGCATGCTCAAAGGTGTTGGTGCCACCATATGGGCCCAGGATGAAGCCTCTTGCGTCGTCTATGGCATGCCACAGGCAGTGACGGCGGCCGGTATCTCCAGCCAGTCCATCTCACTGGATAATATGGCAGAGGCGATATTGAGAGAATCGGCTCGTGGCTGACAAAGAGACGCGCCTGCTGGGATACCGGTTGGCGCTGTTTTTGTTTTTGGTCGCCTTGGTGGTAGTGGCGGCGCTTTACTGGGACTTGCGACAAAAAAATCGGCAACTGAGTGAGAAAGTCGCCCAGCTTGAATCGTCCCAGGTTCTCTTGATGGTGCCGGATGAACAGGCCGCGATTATTGCCGATTGGATGAGTCGTCACCCACAACAGACCGCATCCTTATTGGATGTGATTCGACCTAAGGTGACATCCGGGACGGGGCCAGAGGCTCCGACTTCAGCCAACTTGTCAGTCCCGCCGGGTGATATTTCACCGGAAAGAACCCCGGGCGAGGTTGGGGCCGCAGTGCCGCTGCCTGCTCAGACTGAAGATACCAGGGTGACAGAGCTGGAAAATGGCGTAAAAGTAATACGTTTACCTCACGGTGGGATCCGTGTCACTACCCGTGAAGAGGGTAATGAGTAGCCGTACAAGACAAGAACGACAATAATAGTGGCTCGTTACACTAGTTGGCCGATAAGGCGAGAATAAGGGGCGGAAAGTGAAAGTCTGGACCATTGCAAACCAAAAAGGCGGAGTGGGCAAAACCACAACAGTTGCCAGTTTGGCGGGCACACTGGCCAAGCGTGGTCAGCGGGTTCTGATGATAGACACAGATCCCCATGCTTCGCTGGGTTATTACCTGGGCATAGATTCGGAAGAGGTGCCCGGCTCATTGTATGATCTCTTTCTGGCTCATAAGAATCTTGATACCTCTTTGGTAAAGCAACACGCAGTTCCCACATCTGTTGAGGGAGTCGATCTTTTGGCGGCAACCATGGCGTTGGCCACTTTGGATCGTGCCCTTGGTCATCAAGAGGGGATGGGGCTGGTGCTGCGTAATATTCTCAAGTCGGTTGAGGATGACTACGATGTTGCCTTGGTCGACTGTCCCCCGGTGCTGGGTGTATTGATGGTCAATGCTCTGGCGGCCAGCCAACACATAGTGATCCCGGTTCAGACCGAATTTTTGGCGATTAAAGGCCTGGATAGAATGATTAAAACCATGGAACTGATGGGGCGCTCGAAAAAGACCCGCTACAGTTATTCCATAGTGCCAACCATGTATGACAGACGTACCAAGGCTTCACCTGCGGCGCTGCAACATCTTGGTGAGGTTTACGGCGACACGCTTTGGCCGGATGTGATCCCTGTGGATACCAAGTTTCGCGACGCCAGTTTGGCCCATCTGCCGGCATCCCACTATGCCCCAAGCTCGCGCGGAGTGAAGGCCTACGAGCGTTTGCTGGATTATCTGCTGGCGGGGGAGTTTGACCATGTCAAAATCGGTTGATGAAACTGTTTTTGATTATTTCAGCATTCTGCTGACTGAGCCGGCACCCGAGGTTAAATCCGAGGCGCAATCTGCGATTAAGCCTGAACAAAAAGCGCAAGCTGTAGTTGAGGCAAGAACTGAGCAGACTCCGCCGGCAACGTCTAGGTTACGGGACGATATCGCTGTACCAGTTGATGTGGCACCCAAGAAAGCGCCGCTTTCTCGACTGGACGGTACAGCCAAGCAATACCCGGCAGAGCCAGATAAGCCGAGACTCGACCGTAATGCGCTGGAACAGCTACTGGCACCGGTGTTTAAAGAGCAGGTTGCCGAGGTAACGCAGACAGAGGTGCCGACAGACACTCAGTCGGAAACCATCTCTGTTGCCTCGCTGCAAAGCGAGGCTATAACCGGGCAGCTGGATACTCAGACCGATGCGGCTCAGCGCGAGCAGAGTCAAGTCCAAGAGGTGACTGAGCCTGAGGTTCTGGAAGAGGTTCAGCTCGAGACACAAGTCGGCGCGCCGGCGGCACCTATAGAACCGCTCAAGGAACAACTAGAGGATGAATTTCAAGTATTGTTCTTCAAGGTGGCGGGACTCACGCTGGCCGTGCCCCTGATAAGCCTGGGCGGCATAGTCAGAATAGAGCGCATCAATCATATCTTTGGGCGGCCAGGATGGTTTATGGGGGTTCAGGGTTATCGGGACTCTCAGCTGAATATCGTTGATACCTGCGCCTGGGTTATGCCGGAAAAATATGATGATAAACTGGCGCAATCCGTAAATTATCAATATCTTGTAGTATTAGAGAACAGTAATTGGGGTTTGGCTTGTGAATCTTTGGTCAATGCGGTCAAGATTGACAAGTCACAGGTCAACTGGCGTGGCAGTGAAGGTAAGCGCCCCTGGTTGGCCGGAGTAGTGAAAGAACAAATGTGTGGCATTTTGCACGTGCAGGCATTGATTGAAATGCTCAATGCCGGGTTAGGTTGTCAGGATCCGATAGACTGAGGTAAATATGACTGATTCAAGAAATGTAGCAGCGGTATCCGGAGGCAAGGACGATGCCGTTCTCCAGTGGGTAACCTTCAGGCTGGATAACGAGACCTATGGCATCAATGTGATGCAGGTTCAGGAAGTATTACGTTATACCGAAATAGCCCCGGTTCCGGGAGCTCCTCATTATGTGTTGGGGATCATCAATCTGCGCGGTAATGTGGTTACCGTTATTGATACCCGCTCACGTTTTGGTTTGCCCTCCTCTGAAGTGGACGATTCTACCCGAATCGTGATTATCGAAGCGGAAAAGCAGGTGATAGGTATCCTGGTCGACAGTGTGGCCGAAGTGGTTTATCTGCGCCGCTCTGAAATCGATAACGCCCCGAATGTGGGAACCGAAGAGAGTGCCAAGTTTATTCAGGGTGTCAGCAACCGTGGCGACGAACTGCTGATCCTGGTGGACTTGGATAAGCTGCTGTCAGATGATGAATGGGCCGAGTTGGCGCAAATCTGATAGGCTTTTGCGGGAAAAGGAGTTTTAACCGATGATGGGCGATGTTTTTTTTATCGCTGCGCTGGTATATGTCATTGCCTGTCTCGGACTGGTGCTGTACCTGCAAAAACAAAGCAACAAGCTTAGAAGCAAGGTTGAGGCGTTAACTGTTCTGGTCAAGGAAAGCGACAGGCAAAGAGATGCCTTCAAGCGGGAGTTGCAAGAACTGCGTAGTGGCACCATAGGCGTTGGCCGGCGGGTGTTGGAGCTTGAGAAACGCCTCGTGCAGCAAAATGCCCGTCTCGATGAATCGATGCAGCAGGACCCTCAGGCCAAGCTTTACAGCAGGGCCATGAAGATGGTGCAGTTGGGAGCCGGTGTCGATGAACTGATCCGCGAGTGCGAGTTGCCCAAGGCGGAAGCTGAACTCTTGATCCGTCTGCACGGTAAAACGGCCCAGGCTTGATATTTTGTCTGAGTAAAGAAAGAGCGCATTGAGATGCGCTCTTTCTGTTTCTATTTGAAAGGAATGCGAGAAACCTCAAGCCGTTTTGGCTCTCAGGGTAACGGCTTGTCTGTGTTATCCGTTACTTAAGGAAGGTGCAAAGCAAATAAGTCCCCGTGGCGTTCTCTTGTTTAGAGAGTTGCTTGCACAACAATTGGCGTTCAGGGCATCTGACTGAAGGCATGCCGGGGCCTGTCAAAGTCGGATAACGCAGAGAGCCTGTTGCTGTGAAAGCCCCGAAGGGCGTGGCTTATAGGCCTGCCTGCTGTGTTATGCTTCTTGCAAAGGACTAGGGCCATTTGCTGCGAACCACGCCTTGCATCCAAGCCTGTAAGCCGACGCAGAGCACGCATGGGGCTTGTTCGCACCTTCCCTAAACCTTGTCGACAATTCTCTGATGCAGGTTATTCCACTGCTCGGGAAATTTCCCGTCCAACATATAGACAAAGGCTATCAGTTCGGCGATTAGCTGATAGAGCTCCTTGGGGATCTCTTCCCCCAGTTCCAACATCTGCAGAAAGTCACTCAGGTAAGGGTCTTGATGTATATGAACCCCGGCCTCCTGTGCTAACGCAATGATCTCTTCCGCAAGAAGATCCTGGCCCTTGGCCGTTATCTTGGGCGCAGTTTTGCCATCATAACTCAGGGCCACTGCCTGACGAGGTTTGGCTTGCTTGTCGTTTGAATCCATGGACATAGTCTTTCCTCAGGCTTTCAGTTGCACCAGATAGTGATCGCCTGGCAGCAGGGTGGCCGGCACAGGGGCAACGTGGGCGTTCAATTCATTGGGAGTGAGTCCTAACTGAACCAGCTTTTGCGACAAGGGGGGCAGGAAGTTGCTGACCCTGCTGATCAGCGCCTGGGTGCTGCCGATAAACTGCAGGTCGACCTTGGAATCCTTCACCTGCGCCTTGACGAGCAAGGAGCCCAAGCCCAGATTAAACTTGAGTTGCAACTGCCAGGCCTTGTCTTTGTCTGCGTCCTTATCCTGATTGTTGTGTTCGAATTTGCCTTCCAACTGTTCATTTCTTTGGTTGAGATAGTAGGGCAGCATGAAATACCAGCATTGACCACTATTGTCTGTATTGGCTTGCTGGTATAGGGCGACAGCCTGGGACATCTGCTGCAGCGCGTCCAGAGTGCCGCTCTTCTCCAGTGAAGCTAACTGATGAGTTTGCAGGCCGGATCGGCTCTGAAGTCCTTCCAGGTATTGCTTCAAGCGTTGTGGAACACTCAGGTTTTGGTTACCGGCCCTAACGCCAAGTAACAGCTGAAACAAGGTGGTAATGGCACTGGCTTGAGTTGAAGGCTGGGATTGCGTTTGCTGACTGGTCAGTTGCAACCCTGTGAGCCCAAGCAGTTCACTTCGAAGTTGGGACGGCTCTGTCAGCTCGCTCAGGGGCACAGGCGACAGTGCCGGCAATTGCTTGAGCAGTTCAGCGGCCAGGTTATGTTTGACCTCCAGTGTCATAGCCTCGGCCCTTGGCATGGCACCGGCCTTATTGAAGGCGCGCTGGAGAAAGTTCAGCTCGGGCGCTTTGGCCGTTTCGCCGACAACTTTATTGGATGCACTTGTGCCAACAGGCTTATCCGCATTGGCTTGAGTCGCCTGCTGAAGTACTTGGTTACTGAATTTATCTGTCCCCGGCAGCGGGGCATTTTTCGGCTGCTGCAACTGGGCATTATCAACTGTTTGTGTTGACTGAGATAAGACAGAAGCGGGCAACTTGCTGCCGCTGGCAACTGTTTGAGACAAGCCTGCTTTGAGATCAACCGCCGTTTCCCTCAATGGTGCTGATTCCCCTTTACTTTGGGTTTGCTGCGCTTGGGATTGGGGTTGCTGCTCAAGGAGTTTTATCAACCTGGCGTAGGTTTGGGCGACTTCCGGCTTGGTTATCAGTTGCTCACTTTCCTGTGTTGGGGCAGCGGGTTGCAGATTTGCCACAGGTGTCAGTTTTACTTCCAATCTGGCATTGATGGGGCTTAATTGCAGCTGTAGCCCATGATTGTTGCTGACAACTTTGGCAACGTATTCTCCGGCAGGTAGTTGTAACTGCGGCGGGAAGGCTATGCTTGTACCATTGGCAAAACGCATTTCACCTTGGGAAACAGTCAACATGGGTAAGGGATAACCTTGTGGCCTGGCTGCCAACTGCTGCAGTGCTGTTTGACTGATGCCATTTTTGGCCGCCAGCTGCATCAAAGCATCCGGCAGTTTTATCTGGATTTCACCGGCCAGCAACAGCAATTGGGCTGTTTTGCCCTGAACGATTTCCGGTAAGGGGCGAGTCAGCTCCAGCAGTGTAGTATTGGCCTGATGCAACAGGGCCTTGGCTTGAGCGTTGGACTCTTGATTGGCAAGCTGCAATTGATACTGTGCATTTTGCAGTTGTAGTCTGAGCTCGCTACCCACATCGACTGTGGTTACCGGAAGCAGAGGGATGGATGCATTTGCTTGAGGAGTTGGGCTTGACCCTGAGGGGGGGATTGTACCATTCACTGGATCCATTGTTGCAAACCCCACTCCTCAAGTAGCTTTATCTGTAGGCAATCGTAAATTTAAATTTGATCTATTTCCACAGCGAAGTATCCTTATCCGTCCAAATCGACATTAGACAGAAATTTGACTGTCGCCATAGGTATACTCAGGTTATCGGCCTATGGTAATCAAAGCTTTAACTGTTTTTCGGTTGGATTACAGCGGTACTTTTACAAAGAGAGCAATATGAAGTTTAAATGGATTCTGATGGTTGTGGCTGCCCTGAGTGCGCATTCGGCAGTGGCTGCAGGGAGTGGCGAAAGCAACAATACACAGGGTGTGCGTATCAGTTATAACGACCCGCGGGATCCGATAGAAGGGTTCAACCGTGTCATGTGGGACTTCAACTATCTGTATCTGGATAGATTTCTCTATCGTCCGGTTGCTCATGGTTACAACGACTATGTGCCTATGCCGGTCAAGTCAGGTCTCAACAATTTTGTTCTCAACCTGGAAGAGCCCCACAGCTTGGTCAACAACACATTGCAGGGCAAGTGGGGTTGGGCGTTGAATGCCGGTGGCCGTTTTACCGTTAACTCGACCGTGGGTTTGCTTGGTTTGATTGACGTCGCCGATATGATGGGGATGCCCCGTAAACAGGATGACTTCAACGAAGTGCTCGGTTACTACGGAGTGCCCAATGGTCCTTACTTTATGGCGCCATTCTTCGGCCCCTACGTCACCCGTGAACTCGCTTCAGATTGGGTGGATGGTCTATACTTTCCATTGTCTGAATTAACAATGTGGCAGTCAGTTATCAAGTGGGGCCTGAAGAATCTCCACGCCCGTTCTGTTGCCATAGATCAAGAAAGATTAGTAGACAACGCGCTCGATCCATACACTTTTGTTAAAGACGCTTATATACAGCACATGGACTATAAGGTGTACGATGGCAATGTGCCTTCGAATGAGGACGAAGACGAGTTGCTTGATGAATATATGCAGGAACTGGAGTAACCCACCATCTGTTTGCTTACCCGCAGGTGGTTGATACGGGCACTCGTTACCGGCGATTGAAACCTGCGGGGAATTGACCATGGCGCTGAACAGTCTCAATGTACTGCTGGTTGAGGATGATCCCGTCTTTCGCAATATCGTTGCCGCCTTTCTTACCGGGAGGGGCGCTAATGTTGTTGAAGCCGAGGATGGTGAACAAGGATTGCAAAGCTTTAAAAGCCAAAAGTATGATGTGGTTGTAGCCGATCTCTCCATGCCCAGAATGGGGGGATTGGAAATGCTTAAAGCCATGTCGCGTATCAACCCTGCTATTCCTTCCATTGTGATTTCCGGAAACCAGGTTATGGCCGATGTTGTCGAGGCGCTGCGAATTGGTGCCAGTGACTATCTGGTTAAACCCGTATCGGATCTCTACAGCATAGAGCACGCCATTAATCAGTGTCTTACGGCTCCTGAGCAGGAACAAAATACTCTTAATCGAGATGTGGAAGAGCTCTCCTTTATGGAGTTGAACGAAAACCTGGCACTGCTGGAGCAAAACGCTGAAGCGGCCAGGTGTGTACAGCAACAGCTATTCCCCGCAAGCCGTATTGAATATCCCAAGGCCAGGTTGGACTATAGCTTGTTCAAACATGAGCAGGTAAGCCCTTACTTCATCGACTCGGCTATGGTTGGGAATAACCACCTTATCATGTACATGGCCCACTTTCACCCGGAAGACAACAGGGCCGCCTTTGCCAGCGTGTTGATGCGTAGTTTCGTCAATCAAAAGCTGAAACTGAATCGCAACGGTGTCAGTTCTGTGGTGATAGAACCTTTCAATATGCTCAGCTATTTGAATGATCGTTTGGTCAAGTCGGGGCTGGATCTCTATTGCGACATGATTTACATCGCGATTGAGCTTGATAGTTATCGCGCGGCTATTGCTCAGGCGGGCAGGGGGCTGAGATGCTACATTCGTAACCAGGATGGTCTTACACCTCTGGCGTTGGCAGATTCACTGCAGCTGGGGTTATTGGAGTGGGGCAAGCCGGCGACTCAGTTCCGGAGTTTAATGCCAGGTGAAAGGCTCTGCATTGTTACCAGTGAGGCAGAGCTCAGACAGCTGCTTCAGCAAGATAAATTCCTGGGGCTGACTTTTAACCCTAAAATACCTCAAGGTGGATTCCTGCAACTGGCCTTTTAATGGCCTTAATGCCGACTAATTGGCTTGAACTTAAAACTGTGAAAAACTCCAATAAAAAAGGCTGCAGATTTTGCAGCCTTCTTTGTATATATCAGAATTAGCGTTTAATGGCTTCGTGCTCGCCGGTTACAGCCATTTCCTGCTCCAGAGCTTCTTCTTCAGAATGATCATGGATTTTGCTTTCAGCGCCGTGCATCCAGTCAACCAGCTTGTCAGCCATGAAATAAAGGATCACACCGGAAATAGCAGCGGTGATGGCAATGCCGGAGAAGATAGACATGGCGTTGGCCAGTTGTTCTTCTTTCTCGCCGCCGTGGCCGATAAAGGAACCGACTACACCGGCTATCTTGTTGGCCATGGCGATAAACAGGAACCATGCTCCCATCATCAGAGATACAATTCGCAGGGGAGCGAGTTTGGTTACCATAGACAGGCCTATAGGGGATAGGCAAAGCTCACCCATGGTGTGGAAGAAGTAGGCACCAACCAGCCACCACATGCTGGACTTGGCTGAGGCGTCGCCACCCATTTCCAGTACGGCACCAATCATAAACAGGAAGCCGATAGCCAACAGAACCAGACCAAGGGCAAATTTCACCGGTGAGTTAGGCTCTTTATCACCCAGGCGGATCCAGATAGAAGCAACAACCGGGGCAAAAACCACGATGAAAATGGCGTTCAGCGACTGGAAGTAGGTTGTCGGCACTTCCCAGGCACCGATAAAGCGGTCGGTAAACTCATTGGTGAATAGGTTCATCAAGCCACCGGCCTGTTCAAAACCCGCCCAGAAGATGATGGTAAACAGACCCATCACCATGATCACTTTAATGCGGTCACGTTCGACTTTAGTTAGTGGTTCTTTACGTACCTGACCGCGGGCCAAGTCTTTTTCACGTTCAAGCTTGGCAGAAGGTACTGTACCTATGTCGCCCAATAACTTTTGGGCAAACAGGAATTGAATAATCAGCGACAATACCATACCGATACCGGCACACATGAAACCTGCTTGCCAGTTGTTGATGGTAGTTTCAACACCATCGATGACTTCTTTATGGCCAAAGTTGGTATAGGCCCAGGCAACGACAAAACCAGAAAGCGCCGCACCTAAGTTGATACCCATGTAGAAGATAGTAAAGGCGCCATCGCGACGATGATCACCTTCTTCATACAGATCGCCCACCATAGTTGAAATGTTAGGCTTAAACAGACCGTTACCTATGATGAGAGTGCCAAGACCTATGTAAAACACCATGGTTTCAAGGCCGGGAGTCATGCTGTGAGGCGTTGCCAGGGTAAACTGGCCTATAGCCATCAGCGCACCACCAATATAAATCGCTTTACGTTGTCCGAGGTAGTTGTCCGCGAGCCAGCCGCCGATGAGAGGCGTAAGGTAAACCAACGCAGTAAAGGTACCATAGAGTGAGAGTGCATCGGCCTGAGTCCAACCCAGTCCACCACCTTGAGAGTTGGCCTGATCAACCAGATACAGAACCAGAATGGCTCGCATCGCATAATAACTGAATCGTTCCCAAAGCTCTGTTGTAAACAGCAGGAACAATCCCTTGGGATGCCCGAGCATCGTCCCCTTGGGTTTTGCTAAGCTCATGAAGTCTTCCACCTTAAATTGTTAATTGGCCGTGTGACAAAAGTCGACACAGAAAGCGATTGTTTTTATCCCAGCTGTATTGCCGTTAACATCACACTGTTTTGTAAAGTGTTATGGGCATATCTTTTAATGCGCTGTGATTGAGGCTTTGGTTTTCTGTATTGTAATTTGTTCATCAAAAGCAACAAAGCCCACCCTATATACTCTGGATTCAGCAACAAAGTCAATTTTAGCCCCCCGAGGCGGCTGCTTTGTGAACAATTGTTAGGCTGGTAGTGGTCGGAGTTGTGCTGGAATAGTTCGCAATTTCAATTAGACTAAAGTGGGGTGAAGGCGTGGTCTGAAATTCGCTTTCAATCGCAAACTCATGTCTGATATGATTGCCCGCTGTGATAGGACGTCACCCGACAGAAACCAAGTAGTGAGAACACCATGAAGGCCTGGTACCTTTTGTACTGTAAACCTCGCAGCGAAGTGAGGGCACAACAGAATCTAACGCTCCAAGAGCTGGAGACTTATTTGCCGATGGTGCGGAGCGAAAAAAAAGAGAAAAACAAGACTGTCGTTCGTAAGCAACCTCTGTTCCCCAACTATATATTCATCAAGTTTGATCCTGAGCAGACCAGTGTTCGTCAGCTCAGATCTACTCGTGGTGTTGCTGATTTAGTCAACTGCCGCGAGAAACTACTGCCAATAGATGAACAACTGATCATTCAGCTTAAACAACGTGAATTGGCTACGCCTTTGATCACAGAAAAGCCCCTGCAGTCTGGTGATAAAATACAGTTCACCGAAGGGCCATTCGCAGACTTTGACGGAATTTTTGCAGAGAAGTGTGGTGATACCCGCTGCAAGGTATTATTCACCTTCCTTGGCCAGCATAAGAGCATCACCGTTGAACAAAGTGCAATCAGAGCCGTATGTGCGTAATCAGCCATCTGGTATGTGAGACATTTGCCATTGTTACACAAATCCAACGTTTGTTAATCTTGAAACCGTATTTCGTTTTGTATGGAAATCAATTTGTTATGGATTCTGGTTGCGCAAGCCATCGCTGTTTTAGAATACAAATTGAATAAATAATCAATGCTCTGAGAGTTGAGCGTTTTTCGATCTGTGTCACACCTTGGTGTGGGGTATAATCCCCGGTTAAAGTAAGAGCCGGTACAGGGTAGGAATGTTATTTTATTTAAATGGCATTCCTAACTTACTAAAAAATATAAATTTTTGCATTGCAAAGGGCAGTTTGGAGGCCGAAATCCATGGGCGGTAGCGTGTCTGAAAGACAAGAATATGAATAATTTCATATTCTTAGTGAACGCCGAAGCCCTCTGGGCGCCACGCGGATCGGTAGCGTGTCTGAAAGACAAGAATATGAATAATTTCATATTCTTAGTGAACGCCGAAGCCCTCTGGGCGCCACGCGGATCGGTAGCGTGTCTGAAAGACAAGAATATGAATAATTTCATATTCTTAGTGAACGCCGAAGCCCTCTGGGCGCCACGCGGATCGGTAGCGTGTCTGAAAGACAAGAATATGAATAATTTCATATTCTTAGTGAACGCCGAAGCCCTCTGGGCGCCACGCGGATCGGTAGCGTGTCTGAAAGACAAGAATATGAATAGTTTCATATTCTTAGTGAACGCCGAAGCCGTCTGGGCGCTACGCGGAACGGTTGTGTGCCTGAAAGCTATCAATATGGACAATTTCCATACTCTCCAGATGGCAACAGGTCCTATCTAATTACCAATGCTTGATATACAGAATCCACTTTTGGGGAACATTGACCTGAGATGAAGGCCTGTTTGGGGGAGCTACTACACCCGAACCGGTTTTTATTGTTGTAGCAAGGTTCATTTGATTTTTAGTGTTACTCACCATTACGGAGACAACTGGTGTTACAGAAAACCAAAAAACTCATCATAGCGAGTATAGGAGCACTGGCTTTGCTTGGCTCGCAAGCTCAGGCAATTACGCCATCTCCTCAGATGATTGAACAATTCAAAAATTTGCCTCGTGCTGAGCAGGAAAGGTTAGCCAAACAGTATGGTATTGACCCCGCCATGCTTAGAGGTAGCAGTAACAGCGGCAGTCAGAAACTGGAAAACCCACAGTTGGTTTACCCCAGAGGACAGCAGAATTTTCAAGGTAATGATCAAGAAAATTGGCAATATCAAAATGGCCAAGGGCGAGAGCTGAATAATCGCCGCGGTCAAGATAAGCACAGCTTGGATTTTACCGCTGCGGCAGACAAGGCAGAGCTAGAACGATTTGGCTATTCCCTGTTTGAAGGTGAGCCTAGCACTTTTGCTCCCGTTTCAGATGTACCTGTTCCCAGTGAATACCTTATGGGGCCTGGAGACACTCTGAATGTACAACTCTTCGGTAAAGATAATCGGGAGTTTACTCTTACTGTTAACCGTGATGGTACAGTGCAATTCCCTGAGCTTGGCCCAATTAGTGTGGCGGGTTTGAGCTTTGCGGAAACCAAAGACACGCTGCAAAAGCGCATCAAGCATCAGATGATAGGCATTGAGTCCAATATCACCATGGGAGAGTTGCGTTCTATCCGTATCTTTGTGGCCGGTGATGCCTATAAACCAGGCTCTTATACTGTATCCAGTCTGTCAACCATGACACAGGCGCTGTTTGTCTCCGGCGGCGTCAACGAAATTGGTTCATTACGTAAAGTGCAACTCAAGCGTGGTGGTAAGCTGATTGGTACTCTTGACCTTTATGATTTATTGATGCGCGGCGATGCCTCCGGCGATATGCGTCTGCAATCTGGTGATGTGGTTTTCATTCCTCCAGTAGGTGGCCTGGTCAGCGTGGCCGGTGAAGTTCGCCGTCCGGCAATTTATGAGCTCAAAGGGGGAGAAACCCTTGGTGATGTCGTTAATATGGCTGCCGGGGCTAAACCGGGTTCTTATCCTAAAGGCAGTGTGGTTGAGCGTTACAATGACCAGGGGCTTAAGTCGCTGCTCACGATTGATTTGACGTCTGCTAAAGGGCAAAAAACGCTTGCCAAGGCCGGTGATGTTATTCGAGTTAAAGGCACCTCGGGCCAATATGATAATGCAATTACCTTGGTTGGTGCTGTGGTTCGGCCAGGGAAATATCAATGGCATGAAGGCTTAAAAGTCAATGACATCCTCAAGTCTATTTGGTCCGATTTACAAATTTCAGCAGATCTAGATTACGCCATCCTGCTTCGTGAAGTAGATGATTATGGCAATATTGAGGTCTATCAATTCGCACCTGGCAAAGCAATAGTGCATCAGGACGCCGGTGAGAACCTGGCACTACAGCCAAGAGATAAGTTGATCATATTTAACTTTAGCGATGACAGCATCAACAGATATGAGCTGAACAAGCTGGTTAAAGAAAGAGTTGCTAAGGTCACTTCCCTTACCGGCGATTCGTTACTGGGTTCAGATCTGTTCAAGGCGGGTTTTAACGATTTGCAAAACAAGCGCCTTAACAAGCGTACTGAACTTGCTGGCATAGTTGTCAACGATGGTTCGAGTTATGAGCTGGATGAAGCGCAGAAAGCTGAACAGGAAGCTGTTACCGCAGAAGTGAGCAAGATGCTTACCAATCTTTTTGATGATAGAGATCTGGTCAAGTACAGCTATATGATGAACCGCAGCGAGCTTTTGTATCCGGTTATCAGCAAACTTAACGCCCAGGCTCGCGCAGGCAGCAGCGTTAAAATAGTCGCTGTCAGTGGCCAGGTACGCCACGAAGGTATGTATCCTTTAAGTGTCAATGCTTCAGTCAGTTCTTTGATTGAAGCCGCTGGCGGCCTAAAGGAAGGTGCCTACACAGCAAGAGCTGAGTTAACCCGCACCATTACAGATGCTACTGGTTCATCAATAGTGCATAAGACTGTAGATCTGACTTCGGCTCTACAAGGTAACAAAGCAGCTGATTTGGCTCTTGAAGGGCGGGATATTTTGACAGTGATGACTACGCCTGATTGGCAGGAACATCAAACTGTTGAAATACGCGGTGAAGTGAAGTTCCCTGGCGTATACAACATCCGCCGCGGCGAAACACTGCAGGATGTTATTCAACGAGCTGGCGGCTTTACCGAATACGCCTATCTTCCATCTGCCGTGTTTGTGCGTGAGTCTGTTCGCAAACAAGAGCAGATGGAAATTAAAAAACTGGCCGATCAACTTCGGCGTGATATTGCCACTCGAGGCGTTTCCAAAGATGGCAATGTGGTCAACTATGCAGATGCTCAGTTGATGCTTAAAGATCTTGAAGGCATTAAAGCTGTTGGCCGACTGGTTGTTGACTTACCTGCTATCTCCGTGGGCATTACCCAAGCCGACCTTCAGCTCGAAGATCAAGATATCCTCTACGTGCCTTCAACCAAACAGACCATAGCTGTTATGGGAGAAGTTCAACATGCATCGACCCACAGGTATAAGGAAGGTCTCACGTTAGACCAGTATCTGAATATGTCCGGCGGAGCCCGTAAGCGTGCAGATGAAGACAGAACTTATGTGATTAAAGCAGATGGTTCTGTGATGATGCCCAAACGTTCCATGTGGTTTAGCAGTGAAGATAATCTGCAGCCAGGAGATACCATCATAGTTCCGCTGGACACAGAGTATAAGGATAACTTGACGCTCTGGAGTCAAGTCACCCAGATCATTTACAACACGGCTGTGGCTGTTGCGACAATCTCTGGGTTGTAATTCTTAATAACAAACTTGTTCTAGAGCCATGGTTTCAGGCTCTAGAACAAAATCAATGCAGTATAAAAAATAGACATAAATATGACTTCACAAATTACTCCTCAACAGCATCCGGATGCACAGTTCGCTGTGAATACGATGAGAGATGACGAAATAGATCTCCGTGAGCTCTTTTCAGTAATCTGGCAAGGGAAATGGTTAATTGCCGGTGTCACTCTGGTATTTGCCGTTGCTTCTGTGGTTATCGCGCTAATGCTACCGAATATCTATAAATCGGAGGCATTATTGGCCCCGGCGTCGGAAGAGCAGGGCGCAGGAGGGCTTGCGGGACTTGCTTCCCAGTTTGGTGGCCTTGCCAGTATGGCGGGGATCAACTTAGGCGGCAACGGTGGCACTGATAAGACGCAACTGGCGATTGAAGTACTCAAATCAAGGCAATTTATTGGTGATTTTATTGAAAAACACCAAATACTGCCTGAGCTAATGGCGGTCGATAAGTGGCACATGGCTGACAATAGTTTTTCATTTGACCGGGATATTTATGAGCAAGATAGCAAGACTTGGGTACGTGACGTAAAGCCGCCATTTCAGCCCAAACCTTCTTTACAGGAGGCTCATAAAGAGTTTTTAGAAATTTTTTCTGTTAATAAAGATAAAGATACAGGGATGGTTAAAATCACGATAGAGCATAAATCTCCTTTTGTTGCCAAGCAATGGGTAGATTGGTTAGTTGCAGACATCAACCTAACCATGAAAGAGCGGGATGTTGCAGAGGCTAACCGAAGCACGGATTTTTTAAATAAACAGATTGAACTCACTAATGTCGCCGACATTCGAACCATTCTATACAAACTGGTAGAAGAACAGGCTAAAACTATCATGTTTGCCGAGGTGCGGGATGAATATGTGTTTAAAACAATCGACCCAGCCTTTGTCCCCGAAGAAAAGGCTAAGCCAAAGCGTGCATTAATTTGTGTGCTAGGTACCATGTTAGGCGGTATGTTAGCGATAATGATCGTCCTTATCAGACATTTTGTTAGAAAAGAAAGTTAAAAAAAGAAATTATGGGCCTATTGGGACTGTTTTCAGAAAAACAGCTGAAAAACAGTAAAACCTAGGTTTTACAAGGGATGGCGCTTACTTAGAAATAAGAGCTACTGTCTCAAAATGGATGAAATGTGTCTCAGCATTGGTTGGAAGGCTGAGATGGAAAAAGTGGAGATTTCGAATTAGAACTCCCACCAAGCAGTAACAGTGGTTAACCTAGCAGGTGGAGGACATCAATCGGGTGATGAAACACTGGGATGTACAGAAGGAAGAGCGCAGTACGCAGTTTTTAAATAAGCAGATTGAACTCACCAATGTCGCCGATATTAAAGCGATTCTTTATAAGTTAGTGGAAGAACAAGCTAAAACCATTATGTTTGCCGAGGTGCGTGATGAATATGTGTTTAAGACCATCGACCCCGCCTTAGCACCCGAAGAAAAGGCTAAACCTAAACGTGCATTAATATGCGTACTAGGCACAATGCTTGGCGGCATGTTAGGTGTTATGTTTGTTTTAATAAGGCACTTTGCTCGTAAACAGAGTGTATAGAATATAAACGTAGAGTTTCTGCATTTAATTTTAAAGTCATGTAGCGGTGCTCTGCATGCCATAGGCCATCCTAATGGTTAACAAATTAGGTCTTTGTATGAATTTACGAGTCAATGAAATAGTAGAAGCCGATGAGTTTCAACCAATTAAAACGGTAACTAAACGTTTTAAGTCAAAACGACAGGTACTCACTCAGGAGGTAATTTATGTCTATTGCCCTAAAGATAGGGAGTTGGAGATAGGTGAGATTATTGATGATTACTCATTCGATATGATCGTTAATGACTACAGCATTACTGATTTAAGCTGTAAAGTTATTTGTCACTTTGAAAGTGCTCGTTTATCCAAAGAGCAACGGCAATTTTTGGTTAAAGCAACTGAGTTGGGTGCTTGGGTGGAGCCGTTAGTAAGTTATCTAGATGAACGGCTAGGTTATACTGAGGTTCGTTTACTTCATAGCGGTTATTTTTTACATCAAAAAGCATTCTCGATTTTATCAACCAAACGTACCCAGTTAGCAAAACGAGTTATTGATTTATTAGCAGCATTTTTGCTTTGTACCGTGGCAATTCCAGTAGGGCTTATTACCGCTTTGGCGATAAAATTAGAAAGCCCTGGTCCTGTATTTTATAAACAGCGTCGCACAGGACAATATAATGATGAATTTGAAGTCATTAAATTCCGTTCAATGCGTAGTGATGCAGAAAAGTCAGGCGCGCAATGGGCAACTCAAAATGATACTCGCGTAACAAAAGTGGGTAATTTTATCCGCAAAACCCGCATTGATGAATTACCTCAAATAATTAATATTTTAAAAGGCGAAATGTCGATTGTTGGACCGAGGCCAGAACGCGAAGTATTTATCGCCAAACTCGAAAAAGAAATTCCCTATTATCGTTTCCGTCATGCGGTTAAACCTGGGGTTACTGGGTTAGCGCAAGTGAGTTACCCCTATGGTGCTTCAGTTGAAGATGCAGTTTGGAAACATAAGTATGACATTTATTATATTAAGCACCATAGCACCTTATTAGATATTAAAATTCTGCTGAAAACTGTTAAAGTTGTTTTGTTCGGTATGGGGCGATAAATGGAGTATCAACCACTTGTTTCGATTATTATGCCAAGCTATAACTCCGCTAAAACTATTAGTGCAAGTATAGAGTCAGTTCTTGCTCAAACCTATCAAAATTGGGAGTTGCTAATTACTGATGATGTATCTGTCGATGATACTAGAGACATCGTACGTAGATATTGTGAAAAAGATAAAAGAATAAAAATATTTGAATTAGAGAATAACTCTGGCGCAGGTGCTTCACGCAACAATAGTATTATAAATTCGACGGGTGATTATATTGCTTTTTTAGATTCTGACGATCTTTGGTTATCGAGTAAATTGTCTATTCAGATAGAATTTATGGAGAAAAATAACGCTTTACTATCATATAGTGCGTATCAAAAGTTTAGTGCTAACGGAGATGGTGGAGTAGTCATCCCACCTAATACTGTTAATTATCAGGAATTATTGACAGGCAATGTTATAGGTTGTTTAACTGCGATATATAACGCTAAAGTGTTAGGTAAACGCTATATGCCATTAATTCGTAAAAGGCAAGATATGGGGCTGTGGCTTAATATTTTAAATGATATTGATAAAGCATTTGGCATCGAAGATGTGTTAGCTAAATATCGCGTAGATACAGGTATGACACAAAATAAATTAAAAATATTAAAGTGGCAGTGGGCTTTTTATCGAGAAGTAGTTGGTTTAAGCTTTTTTAAAACTATTAAATGTTTTATTTTGTATGCCTATAAAGGCTTTTTAAAAAGTAAAATATGAAAGAGTAATTGAATGAAAATTTTAGTAACTGGTGGTGCAGGTTTTATTGGTTCTGCAGTCGTACGCCATATCATTGAAAACACTGATGACAGTGTGATTAATCTAGACAAACTTACCTACGCGGGCAACTTAGAGTCACTTACTAGGGTTGCTAATAATCCGCGCTACACATTCGAAAAAGTAGATATTTGTGATCGAGTAGAGCTAGATCGAGTATTTGCACTGCACCAACCTGATGCCGTAATGCATCTTGCTGCTGAGTCGCATGTTGACCGTTCAATCACTGGACCTGCTGATTTTATTCAGACCAATATCGTTGGTACGTACACGTTACTAGAAGCCGCACGCCATTACTGGATGCAACTTGCTGCTGAGCGCAAATCGGCTTTCCGTTTCCACCATATTTCAACCGATGAAGTATATGGTGATTTGCCACATCCTGATGAGCAAGCTTGCCAAGCAGTAAATCAGGAGTTGCCTTTATTTACCGAGACCACGCCTTACGCACCAAGCAGCCCATATTCTGCCTCCAAAGCTTCCAGCGACCATCTAGTGCGCGCTTGGCTGCGAACCTATGGTCTACCAACGATTGTGACTAATTGTTCCAACAACTATGGTCCGTTTCACTTCCCTGAAAAGTTAATCCCTCTGGTAATTCTCAATGCACTTGAAGGTAAGCCATTACCTATTTACGGTAAAGGAGAGCAGATCCGCGATTGGTTATATGTTGAAGATCATGCTCGTGCCTTATATATAGTGGCCACTGAGGGAAAAATTGGCGAAACTTACAATATTGGTGGCCACAACGAGAAACAGAATCTTGAAGTGGTACAAACTATTTGCAGTATTTTAGATACGTTAGTGCCTAAAGCCACGGCTTATGCAGATCAAATTACCTACGTTACTGATAGACCAGGTCATGATCGCCGCTATGCCATTGATGCATCTAAAATAAGCCGTGAGCTTAATTGGCAACCTCAAGAAACCTTTGAGACAGGCCTTCGTAAAACCGTCGAGTGGTATCTTACTAACCAAGAATGGTGCCAGCATGTTCAAGATGGCAGCTATCAACGTGAGCGCTTAGGCATTTAATCTCTTTTATTATGTTGTTTAAAGCTCAGATTTTTCTTTAAACCTAAGGCCGATTTAGGAACTAATTTTAATATGAAAGGAATTATCCTCGCAGGTGGTTCTGGCACTCGTTTGTACCCTATTACTAAGGGGGTATCAAAGCAGTTATTGCCTGTTTACGATAAACCAATGATTTACTATCCAATTTCTGTACTTATGCTTGCGGGAATTCGGGATATTTTAATTATTACGACGCCAGAGGACCAATCATCATTTCAATGCCTTCTTGGAAACGGTAGCGACTTTGGTATTAATCTGCAATATGCAGTTCAAGCAAGCCCGGATGGTTTAGCACAAGCGTTTATTATTGGTGAAGAGTTTATTGGTAACCATAGCGTGTGTTTAGCTCTTGGGGATAACATTTTTTGGGGACAAGGTTTTTCGCCAATTTTAAAGCGGGCAGCAGAGCGCCAAGTAGGTGCTACGGTTTTTGGTTATCAAGTCAAAGATCCTGAGCGTTTTGGTGTGGTGGAGTTCGATCGAAATCAGAAGGCCATTAGCATAGAAGAGAAACCTATTACCCCAAAATCTAATTTCGCGGTAACTGGGTTATATTTTTATGACAATCGAGTAATTGATATTGCCAAAAATGTAAAACCTTCCGAGCGAGGGGAGTTAGAAATCACTAGTATCAATCAAGCATTTCTCGAAATGGGTGAATTAAATGTAGAGCAGCTTGGACGTGGATTTGCTTGGTTAGATACTGGTACTTACGAAAGCCTATTAGAAGCAGCCTCATTTGTTGAAACGATCGAAAAAAGGCAGGGTTACAAAATTGCTTGTTTAGAAGAAATAGCTTGGCGAAATAGTTGGCTTACTGATGAGCAAGTTCAAAAGGTTGCAAGTGAAATGTCCAAAAATAGCTATGGGCAATATCTTAGTTCATTGCTGGCATAAAGGAGAGGAAGTGAGCTTAATTAAATTTATTGAGTTTAAAAACCTTGGTGATGAAAGAGGTGATTTAGTTTCATTTGAAGAAAATGGGAATATCCCATTTGATATAAAACGTGTTTATTGTATTTATGCTACTAAAGCTGATACTGTGAGAGGCTTACATGCGCACAAGACTCTCAAGCAGGTAGCAATTGCAATAAATGGGTGTTGTAAGTTCATTTTGGATAATGGATTAACCCGTGAAGAAGCTATTCTTGATACTCCTACAAAAGGGTTGCTAATTGATTCTTGCTTATGGCGAGAAATGCATGATTTTTCGGATGATTGTATTTTGATGGTATTGGCAAGTGATATATATGATGAGTCAGATTATATAAGAGATTATCAAAGATTTATTGAGGCTGTTTATTAAATGTTTATTCATCCGTTAAGTGATGTACAGAGCAGAAAAATAGGCGATGGCACTCGAGTTTGGCAGTTCGCTGTTGTGCTAAAAGAGGCCATAATTGGTCGCGATTGTAATATTTGTGCCCATACCCTGATTGAAAATGATGTAGTGCTGGGAGATAACGTAACAGTTAAATCAGGCGTATATATTTGGGATGGTACAAACATTGGTAATAATGTCTTTATAGGCCCTTGCGCGACCTTTACCAATGATAAAATGCCCCGTTCTAAAGTTTACCCTGATACATTTTCTAGAATAACAATCGAAGACCATGCCTCTATTGGTGCCAATGCCACTTTGTTACCCGGCATAACTATTGGCAAGCATGCCATGGTTGGTGCGGGTGCTGTGGTGACTAAAGATGTACCCGCTTATGCTGTGGTAGTCGGTAATCCAGCCAAAATTATTAAATATATAGAGCAGTAATATGATCAACTTCCTTGATTTAAAATCTATTAACAACCAATACCAGCAAGATTTAAAAGATGCCTGTGCGCGAGTCATTGATTCAGGCTGGTATATCATGGGTAATGAGCTGATCGAGTTTGAAAAAGAGTTTGCAGTTTACTGCGGTACTAAGCATGCTATTGGGGTCGCCAATGGGCTTGATGCGTTAATCCTAACCCTCCGTGCGTGGAAGGAACTTGGTAAATTACGAGCTGGTGATGAGGTGATTGTCCAGGCAAATACCTATATCGCTTCCGTGTTGGCAATCACCGAAAATGATCTGGTGCCGGTATTGGTAGAGCCAAACCCAGGTAGCTTTAATCTTGACCCCGAAACACTAGCCGCGGCCATTACTCCCAAGACTAAGGCGATTTTACCTGTCCATCTTTATGGGCAGCTGTCGCCGATGCCAGAAATTATGGCAATTGCCAATGCACATAACCTACTAGTGTTGGAAGATTGTGCGCAATCTCATGGAGCTGAAATTAAAGGTAAACGGGCTGGGAACTGGGGAGATGCTGCAGGATTTAGCTTTTATCCCGGTAAAAATTTGGGGGCACTCGGTGATGCAGGTGCAATAACCACAAATGATGATGAGTTAGCGCAAACTCTTAAAGCCTTAAGGAATTATGGTTCGCATAAAAAGTATGAAAACCTGTATCAAGGGGTTAATAGCCGTCTTGATGAAATTCAAGCAGCAATGTTACGAGTTAAGTTGCGCCATTTAGAGGCCGAAACCTCTCGTCGTCAGCATATTGCTCAAACTTACCGTGCTCATATCTGCAACTCGCTAATTACACTGCCGCAAGTGAATGAAGAACTCGCACATGTTTGGCATTTATTTGTCATCCGTTGTGAGCAGCGTGAAGCGCTGCAAGCATATTTAGCTAAGAATGGCATTCAAACGCTAATTCATTATCCAATTCCCCCCCATAAACAGCATGCCTATAGTCATTATTCTGATTTGCAGTTGCCACTAACTGAGTTAATTCATCAGCAAGTACTTTCTATTCCGCTTGACCCAACCATGAACGATGAAAACATAGCTAAAGTCATTTCAGCGATGAATGAGTTTGTTGCATGAAACGATTACTCAAAGTCACCGCCATGACAGGGCTACTAACCCTGCTAAAAATGGCGATGGGTTTTGTCATCGCTAAAGTGGTGGCTATTTATACTGGTCCTACAGGTTTGGCCATGCTTGGTCAAGTGCAAAGTATGGTGGGCAGTTTAAACGGAATTATTAATGCACCAGTGGGGAGTGGTATTGTCCGGTACACTGCTGAAAATAAGGAACAAGGGTTTACGGCTTGTACGCCATGGTGGCGTGCTTCGCTACAATGGGTACTTGTTATTTCTTCAATCGCAATCCCAACTGGCTTGCTATTAGCTGACCATATTGCTTTATGGCTATTTCAGGATACAAAACTTGCTTGGATCGTTATGTCGACAGTATGCGTGTTACCATTATCAGCACTTGGCACCTTGTGTAATTCAGTGATTAATGGTCAGCAGTTATACCGTCGTTATGTTGGGTTAGGTATGCTATCCGCGCTAATATCTGGTGGTGTGATGTTAGCCATGATTACTTTTTACAATATACGAGGTGCTCTTTTAGCCGCTGCGATTCAATCTGCGTTAATAGGTTTGGTGATGTTAGTTGCTAACCTAAGGCAACCTTGGTTTAAATTACGTTACTGGTGGGGGAATACTGACGCAAGCGCGCGTAAATCAATTGGTGGTTATATGTTAATGGCGATTACCTCTGCTTTAACTTTACCAATTTCACTTATTTTAGTGCGCAATATTTTAATTGAACAAGTGGGGTGGGAAGCAACTGGGCAATGGCAAGCGGTATATAAAATCTCTGAAGTGTATTTAGGGGTGATAACTATGGCGTTAGGGACCTACTATTTGCCTCGATTAGCATCGTTAGTTGGTATCGATGCTATCATTAAAGAGATAAATCATACAGCTAAAGTCATTATACCTAGTGTGATATTAATGTCTTTAACTGTATATTTACTACGTGATGTAGCTATTACAATATTATTTACCGAAGAATTTAGAGCTGCGCGAGACTTATTTGCTATTCAGTTATCTGGTGATGTAATAAAAATAGTTAGTTGGTTGTATGCATATCCTATGTTATCCCGTGGTGCGACAAAATGGTATATTATGTCAGAAATATTTTTTTCAATTTCTTTTGTTATAACCACGTTTTTTTTTGTTTCAAAGCTCGGTATAGTTGGAGCTAGTTATGCGTATCTTTTAAGTTATTTAGTTTATCTTTTTTTTGTTTTGAAAAATGTTAGAAAGTTCTCTAACTAAATTTAATTTATCGAGCTATCGAGAATGACATATTTTTTTATTATACCGACATTAACAATTGGTGGAGCTGAATCTGTTTGTGTGAAGACTTGCAATGAGATGAAAGCCTCTGGTGAGGAAGTCCAATTACTGGTCTTTACTAATAAAGTTGAATACTCACTGCATCCTGGAATAGTATTGAATAAATTTATTGGGTTCTCTGGTTTTTTTAAATATTTGAAATTTTGCTATCGGAATAAGCATAATGGCGTATTCATTAGCTATATGGAGAGAGCTAATTTTTTTAATCTAATTTCACATGTGTTAACTGGAGTGAGAAACTTATATTTAACCGTTCATACTGCACCTAGGTCAGGGTTTGGGAATAGAACATATACGAAACAATGCATTATATATCTGTTGTATAAAATTAGTTCTATTCTAAACTTAAAAGTTATTACTGTATCTAATGGGATCGCAAATGAACTGAAATCTTTGTATAAAATAAGAAATATATCGATTTTATATAATTTTATTGATACGCTCCAATATGAGGATGTCATAACAATTAGACAAAAGAATGCTAGGTTGTGTTTTCCCTCAAACAACAGTGTATCTTTATTATTCGTTGGAAGATTAACTCCAGTTAAGGGATGTGATGTATTACTTGAATCATTAAAAAGATGTGTTAGCAATAAAAATATTACATTAACTATTGTTGGCGATGGTCCAATGCGTACCGTATATGAACAATATGTATGTAATGAAGGTTTAGTTGAACAGGTTAACTTCGTTGGTAAAGTAAATAATGTAAAGTCATTCATGCTTAACGCTGATTACCTTGTTGTACCTTCTTACGCAGAGGGGTTCGGAATGGTTATTTTAGAAGGGCTTTTATCTGGGTGTAGTATTGTTTATTCTGAGTGTAATTTTGGTCCAAAAGAGTTAATGTCTCAATACTTTTCTTTTGTTAATTCTTATGCCTTTAGTGATCCATCTATTTCACGTAGTAAATCAATCGAAGAATTATCAGTTATACTTTCTAATCTATCTACTTATTCACTAAATGTAAATGTTTACGAAAAAATAGTTGACGTCATCAATACCGAGTTTTCATCAAATGCAGTAATTAAGAAATTAAAGTCAATGGTGGATTGAATTATGTTTGATTCTATATCTTTGATTTTTCTTTTTTTGAGTATTGTTTTTACTTTTTCCACGCTTGTAATTTATAGATGTTATCGAAAAAAGTTAAGAATATTTACTGGTTGGTATTCATACACACAACCATTTTTTGTTTTACAGCTATTGTTGTTGACTTATTTAGGTATTTATATCGCCTTCTTTATGAAGGATTTTTTCCCTAGATTGAATGATGTAAGTTACGAGTCAATAGCTATTTTTATGTTGGCAATCACTTATTCTGTTTTTGTTCTTATTTTATTCTTTATTCTTTACTTTGAAATAACTAAAAAAAATAATTGCACTCGCTATTGTAGCGTTCGTGAACTTTTTTTTGCAAGCAAAAGCGTCTTAACAACTAAACAGTTGAGCTATATCTTGTTTTTTATATTTTGTTATATTTCTTATAAATATTATTTTTTTTATTCAAAATCACCCCTTTTTTTTCTTCTTTCCGGTGACCCATTAAAGGCTGCTGAGTCTAGATATTTAATTCAAACAGGCGTTGTTTCAGTAGATGTTAAATATTTATCTAAAGTAGTAGAAATACTAGGGTTTTATTCTGTAATATATACTTTTATATTATATAAGATCTTTGATAAAAAAGTTTACTTGATTTATTTTTTGTTATTCTTTGTTCTGGCTTGTTCTAATTTGGTTTTTGATGCCCAAAAAGCCCCTGTTATTATTATTGTTTCTTGCTTATTTTTTGTTACCATTGTGATTGATAATAAAGTGAGGTATTTTTTTTATTTTACTTTATTAATTTCATTTTTAGTGGTTTTAATTAGTTATTTATCTTCAAGTGATGAGAGTTTTAATTTTAATGTTTTTCTGTCTGTTATCGATCGTGTTTTAATTGGGCAGAATCAGGGGATGTACTATATTTATGACTATTTAAATGTGAATTATTATGATGTATTTTCTTGGCTTAGTGATGACGCCTTTAAACCTGCTGATAAGTTAGTTATTAAATTTATGGATTTTTATGCTGGGAATTCAAATATTGTAAATGTGAATACATACTTCATGGGAGAAGCATGGTATTCGATGGGTTGGTTTGGGCTAATCTTGTCTCCATTTATTATTTCATTTGTATTTTTACTTTTTTTGCTTATTTTTGATTATTTACTTTGTAAAAATTATTTGCTTTATTTTCCTCTTGCTATTTACACAGCATCCATTATCCCTATATCTCGCTCTTTTTATCAAGTCATTAGTATGAAGTTTATTTTGTACGTTCTTATTTTTGGTGTGTTGCCGATTTATTTAGTTAGCCTGCTAAGGCAGCGAGACACTATATCTAGTCAGAAATCAATCTAAAATATGTAAGTCAATGGTTTCTTAATTTTATAATTTGTTTGTGGTCAAGTAGCTTATGATGAGTAATGGTAATTATGTAGCAAGTTTCATTATACTGTCTTACAATCAAAAGGATTTTATAGAAAAGGCAATTTTATCTGCTTTAAATCAAAATACTTTTTATAAATTTGAGGTGATAGTCGCTGATGACCATAGTGTCGATGGTACTTGGGACATAATTTGTAAAATGGCATCTATTTATAATTTTAAATACACTAGAACAAGTGTTAATTCTGGTGTTGTTAATAATCTTAATAACGGCTTTAGATTGGCTCAAGGTGATTTCATTTTCTTAATGGGGGGGGATGATATTTCACATTCAGATCGTGTGTCAATTGTGCTTGAGTGTTTTAATCATAATGTAGATACATTTTGCGTTTATTCAAATACCTTTGATATGAACTCTGAAGGTCATGTTTTAGCTAAGGAGTCGAGTGGATTTAGGTATCACCAAAGAAATGGAGAAATGACTGTTGATTCATTTTTGAGAGGTGACCTTGGTGTTTTAGGATGTAGTGCTGCTTATCATAGAAGAGTTTTTGATTCATTTGGTAGTTTATATCAAGGTTTGCCAAGTGAAGATAAGGTATTAACTTTACGGGCATTGATGTTAGGCCGTATTTCTTATATTTGTAATGAATTGGTTTTCTATAGACTTGGCGTTGGTTTGTCCAATAATATGTCAATGCGTTCTAAAGATAGTTATTTTAAACTTATGAACGGTAAGTTGAAAACTTATAATGGTTATTTACATGATGGTGTAGGTGAACAATTGAGCATTCGTCAGGCCATTTTAATTCGTCGTTATATTGTTTTTTACACTTTGGTTCTGTCATTGCTTGTTAAATTCAATTTCCGTAAGGCTTTTAAATTATTTTTTTGTAGAGTTAGTTTTAGGGAAAAAGCTAGATTTCTTTTTTACTATTTGATGAGTTGAGTAAATGAATATTTCTATCGCTGGTACTGGATATGTTGGTTTGGCAAATGCAATGTTACTTGCACAGAATAATAATGTTATTGCATTTGATATTTCTGAAGAAAAAATTAATTTTTTAAATAATGGTTGTTCGCCAATTGTTGACTCCGAAATTAGTGATTTTTTAGCTAATAAATCACTTAACTTTACGGCGACTCTTGATAAGGTATTCGCTTATAAAAATGCTGAATTTGTAATTATTGCAACTCCGACTGATTATGATCCAAAAACGAACTACTTTAATACATCCTCAGTAGAGGCAGTGATCCAAGATGTGTTAGCGATTAATCACCATGCGGTAATGGTGATTAAATCTACAGTACCAGTCGGTTTTACTGTCAAGATTAAAGAAAAATATAATTGTGATAATATACTATTTTCGCCTGAGTTTTTGCGTGAGGGTAAAGCGCTTTATGATAACTTGCATCCATCACGAATTATTGTCGGTGAGCGCAGTAAACGCGCCAAGGTCTTTGCAGATTTATTAGTTCAGGGTGCGGTTAAAAAAGATATTCAAGTGTTATTTACTGATTCGACTGAAGCTGAAGCGGTTAAGTTATTCTCTAACACTTATCTTGCAATGCGTGTTGCTTACTTTAATGAGCTTGATACTTATGCTGAGACCCATGGGTTAGATACTCGGCAAATAATTGAGGGTGTGTGTTTAGATCCTCGTATTGGTAATCACTACAATAATCCCTCCTTTGGTTATGGTGGTTATTGCTTGCCTAAAGATACTAAGCAACTTAGAGCCAACTACGCCGATGTACCTAACAGTATTATTGGAGCGATTGTTGAGTCAAACACCACTCGTAAAGATTTTATCGCGGATTCTATTTTAAGTCGTAATCCTAAAGTTGTCGGCATTTTTCGACTGATCATGAAGGCTGGTTCCGATAACTTTAGGGCTTCGAGTATTCAAGGCATAATGAAGCGTATTAAGGCAAAGGGGATTGAAGTTGTCATCTATGAACCCGTTTTAAATGAGCCTGAGTTTTTCCACTCTAGGGTTATAACTGATCTTGCAGAATTTAAAGCGAAAGCGGATGTGATTGTATCTAATCGTATGGCTAATGAACTCGCTGATGTTGCTGATAAAGTATATACCCGTGATTTGTTTGGTAGTGATTGATTTTTTTATATCTAATTACGTAAAACGATTTAAAAAGCCGAAATTGTATTCGGCTTTTTTGTTTTTAAGGATTTTGTATGTCTAGGAAGTATTTTGGTACTGATGGTGTGCGTGGCAAAGTGGGAGAATTCCCAATTACCCCTGATTTTGCGATGAAGTTAGGGAAGGTGCGAATAAGTCCGAGATGTGAGATCATCGTGTTGTAACCTGAACCCAGAATGAGTAACCGGATGAGCCAGCAACTGACTTTTGCCGACAGTGAGTTTTTCCAGTAAACGCCGCCAGACCCGCAAAGAAGTTTTCCTTGGCAGAATGGATGACTTGCTTCCCTGGGACAAATTACTTGGCGTTATCGAGCCTGTGTATCCCAAGGCCGGTAATGGTCGCAGGCCCTATCCGCTGGAAACCATGCTGCGTATTCACTGCATGCAGCAATGGTACAACCTGAGCGATGAGGCCATGGAAGATGCCCTCTATGAAATCGCCTCCATGCGCCAATTTGCTCGCCTGTCACTGGATAAAGCCATTCCAGACCGCACTACCATCATGAATTTCCGGCATTTGCTGGAGCAGCATGAACTGGCCCGCAAAATCTTCAGTACCGTTAATCACTGGCTAGCAGAGTGTGGCGTTCTAATGACCCAGGGCACCTTGGTGGATGCCACCATCATTCAAGCCCCCAGCTCTACCAAAAACAAACACAATAGCCGTGATGAAGACATGCACCAGACCAAGAAAGGTAACCAGTGGTACTTCGGCATGAAAGCGCACATTGGCGTGGACGCCAAAAGTGGCCTGACCCACAGTCTGGTGACCACGGCGGCTAACGAGCACGACCTCAATCAGGTTGGCAAGTTACTGCATGGCGATGAAGAATTTATCTCAGCCGATGCTGGTTATCAGGGGGCCGAAAAGCGCGATGAGCTCAGCGATGTCAGCGCAGACTGGCTTATCGCCAAGCGTCCCGGCAAAGTGAATGCATTGAAGCAACACCCGCGCAAGAACAAGCTGGCCATCCGTTACGAATACCTGAAAGCGAGTATCCGAGCGAAGGTTGAGCATCCATTTCGGATAGTAAAATGTCAGTTTGGTTTCGTCAAAGCCAGGTACAAGGGGCTGGCTAAAAATGACAGTCAACTGGCGATGTTATTCACCCTGGCGAACCTGGTTCGAGTTGACCAATTGATACGGGCACAGGCGAGATCTACCTGAAATGAGGAAATTGGCCTGAAACAGGGCCAAAATCAGCCACGAAGAGACGATTTTGGGCTGAAAATTGGAAAATTGAGCCACAGGACGTCGATAAAGGACGGTTTGGGGCGTCATATCGGGAGCTGCGGACCACTTAATCGCAGCTTCCCTAGGGAAGGTGCGAATAAGTCCGAGATATGAGATCATCGTGTTGTAACCTGAACCCTGAATGAGTAACCGGATGAGCCAGCAACTGACTTTTGCCGACAGTGAGTTTTCCAGTAAACGCCGCCAGACCCGCAAAGAAATCTTCCTTGGCAGAATGGATAACTTGCTTCCCTGGGACAAATTACTTGGCGTTATCGAGCCTGTGTATCCCAAGGCCGGTAATGGTCGCAGGCCCTATCCGCTGGAAACCATGCTGCGTATTCACTGCATGCAGCAATGGTACAACCTGAGCGATGAGGCCATGGAAGATGCCCTCTATGAAATCGCCTCCATGCGCCAATTTGCTCGCCTGTCACTGGATAAAGCCATTCCAGACCGCACTACCATCATGAATTTCCGGCATTTGCTGGAGCAGCATGAACTGGCCCGCAAAATCTTCAGTACCGTTAATCACTGGCTAGCAGAGTGTGGCGTTCTAATGACCCAGGGCACCTTGGTGGATGCCACCATCATTCAAGCCCCCAGCTCTACCAAAAACAAACACAACAGCCGTGATGAAGACATGCACCAGACCAAGAAAGGTAACCAGTGGTACTTCGGCATGAAAGCGCACATTGGCGTGGACGCCAAAAGTGGCCTGACCCACAGTCTGGTGACCACGGCGGCTAACGAGCACGACCTCAATCAGGTTGGCAAGTTACTGCATGGCGATGAAGAATTTATCTCAGCCGATGCCGGTTATCAGGGGGCCGAAAAGCGCGATGAGCTCAGCGATGTCAGCGCAGACTGGCTTATCGCCGAGCGTCCCGGCAAAGTGAATGCATTGAAGCAACACCCGCGCAAGAACAAGCTGGCCATCCGTTACGAATACCTGAAAGCGAGTATCCGAGCGAAGGTTGAGCATCCATTTCGGATAGTAAAATGTCAGTTTGGTTTCGTCAAAGCCAGGTACAAGGGGCTGGCTAAAAACGACAGTCAACTGGCGATGTTATTCACCCTAGCGAACCTGGTTCGAGTTGACCAATTGATACGGGCACAGGCGAGATCTACCTGAAATGAGGAAATTGGCCTGAAATAGGGCCAAAATCAGCCCCGAAGAGACGATTTTGGGCTGAAAATTGGAAAATTGAGCCACAGGACGTCGATAAAGGACGGTTTGGGGTGTCATATTGGGAGCTGCGAACCACTTAATCGCAGCTTCCCTAGCTGCACTAGGTATTTCCGGAGAATGGATGCATGTGCCTGAATGGATCATGTTTTTGGGTTTTGTCGCGATTTTTGTGGCCTATAATTGGGCATTAGCACACATTTGGCAAATATTAACCTGGCTTCGTAAAGCTTAGCTTATTGAGTTATTGGGGAAAAATCCTCTCATGAGGATTTTTTTTGTGCGTTTTATATTATCGGATTGTTTATGAAAGTTGTTATTCCCGTAGCGGGTCTTGGTACCCGTATGCTTCCTGCGACTAAGGCTATCCCGAAAGAGATGTTGCCGCTTGTTGATAAACCACTTATTCAATACATAGTTAATGAATGTGTAGCAGCCGGTGTGAAAGAGATTGTGCTGGTGACTCATGCCAGTAAAAATGCGATCGAAAACCATTTTGACACCTCATATGAGCTTGAGTCGACGCTTGAGAAGCGAGTAAAGCGTCAGTTGCTAGATGAGGTGCAATCAATTTGCCCTAAAGACGTGACTATTATGCATGTTCGTCAGGGTGAGGCTAAGGGGCTTGGTCATGCGGTGCTTTGCGCAAAACCTTGTATAGGCAACAGTCCTTTTGCGGTTGTGTTACCTGATGTGATTTTGGATGAGTATAGTGCCGATCAAAGCTCAGAAAATCTGGCGGCGATGATCAAACGCTATAAAGTGGCTCAAGCTAGCCAAATTATGGTGGCTCCAGTACCTCAAGATGAAGTGAACAAGTACGGTATTGCTGATTGTGCTGGGGTAGACATAGCACCTGGAGAGTCATCAATTATTAAGGCGATGGTTGAGAAGCCTGCCGTTGATGAAGCACCATCAAACTTAGCTGTTGTTGGTCGTTACGTTTTGTCTGAAAAAATCTGGGACTTGCTGGCTAAAACCCCCGCAGGTGCAGGTGATGAGATCCAATTAACAGACGCAATCGACATGTTGATTGAATCAGACACCGTCGAAGCCTTCAATATGACAGGTAAGTCTCATGATTGTGGCGACAAACTTGGTTATATGACGGCTTTTGTTGAGTATGGCCTGCGTAATGAAAAGCTGGGTAAAGAGTTTCGTCAGCAACTATTGAATTTGCTAGCACAATAGACTTTACTTTTACTTCAAGTGAATGCCCACTTTTTACTACAGTGGGCATTTTCGTTTTCAGCAGGTGAGATTCAGCGAAGTGTAATGAAATATTCTTGGAATATACCACTCAGAAATAGTCATATAGCATAGCTAAACTCATCAATATTGGTAGTGAAAAATGAAGGTTTTAGTCACAGGTGGAGCCGGATTTATTGGCTCGGCTGTTATTCGTCATCTTATCAACAATACTCAAGATAGTGTGATTAATGTTGATAAGTTAACTTATGCAGGCAGTCTCGAGTCTCTTGTTCGCGTAGAGAAAGATAAAAGATACGCTTTTGAGCTGATTGACGTTTGTGATCGAGCGGAATTAGATAGAGTATTTGAGAAACATAAACCAGATGTAGTTGTCCACCTAGCAGCGGAAAGTCATGTTGACCGTTCAATCGACTGCTCTGCTGCTTTCATTCAAACCAATATAGTGGGCACTTACACTTTATTAGAAGCTGTTCGTAGCTATTGGCAAGGTCTTTGTGGTGTTCAAAAGGCTAACTTTCGTTTTCTTCATGTTTCCACAGATGAAGTCTATGGTGAGCTAGATTTGTTAGATTCACCATTTACTGAAAACAATCGATATGCACCAAGTAGCCCATATTCTGCATCCAAAGCTTCCAGTGATCATTTGGTGCGTGCGTGGTATAAAACCTACGGCTTACCTGTAGTTATCAGCAATTGTTCAAATAACTATGGCCCTTATCAGCACTCAGAAAAGTTAATTCCACGGATGATATCCTGTGCGCTGGAAGGTAATCCTTTGCCAATATATGGAAGAGGGGAGCAAGTAAGAGATTGGCTTTATGTTGAAGATCATGTCCGAGCACTTGTTAGTATTTTGACTCAGGGACGTATAGGTGAAACCTATAACATAGGGGGGCAGAGTGAGAGGCGAAATATTGATGTTGTGAGGGCTATCTGTACTCTTTTGGAAGAGTTTGCCCCTAACAAGCCCAAAGGTTTGACGCAGTATGAGCAGTTGATTAGTTATGTTGCGGATAGGCCTGGTCATGATATGCGCTACGCTATAGACGCTAACAAGATTCAAACTGAATTAGGTTGGCAACCTTATGAGTCTTTTGAATCAGGTCTACGTAAAACAGTTGCTTGGTATGTCAATCGTCGTAAAAGTTGTGGGCAGTAATATTGTGACCGCAACGAGTGTGCTGGAACGGTTTCAGCAGATAAAAAGGTAGCCATGAAAGGCATTGTATTAGCTGGCGGTACAGGTAGCCGTTTGTTTCCTACTACTCGTGGGATATCCAAGCAGCTACTGCCCGTATTTGATAAGCCGATGATTTATTATCCTTTATCGGTTCTTATGTTGGCGGGTATTCGTGAAGTTCTCATCATAACCACTCCTCAGGATCGGACCGCATTTGAGCGTTTACTTGGTGATGGCAGTGCTTATGGGATTAGACTTGAGTACTTGGTTCAGCATGAGCCCCAAGGGATTGCTCAAGCGCTGATTTTGGCCGATGATTTTTTGAAGCAGCAACCTTGTTGCCTAATCCTTGGCGACAATATCTTTTACGGCCAAGGGTTCACCGGTCAGTTAAATAATGTAATGACTAAACGTGCCCGAGATAAAGGCGCAACTGTTTTTGCTTGCCAAGTGAAAAATCCTCAGCGCTTTGGGGTCATTACATTTGATGATTCTGGCAAGCCTCTATCGATTGAAGAAAAACCTTTGAAGCCTAAATCTAATTGGGCGCAGACAGGTTTGTATTTTTTAGATGGAAGAGCATCAGACATTGCCAAGAGCTTGCAACCTTCTGCGCGAGGCGAGCTCGAAATAGTAGACCTTATCAATCATTACTTGATGGAAAACGTCCTGGATGTTGAGTGCTTGGGTCGAGGGTTTGCTTGGCTTGATACCGGTACCGTAGAGTCGCTCCACCAGGCTGCATGTTTTGTTCAGAGTATTCAAACATTGCAGCAAGTAAAGATTGCTTGTCTTGAGGAAATAGCTTTGCGACAGCATTGGATATCCACAGAACAACTCAGGCAACACGCGATATCTATGGGAAGCAATGAATATGCAGCCTATCTTTGCTCCTTACTCGATTTATGAATTCTGTCTTGTATCGGTCGTTTTTCTCCTGTGCTAAGTTAGCGTACAGCATAAGCCATTGGGGAATAAAATGAAGATAGTGGTTGTTGGTACGGGTTATGTGGGCTTGTCAAATGCGGTGTTGTTGGCACAACATAACCAGGTGTGGGCTTTGGATGTCTCCTCGAAGAGGGTGGCAATGGTCAATGCCGGGCGCTCGCCCATCGCCGATGAGCTTATTGAGCAACACTTGGTGAGCAATAAGTTGCAGTTAACTGCCACAACGGACAAAGAAGTCTATCGTGGCGCAGATTATGTCATCATTGCAACACCAACGGATTACGACCCCAAGACTAACTACTTCGATACCAGCACCGTCGATGAGGTGACGCGGGACATTGTCGCCGTTAATACCTCTGCTTGCATTGTAATTAAGTCAACTGTGCCAGTTGGTTTCACCAGAGCATTACGTGAGAAGTACAACTCGGCCAATATCATATTCTCACCTGAGTTTTTGCGAGAAGGCAAAGCCTTATACGATAACCTCTATCCTTCGAGGATCATTGTCGGCGAACGTTCTGAGCGGGCAGAGCGCTTTGCTCATCTGCTAGCTGAAGCCGCGCTAAAGCCCGATATTCCGGTACTTTTTACCGGCAGCACAGAAGCCGAAGCCATTAAGCTTTTTGCCAACACATACTTGGCCATGCGTGTGGCTTATTTCAATGAGCTGGATACTTACGCTGAAACCCATGGGCTGGATACCCGCCAGATAATTGATGGTGTGTGTTTGGACCTCAGGATTGGGAGTCACTATAACAACCCATCATTCGGTTATGGTGGCTACTGTTTACCGAAAGATACCAAGCAACTGCTTGCCAATTACAACCAGGTTCCCAACAATCTGATTGCGGCCATAGTGGATGCCAATAGAACTCGTAAGGACTTTATTGCGGACTCTATTATTGCCAGAAAGCCCAAAGTGGTTGGGGTATATCGGCTGATAATGAAGTCTGGCTCAGATAACTTCCGCGCTTCTGCAGTGCAAGGCGTGATGAAGCGGATTAAAGCCAAAGGGATAGAAGTGGTGGTTTATGAGCCGGTACTTGAGGAGAATGAGTTTTTCCGCTCGCGGGTGATAAGCGACTTGGCTGAGTTTAAACAGATCTCTGATGTGATTATTTCCAATCGCATGGTCGATGAGCTAAAAGATGTTGCCGATAAAGTCTATACCCGGGACCTGTTTGGCAATGATTGAATACGCCGCAGAAGGGCTGCAAGTTGAATGAGACCAACAAAATGAAATATCTGGTTACCGGCGCAGCCGGTTTTATCGGTGCCCGAGTTTGCGAACGGCTTTGTGAGGCAGGGTGCGAAGTTGTTGGTATCGACAATCTCAATGATTACTACGATGTCGGTTTAAAACAGGCCAGATTGCAAAAACTGGCTGATTTTAACCATTTCCAATTCCAAAAGCTTGATCTTGCCGACCGGGAAGCCATGGCTGAACTCTTTGCCAAAGGTGGTTTCAAGCGGGTTATCCACTTGGGTGCCCAAGCCGGCGTCCGTTATTCGATTGAAAATCCCTATGCTTATGCAGACAGTAATCTTGTCGGCACTCTTACTGTGTTGGAAGGTTGTCGCCATCATGGCATAGAGCATTTGGTGTACGCCTCTTCCAGCTCTGTTTATGGCCTCAACAAGAAGATGCCGTTTGCGACAACGGATTCGGTTGATCATCCAGTTTCTTTTTATGCGGCGACCAAAAAAGCCAATGAGATGATGGCTCATAGCTATGCGCACCTATATGGCTTGCCCACAACGGGACTGAGGTTTTTCACCGTCTATGGCCCATGGGGGCGCCCGGATATGGCACCTATGCTGTTTGCCGATGCCATTACCTCTGGCAGGCCAATCAAGGTGTTTAATCAGGGGGATATGAGCCGTGACTTCACCTTTATTGATGATATTGTCGAAGGCATTATCAGAGTGGCCGATAAAGTGCCAAAGACACAAAGTGATTGGACGGTAGAGCAGGGCACTCCGGCAACAAGCAGTGCTCCATATCGCGTGTACAACATAGGCAATGGCAGCCCGGTTCGTTTATTGGACTTTATCAGCGAGCTTGAAGCAGCACTCGGGCAAAAGGCTGAAAAAATTATGCTGCCTATGCAAGATGGTGATGTCCAGGCCACTTGGGCAGATACCGAAGATTTATTTAAAGCTGTGGCTTACAAACCACAAGTTGGGATCAGTGAAGGGGTGAAGGCTTTTGCTGATTGGTATAAAGCCTTTTATTGATAAAAGAGCCATAGCGCGCTTCAGATCTGAAGCGCACTATGACTTGACTTGGCTGTATTAGCTTAACTATGCGGCTCTACACTGTGCCAATTACTGTTCTTTACTCAACCTATAGTTATCCGCCAGGCTGCCGGTGATGCGGTTGCCTTCTCTATCCAGCATAAACAGCTGATTTTCCCCTACCAGATATTTACTGCCATCCTCGAGGGTGATTTTGCCGCCACTGGCATCCCAGGTGAACTTGCCGCTTTCGCTGAATATGCTTTCGTCCTTACCTTGATACACTTGCTGCAGGCGATAGCTGTTGTCTCCCTTGAGCGTCAGCGTGGTTTCTATTCCTGAGCAATCTGCACAGGGCAGCAGCCCTTTATAACTTCCTTCCCAATCCAGCGCATTTTGGCTGGTATCACCCATTGGTACTTGCGCTGTTTGCTCAGCGGGGGCTGTAGCCGTTTCTGTTTGGCCGTTAGTGGCCGGAGATTGTGTCTCCTGGTCTTGGCAAGCCGCCAAGCCAAGCGCCATACCACTCGTCATCAATAACGCAAAAATAGTAGACTTGTTCATGGTTTATTCCCTTAAGTTACCTAAGTTGGCCTTCAGGCTAGCACAGCTGTTTTGGCGGGAGTAAGGCTTTTGTCACACCATCTGGGTTACGGTTCAGAGCATATTCAGTCACGTAACCGGCTTGTTTACGCAATGCAATGGAAAGGCTATCGTCCTATGACTACGACTCCTGTTACAATCCCTCCAATTACCGTTTTTTGTGCCTCTTGATGAAAGCTCAATCTCTCCCTTTATCCGGTCTGATATTGTTTACGCCCGAAATCTTCAGCGATACCCGGGGCTATTTTATGGAGTGCTTTCGAGCCTCCGGTTTTGAAAAAGCCTTGATGGATTCCGGTCAGGCTGCTGTCACTTTAGTGCAGGAAAATCACAGTTGCTCTGGCGCGGGAGTGCTTAGGGGGCTTCATTTTCAGTGCCAATACCCCCAGGGCAAGTTGATTCGGGTTATCAGCGGTGAGATCTACGATGTCGCTGTCGATATTCGTCCCCAGTCTCCCACCTTTGGGCAGTGGCACGGTTTGTATTTATCGGCACAGAACCGCTGTCAGCTGTGGATCCCACCAGGGTTTGCCCATGGTTTTTATGTGACCAAGGGCCCGGCCGAGGTGATATACAAGTGCAGCGATTATTATCAGCCCGGCGATGAAGGTGCCATTGTCTGGAACGATGCTGACTTAGCGATAGACTGGCCGCTGAATATCGCACAGGGTGAGCCATTACTCTCTGCCAAAGACAGACAGGCCAAGCCCTTTTGCGCTCAAAAGTGGGTTTAAACACGAATACTTGATAGTAGTTACTGACTTCCAATCTTTGGCTTAGAGAATGGCTTAGAGAATGGTTAAGCAGAATGGCTTAATAGCAGGTTTGTGTTTTTGAGATGGCTGAAATGGTGTCAATCTCACCGGGTTAGGAAGCCGTCAGAGAATAGTTGGATAACTACAGAATACCATTCCCTAAATTAGTTAATGCTTCTTTTTAGATTACGACAATCTGATTTAATCGTTAGTCGCGAATAAGTTTCCTCACTACCTTGGAGTGAACAGCGGCAGGCCGTATTCGCCGCTGTTTAACTGTGCCCGTTTGTTAAGGCGTGCTAACCAAAGGCGCCGGCATTCGCGGCACTTGAATCGGGAAAGTGGCTTATCCCACGCCCTTCACCAAGGAAGAGGACTTCCAACATGAAATCAAGTATCCCATCTCTGACCGCGGTGGCGCTGTCTGTCGCTATGGTTTTTGGCGCAGCCGCTACCCAAGCGGCGCAGTCGCAATCTGCCGCTCAACCTCAGGCCGCAACAACCAACGCCTATTGGTGGCCCCAGCAACTGGATCTATCACCACTGCGCCAGCACGGCGCTGAATCCAATCCCTACGGCGCCGATTATGATTATGCCAAGGCCTTTGCCTCTTTGGATTTGGACGCCGTCAAAGCCGATATCAAAACCACGTTGACCACTTCTCAGGACTGGTGGCCCGCCGACTATGGCCACTATGGCCCTTTCTTTATCCGTATGGCCTGGCACAGTGCCGGTGTTTATCGCATCTTTGACGGTCGCGGCGGTGCCAGTGGTGGTCAGCAACGTTTTGAACCTCTCAACAGTTGGCCTGATAACGTCAGTCTCGACAAGGCTCGCCGCCTACTTTGGCCAATCAAACAAAAGTATGGCAGCCAGATCTCTTGGGCCGACCTCATGGTACTGGCCGGTAACGTATCCCTGGAGTCCATGGGCTTTAAAACCTTCGGGTTTGCCGGTGGCCGCACTGATGACTGGGAAGCCGAAAAGGTTAACTGGGGCGCCGAAAAACAGTGGCTCGACAATAAACGCCACAATGAAAAGGGTGAGTTGGCAAAACCCTTGGGAGCCACCCAGATGGGGCTCATCTATGTGAACCCTGAGGGGCCCAATGGCGTACCAGATCCCTTGGCATCCGCCCAGGAGATCCGTGATACCTTTGGCCGTATGGCCATGAATGATGAAGAAACCGTGGCGCTGATCGCCGGTGGTCACACCTTCGGCAAGGCTCACGGCGCCCATGATCCAGCCAAGTGTGTAGGCGCAGAACCCGCTGCCGCCGGAATAGAGCAGCAGGGTCTTGGCTGGAAAAACCGCTGCGGTAAAGGTCACTCGGAAGATACGGTTTCCAGCGGCCTGGAAGGTGCCTGGTCTTCCAACCCCACCAAGTGGACCATGGAATACTTAACCTGGCTCTACACCTTCGATTGGGTACAAACCAAGAGTCCGGCCGGCCACATTCAATGGATCCCTGCCGATGGCAAGGCCGCCAATTTGGTGCCTGACGCCCATATCCCCGACAAGCGCCATGCTCCCATCATGTTCACCAGTGATATCGCGCTGAAGGAAGATCCTATTTACCGCGAAATCACGACCCGTTTTCTCAACAACCCGGCCGAGTTTGAGCTGGCCTTCGCTAAGGCTTGGTTCAAGTTGACCCACAGAGATATGGGGCCGAAGACCCGCTACCTGGGTAAAGACGCGCCTTCTGAAGATCTGATCTGGCAAGACCCTATCCCTGCCGTCGATCATGTTTTGATCGACGCGGCCGATATCAAACAACTGAAAGCGGCTATTTTGGATTCAGGCATCAGCGTGCCTGAGCTGGTGAAAACGGCTTGGGCCGCTGCGTCATCTTTCCGTGGCACAGATATGCGTGGCGGCGCCAATGGTGCCAGAATCGCCCTGAAGCCCCAGAGCGATTGGGCGGCAAATGATCCCAAGGCATTGGCGAAAGTCATTGGTAAACTTGAGAAAATCCAAAAGAATTTTAACAAGAAAGCCAAGGGCGGTAAAAAGGTGTCGCTGGCCGATCTCATTGTCTTGGGCGGCAGTGCAGCCATAGAAAAAGCCGCGGCCGATGCCGGGGTTAAAGTCAATGTTGCCTTCCATCCCGGGCGGATGGACGCGACTCAGGCCCAAACAGATGTGAACTCCTTTGCCGTGCTTGAGCCCAAGGCCGATGGCTTCAGAAACTATTTCAGTGATCAAAGCCCGGCATCACCGGCCGAAGCTCTGATTGAAAAGGCGAACTTCCTTAACCTGACGGTTCCTGAAATGACGGTATTGGTCGGCGGTCTCAGAGTGCTGAATGCTAACAGCGGTGGCAGCAAGCATGGGGTGTTCACCCAAAGCCCAGGCAAGCTCAGTAACGACTTCTTCGTTAACCTGCTGGATATGTCCACTCGTTGGGAAAAGGATAAGGAGCCAGATCTCTATCAGGGCCTTGATCGTCAGTCCGGCAAGCTCAAATGGACGGCTACGCCGGTCGACTTGGTGTTTGGTTCCCATTCAGAGCTCAGGGCCGTCGCTGAAGTGTATGCCGCAGACGATGGCAAGACCCGTTTCGTTGAGGACTTTGCCAAAGCCTGGACCAAGGTGATGGAGCTGGATAGGTTCGATTTGCAGTAATCGTTGACGGTTGATGTAAACAAGTAAGAGAGCGGATAATCCATCCCATGAAATCGGCGCAGGCTTTGGCTTTGCGCCGATTTTTCTTGGGGCTTTCCCAAGTACTATTTCTATTGGATTTGGGGATGAGCTGTTCGGCCATTAGAACAACTTCAGCTGCCGGCTCGTCGCATACGCCGTTAATTGTTTGGAACGAGACTCTATTGATTCACATATCAACTAGCGTGCAATCGAGTCAGATAAAGTTTAGCCCATGGCCAAACAACCAAACTGGCTGATTGGATTTATAAAAAGGGCATAAACCGTGTGGATAAAGCCATTCGCCGCTATTGAGCCAGATTGGGGGATTGCCTACAATATCGCGAGTTTTATTTACCCAAGATGAAGATTATGACCGATACCAAAGTACCACCCGCTCTGCCGGATCGCCTTTCTATCAACCCACGCAGCCCACACCATGTGGCCGAAGTGTTTGAGTTCGATGTGGGTATTCGCATCAATGGCAAAGAGCGCAATGACGTGGAAGAATACTGCATCAGCGAAGGCTGGATTAAAGTCGCCTCTCACAAAGCGCTCGACCGCCGCGGCCAGCCTCTGCTGATGACCATCAAAGGCACAGTCGAAGCTTTTTATAAGTAAGCTTATCTGCCAATTAACCCCTGAGGGCTATCCGTAAGGATGGCCCTTTTTTGTTACTTGGAAATTGAACTGCCAACGTCACTGACCATAGGGAGGATTACCGCAGCCCAAAAACGTGGCAGGGAAGTGAAGATGAAAACGTGCTCAAGCTGTTATCTGAACTCATGAGAACTGTAGCAGAGCTGGCAACTATCTGTGCCAGTCATATCCACAGCACCAGCCCAGCACCGAATGATACTGGAGACTTCTCCGGCAAGGCGAGTGCAGCAGAAGCACAAAAGGCCTAGCTCGACCCATCACCAAATAACCTCATTGCAGCATAGTAACTACTGTTTATCCTTGATGCCGGTTCAGTTTCCAAAAGGGGAACTGAACCGCCGTCAGGCCTACGTGATGCAGGGTATTTGTAAAATAAATTGAATTAACCACTTGAAATAAAAGGCGCAGCCCCAATGTACAAAAAGCAACCAACGAGGAGTGAACATGGAAAAATTAACGGCTGTATTCAAACTGAATGAGGAAACAATTACGGGAACGTTCACCCGTTTACCAATTGTAGGGGAGAGCATTCTATACAAAGGCTAGCCACACCAAATTAATGGCGTGATGCATGAAGTCGAAACGGGCGCTGCATACATAGACATTGGGCAGGGCTTCCCCAGTGTGGAGACCGGTTCCTCCGCCGAGGCGCTCGTTAACGCAATTTACACCCGCAGACGGGATTAAGTGACGCCAAGCCCACACCAGCCCGGCTTAACGCTGGGCTTTCCTCACCCTCCTGCGCGGTTTGCACCTCAAATTTTTTCAGTTTTGAATTTGTTCAGTTTATGGCGCCACAAAGCGCAGACACTGGGCCGGGGAAAGGATCGAAGATCTGAAAAGATCGCGGTTAATTTCACTGTTTTACAGTCCCACTAGGTTGGATTGACCATGGATGCAGGCGTAAAAGCCGCAGCAGCACGGGGTTTTGCGTGGATTCCGTGAGGGTATGAGAGAAAGCCAGAAAACGGCGGCCATACTAAAGCAGTTGATCAATAAGATATTAAGAGGATCCAGAACTGAAAAGAAGGGAAGTGGCAGCACCCCGCAATTTCTCTGCTGCCACTTTGCTACCATTTTTACTAAATCGGCAAAGAAAAAGGGTTAGCATTTCTGCTAACCCTTTGTTTTATTTGGTGGAGGCGGCGGGACTTGAACCCGCGTCCGAAAAACCTACGCTCAAGGCGCTACATGCTTAGTCTCTCTTTTGTTTAACCGGTTGAACTCCGAAAGACAGGATTCCAAACGGTGAGCCTGGTACTGTTTCGCGGTTCACCCCCAGACAAGGTTCCCTCGCTAGCACTATGTAAGGTGACCATCAAATCCACTGCCCATGTGCGAGACCTGTGGTAGATGGCTAGCGGCCTTAGGCTGCTAGAGCGTAGTTATCGTCGTTTGCAACTATAACTGTGCGGCTTTTTACGAGGCCAACCGCCCCTCGGCATGCTCCCGGAGTTTCGCGAATCCCGTCGAATCCAGAATCGCCCCCGTGATGTTTTGATTGTAACCCCTTTACCGCCGGCTTACCAAGGCTTTAATTGACAAAGGACAATCACTTGCTGGTTATCCGCACAATTTACGTGCGAAATAACGGCAAGATATCAGTTACTTGCTTTTCATGACCCGGGCTTTCTCGATAGCCCAGTCACGTTGTTTAATATCATCGCGCTTATCGTGGGCTTTCTTACCTTTACCCAAGCCTATCTCAACCTTGACCCAGGCACCTTTGCGCCAGTACATGGAGATAGGCACTATGGCGTAACCCTGTCTTTCAACCAAGCCGGCCAGACGGTCCAGTTCACGGCGATTGAGCAGCAGTTTACGCATGCGGGTCGGGTCGCAGACCACATGAGTCGATGCCGCGCTGAGTGGGGTGATATTACAGTTGTGCAGGAAAGCTTCACCATTTTTCAGCATGACAAAGCTTTCCGACAGATTCACCTTGCCGGCGCGGATGGATTTGACCTCCCATCCCATCAGGGACAGACCGGCCTCGAATTTTTCATCGAAGCGATATTCAAAGGTCGCACGCTTGTTCCGGGCAATGGTTGCCGGAGCGTTTGCGGATTTTTTTGCATTCTTCTTAGCCATAGGCTGGCTATTATACGCAGCAGCCACCAATTTGGAATTGGCCTGGAAGAATATTTTGAGTTGTGGGCAGTAGCTTAGGGTTTTGTTGCTGGCTTTTTGAGCGCTTATGGTGGCCGCTCCCATTGCGATGGAACAAAGGATGCGTTTTTCGGCCGGCGTGCTAAAATCCGGGTCTGTTTTTGATCAGCCAAGAGTATCAACCAACGGATGCCACAGATTTCCCGCAGTGTTCTGGTGCGTTACAGTGCGATGCAGATGTACCAGCTAGTCAATGATGTCGAGTCTTATAAAGAGTTTCTTCCCGGTTGCGTTGGCGGTAAGGTGCTGGAGTTTGATGGCAAAACCATGCTGGCATCGGTGGATATCAGTAAGGCCGGGATCAGCAAAACCTTTACCACCCGTAATCAGGTGGTGGAAGGCAAGAGTATCGAGCTGCAACTGGAGAATGGTCCTTTCAAGCATTTGACCGGCCATTGGTATTTTACCGAATTGGCCGAGGACGCCTGTAAGGTGGAGTTTGAGTTGAATTTTGAGTTCTCCAGCTCCTTGGTTGGTATGGCATTCGGCAAGGTGTTCAAAGAGTTGGTTACCTCTATGGTGACGGCTTTTACTCAACGGGCGAAGGAAGTATACAGTGGCAAGTGAACAGGAAAAATTCAGTGTCGATGTCATTTATGCATTACCGACACAACAGAAGGTGATCAGTGTTTCCGTGACACCGGGTACCAGTTTTATTGAGGCTGTGCGTCAGAGTAACATCCAGGCCTTTTTCCCAGAGATTGATTTGGAAAAGGTGAAACTCGGGACTTTCAGTCGCCAGGTCAAACACGATGAAGAAGTTGAGCCCGGGCAGAGAATCGAAATCTATCGCCCCTTGATTGCCGACCCCAAAGAGGTGCGCCGCAAGCGCGCCGAAAAAGCGGCCGAGGAAGGGCGGATCAATAAAGTGACCGGCGCCAAAATCAGCTGAGTGACTTGAGTAAAAGCAAGACATTAAAAAAGCGCCTGTTGGCGCTTTTTTAATGTCTTTGTCTGTGCAAGCTTGGAATTCGGAATTACTTACCGTCCTGCTCGTGCTTATTCATTTTGGCGGGATCTTGCTCTTCAACCAGAGGCTTTTCATCACCGCGTTGCTGCGGGATCTGCGGCGTCAGCTCTGGGCTGTTGGCCATTGGCAGGCTACTTTGCTCCAGCGGGGTATTGAATTCATTACTCAGTTCATAATCCCCTGTGACTTTGGCCAATTGATCACCGGTAAAATGCAGGATCAGTTCCTTATGGGTAATACTGGCATCACGACCACTCTTGTAATGGTAAACATAGTACCAGGTATCATCCTTGAAGCTGTCACGCAGCACAGGACGCCCAAGCACAAATTCCACCTGTTCCTTGGTCATGTCGATGCGCAGCTTTTCCACCTGCTGAGGCTCCATATAGTTGCCCTGTGGAATATCAGGCTTGTACACCAGCCAGTCAAAGACACTGCAGGCACTGAGTGAGAGGGTGAGCGCACTGACGCTCAGCAGGGTAAGACTTTGCTTTTTAATTGACATTGAATGTGCTACTTCATGAAAAACTGTCGGCCATAATACCCAAGCCCAGCCCGTGCTGACAAGGGCTATTGACTCGGCGCTTGAGGCTTCGACAACATAAAAGTGACTTGGTTCGTCTCTCTGTTGCCAAATTGTTGTCTTGGCTCAAATTAACACCCGGCAAATAGAATAAGTTAACGGGGGCGGCGGCTGATTCTTTCTGGTTTAGCCAAACGCACCATTGACAGACTGACAAGAAATTTGAAATCGCTTTACCGGCTTGCAATAAGCCTGCTGCAGCATTGAAAACCATTTGTATTTAAAAGACTTATTTTTATATTTGCTCAAAATTTCGGTTATCAAGGTCTATAAAGCTGGCTATACTGAAACTCCCGTGATAGGCCTGAGCAAAATCTGGTTTGGGCCGTTTCGATTATCCATGCATTTTTAGGGCTGAACTTGGTCTTAGTGGCAAAGTGCATCCCGGAATATAAGAGTGACAAACAACAGCCCTCTATCGCCATTTGTTAAGGAGTCTTGATGGAACAGGCCGGCATCTTTACCTCAGTGCTCATGTTTCTGCTCGCTGCCGTGGTTTTGGTCCCACTGGGCAAACGCTTTGGTATTGGCCCCATTCTTTCTTACCTCGCCGCCGGCGTCTTGCTTGGGCCGGGTGGTATTGCCGTGGTGTCTGAGCCTGCCGCCGTGCTTCATTTTGCCGAACTTGGGGTGATCCTCATGCTGTTTGTGATGGGGCTGGAGTTAACCCCGGGCAAACTCTGGGAGCTTCGCAGTGCCATATTTGGCCTCGGTAGTGGTCAGTTGCTGCTGTCCTGGGCTGCGGTCAGCGCCTTGGCATTCGGTGTCGGACTTTCCATCGAAGCGGCGGTGATTATCGGCGCGGCGCTGTCATTGTCTTCTACCGCATTTGCGGTGCAGCTGATGAATGAACAGCGGCTGCTTACCACTCCAGTGGGGCGTGATGCCTTTGGGGTATTGTTGATGCAGGACTTGGCGGTGATCCCCATGATGCTGCTGATTGCTTACCTGTCGCCGAGTGGCGCCGATCCGGCTCATCATGCCGTGCCCTGGTATTGGACCTGTGTGGCTCTCTTGGGCTTTTTGCTGGTAGGTAAGTACCTGCTTCCCAAGGTATTGCAGCTGGTGGCGGCCAGTGGTGTCCGTGAAGTGCTGACGGCATTTTCGCTGTTACTCGTGATGGGCAGTGCGGCGCTGATGGCCTGGCTCGGGCTGTCGGCTGGTATGGGGGCATTTTTGGCCGGTATCATGTTGGCCAACTCTGGGTACCGTCATCAGCTTGAAACCGATATAGAACCCTTCAAGGGTTTACTGCTGGGGCTGTTCTTTATGGCCGTGGGCATGACCATGGATCTAGGATTGCTGCTGAAGGAGCCTTTGGCGTTGCTGGGGATCCTCTTTGGCATGTTGGCGGTCAAGACTTTGGTGCTGATGTTGCTTGGAAAGCTTAGGCACCATACCTGGCGCAGTGCCATGGTGCTGGGTTTGATCCTGGCAGAAGGCGGTGAATTTGCTTTTGTCCTGCTTTCCCAGGCGCAGCTGTCGGGGATTTTGTCTGAAAAAATCAGCCAGATGTTAGTGTTGGCTATAGGTTTGTCGATGGCGATAACCCCTTATCTGCTTAAGTTGTTCAAGCAACTCGGTAAACCGGCCGAAACCAGCCGTCTGCCGGATGTGATAGAAGCGGCTGACAGTGAAGTGGTGATCGCCGGTTTTGGTCGCATGGGGCAGATAACCGGCCGTATTTTGGCATCCTCCGGGATCCCGTTTGTGGCGCTGGATAAAGACGCCCGCCACGTGGATGTGGTGCGCCAGTTTGGTGGTGAGGTGTACTTTGGTGATGCCAAGCGGCTCGATATGCTGTTTTCGGCCGGTTTGCCCAAGGCGCGGGTGATCCTGGTGGCGGTTAATAATGTGGAAGACTCACTGCAGATAGTGACTCAGGTGAAGACTCACTTCCCCCATGTGGCCGTAGTTGCCAGGGCCCGTGACCGTAACCATGCCTATCGTTTGATGAGCCTGGGGGTGACTTCGGTATTTCGGGAAACCTTTGGCTCGGCGCTCAGTGCCAGTGAGAGTGTGCTGCATACGCTGGGTCTGAGTCAGGTACAGGCCAATGAGCGAGTGAAGATATTTGCCGAGCATGACAAGGCGCAGGTTGAGGCCGGGGCCAAACATAAGGACGATCTCAAGGCGCTTATTCGTTTGTCCAACAAGGGCAGGGCGGAGCTGGAGTCATTGATGCGGGCGGATAAAGACAAGGGCCTATAAGGGGTCTGCCCTGAGACAAAAAGCGCGCCGATTGGCGCGCTTTTGTGGTTTAGAAGCGGTAGCTGACACTCAACTTGGCGTTGCGTTCGGCCCCCGGCATGCCGCCAAGGAACATCGCCTTGTCGTAGTAGCGGGTGTTGAACAGGTTATTGAGGTTCAGCTGCACACTCCAGTCATCGGTCTTGTAGGCAATGGCCGAGTCCCAAACTGTGTAGGCGGGCACTTTGCCATCCGGGATCCCGAAGGAATCCGAGTTGGTGCTGCGCTCGTCGACATAACGAACTCCAAAGCTGACGGACAAGGGTTGCGGCAGCGCCTGCCACTGATGGCTGTAAGTGACCCAGGCACTGGCACTGACCTGAGGAACCCCTTTCTGGCGGCTGTTGTAGCTGCTGGAGTTGGGGTCATTCTTGTTGCGTGCATCCTGATACAGACCATTGAGGTTTATCAACCATTCTTCATTGAGGTGAGCGTTGAGATCCAGCTCGGCACCAGTGGTCTTGTCCTTGCCATCGTAAAAGAACTCGGGCACTGAGATGTTGTAGTCAGGAGCACCTTCTTTGTCATTGTATTCCGGGTTACCGTAGCGCAGGTTAGTGCGCTCGCTCTGGAACAGGACCAAGGAGCCGAGCAGCTGATCGTCAAAGCCCTTGAAGCGCATACCGAGATCATAGCTCAGGGATTCAGAATCCTTCCTGTCCGCCGCGCCGCCGCTCTCAGCACCCGTTACGGCACCGAGCACGCTGTAGGCCGTGCGTCCTTTGGCATGATTGACGAAGAAGGACAGATTATCCGTCGGCATATAAGTTAACCCCAGGTTGTAGGTAATGCCGTGATCTTTGGTGTCTTGCTCCGGGGTCGGATCTTTTTTAGGGGTGCCCAGATGACTGTACTTCTGCTCAATCTCATTGAACGCTACACCCACCCTGGCAGTAAAGGTTTCACTCAGGTAACCCACATACTGCATGCCCAGACCCCAGGCGCGGACTTGTTTGTTGTAGTTGTCCTTGAGATCCGGGTTGTAGTCCTCAAAGGCTTTGTCACCCCAGTTGGGATTGCGGATATCCAGAATATAAGGCAGTTCACCGCCGCCATCTTTGTCGTACAGTGCCCAGCTCTTGTAGGCGATATCTCTGTCTTCCAGATTGGCATTCAGCAACAGCTCACTGTCTATGCCTGCCAGGCTGAAGTTGTAGCGCATATCGGCAAAGTACTGCCAGGATTTCTCGTGGGCATCTACCTTGCGGTATTCCTGTCTTCTGGCGGCATAAGGATACAGGACATCATCAATCACCAGTGGCGCACGGGGATCGGCATTGATCACGTCTACGGATTTGACCTTGCGTTTCCAGTAAACATAGTTATATGCGCCAGTCTGGCGGATGAACCCGGACTGGTAGTCTCTATACTGTAACTGCTGATTGAGCTGCAGATTGTCACTGAGGGCGATGTTGTGGTTCAGCTTGAAGCGCCACTCTTCGCCTTCATTGGGCCTGCTGATGGGAGAGGCCAGGCTGGTATCGCCTATGTCGAAGGGTTCGATTCCATCGCTCGCCACCAGGGAGTCGGCCAGTTGTTGCCGCTGCGCCTCAGTCAGTTGAATGCCGGCGCCATTGGGGTCGTTAACCAAATCTTGCCAGCTGATTTGTGCGCCGCTCAGGCCACCGGTAGAGGCAGCGTTGTAGATACGTATCGGGTGGCCTACAGAGTCTACTTGCACAGAGTCTTTAATCCAAGCGGCCGACAGCACCAGATCTTGAGAGTTTGAAGGCAGAATTTTCAACGAGGTATAGACTTCATCTCTGTCGCTGCCGATATCACGATAGCCATCGCTACGGGCATGTTTGGCCACCAGGCGATAGGCCAGGGTGTCGCTCAAGCCTCCGGTTGAGTCGAGCCCCAGGCTGTAACTGTTCCAGGAGCCCACTTCGGCGCTGACTTCTGTGCTGTCCTGAAATTGAGGTTTCTTTTCAATAAGGTTGATGATCCCGCCGGCGCTGCCCATACCATAGAGCCCGGTCGCCGGGCCTTTGAGCACCTCAACCGCTTCCACATTGGTCATGGAGCGAGTGGGATTAAAAGTGTTGCCGAGTCCTGCGCCGCCGTACATGCCGTCATAAGTGTAGTTGGCGTCCAGGCCACGGATCACCAGGTTATCACCTATGCCGTAGTTGTTGCCGGCTTGGGTAACACCACTGATGTTACGCACCAGATCCTGCAGAGAGTCGGCCCCCTGGGCGGCAAACAGCTCTTTATCTATCACCACCAAAGCCGCCGGGGTTTCCATCAGCGACATATCTGATTTTGTCGCCAGCCCTGAATTCATTACCACCTTGTTTTGTTTGCCATAAACGGTAATGCGTTCCACATCCTGTGATACCTGTTGTGACTGAGTCGCTTCGTTTGCCTGTGCGGCCTGTGCCATGGTCAGCGACAGGCAAGCCGTCACCGCCAGAGATATTGCGGATTGCTGCATTTGAGATCATCCCCCTCTAAAGTAGGGTGCGAATGATAATGGTTTTTATTTGTCTTGCAACAAAAGTTTCAAACTGTGTCAACCGAATGGATATTTTTTGACTAAGTCACTTGGATCCTGTTTCGGGAGCAAAATAGGCAAGTTTTTGAAAAAAATTTAAAAAAAATCGTTTTTTTATTGCTGCTGACCAAAGAGTCGGCCTGTGTTGATCACTATACGCAAGTCGTGAAAAACGGATCTCGATCACATTTAATTATAACCTTTACGTAAAGGTTAGAATTAAACGCTCGTTTAATATCCATCACGGTTGCATTATTGTTAACTATTTGTTTTTGTTGGTTATTTGAAGTTGACCCTGACGAGAGTTCGAAACGGATATTCGCGGATTAGACCTAAGTTTTAATGATATTTTGTGGAAATTAATTTTTCCTTCTTGTTATTTAATTACGTAATAAATTACTTTGTCGTTTGTGTGGTCAAGTTGTCTGACATTTTTCTGTAACCTGCAGCATGAGTCTTTATGGTTTAATATTTTTTATTCTAAAAACAATAAATTGTGCTTTGGCTTTTGGCTTGGTCATACCAATTTTGAGTCAAGTTAAAGCCTATGTTTTGACGTTTTTTTAGACATGTCGACTGTTGCAAATACAAATGTTTATCGATAGGTTTTAGTACGAAACGAACATTTGCAGGGTTTGGCAGCCTTATCTGCCATCCAGGGAGACAGCAGCATGATAGCAGAGACAGTCGCACAGCAAGGGCTCAGTATTAAGGGGGCCGAAATACCACAGCAGCAGAGCCTTTTTACTGAAGGTGCGCTCAACTTCCTCGAGGCTCTGTGTCGGGAGTTTGCTCCGGAAGTGACCAGCTTGCTGGAAAAGCGTGAGCAACGTCAGCAGCGGATAGACGGCGGCGAGTTGCCGGACTTTTTACCGCAAACCCGGGCCATTCGAGATGGTGATTGGCAAATTCGCGGTATACCGGCGGATCTTAAAGATAGACGGGTCGAGATCACCGGGCCTGTGGATCGCAAGATGATCATCAATGCGCTCAACGCCAATGTTAAAGTCTTTATGGCCGACTTCGAAGATTCGCTGGCACCCAGCTGGCAGAAGGTGGTCGAGGGCCAAATTAACCTGCGTGACGCCGTCCGCGGTGAAATTGATTTCACCGCGCCGGAAACCGGCAAACACTATCAATTGCAGGCCAACCCCGCGGTATTGATTGCCAGGGTGCGGGGGCTGCACCTGCCGGAGGCGCATGTAGAATTCAACGGTAAGCCCATTCCCGGCTGCTTATTCGACTTTGCTTTGTACTTCTACCATAACTATCGCCAACTGCTAGCCAAGGGTAGCGGACCTTACTTCTATATTCCCAAGCTCGAGAGCCATCTTGAGGCGCGCTGGTGGGCCAAGGTGTTTGCTTTCGCCGAAGAGCGTTTCTGCCTGCAGAGCGGCACCATCAAGTGCACCTGTCTGATTGAAACTCTGCCGGCCGTGTTTGAGATGGAGGAGATCCTCTATGAGCTGCGCTCCAACATAGTGGCGCTCAATTGTGGCCGCTGGGATTACATTTTCAGCTATATCAAAACCTTGAAGAAGCATCCCGATCGTATTTTGCCGGACCGCCAGCAAGTGACCATGGATAAGCCGTTTCTCAGCGCCTATTCACGCCTGTTGATCAAGACCTGCCACAAGCGCGGCGCTCTGGCGATGGGCGGCATGGCGGCCTTTATTCCCGCCAAGGATCCGCAAACCAATGCCCAGGTGCTGGAGCGGGTTCGCAAGGACAAAGAGCTTGAGGCCCGAAACGGCCATGACGGTACCTGGGTGGCGCACCCTGGCTTGGCCGATACCGCCATGGGGATTTTCAACGAATATATAGGTGAAGAGCACGCCAACCAGCTGCATATCACCCGCGACGTGGATGCCCCCATCCTGGCGGCCGAGCTGCTCAAACCCTGTGATGGTGAGCGCACCGAAGAGGGGATGCGACTCAATATCCGTATTGCACTGCAGTACATAGAAGCCTGGATTGGCGGCAATGGTTGTGTGCCCATCTATGGCTTGATGGAAGACGCAGCCACAGCGGAAATCAGCCGCGCCTCTATCTGGCAATGGATCCAGCACGGGCAAAAGCTTTCCAACGGCAAGCCGGTGACCAAGGCGCTGTTCAGCGCCATGTTGAAAGAAGAGTTGGCCAATGTGCGTGAAGAGCTCGGCAGCGAGCGTTTCGATAACGGCCAATTCAAGCAGGCGGCAAGCTTATTGGAAGAGATCACCACAGCCGATGAGCTGGTGACCTTCCTGACCTTGCCGGGCTACGAGCTGCTTACCCGATAACCCCATAACCATTAACGGCTGCTGCCCGCGGGGGCTGGGTGGCTGCCAAATTACCCTACGAAGGAGAGTCAAAATGACCAAGGCAACACAGAATTCACGTCAGGCGCAGATAGAAGCTTTGAAAAAGGATTGGGCTGAAAATCCACGTTGGCAGGGCGTTCGTCGTCCATTTACCGCAGAAGAAGTTGTGGCATTGCGCGGTTCAGTGGTTCCTGAAAACACTATCGCCAAGCGCGGCGCAGCCAAGTTGTGGGAACTGGTTAACGGCGGCGCGAAGAAGGGCTATGTTAACTCTCTCGGCGCTTTGACCGGCGGTCAGGCCGTGCAGCAGGCCAAGGCCGGTATCGAGGCCATCTACCTTTCAGGCTGGCAGGTGGCGGCCGATGCCAACCTGGCGGGCACCATGTATCCGGATCAGTCACTCTATCCGGCCAACTCTGTGCCTGCCGTGGTGGGACGGATCAATAACTCTTTCCGCCGCGCCGATCAGATCCAGTGGAATCAGGGCAAAAACCCGGAAGATGAGGGTTATGTCGATTACTTCCTGCCGATTGTGGCCGATGCTGAAGCCGGATTCGGTGGCGTGCTGAACGCTTATGAGTTGATGAAGTCCATGATAGATGCCGGCGCCGCCGGGGTGCACTTCGAAGATCAACTGGCCTCGGTGAAAAAGTGTGGTCACATGGGCGGCAAGGTTTTGGTGCCGACTCAGGAAGCGGTACAGAAGCTGGTGGCGGCCCGTCTGGCAGCCGACGTATCCGGAGTGGATACTCTGGTGATTGCCCGTACCGATGCCAACGCCGCTGATCTGTTGACCTCAGACTGCGACCCCTATGATCGCGACTTCATCACCGGAGAGCGTACCCAGGAAGGTTTCTACCGGGTGAAGGCAGGTTTGGATCAAGCCATTTCCCGCGGGCTTGCCTACGCACCTTATGCCGACCTTATCTGGTGTGAAACCGCCAAGCCGGATCTGGAAGAGGCGCGCCGCTTTGCCGAAGCCATCCATGCCCAGTATCCGGATCAACTGTTGGCCTACAACTGTTCACCTTCGTTCAACTGGAAGAAGAACCTGGATGACGCCACCATTGCCAAGTTCCAGCAGGAGCTTGCCAACATGGGCTACAAGTACCAGTTCATCACTTTGGCCGGTATTCACAACATGTGGTACAACATGTTCGATCTCGCCTACGACTATGCCCGCGGCGAAGGCATGAAGCACTATGTTGAGAAGGTTCAGGAAGCCGAATTCGCTGCCGCGCAGAAGGGATACACTTTTGTGGCGCATCAGCAGGAAGTGGGTACAGGTTACTTTGATCAGGTGACCAATGTTATCCAGGGCGGCCAGTCCTCTGTCACGGCTCTGAGTGGTTCGACCGAAGAAGAGCAGTTTTAATCCCCTGTGTTGGCGTCCTCGGGCGCCACTTCCCCGGAAATGAACCTACGCCATTTTCGGGGGGTAATTTGTGACTTCCCAGTCATTTGAGCCTTGTTGCTTGTGTTTTGGCGACTCATTGAGTCGCCTTTTTTTGTTGTAATTGTGTTATTTCTTTGAAGTTTGTGCTTTATTCATAACAAGAGTTCCATTCTCAAGCCCACCGCTGGGCCAATATCTGAAAGAGTTGAGTCGTATTTGAAATCAGCCAACAAGGGGGTGGATTACTGGACCCGCAGGATCAGTGATCAGGAAATGCCCGCACTTTGCTCAACAATAAGGACATTGGAAAAACTCGCCAAGGACGATGTCTCCTCCATGGCGATTCTGGGGCGCAGCATAATGCACGACAATGCGCTCACTTCCCGTATTTTGCGGGTGGCCAACAGCGCCATCTATAACAAGGGGATAAGCCCTGTTACAACGGTCAGCCGCGCTGCCGTGGTACTGGGGTTCGACACCATCCGCAATATCTGCATTACCGCCAAACTCCTCTCCAGTTTGCTGGAAAGCAAAAATCTGGCGCCCTCGGTTTATCAAAGGTTGCTTAAGCTGATGGCTCAGGCGTTTCAGGCCGCCATGTTGGCCAAGATGATGCTCGATGGCTACGATGAGGAGTTGCAGGAAGAGGCGTTTATTGCCGCGCTGCTCTATCACTTGGGTGAGAGTGCCTTTTGGAGCACGGGAGCCGAACTGGCCGAGGTGCTGGATTCTGCCCTCAGCGCCGAGAGTGATGCCGTAAACAGGCTCAATCTGGTGCGTGAGGCGCTCGGGGCTTCATTCAATCAGCTCAGCCAGGGGCTGGCCCGCAGTTGGGGCCTGGGTGAACTCTTGTGCAAGTCGCTCAGCAATCCCGATGAACGCACGCCGGAAATTCGCAGTATTTTTCTGGCCAATAAACTCAGCGAAGCGCTGGCCGGCGCCGCACTCAAACCCGAGGAGCTGGAGCGGCGCCTTAAACAAGCCGCCGATATGCTGCAGTTGGATACAGATGAGTTTCGTGGCCGGGTCCTTCACTGCTCCAACGCTACCGTCAAGTTAGCCGAAGCCTATGGCGCCAAGGTGCTTATCGAGTATCTGCCGGACACAGATCAGTTGCTGCCTCAGGAGAGGGTAGCTGAGGTTGTAGTGCGCGAGGCAAATCTTGCGTTCCAGCTGAAAAAACTCAGAGAGCTGACCGGCTTTGCCGTCGAGAAGACTGATTTCAATAAGGTAGTGACCACGGCATTGGAGGGAATACTCGAGGGTATTGGTCTCGACCGCTGCGCCGTGCTCTTGCTGTCACCGAGCAGGCGCATGTTGCAGCCGAGAATCGCGCTTGGGGACGGCGCCGAGGAGATGAAAAACGACTTTATTCTCGAGCTGGAAGGCCGCGGCACTTTGCTGAGGGATTGTATTGAAAATCAGAAACTGGCCTGGCAGGGCGAGGGGGCCGACAAAGCCGTGCTCGGTGAACAACTGGCGAGAAAAGTCCCCGCCAGTGGTTTTATGCTGGCACCGCTGAAAGTGGACAATAAGGTAATTGGCGTCTATTACGCCGACAAGGCCAGTTCGGGCCGGGATATTCATCCTGAAGATTTTGACAGTTTTGGCCACTTCGTGCAGTTGGCCAACATCTGTTTCTCAGTTGCCTTCAGGCACTGATTTCTGCTTTTTGCGATACAGCTTTATCTGATCGGTAATTCTGGGTGCCAGGGCGTTGGGAATGGGGAAACTCAGGCTGTATTGCAGTATTTGCCAGCCTTGTTCGGTTTTGACAAGCGTGCCTGTGCCCCGTCCAAGCCCATAGGACTGGCTGTCCAGCAGTTCATCGAACACTATCACATCGCCGTGCTGTACCAGGCGGCGCGAGGAACTTTGGTAAGTCCAGCCCTTGGTGGCACGAGCATACTGCTCAAATTCAACCATATTCCAGTATTCACTGGCATCTGTACCGATAAACCCCGCATCGGGGCTGAAGAGGCTAAAGTAGCTGTCCCAGTCGGCATTGGCAGCACTTTGGTGCAGCTTATCCAATACCGAAGCGGCCTGAGTTTGGCTATCATCGAGCTGGCCGCTTTGCTCCTGGCCGTTTTGATTGCCGGCTTCCGGGCTATTTGCCAAGGCTGAATGGCCGTAAATCGATAGCAGCAGCGCTGTAGTCAGCAACAGAGGCTTAAGGTGCAACATAATGTTTCCTCTTATAAATTTTTATTGTCGGCCCAGCTTAACCCAATTGGGCACAAGATGTGAGCCAAATGGGTTTTCTGTTTGCAGGTATGCCGTTATCCAGTTGAAAGCTGGCCTAGTGCCAACTCAGGGGATCGAGACGATAGAAACGGCTCAGTTCCTGGTAGAGTGCCGGATAATCGGCTCTCATCTGCTGCGGCTGTTCGAAGAACACCTCGCTTATTACGGCAAAGAACTCGGCCGGATTGGTGGCGCCGTAGTAACTGAATAGGCTGGGCTCACCACTGGCGGCCTGAGCCTGCAGTTTGGCAAACTCTCGGCCAAGCACCTGCGACCACACAGGGTAGGCGTTGAACTCGCCGAGTCTGGGAGCGCCATTGGCATCGCCTGCTTCCTGATCCAGTTGATGGGCGAATTCATGGATCACGACATTCCGGCCGTCTGCCGGATCGGCGGCGTCATCCAGGGTATTTTGCCAGGAAAGGACGACCTTTCCCTGACCCCAGGATTCTCCCGCCAATAACCTTTGGCTGTGCCATTCCAGGCCATTGGCATCCCGCTGCTGCTGGCGAACAATAAAGGCCGATGGGTACACCAGAATTTGTCTCAGGTTAGGGTAATAGTCGGTTTGGCGATTGAGTAACAAGAGACAGGCCTGCGCGGCTATGGTCAGGCGGATGTCATCATCTACCTCCAACCCGTCGCAACCGACAAACTGCTTTTCCGCCAGAAACACCTGGATGTGTTTCTTGAGCTGCAGTTGCAGGTCACTGGGCAGGGAACGGAAATAGGGCATACGTTTTTTCAGAATAGTGCGCCATTCCTTGGGGAAAGGCTTGGCGCGTATCTTGTCTCTGCGTCTGCGATCCCGCCAGGATTGGCTGAGGATCCAACCTATGGCGCTGGCGCCGGCGGCAAGGGTGATCAGAATGGCCAGCATGATCCGGCTCCATGGCTAAAGAGTCTAATCAGATCTGTGGGGGCTCAGTGGGAATAACTCAAGCTCGGCGCATGAAAAACAAGCAAAAAAAAGCTGACAGCAAAGAGGTTGAAACCTGTTATCGGCTGTCAGCAAAGGGTGGGAGTGTCAAACAGTCCACACATTTCAAGGGAAAGGAATCAGTCCGGCATAAACTTCTGCTCCAACTCGCGGCGCTCTTGCGGTGTCAGGCTGTGATGATGCTTGATAAGCAAACGTATCAGGCGTGACTTGGCAATATCACAGTCGCTGGCCATTTCGGCCAGGTGACTGATGGCCGCTTCACTCAGGGTGAAAGTTGCCTTGCGAAAAGGTTCGTGGCGGCGTTTGGGTATCAGCTTTTGCTGAGTGGCTTCCTGATTGGCGGACGCTGTATTGGAATACCGCTGCTCAACCGGCATAGTTGCCGCCGATTGCTGTGTTTGCCCCATGGCGTAATAGATGGCACCATCGATAAACTCATCCAGGGATTGCATGGCTAACATACGCTTACGGGCATCGACTTCAGATGGCGTAACGTTTTTCTTCAGATCGGCCAGTCCCATACTGAGTCCTCATGCTGTTGAGTTGGTTGGTCATCAGGCGGCTGCGGATCTCAGTGGCATTCTGTGCCTGCAGCATTTCGCAGGCGATGGCACGGATCTCGGCGGCGGCCTTGCCCTTGGGCTCGAATTCAATTACCGAGCGGCCGGACTCTTCGCTGTCATCATAGATGTTGCGGCTGTAGGTAATGGCGTCCAGCACATTGATATCATAGGTTTTGCAGACTTCCTTGGCCTCGAGAATACGGCTGGCCTGATTGGGCAGGTTAGGGCACTGGGTGATGACAAAAGAGGCGCGCATCTTGGGGTTTATCATCATGCAGGTAGCGACAATGTCGTCCATATGGCTGACGGTTTTAAGATCGCGGCGTTTGGGCCTGAGGGGCATGAGTACATGGGAGGCCACTGACATGGTGGCACGCAGCGCCAGGTTGTCCTGGCCGCCGCAATCGACTATCACATAATCGTAGTGTTGCTCCAGGCTCAGCAGATCGTTGCGGATTTTGCCATAGAGTTGAACACAGTTGATCCCGGCTAGTTTGCTGTCGTTGTTGCGGGCCTGGATCCAATCAGAGGTGGTTCGCTGAGGGTCGCAATCCACCATGATCACCGATGCGCCACATTCCACCGTGAGAAAAACGGCAATGTTTTGTGCCAGGCAGCTCTTGCCGCTGCCCCCCTTTTCACCGCCAACGAGTATGATCATTGTCTTGCCCTCTGAAAGCCTGTTATTAAGTTATTTGCTCTTTCCCTGATGGCTTACAACTTTCCTTGGTTCGGGAGTGTTCCCAACCTGATGTTTGCCGTATCGCTGCTTTTCTGCACTCCGAAATGTTGTCGCTGACGGAGGTGAACAGTGAACGGTAAAACAAATGTAAAAGCTAAATTGTTCTTGGTCAACTTGATGATTTTTATTGGTTTTTATTGTTTTTGTTGCGTCATGTTTTTGGCGTTGTCCCTTGGGTTGCCGTAATAATGGCAGTGTTGCCGGTGAGGGGAGGTGACGTAGGAAATTATCAATAAAATTATGATGTTAAAAAAATGTTTCCGCGTCATTTATTTGTTAAGTCTGCTCTGCCACAGGGTAGGTTTCAGCAGAGCTTCTTTTATGACGCAGCAGATACCGTTTGTAGGAATTAAAAATATTTTTATTAGACCTAAAAAGTATAAATAAATGTGATCTTTGTCGATTGGTCCATTAATCAGACTCTTGGTGTGCCTTTAAGCGCGAATTCAACTCCGAAGTGCACCACTCGCTAAATTAGGCTGCCTTGCGTAATTCATTGAATACCGCAATAGGTTGCCTGAAGCCGAGGCACTTTCTCGGTCTGGCATTTAATGCCCGTTCAATCTCACTAATTTGCTTATCTGTTACCGTCCGCAAATCGGTGCCTTTCCGTATGTATTGCCGCAGCAAACCGTTGAAGTTTTCATTCAGTCCGCGTTCCCAGGACGAATAAGGGTTAGCGAAGTAGACATCCGTTTTAAGCTTTTCTGCGACCTGTTCGTGGTCACAGAACTCGCTGCCGTTGTCCGCAGTGATAGTTCGAACATAACCTCGATATTTCCACAGCATACCAACCATGGCCCGGGCCACATCGGCTGCGCTTTTCGCTGGCACTTTGCGTATCAGGTACAGCTTACTTTTTCGCTCAACCAGGCTAACAATCGCGCCCGTACCTTGCTTGCCCAGAACCGTGTCAGCTTCCCAGTCTCCGAACCGCTTTTTCTTGTTCACGATAGCGGGACGATGCTCTATGCCTACGCGATTCGGGATAATCACACGCTTCGCACGGTTACCTTTACGGTATCTTCGGTGACTCTGGCGTAGCTGTTTGTACAACTTGCCGCCGCATAATTTATCACGCTGGACATAGCCATAAATCCACTCGTGACTGACGTTATATCCGATGATTTTACCGACACCGGCTATTTGTTCCGGACTCCACTTCTCATTGAGACCGAACTCAACAAAGGTGATGGTCAGTCCAGATATTCTAGACTTCGCGGACTGACAACGGCGTTTTAGTGCCTTCGCCTGAGCGACTTCCGGCAAGTAATGGTTATCCCGAATTCGATTGCGATTTACTTCCCGGCTGATTGTGCTGTGACTGACTTTCAGACGTTTTCCTATCTCCCGATAACTGAAACCCTCGCGTAAATAGGCCTCAATCTGGTATCGTTGTCCCTCGATCAACTGCTTGTAATTCATGGTAACTACTCATGTTTGTTTGGCGACTACAGAGTATCACCAACAGGCAGTTGATCTCTCCTCACCGTTTAACCATGAGTGGTGCACTTATTATCTGAATTCGGGAGTCGTTTGGGGTGCCGGCTTTTTTCAGCTCTATCTTGTCACCCAGGTTGTTGCAACTGTCATCTGCTTGCCACAGTACTCTGCCATGTTGGCGTATTGGCTGGGGATACCCTGGCGTTCCGACCATCAGTATTTATGCAAGGAGGCATTTATGGGCCATGTACTCAACCAGACCAGTCGCTTTGAAGTGATGGAGTATTGTCTGGCAACCCACGAACTCTTGTTGCTCCGGGACAGGGCAGGACTGCCGGTGCATGGACTGGATGACAGTTGTTTGCCTGCCAAGCCGCTGCTGTCCTTATGTATCAGGGAAAGGTCCGGTGGGGAAAATCTGCAGGAGGGACAACTGGTGGCCTTGGCTTTGGTGCGCAGCGGCTCAGCAGCTGAACCCAGTCAGGAACAGGAGCACTATCTGTTGCAGGACTTTCTGGTGTTGCCCGAATTTCGCCATCTTGGACTCGGCAGCTTTTTGTTGGAGACGGTTATTGAGCGATTATCGCTTCTAGGAGCGCCTAAGCGGCAACTGATGCTGGAGGTGCTTCCGGGAGACGAAGTCCTGGCGCAGCGCCTGGGGTTCAAGCCAGGCGGCCACAGTGTGCCGGGAAATCTTTGGCTGAGAAGCGTAGGTTGAATTAAAAGCCTAAATCAGCTGCAGCTCACCCGAGTGCGGTAATCGAGTTATCAAGTCGGCGCCCATGAGTTGTGATGGCGTATAACTGCCGCCATCATGATTATGCTGCAGCAGATAATCCACAACCGCCAGCGAACCAAAAACCGTCAGACTATAACCATTGGCAGTTTTTATCCTCGCTGTGCGCCGCTCCCCTTGCGCATTACTGACTTCACCCCAGACAAAGGTCGGCAACTTTGCCCTTGCTGCTCCATCGGGCCCTGTCACCGTCTTGCCTATATGTGCCTTGAGCAGTTTCTGCAGCCAGAGAGATGAACTCTTGGAAGGTCAAAAGGTTATAGTCGCAGGGAAGATGCAAGGTTTGGCCATAGGCGTCCTGGGTATTACCCGGCAGCGCCGTCGCCCGGCTGGCATCCGGGGTGTAGATGAGGCTGCGCTTAGCCTTGTCATTCAGTAGCCCAATACGTTCATAGAAGCGGATCCGCGGGGAGCCAGGCCGGTTTTCTGTGCCAGTTCACCAATTTTCATCTTTGTTCGTCCAAAATTGATTAATCCTGCTTTTATGAACCGCGCAGATTGGCCTGCTTTCCACTCAAGTTTACTTTTCCGGAGTATACTGGCAAATTTAGCCTGAAACGGAGAGAAGATGCAGCCGGAACAGCAGTTGTTGGAAGCCATCAATCAGACCATGCCCTTTGGCAAGTACGCCGGACGCAAGTTATTGGAGCTTCCCGAGCCTTATCTGGTGTGGTTTCACTCCAAGGGGTTCCCCGAGGGCAAACTTGGGCAGCAATTGGCGCTTATCTATGAGGTGAAGCTCAATGGACTTGAGTCTATGCTGCGGCCCTTACTACGTCCGTGAAGCTGTCAAAAGTGTGAACCCTATTAGCGATTTATGAAATAACACATGTTTTAATGGCGCAGTATTTCCAACGACAACAGGAAGCAACAGACAATGGCAAAATTGGCAAAGATCTTGGCGACCGCGGCTTTGGCTCTGGGTATATCTTCAGCCTGGGCGCAAGGTGCGGTACATGAAGGCACAGTGGTCGACACCATGAACAGTGGCGGTTATACCTATGTGCAGATTAAAGAAGCCGATAAGACATTCTGGGCGGCAGGCCCTCAGGTAGCGGTGGCCAAGGGTGATAAGGTGCAGGTTACCGAGCAGATGTGGATGACCAACTTCACCAGCAAGACCCTCAACCGGACTTTTGACAAGCTGATGTTTGTTGGTGAAATCGATAAGAAGTGATTTCATCCACTCTCTGTTAAAGTCGCGACTCTGTTCGCGGCTTTTTTATTTGCGCTTAAGGGCTTTGCCTGAGCACAAATGTCGGGCAAAATGCCTGCAATTCAACTGTGTTGGTACCAATTCTCATGTTGCGGGTAGAGGTTTACTCTCATTCTCGTCACAGGCACTTGGGGGAGCAGATAGCCAATCTCTACCACAGTGCCGTTACTGCCATAGATGATGCCCGCTATAGCGCGGCTCAGCGTCTGGCTTGGTCGGCGGCGCCGCGCTCGGGGCGATACTGGCAGCTAAGGCTCAAACGGGCTCAGGCCTGGGTGATGCTCAAGGGCAGCGAGCAAAGTCCTCAATGTGTCGGCTTTGTGTTGCTGGAGACCACCTTCCGTGAGCGAGGTTACATCGCCTGCCTTTATGTGGCGCCCGATAGCCAGCGTCAGGGTGTTGCCTCATCCTTGCTTGAAGCCGCAAAGAAGTGGGCACTCACCCAAGGCTATCATCACCTGACAACAGATGCTTCGGCACTGTCCAAACCTGTGTTTGAACGGGCCGGGTTTCGTTTGCATCACAAAAGCTACCAGGAAAAATCCGGCCAAATGTTCGGCAGCTACTTTATGAAGCTGATACTGCCGCCTTTGGAGCACAAGAGCTAAGCCGCCTATGATTTCACAAACGCCCATTCAAGCCGAGCACGGCTTTATTGTTCGCCAAGGTCGCCCCGAGGACAGCGCGGCCATCGCCGAGCTGTTTCATCTGGTGGTAAACGCCAGCACAGAGCATTACAGCCAGGCGCAATGCCAGGCCTGGTCACCTGCACAGCGCAGCGAAGATGAGTGGCGGAATCGTTTGCAGGGGACGGCGCTCTGGGTTGCCGAAGATGGTCGCAATTTGCTCGGATTTATTAACCTAAAGCCTTTGAATGCGCCGGGTGAAGCCGAGATAGACTGCCTTTTTACTCACCCCAATGCCCAGCGCCGGGGGATTGCCGCCGAGCTCTACCGGCAGCTATTGAGATACGCCGTCGATTCCGAGGTGCAGTGTTTGAGGGTAGAGGCTTCTTTCTATGCCAAAGCGTTTTTCGGCAAGCAGGGCTTTACAACCTTGAAGCGCAATCAGCATCAACGCCACGGGGAAGTGCTGACCAATTTCAGTATGCTGCTGCAGTTATAACCCAAGCCGCCCTGGAAAATCACCCAAATGAAGTTCCAAGGGCGGCCTATGGACAAACGCCAAGAAATGCTGCTTGTTATGGCAAATCAAACACCAGGGCGACGGCACTCTTGTTGCCGGCCTTGATGGCAAACTCCTCAAGTTCGTTGATGTGAATGCCATCGCCACTTTGCAGGGTTTCACCTGCCAATTGCAGCTCTCCTTCCACCACTTGAGCATAAAAGTTGCGTCCCTTTGCCAGCTTGAAGCTCGTCTGCTCGGCAGCGGTCAGCTCCAGGCGGTAGACGCTGGCGTCCTGTTTGATGGACAGGGTGCCATCGCGGCCATCGGGAGTGACGACCGGGGTCAGGGCCGAACTCTGGGCAAAGGCTTTTTGCTGATAACCCGGGGTGCCACCCAGGCTGCTAGGTTGGATCCAGATCTGCAGGAAATGCAGTGGTTCAGTTGCCGAGGCATTGTACTCACTGTGATAGATCCCCGTGCCGGCAGACATAAGTTGGAACTCACCGGCCGGCAGGGTTTTCACGTGACCAAAGCTGTCTTTATGGGCTATGGTGCCGGAAATCACATAGCTGATGATCTCCATATCCTTGTGGCCGTGGGTATCAAAGCCGGCGCTTGGCGCGACTCTGTCATCATTGATGACCCTCAGGGCAGAGACCCCCATAAATCTTGGATCATAATAGTTGCCGAATGAAAAACTGTGTTGGCTCTTGAGCCAGCCGAAGTCGGCCCGGCCGCGTTCGTCGGCATGACGTACATAAATCATAATTCAGTTCTCCTGCTGGGAAGGTGCAGACAAGTCTTTTGTGTGCTCTTCACGGACTTACAGGCCAGGATGCAAGGCCTGTAAGCAGTGAATGGCTTAAAGCAAGATGTGTGCTTTGCAAGAATTAATGTGTCTTGCGGGCAATCATGCTGTCGATGGACATTTTACCGGCGCCGGAAATCGCCAGGGATACAGTGGCGGCCAGCAATGCCAGACCAAACTCGTAACCGTTGTTGGACATAAACAAGCCGTTGTCCAGGTGCACTGTGACTATCGCCATCAACATGGTGAATGCCAACACCGCGGAAGTGGGGCGAATCAACAGACCTATGATAAGCAGCAGACCACCGAAAAATTCACTGGAGCCGGCCATCAGTGCCATCAAATATCCGGGAGTCAGGCCGATAGAGGCCATCCATTGTCCTGTGCCCTCCAGGCCGTAACCGCCGAACCAGCCAAAGAGCTTCTGGGCGCCGTGAGCCATAAAAGTGATACCTATAGGCAGGCGCAGCGCCAGAGGAGCGAAACCGGCATCGGTGCGGAGCAGTTTAATAATCAGGTCTTTCATAATGGTGTCCTCAATGAATTTGAATAGGGTGGATAGGCTTTCCTGTCCAGTTGCTGTGCAGTTTATCCTTGACCTTTGTGGCTGAAAATCGGAACATTTTGATATTGAATTTCAAAAAAATTGAACATAGGTTTTATCATGCACTCTGTCATTAGCCTGGATGCGCTTAAAGTATTGGATGCTATAGATAAAAAAGGTAGTTTTTCGGCAGCGGCCGAGGCGCTTTTCAAGGTGCCATCTGCCTTGACCTATCAGGTTCAAAAGCTGGAGAGCGAGCTGGGAAGCAGATTATTTGAACGTAAGGGCACTCGGGCTCAACTTACCGAAGTGGGGCGTTTGGTGTTGGCCCAGGGGCGGGAGATCCTGGCGGCCACCGCCCGGCTTGAGGATGCCGTGAGGCAATTGGAAACCGGCTGGGAGGCGCAACTGACACTGGCGCTGGATACCGTCTTGCCACAGGCGCCGCTGCTTTCATTAATTAAAGAATTCACCGAGCTGGGTAAACAGCTCACCGTCAGCGTGACCCATGAGGCCCTTGGCGGCGGCTGGGATGCGCTTTATTCCAACCGCGCCGATATCGCCATAGGCGTCACGGGTGAATTGCCAAGAGGTCAGTATGAACTGCAAAAGCTTGGTGAGCTGGAGTTTGTGTTTGTTGTGGCGCCTGAGCATCCCTTGGCGCAATTTGACACAGAGATAGCCTCTGAAGCCTTGTTGCAATTTCCATCCATCATAGTGGCCGATACCTCGCGCTCCTTGAGTCAGCGCTCCAGTGGGGTGTTTGACAGTCGCCAGCTTATCCGGGTGTCGTCGATGGAAGCCAAGATCACCGCACAGAAGATGGGAATAGGGGTGGGCTTTTTGCCGCTGCATTTGATCCGGGAGGCATTGGCCAAAGGTGAGTTGGTGCAGCGCGAAGTGGCCTTGCCCAGGCCTTCTCTGCCCATCTACATGGCCTGGCGAAAAGGGGAGATGGGAAAGGCGCTTGGCTGGTTTGCCGAGCGCCTGCAAGGCAGTGACTTTGGCTTATAAAGCAGTTTATAACGTGGTTTATGAAGCAGTCTATAAAATGGCTTATAACCTGGGTTTAGCATGCAGGCTGATGACCTTGAATGGTGCTTTGTCAAAAAAAGGGACGAGGCATAACCGCTCTGAATGGCGGCCGGTCTATTCGCCGGCGGCCTCGGCCCTGTGGCTGGTATAGTGCACATGGGGCAATAGCAACTCATCCAGTTTGGGGGCCTTTTTCAGGAAGTTGATGAAGGCGCCCGGCAATGTCAGCGACGGCATGGATTCCTGCCAGCGGGCTTGCAGCAGGGGTTCATAGCCCTCTTTCCCGGCTGTGGTGTAACAGGTGGACACCCCAATATAGTGCCGCTCCGGCGCCAGTGCTTGCCACTGCCCATTGGCCCGCAGCAGCTCCAGCCGCAATAGCCTTTCTCCCTGCTCTTTGCGGCCATCATAGAAATATCTCAGCCCATAGGTATAGGGGAAACTGCCGGCGCCGGTGCCACGCACGCCGTTGTTGGTGGCGGCGTTGATGGCCGACTCCAGCGCCTGGTAGAGGTGTTCACCGGCAATTTCATATTTAACCAGCGGCAATTCAAACGGCAACAGGCGCCCGAGCACGTCGGCTTTGGTCAACTGCCCCTGGGGTACAGATTGACGCACGCCGCCGGCGTTATGCAGCGCAAAGTCCACTCTTTGGTCTTTGGCTCTGGACTCCAGAAACATGCTGCGGCTGACCCAGGGGGCAATTTCACTGCCGTGGGGCAGGGTGCGGCTTGGCAGACGGGTATGTACCAGGGCCTTGGGTACCAGAGCCAGCACCTGATTTTCCATGCTGCTGATCGCCGGGCGGAACTCGTTGGCAATCACTTGCTCCATGGCTTCATCGTAATCATCCCAGTGGATCCCTGGGTGTTGTTCCAATATCGCCTTGGCGGCTTGATAGTCGGCTTCGGTGGCAGCCTGTGGGCCGCTCAGCAGAAACTGACTGTCCAGCATAAAGATGTTACTGCCTTCGAGCCGGGTCACTCGGCCTGCATCATCGAACTGAATGTCGGCGAGCCCCAGGGTTTCGGCATGTTTGCCGGCATGGAGGATAGGCACGCCGTTGACACTTTCACCATAGGGCAGGCATGGCAGGCCAAAACCGCGGAAATCACCCATCAGGGTATGGGTGTGACCGCCGACTATCAGGCTGATCCCGGGGATGGTTTCGGCCAGTAATCTGTCTTGCTCCAACCCTAAGTGACTCAGCACTATGATGTGCACTATGCCTTTGGCCCTGAGGGCTTCAACAGTCTTCCTGGTAGTGGCAAAGGCATCGGCAAACTCGGTATCGGGATCCGGCCTGGCGATGGCTTTCATTTGATCCAGAGTAATACCGACTATGGCCAGTTGCTTGTCGTGGAAAGGCTTTATCAGGCTGCGGCCGATACCTGAGGCGGTATCCAGATCATAGAGGTTGGCCAGCCCTCGAAGACGCCCGGGCTTATCTTCAGCTTCGCCGCTGAGATCCATATTGGCCGCCAGCACAGGGAAGCCGACCTCTTTGATAAAGCCGGCCAGCAGAGCGTTGCCATCGTCAATATCATGGTTGCCTATGACCATGGCATCGGGTGCCAACATCTTCAGCAGTTTGGCGTTGGCCCGGCCTTTGAACTGGCTGTAATACAAGGTGCCCTGGAAACAATCGCCGCCGTGGAGCAGGATAAAAGGCTGGTTTTGTGCTTGGGCAGCGTCTCTTGCGGCCTTGACCTGAGCCGAGATCCGCGCGTAGCCACCACTGTGGCTGTGAAGATCAAACTCGCGTCCCTGAGAGTCAATCTTGAACTGAACCCGGCAGGGATCCAAGTGTGAGTGGGTATCGTTGAGATGGGCAAGTCTTAAAACATAATCTGTGTGCATATCATCCTCATTCTGCGAGCGGGGATTGTACACCTCCAGAGGCCGATGAAAAAGGGGGAGCTCAAGCTCCCCCAAAATGATGACTGTATTGATGGGTGGGTCGTTAGCCTGTCAAACTATCTCCCACTTGGATGACACCTGTATTAAAGCACTGAATTAATATTCTGAAATCAGAGCCCTTGGGAGTCAGTGACCGGCTCTCTGTCATCCGAGAGTCGGATCCCCTTATCTTTCATGCGGCGTTTCCAAAGTCGCCTTGCCAGTTGCTGCATGTCGGTGGCCGGGTCATTGATATCGACAATCTCCAGCCCCAGCAAGGATTCGATTATGTCTTCCAGTGTCACCAGCCCCTGACCACTGCCGTACTCGTCCACCACCATGGCTATCTGAGCGTTGCGTTTTATCATCAGCTCAAACAGCGGCAGGATGCGGGCGGTTTCCGGCACTATCACCAAATTGCGCTTGAGGTTCCCAAGGGGCGCATCGGGATTATCCCGCTCACTCAGCAGCACATCGGTACGGTTCACATAGCCTATGATGTCGTCGTGATCCTTGTCGAAAATAGGCACCCGGGTAAAAGGCTTATTGATATGCTGGCTGACAAATTCATGTTGAGTCAGGGCGGCCGGCAGAGTGAACATCACGGTTCTTGGAGTCATGATGGCGGTAACCGGCATCTCCTTGACGCTCAGCATCTGAGTCAGAATTTTGCTTTCCTGTTCATCCAGTTCACCGGATTCATGGCCTATTTTGGCCATGGCGCTCATTTCCTGACGGATATACTGGCCAGAGTCACCTTTGCCGAGCAAACGGGTAACCTTATTGGACATCCAGATAAGCGGCAGGGTGATGCGTTCCATCCACACCAGAGCCACAGACACACTGGGGGCCATGGCTCGCCAGTAGTTGGCACCTATGGTTTTGGGGATGATTTCGGAAAAGAACAGAATGAGGAAGGTCAGTACCCCGGAGAATACCCCCAACATCTCATCGCCAAACACTTTGGCAGCCTGAGCACCGGCCACGGCCGCACCTACGGTATGGGCTATGGTGTTGAGTGTCAAAATAGCGACCAGGGGAGATTCGACATTGTCTTTCTGTTTTTGAAGACGTTCGGCAGCATCCGGGTTGGACTGGCGCAGCGACGCAATATAGCTGGGAGTCACCGAAAGCAGCACGGCTTCAAACACACTACAGAGAAAAGAGACGCCGATGGCGACCAATACAATAACGATAAGCGTTAGCATAAGGGGGGAATTATCACTCCGATGCAAAGGCCAACATTAGCCCAGCGCTATTCTATCATAGAGCTTGTGAGCTGAAGCTTAATTTTCTGCTCGGTAGAGCGAAAGTCGGGTATAAGGGGATCCGCTGAATTACTGGCTATAGTGGCGGCCTATCTGTATAATTCGCCGCCCTGCTGCAGGTTTTGGTGTTGAGGTAAGTCAAATGAGTGAAAAAAAGATCAATCTTTTGGATCTTGATCGTAAGGCAATGCGTGAGCTTTTCGTCGAGTTGGGCGATAAGCCGTTTCGTGCCGAACAGCTGATGAAGTGGTTGTATCACTTCGGGATCAGTGACTTTGACCAGATGACCAACATCAACAAGCACCTGCGGGCCAAGCTGAAAGAGCGCTGTGAAGTGGTGGCGCCGGAGATCTCCAGCTATCAGAAATCGGCCGATGGCACCATCAAGTTTGCCATCAATGTCGGCGAAGGTCAGGAAGTGGAAACCGTCTATATTCCTGAAGATGATAGGGCGACTCTGTGTATTTCATCTCAGGTGGGGTGTGCGCTGGAATGTACTTTCTGCTCCACTGCGCAGCAGGGCTTTAACCGTAACCTGACAGTATCTGAAATTATCGGCCAGATCTGGCGGGTATCCCATTTCCTCGGCTTCCAGAAGGAAACCGGTGAGCGCCCGGTCACCAATGTGGTGATGATGGGCATGGGTGAACCCTTGCTGAACCTGGCCAACGTGATCCCGGCGATGGATATCATGCTGGATGACTTTGGTTTTGCCCTGTCCAAACGGCGGGTAACGGTTTCCACATCCGGCGTAGTACCGGCGCTGGATAAACTGGGCGACGCCCTCGATGTGGCGCTGGCGGTCAGTATCCATGCCCCCAATGACGAGCTGCGTAACGAGCTGGTGCCTATCAACAAGAAGTATCCGCTCAACGAATTCCTGGCTGCTATTCGTCGTTATATCGCCAAGTCCAACGCCAACCGCGGCCGGGTCACGCTGGAATATGTGATGCTGGATCATATCAATGACAGCACAGAGCAAGCCCATGAGCTGGCCAAGTTGATGAAGGATACCCCTTGCAAGGTCAACCTTATCCCGTTCAATCCTTATCCTGGCTCTCCTTACGGGCGTTCTTCCAACTCCCGTATCGACAGGTTTGCCAAAGTGCTTATGGAATACGGCCTTACCGTGATAGTGCGTAAGACCCGCGGCGATGATATCGATGCCGCCTGTGGCCAGTTGGCCGGGGATATACGTGACAGAACCAAGCGTCTGGCGAAAAAACGCATGCAAGCCAATCAAATTTCGGTCACAATGGATTAACTCTTTGTTTGTCCAGATTTATAGGTTTGCCAATGAAGCACGGATTGCCAGGTTTAGCGCTCGCGTTACTGCTCGGGGCCACGTTGCCCGGATGTGTGACCGAGCGAACTTATGCCGGCACGGACATTCCGGTCTCGGAACGCCAGTTTGATAAAATTGCCGCCGCCAAGGAACGGACGCAGTTAGGCCTGACCTATCTGCAAAAGGGTAACTCCCAACAAGCCAAATTTAATCTCGACAAGGCCATGGAATACGCCCCTCATCTTGAGGAAGTGCATATTGCCATGGCCTATTACTATCAAACCGTGGGTGAAGCGGTGAAGGCTGAGCAAGCCTATGAAGCCGCCATAGATACCCGCAATGCCAGCGGCGACTCGATGAACAACTTTGGGGTATTTCTCTGCCAGCAGAAGAAATATGCCAAGGCAGAGAAGATGTTCCTGAAGGCAATCGACAACCCCAGATATACCCGCACTGCCTCCAGCTATGAAAACCTGGGTATTTGCAGCCGGGATGCCGGGGAAATAGAAAAAGCGCGACACTATTTTGAGATGGCGCTAAAGTATGAGCCCAGAAGACAGGTCTCATTACTGGAACTGACAGAATTGGAGCTTGACGCCCATAACTACGCCGCGGCCAGAGTGCAGTTGGAACGCCTTCATAGGGTGATTCCCGAAACAGCGGAGAGTTTGGCGTTGGGCATTAGCATTGAGCAAGGGTTAAATGATGACGCGGCCGCCAAGCGTTACGGAATACTGCTGCAGGCCAAATTTCCAGCGTCTCCCCAGGCCAAACAATACCGGGCAAGTATGCACTGATGACAGAGTTGAATAACCAAGTCAACAAGGATGAAGACGAGAGCCAAAAGGTTCCCGGGCAAGAGGATACGCTCGGGTCATTACTGAAAAGCGCACGCGAACAAAAAGGTATCACTATAGAAGATGCGGCTACCAGGCTGCATTTGCGTCCCTGTATTGTGGCCGATATTGAAGCCGATTGTTTCAGCAATATCGATTCCTCCACCTATGTCCGCGGCTACGTGAAGAACTATGCCCGCATATTGGATGTAGACAAAGAAGCCATTAACGCTTGTTTGGCTCGGCAGGTCCCCAAGGTGACTGAACCTGCGATGCAGAGCTTTTCGCGCAAGACCAGCCGTCAGGCTACCGACAGCCGTTTGATGCTGGTGACTTACCTAATCGGTTTTCTGCTGCTGGCTCTGCTGGTGGTGTGGTGGCTGCAAAAGCCTTCTGTGGTTTCCGATGTCGACTTTTCCAAACCGACGGCAGAAGAGGTGCAGCAGGCCAGAGAGTTTGAATCACGTCAGGCACAAATGGAACAACAGGACACGTCGCAGCAGCCCGTTGATGTACTGCCGGATAATGAGCCGGGCGCCTCTGCGGCATCAAACCCAGTCTTGGAAAGCGAGAGTGATACTGAGAGCGCTGAAATAGAGACAGACAGTGCCGAGAACAACACCAGTGGTGCTATCGCCGGCGTCGAGGCGGCAGAGCTGGAGCCGGTAGCTGACCCGGCGCAGGCTTCGGTCGGTATTGAGCTTAACGGTGACTGCTGGATCAAACTCACAGATGCCAACGGCAAGACTCTGATAGATGGTCTGAGATCGCCAGGACAAAGCATCAATGTACAGGGTAAAGCGCCTTTTAAACTGGTCTTGGGCGCGCCGCAGACAGTTAGCCTGACATTTAACGGCCAGGCAGTGAGCCTTGCCGATTTCCCCAACGGTCGGGTAGCCAGACTGACCCTGCCACAGGCATAATAGCATCAAGCAGGATAATTGAAGTGGCGCCCACAGGGCGCCGAGTCAACAGAGCAGAATACGATGTACAGTGAAAATCCCATAAAACGCCGTCCTTCCACCCGCATCTATGTCGGCAATGTGCCCATTGGTGATGGCGCTCCCATCGCAGTGCAGTCGATGACCAATACCCGCACTACAGATATAGAAGCCACAGTGGCGCAAATTCGGGCGCTGGAAACCGTAGGCGCCGATATCGTGCGGGTGTCTGTGCCTACCATGGATGCCGCCGAAGCGTTCAAGCTTATCAAACAGCAGGTCAAGGTGCCGCTGGTGGCCGATATCCATTTCGACTACCGCATCGCCCTTAAAGTGGCGGAATACGGCGCCGACTGTCTGCGTATTAATCCAGGCAACATAGGCAATGAAGAACGCATTCGCGCCGTGGTTGAGTCTGCCCGTGACAAAAATATCCCCATCCGTATCGGGGTAAACGGCGGTAGTCTCGAAAAAGACTTGATGGACAAATATAAAGAGCCCACCCCGGAAGCCTTGCTGGAATCGGCAATGCGCCATGTGGACATTCTCGATAGGCTCAACTTCGACCAGTTCAAGGTCTCGGTGAAGGCATCGGACGTGTTCCTGGCGGTGGAGTCCTACCGTTTGCTGGCGAAACAGATTAAACAGCCGTTGCACCTTGGGATCACCGAAGCCGGTGGCGCCCGTGCCGGCGCCGTTAAATCGGCAGTGGGCCTGGGCATGCTGCTTGCCGAAGGCATAGGCGATACCTTGAGAATATCGCTGGCTGCCGATCCTGTAGAGGAGATCAAAGTCGGTTTCGATATCCTCAAGTCGCTACGCATTCGCTCCCGCGGAATTAACTTTATCGCCTGTCCATCCTGCTCAAGACAGGAGTTTGATGTGATAGGCACGGTTAACGCCCTGGAGCAGCGCCTGGAAGATGTGACCACAGCCATGGATGTCTCCATCATAGGCTGTGTGGTCAACGGCCCCGGCGAAGCCCTGGTGTCCCATATTGGCCTCACCGGCGGTAACCGCAAGAGCGGTTATTACGATGAAGGTGAGCGTCAGAAAGAGCGCTTCGACAACGACAATCTGGTCGATGCCCTCGAAGCCAAAATTCGCGCCAAGGCGCAAATGATGGAAAACCGTATTTCAGTCAAAGAAGCCGAATAATCCCTGATGACGTGAATGTGAACTGGCCAGCGCTGGCCAGTTTTACGTTTGCCGGTGAAGCGCCTATAATGGCTGGCATTTTTGAATTTTTAGCCCCAGAGCAAAACGAGTCGAGATAGTGGCAAAACAGATCCAAGCGATTCGCGGAATGAATGACATTCTGCCAACCCAAAGCCCCGTATGGCAAAAAGTTGAGGCGGTATTGCGCGCCTCTGTTGCCTCTTTCGGTTACAGTGAAATCCGCACACCTATCGTTGAGAACACAGACCTGTTCAAGCGTTCGATAGGGGAAGTGACAGATATTGTTGAGAAGGAGATGTACACCTTCGCCGATCGCAACGGTGACAGCCTCACCCTGCGCCCGGAAGGCACCGCCTCTACAGTTCGTGCCGGTAACGAACATGGCCTGCTGTACAACCAGGAACAACGTCTATGGTATATGGGCCCCATGTTCCGCCACGAGCGGCCACAGAAAGGGCGCTATCGTCAGTTCCATCAGTTTGGGGTTGAAGTTTATGGTATCAAGAGCGCCGATATTGACGCCGAAGTGTTGATGTTGTCCGCCTCTTTGTGGCAGAAGCTTGGATTGACCGAACACGTTTCCCTCGAGCTGAACACTCTGGGTGACAGCGACGAGCGCGCAGCCTATCGTGAGGCGCTGGTGGCCTTCCTCGAACAGCATAAAGACAAGCTGGACGAAGACAGCCAGCGGCGCATGTACAGCAACCCACTGCGAGTGCTGGACTCGAAAGTTCAGCAGGTTCAGGCCTTGCTGGCCGATGCTCCGGCGCTGATGGACTACCTGGGTGAAGACTCAAAGGCACATTTTGCCCGCTTGTGTGAACTCCTGGAGGCCGTTGGCATCCAATACAGGGTTAACCCACGCCTGGTACGCGGATTGGATTACTACAACCGCACCGTATTTGAGTGGGTCACCGACAGCCTGGGCGCTCAGGGCACAGTACTGGCCGGTGGTCGTTACGATGGCCTGGTGAGCCAGCTTGGCGGTAAAGAAACGCCGGCAGTGGGCTTTGCCATGGGACTGGAGCGGATTGTTCTGCTGCTGGAAACCCTGAAGCTGAACGCCGATGTTGCTGCCGAAGTGGATGTCTACGTGACCGCCATGGGTGATGACTGCGTAATCGAGGCGATGAAAATTGCCCAGGAACTGCGCGAGAAGCTGCCCAAGCTCAAGGTGATGAGTCACTGCGGTGGTGGCAACTTCAAGAAACAGATGAAAAGAGCCGATAAGAGCGGCGCGGGTTTTGCGCTGATTATCGGTGAGACCGAACTGGCCAATAACAAGGTGGCGGTGAAACCGCTGCGGGGTGATGGGGCTCAGCAGGATGTTGAACGCCAGGCCCTGGCCGACTATTTGGCAGAACTGATTAAATAATTTAGAGGGGAAGTGCGGGTGGAAATCTACAGCACAGAAGAACAACAAGTCGAAGCGATCAAGCAGTTCTGGAAAGACTATGGCACTTCGATAGTCGCAGGTGTCGTAATAGGTCTGGGTGGCCTCTATGGCTGGAACTACTACTCCGATGTCAAAGTGGAACGTGCCGAAGCCGCCTCTCAGGCTTTTAATCAGGCCTTGATGCAAAGCGGTGATGAAGCCGCGGTGATGGCTGCCGCTGCCGAATTTGACAAGCAGCACGCCCAAGCCGGTTACTCGGCGCTGATGCAACTGATTGTTGCCAAAAGCGCAGTTGAGTCAGGCGACCTGCCCAAGGCCGAAGCCGCACTCAAAACCGTGATTGCCGCCAAGCCGGGCGATACCCTGACTGCGGTTGCCACCTTGCGTTTGGCACGTATTCAGGCTGAGCAGGGCCAGGTTGCTACCGCTTTGACCACGCTGGAACAGGTTAAGAACAGCGCATTTTCTACCCAAAGAGATGAATTTAAAGGCGATCTGCTGCTGCGTCAGGGCGAAACCGACAAGGCCAGACTGGCCTATCAGGAAGCCGTTAAAAATGGTGGCGTGACGACCAGTCCGGCGCTGCAGATGAAACTCGATAACCTGAATCAGGCATAAGGAAGGCCAATGAAGTCGTGGTGTAAAACCCTTTTGGCTTGTGGCATGGCCATAGGCGCACTGACAGGTTGTGCTTCCAGCGATGTGGAAGAAGAACCTGTGAGCCCGCTGCTGGAGATCAATGCCAGCGTATTCCCACAGGTTAGCTGGAGCGCTTCGGTTGGCAGTGGTGTTGGCGATTATTACTCCCGTCTGCGTCCTGCAGTGCGTTACGGCAAAATCTTTGTTGCCGACCGTTACGGTGAAGTAACCGCCTTTGACGAGACCAGCGGCGAGAAGGTCTGGAGCACAGACTTCAGCGAGGCGTTTCGTGATGGCGCCCTGAAAAAGAACAAGGGTGCCCGCTTGGCATCCGGCGTGACAGCGGCCCGTAACAAGGTGTTTGTCGGTGGTGAAAGTGGCCTGCTGGCAGCGCTTGATGCCGAAACCGGTGAAGTGCTCTGGCATGCGGTAGCCGACGGCGAGCTGTTGTCCTTGCCCACAGTGGCCGAAGACATGGTGGTGGTTAACAGCAGCTCAGGCTCGCTGGATGCCTTCAATGTCGACACAGGTGAAAAGCTTTGGAGTTATGAAGCGTCCCTGCCGAACCTGACTCTGCGCGGTACCAGCTCTCCGGCTTATGCCCAGGGCGGTTTCTTTGTCGGTACGGCCGATGGCAAGGTCACTGTTGTTATCAAGAACAATGGTCAACCCGCTTGGGAACAACCGATTTACACCCCTAAAGGTGGCAACGAGTTCAGCCGTATGGCCGATGTCGATATGACGCCGCTGTTGCTGGGTGACAACCTGTACGCGGTGAGCTACAACGGTAACCTGGTCAGCATGGAAATGCGCAGCGGTCGTATTGTCTGGTCGCGTAAGTATTCCAGTTTCCATGAGCTGGACACTGCGGGCCTGAGCCTGTTCCTGGTGGACGATCACAGCCGTGTATACTCAGTGGACAGACGTAACGGTCTGGAGCTGTGGAGCAACTCGGATTTGACCAATAGGGATCTGACTGCTCCGGCCGTGTTCCAGGACTATGTAGTGGTAGGTGACTTTGAAGGTTATCTGCACTTTATCGATCGCAGCAACGGCCAAATTGTGGGTCGGGTGCAGGTCGACAGCTCGGGTCTGTTCAGTCAACCTCTGGTGGTTGACGACAAAATCTATCTGCAGACCCGGGATGGCAAAATTGCCACAGTAACTCTGCCCTGATCCCAGGCTTTGATGCTGCCAAGCCCCTGGGAGTGCGTTCCGGGGGCTTTTTATTGAGAAGTTTTAAAGAGGCAAAAAGATGATTCCTGTAGTGGCCCTGGTAGGGCGACCCAATGTCGGTAAGTCGACCCTGTTCAATCGTCTGACCCGCACCCGTGATGCACTGGTGGCGGATTACCCAGGCTTGACGCGGGATCGTAAATACGGTCGTGCCTATCTGTCAGGTTACGAATTCATCCTGGTGGATACCGGCGGTATTGACGGCACCGAAGAAGGCATAGAAACCAAGATGGCCGAGCAATCGCTGGCGGCTATCGAAGAAGCGGATGTAGTGCTGTTTTTGACAGATGCCCGCGCCGGTTTGACCGCGGCCGATCAGGCCATAGCCCAACATCTTCGCAGTCGGCAAAAGACCACCTTCGTGGTGGCCAACAAGATTGACGGTATCGATGCCGACTCCGCCTGCGCCGAATTCTGGGCCCTGGGCCTGGGTGAGGTGTATCAGATGGCGGCGGCTCACGGCCGCGGCGTTACCAATATGATTGAGTATGCGCTGGCTCCTTTTGCCGAGGCGATGGGGATTAACCCGGATGCGCCCGAGGAAGAGAAGGTCGACGAGCGTCAATACACAGAAGAGGAAGCCGAAGCCGAACAGGCCAGACTGCAGGACTTGCCTATCAAGCTGGCGATTATCGGCAAGCCCAACGTGGGCAAGTCGACCCTGACCAACCGTATCCTCGGTGAGGAGCGGGTAGTGGTTTATGATGAGCCGGGCACCACCCGCGACTCCATCTATATTCCGATGCAACGGGAGGGCCGCGAGTACGTCATCATAGATACCGCCGGGGTGCGTCGCCGCGCCAAGGTGCATGAAGTCGTTGAAAAATTCTCCGTGATTAAAACCCTGAAAGCGGTTGAAGACGCCAACGTGGTGCTCTTGGTTATCGATGCCCGTGAAGGTATCGCCGAGCAGGACCTTGGCTTGCTGGGCTTTGCCCTCAACGCCGGCCGCGCGCTGGTGATTGCGGTCAACAAGTGGGACGGCATAGACAATGACGTCAAGGAAAGGGTCAAGAGTGAGCTGGACCGTCGTCTGGGCTTTATCGACTTTGCCCGCATCCACTTTATCTCGGCGCTGCATGGCACAGGCGTGGGTCATCTGTATGAATCCATCGAAGAAGCTTACGACAGTGCTACCAGACGGGTGTCCACTTCGCTGCTGACCAAGATCATGCAGATGGCGCAGGACGATCATCAGCCACCTCTGGTCAATGGTCGCCGGGTCAAGCTCAAGTATGCCCACGCCGGTGGTTACAACCCGCCTATCGTGGTGGTACACGGCAACCAGGTATCCAAGCTGCCGGATTCCTACAAGCGCTATATGATGAACTACTACCGCCGCTCGCTGAAGGTTGTGGGTACGCCCATCCAGCTGCGCTTCCAGGAAGGGGCCAACCCCTTTGAAGGTAAAGGGGAGAAACTGACCCTGAGCCAGGAAAGACGCCGCAAGCGGATGATGGCACACATCAAGAACAAGAAATCCTGATAGGGTTTTCGCAAAACAAAGCCGGGTTTAACCCGGCTTTGTTGTTTCTGATGACCAATATTGCACTTTAATTCAGTGAGTTGTGTTTAATAAAGGGCCTGTGAACTGGAATAACATCTGTCAACGACTCATAGGTATTTTCAATTCGGTTCCCTTCTCCAGCGAAGAGCATTTATCTGATTGATGCTATTCCTCAATAATGGCTTCAATTCTTGAGAGCAGCGCACCCTGTTTCAATTGGGTGCGCATCTGCTCGCCGACCACGGCGTCCTGGCTGTTTTCCAGGACTTTACCGGCTTCGTTCTTGCTGATGCTGTAGCCTCTGGACAGGGTCGACAGCGGGCTGACACTTTCCAGCGAATGGGCGCTGGCACCCAGGCGCGCATTGGCCTCTTTCAGTTTATCGGCCATGGCGTCCTGCAACTGTTGACCGAGATAATTCAACCTACTGGCTTCCAGGCTCAGCTTGTGGGCCGGGCTCTGAGCTTCGAGGCGGCTCTTGAGCTGCAGCTGCCTGTGTTCCAGCCGGTGCAGGCGATTGTTGATGGCGGCCGTCATTCTCAGTTGCTGCTCATCAAACTGCTGTACCAACTGCTCCAGCCGCCGCTTGGGATCCTGGCGCTGCAACTTGTGATCCAGCAGCGACAGCTGTTGGCGTTTGGCCAAGTGCCAGTGTTGCCAGCCCTGGCGCAGCCTGGCCATGGCCGTGGTCAGCTTTTGCCGCTTGTTGTCGACATCCTGGGATACCAGCTCGGCGGCGGCCGATGGGGTAGGGGCACGCAGATCGGCGACATAGTCACTGATACAGGTATCCACTTCATGGCCCACCGCCGAAATCACCGGCAGGGCACTGTTGTAGATGGCGTGAGCCAGATTTTCATCGTTGAAACACCACATATCTTCCAGGCTGCCACCGCCGCGGGTCAGCAGTAACAGATCCACTTCCAGCCTCTGGTTGGCTAGTGTGAGCGCCTCAATAAGCTGGTTGGCGGCGGTACCGCCCTGAACCTGTGAGGGGTAGATCACTACTTCGATGGAGGGATCGCGGCGTTTCAGCACATGCAGTACATCGCGAATGGCGGCGCCCGTGGGAGAGGTTATCACCCCAATGCGCTGGATATTGGCCGGCAGTGGCCGCTTGGTATCGGCGGCGAACAGGCCTTCGGCCGCTAGCTTCAGCTTCAGCGCTTCATACTGCTGCGCCAGCAGGCCATCACCGGCAGGCAGCATGGTTTCGATAAGCAGTTGGTAATCGCCCCTTGGCTCATACACACTCAGGGCTGCCCGCACCAGCACTTGCTGGCCGTTGGTCGGGCGAAAGGTCACATTCTGGTTGCGGCCACGGAACATGGCGCAGCGAATTTGTGAGTGATTGTCCTTGAGCGTCAGATACCAATGGCCCGAGCTTGGGCTGGCAAAGTTGGAAATTTCACCATTGAGCCAAATTCTGCCGAGGTTTCCCTCCAACAAGGCGCGAACTTCGGCATTGAGGCGGGAGACGGTATATACCTGTTTTTTGGGCTCTGGCATGGAATTTGCGTTCAAATTGGAATTTTTCTCTATTTTCCCATTTACCACCCCGGGGTTGCAAGGTATAATGCCGCCGCAATATTTCACCTTCAAATCTGACCCCCGGGGAGATGTTGCAATGCTACGATTAATTAAAGAAGCGCTTACCTTTGACGATGTGCTGCTGGTTCCAGCCCACTCGACCGTTCTCCCTAATACCGCCAATCTCAAGACCCGTCTGACCGACAAAATCGAACTGAATATCCCCCTGGTGTCCGCTGCAATGGACACAGTGACCGAAGCCCGTCTGGCAATCGCCATGGCGCAGGAAGGCGGCTTGGGCTTTATTCATAAGAATATGAGTATTGAACAGCAGGCCGAAGAAGTTCGTAAAGTGAAGATCTATGAAGCAGGTGTGGTTCAACAGCCTGTGACAGTGAAGCCTTCCACGACACTGGCCGAGCTTAAGGTATTAACTGCAAAGAACGGATTTGCCGGCTATCCGGTAATCAATGACGCCAACGAACTGGTAGGTATTATCACCGGCCGTGACGTGCGCTTCGTGACCGATACCAACCGCCTGGTTTCTGAAATCATGACCCCGAAAGAGCGTTTGGTGACAGTACCTGAAGGCACCAAGCTGGATGAAGTACAAAAGCTGATGCACTCCAACCGCATTGAAAAAGTGCTGGTTGTGAATGATGAATTCCAGCTCAAGGGCCTGATCACAGTTAAAGACTTCGAGAAAGCCGAGCGTAAGCCCAATGCCTGTAAAGATGAGCTGGGTCGTCTGCGTGTTGGTGCCGCTGTTGGTGCCGGTGCCGGTAACGAAGAACGTGTTGATGCGCTGGTAAAAGCCGGTGTCGATGTACTCTTGATTGACTCTTCCCACGGCCATTCTGAAGGGGTACTGCAGCGTATTCGCGATACCCGTGCCAAGTATCCTGATCTGCAAATCGTTGGCGGCAATGTGGCTACCGCCGAAGGTGCCCTGGCGCTGGTAGAAGCCGGTGTGAACGCGGTTAAAGTCGGTATCGGCCCTGGTTCCATCTGTACTACCCGTATCGTTACCGGTGTGGGTGTACCGCAAATCACTGCGGTTTCCGATGCCGCTGCTGCCGTTAAGCATCTGGGTATCCCTGTGATTGCCGATGGCGGTATCCGCTTCTCCGGCGATCTGGCCAAGGCGCTGGCCGCCGGTGCATCATGCATCATGGCTGGTTCCATGTTTGCCGGTACCGACGAGTCTCCAGGTGAAACTGAACTCTACAAGGGCCGTGCCTATAAGTCTTACCGCGGTATGGGCTCACTGGGCGCCATGTCTCAGGGCTCTTCCGATCGCTACTTCCAGAGCGATAACGCTGCCGACAAACTGGTACCTGAAGGTATCGAAGGCCGTGTTCCCTACAAAGGCAAAATCAAAGAGATTATCCATCAATACATGGGCGGTCTGCGCTCCTGTATGGGCCTGACAGGCTGCGCCACCATTCAGGAATTGGGTGAAAAGGCCCAGTTCGTCAAGGTGACTTCTGCCGGTATGGGCGAATCCCACGTTCACGATGTGACTATCTCCAAAGAAGCGCCGAACTACCGTTCAGGCGTTTAACAAATTCGGGGCGGCATGAGTGTCGCCCTTGGTTTATAAGCAGATAAAAACTGTGCCTGTTACGGCAGGCACTGCAATCAAACTAAAGAGATAAAGGTTATCAATGAGCAATATTCATGAGCACAAGATACTGATCCTTGATTTCGGATCCCAGTATACCCAGCTGATTGCCCGTCGTATCCGCGAAATTGGCGTCTACTGTGAACTCTGGGCCTGGGATGTCAGTGAAGAGCAGATCCGCGAGTTTGCCCCTCAGGGCATTATTCTGGCAGGTGGTCCCGAGAGTGTCACCGCCGACAATTCTCCCCGTGCCCCTGAGTATGTGTTTAACGCAGGCGTGCCTGTACTGGGTATCTGCTACGGCATGCAGACCATGAGCGAACAGCTGGGCGGCAAGGTTATCCAGGGCATAGGCGAGGGCGAGTTCGGTTACGCGCAAATCGAACTGCTGGCCGAATCTGCACTGTTCAAAAACATCGAAGATGCCGTTAACGAAGCCGGTCGTCCATTGCTGGATGTATGGATGAGCCACGGTGACAAGGTCTCGGCCATCCCTGAAGGCTTTGTCGCGGTTGCCAAGACCGAAACCTGCCCTTTCGCCGCCATGGCCAATGAAGCCAAAGGTTTCTATGGCGTGCAGTTCCACCCTGAAGTGACCCATACCCGTCAGGGCAAGCGCATGCTGGAGCATTTCGCGCTGGAAATCTGTGGCTGTGAAGCCAAGTGGAAACCCGCTTCCATCATCGAAGATGCCGTTGAGCGTCTGAAAAAGCAGATAGGTGACGACGAAGTAATCCTGGCGCTTTCCGGTGGGGTCGACTCCTCTGTTACCGCCATGTTGCTGCACCGTGCCATCGGCGACAGACTCACCTGTGTGTTTGTCGACAACGGCCTGCTGCGTCTGAACGAAGGCGAGCAAGTGATGGAGATGTTCGGTGACCACTTCGGTCTCAACATCATCAAGGTTGAAGCCGAAGACAGATTCCTCAATGCCCTTAAAGGCGAAAACGACCCTGAAGCCAAGCGCAAGATCATCGGCCGGGTATTTGTGGAAATCTTCGACGAAGAAGCCGGTAAGTGCGTCAACGCCAAGTGGCTGGCCCAAGGTACCATCTACCCTGATGTCATCGAATCTGCCGGCAGCGCCACAGGCAAGGCCCATGTGATCAAGTCGCACCATAACGTCGGCGGCCTGCCGGAAGATATGGAGCTGGGGCTGGTTGAGCCGCTGCGTGAACTGTTCAAAGACGAAGTACGCAAGATTGGCCTGGAGCTGGGCCTGCCTTACGACATGCTTTATCGCCACCCATTCCCTGGCCCAGGCCTGGGCGTACGGGTACTCGGCGAAGTCAAGAAAGAGTACTGCGATCTGCTGCGCCGCGCCGATGCCATCTTCATCGAAGAGCTGCGCAAAGCCGAATTGTACGACCGTGTCAGCCAGGCCTTTACTGTGTTCCTGCCGGTTCGCAGCGTAGGTGTAATGGGCGATGGCCGCAAGTACGACTGGGTTGTTTCTCTGCGCGCCGTGGAAACCATCGACTTTATGACTGCCCATTGGGCTCACCTGCCGTACGACTTCCTCGGCCGAGTGTCCAACCGCATCATCAATGAAATCGACGGTATCTCCCGCGTGGTGTACGACATCTCAGGCAAGCCACCGGCAACGATTGAGTGGGAATGATCACACGTTAGGCACTAGCTGGTACTAACTGGCATTAAATGACACCTAAGCCCATGTTATTATGGGCTTTTTTGTTTTAATGTCTGGCAGTATTTGGCAACTTATGGCAGCGGGAAGCACCGCTTGAGCGTGGTATCCAAAGTGGTATTATCAAGACATGATGCCATGAGTGATAGCCGATACCATGCTGCTTGATCCTGTGTGCTCATGGTATCAAAACTATTTAACTGACTGTTTTTATTGAGATTAGAGCCTGATTTTGGGGCGATATTTCAGCATGGTATCGGAATCGAAGAAGGATAAGACTCTTGCTGACCGATACCAAGCTGCGCAACCTCAAGCCGAGGGATAAACTCTACAAGGTGAATGACCGGGATGGCCTCTATGTGGCTGTCACTCCTGCCGGCTCTATCTCATTCCGTTACAACTACTCGATCAATGGCAGGCAAGAGACAATCACTTTTGGCCGCTATGGCGTTGGGGGTATCACTCTGGCAGAAGCCCGTGAGCGACTTAGTGAAGCCAAGCGGATGGTCGCTGATGGAAAGTCGCCAGCGAAGGAGAAGGCACGGGACAAGGCGCGTGTAAAAGGGGCTGAAACCTTTGGTGCCTGGGCGGAAAAGTGGCTACGGGGCTACCAGATGGCCGACTCTACCCGTGATATGCGCCGCTCGGTTTATACGAGAGAGCTGGAAAAGAAATTCGGCAATCAGAAGCTGACCGAAATCACCCACGAGGACTTGCGAGCACTTACCGACGCCATCGTAGAGCGCGGTGCGCCTGCTACGGCGGTTCATGCGCGTGAGATTGTACTCCAGGTATACCGCTGGGCCACTGAGCGAGGCCAGAAGGTTGAGAACCCAGCAGACCTGGTGCGGCCAGCAAGCATTGCCAGGTTTGAGCCGAGAGATCGAACCCTGACGTCCGAAGAAATTAGGATCATGTATCAGTACATGGGGCGTATTGGTACATCACCATCGATCCGCGCAGCGGTAAAACTGTTGTTGTTGACGATGGTGCGAAAAAGCGAGCTGACGAATGCTACCTGGAGTGAGATCAACTTCAGCGAAGCGCTCTGGACGATCCCTAAAGAAAGGATGAAGCGGCGAAATCCTCACCTGGTGTTTCTATCTAGGCAGGCCATGGACATTCTCATCGCTTTGAAGACGTTCTCCGGTGGATCGGATTATGTTCTGCCGTCGCGTTACGATTCTGACGTGCCCATGAGTAGTGCCACGCTAAACCGGGTGATGACGATGACTTACAAGCTGGCCCAAAAAGAGGGGCAACCGCTTGCTAAATTCGGCCCGCACGACCTGAGACGAACAGCCAGTACCCTGCTTCATGAAGCCGGTTACAACACCGACTGGATAGAGAAATGCCTGGCACATGAGCAAAAGGGCGTGAGGGCAATCTATAACAAAGCCGAATATCGGGAGCAGCGCACAGCCATGTTGCAGGACTGGGCTGACATGATTGATGAATGGACTACCTAATACAACCCAAGAATTTTAGCAGCTAAAATTTCTATTGGCCTTTTCCTGGCCTGTTAGCAGGGAGTAAAAAATCTTTGCGAACTGCTGCTAATGCTTTAGATACTGCTTGAGGTGTCATTGGTTGTTGTTTTCTGCTGAGTAGCTTTTTGCCAATTTGAGCTTGAGAGTAGCCATAATGCTGAAGTACCAGCATTTTCTTCTTATTGTCTGAGAGCTTGGAGTCGACCATCTTTCGAGCCAGATTGCGAAGCTCCGCCACGTCTGCTGGCTGTAATGTTAAATTCAACATGAATAGGAAGAAATAGTCATCGATCAGTTTGTCTCCTGACATAGCATGAGGCTTAGCGCGATGTGCAGATTGATGAGTTAATCTGGAAAGTTCGATATTGAATTGTGCGAGGGAGCGCTTTGCCTGTTTGTAACTTGGGTTCCACTCGTCATTGGCAAGTTTGGGGCGATGCTCTTTGCAGTAATTGTGGCTAAGTTCTAGTTTCTTGTGGTCTATAAGTTCAACTTCATTTGTTTGTCTCTGCTCTACTGTGAGCATGAATTTTGAGTACTCCGTAAGGTTTCCACAGAATTCGCAGAAGTTATGTTTTCGTTGTGCGTTTAGGTTGACGCCTTTGGTCGCTGTTGATTTCTTCGGACGCTTACAGGCGCAATCCCAGGTTAATTCAATTAACGATTCAATGGTTGCGACGAAGCACTGATCTCTTTGGGTTTGTTCATCACTTGTCTTTATGAACTGGCGTAGCAGTTGGCGCTGCATGCGCACCATTGCTTCCAGCCCTATCAGCCGGATGATTTCGCTAAATCCAACCCCTGAGCCAATACCCGCAACATGGTTTTTATAGCTGTTTGGGAGGGAGTCCATGTACTCAGCTATGGCAGGATCGATCAGTTCTTGAATCAGGCGAAGAATGGGGTAACGTCGAGAGAAGGCAGAGTAAGGACCCCAGCGCGTTCTAAATTTGGCGATAGCAAGAGAAACAGGCTGGGCGCAGCCTGGAAGGATAGCTATGTAGTCTTGCCCTAGGTCTAGTCTAGCTTGGTGCTCAATATTCATAACAACTTTATAGTCCAAAAATAAAGCTTAATCAAGTTGCATTGCTTGGCACGATGAAGCCTCAACAGGTAAATGGAGGTTCAAGCATGCAAACAATGGCAAATAAAGTTCTCATCAACAGGAAACAACTCCTGGAGATGATTCCACTTTCAACGCGCACAATTTATAACCTGGAACAGCGTGGGGAATTTCCGAAGCGCATAGCGCTTACTAGCAGAAATGTTGCCTGGGATTTATCGGAAGTCGAAGAATGGATAGAGACGCGTAAAGCGTCTGGAATCCGGGCCGCTCGACCTGGCAACACCATAGAGGCCTAACAGTATGGCCCTTGATCTTATGGCGGCCTTTTCGGAAACGCCGCCGCCTCTTGATTATGTTTTACCTAATATGGTTGCCGGTACGGTGGGTGCCTTGGTTTCACCAGGTGGTGCCGGAAAATCCATGCTGGCCTTACAGCTTGCCATGCAGATCGCTGGAGGCCCGGACTTGCTGGAAGTCGGAGAGTTTACTGTTGGGCCAGTTATCTATCTCCCCGCAGAAGATCCCCCTGCTGCTATCCATCACCGATTACATGCTCTTGGGGCACATCTCACTGCCGAGCAGCGGCAAGCCGTTGCTGAAGGCTTGCTGATTGAGCCGCTGATAGGAAGGTGCCCCAACATCATGTGTCTCGATTGGTTCGATGGCCTTAAGCGAGCGGCTGAAGGCCGTCGCCTGATGATCCTGGACACCTTACGCCGTTTCCATATTGAAGATGAAAACGCCAGCGGCCCAATGGCGCAAGTGATCGGACGCATGGAGGCCATTGCCGCCGATACGGGGTGCTCTATCGTATTTTTGCACCATGCCAGTAAGAGCGCCGCCATGATTGGTGCGGGTGACCAGCAACAGGCCAGCCGTGGGTCGTCTGTTCTGGTCGATAACATTCGCTGGCAATCGTACCTGTCTGGCATGACGCAAACCGAGGCTGAGGAATGGGGTGTTGATGATAGTCAGCGTGGGTACTTCGTCCGCTATGGCGTTAGCAAGGCGAATTATGGCTCTCCTTTCGCCGAGCGTTGGTTCAGGCGTCACGAAGGCGGTGTGCTGAAACCTGCCGTGCTGGAGAGGCAGCGTAAGGCCAAAGGAGTATTACCGTTCAAGAAATCTAAAGTTGCTATGGAAGGCGCTGATGACAACTGGTAACAAGGTCACTCCAACTAGTACCAGTGCACAGGCAAGAGTGATGCTTTACCAGGCCAGTCAGCGCCCAAGCCTGATGGAGGCCGACTGGATGGAAACATCCTTTGGCCGCTGTCGCATTAAGGGAAGGCTTGGTCAGCGGCACGCAGATGTTGTTGAGGCTATTTTGCACTGTGCCGAACGTCGACGCGATGTTTCTGATGGTGGTGTAGAGCTATTGGTAGACCCTGCCAAAGTGCGGAAAACGTTGTCAGATAGCCGGTATAGTTCCTCCCATCTTGAGAAGCTGCTAGCAGAGCTGCGAGCAGCAACTGTAACGATTGAAACACCACAGTTCGATTTTCCGATAATCGGCGGCTTGATCGATCATGTTATCCCTTCACCTATGACACGCCCTGATCCCTTGACGGGAGGAGAGCGAAATCTGTGGAGAGTTCGGCTTGGTATCGCCTTGGTCATGTTATTGGAGCACGACCTTAGTCTGTACTACGATCCTGCCCCAATTGCTCGCTTGCAGCACGGGATTAGTCAGGCGGTCGCTCGACACATATTGACCCACAAGAATGATCCAGCCGGAGGGTGGCATGTTGATACTCTCATTCGCGCAGTCTGTGGTGAAAACATCAATAGTAAGAGGATGCGAAATGGGCGTTCCAGGCTTAGGGAGGATGCAGAAAAATTGCATGAAGTTGGAATAACGATAGATGCTGAGAATAGGATAAGGCGCCTCACATCCGCCCGATAGCGTCCCACACCCGCCCGATGGCGACTCACACCCGCCCGATAGCGACTCACACCCGCCCGATAGCGACTCACACCCGCCCGATTTTTTGCTGTTTTGGCAGGATATTCAGGATATCTCAGGATATCCAGCAACCTCCAGCTGGGTGCTGGAGGTTGATTATCTATCGGCCTCCGGCCGATGTTTCAACGCCAAGAGGGTGGCCGATTCTGCTTCCTCGCCAAGGGCTATCACCTTTCCTTGGCGTTCAATCCGTCCGAAGGACGACCAAAGCCTCCTTATAATCCCCAGAAGCGTCGTTCAGGGGTAGCGAGGGAGATGCCTGAAGCGCCTCTCTGGGCGGCTCAGGAAGCCGTATTCCATACATCAAGATGAATAGCTTAAGCCGGTAGTAGGCTGAAAATGTGTGCGGTTTGTAGGTTGTAGTATGTAGTAGCACCATACAACATACTACAACACTACATTTCCTATCCACACTGACGTTGTGCTCAAAAATCTGTCCGAAATTGGGCGCTAGCGGCTCGACACGCACAGAGTGTTGGTAGCGATCCTTCCTGACCTGATGATCCAACCGATACCAATCTGAAACTGTCAAAGAAAAGGCCGTCAGAGTGTCTGGGTTTTTTAAAAGTCCTTGGAATACAGAGCGCTACATCGGATGCATTCCTAGCACTCGCACGTTTCATTGACACTTGAGGGGCGCAACTCCTCCAGAATTGGAAAAGCTGTGTATTGCTGTGTATTGCTGTGTTTTTTGGCTGTGTATACCCCCATGCTAGCGTAGTAATTGCCTGATATTACGCGTTTATTTCCTGTTTCTGTTCGTGCAAGAAGGTGATCAAGCGATTTTATATGGTTTGCACTAAAAAACAGATTTTCGCGACAACACTTTCCTTGGCGTAAACAACGCTGAAAGGCGGGCAGGATAGGTGAAGTTAGCTAATCGGCGGAGCCAATTAACTATCTTCACTTTCCCTTATTCGCGCCGGGGCGCTCAACGGGGAATCCTGCTCTGCGAGGCTACCGGCTACCGCCGTAGGAGTTATTGGCTTAAATATCCCCACGTCAACTTTTATGTCCAATTATTGAGCTTATACGTTATGCATTGAAAGGCACGATAAAGCATTCATTGGTAATGGAGATCAACGTATGCAAAAAGTTAAAAGAAAAAATTTAGCCGCTAAAATTGCTCTGGCTGTCGCTATGACGACTTGCACCTTGCAGCCCGTTTACGCCGGTATTCCAGTAGTTGATGGCACCAACCTATCGCAGAACATCATGTCTGCGATGGAAGCCGTAGCGCAGACACTCAAGCAGATTCAGGAATACCAAACCCAACTCCAGCAGTATGAAAACCAACTGCAAAACACAATGGCCCCGGCGGCTCATATTTGGGACCAGGCGCAGCGCACCATCAACGATCTGAACCAGGCGACCAACACACTCGCCTATTACCAAAACCAGCTTGGTAGCCTCGATGCTTACCTAGGCAAGTTCCAGGACGTGGCCTATTACCGCAGCTCGCCTTGTTTCTCGTCGGCGGGGTGCAGCGATGCCGAACGGGTCGCTATGGCCGAGAACCGCCGCTTGGCATCTGAATCGCAGAAGAAGGCCAACGACGCGCTGTTTAAGGGCCTGGAGCAGCAGCAAGACAACTTGCAAGCCGACGCTCGACAGCTCCAGCGTCTGCAATCTGCCGCCCAAGGCGCGGACGGCCAACTGGCCGCCATTGGTTACGCTAACCAGCTCGCTAGCAACCAGGCCAACCAGCTCCTGCAAATCCGAAGCCTGTTGATTGCCCAGCAGAATGCCGTTGGCACTCGAATGCAGGCGGATGCTGACCGCGAAGCTCAATATCAAGCGTCTCGTGAAAGGTTGTTCGATATGGGCGAGCCAACCGACCGTTCAGAAAACAGGGGGTTTTAATCATGAAGAAAATCACCCGAGTTTTTATCGTTAGCGCGTTGGCCTCTTTTGTTCTGGTGGGGTGCGGTGAAGATGACGGGCCCAACCCTGCAACGATCAACTGTGACAACCCGAACCTGACGAAAGAGCAGAGGGAAAAAGGGAACTGTCTTTGGGATATGGGCGAACCCACGGATCGCTCCAAGAACAAGGGGTTCTAATCATGAGCAAGATATTCATTCGACTTGTGATGGTCCTAGCAGTTGTACTGACTTCGCAAACTGTGTCAGCGGCCATTGAGCCTAATGGTGTCTTGGATGAAGTGGCCGTGCGTTTCATGACGGCCAGTGCTACTTGGGGCACGGTAATTACAAACTATGCCGCCTGGCTGTTCTGGACGCTGGGTACTATATCCCTTGTTTGGACTGGCGGGACCTTAATCCTTAAACAAGCGGATATAAGGGAGTTCTTTGCCGAGTTCGTGCGCTTCATCCTGACGTTTGGTTTCTTTCTCTGGTTGCTCAGAAACGGCCCAGATTTTGCGACGTCAATCATCGACTCGTTGAGAATGATCGGTGCTCAAGCCGGTGGCCTTCCGAGAGACCTAACCCCGTCAGAGCCTATTAGTATTGCGTTCGACATTATTGTGAAAGCTGGTGAGTCCTACAGTATCACAAGCCCGATAGATAACTTGTCTATCTTCTTAATCACGCTGGCAATTTTAGCATGTATGGCGGTAGTGGCGGCCAATGTGTTGTTGGCTTTGGTGACGGCTTGGATATTGATCTATGCCGGTGTCTTCGTGCTGGGTTTTGGTGGTTCGCGCTGGACTTCAGATATAGCAATCAACTACTTCAAAAGCGTATTGGGCGTTGCTTTGAAGTTGATGACAATGACGTTGCTCATTGGCATTGCCATGTCGATCATGGACGGTTTCTATGCCGATCTATCCAATGATGCCCCTATGCGTGAACTGCTGGTGATCTTTGTAGTTTCACTGGTTCTCGTGATGCTTATTCACTCGGTTCCCAATGTGGTCGCCAGCCTGGTTCCTGGAGGCGGCGCGGCGGCAGGTGCAGGCAGTATCAGTGCCGGAGCGATGGCCGGAGCGGCTGTTGCCACTGGTGGTATGGCTGCCGGTGCAGCAATGGCTACCGCCGGCGGTGCGTCTGCTATTCAGGCTGCATTTGCAAAAGCAGGTGAGAACGTAGCGAACAATACTGACGTTATGTCGAGCCTGGGCGAAGCATTTAGCGGTGGCGGCGATTCTGACGAAGCTGGCTCCTTTTCCCAAGCCTCTGGCCAATCCTCTGGCGGCGGCTTTAAAGGCAGCGCTGTAAAAGCGGGTCGTATTGCAGCGGATACCGGTGCGAATTTGATGAAGGGAATGAGTGATATGGCCGGGGATCGAATTGGCCGCACTGCTGGAGGTCGTTTAGCTAGCTCGATCCGAAACAGTACGAAAAATGACGGGGATGACGACGACAAGGAGGGCGACTGACGACGCTTCCGCTGCATTTGACAACGATAGCTTAGGCGGTGTCGGCACTGGCTGGATGAATCAAGCAGGCGGCTTTGATGGCCTGTCCAGTGAGGATCAGGAAGAAGCCCGCCAAGCACACGCAGAATGGCAAGAGCGCGACCCGGAAAAGCACACCTTCGACGTTGAGGACTACGTGTCGTATGTCCAGGAACGCCAGCAGGAGCGCAACGAAGAGGTTGCCAGTTTTGTTAAAAAGGGTCGCATGGCCTAACTAGATAAGGATTACTGATTATGGAGTTTAACTTTCCACCTCAAAACCTTGCGGAAGTATTTGGTTTCTTCGCAGTGATGTTCATTGTGATGCTGGCCTTCTATTTTTTGGGGCAGTGGCTGCACAACACCGGACACGGCCAGAAGATGAAAGCCATTGCCGACAAAATGGAGGTATTCCAAAACAGGTTGGCCGGGCGTGCTTACAAGGACATGACGAGATCGGTCGATCAAATCGACAAAATGAGACGCAGGCTGTTTGGCCGACGCAAGTAGTTAGAAAGCACACGGGCCGGTGATGGTGCACCGGTCCGCATTTCCACATACCACCTGACAGAGAGGTGACACATGACAACCACACATAGTATCGAAGTTCAGCAAGCAATTCATCAGGCTGCGACCAAGCTGGCCGCTCTGGAGTTCATCGACCAGGAAACCGCCCGGCAGGTTTTGCCAGTCGCAGAGGCGGTCTCCAATATGTTCACGATCCTGTACTACCAGGCTGAAACTGGTCGAGCGACGCCGGAGGACTTCCAGGAGGCGTTGGGCACTATCCGCCAGGTGACAAAGGAGGTAAGGTAAAACGAATAACGAGGAAGAGCAGTGCACCTTCAAGGTGTACTGCTTACGCGAGGAAAAGATCGTTTGACACAAATTTCCGTCAATTATATGATTGACCACTCATTAAAATAAGTGGTATTTTTATGTCTAATTTAGGTCGTCCAGTGAATTATGCAGCTCGAGAGGCTAAAATCGAGGCTATTCTTGATGGTGCTGTGCAATGCTTTGTTAAAAAAGGCTTTCATGGCGCTGGCATGGCGGAAATTTCTCGTGTTGCAAAAGTCAGCCAGGCAAGTCTCTATCAATACTTCGCCTCAAAAAATGAACTCATTCTGGAAATCGCCAAGCGCTATTCTTCCAGAGATCTCGATGCTTTGAGAAGAATTGAGAGCGCTAGTGATTTCATGGATGCTTTGGAGCAAGAGGCCTATCTCACAGGCGATAAAACAGGAACTATTATGTATCTGGAGATCCTCGCGGAGTCATCCAGAAACCCAGAAATTAAGAAAGCGGTACAGGATTCAGGTCAAGAGCTCTTTGACACCTGTTGTACCATGATCAAGAAATTACAGGATAAAGATGAGACAAGTTATTTGCTCACACCCGAGCAAATAACACACTATATCTTTGCCTATATTGATGGTTTGTCCTGCCAGATAGCGACTGCGGATATCGAGTATTCGCGTGAGCTTTTACGTCAGCTTGTTCAGACCCTTCTTACACCAAAAAAGTAATTAATATTTAAGCCATACTTCAAGAGGGTTTGTTATGAGTTCGCCATTTTATATACTCGAACGATCAGTTATATTATTAAGGAAATTTAGTAAATATGCATTAGTTAGCCTGCTTGTCCTATTACAGGGTTGTAGCAGTGAAAGTATACTTGAGCCCACTGAACAGAACATTCGAGTGGTAACACTCAACGAAGTAGGTGCAAACGCGCATTACCAAGAATCTCGCTTTTCTGGAATAACACAAACAGAGAGCAGAGCGCAGCTCTCGTTTGGCGTTCCTGGCAAAGTGCAAAAGGTGCAGGTGGATATTGGTAGCCGGTTAAAAGCGGGCGATATCATGGCGACACTGGATTTGGAGCCTTATCAACTAGCAGTTGATAACGCCCGCTCTGAAGCCTCAAAAGCGCAGATCGCGCTTGAAGAACACCAAGCAAACTATGAACGGCTTAATCATCTCAAATCAAATAACGCAGTTTCCCAGCAAGATTTAGAGGCGGCAAGAACACTTTTCTTAACCGCTCAAGCCTCTGTGCGTGAAGCACAAAGCCGAGTCAGACTCACAGAAAGAGAACTCTCTCAAGCAGTAATAAAAGCCCCCTATGATGGTGTTGTCTCTACCAGACAAGTGGAACCCTTTGAAGAGGTGGCTCAGAATCAGGTCATCTTTACTTTCGACAGTTCAGCGCAACTTATTGTTGAATCATCAATCCCCGTACCTTTGGCAAATGCTCTACGTTCTACAAATGAACAGGTTATCAGTATTAGTCATCAAGGGGTGTCTTTTGAGGCTGAGTTGTCTCATATTGCAGAGCGCGCAAGTAATGGCTTGAGCTTGCCTGTTAAACTGCGTATACAAGTGCCAGAGGGAAATTTTCTACCGCCAGGTCTCGTGGTTGCAGTGAACTATCGTCTGAAAAATAGTGAAAACGTTCTCTTGGTTCCTCACGGCGCAGTTTATGTTGAAGCAACAAGTAACAGCGCTTTCCTCTATTCCTTTAACGGTGAGTCCAATACCGTCAGTAAAAAACCTGTACAAATTATCGATATTCAACCTACTGGCTACATTATCAATGCTGAGTTGAACCCCGGAGAGAGGTACGTAGCAGCCGGAGCAGCCTTTATCAGTGACGGGCAACAGGTTCGTGTTTTAGGGGAGACGCGTTAATGTCCATTACCAATTTCTCACTTGCTAACAGCCGTTTAGTGCTCTTTCTGTTTTTTATGCTTACGAGCATAGGGTTGGCGTTATACCCGAGTTACCCGTCGCAGGAAGAGCCTACACTGCCGATAAATGTCACTGTGATTACCGCTTATCATCCCGGCTTAGATATTTATCAAACGGAATCGCTATTGGCGCGCCCTGTTGAACGTGCTTTGCGTGAACTGGAAGAAACTAAAAATATCACAACGTCTATTCGTGCCGGAGAAATTCATATCTCTTTGGAGATTAAGGACGGAACACCAGACTACGCGCAATCATGGCTCAGAGTCAGAGCGAAAATGCAGGATGTGCAAAACTCACTTCCCGATGGTGTGTCTGGGCCTTTTGTTAACGATAGTTATGACGCCGTTGCCGTAATGACTGTTGCGCTTAGTGCCCCCAATCACACGTTTGAACAACTTAGAAATAAAGCCAGTGAGCTGCGGGATTTTCTTTACGATATCCCCGGTATGGATAAAGTCACCTTGCATGGTGTCACTGAAGAGCAAGTGACTATCAATCTAAAGCCATTTGCTGCGTCCAGATTTTCGATCAAGCCTAATGATATCTACCTGCAATTGCATAAAAACAATACGCTTGATGATATTGCCAGAGTGAATTTTAGCGACCAAGAGAGTCGTATTTATGTCAGAGGCGGCTACAACGCTATTGACGATATTAAAGCGATCCCTATTGTGCTGCAAGACGGCAGCCAGTTACCACTTGACACTCTAGCGGATGTAATAAGGGCAACGGCACAACCACTTAATACCGCCGCCTATCTAAATGGGGGACAGGCCATTGTTGTTGCAGGTTATATGACACCAGGCGTTAACATGGTCGATTTCAATGATCGCCTCCGTACACAAATAGCGCAATGGGAATACGATTTACCCGCTGGCTTTCAATTGAAAATCATTACCGACCAAGGTGAAGTTGTTAATCAAGTCATATCCAAAATGATTTCAACCCTTCTGGAAACGATCCTGGTCGTAACTGTAGTCACCGTTATCGCCCTGGGTTTACGCGCAGGTTCACTGGTGGGACTTGCCGTACCCATTACAGGCATTATGACATTAGTCGTTTTACGTGTGCTTGGTGTTGAGCTTAATGAGGTCAGTATCGCCTCGTTTATCATTGCATTGGGGATATTGGTTGATAACCCGATGGTGATTGTTGAGGATATCTCAAAACGTATCAATCAAGGTGAGTCTGGGAAATCAGCAGCCTTACACGCCGGAAAGACACTGGGTACGCCAATGCTGATTGCTAGCCTAACGGTTATCCTGGCATTCGCCCCACCTATGTTTACCGATAATATCACTGCTATTTATATGCAGACGCTAACCATCGTCATTGGCGTCATGCTGATCATTTCCTGGTTTGTCGCCATTATGCTGGTGCCGATTTTGGCGCAGTGGTCTATAAGGAAAGGGAAAAATACATCTGAGCAAAGTAAGCTCTCGCGCTTAATGATGATCGTGTCTCGCTTTTGGGACAAAGTCATTAGCTGGCCAAAAGCATTTTTAGCAGGTGCGACAGCAAGCCTGATCCTATCGTTATTTTTATCTGCGACTATTCCAGAGGCATTCTTTCCACCGTCTGAACGCTCACAAATGCAAATATCCCTTGAGCTCCCAGCAGGCACGCCTGCAAACCGCACAGCTGAAGTTGCACAAGAAATGACGCGATGGCTTGCAGAGGGACAGCGTTTTCCCCAGATTACAGGCGCTACTGCGTATGTTAGTGAAGGAGGGCCACGCTTTATCCTTGGCCTGAATCCGCCAGATCCGGCTGCGCATACCGCTTACTTTGTTATCAATCTGAGTAAAGAAACCAATGTTGCGGCCTTTGTAAGCCAACTTAGGGCTGAGATGCCTCCCGTTTTCCCCTATGCCAAGCTCGGGATCAACCCGTTTTTCATGGGCTCCACGCCTCCAGGCGAAGCAGCCATTAGAATCATCAGCAACAACCATAATGATTTATTACAGGCTGCTGCGACGATTCAAGAGGCGCTTAGCAAAGTAGATGGAACCATTAACATCAAACAGGACTGGGAACAACCTATCCCCAGCTTAGTGGTAAATATAGACCAAGCCGCAGCAAGCTATGCCGGAGTCACACGAGAAGACATCTTTTCCGCTCTTAGGAAAAATACTCTCGGAGAGAGTACATCTGAGCTTCGGGAAGGAGAGTTCTTGCTGCCTATTATGCTGGCAATGCCAACAGATAACGCGACACTGTCGCAATTAAATAATATTCAGATTTTCTCACAATCTTCAGATAAAACCGTGTATTTATCAGAAATTGCTCGCGTTGATACAGAGTTTCATCCGTCGATTGTGAAGAAAAGAAACTTGCGGCCAACCCTGACGGTGACAGCGCTTAATCCGGCGATGACCTCTAAAGAGTTGGTTTCCAACATCGCAGTAACCTTGGAGCAAGTTCGTAATACTGGCAAAGTGCAAATCGAGTTTGGTGGGGAGATTGAAGAGAGCGAGGTAACCGCAGAAGCTATTTTTGCTTTCCTACCACTTTGTGTACTTATGATGATCATTTTGTTCATCCACAAGTACAACTCGTTTCGTAAGGTGGGGATCATCGTACTAAGTATCCCCTTCTGTGCCATTGGGTTACTTTTAGCACTGATCATTTTCAGGCTGCCTTTCGATTTTATGGCAAATTTAGCGATATTCGCCCTAATAGGCATTATTGTGTCGAATGCTATGCTAATTATCGAACAAATTGATATCGAGAAAGACGCAGGAAAATCTGAACTTGAATCACTCAAATCGGCTTTAATGCAACGGTTTCGCCCTATTATGTTGACACAAATAACCACTATTTTAGGGCTGCTTCCTTTGCTTATCGCCAATGATCCGCTGTGGCGCTCGTTTAACGTTGTGATAATGGGCGGCCTTATTTCAGGCACCATTGCATCCTTTATCGTTGTGCCAAGCTTATATGTTTTGTTCTTCACAAAAAAAAGCAGAAAGGGCGATCTAAATGAATGATTTATTACTCTATATCAGTGTCTTTTTGGGGGCGGCGATTCCGGTGCTCGAAGTTTGGATTGCCGTCCCATTGGGTGTTATTGCTGGGTTACCATGGTTTCCCGCTGCACTTGCAGGCTTTTTCGGGAATTTACTTTCGCTTTTTCCCATAATTTATGCCAGTGAAAAAGTTAAGTTATTTATGAAGCGCTGGCGAAATAAACCCGAAACTGAGCAAGCAGCCCTCGACATAACGGATCGTAAACATATGATTATGGAAAAATTTGGTGTTCCAGGCCTAGCTTTTCTCGGTCCATTTTTGATTGGTATCCATGCCGCTGGAGCATTTGCAATTGCCATGGGGGCTAGCCGAAAGGCTGTTTTGTTTTGGTTTACCTTGTCACTGCTTGTCTGTTCGTTACTATTTGGATTTTTGGCATCATTGGGGATTACCCAAGTAGGAGAAGGAAAACAGCTCCCCTTTACGTAATGGTGTCGAAACATGAGCTTTCTGGTAGTCAGATCTGTCGTTGGCATAGTTACTTAGTAAGTTACCCCTACTAATAATGGGTAACTTCACTCCTTGCCAATTACCGACACATCTCTACTTCAGCATACTGCAATAATAGTTGTTATTAACCCGGCGGCAGTTCCTGTCGGAAGAGTCCCCTCAATCACGTGGACGCTAGCCAAGATTACCAGACCTAAATCACCACCGTTTTAATAACTCAAGACAAAAAAGTTTATTAAGTTTGCTCTCTAACTCCTTATTGAGGTATGAACTTAAACATTGGATGAGGTGATTGTTCTTTAGACATAAACGTTTGGGTTCAAATCAGTGTTCTGGCTTTTCTGTACTATAAGGGAGATAAGAAAGGAGGGTGTGATATAGTGTCTTTTGAGATAGCGATTCGCTTAGCCTTAAAGGGTTAAAATGTTTAATTTGGCACCTAACCGAATGCTTTCCAGCGGTGGAGCATGGCTCTGAAGATATTGTGTTGGAGCGTGGGGGGGATGACATTGCAAATCGCTAAAAGGTGGGAGTGTCAGAGTCATTAACCAATAATGATTTGCATTTTAGGAGAAGGTACTTAGTGACGTCTAGATTGAACAATACTACTATCCTGGCAGAGCCTAAAATCAGAACTCTGACAGCCGAAGAGAGGGCTGAATTGCGCAAAGATATGGCTGAATCCTCAGAGTGGGCCAAGGCAGAACTAAAACGCCGACGAGCAGCAAAGAATCAAAAAAATCTGAGCATGGTATAGATAATGGTATTGAGAATGTGTTTTTTCTTAAGCTTCTGTTATTTATGGGTATTTTATTGTTATTGATATTCGAGTGGGAATAAGTCCTCTCGGGATAGTGATTTAAAAAGGCGCTTCGGCGCCTTTTTTCTATTGGTACTTTATCTGCCTTAAATTGTGGGATTTGTGAATACTTTTATAGATTTTTTTGGGCATAAACTGATTATGGAGTTTAGCTTTCTACCCCAAAACCTTGCGGAGGTATTTGGTTTCTTCGCAGTGATGTTCATTCTGATTCTGGCCTTCCATTTTTGGGGCCGTGGCTGCACAACACCGAGCACGGCCTGAAGATGAAAGCCATTGCCGACAAAATGGAGCTATTCCGAAACAAGTTGGCCGGGCGTACTTACAAGGATATGACGAGACCGGTCGATCAAATCGACAAAATGAGACGCTGGCCGTTTGGCAGCCACAGTAGTTAGAAGGTACATGTTGTCTGTGATGGTGCACCGGCCAGCATTTCCATATACATCTGACCGATATGGTGATCACACGATATATGTCAAAGCTGTAGCTCGTTTCTGGACAGAAGCGTGTTAGAGTTAATAATCAAAATGCTCCAGCTCACATTACTATAAGTAAGGCTAATTTAAGAGCAACTCTCTTGAAAAAAGCCGCGTTTGTTTTGGAGTAACGTGAATCTTGTTAATGAAAAGGTGAGATAGCAATGGCAAAGCAACAGCTGCATGATAAACGAGGACCAGGGTTTATTTATTTTATCCGAAGCGAAGGCATGGGCAGAGAGAATGAATTTAAAATTGGTCTGTCTGTCGATCCAATACAGCGTTCCAATGAACTTTTTAATACTTCTACGCCTTATCCGATGTATGTTCATCGCGCTGTTCAAGTGCAAGACATGGCTGAAATGGAGCATACCTTCCATACGCTTTATTGGGGCCACAGAATACATCCCGCTAGAGAATGGTTTTACGTGGTGACAGATAGTCAGCTGTATGCTTTAGGTTACGGTTCTTACAGTAACATTAGTGATGAAATGTATACCGAATTTCTCAATATCCACATTGATAGTCTCATAGATAGCTGCCGTGACATTGACCTATATTGCCAAGAAATTGATGTAGGTTACCTCAGTGAAAAGCATCTTGATTCTAAATCATTTTTTCGCTAAAAATATGGCTGTTATGGGGATATTTCCGTGCTAGTGATTCTGCTAAATTAGTGTTCTATCGATTATCTTGGGTATTAAAAACGTCTAATCTGACAGCCAGATTTGCTCGTCCACTACACTATGAATTTAGTTCTGATTCTTCTACCGCCTTTTCAAGCTGCTTGATAAACAAACTTTGTGCCTCTTCCAATGTTTGCTCTTTCTTTTCCTTTTTTCGTGTTCTCATTAACCCCTCTTGCTTTTCAGGCTTTTTATACACATATGCAGAATTGGTGTTGATAAACCTACTGTTAATAACTTTAAATTGGCTCCGGTAATTAATAGAAAACTTACAATAAACTTCTACATCACTAATCAAAACCAAAGCATCCTGAATCAACCTGATCGCCACATAAAGAAAGGTGTTGTCCAATTTATTATTTGAACTAGGAGTAGTAAACCTTGTTTCAACATTTTCTCTGTCAATATAGGCACCTACACTGCAAAGTAATTCAAAATAATTTTTATAAAAATCTTCATCGAAAGGTTCATCAATTGTTTTAGGTTGATTTTTCAACAAATCATTTGGGAGTTGGTCAAGCAAAGCCAACATGTCAATCAGCTTAGGATCAATTTCATAATCCCCCTCGGATGCACGAGGATAAAACTTACTATGCGCGTATCTCAAATCAATATTTTTATCTACTCGCTCCGAAAGATACTTTGTAAATTCTTCAATATGCTTATAGTAATTTGAAAAAACATTCTGAGCATTGGTTACTCGTATTTGCTCTTTCGTTTGCTCGGAACGATGGTTGGCTGCCAATAGTGCAATAACTGGTATGATTAAAGCTGAAATGCCGAGAGGAAATTTAAAAATTGAAATAAACGAATTAAAACCATTATATGACAAGTCTAACTCTAGGTTTGAATTACAAATAATAAAACTTATGCTTACACATGATAACAACAAAAAAGTAGAAACGGCAAACCACACTATTGGTAAACTCAAAAAGCTTTTATTTGGGTTAAACATCTCTGACTTGATCATTTTCACCAATCCATGTAAATGAATAAAAACTAATGCAAAACATTATGTTGAATCGCCACTACTTCTCTAGACACTTTGTAGCATTACTGAAATTTGGTCAACAGGACAGTACCAAGCAGAGCTAGTTCAGTCATGCGAAACACGGAAAGGGGCAAAAGTGTGTTTTGGGCTTTAGCAACAAGAGTCAGTACCACTTACTCTGACTCGATATTGAGGTAGCGTTACTTGGTCGAGGATTTACTCGGCTTTAGATCCGGAGTGTTTCCTGGTGTTTTTTTATTGTCACGTCGACGCTGATCTGGCTTGCCAGTCGACTTGGCTATTGGTTTTGGTCCTGGTTTCAAACTCATGATTTAATCCTTATGTTTAATGAGGATATTCCTCATGCAGGATCTTGGGGCAATGCAGATGGCTTTCAAGGTGTGTATGAAAAATAGTCTAAAAATATCCTTGAGGTGTCTTGCTGGTAACTCAGGTTTTGATGCTGGATTTAAAATCCCCAGCGGCAGGTGGAAGACATATGATGGATAGAACTAAATCTGGTCCGCGTTTACTTATTGCAGAAGAGAAACAAGCGCTTCGTTGTGATATGGCAAATCTTCATCTGGGCCAAAGCAGAACTAAAACGTCGACGAGCAGTAAAGAACAAAAAAATTATGCGCATGGTATATATGATGTTATCGAGAGTGATTTATTTTTAACTGCCTATTATTTAAGTGTATTTTCTTACCATTGATATTGGAGTAGGGTGAGAACAAGCCCTCTCGGGATAGTGATTTTAAAAGGCGCTTCGGCGCCTTTTTTGCTGTCTATGGGCGCGATACCAAAGGAGGACTCCGGTGTTTGCGAGCATTATGCGTAGAAATCATTTTGTCAAAAATAAGTGTTTCAGTAGATGATATTTGCTATAAATGCAAAAAATGCTGGTGATGTATTTAGGTAAGAGTGATGAAAACACGCTCCGATGACTTGGCAATACTGCTGGCGGTTGTAGACAATGGTGGCTTTTCTCCGGCAGCTGAGCTTTTGGATATCCAGGTCTCGCGGGTTTCAAGGGCGGTGAGTAAGGTTGAGAGTCAGCTTGGGGTTTCTATACTCAATCGTACTACGCGCCGCATAGAATTAACTGAAGAGGGACGGCAGTTTGTTGATACAGTTCGTCTTGGCTTGTCGCAAATTCAGCAAGCAGAAGAAGAGATTATCACCAGAGGGACATTACCCAAGGGGCGTCTACGCGTCGATGCCGCAAGTCCATTTGTGTTTCACCAACTGGTGCCGCTTATCCAGCCCTTTATGCAAGCCTTTCCGGATATTGAACTGGAACTGACATCCAACGAAGGGTTTGTTGATCTGTTGGAAAAGAAAACAGATCTAGCGATTCGAATAGGTTCTTTAAGCGATTCGACGCTGCACGCACGGCCGCTCGGTAAGAGTTTGCTCTATGTTGTCGCTTCGCCTGAGTACCTGGCAAGACGCGGATTTATCAATAAAAGCAGTGAGCTTATTCATCACGATTTATTGGGTTTTTCCAGCCCTAAAACCCTTAACGATTGGCCGCTCAAAGGGATTGGTCGTATCACCCCAACAATAACATCGAGTAACGGTGAAACGGTGAGGCAACTGGCATTACAGGGCAATGGTATCGCTTGCTTATCTGGATTTATGGTGAAGAAAGATATCAGTGAGGGGCGTTTAATCCCTTTATTGGAAAGGGAAAAAATCACCAATATAGGACGAGAGCAGATTAATGCCGTTTATTATAAATCCTCCAATGTTGCCAAGCGTATCTCTGCTTTTATTGACTTTATTCAGCCTAAATTGACGCTATGACTCGGCTTTGGGCAAGCTCTCTTTGCGGTTTGCGTCGGCGGTAATCCAGTCCTCCTCTAACGTTATTTGTACCTTCCATGGCTCAAGGGAGTCGAATGCTTTTCCTTATCTGGTATTGGGCTTTCATGTTACTTGATGATTTTTGCGTATATGACAAAAATGATTTGTCTTTATTGCTCTCAATGCCTCTTTTTGGGTTTGTTACTATGCCTGCCATCACATGAGAGGGCTTTTCTATGACGCAATTACTTTTTCAATCGATCAAACTGGGTGAGCTACTGCTCAACAACCGAGTTGTCATGCCACCTATGACGCGCTCAAGAGCCAGTCAGCCAGGCGATGTGGCCAACGAGATGATGGCAACCTATTATGCGCAGCGTGCCGGTGCGGGCTTGATTGTCTCAGAGGGTACACAGATTTCTGCCATGGCAAAAGGTTATGCGTGGACGCCGGGGATCTACACTCCCGAGCAGATTGTCGGTTGGCGCAGAGTGACTGAGGCTGTGCATGCCAAAGGCGGTGCGATTTTTGCGCAGTTGTGGCATGTGGGGAGAGTGACTCATCCGGACAATATTGGTGGTTTGCAGCCTATCTCGTCATCAGACATTAAGGCAGAGAACGTGAAAGTGTTCGTCGATAATGGCAGCGACAAACCCGGTTTTGTCGATGTGGTTCAGCCCAGGGCAATGACAAAGGCCGATATAGAGCAAGTTATCGCTGATTATCGTCAAGCAGCGCTCAATGCTATTGAAGCCGGTTTTGATGGTATTGAATTACATGCCGCCAATGGCTACTTGATTAACCAGTTTATTGATTCCGAAGCAAACAATCGTGGTGATAAGTACGGTGGCAGCCTTGAAAACCGTCTTCGTTTTCTTGATGAAGTGGTTACGGCATTGGTTGACGCCATTGGGGCAGATCGCGTCGGGGTGCGTCTGGCGCCGCTGACCACACTCAACGGCACCGTGGATGCAAACCCTATTGAAACCTATACCGCTGCTGCAGCACTACTCAATCGACATCGCATTGTTTATTTGCATATTGCCGAAGTGGACTGGGACGATGCGCCCGATACACCGCTTTCGTTCAAGCAAGCGCTCCGTGAAGCCTATCAAGGAGTGTTGATTTATGCCGGTCGCTATAACTTGGAGAAGGCAGAGCAAGCCATTAACGCTGGCCTGGCCGATATGATAGGTTTTGGTCGGCCTTTTGTTGCCAATCCAGATCTGCCGGAGCGTTTACGACAGGGCTATCCCTTGGCTGAACATGATCCCAACACCCTATTCGGGGGCGGTGAAGCAGGGCTCATTGATTATCCAAGTTATCAGGCATAGGGGGTAGCATGTTAACAGCATTCCATGGTCAAGCATTGAAGACCAACAATCGCATCGTCATGGCTCCCATGACACGTTCACGTACTTCTCAACCGGGAGACATTCCCAATGAGATGATGGCTGAGTATTATCGGCAACGCGCCAGTGCCGGGCTCATTATTACAGAGGGAGCACCGGTTTCAGCCATCGCGAGAGGCTATTCGATGACCCCCGGGATTTATACCCCTGAGCAGATCCAAGGCTGGAAAAAAGTCACTCAAGCTGTCCATCAGCAAGGGGGAAAAATCTTTGTTCAGCTTTGGCATGTGGGGCGTCGCAGCCATGCTAATATCGCCGGCTCGCAACCTTTGGCACCATCGGCAATTAGCATTCCAGATCAGGTGTTTGGCCCGTTGGCTGAAGGCGGCTTCGGTATGGTGGCAACACAACAGCCAAAAGCGATGACAGAAGCTGAGATTAAAGCCACTACCGCAGATTTTGTGCAAGCAGCCCAAAATGCAATCGAGGCGGGGTTTGACGGCGTTGAAGTGCACGCCGCACATGGTTATCTGTTCGATACTTTCTTAAGGCTGGAAAGTAATCAACGACAAGATCAATATGGTGGCAATCAAGAGAATCGGATGCGTTTCTTGCTGGAAACGCTACAGGTACTCTGTGAGGCGATTGGCGCAGGCAAGGTCTCTGTACGTTTGTCCCCTTATGTTAACGAAGGCTTTGCCGGCGAGGACCCGGAAATAGTGCCTTTGACGTTGGCCTTGCTGGAAAAGTTGCAGCCGATGAATCTTGCATATGTGCATTTTTCGGAGAATATCTCCCGTTCCTCGGTAGTACCCGAGGCATTTCGTCGCCAGGTTCGCAGTGTATATAGCAATCCTATTATGGTGGCTGGCAAGCTGACCAAGCAGACAGCGCAAAGCTTACTCGACAAACAGTATGCCGACTTTGTTGCCTTTGGTACGCCTTTTGTGACCAATCCGGACTTGGTTGCCCGTTTTACCCATGACTGGCCATTGGCTGAGTTCGATGCAGATGCAAGGCTAACTTTATATGGTGGTGGTGAACAAGGTTATATCGATTACCCAACTTATGAAGTATAAGCCGACAGGGTTCATTGGTTCCCCTGCTGCAGGAATACTGAGGGGATAAAATCTGGGGTTACATCATGTCCAAGTCAGTTCAGCATATAAGGTAAGAATAAGAAGATGAAACAGAACATTGTCCATATTGCACTGGTAGTAAAAGACTACGATGAAGCAATCGATTTTTATACCAATAAGCTTCAATTTGAGCTTATTGAAGACACTTACCAACCAGAGCAGGATAAGCGCTGGGTTGTGGTTGCGCCGCCCAATTCCCACGGAGTGGCTTTGTTGTTGGCAAGGGCTTCAAAACCTGAGCAATTAGACTTCATTGGCAATCAGGCGGGAGGTCGTGTATTCCTTTTCTTGAATACCGATGACTTCTGGCGAGACTACGAGCGTATGAAATCAGTAGGTATCGAGTTTGTACGTGACCCCCAGGAGCAGGATTACGGTACGGTAGCGGTATTTAAAGATTTGTATGGCAACCTTTGGGATTTACTTCAGTTGAATCCTGAGCATCCAATGGCGAAAAGGCAAGCATAACAAATAGCTATGGCGTCAATGGTTATTTTCCCCTGACGCCGGCTTGTTAAGTTTCCCTGCAGCAGGAAGTCGTTGAATGCCTGTTAACTCCACACAGTTAACCCACACTCGGCGACTGCAATATCTCTTCATCCACCCAATGGAGCAGTTTCTTGATGGCTTTGGATAGCACCTGGTTCTGACGCACTATGTACCCCAGGCTGGCGGAAGGGAAGCTGGGCAGTGGGGTAATGCTGGACTGCAAATTGAGTTTCGGGTGCAGGGCGAAGTCCGGCACTATGGCGATGCCGAAGCCGGCTTCGGCCCAGTCGATTTGGGCATCCACGCTGCCCACTTCCATGATGCGGTATTCCGGCAGTTTGAGCTCAGGCAGTGCCGGGTCAATCAGATCCCGGGTGCGGGTGTCGTGCCCCAGTAGTATCAAGGTCGGTGCTTCCTGCGGGCTGGGGACTTTTCCTCTCTGCCAGGCCTTGAGATCATTGTCCAAGGCGTACCATTTCACTTGTTTCAGCTCGGTAAAATGCAGCGGCTGACTCTCTTTTTGCGCCATCACAAAGCCGAGATCGGCCTTGGCACTTTTTACCAGGTCTGCCGCCTGTGATGAGGTGGTATTCAGCAGAGTCAGGTCGATGCCGGGGAATTCGGTTTTGAACGACTGAAACGGGCCTATCAGCAGCCATCTGGAAATAATATCGCTGGCGGCTATGGTCATGGTGCCCTGGCACAGATCATTGATGGCGTTGAGATCGGCCTGGCAACTTTGCAGCTCCATCAGGGTATTGTGCGCACTCCTTAGCAAACGCTCACCGGCTTGGGTCAGCCGAAATGGATTACGCTCAATCAGCTTTACTCGGGTAGTTTGCTCCAACTGCTTGATATGCAAGCTGACATTGGGTTGAGTCATATGCAGCTCATTGGCTGCCTTGCCGAAGTGTTCCAGGCGGGCCAGGGTGACAAAGGTTTTAAGCCAGTGGAGTTCGAGCATAACAGCCTCTTTAAGAGTTTTTAGCGGTACTTTTGCAGCTTTAGGGCAGGCGCTTTATGGTTGGCGGCTTGGTCATGGCCCTAATCATGGCCTTAGTCATGGCCTTGGTCACGACAATTGCCCGCTATCTTCGATTCCGAAGCAAAATATCCCGATATGGATTTCTTATCAAGCCAATAATGATTATTAATTTTTCTTATTTATGCCGTGGTCATAGGATAGACAGGTTTTTGTTTAGGAGAACTGGAAATGTCGTCTATCGTTGTAGTTGGTGCAAACTGGGGTGATGAAGGTAAAGGCCGTATCGTGGACTATCTGGCAGATAGTGCAGCGGCGAGTATACGTTTTCAGGGCGGCAACAATGCCGGCCACACAGTGGTGAATGACTTTGGTACATTCAAACTGCATCAACTGCCTAGCGGCGTATTCAATCCTGGTTGTTTGGCGGTATTGGGTCCCGGCATGGTGATAAGCCCGGCGCCACTTTCCGAAGAGATTGCCGAGGTAAAAGCCGCCGGCGTCAATGTCAATCTGTGCATTTCCGACCGGGCGACTCTGTGCCTGCCAATCCACGCCATTGAAGATACTCTGGAAGAGGAGCGTCTCGGTGACGGCGCTTACGGTTCTACCCGCCAGGGCATTGCCCCGGCTTACGGTGACCGGGTAATGAAAAAAGGCATTCTGGTGGGCTGGTTGAAGCAGCCTGAAGTACTGCGTGAACGTATCCAGTTTATGCTGGACTGGAAACTGCCGCAGCTCAAGGCGCTGTACCCCTCCTTTGAATTTTCGCAAACCGCAGAAGAGATGACCGCCTGGTTGCTGGAAGTTTCTGCTCCTTGGCGTGATGCCATCTGCAATGTGAGCGAGCCACTGAAAGCGTTGCAGACAAAAGATGAAAACCTGCTGTTTGAAGCCCAGTTGGGCGCGGGTCGTGACCTGGTTTACGGTGAATACCCTTGGACCACGTCTTCCAACGTGACCGCCGCTTATGCCGGTCTCGGCAGTGGCTTACCGGCACTGCGCCCCGAACGGGTGATTGCCGTAGCCAAGTCCTTCAGCTCATCAGTGGGAACCGGCACCTTGATCACCGCCATGGAAGAGCAGGACAGCTTCCGCGAAGCCGCCAATGAGTACGGCGCGGTAACCGGGCGTCCCCGTGATATGGGCTATTTCGATGCCGTGGCCACCCGTAACGGTGTCGAGCTGCAGGCGGCGACCGAAGTGGCGCTGACCAAGCTGGATTGTTTGAGTGGGATGCAGGATCTGAAAATCTGCATCGATTATCAGGGCGATCACAGCGAAAACCCGATTTGGCCACAAACCTCAGCCTTGGCGCCGGTTTATGAGCAGATGGAAGGCTGGAGCGAAGACATCACGGCTTGTCGCACCTTTGAGAGCCTGCCTCTGGCGGCGCAAAAGTATGTGCAGCGGGTTGAAGAGCTGATGGGCGTACCGGTAAAAATGATCTCTGTCGGCCCTGAGCGGGCGCAGATGATCCTCCGCTAACAGCCTCTTGTGTGCCAGGCCGCAAACTTAGCTTGTTAAAGAGAGCGGAATAAAGAGAACTGATTGAGGGCCCCATTCACTTTTACCGAGTGAATGGGGCCCTTTGGTTTTATTGGCTTGCAAGATAAACTATTGGAGACATGGACCCGCTCCGGAAAAAGGAATAATGACCATGAGCAAACAGCAGGAAACGGCAAAACCAAACTCAATATCTCAGCGAGATGAGCCGCTGGTTCGGCGGCTCACGGATGAGGAGATAGCCAAGCTCAGGCGGGATATGGCCGAATCGGCCGCCTGGATGCGCGCCGAATTGAAACGGCGCAGGGAAGCCAAAGATAAAGCGGACCAGCCTCAGGAAGCACAAGACTAAGGAATCGTCATGTCGCTTAAGGAGCGCAGCGAATAATAAACTGCCCGCAATCGCGGGCAGTTTGGTCTTTCTATAGCGAGCCCGAGTTACTGGCTCTGCAATACAGGCGCCAACTGCTGCTGTCTTTCATCTATGCGGGTATGGTCCCGTGCCAGCAGGGTGTAGATGGTCGGCAATATAAACAGGGTAAACAGCGTGCCTATCAACATGCCGGAAACGATCACCAGGCCCAGACCGAAACGACTGGCGGCACCGGCGCCGCTGGCAAACAGCATGGGGATAAGCCCAAATACCATGGCGGCCGTGGTCATCAGCACCGGCCGCAGGCGGATCCTGGCGGCTTCCAGTATCGCCTGTTGACGGCTCAACTGTTTTTGCTGTTGCAGCTCGTTGGCAAACTCCACCATTAAAATACCGTGTTTACTGATAAGGCCTATCAGAGTGACCAACCCTATCTGGGTGTAGATATTGAGAGTGGTCAACCCCAGCGCCAGTGGCAGCAGGGCGCCGCAGATGGACAAAGGCACAGTGATCAGAATGATAAGCGGGTCAATCAGGCTTTCATACTGCGCCGCCAGCACCAGATAGATGATCAGCAGTGCAGCGATAAAGGCAAAGGCCAAACTGTTGCCTTCGTGCACATATTGGCGCGAGTCAGACTGCCAGTCATGGCTGTAGTCGGCGGGCAGTGCTGCAAGCTGTTGCTCAAGGAAGGCCACAGCTTGCCCCATGCTGACTCCCGGCGCTGGAATCGCCTGCAAGGTGGCGGCATTTTGCTGGCCGAACTGACTCAGACGGTTTGGCTCGACTCCGCGCTCGAGTGTGACCAGGCCGGAGAGGGGCACCAGAGTGCCATCAGTGCTGCGTACATACTGTTTGCCAAGCTCTTCGGCCGAGAGGCGTTGTTCCCTCAGGCTTTGGGGGATCACATCATAGGCACGGCCGTCCATGGCGAAGCGATTGACATAGTTCTCGCCCACCAGCAACGCCAATGACTCGGCGATATCCTGCATCCTCACCCCTAAGCTGTTGGCCTTGGCCCTGTCGACACTGAGTTGCACCACTGGGTTGTTGTAATCCAGATCGCTGTCTACCACGACAAACAAACCGCTCTGGCGCGCCGCCTGCTTGATTTGCTCCATGGTTTGATAAAGCTCGGGGTAAGCGCCGGGGGAGCGCAATACCATCTGTACCGGCAGCCCGCCGGTGGAACCGGGCAGGGGCGCCAACTGGAAGGCAAAGATACTGCTGCCCGGGATAGTGCCCGCCAGTTGCTGCAGCTCGGCCTGAATAGCACTGGCGTCGCGGCTGCGTTCACTCCAGTCACTGAGATTGATACCGCCGAAACTGGCCGCCGGGCCATCGGTGCCATTGATTATCCAGGTACCCAGGGTTTCCGGGATCCGGGTAAATATTTGATCCAACTGCCGGTTGAAGTGCTCGGCATACTCGAGATTGGCATGTTGCGGCGCCTTGATGGCGGTTAATACGCCGGCCTGATCTTCCGTGGGGGCCAATTCCCGCTGCGGCTGCAAATAGAGCCATGGAAGAGCAAGCATCACCAGCAGGGCGAAGCCCAAGCTGAGGGTTCTATGGGCGAGCGACCATTTCAGCAAACGGCCATAACTATCGCCCAAGCGCTCGAAAAAATGCTCGGCAGCGCGGGCCAGTCGGCCTTCGCTCTGCTTAGGTTGCAGCAGCATTGAGCTCATTACCGGCGATAAGGTCAGGGCAACTATGCCGGACACAAGTACAGCCCCGGCCAGGGTCAGGGCAAACTCACGAAACAGGCTGCCGGTGAGGCCGCCCATCAAGCCTATGGGGGCATAAACTGCCGCCAGGGTAATGGTCATGGCTATCACAGGGCCGGCCACTTCGCGGGCGCCTATCAGGGCTGCCGCCACTGGGTGTTTCCCCTCTTCGATATGGCGATGGACGTTTTCTACCACCACGATGGCGTCATCCACCACCAGGCCTATGGCCAGCACCATGGCCAAGAGAGTGAGCAGGTTAATGCTGAAACCAAAGGCCAGCATCAGTGCAGCGGCGCCGAGCATGGATAGGGGAATGGTGGCTATGGGGATCAGCACAGAGCGCAGCGACCCGAGACACAAGAGGATCACCAGCACAACTATCAACAGTGCTTCGAGCAAGGTGCGCAGCACTTCATCTATGGATGCCTGAATAAAGCGGGCGTTTTCATAGGCAAGCTCCACCCGAACACCCGGCGGCAAGGTTTTGCGGATCTCCGGCAACTGTTTGCGAATGCCATCCACTATGATCAGAGGATTGCCCTTGGGGGTGGCAAATAGCCCCAGATGCACAGCTGCCTGACCATCCATGGAGGCGCTGCTTTCTTTGGAAGCGGCGCCCAGTTCCACAGTGCCGACATCACCGAGGCGCACCAAGTCCCGCCCATCGTTTTTCAATACCAGATCGCGAAAGGCTGCGACATCAGTGATATCGGTATTCACCTTGATATTGGCGACAACAAACTGGCCCTTGATCACACCGGGAGCGGCCTGAAAGTTGTTACGTCGCAGCGCATCGGCCACATCGGCGGCCGTCAGGCCTCGTCCGGCAAGCTTGTCGCTGTCGAGCCACAGGCGCACCGCCAGTTGTTGACCGCCAAACTGCTGGACCTTGGCCACACCGGTAATGCTGGCAAATCTGGGCTCGACCACCCGCGACAGATAGTCGGTCAGGGCCGGAATGCTCAGGCTGTCACTGGCAAAACCGACATAAGCCACGGCGGTGGATTCACCCGAGGAGCGCTCGATAACAGGATCGAAGGCATCCTTGGGCAATTTGTAGCGCACGGCACTGACCTTGGCCATCACTTCGGTCAGAGCCTGGGTGGAGTCACTGTTGAGTGTCATCCTGAGTTGAATTTGACTGCGGCCCTGGGTGGAGGATGAGGAGATAAAATCGACGCCCTCCACCGATGACAGCGCCTGAGTCAGCACCTGGGTCACAAAGCCCTGCATCAGCTCGGCCGAGGCGCCGGGATATTGGGTTGTCACACTGATAGTGGCGTTTTCCAGCTGCGGATATTGGCGCACCGGCAACTTGCCGACGGAGAACAGCCCCAGCAATAGGATAAGACTGCTGACCACCAGTGCCAGCACCGGACGCTCGACAAAACGGTCGGTAAATCTCATTGTGATTGCCCCTTGCTCTGATAAAGCAGCGCTGCGGTGAGGCTGTCCTGGCCCGTGCTGCTGACCTGGACGCCATCACTCAGCCTGAGTTGACCGGAGGTGACCACCAGTTGATCAAGCGACAGGCCGGAGATGACCTCGACCCAGCCATTCTGACGTTGGCCGGTTTTAACTGCCACTTTGTGGGCCGTGAGGCTTTGTTCTCCGGCATCGACCCGAAACACGGTTTCGCCCCAGGTGTTATAGGTGATGGCGCTTTCGGGGATCATCAGCGCCTGGCGTCTGGACTTTTCCAAGGCTACGCGGGCAAACATGCCGGCTCTCAGCTTGGCAGCACCATTCTTCTGGCTTGGATAGCTGGCCGCTTTTTCGGCAGGCTTGTCGTCGACTCGCTCTTTATCATCAGGCTCGCCATCAATAGGTTTTGGCAGCAATATCGCCTGCAGTTGCAGCATTCGTGAGCTGCCGACAATCGGCTCTATGGCGCTCAGTTTGGCGGGCCAGCTTTCATTGGGGCGTAAGTCTGTCCAGAGTTGCAATGTTTGCCCAAGCTCAAGTTTATCGGCCTGGGCTTCGCTGATCGCAAAGTTGATTTTGAGCTGACTGTCATCCACCAATTGGGCGATGGTTTCACCGGCGCCAAGGTATTGGCCCAAGTGAATTTTGCGGATCCCCAAGGTACCGGAGAAGGGGGCCTTGATGGCCTTTTGGGCTATCAGAGCCTGGGTTCGGGCGACAGCCGCGCGGGCCATATCGCGCTCGGCCAGGGCATTGTCCAGTGCTTCCCTGGAGGCCAGATTATCGGCGGCCAGGCTAACGAGACGCCGATAGGCACTCTCGGCTGCCAGTAACTGCGCCTCTTGCTGCAACAGTTCGGCTTGCTCCACCGCATCATTGAGCTGCACCAAGAGTTCACCGGCTTTAACCTGTTGCCCCGAGTCGAAGTGCAGCGCCGTTACCCGGCCAGATGTCTCGGCAGCGACGGCGATTTGGGCAGCGGCTTCAAGTTCGCCAACGGCGTCGAGTTGCTGTGGCAGGCTGATTTGTTGCACGCTGGCCAATGACACAGCCACAGGGCCATAACCATGGCCGCCACTGTCAGCCTCATCATCGGCTTTCAGGCCGTAGGTAAGACCCAGGCCGAGAAGCAGCGAAAGGCCAAGCATCAGAGATAGGGATTTGTTGATCATGATAGCGACAAGTTTCCTGTGTTTTTTGTCGTTTATGTAAAGGGGCCATCCTTGGCGGGGGTTGATTTATTCCTTCGGCGGCACTATAAAACCTCAAGTTAACTTGAGGTCAATAGTCAATGAACACAAAATTTACTGCCGAACCTGAAAATGATGACGAAGTGTCATCCCGCGGTGCTCTGACCATAGGCCAGGTCGCCAAACGCAGTGGGGTACCGGTGTCCACTATTCACTTTTATGAGTCCAAAGGGCTTATCAGCAGCCAGCGCAGCAGTGGCAACCAGCGGCGCTTTCCCTCGACTGTGCTTAGGTTGATTGCCATCATTAAGGTGGCGCAGCGCACCGGAGTGCCGCTGGAGGAGATAAAGCAGGCACTGGCCAAATACGGCACCAACGCCAAGTTGACGGCGGCGCAGTGGCGGACCATTTCCGCCGAGTTAAGGGCCTCGCTGGATGAGAGGATCAAGAAGCTGACCCGGCTGCGGGACGAGCTGGACAGCTGCATAGGCTGCGGTTGTTTATCGCTGGCCGAATGTCCACTCAGAAACCCAGATGATGTGCTGGGTCAGGAAGGCGCGGGCCCGAGGATCCTGGAGCGGCCTTGAGTCTATGCCGCATGCAGGCGCCGAAAGAGTCGATATCCGCGGATCTCGGATTTGGTACTGGTATTCATGCCAGTTATACTGGCGCCGCATTGAGAACGGATGAATAGAATGACAGAGAATCGCGACTTACATTGGATGCAGTTGGCCATGGAGATGGCGCAAAAGGCTGAGGCGCTCGGGGAAGTGCCGGTAGGGGCCGTGCTGGTCAAAGATGACAAGCTTATTGCCTGCGGCTGGAACCAGCCTATTGCCGCCAACGACCCCTGTGCCCACGCGGAAATTCTCTGTCTCAGGCAGGCGGGAAGTCAACTGGAAAACTACCGTCTGCTGGATACTACCCTCTATGTGACGCTGGAGCCTTGCGCCATGTGCGCCGGGGCCATGGTGCATGCCAGGGTGGGGAGACTGGTGTACGGGGCTGCGGATCCCAAGACAGGCGCGGCAGGTTCAGTGCTGGATCTGGTGCGTCATCCCCTGTTCAATCATAAGTTGGCGGTCAGCGCCGGGGTGATGGAACAGGAGTGCAGCGAACAGTTGAGCGCCTTTTTCAGGCGACGCAGACAGGAGCAGAAGGCATTGAAGCAGGCAAGGAAGTTTAATCCGCCTGCTGCAGAAAACTGAAGAAGAGTTTGTGACGGTTGAGAATGCGTTTGTGACGGGTTTTTACCAGGCTGCGGCGACGGGCCATTGCATTGTTAATGGTCTTTCTTTTCATAAGGTTACCTTAGTATATTCTGAAGTTTTTGTAATGCTTTCAAGCTAACAGCTTATTTAAGCTTGCGCCAGCCCCAAATGGCGGGCTGCGCATCAAAGCCAGACTGTTTGGCGCGAAAATGAGTCGTGTGCGGGGTTTTCAGTTGGGCTGGGCACCGCTGAGTTCGGTTTCTTCCCCGGCCTGGGATTCAGCTTCTCTTTGTGCAGCCTCTTCCTGAGCCTGCTCTCTGGCCAGGGCTTCCAGTTTGGCCTGATTGTCTATCCACACCAGAGTGTCATAGTAACGGCGAATGCTGTCGACATAATGCACCGCCTCGTTGCCTCTGGCATAGCCATAGCGGGTGTGCTGGTAGTATTTGCGCTTTTGCAGCAAGGGCAATACCTGCTTGAGATCTTTCCAGGCACTGGGATTAAGGCCTCTGGCCTGTGCCAACTTACGGGCATCCTCCACATGGCCATAGCCTATGTTGTAAGAGGCGAGGGCAAACCACATCCGCTCCTCCTCCGGAATAGACTCAGGCAGGCGCACCAAAATGTCGCTCAGATAACGGGCACCGCCACGGATGCTCTGCTCGGGATCGAGGCGATTCTCCACTCCCAACTGTTTGGCGGTTGCCAGAGTCAGCATCATCATGCCGCGCACGCCGGTCGGTGAGCGGGCCCTGGGATTCCAGTGTGACTCCTGATAACTGGTGGCGGCCAGCTTGCGCCAGTCGAGTTCACCGGCATAGGTTTCAAACAGATGGCGGTACTTGGGCAGCTTGCTGTCGACTGCGCGGATAAAGGCGCGGGTGTCGACATAGTCGAAACGTTTGACATGGCCGAAGTACTTTTCCACCAAGTGTTCCAGCGTGCCGTCTCTTTGTTCCTGGTGCCAGAAACGCAGCAGTTGGCTCATCAGTTGATCGCTGCCCCTGGGTGGCAACAGCCAAACCACAGCCTGTTGCTGCTCCAGCACCTGGCCGGATCTCAGCTCAGGCATAAAACGGCGATTGATATTGATGCTGGTGGAATCTGAAATGGTGTAGCTGAGTTCGCCGCTGGCTATCATGCTCAGTAGCTCTTCATTATCTTTATCTGCGACCTGTTGCCACTCAAGGTTGGGATTATCTGCCTTGAGTCGGTTCAGGGTTTCCACAAACGACGAGTCGGCTATCACAGTAACAGGCGCATCCAGGGCGTTGAGATCTTTGGGGACAGGGGTGCCGGCGCGGTAGACCATCACCTGATTGACCCGATAAAGCGGTGGCCCGAGACGAAACTGTTGTCTGCGGCTACGGGTATCCGACAGCCCGGCGGCAATCAAATCTATCTCGTTTTGTTTCAGCGCCTGGTAGAGCTCATTGATATTGCCATAGGGCTTCATCTCCAGCGGCTTGCCGAGAAAGTCGGCGAAACGCGCCGCCATCTCATAATCAAACCCGGCACTGCCCTGGGTGGAAGAAACATAGATTTGTGGGCCATAGAGGGTGCCAACCCTGAGTTCCTTGGCCTCATTCACCGCCGGGGTTACCTGAGCTTCATCCACGACAGGTTGCCGGCAGCCTGCCAGCAAGATTATCAGGGTGAGAGTCGCGGTGAATCGTTTCATTATCTATCGGTAAAAGCCCTTAGCCTGTGGTTTGCCGCTGAGATAGGGGTTATTCCTTTTGTTTGATTAATTTGTAAATAAATTCAATGAATTGTGTCTTGATTGCAGGCCTGGTATCCCCATGATTGAACCATGGGGTCAGGCACCGGAGGGTATATTACCCCATAGGATTACTTTATATCACAGGAAACACTGTTTTAAGCAAAGTCTGAGGTGATTTGTAGGGCGCATTTACCTATAATAGCGCCACCTCTGACCCTGTAATTATAAATAATAAGGTGATAAGACGTGATGGAGATCATCCGCGGAGCCCCCGCACTCTCGGCATTCAGAGTGCAAAAGCTGATGCAGGCCTGTGAAGCCGCTCAGCTTCCGGTAAAGCAAATCTATGCCGAATATGTTCATTTGGCTTATCTGAGCGAAGCGCTCAACCCCGATGACCAAGCGCAGTTGAGTAAGATTCTAACCTACGGTCCGGCCATCGAATCCCACGAGCCCCAAGGCACTCTTCTTTTTGTAACTCCCCGTCCCGGTACAATTTCTCCCTGGTCTTCCAAAGCCACCGACATCGCCCAGAACTGCGGCCTCAAGCAGGTAAAACGTTTGGAACGCGGTCTGGCTTACTATGTGGAATCCGATGCTCTGAGCGGCGAACAGCTCAAGAGCCTCAAGGCGCTGCTGCACGACCGCATGATGGAAGTGGTACTGGACAGCTTTGAAGCGGCCGATGTGCTGTTTGCCCGCACTGAGCCCAAGCCTTTTGTCAGCGTCAACATTCTCGGCGAAGGCCGCAGAGCGCTGGAAATCGCCAACCGCGAAATGGGTTTGGCGCTGGCCGATGATGAAATCGACTACCTGGTCACTAATTTCCTGCGCCTTGAGCGCAACCCCAACGACATTGAACTTATGATGTTCGCTCAGGCGAACTCAGAGCACTGTCGTCACAAGATCTTCAACGCCGATTGGACCATTGACGGCGAAGTGCAGCCCAAGTCGCTGTTCAAGATGATCAAGAATACCTATGAGAAGACCCCGGACTATGTGTTGTCGGCCTATAAAGACAACGCCGCGGTAATGACAGGTTTTGAAGCCGGGCGTTTCTTCCCCGACAGTGACGGCGTTTATCGCTATCACACAGAGCCGATGCATATTCTGATGAAGGTGGAGACCCACAACCACCCGACCGCCATCAGTCCTTATCCTGGTGCTGCCACTGGCTCGGGCGGTGAAATCCGTGACGAAGGCGCTACCGGCCGCGGCTCCAAGCCCAAGGCGGGTTTGACCGGCTTCAGCGTATCCAACCTCAAGATCCCGGGCTTTGTGCAGCCTTGGGAAGGCGACTACGGCAAGCCGGACCGGATTGTGACCGCCTTTGACATCATGATCGACGGCCCTCTGGGCGGCGCCGCTTTCAACAACGAATTCGGTCGTCCGGCCCTGTTGGGTTACTTCCGCACCTATGAGCAGCAGGTTTGCAGCCACAATGGTGTCGAGGTGCGCGGTTATCACAAGCCTATTATGCTGGCCGGCGGCCTTGGCAACATTCGTGAAGAGCACGTACAGAAAGGGGAGATCTCCTTAGGCGCCAAGCTGATTGTACTGGGTGGCCCGGCGATGAACATTGGCCTTGGCGGCGGCGCGGCTTCCTCCATGGCGTCCGGCCAGTCCAGTGAAGATTTGGACTTTGCCTCGGTGCAGCGGGAAAACCCGGAAATGGAGCGCCGCTGTCAGGAGGTTATCGACCGCTGCTGGCAGATGGGCGATGCCAACCCTATCCAGTTTATTCACGATGTGGGCGCCGGTGGTTTGTCCAACGCCTTCCCTGAGCTGGTCAGCGATGCCGGTCGCGGCGGTAAGTTTGAGCTGCGTAACGTGCCTTCCGATGAGCCAGGCATGAGCCCGCTGGAGATCTGGTGTAACGAATCCCAGGAGCGTTATGTGCTGTCTGTGGCAGCCGAAAACCTGGATACCTTCGCCGCCATTTGTGAGCGCGAACGCGCGCCATTTGCCGTGGTGGGCGAGGCGGTTGCCGAGCAGCACCTGAGCCTGAGCGATGAGCACTTTGACAACAAGCCTATCGACTTGCCACTGGAAGTCTTGTTGGGCAAACCACCGAAGATGAGCCGTGATGTAGTGAGTCAAAAGGCGCAGTCTGCGGCGCTGGATGAAGCGTCCATCGATCTGGCGGAAGCCGTTAAGCGGGTGCTGACTCTGCCAACCGTTGCCGACAAGAGCTTCTTGATCACCATAGGCGATCGCACGGTAACCGGCTTGGTGAACCGCGATCAGATGGTCGGCCCCTGGCAGGTACCTGTGGCGGATTGCGCGGTTACCGCCTCCTCGTTCGACAGTTATGTGGGCGAAGCCATGTCCATGGGCGAGCGCACTCCGCTGGCCTTGCTGGATTTTGGCGCCTCGGCGCGGATGGCCGTGGCCGAATCCTTGCTGAACATGGCCGGTGCCGATATCGGCTCACTGAAGCGCATTAAGCTGTCGGCCAACTGGATGTCTGCAGCCGGTCACCCGGGTGAAGATGCCGGCCTCTATGAGGCGGTCAAGGCGGTGGGCGAAGAGCTGTGTCCCGAGCTTGAACTGACCATTCCCGTGGGCAAAGACTCAATGTCGATGAAGACCGCCTGGGAAGACAAGGGCGAGCAGAAGGCGGTTACCGCACCTATGTCGCTGATCATCTCTGCCTTCGGTGCGGTGCGCGACATTCGTAATACCGTGACCCCTGAGCTGCGTACCGACAAGGGCGAAACCCTACTGCTGCTGGCCGACCTGGCCAAGAGCAAGACTCGTCTGGGCGGTTCCTGCCTGGCGCAGGTGTTCGGTGAGCTGGGCGATATCGCGCCGGATCTGGATCAGGCAGCGGTATTGAAAGGTTTCTTCGAGGTGACTCAACAGTTGGTGGCCGAGCGGAGTTTGCTGGCTTACCACGACAAGAGTGACGGCGGTCTGTTCACCACCTTGGTGGAGATGGCCTTCGCCGGTCACACTGGCCTGAATGTGGATATTTCTACGCTGGCCGGCAGCGCCCTGGCGCGCCTGTTCAACGAAGAGTTGGGCGCCGTGCTGCAGGTGAGCAAAAACCAAGCCGCCGAGATTATCAAGGCTTACACTGATGCCGGTGTGGATTGTCATCCGATAGCAGAGCTGAGTGACGATGGCCGCATCCGTATCCAGGATCAAGGTGCTGAAATTTATAGTGCTTCACGTACCGAGCTGCGTAAGCTCTGGTCTGAAACCACCTACAGAATGCAGGCGCTCAGGGATAACCCTGAGTGTGCCCGTGAAGAGTTTGACCTCAAGCTGGATGAAACCGATCCCGGCCTGACGGTTAACTTAAGCTTTGATCCGGCAGAAGATGTTGCCGCGCCTTATATCCTCAAGGGCGCTGCGCCCAAGATGGCGATTTTGCGTGAGCAAGGGGTCAACTCGCATATCGAGATGGCAGCGGCCTTCGAGCGTGCCGGTTTTGAAAGCCGCGATGTGCATATGTCGGATATCCTCAGTGGCCGTATCAGCCTGGAAGAGTTTCAGGGACTGGTGGCCTGTGGTGGCTTCTCTTACGGTGATGTATTGGGCGCCGGTGAAGGTTGGGCCAAGTCCATCCTGTTCAACAGCCGTGCCCGTGAGGACTTCAGCCGCTTCTTCGAGCGTGCCGACAGCTTTGCCCTGGGTGTTTGTAACGGTTGCCAGATGCTCTCCAACCTCAAGGAGATCATTCCGGGTACCGAGCATTGGCCGCACTTTGTCCGTAACCGCTCTGAACGCTTTGAAGCGCGTTTTAGCCTGGTGGAAGTGCAGCAAAGCCCATCGCTGTTCTTCAGCGGTATGGCCGGCTCCAGAATGCCGATTGCCGTTTCCCACGGGGAAGGGCGTGCCGAGTTTGCTTCAGCCGCCGCCATGGCGGCGGCCGAGCAGAGCGGCACTGTGGCGCTGCGTTATGTCAATGGTAAAGGTGAGGTGGCCAGCTTGTATCCACAGAACCCCAACGGCTCGCCCAACGGCTTGTCCGGGATCTGTAGCCTGGATGGCAAAGTCACCATCATGATGCCTCACCCTGAGCGGGTGTTCCGCACAGTCGCCAACTCCTGGCATCCGGAAAACTGGGGTGAAGACAGCCCTTGGATGAGAATGTTCCGTAACGCCAGAGTGAAGTTGGGATAAGGTTAAAAATCATCCCATAAAGGGTAAAAAAAGGCGGGTATTTATAACCCGCCTTTTTTATTTAACTTTTGCCCTACAGTAAAAACTTTAAATCATCAATAGCTTGCACTTTGTTCAATATATTCTTATGTATTGAAGTGTCAAAATGCAGGCTTTACAGCGCTTAACAGGTTAAAGCCGGACTAAGGCTGGAATCACTCTTTAATGGCTGCAGAGACGAAAAAGCCCCATAGGAATACCTATGGGGCCGTTTTGCGCTAACAAAACTTCAAGACAAGCAGTTGCTCAGCTGTGATTAGTAAACCAGTTGAGACTTGTAAAGTTCAACAAAAACAGGCTTGTAGCAGTTAACCAGACGTTCAAAAAACTTTTTCATAGCGATATCTCCACACAAAGTTCAGTCAATGTGCGCGGAGGAAGGTCTGCAGATATTGATGTCGGCCGACCCGAGCGTCTCCTTAACACAGGCTACATATTAGTCAACCCTGGCGGCTTTATCAAACGAGAAATAGTACGATATTAGATTAGAAAAATTAATCTGAATTTTTGGTGGTTTTTATTATTGGTTAATTTGTTTTTATTTATTTCTTTACAATCATATGCTTAAAAAATGATGAGATCAAAATCACACAATTTGAGTTAGCATATTTAACCTTGGAAATTGTTAAAAAGTTTATTTTGGCTAGTTTGTATATGTTTTTACCTAAAGCATCCAAAATGATGGATTATTTATAGTTGGTGTAAATGCTCTAGCAGGATTTTGTTGCAAAGTCAATACTCATCCTTGGTGGCTGTGTGCCCCTCCGCAAAACCCAGCTAAAGCCCGGAGTTTGATTGATTTGCGTCAAATTCAAGTGGTATAAAATCAGGGCAAATCTTAGCTGAACTAATAACGCAAGTGCCTGATATTAAATAATTTGCAAATATTGGAACACTGGCAAATGCTGATGCTGATCGCATAAATCTGCAAAAGCGTGATTCGCCTCTCGTTAAGGCCGCCAAAAACCGATTTTTAAGCTTTTGGTGAGTTAAAGCGCAGCAACGCGAATCATTTGGGTGGTTTATCCGGGTTTCCGGGTAGATAAGAAATTAATGAACTAAGCTATCCAACTCACCACCTGTTGTCTTTGATGGGGATCTGAAGACAACGGGCGGAGCACCATGTAAGGAGTCACAAATGATAGTTGAAGAAGTCGTTGAGCTATCGCGCATACAATTCGCGCTGACAGCCATGTATCACTTCTTGTTTGTTCCTTTGACTTTGGGTTTGGCCTTCCTGCTGGCAATCATGGAATCACTCTATGTGATGACAGATAAGCAGATCTACAAGGACATGACTAAATTCTGGGGCAAACTTTTCGGTATTAACTTTGCCCTGGGGGTTACCACAGGTCTGGCAATGGAGTTCCAGTTCGGTACCAACTGGTCCTACTACTCACACTATGTGGGTGACATTTTCGGTGCTCCTCTTGCGATTGAGGGCTTGATGGCCTTCTTCCTGGAATCCACTTTCGTGGGTATGTTCTTCTTCGGTTGGGACAGATTCTCCAAGCGTCAACACTTGGCTGTGACCTGGTTGGTTGCTTTGGGAAGTAATTTGTCTGCGCTGTGGATCCTGGTCGCCAACGGCTGGATGCAAAACCCTGTGGGTAGCGTGTTCAACTATGAAACCATGCGCATGGAAATGACCAGCTTCGCTGAAGTGGTATTTAACCCAGTCGCTCAGGTTAAATTTGTTCACACTGTTGCTTCCGGTTATGTAGCCGGTGCCATGTTTGTTCTGGCTATCAGTTCTTACTACATCCTCAAGAAGCGTGACCTGCCATTTGCCCGCCGCTCTTTCGCCATTGCGGCGAGTTTTGGTATGGCCTCTATCCTGTCTGTTATCGTACTGGGTGACGAATCTGGTTATAAAGTTGGTGAAGCTCAGCGGGTGAAACTGGCGGCGATTGAAGCTGAATGGCACACAGAGCCTGCTCCGGCAGCCTTTACTGCGATAGGTTTCCCTAACCAGGAAACCATGCATACCGACTATGCCATCAAGATCCCATATGCCATGGGTATCATAGCTACTCGTTCTATCGATGAAGAAGTGACAGGTATCAAGGATCTGATCGCCGAGCACGAAGTTCGCATCCGCAACGGTATGAAGGCTTATGCCCTGCTTGAGCAGTTGCGTGCCGCCAAGGCTGACCCTGCTATTGAGGAAGATCCTGCGGTTCGCGCGGCTTTCGAAGAGCAGAAAGTTGACCTGGGTTACGGTCTGTTGCTGAAGCGCTACACAGATAAAGTGGTCGATGCCACCGAAGAGCAGATTAAGGCGGCCGCAAGGGATTCTATTCCAAGCGTAGCACCGCTGTTCTGGAGCTTCCGTATCATGGTGGGCCTTGGTTTCGTCATGCTGGTAGTGTTTGCAGCTGCCTTCTGGCAGAGCACCCGTCATCAGATTGAAGAGAAGAAGTGGGTACTCAAAGCTGCGCTCTACAGCTTGCCTCTGCCTTGGATCGCCATCGAGTGTGGTTGGTTTGTGGCCGAGTATGGTCGTCAGCCATGGACTATCTCCGAGATTCTCCCGACCTTTGTGTCTGCTTCCAGCCTGACGGCGGCCGATCTCTGGTTCAGTATCATCAGCATTACTCTGTTCTACACAGTGCTGCTGGTTATCGAGCTCTTCCTGATGTTCAAGTTTGCGCGCCTGGGTCCAAGCAGTCTCAAGACCGGCCGTTATCACTTTGAAAAACTAGAAGCCTGAGCAGAGGGATTTCATTATGTTTGATTATGAAATATTAAGATTTATCTGGTGGTTGTTAGTTGGCGTCTTGCTCATAGGCTTCGCTATTACTGATGGCTTTGATATGGGGGTAGGTGCCTTACTGCCAATCTTGGGTAAGGACGATACCGAGCGCCGGGTGATGATTAACACGGTTGCTCCTCACTGGGATGGTAACCAGGTGTGGTTGATCACCGGTGCCGGTGCCCTGTTCGCCGCTTGGCCTACTGTATATGCCGTTTCTTTTTCCGGCTTTTACGTGGCCATGATCATAGTGTTGCTGGCGCTGTACCTGCGTCCCGTAGGTTTCGACTATCGCTCCAAGATAGAAGATCCACGCTGGCGCAAGAGCTGGGACTGGGCATTGTTTGTCGCAGGTTTTGTTCCTCCGCTGATCATAGGTGTTGCCTTCGGTAACCTGCTGCAAGGCGTGCCTTTCAGCTTCGACGAGTACCTGCGTGCCCACTATGATGGTGGCCTGTTCGGTCTGCTCAATGGCTTTGGCCTGTTGGCCGGTCTGGTCAGTGCCTGTATGTTCATGATGCAGGGTGCTTGCTGGTTGCAGATGAAGACCGAAGGTGAGCTGCGCAATCGCGCCGCTGCAGCTTCACAGTTGACCGCACTGCTGCTGATTGTACTGTTCGGTGCAGCCGGTGTGTGGCTGGCTACCGGTATTGATGGCTATGTGGTGACTTCGGCTCTGGATACTAACGCCGTATCTGACCCAACCATGAAGACAGTTGAAGTTGTTTCCGGTGCTTGGATGGCCAACTACGACAAGTACCCAGTAACCATGCTGTTCCCTGCTTTGGGCCTGTTGGCGCCTGCCTTGGTGCTGCTGACCAGCCGTATGGGGCGTAGCGGTTTCGCCTTCCTGTTCAGCTCACTGGCCATTGCCGGTATCATCCTGACCTGTGGCGCGGCTATGTTCCCATTCGTGATGCCTTCATCACAGGAGCCTAACGTCAGTCTGACCATGTGGGATGCTACCGCCAGCCAGATGACTCTGACAGTAATGACTTGGGTTGCGATCATCTTTGTACCAACAGTGCTGAGTTACACCTGCTGGACTTACTACAAGATGTATGGCCGTCTGAACCGTCAGCACATTGAAAACAACAGCACATCACTTTACTAAGGAGCCTGAATTATGTGGTATTTCACTTGGATACTCGGCATTTTATTGGCTTGTTCCTTCGGTATCATCAATGCTCTCTGGTTGGAAAATACAGAGAACATGGATAGAGACACTGAAGAGAAGTGATAGCTTGAGTTAAACTCAAAGGCCTCCGCTCTGCGGGGGCTTTTGTCTTTTTAAGGGGGCTATGGTGGCAAATGATAAGCTTGAGCCGAGAGAGCCGCAGCAGGTCAGTGAAAGTGAGGCGGCTGAGCTGATTGAAAACTGGCTCAGGCAGGACAGGATGCGAATGCAGGCACTTGAGTGTGTTGCAAACCTTGGGCCTATTGATGCCTGGGTAGCCGCGGGATTTGTCCGTAATCTGGTGTGGGACAAGTTGCACGGCAGTGTATCCAGGCTCAGCGACATAGATGTGCTCTACTTTGAGCCAAACGACTGCTCGGAAGTCACCGACAGGGCCTATGAGGCCAAGTTGGCCACAGCACTCGACTTACCATGGTCGGTAAAGAACCAGGCCAGAATGCACCTTAAAAACCACCATAAACCCTATACTTCAGTGATTGATGCCATGAGTTACTGGCCAGAGCAGCAAACGGCCCTGGCTGTCAGGTTGAGGGCAGGGGAGCTGCAACTGCTCAATCTGTTCCCACTTGGCCCTTTACTGGCGCTGGAACTCAGTCCTAATCCCAAGAGCACTCCCGGCGTATTCGAGAGTCGGCTCAAGGCTAAGAACTGGTTGGCAAACTATCCGTTGCTCAAGAGGCTTTACTGAGTACTTTCTCAAGCATTCTCTGACACATTTATCTTGCCGATTGCAGTTATCTGGCATCCTCTGCTTCCTTTTCTCTCCAGCTAAAAACACCATTCTGTAAGTGCTGGTCAGCATATCTTACTGTGACTGATTGTTAATTTTTGGTGTGAGTGGCTCAAGCGTTATTGCTCGAAAAATGTACTTTTCTTTCACTTTGGGGTTAGTGGAGTTTTGAACTGGCTCACTTATTTTAAAGGTGTAATATCAATAAACCTTTATTTTATGTGATCTGTTTCGCGCTTGCTGTATCTAAATCTGGGTACCTCTTAAAACGCTTGATGCAGATCAAAAATGTGAAGAGTTAAATCTGGCAGTGTGGCCTCAGTTGTTATGGATGTAATAAAAAACAAAGCGCTGTGTTGTCGCTACGGAGTGAGATGATGAAAAAAAATATCGTATCAGGATTGATTGCCGCCGCCCTTTTTTCTACTGTTGCTGCCCCTGCACTGGCCCACAAGGCCGGTGACTTTATCGTTCGTGCCGGTGCCGTTGTGGTAGCCCCGGACGAGTCCAGCCAAAATGTTGTTACCCCGGATCTGGGAAATCTCGGCACCTTTAGTGTGGACAATAACACCCAGTTGGGTCTGAACTTCGGCTATATGCTGACAGATAACTTTGGTATCGAACTGTTGGCCGCGACCCCGTTCAGCCATGACGTATCTCTCGGAGAGCTGGGCAAGATTGCCGAAACCAAGCATCTGCCGCCTACCTTGGTGGCCCAGTACTACTTTGGTAATGCCGAGTCCAAGCTGCGTCCTTACGTGGGTGTCGGTGTTAACTACACCAATTTCTTCGACAATGAATTCACCAATGACGTCGGTGGCAAACTCTCTGATCTGAGCCTGAGTAACTCTTGGGGCTGGGCCGCACAAGTGGGTCTGGATTATCAGATCAACGATAACTGGTTGGTGAATGCTTCTGTGTGGTATGCCAAGATCAGCACGGATGTTAAGTTCAACTACCACTATGGCACCAGCAACAGCGAAGTTGCCGCTGTGACAATCGAGACTGATATCGATCCTTGGGTCTATATGGTCAGCATAGGTTACACCTTCTGATCTCCCCCAAACCCAGCTCCCAACCCAAAGCTCCCAACTATTGAAAAGGCGCCTCTGGCGCCTTTTTTGTCATTGACGTCAGCTGTATGTTTTTCCTCTGAGGAAAATACTCTTGTCTTGATGGCAACTCGCTGGCATCAGTCCGGGCATTTATGCTGACAAGCAAATTCCTGCTCTATCAACTGATCATGCGTTATTACCTTATCTGTGCCTTTGCCTTGGTTTTACTCTATCCATTGGGGATCGATCTCTACTTGGTTGGCTTGCCCGAGATAGCCCGCACCCTGAACGCCGATGAGGCCCAATTGCACAACGCCTTTTCCTGTTATCTGGCGGGCATGGCTCTGGCCATGTTGCTCGGTGGGCATCTTGCCGATAGGCTCGGGCGCAAGCCGGTAGCCCTTTGCGGAGCGCTGATTTTTGTGTTGTCGTCGATTTGGGCCGCCACGACTCTATCAATCACGGCGTTTTTGTTTGCCAGGGCCGGACAGGGTATAGGTGCCGGAGCGGCCTATCTGGTGACCTTTGCCATTCTGCGGGATGTGCTTGATGACCAAAGACGAGCCAAAGTCTTGTCGATGATAAATGGAGTTACCTGCATAGTGCCGGTTTTAGCGCCTGTGCTGGGGCATCTGGTTTTGCAGTATTTTCCCTGGCCGGCGCTGTTTGTATTGATGGCTTTGTTGGCTGCGGCGGCGCTGTTTTTGTGTTTGGGTTTGCAGGAGTCGCTTCCGGCCAAGACGGCGGGAGAATTGATAGCCGGTGAATCCTTGCTCTGTGTGACTTTCGTCAGTCGCTTATTGATCAGTTGTCTGGCCGTGACGGCGATACTCACCTTCGTCAATACTTCGCCCATGCTGTTGATGGAGCAGTTAGGGCTCTACAGTGGTGGCTACGCCTCAGCCATGGGTGGTTTGGCACTGATAAGCATGGTTATGGCCTTTGTTTCTCCCTGGCTAATAGATTCGATTGGCCAACAACGCATGTTGCAACTGTCGCAACTGGCTTTTGCCTTGGCGGCCACTGTACTGCTGTTGGCTGCGTCTCTGGCCGCAGAGCTTTGGCTATATTTGCTGGGCATTGGCTTTGTTTGCGCCGGTTTTTCTGTGGGGTTCGGGGTCACTATGAGCCAGGCTCTGGCCCCCTTTGCTCAGCGCTCGGCTCTGGCAAGTTCCATATTGGGGATCTGCCAGATAAGTTGGTCTGGAGCCTTCATTGCGATAAGTGCCTGGTTTGGATTGACGGCGAGCACCATGTTGATACTGAGCTTGCTGATCGCCGCTTTGGGCAGCATCATACTCCTGTATTTTACCTCGCGCGCTCCAATTAAGACCAATAGCCAATGGAAGCAAGATGAACAGAGCCTTACATCGCCTCGATCTTAACCTCTTGGTCACGCTGCAGATCCTGCTCAGTGAGCGTAGTGTTACCAGAGCGGCCAAACGCCTGTCGGTAACACCTTCTGCCGTGAGTAAATCTTTGACCAAGTTACGTCATTGGTTCGATGACCCTCTATTGGTTCGTTCTCCCCAAGGACTGTTGCCGACGCCATTGGCGTTGGCATTGGCCGAAGAGTTGGCCGAGCTGTTTCAGTTGGCCAGCAGCATAGTGGCCAAACGCAATGTTGAAGTCCCCAAAGGGGTAGAGTTTCAGCTGATGTTGGAGTCACCATTCTACCTCGAATTGTTGCCTGAACTTCCGGGGTTGATTGATGCCCATTTCCCTGACTCCGTGGTGCGGATCCGCAATTGGGACTATGACTCCTTGGACGCCATTATTTCCGGCAAGGCTGATTTGGGGCTATCGGGGCGTGAGAGTCATCCCGGCTCGCGGGAGACGCTGGCACTCTTGCCTGCGGCCGTGGATTATGAGGTCTTGTTCAGCGACGAGCCCTTGGTATATCTGCGGAAAGATCATCCCGCACTGCAGCAAGTCTGGAACCTGGAGACATTCCTTGAGTATCGGCAAATCAATATCGAGTGGGAAAAATGTGAGGGCTGGGCTCTGGATAGCCTGCTGGCTGAAAAAGGTCTGAAGCGGGATATCGCGTTGTCGGTTTCCCTGTTTGAGCAATCTTTATGGCTGGCATCACAGTCCGGGTCGCAGCTGTTAACCACGGCTCCTGGCTATTGCCGGACCTATGCGGCCAGGACATGCCCTGAGCTGGTGACCCGGCCATTGCCAATGGTTGCGGAAGATAGGGAAAAACTCACCATTCTCTTTACCCTGATGTGGCACAAACGCAACAGCCACAATCCCAAGTTGCGCTGGCTTAAGGAAACCATTCGCCGGCAATTGGAACAGCGGCTGTCGCTTTAAAAGATTATTCCGCTTGCCCCTTGCGTTTCTTCACCTTCCAGTGGCGGGTATTGTAGATAAACTCGGGCAGCAGTTTGGTGAGCCAGGCAACCGTCGCCCAGCGTTTGGTGACATAGACCCGGCGCTTGCCTTTTTGCAGGGCGCGGATGATTTGCCCGGCAACCACATCTACGGGGGATAGCCATAGCCTGCTCTGCTGCAGCGCTGCCTTATCCAGCAAACCCAACTGAATATCCGTGATGGTGATCGGTAGCTTGAGCCTTTGGGCATGCATGGACAGCCCCTCGAGATAGTTCATCCCAAAGGCTTTGGAGGCATGAAAGGCTACGCTGGGGCCACCGCGAAGACCGGCAATGGAGTTGATAGCCGCAAGCTGGCCATAACCCTGCTCGCGAAACAGCCTGAAAGCTGTGTTGCAAACGGCGGCAAAGCCACGGACATTGACACTGATGATCTCATCTTCCAACTGCCAAGGCAGATCCGGGTGATAGGAGTTGAGTCCGGTATTGACCAACACCAGATGTGCCCCCCCCAACTGTTGCCAAATCTGTTCCAGCTCGGCTATCAAGGTTTGTGGTTTATCTATGTCCAGGCCAAACACCTGAGCCTCGGTTGCCAGGGTGGCGGCAAACTCTTTCAATGAGTCGGGATCCTGTGCCAGCAATGCCAGTTTAGTGCCTTCATCGGCCAGGCGGCGGGCTATTTCACGGCTGAGGAGTGAGCTGGCGCCCACAATAATCGCAGTTGCTTGTGTCATAAGGATATTTGAACTCAAAAATGGAGTCCTATGATAGGATTATCCTCCCAGGTTCTCAATGATTAAACTTGGATGTATAGACATCCAGAAGTCTTTGTGTATGATTAGGAGCTAGCAATGAAAATGACAGGCAACTGGCTGCGACTGCCAATGATGGCGGCTGTAGCAGGAATGATGGCACTCACAGGTTGTGCGACCCCGAATGCCACAGTCGAAATTGATGGCGATGTTTGGTACCGCGAACGTATTGCTCTGCCACCGGAAGCCGTGCTGACGGTTCAGGTTCAGGACGTTTCCAAGGCGGATGCTCCGGCAGAAGTGCTGGCGGTTATTCAGCGCGACAGCGTGACCAGCCCAACGCCTTTTAAGTTTATTCTTGCCCGGGATCAGTTCCAGAGTGGCCACAGCTACAGTGTCAGTGCCAGGATCACTCTCAAGGATGACTTACTCTTTATCAATACCCAGGCTTATCTTGTCGATATCGACAAGGCTGAGCCGGTATCAGTCATGGTGCAAAAGGTAGGGCGCTAACAGGTATACCAAGCCAAGCGCCTTGCCCTGGATAGTTCAGGAGAGGCGCTTTTATGCCCGTAAGAATACCCGATAACCTGCCAGCCGCCGGCGTTCTTGAGTCGGAGAATATCTTCGTTATGTCCGAGAGCCGGGCGGCGATGCAGGATATACGGCCGATGAAGGTGTTGATCCTCAATCTGATGCCCAACAAGATTGAGACAGAAACCCAGTTGCTGCGGCTGTTGGGCAATACTCCGTTGCAGGTGGATATTGACCTGCTGAGGATCCACGACAAAGAGTCGAAACATACGCCGACCGATCATCTCAATACCTTTTACCGTGACTTTGAAGATGTACGCCATCGCAACTATGACGGCCTGATCATCACTGGCGCCCCCCTGGGACAGCTGGATTTCGAGGAGGTCACTTATTGGGATCATATCCGCGAAATTATTGATTGGTCACAGGAGCATGTCACCTCGATACTGTTTCTCTGCTGGGCGGCCCACGCCGGTTTTTACCACCTGTATCAACTCGAGCGTAAGATCCTCGCTGAAAAATGCTCCGGGGTTTATCAGCACAGGCGTATTCGCGCCCACGTGCCCTTGCTGCGCGGCTTTGATGATGAGTTTTATGCTCCGCACTCCCGCTATGCCCAAATGGATGTGGACGAGCTTAAGGCGCATCCCGAACTGACAGTGCTGGCCGAGTCGGACCAAGCCGGTGCCTATCTGGTGATCAGTAAGGACAATCGCAACCTGTTTGTGATGGGGCATCCAGAGTATCGCAAGTCGACCCTTAAAGATGAGTACCAAAGAGATCTGGCGGCCGGGTTGGCGCCCAAGATCCCGCAAAACTATTTCCGCAACGATGACCCAGAGGCTGAAGCGATAGCTCGTTGGTATAGTCACGGTAGTCTGTTGGTGAGCAACTGGCTCAACTATTATGTCTACCAGTTGACCCCTTATGACTTATCGGATCTCAGTGCTATTACGCCCTGGGAACAGAGTGGCTGAGCTGCAAATGCCAAATGTTTTGTTGGCGGGAGTCGCAGTCTTGTGATTCCTGTCGCCTAAGTCCAAAAGGGCTTAGCTCATATCAAACCAGATGGCGTCGGCCTCTACTGCCTATGCTTCCTCAAATTGATACTTCCTTCCCTAACCTTTTCTAAGCCGCAGTGTTTTGGCTTCCTTTCAGGGCACGCGCTGTCATCCTGCTGTAAATCCTCCCTGACAAAAATACCTATAAATAGAGCCTGTATTAGACTAATTAGTACTTGCCTTACGTTCGCGTAAACGTCAAAGTGGCAGCAACAGAGTACACATTTGCTGCACCTAACACCGCCGGCCTGCTGTTGGGCCGGTGTTTGGGTGCCCAACAAGGGAGTCAACAATGAGTCGTCCTCAGGATATTGTTATCGTCGCCGCCAAACGAACCGCCATGGGCGGTTTTCAGGGCTGTCTTTCCACTGTGCCTTCTCCTCAGCTGGCGGCTTCCAGCATCAAGGCCTTGATGGAAACTACAGGTGTGAAGGGCGAACAGGTCGATGAAGTGCTGATGGGATGTGTATTGCCGGCCGGCCTCGGTCAGGCCCCTGCCAGACAGGCGGTTTTGGGGGCAGGTTTGCCCCAGTCTGTTGGCGCAACCACAGTCAACAAGGTGTGCGGCTCAGGGATGAAAACCGTGATGCTGGCGCACGATCTTATCAAGGCCGGCAGTGCCAATATTGTGATTGCCGGGGGTATGGAGAGCATGAGTCAGGCGCCGTATCTGCTGGATAAGGCTCGCGGCGGCATGCGTATGGGCCACGGTAAGGTGCTGGATCATATGTTCCTCGATGGGCTGGAAGATGCCTACACAGGTGGCGCCATGGGAACTTTCGCCCAGAAAACTGCCGACGATTTTGGCCTGACCCGTGAAGCCATGGACGCCTTCGCCCTGAGCTCACTGGAAAAAGCCAATGCGGCCATCGCCTCAGGTGCCTTCAAGGAGGAGATAGTCCCGGTAACCGTAAGCAGCCGCCGCGGCGATACTCTGATTGATACCGATGAGCAGCCCGGCAATGCCCGTCCTGACAAGATCCCGGCGCTACGGCCCGCTTTTGCCAAAGACGGCACCATTACCGCCGCCAACTCCAGTTCGATTTCCGACGGTGCCGCCAGTTTGATGCTGATGAGCCGTGAGCAGGCCGAAAACCTGGGGCTGGCAGTGATGGCCACCATCAAGGGCCATGCTACCCATTCCCAAGAGCCGGCCATGTTTACCACGGCGCCCGTGGGCGCCATGCAAAAACTCTTGGCACAGACTGGCTGGAGCAAGGATGAGGTCGACCTTTTCGAAATCAACGAAGCCTTCGCCATGGTGACCATGTTGGCCATCAGTGAGTTGGGGCTGGATGCCGCCAAGGTCAACGTCAATGGCGGTGCCTGTGCGCTCGGTCATCCGATAGGTTGCTCCGGCGCCCGTCTGCTGGTGACTCTTATTCATGCGCTCAAGGCCCGAGGTCTCAAACGTGGCATGGCATCGCTGTGCATAGGTGGCGGTGAAGCCACTGCCATGGCGATTGAGCTCTAATATCCAGTAGGCCGCGGCAGCGGCCGGCAACAAATTGAAGCAATCAACAAGACAGGAAACGGCGTCACCAAAAAACAGCCACAAGAGCTGTTGCTGCGCCGTTCCACTACTTACAAGGAATTCTTATGAGCACACAAGTCAAGCACTACATAGATGGCGAATTCGTCAACGGTTCCGGCAGCAAGCAGATCAATGTCACCAACCCGGCCAACAATGAAACCATCGCCTTTATCAACTGTGCGACCCAGCCGGAAGTTGAGCGCGCCATCGCCAGCGCCAAGGAAGCCTTCAAGAGCTGGAAGGAAGTGGCCGTTTCCGAACGCGCTCGGGTGATGCTGCGCTATCAACATCTTTTGAAAGAACACCATGACGAGCTGGCCACCATTTTGGCCCAGGAAACGGGTAAAACCTTTGAAGATGCCAAGGGTGATGTCTGGCGCGGCATTGAAGTGGCCGAGCATGCCTGCAACATCGCCTCCTTGCTGATGGGTGAAACGGTTGAGAACGTGGCCCGCAGCATAGATACCTACTCCTACACTCAGCCGCTGGGTGTCTGCGCCGGGATTACGCCATTCAACTTCCCGGCGATGATCCCGCTGTGGATGTTCCCGCTGGCTATCGCCTGCGGCAACACCTTCGTCCTCAAACCGTCCGAGCAGGACCCAATGACGCCGCAGCGTCTGGTGGAGCTGTTTGAACAGGCCGGTGCTCCCAAGGGGGTGCTGCAGCTGGTTCATGGTGATAAAACTTCGGTTGATGTACTGCTGTCTCACCCGGATATCAAGGCGATTTCCTTTGTGGGTTCTGTGGGCGTGGGTCAGTACATCTACAAGACAGGCACTGACAACCTCAAGCGGGTGCAGGCCTTTGCCGGTGCCAAGAACCACTGCGTGATTATGCCTGATGCCAACAAGCAGCAAGTGATCAATAACCTGGTGGGCGCCTCGGTTGGTGCCGCCGGTCAACGTTGTATGGCGCTGTCGGTCGCTGTGTTTGTCGGTGCCGCCAAAGAGTGGATCCCTGAGCTGAAAGAAGCCCTGTCCAAGGTGCGTCCCGGTCTTTGGGATGACAAGGAAGCCGGTTACGGCCCACTCATCAGCCCGGCCGCCAAAGAGCGGGTACTCAAGCTTATCGCCGAGGGCAAGGCCGAAGGCGCTGAATGTCTGCTCGATGGTTCCGACTGCACTGTACCCGGTTATGAGTCTGGTAACTGGGTTGGCCCGACCATGTTCGACAAGGTAACCACGGACATGAGCATCTACAAGGAAGAGATCTTCGGCCCTGTGCTCTGCTGTATGGAAGCCGAGTCGCTGGAAGATGCCATTGAGCTGGTTAACGCCAGCCCTTACGGCAACGGCACCTCTATCTTTACCGCCAGCGGCGCTGCGGCGCGTAAGTATCAGCATGAAATTGAAGTGGGTCAGGTGGGTATCAACGTGCCTATTCCTGTGCCGCTGCCATTTTTCTCTTTCACGGGTTGGAAGGGCAGCTTCTACGGCGATCAGCACGCCTACGGCAAGCAGGCGGTGCGTTTCTACACAGAGACCAAGACCATCACCAGCCGTTGGTTCGAGTCTGATATCGCCTCTGGTCCCAATATGACTATCGCCCTCAAGTAACAGTGTGAGCCCAAGGGCACCGGCAATGGCCGGTGCCCCTTTTTAATCGCAACAGTAAATAACAAGAGATCCGGCGTCACCGGATCACCGCAAGACGCAGAGATCTGCGCACAGGAGTCAAGCATGGATTTCAATCTCAACGAAGATCAGCGCCAATTCGCCGAGCTGGCCCGTCAGTTTGCCGCCGATGAACTGGCCCCATTTGCCGCCAAATGGGATGAGGAGCATCACTTTCCCAAAGACGTGATCCAAAGAGCCGGGGAGCTGGGATTCTGTTCACTCTATTCTCCCGAGTCTGAAGGCGGCATGGGCCTGTCGCGTCTGGATGCCTCGATTATTTTTGAAGAGCTGGCCAAGGGCTGCACTGCCACCACAGCCATGCTGACCATTCACAACATGGCCACCTGGATGGTGACAACCTGGGGCCAGCAAAGTCTGCGGGCCGAGTGGTCTGAAGCGCTGACCACAGGCAGCAAGCTGGCTTCTTACTGCCTGACCGAGCCTGGTTCAGGCAGTGACGCCGCTTCACTTGCCACCCGCGCCGAGCGCGACGGCGATGAGTATGTGATTAACGGCTCCAAGATGTTTATCTCGGGCGCCGGCGCCACCGAGCTTTTGGTGGTGATGTGCCGCACCGGTGAGGCCGGCCCCAAGGGAATTTCGGCCATTGCCATCCCGGCTGATGCCAAGGGTGTTATCTACGGCAAGGCCGAGGACAAGATGGGCTGGAACGCCCAGCCAACCAGACTCATTACTTTTGAAAACGTGCGGGTGCCGGTCAATCATCTGTTGGGTGAGGAAGGCCAGGGCTTTACCTTCGCCATGAAGGGCCTGGATGGCGGCCGCATCAATATCGCCACCTGCTCTGTGGGTACCGCTCAGGCTGCACTTGAGCGCGCCACTGAATATATGCATGAGCGCAAGCAGTTCGGCAAACCACTGGCCGCCTTCCAGGCGCTGCAGTTCAAGCTGGCCGACATGGCCACAGAACTGGTCGCCGCGCGGCAGATGGTGCGTCTGGCGGCATTTAAGCTGGACAGCGGCGATCCCGAAGCCACGGCTTATTGCGCCATGGCCAAGCGTTTTGCCACAGATATAGGGTTTGCCGTGTGTGACAGCGCGCTGCAAATTCACGGCGGCTACGGCTACATCCGCGAATACCCGCTGGAGCGACATTTCCGTGATGTACGGGTACACCAGATCCTGGAAGGAACCAATGAGATTATGCGCCTGATCATCGCCCGCCGTCTGCTGGATGAGCATGCTGGCGAGATCCTCTAAGGCCAAACCCATTTAACCGAATTGCAAGGAGTCATTCATGTCTTTTTTGATTGAGCATATCGAAGGCCACACGGCTGTTCTGACCATCAACAATCCACCGGCCAACACCTGGACGGCCGAGAGCCTCAATGAACTGCGCCTCAAGGTGGAAGAGCTCAACAATGATCCCGATATCTATGCCTTGGTACTGACAGGGGAAGGGGAGAAATTCTTCTCGGCCGGCGCCGATCTTAAGCTGTTTGCCGATGGTGATAAAGGCAATGCCGCTACCATGGCACGCTATTTTGGCGAAGCATTTGAAACCCTGAGCGCCTTTCGCGGTGTGTCTATTGCCGCCATCAACGGCTATGCCATGGGCGGCGGTTTGGAAGTGGCTCTGGCCTGTGATATCCGTATCGCCGAAGAGCAGGCGCAGCTTGCATTACCCGAGGCCACCGTCGGCCTGCTGCCTTGCGCCGGCGGCACCCAGAATCTGACCGCTCTGGTCGGTGAAGGCTGGGCCAAGCGGATGATCCTTTGCGGTGAGCGAATCGATGCCGCCAAGGCCTGTGAGATTGGCCTGGTCGAAGAGGTAGTTGGTAAGGGCAAGGCTCTGAGTGCCGCCATTGCGCTGGCGACCAAGGCCGCTAAGCAGAGCCCATCGAGCGTGACCGTTTGCAAACAGTTGATCCAGGCCGGACGTAATATGCCAAGAGCTCAGGCGCTGCCGCTGGAGCGTGAGCTGTTTGTGGCTCTGTTTGACACCCAAGATCAGAAAGAAGGGGTCAATGCCTTCCTGGAGAAGCGCGCAGCCAACTGGAAAAACGCATAAGGAGGCGGTGATATGAGTCATGAAGTGGTATTTCAGACCCTGGGAACCGCCAGCGGCAAGTTGATTGGTGTGGCGACACTCAATGTGGAAAAAGCACTCAATGCACTGAATCTTAACATGGTGCGTTTGCTGGCCAAGCAGTTGGCTGCCTGGAAACAGGATGAGCAGATTGCCTGCGTGATCCTCGACGGCAGCGGCGACAAAGCCTTCTGCGCCGGTGGAGATGTGCGGGCGCTGTATCAGGCGCAGCAGGCCAATCCCGGCAGTTACACCCAGGAAGCCCGGGTGTTTTTCGAAGAGGAGTATCGGCTCGACTTTCAGCTGCACACCTTCGGCAAGCCTGTATTGGTTTGGGGCGACGGCATAGTGATGGGTGGTGGTCTGGGGCTGATGATAGGTGCCAGCCACAGGGTATTGACCGAGCGCTCGCGCATCGCCATGCCTGAGGTCACCATAGGCCTTTACCCGGATGTCGGCGGCAGCTATTTTCTCGGCCGCATGCCGGGCAAGACTGGGCTGTTTCTCGGCCTGACCGCCTACAATATGAATGCGGCCGATGCCCGTTATACCGGCATTGGCAATCATTTTCTGGCCTCAACGGATAAAGAGCGCATGCTCGATGCCATGGCGACGGTTAATTGGGGCAATAACACCAGTCTCAACCAGCAGAAGCTGCATGATCTGCTCAATGAACTGGAAACCCAGAGTGAAGAGCGTCCCGGCAGCAGCCGCTTGAAGGGCCATCAGGCTCAGATTGATGAGCTGATGACCGGAGATATGGCCGAAATTCTCGCCAAGATGCAGGCCCTGGAAACCCAAGAGAGCTGGTTGCAGCGCGCTTGTGACACCATGCTGAGCGGCAGCCCGCTTAGCTGGGCGCTGGCCTACGAGCAGTCAAGGCTTGGGACCGACATGAGCTTGGCGGATTGTTTCCGCTTCGAGCTGGGGCTCAGCCTCAACTGCTGCGCCATAGGTGATTTTTGTGAGGGTGTCAGGGCGCTGCTTATCGACAAGGACCGTAATCCCAGCTGGCGTTACGGCAAGGGCAAGATAGCACCGCAAGAAGCGGTATCTGCCTTGCTCGAGTCGCCATTTGAACATGAACACCCATTGGCCGATCTGTAACAGATGCCGGCAAACAAGATTCCAACAGGGAGAGCAAACAGATGACAACAGTGGCTTTTATTGGTTTGGGCAACATGGGTGGGCCGATGGCGGTCAACCTGATCAAGGCCGGGATGACTGTTCGGGTATTCGATCTGGTGCCGACGGCGATGCAGAGCCTGGCAGAGCAGGGGGCTATAACGGCCCAGAGCGCCTGTGGCGCAGCGGCGGGTGCCGATGTGGTGGTAACCATGTTGCCGGCCGGCAAGCATGTTCGTAGCCTGTACCTCGGCAGCGAGCAGCAGCAAGGGCTGCTGGATGTTGTGGTCGAGGGGACCTTACTTATCGATTCATCGACCATAGATGCCGACAGCGCCCGCACTGTGGCGGCTGCGGCGGCCGCCAAAGGGCTTGAGTTTGTTGATGCGCCGGTTTCCGGTGGCACCGCCGGGGCCGCGGCCGGTACGCTGACCTTTATCTGCGGCGGCAGCGACGCAGGTTTTGCCAAGGCCAAACCCGTTCTCGAGTGCATGGGCGCCAATATTTTCCATGCAGGTGGTGCCGGAGCTGGTCAGGTTGCCAAAATCTGCAACAACATGCTGTTGTCTGTCTTGATGGTAGGTACCAGCGAGGCACTGAGTCTGGGGATAGATAATGGTTTGGATCCCAAGGTGCTGTCGGATATCATGAAAGTTTCGAGCGGCGGCAACTGGACCTTGGAGAAATACAACCCCTGTCCCGGGGTGATGCCAAGCGTGCCATCGTCCAATGACTATCAGGGCGGATTTATGGTGGATCTTATGGTCAAGGATCTCGGCCTGTCCCAGGAAGCAGCGCTGTCCAGCCAGTCGAGCACCCCTATGGGCGCATTGGCGCGCAGCCTCTATGTCAATCATGCTCGCAAGGGCAATGGTCGTCGCGATTTTTCCAGTATTTTTGGACAATTCAAGCAAGAGAAATAAGGATAACCCAATGGATGTAAAAGGTAAGGTAGTCGCCATCACAGGTGGAGCCGGTGGACTGGGTCTGGCCATGGCGCAGGAGCTGGCCGCTGCCGGTGCCCGTCTGGCGCTGATCGATGTGGATCAGGACCGTCTGGAGCAAGCCTGTGCCCTGATGGGCGAGACCGAAGTTCAGGGTTATGCGGTGGACATCACGGATGAAGAAGATGTGATGGCAACCTTTCAGTACATTCTGGAAGATTTTGGTCAGCTCAATGTGCTGGTAAACAACGCAGGTATTCTGCGTGACGGCATGCTGATTAAAGCCAAAGAGGGCCAGGTGACAGACCGTATGTCGCTGGAGCAGTTCCAGTCGGTTATCAATGTAAACCTGAGCGGCAGCTTCCTCTGTGGCCGTGAAGCCGCAGCCGCCATGATAAGCTCTGGCCAGGAAGGGGTGATCATCAATATCTCCAGCCTGGCTCGGGCCGGCAATGTAGGGCAGAGCAACTATGCCGCCTCCAAGGCCGGTGTCGCTGCCATGGCGGTGGGCTGGGCCAAAGAGCTGGCACGCTACAAGATTAGGGCCGCCGCTGTTGCCCCCGGGGTTATTGCCACCGAAATGACCGCCGCCATGAAACCGGAAGCGCTGGAGCGCCTGGAGAAAATGGTGCCGGTCGGCCGTTTGGGTGATGCCGCTGAAATCGCCTCGACAGTTAAATTCATCATTGAAAACGACTATGTCAATGGCCGGGTATTTGAAATTGACGGCGGTATCCGCCTGTAATTCAATGCTTTGATATCAAGGCGAAAATAGATATCATCCCTGTTTTTTACCGCGTTTCAAACAAGGACAGGGATGATGTTTTCTTCCACTAGGCAGGTTTCCTTTAACCCTCTATTGTTGTCAACCACGCTAGTGCTGACTGCTTCGCTCTCCTGTGCTCTTGTCGGCTCACAAGCCAATGCCAGCCAAACCAATGCCAGCCAAACCCAGACAGTTCAACCCAGTGAAGCCAAAGCTGCCATACGTCACGAGGAAGGGCGGCAGATTTATGCCGAGCAGATGGAAGGAAAACTGCTCGCCAAAGACGGCCAGAGCTTGCCAGATGGCGTTGCGCCCAAGACGTTGCTTGATTGGTTGGCACCGGGACGTTCCCCGAACTTGCTGGCAAGCATAGGCGCCAAACCTTGGGGCAACCAGGGCCTGTATCTGGGCTATGCCTGTGTGGTTGCCGAAGAATCGGAGCTTAAATATACAGATGGCAGCGATCTTTGCAGTGAGAACTTTGCCGAGCGTCAGACCCATGATTTTTACTTTGGCGTATTTAAGCTGGACCAGGGGAACTTCCAAGCGCTTGCTACCCACGATGGCCCACTCAATACCCCGGTCAACTGGAACTACTCCAATCTGGAAAGCACAGTGGATGGCGGTTCTGATACAGTACCTCAATCGGTCAAAAAGCTGGATCTGGCACCCTACAAGGTCAGTGACCAGTTAACCGCCATAGGGATCCGAGTTGGTTTCAGTGAAGGCTTTTCCGGTGGCGGTGCCTTCTATGAAGCGCTGCAGCTCTATGTAATTGATGGCGATAAGCTGGTGAATATCTTCTCTGAACCCATGTATTTCTATAAAGATCTGGCCGGTGAGCGGGATGAAACCGGCGTCCGCGCCCGGGTTATTGATGAAGGCAAAAATCTGCTGCAGCTTCTTGGGCGTAAACATCAGGGATACTATGATCTGCGCCTGAAAAATGTCGACAATGGCAGCAAAGTGGACTTTCGTTGGTCCAGGGATGCCGGGCGTTATTTGCTCAAAAATGGCGGTTGAGCCGCGCCCAAGTCTCTCAAACGTTATCATTCTGCAATCCGGGGTGTCAGATACTTGTCCGCTTTGTATCACAGACGTTGACAATTCTTGTCCCGGATTGAACAATTCCCCTACTAAAAGGTAAAAGCACCAGAGGTATAAACACTCACCCATGCATTGGCTGGAGAAACAAATCAAGCGCCTGCTTTTACTGGTGGGAGTCGTGGGGGTCATGGTAATCTACTTCGGATTCTTCTACCTGCTTCTCAGCGGTCGCTCCACAGAACCCATCACCTGGTACTATTTGCTTTCACCTTGGATCTGCATCTTTTTTGGATTATCCAGTTTGCAGCAGTACAGGGTTTTGCAGTGGTTCTGTGCCAGATATAAAAAATAAGAAAAACCAAGAAAACACAAGACTTAAGTTGTAGTAGTTTCAGCCTGCCCCTGGGCAGGTGTTGGGGGAAACGAAACCATGATTTTCAATCCCGGAAAGCGAATTCTGGCCGCAGCGCTGATGGCTTCAGTGTTGCAGGGTTGCGGTCAACCTGCGCAGGAGCAAGAAGCTCCTGCCAACAATGAACAGAGGATTAGTGCCGCTTATGGCAGCTGGGTCTCACCTTTGGGAGCCGCCGAAGTCTACGGCAGTGCCTCGGCAATAGGTGAGCTGCAGAGTGTCGGTGATGCGATTTATTTCTCGGAATCCAGCCCGGCCGAAGGTGGCAAGGTGGGGATCAAGCGTCTCGAAAAAGACGGCAGCATTACCAGTGTGGTGGCGCCGGCCTTTGGTATTGGCAGCCGCGTTCATGAATATGGCGGAGGCGACTTTCTCGGCATAGGCCAGAGCCTGTTTGTCACCAAGGGGCAGGATCAGCTGTTTTACCGGATAGCGCCCAATCAGGAGGCGCTGGCACTGACACCCAATGGCACCCGTCACGGCGACTGTATCTCTTATCCCAAGGGCTCACGGATTATCTGTGTCCGGGAAGATCATCGCCAACCGGGAGAGCCCAAGGCCAGTTTGGTGACCATTAACCTGAATTTCTCCGGTGAAGGGGATATCTTCGTCGATGGTCACGACTTTATCAGTTCTCCGGCAATTAATGCCGACAATACACAGCTTGCCTGGATCACCTGGGAACACCCCAACATGCCTTGGGATAATACCCAGTTGTGGCTTGGGGATCTCAACCGCAAGGGACAGTTGACCAATATTCGCCAAATCGCCCCTGAGCGCAAGGGCGCACTGATGCAACCCCTGTTCAGCCCTGGCGGTGTGCTCTATTTTATTGCCGACTATGACAACTGGTGGAACCTGTATCGGCTGGATGCCAACGGCAGTATCGAGCAGGTTACTCAACTCAAGGCTGAAATCGGCGGCCCTGCCTGGAAGCTGGGCCAGCATGCTTACGCCTTTGAGAATGAAAACACCCTAATAGCCAGCTTCAACAAGGAAGGCGATGCCGGATTGCTGCGACTGGATCTGCAGACTGGGGTCATTGAACCTTTGGCCGCCGACTTTGCCGATATCAGGCAGGTGGTGCAAGGGGCTGACGGGGTGTATTTTGTTGGCAATAGGCCAACACCCGAGCGCGGCATCTACAAGGTTTCCGGCCGCGGTACAGAGCTTGTGTACGCCCCGGAGATCAGCGGATTGGATCCCAAATATATCTCCCGCGCCATCAATGTGGAGTTCACCACCAAGGGGGGAGACAAGGCTCACGGCTATTTTTATCCGCCGGTAAATGGTGACTACCAACCCCTGCCGGACACCCGGCCGCCGCTGCTGATGATGCTGCATGGTGGCCCGACCGCCAAGGCCAACCGGGCTTACAGCAGCGCCATTCAGTACTGGACCAGTCGCGGCTTTGCCGTGTTTGAGCTCAATTACCGTGGCAGTACCGGCTTTGGTCGCCAATATCGCCAGAGTCTCTATGGCAACTGGGGCAAGGCAGATGTTGAGGATGCCGTCTGGGCCGCCGGGTTTTTAGTTGACCAAGGCTGGGTCAGTGCTGACAAACTGGCGATTCGCGGCGGCAGTGCCGGTGGCTTGAGCGTGCTTTCGGCCTTGGCCTTCTATGACAAGTTCAAGGCCGGGGTGAGCTATTTCGGGATCAGTGATATCGAGGTGCTGGGCAAGGAAACCCATAAGTTTGAGTCAAGATACCTGGATCAACTGATAGGCCCTTACCCCAAAATGAAGGCTGTGTATCGTGAACGCTCGCCCCTGTATCATCTGCAGGGATTCAATGAACCTTTGCTGCTGTTGCAAGGGCTCGAAGATAAGGTGGTGCCACCGAATCAGTCGCAGCATATCTTTAAGGCGCTGAAAGATAAGGGCGTTCCCACGGCGTTTATCGGCTTTGAGGGGGAGGGGCACGGCTTTCGCCAGCCCCACAACAAGATACTGGCATTGGAGTCAGAGCTGGTGTTCTACGGCATGGTGTTTGATTTCACCCCGGCGGGCACGCTGCCGGCACTGAAGCTGGACAATGCCGCAGCCTTGGCGCGGCCCGGGCAGCAAGCCAAATTGCCTGAGTGACAACTTCAGGCCTGTTTGGCTTCGCTGGACAGGCCATCTATGATGGCGCATTTAGACTGGCTGCCACCGCGGCATTGAGATACCAGCTCGCTCAGTTGGGCATGCAGTGAGGCCAGTCTGGTCATCTTTTCTTCCAGCGCCTGCAGGTGCCCCTTGGCCAGGCGTTTGACATCTTCGGCGCAGCGTTTGGGATTGTGTTTCAGTTGCAACAGATCCCGGCATTCATCCAAGGTAAAGCCCAGCTCGCGGCAGTGCTGCAAAAACTTGAGCGCCTCGATTTCGGCTGCCCGATACTCACGATATCCGTTGTCGCCTCTATGGGCCTCAACCAAGCCTATGTCATGGTAATAGCGGATACTCTTGATACTCAGACCTGTTGCCTTGGCCACTTCGCCTATTTTCATCGTCAAACTCCCGCTTTCTGCCGTATTTGGACTATTGTGGGCTATTTTGTCGCGCCGCAAGCGCATTGTTGAGAGTCAGTGCACCTTTTATCTCACGGATGATTTTTCGAGCTTGACTCTCCCGTTACTGGAGACTTTAACCTTTATCTCAGTGTTGAGCCAGCCTCGCTTGCGAGGGGCACAGAAGGGAGTTTCCAATGGACCAGATACAATTCACCATAACGAATATGAAGTGCGGCGGCTGCGCCAGCAAGATAAGGGCCCTGTTTGCCGACGATAACGGCGTAGAAGCCGCTACCGAGGTGGCCGATAAGTCGTTGACGCTGACATTCGCCCCGGGCGCTGAGCTTACCCCCGCCACGGCGCTGGCGAGACTGAAAGACGCAGGTTATGACGCTGAGCAGGCCGAGATTGCGGCTCCCGGTGCCGGTGACAGCGCGCAAGAGCCCAGCCCTGAAGCCCCTGCCAGCTTTAACTTCCATGTTGCCGATATGAACTGCGGCCACTGTGAGAGTAAGCTTCGCAGGGCGCTGGCTGATGAGCTTGAGGTAGAAGTCGACCTTAAAGGCAAACAGCTGCGGCTGAAAAGTCACAAGAGCGCGGCCGAACTGGCCGAATTGATAACCGGCGCAGGCTTTACCCCGCCAACGCTTGCGCCAGGTAATACAAGTGAGCCGGAAAACTTCCACTTTTATGTTGGCGATATGACCTGTGGTCATTGTGAGGCCAGTATTCGTAAGGCGCTCAGCGATGAAGCCGAGGTGACAGTCAATCTGAAACAGAAACGGCTTGCACTGAAAAGCCATAAAACCGCCGCTGAGTTGACCGAGCTGTTAAAGGCCGCCGGGTATACCGCCGAGCCTTGGCGCGATGAGTATGCCGAGGCTGATACCGAGACTGAGACAGAAGCTCAGGCTGACACTTTGAAACCGGCAGTGGCCGCAACTACAACTGAAGCTGAAACTGGCAAGCATGCCGATAAAGCTGTCAAGCACAAGGCCGCCACGGCTCACCCTGCCAACCCCACACTGCTGTTTGTGCCGGATATGAGCTGCGCCAGCTGCGTGGCCAAGATAGAAAAAGCCTTTGCCACCAAAGAGGTCGAGGCCAGAGTCAACTTGGCCGATAAGCAGGTGAGCGTGGCCGCAGGTTTGCCAGTGGCTGAAGCCGTTGCGCTGCTGCTCTCAGCCGGGTATCGCGCCGAGCCGATAACCGACGCCGCCAGTGCCATGGCCGACAAGGCCGAGCATGATGCCAGGGAATATCGCACCCGGATCAGACAGGCCATCGCCGGTCTCGGGCTGGGGATCCCCTTGATGATCTGGGGTCTGGCCGGTGGTGACATGATGATCCACGATAGCCAAAGCCAACTTATCTGGGGCGCCATGGGGCTGTTGACCTTGTTGCTGCTGGTCACCACCGGGGGGCACTTCTTCAGTGGTATGTGGCGCTCACTCAAGGCCAAGAGTGCCAACATGGATACGCTGATTGCCCTGGGTACGGGCACAGCGTGGCTTTACTCCATGCTGGTGGTGCTTATTCCCGGCTTTTTCCCCGACGGCACCCGTCATGTGTACTTTGAGGCCAGTGTGATGATCCTCGGCTTGATTAACCTTGGGCATGCATTGGAGCTGAGAGCCCGCGGCAAGACCAGTGAAGCGGTGCAGAAGCTTATTGGCCTGCAGAGCAATACGGCCATCAAGATCACCGAAAACGGCGATGAAACCGTGGCCATAGCAACGCTGGTGGTGGGCGACAAGCTGAGACTGCGCCCGGGTGACAGAGTGGCGCTCGACGGTGAAGTGCTTTCAGGCAGTTCGCTGCTCGATGAGTCCATGCTCACAGGCGAACCCATTCCCGTGGCTAAATCCGTGGGCGACAGTCTGAGCGCCGGCACAGTCAATGGAAACGGCAGCCTTATTTACCAAGTTACTGCCGGGCCTGCCGATACCCGCCTGGCGAAGATTATCGCCCTGGTTCAGGAGGCCCAGACCTCCAAGATGCCCATAGGGCGATTGACAGACAAGATAGCTGCCGTGTTTGTGCCTGTGGTGGTGGTGATTGCGCTGCTGGCGGCCATCATCTGGTATTTTGTCGGCCCTGAGCCCGCGTTGTCCCATGCGCTGGTGGTGCTGACCAGTGTACTGATTATCGCCTGTCCCTGCGCCTTGGGGCTGGCGACGCCTATGTCCATCATGGTATCTGTCGGCCGCGCCGCTTCCATGGGGGTGTTGGTGAAAAACGGTGAGGCGCTGCAAACCGCCAGCAAGGTCAGCTGTGTGGTGCTGGATAAGACCGGCACCATCACAGAAGGTAAGCCCGCCGTCACCCAGGTGGATATTTTTGATGATGCCTTTGATGAGCGCGAGCTACTGCGCGCCGTGGCCAGCCTTGAACAACACTCGGGCCACCCATTGGCGGCGGCGCTGCTGGATGCCGCCAAAGCCAAAGAGGTTGTACTGAGTGAGCCGCAGGGGTTTGACTATCGCCAGGGGCAAGGTCTGCTGGGGCAGTTTGAAGGCCGACAGTGGGCGGTCGGTAACAGCAAGCTAATGGACGCACTGGGCATTAGGCTGACCGAGACGCACCAGGCAAGACTGGAGCAGGGGGCGGCGCTTGGACACACCCAGGTGCTGGTGGCCCGAGATCATCAGCTGCTGGCGTTGGTGGGGATAAGTGACCCAATCAAAGCCGATGCCAAAGAAGCCATGGCCGCGCTCAAGACCCAGGGTAAACGCTTGGTATTGCTCAGTGGTGATAACCAGGCCACCGCCGAAGCGGTGGCGCGTCAGGTGGGGATTGAGGAAGTCATCGCCGGGGTGTTGCCGGATGAAAAGCAATCCTGGGTCAATAAGTTTCAAGCACAGGGTGAAGTGGTGGCCATGGTCGGTGATGGGATCAATGACGCCCCGGCGCTGATGGCCGCCGATGTCGGCATTGCCATGGGCTCAGGCACAGAGATTGCCATAGAGAGCGCCGACCTGACCTTGCTTAACCCAAGGCTGGGCAGCTTGGCCGGGGCATTTGCCCTGTCGCGGGCGACGCTTGGCAACATCAAGCAGAACCTGTTCGGCGCCTTTATCTACAACACTCTGGGGATCCCTATTGCCGCCGGGGTGCTGTACCCGCTGACAGGAATATTGCTGAGCCCTGTGGTGGCCGGCGCGGCAATGGCGCTGTCTTCACTGACTGTGGTGACCAATGCCAACCGCTTGCGGCGTAAGTCTTTGGATTAAGCTCTTTCAGCGTTCGAGCCGGGGGAATTGCCCCGGCTTTTTATTGTTTTCTTGTTTTATCGCCTTGTTTTTCCTGTTTAAATAAGGGGTTTGCCTTTGCTCAGCACCAATGCCTGCCGAAAAAGACAGTCGGCGGTCACGGCCTGAGCCCTTAGCCTGTCAAAGCCTTTAGTCTATAAGAGCCTTTGGTCAATATAAGCTTGGGGCTGGATATCGCTGACCGAGCGAGTCACAGCAAGGGCAACAGGGAATGAGAAACGAAATGGGAAAGGAGTAGGAAAATGCAATCCAGAAAATTAACCGCGGCAGCTAAGCTGAGTCTGCTAGGCGGTGTCTTGCTGCTGAGCGCCATCTCTGTGCCTGCTCAGGCGGGCTGCGGCGAGAAAACCACTGAGTGCATAGTGATCAAGGGTGACAGCCAAAAGACCCTGGAGTGTGAAATCATGGTTTGTGCCAATGTGCACTCATTTCTCAGTCGCTGGCAGTTGGCCGATGGCACCACGCTGAGCACGGATTACACCGAGGACAGCGAGAGCATCACTATCAATGGTGAGCCGGGATATGCCTTGCCTGCGGATATTTTGCGCGCTGAACTTGGCTGTTACAGCACTTTTGCAACAAACAAGGCGGAAACTACCTTGGTGTGTGGCCGCGATCTGGATTTTTAATCTGCTTGCAGAAGATTTTTAAAGTCTTTTATAAACATATGGTTGCACTATTTTATCTCGCTGGCTGCCCGCGAGTTTGGTTGATAATTCACGCAGGAATGTTATAGTGCCCGGCTTTATTTACCCGGCCAATCACAGGCCTTGGGCTCTTGGACGCGGCTTTACATGGCCCGGTCCCGCATCTGGATATTTTGGAATCATACAGTGATAACGACAGCTAACATCACCATGCAGTTTGGCGCCAAGCCGCTGTTTGAAAACATCTCGGTTAAATTCGGCGAAGGCAACAGATACGGCCTTATCGGCGCCAATGGCTGCGGTAAGTCTACCTTTATGAAGATCCTTTCCGGTGAGTTGGAGCCAACCTCGGGTAATGTGTCGCTGGATCCCAACGAGCGTCTGGGTAAGCTGAACCAGGATCAGTTCGCCTATGAAGAGCACAGCGTTATCGATACAGTGATCATGGGCCACAAAGAGCTGTGGGCGGTGAAGCAGGAGCGCGATCGCATCTACTCCTTACCGGAAATGAGCGAAGAAGATGGCATTAAAGTGGCCGATCTTGAGATGCAGTTTGCCGAAATGGACGGTTATACCGCAGAAAGCCGCGCCGGTGAGCTGCTGCTCGGGGTGGGTATTCCGCTGGAACAACATTTTGGCCCCATGAGTGAAGTGGCACCGGGTTGGAAACTCAGGGTGCTGCTGGCACAGGCCTTGTTCTCTGATCCCGATGTGTTGCTGCTCGACGAACCGACCAACAACTTGGATATCGATACCATTCGCTGGCTGCAGGAGATGCTTAACCAGCGTAACAGCACCATGATCATCATTTCCCACGACAGATACTTCCTCAACTCTGTCTGTACCCATATGGCGGATCTGGACTATGGTGAGCTGCGGGTCTATCCGGGCAACTATGATGAATATATGACAGCCGCCTCTCAGGCCCGCGAGCGCCTGGTGGCTGAAAACGCCAAGAAGAAGGCACAGATTGCCGAGCTGCAAACCTTCGTGGCGCGCTTCTCTGCCAACGCTTCCAAGGCCAAACAGGCCACATCCCGTGCCCGTCAAATCGACAAGATCAAGCTGGATGAGATCAAGGCTTCCAGCCGGGTTAACCCCTACATTCGTTTCGAGCAGGAGAAGAAACTGTTCCGTAACGCTTTGATTGTTGAGAATATGAGCAATGGTTACGATGAGCTGCTGTTCAAGGATGTGAACTTTATCGCCGAAGTGGGCGAGCGTATCGCGATTCTGGGTGAAAACGGCGTGGGTAAGACCACCTTGCTGCGTACTCTGATCCACGAGTTGCCACAAAAGAGCGGTACCATTCAGTGGTCTGAAAACCATCGTATCGGCTACTACGCCCAGGATCATGCCAGCGACTTTGAAAATGATATGAACCTGTTCGACTGGATGGGTCAGTGGCGTCTGGAAGGCGATGACGATCAGGCGGTGCGTTCAGTGCTGGGCCGTATGCTGTTCAGCGCCGACGACATCAAGAAATCTGTCAAGGTACTGTCCGGTGGTGAGCAGGGGCGTATGCTGTTTGGCAAGCTGATGCTGCAAAAGCCCAATATTCTGGTGATGGACGAACCAACCAACCACCTGGATATGGAATCGATTGAGTCGTTGAACAACGCCCTCGAGCTCTATGAAGGCACCTTGCTGTTTGTCAGCCATGACCGCGCCTTCGTTTCATCTCTGGCCAACCGTATCATAGAGATAAGCGCTGATGGCGTGAGCGACTTCAAGGGCACTTATGATGAGTTCCTGGCCAGCAAAGGCATTGAAGCCTAAGTCTTTTATGGCGAGCTTGGTTTAACACCAAGTAAAAAAAATCACAATAAACAAGGCCGGTTCATTGAACCGGCCTTGCTGTTTTTTAAGGGCTTGGATCAGAGGCTGGACTTCCACTTCTGATTACTGTCGCCATGGTGGTGGTAGAGGATCAGAGCCGCGCCGGCTTGTTCTCCCGAGGCATCAAGCACCTGATTGGGTGCCATTCGGCTTGAGAACACGCTGCCGTCTTTATCGAATGCCTGAGCCGGATTGGAAGCATCGCAGGGCGCCAGTGCCAACTGGCTATGATCCTGGGTATTGCCACCCGGAATGTGCAGGCACAGTCCCGCGTCACCAGCCAGTTTGATACTGCCTTTTATCGGATCGAAGTACCATTTTTGCCCCTGACGGTTGCTGCAGTTGTCCAGGTTCACCAGGCTGCCGCTTTGGGCCTGTTCGGGAGCGCTGATACATAGCCCGGTACGTTTATCCCGCAAACTGACCCAGCGGTGAATAGTCATCTCAGGCCTGAGCAACCATTGCTGGTTGGCGCCGCCATGAAATTGCCATTGACCCACTTGGGCATCGTTGCCACGGCCATAGGCGTCGGCCACTATATTGGCGTCATGGGCACTGCGAATAAAGCGGCCGTCATAATCCCAACGCAGATTGTCGCTGTCGACACACTCCCATACCACGATTTCGCCTTCATTGTAGGCCTGACCGCGATTGTCCAAACACAAGGATGGATTGGCTTTGTTGCTGAACATGCGTTTGTCGGCATCAAAGCTCCAGCGTTGATCCCAGGCGTCGCGTTCACAATCATAGAGGATCACATCTGTGCCATTGACCATATCGCTGCCATTACCCGGAATATCCATACACTTGTCCGAGGCGCGGTTGACTATCCGCACATAGGTCGGCAGTGGATTGATATAGGCTTCATCCCTGTGGGCTTCTGCGCGCTCCCACATCTGCAGATAGGCTTCGGCCGAGTTCATCAAGGCTTCATAGGTACTGCCGCCAAGCTGCTCGCGCACATCCTGCAGATGATCAGCCAGCATACCGTAATGGGCCATGCCATCCTGATTGAAGTCAAATACACGATTCCCCGATACCTGACGCTCAAACTGGATACCGAACTCACTGACGAAGGGGTAGTGCAGTGGATTAGTGGCCGCATCGTCTCTGGGACCGGCCTGAGCGCCGAGGCCACTCATATCGGTTCCCAGGCCGACACCCGGCAGAAAAGGAGTATCGGCTATCAACTGCAGGTATCTATCAATACTGCCTCCAAGATGGTTGGCGTTACTGTTGTAGGGCGCCATAAAACCGCCGACCTTGGCCAGGCGCAGGGTGTTGGGGTGCAGTCTGCCTTGGGTGCCATCAGTCATCCAGCTGTGGCTGGTGATCACCCCGCCATATTGGCGCTGCTCGACAATATCCATCACACTGGTGGCGGTTTGTGCCGACATATGATCCAATTCTATCAACATTCCCATATCTATCATGCGGTTAACCAGGTAGACGCCTTTTTCGGACAAGCCATGCTTGTTGCAGTGCAGCATGTTCTCGTCGTACTGGGGATTGAGACCCACGGCATTGAGAATATCCTTGAGCACTGGGATTTCGCCCAAAATGGGGAAACCGGACTTGAATGGTCTGCCCTGGGTGTCGGCGTCGCAGGCCTGGGTTTCAAAGAAATGGCCCGTCGCCAAGACTTCACCGATATTGATAAAGCCGTCTTCCACCACTGAGCCGCCCAGTTGGTTATCGAACTTGTGGGTCGGGAACAGGATTCTCACCCCCTTGGCATAAACTTGCTGCAGTTGCTCTTCAATCTGGCGGCGGTTGCAATCATCCTTGATACCGCAGTTGAACAGCTCTGAGGCCTCTATGCCCATCAGCACCGCCAGCTTGCCGTCGGCAATGACCTCGCGAGCCTCTTGAGGCGAGGACACCAGGCGGAAGAAGCCTTTGCCGGGGCCGCCGGACTGCACATCAATATACTCCTGCATTTGCTTGAGACGGTTAATCTGCAACTGAATGCTGTTCATGGTGTTACAGTCGTTGGGGTTGACCCAACTGGCGGGATTGATGGTTTTCTGGGCGTTGCACAACACCTCGTTTTCCACCAGATGGGTGACCATCAGGCGCAAACCGCCTAGCCAGGCGCGCTCAATCCACTTGTAGTAGTAACCTGAGTGGGTCATCTGCTCGTGATTGGGCCACCAGGGGAAGTCCGGCCAGCCTCGGGTGTCATAGCGGAAGTTGGCGTCGTTGAAGGAGTAGAGATTGCCGATGAGATCCAGTGAGCCATTCGGCCCATGGATCACCGCACTGTCGTTCAACGCCTGGGTCACCCCCCAGCGGTGGAACGGCTTGCCATGCATCATCTTGCCGCCCATAAACTCATACGAGGTGATATGGGTGTGGGCATCGACCAGACCCCGCACCGGCAGTGAAGCATCGCCTTTCAGGGCGGAGAAATCACCACTGGCATTGACTTCAACCTCGGGAAACGCGCTGCAGGCGTCACTGGCAACCAGCTTGAAGCTTGCCTCTGAAGTGTTGTTTCCAGGGTTGAGCAGATCGAAGAAATACAAGCCTCCGCCGCTGTAGTTGTGCCTGAGTCCCAGATTGAGGCCCACGGCGTGAAAGCGATAACTGAATTCACCGGATGGTGCTGTTTCGGCGTCAACCCGCCACTCGGCAAATTCCCCCGGGTAACGACCGGCGCTGACTTCGGCCGGCAGATGGCTGGCAAAGAAGCGGCCATCTGCGTCTGTCATCATAAAATGACCGCGGCGACTGGGTTTGAAGTAAAACGCACTGGCCTCGGCCTGGCTGATATTATCGAAACGATAACTCAGACCATCATCCACAGTGCCTCCCTGATGGAAGCGATGCAGATACTGGCCATTGGTTGGCGATTGAATAATAAAACATTGCTGCGCCAGGCTGTCGACCGCCTGGGTGGTTTGCGTTTCAGCTGCAGCTAGGGGTAGGGTTCCCAGCGTAAACAGGCCGGGGATCAGGGCAGAGAACAGACTTTTGGCACTGGGCCAATCTCCATGTCCGATTAGCTTTTTCATAGGTTAGTCCACGAAGTTGCTGGTTAATGTTGGTTTATTTCGCAACTGCTAAACTTCTGCACCCTCATGTATATGGCTAACACTGGTTTTAATCAAGCGATTGTTTAAATTTTGTTAACTTTGAGGTTGGTGATCTTGGTAACAGGCAACGTTGAGATGTAGAGACTGCTGCGTCACTGCGCCTTCTTGATTTGAGTTGATTGTTTTTTATATGTTTAAATTCAAAGCCTTGTGAAGTTTTCTGGTGATTGGTTTTATAGGCTTCGGCGTCTCTTATGCTGCGGATTTGGCTGTGTCAAAGGTATACCTTCTGATATCAGTAGCCCCTTGCCGGAGCTCGCGATTGGGTGCAGGTGTTGTCTGCGTTTGGTGAAATAGGCCAAACGATTGAAGGGAAATTGGCTGAATTTACAGCCCGGCTTTGGCCAGTTCTGTCGCCATCTGTTCAAGACCGTTCAGGCCCTGGATATCGGTTTCCTTGAGGGGCAGTCGAAAGCGGGGCAGCTTGCTAAAGTTTACGTCTATCTCTTCGAGGTGTACGGCTTCCTGCTGGCGGCGTTTGGCAAGAAAACTGCCGTCGGCCTCGGGTGGCAGCAGTCGATTGACCACCAAACCTGCCAACGGTAACTGCTCGGCCTGCAGGCTGGCTACGGCGCGGCAGGTTTCCAGAATAGGCAGCTTCTCTGCGGTCAGGACAAACAGCAGCCCTGTTTGCTGCGGATCTTTAATCAGCTCACGGGTGCGCTGCAGCAGCCGTTGGCGGGCCAACAGGGTTTCGGCTATGGCCTTGTTGCGCGGTGCCATTCCTGCGGTGGCGTGCTCGGCCGGATCGTCGAAGGGGTTATCGACATCACGCCCCCGCCCGGGTGTCAGGTGCGACAGCATGGCGCCGAGCTTTTCTGATTTCTGATTGGCGCTCAGCATACCTTGGGTCCAGGCGGCCATCGCCTCAGGCAGGCTCAGCAGCCTAAGGGTATGGCCGGTGGGCGCGGTATCGAAAATAATCAGATCGTATTCACCGAGGCCGCTTTCCAGGGTCTTGGCAATCCGCTCCAGCAAGGCGGCTTCCTGGGCACCGGGAGACTGTCGGGTGAGGCGCATCTGCCGCTCGATTTCAGCGAACATCTCCGGGCGGGTAAAACTCTTCAACTGTTGGCTGACACGGTCGAGATGTTGGCGCACTTCCTCATCCGGGTCGATTTCCAGGGCATCCAGATTCGGTGCCAGCCGGGTGCAGTGATCGCCTATCTGCTTGGCAAAGGCATCGCTCAGGCTGTGGGCCGGATCTGTGGACACCAGCAGGACTTTCTTGCCGCGCCCGGCCGCCAACAGGGCCAGTGAGGAGGAGACAGTGGTCTTGCCGACACCGCCTTTGCCACCCACCCACAGAATACGTTTGTCGGTCAGCTGTGCCATAGCCCGTCCTTAATTAACATCTTGTTTCAACAGCATCTGAACTGATCCAGCGGTGAGTGGGGCATACCCATACGCAGGTGCCAGTCATGGAACTTTTCCAGCATCAAGGGCTGCAGCTCCAGAGTGTAGTAACTGGCCGGGTTGGGTACCCCCATCATTTCGGAGAAGATCAGCAGCATAAAAAGATCGTCCTGCTCCCTGCGGGCGCGGGCGACTGCCGAGCGAAAAGGGGCGTTATACGCCTCTTCCGCCAGGTAGCTCAGGTCTTTGACCAATGCCTTGATCTTCGCCAGCTTCATCAGTCGTTCTCCGCCGCAGTTTTACGCGCCTTGAGCGAACGGCTCAGCGTGGCACTGCACTCCAGTGAAATCACTATGGCGGCGATCAGTACCACCAAGTCCAGAGTGAACAGGAACCAATCCTGTTTGTCGTAGAAGCCCTTGAGCTGAATAAGCAGGCCCATGGTGGTCATCACCAGCAGAAAGATAAGCGGAGCCAGGGTATACCACATGGGGCGACCCAGTTTCACCAGCATCACTGTGATTACCAACAATGTCAGGCCAGCCAGTAACTGGTTGGTGGTGCCAAACAGCGGCCAGATCAGCATGCCACCCGAGCCGTCACCGCCGGCGCCGAAGGCCAGCAGCAAGCAGGTGCCCACGGCCAGCAGAGTGGCGACGGCGCCATTTTGCATCCAGTTGAGGTTATAGATGCTGCCCCATTCCTGGAAGATGTAACGCTGCAGCCGCAAGCCTGTGTCCATGGTGGTACCGGCAAACAGCACCACCATTACCGTCAGTAGGGTTTGCGCCATGGTTTCGTCCATGCCTATCCCGGATTCGAGGATATTGGCGCCGCCCTTGATAAAGGCGCTGACGCCCCCTTGACCAAAGGCGTGATAGATAGCCTGCCAGTCGGCCAGGGTCGCAAAACCCGCTGTGGCGGCTATGATGGCCGCCAGTGCCAGAGAGCCTTCGCCTATGGCGCCAAAGTAGCCGACAAAACGTACATCCGGCTCTTTATCCAGCTGTTTCGAGGTGGTTCCGCTGGATACCAGGCCGTGGAAGCCGGAAATCGCGCCGCAGGCAATGGTAACAAACAGCAGTGGCACTATGGATGGAGTGCCTTCGGGCACATCGGTATTAAAGGCCGGTGCCACTATATCAGGCGCGCCCAGAAGCACGGCGCCGTAAAGCAAGCCTAAGCCGATAAACAGCTGAATACCATTGATATAGTCCCGTGGTTGCAGCAGCATCCATACCGGCAGCAGCGAGGCGATGGCGGCATAAACAAACAGCAGGATGATCCAGCTTTGGTTATCCGACAGCGGCCCCAGGGTTTCCGGCAATGCCAGCGGCAAAGACGGGCCGATATAGATGAGCGCGTACAATGCTGCCACGCCGACAATGGACACCACCAAGAGGTTGATAAGACGGCGGTAGATGAGCTGGCCTATGATGAGTGCCACCACTATGGCGCCCCAAACCGGCAGGGTAGCGCTGGGAAAGTTGATCAACTGCTTGGCAATGACGACGGCAAACACGGCGTTAACCATGAGCAACACCAAGAATATCACCACCATAAAGATGCTGCGGGCCCGCTCGCCGATAACATCACCCGTGACCGCACCTATGGATTTGGCCTTGTTGCGGTTACTGGCCCAGATGGCGCCGGCATCGTGCACCCCGGCAAAGAAGATGGTGCCGAACACCACCCAGAGGAAGGCCGGCACCCAGCCCCAGATAACCGCAATAGCCGGGCCGATAATCGGTGCAGCTCCGGCCACAGAGGTAAAGTGGTGGCCCCAAAGCACATATTTATTGGTGGGCACATAGTCGATACCATCCTGCATCTCGTGTGCAGGAGTCACGAAGTTGGGATCGACTTTGAAGATTTTTTCGCAGATGAATTTTGAATAGACAAAATAGCCGGCCGCCATCGCGCCCAGGCCCATTAACATCAACAGCACAGCATTCATGGGACACCTCTTGTTGTTGTTTTGATGTATCGATGTTAATGGAAGGTGGTTGTGGCTGATATCAGACTAAAGTCCTATTCGCTCGCGACTATCAAGAACAGCATCTTTGCTGTAGGCATTTGTCAGAAAAGCAATAATTGCCTGCAATACCGCGGTGGTTCATGCCGCTTGATTGCGCGTTTCGCCGCTTTTATGGGCTGTAAAACTTATCCGGATGAGAGCCGAATATTGCAGTGATAGCCCTTAGGTGAACAGATACTGACCCCTGTGTCTCATTTCCTCGATAGGGCGCGGTATTATGGGGCGCACAGCGTGAGATTTAGCGCTAGAATGGGCCAGTGCCGCCGGCTTGCAGCGGCACAGATAATATCAATAACATCACAAAGGAAGCTGGATTGTGACGAAGAAAATTATCCTGGATACAGATCCCGGTATTGATGATGCAATGGCAATTCTGTTTGCCGAAGGGCATGCATCTGTGGATCTTATCGGTATCACCACAGTATTTGGCAACGCCACCATTGAAAACAGCACTCGCAATGCCCTTTACTTGAAACAGAAATACGGCATGAAGGCAGACGTATCCATGGGGGCGGATAAGCCGTTGTCGCGCCCTCCTGTCGGCCCTACCACCATAGTTCATGGTGATACCGGTTTTGGCGATCTGCAAGTCACCGCCGCCGATGTCAGCCTAAGCGCCGATCCCCGTCCGGCATGGCAGTATATCGTCGAGCAGCTCAAGGCGCAGCCGGGGGAGATCACTCTGGTGGCTGTTGGGCCTCTGACCAATCTGGCACTGGCGCTGCAGCATGAACCCGGGATCACCAAACTGGTTAAAGAAGTGGTGATCATGGGCGGGGCCTTTGGGGTTAACGGCCATCAGGGCAATGTCAGCCCGTTTGCCGAAGCCAATATCCATGACGATCCCGAGGCGGCCGATATCGTATTTACTGCCGACTGGCCCGTGGTGATTATCGGTCTGGATGTGACCCATGAGAGTTTCTTTACGCCCGAGTATCTGGATAAGCTGCGCGATGAAGCCGGTGAGCCGGGACGCTTTATTCACCAGATAAGCCGTTTCTATCTCGACTTTTACCAGCGTAGCCTGGGAATTTCCGGCTGCCATGTGCACGACCCCTCGGCGATTGCCTATGTGATAGATCCCAGCCTGTTTACCCTGAGAAAAGGGCCTGTGCGGGTGGTTTGCTCCGGGCCGGCCATTGGCCACACAATGCAGAAAACCTACGAGCGGCGCCATCCCCATGATGACTGGAGCGATATGCCGGCGCAAAGTGTTGGGGTAGGGGTGCGCAACGAGGCGCTGCTCGAACTGTATCGCAGCACCCTGATAGATTTCGGTCGTCGGTCATAGGTCTTGCTGCGGCAGTTATTTTTCTGCTCAGCCGATTTCATCTGATGCAAGAGTCCCTCGTAGGGACTCTTGTCTTGCGCTTTATCCGCCTTTTCACTTTATTCATCTATCAACATGGTTCAGCGTTAGTCGGTTTCCAGGTTCAGTATTCCTCTTGTTAATCATGACTCCTCTTTTTTGGTCATAACTCCTCATTCTAATCACTCTTTCTCATTGTCACCTTATTCTCTGCTTCCCCCTACTCATCGCCTTATCCTCAGCCCCAGTCTCAATCTCAGTGTCCGGCTTCCAAGCAGCAGGTTAGGTCCGGAGCGATAGGCGCATTTATCTGCGCTATCGGGTTAGAGAGTGAGTCATAAGGTTTTATCTCAAATGATATCTGTTGTAACTATTTTGGCGGTAAACACTTGGGTCGTTCTGCAGTAATTTTTCGGTGAAAACCTCAGAAATAGCGAAGTTTTATCGGTAAATAGAAACTTTTTCAGATGAATTTCAAGCAACGTAAGCATTTGTTGCTGTGAGGTAAATCACTCTTTTGTGACTTGTGTGATCTGAAAACTCGGCTCCGGTCAGGTTGATAATTACAGTTCAAATCATTAGGCTTGTTTTTAACTGAACGGTCAATTAATAAAAAATATGCCCAAGATTGGAATGAAACCCGTGCGCCGCCAGCAACTGATCGATGCCACTATGGCCTCGGTGGCCGCCAATGGTTTACACAATACCACCATCAACAGCATCAGCCGCTTGGCCGGGTTGTCGTCGGGGATCATCAGCCATTATTTCGGTGGCAAGCAGGAGCTGATTGAAGCGACATTGCGGCATTTGCTGGAGCAACTGAAGCTGGCTTTGCTGGCGCAAACGGCAGAGCGGCAGCTTTCCCCCAAGGCACGGCTGCACGCCATAGTGGCGGCCAACTTCACCGAGTTTCAACGCTCGGGGGCGGCTACCCGTACCTGGCTTAATTTCTGGGCTCAGTCCATGCATGAGCCCGGGCTTGCCAGGTTGCAGCAGGTCAACAGTGCCAGACTGCAGAGTAACCTGGCCTTCTCTTTCAAACAGTTATTGCCCAGGGAGCAGGCGCTCAAGAGTGCCGAGCAGGTGGCCGCCATGATTGACGGTTTTTGGCTGCGCAGTGCTCTCAGTCCTGAGCCTGAGCAGGCGTTTGCTGCCGCAGAATCCTGGTGTATCGATTTCATTGACCAAAGTCTGGCCTATCACGGAGTACATTGATGACACAGCCTGTTTATCAGAATTTTATTGACGGTCGTTATATGGCCAACGCCTCGGGTGAATCCTTTGAGGTGATTAACCCTGGCACGGGCCAGGTGCAATACCGCGTTGAAGTGGCCGATGAGGCCATCAAACAGGCGGCCATTGCCAGTGCCAAACGCGGATTTGCCGCTTGGTCAGCCATGAGCGCCATGGCCCGCAGCCGGGTGCTGTTGAAGGCGGTGGCCCTGCTGCGGCAGCGCAACGATGAGCTGGCCAAAATCGAAGTGCTGGATACGGGTAAACCCTGGCAGGAGGCGTCTGTGGTGGACGTGGTCACAGGGGCCGATGCCATAGAATACTTCGCCGGCATAGTGGTGGGCCTGGAAGGCTGTCAGCAAAGTGTTGGCGATGATTTCTTCTATACCCGCCGTGAACCTCTGGGGATCTGTGCCGGTATCGGCGCCTGGAATTATCCTTTGCAGATTGCCTGTTGGAAGTCGGCGCCGGCGTTGGCCGCCGGTAACGCGATGATCTTCAAGCCGTCAGAGGAGACCCCGCTCGGCGCGCTGAAGCTGGCGGAAATCTTTATCGAAGCTGGTGTGCCCGCCGGGGTGTTCAATGTGGTGCAGGGCGCGGCCGAAGTAGGTCAATGGCTGACTCACAGTGAGGATATCGCCAAGGTGTCTTTTACCGGCGAAGTGGGCACAGGCAAGAAGGTGATGGCGGCAGCGGCCTCCAGTCTCAAGGATGTCACCATGGAACTGGGGGGCAAGTCCCCGCTGATCATCTTTGAAGACGCCGAGCTGGAAGATGCCGTCAGCGCCGCCATGCTGGGCAACTTTTATACCCAAGGAGAGGTTTGTACCAATGGTACCCGGGTCTATGTCGCCCGCAATCTTTACCCGGCCTTTATCGAACGTTTGCAGCAAAGGATGGCCAATATCAAGGCCGGCGATCCCATGGCGCCGGACACTAATTTCGGCGCCCTGATATCCCACGCGCACAGAGACAAGGTGCTCGGGTATATCGCCCTTGGGCAGGCTGAGGGGGCGAGGCTCCTTTGCGGTGGCAAGCCCTTGACGCCGGACTCGGCACCAGAGGGTTTCTTTGTTGAGCCGACCGTATTTGTCGACTGTGATGACAAGATGCGTATTTGCCGGGAAGAGATCTTCGGCCCTGTGATGTCTGTGTTGATTTTCGACGATGAAGAGGAAGTGATCCGCCGCGCCAACGATACGGCCCTTGGTCTGGCTGCTGCGGTATTTAGTCGCGATATTCGCCGCGCCCACAGGGTGATTCATAGGCTTCAGGCCGGGATTTGCTGGATCAATGCCTATGGCGCTTCACCCTCGGAGATGCCCGTCGGTGGCTACAAGCTTTCGGGAGTCGGCCGGGAGAACGGCAGTGAAACCCTCAAGGCCTATACCCAGACCAAATCGGTTTATGTCGGCATGCAGCCCCTGGAAAGTCCATTTTAAGGAGCTGTTATGAACCAGAATTTCGATTACATCATTGTCGGTGCCGGTAGCGCAGGGTGCGTGCTGGCCAACCGCCTGAGCGAAGATAAAAACAAACGGGTCTTGTTGCTGGAAACCGGCGGCAGCGATCGCAGCATTTTTATTCAGATGCCGACGGCGTTGTCCATTCCCATGAATACCCAAAAGTATGCCTGGCAGTTTGAAACCGAGCCTGAACCGGGGCTGGACAACCGGCGCATGCATTGTCCCAGGGGCAAGGTGCTCGGCGGTTCTTCATCCATCAACGGCATGGTCTACGTCCGCGGTCACGCCCATGACTTTGATGAGTGGCAAGCCAGTGGCGCCGAGGGCTGGAGCTACGCCGATTGCTTGCCCTATTTCAAAAAGGCCGAGACTTGGGCCTTTGGCGGTGACAAGTATCGAGGCGATAGAGGGCCCTTGGGGGTCAACAACGGCAACCGCATGGCTAATCCTCTGTATAAGGCCTTTGTTGATGCCGGTGTGCAAGCCGGTTACCTGGCCACGGATGATTACAACGGTGCCCAGCAGGAAGGCTTTGGCGCCATGCATATGACGGTGAAAAATGGTGTGCGCTGGTCTACGGCCAATGCCTATCTGCGTCCGGCCATGACACGGGATAATTTAAAAGTGGTGACCGGCGCCTTGGTGCACAAGGTATTGCTGCAGGACAAGGTGGCAACCGGGGTGCGCTATGAATGCGGCGGCAAGTTGCAGCAGGCCATGGTTTGCATGGGCGGTGAAGTGATCCTTTCAGCAGGTCCTGTGGGCTCGCCCCATCTGCTGCAGCTTTCCGGTATAGGTGCGCCCGAAGTCCTTAAAGAAGCCGGTATTGAGCTGGAGCATGCCTTGCCCGGGGTGGGGGAGAATCTTCAGGATCATCTGGAGTTCTATTTTCAGTTCCGTTGCACCCAGCCAGTTTCCCTCAACCGCAAACTGGATTGGTGGAACAAGTTCCTGATCGGCAGCCGCTGGTTCTTTACCAAGACGGGACTCGGGGCGACCAACCATTTTGAATCCTGCGGTTTTATCCGCTCCAAGGCGGGCCTGGCCGCACCGGATCTCCAGTATCACTTCCTGCCCGCCGCCATGCGTTATGACGGCCGGGAAGCCTTTGATGGCGATGGTTTTCAGGTGCATATCGGCCACAATAAGCCCAAGAGCCGGGGATGGGTCAGGGTACAGAGCAGCGATCCGCACCGGCATCCGCAGATACGTTTCAACTATTTGCAGCACCAGGATGATATCGAAGGCTTTCGCGCCTGTGTGCGCCTGACCCGGGAGATTATTCATCAGCCGGCATTCGATGGTTATCGCGGAGAAGAGATCCAGCCTGGTGCCAAGGTGGAAACCGATGAGCAGATCGATGCCTTTGTTCGTCGCTCGGTAGAGAGTGCTTATCATCCATCCTGTTCCTGCAAGATGGGCACAGATCCCATGGCCGTGGTGGACCCGCAAAACCGGGTGCATGGCATTGAAGGACTGAGAGTCGTGGACTCTTCCGTATTCCCCACCATTCCCAATGGCAACCTCAATGCACCGACCATAATGTTGGCAGAGAAGGCCGCCGATATTATCCGCGGCCGTGAAGCCTTACCGGCCTCTGATGCCACAGTTGTTCTGGCTGACAAGTGGCGAGCGCAGCAGCGCTGCCACGCACCCGAGCGGCCTAGCTGATCTTAAAATCCAAGGGGCCAGTCTGCAGTCGGCCCCTTAACCCCTGTCAATGCTGAAATCGGTGCAGCCAAGCCGAGGGCTTTTTGCTGGCCAAAATTTGCCATTAGTCTGGGGCTGGAATTAGAAAAATATAATTTAAATCAACAATAAAGGGAAAAATTATGGAGCTTTGGCTTTCAGCAGGGATCTTATTTACCTTTGCCATGATAGGGGTGATCCTGTATCGGTGGGGCAACATCCCCTGCGTAGGTGTCACCCCGGTGCGGATCAACACCTTTATCGCTATTTTGTTCACCTCAGGCCTGGATGTAGGCTTGATCATGTTCCCGCTCACCGAATTCGGCACTTACACAGATACCAACAGCAGCCCCGAATACGCCTTTTCCAATCCCTTGGCGATAGAGTTTGGATTTTGGGCCTTTCTCATCTGGGGTTTTTACTTTGTCACCTGTTTCTATTTTTGCGTCATTGAGCCCAGAGTGAAGTTCTTTGAACTCAAGGCGGTAAAGTTCATCAACAACATGGTGATTATCGGCACCTGTGCCTTCACTGCTTATCTGCTGCTCAGCAACTTGCCCTGGTATCTGCCGGAGATGGGCGATGGAGAGTCCGTCATAGGCGCCTTCTATTTGATAGTGTTTGCCGTCATCGCCATCGCGGTTTATTCCAGTACCAGTATTAAATACGTCAAGGTGCTCAGCCTGGCCAGTACCTGGCTGTTTGTGGCGCTGATAGCCCTGATGTGGAGCGGCGCATTTTTAGGGGAGAGCGGCACTGTCGGCGACTTCATTACCACCTTTTCGTTATTGGGTGAGTACTTTGTCGATATCAAGCATTTTGTGTTGCCGCTCAATGACTATCACGCCTTTTACCTGTTCTGGTGGTTTGCCTGGAGCATTATGATAGGCCAGTTTACCTCGCGGTTTGTCGGCGGGATCAAGACCTGGCAGCTGCTGCTGGCCATGATGGTGTTTCCCTCCATTCCCATCGCGATTTGGTTCAGTGTCCTCTATTTCTACGATACCCAGGCCATATCCACATCCGGCTTTTATAACCTGGCCATGGTCATGGTGGGCATTACCTTTGTGATCAATTCGCTGGACTCATTGATCCGTCTCTACACGGATAACCTGGGGCTGACGGTTGCCAGGCTCGGCAAACGCAACTATCTGCTTGGCAATATCGCCGTGATGGTGCTGCTGACCTTGCTGTTCCAACTGGATTTCCTGGAGATCCAATGGGTTGGGGCCCTGGCCATTGGGCTTATCTTCGCCTGTGCCGGTTACATGCTGCTGACCAAACTGAAAACCTTGGGCCGGATCCAAGGCTCTCCCAAAGAAAACACTATAGATTTTAATAAAATAGAGTTGGCTGACTGATGCCGGCTTCAATCCATAAAACCAAAAGAGGAACACAGATGCGCTTGAACGCCATGGCAAATTATCTCAAGAGCGGCGGTGTGGCGGCACTGCTGACACTGACTTTCACGGCCGAGGCCGAGTGGTCATCGACCGTGACCTTGGCATCGGATTACAGTTTCAACGGGGTCAGTCAGACAGATAAAGGCCCGGCGTTACAGGCCAGCTTGGATTACAGTAGTGAAAGTGGCTGGTATCTTGGCAGCTTCGCTTCCAATGTCGACTTCGGTGGTGGCGATGATACCTGGTTGGAACTTGACGGTTACGCAGGTTATTTTTACCAGTTCAATGAACACCTGAGCCTGGATGCCGGGCTTGCCTATTACAGCTATCACGGCGAATCCTTTTCCGATGACTACAACTATCCGGAAGCTTATGCCAAGTGGGGTTATCAGTCGCCATTCGGTCAGTCGGAGCTGAATCTCTGGTATAGCTGGGATTACTTTGGTACCGGTGCCGGCCACAGCATAGTGATGCTGGCCCACAGTTTTGAATTGGCGCCCGGTCACCGGCTGAGGTTGAGTTTTGACCGTTCCACATCGGATGATACAGACAAGTGGCAGTGGCAGGAAAGCAGAGGCTATCAACACTACCGCATCGCCTACCAGACCCAATATCACGGCATAGATATTGAGCTGGCGGGTGAAGATACCAGCCTAGACTCGGACAATGCCGATGCCAGGTTGGTGCTTAGCCTGTCGCACAGATTCACCTTCTGAATAGTTGCTCCATTGGCCCAGGCTGGAGTGGGCGGCGTCAGCCTGGGCCTTGCGGCTTACTTAAGAATATTCTTTTATCTTTCAAGCGCTCTTGTGATTTGTTGACTAGTCTTATCTCAGGATGATTTCTATCACAGCAGGGAGCAACCCAGATGACCTCTATCAGCAAATTTTGTCGCAGCAAATCTTGCGCTGCATTGTTCAGTGTGACGCTGCTCGGCGCGACTTCTATGTTTGTTGCCGCTTCAGCCAATGCCAACGACTATGAAGCCGCCATCAGCGAACTTGCCAATACCCAGGTCAAGAGTTGGCTTGGCGACCCTTTGATCGTCGATAGCATCAAGCAACAAAACAGTGCCAATGCCGAACTTTCCAAGGAGCAAATTCTCGACTTGGACAAGCAATGGCGTGCTCAGGTTGCTGCCGCCGACAAGCCATTGGTGAATAAGCTTCTCAACAATCCGCTTTCCGATTTTTTGCGGCAGAAACTGCAGCAAAGCAATGGCCTTTATACCGAAATATTTGTCATGGATGACAAGGGATTGAATGTGGGACAGAGTGCCATGACTTCAGATTATTGGCAGGGGGATGAAGCCAAATGGCAGCAAACCTTCGCCAAGGGGCCAGACAGTATCCATATCAGCGAGGTGGAAGAGGATGAGTCTACCCAGAGTTATCAGAGTCAGCTGAGTCTGCCTGTTGTCGACCCCTCGTCCGGCGCAGTGATAGGCGCCATTACACTGGGGATCAACGTAGAGCTACTGTAAGCGTCTTTTGCTTGTTATTTCCCCTCAGTCAGGGAGGTCTGTATGGGAATCTTCAACAGGATCAGCAGCAAGATGGCCTTGATCGCCTCTGTGGTGGTTTTGGCCGGTTTTACGCTGACCAACTTTATAAGCCAGCATAGGCTCACCAGCACTCTGGTCGATATGGAGCGGATCAGCAGTCAGGTGATCACCGGATTTGTGTCGCAACAACTGCTCAATGCGGTGAAATTTGGCAAGGCGGACAAGGTCGAGGAGGAGTTTGTCAATCTGGCCAAACAGACCCGGGGGAACCTCGGGTATGCCGTGGTGTTTGATGCTTCGCAGGCCGTTTTTGCTCAGTTTGGTGAGCCAGGCAAGACCGGTGCCCAGATGCAGGCCTCGCTGGGGCAGCATCTGCCGCAACTGAAAGCCGGCGAGCCTCAGACCTTGGTCACCGACAAGGACATTCAAATACTTCATCCCATTATCAACAGCCGTGATCAGGCGCTGATTGGGGTACTGGGCATGAGCTGGAGTCTTCAGGAGATCCAGCGGCAGACAAATGCTATGTTGTTGGGAGGCATAGCCGTTGCTATTCCTGTCGCCGTGGCGATCATCATCTGCCTGCTGCTGGTGATGAAGCGCCTGGTGATGCGCCCGGTGGACAGGATCACCCAACTGGCGCAGGAGTTGGCTCGCGGAGAAGGGGATCTGCGTCGGCGTATCGAATATTCGAGCGACGATGAGTTGCGCGGCCTGTGTGACAACATCAATCACTTCATTATCAAGGTGCAGGAAGCCCTGGCCGATGTTACCGCTCAGTCGAGCTCCTTGACCGAGATAGCCACCCAAAGCCGCCATACATCCCAGAGTGCCAATGCCGCCACTCAAGAGCAGCGTGGCAGCCTGGAACAGATGTCCCACTCGATACGTGACATGTCCAGCGTGATCCACGAGGTGGCACAAAACGCGGCCGAGGCAGAGGATTCCACCAAGGATGCCAGGGCGGTCTCCCAGGAAGTGCAGGCCATCATAGAGCGCAATCGTGAGTCGATAGACTCACTTGCCGCCGAGGTGGAGCGGGCCTCGGGAGTGATTCAGCGGCTTTATGATGACAGTCAGCAGATAGGGCGGATCCTCGAAGTGATCCAGGCGATTGCCGAGCAGACCAATCTGCTGGCACTGAATGCGGCCATAGAGGCGGCCCGTGCCGGTGAGCAGGGGCGGGGCTTTGCCGTTGTGGCCGACGAAGTACGCTCTCTGGCCAGCAAGACTCAGCAGTCGACCGAAGAGATAAAGGCGATGATAGAACGTTTGCAAGCCGGCAGTAAAGATGCCGCAGATGTGATGAATGCCAGTTGTAACAAGGCTCGGGAGGGGGTTGAGCAGGCACAGCAGAGCCGTGAAGCACTGCAGCTGATTGCCGCCAAGGTAGACGCCATTTCCAGCGTCAACAGCCTGATAGCCTCGGCGACCCAATCTCAGGCACGTTCGGCCGAGAGTCTGTCCCATGATCTGGAACAGTTGCATCATCTGAGTGAAATCTCCGCCAGCAGCGCCGAGGAAGCGGCGCACCATGGCAGTGAGCTCTTCGACCTAATCAATAAGACCCAGGTAACCCTCGGGCGTTTCAAAGTCTAGGGTTTCAAGGTCTGGGGTAAGGCCCGGGAAGGGGCAGATAAGCCTGAATCACATCAAGGCTTATCTGCTTTTTTTATGGTTTTCGGCTCAGGCAGTTTTGCAGCAGTTTGGCGAAGAACTCGCTGCCCTTGCGGCGGGCAAAGGCGATGTTGCGCTCGGGGATCGACTCAGGATCATCATATTCGGCCAAGGCCTGTTCCATACTGGCTTCACGTATGATGTGCAGGGTCGGATAGGGCGCTCTGTTGGTATAGTTGGCGGCATCATCCTGGGGCTCCCCTTCGAAACAATAGTCGGGGTGAAAGCTGGCCAACTGGTAAACCCCTTCATAACCCTCTTCGAACAACAGCTGCTCGGCAAAGGCCAACAGATCCAGATAGAGGTGAAAGCCTTCAAAGCCCCTCGGCAGAATGAACAGGCTGGTTTCCGCTTGTGGGTGCTCATCCAGATATTGGCACTCGTCCAGCAACGCCTGCAAGGCCGTATCCATGCGGCTTTCTTCGCAAACTGTGTAACGAATCGAGTCGCGCTCGACTTCCCGTCTGGCGAAGGGGCAGATGTTGTACTTCATGATCACCTCCTTGACCCAAGCCTGGGTCTGGGCGGCGATAGTCTGGGATCCCATCATGGAGTCTGTGGCCATATTCTGCTCTGTATCTGTGTAAGGGCGTTATTGGCGGCCATCATAGGCAGCCTCTGGGGTACTGGCAAGCACCAAAGGTGCTCAAGGATGAAATACGGCGCCCATCCAAGAGGCGCCGTTTGTTTGCTCAAATTAAAAAATCAGTAGCTGACTTCCACTTCATAAGAGGTGAACTTGCGGATATTGATTACTCCGGTATCGAAAAGCAGGTACTGACCCTTGATGCCCATCAGAGTGCCGCTGACAACGGCTTCTTTGTCAAAGTTATGGGACTTGATCTTCTTTGGAAACTCACTGACCGGGTAGTGAATTTGCGTCTCTGTCTCGGTCAATCTCTCTATCTTGTAATCACCGCGGCTCATTGCCAGCTCGTGCAAGCGGGTTTCGATACTCGGCAATAGCGTTTCGGCCTTGGCCTTGAGATCTATCTCGTCGTTGTTGCCCTTGAGCATCGCCTGCCAGTTGGTCTTGTCGGCAATCAGTTTGGCCAGCTCGACTTCGATAAGGCCGGAAAGCTGCCTGCTGCTGACCTTGAATATCGGCAGCCCCTGGGTGGCTCCCTGATCCAGCCAGCGGGTGGGCAACTGGGTGTGGCGGGTAATGCCGACCTTTATTCCCGAGGTATTGGACAGGTAAACATAGTGGGGCACCATGCAATGCGTGTCGCCCCATTCGGGTTCGCGGCAGGTTCCATGATCATAGTGGCAGGTTTCAGGTTTCATTACGCAGAGATCGCAGCTGGCAAGTTTCTGCATACAGACATAACAGTGGCCCTGGGAGTAACTCTTCTTGGTCTTCTTACCGCAGTTGCAGCAGAAGATGTTACCCGTGTGACTCAGGGTTAAACTCTTGCCTATCAAAGGGTTCAACGCCAGGCGCTGTTCAGCCACTCTGAGGGTGTATTGTGCCAGATGGTTCTCGTCCAGGGCGACGGCCATCTTATCCAGTGTTCCAAGCATAACGACAAAGCTCTGTTCTTGAGATTTTCGCCAGTGTACCAGTTTTCCTAACAGGAATTATCGATTGCACATCGGTTGCTGCTTTTGCAGGCGTTCAAGAGTTAGAGGTCGGGCAGCTGCAGTATCGGGCTCAGGTCAGATTCAGCTTATCCAGTACCAGATCATCACCTATGCTGTAGAGGGATTCGGTCAGGCGCTCCTCCTGCATAGGGTCGGTCAATCCCAGGCTGATGGTGGCCCGAAACAGGGCGATGCCGGTATGGCCCGCGGTTTCAAACTTGCTGCTGAATTGCTCGATATTGATGCCCAGGGCATTGATCCTGTTGGAAATGTCCAGCACCAGCCCGGGCCTGTCGTAGGCCACCAGGTTGAAACTCAGGCGTTTGATATATTTCTGCTGCTGGCCGGCCCTGGCGCTGGTGAGCGCCATACCATCGATGCACTCCAGGGCATCGAGCAGGTCATCCCAGTGTTCGCTGGGAACCTCAAGCAGCAAAATAGCGGCAAAAATCCCGTCTATATGACGTAATTCCGAGTCGAGCCAGTTGCCGCCGTGGCGGCTGACCGCATGGGCAATCTGCTCAACCAATCCTTTTCTGTCAGGGACTTGCAGTGTGATAAGGTAACGAAGCATGGTAGACAGACTCCTGAATAATGTTAAAAAAAGCTATGTAACACTATTGTCATTTTTGCGTCATATAATCCCAGCCACTCGATAAGGGATGGTCTTACCTGGGTTGGCCGAAACGCAATAACGTACGGTTAATTCGGTAAAAAAGCCTAACAGCTATTAATAATAGAGGTTCTTAATGGAAAGTCAGGTCATTCAGCCTGCTTCTGCGTCGAAAGATCTGTTGGTGAGCAAAGGCTCCGGCCGCAGAGCCTTCAAGGATAAGGCCGCGCAGATAGGGGTAACAGTGGGCGGAACCATGGTGTTCGTCGCCCTTTTGTTGATCTTTTTCTATCTGCTTTACGTGATTAAGCCGGTGTTTGACGGCGCCAGTGTTGAACCCGTCACCGAAGTGAGTCTGCCGGCCAGTTCAGACAAGACGCTGATGGTGGGCAGTGACGAGCAAAATGAACTGCTCTATCGGGTCGGTGACCAAGGCGTGGTGGATTTCTTCAGGGTCAAAGGCGATCAGCAGCACCAACAGGTGAAACTGCCTGTGCCAGATTCGAGCAAAGTGGTCAGCAGCGCCGTCAGTGCCCCAAGCCAGCAGTTGTTTGCCCTCGGACTGGATAACGGTCAACTCTTGTTGGCCGGGGTCGAGTTTGGTGTCAGCTATCCCAATAACCAGCGCCTGATCACGCCCAAGGTTAAGTATCCACTGGGGGAGTCGGCACTGACGGTTGCCGAGGATGGCTCGCCACTCAAAAATCTCGCCTTCGGCTATAGCTCGGAGAGCATGAGCTTTGCCTACCAGGACAGCCAGAATCGCTGGCAACTGACCAAGATGGTCGGCGAAGAGAACATGATGACAGAGGAAGTGGAGTGGAACACACAAACCATGCCACTGCCGGATGCGCCTTCCCGTACTGAACATCAACTCATGACCCCGGATCAGCGCCAACTGCTGCTGCAGTCCGGCAACAAGATTTTTGTCTACAACATTCAATATGTGGATGAAATCTCGCTGCAACAGGTGATAGATGTCGAGAAAGCCAAGGCCAAGGTCACCAGTTTGAGCCTGCTGGCGGGCGCCAGTTCACTGCTGGTCGGCTACGATAACGGTGTGGTGGCCCAGTATTTTCAGGTGGCCAGCGACCGCGGACGTGTCTATCAGGAGATCCGTGAGTTTAGCGGTTTGGGTAAGGTGGACACCATAGCCTCTGAGTTCTACCGCAAGAGCTTTGCCACAGTAAGCCCAGAGGGTGAACTGTCTTTGCTTTACACCACGAGTGAGCGCGAGCTGTTCGACAAGAAGTTCGATCTCAAGGCGCCGGGTGTTATGGGCTTCAGCCCCCGCTCCAATGCCTTGATCATTGAAGATGGCAGTAAGCTGCACCTGTACGCGGTTGACAACGACCACCCGGAAGTTTCCTGGAGTGCCCTGTGGAACAAGGTATGGTATGAAGGTTACCCTGAGCCGCAGTTTGTCTGGCAGTCCACTTCCGGCTCTGATGATTTTGAAGCCAAGCTCAGCCTGATGCCGCTGGCATTCGGTACGCTAAAGGCGGCATTCTATGCCATGCTGTTTGCCGTTCCTCTGGCGATTGCCGGCGCTATCTATACCGCCTATTTCATGTCGCCCAAGGTGCGCAGCATAGTCAAGCCCACCATTGAAATCATGGAAGCCCTGCCGACAGTGATCCTCGGTTTCCTGGCCGGTCTCTGGCTGGCACCGCTGATTGAAGAGCATCTGCCCGGCATTCTGGCCTTGCTGTTGCTGTTGCCGATAAGCATAGTGACCAGTGCCTATGCCTGGTCCAAGCTGCCGGGGCGCATCAAGGCGATACTGCCGGAAACCTATCAGGAACTGATGTTGATCCCGGTTATCTGTTTTGTCGGTTGGTTCTCTTTTACCATCAGCCCGGCAATCGAAGTGGCCTTCTTCCACGGCGACACCCGCCAGTTCATCACCAATGAGCTGGGGATCACCTTCGATCAGCGCAATGCGCTGGTGGTGGGAATTGCCATGGGCTTTGCCGTCATTCCAACCATCTTCTCCATTGCCGAAGACGCCATCTTCTCTGTGCCGCGTCACCTGTCGAACGGCAGCCTAGCTTTGGGAGCTACCCCCTGGCAGACCCTGACCCGGGTAGTGCTGCTGACCGCAAGCCCGGGGATATTCTCGGCAGTCATGATGGGCCTTGGCCGCGCCGTGGGTGAAACCATGATTGTACTCATGGCCACGGGGAACACCGCCATCATGGAGTGGAGCGTGTTTGAAGGGATGCGGACCCTGGCGGCCAATATCGCGGTGGAAATGCCGGAGTCGGCCATCGGCAGCTCCCATTACCGGGTATTGTTCCTCGCAGCCTTTGTGCTCTTTATCTTTACCTTCCTGTTCAACACTGTGGCCGAAGTGGTGCGTCAGCGTCTGCGTGACCGCTACAGCTCACTGTAACGGGAGATAAATTATGAATAGAACACTAGATGTTTCGCCAATCACCTTAAGGGGTTTGTGCAATGGGTAAGTGGTTTAAATCAGGCTCTCCCTGGATCTGGATGACAGGGGGCGCCGTTAGCCTGAGTTTGATTGCGGTGTTGGGGCTATTGTTACTCATCGCCTGGCGTGGCCTGAGCTATTTCTGGCCCGCGGATATCTATCAGTGGGAGATGCAGGATGACAAAGGCCAGCGCTACACCCTGATAGGTGAGCTGTACGACAGAGAAGAAGTGCCGACCGAGCGCTTGAAATCCGCCGGTTATCACTTCAACTCAGAGCCGGGTGAGTTTGTGACCCGCTATCTGGTCAAGACGGGTAACCGTGAGTTTGTCGGCCTGGATTTCCGCTGGATTCTGGAGACAGATATTGTGTCGCGCTCCACCCCGGAAGGCTTGGCCATGATAGAGCGTACCAAGAACGGTAACTTCTACGGCTACCCTGTGGCCGTGATTGAGAAGGGCCAGCGGCTGGAGCTCGGCGGCGATGTGCAGAACTCACTCGAGGAGCATATCGAGCGCGCAGTGGACCTGGCCGATCAGGCGATGGCACTGCAGAAGCAGGACATAGGCGCGGTTAACTATGAGCTGGAACGTCTGCGCCTCAAAGAACGTGGCTATGAGCTTGACGATGCCCTGACGCCTGAGCGTAAAGCCGAGCTTGAGTCCAAGCGTCAGCAACTGGATCAGCATTATCAAGGGTTGGAAAAGCAGCTGTTCTCTCTGCGTGAGCAAGCCGGGCGTGACTCTGTGATAGTACGCGACATGCGCGGCGAAGAAGTGACCCTCAGCCTGGATTCGGTGCTGGATGTCAGCTATGTCAACCGCATGGGCTTTATCGACAAGGTTGGCCACTGGTTTGTTGGTCTGGGACGCTTTATCAGTGACGACCCCCGCGAAGCCAACACAGAGGGCGGGGTGTTTCCGGCGATTTTCGGCACAGTATTCATGGTGTTGCTGATGGCCGTGATAGTGACACCATTCGGTGTGGTGGCCGCCATCTATCTGCACGAATACGCCAAGAAAGGGCCGATCACCAAGATGATACGTATCGCGGTGATCAACCTCGCCGGTGTGCCTTCTATTGTGTACGGGGTGTTTGGTCTGGGCTTCTTTGTCTACATGTTGGGGGGCTCGCTGGATCAGCTGTTCTATCCTGAGGCGTTGCCGTCGCCCACCTTTGGCTCTCCCGGGGTTATCTGGTCGGCACTGACTTTGGCGATTCTGACCCTGCCTGTGGTGATAGTTTCCACCGAGGAAGGCTTGTCACGTATTCCAAGCTCAGTGCGTCAGGGCAGCCTGGCTCTGGGGGCCACCAAGGCCGAAACCCTGTGGCGGATTATTATCCCCATGGCCAGCCCGGCGATTATGACAGGGCTTATTCTGGCGGTTGCCCGCGCCGCCGGCGAAGTGGCACCCTTGATGCTGGTGGGGGTGGTCAAGTTGGCGCCTACCTTGCCTGTGGATATGAATTTCCCCTTTGTGCATCTTGAGCGTAAGTTTATGCACCTCGGGTTCCATATTTATGATGTCGGTTTCCAGAGCCCCAACGTAGAAGCTGCCAGGCCTTTGGTCTATGCCACCTCGTTCCTGCTGGTCTCTGTGATCGTGGCACTCAACCTGACGGCTATCAGCGTGCGCAACCATCTGCGTGAAAAGTACCGCTCGCTTGAACACTAATTGACGATTATCCTGAAGTGATAGGACAGAATATGATTTCGATAGACTCATCGGTAATGAATACTGAGACGCTGGATCTGGCGAACCTGCCTGCCGAAGAGACGGCGCTGGAGATCCGTAACTTGGATCTGCGCTATGGTGACAAGCAGGCGCTGTTTGATGTTTCCATGAAGATCCCCAAGAAGAAGGTCACCGCCTTCATCGGCCCCAGTGGTTGCGGTAAGTCCACCTTGCTGCGCTGTATCAACCGGATGAACGATCTGGTGGATAACTGCCATATCGACGGGGAAATCTTGCTCCATGGTCAAAACATCTACGACAAGAAAGTGGATGTCGCGGCGCTGAGACGCAATGTGGGAATGGTGTTCCAGCGCCCTAATCCTTTCCCCAAGTCCATTTATGAAAATGTCGTCTATGGCCTGCGCCTGCAGGGCGTGAGTAACCGCCGTGAGCTGGATGAAGCCTGTGAGCGTTCACTGCGCGGCGCCGCCATCTGGGACGAGGTGAAAGACAGGCTGCATGACAACGCCTTCGGGTTGTCCGGTGGTCAGCAGCAGCGTCTGGTGATTGCCCGGGCGATAGCCATTGAGCCTGAAGTCTTGCTGCTCGATGAGCCGACTTCGGCACTGGATCCTATCTCGACCCTGACTATCGAAGAGCTGATCACCGAGCTCAAGTCCAAGTACACAGTGGTGATAGTGACCCACAACATGCAGCAGGCGGCCAGGGTGTCGGATCAGACTGCCTTTATGTATATGGGCGAGCTGATTGAGTACTCGGATACCAACACTATCTTTACTACGCCAAAACAGAGTAAGACCGAAGATTATATTACCGGCCGCTACGGTTGATAAACGCTGCGTCCGAGCAAGGGGAAGCAAATGGAAAACAAGAACCTGAATAAACATATCTCAGGCCAGTTCAATGCCGAGCTGGAAGATATCCGCAACCGGGTGCTGGCCATGGGCGGCATGGTGGAGCGGCAGTTGGAACAGGCGCTGGATGCCCTGGGCAGCCTGGATACCGAGTTAGCGCAGAAGGTGATCGAGGGCGATCACAAGGTCAACGGCATGGAGGTGATGATAGATGAAGAGTGTACCCGTATCATTGCCAAGCGTCAGCCGGCGGCCAGTGACTTGCGTCTGGTGATAGCCATCTCCAAGACGATTGCCGATCTTGAGCGCATCGGCGATGCCTGTGTGCGTATCGCCAAGGCGGCACAGGAGAAGCGCAGCAATAATCAGCAGCCGCTGCTGGTCAGTATCGAGTCCATGGGGCGCCATGCCACCCGTATGTTGCACTCGACCCTGGATGCATTGGCGCGGATGGACGCCGACTCGGCGCTGGAGCTGCACAAGGAAGATGCCAAGCTGGACAAGGAATATGAAGGCATCATTCGCCAGTTGATGACTTACATGATGGAAGATCCCCGCTCTATCCCAGGTGTGCTGGATGTGCTCTGGGCTGCCCGCGCGGTTGAGCGGGTAGGGGACCGCTGCAAAAACATCTGTGAGTACGTGATTTACTACGTCAAGGGCAAAGACGTACGCCATGTCTCCTACGAGGAGATGGAAAAAGAGCTTTAAGCTCTTATCCGCGAGCCTTAGAGAAAGCCGCTTGCATTCAAGCGGCTTTTTTGTGCCAGTGCAGGCTGGTGCAGCTCGGTTAGCTGCACCGCCCGGTCAACGGAGCTCTTGGTCAACGGAATACTTGGTCAACAGAGAACTTGGTCAACAGAGAACTTGGTCAACATAGGACTTAGTCAACGGGGACTTAGTCAAAGCAGTCTCGTCAAAGCCCAGCCTAGTCAACGCGGTATTCTGCCAGCTCGATCAGGTTGCCGTCAGGATCGCGAATATAGACTGAGTCTATCGGGCCGGTGGCGCCGGTACGGGCGATGGGGCCCTCTTCGATGTCGATACCCATGGCATTGAGATGCGCCATAACATCCTCGAGTGAACCACAGGTGATAAAGCACAAGTCCGCCGAACCACTTTGGGCTTTGGCGGCATTGGGGTAATATTCGCGGCCAAGCTGGTGCAGGTTGATTTTCTGATCGCCAAATTGCAGCGCCGTTCTGTTATCGGCAAAGGTTTGGCGTTTCATGCCCAGTTTTTGGTAGAAGGCGACACTCTGCTCTATGTCGCGGACGGTTAACACCAGGTGATCCAGTCGGGTTACGCGCATGCTGTTATTCTCCTTGTCGCACCCGGGAGACCCTGCGGCCTCCCGGGGTAATGCACAACATTTTGCTATCGATTTGCGTCTCTGTCAGGATACAGAGTTGAGCGCCTGTTGGGGAAGGGGCAGCCGAGAAACCTTCCTTTGAGCCTCTGTCCTGCGCCCTATACAGTCTTAAATATCAAGAGGAATTCAATGAAACAAACCCTGATCCGTGGCTTGCTTAATCTGCTGCCCATGGCGCTTAGTCTCTGGCTGTTCTGGTCCCTGTTTGAATCTCTCGACAGCCTGGGCAAGTTACTCTTCTCTCTGGTGGGCATGGACACTGTATTTACCGGAGCCGGTTTTATATTGGTCACAGCCTTGGTATTTGTTGCCGGTTTACTGTTTTCCGTCAGCCCCATCGTTTGGCTCTGGAGCTGGATTGAACGGCAGTTGATGCGCTTTCCCCTGTTCAAGTCTGTCTATGGCAGTATTCGCGATATTGCTTCTTTGATGAACCGAGATGGCAGTAAGCCCAAGTCGCAGCAAACAGTATTGGTGCGCCAGGCAAACGGCGGTTTTGTGGTCGGCTTTATTATGACGGACAAGCCGCCTCAACCGCTGCTCGATGCCTTGCCCGAAGGGGACTGGGTGCCTGTGCTGTTTCAACTTTCCTATCAGATGGCCGGGGTCACCAGCCTGGTCAAACGAGAGGACTTGATCATGGTGGATTGGTCATTCGAGGAGGCGATGCGCTTTAATCTGACCGCGGGTATTTCACAAACCCCCAAGAGCGGCGAGTAGGAAAAGGCTGATTCTGTGAGCGGGAGTCGCCAGAGACTCCCCATTTTGTCCGTTTTTGTGTATAATCAGCGCCGATTGTTGCCAAAAGTAGCAGTTTGTGTCCGAGTCGATTGCCATTCAATATGCCACGGTAATCTTGTCTGTCCCGCCAACACTTTGATCCCGGTGGGTCCTATCTCTTCCATTTTTATCAAGCCGAGAGCTTGTCCGCGGAAGGGTGTCACATACTGCACATAAACACCCGATAAGCTTTTGGTGTGGCTTTGGATAAGCGTTGTCCCCGGCCGAGTTCAGCGGTAACTTAGGAACTTGATCGCAGGCAGCGCAGTTTTATCCGTAAAAAGGAGCGCAAAATTTGATTAAGTCGAGTATTAATCCTCCGGTGTTTTTTTCGTCAGTGATCTGTATCGCCTTCATGGTGTTGGTGTGTGCCGTCTGGCCGAATGAAGCGCAGGAGCTATTTAAGTCAGCTCAATCCTGGCTGGAGTTGAAGGCCGGCTGGCTCTATATCATGGGCGTGGCCATTTTTCTGGTATTCATCATCTTTGTGATGGTGAGTCGCTTCGGTGATATCAAGCTTGGGCCGGATCATGCCGAGCCGGATTACAGCTACAAGAGCTGGATTGCCATGCTATTCTCTGCCGGTATGGGCATAGGCTTGATGTTCTTTGGGGTTGGTGAACCTGTGATGCACTATCTGGCACCGCCGGATGCGGATCCCCAGACAGTTGAAGCCGCCAAAGAGGCGATGAAGATCACCTTCTTCCACTGGGGTATTCACGCCTGGGCCATCTATGCGGTAGTGGCCTTGAGTCTGGCCTATTTCAGCTATCGGCATAAGCTGCCGCTGCTGCCAAGAAGTGCCCTTTATCCTCTGATTGGTGAACGTATTTATGGTCCCATAGGCCACTGCGTCGACACCTTTGCCGTGCTGGGCACTATGTTTGGTGTGGCTACCTCATTGGGCTTCGGGGTATTGCAGGTTAACTCGGGACTCAACTATCTGTTGGGTGATTCTTTCCCTATCAGCAGCACTGTGCAGGTGGCACTGATCATAGGTATCACTCTTATCGCCACCGGCTCTGTGTTTTCCGGCCTGGATAAAGGGGTGAAGCGTTTAAGTGAGCTTAACCTCGGGCTGGCTTTTGTGCTGATGATGATAGTACTGCTGTTTGGTCCAACGGTTGCTCTGCTGCAGTCTTTCGTGCAAAACACCGGCAGCTATTTGAGTGAGCTGGTGAGCAAGACCTTTAACCTCTATGCCTACGAGCAGAAGAATGACTGGCTCGGTGGCTGGACTCTACTCTACTGGGGCTGGTGGATCTCCTGGTCACCTTTTGTCGGTACCTTTATCGCCCGGGTCTCCCGCGGCCGCACCATTCGTGAGTTCCTGGTGGGGATCTTATTTGTTCCCAGTGGTTTCACCTTCCTGTGGATGACGGTTTTCGGTAACTCGGCGATAGATGCCATCATGAACCATGGCGCCGAATATCTGGCTACCGCGGTTTCTACCGATGTGTCAGTCGCCCTGTTTACCTTCTTCGAGCACTTGCCGCTTTCCAATCTGCTGTCAGTCATCGCTGTGTGTCTGGTGGTGACCTTCTTTGTGACCTCGTCTGACTCAGGCTCTTTGGTGATCGATAACCTGACCTCAGGCGGCGATGCCGATGCGCCTGTATGGCAGCGGATCTTCTGGGCCCTGATGCAAGGTGTGGTTGCCTCTGTGCTGCTGCTCGCAGGTGGCTTGCAGGCGCTGCAAACGGCAGCGATTGCCAGTGCCATGCCGTTCTTGTTGGTGATGCTGCTTATCTGCTTTGGCCTGTTCAAGGCGTTGCAGGATGACTGGCTCAAAATCAACAGCGTGCAGCTGCATACCACCAGTGTGCAGTACGCCAGAACCAGCGTGTCCTGGGAAGACAGGATAGATGTGTTGGTGTCGCATCCCTCCTACGAGCAGGCGCGGCGCTTTGTCGACAACGTGGCGACACCGGCGCTGTCCAAGGTCTCTCAGGGCTTCTTGTCACGCGGTATCAATGCCGATCTCCAGTACGATGAAGACAGGGTGAGGTTGGTCATCGAAAATGAAGAGGTGCAGACCTTTGTCTATGGCTTGCGGATCCGCGCCTTTACGCTGCCTGTGACCCATCAGACTCAGGCAGAAGCTGAGGATGAGTCACAAAATAACTACTTCCGGGTTGAAGTTTTCCTCGAACACGGCGGACAGTATTATGATGTGATGGGTTATACGGAAGAGCAGATCCAGGCAGATGTGGTGACTCAGTATGAGAAGCACCTGCATTATCTGCATCTGTCCAGCGCAGAATATGTAGAGGGCCCTTAAGGGCCCGTTCACCGGAAAAGAAAGATGGCAGAACAGAGTAAATTGGATCGGGTGCTGGCGCAGGCCCGTGAGTATCAGGCGAGTCGTGAAAAAGGCTATCGGGAGCAGGCGCTCAAGCTTTATCCTTGGGTCTGTGGCCGCTGTGCCAGGGAGTTTACCCACAAGAACTTGCGTGAGTTGACTGTGCATCACAGAGATCACAATCACGACAACAACCCTTCAGATGGTTCCAACTGGGAGCTGTTGTGTCTCTACTGCCATGACAACGAGCACTCCAGGTTTGAAGAACTGGTGCAGTACGGCGACACCAGTGAAGCCAAACAGGCGCCGGCCACCTTCAATCCTTTTGCCGATCTCAAGGCTAGAATGGCGGCCAAAGATTGACCGCTTCTTTTGGAAAGGCCTGATAAGGCTTAAGTCATTCAATGCAAAAACCGTCCATTCAAGGACGGTTTTTTTATGTCATAGGCGCTGATAAATGCTGTTTTCAAGTCGCTTTGGTGGTGATTTTGGAACTGATAAAAATTCTCATTAATTAGTGGAAACCCCTGTGGCAGCTGGGTTTGCTCCGTTTTCCCCACTGAAGGTAAGTTTTTGTTGAAAAATTCGCCAATGGAATTTGAGCTGAGTAGGAGAATTGCGACAAAGTGTGTTTTGCCTCAGAGTTTGCGTTGGATTGTGCGGCCAGCAGTTTTATACTCGTCTGACAATTATTTCAAATCAAGATGGAAGCAAGCAAAATGACATTAGGGTCTCCTAAGGTAAGCAAGACGCATTCTTTTATGACTGTGTCACTTATCGAGCTATGGGAACGTTTCGGTTATTACGGTATGCAGGCGCTTATCGTGTACTTCATGGTACAGCGTCTAGGGTTTGAGGACAGTCGCGCCAACCTGGTATGGAGTGCCTGTGCCGCATTGATTTATGTGTCGCCGGCGATTGGTGGCTGGGTCGGGGATAAAATTCTCGGTACCAAGCGCACCATGTTGCTAGGTGCCGGTATTCTGTCATTGGGTTATGCCTTGATGACAGTGCCGACCGAAAACACCTGGTTCCTGTTTTCGGCCCTTGGGGTAATCGTTGTCGGTAACGGTTTGTTCAAACCCAATGCCGGTAACCTGGTGCGCAAAATCTATGAAGGGGACGACTCCAAGATAGACAGCGCCTTTACCATTTACTACATGGCGGTGAACGTGGGTTCCACCTTCTCCATGTTGTTGACTCCCTGGATTAAAGATTACGTCAACGCCAACTATGGCAACGAGTTTGGCTGGCATGCGGCTTTTGCCGTTTGCTGCGTGGGCCTACTGGTAGGCCTGGGTAACTACGCCATGATGCGTAAGACTCTGGCCAACTATGGCTCGGAGCCGGATACCCGTCCGGTGGAAATGAATAAGCTGTTTGCGGTACTCGGCCTGGCGGCTCTGTCTGTAGTGGCTTCAGCCTTTATCCTCGAATATGAAGATGTGGCCCGCGCTTTTGTTTACACCGCTGGTGCCGCCGTACTCGGTATCTTTATCTACTTGATTAAAAACAGTGAAACCAGTGAACGGGCCGGTTTGATAGCCGCCTTGGTTCTGACGGTACAAACCGTATTCTTCTTTGTGTTTTACCAACAGATGTCTACCTCGCTGGCGCTGTTTGCCCTGCGTAACGTCGACTGGAACTTCCAGGCCTTTGGCATCGATCTGTGGACCTGGTCACCGGCGCAGTTCCAGGCCTTGAACCCTATCTGGATCATGTTGCTCAGTCCTGTGCTGGCCTGGGTTTATGCCTCTGCCGGACGTAACAACAAGGATATTTCCATTGCCGCCAAGTTCGCACTGGGCTTTGCCGTAGTGGCGCTGGGTTTCTTCATCTACAGCTTTGCCGGTATGTTTGCCGTCGATGGCAAGACCTCTTCCTGGGTGATGATCTGGGGTTATGGCGCATACTCACTCGGTGAGCTGCTGGTCAGCGGTTTGGGCTTGGCTATGATTGCCCGTTACGTACCTGAGCGCATGGGTGGCTTTATGATGGGGGCTTACTTTGTCGCCTCGGGCATCTCTCAGTATCTGGGTGGTGTGGTGGCCAACTTCGCCAGTGTGCCGAAGAACATAACCGATCCGCTTGAGACTCTGCCCATCTACACCAGCTTGTTCAACAAGTTGGGGATAGCGGCGCTGGTTTGTACCTTTATCGCGCTGGCAGTATTGCCGCTGATGCGTCGCCTCACAGAAACTCACCATTCCCACAACGGTAATGGCGGTGCCGCCAGTTCCCTTGGGAATGTCAGCTCAGAGCAGTAATGACTGAGTGATCCATAAATTCCAAAAAGACCGCGATTGCGGTCTTTTTCTTTATGAAGGCTTGGTTGCCTTGAACGCTTAAAGCTGTATCACTCTTTTTTACTTGCTTTGCTCTTGTCGCTGCGCCCAAGCCTGGCCTCTGCCTCGAGGTATTTGGCTCTGCTGATAATGCCGCTGTTTTCCATGCCCGAAAAGGCGCGTTTTCGCTCCGGGAGTTTGGCAATAATGGCGCGTTTCTCTTCATCCGGGCAACGGCTCCAATTGACGATTTCATCTATATGGCGCAGGCAGCCCATACAAAAGTCGTCTTCATTGAGGCCGCAGCGCGCCACGCAGGGAGATTGGATCATTCAACATCCTTCTTATCAATATTCTGTTCAGCGGCGGAGTGTAGCGCGTGAATTGGCGCGATTGATTTCGCTCGACCGATTTCACTCGACCATTTCGTTAGATTGAATTCGTTAGATTGAGTTGGTTCGATTGTTTTGTCAGCTTGGGTACACCAGTCTATTGCGGCAGGTGCAAAGGTAACAGCTTTGAGCGGATTTATACCTGAAAATAGCGGCGGCAGCTTTCGTTGCCAAGCCGCCAGGAAAGATGATGACTCGGGCTTTAGGCATAGTTTATTGAAACAATAATCCACTTTTAATCAAATTGTTATGTGAATTAGTCCTTACTGCTGGCTTTTCCCCTTGGCTGTAAAGCTATCAGCAAGCGGGAGACTCAACCCCAGCTTTTTCGCAGGCTTTGCCCCCTGTTTCCTGCTTGGGTGGCGCTATTTTCCTCAAAGGCAACCAGGGGCTATAATGCGACCCCTTTAAGTTAATCGGGCCAGTAAAATGTGTGACTGCCAACAGAATTCCCCCCGGCAAGCCGAGCCAGAGGCCGGCAGGGTTGAAACCCGGCTGACGGCAGTCGATTGCAGCTTGCCCGAGGTGAAAGCAGAGCTTCGACAGCTCAGTCAATTGTTGCTCTCAAGCCGCGCGCTTTGGAGTGTCAGGAGTTTCGAGCACCACAAGCTTCCCTGGCAGCAGCGCTTTGCCAAGCTGGCCGCAGCGCTCTGGGCTATTGATGACGATGCGCTCGAGACTGTGGATGCCAGTCAGTCATTGTTGTTGACAACCCTCTGGCCGGCCTTGGTTGCAGACTTGAGCGAGCAGGAATTGGCCCTGTGGGACAAGAGACACTTTGCCTGGCACCTCTTTGATTATCCCGCACCTGAGCAGGATAATGGCCAACCTAAGCTTTGTGCGTCAACCGAGGCCCGGCTCAGTGCCAGTATAAAGGGCCGAAAATGGCAGCAGATAAGCCGCTTTGCCAATACCATCGCCACCCATAACAACCCCTTTCCTTTATTGGAGTGGTGCGCCGGAAAAGGGCATCTCGGGCGCCTGCTCAGTGCCTTGAGCGGCAAGGCGGTATTGAGCCTGGAGTGGCAAGCATCTTTGTGCGAAGCCGGCGAGCTAGCGGCAAAAAAACGTAACTTGCCGCAGCAATTTGTCTGTGCCGATGCCTTTGCCGCCGAGCCTTGTTATCTCAAGCCCAAGCAGCATGCCATTGCGCTGCATGCCTGCGGCGAGCTGCACCTGACGCTGCTGCGCCGCGCGGTTGCAAGTGGCACCGCTGTGGTCTCGGTTTCCCCTTGTTGTTATCACCTCTTGCCCTCCGGCGATATCACTCCCTTGAGTCAAAGTGCCCAAGAGCAGGCGCTGCGATTAGATAAGGCGGCGCTGCAACTGCCGCTTAATCACAGTGTTATTGCCAATCAAAAGGCGCGCGCCGACAGGATCAAAGAGGTCAGTTGGCGGCTCGGATTCGATAGTCTGCAGCGTGAGCTGCGTGCTCAGGACACTTATCTGCCACTGCCTGCGGTACGGCAGAGTCAGCTGTCCGGCCGTTTCAAGGACTTCTGTCTTTGGGCCGCGGCGCAAAAGGGAATGCTATTGCCTGAGGCGGTGGATTTTGCCGCCTATCAGCGCTTGGGGGAGCAAAGGCGCAGATTAACCGCCCGTATTGACTTGGCGGCACATCTGTTTCGGCCGGTTATTGAACGGTATCTGCTGCTCGATAGGGTCTGTTTCCTGTTGGAGGCCGGTTACCGGGTGCAGCTAGGCGCCTTTTGTGAGCAGGCCACCACGCCGCGCAATGCCTTAATCCATGCCTGGTTGCCTGGTAGCCGATAAATGAAACAACAAGGCCCGCTTGGACAGAGATGTCTCTCAAGCGGGGAATTAGTCGGCGCCAAGTACCGGCTTAATGCGTTTTTTATTGAATACCCCGGCGTTTCTTGGTCAAATGACGCCAGCCTGGGGCATAAGACTTAATTATCACGACCCCAAAAGATAACAAGGGCACAGAGCGCCCGAGAGAGCGATTGGCTTTTCATGAATTATTCCCGTGTGTATATCAATAGTCTGGCTTATGAGTTGGCGCCGGAAATGGTGTCCAGCCGCGAGTTGGAATCCCGGCTTGCGCCGCTTTATCAAAAGTTTCGTATCCCCATTGGGCAACTCGCTGCCCTGACGGGCATTGAGGAGCGTCGTTGGTGGCCCAAGGGCTTCAAGGTTTCCCAAGGCGCAGTGTGCGCCGCCCAAAAGGCGCTGGCCGAGACAGGGCTGGATCCCAAAGCGCTTGGCGCCTTGGTTTACACCGGCGTGTGCCGTGACCAGCATGAGCCAGCCACGGCCTGCGCTGTGGCTTCTGCCATAGGTATCGGGCGCGACTGCGCCGTTTTTGATATCAGCAACGCCTGCCTGGGAGTCCTGTCCGGTATTCTGGATGTGGCCAACCGTATTGAACTGGGGCAGATCCGCGCCGGTATGGTGGTGTCCTGTGAATCATCCCGGGAGATAGTCGAGGCGTCCATAGAGCAGATGCTGGCCGAACCCAGCATGGCAAACTTTGCGGCTTCTCTGGCCACCCTGACCGGCGGCTCAGGTGCCGTGGCCGTTATCCTCACGGATGGCAGCTTGCCACTTTCCACCTCCCGCAAGCATCAGTTGCTCGGTGCCAGTCAGTTGGCGGCGCCGGAGCATCATCAGATGTGTCAGTGGGGGTTTGTCGAGGTCGGTAACCGCCTCTACCGCGAGGTGATGCGCACAGATGCCGTTGCCCTTTTGAAGGAGGGGGTGGAGCTGGCGCGCCAGACCTGGGAGCAGTTTTTGCAGCAGCGCCAGTGGCTTGCCGGACAGGTGGATAAGGTTATCTGTCATCAGGTGGGGGCTGCCAACCGAAAGCAAGTACTGGGCGCCCTGGGCATTGCCGAGCACAAAGAGTTTCCCACCTTTGCCCGCCTTGGCAATATGGGCACTGTCTCTTTGCCTGTGTCGGCGGCGCTGGCCCACGGTGAAGGCTTTTTGCAGGCAGGCGACCGGGTGAGCTTTCTTGGCATAGGCTCGGGACTCAACTGCATGATGCTGGGGCTGCGCTGGTAAGCCCTTGATACAGGTTTTAGACAATGCCCATTCGACAGGGCCCATTAGAATAGTGCCTAAATAACCAAAATTAACAACAGGATAGCCAATGGCCACCCTAGATACACTCTTCCCGTTCAAGCGTCATTTCATCACGCTCGGCGGCCACAAACTGCATTATGTGCATGAAAAACCCGCCGGGATTAACGGCCAACGCCCCGATGCCGTGGTGATGGTGCACGGTAACCCCAGCTGGTCTTTTTACTACCGTAACCTGGTGCAGGCGTTAAGCGACCAATATGAATGTGTGGTGCCGGATCATATCGGCTGCGGCTTGTCCGACAAACCGGGCGATGATGCCTATGACTACACGCTGGCGCAGCGCATCGACGATCTGGAAGCACTGCTGGACAGTCTGGATATTCGCAGCAATATCACGCTGGTGCTGCATGACTGGGGCGGCATGATAGGCATGGGCTATGCAGCCCGTTATCCCGAGAGGATTAAACGCCTGGTGCTGCTCAATACCGCCGCCTTCGGTTTGCCAAAGAGCAAGCCCTTGCCGCTGGCGCTGAAAATCTGCCGCGATACCGCGCTTGGCACCCTGCTGGTGCGGGGCTTCAATGCCTTCTCGTCCGCGGCTTCCTATGTGGGAGTCAAACGTGCGCCCATGGCCGCGGATGTGCGCCGCGCTTATGTGGCACCATTCAACTCCTGGCAAAATCGAATCTCGACTTTGAGGTTTGTACAGGATATTCCGCTCAAGCCCGGCGACAGAAACTGGGAGTTGGTGCAGTCGATTGATGCCAGTTTGCAGCAGTTTACCCGGGTGCCGACCATTATTCTTTGGGGTCTCAAGGACTTTGTCTTTGACCGGCACTTCCTTGAAGGTTGGCAGCAGCGCCTGCCCAAAGCCGAGCTGCACGCCTTTGCCGACTGCGGCCATTATATTCTTGAAGACGCCAGTGATGAGGTGATAGCCCATATTCGCCGCTTTATTGATGAAACGGCAGTGGCTCAAAGCGCCGACGAACAAACATCTAACCCTGAAGAAAAGGCATCGGCGGAAACAACCTCAGCCGGGAGCGCTGACTGAGATGTTCCCACCCGCCGAAGACTCGCAAATGGCTGCAAATGAACCGGCCCCAGAGGCAAACTCCGCCAAGGGGCACAACCTGTGTCGTCACCTGAAGCAGGCGGCCATTAGCCAGAGCGAGGACCTGGCGGTTGCCGTGCAGCGCCGCCGCGCTGGTAAGTTCAGTTACCAGGAGCTTGATTTCAAGACCCTGGACAGCGACAGCGACCGGCTTGCTAGCGCCTTGCTCGACTATGGCTTCAAACCCGGGATGAAAGCCGTGCTTATGGTGACTCCGGGGATAGAGTTTTTTGTGCTTACCTTTGCCCTGTTCAAGGCGGGTATTATCCCTGTGATGGTGGACCCAGGTATGGGGAGCGCCAAGCTCAAGCAGTGTCTGGCGGAAGCCGAACCCGACGCCTTTATCGGGATCCCCAAGGCCCATGTGGCCAGATTGCTGTTCGGTTGGGGCAAACCCAGTATCCGCTTGTTGCTGACGGCAGGTGAAGGCTTTCTTGGCCGTAACCCTCCTTGGGGAGGCAGCAGTGTCAGCCGTTTGTTGGCCAGGGCACCAGAGTCAGTCACATTTCCCATGGCGCAGCTCGGCGCGCAGCAGATGGCGGCCATCTTGTTTACCAGTGGCAGCACCGGCACCCCAAAAGGCGTGGTCTACAGCCACGGCATGTTTGAGGCGCAGATAACTGCGCTGCGAAATGACTATGGCATTCGTCCCGGCGAGCGGGATCTGTCGACCTTCCCGCTGTTTGCTCTCTTTGGACCGGCGCTGGGGATGGCATCGATAGTGCCTGAAATGGATGCCAGCAAACCGATAACCGCCAGATCGGAAAACCTGTTTGCCGCCATAGAGCACTATGCCTGCAGCAATATGTTCGTGAACCCCGCCTTGCTCGACCGTTTGGGACGCGGCGGAAGCGGGCGCCGGCTGCACAGCTTGAAGCGGGTGATATCCGCCGGTGCGCCGGCCGATCCCAAGGCGATAGCGCGTTTCTCCGCCATGTTGGCCGAGGATGTCGAAGTGCTCAACTCCTATGGCGCCACCGAATCCCTGCCAGTCTCCATGATTGGCAGCAAGGCGCTTGGCACTACCTCCGCCATCACCGACAAGGGCGGCGGCATCTGTGTCGGTAAGCCGGTATCCGGAATAAGGGTCAGTATCATAGGGATCAGTGAAGAGGCCATCGACAGCTGGTCGCCAACTCTCGAGTTGGCGACGGGGGAGATAGGCGAAATCGTCGTTGACGGCGCTGTGGTCAACCAGAGCTACTATCGCCGTGAAGGCGCCAACAAACAGGCCAAGATTGCCTATGAAGGCCGGCAACTGCACCGGATGGGCGATCTCGGTTATCTAGATGCCGATGGCAACTTGTGGATGTGTGGCCGCAAGGCCCACAGAGTGGATGTCATTCAGGACGGTGAGCTGCAAAAGCGCTATCTGTCTATTCCCTGTGAGCGGATTTTCAATACCCATCCTCAGGTTAAACGTTCGGCACTGGTTGGCGTTGAACTGATGCAGAATAAGCCTGGCGGCGGGGGGATAGTCCAAGAGAGCGCTTTCTCTTTGACTACTGGCCCTGATAGCACTTTCCTTGATAGCACTTCCCTTGATAGCACAGTGCCCGAAAAAGCGCCGCTTATCTGCATCGAGCTTGAGCAATCCCTGTCGCCAGCCGAACAGCAACAGCTGTTTACCGAGTTGCAGGCACTTGCCGACAAGCAGCCACTGACCCGAGGCATCAGGCATTTTATGTTGCATCCTGGTTTTCCCATGGATGTGCGCCACAATGCCAAGATATTCCGCGAGCAACTTGCCGTTTGGGCGCAAAAACAGTTGGATGGAAACGGCTGGAAGCCAAAATAGATAACAGAGACAGAAACCCACTATGGCCACATTTGCACCACAATCTCAATCACCTGAGTCAATAGCCTCGTCGCAGGATTTGCCTGCGGCTTTGTCACAAGAGACAGCGGTTTTGTCACAAGAAACCGGGCATGATGAACTTCATCCCGAGCTGTTGGCGCTGGCCCGGGAACTCGCGACCCGAGTCAAGCGGGTGTTGGTGACAGGCGCCGGAGGCTTTTTGGGGCAGGCCATATGTCGGCCGCTGCTGGCTGCCGGTATTCAGGTCGTGGGGGTGGCCAGGGGCCATTATCCGGCGCTCGAGGCCATGGGCGCTACCATGGTGCGCGCCGATATTTGCGACAAGCAGGCACTGAAACAAGCCCTCGATGGCTGTGAGCTTATCTTTCACGTTGCCTCCAAGGCCGGAGTCTGGGGCAGCAGAGCAAGCTATTTTCGCCCCAATGTGTTGGGGACAGAAAACATCATCGCCTGCGCCCGTGAATTGGGGATTGGTTATCTGGTCTATACCAGCACGCCGAGTGTCACTTTCGATGGCAAGGATGAGGCCGGTATCGATGAATCCGTTCCCTACGCCAGGCGTTATCTCAACCATTACGGCGCCTCCAAGTCGGAAGCGGAAGAGTTGGTGCTGGCCAGTGCCAAAGAGGGCTTGAAGACAGTGGCCATTCGGCCGCACCTGATTTGGGGGCCTGGCGATCCTCATCTGGTGCCCCGCGTGCTGGAGCGAGGCCGCAAGGGCCGGCTCAAGTTGGTGGGTCGTGACGATAAATTAGTGGACACCATTTATATCGACAATGCCGCCTTTGCCCACCTGAGCGCGGCCAGGAGCCTGCTGGCTGAACCTTGCCGCTGCAATGGCAAGGCCTATTTTGTCAGTAACGATCAGCCCCTTACTATGGCGGCCATGCTCGACAGCATTCTTGCCTGTGACAACTTACCCGCGGTGGAAAAGCGGGTACCGGCCACTCTGGCCTACGCCATTGGCGCCATGCTCGAAGGAATTTACCGACTGCTGGCTATCAAGCAGGAGCCGCTGATGACCCGCTTTGTCGCCAAACAGCTTTCCTGCAGCCACTACTACGACATCTCAGCCGCCAAGAGGGACTTGGATTACAGGGTCATCGTCAGTATGGAGCAGGGGATGAATAAGCTAAGGCGCTCTCTTGGCCACTAGCTCAGGAAAATCATAAGGAAATAACATGTTGTCGCTGTTGCCCGGCACAAAGCCGGCGCTTATTTATATCGAGTTCAACGCCAAACGTATCAGGCTCACCCTTGCCGACAGTCGTCATAGTCTGGGGCAAGTCAGCCTTGAGACCATTCCTGAGGTGGCAGTGCAGCAGGATAACAAGGGCAGTTTCAAGCTGTTGGCAGTGGGCGATGAAGCGCGGCGACTGGCCGCGACCAAGGGAGTGAAATGCCTCAATCCCTTCGAACATGTCCGTACCCCGTTGGCGGACTTTTACCTGGCCGGAATCCTGCTCAAACAGCTGGTTAAGCGGGTACTACCGCGAAAACTTTTTGCCAAGGCACCTTTGCTTATCATCCAGCCAAGCGACGAATATGCCGGTGGCCTGACCATGATAGAAGAGCGCGCCTTGCAGGAACTTGCCTTTGCTGCCGGAGCAAAAGATAGCCTGGTTTACCAGGGGCCGAGACTCACAGGGCAGCAGGATTTCAATGGGTTGAAACTGCAGCAAGTGAAGGCCTTTTAGGCGAGCCAAAGTACCGCACATATTGCAATCCATCACTGGCGGCATCTCTGCGCCGCTGAGAAACTGTACAGCAAAAGGTTATCGGCGTTAGCGAACAAAGTATGTTAAATGTTTGAATCTTTGTTACAAATTTTGCAAGTTGTAATGTTTAAATCATGCTAGCTTGGTATTCATTTATCTCTCCGGCATGAGGAAACTATGCTCAGTATCGAAGCCCTAAGCAAGACCTATGACAACGGTGTTAAGGCACTGGATAATGTAAATCTACAGGTAGACAAAGGGATGTTTGGTCTGCTCGGCCCCAACGGTGCAGGCAAATCCTCTTTGATGCGCACCATAGCCGCATTGCAAAGTGCCGATAGCGGCAGCATTAGTTTCGACGGCATAGACATTCTCAAACAGCCGCAAAAATTGCGTCAGACCCTGGGGTATCTGCCGCAGGATTTTAACGTTTACCCCAGGATCAGCGCCTGGGACTTGCTCGATCACCTGGCTATTCTCAAAGGGATCAACAACAAGGGTGAGCGGCGTGAGATGGTGGATGGCTTACTGGCACACACCAACCTTTATCAACACAAGAACAAGGCGGTCAGCGGTTTTTCCGGCGGTATGCGTCAACGTTTCGGGATTGCGCAGGCGCTGCTTGGCGACCCTAAGCTGTTGATTGTCGACGAACCCACCGCCGGCTTGGATCCTGAGGAGCGCAACCGTTTCCACAACTTGTTGGTGAGCCTGGGGGAAGAGAAGGTGATTATCCTCTCGACCCATATAGTGGAAGATGTCTCGGAGCTTTGCGCCAATATGGCGGTGCTCGCCGGTGGTCAGATCCTGCTGCAGGGCAATCCCATGGAGTTGGTGGTCTCTTTGGAGCAAAAAATTTGGACTCGCACCGTCAGCCAGGCCGAGGCCAGCGAGCTTGAACAACAGCTCAATGTGATTGCCAAACGCCTGTTTGCCGGCCGCACTGTGCTGCATGTCTGGGCCGATTCGGCGCCGGAAGGTTTTACTCAGGCAACGCCGGGGTTGGAAGATCTTTATTTCAGCACCCTGTATCGCCACCGCAACAGCAAGCCGGTTCAGGCTGCCTGAGGAACTGCCCATGTTTGTTTCCATGTTACGCTTTGAATGGCGCTACTATCTGCGGCAGCCATCTTTTTATGTTGTTTCTTTGCTGTTGTTTTTAATCAGCTTTCTATCCGTTGTATCCAACAATGTGCAGATAGGTGGTGGCGGTGAGGTGCTGAAGAACAGCCCCTTCAGCATTGCCCAGACCCTGCTGATCATGAGCTTTATCTCCATGTTTGCCGTGGTCAACTTTGTCGGTAGTACAGCGGTGCGCAACCAGCAGCACGGGATGGAGGAACTGATCTATTCCAAACCGCTGACTCCGCTGGCCTATCAGTTGGGGCGTTTTTTCGGCAGTTATCTGGTGGTCATGGCGGTGTTTTCCATGGTGCCGCTGGCGATGTGGCTCGGCTCTTTTATGCCTTGGGTCGATGCCAGCCGTTTCGGTGAAAATCGGCTCAGCTATTATCTGCTGCCCTTGTTGCTGTTGGCCGCGCCGAGCCTGCTGCTGATATCGGCGCTGTTTTATGCCATGGCCAGCCGTTTTCGCTCCATGATGGGTTTGTATCTGACAGCCGTAGCACTGCTTATTATCTACAACCTCACCGGCGAGCTGGCCAGTCAGCCCCAGTTTCGCACGCTGGCGGCCATGTTGGATCCCTTTGCACTGCGCACCTTTGCCGACGTTACCCGTTACTGGACCATAGCCGAGAAAAACACCCAGTTGGTGGAGCTGACCGGTGTTATGCTCAGCAACCGCGCCATGTGGCTTTCTCTGGCGGTCATCTTGCTGCTTGTAGCCAAGGTCTGGCGCCAACCAACACTTACTCGCAAGAAGGACAAAGGCTCCGGCAAGCTGTCTGCAACCCCGGCATTGCAGCCCTTGCAGCAACTGAGCCGTGCAAGCTCGCCATCGACTTCGGCGCAGTTCAAGGCCCGAGTCGGTTTTGAAATCCGCCAGGTGCTTTACACAGCACCGTTTGTGATTTTGGGGCTGCTCACCGTTTTTAACCTGGTCGGGCCCATGTTCGGTGATTTTGGTTGGTATGGCACCTCCAACTGGCCGCTGACCCAGGACATGGTCGATAATATTGCCGGGGCCACCGGCCTGCTGATGGTGATAGTACTCATCTACTACAGCGCCGAGATTGTCTGGCGTGAGCGCAACTCCGGAATGGGGGACATAGTCGACAGTCTGCCGGTGCCGAATCTGGTGTTCTGGACCTCCAAACTGGTGGCTGTGGTGTTGGTGATGGCGCTTCTGTACCTGTTGGCGACCCTGACCACAATTACTTTCCAACTGATCAAGGGGCAGTACAATCTCGAACTGGCTCAATACGCCATCAGGCTGGGATTTTACTATCTGTTGCCACTGCTGATGTCGGCGGTTCTGGCGTTCTTCTTTCAGGTGCTCAGCCCGAACAAGTATGCCGGTATGGGGCTGTTTGTCGCCTACTACCTGACGACCTTTGTGATGGCCAGTTGGGGATTCGGCCATTCACTGTATAACTTTGGCGCTTCCCCTTACCTGGTCTATTCGGATATGAACGGTTACGGCTGGGGACTCTTGAGCCACAGCTTGTATATGCTCTATTGGGGCGGTTTCTCACTGCTGCTGTTTGTGCTGGGTTATGGTCTCTATCACAGGGGGCCGAAACAGCCTCTGAAACACAGGTTTGCCCTGCTGGGCGGTCAACTGGGAGCCAAGGGACGCTTGCTGGCGGCCTTTGGGGTGCTGCTGTTTGTTGCCAGCGGCAGCTATCTCTTCTACCAGACCAAGGTGGTCAATCATTACTATACCAATGATGAGGAAACCGACCTGCGCGCCGACTATGAGAAGAAATTCAAGCAGTATGCGTCTTTGCCCGTGCTGACCACCACTGCGGTCAAGGCCGACATTGATATCTATCCTGAGTCACGGCGAATCGAGGCAGATATCAAGCTTGATTGGGTCAACAAACAGGACAAGCCGATAAGCAAATTGCTGGTCAGTCTACCGTCCCACACCCGCGCGGAAGATCTCAGCATCACCTTGCCGGGGGCGACTCTGGGCGAGTTTGACGATAAATTCAATGTCAGTTGGCTGGTGTTTGACAAGCCGTTGCCGCCGGGGGAGAAAATCAGCGGCCGCATTCATTTGATTCGGGAAACCCAAGGGGTTGAAGAGTCCAACTTCGATCTGTCCATGGTCGAAAACGGCACCTTTATCAATAATATCGAGCTGCTGCCTCAGTTTGGGTATCAGGAAGGCTATGAACTCAGCGATCGCCACGAGCGTGAGAAACGTGGTCTTGAAGACAAACCAAGAGCCAATAAGCTGGAAGACGCGCGCTTTTATCGGCAGAACTTCTTTGGCGTAGACGGCGACTTTATCGATTTTGAAGCCACGGTTTCCACCTCAGGCCAGCAGATGGCACTGGTGCCCGGATACCTGCAGCGGCAATGGCGTGAAAATGGTCGCAACTTCTTCCATTACAAGATGGATAGCCCCATGGTTAACTTCTATTCGATCCTCTCCGGACGTTTCGAAGTGGACCGGCAGAAGTACAAGGACATAGTGATCGAGGTGTACTATCATTCGGCCCACTATTGGAACGTGGAGCGAATGATAGAGTCGGTGAAAGACTCTATCGACTATTACACCCAGGCTTTTGGTCCCTATCAACACAAGCAACTGCGTATAGTAGAGTTTCCCGGTTATCGCTCCTTTGCCCAGAGTTTTGCCAACACTGTGCCTTACTCTGAGCGTATCGGCTTTATCGCCGACCTGCGCAACTCGGACAATATTGACCCCGTCTATTATGTGACGGCCCACGAAGTGGCACACCAGTGGTGGGGGCATCAGGTTGGCGCTGCCGATGTACAGGGCAGTGCGGTTATCTCCGAGAGCCTGTCGCAATACTCGGCGCTGATGGTGATGGAGCACAAGTATGGCCCGCAGATGCTGCGCCGCTTCCTCAAGTATGAGCTTGACCGCTACCTGCGAGGTCGCTCATCGGAAAGCAAGGGCGAACAGCCGTTGCTGCGCAGTGAAGGGCAGGGCTATATCCATTACCAGAAGGGCTCGGTGATCATGATGGGGATCCGTGACCGCCTGGGTGAAGAACGGCTCAATGCCAATTTGAAGGCATTCCTTGAGCGTTACAAGTTCCGCGGCGATCCTTTCCCGACCACTCTGGAACTGCTCAGCTATCTGAAACGGAATACGGACGGTGCCGAGGCGCGTTTCATTGAGAACTCCTTCTCTGAGATCAGTCTCTATGACCTGCGTCTGACCGAGGCCAAGGTAACCGAAACGCCGGAAGGCCAGTTTAAAGTCAGTCTGGATATCTATGCCCAGCGCCGGGTCGCTTCAGAGAAGGGCGCCGAGCAGGAAGTACCGCTGGATGAATGGATTGATATAGGCGCCTTCAAGGTCAACCCGGACAAGCTCAAGCAGGATGATCAGGTGTTGTCGCTGCAGAAATATCGGCTCAAGAGCGGAGAGAACCATCTCGAACTGGTGCTGAGCGAAAAGCCTGCCTATGTCGGGGTCGACCCCTTCATCAAGCTGGTGGACCGGGACTCGGAAGACAATATTTTCAAGCTCTGATCCTTTAACGGCCTACTTGGCTATTTGACAAAACGCCCCGCAATCAGGTTTGTGGGGCGTTTTTACATTTGGGCTTTGTCAGTGAACTCAGCGACTGTCTCAGGCAGGTTGCCATTCATCTCCCCGGCACTCCGGGCTCGACTATAGTTTATGGATATGGCCAGTCGATGACCGCCTAACCTGACTCGCCATAGAATCACTATGCTATCGCCAATCCGGCTGGTACTCGAACGGCTGACAGCGCTTTGAGTGACTCAAACTTCTATAAGGAATGGGATTATGTCTATGGTCAGTGCCAAAGAGTTTGCCGACTGGCTTTACAAGCGTTTCGAGCAGGTAGAGCATGGGGTCAGCATGAGCCGTGAGGATATCAACCAGCTTACCGGCAGGCAGAATTTCTCCATGGTGTTTGTCCATGATATCCACTATGAATTGATGCAACACGGCATGGCATTTGTGACAGATACCTCCCGGGAACAGTTCTTCCTGGTGCGTGTTTGTCCCATGCCCTGGCGGCAACAACTGGAGCAGCAATTTGACAAGGAGATCTTCAATAACGTTATCTCCATCAATATGTCCCGCTGAAATGCCGGTATCAATCTGCTGATAAGCCAACTCCGATATGAAGCAGAAATTTAAGCCAAGCCAAATCAAGCCGGGAACCACTCTACTAGAGTTCTCGTTGCCGCTGCAAACACCCCATACGGATGGCAAAGGGCTAACTTAAGTAGGAGGGGCTGCTTTAAAGTCCGAACAAAATCATAAAATTAATGCAAATTCACTTGTCGCGGACCTGAGTTTTTCTTACTTTGGAATGAAACTGATTATCAAAGAGGCCACCTATGAATACTCATCTGGAGCTGCAACTGAAACATTGGCTGGACAAAGATCCCGATCCTAAAACTCGGGATGAGCTGTTGAGTCTTAAAGCCGAAGGTAATGAAACTGAATTGGCCGCCCGCTTTGCCGGCCGTTTGGCCTTCGGCACCGCCGGTCTCAGGGGCGTGGTCGGCGCCGGTCCAATGCGGATGAACCGTTTGGTTATCCGCCAAACCACAGCGGGCCTGGGGCAGTATCTGCTCGCCCAGGTTAAAGATGCCGCCAGCCGCGGTGTGGTGATAGGTTTCGATGGCCGCCATGACTCACGTACCTTCGCCCATGATGCCGCCAGCGTGTTGACCGCCATGGGGATTAAGGTGCGACTCACCGCCAAAGTGGCCGCCACGCCGCTGGTAGCCTTTGGGGTGAAACACTTTGAAGCTGCCGCCGGCATCGTTGTGACCGCCAGCCATAACCCGCCGCAATACAATGGCTACAAGGTCTATTGGGGTAATGGCGCGCAGATCATTCCGCCACATGACTCAGGTATTGCTGCCTGCATAGATAAGGCTGCCAACGAAGAGCTGCCTTGGCTGGAGCAGAGTGAAGCCACCAAGCAGGGTAAACTCATTTGGCTGCAGGATGATTTCTATCAGGACTATCGCCGCGGTGTGTTCCATGCCGATGTGTTGCAGCACAAAACGGCGCCCGAAAGGGTGAGCCTGGCCTATACCGCCATGCATGGTGTTGGCGCAGAAATGGCCAAGACAGTGCTCAAGGATGCCGGTTTTACTCAGGTTTATTCTGTCGCTGCCCAGGAAAAACCGGACGGTGACTTCCCAACGGTTAAGTTCCCCAACCCGGAAGAGAAGGGCGCCATGGATCTGGTGATCGCCGAGGCCAAGCAGCATCAGGCGTTGCTGGCCTGTGCCAACGATCCTGATGCCGACAGGCTGGCGGTAGCAGTGCGCCGAGATGATGGCGAATACCAAATGCTCACCGGCGATCAGGTGGGGGCCTTGCTGGGCCACTATCTATTGTCCAAGGCGCCGGCCAATCAGCGTCTGCTGGGAACCACCATAGTCTCTTCAACCTTGCTCTCCAAAATCGCCAAGGCCAAGGGCGGTGAGTTTTATACCACGCTCACGGGTTTCAAGTGGCTCACCAATGTTGGTATGCAGCGACAGAGCGACAGCAATAAATTCCTGTTCGCCTATGAAGAGGCGCTGGGCTATACAGTGGGCAGCATGGTGTGGGATAAGGACGGCCTGTCGGCGCTGGTGGCTTTTGCCCAGCTGACTGCCGAGCTGGCGGCGCAGGACAAAACCATCTGGGACAGACTGGAAGAACTCTATCGCGACTATGGTTTACACCTCAATACTCAGGTGAGCATAGCGCTCAAGCCGGGGACGCCGGATATCGGAGCCCATCTGCGGGCCAATCCTCCCGAGTCCATTGCGGGCATGGCGGTATTGGTGACCGAGGATCTCAAATCGGCCGAGCGGCGTTACGCCGATGGGCGGCGGGAGATTATCGAATTACCGGCCAGTGATGTGCTGACCTTCCACCTTGAAGGCGGTGCCCGGGTGATAGTGCGGCCCTCGGGAACCGAGCCCAAGATCAAGTGTTATTACGAGGTGGTTGAGCCTATGCAGGCAAGCGACAGCCTGGCAGATGCCGAAAGCCGGGCCAGGGCCGCGCTGGATGCCTTCGTCAGCGGCCATCAGGCGTCACTGCCCAAGTAACCTACTGCCCCGGAAAACCGCTGAGAAGATAGATAAAGGCCCGCACTGCGGGCCTTTTGTCGTTTACTCCCATACAAATTTTATTGGTGTTTTCGCTCAGACTACTGACAACAGGTTGTCAGCAGCACCCGTGCATACTTGTTTTCGTCCTGAGAGCCAAGCTTGTCAGGACGGCGGAGGATGGTCCTCCTGCCACAACTGAATCAACATGGAGATGTGAAAATGTCAGCAGAAATCCCTTTGGTCTGGAGTGAGATCCCGGTTGCCGATATGGCTCGCGCCAAGCGTTTTTATCAAGAGGTGCTGGGACTGCACTGCAGCGAAGACCCTATGCCTGAGTGTGAGTATGTCAGCGTCAGCCGCACCAGTGGTGATACCGCTTGCTTTGGGCTGATTAAACACCCGCAGATGGCCCCTTCAATGACGGCATCCGTGGTTTACCTCCACCTGGGTGACAAGCTGGGTACCACCATAGGTCAGCTGGAAGCACAGGGTGTGCAAATCCTCGTGCCACCTATGCCCATCAAGGAAGGTGAATGCGGCTATTGTGCCCAAATAGCCGATTCCGAAGGCAACCGACTTGGCTTGTGGGCCATGCAGCTGTAAGCTCAGCGCTGTTATCTTTATCGGGACCGACGCAATGTCGGTCTTTGCTTGAATGAATACCATAGCGCATAGGCGTTTACTCAGTCAGCAAGAATGAAAGGGTGGGAGGCAAGTAGGGCAACGCATGGTGTATTGGGATAAATCGACATTGGTCTGCGCTGTAAGCCTGGTGTTTCAAGCCAAACTATGGAAGTCAAATCAAACAGCTATAAGGGATGGTATTAAGTCATGCGCCGCGCCGACCGTTTGTTTCAGATAGTGCAGATCCTGCGCCACCGCCGTTTGACCACTGCGGCCGTATTGGCCGAGCGCCTGGAAGTGTCAGTCAGAACCATTTACCGGGATATTCAGGATCTCTGTCTCAGTGGTATCCCCATCGAAGGGGAGGCCGGGCTTGGCTATCTGCTGCGTCAGGAGGTGAGTGTCCCGCCGCTGATGTTCAATGAGGCCGAACTGGAAGCGATTCAACTGGGGATCCGCATGGTGCAGACCTGGGGCGGCAATGAGCTGGGCAAGGCGGCCAAACAGGCGCTTATCAAGGTCGAAGCCGTGGTGCCTGAGCGTTTGCGGGCGCTACAGAGTTTGATGTTCTCACCGGACTTCTATCTGGATCAGCAAGAGTTTGTTTATCTTGACCCACTGCGTATCGCCGCCAGGCTGCGCCACTTTGTGCTGCTCGACTATCAGGATGTAAAAGGCAGCGCCAGTCAGCGCAAAATAAGGCCGCTGGCTATCTACTTTTGGCGTGGCACCTGGACCTTGTTGGCCTGGTGTGAACTGAGAGACGACTTTCGCTCCTTTCGGGTCGACCGTATCGTTAATCTGTCACAGTTGCCGGAGCGTTTCCCCATTACCCCGGGCCAGGAGATGGAGGACTTTGTCCGCCGTATGGAGGATGACTATAAAAGACAGGAGCAAAGCCAGGGCGAAAGCTGATCATACTGACGCTTGACCGACAGGGCGCTGGCGTGAACAGCCAACTTTGAACATTCAAAATGTCAGTTTCCCTAAGACATTATTCCTTGCTCCCGCAACAGGTAAGCTATCAAATCTTTCAGGTGCTCAAAGCTTTCAAAGGTTTCCCGTAAGTCGAAAAAATTCACTACCCGGTATTCGGCGCTGGGGAGGTGAAACACTATGCTGTCCAGGTTGCCTTCATGGCCCAGCTGTAAAAAGTCATCCTGCTCCAGGCTGCAGTGCAATAGTTCGTCGATTGAGTTAAGGATGACATTGTTAATTTGGATGCCATTGGCATACCTGAGCAAATCCAGATAGTCGATGGGCAGTAAATCTGGTGGAATAGACTCCCAGACATTAAGCAACTGATCGATTTGCGCCTCTGTTGCCGGTGGATTGCAGTATAAATCGTCTTGGTACTTCTTCAGCATCCTCAGCGTATCAAGCAAACTATCCAAACTATCGAGTCCTTTTATTGTTTCACTCATTTGCGCCATAGCTTCACCGGCGCCAAACAGCCGATACCATTCTGCGCCGCCTGATGCAGAGCCATGGTCAGTCGCTGACCAGTCGCCCATAGAGCGCCGAATCTGAAATAACACCATTGATTTGCCAGCGCTGGCGCAGCAAACCTTCCCGGATGAAGCCGAGTTTATCCAGAGCCTTGGCCGATGCACTGTTGCCGGGATCTATCTCGGCCTCGATGCGTCTGAGTTTAAGCGTGTTGAAGCCATAGTCGATAAGGGCTTCGCCGGCCTCTTGAATATAGCCTTTGCCCCAAGCGGCTTTGCCCAGGCCAAAACCTATCTCAGCCCGTTTGGAGCCGCTGTCATAACTGAACAACATGCATTTCCCCAGCAGCTCACAGGTATCCCGCTGGAATATGCCAAGGGTGATGCCCTCTTGCCTGGTCATGCCCTGCTTGGCGGCAGAGATAAAATCCAGCGCGTCGCTGCTATGGGTCCAGGGCGCGGTATTCCAGTATTTCATCACTTCGGGATCGGAAAATATCGCCAGCAGGGCATCGGCATCCTGCACTTGCAGCGGCCGCAGCCTGAGTCTCGAAGTCTCGAGTGTCGGGGCAAACAAGCTTGAAGACATCTTCGTTCTCCTTAACCGAGCACTGGCCGAAAGAAGCTGCGCTCATAACTTTCAATGCAGTCGGTTTGTTCGGCAAATACCAGCGCCGCCTGACATTCAGGGTCGTCTTTGGCTCGATTGCGATAGCTTTCGTATTCTGCCAGGCTCGGGAAGGTGAACAGAGCCAGGGCGATATTGCTGGCACCCTCGCTCGGCAGAAAATAACCATTATGGGTGCCGCCGAACTTTTCCACCAAGGGGATCCACATTTTGGCGTAGCGTTCAAATTCGGCCAGTTGCTTGGGTTTGATGACGTATTTGATATAGCAGGTGATCACAGTTTTCGAGTCCTTTGATTTTGGGGGAAGTGCTTGGGATTAACCGCCCGGCCAATTCCTTGAAGCCGGCCTTCTATGCCGGATGCTGAGTCGGCTGAATCGCGTCTACTTTTGTCAGCCGGGTGTTAAAAGGAGTGCTAGAGACTAACCCAGGCTTTGCTTGTTAAGCAAGTGGGTGACTTGGGAGCAACAGAGTAGCTTTTAATTAAGAATCATCGGCTTGAAGGATTGATTTGGAAGATGTCAGCCCAGGCTATATGGCGGTTTCCCGGGCCGACATGGAGTTTGGGCGGAAGGCGTTATCCTTTCACCCAAACTCTGTTTTTAGAAGCTGCCGCGAATACCCACGGCTATCTGGGTACCGAAGCGTTCCAGATAATTCACCTGATCTTCGCGTTTGATGTAACCGGAGTAGCGGTTGTTGGTCAGGTTGGAGGCTTCACTGAACAGGGTCAAGTTGTCTGTGATGTCGTAGCTGATGCTGGCATCCAACTGGCCGTAGTCGTCTATCCAGGCCGGGCCGCCCCAGGCATCCGGATCCACCAGGAACTTGCTGCGCCAGTTATAGGCAAGGCGCGCCTGCAAACCATACTGCTCATAGTAGAGCACGGCATTGTAGGAGTTCTCGGACATCCCCTTGAAGGGCAGATCCTTGGCTTTCAGCTCAGGATCGTCATAACTGCTGTCCACATAGGTGTAGTTAAGCTGCCAGCCAAAGCCGTTGAACGGCTCAGGCAACCACTGTTCGAGGGATTGTTGCCAGGCAATTTCAAAGCCCTGCACTTTGGCACCATACTGTCCGGAAACCGGCTGGCTTACCAGGTAACGGTTGCCATCGACCTCCATGGGGGTCTTTTCATCAGAGATAAAGGAGTCGATATCCTTGATGAACAGGGCGCCGCTCAGTGAACTGCTGTCGCCGTAATACCACTCCAGCGCCAGATCCGCCTGTTTGGCCTGCTCGGGCTCAACCCCGGGATTACCGCGCACCAGAGTTGGTAAGCCCTGCTCCTGACTGGTGAAGTTGGGCGCGGCCCAGACTCTGAGCGAGTAGAGTGACGGGCGGCTCAATACTTCGGCGGCCGAGATGCGCAGCAGCAGATCGTCCTGCAGGTTCAGCTTGAAGTTGAGGCTTGGCAATATGTTGGTATAGCTGTCGCTGTAGTTTACCGGGCTGACAGTGCGCCAGTCATCGTTGAGCGGCTGACCGGCATCATCCAGCACTACCTTGCTCAAGTCATAGCCAAAGCCTTCGGAATCGACTTGGGTGCGACTGGCCCTGACCCCCAGATTGAGCATATAGGGCAGATCGAACAGCAGCTCTTCAATCGTTATCTGCACATAGGCCGAGGTCACGGCCTCGCTTACCTCATAAGTACCGGCCTGATTGGCACTGGCTACTATGGCCTCATTGGCGGCATCGCTGTTGATGGAGCGGTAGTATTCCAGCAACTTGTCATAGTCAAAGCTGGGCCAGGGATCCGGTGAGATGCTGTTTTCGCCGTCGAGGAAGTTATCGAAGTTGGCGGGCACAAACACATTGCCCGGAATTTGGAACAGCTCAAACTCGCCTTGAGTGAAGACTCCCGAGCCGTCAAAAGCATAACCGTCGCGGGTTAGATAGTAGCCGCCGCGACTGAATTGGCTGGGGTTTTTCGATCTGAACTCATTCTGGCTCTTGACCTGCTTGACATAGTTTATCCCGGCATCCAGCTTGCTGATAAAGCCGCTTTCCGGCAAATACTGGGTCATCAGCTTAAGATCCGTTACCTTGTCATCCACGCCAGTGCCACTGTTTAGGCTGTAGTGGGCACCATAGGTCTGCTCGCTGGTGAGTCCAGGGCCTATCACCACATCCGGCAGCATCTGACCATTGGTGTAGTCGATATCTATGTTGTCGACAAAGCCGCGGGCGACGATGAAGCGATTGTCGCCCTTGTTCTTGTTTTTGGCGGCCGAGTAGGCAAGATCGGCGGTGACCGACCAATTGGGGGTGATAAACAGCGCCGTATTCAGTGCCAGTTGGTAGGTGTCTGTCTTGCGCGGTGTGCTCAGGTTAAGCAGCTCCACCATAGTGTTGTCGCCCTGCTGACGCATGGAAACCACTCGCCCCAGCTCATCGAACTGCGCATCGCTGAACAGCGGGGTACCCGGTGTCCACTCCTCGTCATAGTTGACAAACCCTATCTGGTATTTGTGTCCATCGGTATTGTAGCGAGAGTAGAGGGCATCGAAATTGACATCCAGATTATCCAGAGGCCGCCATTGCAGCGCCAGGGTGCCACCGATGCGTTCGCGTACGTCCTGGGCGTTGGCATAGTACATGTAGCTTGGTATTTTGGAGGCGTAGATTTCGCCTTCATCAATCACACCATTGCCGTTGGTGTCTACCGGCACCCCGGCGCTGTCGACACCCCAGCCTTCCTCTTCATCGAAAAAACCATCGGCGGAATAGGTGTCGGCCCTGAGGGTTTTCTTGGAGTAAACGGCGGAAAACAGAGCGCCGAAACTGTCGTCATCGGACTTGTCGCCTATGATGAGAGATGCGTGCGGATGCAGGTCTTCGGTGCGCGACTCATAGATACCCTTGGCCGAGGCCTGCAGGGTAAAACCGTCCAAATCCAAAGGCTTGCGGGTCTGAATATCCACAATTGCCCCTATGCCTCCCTCGGTGAGCCGTGCTTCGGGAGACTTGTAAACCGCCAGCACATTGACCAGCTCCGAGGCTATGGTGTCAAAGTTGAAGTCCCGCCCGGCATTGTCCGACGCCAGCTTGCGGCCATTGAGGGTGGTGATGTTGTAGCCGTCCCCCAGGCCGCGGATCAGTATGTTCTGTCCCTCGCCGCCGTTGCGGGTAATGGTCACCCCGGGAATACGTTGCAGTGCTTCGGCCAGGTTTTCATCCGGAAACTTGCCTATGTCATCGGCCACCACAAGATCCACCACTGCGGTGGCATTCTGTTTCAGAAACAGCGACTCCTTAATGGCTGAGCGGATACCCGTTACCTGGATCCTTTCCAGCTCGGCATCCTGCTGTTGAGCTGAGTTTTGTTGTGTTTGAGCCTTGTTTTCCTTGTCGGACTCGTCATTGGCCGTAACCGGCTGTGTTGCCAGCGCACTGGCAACTGCCAGGGCAATTAGGGCAGGTTGGGTGGCTAAGAGCTTCATGGGTTCCCCGCTGTTTGTTTTTATCAGGCTTAATGCCTTTCGCTTTTGTTGTTTTTCGAAAGCATTGGAAACAGCGAAATACTTTCGATTGCTTATTTATAGCGTTAAAAACTCTGGGTGATCAATAAAAAAATGTAAAATGTCTTTTAATTGTTTTCGGTTTGGTGCATAGTTTAGCTAGTTGAAAGTGAAAATTTGTTGTTGATTTTGGCTTAAGTCGTTGTGGAATAAGAATTGTTGTTATGATTTGACGACGTTGCTAGTAGATTGAAAGCTTTCGAAAGCCAGTGCAGGTTCACCTGCTCCAGAGCGCAACAAACAAAACAGGAAGAGTGCAGTGAATAATCTCAACACTATTGAGAGGCAGCAGGAGATAGTCCGGCTGACCCAACAACAGGGAAAGGTGTCGGTCACCGAGCTGGCAAATCGCTTCGGGGTCTCGGAAGTCACCATACGCTCGGATCTGGCGGTATTGGATCAAAAGCAATTGTTGGTGCGCTCCCGCGGTGGCGCCATGGTCAACTCCGACCTTATTCGTGAACTGTCACTGAAAGAGAAGGGCCACTGCTATTCGGCACTGAAGCAGGAGCTGGGCAAGGTGGCGGCCTCTTTGGTTAATGATGGCGACCGCCTGTTGCTGGACTCGGGCACCACTACCCAGCAAGTTGCGGCCAACCTCCTTGAACATCAAGATCTTATCGTGATGACCAACGGCCTTAACATAGCCACTGAGCTGGCGCGTTCCGACGACGTTGAGGTGATGATCACCGGCGGCTTGCTGCGTAAGAAGTCGATGTCTTTCTATGGTTCCATCGCCGAGAAGAGCCTCAGGGATTACAACTTCAACAAGCTGATCCTCGGGGTGGATGGTTTTGATCTCAAGACAGGTCTCACCACCCATTTTGAGAAGGAAGCCAGTCTCAACCGCATGATGTGTGAGATTGCCAGCGAGATCATAGTGGTTACCGATTCATCCAAATTCGACCAACAGGCGTTTCATGTCATTTGTGCCAGTCGGCAGATCCAGCAACTGGTGACCGACAGCGGCATTCCCGAGCGCTATGTGGAAGAACTCACCAAGCAAGGGGTGCAGCTGCACCTGATAGATAAAAACAAATAACAAGGGGAGAAGTTATGTCTGGTTTTGATCGTCGTTCCTTTCTGAAAGCTTCGGTGGCCACAGCTGCTGCCTCGGCGCTGGCTGGCTGCGCCGCCAATGCCGGTTCATCTGCACTGGCACCCAAGGCCAGTGGCCGCTCTGTCATGGGGCTGGTGGTTCCGAAAATGGCCGAAGTGCGGGTGGGGCTAATCGGCGTCGGTGAGCGAGGTGTTGGGTTCATTCATCATTTCAACAACATAGAAGGTGCCAGGGTAACAGCTATCTGCGATACCGATCCCCTGGTCATAGAACGCGCCAAGAAGGTAATGAGTGACGCAGGCTTGGCCCAGCCCGGTTATTATTCCCAGGGCAAACACGCCTATCGTGAATTGTTGGCACGCCAGGATGTGGACATAGTGGTCATTGCCACACCTTGGGAATGGCACCACCCCATGGCCAAAGAGGCTATGCTGGCCGGCAAACACGCCTTTGTTGAAGTGCCTATGGGGATCACCATGGAGCAGCTCTGGGATCTGGTGGACACAGCCGAGCAAACCCAGCGCAACTGCATGATGATGGAAAACGTCTGCTACGGTCGCGACGAGCTGATGGTGCTCAACATGGTACGCCAGGGGCTGTTCGGTGAACTGCTGCACGGTGAGGCCGCTTATATTCACGAGCTGCGCTGGCAGATGAAGGAGATAGATCGCAAGACGGGCTCCTGGCGTACCAAGTATCACGCCTTGATTGACGGTAACCTGTATCCTACCCATGGTTTGGGGCCTGTGTCCCAGTACATGAATATCAACCGCGGGGACAGGTTCGACTATCTCACTTCCATGAGCTCTCCGTCGCTTGGGCGCGCAGCCTATGCCAAGCGTGAATTCCCCGCCGACCATGCCCGCAACAAGCTCAACTATATCTGCGGTGATATCAATACCAGTCTTATCAAGACGGTTAAAGGCCGAACCATCATGGTGCAACACGACACCACAACGCCGCGTCCTTACAGCCGCCATAACCTGATTCAGGGCACCAATGGGGTGTTTGCCGGTTTCCCCAACCGCATAGCGCTGGAGCAGGGTGGCAGTGGCAGCTTCCACCATTGGGACCAGGATATGACCCAGTGGTATGCCAAGTATGACCATCCGCTGTGGTTGCAGATGGGCGAGGCGGCCGAAAAGAACGGCGGTCATGGCGGCATGGACTTTTTAATGTGCTGGCGGATGATCTACTGCCTGCGTAACGGCGAGCCGCTGGATCAGGATGTGTATGACGGTGCGGCCTGGTCGGCGGTGCAGCCTCTGTCGGCGGCTTCAGTGGCCGATCGCGGTAACTCCAAGGATTTCCCCGACTTTACCCGTGGCGTGTGGCAGAGTGCCAAACCGCTTGGCATTGTAGGTTGAGGTAAGCATGTCTGCACTCAAATCCATTATTGAGGCCAACAAGGCCGGGCAGCAGGCGGGGATCTATTCCGTCTGTTCGGCCCAGCCGCTGGTACTGCGCGCCGCTTTGCGTCATGCGGCGCGGCAACGGGCGCCTTTGCTGATTGAGGCTACGGCCAACCAGGTCAATCAGCACGGCGGCTATACAGGCATGACCCCCGCCGATTTTATCGCCTTTGTAAAGAGCCTGGCCCAAAGTGAAGGTGTTGCCGAAGCGCAGTTGCTGTTCGGCGGCGATCACCTGGGGCCGGTGGCCTGGAAGCACCTGACTGCCGAGCAGGCGATGGCTGAGGCCGAAGCCATGGTGCGGGCCTATGTCGAGGCGGGATTTTGTAAAATTCATCTGGATGCCAGCATGGCTTGTCATCAGGAACAAACGCCCCTTGCCGATGAGGTGATTGCCGCGCGCGCCGCCAGACTGTGCCGCGCCGCAGAAGCGGCCAAGGCGCCGGGGCAACAGCTCTGTTATGTGATAGGCACTGAAGTACCCGCTCCCGGTGGTGTCAGTTCGCTGGAGGAGGGGCTGCATGTCACCCCGGTCGCGGCGATGAAACACACCATTAGCGCCCACAAACAGGCCTTTGCCGCCGAGGGGCTTGGGGCAGAGGTTTGGCAGCGGGTGATTGCGCTGGTGGTGCAGCCAGGGGTGGAGTTCGGCAATGCCGGGGTACATCAGTATGATGATACGCTCACCAAGGAGCAGAGCCGCTTTATTCGCGAGCAGCCCAACCTGGTGTTTGAAGCCCACTCCACAGATTATCAACTGCCGGAGCATTACGCCCAGTTGGTGGCCGGCCATTTTGCCATTCTCAAGGTGGGGCCGCAGTTGACTTTTGCCCTGCGTGAGGGGCTGTTTGCCCTGGATCATATAGAGGTCTTGCTGGTGCCGGCGGCGAAACGCTCAGGGCTTAGAGCACTGTGTGAGCAGAAGATGCTGTCTGAGCCCAAATACTGGCAGTCGTTCTATACAGATCCTGCGCTGCGGGATTGGCAACTGGGATTCAGTTACAGTGACAGGATCCGCTACTACTGGCCCGAATTGTCGCTGACCATAGACAAGCTGCTGGCCAATCTGGCAAACCCCATTCCCGAGCCCCTTATCAGCCAATATCTGCCGCTGGCCTATCCGGCCGTGGTCAGAGGCGAGCTGCCTGCCACGGCGATTGAGCTGGTACTCCATCATATCGGCCTGGTGCTTAGCCGTTATGCCAGCGCCTGTCAGCCTGCTGCCATCGAAGGATAAATCAATGCAAGTCAGTGACCTATCAAAGACCCACTTGTATCCAAAATCTGCCGCCAACCCGCTTTGGCACGCGCCGGAGAGTGGTAAATGGACGGCGACCGAGATAGCCCAGCAGCCAACTCTCTGGCGCGAATTACAGTCCGATTTCAAACACAGGGAAGCGCAGCTCAGCGCTTTTCTCAATCCCTTGCTGGCCAAGGACAATCTGCGGATTATTCTCACCGGCGCCGGTACTTCGGCTTATATCGGCGAGGCGTTGGCAGCCTTTTTACAGCGGCAACTCAGATTGCCTGGCCAGAGGGTGGAAGCCTTGTCCAGCACGGATATTGTTTCTCACCCCAGGCTGCATCTCAACCCATTGCAGCCGACTCTGATAGTCTCCTATGGCCGCTCTGGAAACAGCCCTGAATCCCTGGCTGTGCTGGCGTTGGCCGATGAGTTGCTGACAGATGTCAGTCATCTGCTGCTGACCTGTAACCCTGAGGGAGCCTTGGCCAGCTATGCGGCCGAACACAGTCACAAGGCTTGTTTGTGGTTGATGCCCCAAGACAGCCACGATCGCAGCTTTGCCATGACCAGCAGCTTCAGTTGTATGTATCTGGCGACCCTGCTGCTGTTTGCCGAGGAAGACAAATCGCTATCCAGGGTGCTGACACTGACGGAGCAACTGCTCGAAACCCGGCTCGACGGGGTGCAGCAAACCGCGGGCCATTGCTGCAAGCGGATAGTGTTCCTCGGCGCCGGGCCGCTCAAGGCGGCGGCTCAGGAGGCGGCGCTCAAGTACCTTGAACTGACGGCCGGTATAGTGATCAGCAGTTTTGAGAGTCCGCTGGGGTTTCGTCACGGCCCCAAGTCACTGGTGAATGAAGATACCCAGATAGTGCTGCTCGGCAGCTCTGAGCCCTATGCCAGAGCCTACGATCTGGATCTTCTGGCAGAGCTGCGCGCCGATAAGCGGGCGCTGGATATCTGTTATCTGAGTGAAGAGGCTCTGGCCCAAGATGGTCAGGCCAGTCTGGAAGAGGCTTGGTTGACACTGCCCTTTATTGTTTACTGTCAGCTACTTGCATTTTACAAGGCGTTGGAGCTTGGGGTGTCACCGGATAATCCCTGTCCCAGCGGCCAGGTCAATAGAGTGGTGCAGGGGGTGAAGCTGCATTCGCTTGCGGTTTATACTCGGCCCGGCAGCCTGGATAACACAGAGGATTGAGCCATGTACTACGGTGTGGATATCGGTGGTACCAAGATAGAACTGGCGGTGTTCAGTCCACAATTGCGTTTGTTGGATAAATGGCGCATTGCGACTCAGGGTGACGATTATCAGAGCTTTCTGGCCTCACTCGCCTTGCAGATAAGCGAGGCCGACAGGCGCTGGCCGGCCGAGTCCGGCATCCCGGGCACTGTGGGGATAGCCCTGCCCGGGGTGATCCGCGCCGATGGCACTGTGGTCTCCAGCAATGTGCCTTGCCTCAATCAGCGTAAAGTGGCCGAAGATTTGGGCGCCTTGTTGTCGCGTCCTGTGGCCCTTGGCAATGATTGCCGTTGTTTCGCCCTGTCCGAAGCCTTGCTGGGAGCCGGGAAAGATCATGCCAGAGTTCTTGGGCTCATACTCGGTACCGGGCTTGGCGGCGGGATCTGTATCGAAGGGCGACTGATCACCGGCGCCCACTGTCTGGCCGGCGAGTTCGGCCATCAGGGCATGGCGGCCAGCGTGCTGCTGCGCCATGGCTTGCCGCTTTATGATTGCGGCTGTGGCCTCAAAGGCTGCGCCGAAACCTATGTCTCTGGCACTGGCCTTGGTCGTATCTACCGGGAGTTTGGCGGCGAGGGTGATACATACGCTTGGCTGGCGGCGCTGCGCGCCGGTGATGCCATAGCCAAACGCAGTTTCGATGCTTATCTGGATGCCCTGGGCAGTGTGTTGGCCGGACAGATCCTCAGTCTGGATCCGGACATCTTTGTCTTCGGCGGCGGCTTGAGCGAAGTGCCGGAAATTTTGGCGGCGCTGCCGCAGGCTACCGCCAGGCATATGTTCAATGGGGTGCAGTTGCCCGAGTTTTGCGCCGCTCAATTCGGCGCCGCCAGTGGCGTTCGCGGCGCCGCCATGCTGGGAAAGGCGCTGGCGACTAGAGTGGAACAGAGCAATAGCGTGAGCGCCAACGAGCAGGTAGCGGATATGGATACCCTGTTGACCGGAGGCTGGCATGAACAGCAACACTGACAAGGCCCCGTTCTGGATTGGTGCCTATGGTGCCCTGCTCGGGCCGCAAATGAGCCGCAGTAGTGAGGTTTGGCTGCGGATAGTCGATGGCCGTATTCATACCATTGCCAAGGCGCCCAAGGAAGGTGAGGCGGCAACTCACTATGCAGGCCTTCTGGTTCCCGGTTTTGTCGACACTCAGGTCAACGGTGGTGGTGGCCGCATGTTCAACCGGCAGCCCAGCGTTGAGACGCTTAAGCTGATGTTGGACGCCCATGGCCGTTTCGGCACCACCAGCATGTTGCCGACGCTTATCAGCGACGATATCAGGGTAATGCAAACGGCACTTGCGGCGGCCATCAGCGCCAGGGAAGCCGGTCTTGACGGCATAGCCGGGATCCATTTTGAGGGGCCGCATCTGTCACTGGAGCGTAAGGGGTGCCACAGTGAAGCACGCTTAAGAGAGCTTGGCGATATTGAGTTGGCGCTCTACGCCGAGGCTGTGTCCCAACTGGGTGTTTGTGTGGTGACTCTGGCTCCCGAGAGGGTAGGGCCTGAAGATGTTCGCCGCCTGGTGGCGCTCGGTGTCAGAGTGTCGTTGGGGCATTCCAATGCCAATGCCGAAACCGTGATGACGGCGCTGGATGCCGGAGCCAGCGGCTTTACCCATCTTTATAACGGTATGTCACAGCTGGAATCGCGTTCCCCCGGCATGGTGGGAACGGCGCTCAGTGACCCAAGGGCATTTTGCGGCATTATTCTCGACGGTCATCATCTGCACCCGGTCAGCGCCACTCTCGCCTGGCGTGCCAAGGGGAGTCGACGTTTGATGCTGGTGACAGATGCCATGTCGCCAGTGGGCTCTGAAGAGCAGGAGTTTGCATTTTTCGGCGGTAAAGTTGTGCGCCGCGGTACTGAGCTCAGGGATCTCAACGGCTCTTTGGCCGGCTCAGTATTGGAGATGACAACGGCAGTTCGCTATGCCGTCAAGGTGCTGGGGATCCCGCTGGAGCAGGCCGTTGCCATGGCCAGCAGTACTCCAGCCGCTTTTGCCGGGCTGAATGACAGAGGCATGTTGGCCGAAGGCATGCGGGCTGACTTGCTGCTGCTTGACGATGCCCTGTATCAGTCAAAGCGCTGGCAAGGCGGCAGGCTTGCAGCGGGCGCCGAAGTTCGCAGCAAAAGCGTTTGAAAATAAGTAGCTTCAAGGGACATCTGTCCTTGGCAGCAGCTGGATAATCATTGACAGAGAATAACAATAACAAGAGGAGATGCCGACAATGGACAATAACACCCTGAATAGAGGAGGCGGCACTTTACTGCCCATGGTGCTGATTGGAATACTCTTTTTTGTATTCGGCTTCGTAACCTGGCTCAATGGTGCACTGATCCCTTTTCTGAAAATCGCCTGTGAACTCAATGAGCTGCAAGCTTATCTTGTGGCCTTTGTATTCTATATCGCTTACTTCGTGATGGCCTTGCCCATGTCCGGGCTGTTGACCCGTTTCGGTTACCGTGCCGGGCTACAGATTGGCCTTGGGGTAATGGCGAGTGGCGCACTGCTGTTTATCCCTGCGGCGCTGAGCCACACCTTTGGCCTGTTTTTGCTGGCGTTGTTTGTTTTGGGGACCGGCCTTACCATACTGCAAACTGCGGCCAATCCATACATTGTTTGCATTGGTCCGCGAGAAAGCGCCGCCATGCGGATCAGCTGTATGGGCGTGGTCAACAAGGGCGCCGGTTTTATTGTCCCTCTAGTGTTCAGTGCCTGGGTGCTTACAGGTATGGATGCTTTTACGCCGGAAGCGCTGGCACAGCTCAGTGAGCTTGAGCGCACTGCGGCATTGGAGCAACTGTCTGCCCGCTTGGTGCAGCCTTACCTGGCTATGGCGGTTGTCTTGGCTCTGTTGCTGCTGTATGTGCGATTTTCGCCTCTGCCCGAATTGCAACTTGAACAGGACAGCCAGGCCAAAAGCTGTGACAGCTTGGTACCGAGAACAGATTGGCGCGCCATTCTGGCCTATCCCCAGGCTATTCTCGGGGCACTGACTCTCTTTATGTATATAGGTGCCGAAGTGATTGCCGGTGACAGCATAGGCCTCTATGGCCAGCATCTTAAAGTGGCCGAATTTGGCATTCTAACCTCCTACACCATGGGATTTATGGTGCTGGGCTATTTGCTCGGCATACTCTTGATCCCAAGAGTGATGAGTCAGCGCAGCGCCTTGGTGGGCTCGGCGCTGGCTGGGTTGGTGTTTACTTTAGGGATCATGCTTGGGGATGAAACCAGCATGCAGCTGTCGAGTCTCTTGCTTGAACCTTTGGGGATAATGCCGCTGCCGGATCCCTTGCTTTACCTTGCGCTACTCGGCTTTGCCAACGCCTTGGTCTGGCCCGCGGTCTGGCCGCTGGCGCTGGAAGGGCTCGGCCGCCTGACTGCTGTGGCCTCGGCACTGCTCATCATGGGCATAGCCGGTGGCGCCTTGCTGCCATTGCTCTATGGCGCCTTGGTGCACCAGGGTGTGCCCCATCAAAGCGCCTACGGGATCCTCCTTCCCTGCTATGGGATGATCCTTTATTACGCCGTTGCCGGCCACAAGCTGCGGGCCTGGTCGGGAGCGGCCGCCACCAAAGCCGTGATTGACTGAGGCCTCAGTAGATCCAGAAAAATACCGCCATGCTGACGATAGTGGTCAGCAGGGTGTTGCGGGTCAGCAGTGCCAGTAAGGCAGCCAGCAGGGCACAGCTGAGGTAGGGATTGCTCAGGCTCAGTTGCAACTCGCCGTCTCGCAGAAACACTATGGGGGCGAAGATGGCGCTTAATACCGCCGGCGCCGAAAAGCCAAGGAAAGCCTGGGTTTTCTTGCCAAGCCGTATCGGCAGCCCGGGCTCAAGCAGTACATAACGGCTGAGTATCACCAACAGCGCCATTGTCAGTATGGTTAACCAAATCATGCCTGCTCCTCGCCTTTATCTTGTGTTGTCTCAACCGGTTTAACTGGACTGCAGCCCAAGAGGCTTTGATAGATATACCCCACAGCCATGGCGGTTACGGCGGCGATCAGCAGACCTCCCGGGATAGCCAGTGCTTCACACAGGACGCTCAGCAACATGGCCGTGAGCACACATAAGGCGGTGGCAACATTGACTATCCTCGGCACCACCAAAGCGATAAAGGTGGCTGCGATGGCAAAATCCAGTCCCAGAGAGCCGAGATTATCCATAGAGCTGCCGGCAAGAATTCCGGCCAGGGTTGCCAGATTCCAGCCAAGATAAAAACTCAAACCAGCTCCCAGGGCGTACCAGGGCCTAAGGGGACTTTCCTTGCTTTGATTGGCCACCGCAAAGAGTTCATCCGTGAGCAGAAAACCCAGTGTCAGGCGCCAGCGCAGAGGTAAAGGGCTGATGGCTGGACGCATCGCCATGGCATACAGCAGATGACGCGAGGTAATCAATGCCGTGGTAACCAAAATGGCCAGTAGGCCTGAACCTGCCTTTATCATTCCGAGGGCGACCAACTGCGCCGAGCCTGCGAAAACAAACAGGCTCATGGCTTGACTCTCTAAGGCGCTGAGGCCGGTTTCCAGTGCCAGCGAGCCGGCCAATATTCCCCAGGGGATAACAGCTAAAGTCAGCGGCATTACCGCCAGGGTACCCCGTAAAAATTCGCGGCCCTGGTTAAGTTCCTGAACGCATGATGATTGCTGATTGTGAATGGTCAATCTTGACTCCATCTTGATGATTTTTCTGTTTGAACAAATTGGCCCGGAGTGGTGCCGAATGCCCGTTTGAATTGACGGTTCAAATGGCTTTGGTCGCAAAATCCTGAGTCCTGTGCCACTTGGATGGGGGAAGCGCCCAGCCGCAACAACTTTCGCGCCAGAATTAATCTTGCCTGAGTCTGGTATTGGTGCGGGGTTAAACCAAATTGTGCCCTGAACTGCCTGAGTAACACAAAAGGCGGCAGCTGTACCAGATTGGCCAGTTCCTGGAGCGAGATGTTACTGCTGCAACTGTCTTCCAGAAACTGCCTGGCCCTATTCAGCAGGGGGCCTGCCTGGACAGTTGCAGCGGGCTTCAGCCGACCGTGACGCAGCATCAACAGGCTGAGGGTTTCGTACAAGAGGCTTTCCCGTTGCAGGCGATTACTCGAATAGTTGAGCGCTTCATGGGTGATGGCTATCAGGCGCGCCAATAGAGGGTCCTGTACCACGGGCTCGGCAAACCAGGGCACCTGTTGCTTGCTGCACAGTGCCAGTTCGGCAAACTGCTCAGGGGTAGGGTAAAGTGCCCGATACGACCAGCCATTTTCTGTTGCCGAACGGCCGTTATGCACCTCATCTGCATTCACCAGAATGATGCTGTGTTTGGGGGCAACATGATCTCCGCCACTTCGGAAAAACCGCTGGGCACCACTGTCTATGATTCCCAAGGTGAAGCCTTCATGACTGTGGCGGCCAAAGTTCTGCTGATGATAGCTGGCACTGAGAGTTTCCAGGCCGCCAAGTTCTTCGGCCAGACGATAAGTCGCCCGTTCCCGCCCTTGCCTGCGGGACTTGTGGCGCAGCGATTTGCTTTGCTGTGCATTGGCTGTTTCGGCCATCTTTATTCCCCTGTCAGTCTCTCTATCCTGCATATTAACCAGTTTACCTGGCGTTGTTTTGGATATTTTTGCACGCAGGCGAGTACCTGATTAGCTAAGACTCCCCGGGGATTGTACGGCCAATCCTGGCCGCCATGAAGCAACAAGAATAAGTGTTAAGGTATGATTGAGTGAAAAGGGGACCACACAGTTAGACCAAGTCTTAAACTGTAACCAGATCAATTGATTAAACTTTGCGTAAAGCTTGCCTCGGATAGAAAGGTTAATCCAAACCCCAGTAAATTTTAAAAAGAAATTTATCAAACCAACTCTATCTTGTACTTATATCGATGCTCAAACTCAAGGCGACCTTATTGCAGATGTCTTTACCCGGTAATAAGCGCATCAACCCATTCATTACATTATCAATTCTTTAACTGCTTCTTCTATTGTGAGTTTCTTTTCTGATTTAATCTCTATCGAATCGGTCAATGGTGGAAAGTCTGTTCTACAGAAAGAAGGTGATACTTTATATGAGTAATCTCTTTCTCCTTCTTTGTAGGTTATTTCGTCGCCATGTAGTGATATAGGACAATCAACATCGAATTGTAGGACAAAAATGGATTTTATAATTACATTGCCATCCTCTTCTATTATTTCATTATTGATAGAGTCGAATAGATCCGAAAAGAACCCTCCTAACATATCATCAGCATCAAACTCGTTTATATTAGGGTTGGTACATGTGAGTCTTATGCTTGGAGATAGCTCTAAACCGCCAATTTCTATGATTGGGTAATGTTTATCCTCCACTATTTTTGTTATATCTGATGCGCGTAACTTCTGTGTGGCAAAAAACGTAAAACATTTTACTTCTATCATTTTTCTTTAAAAACAATTGGATGGACTGTTGGTATGAAATTATATTTCTCGCTAAATGTCAATGCGAATCGGCAGTTTAGCACGGCAGTTGCAAGGGCCATGATGATGAATTAGATAGCCAAAGCCCGCTGATTATCAAATCTTGGTTCATGAAAATGTCCAATCTCCTACTTCCATCTAACTTATCAACTGGCCGAGACAGAGAAGTAACACAACAAATATGATTGACTTGATACACATACTATTGAGTTGCCATGAGGCAGGTGAGGCTCCAGTGTTCAAGGCTCACCAAGGTCAGGCCTATGTCTATGGCGTTCATCATGATTCCTCTGCCGGGCTCTCTATTTCGGATATTATCCGGCATATTAACCTGGGACCTTGCGCTGGATATTCTGTACACATACCAGTGCCTGGTAAGTGAGGGATTGCGACGGTCAATCTTAGCCGCCATAAAGCAGCAAAAAATAAGTTTTTAAGGTATGCCTGACTGATTGGGCAATTTCTTGCCCGCCGGGCAATTTTTTGCTCAAGTTCGGGCAATTTTTTGCCCAGCCAATTAGGCTGTTTTTTAAACAGTAACGAAATCAATTGATTAAATTTTGGCATGAAGGTTGCCTTAGCTAGGAAGGTTAATCCAAACCTCAGTGAATTTTAAAAAGGAATTTATCATGCCAACACCATGTTATATCTCTATCGAAGGCCAAACTCAGGGCAACCTCACTGCCGGCGCCTTTACTGCGGAATCCGTCGGTGACATCTTTGTGGAAGGCCATGAAGACGAGATGCTGGTTCAGGAGTTCAACCACATTGTGACTGTGCCAACCGACCCTCAGTCCGGCATGCCTTCCGGTCAGCGTGTGCACAAGCCGTTCAAGTTCACCGTCGCGCTGAACAAAGCCGTTCCCTTGATGTACAACTCGCTCTCTTCCGGTGAGAAACTGACCAAGGTTGAGCTCAAGTGGTACCGCACTTCTATCGAAGGTAAGCAAGAGCACTTCTTCACGACCAAGCTGGAAGGCGCCACTATCATAGATATCAACTGCAATATGCCTCACTGCCAGGATCCCAATAAGGCTGACTTTACTCAGTTGGTTGAAGTGTCCATGGCTTATCGCAAGATAGACTGGGATCACGTCAGCGCCGGAACCTCTGGTGCCGACGATTGGCGCAAGCCCATCGAAGCATAATTCATTCAGCAACTGTTTTTCTAAGAGGTGTTCCGGCTGATAGCCGGGCGCCTCTTGTTATCTGATGTAAAGGTTTTGCAAATAGGTTTTCGATGACATTAAAAGAGTGATTCTATCGGATTAGAGTCAGGACGAACTCGAACAAGGATACCGGCTATGTTTTATCTTGGCAGTGGTTTGCGGTTTCATTTCAAGGCAGAAGCGGAGGCGGACGATAGTTTCAACCTGCTGTCGTTTGATTTTGATGAGCAGTTGTCCTCGCCCTTCAAGGGAGAGTTGATATTACTGAGCCGCAGGGATGATATTACTGCCGAGCAGATAGTCGATAAGAATGGCGTCTTGAGTATTTGGCAGGACGGTGTTCGAGTCAGACGTTTTCACGGTATAGTCAGCCGCTTTGCCAAGGAAGACTCAGGCCATAAACATACTCAATACAAGCTGACCATGGAACCTGCCATGGCGCGGCTGCGGCTGCGGCAAAACAGCCGTATCTTTCAGGAAAAGTCCCTCAAACAGATTTTCAGCACCCTGCTTGATGAAATGGGTATCAGTGATTATGCCTTCAGTTGGGATGCACGCTACGAGTCGGAAAAGCGCGAATACTGTGTTCAGTATCGGGAGTCGGACTTTGACTTTATCACCCGTCTTTCGGCTGAGGCCGGGGTGTTTTGGTATTTCGAATTCAGTGACGACAAACATACGCTGATTTTCTGTGATGCCACCAGCAAGCTGCCGGCGGCCAAACAACTATTCCCCTATAACGCCTTGAGCGGCGGCGACAGCGAAGTGCCTTTTGTCCGCAGCTTCAGTTACGCCAAGCAACTGGCGAGTGCCAAGGCCGAACTCAAGGATTACAGCTTCAAAAAGCCTGCTTATAGCTTTTTGCAGGATGATATAGCCAATCAGCTCGACTTCCAGCAAGCGGGATCTGAAGTGCTTTATGAGCACTATGATTATCCGGGGCGTTACAAGGATGACGCCCAAGGAGAGCTTTTCACCCGCGGCCAGATTGCAGGCGTTACGGAATGAAACCCAAATGGCATCGGCAATGTCCGATATTGCTGATGCCGGTGCCGGTATCAAGTTCAACTTGGGCGAACATCCAGATGCGTCGTTTAACCGTGACTGGTTGCTTGTGGGGGTAAAACACAGCGGGATACAGGGTGCAGCGGCAGAGGAGGGGAACAGTAGCACCCCGACTCAGTATCAAAACCAGTTATTGGCAATTGAAGGGCACCTTCCCTGGGACAGATATGGCCGGGCCGATGAGCACAGCAGCTGTTGGGTTCGTGTCAGCCAGGGGTGGGCCGGTGGTCAGTACGGTTTTATGGCGGTTCCACGCATTGGTCATGAGGTCATAGTCTCTTTTCTTGAAGGCGACCCGGACCAACCTATCATTACCGGTCGCACATACCATGCTGCCAATCCTGTGCCCTATGTATTGCCGACCAACAAAACCAAAACCGTGCTCAAGACCCAAACCCACAAGGGGCTGGGATTCAATGAGTTGAGTTTTGAGGATGCCGCCGAAAATCAACTCATCTATTTGCATGCCCAGAAAGACCATAAGCTGGAAATCAACCACGACCAGCACTATCAGGTGGGTAACGATAGAGAAAAGCACATAGGACGGGATCAGCGCCTGAACGTGGGGCAGGATGAGTTTCTGGAAATAGGTCGAGATCAGCAGGCATTGATTGGTCAGGATCAAAAGCTGGAAGTGACCAGAGACAGGCAAACCCTGATCAAGCGTCATTATCGCCTCGAAGTCATGGATCGTCGTCACGAGTACTCCAGAGCCAATCACGATTTGGAAGTGGGCGGCCATTACACCCAGAAGGTTGAGGGAAAGGTGTTATTGGAAGCCGGTGAAAGCGTACTGGTGCACACCAAGTCGCTCACCCTCAATGGCTCGGAGAAAGTCACTATTCAGGAGCCAGGAGGCAAGATACTTATAGATTCCGGCGGGATCACTCTCGAAGCTCCCAATATCAAGCTCAAGGGGCCAGTGGCTGTAACAACCGGAGCCAAGCCTCAATTGGCGACGCTGAAGAGTGCCGCAGAAGAGGGCAACCCGATAGTCGATCTTTGTCCCGATTGCGGAGAATAACAGTATGACTATGGTGAAAGAAAATAGCCTCAAGGCGTTTGGGCCCAACTACTTGGTCTTGGATGCAGCGCTATGCCCCGAGCCCTTGTGGTTTGCCAAAGGGGCCGGAGCCGAGTGTCATAGCCTGTTTGATTACCGGGATCAGGCATTGGTGGATAACGGCCCTTGGTTACTCCATCTTGCGGGACAGGATGAGCTGATAAAACTGATGCTGGAGAAAGACACCCATGGTCACAGCGCGCTGTGGTGCAAGAGTGAGCTAGCCCTGCAGCCACTGAAAGAAGCACTGGGGCAAAGGTTGTATGCCGTCAAGCCTGATGGTGAAACTACTCGTTTTCGTTTCTACGACCCCAGGGTCTTACATCACTATTTAACCGAAGAAACGCAGGCCAGAAGGGATGCATTTCTTGAGCCTTTGGGGTCAGTGCTCTATGCATCGCTTAACCCCTTTCGTTTCAATAGCCATTGGCTGAATTGGCAAAGGGAGCCGGACGGATACGGCTGCCAGGCGATATCGATTAAGGAGGATTAATATGGGGACTCCGGTTGCTTTGAAAGGACATCAACATATTTGCCCTATGTTCAGCGGCAATACCCCTCATGTTGGTGGACCGATAAACCAGGGAGAAAGTGCTCTGACGGTCAACGGTATTCCTGTGGCCTTAACCGGGCACAAGTGTGACTGCCAGGTTGGCGGGCCAGATACCCTGGTTCAGGGACATCCGAGTTTGACGGTCAATGGCATTGCCGTGGTATTGCAGGGTGCGTCCACGGCCCATGGCGGCAAAGTCATTCAGGGAGATGCTGCCTTGACAGTGTCTTAAGGAGAAGCGAATGAGCTGGGAACTGAGTCAGGAAATCATGGATGCGATGCCAAACTGGCAAAGGCGAAACCAGATCCATGCCCTCGCACGTCACCTGTTATCACTGGAAAGTCCACCAACAGATGGGCAGGCATGCTATGACTGGCTCGAGCAGCAAGTCAGTCAGGCTTATCAATATGGATTCACCGAGCTGGGCCATCTGCGCTTGGTTGCCGAGGCCTTGTTTTTGGCACAAGTGTCACTCGATGACCCGGAAGTGAGTGCCATAGTGACCAAGACCGGCTTGCCTTCAGGACGAGCGGCTATCTTGTTGCAGTGGGCCAAGGAACAGCAATCTTCTACCATGGAGTCTGGTTATGAGCTGTAACGCTGATTGTAAATGCCGCAAGGGTATTGTGGCGCTGGTGTTCGTCCCCGGTATTATGGGCACCCGCTTGATGAACAAAAAGAGTGGCGACTCAGTATGGGATCCTGCTGCCGGGGGAAAGTTCAGTGGTCCCAGCAGTACCGCCATGGAGCTGAAGGCCGAACGTGAAGCCGAGCTCGCCGCGGCGCAGGCGGACGATGATGATGGTTTCTTTGAGGGGATAGGTAAATGGTTTAATCGAAAGTGGATAGGGATAAAGGAAAAGGGCCGCGGAATAGCGGAAACCGGCCGTAAGTACCGAACCAAAGCCGCCGCCTGGCCTCGGATCAAAGATTTGATTTTTGCCGGTCCGGTACAGCGTAAAGCATTGTTGGTTAATGGTAAAACTAAAAAGAAAGGGGATCCGATAATCGATCGGGATGATCATTTATTGGTGGAAGACCCAGGCACCGATAAGTATTTCAGGGTCTATACTTCAGTACCCAAGTCGCAGATGGAACTCAAAAAGCGTCGGGGTTGGGGCGAGGTGTTATGGGACAGTTACGGCCCGCTGCTTCGATATCTTGAGTCGAAGGAGCCGTTATTTAAACGCCTGTATCCCGGGCTGCAATTCCCGGTATTTGCCGTAGGCTATAACTGGATGCGCAGCAATGAATACGCCGGGAAGCGACTCAAGGATAAACTTGAGGAATTCAGGACACAGCTACTCAAGGAAGATAAAGAAGGCGATAACCTGGGGCTGACCAAGGACGATATTAAGTTTGTGGTCATCAGTCACTCCATGGGCGGATACGCCTCCCGCGCCGGCTTTATCTTAAGCGGCCTGGAATCTCAAGTCGAAGCCGTTATCCATGGCGCCATGCCAACCCACGGCAGCCCCTCCACTTATTTTCAGTTTCGCTGCGGCGCCGTCGGCCACGGTGCTTTGGGGCAGGTCGTCAAAATGGTGCTGGGCAAGAACGCCGCCGATACCACGGCAATACTGGGCTTTTGTCAGGGCGGGCTGGAACTGATGCCCAATAAGCTCTACGTGGATGCGGCCAATAAGGGGGAGTGGCTGTTTGTCAATAAGGATCCGGCGAAACAGACAGACAAACGGGAACTGTTGCAGATAGGCTATGGCAGTGGCATTTATGATTTCTATCGCCGTTTCGATACCTGGTATAGCCTGGTGCAGCCTCCCTTGTTGGCACCTGAGCTGGCCAATCCAACCGATGAGCAGCTTGAAAAACATAAAAATGCATTTTTGAATCGAATTACCAAATGTGAAACCTTTCACGATAAATTGGCGGCCAATTTTCACAAGACTACCACACTGCTCTACAGCAATAACCCGGACACCAAGGCGTTTGATACCTGTGAGTGGCAGCTGCAGAACGGCTTGACCCCGGGGCTGGAGACGGCGGCGGTGGAGCGCTGGCAAGTCATAGGCGATGAAAACCATGGCTGGCTCTCTGTCAAGGGCGAGGTCAAACTGCTGAGTAGTAGTGAGCTGGCCGAGCATGAACGCAAGTTAAAGAGCTGGATGGAACAGAACCGCTATGGTCATCAATATGCCCATACGCCGCCTAGGGCTCAAAGTACCAGCTTCAGGTTGGGTAGCGAGACGGCCAAGGGTGATGGTACCGTGCATGAAGGCGCGGGCAAGTACCCCAAAGGGGTGCAGACTATCGGCTTGGTGGCGACCCAGGATCATCAAGGGTTCTTTAACTGCCCCGATGTTAGGGAGCTGATGGTCGGTGTGCTTCAGTCTTGGCTGCCGGATATTCACCAGAAATTCAAGGGATAGAGATGGCAGAAGGTTATCGCAAGAGGATTAAACGCGGGCTGCTCGGCAGTCTGGCATTAGTTTGTTTTTGGCAGGGAGAGGCTGTGATGGCGCAAGCGGAAAAAATACAGGAAGGGCCGGCGAGTATGGTGTTTACCAAACACTGCGTGGGACGTTTTGAGTTTGAGTTACCCCAAGAGATGCAACTGCTCACCTCGGGTTATGGTCAGCCGCAGTTCTCTATCGATATCTACCATCAGGATGATAAGGCAGAAAAGCAAGGAGTGATAACCGGTGAGCATAGGCTTGATCAATGGCTGGAGTATGTGGAGGAGTTGCGCCTAAAAGATGCTGAGCTTCATCCAACCAAGTATGTTATCAAAGATTTGGAGCCGGATTTGAAAACAGTAGTGTTTTACACAGATTATCGAAGATATGGTCCAGATAAAAAACACTACTTTGCCAGCTTCTTTTTCAAGGATTTTCCGGAGGAACAGTTGGGACTCAGCATTGATGGCCGTGCTAATGAGTTCATTGCCCGAGATGCCCCAAATGTGGATGAGATATTGCAGCAGCGGCTGCAATGGATGCGTCAGGCGATAGAGAAGATTGAATATCAGCCCTGGCCGCATAAACAGGCGGGTGTCTGTTTGCAAAGAAATATCTTGATTGCCAATCTTCAGCCACCGATTACCCCTTCAGGGCCTTATCCAACGAGCGCGTATAAGGAAGGCTCTTATCACGAAAACTATCAGGCGGAGTTTTTTAACGGAAAAGATTCACTGTTTGAGATCATCGTGAACGTGTATGGCAAAGGCGAGGAAAAGGGCTTGAAAGAGGAGCTGAGCCGCTACAGCGGCATGATGGCCTTTTTCGCCAGCAGCAAGACCAAGGTGGCCGGGCGGGAAGGGCGGCTGTTTATCAGTGATGGCAAATACTCGGATACCCAGCGGGAGTTCACCTGGGTCAGCACCGACAGCAAAATCAACAGTGTCCGTTATGCCCATATGGAGATCAGCGGCAAGATAGAGATCAAGGACTTTCCTGCAATGGCGCCCTTGAATGCCACCGATATGATAGTAGGGCTGCTCAAAAGCGTGCGGGTTAGGGAAAACGGCATGGTCGGGGTGAAGGACTAACGCGAGGAGTGAAAGGAAGGAACCGTTGATAAGAAGATGCTTAAGTTTACTGCGGCGAAAGCTGTGTCCCTGCTGCCTGGTTTATGCAGGTTTTCCGCTTTTGATGTACGCCGAGGAGATACCGCCTGGGCCGGCCGGCATGGTGTTTACCAAACACTGCGTGGGACGTTTTGAGTTTGAGTTACCCCAAGAGATGCAACTGCTCACCTCGGGTTATGGTCAGCCGCAGTTTTTTATCAACATCTATCATCAGAACAATACCGACCGAAAGAAAGGGGTGATAACCGGTGAGCATAGGCTTGAGCAATGGCTGGCTTACGTGGAGGAGTTGCGTATTAAAGACGCCGAACACTATCCGACCAAATATGTTATCAAAGATCTGGAGCCGAACTTGAAAACGGTGGTGTACTATAAAGACCGCAGAAAGTTAAACAAAGATCCAAACGCCAAGCATTTTTTTACCAGCTTCTTTTTCAAGGATTTTCCGCAGCAGCAGTTGGGACTCAGCATTGATGGGCGAGCGGATAAGTTTATAGCCCGTAACGCCCCCAATGTGGATGAGATATTGCAGCAGCGGCTGCAATGGATGCGTCAGGCGATAGAGAAGATTGAATATCAGCCCTGGCCGCATAAACAGGCGGGCGTCTGTTTGCAAAGAAATATCTTGATCGCCAATTCCCAGCCGTTGAAAAATGCCGAGGGTTCTTACCATGAGAACTATGGGATGGAGTTTTATAACGGTAAAGACTCACTGTTTGAGATCCTGGTGAACGTGTATGGCAAAGATCAGGGCAAGGCGCTGAAAGAGGAGCTCAGCCGCTACAGCGGTATGATGGCCTTTTTTGCCAGCAGCAAGACCAAGGTGGCTGGGCGGGAAGGGCGGCTGTTTATCAGTGATGGTAAATACTCGGATACCCAGCGGGAGTTTCGTTGGATCAGTACCGACAGCAAGGTCAACCGTGTCCGTTACGCTCATATGGAGATCAGCGGCAAGATAGAGATCAAGGACTTTCCGCAGATGGCGGCCTTGAATGCCACCGATATGATAGTGGGGCTGCTCAAAGGCGTGCGGGTTAGGGAAAACGGCATGCAGGGCGTGACTCAGCATCGCCCTCAATAAATGTTTAGTTGCAGGCTTGCTTTAGCATCTGCAGTAGCCCGGTTTCAGAAGCTGCCAGCTCAGTTTGTTCGTTTAATACATCTGCCAGTATGGTGTCCGTGGTCAGCGGGTTGGCCAGTACCACCCGGAATACAGTCACGGTTTCTCTGTGATAACGGGCGGGTTGGATCCGGGTGCGGGACACAAAAGACTTGCCTTGTTCACGTTGTTTTTTCTGAATGGCGCGAGTGAGGTCATCAAGAATGCCATTGATCTCTTTGACCTTGTCAAGATTACCCTGTGCCAATTGCCGGTTCAGAGCGGTTTGTGCCCAAGAGGGGCACCAACGGTAGGTGAGCAGGCACAACTCGGGCGCACTCACCAGTTCAAATTCGCTGTGTTGCTCAATCAAGCCGGCAAAGAAGCGGGCCTTTTCAAGCGAATTATTGATCAGTATTTCATAGCCTTCCTTGCCGATTATCTGCATGCAGGCATGCACCAGCATGGCCATTCCTGGACGGGAACCTTCCAGAGTCTGGCTGCCCAAATCCTTGGAACCTTTACGCAAAATATATTCGGCATGATGCACTATCGCCCGGGCCAGTTCAGGCTGTTTGAACAGCACCATACCGGCCCCCATAGGGACATACATCTGTTTATGGGCATCTATGGTCACTGAGTCTGCCAGTTCTATCCCTTTGAGCAGATGGCGATATTTGCTGGATAACAAGCTGGCTCCGCCCCAAGCGGCATCAACATGAAAGTGGCAATTGAGCTCGGTTGCCAACTCGGCCAGCTCAGGTAGAGGATCTATGTTACCGGTTTCTGTGGTGCCGGCAACGCCGATAATCGCCATGACTCGGATGCCCTGCCGGGCCAGCTTGGTGGCCGCCTCGCGCATGGCGTCGATATCGACCTTATTGTTGGCATCGGTCGCGATTGAAACTATGTTATCCCGGCCAATGCCCAACAGATCGGCGGCTTTGCCCAGGGAGTAATGGCCGCGCTCGGACACCAGTATCGCCAGGCCCTTCCAACCGTAGTGGCAGAGCGCCGCGCCTAAGCCTTCGCGGTTGATACCGCGAAATTGGCCGTCAGCCTTGAGCAGTTGGTTGCGGGCAATCCATAGGGCGGTGATATTGGCCACTGTGCCGCCGGAGCAGAAGGCTCCCAGAGCATGATTGGCGCTATGCATCCACCGGTGATAGAAGTCGGTGGTTTCGCCATAAATGAGGTGATGCATCATCCCCAGCACCTGCCGCTCCAAGGGAGTGAAGGCCTTGGAGGTTTCGATTTTGACCAGATTCTGATTCAGGCCCACCATCATTTTCGACAAGGGCAACACGAAGTAGGGCAGCGCCGATGTCATATGGCCGATAAAGCTGGGGGCGGCGGTGTGTACTGAATGTGCCACCAAATTCTGCATCATCTCTTCTGTGTAGTCAGAAACAAATCTGGGTTGACGCGGGATTTCAAAGGCCTGGAAATCCTTTTCGATTTCACTCAGGGGCTTTTCCAGCGCGGCGATATTCTGGGTCAGGAAACCGGCGAGATCTTGAGACAATGCCTGCTCTATGCGGCTCAGGGTCGATTCCGGTGCTTCGGGCACGGTAAAGATACGCATCAGAGAGTTTTCTGAGGCGGTGGCCTGGCGTTGCTTGCTGGCGGTCATTGGGCTTTGGTCTCACACTGTATCTGCCTGTGTCTGCACATGTCTTGAAATGGCAGCTCACTTTACTGCAAGGATTGCGGTCAGACAAGTTGAAACTGAAGCGAAAAAGCGGCGGGCCACAGAGGTTGACCCGCGAAAAATCAATTGGCGTTATTCAGTTGCAGAGCCAGCAGAGCGGCGATATTGCTCGAGGTACGCTGCAGATTGGCTCTGGCTTCGGCCAGCGCCTTGGACAAGTCGCAGGCCGAGGGAATGATATCAAAAATGGCGCTCATTCCCTGCTCCAACACCAGCTCTGAGCCAGCTCCCAAACAGCCGGCAATACCAATCACGGGAATGTTGCGCGCCTTTGCCAGGCGCAAAACTCCCATGGGTGTCTTGCCATAGATGGTTTGTCCATCAATGCGTCCCTCGCCGGTGATAACCAATGCGGCGCCTTCGAGTTTTGCATCCAGCCCCACAGCCTGCATGACTATGTCGATACCTGGGCGCAGCTCGGCGTCCAGAAATGCCATTACCCCAAGTCCCATGCCACCGGCGGCGCCGGCACCACTTTGCAGGCGCTTATCTTCAAAGCCGCTCTGAACCAGAATATCGGCAAAGTGGCCGAGGGCGGCGTCAAGCTCGGCGACCATTTCCTCTGTGGCTCCCTTTTGCGGCCCGAATACCGCCGAAGCGCCGCGCTCGCCGCATAAAGGGTTGTCCACATCACAGGCCACTTCAAAATGGCAGTCAGCGAGCGCCGGATGCAGTTGGCTGCAATCCAGTGTTGCCAGGGCCGCAAGCGCCGCCCCGCCCGGGCTTATTTCCAGCCCGTCACTATCCAATAGTTTGGCGCCCAGCGCCTTGGCCATACCGGCGCCGCCATCATTGGTGGCACTGCCGCCAAGGCCGATGATGAAGTGGCGAATGCCACGTTCCATGGCATCGACAATCAACTCGCCGGTGCCGTAACTGGTGGTGAGCCTTGGATTGCGAAGCGCCGGGCTGACATGATGCAGCCCGGAGGCGGCCGCCATTTCGATAACTGCAGTTCGGGCGCCACTGGTGCCACCCTCTGTACCCAGAATGCCGTAATGGGCCTTCACAGCTTGTCCGAGTGGGCCACAGACTTCAAGCTCGACCAGGTGACCATTGGTCGCATCGACCATAGATTGCACTGTGCCTTCGCCGCCGTCGGCCACCGGCACTTTGAGGTACTCGGCATCCGGCAGCCTGTGTTTAAAGCCCGCTTCAATTTCATTGGCCACTTCGAGGGCGCTCAGGCTTTCCTTGAAGGAATCCGGTGCTATCACTATTTTCATCTGATTTCCTGTACAACGGGCTGCCGGTGAAACCGGCAGCAGCAAGGGAAGAGTTTAGAGCAGAACCAGGCTAAGCAGCCAGACGAAGATGATGGCGGTGATCCCCTGAATTAGGGTCGCCATAGTCTGAGCCCGATAGGCCTGGGCTACGCTCATACGGCTGAACTGAGTGACTACCCAGAAGAAGCTGTCGTTGGCGTGGGACACTGTCATGGCTCCGGCGCCTATGGCCATGACGGTCAGCACCCGGCCCATTTCGCTGCCAAGGCCGATATCACCCAACATGGGGGCCACCAGAGCCGAAGTGGCTACCAGCGCCACTGTGGAGGAGCCTTGAGCCGACTTCAGTGCCGCCGCCACCAGGAAGGGCATAAAGATACCTATACCCAGAGCTGACAGTGAAGTACCGATAAAGTCACCGATAGGCGTGGCTTTGATCACAGCGCCAAAAGCGCCGCCGGCCCCGGTAATCAGCAGTATGGGGGCGGCAACAGCCAGGCCCTGTGAGATACGATCGGAAAACTCTTTGACCTTGTTGTCGCCCTTGAGCAGCAAGAGTGACAGTCCCAGGCCTATCATCAAGGCATTGAGCGGTTGGCCGAGGAAATGGAACAGGCTGAACAGCATGCCTTCACCCATGGGCTTGGAGGGGAAGGCGGCGATAGAGCCAAGGCAGATCAGCAAAATAGGAACAAAAATAGGTGAGAACGCCGCCAAGGGGCTTGGCAGTTTGCCATAAGCAGCCTTGAGTGTTTCAAATTCTTCGGCAGAAGCCTTGAGCTCTTCGGCGCCTTCGCCATCCGGCTCAGTGTTCATAAAGCGGTTGGCCCAGAGCAAACCAGCGAAGGCGGCAACGGCAGAAACCAGGATACCGACGGCAATCACCAGCCCCAGACTGGCTTCCAGTTGCAGGTTACCGGCGGCGGCAATCGGGCCGGGAGTCGGCGGCACAAAGGTGTGGGTAGCATAGAGGCCGGTGGCCAGGGCAACGCTCATGGCAACGCTGGAAACCTGCATTCTGTTGGCCAGAGACTGTTTCAGGCTGTTGAGGATCACAAAGCCCGAGTCACAAAACACCGGGATGGAAACGATATAACCTATGATGGACATGGTCAGGGTCGGGAAACGCTGCCCGAGCACCTTGATGACCACATCGGCCATGGTGATGGCCGCGCCGCTCTTTTCCAGCACTGTGCCTATGATGGTTCCCAGGACTATCACCAGCCCTATGTAACCAAGAATACCTCCAAAACCACCACTGATGGTTTTGGCGATTTCCCCGGCGGGCAGGCCGAATCCGAAGGCGGCGATAAATGACGCCAGCAGCAGCGTCAAGAAAGGGTGTAGTTTAAATGTTGAGGTGGCGATAACAATAAAGATGATCACCGCCAATAGTACTAGTACCAGGCTCATAAGTGTCCCTTATTGGGTCGTTATTTGTGTAGGGTTGGGGCGCCGGCGCGAAGGCGGGCTGGCGATTATTATCCCAGTTGCCGCGCCGTGATGGCTTTAGGGGAAAATACGGAATTCCCCCCTGAAAGAGGGTAGTTTTTTGTGCGTGTGCACAATTATTTGTGTTCCAGGCGGCTGAGGACTTCTCCCAGGTAGAGTTGCAGCAATCCATCCAGGCTTTGCAGCTCTATGCCGGTGATTTCACTGATACGCTCCAGGCGGTATCTCAGGGTATTACGATGAATAAACAGTGCCTTGGCACACTGTTGTTGGTCGCCGAAGTGTTGCAGATAGGCGCTGAGAGTGCGGGTCAGCAGGCCCTTTTTGTCATGCTGCTGCAGTTTGCGAAAAGGCGCTGCCAGCTCCTGACCGCGCCAGCTATCGACCAGTCCGGCCAGCAATACCGCCAGCGCGTGATCCTGATAGAGGTATTTGGTCTTTTCCGGCGCCCGTTTCTTTCCCAATCTCAGGGTTTCCAGCGCGGTATGAAATGAGCGCCTAATACCGCCTTCACCAGGGAAGAAATGCCCCAGCGCGATTTTGAGCCGGCCCTGGGTGTCGGCCGGCAAACGGGCAAGCAGTTTCTCGATTCGCAGATCCTCAAGCGCCGGATCCCAACTGCGACCATCGAGAAAGGCGGGTTTGAGGATCACCAACTGATCCATGGCGGTCATGGCCACCAGGTTGTCCCTTTGGGGATACTCGAGCAAGCGCTGGATTTCCTTGAGATCTGTGGCCTTGCTTTCGCCTTTGGCGAGCTCTATCACGGCAGCAACTCTGGGTTTTTGCAGATCTATCTGCAGCTGGGCGGCCCAGGCACAAAAATCGCTTTCGCTATAATTGTCCCGTTTCAGCAGTTGCAGAATAAATTCTTCCCGCTGGCGTTTATGCCAGAGATCCAGCTCGAGAGAGTTGGCTTGCTCGACCATCATTTCGGCGGTCATTTTCAACAGCTCACCATAGCGCAACAGCTCCGCCGGATTACCGGTAATGCCGACAACGCCGATTATCTTGCCGTGATAATGCAGCGGCAGGTTGACCCCGGGTTTGACACCGTGCAGGCTGTGGCGACTGCCTTCATCTATCACTACAGTGCGGTTTTGGGCTATGGCCAGAAGGGCGCCCTCATGGACACTGTTGAGTCGCTGCTTGTCGCCGGAGCCGAGGATCACCCCTTGACTGTTCATCACATTGATATTGTGGTCGATGATATTCATGGTGCGATCCACTATCTGCTGCGCGGTCGCGGCGTCGAGAAAATACATGCGAGCCTCTAGGGTCTGTTGACCTTTCATGGTTGAATTTTGCTCGTACTAGACGCGTTTTAATCGCGACGCAAGGTATGCAGCTTAGGGGCCTAGGTAAATACCTTGCAACAAAGAGTAAAGCGCGTCTAGCCGAGCCCTTTGGGTAGCATTTGTCGTTGTTTGGTATAAAAAACGACAAAAGCTGCAAAAACCATCTTCAAGGGTCAACAGACCCTAATGTGCCAATAACTCGGCGACTCTCTGCCTGAGCCTGGGTAACAGGTTTTGCTCAAATTCGGGGTGCTGTTTGAACCAGAGGCGATTACGCGGACTCGGGTGAGGCAGCACCAGTTTTGTCGGCCACAGCGAATCAGCTTCTGCCACGGCGGTACCGACGGACGCCTTGGCCAGCGGGCTGCCCTTGAGGTGCCAGGCCATGGCGTATTTGCCGAGGATCAGTGTCAGCTCAATATTGGGCAAGGCGGCAAAAAGCCTTGGGTGCCAGGTGGCTGAGCATTCTGGCCTCGGCGGCATATCACCCTGTTTGCGACCCTGTTTTTCAACCGTTCCCGGATAGCAAAATCCCATGGGAATGACGGCAAACCGCCTGGGGTCATAAAACTGTTCGCGGCTCACCCCCAGCCACTGCCTTAGCCGGTCGCCGCTGGCATCGTCAAAGGGCAGGCCACGCTCATGGGTTATCCTGCCGGGCGCTTGCCCCGCGATTAAAATCCTGGCGTCAGGGTGGGCCTGCAGTATCGGCTTGGGCGGTAGCGGCAGTTTATCCCGGCACAGGGTGCAGGCTCGCACCTCATCGAGTAGCGGAAAATCACTGGGCAGAGCGGCAGTTTTCATTATATTTCCTGGTTTTTGATGGATATCAGACCCTACTTAAGTTCCGAAAATCAGGCTTCGAAAACTAGGCTCCGAAAATCAGGCACCGAAAAAATGTTGCCAGGCCTGAAAGCCTTCATACAATGTCAGCCCCAGCGCCGCCAGCAGCAACACTATCCGGCTGAGCTTAAAGCCGTTTTCTTTACACTGCTGCCAATCAGGAGCACTCCAGGCGATAAGCATTGCCGGTATAGCCAGCGGCCAGATGATATTGGCCAGCAGCAACAATAAGGCAGAGGTTGCCAGCAAGCGCCAACCGGCCTGAGGCCCGGCGACCTTGGCCGAGTTTTTCAGTTGTAGTGGCAACAACGCCAGCGCCACGGCTATCAACACCAGGCCGAAGTTCATACTGAGATCGGCAATAGAAGCATGATCCCAGAATACAAGTAACAGGGTCATGAGCGGAATGGGTAAGGCCCAATAGATATGGCTGCGGACAAACCCAGGGCGGCTATATTGGCCGTTGAAGTAAAAAACCAGCTGCAGTAGCAGGTTAACCAAAGTAAAACCACCCAGCACCAGTATGGTAAACACCCCGGCCATTAAACCGTCGGGTTGTGCGGCCATGGCCGATAGCGGAAAAAGGGCGACCAAGGCACAAGGATATTTCAACTTCATCAATAGATTCTCATCATAAAGGCTGCGCCTTACATTGGCTTAAAGGCGAAAGGCTTGCAAGTTCTTGATGGCCGTTATGGGATGGCTCTGAGACTATGAGGAAAAAAGGGGCAGTTCCGTCCGCCCAAGCTCACAAGGTAACAGGGAGGTGGGCCGGGGGAGCCGGCCCACGAAAGGTAAATTAATCTGCTGAAGCTTCCTTAGTTTTGAAAGGGGGTGTTTTCAGCAAAGTATTCGTGGCTGTCGGCATTTTGAATCGCCTGGGCAGGATTACTCAGGGCCAGCGATTTGGCGCCACTTTGGCCGTACACAATGTCATCGGTTCCCGCCACCACATTGAAGTGACTCATTTCATGGACTATGGTGCCGCCCTTGGAGTCGGTGCCCGATACCGGTGCGCTCCAGAAGGCGTTACACATGTAGATCTTGTAGGGTTGAGTCGGGTAAACGTAGGCGTAATAGCTCTTCTTGCAGCTGCAATCGAAGGTCAGTGGCTGATTGTTCAAGGCCGAGTCTATGGCACTGAAGTTGCTGCTGACGCTATTCCAGCGGCTGCTGTTGTAACTGCCAAACCAGGTGGCATAACGCACCGAGCTTGAGGGGTTGTTGTTGCTCGCGAGGTATTGCTTGCTGTCTGCCGCCATGGCGCGGGCGGCGTCCAGCCCCGCCAGAATATCGCTCTGTTGGGAATTGCTGCAACGGCCGGTAAAGCTGATACCGTCGGGCGCCGTGCCGCCATCGCCACTGCCGGGTTTACCCTTGTTGGCGCCGGACTTGAATTCACGGCCTTCCACATAGAAGCTGACCGGATCTGAATGTATCCCTTCTATCCCTAAGCGGGCCAGCTTCTTTTGTTGGCCCGGGTTGGGGGAGAAGAGTTGCAAAGAACTGACATCATAGCTTATCTCGTAGTTGCCGCTGCTGCTCATGTCGTAAAGTGAGGACAACTCTACCTGATAGGACACACTCTCACCGGATTTGAGCTTGATATAGTCCTGTTTGCCGGGCGCCGGGCGTTTGAAATGGGCGCCCAGATAGTGACGGTCAAGGCCATCGGCATTGACTTTGAACAGGGATTCTTCCATTCCATCAGCGGCTGTGTACCACTTGAGCAGTTTTACCGGCTGGTTGGCGTCATTGGTTAGGGTCACAGTGACCAACACGTTATCACTGGCCTTATAGCTCTGCTGGCTCATCTCCAGGCTGGCACGAATGCCATCGGCCAGCACGCTGGTACTGGAAAGGGCCGCGAGCAAGGCTATTCCTTGTAGTGTATGAGTGATTCTCATGCCTTTGTCCTCAGGTCATATAGTCTTAATTGTTATATTTGTTACAAAAATGTAGCGTTTTGCAGTGTAAGCTGCAAAAAGGGCCGCTGGCAAGAGGAATTTTACCGAATGCTTGTTGGTTTGAGGTGAAGGCGGGAAGAGATAAAAAAGCCCGCGAAAAGCGGGCTTTTGGGAGCTAAGAGCGAGAATTACAGACGGTAGTTGACGCTCAGCATGATCAGGTGAGCCGTGTAGTCATGGCTGTTGTCACCAAAGCTGACCAGGTTCCAGATACCATCCGGGGCGATATCGTTACCTGCGTCGTTGTCCTCGTATTTCTCCATCTTGTAGTCAAGACGCAGCGCCATTTTCTCAGTAGCCTGATACTGGGCATAGAGGTTGACGTTGTGCACTTTGGCATAGTAATCGCCATAGTCGCCTGTGATGCCTTGGCGTACCTGAGTGCTGGAGTCCGAGTCAGAGTAGGTGTAATCCAGCCCCAGACGCAGTTTCTTCTCCAGCAGGTTGTCGTAGGCCAAACCGGCACCTATGACATCCACCTTGTCTTCCACGGTTCCTGTCCAGGTGACAGTGCTGAAGTTGCTGCTGCCGGCCTGATCTGAGTCTATGGTCTGATGGTTGTAGAAGGCGCTCAGGCTGAGATCGTCTGTCAGCAAATAGCTGATGCTGGCGTCATAGCTGAGGTCTTTGGATTCTGTCAAACCGATAACCGTGTTGTTGTAGTCATCCAGCGCATAGCGGGCACCGAAATCCAGGGTCAGGGTGTCGATAGGGCTGTGAGTCACCCTGGCTTCAACCTGAGTGCGCTTGCGGTCGGCCAGATTGTATTTGCGCAGCAACTTGTTGGACTCGGAAGAGGTCCATTCAGATGCTTCGTACTCTGAGCCATCGCGCTTGCCATAGCTGCCCTTGATCCACATATTCCAGTGTTCAAAGCTGTTGAGACTGAAACGGGCCCAAACGCTGTTCTCGTCGGTGATTTCCCTGTCCTGATAGCTGCGTTCATCACGACGGTAGTCATAACCTGCGTCCAACTTCATGCCGTTGGCAATCCGGTAATCCATGGCCAACTTGGCCTTGTGACTGGTGTTGTCATAAGGGGTGTTGTAGGCCACACGACCACTGACGTTATTAATACTGATCTGGGTCCATTCCTGGATCTGGGTTTGGTTGTCCCTGTCGTAGTAATCATAACTGCCGCTGATCCGCAGATTGCGGGTGGCGCGTTTGACAGCCTTGAGGTTCATCCCCAGGATATCGACTTTGCCGTCCAGGGATTCCTGCGGCAATTGATAGCCGTAACCCGAGGTGATAAAGGCCTCATCCTGGGTCATCTGTCCGGCGAACAAACGGCCGCTGACCACGGCGCCTTTCTGGGCAAATTGGCCGCTCAAGGTCACAGTGTGAGACTCGTTATCCGGATCCAGGCTCATATAGCCCACTCTTTGGGCACCAAAGGTTGGGTTGAAAGCGTTGTCGAATCTCAAGGTCTGGATATCATTCTTGAAGAATGAACCATTGTAGTTGAGTGCGGTAAACCAGTTGTCACCCTTGAGTTTAATCCCGGCCTCGACGGTATCTGTGGTGTAGTCCACAGGCTCGGCCAGCATCATTGACTGGTTGAAGAAGCTGCCGGACGCAGTTTTCAGGCCGGTTTTTTCTTCGCGCATATAGGTGACATAGGTGCTCCACAGCTCTTCACCCTGATATTCAAGACCCAGGCCTGTGCGCTTGCGCTTGAGCGACAGCTCCAGTGGGCTCAGGCTGTCATACAGCATGGGCATCTCGTTGCTGCCACCGGCTGTCTGCCAGTTGGCCGGCAGTGTCAGGTTGCCGCTGCCAATTCCCAGGTAAGGACTCATGGCAGAGTCAGTCTTATAGGTGTGGATCTGACGGTAGTTCAGGTTGATATTGTACTGTCCGAGTTTACCGGCATTGATATCGACCCGGCCGTTTTCCATACCCAGGTTATCGGCTTCGATACTGGCTCGATAGCCGTTTTCACCGCGATAGTTCAGGTCTGCATCCACCTTGCCGGCAAAGTCATCTTCGGCGGCAAAGGCGTTGGCAGAGCGGATATCGTCAGAGTCGTTATAGCCAACTCCGGCACCAATAGTACCGGATACACCGGTTTCACTGACGCAACCCTTACAGCTCCAGGCCGAAAACTTGACCTTTTCGGTATTGGCATTGGCCAGGTCATAACCGTCGGCGGCCATCGCCAGACTGGCAGGAGCCAGCAGAGCCAGGGTGATCAAATTAAGTTTGAATTTCATCTTCCCGCCTCCTTAGCGTTGGAACAACTTGCCGGATGGATGGTTTGAACCATGGATCTGGCTGTGACAGTTCAGACAGCTGCGACCACCGGTAAAGGCGTTGTCGTTGACCTGAGAACCCATGCCTGTGTTACCCAGATAAGCACGGCTGGCGTGGCCGTCGCTGGCGTGACACTGTTGGCACAGTTGCGGAGCGCGGGTCTTAAGCATGCCATCGTTGACACTGCCGTGGGGATTGTGGCAAGTGACACAATTCTCAGTGACGGGTGCATGCTCCCAGAGTTTTGGGCCGCGCTTCTCCGCATGGCAGCTGTAACAAGTGTCATTGACTGACGCCTTGTTCAGATCGGCATCGGTCGTGCTGCCGTGAGGGTTGTGACAGTCGCTGCACACCATCTGTGCCCACTTCAGCGGGTGGCTGGAACGCTTGTTCATGTCAGCCTTTTGCTTGGTGTGGCAGCTGGTACATACTTCCATCTCAGTGTTCTTGGAGAGCACAGGGTCCTTGGCGGTATGCACGCTGTGGCAAGAAGCACAGGCAACATCGGCGTTGTCGTGGTGACCGCCGTTCCAGGACATACGCTTGTCATCCTTGTGACAGGAGAGACAGACGCTGTTCTGCTTGTCGGCCGCCAGGGTAGAACCCTTACCGAAGGTAATCATGGGTTCGTTACCGCCACGGTTGTGTTTGCCCATGGGGCCGTGACAGGCTTCGCACTGAAGTCCGGCCATAGGACTCTTGCTGGAGTCGATGGCGCCGTGAACCCCTTTGAACAGGTCCATGACTTTTTCTGACTTCTTGTGGCACATCAGACAGGAGTCGGCACCCTTGGGAGAGTAGCTGCCTTCGGCAAACTTCTGATCCAAGGTAGCTTCCACTTCTTCCGGGCTCATTTTGGCGTCCCACTTGGCGGCGTGCGCCGCATGGGTGACACCAAAAGATAACACTGCCGTCGCCAAAAGGGCGCTTAGCAGTGTTGGTATATTTTTGCTGATTCTCATATTAGGCATCCTTAATTTGTCCAAACCCTTGAAAGACGGGGGAGGGGACTCCCCCGGCCTGGGCAAATTACATCTTCACCTGAGTGTGATCTGCGGCGGTTGGCTTGTGGCAGTAGAAACAGGTTTCCAGCTGCGCAGCCTGGTTGGCAGCGGTGTAATCACCATCTACCACAGCGCCGTAGGCTTCCAGTTGCTCCTTGGTGTGTACCATGTAGTCGCCACCGACAGTGTGACAAGAAGTACAGGTAGCAGTGATAGGCGTGGTGTACATGCCTGCTGAGGTTGCCAGAGCCCCCTTGTTCTTGAAGGCATCAAGATTCAGGTCGTTGTGACAGGCTGAACAGTTGCCACCGATCAGGCCGTGAGCCTTTTCAATGTGGGTCTTGTGCAGTTTCATCTCCAATGCGCCTTTGTTGGCACCGCTGGCGTAAGTACCATCTGGAGTATGACAGGCCACACAACCATCAACACCGACGGTGAGCTTGCCGTTTACTTCGCGGCCCAGCTGCTCTGTCATCACAAAGCCGGCATGGTGGCCTTTGTGCAGTTCGAAGGTGTCGCTGTGACAGCCCTGACAGGTAGCGAAGTTCACTGAGTCGATATGACGGTGACTAGGTGCATCACCTGATTTGGTACCGAAGGCCAGTTGAGCTTTCATGCTGGTAGTGGCAACGCCATCGGCACAGGCGATGAGCTCGCTGCCTTGGTTGCACATTTCCAGACCGATAAAGCTGAAGGCGGTATCGGCATCACCGGCACCGAAAGGCAGGTCCTGAACGGTGAATTGCAGCTTGCCGTCAACCAGAGTCACGGCGTCCTGCAGCTGGCCGTCTTTAACCAGATCTTTGGCGACCTTGGCTTTACCGCTTCCTGGGCTGACGTTGTAGCCCATGACAGGGAAGTTAGGGCCCACGTTGGTGATGGTTTCCAGACGCTTGATCTTGGCCAGTTCGTTGTTGGCATCCAGCGCATTGCCGGCCTTGTCCAACAGGGTCACAGTCAGAGTCGCACTGTTGTCGGCGCTGCCGGTCAGTTCTGCTGCCAGACCGCGCTGAGCGATAACGGCACGTTTGTCACCGGTTACACCTGTGTGCAGCTCTTCTGTCCACTTGCTGTTGTGACAGGCGATACAGTTGGAGTTGTCGGTTTGTTGGCTGTGGCCCTGACCGGCAGCAAAATCTATGTTGCTGTGGCAGCTACCGCAACTTGCAGCTGTAGGCACTTTGGACCAGTTGCCCCAATCGGGCGTCAACTCGACATTGGTGTCGTTGTGACAGGATTGGCAGCTGTTAAGCGCATCCAGGCCCAGATCCTTGTGCTTGGTATGGATCATGGCGTTGAATTCATTGCCTGGTTTCACCTTGCCTGAGGTGTGGCAAGTGGCGCAATAGTTAACATCTGAGTAGGCGCCGCCGTGTTTGACGTTGGCTAAATCACCGTGACAGGTATTACAGCTATCTGTACTCACCAGCTTGCGGCTGTAAGCCGCGGAGGCTCCAGAGTCGGCACTGAAGTCGACGAAGGCGTTGCTGTTGGGGATCAGAGTGCCGTCAGGCAGAGGCGTATTGTAAGCGCGCAGCAGTACCCGCTGGGCAAGCTCAGGGTTGAAGCTGATAGTGTCTTTACTCAGCTCATTCAAGGTCTTGCTGAAGGTGTAGCTGTAGCTACCGTTTTTGTGGTCAACGAAAGTACCTGCGCAGCTGCTGCTAACAGTGCAGTCTTCGTTGCCGAAATACTGCCACTGAGAGGCATTACCTGCACCGGTTGCACCTTCCGGCAGCAACTGAGCGGCGGCAAAGCGGAACTTCTGCAGGCCAACTACAGGCATATCGTCTTCGTTGGTCACGGTAAATTCAACCGTTGGGATACCGCCTTTGACAACAGCTTGCTCAAAGCTGAAATGCAGCTCTTTGATTTCACCTGCAGGCTCGCCGCCTGGGTTACCTGGATTACCATCGTTGCCATCATCGCCACCACAGCCACCTAAGGCCAGAGTAGCTGCACTGGCTGCCAGCAGCAGTGCGATTCTGGTTTTTTGTGCGTTCATCATCTTGTTCCCTGCAATAGTGGAAGTATCTGGTTTAGGGAGTGGCTGAGTCATCTCAACCAAATTGATTATGTAATTGGCCCTTAACCCGATACCGGAAATAGGATTTCCCTCGAAAAGGCTAACTCAAGCAGGGCCGAAAAGCTGCATGACTGGTGTTAATGTGTGACTTGGATCTTTCTATTTATAAAGAGGTATTTGAGCTGGTAGGGAAAACTTAATCTCGATCAAAAAAACGCTGTTTTTTAATTCGATTTTGGCAATTTGGCAGATAAAAAAAGAGAGGCCGAAGCCTCTCTTTAGGGTTAAATTTTAGTGACTGAAGCCCCAGTTGGAGTGAGCTTCCAACAGCTGGGAATCAGTATGACAGGTAGAACAGGCTTCTTGGCCTTTCTGGGCGTCATAATCACTTGCAGCTACACCGTGGCCTGTACCTATCACACCACCATTGGTCACTATGTGGTTGATAGTGGTTTCACTCAGGCCGTATGGCGGCTGGTGACAGCTGGCGCAGGCGGCAGTCTGTGGTGATACCAGAGTCTGTTCTGTGCCATCTTCAGTCTTGCCGAAGGCAACCGGCGCGGCATCGGCGGCAATTTTCTTCAGTGAGAAGCCGTCTTTACCGTGACAGGTCTGACAGTCTGTCTTCTTGAAGAAGCCGTTGCCAGAGCTGTCATACAGGTAGTGCTTGGAGTGCACTATGTACGCCAGGTTGGATGAGCCGTCACCCTTCTTGTCGCGGGTACCGTTGTGGCAGGAGGCACAGCCGTCGATGTCGTTGGAGAAACGATGCTTGATGGCAGTGGTGTGACACTGCTGACAAGCTGTCATTTCGGCATGTTGAACCCTTGGCGTCTTGTCGACTTTGCTGCCATCCACATTGAAGTAGGCTGTGTCAGATGGCACGTAAGGACCGGAGTTAGGGATAACACCGTCTTCGACTGGCTTACAGTCGGCTACAGCGCCTTTGCCATCGAAGCAGACATGCAACTGGCTGCTCAGGGCCACTTTAACCTCTGGCGTACCCATGACTTCGGCTACTTTGAAGTCGCCATCGCTGAAGGTGACATCTATGCTGCCGTCGGCGCCCTCACTGAAATAGCGATAGCCAACTTTTTGGTAGTTAACCAGGAAATCGTCTTTAACCACACCGTTGAAGACGATGGCGCTGGTGTCTCCGCCGTGTGAGTATGGGCTGGAGTCAATCTGCGCCAGTGTCACATTGGTGTCGCCGTGCTTGACAGTCATGTTGGCCTTAATGGTCTTGCTGGCCTCATCATAAGTCATGCTGTTGAAAGTAACGCTGGTCTTGGCAGATTGGGCACTGTCGTTGTTGCTGTAGTGGGCGCGTTCGGCACCTCGGCCATGGCCATCAGGATCGCTGTGACAGGAGACACAGTTCAGTTTGTCTTCTTTAATCTGGTTGTTTTCTGCATCCCAGTGCCAGGAAGGTACGGCATACTGGCTGTTGTGGCAGCTCAGACAGGTTGCAGCATCCAGATCGGCTTTCCAGGCATCGGCCATCGCCAGGTTTTCATCTGGTTGGTGACAGGTCTGACAGTTGCTGGCTGATTGCGGGAAAATGCCGTTGTAGAAGGCATGGCTGTGCACTTCGTGCGCCATGGCCTTGATGGAACCATCAAATTTATGGCTACCGATCACTTGGCCATTTTCGTCCTTGTCATCCTTCATGTAGCTGTTGTAGTCGGTGTGACAGAAAGTACAGCTTTCCAGAGTGACGTGTTTGCCGCCGTGCATGGCCAGTTCACCGGCATGACCGGGTCTGTGACAGCTTTGGCAGGTTTCATCGGCGATAACCGGCTTGGGTTTGGCCTGAGTGGTATCGGAAGAGGGCTGCCAGTAGAAGAAGCTGTTGTTAACCAGGTTAACGTTGGCCGCATTGGCTGTTTTGATGCCCAGGTAAATACCATTGACCATGTCGGCCTTGTAGTCGTATTTACCCAGAGTATCTATGGCTTTGTTCAGTTTCAGTGTATAGGTGCCGTCCTGATTGTCGGTCAGACAGTCTTCGCAGTTTTTACCCTGGAAGTAGGAAGAACCTGTGTAGAAGCCGTCACCTTTGTCTTTGTTGAAGTAGCTCAGCCAGATCTCTCTCGCTTGGCCTTCTACATTGGTCAGGCCTTCAATCTCATCTTCGCTGCCGACACGGCCGAAGGAGACTGCACCTATGTCAGTGTTTTTCAAACCAAAGACGGCGGCGCCGTTGGCATCGGACAAGCTGAAGTTGATTGTCAGGAAGCCGTTGGTGTCTACAGATGCTGAATTAATCTTGGATTTCAGCGTGTTGACTTTGCTTATGGGTGTGCCGACAGGACCTGGCTTACCAGTCTCACCATCCTTACCGTCGCTGCCACAACCGGCCAGCATCAGAGACAGCAAACCGGCACCCAACATCGCTTTAGTCGCGGCATTGAAATTAAACCGTTTCATCATGATATTTCCCTGCAAGTGATTTTAATCATCACTAACCAGAGGTTAAATAAGAATAAATCTCATTAACCATGGAAAGTGTGTGGAATTATTTTTCCAAGGCTAAGGCTACCCAAGTGGTGGGGATTAAGCAGTCACTTTAGATGGGTTATGTGATTAAGATCCGACTATTTCTTTAGGGGTATACGGCTAGATCAAAAAACGTTAATCCTGATCAAAAAAACGTGTTTTTTGAAAGAGTTTTTAACGAATTTTGCTGCATAAAAAAGGGAGGCACATGCCTCCCTTTGGTAGCAAAACGCAAGTTAATTGCCGTGTGCAGTCATCAGCTGAGCCGGGGTATGACAGGTGGCACAGGCCTCTTTGGCACGATTACGGACATCGGTCTCATCCATGCCATCCAGAATACCGCCGTTGGCTTGAATATGCGATTTGGCCGCATCGCTGAGGTACTGTTGGTGGCAGCTCAAGCAGGAGCCTGCATCTGAGGATACCCAGATATCCGCGCCGCTATTGCTGATGTCACCATAGCGCCAGACACGATCCGGTGAACGACCCAGAGTGATACCTGTGACGCTGCCGGAAGACTCGGCATGACAGGTGGCACAATCGGTTTTCAGCACAGTGCCGGACTGGAGCCCTGCATACTTGAGGAAGTGGCCTTCACGCTCGTGTGCCTTCCAGGCAAAGCTTGAGGGGATCTTGCCACCGGGATAATCGGCGTCATTACGCAGTGTCTTATCCGGTGTATGGCAGGTCTGGCAGTTGACGCCATTGTCATAGTGATGGATCTCCTTGCCATGACAACTTTGGCACTTGGTCGGATCTATGATGGCGCGGCGGGCCACTGCATCCATACCGCTGTCGACGCCATTGTTACCCCAGACAAAGCGGTAGGGCTCCTGCTGGATAGCCACAGAGCGAACACCATCGGTTGCGCAGTCTGTCAATTGAATATCGGCAACACCATAACCGCCGTTATTGAAGCAGGCTTCCAGTGCCGACCAGATTTCAAAGCTCTTGCCATCCGGACTTGCCGGCATATCAAACGCCGGAGTCAGCGTATAGCTCTTGCTGGTGGTGTCAAAACTTCCTTCACTGAGACGAATACGGCGCTGGCTGTAGGAGGCTTCGTTATAGGCAGGGTAGTCCTTGTCTACATCCCAGCCGACTATCATACGGCTGCCCTGATCGATAAAGCTTTGATCCATGGCGTTACCGTCTTTATCCAGCACCTGCACTTTAAAGGTCATCTTGCCGGCGTTGCTGCTGACCTCCAACACCTTGACGCTCAGTTCGGCTGCCAGAGTGTAGGCTTGCATTACATCACCGTGGCGCTTGGCTGCGCTGCCGGTACCGTGATAGGTATTGTCAGTGTTGTGGCAAGCCATACAGTCGGTGCTGGAGTGGTGGGATGAAGGCTTTTCCGTGTGACAGGCGACACAGGCGGTATTGCTCTTCTCTGCCTTAAACAGATCCGCATTGGCGGGAGCACCACTGCCTTCCTGGTGACAGACGCTACAGTCTGAAGCTGGCTTACGAGGGAAGCCGACCACACCATAGTCGTGGACGCTGCCGCCATAACCGACAATCTTGTATGGCGCCGGCACTTCATTGCCGTCGGCATCATAGGTATGCCGTTCTGCGCCGCGGTGAATGGCGTGGATCAGATAGGTGAACTCCACACTGTTACCCGACTCAGGATCTCCAGAAGTCGCAGTATGGCAGGAAGCGCAGTTTTCCAGCGCTATTCGACGTCCGCCGTGCAGCTCCAGGCTGTCCGGTTGGTGACAAGTGTAACAGGCATCAATGGTGACCACATTGCGGGTCTGGATACCTTCTGTATTGCCGCTGGAGGGTTGCCAATCATAATGGGCATTGGCGGTAACTTGGGGGAGTTTCAGCTCCAGTGTGGCCCTTTGAGTGGCATCGGCATCATAAGCTATGGCCAGCGGCTCTGTGACTTCGGCAATATTGACCTGATAACTATAGCTATAGCTGCCATCGCCATTGTCCACCAGACAGGTTTCGCAGGCGCTGGCGGCTTCGACTCCGGCCTGATACTGGGGTGACGGATTAAGGTTATCCACCCCGTCGGGAACCGTTGTCGGTTGTTTGAGGCTATTGATATAGGCTTGCCATTGGAATCCCCAATCGGCTTCTCTGGCTTCCTCTCCTTCACCTATGGTTTCGGTCACATGGGTCAGCTGAGCGATACCAAATCTGAGGTCATAATCTTTGTTCAGACCCAGCACAGCCACACCATTGGCATTGGTCAACATAAAGTCGACCGTGACCTTGCCTGCTTCCACTTTGGCGTCGGTAAACTTGACCTTGAGTGTGGGAGTGGCATCGATATTCACTCCGATCACGCCGTCCTTGCCGTCTTCGCCATCCTTACCGTCACTGCCACATGCCATGAGCGTCAGCGACATCAGAGTGGCCAATGCCAGGCGGGTATGCCCTTTAACCAGTCTTGAGCTTTTCATCATTATTTCCCTGCATTGCTTTGATTGCACGACTGAGCCAGCTTTTGAAGACCGGCCCGTTCCTGTAATTGCCGCCCTTAAAGGGCGGCTTATTGTTGTTACTGGGCGATAGGATGCACCTTGGTGACATCGGCCATGCCGCCCTGACCATGACAGGTGGCGCAGCTTTCTGTTCCTGCCTTGGCATCCGCTTCGGTGCCTTGGAACACGGCTCCCTGTTGCGTCATATGGTTGCGGGCACTATCGCTCTGGTGGCAGTTACTGCAGACTGCCGCCGTGGGGCTGGTGAAGCTGCCATCATCCAGACTCAAGGGTTGCACCGCCGGACTGAGTGGCAGTGCCATACTCAGCACGCCATTTTCATCTTTGCTGTGGCAGTGAGCACAGTTGCCTATGTTCCCCGGGAATTGCAGCGTCTCGAACCCTTCAAAATTGGCCGAGTGCAGCGCATGGATCAACTGCTTGAAGTCGGCGCTGCTCGCTGATGGATTGGCAGCAGTGGCGTCGGCCTGCATATTGGGGTTGTGGCACAGTTGGCACTGGCCGGCCAAATCGTTGCGAGAGCCGTGGAAGTTCAACTGTTGATCGCCATGGCAACTGCCGCAGGTTTCGTTGCTGACCACCTGGCGCCGTCCGACCGTGGTGAGGCTGCCTGCGTTGAATGACTGATGGCTCGACTTGATAACCAGCACACTGGCGGTGCTGTCACTGCAGTCGACCAGCATGCCTTGGCTGGCACAGACTCGGCCCTGAATCGCCAGGGTACCGGCATCGGCTTCACTGCCGGCGGGAATGGTCAGTCCATCCAACTGATACTGATAGGTACCATCACTGCCGGACAGCGGTACCACTTCATGCACCCTAATTGAGCGGGCAGAGCGGGTGGCGTAATCAAAGCTGGTGCCCCAGTTGGCGTAGACCCTGAGATCGTTGACAAACACCTGCTTGTCGGCGCTGTCGTTGTAGGCTGCACCTGTCTGCGGGTTACTCAGCTTGAGCGAGAAGCTCAAACTGCTGCCGCTGACACTGGCGTTGGTGACCTCGGCCTTGAATTGCTCGAGGGCCGCCATGTTCTCCTGATTGGTATGTACTTCGCGGGTCCAATCCGGATTGTGGCAAGCGACACAATTGCTGTTATCCGCTTGCGCCGGATGACCTTCGCCTTTGATGAAGTCGATATTGTTATGACAACTGCCACAGGACTCCATGGTTGGCACCCGGAACCAGTTGTGCTGTTCGCTGAGGGTTTCATCCTCTTTATGACAGGTCTGACAGTCGGACAAGGGTTTGGGGAATCCGGCCAGATGTTTGGCGTGGATCATTTGCGGGAAGATGTTTTCCGGATTGCTGACCCGAGTGGCATTGTGGCAGGTAACACAGGTTTCCACCTGGTTATAGTTGCCGCCGTGAAACGCCAGGTCATTGTGACAGCTGTTACAGGTGTCGATGGAAGCGATATTCCGGCTGTAGGCCGGAGCACCACCAGGGGGCTGCCAGTCGTAATGGTCATTGGTTACCGGCAATGCGGTGCCATCGGCCAAGGTATCACCACCGAGTTTGATCACTACTCTGTGAGTGGCTCCGGCGATTTCAGCTATTTCATTCATCCCGTCGAAAGGGGCACTGAAACTGTAGGAGTAGTTGCCATTTTTATGGTCAACATAGGTGCCAGGGCAGCTGCTGGAGCAGGTCTCGGCGGTGAAATACTGCCACTCACTGCTGTTCCCGGCCCCACTGCTGCCTTCCGGCAACAACTGCGCGGCAATGAAGCGCCCGGAGGGGATACCGACTACCGGCTCGTCATCCTGATTGGTGACCCGGTAATCTACCCGGGTAATGCCCTCTTCGAGAGCCGTTTCCTTGACCTCAATATTGAGCTTACTGATATTCATCGCCGGCTCGCCGCCCGGTTCGCCAGGGGTTCCCGGGTTGCCATCATCACCACCGCAACCTGAGAGAGCCAACATGGCGGTCAGCAGGGGCGCGCCTAGGTAAAACAGGGGAGTTTTTGGGGTGTATTCCTTTGACATCGCTCTTCGCCTCTTGCTCTTATAGGGAGTAACTCAGTGTCAGCCCCAGATAGTGGGCGTTATAGTCCTGGCCAAGATCTCCAAAGCTGAGTACGTTGGGGATGCTATCCGGGGTTAATCCCTGATTGAGCCAGTCACTGTCCTGATAGTGTTCAAACAACCAATCCAGCCTCAATGCCATCTTGTCGCTGAAGTGATACTTGGCAAAGGCGTTGAAGGTATGACGGCGTGAATAATAGTCGCCGTAATCCAGAGTGAGCCCCTGGCTGACATCTGTGTCGCTTTCGCCTTTTGAGTATTGCCAGTCGAAGCCCAGATCCAGTTGTTTATCCAGCAACTCGTTATAGTAGATGCCGAAGCCGGCGACAGTGCTGCTGTCGCTGGCACGGCTGTACCAACCGCTGGGGCCGAAAGAAGCTGAGCCGGTTTGATCTGTATCCTGCCAGTCCTGATTGAGCCAGGCATTGAGGCCAAACTGGGCTGAGAATTGATAGTTGCCACTGAGGCCATAGCCCCAACTGCTGACTTCATCCAGGCCGATAAGCGTCTCATCATAGTCTTGCTGCTTGTGATTCAGCGCCAGGCTGAACGACAGGGCATCGCTGAAGCGGTAATCGTTTTGCAGTCGCAACAGGGTTTGCTTGCGATCTGCCAACCAATACTGACGCATCCAGGGATTATTGGGGCTTTGGCTCAGCTCGGATGCCTGATAACTGCCGCCACTGCGCTCACTGAGTTCACCTTTGAACCACAACTGCCAGTCGCGGCTGGCACGCAGGTTCAGCTTGGCAAACACGCTGGATTGGAACAGGGATTCGCGCGCCAGATCGCTATAGCTGTGGTGTTCATACTCGTAACCTGCGTCAAGAGACAGGGCGCGGGTAAAACGGTAGTTGAAGGCGATATCGGCTCTTTGGCGGGTGTGGTCATAGGCCGCGGGCGTGGCGCTGCCCTGGTGCCAGCTGTCACTGCTCACCTGTGGCCACTCTTTAAGTTGTGTCTTGTTTTCCCGGTCGCGATAGTCATAGCCGGCGCGAACCGACAAGCCTCTGCTGAGGCGGGCGGCATACTTGAGTTTGAGTTCCAGCACGTCAACCTGCATGTCGCCATCGGTTGCGGGCAACTGGGGTGAAGGACCATTGATGGTGGCCGGTAACAGCGCCTGATCCTGAGACATGCGAGTGAATGCCGTGTGCATCAATATTTGATGTCCGGCCTCGGATAACTGCAGATCGGCACCGACCCTCAGCGCCTTGTTATCCGGATTGTCGGCAAGTTGGCCATTATAGGCGGCGCCGAATGTGGGAAAGAAGGCGTTTTCCCAATAGAGTGCCTGATAGTCGTTGCTGTATTGGCTCAGGGTCGAATTGAAGCCGGCCAGCCAGCCCTTTCCTTTGAAATAGAGTTTGGCTTCCAGCTCGTCAGTACTGTCATCCACCCGGGTGGCCAATGCCATGGAGTTGGTAAGAAAGTTGCCGTTGGTTTGGCGGGTGCCATCGCGTTGCTCGTGACGGTAATTGAGCCCCGCCTTATAAAAGCTTCCCAGGTAATGGGCATCCAGGGTGAAGCGATCCCGCTTCATTTCCAGTCGCTGGCTTGTCAGGCTGTCATCAAGTCCCGGCATTTGCGAGGTGAGGGCAGCCGCTTGCCAGTTGTCCGGCAACATCAGTCTGTTGTCCTGATTGATATAGGGGCTCATGCCATTGTCCGGGCCGAAGTTGGCCAAGGCGCGATAACCCAGACGGATATCAAATTGGCCGGGTCTTCCGGTACTCAGGCTGGCACTGCCGGTGTCATAGCCCAGTTTGTCGGCTTCAATGTGGGTACGGTAACCCTGTTCACCATAAAAGACGACATCGCCGCCAAGGTGCCCCGTGGCGCCATCGGCATCTGTGCCACTACTATTGGCAAACACCGCATTGTCGCCATCGTTGTAGGCCACACCGGCTTCGAGCGTGCCGCGGCTTTCCTGTGGCAACTTGCACTGGCCGCAACTCCACTTGTCTTGCTTGAGCTCGGCGCGATTGGCCTGTTGCAGCGAATAGCCACCGGCCCAGGCCGGCTGCAGTGCACAGGCTATGGTGAGCGCCAGCAGTGATAGTTTCATCTGTGTCTGTTTCTCGATAACCATACTCAGCTCCTTATCGCTGCAAGAGTTTGCCGGATGGATGGTTGGAACCATGCACCTGGGTGTGGCAGTTCAGACAGGAGTTGCCGGCGTTATAGGCGTTGGGCATCAAGCCGGTTTGCTCATTGGCCGGGAAGTAGGCTCTGGCTGCATGGCCGTCGGAAGCATGGCATTGCTGACACAACTGAGGCGGTTTGGCCAACAGCATAGCTTCGTTGACGCTGCCATGAGGGTTGTGACAGTTGGCGCAGTTGTCTGTAACCGGGGCGTGTTCCCACAGCTTGGGCCCGCGCTTTTCGGCGTGGCAGCTGTAACAGTTTTCGTTGACCGTCATCTGCTTCAGGCTGGCGTCCCCCAGACTGCCGTGAGGATTGTGGCAGTCGCTGCAGACCATTTGCTCTGTGCGTATCGGGTGCGCGGAACGTTTGTGAATGTCGGCACGTTGCTCTGAGTGACAGCTGCTGCAAACGGCGACTTCGGTTTCACGGCTCTGGATGGGATCCTGGCCTGTATGCACCTGGTGACAACTGGCACAGGCAACTCCAGCCGTGTCGTGGTGGCTGGCACTCCAGCCCAGACGCTGCTCATCCTGGTGGCAACTGAGGCAGACGCTGTTTTGCTTGTCGGCCGGAACCGGCGAGTCGGCACCAAAGGTGATCATCGGTTCCTTGCCGCCGCGGTTGTGTTTCCCCATCGGGCCGTGGCAGGCTTCGCATTGCAGATCGGCCATAGGAGATTGAGAGAGGTTGGGATTGCCGTGGACACCATCAAAAAGCGCCATTACCTTCTGGTTCTTTTTGTGACACATCAGGCAGCTGTCAGCACCCTTGGGGGAGTATTTGCCTTCGGCAAATTTCTTGTCCAGTGTGGCTTCAACTTCGGCCGGATCCTGGTTGTCCCACGGGGTAGCTTTGGCCGGGAAGGCCAACAATAACAATAAGGGGAGAGCGCAACCCAACCCCCAAAGGCTTGGTTTACTCGAGTTATCCATTTTCATCATTCCATCCTGAGCGCGTTCATTGCCGATTTATAGTTATTAGGCATGCATCAGTAATTTACCGAATTGCTAATGTTAAAGAATAGAGCAAAAAAGTGACAAAGCGATAACTTTTTGATGATGCTTATGGGTAAAGAAGGCTGATTTAAAAAAGAAAACAACAAAGTGTGATCCATGCCTCGTTTTGGGTATGGTGTGTCTTTGTTCGAATTTGGGATCCGCCGCAGAAAAAGCCGCGGTTCAGTTACTTTTATTTGCAGTTAAACGGTTTATTCCAGCTAGCTTTTGTCCCATAATAGCCAACACAATTGAAAACTATTATCGTTACCAGTTGAAAAGCTTGATCCAGATAAAGTTCTTATTTGACTGTTTCAGGTAGAATCGAATCATTACCCGCATGCTTGCATGCTGTTTTCAGTGGTAGAGGCAATGAAGTTAAGTGAATTGAAACCCGGTGATCGCGCCATGATTTCCGAAGTTGGCCATCTGGATCTGCCTGCAGTGGTCAAACGCAAGCTCCTGTCCATGGGGATCACCCCCAATACCTGTTTTTCTTTGATCCGCCGTGCTCCCATGGGATCCGGGTTGGAATTGGACATTCGCGGCAGCAAGTTGTGCATGCGTCAGGATCTGGCACAGATTATAGAGGTGGAAAAGGCCAATGACTAAGCAGTTCCATTGTGTCACTGTCGGTAATCCCAATGCCGGTAAGTCGACATTGTTCAACGCCCTGACAGGTGCCAATCAACAGGTAGGTAACTGGTCCGGGGTGACAGTCGAGAAGAAGACCGGCCACTTTTCGCTTAATGGCGATGATGTCTTTCTAACCGATTTACCCGGCATTTACGATCTTCTTCCCGCCGGTAGCAACTGTGATTGCTCGCTGGATGAGCAGATTGCCCAGCAGTATCTGGCCAACCAGAAAGTAGATGGCATTATCAACTTGGTGGATGCCACCAATATCGAACGTCACCTGTATCTGACAGTGCAACTGCGTGAGCTGGGTATTCCCATGGTTGTGGTGCTCAACAAAATGGATGCGGCGGTCAAGCGCGGCATTCGGGTCGATACCCAAGCCATGAGTCGAGAGCTGGGTTGCCCCGTAATAGGCGTGACTTCAAGAGAAGCCAAAGACGTCGAGCGGGTCAAGGAACAGGTGATAGAGCTGCTGGAAGGGCGGGTTTCAGAGTCGCCTTTGATGCTGCAATATGACGCCACCATTGAAACCGGTGTCACAGCCATTATGGGCAGCGACAGTCAATTAAGCCGGGGCCGGGCGCTGGCCATGTTGGCCAATGGCTTGGGCTGTGGTTCTTGCCAGAACAATTTGCTCGATGAACAGGTCTCCAGAGTGACGGATAAACTGGCACTGGAAGGCAAAGACATAGAGATCATGGTGGCCACCACACGTTTTGACTTTGTTGAGCGTGTATACAAGGGGTCGGTCAATGCCGACGGCCAGCTGACCTTGAGTGACAGGCTCGATAAGTTGGTATTGCATCCTGTGTTGGGTATTCCGGTATTTTTGCTGGTGATGTACCTGATGTTCATGTTTGCCATCAACGTGGGCAGTGCCTTTATCGACTTCTTCGATATCAGTGCCGGCGCGCTGTTTGTCGATCATTTCGGGGCTTTGCTGACCAATATAGGAGCTCCTGCCTGGTTGGTGACTCTGCTGGCCGGTGGTATAGGTCAGGGTATTCAGACGGTATCGACCTTTATTCCGGTTATCGCGGCGCTGTTTTTGGCTTTATCTGTGCTGGAAGGCTCTGGCTATATGGCCCGTGCCGCCTTTGTGGTTGACGGCCTGATGCGCCGTATCGGCTTGCCCGGCAAGGCCTTCGTACCCATGATTGTCGGTTTTGGCTGCTCTGTGCCTGCCATCATGGCGACCCGCACACTGGGCAGTGAGCGTGAACGTATTGTCACGGGTATGATGGCGCCCTTTATGTCCTGCGGTGCCAGATTGCCGGTATACGCCTTGTTTGCGGCGGCCTTTTTCCCTGATTCAGGTCAGAATCTGGTGTTCGGTCTCTACCTTATCGGTATTTTGGCTGCGATAGGCACAGGCCTGCTGCTGCGCAAGACCTTGCTGCCCGGTAACAGCAGTGCCGTAGTGATGGAGCTGCCAAGCTATGAACTGCCCAAGCTCAAAGCGGTGGCTTCCCGTACAGGTAAGCGTACCAAGAGCTTTATTCTCGGTGCCGGCAAGACAATTGTGGTTGTAGTGACTCTGCTCAACTTTATCAATGCCATAGGGGTCGATGGTAGTTTTGGCCATGAAGACAGTCAGGAGTCTCTGCTCAGTGTTGCCAGTCAGAAGATCACTCCGGTGTTTTCACCCATGGGGATAGAGGAAGACAACTGGCCGGCCACTGTTGGGATAGTAACGGGTATCTTCGCCAAAGAAGCGGTGGTGGGTACGCTCAATAGCCTGTATAGCACGGCTGATGGCGGTGATGGCGAGCTTACTCCATTGATGGACAGCTTCTCCGAGGCGCTGGCGACCATTCCGGCCAACCTGTTCGGCATAGTGATGGAAGATCCGCTCAAGCTGTCTGTGGGCCATGTTGAGGATAAGACGCTGGCTGCCGAAGAGCAGGGGGTTGATCAGTCCACATTCGGTGCACTGCAGGCAGGATTCAGCGGACAATTGGCTGCCTTCTCCTATCTGCTGTTTATTCTGCTCTACACCCCTTGTGTGGCCGCCATGGGTGCACTGGTGAATGAGTTTGGCAGTCGCTGGGCTACCTTTGCCGCTACCTGGACCTTTGCACTGGCTTACGGCAGTGCCACTGTGGTCTACCAAGGCGCGACTTTTGCCGAGCATCCATTGCAGTCCACCGCCTGGATAAGCTTCTTTGTCTTCGCCCTGATTGGTTTCTATATGTGGCTGAAGCGTAAAGGCCGCAAGACCCAGGAGATCATTCCGGGTATAAAGATAGTGACTGAGTAAGGTCGCAGATAAAAAGCAGCCATCTTGGCTGCTTTTTTGATCACGGCGCCGGGTTTGACGAAGTGCGCCGCAGTTTTTATTCTAGAAGGATTGTAACCGGGCATGATCTGTAGGATCATGCCTCTTTTCGTTAGACAGCCATTGTTCGCAAAGAGGAATTTCATGAGTCATGTGGACACCGAAGTACGTCCAAGTAACTTCATTCGCAATATCATAGATGAAGATTTGGCGAGCGGTAAGCACACCAATGTGCACACCCGTTTCCCACCAGAGCCTAATGGCTTCCTGCACATAGGTCACGCCAAGTCTATATGCTTGAATTTCGGTATTGCCAGGGACTATCAGGGCCAGTGCAACCTGCGCTTTGATGACACCAACCCGGAAAAAGAAAACATTGACTATGTAAATTCCATTAAAGCGGACGTGCAATGGCTGGGCTTCCAGTGGGCCGGTGATATCCATTACTCGTCAGACTACTTTGATAGCCTCTACGGTTATGCCGTTGAGCTGATCAAAAAAGGTCTGGCTTATGTGTGTTTTCTCAATGGCGAGCAGATGCGCGAGTACCGCGGCACTTTGAAAGAGCCGGGCAAGAACAGCCCTTATCGTGACACCGGCGTTGAAGAAAACCTGGCACTGTTTGAAAAGATGCGCGCCGGTGAATTTAAAGAAGGCGAGTGTTCACTGCGGGCCAAGATAGATATGGCATCACCTTTCATGTGTATGCGCGACCCGGTAATCTACCGGATCAAATTCGCTCATCACCATCAGACGGGTGATAAGTGGTGCATCTATCCCATGTACGACTTTACCCACTGTATCTCTGATGCGCTGGAAAATATCACTCACAGCCTTTGTACGCTGGAGTTTCAGGATAACCGTCGCCTCTATGACTGGGTGTTGGATAATCTGGATGATTTCAAGATCCCCAACCGTACCCGTCAGTATGAGTTTTCACGCCTGAATCTGGAATATACCCTGATGTCCAAGCGTAAGCTCAACGAGCTGGTGGTACGTCAGTTGGTCAATGGCTGGGATGATCCCCGCATGCCGACTATCGCCGGTTTGCGCCGCCGCGGTTACACCCCGGCCTCCATCCGTGAGTTCTGTGATCGCATCGGCGTGACCAAGCAGGATAACCTGGTGGAAGTGGGTATGCTCGAAGCCTGTATCCGTGAAGAGCTCAACGACAATGCCCCGAGAGCCATGGCGGTTATCGAGCCGGTTAAGGTGATCATTGAGAACTATCCTGAAGGGCAGTTGGAGCATGTCAGTGCGCCAGTGCATCCCAACAAGGAAGAGCTGGGTAATCGTGAGCTGGCCTTTGGCCGTGAGCTTTATATCGATGCGGCCGACTTCCGTGAAGAAGCCAACAAGCACTACAAGCGTCTGGTGATGGGCAAAGAGGTGCGTCTACGCAACGCCTATGTGATCAAAGCCGAGCGTTGTGACAAGGATGCCGACGGTAAGGTCACCACCATTTACTGCAGTTATGACCCTGAGACTCTGGGTAAAAACCCTGCCGATGGCCGCAAGGTCAAGGGCGTGATCCACTGGGTCGAAGCCAGCAGCGCTGTGCCTGCCGAGTTCCGCCTCTATGATCGCCTGTTTGTCGATGCCAATCCGGCAGCGGCAGAAACTGTGGACGAAGTGCTGAACCCGGAATCTTTGGTGGTTAAGCATGGTTTGGTTGAGGCTGGTCTGGTGCAAGCGGAGGCCGAGAAGGCCTATCAGTTTGAGCGTGAAGGTTACTTCTGTGCCGACAGCAAGGACTCAAGCCCAGATAAGCTGGTATTTAACCGCACCGTGGCATTAAGAGATTCATTCGCTTAAGTCAGTACCATTCTGTAAAGCTGTGGCTGACTAGACTTGTTTTTCGCAAGCTTAGTCAGCCGTCGGCTTCACAAGCCCGCTTATTTCCCTCTGCGCTTTAAACCGTTTCCAGGCCAGTGAGCCGATATAGAGCACCCATGGGACTCGTTCGCACCTTCCCTTGAATAACTGGTTAAGCTGCTCTCGATTGATATCAGTAAAGACACAATCATTCTTCAACAGATGCTGAAGTGATAGGGATTATTTAAGCGTTAACAACTTGGATGTATATAAGGTATCTAAATGTTGATTCAACAAGCACATGAAGTCGAAGAAGCAATAAATAATGGTGACATAGAATCAATCAGGAACGATCTGGACTTTAGGGTATTGACCTCGATAATTGAGAGTAACAGGTTTGATCTAGTCGAAATAATTTACAATCATTTTAAAGATACCGAACCTATGGAGCAGCTAATTTTTAATGCTGTTGTCGAGAGTGCCGGTGTTGATATCACCCCTACGGCCATCCAGTGCCTCAACTTCTTAAAGTCGCTCGACAAAGGAATATCCTATGAGTTCGACGATGAAGATGCTCTCTATCATATGTGCCAAATCCCCGGCAGGGTTGAACTATTCAAATTAATGCTCGATATGGAGGCAGACATACCTTGGGGTTATGTTTTACAGGTGAGCTGTAACTTTATTTGTCGTGATACCATTGAGTTTTTGATTGCCAACATTCAAGTATCCAACGAAGAGCTTAATCTTGCCTTTGGCTACTTGGTTAATGCCAGTGTCACTTCCTGTTATCATGAAAACTCCGATCAAACCGAAATAATTTCATGGTTTATAAACAAGCTCAATGTGGATGTGAACTTAACGACGGACAGTGATTATGCATGGGCGTATTTGGATTGCTTCATTAATGCACCCAATGCGGCTAAACACTTTTACGTTGAGAGATTTAACTCCGGCATTATCAATTCGGAAGATTTTTGGGCGAAGTTTATTGAAGCTTATCTTGAGGATCAAAAGTTCAAGCAAGCATTTGCTCAAGCTTTTGAAGACCTAAGGAATAGCAGCATAGATTTAACTGAGTTGGCCACATTATTTGACCGTTTGGGCCATGACGCGCTTGCAAAGGAATTACTGAACTAGGGCTTGGCCTGTAAGTTTGTACAGAGCAGATGTAAGGCTTCTTAGCAGTTCTGCATGACGGATATCTCCTGCTTACCCAACACATCCTGGGTTCCGTTGGGGGATGCTATATGGCTAGGGCTGAATTGGACGTAAGAAAGGCGCTCAAGGAGCGCCTTTTTCGTCTCTGGTGTTTTGATGACTGCTTTTATTATTGCAGTATTGGGCCGAGTCCCATGCTCCAGAGGATCACGCTGCTGGCCATCAGAGCGACCAGGAGCACCAAACCTGCAGTCACCACAGAGCTGGCATAGATAAAGCCTTTTTCCTCGGGAATATTCATTATGATAGGGACCCCGGTATACAGCAGGTATACAGAGTAGCTAAGGCCTATCAGTCCTATCACCATAATAAACCAAAGCTCTGGATAGAGCGCCGCCAGTCCCACCATAAACAGTGGGGTGGCAGTATAAGACGCCAGTTCCAGGCACTGGGTAAAGTCCGGATGGGCATCAAAAGTTTGTCCCATCCAGTAGGCCAGGTAGGCGAGGGCGAACACACCGAATACCAGGCCGCAATACATGCCGGCGCACATGATGAAGCCGCTTTGGGCAGTTAGAAACAAGGGTTCGCCGGCACCTGGGTTCCAGCCGATATGCACGGCGGCGATATAACTACAGACAGAAGGGATGAGCGCAATGAGTAGCAGGTGACTGAGACAGCTTTTAAGTGCCTCATGGTTTTGTTCTATGGTTTGCCATTCCTGTTTGGGATGAGTATACAACCCCATTAAGTGATTCAATACCATTATAATTATCCTTATTCCGCTTTGACTTTTGCTCGTCAAACTGCAGACGAGCGTTTTACCGCTCTGAGTCTATTTATTGAACAAAAACAGCGGGCCGTCAAGTTTGTACTCCGAGAGGCTGTGGGCATAGCATTGGCTTGCTGGTAGACTTGGCGGCCTTGAAAACTCTTGTGGAAGCTTGACCTCAATGCAGCAGTTACTCGCCCCAGTAAAAGAATTCCTGGCCTGTGAAACCCCTGACAGCTGGATAGCAGCTGCCAAAGAGGAGCATAGACTGGCCGAATTGCTGATAGATCACTGTAATTGTGAGCTTAAGGCGGCGCAGACGGCGATGTTTTTGGTCCGCAAGTATGCGGTGGACAAGCAAAGTGGCGAGCAGTTGCTAACCTGGGCCAAGCCTTACGAAGAGTTTGTTTATCACAACGACAGGGATATGGCGGCATTTCTGGCCAGAGAGGTGAAGAAGAACGAGTTGATTGGTGAGTTGACGCCCAGGGCGGGATTCCCCCATGGCTTTGAGCTCATCGCCAAGATGATCCGCCTTATCAAAGAGGAGTTCCACCACTTTGAACAGGTTCTGGAACTGATGTTGGCGCGCAATATCCCATACAGCAACATCCGCGCCGGCCGTTATGCCAAGGGGATGATGAAACACGTTCGCACCCATGAACCTGCGACTCTGGTAGATAAACTCATAGTGGGCGCCTTTATCGAGGCCCGCTCCTGTGAACGTTTCGCCAAGCTGGCGCCTTGGCTCGATGATGAGCTTAAACGTTTCTATATTTCACTGCTGCGTTCTGAAGCGCGCCACTATCAGGATTATCTTTCATTGGCCGAGGCGATTGCCGGCGAGGATATCAGCGCCAGAGTGGCCTATTTTGCTGAGGTGGAAGCCGAGCTTATTCTAGCGCCGGATGATGAATTCAGGTTTCACAGCGGGGCGCCGCTTTAAACTACTCGATATTGCGCCTACATAGATAAAGATGCCGACAGGGTCGGCAACTGCTGGATTGGAAGGGTTTTATAGGTTATCAGGGCTGGCTAGGTTCAATGTGAGCCGACTCAAGCTACACAGATAAAACTCGAACCGAATGAGTTCAGTTAAAGCCGGGTCTGCTGGCTTTATTCTATGAAAGGCAGGCTGGTCAGTGCTATGTTGTCGGCACTGATGCTCAAGACACTTCCCTGTTCATACCAGTCTCCCACTACCAAGCGCTGCTTATTACCCGCCAATTGATGGATATCCGGTCTATGGGTGTGACCGTGGATCATCAACTCGGCGCCAGTGCCGGCAAACAGTTCATCCACCGCGCTCGGCTCAACATCCATTATCTCAATGCTTTTCAGCTGATTCTGCATCTGGCTGTTTTGCCTGAGCTTGGCGGCAATATTGCTGCGGGTCTTCTTCGGCAGATGGCGGTATATCCAGCGGGGCAAAGCCATATTGCGAAAACGGCGAAAACGCTGGTAGGCCTTGTCCAGAGTGCAGAGGCTGTCGCCATGCAGCAGCACTGTCTTGTGGCCATAGAGATCGAGTCGATACACCTCGGGCAGTAAGGTTATCCCCGCTTTGACGGCGTATTCTTTCCCCAGCATAAAGTCGCGGTTGCCGTGGATAAAGTACACTGGCAGGGTGCGGCTGACTTCATAGAGCCGCTCGGCCAGCGCCAGGGCAAAGGGCTCGGCCAAATCATCGCTGACCCAAACCTCAAACAGATCCCCCAAGATATAGAGAGCATCGACCTGTTCAAGACCGGTATCGAGAAATTGATAGAAGGCGTTGAGGATATCTTGGCGATCGGCACTGAGGTGCAGATCGCCGATAAAGAGAGTGCGCATTCAGAAGTTATCAGTCTGCTATGGTCACTTTCTCGATGATCACGGCTTCCAGAGGCACGTCCTGATGCATGCCGTGGTTGCCCGTGCTCACGCCTTTGATGGCATTGACCACGTCCATACCTTCAACCACTTCACCGAATACACAGTAACCCCAGCCTTGGATGGATTCGTTTTTGAAATCCAGGAAGGTGTTGTCGTTGACGTTGATAAAGAACTGCGCCGTGGCGGAATGAGGATCGGAAGTGCGGGCCATGGCTATGGTACCTGTCTTGTTTGACAGGCCGTTGTTGGCTTCGTTACGCACTGGGGAATTGGTGGGTTTTTGTGACATCTGTTCGGTAAAGCCGCCACCCTGAACCATAAAGCCATCGATAACGCGGTGGAAGATAGTACCGTCATAGAAGCCTTCCTGGGCGTACTTAATAAAGTTGGCCACAGTCAGAGGGGCTTTTTCACTATCCAGCGCCAGTTTGATGTCGCCGTGGTTGGTGTGCAGTGTAATCATGATCGGATCCTCAGGATAAATTTTGTTGGCGGATTCTAACTTATCCGACTCCGGCTATAAAGGGCAGTATTCAAGAGCTTTTGGCAATGCTAAACTGCCAGATTCGTTTTACCCACTAATCCTATATTGCTGAAGAGAAAGTCGATGTTGAAGATATACAACAGTCTGAGCCGCCAAAAAGAGGAATTTCAACCGATTAACCCAGGTAAAGTGGGTATGTATGTGTGTGGTGTCACCATATACGACTTGTGTCATATCGGTCATGGCCGGACCTTTGTTTCCTTTGACATGATAGTGCGCTACCTGCGTTACGCGGGGTACCAGGTTAACTTCCTGCGCAACATCACAGACGTGGATGACAAAATCATCAAGCGCGCCAATGAAAATGGCGAGAGCTGCGATAGTCTCACCGAGCGTCTCATCGGCCAGATGCACCAAGACTTTGATGCCCTGAACATGCTGCGCCCCGATATGGAACCAAGGGCGACTCTGCATATTGGCGAGATTATCGAAATGGTTGAGGCGCTGATCGCCCGTGGTCATGCCTATGTGGCCGATGATGGCGATGTGTTGTTTAGCGTCGCCTCTTTCCCTGAATACGGCAAGCTTTCCGGGCAGAACCTGGAGCAGTTGCAGGCCGGAGCCCGGGTCGAAGTGGACGAGCACAAGCGCGATCCCATGGACTTTGTGCTGTGGAAGATGTCCAAGCCTGGCGAACCTACCTGGGATTCACCTTGGGGCCCGGGGCGTCCCGGTTGGCACATTGAGTGCTCTGCCATGAACAGCAAACACCTGGGATTGCATTTCGATATCCATGGCGGCGGCAGCGATCTGCAGTTTCCGCATCATGAAAATGAAATCGCCCAGTCTTGCTGCGCCCACGACACGCCTTATGTGAACTACTGGATGCATACCGGCATGGTGATGGTCGACAAAGAGAAGATGTCCAAGTCGCTGGGTAACTTCTTCACCATTCGCGATGTGTTGGCGCATTATGATGCCGAAACCGTGCGCTACTTCCTGTTGTCCGGCCACTACCGCAGCCAGTTAAATTATTCGGAAGACAACCTCAAGCAGGCCAGAGCCGCGCTTGAGCGAATTTACACAGCGCTCAAAGACCTTGACCTGAGTGTCACTGCGGCGCCTGCCGAAGAGTATGTTGAGCGCTTCAAGGCGGCGATGGATGATGACTTCAACACCCCCGAAGCCTACTCTGTGCTGTTTGAAATGGTGCGTGAAATCAACCGCCTCAAGGGCGTGGATATGGCGGCAGCCTCGGCCCTTGGCGTGTCACTGAAACAACTGGCTGCAGTGCTTGGGATTGTCAGCTCTACACCTGAAGCCTTCTTCAAAGGCGAGGGCAGCGACGATGAAGTAGCTGAAATCGAAGCACTTATTGCCGAGCGCAACCGCGCCCGAGCCGAGAAGGATTGGCCTGCTGCAGATGTTGCCCGTGACCGGCTGAATGAGCTGGGTGTGGTGCTGGAAGATGGCCCACAGGGGACCAGCTGGCGCAAGAAGTAATCCTTCTTTGCCAATAATCGAAACAAAAACGCCGGCTGTTGAAGCCGGCGTTTTTTATCGCTTGAAATTGAAAACCAAACTGAGGTTGGTTTCAATCTACCCTTAGTCGTGATATTGCTCCGCGGCAAACAGGGTATTTTCCAGCAAGCTGGCTATGGTCATAGGGCCCACGCCACCGGGAACCGGGGTGATATGGCTGGCGCGCTCACAGGCAAGATCAAAGTCAACATCGCCCACCAAACGGCCGCTGTCGAGACGGTTAATGCCCACATCTATGACTATGGCACCTGGTTTGATCCAGCTACCGGGGATAAAGCCGGGTTTGCCGACGGCAACCACCAGAAGATCGGCGCGGCTGACCTTATCCTTGAGATCTTTGGTGAATCTGTGGCAAGTCGTGGTGGTGCAGCCGGCCAGCAGCAGCTCCAGAGTCATGGGACGGCCCACAATATTGGAGGCGCCAACCACAACCGCATCCAGACCATAGGTATCGATACCGGTAGACTTGATAAGGGTCATGATCCCCATGGGAGTGCAGGAGCGCAGTACCGGGATCCGTTGAGCCAGACGGCCGACATTATAAGGATGGAAACCGTCGACATCTTTGTCGGGACGGATCCGCTCGATCACCTTGGATTCTTTAATATGTTCCGGCAGCGGCAGCTGCACCAGAATGCCATCAATGGCGGCATCTTCATTGAGTGAATCTATCAGGGCCAGCAGTTCTTCTTCACTGGTGGAATCCGGCAGATCATAGGAGCGGGAGATGAACCCCACTTCTTCACAGGCTTTACGCTTACTGCCGACATAAACCTGAGAGGCAGGATCAGCACCCACCAGAATAACAGCCAAGCCTGGGATACGTTGTCCCGCTGCTTGACGTGCAGCGACTTTTTGCTTTAGCTGTTGTCTTATGGATTGCGCAATCGCTTTGCCATCTATTAGTTGGGCTGTCATGGGTGTAGGATATCCTTTGTATGGCGCGATGTTGAAAACGGCGCTATTTTACCAGTGAGGCTTGGGAGTGTCATGGACAAACCTGCTCCAGAACACAGAATTTCGTCAAAGCAGCACGTAATTTCGCCAAGCAGATAAAGCGCTTAAAAAAATCGTTGACGCTTGTTGGGTGAGGGGCTAAGATGCGCTCCGTTCTCGAGGCAAGCCGGTTGTAACCGCGCTTGGAGAAAATTTTCGGTGATTAGCGCAGCCTGGTAGCGCATCTGCTTTGGGAGCAGAGGGTCAGAGGTTCGAATCCTCTATCACCGACCAGATTTCAAGGGCAGTGTGGATAGCATTGTCAGTACCGCTTAGGATGCAAATCGAATTTGCAGATCCTGCGCCCGTAGCTCAGTTGGATAGAGCATCCGCCTTCTAAGCGGATGGTCGCAGGTTCGAATCCTGCCGGGCGTACCACTTTCGGTGGTGATTGTAGCTCAGTTGGTAGAGCCCTGGATTGTGATTCCAGTTGTCGTGGGTTCGAGCCCCATCAGTCACCCCACTCTTTTATAAAAAAAGCGACCTTAGGTCGCTTTTTTTATGCCCTTTTCTGTGGCATTGAGGCTCGACTCCACTAAGAACGGTCGATATAATGCTGCGTCTTGATAACAATCAACAATGTGCGACCGGTGCCGGAATTCACTTCTGATGGGCATTTCAGTCAAGTTAAAGATCAAGAAACGAATACCTGAATAGTTGAAACAATCGGCTATTGCAAAGGACGTTAGACACATTTCGAGGTAAAACAATGCAAGTTTCTGTTGAAACAACCCAAGGCCTGGAGCGTCGCCTGACCATCTCTGTTCCTGCAGAGCAGATCGAACAACTGGTTAAAGACAGCCTGCAACGCGAAGCCAAGCGTGCCCGTATCCCAGGTTTCCGTCCAGGTAAAGTCCCTGCTAGTGTGATTGAAAAGCGTTACGGCAAAGCGATTCGCCAAGACATTACCGGTGAAGTAATGCAGCGCAACTTCATTGAGGCCATCATTGCCGAGAAGTTGAACCCTGCCGGTGCTCCTACCTTTACCCCAGGTGCCACTGACGCCGAAAAGTTTGAGTTCACCGCGACCTTTGAAATTTATCCAGAAGTTGAAATCAAAGGCCTGGACGGTATCGAAGTTGAGCAGCCTGTTGCCGAAGTACAACAAGCAGACGTTGACAACATGATCGAAACCCTGCGCAAGCAACACGCGACTTACGAAGCGGTTGAGCGCGCTGCCGAAGACGGTGACAAAGTCGTTATCAACTTTGTGGGTAGTGTTGACGGTGAAGAGTTTGAAGGCGGCAAGGCCGAAGACTTCGAACTGCAACTGGGCAGCGGTCGTATGATCCCTGGTTTTGAAGAAGGCGTTAAAGGCCACAAAGCCGGTGAAGAGTTCAACATCGACGTGACTTTCCCTGAGGAGTACCACGCCGAAAACCTGAAAGGCAAAGCCGCCAAGTTCGCTATCACAGTGAAAGAAGTCAAGGGTGCCAACCTGCCTGAAGTTAACGACGAGTTCGCCAAGCTGTTCGGTATCACTGACGGTGGCATCGATGCTCTGAAAGCTGAGATCAGTAAGAACATGAGCCGTGAGCTGGAACAAGCTCTGAAAGCCAATGTGAAAGAACAAGTGCTGAACGGCCTGCTGGCTGCCAACGAAATCGAACTGCCAAAAGCGCTGATCGACGGTGAAGTTAACGTTCTGCGTCGCCAGGCCATGCAGCGTTTCGGTGGCCAAGGTGCCAACATGCCTGAGCTGCCAGCCGAGCTGTTCACTGAACAAGCCGAGCGCCGCGTTAAAGTCGGCCTGCTGCTGGGCGAAGTGATCAAGTCCAACGAGCTGAAAGCTGAAGAAGAGCGCGTACAGGCGTTGATCGCTTCTATGGCTTCTGCCTACGAAGATCCAAAAGAAGTGATCGAATACTACAACGGCAACGAAGAGTTGATGCAGAACATGCGCAACCTGGCTCTGGAAGAGCAAGCCGTTGAAGCGGTTCTGAAATCAGCCAAAGTGACTAAGAAAGATGTCGCTTTTGAAGAATTTATGAACAAGGCTACCGGCCGCGCATAACCTAAGCTTGACTTGCTTGGTTGTTCGCCATTTATAATGGCTCGTATGAGGTCCCTCATGCGGGCCGTTTTTTTATTTAGGGAAAGTTAATGATGCATAACGCGCCAGAATCAGTACTTAATGCACTCGTTCCTATGGTGGTTGAGCAAACTGCCAAAGGAGAACGCTCTTACGATATTTATTCACGTCTGTTGAAAGAGCGGGTGATCTTCCTGGTTGGTCAGGTTGAAGAGCACATGGCCAATCTGATCGTGGCACAGTTGCTGTTTTTGGAATCAGAAAACCCGGATAAAGAGATCTCTCTTTATATCAACTCACCAGGCGGCTCTGTCACTGCCGGTATGGCTATTTATGACACCATGCAGTTTATCAAGCCGGATGTCAGCACTGTATGTATCGGGCAAGCGGCCAGTATGGGCGCCTTCCTGTTGGCGGGTGGTGCCAAGGGTAAGCGTCACTGTCTGCCTAACTCGCGGGTGATGATCCATCAGCCTTTAGGGGGCTTCCAGGGACAGGCATCGGATATCGCTATCCACGCCCAAGAGATACTGGGGATCAAACAGAAGCTGAACCAGATGTTGGCCGATCATACTGGTCAACCGCTGGAAATCATCGAGCGGGATACCGACCGAGATAACTTTATGAGCGCTTCTCAGGCCATGGAATACGGTTTGGTGGATTCGGTTCTGACCAAACGTTAAGGCTGATTTTTGCTTTTGGCTGGGCTATGCTCAGATTGAAGACGCTTAAGTGTATGGCAGTAGAGCAGACTGCAAAAGAGGTAGAGTAATGGGTGACAACAAAGGCAACGGTGATAGCGGCAAATTGCTGTATTGCTCTTTCTGCGGAAAAAGCCAGCATGAAGTTCGCAAGCTGATCGCCGGGCCATCTGTGTATGTATGTGATGAATGTGTCGAGTTGTGTAATGACATCATTCGCGAAGAGATAAAAGAGATTTCGCCCAACCGGGATCAGGACAAGCTGCCAACTCCCCACGAACTGCGTGCTCATCTGGATGATTATGTTATCGGCCAGGAGCAGGCCAAGAAGGTGTTGTCTGTAGCGGTTTATAACCACTACAAACGCCTGAAAAACAGTACTCCCAAAGATGGTGTGGAGCTGGGCAAGAGTAATATTCTGCTTATCGGTCCAACCGGTAGTGGTAAAACCTTGCTGGCAGAGACCCTGGCGCGGTTCCTGAATGTGCCTTTCACCATGGCAGATGCCACCACATTGACCGAAGCCGGTTATGTGGGGGAAGACGTTGAAAACATCATTCAGAAGCTGCTGCAGAAGTGCGACTATGATGTCGACAAGGCGCAGCGTGGTATTGTCTATATCGATGAGATTGACAAAATCAGCCGTAAGTCAGATAACCCTTCCATCACCCGGGATGTGTCCGGTGAAGGGGTGCAGCAGGCACTGCTGAAACTGATTGAAGGTACTGTTGCCGCCGTACCTCCTCAGGGTGGCCGTAAACACCCACAGCAGGAGTTCCTGCAGGTTGATACCTCCAAGATACTCTTCATCTGTGGCGGTGCCTTTGCAGGCCTTGAGAAGGTGATTGAGCAGCGCTCCCATGTGGGTAGCGGTATAGGCTTCGGCGCCCAGGTTAAAGGCCAGGCCGAGAAGGCCACCATTACCGATACTCTGCTGCAGGTTGAGCCGGAAGACTTGGTCAAATACGGCCTTATTCCCGAGTTTATCGGGCGTCTGCCTGTGGTTGCGACCTTGGGTGAACTGGACGAAGCAGCTCTGGTGCAGATCCTGTCCCAGCCCAAGAATGCCATCACCAAGCAGTTTGCCACTTTGTTCGAGATGGAAAATGTCGAACTCGAGTTTCGCGATGACGCCCTTAAGGCGATAGCACAAAAAGCCATGTCCCGTAAGACTGGGGCCCGTGGTCTGCGCTCCATCGTTGAAGCGATACTGCTGGATACCATGTATGATCTGCCGTCCATGGATAACGTGGTCAAGGTGGTTATTGATGAATCTGTGGTGAAAGGTGAGTCAGCGCCTATTCTTATTTACGAGAATAATGACTCCCAGGCTGCTGCCGGTGACCAATAACTGAGCAACAAGCTATCAAGTTGAAAATTAAGGAGTCCACTAGGGCTCCTTTTTTTGTCTTTACCATTGAAAGCCGGGAAAGCGTCCCAATATACTCTCTGTAATCTTTAACTGAAACGGAATCGAACTATGACCCTAGAGCGTGAAGCGCGAATCGAATTGCCCGTGCTGCCACTGAGAGACGTGGTGGTCTATCCCCATATGGTAATTCCGTTATTCGTAGGACGTGAAAAGTCCATCCGTTGTTTGGAAACTGCCATGGCGCAGGATAAACAGATCATTCTTGTGGCGCAGCGGGATGCGGATCTGGACGAGCCTGGCATAGACGATATTTTCGACGTAGGTACAGTCGCTTCTATTTTGCAGCTGCTGAAGCTGCCCGATGGCACAGTCAAGGTATTGGTCGAAGGCGGCAAGCGCGCCCGCATCGAACGCTATACCCAGGAAGAAGAGTTCTTTGTTGCTACCGCACACTACCTGGAGTCCGAAGCGTTGGACGACAGGGAAGAAGAGGTGCTGGTTCGTAGCGCTATCAGTCAGTTTGAAGGCTATATCAAGCTGAACAAGAAAATTCCTCCCGAGGTGCTCACTTCGCTCACAGGTATCGAAGAAGCCGACAGGCTGGCCGACACCATGGCAGCCCATATGCCTCTCAAGCTGGCAGACAAACAGTCTGTGCTGGAGATGGTCAAGGTCGGTGAGCGGCTTGAATATCTGATGGCCATGATGGAAGCGGAAATCGACCTGCTGCAGGTTGAAAAGCGTATCCGCTCCCGGGTCAAAAAACAGATGGAAAAGAGCCAGCGTGAGTACTATCTCAACGAGCAGATGAAGGCTATCCAGAAGGAGCTTGGCGATCTCGATGAAGGCCACGACGAATTTGAAAGTCTGAGCCGTAAGATTGAAGAAGCCGGCATGCCGGAAGAGGCCAAAGACAAGGCGTCTGCCGAGCTCAACAAGCTGAGAATGATGTCACCCATGTCGGCCGAAGCCACTGTGGTGCGCAGCTATGTTGACTGGATGACCTCTGTGCCCTGGAAACAGCGCTCCAAGATTAAGCGAGACCTCTCCAAGGCGGAACAGGTGCTGGATACAGATCACTATGGCCTGGAGAAGGTTAAGGAACGGATCCTCGAGTATCTGGCGGTACAGAGCCGGGTGAAACAGCTCAAGGGACCTATCCTGTGTCTGGTTGGCCCGCCAGGGGTAGGTAAGACATCCCTGGGGCAATCTATTGCCAAAGCGACTGGCCGTAAATATGTGCGGGTAGCGTTGGGCGGTGTGCGTGATGAAGCGGAAATCCGTGGTCACCGCCGGACCTATATAGGCTCTATGCCTGGCAAGATTATTCAGAAGATGGCCAAAGTCGGGGTGAAAAACCCGCTGTTCCTGCTCGATGAAATCGACAAAATGAGTTCGGACATGCGCGGCGATCCGGCCTCGGCTCTGCTGGAGGTGTTGGATCCAGAGCAGAACGCGACCTTTAACGATCACTACCTGGAAGTGGATTACGATCTGTCCGATGTGATGTTTGTGGCCACCTCCAACTCGATGAATATTCCGGGCCCCTTGTTGGATCGGATGGAAGTCATCCGTCTTAGCGGTTACACCGAAGATGAGAAACTCAATATTGCCAAGCAGCACTTGCTGCCGAAACAGATTGAGCGTAACGGCCTGAAGAAGAATGAAATCACAGTCGATGACAGTGCCATTCTCGGGGTGATCCGTTATTACACCCGCGAAGCCGGGGTGCGGGCGCTGGAGCGTGAGCTGTCGAAGATTTGCCGTAAAGTGGTCAAGCAGATCATGCTGGAGAAAGACACCAAGCACGTGGATGTCAATCAGGACAACCTCAAGTCTTTCCTGGGGGTACAGCGCTTTGACTATGGCAAGGCAGAGTCCAAGAATCAGATTGGTCAGGTGACAGGTTTGGCCTGGACCGAAGTGGGCGGTGACTTGCTGACCATTGAAGCCACCTCAGTGGCCGGTAAGGGCAAGCTCACCTATACAGGTTCTTTGGGTGATGTGATGCAGGAGTCTATCCAGGCCGCAATGACAGTGGTTCGGGCGCGCGCCGAGCAGTTGGGGATCAACCCTGACTTCTACGAGAAGCGTGATATCCATGTGCACGTACCCGAAGGGGCAACTCCGAAAGATGGTCCATCAGCCGGTGCCGCCATGTGTACCGCGTTGGTTTCCAGCCTGACGGGTAACCCGGTCAAGGGTGAAGTTGCCATGACAGGCGAAATTACCCTGAGAGGAGAGGTGCTGCCAATCGGTGGCCTGAAAGAAAAACTGCTGGCGGCCCATCGCGGTGGTATCAAACTGGTGTTGATACCCAAGGAGAACGAACGGGATCTGGAAGAAATTCCGGCTAACGTAGTGGCAGACTTGGATATTCGTCCGGTTCGCTGGATAGATGAAGTACTGCAACTGGCGCTTGAGCGACCAGTCGAGGGCTTTGAAGTGGTTAAAAATTTGGGCTAACGCAAGAAAATGTCCTATGCCACTAAAAAAAGTGAAAAAAGGGGCTTAACAAAACCCAGACCTGTGGTAGCCTAGGTCTGTGGAGAGCCAGTTGTGCCAAGCCCTTGGGGCAACTGGCTTTGAGCTGTATCCAATTTAAATTCTTTGGTTTTCCAACTGAGCTTGAACTTTGGTATCAAGCTTGTTATAAAAGCCTCCGCAGACCGCTCTAGAGAAGGATTTGGTTGCGGCGCGAAAACTACATTCAAGGGGATGACATGAACAAATCTGAACTAATCGAGAAAATCGCTTCTGGTGCTGACATTTCTAAAGCCGCTGCCGGCCGTGCACTGGATTCTTTCATCGCAGCTGTGACTGATGGTCTGAAAGAAGGCGACAAAATTTCTCTTGTTGGTTTCGGTACTTTTGAAGTGCGTGAGCGCGCTGAGCGTACTGGTCGTAACCCACAGACCGGGAAAGAGATCAAAATCGCTGCAGCTAAGATCCCTGCATTCAAAGCAGGTAAAGCTCTGAAAGACGCTGTTAACTAATTAACATCGCAGCCTTTGTAGGGCTTTCGTAAAGACTAAGCACTGCCTGGCAGTGCTTTTTACGGGTTGGGAAGCGCCGGGTTAACCGACGTTTCGGAGTGTGAGGATAAGCTGAAGTAGCGTCTGCAGACTCCATTCATGTTACAGATAGGCGCATCCCACAAGAGATGCGCCTTTTTTTTACTATTAATCGCATAAGCGAGACGTCTGATGTTAGAGAAGATTCGCGAAGGGTCACAGGGCGTAATTGCCAAAGGTATTTTGGTACTGGTGATACTTTCCTTTGCATTTGCTGGTGTAAGCAGTTACCTGGGTTCCTCCTCAGTGGCTCCGGCCGCCACAGTCAATGGTGAAGAGATTTCCACAACCGAACTGGACCAGGCCTATCAAAGCGAGCGTGCCCGTCTGGAACAACAGCTGGGTGAGATGTTTGACGCCCTGGCGGCCAATGATGCTTACCTGGCCAGTATCAAAAAAGGCGTGCTTGAACGTCTGGTAGCGCAAAAGTTGCTGGATCAAGCTGCCGCTGAAATGGGCTTGAGAGTGTCCAATGCCCAAATCATAGAAGCAATTAGACAAGAGCCTGCTTTCCAGACTGAAGGCAAGTTCGACAATGATCGCTTCGAGGCCATTCTGCGCCAATTGGGCTATCAGCAAGCAGCTTTCCGTGAAAGCATGCGGGTGGACATGACTCGTCGTCAGCTGATCAGCGCCTTGATTGGCAGTGAGTTTGTTCTCAATGGTGAGGCAGAATCTCTGGCCAAGCTGCAGGGACAAACCCGTGATATTCGCTATCTCTTGGTTGATGCCGAGCCTTTCCTGGGCCAAGCGACAGTGACCGAAGAGGAAGCCAAGTCATTCTACGACACCAATCCGGCTCAATTTGAACGTCCGGAGATGGTCAGCTTGGAATATATCGAGCTTAACGCCAAAGATCTGGTCGATGGTATCGAGGTCAGTGACGAGCTAGCCAAGACTTACTATGATGAGCATCAGAATCAATACCAGACCGCAGAAAAGCGTTTGGCAGCCCATATTCTGATTGACGCCTCGACCGACAATGCCGAAGCCAAGGCCGAGGATATCCATAAGCAACTGGAAAACGGCGCCGATTTTGCTGCGCTGGCCAAGTCTGATTCCCAGGATACCCTGAGCGGTGAGAAGGGTGGCGAATTGGGTTGGTTTGAGCCTGGTGTGATGGATCCCGCTTTCGATGAAGCCCTGTTTGCACTGAACAAGGGTGATATCTCTAAAGTGGTCAAGACACCTTTCGGTTTCCATATCATCAAACTGCTGGATATTCAGAGCGGTCAAACTGCGCCTTTCGCTGAAGTGAAAGACAAGATAGTCGAGCAGATCAAGCAGGAAGAAGCTGTAAAACAGTTCTATGGCCTGCAGCAGAAACTGGCCGATACCAGCTATGAAATTCCTGATAACTTGCAGGAAGCGGCCAAGGCCGTTGGTGCAGAGATCAAGACTACCCGACTGTTCGGCCGTGACAACGCGCCCGCACCTTTCGATAAGCCTGAGCTGTCCAAGGCTGCCTTCTCCAGTGATGTACTGGGGGGCATGAACAGTGAGCTGCTTGAAGTGGATCGCAACCATGTCGTAGTTGTTCGCGTTAAAGAGCATCAGCAAGCCGGTACGCTGGAATTCGCCGAGGTTAAGCCTGCCATTGAAGCGCGTCTTAAACAGCAAAAAGCCAATGAGATTGCCCGTGATAAGGCACAGGAATACATGGTCAAGCTCAAAGAAGGCAATGCCGATATTGCGCTGCAAAGCCGCGCCAACCTGGGACGTTTCACCCAGGATGTAGATTCCGCTTTGGTGAGCAAGGCATTCCAGATGGCCAAGGCTAAAGAAGGCTTGAGCGTTGATACCGTGTCTCTGGCAACCGGTTATGCGGTAGTGGTACTGGATGCAATCCATGACACTGAAAGCGCACCTGCCGATCAGGTCGCGGCCATCAAGCAACGTCTCAACAGCCAGTTTGGTGAGAATGACTATCGCGCCGTTATCGATATGCTGAAGGCCAAAGCCGAGATCATTTATCCAGAAGGTGATGAGTAACTTGACTCATTGATTTAACGTTAAAAAACCGGTCCAAGTGACCGGTTTTTTTATCTCCAGCGTTTATGTCCAGCGGTTAACTAGGCTGCTGGAACTTGCGGATAAAACGGGTTAATCCGGCAAGCGCCAGTCTATGGGTGGCTTGCCTTTGGCTATGAGGTAATCGTTGGCCTGATTGAAATGATTGCAGCCAAAGAATCCTCTATGAGCCGAGAGCGGTGATGGGTGAGGGGCCTTTAAGATAAGGTGTTTGTTGCCGTCAACCCGCTGGGCCTTGAGTCCGGCATGCTTACCCCAAAGCAGAAACACCACGCCTTCTGTGTATTTATCTATGGCCTCTATCACTCTGTCGGTAAACTGCTCCCAACCGAGATGGGCGTGGGAATGTGCCTGACCACGTTCGACACTGAGCACAGTATTGAGCAACAACACGCCCTGACTGGCCCAGCTGCAAAGATTGCCATGGCTTGGATAGCTAAAGCCTGGGACTGTATTGGCCAGCTCCTGAAACATGTTCTGCAATGATGGCGGTGGCATCACCCCTTTGGGCACTGAGAAGCACAGGCCGTGGGCCTGCCCTGGACCATGATAAGGGTCTTGCCCCAGGATCACCACTTTGACTGCCGATAGTGGTGTATAACGCAAGGCGTTGAAGGTATCGTTTTTGGGAGGATAGATAGCCTTTCCCCGGGCGCGCTCGGCGTCGATATAGGCCAGAGTATCCCGAAAGTAGGCTTGTTGTTTTTCCGGGCCCAGCACTTCGGCCCAACTGATGTCCTTATGCATAACTAAAAAAGCAGCGCCTTGCGGCGCTGCTCATCTATTACTCGTCCACACCCAGCATCACGCTGCTGGCTTTGATCAGTGCGTATGCACTGTCACCCACTTTAAGCCCCAAACGCTCACAGGAGGCCTTGGTGACTACGGAAGTCAATTCGACACCCGGAGCCAGTTCAATGGTGACTTCGTTGTTTACAGAGCCTTCTTCGATGGCTTTGATGGTGCCGCCAAGACAATTACGTGCACTGATTTTCATTGGTTTTCTCCCGAAAGAACGATTAGCAGGATCAAGAGTATAAACCGAATTGCCATTAAGTTGGGATGCTTCGATAACAAATTTGAGCGTCAGAGGAGATTGAAATGACGCCAATGTCACGCCGAAAGTCGATACAGGACGCTGGTCCCCGGATGGCAGGCTTATGCCGGCAATAAACCTGGTCATCGCCATTGCTCGAAGTCAGAGTACCACGGGGACTTATTCACACCTTTTAGTCGTTATCGAATAAGGTCCTCATGGCGTGGTTGATTTCCGGATAGTTGAATTCAAAGCCGTCGGCCTGGGCATGAACCGGTAATACAAACTGACCCTCGGTCAGCAGGGTCGACATCTCACCCATGGCCAGTTGCAGGGCCAATGCCGGTGCCGGCAGACAAGCGGGGCGGTGCAGCGCTTTGCCGAGGGCCTTGCTGAAGTCACGATTGCTGACAGGCTGAGGCGCAGTGGCATTGTATATGCCGCGGCAGGCTTCAGTTTCCAGCAGAAATTCAATAAGGCGCAGCAAGTCTTCGCGCATTATCCAGCTCATTCCCTGACGACCATGGCCAATCGGGCCGCCAAGGCCCAGTTTGAAGGCTGGCAGCATTTTGGCCAAGGCGCCGCCATCTTTGCCAAGCACTATGCCGATACGAAAGATACAAACCCGAGTGAGATCGGCAACCGCCAGGGCTTTTTGCTCCCATTGGGCACAGACCCTGTGGCTGAACTCATCATGGGGCGTGGCGTTTTCGTCTATGGGTTCCGGCCCCTGACGCCCGTAAAAACCCACCGCCGAGGCGCTGAGAAAGACTTGGGGTTTCTTTTGGCTGTTGCGGACAAGCGTGGCCAACTGCTCTGTGATATCCCAGCGGCTGTGGCAGATCCGCTGTTTCTGCTCATCGCTCCAGCGTTTGGCAACTATGGGTTCACCGGCGAGGTTGATGATGGCATCTATCTCCTCAAGCAGTCCGGGTGTTTGCAGCGAATCTATGTAACGGGTTTGTGCCAGCGCCAGCTTTTGCTCGGCCGCCGCGGGGTTGCGGCTCAAAATAGTCAGCCTATGGCGTTTTGCCAGCCGCTGCGCCAGTTCTGAACCGACAAACCCGGTTGCACCTGTGAGCAAAATATTCATGCTTTCTCCCTGAATCACTGAAGGTTTCTCCAGAGTATAGACTGACTTACACCGGCTTACGGTAGCTCAGTTGCAGTGAAACCGAGTCGGCATACCTCAAGGCATGGGGCTTGTCGATTTCCACGCTGGCGTACTCTACCCATTCATGCTCGCTGGCAATTTCCAGTACTTTCCCTGTGAGGTGCTCAAGCAAGGAGAAGCGGTTGTCTTCCACCAGGTTAATGATTGCCTTGGTGATGGTGCGATAATTGAGCGCGTGCTCCATGTCATCACTTCTACGCGCCTTGTCGGCACAGTAATGGATGCAGACATTGATGATCACATCCTGGCGATTGTTGATTTCCTCTTCCTTGATACCGATAAAAGTGCGCAAGCGCAGGTTTTTAATGCGTATAATAGCTAATTCGGGTTTCATCATGTCACTACTTTTTGTTGTTGATGCAACGGCTGATTGTGACAGAGATCAACAAGGAATTTCAATTATGTCATCAGCCTATCGTCCGTCCATGGCGCTGAAAGGATTTGCTGTCATGGCCTGCCTGGTCATAGTGCTGGCGGGAATTAAGGCCGCCAGCGCCATAGTGGTGCCTTTTGTGTTGTCAGCCTTTATTGCGGTTATCTGCAGCCCGGCCATCAATGCCCTGAGTCGTTACCGCGTGCCTCGAGCCCTGGCTGTATTTGTGTTGGTGGCGATCATTTTGTTACTTGGGCTTTGGCTGGCCTCTGTGGTGGGCAGTTCCATCAATGAGTTTTCCCATCAATTGCCTCAATACCGGGCGCAGTTGGTGGAGCAATTTGCCTGGATATTGGACAAGCTCAAGGAGCTGAATATTCACATCTCCAAAGAGAAGGTGCTGGCCTATCTGGACCCCGGCATGGCCTTGTCTTTGACCACCAATACGCTTTCCGGCGTGGGCAATGTCATGGCCAACCTGTTTCTGATAGTGCTGACCATAGTCTTTATGCTGTTTGAGGCACAATCTTTGCCGCGTAAGGTGCATCTGGCGCTGGATGACCCCGAGATGCGTTTATCCCAGATTGAGCGCTTCTTGCAATCAGTGAACCAATACATGGTGATCAAGACCCTGGTCAGCCTGGCAACCGGTGTTATTGTCGGTGTCGGTCTGGCGCTGATGGGGGTGGATTATGCGCTGCTCTGGGGCGTAGTGGCTTTTTTGTTTAATTATATTCCCAATATCGGTTCTATCATCGCCGCCATCCCGGCCGTACTGCTGGCCTTTGTGCAGCTGGGCACAGCGGGTGCAGGCGGGGTTGCCGCCCTGTATCTGGCAACCAATATGGTAATGGGCAATCTGGTAGAACCCAGATTCATGGGGCGCGGCCTCGGGCTGTCCACCCTGGTGGTATTCCTGTCGTTGATCTTCTGGGGCTGGCTCTTGGGCTCGGTCGGCATGTTGCTGTCCGTACCGCTGACCATGATAGTCAAGATAGCTCTGGAATCGAGCCAGAGTGGCAGTTGGCTGGCAATCTTGCTCTCGGACGATGCCAGTATTGCCGTGCGGGAAAATGCCGATAAAGAAGCGGCATCCGATGCCGAATAAAGGCAGAAATAAGAAGTTGAGGATTTCATGCAGTTATTTTTGGAAGCCATCACCGACCTGACACCAGGCGATGAGTGTGGCCGTTTGTTTCATGGTCGCGGCGGCCGTTATCCAGGCACCGAGCACTTATGCCTGGATTGGTTTGAACCTGTGGTGTTGCTGACCGCCTTTAAACCCCTGACGCCGGAAGAGCTGGCGCTGGTTACCGAGCGTCTGCAATTACGCTGGCAAGCCTTGGGGCTGGCCCTGAATCTTGTCTATCAATACCGCGCCGCCGGGCAGACCCGCACCGAGCTCATTGCCGGCGAGATACCCGAGCCACATCTGGCCAGCGAGCTTGGCTGCCGTTATCAATTGCATCTGTTACGGGGCCAGAATCATGGTTTGTTCCTGGACATGCGAAACGGCCGCGAGTGGGTGATGGCCAACAGTGCTCAGCGGAAGGTGCTGAATCTGTTTGCCTATACCTGTGCGTTTTCGGTGGCGGCCCTCAAGGGCGGCGCCGATGAAGTGGTCAATATGGATATGAGTAAAGGGGCGCTCGCCATCGGCAAGCAAAACCATTTGCTCAATGGGCTTACTGCCGGCGCCCGCTTTCTGGGGCATGATATCTTCAAGTCCTGGGGCAAACTTAAAAAACTCGGGCCCTATGACTTGCTGATTGTCGATCCGCCCAGCAACCAAAAGGGCAGCTTTGTGGCAACCAAAGATTATCTGCGATTGCTGCGTCATCTGCCGCAACTCTTGAACCCAGGCGCCGAGCTGTTGCTCTGTCTCAATGCGCCTGAGCTGGACAGAGCCTTTTTGCAGAGCCAGGTCAGTGACGCTGCACCAGAACTTGAGTTTGTTAAGCAGCTGGATAACCCACCGGCCTTTGCAGACCGGGCTCCTGACAGGGCATTGAAAGTGTTGCTGTATCGCTATGAGGGAGAACCGGGCTCGGATACTCAATAACTGAGGCGTTCAGAGATCAGGGATTGGCCGCCTTCTTCCAACAGGGCGGCTATGCCTTCGACATCAAAACTGCTCAAGCCGGATGCCTGATGCAGTAGCCTGTCCTGGACATCCAAGGGCATCTGCATCCTTTCCATAAACATGCGCATTCCCAATATATCGCCACTGGCCAGCAGGGTGGCGAGGGTTCGTGCTTCAAAGTCGACAATATGATTCATGGCGTCGTCCTCTTGCTGATTTAGGGGCCGGGGAGGCCTCCTTTAAGCAATAGCAGTTGCAGCGCCCGCCGCTAGACCCAATGTGTTTAAAAAATTTCGCCTCAGAACCCAGGGGCATATCAAACTGAAAGTCTTTCAGTGCTTCCTACATAACCGGTGGATATTTGAGCTTTTTAAGGTGGTTTCACCAGTTTATGGTAACGAAAGTGAAAGTTTTCTGTAATTCTTTCTCGGGCCCTGTTATACTGGCGCCGCCTTAGGGGAAACACCCAGGGCTCCGAAAAGCCGGAATCGGGCATAAAGTGTCGTCGGGACCTGAACTTAACAGGAATCCAAGAAAAAGATACGCCCTGTACCCTACAGAATAGACTGGAGTTGTTATGGAAATTCATGAGTACCAAGATGCTTACTACCAACTGCAGGATGAAGTGATTGAATCACTTCCGGTAGAGAAAGACGAAGAAGCGTTTTTGGATTAAGCCTCAGCCAGGCAGCTCAAATCTTGAAAAAGCGGCAACCTCAGGGTTGCCGCTTTTTTTGTTGCCATTGAATTACGGATGAGTCATTCGAGGGCGGAGCCGGGGTAATAATGCTCGATAAGCTGGGTCAATATCCGCTGCTGTTGAGCAAGCTTTTGTCTTTGTGCCTGGCGCTGCAAGCCTTTGAGTGCATGATGCTGAGGCTTGATTTCAATACCCTGGCTCTCGCTCAAGCGCGTGAAGCGACTGACCACTTCAGTCACGCTGAAATCCTCGGCGAATATATCCAACTGTTGCGAGTGCATCAGCCAGCGAATACCTTGATAGACACCTATGTGAGGCAGGGAGTGATGATCTTCGTCACTGAAGAACTCGCTGTGAAATATAAGTTGCTGAGACGGCAGCGCCGACAGATGTTTGGCCAGCGCCAGATTTCGCTGTTTGTGGTAGTCATTGCGGCCAAGTCCTGGGGTGGTGGCCTGGTTACTGATCGCCATGTACAGGGGCTTGCCTGTTAGCTTGCCCTGAGTGAGTGCCTGCTCGAGCTCATCGGCATAAGTCGGGCTGTCGTACCAGAGACTGGCATCCAGCACCAGGTAAGCATTGAACATAGGCTGTTGCCGGCGCAGCGCCTCCAGTGCCAACAAGCCCCCAAAAGAGTGACCGATAAGCACAGTAGGGCCGGGCTGCCCAAGCCTGGCATTCAGCCAGGGGTGAAGTTCCTGATTGAGAAAGTCGAGAAAAGCGCCGGCATTGCCCGATTGCTGATAAAGCGGCCCTGCGGGTCTACCACCGGGTAGTGTTTCCAGTTTCACCGGCGTGAAGTCACGAATACGGTTACGGTTGATGATGCCGACTATGACGCCTTCAGGTATCGCAGGATTAACCCCGGAAGCCAGATAGTCCAGCATGGGTGCAAGATGCTCAAACTGCTGCTCGGCATCCAGGATCACATAACGGGCAAAGCTCTTGCTGTGCCTGGCGTCCCAGTGTTTGGGAAGACGCAGCAATACTTCCCGCGATTCTCCCAATATATTGGAGTTCAGCGTCAGTCGCTGTTGTTTCCCGGCGGCTTCTTTATCCAGGCTTTGGGCGCTGCAGCCTACCAGCAGACCGAACAATAGCGTCAGAGGGATAAACAGTGATTTTTTCATGGAAATTTTTACTCGGTAAAGGTGACATTTTCAGCTTGAAATTCAGCCCTGATGGGCTTTTGAGTGGCCTGGCTCACATTCGCGTCATTACATTGTAAATGATAACCAATATCATTTATGTGTTGTAAAGATTATGCTACTTTTTCGCGCCATGGAACCAGGGGCTTTACCTGGATTTACCCAAAAGCAACAACTTACAAGGCGCAATCGTCGCCGCGATAATCGGGGGAATAGAATGAAACTGGATAAGTGCCGCAAACTGCTTACCTTGAGCCTGGTCGCCATGGCTGTCAGTGGTTATACCCAGGCAGATGAAGGTGAAATGGAGCATATGGTCGTTACTGCCAGTGCCAAGGATCAGCAACTCAGCACTGCACCTGCCTCAATCTCGGTGATCGATGCCGAAGCGATTAAGCTGATGCCGGTCAAAGATCTGGGGGATGTGCTGAGAAACAGTGTCGGCGTGAATGTGGTGACCAACGACTCGGGCCGAAACAGCATCTATATCCGTGGTATGGATGAAGACTATGTACTGATGTTGATCAACGGCAAGCGGGTTTCTTCTTCCAATGGTCTGTGGCGCGGCGGTAACTTTGACTTGACCGCTATCCCCATCGACGCCATCTCCCGGGTGGAGATTGTCCGCGGCCCCATGTCGGCTCTCTATGGTTCAGATGCGGTTGGCGGGGTCATCAACGTGATCACCAAGGCGCCAGATGATGACTGGCAACTGGTACTCGACAGCGAGTACAGTTGGATGCAGGACGGCGAGGGCGGTGATCGCAGTCGTACCAACCTGTTTGGCTCGGGCAAACTCACAGATAATCTGGGGCTGATGTTCACCGCAGAGGTGGCCGAGCAGGACGCCTGGCTGATGCCCGAACTGACCCCGAATCAGGACACCATAGAAGAGCGCAAGACTCGCAAGCTCTATGGCTCGCTCACCTGGCAGCTGGCAGACAATCAATCGCTGGACTTGGATTATCAATACGATAATGACAAGGTGCCCTTGACCACTTTTGCTGCCAATTCAAAACGCGAGCAGAAGATAGAGCGCAACACCTTTGCTCTGACTCACAGAGGCGAGTGGAGCTGGGGTGGCACCGAGCTTTTGGCCAACCTGGAAAAGTCGGATATCTACGACTACAACAGTCGCTATTCGCTGCAGCCCCCTTTGGGACGCGACATCGAAGAGAAAAACACTACCTTCAGAGGCTCGGCCTTCTTTAACCTGTGGCAGCAGGACTGGACAGTCGGCGCCGAGTACTTTGAAACTGAAGTCGACGATCCTGTACAATATCCGCTTACCGGTGGTGACAGTGTTGAACAATACTCGCTGTTTATTCAGGATCAGTTCGATTTCCTGGATGATTTCACCCTGACCCTCGGCGGCCGCTACGAAGACAACGAAAAGTACGGCAGCCATTTCAGCCCCAGGGCGTATCTGGTTTACCGTGCTTCGGATGCACTGGTGCTCAAAGGTGGTGTCGGCACGGCATTCAGGGCTCCGGCACTGTTTGAATCATCTCCGACTTTCTCTTCAGTCAGTTGCCGCGGCGCTTGTACTGTGGTGGGCAATGCAGATCTTGAGCCCGAAACCAGTGTCAACTATGAGCTGGCAGCCTTGTGGAGTCAGCCTTCCTATGAGCTGTCTGCAACCTTGTTCCATAACAAGGTGGAAGATCTGATCACGGTTTCGGCTTGGGATGGTTCCAGCCCAACCCGTACTTACTACAACGAATCCAAGGTGACTTTGCAAGGGGTAGAGCTGACCGCCAGCGTGGATATCACGGCGGATCTCGGCCTCAAGGCAAACTACAGTTATCTCGATACCGAGACAGGTGACGGTGATGAACTCACTGGTCGTCCTCGCCAGAGTGCCAATGTGCAACTGGATTGGTATCTCACCGACGATTGGCAGCTGTATGTTGCCGGTAACTATTTCGGTTCATATCTGGATAGCAGTGCCGTGCGTCAGGATGGCTACAGCCGCTTCGATATCGGCAGCAGTTATCGGGTGAACGATCACCTGAAACTACGCGCCGGGGTAACCAACTTTACCGATGAGCAACCGGCCGAGGAAGACACCAACAGCGATATGATACTGCAAGGCCGTGCCTTCTTTGTCGGTGTCAGCCTGAGCCTCTAAGCGTCTGGGCCTACTCCCGGCCTGAATCCTTTAAATAGCCAGGATTGCAATAAGAAAAGCAGCGACTTGTCGCTGCTTTTCTTTTGGACAACATTTTATTTCTCCATCGAAAGGCTCAGGTGATAACCACCAAAAGGCATTGAGCCGTAACCTAACCGCAGGCCTTTTGCCCTTTGCCTTTGCGACCATCTTTATCCAGCGGGCAATCGGCGCACATTTGGGTGCAGGGAAGCTTGTGCCGCAGGCAACAGGCGATACGCGGGCTTTGCTGCTGCTTGAGCCTTAGCTTTCGCCAAAACGGATGAGCAATCGGTGCAATATCAATCCGTGGCTGCAGCTCAGCTTGCTCGAACATCTCTCTTATCAATTGCCTACGCCAACTGACGGGCAGTGACAACTCACCCAGATACCAATGCACAATATAGGCTTGATGGCTGAAATGCAGCTTTGATGGCACTGGCCCCAGTTCTGCCAGGCGCTCGACAATGGGAATGAGCAACTGCTCGAGTAAGCTTTCCCAACTGGCAAGTTGCCCGGCGGGAGCCGGATGGCTGACATCTGCATCAAGCAGCAGATAGAAGGTTTCCGCCCGGCCGTTATCAAAAGGTTCAAGGTACCAGTTGCCACTGCAAGCTGCAGCCGCAATGGCGTGGTTAAGTGCGCTGCCGGGCTGACTGGCAAACAACCACTGCAGCAGGGGTGGCAGTTGCAGGCCGAAAAACCACTGGCTCCACATGGAGTGCAGTGCCCGGGCGTCTATCTCGGGCTTTGTGGCACAAGTCGTGGACACCTTGGCTTGATAACTCAGGGCAAATTGCTGCAGCAGCGCCGGGTAATGTGCCTGGCTCAAGACTGAGTTCAAGCTGATGGCTTCTTGGGGTAACTGCTCCAGACTCTCTATGGCTTTGAAGTGCTCGCCATAGAAGGCGGCTTTTTGTGCCAATAGTTGGTTGAGCTCGCTGGCAATACTTATTCCCATGACGGCAGTCCTCCGGTGGCATTGTTGGTCGAATCCTCCCCGCCTTGGTGCCCGGCGGCTCTGGGCTTTGCTCTGGGTCTGGGGATAATCATCGGGCAGTTGGCCTCGGGATCTGTGATTATGCTGGCATTGATATCGAACACCTGTTCCAGCAGGGCCTCGGTCAACAGTGACTCAGGCGTGCCGCCGGCAATCAACTTGCCATCACGCATCAACAGCAAGTGATCGCCGTAGCGCAGAGCTTGGTTGATGTCGTGCAGCACCAATACCAAGGTGCGGCCCTGATCCACCAACGCCCGGCAAAAGTCGAGTACTGCCAGCTGGGCGCGGATATCGAGAAACGAGGTGGGTTCATCGAGCAGCAGCAAGTCGGTTTGCTGCGCCAACACCATCGCCAGCCAGACTCGCTGTTGTTGGCCGCCTGAGAGCTCGGCCACCGGCCTTTGTGCCAGTGTGGTTAACCCTGTGGCAGCCAGGGCTTGGGCAACCGCCAGCTCATCTTGCTCTGACCATTGGTGCCACAGGCTCTGATGAGGGTAACGGCCGCGACTGACCAGCTCCTGCACATCTATTCCTTCCGGCAATTCAGGCTTTTGCACCAGTAGTGCCAGCTCCCTGGCTCTGGCCTTGTTGCTCAACTGCGCCAAGGGGGTGTGACCCAACATGACCTGGCCGCGTGTGGGCGGCAGTACCTGGCTCAAACACTTGAGCAGGGTCGACTTGCCACAACCATTGGGGCCAAGGATCACCGTCAGCTTACCCTTGGGGATGGCCAGGTTCATGGCGCTTATGATGGGCCGCTGGCCGTACTCGAGATAAAGCTCATGCCCACTGAGGGCTATGTCATAGTCAGGGTATTGGGTCATGATCTTTCTCCTTTCAGTCCCTTGGCCAGTTGCGGTTGTCCCCGGATTTCGCGGCTCAACAGCAGCGCCAGATAGGCGCCGCCGATGAGGGCGGTCAATACGCCTACCGGCAGCCTTTGGTTACCCGGCAGCAATAAGGTGAGGGTGTCGGCCCCGAGCAGCAACAGCGCGCCTATCAGCGCCGAGCGCAGCAGTGCCAATTGACGATTGCCAAAGCGGGCCAGATGCGGAGCCACCAAGGCAACGAAGGCTACAGGACCGGCGCAGAGTACGGCTCCCAGGGCCAACAAGGTGGCAAACAGCAGCGCCAGTGTTTGACTTTGGCGCACTGGGTTACCAAGCGCCTGAGCCAGTTCCTGGCCCAAGCTCAGCAGTGACAGACGGCGGGAGAGCAGCAACAGAGCGGGCAGTGCCAGCAGTAGCACTGAGGTTATCAGCAGCACATCACCCCAGGTGCGGTGTGCCAGACTGCCGGACAGATACCCCAGCATCTGCTGCGCCTGCTCTCTTTGCACCAGTGTCAGTACAAACTGCACCAGAGCGATGGCAAAGGCGTTGATGGCGATGCCCATCAGCACCAGATTGCGGGAAAACTGCCACTGGCGGCCGAGCCCTGCGAAAAACAGCAGGAGCACAACCCCTGTGCCCAAGAGGGCGCCGGGCAGCAATGGCAGTTCCGGCAGCCATAATAACCAGAGGACGGCGCCGGCACTGGCGCCGGCATTGACCCCGAGAATATCCGGGCTTCCCAGCGGGTTACGGCTAAGGCTTTGAAACACGGCGCCGGAGAGTCCCAGCGCCATACCGGCGCCGAGGGCGCACAGGGCCCTTGGCAGGCGTGATTGCCACAAAAGCCAGTTTTCATAGTCGGAGGCTTCGGCAAACAAGGCCTTGGCAAGGCTCACCGGCGCCAGGCCCTGACGTCCCAGCATCAGGCTAAGTAGCAGTGCACCGACAAGCAAAAGTACGGCCAGCAAGGCGGTCCTTATGGCGCCGGTGGAGGGGGCTCTTAAGGTTATCTGGCCCCATTGCCAGATGGGAAAACGGGTTGGTTTCATGACGCCTCCTTCAGGTTTTGCCCTCGGGCCATCAGGTACAGAAACGGCGCTCCCAGCAGGGCGACCATGATGCCAGTCAGCAGCTCGGCCGGCGGCATCAATACCCGCGCCAACAGATCTGCCAATAACACCATGGCGCCGCCTATCAAAGCGGCTCCCGGTAATAGCAGGCGGAAATTGAGTGTCAGATAACGCCTGGCCAGATGGGCACTGGCCAGGCCGACAAAGGCCAGCGGGCCGACAATGGCGGTGGCTGCGGCGCACAGCAAGGTGGCACCCAGCCAGGCGAGCAGCCCCTGCCAGCCCTGTGAGGCACCGAGCGCCTTGGCGGTATGATTATCCAGCAGCATCAGATTCAGCGCCGGTGCCAGTAGCCACAAGAGTGCCGCGGCGGGCAGCAGATAGGGCCAGAGCGCATGAAACTCCGGCCAGCCCAGCCCGGACAGGGAGCCCGCCATCCAATACCTGAAACCATCGAATAGCTGCGGGTTCAGCAGCACTCTGGCCTGGACATAGGCCCCGAGCACGGCGCTGATGGCGGCGCCGGCCAGGATCAGCCTGACCGCAGCGGATTGCCCTTGGGATTGCTGCGCCCTGGACATCATATACACCAAGGCGCTGGCCAGAAGCGCCCCGGGCAAGGCCTGCCAGAAGAGACTCAAACCCGCTGTTGCGCTCCATAGCCCCAGAGTGACCAGAGAGGCGCTGGCGCCGGCATTGACGCCAAGCAGACCGGGATCTGCCAAGGGGTTGCGGCACAGTGCCTGGATCACGCAACCGGCCATTGCCAATGCCATGCCGGCCAACATGCCGCACAGCAATCTTGGCAGCCTTGCCTGTAACACCAGCGACAGATGATCGTCTGCGGCCGGTTGCCAGAGCTTGCCCAGCATAGTCAGCGGTAGCGTGCGGGCGCCAAAGAGCAGGTTGGCCAATACCAGCAGCGCCAGTATCGTCAGCAGCCCAAGCAGGGTTAAAGCGTTACGTCCAAGACGGCTCGGGGACTGGGTCGCTGCAGGTTGCAGAAAGATTTTTGGGTGTGTCATCCCGGCCTCCCGTTTTTATTCGATGGCGCGCCTGTATCCGCGTCTGGCTGTGTGTCAGACGGCCTGTTTTGGCGAGGGTTTTCTTTTTGCTCTGCCAGGGTTTGTTGCAGTTGCGGCACCAGCTTGGGGATAGCCCATTTAACGCTTAGCAGCGAGCCGTAGGAGCTTGCCATCACCAGCGTCGGGTCGGTTATCGCCAGATACCGACCGCGGCGCATGGCGGGCAGACGACGGATAACCGCCATGGCTTCCACCTCGGCTCTGGCCTTGTCTGAGCTGTACCAACTGAGCAGCAGCTCGGCATCGTCCAGCATGTCGGCGCGCTCCAGTCCTATGTGGGCGGCGAAGTGGCCTCGGCTGGCATTGAGCCCAAAAAGCTGTGGTGGCAATACAAACCCCAGTGCCAACAGCAGATCCACTCTGGGATCGCCTGTGACATAAACCGAGAGATTGCCAACTCGACTGGCGGCATTGATATAGGCCAGGCGAACGCCATTGAACTCAGGGTTTTCGGCGGCGACTTGGGCGATATAGGCCTGTTGCTGTTTCAAAAGCGCTTCGGCCAGCACTTCTTTGCCGAGTGCCTTGGCTATCAGTTCCACCTGCTGCTTAACCGGTGTCAGCCAGGGTTTGTCCGGATAGGCGATGACGGGGGCCAGAGCGCTCAGCTGCAAAAAGCTTTCGCGGGTGATACCGGACTGGGGCGCCAGAATAAGATCCGGTTTCAACGCCAATAACCGCTCCACATCCAGCTCGGGGTAACTGCTGATGATGGCGGGCAGCGGCAGCTCCTGCGCTTCCAATGCCTGGCGAAACCAGGGTAGATAACCCTCTGCATCGCCGCCCCAGTAATGGGGTTCAATGGCGATGGGTACAACCCCTAAGGATAGGGTCCAGTCTTCGGCCCCGGCTCCCAGGGTCACTACTCGCTTGGGCGGCGACTCGATACAGCTGGTCCCGTGGGCCGTGGTAATGCAAACCGGATAACCGTCTTGCGGCGGTGTTTGGGCTTTGGTTTGCGGAGGGTCATAACAGCCCGTCAGCCCCAGGCTCAAAAACACGACAAGCGCCAACAGGCGCCTTGCTTCACACAACATATTTGTTATTCGCCCCGCAGTGCGGGGCGCTCCTTATTATGGGTAGTTTCACGGCATAACGCGGCTCAGAAACGGTAGTCCAGGGTGACGCTGAAGTTACGCGGCGCGCCATACTGGAATTGGTTATAGAAGCCAAGCTGGCTGTAATAGCTCTTGTCGAGCGCGTTATCCAGATTGGCTCTCAGACTCAACTGTTCATTGAACTTGTATCTCGCCATCAGCTTCACCAGGGCGTAGCTGCTTTGTTCCACTTCGACTTTACTCTTGTCCGGTTTTGAGACTTGGCTATAGATGCGGCTCTGCCAGTTGACCCCGGCGCCCAGCTGCAATCCGTGAAGCCAGCCATCGAATTCATAAGTGGTAAAGAGCTTGAGTTGCCGCTCCGGGTTGGTGGTGTTGATCTTTTGCCCTTTGGGATCTTCGGTATCAAACTGGGTGTAGCCTAGGTAAAGATCCCAGTTGTCATTGATGGAACCGTTGACCTCAAACTCAAAGCCGCGAGTCTTGGTACCGTCGACACTGCGGTAGATGGGGATAGTGCTGTTGGGCAGGTTTTCGCCGGTTTGCTCACCGACATTGTCCTGACGGATCTCAAAGGCGGCCAACGACAAGTCCAGCGCCTCATCGAACAAGCTGGCTTTGATCCCGGCCTCATAGTTGCTGCCCTTGATGGGGTCCAGGTAACGGCCATCGGCCTGAACCTTGCTTTGCGGGGTAAAAATGTCCGTGTAGTTGGCATACAGGGCATATTCGTCGCTCAAGGCATAGGTCAGACCCAGATAACAGGTGAACTCACTATCGACCTTATAGTCATGTTTGGCTCCAAAGTTATCCTGATCTGTTTCCCAGTTATCCAGGCGGCCACCGAGTACCATGGACAGGGCATCGGTCAGCTCAAGCTGGGAAGCGACATAGACAGCCTGTTGCTTGGTTTCACCCCAGGAGCCGTAGAGTACCTGATCGCTCCATTGCGGCTTTGGGTAATCAAAGCCGGGCTGCCCGAAGTCTCCCAGAGGCGGTTTGGCACCGAGAGCGCCATAGTAGGGGTTGGCAAAATCCTGTTTTTGTTGATTGGCACCGGCCACCAGTTGGTGGTTGCGGCCAAAGGCGTTGAAGTTGCCGCTCAGCTTGAGATCAAAGGTGTGCTGGGTGCGACTGCCGTCGATAAAGGCCAAAGAGCCGGGGACCATGCCCTCATTGGTGACAGGATCCGGGTTACCTGTTGGCCAGAGCACATCAAACTCCAGGCTGTTGTCACCATAGATATAGCTGCCTTTAAGGCTCCAATCCGGGTTGAAGTGGTGCTCCAGAGTCACGAAGCCGTTGAGCGCATCTGTCTTGGCGGAGGCCCAACTGGGGGCGGTGGATACATGACGGTCGTAATTGGTGCGGTTGCCGTCACTGTCAAACAGCGGCAAGCCGCCGGACATGGTGCCTTCCGGCCTGGTATGCTGGAAATCACTGCCCAGGGTCAGCAGAGTATTGGCTCCCAGATCCGCTTCCAGGATGCCATACAGGGTTTGCCGCTGCTGCTCATATCTGTGTTGCCAGTTTTCCCTGTCCTGATAGGCCAGCACCACCCGGCCACGGATGCTGGCATCCTGATTGAGGCCGCCGGAGAGATCGACCACGCCGCGCAGCATGTCCCAGGAGCCGCTGCTCAGGCTGACGTTGCCCTGAAACTCGGCAGTGGGCCGTTTTCGCACCAAATTGATGGCGGCAGAAGGGCTACCGGCACCCAGCATCAAGCCGGTGGCGCCGCGCACCACTTCAATGCGCTCGTATAGGGCGCTGTCCATCAGGTTATCGCCATAGTTGAAGCGGGTGTCATAGGTGGTTGCCACGCCATCATAGAGAATGCTGCTGACCGAGATCCCGCGGGCGCTGATGGAGTATCTGTCGTTGTCCGAGGGGCGGGCATTGATCCCGGCGACACTGGTCATAACATCTATGACAGAGTTGAGCTGCTGATCTTCAATGGCCTTGGCGGTGACGGCTGTGACAGACTGCGGCGTCTCGAGAAACGAGAGCTTCATGCCTGTGGCCGTGCTCATGTCACTTGCCTTGTAGCTCATTGGCTGGCTCTTGGCACCGACCACTGTCAGTACCTCCATCTCTTTCTCCTGTGTTTCGCTCTTGTCGGCGGCGAATGCCGGGGCGCTCAATAGCACAGAACAGAGAAGGGCGATGGGGGTCGGCCTGAAGCCATTAAGGGTTTGCATGTTTGTGTCCATTTTCCTGTTACTTCCTGGAAGGTTTACAAGGCCGGGTCTGCAAGACGCTCGGCCTGGGTGGGTGTCACGCCAAAGCTGTGGCTGGCGGCAAAGGGGTGCAGCGGATTGTCGATATCGCCGGCAAAGCGCAGGTTCTTCTCCCTGTCTTCGAGATCTATCATCTGCTGGTTGTTGTTGAGCTGGATCCGGTTCAGACAGGTGCGGACAAAGGTCGGCTGGAACAGATCGTAGCGGCGATACTTATCGGCAAACTGGGGGTGAGAAGCCTGATAATCACGTACCTTTCCGGCCACCAGGCTCCAGAATCCCTGTTCACTCAGGCTGGTGTGGCTATCGAGCAGCGGCGCCATAAAGCGGAAGATGCAGTCGAAAATATCCAGCAGTATGTAGTTGAGCTTCATCTCCTCTTCGAGCGAGACCGCCAGTTGCGCCACCCGTCCCGGCAGCGGCGCACTGCCGTTGAGAATTGCGACTTCTTCGCCTATGTCCTTCATCAATATGGTGACAGGCACCTTGTCATCCAGCACCAGAATAAGGTTCTCGCCATGGGGCATGAACACCAGATCGTAGGCAAAGAAGGCGTGCAGCAAGGGAGTAAGGTAGAGATCCAGCAGCCGGCTCATCCAGTCGCGGGCACTCAGGGGGGAAGCCTCGATAAGCGCCGCCAGCAGGCTCTGCTGCTGATTGTCCTGGTGCAGCAGCGCAGCCAGTGTCATCAGTTGCTGGCCGGGTTTTATTAAAGGCTCGCCCTGGAAGCTGAGAGCATAAGGGCTTTCACGCCACAGTGCCGAGAGCATCTTCTTGTAGGGGGTGTCTTTCTCCAGCGCCTGCTCATAGTATCTGTGGTGATAGCCTATGGCGGCGATCTCCCTGAGCAGCACAAATCTTTGCTTGGCAAAGAAAGGGTCGCTGTCGATAAGCTCGGCGACAAAGGCGTTGATCTCCGGGGTGCGGCTCATGTAGTAGGGCGATAAACCCCGCATAAAGCCCATATTGAGAATCGACAGCGCCGTCTTCACGTAACAGCGCTTGGGTTGGCTCAGGTTGAAGAAGGTGCGGATGGATTGCTGCACCTGATATTCATCACGGCCTTGTCCCAGGTGAATGAGGCGATCGCGGGCCAGATCGGCGGCGAATATGCGGCTGATCTTTTCGCGCCACTGCCATGGATGAACGGGCATCATAAAATAATCGTCCGGGTTTTTGCCCTGTTGCCGGATCTTCTGCTCAAATCTGAGCAACAAAGCATCGCCCAACTCATCTTGCAGCAGTTGGCGATAGTCGAGCCCGGCTATCAGCGCCAGGCTGGTATGTTCACTGCTGACCGCCAGCCACTCGAGTTGCAACGGTTGGCCGCTCTCCGGCGTAAAGGCCCGCCAGTCATCGACATCAAAACCTATGCGGCCGTTGTTGGCGACAAACACAGGATGGCCTTCGGTCATGGCCGCTTCTATCTGCTGATAGTCGCAATCCACCAGCTCCTGCACCGGCTTTGCCTGCCACAGGAGTTTGAAGGCCTTGCTGTAGAGGGTGCTGGTGATCTCTTCAAGATAGGTGGGCAGCAATGCATCGCTTATGCCGAGTCTCTCCTTGAGGGCAATGATAAGCAGCATGGCGTCCGGCTGTTGCTGCTCGCCATCTTTGAAACACTCGATGGAATCCGGCGCTATCTGCAGGTGATCCAGCTGATAACGGCGACCGCTGAAGCGGTAGCAGAGCTGACCATCCCGGCTATCCAGCTTGAGCTGCCAACAGGCCTCTTGCTCTGTTTCTGCTGGCAACAACAGCTCTGGCGCTATCAGCTTTTCATGACTGAATTCACTGAGAATTTTCGCCAGCAGATGGCGGCTTGCCTGGTTCCAGATGGCAGGCGTCAGATGGCTGAGACGGGTCTGTTCGATAATGGATGCTGTCATTGTGTGGCTCCTGTTGCCAGTGCGGCACTGAACCCAGGCAGGGTGCAAAAACCCAGCATGGCTTGTTTGTTTTCCAGTTGAATGGTGTGGCTGTAGCAGATGCCTACCGCACGGTTCAGCGGGTGTATCTTTTGGTTGTTGATATCCGGCTCTACCACCAGGCGGGCAAAGCCCAGATGCTGCAGTATCAGAGACACCACAGCAGTGATGGCCTGGCGGCTGAAACCGCGCTGAGGCTTAGTGGGAGGAGCCAGCAGCAAATGCATGCCGCAATCGCCGTGTTGGCAGTCAAAGTGTTTGCCCACTTCATCAAAGCGGGGATCGTACAGCTCGGTATAGAGCACAGGCTCTGCGTCGCGATAGGCCATCAGGCCAAACTTATCTGCAGTGGGGGCGAGCTCAACGCGGCGCTCGGTGGGCGTTAAGGATTGCATGCCCCAGAAGGCGGCATAGTCGCGGTCGAGCCAGTCGCTCAGGGTGTCAAAGTGTTCGCTTTCCCGATAGGCACAAAAATCAAAGTCGTTGACCTTGAGGCGCTTGCCCGGCGCAAAGCCGTATCTGGCGCTGAAGCCGGCTGTGTCGGCAGCCGGATTAACTGCTGTTTGAGAGGCCATCAGCTGGCCTCCCGCTGCAGAGCTTGATTGCTGCTGTGCCGGCGTTTGGGCGCACTGGTGTCTTGCTTGGGAATACCAAAGCTCTGGAAGGCAATTTGTTGCTCTATCTCGTAAGGTGCTGTGCCCAGGATCTGCCGCAATATGGTGGCGTTGCGATAGCAGCCCATTCCCAGATCCGGCGAACACAGCCCGTGGGTGTGCAGCCCCAGGTTCTGAACAAAAATTCGCCCGGCCTTGTCTATGTGATAATGACGCTGGACATCGGGATCGCCCTTTTGATCGAACAGCAGCTGCGAGTGGAGCGGCTCGAGAAAGTCCGGCAATTGGTAGCAGTAGCCGGTGGCCATCACCAGTGCCGAACTGGTCAGCTCAAACTCCTGCTCAAGTTCTGTATGTCTGCAACCCAGCAGCAGTTGCTGTCCGTCGCTGTGAACGCTTTGCAGTGCCGTGTTGGTCAGCAGCTGTACATCAAAATCACAGTGCAGGCGTTTTTGGTAAAGCAGATCATAGATGCTGTTGATCAGATCGGCGTTGATCCCCTTATAGAGGCTCTTCTGTGAGCCGATAAGTTCGCGGCGCTGCGCCTCGGGCAGGGCGTGGAAATAGTCGATATATTCCGGCGAGGTCATCTCCAGAGTCAGCTTGGTGTACTCAAGCGGGAAAAATCTTGGTGAGCGGGTGAGCCAGCGCAGGCGATAACCGTATTTGTCGATATCCAGCAGCAGATCTTCGAAGATCTCTGCCGCGCTTTGGCCACTGCCGACTATGGTGATGTCATTTTGGCTCTGCAGCGCCTGTTTACGGTGCAGATAGTTGGCCGAGTGCAGTACCCGTTTGTCGGCGCCGGGGCAGAAGTGAGGCATCCAGGGTTGGGTACCGGTTCCCAGCACCAGGTGACGGGCGCGCAGGCTCTGCTCTTGGCCACTGACTCTGTCCTGCCCCTTGACCAGATAGGTGTCGGTTTCGGCATCGAAACTGACCCGGGTGACCTTGAAATTGAATTTAAGGTTACTCAGCTCGGCGCAGACCCATTGGCAGTATAGATTATATTCCTGCCGCGGCAGGAAGAAGCTTTCGCGGATATAGAAGCTGTAGAGTCGGCCTGTCTGTTTGGCGAAGTTCAAATAGCTGTAGCGGCTGGTGGGATCGGCCATGGTCACCAGATCCGACATGACAGGGGTCTGCAATCTGGACGATTCCAGCAACATGCCGGGATGCCAGTCGAAACCGGCGCCGGCATCGACAAACAGACACTCAAGACCGTCAAGCGGCTCGGCCAGGGCCGCCAGGCTCAGGTTAAAGGGGCCTATCCCTATGCCCAGGATATCGTAGACTTTGGTTTGCATCAGTTCCTCCTCAGGCGCTGCAAAGCGCGCTGGTCTTGTAGTGACGGGCCTGCTCGCGACCGATTTTGCAGATGTCGGTTAATACGGCTTCGATATCCTCGAGACGGGTGTGAGGGTTGAGCAGGGTAAACTTGAGATATTGGCTGCCGGCCACCTTGGTCGCTGCAATCATGGCGCGGCCTTCACGGGCCAGACGGGCACGGATATGGCGATTGCATTCATCCAATTCGGCGCTGCCGAGTGCCGGGTCGTTGAAGCGAAACACCAGGGTAGTCAGCGACGGGCGCTGCGCCGTCTGCAACTCGGGGAAACGGCTAAAGCTTTCATAAAGCTCGGCTGTGGTGGCAATCAGGGTGTCGAACATTTCGCCTATGGCATCCGGCCCGGCGGCTCTCAGGCTCAGCCATAGCTTAAGGGCATCAAACCTGCGGGTGGTCTGCAGGCTCTTATTGACCAGATCCGGCACTCCGGCCTGGGCCTGGGACTCAGGGTTGAGGTAATCGGCATGGTAGGTGAGGTAACCGAGCACGCCTTTGTCCTTGACCAACAGCGCCGAGCAGCACACGGGCTGGAAGAAGGACTTATGGAAATCTAGGCTGACAGAGTCGGCCAACTCTATGCCTTCGAGGCGTTGGCGCTGAGTGCGTGACAGCAACAAGGCGCCGCCGTAGGCCGCATCCACATGCAGATAACAGCCGAACTCGCGGCAAAGGGCAGCTATGGGCGCTATGGGATCTATGGCGCCAAAGTCAGTGGTCCCAGCGGTAGCGACCACGGCGATGGGGATCAGTCCTGCCGCTTTGAGCTGCCTGAGTTTGCCCGCCAGCGCCTTGGGATCCATGCGCCGATTGGCATCACAACCGACACTCACAACCGCCTCGTGTCCCAACCCTAAAAGTGCGGCCGCCTTTTGAATGCTAAAATGGCTGAATTCAGAGCAGAGAATGCGGTAGCGGCGGGCATTGGCAGCCAGGCCGGCCAGAACATTGCCTCTGTGACCCGGCTCAAGGCTGCCGGCCAACTCTCTGGCAAGCAGCAGCGCCATCAGGTTGGACTGGGTGCCGCCGGTAGTGAAGACACCGTCGGCAAATCCTTGATATCCCACGCGCTCGCAGGCCCAGTCGATAACCTTCTGTTCAATCAGAGTCCCGCCGGCGCTCTGATCCCAGGTTTCCACCGCAGTATTGATGGCAGAACTCAACTGCTCGGCCAACAAGGATGTGAGCATTACAGGGCAGTTGAGGTGGGCCAGATAATCAGGGTGTTGGAAGTAGATGGCGTGGCTGAGATAGAGCTTGTCCAGTTCGGCCAGAACTTGCTTCATGTCCCCGAGGGGGCGGTCAAGATTGATATCGGAAAATGCGCTTTGCAGCTCTTCGGGGCGAATGCCACTGCTGGGGCCATCCAGCCGTTCAAGGCGGTGTTTCAGGGTATCCATGCCCAGTTGCATCAAGCGGGAGTAGTGGTGTTCGGGTGCGATACCAAAGAGTTCAGTGTGGGGAGCGAACGGCAGGTGGCCGGCGGCATCATAGCTCGGGTCATTGCTCGCCTGTTCAGGCTCCATGCTGGGGTGTGTCACTTTTGCCTCCTTTGCGACTGACATGAGGTCAGTCATCAATGACAAGTCACCCAGGGATAAGGAACTACTTCGGCCTTTCCCTGGGCCATTCCTTTTTTGCTGTCATCCGTTTCTCAACGACAGCGGCGACAAATTAGCATGCACTCAAATACAAATGCAAATGATTCTCAATTGATTTGTGTAAAGATGTAACTGGTCTGATTAGAAGTCTGTACCGATAACCACAAATTGGTCGGATAAAGACGGCATTTACAGCATTGGGAGCGACTGATTTGAGAGTGGCTGAGTTGAGAGCGATTTGCTCAAGAGTGATGGAATTCCCATTGGCTCCGTCGGCGGAGAGGTAAAGGACAGGAGTCGAATACGGTGGAGCAAGCTTGCTCAATGCCTCTGAACTGGGCCGACTAAATTCCCCAACATAGGCATGAATGGAGAATTAACTCACTGCCATATAAGCACTAAACTGAGTATATTCATCACAAGAGGAATTTTTGAGGAGCAGGGGATGAAAGCCACAGCCGGTCGTCCTAAAGGCCATTCAGGGGCCAGGGATGCTTTGATAGAAGCCGCGCGCAGTTGCTTTACCGTGAAGGGGTATGAGCGGGTTTCCACCCGAGAGCTGGCGCGCAAGGCGGGAGTGGATGCGGCGATGATCCGTTATTACTTCGGCTCCAAGGCAGGCCTGTTTGAGGCCATGGTCAGAGACACCATCGCTCCTGTGCTGGAAGCTTTCAAACACTACAATGCCGCGCAAAGTCACCAATCTACCTCTGAGGGCTCTGCAAACAGCCCTGAGCCCAACAATAGCCGCCTTGAGCCCAGCAAGATGAGTCTTGATTCGAGCAAGAAAAGGCCCGAGCCAGGTTTTGGCGGGCCATTTGAGCTGATGCAGGTCTATTACCGCGCTATGGCCGCCAACCCGGCCTTGCCCGGGCTTATCATCCAGGTATTGAATCACAGAGAAGGCAGTGAAGCCTTCGATGCCCTTGCCAGCGTATTCAGTGACATGCTCAGCCGCTCGAGGCTGTGGATCCGCCAGCTTGGGCAAGATCAAGGCCTTAATCCCAACCTGGACCCTACCTTGGCGCGGCTGAGTTTTGTCAGCCTGATGGTGTTTCCGCTGATCGCCCCGGCCCATCTGATGCGGGACTTCGGTGTCGAATTGAACGAAACCTGGCTCAAACAGCTGGCAGAGCACAATGCCAAAGTCCTGCATCAAGGCTTATTGCGCCAGGATATTGCCGCCAACCCAGGCAGTGAGGAACCCCAATGAACAAGATATCCCTGATACTGACAGCGACACTATTGCTGTTGCAAGCTTGCGGCGACAGCGACGAAAGCCGCGCCATGGGCACACTGGAGCGGGATCGTATCCAGCTTTCAGCCCCCGTTGCCGAGCAGATAGCCGATATCCATGTGGCCGAGGGTGACAAGGTCGAGGCGGGGCAGTTGTTGCTGCAATTGGACAGCCGCAGTGCGGCAGCCAGAGTGGCACAGCGCCGCGCCGAACTGGCCGAGGTCGGCGCCAGGCTCGATGAGCTGCAACAAGGTGCCAGGGTAGAAGAGCGGCGAGCGGCCAGAGCCGCCATAGAGGCGGCAACGGCAGCCGCGACCGAAGCCAGACTCAGATATCAGCGCACCCGCGAGCTGTTTGCCGCCAAAGTGGTGGGGCAGGCGGAGCTGGATGCGGCCATCGCCGAGCGGGATCACACCAAGGCCTTGGTCGAGCAGGCCAATGAACAATGGCTGCAACTGGAAAACGGTACCCGCAGCGAACAACTGGCCCAGGCCGAAGCCAGAGTGGCAGCCGCAGCGGCGGCGCTCAAGGCCGAGGAGAAAGCCTTGGACGACCTCAGTCTCAGGGCGCCGCTGGCATCAGAGGTGGACATATTGCCCTGGAAGAGGGGCGATCGAGTGGCTCAGGGCACTCAACTTGTCGCGCTTTTGGCACTTGATAAACCCTATGCCAGAGTTTATCTGCCGCAAACGGCCATCAGTAAGCTTTCCCGTGGCGACAAGCTGGAGGTCTGGGTCGATGGGGTGGAGCAGCCGCTCAACGGCACCGTCAGAAATATCCGTTCCCAACCTGCCTTTACCCCGTTTTATGCCCTTAATGAGCGCGATCGTGCCAGATTAATGTATCTGACGGATATCGATGTCGAGGGCGCCGAGTCTCTGCCCTCAGGGCTGGCGCTGGAGGTACGACTGCCATGACTCAGTCAGCTGATGCCGGTGCTTCTTCGGCCACTCAAGCCACCTTGTCCATTGATTCTTCCCTGGCCATTGAAGCTCCCCTAGCCATTGAAGCTCACGGACTGACCCGGCGCTTTGGTGAGTTGACCGCGGTGGATAATCTCAGTCTCGCCATTCCCCGTGGCAGTATTTACGGCTTTCTCGGCCCCAACGGTTGCGGCAAGTCCACTGCGATTCGTCTGCTTACCGGCCTGTTGTTGCCGGATGCCGGTGAGGTGACCGTATTGGGAGAGCCACTTGCCGGTAACGAAGAGGCGCTCAAGCAACGTATAGGTTATATGACCCAGAAGTTCTCTCTCTACGATAATCTGTCTGTGCTGGAGAACCTCAGATTTGTCGCCAGTATTTATGGCTTGTTCGGCCGCCGCGGCAAGGCGCGCATTGAAGAGCTGCTGCATCTGTATAGCCTGGAGGGCAGGGAGTCTCAGTTGGCCGGCTCCATGAGTGGTGGTCAGAAGCAGCGTCTGGCACTGGCCTGCGCCACACTGCACTCCCCCGAGCTGTTGTTTCTCGATGAACCCACCTCGGCGGTCGATCCGGAAAACCGCCGCGAGTTTTGGGAGCGGCTGTTCGATCTCTGCGCCGCCGGGACCACTATTTTGGTTTCAACCCATTACATGGACGAGGCGGAGCGCTGCCATGCATTGGCAATCCTTGAGCGCGGCGCCAAGCGGGCCGATGGCTCCCCGGCCGAACTGATGCAACAGATGGGCGCCAGCGTGGTGGAAGTGAGCGGTGAGCAGCTCAGGGCGCTCAAGCAGCAGTTGGTGGCCTTGCCTGAGGTTGTTTCTGCCGCTCAGGTAGGCACCCGGCTCAGGGTGTTGGTGCGGCGTGATGCCACAGATCCCATCGCCTTTCTCAGCCCCTATTGCGATGGGCGCAAGCTCGCCATGGCACGCCCCAGTCTCGAAGATGTGTTTGTATCCTGCACCGGAGGTCGACATGTGGGCTAGGATATTGGCAATCATGCTCAAGGAGCTCAGGCAGCTGTCGCGGGATAGGATGACCTTCGGCATGATAGTGATGATCCCTCTGGTGCAGCTGCTGCTGTTTGGCTACGCCATCAATACCGATGCCAGGCATCTGCCCGCCGGATTGGTGGATATGTCCGCCAGCAGCTATAGCCGGGCCTTGGTGCAGGCGGTAAAGGCCACCCAAGTGGTGGACTTCAAGGCAAAATACGCCTCTATCGAACAGGCCGAGGTGGCCATCACCTCGGGGGAAGTGCGCGCCGTGCTCTATTTGCCGGCGGATCTCAATGCCCGTCTGGTGAATCATCCAGCCTTCGACCGTCGTCAAAGTGACAGCCAGCTTACCCGGCCCGTGGCCCAGTGGCTGGTGGATGGCTCGGATACGGTTATCGCCGCCGCGATTCGTAGCCTGAGAAGCATGCCGCTGGATGAGGTGGCCGGTTTCAGCAGCCACAACCGGGTGCCAAGTTTTGAGGTGGTGCAGTACTTCAACCCGGAGCAGCGCACAGTGGTTAACATAGTGCCCGGCTTGCTGGCGGTGATTTTGACCATGACAATGATCATGTTCACCTCTGCCGCCATTGTCAGGGAAAGAGAACAAGGCAATATGGAGTTTCTGATCACCACCCCGGTCAAACCCATGGAGCTGATGGTGGGGAAAATCATCCCCTATGTGCTGGTGGGGCTTATCCAGGTGAGTATTATCCTCAGCGTGGGCCACTTCCTGTTCGGTGTGCCGGTGCGCGGCGGTCTGGATAGCTTGTTGCTGGCCTCTTTGCTGTTTATCTTTGCCAGCCTCAGCCTGGGCCTGGTGATCAGCACCATTGCCAAGACCCAATTGCAGGCGATGCAACTGACAGTATTTATCCTGCTGCCCTCTATTTTGTTGTCAGGCTTTATGTTTCCTTACGAAGCTATGCCAATTGCGGCACAGTGGATTGCCGAAGCGCTGCCGGCGACGCACTTTATGCGTATGGTGCGCGCCATAGTCCTGCGTGAGGCCGATATCCTGATGTTGGCTAAAGATGCCTTTTGGCTGGGGGCGTTCACCCTGGGAGGCGTGTTGCTCGCTTCATTGAGGTTCCGTAAGCGTTTGGGATGAGCGCTGTGGTTCAGCGCTCTTCATCTCTGAGGGTCAGCACTTCATAGCCGGTATCTGTCACCAGTATGGTGTGCTCCCACTGGGCCGAGAGTTTTTTATCCCGGGTCACTACTGTCCAGCCATCTTTCTTGGTCTTTATTTTGGCGCCGCCCTGGTTGATCATCGGCTCTATGGTAAAACACATACCGGCTCGCAGTTCCAGGCCGCTGGCAGCGCGGCCATAGTGCAGCACCTGGGGCTCTTCGTGCATCTCGCGCCCTATGCCATGACCACAGTATTCCCTGACCACACTGTAGCCCTGGGATTCGGCATACTGCTGAATCGCATGGCCAATATCCCCGAGGCGGGCACCGGGCCTGACCATCTTGATCCCTCGCCACATGGCTTCATAAGTGGCCTGTACCAGGCGTTTGGCCAAAGGCGATGCTTGTGGCATCAGGTACATCTTGCTGGAGTCGGCAATAAAACCATCTTTTTCGAGGGTAATATCCAGATTGACGATATCGCTGGCCTTCAGCAACTGCTGCTCCGACGGAACCCCGTGACACACGACTTCATTGACCGAACTGTTGAGCACATAGGCATAGCCGTATTGGCCCTTGCTGGCCGGGCGCGCCTTAAGCTCGTTGACGATAAAGTCTTCTACTCTGTCGTTGATGGCCATGGTCGAAATGCCGGGAACAACAAAGTTATCCAACATGGCAAATACCTTGGCAAGCAGGGCGCCTGAGCGGCGCATCAGCTCGGCTTCAGCCGCAGTTTTTAAATGAATTTTTCTTTTTTGATCAAGCATTTTGCGCTCCCGGTACCTTGATGGCTTCCCGCTGATACAGCTCGGCCATCAGCTCATTGAAACTCCGGTCGGGGTTAAGCTCGGCTAGCATGCCCATCTTGATCCAAAATTCCGCCTGGGCGTTGATGGAGCGCGCCATCAGGCCGCTGGCCTTGCGCAGCTCCTCATGGAGTTCATCGGAGATCTTGATAATTCCCATATGCTAAAAATACACTTTATATATAAAACATATATGAATCGTATACTTTGTGGCGGTGAAAGAAAAGCATGTTGGTTGAAAGATTGCGGCGCCTTAAGAAAGTGTGGCGTTGTCAGAAAAGGGCTTAAGGCTGTTCTTTAGACAAGCATAAGCAGCAGCCTTGGCTCTATTTTGCAGGGGCAAGCTGGTGGGCGGCTATGATGTTAAAAAGCCTGCTTGGGGAAGCAGGCTTGAGATTGAGCTCGAGGGTGAAGGTGAAGCTAGAGAACTGTTTGTTGCTCGCCTTCAGTTGGGCTGAAAGCGAGAGATGGTTTTTAACAGCCCTGATTTTTAACCGCTTTGGTTTATAACGGCTTTGGTCTTAACTTGTTGCCAGCGGCAGATGGGCCTTGCTGCCCCAGTCGGCCCAGGAGCCGTCGTAGAGTATCAGGGCGTCGAGGCGTACCTGATAGGCCGCCAGGATCAAAATACAGGCGGTGATCCCTGAGCCGCAACTGAAGATCAAAGGTTTGCCGCTGCGTCTGGCGTCCATGGCACCCAGATGCAGAAAAATCTGCTCCAGTGCCGGCTGAGGTTTCAGGCTGTCGCCATCCAGCACTTCGGCAAACGGCAGATTCACGGCGCCGGGAATATGGCCGCTGCGCACGCCTTCTCTGGGTTCGGGACTCTGGCCGAGAAAGCGTGAGCTGGCTCTGGCATCCAGTATCATGGCCTGCTTGCCTGCCAGGGTATCCAATACCTGGAGGGCGTTACAGACCTTTTCCGCTTGATATTGCCCACAGGCGTTACCGCGCTGAAACTCGGTCGCCGGCTTGTCGGCGCAGGGGCGCTGCTCTTTGAGCCATTTGGGCAGACCGCCGTCGAGAACAAACACCTGCTCAAAGCCCATGACCTTGAAACACCACCAGCCCCGGGGCGATGAGTAGATGCCCTGATTGTCATAGATGACGACAGTGCAGTCCTGGTCGATGCCTAGCCGCTGCACCAGCTCGGTAAACTGGGCCTGACTCGGCAGAGCGTGTAACTCACTGGACTGCAGATCTGTGCACTCCCGCTCCAGATCCAGCCGCCGGGCACCGGCAATAAAGCAGGGCTCATCGTAGACTATCGGCTCGCGGCCTATCACCTTGTCCATGCTGGCATCCAAAATGACCAACTTGGGATCAGAAAGATGAGCGGCCAACCACTCGCTGCTTACCAGTGCAGATTGCATCTCGACTCCTTAAGCTCGGTAACGGCACCAAGCAATGAAACTTGGCCCAAATTACTGGAGCGCTACGGATTTCTCAAGCTGTTATTGCCACAGAACCTCTATAGGCGATTATTCTCAATAGTTATTGGCATGCGGTTTGGATTGCAGCCTCGGCAGCACTTTGCAGGCTGGCATCAATAATGGCCTCAAACTGAGGCTGTTGTCCGGCGGGCAACAGCTCCCTTAGCATTTCCCGGCGCTTCTCTTCGCCGAGCAGGCGTTCGGCCAGCCAGGCACACAGATACATGGCCGACAGGCAGCCACCGGCGGTAGCTATGTTGCCTCTTATCACCAAAGGTTCATCCAGTACTTCGGCACCTGTCTTTTGCAATGCCGTTTTGGCATCCGGATGCGTGGTGGCCGCGCGGCAATCCAGTAACCCCAATCTTTGCAGGATAAAGGAACCGGCGCAGATAGAGCCGAGCAGTTGCTTGTTGGGATCCAACTCAAAAGTATTGATAAAGTCCGGGTCTTGCAGCGCCAGCGGGATCCCCTGTTTGCCGCTGATAAACAGCACGGCATCAGCCTGGTTGGCTTCGCGAATATGGCCCTGCATCTCAATCTCAAGACCCAATGCCGATTTGTGACTTTTGCTGCTGCCGAGCAGCTTGACCTGCCAATCATTCTGGATGCGGCCCACTATGTCCCACATCAAAAACAGATCGATATCGGTAAATTCATCGAAAGCCACTATGGCGATAGTGGGTTTCTTGTCCGCCGCGCCATAGCTGGCGCTAGGAGTTTGGGCGTTTGGTGAAGTATAAACAGACATACAGCCTCCTTGTCTGGTATCAGTTTGACAATTGGGTTCTTCAGGAATGTTATTCAATGCTCATGCAAGCCGGGATTCAGTCTCTGAACTCTTCGTCATAGGCCAGGCCGCTGACATCGGCCAGCTCTTTACCCAACTCCTGCATTGCGGCCTTGCCCTTACGTCTCAGCAGGGTCACTCTCTGACCATCCTTGAGCATCAAGATCAAGTCCCAGTATCTGGGCTCGCCGAAGTGGGGGCAGAGGCAAAATCCGCTGATTTCGGCCAGTGGCACCTTGAGTTGCCCTATGGGGTAGATACTGCGAATACTGTGCACCAGCACACAGGTATCTTTGTCTATCAAGATCTTATGGCGACAGAATAACGCGTGCCAGCCGAGTGTTGCTCCCATGGCCCAACCGAGCAGCAATTCAGGGTTAAGCCCGAAATACACCTGTGCCAGAGTCAGCGCCGCCAGCGGCAGGCCGATTAACCAGGTCCAGCGGCCAAATACCAACTCGGCCCTTTGTGAGGAGTACTTGTTCCAGTGCGCCATGGCTCAGCTCCCTAAGCGTGTCATTAGCAGTCCGAGCAGGGCAAAAAGCGGCAGCGGCAGTGCCAGTTTCCACATCAGGTGTTGCTCCCAAATGGGCCGGTACTGACTGATGGATTGGCCAGTTTGAGTCGCGGCTTTCAGAGGCTTGGTTTCGGTATGGGGGGATTTTGCGGCCTGGCTCTCGGCCTCCGGCGCCGAGTCGCTTGGAGCTGTGTCAAAGGGCACGGCTTTCAACTCGGGCCAGGCAGTGACTTTTTCATAGACTTCAAGTTCATTGACTGCAAGCGGGCCGGCGCAGCCGCGCAAAAAGCCTATCAATGCCAGCGCCTCGGCCATATCTGTCAGGGTGTGGCGCTGTCCGAGCAGCACCAGCTGTACCCCATTGGGCGTTTGCGCCAGTGGGGTAATATGAATAGAGAGTTGACTGTAGGGCAGGGTTTTACGGGGCTTGGCTTTTATACGCCACCAGCCGGTGTATTCTTGAATCTCAGCGCTTTTAGGGTCAAACAGCCAACGCCTTCTCACCCCCAAACAGCCAATTGCCAGGGTTAACAACAGCAAGGCCGAGACGGCATGAAATACCTGTGATTTACCTGTCAGCACCACAGCCATTAAACTTGAGGCCGACAGGGGAACCAGCATGATAAAGCCCCAGATTGTAGCCAGGGTTTGCTGTCTGCCAATAAAGTAGGCTCGTCCATCGGCATCCAGCTTTAAGTGCCAACGAGCGCCGCGGGGTAGTGCGCGATATTTTTTGTTTAACTCATCTTCCTTGGACATCAATCAGTTATCCTTTTGAGGTATCAAGTGCCAGATGCAAAATAGGGAAGGGCTTACCCATGGCATCGAGTGCCGAGCGGGAGATCTGTTTAAAGCCTTGATGCCGGTAGAATCCGACCGCCTGTGGGTTTTGCTCATTGACATCGACCAAGTTGGCGCCGAGGTCTTCGATGGCATGCTTGAGCAGGGCACTGCCTACGCCTTGGCCGCGAGCCCGGCTGTGAACAAACAGCATCTCTATCTTGTCGTCTGCTACGCCCAGAAAGCCGACAATGGCTTTGGCCTCATCTCGTATACATCTGAGCGTCACCGCCGGGAAGGCCTTATCGAGGATCAGCGGCTTGAAAAAGGCGATATCGGCTTCGCTGATAAAGTCGTGGGTGGCGCGCACTGAATCTTCCCAGACTTGCAGCAGCTCAGCAAAGTCGGCACTGGATGGGGTTTCAATGTTCATATTTTGTGGTTTTCCAATCCGGGGTCGGGTTGTGGTTCTCTTTGAGAACCAGGCCGAGCAGGACGTACTCATCTTTCCCCGGCGCTTCCTGCAGTTGCATGGTTTATATCCATGGGCTTAATTAGGCTCTGGTTAGCGCTACTCAGCCGCTGAGGTTATTGCCCGGCTTGCACCATTTGCAGAATTTTGCGGGCCTTCTCAAAGTGATCCAGTTTGTGGGTCTGGATCCACCAGGTAGCGGCCTCCATGAGCAACTCGGGATCATCATTCTTGTTGGCAAAGAAGGCATAGAAGGAGACGCCAACATTCTCGCCCTTCTGGGCGATTTTTTGCTGGCAGACATGGATAACTTTTTGTCGCAGGCTGGCACGCATCTCGATTGTTCCCTCAATCAGAAAAGTCATTTTTAGGTGTTTTGCTGTTGCAACTGGGCTTGTTGCGCCTTGGTCAGTTTACTGACAACCAGGGCGTAGGATGCCTCAATCAGGTCACGGAGCATATCCTCGCTGACCTCACCATTCAAGGTTAACGTGAACCAATGCTGCTTATTCATGTAATAGCCGGGCACTATCGCCTCAAAGCTATCGATCAGTGCCTGCACATCGGCAGGTTTGGCCTTGAGTGTCACCCTAGGGGGCGTTTCCTGCTCGGCCAGCAGGGCAAACATCTTACCCATCACCTTATAGACTCTGGCCTCAGGACCAAAAGGATAGTCGGCAGTGGCGTTGGGGCATTGCTGTAACAGTTTCTTGAGTTGTGTCAGTGTCATGGCGTTCTCTGTCATTTTTGGGGGAGTATAATACCGGCTTCAGTCGACGTTTTGTTGATAACCGAACAGGACAAGCGTATCGGTCCCAAATTGGCAAGGGAGCTGACCTAGGGTTTTCAGGTCCGTGCTCAGCTCTGAGAATAAATCTGTCATCTCGTTTGCTCCCCAAGCCGATATTCTGGCTGGACGTTTTACTTTCAACTTGTCTATCTCGTTGTAGCTGACTGAACATCTTACATAAGTAAAGTGTGTCGCACCCAGCTCAGATAGAATCAGATCGGCGCGTTCGACATCCAGTGGAAAGTCTTCATCCTGCAGGCGTTTGAGCTGTAGATAGACGGGGTACTTGGCCAGAACAGTCAATACCTTGCGCCACTTGGTGTTACTCATGAGTCCGTGCATGGAACAAGTCTCTAAATTGAACAAGGCGCAAACACGCCCTCAGGAGAAAAGGCATATTGCAGCCTGGCCAGGCCTTCAGCCATTGAAGCGTTTACACATAAAATACCTGTCCGGACTGCCGGGAATTCCGCTGACCGAACCGACAACTTCAAACCCTTGTTTGGCATAAAATGCCGGCGCCTGAAACGACAAAGTGTCGAGCTGCGCAGCCAGGCACCCCCGTTTGATTGCCTCTTGCTCGCACAGAGCCATTAAGCGGCTGCCGAGGCCTGAACCTCTATGCTCCTTCGCGACCCAAACAACCTCAATCAGCAACTGGCGATAGATGCTGCGGCCACTCACGCCACCAATGAGTTGTCCCTCGGAATCGCGAGCGATGGCGGCAAGAGGTTGGCTAGTTTCGTTTATATAGCTGTGATTATAGGTTCTGAGCTTGTCGATAAGCTCATTTTGCAGGTCATCATCAACTTGCTGTAAAAGGTCAATCTGCATACCGATTTCCTTGAGTTGTTGTTGGTTGTTTTGGAGCTAGTCTTAATCAAATCAGGGGTTAAGGCTGCTGTCTTTTTATGCTCAAGGCCCAAGATCAAGGCTAATGTTCGAGGTTGAGTGTTGCGTTATCTATCAAGGTCAGATATCCCTGCTCTTCGGTCAGTTTGATCAAAACCGACAAGGTGACTTCCCTTAACGGTTTGCTTGTATCAGCAAGGCCCGCGTCGATGGAAAAGCTGTACTCTGTGGGTGTCTCGGTATTTATCAACGCCTGCACTTGCCTGAAACTGCTTATTGCCGTTTCAGAGAGTGCCAATTGGTAATGGTGTTTCATAGGACTGGTGCTGAACAGTCCCTCGTTTTGGGGGATAATCTCAGTCGATTCCAGTCTGAGCGGGAAGCGATAGCTGGATATTCCCTTACTGCTATCCAGCTCCAGGGTCAGTTCAGTGGTATCAAGGTCGAGTTTGCCCGGCGCATCGATAAGGATCTGCGATCTGATGACTTGCGGGTTTAATTGAACAAAATCCTGCTCATCGAAGGAGCTTAGACTGAGCATGGTGCCAAGTGGAATATTGGCACAACTGACAATAAAAAAGCTTATCCCAAAAACAGCTAACATCCTTTTTATCATTATTCTTTCCCTGTCCTTTATACAATTAAGTCTGATAGTGAATTTGGATTTGCTGATGAGTATGCTAATCGAGCCATTGCCCGGATTGTTCCAGGATCAACTCGCCATGTTGATTGGTGACGCTAAGCTCGCCAAAGACGGAAACAAAGTAATTGATTGAGTCGTTTTGAAACTCATAGCCCAGGAAGGTGCAGGGGGTAACACCATCATTGCACATAGTGTGTACTGTTCTACCGGTTAATCTTATTTGATTCCCCCAACTTTTTGGACTGGCCTATATAGGAAACATCGTCACATAACATTTCACTTTCACAGTTGATTTCTATCTCTATTTTATAACCATCCGTTTCCAGTGTTTATGCCATAGCAGCAGTCGAGAATAGAATAATCGGGAGGTAAAATAGTCTTCTCATACTTGAGTTCCGCTTGGTGTAGTTGGTTGTCAGTCGCGGTTTGAGACTGGGCTCCTGAAGCGTATCTGAGTGCTGCGCGGCTCTATCCCAAGCCATTGCCTTAAATACAGCTTTAAAACAGTGCATTAAAACAATAGCTACCGCACGGCCGAAAGTCCCTTTCGTCCCTGAAGCCGAGATGATTAGCTTGATACAAGGATCTCGGTTTTACATGCTTCTCTTTGCAACCGCATAGAGAATGATTCAAGGGTATCTTGTTACCCTGTGCCAACACAAGTAACAAGCGCAAAGTCATTGTAAGGCAAACATAAAAAAGCCAGGGAATACCCTGGCTGGAGGATTAAAGAGGGCTGAGATTAGCTGGCGTCCTTCATGGCACGGGTAAAGTCGGCCAGAGTGCTCAATAGCATATCGGGTGCATTTTGGTGTTGCTCAATGATCCTGACCACGGCAGAGCCCGAGATGGCACCGGCGGCGCCGGCGGCAATTGCGGCACTGACCTGAGCCGGCTCGGCGATACCGAACCCCAACAGTGGAGGCGGCGCATCGAAGGCTTTGAGCTTGGCCAGTACCTCATCCACCGGCATACCTGCCTTATTGTCGGCGCCTGTTACCCCGGCGCGGGACAGCAGATAGGTGTAGCCTTCAGCGGCTTCACTCACCGCCTTGAGGGTATCATCATCGGCATTGGGTGGCGCAATAAAGATAGGCGCTATGGCATGGGCCTTGGCGGCTTCTATAAAAGGTGCGGCTTCCTCAACCGGCACGTCGGCTATCAGCACTGAATCCACCCCGGCCTCGGCGGCGCGGCGATAGAAGTTGTCGATGCCGTTGGCGTATACCAGATTGGCGTACAACAGCAGGCCGATGGGCAACTCGGGATAACGGCTGCGTACCTCGGCGATAAGCTCGAAGCACTTGGCCGGCGTGGTACCTGCCGCCAGCGCCCGTAAGTTGGCGCCCTGGATCACCGGGCCATCGGCCAACGGATCGGAAAAGGGGAAGCCCAGCTCGAGGGCGTCGGCACCATGGGCAATCAGGGTGTCGATAATCTGCAGCGACAGCTCAGGGCCGGGATCGCCCAGTGTCACAAAGGGAACAAAGGCGCCGCGGCCTTCGGCCTGCAGCCGGGCAAAAGTGGTTTGATAACGTGTACTCATGCCTGTGACTCCTGTGATTTATCTGACTGCGCAGATGCAGCCTGGCGCTCTGCCAGGATATCGGAAACGGTAAATATGTCTTTATCGCCGCGGCCGGAGAGGTTAACCACCAGTATGGTTTCTTCGCGGCACTCTTTGGCCAGCCTTATGGCATAGGCCAGCGCGTGGGCCGACTCCAGCGCCGGAATAATCCCTTCGCTACGGGCCAGTAACTGGAAGGCATCCAACGCCTCTTCATCGGTGGCCGACTCATAGGTGGCGCGTCCGGTGGCGTTGAGGTGGGCGTGTTGCGGGCCCACAGAGGGGAAATCCAACCCGGCAGAGATGGAGTAAGATTCTTCTATCTGGCCGTTGCTGTCCTGCATCAAGGGCGCCTTCATGCCAAAAAAGATGCCTGTCTTGCCGTGCCGCAGCGGCGCGCCGTGCATCGGCGTATCTATGCCTTTTCCGGCCGGCTCAACGCCTATGAGGCGCACCGAGGCTTCATCTATGAAGTCGGCAAACATACCTATGGCGTTGGAGCCGCCGCCGACACAGGCAATGACGGCGTCCGGCAGTCGGCCTTCACGCTCAAGGATCTGCGCCTTGGTTTCGGCGCCTATCATGCGCTGGAACTCCCTGACTATGGTAGGGAAAGGGTGAGGCCCGGCGGCGGTACCCAGCAGGTAGTGCGCCTTGTCATAGCTGCCGGACCAGTCGCGCATCGCCTCGTTGCAGGCATCTTTGAGAGTGGCAGAGCCTGAGGTGACAGCAATGACCTCGGCGCCCATCAAACGCATGCGGAACACATTAGGGCTTTGGCGCTCCACATCTTTGGCGCCCATGTAAATTTTACACTTAAGGCCCAGCAGGGCGCAGGCCAAGGCGGTGGCCACCCCGTGTTGACCGGCGCCGGTTTCGGCGATGATCTCTTTTTTACCCATGCGCTTGGCCAGTAGCGCCTGCCCCAGCACCTGGTTGGTCTTGTGGGCGCCGCCGTGCAGCAGATCTTCCCGCTTGAGGTAGATTTTTACCTTGTCATTGGGCGACAGGTTACGGGTCAGGGTCAAGGCGGTGGGGCGCCCGGCATAGTTTTTCAAAAGCTCGGTGAACTCGGCCTGAAAGGCGGGATCATTCTGGGCCTCGACAAAGGCACTTTCCAACTGCTTCAGCGCCGGCATCAAAATCTGCGGCACATACATGCCGCCGTATTCCCCAAAATAAGGGTTGAGTTTTAACTCGCTCATACTGCTTTCCTTAGGATACTTGTTGCGCCTGTCTGACAGGCGAATACTGTTGTTCTTGTCAGGCTTTGAGCTGCTTAAACACCGCCTGCAGTGCTGCTCTGTCTTTGATGCCGGGGGCGCTTTCCACCCCTGAGTTAAAGTCCAGCCCGAAAAAGCCTTGGGTGGCAGCCAAGGCGGCGTTGTCCGGACTCAGGCCACCGGCAAGCATGGCGCGTTCACGCTGGGCAAGCCCTTGCTGCCAATCGAAATGTTTGCCGGTACCACCAAAGCTGTCGCCGCTTTTACTGTCATAGAGATAGCGGTCGGCGCCTTCCTGCAAGGTCGGCAGCTCGCCGCCGTCGACATTGACCGGGGCTGCCTTCCAGATCTCGGCCTGGTGCCCATTTTGCTCAAGCAGCTGCTTGAGCTTGGCAATATCTTCGCTTGATTCACTGCCATGAAGCTGCAGCGCGCTCAGTTTCAGTTCATTGGCCAGCTCGGCCATCTGAGTCGGTGATTCATTGACAAAAACCCCCACCATCGCCAGTTTACGCGGCTGCTCGGCGTTGTAACGGCACAGTTCGGCGGCGTGGGCGCGGCTGACACAACGGGGGGACTTGGCGGCGAAGATGAGGCCACCATAGACGGCACCGGATTTTGCCGCATCCAGCAGATCCTGCTCCCGGGTCAGGCCACACACCTTGTTGTTGCCATAGATAAGGCGGCGACAGGCCAGATCCAAATCGGCCTCGGCCATCAGCGAGCTGCCCACCAAAAAGCCGTCGACCAGCGGGCTGAGGCGGCGTACATCTTCACGGTTGTAGATCCCGGATTCGCTGATGATCAGTGTCCCCTCGGGGATCTTGGGAGCTAAGTATTCTGTCATCGCCAGATCTGTACTCAGATCCCTGAGGTTGCGGTTATTGATGCCAATAATCGGCGCGCCCAGAGCCAGCGCCCGCTTGAGTTCCTCCTCGTTGGAGACTTCGGTGAGGGTGTCGAGGGCATATTGCTCGGCTTCGCTCGCCAGCAATCGATATTGTTCATCGCTGAGTACCGACAGCATCAGCAAGATGGCATCGGCGCCCTGATGGGCCGCCAACTTAACCTGATAAGGCGAAACAAAAAAGTCTTTGCACAATACCGGCTGTTTGATTCTGGCCCGCACCTTGGGCAAATAACGAAAGTCCCCCTGAAAGAAGGCTTCGTCTGTCAGTACCGACACCGCGGAGGCGTAGCGGCTGTAAACATCGGCAATGGCAACCGGATCGAAGTCTTTGCGGATAAGCCCTTTGGAGGGGCTGGCCTTCTTGCATTCCAGAATAAAGCCGGCGCCTTTTGCACTGAGTGCCTGATACAGGCTGCGATCCGACGTCTTGGGCATCAGGCTCTCTTCGGGAAAACGCAGCTTGAGGGCTTCAATATGCTGCTGCTTGGTGGCGACGATACGCTCAAGCACGTTACTCATGATATAGCTCCTGCCTTGCTGGGTTGTGGTGAGTTGGCGTCATTGTTTTCAGTCTGGGTTTGGTGGGCTTTGTCCGCCAGGGCGTTGAGTTTGGCGCAGGCGCGGCCATCATCCAGGGTGGCCAGTGCCAGTTGGGTGGCCTGCCTGAGATTGTCAGCCTTGCCGGCGAGATAGAGCACGCAGGCGGCATTGATGGCCACGGCGTGACGCTGGGCGGCGCTGCCTTTACCGGCGAACAGTGCTTGGGTAATAAGGGCGTTTTCTGCCGGGGTGCCGCCTTCCAGCTCGGCCAGCGTCGCCTGCGGCACGCCAAAGTCTGCCGGGGTGAGGCGATATTCCACTATCTCTGCACCCTTGAGTTCGGCCACCTGGGTTTCGCCGTGCAGCGCCACTTCATCCAAGCCGCTGCCGTGAACGACCATGGCGCCTTTGACGCCAAGGGCCCGCAACACCTCGGCGATGGGGCGAACCAAGCTCGGGCTGTAGACCCCGAGCAACATGTAGTCGGGGCGAGCCGGATTAATCAGCGGGCCGAGTACATTGAATAGGGTGCGGGTCTTGAGCGCCTGGCGCACAGGCACAGCGTGCCGCACTCCACCGTGATAATGGGGCGCAAACAGAAAACACAGGCCGTTGACTGCAAGGTGTTTGGCGGCGCACTCGGGCGACATGGTCAAGTCTATGCCGAACTGTGCCAGCAGATCGGAAGAGCCCGACTTGCTGGACACCCCGCGGTTGCCGTGTTTGGCAACATTGACCCCGGCTGCGGCGGCAACAAAGGCGGCCGTGGTAGAGATATTGATGGTGTTGTGGCCGTCACCGCCGGTGCCGACAATATCCACTACCCTTTGGCATTGGTGCGGAAACGGCTTGGCGGCGGCCAGCAGGGCATCGGCGGCGCCGCTGATCTCGTCTATGGTTTCGCCCTTGAGCTTGAGCGCGATCAGCATGGCCGCCATCTGGCTTTCGCTGAGCTTGCCGTCGATAAGCTCGGCAAACAGGCTGGCGGCCTGGCTGCGGCTTAAGGACTCGCCCCGGTACAGGCTGTCGAACAGAGGTTGCAGTTCAGTCATGGCAGGTTTCCTCGCGGCTCATGGTCAGGTATTGCAGTGTTTGCACCAGCAAGGTGCTGCCAAGGGTGGTGAGAATCGATTCGGGGTGGAACTGGAAGCCGACTGCGGCATCACAGCGATGGCTGATGGCCATAGGCATGCCTTCTGTCGTGGCAATCACCTCCAGGCAGTCGGGCACCTTGGTTGCCACCAGTGAATGATAGCGGGCCACAGGCAAGGGAGATGGCAGGTTGGCAAACAGGCCGTCGCAGTTGTGCTCGACCGGGCTGGCCTTACCGTGTACCACTTGGGGGGCACGTTCAACCTTGCCGCCGTAATGTTCAACCAGGGCCTGGTGACCAAGGCAGATACCGAGAATAGGCAGTTTGCCGGCCAGCAGCGCAATAAGCTCCATCATGCAACCGGCTTCTCCGGGGGCACCCGGGCCGGGAGACAGAATAAGTGCCGCCTGACCCGGTTCCGCCAGCATCCGCTCGGCGAGCAACTGGGCACTGACATTATTGCGGTACACCAGCACTTCAAAGCCCAGGCTGCGGAACTGATCCACCAGGTTGTAGGTGAAGGAGTCGAAGTTATCCAATAGATAGAGTTTCACAGGCCACCTCCCATCTTGATTGCACTGATCACTGCCTGCGCCTTTTGCGCGGTTTCGTCGGCCTCGGCCTGGGGATCTGAATCATAGACCACTCCGGCCCCGGCCTGGATGTGCGCCATGCCTTCGCTGACGAAGGCAGAGCGGATCACTATGCAGGTGTCCATATCGCCAAGGGCGTTGAGATAACCTACGGCGCCGCCATAGCTGCCGCGGCGTTGCTGCTCGGTTTCACGAATGAGTTGGGCGGCGCGCACCTTGGGGGCGCCCACCAGGGTGCCCATGTTCATGCAGGCCTGATAGGCGTGCAGGGCGTCGAGATCTTCCCTAAGCTGCCCGGTTACCCGGCTGACCAGATGCATCACATGGGAGTATCTGTCTACCTTCAGCAGCTCGGCCACTTTACGACTGCCACTCTGGCTGATGCGGGCGATATCGTTGCGGGCCAAGTCCACCAACATGATGTGCTCCGACAACTCTTTCTTGTCCAGTCTCAGTTCCAGCTCTATACGGCTGTCGAGATCGAAATCTATCTCGCCATCTGGGGTCTTGCCGCGTTTGCGGGTACCGGCGATGGGGTAAACCTCAACCTGATTGCCCTCGGCTTCATACTTGAGGGCGCTTTCCGGAGAGGCGCCAAACAGGGTGAAGTCGGCGCTGCGCAGGTAAAACATATAGGGGCTGGGGTTGGTCAGTCTCAGTGCCCGATAGGCGCCCAGAGTATTGGGGCAGGGCAGGCTGAAACTGCGTGATGGCACAACCTGAAAGATATCACCGGCGCAGATATGCTCCTTGAGGCGGCTCACCTGGCGGCAAAAATCGGCGTCACTGATATTGACGCTGGCCTCGGCATGTACGCCGCTCAAAGGGGCGACATCTTCCAGCAGCTGGCAGTTGGTTTCTATGGCATCCAGTCTGGCGCCAAGCTCGGCCTGCACCTCGCTGTTGCCATTAAACTCCATCACCACGGCTTCGGCGCAGCCCTTTTGGTGATCCACTGTTATCAGGGTTTCAGCCAGATAAAACAGATAGTCGGGGCAGTGGTTGGTGCCCTGGCTTACGCTTGGCAGCGGCTCTGTGCTGGCGATAAGGTCGTACCCCAAAACGCCGCCCAGAAATCCGGTTTCAAACTGGCTCTCGTTTTCATCAACCAGACCCTGCTGCAGTAATCTCAGGCCATCGAGCGGCGAGCCTGCCTTGAGTCTGGCATCTTCATCCAGCTCGGCAGTGATGGGGCGCAGCACGACCTTGAGGCTCTGATTCTCCAGGCTGACCTCACCGCGCGAGTTAAAGAAGTCGTGAATGGCGGGTAGCAGTCCGGCGCCGTTGTCTGTCAAAGCCTCGAAGTTCAAGGTCGACCCGTCACAGCGAATGGCCAGCGCCGCGTGGCTGAGGATAATGCTTTTCAGGTGATCCTTGCTGTCGATTTCGGCCGACTCCAGCAACATGCTGTGAGGCTTGTCCCGAGTCAGTTGCTGATACAGTTTCAGGGGATCGTCGTAATAGGGCAGTGACCGCGTCTGGCAGTGTACTCTGGCGATTGGCTCGATTCTGTTCATCTGTCCTTCCTGTTGTTCCGCTGTTTAGCCTGGCTGCGGGGTTTTCCTGACCGTTAAGCACAAAAAAGCCCGCAATCTCTTGCGGGCTCTTTGTTGAATTTGGCTGCGTTATTTTCAATCGTGCACAGCGCTTCACACTACCCGCGTTAAGGGAAGTGCCACCACCAGATGATGTTGAGTGAAGCGTTGAAGTGTGTCATTGAAAATTTGTCCTCTCGACGTTTGACCTATAGAAAAACCCAGCTGCCCGCCAATGTCAATTGAATATTTTTAATTTATGCAAATTTCTGCCAATTTGCCGTCGCCCAGCGGAGATAAATCGCATTTTGCCAACAAAACCAAGTACAATAGCGCTATGATAACTGAAAATACTTTGGCCGATCTTCACAGCCATACCACAGCCTCAGATGGCCAACTGACACCGTCTCAGTTGCTCGAACGCGCCCTGGAAAAGGGGGTTGAGCTGCTGGCGATTACCGATCATGACACAGTCGCCGGGCTGGATGAGGCCCATGCCTTCAATGCCGGGCAGAGCTCACCTTTGACCCTGGTGGACGGGGTTGAGATCTCTACCCGTTGGCACGCCTATGATATTCATATCGTGGCGCTGGATATCGACCGCCACGACGAAAACCTGCTTGTCTTTCTCGAGCGTCAACGTGAGCTCAGGGAAGAGCGGGCTCGCGAGATAGGCGCAAGGCTTGAAAAGGCCGGTATTCCAGGGGCTTACGAAGGCGCCAGGGCGCTCGCCGGTGATGCGGCGCTGAGCCGTGGCCATTACGCCCGTTTCCTGGCCGAGCAGGGGCACGCGCCGGATAGCGCCAGCGTGTTCAAGAAGTTTCTCGGCCGCGGCAAGACGGGCTATGTGCCCAACAACTGGGGCGAGATGGCGACGGCCATTGAGGTAATCCACAACGCAGGTGGCGTGGCCGTATTGGCCCACCCCAGTGGCTATCAACTGTCGGCCAAGTGGCTCAAACGCCTGGTGCGCGAGTTCAAGGCCGCCGGTGGCGATGCCATGGAGGTGGTGCTCGGGCAGCAAACTACAGACGACAGAAATAATTTAGGGGCGCTGGCCACTTTCAACGGCCTCTACGCCTCGGTGGGATCCGATTTCCACTTTCCCGGCCGCTGGCTGGAACTGGGCAAGAATCTGTATCGGCCCCAGGGATTGAACTGGGTCTGGCAATGCAAGCAATGGACAATAACTAAATGAGTCAATTTTTCTACGTACATGAGGTGAATCCTCAAACCCGTCTGATAAGCCAGGCGGTGAGCATTCTGAAAAGCGGCGGGGTCATAGTTTACCCCACAGATTCCGGCTATGCGCTGGGTTGTATGATTGGTGATAAAGACGCCATGAGCCGTATCGCCAGAATTCGCCAGATAGACAATGATCATAACTTTTCGCTGATGTGTCGCGACTTATCTGAGCTGTCGACCTATGCCAGAGTCGATAACCAGGCGTTTCGCATTCTGAAGAACAACACACCGGGTTGTTACACCTTCATCTTCAAGGCCACCAAAGAGGTGCCAAGAAGGCTGCAGAACGAAAAGAAACGCACCATAGGCATTCGGGTACCGAACAATGTTATCGCCCTGGCGCTGCTGGAAGCTCTGGGTGAACCCTTGATGTCCACCAGTCTTATTCTGCCCGGCAACGACTTTACCGAGTCGGATCCCGAGCATATCCGCGATATTCTCGAACATCAGGTAGATGCCATTCTCCACGGCGGTTACCTGGGCGAAAAGCCCACCACAGTGATAGACATGTCTGAAGGCGAAATGGTCATAGTCCGTGAAGGCAGTGGCGATATCAGCCCATTTCTTTAACCGCTCAATAAAGGTATAATCGCGCGTTTGGTCGGCCTATGCCGCCTTAAGGATGCTGCCAGAGGAGAGAAAACGGCTTGAGTGAAGGCGTTCAACAGAGTCTGCCGCTTGCCGTAGTGCGGGGTGAGGCGCTTAGAGAGCTGCCTGCCGATCTCTTTATTCCTCCCGAGGCGCTTGAGGTGTTTCTTGAGGCGTTTGAAGGGCCGCTCGACTTGCTTTTGTACCTGATCCGCAAGCAAAAAATGGATGTGGTAGATCTGCCCATCCACAGGATCACCGCCCAGTATCTTGAGTATATCGAGCTGCTGCAGGGCGCCAGGGTAGAGCTGGCGGCCGACTATCTGGTGATGGCGGCAACATTGGCGGAAATCAAGTCGCGCTTGTTGTTGCCAAGGCCGGAGCTGGAAACCGAGGAAGAGGAAGACCCCAGAGCCGTGCTGATCCGCCAACTCAAGGCTTATGAAGCCATCAAAGAGGCGGCGGTGAGGCTGGATGAACTGCCCCGGCTCGAGCGGGACGTATTCCAGGCCAAGGCGGGCAAGGCGCCGGATATCAAGCCCTTGCTGGTGCCGCCGGATGTGTCTTTGGCTGAACTGGCCCGGGCCTTTGGCGAAGTACTCAAGCGGGTGGAAGCCGGCACTTCTCACCAGGTGCAGCGCGAGCAGCTTTCTACCCGGGAGCGGATGAGCCAAATTCTGGCCATGCTCTCCAGTGAGCATTACACCCCTTTTGAAGCCCTGTTCAAGGTGGAAGAGGGGCGCGCCGGAGTGGTGGTCAGCTTTCTGGCGTTGATGGAATTGGTAAAGGAACTGCTGGTGGAACTGATCCAGGCCGAACCTTTATCGCGAATTTATCTCAAGGCGTACTGACGGGAGCCGACTTGGCGAAGATTAACGACCTTCAGCTGAAACAACTGATCGAAGCCAGCCTGTTTGTGCTGGCCAAGCCCATGACCTTGAAGGCGCTGAGAGAAACCGTGCTGGCCGATTTCAGTGTCTCCCGCGAGCGTATTCGCGCCGCGGTGGATGAATTGACCCTGGATTACCAGGAGCGTGGAGTACAACTGGTCAAGGTTGCTGGCGGTTATCGGTTTCAGACCCGCGACAGCCTCAGCCCCTTGCTGCAACCTTTGTGGCAGGAGCAGGCGCCCAAGTACTCCAGGGCAACATTGGAAACCCTGGCGGTTATCGCCTACCGTCAGCCTGTGACCCGCGGCGAAATTGAGCTGGTCAGAGGGGTGGCTGTCGGCAGCCAGATTATCAAGAATTTAACAGACAGACGCTGGATCCGCGTTGTGGGGCACAAAGAGGTGCCGGGAAGGCCTTCGTTATACGCCACCACTACAGAGTTTCTGGCTTACTTCGGTCTGGACAGCATAGCGGATCTGCCGCCTCTGTCTGACGCCGAATCATTAGAGGCGGTATTTTCGGGGATGAAAACACCGCCGGAACCCTTAGAAGAGTCAACTTGAATGAGCGAAAAATTGCAGAAAGTCTTGGCCCGTGCAGGCCATGGCTCCCGTCGTGAGATGGAGGCATGGATTGCTGCAGGTCGCGTGAGTATTGACGGAGAAATCGCCAAACTGGGTGATCGCATCGAAGCCGACGCCAAGGTACGTATCGATGGCCGTGCGGTATCGCTGAAATCTGCCGATGATGTGATCTGCCGGGTACTGGCCTACCACAAGCCGGAAGGGGAGATCTGCTCGCGCAAAGATCCCGAAGGCCGGCCCACAGTATTCGATCGTCTGCCCCGCACCCGAGACAGCCGCTGGGTTGCAGTGGGACGTTTGGATATCAACACCTCGGGTTTGTTGCTGTTCACCTCAGACGGTGAACTGGCCAACCGCCTGATGCACCCCTCCAATGAAGTGGAGCGTGAGTACGCCGTGCGTACCTTCGGTGAAGTGCCGGAAGCGGCGCTGCAGCGTTTGCGCAGCGGCGTTATGCTGGAAGATGGCCCGGCTCAGTTTGACCACATCAAGGCCGCCGGTGGCGAAGGCATCAACCAATGGTGGCACGTTACCCTGCGCGAAGGGCGTAACCGTGAAGTGCGTCGTCTGTGGGAATCCCAGGAAGTGCAGGTGAGCCGCCTTATTCGGGTGCGTTACGGCATGATAGAACTGCCCAAGAGCCTGCCCCGTGGCGGCTGGGTCGAACTGCCGCTGGAGCAGGTCAACTACCTGCGCCAATTGGCGGGCATGGATCCGGAAACTCGCTCTATGCTGGGCGCCGACAAACACAGCGTGGCCCGTAACAAGGTACGCAGTGCCAAGGTGCGCCGCGCCGTGCGTAAACACAAGACGGCGGCGGGCAAGCCCAAGCCGACCCGGCAGCGCAGCTGATGCCGCCAAGGCCTTATCGGCAGTGTGTTATAGCTTGTCGATAGCCTATCTAATCCCATCTAAAGATGTGATTCCAATGCAATGAAAGGTCGCCGCGGCGGCCTTTTTTGTTACTGTTTTTCTAAGCTTTTTGCACTGTTTCTCGCTGCTTTTTTGCATAGTTTTTGTCGTCGTTTTTGCCATAGCTTTTCGCCAAAGTTTTTTGCCATCACTTTTTACCGTAAAAAGTCCACTTACCTTGGCGCAGTTAAGTAATGGTATAAGATAAAGGAACAGCAACTCAGGGAGCCAAGGCATGCAGCTGATCTCACACACAAAAATTTGGGACCAAGGCGAACACAACGCCTTTTGCGATCTATGCCGCTGGCAGGGAGCGCTCTACTGCGTCTTTCGGGAGGGCCAAGCCCATGTGTCTGATGATGGTGCGCTGAGAGTGCTTAAATCCAGCGACGATGGCCAAAGCTGGCAGGCCGCGGCGCTTATTCAAAGCGAGCTTGGCGATCTGCGTGACGGCAAACTGCTCGCCCATGCCGGCCGTTTATGGCTTTTTGGCGCAGCCTCCAAACATGGCAAGGCGCCGCTGCAGTCCTTGATGTGGCACTCGCTGGATGGCATCAACTGGTCGGCGCCCGAAAAAGTCGCCGATACCGGATACTGGCTCTGGCGGGTGACCGAGGCCGAAGATGGCCTCTACGGCGTGGGCTATCGCCCAGGCGCCGATGGTGATGTCAGGCTCTATCGCAGTGAGCGCTTGCAAGCATCACAATCCGGCACGCTGCAATTTACGCCCTGGGTTGCCCCCTTGCAAAATGACGGCTATGTCAACGAATCATCACTGCTGTTTCGGGGCGGCGAGCAGACTCGCTCTGCTCAAACCTCTTCAGATACAGAAGTGCTTTGCCTGCTTAGGCGCGATCCTGTGTGGGACGCACAAGAAACCGGGCTGCTCGGCAAGGCCAAGGCACCTTTCAAAATCTGGCACTGGCAGCCGCTCAGTTGCCGTATCGGTGGCCCGGTGGCCTTTTTCTATAACGACCGCCTGCTGGCCGTGGTGCGCCTCTATGACAATAAGGTGCGCACCTCGCTGGTGGAAATCGATAGTGCTACAGCCAAGGTCACCGAGCTCTTAACCCTGCCATCCGGCGGCGATACCAGCTACGCCGGTATCGAGCTGGACGGCGATGAACTCAAGCTGGTGTACTACTCAAGCCATGAGGGCAAAACCGCCATCTATTTCGCCCGTATCGGGCTTAAAGGCTAAAGTACCAGCAACAATACCTGTCTGCTCGACACCAGCCAGCGTGACTAGATTAGGCCCAATAACAAGGAAAGTTGTTTCGGATTGCAAAGCCAGTCAATTCTGTTGCAAAAATCAGCCAAATCAGGGTTTTGTGGCCTTTGTCAAAAACTTGACCTTTGGCTAATTGTTTTAACATTCAGTACTAGGTATTGTATAACCAATTCAACCGCTTAGCTTTAGCGCTTCCTTAAGCTCAGCGGCTCAAAGTCGGCGGCAGTGGTATTTTTCCGTTTTCAGCGGAATTCAGGGAAGAGCAGAGTTTGGACTTGTCCGGTAGGTATGGGTCTTGCTGGGGGCATATAGCTACAAGATGCTGGTTGGTAATAGGTTTAGAAACGGTGCATGCGCGTTTACACTCATCCGAGGACCAAAACGTGCGTGCGCAGTATACAGGTGTTAGGTTTACTTTAGCACGTTACTTTTCGTTTTCTAGGAGAGAAAATTGGATAATAAGAGCAGAATAAGAGCCTTTGCGGAGCAGCTAGAGATCCCTTATCTGATTCATTTTACTCATATTTCTAACTTGAAGAGCATACTCGCACATGGATTAGTCTCTCGAAGAACGATCGATGAGCACTATCAAGGAGTGGTAGTTAATGACATGGAGAGATTGGATCACAGACCTGATACAATTTCGCTGTCTATCGCGCACCCCAACGACAAAATGTTCTACAAATATCGGGATAATGACTCTGATTGGTGTGTGTTGGGAGTTAAATCGAGTGTGCTGTGGGAACGTGATTGTTTGTTTTTTAAGCATAACGCTGCTGATGGACTGGTCAGCGGTATAGGGGATGACACTCTTAGGGATGTTTCTTCATTTAAGTCTATGTATGATGAGTTTGCTTGGATAGATAGTCGAGAGCAGCAATGCCTCAATAAATATGACCCAACAGATGTTCAAGCGGAAGTGCTTGTTAAACATTCTGTTCCTACAGAAAGTATTTTCGGTGTGGTTGTATCTAATCGACAGATAAAGAAAAACATATCGAACTTCACCGATAATGTACAAGTAGTGATCAATGAACCAAATAAGGTACTCTATGCTAGCCGCACTTATCGAAGGAAATGGCAATAATGGCAATTCGTCCGGTATTCCTACCTCGAAAAGATAAAGTGGGAGTTATTGAGAAAAGCATTGATTTTAAATGGTTTTCAGGATTTTCACTATCGCAAAAGCAGAAGTCAATAGCTGAGCTGCATTCAGTAGCTCGGACTATGGGGTGTAAGCGACTCTTAGAGGTTTCAAGTAAATCGATAGATGAACTTGGAGTTTCTTTAAGTGCTTTTAATCTAGAAATTACCACAATAAAAAAGCAGCAAAAGTTTAGTGTTGAATCAGCTTTTCAGGGGAGCAAAGTTTTCGAGAAAGGCGGTCCTTACACAGATCTTTTTCAAAAGAGCTCAATGGAAGCCAAAAAGGATATAAGAATTAAAGACTCTGGAAATCTCGTTCAGTTTAAATTTTTTAATATGGATTTCCCTTTAATTCCTAGAACCTATTTTTACGATTGGTTATATATCAACGCCTTGATTCAAAATGATTCCTTGCTCAATTCGCTAGAGAGCTTTGACTGTTTTACTGATATTGAGTTTAATCCCAAAAAGTCAATTAACTGTCAGGCTCATGCAGTAGCTTTATATATAAGTATAAAAAAGCAAGGTCTTGAGGGAAGTATCAAAGATCCCAGTGATTTTTTTAAAATAACATCTGCTCACTACAAAGAGCAAAAAAGAAACGTAGCAGTCCAGACAAAGTTAATTTAGAGGAAGAAATACAGGATGAAATACAGGACAGCCATATCTTTTTGATGTTTCACACAGCCTTGACTAGGCTTTGAAATACTCATCAAGAGAAAAAATACAGGACAGCCATATCTTTTTGATGTTTCACACAGCCTTGACTAGGCTTTGAAATACTCATCAAGAGAAAAAATACAGGACAGCCATATCTTTTTGATGTTTCACACAGCCTTGACTAGTCTTTGAAATACCCATCAAAGAGAAAAAATACAGGACAGCCATATCTTTTTGATGTTTCACACAGCCTTGACTAGTCTTTGAAATACCCATCAAAGCTCAGTCGAGGTTGGCCATGACCACTGCCCGTCGCCAGTTGATAGACGCTGAAAGTACGCCCTTTTACAAAAAACAATACAGGACAGCCAAAGAATACACAAAGAATACAGGACAGCCATATCTTTTTGATGTTTCGCCCAGGCTTGACTAGGCTTTGAAATACCCATCAAAGCTCAGTCGAGGTTGGTTATGACCACTGCCCGTCGCCAGTTGATAGATGCTGAAAGTACGCCCTTTTACCACGTGATTAACCGTTGCGTGAGAAGGGCATTTTTGTGTGGTGAAGATGCACTGTCGGGGCGCAGTTACGAACATAGACGTGGCTGGATAGTGGATAGAATCAGGCAGTTGTCGTCAACAGAGAATACAGGACAGCCATATCTTTTTGATGTTTCGCACAGCCTTGACTAGGCTTTGAAATACCCATCAAAGCTCAGTCGACAGGAATACAGGACAGCCATATCTTTTTGATGTTTCACACAGCCTTGACTAGGCTTTGAAATACCCATCAAAGCTCAGTCGAGGTTGGTTATGACCACTGCCCGTCGCCAGTTGATAGATGCTGAAAGTACGCCCTTTTACCACGTGATTAACCGTTGCGTGAGAAGGGCATTTTTGTGTGGTGAAGATGCACTGTCGGGGCGCAGTTACGAACATAGGCGTGGCTGGATAGTGGATAGAATCAGGCAGTTGTCGTCAATATTCTGCATCGACGTTTGCGCTTATGCGGTCATGAGTAATCACTACCATTTGGTGCTCAAAATCGACCTGGCTGCGCAACAGTCGTTGTCGCCATTTGAAGTCATTGAGCGTTGGACAGGGCTCTTTAATGGCAATCCTGTGGCGGCAAAGTTCCTCAAGGGCGATAGTCTCTCAGAAGGTGAGCAAATACTGTTGGATACGCTGATTAGCGATTGGCAGGAACGCCTTGGCAGCATTAGTTGGTTTATGCGCTGTTTAAACGAAGATGTCGCCCGCAAGGCCAATCGAGAAGATGGCTGCAAGGGCGTATTCTGGGAAGGACGCTTTAAGTCGCAGGCGTTGCTCGATGAACAGGCGCTACTGGCCTGCATGATGTATGTGGATTTAAATCCCATTCGCGCCGGTATTGCAGATTCGCTGCAAACTTCTGATTACACATCCATTCAGGAACGCATAGAAGAAGTTGCTGAGCCTGCATCTGCCAACGCTTCAATTAAGCCACTGCTGCAATTTGATGGTGCAGCAACTACCGCCGAACAAGTCGGGATTCCGTTTCACTTTGCCGACTATCTGGAGCTGATTGATTGGACAGGCCGGGCGGTGCGGGAAGACAAGCGTGGCTTTATTGCCTCTTCCAGACCCAAACTACTGCTTGAGCTTGGTATCAGCGACGATGCCTGGATAACTTCCGCCAAGGAGTTTCGCCGTCAGTACAGTGGCATGAGTGGCCGATGGGATGCGATGTGTGCGATGAAGGCCAAATATGGTGGTAAATGGTGCCGGGGTAAGCAACAAAGCCAAGCAATACATCCCCATTAACCTTAAACCGTTCGTAATTTTGCATAAGCAGGCTTAAGCCTGCTGCAGATATGCCTGAAAACGGCAATTTTACATGAACCTCTGAAAGTGATCGTCTCAGAGAGCCTACTTCCAAAAATACGTTGTTATTTATCAAAGGCTGCCCCCTGCAACGTGCTCCTCGCGGCTCAGAAAGTGTTTAGGGGGTCATGCATGTTTGGCTGCATGTTTGTTGGAAAGTGTTTAGGATGTCCTGTATATTGCTGGGCCCAAAGGGGAAGTGCTTTATAAATGCAGTGATAGAAGGGGAGAATCAAGACTTACTTGAGTATATCTTGGCCTCGGTATTGTATCCTTTCCTTTTCAAAGGCTCCATTCAAGCCTAAATAACTGTTCCAAACAGTAGAATACTGCACCGATATCGTCTCCAAATGGTAACTTGACGCAGTTAGAACACCAAGCCTGATGAGCTGGGCTTCAGGAGAGCATATCCGGAAACTCTTGCGCCACAAGGGTTCAGCAAGATGTAGCACAAATAGGATCAGTTATTTAGACAAGGAGCCAATAATCTACCAAGAATTATGGGTGTCTTCATTTTGCGTCCTTTTCATTTTACGCCCAAATTATACTCAGAATCGATTGATGGAGAAAATATTGATAAAACAAAAACATGTGGTCTCGTTGACAGTCATACTTGGATTATGGTTACTGGTGGTAGGGCAAGTATTGGCGTTGTCTCCTGAAGAGAAAGCGGCAGCGATTATCCAAGCTTCGCCTGTAGCACAAAATATTCAGAGAAGTTTTAAGTCTGAATATGGCGCGCTATATTTTTTTGTTGAAGGACTTACAGGAGAATTCGGCCCGCTACCTTCGGAGCAGCATGAAAGACATAATGACGCCTTTATTCCTGCAATAATAGGAAGTAATGAATTTTTTGGCGGGACTGGCTCGCTGTCCCGTATCGCTGTGCTTCTTGATCAACAAGGAAAAGCTATAAATGTTGTCGTTGAGAGTAACACCAAATTACCAATTGAATTTATAAAGGCTGTTGCCAACACTCGGTATATGCTTCTGTGGGGAGTGCAATTTTTAGACGGTACACTTGATTTAAGTCAGTTTGGTAATCTAGAGAGACTTGCAATCTTAGGTGTAGGCACGACAAAACATATAGTTCTACCAGAAGCTGGAAATTTAGCTAAGTTAAGGATTGAACAAGCTAATCTGGAGAGTATTTTGAATGTTGAAAAGCAAACTCATCTTAACGTGTTAATTAGCTCCGTAGTAAATTTTAATGGATTCGATATTGTTGATGGAAGTCAGTCGCTAAAGTACTTGTCAATAGATTTATCAGGATCTGACCTTGATATCGGTTCCTTAATGAATTTGGAGCGAGCTGTGTTAACTATGCCGGAATATAAGAATATCTCCACTATTAATAAGTTGGAACATTTGCGTGAACTAAGTATACATGGAATGGATAGTCCGAAAGTTAAAGACGTGATTTTCCCTAAAAACTTAGAAAAGATTTGGATGTTTAACATAAAAAAAGGTAGTTTGCCTAAAATTAGTAATCTGCCTAAGTTAAAACGTATTGCTTTTCGTTCTGTCGAAGATAATGTACTGGAAAATGTGACTGATTTACCAAACTTAAAAGAGATATTTGGTGCAGCTAGTAATCTACCTACATTAGATGGTGTTGATAAATTACCCAGTCTTGTAAAAGTAGATTTTAGAAATAATGGGACCGTTGATATTTCGTCAGTAGCATCACTGCCTAATTTGGAAGGTTTATTTGTTCGTGAAAACGACTTGGATGATATCAGTGTGATTACTGAGATGCCCTGGCTAAAGTCAGTCGATGTTTCATTCAATCGTTTAATGACTTTGCCAAAATTGAAGCCTGGGAATAACCTTAGGAGAATTGATTTTTCTGATAATCCTATTGAAGCTATTTCTCCAGAAGTATTAGCGTCTTACTCTTCTGTACGAAAAAGTGCTTACAATACTCCTTTTTATCAGAGCCTAACCCACGAGCAAAGACGGGCATTCTAAGTTTAGGAGTTAGTGATGAAACGCAATCACCCAATAATGAGGACGTGTGTGATTATATGTGTGGTATGTAATCTACCACCGTTGCTTTATCGGATGTATATCGAGTTGTCGGATGGGGTCAATAGCTTGCTTGATTATGTGTTTATTATTGGTTTGACCACAATGCTACACATTATTATCGTTGGCATTTTGAGGAAAGGTAATTAACAAAAATAAGTAGTAAAAAACTGCCTTCGGCGTTTTTTACTACTTGACTTGACTTGACATGGTAAGTGCTTTATCTCAGTTCATTTATTGGAGAATGAATGAGTAAACATTGAGGTCATGTCTGTTGCTCAATTGTTGAATGCTGATTTAATTTTCGCCAGCAGAACCCAGCGAGCAAGAATTTCACCTGTGTAGAATATGGAATCACCCGAGATTTCGTATCCTCAATTATACTCAGAATCGATTGATGGAGAACAAATAGTGATAAAACAAAAACATGTGGGCTCGTTGACAGCCATACTTGGATTATGGTTACTGGTGGTAGGGCAAGTATTGGCGTTGTCTCCCGAAGAGAAAGCGGCAGCGATTATCCAAGCTTCGCCCGTAGTGCAAAAGATAAAGCAAAATTTTAAACCTGAATATGGAAAACTAAGCTTCTTTGTCAATGGCCTAACAGGGGAGCTCGGGGATCTTCCATCAGAGCGCCGTGAAAGGCAAAATGATCATCTGGTTCCTTCAATCGAAGGAAGAAATGAACATTTTGGAGGCTCGGGTTCGCTATCTCGCATTGCCGTGCTTTTAGACCAACATGGCAAAGCAGTAAACGTTGTATCAGAGAAAAACACAACTATACCTCCAGAGTTTTTATCAGCTATTGTGGATGCTCGTTATGTTCATTTAAGACGGTCAATGTTTATTAATGATAAAATGGATTTGAGCCAGTTTTATCAATTGGAACGACTCAGCATTTCAGCAGTAGATAATGTTAGAAATATTATTCTACCTCAATCTGGGTGCCTTAATAAATTATTGATTAGTGGTGAGGAAATACGCCTTATTAGTAACTTAGAAAAACAAGTAAATCTCGATTTATTGATTAGTTATGTGGTTAACTCGAGTAGTTTTAACGGTATCAATAAAATAAAGTCGCTAAAGTTCTTATCCATAGATTTGTCATCTTTAAACATTGATGTAGGTTCTTTGAAAAACTTGGAGAAGCTTAGATTAAAGAATCCAGGTTACAAGAATATTGCCACTGTACACAATTTAGATAAGTTGCGTGAATTGAGTATTGATGGAATGAAAGACTCAAGATTTAAAGGCTTAGCCCTTCCTAAAAATTTAGAAGAGATTTCAATCTATGACGTGAAAAAAGGTAGCCTACCGAAAATTAGTAATCTACCTAGGTTAAAACGTATTGCTTTTCGTTCTATCGAAGATAATGTTCTGGAAAATGTGACTGATTTACCAAACTTAAAAGAGATATTTGGTGCAACTAGTAATCTACCTACATTAGATGGTATTGATAAATTACCCAGTCTTGTAAAAGTAGATTTTAGAAATAATGGGACTGTTGATATTTCGGCGGTGGCATCACTGTCTAATTTGGAAGGCTTATTTGTTAGTGAAAACGACCTTGATAATATCAGTGTGATTGCTGAGATGCCCTGGCTAAAAGCAGTCGATGTTTCATTCAATCGTTTAATGTCTTTGCCAAAATTGAAGCCTGGGAATAACCTTAGGAGGATTGATTTTTCTTATAACCCTATTGAAGCTATTTCTCCAGAGGTATTAGCGTCTTATTCTTCTGTGCGAAAAAGTGCTTACAATACTCCTTTTTATCAGAGCCTAACCCACGAGCAAAGACGAGCATTCTAAGTTTAGGAGTTAGTGATGAAACGCAATCACTCAGTGATGAGGATGTGCGTGATTATATGCGTGGTATGTAATCTACAGCCACTGCTTTAGTAGGGAACAGGAACAATATAGCCAGGAACAATGGAGACACCCGATATAAGCCGGGTAAAGGCGTTAGTTGTCAATGTTACAGAAAGGCAGAGGTTTCCACTTGAGGAAGATCCTCTTTCAACTCCAGTGAAGGTTTCTCGGCTATTGAAGTGGGTACAAAGTCGAGTTCCCAAGCACAATGAAGATCGAATAGGGTTCGATGGGTGAGGGAGAGCATGGAGCCTTGGGAATTCAGCTAAATAGCTTCTGGCAATGGGTAGCCCCTTGCCTTCATCGATGTTGGAGGTGGTTGTAACTCTGGTTTTATAGAGCATTGTCATAGCTGCAAGGGACCAAGAAGCCCTGATATAGGTGAAGTCGCAACCCATTGTCGGTGGGAATATTAAACGGTTCAAAAGGACAGGTCGTCCTGCTGGCTGCAGTGTGGCCACCTTGTTATTGCGGATGATGCGCCCGCTATCATCAATCAGTTGCGAAGAGTCCTTGATACCTAACAAACCATTGAAACCTAGGCAAGGAGTCAACAATTTGTCGAAAACTATGGGTCTGGATTTTGTTTATTGTCTTGGTTTTGTTTTTGGGTTTTGTTACTGTCCCGGCTCATTGTTGAGCCACTAGAATCCGTGGACTACTGAAATTGCATTCGCCAGATATTTAAGGGAATAGAAATGAGCGTTTCGATGTATCGCAATATGATTTGGTTGGTCGTAGAAAGCCGCGACATAGATGGAATAGCTGAACACCTGAAGGGGGAAGCGGATATCAAGTCCATCAGTGATTTGGGGTCTGCCGACGATCTGAAGTTTATCTGGAAAACTTCACACCTGGTTGTCGCGGATCTTGATGGGCTTATCTACCTTGGCGGTTGGGGCTTGCCGTTCCGGCAGTATGGCCGCAGGGACAGTATGGAGATGCTGGATGAATGCCTACGCAACCTTTCAGAATTCGCCGCTAGGTTAAGCCAGAAATTTGGGAAAACCTATGGCTTTGGCGACCATCAGGGCGGTATATACAATTTTTGGTTTATGGCGGAAGACGGTCAGGTAACAAGAAAATACGCCGTGTATCATGATGGGCTGCATGAATATGACCAAAGCCACATTTCGGCGGGTGAACCTACAGAGGCTGAGGTTCAAGCGGCCAAGCGTTGCCATATTAACGGTTTGTCTACAGGGGGAGGTTATCCTGATGACGCGAACGTTCGGGAAATCGCCACCAACTGGGTTCTTGATCCCCAGCAGTTTTCGCAACGCCTGATCAGAGCCAAGCTAATTGAGTGGAGTCTGAGAAAACCCGGGACATAAGAACGGGAAATACTGCTGAAAGGGGGCAGAGCGATTTACTTTTGCCGGTTAAGTGTCCAGAACTACTATAACTTGGTTGTCAACGCTATTGGAGCATGAATGCCGGTAATGAGAGATTATTTTTTATTTCGTTCATAGTAATGATTTTAAAGAAAAACTGAAAAGACCACTTGTGTAAATTCGAAATAATTCCAAAGAGAAGGCAGATGAACCCATACAACGAGCAGTATTATATTCTTTCCCTGAACCACGATGAGGAAACCCTATACCTTAGCCCAGAAATGCGTTCTGCCACGAGACATTATGAGTTCACGAAACTAACGGCCGGTGATCCTATGTTTTTTAAAAATGGCTATCGGGATGAGGACCTTGCAAAAGGGGTTAAGCGACCAATTAAAAAAGCGCATATGGCAATTAACTACCCTATTATTGATGACGAGATCAAACGGGAGCTTGGTGAGGTAGACAATGAGTTTTTTCAGTTATACCCCGCTGTGATTGTCGACGACGAGCAAAATTATCATGAAGGCTTTTGGGTATTCAATATTTTTGAGTATATGGATGTTTTGAACCTTGAAGAGTGCTTGATTAACAACTACAAGCCAGGTGAAGACGAGTATGCAATAAAACGATACTCTCTCTGCAAGCAAAAGATGCAAACTATACCCGAAAATGAACGTTTGGTATTTATGCCTGAATACTCTGACTTTCCTCATGTCATGGTTCACGAGAAGATTGTTAAGGTTTTTAAAGAACTCAAGGTCGATACACTTAATTTTGTCAAAGTTTCCGACTGTGTAAACCTCCCCTAAAGTAATTTGTCTCCGTTATATGCACTACAACCTACACTGGCCCCAGCATCAGAAGAGTGAAAGTTGAAAGACTGACTTACTTCTTGATTTTGCCGGGGCTTGTTGTTTGCTGACTCGCGATGAGCGGCATCACTCCAGCTTTGGCAGGGGGCTGTTTTGCGGCTGCCTGGCGTTATTCCACTCCTGCCAGGCTGCCTTGGGGCCCATCATAAACGCAATAAGCACTAGTCCACCGGGTATCAGGACGGCTTTCAGTATCGGCCCCAAGATATACGAATAGAAGCAGATAAAGGGGATGTATAAGACATAGCCTACTGCGAGTGTTAGAATCTTAACGACTGATTTCATGTGATTTACCTTGGTATAAATAAAATTGAGCGCGCTCATTATATTTATTGAGCGCGCTCAATTACAAGTAAAAGGTTCACTTTTGACTGCAAATATGACCCCTAAAAAACGCCAAACCCGCGAGCGCATCTGCCAATGCGCATGGGAGCTGTTTATCGAGCAAGGTTTTGAAGCGACATCGACCCGCGATATTGCCAAAGCAGCAGGGATTGCCAATGGCACCTTGTTTAGCCACTTCAGCAATAAAGAAGAGTTGTTGAAGGCGTTGATGTTGGAGCTTATCGCCGGAGTTATCAGCGAGGCGCAGAGCAGCGATGACTTTGAGCAGCCTAAGTTGAAGATGCAGCATTATGCCAGGCATTTATACGGATTCTATTTGCAGCATGTGGAGTTCAGTAAAACCTTGCTGCAAGGCTTAATTTGGCAAGGAGCTTTCTTTGATGAGCAGATCCGCCAGTTCAAAGAGCTGCTGTTTACCTGTGCGCCTCATTATGATGCAGTGAGGGCAACCATTATGATGGATTGCTATTTTATGACCTTGGTTGAAGGGTTGAATGCGCCGAATCCCGATATAGATACCATGGTGAAGCGTCTTAGTGCCAAACTGGCGTTGCTGTGAGGTCACATCGCCAAAAGGCGAGGAAAATAAGTTAATTAAGAGCCGGCACTGGGGCATAAAGCTTAGTGCCGGGTCTAGTTATTTGAGCCTCAATACTTAAGTTTCAAGGCTCCAGCTTCAATCCTGAAAACTTAATTCCGGGTTAGCTTTAGGGAAGGTGCGAACAAGTCCCATGTGTGCTCTGCGTCGGCTTACGGGCCTGGATGCAAGGCGTGGTTCGCAGCAAATGGCCCTAGTCCTTTGCAAGAAGCACAACACAGCAGGCAGGCCTGTAAGCCACGCCCTTCGGGGCTTTCACAGTAACCGGCTCTCAGCGTTATCCGACTTCGACAGGCCCCGGCATGCCTTCAGTCAGATGCCTTGAACGCCAATTGCTGTGCAAGCCAGAGTGCCACGAGGACTTATTCGCACCTTCCTTAGATAATCCAGCGCGCCACAAACCGCGGCTACCTGGGCGGCATTGCACTGTTCATCGCTTGCCTGCGGGCTGTCCGGGTAGACTTCTGTGGTGCAGGTGTATGGGGCATTGGTAACCGAGGCACATAGACCAAGCTGCTTGAGCGGATAACGGATAACGCCGTGGTCGACCACAGGAGAGCCGATGATATTGCCGTCTTTGTCGGCCGGAGCGATATGGGTCACTTTGGCGACCGTTTCGATAATGGCTCGTTGGAATTCAGGTTGCGGCATGGCTTCATCATCTACCACATAAAAACCGTCCGGGATCTCACCGGGAGCTATGATTTTGCCATCGCGGGCCGCCAGCGCCGGGCGAAACTCGGTTTCATCCGTATCTGTGGTTTCATGCAGATCGATATGAGCCAGGAAAGGGGCGCCGTGGCTAGCAACCACAGCCATCAATGCGGCAGACTCTTCTGCCGGGCTGGGTTCAAAGAAGGAACGGTTGGGATCGATAGCCAAAGGATTCCAACGGTTGATGACTTCGTATCCCCAAGGGCTGACACAGGGGACGACCAGGAGATTGAAATCTGCTTGATAACGTTCGGCTTCCTGCTCAAGAAACTGCAGCGCACCTTGAACGCCACTGGTTTCATAACCGTGGATCCCGCCAGTGACCAATACCCAGGGCTTATCTGCCTGTGGCGATTTACTCTGCAGGGCGAGCAGGGGATAACGTTCCGGGTCATAACTTAAGGCGCCGTACCGGCGGCATTCAAAAGCTGTCTTGAGGGAATCGATTTTGTCGAGCACCTGTTCACGGTAGCTGCGTTTGATGTTTTGGGTGGCGCGCCAGGCGGATTTTTCGGCATCTCCCCAGGGAGTACCTGGAGTGCCTATAGGGTATTCTTGACTCATGGATTGCCTCCTTATTTCTTTTATAAAACGTGTATGAATGGCGTATGAATAGCAAAACGCAGCCCATTGGACTGCGTTTATTCTTGAGGAAAATACTACTGCGCGTTAAAGGCCTGACCGTTTTCCTGCAGGCTGTCATCGCCCATCAGATACAGATAAACGGGCATTATCTGCTCTGGCGTCTTGAGATCCAGAGGGTTCTCTGCCGGATAAGCCTTGGCGCGCATGCCGGTGCGGGTTGCTCCCGGATTGATACTGTTGGCGCGCACCTGGGTGCCTTCACATTCATGAGCCAGCACCTGCATCATGCCTTCGGTAGCAAACTTGGAGAAGGCATATGGGCCCCAGTAAGCGCGGCCCTTACGGCCAACACTGCTGGAGGTAAAAATAATTGAGGCGTGCTCGGCCTTGCGCATCACAGGCAACAGTGCCTTGGTCATCATGACTTCGGCCACCACATTGACCTTGAGCAGATCTTCCAGTGACTGAATATCAATATGTTCAAATGGCCCCAAAGCGCCCAACAGGCTGGCATTATGCAGCAGGCCATCGAGCTTGCCGAATTGCTGCTCTATGGTTTCGGCCATGTCGCGGTAGTTTTGTTCGCTGGCGCCCTTGAGATCCAGAGGCACAATCGCTGGAGTCGGGCCACCGGCGGCTTCAATTTCATCGTAAACGGCTTCCAGCTTCTTGACCGTTTTGCCCAGCAGGATCACTGTGGCGCCATGGGCGGCATAGGTCTTGGCTGCGGTTTTGCCAATGCCATCGCCGGCACCGGTTACCAGAATAGTTTTGCCCTTGAGAAGATCTTTTGCTGCTTGATATTCCAACATGGGGAGTTGTTTCCTCTTCGCGCTAAAGCCCGCCAATACTCGACTCACTACAGCGGTATACATCTGTTTAAAACAAATGACTGTTCATTGTTACTTTTCGTTGCGTGTAACTGTGACAAAAATGTAGCTAACTCAATATTTTTACGTTAACTTGAGACGAGCTGAGGACTGATTTCAGCTCCTCTGGTCACAGTGTCTGGGGTATTGTGACCAATTTCTTGGGGAAAACAAAATTATTACAACAAGATTTGGGGAAAAAAGATGAAAAGACTCATTTTGGGTGTTGCAATCGCATCTGCACTTGGACTGACAGCATGTGGTGAAGACAGCTATAACGAACTTAAGGATAAGACAGAGCCGCTCATCCCTGAGTCCCATTTGGTGTTTGATCCTGCCAAAGCTGAAGTTCCCTTGCCAAACGACCTACTGCTCAGCGGCACCACAGACGGTACCTTGAATATTCCCGGAGAAGCCTCCGGTGACTATACCAATCCGCAGCTGGCGCTGGGCGCGCTGGATGGCTGGTCAACCACGCAACCGATAACCATAGATATTGAACCTTCCAAAGATAACAGCGGCAATACCCTGAGCCTGCTGGCATCTTCCGTGGCCCAGCCTGGAGCGGTGAGAATGTTTGAAGCCGTCAGCGGCGGCCCGCTTTCTTCCAAAGCCGAGTGCCAGGCCAAGCCTTCGGTTTCTGCCTGTGAAGTGGGTGAAGAGCTGGTTTGGGGGGAAGACTTTATCACTCAAGCGTCCGGCAACAAGATTGTCATTGTTCCACTGAAACCACTTAAGCCAGCTCAGTCTTATATCTATGCCACCACTAAACTCATCATGGATTCGGCCGAGCGCCCGATAGCGCCTTCCTATACCTATGGCCTGTTGAAACTGGATATCGACACAGCGCCGCTGGAAACCGCCGATCAATTGATGCTGCAAACTCTGGTAAACAGTTATGAGAAGGGCATGGCGGCGGCTCATGGCGTCGACAAGGAAAGCATTACCTATTCAGGCCTGTTTACCACCCAGTCGGTGGCCGATGTTTATGAAACCACCAAGCTGCTGATGCTGCAACCTGGCTCACCCTATGCGCCCAAGTGGCTGCAAACTCCGACTCCAGCCGGCTATACAGTGGCGATGGCAGCTGGGCTCACCCCTGCTGACGGCATAGCCTATGTATTGGCAGATTTGGCCGATGTCTACACTGCGGCCATTGAAGTACCGGTTTACGGCACTTGTTCATCGGCAAGCTGTGACGGCATTAACGGCCACTGGCAGGCCCAGGGCGACAGCCCGGTATCTGTGTTGCTGGCGCTGCAGGCCGGTACTCTGAGCCAGGAGAACTTTGCCGCCCAGGCGATGGCTTACAACATAGATCCCGCCGCTGCACTGGCCAATCCTTCCTTGTTGGCCGGCAAAGCGTGGAAACTGGATGATGACAGTGCGGCCGATGCCACCAAGCACCTGACCCGCTTTAATCCCATTCCGGCGATTCGCAACTACGAAACTGTGCCTGTGCTGATCTCCATGCCCAACGCCACTAAGCTTGCGGCATTTTATGCCAGCCAGGGCTTGCCTTTCACGCCACCAACCAGTGGCTGGCCTACCACGATAGCGCTGCATGGTCTGGGTGGCGGCAAAGAGATGTCGCTGGCCTATGCCGGTAGTTATGCCGCTGCCGGTGTGGCTACAGTGGCCATAGATATGCCGCTGCACGGTGCCCGTTCATTTGATGCCAATGGTGACGGCATCTATGAAGTGTCGGCCTCAGGTGCTGCCTATGGCAATGTTGTCGGCAAGCCGGATGCCTTCCAAAATGGCAATCCGCTGGTATTTGTCAACATAGAAAGCACGCTGTCGGTACGGGATAACTTCCGTCAGGCGACCATGGATCATCTGGCGCTTAGAGCCGCGATAACAGGTATGTCGGCGCAACTGGCCGAAATGGGCGCGCCTCAGGTGTTTGACAATAACCAGATAACCGCTCAGGGGCTTAGCCTTGGCGCCATTGTCGGCACCAACTTCGCGACCTATGCCAGCACAGGTTTGAAAGACCCAGCATCCGGCACAGCCTTGCCCAACTACTATGGCATCAAGGGCGCATCTTTGGTGGCGCCTAGCGGCGGCCTGGCGGGTTCTTTCGCCGGTTCAGCCACCTTTGCACCTCTGTTGTTTGCCAATGTGACGGCTTCCGATGCCTTCAAGGCCTTGGTGGACGCGGCCAATAAACAAGGATATCAGCCGGGTTCGGCCGAATATGAGGCCTTGGTTCAGGAGGTATACGCCGAATTTATCCCTACCTTCGCCTTTGCGGTGCAGACCGGGATAGAGTCAGCCGATCCTATCAACCAGACTGCCATGCTCAAGGCCACGGGTTTGCCGGTGCATCTGGTGGAAATCGTCGGTGATGGCGCTGGTAACAAGGGCGATCAGGTTCTGCCTGGTACTGTCGCGGGCTTCCCGCTGTCAGGCACCGAGCCTTTGATTGCGACTCTGGGGCTTAACTGCGTCGATCAGACCAGTGCCGGTGGCGGCGCTGTGCGCTTTGCCAAGGGGCATCACAGCTCACTCATCGACCCATCCGAAGTACCGGGCGTGACCGATGGCATGGCGGCTCAGGCGACAGCAGAAATGCAGTCTCAGGTGTCTATTTTTGCCTCTTCTGCCGGTAAAGATGGTGCCAGCATTTTGGTGACCGACTCGTCCGTTCTGCAAAGCTGCGGTGGCTAAGCGGTTACTCATATGTTTTTTGTAACAAACCCGGCGAAATGCCGGGTTTTTTTATCTATGCAAGGGCTGCTAGAATAGCGCGATTTTGTGTGCTTTCTCGCGGTGAAAGGAACCCTGTAGTGGAATTTTTATACGAGTACGGATTATTTCTGGCCAAGGCGATCACTTTGGTGGTGGCAGTGGGTGCCATAGTGGTAATTGTGGTGGCATCGGCGGTAAAACAAAAGAGTGACAGGGGCGAGCTGAAACTGACGCATCTCAGCGATGAGCTTAAATCGCTCAAGCATCACCTCAAGGCAGAGCTTTTGGGCAAAAAGGCGTTCAAGGCCTATGAGAAACAGCTCAAGGCCGAGCAAAAGGCCCACGACAAGGCGCTTGATGCCGGGGAAGCAAAAGATCCCAAGGTGTATGTCGTCGAGTTCAAAGGTGGCATAGAAGCGGCCGAAGTGGCGTCACTGCGGGAAGAGATCAGCGCCATTCTGGCAATTGCCGAGGAAGGTGATGAGGTAGTCGCCAGCGTTGAGAGTGGTGGCGGCATGGTTCATGGCTATGGCTTGGCGGCCAGCCAACTGGACAGGATCCGCAATGCCGGGCTGCCGCTGACCATATGTGTCGATAAGGTGGCTGCCAGTGGCGGTTATATGATGGCCTGCGTCGCCGACCGCATTATTGCCGCGCCGTTTGCTATCATAGGCTCCATAGGTGTTGTTGCCCAATTGCCGAACTTTAACAAGCTGCTGAAGAAGCATGACATTGATTATGAGCAGCATACCGCCGGTGATTTCAAGCGCACCCTGACGCTGTTCGGTGAGAACACAGATGAGGGGAGAGCCAAGTTCCAACAGGAACTGGAAGAAACCCATCAGCTGTTCAAAGACTTTGTCGGGCGTTATCGGCCGCAACTGGAGCTGGACAAGGTGGCAACAGGTGAACATTGGTATGGTCAGCAGGCCGTAGAGCTGGGGCTCATAGATGAAGTCGGCACCAGTGATGATCTTTTGCTGAAGTTGGCCGCGGATCGCACTGTGATCAAGGTAAAATATCAGCTGCGCAAGAAACTGGCCGACAAGTTGGCCCACAGCGCTTCTTTGATGCTCAACGCCTGCTACAACAAGTTGGCCGAGAAGAATCGGCCAATGTAACTCCTGCTGTTTAATCCATTCGCTAATCTAACCCCGGCACGCCGGGGTTTTTTATGTCACTATTCTTCCGGCAAAACCGTGCCGGCGTTATCGTCACTCAAGTCGCTGCCAAAACCATTCAGCCACAGGATTACTTTGGCCGAATGCATTCCTAATGTGTTTAAGACCTTGGCTGATTCTGCCTCCGGATGAGTTTGAGAAAACGACCGCAAGCGCAGACCAATTCGAGCGGCTAATTGACGCTATTTTGCATAAAACACCGACATTAATGCTTTTAAAATTCATAAACAGAGGCATTTAGGCCTTTTTATGCAGTACGCCTTTAATTCTCTGGCTGGATACGTTAAAACAGCCTTGGGGGATTAACAAAAAGATAACAATAACTATGCAGATCAAATACCGAGCCAACATGATGGTTGGGGATCAGGCGTACCCGGCTTTTGAACTGGCCAACCTTATTCGTTTTATTCAGTCACAATTGGGAGCCGAGGCTGCCGAAGAGATATGCCGGCACATAGGCACGGGTATCAATGAACTCAAGGAGTGCCAATTGGTGCGGGTCTGGCAGCTCAGCGCCACCATAGCGTTTCTCATGCAGCGTAGTCGACGTGAGGATATCAGCCTGCTGGCTGGTCTCAATACCCAGGTAACCGACTTGGGCTTTCTGTTGCCTTTGCTTGGGGATTGCCGGGATCTCGGTGAATGCCTGGATTTTGTGCTCAACCATCCCAAGTGGGTGGGTAGTTTTGCCGATCTGTTGCTGCTGGAAGATGAGCGGGAAATCCGCCTGCGCTGGCTCAATACCGGCCGGGCCGAGTCGTTAATCTATCGCGGCGAATTTCTTCACAGCATAGGTGCGCTGCTGAGTTTGGCGCGGGAGTTAACCGGTCAAGAGGTCAGCTTTAACTGTATCTGTGTTACCGGCACTTTGATGCCGTCTGAGGGATTGGCAAAACTGACCAAACAGCTGGAGTTTCAGAGTGACTTCAATGAATGGCGCCTCGATAAATCCTACCTGGCGCTGGCTGTGGATCTGAGTCATTTTTCCGATCACAGCCAAAACTGTCAGCAGCAGAGTTCGCTGATTGAAAAGATTATTGCCGAGCTGGATGGCGACTTTCCCGCTGTGCCGCCATTGGAAACCATGGCACTCAGGTTACACATGAGCAGTCGCAGCCTGAGGCGCAAGCTGGCGGCCCTCGGCAGCAGCTATCAACGCCTGGTGGATCAGCAAAGGTGTCAAAGAGCGGTGAGCTGGATCCTTGAGGGCCGGCTATCGGTGAGTGAGATTGCCGAGCGTTTGGGATACAGCGACAGTTGTCATTTTCGCCAGAGCTTCAAGCATTGGCTCGGTTATCCACCAGGCTATTTCAGCCGCTTGGGGCAGGAAGACTAAAAAGGCCCGGGTCGTCAAACCCGGGCCTTTTGCTTATTGCGGTAAGCGTTTTTCAGTCTGCTTGGCTCCAGCTTCAGTTGGAGCAGCTGGCCGCTGGTAAACGTTTAATCCATTCGCTTATCAGCGCGACTCCTTCCTCGTGGCTGAGGCTACGGCCAATTTCGGGCATTCTGTCGCCGGGCTCATTGCTCTGCATCCGGAAATGCATGATGGACTCGGCCGGATTACCCGGTACCACATCATAGCCCAGAGTGCCGCCGCCATAGGCTACAGGCGATTTACAGGTGCCGTGGCTGAAGCCGTTGTCTTCATCATAGCTGCGCTGGTATTCCAGTTTCAGCCCGGTATTGGAGGCATTGCCTTCGGGTCTGTGGCAGTGGGCGCAGTTGATATCCAGGTAGCCCTTGGCAGTTTGCATCAGCTCGCTGTCACTGAGTTGAGTCAAAGTGGCTTCATCACCATCCACATAGGCTGGTACCTTGTCGACGCTGGTAAGGGTTGGCAGGCCGCTGAGAATACCCGCGCTTTGCCAATGAAGCAGTTGGTTGGCGCTGCCATCCTGGTAGGGGTAGTCACGGTTCAGATGGCGGGCCTTGGGACCAATCGGCATAAACACCGCCTGACTGGCGCTGTCGGCCTTGAACTGATGACACTGCTTGCACTGATTCATTGACGGGACAACATAGTCAAAGTTCAGGGTTTGCCCCTTGTGCACCACGCTCTTGCCTTGAATGGCACCGGCCTTGGCCAAAGTGGCATCTGTTTGCTCGGCATTCCAGATATAGGGCAGGGCGGTCCAGCCCGACTCTCTGTGGATCAACAACCGGGTTTCAATCAGAGTTTCATTGTCCACGCCTCTGGTTGCGGTATCGGCAGGCAGGGCAAATGTTTTCACCAGTACTGTGCCTACCGGGAAGTCAAAGGCCTCATTGCTGCTGTAGTTGGCTTGTTTCCCTTCCGGCACAAACACATAGCGATACTTACTGGCATAGTCGGTAAACAGCGGCGTGTTGAGATCGTAAGGGATCCCGCCACTGTTTGGCATGGCCGCCGGCATAGAGGCGTCGGTAAACAGGCGGTATTGTGCCAGGCTGCTGCAATTGGCACCCGTCAGAGCATCCCAGTTCACACCAGAGCCTTGAGCGCTGCACAGCGACAGGTCGCCATCGCCTTCAAGGCCGCCTTCACCTTCTCCTATAGTACCGCCACCGCCGACCAGCACGCCACCGTCACAACCTTCGGTATCATCATCCACGCCGCAGCCGAAGATCTGTTCGCCGAAAGTGACGGTATGCACAGGTAGGCTGACCAAAGAGCATTGCAACAGTTGCTGCTGCTTGGCTTCATACATGACATCGGGAATGCTGACATCGGTATTGCTGTTGCCGTAGAGCTGGCCAATGCTGACATCTCCATTGTTGCTGGCACAGACATTTTCACTGCCGTCAGGGTTGAAGGGGAGTTCACCAAATCCGAGATAGGCGCCGGTACTATTGTTGGCGAGCAGTTCACCCAGGCCATCGTAGAGGATCCCCGGGAAGCGGCCATGGCTGTAGATGTAGGCCTTGATGATATCCTCGATAAGATAACCGTTGGGCTTGGTGGCAAAACCGCTTATCTGGTTGTCATGGATATAGATGTTGCGCGGTGTGGCGCGCCAGCCATCTTCAATGGCCTGACCCGGCTGGGCATAGCTGGCGGCAAAGGCGGAGACATCCGGCTCGGCGATAAAGAAGCTGGAGACTGTGACCGCTAGGGTATCGTGGTTGCTGATCTGGTTGTTGAACACTTCCACATCGTTGGTGGAGAGTATGATCACCCCGGTGCCGGGAGGAACAATATGCACTCCGGCCGGGTTGGCAGAGGCGTTGGCGAAGTTGTGGGTATTGTTGTCATAAACCTTGTTGTTGAATACCCGTACGCTGGAGCCGTACTTGTGGTTGCCAATGGGAAGGTCGAACACCAGAATACCACCGGTATTGCCCATGGCCTCATTGTCATAGACATCGGCAAAGCGCGAGTTTTCCACTTCGATACCGGCGACGTTTTCCTTGGCGATATTGCGCCTGACGACTATGTACTCAGACTGGCCCACATAGATACCGGCATCGGCGCTGCCGCGGACATAACTGTCTTCAATCAAAATATTCTCGCATTCCACCGGGTAAAGGCCGTAGGCGCCATTGCCTTGATCCAGCTCACCTTCCCACACTGCGGAGACATTGCGCAGTATGATGCCATTGGTATTTTTCAGCTTGATGCCGTTGTTTTTGGCTTCATAGACCGAAAGATCCTTGATGGTGATATTGAGGGCGTTTTGCACAAAGATACCGTCACCGGCGTTGGCATTGGCAAAGTCGAGAATGGTTTCATCGCGGCCATGGCCCATGACAGTGACATTGCTGGCATAGCTGCCGTCACCGTCGACATCGCCGTCAAACAACAAGGTGGCATCTATCTCAAATCGGCCCTTTGGCAACACGATTACAGCGCCACTCTGGGCGTTGATCAGAGCTTCCTGAATTCGGGTTGTCAAATTGTCTCCGGCTTCAACCATGATGGCGCCTTCGGGGAAGGGGCTGGTTACCGGCGGTGGCGTCACGACCGGCGGTTCAGTGGTTTGAGACGTATTGTCGTCATCCGAGCAGGCAATGAGTCCCACGGTTAACCCGGCTGCCAGCAACGCCAAAGTCAGGGGGTTTTTCTTGTTGAACATAATCTCTCCTGATTATTGTTATTATTCCGTTAACAAGATCCCGATTCACTTCCCGACTGACAATGTGAAATCCGGCCAAATTAGCACTAAATAATGCAAGTAGCGGCAAATAACAGATTGAGATGTTATCGCCATATGTAAACACTATTTTAACAACAGTTTGTTTTTCATCATTTATTCTGGATTTAGTTCGCCGGCAGTGATAAAACCTCATGCGTCAGAATCAAAAGGAGTTGGCATGAGTAAGGATGAACAAGAATACAGCCTTTCCGGTGATCCCATTTTCAGATACACGGATGGTGAAAAGGAATGGCAATCGCCTATGGGTGAAGAGTGTATCGTCCAGATAAGCGAACATATTGAGCGCCATATTGGTGAAGTCACCTGGGTCTTTCATGAAGTTATCTCGGATACTGTGCATATTGATGTGCATTATGTGGCACCGACAGACGAGCGACCTTTCCATACTCTGGTGACTTCCGGCATGAGTGACTTGCCTATGAGTACCCCCGAAGAGGCGGATATCCCCAGGTTTATGGAGCTGATGATCACCTTGCCGGCGCATTGGCAGATAAGTCAGGAAGCCTTCAGCGATGAACAGTGGTACTGGCCTGTAAGGCAGCTTAAGTTTTTGGCGCGCTTTCCGCATAAATACGACAGCTGGCTGGGCTGGGGACACACAATACCCAATGGTGATCCTGCCGAAGCCTTTGCCGAAAATACCCGTCAAAACGGCATGATAGTTCTGCCGTCACTGCTGGTTGATGAGGGTTTCCACACCCTGGAGATTGACCAGGACAAGTGCATCAATTTTTATAGCCTGGTGCCGCTTTATGAAGAAGAGATGATGTTGAAACTGGAGCAGGGCAGCGATGCCTTGTTGGATCTGTTCGACAAATATCAGGTGAGCGATCTGGTGGATGTTGCCAGAATCAATGTGGTCACAGGGCGGAAATAACCGAGCCCAGGGGACTCACTCATAGCACACTCATAATAACAAGGTAAAAAGCCGGGCTGAGCTGTATTGTGCAGGCTAGCCCGGCTTTTTTGAGTCTTAACGCTTGTAACTGATGTGCTGATGGAATCTCAACACCAGTTCACGGCGCTCCGGATCCAAACCTATGGCTTCGGCAAAGTCTTTCAAAGCCGCTTCCACCTGGTTCATGTAGCGGCCATAACCTGGCTCTGTGTAGTCCTCTTTACCGGCAACCAGCAAAAAGTGCACCGATTCTACCAGGTTGCGCCCATCCCAATGGCTGACAAACTGAGTGTCGGTTGCCGCAGGATCAAAGCCTATCATCTGGGCTTCGGCAGTACTTTCCACCTTCTCGAACTTACTGTTGCGAACCAAAGGCATCAGGCCGTTGGCCACCATGGCGATGCGGTGCAATTGCTTGCCGGCCGCCGCGCTGCGGAACTTGTCCTCAAGAAACTGGTACAGCGGGCTGAAGTCTTCGGTATGCTCTTCTTCCAGCACGCTCTGCTTCAGACGGCGGCTCAGCGGCAGGCTGACGGTGACATAGGCCAATGAGCTGTGATCTTCCGGCAGTTTGCACTTGCGCGACTTGTAGCGCTGATAAATATCCCTGAGCTTGTAGCCATAGGTCTTTTTCTCCCCCTTGGCACGGGCGAAGAGATCGTAGGCCATGTGCTGGTGATCGCGGACTTTGACCCTTAATTCCTGCTCCGGCAGGTTGTCCAACACTCCATTCAATACGGCATTGACCCGGCTGTGGAAATTGGCGGCGTTGGCGCGAATTTCCTTACCTGTGGCCAAAAACAGCAGTCTTAACTTGCGGGCCTTGTAGTCCGGCTGGAAGAAAAGGTTCTGGGCTTCATGGTAGGCCGGGTTGTAAAAGAACAGGATCTGTTCGGCGGTTTGGAAGCAGTAGGCCTCGGTGTGAAAACGCACCACAGGCAGTTTGTCATTGGCGATCACATGAATGTTGTGCAGATCTTCCTTTTCTGCCAACTGGAATACCAACTTGCTGATCTCGCGGTAGCAGTTTTCGTAACTGGCATAGTGGCTGAGCAGCGCATCTGTCATCAGTATTTCAGCCATGATGTACTGGCTGGTACGGGTGGCCAGGGGAATATAGACTTTTTGCTGGGACATACGCTTTCCTTGTTTTATGTTATCAGGCCGGTATGGGCATACTAGCCGGGTTGCACTGCAATCTTATTGCGACAAAACAACTTTCAATCCGATCGGGTATGGACTTATCGCGCCCGCCCTAGTGTAATCTATGGTTATGATTTATTAAACATTAATAAACTTTAGCCAACCTTAAGGCAACAAACTGAATAACAAGGAGTCGTTAATCTTGATTACCGAAAGCCCCAGATTAATTTTGAGACAGTTCCGTGATGGTGATCAGCAGGCTTTATTTGCCATGAACAGTACTCCCGAAGTGCTGAGGTATATTCCCGGCGAGCCATTGAAGGATATTGAAGAGGCCGCTCAGGTGCTTGAAAAGGTCATTTTGGCCGACTACCGCAAGTATGGCTATGGTCGCTGGGCAGTTGAGCATAAGGCCGATGGCAAGGTGATAGGTTTTTGCGGCCCCAAGTTCCTGCCGGAGTTCGGCAAGGTTGAGTTGGGATACCGATATCTGCCTGAATACTGGGGCCAGGGACTGGGTTATGAAGCCGCCAGCCATGCATTGCCAGAAATAAAAGCGATTTGCGCCGTGAATGAGTTGATAGCCCTGATCATGGATGGCAACCTGGGCTCGGAAGCGATAGCCCTCAAGTTGGGAATGCTGCCGCAGGAAGAAAGTGAACTGATGGGGCACAAGGTGAGGGTATTCAGCCGCAGCCTTTAGTCGTTTTTAGCTATGTCGTCCTGCGGCTATTATGTCCGGCGATAGTCTTATCCGCCCGTTGCCGGCGCAGATGCGTCTGTGGCAGGGGCTTTGATGGCTTCGATTGCCGATTCAACCCAGGGCAGCACAAAGGCGGTGATCTTGGGCTGGGCCTTTTCGTTCGGGTGCAGCCCATCGGCCTGCATCAACTCGGGGAAGGGCGCTATCTCTGTCATAAAGAAGGGCATCAGGGTGACGTTGGGCTGTTTGGCCAGGTCACTGTAAACGGCGCTGAAGGCGTTGGCATATCTGGGGCCGTAGTTTGGCGGTACCATGACTTCGGAAAGCAGCACCTTGGCGCCGGATTGATGAGCCAGCGCAATGATTTTTGTAAGATTGTTTTTCAGCTCTGTTGGCGGAAAGCCTCTCAGACCATCATTGCCGCCAAGCTCCACCAACAGCAGCGAGGGTTTTACCGACTTCAGCAACTGAGGCAATCTTCTGAGGCCACCGGCCGTGGTTTCGCCGCTGACAGAGGCATTAACAATGTTATGCTCGGGTAAGGCTTGTCTCAGCCCTTCGACCCAACCCTGTTTCTCGGCCATGCCGTAACTGGCTCCCAGGCTGTCCCCCAGGATCAGTACATCAGCGGCCTTGACGGGCAGCGCAGAGAACAAGAATATGACTGGTATCAATGCCAGCGGACGCAAGCATAAGGAAGCAATTTTGAAGAACAGTGCCATTAAGGTTTCCCATCTCGTAAAAACTGTCACTACCCAGGAAGGTGACCTGACTATCCTGAGTGGCATCAATTTGGATGTCAAGCCGGGCCAGAGTGTGGCCATTCTTGGGCCATCAGGCTCAGGTAAATCAACTCTGCTGGGCCTGCTGGCGGCATTGGATACCCCCTCGTCCGGTGAGATTTGGCTCGATGGCAGTGCCCTGGCCGGGCTTAATGAAGAGCAGAAAGCGGCGCTGCGTAAGCAGAAGGTCAGCTTCATTTTTCAGTCTTTTATGTTGGTTGATACCCTCAACGCCCTGGAAAATGTCATGCTGCCGGCTGAACTTGCGGGTATCAAGGATGCCAGAGAGCGAGCCAAAGCCATGCTGGAGCGAGTTGGCCTCGGGCACAGGCTCAATCATTACCCGAAACAGCTTTCCGGCGGTGAGCAGCAGCGGGTGGCTATCGCCAGAGCCTTTATCAGCGAACCCAAGGTGCTGTTTGCCGATGAACCCACGGGCAACCTGGACAAACACAACGCCGACAGGGTTGCCGACATGCTGTTTGAGCTCAATCGCGAGAGTTCGACCACCTTGATTTTGGTGACCCACGATATGCAATTGGCCAGTCGCTGTGAGCGCCAGTTGGAGATGCACGAAGGGCGATTGTATGAGCAGGGGCAGCAAACCCTGCCGGAAGAGGCCGGTTTGCATGAGGCCAAGACAGAGAGCCAGGTGCCGGCGGCATCGGTAACGGCAGAGGAGGGGCGCTGATGGAATGGACGCTGGCATGGCGCCTGTTTCGCCGCGAGCTCAAGCAAGGGCAGTTGGTATTGATTGTGCTGGCCTTGACCCTGGCGGTGTTGTCTGTCACCGGCCTGGCCCGGGTCAGTGACAGATTGCAGCTCGCCATCAATGGCCAGGCGGCCAAGTTTATTGCCGCCGACCGAATCATTAATTCACCCGTCCCCATAGATGCAGGCATACTGCAGCAGGCCAACGCGTTAGGGCTGAAGCAATCGCAGAGTTTGCAGTTCAACTCTATGGTTTACAGCGGTGATGCATTTCAGTTGGTCACTGTCAGGGCAGTTGATAATGCCTATCCGCTCAAGGGCAAAATTGTCTTGCGTCAAGGAGAAGCCAGTGCCTTGCCGCAGCCAGGTGAACTGTGGTTTGAAATGCGTCTTGGGGGCCTGCTGGGGTATCCCAAGAGTGTTGAGCTGGGTAACGCCCAGATGGCGCTGGCCAAGGAGATAGACAGGCTGCCCGATGCCGGTTTCAATCCATTTGCTTCTTCCCCCCTGGTGTTGATGCGCCTTGATGATGTTGCGGCAACCGGGGTCATTCAACCCGGCAGCCGGGTGACATATCTTTATCAGTTTGTCGGGGACAGCCAGGCGCTGAGCCGTTTTGAAGAATACGCCAAGCCACTGCTGACCAGTAGCCAACGTTGGGTTGATGTACAATCCGGCGATTCGCCGATTGCCGGGGCGGTGCAGCGGGCGGAGCGATTCTTGCTGCTGGCAAGCTTGCTGGGGATAGCCCTTGCCTGCGCCGCCATCGGCATTGCCGCCCAGCGTTATTGCCAGCGTCACTATGATGTGGTTGCCATGCTGAAAACCTTTGGCGCCAGTGCAAGACAAATCCGTTTATTGTTCGGTCTGCACCTGCTGCTGGTGACCTTTCTTGGAGTGATCTTGGGGATCTTCGGTGGCCTGGTGCTGGATTATCTCATCAGCCGAGCCTTGCCCGCGGAAATTGCCGCCTATTCTCCGCCTATGCTCAGACCGCTTCTCTTGGGGTTGGCTACAGGGTTTATCAGCGCCTTTATGTTCAGTGCCTATCCGCTGATGCGGCTGCTGGCTATTCCGCCGCTCAGGGTGTTGCAACGCCAGCTAGAAGGAATACGTCTGGGCATGTGGTTGCATCTGCTGCTGAGTTTGGCGGCCATGGGATTACTCGGCTGGCTCTACTCGCGCTCTTTGCCTTTGACCCTGACCGTGGTGGCCAGCGTGGTGTTGCTCGGGGTGCTGCTCAGCCTGATGGGTTTTTTGTTAATCCGCCTGGGGCAGAGTGTTGGCATGCGCACGACCAACCCCTTGTCGCTGGCACTGGCGGGCCTTCGGCGCCGTGCCAGACAAAACGCTGTACAACTGGTGGGCTTTTCCAGCGCCTTGGTGTTATTGCTGACCATAATGGCGTTGCGTCAGGACTTGCTCAGCGAATGGCAGAAGCAGTTGCCTGAGGATGCGCCGAACTATTTCCTGGTTAACATAGCCCCGGACGAAGTAGAGCCGCTGGCGGACTTTATGGCTCAGCGCCAGATTGCTGCCACAGATATCTATCCTGTCATCCGTGGTCGGCTCAGCGCTATCAATGGTGAGGAGGTGATCACTGCCGAAGAGCAGGAACAGGGGCAGAGAGGGCGTCTTGGGATTTCAAGGGAACTGAATCTCACCTGGCGAAATACCTTGCCGCCCAACAATGAGATCCTTGAGGGCCATTTTAATCGGCAAACCGATGACGTGTCGGTGGAGTCCGGGGTGGCCGAGCGCTTGGGAATTACTGTCGGAGACAGCCTGAGTTTTGTTATCGATAACCAAACGCTGACTGTCAAAGTGGCCAGTATTCGTTCTGTGCAGTGGGAAACTCTGCAACCCAACTTCTTTATGATTTTCAGTCAGGAAGCCTTGGCCCCCTTTGCTTATACCTCCATGGCCAGTTTTCATCTGGATGATGGCCAAAAGGCTGTTGTGCTTGAGCTTATCCGTAATTTCCCCACTGTCTCCATCATAGATGTGGGGGCCATGGTGGCTCAGCTCAAAGAGATAGTCGCCCAGGTATCTTTGGCACTGACGCTGGTGTTGGTGCTGGTGGTATTGGCCAGTGCCCTGGTGATGATAGCGCAGACCGAAGCCGGCATGGCCAGTCGCCAACGAGAACTGGCGGTTCTACGCACCTTTGGTGCGCCGGGAAGCTTGCTTAAGCTTGCCACGGCGTTGGAGTTTGCACTGCTAGGTGCCGTGGCGGGCATTCTGGCGGTCACAGTGGCGGAGTTTGCGCTCTGGCTTTTGAAAACTCAGGTGTTTGAACTCAGAGTCAGCCCTCACTGGCAATGGTGGCTGTTGGCTCCCCTCAGTGGCGCCTTGTTGGTGGCACTGCTTGGCCTGTGGCGTTGTCGCAGTCTGCTGCAAAAGTCCTGTGGTGAGCTGTTAAGGCTTGAGTAATGCCGGGGGATTGGTTGTCAGGCTATTTTTGTCGAACCATTTTTTGCCAGGCTCGGGTGGCGAATTACTGACCTTTTGCTGTTATTTTGAGCGCTGCTGGGGTAGTATTCCGGCTTTCTTTTGGACAGTGAAGGGATGCGCTGCAACAAGTGAGGTGAGGCAAGTTGACACTGATACTGGCAGGCGCTTTGGCTTTGGCGGGGACTCTGGGCGTCTCCGCTTACACTCTGGGACATTCAGCCTTCAAGGCGGGGATGGGGGTTAAACGTTGGGTGGCTGCCGGGTTGTTGCTGGGACCCGCTGCCATGTTGTTATTTAATGCACATAGGCAACTAGCGTACCGCAAAACCACTCGGTCCGGCGATAGCAAGCATTCCTTCTAGAATCCTCTATTGATTCCAAATCACAGCAAAAGGGAGCATAAATGCTCCCTTGTTTTTTCGCTGTTTCATCAGTTCCACCAACCTCTGGCAGGAACCACTTCCAGGTGGCACAGACCCTCCGGCAGTTTCACCCGTTTACGCTCTGGTTTGGTCAGACCCAATAACTTCTTGATTGCTACGATCATAATTAGTCCTCCAAAGCCCTAGGATCAGGCGTATATAAATTTGACATTGGGGGCAGCGGCCAGCTCGACAGGCTTGAATTTCACATTAGGGGCAGCGGCCAGCTCGACAGGTTTGAACTTCACATTAGGCGCTGCGGCCAGCTCGACAGGCTTGAATTTCACATTAGGGGCAGCGGCCAGCTCGACAGGTTTGAACTTCACATTAGGCGCTGCGGCCAGCTCGACAGGTTTGAACTTCACATTAGGCGCTGCGGCTAGCTCGACAGGTTTGAATTTCACATTAGGGGCAGCGGCCAGCTCGACAGGCTTGAATTTCACATTAGGGGCAGCGGCCAGCTCGACAGGCTTGAATTTCACATTAGGGGCAGCGGCCAGCTCGACAGGCTTAAACTTCACATTAGGGGCAGCGGCCAGCTCGACAGGCTTGAATTTCACATTAGGGGCAGCGGCCAGCTCGACAGGCTTAAACTTCACATTAGGCGCAGCAGCCAACTCGACAGGCTTGAACTTGACGTTAGGTGCAGCAGCAAAAGCCAGTGAACTGGTAACAACGGCGGCGGTAGCAAGTATTGATTTAATCATTATTTTATCTCTCTCAGGGTAGTGGTAACAGTCAGCGGTTAACTTCTTGACGCTGAGAGAGATAAAGCAGGAGTTATGCCAAAGTGTTATTTCAGTTTTAAATTGGTTTTATTTTGGCTTTTTATCGGTTTATATGCGGTTTAAATTTGGTTCTTAAATTGTATTTTTCTTTCCTGTAAATGCGGGCAGATTTTGTTTCAGATACTCGGAAAATTCAGCTTCCGGTACGGCTTTGCTGTAAATAAACCCTTGTATTTCTTCACAGTTTAACGCTTTTAAAATACTGAGTTGTGATGAGTCTTCCACGCCTTCTCCCACAACGGAAAGCCCCATATTGTGGGCTATGGTGATGATGGAATCGACCATCTTTAGGTCTCTGTCAGACTTATCGATATCGTCGACAAAGGCTTTATCTATTTTCAAGCTGTGAATGGGGAATCGTTTCAGATAGGACAGAGATGAATAGCCGGTACCAAAGTCATCGAGTGCCAGACAGACTCCCATTTTAGCCAGTTGTTGCATGACTTTAATGGCTTTTTCCGGATGCTTGATAACAGTCCCTTCGGTGATTTCCAGTTCCAGATTAGCCGGTGGCAGGCGGGTCAGACGTAAAATTGACGCGATTCTTTGCTGCAGATCGGGAAGTGCGAATTGTCGCGACGACAAATTGACAGCCACACGGCCATCAAACAATCCCTGCTCACGCCACTGCTGGGCTGCAAAGCAGGCTTTTCGCATAACAAGGTCACCTATTTCAACAATCAGGCCATTTTCCTCTGCCAGCGGAATAAAGTCATTGGGTGGGATCAATCCGTGCTGAGGATGATTCAAGCGAACCAAGGCTTCCATACCCGATACCAAACCGCTGCGCAGATTGATTTTTGGCTGGTAATAGACTTCAAACAGATCGTCTTTTAGGCCTTCTCGGATAAGATTTTCTACCTCCAACTGCCGGATTGCATTGCGGTTCAAGGATTCTGAGTAGAACTGATAACGATTACCACCGGCAGACTTGGCATGGTACATGGCGATATCGGCCTTTCTCAGCAGCGCTTGCTCATTTTGCTCGTCTTCGGGATAAAGCACTATGCCTATGCTGACGCCGACAACCAGCTGTTCACCTACCAGTCCAAAGGCTTGACCGAATGCGTCTATGACGCGGCTGGCTATCACAGCACTGGAACCTATATCGGGATTCTTGTCCACCAAAATGGCAAACTCATCACCACCGAGGCGATAAAGGTTGGTATGTCCGGGTATAGATTGCTGCAGCCTTTCTGCGACCAGGATCAAAAGCTCGTCACCTATTTGGTGACCGAGGGAGTCATTGATCTTTTTGAAATTATCCAGATCAAGCACCATCAGAGTGTGGTGATGGTCTTTTTTCACCAGGTTGCCTAGGGTGACTTGCAGGTTGGAGCGGTTGGGAAGACCGGTCAGGAGATCATTATTGGTGAGCTTGCGCAGCTCTTCTTCCTGCTGTTTTCGACGGGAGATATCGGAAAACACCCCAACATAATGGGTCAGGCTCCCTTGCTCATCGTAAATCGCATCTATGGTGAGCTCCATCAAGAACTCTGAACCATCGCCTTTAATGGCTTCTATATCGTTGCTCCAGCGACCGTACTGCTGCAATAACTGCTTTATTTGTTGATTGTAATTGTCAGGATAACGGCTGAACTGCAACGTTGTGCCGAGCAACTGGTTTCGGCTGTGTTGGGTTAGTTCACAGCAGGCTTCGTTAACCTCAACATAATGGAAATCGGCATCCAGAATAAACATACCTTCCGAGATATTCTCTATCGCCCGTTCGAACAGGCGCAGCTGCTCTTCTGCTGTCTTGAAACTGTTGATGTTTTTGATGGTTCCCGTCATACGAAGGGCATTGTCATGCTCATCCCGCTCAACAATTTTGGCCCTGTCGAGGATCCACAGCCACTCACCACTCTTGCTTTTGACTCTGTAGGTTGCTTCGAAATGATCTGTTTCACCGTAAAAATGTTTATTGAGTGCTTCTCTTACCCGCTCTCTATCTTGAGGGTGTATATTGCTCTCTTCACCATGGTGGCCGGAGCGCTGGCCGTCGCGGGGAAATTCGAGAGAACCCCAGATATTGGAGCGGTATATCTGCCCCGTTTCTATATCCCAGTCCCACATCTCATCACCGCTACCCCAGAGGGAGAGCTTTAGACGCTCCTCACTCAAGGCTATTTGACGCTGGATCTCTCTCTTGCGCAGCACGGCTTTGGTGATAGCCGTCAGTATCAGTAGTATCGCCAATACATAGAGAGTTTTGGCAAGCGTGGAAAGCCACCAAGGAGGGGTTATATTTACCTGAAGTTCAGTATCCTGACCTTTTTCACCTGTGATGGGATTTATCGCCCTGACCTGGAAGGTATAGCTTCCGGGTGAAAGATTAGTATAAGTTGCAGAATTGATGCCTTTAGAACTAATCCAGTCGTCAGAAAGCCCCTGAAGTCGGTACTCATACTCGAGTTTTATATGAGAATACTTTGGGCTGTTAAATCTGAGAGTGAATGGATAGTCAGAATACTTAAGTTTGATCTCCTTCGAAAGAGAAAGCGCAGCAGAAAGTTTACTGTTGTCGACGATTTGAGGGATATTAAATATTAATAACTCATTGAGGTTGGCTTTTGGCTTATGACTATTCTTGAAGTTAATAATATCATTGGGTGAAATAATGGTTAACCCGGAGATTCCACCCAGCAGGAATCCATTTCTCCAAGTTGAAGCGCTTTGTGTATTGTATTCATACTGACTGCCGAAGTCTTCATTTAAAACGTAGGTTCTCCCGGCAATCCCTATGAGAATTTTTCTGATAGAGGTTGCAACATAGTTTCCATCTGAATCTGTTGCTATTGAGTAGATGGGGCTATTGGTGATGAACTTGGTTGTTATACTTTGGGTCGTCTTCTCGTAGAACTTTAGCCCTGTCCCAGTTCCTATATATATCCCCGAATCAATCGGTGCAATACTGTAGGTTAACTCTTCTTCAAAAATATGTCTTACACCAGCACTACTGACAATAAATACTCCGGCCTGAGTAGCAACATACAATTCATTATTTTCATAGGCCATGTTGAAGATTGCTGGTTTACTACTTAAATCATGTTGACTGACCACAGTTAGTGTTTTTATATCTACTTCAAGTATTAACGAGTCTGCAGTACTTACCGCAATTCTGGTTTCATCTTTGTTTACGGCAAAAGCGACTATGGGACTGGCAACTACTTGGTAGCGTGTTTCTGTACTGATATTTATTGCATATAATCCATCTAGTGAACCATAGAATATAGTATCCTTTACCAGCCCTGCTGTTTTAGGTCCTTTGATTCCAGAGTCAATGGAGAATATGACATCGAGGTTTTCATCTAGCAGAGTTAATATTTGGGTGTCATCAGAAACAAGAATGTTATTTTGTTGATTCTTTTGTATATGCCAAACACTCTGAGTATTACTTGTGAGAGTAGACGCGAGTTGACTCTCAATATCTATTGCAGAAAAACCTTTATTCAGAAAAGGTATGTAAAGCCTACCTTTTTCAGCATATACAAAGCTCATGGAGGTCGAGAGATCTATGCCATCTACCTGACCAAGACGCTTTTCATCACCATTTGATAAGATATTAAAGACTTTATTGTTTTTTAGGGCGTACAGGTCATTGTTTAAATTGAAAATGCTGTTGTAGCTTCCAATCGATATGTTTTTAAGTTCATTATCTTTCCATCTGTATATTCCATCTTCCTTTAAGATATAAACATATTCCCCATCTTGGCTGATGGAAGTTGACTCTTTTGATATCAACTCAGTTTTACTTGTATTTTCATCAGTATGATAAACAGAACCATCATGGTTTCGTATTATGTAACTGTTATTATTGACTATAACCTGTTTTACATTGAGGAAACTCTCAGACTGTAACAGAGTTATTTTAGGCGTTGCAGTTGTGATCTGTTCGACTTTAGCTATCTTGTCATTGAGACCGACCAGGATTGAATCTCCCATTCCTTGGAGAGACCAAACTGCACCGTTTATACCACTTACGGATATGAAGGTATTTTTTTCTTTATTGTAGGTATAGAGGCCGTTATTGGTACCAACTAACAGAAGATCTTTATGGAAGTATAAACTTTGAATAAACGAACTTTTGAGGCCACTCCCATCATTGGCGAAATACTGTTTGAACTCCTTGCCATCAAAACGGTTGAGGCCGTTAAGCGTGCCTATCCAGATATAACCGTCCGAATCCTCGGTTATCGATGTCACTGTACTTTGCGAAAGTCCTTCAGGGACGCCGTATGTTTCTGCTTTCAGAAGGATGGGAGCTGGAGTGTCAATCAGGGGAAGTGCTGAAACTTTAGCCGGGATAAAGGCAATAACGAGAGACCAGAGCAATATGAGGCGGAGCAGGAGATTAGGCATAAATTTAGTAAATTTTATAATGAGTGATGCCAGTACCGTTGAATGATAACTCTTTCAGAAAGTAGCCTGATTGTCAAAATTAAACCTTTCTATCACATACGTTTATCTCATTTCTGCCCCAGATATGTGGTGATAAATCGAGCTGTGCCATCCACTTAAAAGCATGCTGTGCTGTTATTGAATATAATACCTTTTGATTATAACTGCTGCAGCCCTTTGTCTTGGAACAATCTTCGATACCAATTGGAATGGAGAAAAATTCCTCGTTTGAGCAAGGGCAGTCCAGGGATTAAAGGTTAAACTGCTCAGCCTGTTGCTTGAAGGCGCGTAAATCTGTGATCAAGGAACCGGCTTGCAGACGTTCCAGATGTCTGTGTTGTTCTCCTGTGCTGAACAGCACCAGACGATCGCTGTGTTTGGTGCGCATTTTATCCATCATAAACTTGATCAGGCCGGCCCGGGTTTGGCGCTTGATTTCTGCTACCACCAGCTCACGCTGATTAAAGTGATAATCCTTATTGCCTATGCTGACCCAATAACGTTGGCCGCGGGTCTTGAGGTTGGCGTCATGTTCCATGACTTGGTTGATCAGTCCCTGCTTGGTGCTTTCCCACTGCTCATTGGTTATCTGCATCACGGCGTAGTTAAAGTCGGCGATAAACTCATCTATGGCTTCCAGTAATTGCAGTGGCCCGGCGGTCGGTGACTGTACATAGAAGATCATCCCCGGGTGGCGGTTTAGCGGCAGATAGCCTGTGCCCACCATATAACCGAGTTGTCTTTGGGTTCGCAGCTCGTGGAAGAAAGTCGACGACATGGTGTGATTCAGCAGGCTGAACAACGCCATTTTCTCCGGAGTGGCAAACACGGATTGGTAATAGACTATGATGGCGCTGTCCGGGTGAGCTATGTTCAGCTCCCTGAGTACGGTTCCTTTCCCCTGAAGGTTGACCAACTCTCTTGCAGATTCACGGCTGGGCTTGGAAACCAGAGACAGAATATGGCTGAGTCGTTTTCCCAGAGACTGGGCTTCCTGTTCCAGCCAGTCACCGTAGACCAGGCCTTCCAGATAGATTTTTTCATAGAAGGCGCTCACATGGTCATGCAGATCGTCCAGGGTGATATCTTCCAACAGCTCAGCCATCCGCAGTGGTTCATAACTGCGTTTTTGCAAGGTTACCGTCAAGCTGGTGAACAGCTGGGAGATGGGTTTGGCCTGGGCATGGTTATACCAACTGCGTAGTAACTGGCGTTTGATAAGGTTGAACCTCTCCTGGGTAAAACTGCGCTCCCGGGCTTTGTCTATCAGCAGCGCCAACAGGGTTTCCTGGTTGCCGGTAAAACCGGTTAAATGCAGGGTCAGCCCGCCCTGATGGGGGTAGATGTTGTAGCTGAGGCCGGCTACTTCCGCCTGATAGGTATGTTCGGTCAGATGATCGAGCAGCATCTCCACATACAGCCGGGTCAAGGCGGCATGTCTCGGCGTGGGGCTGGCCTGATCCGAATCGAGCGAGAGATAAAGATGCCCCTTGGGGACATTGAACTCATCATCTTTCTTGTGCCAGATACGGTAACCGGCACCTTCGGCGACAATCACCGGCTCAGGATGCCGGCTGGGTTCGCCTCGGGCTATGGCGTCTTCTACGATGAAAGGGTTAGGCCTTGGCAGCTCCATCCCGGTTTCAGCCTCGGCGCAGCGCCACAGTGCCAGCCTGGCTTCTTCTATGGGTTTAATTTGATAGGGGGTGTGATACCAGGCCGCTTGTTGCTCGGTATCCAGATCCTGGGCCACCAGTTGCAGGCGCATATTATCCGGGGTCATCAGGCTCATCAGTGCTCTGGCTTCAGCGACATCCAGGCCATCCATGCGATAGTCGCCATAGACGGTATCTTCAACCTGATAATGTTGCATATTGATGCTGAGGTGACTGGCCAGATCCAGGGCTTTTATCTGTTCCTGGTAGCGAAATGCCAGTTTGAGCAGATTGGCTCTTTCCTGATAGCGCCAGTCTTCCAGCCCAGTATCGGCAATGAGTTTGATATAACCGAAGCAAGCAGCAACCACCTTGTCGGTTTGGTTCAAACCTCTGTCGGTCAGCTGAATGCTGATGCTGTATTCCTTGAAGTTGTAGCCGTTGATGCCGCCACCGGCGGAAAGCCCGTTGATAAGACCGGCTTCCTTGAGTTTGGAAAACAGGCTGCCGTGGCTCTCACTCCCAAGTAGGTGACTGATGAAGGTCAGTGGCTTACTGCGATAGAAGCGATCGATAGCGGGCAGGGCAAAGCTCAGGGTCAGGCGTTTTTGCTCTTTAAGCGGCACTATATGGATCTGCTTTTGCAGTTGCTCACTGGAGAACAGTGGCAGTTCGGGATAAGTTTTTTGCAGATCATGATTTTCTATTGCCGAAAAATAGCGTCTGGCATACTGCTCGAGCTCATCGATTGCCTTGGGAGCCACCAGACACAGAGTCATCAGATTGGCGCTGTAATGGCTCTTGTAGAAGGCAAGCAGTTCTTCCCTGAGCTGTTGCTCGTCTCCGCCCAGGGTTTGCAGGTTACCGACGGAAAACTTGCTGAAAGGGTGCGCCGGGTTGACCGTCTCTTTCAATACTTGATAGATACGGCGGATATCATCTTTCTGCTTGAGACTGAACTCAGATTCTATGGCGTGTCTTTCTCTGTCCACCAACTCCTGATTGAACAAAGGTGCAATAAAGAACTGGCTGAATCTGTCCAGTGCCTCGGCAAATACCAGGGGATCTATGGCAAAGAAGAAGTTGGTGTGCTCTGTGCCCGTCCAGGCATTATTGCTGCCGCCATGTTGGTTGATAAAGCTGTGATAACCTCCTGCCTCGGGAAATTTGGCTGTACCCAGGAACAACATGTGTTCGAGAAAATGTGCCATCCCGGGGCGGGATTGAGGATCATCGAAGTGGCCGACATTGACCGCCATGGATGCGGCGGCCTGGGCAGAATGCATATCTTGCACCAGCAACACCCGCAGGCCGTTGGTCAGAGTCAGATGACGATAGCTGCGGTGGTCATTGGGGCTGGAAATGACAGACTGGCAAGTGCTCAAGGGATAACTCCCGTATAGACAGATTGTTATATATTGATAGCCTTATGCTTTTTTGGCAAATATCTCTTGGATTTTTCGACTAAAGATTGAGAGCTGTGCGGTTTGTTGCCGCGCTATAAACGGCTACAATTGACATAGAACCATAAGAACTTTTTCTGTAGTGAGTGATGTATGCAGCTTTTTCTAATGCGCCATGGTGAGGCCAGTTTCGAAGCACCCTCGGATCGGGAGCGAATGCTGACTGATGCCGGACGCCTCCATACGACACAGATGAGCAACTGGCTGAATGATTCAGTCTCTGCCTTTGATCTGGTGTTGGTAAGCCCCTACCTCAGAGCGCAGCAGACCTGGCAAGAACTGGGAAAGCACTTTCCTGAACCGCGTAAATGGATGGTATTGGATGAATTGGTACCATCTGCTGACCCTGAAATGGCTGCCAGCCTGGTGAAGGCATACGCGGAACAGTTCAAGGCTGACAAGGTGTTGGTGATAGCCCACATGCCACTATTGGGTTATATGGTCAGTGAATTGGTGGCCGGCATTGAGCCGCCGTTATTTGCGACCTCGTCAGTGGCACTTATTGATGTACATGGTCAGCAGGCAAGCGTGATGTGGCAGCAAGGGCCGCACAATATCGCCTAGTGCTTTCCCCAGGTTTAAAGCCGCCTTTAGTGCTGCAACTAACCTGAAATCATGCGCCTTATGTGATTAAAAGATGAATCTTAAAGCGCCAGCTAAACAAGGAACCCGGCCATGGCCGGGTTCCTTGCATTTATCGCGCTAAGTCTTTAAAAGGGGGCAGCTCTACTGTGGCTAGCGTCTGTGGGGATGTTCACCGATATCTATCAGTACCAACAGCGCCGCATCGCCGCCCCATTCTTTGGGGGCCTGGTGAAAGGCTTTGACCTTGGGGTGCTGCGCCAGCCACATGGGTAACTGCTGTTTGAGAATGCCGGTGCCGTAGCCGTGCATGACACTACAGCAAGGGCTGTGTTCACGGATACAGGCCTGGATCAAGGCTGCCAGTTCCAGCTTGGCTTCGGTTTGGCGGTAACCATGCAGATCCAAAAGAAAGTCAGGCACATAATCGCCTCTACGCAGACGTTTGACTTCCATGGCGTCCACATCGTTCCGACACCAACGCATAGGGCCGTTAACTGGCAATAATGGCTGGTAAACGTCTGAAAAATAACTGTCCGCCTGTATCTGAACTTCTTTTTCAGCCAGTTGCTTCTTGGTTTTGCTCGGCGGGCGGAAATGGCGTTTATCCTGGTCGAGCGGGGTGATCCCGGATACCAGTGCCTGAAATTCCGCCAGGCCTTCTTTGTCGTTTTCTTCGTTCATCAGGCTATTTTATTGAATCCTGTTTCTTCTGAACAGACTTCAGTTACAATGGGGCGGAATAAGAATAAAGCCGGAGTCAGATTTTGGATAAGATCTTTGTGGATGAAGCCGTCACCGAATTGCGGACGGTAGGCGACATGTTGCGCTGGGCCGTCAGCCGTTTCAATGACGCCAATGTTTATTATGGTCATGGTACAGATAACGCGTGGGACGAAGCGGTTTCCCTGGTATTTCATGCCCTGCATCTGCCCGATGACATTGGTCAGCAGGTGATCCACGCCAATCTCACCAGCAGCGAAAAACACAAGATAGTTGAGCTTATCATCCGCCGGGTACGCGAGCGTTTACCCGTGCCTTATCTGACCAACACCGCCCGTTTTGCCGGGCTGGACTTCTATGTGGACGAAAGGGTGCTTGTGCCTCGCTCACCGATTGCCGAGATGATCCAAAACGGATTCGGTCCCTGGCTCTACAACAAGCCGGTAAGACGGATACTCGATCTCTGCACCGGCAGCGGTTGCATCGCTATCGCCTGTGCCTATCAGTTTGAAGAGGCTGAGGTCGATGCGCTGGATATCAGCGAGGATGCACTGGAAGTGGCGCAGATAAACGTTGAGTCGCTCGGCGTGATGGACAGGGTGTTTCCCATGCAGTCCAATCTTTTCAGCGCAGTACCACGAGCGCCGCAGTACGATCTGATTGTGTCCAACCCCCCTTATGTTGATGCCGAAGATATTGCCGATATGCCGGATGAGTATCGCCATGAGCCGGAAATTGGTTTGGCGTCCGGTCGAGACGGCCTGGATATCACTAAACGCATTCTGGCCAACGCCGCCGATTACCTCACAGATGACGGTATCCTGGTGGTTGAAGTGGGTAACTCCATGGTGCACCTGATTGAGCAGTTCCCCGATGTGCCTTTCACCTGGGTCAGCTTTGAACATGGTGGTGATGGGGTGTTTGTGCTGACAAAAGATCAGCTAGTTGAAAATCAATCACTGTTCGCCATCTTTAAAGACAGTGAATAATAAAGCGGCCCATTAGCCAATGGGCCAGTAAAGCCGAGGTTCGGATGGCCGAACCTCGGCGCTCGGTCATTTTATCTCCAGGGGGAAATTAAGCGGATGTCGGGAAACAGCATAGGTCAGAACTTTGTCGTCACCACTTTTGGTGAAAGCCATGGGCTTGCACTGGGCTGCATTATCGATGGCTGCCCGCCAGGGCTTGAGCTGACCGAAGCCGATATGCAGCAGGATCTCGACCGTCGCCGTCCGGGTACTTCCCGTTATACCACTGCCAGGCGCGAGCCGGATCAGGTGCGTATTCTTTCCGGCGTGTTTGAGGGCAAGACCACAGGCACCTCCATCGGCCTGTTGATTGAAAATACCGATCAGCGCAGCCAGGACTACTCCAATATCAAAGATCTGTTCCGTCCCGGGCATGCCGACTATACCTATCAGCAAAAATATGGCCTGCGCGATTATCGCGGCGGTGGCCGCTCCTCGGCGCGGGAAACTGCCATGCGGGTGGCGGCAGGGGCTGTGGCGAAGAAATACCTCAAGGTGGTACACGGCATTGAGATCCAAGGTTATCTCTCCCAGCTTGGGCCTATTTGCGCTGACACTCTGGATATGGCTCAGGTAGAACAGAACCCCTTTTTCTTCCCCGATGCCTCCAAGCTGGAAGCGCTGGATGACTATATGCGCGAGCTGAAAAAGTCCGGTGATTCCATCGGTGCCAAGGTCAGTGTGGTGGCCACCAATGTGCCGGTCGGCCTTGGCGAGCCGGTATTTGACCGTCTCGATGCCGATATTGCCCATGCGCTGATGGGGATTAATGCGGTCAAGGGCGTTGAAATCGGTGATGGCTTTGCCGTTGTTAACCAAAAGGGCTCAGAGCACAGAGATCTGATGTCGCCTGCCGGGTTTGACAGCAACCATGCCGGCGGTGTGCTCGGGGGTATCTCTTCCGGGCAACCCATAGTGGCGCATATGGCGCTGAAACCCACTTCCAGTATCAGCGTGCCAGGCAAGAGCATGACAGTGCAGGGCACTGAGGCTGAAGTGGTGACCAAGGGGCGGCACGACCCCTGTGTCGGGATCCGCGCCGTGCCCATTGCCGAAGCCATGTTGGCGATAGTCTTGATGGATCACTTGCTGCGTCATCGGGCCCAAAACCAGGATGTCAGCAGCCTTACACCTGTACTTGGAATGCGATAAATGCGCGGACTGTTTCCCGCAGGGGGACAGCTCGCCTGGCTTTCTGCCTGCTATTTCTTCTTCTTTGGCATACTCGGTGTCATGGTGCCCTATCTGGGGGTATTTTTTGACAACCGTGGTTTCGACGCCGCCGAAATAGGCTTCCTGCTGGCCATACTTATGGCAACCCGCATAGTCGCGCCCAATGTCTGGGCGCTGGTGGCGGATCGCACCGGCATGCGCTCTGAGCTTATCAAGCTCGGTGCCTTTGCCGCCGCCTTGACCTATCTGAGTTTCTTTTATCATGGCGGCTTTCTCTATCTGGCGCTGAGTTTGGCCCTCTATACCTTCTTCTGGAATGCGATTCTGGCGCAGCTTGAGGTAATCACCCTGGAAACCCTGGGGGCTGAAGCCAACAAGTATGGCCTCATTCGCAGTTTCGGCAGTGTCGGCTATATCGTGCTGGTGGTGGGCACAGGCTGGGCCATCAAGGAATTTGGCCCCGAGGTGCTGCTTTATGTGGGGCTGAGTCTGTTTCTTGGGTTACTGGGCTGTGCCTTACCCTTGCCATCGAATCGGGCCTCGGCGGGGGCCGTGCAGGATAAGCCGGCACTCAAACTCGGGCGGCCGCTACTGTGGTTTTTACTGTCTGCCATGTTGCTTCAAGCCAGCGCCGGGCCTTTCTACGGCTTTTTCGTGCTTTATCTCAAGCAGGTGGGTTACACAGAGGCCAGCGCCGGTATTTTTGTGGCTCTCGGGGCAATGGCGGAAATCTTCATGTTTATGATAGCGCCCAGGTTACTCGGTCGCTATGGGGTCAAGACGCTGCTGCTGGTGAGCATAGGCATGACGGCGCTGCGTTGGCTTCTGGTGGCTTTTGGCGCCGAAAGCATGTTGCTTTTGGGGCTCAGCCAACTGCTGCATGCCTTTACCTTCGGTTTGACCCATGCGGCATCCATCCAGTTTGTTCACCGTAATTTTGATATCAGTCACCGCAGCAAGGGCCAGGCACTTTACGCCAGTTTGAGCTTTGGCGTCGGCGGCGCTTTGGGCACCTGGATCTGCGGCCTGATTTGGGGCGATGGCAGCGGCGCCTTCTGGTGTTGGGTGTTTGCCGCCGCGTGCGCCTTGCTGTCCATGTTGGCCGTGCTGGCTATTCCGGGTAGCGACTCCAGGCGTCAATCACAGAGTGACCCCATTGACGCCTGATGATTTCTTACAAGAGCAGAGCATCATTTGCCGGAGAGAGTTATGAGTAAAATGTTTCGACTGGGCCTTATCATTAATCCGCTGGCCGGGCTTGGGGGCAGTGTGGCCCTCAAGGGCAGCGACGGTGTGGCAAAAGAGGCGCTGAGCCTTGGCGCCACCCCCAAGGCCGGGCTGCGAATGGAGCAGGCCTTGGCAGTGATAACGCCTTTTGCCGAGCGCCTGCAAATCTATACCGCCTCGGGTAACATGGGCGCCGACCTGGCGCAAAAGCTGGGTTTTCGCACCGAGGTGTGTTACCAGGCGGCGACGGATACCAGTCGCAGTGATACCCAGGCTGCCGCCAAGGCCTTGATGGCGCAGGAGCTGGACTTGCTGCTGTTTGCCGGCGGCGATGGCACGGCAAGGGATATCTATGGGGTTGTCGGTGAGCACTTCCCCGTACTCGGTGTACCGGCCGGGGTCAAAATTCATTCGGGTGTTTACGGCATTACTCCCCATGCATCCGGGTTGGTATTGAAGCAACTGCTGGAAGGCGCCCTGGTGAGTCTGATGAGCGCCGATGTGATGGACATAGATGAAGAGGCCTTCCGCCAAGGCACGGTCAGGGCGCGGCGTTATGGTGAAATGACAGTGCCTGCGGAGCCGCGATATATCCAGGCGGTGAAGATGGGCGGCCGCGAGGTGGATGAACTGGTGCTGGCGGATATTGCCGCCGATGTGGTCGGCGATATGGAAGATGAGCTCTATATCATGGGCTCCGGCAGTACAGTGGCGGCCGTGATGGAGGAGCTGGGGCTTGATAACACCCTGCTTGGGGTGGATCTGGTGCAGAACAAGGCCCTGCTGGCCTCGGATCTTAATGCGGCGCAGTTATTGAGTGCCACTGAAAATCAAAAGGTTAAGTTGGTCATTACCCTGATAGGTGGCCAAGGGCACATTCTTGGCCGTGGCAACCAGCAGTTGTCGCCCGAGCTTATCCGGCGCATTGGCAAGGAAAATATCATCATTCTTGCCACCAAAAGCAAACTAAAAGCACTTGAAGGCAGGCCGCTTATCGTGGATAGTGGCGACCAGAAATTGGATAGCGAACTTAGTGGCTATTATCGAATTGTGACAGGTTACCGGGATTACGTGATGTATCAGGTGGCCAACCCAGACTTAGCGGAGTAGAGCATGTTAGAGAAGTACGAACAGGCATTGGAGCAGTGGATTGGCGAGATAGTGGCCGGCGGTGACGATGATGCCCTGTTTGCCAGCGGTTACCTGCAGGGGCATTTTGCCGTGGTGCTGGCCGAGCTGGAAAACGAGTCAGAACAAGGGCCGGATGCCTTGAATGAGCGGATGCAGCAATGTCTGAAACTGGCAGCCAAAGAGCTTGAAGATGCCGATTATCGTCTGGTGGATAGCGCCTGGTCAGAACTGAAACAGCGGATCGCCGCCTGAGTCTGGTTTGAGCAAGAAAAAGCCCCGTTCGGGGCTTTTTTGTGTTTGAAATGATAGCGAATTCAGAGAGTTTACAGCGCCTTGCTTTTGATGAGCTTTCGCATCCACATCCGGTTGGGGTTGAGGCGCTGCAGCAGTGTACTTCCAACAGGCAAAGGCTGATGGCAAAGTTCTGATGCCAGAATTTCCGCCGCCAACGGGCCGGTACTGAGGCCGCGGGAGCCCAAACCACCAAGAACATATAGACCCGGATGCACAGGCGCCTGCGCCTGTTGCCAGTAGCGGGCACTCTCGGGAGTGTGCTGATGTTGCTGATAGCCCTGCATTAGTGCCTCGACATCCGGCGCTTGTCCCAACATGGGGAAGTGATCCCGGGTGACCATACGCACACCCACTCTGGCACCTTGCCCCATCACCAGCCCCTGGTGCCAGTCGGCATCCGGATAACTCATGGCGATTTTTTTCAGGTTTTCTCTCTGCTCGACTGCGCTGTAGGCCAACTGCTCGGGATCTTTAACATAACTGGCTCCCAGGCAATGAATACCCCCCCAGGCCGGGGTGAGATAGCCCTTGGCGCAGAGTACGGTCTTAAGCGCTCCCAAACCGCCTTGAGTTGCAACTTCACTGACCTGGCCGCGAAAGGGGGAGGCGGGCAGGGCCGAAGTTTGTGGCAGCGCCGTCAGCGAAGCGCCGCTTGCCAGCACCAGTTTTTTGAATGGTCCAAAGCGGCGACCATCGGCTGTAATCAGCCACCAGAGGCTACCTTCTCTTGAAATCTCGCTGATATGGGTTCGGGGTTGAAAGTCACAGTAAGTCGAGTCGACGGCGTATTGGATGGCGGCCTGACACAGGGCTCTGGGACAGACCCAGCCACCCAGAGGGTAAAAAAGACCATCTTCTTTTATATCCAATCCCGCAAGCTCTGTCGCCTCAGTGCTGTCGACCCGGCGCAGAATATCCGAGTGCCAGTTTTGGCCCTCGGCAATCTTATTCAGACGGGCGCGACTTCGCTTATCAAAACCTGTATGCAACACACCGCAAAAGTCATGGGCGATATCGAAACCGGCGGCAGCCAGCGCGGTTATCCGCCGCCGACTAAAGAGAAAACCTTGTTGGAACAGGGTGTTGAGCTCGGATGTTTCCGGAGTCAACAGCGGGTAGAGCGCGCCCTGACGGTTGCCGCTGGCACTTTCACCCGCGTTTTCCTCGCTGCAAAATACCTGGCTGGCTTGTTTACGCTCGGCCAGCGACAACGCCAACTGACTGCCGGCCACACCGGCGCCGATAATGGCAACACTGTCATCGGCTGCAAGCGCCGGCTCCCGATAGAGTGGCCAGGGCGCCAGCCGGGCACTGCTTTGGTGCCGCAAGGCAAGGCGCTCAGCCTTGGCGATAGGCTCGAGCTCAGTTTGGTGAGTCAAAAGCAGCGATGCCGGGCTGCTAAAATCCGCAGCATTGAGGCCGCTATTGACCATTAAGGGCGCAAATCTTTCTTTTCTTTCCGGTAAGCACAGCAGGGCGGCGCTGTCTTTGGCCAGGCGAGCCATCTGCCATGCCGCTGCCTCAGAGGGCAAGGACTCGGCAAGCCACAGCCAGTTGTCTATCCAACCTTGATGGCTTAAACCTGGCAGCTCTTTGAGCAGCGCAGCGTCGAATTCAAGATAGAGATCCAGTCTCAGCCTGCCGCCATCGAGCACAAAGCGCTGGCAGCCTGGGAGCGCCATGGGTTTGCCTGCCTGCAGCTCGGCGAGCAAACTCATTACTGCAGTCGTTTGACTCTCGGCGGATGTCGTATTTTCAGCCTTCTGCCATAATTGCAGTTTTTTTTTCAGAAGCTCAAGCGACTCGGCTTGGGAATCTTTATCGGCGGCGAATAGCAAAAGTTGTAACACAAGCTTGGGATAATCCTGCCTTAGTTGGCTCCAGAGCTGTATCAGAGGCAGCAGGGTTTCGCCGCCTACCGCCGCCAGACATATTTGCCGTCCAAGGGGCTTGTCATCGAGCCGGGTTTGTTGGTAGGGCGTAAGAGTTGTCGTCGGGGCTTGTGTTGTTTCTGCAGATGTGGGATTTTGGCTGCAAGTTTGCGTATTTTCACTGCCGGATGGCCGAAGTTGTTCCTGTTTCACGGGCAATCTTTTACTCTGGAGGCCTTGTTCGGCATTATTTTACCCAAGTTTACGGAAAGCTGACCACTTAAATGCTGTAAAACGGCTAACATGGCGTCAGCAAAAGTAGGTACTGAATTGTACGGAATGGATAGTAAAACATGAAAAGAGTCGTGATCACCGGAATTGGCGTTGTTTCAAGTATCGGTAATAACAAACAAGAAGTGACTGAATCTCTCAAGGCTGGCCGCAGTGGTATCACCCACTCGGATCAGTTTGAGGAGATGCAGCTGCGCAGTCATGTCTGGGGCGACATCAAACTCAATCCCGCAGAGCTTATTGATCGCAAGGCGTTGCGTTTTATGGGTGATGCCGCAGCCTACGCCTATTTGGCTATGCAGCAAGCTATTGAAGACAGCAGTCTGACCGAAGAGCAGTATTCAGATCCTCGTGTGGGTCTTATCGTGGGTACCGGCGGCGCTTCGTCTTCCAACCAGGTTCAGGCGGCAGACACCTTGCGTGCCAAAGGCGTCAAGCGCGTAGGTCCTTATATTGTGCCGCGGATTATGTCTTCTACTGCCAGTGCCTGTCTGGCGACGCCCTTCAAAATTAAAGGGATGAACTATTCCATCAGCTCGGCCTGTGCCACCAGTGCGCACTGTATCGGTCACGCGGTGGAACTTATCCAGATGGGTAAACAGGATATGGTCTTTGCCGGCGGCGCCGAAGAAATCGACTGGACCCTGACCATGGGCTTTGATGCTATGGGCGCCTTGTCGACCAAGTATAACGACACACCGGAAAAAGCTTCCCGCACCTATGATGCCGACCGTGATGGCTTTGTTATCTCAGGTGGCGGCGGCATAGTGATTGTTGAAGAGCTGGAGCACGCGCTGGCCCGTGGTGCCAAGATTTATGCCGAAGTCATCGGCTACGGCGCTTCATCAGACGGTTATGACATGGTTGCCCCAAGCGGTGAAGGTGCGGTGCGCTGCATGAAGATGGCGCTGGAGTCAGTAGATACACCTATCGATTATGTTAACACTCACGGTACTTCTACCCCTGTCGGTGATGTGCGTGAACTGGAAGCCTTGCGTGAAGTTTTCGACGGCCAGATGCCGGCGATTGCCTCAACCAAGTCGCTGACAGGCCATGCCCTGGGCGCAGCCGGTGTTCATGAGGCTATATACAGCCTGTTGATGCTTGAAGGTGGGTTTATCGCGCCTTCCATCAATATCGACAATCTGGACGCGGCCGCAGAAGGTATGCCAATTGTGCGTGAATACCGCGACGCCGAGCTCAACACTGTTATGAGCAATAGCTTCGGTTTCGGCGGCACCAACGCCACACTGGTGATGCGCAAGTACAAGTAAGCGCCTTGATTCAGTGAAACAAGAAGGAAGCCGAATGGCTTCCTTCTTTGCTTATGAGCTGACGCAGAACTTGTTAGTAGCTTCCTTAAATGTGCGCCGGACTCAGACAAGTCTGCAGGCCGCTGATAGAATAGCGGCTTAATCCACAACAGAGCAGGAAAGTCGATGAAGTTGGTGGTTGATGAAAATATGCCCTATGTGCAGCCCTTGTTTGCCGAGCTGGGGGAGATAGTGGCTGTTGATGGTCGTCATCTGGATGCGGCCACAGTGGCCGATGCCGATGTCTTGCTGGTGCGCTCGGTCACCAAGGTCAATGAGGCGCTGCTGGCAGGCGCACATAAACTTAAGTTTGTCGGCAGTGCCACCATAGGGACAGATCATGTGGACAAGGCTTATCTGGCGTCCCGTAATATCCCCTTTTCCAATGCCCCAGGTTGCAATGCCACTGCGGTTGGCGAGTATGCTTTTATCGCCATGTTGGAGTTGGCCAACAGATTTGATACTCAGCTCAAGGGCAAAACCGTTGGCATAGTTGGCGCCGGCAATACCGGCTCGGCGCTGGCGCGCTGCCTTGAAGCCTACGGAATCAAAACCTTGCTCTGCGACCCCTTACTGGCCAAGGCTGGAGACAGCCGCCGTTTTGTCAGCCTGGATGAACTGATTGTCGGCGCCGATATCGTTAGTCTGCACGTGCCTCTGACCCGGGATGGCGAACATCCTACTTGGTATCTGTTTGACGAGCAGCGACTGGAGACATTGAAACCCGGCTGCTGGTTGCTTAACTGCTGCCGCGGTGAAGTGATAGACAATCGCGCGCTGATCCGGGTCAAGGCCAAGCGGCCGGACCTCAAGTTGGTACTGGATGTTTGGCAAGGGGAGCCCAACCCCATGATGGAACTGGTGTCTTTGGTGGAGTTTGGCACCCCGCATATTGCCGGTTACAGCCTGGAAGGCAAGGCCCGGGGCACTTTCATGTTATATCAGGCCTTGATGGCGATACTCAATCGCCCGGCGGACAAGTCGCTTGCCACTCTATTGCCCGAGCGCTGGAATTCCCGGCTCGATATCAGCAGTATGCCCGATGAAAAGGCATTATTGTCTCTATGCCGATTTATTTATGATCTACGTGATGACGATGAAAAATTCCGGAAAATGCTGAAAAACCCCGCAGGTTTTGATGACATGAGAAAAAATCACCGCCATAGGCGAGAATTCAGTGCTTTGACTCTTTCAAACGCCGGGGGTTCTGGGGTAGATTGGTTGTCTCATTTAGGTTTTTCAGGAGTCGGTCTGTAAATGTCGCAGGAATTTAACGTTGTCGTATTGGGTGCCTCAGGGGCTGTGGGTCAAACCATGATAGAAATCCTTGAGGAGCGTAACTTCCCGGTGGCGAATCTGTTTCCACTGGCCAGCAGTCGCAGCGCCGGTGAAACCGTGAGTTTTCACGGTAAACAGGTAGAGATCCTCGATGTGGAGAGCTTCGACTGGACTCAGGCGCAGATAGGCTTCTTCTCTGCCGGTGGTGATGTTTCGGCCAAGTGGGCGCCGATAGCGGCCGATGCCGGTTGTGTGGTGATAGATAACACCTCCCACTACCGTTACGACCTGGATATTCCATTGGTTATTCCAGAGGTCAATCCACAGGCGATTGCCGACTTCCGTAACCGTAATATTATCGCCAATCCCAACTGCTCAACCATTCAGATGTTGGTGGCGCTCAAGCCTATCTATGATGCCTTTGGGATCAGCCGTATCAATGTGGCCACTTATCAGTCGGTTTCCGGTACAGGCAAAAAGGCGATTGAAGAGCTGGCGGGTCAATCTGCCAAGCTGCTGCAGGGCTTGCCTTCAGAGCCCAAGGTTTATGATAAGCAGATAGCTTTCAACGTGTTGCCGCATATAGATAAGTTTATGGAAAATGGCTACACCAAAGAAGAGATGAAGATGGTTTGGGAAACCCAGAAGATCCTCGGCGACAGCGAGGTCTTGGTGAACCCTACCGCGGTACGGGTACCTGTGTTCTATGGCCATTCGGAAGCGATTCATATCGAGACGCTGCAGCCGGTTGATGCCGCGGAAGTCAAGGCGGTATTGCGGGATGCCGAAGGCGTGGTGTTGTTTGAAGATGATGATGATTATCCGACAGCTGTCACCGAAGGTGCCGGTAGTGACCCTGTGTATGTCGGCCGGGTGCGCAAGGATATTTCCCACGATCTGGGCATAGATCTTTGGGTGGTCTCTGACAATATCCGCAAGGGCGCGGCGCTCAACAGTGTACAGATAGGCGAGATCTTAATCCGCGATTATCTCTAACACTCTAAGAACTCTTTGTTTCTGTTGAAAAAGCCTGCAAGCAGCAGGCTTTTTTTGTTTTGCAAATGTGAACAGTAGCAGGGCGGACATTTCTGGTTTATAGTAATCTCAATAAATACAAATGCCTAAAGCCAGTCGTCAGTTGGCGAAACCAGCGCTTGAAAGGGAAGAATGGATGAACTTTCGCACTTCATATCTTGTTGGCCTGATGGCCGCTTTTTTTGCCCTGAACCAAGGTACTCTCATTGAACCCGCCCATGCAGAAGGCCTGAAAATTACCGGCCCTGATGGTCAGGTGCGCCAACAGGTACGCCAGTATGGTCCGACTACGCCATCAGACACCTTCTGGAGCATTGCCCAGAAAGTCAGACCGGATTCCAGTGTCAGCATCTATCAGGTCATGGCCGCTATATTTGAGGCCAACCCGCACGCCTTCACCTCCAATAATTACAACAGCCTGGAACGGGGCATGATACTGCTGATCCCTTCCAAAGAGGTGATGCAGGCTATCCCCTTGAGTATGGCCAGAGCCCGTGCCGAGCAGGACGACAAGAGCTGGTCTTCCGGTAAGCCGCTAAAAGCAGATGATGGCAAAATTGAAACCGCCAAAGCCCCCGAGCGTGAAAGCCAAGCCGCAAAAGAGCCAACGGCGGCCACCCAAACTCCAACAGCGGCGCAGCCATCCAATGTAGCTACAAGTGCCAAGGAAAACAGCGCGCAGCCGAAGGTCAGTGAGCCATCGACTGAGCCAACTCAAGTGGCTGCAGACAAATCGCCAGCCACCACAACCGAAAAAGCAGCCACGGAAGCAACTCCGGAAACGGCCGACGACAACAGCATTGAAGCGCTGCAGAGCCGCAATCTGAGCCTGACCGATGAACTGGGACGCGCGCAGGACCTGCTCACAGTGGCCAATACCGATAACCAAGGGCTGCAAGCGCAAATCGATGAACTGAATCAGCGTCTGTCTGTGTTGGAAGAGTCTCTGCAGGCCAGCAAAAAGCAGGAGCAGCAACTCAAAGCCGAAAACGCTGAACTCAAGCAGCAACTTCAAGCTGCCAGCGCTACGGCTAATGAGCCGGACGACCTCTGGCGCAGCCTGATGGACAACCCGCTGTTACTGGCCCTGGCCGCGGCCATACCCGCGGTACTGCTGTTGTTATTGCTATGGAGCATGCTGCGCCGCAGACGTAAACAGAGTGATGCCCAAGCTCCACAGACCGAAGCGGCTCCAATGGCTGCCGCGGCTATCGCCGGCGCGGCCACAGCCGAGATGGCCAATGCCGACGATGAATTGGCGGTGCATCTGGATGATGATCCGGACGATTCCATTGATTCACTGCTGGATGTCGACAGCTCAGCGCTGCAGCCTGAGCCGGAAGTTGAGAGTGACAACGAGCAGATGGACATGGCGCAGGAGATGTTCATCGACTCGGGAGAGGGAGATGACACCCAAGAGACCGAAGATGAAGGCCAGTCCCTCGATGATCTCTGGGCCGAAGCCATGGGCGAGCAGGAGTCGGGTGAGCAGGATGAACCCGCTGAAGAAGACTTGGACTCACTGCTGGCCGGATTGGACGATACCGATAAACAGGAAACCATTCCTGAAGAGTTGCAGGCCGAAAGTGTTCCAGCATCAGAGCCTGAGCTCAGTGAAACCTTACCCGAAGATGTGACGGCCGCTTTCGACCAGAGCTTTGAAGCCGAGCTTGAACAGAACCTTAATCTTGAACCCGAAGAGCAGAGTCCCGAGCCTGAATTGGACACAGAGCTGCAGAGTTTGGATCTGGAGAGCCAGGCCGATGACAGCGCTGTAGTCATTGATGAGGATGAAGATCTCAGTGCTGCCATCGCCGCCGAATTGGCCGAAGATGAACAGGCTGAAGAGACTCTGGATGAGACACAGGAAGCCGATCTCGATGCGTTGCTGGCCGGGTTTGACGTCAATGAAAACACAGAACCTCAAATTGAAGCCGGTACTCAAGTTGAAGACGATAGTAAGACAGAAGCAGAGGAAGATCTCAGCGCTGCCATTGCTGCCGAGCTGGAGCTGGATGAGGATGACTCAGCTGATACCGAGCTGGGCGAAGAAGCAGACATTGATGCCTTGTTGGCTGGATTCGACTCGCCGGCAGCAGAGAGCACTGAAACGGAAGACTTAAGTGACGCTATCGCCGCAGAGCTTGAAGATGACAATGTTGCCATAGACTCCAGCGATACAGAGGCAGACATAGATGCCTTGCTGGCAGGCTTCGATGACTTGGGCGATGCTGTCGAGACTCAGGAAGCTGAAGCAGAGCCGGTTCAAGCTGAGGAAGAGAGTGAAGATCTGGACGCCTTGTTGGCTGGGCTTGCGGATGACGTAATTGCGATAGATAACGTTGATGAGGCGATAGCTGAGACTGACGAGGAAGATAGCTCAGAGGTTGAGTCGGATGATGCCACTGAGCGCAGCGATGCCGAATTGGATGCCATGCTGGCAGGCTTGTCGCAGGCTGAGGACTTGGATGAGCCTAAGAAGTCCGATGAAACCGATACTTTAGCCGATGAGAGCAGGGATACCGACAGCGCGCCACAAAGCGCTCAACGCAGCGACAAGGATTCCGGCTTCTTCGACGATCTCAAGGCCGGCAGCAAGAGCCATGATCCCCATATTCTTGAGTGGGAGCCCTCCGCACCCAAAGAGCCTTTGGTTGAGGAAGAGCCCTCAGCGCCAAAAGAGCCTTCAGCGCAAGAAAAGCAAGAGCCCTCAGCGCAAGAAGAGCCTTCAGCCATAGAAGAGCTCTTGGCTCAAGAGGAACTCTCTAACCAGGAACAGGCTGCTGATGTTGAAGACAGCGTAACAGATACCGAGCAGGCTCTGGATATTGACCTGGCCCAGGATACTGACGACAGTGACAAGAGCCTGAGCGACGATGACCTGTTGGCCGCTTTTTCTGAAAACGTTGCCAAGGAAGCTGAGGCGGATGAGGAATTCAGTCTCGAACTGGATGATGATGACTCGCTGGATCTCGAAGACCATAAACTGACAGTGGATGAAGCGCTTGCGGCCCTCGATGCCAAAGAAAAAGGCAAGGTGGCTTCCAGCATGGTACCTGAGCACGATCTCAGCGCCTTCCAGAAGGAAAACGGTTTTATCGATATTGAGCGCCTGCTCAGTGAAGCCGACGAAGGCAACAGTGATACCGACCCCTACAAGGAGCTGGATGTGGATATGGGTGAGCTCGACTCCCTCGTTGGCGCCGCCGCTATGGTCGATGTCGATGATGAGGAAAACTCTGTCAATGCCAAGCTGGACTTGGCGCGGGCCTATATCGAAATCGATGACAAAGACAGCGCCAAGGCATTGCTTAAAGAGGTGGAGCTGGACGGCAACGCCCGCCAGCAAGAGGAAGCTGCAGCCCTGATAAAAACCTTGGGCTAGAGCTCAATCAATACTCAAACGGCGCCTGGAGCGCCGTTTTTTATGCAGTCCGTTTATTGTCCGGGCTTTTTCTTGGAGGCGAATGCCCGCTCTGTGGTAGAATTCGCCGCCTTGAGATCAGGGGAGAAACAGATGCGTATTGCGTTGGGTATCGAATATGACGGCAGCGGCTATTATGGTTGGCAGCGCCAGGCCGAAGTGGATTCAGTTCAGGGGCAGTTGGAGCGGGCCTTATCCCTGGTCGCCAATGAGCCGATAGCACTGCAATGCGCCGGTCGCACCGATGCCGGGGTACACGCCACCGGGCAAGTGGTGCATTTTGATACTTCTGCCGTGCGTAAAGAAGGCGCCTGGACCCTGGGCGTCAATGCCAATCTGCCGGACAATATCGCGGTGCGCTGGGCCAAAGAGGTGGATGACAGTTTTCATGCCCGCTTTTCGGCAACCGCTCGCCGCTACCGCTATATCATCTACAACCACAATTTCCGTCCCGGCATTTTGCGTGGTGGCGTCAGCCATTATCACGGTGACCTAGACGAGCAGAAGATGCATCAGGCGGCTCAGTATCTGCTGGGCGAGCGCGACTTCACCAGTTTCAGGGCGATCCAATGTCAGTCGCGCACCCCGTTTCGCAATGTGCACAGGGTCAGTGTGACCCGCCAGGGCATGTATGTGATAGTGGATATCGAAGCCAATGCCTTTTTGCATCACATGGTGCGCAATATTGTCGGCTCGCTGCTGGAAGTGGGGCTTGGCAATCAGCCGCTGGATTGGCTGGGACAGTTGCTGGAGCTCAAAGACAGAACCCAGGCTGCCCCCACGGCCAAACCCAATGGCCTCTATCTGGTGCATGTCAGCTATCCTGAGCAATATCAACTGCCCAAGTTGGCCATGGGCCCACTGTTTATGCCGGACTGAAACCGTTAGCATGCTGTTGCCGCTACGCTTTTGCTTGCGGCAACATCAAGATTTAAGGGAAGAATCAAATGTCGCAATCATCCGCTCATCCGCATCAGCTACCGGGAGCCAACGCTCCTTTGTCTGTTTGGCTGGACTACCTGCTGGCCATTCATCCGACCGAAATCGATATGGGGCTCGAGCGGGTCACCCAAGTTGCCACCAGGCTCGGGGTGCTGTCACTGGGCAGCACCAAGGTGATCACAGTTGCCGGTACCAATGGCAAGGGCAGCACCTGCCGTATGCTGGAGCAGATCATGCGCGCGGCGGGTTATCGGGTCGGGGTTTACAGCTCGCCCCATATCATCAATTACAATGAGCGGGTGCGAATAGACGACGTCGATGCACCGGATAGCGACTTTATCTCGGCCTTTGAAACCATAGAAGCGGCCAGGGGGGACACCTCGCTGACCTTCTTTGAATATGCCACCTTGGCCGGATTACTGCTGTTCAAGCAGGCCAAGCTGGATCTGGTTATTCTGGAAGTGGGCCTGGGAGGCAGGCTGGATGCCACCAATATCATAGATGCCGATGTCAGTGTGGTAACCGCCATAGATCTTGATCATCAGGCGTATCTTGGTGACACCCGGGAGCTGGTTGGCCGTGAGAAAGCCGGCATCTTCCGTAAGAACCGCCCGGCGATAGTGGGCGATGCCGAGATGCCTGCCAGCGTAGTTGAGGTTGCCAATGAAAAGGGCGCCTTACTCAAGGCGGTAGGGCAGGCATTTTCCTACAAGCAAACCCGCACAGGCTGGGATTTTTGCGGTGAGCACTGGCAGTTTGCAGGCTTACCCAAGCCGCAATTACCTCTGCCCAATGCCGCCACTAGCTTGGCGGCGCTGGAACAACTCTGGCCTGAACTTTCCGAAGCGGCGATTCGCTCAGGGCTCGCCAGTGTCAGGCTCAGCGGCAGAATGGAGCATATCAGTGAGGCGCCGCTGATTATTTTGGATGTGGCGCACAATCCCCACGCGGCCCGCTATCTGGCGCAAAGGCTGGATGAACTGCAGGCCAAGGGGCGAGTCTATGGCGTTTGCGGTATGCTCAAGGACAAGGATATCGAGGGCGTGATGCAGGCGCTGGCGCCTAGTATAGACAGCTGGTTGTTGGTGACCTTGCATAATGAGCGTGGTGCCGATGCCGGCCGTTTGCGAAAAGCCCTGCCGGATGGCTGTGACGCCCGGGAATTTGAACAGATGCCGGATTGCTGGCAATACCTCAAACCCAAACTCGGCGCCGAAGATGTGGTAATTGTCTTTGGCTCCTTTTACACTGTTTCGGGCTTTAAAGCGCTTATCTAATTGACTGGAAGGAAGATATTTTGTCGACTCAGTTTCATAACCGTCTTGTAGGTACCGTAGTATTGGTCGCCTTGGGGGTGATCTTTTTACCTGACATTCTCGATGGCAAGAAAGAGCGCCAGCAAGAGCAGTTCACTGAAATTCCGCTGCGGCCGGATACCGAATCGCAATTGGCGGAGCCGGGAGAGTTTGAAACCCTGGATGTAGCCGAGACTCTGGACTTGGCACAGGAGACAGACGAGCCTCAGGTTGAAGTCGAACCGGCGGCGCCCGAGGTGAAGGCTACCGAAAACAGTGTTTCCAACACCGCCCAATCCAAGCCACAGGAGGTCAAAAAGACTCCCGAACCCAAGGCCAAACCCAGTGATGCAGCCTGGACTTTACAGCTCGGCGCCTTCAGTAACGCGGCCAATGTCAAAGCCCTGGTAGCCAAATTGCGCAAGGCCGGATTCAGCGCCTATACCTTGCCGGACAAGCCTGTGGACGGAAAGTTGACCCGGGTGTTTGTCGGTCCGGATGTCTCCAGTGATCGCATCAAACAGCAACAGAAGAAGGTTGAAGAGTTGACCAAACTCAAGGGTAAAGTGGTTCGCTATAACCCACAGGAAAGATGACAGTTTGCCCCGAGTCGGCAAGCAATTATTTACGCCCCGGGGGTGAGAATGCTTGCCTTCTCTGGTAGAATCCCGCCGACTTAAATCTTCACCGGATACTTCTACCCATGGTTTGGATAGATTACGCCATCATCATAGTTATCGGATTATCGACCCTTATCAGTCTGATCCGTGGTTTTGCCAAAGAAGCCATGTCGCTGGTGGTTTGGTTCGCCGCCTTTTTCATCGCCAGCCAGTTTTATCAGGACCTTGCCGTTCATATCACTCAAATCAATGATGAGGTGCTGCGAAACGGGGTTGCCATTGCCATCTTGTTTATTGTCACCCTGATAGTGGGGGCCTTGGTGAACTATTTGATCGGCCAGTTGGTCTCCAAGACAGGGCTCTCGGGAACGGACAGAATTCTTGGCCTGTGTTTCGGTGCGCTGCGCGGCGCATTGATAGTCAGTGCCATACTCTTTTTTATGGATGCCTTTACCGGCGCACCCAAAACCGATTGGTGGCAGGGTTCGCAACTGGTGCCCGAATTCGGGGTGGTTATCCAGTGGTTTTTTGACTACTTGGAAAATACCTCAAGCTTTGTACCCAAAATATAAAAAATACAATTATCAGAACATCTTACAATGAGGAAGCTTACCCATGTGTGGTATCGTCGGAATCGTTGGCCGCTCGGCGGTCAATCAGACCATCTATGATGCACTGACAGTGCTTCAACACCGTGGCCAGGATGCTGCAGGCATAGTGACTATCGATCAGAATGCCTTTCGCCTGCGTAAGGCCAATGGTCTGGTCAAGGACGTATTTGAACCCAAGCATATGCAGCGGCTGCAGGGCAACGCAGGCTTGGGCCATGTGCGTTATCCCACGGCCGGCAGCTCCAGTGCCTCTGAAGCCCAACCGTTTTATGTGAACTCTCCTTTCGGGATCTCTCTGGCGCACAACGGCAACCTGACCAATACAGTGCAACTGGCCGAAGGACTGCGCAACAAGCGCCGCCATGTGAACACCACTTCCGACTCTGAAGTGCTGCTCAACCTGTTGGCCGATGAGCTGGACAAGACCGACAGCCTGACCTTGAGCCCGGATGAAGTGTTCGATGCCGTCTCCCGGGTGCACGCCGATACCCGCGGTGCCTACGCCGTGGTGGCCATGATTATCGGTCAGGGCCTGGTGGCATTTCGCGATCCTTTCGGTATTCGCCCTCTGGTGCTCGGCAAGCATGAGACAGCCTCTGGTACCGAGTATATGGTGGCCTCAGAGAGCGTGGCACTGGATGCCGTTGGTTTTGAAGTGATGCGCGATGTGGCTCCCGGCGAAGCTGTGTATATCACCACGGAAGGTGAGCTGTTTACTCGTCAGTGCGCCGAAGCGCCAAGCTATGCCCCCTGTATCTTTGAATTCGTTTACTTTGCCCGTCCGGACTCCACCATAGACAAGGTGTCAGTCTATGCCAGCCGGGTCAACATGGGCGCCAAGCTGGGTGAGAAGATCCGCAAGGAATGGTACGACCATGATATCGATGTGGTGATCCCTATTCCGGAAACCTCCTGTGATATCGCCCTGGAAATTGCCCGTGGCATGGATCTGCCTTACCGTCAGGGATTCGTGAAGAACCGCTATATCGGTCGTACCTTTATCATGCCGGGGCAGCAGGAGCGCAAGAAGTCGGTCAGACGCAAGCTCAATGCCATCAACGCCGAGTTCAAGGACAAGAATGTGCTGCTGGTGGACGACTCCATAGTGCGTGGTACCACTTCAGAGCAGATCATCGAGATGGCTCGTGAAGCTGGCGCCAAGAAGGTGTATTTCGCCTCGGCCGCGCCCGAGATCCGCTTCCCCAACGTCTACGGCATAGACATGCCAACCTCCAATGAGCTGATTGCCCATGGCCGTGATGCCGATGAAATCGCCCGTCTCATTGGCGCAGATGGCATCATCTTCCAGGACCTGAGCGATCTGGTGGAAGCGGTGCGAATGGAAAATCCGGATATCAAGCGTTTCGAAACCTCAGTGTTTGACGGCCACTACATCACCAAGGATGTGGATCAGGCCTATCTGGATCATCTGACCCAGCTGCGTAACGACGATGCCAAGGCCAACCGCAACAAGGATATAGGTACCAACCTGGAGTTGCATAACGTCTGTCATCCTTGATAAGTCCTCTCTGATAAAGCCAACCCTTGAGGTTGGCTTTTTTCTGTGCCAGTCAGTATGCTGAGCCTCGACTGTTGATGGTGCAGGGAGAGAAGCACAATGGATAAGTACCGGGAAACCGTGGCCACCTTTGACAAAATGGCGCTTCCCTATCGGGATAAGTTTGCCGGCAACGATTGTTATGACTCGGCCCATAACCGTTTTGCCTCCTTGCTGAAGCAGTATCAGGCCTGTGCCGGACGGCGCCTGCGGTTACTGGATATCGGTTGTGGCCCAGGGCATGTCAGCGGCATGTTGGCAAAAAGGGTGCCTGAGCTCGAGATAGTGGGTATAGATGCGGCGCCGGCTATGGTGGCACTTGCCAGTGAATTGTTACCCGAGGGACGTTTTTATCGGCTGGATAGCCGCGAGCTTGGTTGTCTTTCGTCGCTGCTTGAAGCTGATGCCGTGCAGGCTATCGCAACCTTAGATGTGCCTGAAAGTGCAGCTACGCCCCTAAGCCTTGGGGTTTCTGATGGCTCTAATACCCTTGATGACTTTAATGCCCTTGATGGCTTAGACACGCTAGAGGGTTTTGATGCAATAGTTCTGCTCTTCGTCACGCCTTATCTTGAACGTCAGGATGTGATTGCCTTACTGCAAGACTGCCGTGCGCTACTGAATGACGGCGGGCTCCTGTATCTGGCCTCCATGGAGGATGACTATCAAGAGTCCGGCTATCAAAGCTCCAGCGCAGGAGACAGGGTATTTATCCACTATTATCCCGAAGTGTTTTTCGTCAGTGAGTTGGCCGCGGCCGGGTTTGAGCTCATCGACAGCCTGCGTAAACCCTATCTGGAGCAGGGCGAGGTCAAGGCCACAGATCTGTTTCTCTACGCCAAAGCCGTGTAAAAACAAAGGCGCTTCAGAGGCTGATAGCGCCTGAGCTTTTCAGGTAAAACGCTTATTTTGTTCACTACTTTTTGTTCACTGCTTTTTATCACGACTGTTGGCTCGTGACTTTTCTTGTGGCTTTTTCTCGTGATTTTTTCGCATGACTTTTTCTCAGTTAGCGAGCCGTTTTGCGAACAAACTCCAGCAGGCGGTTATTGGCGGGCATGGCATGATCTTGACAAAGCTCAAGCCCCTGGGCTGCGGCCAGCATCAGGATCCACTCCTGATCGCGAATGCCGCTTTGTGGATCGCGCTGCCGTAACATGGCATCGAACACCCGGTTGGAGTTACTGCTGTAATCGCCTCGGTAGTTGAAGGGGCCATAGAGGCAGAAACGGCCGCCGCTTTGCAATACTTTGCCTATGCCGGTAAACATCGCCTCCACCATGGGCTGGCTCATGATATGCGCAGTATTGGCGCTATAGATGGCATCCGGCGCCGGCTCAGTTGCCGCCTGCGGCCAGGGTGAGCACACCTCCAGAGTGATTACCTCGGCCAGGTTACTCGCCGGGAGTTTGGCATGCCAGGCGCGGATCCCATCCAGATACTGGGGTTGATCGCTGCATTGCCACACCAGATGCGGCAACTGCGGGGCAAAGTAGACAGAGTGCTGACCGGTTCCACTGCCTATCTCCAATACCCTGCGGCAGCCTGAGAATGCCTGTTTGAGTATTTTGAGTATCGGCTCGCGGTTGTTTTCACAGGCTTGGGAGAAGGGCGCGGGTATCGAAGACATAAAAGATTTCCTGCAATCTTGCCGTCGTGACGGCTGAGTGAGTCTGGTGTTTTATTGTACTTACTTTATAACATTGCCAGAGGTTTAAATTATGGCAAGAAGAAGCATAAAAAAGCGCCCCTGAGGGCGCTTGGGTCGTTTTCAGTCTCAATCGACAGTCTTATTGGGCAGGCTTGAGATCTATGCGGTAGACGGCAAAGCCCAGCTCATCGGTACTCAGCTTGGTCATGGTCCTTTGCTGGTTGGCCTGGATGAAGTTGGCGGCCTTGTCACTGTCCTGAGTCGCAAAGCGGATATCCAGGGCAACAGCCGTATCTATACTCTTGAAGTCCCAGTTATAGTCGGCCGTGGGGTTAACCATGGCGTCATACTTGTCGGTTTCAGGATTGTATTTGGACTGCTCTGTGATGTAAGCCGCCAGAGCTTCACGGTTGGTGTCCGGCAGTTCCAGTACCACGTGCTCGCTGCCGGTGCCGGCAAACTTTCCGCCAAAGGCGCGGTAGTTGTTGGAGGCGACGATAAATTCCTTGGCCGCCAGGTTTTCACCTGTATAGACAGTGCCTTCGCTGTCGGTGAAGGCCAGATCCACAATTCGCGAGGCATCGGCATTGACCAGAGCACAATCCCGGTCGAATTTGCTCGGCTGTGTCACGTCTATCTTGTAGGTCACGCCATCGATAACATCAAAGTTATAGGTGGGGTGGTTATAGTTCACCAGCTCCTGCGGCTCAGTGCTGGCAGGATCTATCTGGTTGAACTGGTTGGCTGAACACTCGAGCCAGTCTTTCAGCTCGGCGCCGTTTAGCTTAACCGCTACCATAGTGTTGGGGTAGAGGTAGAGATCGGCGGCGTTCTTGAAGGTCAGCGGCCCTTTGTCCACCATTACATACTGATCGGCATCACTGGTGGTGCTATGGCGGCCACCGGCCTTGAACGGCGCGGCTGCAGAGAGCACAGGCAATGACTTGAGTGCTTCCGGCAGCTTGGCCTTGACGTTGGCTATCTGGGCGTCGGAGACAATCTGCACAGTCGGGTCGTCCTGCACCAGCGTCAGGAAGCTGAACATGTCGGCGGCGGCTACCCCGATTGGCTGCTCGACAAAGGCGATGGTGCCCTGGTGTTCGAGCTCAACCGCATCGTGAATGTCCTTATCGGCTTCCACCAGAGGCGTCTTGTTGGCACCGTCATAGATAGGGCGGGCCTCAGTGCGGGCCGAGAGTACAGTCCATTTGCCGTCTTTACGTTGCAGTTTGAAGTCGACCAGGCCCATGTTGTCGCCCCAGCGACCCGGCATCACGGCGGGGACACCGTTAAGCAGGCCTTTTTCCACATCTGTGTTGGGCAAGTCGGCATAGCGGGCATCGGGGAAGATGGAGTGGCTGTGGCCAAACATGATGGCATCAATGCCGTCGACATAGGTGAGGGCATAGGTGGCATTTTCGGCAGCAGGATCGCCTGGGTTTTCGGTGGAGCCAATGCCTGAGTGCGGAATGGCGATAATGATATCGGCGCCTTCAGCCTTCATTTGCGGCACAAATTTCTTGGCGCTCTCCACTATGCTCTCGGCGCGTACCTTGCCGGTGAGGTTCTGCTTGTCCCACAGCATAATTTGCGGAGGCACGAATCCTATATAGCCAATCTTGAGCTTGTGACTGTTGCCGTCAGTGTCCTTAACCTCGGTTTCCTTGATGAGATAAGGGGTAAACAGGTTGTCACCTTTCTTGAGTCCCTTCCAGCAATCATCGGCATCACAATAGACGTTGGCGTTGACATAGGGGAACTGGGCGCCGGCGAGGGATTTCTCCAGAAAATCCAGGCCGTAGTTGAATTCGTGGTTGCCTATGTTACCCACGGCATAATCGAGCAGGTTCATCGCCTTGTAGGCGGGGTGCACTTCGCCATCGGCGATACCGACCTTGGCCATATAGTCGCCCATGGGGCTGCCCTGCAACAGATCGCCGTTATCGACCAATACCGTGTTGGTGACTTCTTTGCGGGCGGCATGGATCAGGCTGGCGGTACGGGCCAGACCTATAGTAGGGTCTTCCTTGCCGCTGTAATAGTTGTAATCCATGATGTTGGTGTGCAGATCTGTGGTTTCCAAAACCCGCAGATCTACGCTCACCGTTGGCTCATCCTTGTTGTCACTGCCACAGGCACTGAGACCCATTGCGGCGGCAACCGCCAGTGTTACTAGTGTTTTAGTTTGCATTGTTTACTACTCTTGGTTTTTATTATCGACCCCGGGAGATTATCCCGTCCATCATCCGGTTAAATCACTGTTAATCATGTGATTAATCTGGTTAACCAAGGCGCAGTATACCCAAAGGCGGCGACACTTATGTGACATCGGCCGTTAAAAACGGGTGACAATTTGTGACAAGTGGCAAATAAATGTCCGCTGACTGTCCCGGTTGTTCAAAACTTGTTCCAGTGACCGCAAGAGGCCCAACTTTGGCGCTGGATTTCTGCTCAGTCATGTCGGCTCCATGGGGGAGGGCAGAATTTCTTACAGTTAAGTCATTGTCCAAATAGCGGAAGAGTTGTTAAGGTAATGGCGGGAATCAACAGGGCTGTTGCCCCGCCGAGACAGGTGTCCCGGGTATTCAATCATAACTAAGCAATAGCCTGCCGTTAATGGAGTCAAGATGCGTAAGACATTAATCGCCACCGCCATAGGCGCTGCACTGGTGCTGAGTGCCTGTGCCGAACAGCAAACCAATGAAACTGTCAGTAATGCCCCGGCCAAAGAAGCGAGCCAAAGTATGCCAGAGGCAAAAAGCACCGAACAAACAGCAAGCAATGTGCTGCTCAGCCCAAGTCCGCTGCAGTATCATGCGCCGCAGTTCGACAAGATAAAAATCGCAGACTATCTGCCGGCCTTTGAAGCCGGGATCAAGGAACACAACCAGCAAATTGCCGGCATAATCAACAACAGCGAAGCCGCTTCGTTTGATAACACCATAGTGGCGATGGAAAAGACCGGCGCCATTCTCAATCGTACTTCCAGGGTCTTCTTCAATCTGGCCGGGTTGATCTCCAACGATGAGTTTCAGGCCATTCAAGGGGAAATCGTTCCCAAGCTTACCGAACACAGCGACAATATTTTCCTCAATCCCAAGTTGTTTGCCCGGGTTGAAGCTGTCTACAACCACAAAGATAGCCTGAGCGCGCAAGATCAGCGTCTGGTGGACTTCTATTACAATCAGTTCGTCCGTGCCGGCGCCAAATTGAGCGAAGCCGACAAGACCCAAATGCGTGAGCTCAACGGTGAGCTGGCCACATTGTCGACCGAGTTTTCGCAAAACATTCTCAAGTCGTTCAAGGATGATGTGATCCTGGTGACCGATAAGGCGCAGCTCAAAGGCTTGAGTGAGGATGAGATAGGCGCCCTGGCCAACGCCGCCAAGGAAGCGGGTAAAGAGGGCTACCTGATAAGCCTGGTGAATACCACCCGCCAGCCACTGCTGTCGAGCCTGGAAGACAGAGGCCTGAGAGAGAAAATTTGGCAGACTTCGGCCAATCGCGCCATGGCCAGTAATGGTCCTATCGTACTCAAGCAGGCACAGTTGCGCGCCGAAAAGGCCAAACTGCTGGGTTATGAAACCTGGGCTGACTATGTACTGGCCGATCAGATGGCCGGTAATCCGGATGCGGTATTTGCCATTTTGGATGACCTGGCACCCAAGGCCGTTACCAAGGCTAAGGCTGAAGGCAAGGATATCCAGGCGCAAATCAAGGCATCCGGTGCCGACTTTGAGCTGCAGCCATGGGACTGGGCCTTCTATGCCGAGCAGGTTCGCAAGGCCAAATACGATCTGGATGAGAGCCAGATCAAGCCCTACTTCGAATTCAATACCGTGCTGAATGACGGCATGTTCTACGCCATGCAGAAGTTCTACGGCATCACAATGAAAGAGCGCAAGGATCTGCCGGTATGGCAGGAAGATGTCCGCGCCTGGGAAGTATTCAACGAAGACGGCAGCTCCATCGGGCTCTTCTATCTGGACCCTTACGCCAGAGTAGGCAAGAACGGCGGCGCCTGGATGGATGAGTACGTGACCCAAAGCTTCCTTTTGGATAACAAGCCTGTGGTGTACAACGCGCTCAATATTCCCAAGCCGGCCGAAGGTCAGCCTACGCTGATGACCTTTGATGAAGTGACTACCATGTTCCATGAATTTGGCCACGGCATTCACGGTTTGTTCTCGCAGGTGAAATACCCAAGCCTTGCTGGTACCGCTACTCCAAGGGACTTTGTTGAGTTCCCATCCCAGGCCAACGAGGATTGGGCCACAGATCCGGACGTTTTGGCTCACTATGCCAAACATTACAAAACCGGCGAGCCAATTCCGAAAGCCTTGCTGGAAAAGGTGCGTGCAGCGGCTACCTTCAACCAGGGCTATGACACGGTAGAGTATCTGGCCGCAGCGCTGCTTGATATGGAGTGGCACTCCCTCAAGGCCGGTGAACAAGTGGCGGACGTTAAATCCTTCGAAGCCAAGGCCCGTGCCAAACATGGCCTGAATTACGCGCCTGTGTTGCCACGTTACCAGTCGACTTATTTCAGTCATGTATTCGGTGGCGGTTACTCGGCCGGATATTATGCTTACCTGTGGACCGAAGTTTTCGCTGCCGACGCCTTTGCCCATACCATGGCTGAAGGTGGCCTCAAACGAGCCAATGGTGACAAGTATCGTCAGGCAATTCTCTCCAAGGGGAACAGTGAGGATCTGATGCAGGACTACATCCAGTTCCGCGGCCAGAAACCCACAGTGGATGCGCTGCTCAAGCGCCGAGGCCTGGTAGACTGAAACCCTTGATAACACCCGCCAAATGGCGGGTGTTTTTTATCCCTCAGATAAGATGATAAAAGCTATGGACGCTATTCGTTACCCCATCAAGGGCAGTTGCCAGTGCGGCGCTGTCAGTTATCGCTTGTTGGCGCCGCCGCAGATGGTGGTGGCCTGCCACTGCAAGGAATGCCAGAAGCTGTCCACCAGTGCCTTCAGCATCACGGCGATTGTCAGAGCCGAAGATATAGAATTCAGTGGCGAACTGAGCCATTGGCAGCGGGGTTCGGCCAGCGGCAATATCAGCGCCGCCAAGTTTTGTGGTCGCTGCGGCAATCGTATCTATCACTACAACCCGGCTGATCCGCAGAGTATCAAGCTCAAGCCCAGTAACCTGGAAGATACCCGTATCATTCAGCCGAGTGCCCATGCCTGGGTCAGTGAAAAGCAGGACTGGTTTGTTATCCCGCCCGGAGTCAAGCAATACACCGGTCAGCCTTGAGAAAGCCCAGCCCTGATAAAGTCCAGCCTTGAGAAAGAACTAAAAAAAGCCGTTCACTGAGTGAACGGCTTTTTTGATTGCGCTGCTGGACATTGCTAATCCGGCAAGCGTTTATTCCGCCAGCAGACCGCGACTGCGCAGCAGTGGCTCAATGGCGGCTTCCTGACCACGGAACGCCCTGTAAAGCGCCATAGGATCTTCACTGCCACCGCGCTCAAGGATGTTGCTGCGAAACGCCTTGGCGGTAGCCGGGTCAAAAATACCGTTTTCCTTAAAGGCCTCAAAGGCATCGGCGCCGAGAATATCAGACCAGATATAGGAGTAATAACCGGCTGAATATCCTCCGGAGAAGATGTGGCTGAAGTAGGTGGAGCGATAGCGCGGCGCTATCTCGGGGATCAGCCCCATATTGCTCAGCGATTGCTGCTCGAAGGCGGCCGCATCCTGAGGTTCGGTGACGCTGCTGCTGTGCCAGTCCAGATCCAGCTTGGTGGCTGCCATGTATTCCACCGTGGCGAAACCCTGGTTGAACTTGCTGGCGGCGCGGATCTTGTCTACCAGGCTCTGGGGGATCACCTCACCGGTTTGATAGTGCTTGGCAAAATGCGCCAGCACATCCGGTTGAGTCATCCAGTTTTCCATCACCTGTGACGGGAACTCCACATAGTCGCGGGGCACGGAAGTGCCGGACTGGGAACGATACTCCACCTTGGACAGCAAGGCGTGCAGCGCATGGCCGAATTCATGGAACAGGGTACCGGCTTCATCGAAGGTCAGCAGCGTCGGCTCATCGCCACTGGGGCGAGGGTAATTGAGTACGTTGACTATGATGGGCTGCTCGTTGACGCCATCAACCACCGCCTGGCGGCGATAGGCATTGGACCAGGCGCCGCCGCGTTTGCTGTCACGCACATAGTAATCGCCAAAGAAGATACCGATAACGCTGCCATCTTTATCTTTCACCTCGAAGGTGCGTACATCCGGGTGATACTTGGGCAGATCGTCACGCTCGGTGACACTGATGCCATAGAGGCGGTTGGCGGTGTAGAACACGCCCTTGAGGGTGTTTTCCAGCGAGAAGTATGGCTTGGTCTGCTGTTCGTTGAAGCTGTACTTGGCGACACGTATCTTGTCGGCATAGTACCACCAGTCCCAGGCGGCCAGTTTGAAGTCTTTGCCTTCGCTGTCGATAAGCTTTTGCATCTCGGCCTTTTCGGCTTCGGCCTGGGCCAGGGCGGCGGGCCAAATTTTATCCAGCAGGGCGTAGACATTTTCCGGAGTCTTGGCAGTACGCTCTTCCAGCACATAGTGGGCGTGGCTCGGATAGCCCAGAAGCTGGGCTCGTTTGGCTCTAAGAGCCGCCAGCTCTGCCAGCACCTTCTTGTTGTCGTGGGCGTTGTCGTTGTTACCGCGCTCGATATAACCCTTGTAGAGTTTTTCTCTCAGCTCACGATTATCGGCATAGGTCAAAAACGGGGTGACGGAGGGGCGTTGGGTGGTAAATACCCACTTGCCGGGATGGCCGCGCTTGATGGCCGCCTGGGCGGCAACGTCAATCACATCCTGCGGCAGACCGGCCAGATCGGCCTGCTTGTCTATCACAAGTTCAAAGTCGTTGGTTTCTGCCAGCACATTATCGCCGAACTCCAGGCTCAGCTTGCCAATCGCTTCATTGAGCTTTCTAAGCTCCGCCTTACCGGCTTCATCCAGGTTGGCACCGCCGCGGCTGAAGCGTTTGTAGGTGTCTTCGAGCAGTTTCTGCTGCGCCGGGTTAAGTACCAGCTGATCTTTTTGCTGATAGACAGTCTTAACCCGCTGAAACAGGGCGTTGTTGAGGTAAATATCATCGCGGCTGGAAGACAACAGCGGGGATACTTCCTTGGAGATCTTCTGCAGCTCGGCAGAGGTGTCGGCGCTGGTGAGGTTATAAAACACCCCTGACACCTTGGTCAACAAGGCGCCACTGCGCTCCATGGCTTCTATGGTGTTGGCAAAGTCAGCGGCGGCCGGATTATCTATGATGGCCTGAATCTCTGCCTTGCGCTCGGCAATCCCTTGTTTGAAGGCCGGCAGGTAATGCTCGGACTTGATGCGATCAAAGGCGGGGATTTCAAGGTAAGTATTCCAGGGCTGGAAGAAAGGGTTGTCCCGGGTTTGTTCGGCCTTGGCTGCGGCTGGGTTTGTGCCTGTGCCATTCTGCAGCGCAGGCGCTTGAGTTTGGGCAGATGTGTCGCTCTGGGATACAGGCTGGTTGTCGCAGGCGCTCAGTGTCAGCGCCAATCCCAGGGCCAGAGCCACTGGAGAGAGGGTCATTCCCTTCATTGTTATTCCTCTATGCTGGTGTTTATCTCCCGTATGGCGCAGCGGGCCGCGCCGAAGCCGTCCTTAGTAACATGCCGTATTGAAAAAGGCCAATTTTGTCCTGTTTAGTTTGTAACAAAATTTAGCGAATGCAGTATCGAAACTGTATCTGTGGCACACTCTCAGGCCATTGAAAATAAAAGATAACAAAAGCCACCCTGCCATGATGATAAGAACACTTTCCCGTTTATCCCTGTCGCTGTCCCTGTGCGTGTTTGCTCCTTTTGTAAGCGCAGAGAGCGGCCTTACGGCTCAGCCCTCGAGCCAGGTTTCAAGCCAGACTTCAAGCGTAAGTGCTGCCCAAGGTACAGAGTCTGCATTGAGTCAAGTCTCGCCACTGTCGAAAACCTTGGCCCAGTACAGCCTTGACCGCTATGGCAGCGAGATGGAACAGAGTCTCGCCGAGTTGGTGCACTTCAATACCGAGGCTATCCCAGGGTTGACGCCCGACACCAATCCGGAATTCATCGGCTTCAAGCAGGCGCTCAAGGCTCAAGCTGAGCAGTTGGGGCTGGATTATGCTGATCACGGTTATGTGCTCTTGATAGGCCTTGGCGAAGACAGGGGCGGCGGCGCTAATAAGCTTGGCATCATTACCCACGGGGATGTGCAACCGGCCAATTCAACGCTTTGGCACCAGAGTCCCTATCAACTGGATACTCAATCGCAACCGGGCAAGCTGATAGGCCGCGGCACCGAAGATGATAAGGGGCCGATAGTCACCGCCATGTACGCCATGAAGGCGCTCAAGGACAAGTCGGTAAAACTGAACCGCCGCATTGAACTCATGGTATATCTGGCCGAGGAGTCGGACTGGGAGCCGCTGAAAGTGTTTCTCAAGGACTATCAAGCGGCCGATATGAATATCACCATAGACGCCGAATATCCTGTAGTCACCGCCGAGAAGGGCTGGAGCCAGATAAAACTCACGATACCTGAACCCAAAGTCAAGGCGCCTAATTTCGATAAACCGCAACTGCAGCATTTCAGCGGTGGCTCCTTTGCCAGTCAGATCCCCCAGCAGGCCTTGGCCCTGATCCGCGGAGCCGACAGCGCAATGGTCAGCCGTTTGCAACGCGCCGCAGAAGCCCAGCAGGGGATGCGCTATGATTTTACCCTGGATTTCGACAGCCTGGAGATAGCCGCCAACGGTAAATCGGCCCATTCCTCAACCCCTGAAGATGGTGTCAATGCCGTGACTCATCTGGCTGCGCTGTTGGAGTCTGAGATATTTGCGCCGAGCCAGTCGGCATTAACCCTGGCATTTATCAATGAAATGATAGGCTTGGACCTCTATGCCGAGCGCTTTGGCGAGCTGGGCTATAGTGATGATTTTATGGGCCCTATGTCGCTGGCGCCGACTGTGGTGGAGTGGGGGCAGGGTGGTACCAGTATTACGCTTAACCTAAGGCGCCCCATAGGCAAGAGCCCGGAAACCTTGGATAAACAGCTGTCTGCGGCGCTGGCCGGTTGGCAGCAATCCCACGGCGTGACTCTGGTCGATGTCAGCAGCTATTGGGGCGAGCCCAAGGTGATGGATAAGGCGCCGCATCTGCAAACCCTGCTCAATGTGTTTGCCGAGTTTACCGGTATTGCCGACCCTAAACCTGTTGCTATTGGCGGCTCCACCAACAGTAAACTGTTTCCCAATGCCCTCAGTTTTGGTCCGGCCATGCCGGGTGTCGAGTATACAGGCCACAGTGAACATGAGTTTATCACCCGCGAGCAGTTGCAGCTGAACCTTAAGATGTACACCGCTGCCATGGTGGAGTTGGCGGTAATCTAAGGAAGGTGCGAACAAGCCCCATGTGTGCTCTGCGTCGGCTTACAGGCCTGGATGCAAGGCGTGGTTCGCAGCAAATAAGAAGCACAACACAACAGGCAGGCCTGTAAGCCACGCCCTTCGGGGCTTTCACAGCAACTGGCTCTCTGCGTTATCCGACTTCGACAGGCCCCGGCATGCCTTCAGTCAGATGCCTTGAACGCCAATTGCTGTGTAAGCCAGAGTGCCACGAGGACTTATTCGCACCTTCCCTAAAGGGATGAAGACTCGGTCTTTTGATGTTGATCTTAAGTCTCATGTGTGGGCTACTGAAAAATGTATTTGAAGTTAAGGCAGGTATGATTTTTGTGAACTCATCACAATTGTGAAAATATTGTTATCTATACGATGCGCATGCGTTACGCTTAAAGGACGATTCCTCTAATTGTCAAGAGAGCATGAATGAAAACGCAATCCATGATGAGCCTTGTTTTTGGTGCTATATGTGCGAGCGCCTTGTTAACCTTCATCTTCACTATGAATGAATCGGCTAAAATTGTTCAGTTAGGTGATGCGGCGAATATTCGATATAAGTCTTATCAGGTGGCTGATGAACTGAGACAAAGTTCAGACGATCTTACACGGCTTGCCCGTACCTATGCTATTACCGGCGAAGAGAAATACGAGAAGATGTATCAGGATATTCTTGATATTCGCAATGGAGAGAAACCTCGGCCGCAGCACTACCACCAAATATATTGGGATTTAGTATTGAATTATGGTGACAAACCCAAAGCGGATGGCGAACGTGCTGCAATTAAAGACACGATGAAGTCTTTGGGCTTTAGTGCAAAGGAGTTCGACTTCCTGGATCAGGCCCAAGCGAATTCTGATGCATTAGTGGCGTTGGAAGTTAAGGCAATGAATGCGGTTAAAGGCATATTTTTGGATCCGACCAGTGGCAAATATAGTGTTCGGGGAGAACCAGATCTGGCGCTGGCAAGAGAACTGCTTCACAGTCCTGCTTACCATAGGGAAAAAGCCAAAATTATGGCACCAATTGACCAGTTTTTTTCGGCTCTGGATCAGCGTACTGGTGCAGACTTTATCCAGCGAATGGAGGATCTCAGAAGCGCTCTTTTCTGGTCGCAGCTACTGCTGGCTATAGTGATCTTAGTCAGTATTGTTGGTTTCGTGATGGTTAAATATAAAATTGCCAATCCAATTGTACTCGTATACGAACAATTGATGGACATTCAGAAAACGAAAGACCTAAGTAAACGGATTCAGGTTACAGCCAGTGGTGAAATTGCCCAAATAAGGGAGCAGATTAACGCTTTTATAAGTTCATTGGCAACCTCCTTGGCTGTAACAGACAGCGTTTCTAAAGAGGTTGCAAAGTTGTCGGAGGAAGCCAAGTCAGCAGTAAATGAGTCAAGAGCCAGCTCTCAAAAAGTGGCCTCTGAGTTGGATTCAAGTGCTAGTGCTATGGAAGAGATGACGACGACATTGATGCATGTCAGCGAAAATACCCAAGAGGCTGAAGCTAGAGCCGCGGAGAATGAATCCAATGTATCCTTAGGTCAGAGGACTGTACGACAGGCACAGTCTGCAATGAGCGTGTTAGCACAGGAGTTTGCAAAAACAAAAGTAGCTATGCAACATTTGGTCACTGAAAGTGATCAGGTAAGCAATGTCCTGGAAGTTATCAAGGCTATTGCTGAGCAAACCAATTTACTGGCTTTGAATGCAGCAATCGAAGCGGCTCGCGCTGGAGAGCAGGGGCGAGGTTTTGCGGTTGTTGCCGATGAAGTACGTTCGTTGGCACAGCGTACTCAGGACTCTACAAAAGAGATTGACGACATAGTCGCTAGTTTACAACAACGGACAACCGAAGTTGGCGGTTCTGTGACTCAAGCTGCTGAATTGATGAATAAGGCCGATGAAGAGTTTGGCGGGATTATTTCAGTTTTTGAGAACATTCTTGTGAGCACTGAGGCTATTCATAATATCAATACGCAGGTGGCCTCTTCTACAGAGGAGCAGTCTCTGGTATCACGTGATTTAGCAAGCAGCATGACAGTGATTAGAGATAATTCCCGTAATACGGCAGATGTGATAGAAAGACTGCTCAATACTGCAGAATATCTGGAGAATAAGGCGGCAGAGCTCAGAATGCACGCTAAAGAATATAGCTATTAGCTGAATTGGAGATAGTATCGGGTCTTTTCAAAGCGTAAATCTCCTACTCGATAATGGTTACACCAGAGCGTAATTGTAAGTTGATAGTGCCAATGGGAGAGTCATCAGTAAATCATATCTGAATGAGTAAAGCTAAATATCTGGTTTATCAGCGCATTGCGGCACAGTTTCCAATTCACTATCCCAAGCGGCGCGCGTCTGACAAAAAATGTGCGCCTGGGGAGTCAGACCCGGCTCATCGTCCAGGCTGCCTGCGGGTATTTGCAGCAGGTGGCTACCTTTGACCGCTTTGGGCAGCGCCGAGCCGCAAACGGCGCAAAAGTGGCGGCTGTGGCGGGTACCTGGCAGGGTAAACGCAGTAATGGCGTCCTGGCCACTGAGCCAGGTTAACTCGGCGCTGTCTGAAAACAGATTGGCACTGTGGGCCGAACCTGAATCCTTGCGGCAACGACTGCAGTGACACAAAAAGAACTGCTGCAGCTCAGCGCTGATTTCAAAACGAACCTTGCCGCAAAGGCAACTGCCTCGATAGTGCTTCATGTTCCCTCCTTGGTGTTGATAGGTTATTCCCTTTCGAGCCCGTCCCAAAATCTTGGCAGCCCCTCCTGGCTCCCTGGCTCAAGGAATAAGCAAACGAGGTTATTCTAATGGGATGGGCCGGGAAACAGCAAATCCTGTTGGCACCATAACCAGCGCGATTTTGCACCCAAAGAAGCGGCTTTGGCCTTCGGGAAATCTTCTTGTAATCTGTGACTTGCTTGGGTATGGTCGCCATAACTATCAATGAGATACAGTACAAGCTCCTGTGGTATTCAAGGATGTTTCAGGGACGAAAAGGATTGTCGGTTCCGCGGTAGCTATCGCCGATTGAACTCAAGGTTTGGCGCGCTCTCTTGTTTACTCATTACCGGATGTTGATTCTCTAGCACATCAAACTCGTGCGCCTGGGTTATGGTGATGATTTGAGCTTATCGCTTATCCATATTTGCCGGGTTTGCAGCCCTATATCAATGACAATGATTGGCAGATTTGAATGGATTAAGGGTTTTTGACAGTTTTATCAGTTCAGGAATAAAAATGGATAACTATTTTGTGTATTTCGGTGTTGCCATGGCCACCATTCTCTTGCCTGGGCCAGCGGTGATGCTGACCGTCAACAACTCGATTCAACGCGGCTTGCTCAAGACCTTTGCCGGTATATTTGGGGTCGCACTGGCTATTTTGTTTGTTGCCTTGATCTCGGCCACCAGTTTGGGGGTTGTGTTGGCCAGTTCAATACTGGCCTTTACTGTAATTAAGTTTATTGGCGCCGCTTATCTTATCTATCTTGGCCTGAAAATGTTCCGAGCCAAGGGTGGTGGCACCAGCAGCGCTCATTTACAGCAAGGCAGCGCTCGCAAGTGTTTCGCCGAAGGATTTTTAGTCTCCATCTCCAACCCCAAGGCGATCGTGTTTTTTATGTCGATATTCCCGCAGTTTATCGACCTGCAGCGGGAATACGCTCCTCAGTTTGCCTTACTCGCCGCAACCTTTAGTGGCTTGGTGATCCTTATTCACACTCTGTATGCCCTGTTTGCTTCCATTGCCAAGACCAAGCTGGCTTCCGGCAAGGGAAGCTCAGTGCTGAATAAGCTAAGCGGCGGCGTCTTTGTCTGCTTCGGCATTGGCCTCGCCGCATCAAGCCGCTAGTGTCACAGGGTTTATGGCATGAGCTTTTAAATAGGATGATCTCAAGCGGGTTGTTGGTATCTTCAACAAGCTTGCAGAATAAAAGGGATTTATGAAGAAAATCATAGTGGTATCAATTGCGCTGTTGCTGTCAGGCTGCGCAACTCAAGTCGATAAGTTTTCCTATCTGAAGCAATGGAATGACAGCTGGCAAGCATGTGATCGTCAGGGCAAGACATCGACACTCACATTCCCCGCCAGCCCTTGGTTCAACGCTCTGGCACGTGAAGACAAGATAGCAGTGTTGATTTACCTGAATGAGTTAAAAGACTATCAGTGTACTGAGGATGAAGCACTGAGACTCAAAGCGGTACTCGCCGATGCCGATATCACCACACTCAACGACTTGCTCAAAGGTTTTATCTATTTTGAGACGCCGGACAAAGAGGCGATACAACACCTGGATCAGAGTCAGGTTGAGGCGCTGGCAAAGGCTATCGACGGGCCTTTTAACCCGCTGAAAGTGGCTGAAGATTTAGGCATGCTACAGCCCTGAGTGTTCAGGCATCACAGGCGTGGCATTTAGATATAAGAGGCAAAACCACCAAGAGCCAAGCTACAACAGGGAGGTTTTATGGCGCTTATTTATGAGGTTCAGGTTCGGGGAGCGGCCAAGGTGCTGGTACATGAAGTCAGCTCCCGCGCGGCCGCCGATCTATTGGTTTATCGAGTCGACAGCCGCGGCGCTACACACAATCAGGATAGTCTCTGGTGCCAGGTGGCGAGCCGCTCAATGGCTACGTCACTCATTCATTGGGTCAGCCATCGTGGCGCGGCCGATCTGCTGGTGTATTTTGTCAGCAGCCGCGGAGCCAGTGGTTGGCAAACTCAGCACCCGCTCAAAGGCCGTTTGTAACCCGGCTGCTTTTAAATCCAGGTAAAGAGGACGCCGGAAAGGTGAAAGAATGGATATTGAAAAACAGCTTTGGCTGCTCTGTGCGTTTTCATAAACCCGAGTTGGACACCAGTGGTTGGCTTGAACACTATTGCGTGACTATCTCGGGAGAAGGCATGCAGGCAAGTGTGAGGGTGGAAAATCCTCCCTACGGACGGAACCCGGCGGATTTCTTTGAGGAGCTTGCCCGGCAGTGGCAGGGTTGGCAAGGCGAGCAAAGCTGGGCTGCCATAGAAGGTGAGTACAGTCTTGTGGCAACGACAGATGCCTGTGGCCATCTGCTATTGACCGTCAGCCTTTTAGCCAAAGGTGGTTTTCCTGCCTGGAGCGCCGAGGTGAGTCTGGCGATAGATGCCGGGCAGTTGCAGGCATTGGCGATGAATGGCAAAGATTTCTTTTATCCCGTGCCGGCCGGCCTTTGAATGCCCTTTAAAGACGTTTTACTGACAAGGATTTCCATGAGATTCGTATTTTTGCTTTGTGCCTTGCTGTCGCTGACTGTATTGGCCGAAGAGCAGCGTTTTACACTTGCGGCCGGGCTTATCGATGAAGCCGTGACAGTTCAGGTTGCTTTGCCCGAGAGTTATCGACATTCAGACAGTTTTCACTACCCCTTGCTGTTGGTACTTGATGGTTCGACTCAGTTTCATCATGTGGCATCCAGCGTCGGCTTTCTGAGCACATACGCCATAGTACCGGAAATGATAGTGGTGGGCATAAGCACCCGCGATAGACTCAAGTACTTTACTCCCACAGAGCCGAAAGATTTCGCCGCAAGGGCGGGAAAGGCCGATGTTTATAACCGTTTTATCGCAGAGGAACTGCTGCCTACATTGAGTGAACGTTACCGTCTGGCGCCTTACCGGATGATATTTGGCCACTCTTTGGCCGGGCTTTACAGCAGTTATCAGGTGCTCGGTCCGGCATCTTCCTTCAATGCCGCGATAGCCATTAGTCCCAGCCTGTGGTGGGACGATGTTGCCTTGATTACAGATTACGACAAATACCAGACTCGCGAGCGCAAAGCGCCCATGCGCTGGTTTCTCAGTATGGCGAGTGAGCCAGGCGAGATGGCGCAGGCCTTTGATGCCATGCTGCAAAAACTGGAAACCAAGAAGCCGTCAAAGCTACAGGTTTTCAATGCCCGTTTTGCCCGAGAAACCCACGACAGCACTCCCTTGATTGGCAATGTCGAGGGGCTTAAAGCCATCTTCAGTGGCTGGAACGCGGTACCGGAAGTCGATGTGATGTCGCTGCAACAGCTGCTGGCGTTCTACAGGGAAAAAACTGCCGAGTATGGCTATACCTTTCCGTTGTCGGCACATCAATTCAATGTATACGGCCTAAAGGCCGCCTATGAGGGCCAAACTGCCTGGGGCGTTGCCATATTGGAGCAAGGAGTAGAGAAATTCGCTCGCTCGGAAATCCTTTGGGACAGCCTGGCAACGGCCTATACGCTTAACCAACAGCTCGATAAGGCTATGGCGGCGTCTATCAAGGCGCTGCAATTGGCCAGGCTGCATGGTTCGGTTTTTCTCGAAGAGATTATGGCTCAGAACCGGGCGCTTGAGCAAAAACTGAGTCAGCCCTAACTCAGGTCTTTTACCTACCAAGCCCGGGATTTCCCGGAGAAGATTTACACCTGTTATGAGAGGAATGCCGTGTTTCGTGGATTAAATGAGATAAAACAACATATTGAAGAAGGCAATCTGGACTATTTGCGCCAGCACATGCCGAAAGCCTGGTCCCAATATATGTTCAAGATAGAGAAAGACCCTGCCTGGCTTGAGATCATCTCTTATCTCAGAGCGAACGCCGTTATCAAGGACTATCAAATCTATTACCTTATGTATTGCCGTGTGGCGTATTATTCCGAGCCGAAGCAGTTTACGCCGCTATTTGACATCATCAAAGTCAACGGCCCGGATGGCAGCTTGGTCGAAGACGACCCTGAACATCTTTACCGGCTGTGTCACGATGTTTATCTCGGTTTTATTAGCGCGTTTATTTCAGTGGGTGGCCGCCTGGACCATAACCGGTTGTTGGAATTGGTCTTTGCAGGAGAGTCTGACGCTTACGCCATTTTTAATTTTCTACTGCCCAGATACGCCTTCTCCCATAAGGCACTGGCTACGGCGGCGGCCTGTTTGTTTTACAATGAATACCATTTGAATGGAGCCGGTGAACAGGCTTTGGCTGCCTTGCTAAGTCGGGGCATAGCGTTGGATTACTGCTTTGATGATGACAGTGAATTCGGCGAATATGCTTGCTTGGCGGCATTGATCTTCGGTCACAACCCAAAAAGGTTTAACCAGCTGTATGCCGATGGTGTCGAGCAGGCGCTTGTCGACAGTTTCGATTGGTCGTTCTTGCTTACCGAGCATGAACTGACTCTTGAGCATATTGAAGCCCTTAAGCTGTTGTCCAGCAGCGCTGCGTTACCCATAGATGAGATTGGCGAGTGCCTGTTAGAAAGAGAAGATGAAGCACTGCTGGCTGCTTTTGACTCCCTGCGCTGATGTCTTAGGCTGAAGAACTTTATTAATCACGGCGCGAATGGCCGTTGAGGCTGTGAGCGGGAAACTCTGGGTGTTGCAAGAAACTGCCGACTTTCAAGGAGCGAAAAAGTATGAATCTACTGCTGCTCAGTAATCACCAAAGCGCAACCGGCCATAAGGCGCTAGCGTTTGTTATTGAGGCTTTGGGGCTTAAAGGACAAGCGGGTGGTTACATAGGTTCAGAGCCTGACCCCGAGGGGGATTTCTACCGGGCAACACAGGCGTTTTATCAAGGCCTTGGCATAGGTCTCAACACCTACCTGGATTTTGAGCAGGGTTTTAACGACACTGTGATGCAGACGTTACTGGATAAGCCTTTAGTGCATCTCTCGGGCGGGGATACTTACCGTTTTTTGCGCGGCTTGCATAGTCGCAATCAACAGCAGAAACTCAAGAGTTATGCTGCATCCGGACATCTCCTGGTTGGTGTCAGTGCCGGTGCCATGCTGCTGACCGCCAACATAGAAACCGCGGCGCTTTGTGGTGACAGCAATACAGTGGGCCTTGAAAACCTGAAGGCGCTTGGCTTGGCCGACCTTTTATTTGTGCCCCATGTGGTTCATTCGCAGAGCCGAGACCAATCCCATGGCCTCAGCCAAAAACAGCATGCAAAGCAATTGGCTAAGCGGCATGGTTTGCCCGTTTATCTCTGCTCGGATGAAGACGCTTTGGCCATTATTGATGGCTATCTTCACTGTTTTGGCGCGCCGGAGCTCATCCTGCCAGAGGCTATCGCCTGAGTTTTGCAGTGCAGCAGTGCCCGTTCATCGGGATGACAAACCTCATCTATTGAGGTAGTTTGAACATTATTGATGGCTTATGCCAACAAGGCCTTAAGGAAGCAAGGCATTACCCAAGAGGAAGCAAGGATGGCAGCAGAACTGATCAAATCGTCAATGACTACAGTGCAGAATGGAGTGGCCAAAGCCGATGGCAAAATCTCCTTGACCGGCAATGAACTTAAGTTTGTGCCTTTCAATCAGCAACTGGGGCTGGGGCCCTACACACTCAAGCGTGATGATATCTGCGCGGTAGAAAAGTGTCTGGCTACTGGCGGCGGTATTTTCCCTATATCGGCAGATGCGCTGCGGGTCATTCTCAATGATGGCAAACGCTATGAGTTTATTCTGGCAGATACCTCAGAGTGGCTTACGCTGCTGTAATTTTATGCCTCTTTCGGTAAAAGCTGCATAGTCGGGAGCTGGGTATGAAAGTATTGGCGATGTCTCAAGCGCAATGGTACCTGTTGGAGCATGAAGGACAACTATATCTGGATGTGCTTTGCCGACATAACAACCGCTTTATGATCCAGCTCAATGGGCAGGAAATGGCGGAATATCGCCGTTCCGGCAATCTATTTCTCGAGCGACTGGCCCGTGATATTCAATATGCGGTACCTATCCTCAAGGGGGCTCGTTCCAGTTTCCAGGGGCGGGATCAGCGTCGTCAATTGGGGGAATTGGCCACCACAGCCGAATGTGAGTGGCTGGCGGCCAAAGAAGCTGAGCAGTGACCAACTGAGAAACAGCCTCAAAAAAGAATTTTATAAGGAAAACCGTGCAAGCAGTATTTAAGCAAACCGAGGGCGATTACCTTGAAGCCGTTATTGAAGTGGCGGGGCAGCCGCTTACTGTGATGGATGAATTCGGTGGTGACAGCCTGACTTATGGTGAGATCATTGATATTGAGCTGAGCGTCGGTATTGCCTGTGAACAGGAGGATCAAAACACCATGTTGGCCGGCAACCCGGAGGGGTTAAGGCAGCTGCAGCATATTCAGGGATGGAGCTACCGCGCATTTGGCACCATAACCGATATTACCCAAGGTGCTGTCATAGATGTCGGCCTATGTCGGCTGGAGGCACCTTTCGATAGCAATATTAGCGGCGAAAGCATCGCCTTCACCATTTTACGGCTCGATGCCAGGGCTGTACCAAGCTCAGACTGATACCTTAAAGCTTGTCGCCGAGAGTTTTGCGATCGAATAGATATTGTGGACAAATATCGATACTGTCTCAGCGATTTTTGTGCTCTGTGTATAGCCGGTGCGTCTCTCGGGATTGCAATCATGCTATCAAAGGCCGCATAATCGGCAACGGGCTTATTCACGCCCCATGTCTAAGTGCCTGCTAAGGCTTTCAAATCAAGGTCACGGAAAACCCAAGGTTTTGTGACAGTTATTCTGATAGGAAAAGGAATTTTACCTCAATGCTTCTGCAATCTTTTATCGACCATCTGCCACCCGGCGCAGATATCAAATCAGTATCGGCGCCAACTCTTGCCAAATATCAGGACCATTTGCCCGAGTGCTTATTGGAACTGTGGCAACAACATGGCTTTGGCCACTATGGTGATGGTTTAATCCAACTTATTGATCCGGATGAATACCTGGACAATCTCTGGGGCTGGCTGATGTTGGATGAAGACATGAGTCGCATCCCGTTCGCTATCAGCTGTTTTGGCGACATTTTTTATTATCGGCTCCTGAGCGACGAAGGGGATGAAGATATCGCCTTTATCGATCCCCACACTTCGCAGACAGATGTGCTCACCTGGAGCATGGAAGATTTCTTCAACGACTGGTGTTGTGACGATGAAGTGCAAGCCAGTTTCTTCAGGAAGAAGGATCTTCAGCAAGTCAGTGACCTGCAAGGCAAGCTGCAGCAGAACCAGATCTACTTTTACACCCCGGCACTGCGTCTCGGTGGTGAGCCTGCCATTGATAAGACTCAAAGAGGCGATGCCAGGGTTCAGCTGGACTTATTGCTGCAATTGGCACTTGAAGCCTAACCGCGAGAACAGGAGGAGAAATTGAACCGGGCAGCAGTCATAGTCTACTGGTTGGTCTGTTTGTATACGCTTGGCAAGCTGGTTTTGTCGGCGCACTGGGCCATGTTTATCGATTTCCCCTCCATGCTTGGCGTTATTGCGCCCGCCCTGGCTTGTTGGTTTACCCCTTTGGCTGCGACAAGGCGCGCCAAATTACGGGGTGCCATCAAAGTATGCTGGTTGGCCGCCGGGCTTATGTTTATTTACGGTTTGCTGCGGGTTTTGATGCAAAGCTTAGGCGGCGTCGAAACCATCATGGCCGGTTTGGGCGTGGCCTTGTTGCCGCTGTTTTACAGTTTAATCATTAACTTATTTGCCGCGCCATATCTGTTCTTTGGTGCCGCTCGGCAAGTGGGCTCCAATCAGGCTCTGAGCACAAAGCGGCATATTGGAGAAGCGAGCCAAGCAGAGTGAGTTCTTATGTTTGCCCATCTGTTTCGAAAACGAAAGATAAGGCAATATGCCCGTAAGCTATCCAGGGATTTGCTAAAGCATTATGGCAAGAAGAGATATTACTCTAGAAATCAGCTGGAAAGGGCCTTAATCAGACAAAAGCTCAGGCGTCCGGCCAGAGCCGGTGACAGCAATGGCAGGATTTCGACCAACGAATATTATGCCTATGCCATGTACTGCTCACCGGCCGAGTTTTCCCGCATTTCGGTGCAAACTTCCATCGCCCAAGGTTCCAGTGAGCCGGACTATGGGCAACTGAGAAGGGAAGCTGCGGAGGTTATCTTTGGCCGGCCACAGGATTTTTCTATCACGAGCCTGCATGATGCCAGCACAGACCATAGTGCAGCGGAAACCGCCGCTGCGGAACCGGGATGTGATTCTGGCAGTGATTAAGCTGAAAGTGAGCGAGCTGGTCGTGGGCGCTTGGCCTTTGCTTCTGCGATGACCGCTCCTGGCTGACAGGAGAGCTCCGGTCAGCGCTGTAAATCGGGCAAAAGGGTTAGAAGCTTATACTCAGGGAGAGGACAATGCCGGAACTATTGATCCAGCTTGTGCTGGGTTTTGCACTGCTGACGGGCGTTTTGGGCTGGTTTGCCTTGATGTTTGCCTCGCTTCCCGGCGCCGAGCTGCGTCGCAGTTTGTCTATGCGTCTGGTGCGAGGGTTGTTTTACAGCTATCCCCTTTGGGTGTTGGTGCCGGTATATCAGCTTAAATACACCTTGGTGGCAAGTTCTGTGGATTTGCTTTGGGGGATAGTCCCAATGCTGCCTTTGTTGTTGGTCTGGTCGATATTCACCCTTCAGGGGCGGGAGCTTAAACGTCGGCAACAATCAAAAGTGGTATCAAAGCCCACGACCAAACAGGAGTAGAAGGGCAGCTAAACCAGAGGCTGCCAATGTCCAAGTAATACCCATGCCCATTGATACCCGCAACGACTGGCCTAACAATCAAGGAGGTTTAGATGGTGACTATCGCCGAGCTGCAAGCTTTTATTAACTATGAGCTGCCACATAGCGGCATTGTGATTGAACATCTGGGAGATAAGTCGGCCAGAGTGCGTAAGCCGATAACTCAGGCGCACCTGCGCCCCGGTGGTACTGTCTCAGGGCCGACCATGATGGAGCTGGCGGATATTGCCATCTATGTCGCCTTGCTGGGGGAAATAGGCATAGTGCCGCTGGCGGTAACCACTAACCTGAATATCAACTTCCTGCGTAAACCCAGTGCCGAGTGTGACATTGTCGCCGATTGTAGGCTGCTGAAACTGGGTAAATCACTGGCGATTGCCGAGGTGTCTGTGTTTTCGGTCGGACACAGCGACCTGGTGGCCCATGCCGTGGGCACTTATTCCATTCCGCCGGCGAGCTAGCCTCTAACCCCATTCAAAAACAGTTGTTTTCCTCCGCGCTGATAGAGATGTCGCATCATGCATATTCCTCCTGAAATCAATTTATTGTCACCTTTTACTGCGGACGAACAGCCCATGGGACCCTATCCTTCATTGGGCTTTCTGCCTCTGTTCGATGCCGAGCTCGGCAACGGTGATTACTTTGGGCTCTATTGGCCCTTGGGCCGGGAGACAGAGGCGCCGATTGTCTGTGACATGTGGCACGATGAGGCCAAGGTGGTACCGGCCTTTTCCGGCGCCGGTAAATTTGTTGCCTGGCTCGAAGCCAACGACTGGGAGCGCGGCGATGAAGAGCCGCAAGACGCAGACTTTGCACCAATGTTGGTTCAGAGCGCCAAGGCGTTTTTTCGCGGAGCAGAGGAGGGGCCAGCCAAGCAGGACGATATTGAGGCAGGCATTGTTTTACTGCAGCAGGCCTGCGAGCAATTACCGGAAGTGGGTGACTATTGGTTTGCACTGGCATCGCAGTTAAGGCGTTTGGGGCGAAATGAACTGGCGGCTCATGCTGCTCTACGGGCGTTTCACAGTAATTGGGCCTTCGGCATCCCCTCCGATGGCGTAATGCGAATGCTCAGCCAGGTGCAGTTGCAAACTTATCTTGAAGATGATCCCTTCATCCGCCGGCTTGATGGCTTTAAGCCGGGATTCGGCGGTGAAAAGCATAACGACAACTATCCCATCATGCTGGCGGCATCCAGGGAGTATCTAGAGGCTGGCCAAGTGCTGCCTGGATTGATGCTGTATCAAAACTATGCCTATTCCATGTACTTTGAGACTCAGGCCTTTCAAGAACGCTATGGGTTTGAGCTGACCCGTTGGCAAAGCGAGTTTTCCGCTTTGTGTTTAACGCACTTAGGGGATGATCGCCGCGTGAGACTCAGTCATGAAACGGCTTTGAAGCCGTAACCCTTGGTCAAAGGGGCTTCAATAAAATTAAAAAGGCTCCCTTGGGAGCCTTTTGGCTTATCTAAGGTTAAAACTGGTAGGTGACAGAGACCCCAAAGTTACGGGGATCGACTATCGCCGCATAGCCATCCGGGTAGTTACGGGCTGCCGGAGAGCGGCTCAACACGGCTTTCTCATCAAAGGCGTTGTTGACGAAGGCGTTGAAGATCCAGTTGTCTGTCTCATAATTGAGCGACATACGTGCCAGCACATAGTCACCGGCAACTCGTTCCTCTGTGTTCTCAAAGTCACCATAGTACTCACCGACATAGTTGGCGGAGACACTGAAGGTAAGCTGATCTGTCAGCCAATACTGGGCACCGAGATTGGCGGTCATTGAGGGGGCCGAATCCAGTTCATTGCCCTTGGCAGAGGCATAACCTTCTCCAGGCTCCTTGATTTCCGAACTCAACAGCCCAAGGCCGCCGTGCAGGCGCAGATCCCGGGTCACCATGGCTGAGGCTTCAAACTCGGCACCATAGGTAATCACCTTGTCCATGTTGATAACCCGTCTGGCAGAACCTGTGGCCTGATATCCGTCGTAGTCGTTGTAGAACAGGTTGGCGCTCAGGTTGATATTACCGCCATCCAGGCTGGTTCTCAGCCCAAGTTCATAGGCGTTAACGTACTCTTCATCGTAGAAGTAGAACTCATTCTCCGGAAAGCCTATCGCCGCACCGGCGGCGTTGTAACCACGGCGACCGCTTAAGGAGACTATGGTCTCGGCATTGATATCATATTGCAGCACCAGCTTGGGCAACTTGATGGTCTTGCTGTTGTCCAGGGTATCTTCTATGGGCGTTTGCGGCTGCTTCATCCAGAAGTTACGCAGCTGCGATTCCCGTTCGACCCGGCCTCCGGCGGTGATCCTGAAGTCATCGGTGAAGTTATAAGTAAATTCGCCGAAAACCGCTTTGGAGTCACTATTGTCGTCGCCGCGATAAACCGAACCGCCGATACTGTTGAAGTCTTGATCGCGCTTGAAATAGTAGAGGCCGATAAAGCCGCTGTAGAGTTCGCTGTTAAGGCCAAAATGCAGCTTGGTTTCAGCCGTGGTGTTGGACTCCTCCATACTCACCACTTGCTCGGTAGCAGGATCCTTGTCATAGGTATCCATCACCCAGTTGTAGTTCATTCTGGCCAGCAAGAAGTCGACCGAGAAATTGTCACTGATCCTGTAGTCCAGCTTGATGCTGCCGGTATCGGATTCAGTGTCCATGTTTCTGGGGTTGATGGGCTGATACTTCCAGGGATCGTCACCACTGAAGTATTGCCGTCCCGTGTTGCCGCGCTCATGGTTTTTGGCATAGCTGAGCATGGCCTTGAGGCCGTCAATGGCTGCGGGCTCCCACAGAAGTTTGGCTCTTATTCTGTCTGTGTTGAGCTTATTCAGATCAAAGCCCGGCGGGTTAGCTTCATGGATAACCGGGTTGGCGTAAGTTTCGCCATCGGTATGCTGCGCCGACAGGCGAAAGGCCAGCTCATCTTCAATCAAAGGGCCGGAGATAGCGGCGGCCGAGTCTATATATTGGCTCTCACTGCGATAACCCACCCGAGCGGCACCCTGCCAGTCAAAAGTCGGATCCTTGGTCTTGATAAACATGGCGCCGCCTATGCTGTTGCGGCCATTGCTGGTGGATTGGGGACCACGAAACACTTCAATCTGCTCTATGTCCCACATGCCGGTATCGCCGGTCAAATCCGCCATAAAAGGTTCTGCCACACCATCGGTTATGGTCGATACCCGGGTCTTGGCGCCGCCGGAAACCCCACTAAAGCCGGTGGCGGCTCCGTTACCGGAAACCCCGCGGATATTGGGCATCTGCCCGGACAGCACTACCAGGTTGGGTATTTCAGAGATGGCGTCATGCACCGACAGGTATTGCAGCGTCTTAAGCTGCTCCTCCGTGATGACAGATACAGATGAACTCACGTCTTTCAATGATTTCTCTGTCTTTTCCCCCAAAACGACAATTTTTTCGATTGATTGATTTCCGCGCTCGACAGCATCGTCGGCAAAGGCCGGTGATGCCAGCATAGCGAGCAGCAGGGCGTTGAGCTTAAACTTGTAGCTAGGCATGAGTATCTGTCCTGATTAACAAATGAAGCGATTGAGAAAATAAGCTTTAAGTGGGGGGCAAATTTATATTTTTACAAATATGAGTGCAAGTGATAATTGTTATCATTTAATAAATTGTGATCGAATGCAGGGAAATCTTTTGTAAAAGGGACAAATTGGATACTCGAAATAAGTCTGTGATGAAACTGCAGTTTTTAGGGCTGGCATCTGAGTGCGCTTAAGGTAAGTTGCTCGGGCACGTTCGATGGCTTGGATCAAAGGGGGCGCTCTATATCTCAGTCAGACTGGAATCAATATGACTTTGGCCGTTGGAAGCCGCTGCCGCCCAATGCTCAGCGGCTAAAGACTTTAAAGGGCTAGTTAGCGTTGGTTATTGCGCCGGCTTTGGATCTGCAGCGACAAGAGTTGCCAATGAGGCGTCAGGTAACGGGCGAACATTCTTTGTGCCAGGCGCTGCTTCAATCTTTGCCAAAGACCGGGAGGAGTAGTGAACTGCAACATAATACTCTCCTTGAGCCACTGCTCATCGAAACCGGCCCATTCGCCACAGACATCGAATAGATTGGGGCCGCACACAGGGGCAACTTCGCGGTAGAGAATATGCTCCAGTTCCGGCAGGGAATAGGGTGAAAGTGCACATACTCGGGTGATGCCGGGGTAGTGCAGGGCGACATCTGTATCAAGAAACAAGTCCGACAGTGCGCTCCATACCGCCTGGCGGGTGTGGAGCGTTTCTGCGTCTTCAAGCATGATCTGTGCGGGGGATTCAGCCATAGGGTCCTTCCTTTGGGGCTGCAGTCTGTGCCGTGAGGTTAACCAAAGCGGCAATCGACATCAAGTGTTGGCTGCCAACCCAGACGCTAGGTATCAATCGAGACGCAAGGGACTAACGTAGGCTCAGTTAACGCAAGAATAGCCAGTGGCATCTTGACTCCTGTGGATAGTGGCAAGCGACGAAAGAGTGTGCTGTAGTCATAGTTCAGAAATAATTCAGCAAATGCGATTTTACGACCCGTCTGTGCTGCCACGCTCATGAAAACTTGTTATGGGGCTATGCCATGCGGGAATTGCGGGGTGGGGGCACCTTTGAAGCGACACAAGCGGGCTGCGCTTATGTCAGGGCCGGGGAATATTTTGATAAGGGTTAACGCGATAAAAAAGGACCAGCATTGAGCCAGTCCTTATTAAAGGGTTAACGGGTTATTTACGCACCCACTTGCCGGAAGCATCCTGCACTATATGACCTTTGTCGGCGGCAGCAATCGCCTTGGCGCCGGCGAGTTTGGCAACATCATCCACGGAAATCCCGTTTTGACGGGCGATTTTTTCATAATGTGCCCGGCGTTTGGCATTGACATCCTTAACCAGTGCCGTCACCTCGGCGCTGGATTTGACCACGCCCAAATAGCCGTTTTGCTGTTCACCCACCAACCCTTGGCTCTTGGCGTCCTGCAAACCTATGGCAAAGACGCAGAAACTCATCAACAGGGCGGCAGTCAGGGTCATCAACTTGGTTTTCATCTGTGTTTTCCTTTCGCGAATTCTGGCACCTTAGAAGAGTTCATCATTGGTCAGCAGCTGATCCAACTCTTTATCGACCTTAATGCGAATTTCATGTTCGATTTTCACATTCAAGTTGATAACGATTGGTTTATCCGGTGGCTCAATCTTGACCGTTGGGGTACAACCCGACGCCAGCAGCAAGGCTGCAGCCAGCGGCAGCAGAAATTTAGTCTGTTTCACATTCATGTCCTTTTGTGTCCTCACTGCATGGAAGCTTCAATTTGGGTTTGAAGCTTGTCACCTATGGTCAGACTCCTGAGGAGCTGCAGCATGTTCTCCTCATGAGAGTAGTTCAAGTGGATAGGGCGTTCAATCCCCTCGGCCTTACCTTTTACTTCAACCTTGAGCCAGGCCTCACCATCCGGTGCCATATCGTAAGTGCTGGCCAGGGTAGAATATTGCAAGTGTTCGAGGGTGGAAAAGGCAAAGTCCAGATAGGGTTGGCCGGCACGCATTTGAGCTACAGCCGGATTATTGCCGACCTTGATAAGTCCGCCTGGGGCTCGGGCCGCCAGGCGGCCGCCTTTGACCGACACCTGGCCGTCGGTAATAAATACCGGCAAGACACCATCGAAAATACCGTCGGCGTAGATGCCTTCCTGAGGCTGGATGGCCAACAGTTCTTCCAGGCTCAGGCCCTGCAACACCAAATAGGCATTGGATGGCGCGTTGAGCCGCAAGCGGAAGCTGGGCAGCAGCATTTGTCCCTTGAGTAACTCGCCTTGGCCGCGCACCTGAATATCGGCATCCCGAAACCCGGGCAACAGCTTGGCTTGAGTGCTTTGGTTGCTGTCGAGTTCAGGGGTCAGGCTGAGCTGGCCTTCCAGTCCCAGATTGGTCAACAGCACTCCGGGGTTGAAGGCCTGTACCGAAGCCTTGAGCTGCTGACAGTTGAGTTCGGCCTCTGCCGGCGCCTTGGCTTCCTTGTCAAGGGTCAAACGGCACAAGGCCGACAGGTTGGCGCCTTCAAATGGTAACTGACTGATACTGCCGGAGAGATCCGACAGCAGCGGGTTGAAATCCAGTTGCAATTGCAACGCTCGCCCAAGCCCTTCGAGCTTGAGGTCGGCAATCATGTGGGTCTCGCCCCTGAGTACCAACTCAGGAGGCAAGGGCAGGTTCTTGGCCGCCAGCGCCTTGATATCAGCGAGATCCGTATCCAGGGTCCAGCAACTGTTCAAGCGGTAGCCAAGCGGATCTTTGGCCCGCTTGGGCCAGATGGGCATAAAGTCGTGGCGGCTGTGAAGCGGGATATTATCCAGTTGCCAGTTTTCTTCACTGATAAGACGGTTATCCTGCCAGTCAATGGTCTGGCTGAAGCTGCCATAGCCCAGATTGAGCAGGGTTTCGGTGCGAGGTCCGAGCTTGGTATGCCGGGTTTGGCTTAAGTTGAGCCCATCGAAGGCCAGATTCAGACGACTGGCAAAACGCTCATCCAAGAGTTGACTCAAGAGTGGCAAGTGCCGTTTTTGATTTAGGTTGGCATCCAGGGTTCGACTGAGCCCGGGGCTCAGGAGTGAGGTTTGGGCAATCGACAGTGCCAGCGGCCCGCTTTTAGCCTGCAATTCACCCAACTGGCTGCTGACCGCGGGCAAAGACAGCTTAAGTTTGCCTTGGTTGAAGCTGCCACTGAGCGGGTCCAGCAGTGACAACTTAAAGCCCGAGAGTTGGATACTTTTATCCTCTATACCGGCTTGAATGGCACCAGTGCTGAACCCGGGATTGGCCGCGAGGCTGAAGTTCAGTTGTTGCCCTTCGCTTGTCGGCTCCAGTGCCAGCTTACCGCTAAGCGCCATTGATGCGCCCTTATTGAGTGATGCGCCCTCATTGAGTTGCAATTCAGCAGCAGCCGACTGCCAGCGAAAACCGCTCGGCAGGGAGGCTTCAAGGCGCCAGTCTGTGCTTGCTTGTTCCAGTGGCAACTGATTTAGGCTGAGTTGCAGCCCTTGAATGGCCTGTTGCAGCGCCAGTTCGAGTCGCTGCTCGGCCGACAAGGGCTTTGAGTTTGAGGAGTTTGGTGAGCTTGAGCCTGATGAGCCAGAGCTTGATAAACCAGAGCCCGGTGAATTTAACCCTTGAGGTTTGGCGCTTTGCGGCAAAGAAACAGAAGTGTCTTGCTGTGCTCCTGTGGCCTTTGGCAGTTGCAATTGCAGGTTTTCAAGGGTCAGCAGCAAACTCGGCCGCTCGCCACTACTGAGCGCTGCCGGGCTCAGTTTCGCAGCACTTGGCTGATTAATTGGCGTACCGAACGACGCTTGCTGCTTCTCTGTCATCAGGGCGGGCAGTAACGGCCGCACTGTCAGACTCGGCAGCGATACCCGCATGGATGTCTCATTGCCCGTTGCCGCATTGTTCTTTGTATCAGTGACCTTGGTGGGTTTGAATTCGGCGTCGAGGCCCTGATCAAGCGCCAGCTCAATTGCGGCGATAAGGGGTTTTACTTGTTTTTTTTCAGCTGGCTCTTGCGCCAAGACTTGCTGCAGCTGCGCCAATTGCGATTCGAGTTCCGCGGCCTGGGTTGCTGATGTTTGTGCGGATGTGGATGTTGCTGCGAGCAAGGCAAGCAGCGCTTGGCGCTGAGCCGGAGTGGTTGAAAGCGTAAGTCTCAGCGGCGCCAGCTCAAAAATCTGCTCGCTGGTGGAGCCCGAAAAGCGAAAGCGCAACCCCGCGCCATCACTATCCTTAACCTCAGCCTCAGCCTTGGCACTGAAACTGGCAGCAGCGTTGGAACTTGGGCACAGAGGGCTATCGGTCAATGAATTGTGTGCCTTAGCTTCCAGAGGCTGCGGCGTTATCTTAAGCGCCACTTGCTCGAGTCCTGGCATGGCAATAGTCGGCGTTGACCAGCAATGGCGCGAGTCTATGTTGCCTTGGGTTAAATCCAGAGTCAGTTGCGAGAAGAGATCTCCGCCAAGGCTCGGCATTAGCTCGGCATTCACTATTTCATCAAGCTTAAAGGCGCTGATGAGGGGCGCTGCGGCCGGGTCCTGCTCAACACTTGCCAGCGCCTGTTGCAGCGCTTTGAGATGCAGTTGACTGGTCAATCGCCAGGCGGGGGCACCGTTGGCGAGTTTGGCTTTCAAGTCGGCGGTTAATGCCAGCAGGGGCGTCTCTTGTCTTGTTTGAGTTCCTGAGTGAGTCTCTTGTTGCACTCCTTGTAACCGGGTGGCCAGCTCAGTAACCAGTTGCCCGGAAGGGCTGAGCTGCAACTTTTGCAGCATCAGAGTAAAGCTTGGGGTATTACCTGCCTTATTCAAGGTCAGCGACGTATTGGGCGTATCGGATACGCCCGCCTCGGGTTGCAGGCTTATTCGGGTCGGCCCCAGGGCTATTTCGGGCACAGAGTTCAAGTCCAGCGCCAGGCTCTGACCGCCATCATCACCGCCGGGCAAGAGTAGCTCAGGCGTCAAACTAAAACCGGCGTCTTGATAGCTGACTTTTTGAAGTTGCGCCATCAACCAGTCGGTGGAGCCAGGGGGCGGCGTCGATGCTTCGCCTGCCAGCAATTGCCAAATCCGTTTTGCGCTGACAGGCGATTTGAGCTGAAGCCTGAGTTGATGAAACTCAAGCTCGCTGCCCTGGTAATCAAGCTTGAGATAATCGAAGCTCAGTCTGTCCCAGCCTTCAGGCGCCAGGCGCAACTCGTCGATACGAATATCTTGCGCAGCCAGATATTGATTAATATGCGGCAGCAGCCACTGCGGCCTTTCATACAGGGACCAAGCCAGCCCCATCAGCAGGGCACCCGGAAGCAGCACCAGCAGAAGCAACAGGCCAACAGCCCATACCGTCAGGCGTTTCTTGCTTGGGAGTCGATACCTCATTGGTGTTTCCCGGCCTTGGCCGCTCACTCCTGCCAGCGGATTTCTGTGGTCAGAGTGTGACTCTGTTTGGGGCCGAGCACCAGTTTATCTTCCAGCACATTGGCGGCTTCCAGGCAGACCATGGACAGGTAATCCTGCTCTTGGAAACGGGCCAGCCGCTTGGACTTGTCTATCCAGGGATTCCAAAGTACTGCCGAGTGGCTCTGCTCACGGCTGACAAGAATCGTGCCGTTGGGGGTATGCAGCTTTTGCAGCTCGGACAAGCCGGTGTAAACCCGGTCGGTCTCGCGCTCAAAGCGCACTTCGTCCTCGACTTGTGCATATGGGCCTTCACCAAACTCGATATATTGGCTGCCGGCAAAGCCTGTGGCGCGCAGCTGGTGGATATCGCCGATGGGGAAATAAGTGTGCAGCGCCTGGGTCAGCGTCACGCTTTGCTCTCCGAGGTTGCGGTTAATCAGGCTGACCCTGAGGCTGTCGCTGAGGACAAAGTCCAGCCGCACCTCGGTATCGTGGGGCCAGTAACCTTTGTCCTCGTCGCTGAGTTTAAGGGTAAAGCTCAGCTCTACCCGTTCATTGCTGATATGAGTTCGCTCAAGTTGCCACAGCCGGGTACGGGCAAAGCCATGCTGGGGCCAGCTCTCATTGGCATGCATGCCAAACCAGGGCCAGCAGACGGGAATACCGCCGCGAATACCACTGCCCGGCAGATAGTCATCGGCAGGAGAAACCCACAGCAGCGGCGCCTTGCCCTTGGGCACAAAGCTGTCTATCTGGGCACCCTGTAAAAAAATACGGCCGTAGCAGAGTGGAGTATCGATTTCGATATAGTCCAGACCATTGGGGTGTTTGCGGGTGTTGACGCTGGCCATGCAGGATTCCTTTAGCGGGCGAACAGGATAATGCCCCTAGCTTACAAAGTTTTACAGCCCGAGATAAGGGGCTGTTCAAGCGAATTTACGCAGAGCGCTGTTCTTGTATTCAAAAAAAGTGATATAAAACTGGTCAGAGGTGCTGAGTTTTTACTCAGAATTGGCTAAGGTGAGACATCAATCACAGGGAAAAGGAAATAAGCATATGGCAAGTTATCAGCCGCCGATGCGGGATTACCGCTTTATTCTTGAACAGTTACTGGATATTTATCAGCAGCCAAAGCTGCAGGGGTTCGATGAAATAGACCCTGAGTTGGTCAATGCCATTCTCGAAGGTATGGCCGATTTCAGCACTGGGGTGATGCTGCCGCTTAATAGTGTCGGCGATCTGCAGGGCTGTCGACTGGAAGCCGACGGGGTGAAAACCGCCGAGGGCTTTATCGATGCCTATCGCCAGTATGTGGACAACGGCTGGCCAACGCTGACCTGTGATCCTGAGTTCGGTGGTCAGGGCTTGCCGGAAGTTGTGGGTATTTTTGCCACCGAAATGCAGACCTCCTCCAACATGGCCTTTGCCATGTATCCCGGGCTGACCCACGGTGCTTACAGTGCCATTTTTGCCCATGGCTCCGAGGCGCTCAAGGCCAAATATCTACCCAAACTGGTGAGCGGCGAGTGGACCGGCACCATGAATCTGACCGAATCCCATGCCGGTACCGATCTGGCGCTGCTGCGCACCAAGGCCGAGCCCAGCATTGACGGCTGCTATCTTGTCAGCGGTGAGAAAATCTTTATCTCCAGTGGCGATCACGATCTGGCCGAAAACATAGTGCACCTGGTCTTGGCCAGGTTGCCGGATGCACCGGCCGGGGTGAAGGGGATCAGTTTGTTCGCCGTGCCCAAATACTGGGTCAAGGAAGATGGCAGCCTGGGCGAGGCCAACAATGTCAAGGCCAGCGGCCTCGAGCATAAGATGGGCATTCACGGCAATTCCACTTGTGTGATGCTGTTCGATGGCGCCAAAGGCGAGCTGGTGGGCGAACCCCATCAAGGCCTCAGAGCCATGTTCACCATGATGAATCAGGCGCGCATGGGCGTTGGGGTTCAGGGGCTGGGCGTCTCTGAAATCGCTTACCAGAACGCGCTGGCCTACGCCAGAGAGCGGGTTCAGGGAAGGGCACTGTCCGGCACCAAGGCGCCGGAGCAAAATGCCGATCCTATTCTGGTGCACGGTGATGTGCGGCGGATGCTGTTGTCGCAAAAAGTCTTCAATGAGGGCGCCCGCGCCCTTATCGGCCAGCAGGCGCTGTGGCTCGATGAAGCCGAGCGGCATCAGGATGCCGAGCAAAAGGCCAGAGCCAAGGCGTTGGCGGCGTTGTTTACCCCTGTGGTCAAGGGCTTTATCACAGATAGAGGCTTCAGCGCCTGTGTCGATGCCCAGCAGGTGTTTGGCGGCCATGGTTATATCCATGAGTGGGGGATGGAGCAGTTTGTCCGTGATGCCCGTATCGCGATGATTTATGAAGGTACCAATGGCGTGCAGGCCCTGGACCTGGTGGGACGCAAGCTGATGGGGGACAAGGGCGCGGCGCTGAAACTCTGGGCCGCAGAGGTGGAGGCCTTTATCGAAGGTGCCAAACCCAAGGCCGCTCAAGATCCCCGGTTTGCCAAAGTGCTCGAAGGTTTGGGCCAGGCGGCAATGGATCTGCAGCGTGGTACTCAGAGCCTGATGGAGTTGGCGATGAAGAATCCCGACAACCTGGGTGCGGCCTCAATGCCTTATATGCAGCTGTTTGGCACAGCTGCGCTGGCGTGGATCTGGGCGCGGATGGCCGAGCTGGCGCTCGATGGGCTGGCAGATGATGCCGACGGTTTCTATGCCGGCAAACTGGCCTCGGCGGGTTTCTTTATGGACTACTATGTCAGCAGCGCCAGTGGCTATCGGCGTCAAATCGCCGCGGCCAGTGAATCCATCATGGCCTTCGACGACAGTTACTTCGGCTAAGCTTCAATACCAAAGGGTCGGTGCAACCGGCCCTTTTTTGTGGTACACCAATAGCTTCCAAGCCAATCGGTTCGTCAGTATGGAGTGACAAGATGGATCTGAATTACGACAACAACAATATTTTCGCCCGCATTCTTCGCGGCGAGTTGCCCTGTATCAAGCTCTATGAAGACGAGCATACTCTGTCTTTCATGGATATCATGCCGCAAACCAAGGGCCACTTATTGGTGTTGCCCAAAGAGCCGGCCGTGACCCTGTATCAGTTGTCTGATGAAGCGGCGGCGGCCTGCATGCGTACCGTCAAACTGATGGGCAAGGCAGTGGAAAAGGCCATGGGGATCCCGGGCTCCACTGTGTTCCAACACAACGGCAGCGCCGCCGGTCAGACTGTGCCCCATGTACATTTCCATGTGTTGCCCGGCCCGCTCAAAGGCCTGATGGAGCACGCGGCCCATCAGGGGGACAAGGATGAGCTGCACACCATAGCCGATAGAATTCGCGCCTGTATCGAATCTTGAGTTGTTTTCCCCCGCCAGACAGCCGCCACAGGGCGGTTGTTTGCTATTCGTGCCATCTGAAGCGGGATTGGCTTTAGCGGCACAAAATCTCAATCAGCTTAAAGTCAGTTTGCCGTTGATAAGCAAAGAGAGGTTTGATTGCATAATCGCATTGTATTTACCGGTGGGCCGGGTTCAGGCAAGACGTCTGTCATCGACTTTTTGCAAAGCCTGGGTTACCCGAGTGCGCCGGAAGTCGGCCGTAAGGTGATAAAGGCTCAACTGGCGCAAGCTGGAAGGGCGCTGCCCTGGGATGACAAGAGCGCTTTTCGTGATGCCATGGTTGATGAAGAGCTGGCGCGTTATCAAGCTTTCAGCGGCGATGACGGCATTATTTTCTTTGACCGCAGTATGCTGGATTCCTACGGTTATAGCCTGCTTGAGAACTTAACTATTCCCGAGAGTTTGCTGAGTCATTGCCGTGAGCTTGTTTATCACCCAAGGGTATTCATCTTTCCGCCCTGGCAAGCCATTTACGCCAATGATATGGAACGTAAGCAGGACTTCAGTGAAGCGGTGGCGACTTATCATGCGATGCAAAAAGCCTATGAGGCTTTCGGTTATGAGTTAATTGAAGTGCCCAAATGGTCGGTTGCGAAGAGAGCCGGTTTCATTTTGGCCAAGGTAGGCGAGGCACTGCAAACGCCCTAAGCCGTCGCTGTGAGTTTTCTCAGCCATTCAACCAGAGGTTCCGGTTTAATCCCCGGGCCGACCTACCAAACGCTCAGTTTGAATATTGCCAATATCACAGCAGAGGTCAGCAGTCCAAGACCGCCCAAAACACAAACCACTTTTTCCGGGTAGCGTGGACCCAGTTCGGGAAAGAGGATAGCGCCCAGGCTGAAGCTTGGGATCATCTCGTACAGTAACCCCATTCTCTGGTTGCTTGCCGGTGCAAATGGCGGCAGGTAGAAGTAACAGAGCAGATAAATAGCCAAGGTGACAATCGCGAGCCATTCATAGCCCTGAAAGGGCTCATCGGCCTTGAGCAAACGACGCAGCAGGACAATCATAATCGCCGCGATTAAAAGTAGCATGACACTTCCCTGTAAATAAAATGGCCGCCACAAACTACGGGATCCGGGATGAGCTGACAAGCGCAAAAGAGAAAAAGCGCCGCAGGGGCGACGCTTTTTGAGGTTATTTACCAGCTCAGGTGGTAATTGATGGCAAAAGTGCGGCCACGGCCGTGATAGTCAAACATCTTCTCCGGGCCGTAAGTCGGGCTGTAGAAGTAAGCGGCTCGCTGGCCCCAAAGGGTGCTGTAGTCCTTGTCAAGCAGGTTTTCTATGCCATAGCTCAGGGTGCCGACCGGCAGTTTGATGGAGCCGAGCAGCTCCAAAGTGGTATAGCTGTCCAGCTCACTTCTCTGGCCATCATTTGCCTTGAAGCGATAGTCAGAGTCGGCGCTGAAGCTATGCTCGGCCTGCAATCTTAACTGTTGGCTGTCACCGCGCCAGGCGATAAAGGCCGTGGCCTTGGAAGGTGAAGCATAGGTGACTGTCTCATCAATCCAGTCGGCGCCATTTTTGATTTCACTGCGAACCAGATGCAGGTTGCTGCCCACCTGCCATGCGCTGCTGATATCGAAGTTCAGTTGGGCTTCCAGGCCATAGGTGCGTTTATCCTTGTCCTTGACTTCTATGGTCAGATCGCTGCGATTGACCTCAATCACCTTATCCGAGATGGCGTAATACAGACTGGCCTGGGCCTGCCAACGGTCGGCCAGATAGCGCCAGCCCAGCTCAAAGGAGTCGGTCTTGATGCCATCGAGGCGGGAATCATTGATATTAATGCTGTTGGTCAGCTGCAGATAACCATCGGCATTGGCCTGATAGCTGCCGCGACCATAGTATTTGGACAGATCCGGCAGCTCAAAGCCCTGTGAGTAGGCAAGCCACAGTTGCTGATCCTGGCTCAGTTTAGCCACCAATCCCAGGTTAACCAGGCCGACATGGTAGTCTGTGCTGCCGCCCTTGATAGCATCGGCGCCCGGCGCCTTACCCTGGGCAATCGCCACCTGTTGGTTATAGCCGATAAAGTCATCGACGTTGTTGTCCATCTGCTGATAACGATAACCTGCGTTGAGCACCAGATAGTCGTTGATATCCCAGCTGCCCTGCAGGAAGGCTGCGATGGACTCGACACTGAAGTCGACATATCGGCCTGTGGTAAACAGCTCCTTCATGGTCAAACCGCCACTCTGGTTGGCGGCGTCGAGATCAAAACTCATCTGATCCGAGTCGAAGCTCTCCTTGTCCCAGTCGATGCCCCAGGTGAGTTTGAGGCTGTCGCTGGGCTTGGATTCCAACACGGCTTTCAGGCCATAAATGCCGGTGTTTTGTGACGAGGCCGAGAAGTTGTAAACCCCGAGGGTTTCACTGACGTAAGGGAAGGGGTGAAAGTCGAGATCTTCCTTGCGATAAAAGCCTTGCAGGTACAAGGTTTGGCCGAGAAAATCAGCCTGGGTATAGCTGAGGTTAAGTAAGGTACGATCGGTTTTGGGACTGCGATCGGCATTCAATCCCTTGCGGCTTTCGAGCAGGGAAGCATCTGAGGTGACACCGCTGAAGTTTTCCCCCATATAGAGGCCGTGGTCGCCATCGGACTCATTGTTGTAAAACTGCACCATGGCACTGAGGGTGGCATTGTTTGGTAGGCTCCAGTCCAGATTGGCCATCAGATCATAACCTTGGGTGTACTGCATGCCGGTTTGGGTGATATCCGGCATCACCTGATTGCCGCTGCCGTCGAACCATTGGCCATTTTCCTGCCAGGCGGCACTGAAACGTCCCTTGAGGGTATCGCTGCCGCCGGCCACGGCAAAGGCGGCGCGGTAATCCAAGTCATCACTGCCGTTAAAACCCGATTTGAAACCTGCTTCGGCTTCAAAGGTATCCTGGCTGTCGGCGGCTTTTTTGGTCACTATATTGATAGCGCCGCCCAAAGCACCACCGCCATAGAGGGCTGAGGCGCCGGCCAACACTTCAATGCGGGCGATGTTAAAGGGATCTATGCTGTCCAACTGACGGCTGATCCCTCTGGAGGTGTTCATGGATACGCCGTCTATCAGCACCACCATGGCGCGGCCGCGCATGTTCTGACCAAAGTTGGTTCGGCCCTGGCTGGATACGTCCATGGAGGGAACCAGGGCGGCCAGCATCTCTTTCACGCCTTTGCCGCTGTCTATCTGCTCGCGGATGCTGTTTTCATCGATTAACCAAACCGTGCTGGAGAGCTCGCTTATCTGGGTAGGGGTACGGTTGGCGCTGACCACCATGCGCTCCATCTGGGCTTCTTCGGCCATGGCGGCCCCCATCAGCAGCAATTGACTGCTGACAGCAGCGGCGACAAGGCTCATCCGAACCATGGATTTGGGCATAACATTCTCCTAAACAACTCAAGGGGTTAAATGAGGCACCAGACAGGGACCCAGCAGGCAAACACCAGGCTGAGCGTCTTCTTGCCGGGTTGGTATCCCAAGGCTAAAGACAGCACCAAGCCTGGTGCCAAAAGCAGGATCAACAGCCGGGCATCCAGCCCAAAACTGGCCAATACCAGCATGATTGCCAGCAAGACCAATCCCTCACACCAAAGCAGTTGGTTACAGCGCAACAACAGCGGGGACGTTTCCATATTATTTGGCCTCCTGAAAGATGTTGCATTTTAATTGCAAACAAGAATGGTTCGCAATTGAATTTACACTGAGTGATGGAAAAGTGAGCTTATGGAGGTATGAATATTTCCATAATAAAATCATGGGTATGTGAAGATATCTTCGAATAGTACTTTGAAGATGGACCGCAGTTGGGACACTTGGTTTTGACTGTCGAAAAAATAGGGGCTTGCTATTGGCCTGGAAAGTCTCGGCCGGGCTTTCATGGTTGATTTCAGCCGCTGATAGGGCATAGATTACGGCAAGGTAGAAAGGGAAATACTGAGAAAGGTTGTATTCAACACTATGGACAAGTTACTGGAAAATCTGTTTTCAAAGCGCGCTGATGAGCTGGATGCCTTGCTGGATAAAAGTGATGAAGCGGCATTTGATAATGCTTGGGTGCATTTAAATCAGCAAGTAGGCGAGGTTGATGCTCACTTGGATAACAAATTTGATAGCAAAGCGTTGTTTATAAAATTGTCCGAAGCGACCAATTGCCACGAGATATGCTGTTATATCACAGATGACCTGGAGCTGATTGAGAAAGCTCGGACCATGGGCTTGGAGTCAAGGTTTCTGGATTATTTAAAGCAAAGCTATCGGCAAGGTCAGGTGCCATGCGAATGGTTAGGCTAAAAAAACAGACTCGCTCTTTCGTATCGGCGGCGTTGCCGGCTTGAGCAGATTTCAGGAGACTTGCTTGATGAAAGTGAAACGAATCGTAGCCAATGTGGCTGCTGCCGACCTGGACGCAGGCCAAGTATTTTATGAATCGATTTTTGGTCTTGAGCTGGTTATGGACCATGGCTGGATTAAAACCCTTGGCTCAGCTGAAGAGATGAAAATTCAAATCAGTTTGGCAACCGAAGGCGGCTCAGGGACGCCGGTGCCAGATCTCTCTATTGAGGTGGACAATCTTGATTTGGTGCTTCATCGGCTGAGAGCGCAAAACATAAAGATTGAATACGGGCCAATCTCAGAGCCTTGGGGTGTGCGCCGCTTTTATATTAGAGATCCATTTGGGAAATTGCTCAATGTACTTCAACATGATCCGGATATACTCCTAACTTCAAATTGAATAGTGAATGATTTTACTTAAATAACCCATTGATTTCACTATGGCCACCCCAGGAGAATTGCTTTTACCCTGGGGCAGAGCGTCGGGACAATAAGGAATTAAGCAGATGCAGTTACCCATAGAGTATTACTGGTTGAAAGCGCATAAATTTGCAGGACTCATGCCTTGGTGGTTTATCGATGAACCCGGCGGACCCGGGCTGAGAATGGAATACCAAAAAGAAACCGGGGAGGACTTCTATCCCATCGCCAGGCGGCAAGACAATGACAGCGTGGCCGGGTTTAAAGTGATTGACGGCGAAATACAAAAAGAGCTGGTCTCTGTCCATTTAACCTGGACAGGAAAGCGCGAACAGCAAGGTTTTCCGGCCAGGGCCGTGTACAAGGATATTTTTTCCTGGTTGTCAGAAGAAGTCCTTCCCGAAACGGCTGACTGGGTAAGTGAAGAATTCCTGGCGGAGCTTGAGGAGGAAAATAGATAGCTGCGCTGTGTTTAGTTGCTTTGTTTAGTTGCCTTGTTCAATCGCCTTGTTCTATCAACTTTGCCCAATCAAGCTTAGTTAATCATGCCATTACCCACAGAGGGTTTGCAGCCGACAGATGACTTGGCTAGAATTACTGTAATTTTATCCAGTAATACTGTTCAGTGACAGCCAAAGGACGCAGTGGATGATCCTCTATATCGCCGAAAAGCCCAGCCTTGGGCGCGCCATCGCCGAGGTGCTCCCCAAACCCCATCGCAAACATGAGGGCTATATCGAGCTTGGCAACGGAGATTGTGTTTCCTGGTGTATAGGTCATCTGCTGGAGCAAGCTGAGCCGGATGCTTACGATCCCGCCTACAAGTCCTGGCAGTTGGAACATCTGCCTATTGTCCCGTCCGATTGGCAGATTAAACCCAAAGCCAGCAGTCGCGGCCAACTCAGTGTCTTGCGTAAATTGGTCAAGCAGGCCAGTGAGTTGGTCAATGCCGGCGATCCTGACCGGGAAGGGCAGTTGTTGGTGGATGAAGTGATTGCCCATCTTGGGGTCAAGGGCGATAAGTTGGCAGCGGTTAAACGCTTGTTGATAAGCGACCTCAACCCGCAGGCGGTAAAACGTGCCCTGGGGCAGATGCGCAGCAACCGCGAGTTTGTGCCATTGTCGACTTCGGCACTGGCGCGTAGCCGAGCCGATTGGCTCTACGGCATGAATATGACCCGTGCCTATACCCTGCAGGGGCGCAAGGTGGGCTATCAGGGCGTGCTGTCGGTCGGTCGGGTGCAAACCCCTGTGCTTGGTTTGGTTGTCCGGCGCGACTTGGAAATCGCTGCCTTTGTGCCCAAACCTTTTTATGAAGTACTGGCCCATCTTAGCACCCAAGAGGGGAGCTGTTTCAGCGCCCGCTGGCAGCCCAGTGAGGCCTGTCAACCTTGGATGGATGAGGAGGGGCGGGTGCTCTCCCGCGGTTTGGCGATGAATGTGGTCGGCAGGATCACCGGCCAACCCGGCCGGGTAGATGAGCTGGAGCGTAAGCAAAGACACCAGGCACCGCCTTTGCTCTACAGTCTGTCAGCGCTGCAGATTGATTGCGCCAAACGCTTCGGTATGAGCGCCAAAGAGGTGCTGGATACGGCGCAGTCCCTGTACGAACGGCATAAATTGATAACCTATCCGCGCTCCGATAGCCGTCACCTGCCCAAGGCGCAGTTACAGCTGGCCCCGGCAGTCTTGAATGCCATTACCCAAGGGGCGGCAGAACTGCTGCAAGGCTGTGAAGCGCCCAATCCCGCCCTTAAGTCCAAGGCCTGGAATGATGCCAAGGTGGACGCTCATCACGCGATAGTGCCTACGGAAAAGACGGCTAACCTCGGGGTTTTATCACAGCGTGAGCGTCAGGTGTATTTGCAGATTGCCCGTCAGTATTTGGCGCAGTTTTACCCTAATTATGAGTACCTTGAAACCCGCGCCGTGATCGACATTGTCGGAGGTTGCTTCGTGGCCAAGGCCAAACAGCCATTGAAACAGGGTTGGAAGCAATTGTTTGGCAAACAAAAAGACGACGATGAAGCGGAAGATATTCAAACCAGCTTACCTGAGCTGACTCAGGGGCAGATACTGGATTGCCTTAAGGGTGAATTAGTGGAAAAGATGACCCAGCCCCCCAAGCATTTTACCGATGCCACACTGCTGGCGGCGATGACAGGAATAAGCCGCTATGTGAAAGACCCTGAGATCCGCAAAATCCTCAAGGAAACCGATGGTCTGGGCACAGAAGCGACCCGCGCCGGGATCATTGAACTCTTGTTTAAACGTGGCTTTTTGAAACGTCAGGGCAAGAGTATTTTGGCTACCGAGGCCGGTAGCGGGCTTATTCAAAGCCTGCCTGAAGTGGCCACCACGCCGGATATGACGGCGCTGTGGGAAAGTAGCCTGGATGCGATTTGTCACCGTGAGCTTAAATATCAGGCCTTTATGCAACCCTTGACGGCTAAACTGGGCGAGCTTATTGAGCAGGCCAAGGCACAACTGCCTACGGCCTTGAGTGGCGTGAAAAGTACAGGCTTCAAAGGACGTAAACGTCGCAGTGGCGCTTATGCCGGCAAGGCAGGTGCCCCCAAGGGCACAAGCACCAAGAAGAGCACTGGCGTTAAGACCGGCACCGGCAAGCGCAGCTATCGCTCAGCGACCAAGAGCAAAACCAAAGCCCAGTCCGCAACGTCCTGAGAACTTGGGGTTATTTCAAGCGTCGGTATTGGTTGGACAGGGCATGGTACTCGTATCCCAGTGCACTGAGCTTATGCTCGAGCTGGGCAGGTGACAGGTCAAGTTCGTAATAAAGTGCATCTCTGTCCGGGCAGTGCAGTCTCAGTTTCTCATTGACTATGCCCAGCAGTATTTCGGCGGGCAGATGTTGCAGGCTTTCCATATTCCCTCCAGGTGTCAGCGGTTGACTGTTTCATAATGCAATAGAGTTGGCTTGGGTTGCAAATCTTGCCCGAATATATTTAAAGTTTCATAAAATCAATATCTTAATAAAGCAATTTCATTTTCTATTCTCGGCGGTTTTGCCTTTGTTTTATCCCCCCTTCTTTATCAACTCTTGTTACATCAAGCATTCGTGATGATTCGAACCGAGTCAGCTTTAACTGTATAAAAATCAAACCGTTATTCTTTCCTGTGTGGCAGTAAACTCTGCTCTTGCCGATACGCATGCATCTCTTTTGCTGCATAAACTGCTCGCTTGTTACAACGATATTTAATTCTTCTCACGGCATTTAACGCCCGCCAACCACGATATTTCACGATTTGTCGATCCAGCTCAGGAAACCAGGGGTTGGGATTGGCTTTTTAACAGCTGGCACGCAAACTGCAGCCCTCGAGTAACACATAGAAATATGTCTAATAAATCAGCGTATTAAACGCGTTTTACTTATAAAAGGGTAATGAATATGAACAAGAAGATCCTGGCACTTATGATCCCGGCTATGCTGGCGAGTGGCGCTTCTCAGGCTGTGGAACTGTATAACGATCAGACCAACAGTGTGAACATGATAGGTTGGTTGGGTTTTGCCGCCTTCAATGATGGTCATGAAACCTCTGTTATTGATAACTTCTCTCGCGTAGGTTTCCGTTTTGACCGTCAGGAGCGTAACGGTTGGCGCGCCTTTGCCCACACAGAGTGGGGCATCAACATGGTGACCAGCGATGACGGCCTGATCTACACCCAAGGCCAGGGCGGCGGTCAGATGCGTGCCGAGAAGAACAGTGACTTCTTGTTCAACCGCTTGGGTTATGTGGGTATGGCTCACGATAAGTGGGGTACTCTGACTTTCGGTAAGCAGTGGGGTGCATACTATGATGTGGCTTACACTACCGACGTGCTCAATGCCTTCACTGGTTGGTCTGTAGGTGCCTACACCTTTGGTGACGGTGGCCTGACCGGTGCCGGTCGTGCCGATGCAGCCTTCCAGTATCGCAATACCTTCTTCGGCAAGCTGCATATCGCCCTGCAGTATGCTTCCAAGCAAAATGACGATGTTGCCCTGTTTGACGAAAACGGCGCCGCTCTGAACGATGGCTCTGAGCTGAGCTTTGACTCCAGCTATGGTGCCAGCGTGACTTACTACGTGACCGATAAGTTCAAGGTTCTGGCCGGTTTCAACCGTGGCGACTTTGAAGGCAACCTGGCCGGTGTTGCCGTTGATGATACCAACCAGATCGTCGGTATCGGTGCCCAGTACGGCAGCTTCTACCAGTATGCTCCAGGCCGTGACGCCGATGGTCTGTACGTGGGCTTCAACGCTCACAAGAGCAAGCAAAACGAACTGGTTGGCGGCAGCCTGTACGATTCCACCGGCGGCGAATTCATCCTTGCTTACCAGTATGACAACGGCTTTGTTCCTTCTCTGTTGCTGAGCTATCAGGATCTGGACACAGATGCCAACACCGCCATCCAAGGCGATTGGACCCGCCAGTTTGCGGTTCTGGGTCTGCACTACCGTTACAGCCGTGACACTGTGATGTATGCCGAAGCCAAGATTGACTTCAGCAGCATGGATGACAAGTCCTGGGAAGATCTGCAGGACAACAACTATGCGGTAGGTATCCGTTACTTCTTCTAAGGGGCTCCCTGTATTTCCCTGCACAGGCCACCTTAGGGTGGCCTTTTTTTACTTTATTCACGAGCTTATCCATTGCATTGGACAGGGGAAACTAGATGCCATCACGGACATGAGTCCAGGGTGTGAAGGAGACTCTGATTGAACAAGGAAAAGATGAAACTCAATAGTAAAATAGTCGGGTTAGCCGTTACCTTGCTTGGCGGTTTTGGCACGACTGATGCCGGCGCATCGACTCAAATAGAGGCCGGTTATCTGGGGTTTACGAGTGCCACCCGTGACGATAATCCCGGGGCTTTCAACCAAAGCTTTGCGGCGCTCAGTCATTTTAGTCGTGACGAGCGCAATACTTTTTATCAGATGCTCAAGGTGGAAAACCCCGGTAAATGGGTGGCGGATAAACGGGTCGCCTTCAAGTCATTGACGGTTTGGCATTATCGGCTCAACGAAGAGCGTACCGCCCTGTGGCTGCAAAACTTTCTCGGCACCCATAAGCACCTGACCGAGGACAATTTTTATCTCGGCTTGAAGCAGCATTTTGACTGCGGCGCGCTGCGTTTCAACCTGGGGTTGGCGGGGCATTATACTGTGAGTCAGTCCAATCTGACCGATAAAGATTACTCAGGATTATCCGGCGTGGTGCTCAATGGCAACAGTTACTACGATTTGCCAGTGCTCCCCAAGGGCTGGAAACTGAACCTGGATTATACTGCGGCTTTTGGGCGTGACCACGAGCATGCGGCTGTCTTTGGTTATGACGACGATTATGGTCATCAATTGTTTGCCGCTGTTTCCGGCCCATTGGCGCAAGACTTGAGTCTCAAGCTGCAGCTGACGCACTACAAGAGTTGGGGCACTGCACCCAACGATGGCCTTGAGTACAGCTTCTCGCTGCGCTACGCTTTTTAACGCCACTGGTATATGCGCTTTCAAGTCCGTCGATGCGAAAAGATACAACAGCCAGACCCGGCAGCAAGGTGCAATAAAAAGGCCGAAAGTGATGACTTTCGGCCTTTTATGTTATTTTTCCCCGCCGGAATTAGCTTGCTCCTGCCCAGAGTCGTTTGCTATGTCCTGTTTCTAAACGATCCCCAGTTTTTTCATCTTGCTGCGCAAAGTATTGGGGTTAATATCCAACAGCTCGGCAGCGCCGCCGGGGCCGTAGAGCTTGCCGCCGGTCACTTTAAGGGCGTGCTCTATGTATTTACGGGTCATGGTTTCCAGCGGTACCAGTTGATTGCCCGCATGGCTGGGGTCGACCACTATGGTCTGGCCGCTGGCGGTGGCCACGGCTTCGGTTTGCGGCGCCAGGAAACTGAAGTCCAGTGGTCCGGCCGGGTTTTGAATGATGGCCCGCTCCAGCACATTGATCAGCTCCCTGACATTGCCGGGCCAATTGTACTGACTGAGAATGACCAACTGCTCAGGGCGGATACAGGGCAGTTTGATCAACTGGAATCGGGCGCTCAGCTGTTCAATAAAATGCTGCACCAACAGAGGGATATCTGTGCGCCGCTGGCGTAAAGAGGGGATGTCTATCGGGAATACCGCCAGCCGATACCAGAGATCCTCACGAAAATCCCCCTGATGCACCATGGCTTGCAGGTGCCTGTGGGTTGCCGCTATCACTCTGATGTTCAGGTGTACCTGTTCATGGCCACCGACTCGGGTAATGGTGCTGTTTTGCAGTACCCGCAGCAGTCTCACTTGAGCCGAGAGTGGCAGTTCACCAATCTCATCGAGGAAGATGGTGCCGCCGTTGGCCTGTTCAAAATAACCGGCCTTGCGCGATTCGGCGCCGGTAAAGGCGCCTTTCTCATAGCCGAACAGCTCTGAGTCGATAAGGGTCTCGGGAATGGCGCCGCAGTTGACTTTGACAAAGGGTTTGCCGGCCCTGGCCGAGAGTTCATGAATGGCGTTGGCAATCACCTCTTTTCCGCAACCGGTTTCCCCCAGCATCAGTACTGTGGTGTTGAGATGGGCGATGGATTGCACTTGTTGCATCACCTGTTTCAGCCCCGAGTTGGCACCGACCACACCGTTTTGCACATCCAGCGTGCGTTGGAGGCTAACGTTTTGTTTGGCCAGCGCCTGATTTTCCAGCAGCAGATTACGACCTCTGAGGTTGAGGGCAGTGATCAGGGCAAAGGTGCTCATCTGCGGCGCCAACATATCTGCGTGTCGGGGGCGGAAGGTACCGGCACTCTTGGAGTAAAAACCTACTATGCCCAAATGGGTATCTTCCATCGACATACGTAAAATGATCAGCGAGCGGATCCCGGGGATCACCTTGGGGGCAACCTGGGATGTCACGGGATCATGATCAATGTCGTTAACAATCCTCACCCTCGGCCTATCGGGATCTTCCAGCGTTTTGGCCAGTCCCTCTGGGAGGGAAACCTGGACATCAAGCGTGCTTGCCTGCGTTTCGCTGGCCTGGGCGATAAATTGTATATCATTGAATTCTTTTCGATAAATATTAATGAACAGGCCATCGAGTGGCACTGAGTCACGTACATAGTCGAAGTAGTGTTTAAGCGAGGTTTCCAACTGCAGGCTACTACAGAGCCGCCTGGTACACTCGTAATAAAAGTGTTTTTCCATTGATATTTCAAATAAACCGCGAAGTTTCGTGATTGTAGATCTTTATATTTCGTGATTCTGTGGCCGTAATCATAAATCTCCCCCTGAGCACCTCTTTTTGGTTAGTTGGCATGGCCAGTGCAACTGGTTGACTGAGTTCTTTCCCTGCATGAAAGGAAAATAAGTACATGACAGAAAAACAGAAAATAGACAGTGGTCGTCGTCAGTTGCTCAAGGGCGGCGCCGCTCTGGCAGTGACCGGGGTGGGGATGGCTGTCAGCAGTGGTGCCATGGCCCAGTGCCGCGAACAGGCGCCGGAATCCTTTGATGAACTGGTAGACGTATTGGTAGTCGGCAGTGGCTTTGCCGGTATGGCAGCAGCCCTGCAGGCTCGTGAAGCCGGTGTCAGCGTAATGGTTATCGACAAGATGCCGGTTTTTGGCGGCAACTCAACCATTAATGGTGGTGCCATGGCGGTTGCCGGTTCTCCGTTGCAAAAGCAGGCCGGTATTGAAGATTCAGTAGATGCCATGGTGGCCGACATGTTGCGCGCAGGTCGTGGCATGAATGATGTTGAGATGCTCAAGCTGGTATGTAACGGCACGGCAGAGTCCTGCCAGTGGCTGATTGACTACGGCGTTAAGTGGAAGCCTTTCGTACAGCATTTCGGTGGTCACAGTGTGCAGCGGGTACTGCAGACAGTAGAAAGCTCCGGCGCCGGTATCATACGTCCGCTGGTCAAGGCCGCCCGCGCCAAAGGCGTGATCATGAAAAATCAAACAAAGCTCGAATCTTTTATCCGTGATGCTGAAGGCCGCGTGATCGGGGTCGAGGTTCGTGAAGGTTATTATTTCCCACGGGAGCGGACAGGTAAGATACGCACCATAGGTGCCCGCAAAGGGGTGATCATGGCGACCGGCGGCTTTGGTCGGGATATCGAATATCGCATGATGCAGCTGCCTGAGCTGAACAATGACCTGGACTCAACCAACCATCCGGGTGCGACCTCTGAAGCACTGAAGCAGATGATGCTTCTGGGGGCCAACCCTATCCATCTGGATCAAATTCAGCTGGGCCCATGGGCATCACCCGATGAGAAAGGTTTTGGTACTGCATCCCAGTTCAACACCATTGCCACTTATCCTCACGGCATAGTGGTGGATGTGCGCACCGGTGAGCGTTTCTTTAATGAGCTGGCCGACCGTAAGGCGCGTGCCGATGCCATCATGACCCGCAGAGATGAGCACAACAACCCTGTGTATCCCATTGGCTTTACCAATGCCGAAGGTGCCAAGAATGCCCAGACGCTGGATTGGGGTATCAAGTACAAGGTGATCACCAAGGCCGACACTCTGGATGAATTGGCCAAGGCCTATGGTATGCCGGCCGACAAGCTCAAGGCGCAGGTGGCCCGCTGGAACGAAGCGGTCAAGAGCGGTGAAGACAAAGAGTTTGGTCGTCCAATGCAGGAAGCCATAGTGCTGGACAAGGGCCCATGGTACGCGGTGCGTATGTGGCCGAAAGTTCACTACTGCATGGGTGGTGTCAAGGTTAATACCAATTCTGAAGTCCTGCATCTGGTCAGTAACCAACCGATTGCAGGCTTGTATGCGGCCGGCGAATCCACCGGCGGTATTCACGGTGCCAGCCGCCTCGGTGCCTGTGCTGTGGCTGAAGGTATTGTCACCGGCCGTAATGCAGGCCGTAACTGTGCCGCTGCCAAGCCGGTAGCACTGAAGCAAGCGTAACAAATTCAATAACAAGGAGTAAGATGATGAACAAATCTCTAATGCTGGCGTCGCTGACGCTGGGCCTGATGTCAGGCAGTGCTCTGGCAATGGAACAAGTGGTTCTGGATGGCAAGCACATGACTCAGGAACAAGCCTGGGCCATTGCCGATGGCGCCAAAGTCAAAGTAGCCTCTCAGGCACGCACCAAACTGGTTAAGTCTCACGAGTTGCTGATGGAAGCTGCGCGTCTGGGCAAGCCTGTCTATGGTCTGACTGTAGGTGTGGGCCTGAACAAAGACCATAAGCTGTTTGATGCCAATGGTGAGCTGAGTGCCGCCGTTATGGATGCTTCCCGTAGCTTCAACTACAGCACGCTGCGCGCTCACAGTGCCGGTGTCGGCGAGCCTATGCCAGTGCGTCTGACCCGTGTGGCTCTGGCCGTGCGTCTGAACACCATTCTGGCCGGTCAAACCGGGGTTCAGCCTGTGGTTGCCGACCTTTACGAAGCCTACCTGAACAAGGGTATTACTCCTGTTATCCCTTCACAGGGTACTGTGGGTGAAGCCGACATCCTGCTGGCCTCTCATGTAGGTCTGGCGATGATTGGTGAGTGGGAAGTGTTCTACAAGGGCAAGCGTGTCAGCAGCCGTGAAGCCATGGCCGATGCCGGAGTTCCTTTGCTGGAGCCTATGGGTAAAGATGCCCTGTCTATCCTGTCCAACAACGCAGTGGCTGTAGCCTATGCGATGAAGGGCTATCAGGATGCCAAGCACCTGCTGGAAGTGTCTCCAACCGTATTCGGTCTGAGCCTTGAAGGTTTGAATGGTAACGTGGCACCTTTCCTGCCACAAACCAATGATATCCGTCCTTTCCCTTATATTCAGGCAACGACTCAAGATATTCTGGCGCAACTGGATGGCAGCTATCTGTGGCAACTGAATGATGAGCGTCCGCTGCAGGATCCTCTGAGCTATCGCACCACAGCCTACACTCTGGCCAGTGCCAAGAAAGCCCTGGTGGATCTGGGCGAAGTGATTGATATCCAGATCAACCACTCAGACGATAACCCAGCCGTAGTACTGGGCGCATCCAAGGACTACAGCCAGTTCCCTCAGGTAGCCAAATACATGGTTGAAGGCAAGGGTGGTGTGTTCCCAACCACCAACTTCGAGCCTCTGCCTGTTGCCCTGGCGGTACAGAACCTGAGCACTGCCCTGACTCACGTGTCTCACAACAGTGTAATGCGCACTATCCACCTGTCTGATGCCCACTTTACCCGTCTGAGCCGCTTCCTGGCCGGTCCGGAAAACAATGGTCATGCTTTCGGTGCTATCCAGAAAGCCTTCGTTGACATGCAGGTGCGTAACAAGCAATTGGCTAGCCCGGTTTCATTCGATGGTATCCAAATTGCCGGTAACATCGAAGACACTTTCACCAACCTGAAACTGGCTTCTGACAACCTGATCCAGATTGTTGACAACACCAACACCATCTATGGTCTGGAGCTGTTGCACTCTACTCAAGCTATCGATCTGCGCAAGATGCACGACAAGAGCCTGAAGCAGGGTAAAGCCACAGGTGCCATGTATGAAGGTTATCGTCAGAAAGTGCCTTTCGTAAGCAAAGATCGTCCTTTCACTCCTGACATTCAGGCGTCACACGACTTTATTGCCAACTACTGATAGAAGAGCGGGGCAGGCAACTGCCCCGCAACAGGAAGCCCAAGATGTTGAAGATGATATCCACTGTTCTTGTAGCCTGCGCCTTGTTGCTGCCTGGAGCGGCCAACGCCATGAAGATCAAGGACTACCACAAAGAAGTCATGACAGCTGAAAATGGTCGTGTCGATTGCGCCGCCTGCCATGGTGATGCCAAGCGCAAGACCATTCCTGATGCGACAGCCTGTGAAGCCTGCCACGGCACTCCTGAAGATGTTGCCAAGCAGACAGCACGTCCGGCCAACGCCGGTCATGATGTTGAACCCAACCCCCATGACAGCCTGCACTATGGCACGGACTTGCCATGTACTTACTGCCATCAGGAGCACAAAGAGAGCAAGGTTTATTGCAATCAGTGCCATGAGTTCACCTATCCAGCAATGAAGCGCTAAGTCGGCGGTTCGAGTCTCCCTGTATTCTTTGGATTGGACCCAGTCCGTTATTTCCACCGCAGCCTTGGCTGCGGTTTTTTTTGGATAAAAAAAGGTCTGCCAAAAAGGGCAGACCGGGACGACACCGAAACAAGCGTTTAAGCAAAGCGTCAATGGATGTGGAACCAAGTTCAGTGTGCGCTTTTAAAATTAACCCAAGCTGAATTCACCTGAGCGCCTGGCCGCGATTGAGCGCAATCAGCTTATCGAGGATCCGCTCACCATCCATGCGTATGCCATTGTGCTCATATTCAGAGGTCAACCAATACTTGAGGTTGCCGACTCTGGCGGCGGTTTCCAGGCTGTAGGCCTGCTCGACATACATATCTTCGCTGTAGATGGCAGCGGCGACAGGTACACGGTTATTGGCAAGAATGTTCGGGTCATAGAGTGAAGGCCAATCGGCTTTGGCGGCCAGCAATTCGGCGCAGGCTTTCAGCGGCTTGAGGTTGGCAAACTGTTCGAACATCCAGGGGTAAATCATCTCACCGCTGAAAAGCAGCTCTTCGGCGTCCGGGGCAAAAGCCGGATATTCGCCCCGCACCCTGTGGGCGGCCCAGTTTGCGGCTTGCTGCTGGCAGTAGATGGACTCGTGCATGATGGCAAACAGCGGGTTGGTATTGTAATCCAGCATTTGGCAGAACTGCGCCTCAAACAGGGGATTGAGCGCCTTGCCACTTGGGGTATCTATCAAGGCTTGCTCCAGCAGATAGTAGACCGCCTCCGGCCCTTGCTCCATGCCTAAGTTGACACCCAAAAGTTGCAGCATTTCCTGGGTCAGCCGTTCTCCTGTGGCCAGGCGCGCCTCATGGCTATTGATAAAGCCTCTTAGCTCGGCCAATAGGGCTTTGGCATCTTTGAAGCGGGTAAAGAAATCCTGATTTTTGGCCAGCAGGCGTTGATAAGTTGCCCGGTAAACCTCGGCAGCGGGGCGATCAAGGGAAGGGATACCGCCGGTAATAAAGGCTTCCTTGAGCCCTTGCGGCGCGGCGCTCAGATATCTGAGTACGCAAAAGCCACCGAAACTCTGACCGAGAATGCTCCAGGGAGTATCAGGGCTCAGTTGCGCCCGAATCGCCTCGGCATCGCGGATGATGTTGTCGGCGCGAAGATGGCTCAGGTGCTCAGCCTGTTCGTCAGGCGTCATGCCGTCCAGTGTCTTGAAGCTGACCGGGCTTGAAAGACCAGTACCACGCTGATCCAGCAAGAGTACCCTATACTCCTTGAGCGCTCTTTTAATCCAGCCGCCATTGGTAAGGGGGCGGGCAGCACCAAAGCCCGGGCCACCCTGAAAGAACACCAGGAGTGGCAGGGTCGCGGCGTTATCCTGGGTGCCGATAAGCTCCCTGGCAAAAATTTGCAGTTGTTCCCCGGTGGGATGCTGATAATCCAGTGGCAGAGAGAAGAAGTGTTTGCGGCTCAGGATGCCAGCAAGACGGCTGTCTGTTATCATGTAGGGCCTTGGGCTTGAAGGTTGGATGGCTCAAAATTGTATACAAAAATCCCTGCGCTGCAAACCGGCGCCAGAAAAGCCGCTTATCTGTCGCTTTCCTGCCCGGGATCAATTTTTCTGTTGCCGGGTTGGTGGATCATGCATCGAGACGATCTATCGATCATGGAACGATAACAGCCTGCGAGTGTGTGTAATGAAATACCAGATCATCCCAGTGACCCCTTTCCAGCAGAATTGCAGCCTCATCTGGTGTGAGAAGAGTGGCAAAGCCGCTGTGATAGATCCAGGCGGTAACCATGAGCGCATCATGGATGCCCTGGCGCAGCACGGCCTGCAGTTGCAATATATTCTTTTGACTCACGGACACATAGATCATGTCGGTGCCGCCAAGGCTTTGGCCACCGAGTGTGGCGTGCAGATTATTGGCCCGCATATCGACGATAAATTCTGGCTGGAGAACCTGCCACGCCAAAGCCAGAACTTTGGTTTCCCGGCCTGTGAAGCCTTCGAGGCAGACCGTTATCTCGAAGATGGTGAAGAGGTTACATTGGGAGAGCAGGCATTGCAGGTGTTTCACTGTCCGGGGCATACACCCGGGCATGTGATCTTCTTTGACCGCGAAGAGAACCTGGCCTGGGTGGGAGATGTCCTCTTTCGTGGCTCTATAGGCCGTACTGACTTTCCCGGCTCCAACTATCAGCAGTTGATTGACTCCATTCGTTACAAACTCTGGCCCTTGGGCGAGCAGGTCAACTTCATTCCCGGCCACGGCCCTATGTCGAGCTTTGGTGAAGAGCGGCGAAACAACCCTTTCGTTGCCGATCAGCTACTGGCCGATTGAGGCTATTCCAGTTGCAACTGACCCGGGCATGCCCGGGTTTTTATTTGGCTGAAATTCACTCCATTATTGTTTTTTTACTACTAAATGTTTGCAAAGTGAGCCAGGTCTCGGCATTAATAGGCCCTTTTTTGGTGTAGATCCGGTTTTTGTTATCAAAAACGGGGTAATTTAACCAATAGTTACATTTTGTGGAGATACTCCTATGCAACAGCGTTGGCATGCAGCAATATCTGCCGGCCTCTTGGCCACTGTATGGTGTGGGGTTGCCGACACCTTTGGTCTGATCACCTGGATAGGGTTTCTGGGGTGCAGTACTTTCTTTGCTCAAGGACGCAGTGGGTTCGCCGGTTTGCTTCAGGCCTGGTGCACCAATACATCGGGAGTATTCTGGGCCTGGCTTATCATCAGCGGCAGCAGCTTCTTTGTCTCGCCGGTATTCGGCTGGATCTTCACCGGCATAGCCACCAGTGCCATGTGCCTGCAGGCCTGCTTCGGTAAACTTAACTTTATTCCCGGTGCCTTTATTGGTTGTTGCATCACCTTTGCCATGTCGGCGGATATTGCGGCTATTATGCCGCCGCTGCTGATTGGTGCCGTATTCGGTTATGCCATGAGTCGCTTGACCGATCTCATGGGCTATTGCCAAACCAGCCGCAGTCGTCAAACTCAAACAAAACCTCTGCCGGTCGAAAGGGTGGTGGAGTAATAGATTATACTGCCAGGGTCCTGTCCCGGCTTTTAGCTTCGCGCTGAGGAGCACTGATGAAGCAGATCCAGTTTAGAAAAGTTGATGCCATGCTGATTAAGTTCAGTCTCAACGGTAAATTCTGGCTTGTGTGTTCGCTGGTTACCGCCATAACCGCCGCTATCGCACTGGCCAACTGGTGGCAGTTGGATGCCAGTGTAACCCAGGGCGCTGAGGCGCGTTTAAAAGCCAAAGCCGAGACCCTGCTCCAGCTGGCGCCCAAGCAGGGGCGCGATCTTTGGCTACAGCAGCAAGGCCTTAGCCGCAATGAACCGCGCGCCGAGGTGAAAGTCATGCTCAGTAGCCGTGACGGCAACTACTGGCTCGGTGACAGCTTAACACTGCCGGAGCAAGAGATGCTCAGCCGGGCAAACTGGTTGCTGCTGTGGGCTTTTGTCGGGCTGTTGCCATTGTTTCAACTCAGCTATTGGATCTCCACCTCTCTCGGCGGCGGGCTCTGGGATATGTATATGGCAATCAAACGCCTGGCTGACGGCGATTTGAGCTTCAGGCTCAATTTCTTCGGCACAGATGATTTCAGCCTGATAGCCCGCGAGATTGATCGCTGCGCCGATAACATGAGCGAAATGGTCACCGCCATCAGCAGCAATGCCGAAACCTTGTCGATGGCGGCTTCCGAATTTGCCGAGCAAGCCGCCGCCGGTGATGAGATGGGCAAAATTCAGTGGCAGTTTCTCGATACTGTGGCCACGGCGATGGAGCAGATGAGCAATGCCATTACCGAAGTGTCCCACAACGCCGCCGAAACCTCTTCCCAGACCCGGGACAATGCCTCTCAGATGGGACAGGGCGCCAGACACATAGCAGAAACAGTTGCCAGTATAGGTGAGTTGTCGGGCCGGATTGCCGAGGCTTTCTCTTCGGTATCGCAACTTTCGCGGGATGCCACCGAGATTGGCGCCGTGGTGACCACTATTGATGGTATTTCCGAGCAGACCAATCTGCTGGCGCTCAATGCCGCCATCGAGGCTGCCAGAGCCGGAGAACAGGGGCGCGGCTTTGCCGTGGTTGCCGACGAGGTGCGGACCCTGGCGGGGCGAACCCAGGAAGCGACAGTGGAAATTCAACGTATGATTGAGGGTTTGCAGGCGGGCAGCCGTAATTTGTCTCAGTTGACCGAGGCGATAGTGTCGCAGGCCGACGAAAGCCGCCAGGCGATCATTCAGGTGGGTACAGATGTTGAGGGGATGCGTGGCTCAGTGGATGCGGTATTTGATCGCAGCAGCCAAATCGCTGCCTCGGCCGAAGAGCAAAGCGTGTCGGCCCGGGAGATCAGCTCGCAGCTTGGCGATATCCGCAGCCACTCGGATCAGATGCGCCAGGCCAGCGAAAGGGCGATAGAGCTGAGTCAAAAACTGGCCCAGGCTTCTGCCGCTCTGACCCGGCTGTTGGCACAGTATAAAACCAGTTGAACTGCTAGACAGCTGAGCCATAAAAAAACGCCGGCATCATCAGATGTCGGCGTTTTGCGTTATAGCGTTTCCTGAGCTTTGTTTTTTGCTTCAGGCGTGCCGCTTGCTGTGGTCAGCGTCAAGCATTAACGACAATGTCAGCGAAAACAGCTCCAGATAGGCGCGTGATCCGAGGGTTTGTCGATGCCGCGAAGCGCGTAATCCACATCGGCCTCACTCAAACGGCTTGCCAGCGACTCGGTTGCCAGGATCACATCGATACGCAGGCCGCGGTTATCATCAAAGCCACGGCTGCGATAATCAAACCAGGAGTAGCGTTCGCTGCGCTGTGGATGCAACTGGCGGAAAGTATCCACTAAACCCCAATCCAGCAGGGTTTGCAACCATTCACGCTCTTCCGGCTGGAAGCTGCATTTACCTGTCTTCAGCCAACGTTTGGCATTGGCATCGCCGATGCCGATATCCAGATCCAGCGGCGAAATATTGATATCCCCTATGATGGCAATATCCTGATCCGGGCTGAATGAGTTTTGCAGATACTGCATCAGATCGGCGTAAAACTTACGCTTGGCCGGGTACTTGGTCTCGTGATTGATATTCTCCCCCTGGGGGAAGTAGCCGTTGATCACTGTCAGCACCCGGCCGTTGTCCTGAATGAACTTTCCGGCGATAAGCCGGCGCTGGGCATCTTCATCGTCGGTGGGAAAGCCTCTTTGAACCTCAATGGGGGCCTGTTTGGATAACAGAGCCACGCCATAGTGGGCTTTGCCACCGTGGAAATGTACCTGATACCCCATGGCCTCCACTTCGGCCAGAGGGAAGGCTTCGTCGTGCACCTTGGTTTCCTGCAGCCCTATGATGTCCGGCTGGTGACTGTCTATCAACTGTTGCAGTTGATGCAGACGAGCTCTCAGTCCGTTGATATTGAAGGAAACGATTTTCATCAGGGCAGCACTCGTTTGAAGGGTTTAACGATAACACTCAGATAAACGCCGGCGGCAACATAAGGATCGGCATTGGCCCAGGCCTGGGCGGCTTCCAGCGACTCAAACTCGGCCACCACCAAAGAGCCGCTGAATCCGGCGTCCCCCGGGTTTTCACTGTCCACGGCGGGATGTGGACCGGCCAGCATCAATCGTCCTTCATCGGCCAGCAATTGCAGGCGCTGTAGATGGGCCGGACGAGCGGCAAGACGTTTTTCCAGGCTGTTTTCAACATCTTGGGATGAGATCATATACCACATTATTTGAGTTCCTTGCGTTGCTCTTCGGGGATGTGTTTAAAGAGATAAACCACGGTTGCTATGGTGTTCAGCAGCGTCACTGCGGTCAAGCCAAAGACCTTGAAGTTGACCCAGGTTTCCTGACTCAGACTGAAGGCGACATAGATATTGATAAGGCCGCAGATAATAAAGAAACTGACCCAGTACCAGGTGACTCTGGCCCATATCTTGTCGGCGACCTTGAGTTCCTGCCCCAGCATGCCCTTGAGTACAGGCTTATTCAGCAATTGGCTGACACCCAGACCCAAGGCGAACAGGGCATAGACTATGGTGACTTTCCATTTGATAAAGGCATCGTCGTGAAACACCAAGGTCAGGGTACCGAATACGGCCACCATGGCAAAGGTGATGAGATGCATTTTCTCAAGCTTGCGGTACAGCAGGTAGGTCACCACGAGTTGCAGCGCCGTTGCGGCTATCAAGGCGCCACTGGCGACATAGATATCGTAAAACTTATAAACGGCAAAGAAGATGACCAGCGGCAGGAAATCCAACAGTTGTTTCATAGTAATCAGACTGAGTGAAAATTGCCTGTGAGTTTAGCACGGCGGGCTTTGAGGGATAAACCTCTTCGGCCCTTGCGTGGGTCAGTGCACAATTATTACAGGGAACCTGAGTTGATCTTGCCGGTTTCCGGGAGAATTTCCACTATCACCCAGGCCCGGCCCCGTTTATGCAGGCGAATGGTTCTGTCATCGACCCAGGGGCGGCCACCTCTACGGCCGGTAAATTTGACCACGACAGTCACGTCATCGGTGAACTTGCGAAAGAAGTCGATATCTATCTCTTCAATCTCCAGGGTGACATCTGTCATCTGTAGATTGAGCATATGGCGCTGTACAGAGGCGGCGATATAGTAACTTTTCAGCACCTCCTTCATCGGATCATCGACATAATGGGTTGCCTTCTCGACATCCTTATCTACGTAGATGGCCTGAAAGAATCCCAGGGCGACTTGTTCCGGGCTATCTATGGTGGCTTTACTCGGGTCATCATTGCAGCCAAATAGGCCTAGCAGACAAAGAAAAAGTAAATATCTCATAGTGTTGACCCTGATGATTGGTGCCAAACAGTATCGGTTTTTTTAGTATTGATCGCAAGCCGATGCCGCACGCTTGACGGGATCGGCGATCCTGTGGCATATAAAGAGGATAGCGCAGAGATTCTTATCCACAGAATCTGTGGACAAGAGTGTTGAAGACTCGATAGATACTTCCTAAGCGATTGATATCGTCGTTAAATTGTCGCTGGTTATTTTTTGACGCTTGGCACTTTTCCCTATCCGTTTCTTTCCTAATGACTCATTCCTGACTGAATCATAACTGGCGTAAAGGATCCTTTGCGTTGATTTTGTACAGCTTTTGCTGATAAAAGCCGCAGTCAGTATCCAATATCAGTTCTTATAGAGGTTTGAGCTGCCAGCTCCAAAGGGTAGGTTGAAAAGACGCGCAGGTGCGCAGGCCGGCATCGATTTATCCTGATAAACCTTTCATTACCCAATCTGTTCCCCGGCTTTTGATGCTCGCTGAGTGAGTACACTCCTATGTGAAATAGACCACAAAAAAGCGCCTGCCGGAGCAGACGCTTTTCTTGAATTGGCTATCTGGCCATTAATTACTCTGAGTGGCCTGAATAGCGGTCAGGGCGATGGTGTAGACTATGTCATCCACCAAGGCGCCACGGGAGAGATCGTTCACCGGCTTACGCATACCTTGCAGCATAGGGCCTATGCTGATCAGATCGGCGCTTCGTTGAACCGCCTTATAAGTGGTGTTACCCGTGTTGAGATCCGGGAATACAAACACAGTCGCCTTACCGGCAACCGGGCTGTCCGGCGCCTTGGAGCGAGCCACGTTGGGCATTACTGCGGCGTCGTACTGCAGTGGGCCGTCAATCACCAGATCCGGACGCTTCTCTTTGGCAATCCGGGTGGCTTCGCGCACCTTATCCACATCCGAGCCTGTCCCTGAGTCACCGGTAGAGTAGCTGATCATCGCGACTCTGGGTTCAATGCCGAAGGCTTTGGCCGACTCGGCCGATTGGATGGCGATATCGGCCAACTGCTCGGCATTGGGATCCGGGTTGATGGCGCAATCACCATATACCAGCACTTGATCCGGCATCAGCATGAAGAAGATGGAAGAGACCAGGCTGGAGCCGGGCGCTGTCTTAATCAGCTGCAGTGGTGGACGAATGGTGTTGGCCGTGGTGTTGACTGCACCGGAAACGATACCGTCCACTTCATTCTGGGCCAGCATCATGGTGCCCAGCACCATGTTGTCTTCCAACTGCTCACGGGCAACCACTTCGGTCAGGCCCTTGTGGCGGCGAAGATCCAGCATAGGTTCGACATAGCGCTCACGCACTTCATCGGGATCGATAATCTCGACATCCTCTCCCAGAATGACATCCTGCTGGGCTGCGATACGCAGAATCTCGTCGCGTTTGCCTAGCAGTACACAGCGGGCAATACCGCGCTCGGCGCAGATGGCGGCGGCTTTGATGGTGCGCGGCTCATCGCCTTCAGGCAGCACCACGGTCTTACGGGCGGCGCGGGCCAGCTCGGTAAGTTTGTAGCGGAAAGCCGGTGGCGACAGGCGGTGCTCGCGGGGCGAGTTCTCGGTGACGCTTTCAATCCAGCTCTGATCGATATGACCGGCAACATATTCCTGTACCAGTTCAATACGCACTGCATCGTCCACAGGTACTTCGTGGTCAAAGCGTTGAATATTGAGCGAGGTTTGCCAGGTATTGGTATCGATAAGGAACACAGGCAGGCCGGTTTCAAAGGCCTGTTCACACAAGGCCATGATCTCAGGCTCAGGTTCATAACCGCCGCTCAGCAGCAAGGCACCAATCTTGACGCCGTTCATCGCTGCCAGACAGGCAGATACGATAACATCGGAGCGATCGCCAGAGGTGACCAGCAGCGAGTCTGTCTTAATGTGCTGCACCATGTTGGGAATAGAGCGGGCACAGAAGGTTACCTTGCGCAGACGGCGAGTGTTCATCTCACCGGCATTGATGATGCGGGCACGCAGGTGCTTGGCCAAGTCGGATGCTCTGGGGGACACCAGATCCAGGTTGTAAGGCACGCTGCCGAGGATCCTCAGTGGGCTCTTGCCCGGCAACTGGAACATACCGGCAGTATCGCTGCGCTGAACGTCCTGATGGTCGAATACTTCAGACAGATCCGGACGGGCACGGCCTTCGTCGTCCACCGGCGCGCCAATCTTGTTGATGATGGCACCGATAAGACGTTTGTTCTTGTTGCCGCCCCAAGAGTTAAAGGCGATTTCGAGGCGGTTCATCAGCCCGGTCGGGCTATCGTTGCCTGGGGTTGCCACAAAGATCACATCGGCGTCGAGCGCCTTGGCAATGGCATAATTGACATCATCGGCAAACGGATGGCTACGGGTGTGCACCAGGCCTTCGATGATCAGGGTTTCAGTGTTATCGGCAATTTCACTGGCGCGGGCGATGATTTGCTCCATCAGCACATCCGTCTGATCGGCGCGGATCAGCGCTTCGGCGTGGGCCATTTCAAACGGCTCAAGCGGGTTGACCGTGGGGGACTTGCTGAGGATGGTGGTTGAGCGCTCAGGGCCGTGATCCTGCGGGCGCAACTGGGAAATGGGTTTAAAGAATTGCACTTTAACGCCGTGGCGTTCCAATGCACGAACCATCCCCAGGCTGATAGACGTCAGACCGACGCCAGTGCCTATGGGGATCAACATAATGTTACGGGACATAAAAACCTCTTCGGAGTCGATGGTTTTCCGGTGAATCTTGTAAAGTCAAAAAACATGAAAGCCGCCAGGCTAACCAGGCGGCTGATTGGTCATATTATTCTTCTATCAAACTAATAGCGTCTTCGGCGATAACCCACTCTTCATTGGTGGGAATGACCATGGCCAGAGTGCCTTCATCTTTAGTGATAATTCCGCCATTGCCGAAGCGGGCGGCCAGGTTGCGTTCATCATCGACCTGGAAGTTGAAGATGGACAGTAGTTCCAGCACTTTCTTGCGGATAATGTCGGAGTTTTCACCTATGCCGCCGGTAAAGACCACGGCATCCAGACGGCCCAATGGCACAGTGTAGGAGGCGATATATTTTGCCAGACGATAGCAGAAGATTTCCAGTGCCAGTGTGGCACCTTTATGACCTTCGGCGTATCCTTCCTCAATACCACGGCAATCATTGGTCAGTTCGCTGATCCCCAAAAGGCCGCTCTGCTTGTTCAGCAGGTTGTTGACCTCCTCCAGGGTGTAACCCAGTTGGTGCACCAGATGATAGATGATGGAGGGGTCGATATCGCCGCAGCGGGTTCCCATCACCAAGCCTTCCAGTGGTGTCAGGCCCATGGAAGTATCCATGCTCTTGCCGCCTTTAACCGCCGTGACCGAAGCACCGTTGCCCAGGTGAGCACAGATTACATTGGTGTCGGCCAGCTCTTTACCCAGCACCTTGGCCGCTTCACGGCTGACAAACAGATGGCTGGTGCCGTGCATGCCGTAACGACGAATGCCATGCTCACGGTAAAGCTTGTAGGGCAGGGCATAGACAAAGGCGTGCTCAGGCATACTCTGGTGGAAGGCGGTGTCAAACACGGCAACCTGAGGCAGGCTTGGGAACGAGGCCATGGCAGCGCGAATACCTATCAGGTGCGCCGGATTGTGCAGCGGTGCCAGTGAGGCACAGTCTTCGATACCTTTGATCACCTGGTCGTCAATGATAACCGAGCGGGTGAATTTTTCGCCGCCATGCACGATACGGTGACCCACCGCTAGGATCTGTGACGCCAGTTCAGGCAGGGGAGCCAGGATCTGGTTTACAATAAATTCCACGGCTTCACGGTGCGCGGTAAATGCGCCCAGTGCGGCTTCATGCTTTTCGCCATTGTGTTTCCATTTGATGCGGGAGTTTTCCAGACCAAAGCACTCGGCCAGACCTGAGATCTGATCATCGCCCGTGAGTGCATCCATGACTGCAAATTTCAAAGAAGAACTGCCGCAATTTAGAACCAATACCAGTTTTTTAGACATGTTAAAAACCTTTCGCCGTTTTTAATTAATGAGTTACGGGTGAACTGGACTCGCCTGTAACCTGTTTCACTGCGTTCCTGCCGTCAAGCCGTTGTTGGGGCCGAATAGGGAACTGTGCTAAGGTAAAAGCAATATTATGCTTGTTTCAGGTGCCTTGATTGAGCCTTAACTTTCTCAAAACCGTGAGGGAAGGTCATCGTTATATGAAGACCTGGCCCATGGTCAGACAACTGGGTTTCTTTTTTCCTGAGTTTCGCGTTATTCGTGCCACTCAGTTGGCGTTGCAGTTGATGCCTGTGTTGGCCATGCTATCGGCTGCCGCGCCACTCTATTTCTATGGTTGGGACTATCTTCCCCAGGCCATAGCTATCTTTCTGTTCTTTCTCAGCCTGCCTTTGCAGGGCTATCTGTGGCTGGGTTGGCGTGCTCGCCATCCCTTGCCGCTGTCCTTGCTCGATTGGGGAAATCAACTCAATGCCAAGCTTTCCGGGCTTGGGGTGAGCAGTCGCCCTTTAGGGGCCAAGGCCTGCTATATGGATATGGCGCAGATCCTTAAATTGGCCTTTGAACGTCTCGATGCCGGATTTTGGGAAGAGCTCTGAATCAGTAACCGGCATTGATCCCTTTCTGGATAAATATAGCCTTTATTCGCTCCATGGTTTCGCGATCCGGCGGCGATACGCCGTCGAGTTCATAGTGCTCCCCCATGGCTTCCCACTTGTGTTTGCCCAGTTCGTGGTAGGGCAGTAATTCCACTTTTTCCACATTGGTCATTGGCTTGATAAATTCAGCCAGTTTTTCGGCAGAGGCTTCATCGTCTGTATAGCCTCCGACAACCACGTAACGGATCCAGGTTTTCTGGCCTCGTTTTGCCAGATATTCGGCAAACTGCAATGTTCGCTGGTTGCTGACCTTGGTGAGATCTATATGCTTGGCATCATCCATCTGTTTGATGTCCAGTAGTACCAGATCTGTGTTGTCCAGCAACTGGTCGATCACTTCGGTGTATTTACGGACAAAGCCGTTGGTGTCCAAACAGGTGTGAATGCCTTCGGCCTTGCAGGCCTTGAATAGCTCGGCAACGAATTCAGCCTGTAACACAGCTTCACCACCGCTGGCGGTCACGCCACCACAGCTGGCTTCTAAAAAAGGTCGGTAGCTGACTATCTGTTCCATCAGCTCCGCGACCGTCACTTCCTTGCCGCCATCCAGATCCCAGGTGTCGCGATTGTGACAGTATTTACAGCGCATCAGGCAACCCTGCATAAAGGCGATAAAGCGAATGCCGGGACCATCTACTGTGCCAAAGGATTCCACCGAGTGGATCCGTCCTTTTACTGTCATGTGCTCTCCTTGGAATGGCTGCAGCGGCGGCCGCTGCAGCCTGGTTTCAAACGCGGATTACAGTGCTTTGGTGAAAGTACGGGTAATCACGTCTTGCTGCTGCTCAGGGGTCAGTGAGTTGAAGCGCACTGCATAGCCTGAAACACGTATGGTCAGCTGTGGATACTTGTCAGGGTTGACGACAGCATCTTCCAGCATTTCACGGTTCATCACGTTGACGTTCAGGTGCTGACCACCTTCATGGCCTGGCTTGTGGGAGAAGTATCCATCCATCAGCGCGGCCAGGTTGGTGCGGCGGGCATCTTCATCTTTACCCAGTGCATTGGGCACAATGGAGAAGGTGTAAGAGATACCGTCCTGAGCGTGAGCGAAGGGCAGCTTGGCTACTGAGGTCAGTGAAGCGATAGCGCCTTTTTCGTCACGGCCGTGCATTGGGTTGGCACCCGGGGCAAATGGTGCACCGGCGCGGCGACCATCCGGAGTATTACCTGTCTTCTTACCATACACCACGTTGGAAGTAATGGTCAGGATTGACTGGGTTGGGATGGCGTTGCGGTACATCTTCTTGTCACGAATTTTGGCCATAAAGCCTTCAACCAGCATACAGGCGATGTCGTCAACACGGGCGTCGTTGTTACCGAACTTGGGATAATCACCCTCGATTTCGAAGTCTACGGCAATACCGTTTTCATCGCGAACCGGTTTCACCTTGGCATACTTGATGGCAGACAGGGAGTCGGCAGCAATAGACAGACCGGCGATACCACAGGCCATGGTGCGACGTACGTCTCTGTCGTGCAGCGCCATCAGCGCGGCTTCGTAAGAGTACTTGTCGTGCATGTAGTGGATGGTGTTCAGCGCAGTGACATACTGAGTTGCTAACCAGTCCATTAGACCGTCGAGGCGGCTCATGACGTCATCATAGTTGAGCACTTCGTCTGTGATAGGATCTGCCTTCGGAGCGACCTGAATTTTCAGCTTTTCATCCACACCGCCGTTGATGGCGTACAGCATGGTCTTGGCCAAGTTGGCACGGGCACCGAAGAACTGCATGTGCTTGCCCACAACCATGGGGCTCACGCAGCAGGCGATGGCGTAGTCATCAGACTCGAAGTCAGGGCGCATCAGGTCATCGTTTTCATACTGGATGGAGCTGGTGTCGATAGACACTTTGGCGCAGTATTTCTTGAATGGCTGAGGCAGCTGCTCAGACCAAAGCACAGTGATGTTTGGCTCTGGGCTTGGACCCATGTTGTATAGGGTGTGCAGGAAGCGGAAGCTGGTCTTGCTCACCAGTGGACGACCGTCCAGACCCATACCACCGATAGATTCGGTAGCCCAGATTGGGTCGCCGGAGAACAGCTCATCGTATTCAGGAGTACGCAGGAAGCGCACCATACGCAGTTTCATCACGAAATGGTCGATCATTTCCTGAGCCTGCTCTTCGGTGAGCACGCCGTTTTTCAGATCGCGTTCGATATAAACGTCGATGAAGGTTGAAGTACGACCCAGAGACATGGCGGCGCCGTTTTGGCTCTTCACCGCGGCCAGATAGCCGAAGTAGGTCCATTGGATGGCTTCTTTGGCATTCTTGGCAGGGCCGGAGATGTCATAACCGTATTTGGCTGCCATCTTCTTCATCTTGCCCAGCGCTCTGTGCTGCTCGGCAATCTCTTCACGCAACTGGATAACGTTGCTCAGATCTTCACCGGCTTCCATCTGAGCCTGCAGTGAAGTGAACTGTGCAACCTTGTCCTTCATCAGGTAGTCGATACCGTAGAGGGCTACGCGACGGTAGTCACCAATGATACGGCCACGACCGTAGGCATCGGGCAAACCTGTCAGTACACCTGACTTACGGCAAGCGAGAATTTCCGGAGTGTAAACATCGAACACACCCTGGTTATGGGTCTTACGCAGTTCGGAGTAGACATATTTGATTTCAGGATCCAGCTCGCGATCATAGGCGGCGCAGGAGCCTTCAACCATGCGGATACCACCGTTGGGCAGCATGGCGCGTTTGAGTGGCGCATCAGTCTGCAAACCAACGATGGTTTCCAGTTCCTGATTGATGTAGCCGGCATCATGGGAATCTATGGTAGAGACTTTGTCTGTATCAAAGTCGACCGGAGCGTGGGTGCGGTTTTCCTGCTTGATGCCTTCCATGACTTTGTCCCACAGGGCTGTGGTCGCAGTGGTGGGGCCAGCCAGGAAAGACTCATCACCTTCATAGGGGGTGTAGTTCTTCTGGATAAAGTCACGTACATTGACTTCGGTCTTCCAATCGCCGGGAACAAAGCCTTCCCATGCGCTTGCAAACAGCTCAGTTTTCTCGGTCATAGTACTCATACCTTCTAGTTGAGATAAAGTTACTTGCTGGCCTCGCTGCCTTGCTTGGCCAGCAAGGGACGGCGATACACAAACCAGTAAGTCAACCCTACAAATAAAGCTCCCCCCACGATATTACCCAGAGTGACGGGAACCAGATTATGGAACACGAATTGGCTCCATGTGAGATCGGCAAACTGCTCGGGGCTGACCCCGGCGCTTGTCCAGAATTCAGTGCCGGCCATATTTTTGCTGATAATGGCCATGGGAATAAGGAACATGTTGGCAATGCAGTGCTCAAAACCTGCGGCGACAAACATGGCAACCGGCAACACCACGGCCAGCAGCTTGTCAGTGACCGAGCGACTGGCATAGGCCATCCATACCGCCAGACACACCATGATGTTACACATGATCCCGAGGGCGATGGCCTGGAAAAAGTCATGGTGCAGTTTGGCCTGAGCTGTCTTCATATAACCAAGGCCTATCAAACCGTGGCCGGCATCATAGTGTTTGGCGGTGATCATCAGACCTACCAGTAGCATGGCGCCGATAAAGTTGCCCAGATAGACCAGCCCCCAGTTGCGCAGTAAGGCCTTGGTGGTGACTCGTTTGCTGGCTCTGGCAGTAATGGTTAATACAGTAGAGGTGAAGAGTTCGCCGCCCAGAACCACCACCAACATCAGGCCCAGGCTGAAGCACAGGCCACCGATGAGTTTGTTGAGACCGTAGGGAAGGGCGCTGCCACCGGCAGTGGCGACAACATAGAAGATAAACGCGAGGCCAATAAACACCCCCGCAGTCATGGCCAGCAACAGGGTCGACTGGGTATCGCGGCCGATTTTGACGACGGCCGCATCCTCGACCTTCTGCGCAGTATTGGCAGGGGTTGATGCATCAAATGGGCTAGGACTGTTGTTCATAGCTGCCTTCTTTCGCTCATTTGGTGGCTGGCCACCGGTTTAGGTTATGAAATTCATTTATCGCTTGTTCTGTGTGATGACCCTTGAGCCATCGAATTCGTTAACTATAAGCAGAATGTAATTAAATTACGTGATTCAGATCAATTTAATCGCCGTATAATCTGAATTATGAAATTAAACTACCTTTCGCCATTCCTTTTTTGCCTGAAAAACCGTCTTGAAACAATTCACCACAATCTTAATTATCTTGCAGCGTTATCTACCGCAGCCTGTGCTTTCTATTTGGTGTTTGACCCAAGCATAAGCTTGTAACACGTTATAAAAGTCCAATCTGTGCTGTTGCTCGCGATGAATGGTTGCAAACTGGAAATGTTTACATCTCCCATGTTGCCGCAATCTCCATCTTCTTTACTTACAGAGCCCAGGTTGAGGTTTTAGCTACCCCGAGAAAGTCTGTTCAAAGAATCGCTCGTTATGCATCGAACTCTAAAATTGGTCTTACCAATTTACCACAAAAATATTAACACAGAGCCGTGCTGTCGGCATCTGATATCGGCCTTTACCCACAGGGAAAAGCTAAATTTTGCGAGCAGGTTAACAATTGTATGCCATAGCGCCGACACTGGGGGATCCGCCGACAGTCTATTTAAGCAAATCCTTATTCGTACCGCTTCACAAATCGGTGTCAAAGTTTGAACCAGGCCTTGAATTTTGGGCCGTTGTGACCTGTTCGGGAGCAGGCTCAGGGCTGTGAGTCCTGTCATGGTTAATTCGGCATGCAGTCAAAAAGTTAACGGAATATCATCAGGTAACCGGGTGATAACTTTATCCCACAACCAAAGCGTAACTTGAGTCATGCCTTGGCACTCGGGGGAAGAGTTGATTAGAATCAACGCTTTCTTTTTGCTGTCACGCTCCAACCCCAGGAGCAATCCAAGGAGGCCGTTATGTCATCCATGGCACGTCTGGCCATCATACTTACCCTGATTTACGCCCTCTTGTGGGCTCTGGGGCCCCTGTTGACCGATATGGGTGTCTGGGACTCAAAACCTGACTATTACGGCCTGCCATTGTGGTTTTGGCTGTCCTGTATCCTGACCCCGCTGTTTTTCATTATGGGACTCTTCTACCTGTTTGGCCGGGGAGGGCATAAAGAGTGACCACTCTTATCCCCGTATTACTTTATCTGTTGCTCAGCCTGGTGTTGACCCGCTTTATTGCCGCCAGACAAGACAAGGCCAGCCTCTATCAGGATAAGGCGGCGCGCTTTTTTATCGGTGGCCGTTTTCTCAATGGCCCCATGTTGGCCTTGACGCTGGTGGCCACCTATACCAGCGCCAGCTCTTTTATCGGTGGTCCGGGCGCCGCCTACAAGATAGGTTTGGGCTGGGTTTGGCTTGCCTTGATCCAGGTGCCGGTCGCCATGCTGACCCTGGGAGTGCTGGGGCCGAAGATCCTCGCGGCCAAGGCGCCTTACGCCACCTTAATTGAGTGGTTGGACGCTCGCTTCGAACATAAAGGAGTCAGCACGTTGGCGCTGGGCTCCTTGGTGCTTGGATTTATCGCCATGATAACGGTGCAGTTTATCGGTGGCGCCAGGTTGTTTGCCGGGGTCAGCGGTATCGACTACAGCCTGGGGCTGGCACTGTTTGTGGTGACAGTGTTGGCTTACACCCTGAGCGGTGGGTTTAGGGCGGTGACCATCACAGATGCCTTTCAGGGAATAGTAATGCTACTGGGGCTATTGCTGCTGTTTTTCACCCTGCTTGGCCATGGCGGTATGACAGAGTTGATGTCCAAGGTGGCCAGCGAAGATCCGGCCTTGTTGCAGCCCCACGGCAATGAAGGGCAACTGGGCTGGCCCATGATGCTGTCGTTTTGGGTGCTTATCTGTTTCGGTACGCTTGGGCTGCCACATACTGTGGTGCGTTTATTGGCGGTTAAAGATACCCAGGCGCTCAAGAAAGGCATTATTTGGGGCACCCTTATCAGTGTTTTGATGACACTGTTACCGCATCTTATCGGTTTGATGGGCAGGGCACTTTATCCCGATTTGCAGGTACCGGATGAAATCATGCCTACCTTGATCTCCGGACTGTTTTCGCCACTTTTGGCCGGGGTGTTGCTGGCGGCGCCCATCGCCGCCGTGATGTCGTCGGTGGACTCCATGTTGCTGCAGGCGGCGGTCAGTCTGGTGCGGGATGCCTGGGTTAAGGTGAGGCCACAAACCTCGGCGCAAAGCCAGCTGCGTTTGAGCCGCATTGTCATGTTGATGATTGCTGCGCTCGCCTGTTACTGGGCGCTGGAGCCGCCGGCCATGATAGTCTGGCTCAATCTGGCGGCTTTCGGCGCGCTGCAGGCGGTGTTTCTCTGGCCAATATTGGCGGCGGTATTCTGGCCTTCATTGACTGGCAACTCGGTGTTTGCCGCGATGATTTCCGGATTGCTGAGTTATGGAATGCTGCAATGGCTGGCCTTGCCTTTGCCGCTTCATATTCACCCTGTGGTACCGGCCTTGCTGGTTTCCCTCTTGGCCATGCTGGGCTGTCAGGCATGGTTGCCGGTACGGGAAGTTTTGGTTACCACACAGGACAAAGCGGAATGAAGCTCCATGCTTGATTGTTGAGGATGGAATTAAACAAAAAAAAGCGCAGTCAATGACTGCGCTTTTGGCTATTAAAGCGTTTATCAGAAGCGGATCTGATAACCCGCGTAGACTACGCGACCGATAATGTTGTGGGTATCGGCGTCATAACCTGGGTAGGACAGCTCATAGTTCACCGCAGGCATGGCATCGAACAGGTTACGGGCACCGACTGTGACTTTACCGAACTTGTCAAAGTCATAGTTCATGGCCAGATCCCAAGTGGTGAAGGAACCGAAGTCCTGCTTGTCGATGTTGGCAGCTTGCTGCTGTGGCGTTTCACCGGCATAGGAGTCTATGTACTTGGCGATCAGCGAGGCGCTGAAGGCATCGTACTCATAGCTGAAGGTGGAGTTGAAACGCAGCTCAGGATATCCCTTGGTACCCAGCACGTCGTAACGTGGGTCGACCGGGCTGGCCTGCTCTGTGTATTCCAGTGCATAGGTGCCTTCCAGTGCGAACTTCAGGTTGCCGTAGTTACCCAGCTCGAAGCGCGAGCTGAAAGAGACGTCCAGACCCGAGGTTTGTACCCCGTCCATGTTGATGTAGCCGGCGCCAATCTCTTCAATCTTGCCGTCGGTATCACGCTTCACATAGACATATTTAGGATCGTACGCACCGAGGCCGGTCGTGGCTTCCAGATCCAGAATAGTCTGGGCACCAACGTAGCTGACCTGGTTGCTGATCTCTATGTTGTAGTAGTCCACAACCAGAGAGATATCATCAGTGATGTTCCACACTGCACCGAAGGCATACTGATCAGACTCTTCAGGTTTCAGCTCCGGATTACCTGAACTCTTGCGCAGATACTGAGTTGACTCACACACATCAGCGCCTTCGCGTTGGTCAGCCGGCAGCATCTGACAGCCTTTGGTGTCGATCACTCTGTCATAACTGGTAGCGGCTTCGCCCAGCAGATCATCCAGTGACGGAGCACGGAAACCCTGGCCGTAAGAGGCGCGCAGTACCAGGTTATCCAACAACTGGTAACGCAGGTTGATAGAGCTGGACAGCTGGCCTTCGTCCGGCAGGCTGTATTGGTCATAACGGCTGGCCAGTTTGATGTTCAGATCGTCAGTGACCGGCAGTTCCAGCTCAACAAAGGCAGCCTTGTAGTTACGCTCACCGGCGGAGTCACCACCGTAAGTACCCAGTACTTTGCCGGCAGCTTGCTGCGCGTCGCGGCGATCGCTGAATTCCATCTTCTGGTACTCGGCACCCACGGCATAACCTATGTCACCGCCTGGCAGTGCGATAGGAGCCAGCGCAGCCCAGGAAATGGCAGTCGCTGTGGTCTTGGAGTCAGCTTGACGGGTGGCGGTGTGCAGGAAGCTGTCCAGGGTTGCCTGAGTCGCATTGCCGCCCAGAACAAATGGGTTGTACAGGCCGGCGTCTACGGCTTGTTGCAGGTTGTCTTCAAACACATAGGAGTCAGTGCTTATGTCTACCTGCTGATCTGAGTACTGTACATACCAGTTCAGTGAACCGGCATCCAGCTCCAGGTTCAGACCGGTAACCACGTCAATCACATCGGACTTGAACGTCGTGCTGCGATCGGCCACACCGGTAAGACGGTGGTAAGCCTGTACTTCGCTTGCGTTGGCTGTGCCATAAGTTGGGTTCAGTGGGTTGTCGGCAGCTATGTACAGGTTAGGGGTCCACAGTGCGGTAGAGGAAGTCGTGGACTTGTCACGCATCACAATCGCCTGACCGAACCATTCCAGGTTGTCGGTAATTCTGTAAGTCAGGTTACTGAACAAAGAGTCTTTGGTCTGATCCGGCAGGTAATCGGTGCCTTCATACATGCTATAGCCACAACGTGGACCATCTTTGCTCTGAACGATTTGATCGGCCGGACAGTCTTTACCCGGTACATAGTTACCTGTGTAGGTTGGCGTTTCAAAGGTTCCGTCTTCTTTTTTGCCTGGGCGGGCAGCCACAGGGCGCCAGGTACCTTCCGGTGCATACAGAGAGCTGCGGCCATAGGCCTCATCCCAGTTGGCGGTCAAATGATCACGCTGACCACCCTTGAGAGGATCAAACTTCTTGTGCTCTATGATTACCAGGCTGGTGCTCTTATCGCCTGTGTTACCGAAGGTCATCGACGCCGACATTTCATCACGGCCATCCTGAGTCGGGTTGGCGTATTTCAGATCGAATCCAAGACCGTCATAGTTCTTCTTCAGAATGATGTTGATTACACCACCAATGGCATCGGAACCATAGATGGCAGAAGCGCCGTCACGAAGGATCTCAATGCGCTCGATGGCGTCCATAGGGATCAGGTTAAGGTTGGTTGCATCGGCACCAAAAGTGGCTGATGGTGCGATACGGCGGCCGTTGATCAGGGTCAGGGTGCGGTTTGAACCCAGACCACGCATGCCCGAGCTGGCATGGTTACTGGCAGAGCTGCCGGCGTCGCTGATGAAGCTGCCCGCAGTGTTATATGGCATTTGTGCCAGTACCGCAGAAACATCTGTCAGGCCGGTTTTGGCTATGTCTTCAGAACTCATCACAGTTACCGGCAGTGCCGATTCCATGTCGGTACGCTTGATACGTGAACCGGTAACTTCGATGCGCTCCAGTTGTTCGTTTTCGTTGGCTTGAACTGCAGGTAGGCTAAGAGTGGCCGCTGCTGCGCCGCCAAAGAGGGCGAAGCGCACAGCTTTGCTGACACTGAGATTCATCATTTATATCCTTTTATGATATTTATTTTGTCTTTTTGTATTTATTCGAGCCGGCATAGAACAATTCGGCGACAAAATGTAACCATTAAGATACAAATAATACAAGCGGTTAAATGCTTGTTACCCGATTATTTATTGTAATAAAGATGTAATCAGATGTTTTGAAACTATTAAAAAACATCAGTAACCACATTTAAAAACATGATAAAAACATTTGATTAACATTTGCGGGGTTGGTTGAATAAATAATAAGCGGCGCAAAATGCGCCGCTTATTTACCGAATAATATTCAGTTTAAATGAGCTTAGAAGGAATAGCTCAGACTTGTGTAGTAGAAGCGACCGACGTTATCGTACGCTGCAGAACCTGCTGTGGTACCGGTCGTACCATAAGGCAAGTCTTTATCGAACAGGTTATCGATACCGAACTTAAGCGTTATACCGGAATCAAACTGATAACCCACGGCGACATCACTGATGAAGTAATCGTCGTACTGCATGTTTGAACTTGGGTTTGCGTTGCGGGCCAGTTCCTTATCTGTGTACAAGCTGACGTCATTGACGAAACGGGTACGCCAGTAGCTGAGCCAGTTTTCATACTTGTAGTTCAGGGTCAGGTTGGCCTGCCAATCTGCATATCCCAAAGTGCCGGCCAATTCTTCGTAATCGCTGGGATTATCCTGGAAGGAGAAGTTCCGGCGCTTAAGCAGGTGAGTCGCAATCAGGTTGGCACTGAAATCACCACCCAGAATGTCAGTCTTATAAGCCAGATCCAGGTCAACACCAGAGGCCTCCAAGGCTGCAACGTTCAGAGAGTGACTCTGAATCAACGTTATCTGGTGTGAAGATGGGTCACGGGTGATCAGCGCGCAATACTGGTTATCTATACCACTGGTCGAATCCAGGCAGCGATCTATGATGTCCTGAGCCGCAATAGAACTGATGGCATCATCAATCTTGATATTCCAGTAATCGAGTGTCATAGATAGACCTTCGATAAACTCAGGTTGATAGATAAGCCCTACAGTGTAGCTGGTGGACTCTTCAGGTTTCAGTTCCCGGTTACCACTGCTCTTGCCTTCTATGCTTTTGGCATCGTACTGATCATTGAAATCAGTAGGTACACCCAGCGCGGCACAGTTCTTGCGGCGAGTGGAAGAATCGGCCAGGTTATTGAGGTTATCAATACGGCATGAATCATCAACCCGGAAGAAAGTTTGACTTGGGGCACCAAACAGCTCGCTGATATTAGGCGCTCGAATGGCTTCAGCATAGGTACTGCGCATTCTCAACTCGTCGTTGATTTCCCAGCTCAGACCGGCTTTCCAGGTGGTCGCATTGCCAATGGTGCTGTAATCGGCGAACCGTACGGCCAGATCCATATCCAACTGACGGATCAGCGGCAAGTCGGCCAGCAGAGGTATTGATACCTCGGCAAATACTTCCTTGACATCGAAATCACCTTTGTCTTCACCCAAGGCGTTGAAGAATGTGCCTGCAGCATTCTCAGGCTCTTTGATCTCACTCTCTTCTTTGCGGTACTCAACACCGGTAGACAGGCCTACATAACCGGCTGGCAGTTCGAATAGCCCGGAATTGGTGATAGTGCCACCCAAAACGGTTTGCTTGATCACTGCGGTGCCAACAGAAGTGGTATTGATGTAGTCAATGGCTTCCTGGCTTGGGTTACCTGCACCAAAAATGTTGACCGGCACACAACCTTCAGCACGGGCGGTTTCGCTGCGACAGACTATGTTACCGTCGAGCATGACAGCATCGAGGGCATTTTGGTAGTTGGCATAGATGAGGTTATTTTTGTTCACCCGTTCCAGATCTGTCTGGCCATAGATGGCGTACAGGTCATAATCCCAGTCATCAGCCAAGACGCCTTCTAGACCCAGTACGTAGCGCTGGGTTTCACGGGTGTCGTCCTCGACACGTTGGCCCAGGTCGGCCATGAAACGGTTGATGACGATTGAATCCAGTGGCTGAGGGTTACCGTCCGCATCCTTGTTGCTCTTCATCAGAGCAACAAGGTTGGGATCCAGATAAGGGTTATCAACCTTAATTGTGTTTACCTTGTTGCCAAAGAAGAAGGCAGGCTGACCATAATCACTGGCCTGACTGTTGACATATTTGGCCTCAAAGTAGAGGTTCATATCGTCATTCAGCTGATAATTGCTCTTCAGGTTGAGGTTATAACGCTTGAATTCTGGTTGCAGATCTTCAAACTGTCTCAAGTTGGTGAAGTCACAGTCGACACAATAGTTCCCATCAACTTTAGGGCCGATGTAGACATCACGGATAGTCCCGTCTGGATTGAAGGTCTTCCAACCATCCAGGAAGAAGGTACCGGCGTTGCTGATCTTATAATGTCCGCCGTTTGGCAGGAAATACTTGTCTGGATCAGACGGATCATTGGAATCGATATAGTTACCGTCGGCATCCTTGGGTCTGTTGGTATTTTTCAGACTGGTAAATGAGGTTTTGGTTTGATCACGATCGAACGCTCTGAGTCTATCCTGAGCGCTGTATTCTGCGGCGAAGGCGATATTACCGCGACCATCATTGATATCTGTACCGTAAGAAAGCGAAACTCTGTCTTTACCAAAACCACTGTCATCGGCTCGACCTTTGATAGCGGAAATATCCAAGCCGACAATGTCTTTTTTCAGAATGAAGTTAACTACGCCTGTTACTGCATCTGCACCATAAATAGCAGATGCACCACCCGTAATGACTTCCACTTTTTCGACCCAGGCACTTGGAATCGTGTTTACGTCAACCGAAGAGCTTCCCGCTGAGCTGGCAACATGGCGTTTACCGTTAACCAGCACCAAGGTTCTGTCGGTACCCATGGTACGCAGATCCAACAGGTTGGCTCCGGCAGTACCAATGTAACGTCCAGAGTTGGCGAGAGAATAGGTGTTACCTAGAGCAGGCAACTGGTTGAGGGCTTCACCTATGTTGGTAACACCGGTAGACAGAAGTTCTTCACCCGAAATTACTGTCACCGGGGTAGGGGCCACGGCACCTTCACGTACGATACGTGAGCCAGTGATAGAGATACGCTCAACGGCAGAATTAGCCGTTTGCTGATCTTGTTCTGCCGACAATGCTGGTGCGGAATAAGCTGCAGTTGCAACACCACCAATTAACGCAAAGCGCACTGCTTTGGCTAATTTAGAATTAGCTTGCATTATTTTCTCCCTGATACTTATGTGTGTTTTTATTTTTTTCATCCGAATTAATTAAAAAATGTTTCCGGATGTATCAGGAATATAACCTTAGTGAAATAAAAAGTGCAACAAGGATAATACAGATGTAATTAAATTATACTGAAACCAAATGTACTCATCTTGTTATCATAAATATAACGTACAGCGTTTATTTGTTCTGACTCTCTATCTTGCTGACTAATTAGTCATATTAATTAGTAAATTATTCTCTACTGTAAATTTATGTGGAGTTAAATGTTTTATTAATGTTTAAACTTGTTCGTGGTGAAGAGTTGAATTTGTTTTGTCTAGGAGCTTGAGTAGATTTCAATGGACCATTGAAGATCCAATAAATCGCAAAAGCGTGATTTGCGTCACGCTCTTGCGGGTTTCTGTGTATGGGAATTTCAGTTTCCCAGAGACCAGGGGCGGTAGTGTCTGAGGTAACTGATAGCGACGAAGCCGACAATAGCACTGGCTATCACAAGCTCAATATTTCCAAGTAACGCCAGTGGCCGGTGCAGCGATTGCAGCATGGGTTGGCTGTTGCACCAGGCGGCTGTTTTCAGTAGGGCAGTGGCTCCTATCACCATGGGGAAGGTGTAGGCAGCAAACCCAGGGCTGAAAGGGAGGCGCAGCAAGTGCAGGAAGGCCAGATAGATGACCAGGGTCATCAGCAGGGCCAGACTCAGCAGCAGGGCGACCAACCAAAGCTCAGGCTCTGGAGTCAGGGTCAGATAGCCGGCCAGAGACAGGCTGGCCGGTGCTGCCAGAATCGCTATGGTCGGCTTGGCTGCATCCGCGACCGGATTACAAAAGATCAAGCGATATAGCATCACAGGCAGCATCACCAAGTAACTCACCAAGCCGAACATCAGAATGATGTGAGCGATTTGGGCGCCTACCTCGCCGGCTTCGGCGCCGGGAAAGGTCACGGCGGCCACCACCATGCCGATAGGGGGCACAAACCAACTGGGCACCATATGCTCCAGGTTGAAGTCCATTGCTCTATGCAGCACAAAGGCCGCCAGTAAACAGCAGTGAATGGCGATAGCCGTCAACCAGATCAGGAAGCCACACAAAGGAAGATGGATCCCTACGGCTTTGGAGATCACCATCAGTGCCATGGCAAAGGTGGGCAGCACACTGCCGACCACAGGGTGGCGCAGTTCTTCATTCAGTAATTCAGGATGCAGAATGAATTTGACTGTCAGCAGAGACAGTAATATCCCGGCAATCGCTGCGCCCAATGCCAGGCCGGGAAATTCTGCTGACACGTTTTCCCAGGCCCAGCCCAGGCTGGCGATAGCCAGCGCCAATCCGGCCAGTGGGCTTGGCAGCCGCCTGAAGGCGGCTTTACTGAATTTGGACTCGCGAGTGCTGAGTTCTTCAGTGGTAGTGGCAACGAGTTTCATACTGTGACCTCTAGATTCCGATTTGATGGTCCTAGTCTAAAACCGGCCTTTGATTAATAAAATTGAAATTAAATTATTCATTGATTCAAATTTATTTAAGCTTGCAGCGCAGCAGAGTATGCCCAAGCCCTATGTCATCGATATCTTCATCGACATAGAAACCTGCCTGTTGCAGTAGTTTCAGCAGTACCTTGGAGTGATACATACGACTGTTGCCATTGGCCATGGCTGTGAAGTAGAGCGAGGTGGCATTGACACAGTAGGCGGAGGCGGCATTGGGCTGCCTGTCCCAGAAGGTTTCCAGAATGCAGAGCTCGGCTGTCGCCGGCATGGCTTTGGCACAAGCCTGCAGGATGGCCAGGATTTGTGCCTCGCTGAAACAGTCGAGGAATTGGCTCATCCAATAGAGATCGCCGTCGGTCACAAAGGGGCCGTCAGGGGCAAGCAGATCGCACGCCAGGCCGGATATCCGCCCGCTCAAACCTGCGGCTTTTGCTGCCTCGGCGGCCAGCTCAAGCTGGGGAGCAAGATCCATTATGGTTACCCGGCACTGTGTGTTGTAGCCGGCACATTTCAAGGCCCATTTGCCGGTATTGCCACCGATATCCACCAAATGAGCCGGCCCTTTGGCAAATATGCGCGGCATCAGGCTGTCAAAGGCATGATCTGAATAATAGTGATCGAAGGCGAACCAGCTGTGTTTCGCTTCTGTCGGTAACTGGCTCAGGGCTGGGTAAATAGTGGGCCAATCGCCGAATACTTTCAGTCCCTCGGGAGAGCCTTGCTCCAGCGCCTGTTGCAGATGAAACAGGCCTTGGTAACAGATGTCGTGGATAAAATTGAGGTTGGTGGCGGCCATATCATCATGCAGCAGAAACCAGCCTGTCTTGTCGAGGATGTAATAGTCTCCCTTGTGCCAAACTAGCCCCATGGAGAGCGCCATATCGAGCAGAACGCCCAGAGCATATTCTGTCAGCCCGGTTTGTTCTTTGAGTATCTCAAGGCTAATGCCCTCATCGCCTGCGGCATCTATATGCTTGAGGATGTCGAACTGCAGCAGGCAGCGGGTCACCTGAAAACTGACCGGAGCGAAGGCGATTTTTTGTGCTTCAAATTTGGCTTCGAAGGCACTGAGTTTGGCGGGTTCACTGAAAAAGGGCATTGTCTAGGGAGCCGTGGGAAAGGTTCAAAAAAGCCTTTATGGCCCAAAGCCCAAGTCAAGTACAGGCCAGTTGCATAAAACTTTGATCAAGAGGGCAAATATGTGGTTACTGCTGCTTTGAATTGTGGCATCAAAAGGGGGTCTTCAGTTCGCTGCGTTTGGGCTGATAGCGTTAGAGGTATAAAAAAACCCTGTCATTAGACAGGGCTTTCAAGTTGCGGTTTATGCTTACTTACTGCACGTTTTCCTGATCGCCGAATTGGCCGACAAACAGGGCCGAGGACAGATAACGCTCGGCGGCAGATGGCAGGATCACCACTATATTTTTGTCTGCAAATTCTGGCAGAGCGGCGATGCGGTTGGCGGCAACGACGGCGGCACCGGAGGAGATCCCCACCAAAATGCCTTCTTCTTTCATCAGCCTGTGAGCCATCTCTATCGCTTCGTCATTGGTGACCAGCTCTACCTTGTCAATCAGCTCCAGATCCAGGTTACCCGGAATAAAGCCGGCGCCTATGCCCTGGATCTTGTGCGGACCCGGCTGCACAGGTTGGCCCGCCAGAGTCTGGCTGATCACTGGTGAGTCGGCTGGTTCAACGGCCACAGCAGTGATCGCCTTGCCTTGAGTGTTCTTGATATAACGGCTCACCCCTGTAATGGTGCCGCCGGTACCGACACCGGCAACAAATACATCGATTTGACCATCGGTATCGTTCCAGATCTCAGGACCTGTGGTTTTTTCGTGGATCTCAGGATTGGCCGGGTTGTCAAACTGCTGCAGCAGCAGATATTTATCCGGCGCCGATTGGCGGATTTCCTCGGCCTTTTCGATGGCCCCTTTCATGCCCTTGGCACCATCAGTCAGTACCAGGTTGGCGCCCAGTGCCTTGAGCAGCTTGCGGCGCTCGAGACTCATGGTGTTGGGCATGGTCAGAGTCAACTTGTAACCTCGGGCGGCGGCAACATAGGCCAGCGCAATACCCGTATTTCCCGAGGTGGGCTCAATCAGCTCTTTGTCTTTGGTCAACAGGCCTTTTTTCTCGGCGTCCCAAATCATATTGGCACCAATACGGCATTTGACACTGAAGCTTGGGTTACGGGCTTCTACCTTGGCCAGCACCTTGCCGTTGCTGACGCGGTTAAGACGAACCAGTGGAGTGTTACCAATGGTGTAGGAATTGTCTTCGAAAATTTTGCTCATGGCTTGCTGGCCTCCTTTGATTGCATCCCTAAAGCATAATCTCCATGAGATCAAAGAGAAGTGAATCTTTGTTCTTCTTTATTCTTTTTAGTTATTACATGAATCTCTGTTATTCGTAACTTCGGAGTAAGCCAGTTTAGCTTTATGTTAATCTCAACGCCAATTCGACGTTAACCAAAAATCAACATTCTATTCCAAATAGGAGAGCAGGCTTGGATCATAACTTCAATGCCGAGGAGGCAAATCCGAATCGAGCCGGGGAACAGAGCGGCTTTAAGCTGTATCCGGGCAAAGATCCCCGCAGCATAGTGACACCGGCCGCATTCAGTGTGGCGCCGGAGCTACTCTACACCCCCTTGGCAAAGCCTTGGAAACGGGCACTGGCTATCACGATAGACGGTTTGTTGATAGCAGTACTGGCCGAACAGGCCGGCCCGCTGTTTGTGCTTTTGGTGTGCCTGCTGGCTTATTATATACACAATCACGCCAACAGGATCTCCACTTGGGCCAAGGGGCTTTTGTACCTGTTTATGGCGGTGGTTTTGCTTTGGTCTGCGGTGCCGCAGATGATAAAAGTCAACGGCCTGCAAGAGCGTCGCGATAATGAAATTCAGGGGCAGACACTGCTGACCTTGACGCCGCATCTGTTGCGTTTGAGTTTGTGTGAGGACAAGGCCTGTGCCCAACATGAAGCGGGTTTGCTGGTCAATGCCGCGGCTGAGGCAGGGCTGTCACGCACCCAGGCCGAGACCATGCTGCAAGGTGCATTGGATAACTTGCCGCTTGCTTCAGCCGATATTGCGGCGATAAATGCAGACTTGATGCCGCAGTTGGCTTCAATGAAGCCCGAGTCTGTAGCGGCACTCAATGCACAGACTAACGCACAAACCGATGCAAAAAACGATGCGAAAATCGACACACAAACCAAGCCGGCATCTGCCGAAGACGACTCAAGACAGGGAGCTGAAGAGGACGAGCAGGAGGAAGAAACACAATACAGTTTGCTCGCTTGGGCCAAGGGGATGCTCAATGACCTCGGGTTTGGATTTGGCTGGGCGGCATTCTATTTTACCTTGTTCACTGCCTGGTTCGATGGTCAGACTTTAGGCAAAAAAATCATGCGGGTGCGGGTGATTGCCCTCGGAGGTGGTAAGCTTTCCCTATGGGACGCCTTTGGCCGTTACGGGGGATACGGTGCAGGCTTTGCCACTGGACTGCTGGGTTTCTTGCAGATTTTTTGGGATGCCAACAGGCAAGCCATCCAGGATAAGATCTCAGCAACAGTTGTTATCGATCTGAGTAAGCCACGCATGAGTCCAACAGAGACTGTGCTGCAGGCGGATCCGGTCACAAAACAATAAGAAGGTAGTTTATGAAGGATGCGATTGTCATTTCCGGTACCGGGCTGTTTACCCCTCCGGAAGGAATAACCAATCAAGAACTGGTGGACAGCTTCAATCAGTATGTTGACCTGTTCAATACCGAAAACCGTGCCCAGATAGATCTTGGCCATGTGGCGGCGCTGAATTACTCATCGAGTGAGTTTATTGAGAAAGCGTCAGGCATCAAACACAGATTTGTGATGGTCAAAGAGGGGATCTTGGATCCTGAAGTCATGATGCCGCTGATCCCTGAACGTGCCAGCGACAGCCTGTCACTGCAGGCTGAAATGGGCTTGCATGCGGCCAAGCAAGCCCTTGATAATGCCGGCCTCAAGGCGGATGACATTGACTTGGTGATAGTCGCCTGTGCCTACACCCAGCGGGCCTATCCGGCGATGGCGATTGAAATTCAACAAGCCCTCGGCACTCGGGGTTATGGCTTTGACATGCAGGTCGCCTGTTCCTCGGCGACTTTTGCCCTGGTGACAGCGGCCAATGCCATTCGCAGTGGTAGCGCCGGGCGCGTGTTGGTCATCAATCCTGAGATATGTTCGGCTCAGGTCAATTATCGTGACCGCGACAGCCATTTTATTTTCGGTGATGTGGCCACGGCCTTGGTATTGGAGCCGGCCGCAACTTGCCGCGCCCAGCAAGCCTTTGAAATTCTGTCGAGCCGCTGCTTTACCCATTACTCGAACAATATCCGCAGCAACTTTGGTTTCCTTAACCGTTGTGATCCGGCCACTTCCGGCGAGGCAGACAAGCTGTTTCATCAACAGGGGCGCAAGGTCTTTAAAGAGCTGCTGCCCATGATATACCAGCATTTGGATGCGCAGCTCGAAGAAGCAGGTATCACGCCGGAGCAGTTCAAGCGTCTGTGGCTGCATCAGGCCAATATCAATATGAACCAGTTTGTGGTGAAAAAGCTCCTGGGTGAAACACCCGAGCCTTTGAAGGCGCCCGTGGTGCTGGATCAATACGCCAACACGGCATCGGCCGGCTCGGTAATCGCTTTCCATAAATATCACCAGGACTTCAAACAGGGGGAGTTGGGCCTGTTGAGCTCCTTCGGTGCGGGTTACTCCATCGGCAGTTTAATTCTGCGTGCCTGTTAAGACAGAGCTTTCCTCAGCAATAAAAATGCCTGCAACTGCAGGCATTTTTGTGTCTCAATTGGCCTTATGGAGCTTAATCTGGTGCTATGGCCGGATTGCGATAGGCTTCGCGATACTTGTCGACCCACATGGAGGTGGCACCGCAAATGGCAACCGGCATCACGATAAAGTTGACAATAGGGATCATGGAAAACAGGGTGACGGCGGCGCCGAAGCTCATACTGCTGCCCTTGGTATTTTTCAGGGCAAACTTCATCTCTTTGAACGCCACCTTGTGGTTATCGAAAGGATAGTCACAGTATTGGATGCTCATCATCCAGGCACTGAAGATAAACCAGACCACAGGGAAAACGGTTTGGCCAATCACAGGAATAAAAAACAGCAGTAAGATCAGTATGGCTCGCGGCAGGTAATACACCAGCTTTTGCCATTCGCGGCCGAGGATCCGCGGCAGATCCTTGATTAAATCCAAGGTGCCGCCGGTATTGAGCGGCTTGCCGGTCAGTAGTTGCTCCACCTTTTCGGCCAACAGGCCGTTAAATGGCGCTGCCAGCCAGTTCATCACAGAGCTGAAGATAAACGACAGCAGCACCAGCAGGGTGATAATCGCCAGTGGCCAGAGGATCACATTAAGCCAGCTGAGGTAGTCGGGCAGTTGGCCTTCGAGCCAGGCAAACACATTTCCCAGTTGGCCTATGGCAAAATAGATGACTCCGGCAAACAACAGCAGGTTGATCATCAGCGGAATAAACACAAAGCTGCGCAAGCCCGGACGTTTGATTAGGCTAAAGCCTTCGAGAAAATAGTTGACGCCGCTCTTGGCGGGTCTTGAAGATGCGGACATGTACCACTTACTCTCAATAAAAGAACACTTAGGGCCGATTTTGAGCAACCAAGGCCACGAAAACAAGGGAAAAACGCAGCCAAGGGAATAAAAAGCGTTACAAAATGCGGCCCGCTTTGCTAAAGTGACAGCGCTTATACAGCTTATTGGGCCAGGACGGCGGCGTTTCAATCAGGCTATTGAATTTCCTTCAGGATTGGCCCGCAAAACAAAAACAATCGGCACTGACATCCAACGGCAAATATGAGACTCAAACAGATAAAACTCGCTGGCTTCAAGTCATTTGTCGATGCTACCAAAATCCCTTTTCTCAATCCGCTGACGGCCATTATCGGCCCCAATGGCTGCGGTAAATCCAATGTGATTGATGCCGTGCGCTGGGTGCTGGGTGAAAGCTCGGCCAAACACCTGCGCGGTGACTCCATGGCCGATGTTATCTTTAACGGCTCCAGTGCCCGTAAGCCTGTTTCTGTCGCCGGCGTTGAGCTGGTATTCGACAACACCCTTGGGCGTATCGGCGGCCAGTATGCCAACTACGGCGAAATTTCCGTCAAGCGCCAGGTCTCCCGCGATGGCGAAGCCCTTTATTTTCTCAACGGTCAAAAATGCCGCCGCAAGGATATTACGGATATCTTTATGGGCACCGGCCTTGGGCCGCGCAGCTACGCCATCATAGGCCAGGGCACCATCTCCCGCTTGATCGAATGCAAACCGCAGGAACTCAGGGTCTTTATCGAAGAGGCCGCAGGCATCTCCCGTTATAAAGAGCGGCGCAAGGACACGGAAAACCGTATTCGCCATACCCGCGAAAACCTTGAGCGCCTGGGGGATATTCGCTCCGAGCTTGGTAAGCAACTGGATAAGTTGACGATTCAGGCTCAGGCCGCCAAACGCTATCGGGAATACAAGCAAAGCGAGCGGCGCTTGCATGCCGAACTCTTGGTGATGCGTTTCTTGGAGCTCAATGAGCAGGCCGAAGCGCAAAACAGCGAGATAGAAAGGCTGGAGACCGAGCTGGCCCAGCAGCAGGCGCAGAAGCAAGAGTTGGAGTTGAGCCTGACTCGGCAAAAGCTGGCTCAGGATGAACTCAGTGAAAAGGAGCAGCGCCAGGTTGCCGATTTTTATCACAACAACACTGAAATCGCCCGTATCGAGCAGCAGCTCAAGTATCTCAAAGAGCGGGATAAACAGCAGGCATCTGAATTGGGTGCACTGCAACAGCAAATCGCCACATTGAATGAACAGCTGGCTCAGGCCAAGCAGCAGGAGCAAACCCTGGATGACAGTTTGCAGCAACATTTGCCGCGCCAGGAAGAACTGGAAGAGCAGCAGTTTGAACTGACCCAGCAGTATGAAGCGGCGCTCTCGCAAAGTGAAAGCCTTGCCGGCGAGTTGCAACAGGCGGTGACTGCGGTCAGAGATATCAAGCATCAACAGGAGCTGGCCGCCACCCGGGAGCAGCATCTTAAGCAGCAACATGCCCAGCGCAGCGAGCAGCTTGATAAGCTCAGTGCAAGATTGCAGCAACCTGAGGCCGATAACGGGGCAAACCCGGCTGAGCTTCAGCAGCAGGTCAGCTTGTGTGAGTCACAATTGGCGGCAGCTAAAACCGATGTCGAACGGCATGGCGCAGAGTTGACCAAGGCCCAGAACGCGTTGGAGCTGGCAAGACAAGCGGAGCAACAGTTGGTGCAGCGCCGCTCGGGGCTAATTGGCCGCCTGGAGCTGATAAGTCAGTGGCTCGAAGGCGCCGCTCAAGCAACGCAAGAAACACAAACTGCCTTGACTCAGCTTTGGCAGGACATTCAGGTTGAGGCCGGTTGGGAGCAAGTGGTTGAGGCCTGGCTTGGGCCCTTGATGCGCGCCGCTGTCTATCCTGACTCCAAACCATTTGATGGCAAAGGTTTTGCTCAGACTCGTCGCCAAAGTTGGGGGCCGGTCAGCGCCAGCGTCAACTTAAGCCCCTGGCTTAACAGGGTGCGCTGGGCCGAGTCGGCGCAGCAGGCATCCAACTTGCTTGAGCAGGGGCTGGCAGAGGGGGAACTGATCCTCTGCCGCGATGGCAACCTTTTTGCGCATGATGTAAAGCTGACACTTGCCGAGGATGGCCAGTCACTGGTGAAGCTTACCGCCGAGCAGGGCGCCATTCAGGCCGAGCTCGATAAGCTTGCAAGCGAGAGCCGGCAGGCGCAGCAACAAACCACTGCGGCTCAGGATAGGTTCAACGAATTAAGGCAGGCTCAGCAGCTCAAGTCCGAGGCGCTACAGCAACAGCAACTGGCGTTGACCCGCGCAGTGATGGCTTGTGAGGCGGCCACCGAGCAGGCGGCACGCGAACTCAGACAAAGGCAACAGATAGAAGCGGAAATCGCCGAGTTGAAAGAGCGCCTCGAGCAGGAGCAGTTTGAGCTGGAGACGCTGATTGAGAGTCAGTTTGCTGCCGATGATACTCTGTATGAGCGCCAGCGGCAGGAGCGATTGCTGAGTGAGCGCCACAACGAGGCCAATCAGCAAAAAAACAGCCTTAAAGTCAGCCTGAGCGAACTCGAGCGCCAGTTAAAAACCTTGAACGGGACTCTGGCGGAGCAGAAAACCGCCTTGGCGTTGGCATCGCAGCGGCGTAAACAGTTGACCGAGCAGTTGCAGCAGGCCGAGCACAAGCGCAGGGAATTGTTGGATAAACCGCAGCAAGATGCAGATACAGCCGAGCTGCAACCGCTGGAGCAACGCCTGGAAGGATTGCTTGCGCAGCAACACGGGATGCAGACGGAGCTTGAGCGCACCCGGGCCAAACTTGCCGAGCAGCAACAGCAGTTGGATAGTACAGCTTTAAAGCAAAAACAACAGCTTGGACAACTGGAGCACTTGACTCAGACAATCAGCACGTTAAAGTTACGTCGCGAGGGATTGAAAGGTCAGGCCGACAGCCAATTGGCGCAGCTCAGCGAGCAGCAGATCAAGCTGCATGAAGTGGCGGCAAACCTGCCGGATGAAGCAAAAATAGCGCCCTGGCAGGATGAACTGGAATCAGTTCGGCGCAAGATAAGTCGCCTCGGCGCCATTAACTTGGCGGCCATTGAAGAGTATGAGCAGCAAAAAGAACGTAAGGCTTATCTCGATGCCCAGGATGAAGATCTCAACAAGGCGCTGGCCAGTCTCGAAGAGGCGATCCGCAAGATAGACAGGGAAACCCGCAGTCGCTTCAAGGCGACTTTTGAGCAGGTCAATGCCGGACTGGGCGAGTTGTTTCCCAAGGTATTTGGTGGCGGCAGTGCCTATTTGGCACTGACAGATGATGATTTGCTCGATACCGGAGTGACCATCATGGCCCGGCCACCGGGCAAAAAGAACAGCACGATTCATCTACTTTCGGGTGGAGAAAAGGCTCTGACGGCTTTATCATTGGTGTTTGCGATTTTCAGGCTCAATCCGGCGCCTTTTTGTATGCTGGATGAGGTCGATGCACCCCTGGATGACGCCAACGTCGACAGATTCTGCCGTCTTTTGCAGGAGATGTCGGACAGCGTACAGTTTATCTATATCAGCCACAATAAACTCACCATGGAGATGGCTGATCAGTTGATAGGTGTCACTATGCATGAGCCGGGTGTCTCTCGCATAGTCGCAGTCGATATTGAAGAAGCGGTGGCTATGGCCGACGCCGGATAACCATAGGAAAACAGGTAACCAATGGAAAATTTGCAACTGGTATTGTTTGTGTTGGGTGCGATTGCCATCATCGCCGTGCTGGTTCACGGTTTCTGGTCTATCCGCAAACAGCAGCCCAAGTCGCTGAAAGAAAATCCGCTGACAGGTTTCTACAAGGACCAGGCCCGGCGTGACAGCGAAGGTTTCGATGCCGATGGAATTGGTGAGGTGAGGGTGCGTAAAATTTCGCCGGACGAGAAGCCGCCCAAGCTCAAGAGCAGCAAGTTGCGTAAACCTGGTTTCCAGCCGCCTCAGCAGGATGAAGTTGAAGGCGAACAGTCGTTTTCCCTCTCAGGCGCCAAACCCGAGCCGAGAGTGAACAGCAAGCCACAACGGCAAGAGCCTGTGTTACATATCGATGATGAAGAAGATACTGCCGAAATGCAGATGGAGTTGGGGCTGGGCGCGGATAATCACAGCGACACTCAAACCACACCCCAGGCCGGTCATCAGGTAAACAGCCAGCCAGAGCCACAACTTGCCACTGAACAACAGACCCGCGAGCAGGCCAAGGAAGAATCGCGCCACGATGAGTTGCCCGATCCCACAGATGTTTTGGTACTGCATGTGGTTGCCAAAGAGGGCGAGAGCCTCAGCGGCGCTGAGCTGCTGCCTTGCCTGTTGGCACTGAACTTCAAGTTTGGTGACATGAACATTTTCCATCGCCATGAAGACAACGCCGGCACAGGTCGGGTGCTGTTTTCCCTGGCCAACATGGTTAAGCCCGGGGTGTTTGACCCGGACAACATGGAGCAGTTCAACACTCAAGGGATAGTTCTGTTTATGACCTTGCCTTGTCACGGTGATCCGCTGATGAACTTTTCCATCATGCTCAATTCCGCCCATCAATTGGCGGATGATCTTGGTGCCGATCTGCTGGACGGCCAGCGTCAGCCATGGCATCAAGACACCAAACAAGCTTACCTGGGCCGTATTCGGGCTCAGGGCTGATATCCATCGGGGAGCCTGTGTGAGTCTCTCTATCCAAGGCCGCCTCTGCGGCCTTTGTTTTGTGCGGAATTTTTATGCAAGCCATTGAAAACGAAATTGATCAGCTGATAAGTACCATTAACGAGCACAACATTCGCTACTATGTGGATGACAACCCCAGCATTCCCGACGCCGAATATGACCGCCTGATGCAGCAGCTCAAGATGCTGGAGGCCGAGCACCCTGAGCTGCAACGCAGCGACTCGCCAAGCCTCAGAGTCGGTGGTCTAGCGCTGGCCAAGTTTGAACAGGTGACTCACCTCAAACCTATGCTCAGTCTGGACAACGCCTTCAGTGAAGAAGACTTTGCTGCCTTCCATAAGCGGGTGACTGACAGAGTCGGCGAGTTCAGCTATTGCTGCGAGCCCAAGCTCGATGGTCTGGCGGTCAGTATCCTCTATCGCGATGGCGTGCTGGAGCGTGCCGCCACCCGGGGCGATGGCGCGGTCGGTGAAGATATTACCGAAAACGTTCGTACCATTCGGGCGGTGCCACTGAAACTCAGGGGCGATGATTATCCGCCGCTGTTGGAAGTGCGCGGTGAAGTATTCATGCCCAAGGCGGCCTTCGAGGCGCTCAACGAGCGTAACCGAGTCAAGGGAGACAAGCTGTTTGTCAATCCGCGGAATGCCGCCGCCGGCAGTTTGCGGCAGCTGGACTCCAAGATCACTGCCTCTCGGGCACTGGCGTTTTACGCTTATGCACTGGGCGTGGTTGAGCCGGAATCCTTCCCGCTGGCGGACACCCATCTTGGGCAGTTACAGCAGCTTAAAACTTGGGGATTGCCGGTCAGCAGTGAGATCCGCCTTGCCAAGGACCTCAGCGAAGTGGATGACTACTACCGGGATATTATGGCGCGCCGCAGTGCTTTGGCCTATGAAATCGATGGTGTGGTATTCAAGGTCAACAGCATAGAAGCGCAGCAAACACTGGGATTTGTCTCCCGTGCACCGCGCTGGGCCATCGCCTATAAGTTTCCGGCCCAGGAAGAGATGACTCTGCTCGAAGGGGTCGACTTTCAGGTAGGCCGCACCGGCGCCGTGACACCGGTCGCCAGGCTCAAGCCTGTGTTTGTCGGTGGGGTGACAGTTTCCAACGCCACTTTGCACAACGCCGACGAAATCGCCCGCCTTGGGGTCAAAGTTGGCGATACTGTGATCATTCGCCGCGCCGGTGATGTTATCCCGCAAGTGGTTGCCGTGGTGCCGGAAAAAAGACCTGAGGATGCCAAAGAGATCAGTTTCCCGGAGCAATGCCCGGTTTGTGGCTCTCAGGTGGAACGCCTCGAGGGGGAAGCCGTGGCCCGCTGCACCGGTGGCCTGTTCTGCGAAGCGCAGCGCAAGGAAGCCATCAAACACTTTGCCTCCCGCAAGGCGCTGGATATAGACGGCATGGGCGACAAGATAGTCGAGCAGTTGATCGATAAGGAGCTGGTACAGAGCCCGGCGGATCTGTTCTCACTCACGGCTTCGGCCCTGACCATGCTGGAGCGGATGGGGCTCAAGTCGGCCACCAATCTGGTGCAGGCCATAGAGGCGGCCAAACAAACAACCCTGGCCAAGTTTCTCTACGCTTTGGGGATCCGTGAGGTGGGTGAATCCACCGCCGCCAACTTGGCACGGCACTTCAAAGAGCTGGATGCCCTCAAGCAAGCGAGTGTCGAGCAGCTTATTGAAGTGGAAGATGTCGGTGCCATAGTGGCTCAGCATGTGGCGCACTTCTTTGCTCAGCCCCACAACCTTGAAGTGATAGATAAACTGCTGGCCGCCGGGGTGACCTGGCCGGCCATCGAAGCGCCGTCTGAAGACGAGCAACCGCTCAAGGGGCAGACCTGGGTATTGACCGGCACCCTGAGCCAGATGAGCCGCACTGACGCCAAGGCGCAGCTGGAGGCGCTCGGCGCCAAAGTGTCCGGCAGTGTTTCCAAGAAGACCGACTGCGTGGTGGCCGGCGAGGCCGCTGGATCCAAATTGACCAAGGCTAATGAGCTGGGGGTCAAGGTGTTGGATGAAGCCGGCCTGCTGGCGCTGCTGCAGCCCTGAGCTTTATTTCTCTGTTTAAGCCCCGCCAAGCTGCGCAACGTAGATCAGATAAGGATCGGTTGACCGATCCTCCTGATGAGAGACAATCGGAAACCTGTTTGTAGGTTTCCGATTTTTTATGTCTATTCAAAACTGCTTTGCCGACTTTGGTTATAACTTGGTGAGACGAGAAGCGAGCCAAGCGGCAGTAGAGCATGGTCGAATGCCCAATGAAATCAGCTTTAAGTACGCTTGTCAGTTCATCGCAAGTCAGCTCAAAGTCATGAGCAAAGCGGTGTCACCAGGTAATACGCCGAAGCGTCTAAACAGTCTGCGAGGAGACTTGTCCATCCTTTTTATAGACAAACGCCCTAAGCCAAATCGGCCTAGGGCGGTAAAAATATCAAAGACCCGATATCCTGTTAATCACAAGGCAGCTCCGCTTAAGTGAACTACGTTGCGCTAAGCTGCGGGGCTTTTTTATGTTCACTTAGCATCAACTGACCCGAGTTGATAAGGACTCTTAACATTTCAGACTCAAAAAAGCCAAACAGTCTGTTCAAGCCCCCCTTATTTAGCTTATTTGCCTTACACAACTTGAATTGCGCCGCCGCAGGACCCACCTCATTGTTTTGGAAGATGCTTCGGACTCAAAGCCTGTAGGTTCATCTGCCTAGAAGCCGGGGTCAGTCACAAGCGTGAGCGCTTTCGGTTACTTTTTTATGATGGCTGCGCCAGGCCCTGTCTGGGTGAGTCACAATGATGGAATTCTGCCCTTGCTTAAATTTGAACATGTACGCTGGCTCGACAATAACGGTCATATCAAGCCGCCGTTACTGCTTTACATCATAGTGCTGTTTCTGGCCCGCGGCTGGTGTGTGTTTGCAGCGTCTCTGACCCAGGCCAGCGACAGGGCTGCTCTGGTGCGGCTGTTTTATCCGGAAAAGAGCGACTTCCTATTGGCTCTGGCCGCCGGCGCCGGCGCCTTGCTGGTCTATGGTTTGATCGTGGCGGAACGTAAACGGGTATTTGAGGTGGTGATCCCACTATTTCGGCAAATTCGTTGGTGGTTGGCGCTGTTGCTGGGGATAGACGGCATGCTGCTTATTCAACGTCTTGGTCACAGCGACTGGCTGTTCAGTTGGAATCTGGCGCTGGATGCATTGCTGCTGTTCTGGTCTTTGCTGTACCTCGCCAAGTCGGCTCATTTGCGCCACTATTTGAACGACTGGCAAAAACAAGACAAGTTGGAGTGACATACAAGGCAAGATTGGCGGTTTTTTGCTATATAAAACAGAGACCCCTTGGCATATTTTCGGCTTAAAGAGTTATCAATCGCAACTGTTTTGGATGAAATATGAACAGAAAAGGGCTTCGGCGGCCGTTTAGGAACTAAAACACTGTCAAATATGCTGTTTTTGTCATAAATTTGGCGCTGAAGTCTTACGCTTGGTTTTCAATGGTCTATAGTTAAGACTCTTGGGTATTGGTTTTTTAAAACCTTGTTTATCAAGTTGTTCTCTGGAGAAACTTTGAGTGGCCAAAGCTGAAAGGATCCATCTCCCGCTGTCACGCCTGCAAACCGGCATTACAGTGAAGTTGCCTCTGTCCTGGACAGATCATCCCTTTTTGTTCAATCGTATAGAAATCAAAGATGCCAGCCAGATAGAGATGATCCGTAATCTCGGGGTGCCCTATGTCATCTTGCTCTCCGACGAGGAGCTGCTCAATGATGTGATTGAAGAGGAAGACGAGGCGCAGCAGGCAACAGAGCAAACAAAGGACAATAAACCGGATCCCAAAGCCTCTGCCCGCAAGGCGATACGCAAGAGCCAGGGGCGTTTTTTGAATGCCATTAATGACAGTCGTACCGTGGTCAGTAAGTTGGTGTCCGATCCCGAAGGCGCCGTTCGTGAAGCCTCTGCTCTGGTAGAGCTGATGCTGGAGCATCTGTTGGAATCCGATAATCCCAAGTTGGCCTTGGTGTCCAGTGGTGAAGGCGCTCCCAGCGTGACTCAGCACGGGATATCGGTGGCGGTACTGGCCTTGATGATCGGTCATTCGCTTGAGTTGTCCAAGGACAAGCTGAGGGATATTGCTCTGGGGGCACTGCTGCACGATATAGGCAAACTCAAGGTGCCCGATGCCATCAGGCGCAAGCGCGGCCCCTTGAGCCCCCATGAAAGCAATTTTCTCTCCATGCATCCCAATTTTGGCTATGACATGCTCAAGCGCAGTGGCCTGTTCGGCAATGAGGTACTGCATATAGTGATGCATCACCATGAGTTTATCGATGGCTCAGGCTACCCCGATGGGCTCAAGCTGGCCAAGCTGCCCCTGACCACTCAGATAGTGGCACTGGCCAATGACTATGACAGCCAATTGGCGCGTCAGGAGATGGTGTCACCGCAAATTGCCCTGGGTTATCTGTTTAAAAATAGGGTCGGCCAACATCAGGAGCAGTTGATTTCGGCGCTGGTCAAGGTGCTGGGTATATATCCGCCTGGCACCCTGGTGAGTCTGTCTGACAACAGTGTCGGCAAGGTGATGATGACGACTGCAGAGGTGCGACAACCCCAGGTCTGGGCCTGTAAACGCGATGGCAGCGAGCCTAAGTTGCGCTTTCTTATGGATGAGGAGGTCAGCGTGGAGGCCGTGCTCAAGTCTGATGAACTGACCGAAGGCGCCTCAAAAACCCTGCAAACCGGTGCCAGCATCAGTTTCTATTTCAGCGCCCTGGAATAGCTTGCAACCCGCTTTCTCTTGCCGTGAGCGGCCAAAGTTTGGCCACTCATAGGCCCACCTCTGGTTTTTATTGTTATTTGTCTTATGCTTGAGCTCGGTTTACAACGGAGTAGGGCGATGAAACATATTGCGGTTTGGGGCTGCGGCTGGTTTGGTTTGCCACTGGCGAAGGAACTGCAGACCAGAGGCGTTAAGGTTTGCGGCAGTAAGCGTACCGAGGAGGGCGCGGATCTGTTGAGAAAAGAGGGGATGGATGCCGTAACCCTCAATCTTGCTGAGCCTGCACCTTTACCTTCGTTACCGGATGGCTGTGATGCCTTGGTGCTCAATATCCCCCCCGGCCTCAGGCGTGGCGCCAATGATTATCTGTCCTCTCTCGAGCGTTTATTGCCTGTGATTGCAGCAAGTTCCATCAAACGTCTGTTGTTTATAAGCAGTTCAGGGGTTTACCCACAGTCTCAGGGCGTGGTCACAGAGGCGACATCTGTTGATGCTCCGGCGGACAGCTATTCCGGCACCTTGGCGATGGCTGAGCAGAAGATACTGGCGCTTGCCAACGAAGGTCTCAAAGTCACTGTCATCCGATTTGCCGGCTTGGTCGGACCTGGCCGTCACCCCGGGCGCTTCCTGGCCGGCAAGAAAGGGCTGCCCGGAGCAAACGCCGTGGTGAATCTGGTGCATCTCGATGATTGCATAAATGCCTGCCTGCAGTTATTGACCGCCGCTAACCCAGGGGCCATCTATAACCTTTGTGCGCCGTGTCATCCAACCAGGCAAGAATTCTATCCGCTTGCCGCCAAGGCGCTTGGCCTGGCATCGCCTGAGTTTGCAACAGAGAGTGAAACCGGTAAGTGGGTGGATGGCTCTCTCATCTGCCGCGAGCTTGACTTTGAATACAGTTACCCCGAGGCTGATAGCCTTATTGCCGCTTGCCAATAAAAAGCGTGACTAAAAACAGAACAAGAGGAAACCCTATGTCTTTTTTATCCAGAATGGTGAGAGCCTTGCCGCTGATACTCTTGGCCTTCGGCAGTTTCAGTGCCAGTGCGGCCGATTTTCAGGAAGGGCGCGATTATGTCAAGGTGCCAGGGATCCCGGAAGCCAAGAGTGGCATAGTCAGAGAGTTTTTCTCCTATAACTGCCCCCATTGCTATCACAAGGATCCCTTGATGCAGCAAACTGCTGCCCTGCTGAAGGGGAAACTGGATTTTGAACGAACCCCGGTCGGTGCCGGGCGTCCCTCCTGGATCCTCAGTCAGGAAGCCTATTATCTGGCGCAAAAATTCAGGATAACCGATCAGGTGCACGGCAATATTTTCAACAGGATCCATGAGAAACATCAGGCTTTTGATCGGCCGCAGCAGTTGAAGGATTTCTTCTTGGCGCAGGGGGTCAATGAGCAAGAGCTTAACCAAACCTTGGGCTCGGCCGACAGCAAGCTGGCGTTGGCCAATTATGATACCCAGACTCAGCTCTCAGGGATCCGTGGTGTGCCTTCACTCTTGGTCAATGGCAAGTATTTGATCACCTCCCAAAGCTCAGATCCCAAGGAGCTGGCAGCGCTTGTCCTCTATTTGAACCAGGAAGCGCCATAGCGACCACTTTGCAAATGCAGTCAAGAAAATGCAATCAAGAGGCCGAATGGCCTCTTTTTTTTACGCTTTTTGGCATTAATCTGCCGAACAAATTCAGACAAGAGCCTGAATGGTCATAAGAGTTTATTCCACCTCGGTTCGATAAAAGCGTTTATGGCAGCTTTGGGTTCTTGTTCGACCCTTCCCATGGCGGAGAAGGGCCGCTTCCCGATGCAAACCATCCTGAAAATCACTTCGACATTGGTCTAATAATAAGCGCCAATTAAACGAGCGTTTTATTGGCGTATTTTGTTTTAACCAGCTGATAAATATTGGATTTTTACAATTGTTATTAATGTGTAAATTTGGGGTTAGACTAAGGTCTTGATTGTGGCACTCCCGGCGGTTGCTAGATTAACTGTGACTTAATAATTATTACCACAGGGGAGTCGCTATGGGTTTTGAAAACAATGACAAGGCAAAGGGGTACTGGCGCGAAAACTTGCGCTTGGTACTGGCACTACTGGCCATCTGGTTCGTGGTTTCCTACGGTTGTGGGATTTTGCTGGTGGATGTTCTCAATGAAATTCATTTTATGGGATTCAAGCTTGGCTTCTGGTTTGCCCAGCAAGGTTCCATGTATGTATTCGTAGTGCTGATTTTCGTATATGCGGCCAAAGCGAATGCCTTAGATAAAAAATATAACGTACACGAAGACTAAGGAGCGGGCCGTATGGATGTTCAAGCATTAACGTTTTTGATTGTGGGGCTCTCGTTTGCCCTTTATATAGGGATTGCCATCTGGTCAAGAGCCGGCTCTACCAAAGATTTCTATGTTGCCGGTGGCGGGGTTCACCCAGTGATGAACGGTATGGCGACGGCCGCAGACTGGATGTCGGCCGCTTCCTTTATCTCGCTGGCGGGGATTGTCTCTTTCGTCGGATACGATGGCAGTGTGTACTTGATGGGCTGGACCGGCGGCTATGTGTTGCTGGCTTTGTGCATGGCGCCTTACCTTCGTAAGTTCGGCAAGTTCACTGTGCCTGACTTTATTGGTGAGCGTTATTACTCCCAAGCGGCCCGAGTTGTGGCTGTGATTTGCGCCATCTTTATCTGCTTTACCTATATTGCCGGGCAGATGCGCGGTGTTGGGGTGGTGTTCTCCCGCTTCCTGGAAGTGGATGTCGACACTGGGGTGTATATAGGTATGGCGGTAGTATTCTTCTACGCCGTGCTCGGTGGCATGAAGGGGATCACCTACACTCAGGTTGCGCAATACTGCGTGCTTATTTTCGCCTTTATGGTTCCGGCCATCTTTATCTCTGTGATGATGACAGGCCATATCATTCCACAAATCGGTTTTGGCGCTGAGCTGATAGATGCCGCCGGGAATAATACCGGGGTGTATCTGCTGCAAAAACTCGACGGCCTGCAAACCCAGCTGGGTTTCACTGAATACACAGAAGGCGCCAAGAGCACCATAGATGTATTCGCTATCACTGCCGCGCTTATGGTAGGTACTGCTGGTTTGCCACACGTTATTGTGCGTTTCTTTACCGTACCCAAGGTGAAAGATGCCCGTATCAGTGCCGGTTGGGCGCTGGTGTTTATTGCCATTATGTACACCACTGTGCCTGCCTTGGCGGCGTTCTCCCGGGTGAACATGATAGAAACCATCAATGGTCCTGAATCGACCGGTGTTGCCTATGAGTCGGCGCCGCAGTGGATCAAAAACTGGGAAACCACCGGACTTATCAAGTGGAATGATAAAAACGGCGACGGCAAGATGTACTACGCCAAGGGTAATCTCACTGACGACAGCAGCAATGAGATGAATATCGACCGCGATATCATGGTGCTGGCGACCCCTGAAATCGCCGATCTGCCAGCTTGGGTGATTGCTCTGGTTGCAGCCGGTGGTCTGGCGGCGGCGCTGTCGACTTCTGCGGGCTTGCTGCTGGTTATCTCAACCTCGGTATCCCATGACTTGTTGAAGAAAAACTTTATGCCGGACATCTCAGACAAGAAGGAGTTGTTCTACGCCCGAACCGCGGCGGCTGTTGGTATAGTGATTGCCGGTTACTTCGGGATTAATCCGCCCGGGTTTGTGGCGGCAGTGGTGGCCTTTGCCTTTGGCTTGGCGGCATCGTCACTGTTTCCGGCAATCGTGATGGGTATTTTCTCCAAGTCGATGAACAAGGAAGGGGCCATAGCCGGTATGGTGGTGGGGCTTGGCTTTACCGCGGCTTATATCATCTACTTCAAGTTCATTAATCCTGCCGATAACAGCGCTGAAAACTGGCTGTTTGGTATTTCGCCTGAAGGAATAGGCATGATTGGCATGATACTCAACTTTGTTGTGGCGATTATTGTTGCCAAGATGACAGCCGCTGTTCCGGAGCATGTACAGGAAATGGTTGAATCCATCCGTTTCCCCAAAGGTGCAGGCACGGCGCAGGAACACTGATAGTCTGATGCTGCATAAATGGAAGATCCCCCGCTTGGCCGGGGGATTTTTTTATCAGTGCAGTTTGGGTTGGATACTCAACTTTCTATTTTTCTTTGGTTTGGGCTTTCTGTTTCGGGCTTTCTGCCTTGGTTCTGGCTGTATTCGACTAAAGCCAGATAGCCAGCATGATACAGAGTGGGCAATATTGAGATTAGTCAGTCCAACTCTAAAGGCCGCCCATGGATGAGAGTGAACTGCTGCCTATTCGCAGCTTTCTGCAACAGACGGTTCCTTTCGATGAACTGCCGCAACCCTTGCTGGAGCAATGTTGCCGCGCCATCGGCATAGGTTATTACAGCAAGTCGATGAAAGCCGTGCCGCTGGATTCGGCCAACCCCATGCTCTATATCGTTCGCAGCGGTGCCTTTGAAGTGCGCGATGCCGAAGGCGAGTTGCTGGACCGTTTGGGGGAGGGCGATTGCTTTGGCTTTCCCTCTCTGCTGTCGGGCGAGGAGATCAGTAACAAGGTGCTGATCCTCGAAGATGGCTTGGTCTATCATGTGCCACCGGCGCTGTTTGACACTCTGCGCCTGGAGTGTCGCAGCTTCGACCGCTTCTTCAACCGCGCCTATGCCAAACGGTTGCGCCACCAAGGTCGTTTTCGGGCCAGGGATTTGACCACCACCAGCCGTATCAGCACCCTGATGACCCATGAGCCTGTCAGTGTCGATCACCGCCTTTGTATCACGGATGCGGCCAAGCTGATGCGCAAGCACAGGGTGTCGTCTGTGTTGGTTCTGGATAATCACAAACTGGTGGGGATCCTCACCGACAGGGATCTGCGTAATCGGGTGCTGGCCGAGGGGCTTACCGGCAATGAAGCCGTGTTTCAAGCCATGACCCGCCAGCCCGTATACATAGATGCCCAGGCCCTGGTATTTGAAGCCATGCTGCTGATGAGCGAGCACAACATTCACCATCTGCCGGTCATGGAGCGAGAGCAGCCGGTCGGGATGATCACCAGCACAGACATATTGCGAAGTCAGGCATCCCAACCTTTGCTGCTGATAGGCGAGATAGAGCGGCAAAAAGATTTGCAAAGCCTTATCGGGGTCAGTCGCCAAATACCGCTTTTGTTGCAAAACCTTATCAGTGCAGATGCCCGTGCCGAGGAGATTGGCCGGGTACTGACCTCAGTTACCGATGCGCTTACCCGCAGGCTTATCCAGCTCAATCAGGCGCTGCTCGGCGAGGCGCCTATGGCGTTTTGCTGGTTGGCATTTGGCTCTCAGGGGCGGCAGGATCAGGCCGCCTGCTCGGATCAGGACAATGGTTTATTGCTGGCCGAAGAGCCGGATGAGCATGCCAGAGGTTATTTTCAGGCCTTGGCCAAGGGGGTGTGCGCCGGGCTCAACGAATGCGGTTATGTATACTGCCCCGGGGATATCATGGCGCAAAATCCCAACTGGTGTTTGTCGCTGGCAAGTTGGCAGCAGAAGTTTGCCTCTTGGGTCAACACCCCTGAGCCCAAGGCCTTGATGCATGCCAGCATCTTTTTCGATATGCGCTCCGTATATGGGCCGGACAGCCTGTTCGATGCGCTGCAAGACAAAGTGCTGGCGCAGACCAAAGACAAGGATATCTTTCTGGCGGCCCTGACCGGTAATGCCTTAAGTGAGTCGCCGCCATTGGGATTTTTCCGCCAATTTGTGCTCGACAGGGATGGCAGTGAGGTCAAGGGGATGGATCTTAAACACAGGGGCAGCGCCCTTATCAATGACATCGCCCGGGTTTATGCCTTGGCTGCCGGCATCAAAGAGGTCAATACCGCCAAACGGATCCGCGCCTTGATGGAGAGCAAGCTGCTGAGCCGCAAAGATGCCCTCAACCTTGCCGATGCCCATGAGTTTATTGCCCATATGCGGCTGGCCAATCAGGGGCGTCAGTTTGAGCAAGGCCAGGGGATAAGCAATTTTTTGATGCCGCAGGCACTCTCTTCACTGATGCGCCATCAACTCAGGGATGCCTTTAAAGTGGTGCATGATGCCCAGGCGGCGCTGAGGCTCAAGTTTACCCGGAGTTTCTAGGATGCCTTTGCTGCACAAAGCCCGCCTGGCCTGGCATTGCTGGCAGGCCAAGGAGCCACTCAAGACTTTTTACCAGGCCTTGAGTCCTGTGTTGTCCAAGCCTGTGGCAGAGGCGCCTTTGATGGCGCTGGACCTGGAAATGACCGGCCTAGAGCCGGGTTGCGATCAGATACTCTCCATTGGTGTGGTGCCCATCAACAAAGGCAGACTGGAGCTCAGCGGCGCCCGCCACAAATTGGTGAGTATTGCCGGCAGCGTCGGTCAGAGCGCCACGATTCACGGCATTATGGATCGCCATCTTGAACAGGGGGCGCTGGCGCCCGAACAGCTCTTGCCTTGGCTGTTACGGCAAAGTCAGGGGCGCATTTTACTGATGCATCATGCTCCTTTGGACTGCGCTTTTCTCAGCAGGCTTTGTCAGCAGGCATACGGTACTAAGCTGCATCTTCCCGTGATAGATACCCTGCTGCTGGAAAAGACCCGCCTGCAGCGGCAACAGGAGGTGCTGCCAAGCGGTAGTCTGCGCCTCGGCGCTTGCCGCAGCCGCTATCATCTGCCGCCGTATTCGGCCCACAATGCCCTGACTGACGCGCTGGCCTGTGGTGAGCTGTTTCTGGCGCAAAGCTGTGATGCTGCCAAAGAGCCTGTGGCCGATTTCCTCTCCTGGGTATAGCAGTCGGTGAACACTTCCTGGGTGTATTCCCTTGGTTTGACACTGAGCAGAGCGTTGTCAGAACTGAGCTTGGTCGAATTGAACTTTGCCAAGCGGCCCGAATTCGATTAATTTCAAAGTGCCACTCAAGGCGTTAAGGAGCAAAGCTATGGCACTTCCGTTACTCTGGCTCGGCTCTGCCGCACTCGGCGCCGTGTGGCTTGCCGATGAAGGGCAGAAGCGTAAGAAAGTCGCCCGCAATCGAGTACTCAAGGATATGCCGACAAAGGGGGCCAAGGGGCAGGCGCGGCTGACACCCAGTGAATGGTTTCACAGTCAGAGTGTCAAACGAGTGCAGCCCGGGATGCTGGTGTGCTGCCACGTATTCGGGGTCATTGAACACACAGGTATCTGGCTCGGTGACGGTATGTTGGCCGAACTCCACGGCAGCGGCCTTGTGCGGCCAGTGTCGGTGAAGCGTTTCCTGGCAGGTCGCAGCGGCAGCAAGGTGTTTGTTGCCTGCGATCATCAAAGAATGCCCTTGGTCAGTGAACAGGCGCTGACCCGCGCCGGCGAGAGCCTGTTTCAGTATCGGGATTATGACTTGTTTGACAATAACTGCCACAGGTACGTGTGGCACTGTATCAGTGGCAAGCCGCAAAGGGTGAGCAGTTTTTCGCGGCTCAATCAACTGTTGGAAGACTTCTTCGGTCAGGGCATCTATTGGGATCAACTGCCGCTGGAACCCTTTGGGGAAGAGTGAAGATGATTGTCGCCGCAAGGGCCTTAAATATTAACCATGAATTATCTTGGGTGGTTTGCCATTCATGCAACTCAATCGCTTTGAAAAATCGATAGTCAGGCATCCGCTGCGTTTGTGGCTGCAAAGACAGCTGGAGCGGCGGATGTTGTTGAAGCTGTTTGCCAAGCCTTTACCTGCTTTTAGTCGCGCCTTGGAGATAGGCTGCGGCTTTGGTGAGGGAATCGCGCTTGTGCGTCAGGATCTGGGGGCGGAAGAAGTGTGGGCGCTCGATTTTGATTTCGACATGGTCAGCCACTGCGCCGGGCGGTATTCGGATCAAAACTGGTTGCATCTGTGCCAGGGCGATGGCAGCACCTTGCCTTTTGCCGATAGCCAGTTTGACCTTGTGGTCGATTTTGCCGCCTTTCATCATATTCCGGATTGGCAACAGGCGGTGGCCGAAGTACACAGAGTATTGCGCCCTGGCGGCTATTTCGTCATGGAAGAGCTTTATCGCGTTGCTATCTGTAATCCCTTGAGTCGGCGTTTGTTTGAACATCCCCAGGAAAACCGTTTCAATCACGCTGAACTCTTGGCTGTTCTTGAAGATACCGGCAATTTTGAGATTATCCGCCAACACCAGTTGCCGGCGCTGGCGGGTATCACCCTGGCCCGTAAAACCGTCGGCAAAGCTTGAGCGGGATAATGACGTGTAATCAGGGGGCGTGAGCGCGCTTTTGCTGTAGCCCAGCTTAACTCTATGAAGGCAGATGCGTTTGACCCTTTTTTGTAACCGATATAACAGCATCCAAGTGCGTATCATTTAAGACAATTTAGCCTAAATTTGCCCTGAAGCATGGTTTGTTGTGCCGCTTTACCACTATAATTTGCTCAATACTCCGAAGTTAAATTGGAAACGCAGTCGTTATGGCAAAAGTATTGGAATCCGTAGATCAACGTACCCAACTCGTGGGTGAGAACCGTCTGGAACTGCTGCTGTTCAGGATCAGTTCGACCCAGCTGTTTGCCATCAATGTATTCAAGGTCAAAGAAGTAGTGAAACTGCCGGAACTGTCTGCCATGCCCGGCAGTCATCCCGCCATCAGTGGCGTCGCCAATATCCGCGGTACGTCCATCCCTGTCATTAACCTGCGCAGTGCCATAGGTTTTTCGCCCATGCCGGTGGGCGAAGACGCTAACCTTATCATCACAGAATACAACCGCAGCGTGCAGGGTTTTCTGGTGGGCAAGGTTGAGCATATCGTCAACATGACCTGGGGCGATATCATGCCACCGCCGAAGACTGCCGGCCGCAATCATTACCTTACCGCCATTACCCGTATTGAGACTCAGGGTAAAACTGAGTTGGTGTCAATTATCGATGTGGAAAAGGTGTTGGCAGAGATCATCCACTATGACGTGCGTCTCTCGGAAGGTGTGCTGGATGAGTCCTTGGTGGCCAAGATGCCGGGGCACAAGATTTTAATTGTCGACGATTCGCCCACCGCCAGACGCCAGGTTCGCGATACTTTGGGACAGTTGGGGCTTGAAGTGATTGAACGCAGCGATGGGCGCGAGGCGCTGACGCTGCTCAAGTCCTGGTGCGATCAGGGGCTCAAGGTGACAGATCAGATTTTGATGATGATCACCGACGCCGAGATGCCTGAAATGGACGGTTACCGTTTGACTTATGAGGTGCGCAACGACAAGCGGATGGCCGATCTCTATATCACCCTCAATACCTCACTCAGTGGCAGTTTCAATAAGGCGATGGTGGAAAAGGTGGGTTGTGATCGCTTTATTTCCAAGTTTCAGCCGGATCTGCTGGTGGAAGCGGTGCAGGACAGAATTCGTCAGCTGAGCTGATTAGCGGCTGTTTTCCTGCTCCAGTTCGCGGATAAGTTGCTTCTTGGTGCGTTTGTCCGCGGCTATGTTGAGTCTGGCCAGGCGCACGGCAAAGGCAAATCTGTCGCGGCCGCAGATCGCAGTCAAGGCCTGCAGAAAGTCTTTATCCAGTGCAAAGTTTTTGGCGTAGTGCTCTATGGCGGCAAACACTGAGCTGTAGTGCAAACCGTCGAAGTCAAACCCGGTATTTGGCGTCTCGTCGCTCAGCGGAACCCCCTCAATACACAGGGGCCAGCCCTTGGCATTGATCCTGTCTCTGGCCACTTCATACATAAACCAGGCGCTGCGTTTAAAGCCGCCAAGAATTTTGCAGGAAAACTCCGATTCTTCCAGCTCTTCACGGGTCCAATTCAGCCCTATGGCCAGATGTTTGGCGTAGCGCTTCATCAACGCATCTTTAACCGCAATACGGCACTCGTATATCGAGGTGAGAGTATGTTGGCGGGCCAGCGTCAGGCACTCCTTACAGGCTGGCACGCTCAGTGAGGCATGTTCTGCATGGGGGGAGGCTCTAAAGGCAAAAACGTGCTCACAGGGTTCGGCACAAAACCAGCAGCTGTGACGGCAATTAAAGGGGATGTCGACCAAGGGACAGGGCATAGGGTTGTGCAGATGCTGCTCTGAGTCTTAAAAGAAGTCGGGAGTCTTGATGACTCCCGACCGGGTAAAGCTTATTCGGCTTCCACGTCTACCAGGAACTTGGCCAGCTCTACCGGCTCAACTTCGGGACATTCCTGCTCGGCGCGCCAATCGATACCAATCAATACGCCATCTTCGTTGAGATCTTCAATCCAGAACTCCAGCAGCTCTTCCAGTGAAATAGCTACCGGTGCGAAGTTGACCCACTCCTCGGTGCAATGACTCTGGGCCACTGCCTGATCAGACCATAAAGGCATGACATCTGTGTCTTCATATTCGCTGGAGTCACACACCACCCAGCCTTCGCCGGAGTCGTCCTGTAAGCCCCACACCTGCTGGTGCTCTTTGACGTTATCGATAAATTGGCTCAGTGCCGGCGCTAAATCAGTCATGATCTCTCTCTTGAGCAAGGGTTAGTAGCGCCATTATACGGCATAAGCACTGGAGTCCAAGTGAATCTTAACCTCAGATGAACAAACAGGAATAAATGCTTAAAAATCGGCTCAACGGCAGGGAATTATGCCTGCGGGGCTTAAAAAACGCTGTGCGACTGGTTAGGATGGAACTCGATGGGGTGTTTAATCTTTTAAGGAGTCGGAAGGTGTTCAGAGTATTATCCTGGTTTCCCCTGCTGCTGGCCACGCAAACGCTGGCAGCCCCCCAGAATGAGGATCCTGTAGAAGCCCTGATAAAGGCCGGGGAAGCGGCTTTTCCTCAGTGTATTGTGGAGTTGCAGGACAAGGCCCTTAACGAGGGCATCAGTCAACAGACCATCGACTCACATCTTAAGCCACTCAAGTTTGTCCCCAGAGTGATAGAGCTGGATCGCAGTCAGCCCGAGTTTACCCAGACATTTGCCAACTATTTCGATAAGCGGGTAACCGATTGGCGGGTTTCCAAGGGCCGGGAACTGCTGGTTGAGCACAAGGCGCTGCTGGACAAGCTCAAGCGCGAGTATGGCGTGCCGCCGCAATATCTCTTGTCTTTCTGGGGCATGGAGACCAATTTCGGAGGCTACAAGGGTAAGATGCCGGTCCTGGACTCGCTGGCGACTCTGGCCTGTGACTCCCGCCGCTCGGGTTTCTTTACCCAGGAGTTGATGACAGCGCTGAAGCTGAGCCAGCAATATGGTTTTGCTGCCGCCGATATGCAAGGCTCCTGGGCCGGTGCCATGGGACACACCCAGTTTATGCCCAGTGCCTACGCCAGTTATGCCGTCGATGGTGACGGTGACGGCAAGGCGGATCTCTGGAACAGCATAGATGATGCCCTGACCTCGGCGGCAAACTTTCTTGCTCACCTGGGGTGGCAACGCAACGAACGCTGGGGCAGGGAGGTTCGCTTACCTGAGGCGTTTGATTATCAGCATCTGGGGCAGAAAAAGTCTCTCGCCGACTGGCAGTCGCTGGGATTGACCCAGAGCAATGGCGAGGTGCTGCCACAGGCCCAGATGGAAGCCAGACTCTATCTGCCCGCCGGGCACGAGGGCCCAGCGTTTCTCGGCTACGATAACTTCCAGGTGATCCAGCGTTGGAACCGTTCTGAGTTTTATGCCATCTCAGTAGGCCATTTGGCCGACAGAATAAGTGGCGCCGGACGGCTGGCCAAAGCACCGCCGCAGCAAACCCGCTTGAGCCGCGCCCAGATAAAGGCGCTGCAGCAAAAGCTCAATGAGCAGGGGTTTGATGCCGGAAAGCCGGACGGTATTCTCGGGCGTAACTCCCGCGCCAGTTTACAGGCGTTTCAGCTCAGCAAAGGCTTGGTGGCCGACGGTTTCCCCTCTGCCGAAACCTTTAAAGCTCTGGGACTCTAGTTCTGCTAATCAAAATGATTGCCAGCAGCCAAGGAATTGGCTAATGTTAGCTCATAAAGGCGCCAAGAAACTGCCCGGATAATGCCGGCAGCAGAAATTGGCGTTCTCCCTCACCTATTTGAACTCAGGGAATGATATGAGCAGCGAGATGAGCAACATAGATAAGTTGAGTCACGGCCAGCGTCAGCGTCTGGCCTTTATCGATTTCAGTCTGCAGTATTTTGGCCAGGTCAGTCGTCAGGATCTGATTGCCAAGTTTGCCACCGGATTGGCGGCCGCCACCCGCGACTTCAGCCTCTATCGCGAATTGGCGCCGCAGAACCTCAAGCTGATGCACCCCAGTCGTCATTATCAGCGCCAGCATGAATTCAAGCCCTTGTTTCATCACGATCCCGAAGCCATTCTCTCGGGTTTGGCCCGTGGCTTTGGTGATGGTTTGTCACAGCCCCTGGTTCCCAGTCAGGTCTGTTTCGATGCGGTGCGGCTTATTCATCCGGATACCGAGATTATCGCGGCGCTGATGCGCTCGATTCAGCAAGGGCAGGCGCTGGCGCTGCAATATGTTTCAACCTCAAGCGGTGAAACCCTCCGTGAAATTGTGCCCCATGCCCTGGTCAACAACGGCCAGCGCTGGCATGTACGGGCATTTGACAGACAGCATGGCAAGTTCAACGACTTTGTGGTGACCCGTATCAAGCAGGCCAGAGAACTTGAGGGCTCTCCCTTGCCCAAGGAGCAACCGGCAGCCGACAACAACTGGTTGACGCCGGTGGAACTGGTGTTGGTACCCCATCCGAGCCTGAAGCATCCGGAGGCGATTATGCTCGACTATCGTATGGAGGATGGTGAACTCAAGGTGGCCAGCAACGCAGCCTTGGCCGGATATCTGCTGCGCAGCTGGAGTGTGGATTGCTCCGCCAAGCATCAAATCGATGGTGGTGTTTGTCAGTTGGCACTTAAAAACCACCAGGTGCTGGAGCGACTCGAGCATCTGGCGATAGTGCCTGGCGCCGGGCGGTAATCCAAAGCAGTGGAGTGCAGGCGACAGTTTTGTTAAGCTGCGCCGGAATCATGAATACTGAGGACTCAGAATGAGCGTTAAAGAAGATATGGTGGTGCAGTTCAATTACACACTGCGCGATGAAAAGGGTGAAGTGTTGGAAACCAACGAGGGGCACGATCCCATCGCCTATCTGCATGGCCATGACAACATGATGCCTGGAGTCGAGAAAGCCATCGAAGGCAAAGAGGTAGGTGCCAAGTTCAGTGTGACCTTGCCTGCCTCTGAAACTTACGGTGAGCGTGTTGAAGGCGCCGAGCAGCGCGTATCGGTAAAACACCTGATGGGCGCCAAAGTATGGAAGCCAGGCATGCGCGCGGTCGTCAATACAGATCAAGGCCAGCGTCAGGTGACTGTGGTCAAGGTGGGCAAGTTTATGGCCACTGTGGACATCAATCACCCATTGGCCGGTCGCGAGCTGACCTTTGATATCGAAGTCGTTTCCGCCCGTGAAGCTACCCATGAAGAGATAGCCCATGGTCATGCCCATGGCGTCGGTGGCCATCACCACTGAGTTTGGCTTTAACTGAAAACGCCCGCTTTAGCGGGCGTTTTTGATTGAAAAACCATTGAGAGGAGAGGGGATGAAAATTGACTGCGAGCAGGGGCGATTGCTGCTGAGTCCCAATGAGCTGCAGGTACGCTTGCCGGCCATGCAGACAGTGTTGATGGCGCTGAGCGACGATATCCGTTTGCTCAAAGGCCCTTGCATTCTGCTGGCCGATGCCGGCGCCGTGCGTTGGCAGCTGCGGCTCGACTCAGATGAACAGCTCGAGCAACTGGCAGACTTTTACGGCCTGACGCCCGAGTGATTTACTATTCCAGTCTGTGGCGTTGATGGCTGCGCTGATAGTCTAACTCGGGGCCCTTGGGTACGACGCGACTGGGATTTATCTGCCCATGGCTGTAGTAATAGTGCTGTTTGATATGTTCAAAGTTGACCGTGGCAGCAATGCCGGGGTACTGATACAGATCGCGCAGGTATTGGCTCAGCGCCGGGTAGTCTTCAATGCGGCGTTTATTGGTCTTGAAGTGGCCCACATAGACGACATCGAAACGGATTAAAGTGGTAAACAAGCGCCAGTCTGCCTCAGTGACTTGTGAACCGGTGAGAAAGCGGCGTTCACTCAATTGCAACTCCAATCTGTCAAGGGCACTGAACAGCTGCTCAAAGGCCTCTTCATAGGCTTGTTGTGAGGTGGCAAAACCGGCCCGGTAAACCCCGTTATTGATATTGGGATAGATGAACTCGTTGAGCGTATCTATCTCCTCTCTCAGATGGGGCGGGTAAAAGTCCAGGTTATTGCCGGTCAGATGATCGAAGGCGGAGTTGAACATACGGATGATTTCCGACGATTCATTGCTGACTATGGTCTGATGATGTTTGTCCCACAGCACAGGTACTGTCACCCGACCGCTGTAATCGCTAGCGGCTAGTTGATAAATTTGGTAGAGGAATGCTTTGCCAAACAAAGGGTCTTGCTCGGCGCCCTGGATATGGTGGCCGCCCTTGGGGCCAGCCGCCTCTGTGGCAAATTCCCAGCCGTTTTCCAACATATGGGGCTCGACCACAGTGACAGAGATCAGCGCTTCCAATCCCTTCAAGGCGCGAAATATCAAGGTTCTGTGGGCCCAGGGGCAAGCGAGTGAAACATAGAGATGATAGCGGCCCAGCTCGGCCTTGAATCCGCCTTGGCCACTGGGGCCCGGACTGCCGTCCGGGGTGATCCAGTTTCGCAGCTTTGCATCTTCACGGACGAACTTGCCGCCGCTTTTGTCTGTCTGATACCACTGATCAACCCATTTGCCCTGCTGCAATAATCCCATCTGTCGCTCCTTTAACCGCTTTGCTTTCATGGCTTGCATCTCAGTCTAGGTGGTGGTTATTTGTGGGTAAAGCGCGAAATACATGTGTTTTTATTCGAATTTTTAGAATGGTACTGGCAAGGAATCTTCAGCCTGATATGATGTCGGTCACATTTTTTGCCTATCAAGAAGGATGTTGTTATGTCGTCAGCCACCCTGGATGCCGTTGTCGTTGAACCCCGGGAGCCGGCCACGGCCTGTGTTATCTGGTTGCATGGTTTGGGTGACTCGGGTGACGGCTTTGCCCCTGTGGTGCCGGCATTGGGACTGCCGGCCGATCACTCGATACGCTTTGTGTTTCCACATGCGCCTGAGCAGGCTGTTACTGTCAATGGTGGCTATGTGATGCGCGCCTGGTATGACATCAAGAGCCTCAATCTCCATGACAGAGCCGATATGCCAGGGGTGTTGCAATCCGAGCGTTTGGTTCGACAACTCATAGAGCAGCAAGTCGCTCAGGGCATTGCCGCCAACCGTATTGTGCTTGCCGGTTTCAGCCAAGGCGGGGTGATGAGCCTCTTTACCGCACTGCGTTATCCCGAAGCCTTGGCTGGCATTATGGCGCTGTCCTGTTATTTGCCAGGGGGTGAGCAACTGCCGGAAGACGTGAGCAGCGCCAACCGTGATACACCTATTTTGCAATGCCACGGCGAGCAGGATGATGTGGTTGCCCTCAGTGCCGGGCTTATGGCTAAAGAGGCGCTTGAGCAGGGGGGATATCGGCTTGAATGGCACACTTTCCCAATGGCGCACGGCGTGGTACCGCAGGAGCTTAATCTCATCAGTCAGTGGCTGCAGGCGCGTTTGAGCTAAGGAAGGTGCGAACAAGTCCCATGCGTGCTCTGCGTCGGCTTACGGGCCTGGATGCAAGGCGTGGTTCGCAGCAAATGGCCTGAGTCCTTTGCAAGAAGCACAACACAGCAGACAGGTCTGTAAGCCACGCCCTTTGGGGCTTGCACAGCAACCGGCTCTCTGCGTTATCCGACTTTGACAGGCCCCGGCATGCCTTCAGTCAGATGCCTTGAACGCCAATTGCTGTGCAAGCCAGAGTGCCACGAGGACTTATTCGCACCTTCCCTAAGTGACAGTTAAGGGTTGAGCGCCTGAAAATTAAGCAGCCTGGGGCAAGAAAATTATCACCCGGGCTGTTTGTTTTGCCAAACAATAGCCATGTCTCATGGCAAGCTTTAGTTATTATCTTAAATAACAGCAAGATAACTATGGTTGGTTAGAGTTCTTAAATCCTGGTCCCGCAGCATATCCCGCTTTGATATCCCCCTCGTTTAGGGGGTTATTTGGTAACGTAAACAAACTGTATTATTTCCCGCCTTAAAATCACACATTTAGCTCACTTTTATTAATAAAAATGACACATGTTCGACTTAATCTTGCTAGTATGTCGGGCGCGGGAAGTTCGCTTCACCGCTTATTAATGATGATGGTAAAAATAAATAAAAACATGGGGTTGATTTAATTATGTCTAATAAACTGATGAAAGGACTTTTGGCGACAGCCATTCTGGCTGCTCTCGCCGGTTGTAACAGTGATGACAAGGATCCGGCACCGGAAGTCTGCGGCGCCGATAACTGCACCAAGTTCACCATTTTACACACCAATGACAACCATGGCCGCTTCTGGGAAAACAGTGACGGTGAGTATGGTATGGCAGCCCGTAAGACGCTGGTTGAGCGCTTACGCAACGAAGTGGAAAGCAACGGCGGCCAGACTCTGTTGCTCTCCGGTGGTGATATCAACACAGGTGTGCCTGAGTCGGATCTGCAAAACGCCGAGCCTGACTTTATCGGCATGAACCTGATTGGCTATGACGCCATGGCCGTGGGTAACCACGAGTTTGATAACCCACTGAGCGTGTTGGATATGCAGCGTGAGCTCGCCGAGTTTCCTATGCTGGCTGCCAACATCTACAAAAAAGATGGCACCCGTTACTTCGAGCCTTACAAGGTTTTCGATGTTAAAGGTCTTAAAGTAGCTGTCATAGGTTTGACCACAGAAGATACCGCTAAGATAGGTAACCCTGAGTTTATCGGCGAGCTTGAGTTTACTGATCCCAAAGAAGAGATCAAAAAGGTCATCAAAGAGATCAATGATAACAAAGCCGCCGACATCATAGTGGCGACCACTCACATGGGTCACTATGCCGATGGCCAAAATGGCAGCAACGCCCCGGGTGACGTGGCCATGGCTCGCGCCCTGGAAGAGGGACAACTGCAGGTTATCATAGGTGGCCACTCACAGAATCCGGTTTGTATGGAACCCGGTACCCAGAGCTATGCCGATTTCAACCCAGGTGATGATTGTCGCCCTGATCAGCAAAACGGCACCTGGATCATGCAGGCCCATGAATGGGGTAAATATGTTGGCCGCGCCGATTTTGAATATTATGGCGGCAAACTGCACCTGGCCAGCTACAAGCTGATCCCGGTCAACCTGAGAAAACTGGACGCCGAAGGCAAGAAGACAGAGGAACTGGCCGGTGAGCCGATCCCTGCCGATACCACAGTGAAGGCTGTACTGCAGCAATATCAGGACAAGGGTAGTGAAAAACTGGGCGAAATCATCGCCACTACCGATGGCAAACTGGAAGGCGATCGCGCCGTGGTTCGTGGTCAGCAGACCAACCTGGGCCGTTTGCTCGCTATGGCGCAGGCCACCAAGGTTAATGCCGATATCGGCGTGATGAACTCGGGTGGTGTACGTGACTCTATCGCCCCCGGTGATATTAGCTACCGTGATGTACTGACAGTGCAGCCTTTCGGTAACATGATCACCCTGAGCACTATGACAGGTGCCGAGCTCAGCGATTATCTGGGTGTAGTGGCTACCATGCAGCGCGGTTCAGGGGCTTATGCCCAGATCACAGGTGTGAAAATGACAGTTGACTGTCAGGCCAAGTCGGTCGCTATCAGCGAAGTCAACGGCAAGGATTACAGTGCAACAGACAGCTACACCTTCACTGTACCCAGCTTCAACGCCGCGGGCGGTGACGGCTATCCCAAGCTGGATCCTGTACAAACCGGCTATGTTGATGCCGAAGTCTTCTACAGCTTCCTGAAAGAGAAGCAAAGCATCAAGGCCGTTGATTACGAGCCGGTAGGCGATATCGTTTATGAAAACTCCAACAGCCCACTGGGTTGTGAAGTGCCTCAGTAAATAGCACTTTAAGTCACTTTACAGGCAGCCCTTCGGGGCTGCTTTTTTGTGGCAAAAGAGCAGGGCAGTCATGTGGATTTGGGTGATTTTTAACCAAATAATTCTACCGGGACTTGAAATACCATTGCCCGACCCTATCTATTGAGTGTCGGCAGGGGAAGCGCCTTGACCGATAAATTAAAGGCCGTGCCATTGGGCGGCCGTTTGAACCTAGGGTGCGATGATTCGGCCCGACACTACATATTGCTTAATCTATGAGGATATGACTATGCGTAACTATGATTTGACTCCCCTTTACCGCAGCGCTATCGGTTTTGATCGTTTGGCCCGTTTGGCCGAACATGCCGCCGCCAACAATGGCAATGCCGGTTACCCTCCATACAATATCGAACTCTTGGGTGAGAACCGTTACCGGATCACCATGGCGGTTGCAGGTTTTGCCATGGATGAGCTGGAGATCACCAGCGAGGGCGAAAAGCTGTTGGTGAAAGGCACCAAGGGCGAACAGGCTCCGGAGCGTAAATACCTGTATCAGGGCATTGCCGAGCGCGGCTTTGAACGTACCTTCCAGTTGGCCGATTATGTGACCGTCGAAGGCGCCCATCTGGAACACGGCCTGCTCAATATAGATTTGGTGCGCGAGATCCCTGAAGCCATGAAACCGCGCAAAATAGAGATAGGCTCAGGTAACCGCCTGATAGAAGAAACTCAGGCCTGAAACCGCGCTGATAAGCTCGACCCCGGCTTGTAAAGCAGGCCGCTAAAGCAAAAAAGCCAGTCTGATACAGACTGGCTTTTTGTATTCAGGGCCATCATTCCCCAAGGCAGTGCTTAGAGTACCATGGCGGCAATCCAGCCGAAGATCAGCAGCGGAATGTTGTAGTGAATAAAGGTTGGGATCACGCTGTCGCGGATATGATCGTGCTGACCATCGGCATTGAGGCCGGCGGTGGGGCCGAGCGTTGAGTCCGATGCCGGTGAGCCTGCATCCCCAAGCGCTGCGGCGGTGCCGACCAGGGCGATAACCGCAGGCACAGAGAAACCAAAGTTCAGCGCCAGCGGCACATAGATGGTGGCAATAATGGGGATAGTCGAGAAGGATGAGCCAATACCCATGGTGATCAACAGACCCACCACCAACATCAACAGCGCGCCCAGGCCCTTGTTGTCACCAATCAACTCACCTATGGCACTGACCAGAGTCAGCACTTCACCGGTTTGTTTGACCACGGCGGCGAAACCGGCGGCGGCTATCATGATAAAGCCTATGTTGGCCATCATGCGCACGCCTTGGTTAAAGATATCTTCATCGGCCACATGTTTGAGCGCGCCGCTGAATGAGAAGATCATAAAGCCAACCAGGGCGCCGAAAATCATCGAATCTGTCTGCAGCTGCACCAGCAGAGTCGCCAGAATAGCCAGCACGGCAATGATGATGTTGCGCTTGCTGAGTCCGGTTTCCGGTTCAGCGGCGAGGATCTGCTCTTCCCGGTACTCTCTTGGCTTGCGATAGCTGATAAACACGGCCGTCAACAGTCCGGCCAACATGCCGGCGGCCGGAATAAGCATGGCTTGGGGAATATCCCCTGACTGGGCCTCTAAGCCGTTGGACTGCAGGTTTGCCAGCAGTATGTCGTTTAGAAATATGCCGCCAAAGCCCACAGGCAACACCATATAAGTGGTGACCAGGCCGAAGGTGATAACACAGGCGACCAAACGCCTGTCCAGCTTGAGTTTGGACATCAGATGCAAGAGTGGCGGCACCAGAATGGGGATAAAGGCGATATGGATCGGCAGAATGTTTTGTGAGCTGATAGCCATGGCCAGCAGGGACAGCAGCAACAGGCTGCGAACCCACTTGAGGTTTTGACTATCGGGATCTTTGCCAAGGGCCTTGATCACAGAGGTGGAGATCAAAGTGGTCAGCCCGGAATGGGACAGGGCCACGGCAAAGGCGCCGAGCAGGGCATAACTCAGGGCTATCTGGGCTCCACCGCCCAGGCCGGTATTGAATGCCTCTATGGTCTGGTGGATGTCCAGTCCTCCCATCAAGCCGGCAACCAGGGCGCTGATCGTCAAGGCGATCACCACATTGACCCGGGCCAGGCTGAGAGCGAGCATCAGACAGACGGCAATCACAACTGCGTTCATAGTAAAGTCTTATTCGCTAAACAAAGGGGCTATTTTTGACTGGGGTGGCTTGGATGTCCAGCTGCAATCAGTGTTTGCGGGAAAAAATCTCTCTTTGTGAACTGGATCCTAAGGTTATTGAGTCGCTTTGTGAGCCAGGTAATTGCGGTGGCCGCACACTTGCCGATTTCTTACCCAGACAAGCCTTAAAATGCAGCAAAAGCGTGATATTGATCCTAAATAGGTTGTCAGGTGCATGGCACCTCTTATAATGGCTTGTAGTTAAAACGGATTCTGTTTTATTCACAGCTCAATCCATAGATGGAGGTATAAAATGAGCGTATTAGTAGGCCGTCCGGCTCCGGACTTTACTGCAGCAGCTGTTCTGGGTTCTGGTGAAATTGTTGACAGCTTCAACCTGACTGCAGCAATCAAAGGCAAGCCTGCGGTAGTGTTCTTCTACCCACTGGATTTCACCTTCGTGTGCCCATCTGAGCTGATCGCCTTCGATCACCGCATGGAAGAGTTCAAGAAGCGTGGCGTTGAAGTGATCGGTGTTTCTATCGATTCTCAGTTTACTCACAATGCATGGCGTAACACCCCAGTGGAAAAAGGCGGTATCGGCCAGGTTCAATACACTCTGGTAGCCGACGTTCGCCACGATATCTGTAAGGCTTACGATGTTGAGCACCCTGAAGCCGGTGTGGCTTTCCGTGGTTCTTTCCTGATCGACAAAGAAGGCATGGTGCGTCACCAGGTCGTTAACGATCTGCCTCTTGGCCGTAACGTCGATGAAATGCTGCGTATGATTGACGCGCTGCAATTCCACGAAGAGCACGGTGAAGTTTGTCCTGCAGGTTGGGAAAAAGGCAAGAAAGGCATGAAAGACAGCCCAGACGGTGTTGCTGCCTACCTGTCTGAGAACGCTGAAGAGCTGTAATTGCATGTATGGCTTTATAAAGCTGCCCTCGGGCAGCTTTTTTTACACCTATCTAAACCTTTATTGCCCATTCCAGAGCTCAGAACTTGACGAAAGGTTCAAGATAGTTGCTAATTGAACCGGAAAAATAGCAAGGAAAACAGGATGAATTCAATGGAGTTTGCTATTCCGGAGCAAGACAAGCAGGCCTTCGGCCAATATTATGCGCAAAAGATTGCACCCAAGTGTCGACGTTATGAGTCGGTTCGAGAGGCCGCTGCTGCCAGGTATAAAGAGCGTAGAAAGATAGTTGCGCCTCTCACCTTTATTGGCATTCCGGCATTTTTGCTGTTTTTTGCCATGAGTTTCTACGGCGCCTTCATGCTGGATTTTAAAGAAGGGGTGTTTTTTATCGGCTTTGGCGGCGCCGTGCTATCTCTGGCGGTGGTGGTGTTGGCCAACATCTGGGCTGGCAGTGAGATAAGTGAACTGCGTACCCAGATAGTTGAGGAGATCTATCCTCTACTGCTGGGGTATTTCGGTAAAAGCTTTGCGTTCAACCCCTCGGGATTGCCTGAACTGGAAAGCTATAAAGACTATGGTCTCTTTCCCGACTATGACAAAGGTTATTTTCAAAACTCGGTCAGAGGCAAATATCTTAATGTGCCTTTTCTGCTTAGGGAACTGACGTTACTCGAACGCACAGGCAAGAACGATAATGGTCCCCAATATAAGACGCTGTTCGATGGCATAGTGATAGAGTTTGACCTGCCGAAGACATTTTCCGCGACCATCCAAGTGCGCCGCGATAAAGGTTTTATGGCCAATGGCTTGGCGCAGTTCAGAAACAAGCTCTCGAGGGTAAAGCTGGAAGACCCGGACTTTGAGCGTAGATTTGAGGTCTACAGTGACGATCAGCTCGAAGCCAGATATGTGCTCAATACAGCGACTATGGAACGTTTGTTGTCACTATCAGGATTTTATCAAGGCGAGCTGGAAGCCTGTTTTAGACAGGGGCGATTGTTTGTCAAAATAGCCTGTCAGCACAGCTATTTTGAGCCGCAACTGGATCTTCTCAAGCCGCTGGATCTCAGCGCAGACATAGAGCAAGTGTTCAAAGAAATCCATGAAGTATTCGACTTGATTAAAGCCCTGAAACTCGATAGTCGCACCGGGCTTTAAACATGAGGCTCAAGACTTTGGTTTTGAGCCAGGCTATCTTTGGTTTCCGGTCACTGGTTTCTGAACGGGTTTCTGAACGCTGGTCTTTGGTCGCTGGGTTTTGATGCGCCCTCACACCAGATGCTCAAAGGATTTGGCGTGAGGACGGGAAACACTTTAGTTTGAGTCGGCTTATATGTCCGAGCCGACTTGCTATGTTTGAGCGTATCTTTGAGCGGGTTTAGACCACATCCTGTGGGGTTTCGGCAGCTGCAGGCAAAGGCCAGCCGCCAAGGGCTTTCCAGCGGTTCACTATATAGCAGAACAGCTCGGCGGTGCGCTCTGTATCATAAAGCGCCGAATGGGCTTCTTTGTTGTCGAAGGGGATCCCGGCCAAGGCGCAGGCCTTGGCCAGCACTGTGTGGCCTATGGCCAATCCGGCCAGAGTGGCGGTATCGAAGGTGGCAAAGGGATGAAACGGCGAGCGCTTGATATCATTGCGCTCAATTGCCTTACTGACAAAGCCGTGATCGAAGGCGGCATTGTGAGCCACTATGATAGAACGGTGGCAATCGGCCGCCTTCTGCGCCTTCTTCACCGCCTTGAATATTTCCAGAAAAGCTTCTTTCTCGCTGACGGCGCCCCTGAGAGGGTTGTTGGGATCTATGCCGTTGAATGCCAGTGCCTCCGGCTCTAGATTGGCGCCTTCAAAAGGCTCGATATGGAAGTGCAGGGTTCTGTCTATTCCCAGATTGCCCTCGGTATCCATCTTCAGCAGGGTGACGGCAATCTCCAGCAGCGCGTCGGTCTGCGCATTGAAGCCAGCGGTCTCCACGTCGATCACCACAGGGAAATAGCCCCTGAATCTGTGCTTGAGTTGGTTGGCTAGGCTTGGCTGAGTCATGCATTTCCCCTGGAAAATAACGAAGCGGCTATTATGCTAAAACATCAACAGGGTGTCATGTTCGATTGTTGTTTTTATAGGCTAAAGGAATGAATTTCTTTGCCGATAGAGACAACATGGTATGCGAAAAGAGAGATTTCTATGTGGCGTAAACTGTTCCTGCTGTCGACTCTTTGTCTGCCGCTGTCGGCGATGGCGGATCTCAGGCACTATGTGGCGTCACTTGACGACTCTCATTGGCGCGTGGCGCAAAATACCCCCATAGGTTGCAGCCTGGAGCACGACATTCCCGCCTACGGCAAGGCGGTGTTTTCCAGTCATGCGGGTAAAGAGCTGAATCTGCAGTTTACTCTGGATATGTGGCAAAAGCCTGATGCCGTGACCCATGCCCGCTTGATGAGCAAGGCGCCGGCCTGGCGTCCCGGGGTGACATCCAAGGCGATTACCGAGTTGAGCTACCAGAAATACTTCAATGGTGAAGTGCCGAAAAAGGCCGCCTGGTCCATGCTGGCAGAGCTGGATCGCGGTATGGAACCCACTTTCTACTACAGCGATTGGTACAACCAAAGCAACAAGGTGGCGGTCGGCCTTTCTGCGGCCAACTTTGCCCAGAAATACCGCGAGTTCAAGCAGTGCCTGGCCAATCTATTGCCTTACAGTTTCGATGATATCGCCTTTACCGTGCTTACCTATGAGATGGGCGGTACCGAGTTGACCCGTTATTCCAAGGCGCAGCTGGCGCGGGTGCAGGAGTACCTGGCCTATGATCCCGAAGTGGAACTGGTGCTGATAGACGCCTATACCGACAGCTATGGTGGTCGTAGTATCAACCAGAAGGTGTCTCAGCAGCGCGCCGGTTCAGTCAAAGAGTTCTTCGTGGCGCGGGGTATCCCGGGTGACAGGATCCATACCGAAGGGCACGGCGAGCGCCGCCATGTGGCTTCAAACGACTCCAGTGACGAGCGGGCCCGCAACCGCCGGGTGGTTATCCGGATAAGCAAACCTCTGCAATAACATAAGTTTTCACAGACAGTAAAAAACCAGGTTCAAGCCTGGTTTTTTCATGCGTGGACTTTGGCGGGGAGACTCAGGCGCGCATCGCCTTGTCGCCTCTGGCAAGCCCCACGACTCCGGAGCGAGACACTTCCACCACTTTGGTGACTTCGGTCAGCGCGGCAATAAAGGCATCCAGTTTATCGCTGGTGCCGGCCATCTGTACTGTGTAGAGATTGGCTGTCACATCAACGATTTGGCCGCGGAAGATATCGGCGGTGCGTTTCACTTCTTCCCGCAATGCGCCGCTTGCCTTGACCTTGACCAAGGCAAGTTCCCGCTCCACATGGGTGGACTCTGTGATGTTGGACACCTTGAGCACATCGATAAGCTTGTGCAGCTGCTTCTCTATCTGCTCCAGAATGTTTTCATCGGCCTCAACCGCGACTGTCAGCCGGGACAGGGTAGGGTCATCGGTGGGCGCAACCGTAAGAGTTTCAATGTTGTAGCCGCGTTGGGAGAAGAGACCGACAACTCTTGACAGGGCGCCGGGCTGGTTTTCCATCAATACAGATATGATTCGACGTCTCATCAGCTTTTCTCCGTCTTGCTCAGCCACATTTCATTCATAGCGCCACCACGAATTTGCATCGGGTAGACGTGCTCGGTTTCATCGACACTGATATCCACAAACACCAGCCTGTCTTTCATGGCCAGGGCTTGTGCCAGTTTGCTCTCCAGCTCATCCACATGGTCGATATTGATCCCCACATGGCCGTAGGCTTCGGCGATTTTGGCAAAATCAGGGACTGAGTCCATATAGGAGTGGGAGTGGCGGCCCGAGTAGATCATGTCCTGCCACTGTTTCACCATCCCGAGGAAGCGGTTGTTGAGGTTGATGATTTTCACCGGCACATCGTATTGCAGTGCGGTGGAAAGCTCTTGAATATTCATCTGAATCGAACCGTCGCCGGTGACGCACACAACGGTTTCATCCGGCATCGCCATCTTGACACCCATGGCGGCCGGCAAGCCGAATCCCATGGTGCCAAGGCCTCCTGAGTTGATCCAGTGCCGTGGTTTGTCGAAAGGATAATAGAGAGCGGCAAACATCTGGTGCTGGCCAACATCCGAGGCCACATAGGCATCACCGTTTGTCAGGCGATAGAGGGTTTCTATCACTTGCTGAGGCTTGATCCGTTCGGCATTGCGCTGATACTCGAGGCAGTTGCGGCTGCGCCAGGAAGCAATTTGCTGCCACCAGTGTTGCAGCGCCTCGTCATCCTGAGGCGTTACCTTGTCTTCATCCAGCAATTGCAGCATCTCGTTCAGTACCTTATCGGCCGAGCCTACAATCGGAATATCCACCTTGATGGTCTTGGAGATGGATGAAGGGTCGATATCTATGTGCAGTATGGTGGCATCCGGGCAATATTTGGCGACATTATTGGTGGTTCTGTCATCGAACCTCACGCCAATGCCGAAGATTAAATCTGAATGGTGCATGGCCATATTGGCTTCGTACAGGCCGTGCATCCCCAGCATGCCCAGGTTGTTGTGATGAGAGCCGGGAAAGGCGCCCAGCCCCATAAGCGTATTGACCACAGGCAGTTTCAGTCGTTCGGCCAGTGTCAATAGCTGCTGGTGGCAGCCGGAGATAATGGCGCCTCCACCCACATACAGAACTGGTTTTTTGGCGGCCATCAAGGCCTGCAAACCCCGGCGGATCTGGCCCTTGTGACCCGAAAGCGTCGGGTTGTAGGAGCGCATCTTAATCTCTTCCGGGTATTGATACTCGTGCAGTATCGCCGGGTTGAGGCTGTCTTTGGGCAGATCCACTACCACAGGGCCTGGGCGGCCGCTGGCCGCGATATAGAAGGCTTTCTTGATAATGGTGGGAATTTCGGTGGGATCTGTCACCAAAAAGCTGTGTTTCACCACAGGGCGGGAGATCCCTATCATATCGCATTCCTGGAAGGCATCATTGCCGATCAGGTTACTGGGCACCTGGCCCGAAAGCACCACCAGAGGGACTGAATCCATGTAGGCGGTGGCGATGCCGGTAATGGCATTGGTCGCTCCCGGGCCGGATGTCACCAATACCACGCCGACCTTGCCCGTGGCTCTGGCGTAACCATCGGCCATGTGCACGGCCGCCTGTTCATGGCGGACAAGAATATGTTCTATATCGGATTTTTGATGCAGGGCATCGTAGATGTCGAGAACTGAGCCACCCGGGTAGCCGAATATATGTTTTACGCCTTCGTCAATTAACGAACGCACTATCATGCTGGCGCCTGAAAGCATCTCCATTTGGTACTCCTTGATAAGATACCGTTACGGTAAACAGTAACTTTTACAGCGACGGTTATCGCTCTAATTCGGGCCGGAAGGGTAGTTCCGGCCAGCTGTCGACCCGGCCTTGGGGCACACTTCCCTGTAGGGAATGGGTCTCTGTCACCAATGGACAGAATTTCATCATATTGGAAAGAGAGAAGTTTTCAAGCCCCTGGAAGCAGCTTTTTTATGAGCATGAATAAATTTCATTTTTGCCGCCGAAAAACGGCCCTGATTGCGGTAGGGTTTTGCTAAAGTGCTATTTATTACGTATTGAATTTATTATGTTTTATACCTAATTGAGGATCTTTTTAGACTTTGGTCTAAAGCGCCGCTAATTCCTTGTGTATGAACCCAGTCTTTGAAAATTGTGGTTCTGGGGTTGCGGAAAGTCTCCAAACGGCGCTTTTCGCTCAAGCGGTTTCAAACGCTTGAGCGTGCTTTACCGCCAGCTTTATTTTAGGAGTCGGTACTGCGGCATTCTGGCACAGGGCGGCGACTGACAGCGAACTGGCACAGACCCACCAGTAGCACAGAGGCCAGCATCAACGCGGCAAAGGGCACGGCAGTACCCGTGTAAAACAGCGCCAGCAGCGGTCCTGCCAGAGCACCAAAGCCAAACCTCAGGGTGCCGATAACCGCGGTGGCTGTGCCTGTTTCCTGCTGAAACTTCATCAGTACTATGGCATCGGCGTTAACCGACATTATCCCCAGGCATCCCATCAGGGGGATCAGCATGGCCACGGTAAAGTGGTAACTCAAGTCGAGCAGGTTCACCAGTAACAGCCCGGTAGCGGCAATACTGCCGAGCATAGTGGCGGCAACCAACATGCGTCTTGAGCCATAGCGACCAACAATGCGTGAGTTGATAATATTGGCCAGCATCAAGGCGCCTACGTTGGTACTGAATAGTATGGCAAACAGTGACTTATCCAAGTTAAATACCGACATATAGACAAACGGCGAGGCTGTCAGATAGCAGAAGAAGGCGAATGAAGTCAGCACGCCGCTGCCGATATGCAGCTTAACGCCTGGCCGGGTAAAGACGGTGGCATAGGCGCCAAAGAATGACTTGCGGCTGCGCTCGGCGCCTTGCATATCCGAAGGCAAACGCAGTTTCAGCAATACCAGCATGAGCAGCAGCAGGGCATAGAAGGCGAGAATAAAGAAAATCAAATGCCATTCACCCAGCTCCAGAATTAAGCTGCCTATGGATGGAGCCAGCAGCGGCGCCAGCATCATTATTAGGCTGACATAGGACATGCCCTTGGCCGTATTGTCACCATAGACCTCCTTGATATAGCCGGGGATCACCACGGTAGCGGCGGCGCCGATAAAGGCCTGGACAAATCTGAGGCTTAAAAACATTTCTATCGTTTGCGACAGCGCCAATCCCAGGCTGACCAACATAAATCCCGATAGGCCAATGATCACCAAAGGACGACGGCCGAAGCGATCGGCCAAAGGCCCAAAGGTAAGCATACCCAGAGAATACCCGGCCAGATACAGGCTCAGAGACTGCTGCACTGTAGTGATATCGGAATGGAAACTTTCGGCTATGGTAGCCATGGCCGGCAGATACATGTCGATAGCCAAAGGCGTTATCGCCACGATGGCCGACAGCATGGGAATAAGCAAGGCCAGATGCAGCCCTTGGGGCGTGCGCCTGGTTATCTGGGGTTGGGTATCCAATTTAACCTCATTATATTGGCCAAAAAGCATTGGATGCTTGGTCAGGAGTGTGATTCATGCCACGAAAAGGGGCTTGGGGTTTATGTTAAGTCGCGGCGGCCAATTAGCCAATCCCCCCAAGTGTTTTCTTTACATTACTGACAAACAAAAGCGGAAATGTGAATAGTGAGAATATTTTATTTCGCCCTGGATGACTTCCTGGCATAAGCTCACTACATTATCCACTCAGGACAGTATGCGCTTAAATTGATGGAGTTGAGTGCTGAATATGCGAGTTAATTTTCCACAATGGAACACCAGGGAGTTGCTGACTCAATCACTTCCCGGGCTGGCAGGATTGCTGCATTACCAAAAAGAATGGTTGCGGGATGATCTGCGTGCCGCCTTGTCGGTAACCGCAGTGGCCTTGCCTGTGGCCATCGCCTATGCCCAGCTTACCGGGGTCAGCGCCGTTGCCGGGCTATACTCCTGTATTTTACCTATGTTGATTTATGCCTTGTTTGGTACATCGAGGCAACTGATAGTGGGTCCGGATGCCGCGACCTGCGCCGTGATAGCCGCTGTGGTGACGCCACTGGCCGCCGGAGATGCCAAGGTGCACTGGCAGTTGGTGATGACCATGACCCTGATGACGGGCATTTGGTGCCTGCTGGCCAGTCGCTTTCGGCTCGGGGTGCTTGCCGAGTTTCTCTCGCGGCCGATTTTGATGGGGCTGCTCAACGGGGTGGCGATAACCATTATCGTCGGCCAGTTCTCGAAGATTTTTGGCTTTAGCTTCGACTCCCGCTATTTGCTGGAACGCCTGGCAGGCGGCGCCGAGTATCTGTCGCGCACTCACTGGCCAACATTGGGCATGAGTCTGGCCACCTTGCTGGTGTTTCTGCTGGTCAAGCGTCTGCGGCCGCAACTGCCTGCCTCCATGGTGGCGATTGCGGTGGCAGGATTATTGGTATGGCTGTTTGATTTGCAGCAGTATCAACTGGCGGTGGTAGGCACTATCGAAGGCGGTCTGCCGGAGTTTCAGGCACCGGTATTTGATTTGGGGCTCAGCCGTGAACTGGTGATGCCGGCGCTGAACCTTGCCATGGTGAGCTTTGTTTCCATGATGCTGACGGCGCGCAGCTTTGCCGCCAAAAACGGCTACGATATAGATCCTGATAAAGAGTTTCGCGCGCTTGGGGTAGCCAATATCGCCTCGGCGCTGTCTCAGGGTTTTGCCATCAGCGGCGCCGATTCGCGCACCGCGGTTAATGATGCCAATGGCGGCAAGTCGCAGCTGGTTTCTGTGATAGCGGCGCTGCTGATAGCCCTGGTGGCCCTGTTCCTGACTGCGCCGCTGCAATATATCCCTTCGGCGGCGCTCGGGGTGGTGCTCGTTATCGCATCGCTCTCTTTGATTGATATCAAGGGGATCTGGAAGCTGAGAAAGCGTGACAACGGCGCCTTTACCCTGGCGTTGATCACCCTGTTGGCCGTGCTCTTTATCGGGGTGATCCCGGGGATCACCCTGGCAGTGCTGCTGGGTTTGTTCCAATTTATCCGGGTAGTGATGAAACCCTCGGAGCAGCTGCTCGGTGTCGATCGCAAAGGGGTGCTGCGCAGTATCGACCGCAGTGACAAGGCCACGGCGATCCCGGGGATCATGATCTACCGTTTCAACTCACCCTTGACCTATTTCAACGCAGGTTATTTCAAACGCCAGCTGCTGGCCAGGTTAAAAGAGCAGCCCGAGCCGGTGGACTGCGTGATAGTCGATGCTGTAGCCTGTTTCAGTCATCTGGATATCAGTGTGATGGCCATGATTGCCGATTTGGCGCACCTGTTGAAGCGCCGCGGTGTCAGCCTGGTGCTGGCGGGCCGTAAACGTCAACTGCTCAGCTGGTGTGAAGCCAGTGGCATAGATGTGGCGGAGGATGGCTTGATCATCAGGCCTGATTTGGCCTTGGCAGTGCGTATGCATCAAAACTACAAACAAGCGGTCGCTGAGGGCCAGGCCCCCGAAGTGCGGCGTTTGGCCGGCGATGATACCAGCGCCCCCAGACCGTCACACCTGTAAAACCTGGCGGGATCCCGATAGCACGCAAACGCTTGCCAAGATTGCTCGGCAGGCGCTAAAGCGGCTGTTGCTCGCCGCTTTCCAGCCACAGAGGCTTGGGTTTCATGGCGCGGATAAACCAGGGGTGCTCGAGCCAGGCCTGCAGCCATTGAGTCAGACAGGGCAGGGGGGCTGCATTGAACCTGGCTCTATCCACATGGGCAAATTGGCGCACAAAAGGGAAGATGGCGAGGTCCGCCGCGCTCATACGCCCGAGCAACATGGCTTGCTCTTGCAGCCCTTGAGCCTCAGCCAGTCTCTGCTCCAGTGGCAGCAAGTACTCGAGCGCTTGTTCGAAATAGCTTTGCTGGCTGAACTCAGGATAACGGTCAAAGTATTTGTATCTGTCCAGCAAAGGCTTGAATGCCCTGTCATTGGTTGCAATCAGTGCCGAGGTAAGGTTTTCTTCCTCAGGATTTTGCGGCAGCAATGAGTGGGGATCGGCTTGCGCCAATGCCCAGAAGAGGATATCCAGACTCTCGTCAAGCACCCTTCCATCGGCGAGTTGCATCACAGGCACTGTGCCCTTCGGCGACAGGGCCAGCATCTCCTGCGGCTTATTTTTCAGCAGAATTTCCCGCACCACAACAGACTGGTCGGCGGCAATCAAGCCCAGTCTGGCGCGCATGGCATAGGGGCAGCGGCGAAAGCTGTACAGCACAGTTTGACTGCTTACTTGAGTCACAAGATTCCCTTGGCATTTCAATAAAACAGCCATTGTAGGAATGACTCGGGTGACAGGCAAGGTCGCCTGCCCAAAGACGTGTATAGGATTGAGTCGTTACGATACGGCTACTTGATTCAGAAATCGCCTAATAACCCTACTTTTGCTGTCTATTTGCGCTACTGTGATTGGGGTAGAATGGCGCCCCCATTTTGGGAGGCCGATCACCTAAGGAAGGTTCCAGAAGGTGAGGCTGTTATGCACTGGAAATTAGGTTCCAGCCAGCAGAAGTTGAGGTAATGATGTCCAAAATAGTTGTATGCGCTTTATATAAGTTTGTTTCCCTGCCGGATTATGAGGCTTTGCGTCAGCCGTTGCTCGAGACCATGGAAGACAATGGTATTCGCGGCACCTTGCTGCTGGCTGCCGAAGGCATTAATGGCACAGTGGCCGGCTCGGAAAGCGGCATCAATACCCTGATGGCCTGGTTGGATGCCCAGAATGGCCTGGATAATATCGTCTCCAAGCGCTCATTTGATGATGAGATGCCGTTTTACCGCACCAAGGTCAAACTCAAGAAAGAGATAGTCACCATGGGGGTGGAAGGCATAGATCCCAGAGAAGTGGTCGGCACTTATGTCAAACCCCAAGACTGGAATGCGCTGATCTCCGATCCCGATGTGCTGCTGGTTGATACCCGCAACGACTATGAAGTGCAAATTGGTACCTTCAAGAATGCCGTCAATCCCGAGACCGAGACTTTCCGCGAGTTCCCCGAATATGTGAAGCAGCAGCTGGATCCGGCCAAGCACAAGAAGGTAGCCATGTTTTGCACCGGCGGGATCCGCTGTGAAAAGTCCACCGCCTACCTTAAGCAACAAGGCTTTGATGAGGTATATCACCTTGAAGGTGGGATCCTCAAATATCTGGAAGAAGTGCCCGAAGAGCAGAGTCTGTGGCAGGGAGAATGCTTTGTCTTCGACAACCGGGTTTCAGTGGATCACCAGTTGCAAAAAGGCCAGTACGATCAATGTAATGCCTGCCGGATGCCGATAACCGAGGCCGATATGCAGAGCCCGGCCTATGAGCAGGGTGTCAGCTGTCCCCATTGCATAGATAAGCTGGATGAAAAGCAGCGCCGGCGATTTATCGAGCGTGAGCGGCAGATGCAACTGGCCAAGCGCCGCGGTGAGGCTCACATAGGCGCCGATGTCAAAGAAGTGATCCATAAGCGCCGTGAGCAGAAACAGCGTCAGAAAGAGCAGGCCAAGCAAACCTCTTGATAGCGGTAAAAGTTGAAGCAGGAAATGAGCAGTAGCTACTGAATTCTGTCGTTCGACTGTGAGTTCGGGCAAATAGTTTGGTCTGAGCTACTACAGCGAATGCGGTTTACTGCTCGTTTCCACGTTTCTAATATTGTCGCAGGCGCTGAATATCTTTTTGGGGCGGTAATCCAAATAAACGACTGTATTCACGACTAAACTGAGAGGCACTTTCATAGCCCACCAGATTACTGGCTTGAGTTGCGTCAAGACCATTTAATAGCATCTGTTCCCGCGCTTCTTGTAGCCTTAGGTTTTTCATGTATTGCAACGGGCTGCTGCCAGTCAAGGCTTTAAAGTGCACTCGAAAGCTTGAAGCGCTCATGTGCGCCTGACCCGCCAGCTCATTCATGCCGACGGTTTCGGTGAAGTTCTTCTTCATCCACGTCACGATTTTCAGAATGTGATTGCTGGGCGAACCAACAGATGCAATATGTCGCAGTTGAGTGCCATGCGGCCCATGAAGCAAGCGAATCACGAGTTCCTTTTTTATCAGTGGCACCAAACTCGCGAGATACTCAGGCTCTTGCTCCAACGCTAGCAGACGGCTCATCGTCCGGTATATGCCATCGTCCATGTTCTGAATGGAAATCGATTGATACTCAAAGTGACGATCGGGCTTGTCGAGCTGCAACTCCGTGCACGTTCGCATGATCAGGTCATAATCTAATTTCAGGGCGAGCGCCAAAAATGGCTGATGACGTGTTGCTTCTGTCACATGCGATACAATCGGTGTGTCAAAGGTGGTAAGCATCGACTGCCCGGCTTCGACAGGGACTTGCCTGTCATCAATCGCCAGTTGCTTGCTCCCTTGTAAGATCAGCGAAAATCCAAGGCTATAAATGCAATGCAGCGGCGCTGTCGGCGTATTTCGAATATGCACTTCAAGCCCGGGGATATCGGTGACGTAGCTGCCCTCTTTACTGCTGTAGGCGCGCACTTGATCCACCAGCGCTTGATTGGCGTTATTGCTGTTCATCACGTTCACCTGCTCTGTCGTTGATTCTTTTCACATTGTATTTTTCATCGAATCGTTGGGTTAACTCTTGCGAGGATATTTGGCTTCCCATTCTTCCCCGCTTCACGTATTGATGAGCAAAACTGATCGCGCCTTTCGAACGCACGAGTGCTTCAAATTCATCAATAAAATGCTGCTTAAATTGACTGTTAAACGTATTCACCAACACCACATGTTTGTTGGTGAAATCGGTATTGTTCGCAAATTGCCAGATCGGTGGCGCTGGGCTGTATAACCAGATGAGCGATCCCAGATACACGGTGTCATAGTGCGAAACATCGATGTGATTCGGTGAGATGTCCGCGAAATCGTTCCGTGCATCGCTCAATGCGTTTATCCAGCCAACCATCCCAATCTGGTAGTCGTTTGCCACTAATTCATGGACATCCGCATCCAACGTTTCGGCGATGTGATCGGCTAAAACGCCCGTATTTCCTGAACGAGAAAAGACCACAACGGCCACATTTCGAGGTTTTTCCGAAGCGCTGCGATGTTTTAACGTATCATGCTTGAAATCATCGTGCTTTAACGCGTGATTTCTTAACGCATGATTGGCCGCATCTTGTGCATTTTCAATACGCGTGACCACAAATGCAACCACGAACAAGATGAGAGCGAATGCCAACAGCAACATCAGGAACAAACGGATCATCAGTGCCATCCCTTACGATTTCAAAAAAGGTGAATGATGCGTTCTTCACTCACGCGAAGAACGCATCATTCACTTATTGGAGATATTTCGCCAAGAATGGCGCCACGCGTTCCATGGCCAAACTCACCGCCTCGGGGTGGTCATACAGCTCGTAGTGCGACCAATTCTCCAGATCCACCAATTGACGATCTTTCGAAGCCACCGCTCGACCATAAATTTCTTGCCCATCACGGAACGCGCCAAACGCGCCCACTTTCTGGCCAACCACCGCCATCATAGGTTGTGTCATCAAGGTTTCTGCAAATGCGAAGGCATCCCAGCTTAAGGTTTTTTGAGCGTGAGAAAAGACCATGCGCGTTGCACCACCTTCCGACTGTCCCCGCGGTGTTTTGTAATACTCTGTGGCTTCAAACACATCGCGATCGGTCAAACCGTTTTCTTTTGCAAATTCGAGGCTTGGTGGCAACAGTTCATTCACTTGTAACTCAGCACCACGAGCTTCAGCCGTGCGTTGCGTCGCCATGGCTTCCAATGTGCCGATGGGGTTGTACAAGCTAAACCCTTCGCGGAACAAACGCCCCACATTGACAGGTGTAATGCCCACAACGGCTTTCAGACGTTTCTCGGTCAGGGCAGAATTAAGAATGTAACCGCCACCACCACAGATGCCCAATCCGCCAATGCGGGTCTCATCCACATAAGGTAAGGTCACGGCATAATCGATCACGCGGCTGATGTCTTCGACGCGTTGCGTAGGATCTTCCACATAACGGGGCATACCGCCCGACTCACCTTGAAAGCTGGCGTCAAAGGCAATCACGACATAGCCCAATGCAGTCAACGCCTTCCCATAAACTGCACTGGAGGTTTGCTCTTTGCAGCTCCCAAATGGGTGAACACTAACCATGGTCGGATAGCGTTTTGCTGCGTCAAAGCCGTCTGGCAACAAGATGAATGCGGCCATATCCTAAGCCATATCGGCGTTTCGGAACGAGACTTTTTTAATATCCATCGTTTTATCCTCGCAGAAGGCTCAATGTGTTGAGCCTTCGTTGATATTCATCGTGCGTGTTACAACGTGCGTTGGAAGAATGGTGCAAGTACGCCAATAGCTTCAGCAATCGGTGACTCGCCATCGTAGAGGTCCATGTGGTTGGCACCATCGACAATGTACATCTGTTTGTCATTGCTCGCCGCACGCGCCATCAGATCATCACTCATCCATTTGCTGCCCGCATTGCTGCCCACCACCGTCAAAAGTGGCTGCGTGAAGAACGCTTCCGCTTTAAAGAATGCATCATACGAGATGATTTGAGTCAGGCTGCGAGCCGTCGCAAAACCCGGTGCGGTGCAATACGCCGCGCGATCGGTATGGTAATACTCCCAAGCCTGACGCAGCTCTTCATTCGGTGCATCTTCTTCCTTCATCGGCGCCATTGGCATGGTTGCAGGCTCCGCGCCAGTGGCATCGGCAGTGCGCGCACCAGAACCGGCTTCAAGGTAAGGAATCGCATCGCTGTCTTTGACGTTGTTGTCCCAACCGTTGCGGAACATTTGGCCGATGTTCACCATGCTGACCGTTCCCACCGCTTTGATACGACGATCATTGATGGCTGCATTGGCGGTATAACCCGCACCCGCACAGATCCCCATCGCACCAATGCGGTCGTTGTCGACGTAATCCAGTGTGGTGAGGTAATCAATCACGGCACTCACATCTTCCGTACGTACGTGTGGGTTTTCCAATTGGCGCGGGCTGCCGGTACTTTCACCTTGATAAGACGCATCATAAGCAATGGCAATAAACCCGTGCTCTGCAAGTTTTTTTGCGTATGTGCCCGCGGTTTGCTCTTTCACACCACCCCCAGGGTGCGACACCACAATCGCAGGGTAACGCTTGGTAGCATCGAAGTTTTCCGGGAAGTTGATCAGCCCAGCGAGCGTAATGTCCAGACCGTTGGTATTGGGGAAGTAGACTTTGTTCATTTGGGTTGCTCCTAACAAGAATTGGTCGTTATCAGGAAGTACTGCTGAAACAGTGTTTGTCATTTGCTCCTGAATTAGCACCAGTATAGGCAGGGGATGCCGAGTAAGTTTGCCTAAAATGACGAGTTGCTTGCCTGATTTGCCTTAATGCCTGAAATAACGAATTGAAATGCTTTTGTGAAACGTTTTCTAATGATGAAATCTATTAATACACTGATAAATAATGCATATTTTTATATATTTGAAGAGGGTGACTTTGTGGGATCCAACAGGTTTTAGTGTTGGTTAAGTGCTTGCTCTGTCATTGTTTTCTCCAAATTGCCAAACAGTTGCAACCAGTCGGTGACAAACACATAAGAACCAAATGGCTCTTTTATTATAGTTTTCCTGAGCTTTTCAGTGCTTCTCTGGTGGATATTCAAGCTATGCTATGGTGGCTGCGACCACTGTTTTTCGATAGTCAGAACAAACAAGTGTCTCCTTTAATGTATTTCCCATCCAATACTCATTCAGGTTTCTTGGCCAAAAAGCCAGCTTTTCCTTTGATTTGTGTCGTTTAAACGCAGAGCTTCACATAACTGCAATCTTGATTAATCAAATCTGTCATCTGGATCCCTGACAATCAGGCCGCTTTATTTTTAATAGCGAACAATTTACTTCAACCCAATACGGATGATGAAAGTGATGAAAAATAGATTAGCTGCGTTGATCTCTTGCAGCCTGGTAACCATGGCGGCCAATAGCGCCGTGTTACCCAGTGTTCAAACTGACAGCCATTGGTATAAGGAAAGCGCCCAGCGGGTGTCAGACAAGGCTACATTAGAATCAAAAGCAAAAGCCAAAAACGTCATTTTGTTTGTCGGTGACGGTATGGGGATCTCCACCTTGACTGCTGCGCGTATCTACCAAGGGCAGCAGCTGGCCAGTAACCAGGGTGGTGAAGAGAACTTCTTGAGTTTTGAGAAATTTGACCATACCGCATTGATCAAGACCTATAACACCAACCAGCAAACACCGGACAGTGCAGGCACCATGACGGCCATTGCGACCGGGGTAAAGTCCAAAGCAGGGGTGATTTCGGTATCCGAACAGAGCCTTCGTGGCAACTGCCTGTCATCCAAAGGCAATGAGCTGGCGACTCTGGTGGATCTGGCCAATGCCAAAGGCTTATCTACCGGTGTGGTGAGCACTGCACGTATCACCCACGCCACTCCGGCAGCAACCTATGCCAATAGCCCGGAGCGTGACTGGGAATCTGACGCCAACTTGCCTGCCGAGGCGGTAGCCAACGAGTGTAAAGATATCGCCTACCAGATGGTGATGCGCGATAAAGACAATGCCCTGTCAGTCGCCTTGGGCGGCGGTCGCCGTGCCTTTATCCCTGAAACAGTGACTGATGGCGAGAACAAGAAAGGGCAGCGTAAGGATGGCCTGGACTTGACCAAGGCTTGGGTCGACAACCTGGACAACGCCGCCTATGTATGGAACAGCGCAGAGTTTGATGCCATAGATACCGGCACCACAGATCACCTGCTGGGCTTGTTCAACTCCTCCCACATGGAATATGAAGCGGACCGCGCCGATGATGTGGGCGGCGAACCTTCATTGACTGAGATGACAGCGAAATCTATCGAGATTTTGCAGAAGAACGACAAGGGCTATCTGCTGATTGTCGAGTCGGGTCGTATCGACCATGGTCACCACGCCGGTAACGCCAAGCGCGCCCTGGCCGATGCGGTGGAACTCTCCAACGCCGTTAAGGCGGCGGTCGAAAACACCAACCCGGAAGAGACGCTCATTCTGGTCACCGCCGACCACAGCCACGTGTTCACCATCGCAGGTTATCCGAAGCGGGGTAACCCCATTCTTGGTCTGGTACACGGCGTAGATGGAAACCTTTCTACTGCCCTCGATGGTAAGCCATACACCACCTTGGGTTATACCAATGGCCCGGGCGCAGTTGTGGGGAACCGTGACGACCTGACCTCAGTGGACACTCAAGACAAAGACTTTATGCAACAAGCTCTTATTCCTATGGGAAGTGAAACCCACGCCGGTGAAGACATTAGTCTGCATGCCACAGGCCCCGGCGCCAACCTGGTGCAGGGTGTAATGGAGCAGAACGTGATTTTCCACATTATCAATCAAGCCCAAGAGCTTGGCGGTACTAAGTATTAATTGGGAGCAAGGAAATGAATAAGAAATTACTGGTACTGTCTTTGGCCGCGATTCTCGGTTTGGCGGCCTGTGGAAGTGACGGTGACAACGGCAAGGACGGCACCGCAGGTACCCCGGGTACGGATGGAAGCAACGGCAGTGACGGAAAAGACTGGACCGCCGTTAATCAATGGTATGTCGATGGTCAAAACCGCGTCACCAAGGCATCCAATATGAGTAATAACACCCAGGCGGGGGCGGCGAAAAACATCATCTTGTTTGTCGGCGATGGCATGGGCGTTTCAACTGTGACGGCGGCGCGGATCCTCGATGGTCAACTCAAGGGGCAAACCGGAGAGGAAAACTCACTCTCCTTTGAGACTCTGCCTTATCTTGGCCTGGCCAAGACATATAACGTTGATGGTCAAACCCCGGATTCGGCCGGCACCATGACGGCCATGGTCACCGGGGTGAAGACGGACGTTGGCGTGATCTCACAGGCTGAAGGTGTCGAGCGCGGTGTTTGTTCCTCCGCCAGCGGTCAAAACCTGGTGACTTCGCTGGAGCTGGCCGCCATGGCGGGTATGGCTACCGGTGTGGTTTCAACTGCACGTATCACTCACGCTACCCCGGCGGCCACTTATGCCCATGTGCCGGATCGCGACTGGGAAGCGGACAGCAACTTGCCGGCCGAAGCCGTCAGCAACGGCTGTAAAGACATTGCCGCCCAGATGCTGGACTTCAATAACGGCAAAGGGATCAATGTGGTTATGGGCGGTGGTCGCCGCGCGTTTATTCCCAACACTACTATCGATCCTGAAGGCAAAGCGGGTAAGCGTAACGATGGTCGCGATCTGACCGCCGAGTGGCTGTCCCAGTACCCCAACGCCAGTTACGTTACCGACCGTGACAGCTTCCTGGCGATGGATACCGGCAGCACAGAGCATGCGCTGGGGCTGTTTAACTCCTCTCATATGGAATATGACTACGACAGAGTCGAGACCGGTGTTACCGGCGAGCCTTCTCTGGCAGAGATGACGGCCAAGAGTATCGATATTCTGAAAAAGAACGACAAAGGCTTTGTCCTGATAGTTGAAGCCGGTCGTATCGACCATGCTCACCATGCCGGTAATGCGGCCCGTGCCCTGCACGACACCATAGCCTTGTCTGAGGCGGTACGTGTCGCCATGGAGAAGACTTCGGCCAATGACACCTTGCTGATGGTTACCGCCGACCACAGCCATGTGTTCACCATCGCCGGCTATCCGACCCGAGGTAATCCTATCCTGGGCCTGGTGAAGAGTAACGATGCCAACGGTCAGCCGTCGGTCACCAACTCTACCGATGCCAACGGCATGCCTTATACCACGGTTGGTTATGCCAATGGCCTGGGCTTTGGCTCGCTGGCGACCGGTGGCGATGAGCGTTACAACTATGCCGCCGAGCCTGGTCGGGTGGATCTAAATTACATAGACACCCAGAGTGTGGGGTTCCATCAGGAGGCATTGGTGCCGCTGGAAAGTGAAACCCATGCCGGTGAAGATGTGGCCATCTTCGCTCGCGGCCCGGGTGCCAGCCTGGTCCAGGGTACGGTTGAGCAGAACCACATCTTCCATGTGATGAACTTTGCCGGTGATTTGGTCAATAAGGCCGAGGCCGCCGCGGCGCAATAAGGTTTAGCGTTTCGCAGCCTGATGCCCCTGCCTGCCCCTAGTTTCAGGCAGGGTGTCAGGCTGCTTCTTTGGTTTTGGTCTTTGGTTTTAGTCTTTTGTTTTAGAGTCATATCAGTAGGTTTATTATGTCCCGTGTAACATTCAAGCCAGCGTTACCCTTTTTTTCCCGCGTAGCGCTTCATATCGCTCCTCGTATAGCTCTTTGCACAGCTCATTGCACAGCCCCTCGCGTTCTTGGTCGCCCACTCGCATTGTCAATCACATTGTCACTCACGCTGTCACTCGCTTTGGGGATCACAGCTTCTCTGGGGCAGTTTGCCATGGCCAATACTCAGTCTGTCAGCAACCAGCCTGGCAGCCAGGAGCACGTCCATGTCAAAGCGGGCGGCTCAATTGGCGATGATGCTAATGTTTGTGCCGCCAAACCCGGTCGTTTTCAAGCCAGCTATCAGATCACTGTTGGCAGCGGTGAGCAGGCCAGGCAGCAGCAACTGACCCTGACGCGCTTTGACGATACCATCATCTATCAGCGCAGCCCTGTCAGCTATGAGGCTTGGCATAAAAATGGTGAGTATGTGCGTTATTTCCCCCAGGAGAAACGCTCTATCAGCTATCGCCGTGGTGACCTCTTGGCGCTGAATATTCACACCGATCTCGATAGGCAGTTTCACCTGATATCGCCCGCTGCCTTGAGTCAATTTGAAAAGGGCCAAAGCCTGCAGGATAGCTGCTTCACCCGTCAGAGCTATTCTTTTAAGAGCAAGAGTCATGGAGAAAGTCATGAGGAAAATCATAGTCACGCGAACAAAAGTGCCACCGAGTCGCAGTCTTTGCAACTGAGCTGGATAAGCGAGCTGGAACTGCCAGCCGAGATGACCATCACTCAAGGTGAGCAGCATATTGTTTATCGGCTCAGCAAACTGACGCCTGTGAGCCAGGAGAGTTTCAAGCGGCTTACCTCAGGTTTCCAGGACCTCGACTTTGCCGATGTGGGCGACAGTGAGTCTGACCCTTTTATTGCCAAGATGATCACCCAGGGCTTTATTCAACATGGCAGCTCAGGCTTCTACTCGGCAGATGGTCAGCAGCTTGAAGGCGGGCATCACAGCCACTGATTAACCCCAGTTACCGATATAACAAGGGCCTAGTCACAGGACGTCAGTTGTCGGCATAACTTATCTGCAGCTCAAAACCCAACTGGGCGAGCTGCTTTTGCTCCCGCTGCAGGTCTTTGGCAAACAGGCTGATGCGTTGACGCGGCTCGGGCAGGCTTATCTGCATGCCTGTTGCCGTGGGTTTTACCCGGGTGATTTTCAAGCTGCGGGCGATACGGCCGAGATTCAGCAACACGGCGAGGCGCAGCAGCGCCATTAGGCGGATTAGGCGTAATTTCTGAGCGGGCTCCAGTTGTGCCAGCGCCTCCAGGTTGGGTTTCTTGCGCTGGTTGCCAATCAGCAGTGCCAGCAGCTGTTGCTGCTCTTGGCTGAAACCGGGCAGATCGCTATTGGCTATGATGTAGGCGCCGTGTTTGTGGTGAGCGCGGGAGTTGATATGGATCCCTATCTCATGCAGTTTCACCGCATGTTCCAGCAGGGAGCGCCAGTGCTCGAGTTGCCAACCGTCTGCCACGGCATCAAACAGCTGTTTGGCGGAAGTGGCTACCTTGGCGGCATGGTTCAAGTCCACATGATAGAGTTTGGCCATGCTCTCGACAGTGCGGCCGCTGACATCACCGAATTGGCTGATCCCGGCAAGTTCGTATAGTACGCCTTCGCGCAGAGCCCCTTGCGCAAACTGCAACTCGGTGATCGGCAGCCTCTTGAAGAAGCTGATCAGGATAGCCAGCCCCGCCGGTAGCAAAGGTGCACGTTTGCTGTCCACCTGCGGCAGTTCAATTTGATCCACATGCCCCCAGTCCAGCAACTGCTGTTTCAACTGCTTGAGCCTGGGCAGAGTGATGGTTTCATCGTTGAAGAAGTGCTGCATCGCTTCGCAGATGGCCTTGACACTCCCTGAGCTGCCAAGAGTGAGATCCCACTGGCCACTGAAATACTCCTTGGCCAGTGAGGCAAACTGTTTATCGGCTGCTGCCTGGGCGGCGCGAAAGTTCTCCAGCGTCAGCTTGCCGTCGACAAAGTATTTCTGGTTGTAACTGACACAGCCACAGCGCAGGCTGGAGAGTATCTGCGCCTGAGTCTTGTGGCCAAGCACCACTTCGGTGGAGCCTCCGCCGATATCTATGATGAGGTTGCGCTCTGCCAGCTCCTGGCTGTGGGCTATGCCCTTGTAGATAAGGCGCGCCTCTTCATGGCCGGATACCACTTCGACCGGGTAGGGCATAATGGCCCTGGCAGCCTCGATAAAGGCCTCACGGTTACGGGCGACTCTCAGAGTGTGGGTGGCCACCAGTCTGACTCTGGCCTGATCCAGAGTGGAAAACCTGAGGTTGAAATCCTTGAGGCAGGCGAGACCGCGCGCTATGGCGTCATTATCCAGCCTGTTGTCCTGATCCAGCCCCTCGGCCAACTGTACCAGACGTTTCTCTTTATGCAGGATCTGAATGCTGCCATCCTGCTCGCGGGCTATCACCAGATGAAAGCTGTTGGAGCCCATATCCACAGCGACAAAATGCTTGGGTGTTGCAGTCAAGGTGGTCCTCATTTTGCTATTGCGTCGGTTCCTGGGGCTTGGCCAGATCCAGTTGCCGCTGTTTTTCGTAGTTGCCCAGATACTGATGTATGGCTATCTGGGATCTTACCTTACGCTTGTTGCCCCGCTTACGGTAGGGGTTGGATTGATCTTTGTTGATCACCCGCGCCTTGATGTTGTCGGTAAATTGCAGCGCCAGGGTATCGAGGATCATCTGCTTCAAGCCCGGATCATATACCGGGGTGCTGACTTCAATACGGTTATCGATATTACGCCCCATCCAGTCGGCGGAGCAGAGAAAGAGTTTGTTTTCACCGCCTGAGTGGAACAGCATCACTCGCGAGTGCTCGAGGAATCTGTCCACTATGCTGAAGACCTCAATATTGTTGCTGATCCCGGGAATATCGGGAATAAGCGCGCACATACCGCGAATAAGCAGACGGATTTTGACGCCGGCGCTGGAAGCTTCATACAGCTTTTGGATCATCGCCTCATCCACCAGATTATTGAGCTTGAGGGTGATGGCGGCCTTGATGCCGCTTTGGGCATTGATGATCTCCTGCTCGATAAGGCCGGTCAGCTTCTGGCGCGCATCATAGGGGGAAACTATCAGATGCTGGAAGTTATCCCGTCTGTAAGGGTGCTCAATCAACTCAAATACCTGCTCTATTTCGGCGGCAATTTCCTGATTGGCGGTAAACAGCGAAAGGTCGGTATACACCCTGGCCGTGCCCTCGTTGAAGTTACCCGAGCCAATGTGGCCATAGAGGCGCATTGCACCGGCTTCCTCGCGGCCGATAAGGCACATCTTGGCATGGACCTTCAAGCTTGGGATCCCATGGTGTACCTTGACGCCGGCCTCGGCCAGCACCCGGCTCCACTCGATATTGGCCTGCTCATCGAAACGGGCCCTGAGTTCAATCACAGTGGTGACCTGTTTGCCGTTTTTCACCGCATCTATCAGCGACTGGATTATATGGGACTTTCTCGCCACCCGATAGAGGCTGATTTTGATGAACTTGACGGCAGGATCATAGGCCGCCTGGCGCACCAGCTCGGTAAAGTGGGAAAACTTGTGATAGGGGTAATAAAGCATGATGTCGCCGCGGCGAATGGCGTCAAACTTGTTGGCACAGACACTGAATCCGGCCGAGTCCAGTGCCGGAAGCTTGTCGTTTTCCAGGTATTTGCGTCCCGGATTGGGAAAGCCGATAAAGTCCTTGAAGCTGTGGTAACGGCCGCCGGGGATCAGGCACTCGGTATTGGAGATATTCAGCTGCGCCGTAAGCATGCTCAGCATATGCTCCGGCATCTCTTTGTCATACACCAGACGTACCGGCTCGGCGGTGAGGCGCTTTTTCAGGCCCTTGGTGAGCTTTTCCAGTTGGCTCTGTTCCAGCTCATCGGTGAGATCGAAGTCGGCATCGCGGGTCAGCTTCATGGAGAAGACTTCAATCTCTTCATATTCGAAGAAGGGGGCGAATAGCTCATCGACACAGTGTCTGATTATGTTATCTAGCAAAATCAAATGCTTGCGGCGCTTCGAGGTTTCTGCCGGCAGTTGGATGAAACGCGGTACATTCTTGGTGGGCACTTCCACCAGGGCGTACTGACGCTTTTCCCGGCTGTAGAGGCACACCGCCAGATAGGTGGTGTCATCGTTGAGTTGTTTGAACAGCTCGGAGCGGTTGCTGAGGATAAGCGGCGTGATGTGGCGCTTGAGCTGATCCTTGAAGTGTTTCTTCAGCCACTGGCTATGAAAATCGCTCAGCTGTTTCTCATTGATGAGAAAGATGCTGTGTCTTGCCAGTTCCCGCATTAACTCGCCGTAAATGGCGTCGAAACGCTCTTGCAGTATCAATACCTTGGTTTGGATCTTGGCCATCAAATGGCGGCTGGAGTTGCGACCTTCCTGCAGGCTGGATAACAGAATCGAGCGACGCACCGCAGCAACCCTGACCCGGAAGAACTCATCCATGTTGTTGGAAAATATGCCCAGAAAGCGAACCCGTTCCACCAGAGGAACCAGAGGATCGGCTGCTTCCTGCAAGACTCTTTCATTGAAAGACAGCCAGGAAAGCTCCTTATCCAGAGAAAATTTTTCGACGGACGGTGACACGGCAAAGACTCCTCGTGAGCAGACGCCGGACATAGAGAAAGCCCGGCAGATATACAATAACACTCCGATATCCGCTTGTAATCAGAGAATAAAGGCGGGGCGCAGTTTCTTGGTTTGACGCTATTTCGGCCCGGCTCAGGTTTGAATTCGGGGTTGCGTCGGCGCTAAGGAAGGTGCGAACAAGTCCCATGTGTGCTCTGCGTCGGCTTATAGACCTGGATGCAAGGCGTGGTTTGCAGCAAATGGCCTTAGCCCTTTGTCCTTTGCAAGAACGCAAGAAGCATTTAAGGGTAGAGCGAATTTATGTCGAAAGAATGACAATGCCCCCACTTTGGTCAAAGAGAGCGATATTGGCGATTGGGCTTTCTGTCCGGCTTATGCTATGTTGCGCTCTTTTTTCTCGGCCGGTTTCCTGGCCGGGAGCGGGCGCTGAGGCTTTGTCTTCAAAGCAAAAAGCGGCGCCCGGGCCACTTCGAGCCAGCGAAAGCAGGAGGACGGAATGTTTGCAGGTTTTGACTATGGCAGTGCCAACTGCGCCATTGGCGTGATGGATGGGGGCAAGACCCGACTCTTGCCTCTGGCCGAGGATGGTAACTATATGCCGTCGACCATTTATGCCATGGAGCGGGAACTCATTTCCGAATCTGTGCTGCAGCGCTTGCCGTTGGCGGCCCAGGCTGATTTCAAACCCAAACGCGCCGCCGAGCTGAGTCGCGCCCGAACGGCACGCCTGGAACTGGATTTGCTTGCCAACGAGCAAGCGGTATTCATCGGCAATCAGGCGATTGAAACCTATATGGAGATGCCGGAAGAGGGCTTCTATGTTCGCTCGCCCAAGTCCTTCCTCGGCGCTTCGGGCCTGCTCAGCAATCAGATGGCGCTGTTTGAAGATATCGTCACCCTGATGATGCAGGAAATTCATACCCGGGCGCAGCAGAGCCTGAAGCAGGCTATTTCCCAGGTGGTGATAGGGCGACCGGTTAACTTTCAGGGCATTGGCGGCGAGCAGAGCAACCGGCAAGCCGAGGCCATTTTGACTCTGGGGGCCCGGCGCGCCGGGTTCACCGATGTGGCTTTTCTGTATGAGCCTATGGCGGCTGCCCTTGAGTTTGAGTCGACACTCACCCGGGAGCAGCGGGTGCTGGTGGTGGATATTGGCGGCGGTACCAGCGATTGCTCCTTTGTGCGCATGGGGCCTGAGCTTAAAGACAAGAAAGATCGCAGTGACGACTGCCTGGGCCACAGTGGTCAAAGGGTAGGGGGCAACGATCTGGATATCGCTCTGGCGATGGCTGGTTTTATGCCGCACTTGGGGCTCGGCAGTGCGCTGATCACAGGCAAGCCTATGCCAAGGCAACCCTTCTGGAACGCGGTCGCCGTCAACGATGTCAGTGCCCAGCGGGAATTCTCTGCCTTGAGTAGTCGCAAGTTGATTGAAGAGCTGCAGCGGGATGCCAAAGAGCAGGCGAAACTTGCGCGCTTATTGAAGGTGCAAAAAGATCAGCTGGGTTATCGTTTGGTGCGCAGTGCCGAGCAGCTTAAAATCGCCCTGAGCGACAGTAAGCAAGCCGCTATGGATATAGGCTTTGTCGAAGCGCCCAAATCGCAGCCCTTGACTGTGAATGTCGATGCCGCCACCTTTGTGGCCGCCATCGATGAATCGCTCGAAACGGTGCACAAGCTTATCACCCAGGCTTTGGCGGAAGGGGGATGTCAGCCGGATGTCATTTATCTCACAGGTGGCAGCGCCAAGAGCCCGTATATTACCGAGCAGATCCGCGCGCGTTTCCCGGATGTGGCTTTGGTCAGTGGCGATCACTTCGGCTCTGTGGTGGCCGGCTTGACCCGCTGGGCCGAGCGCCTGTACCGTTAAATTGCACTTTAATTGAAAGAGGACTCTTCATGGCACTGAAAAAAACGCCACTCTTGGCTGCCTTGGTCGCTACAGCTGCGACAGGCTTGCTCGCCGGGTGCGGCGATGATGTGGGCAAGGTCAGCCTGGGCGTATTTACCACCAAAGATGTGATCATAGATGCCAAGACAGATCCCAAACTGCCCGGTGTAACCTGTCATATCAGCCGCATAGAGGCCAATCTGGATTTTGCCGACCCATCGGATATGAGTATCAGCTGTCGCCAGACAGGACCGATAACCAAGGCGCAACTGGCCAGTATCGAACTGGGGAAGAAGGGCGAGATAGTATTTACCGAGTCCTTGAGCATCTTGTTCAAGAGCCTCAAGGTGAGACGTATCTATGACAGCGAACACCAGACACTCCTGTATCTGTCCTATTCCACCAAAGAAACCAACGGCAGCCACAAGCACGCCCTGTCCACTGTGCCGCTATGGGGAACCGATGCCTATGAGCCAAGGCCCCAGGCGGTAAACTGATAGGTCAAGATATAAAAAAGAAAAGCCTCGAAATCGAGGCTTTTTTGGGGGTGCTACTGGATTAGAACTTGTAATTTACACCCAGGGTGATGCGCTGACCCAGCATGTCGTAGTAAGCACCTTGGTTATATACGCCTGGCTGGCGAGGTGGGGTGCGGTCAAACATGTTGAGTATGCCGGCGCGAACCTGCAATGCATCAGTGATGTTGTAACGGCTGGTCAAATCAAAAGTGGTATAAGACGGGATGTCGTTATAGTTGTTTTGATTGGGTGACCATTCGTTGTCCAGCACGGTTCCGCTGCGATAGTTGGCTGTCAGCACGGCAGAGAAGTCATTGTAGGTGTAGTCTGTGGTGAAGCGGTGACGCCAGCGCGGACGCTCCTGCTCACCCACTTCCTTGACTTCATCATCGGCGAATCCGGTAGAGTTGAATGAACGCTCTTCCAGATAGGTACTGAACAGGCGGAAGCCCCAGTCACCGAAGCTGGTTTCAAGGCGATAGTTGGCTTCAATATCGAAACCTGAAGTGATACTGGATGCCGAGTTAACCGGCTTCTCATAGTAGTTCACTATCTCATGGGTATCGGGATCACGTTCCAGCAAAGGACAGAAGTCATTATCTATGGTACTGGACTGACTTGACCACTTCAGCACCGCTGAAGCTGTTGATCACATTCTCCATGTCAAACTTCCAGTAATCCACCGTCAGGCTGAAGTTTTCCAGGTAAGACGGGGTGTACACAAAGCCCAGAGTGATGTCGTCTGCAACTTCGTTTTTCAGGTCCTGGTTACCCACAATAAAGCCTGGACGAGTTGAACCGTACCAGTCCTGGGATGGTTCAAAGTCGGTCGGGATCCCTTGAGCCGCACAGTTGGCCAACACATTGTCCAGGTAATCAGGGTTGATCCTGTTCCTGAAGCTGGCAGCACAATAATCGTTGATCGTGCGGAAGGTTTGGCTGGATGGGGTGTACAGTTCGGCAATGTTAGGTGCCCGTACAGACTTGGAACGGTTGGCACGGATGCGCAGATCATCATTCAGCGCCCAGTTGATACCCACTTTCCAGGCAGTATCAGAGCCGGAGGAGGAGTAGTCCATATAACGGAACGCGGTTTCCAGTGTCAGATCCTGCACCAACATCACATCCTGCAGCAGCGGGATGGACAATTCGGCTGATGCCTCGGTCACATCAAACTCACCATAAAGTGGTTGAGACTGGTTGTTGAACAGCAAACCTTCACGCATTGCCGGATCCGGTAGGGTTTCAGCCGTTTCCTTACGGTATTCAACGCTGAATGCCGCTGCGATAAAGCCGGCTGGCAGTTCAAACAGATCGCCGCTGACAGAGGCACCGGCGACGTATTGATCTATCGATGAGCGGCGAATGGCATCTGTGCTGACCCAGTTGTAGGCGGCTTCATCATATTGGCCGCGGCCGAATACGTTCAGAGGCTTACAGCCATTGGCTCGGGCGTATTCGTCACGACATACCAGATTACCGTCGGTATCTTTAATCACATCGACAGCGTCATAGAAGCGCTGCTCGAACATTTCGCCATACCATTCGGTGTCGGCTTGAACATGGCCAACAGTGGCGTAAACGTCATAGGACCAGGTATCGGACAGCGCACCTTCAACACCCAGTGCCAAACGCGCTGTGGTTCTGTCCTGACTGTATTTACGGTTGCCGAAATCAGATGCCAGATAGCCTACGTTTACCCCGGCGCCAGCAGTGGATTCGCCGGCCGTCACCAAAGCCGCCGCTTCGGGTGAGAGCAGGGCATTGTCATCGTACAGACGGAAGTTGAGGAATGCAGGTGAACTTTCACCATAGGCTTCAGACTTGGTGTAGTTGGCCTCCATGGTAAATTTATGATCATCATTGATGTCATAGTTCATCACAGTAAAGAAATTGATCCTGTCCAGTGGTGTCTTGATGAAAGAGTTCTCGGCAAAGTTGTAGCCTTCACCACCGAGATAGTCCACCCGGCCGCTGGTCAGCGGCGGCAGTGGTTGACCCAGATCCATTGGCCGAATTTGACCGTCATCGCTGAAGGTATAACGGGTGCCGTTGGAGACAAAAGTTCCTGTCTTGCTGTATGAAGCCAGTACCTGTTGACCATAGCCCCACATTACTGCCTGCGGATCATTCGGGCCATTGGCATTCTGATTGCGAACCACAATCGGCGCTTCACGCAGGAACTCTCTGTCCATGTATGAAATCTGCCCCTGACGTGACCAACTGATGTTGGTCACAAAGTTGGCTTTACCCAAGTCAGAGCCGAAAGTCAGCGAGGCGTATTCCTCTTCACCACCATCTTCAGTAGGACGGGTGGTAGAAGCATCGATAGCCAAGCCATCAAAACTGGTTTTGGTCACTATGTTGACCACCCCGGCAATGGCATCAGAGCCATAAACTGCAGAAGCGCCACCTGTAGTGATTTCAATACGCTCAACCATGGCGGTTGGGATGTTGTTTAAATCCACGGCGCCTGAGCTTGGCGAGCCGGCTACAAAGCGCCGGCCGTTAACCAGCACCAGAGTACGGTCGGAGCCCAGTCCTCTCAGGTCAGTGTTATTTAGACCACTGGCAAAAACAGTGTTGTTGGTGGTTTCCGGTGACAGACCAACCAGAGTGTTAGGCATCTTATGCAGCAGATCTGCTACGTTGGTAACACCTGCTTCGATAAGGCCATCGCCTGTGATCACTGTGACGGGTGTTGGTGCTATCTCCCCTATACGCTTGATTTTTGAACCTGTGACTTCAATACGTTCAAATGTTTCAGGCTTATCTTCAGCATAACTGAAACCTGTACAAGCAATACTGGTTGCAGCAGCCAGAAGACCGAAGCGAACGGCCTTGGCTGTTGTAGATATGGATGTCATATCTCTCTCCTTGATTATTATTGTAAATTGCCTTGCGTGGCAATGTTTTTATTTTGTTTGTCAAATGTTTCAATGACAAAGATATGATTCAATTTAAACCTAGATTTGGCAACACTTGTCTATATTTATTAATTTAAAATTAATTTAAAATTAACATTTATAAAACAACTAAGGATGAAGAGTTAATCTATTTAAAATCAATATGTTATTTTTGCTCTTATTGCTCTTTAAAACACATTGTTAAATATATGTTTTTATTTAAACAAATTTGCATCACCGATAATAGTAAGCAAATGTTTCTATGCATTTATAAGGTGTGTCGTGCGTTAATTAATTGAGCGTTTGCACTTGTTTGTTTTTTATACGCCTGAGTTTTTGCTGAACGGAATTAAAATAAGGGAACTTTCCGATAGGAACGGGCTCTTTAATAAGGCATGATGTGAGGGTTGCCGGTGTGTTTAATACCGGATGTGTCGTTTTTAACTCCGGGTTACCGGCTTTGCCCCAAGTGAGCAGGAAGCGCTCTTGAGACAGCTGGAGAGAACCGGCGTGAAGTTAAGGGAAGAACATGTCATTTAATCAATCTGTGAGTAGAGGCAAGAGCGAAGCGGCCCAAGAGGGAACACTGACATCCAATAACCGGGTCAGTAAAAAAGACATACGGATAAGCGCTGCACGCAGGCGAATAGAGGATATTCGTGAGCAGATGGCCTTATCCCGTGAATTGGGCGTAGGAGTGTCGGCAGATGAGCTGGACTTTGACTGACGCTAACAGCGATAAGCTTAAAAAGCCCGCATTCAAGCGGGCTTTTTGCTGATTAAGCCTGCATTGCGGTGTGATAACGCTCGAAGGCTCGCTCGAGGTCGGCAATCAAATCGTCCGGATCTTCCAAACCTATATGCAGTCTCACCAGGGGCTTGCTGCTTTCCCACTGGGTTGCCGTGCGCAATTTCTCTATACCGGATATCGCCAGAATAAGGCTCTCGAAGCCACCCCATGAAAATCCCATCTTGAAGTGCTCCATCCCTTCGACGAAGGCGGTCATCGCCTGGCGGTTACCCTCTTTGAGCACAAAGGAAAATAAGCCGTTGGCGGCGCTGAAGTCACGCAGGAAAAACTCGTGCCCCGGGCAACTGGCAAACGCCGGGTGGCGCAGGTGATCCACTTCCGGGCACTGCGCCAGGAAATTGGCCACTTTGAGGGCATTTTTTTCATGTTGCGCCATTCTCACCCCCAGGGTTCTCAGGCCCCTGGCCGCCAGAAAGATATCGTCTGCAGAGGTGCATTGGCCCATGAGATAGCTGTTCTCTCTCAGGGTATCCCAGTGTGCTTCATTGGCGGTCGCCGTACCCAGCATCACATCCGAGTGACCCACTATGTACTTGGTAGCGGCCTGAATCGAGATATCGACGCCCATCTCAAACGGGCGACAATTGATGGGGGAGGCCCAGGTGTTGTCCAGCATGGTGACCAATTGATGCTCATGCGCGATGCGGCACAGGGTCGGTACATCCTGGACTTCCATGGTGATGGAGCCGGGAGATTCCAGAAACAGCACTTTGGTATTGGGGCGGATAAGCTCGCGGATACCGGTGCCAATCAAGGGGTCATAGTAACTGGTTTCAATCCCCAGCCCCTGGAGCAGCTTGTCGCACAGATCCCGGGTGGGCTCGTAGACACTGTCTACCATCAGCAAGTGATCACCGGCCTTCAGAAAAGACAGCAGGGCGCCACTGATGGCCGCAGAGCCTGAAGGGTAGAGCGCAGTGCCAACACCACCTTCGAGTTCGGCAATGGCCGCCTGAAAGGCAAAGTGAGTCGGGGTGCCGCGGCGGCCATAGAACATCTCCCCTTTGGCGCGATTGGCCGTGGCGTGGCGCATCTGTTCCATGCTGTCAAATACGACGGTTGATGCTCGAAACACGGGAGGATTGATCACTCCCTTGCTCCACTTTTTGTCCCGGCCGAGCGAGACCAGCTTGGTGGCTTTCTTCATGGATGCAACTCTTGTCTGTGATTGCGGGGCGAGCGCCCCTTTGAGGCATATTAACATTGAATCTTGTCATTGCCAGTGCGGCGGGCTTGAGACTTGTTCAAGTTGTCCGCGGCTTAAAGCAGCGGCAGGCTGACCCGAATTTCGACACCTGAGCCGTCGCTCAGGTTGCTGGCACTGATATGGCCGCCATGGAAGGCGGTGATAAGCCTGGCGATATAAAGTCCCAGTCCCAGATGAGGTTTGGACTGCATCGTTTGTGGCCGCACTGAGACCATGGACTCGAAGATCTGCTCGGTCATGTTTTCCGGCAACAGTGGCCCTTGGTTTTCCACCCTGAGCAGAGCCTGTTTGCCCTGCACCTTGAGGCTGATGCGGATATCGGTATCGGCTTTGCTGAACTCAATGGCGTTGGTGACCAGCTTATCCATCAGCTGGGCGACATATTCAGGCACGCCACGCATGGTCAAAGGTTCATCCGGCAACACCAGCACGAAACCTTGTTCCTTGTAAGTCATCTGATACCCGGCGACGCAGCCTGCCACAACCTTGGTCAGTGGGAATTCATCTATCTCGGCCTGGGACAGGGACTCCTCGAGCCGGGTGGCTTCGCTCATGTTGGCGAGGATCAGCCACAAGCGATTGACCCCTTCCTGGGCGCGGTCGACGTACTTGGCCGTGTCCTTGTCCAGTTGCTGCAGACTCAAGTGCTCCAATGAGCTGCGTACCACGGCCACCGGGGTTCTCAATTCGTGGGATAGCCGCGAGGACATGTTTTCCAGATAGTGGGTATATTGCCCCAATCGGTTGACGATATTGGCAAAACTGCGCGACAGATCGCCAATTTCATCGCGCACTTTTGAAGGTGGAATGGTGTCGCGAACCCGCCCCTGGCTGTCGATGGCGCGCTCGGCCTGATCCCTGAGTTTGCGAATGCGGCTGGAGATCCCGGAGGCAAACACAAACAGTGCCAGGGTTCCCATGGCCATCACGGTCAGGATCACATTGAACAGCTTCTCCAGTGCCCGGTTACGCAGGGTACGGATACCATGGGTGGTTTCCTCGGCAACCACGGCGCCCATCACCTTATCGTCAATCCAGATGGGGCTGGCCGCCGCCAACACCACCGCCTTGTTATCCGGTGTCAGGCGCCAGGTGGAGGCCATCTGGCCATTCAGCGCCCGGCGAATATGGCTACCGCCGAGTTCGGTCGAGTCCTGCAGTGAGTCGATAAAATCCATAGGCGGCTTGGTCAGCACTGTGTAGTAGATGGGGTGTAGATAGTCGTGTTCCAGTTTGCCAAAGAAGCTTTCCGGTTGCCGCTCCTCCTCGACCGAGCGGGTCCAGACACTGGAATCGGCGCGAATATCGCCCGACTTGGCCAGCACCCGGCCATGGACATCCACCACCCATATCCGCGAGCTGTTATGCCCCATACCTTTGATAATACTTTCAATTTCCGGTGATGGTACCAGAACCGTCCCCAGCTTGTCGGCGCGGTCAGTGGCCGAGGTACCAACTATGGCTTCCAGCCTGCGGCTCTTTTTGTCGTTGACATCATGAATGGCAAAACTGAGTTTACTGCCCACCATCTCCAGCGGCATTCTGAGTTCAATATTGTAACCCTTATCGGTTTTCAACCACTGGCCCTGAATGCGGACCTCTGGTGTCACCGGGGCGCTGAGCGCCGGATTTTCAGGCAACTCGAAGGCGCTGAGCCAGCCATCGTGCTTGTTGGCTATGGTGTAGCGGCGAAAACGGCCATCCGGGGCCAGGGTGGCGATAGCCAGATAGTCGTTGCGATCCACACTCAGGCTGTTGCGGCCGCGGTAAATCACCTTTGGATCCGTTACCTCGAAAAAGCCGTAAAGGTAGCCGCCATATTTACCTACCATATGGGTAAAGCTCAGCGTTGACTGGCTGTCACTCAAGCGCATCAGGGTATGCTCTTCGCCATAGGTCATGGCGCGATGGCGGTAGGCCTCCCAATCATTGAGGCGGCCATCCAGCTGAATGGGGCCGTTGAGCGGATAGGCGTAGAGATCGCGGCCCTTTTCTACTTGATTGAGGAAACTGGCCTGGCTGTCGAACAGCCTGGGTCTTTCATGTAGCGCCGTAGCCAGGGCCTGAGTGGTTCCTTCCAGGGTTTTCTCCTGGCCGTGACGCAGATATTTCTCCATCTCCCACACATACTGATAGCCAAGCCAGGGCAGGCACAGCAAAAACAGCGACAGTACCAGAGTCTTGGTTCTGAGGCCTATTGGCGGGTGATAGGAGGGAAACTTCAAGATTCGGGATCCCAGCGATAACCCATGCCATAGACGGTATCAATGCAGTCAAAGGCCGGATCGGCGGCGATAAACTTGCGCCTGATCCGCTTTACATGGGAGGTAATGGTGCTGTCATCGACATAAATCTTGGCTTCCTGCATCAATTCGGTGCGGCTGCGCACATGGCCGGGATGTTTGGCCAGGGCGTACACCATCCAGAATTCGGTCACTGTCAATTCAATCGGCTGCTGTTGCCAGTATACCTGAATTCGGTTGGCATCTATGGTGAGGGCGCCGCGCTCCATCAGGGTATCGGCCGGAGCGCTGCTGCCGGCGAGTTCGCAGCGGCGAAACAGCGCCGCCAACCGCGCCAGTAAATGGGGAAAACTGACATCTTTGCTCAGGTAGTCATCGGCACCCAGACGCAGGCCACAAACCGTATCGAAGTCGCTGTCTCTGGCGGTGAGAAAAATAATCGGCAGGGTGCCCGACATCGCCCGCAGCGACTGGCACAAGGTAAAGCCACCATCGATTTCATGCTCCAGACCTATGTCAATAATGGCCAGATCCGGTAAGCGGGTGTTGAAGGCCTGCATGGCCTCGGGGCGGTTGGCGTAAGTCTGCACAGAGTAACCCTGTGATTGCAGCACATCTTTGTAGTTTTCTCTTATTGCAGCTTCATCTTCCACTATGGCAATGCGTTTCATCTGCCTCTTGTTCCTGCCGAGCCGTGAATAGCCGTGACTATACAGGATTTTAGCCGTGAAAAAAGCGATCGCTTCCAATTGCCATTTTGTTGCCACAATTGATAGCCAAAGTGCCATTTTTGCTCCCCAGACTTGCCATTTCAATGGGGTTTAATCATCTCAACGACGAGGAACGCTGCCAACTGGGCAGCAGGCTCTACAAGACAAAAGGAATCGAGATGATGAAAAAGACCCCCATAGCCTCCCTGATCATGGCATCACTGTTGCTGACTTCTTCTCTGGCGCACGCCGACAGCCAGCCAAACTTACCGACTCAGGAGAGAGACCACAACGAAGAGTTGGTTGGTTTTGGCACAGGCGCACTGCTGGGCGCCGTGGTTGGGGGGCCTGTGGGGGCCGTTATCGGTGCCTTCACCGGTGGCATAGTGGGTAAGTCTGTGGGCGATGACGAGCAGCTCAAGAGTCAGCAGCAACAGCTGGCCGAGCAAACCGAACAACTGGCGAGTCTCAGTGAGAAGCAGCGAGCGCTGAAGGAGTTATCGTTGCAATACGCCGATGCCCAGAGTCGCCTCAATGCGCTTTCCCGCGACCGAGCTGACCAGCTCGAAGAGTTGATAGTGGGTATGAATGTGCAGTTTCGTACCGGCACCGCCGAAATCGAACCCCACTTTGCCCGCCAGCTGGACGATTTGGCCTATGCCATGAGCCTGTCGCCTGAGCTGATGTTGGATCTGACCGGTTACGCCGATCGCCGCGGTAATTCTGATTACAACCAGACGCTGTCCGAGCAGCGAGTTGAGGCGGTGAAAAGTTATTTGGTTAGCCAAGGCGTTGCCGAAGAGCGTTTGCAAACCCAGGCTTTTGGTGCCAGTTCTCCCCTCAGTGCCAAACAGAGCCGCGAGAGCGACTTCTTTGACCGTCGGGTCACGCTGAAATTGCAGACTCAGGGAGCTGCTCTGGCAGCCAATCAACAAAGCGGTAATTGAGAGGGAGCGGCAAAATGAATATGGATATCCCTCGGCAGGAAAACGAGCAGTTTCAGAGAATGCCCGCCGCCAGTCACAGCGATTCTGATACTTATTTATGCAGGGCCGTTAACGCCCTGCAATTTTCAGGCTTTGCCCTGCTGGCACTGCTGGTGTTCAACCTGGTGAGCTCGGTTGAAGCCTGGGCCGAGAATGGCCCCCAACTTGCCGAAGAGCCTGCAAGTGCGCAGGCTCAGGAAGATACCCTTCAACTGATTGATAATCCGCAATGGCCAGGTGCCGGGGTGCTCGCCTTCGGCGACACCCAGGCCCCGGCACTGGCAACCGAAGTCAGCATGAACATCAGTGGCTGGAGTAACAGAGTCAGCGTCACCCAGTCATTCACCAATGATACCCAGGAGTGGATCCACGGCCGTTACCTGTTCCCGCTGCCCAATGAGGCGGCGGTGGACAGCATGCAGCTGAGAATAGGTGAGCGGATCATCGAGGGGGTTATTCAACCAAAGGAAGAGGCCAAGCGCACTTTTGAGCAGGCCAAGGCTCAGGGCAAGCGCGCCAGTTTACTGAGTCAGGAGCGGCCCAACCTGTTCACCACTCAGGTGGCTAATTTGGCCCCGGGGGAAACCCTTAAAGTCAGCTTCAGCTACCAGCAGGCATTGGATTACCGTGATGGTCAGTTCAGCCTGCGCTTTCCCATGACCCACACGCCCCGTTATCTGCCTCAAAGCATGCTGCAAAGCTTCAAGGGCGTGGAAGAGGCGGCGCGGTTGTTGAGCCCTGTGATTGAAGCCGCGGGCCTTGAAAAGATGTTCACCGGCGCTGATAGTGAGAGCTCTGAGCCTATAGGCACCCAAGCGCAAAGCGGTGGCCAGGAGAATCGTCTCAGTTTGGATATTATCCTGGATGCCGGTTTTCCCTTGCTGTCGCTGGAATCCCCTTATCATGCTATTTCCCAACAAACCCTGAGTGATGGCCGTATCCGGGTGCAGCTGCAACAAGACAATACCAAGGCCGACAGCGACTTTGTGTTGCAATGGCAAGCGGATCCGGGCGCCAAGCCCGCAGCGGCGCTGTTCAGCCAGCAAGGCCAGACCCATACCCCAGCACCTTCTTTAGCGCAGGCCGAAGGCCAAGCTGCCAGGGATGAATACAGTCTATTGATGTTGATGCCTCCACAGAGCAAAGAGGTGGCCAAGCCCTTGCCCAGGGAGCTTATTCTGGTGATAGATACTTCGGGCTCCATGGGGGGAGATGCAATTGTTCAGGCCAAACAGGCATTGCTGTATGCATTGAGCAGTCTCAAATCGGAGGACAGTTTCAATGTTGTTGAATTCAATTCTGCAGTGCAGACCATGGCGGCCAACTCTTTGCCGGCGACGGCCCACAATATAGGTCGGGCACAGCAGTTTATTCGTGCCCTGGAAGCCAACGGTGGTACCGAGATGGCCAAGGCGCTTGAGTTGGCATTGAACAATGATTTTGCCGCTCAAAATAAAGTCGGCACGCAAGGTGAGATTAAGGCGCTCAGGCAAGTGATTTTCATGACGGATGGCGCCGTAGGCAATGAACAGGCGCTATTTGAACTGATTAAAGACAGGCTCGGCGAAAACCGCCTGTTTACCGTAGGCATAGGCAGTGCCCCCAACTCCCACTTTATGCAGCGCGCCGCAGAGCTGGGGCGTGGCAGCTTTACCTATATTGGCAAGATGCAGGAGGTGGAGCAAAAGGTGGTTGCCTTGCTGGAAAAAATCTCCGCTCCCAGGATCACAGATGTGTCGCTGCGCTACCCTGACGGCACAGTGCCGGATTACTGGCCGGCACAAATTCCGGATCTCTATCAGGGTGAGCCGGTATTGGTGAGCATCAAACAGCGTAGCAATGCCCACAAGGCCGTTATCGTATCCGGTCTTATCGATGGCCAATTCTGGCAGCAGGAGCTGGCGCTCAATGCCAAGGCTGATCCCAAAGGGCTGGATCTTATCTGGGCCAGAAAACAGATAGCCGCGCTGGAGCTGGCCAAAGATGCTGCCAACAGTGAACGCATTGAACGCCAGGTCACAGCGCTGTCGCTGAAGTACCACTTGGTCAGTCCGTACACCAGCCTGGTGGCAGTGGATGTCACCCCGGTCAATCCGGACGCCGCGGCGACCCGGGAAGGGCAAGTGGCCAGTCATGCGCCCAAGGGCTGGCAGGGTAAGTTGCCGCAGACCGCCACCGACAGCCGGCTGATGTTGCTGCTGGGGTTGGCAAGTTTGCTGGCGGCGCTGATGCTGGCGGCTTTCCCCAGGGCCTTTGGCCGCCGTGCTTGTGAGGAGGCGGGGCGATGAGCCAGGCTGAGCAGGCCCTGACAGCAGGCGCTATGCCCTCGGTCAATAGGGGGCGCTTTAGCGATATCTGCTCAATAGTGATAGTTGTTCTGGTTGTGGCAGGTTCGGCCATGCTGTTTAAAGGAGGATATATGCAAGCCAAAGCCATGTTCGCCCAGTTCTTGATTGAAAAGGCCTGGGCCAAGAGTCTGACTGACGGCCAGGCACACAAACCCTGGTCCTGGGCCGATACCCACCCCACGGCCAAATTGTGGATAGGCAAGCATGAGCCACTCTATGTGCTGGCCGGGGCCAGTGGCCGTAATCTGGCCTTTGGACCGGCGCAGATGCTCTCGGGAGCCGGCGCCGGAGAGACAGGCAATACAGTGATTGCCGGTCACAGGGATACCCATTTCGCGATTCTGGCCGGGGCTAGGGTGGGGCAGGAGATCCGCTTGCAGGGCATGGATGGCCAGATCCATTTTTATCGAATACGGGCTACCGCAGTCGTGCATGAATCTGAGACCCGTTGGTTGATGGGCAGTGATGAGCGGCTATTGACGCTGATCACCTGTTATCCCTTCGACAGCCTGAGCGGCGGCGCCGAGCTTAGATTTGTGGTGCAGGCAGAAGCCTTGCAAACGCTGGCGGTTTCAGCCTGATATCGGCATCACCCGATTGCGGCCCAAACGCTTGGCGTCATAGAGCAAGGTGTCGGCGCGTTCGGTAAGGGATTGGCGGGTATCCATTTGCTGCCACTCGGCAACCCCGAAGGAGGCGCTGATATTGCTGATGAGCTGGCCCTTGCGCCTGTCTCTTACGCTAACCTTCTCCAGTGCCCGTCTCATGGCTTCGGCCAGTTGGCGGGCCACTCTCAGCTGACTGGTCGGCACCAGAATAGCGAACTCTTCACCACCGAAACGATACAACTTGGTGCCGTCACGGCAACTATCCTGCAGACGCTTGGCCACCGCCTTGAGCACCTGGTCCCCCAAAAGATGCCCATATTCATCGTTGAAACGCTTGAAGTGATCCACATCCACCAGAATAAGGCAGCAGCCCTTCGGCGACTGACTCAACAAGCTATCGAAGTCGGCATCGAAGGCACGGCGGTTAAGGCAGCCGGTGAGGGCATCAAACAATATGTCTTTTTCGGTGTTTTGCAGCTGTAGCCGCAGACTGTCTATCTCCTGCTGGGCCTTGCTCAGTTGCGAGCTCAAATAATCCGTGCTGCTGCGAATATCATCCGAGTCTTTCACCAGGGCTCTGACCATGCCCATTACCTGCTCAAGATCCATGGCGTCCTGATCCAAGCGGCTGATACGGCCAAAGTTACGCTCGATTTTGGCGCGAAAACTGTCGGCATCGCAGCTGGTATCCTTGAGTGACTGAGACAGCTCGGTCGCTATCGCCTCCATACTCTGGCGCATATCTCTGACATCCAGTTCATCTTCCGGGGCCAGATGATGACGGTAGAGGAGTTCCGCCGTGGAGGGCGGACAGGTGTTGTACTGGCTGACGGCTTCATCCAGGCTGGCATTGAGTGCCGGGTTGCGCTCGCTGACATAGGCATACCAGAGCGCATAGTTGACCGGCGTTGTCGGTATCTGATGTTTTAACATCAACGGCAAGGCTTTTTTCAGGTATTGGGCGGCTTGTTGAAGCAGAGTCATGGCCATAGGGGAACTCATTGTCAATGCAATTACCTATTCAGCTTGACATAAATTAAGCCGCTTGTGGATCCAAAGGCTCACAGAATGTCACCTTGTTGCGCTGATTGCCGAATGCTGCCCCGCTGTTACAATGGCTGAACAAAATAGATAATAGCAAGGAATGAAGTCGTGAAATTTACCTCTGTGTGTGGCCTATTGGCCACACTGTTAACGCCCGCTCTGGCGTTGGCCGCCCCCTTTGAGCTGGATGAATCCAGTTATCGCCAGGATGTGAAAACCCTTGCCAGCGACGCTTTTGGAGGCCGTGCGCCTCTGTCGGCCGGTGAACAGCTGACCTTGGATTACCTTACCGAGGCCTTCAAGGAGATGGGGCTTGAGCCCGGGTTTGGCAACAGTTATCTGCAAGCCGTGCCCATGGCCAGGATCACTGCAGATCAGAATATGCAGCTTAAGCTGGGCTCAATGAGTTTCAGCAACGGTGAGGAGTTCACCGCCCGCACTCAAAGAGTGACGCCCAAGGTGGAGCTGCAAGACAGCGAGGTGGTATTTGTCGGCTACGGTATCAATGCCCCGGAATACGGTTGGAATGACTTTGAAGGCCTGGATGTTCGTGGTAAGACGCTGATTGTGCTGGTCAATGATCCTGGCTTTGCTACTCAGGATCCCATGATATTCAAGGGCAATGCCATGACCTATTACGGTCGCTGGACCTATAAATATGAAGAAGCGGCCCGCCAGGGCGCCGAAGCCGTGTTTATTGTGCATGAAACTGCGCCCGCCGCTTACGGTTGGGGAGTGGTGCGTAACAGCAACACCAATACCAAGTACACCCTGGTGGATAAAGATAACAACGCATCATCGGTTGGCGTGATGGGGTGGATCCAGCACGATAGCGCCAAGAAGCTGTTCAGCCAGGCGGGTCTGGACTTTGATACCTTGAAGCAACAGGCGGTCAATAAAGGCTTCAAGGCGGTGCCGTTGAAACTCAAGGCCAATCTGACCTTGAACAACAAGATAGAACTGGCGCAATCCCACAATGTGGCGGCCTTGTTGCCTGGAACCGAGCACAAAAATGAATACTTGGTGATGCACGCTCACTGGGATCACCTGGGAAAGACCATTGAAGATGGCAAGGAAGTGGTGCTCAACGGCGCTGTGGATAACGCCTCAGGTGTGGCCGGTGTTCTGGCACTGGCAAAGCATTTCAAACAGCAAAAGGGCATTGATGCCCCGAAACGCTCGATTCTGTTCAGCGCTTTTACTGCCGAGGAAACCGGACTCATTGGCGCCCAGTACTTTGCCGAAAATCCTCCGGTTCCCACCAAGCAGCTGGTGGCATTTCTCAATATAGACGGCATGAATATGGGTAAAGGCGTGGATTACATCCTGCGTTATGGTGAGGGCGTGTCAGAGCTGGAGCAGTATTTGAATGATGCTGCCAAAGGGCAGGGACGCAACGTCAAGGCCGATCCCCGGCCGCAAAATGGCTTGATGTTCCGCTCGGACCATTTCGCTCTGGCCAAGGAAGGGGTACCCGGCTTGCTGTTTATGAGTTTGGGGGATACAGACCCGGATTATATTGCCCATAAATATCATAAGGCAGCCGATGATTATGACCCAAGCTGGAGTCTGGATGGGGTTCGGCAGGACTTGGCCTTGATAAGCGATATCCTGGCACGGTTGGCCAATAACAATGACTGGCCCCAATGGCTTGAAGACTCGGACTTCAAGAAGCGCCGGGCTCAGGATCAGCGCTGAGTTTGGTGGCAGGTGTGACTCAAAAAGGGTTACACCTGTCCATGCTTCTTGTCACTTGAAAGCGTAATTAATTGAATGCCTTTGTTTTTCATGGCTGCTCGACACAGGCATGCACCAGAAAACTGGAGTGGAAGTATTTGGGAATGTATTTGGACAGCAGATAATTGAAGAAACCTACTCGTTTCCACTCTTTGAAATCGGCGTAATGCGCGACTGAAATCACCTTTAGCTTTCCATGCCATTGCTCAATCTCCCGTGGCGAGTCGAGCGCCAACTTAAAACCGGCACCGGCATATTTTACGCTGTCGTGGTTATCTGAATTGTCCCTCATCCAGCGACTGATACCGTCGAATAGAATATGGCAACCAGGAAAGCTGCTGGCCAGTTCTTGAAGCAACTGTTGTACCTGACAATTGTCGAAGTACATCAGCAGGCCTTCAGCAATAAAAACAAAGGTTGCGCCCTGATGACGGGCATTGAGTTCATCCATCCAATCGCTATCAAATACAGAAGCACTGATGCATGTCTCACAACTGTCCGCAGGAAGGAGCTGCTCTCTGAGGGCAATCACTTCAGGCAGATCCAGGTTGTAAAACGAGGCCTTGTCTTCCATCGTGTTTCCCATCAGCATTTGAACCCTCTGAAAGCGGGCATCGAGCCCGGCTCCGAGGTTGACTACAACACAGGACTGCGCCGCAGCGATAATATCCGCCGTGAGTCTGTCAAAGTAACCCGCGCGGATGGCGACCCCTACTGAGCTCAATACAGATTGGTCAAAACTTGAGAAGTCATAATCAAATTGTTCGATAAGCGCGCAGGCCCAAGGATCTGAGAAGAAGGCATCTTTCAGTTTGGATTGGCACGATTTCATATAGAGCGGGATAAAAAGTGTTTGGGCGATAGGATCATTTAGCCCTGTGACTGCCAGCTTGTTACTCATCTTTGCCTCCTCCCTCATCCTTTCTGTTAAATGATAACCATTATCAGATGGGTAACTGTGAGCAAGAGTGGATTTTTATCAAACTCACTTTTTGAGAGGCTTGGCAGGCGAGAGGACTGGAATACTTGGTGATTGTCGGCAAAAGATAGTGGATGACAGCTTTGACTCGAGCTGCCAATAAGCGACTATGGTCAGGGAAAGGGGGCAGGAAAAAGCGTCAGGAAAAAGCGTCAGGAAAAAGCGTGATTGTACCGTCAAGCGGAGAACAAGTTCAGAAACGGTAGCTGATCGATAACATAGGGCCGATAAAACTATAGTAGAGGTTGTAGTCGGCCACTTTTACCGCGGCGTCCGATGCGCTCTGACGCACATCCACATCCACTTTGTAATAGTTATAGGCCAAGGTGATGTCCCAACGATCACTCAGGGTGGTTTTCATGCCGGCTCTGATATCGACCAGTGAGCCCTTGAGATCATCAAGGCGCACGGAAAAATATTGGGCATGCAAATTAAATTGCCAACCGGGTGCCAGCTCATAGTCACCAAAGAGGCCAATATTCGGCAAAGGTGCGGTAACGCTTTCATCCACCAGTCTGGGAATGGGCTGGGCGCTGCAGATATTGCCGCTGAGCTCTGAGGTGGCACAGGCCCCGATTGAACCTTCGAAGCTGCTTTCAATGAACATGGTATGCAGCCCTACACTGACCCCTATGTTATAGCCGTTGCCTTGAAACAGATCATAGCCATAGCCGATGCGGGCTATATCGATATTGAGCGTGGTGCCCAGCTGGCCACCGGCCTTGACATCATAGACGGTATCGTCAATCTGGACCTGAAATGGTCGACTGACCGCTTGAGTTTCAGCGCTGCGGTGTAGTTGTTTCCAGTCAAAATAGATGTGGTGTCTATCGTTGAAACGGTATCCCAATTCAAACAGAGGCAGAAACTCGTTTTCCGCCAACTGCAGATCAGACTCAAAATCCAGATCGAAATCGTTGCCGACCAAGGGATCGGTAACTTGCATATTGGTGTCGGACTGAGAGTAGAAACCACCAATATTCAAGCTCCACTCGCCGGCTTGGGCTTGGGTAGTGGCGCAGCAGAGCAGGGCGAGTGTCAGCGACAGTCTCAAACCTGAATTGTTAATAGAGTGTGGTGTCAACAATGGGTAATCTCTTTTCGTTACTCAGATAATCCAAGTGCCTTCTCAGAGATTCCTTTTCCGGGATAAATCGGCACGTGCGCGGTTTGAGTGCTTGCCAGCTGTAGCTTGCAGGATGACACTTCTTGTATTTTCGAATGCTGAAAATCCGCGCGACTGCAAAGAGTCTAAACCAGAATGATGGTTTTTGTGAATAGAATGTTTACAAATGTGTGGTTTTTTATGATCTACCACAAAAAAGCGCCCCATAAAGGAGCGCTTCAGTCTGATATTAAAGCTCGTGTTCGGATCAGGCCTCGGACTCGCTGCTGTCGCTTTTCTTGGAATCCTTGTTGAACATGCCCAAACGGATGCGGATAAAGTGCAGTATTTGTGCTGCTATATCCAGGTGGAGACAGGACTCCAGTCCTTCAAAGCCCGGCGAGGAGTTGGCTTCACAAATCTTGTAGTGACCGTTGTCAAACAGCAGATCTATCCCGGCAACATCCAGATCCAGTATGTTGGCTGTCTGGGTTGCCAGCCACTCTATTTCAGGTGTGACCGCAAAGGGGCTGGCTGAGCCACCGGCGCTGACATTGGCTTTGAAACTGTCCTCTTGGCCGCGTCTCTCGTAGCAACCTGCTACCCGGCCACCTATGGTGAAGACTCGCAAGTCCCGGCCATGGCTGTTGGAGATAAACTCCTGCAGAATGATGTTGGCATTCTTGTTGGTGGCCTCGATAAGCTGCATCAGATCATCGAACTCACGTGCCTTGTGTGACAGAAACACGCCGCTGCCTTGCGAGCCGGACAGTGTCTTGATCACCACAGGGAAACCCAAATGACGTTCAACCAGGTCAACATCAACCGGGAATTTCACCAGCATGGTCTTGGGCGTTGGCAGATTCTTTTCAGCCAACAGTTGCTGGGAAAACAGCTTGTCCTTAACGGTTTCTATCGCCTTGGAAGAGTTGAGGCAATAAACACCAAGACGTTCCAGGTGGCGGATAATCGCCAAGGCAAAATAGGTGGTACCCGAGCCCATACGGGGAATAATAAAATCGGGCAACTCTACTGGTTGCCCGTTCAGTAAAATACTCTTGTTGTCCTCTCGGGTCACTGTGAGGTCAAACTCATCGGGAGCATAGACCTCAAGTTCGATATTGTCGGCCTTGGCGGCCTCCAACAATCGGTTTATTTCATACAATTCAGGTTTTAGCTGAGTCGCGGTCTCTTTATATAAAATCCAACCACGCATTTAGTCGCAAACCCTAATTTTCATTGGTCATCCTCAAGTTCAGGCTCATCCTGAACATCGTCATCTATCATATCGTCAATATACTCAGCATCGGCCTTTTTCACTAAAGTGGTGCCGACTACTGCGTAGAAAGGCTTCCCAGAAGCCAACTTGACATACTTTACCCAGATCTTTTCCAACAAGCTACCGGGAGCGGAATTTCCGCGGACAACTTCAACAAAATGACTCTCCTCCGGATTCCGGGGGGCTTGGCGTCCCTCCGCCAGAGCCTGCATGGCAACGCCATGTTTTTCGAGTAATTCTGCTTCGTTGTAAGTAAAATCCCCGCTGCGGCGAAAGCCTTTGGGGAAGTTCTTGTCGTCATAGAAACGGCGTTCGCTGACGAAACTCTCATTGGCGGCTTGTTGCACAGATGCACTCTGCAGTGCCGATGGTGAAGGAGTCGTGGTCAACATGGCGATATTCCTTACAAAATGGTTCTTGAGGAGATTTGCAAGCAGAGTATTGGCTAGTATGATTGATTTATAAATCAAAAAAATTTGTCTATGACGATAAAGAATTTTTTATGGACACGGATTTACTCAAGACATTTCTGGAAGTTTCCCATACCCGCCATTTTGGGAAGGCCGCCGAAAACCTCTATCTGACCCGCAGTGCCGTATCTTTCAGGGTTAAGCAGCTGGAGAGTATTCTCGGGGTCGAGCTGTTTGAACGGCAGCGAAACAACATACAACCGACCCCGGCCGGGGTGCGGATGCTGGCGCATGCCGAAGCGGTACTGACCGCCTGGGAGCGGGCCAAACAGGATATCTCCCTGAGTGAACACCAGTCGGTGCAACTGGTTATCGGTGCGGCGCCCAATATCTGGGACGCTTATCTGCAGGGATATATGCAAGGTTTACATCAGGGGCTTGCCGGAGTGGCGCTGCGCACCGAAATTCTGGCACCGGCGGCCATGACCAAACAGTTGATGGACCGAACGCTGGATCTGGCCATTGCCTTCGATCCCCCTAAGCTGGAAGAGTTTGAGTTGTTGCAGATAGGGGAGGTGTCGCTGCATCTGGTGAGCACAGAGGCGGCTTCCTCCGTCGATGAACTGACGGACAGGCATTACATCAAGGTTGATTGGGGCACGGCATTCAATATCCAACATGCCAGAGACTATGCCGAGTTGCCCATTCCTGTGCTGCATACCGGCTCGGCTCGTATTGCGCTGGACTTTCTGCTCAATAATGGTGGCAGTGCATTTTTGCCGCAAAACATGATTGAACCTTATCTGGCAAAAGGAGAGCTGTTTGTGATTGATGATAAAACACCGCTCAGGCGTAATGTCTATGTAGCCTACTTGCCGGGCAACGACCGCCTGGAGCAGATACTGCAAGCGGTCAACTACCTCAGAAGTCAGTTCTAAACTTGGCCGGGCATTGAGCGTTTTGCCTTGATGCCCGGTTGCCTTACTACTGAAGCATTCAAAATACCAAAGCGTGCATTCAACATACCAAAGCGCTTTAGAACACCAAAGGCCAGATAACCACGGCCCAGGTCAGGCCGCATAAACACAGGCTGATAAAGACCGCCGCCGAGGCAATATCTTTGGCCTGGCCACTCAAGGGGTGAATTTCATCACCCACTCTGTCGACCACGGCTTCAATGGCCGAATTCAACAGCTCGGTAATAATGACGATAAATACCGTCGCTATCAGTAGTATTTTTTCTGTCTTGGCCACATCCAGATATAACGCCAGCGGGATCATTAACAATGCCAATACGGCTTCTTGACGAAAGGCGGCTTCATGTTTCCAGGCGGAGCATAAGCCCTTGATGGAAAAGCCGGTGGCGCGGAAAATGCGTTTCAGTCCATGATTGTTGGCGGGTTTCATATTCTCTCAATTCTTGATCTGTGGCTATGGCCGGTTGCTGTATAAAGACCCGCTGAACCGTGAAAGGTTCCTGGGTTAATGGGGTTGCAACTTGTCGCTTCCTTTATTGACCTCGCGTTGGTCACTAGTGACTAATTTGACTATTAGTGCAGTGGCGCTGAGGTTTCCAAGGTGCGGCGGCATTATAGCAGCTCATCTTACCGCTGATATAACAGTTACTGCACCTACCACGGGTGTTTGGCCGTTATTATGCCAAGGCGGAAGGTTTGGCAAAGGGGGAGGGCCGTTTCGATAATCGTTACACTAGTTGTCACCATAACCGCCACGACTTTCTATACTCTTGGTAGTTTTGATCTTTGTAGTTTTGGTCTCTGCTATAGGATGTAGCAGGCAATTGGTCGATAGCCAGGGAGGGCTTATGCAATATCCGCAATCTTTACCGACAACAGCATACCTTAAACGTTTTCCGGCCATGCTGTTACTGCTGCAAACTTTTCTGCTGGCCTTGTCTTTTATGCTCTCGTTTCCGGCGGCCGGTGATAGAGAATTACCGGCCCCGGAGCTGGCCGGTCGTTGGCAACAACAAAAGGCCGATATCAAGGATTTTCTTGTCAGTGAAAAACTCGATGGTGTCCGCGCCAGATGGGACGGCAGGCGTTTGCTGAGCCGCTCGGGCAGAGTGATTCCTGCACCAATTTGGTTTGTGAAGGACTTTCCTGCCGTGGCACTCGAAGGAGAGCTTTGGGGCAGCTATCACAGCTTTGATACTGCATCGCTGCTGGCCAGAGGTTTAGGCGAAGCAGACTCCTGGCGCCAGCTGGGTTTTTATCTGTTCGATGCCCCTGGGCTGAAAATGGCTTTTGCCGAACGTTATCAGGTGTTCAAGCAGTATCACCAACTGACCCCTTATCTCTATGTCATCGAGCAGCGGCGTCTGAGCAGCACGCAAGAGTTACATCTGTTGTTACAACAGGTGGTGGCCAAAGGGGGCGAAGGCCTGATGGCGCACCGCATTGATGCCATGTATCTGGCGGGGCGCAGTGATGCCTTGTTAAAACTCAAACCTGTGGAAGATGCCGAGGCGCGAGTGCTGGCGATACTTCCGGGAAAAGGCAAGTATCAAGGCATGATGGGCGCCTTGCTGGTGGAAACCGAGGCTGGGGTAAGCTTTCGTCTGGGAACAGGTTTCACCGATGCCGAGAGGGCTTCACCGCCGCTTCCCGGAACCTGGGTGACCTTTGCTTTCTCCGGGCTGACCTCGGGCGGCAAGCCTAGGTTTGCCCGCTTCCTTAGGGTAAGATCCGACTATCGACTCAGTTTCCCGGCAGAGGCTATTGAGGCAAAAGTCTCTGCCGCCGACCCGGATGCGGAACGCAATCCTGCCGTGTCAGCCAATAAGGAACCTTAAGGTGGAATTTCAAAGTGTGCCAAGTGTCAGCGAGGGCGAAATCAGCCGTATCTTGATGGTTTGTATGGGCAATATCTGCCGCTCACCAAGTGCTGAAGCTGTGGCCCGGGCCAAGGCTCAGGCCATGGGACTGACATTGGAGTTGGATTCGGCCGGCACCATAGGTTATCACGCAGGGGAATCGCCGGACAGACGCGCCCGCGCCGCCGGTGAGCGGCGCGGACTGGACTTTTCAGGGATCAAAGCCAGGCAGGTGTGTGCGCGGGACTTTGCTCATTTCGATCTTATTCTGGCGGCCGATCGTGATAATCTTCAGGCCCTAGATGAGGCTTGTCCGCAGATTTACAAACACAAGCTGGCCTTGATGCTGGACTTTGCCGATACCCCAATCAGGGAAGTCCCGGATCCTTACTATGGTGGCGACAGCGGATTTGAGCAGGTTTTGGATCTGTTGGAGTTGAGTATTGCCGGGCTGTTTGCCCGGATCCAGGCCGCCAGGCCCAGGAGTATCCCGCCGGCGCGGTGAGCGGTTCTGCAAAGGACTTAAGTCATAAAGCTTATGCGGAATTTAGTTGGATAATTGGTTGGATAAGTGACATACAAAAACAGACCACAATGGCGGCCTGTTTTCGCTAAGTTTGCTTCTTGAGGGAAACTTAACCCTGATGGCGTTTGCCGGAGCGCTTCAGCCTGTCGGCTTCTTTCTTTGCCTGCTTCAGGGCCTCTTTCTCCGCCAGCAGCTTGGCCACTTCGACCTCTTCTGCCTGGGCCATTTCCGGCGTTTCCAGGGACAGCTGGCCGATTTTCCCTGAGCGGAACTCATGTAACAGCAGTTCCGAGGCCTTGTGTAAATCGATATGACCGCCGCTTCTGAGGGCGCCGCGCCTGCGGCCTATCTCTTCGAGCAGTTCGATGTCGGTGGCGGGCAGGGAGGTCAGCTTATAACGCTCCATCATCGCCTCCGGGTAGGCATGCAGGAAGTAAGCTGCGGCAAACAGGGCCACATCCTCATACTCCATGGCGGTATCCTTGATGGCACCTGTGACCGCCAGGCGATAACCCGAGGCTTCATTGTCCACTTTGGGCCAAAGGATCCCCGGCGTGTCGGACAGCACTATGCCGTTTTTAAGGTTGATCCTTTGTTGCGCCTTGGTCACCGCAGGTTCATTACCTGTCTTGGCAATCACCCGGCCGGCCAGGGTGTTGATGATGGTGGACTTGCCTACATTGGGGATGCCCATGATCATGGTGCGAATATCCTTGAGCGCACCTTCGCTCACGGGAACCAGTTTGCGGCACAGCTCGGGGATCTTTCTGACCATGGCAGGTTGCAGGGTAGTGATGGCTTGTGCCCGCACTCCTTGTTCCTGCTCCAGGTACTCAATCCAACGATTGGTTATCTCGGGATCGGCCAGATCAGACTTATTCAGCAACTTGATACAAGGCTTGTCCTGGCGCAGCTTAGCCACCATGGGGTTTTCACTGCTGTAGGGTATTCGGGCGTCCAGCACTTCGATCACCAGATCTATCTGAGGCATCACCTCTTCTATCTCTTTGCGGGCCTTGTGCATGTGTCCCGGATACCATTGAATCGCCATCTATTGCTTATCCTGCTGAAAACTGAAAAAAGAGCGCTATTGTAGCATTCCGAACTGAAAAAAGCGCCCGCAGGCGCTAGATAACCCCAAGTTCGCGCAGGCGCTCCATCAGGTAGCTGTCGGCGGTATAGCGCTCTGACAGCACAACGTCGGGGCGAGGGTGCAGGAACAGCGGCAGTGAGATCCGCGACTTGCTCATATCGGCGCCTTCCGGGTTGATCACCCTATGAGTGGTCGATGGGAAATAACCGGCGGAAGCCTCCTGGAGCATATCGCCTATGTTAATGATAAGGTTTCCAAAATCGCTGGGAACATCCAGCCATTCCCCGTCGAGGCTTTTCACCTGCAGCCCGGGCTCGTTGGCGGCGGGCAATACGGTAAGCAGGTTGATATCCTCATGGGCGGCGGCGCGAATGGCACCCGGAGTCTCATCACCTGTCATTGGCGGATAATGCAGCACCCGCAGCAGCGTCTTGTGGCTATTGGCTATCATTTGCGACAGCGCAGTGCGGTAGTTGGCTGCCACCTCGGCAGGCGAGTGCGCCTCGACCCAGTCCAGAAGCTCGGCGGCCAGCGCATTGGCTTCTTGGTAGTAGGTGAGGATATTGTCCTGCAATTGCTCAGGAATGCGGCCCCAGGGGTAGACGTGAAAGTACTCTTTGATGTCTTTGACCGTATGGCCTTTGGCGGTTTCTGAAATGCTCGCCGGAAAGAAACCATCCTGGGTTTCCGGCTTGAACATGAAGGCCTGCTTTTCTTCACTGTTGAAGAAGTCCTGCCAGTCGCGGTAGATATCCTGCACCAACTGTTGTGAAATAGGGTGGTTGCGCAACACGCCAAAGCCGGTGCTGCGCAGGGATTCTACAAAGCGCTCGGCAGCATCTGCGGCGCGATAGTCTATGGTTTCCAGTTTCATCATCATCTTTCTTGGTTATTTTTTATTGACCCGATACTCGTGTCTCTATGGACATTTTGTTGGCAGTCGGGTGACCCGAGCGCAAGTCTACCTTGATGTCTTTATAGGGGCAACGTAAAGTGATCCAAGTCACTTTTATGGCTCTGTGTAACTAGAGTGAACGGTAACCGCTGCAATTCGGGTCTTATGGGTTACGCAGAGCAATCGAGGAGCGTTAAATGAAACCCCTGAACGAGTTTGAGCGTTATGTCATAGAGGAAAAAGGCACAGAGCGCCCTTTCAGTGGAGAGCTGTATCAACACAATGCCAAGGGGCGATATCTGTGCCGTAAATGCGGTGCCCCCTTGTATTTGTCCGAGCATAAATTCAATGCCCATTGTGGCTGGCCCGCCTTTGACGATGAAATCTTTGGTGCCGTCACCCGGATACCCGACGCCGATGGTCGCAGAACCGAAATCGTTTGCAGTCAATGTGGTGGTCATCTGGGACATGTGTTTGAAGGAGAGGGGTTAACGGCAAAGAACTTGCGACATTGCGTCAATTCTGTCTCCATGGTCTTTGAGGCCATAGATGATGCCGAGGCTCAGCAGCCGACAACTGAAAAGCGTTTGGAGACGGCCACCCTGGGCGGCGGCTGTTTCTGGTGCTCAGAAGCGGTATTTTTAAGTTTGGCCGGGGTTACGCAAGTGACTTCCGGCTATGCCGGCGGCGCGGCAAAAGATGCCAACTACAAGGCGGTATGCAGCGGCGCAACCGGCCATGCCGAAGTGGTGCAGATAGTTTTTGACCCCACTGTCATCAGCTATGCCGAGCTGTTAGAAGTGTTCTTTGCCAGTCATGATCCCACCACCTTGAATCGCCAAGGCAACGATGTGGGGCCTCAGTATCGTTCGGTGATTTTCGCGCACTCGGATAAGCAGATTGAGACGGCGTCCTCCATGATTAAGGCGCTGGATGAGGAAGGCGTCTTTAGCGCGCCGATAGTGACAGAGTTGACCGCCTTTGATGGTTTCTATCCGGCGGAGAACTATCATAACGACTATTTTGCGCTCCATGGTGAGCAGCCCTATTGTGCCTTGGTGATTAAACCCAAGCTGGATAAGGTGCGACGGCGTTTCAGTGCCAAGCTGAAGTAGAATAAAAAAACGGCAAGCCTCAGCTTGCCGTTTTTTTATGGTCTGGACAGTGTTAATTTACGAGTCTAACTTGTCGTCGGCAATCTTGTATCTGGGATCTTCAATCAGATTGACTTCCACCAGATCGCCGGCCTTGTGCAGCAACTGCTTGCAGTCGTTGGAAAGATGACGAAGATGCAGGCGTTTGCCTTGGTTCACATAGCGCTCGGCCAAGGTGTCTATGGCATCGAGAGCCGAGTGGTCACAGACCCGGGATGACTGGAAGTCGACCACGACATCCTTGGGGTCATTGTTGGCATCAAACAACTCAAGGAACGAAGCCGCCGAGCCGAAAAACAGTGGGCCATTGAGGCGGTAAACCGCCCAACCGTTGGCATCTATACTCTTTTGAGCACTGATCTGTTTGGCATGCTCCCAGGCAAATACCAGCGCAGATACTATCACCCCGACAAATACCGCAATCGCCAAATCGGTAAATACCGTCACCACAGTCACCAGCACGATAACAAAGGCATCGTGCTTGGGCACCTTGCGCATTACTTTAAAGCTGGCCCATTCAAAGGTTCCCAGTACCACCATAAACATGACCCCGACCAAGGCGGCCAGCGGGATCATCTCGATAAAGGCGGCGGCAAACAGAATAAAGCACAGCAAGGTGAGGGCGGCGGTGATCCCGGAAAGACGACCGCGGCCCCCTGAGTTGATGTTAATCATCGACTGACCAATCATGGCGCAGCCACCCATGGCACCGAAAAAGCCACTGGTGACGTTACCCACGCCTTGCCCGACACATTCCTTGTTGCCACGGCCGCGAGTCTGGGTCATCTCATCGACCACAGTCAGGGTCAGCAGAGACTCAATCAGGCCAACAGCTGCCAGGATAACGGCATAGGGCGCTATGATATAAAGGGTTTCCAGGTTGAAGGGCACGGCCGGAATGGCAAAGCTTGGCAGTGTGCCGGCGATAGTTGCCTCAGGATTACCGCTCATATTGCGCAAATAATCGAGCACGTTGCGGGTATCCAGATCCAGGCCCACCACCAGAGCGGTTACTGCCAGTATGGCCACCAGGGATGAAGGCACGGCTGTGGTCAGCTTAGGCAGAAAATGTATGATAGCCATAGTCATGGCTATCAGCGCCAGCATCAGCCAGATATCTGCACCGGGTAACCAGGCCATCTCCTCTTCGCCGACTTTGACCTGAAATTGCCCCAGTTGCGCCAGGAATATGACTATGGCCAGGCCGTTGACGAAGCCTATCATTACAGGATAGGGCACTATGCGAATGAACTTGCCAAGCCGCAGTGCTCCGGCGGTAATTTGAATTATCCCGGCCAGCACCACGGCGGCAAACAGATAGCTGACTCCGTGGGACACCACCAGACTGGTCATGACCACGGCCATCGCGCCGGTGGCGCCAGATATCATGCCGGGACGACCGCCGATGAGAGCCGTGATCAGTCCCATAATAAAGGCGGCATAAAGGCCCACCATAGGTTCTACTTTAGCTACGAAGGCAAAGGCTACCGCTTCGGGCACCAGCGCCATAGCAACCGTTAGGCCGGAGAGTATATCCGCCTTGTGACTGCTGGTTTTATGGCGTATCAGTTCAAACATTCAGCTTGGGATCCCATCTTGAGGGTTAAAAACAAAGTTGCGCATACTAGCAAAATTTCTGTTGTGACAGAAGTGTGAAGCAGATCAAAATAAAAAAACCATGCCCGAGGGCATGGTTTTTCTCAGCAACACTTAGGTTCAGGGACGGGCCATATCTGACTCGGCGCTGTTACCATGGCTCTTGCGTGGCGCGCTTTCGCCATTGGCCTGATACTCACGGCCTTTGGGCACTTCAACGTGAGCACGTTGATCCACCTGTGGCTTGGTTGTATCTGAGCCAACCATAGTGCTGAAGCGACTGACTCTTGGTGCGGCGCTTGCCTGGGTTGTTGCAGGTGTTGCTGCCGGGCTTTCCTTGGCTTCATTGCTTGACTGGCGCGCAGGGCGGCTGATAGCAGCCGGCTTGGCCATAGGGGCAGAGGCGGCGACGCTTGCCGATGCAGTTTCTGCCTTGGGCTTGGATGCAATCTCTTCAGCAGCTTTTGCCTTGGGCGCTTCGCTCGCTTTCTCTGCCGTTTTTGATGGCGCAGCTTCGACTGGTTGAGCTTTTGCAACTTCAGCTTTTTCAGCTTGGGCTTCAGGCGCTGTCATTGGCTCGGCTTCTGCTGTTTTGGGTTCAGCCTTTACCTCTACTTCGGCGGCTTTTGTATCGGCAACGACTTCTACCTTGGCAGCGACCTCGGCTTGAGGTTTGGTCTCAACCTGAGCTTCGGCTGTTGCTTCAGCTTTGGCTTCAACCTGAGGAGCCGGCTTGGCAACAACTTGAGGTTCAGCTTGCGCTTGCTCTTGAGCTTTGTCGGCAGGCTTTGCTTGCTCAGCGGCGACTTCAACGGCAGCGGCAGGCGCTGATGCCTCGGCGACAACCTCTTCTTTAGCGTTATTTGCTACTTCAGAGGCTGCTTTTTCAGTGCTTGCCTTTTCAGTGCTTTCAGACTCTTCGCCTTCCTGTTCAGTACGGCGGCGACGCTGACCGGCTGCGCGCAGATGACGAGGGCTGCGGCGGCTACGGCGTTGGCCTTCGCGCTTGGGCTTATCGTCTTCTTCAGCACCCTCAATGGCTTCGGCATCACTTTGAACACCATTAGCTTGAACACTGGTTTCAGCGATTTGCTCGGCATTGGCAACAGGGCTGACGTCGGCGCTTGCCTGAATGTCTTGTGACACCTCTGCACCTTGGGCTTTAGTGGCAACCTGAGTTGACTCTTCACCCTTCAGCTCGGCAGCGGTTTCGCTCTTGGCTTCTGACTTGGCTTCAACTTCGGCCTGAACTTCCATTTCCTTGGACTCAGCCTGAGCTGCAGCAGGCTTACGACGGCTGCGACGCGGCTTGTCGGTTTGCTCGGCGTTATCCTTGGCATCGCTTTCTTTGGTGCGAGCTGGCTTGGCCTCGGTTTTTGCCTCAACCTTTACTTCAGGTTTGGCCTGGGCGCTGGCTTTCACTTCGGCGCTGGTTGCCTCTGCTGTATTGTCAACGGCTTCCTGTGCATCGCTGGCCTCAATGCGCACCTTACGACGCAGGTTGCGACGTTGGCGACGCTCACGGGCGGCTTCCTGTTTTGGTTCCTGCTCGCTTTCGTCACGGGCCTTGCTGCGGCTCTTGCGTTCATCCACAGCTTCAGACTTGGGAGCCTTGTCGTTACGGTCACCACGGGTTGGCTTGCCGGTATCGTTTGCCTGACGCTTGTTGCCTTGCTCGTCTTTATCACGGGCAGGGCGCTCATTGGCGGACGATTTACGGTTGCGGCTGCGTGAATCGCGGTTACCGTCTTTGTCATCACCACTCTTGCGACGTCTGTCGTTGCGGTCATTGCGACGGTTACGGCGGTTGTTCTGGCCGCTGCCTTCCTGATTGTCTTTAGTGCTCTTTTCCTGCTTCTTGTCGGCTTGTGGCTCGGAAGAGGAGAAGATGGCACCCAGGGCGGCGAAGAAACGGGAAATTATTCCGGGCTTGGCCGCTTCAGTCGTTGCGGCTTTGGCCGCCGGTTTGGCTGTCTGTGGTGCTTCGGCAGTTTCCTGCTTGAGAGGTGTAGCAAAACCACTCAAGGCTGGCTTGGGTGCAGCAGCACGTTCCAGTTTACGTGGTTCATACAGTTTGTTTTCCGGCTCTTCCACACGCTGGTAGCTGACTTCAGAGATCTGGTCGTCCTTGCGATGACGTACCACGCGGTAGTTCGGGGTCATCATGTGTGGATCCGGGATCACATAGACTTCAACATCATGGCGCTGCTCAGTGATGCGTATGGCCTTGCGCTTTTCGTTCAGCAGGTAAGCCGCGACATCCACAGGCACTATGGCCTCAATCTGAGAGGTGTTTTCCTTGATGGCTTCTTCTTCCATCAGGCGCAGAATCGACAGTGCCAGCGACTCGGTACCACGAATGGTGCCTTGGCCGTTACAGCGTGGGCAGATGTGAGCGGCGGACTCTTCCAGAGACGGACGCAGACGCTGACGGGACATTTCCATCAGACCGAAGCGGGAAATACGGCCCAATTGCACACGGGCACGGTCATGGTGAACTGCGTCACGCAGACGGTTTTCCACTTCACGTTGGTGTCTGACCGGAGTCATATCGATGAAGTCGATAACCACCAGGCCGCCCAAGTCGCGCAGACGCAACTGACGGGCAATCTCGTCGGCGGCTTCCAGGTTGGTGTTCAGTGCGGTTTCTTCGATATCGCCGCCCTTGGTGGCTCTGGCGGAGTTGATATCGATAGAGGTCAGTGCTTCGGTGGGATCGATAACGATAGAGCCGCCGGAAGGCAGTCTGACTTCGCGCTGGAATGCGGATTCTATCTGTGACTCAATCTGATAGTGGGTAAAGAGCGGCACTTCAGATGAGTAGGGTTTGACTCTGTCGACAAAATCAGGACGTACCAGGGAGATATGCTGTTTGGCATCGGCATAAATTTGTGGGTGGTCGATTAGAATTTCGCCTACATCACGGCGCAGGTAATCACGGATGGCGCGAACGATAACATTGCTTTCCTGATGAATCAGGAAAGGAGCAGGGCGACTCTCGGCCGCTTCCTGAATCGCTGTCCAATGGTGCAGCAATACCTTCAAGTCCCACTGCAGATCGGCGGCGGCCTTGCCAACACCTGCGGTGCGGACAATCAGCCCCATGCCGTTGGGCACTTCCAGGTTTTCCATGGCCTCTTTCAGCTCAGTGCGCTCATCACCTTCTATCCGACGGGAGATACCACCGGCGCGAGGGTTGTTGGGCATGAGTACCAGGTAAGAGCCGGCCAGACTGATAAAGGTGGTCAGGGCGGCGCCCTTGTTACCACGTTCTTCTTTATCTATCTGAACTATGACTTCCTGGCCTTCACTGACCACTTCTTTAATGCTGGGACGACCCTGGAAGGAGTAACCTTTGGGGAAGTACTCGCGGGCGATCTCTTTCAGTGGCAGAAAGCCATGGCGCTCGGCTCCATAGTCAACAAAAGCCGCTTCCAGAGAGGGTTCTACGCGGGTGATTTTACCTTTATAAATATTGGCTTTCTTCTGCTCATGGCCTGGGCTTTCGATATCCAGATCATAGAGTTGTTGCCCATCAACCAGGGCAACGCGCAACTCCTCGGATTGAGTCGCATTGATTAACATCCGTTTCATGATGACGTCATTCTTCTTAATAAGAGGTCATCAAACGTACTGGTCGCTGCATTACGGGCCTGGTCTCATTCGGGCGACGCCTCTCGGCGTTCCTCCAGGCTGGGAGGTGCGCATTGCTGTTAGACGCATTCGCTGCGTGTCGCATCCTATTTATGGCTTATTTTTCAATGATTACAAAAACAAGGAATTCGTTGTAAAACATCAACCAACCCCATAAATTCTTCAATAATAATCCGGTAATGCCGAAGTCGAGCCTTGTCGTTTGATGACGAGTTAACATTAACTTTCGAAAACAGCATAGTGGCGGCTTGAAAGTGGTCTGAATTTCGTGTTTCCGTCCAGGTTTAACCGTAAAAACAATTTTTTCAGTAGTGTTCTTTTATGTACGGTTTGCAAATCAACTATTTGCGACCTCGGAAGTCAGACATCGCTCAAGCGCTTTCCACTGTTCGAACCGTTCATAGATTGAGCAATGGCTCATCAATACGCAGGGTTCGCCGCTGAAATATAGCTGAATTCAAAAAAATCGGCAATCAAAAGCCTCAACATGTTGTACAATAGCGCGCCCCGAACCGCAACATAAGTGTTATGAATACCGAGACGCCATCACCCAATCAGCAAGTTCGCCTGGTGACCATTGACGAAGACAATGTTGGCCAGCGCATTGACAATTTTCTGCTCAGCAAGCTCAAGGGCGTGCCCAAGAGCATGATCTATCGCATAGTGCGCAAGGGCGAAGTCAGGGTCAACAAGAAACGGATAAAGCCTGAATACAAGTTGGCCGAAGGGGACCAGGTACGCATTCCGCCGGTTCGGGTCAGTGAAGAAAACTACCGCACGGCGCCTTCCGCCAATCTTGAGCGGGTATCGCGCCTAGAGGACAGAATTCTTTTTGAAGACAAACATATTCTGGTACTGAACAAACCGGCCGGCATCGCCGTACACGGTGGCAGTGGTGTGGATTACGGCGTGATTGAAGCGCTGAGATCCCTGCGACCGCAACAAAAGTTTCTCGAGTTGGTGCACCGTCTGGATAAAGACACCTCCGGAGTGCTTTTGGTTGCCAAGAAGCGCAGCGCGCTAAAGCACTTGCATGACCAGCTCAGGCACAAGCAGATGCAAAAAGACTATCAGGCGCTGGTTCGTGGTGAGTGGCAAAAGCACGACAAGGTGGTTAAGGCGCCATTGCTGAAGCTGACGCTCAAATCGGGTGAACGCATTGTGCGGGTAAATACCGAAGGCAAGGCCTCGGAAACCCGCTTCAAAATTTTGCAGCGTTATGACGGTGCCACACTGGTGCAGGCCAGCCCGGTTACCGGTCGTACTCATCAGATCCGGGTACACTGCCAGTATGCCGGTCATCCTATTGCTTGTGACGAAAAGTACAGTGAGCAAAAGTTTGATGACAGTATGCGGGCACTCGGGTTGAATCGCTTGTTTCTGCATGCGGCGCAACTTAAGTTCACTCACCCTGACACAGAGACTGAAATGACAGTGCAGGCTCCTTTGGATCCTGAGTTACTTGAGTTGTTGGATAAACTTACTCGGGTATAGCAAAGAATAAGGAAACAGGCCATGAAGGCATACGAGCTGCTGATATTCGATTGGGACGGCACACTGATGGACTCAATAGGCAAGATTGTCCGCTGTATGGAAAATACGGCAAGGGTAATGGCCTTGCCTATACCCTCGGAGCAGGCAGTACGTGACATTATTGGCCTATCTATGACAGAGGCCTTGCAATGCCTCTATCCAGCGGGAAGTGTTGGCGAATATCAGGCGCTCAGAGAGGAATATAAGCAGCAGTTCCTGCTGCTTGATACCACGCCTAGCCCACTTTTCAGTGAAACTCCGGCACTGCTGTCACAGCTGCGCAGTGAGAAGTATCTGCTGGCAGTGGCGACAGGTAAGGCAAGGGCAGGTCTTGAACGTGTACTGGGGGAAACTGGGCTTGGAGAGTTTTTTCATGCCAGCCGCAGCGCCGATGAGGCGAGAAGTAAACCACACCCGGACATGCTGCAACAGCTATTGGCTGAATTAAAGATAGCGCCTGAGAGAGCCTTGATGGTGGGTGATTCGGTACACGATCTCAATATGGCTGCCAGTGCCGGTATGGATGCCATAGGGGTCAGTTATGGCGCCCATAGTCGCGAACGCTTACATGAAGCAGCGCCCAAAGCTATTATCGACACGCCATTGGGGCTTTTACATCACCTATGATGCTTACGGGAATACAGTCCCTAGTGCACAGTGAAAAGGCCTGCAGATGCAGGCCTTTTACTTTCCGTATTCTGCTAAGGAAGGTGCGAATAAGTCCTCGTGGCACTCTGGCTTGCACAACAATTGGCGTTCAAGGCATCTGACTGAAGGCATGCCGGGGCCTGTCGAAGTCGGATAACGCAGAAAGCCGGTTGCTGTGAAAGCCCCGAAGGGCGTGGCTTACAAGCCTGCCTGCTGTGTTGCGCTTCTTGCAAAGGACTAGGGCCATTTGCTGCGAACCACGCCTTGCATCCAGGCCAGTAAGCCGACGCAGAGCACACATGGGACTTGTTCGCACCTTCCCTAAATAAAGTGAAGTGCAAGTTCAGGAATTGGCGGTTTTCAACTCCTGGCCCAATTGGGTACTCAGGTTATTCGCGTTTGGGGGCTCTGCGCTCAAGTTCTCTTTGCTCAGGTTCTTTGTGCTCAAGTCCTTTGCACCAAGGCTCCCGCTATTAAGATCCAATGGCTCAGTGCCCAGGCTGGACAAGGCCAGCGCTGACAGACGGGTGATGTCGTGGGACGAGACTATGACGCCGCAAATTTCGCCGGCATCATTGATGCAGGGTGAATGTCGTACACTCATCAGTATCGGCGCGGCCAGATGCGGTGGATGCAACCACTGATTGGCTTCCAGCGTTTCGCCGTTAAAGGCCCGCTCAAGTAGCGGCCGGATCTTCTTCTCAAACGCGCTTACACCGTGCAGTTCAGCAATATGCTTACCTATGATCTCCTCTTGAACGCGGTTGAAAAGCTGCTCATACCCTTTGGAGACCATACGGTAACAGTAATCGGTACCGATAAATGCCAACAGATGATCTGTGGTGGCTATCATCTGCTTGTGCATGGCGAGCTCGCGACTGACCAACATTCTGTGATATTCGAGACCGATACGCTGGGCCAAGATCCGGAAAAACTCTTTTGACTTGGCGCTTTCGGCCTGGGGGAGGGTGTCGAGTACAAAAATATGGCCGACCGGTTTGCCATCACTGCCGAGGATCAACTCGGCCTGATAACTCTGGGCGCCTATCTCGCGGATCATGGCAAAATGGGGAAATCGTTTCTGCAGATCACGGGCGTGGAGTATGTGAGTGCTGGTTTCCTGTTGTTGATAGAGGGACTCACAGGGAGAGCCGGCCAATTCAAACTCAAAAGCAGGCAGAGACTGTTTGTTGTCACAAAAGGCGATGATTTCGCCTTGGGAATTGTTTTTGAGTCGGCCAAAGCCGGCCCAGCGACATTGGGTCACCAAGGCGAGTGCGCGCAGTGCCCGTTGAAAAAAGCGTTTATCTGTGCAGGGAGCAGCCAGTAGAGCCAAGGCTTCTTCGGTATCTGTCATCTTTTCACTCTACAAGGGATCATCAAAAGAGATATGTTGATTAATTGTTATTAGTGTAGAGCGAAAGCCGCGCTGACGCACTTCAATTTACCTTGTTGTGATAAGATTCAGACCCATCCGACACCCGTATCATCTTGCATCACAGTGCCACATGTTCCTTGGCAAGTCTGTAGGAGGGAATAGGTACAGGTAAGAGGCAGCGCCTGAGCCTTCATCTTACTGGCGCCGCAGCATCTCCCAATATTTTTATACCCTGACGGGAGAGCATTTCGATGAGCAGGATTAAGGGTAAACCTATTAGTGTGTTGGGATCCCGTCCTTCAAGGGCCCGAAACAGGGCGATGCCCAAGCCTTCACACTTAAAGCTGCCGGCACACCAGAGCGGTTGCTCGCGGCGAACATAGTCGGTGATTTCATCTCGGCTCAGGTTTCTGAAATGCACAGTGAAAGGTTCGACTTCCACCTGAGTTTGGCCGCTGCGGCTGTCAAAGAGCGCCAGCCCGGTATAAAAGGTGATGCTTTTCCCCGAGGCGGCCTGTAATTGTTTGCAGGCTTTCTCTTCAGTCAGTGGCTTGCCGACGATTTGACCATCAATCACAGCGACCTGATCAGAACCTATCACCAGAGCATTGCTTAGCTGCTTTGCCCCGGCCTGCGCTTTGGCTGCCGCCAGACGCTTGACCAAATCAAAGGCGGTTTCTTCAGGCAGGGGCGTTTCATCCACTTCGGGAGCTACACACTCAAACGCCAAATCCAATTTTGCCAATAGTGCCTTTCGGTAACTGGAGGTTGAGGCTAAAATCAACTGAGGTTCTGTGGGTGATACCGCAGCCTGGGTGCTGTCATCTTGGTGGGTCATATCTTGGGTTCCAAAGCGATGTGGGAGCCGGATATTGTCGCCAAATTTGCCAAGGCCTGGCAAGAGTGGCTTTGGGATGAGATGACTGGCTTTATTTTGCGCGGCAACGGCTTGTGAAGAGCCCTGTGCTTGGGTAGAATTCTGCGTCCGTCAATTTCGAACCCGTTGGAACAGGCCTATGATGGCTGGGGGCGCACAGGTTTTGTTTCCTTTGCGAGCCTCATCATCATTTTTCCTTTGACTCCGGCGGTTTCAAACTATAATATGCGCGCCTTATGCAAACAGTAAAGATACCGGTTTCAATTGATCCCATTCGTGCTGCGACCAGCCGCCTTAGCTATCAAGGTGTTGTTCCTGGTACGCAACTGAAGCGATTGAATGAATTATGTGCCGGCGACTGTTCCGATGTGACAGTGTCAATTGAGTGTGGTGTGGATTTACAGGGGATAGTCTACCTGAAAGGGAAGGCTGTGACGGAGCTCACTCTGCTATGTCAACGCTGCATGACACTATTTACCACAGAGGTTACGGTCGAGTTTAGTTTCAGTCCTTGCCGGAATGAAGCTGAAATCGATGAGCTCCCGGATGCGTATGACCCTATTGAGTGTAATGAAATTGGCGAAGTTCGTCTGCATCAATTGATTGAAGATGAATTGATACTGGCTATGCCCTTGATACCTACCCATGACGTAGATGAATGTCATACAGGTTCCAAGGATGTGGCTATAGGCGAGATTGAAGCCGCTCAAGAGGAGCGTCCAAATCCGTTTGCAGTGTTAGAAAAACTGAAGAGCAAGTAATCCAGGAGACAGATCAATGGCTGTACAACAGAATAAAAAATCTCGTTCAAAGCGCGGTATGCGCCGTTCACACGATGCACTGAGCACTGCTCAGCTGTCTGTAGACGCTACCAGCGGTGAACTGCATCGTCGTCACAATGTGACTGCTGACGGTTTCTACCGTGGCAAAAAGGTAATCAACAAGTAAGTTGTTGATTGTCTTATGACGAGTCTGACGCTTGCGTTAGATGCGATGGGTGGCGACCATGGCCCCCACGTGACTGTGCCTGCAGCCCTGCAGGCACTTAAATTATATCCAGATCTCAGGTTTATTCTGGTTGGTGACCAAGACCAGATACAGCCATATCTCGCCCAATCCGGGCAAGACATTACAGATAGAATAGAACTCAGGCATACCACTGAAGTGGTCAGTATGTCCGACAGGCCAGTGCATGCTTTGCGTTGCCGGCGTGACAGCTCAATGCGTCAGGCGCTGGATGCTGTGCATAGAGGCGAGGCCCAGGCGTGTGTCAGTGCGGGAAATACCGGCGCGCTGATGGCGATGGCCAAGGTTGTACTAAAGACGCTGCCGGGTATAGACAGACCCGCTTTGGTCAGTTGTCTTCCCACCATCAATCATAAGCCAGTCTATCTGCTGGATCTCGGGGCTAATGTTTCCTGTGATTCAGATACTCTGTTCCAGTTTTCCGTCATGGGTTCAGTACTCTGCGAAGCAGTGACCAAACAACCCAGACCCAAGGTTGCACTGCTCAATGTCGGTAGCGAAGAGATCAAAGGCAACGATCAGGTGCAGCAGGCTGCCCAGTTGTTGCAACATACTCCTCAAATCAATTATCAAGGTTTTATCGAAGGGGATGAGATTTACCGAGGCAAAGTCGATGTGATTGTCTGCGACGGTTTTGTCGGTAATATTACCCTGAAAACTTCAGAAGGCATTGCCAGACTGTTGATCCATCAGCTTAAGGAAGGGCTGACCCGAGGCTTTTTTGTACGCATGTTGGCCAAATTATTGGCTCCCAGTATTCAAAGCGTGCTCAAACAGATGAACCCCGACCACTATAACGGAGCAAGTCTGATAGGATTGCGCGGAATAGTCGTCAAGAGCCATGGGAATGCGGATGAAACTGCCTATTTACAAGCGATTAGCTTGGCAGTCACTGAAGCAAGACGTCGACTCCCTGAGATGATCAAGCAGCGTCTCGAGTCGATACTTTTAGATATAAACAGCTGATTTCTCCTTATGCATACAAAAATTCTTGGAACTGGCAGTTATCTGCCGGCGCAGGTGCGTAGCAATCAGGATCTGGAAAAAATGGTGGAAACCAGTGACCAGTGGATTGTTGAGCGCACGGGTATTTCTGAGCGTCGGATCGCTGATGCCAGTGAAACGGTTGCCACTATGGGTTATCAGGCGGCGTTGAAGGCCATTGAAATGGCAGGCATCGAAGCCGGTGAACTCGATATGATTATCTGCGGCACCACAAGTGCGGCAAACGCCTTTCCGGCAGCTGCTTGTGAAGTGCAGGCCATGTTGGGGGTTCATACCATCCCGGCATTTGATGTCGCTGCGGCTTGTTCCGGCTTTGTCTATGCGCTGTCGGTTGCCGATCAGTTCGTGAAAACCGGTGCGGCCAAGAAAGTGCTGGTAATAGGCGCCGATGTGCTTTCCAGACTCTGTGAGCCGGAAGACAGGACCACCATTATTCTCTTTGGTGATGGTGCCGGTGCCGCCGTGGTGGGCGCCAGTGAAGAGCCGGGGATCATCTCTACCCATATCTACGCCGATGGCCGTCAGGGCGATCTGCTCAAATGTGCCTTTCCACCCAGAGCCGGAGAAACCTCCGAAGCCGTGGGCTTTATGACCATGAAGGGCAACGATGTCTTCAAGGTCGCCGTGACTCAGTTGTCCCATGTGGTGACAGAAACCCTGAGATTGAATAACGTCGACAAGTCAGAAATAGATTGGCTGGTGCCACATCAGGCCAATTTCCGCATTATTAATGCTACAGCCAAGAAATTGGACATGAGTCTTGATAAAGTGGTGCTGACGCTGGCCAAACATGGCAATACTTCAGCTGCCTCAGTGCCGATTGCACTGGACGAAGCGGTGCGCGATGGCCGCATCAAGCGCGGGCAACTCTTGCTGCTTGAAGCCTTCGGTGCCGGTTTTGCCTGGGGTAGCGCCTTGGTTCGCTTCTGATATTCAGTGCCTGCTTTCTTCGCGTAAGTGAGCGGGACGTCTCAATGCATACAAGTTGATCTGCCGGGCAGATCAGTGGACTCGGGCAGCGGCATCAGCTTTGCTGCCTGCAATCATAGGTAAATGAATATGGAAAACTTCGCTTTCGTGTTCCCGGGACAAGGTTCTCAGGCTGTTGGCATGCTTGCCGATCTTGCCGAAGGCTATCCGGTCGTGACCGAGACTTTTCGTGAAGCCAGTGAAGTACTGGGTTACGACTTGTGGCAACTGGTGCAGCAGGGACCGGCCGAAACTCTTAACGAGACTGACAAGACCCAGCCTGCCTTGCTGAGCGCCAGTGTCGCCCTGCATCGCGCCTGGCAAGCGGCCGGCAAATCCGCGCCCAGCGTGATGGCAGGCCACAGTTTGGGTGAATACTCGGCGCTGGTGTGTGCCGGGGTGCTCAAGTTTACCGATGCAGTTAATTTGGTTGAACTGCGTGGTCAATTGATGCAGCAAGCGGTTCCTGCCGGAACCGGCGCCATGTTTGCCATCATAGGCCTGGATAACGACGCCATTGCCAAGGCCTGTGAAGACAGCGCCGAAGGCGCTGTGGTTAGCCCGGTTAACTACAATAGCCCAGGCCAGGTCGTGATTGCCGGTGAAAAAGCCGCGGTTGAGCGCGCCGCCGCAGCCTGTAAGGCAGCAGGCGCCAAAATGGCGGTTGCCTTGCCTGTGAGCGTGCCTTCCCATTGCGCTTTGATGAAGCCTGCCGCCGATAAACTGGCCAGTGCACTGGGTAACATCGAATTTAGCCAGCCGCAAATTCCCGTGATTAACAATGCGGATGTCGCCCAGCCACAAGCTGCCGCTGATATCCGTGATGCCTTGGTACGTCAGCTATACAGCCCGGTGCGCTGGACTGAAACCGTTGAAGCCATGGCGGCCATGGGGGTCACTGAGCTCTATGAAGTGGGTCCGGGTAAAGTCTTGACCGGGCTTTGCAAGCGCATTAATAAATCCCTTACTGCCAAGGCAGTCAACGATGCCGCTTCTCTGGCTGCATTGATCGAATAAGGAGCTTTTCATGAGCGTAACATTAGACTTAAGCGGCAAGATTGCCCTGGTTACCGGCGCCAGTCGTGGCATTGGCAAGTCGATTGCCACTACTCTGGCCGAGGCCGGTGCCACAGTATTCGGTACCGCAACCAGTGAGCGTGGCGCTGAAGCCATCTCGGCTTATCTGGGCGATAAGGGCCATGGTTTGGTGCTGAATGTCACAGATCCACAATCTGTTGAAAATTTATTTGCCTCGATCAAAGAAAAAGCCGGTGATGTTGATATTCTGGTAAACAATGCTGGCATCACCCGTGACAATTTATTGATGCTGATGAAAGAGGATGAGTGGCAGGATATCCTGGACACCAACCTGACATCTCTTTTCAGGTTATCCAAGCCAGTGATGCGCTCAATGATGAAGAAACGTCATGGTCGTATCATCAATATCGGCTCTGTGGTAGGTACCATGGGCAATGCGGGCCAAGTGAACTACTCTGCGGCCAAAGCGGGTTTGATCGGATTTACAAAATCTCTCGCCAGAGAGGTTGCATCTCGTCAAATTACAGTTAATGCTATTGCTCCTGGTTTTATCCAGACAGATATGACGGATGAGCTGACAGAAGATCAGCAACAGGCCATCATGTCCCAGGTTCCAATGAGACGCTTGGGTCAGGCACAGGAAATTGCCAACGCCGTGCTCTTTTTGGCCTCGGATGCCGCCGCTTACATCACAGGGGAAACCTTGCATGTAAATGGCGGGATGTATATGGTTTAAGGGCGAATGGCAGGGATACTGTCGCAATTGGGTGGTGATCTGCAGCAATTGAGGGCCTAAAATCGTGGTTAGACCACGAATTCTAGGCTTGCAATGTTGGTCAAATCTAATAAACTACTCGCAATCTTACGCAAGTGCGTAATTTGAATAGGAAAGAAAACTAATGAGCAACATCGAAGAACGTGTAAAGAAAATCATCGTAGAGCAACTGGGCGTTAAAGAAGAAGACGTTAAGCCAGCAGCTTCTTTCGTAGACGATCTGGGTGCAGATTCTCTGGACACTGTTGAGTTGGTTATGGCTCTGGAAGAAGAGTTTGATACCGAGATCCCTGATGAGGAAGCTGAGAAAATCACTACCGTTCAGGCAGCGATCGATTACGTTTCCAAGAATCAGTAATCCAGAATTCCAGAAAACAGGCGGCATAATTGCCGCCTGTTTTTGTTTTCGCCCCGTCAGTTTCTGGTTGTACCAGTATCAGCCGATGCATTATCGTGTCATGTGACCATTCGGCTGCTGGCCGGCGGCAATGGTAGGCTGCAACAGCCTAGCCTATCATGGTAACTCACCCGTTAATCTAAGGTGGACACAGTGACTAAACGTCGAGTCGTTATCACTGGCCTGGGTCTGGTGACCCCGGTCGGCAACACAGTGGACAGCACCTGGCAAGCCTTGCTGGCAGGTCAGAGCGGTATCGCGCCTATCACCAAGTTTGATGCCAGCGAATTCAGCACCCGTTTTTCAGGCTCAGTCAAAGATTTTGACGTAGAGCAGTACCTGTCCCGTAAAGACGCCCGCAAGATGGACCTCTTTATTCAGTACGGTATGGCTGCCGGCATTCAGGCCATGCGTGATTCCGGATTGGAGATGGATAAAGAAGATCCGACCCGAGTCGGAACCGCTATCGGCGCTGGTATGGGCGGCATGTGGTTGATTGAGCAAAACCACAGCGCCTTGATGGCCGGTGGCCCACGTAAAATTTCCCCTTTCTTTGTGCCCAGCACCATCATCAATATGATTGCCGGTCATCTGTCCATTATGTACGGCATGACCGGCCCTAACTTTGCGGTGACAACTGCCTGTACCACCGGGGTTCACAACATAGGTTTCGCAGCCCGTACCATAGCTTATGGCGATGCCGATGTGATGGTTGCCGGTGGCGCAGAAGATGTGACTTGTCCTCTGGGCGTGGGTGGCTTTGCCGCGGCCAAGGCCTTGTCTACCCGTAATGATGACCCTCAGGCGGCCAGCCGCCCATGGGATAAAGACAGAGACGGTTTTGTTATCGGCGACGGCGCCGGGGTACTGGTGCTGGAAGAGTATGAGCGCGCCAAGGCTCGCGGTGCCAAGATTTATGCCGAGCTGGTTGGTTTCGGTATGAGCGGCGATGCCTTCCATATGACCTCGCCGCCAGCCGATGGCGCCGGCGCTGCGGCAGCCATGAAAAATGCGCTGAGAGATGCAAGCCTGGCACCCGAAAGCATAGATTATATTAACGCTCACGGTACTTCTACGCCGGCAGGCGATAAGGCCGAAGCGGCGGCAGTGAAGTCCATCTTTGGCGATCATGCCTATAAGCTGATGGTGAGCTCCACCAAGTCGATGACGGGGCATTTGCTCGGTGCTGCCGGTGCAGTGGAAACCATTTTCTCTGTGTTGGCCCTTAAAGATCAGGTAGTTCCGCCTACCATCAATCTGGACAACCCGGACGAAGGTTGCGATCTGGACTTTGTTGCCCATACCGCACGTCAGACCAAAGTAGAGCATGTGCTATGTAACTCTTTCGGGTTCGGTGGCACCAATGGCTCTTTGTTGCTGAAGCGAGTTTAAGATTCAACCTCTTGAAAAAGCGCCAGATGGCGCTTTTTTTATCTTTAAAATCAGTTAGTCATATTCTCAAGCTAAACCCAGAATTAACCTTTGTTCATCTCTATTGGCATTCTTTGAATATAGCGCCAGAATCCCGCCAAATGATTCTGGAGTTTTCACTATGCTCAATCCTGCAATGTTTCCTGTTATGGCCGTAGTCGGAGCGATTGCTGCCAATTTAACCGAGTTGGTGCGGGGCGAAAACAGCCGCTGGCAACCGGCGATGGAAATTGGTGTTCGCACTTTTAGTTTGGCCATAGCTGCCTATACAGTGCTCTGGTTTGCCTTGTTGACAGCAGCGGTTTATGCCGGCGGCGATGCCGATGTGATAGCCGGGGTAGAGGTGCTTGGCATCTTCCTGCTGGCGATGGGCATTTACTCACTGTTTCATCTGTCCCGTTTTATCAGCAGCAAATTGCAGCTTTGGATTTATCGGCTGGCCTTACCTCTGGTGATTGGCGGAAGTTTCCTGGTATGTAAGTTTGGGTGATTGCGAAATTTTCGCGTACACTCTCAGCCAGGTGCGGTCAGCAGATCGCCAAGCCTGATGAGAGGATCCCATGGCAGGAACAGAGAGACAGATAACCCTGAGGTTTTTGGCCGAGCCCGCTGACGTCAACTTTGGCGGCAAGGTACACGGCGGCGCAGTAATGAAGTGGATTGACTTGGCGGCCTATGCTTGTGCGGCCGGTTGGAGCGGTAAATACTGCATCACGGTTTATGCCGGTGGGATCAGATTTGTCAAACCTATTCATGTGGGCAATATAGTGGAGGTGAGCGCCAAGGTGATCTATACCGGCAGCACCTCCATGCACATAGGTTTGGACGTAAAGGCCGGCGATCCCAAGGATTCCGAGCGCCATCTGACCACTCACTGTATTGTCATCATGGTGGCGGTAGACGATGAAGGTAAACCTACGCCTGTACCTGAATGGCAGCCGACATCGGCAAGAGACATAGAGCTCAGGGATTCGGCAATCAAGTTGATGGAGATGCGCAAGAAAATCGGCGCGGAAATGGAAGCGCACGTTCATCCTTAAGTGTTGATTTCAAGAGCCACATTCGTGGCTCTTTTCTGTATGCGGGATGCTGAGTTTACCCGTATCAACTTCTCCTTTACGCTGCCCCATGGCAAAATGCGGCTTAAACATCGGCTCGAATTGTCACTCTCGGCTTTGGTTTAAACTAAGAATTTTGCTTTAAACCAAAACCTTGGCTTTACGCCAAAGGTTTTGAAGCATGGTCGGCAATCGGGCCAGCCTGTTCCCGCACTTAAAACAATCAAGGAAATATCATGGCGAATGTCGCATTTCTCGGTCTAGGTGTTATGGGGTATCCCATGGCTGGGCATCTGCAAAAACAGGGGCACCAGGTCACTGTTTACAACCGTACTTTCTCCAAGGCTGAAGCCTGGGCGGCAGAGTTTGGTGGGCGCTGCTGCGCGACTCCGGCCCAAGCCGCCGAGGGGCAGGATATTGTCTTTGCCTGTGTCGGCAATGATGATGACTTACGCCAGGTCGTACTGGGTGAAGAGGGCGCAGTGCATGGTATGGCTCCGGGAAGTATCTTTGTCGATCACACCACTGCCTCATGCGACGTGGCGCGGGAGTTGGCCGCTTTGCTGGCCGAGAAGGACATCGCTTTTATGGATGCGCCGGTTTCCGGCGGTCAGGCCGGTGCCGAGAATGGGGTATTGACCATTATGGCCGGCGGCTCTGAGGCGGTATTTGCACGGGTAAAACCTGTGATGGCTGCCTATGCCCGCTGCGCCGAACTATTGGGAGATGTTGGCGCCGGGCAGTTGACCAAGATGGTCAATCAAATCTGCATTGCCGGGGTGGTACAAGGTTTGGCCGAAGCCATGCATTTTGCCAAGAGCGCCGGGCTCGATGGCGAGAAGGTGGTTGAGGTGATCAGCAAAGGCGCGGCCCAGAGCTGGCAAATGGAAAATCGTCACAAGACCATGTTGAAGGGCGAGTATGATTTTGGATTTGCGGTGGACTGGATGCGCAAAGACTTAGGCATAGCACTCAATGAAGCCAGACGCAATGGCTCGCATTTGCCGCTGACTGCCATGGTTGATCAGTTCTACGCAGAAGTGCAGGCCATGGGCGGTAACCGCTGGGATACTTCCAGTCTGATGGCTCGCCAGGAGAAGTGCCGTAATAAGTAAGGCCAGCGATTGGAGATAACAAAAGGACAGCATCAGCTGTCCTTTTTGGGTTTTGAGTCTGCTATCAGTTGGGCTCGGGGCTGACCACTATATGTTCCAGCTCTACAGGCGCCACTGCGTGCAGGGCGTCCATGCTGGCTCCCACCAGAGAGATTTTGCCATCGGCCGATTCCAGCAGCAGCGCCCGTTTGATTTCGCTGAAGCTGCGGTTATGGCGCAGCAGGGTCGACAGTGCCATCTGCATCGGCATCATGGATGGGTTAAAGGCGGCGTTTTCGGCGTAACGGCCACAGAAGGTGGCGCCATCAGCCGTTTCCAGTACTACCGCACAATGGCTCTTGCTGTACGGGGCATAGCTGAGGCTGGCGTGATCCAGCGCCTCAATCACCATGGGATCGGAGCTTTCAAGCGCCAGGTTTACCTGTTGTTTACTCAGCAAAGGTGTGGTGACATTGAGATCTTTGGGACCAAAGGCGTAGGGCAGGTAATGACTCAAAGGCGCTGTAGGCTGCTTGGGCAGATGAATGCGGATCTCTTGCCCGGCCACCAACTCATTCATAAACTGACGGCAGTGGCCGCAGGGACTCTCGTTGACTATGATATCGACTACCTGGCTTTCACCGCTCAGCCAGGCATGACTGATGGCGCTTTGCTCGGCGTGAACCGAGTGACACAAGGCTTCACCCGGTAGTTCGATATTGGCGCCCATATAGATATCACCGCTCTTGCCTTTGGCGATGGCGCCGACATAGAACTCGCTGATTGGCGGATTGGCCAGTGCCGCAGCAATAGGCAAGAGTGCCAGCAGTAATTCATCATCACCAAGGCCGCTGACCTTGGCCAACTCACTCAGCTGCTGTGCATCCAGATGACCGGCGAACTCATCGTTGAGCAGTGGAACCAATTGCTCGGCAAGTGTCTTGGGCAACTGGTTCAGGCTGTTTACAAATCTGTCTTGCATTGGCCATTCCTTGTTAAATGTTAAGCTAATGGTTATCCAGTTTAGTCAGGAAGTTACAGTGGAAACGGGACTGGCTTCGCAAAATTCCGTTAAAGCGCCTGTAAGTATTGCACGAGAGCCTTGAGAAGTCGCTGGTGACTTTCATTTTCGGCAGTTTCTTCCAACAGATTTTCTAAGCGAATGACATAATCCGGATCGTTGAGTCTTTGCTGACAGAACTCATGCCAGCGCAGTGTTTCTTTGTCCGTAAGTGTCGAGGGATAGTTGCGGGCACGGTAACGAAACAGCATCTCCTTGAGCCTGGGGTCGTCAAAGCTGAGATCCAGCGCCGCCAGATTATCGGGGGCGGTATGGCGGATCATCTCCATCTTGGCCTTATCCGCCGGAGAGAAGAATCCTCCGCTGTAGAGCATAAGATCCGGATCTGTACTCTGGTTGTCCCTTGGGGTATCAAACAGGCTTGCCAGCTTGGCGCGGATCTGCGGATGCTGGCGCAGGCGCTTGTATTGCTCGCGGGCAAAGGCCTTGTCAAATCCAATCCGCTCGGCGGCTTCATCGGTCAGTGTCTTGGCGGTGGCAATAAAGGGGCACTTATTGATATGCACCTGTTTAACCGGTATGGGTAATTCATCTTCTGCCAATTCGCTTCTTGGCGTGTAGAGGCGCTCGCGAATGCTGTCTACATCCAATTCAATCAGCGGGCTGATATCCATATGCAGGTTAACGCAGACAATGGCATTCTTGTTCTCCGGATGATGGGCCACAGGGGCAATGAGAGTGGCACAGCCCTGAGTCGCCGGGATCTTGGAGCTGATATGCACCAAAGGTTGCATATTGAGTACATCGATTTGCTCAGAGACTGCCTGCTTGCGTCTGAGTTTGAAATAGTAGTCAAACAGCCTTGGTTGTTTCTCTTTTATCAGTTTGGCCAAGGCTATGGTGGCGTAAACATCTGACATGGCATCGTGAGCCTTTTCATGGCCGAGTCCGTTGGCCTGGGTCAGATGTTCGAGCTTGAAACTGGGAGAGCCGTCCTCTTTGGTTGGCCAGTTGATCCCGTCCGGGCGCAGGGCATAGCAGGCCCGAACCAAATCGATAATGTCCCAGCGGGAATTGCCTTGCTGCCATTCTCTGGCATAGGGATCGATAAAGTTACGGTAAAAACCATAACGGCTGACCTCATCATCAAATCGCAGCGAGTTGTAGCCGGCGACGCAGGTATTGGCTTGGCTGAACAGGGCATTGATCCGCCCCATAAACTCGGTTTCCGGCAGCCCTTTGCCATTCGCCAGCTGCGGCGTGATCCCTGTGATGAGGATCGCCTCGGGAGAGGGCAGGTAATCGCTGGCTATCTGACAGTAAAAGGTCTCGGGCTCGCCAATGATGTTCAGCTCCAGATCGGTACGTATCCCGGCAAACTGCGCCGGCCTGTCTTTCGCCGGATTAGCGCCGAATGTTTCATAATCATGCCAGAATATGGAAGGCTGAGGTTGGGCTTGACTCATGCTGATGACTTTGGCTCTGTAGACAAAAGCTTATCTTAACATTTTTTTACGGAAATGGGATTTTGCCGGCATTATCGCTGGTATTTCGGTTAAAAACCGCCCTTGGTGAATCGATGGCCTCTGGTTACAATAAGCGGCCTGCCGGCAGGGACAACGAGGTTCGGATTACCCGAAGGGATGCAGATGTACAGTCAGTTTTTCAGTTCACCCACCATAGTCAATCTTTCAATGCCGACCAGGTTGTGCCTCAGCCTGCCAGACAGTGTCAGTGATTTTGTGTTGTCGGAGGCCTTGCGCTCGCCGCTGCTTGAGTGGGTAATGCTTGAAGGAGAAGACAAGGCTTCGCAGGGGCAGTTTATTTTGAGGCTGCAACCTTTTCTGACTCAGCAGTTGCTACCCTTGGAATCCGTCAGGAAGGATGGAGTGTCGCGCACGGCAGGTCAGGGCTTTAGACTCTACTCTGAAGTTGGAACCAGTACTTCAAGTTGCATCGCTGCCCTGAGGCAGGGAGTGTGTCTCGATTTATGGCCGGGGCAGACATTTCTCTGCTCGTTACAAACCGGCAGATTCGAGCTGCTGCCTCTGGAGCAGGATTTGCGTTTGTCACAGGAGCCAAGAGAGATCATTCTGGCCAAGACAGCGTTGGCCGAAGCTCAGGATTATCAAGCCAGTAGTGAAAAGTTGGCGGTGCAACTCAGTGAAGTGACTCAGGCTCGAATCAGGCTGGAACGATACCAGCAGGCGCATGGGGCTAAATTGCCCGAAGGCCTGCTCAACGAAGTCTGGCATCTGCTCACAGGTCTATCCCAGAAACGTCAATGGCTGCTGCGATGTTATAATCAGTCGCTTGAGCGTCCCAATTACCGCCAGAGTGCCAACCATGATGGCACCGAAGAAAAGCTCAGGCGCGCGCTTGAGTGCTATGAACTCTTGTCATCGCCGGAGCTCAATGCCATGGTCAGGCAGTTGACCGACGAAGAGTAAAACCACCTTGGGCTGCAAAGCCCGATTCTGATGGAAGTAATGCATGACTTATATTTGTCCCCTGTGCCGCAGCGAGTTGGTGCAGGACGGAAAACAATGGCGTTGTGGCCAAAACCACAGTTTTGATCAGGCAAAGGAAGGCTATGTCAACCTGTTGCCGGTGCAGAAGAAAAACTCCCGCGATCCCGGTGACAACAAGCAGATGATGCAGGCCAGGCGTGCTTTTTTGAACGCCGGCTATTATCAGGCTCTCAGCGACAGGGTCAACGAGCTGGCGCTGGAGTATGGCAAGGGACAACCCGAGATTTTGGATCTGGGCTGCGGTGAAGGCTACTACAGCGAGCGTTTGCAACAAGCTGTTGGTGGCGAACTCTATGGATTGGATATTTCCAGAACCGCGATTCGCTACGCCGCCAAGGCACATCCCCAGATGCGCTTTTGTGTGGCCAGCGCCTACGACATGCCTTTTGCCGATGCTGCTTTTGAGCTCATGTTGCGTATCTATGCGCCATCAAAAGATAAGGAGTTGGCGCGGGTGTGTAGGCCAGGCGGCATTTTTATCTGTGTATCCCCAGGCCCCAGACATCACTTTCAGTTAAAAGAGATCATCTACAGTGAGCCAAGAGAGCATGAGCCGACCAAGTCAGAGCTACCGGGTTTTGGTCTGCTGCATGATGAGCGATTGCAGTGGCCGCTGGTTTTACCGGCCGGGCAGGTTTGCAATGACTTTTTGGAGATGACTCCCTATGCCTGGAAGCTCAGCGCCGAACAAAAACAGCAGCTGCAGGCTGAGGGATTGGGTTGTGAGCTGGATTTTTACATTCAGGTTTACCGGCGTAATACATAAGACGTAGAACTATAAGATAGGTTTCAACTTGTTACGGCAAATACTCGAAATTTAAGTAAAAAAAACCTCAAGGGCTCAATTAAGTTTGTTGACTTATCTCCAGAATGATTTATAGTCTACTTAGCTTGAAAGTTGGGCTTATTTTTATGTCTTCAATACGACCAGTTCGTCCTGTAAACATAAGTAATACCGGCATTTTCAGCTCCACCGCCGTTAAGGCTTAAAAGATAGTTTTATTTACAGGATTTATATCATGTCACAAGTAACTGGTGTAGTTAAGTGGTTCAACTCTGACAAAGGTTTCGGTTTCATCGAGCAAGAGTCTGGTCCAGACGTGTTTGTACACTTCCGCGCCATCAACTCTGACGGCTTCAAGACTCTGGACGAAGGTCAGAAAGTATCCTTCACTGTTACTCAGGGCCAGAAAGGTCCTCAAGCTGAAAACGTTTCTGTTATCGGCTAATCGCTTTTCGGGGTAACCCGAGCGATACAGTAATAAACCGCGTGAACCTACACTCTCAGGTGTAAGGAAGCGCGGTTTTTTTATGCCTTGATTTTTATGTATTGGCTTTTTATGTCTTCATAGTTAAGCCCGCTCAATTTCTATCTCTTCAGTCTTTTATCTCTTCAACAAGTGGTCTCTGGCTAGAGCTTTTGTTCTAATTTGTAGTGATCTCTCAAATTAAGATTAACTTATTTCAAGCTATTACTCTGTTTTAAAAAATATACCTTCATTTATCCCGATAACCGCAATTGAGTCTCTGATTTATCCGATTTTGGCAGGCCCCCTGGTATGACTTCGGTCAGGCCCAAGCCACTCCTTACGAAAAAGAACGCACTTGCGCCTTTCCCAAGACTTTGTTGGTGAAAATGGCAGGCGTAATGTAGAAAGGGATGTGATTAAGTTGCTGTAAACTGATTCTGATGCAAACTGATATGAATGAGTGTAAATAGCGGGGCTAGGTGAAAATACCCTGGGTGGTTCGATTAAAAAAGTAAAAGCGTGACACTAACCTGCTGTAGACGAAAGAAAAAACCTATGCCAAGGCTAGGTTTTTTCGTGTCAGGGCTCGACAGGTATAGACGAGTGGCTGAGATTCAGGCTGCGCCGTCGAACAGGGTATCTTCCAGTGTGCGGCCTCGCATCAGGCTGCGATATTGCCAGCCATTTTGCTTGAGTAGCTGCAGCAGTTCGATATCCAAGGTGTCCTTCTCCGGTTGGTAACGGATAAGGTAGTTTTGTTTGCCCTTGGCCGAGACCTCGTAAACACCTTCAAGGGCGTAGAGTGCCTCCAGCAGTTTTTCCTGATCACAGTGTTGCATCTGCAGCGTCAGATAGGCTTCGGCGCTGCTCTGCTGCATGGTGACCGACTGGCTCAGTTTACCTTTGTCCAGATATAGCACTCTATCACAGAGTTTTTCCAGTTCATCCAGATTGTGGGAGCTGATAATAAAGGTGGTGTCTGCGCTCAGGGATTCTACCAACTCGCGAATTTTGCGGGCGTTGGCGGGATCCAGTCCGGCCGTGGGTTCATCCAGCAACACCAGCTTGGGGTTGCCTATCAGCGCCTGAGCTATCGCGGCGCGTTTCCCCATACCATGACTCAGAGAGTTGGGTTTTTGATTGGCGACGTCCTCAAGGCCTACCAGCGCCAGCACCCGCATGGATTCTGCCTTGGCGGCTTCGGCGCCCATACCTTGCATGCGGGCAAACAGGCTGAATTGAGTCAGCAGGCTGAAGCCGGGATCCAGGGCAGCGTCCTGGGGCAGGGCCGAGATCTGTCCCAAAAGTCCGGTGCTGCCCGGGCGCTGTCCCATCACAGTGATTTCACCACTACTTGGACGTATATAACCCAGCAGCAGGCTCATTAAGGTGGTCTTGCCGGCACCGTTGGGGCCGACCAGGGCGATGGGACTACCGGGCTCCAGTTGCAAGTCGACGCAATCCAATGCCCGCTTGCCGCCGTAGAGTTTGCTCAGGCCTTTACAGTTAATCAGACTCATAGATCACCTCGCTGCATCATGGTGCGGCCTATCGCCAATAATCCAATGGTTTGCAGCAGCGGCAACCAAGCACTTGACAGTGCCGTTAGCGGCTGGGCATTGAGCATGGCATCTATCTGTGCTCCGGGCACCAGATAACCGATGAAAGAGAGCATGGGCAGCTGAGCATTGATAACCGCCATTACTATCATCATGGCGGCAAAGAAAAGCACCGCAAAAACGCTGGCCAATCTGGCCGAGCTTGCCCAGAGTGAGAACAGCGCCATCAGGGCGGTGTAGGGCAGCAGGATCAATACCAGATTGAGTGTCATCATCAAGCCGGAAGTCAGCGCGGGTAGCACCAACGCCATATCCCGGCTCATGGCCAAAAATACGGTTGCTATGACTGTGATGACAACCAACAGCAATTGGATCAACATCATGCCGAGGAAGCGGCCGAAGAAGAGGGCATCGCGGCCCGAACGCAGGCTGAGGAAGCGCAGTGTGCCGCGGTTTTTGTCCGAGGCGAACTGATCGCCGCAGATAAGAATGCTGAACATGGGGAACAGGTAGAGACTGATGACCCAATAGACGGCTTGCTCGGCAACCGGCCAGGCAAACAGTTGATCCAGAGTGCCTTCACCGAAGGCGCCGGTAACAAAATGCTTGAAGTCCGGGTTCAACAGAAAGCTGGCGGCACCTCGGACCAGATAGGCGAGGATCAGCAGCCACACCAAGGCGAAAGCTATCATCGCCAGGGTGCCACGGCGGTGGAAAATGAGTTTATAGAGTTCAAATCCCGCGAGTTGCAGGGCGTTTTTCAGCCCTCCGGGATGAGTGCTGTGAGTTGCAGTTGTCATGTGGTTCCTTGTTTTGCTCCAAATATGGAGTCCTTGCAGCGACCGGAGCAAGCACTGGGTTGCCGATAAGACGCCAGCCTAACACCATGAGGCCAGGCAGGCCAACGCCTGGCCGCTATTTCAAGCGGTAGCTGTCGTTTTTACGGTCAATTATGCCAGTTGCGCCTTAAGCTCGGCCAATTCCTGTTTTAGTAAAGCCAGCTCTTGCTTCATTGTCGCCAGTTCTTGTTCAAGCAAGGCTATCCGGCTCTGGCTCGCCGTTTCTGGCTCACCTTCGCACTCACCTTCGCGCTCACCTTCATGGTGAGCTGCAGCTTGATTGGCAATCTGAGTGGTATCTGCGCCGCCGGAACCTTCAGATACACCATCATTCTCGGTGAAGTTCTCGGCAAAGCGTATCTCACGTTTTCCAGGCTCCCTGGCCAGTTGGCGGATAAAGCCTTTGTCTTTCAGCGCCAATAGGGTTTGTTCCACTTGTGGCAGGCCGTCAAATTCAAACAGCCGCTGAGCCCGGCTTCTGAGTTCACCTGCGGTTTGGGCGCCGCGCAGCAGCAACAAACACACTATCGCCAGCTCCGCCGGGGAAAACTGCAGCTCGCCAAATTCAGTGTTACAGAATCTGTGGCGGTATTTTATGACCCGGCTGCCAAAGCCGGATTGCTCACTCAGCAGACGTTTTTTACTCAGGCTGTCCAAGGCTTGCTGCACTTCAGACTCGCTCAGTTCCATCACGGGATCGCGGCTGGTCTTTTGATTGCAGGCTTGGGTCAGTGAATTGAGAGACAGGGGATAAAGATCCGGAGTGGTGACTTCTTTTTCCAGCAGGCAGCCAATCACTCTGGCTTCGATGGCATTGAGTTGCAACATAATTGACAGTTCCATTCAAGGCAGATATCGGCCAACTGACCGACATTTTACTCAGTGTTTTTGAGTTATATCAGAGCCTTGAGCCGATGTCGCGGTTTTCCTCGGCTGCGCCTGTCCTGAATAGGGCAGGCGCGTTATTTTAGCTCAATTCTTTGCCAGTTCTTTGTTCAATTATTGGCGTGGATACCGTCATCTTCGATGCGCAGTTTTCCGGCCTTGAACAGGCCGCCGATGGCTTTTTTGAAGGCCTTCTTGCTCATGCCGAGCTCGGCGTAGATCACTTCGGGCGAGGTCTTGTCGCTGTAGGGCAGGAAACCGCCGGCCTGGGCCAGCTTCTTCATGATCCGCTGTGATTGCTGATCCAACTCCTGACGGTCAGCCTTTTGCAGGGTCAGATCCAGTTTGTTATCGTGACGCACCTGCTTGATATAACCCTTGAGCTTTTGGCCAAACTTCAGCTTACGGAACACCTCATTTTGATAGATGACGCCCCAATGCTTATTGTTGACTATCGCCTTGTAGCCGAGATCTGTAGTACCTGCAATGATAAGGTCAACCTGTTGACCATTCTTGTACCAAGCCGGGCTCTTATCGACAAACTTATCGATTTTGGACGAAGCGACAATCCGCTCGTCGGCGCGGTTACGGTGAACATAGACCAGGTAACTGCGGCCCTCTTCGGCCTGCTTGTGCTGCTCACCGAAGGGCAGCAGCAGATCTTTTTCCAGTCCCCAATTGAGGAAGGCACCGACCCGACCAATGGAAACCACCTTGAGATAAGCAAACTCACCCACCTGAGCCAAGGGCTTTTTAGTGGTTGCGATAGGCAGGTCGTTGGAGTCCAGATAGAGGAACACCTCCAACTTGTCGCCAACCTGACAACCCTTGGGCACCACTTTATTGGGTAATAACACCTGTCCCAACTCATGAGCGTTGAGGTAAACCCCGAAATCAACCTGTTTGACCACTTCCAGGGTGCAACTTTGACCTATTTCTGCCATCTGTTTTTGAACCTGATTAACTTTGTTTCAGCTGCGGCGGATTATAACGGATTGCGCCCACCTATGCCCGTGACTTTTGTTAGGGAAGGTACGAATAAGTCCTCGTGGCCTTCTCTTTTGTAGGGCGTGGCTTGCACAGCAATTGGCGTTCAAGGCATCTGACTGAAGGCATGCCGGGGCCTGTCGAAGTCAGACTTCCCTAAGTTTGAATAAGACTAAAGTTAGCGCTGCTTTTTGCAGCAGAACTGGTTAAGCTGAAAATAAAAACCTTTGCCTATGTTCTCTATCTGGTCCGTCAGCCTGCTGGCACTCTTGTATCTCGCGCTGTTGTTTATCATCGCCTGGTGGGCGGATAAATATAAACCCAAACGCTTTCGGGCGCTGTTTTACAGCCTGACACTCGGCGTCTACTGCACCTCCTGGGCTTTTTTCGGTACCACGGCTCAGGCTGCCAATCATGGTTGGTGGCTGGCGCCCACCTATGCCGGTACCTTGATCCTGTTTCTATTTGGCTGGCGGCTTTACTGCCGGGTGGCACAAATCTGCCGCGATGAAAAACTCACATCCCTGGCCGACTTTATCGCCAGCCGCTATGGCCAGTCTTCCAGCCTCTCCGGGTTGGTGTCTTTTATTTCCGTGATTGCCATAGTGCCCTATATTTCGTTGCAGCTGTCGGCCACCTCAGAAAGTATCGCCATGCTCACGGGCGAAGAGGTTTCCTCAGGCGGATTCTGGCAAGACAGTACCTTTTATATCATGTTGCTGCTGGCGCTGTTTGCCGTACTGTTTGGTGCCCGGCGTCCAAGACCCAGCGAGCACAACCCGGGGCTGGTGGCCAGTATGGCGTTTGAATCGCTGGTGAAGCTGGCTGCCTTTATTTCGGTTGGGCTGTTTGTCTGTTTCGGTTTGTTCGACAGCCCGCTGGCACTCTGGCAACAGGCTCAGAGCGCCAAGGCCGAAGGGCGCTTGAGCTTTGAGGTCGACTCCGGCTACATCTATGCCACCCATACCCTGCTTGGGGTGTTGGCCATGTTCTGTTTGCCGCGTCAGTTTCATATGCAGTTTATTGAAACGGGCGGCGAGGGCCATCTCAGTACGGCGCGCTGGCTGTTTCCGCTGTATCTCATTCTTATCAATCTGTTTATTTTGCCTATCGCGGTAGCCGGCCTGTTATGGTTCGGTAAGGAGCAGGTGGCGCCGGACTCCTTCGTACTGGCCTTGCCGATGGCGGTAGAGAATCACGCCGTTTCCCTGATGGTGTTTCTCGGCGGGTTTTCGGCGGCCACCAGCATGGTGATTGTCTCGGCGATAGTGCTGTCAATCATGATCACTAACGACTTTATCAACCAGTTTATTCTGCGGCGTTCATCACTGGCCTCCGGCAGTCGCGGCCTCAGCCAAAACGCCTTGCTGCAGGCCAGAAGGGCGGTGATCTTCGCGCTGTTGCTACTGAGTTACTTTACCCACAGAATACTGGCCGATACCAACTCCCTTGCCATGGTGGGCTTGATGTCTTTTTCCCTGGTGGCGCAGTTTGCACCTGCGCTGATCATAGGTTTGTGGTGGCGTCAGGCCTCTTGTCTCGGGGCGCAGCTGGGGATCGCCTCAGGCTCGCTGGTGTGGTTTTATACCTTGCTGCTGCCGAACCTGGTGATAGGCGCGGTTGGTTACCAGCCCTGGCTCGACAATGGCCCATTCGGAGTTCAGGCTTTGGCGCCGCGGGATCTACTTGGGCTGGGGCTGGATGATATTACCCAGTCCATGCTGCTGTCGCTTGGGCTCAATTTATTAGTGTATATCTTGCTGCCAGTGCTGCGCCCGGCGGGGCTCGCTGAGCGGCTGCAGAGCAGCAAGTTTGTTATCAGCCGGGATGACAGACGGGAAGGTGTGCCCAAGGCCAGTTTGAGTTTTCATGATCTGGCGGCCTTGCTGAAACGCTTCGGCGAAGCCGACTCGGCCAGTCAGTTGGTTGCCAGCGAGTTCCCGCTGGATCCCAATCACTGGAAAGTGGATGCGCCGGTGCGAACCGAACAGCTGGTCGAGAGAGAGCTCGCCGCCATGGTCGGCGGCGCTTCGGCGAGGCTGATTATCGATGCCGCCAAAGATGAGAAACATCAGGGGCTGGAGCAGGTGGCCGAATTTGTCGATGAGGCCCGCGAAGTGCTGCGCTTTAATCGCGACTTGCTGCAATCGACCATAGAAAATATCCAACAGGGGATCAGTGTGGTGGACTCCCAGCTGAGGCTGGTGGCCTGGAATCAGGGCTACAAGGATATGTTTCTCTACCCGGATGAGGCGCTCTATATAGGTCGGCCGGTGGAAGAGATCATTCGCCTCAACGCCCACAGAGGTATGTTTCGTGGCGAGGATCCCGAGCAGGAAATTGCCAAGCGTCTCGACTATCTGCGTCAGGGCAGTGCCTATAAGTATCAGCGCACCCACAGCAATGGCCGGGTGTATGAGATGCAGGGTAACCCCTTACCCGGTGGCGGCTTTGTGACCACCTATACGGACGTGACCGACTTTGTCAGCCAGCAGCGCCAGCTGGAACACGTCAATGCCTCGCTGGAAGAAAAGGTCAACCAGCGCACCCGGGCGTTGACCCAGGCCAACCGTGAACTGTCCAATGCCAAACGGGTGGCCGAGCAGGCAACCGAGAGCAAGACCCGCTTTTTTGCCGCCGCCAGTCACGATCTGTTGCAACCCTTCAATGCCGCCAGCCTGTTCTGCTCCTTGATGAGTGATAAAGCCAGGGGCAGTGAGCTGGAAACCCTGGCCGATAATATCCGCAGCTCCCTTGGCAGCGCCGAAGAGCTGCTCAGCAGTATTCTGGAACTGACCAAGCTCAACGCCGGAGCCTTCAAGGTGAATGTCAGTGAATTTCCATTGCGGCAAATCATAGATCCCCTCAGGCACGAGTATCAGGCGCTTGCGGCGCAAAAAGGCATTGGCTTTCATCTCGAGAGTCAGGAAGTGCTGCTCAATACCGACAAGGCGCTGCTCAAACGTGTGCTGCGTAATCTGCTCAGCAACGCCATTCGTTATACCGAGCAGGGCGAAGTGCGGCTGAAGACCTATCTTGAAAACGGACTCTTGTCATTGATAGTGGAAGACACGGGCATTGGTATCGCCAAGGAAGATCAACTGACCATATTTGAAGAGTTCAAGCAGCTCGGCAGCCGCGGTAGCGCCGAAGGGCTGGGGCTTGGGCTGGCGATTACCAAGCGTATCTGCGATCTGTTGGACATCCCCTTGCTGCTGGGTTCCCAGTTAGGAACCGGTACTCAGTTTACCTTGTTGCTGCAATGCAAGTCGCTGCCGGGGGCTGTGGCCGCGGTCAAACCCAAGACTTTGGAGAGTGAGTCCGATTTTGCCGGGTTGCGGGTTTGGCTGGTGGATAATGATCAAACCGTGCTCGAAGCCCTGGGGCAGGTCATGGGCAGTTGGGGCTGCGAGATAGAAAAGGCCACCGGCGCCGAGCAGTTGGCTGAACTGCAAGCGCGTTTGCCCTTGCCGCAACTCTTGATAGTCGATTATCAGTTGGATGCCGGTCTCACCGGGGTTGAGCTGTTGGCCTCCCAGGGTTTGTCCGAATTACCTGTGATTATCAATACTGCCAATCAGGCCGAAGCCATTCGCGAGCAGGTTAGTGATGCCGGTTTCCCCTTGCTTTACAAGCCGTTGAAGCTGCCGGCGCTCAGGCGCAGTATCAAGCGTTTGCTCAATTGAGGCGCGCTTTTAAATAAAGCGCTTTGTGGGGAAGGGGAAACCGTTATTCTGGGCGGCTGAGCTGGTTATAGCGGATGCCGGCCTGGGTACGGTTGTTGAGGCCGAGCTTGCGCAGAATGGCGGATACATGCTGCTTGACCGTGGTTTCCTGCACCTGCATTTCATAGGCTATCTGCTTATTGAGCAGGCCATCGGCAATCATCGCCAGCACCTTGTATTGTTGCGGCGTCAGCTTTTCCAGATTTCTGGCAAAGTCCGTCTGCTCGTCATCGGCGTCCAGAGTTTCCAGCGCCAAATCCGCCGGTAGCCAGGTTTCGCCATTGAGCACCTCGGCGATGGCTTCGGATATCCGCTCCAGCGGCGAGGACTTGGGTACATAGGCCGAAGCGCCCAGGGCGATGGCTTGCTGCATAATCGCCGGTGCTTCGGTGGCCGACACCATGATGATCAACACATCCGGGTATTGATTGCGCAGTTGCGACAGTCCTTGCAAACCATTGGCTCCTGGAATGCCGAGGTCGAGAAACACCAGCTCAGTTTCACTGTGTCGCCCGAGCAGCTCAAACAACCCCTCGAGATCGGCGCATTCGCGTATCTGTGCTTCATCCAATACGCAGGCGGCGGCTTGCTTGAGGGCGCTGCGAAACAGCGGGTGATCATCGGCAATTATGGCTTTCACCAGACTCATCCTAAGGGCTCCGGGTTTCAAGTTTTATACGGGAAAGTATCAATAAAAACAAGGCTTACCCTAGGGTAAGCCTTGTTCGGGGCACGGATTAAAAGCGGTAGCCTACCGTCAGGGTCACTGTGCGTGGATCGCCGTAATAACCAATCAGGGTGTTGTCGCCACCGAGTCCTGGGGTGTACTTGCTGACATCTGTCGGATCGCTCGGATCCGGGGTGACAAACTGATAGCCGCCGATAAGGTACTCTTCATCGGTGAGGTTTTTGCCATAGAGGCCGGCATACCAGCTGCCGTCATTGCTATACCAGGTGATCCCCAGATTCAGCAGGCCGTAGGCGTCCTGGGTTAGCAGGCTGTCTTCCTCAAACAGCACATAATCACCGCGATAGTAATAGTTGCCGTTAAAGACAAACTCACCGATATCGGCGTAGAGACGATAGGTGAAACCCAGGTTAAAGGTGAGATCCGGGGTATTGGCTATGGTAAACCTGTCCGACTTGTCGAAGGTTTCACCTGTGACAGGGTCGGTATCGAACACTTCACTGAATTCCGCATCGATATAGCCCACCGCCAGGTCAAAGTTCAGCGCATCTGTGGCCACCCAGGTCATCTCAAGCTCTGCGCCACGGGCCTCCGAAGAGCCTATGTTGCCCAGGCGCTGATTGAGATCGGCAGCCGTGTCGCCCGGCAAAACAGAGATATACTGCCTGTCCTTATGATCCAGGCTGAACAGGGTTAGGTTGGCCCTTAAGTTGCGGCCCCATTCGCTCTTCATCCCCAGCTCGAAGCTGTCAACGGTTTCTGGATCTGCCGCCGGTTCGGCGCTTTCGGCCCTGGGGTTAAAGGTGCCGGACTTGAATCCCTGGGCGTAACTGGCAAAGAACATGATGTCATCCGAGTACTGGTATTCCACCCCGACTCTTGGGGTCAGCTTGGACCAGTCTTCACTGTCGTCCAATACCAAGGGCACCAAGTCGCCTTCGGGGCGGACATAGCCAGGTACCCATCCGGATTCGGGATAGACGGTATCGAATATCAGGCCGTTGCGGACATAGGCCTGCTTTTCATCCTGGGTGTATCTCAGCCCCAGGGTCATGGACCAGCTGTCACTCAAGTCTACGCTGCCCTGAATATAGGCCGCCTTGCTGGTGGAGTTAGAGCAGCCGCTCACTTCACGGGTCAGCCCAGGGGCGTTGAGCGCCTTTCCAAGCTCTTCGAGAATCGCCTGAAACTGGCCGCAGGACTCGGCATCATAGTAGTAAAGACCGGACACCAGCTTGTAGTTGTCGCCGCTGTGATGCAGCTGCAGCTCATGGGTGGTTTGCTCGTCGTCATAGATGGCCGGTACGTCGAAAATTTGCAGTGAGGTGTTGTCGAAATCTATGTTGGTGGGTGAGTAACTCTCTCTTCTGGCCGCAATATATTTCAGCTGCGTTGAGTGGTTTATGTCCCAGCTGCCGGTGAAGCTCCAACCTTCGAGGTCCACCTCGTTCCAGGTGGGCAGACTGGTGTAGGAGTCGAACTTGCTGTCCGGTACCGGGGCATCAGTCAGCAGACTCGGCAGCAGGCGATAGCCCCCCTTGGCGTTGGACTTATCGTCTGTTTTATCCCAGGCGAGGCGGAAAAACAGTGAGTCTGTCGGGTGATACTCCAGGGTGAGCCGCATGGCACTGAGATCTTTGTTGTAGTTCTCTTTGTCCTGGTTCGGCTCGGCCGAGGTCAAAAACTCACCGAAACCATCGCGGTTGAGGTTGGCATAGCCAAAGCCCAGATACAGCTGTTCGTCTATCAGCGGATACTGGCCGGTGATCTTGAGATCTTTCTGATTAAAGCTGCCGTAGGAGCCCTGAATATTCAACTGGGGATCGCCGGACATCACCTTGGTTACATACTTGACCGCACCGCCTATGGTGTTCTTGCCGTAAAGCGTGCCCTGAGGGCCGCGCAGTATCTCTATCTGCTGCACGTCCAGCAGATCCAGTACCGCCCCCTGTGGGCGGGCGATATAGATATCATCCACATAGATACCGACGCCGGGCTCATAACCCCAGAGCGGGTCCTGCTGGCCCACGCCGCGAATAAAGGCGGTCATGGTGGAGTTGGTTCCCCGACTCGCCTGCAGCGTGGTATTGGGGGAGAACTGCTGCACTTCGGTCACCACGGTAATACCGCGTTCATTAAGCTCGGCCTCACTGACTGAGGTGACGGCGACCGGTACTTCCTGCAGGTTTTCCACTGTGCGTCTGGCGGTGACTTCAATACGTTCCAGCTCGCCCTTATTGTTGGTTTCTTCTGCCTGAGCCGCTATCGGCGTCAGTGCCGAGGCTATGGCCAGTGCCAGCAGAGAGTAGGGGATCTTGGATTGACTCATGATTAAGTCCTTTTGCTGTTTTGTTTGTTTTGTTTTTGTTAATACTTCGGCGTTTACTCTAGAGCAAAGGAAGCAGAAGGGAATTAGCACCTTAGTACAGTGTTATTTAATGATTTGAAATTTATTGGTTATTTTGTGTATAGCACTATGGTGTTATGTTCAATCCGGCTTTTGCTTGTCACTCTCTTGGTTGCAAAAAAAATGTTTGCAAAAAATTAACAATGGCGCCTGATCAATCGCTGCAAATTTGCGGCGCCGGAACAGGGCGGCCAACAACAAGAGATGGGCTTATGTTGAGTATGCTGGGACTCTTCGGTGGCTTACTGCTGCTGATCATTTTGACACTCAGAGGTGTCAACCTGTTTGTCGCCGCGCCACTGTGCGCGGCCTTGGTGGCGCTGAGCAACCATATTCCGTTATTCGATGCCTCGGGGGCTGACTTTGTCAGTGCCTATATGGGCGGTTTTTCCGGCTTTCTGGCGTCCTGGTTCTTTATGTTTTTGCTGGGCTCTTTGTTTGGCAAGTTTATGGAAGATACCGGCGCGGCCGATGCGGTGGCGCATTTTATTGTGGGGAAACTCGGGATCCGCTATGCGGTGCTGGCAGTGGTAGCCGCCTGTGCCGTGTTGACCTATGGCGGCGTCAGCGTATTTATTGTGGCATTTTCCGTCTATCCCATGGCGCTGGGGCTGTTCAAGGATGCCAATCTGCCGCGGCGTTTTATTCCGGCAGCGTTGGCACTGGGCTCGGTGACTTTTACCATGACCTCGGCCGGTTCGCCTGAGATCCAGAACTGGATCCCGATCAAATACCTCAATACCTCTCCCTGGGCCGCCTGGGAAGTGAGCCTGGTGGTGGCCCTGTTTATGGCGGTCAGCGGTTATTTCTGGCTCAAGTGGATGATTAACCGAGCCATCGCCAGAGGCGAGCGTTTCGAGGCGCGCAGTGATGATCCTGAAGTGCCGGAGCGGGATCTGCCCCATCCCATCACAGGGGTGATCCCTCTTATTGTGGTGCTGGTTATCTCCTTTTGGCTGCACGATACCCTGGCACAAAATGCCCTGATAGTTGCCTTGCTCGGTGGGGTGCTGACGCTGATGTTAATCAACTTCCGCCATTTTCATCATCTGGGACGGGCGGTCAATGACGGCACCACAGGCGCTTTGGTGGCCATAGGCAATACCAGCGCCGTGGTCGGCTTTGGCGCCGTGGCCAAATCATCGGCTGCCTTTGCCACTGCGGTTGAGGTGATGACCAATATGCCGGGCAATGAGCTGTTGGGGGCTGCGGTGGCGGTGAGCGTGATTGCCGGCCTTACCGGCTCTGCCAGCGGCGGCCAGGCGATAGCCTTGCCTTTGGTGGCGCCCCATTATCTGGATATGGGGGTGAACCCGGATCAGTTGCATCGAGTGGTGGCCATTTCTTCCGGTGCTTTGGATACCTTGCCCCATAACGGTTATGTGGTTACCACCATTCGCGCCATCTGTAAGGAAACCCACAAGCGCGCCTATTGGGCGATGGCGGCGCTGACGACCCTGCTGCCCCTTATCGGTGTCGCGCTGGCACTGGCTCTGTTTATTTGGTTTTAAGAGGTGAATATGAAGTTATTTGTATCCTGCATGTTTGCGGCGCTGCTTGGGGTTGCCCAAGCCAGTGCTCCGGCTTCGGCCGAGTCCGTTTCTGCCACGGCGGCTTCGTCCTTGAAAGCGGCCGCCCAGCCTATGCTGGTGGAGAAAAAGTCGTTTACCACCACTGAGTTTCGCACAGTATCGGGCAAAGTGTTGCCCAGTGTGACCGTCGGCTGGGAAAGCTACGGCAGTCTCAATGCGGCCAAGGACAATGTCATACTGATCACTCATTTCTTTTCCGGTAATTCCCACGCCGCCGGCAAGTACGCCGAGTCTGATCCCCAGAGTGGCTATTGGGACGCCATCATAGGGCCGGGCAAGGCGATAGATACCAATCGCTTCTTTGTTGTCAGCGCCGACACTCTGGTCAACGCCAATGTGCACGACGGTCATACCATCACCACAGGGCCTGCCAGCATCAACCCTGAAACCGGCAAACCCTGGGGATTGGATTTCCCCGTGGTGACCATTCATGACTTCGTCGAGGTGCAGCGCTTGCTGCTGGAGAGTCTCGGCATTGAAAAACTGCATGCGGTTATGGGTGCCTCCATGGGGTCATTTCAGGCGCTAGATTGGGCGGTGAGTTACCCGGACAGAGTCGAGCGGCTCATTCATGTTATCGGCGCCGACAGCATGGATGCCTGGAGCGTACCGGCGCTGGAGAAATGGACCCTGCCTATCCGGCTGGATCCCAACTGGCGCGGCGGCGACTACTACGGCAAGACGCCCCCGGTGGCAGGGCTGACCGCGGCGCTGCTCAATATCACCCAGGATGCAATGGCGCCGGAGGCTTATCTGGCCAGCTTCAAGGATTTCACTGTTGCCGACAAAGGCGCGCTGGCGGATATTCGCACGCTGCCGCAAATCAGCCAGATCTTGCAACAGCGCGCCGGGGCCAGGGCGGCATTGCAGGATGCCAACCATGTACTGTATCTGGTACGGGCCTCGCAAATGTTCAGTGCCGATTGGCAAGGGGGCGAGCTGAAACCCGCCTTGGCCAAGATAAAGGCCAAGAGCCTGTTGCTGCCCGCCAGTGGCGATCTGCTGCTGCGGCCCCAGAGGGTGAGGCAGATGGCCGCCACCATGAAGGAACTGGGTAAAGAGGTAGAGATAAGTGAAATTGAAGGCCCCTGGGGCCATCTCGATGGCTTGTTCTCCATTCAGAGCAAGAGTGATGAAATCCGTGCATTTCTGGCGGACTGAGTCAAGCCGCCGCAGGGCGTAATTTTAAGGAGCCTGTATGAAAGACCCTAAAACCGTATTGATCACCGGCGCGGCCAGCGGTATCGGCCTGGCGATTGCCACTGAGCTGGCGGCCTTTGGCCACAGGATATTGCTGAGCGATCTCGACCCTGAGCGGGCGATACTGGCTGCCAACACGCTCAATCAAGCCGGCGGCAACTGCTTGGGCCTTGGGCTCAATGTCGCCGACCCCCGGGCCATCGAAGCGCTGACCGAGCAACTGGCTGACATTGAAGTGGATGTGCTCATCAACAATGCCGGAATGCAGCATGTGGCGCGCCTCGATGCCTTTCCGGCCGAGAAGTGGCAACTGCTGCAACAGGTGATGCTCACCGGCCCGGCGATGCTTTGCAAGACATTGCTGCCGGGAATGCGGGAGCGCAACTTTGGCCGCATCATCAATATCGGCTCTATCCATGCACTGGTGGCATCTAGGTACAAGTCGGCCTATGTGGCCGCCAAACACGGTTTGCTGGGGCTGAGCAAGGTCGTGGCGCTGGAAAACGCCGACTGGGACATTACCGTCAACACTATTTGCCCGGCTTATGTAAAGACACCGCTGGTGGAGGCGCAGATAGCGTCCCAGGCAAGGGAGCACGGCATGAGTGAGCAAGAGGTTATCGACAACATCATGCTGTCCCCCATGCCGAAGAAGGCGTTTATCGGCGTCGATGAAATCGTACATTCGGTGGCGTTTTTGATGGCGCCGGCGGCGCGCAATATTACCGCCCAGACGCTGGTGCTGGACGGTGGCTGGACCGCGCAATAAGGCAAGACAGGCTGACACAGGAGAATCACTATGGCCGGGTTGGATAAAAGGGTTGCCAGTCATGAACAGGCATTGGAGGGGATAACCCATGAGATGCGGATCATTGCCGGAGGCTTTGGCCTTTGTGGCATTCCCGAGGGCTTGATAGCCGAGTTGGTGCGCAGAGAGGTGCGTGATCTGGAGCTGGTGTCCAACAACTGTGGCGTCGACGACTTCGGTCTTGGGCTGTTGCTGCAAAACCGCCAAATTCGCAAGATGGTGGCGTCATACGTGGGTGAAAACGCCCTGTTTGAGCAATTGATGATGAGTGGTGAGCTGGAGGTGGAGTTGGTACCACAGGGCACTCTGGCCGAGCGGATCCGCGCCGGCGGCGCCGGGATCCCGGCGTTTTACACGGCCACGGGAGTCGGTACTCCGGTGGCCGAGGGCAAACCCAGTGAACATTTCGAAGGCCGGGAGTATCTGTTGGAGCGCGGCATAGTCGCCGACTTTGCGCTGGTTCGCGCCTGGAAGGCCGATTGGCAGGGCAACTGCATCTATCGCCACACCGCGATGAACTTCAACCCCTTGGCAGCGATGGCGGGCAAGATAACCGTGGTAGAGGCAGAAGAGATAGTCGAGCCCGGCAGCCTGCTGCCATCACAAATTCATACACCGGGAATTTTTGTCGATCGCTTGGTGCAGGGACAGTTTGAAAAACGCATCGAAAAGCGCACCTTTCGACCCAGCTAACAGGAGAACAGCATTATGGCGTTGAGTCGCGAACAGATGGCTATGCGGGTCGCCAGAGAGATCCGTGACGGTGATTATGTCAATCTGGGCATAGGCATTCCCACTCTGGTAGCCAACTACCTGCCACCCGGGATAGAGGTGATGCTGCACTCGGAAAATGGTCTGTTGGGAATGGGGCCGTTTCCGCTGGAGGAAAAGATAGATGCCGACATGATCAATGCCGGTAAGGAGACAGTCACTGCGGTCAAAGGCGCGGCGATTTTCGACTCGGCCCTGAGCTTTGCCATGATAAGGGGCGGGCATGTGGATCTCACTGTGTTGGGGGCGATGGAGGTGGATCAACAGGGCAATATTGCCAGTTGGATGATCCCGGGCAAGATGGTCAAAGGGATGGGCGGCGCCATGGATCTGGTGGCCGGCGCGGCCAACATCATATGTACCATGATGCACTGCAGCAAACAGGGTGAGCCCAAGTTGCTTGAGCGCTGTACGCTGCCGCTGACCGGGGTAAACTGTATCAAGCGGGTGCTGACGGACTTGGCATTGCTGGAAATCCGTGACGGCGGCTTTCATCTGCTGGAGCGCGCGCCGGGGGTGACTGTTGAGGAGATCCGCGCCAAGACGGCGGGCAGACTGCATTGCGGTGAATCTGTGCCGGAAATGACCTTTGATTAATTCGCTAAATTGGGTGGCGTTTTTAGCTGCCGCGCTTTTTGCTTGAATCGCCAGGCTTCACGATAACAACCCTTTGTTTGAGGGTGAGTTTTCACCCTCGAATTCCCCAAGGGGGCTGCATTGAAGCAAACTAGGTACCCAAAGCGGTATCTGGCGATCAAAATAAGGAGCCTGAGTATTTAAAAAATCTTGAACAGATAAAATCGGCTTTCAAAGCTCAATTTATTGATATAAATCGAAAAAAGCTCGCTTAAATGGCATGAGTGAACATAGCAACTGTAGTTTATATTTCAAAGCCTTGGATAAACTGTGATTCGTGCTTGCATTATGGGGCACAGCAAGGTTTAATTGCGCCGTTTTGAAGGTACATTCAGTCCTGACAGGCAAACGTGAGTAACAGGGTTATTATGGTTCACGAGTCATTAACCGTGTAAATGAAAAAAGCACCATTTACACGGGGTTAAGAGGGTTTTAGCTAATGCACAGCCATTCATTTGCCGCACTGGTTCGCCAAGTGCCACAACACAGGTTTTCAACCATTGTCAGCTATGACAATACCGGCTTGAAACATCTCACGTTAATCCGCATCAATTCCGGCCGCGAACAGGCCAATAGTCCCAACTGAGCCCGTCGTCCATCTACGACGATACATTCACTCGGCATTCATTTTTGAATCGCCGAGGACGGGTTATTTGTCCACCCTTACATTCAACACCAAGAGTTTTAGGTTAAATGCAAGCCAAGAATATTTACTACGAGACACTGCATCCGGCATACGGGCAGTATTTTGAGGTGGAAAAGGTGCTGTTCGAGCAAAAGACCGAACAGTGGCACCTGAGCATTTTTGAAAATGCCGCTATGGGACGGGTCATGGCGCTCAATGGCGCCATCCAGACCACTGAGAAAGATGAGTTTGTCTATCACGAAATGTTGACCCATGTGCCTATTCTGGCCCACGGCGACGTCAAGCGGATGCTTATCATAGGCGGCGGTGACGGCGGCATGCTGCGGGAAGTGGTCAAACATAAACAGATTGAATCCATTACCATGGTGGAGATTGATGCCGCCGTGGTGGAAATGTGTAAAAGCTATTTTCCAAACCATTCCCAAGGTGCCTATGATGACCCCAGAGTCAACTTGGTGATCAGCGACGGGATGGATTATGTTAGGCAATCACAGCAAAAATTTGATGTGATTATCTCTGACTGCACAGATCCCCTTGGTCCGGGAGAAGTACTGTTCAGTTCCGACTTTTACGAGGGCTGTAAGCGTTGTCTCAATGAAAATGGGATTTTTGTCGCTCAGAACGGCGTGCCTTTTATGCAGCTGGATGAAGTGCAAAATACCGTCAGACGCATGAGCTCTTATGTGAAAGAGTGTCGGTTCTATATGGCGGCCGTGCCTACCTATGTGGGTGGCAGCATGGCCTTTGCCTGGGCAACCGATGATCTTGAGGCGCGTCAGCATAGCCTGGCGACTCTCGAAGAGCGTTTTGAACGGGCCGGTATTACCACCCGTTATTACACGCCGGCTATCCATCAGGCAAGCTTTGCGCTGCCGGCGTTTGTCGAACAGGCGGTCGCGTCAGCGATGACGGTTACCGCATAACCCATTTTTTGATAACAGGCTAACGAACATGAGTGATTGGTCTATTGACGATGCCCGCGTCGGCTACAACGTCGCATATTGGAGCCAGGGATTTTACGGGATCAGCGATCAGGGTGAGGTGACAGTGTCACCGGATCCTTTGAATCCGGACAGCAAAATCGGCCTGAACGAACTGGCCAAAGACATGGTGAAGGCCGGTGTTAACCTGCCTGTGCTGGTCCGTTTCCCGCAGATTTTGCACCACAGGGTCGATAGCTTGTGCCAGGCCTTTAATCAGGCGATTCAAAAGTATGAGTACAGCGAGGACTATCTGTTAGTTTATCCCATCAAGGTGAACCAGCAGCAGACAGTGGTTGAGGAAATCCTCGCCAGCCAGGTCAGCAAAGAAGCACCGCAACTAGGGCTTGAAGCCGGCAGTAAGCCTGAGCTGATGGCGGTACTGGCGATGGCGCAAAAGGCCAGCTCAGTCATAGTCTGTAACGGCTACAAGGATAAAGAATATATCCGCCTGGCACTGATAGGCGAAAAGCTGGGCCACAAGGTCTACATAGTGCTGGAGAAGATGTCCGAGCTCAAGATGGTGCTGCAGGAGTCCCGCGAGCTTGGGGTTACTCCGCGTCTGGGGCTGCGCGCACGTCTGGCGTTCCAGGGCAAGGGCAAGTGGCAGGCCAGCGGCGGTGAAAAGTCCAAGTTTGGTCTGTCTGCTGCGCAGGTGCTGCGGGTGGTCAATGAGCTCAAGAGTGCCGACATGCTGGATTCGCTGCAGTTGCTGCACTTCCACCTGGGTTCGCAAATTGCCAATATCCGCGATATTCGCCATGGTGTGGGTGAAGCGGCGCGCTTCTACTGTGAGCTGAGAAAACTGGGGGCCAAGGTCAACTGTTTCGACGTGGGCGGCGGCTTGGCGGTGGACTATGACGGTACCCGCAGCCAAAGCAACAACTCTATGAACTATGGCCTGAGCGAATACGCCAACAATATCGTCAGCGCCCTGAGTGATGTCTGCGCCGAGTACGAGCAGCCGGTGCCGAGGATTATCTCTGAGTCCGGCCGTTTCCTGACCGCGCACCACGCCGTACTTATCACGGATGTTATCGGTACCGAGGCCTATTCCCCTGAGAATATCCAGCCACCGGCAGAGGATGCCCCACAGCTGCTGCACAACATGTGGCAGTCCTGGAGCGATATCCGCGGCCGCGCCGATTCCCGTGCCCTGATTGAGATTTTCCACGATACCCAATCGGATCTGGCCGAAGCTCACGCTCTGTTTGCTCTTGGGCAACTTAGCCTGGAAGAGCGCGCCTGGGCGGAGCAGACCAACCTGCGTGTCTGTCACGAGCTACAGGGCTTGATGAACAACAAGAACCGTTATCACAGACCCATCATTGATGAACTCAATGAGAAACTGGCCGACAAGTTCTTCGTCAATTTCTCGCTGTTCCAATCGCTGCCGGATGCCTGGGGTATAGATCAGGTGTTCCCTGTGTTGCCGCTGACCGGGCTGGATACCGCGCCAGAGCGCCGTGCCGTGATGCTGGATATCACCTGTGACTCGGACGGCATGGTGGATCAGTATGTGGACGGGCAGGGGATTGAAACCACACTGCCGGTTCCTGCCTGGAGTGCCGAGAGCCCGTATCTTATCGGTTTCTTCCTGGTTGGGGCTTATCAGGAGATCCTCGGTGACATGCACAACCTGTTTGGTGATACCAACTCGGCTGTGGTGCGTCTCGATGAAAGCGGCCTGGCCAACATAGAGTCTGTGCTGTCCGGTGACACTGTGGCCGATGTGCTGCGCTATGTGAACCTGGATGCTGTGTCCTTTATGCGCACCTACGAAGAGCTGGTGAATCAGCATATTGCCGAAGACGAACGCACCTCGATCCTTGAAGAGCTGCAATTGGGTCTTAAGGGTTATACCTATCTGGAAGATTTTTCATAAGGTCGGTGCATTCAGCAGGCCCTTCGGGGCCTGCAACAAGTAGAGATAAAAGATGTTTTTTGAAGGTTCAGAAAAAAAAATTGAAGTGATAGTGACGCCGGCTACGCCTTCGCTGCGCTCACTGGGAAAGCCCTTCTGGGAAGAGATGGTGGCCAAGGCCAATGCAGAAATCCTTTCTTCCGTCAGCAATGATTATTGCGATGCCTATCTGCTCAGCGAGTCGAGTCTGTTTGTTTGGGACGACAGGTTTTTAATGTTGACCTGTGGTACCACCACACTGGCGCGCTCGACCCTGCATTTTATCGACTCCCTCGGCGAAGAGGCGATAGCCTTTGCGACTTTTCAGCGCAAAAACGAATATCTGTCGCACCTGCAGGCCAGCTCTTTTGAGCAGGACTTACAGGCACTGAGAGAGAAACTGTCCGGCGTGGCGTACCGTATCGGTCATCTGGATTCCCATCATCATTATCTGTTTTGCAGTGACAAGGCCTTCAGCGCCGAGAGCGGTGATGCCACCAGTGAGCTGTTGATGTATCACATTCGCGGTGAGGCGGCCGACTATCTACGCTCCGATAACCAAAGCTGCGCCGGGGTGCGCCAACTGCTGGCACTGGAAGAGATGCTGCCAGGATTCCAGTTTGATGACTTCCTGTTTGAGCCCTTTGGTTATTCCATCAACGGCATTCGCGGCAAAGAGTATATGACTATTCATATCACGCCCCAGGAAAGCAGCTCTTATGTCAGCTTCGAGACCAACCTGGATCTCGCCGCGCAACCGATAGATATCTTCGCCCGTTTGCTGGCCATTCTCAATCCCGGCAGCTGGGATGTCATCGGCTTCAACGCCCAGTTGGACACCCGTGGTTACCCTGAACATTTATGTCTGGGAAGTTGCTCTTTGTCCCTGGAGCAGGGTTATAATGTTGGCTTCAGTCACTATCAGCAGATGTGCCACGAAGTGCTGATCCCTGAGTCCATGTAAATATCGGCATTAGCCAAGTTTTGGAGTATTTATGACCACTTTAGCAGATAAACCTGATTACTCGCTTTATTCAAATGCGTTTGGTTATTTGCGTCAGCCACTGGATTTCAAACCGCTAGAAAGCGATGCGGATGTGGTGGTAATAGGTTTGCCTTTCGATATGGCCGTTACCGGTCGCAGCGGTGGCCGTATGGGGCCCGGAGCTATCCGCAATGCCTCGACCAATTTGGCCTGGGAAGAGAAGCGTTGGCCTTGGGATTTCAGCCTCAGCGAATATATCAAGATAGTGGATGCCGGCGATCTGGTATTCAACTGTGGTGATGCCGCTGACTTTACCGAGCGCACCGAAAACTTTGCCAGCAAAGTTCTGGCCGCCGGCAAGACACTGCTGAGTTTTGGTGGCGATCACTTTGTGACCCTGCCGCTGCTGCGCGCGCACCACAAACAGTTTGGCAAGATGGCGCTGCTGCACTTCGATGCTCACACCGACACCTACAGTCAGGGCAGCAAGTTTGACCATGGCACCATGTTCTATCATGCCCCCAACGAAGGCTTGATCGATCCGGCTCATTCTGTGCAGGTGGGGATCCGCACCGAATACACCAAAGAAGGCCACGGTTTTCAGGTGATTGATGCCGCCATGGCCAATGAAATGACCGCCGATGAAATCGTGGCGCAGATCAAGGCGCGGGTTGGCGATATGCCTTTGTATGTGACTTTCGATATCGATTGCCTGGATCCTGCCTTCGCGCCGGGAACCGGTACTCCGGTATGCGGCGGTCTCACCAGCGACAAGGCGCTGAAAATTATCCGCGGTCTCAAGGGCCTCAACATAGTGGGTATGGATGTGGTTGAAGTGGCACCTGCTTACGATAGCGCCGACATTACTGCGCTTGCGGGCGCGACGCTGGGCCTGGAAATGCTGCATGTCTGGGCGCTGGGGCAGGGCAAAGTCAAGTAAGCCGCTTTACGTTAAGCCAACGCTTGTCGTTGGCTTTTCTTCTTGTATAGAGCCCCCTGGCTAGGCTGGGGGGCCGTTTCGCTGGGGCGTTGCGCCCGGCTCAGGGACAAGGATAGACGATGACAGATTTGAGTGATATTCGCCGCGAATACACCCAGGGCGGCCTCAGGCGCGCCGATCTGGCCGCCGAGCCCATGGCGCAGTTTGAGCGCTGGATGGCGCAAGCCAAGGATGCACCTTTGACGGACCCTACCGCCATGGTGGTGGCCACAGTGGACGAAACCGGCCAACCGTTTCAGCGGATAGTCTTGCTGAAGCGTTTTGATCAGCAGGGTTTTGTATTCTTTACCAATCTGGAAAGCCGTAAGGCGCAGCAGATTGCCGTCAACGCCAAGGTCAGTTTGCTGTTCCCCTGGCATCCGCTGGAGCGCCAGGTGGCCGTGACAGGTATAGCCGAAGCCCTGTCTGCTACAGAGGTATTCAAGTACTTTGTCAGCCGTCCGAAAGACAGCCAGATAGCGGCCTGGGTCTCGAAACAGTCGAGCAAACTTAGCGCCCGTCAGGCACTTGAGAGTAAGTTTGCCGAGATGAAGGCCAAGTTTGCCAAGGGCGAAGTCCCCTTGCCCAAGTTTTGGGGCGGCTACCGCATAGTGCCTTCCAGTGTGGAATTCTGGCAGGGCGGTGAGCACAGGCTGCATGACAGATTCCTCTACAGCCGCACAGATGACGGATGGGAGATCAATCGTCTTGCACCTTGATGGCGCTATGGCATAACAAGAGGGACGGCATCTGCCGTCCCTTTACTTTTACCCGTCAGCTATTTTAACCGCACTACGTTTTCTGCCTGCAGCCCCTTTTGGCCTTCAGTCACGCTGAAGCTGACCTTCTCACCCTCTTTCAGGGTGCGGCGGCCGCTGCCTTGAATGGCGCGGTAGTGGACGAACACATCGGCGGCGTTTTCCTGGGTTAGAAAACCAAAGCCCTTTTCATCGTTGAACCATTTAACGGTTCCTGTCACTTGTTGCTCTGACATAGTTTCCTCGTTACCTAATCTTGGCTGCTGGTCTGTATTAGCGTTTGTAGAATAAAAGGGTTTTGTTTCATTGGCTTGACAGTCTGGTGACGCTGAGAGAAATGGTTGCAGGCGGCCGTGGTGGTCCGTGAGCAAAAGTTCACTCAATAGCGGCAAAGGTTTTCTTGAAGTGAACAATATGCTTTAGTAATGAGTAATCTACAAAAAGCGCTTGCTTTTACCCGGGTGAAATCCGGCGCAGTTCAATTCACACCCTACAAGGAACAAGAATATGCAGAAATGGATCCCCTTGCTGGCGCTCGGCGCCTTCAGTAACCTGGCCCTGGCGGCTGACTGGCAGTTGGACAATGCCGACTCCAAGGTTAGCTTTGTGTCGGTCAAGAAAGGTGATATCGCCGAGGTACATGAGTTCAACCAGGTGAGTGGCACACTTGCCGAGAGTGGCGAATTCAAGTTGGAGATCCCGCTCAACGGCGTTAATACCGGCATTGAAATCCGCGACAAGCGGATGCAAACCATGCTGTTTGAGGTGGCTAACTTTCCTAGCCTGACGCTGACAGCGCAAGTGCCTGCGGATCTATTGGACAAGCTCAAACCCGGCGAGTTGCTGACTACTGAGATTGATGGCGTGTTGTCGCTGCATGGCAAAAGTCAGAACAAGCGCTTTGGTGTGGTGGTGGCCAGACTCGGTGAGTCGAGCCTTTTGGTAACCTCGCAAAAAGCCGTCATAGTGAACGCCGAAGAGTTTGGTTTGACCGATGGGGTTGAAAAATTACGTGAAATTGCCGGACTATCCAGCATCAGTAAGGCTGTTCCTGTCTCTTTTGTTCTAAGATTAAACAAGTAACAAACGACGGCTTGATTTGAGGCAAGACTCAAGGCGGATTTTGTTTCATAATGTGACTCTCTGATCGCCGCATTGGCGGCGTTCGGAAGTTTGCCCCTTATGGGTTGGCCTGAGACGTTGCACGCGGGAAGAAAGATGGTTACAGACAAAGACGGCTATATGCACCTCATACAATTCCTGACCGAACACCTTGGATTGTTTGAGACTCCCGAAGGGGAATCTTTGGGCGACAGCAGCGTCATGGAACAGTTTGAAGAGCAGCTGTCGGCGCAGATTATTATGGTCTGTGGCCAGAATCCGCAACTGTCCTTCGCCCAGCGTAACACTGTTATTCGTGAGATAGATGCCATAGTGTACGATTTGGAAGAGATCCTGGCCAAGGTGGCCAATCATAAGGCTACGGCAAAGCAAACCTTGTTTATCAGCGAGTTTGCCGGTTTGATCAAGAATCTGTTTGATCAGGAAATCGCCAAGCTCCTGTCTCAATAACACACAGGTGGAGGCGCTCAATGCTGACACTGCTTTCCGGGTTTGATGACAATACAGTGGCAGTTCGCGCCAGCGGTGTGATCAGCGGTGATGATTACGATGCTGTTTTGCTGCCAGCGGTGGAGTCCAAACTCAGGGAACATGTGCTCATTAAACTTTGGTATGAATACGGTGCCGACTTCGAGGGCATCTCTTTGCAAGCGGTGTGGGACGATGCCTGCCTTGGACTGTTTCATCTGCAGGACTTTTCCCGTATAGCTGTGATCACCGATAGCCCTGCCATCGAGGGCATGGCTCAAACCTTGGCGCTGATGCTCCCTTGCCCGGTGGCCGTGTTTCCCAGAGCGGAAATGGCCAAGGGCCGAGCCTGGCTCTCGGGAACCTGAAGCGTTAACATCTGTCTTATCTGTAAGTTCCGGCACTTCAGCCGGATTTTCATCTTGTTAAGTGAAATGAATGGAATAGTCCTATGCTTAAAAAACTTGGTCTTTGTTTTATGTTGCTTTCGACATCAGTGTTTGCCCAGGAAAAAACAGTCATAGGTCAGACTGAAATTATGACGGTCGCCGAAGCCGGGCTCAGTTTTGAGGCCCGTATTGATACCGGGGCGGCCAACACCTCCATGCATGTGGTGGATCTCAAGGTCATTGGCGGCAGTGCCAAGAAGATGCAGGATAACGTGGGCAAAATGCTCAGCTTTACCACAGAAAACGAACGTGGTGAGAAAAAGCAGCTCAAGGCCAAAATCGTCAAGACATCTACTGTCAGTAACTCTCAGGGACGAGAGACGCGTTACATGGTGGAGTTGAACGTCGCGTTTGGCGATCACAAACGTAAGGTCAAGGTTAATCTCAGAGACCGCAGCCACATGGATTATAAACTGCTTATCGGCCGCAACTGGCTGTCCGATGACTTTCTGGTCGATGTGGCTGAAAAGCGCATCATAGGGCCGGTCGCTCCCATCAGTGTGCGGGAATCAGGACTGATTTTCCAAACCCGTATAGATACCGGCGCGGTGGAAAATTCACTGCATGCTACGGATCTGAAAGTGGAAAACGGCGATGAGGATATGGAAAAGAATATCGGTAAACAGCTGAGCTTCACCACAGAAAACGAAAAGGGCGAAAAGCAACGCCTGCATGCCATGATCACCAATACCTCGCTTATCCGTAATGCCCAAGGCAGTGAAATTCGTTATATGGTGGAACTCAACATTGGCGAGCCGGGAAGAGAGTATCCGGTCAAGGTTAACCTTAAAGACAGAAGCAAGATGACCCATAAACTGTTGATTGGCCGAAACTGGCTGCAGGGTCACTATCTGGTGGATGTCAGCCTGAAAGAAAGCGACTGACAGCTAAGCGCTTCTAACCATACCCCGTGAAAGCCGCCTATTATGGCGGCTTTTGTCATCCAGAGGAATATTATAGTGATATTTTTCAATGGTATGGAATGGCAGCTCTTTGCTTAGAGTCAGGCTATTTTGAAATCCCGGCCCATGTGAAATCGTCTAGCTGAAAAAGTTTTGCAAAGGTTTGATAAGTCCAGCGCTTGAGTCTTCTCTCGCCTCAGGGGGAGCCTGGTTAAACTACTCAATGGACTCAAGCGGCAGCAGCAGGCGGATGCAGCAGCCGTCTCCCTCTTGGGAGCTGATGGTCATTTCTCCAAGCAGTTTTAGCCTCACATAGCTCTGTAACCGTGACAGAGTGCCGGTTCCGCTTTGTGAAGCGGCCTGTTCAATACGGGCCAGCGTCTCCTGACTTATTCCGCTGCCGTTGTCTGTTACTGTAACCTCCAGATGGCGCTCGTCCAGCTTGTCCGCCTCAATAGTTATCAGGGCATTGGCAGATTGATGGGTAAATGCATGATGCAGAGTGTTGCTCAGCAAAGGGTAGAAGAGCAATAAAAGATGCCAGGGTTTGGCACCAGGCAACAGCTTGTCCGCAATCGCCAATTTCATTTCAACATTTGCGGCGGCAAACTGTGGCGCCATCAGAGCCTGCAGGTGAGTCACGAATTCATCGAAATGAAGCGTCTTGACCTCTGTCTGTGGATAATTGACCAGCGCCAACAGGTGACGCAATCTGGCGGAACCAAGCAGAATAAGTTCCTTGGACTGATTCAAAACTTCGGTGCTTTCGGCTTCAAACAAACTCGCGCCGAGCTGATCGAAGTCGGCAGACAAGTCAGCAACCAACTGGGCAAGTAGTCTTGGCAGCTGCAACTCCTGCTCTTTCATCAAGGTGCTGCTGAGACTGAGCAACTGAGACTTGCTTTGTGCCTGCTGTAATTGACCTTCCAATTGAGCTATCTGTTGCTGCTGTTGTTGCAGGGTACGGCTGTTGCGTTTATTGATATCGGCCTGTAACTCCAGGGCTTGCCCCAACTGCTGTTCCTGGCGTTTGTGACTGGAAAGATCGAATGCAATCGCCCCTATGCCACATAGTTCGCCAAATTCGTCGCGGATGGGGAAGCGGGTTACCTGATACAGGACATCCCCCAGAGGGGTGGCAATGGGTTCTTCAGAGCAGAAGGGGCTTTGGTTACTGACAACCCTTTGATCGTTGGCTTGGTAAATTTGTGCCAGGCCGAGAGGGAAGACCTGATTGTCATCGGCACCGATAAACTGCGCCCGTTCGTGGGCGGTAATTTCGCAATACTTGTCATTGACCAGCGTATATTGCCCGGTTAAATCTTTGATGTAGATGATGTTCTGTGAATGATTCATCAATGCATTAAGCTGCTCGGTACGTGTCTTGAGAATTTGTTGGGCGTTATGTTGCACCTCCAGTTGCTGCTCCAGCGCCAGGTTACTGGCATCCAGGCTGGCCATCGCCGTTTCCAACTGACGGGTGCGGGAGATAAAACTGCCGGCCAGCATCCCCAGTTCATCTTCTCTGTCTCTGGCGTCCAACTCCAGCCGGGCAGGGTTATTTTCCCTGAGCGCTGCCACCATGCGGCTGATAGGTTTGATAAACAATCTGTGCTGCACCAGAAATAACAGCAGCAGTGCCAGCAACTGGATCGCCACCAGGTAGATGCCGACTTTGCCGGCAATCAATGTTGCGTCCTCTTTGAGGGATGACAGCGGTGTGACTATTACAATTTTCCAATAGGTCTTGGGCATCAAAAATACCGAAACCAGCGCTGGCTCGTTGAGCAAGGGATCCCGGGTCAGTTCTTGGGTCAGCAGCAGCTTGGCATTGGCCGGCCATTCTCTGGCAGAGTTGTTGATTATGGTGGCAAGCAGTGCCGCCTCGATTTCATCACGCTCGCCCATCAGGCTTTTGAGCTGTTGACTGCTGAAGGCCTTATGTTGATTGGCCTCCTGAATAAGCACCTGATCGGCGCTGCGCAGTGCTTCACCAACAGATTGAAACTCGGGGAACAGGCGTTCAAGGCGTTGAAAATTATCCAGACTCAGCGGCTTTTCCAGCGTGCTGTCCAGCAACTCATCTTCCCAGGGAGAGGCGAGCAGATGGTTGCGGTAGTCGAGGGCAAACACATAACCGCTGAGATCTTTGAGTGCGCCTCTGAAGAAACGGTTAAGGCCACCAAGGCTGATGTCCACTGTGGCGGCACCGATAAACTCATGATCCTGCCAGATAGGGACAGAGGCAGTGACCATGGCTTCGGCCGTGTAGGGATCGCGATAGGCGCTGGACCAGAAGGTTCTGTCGGCCGGAAAAAAGCGGGTGGGTTTATACCAGTCTTCGTTGTGGTAGCGTTGCTGTGGCTGCTCGTTATAGCTGTTGAGTTGCTGCAGTTTGCCGTAGCTGTCGCGATACCAAAAGAGGCTGTCGAGGATCCGCCCGGGTTCAAAGGCTCGGGGCTCAGGCCAGATCCCGCCGCCGGTGATCATCTCTTTCTGGGTTTCCAATTCCAGCACCGACTCGATACTGGCCTTGAGCGCTGTGCCATTGCTGCGGTAAAGGGCACCAAGGTTCGCCATGGTACTGACCAGGCTTTCTATCTGAGAGGTCACTTCCTGCAGTCTTGCGGTAACGACTTGACCATAACTTTGGTTCAATGCTCTTTGTTGACTGAGCAACTGGTTACGTTGAATGCTGAGCAATACCAGCACAGTGCTGATGACAATGAGGGCGCTGATGAGTAACTGACTGAGGGCAAACTTGACCGGCAAGCGTTTCAGCCAGCCGGGAAGCCAAGGTAATCGGTTGGATTGTTGCTTTGCCTGGTTCCCTTGCATATATCCTCAGTAATAAGCTTTTCAAGCTGTTACATAATACAACCTCTTGAGAAAAGCCGCCATTTTTCTAAGGGCACCTAATAATTAGTGGGGCACTCGTGCTGAATGAGCGCGCAGGGTTTGCAGTTGGGCTGAGCGCGAAGCCGGGCAGAGATATGCAATCCGGACTGGGGATATAGAAAAGGCACCCTTTGGGTGCCTTAGCGTCGAGAAGGAGGCTTGCTTCAGAGCAGGTTGTTTTCTCTGACATAAGCTTCAAATTCAGTGCAGCCGCCGACGTGCTCTTTGTCGACGAAAATTTGCGGCACTGTTTCAACCGGCTTGCCTACGGTTTTTTCCAGATCGGCCTTGGTGATGCCTTCGGCGTGAATATCGACATACTTAAACTTGAAATCATCACGCTTTTCAGCCAGTTGCTCAGAAAGCTGCACTGCACGTACACAATATGGGCAACCTGGACGACCGAAAATAACTACAAACATATTGACTCCCATGGACTTGATTTGCAGCAGTTATACCACAGCTTAAAGACCTATGCTAAGTCGCTTGATCCCAGGAATGATTTTTCGGTTTGAAACCTGCCTTGGTAATCAAAGAAAGTTTGCAATAAATCCCAGCGCCGCGCCTGTTTTTTCAGCAGCAGCATATCCGGCGCCCGAAACCGCGCAGCATCGTCGACCAGTTGTTGTGGTTGACTGTATTTCGGCAGTTTCAGCCCAGGTGTTTTGCTGTGGGGATGAATAAAACAAGCAAACAGTGCCCGGCGTTGAGCACTGGTCTCCATTTTAAAATACTGGTTGAAGTCATTGCCGTCATAATCCAGATACTGAACTCTGAGGCGCCCCTCTTCGGCGTGCAGCAACATTTGCTGCACCTTGAATAGATGATGATGTTGTTTTGACAACACCTCTTTGAGGCGTTTGTCCGGGTCGACCAGAGTCGATTGGCATTGATGGCAAATCTTGGCAGCGATATCGTTTTCGGCGCCGCAATCCTGGCATGACTTGGCGCGATAGCGATAACTGCATTGACTATTGTCCTGCAACAGTCCTTGGCAGCGGCGGCCGAAGTGTTCGATGATGTCGCCATCCTCATCCGTCTTGCCCCAGAAGATATTGGCAAAACCGCACTCGGGGCAGGGAACCTGTACCGGCACCGAGTTTGCTGCGGGCTTGGGAGTGCCGACCTCGGGATAGAACAGGTCAAAGCCGCTGGCGGCATAATCTATGACCAGGCAGTCCTGTTTGCCTTCGGCTAGCCTCAGCCCGCGGCCAACCATCTGTTGAAACAGGCTCACAGATGCCGTGGGCCGCATGATGGCAATAAGGTCTACATGGGGCGCATCAAACCCTGTTGTGAGCACGGCCACATTGACCAGAAACTTAAGTTCCTGGGCTTTAAAGGCGCGGATGATGGTATCCCTCTGTTGCATCTCTGTGGTCGCTGTGATGAGCGCTGCCGGTTCGTCAGCCAGCAGTGTTAGCACTTCTTCGGCGTGACGCACAGTGGCGGCAAAAATAATCACTCCCTTGCGGGTGTTGGCCAGTTGCCTTAGCTGGTTAACAATGGCCTTGGTCGCACGGCCACTGTGACTGAGCAGGGCATCGACCTTAGCCTCATCATATTCCCCATTGCTGTTGCTCGGCAGGCCGCTGAAGTCATACTGAGCGCTCAGGCCATCGTAAAGCCTGGGCGGCGTCAGATAGCCTTGTTTAATTAGGGGCCTTAAGGGCAACTCAAAGATGCAGTCATCGAAAATCCCTCGGTCGGGATTACCAACCCGGCCGTGATAGTGGCGGCGATAAATAAAACCCAGCCCAAGGCGATAAGGGGTGGCCGTCAAACCCAGTAGCTTAAGTTTGGGGTTGTGGGATTTGAGGTGTTCAAGCAGTTGCTGATACTGGCTGTCCTGCTCAAGGCTCACTCTGTGGCACTCGTCTATGACCACCAGGGAGTAGTGGCTGTCAAAGGCTTCCAGGTTGCGCCCGGCGGATTGCACGCTGGCGACAACGGTTTTGCCTTGGGTGAGCTTTTGCCTCAGGCCGGCCGAGTAGATACTGGCTTCATCAGTCAACAGGGCAACTTTTTCGGCGTTTTGGGCGACCAGCTCTTTAACATGGGTCAGTACCAGTACCTTGCCTTTGGCGATACGGGCCAGTTCAGCAATCACCAAACTCTTGCCGGCACCCGTGGGCAGCACTATCACAGCCGAGCCTGACTGAGCGCGGAAATAGCGCACAGCGGCATCCACGGCTTGCTGCTGATAATCACGTAGGTGAATGCCGGCCTTGGCGGTATCTTCTGCCTGAATTTTTGTCGTCACTTTCTGAGCTACTGGCTTTTTACTATCTGTTGACACTGACTTGCAAAGAGGAATTGACCGTGGGGCGAGCTTATCACAGACGTGCTCGGGTACTGTGCTTTTCCTGCATTGTTGCCCACTTTCTATCCTCGGACACCACAACTCGTCTTGCTCAGGGCATCAATGGTTAAAAAAAGCACTTTTTGTAGGCAATTCATTTGCTAAAATGCCTCACACCACTGGTCAAAGACCTGTAGCTAACGTAAAATTTCACTCTTTTACTGTTTTAATTCAAACAGACACCAAAATCGCCGCCTACGGGCCGGCATGCACTGGAAGAGAAGATGCAGCAGTTAACTGAGATCGTAGAACAGGCCTTAGCCGCCATCGAAGGGGCCAGTGATCTGAAAATCCTCGATGACATCCGCGTCGATTATCTTGGCAAGAAGGGCAAGATCACCGACATGATGAAGTTGATGGCGACCCTGAGTCCACAAGAAAAGCCCGCCTTCGGCCAGAAGGTCAATGAAGCCAAGCAAAAGGTACAGCAGTTCCTCAGTCAGCGAATTGAAGGGCTGAAAGCAGCCGAGTTGGAGCAGAAGCTCCAGGCTGAGAAAATAGATGTCACCCTGCCGGGGCGTCGCCTGGACAATGGTGGTTTGCATCCGGTCACCCGAACCATTGAACGGATTGAGAGCTTCTTTGGTGAGTTGGGCTTCAGTGTCAAACAGGGGCCGGAAATCGAAGACGATTATCACAACTTCGATGCCTTGAATATGCCCGAGCATCATCCTGCTCGTGCGGGGCATGATACTTTCTACTTCAATCCCAAGGTAGTGCTGCGTACCCAGACTTCAGGGGTGCAAATTCGCACCATGGAAGTGGAAAAGCCACCTTTGCGGATTATCTCTCCCGGTCGTGTTTATCGTAATGACTACGATATGACTCACACGCCTATGTTCCATCAGGTGGAAGGCCTGCTGGTCGATGAGAATGTTAACTTTGCCGAACTGAAAGGCATTTTGCACGACTTCCTGCGTAACTTCTTTGAAGAGGATCTGGAGATACGTTTCCGTCCTTCTTACTTCCCCTTTACCGAGCCTTCTGCCGAAGTGGATGTGAAAGGCAAGAACGGCTGGTTGGAAGTACTCGGCTGCGGCATGGTTCACCCTAATGTGCTGCGCGGTGTGGGAATCGATCCTGATAAATACTCCGGTTTTGCTTTTGGTATGGGCGTCGAGCGTCTGGCCATGTTGCGTTATGGTGTCAACGACCTGCGCGCCTTCTTCGAAAACGACTTACGTTTTCTCAAGCAATTCAAATAACGGAGCTTTAGTATTATGAAATTCAGTGAATCCTGGCTTCGTGAGTGGGTTAACCCTGCGATTAGCCGTGACGAATTAACTCACCAAATCACCATGGCCGGCCTGGAAGTGGACGACGTCATTGCCGTTGCCGGTGACTTTTCCGGCGTGGTAGTGGGTGAAGTGGTTGAATGTGGTCAACACCCCGATGCCGACAAGCTAAGGGTCACCAAGGTCAATGTCGGCGGCGAAGAGCTGTTGGATATCGTCTGCGGCGCACCTAACTGCCGTCAGGGACTCAAGGTTGCTGTGGCCGTTGTTGGTGCGGTGCTGCCCGGTGACTTCAAAATCAAGAAAGCCAAACTGCGTGGACAACCTTCACACGGCATGCTGTGTTCTTATGGCGAGTTGGGCATAGAGATTGAGAGCGACGGCATTATTGAGCTGCCGCTGGATGCTCCTATCGGTACCGATATTCGTGAATATCTGCAGCTTAATGATGTGATTATCGATGTGGATCTGACCGCCAACCGTGCAGATTGCCTGGGTATGGTGGGGCTGGCCCGCGAAGTGGGCGTGCTCAACCGTCTTAACGTGACCGAGCCAAGCTGGGAAGCTGCCAACGTCAGTAGTGAGCGTAGAGTTGAAATTGACGTGGCCAACCCGGAAGCTTGCCCGAGATATCTGGGCCGGGTGGTCAGCAATGTCAATGTCAAGGCGCAAACGCCTGACTGGATGGTGGAGAAACTGCGCCGCAGCGGTATTCGCTCGATAGATCCTATCGTGGACATCACCAACTATGTATTGGTTGAATTCGGTCAACCTATGCATGCTTTTGATCTGGACAAGATTGACGGCGGCATCAAGGTGCGTCTGGGTAACGGTGAAGAGAAGCTGACTCTGCTCGATGGCAACGAAATTACTGTACCAGCCGATACCCTGGTGATTGCCGATAACAGCCAGGCATTGGCCCTGGCTGGTGTATTCGGTGGTGAGGCTTCCGGCGTCAGTGAGCAAACCCGCGATATTATGCTGGAGTGTGCGTTCTTCGCGCCTTTGGCCATCATGGGTAAGGCCCGTCGCCTTGGACTGCACACCGACTCTTCGCATCGTTTTGAGCGCGGCGTTGACCCAGAGCTGCAGCATAAGGCTATGGACAGAGCTACCCGCTTGGTGCTGGATATCTGTGGCGGCGAAGCCGGCCCTGTGGTTGAGGCCAAGAGCGAAGCGCATCTGCCAAAGGCTGCCGACATTAAACTGCGTCGCAGCAAGCTGGACAAACTGCTTGGTCATCAGATTAGTGATGCCGATGTGGAAGAGATCCTGACCCGTCTGGGCTTCCAGGTTGAAAAACAGGGCAGCGATTGGCAGGTGAAAACCGCCACTTATCGCTTCGACATGGCAATTGAAGAAGATCTTATCGAAGAAGTAGCCCGAATTTACGGTTATAACAATATTCCGAACACAGCCCCGCTGGCGCACCTCTCTATGACAGATCATAAAGAGTCGGATCTGAAGCTTAGTCGGGTGAGGGCTATGTTGGTGGCCCGAGGTTTCCAGGAAGCTGTCACCTATAGTTTTGTCGATCCCAAGCTGCAAAAACTGGTGCATCCTGACAGCGAAGCCATGGTACTGCCTAACCCGATTTCCAGTGAAATGTCGGCTATGCGCCTGTCTATGTTCACTGGATTGCTGAATGCTGTGGGTTACAACCAGGCCCGTCAACAGACTCGTGTACGCCTGTTTGAGACTGGTTTACGCTTTATTCCTGATGCACAAGCAGAATCCGGCGTAAGACAACAAGCCATGCTGGGTGCGGTGATCGCCGGTCCCCAGAGCGACGAGCACTGGAGCATGGAGTCGAAAACCGTTGATTTCTTCGATCTTAAAGGTGATTTAGAGGCCATTATTGGCTTGACAGTTTCCGAAGCTGAATTTAGTTTTAAAGGAGCGCAGCATCCGGCTATGCATCCGGGGCAATGTGCTGAAATATTGAGAAATGATCGGGTCATAGGGTATATAGGTGCAGTCCATCCCAGCCTCGAGAAGCCTTTTGGGCTGAATGGCAAAACCATAGTTTTTGAGCTGGAATTGGACGCCTTGCTGCAGGCTAAATTACCGCAAGCCCAGGCTGTGTCTAAGTTTCCAGCCAATCGCCGCGATATCGCCATAGTGGTTGATGAAGAAGTCGCCGCAGGTGACGTGATGACGCTGATAAGAAAAGTTGGCGAAAATCAGTTGGTTGGCTTAAACTTGTTCGATGTATACCGAGGTAAAGGTGTAGAGCAGGGCAAAAAGAGTCTGGCGATCGCACTTACGTTACAAGATAACACTCGTACACTTGAGGAAAAAGAGATAGCTGAGATGGTTGATACAGTGGTTTCTGCACTCAAGTCCGAGTTCAACGCATCGTTGAGGGATTAAAGTATGGCACTTACCAAGGCCGAAATGGCAGAGCATCTTTTTGAAACGCTTGGCATTAACAAGCGGGTAGCCAAAGAGATGGTTGAAGCGTTTTTCGAAGAGATCCGAACTGCGCTTGAAAATGGTGAGCAGGTCAAGTTATCTGGCTTTGGCAACTTTGATCTTAGGGATAAGAATCAAAGACCGGGAAGGAATCCCAAAACAGGTCAGGACATTCCAATTTCTGCCCGTCGGGTGGTGACATTCCGTCCGGGACAGAAGCTGAAGAGTCGCGTAGAAGCCGCTAACAAAGGCAAATAACTGCTCGGTCAGTAATTCAGAACAGGGAAGCCGCTCCTGTGAGTGGCTTCCCTGTTTGTGTCTGTAGAAAACACTTCTACTATGCTGTATCGCTTTTTAATGCCTGGTTTGGCATTGCATTGGAATTACACCCAGGGGTTAAACCTTGTCAAATACACCTTCCAAGCCTAAGAAAGGCAAATACTTCGATAGGCGCTTCCGTTGCTCATTGTTGCATCCGAGATTTTGGGGCAGTTGGTTGGCGATAGGCGTACTGGTTCTCTTTGGTCTCTTGCCCGCCATTATTCGCGATCCTATCGCTCGCGGCTTGTCACGTTTGGTCAGGCGTATAGCCCATAAGCCCATTAAGGTGGCCAGAGCCAATCTCAAAGCCTGTTTCCCCGATAAGAGTGAATCGGAAATCGAGCAGTTGCTGGAGCGCAACACCGAAGCTTTTGTGATGACCTTGCTGGCCCAATCTGAGCTTATCTTGATGCCGAGCTCCTATATACGCAAAAGAGTCAAGGTTGAGGGAGAAGAGCATATTGCCGCTGCCCGTGAAGCAGGGCAGCCGATTATCTTTATCATGCCCCATGTGTGGGGCATAGAGTATGCCGGTTTGAGGCTGAATTTGGACTTGCCCATGGTCTCCATGGCCAAGGCGCATCGAAATGAATTGTTCAACTGGTTCAATAACCGGATGCGCAGCTCTCAAGGCGGCAATATCTATATGCGTGAAGCCGGGATCCGGGCCTTGTTGGCTGAGCTGAAACAGGGTAACAGTTTCTTCTATTTGCCGGATGAAGACTTGGGACCGGAACAGAGCGTATTTGCGCCATTTTTAGGAACAGTCAAGGCTACTTTACCTGTGGTTGGCCGTTTGGCACAGGCTGGTAACGCTCAGGTAATGCCGGTGAAGATTGGCTACGACGAGCAAGCCAGGTGCTTTCGTTTGACTGTTATGCCGGCAATTGATCCCGAGTCGATGCAGGGCAAGGAAAATGAAGCCAAGGCGCTGAATAAGGCGGTGGAGCAGGTGATCAACGCCTATCCTGAGCAGTACATGTGGTTTCTTAAGGTACTACGCACTCGTCCGGAAGGTATGCCGCCGATTTATTGAAATAGAACACAGATAAAGCCACTCACAGAGTGGCTTTTCTTTTATGTACTATCGGCAAAGTGCTGCCTGTTGCTTGCAGGCTTGGGGAAGAATCATGTGCCCAAGGAATTGGTGGTTATGGCAAAGGTTGATATTTTGAGCTTGAAGCAAGAGGAGGGGAAGCATTTACAATTTCTTGCGACACGAGAACAAGCCGATCCCGATAAGCTCTTGCTATGCTCATCATTCAAATTTAGTTAATAAGAGGAGTTGGTTCTTTAGAAAGGAATTGGTTGCGGGAGCCGGATTTGAACCGACGACCTTCGGGTTATGAGCCCGACGAGCTACCATGCTGCTCCATCCCGCGTCCGATTTGTGCTAATCAGTTTGAATTCATAATTAAGGAATTTGAAATTGGTTGCGGGAGCCGGATTTGAACCGACGACCTTCGGGTTATGAGCCCGACGAGCTACCATGCTGCTCCATCCCGCGTCCGATTTGTACTAATCAGTTTGAATTCATAATTAAGGAATTTGAAATTGGTTGCGGGAGCCGGATTTGAACCGACGACCTTCGGGTTATGAGCCCGACGAGCTACCATGCTGCTCCATCCCGCGTCCGTTAAAGCGGGGTGGACTATAACGACCAAGGGGCGGCAATGCAAGGACAAATCATCAAAATGCCATTGAGTGTTCAAATTTAATTCATCCGTGCGCGGAGATTAAACGTATCGGTCACAACTCCAACAATTCGGCAGGATTGACCAAGAAAAGCGGTCCTGAAAACGGAAGTTTTTATCTTTTACCTTAATCAAAGGGTATAATGCGCCATTCATTTTTGCTTTGCTATCTGGTTTGTTCATGTTGAATTTTTTTGCGGCGGCCCCCAAGGGGTTTGAATATGCTTTGGCGCAGGAACTGCGCGAGTTTGGTGCGCTTGAGGTCAAGGAAAGCCTGGCCGGGGTTTATTTCTCCTGTCCACTGGAGCTGGCATACCGCATTACCCTTTGGACCAGACTGGCAAGCCGTATTTTGCTTATATTGCATCGCGGTCCCTGTGATTCCGCCGAACAGCTTTATAATGCGGCCTTCTGTATCGATTGGCCGAGCCACTTTGATAACCGTTGTACCTTTAGTATCGACTTTCACGGCATGGGCGGTTTTATCAAGAACACCCAGTTCGGCGCCCTCAAGATTAAAGATGCTGTAGTGGATCGCTTCCGCGAAGACGATCTCAACCGCCCCAATGTGCAACGTGTCGATGCCGACTTCAAAATCGATGCCCACTACCGTAACGGCCAGGTAACCATAGCGCTGAACTTCTCCGGTCCAGCGCTGCATCAACGTGGCTATCGCAGCGGTACCGGTGAGGCGCCATTAAAAGAGAACCTTGCCGCCAACATGTTAGCCAGGGCCCAATGGGATAAACAAACGCCTTTGCTGGACCCATTTTGTGGCAGCGGCACAGTGTTGATTGAGGCGGCTATGATAGCGGCCGATATGGCCCCGGGGCTGCAACGCAGTCGCTTTGGCTTTGAGCACTGGTATCGCCATGACGCCAAGCTTTGGCAAAGCATAGTCGAGGAAGCCAAGGCGCGGGCCAGCATAGGCAAGAACCGTTGTGATGTGAAGTTCTTCGGCTCGGACATGGACTCGCGCATGGTGGCGCTGGCCAAACGTAATGCCAAGAGCGCCGGTGTCAGTCACCTGATTGAGTTCAGTGTGGCCAATGCTCTCAATATCACGCCACCGCTGGACAAAGGCTTGTTGATCTCCAACCCGCCCTACGGCGAGCGTTTGGGCAATGTCTCCTCTTTGTTGCAGCTTTACTATCAGTTTGGCGACAAGCTCAAGCGTGAGTTCGGTGGCTGGCAAGTGGCCTTGCTTTGCAGTGATATCGAATTGATCTCATCGCTTAAGCTCAAGGCCGATAAGCAGATGAAGATGTTCAACGGGGCACTGGAGTGCGCCTTTAATCTCTATACCCTGCATGCCAACTCTACCCGCAGGGCAGCGGTGGCGGCCGAGCAGTCAGGGGCTGAGGTCAGTGATATTGCCAGTGCCTTTGCCAACCGGGTGAAAAAGAATCTGAAACAGCTGGATAAGTGGGCCCGTAAAGAGGGAATCGACAGTTATCGCCTCTATGATGCAGATATCCCCGAGTACAATGTCGCTATCGACAAGTATCTGGATTATGTGGTGATTCAAGAGTATGCGGCGCCCGCCAACATACCTGAAGCCGTCAGCAAGCGACGTTTGACCGATGTGCTTCTGTCTTTGCCCGGTGCCATAGGTGTTGAGCCGGACAAGATCATCCTCAAGACCCGCGAGCGGCAGAAGGGTACAAATCAGTATCAGCGGCTCGACAAAGAAAAGCTGGAGCTGGTTACCCAGGAGTACGGTGCCCGTTTCAAACTCAACCTGACCGATTATCTGGATACCGGGTTGTTTCTCGATCACAGGCTTATTCGCAAACTGGTGGGCAGTAAAGCCAACGGTCGCGACGTACTCAACCTGTTCGCCTATACGGGAACCGCGTCGGTGCACGCCGGGCTTGGCGGTGCCAAGTCGGTCACGACTGTGGATATGTCCAACACCTACCTTAACTGGGCCAAGGATAACTTTGTGCTCAATGGTTTGATTGGTAAACAGTATCGTTTCGAGCAGGGCGACTGCCTGCAATGGATCCGCGATTGTGACCGTAAGTTTGATCTTATCTTTATCGATCCGCCAACCTTCTCCAACTCCAAACGGATGGAAGACTCATTCGATGTGCAGCGCGATCACGTCAAGTTGTTGTCTGATCTATTCAAGCTGCTCAATCCGGGCGGAGAGATAATCTTTTCCAACAATAAACGTAAGTTCAAAATGGATAGCGAGGCCATGGCGGCTCAGGGCATGTCAGTTACCAATATGGATGCCCAGATGCTGCCAATGGATTACAAGCGCAATCCGCATATTCATAATACCTGGTTGATAACCCATGCCTGAGACGCCATTGACCCTATACCACACAGATGGTTGCCATCTGTGTGAGTTGGCCATGACCTTGCTCGATGGCCTGAATATTGGTTATCGCACCCAGGATATTTGCGAGCAAGAAACGCTTGCCGAACGCTATGGAGTGCTTATTCCTGTGCTGGCCAACAGCATGGGTGAGGAACTCTGTTGGCCCTTCGATGAACAGCAAGTAAAACGCTTTACAGGAGCATAATGTGAGTCTGGTTCGTATCAATAATGGCTCGCTTGCCTATGGTTATACCCCTCTGCTGCAGCAGGCAGATTTCAGTATTGAAGCCGGCGAGCGGGTCTGTATTGTCGGCCGTAATGGCGCCGGCAAGTCCAGTCTATTGAAGGTGTTGGCAGGAGAAGTCCTGCTTGATGATGGTGAGTTCAATATCGCCACCGATGTTAAAGTCAGCCGCCTGCAACAGGACCCACCCAAAGCGGAACAGGGCACTGTCTATTCCTATATTGCCGCCGGTCTGGCCGATGTGGGCCAACTGCTCGAAGAATACCATCAACTGTCGCAGTCTATGGCCAAGGCCCAGGGCGAAGCGCTCGACAAAATGCTGAAAAACCTTGAGCGGTTGCAATCCAAGTTGGATCACTTCGATGGTTGGCAGCTCGACAACCGTATTCAGCAAAACTGTCGGCTGCTGGGGTTGGACCCGGATAAACCTCTGTCTGAACTCTCCGGCGGCTGGCAACGTAAAGTCGCCCTGGCCAGAGCTTTGGTGAGCGAGCCGGATTTGTTACTGCTTGATGAGCCTACCAACCACCTGGATATCGACACCATAGAATGGCTGGAACAGTTTCTGTTGGGATATAAGGGCGCCATCGCCTTTATCAGTCACGACCGTGGCTTTATTCAGAAGATAGCCACCCGTATAGTGGATCTGGACCGTGGAGTGGTTACCTCCTGGCCCGGTGATTACCAGAGTTATCTCGATGGTAAGCAGGAGTGGCTCAGGGTTGAGGCCGAACAAAATGCGCATTTCGACAAGAAACTCGCCGAGGAAGAGGTGTGGATCCGTCAAGGGATCAAGGCTCGCCGTACCCGTAATGAGGGCCGGGTGAGGGCCCTCAAGGCCTTGAGAATGGAGCGCCGGGCCCGCCTGGAACGCCAGGGCAATGCCAGAATGCAGGTGTCTGAAGCCGATCGCAGTGGCAAGTTGGTGTTTGAGGTGCAGGATCTCAATTACAACCTGGTAGATAAGGACCTGGTGCGGGACTTTTCCACCAATGTGATGCGCGGCGATCGCATCGCACTGATTGGCCCCAACGGTTGCGGTAAATCCACGCTTATCAAGTTGTTGATAGGTCAGTTGGCGCCGCAGAGTGGTGAAATTAAGACGGGCACCAAGCTGGAAGTCGCCTACTTTGACCAATACCGCGAAGCCTTGGATCCGGAGAAGACGGTTGAAGAAAACGTCGGCGAGGGTAAGAGCACAGTTACTGTTAACGGTAAAGACAGGCATATCCTCAGTTATCTGCAGGACTTTTTGTTTTCGCCCATGCGGGCCCGTACACCGGTCAAGGCGCTCAGCGGCGGTGAGAAAAACCGCTTGCTACTGGCCAGACTGCTGCTCAGGCCGGCCAACCTTATCATTCTCGATGAACCGACAAATGATCTTGATATAGAGACACTGGAATTGCTAGAGTCTCTGCTCACTGAATATGAAGGTACTCTGCTGCTTGTCAGTCATGACCGGGCCTTTATTGATAATACGGTCACCAGTTCCTGGTGGTTCAGTGGCAACGGCCGTTGGAGTGAATATGTCGGCGGCTATCAGGATGCGGTTGCCCAAGGGGCACGTTTCTATCGCGACGCTGAGGAACCTGAGGCAGCTAAGCCTGTCAAACAGGAGGTTGCGCCGCAAAAAGCCGCAGAACCCAAGACAGCCAAAAAGCTTTCCTATAAGCTTCAACGTGAGTTGGATGCTTTACCTGCCTTGATGGAAACTCTGGAGCAGGAGTTGGAACAGCTGCAGAAGCGCGTCAATCAGCCGGACTTTTATTCGCAGGATCAAGCTATTGTGAGCAGCGAATTGCAACAGTTGGCAGAGAAAGAACAGCAACTGGAGGCTTACTTCGAGCGTTGGGAAGAACTCGAGTCAATGAAGTAAGCTCAAAAATTTAAATGGGAATCAAATTAATGAAGTTGAATAGTGCGCTGTCATTGGTGGCCATGGGGGTTATCAGTGTATTACAGGTATCGCAGGCGGCTCCTGTCTATGAAGTCGTCAACCTGGATGAATATGATCTCAAAGGTAACCTGACCGATACTCGTACTGGTTATGGTATGGGCGTTAATGCCAATAATGAAGCCATAGGTGTAGCCAAGGGCAAGAAAAAGCTCAGCACCTCGGATGTGGATAATGATGACGGCATTATCGACATTGAAGATGGTATCGCCCCAGAGGAAAAGATCACCTATTCCATCAATGATCCCATCATTGCCAATAACTTCACCTTCAACTCTCAGGAAAACGATCCTGCCAGTCCCTGGACACCCAATTTTGAGAGTGTAAACGGTAGCACGCCGCCTGCGGATACCGACCCTGCCGATCCGGCCAGTGTCAATTCGGTTGACAGTTTCTTCTATGACGTCAATGACGCCGGTATTCGTGTCGGTGCTATGACAGGTAAAGAGAAGAAAGTCGACTACACCGGGGAAACCGAAGGGCAGGAGTACTGGTATTACCGTGACTTCGAGCAGCGCGGTTTTGTTAAAGACGGCAGTACTGAAGTGCCGCTGTTGCCGCCTTATACCACTTATACCAAGGACGACAAGACGGCCGAGCTCGGCGGTTGGTCCATGGCATCAGCCATCAACAGCAACAACCTGGTTGCCGGCTATGCCAGTACCGCCATCAGTAACTATGGCGCCGAACGGGCCGCGGCTTGTCTCAGTGACGACAACACGCTGCCGCTGGATGTGTGTCTGCAGCGGGAAAAATATCCCAACGCCAACAACACCCGCAATATTCAGTACCAGATGCGTGCCTATGTCTGGCAGTATGAAAATGGCGCGGTTACCGGCACTGAGCTGCCACTTGGTCTGACTCCCGGTGATTCAGACTATACCTTTACCGCTCAGGGGCTGGGGCTGAACAACTCTGGAGTTGTTGCCGGACGCTCCCATGTTTATCGTTATAACGATTCAGACAACCTGAGAATGGATGCGGCCTACTGGAGTAAAGATGCCAATGGTGAATACAAGTACCATTGGATCCCGGTTGTCGATGATGATGTGCGCAACTCCATTGCCTATGATGTCAATGATGCAGGGATCTTGGTCGGTAGCTACAACAAGTACATTCAGGGCTATATCCGCGATAAGTTCTTTATCTATGATACCAATAACCCTGAGACCAAGCCGGTTACTCCCAATGATTTCTACAACACCATGTCTGATCTCTCCAGCAAGCCCAGAGATATCAACAACAAAGGTCAGGTCGTGGGTTATATCGAGTCTACCCATGACAAGGACAAACCAAGACCTAAGGTGGGTTTCCTGTTTGACAAAGAGTCCGGTGAGTTCAGTAATCTCAATAAGCTGCTGACCTGTGAGTCCAAAGGCTATGAGAAAGATGCCGAAGGCAACTGGAAACGTCATGAAGTGAGTGTTGAAGATGGCTCAGGCAAAACCCTGACCTACAACACTGACATAGTGGTGGTGGAAGCCAACAGCATCAATGAGGAAGGCACCATAGTAGGTACTGCCTTTATCCGTAAGCCTTCTTACCAGTTTGATGACGACGGCAATTTGGTGATCGGCGAAAACGGCAAGCCGCTGTTTGAGCTTAATGGTAACGGTCAGCCAGTGACTTCTTATCTGCCGCGTATGGTTGTTCTGAAGCCCAGTGGCAGTGGGGAAGCTTGTACTCAGGTGGACGACGGTGATATCGATAAGCCGTTTGAGCGTTCCGGTGCGGCCAGCTTGGGTTGGTTGGCATTGCTGCCGCTGATCTGGTGGCGCAGACGCAAAATTTAAGCTTAGTTTAAGCCTGTGAGATCGGCGCCCAAAAGGCGCCGATTTTTTTTAATCAGGATCTCAATAGTTTAAAATTTCTTCGCTATAATTGGCGATTTTTTGATTGATCTCGGCGTTGAAAAGTTCTATTCATAGCAAGTGAAGCTGATGCTTCTATGTAAAATAGTACAGAGGACGCTTGCATGAAGAGACAAAAACGAGATCGTTTAGACCGAGCCTTTTCGAAGGGATTCCAAGCCGGTGTCGGCGGCCGCTCCAAGGAGCTTTGTCCTTATTCGAATCTTGATTCTCGCTCCCAGTGGCTAGGAGGCTGGCGCGAAGGGGTAGAAGGCCGGATAAACGGCCTGTTCAATAAGTAATTCAGCAAGACTGCCCTCCCAGATGAGGGCATTTTTATAGCGCTCTGAAAGCAACAAGGTCGGCAATTGCCGACCTTGTTGCTTGTATTCGATGGCTTTAGAAGGCTGAGGTATCGCTGAATACACCCACTTTCAGATCCGTGGCTGAGTAGATCTCGCGGCCATCTACTTCCAAAGTCGCATCGGCAATACCCATCACCAGTTTGCGGTGTATGGTGCGCTTGATATTAAGCTTATAAGTCACCTTCTTGGCGCCTGGCAGCACCTGGCCGGTAAATTTGACCTCGCCTACACCAAGTGCACGGCCTTTACCCACGGCGCCCTCCCAGGCAAGGAAAAAGCCAACCAGTTGCCACATGGCATCCAGTCCCAGACAACCTGGCATAACAGGGTCATCAACAAAGTGACAGCCAAAGAACCAGAGATCCGGGTTGATATCCAGTTCTGCAACAATTTCACCTTTACCGAAGGCTCCGCCGTTGTCGTTGATGGTGACGACTCTGTCGATCATCAACATGTTGTCCACGGGCAGGCGAGGGGAGTTCTTGCCAAATATCTCACCATGGCCGCAGGCGATGAGCTCTTCTTTGTTGAAACTGTTTGCTTTAGTCATTGTTGTTACCACATCCTTCATCAAGTGCCGCCAAGATTAGCGAACAGGTGTAAGCCAAACAACTCCGATCAGCTACTTATTGGCGAAAAAATGGCAATCTTGCCAGCAAGCTCGCAAAATAGCCCGGTTCTTCATCAAGATTGCCTGCCAACTTGTCCAGTCGTTGTTGCACCATGCCGTATAAAGTGTCTTCGGGGAAGTTGTTGTCTTCGTCTGCTTCCCCGGCCTCTATCCCCATCAACAGAGTGACAGCTTGGTCGACATGAGTGATTTCGTAGAGCAGAAATTGACCTTGCTCTACCGCCGCTATGATCTCGGGTGCCAGGTTGAGTTGCTGCACATTGGACTTGGGCATAATCACCCCTTGGCTGCCGGTCAAGCCACGCCTGGCACAGAGCTTGAAGAAACCCTCAATCTTCTCGTTGACACCGCCGATGGCCTGTACGTTGCCGAACTGATCAAGCGCACCTGTTACAGCCAGCCCTTGGTCTATCGGCTGTTCGGTTATCGCCGAGATCAGGCTGCAATATTCGGCCAAGGAGGCACTGTCACCGTCAATCTCCTGATAGGACTGCTCAAATACAATATTGGCATTGAGGTGCAAGGGCGCGTCGCGGCCAAATACCCGATAGAGACATGCGGACAGGATCATCATTCCCTTGGCGTGGATATTGCCCGCCAACTCAGATTTCCGCTCAATGTCGGCCACTTCACCATCACCATAATGCACTGATGCCGTGATCCTGGCCGGCTCGCCGTAGCAATAATCCAAGGTGTCTATCACTGTCAGGCCATTGATTTGCCCCACCATAGCACCCTCAGTTGGCAAATAGATGAAGGCGTCATCAAGATTTTGTGCCGACTGCTGTTCTTGGGCGTTATGTCGCTGCTGACGTTGTGCCAGGGCATGTTCAATGGCGTGGGCATCAAGCGCTTGCCCCTGGCTGTAAAAAGCAGCTTCAGCGAACACTTGTGCCAAATCTGCGCTGGCGAGGCTCAAGCGCTGCTGATGCTCTGTCAGGCGACTGCTGTACCTGAGCAGAGGCAGTAAGGCCGACTCGGTCAGTTGACAATGACTGAGCTTGGCCAGCTCTGCCAGCCAGGCTACATAGGCATTGACAGTAACCTTTTGCAAATCAATTTCAAATACCAGCTCGCCAAGCAGGGCGAACAACTCGCTGAATCTGCGCTCATGGTACCTGAGCTCGCTGTAGAGCAGACTCGAGCCCACCAATACAACTTTGGCTTGCAGTGGCTGCCATTGTCCCTGAAGCTCGAAGCCACCTTTTTCGATGGCATCCAACAATAGCTCCCATAAAGGCTCACGTTTCCACAAGGACTCGGCGCAGATAAAAAGTAGTCCGGGCTTTGCGAGGGCACCCGGTTGCCTTGATGGTTGACTATCCGGATAGCCGAGTAGCTGCGCCCGGGTGATGCGACCGCTTAAATATTGCATTGGCATTTTGCTTTGGGCGCTCAGGGCTTCAAACAGCCAAGTGCGGTGGATACCCTGGAAGTCTGCCAGGAAGAGCTGTTGTCCTGATAAGGTTTGCAGCAGACCAAAGGCGTCTATGACTCTTTCCTGTCCAAGTAATAGATCTGTCAGTTGGCTCGATGTGGGAAGCTGCAGATTGGAGTATTGAGGGGTAAGGGCCCCGGCCGGGATCAAGCTAGGCTTCATTGTGGCTCAAAGTCATTTAAAGATAAGCTGATTTTACCACAGGGGTGACGGAGCGGCATGGTAAATCTCCATTCTGGAGCGGCTTTTATTGTTCGATATGAGTTCCGTTTGAATCCTTCGGATGGCTGAGATTTAGGCATATGAACATATTTTTAGAAATAAGGGTTTACAACGGCTTAGTGAGCTTATAATATTTGCGCCGTTCCGGAGGGGTGGCAGAGTGGTTGAATGCACCGGTCTTGAAAACCGGCATGGGTTTATAGCCCATCCAGGGTTCAAATCCCTGCTCCTCCGCCATATTCAGAGAAGCCCGCTTGTGCAAACAGGCGGGCTTTTTCGTATCTGAGTTTTGATGATTGCTATTGGCCAGGTACCACTTGGAGTATTGCTGGGTTTATAGCGCCGTTATGCAGGGTTCAAATCCCTGCTCCTCCGCCATATTCAGAGAAGCCCGCTTGTGCAAACAGGCGGGCTTTTTCATATTTGGTTTTGATGATTGCTACTGGCCAGGTACCACTTAGAGTATTGCTGGGTTTATAGCGCCGTTATGCAGGGTTCAAATCCCTGCACCTTCGCCACATTCAGATAGGCCCGCTTGTGCAAACAGGCGGGCCTTTTCGTATTTGGTTTTGATGATTGCTATTGGCCAGGTACCACTTAGAGGATTACTGGGTTTATAGCGCCGTCATGCAGGGTTCAAATCCCTGCACTTCCGCCACATTCAGAGAGGCTCACTTGTGCAAACAGGCGGGCTTTTTCGTACTTGGTTTTGATGATTGCTATTGGCTAGGTACCACTTAGAGTATTGAGGGTTTATAGCGCCATTATGCAGGGTTCAACTCCTTGCTCCTTTTAGCATATTCAGATAGGCTCGCTTGTGCAAAAAGGTGGGCCTTTCGTATTTCCGTTCCTATGCCAGTCATAGACTTAAAGTCGCCAATAGAGTAGGCAATCCACTTGTTTGTCCAACGACTACATCAACGATACTCAGATCTATCTGACGGGGTTGGGACAGTTTATAGTTCTGAAATGCTCAACTAAAAGCCGCTTTGTTTAACGAATAAGCAGTTGGAATAAAATGATTTATTAAAGGTTTACACGCTTTTTTGTTGGATATATTATTTGCGTCGTTCCGGAGGGGTGGCAGAGTGGTTGAATGCACCGGTCTTGAAAACCGGCATGGGTTTATAGCCCATCCAGGGTTCAAATCCCTGCTCCTCCGCCATATTCAGAGAAGCCCGCTTGTGTGAACAGGCGGGCTTTTTCATATCTTGGTTTTGATAATAGCGATTAGCCTGGTATCGGTTAGCGGATTGCTGGGTTTATAGCGCCGTTATGCAGGATTTAAATCTCTGTACCTCTGCCTTATTCTGAGAGACCCGCTTGTGCAAATAAGCGGGCTTTTCCGTGTCCCAGTTTTAATGATTGCTACTGGGAAAATCAGTTCTGTGTTAGAGCTCGCCTACACAGTTTCAAGTCCATAAATTTTCCTCTCAATTCAGACAGAGAGGTCATCTCGCTCCAATAGCTTTAAGTGGACATTTAGGTATGCTATTAAGCACTTTTATGTCTACTTGATTGGATTATGGATATCAGTACTGCTTTGCAACGGCTGCACAGTTTTGATCGTAAAGGTATTTATGTTTATACCAAGGGGAATCTCAGGCGGCTATTTTTTGATGATACGGCAGAAGCGTTTAAGCAGAGCCTGCCTAGGTTGATAAAGCAGGGGATCCTGGAAAGGCCCTGCCGCGGCGTATACCTGTTTGCACTGAGCCGGCGAGATAGTTACGCGGTAGAGCATATCGCCTGTGCACTGCGGCGCGGTGAGTATAACTATGTTTCGCTGGAATCGGCCCTGTCTGAATACGGTGCGATTTCGCAGATCCCTATCAGCTACATTACCGTGATGACCACAGGTCGAAAGGGAGTTTTCAAGACACCCTATGGCACTATCGAATTTACCCATACCCAGCGCGATGACATGGATATTTTGCACAATACCATCAAAATTCCGCAAAGGCCGCTGCGTATGGCTACAGAAGCGGCGGCCCTGAGAGATCTGAAACGGGTTGGCCGGAACTTACATATGTTGGTTGAATCCTAACCGGCTCAATGTCGACCAGAACCTATTTGTCTTTCGGCCAAGGCATTGTTGCACTGATTTTGGCATTTTATTGCCTTGGCAAGAGAATTTTTATGCAACAAAAGGGAAGATTGTTGCACTTTATCCCTTATCCAAGTCAACATAAGAATGAGTTTCTTTTATAATCATAAAGTTAACTTGAGCTTTTCTATTGTCGGCAGATGGGCTAAATTATCCCAAAGGCTTCGAAGAATCAGGGCTACACGAAAAGGCCGACAATAATAAGGTGGGTTGAAGTTGATATCCGTATATTTGGTGGATGACCATGAGTTGGTCAGAACCGGGATCCGCCGGATCCTCGAAGATGAGAAAGGCATTAAAGTTGTAGGGGAAGCAGGTGATGGCGAAGCTGCTGTGCAGTGGAGCAGGCAGAATGAAGCCGATGTGATTTTGATGGATATGAATATGCCCGGAATAGGGGGGCTTGAGGCCACCCGTAAAATTCTGCGTTACCAACCTCATGCCAGAATCATAGTATTGACTATTCACTCAGAGGACCCTTTCCCGACCAAGGTGATGCAGGCCGGTGCTTCCGGTTATTTGACCAAGGGAGCCAAGCCGCCGGAGGTGATCCAAGCCATTCGGCAGGTCGCTCACGGGCAGCGATATCTGTCACCGGAAATTGCCCAGCAGATGGCCTTGAGTCAGTTTGATCAGACTGATGAAAACCCCTTCAAGTCGCTGTCTGAGCGGGAATTGCAGATCATGATGATGATCACCAATGGTGAGAAGGTCAATGATATCTCCGAGCAGCTGAATCTCAGCCCCAAGACGGTTAACAGCTACCGTTATCGCTTGTTTGCCAAACTGGGGATCAGCGGCGATGTGGAGCTGACCCGATTGGCGATTCGGTATAAAATGCTCGACACCGGGCAGTTCTGATTTACACAGGGAGCCATGGCTCCCTCTTTCTTTGTTGTTTTCTGTCCCTGAAATCTTTATCTCTTCAGCCGTTATTCATAGAGTGGGTTCATGCCGCAGGAATTCAATCCCAAGCTTTTTCTTAAAAATCTGACCTCAGCGCCGGGCGTCTATCGTATGTACGACAGCGGCGGTAGCGTGATTTACGTGGGCAAGGCCAAAGATCTCAAGAAACGGCTCTCGTCTTATTTTCGCAAGAATCTGCCCAATGTGAAGACTCAGGCGCTGGTGTCCCATATCGCCAATATCGATGTGACACTGACTCACAGTGAAACCGAAGCACTGATCCTGGAAAACGATTACATCAAGCAGTACTTGCCGAAATACAATGTGCTGCTCAGGGATGACAAGTCTTACCCCTTTATTTTGCTGAGCCAGCACAGGCACCCCAGGCTTGCTTACCACAGGGGGCCGCAACGGGAGAAGGGGCAGTATTTCGGGCCTTATCCCAATGGCGGTGCGGTGCGTGAAAGCCTGCATTTGATGCAGAAACTGTTTCCTATTCGTCAATGTGACGATCTCTACTACAAGGCGCGCTCGCGTCCCTGTTTGCAGTACCAGCTCAAGCGTTGCAGCGCCCCTTGTGTCGGCAAGGTCTCGGACGAGGAATATCTGGAGCAGGTCAAGTTGGCGACCCTGTTTCTCAAGGGCAAGGATCAGCAGGTGCTCAGCGCCTTGGTCAAGAAAATGGAGCAGGCGGCCGAGTCCATGGCCTACGAGCAGGCGGCCCGCTATCGGGATCAGATCATGGCGCTCAGACGAGTGGCCGAGCAGCAGGAAGTGTCATCCAGCCATGGTGATCTTGATGTTATTGGGGTGCACTACGCCTCAGGGGTGGCCTGTTTCCACCTGTTGTTTATTCGCGAGGGCAAGATTTTCGGTAGCCGCAGCTACTATCCCAGCGTGCCGGCGCAGACCGAAATGGCTGAGGTACTCAGAGCCTTTATGCTGCAGTTTTATCTCAATGTCGATATTCAGCGTACTATCCCGCGGGAAATTCTCCTGAGTGACGGCTATGAGGAGCTGGAAGAGCTGGAGCAGGTGTTAATGGACGCACTGAACAAGAAAGTGGCCATCCGCACTCGGGTCAGGGGGGACAGAGCCGGTTATCTGCGCCTGGCCAAGACCAATGCTACCAATGCCGTCAATACCAAGCTGGCCCACCGCAATACGGTGGAGCAGAGATTCCTGCTGCTTGAAGAGGCGCTTGAACAAAGCACCCCGATTAAACGTATGGAGTGCTTCGATATCAGTCATACCATGGGGGAGAGCACTGTGGCCTCCTGCGTGGTGTTCAATCGTGAAGGGCCGGACAAGAGCGAATATCGGCGCTACAACATCAAGGGCATTACTCCCGGTGATGATTATGCGGCGATGAAGCAGGCCTTGACTCGCAGGTTTGATAAAGTCAATGCACAGGGCAAGATCCCGGATATTGTCTTTATCGATGGCGGCCTTGGGCAACTCAGAATGGCCCAGGAAGTGGTCAACGAAAAGTTTGTCGGCATAGAGGCCGTACCTACACTTATTGGGGTCGCCAAAGGTGAAAGCCGCAAACCCGGGTTGGAAACCCTGATCTTCGGTGATACCGAAGAGAGCTTTTCACTGCCGGATGACTCACCGGCGCTGCATCTTATTCAACATATTCGTGATGAATCCCACAGGTTTGCGATTACCGGTCATAGAAATAAACGCCAAAAGACCCGCAACACCTCAAGCCTTGAGTCTATCCCGGGGATTGGCCCGAAAAGACGCAAGGCTTTGCTGCAATATCTGGGGGGATTACAACAGGTGAAGGGGGCAAGTGTGGCGGAATTGGCAAAAGTGCCCGGGATTAGTCCAGAAATGGCTCAAACGATACACGATGCATTGCGGGGGTAGTAAAAATCAGGCAAGATTGGCGCTGCTTTTGATTATTTGGTTTTATCATGCCGTTTAATATACCCATCGCCCTTACCTGGTTTAGGCTGTTCTTACTGCCTGTTTTTGTTCTGGTATTTTACTTACCGTACAGTTGGGCGCCGTTCATGGCTGCATTTGTTTTCTGGCTTGCAGCCATTACCGACGCCTTGGATGGGTATGCGGCCCGTAAACTGGAGCAGTCCACTCGTTTTGGTGCCTTCTTGGATCCTGTGGCCGATAAGCTGATGGTGACCACGGCCCTGGTGCTGCTGGTTGAAGACTACAACACCATCTGGCTGACCTTGCCGGCGCTGTTTATGATAGGGCGTGAGCTGGTGATATCGGCGCTGCGTGAGTGGATGGCCGAGATAGGTAAACGCGGCGCTGTGGCGGTATCCTGGATTGGCAAGTATAAGACGGCAGCCCAGATGGTGGCAATTATTGGCCTTATCTGGAAGCAGGGCGACTGGATGATCTATACCGCCTATGCCTTGCTGTATGTGGCGGCTTTCCTGACCTTCTGGTCGATGATCAGTTATATCAAGGCCGCCTGGAAGGATCTGATAGCAGGTTAAACGGTGCTAGTTTGTGCCCGATTGCACAATAATGTTTCGATAAGATTATTTAGTGTCCAAGCAAACAGTTAAGCACTAATTCTTCGTTGACAGTCGGGGTTAAAAGCGTAGAATGCCAATCCGTAGTCAGGGCTGGCTCTGAATACAAAACGAAGCAAGAAAAGTGATGCGACATTAGCTCAGTTGGTAGAGCGGTACCTTGCCAAGGTACAGGTCATCGGTTCGAACCCGATATGTCGCTCCAATCTCACACAGCACCTCAATGCTGTGACCCCAAAAAGGCGCGATGGCAGAATGGCTATGCTGCGGATTGCAAATCCGTCGATCTCGGTTCGACTCCGGGTCGCGCCTCCAAATTTAATCCCCCTAAATTGAATTCCCTTAAAGTCACTAGAAGCAAACTTAGCCCTTGTTTTCATACCAAGTTTACGTTCGTTAATAGCTGCTGACTTTTATCACATCAAATCCCGGTTCAACTGTCAGATACAAGCGTCAGTATTGATATCTTTGGCCAGCAACAAGCATGACTATTGATGCAGGGGGCAGAGAGCCTGCCCCGAGAACGTATTACTCTGGCTGCAGAGCCTGTTTCAGCGAAGGGGAAGCCTTAAAGCTAGGCTGATTGCTGCCGGCAATCTCCAAAGGTTCACCGGTTTGTGGGTTACGGCCGTTGCGGGGAAGGTGGTATCTGAGCTCGAAAGTGCCAAACTGCGGCAGATAAACCTTCTCGCCTTCACTGAGTGCCTGGGTAAGGCTAGCCAGAATATGCTGCAGTTGCACTTTGGCTTGAGCCTTTGAGATCTGTTGTCTTTCGGCCATCTGCCGAATGAGCATTTGTCTGTTCATTATATTGCCTGTTACTGCTTTGGCAGGATTTTATATCAGAATAATCTCCATGATCACAGGCTTGTGCTAATAAGTGGTTAATTATCAATCGCTAATAATCATTGACTTGCCAATGTATTATGTTAATCGAGGGTCGTTCAGCCAATTGTCAGCAAAATATCATCGAATCACGGCGCATATTTGCCATAATTGAGCTTATGTCCCGGGAGGCCGATATGACAAAGCGCGTGTTAATGCCTTTACTGATCATTCTGCTCCTCAGCGGCGCGGCATATGCAGTTAAAGCCGATGATGCCGCTATCAGGATCCTGAATAATCAGCTGCAGTTGCTGGCTCTGCTGCCTGAAGGGCAGGAGTTTGCCGATGATTTACGTTCCATGAGCCGCGGCGATCTTAACCTTCAACTGGAGTTGCGTGAGGGGATTGAACAGGATATTGCAGCCTTCTGGAAGCGTCGTGGCGTTCCTTTGGCCTTCAACACGCTACCCCTTGACGCCAATTCGCTCAGCCGGGCGCTGGCGCTGGAGCCTCAGGAAGACGACTATCTGGCAACCAGCAGCCGGATCCGCTATCTCATTTGGCTCGCTGAGCGGCATCAATGGCCCAGGTTGGATCCCGGTGGTTGGCTGCGCCCTGGCGACAGTCATCTGCTGCTCCCAACAATTGCGAAGCGTCTATATTGGCTTGGCGATCTCAGCAGCGAGCCGGGCGACAACAAGGTTTATTCACCGCAGCTGGCCTCGGCGGTAGAAGCGTTTCAATCCCGTCATGGGCTTAAAACCGATGCCATCATAGGCCCTGATACGCTGCGTTGGCTCAATACTGAACCATTGCAACGTGCCCGCATGCTGGCCGGCAACTTCGTCGCCCGCACCGTCTACAAGCAGCAATTGGGAAAGCGCTATCTGTTGGTGAATATCCCGGCGTTTGAGTTGACTCTGGTGGATGACAACCAGGTGCAGTTACGCTCCCGGGTCATAGTCGGCAAACCCTATCGGCAAACACCACTGCTCAGCAGTGAGGTATCCAATATCGTTTTAAATCCTACCTGGACTGTGCCAAGGGGTATACTGAGGCGCGACTTACTGCCGCAGATCCGCAAGGATGGTGAATATCTGCAGCAGCGGCATTTCAATGTTTATGACTATCAGGGCAATAGAGTGGAAGAAAGCGCCGCAGCCTGGCAAAAAGAGGCGAGTGGCCGTTTCCCTTATCGTTTGGTACAGCAACCGGGCGCCGATAATGCCTTGGGACGCTATAAGTTCCATTTCAGCAATGGCTTTAATGTTTATCTGCATGACACACCGGACAAGCATCTGTTTACCAAAGCCAATCGAGCCCTGTCTTCCGGTTGTATCCGGGTCGACAAGGTGGAAGAGTTGGCGTCCTGGATGGCCAATAATCTGGTGCGGGACAAGAGAACCTGGCAGCGGATGCAAAGTGACTATCAAACCACTCAATGGTTTGCCTTTGAGCAGCGCCTGCCTGTTCATCTGGTTTATTGGACTGCGTGGATGGATGAGCGGGAAAGAGCGCAATTTCGCAGCGACATCTATCAATTGAGCCCGGGAGTTAAGGTGGCACTTGAGGCGCAGACGATAAGGAATACTGAATTGGCCCACAAGGCAGAGCAGCATCAGGGAAGTGAGGAGCATTTGCTGCGTCCTTGATAAACAGTATCTTTGGGACGCCGAACCCAAGCTTTACTAACTTAATGTGGTGCAAGGAATTATCTCGATTTCTGTCTAGTTCATCTCAAAAGGCCGCGGCGCTGCCTCTAAATCGGCGCTTGACCTTGGCGTTAATCCCGTATAATTTGCCGCCTTGTGGTTGTTTTTTGTGCAAGGTGAATAAGTGTCAGTAGTATGTCCTGCCCGTAGGCAGTTGTTGATGGGCCTTGGCGGCGCGGCAATGGTTTCTATGCTTCCTTCAAAAGCGATGGCGAGTCGGTCTACTAAAGGTAGTCGATATCTGAGTTTTTATAACCGGCATACAGGGGAGCGTGGCGATGGGACTTATTGGAAAGACGGTCATTATCAGAGTAACACTCTGTCGCAGTTCAGCCATCTGCTGAGAGATCATCGGCTGAATTTGGCGGCCCCTATGGATAAACGCCTGTTCGATCTCCTGTTCAACCTGCAGCAGACATTGTCGGTTTCTGAAGAGATCCATGTGATTTCAGGTTATCGCTCGCCTAAAACCAACGCCATGCTGGCCGGCAAGAGTAACGGCGTAGCCAAGAAGAGTTACCATATGCGGGGTATGGCAATGGATATCGCGATCCCCGGAGTTAAGCTTGAGACTTTGCGTGAGGCTGCCCTGTCATTAAAACTAGGGGGAGTCGGCTATTATCCGAAGTCGGGATTTGTCCACGTTGACTGCGGGCCGGTGCGCAGCTGGTAGGTTTTTCCGGCACAGAGAGATTGGTTTCTGCCCTGCGGATAAAGCCCTGTTCGCGGGGTTTTCTATCTTCCAATAGAGCCATCAGCTCGCTGAACTGCAATCTGAGACGTAACAGCTCGCGGGTTTGCTGCCAGTCGGCGACCAAGGTGTTGAGTCTGTCATAAAAGAGAGCGTCTGAGCTCAATTGCTCGATAAGATCCGGGCAGTTGCAGGCACGCATCAAATGTAACAGATGGCCGCTTTTCTGCTGATTACAGGCGAGAAACTCCAATAAAATCAGGTCGAGCTTCTCCTGTTGAAACGGAGCATGTTCGATCAGGTAATGGAGTTCCGCTGCCAGTTTATAGCACAGGCTATCATCCCGTATCAGTTGCTGCAGATTGGCGTTCATCGGCCTGCTTCATGTAATAAAACCAGATTACTGAAAGCAGGGTAGCAGCAGGGCGATGGAAAAATTGTGATCTCGATCAGGGTAAAACCTCTGCTAAGCAATGGCTTTTCTTAATGATTACAGATGTTACAGATGAGCAACAGCGGGAGAGAGAAATTGACTTCACTTTTACCTGTAAAGGGTAAATCAGCTTGTCGGCTCAGTTACCTCTGTGCTAGTATTCGCCCGCTTTATATGAAGGCCGCTATTGGTCGAAAATAGTGGCCAGTTATTGACTATCAAAAGAGTATTATTATGTCTTACACTATTCCAGCACAAACCCGCACTGAGATTGGGAAAGGTTCGAGCCGCCGCCTGCGTCGTGACGGGAAAGTTCCAGCCGTTATCTATGGCGCCGGCAAAGAAGCCGTTGCTATTGTGTTCGAGCACAAAGATATCATCAACATCCAAACCAACGATGACTTCTACACCAGCGATCTGACCATAGTTCTGGACGGTAAAGAAGTTAAAGTACGCGCTCAGGCTATGCAGCGTCACGCGTTCAAGCCAATGATCGAGCACGTAGACTTCGTTTACGCTTAATCGATAATTGGATGTTGAAAAGCGCCCTCAGGGCGCTTTTTTTATGTCTGCATTTTGAGCTGCAGGGACAGCTAATTAGGCTTTAAGTCGCATTTTATGTCCAGGCCGGATGGGATAAGTAGCGGATGCCCGCAAGGCAGACATCCGCTACCATGAGTTAAAGATCAAAGCTGTAGTAGATATCCAGTGACTGGCCCAGAGTGCCGGATACGCTTTCCAGGTAGAGCTGCGACAACAGATAGTAGCGTACCGTCATTTCATAACCCGGATTGAATACACCGACACCATATTTGATCATCAAATCTTTGCCAATATAGCCGCTGATGGCGACTTTACCATCATCATTGGTATCCAACTGCACATTGGAGAAGCCAAACATCTCTACCAGGCCGGCCGCCGTGTCGCCCAGGCTGGAAATGGCGCCACCATCGACCTGGGAGCTCAGCGACAGCGCTGCGCCCATCATCAGTGAGTTGTTCTGCTCATTGCCGGAGCCAAAACCTTTACCCTGGACAATATAGGAGAGGATTTCGGCCTGCTCCTTGGCGGGGTTGGAAAACAGGGTCACTATCGGTTTGTTGGGAGTGCCTGTAATACGTACCCCGGCGGTGACATCTTCATCGCGGATCTCCCGAATAGCCTCGATATTGAGGTTGGGGATCTGCATAGGCCCAACAAACTGCACCGCACCTGTGGCAATTTTCAGCGTCTGCCCCATGAATTTATAGCTGCCGTTAACTACCTTGATATCACCAAAGAGTTGCGGCGGCTTCTGCGGCGATTGCTGCATCCGTAAGGTACCCACCAACATCCCTTTGAGACCCATACCATCGATAGCCAGCTTATCACCGACATCAATATTCAGATCGGCGCTCAAGGCCATGGAGGATGCCTTGGCCTCCTGCTCGGAAATAGAGTCGCTGAATACCACATCGGATGATACGCTCACCCCTCCGGCCGGCAGTTGCACCACCTTGATATTGCCGGAGGGCACCTTGACCTCACCCTTGATATCGAGCGCGTCCGGGCTGAAATGCAGTTGAATATCCGGGCTGACATTGACAATTGCCAGTGGTGGTTGAATGACACCGAGTTCTTGTCCCTTGAGCTGGATATCACCGCTGAATTGTCCTTCAGGCCAACGCAGTTGACCGCTGAGGTTCGCCTGGCCGCTGCCCATCATCCACTGGCCCTGGAGCTCGGCGGTTTGGCCGGCAAAGGCCATATCCAGTGATATCTGCTCCAGTCTAGTGGGGTTGACTGTACTGGCCAGGGCTCCATCGCGTAGGTTAAGTTGACCACTGAGCTCTGGGTTGTTGAGGCTGCCATCCAACTTCAGGTTGGCGCCGAGTAAACCCTCAATGGTTTCAAGTTGTGGCATGAACTGGCCAAGCAGTTGTAGATTGATTTTTTCAATATTGACGTAACCACTGAGGCTGCGATCCGGAGTGACCTTGATATCCAGCTGGCTTTCCCAGCGGGCGAGGGCATCGGAATTGAACAGAATATGGCTTCTCAGCGCATCATCATCCAGGGTGGCGTTGAGTTTCAACGCCTGATAGTCGACGCTGGCACTGGCTTGCTGTTTGCGTTTAAGGCTGACTTTCCCAGGAGCCAACTGGAAGTCGAGCTTACCCTGCGGACGCGCGCCGGGTTTCCAGACGATGGCGGCATCCATCAAGGCATCACCCTGCCAGCTGAACTGCTCGGGTAACAGCTTGGCGAGCAGTTGCCCGGGTTGCCCCTGATAATGCAACTTGGCTTCACCCTTGTCACTGAGGCTGACATTATCGGTCAGGCAGAGTCTGCTGGATGGGTGACTCAAACAAAAGCCACTGAGTTCACCACGGTTCTGCTTGAGATCCCAGTCCAGTGACACTGTTTGTTCAAGCTGCCACAGCCCCAGAACGGATCCCAAGTTGAATTTGCTGAGTTCCACCTTGGCCTTTTGTTTGGCGAGATCCAGCTTGCTGTGGATGGCAGTATCCAGCTGCAGATCGCCCTCGGTTTCCAGCCCCAGTTTCTGTTGCTGTTCATTACCTTTGGCTCTGAGAGTGATGCCATCAAGATGAATACCTGCGCCGTCAAATTCACCTGTCTTCAGCGACAGGGCAAACTCATGCAGATCCAGCGGTGCATAGAGCGCCTTGAGTTGACTGCCGCTGAGTTTGAGATCGCCAAATCTGATGCTCTGGGTATTGGCCTTGAGCTGTACCTGCGGGTGTTTGGCATCGCCCACCACCTGGATATCTGCCGTCAAAGCACCGAAAGCGTCAGGATGCCAGAGATTGAAATCGGGCACGTCCAGCGTGGCACTGAGAGCCCATTGCTCTTTGGCGCTGCCTGACAGGTCCAGGCGGGTATTGAGCGCCCGCAGCGATAATCCCTGGCTGCTGAGCTCAAGCGAATCATCTATATCCAGATCGCCTGTCAGTTCAAAGGGTAGGCGGTCCAATGAGCCCTGAAGTTGGGTCTGCTTCAGACTCACTCGCCACTTGCTATCCTGCCAGCGACCACTGCTGGCCAGCTGTCCGCTGATATCGCTGGACGGGATCACCGGCGTATCTTCCGCCAGACTTTCTTCAGATTTGCCCTCGTCTGCTTGGCTTTGTGCACTTGCTGCCTCGTTGTCACTCTTGCGCTTGTTGTGGGCAACTTGGCTATTTGGGTCTTTTTCCTTCGCAGCTTTTTCGGTAGAAGGCAGGGTTATCGCGCCGCTGTTGAAGTGTGAAAGCGCAAGATTTGCATCCCAGGCGATGCCATCGGCGTAATCCAGCGTACCCTGGAGTACAAGTTTACCGGCGCTACTGTCACTGCTGAACTCTTCAATCTTGAGCCTTTGGCCTTGATGCGCCAGGCGGGTATTGAGGCTGAGCTCAGGGTAGAAGGGAGTGCTTATCTGAGCGACCACACTGGCGGCCTGTTGCTTGAGGCTGCCGCGGCTTTCCAACGCCAGTTCGCTGACACTGTACTGAGCCAGATCAAAGGGCCAATGCAGTTCCCCTTCTGAGATGTTCACTGAATAGGGCAGTTCCGGGTTGGCGAGATTGACGCTGGCATTGAGTGCCAGGCTCTGCTCGCCACTGAGTTTGGCCTTGAGTTGCAAGTCGCTGAAATCTCCCTTGAGGGCGAGATCCAGCTGTTGCTGCTCGAGTCCCGGTAGTTCAGGTAAACGCTGTAACTCCAGTTGTACCGTCAGTGCCATGGGCCAATGTTTATCCAGAGTCAGTTCACCTTCCAGCGACAGACTGGCATCTGTGTGTTTGGCATAAAACTCGTTGACTCGCAGCTCGGCGCCGATGTAGCTGGCGCTGAGACGCAGTTCCTCAAACCTGTCATCCCGCCCCATGATCTGCAGGCGTGAGTCCTTTAGCTCGGCATGCTTTAAATAAATGGGGAAGGGCATGGCAACGTTTGGCATCTGCGCCAGCGCCCATTCATCAGTCTCACTCTTTGGTGCCGCTTTTTGTTGCTTGGCCACTGCGGCTGATTTGTTTTTGTCTGTCGCTTGCGCTTCTGCCGCATTAGCCTCAGGGATCAGCACGCTGAGTCCGCGACTTTCAAGCTGGATGATCTGCAAACCACTTTCCTGCCAATTGGCTGCTGTATTCAATGCCGCAGCATCAAAATGCATCTCATCGACCCGCACTTGAATATCCGTGAGGCTTGCTCGCTTCAGGCTGATGCCAAAGGGCAGTACCAGTTCTCCCGAGCTTGGCGCTTCTTCTTCAGAGGCTGAATCTGAGGCTAAGGCCTGGGTGTCTATGTCGACCCGGGTCGTTGTCAACACCAGGGCGTCGACACATAACTGCTTTTGCAAAAGGCAGGCAGGCTGCCAGGCAAGGGTAACGGCATCTGCATCGACACTGATGCCGTCCATCTGCCAGTGTACCTGTTTGAGTTGCAGCTCCCGGTTCAGGGTGCCGGAAGCATATTCCAGTTCAAGATCCGGCACCAGAGCACTGGCAAGAAATACCGCTAAATGGCTCCCGGGTGCCGTGCCCAGCAAGAGTGCCAACAGCACCAGCAAGCCGAGCGGGATATACAAAAGTGTGCGGGTGAACCACCTCAAGGACTTGAGCCACAGGGGGCGCGTCTTTTTCGCCACTTGCTTGCTGCTTGGGTTGGGTTTCTGTGGCATTGGGGCTTGGCTCATAATTCTGTCCCCATGGTCAGGTGAATACGCCAGGGCCTGTCTTCGGCATCGGATTCGTGCAGGCCAAAGCCCACATCCAGTTTGATGGGGCCTATGGGGGATATCCAGTGAATACCACCGCCCACGGAAACCACAGGTTCAAATTGACTGACATCAAAGGCGTTACCTGCGTCGACAAAGGTACCCAGCCGCCAGCTTGGGGTCAGGTAGTATTGATACTCCAGGCTACCGACCGCCAGATAGCGGCCACCGACCACTTCCCGTGAAAGGCCGCCCTGATCATTGGTGTAATCCAAGTGAGGCCCAAGTTCCTGATAGCTGTAACCACGAATACTCTGATCGCCACCGGCGAAGTAACGCAGCGACGGCGGGATCAAGGCCAGATCGCCTTCGGCCGCCAGGTTGACCCCGAGATCGAGACGGGAAACAAATCTGTGCTTTTCAAAGAACGTCTCAATCCATTTGAATTTGGCCTGCATCCGAGTCAGGCGGATCTCTGAACCCAGTGAAGGATCGGCATATTCAATACTGTAAAGTTGCCGGAAACCCGACTTGGGATCCAGGCTGTTATCGCCGCGTATGGTCTTGGACAGCGTGGTACCAAACAGCAAAAATCCAGGATCATAATCAATATCCGACTGGGTGTAGCTTTCCTGAATCGCTTCCAGCGAGTAGCTCAGCAGCCAACCGTTATGCAGGCGTTTGCTGCGGCCAACCCCGAGAAGCTTCTTGGTTGATTCCAACTGACCTGTATTGCTAAAGTCCCTGTCCTCAGGAACATAGTCCTGAGTTACGCCGTATTTGTCCCTCAGCAGACCGACGCGGATCTTGAGCTGATCATCCAAAGGATGAGTCAGGGGAATAGTATAGGTAGAGAGGAATTTAGGTCTGTCTCTCGACCACTCTATGCTGGTTTCCTGGGAATGGCCGTAACTGTTTATCTGCGGGGTGCGCCAGGTCACCCGGACCCTGGGATCCAGGCTGCTGTCTGTGCTGGAGCCGATGTCGGCACCCAGACCCAGCTCAATGGAGTGATCCGGTCTTGGGGTCAACTCGACCCGTACCGGGATGCTGTCTTCTGTCAACTTGTCGATTTGGGGCAACACCTTGATATTGGCAAAATAGCCGGTATCCAGCAGCTCCTGATTGAGCCGTGTGAGCTTGCGGGTACTGTAGGGCGCGCCGGGCTTGAATGGCAACAAGTCATCGAGCAACTGCGGCTGCAGGCTGTGGCCTTCAAAGCTCACTTCGCCAAATTGATAACGCTTGCCCGAGTCAAAATACAGGTTGAACTGTGCCAGATTGAGATCGCGATTAACGCGGATCTCTGATTTTTGATAATGGCCATCAAAATAGCCCCGGGCCAGCGCCAGCGAAATAAGCTGCGACTTTATCTGTTCATAATCGCCGTGATTGAGGGGATCGCCGGGTTTGACCTTGACCTGGCTGAGCCAGCGGTTGATCCAGGGGTCGTTGAGTACTTCGCCTTCGAGGCGGATATCGACCCACTGCAGACGGGTAACTTCTCCCGGAGTGATAGTGAGCTTGAGCTCCCACGGCCCTTGTTCGCTTTCCTTGAGCTCTTGTTCCAGCTTGCCATGGTAATAACCCATGGATTCCAGCGCGGCCTCAACGCTGTCGCTGACATTAAATAGATAGGCACGGCGCTGCACCTTGGACTCCGGAAAGTTGCCCAAGTGTGCGCGGATATTTTTCTCAAGCTCGCCCGAAACCCCTTCAATGCGGAGATTAAGCAGAGGATCATCGGCGGCCACTACCTGGGGGCTTGCCAGCATGATCGACGCAAAACTCAGGATATACGCGGGAAAGCGACTGTATTTGGTCAAGGAAATCAGAACTTTTGCTTAGCGTAACATTGCTGCTATTGTCGCCTCTGATCTTGGCTCAGGCAAGTAACAGATTGCCATCCAGGCATAAAATGGTTACAAAGGCAGCAGTCGTTAATATGGAAGCAATACAATGAAAACAAAAATAAAAACTCTTGCCCTGAGCCTGGGACTCCTGTTACCTGGGTTGCTGCCGGCCTGGGCGGCCGAGGCTCCTTTTGCGATTGCCATTCATGGTGGCGCCGGCACTATTTCCAAGGCGGCCTTGACTGAAGAGCAGCAAAAAGCCTACCGCGACAAGCTGACTGAAGCCGTCAATGCCGGTTATAAGGTGCTGGATAAGGGCGGCGCCAGCATGGAGGCGGTGCAGGCTGCCATCAGAGTGCTGGAAGACAGTCCCTTGTTTAATGCCGGAGTCGGCGCAGTGTATACCTTTGATGGTGCTCATGAACTGGATGCCTCCATTATGGACGGCAAGAGCATGAATGCCGGTGCAGTGGCCGGGGTTAAACATATACGTCATCCAATCGATCTCGCCAGAGCCGTGATGGACAAGTCAGAGCATGTGATGCTCTCGGGGGCGGGCGCCGAGGAGTTCGCCCTGACGTTGGGAATGGAGCTGGTGCCCGGCAATCGCTTTGACAGCGAAGCGCGCTATCAGCAGCTTCTCGATGCCAAGGCCAAAATCAACGCCGCCGAAGCCAATAAAGACTTTCAGGCGCGTCTTAGTCCTCTGGATCTTGATTACAAGTTCGGTACCGTTGGCGCAGTGGCATTGGATAAGCAGGGCAACCTGGCAGCCGGGACCTCGACCGGCGGCATGACAGCCAAACGTTATGGCCGCATCGGTGATTCACCTGTAATAGGTGCCGGCACTTATGCCGAGAACGGTGTCTGCGCCGTTTCGGCGACCGGCCACGGTGAGTACTTTATCCGTTTCCATGTGGCCGGCGATATCTGCGCCAGGGCCAAGTATCAGCAAAAATCGATTTTGCAGGCCGCCGATGAAGTGATCAATCAGCGGCTGATCTCAGCCGGCGGCAGTGGCGGGGTGATCGCCATTGACCAAAGAGGCAATGTGGCAACACCGTTCAACACCGAAGGTATGTACCGTGCCTGGCGCAAGAGCAATCAAGCGGCGGAAGTGATGATCTGGCGGGATAACTAAAATTTTGGATTGAGGCAATCGCTGCTGCCTTGAACCCCAAGGGCAAAATATTGGCTACACTGAACAATGAAGCCGTTTTGAACTTGGGGAAAGCTATGGATTCGATAAAAATACGTGATCATATGGACCGTCAGCCTGTGTTGCTGAAGGCGGATATGTCGATAGCCACTGCGGTGGAAAAACTGCTTGAGGCCAATAAGGGTGGGGCGCCCGTGGTGGATGCCGGCGGCAGTCTGGTGGGCTTTTTGTCACAGCAAGACTGTATGGCCGCCATGCTCAAGAGCAGTTATCACTGCGATCTGACCGCCGTGGTGCGCGACTGTATGCGCGCCGATGTTCTTTGGGTCAGGCCGGATGACAGCATATTGCAGCTGGCCGAGCAGATGCTGGGGCAGAAGCCGAAAATATACCCAGTGGTGGAAGATGGCCGGGTGGTGGGAACCATCAACCGTACCAATGTGCTCAAGGCCATGAACATCTATATGCAGCAGTGTTATTTGACTCCGGCCTGACAACAACGCTTGATTTGACTGAAATTTGGGCGTTATCAGTCAGTAAGCATACCCAAGACGGCGTATCCTTGTTAGGATCGCCGTTTTTGATCCCAATGGACACAGGTTTTGAACGCTAAGCTGCACCCACTCTCCCGCGAATATCTGGATCTCTGCTTTCAGGCCGATGCGACGCGCATTCGCCGCAGCTTGTTTCGCTTGAAAAAAAGCCCCGACTCAGAAGCCAAACAGCAAAAACTCGCCGAGCTCAGTGAAGCCGCGCTGCAGGCTTATGAAAGGGCGCAGCAAAGGCTGGCAGACAGACCTGTCATCGAGTATCCGGATGAGCTGCCGGTGTCACAAAAGCGCGATGAAATCGCCTCGGCCATCATCAATCATCAGGTGGTGATAGTGGCCGGTGAGACCGGCTCGGGCAAGACCACTCAGCTGCCCAAAATCTGTCTCGACTTAGGGCTTGGCAGCCGTGGTCTGATTGGCCACACTCAGCCCAGACGGCTGGCGGCCCGCAGCGTGGCCAGCCGGGTTGCCGATGAACTCAAGACAGAGCTGGGTCAGGCGGTGGGTTTTAAGGTTCGTTTCGCCGATGCGGTTTCCCAGGACTCCTATATCAAGTTGATGACAGACGGTATCCTGCTGGCAGAACTGGCATCGGATAAATGGCTCAGTCAGTATGATTGCCTCATCATAGACGAAGCCCATGAGCGCAGTCTCAACATCGACTTTATTCTGGGTTATCTGAAGCAAATTTTGCAAAAGCGCCCGGATCTCAAGTTGATCATCACCTCGGCCACCATAGATGTGGAGCGCTTTTCCAGGCATTTTGACAATGCGCCCGTGGTGGAAGTGTCCGGCCGCACCTATCCGGTGGAAACCCGTTATCGCCCTCTGTTGCAGGATGACGACGCCGACTTGGATCTGATGGACGGCATCTTTGCCGCCGTCGATGAACTCTGTCGCGAAGGCCCGGGGGACATTCTGATTTTCATGAACGGCGAGCGCGAAATCCGCGATACCGCCGAGCAGCTGAAAAAGCGTAACCTGCGCGATACCGAGATCTTGCCGCTTTATGCCCGTTTGTCATACGGCGAGCAGTCCAAGGTATTCAAGTCGCATCCAGGGCGGCGCATTGTATTGGCCACCAACGTGGCCGAAACCTCGCTGACTGTGCCCGGGATCCGCTATGTTATCGACCCGGGTACCGCCAGGATAAGTCGCTACAGCTATCGCACCAAGGTGCAGCGTTTGCCGATTGAGCCCATCTCCCAGGCCAGTGCCAATCAACGCCAGGGACGTTGCGGCCGGGTTGGGCCGGGGATCTGTATTCGCCTCTATGACGAACAGGACTTTATTAATCGGCCGGAGTTTACCGATCCTGAAATTCTGCGTACCAACCTGGCATCCGTGATCCTGCAGATGTTGGCCATAGGCCTGGGTGACATTGAGGGCTTCCCCTTCATTCAGCCTCCGGATCCGCGCCATATCCGCGACGGTTTCTTGCTGCTCGAAGAGTTGCAGGCGGTGAGCAAGCACAAAGGGGCGCTGAAACTGACCCCGCTCGGGCGCGATCTGGCGAAGATCCCGGTCGATCCCCGCTTGGCCCGCATGGTGCTTGAGGCCAATAAGCTGGGTTGTCTGCATGAGGTGATGGTGATTGTCGCCGGGTTATCGATTCAGGATCCCCGCGAGCGGCCACATGAGAAGAAACAGGCCGCCGATGAGGCCCATCGCCGTTTTGCCGACAAAGACTCCGACTTTGTTGCCTGGCTCAATCTGTGGCAGTACCTCAAAGAGCAACAGAAGAGCCTGTCATCGAGTCAGTTCCGCAAGCAGGTGAAGGCCGAGTATCTGGCCTATTTGCGTATTCGCGAATGGCAGGATCTCTATGCCCAGCTGCGTCAGAGTGTGCACGACCTCAAGTGGCGCCTCAACAGTCAGGCCGCCGAATATGAGCCGCTGCACCAGGCGCTGCTTTCGGGGCTGCTGAGCCATATCGGCTTCAAGGATAAAGACAACGAGTATCTGGGGGCCCGCAACCGGCGCTTCTTTGTGTTTCCCGGCTCGCCGCTGGCCAAGAAGGGCCCCAAGTGGATTATGGCGGCCGAGCTTACCGAAACATCACGCCTGTTCGCCCGTACCTGCGCCCGTATCGATCCTGTATGGCTCGAGTCTCTGGCGGCGCATCTGGTCAAGAAGCAGCACAACGAGCCCCATTTCGAAGCCAAACAGGGCAGTGTGATCGCCCTGGAAAATCAGGTGCTCTATGGCCTCACCATAGTCAACCGCCGCCGGGTACAGTTTGGCCCGCTGGAGCCGGTTAAGGCTCGGGAAATCTTTATTCGCTCGGCTCTGGCCGAGGGTGAGCTGCGCTGCAATGAAGCCTTCTTCAAGGCCAACCAGGCGTTGCTCGAAGAGGTGGAAGATCTCGAACATAAGTCGCGGCGGCGCGACATTCTGGTGGATACAGACGCCTTGTTCGCCTTCTACGATGAACGCATTCCACAAGGGATATACAACCAGCCCAAATTCAACACCTGGTGGAAACAGGCCAGGAGAGAGACCCCTGAGCTGCTCAATTTCAGCCGCGAACTCTTGATGCAAAGGGATGACACCCATGTATCAGCATTGGACTTCCCCGACAGCTGGCAGCAGGGCAATCTCAGCCTCAAGCTGAGTTACCATTTTGAACCGGCGGCCGAGGATGACGGCGTCTCTGTGCTTATTCCGGTGGCGCTGCTCAATCAGTTGGATGAAACCGATTTTGACTGGCAGGTACCGGGGCTTAGGGAGGAGAAGTGTGTTGCCCTGATCAAGTCCTTGCCCAAACCGCTGCGGCGCAATTTTGTGCCGGCGCCGGATTATGCCCGCGCCTGTGTGCAGGCGATGGAACCTTTTGCCCAGCCTTTGTTGCCCTCCCTGTGCAAACAGCTGCTGAGAATGAGTGGCACCCGTGTCAATCCGGAGGATTTCGATCTCAACGCCATTGCCGACCATCTGAAGATGAACTTCAAGGTGGAAGACGATAAGGGCAAGCTCTTGGCCCAGAGCCGGGATCTCGACAGCCTCAAGGCATCATTGCAGGGGCAGGTAAACCAGGCGATACGCAAGGTTGCCGACAAGGGCATAGAGCAAAACGCCCTGACCGAATGGAGCTTTGGCGACCTGCCGAAAGAATATCAAAGCCGCAAAGGCAGCTATGAGGTGAAGGCGTTCCCCGCCTTGGTGGATGCCGGCGATACAGTTTCCATCAAATTATTTGATGACGAACAGCAGGCGCTTTCCCACCACAGACAAGGGCTGAGAAAGCTGCTGCTTATCAATATTCCATCGCCGGTGAAACATCTACAGCAGGCCTTGCCCAACAAGGCCAAACTGGCGATGTATTTCAATCCGTTCGGCCAGGTGCAGATACTGATAGATGACATTATTGCCGCGGCAATTCAGCAGCTTTTGGATGAGCAGCAGTTGGATGTCCGAAGCGCCGATGACTTTGCCAAAGCCAAGGAGATTGTCAGGGCCGAACTCAATGAAACCGCAGCGGCCATCGCCCTTAAGGTGGAGCAGATTTTGACCTTGCACCAGAAGGTCCGTAAGCGTCTCAAGGGCAAAATCAGCCTGGATATCGCTTTTGCCATGAGTGATATTCAAAGCCAATTGGATGCCCTGGTGTTCAAGGGATTTGTTGAAGCTTCCGGTTGGCGGCGTCTTGGCGATCTGATCCGCTATCTCAAGGCGATTGAGCTGCGCCTGGACAAGCTGCCGGTGGATCCCAACCGTGACCGTTTGCACCTGCACAGCATTCACAACGCCGAGACAGAGTTCAAGGCCGCGATTGCCAAGGTGCCGCGCAGCCAGGCGGTACCGGAGGCGCTGGCCGAGGTGCGCTGGATGCTGGAAGAGTACAGGGTCAGCTGTTTTGCCCAGAGTCTGGGCACTGCCTATCCGATATCGGAAAAGCGAATCCTTAACCAGTTGCAGCAGTTTTAACTGGACAGCTGCAGCTGGCTCCTAAAGTGGACGCGATAAAAAAACAGGCGGGCCCAGAGCACAGCAAGAACAATACAGTGCCTGCTGGTGCCCGCCTGGTAAACGGCCATATTTCCCACCGCGGCTATTGTTGAACGCCGCTTATTTCCAATCAAAATTGCATGTTTTGATTAAGGCTTGGCTCTCATCCCGGCTATTGTTCACCTTGCCGCTCAATAGCCGAAGTTTGCAGCCTTGGACCAATGTTTTTTAACTTCGGTCTCGATAAAGGCTTGCTTCTCCTCGGTCAGTTTTTCCAGCTCTACGCCTATGGCGGCCTGCGCCTTGGCCTTGGTACTGTAGTCCGGATAATCGACTCGGGTTACGCCAAGGTCGGCATTCAGCTTGCTCAATATCTCTCTGGCAGCGCGGATCTGCTCTAAGCCCTTGTTCAGCAGGGCTTCACCCTCTTTGGCGTTGTGGGCGTGAATACCGTGGGATGACATGGCAAAGTCCCAGCGCCACTGTGCATGGCGTATCCCCATGATGGCATAGCCTATCTGTTGCCATTGGGCTCCTGCCTTCCAGGCGGCGCCGGCTTCATAATGGGCCTTGATAAGCAGTTCCTGTAACTGCTGCGCCTTGGCTTCCAGCAGCGCCTTGTTGTCGGCAATCAGCTGGGTAATTTGCTGTTGGCTCTGGTGACAACTGCTGCAATTGGCCGCTTCAAAGTCCGGCAGATGGTTGGTTATCTTGTGGTTGGTGAAAGGTTTGCCGTCGGAGCTGGTTTCCTGGGTCATATGACAGGTGACACAACTGATACCAGCCTTGGCGTGGGCGCTGCGATTCCAGTGTTCAAACTCGGGATGGCGCGCCTTCACCAGCGGCGTTCTCGATACCGGGTGCACCCACTCGAAAAACTGCCGGGCGTCATAATACTTTTCTATCTCATCGGCGCTGTTGCCGAAGATCCAGGGGATATTGACCTTGTCCTGACGCTCAGGCTGGAAGTAATAAGTGACATGGCATTGGCCGCAAACCTGTGATTGCTGCATCGACTGATTTTGTTCACCAAAGGGTTTGTGCACTTTGGCCATGGCGTCCTGGGCATGAGGTCTTGGCAGTGTCAGTTCAGCTGAGCCCTGGGTATGGCAATCGGAGCAGTACACAGGGTTTTGGATTTCCGGACCCAGCTCGGCAAAGCTCTTGGCCGAGAAGCCTTCGACGCCCAGCTCTTTCATCAGCCTGGGCGCATCCGGCGTCTTGCAGGTCCAACAGCTGGCCGACAGGGCTGTTTCACCAGCCTTGGGGCTAACACCACTGCGCAGACTGTGACTGACATCGGCGACGGCAAAGTGGTGCCCTCTGGGGCTATGGTACTCCTTGGCATAAGCCGAGCCGGCCCAGAGGATGACGCTGGCGGGGTTTTTCTCAAGCATATCTTCCCGCTGCAGTTCTTCGGCGGTTTGGGCCCAGGTCTGATATTGCAGGCTCGATGTTTTGTCTGCTGCAACAACAGAAAATGACAGGCTCAGGCCGAGCAAAATGGGGAGTGTGGCAGCAGAGTGGGGGAAGGGATTCACTAAAGGCTCTCCTTGGTTGGGCGACGTACAATCAGGCGTGTGAAATCTGCCCTGAAATTAAAAGGTTTAACTAAAATGCATGATAATGCTAAGGTTCCAAACCAGTTGCTGCAACTGCAAGATACTGTTTTTACTGAGTTCTGTGACATAGAACAGGATTCTGTTTCGCCCTTGATTGCCGATCTATGCCTTTAAAGCCTGCCCTGGCTGGGCTCTACTCCCTAATGGATATTTTGCTCATTTCGTTTGTTTTTTGACCGCTATTTATTGGCGAAATAGCCACTTCTTTGCTGTATTTCATGTAAGCCTGAATAGCTAAAAACGGAAAATGTCGAAATTACAATCGATTGAGGCGGTTGAAAGCTGTGATATCCGTCTTTTGCCGGCTATTTATATGATCCAGATCAACGGCATCAGGTGTTTACCAACTTGGGGGTATACAGTTTGTTAACACTTTGCCTTTATGATTGAAACCGAAAAACAAGTTGCATTTCAAAGGCGGCTTTAATCTGCCTGGCTTGGCGGCCGTTGCCCTGGAACAGCACAGCAGCAAGCCATCTTCATAGCGCCTAGGGAGGAGCCATGAGCGAGACACCGAGTACTGATGAAAAACGTCTGGAGCTGAAGATATTTATCTTCCTGACGGTTTTTTTGGCACCCCTGCTGTCGGTTTTACTGGTCAGCGGTCTGGGCTTTGCCATCTGGTTCAGTCAAATTTTAACCGGTCCACCGGGAGCCGGTTAACGCCAGCATAACGAGAGTCCTTAAAACAGGGGAACGAGATGAGTAGGGAATTGCATGTCAGCAGCCTGATCCTTCAGGTGATGCCACCCAAGATGGCCAGCGTTCGTCAGCAAATTCTGTCATTCGGCAATGCCGAGTTGTCGGTTAACGATGAAAGCAAGCTGGTTGTGGTGCTGGAAGGCCCGACCGAACAGGCGATCCTCGCCACCATGGACAAGATCAATGCCCTCAAGGGCGTGATCTCCACCGCTATGGTGTATCACCAGTGTGAACAGCTCGAAGAGGAAGAGCAATGAAAATGAACAGACGCGAATTCATGAAGGCCAATGCCGCCATGGCGGCAGCCGGGGTCGCAGGATTGGCTTTACCTGCCACCGCCAGCAACCTGATCACCAGTTCAGAACACACCCAGCTAGATTGGAACAAGGCGCCGTGCCGCTTTTGCGGTACTGGCTGCTCTGTGATGGTGGCCACCCGCGAAGGCCGGGTCGTGGCAACCCATGGCGATGCCAACAGTGAGGTCAACCGCGGCCTAAACTGCATTAAAGGCTACTTCCTGTCGAAGATCATGTATGGCCATGACAGGCTGCAGACTCCCATGCTGCGGATGACAGACGGCAAATACGACAAGCACGGTGAATTTACCCCTATCAGTTGGGATCAGGCCTTTGACATCATGGCCGAGAAGTGGAAGCACACCATCAAGACCAAAGGGCCGACGGCGGTGGGCATGTTTGGTTCAGGTCAGTGGACGGTTTGGGAAGGTTATGCCGCTTCCAAGCTGATGAAGGCGGGTTTCGGTTCCAACAATATCGATCCCAACGCCCGTCACTGTATGGCCTCGGCCGTGGGCGGCTTTATGCGTACCTTTGGCATGGATGAGCCCATGGGCTGCTACAACGATATTGAAGCTGCCGACGCCTTTGTGCTTTGGGGCTCCAACATGGCCGAGATGCACCCAATCCTCTGGAGCCGGGTCACAGACAGACGCCTCAGCGCGCCCCATGTAAAAGTCTCTGTGATGTCCACCTTCGAGCACAGAAGCTTTGATTTGGCCGACTTGCCGATTGTCTTCACGCCGCAAACCGATCTGGCCATTCTCAACTATGTCGCCAACTACATCATCAGTAATGACAAGGTTAATTGGGACTTCGTCAACAAGCATGTGAACTTCCGCAGAGGTACAACCGATATCGGCTATGGCCTGCGGCCCTCACATCCGTTGCAGCAAAAAGCCAAGAACGTGGCCACCGCCGGTGAATCCACCCCGATGGACTTCGATCAGTTCAAGGCGTTTGTCGCCGATTACAGCCTGGAGAAGGTCAGCAAGCTCTCGGGCGTACCCGAACATAAATTGCTGGAGCTGGCGAAACTCTACGCCGATCCCGAGGTGAAGGTGACCTCCTTCTGGACCATGGGCTTTAACCAGCATACCCGCGGGGTTTGGTGTAACAACCTTATCTACAATATCCATTTGCTGACCGGCAAAATAGCCACCCCGGGCAACAGTCCGTTTTCACTCACAGGTCAACCTTCAGCCTGCGGTACTGCGCGGGAAGTGGGCACCTTCTCCCATCGCTTGCCGGCAGATCTGGTGGTGAATAATCCAGAGCACCGCAAGATTGCCGAGACCATCTGGAAAATCCCTTCCGGGATCATTCCGCCCAAGCCAGGCTACCACGCGGTAGAGCAGAACCGGCGTCTGAAAGATGGCGATCTCAACTGCTACTGGGTGCAGGTGAATAACAATATGCAGGCCGGCCCCAACATCAACGAAGAGGGCTTGCCCGGATACCGTAATCCGGAGAACTTTATTGTGGTGTCCGATGCTTACCCAACGGTTACCACCCAGGCCGCGGATCTCATTCTACCCACCGCCATGTGGGTGGAGAAAGAGGGCGCCTATGGTAACGCCGAGCGCCGCACCCAGTTCTGGCATCAGTTGGTGTCAGCGCCCGGACAGTCGCGCTCGGATCTCTGGCAGTTACTGGAGTTCTCCAAGCGCTTTACCACAGACGAAGTCTGGTCCGAGGCTGTGTTGGCGGCCAATCCTGAATACAAGGGCAAGACCTTGTATGAAGTGCTGTACCAGAACGGCAATGTCAATAAGTTCCCTCTCAGTGAAAGCGACGGCAATTATCTGAACGACGAGGCCAATTACTTTGGTTTCTATGTGCAAAAGGGGCTTTTTGAGGAATACGCCACCTTTGGCCGTGGTCATGGTCACGACTTGGCTCCCTTTGAAATGTACCACCAGGCCCATGGTTTGCGCTGGCCTGTGGTTGACGGCAAAGAAACCCTCTGGCGTTACCGCGAGGGCTCGGATCCCTACGTTAAACCCGGCAAGGGCTTTGAGTTTTACGGTAAAAAAGACGGCAAGGCGGTTATCTTCGCGCTGCCATACGAGCCGGCGGCAGAATCCCCGGATGCCGAATATGATCTCTGGCTCTCTACCGGGCGGGTGCTGGAACATTGGCACTCAGGCTCCATGACCCAGAGGGTACCCGAGCTCTATCGCGCCTTCCCGGATGCCGTGTGCTTTATGCATCCGGATGATGCCAAAAAACGCGGCCTGCGCCGAGGGGATGAGGTCAAGGTAGTGTCCCGCCGCGGCGAGATACTGACCCGAGTGGAAACCCGCGGCCGCAACAAGCCGCCGGTGGGTTTGGTGTTTGTCCCCTGGTTCGACGCCAGTCAGTTGATCAATAAGGTAACTCTTGATGCCACGGATCCGCTGTCCAAGCAGACCGATTTCAAGAAGTGTGCCGTGAAAGTGATGAAGGCCTGAGGAGGATAAGAAGATGAAATCGAATCATACCCTGTTGGCCTTTGCTGCACTGATGACCGCGCTGTCTGTCAATGCTGCCGGCATTCCCGAAGATAAGGTGGCGACTTTGCGTCAGGCGCCGCTCAATAGCCAGCCGACACCGCCTGTGATGCAGAAGGTGAGAAATACGGATATCAAACAGACCCGTAACTACCCGATGCAGCCGCCGGTTATACCGCACAAGATAGACGGCTACCAGCTGGATCTTAAGGTCAACAAGTGCATGTCCTGTCATGCCCGCAGTCGCACCGGCGAATCGCAGGCGCCTATGGTGAGCGTGACTCACTATATGGACAGAGACAATAACTTCCTGGCCGAGCTGTCACCCAGACGTTATTTCTGTACCCAGTGCCATGTGCCGCAACTGGACGCCAGATTGATGGTGGAGAATGACTTTGTCGATATGGATCACTTGCTCAAGTCCGGGGCTGAGAACCCATCCAGCCATTAGGAGTCGCTATGTTTGAGAAACTGAAACAGATATGGCGGGTGCTGAACCGGCCCAGTGTTCACTTCAGTCTGGGTTTTCTGACCCTGGGAGGCTTTGTTGCCGGGATCATCTTCTGGGGTGGTTTCAACACTGCCCTGGAAGCCACTAACCAGGAGGCCTTTTGTATCGGTTGCCACGAGATGGAGAACAACGTCTATCAGGAGCTGAAGACCACCATACATTTCACGAACCGCAGCGGGGTGCGGGCGACCTGTCCGGACTGCCACGTTCCCCATAATTGGACCGACAAGATAGCCCGTAAGATGCAGGCTTCCAAGGAGGTGTGGGGCAAGGTGTTCGGCACCATCAATACCCGGGAGAAGTTCGAGTCCAAGCGGCGCGAACTGGCCGAGCATGAGTGGGCCAGACTCAAGGCCAACGACTCGCTGGAGTGTCGAAACTGCCATAACTTCCAGTATATGGACTTCACCCGTCAGTCACAGCGGGCGGCCAATATGCACTCCACCTCGCTGGCAAGCGGTGAGAAGACCTGTATCGACTGCCACAAGGGGATAGCCCATCACCTGCCGGATATGCAGGGAGTGGAAGGCTTCTGAGCCCAAAGCTCTGGGCATAGCCTATTGCTTCATGGAAAAAGCGCGCCGAACTTTCCCGGCGCGCTTTTTGATCTGTTAAATCGCCATTAAAAATCCATGATTAAGCAACGCCTTATTGGCAGCTCTGCTGTTGCCGACTCAGGAGTTTAAGCTCCACTTGATTGCCGTCCGGATCGTAAATATAGATAGAGCGGCTGTATCCCCGGGCGCCATATTTTTCCGAAAAGCCTTCGTGGTGCACGCCGTGTTGCTCAAGGTGTTGCAACACTGAGGCTTCATCCTTGGCGGCAATATTGAGGCAGAAGTGCGCCATATTGAGACCTAAAGGTTGATCGCTTCTTGGCACCAGATCGATAAGGGCACTGCCGAATCTCAGTTGCAGCAGGCAAGGGGAGTCGAGCCGCCGCTCGGGATGAGCCCCCAGTACTTGGGTATAGAATGCTTGGCTGGTTTCCAGACTGCTGCAGATCAACACCAGATGATCTATATCTATCGCACTGAACATAAGCTCTCCTGCATGCCTTCACACCTTTTTCAGCTTAGCAGGATAAAGAACACCCGCGCGAGTGGCGGGTGTGGTTTTGCGTTTGTTTCAGTCTGGTTGGTGCTTGGCTCAGGACGGGGGCTTTACTTGAGCGGTTCGCTCAGCTGGCGTCTTATGTTACTCACCAGCCACTCGCTGACATCATGGCCATTGTTGCTGAGCATCTTGGGGAACATGGAGATGGGCGTCATGCCCGGGAAGGTATTGATCTCGTTGAGCAGTATCTCGCCTTCATCGGTAAGGAAGAAGTCGATACGCGACAGGTGGGACAGCTTCATCCCCTTAAAGGCACGAATGGCATAATCGCGTATGGTATCGATTTGCGCTTGGCTCAGTTCGGCCTCGACCTTGGTCACCGCCTTGCTCTTGGCATCATACTTCTCATCGAAGCTGTAAAAGGTGTTGTTGGCGCAGATGATTTCACCCGGCACTGTGGCAATCACTTCACCCTGGTATTCATATACGGCCACTTCCAGCTCCCTGGCTTTGATGGTCTTTTCCACCACCACGTAGGGGGAGTAACTGAAGGCCTGCTCCAGCACCGAGGGGATATCATCGCCGTTGTCCACCCGGTAGCAGCCGACGGATGAACCTTGGGATGCCGCCTTGATAAACAGTGAGCCCCATTCATTCAAGGCCTCACGGCAGCGGGTGTTGGCCGCTTCACCTGCTTCACTGAGAAACAGATAAGGGGTATTGGGGATATCGAGCGCACTGAACCACATCTTGGCCGTGACCTTGTTGAAGCAGTTGCTGCTGGGTTCGGAGCCGCAACCGAAATAGGGCAGGTTGATCAGATTGAAATAGGACTGAATATCGCCGGTCTCACCCGGATAGCCGTGAATGCAAGGGATCACATAGTCCACCGGCCAGCTGGGCTCGGCCTCATCGAAGCGCACTTCACGGCGATTGGTCAGCTCGCAAACCTGGCCCTGCTTGGTGTGGTAGTGGCCGTCGGCGTCCAGCTCCAACCTGAGCACTTCCATGTCGGGAATATTTGCCAGGCAACTTTCGATATAGTCAGCCGACATCAAAGAGATACTGTGCTCGGCGGCCCCGCCGCCACAGAGTAACAAGATATGGGTTTTGCTCATGAATTCTCCTGACTGAGCGGCCTGATAAATAACCTTGGCCGATATTATGCCTGCTTAGACAGGCCTTGAGTATAACGGCAGCTGACGCAGGCTCTCATCTGGTTATTTTGCCGCCAGAGCGAAGCGGGGCCGTATGGCATCTGCCCCGGTTGCTGTTTTCGTTATAGTCCCGGCTACAGCCATAATCTCTGCCACAATCATTGCCACAGCCTATCGGCCAGCCCCGAGGCCCGGCGAGTGAGGCGACGACAGGCACCATCAAACACTGAGCTGTTGCCCAGGCAGCAAAAATGCTGCTTGGCGCGGGTAATGGCGGTGTAGATCAGCTCCTTGGTGAGCAGTTGCAGCTGCGCCGGGCTCGGGCTCGGCGGTAACACCAAGGCCACAGAATCAAATTCACTGCCCTGGGATTTGTGCACTGTCATGGCAAAACAGGTCTCGTGGCCGGGAAGACGCGCTGGCAACACCTTGAGCACACTGCCGTCGGCCTGAATAAAGTGCGCCAGCAGCCTGTTGCTGTCTCGGTCGGGCAGAATAACGCCGATATCGCCATTAAACAGCCCCAGGTTGTAATCGTTGCTTTGGATGATCAGCGGTCGGCCCGGATAAAACTCCTGCTGCGGGGCGATCAGTCCGGCCTGTTTCAGCACTTGTGTCAGTTGCCGGTTGATCCCCTCGACACCGAAATCGCCGCCACGGGTGGCGCACAGCAGTCGAAAGCGGTTGTAACGGGCGATGATCTCATCGGCGCCGATGTCCGGCCTGTGCACCACTTCCAAATAGTCGCGGTAGTGCTCACAGGCCTGGCTGAGAAGCTGAGCCAGCCCCTGCTGCTGTTTACCGATTTCCAGCCACTCAAGCTCCTGATAGCCGCCATTCCAGGCATCAGTTATCGCGGCGCCATCACTGAGGTTGACCGCCTTGGCCAGCACGCCTATGCCGGCATCGCCGCGGAATCTGTGGCTGTGACGCAGCATACAAAGATTATTGCCTATGCCGGGGGCGAGATTGACGCAATCGCTGAGGTCAAAGCCGGTGAGCCTTGTCAGTGTTGCGGCAAACTCGGCGCTGTAACGCATGCGCCAGTCCTGCTGGTGGCGCAGACCGGCGCAGATATCGGCGAGCACGGCGCCGGCTTCCACAGAGGCCAGCTGATCCTGATCCCCGAGCAGTATCAACCTGGCATTGGCGGGCAGGGCATCGAGCAGCCGGTCCATCATAGGCAAGTCCACCATGGAGGCTTCATCGACAATCAGCAGATCCAGATGCAGCGGGTTGTCTTGGTGATGACGGAATCTGTGCGAGCCTGGGATCACTCCCAGCAGGCGATGCACAGTGGCAGCTTCTTCGGGGATCTTGTCTATAGCGCCAAGGTCAAGCTCGGCGGCAAAGGGAAGAAGTTCTTTGGCGAGGCGCTGTTTGGAGGCCTTTATCGATTCGGTCAGGCGCGCAGCCGCTTTACCCGTGGGGGCCACCAGACGTATGTTCATCTCACTGCCGAGACACAGGAGCATCAGCAGCTTGGTGACCGTGGTGGTCTTGCCTGTGCCCGGGCCGCCGGTGATCACCGCCAACTGGCGACAATAAGCGGTGGCGGTAGCGACTTTTTGCCAATCGCGTTTGCCGGAATTTTCATTATTAGTTTGAGCTTCACTATCGGCTTCAGCTTCATCAATAGTCGCTTGGCCAGTATGGCTGGCTGGCGGCAAAAACAGGCAATCGAGCGCGCGCCGCACTTCGTCGGTAGCGGGGTATTCAGTGGCAGCCATGGCGGTGAGGCGCCGGGCGACCCGGCACTCAAAATCATAATAGCGTTTGAGGTAGAGGCGGCCAGCGTCGAGGATCAAGGGTTTGTCTTCACCCGGGGCGCCGACGGCGGCAAAATTGGCCACCGCCAGCTCAAGGCTTGCCGGGTCGGTATTGAGGCGCACGCTGGGGTGGGGCTCTGCCAGCGGATTATCAAAAGCTATGCTCCCCAGTGGCAGGCAGGCGTGCTGCGATGATAACTGGCGGCTCAGCAGGGCGCACAGCAGCAGAAACAGCGGCGATGGCTCCCGGTGAATGGCGGCCATCTGCAGCGCAAAGTGGCGGTCGAGCGCCGTCAGCAGCCGCTGCTCTTCCCATTGCTTGAGCAGCGCAGTAACAGCTTGGCTGCTTTGCAGTATTGATGGGCTATCTGTCATAGACTCAACTCCAACTGAGGGGCGCTCGAGGGCGATTCGCCCTTGAGTAAGGCATCCAGGGCCAGGATCACCGCTTCATCCGGCCTGTCCACAAACACCCCGGCGCCGGGATGAGCCGCTGACATGCCCCGTAAAAACAGATAACAGCAGCCGCCGAAATGACTTTGATAACAATAGTCCGGCAGTTTGAGGCTCAGATATCTGTGCAGCGCCAGGCTGTAGAGCAGGTACTGGAGATCGTATCTGTGCTCGCTGATGGCGGCGGCCATCTTGTCCTGGCTGTAATCGCTGAAATCGTCCCCCAAATGGTTGGATTTATAATCGGCAATATAGAAACGGCCCTGATATTCAAAGGTGAGATCGATAAACCCCTTGAGCATGCCCTTGAAGGCATCGAAGCGCAGCTCACCGCCATAGCCGTGTTTGGCCAGCAAGCGGCTGAGCTCGGTATCGATAAGCTGGGTATCGCCGCCAAGGGGCAGATAAAACTCCATCTCCACCAGCTTTTGGCGCTTGCTGAGATCAACCAGGCGCAGACTCTGCCCCTGGGGCAGAGCGATGTCGGCGTTAAGCAGATCCCGATACCAGTTATAAAGCACATCTTGCCAATCGCTGTCGATGCCATACTGCTGCATCGCCTGGGGCAGATGCAGCAAGAGTTCCTCTTCGGCCTGGGTAAAGTCGATTTTCTCCAGTACCAGGTGCATAAAAGAACCGGCATTGGCGCCGCGCGCGAAGCTGAAGCGGTTGGCCTGCAAGACATCCTGCGGTTCATAGACAGAGGCAGGCTCGATTTCAAACTCCTCATCACCGGCGCCCGGCAACACCCGCTCGTGGGGCAGATGTTTGACCAAGCCGGAATAGCTGCCAACCCGCCAGGGCGCGCCTTGACGCGCCGCCGGCACCTGGGCACAAAGTGGGCTTTGGGAGTGGTTTTCAGTGCCTTGAAGGCGACTTGGGTCTGCATCGCCTATTTCGGTCAAGGAGATGGCCTCGCAAACAAGGGATGCGGCGGCGCTTTGCAACCTATCGCCGTCACAGTCCTTGTCTTCAATGCCGAGCAGATAGCCTATGGCGGTATCTTTCAAAAAGCTGTTGATGCCCGTCTTGTTCATGCGGCAGTGGTTGGCCAGCCCCAGATAACAGCGATATATGGGCCGGGTCAGCGCCACATACAAGAGGCGCAGATCTTCGGCCAGCGTCTCGCGTTTACAGGCTTCCCAGCCTTCGTCACTGGCGTCCAGATCCCAGACTAATTGATTGTCTTTGTGGTACAGCATGGGCGAGGGGCGGCGACTGCCGTCGCGGGCCAGGCTGACAAAGGGGATGAAGCACACAGGATATTCCAGCCCCTTACTCTTGTGGATAGTGACTATCTGCACCAGATTTTGTTCGCTGGCAAGTCTCAGTTGCTGCTCTTCACGGCTTTGGCCGGAGAGCAGTTCCTGCTCAAACCAGTTGACCAGGGCGCTCATGCCTTCGAGCTCGGTGGATTTTTGCTGCAGCAGTTCCGCCAGATGGCGAAAATCGGTAAGACACCGCTCGGCGTTGGCCTCACGGCCGAGCCGTTCCAGCAGCTGCCAGTGATCCGCGAGATTGAGCAGCGCCGGCATGATGCCGCGGCGGCTCCAGAGATCATGCAGCGACATGAAGGTATCGAGCACCTCGGCGCGCAATGTCTCAGATTGGTTGAACTCATGGATCTTATTGGCGCTGAAACCCAGCAAGCGGCAGGCCAGTGCCGAGCGAATCGCCCGTTCATCCCTGGGGCTGGCGAGCGCCTTGAGGATAAGGGCGATTTCCCGCGCTTCTTCAGTGACCATTACCGAGTCGCGGCTGAGGAATACGGCGCCGATTTGGCGACTATTGAGCGCTTGTTGCATGACGGCGGCTTCATTTCTGTCGCGCACCAAAATGGCGATATCCCGGGCGCGCAGCGGCTGCTCACTGCCACTGAGGCGGCACTCACCACGGTTGGCGGCATTGAGCAGACGCACGATTTCGGCAGCAGCATCTTCGGCCAGCAGTTTACGGGCCTGGGTCTTGTTGAGGCCCTTGTCCGGATCTTCCTTGAGCAGCCTGAGCTGCAGCGCCGCCGAGTCTGCGCCGGGCGCGAGCAGCTGTTTGCTGCCAGCGTCATTGGCCTTGACCGGCTCGAACGGGATGGCGTCACTGATAAAAGGGTCGTTGCGACCGGCAAACAGGCGATTGACTGCTGCAATCATGTTGCTGGCCGAGCGGTAGTTGGTGTCCAGATTATAGTGATCGGCGGTATTGCGCCTGGCCTCGATATAGGTATAGATATCGGCGCCGCGAAAGGCGTAAATCGCCTGCTTGGGATCGCCTATCATCAACAGAGTTCGACTTGGCTCTGGCTCTGGTTTGGGGTCAGGCTCTGGCTTGGGTTCAGGCTGGGCGCCGGCATCCGCATCCTGCTCAGGCAATTGCGCCGGGTAGATGCCGGAGAAAATTGCAAACTGCAGCGGATCCGTATCCTGAAATTCGTCGATAAGCGCCACCGGGAAGCGTTTGCCTATTTCCTGCTTGAGCTGCTCACCTATGGCAAGGCCGCTATCCGGCGCCGTCTGGGTCAGGCCGCCTATGGCCTTGGCCAGGGTCAGCAGCAGATCGTCCGGGCTCAGCAAGTTGCGCTCGGCCTTGAGCTCGGCAAAACGCTCGGCTATCTGGGCTCTTGCCTGATAGAGAAATGCCGGAATAAGCGAGTCTACGCTGTCTCTGAGCGCTTCTATCTGCGCCAGTAGCGGCGCTTGTTGTGCTGTAGGGATTTCGCCGCCTTTTCTCAGTTTCAGTGACCCGAGAGCCAGGCTGTCCAGGAGTTTCGGGGTCGGCAGCCCCTGATGATACTTGGCCCAGTTGTCCATCTGCTCCAGCATGGCCGTGAGCTTGGGGTAGCCATCGGCCTGCTTGCCATAGCTGGTGCCGTTGAGCGGCAGGCTGTGGAGCAGGGCCTCGGTGGCGTCCCTTTCTCTTGGCCAGCTCAGTCGCAGTCTTGCAAGCTGAGTCTGCAACTGCTCGGCATATTGGTCGAATTTCCCCGGGTCGCGGTTGGCGCTCGCTTGACTGGCGCCGAGCAGAGGTCTCAATTCGCGCCCCAGCGCATCCGGAGTGGCATAATGGGAGGCTATCGCGGTCGCCAGCGCTGTTGGCAGCCGATAGCAGACATGGCGCCAGAAATCGCGCACACTCTGGCGCAGGTATTCGCTGTCATCCAGGGTAAATTCCGACTCGAACAGCAGCGCCGACTCAAAGGCCATATCCGAGAGGATCCGCTGGCAAAAGCCGTGAATGGTAAAAATGGCGGCTTCATCCAGGCTCTTGAGCGCCAGATCCAGCTGCTTGAGGGCGGTTGCTCGCTGAGTTGGCGGGCAGCGTTGATAAAGCTGCTCGATAAAATCGTCTTTGACGCTTAGGCCAATAAAGCGCTGATAACAGCTGCGGATCCTTTTGCGTATTCTGTCGCGTAGCTCTTCGGTGGCGGCGTTGGTAAAGGTGACCACCAGGATCTGCTCACAACCGAGGCCCGGGCGCTCAAAATCACCCAGCAATAAGCGCAGATAGAGGCCGGAAATGGTGTAGGTCTTGCCGGTTCCGGCACTGGCCTCAATCAGGCGCCGGCCGCTCAGCGGTAAACTCAATGGCTCCAGTGCTTGCATATTATTCCTGTCCCATCTGGGTAAAATCGGCCAGGGCGGCCAGTTTGTCTTTGTGGTAAAGGCTGATAAGCGGCGCCAAAATCCCCTGGGCCAACCCCGGGAAACTCAGGCTCTGCTTGAGTCTGAGTTGCCAGCCGTCCGGCAACCCCGTACTCATGTTGCTCAGGGTAAACTCATCTTCACTCAACTCATCTTCACTCAACTCATCTTCACTCAACTTAGGTTCGCCAGCTTTGAGCCCAAAATCCGTCGCCGTGCCAGCATAGGCGCTGTTATCAAGGGTTAAACCAAAGTCATCCGGAAAGCGGAACAGGCGGGCGTTATGGGGATCCTGGCCGTCACCGAACCCGGCATCATCCAACCAGGCGCTTTCGGCCTCAGCAAGCCGCAGCTGATGTTCAGTGTCAATGGGCAATCCATCTTCTACCTCGGCGCTGAAGTACGCCATGGAGGTTTGCGCCATAAAGGGCAGCGGCCTGTGCTGCCCCAGTTCAAACAAGGCGGCCAACTGACCCAGCAGGGCCTTGGCGGACTCGGCCTTGAGCGGCGCCATGGCGTGGAAGTGACCGGCATCCAGCAGATAGCTGTGCCTGTGAATGCCGCTGGCATTGAGGCACAGGTGGCGAATATAGAGGCTCAACAGATCCTTGGGCTTGGTGGTACCCGGCCTTAAGTTGACCAGCCCCTTGGGGTAGCAGTCTTCGATACGGCCACAGAGCAGCAGCTCGCGGCCATTGACCTCAAGCTTGAGCGCTATTTCAATGGCATCCGGCTTGGGCAATTCGGCGCGAAGAAAACGGGTGCGCTCCACCGCCGGGGCGATATCGCGGCGGTATTGATCCAGCAGCAGATCGTCAAACGGCGCCATCGGCAGCAGACCTTCGGCCTTGAGCTTGTCGAGCAGGGTTTCATTCAGCTCTCCACGCTCGTCTTCCAGCGCATCCTGCATCATCAGCAGCTGCAGCTGATAGCGTTGCAGGGCGTTGAGCTCAAAGGGCTCATCATTGTCCTGACTGTCGATATCCAGCCTCAAGTCCAGTTGCAGTACCCGCTGACAGAAATACTGCGCCGGGTTGCGGAAAAAGCGGATCAGCGCCGAGAGTTCCAGCTCCGGCTCCTTGAGGGCGGTTTCCTCGCCCAGCTCATGTTCAATAAAAGGCGCCGGGCTTTGGGCGGCAAACATCTCCCGGGGGCACCACTGGGTTGCAAAACTGCCGGGCAGCTCACTGTCACTGTAGAGCCGGGCATCGAAGGGCTGCAGCGGCTGCTGAATGATGAGGCGCTGCATCAGCGCATCGGCCGCCAGATCGCCAAGGGCGGCAATCTCATCGGCATCTGTGGGCACTGCGGGCGGCGTAAATTGTGCCTCGTCAGGGCGATAACACAGCTGAATGTATTCCAGCAATTCCGATACCAGCATGGAGGGAATACGCTCACTGTTATCGCGCTCGCTGTGGCCTATGTAACTGATATAGAGCTGATCCCGGGCCGACAGCAAGGCTTCGAGAAACAGGTATCTGTCATCCAGGCGTCTTGAGCGGTCGCCGCGTCTTGGCTTTTCATGGGCGGTGAGATCGAACCCCACAGGATGTTGTACCCTGGGGTAGACGCCATCGTTCATTCCCAGCAAACACACCTGGCGGAAGGGGATGGATCGCATCGGCATCAGGGTACAGAAGTTGACGCTGCCGGCGAGATAACGCTGACCGACCCTGGACTCACTCAAGGTTGAGTTGAACCATTGCCAAACCACTGTCAGCGGCAATACTCCGCTAAAGCCCGACAGTCGCAGCTCTTCGGCGAATCTGTCTATGGCCTGGCGAATGTCGTTGATCTCTTCCCTGGCATCGTCCTCCTGGGCCAGATAAAAGGCATCGAGCAGGGCGTTAAGCTGCGCCACCCGCTCTTCCGGTGGGGTTTGCTGCTTGAGCTCTTCCCTGAAGTTATCGAGTGCTTCGATAAAATTCAACAACTTGCCGAGCGCCTGCGCCGACTGGCCTTCAATACCGGCCAGCGGCAGATCGCCCTGATACAGCTCGGCATCATCGCCCAGGGCATAGCCCAGCAGCATGCGACGGATCCCAAAGGCCCAGGAGTGTTTGTCAAACCCGGGCAAGCCCAGCTCTTCACGGTTGTGACTGTCGCGGCCCCAGCGAATACCGGCGGCCTTGAGCCAGCCCTTGAGCTGCTCCAGTTCCTCCTGAGCTATGCCAAAGCGGGCGAGCACAGCGGGCACTTCGAGAATACTGATGATGTCTGTCAGGCCAAAGCGGCTCTTGTCCAGCGCCAACAGGTTGAGAAAACCGGCAATTAAGGGGGATTCCTGAGCCGCGCCGCGATCGGCTATGGCATAGGGGATAAAATGATCGCCGCTCTTGGCGGAAAACACCGCATCGATATAGGGGGCGTAGGCGGCCACATCAGGCAGCATCACCATGATGTCCTTGGCGGCCAGCGAAGGGTCGCTGCGCAGGCGATGCAGCAGATGATCGTGCAAGGTTTCCACTTCCCGCAGCGGACTGTGGCAGCTTCGCAGGGTGATGGAGTCGTCGGTGGCGGCCAAGGGCCTGCGCCGGGCGATATTCAGGTATTTGCTGACATCCGGCCCCAGAGGCTCGCCTAAGGTTTCCATCTCCAGAATGTCATTTTGAATGCCGCCGAGCAGGGTATCTGTGTTGCCTGGGTGAAACAGCTCTTCCAGTTCCAGCCGCTCAGGGGGTAGCTCCAGCACCATATCCAGCAGCTCGCGGCCGAGACGGCCGTTATTGGCCAGAATGGGATTACCGACTTCCAGCTTGTCTTCCCAGAGCTCGGGCAACTGTTTCTTGCCCTCAAAAGCCAGCGCCATTCGCGCCCGCGCCCTGGGCTCTATGATATCGCCCCAATAGTGACGACAGGGGCTGAGGCTCAGCATCACTACTTCGATGCGACTGGCGAGCGCATAGAGTACATCCAGTGTTTGCGGCGCCATCGAGGAGATCCCGAACACGAACAATCGGGGCGGCAGGCCTTCCAAGGCATGATCGTTGCCGCCTGTCAGCGTTTCTATCAGCGCCTGGTGCAGATTGGCCCTGTGGTAATGGCTCTGTTGCAACTCCTGATTGTTGTAACGCACCAACTCGCGCCAAAGCTCGGGTTGCCAGGCGTGCTGCGGCGCTATCTCCAGCGGGGATTCATTTTGCTCCCAACCGAGGATCCATTCCGGACGGTATACCAGATATTGATCGAAAATATCGGCGATACGGCCGCTGAGTTGAAACAGTTTGAGCTCGACATCGTCGCCCAGATAATGTCTGAGCGGTGCAAAATTGTCTCTATCCAGAAGGGAGGGCAACAGCGCCATCAGTTTCCAGGTCATCGCCGCCTTGGTAAAGGGGTTTTCCTTGGGCACATCATCGAGCAGCAGATAACAGAGCTGCCAGATAAAGCTGGACGGCAGCGGAAACTCCTGCGCTGCTGCCACGCCATTGTGGCGCGCAAGCTCCAGAAGGAGCCAGGTGGACATGCCGGGGCTTTGCACCAGAATTTGCTCACAGCTAAGCGGCGACATGCCGGGCACGCCATCACGAAGCCGGTCTGCCAGCGTGGCTGACAGCAATTCCATCTTGTTGGACTGGATAAGAGTAAACATAGGCAGCAAGGTTACCTGGCTTTGGGCCGTTTATTGCTTTGGTGATCTATTCTAGGTGCTCTATTCTAGGTGCTTGATTTATCGGGTTGCAAATCTTGTTTCAGCAGTTTGAACCACAAAGCGCGGGACTGGCGGATAAAGCGGCGTTTATATATCGCCGACTCCTTGGAAGCGTCTTGATACTTGAGCTGAATGTAGAGAGAGGTCCAGCTTTCTATCTCCTCTGTCAGCGCCGGCCAGCGCGCGGCAAGCGCCGCGGCGTAATCCACAGGCCCCAGGGAAGCCGGCCTTGGCAGCCCGAGCCTGGCAGCCTGGCGGCATACCTTGAGATAGTGACGGTTGATGCTGTCAGGGCCTCTTTTAAGCCGCAGCAGGCCAGTGGTGAACAAAATGACGATAAAGGTAAGGGCCATCACCCCGAGGACCAAGGCTGCCAGGCGGCCGATACTCACTTCCCCCAGCAGTTTGGAGAGCACTTCTTGCTGGCGCGCGTTGTCAAAACCCAGTACCCAGACGCTCCAGTAGTAATCCAGGCTGGCGAGCCTGAGTCTCAGGCTGTTGTACCAGTCGCTGGTCCGCACCCCGGCAAACGGCAGTTCGGAAAGATAGCTTTCTTCCGGGCTGAACAGGGAGTCGAAACCCTGCTCAATTCGTTCGGGCGCTATCATGGCGGTGGGGTCGTAACGTACCCAACCTTTGCCTTCGAGATAGACTTCACTCCAGGCGTGGGCCATATATTGATACACGCTGAGATAACCGGCCTGCGGGTTGTATTCGCCGCCCTGATAACCGGTGACAATGCGGGCGGGCAAGCCGGTGGCTCTGGCCATGAAGGTGAATGCCGAGGCGTAGTGAACACAGAAACCGGCGCGATTTTCAAACAAAAAGTCGTCCAGTTGCTGCGGCCCCACCGGTGGGGGCGTCAGGGTGTAGAAAAAGGGCTGGCTGTTGAAATACTGCATCATGGCCGTCAAGCGCTGCTCGGCTTGCGGGTAACGGCGGGCAAAATCGGCGGCAAGTTTGCGGCTGCGGGGGTTGATTTCATCGGGGAGGCTCAGATTGAGCTGCCGCAGCGGCGCTCTCAAGCGGTTATCCAGGGGGGCATCCGGATAGCTCATCACCCGGTATTGCAACCTTTGTTCTACCGGTCTCACGGCATAGAGGCGAAAGTCCGGCAGATTCACCAGGCGTGGATCCATGCTGTAGGCGAGATCCAAGCCGAACAGCCAATGCTGGCCGCTCGGCTCGGCTATGATGCTGTAATCGATAAAAGGCCCTTTGGGGGCGCCGGGTTCGGGGCGGCGATTCATGATAAAGCTGTCTTGCTGCAGCGCCTTTATTCCCCGTGACTGCTGCCAGCGTTTGCCGTCATATTCTTCCAATACCAGTGCGCGCCAATACCTGTCTTCCGGAGCCGGTATCTGGCCCTTGAAACTGGCGCGAAATGCCAGCTCGTTGGATTTGGTCAGGCGCGAGATATCACCAAAGCTCAGCTCATCGGACAGACCTGTGGTACTGCTTTTCATCTGCGGTACCATCCAAAGCGGACTGAAACGCGGCAGCACCACAAAAAGCAGCAGCGCCAGCGGCAGACTCTGTGCCAGCAGCACCAGGGTTAGCTTGATCTGGCGATTGAACGAGGCCTGTTCGTGGTAGAGGCTTGCCAACACGCAGGTGTTGAGCGCCGCCACCAGCGAGAGTTGCAGGGCGTCGAGCATCTGCTGATGGTCGATAAAGGTGAGGGCGATAAGAAAGTAGCCCACCAGTACCACGGCTTTGACATCGCGGCGACTGCGCATTTCGATATATTTGAGGGAATAGCCGAGGATTAACAAGTTGACCAGGGCATTGAGCAGGCCAAGTTCGCGACTCACCAGCGCCAGCGTCAGCGCCGCAGCAATAGCCAGCACAGTCACCAGCACTCTGGGGGGCCTGGCGACCTTGCCAAGATAGATCCCCAAGCGCCAGACAAAACAGATGGCGCAGATCCCCAGGGTTCCCAAGGTGATTTTGCCTGCAAGCGGCGCCAGCACTGCCAGATTGGTGATCAGCAGCCAAAGCAAGGTGCGGCGGGTGATGATCTCCTCCGAGGTCTCCTTGAGCGTTGCTTTCAAGCGCGCGGCTTTCATCGGCCGGTACCTTCAGCCTTGGCCGGATAGAGCGCCAGGGCTTTGAGGCATTCCTGACGCTGAGGTTCGCCTTGAGAAGGCGCTATGGTCCTGCCCGCTAACTTAAGCCCCCAGGTTTGGCCTGAATGGTCCAGTTGATTGACCTGATAACTCAGCTCACCCAGGCGCTTTTCCAACTCATCGCCGGTTAACTTGCTATCAAGCTCCAGCCACAAGGGCGCCCCCTGAGGCTCGGCAAACTCCTTGCTGAGCATGCCTCGGCCCTGAGCCCACTGTTTCCAGGCCACCTGTTTGAGCGATTCACCCGGAACATAGCTCTTAAGCCCGGCGTATTCATCGACGCCGCTGAGCCACTCGCCACTGTCTTGGGATTCGGGGACGTGTTCACTGCGCCCCAGTTTAGGTGTGCTGACCACAGGCGCTGGAAACACCCATTGACTGGTGTCGAGATCCAGATGAGACCAGGCGCGGCAGAGCCCCAGAGGGTAGCAGGACTCCACCTTGAGTCTACCTGGATGCCAAAGGCCCCTGGGTCTTGGCTGCATGGGCACCAAAGCCGTCTGCTCCTGGTTATCGACACAGGAGACAAAGACTTGCCGCTCTCCCGGGTAGCTGAAACCGAGCCGAAACAGGCTTCTGTCGGCACTGACGGTCACAGGGAAGGAGAGGCTGTCGCCGGCGTAGGCTTGCGGAGGCTTACGGGCACTGAGTCTCAGTCCCGCTAAGTTGCGGTAACTGTGAATGATGCAGGTGTGAAACACGCTGGCCAATACTATGGCCAGGCCGATCACCAGGTTGTTTTGATAGTTGGTGCCGAACAGAAACAGCAGCAGTACCAGCGCCAGCCAGATAACGCCGAAGCCGCTGGGAAGAATAAAGATGCTTCTGTGGCTCAAACGTTGCTCTTTGGCGGCGGGAATACGCCGTGACAACCAGCGGTTGAACCGGGCAGAGAAGAGGGAGGTCACAGAGGCCATCTCATTGTTACCGAATGGGATTAATGGTGCCGAGTAACTTGGCCGATAACTGCTCGCCCTGAAGTTGGCTCGAATGCCGCAGGCGGTGCTCGGCAACGGCGCCAAACACTGCTTGCACATCTTCGGGCACCAGATATTGACGCCCCTGGATATAGGCCCAGGCCTTGGCCGCCGCCAGCAGCGCCTTGGTGGCTCTGGGGGAAAGGCCATAGCCTTCGTTTTGGCTGCGGGAAGCTTCCACCAGCGCCAGAATATAGTTAAGCAGGGCATCGGAAGCGGCCACCTGCTCGCACTCCTGCTGCAGTTGATCCAGCTCGAGCGCACTCAGACACTGGGGCAGGGGCTGAGTGCGCTCTTGCCCTTTGAGCATGGCCAGCTCGGCGTCCTGGCTGGGATAACCAATGGAGAGGCGCATCATAAAGCGGTCCAGCTGGGATTCCGGCAGTGGAAAGGTGCCTGATTGGTCGGTGGGGTTTTGGGTGGCGACCACAAAAAAAGGATGCGGCAGCCTGTGGGTCACACCGTCGACAGTGATCTGCCGCTCTGCCATCGCCTCGAGTAAGGCACTCTGGGTCTTGGGGCTGGCGCGGTTGATTTCGTCGGCCAGCACCATCTGTTTGAAGATGGGGCCTGGGTGGAATACAAACTCAGATTGCTGCTTATCGAAGATGGAAACCCCGAGAATATCCGCCGGCAGCATGTCGCTGGTAAACTGAACCCGCTGATAACTCAAGCCTAAGGTTTGCGCCAGTGCGTGGGATAAACTGGTTTTGCCCATGCCCGGCAGATCTTCAATCAGCAGGTGGCCGCGGGCCAGTAAACAGGCCAGTGCCAGCCGTATTACCCTGGGCTTGCCTATCAAAACTTGCTCGAGTTGCTGCAGTACCTGGGTTATCTGGCTCTTGGACACATTGGCTTCCTTGTTAGATGGTCACTGAAATCAGTTCCGGCTCCGTCTGGATGAACTGAGGTCTGAAATAGAAACCTTGCACTAAATCCACATCCAAAGCCAGTGCCTGAGACAGGTGCTGCTCGGTTTCAATTCCTTCGAGTATAGTTATTTTTTGGCAGGACTTGGCAAAATTAAGCAGATTTTCCAAAAGCTTAGCCATGAGTGGTGCCTTGATGGCACTCAGCCAGTGACGGTCGAGCTTGATGCAGTCGATGGCAGTCAGCAGTTGCAGCGACACCATGGCATGGGGAGCACCGACATCATCGAGCGCCACGGTAATCCCGCGGCGGTGCAGTTCCTTGAGTAGTGCCTGGGCCTTATCGGCGTCATTGACACAGGTGTTTTCTATCAGCTCTACCGTCAAGCCTCCGGTTTGCTGCTGATATTTGTCCAGCGCCTGCATCATGCATTGACAGTTGGTGCTGTCCAGCGCGTGGGGATCCAGATTCAGGTGCAGCCTTGGCGTTTTAGGCGCCTGATTGAGTTGCAACAGCTTGGCTTGCAGTTCTACCGCCGCCAGGGCGCGGCTGTCTCTGTGCAGCCAGTCGAATACCAGATTGGGCGCCAGCGCCTTTCCCTCTTGATTGTAAAAGCGGGCCAGGGCCTCATAGCCCTGAATGGTCAGGGCCCTGGGGCAAACAAGTGGCTGATATTCGCAGGCAATGTGCCGCGGAGGAGAAAGATCCATGCAGTCATCAACGGAGTTAGCTAAATGAATGCTAATTATTCCCATTATAGCCGTGGGATAACAAGCCCATTTACCCCACTAAAGTACCGAGCGCTGAAAAATACAGCGAGGAACAAGCGCTTTAATATCAAAGCGTTGGGAAATTGACTCAGTGCCAATTCACCGCCGCTTCAATAGCGGCGGCCAAGCTCTGTTTCACTGAATTGTGGCAGCGCCTGTTGTTGACGCAGCTCATAAATCTGCCGGTAGGTGAATACGGCCTGCACATAGGAGCGGGTTTCGCTGAAGGGGATGGTTTCGATAAAGCTCATCACATCCAGTTTGCCATCGCTCTGCTTCAACCACCGCTTTACCCTGTGAGGGCCAGCATTGTAAGCGGCAACGGCCAGCACCCGGTTGTTGTCAAACTGTTCCAGTAGCTTGGTGTAGTAGGCGCTACCGAGTGGCACATTGATGGCCGGGTCGTACAGACTGCGACTGCCGTTGAACGCCAGTTTGAACTCTTTTGCGGTTTGCTTGGCGGTGGCCGGCATCAGCTGCATCAGGCCTCTGGCGCCCACTGACGAAGTCGCATAAGGGTAGAAGGCGCTTTCGCGGCGGGAGATTGCTCGAATTTCATTGACATTGACCTTGAAGTCTTTGCCTGCCCGGGTAAAGAAAGGGTCTGCTGCATAGGGAAAGCGCATCTCCATATCATTCCATAGCCGGGCCTGAATACTGGCTTCAACCGCCAGCGCGTCCCAACCTTGCTGCTGAGCGTAGACGCCGTACTGGGCGCGCATCTGCTTGTTGTGGCGGGCGAGCATTTGGCCCCATTCGATGCGGGCATCGACCAGTTTATCCAGTGCCAGCAGTTCAGATACCCGCGCCAGCGCCTTGTCATCGGCGAGTCTTGCCTGCATTTGCGCCTGGGATTGAGTCGGCACATGCGCCAGGTTGGGGGCGACACCGAGTTCGGCGGCGGCCCAGAAACCATAGAAATTACGCTCTTTGCTGAGCGCTTCGAGCATGGTATCGTCCCGGCCATTGACCCTCAGGTGCCAGTAGCGCCAGCGGGCATCGTTGCGGCCTTCGTCGCTGAGCAGCGGCAGAAAACGGCGGATATCGGCGTCATTTTGCTCGGCAATAGCCCAGCGCAGACGGCGCTCGGTCAGATCGTCGGCCTTGAGCAGCGGCAGCATGGTGTCGATATGATCTCTCAGCCCCTCGTCCTCGACGATAAGCGCTCGTCTGACCAGATAACGGTTGAGTTGTCGCCCTTGGAAATCGCTGAATCTGCCGGCTTTTTCATACTTGACGTACAGGCGAACTGCCTGACGCAGATCTTTGCGGGCCAGGCGCTTAAGCCCGGCGGACACTATGTCGCTGTAGATGGGGGCATCGCCATCAAACTGATTCATGTGCCTGAGGCGATTGGGATCTTTGTATACCGCCTGCAGCAGCTTGGCCTGGCTCTGATGCTGAGTCACTTTACGCCCCAGATACTGCAACAGACCGCTTTGGCCAGCATCAAAGGCCAGCATCATCCGCGACCAAATCAATTCCTGAGTGCGGTGCCCGGCCTTGCTCCAGGCATTAAACAGGGGATCGCACTCCTTGGGACGGGAGCGACCATAGAGCCAGAGTTGGCGAGCGCCATCCCAGGCGACCTGAGCCTCACCCTGGCCAAGCTTGGCCCGGTAAAAATAGCATTGCAGCTCTGTGGCTCGTGGAAGTTCTGGGGAAATGGCCAGAAAGTCTTGCCAGCGTTTGTCGGCACCGGCTTGCACCAGGTACCTGTGGCGGGCACTGGCGTGCAAGGGTGAATGCTCAAACTTGTCCAATGCCTTTAGCGCCTTTGAGCCAGAAAGCGCCATTATGTCATCCAGCTCGGCGTGAAAATCCAGATAGATATTGAGTGGGTAATCCTTGAGTTGGGCCCTGAGCTTGCGATACTCCTCAAGTTGGCCCTTATCCAGCGCTTCTCTGGCCTTTAGGTAGCTTTGGCGTTGTTGCTCCAAAGCGGCAGGTGCCTTGGCCGCATGGCCTATCCCGGGAAACAGCATCCAGGGAGTGGATACTGTCAATGCACTCAAGGCAACGCTGCCGGCGAGGGCGATTCGGGTCAAGGCTCTGCGCATCTAAAACTCCTTGTTGATGGCCTGGTTCACTTGAGAGCGGGGTTGAGCTCAGGAAGCCAGTTCGCTGTCCGGCTCTGAATCCTCTATGGCATCAACCTCCTGGTCTGTCGGCAAGGAAGTCTCTGTCATCGCCTTTTCAAGCAACTGTTTATCCAGTTGTTTACTGGTTTCAACGCCCAACTGTTGCATCTGGTGAGCCTGGCGGACAAGGTTACCCCTGCCGGTAGCCAGCTTATTCATGGCGCCGTTGAAACACTTCTCTGCATTGTCCAGCGCGCGCCCGAGTTTGTCCATATCTTCCAGATAGCCACAGAGTTTATCGTAAATTTTTCCGGCTTGCCTGGCGATCCTCTGTGCATGTTGGTTCTGATACTCGTAGCGCCAGATGTTATTGATGGTGCGCAGTGCCACCAAAAGATTGGTTGGGCTGACGAGCATGATGTTGTTTTCGAGCGCAAAATTAACCAACTGCGGCTCTTGTTCCAGCGCCAGCAGGAAGGCGGGTTCCACCGGAATAAACATCAGCACATAATCCAGGCTCTTGATGCCGTGCAGTTGCTGGTAGTCCTTCTGACTCAGGCCTTTGATATGACCGCGGATAGAGTTGATATGTTCACGCAGCGCCAGGGAGCGCTGTTCATCGGTTTCGGCATTGTAGTAGCGCTCATAGGCTAGCAGTGACATCTTGGCATCTATCACTACATCCTTGTTGGCCGGCAGGTGGACGATGACATCGGGTTTAAAGCGCTTGCCGGCATCATTTTTCAGATCCTGCTGCACGTCATACTCGTGCCCTTGTCTGAGCCCACTTTCCTGCAGCACCCGCTCCAGGATCACTTCCCCCCAATTGCCTTGCTGCTTGTTGTCACCCTTGAGCGCTTTGGTGAGGTTGACCGCATCCTGGCTCATGCGCAGGTTGAGCTGCTTGAGATCTTCCAGCTGGTGTTTCAGTGAGGAACGTTCACTCTGTTCCTGTGAGTAGGATTCATGAATCTGTCTTCTGAATCCTTCGAGTTGTTGCTTCAGCGGCCCAAGAACACCATCTAGCTGCGATAGATTCTGGGATTTTAGCCTTTCGCTTCTGTCTTCAAAAATTTTGTTGGCCAGGTTTTCAAATTGCTCTTTCAGGCGGGTTTCACTGCGCTCAAGCAGCTCAATCTTATCGTTGAGCGCCTGTTGCTCGGCGTCGAAGCGGGCGCTGATTGTCTGCTGCATGGCATTGGACTTTGACAGGTTTAACTGAGTTTCCAACTGCTTGCGCTGAGCATCCTTGAGTTGCTGTTCAAGGTCGGGCACCCGCTCGGCAATGGCCTCTGCCTTGCCGAGCTGGGACACCAGCCATTCGGCTTTTTCCTGGCTGCTGCTGAGTTGTTCGTTGAGTTCGCTGCATCTTTGTTCATGTTGCAGCACCAACTGGTCTTTGATCTGTTGCCAGCGGCCGCGGGTCATGCGCTGATTAAAGAGGGCGCCAAGCAAGATACCCAGCAGTAATACGGCTGCGGCGGCAATGAGTTGAGGCGCGGAAATTGTGGTGGCCAAGTCCATATCATGTCCCTTGAGTGCAAAAAGAGGAGCGGAAAACCCGGATAGAGTCGCAGAATGAGTCAGGGCCTTCAAGGCCCAGGGCATGCAGACTCAGGATAAATGGCCAAGAGTTGCCCATTTTGTACCCCTTGTCAGCCAAGGTTCAGCCAATGGAGCCGCAGGAATTATTCCAGCAAGAAATTTTTCTTTGCCTGCCTGGGTCTTATAAACTGAATTGACTGCAGCTATTGAGAGGTCTCTGTGAGCAATAAAAAATTTAACCAGGGTATCGGCAGGCAAATGCCCTGGGAGTTGCCGGCAACAGAAGTCACGCCGGAAGCCGTGTTTCGCGATCGACGCAACATAGTCAAGGCGTTGGGGCTCGGCGCCATAGGTGCCAGTATTCCCGGCCATGTTCAGGCAGGCCTGTTTGACCTTTTTGGTGAAAAGCGCGAGAGCGAGGCATTTGTGACCTCAAATCTCAACTATCGCAGCAACCCGAACTTTCAATTACCGGGAAGCCTGACACCCCTTGACAAGGTGATCCGCCATAACAACTTCTACGAGTTTGGCACAGGTAAACAAGATCCCTTCGAAAACAGTCAGGGCCTCAAGGTCAATCCCTGGATGCTGAAAGTGGAAGGTGAGGTCGAGCGCCCTTTGACGCTGGACTATGACGATCTGCTCAAGTTGCTTCCCCTGGAGGAGCGCCACTATCGTTTGCGCTGTGTCGAGGCCTGGTCCATGGTGATCCCCTGGGTAGGCTTTCCGCTGGCGGCTTTGCTGGCCAAGGCCGGAGTCAAATCCTCTGCGACTCATGTGGCCTTTGAAACCCTGTTTGATCCCGAGCAAATGCCTGGGCAACGCAATCGCTTGATGGGCGGCGGCATTCATTATCCCTATGTGGAGGGATTGAGACTCGATGAGGCGATGAACGAGTTAAGCTTCCTGTCGGTGGGTCTCTATGGCAAGACACTGCCGCCGCAAAATGGTGCTCCCGTGCGTTTAGTGGTGCCCTGGAAATACGGTTTCAAGAGCATTAAATCTATCGTGAAAATTAGGCTTTTGGACAAACAGCCACCGACCAGTTGGAATCAACTGGCACCCCATGAATATGGTTTTTATGCCAATGTGAACCCCAAGGTGGATCACCCGCGTTGGTCACAGGCGACAGAGCGGCGGATTGCCGAAGGTGGGATCTTCTCTGCCAAAAGGATCCCTACCCAGATGTTCAACGGTTATGGCGAGCAGGTAGCCCATCTTTACCGGGATCTGGATTTAAGGAAATATTATTGATGCGCTTAGATCCCAAGCTACTGCCTTGGTTAAAGGCGTTGCTGCATCTGGCGGCCGGTTTGCCACTGCTTTATTTGGCTCTGCAAGTGGTGACAGACAGTGCCGGTGGCGATCCTGTGCAGTATATTATCCATTTTACCGGCAAAGGGGCACTCAACGCCTTGGTGGCCACCTTGTTGGTATCGCCAGTTGCCAGAAAATTCAAACTGGGGTTGTTGATGCAGACCCGGCGTTTGCTCGGACTCTGGGTATTTGCCTGGGCCTGCTTGCATATTCTCAGCTATTTCAGCCTGGATTTGCTGTTTGCCTGGGAGCTGCTACTCAGTGAAATTATCAAGCGTCCCTATATTTTGGTGGGGGCCAGCGCCTGGTTGTTGCTTGCTGCGCTGGCGCTGACCTCGTTCAAGGCATTGCAGCGCCGGATGGGGCGACGCTGGCAGCAACTGCACTACAGTATTTATGCCATTGCCCTGTTGGTACCTGTGCATTATTACTGGTCGGTGAAGTCTGAAATCATTGAGCCCAGTCTTTACCTTGCTGCCATGTTGCTGTTGTTGGCGATAAGACTGCCGAGATTCAACTGGTTTAGGCGCCTCTGGCCGGCAGTTTGAAGTTCAGGCGTGTGTGGCCGGGCAAGCATAGTCAGGCATCAGCACTGGGTGAGGCAAAGCTGTAGCGCTTCTTTAGTGCCAGGTCCATGGAAGCCTGAGGTAGTGCCTGCTTGGCCTGATACATGGCACTGTCGGCAGCGCCGATGAGTTCGGCCAGGGTGTCGCCATGCTCGGGATAGAGACTGATGCCGGTACTCAGGCCGACTTGCAGTTGTTGCCCTTGCCAGGGGATATCGGCACCCAAGGCATGAATCTTTTCCAACACGGCACAGACTTCTTCGCGGCTATTTATCGGCTCCAGCCAGATGATAAATTCATCGCCGCCGATACGGGCCACCAAATCCGAGCGTCTTAAGGTCTCTCGAAGCCTTTTGGCGATTTCCACCAGCACTGCGTCACCGGCGCTGTGGCCAAAGTTGTCGTTGATGGGTTTGAATTTATCCAGATCGATAAACAGCAGCGCCGCTTTAAGCTGTTGACGTTGGCAACGTGCTATGGCGTTTTCCAGCTCGGTGGTGGCGGCACCGCGATTGAGTGCGCCGGTGAGATCGTCATGATCCGCCAAATATCTTAATCTATCCTGTTGCTGCTGCAACTGACGGGTTTGCGCCTCCACTTCCAGCTGTAACTGCTCCTTTCGGGCTGTAGTTTCCATCAATGCCTGTTTCATATTGTTGAATTCATTGGCCAGCTCCGAGAGTTCATCCTGTTGTTCCAACCTGATACGGCTGTGAAGATCGCCTTTGGCCAGATCGCGAATGCCGCGTTTCAAACTGCCCAAGTGGCGCCGAAAACGCCTCAGAGTATGCAGGGTAAAGCCTGTCACCAACAGGGCAATGGCCAGCAGCAGGGCGCCGTTGAGATAGAGATGACTGAGCTGCAGTATACGGGCTCTGTCCATGGTGTAGTGTTGAAAGCGAAACAGATCTTCGCTCATGGATTGAATGCTCATATTGTATCTGGACAGCAACATGCTGCTGACCAACTGATCATCTGCTATCAGCGACAGCTTGGGCAGGGAATGCTCCAGCAGGGTACTGATGTTGCTGCTCTGGCGTTTTAAATTGGCCAATAGCTGCTGTTGCTGCTCATCATCGACCTGAGTGTTACTCAAGAGGGCGTTGAGGCGCAGCAGATCCCGCTGGGTATTTTCAACTGCCCGGGTATCCCGGTATTGCTGCAGCAGCCACAAGTTGGAGCGCAGCAGATCCAGATGCAGTTGCAGCTCCACCAGTTTGTGCATCTGCTGGAATGTCTGCTGGGAAAAATGGCGCTGTTGCAGCAGTGACAGCGCCAGTACCAGCGTCAGGGTGATGCAGAGAATGACCAGAATATTGAGGCGGCTGGATAGCTTCATTGCTGCTCCACCAAAGACATGTGTTGTATCTGATCCAATGCAGTGGGATCTATGACGCTTCTGAAATCCGGTAGCTGCCGGGCTTCAATGGTGCCACTGGCCATGGCCCAGCGGGCCTGCGACTGCAGATTACTGAGCAGGCTGTTACCCAGCGACAGACGGAACAGGTAGTCGGGCCAGAGGGCGGCAACCTCCTCAGTTGGCAGGTGCAGATACTCGGCAACCAGTTGACGGGCTTCCTGCGGGTGCAGAACAATAAATTCACTGGCGAGTTTCAACGCCTTGAGGATCCGCACATGATGCTCGTAGTATGCTTGGTTGTCGGCCTTACGACTGATGAGATTGAAAGAAAGGCTATATAACCCCCGGCTGGGGAACTCGCTTATCTTGCCCGGTTGATGCTTGAGCAGCTGAAATCCGTAGGGCTCCCAAACTGAAATCGCATCCACATCGCCGGCCAACAGCGCCGGTGCCAAGCCAGACGGGCGGATATCCACCCTAACTGGCGCCAAGGCTGGGTGTCCGGCAATATTCAGTATGGTATCGAGAAAGTACTCGCTGGCACTGCCGGCAACGACTCCAACGCGTTTGCCATCCAGTTGCGCCGGGGTAGTGATACCGCTCTGGCTCAGGGTTAACAGCTTAATGTCGTTATCCGATTCGGCAAAGCTGGCCAGCACGGTAAAGTCGGTTCGCTCAAAGCTGTTGAACATCACCACTGACTCTGAGCTGGTGGCCAGATCCGCCCTGTGATAGAGCAGGGCCTCGAAACAAAGATCGCCACCTTGAAGTGGTTGCAGCACCACATAGACGCCTTCGCGGGCAAAGAGTTCGAGCTTATCGGCAATGATGACAGGGGCTGAAAGCAGCGAGGTGGACACGGCGATGCGAACCGGGGTCTGATTGAGTAAAACAGGGGAGGTTGGTTGCCTGGGCCCGCTGAGCCAGATAAACAAGAGTAGTAGCAGAGCCAAAGGCACTAGCATCTTTCCCATGGTGGTTGCTGCCCTCCATTCGTCACAGCTTTGAGCCCTTATCTTTTCAAACTGGGCCGTTTGTACCTAAGTGTAGTGCAAACAAGAGGGTGCGCTATAAAGCCTCATAATTTTCATGGGATTATTTGGAATAATCCGGACGAATAATAGGTTGGGGATTTGAGCGGATACTTATTGCTTTTTGTTAGGCACCAGAAACTTTCAATAACGGAATGAAATTTAAAAGATGGAATAAATAGTTGTTGGACAGAAAGGGTTTATATCATTGCTATAAAAAGAGAGACGCAGATATTGTCTGCGCCTCTCTGGTATATCGAACTATATTGCAATCGATACTGAACTCACTTCCCTATAGGACTTACTTACCGCCTTGATTGGCCATATAGACCAATACTTCATCGTAGGACATATTGAGTTCGCGGGATAAATTGATGACCTTGGTCTTGAAGGTTTGGACTTGCTCTTGTTTATGCAAGTCGTTCTGCGTTTCTTCGACCAATTCATTGACCGCTTCCTGCAGAAGCTTCAGACGCCTGAGGCTATAGTCCAAAGACTTCAAATAACGGGTCATTTGTTGTTTGTTTCTGGCTTGCTCAAGATCCGTTGAGTGTTTTTTTTCATATCCATATGCATCGAGCGCCGCAATAGCACTCTGCAAATCGAGATCTTTTGTCATGTATGTTCACTTAAAACGAAGTTTTGCCCGAAAGAGTGGACAGGATAAAGGGATCGTAAAGCTGTCACTTGTAGTAGTTTATAGTATATTTCCGAACTTACTCAAGCATTTCACTGCACAGCGTAGGAGATGCCTGTTCTGCTATCATGAAACTTGTGGTGGCAGGATAAGGGCGTTAACCTAGAAAGCAGTATTTGCACGGAGGCCTATATGCTGGATTTGTTACCGGATCTCTTTGATCATTATGAAAATGATCTCATGTTGCTGCCATCTGTTTTTCACCAGTTTGGTGGCAAGTCTATTTTTTGGGGCGAAGTCGTAACCGTCAGGTGTTTCGAGGATAATTCCATGGTGAAACAGCTGTTGGCTACCGATGGCACGGGTAAAGTACTGTTGGTGGACGGTGGCGCCTCTATATCCAAGGCCCTGATGGGAGACCTTATTGCCCAAAGCGCAGTTGACCATGGTTGGCAGGGAGTCGTGATTTATGGCGCCGTGCGCGATGTTGCTACCTTGGCGACCATGCAGCTTGGGGTAAAGGCCCTGGCGGCGGTACCTATCAAAACCGAGCGTAAGGGGGCTGGAGAAATCAATTGTGCGCTCTCCATTGGCGATGTGCAGATAACTCCCGGCATGATGCTCTATGCCGATGATAATGGCATCGCCGTCAGCCAAAATCCCTTGAATATGGCCTTTATCAGTTGAACAAGCGCCTTTGTCCTTATTGTTGAACAAGGAAACTATTATGAAAGTGGTTAAGTGGATACTGGGTATTTTCGCGGTATTGTTTCTCGGTCTGGTTCTGTATTTGACCTTGTTATTTGATCCCAACGACTTTAAACCCGAAATAGTCGATGCGGTAAAAAAACAGACAGGGCGTGAATTGGTCATCAGTCAGGATCTCAACTGGACTTTTTTCCCGACTCTGGGAATTGAATTGGGCGGTATCAGCCTGAGTAACCCGGATGGTTTCGACGAGAAACAGATGTTGGCAGTTAATCAGGTTGTCGCTGAAGTTGCTCTGATGCCGCTGTTTCGTAAAGAAGTGGAAATTGCCCAGTTAAACCTCGATGGCTTGAAACTGGATCTCATAACCCAGAAAGACGGCCGCACCAGTCTGGATGGGCTCAGCGGCGATGCCGGTACGGCCAAAGAGCAACCCAAGAATACCGAAGGCAACGCTCAGGGGCTGGCCAGTCTCAATATCGGTGGCATCAATATCACCAATACCCAAATTCATCTGCTCGACAAGCGCAGTGGCAGTGACCAAACCTTTGTACTTGAGTCCCTGACCCTGGGCGAGTTTTCGCTGGGTAAATTTGCCCCTCTGGCTTATAAGTTCAGCGGCAGCATGCCGGACATGAAAATTGCCAGCGAGGGTAAAGGGCAATTGAAGATTTCAGCGGACATGAAGCAGTTGGAGATCACCGGCTTTGCCATTGAAAATCGCGTTGAAGGCAAGAGTATGCCCGGCGGCAAGTTGAGCGCCGATCTGAATGCCGATGTGAAATTGGATCTCAACCGTCAAAACGCCGAGCTGGTATTGAGCAGTCTCAAGGTGGCCGATATTGAAGGCAAAGGGGATCTTAAAGTGGCTTTCGGCGGCAAGGTACCGGATGTAAAAGCCAAGTTGGCACTGGGTGAAATTGACCTCGACAAGTTACTGCCTGCCGGAGAGGAAGATAAAGCCGCAGCCAAAACCACTGAGTCGGCAACGGCCGCCAAGGCCGGCAGTGAACCGGACTTGAGTGCGATGAAGCAGGTCAACTTCGCCATGGATCTTACTGTTAAGACCATTAAGGCTGCCGGCTTGACCACTGAAAACTGGAAAATGGATCTGGCTCTGAACAATGGCGTGCTGGATATGAAGCAGCTCAGCGCTGACTTGTATCAGGGCAAACTGATGACCAAGGCACAGCTTGACGGTCGCAACAAGGTCGCCAGCTACAATTTTGATACTCAGCTCAGTGGCGTCAAAATTCAACCTTTGCTCAAGGATGCGGCCGATTTGGAAATTCTTGCCGGTGCCACCGCTTTTAATGTCAAAGGTAAAGGCAAGAGCCTAATTCCGGATAACATCAAGCAAAACCTAGACGCCAACGGCAAGTTTGAAATCAGTGACGGTGCCCTTTACGGCGTGAATATCCCTCATATGATCCGCAGCGCCCAGGCCAAGCTAAAAGGTGATTTGTCGGCTCAGGAAGAGGGCGAACGCAAGACAGACTTCTCCAGCCTGACTGGTAGTTTCAGTCTGAAAAATGGTGTGGCCAATAACCCGGATCTGGCGATGGCCTCACCACTTATTCGCTTGGCGGGTGCCGGTAGTGCCAACCTTATCAGTGAGCAACTGGACTATAAGCTGAAAACCTCAGTGGTCGGCAGTCTCAAGGGCCAAGGCGGTGAAGGCAAGAATGATCTGGCCGGTGTTGAAATTCCGCTGATGATTTCCGGTTCATTCCAGGAACCCAAGTTTGCACTCGATACCCAGGCGCTGTTTGATTCCAAACTCAAGGAAGAAACCGAGAAGGTGAAAGACAAGCTTAAAGACAGCATCTTCAAGAAACTCGGAGGAGGTAAATGATGCGTGCCGTTTTGCCTTTGCTGGCGGTCTTGGCACTCGCAGGTTGCAGTGGCTCCAATGCTGCAACTACTGAGCCTGTGCCTCAAAAGACTCCGACTGGGATGGAGGAACTCAGAATGCCGACACTGCACTTTGGTACCATCAAAAAAGCACCGACAGCTGCCTTGCTTGAGGGTAAACTGACGTTTGCAGAAGTAGTCAATAAGCAGCCGCTGCAGGCGATGCTGGAGATCCGTAACCCGAGCGAGCACGTGGTTGGGATCCGCTTTAACTCAGGGATGACGGCGGATCTCTGGTTGGTGGATGATAAGGAACAGCGAGTCTGGGCCTGGTCGGATGAAATGATGTTCACTCAGGCTATCAGAGATACCAGTATCAAGCCGGGACAGACGCTGAAAGTGATGTTCAAGGTACCGGCCAAGACACTTGAGCGAATTGGCCCTGAGGGATACAGCTTCCAGGCCCGCTTTGAAGGCAAACCTCTGGAGTCCAAGTTGGCGGCTATGGCCATGCTGGAAGTGCCGGTGGCGAGGCGTTAAGGCGCTTATCTAGGTTGGAATAAAAAAGTCAGGTTAATCCTGACTTTTTTATTGGGGTACTCAGTCTTTGACCAAGCTGTAACGGGCGGTAAAGCGCGTTAAAACTGGGCTATCAGTTCCTTTTGCCGCTCACTTTGGCGGGTCAACTCTTCGCCGTGATGGCTTGCGGCTTCACTGTTGCTGGTCAGGCTGCCAACCCCTTGTTGCAACTGCTCTGAGTGGCGGTGCAACTGCTCAACCACACAGGCTTGCTGCTCCGTGGCAACGGCGATTTGCTGGCTGTGTGCGGCAATTCGGCCCAGGGCACTGGTGGCTTCATCCAACCGCTGCGCCAACTTTTGCTCCAGTTGCAGACTTTCTTTGGTCAGTTGCTGGCTGCGCTCCATCTCGGTCACTGTCTGCCGACTTTGCAGACTGAGCTCGGCAATAATTTGATGTATTTCACCGGCGGATTCACCGGAGCGCATTGCCAGGTTACGTACCTCATCGGCCACCACGGCAAATCCGCGGCCGGCTTCACCGGCCCGGGCCGCTTCGATTGCCGCATTGAGTGCCAGCAGGTTGGTCTGATCCGATAGTTGCTCTATCACTTCCAGCACGGTGTTAATGCTGCTGCAGCGTTTATCCAGCGCCAGCAGTTGAGCCTCCACCTTGGTAAGCAGAGCGGTGATTTCACTGTTGGCTGCGCGGCTGGCGGCCAGGGCTTCGAGCGTTTGCCGGTTACTTTGCTCAAGCTCAGTGACCTCGTTGGCGGTGTCAGCGGAAGTTTCGGCAATCTCTGTCACAGCACCTTTGAGTTCGTTGATGGCATCACCTTGCTGTTTCAGTGCGCCGGTTTGCTGTGCCAGTTCGCGGTAGTTGGCATCGACTGCGGCCTGATGGGCACTCAAACTGTTATCGAGGATCTCACCGCTGTCTTTTATCCGCCCTGTGATGGCAAATATCTCGGCCTGCTGCATTCTCAGGCTCAATTCCAGCTCGGCGAGTTCATCTGTGCTGTTACAGTAAATAGCCTGCATCAGTGGATTATTCTGTACTCCGCGGCTGAGTTGACTGACATTTTTTAACCTTTGTTTGAGTCTGAAAAGGCTCCAGCCCATCAAAGTTGCCGCGGTGCAGACAGGCACAAATTGCCAGAGACCGCTTAGCCAGGGCAGGGGCACCAAGGATAGCAGTGATGCACCCCAGCATAGTGCCAGTTTGGTTGTCAGGTCGAGTTTAACGCGTGGCAGTATCGATTTTCCCTGATTGATGGCCCGGTAGCAGGCCTCGGCTCTGGCAATCAGTTCTGGTGTTGCCTTGGTTCGCACTGATTGATATTCAACTATTTTGCCTTTTCGGCGGATCGGGGTGACGTAGGCGTTGACCCAATAGTGACCACCATCCTTGCGGCGGTTTTTCACCAAACCCATCCAGCTGTTGCCACTCTTGATCTGTTGCCAGAGATCGGCAAAGGCTGCCTTGGGCATATGAGGATGGCGCACTATGTTATGACCATGGCCCAACAACTCTTCATGGGAAAAGCCACAAAGTTCGACAAATTCCTGATTGATGTGGGTGATACGCCCTTTGAGATCTGTGGTTGATAGAATACGGGCACCTTCAGGCACCGGCGTCTCGATGCCGGTAATGGACAAATCTCTGCTCATTTTTGTTTTTATTTAGGGTGGATTAATTCAGCGGATGATTATCGACAAAGATGAGCGTCAAATTTGTGACAGCGAACAAATGGTTAACAATTGTACCGAAGCGGCTTGTGAAAGTTAGAGCAGGATCAAAAGCGGCATCAAAGATGCCGCTTGGGTAGGAGTTTTTATCAGGTCTTGACTCGGGTCACATCCACGAACAGGGTCAACATCTGTCCGGGTTGCAGGTATTTACTGGCCTTGAGCTGGTTCCATTCCAGCAGATCATCCACAGTGACATTGAACTTGCTGGCTATTCGTGCCAGCGAATCCCCGGAGCGAACCTTGTATTTCACGGTGCGCATTACGGCGTTGGCATTCTGGGATTTGCCAGAGGCTTTAGTCCAGATGGTCAGCTGTTTCCCGGGACGCAACGGCGTCTTGGCCGAGATACCGTTCCATTTCACCAGCTCGTTGACACTGACACCATTATCCTTGGCTATCTGCCACAGGGAGTCACCGGACTTGACCTGGTAGCTGCGTTTGCTCTTGCCGGACTTATTCTGACCCAGACGCTGCTCTTTGGAGAGCGGGTAGGCCGATGCATCCTTGAGGGCGACCGGGATCAACAGGTGCTTGCCGGCGACAATATTGTTGCCACTGATGCCGTTGACAGAACGGATCACATCGATACTGGTATGATGTTTCTTGGCTATCACTCCAAGGGAGTCACCCTTGCGGATCTTGTATCTGAGCCAGTTGAGGCGCTCGCTGGGCTCAGTGCTGGCCAGGGCGATTTCAAACTCTTTGGCCTTGTCCAACGGCAGTACCAATTTGTGTGGCCCTTCCGGCGCTGTGGCCCAGCGATTAAAACCCGGGTTGAACTGTTGCAGTTCATTGACTTCCATACCGGCAAGGCGGGCTGCCAAGGCCAAGTCTATCTGACTACCGACATCGACCACTTCCAGCTTCTGCTCGTTGGCAATTGGTGTCAGGTTAATGCCGTATTTGTCGGCGTTTTTGATCACATCGGCCAGTGCCAGCAGTTGTGGCACATAACGCTCGGTTTCCTTGGGCAGTGACAGGGACCAGAAATCGGTAGCTTGCCCTTTTTGACGGTTACGCTTGACCGCGTTCAACACCCGACCTTCGCCTGTGTTATATGCGGCAATGGCATAGAGCCAGTTCTCGCCCGTCTTGTCGTAGAGGTATTCCATCATATTCAGCGCAGCGGCTGTGGCAGCTGGTACGTCGCGGCGTCCGTCATACCACCAGTTGATCTCCAGGCCAAAATGCAGCGCCATGGGCGCCGTAAACTGCCACAGCCCGGAGGCTGCACCATGGGAGTACGCAAAGGGGTCGAAGGCACTTTCCACTATCGGCAGTAGCGCCAGCTCCATCGGCAATTTACGCTCTTCTATCTGCTCGACAATCAAATACATAAAAGGGGCAGCCCGCTCGGAGATCTGCTCCAGGTGTCTTGGATTATTGATGTACCACTGGCGGTACTGGCGCACCAGCTTCTCATCGGGAACCGGCATATTGAGTTGGCTGCGGATCCGTTGCCATACATCTGTGACAGCGACTTCCGGCTCACTGATGACTTGTGGAGCCTGAGTGATGACCGGAGCTGGAGTGGCCTTGACCGGCGCTTCGGCAGTGGACTCCGGCGCCTGAGACAGCAGCTGACAGCCGCCAAGCAGGGAAAGGCTCCCCGCCAACATAAAAAATCTGATTTGCTTCAAAAACAGCAATCCTCGAATGATGGCCTGAACAGACAGGCAAACGCACATCAAACGGAAACCTGGGATAGGCCTGGTCCCTTGGCCCGGGATAGTACCTTGGGTGGTACTTTTACCCTGGTTTGGTTTCCGTGGTGAAAAAGAAGTGCCGTTACTGGAAGCCAAGTATTGTTATTTAAAACAAGTAGATAAATCTATCTTGGCCTAGCGTTGTCATAATAACGACACAAAAAAGCGGCTCATTGTAACCCGGTTTTCAGAAATTGTCTTTCCATTGCCTGAGAACTGCAAAGCGGCTCACGGGATCATGGCAGGGGTGGCCGCTGTGGGCCTCCAGTACGCTCTGCAGTGTGTTCTTTTGGCAGCGCATAAAGGGATTGATGGCCTTTTCACGACCAATAGTGGAGGGGAGTGTGGGTTGTTGCTGCTCACGCAGCGCTTCGGCGGCAAGTTGGTAGTCAGTCAGTGCCTGGTTATCCGGTTCAACGGCTTTGGCAAAACGCAGGTTGGCCACGGTGTACTCATGGGTGCAATACACCTTGGTGTTGTCATCGAGGGCCGCAAACTGACTCAAGGAGTGGTACATCTGTTCGGCGCTGCCTTCAAACAGGCGGCCGCAGCCGGCGCAGAACAGGGTATCGCCGCAAAAGAGGGCATCGCCAATCAAGTAGGCGATATGATCCAGCGTGTGCCCGGGGACCTTGAACAGTCGACACTCTAAAGCAAATCGGCCTTGCCCAGGCTCAAGCCGATATTCGCCTTCCTCGGTTAGTGCCCGGGTAATGCCTTTGATGGCCGGATTGGCAGGCCCGTAAACCGGGAGCGAGCCGAAAGTTTCCTTCAAGGCCAGGATACCGCCGGTATGGTCGCTGTGATGGTGAGTTATCAATACCCCTGCCAGCGTCAGGTTATTTTGCGCCAAAAAAGCCAACACGGGCGCGGCATCACCCGGGTCCACCACCCAACAACAATCACCTTGGGGCGACACTATGGCCCAGATATAGTTGTCATCGAAGGCGGCAATGGGCGTTATCTTTGGCCGGGCGAGGGGGACATTGACATTGGACATAAGCTCAAGGCTCCTTTGAGTCGACGGGATCAGTTTCAATTTTACTGAGCCTCATACTTGCTTGTATAGGCGGTTCGTTATTAAGCTGAGCCTAGAACGGCTTAACCGGAGTATCTATGCCTCTCTCGTCTGAGTCCAGACCCAGCTCCTGGGACAGTTTGCCAGCCGGTGAGACTATCAAACGTGAACTGGAAAGCAAACTGGCCTATTGGTGGCCCAGAGTGTTTGGTTATCATCTGTTGCGCCTGGGGGCCTTAAGCCGCGAACTCGAGATCAAAAACTGTCCGGTCGGGCATCAGTTTTCCCTCTATCCCGGCAACGGCGCTTCGATAGTTGCCGATTTTGCCTCGCTGCCGTTGGCTCCGGCCAGCATAGATGCGGTGGTGATGAACCTGGTACTGGAGTTTGAGGCAAACCCTTACCGGATTTTACGTGAAGCCGACAGAGTGCTGGTCAGCGGAGGTTATCTTTTCATCGTCGGGATTAACCCGTTCAGCTGCGCCTTTTTCGGCAAGCTGCTGCCCAGATTTCAGCAGGCTTTACCCTGGAGCGGCCATTTCTTTATGCCGGCCAGGGTAAAGGACTGGCTGGGGCTTCTGGGGTATCAGTTGGTGCACGATGAGCGGCTCTTGTACCATTCGCTGCTCAGCGAAGCCGCACCCTTGAGGATATGGCATCATTGGCAGCAAAAGTGGCTGCCGGGTACCGGCTCTCTGTATCTGTTGGTGGCCCGCAAGCTGGATTCGCCGTTAACCCCCTTGGGGGATAAACGTCGTCAGCGGATCCCCGGCTGGCAACCCACGCCGACACCGGGATTCTCCGGCAGACAACTGGAGCGCCGCACTAAAGAAGAGCAATAATTGCAATGCGTATTACCCTGAAACAGTTAATGATTTTTGAAGCCGTGGCCCGCACAGGCCAAGTGGCCAAGGCCGCCGAGCGGGTTAACCTCTCCGCGCCGGCCACCTCCATGGCACTGTCGGAGCTTGAAAAGCAGCTCGATACCCGTTTGTTTGAGCGTATAGGCAACCGCTTGCAGCTCAACTCTCAAGGCAGTCTGCTGTTGCCACTGGCCAGCGATGTGCTGCAACGCATCGAGCGCATAGAGCAGGCTTTTACTCCGAACAACCATGAACTGGCCGGTATGTTAAATGTCAGCGCCAGTTCCACCATAGGCAATTTTCTGCTGGCCAAGGCGGCGGTGGCATTCAGCCAGCAGCACCTTCAGACTCAGGTCGACTTGGCGATAGACAATACCCGTAAGGTTATCCGCGATGTGGCCGAGTTTCGCGCCGAGTTGGGCTTTATTGAAGGTTATTGCCTCGACAGTCGTATCGCCGTATTGCCTTGGCATCAGGACTGTCTCAAGGTGTTCTGCCATCCGGCGCACCCGCTGGCGGGAAGCAAGGTCTCGCCAAGCGAGCTCAAAGGGCTCTCCTGGGTATTGAGAGAAGAGGGCTCTGGCACCCGGGAGTACTTTGTCGATGCCGCCAACCGCTTGGACCTGCAGCCAGAAGCCCGTTTCTGTTTTCCAACTCCGGATGCCATCAAACAGGCGGTGAAACAGGGCGCCGGGCTTGGGGTTTTGTCTGAGCTGACACTGGATAAAGAGCTAGCTCGCAGAGAGCTGGCGTTGGTGGAGGTGGAGGGGCTGGCGCTCGAGCGGCCGTTTTACCTTATTCGCCACAAGAGCCACAGCCTGACGCCGTTGGCGCAGGCCTTTATCGACTTTTGCGGCAAATTTTTGAAACTCAAGACAGTCGCGGACAAAGGTAGTCATTAGAGACCAAGCCTCTAAAGACTGGCCTGATAACCCTGATCGACTGTGGCAGGGTTGGCCTCGGCGGCTTCGCGGGCCAGGGTGTCGCAACGCTCGTTCTCCGGGTGTCCGGCGTGGCCCTTGACCCAGCGCCAGTCTATCTGATGCTGTTGCGTGGCCTTATCGAGTCGCTGCCAGAGATCGACATTTTTCACCGGCGTCTTGTTGGAAGTGACCCAGCCTTTTTTCTTCCAGCCGTGGATCCATTGGGTGATCCCCTGGCGCATATATTGGCTGTCGCTGGTCAGCACGATTTTGCAAGGCTCTTTCAGGCTCTCAAGCGCTATGATAGGTGCCAGCAACTCCATGCGGTTATTGGTTGTCAGGGCAAAGCCACCGGAGAGTTCTTTGGTATGCTGTTTATAGCGCATGACAACACCATAGCCGCCGGGCCCGGGGTTGCCCAGGCAGGAGCCGTCGGTGTATATCTGGATCTGTTTCAGTTCGCTCATCAAGTTGTTACCATATCCGGCAAATGCGGGCGAGTATACCCGTAAATTCACTCAGGAAGCTGCAAAAAATAGATGAATATCATATCGAATGCCAGTCGGCAGATCATTCTGGATACCGAAACCACAGGTATGAACCAGGGCGCAGGCCCCGTCTATCAAGGCCACAGAATCATTGAAATCGGCTGTGTGGAAGTCATTAACCGCCGCTTGACCGGCCGCACTTTCCACCAGTATATCAATCCGGGCCAACCCATTGATGAAGAAGCGATTGCGGTTCACGGTATCACAGATGAGAGAGTGGCCAACGAGCCCAGGTTTCATGAAATAGCCGCCGACTTTATCGCCTTTATTCAAGGGGCGGAGATTGTGGCTCACAACGCCTCGTTTGACGTGAGCTTTATGGATCATGAGTTTTCCATGACCCATCCCAGAGGGCCGGTGACGGCGGATATTTGTCAGATCCTCGACTCCCTGGCCATCGCCAAGTTTTTGCACCCAGGGCAAAAGAACAATCTGGATGCCCTGTGTAAGCGTTATCACATAGACAACTCCCGCCGCGAGTATCACGGCGCTTTGCTCGATGCCGAGATCCTCGCCGATGTTTATCTGGCGATGACAGGCGGCCAGACCAAGTTCAACCTCTCCAGCGAGCAAGCAGGTCAGGAAGCCGGCGGCATCATGCGTCTCGATGCCAATCGCGCAAAACTTAAAGTGATCGCCGCATCGGCCGATGAACTGAATATGCATGAGCAAAGGCTCGATTTAGTTGCAAAATCAGGCAAGTGCCTCTGGCGCGACGAGCCACAACCTATGGATTGAAGCAAATAATGGGATTGAGACCAGCGCTGGGCCTCATGGTGTGTCTGCTGCTTGGCCTTGGGGCCCCGGCTGTGGCCGAGATAGTACCCAAGGAACAGGCCTCTGAGCTTAAGAATCGTTTTCGGGTCGACCATATGGTCGACAGAATCGTGCTTCTGGTGCAGCGGGAATACGGCTCCGCCCCTGTGGTGGTGGTTTTGCCTGATGGCAGTAAATGGTATGCCTCGCGCCACCCGGAGAATGTCAAATGGACCGATGGTGTCACAGGCGACATGATTTCGGTGGAAAACCCTGTGCCAGGCCCTTGGCAGCTCATTGGTAAAGTGGTGCCCGGCTCGCAAATCACCTGGGTATCCGAGCTGGGGATTGAGGTGGATGAACTGCCTCAGCCACTGTATCAGGGCGAGCGCCTTAAGCTGACCGCCCATCTCACCGGTGATTCGCTGAGAATGCGACTTCCCGGGCTTGAATACCTGTTGCAATGGACGGCGCGTTTTGTTTCCTCCCACAAACCGGGCGATGAAAACTTTGCCGCCGGTACCCTTATTGTCGGCAGTTATCAGGACAACGGGGAGGCGCTGGATGAACGGCCAGATGACGGCACCTTTACTTCCAATATTAACCTCAACCAGCCCTGGGGAGATTACACCCTGCAGGTCAGTGTGCAAAACGATGTGTTTGAACGTGAGTTCAAACAGGCATTTCGCCTCGAACCTTCGCCTGTGGATATTAAGGTGGTTGAGCCGGACGATCCCCTGACTCAGCCATGGGGCCTGATGCTGAGTGCCAATCCAGACATTCTGCGCCTTGAGGAAACCTATTTCGATATTGAGCTTTTGGGGCCGGCCGGATTGCAACTGCCGGTTACCGTGCGTCAGCCCACAGAAGGCACCACGCAACTCGTGCTGCCCCAGGTGAGTGACTTTGGCAGTTACCGTATCAAGGGCACTGTCTTCAGCACAGACAAGCAGGGAAGGGAGCTGGTGTTGACCCTGCCGGAGCGCTTTTTCAATTTTGTCGAGCCACCCAAGCCGCCACCGAGCGCCGAAGAGATGGCCGCCAGGGCTGCAGCAATAGCAGCCAAAGAAGAAGCGGCGGCCAAACAAAATGCCCTTTACCTGATCATAGGTGGTAACGTCTTGCTGTTACTGTTTGGGGTCGGTGCGATTCTGTTTTGGCGCAAGCGTCAAAGTCTGAAGCAGGCCTTGGCTGCGGCTGAAGAGCAGTTGCTGGCAAAACAGCAGGCGGCGCCCAAGGAAGATGATGTGCAGGAGATTGACCTGACCCTACCCGATGAGGATGAGCGCAAATCCAACTGAACATCTTGATTATCCATGCTTTGCTGATTTTTTAGCTAATCGGGATCCTCGGGGTAAAAAAGTTGTTGACGCTGACAAGGGGCCTACGTATTATTCCCGGCAACTTGAGTGGAGCGGTAGTTCAGTTGGTTAGAATACCGGCCTGTCACGCCGGGGGTCGCGGGTTCGAGTCCCGTCCGCTCCGCCAGTCAAGTTAACGAATTCAAGCCTTATTGCCCAGGCGATAAGCAAGAGTTTGGAGCGGTAGTTCAGTTGGTTAGAATACCGGCCTGTCACGCCGGGGGTCGCGGGTTCGAGTCCCGTCCGCTCCGCCAAACAAGCAGAAAGCCCAGTCAGCAATGACCGGGCTTTTTGTTTTATCTGGTTTCAAGCCGAATCTGGCACATTGCCACAAAAATTTCTGATCCCATCCTCTTTAACTCATATATGCTCATACAGAAACAGCGATTGACTCTGGCGTTGCTCATGCTGTAAAGCTGTTTCGGGTCGCCCGAAAGAAACAAAAAAGGATTCTACTTATGGTTGAAAAAATCACCGCCATGCTGGCGTTGATAGGAGTCTTATCTCTGGCGTGTCAGTGGATTGGCTGGCGGATGCGTCTGCCGGCGATATTGCCGCTGCTGCTTTGTGGTTTGTTGCTGGGTCCCGGGCTGGGTTTACTGGATCCCGATGCGATTTTCGGCGACTTGCTGTTTCCCATCATCTCCCTCGGGGTTGCTGTCATTCTGTTTGAAGGGGCGTTGACGCTCAACTTCAAGGAGATCAAGGACCACGGCCGGATGGTGACGCATTTGGTGTCTGTGGGCGCGCTGATCACCTGGGGCTGCATCGCCTCGGCGGCGCATTTCCTGCTGAGTTTTGATTGGCCGCTGGCACTGTTGTTTGGGGCCTTGGTAGTGGTTACCGGGCCGACTGTGATTGTGCCCATGCTCAGAACCGTTAAGCCCAAGTCTCAGCTGGCGAGCATTCTGCGCTGGGAGGGGATAGTGATAGATCCCATAGGCGCCATGCTGGCGGTGTTGGTGTTTGAGTACATTACTGTCAGTGCTGGGCAGACAGCGCATGTACTGCTGGCACTCGGCTCTATGCTGGGTATTGGCCTTGGGCTTGGTGCCTTGGCCGGTTATCTTGTTGGGCGGGTGCTGAGGAGTAATCTCTTACCCCACTATCTAACCAACACGGCAGTGCTGACCATAATGCTCGGGGTCTTTGTCGGTTCAAACCTATTGCAGGAAGAGTCCGGCCTGTTGACCGTGACAGTAATGGGGATTTGGCTCGCCAATATGCGCGGCGTGGATATTGCCGATATCCTCGAGTTCAAAGAGACGCTCACGGTACTGCTTATCTCGGCGCTGTTTATTTTGCTGGCGGCCAGGTTGGACTCGTCGGCCATGCTGGACCTTGGTCTGGGCGGCCTTGGGGTATTGGCAGTGGTGCTTTTGGTGGCCAGGCCGCTGAGCATTTGGCTCTCGGGTATAGGCACTTCGCTCAGCAGCGCTGAAAAGTGGTTTTTGAGCTGGGTGGCGCCGCGGGGGATAGTGGCGGCGGCCGTGTCATCACTGTTTGCCATCAAGCTGGAAAAGATGGAAGTGCCCGGCGCCGAGACCATAGTGCCACTGGTGTTTTTAATCATCATAGGCACAGTTGTGATCCAGTCGCTCACCGCCAGACGCTGGGCCAGTATTCTTGGGGTGCAGGCAGGCTCTGCCCGCGGCCTGCTGATTTTTGGCGCTTCCAAGTTTTCCCGGGAGCTGGCCAAGGTGCTCAAGAGCAAGGATATCAAGGTGATCCTTGCCGACAGTAACTGGGATAACATTCGTTTGGCGCGGATGGATAATATTCCGGTTTACTTTGGCAACCCGGCCTCGGAGCATGCCGACACCTATCTGGATTTGACCGGCATCGGCAAGGTGTTGATCCTGTCTCCCTATCGCCAGCTCAACCCTGTGGTCTATTTCCATTTCCAGGATATTCTCGGACAGAAGAAGGTTTATGGTCTCAGCAACACGGAAAGCAATGGTACCAGTGCCCGCCATCAATTGTCTGAGTCCTATTTGAAGCGTATGTGCCTGTTCGGTGAAACTGTCTCCTACGCCAAGCTGGCCAGTTTGATGTCCAAGGGCGGGGTGCTGAAGAGCACTAACCTGACAGAAAGCTTTGGCTACAAAGACTTTTGCCGCCGCTATGGTGAAACTGTGGTGCCCTTGATGTACCTGAAAAATGGTAAGGTCACTATGTTGACCGGCAACACTACAGATTTGCCAAGCGGAATCGAGCTTATCAGCCTGATCCCCAAAGAGGCGCTGGCGGAGGCATCGGCGCTCAAGGAAGCGGAGGAAACCCTCAAGCAGGCAAGGGCTGAAGCCGAGCAAAAGGCCAAGGAGCAGGAAGCGAAAGAGCAGCAAACCGCGCTAACTGAGGCTGATGTTCAAGACAAAGTGAGCTGTGATAAAGAGGGCGAAGCCGGTGGAAAAGAGAGTGGGAAAGGTAATGGGGAAGACAAGGGGAAAGTTACCGCCTGATCAAATTTGAGCCACAGCGCCGAAAGCAAACGGAAAATACCGGGTCATTAAAACGGCCCGGTATTTTTGTATCACAAGGTTTGGCTATAGAAGATTAATGCAGCATCAAATCTTGAGATGCCGGATTGGCGCTTCCACTAACATGCCTGCTATAGTCCGGGCACCGCAGGCGTTAAAGATCAGCCATCAAAGAGGTGAACCATGTCCGATTTTGCCGTTTCCTCCGAAGCAGAAGCGTTTTCTTTGCAGGAGAGAGAAGCCTTGTACAAGGCGATATTTGCCCGCCGCGATGTACGCAGTCAATTTTTGTCAAAGCCGGTTCCCGAAGAGAGCTTACAGAGGATCCTGGATGCGGCGCACCATGCGCCCAGCGTTGGCTTTATGCAGCCTTGGGACTTTATTCTGGTGCGCAGTGAAGCCAAGCGCCGCGCCATTAAACAGGGGTTTGATGCCGCCAATGCCCGTTCGACGGAACAGTTCAGTGGCGAAAGACGGCTTCATTATCAACGGTTAAAGCTTGAAGGTATTCTTGAGGCGCCTTTGGGGATCTGTGTGACCTGCGACCCCAGCCGCACCGGGCCTGTGGTACTTGGCCGCACCATCAAGCCGGAAATGGACAACTACAGTGCAGTTTGCGCGGTGCAAAATCTGTGGCTCGCCGCCAGAGCCGAAGGCCTGGGTGTGGGCTGGGTAAGTATTCTTGATGATGAAGTGTTGCGTGAGACCTTGGGGATACCTGAGGAGATAAGAATTATCGCTTATTTGTGTCTGGGGCGGGTGAGCGCTTTCAACGATACCCCTGAGCTTGAGCGCAAAGGCTGGTTGCCCCGGCGACCACTTGAGTTGGCGGTCCATGAAGATGGCTGGCAGGCTGCGCAGCAGCAACAAACCGATGAACTGCTGGCCGAATTCTTGCGCCAAAGAGAGCGCCAAAGCGGAAAATGACATCTCATTCTATAGAAACAGTTGAGCTAAGCGCAGATATGAGCTCAAGGCAAGGATGAAATGGCAGAGCGGTAAGGTCGGTGAAAAATAGGTGGATATAGCTACAAGAAGATAAGCACAGAGAAGATAGAGACATAAAAGATAGACACATAAAAGTGATCAAGTCTGCCTCGCCATAAAAGAAAAGGAGACTCAGAGTCTCCTTTTTCATGCTTGTTACTCGGCAGGTTTAAGCAGCTTGTTCTTCGCGGCTGTCCTGCTCCAGGCTCTGGGCCTTGAGTTCGGCGGGGTCAAAGTCATCCACGTTGATGGATTTCATTCGGCCGATTTCAGCGCGCTCCAGCAGGGCCACTTCATCATCGCTCAGAACACCCAGCGCCTTGCCTTCTGCGGCCACTTTATCCAGCCACATGAAGGGCAGACGTTTGCCGGCAGCCTTACAGACTTTGTCATACAAGGGCTCTGCCGCCAGTATGTCTTTGAAGGTCTGCTCCTGAATACCTACGGCATTGTTGTCGCAAGCTTCCCAGAATTGTCCCTTACCCAGACGGTCACGGCTGGCACAAGGGGTCTGCATTATCTTGGCTACCTTGTGGTCCAACACATCACTTGGGCGCTTCAGTGGTCGACCGAAGGGGAACAACACCAGGCGCAGCACGCCGCCGAGGCCAGCAGGGAAGTTATCCAGCAGATCATCCAGAGAAGACTGCAGCTTGTAGAGCGCGTCTTCAACCGCCCACTGTACCAGTGGCAGATCTTCACTCTGACGGCCTTCATCCTGATAACGCTTGAGGGTTGCCGATGCCAGATACAACTGGCTGAGCAAGTCACCCAGGCGGGCAGAGATCCGCTCTTTACGTTTGAGGTTACCCCCTAAGGTCGCCATCGCCAGATCCGACAGCAAGGCCAGGTTGGCACTGAAGCGGTTCATATGCTGATAGTAACGCTTGGTCTTGTCGGCAAAAGGCGCATTGGAGAAGCGACTGCCGGTGAGGCCCATCCACAGACTGCGGATAAAATTACTTGTGGTAAAGCCGATATGGCCAAACAGCGCCGCATCAAAGTTATTCAGGCCACGGTTTACGTCGCTATCAAAGGCCGACTCCATCTCTGCCAGCACATATGGATGGCAGCGAATGGCGCCTTGACCATAGATGATCATTGAGCGGGTCAGAATGTTGGCCCCTTCAACCGTGATGGCGATAGGTGCCGCTTGATATCCGCGTCCCAGATAGTTGTTGGGGCCAAGACATACCCCTTTACCACCGTGAATATCCATGGCGTCGATAACGCATTTCTGCATTCTGTCGGTCAGGTGATATTTGACTATCGCCGAGATGACAGAAGGCTTTTCACCCAGATCAATACCTGTGGTGGTCAAGGAGGTTACAGCGTCCATCAGATAGGCGTTACCACCGATGCGTGCCATTGGCTCTTCAATGCCTTCCAGCTTACCGATAGGCAGCTTGAATTGACGACGAATGCGGGCATAGGCACCGGTTGCCAAAGCCGCGGTTTTAACGCCACCGGCTGAGTTGGAGGGCAGGGTGATGCCGCGGCCAACCGACAGGCATTCCACCAGCATGCGCCAGCCTTGTCCCGCCATTTTCGGGCCACCTATGATAAAGCTCAGAGGAACAAACACCTCTTTGCCTCGGGTTGGACCATTTTGGAACATACAGTTGAGCGGGAAGTGGCGTCGGCCGGTTTCCACACCTTCAACATCGGTCGGGATCAAGGCGCAGGTAATGCCCAGCTCTTCGTTATCGCCAAGCAGATGCTCGGGATCTTTAAGCTTGAATGCCAACCCCAAAACTGTGGCAACAGGTGCCAGGGTGATATAGCGCTTGTTCCAGGTCAGTTTCATCCCCAGTACTTCTTCACCTTGCCATTGGCCTTTGCAGACTACACCGAAATCCGGAATGGCGCCGGCATCTGAACCAGCCTCAGGGCTGGTCAGGGCAAAGCAGGGAACTTCCAAACCTTTGGCCAGGCGGGGCAGGTAGTGATCCTGCTGCTCCGGTGTACCATAGTGCTGCAGCAGCTCGCCCGGGCCCAGTGAGTTGGGCACACCTACGGTTGAAGCCAGTTCACTGCTGACACCGGCCAGCTTTTGCAGTACCCGGGATTGGGCGTAGGCAGAGAACTCCAGACCACCGTACTTCTTCTTGATGATCATCGCAAAGAAGCCTTTGTCCTTGAGGAATTGCCATACTTCGGCAGGCAAGTCCGCCAATTGATGGGAAACCATATGCTGGTTAACCATGCGGCAGACTTCCTCCACAGGTCCTTCCAGAAAGGCATGTTCTTCGGCGCTCAGACGGGCAACCGGATAGTTGTGCAGCTTCTTCCAGTTGGGATTACCGGCGAAGAGATCGGCTTCCCACCAGGTAGTACCGGCTTCAATCGCCTCTTTTTCGGTAGAAGACATCTCCGGCATGATGCCGCGATAGAGTTTAAGTAATGGCCGGGTTATCACACTCTGCCTGAAGGCACTCAGGTTCAGCGGCAGGGCAATAACCAGGAAAATTATCCAGCTAATCAGTCCAGTTACATCCAGCAGGCTGCCTGCTGCCATGACCACTGCGGCGGCTATGGTTGCGGTCAGCAGGGATACTCTGAGGTACGCTGCTGCTCCTAAAACCAAGAGCAATGCCAGGATCCATAGTAGGGTAGTCACTGTTTGTTCTCCTTAATAAAACGACCACTTTATTCAGTGTAGAACGCCTCGCTTGAGAGCGATCAAGATCACAATTATAGTATGTGGTCAGACCTGTGTCGCAATAAAATTAAACCTAAGCGAAATCGAATACAAGCATTTTTCAAACAATTGTTTAAATTTTTTATTGCAAGCAATAATTCCCCTGCCGACACGGCTTGGCTACAATGCCGCAGATAATGAAATAACAGATTCAGTGACAGGAAAAACAAGATGTGTGAGCTGCTGGCGATGAGTGCCAATGTGCCAACGGATATTGTCTTCAGCTTTACCGGGCTGGCGGAGCGAGGCGGGGTGACCGGGCCCCATGTGGATGGTTGGGGGATCACCTTTTATGAAGGCAAGGGCAGCCGCACCTTCAAGGATGCCAGCCCCAGCAGCCAGTCCCATGTGGCAAGCCTTATCAAGTCATACCCGATCAAGAGTGAAGTGGTGGTCAGCCATATTCGGCAGGCCAACCGCGGTGAAGTCTCGCTGGAAAATACCCACCCCTTTACCCGCGAGCTTTGGGGCCGCTACTGGACCTATGCCCACAACGGCCAGTTGTCTGACTATGAACAGAAGTTTCAAAGCGGCCGCTTTCAGGCCGTGGGTGACACGGACAGTGAGCAGGCCTTTTGCTGGATAATGAGCCGCCTGGTCGAACGTTTCGGCGAATCCGAGCCGGATGATATTTTGCCCGTGTTTGAGTATGTGGCCCAGCTTGCCGAGGAGATCCGCACTCTTGGGGTGTTTAATATGATCCTCAGCGACGGCCGTTATCTGATGAGTTATTGCAGCAATAACCTCTGCTATATCACCCGCCGGGCGCCATTTGGCCGGGCGCAGCTGATAGACACGGATGTGGTGATTGATTTTGACACCCAGACCACCCCCAAGGATGTGGTCACTGTCATAGCCACCCGGCCGTTGACCGGCAACGAAAACTGGCAGCTGTTGGCACCGGGGGATTGGAAATTATTCCGTCTTGGCGAGCTGGTTATTGACTTCCGAGCCCAGGCTCAGCTTGGCTAACTTGATATCGAGCTGCTTGCTGCCTGACTCAAAGTGGGTCAGGCGCACCGGTAGCCAGCCGAGATCCGGCGCCATCCAAACAAAGGTCTGCCGCTTGGTGCTGTCTCGAACCACTTCCAGTTTCACTGTGTTATAGACGCCACTGTCCAGTGTCATCCGCTCCTTGCCGACTATCTTGAAACGATAGTCATCTATCTCGTTGTCCTTGACCAGCTCATAGGCCAGGGGCTCCTTGCCGGCGGCGAGATCCAGCCGAAACTGCAGCTGTACCATCAGGGCATCGTAGAGAGTGCCTGAATAGTCCAATTTGCTCTTTTCATCCTTGTAGCGACTGAAAATTTTGCCCTGTTCCTTGGCAAAGGCTATCTGCTCATTGAAGTTGGGGCCAGTGCCGGTTCGCTGATGGCTGAAGCGCAGCGGCGTCAACTGACCATCCTGATAGGTAAACTCACTGCGGATATGGCGTTTATCGCTCAGCACCAAGAGGCTGAGATCACTGTCCAATTTGTATTGATAGAAGTCGCCCTCTGGCGGCAACAGCATAAAACGGGCGCCACCGAGATTGATTTCGCCATAATTGACCTGATATTCGGCGGTGTGGGGTGCCAGGGGGCTGGTCTGCGCCCATAACGGCAAGGGCAGTAACAGTATCAAGAGTAGAAGCGAACGGATCAAAGGCAGTCTCCTGTGGTTAAAACGGCATGGACAAGACCAGAGTGGCCATGTCCGGCCGCCACTCATATTCAGACAGGGCAATTCTGCCTTGGTTCACTTGTACGCCTTCGCTGCGCAGCAGGCTCATCTGTAGTTGAAACGGATGGGTATCCTTGGCAAAGGAGATTTTACCCTGACTGTTGATAACCCTGTGCCAGGGCAGCGCCAGGCTGTCCGGCGCCAGTTTCAGTGCCCGGGAAACATAGCGTGCCCGTCCGGGCAGGCCGGCATAGTCGGCAATTTTGCCATAGCTTGCCACCCGACCTTCGGGGATCAATGCAACTATGTGCCAAATCTTCTGCATTGGACTCAGTGGCGGGGCGCTCGTTTCCGGGGTCATCTTGGCTCCTGATGCTATTGGCGCAAATTATAATACCATTCCATAGCGGAGGTTACTCACTTGGCAAAAGTGCCATGGCCGCTCTGCGCTGCACACGCAAGGTTTGCCTTTTGATGCTTTTTCGCCATAATGGCGCCCATTGAACGCCAAGTCGAGTAAATTGAGAATATAACCCTATGGCAATTATGGATATTTTGACGGTTCCCGATCCCAGGCTCAAGCGTAAAGCCAAGCCTGTCACCGAAATAGAAGCCGTGCAGCCTTTCATCGATGATCTGTTGCAAACCATGTATCACACAGACGATGGTATCGGCTTGGCCGCGACCCAGGTGGGCAGTGGGCACGCAATAGTCGTCATTGATATCTCAGAAGAGCGCAATCAACCTCTGGTGCTGATCAATCCGCAGATCACTGAGTCCAGCGGTGAATTTATCGGTGAAGAGGGCTGTTTGTCCATTCCCGGTTATCGCTCCAAGGTAAAACGCTTCGAGTCGGTCACTGTCAGCTATCTGGATCGCCAGGGCCAAGCCCAGACGATCCACAGTGATGATTTCCTGGCCATAGTGCTGCAACATGAAATCGATCATCTGCACGGCAAGGTATTTATCGAGCATCTCTCCCGCCTTAAACAGGAGATGGCACTGAAGAAGGTGCGTAAGTTTACCGCCTAAGCAATAGACTTAAGTTGGGCTTCGCTGCAGTTTGGTAGTTGCAGCGGCAGCTCAAGCAATATGCTCAAACCGCCCTGAGGCCGGTTGATCGCTTGGGCCGAGCCGCCCAGGAGCTGCATACACTGGCGCACAATCGCCAATCCCAGCCCATAACCTCCCTGAGAGCTGTGACGCGCTTCATCCAAACGGGTGAAAGGGTTGAACAAGGCTTCCAGTTGCTCTTTGGGGATCCCGGGTCCATTATCGCTGACACTCAGCTGCAGTCTGCTATCACCCAATTTGTCGTCACCCAATTGAGATACCTGGATTTCCACCCGGCAGGTTTCACCGGCATATTTGAGGGCATTGCGACAGACATTTTCCAGCGCCCGCTTCAAGTAGGCCATATCGGTATGCAAAGTTTGCTCATCAATGGGGGCCTGTGCCCAGACTATGCTTTGCTTGGGGCCAGACTCAAACTCCAGATCCTGCAGCAGTGAGCGGCGTAATTCTGTCAGGGTAAAAGGCGCTGCCGTCAGCTTAATGAAGCCGTTGCTCAGGCGGCTGAAGTCTAAAATAGTGTTAATCAATTGCGCCATCTCTTCGCCCTGGCGTCTTAGCCTGGCAAGCGGTTGTTGATGTTCCTCCCCCAAGCGATTTTCCAACAGGTGTAAGGCCAGCTCCTGCCGGGCAAGGGGAGTGCGCAGTTCGTGGGATACATCCCTCAGTAACCGCTGCTGGGTTTGAATGCTCTTTTGCAGCTGCTCGGCCATATGGTCAAAGTCGGTCGCCAACTGGAAAAATTCCGGCTGCTTTAGTGAAAAATGGCCGGCAATCCGGGTATCGAGTTGGCCCTGTGCCAGCTGACGGGTGGCACTGCGCAGTAAACTCAGCGGCTGGATCAGATGGCGGCTCAGCAGACGACTGAACAACAAAAGCACCAGTAGTCCTACCAGGATACGGATAAGCCAGAGGCTTTTATCCAGTTGCTGCGCCGGGTGTAAAGAGGCGTTGAGTTGTACCACCAAGAGCAGGGGATTGTCCGGCTCCAGGCTATTGCGTAGTGGCAGGCCTATCAAAGGTTTTTGCACCCTGTCCCCCATAGGCTGCTGCAACTGCTTGAGGAAATTGAGTTTGTAAACAAAGTGCGGGTGCATTTCCCGCTGACTCACCGCCTGCTGCTTGCTATCCAGCACATAGAGTACAAATGCCTGACGCCCCTCCCAATCCGCCAGTCCTGCTATATCGCCCCTGACGATATAGTCGTTGGCCTCATCGGCCAGTTGCTGTAACTGGCTTTGGGTCTGCTGGGGCAGCAGTAACAAGCGGTTTAGCAACATGGCTTCAATACTACTGGCGAGCAGCAGGATAAGCAGTAATGACACACCAAAATAGCCAAACAGTCGCCATTGGAGTTGGGAAAACAGGCCGGAAAAGGGCAGCAAGGCAAGCTCCTGAATTATTCGCTGAAGTCGAGAATATGTTTCGATAATCATTCTCATTTATTCTATCTCGGGTTAAGGCTTTGGCGCCAGCACGACTTGTCAGTTGGCTAAAGTTCGCTATACTGTATAAAAATACAGTATCGGTGTTTTTCATGTCTCTTTCAGCCAAAACTCACTCTGTAAAATCTGATCCAGCAAAATCTCAGGCCTTGAACGGTCTGCTGGAGCGCCGGGATCTCTGGTTGGGGCCGGGCAGTCAGGGCAAAACATTGGGGTATCCCAGTGGTTTTGAAGCATTGGATACGCAGCTCAGTGATGCAGGGTGGCCAAGGCAGGGCATTTGTGAGCTCTTCAGCCAGTCTCCTGGGCACGGGGAACTCAGCCTGTTGCTGCCTTTGATGCGTTATTTACTGCCGGCTCAGTGTGGCTCACATTCCGAAAGAAATCATTCCGAAAAAAATCAGTCCAAAAGAAATCAATTTAGAGGGGATGAGTCCAGAGATGCCATGATAATGCTGATAGCGCCGCCATTGCAGCCGCTGGCACAGAGCTTTGCCCAGCACGGTATTGCCGCCGAGCGTATTTTGTGGCTGGAGTTAACCCAGCGTAAAGAGGTGCTCTGGGCCATGGAGCAAGGGCTGAGCAGCGGCGCCTGTCCCCTGGTGCTGAGTTGGCTGGACAAGCTGACACTGACTGAGGCCAGAAGGTTGCAACTTGCCGCAGAGCAGGGCAAGGCGCTGGGAATTTGCCAGTTGCCTATGGCTCAGGCCGACAGCAATCATCCTGTCACCCTAAAGCTGGCTATCAGCGCGGCTGGCGTTAATACCGCCAGGCTGCAAATTTTAAAGCGTCGCGGTGGTTGGCCCGTCCCTGAATTGCATCTGCGTGGCTTGCCGGCACTGGCGCTTGAATTGCCCCATATCGAGCCGGGCGTGGTAACCCTGAGAAGCGGCAAGGCGGCTCCCAATCATAGCTTAAGTAACTCAACAGACTCAATTGCTCCAAACCATTCCGGCCGCAAGGCCAATGGCCCTGTGCTTCACGACTCTGGTTTACATGGCACTGATCTTCATAGCACTGTGTTTTATGGTAACGTGCTTCATGGTCCTTGGGGGATGGCGCAGTCAAGGATTGCTGCATCCAATGAATGCGCGCCTAATCCCTGGACTGCACGGCAAGAGTCAAACAAGCCCGCGGGGCTTTTTCAAAGCGCGAATCCGCAAACGGCCAATTCTCAAACCACTCAAAGCCAAGCCGCTCAAAGCCATACTGCTCAGAGCCAAGAGGCTATCTGAGATGCCCCAGGTATGGATGGGAGTCTGGTTTCCACAGCTATTGCTGCAATATCAGCGTTATCGTCTGGCTATGCTCGGCAATATGGCGGGCACTATGACAGGTACTATGACCGACACTATGACAGGAAGTATGGCAGGTAGTGGTACGGCTCATGTTCAAACACGCGTTCAACCGCAGCCCCAAACCCAAAATCAACCAAAAGCAGTGCCAACCGCTGCGGCGTTAGAGCCTCTTGATCCCCAAGTCCCCATGGCCTTATATGATAGCCGGAAGCTGGTTATACATTCGGCCTGTCCCGACGCTCAAGCAAAAGGCGTTACAGCGGGGATGAGTGTCGGCAGCGCTCAGTCGCTGTTGGGAGAGTTGCAACTCTGGCCACTACAGGAGGTGGACAGCGAGGCGTTGCGGGATTGGTTGTGTCAGTGGAGCTATGATTTCAGCGCCAGAATCTGGCCGCCGTTGTTATCCGGGCTTACTGAACAAGCGGCTGAAAATGCGGCCGATGCGCGCTGGCCTACAGATACCCTGCTGCTGGAAGTGGGGTCCATGGTTAAACTGTTTGGCAGTTTGAGCGCCATTGTCGAGGCTTATCTCAACAAAGTCGCCGCCTATGGTCTGGAATGCTCATTGGTGCTGGCACACAGACCGCTGGATGCGTCTATATTGGCGCGGCATACTCACGTCGGTATCAGCGCGGTATCAGCTGCCTTCATGAGCTCACCCACAGCTGAAAAAGCCGGGCGCCTCAAGGTGCATCACGGCTTACCGCCAGATTTACCACTGGATTTGCTGCCATTAACCCAAGAGGAACGGCAACGACTCGGCGCGCTTGGGCTGACGACTCTAGCCATGCTTGATGCCTTACCCCTTGCCGAGTTGGGGCGGCGCTTTGGTCAAGGTTTGCTGCAGCTGCTGGCACAAATCCAGGGGCGCTTGCCCTGTTGCCGCAAGGGATATGAGTTACCCGAACAGTTTCAGGCCAGGTTGACCTTGCTGCATGACGTTGAGTGGGTTCAGGGATTGCTGTTTCCATTGCAAAAGCTGCTGGGGGAATTGGCAACCTATTTGCGGATCAGGCAGTTGGCGGTGCAACAGTTGGAGCTGTGGCTGAAGTTTCGCGAGCAAGAGACCCCGGCGCTGCAACTGACACTCAACTATCCCTTCGGAGAATATCAACTGCAGGGGTTATCTCAGCTCTGCCGTTTACAGCTGGAAGGATTGCAACTGCCGAGCCCGGTCGTCGATATTGAGCTGCGAGCCAGGCAGTTTGTGTCGCAGCAGCTGGGTAGTCGAGAGTTGACTGAGTCCAGAGAAGGGCAGCAGCAGGATGCCAATCAATTACTCGCCAGATTACAGGCCAGGTTAGGTAGCCATAAGGTGCGCTCTTTGGTGTTGGCGGCCGATCCCATGCCTGAACTGGCCAGCACTGCGGCTTCCCTGACTCGTTGGCCGCCACCGGCAAGGCCGCCAGTTCAGCCGTCGCTGGCGCTGCGGCCTCTTTGGCTGCTGCAAGAGCCGCAAGCCATTGCTCCTGAAGCCGTGGAGCTGCTTAGAGGGCCGGAAAGGTTACAGAGCCCCTGGCATTCAGGGCCTTTTCCCTGCCGGGATTATTTTCTTGCCCATCATAAGGAGAACGGCGGTCTGTGTTGGCTGTTTCGCACCGCTAATGGGCTCTTTCTTCACGCTTGGTTCAGCTGATGTACGCCGAATTGCATGCTATTTCCAATTACAGCTTTTTGCGCGGGGCTTCTCACCCGGATGAGTTGGTGCAGCAGGCCGCCAAACTGGGCTATGAGGCCATCGCCATTACCGACGAGTGCTCTCTGGCGGGTGTGGTCAAGGCGCATGAGGCCGCCAAACAAAGCGGTATCAAGCTGATTGTCGGCGCCGAATTCCACCTGCCGGAAGGCTGCCTGGTACTGCTGGCAAGAAATCGCCGGGGCTATGGTCTTATCAGCACTCTGATAACCCGGGGGCGGCGCCGGGCCGATAAGGGCAAGTATCGGTTAACCCTGGATGATTTTGCGGCCATTGACCGCGGCTGCTTTTGCCTGTGGCGGCCACCATCTGTGAGCGAGTTGCTGGCGCAAGCCGACTTGCAAAGCACTGAGCACCAAAGCCTAAGTCAGCAAACTCCTTGGTTGACGCAGCTGCAGCAGCGCAGTCTGGCACAATTGAATGCCCTGGCGACACGGGTCAAAGCCGTGTTTTCACTGCCGCTTTATCTCTTGATGGAGCGGCAATTGCAACCCGGAGAGGCTTGGTATCTCGAGGCCTGTGAGGTGCTGTCGAATCGTTTTTCCCTTCCCTGTGTCGCCGCCGGTAATGTGCAGATGCATCTTGCAGAGCGGCAAAGGCTGCACGATGTACTCAGCTGTATCCGCCATGGCCGCGCCGTGCCCATGGCCGGTGAGCTGTTATCGGGCAATGCCGAAATGGCGCTTAAGCCGATAACCGCTATGGCCAGGCGTCATCCCCAAGCCTGGTTGGCAAGGAGTTGTGAGCTGGCGTCCCGGTGCCATTTCAACTTGGATGAACTCAAATATGAGTACCCGGCCGAGTTGGTGCCAAGCGGCCTAAGCGCCAGTGAATATCTGGCGCAGGAGGTGGAAAAGGGCGCCCGCAGGCGTTTTGGCGAGGCGATAACACCTGAAGTGCAGACTCAGTATCGGCGCGAGCTCAAGCTGATTGCCGAGCTCAATTACGAATACTTTTTCCTGACCATCTATGATCTGGTCTGTTTTGCCACCAGGCAAGGGATACTGCATCAGGGACGTGGCTCGGCCGCCAACTCTGTGGTCTGTTATTGCCTCGGGATCACCGAGGTGGATCCTACCAAGGTCAACATGCTGTTTGAGCGTTTTATTTCCAAGGAGCGCCATGAGCCGCCGGATATCGATGTCGATTTTGAACATGAACGCCGCGAAGAGGTGATCCAGTATATTTACCAAAAATATGGCCGCGAGCGTGCAGCCCTGGCCGCCAGTGTGATCACTTATCGTTTCAAGAGTGCCATGAAAGATGTTGGTAAGGCTCTGGGGCTCAGCGAGCAACGGCTGGATGAGCTGATAGGCGCTGTCGATCGCTGCGATCCGCAAGTGCCTTGGCAGCAGCAGTTGCAACAAGGCAAGCTGTTGCCACAACAAGGTTTGGGGCAGTGGTTGTTGCCGCTGGTGGAGACCCTGATGGGTTTTCCAAGGCACTTGTCGCAACATGTCGGCGGCTTTGTGATTTCGGCCGGGCCATTGGCCGAGCTGGTGCCGGTAGAGAATGCCGCCATGGCCAAGCGCACTGTGATCCAATGGGACAAGGATGATCTCGAGAGTCTGGGGCTGTTAAAGGTCGATGTATTGGCGTTGGGAATGCTGACCGCGATCCGCAAATGTTTCGAGTTGATCTCCCGTCACATTCGTCCCTTTGCCATGTCGGATATTCGCTGGGAAGATCAGGCCGTCTATCGTATGTTGCAGCAGGGCGACAGTATGGGGGTGTTTCAGGTGGAGTCACGAGCCCAGACCAGCATGCTGCCCAGGCTCAAACCCGCCTGTTATTACGATCTGGTAATACAGATAGCCATAGTGCGCCCGGGTCCAATTCAAGGAGACATGGTGCATCCCTTTCTGCGCCGCCGCGATAAAATCGAGCCGGTTACTTTTCCTTCGGCCGAGGTGGAAAGCGTGTTGTCACGCACTATGGGGGTGCCCATTTTTCAGGAGCAGGTGATCCAATTGGCCATGGTCGCCGCAGGTTTCAGTGGCGGGGAAGCCGATCAATTGCGCCGCGCCATGGCCAGTTGGAAACGCAGTGGCGAGCTGGAGCAATTTGAACACAAGCTGCTTCAGGGGATGACGGCCCGAGGCTATAGTGACACCTTTGCCAGGCAGATATTCAACCAGATCCGCGGCTTCGGCGAATATGGTTTTCCCGAGTCTCATTCGGCCAGCTTTGCGCTCCTGGCCTATGTTTCGGCCTTTCTCAAACACTATTACCCGGTGGCGTTTTGCTGCGCCTTACTCAACAGTCAACCCATGGGCTTTTACAGCCCGTCACAGCTTATTCAGGATCTTCGTCATCATGGCGGCCTGGTGTTGCCGGTTTGCATCAACCTCAGTCAGTGGCACAGCACACTGGAGCGACAAACCGATGGCTCCTTGGCACTGCGCCTCGGGTTCAGGTTGGTCAAGGGATTATCCGAGCGCAGTGCCGTCAAGATAGTAGCGGGTCGGGGCGAGGGCTTTACTCACTTGTCGCAGTTGGCGGCTCTGGCACTGCCAAGGCGTGAGCAGGAGGCGCTGGCCAGCGCCAATGCCTTTGCTACCCTGGGCGGCGATCGCCATCAGATCAGGTGGCAGTTGGCCGCCCGTCAGCAGCGTTTGCCTTTGTTTGAGCAGCCGGACGAGGCCGATTTTCGCCTTGAAACCGCCTTGCCTGAGGTCACCGAAGTTGATGCCTTGCTGGCTGACTACGCCTGTACCGGGCTAACTCTGGGGCGCCATCCTCTGGCACTGCTCAGAGAGCAGGGGTTACTCGGCAAGTGTCACAGCGCCGCCTCTTTATGGCAGTGTCGTCATGGGCAGAATGTGACTGTGGCGGGGCTGGTGGTCGGCAGGCAAAGGCCTGGCACCGCCAGTGGAGTCACCTTCATCACCCTCGAAGATGAAACCGGCAATGTTAATCTGGTGGTATGGAGTGATACGGCCAGAGCCCAGAGACAGGCTTATTTGAGCGCCAGGATCCTCAAGGTGAGCGGGGTCGTGGAATTTTCGTCCGGCGTATTGCATCTGCTGGCCGGTCGGCTGGAGGATATCTCGGGCAGTATGCACGCGCTGGTGGTAAACTCGCGGGATTTCCATTAGCCGATAACCCATTTTAAGCTGCAACTGCCTGTGAAAATAATCCTGCTGACCCATGAAAGAGAGCTGAATCGAGCCAGTAACACAGCCACCCTGGCGCTTAATGCTTATCCGACTCTCTGTAAGCGGGTACTGTGGGCGCGTAAAGCCCCGGATGCTTGGTTAATGGAGCACTTGTCTTTGGGGCGAACAGCCTTACTCTATCCGCAAACCGAAGAAAATACTTCTAGAACTCAAGCTGTAAATGAAAGCCCAAACTTAAGCCAAAGCCCAAACCAAAGCCCGGCTCAGGACGCAACATTGCTTCAAGACGCTGCTCAGGAAGCCGCTCAGAAAGCTGCTCTGAAATTAGGGAAGCCGCTAAATTCGCTGGTCATACTCGATGCAACCTGGCAGGAGGCCGGCAAGATGTATCGCCAAAGCCCCTATCTACAGTCGCTTGCCAGAGTCGAGCTGCAAACAGAGCAGGACTCGGCGTTTCGCTTGCGGCGCAATCAGCGCCAGGGCGGGTTATGTACCTTGGAATGTATTGCGGCTGTTTGGCAAGACTTGGGGGGAGACTATAGTATCGCCGCCAGGCGGTTACTCAGTGAGTTTAATCAATGGCAGGCTGAGATAAGAGCTCCGGCCTAGCTGCACTAGAGTTAGCACAGCAAGCCGGAAGCCGTCTCTCTACGGCGGCGCTGAGTTAAGTCTATCCGCCTGCGTTAGATCACCGTCAGATAAACACACAGGAAATGGCAAACGGCGCCGCCCAACACAAACAGATGCCAGATGGCATGATTGAAAGGGATCGCCTTGGTAGCGTAGAAGATCACACCTAAGCTGTAGCTCAGGCCCCCGGCCAACAGCAAGTTGAACCCGGCAGTTGACAGGTTATCGATAAGCTCAGGCAACACGGCGACGCAGAGCCAGCCCATGGCCAGATACAGCACCAGGCTCAGAGCCTTGAATCTGCGAATAAAGCAGCTCTTGAACACTATTCCCCCCAGTGCCAACGACCAGATGGCTATCAGCACCCATTCTTCCTGGGCATCGGCCAAAGTAATTAACATCAGTGGGGTATAGGTTCCGGCGATTAACAGATAGATGGCGCAGTGATCCAGCATCTTGAGACGCCGTTTCCACACTGGCTGAGGAATGCTGTGATACAGGGTCGAGCAGAGGAACAGCAGGATAATACTGCTTCCATAGATGGTTACACCTGTTAACTGAATGGCATCCAGCGAATGCCAGCCCTTGAGCAACATCAGCACCAACCCAAGAATGCCGGCAATCACCCCCAAACCATGGCTGACGGCATTGGCTATCTCTTCATTCAGACTGTATCCAGCGGAAAACTGGCCATTGAACTGGGCTTCGGCTGCTGGGGCTTTGCTGTTGGGCATGATTGACTCTCTGGTTCGACCTCATTGAAAGTGAGTCTAACAGCGCCGTAGCGCCATGGCTAGATAAAAGTGTACAAGTGTTCGCTGAGATGGATTTATTCCTTGAACCGTATCGTCTGCATTTTTTGCAAACGTCTAATGTGGCACCTTAACAACTCGTTGCCCGGCTTCCAAGTCGCTTTTTACGGTTATTTTGTTCAGAGAATTCCGTCAGTCTTATTCGACAAGGGTTTTACTTGTTTTGCTTGAAGCCGTCGATTTGAGCTTGTAGCGTAAATTGCTTTTCAAACAAGGGAATGAACTTTTTGCCGAGGGTTTTCCTCTAACACTGAGTTTACATTCAGCGACGGATAAATCAGCGGCTTATGCCTTATCTTCCAGAAAAGTTTATTGCCAGCCGAGACGAAAGCTCGGCGGCAATGGCAAGCTTGAGCATCAGCATCCCGGGTAGGGATGTAGCCTTTGAGCTTGGTCTGGATGAAATCATTAATCCCTGTTCCTGCCAACCAAGCCATTCTCAATCACATTCGATTGCCCCTTTCTTTGCCCAATCGCCTTTTAGTCAACAGCTTGGGTTTCAACCCCAATGCCTGGCGCAAGTTGGCATGGCTAAAAAAGCAGAGCAGGGGGATGGTGAGGCAAAGGGCAACGCCTTCAGCAGTTGGACTGTAGCGGGAGCCGCGCACTTAGTACTATTGCTGGGGTTATCCTGGTTTTGGCAGCAGGCCGAATGGCAAAAAGTGGTGACTGAGCCTGCCAAACCCAAGGCATTGCAATCCTATCTGTATTTCAGTCAGCCCAGCCCAAAACAGTTAACGCCAGTGCCGGAAGCCTTGGAGGAAGAAGCAATAACCCAGCCCAAGGAAGCGATAGAGGTTAACAAAGCTGACTCAAGCAACCGTTCTGACTCACAAAAAACCGAGCAAAAAACTCCACAAGGCATGGTTCAAAACCAGAAAGAGCAAAGCATCCCCAAGACTCAGGATCAAAGCGTTAAGCCTATTGGTAGAGTCATTGAAGAAACGAAAAATGCAGCCGTACCTGCGCCCGAGCGAGCAAATGACTTTAGACCGCAGCCGGCAGAGCAAGCTCAGTTGGACTTCAGTTCAAGCGCATTAAAGTCTGCCCGAAAAGTATTGCAACACTCTCAACAGCAGGCGCTGCAGCAGTTATCACAGCAATATGCGGATAAGGCCACGGGACGTAAGAGCCTCAGTGAAATGGATGGGGAGATGGAGGTGCTTTGGGTCAATGACGCCGATGATTTCAATAAAGTGGCCAGTCTGGATCTGCCGCTCGACCCCAACCGTATCGTCAAGGATGGTGATACCTGCTATCGGGTCGTCAAGGTGCCGACTCCGCTCAATCCCTATGCCGAAAACTTGGGGTTTCCATTTAAGTGCGGTCAGACAGAGATGGAAAAAGCACTCAAGGAGGCGGTGGCCAGCCGTCTAAAGCGGCTTGGTAAGTGAGTTTTGCAATCAATTTATTTGACTTGAAATAAATTTTTTGTTCAATTTTTGCGAGTATTTCAATTTAATTCAGATAATTAAATTGTGATTTTAATGGATTTGATCCTGCGGCGCGTTTTGTCATTGGGCTTGTTTCCCGCTTCGGCTTGTGCTTATACTCGACAGCAATCTTGTCGGAGTGCCCTCTGGGCTGAGACCGTTTATTCGGGATCCGTTGAACCTGATCAGGCTAGCACCTGCGAAGGAAACAAGCATTCAGCTGCAGCATTACCGCAGCCACTGCGAGCAAAAATCTATGCCAAAGGCTTTAAAGAGCCGAGGCGATATCTGGCTTCTCAAGCGGACATTGAACTGACCTGAAACCACGAGGCCAGTCTGCCAACACCGCCGGAGGGGGACTCCAAATCAAGGAGTTTAACCAGTCAGCTTGCGCCGCTTATTTATTCAACTCTCCTGACAAGCAATTTCATTTTCCAAAAGAGTGAGCTTGCTTATGTCAAATCGTCAATCCAATCGTCGTCAAACCCGTGAGGCCGCCCAGGCCTTTATCGATAACCTTAAACCCTTGCAGCATCCCAATTCACAGAAGCTGTTTGTTCAGGGCTCCCGGGCCGATATTCAGGTAGCCATGCGCCAAATCAGGCAGACAGACACCCGAATACCAACCCAAGATGGCAGTGAGCAATTTGAACCCAATCCCACTGTACGTGTTTATGATTGTGCCGGCCCTTATTCAGATCCCAACGTGGCTATCAATGTGCGCCAGGGCCTGGATAAGCTCCGCCAGGGCTGGATCCTAGAGCGTGATGATACGCAAGAGCTGACCTCGGTCAGCTCCAGTTTTACCCAGCAGCGGCTGGCGGATGAAGGGCTGGATCATTTGAGATTCGACGCTTTGCCCAAACCGCGCCGGGCCAAGCCGGGTAAGCGGGTGACCCAATTGCATTACGCCCGTGCCGGCATTATCACTCCTGAAATGGAATATATCGCCATTCGTGAAAATATGGCCCGGGCCAATGAAGCACTTGCCAAAGATCCGCAGCTGGCCCGCAAGGCCAAAGGAGAAGCCTTTGGTGCTATAGTTGCCACGCCGATAACCCCTGAGTTTGTTTGCAGCGAAGTGGCCCGTGGCCGCGCCATCATTCCCGCCAACATTAACCACCCTGAAGCCGAGCCTATGATTATCGGCCGTAACTTTTTGGTGAAGGTCAACGCCAATATCGGTAATTCGGCGGTGACCTCTTCCATCGAGGAAGAGGTGGAAAAACTGGTGTGGGCCACCCGTTGGGGCGCCGATACGGTGATGGATCTGTCCACCGGCCGTTATATCCACGAAACCCGCGAATGGATAGTGCGCAACTCGCCTGTGCCCATAGGTACTGTGCCCATCTATCAGGCGCTGGAAAAGGTCAACGGCATTGCCGAAGATCTCAGCTGGGAAGTGTTTCGCGACACCCTGATAGAGCAGGCCGAACAAGGGGTGGATTACTTCACCATTCATGCCGGGGTATTGCTGCGCTATGTGCCCATGACGGCCAATCGGGTGACCGGCATGGTGTCCCGTGGCGGCTCCATTATGGCCAAGTGGTGCCTGAGCCATCATAAGGAAAACTTCCTCTACAGCCATTTCCGCGACATCTGTGAGCTTTGCGCCGCCTATGATGTTTCTCTGTCGCTCGGTGACGGCATGCGCCCCGGCTCGATTGCCGATGCCAACGACGAGGCTCAGTTTGCCGAGCTGGAAACCTTGGGTGAGCTGGTGAAAATCGCCTGGGAATACGATGTGCAGACCATAATCGAAGGGCCGGGCCATATTCCTATGCAGCTGATCAAGGAGAATATGGACAAGCAGCTTGAGTACTGTGATGAGGCCCCTTTCTACACCTTGGGGCCCCAGACCACGGATATTGCGCCCGGCTACGATCATTTCACCTCTGGCATAGGCGCGGCGATGATTGCCTGGTACGGCTGCGCCATGCTCTGTTATGTGACTCCCAAGGAGCATCTGGGCTTGCCAAACAAAGAGGATGTTAAACAAGGGCTTATTGCTTACAAAATTGCGGCGCATGCCGCCGATGTCGCCAAGGGGCACCCAGGCGCTCAGCTGCGCGACAATGCGTTGTCCAAGGCCAGATTCGAGTTTCGCTGGGAAGATCAATACAACCTGGGGCTGGATCCCGATACCGCCCGGGCGTTCCATGATGAGTCCCTGCCTCAGGAGTCTGCCAAGGTGGCGCATTTTTGCTCCATGTGCGGCCCCAAGTTCTGCTCGATGAAAATCACCCAGGATGTACGCGACTATGCTGCGTCTCTGGCTGCGTCTCAGCTAGCTTCGGGGGATTCATCAGGGGCAGACTCGGCAGAGCGCCAAACCGAGCCTGTGCAGGCTGAAGAACTGACGGCACAGCCGCTGGAAGTACTGGATGCCGAGGCGGGGATGGCGCGGATGTCGGCGCAGTTCAAGGCCGCTGGCAGCGCCCTGTATCATCCGGCTACAGCAGGCGAAAAGTCCTTGTCCGAGTCCAATCCCAAACCCAAGTCCAAGCCCGAGCCAGAGGCTGCACGCTATGAAGAGGAAGCCTGAAATGGCGGCTGATAAAAGGCCGATAGTCTGGAGCATAGCCGGCTCAGACAGTGGCGGCGGCGCCGGGATCCAGGCCGATCTGGCCACCTTCAGTAATCTTGGCTGTCATGGCTGCTCTGTCATCACCACTTTGACCGCCCAAAGCAGTGTGGCAGTGACGCTAACCGAGGCGGTGAGCGAGGAGATGTTGCTGGCGCAGCTCAATGCTCTGCTCGGTGACTTGCCGCCCAAGGCGATAAAAATCGGCTTGCTCGCCAATCAAGCGCAGCTGCAGCTGCTTTGTGACTGGTTGGCTCGGCACCTGCCTGATGTTCCTTTGGTGGTCGACCCCGTCATGGTGGCCAGTTGCGGCGATGCACTCTCAAAGAGCACTGCAACGGGCGCAGCGCGGCTGGATTACCGGCCGCTGGCGGCGCTCTCCACTGTGCTGACCCCGAATATTCACGAGCTGGCGTTGCTGAGTCACAGCGATATTCATGACTTTCCTTCCTGGCAAGATGCGGCAACTTGCCTGGCAAACGAACTGCCTTGCCATCTCTTGGCCAAGGGCGGGGATTTCGAGGCGGGGATCGCGCGCGGTCTGGCAGAAGACTTATTGCTTTTTAAAGACTTGCCTCACAGCTCCGGGTTGCATCAACGGCAGGGGTTTGTGTTGGCGAGCCCAAGACAAGCATCCAGCAACAACCATGGCAGCGGTTGCACGCTATCCAGTGCCATAGCGGCATTTTTGGCCCACGACTGGATCTTGCCCGATGCGCTGATCTTGGCCAAGGCCTATATCAATGGCGCCTTGGTGCAGAGTTATCGGGTAGGCAGTGGTCCCGGGCCCTTAGGTCGCCCAGGGACTTGTCTGGCCGCCGAGCTTATGCCTGTCATCTGGCCGCTGGAGGATTATCCCTGGGCCAACCCAGCCCAGGTGCTTGGCGCCCCTTGGCTTGCAGCACCAACCTCTGCTGATGCTGTTAGTGCTAAAGGCGTTAGTGCTGAAGGCTTCAAAACGTTGCCCCATAATTTGGGTATCTACCCAGTCGTGGCCGATGTCGAATTGCTGGAAGCCTTACTCAAGGCAGGTTGCCGCACTATTCAATTGCGGCTCAAGGAGGAAGTGCTGCCCGGTTCGAGCGCCGAGCAGGCGATCATTCGCGCTATCGCGCTCGGGCACCAATATCAGGCGCGGGTCTTTATCAATGATCACTGGCAACTGGCCATTGCCCACCGCGCCTTTGGCGTGCATTTGGGCCAGGAGGATCTCAGCCAGGCATCCCTTGAGGCCATCCAAGGGGCGGGTATGGCGCTGGGGTTATCCAGTCACGGTTATTTCGAGGCGCTGCTTGCATTGCGCCACAGGCCCAGTTATCTGGCCCTCGGGCATATTTTTGCTACCAACACCAAAGTCATGCCATCTCTGCCCCAGGGACTGGCGCGCCTTGGCGCCTATAGCGAAACCTTCGGCTCCTTGCTGCCGACGGTTGCCATTGGCGGCATTGACGAGCATAACCTTGATGCCGTCAAGCATACCGGTGTGGCCAATGTCGCCGTGGTGCGGGCCATTACCGAGGCCGCCGAGCCGGTAACGGCCTTCAGGCGCCTGACACAAAGCTGGTTAGGGCGAGCAGCCCCGATTGCAAGCGGGATTAGCTATGCTCAACAAAATGCCGGGCTGAGCGACCGCGACTTTATCCGTTACGGCAGCCAGTTGCTGCTGCCCAGAGTATCAGAAGCGGGACAGCTCGCCTTACGGGCCAAGACGGTCGCCATAGTGGGGCTAGGAGGCCTTGGTCATCATCTGGCGCACTCTTTGGCCGCCGCCGGAGTAGGGCGTCTCATTCTAATCGATCCCGATATTGTCGAGCTGGGTAATCTGCCAAGGCAACTGCTCTACAACGAGCAGGATATCGGCCGTTTGAAGGTCGACGTGGCCAAGGAAAAGCTAGGGCGCGATTATCCAAACTGCCTGATTGAGATTGAGCCCAAGCTATTTGGCCCCAAGAGCGCAGAGCTTATTCGCGAGGCGTCACTGGTATTGGATGCCAGCGATAATTTCCTTTGCCGTCATAACCTTAATCAAGCCTGTGTGAAGCTGGGCAAAGAGCTGATTGCGGCGGCGATCAGCGCCGATTCCGGCCTATTGTGTCATACCGCCCCTTGGCTTAACCCCGAGGCGGGCTGTTACGAATGCCTGTTCCCGCGGGATAGCACAGGCTCGGGGCGCTGCCGCGACATGGGGGTGCTGGGTCCTGCGGTGCAAACCCTGGCGGCGATGCAGTCGCTGGCAGCCATCAATACTCTGCTTGGAGAGCGCAGCACCCTGGGGCGGCTCATCAGCTTGGATTGCCGCACTTTAAGCGTGCGTGAGGCTGCGCTTTGCGCCGACCCGGCATGTCTTTGCTGTCAAACCCAATCTCAGGCTGGAAATCAAACCGAAGCTCAATTTATGAAAGGGCGTTCTGAGCTTAGCCGTGAGGAGAATTGCGATGCAAATTAAGATAAACAATCAAGTCAAAGAGTTGCCTGAAGCTATGACGCTGTTACAGCTGCTCGAGTGGTGTGAAATAGCGCCTGGCAGCGTGGCGCTGGTGCGTAATGGCGCCGTAGTGCCCAGATCTCAGTGGCCAGTGCTTGAATGCCGAAACGGAGACAGCCTCGAGCTGTTTTCCGCCGTTGCCGGAGGTTGATATGTTGCAAATTGGCGAGTTTGAGTTTCAATCCAGGCTATTTGGCGGCACCGGCAAGTTTGCTTCGGCAGAGCTGATGCAACGCTCGCTCGTGGCCAGCGGCGCCGAGTTGGTTACTGTGGCGATGAAGCGGCTCGATTTTAACCAGGGCAGCGATGAATTGCTAACACCGCTCAAAGAGCGCGGCGTGCAGCTGCTGCCCAATACCTCCGGGGCCCGCAATGCCAGGGAGGCGATTTTTGCCGCCGAGCTGGCACGGGAGATGCTGGGCACCCAACTATTGAAGCTGGAGATCCACCCGGATCCCCGTTATCTATTGCCGGATCCGGTAGAAACACTGGAAGCGGCCCGGATCTTGTGCAGCGAAGGCTTCACTGTTCTGCCTTATGTGCATGCCGATCCCGTGTTGTGCTTGCGCCTCGAAGAGGTAGGCTGCGCCGCCGTGATGCCGCTTGGCAGTCCCATAGGTTCCAATCAGGGGCTGGCCACAGAACCCTTTTTGAAGATCATCATAGAGCAGGCCAATGTGCCTGTGGTGGTGGATGCCGGGATCGGCGCGCCGTCTCAGGCGATGCGGGCGATGGAGTTGGGCGCCGATGCCGTGATGGTCAATACTGCCATCGCCTCCAGCTTGGATCCCGTGACCATGGCGGGCTGCTTCAAGGATGCGGTGCGCGCCGGGCGAGCGGCCTATCTTGCCGGACTCGGGACCATCAGCAATCGAGCCCAAAACACCAGTCCGCTGACCGGTTTTCTCAATCTGGGAGAAAACCATGGCTGATTTTTTTGAGCGTTTTACCGCTATCGACAGAGATCTACTGCGCCTTGCTATTGCCAGTGTCAGCGCCGCCGAGGTTGAGCGCTGTCTGGCGCGGCCCGAGACGATAGCGCACAATCCCTCGGCCTTGCCCATTCTCTTGTCACCGGCGGCCCGGGAATTTCTCGAGCCTATGGCGCAGCTCTCTGCTGCGCTCACCCGCAAGAAGTTCGGCGCCAACATAGGTCTCTATGCGCCGCTCTATGTTTCCAATCTATGCGCCAATGATTGCGACTACTGCGGTTTCAGCATGAGCAATAAAATTCGCCGCAAGACCCTAAGCCAGGCCGAACTGGATGCTGAAATTGCCATTCTCAAGCAGCGTGGCTTTGATTCTGTGTTGCTGGTTTCCGGCGAACATGAAACCAAGGTAGGGCTGGATTATTTTGCCCAGGCGCTTTTGAGGCTCAAGCAGGACTTCAGCTATCTGGCGATTGAAGTGCAGCCCCTCGCCGAAGTGGGCTATCGACGCCTTGTTGATGAGGGACTGGATGCCGTGATGGTATATCAGGAGACCTATCAGCCCGCCACCTATGACCGCCATCATCTCAGAGGCAATAAAAAGGACTTTGGTTTCAGGCTCAATACACCGGACAGGGCCGCCAGGGCCGGGGTCGACAAGATAGGCCTGGGGGTTTTGCTCGGACTGGATGATTGGCGCCTGGACTCGGCACTGATGGGATTGCATCTGGACTATCTGCAGCAAAAGTACTGGCGTAGCCGCTTCAGCGTTTCGCTGCCAAGGCTCAGGCCTTGCGTTGGCGGAGTAACGCCGGCTGTGACTCTGGATGATGCCGGACTGGTGCAACTAATCTGCGCCATGCGCTTGTTCAGCCCGGCGCTGGAGTTGAGTCTCTCTACCCGGGAGAGCGCCTCACTCAGGGACAATCTATTGCCCCTTGGGATCACCCATGTGAGTGCCGCCAGCTCAACAGAGCCAGGTGGTTATAGCAATCCCAAGTTGCAGCTGGATCAGTTCAAGATAAGTGATGAGCGCACAGTCCCTGAGGTGGTCAGCGCCATTCGAGCACAAGGCATGCAACCTGTGTGGAAAGATTGGGACGCGAGTTGGCTCGCAGGCGCCTCTTTTGCGGAAACCCATCAAGGGACATAAACCTTTCGGACTGTACATTTGCACTGAATTGGCCAATAATTGTTCAAAGCTGTGGCTAAAATGGTAGTAACTGATTTTAGCCGCAGAACGAAAATCCACAGTCCAATACAGACAAGGGGCAATCATGCAAATTCCATCGGCTTTTTCGGCGGGAGTTCAAGGGCTGCAAAGCGCCCAGTCCGGCCTGACTCAGGCAACAGTGGATATCGCCCGTCCGGCACCTGCGCAGCAGGCCGATTCGGCCCGCCCGGTTGAGGAGGCAGACAAAACCTCGGCACTGGTATCGGCATTGGAATCCAAGGCCCAGGGGCAAGCTTCAGTAGAGGTGATTGAACGCGCATCCGACACCTTAGGCAGTATCATAGATATCGAGGTGTAATATATGGTTGGCGCGCTGGCTGGCGCGGGGCTGACGGCAACAGCCGTGTCCCGGCGGCCAAGCTCGTCAATTGCCAACTTAAGCAGTGGCAGCTCCATAAACCAATCGCCTCTCAGCGCCAACCCTGCCGGTAAAATCTCCGCCAGTCAAAATCCCTCTCAGGAAAATCCCTCTCAGATAAGTGGCGTAAAGCCCAGCTCAATAAACCCGAGCCCAATAAACCTGAGCTCGGGAAATCAAAGCCCAGTCAATACAAGTTCAGTTAATCTGAGCCCACTCCAAGGTTCAGCTGCGCAACATTCAGAGCCACAAATTGTAAAGCCACCGCGGGAAGCACTGGTCAGTTTGACTAAAGGAGCTCTGGGGGCAGCGGCCTTGTCCAGCTCTGGCCATTGGCATGGAGAGGTTCAAGCATCGATGCCGCTCGCGGGGACATCGACTCAAGCATCTGCCTTTTCCGGCCAAGGGGCTGACATTGTCGGCGGCCCTGTGATACCAGTAACTTTAGCGGGAGAAGCTCCTGAGGTTCCCGCTTTTAATGGCACAAATACTTCCGCCAACTCTATGAGTGGGGCAGAGCAGGATTTTGACAACACTTCTGGCAGCTCTTCGAGTCGCTCATCGAGCCAGGCTGGCAGCGAAGTAAAAGAAGGGGACGAAGGGGCGGCTCGCCAGTCAACCGGGGAGTCGAATACGACAAGCGCAGCCGAACCCAAGCCGGATGAGGCGCAACAGAAACAGCAGCAGAACCGTGAGAGTCGTGAGCAACAGGCGCTTGAGCGGGAAATCGACTCCCTGATGAAGCGCGATACCCAGGTGCGATCCCATGAACAGGCTCATGCCGCGGTAGGCGGGATCCATGCCGGACAACCGGCATTTGAATTCGAGAAAGGACCCGATGGCAAGCGTTACGCGGTGGAAGGTGAAGTTCAGATAGATGTCTCTGTAGTGAACGGCGATCCGCTGGCGACCATGGCGAAAATGAAACAGGTCTATGCGGCGGCGATGGCACCTGTCGATCCCTCCATGGCCGATATCCGGGTTGCCGCCGAGGCGATGCGTAAATATAACCAGGCAAGAGAAGAGGCCGGAACCCAGAGACTTGCCGCCGCACCAAAGCCTGAGCTGAGTCAAAACCTGTTGGGAGCCGCAGATCCGGCTGCTGAAAAGTCCGCGCCTTCCTTTGAACCCAAGGCTGGCGACTCTGCAAACTTCCCCATAGGTCTGTCTCGTTTGATGGGCGCCATAGCACAGCAGTCAAATGCCTTGAATGAACAGGCTTTCAGTCCACCCAAGGCCGAGTTGCAGCTTGAGTCGGGTTCAGTTGCCGACGTGATAGCCGCTGAGCAGCAACAGGCGCAGCGCATTCGGGATGAGAGTCGTTAGTGCTTCACATATCTTCAAGGCTAATTTGAGTTCGGCGAGAGCGCGGCATAATAACCTCCTTGTTAAATGCTTAAACAAAGCATAGTCGGAGGTTTACTTCCGCGTCATTAACGTTGGGAATCTATATTCTCAGCAGAATGGGCAAAATAAATTATCCATAAAATCTAGTAGTTCAATATTTGGACTTGGCATAATTACTGTTACTTTACCGTGCTTTTCGCATTCAATTTCTTGAAATCCACCTTCATTAGCAACTGTGCTTATGTCTAAATCACTCCATCCACACCAAGGGCAACACTTAATTTCTGCATCGGTGTTTGCAGCTATCTCTTGCTTCCAGTTGCATTCGCCACAATGAAGCTTGTGTATTACCTTGGCTTCTGTAAGCGTAGTTACTTTAGGCTTCTCGATCATATCTCTTTCCTATACATAACGCCGCCATCACGAGCCGAGGTATTTGGCACAAAAAAGCGTGACAAGTACCGAAGGTCACGTGCATGGCCTTGTTAGGCTGTGGACTCCCAAATGAAATGTATATATTCGTCTGTGTATTCGGCATACAAGTCAACTATTAACTCCCTATCAAGGGTATACATTGCATAGGCTCCAACGAACTCCCCTGTGTTAAGCGGTAAACTTGGCTGCGCTATAAGCTCACTACACTGGCTGCGTACCATTGAGTTAAATTTATCTTCTGATATCTTTGTAAAATCAGCCTCAATAATATATGGCTTAAAGTATTCTTCTCGATCGCTCCAGTCATCTTGAAGTTCGGCAGCTAACCAAAAATTTAAACCATTATCGCGACCAAGCTTTGGAGATCTACAGATTCGAATGCTCTCCTCGGAATCAGGTACTCTAAATGCAAACCGGTTATACGTGGTTGTATAAAGACCTCGGTAGCGCCCAAGACTCATGTCTTCAAAATCAATTTTTTCTAGATCATCATACTCGAACATACTGGAAGCCTAACGCCGCCAGCAGGGGCAGACAAAGTGCGCAGTGGTTTGGGTGTCCCTCTGGCTGGCCTTGTTATTTGCGCACATGGCTAGGTAATGCGCTAATTCTAACCAACTTCCCAACTGAAGGGGACCAAGCAATTAAATGAGGCTCCATTCTGCTACCACTGGCGTCAATCAACTCTTTTACTTCACTCTGGTTGTTGGTCACGAATTCGGTCATTGCGCGAATGTAAATGTCCGTAGCCATTTCTAATTGTTCTTTTGACCAGCTGGTTTCGTATAAAAACTTAGCCCGCTGATTATCTTTTCCTACACAGTACAGCGCCAATATTAAGGAATACTTTGTGTCTGGTTCCTTATTCTCGGACGTCGTCAATATACTGACTTTATACTCTGGGTCTTCCCCGAAGTATTTTAGATATAACTTGGATAAAGCATTCTTAATATGTGGATAGGTATCCTCAGCTGCCTTGTCGCCTAGCTTTTTGACAAAAGCTCCGCCAAAAAGGATTGCAACGGATGAGATGCCAAGCAGTAGGATGGAAGCTTGAGGGCCTTTTTTAGGAGTTTCGTGAAAAGCCACATCTTGACCAAGATGTTCTAGGGACTGCTTTAACTGATCAATAGCTTTACTATCGATGCTTTCCTCAAACGCAATGTTTAATATATCTTGATTCACAGTTTCCCTCTGAGCATATAACAGCTGTATAGTGCGCATGCGCGTTTTAGTCCTCGGAGGACTGTAAACGCGCATAGCTATCTCTTTGTATTAGTTAGATATAATAGAGTCTAGCCAAAATATCCCTTGCAGTTAAACGTACATGCGCGGTTTCCAAACCTATTATCTACCAACAGTGTTTTATATCTATATGACTTTAATGATATTTTCTGTGATATTACAGAAATAATGCGCCAGATTAACTTCAAATTTCAGGGGCTTTTGTCAAAACCTCAATAATACTGTGTGAAAAACCAGCGTTATAGCGCTCTCCAGGGGCTGTTCGGGTCTTTTTCCAACTGATATTCATGACGTCATACCATAGGGACACAGCGTAAATATGAAGTTGCTCCGTTTCTTACTATTTATAATGAGCTCAGATTTATACTGAGCCGGATTTATGTTGAGCCAGGATCAGTGATTCCAGCAGCTTACAGGCCGGGCCTTGTTTGTCTCTCTGTGGCACTACCAGACTGAGCAGTATCTTGCGACTGCTGGAGCCTTTGAGACTGAGCCGTACCAATTGCCCATTTTCCAGCTCCTGCTTGACCAGATGCGCCGGGATCCAGCAAAAACCTATGCCTTTGGCCAGGATCACCTTGGCTTCGTGGAAGTTGCTGACGGTCCAGCGCTGCTCGGCCTTGAGCCAGCCGATTTCCTGCTGACTATTGACGCCGGTATCTTTGATCACAATTTGCAGATGTTGGGCCAGCACTCTGTCGTCTTCAATTTCCACTTGAGCCGCGAGCGGATGGGAAGGGTGGCAGAGCAGGTAGAAGTCCAGATCGCAAAGGGGCTCAGAGATATAACCCATGGGCGGGGTACCGCAAATCGCAATATCCACCTGATGGTTTTTGATCATCTCCTGGGTACCGCTGATCACTGTGTCCCGCACTGTGACCCGGGTTCCGCGGCTTTGGGGCAGAAAGGCGGCCAGCGCCTCGGTCAGGGTTTCCATGGGGTAGACCAGTTCCCTGGCGATGCTCAGACTCGGCTCCCACCCTTGTTCCAGATTGCTGGCGAGCTGCTCCAATTCCCCTACAGCCTGAGTGACGTGACGAGAGCGACGCAGCAGTACTTCGCCGCATTCGGTCAGATAGGCCTTGCGGCCACGCACTTCGAGGAGTTGGATCCCCAACTGATGCTGCAGCTTGGCCACAGCATGGTTGAGGGATGATTGGCTCTTGTTGAGCTGCTCGGCGGCCTGGGCGTAACCACCGAAGTCGACGACGGCCTGCAGGATCCGCCACTGTTCCAATGTGGACTTGGGTCTGTTCATTTTCTAAAAACTCGTCAGATTTCGGCCTATCATGGGTGGAAACTGCCAGTTTTTCAAACTATTTAGCCTTTTTCGTCGACTCGGTCGCCTGTTTTACCGACTCGAGTGGCGTCACCTGCATCGGCAGGTATTTCCGGGTCGCCTTGAGCTCACTCAAATAGGGGCCTTTATGCAGTTTTTCCGGCCATTTGAGCAGCATCATCGCCAGCACATTGCGGTGTTCACCCAGGGCCAGCGCCGGGTTGCCTTTGGGGGAGCGAATAAAGTCCACCTCAGGATCGAATGACTTGATGATGTGCGCCTGAGTGGCTTTCACCATGGGATGATCTTTGCCCTTGCCGGCGAGCAGATAGCTTATTCCGACTTCGGCAATAATATCGTTGGTGGCATCATTGAGGATCCGCTCGCGGTTGGCTTCGAAGTAATCGAGGATCCAGGCGAACTCCTTGGCATCAACCGGGTGCTGATAGTATTCGCTGGCGGCGAAGATAAAGTGAGTCAGGCCATAGAGCTTATTGCGATATTGTGCCTTACTGAGCTTGTCATCCTCGGCATCGGGGTAGACACGTTTGAAGGCGGCCTTGTAGTCTTCCAGGTAATCGCCAACGCCAAGTTGCTTGGCCCAGTAAACGTAGTTGACCAGCTGCGCCGCCCAGGCTTCAATCATGGCTTCGTCGGTCAGACCGTGCTGCAGATCTGTACTCTTGAGCCCTTTGAGTAACTTGTCGTGGCAGGGCCCGCTAAATCCCAATTCATCTATGCGACTGGCGTAGCGCAGCAGCACATCGGTATAAAACAGAAATTCGGGGAAGGGTTTGAGCGCTTTTTTGCGTGCCTTGGCCCTGGGGCCATTGCCCAGTTGGGATATCGCCTTGAGCGATTCACTTTTGACGAATTCAGGGTCGTCCAGTTGGCAGGCATAGAAGCTTTGCGCTTCAGTAACCGCAAACAGATCCACCAAGGCGGCGTTGGCGTACTGCTCGTCACCTGTCATCCGATAGAGGCGGATCCCGTAATGGCCCTGCACCCTGGGTGGCAGTTGGTAGAGGTGCTGCTCCAGATTCTGCTGAATGCGTTGATAAACCTCGTCAGCGCTGGGCTGGCTCTTAGCGGCCAGCGTACTGCTCATCACTCCCAGGCAGAGGGCAAGTGTCAGTTGACCGGTTCTCTTGAGTATTGGCATCGCGTATCCTCCGGATGAGTGTGGCCGCATCGGCAGCGCCAAACAGGCTTTGCAAACGGGCGACCATAGGTTGGGCTGATTCGTTGACCAGCAAGAGATCAAATAGTTGCGCCGGGTTGCAGCCCCGGGTGTGAACATCTATGGCTTTGGCAAGTTGCTGTTGCCAGAGCCCGAGATAATAGAGCGGCCCCTGATCGCTGATGGCGCCAAAGCTGTAGCTATAGTCACTGACTTCGGGCCAGGAGCCATTAAAACTGGCTTCAAACGCCTTGTGCAGCTGTGGGTATTGGCTGTTGCCAAAGGCTTCAAAGCTGGCGAGGGCCACTTTGGCACGAAACACCTTGAGCTGCTGCTGGTATTCTTCGGCCAGTTGTTCGCGCGAGCTGGGAGCTGGCTTGAGTGAAAATGCAAAGGCGCCGCTCAGATAGCGCTCCAGCCAAGCTTTGCCCACTCCGGCGCCATCCTGAGGCAACTCCAGACTGTTGTTGAGATAATAACGGCCGCCGCCACTGAGTTGGGCTATGGCGGCGCTCAGGGAAGAAACTGCGGTCTGATAATCTTTTAGCCTAAGTTGCTGAGGCTTAAGCACCAGCTCGCTCTGGCCGGTTTGTTGGCCGACAACGGCGCGGCGCAGCATTTTATGGCGGTTGTGTTTGCCTTCGCTGATAAGCAGTTCACCCAGCAGCCGACCATGGTGATACACCCTGAGCCAGTCGTCGTTAATCTGCTCTGCGGTTAATCCCAGCGGTTTGAGATGGTCAAACAGAGCTTTTAGTACTTCAGAGCCCTTGAGGGCGACCATTTCTGTTGACTGGGCCTGCTGTAACTCGCGGCCCAGATCCCAGGGGGCGTAATCCAGTTTTTGGGTGCTGGCATCGAGAAACCTGGCCACATCGCTTGGCGTACTCAGCAACTGAGAACTGAGGATAAAATCACTGTAGCTCGGGTAACCATGCGCCTTGGCTTGTTGTTGTCTCAGGGCAAAAACGGATGACAGCGGCAGTTGATTGCGTAATCTGGCGCGGCCCTGATAAGTGCGCCAAACCTTGGCGCGACAATCACCATCGGCCTGTTGCATCAAGTAAGAGGCGATATTGACTGCAAAAAAGCCAGGCTTTTGGGGTGATTGTTCCTGCTCCGCTGAATTCTCTTCGGGATTGAGAGCCTGTTGCATGCCGGGCAGGGCACATTGTCCCAACTCCAGCTTGAGATCGTCACTGCGCATTCCCTGGCGAATGCTGGCCTGGGCGCCGTGGAGGCGTGCTTTTTCCTCTATGCCCAGATGTTGCTGCATCAACCAGTCCAACCTCTGGGCCAATGCCTGAAGCTGTGGCTCATCATCCTGGTTCAGTTCGGATGTCAGGCTTATCAGCGCCGGTTCGCTCAGGAATCTATCCATGGTGTCGGCCAGTTTCAACTGACACTGCAACAGCAACTCATGCTGAGCCGCTGACAGGGGAAAACTCCGATAATAACCGAGGCGGTCATTGATATTGTGCAGCCCGAGGGTTTGTCGCTCCAGCAACTGCAGATCCTGAAATTCAGGTTGAAAATTGCTGCTGTATTCGACACATTGGGCCGTCAGCAAGGGGACGGCATCAGGCGCGGCCAGGACAGGGGAAATGCCAGAGGCCACAGTCGATGCTAGCAGCGACGCCAACACCGACAGTGGCAGCCTGGACTTGAGGCGAGACGGACTCAGGCCGGAGTTAACGGCTGGCAAAGTGCTTCTTGGCATAAGCGACCCGTTCTTCCACTGACATGGGTTTGCCCGTCATTCTTTCCACATGCTGCAGCCTTGGCAATATCCCCATGCCATTGGCTATCTGGATGGCAAGCCCGGGACGGGCGTTGAGCTCCAGCAGCAGTGGTCCCTTGTTTTGATCCAGTACCATATCGGTTCCCAGATAACCCAGTTCGCACATCTCATAGGCGCTCGAGGCCGTGTGCAACAAGGTATCCCAGTGGGGCACCTCGATTTCAATCAGGTTACGCCCCGTATCCGGATGCAAATCGACCGGGCAGTCAAACTGCACCGCATGCAGACCGCGGCCGGTAGCGATATCCAAGCCGACACCAACCGCGCCCTGGTGCAGGTTGGCCTTGCCATCGGAAGCGGCGGTGGACAACCTGAGCATTCCCATTACAGGAAAACCCTTGAACACTATCAGGCGGATATCCGGAACCCCTTCATAGCTGAAGCCATCGAATACGGGATCGAACTCAATCAAGCCCTCAATAATGGCCACATCCGGCTTGCCACCGAGGGAGAACAGGCCGCTGAGGATATTGGAAACGTGGCGATCGACCTCGCTCGGGGTGACTTCATTGCCGTTGGGCTTATAGAAGCGACCATTCTCCACATGGGTGATCACCAAGATCCCTTTGCCGCCCGAGCCTTTGGAGGGTTTGATCACAAAGCCGCTACGATCTTTTACCTGCTCGGGAATGCTATTGATACCGTGTTGCTCGCGCACCACGCCTATCAGATCGGGTACGGCAATATCATTGGCAAGCGCAAGTTGCTTGGTGGTGAGCTTGTCGTCCACCCGTTTGTAAAACTTGCGCGGATTGTAGCGGCCAATATAGTCGATATTGCGCTTGTTCATATTCAGCACGCCAGCGCGGCGCAGCTGCCATGGCCAGGCAAAATTCATCTTATTCTCCTGCCAGTGGCTTGAAGCGCTTGAGCTCCAGCAGTCGATAACCCGTGTACTGACCCATCAGCAGCACCAGCGCCAGGATCACCAAATGGATACCCAGGAAGTTGAACACCCAGTGCTGTACCCAAGTGGCGCTCATGGCCAGATAAGCCAGAGTGGCTACCAGGAGTGAACCGCCACCTTGCACCATCACCTCTTTGGCGCCTTCCTCTTCCCAAAGGATCGACATACGTTCAATGGTCCAGGCGAGAATGATCATCGGGAAGAAGGTGATAGTCAGGCCTTCACTGAGCCCAAACTTGTACGACAGCAGGGTAAACAGGCCTATGATGCCTATCACCACTATGATCACCGCCGATATTCGCGAAATCAGCAACAGGTTCAGATGCGATAGATAGGAGCGGATCATCAAGCCAAAGGCCACAATCAGCAGGAAACCTATCAGGCCGGTCAGCAGTGTGGTTTGGATAAAGGCCAGGGCGATAAGTACAGGCATGAAGGTACCTGAAGTCTTTATTCCTATGATAACCCTAAGGAATACTACCATCAGCACCCCGATAGGGATCAGCAAAATACCCTTGAACAGGCTCTGTTCTTCCAGCGGCAGTTGATAGAGGGAAAAGTCGATGGCGTTGTTTTTGGCCATCATGTCTATGGAAGTCGCCAGGGCTGAACGTGTGTCTTTCAGCATGGAGAAGTTGACCTGGGAGTTGCTGCCACCCAGTACGTCCAATACCGATTTACCGCTGCGCTCCCACAGCACCATGTTTTCCGGACGGCCCTCTGTGCCTTTGACCAGATCGAACAGGTGCCATTTACCGTCCTGATAGACTTCGACAAAGGGAGAAAGCTGCTGCCGACGGCGCTGATCTTCCAGATACAGACCATTGACTTCCTGAGTTGGAATACCGCGGCTATTGAGCATATGGACAAACAGCTTGGTGGGTGAGTTGGCCGACAGCAGCAGCTCTATGTTCTGACTGCGATCACGGCCGGCAATGGCGCGCATGATCTCACGGGCAAAAGAGAGGTTACCGGCACTGCGAGCCCAGGCTTCGTCCATCACCTGCTCGGCGGCGGCTTTCTCGGTCGCAGACCAGATATAAGGTGCAGGCGGCAGGGGTTCTTCCTGAGCCTTGAGTATTTCACGGCCAGTGGGGATCAGGGTGACCTTGTAGTAGAGGTCCTGTTGACCATTGGCTTGACGAATCGACCAAAGCGCGCGGCGGCCCTGTTCATTGTTGCTGATAGTCAGGCCATAACCCGGGGAGGTGGCATTTTCCATCAAGACTTCAAATGCCGGATCCTGTGGCAGGGAGAAAGAGACTTCTGCCGGGCCACCCGTACCCTGAAAACTGACTTTGGCATCGACAGCCCAACTTTGTACCTGCTCACCGGGCAGGAAGGGCACATTGTGTTCAATACCACGATAAATACTGGCGCTGAGCCCAACAATAAACAGCAGAGCTACCACCAGGTAGAAAGGTTTCCGTGAATGCATTACCGCTCCTATTTATGGCTCGAAATCACTAAGTCTTTGGCTTTGCCGTGCAGGTAAGCTTGGCCTACGTCGACAACGGCTATGTCTTTCATAAACTTGCGGCCGAGCAGCAAAGGATATTCGAGGTGACTGCGGTCGGTAAGGTTAAGATCGGTTTCGGCGGCATATTTGCCTATTTTGAGGTGGGCGTGGATCACCGGACGGCGATCGTCTTTTTCATCGGCGTCTTGCTTGATACGGACAAAACGTACCACCTTGGATTCGAAAGTTTTTCCCGGCGCATCCGCGCCATTGATCATCACATCGAATCTAACCCACTGGGCGCCGTCACGCTCAAACAGAATAATGTTGCGGGCATCGAGTGAAGAGGATTCTGCGCCGGTATCGATACGGGTATCGAAACTGGCATTCAGCTCATCGATAAAGACGCTCTCGACTTCACCGAGAATATATTTGTCGCCAATAGGTGAAGCTTCGCAGGGCGCAGGCACCTGTACTTCCTTGATGGTTTCCTTCGGGGGCTGCTGCAGTTTCTTCATCTGCTGTTGTAAACTCTGAAGCTGAGTATTCAGGGCATCCAGATGCTGTTGCTGTTGATTCTGAGCCTGAGCTATCACATTGACTATGCTGGCTTCCTGAGAGGCGAGGTTGGACTGCAAGGTCTGGGCGTCGACCGGCACCGGGGTATTTGCCACTTCCTGAGTGCTGGCGCAGCCGCCGGCAAGTGTTGCCATGGAGGCCATGACGGCGATTGAAATCGTCTGTTTCAACATAGTGCTTCCTGTATTCTGTTTTCCAGATTGCGTCACTTTTATATAGGGTTCGGTGAACTCGACTTACTTAATCGCGATAAAGGTTGCCCGTTTGGGGGCGGGGTAACCTTCCACTGTCAAATTGATGTCGGTCGGATCGAGGTAATCCACCAGAGATTCGTTGCGCATCCAAGGCGTGGAGCGTTGCTCGGCCAGTGAAGTGACGTCAAGATCAACACAGCGAACCTCACGAAAATCGCACTTCTCAAGCCAGAGTTGCAACGCGGCAACGGACGGAATAAACCATACATTATTCATCTTTCCATATCTATCCCGTGGCAGCAGTACGGCATTTTCATCACCTTCTATGACCAAAGTCTCCAACACGAGTTCACCTCCGGTTCGCAATTGATCACGCAACTGCAACAAGTGGTCAATTGGTGAGCGCCTGTGGTACAGCACCCCCATGGAGAACACAGTATCGAAGGCGTCCAGTGGCGGCAGCTCTTCTATACCCAAAGGCAGCAGGTGCACCGGCGGAGTCCCGCCGGCCAGGCGTTTGACCGCTTCAAACTGACATAAAAACAGTGAAGAGGGGTCGACACCAATCACCATTTTGGCGCCTTCACCATACATGCGCCACATGTGATAGCCGCTGCCGCAACCCACGTCCAGCACGGTTCTGCCTGCCAGAGGGCTGATATGGGGCGCGACCCGCTCCCACTTCCAATCGGAGCGCCACTCGGTATCGATATGAATGCCATGGATATGAAATGGCCCCTTGCGCCAGGGATGCAGCAACTGCAGTAGGTTTTCCAGTTTTTCCCGCTGCCCCGTTGCCAGTTGCTCCCCGGAACCTATGGTGACACTGTCTTTGAAATCCAGGCTGTCGGGGCTGGGGTAATTGAGCTTGGCGAGCACCTTCTCCCACTTGGGCAGGGCACCGTGCTTGTGCTCTCTTTGCCAGTCGCCGAGTTTGGCCGGCAGTGTTTCCAACCAATGCTGCAGATTGGAGTCGGCAATCTGTTGATAGAAATTACTGAAACTGATCACTTGATAGCTACCATGGATGTGAAATTGAAGCACTGGAACCAGACACCGTAATGGGCAAAACCGGCCTGGGATAATCTGTTGTAGTGATTGTTGAGTTGATCGGGTTTCATCACGTTTTCCAGTGCGCTGCGCTTTTGGCTGATCTCCAACTCGCTATAGCCATTGGCGCGTTTGAAATCCAGATGATGTTCATCCAGTACTTGCTGGATAACCTCATCGCCGAAGCGGATTTTTTCCGACAGCACCAAGGCGCCACCGGGTCTTAAGCCGGCATATATTTTCTGGATCAGGGTATCGCGATCCTCGGGCGGCAGAAACTGTAAAGTAAAGTTGAGCACCACCAAGGAGGCGTCTTCGATGACGATATCACGAATATCACCACAAATAAGCTGCACCTGGGTATCGCTGACATAAGCATTGAGATACTCCTGACAGCGCTCGGTCATCGCCGGCGAGTTGTCGACGGCGATAATCTCGCAACCTTTGCCTTCAATGCGCCTACGAATACTTAAAGTTGCCGCGCCAAGAGAACACCCTAAATCATAGACTTTACTGTCTTGTGTCACAAAGCGCTCGGCGAAGTCGCCAATGGTGTTGATGATCTGGCCGTAACCCGGCACAGAGCGGCGGATCATATCGCTGAATACGCCGGCTACCCTGTCATCAAAAGCAAAGTCTGAGACCTGACCGCAGTCAGTCGCATATATGGTGTCTTGAGAAGTGTTCATCTGAAATCTTGTGCGGGAAAATCAGTGACGTATTTTACCGAATCCCGCGTGAAAGCAGCAAGTGCGCTCTGGTAATTGACGCAAATTTTTTGTCTAATAGTGCAGGAATAACAAAATAATTACATCGCCTTACCAGGAAATAAGCACTTGAAATCGCTGACCTCTCTTTTGAGTCTATTGTGTGTGCTCGTATGTCTGCCGCTGGATGCGGCCACTCAAGTCCAGTCCCCCGCCAAACCACTCGTCATAGTGATGGGGGAGGATAGTTATCCCTACCAATTTGTTGATGATGCCGGCCAGCCACAGGGGATCCTGGTTGATCTCTGGCAGGAATGGAGCCGGGTCAATCAAAGACCCATCACACTAGTGGCGCGGCACTGGAACGATTCCCTGAAGCAGCTCAAAGAAGGCAAGGCGGATGTACATCTGGCGTTAGCGCTGACCCCAGAGCGCGAGGCCGAATTTGAATTTGCCAAGCCCATCAGTCGTATTGACACCTACCTCTATCTGCACTCTGAACTGAGGCACAAGGACAGTTTTGAGAAGCTGCTGCCGTATCGGATAGGGATAGTCAAAGGCTCGTCCCACGAATCGGATCTTAAGGCTCAGGAGTCCGGCCTGTCATTTGCCTTATACCCAGGTCGCGACGCATTGCTCAAGGCGGTATCCCGCGGAGAAATCAAGGTGTTTGCCGGCATGGAAGGGTATCTTCGTGACCGGCAATTGGCCCGCAGTATTGCCCAGCAATATCCCACAGCCAACCGGATGCTGATAAAGCATTCGCCGGTGGCGCCGGCTGTCGCCAAAGGCAGGCAGGCCTTGGTGGCTGAAATCAATAATGGCTTTGCCCAGATCACTCCTGAGTTTATCGTCCAGACCCAGAGGCGCTGGTTGGGGTATCGTGCCGATCAGCATGGGATCACGGTTGCCATGCCACTGAATATGGAGCCGTTTTCCGATCTTGGCCCGGATGGCTTACCCCATGGCCTGTATGTGGATATCTGGCACAAATGGTCCGCCAAAACCGGGGTGCCGGTGGAGTTTGTTGCCGGTAGCATGAACAGCACTCTGGAGCAGGTCAAGCAGGGGATTGTCGATGCCCATATAGGCTATCCGGAAAGTGACGATCTCAGCTCTGGACTCAAGCGTGCCTGGCACTTACACACCCAAAGCAGCCGTCTGTTTCTCAAAGGCCAGATGGAGAGTCCGCTGGCGCTATTGGACGGCAAACGCTTGGGGATTTTCCCGTCATCGCCTTATATCACAGAGCTGAAACAGGTCTTACCCAAGGTACAGCTCAAGTATTTCGACTCTCTCGATGCCATGGTCAATGCCGCCGACCGGGGCGATATCTCAGGCTTCGTCTCGCCCTCGGCCTGGACTCAGCATTATCTGTTGACTCATGGACTCTGGGCCGGTTACCAGCAAGCAAAAGCCTTGCAGTTCAGCTCAGATATCTATGTGTTGACCCGCCGCCAGGACGATGGCCTGACCCAAAGGCTGATCGCCGGCTTTAATCTGTTGACCCGCGAGGAGTTGGCGGCGCTGGAAAACAAATGGATGCTCAATAGTGACGATCATGTTTACAGCAGGGATCAGAGTCGGCTGCCATTGACCCAGGCAGAGCTGGGCTATCTTGAAAGCTTGCCCGAGCTTAAAGTAGGTTACCTCAAGGATTGGCCCCCCTTTGAATTCAAGGATGAGCAGGGACAGTTTGCCGGAATTAATGCCGACGTGATGACGAGGGTGGCGCAGCAGTTGGGGCTTAAACTGCTGCCCGTGGCTTTCGATGAGTGGCGCGATCTCCTCAAGGCGCTTGGCAGCGGCGAAGTGGTGATGGCCGCCAGTCTGGCGGCGAGGGATGAGCAACATGTTGCGCTGGCTTTTTCCGACGGTTATTGGCCATCGCCCTGGGCCATGGTTTCCACCGTGGATCATCTGAATCTTTATAGCCTGGGACAACTCAATGGCCAGCGGGTGGCGATTGTTGAAGGTTATCAGTTGGCCGGTGAGCTTATGGCCAAGAGCCAGGGCATAAGCCCAGTGTTGGTGCCCGGCATGCGCGAAGGGTTGGAAGCCGTCAACCTGGGAAGGGCGGATCTCTTTATTGATAAAGTGGTATCGCTGGCCTCGGCCCTTTCTACCGGGCAATATCCGGCGCTGAAGATGAACCTGATAACCGATATGGCCGATCAAAAGAGCCATATTGGCGTCACGCCCGGCTATAAGCCTTTGGTGCCTTTGATTAACCGGGTAATAAGCGGTATAGATGACAGCCAACGGCAAAGGATCCATGAAAAATGGGTTGGCACTGTGATTACCGACAAGAGCCAACAATACAAGGAATGGTTGGGCTATTTTCTGCTGGCACTCTTGATTGCGCTGTTTATTGTACTGCTGGTGTTGCAGCTCAATCGGCGCCTCAGCCGGGAAATGAGCTTAAGGCGTGAGGCCGAGCTCAAGATGAAGCATCTTGCCAATCACGATCCGCTCACCGGCTTACCCAACAGGGCACTGCTCGATGACAGGCTGGAGCAGGCGTTTTTGCAACATGCCAGAGAGCAGGAGCGTTTTGCGGTGCTGTTTTTGGATGTCGATGGCTTCAAAGCCATAAACGACACCTATGGTCACGAGGTGGGTGACAGAATGTTGGTGCAGGTCACTCAGCGCCTGGCAGCCGTGATCCGTAAATCTGATACTCTGGTGCGCTTTGGCGGTGACGAGTTTGTGGTGATACTCAATCGAATTCAGGATTTCGATGCCGTCTGTCAGGTGGCGGATAACTTGATCCAATCGCTTGCCGGACCACTCAAGTGGCAAAACATCAGTGTGCAGCTGTCACTCAGTGTCGGGATCAGCGTGTATCCGGTGGACGGCGACAACGCCATCGAACTGCTCAAACGGGCCGACCAACTCATGTATCGCGCCAAAGAGAGTGGCGGCAGCTGTTATCGCAGTGCCTGATTGTTGTTATTTTGAACGCTCGTGCCTTGACCTTGGTTCAGCCACTGGTCAAAGGGAGCAAACTGTTTGATACTTCACCGTCTGAAAGTGAAGTACTTTGGTAAGTGGCAGATATTCTCTATAATGCCGCTCTTATCGTGTTGAATCGTTCCAGAGCTCAGCAGGCCGGAATAAAGGATATAAAGCAGATGCGCAGTCATTATTGTGGGGACGTAAACAAGTCCCACGTTGGACAAGAAGTGACCCTGGTGGGTTGGGTGAACCGTAGCCGCGACTTGGGTGGTGTGGTGTTTTTGGATCTCCGGGATCGTGAAGGACTGATCCAGGTAGTATATGACCCGGACTTGCCTGAGGTTTTCGATGTCGCCAGCACACTGCGCAGCGAATTCTGTGTTCAGGTTAAAGGTGTGGTCAGAGCCCGTCCCGACAGCCAGGTCAACGCTCATATGCGTACCGGCGAAATCGAGGTGCTGGGTAAGGAACTGACCATAATCAACGCCGCCGACCCACTGCCGCTGAGTATGGATAACTTTCAGAACAACAGCGAAGAGCAGCGTCTCAAGTATCGCTATCTGGACCTGCGTCGTCCGGAAATGGCCCAGCGACTGATTTTCCGCGCCAAGGTCACCAGTGCTGTGCGTCGTTTTATGGACAGCAATGGTTTTTTGGATATCGAAACCCCCATTCTGACCAAGGCCACGCCGGAAGGCGCCCGTGACTATCTGGTGCCAAGCCGCACTTACAAGGGGCAGTTCTTCGCCTTGCCTCAGTCGCCTCAGCTGTTCAAACAGCTGTTGATGATGTCAGGTTTCGACCGTTACTACCAAATCGTCAAATGCTTCCGTGACGAAGACTTGCGCGCCGACCGTCAGCCTGAATTTACCCAGATTGATATCGAAACCTCTTTCATGAGCTCTGAGCAGGTGATGCAAAAGACCGAGGAGATGGTGCGCGGTCTGTTCCTCGAATTGCTCAACGTGGACCTGGGTGAATTCCCAACCATGACCTATGCCGAAGCCATGCGCCGTTTCGGTTCCGACAAGCCGGATCTGCGTAACCCACTGGAACTGGTGGACGTGGCCGATCTGGTCAAGGATGTTGAGTTTGCGGTATTCAACGGCCCGGCCAACGATATTGAAGGCCGAGTGGCGGTTATCCGGGTGCCGGGTGGCGCCGAGCTGTCCCGTAAGCAGATAGACGACTACACCAAGTATGTTGGTATCTATGGCGCTCGCGGTCTGGCCTGGATGAAGGTCAACGACCTGGCCGCCGGCATGGAAGGTATTCAGTCACCTGTGCTCAAGTTCCTCAATGAAGATATCGTCAAGGCGCTGCTGGAACGCACCGGCGCGCAAAGCGGTGATATCATTCTGTTTGGTGCCGACAAGGCCAACGTGGTTGCCGAAGCCATGGGCGCGCTGCGTCTGAAACTGGGTGAAGATTTCAACCTGCTCAAGGGCGAGTGGGCGCCGCTGTGGGTTGTTGACTTCCCTATGTTTGAAAAGGCAGATGGTCGCTTGTACGCAGTGCACCATCCGTTTACCGCGCCAAGGGGCGTGACTCCGGCTGAGCTGGAAGCCAACCCGGCCGAGACGGTATCCGACGCCTATGATATGGTACTCAACGGTACCGAACTCGGCGGCGGTTCTGTGCGTATCCACAACCAGGAGATGCAGGCCACCGTATTCCGTATTCTCGGGATCACAGATGAAGAAGCCAAAGAAAAATTCGGCTTCCTGCTGGAAGCACTGCGCTACGGCACACCACCGCACGCAGGTTTGGCCTTCGGTCTCGACCGTCTGGTAATGCTGATGACAGGCGCCAGCTCGATTCGTGACGTGATGGCATTCCCGAAAACCACTACCGCAGCCTGCCCGTTGACCAATGCACCGGGTGAGGCCAATCCACAACAACTGGTGGAATTGGGTATCAAGGTTGCTGAAAAGGCGGCCGACAAAGCTGAAGTCTGAAGGACTGAGCTTGAAGTCATAAAAGTGTGAATCAAACCGGGGCATAAGCCTCGGTCTGTTTTTTTACCGGTTTGAATTTAAACCGGTATTGAGAGGAGATATACCTATGGCAGGTCATAGTAAATGGGCCAACATCAAACACCGCAAGGCAGCTCAGGATGCCAAGCGCGGTAAACTGTTCACCAAACTTATCCGCGAGCTGACAGTATCGGCCCGCGAAGGTGGCTCAGATCCGGATTCCAACCCCCGTTTACGTGCCGCTATCGACAAAGCGCTGTCCAACAACATGACCCGTGACACAGTCGAACGTGCGGTTAAGCGCGGTGCCGGTGAACTCGACGGCCAGTCGCTGGAAACCGTGGTTTATGAAGGCTATGGCCCGGGCGGCACCGCCGTTATGGTCGAGTGTATGACAGACAACCGCAACCGCACTGTGACCGGCGTACGTAACGCCTTCAATAAGTCCGGCGGCAACCTGGGGACAGATGGCTCAGTGGCTTATCTATTCACCAAGCAGGGCGTTATCAGCTACGAAGAGGGCGTTGATGAAGATGCCATCATGGAAGCCGCACTGGAAGCCGGCGCCGAGGATGTGGTCAGCAATGATGACGGCTCTGTGGATGTTTACACAGCACCTGCCGATTTCGGTGCGGTGAAAGATGCGCTGGATGCCATTGGGGTTGAAGCGGTGAATGCTGAAGTGACCATGGTGCCATCGACCAAGGCCGATCTGGATGAAGATACCGCCGCCAAGTTCCTGCGTCTTATCGACACGCTGGAAGATCACGACGACGTTCAGGAAGTCTATCACAACGCGGAAATTGCCGATGATGTGATGGAACGCCTCGGCTGATAAGGCGGACTATGGCGATTATTTTGGGTGTCGACCCTGGCTCGCGGATCACTGGCTACGGCGTGATCCAGTGTCAGGGAAGGCACCAGATTTACCTCGGCAGCGGTTGCATTCGCACCAGCTGCGAGGATCTTCCCTCCCGTCTCAAACAGATATTCGACGGCCTGTCGGAGATTATCCGCCAATATCAGCCGGAGCAGTTTGCCATTGAGAAAGTGTTCCTGGCCAAAAATGCCGATTCGGCGCTGAAATTGGGCCAGGCCAGAGGCGCGGCCATAGTGGCGGCCACAGTGGCGAATTTACCGGTGGCTGAATACACGGCAACCCAGATAAAGAGCGCCGTGGTCGGGACGGGCAGGGCCCAGAAAACTCAGGTACAACACATGATCCAGCAGTTGCTCAAACTGCCGGCCGCCCCGCAGGCGGATGCGGCAGATGCGCTCGCCGTGGCCGTGTGTCATTATCATACTTGCCAGAGTCTGGTTGCCCTCGGCGGCCGGGCAACGGCCCGCAGCTATGGAAGATACAGATGATAGGGCGTTTACAGGGAATATTGCTGGAAAAGCAAGCTCCGGAAGTGTTGTTGGATGTGCATGGCGTGGGCTATGAACTGCAGATGCCGTTGACCAGCTTTTATGAGCTGCCGGAACTGCAACAGAGCACCACTCTCTATACCCACTTTGTGGTGCGTGAAGATGCTCAGCTGCTGTATGGCTTCATTACCAAGCAGGAAAGAGCCCTGTTCAGGTTACTTATCAAGGCCAATGGGGTCGGCCCCAAGTTGGCGCTGACCATACTATCGGGGCTGACGGCGCAGGAATTTGTCAGTTGTGTCGAGCGCGACGATATCGCCACCTTGGTGAAACTGCCGGGGGTGGGCAAGAAGACCGCCGAGCGTTTATTGGTTGAGATGCGCGACAAGCTCAAGAGCCTGATGGAAGCCTCCAGCGGCAATGAGCGTGAGTTTGTGCTCAAGTCCAACTTTACCCCGGTAGAAGCGCCAAACAGCGCCGAAGAAGATGCCATTGCAGCCTTGCTCTCTTTGGGCTATAAACCCGCCCAGGCCAGCAAAGCGGTTTCCAGCGCCTTTGTTGAAGGCATAGATTCAGAAACCCTGATCAAGGCCGCACTCAAATCCATGCTGTAACATGGAGCGGATAACTGAGGAATGAAGGTAAAGGCATGATAGAGGCCGACAGACTGATCCAACCCCAGAGCTCTCCTCATGAGGAGCTTATCGATCGGGCGATGCGTCCCAAGTTACTGGACGAGTACACAGGTCAGAATGAGGCACGCGCTCAGCTCAAGGTGTTTATTCAAGCCGCCAAAAACCGCCAGGAAGCCTTGGATCACATGCTGATCTACGGCCCGCCGGGGCTTGGCAAGACCACCTTGGCAATGATAGTCGCCAATGAGATGGGGGTGAATATCAAGTCCACCTCGGGGCCTGTGCTGGAAAAAGCCGGCGATCTGGCGGCATTGCTGACCAATCTCGAGCCGGGTGATGTCCTGTTTATCGATGAAATTCATCGTCTCAGCCCAGTGGTGGAAGAAATTCTCTATCCGGCGATGGAAGACTATCAGCTGGATATCATGATAGGCGAGGGCCCGGCGGCCCGCTCCATCAAACTGGACTTACCGCCGTTTACCCTGGTGGGAGCCACCACCCGCGCCGGTGCGCTGACGTCTCCGTTAAGGGCTCGTTTCGGGATCCCGCTGCGACTTGAGTTTTACAATGTGGACGACCTCAGCACCATAGTTGCCCGCTCTGCCAATATGTTGGAACTGCAGATGGACTCTGACGGCGCCAGGGAAATCGCCCGCCGTGCCCGCGGAACCCCGCGGATCGCCAACCGCCTGCTCAGACGGGTGCGTGACTTTGCCGAGGTGAAACACGATGGCCGGATCACCAAGTTGGTGGCCGAGCAAGCGCTGGATATGCTGGATGTGGACGGCGAAGGCTTCGATTACATGGACCGCAAGTTGCTGCTGGCGATCATCGACAAGTTTATGGGGGGCCCTGTGGGTCTCGACAACCTGGCGGCGGCCATAGGCGAAGAACGGGAAACCATAGAAGATGTGCTGGAGCCATTTCTTATCCAGCAAGGTTTTATCCAGCGTACTCCCAGGGGCAGGATAGCCACTGCCAGGGCCTACAGCCATTTCGAGATGATAAAACCCGAATAACGCATCGGCCAAAGTCCTAGGGCAGAATGGGAATAAGACAAAAAAGCGGCAGCTGAAAGGTTGCCGCTTTTTTTGTGATTTTGGAAAAATGCCGAGGCTAGGACAGCAAACTTTTCTTGATAAGCTCGGCCAGGCGCTCGGGCGCTTCCAAAGGCAACATATGGGTGGCGTCTTTCACCACTCTTAGTTGAGCACTCTCAACTAGGTTTGAGGTCTGCTCACTGACCAAGCGAAACAGTGCCCGGGTATCGCTGCCGTGGGCAATTATCAAGGTACAGGTTTGGGGGAGCCTGAAGGCTTTCAAGGCATCTTTTGTGATGGCAGGGCTCTCGGTTTGATTGAGCTGCATCGGCAAAGTATAAGCCAGCGCCAGTTGGGGCTTGCGAATATCCTCGGCCTGGCGGCTAAAGTAGCCGGGCTTACTGCCCGAGCCATCTATCAGGGCTTCAACAGCTGCAGCCAACTCGCCTTTGGCGACCCGTTCAAATATCGGCGCAAACATATTGTTGGCATCTTCCCCCCAGCTTTGCATCACTTGACCTTCGAGTGCCCCAGGGTAACCGGGTTCATAGAGAAATATCCCTGTGGGCATAACAGAATGCTTTAGCAGCAGATTGAGGATCACATCGCTGCCATAAGACCAACCGGCAAGGTACAAAGCCTTCTTCTGCGGTAATTTGTTTATCTGTGTATACAGGTCATCGGCGTGGGTATTGAGGCCGAAACCGCCGTCCGTTTGGCCTGTGAAATGGCGTAAGTTGACAGGGATTATCTCAAACTCATTTTCAAGGTGGGGAAGATGCGGTTGCCACATCTCGGCATTGGCCAGCGCACCATGCACCAAAATCAGATAAGGGCGCTTATCTGAACCACTGTTTTCCATGTTTATTTTCCTTTTTGAACTTGGCTTTGCTAACCGGTGTAAACCACGCCGGCCAAGCAATAGAGCAGATACTGGATTGCAGACCTTAACCCAGCTCACTGCCCGAGCAATAACTCTCCCTCTATGGGGAAGAATTCGCTGGCAGCATTGATCAGAGCCAACGAAGTTAATTCGGGAACGGCGTAAACCTCAACCCGTTTACCTTTTTGACGTAGTTTTTCGGCCAACAGGGCAAAATCGCCGTCACCGGACAGCAGCACTATGGTGTCCACCACATCTGCATATTCCAGTGCATCTATGGTAATTCCCACATCCCAGTCGCCTTTGGCCGAGCCATCGGCGCGTTGGATAAAGGGTTTGAGTTTCACCTCAAAGCCGATGGCCCGCAGGATATTTTGAAATTCCCGTTGCTTCTTATCGCCCCTGTCTATGGCGTAGGCGAAGGCTTTAACCAGCTGCCGTTGACGGGTGACTTTGGACCAGAGCCGGTTGTAGTCAAGATTGCGCCCGAGCGCTTGCCTGGTTGTGTAGTAGACGTTTTGCACGTCAACCAGGATCAATACTCTGCCTCGCTGCTCACTCATAGCGGGTGTTCCTTCTCTTCAGGGCGCTAACTTTATCGGCAATCTGAGCCACTTTCAGGGTCTGAGGCCTGTCAGCTGCATGCTATATTCTCTGTGGCCTGTGTCGGCGCAGGTTTGTTCGCCAATAATCACAGCTCCCCTGCGTTGGTAAAAATCGACACTGGCCTGGTTGTCGCAGTAAACACTTAAGGTCAGTTGTTCTCTTTGCTGCCTGGCGTGCTCGAGTAAGCGACTGCCAATTCCTAATCCCTGCATCGCAGGTTTAACAAACAAAGCCGCCAGGCTGTTCTCGTAGAGAGAATAAAACCCCAGCACTTCGGCGCCATGCTGGTAGACATAGTTCTCGGCTGCTGGAATATAGACCCGGCGCATATTATCCAGTTGGGATTGCCAAAAATCTGCGGCGATAAAATCGTGTGCATCGATGGAGGCGGTCAACCAGATTTCCAATAGTGGATACATGTCTTCCTTGGCGAATGAACGGATCATATAACTTCCTTGTGGATTATTTTAATTGGTTACGGGATTAGAAGGCTTGCCGCCCCAATTGGCTAGCGGGCTCGGCAAATCCCTATGATGGGGGGCAGAATAGCAAACCGGGCAAGCTAAAAAAATGATAAATGGCTCAAAGCCTTACTTTTATTGCTGTATCCCGTCAGTTGTTGGCAACTGAACCAGTATCGCAGGCAGAAACAGGTGCTAGGCAAAAATTTACACCGTTATTCTGGCAGTTAACCGGCATAAGGAAAGTGCGAATAAGTCCTCATGGCACTCTGGCTTGCACAGCAATTGGCGTTCAAGGCCTCTGACTGAAGGCATGCCGGGGCCTGTCGAAGTCGGATAACGCAGAGAGCCGTTTGCTGTGAAAGCCCCAAAGGGCGTGGCTTACAGACCTGTTTGCTGTGTTGTGCTTCTTGCAAAGGACTAGGGCCATTTGCCGCGAACCACGCCTTGCATCCAGGCCTGTAAGCCGACGCAGAGCACACATGGGACTTGTTTGCACTTTCCCTAAGCCAAAAGTGGATTACACTTTAAATCAGACATAGCGTACTGTATTGAAAAGTACTTGATGCCGAATTGTGTTGCCGCAGCGATTGCGGTAACCATGCTGATTTCATCTGAACTGAGGTTCAGGAGCATAGGTTCAGGAAGTTGGCCGAGGCAAATAGTGCTGAGTACCGGGCAGGGCATAGAGCGCCTGCAGGTTTTGTCCAAGTAATAACGCGGGCAAAGTGACTGAGGGATTAGTGACTATGATCGATGATTTTCTGTTTTCGTCTGAAACATCGCCGGAAGAGCTCCATCAACGCGACAATAAGTGGCGTATTCTGGCGGTGGATGATGATGTCAAATTCCAGAACTCGCTGAGTTTTGCCATCAATAAAATGACCCTGATGGGGCAGCCTCTCGAACTCATACAAGCCTACAGCATGGCCGAGGCGTCCAGTTTGCTTGGTAAAGACGCCGACTTTGCCGTAGTCCTGGTCGATGTGGTAATGGAAACCGAAGATGCCGGTCTCAGGTTAGTCAAGGCGGTGCGGGATCTGCTGGGGATATCCGATACCCGCTTTGTGCTTTTAACCGGCCAGCCGGGAATGGCACCGGCCGAGTCTGTGATGCAAGACTATGATTTGTCTGATTATGTGCTTAAGTCCGATCTCGCCAGCCGCGGCATTCGCAACATACTTACGGGTGCTGTGCGTAATTATCACCAGCTCAAGACCATTTCCTCTGCCCGCCGTGGTTTGCAACTCATTGTCGAGTCCAGCAACCGTTTGCTTGGGCTGCGAACGCTGGCACAGATAGCCTCGGTTACCTTAAGTGAAATCGCCAATCTTATTGATGTGCCGGATGAGGGGCTGGTTTGTGTCAATCGGGGGCGTCATAGCGCAGATGGCTCGGGGCAGGAGATCTTTGAGCCCATGACTATAGCCTGCAGTGGTCGTTTCCGGCAGTATGCCAATCGTGCCCTCAGGGAGTTGCCGGATCCGACCATTCAGTCCATGGTGGAACAGGCGCTCAGGGAAAAACGTTTTGTCAGTACCGATGAGAGCCAGGTGCTGTTTTTCCCGAAATCGGCAGCATTGGCCGAATTTGCCATCTATGTGGCCACAGATCGCACCTTGGACGACACCGAAATGGAGCTGCTAAAGGTGTTTGCCGCCAATGTTTCCAAGGGCTTTGGCAACGTAGCCCTGATAAGCCGGCTCGACAAGATTGCCTACCAGGATGAACTGCTCGGCATCCCCAATCGCAGTGCCTTGCTGCGGGAACTCTCCAGGTTGCAGGCTATGTCCAGCGCAAGTGCGCACAATCTGCTGTTATTGGATTTGGATCATTTCTCCGGCCTCAATAATCTGTTTGGCTCAGTGTTTGGCAATCAGGTGCTGCAGGCGGTAGCCCAGAGGTTACAGGAGGTTTTTCCGCAGCCGACTGTTATTGGACGACTGCATTCAGATCTGTTCGCCGTCATTGGCCATAAGGAGCAGGTCAATATCGACAGGGCGCAGCGGGTGTTCAGTGCGCCATTTGAAATCGATAACAGCCGTCATATTCTCACCGCCTGTATGACAGAAGTCTCTCTGGCCATCAGTGGCCAGGATCCCGCCGAACTGCTGCGCACCGCAGGTACCGGGCTCAGAAATGCCAAATCCCGAGGGCCTGGTAGCATACAGGCGTTTGATCCCGAATTTGAGCATCAGGCGGCACACAGATTCAAGTTGATGCAACGGCTGCATACCGCCATTCAACGCCAGGAGTTTGTACTGCACTTCCAGCCACAGATAGATCTCAAGAGTGGTGAGGTTGTCGGCGTGGAGGCCTTGCTGCGCTGGCAGACCGAAGACGGCATGGTACCTCCGGGCACCTTTATCCCGTTGGCAGAGCAGTCGTCTTACATTCACGGCATAGGCGACATAGTGGTTGCGTTATCCTGTCAGGCAGTGCATGCGCTGGATCAGGCCGGTTTTACCGATATTTTGGTCAGTCTTAATTATTCGGCTCGCCAACTGGATAAACCGGATGTACTCGACAGGCTCAAACAACAATGCCGTCTTGCAGGTGTTGAGCCTAGCCGTCTGTGTTTGGAAGTCACCGAAACCGCCATGATGCAATCGTTCCAGCAAGTTGCGAAAATTCTCCAGCGTCACCGTGCCTGGGGCGGCACAGTTGCGATAGACGATTTCGGTACCGGGCTTTCGTCACTCGAATACCTGCTGCAGTTGCCGGCCGATCACTTGAAGATAGATATGACCTTTGTCGCCAGGCTGGATGAAGATGAGCGCAGCCGTTTTCTGGCGTCGATGATCATTGAGTTGGGGCGGCGATTGAATATTTCTGTGGTTGCCGAGGGGGTTGAGACTCGCAGCCAGGCCAACTGGCTCAGGGATAATGGCTGCCATATCGCTCAAGGGTGGCTGTATGGTAAGGCCATGCCACTGGATGAGCTGTTGTTGTGGCTCAGTAAACGCTGAATGGGACCCCACTTATGTCGATAGAGTTGCCCGAACAGGCCGTGATGACACCACTGATTTCAGGGGAAGCCTCATCCAAGAGTCAGAAACGCAATAAGTGGTTGACCTGGGTCAGTTATCTTTTGCCTTGGTGGCTGCTGGTACCGCTGGGAAGCTGGCTTATGTATCACTATGCATCCCAATGGCAGATAGATCAGGTGCGTTATGCTCAGCGGGAGCTGGTAGACAGAGACGCTCTGGTACTCGATGCACAGTTGACCAAGGTGCATCAGGATGTCAGCCTGCTATCGCAAATGACGGCATCGGTATTGGCCGACCCAAAGCTTGACGAGAGCGAACAGCTGAGCTTGTTACAACGCCTGTTTGTGGATTTCAGCAAGGCCTATCCCAGTTATATGCAAGTTCGCTGGATAGGCACCTCAGGAGTTGAGTGGGTCAGGGTTGATCATACAGATAATCAAAGGCGGGTCGTTGCCAACGACGCATTGCAGGATAAATCATCACGCTATTACGTAATTGAAGCCAACCGACTGGCTCCGGGGGCGGTTTATTACTCTCCTTTTGATCTCAATATCGAAGGCGGAGAGATAGAGAAACCCTATCGCCCCACCTTACGCGCCGCCACCAAAGTGATGGATACCAATACCAGCGAGCTTGGACTGGCATTGGTAAACCTGGATGGCAGTGGTTTACTCGAGCGTTTACGCCAGTCCGGCAAGACCATGCTACTGAATGCCGAAGGCTATTGGCTGCTTTCAACTTATGGCCACAGGGAATGGGGCTTTATGTTCGGCGATCCCGAGCAGCGTCTGGCGGTCGTTCACCCCAAGGTCTGGCAGCGCATTCAGCAGACCAGCCAGGGGCAGTTTATCGATGAAACCGGTATGTGGACCTTCTCTCGGGTGGGCCCGAGCTTAAACAATGGCAGCCAAGTGCCCATGCTTTACACCTTGTCCCATGATGAGCAGCCTTTGCTCATTCAAGCCAGGCTCAGGCAGCTCTATACAGGTGTCGGCGCCGTGGTGCTTCTGTGCATGACTTTACTGGGAGCGTTTTTGGCGCGCTCCAATCTGCGTCTGGGGGATAAGGCTCATGAGTTGCAACAGAGCAACGCGGCATTGGCACTGACTTTGGCTCAACTGAGGGCATCACAGCAGGAACTGGTTCGCACCGAGAAACTATCGTCTCTGGGCTTGATGGTGGCCGGAGTGGCTCATGAACTCAATACGCCTATTGGTGCCACCATGTTGTGTGTCACTGCGCTGAATGAAAGGGTGGATGAGCTCAAGCGTGGGTATCACAGTGGCAATATTAAACGCTCGCAGTTGGAGGAGTTTATTGAATACCAAGCGGAAGGTTTAACCCTGGCCGAGCGCAATCTCAAACGTTCAGCCCTGCTTATTCAACAGTTCCGTCAGGTGGCATCTGACAGGGCCAATGCCGATAGGCAAGCCTTCTGGCTCCACGAGTTGATAGCGGACATCCTGGCACTGAATCACGGCCAGTGGAAACACAGCCATCATAAGTTGACCACGGATATTCCCAGCGATATTCATATGCACAGTTATCCCGGCCCCCTGGGGCAGGTGATCCAGAACCTGGTACACAATGCGCTGATCCATGCCTTTGAAGAACCCGACCGGGGCGAAGTGCATATCTGTGCCCGGAAGCTGAAAAACAAGGTGGAGATCTGCGTGATGGATAACGGCATAGGGATTAAGGAGCAGGATAGTCAAAGGGTGTTTGACCCTTTTTATACCACCAAGCGAGGTAGCGGTGGTACCGGGCTCGGCCTGCATATAGTGCACCATCTGACCACTGAAGTGTTGGGAGGAAGTGTGCGGGTATCTTCGGGAGTCAATGGCATAGGAACGTCGATGATATTGCTGTTGCCGCTGGAGCAAACGGCGGTCAAGCCCGCAGCTAAAGAAGCCGATATGGCACCGGCCTGAAGCCTGCCTTGAGCAAAGCTAAAAGTCCTTGCCTGAAATAAAAGCTTATAAAGCTTAACCTCAGCCCCTTGTTATTCTGCGTATTTTTACAATAACCCGACGGTATCTGTCATGTATGAGTGAACTTTTCCCTGGTTGACGGCAAACAACCTTGAGATAGATGCGTTCCATGCATAAAGTATTAACCCTAACTATTTAGAACGAAAAACAGGATGTTATCAATTGGCTACCAATACTAGCAGTACCAGTATCCGAATCGCTAATTCTGCCGATGCCCAGGCTATCAGTGATCTGATTATTCCCCAAACCCGCAAGTTTGTATTGCCCTCCTGTGGTGTTCAGGTTCATGCAATGCTGCTTGATTCCATGTCGCCTGCCAGTGTCAGCGGCTATTTAAACGGAGATTACCGTTATCATCTGGCTGTCAATGATTCAGGTGAGCTCCTGGGGGTAGTAGGCATGAGGGAAAATCGCCATCTGTATCATCTGTTTGTTCGCGAAGATGCTGCAGGTCAGGGGCTGGCACGGCGACTTTGGGATGTGGCCAGAAAGGCATGCCTGGACAAGGGCAATGAAGGCAAATTTACGGTTAATTCAGCCGTCACTGCCGAGAATGTTTACCTGAAATTCGGTTTTAAACGTATAGATGGCGTTCGTGAGCGAGAGGGAATGGTGGATATTCCCATGAGCCTGACGTTATAGCAGCCAAAGAGTCGTTAAGGCCTTTTGGGTGGCTTAAAATATGAAAAAGCGCCCTTTTGGGCGCTTTGTACTTTGATACTCAAGTTTACGCAAAATGAGATAAGGCTCAGTCCGCGAGGGAGTCACCTGTCTTGGCTGCTTGGGGCTTGCTGCTTGGCAGCAGCAGGTTCATCACTATGGCCACAATACCGCAAAGGCTGATACCGGTCAGGCTGAATGAACCGATACCGAAAGCCATGCCGCCGATACCGAATACCAATGTTACCCCAACGATGGAGAGGTTGCGGGGCTCGCTGAGATCCACCTGATGCTTGATCAATGAGTTGAGGCCCACAGCGGCAATAGAGCCGAACAGCAAACACATGATACCGCCCATCACAGGTACTGGAATCGTCTGCATCAGGGCGCCCAGTTTACCAACAAAGGCCAGCAAAATGGCGGTAATGGCAGTCCAGGTCATAATTCTGGGGTCGAAGTTGCGGGTCAGGGTCACAGCGCCCGTCACTTCAGAATAAGTGGTGTTTGGCGGGCCGCCAAAAGCGGTGGCCGCTATGGTGGCGACCCCGTCACCGGCAAGAGTGCGATGCAAACCGGGCTTTTTCAAATAATCTTTACCGGTAACATTGGAGATAGCCAAAATATCTCCTATGTGTTCCACGGCAGGGGCGATGGCAACCGGGATCATAAAGGCAATGGCATGCCAGTTGAACTCGGGGGCAACGAAGTTGGGCATGGCCAGCCACGCCGCCTCATGTACCACATTGAAATCCACTATGCCGTAATACAGACTCAGGCCGTAACCTACTATGATACCGGCCAGGATCGGCATCAACCTCAGCAGTCCCTTGGCAAAGATGGCCACGGCTATGGTGGTCAGTAGTGATGCCAGAGAAACAATAAGGGCGGTATCCTGAGCAACAAGTACCTGACTGCCGTCACCACTCTTGCCGAGCGCCATATTCACGGCAACCGGTGCCAGGCCCAGGCCTATGATGATGATCACAGGTCCCACCACCACAGGAGGCAGGAGTCTCATGATTACGCCGCTGCCACGCAGTTTAACCACAGAGGCCAGTACAAGATAGACGCATCCTGCAGCCATCAGGCCACCCATGGTCGCGGGGACGCCCCAGGTTTGTACGCCGTACATGACAGGTGGAATAAAAGCAAAGGAGGAAGCAAGGAAAACAGGGATTTGACGTTTGGTGATCAACTGGAACAACAGGGTGCCGAATCCGGCGGTGAACAGGGCTACGCTGGTATCTAGGCCGGTGAGCAGCGGCATTAGCACCAGGGCTCCGAAAGCGACAAATAACATCTGTGCGCCTTGCAGAGGACGGGCAAGGTATTTCATTTTTTTATCCGTATTTAGGTTAAACCGGCCAATATTACCAGTTCACTGTAAATCGTGGGGGACTATTTGCCGTTTTAGATCAAATTTTTCACAAATTCTACAGCTGAACCCCAGATGAACGAAGCGGGAGGTTTTTCATCTCCATCGGCTCGCCAAGTGAGGCATATATGATACACTTTTGCCATTCCGACCATTTTTTACCGTCGCAAAGATGCTGAATTCATTTATAAAGCCAGTCGTTTTTCTCTCCCTGTTCTGTGCCACAACTCTGGCCCAGGCTGTTGAGGTCAAACGTTTGGATGAAGCCACTGTAGCCGTGGAATCCCGAACCAGTGCCGAGAAGAGCAAGGGGCTCAAGAAGGCATTGGAAGATGTTATTTTGAAAAACTCCGGCTCCCGTAGCGCCCTCGAAAGCCCGGAAATTCAGGCCAAGCTCGCCAATGCCGATGCCATGGTCAGTCAGTTTGGCTATCTGGATACCGAAGAGGGGCTAAAGCTGAAGGCCAATTTCGATCACCGCAAGATAATCAGCATGCTGCGCGAAGCCGGCTTGCCGGTCTGGGGCAAACAACGTCCCCTGACTCTGTTTTGGCTCAGCACGGATATCAATAATGAGAGGGTTATCCTCAGTGATGATTCGAGCGCCGAAGAGCGCAAGGCTTTTGCCAATGCCTCGATGGAACGTGGTGTGCCTTTGATGTTTCCTTTGATGGATCTGGACGATCTGATGCGCATCAATGTCAATGATGTGCGCGGTTTGTTTGCAGATACCGTCGCTACCGCTTCAGGGCGTTACCAGGCGGACTTCTTTGCCATGGGTACACTGGAAGCCAGCGGCAGTGAATTCAGCTATCAACTGGTGCTTTATCCCAAGACAGATGTCAGTCAGTCTTTTGGCCAACCTCTGCTCAGCCGTCAGGGGCGGGCCGCCAGTAAGGACGAAGCCGTGGCCGAGATGATGCTGTCACTGTCTGATTACTTTGTTTCCCGGTACGCGATTGCCGATTCCGGCGATGGCCTTTTGAGCAAGGTGCGTTTTACCGGCATCAACCAAATGAAACAGTTGGTTGAGATTGAGGCGTTTCTCAACCAACTCAGTGCGGTGCGTGAAGCCAGTCTCAGTACTCTGCAGGGTGACAGTGCCACTTTCAGTGTGCAGCTTTTTGGCTCGGAAGAGGACTTGAAAAACCTGCTGCGTCTGGAACCACGTTTATCTTCGGCCGAGACTGGTTTTCAGGATGTGGCTGGCGGGCAGGGCAATGACGACATGAATACATTGCCACAGCCATCCAAGACCACAGAATTCAGCGATAATGTGAACCAGCCCATAGGCCCATACCAATGGCACAGCCGTTGAGGTTTTAACAGCGGCGCCAGTCATGCTAGACTTGGCGCCCGCATTACTTGATTTACTGCGATTTGGAACGATCCTGAGTGACACAAAACTCACCCTTGCAACTTTCACTGCCCGTTCACTTGCCGGACGATGAGACTTTTAACAGTTATTATCCTGCGGCAGGAAACGATGAACTGATCCAGACCTTGAGGGCCTGTGCCGAAGGCCGCAGCCAGGGAGCCGTCTACCTATGGGGACCGGTTAAGTCGGGACGAACCCACTTGATGCACGCCGCCTGCGCTCATGCCAATGAGTTGGGACGCAGCAGCTTCTATATTCCCCTGGGTATTCATGCCAGTATCTCCACCGCTTTGCTTGAAGGCTTGGAGCAGCTCGATCTTGTCTGTATTGATGATGTCGATGCCATTGCCGGCCACCCTTTGTGGGAAGAAGCGATATTCGATCTCTACAACCGAGTAGCCGAGCAGAAACATTGTGCTTTGGTGGTCAGCGGCAGTGCGGCACCCATAGATGCTGGTTTTGCCTTGCCGGATCTGGTCTCAAGGATGCAGTGGGGGCTCAATTATCAGCTGCAACCCATGGCCGATGAGGAAAAGTTGGTGGCATTGCAGCGCCGCGCCGCCATGCGTGGCTTGCAATTACCGGAAGATGTGGGCCGTTTTCTGCTCAATCGTTTGGCCCGGGATCTGCGCACCTTGTTCGATGTGTTGGACAGGTTGGACAAGGCCTCCATGGTGCATCAGCGTAAGTTGACCATTCCTTTTATCAAAGAGATGTTGCGCCTCTGACTGTCGAGTCCAAGCCTAGTTATTTTAAATGCATTTAAGAAGCGCAGCTGAAGCTGCGCTTTTTTGATGCTCGAATAAACCGAAAAGCGTGTCAGGGTCTGTTCACCCCTACGGGGGTTTTGTGGCGATCGCCACTTAAACGCAGCGGCACTTGGGTCTGTTCACGCCCTTGCTGACGCTGGACATTACTCTTCGGCGCCATAAGTGTGGGTGATATGCCGAGGTTGGCCGCCCAGCTCAGGCCTGGTTGCATCTGCAGCGGCGCCGGCAAACTATCCAGCAGCAGCTGAGCATTGAGCTCAGGCATCATTTCGCTCAGCACCAAGCCTGTACGGTTTCTAAGGGCCGAGGCGCCGATACGTCCCCGCTGGCCCCAGTCGACCCTGATGCTGTTTGCGGTCACTGTTTCGGGTTTGTCTGTAATCGCCACATCACGCTGCACGCCAAGACGGTAGCTCATCATGGCTTCTTCAAACAGCATGGCGGCATCTTCCCTGGGGGTGCTGTAGTTGTAAAAGTCATTGGCTCTGTCTGCGGAGAAGAAGCCACTGACATCCCCGGGCGTATATGCCTTTTGGGTGGCGGTGGCTGTTTGGCCCATAAAGCTCACGCCGGCCAGGGCGCTCATCTCTGTGCTGCCCAGCGGATAGGCGCTGCTGAGCTGATCCGATATCAAGGCTTTTTGCGCCGTGCGTCGGTAATAGTCATCCAGCAAAGTCGGTCCCTCAAGGCTTTGGTGAACACTGCGCGGGAAAAAGTCATTGGCATGGGCCAACTCGTGATAAAGCAGCGAGGAGAGATCGGTTGTCAACTCGCTGATAGGGCGGTTGCTGCGCTGGCTGCGATCACGATAGACAGAAGCATAATCGTTGTCTTTGACATAACGCCAGGGGATCAGGAACTGCAGCTCATTACCGAAACCGGCACGGTAATCCGGCGCTTCATTGATACTGTCGCGTTCAGTTGCCGTCAACCAAAGATCTTCCGGATCCAGATAGATAGCACCTGTGACCACCCAGTAGAAGGAGGGGCGGACATCGTAACTTATCACCACTGCGGTGACAGACTGCAGCAAGGTGGCAAAGTCACCATGAGTGTCCATTTGATCGAGGAAGGCTTCAAAATTACGTCCCATCCAGTCGTGGGATACCAGTACCCGGTTCATTATCGCTTCTTTATCACTGATGCCGCCGGCGCCTTGGCCTATCAAGGACAGGGTACTGAGCTGGCAAGCGCTCAACTGATTGGAATAAGTGCAGCGCTTTAACACTTCGGCATAAGGCGAGTTGCGTTTGTAGGCATGGGTGCGGGCGATGGGCGCATCAAAGTACTCTGAGGTGATTTGTGCTTCATCTGTTATCAGTATGCTGACTTCATCGCTTAAGGTCTCGCCATTGACACTGGCGCTGGCTCTTAAGATCACCCCTGTGTCCTGATTGACCTCGGGCGCAACAAATAAGGGGCGTTCAGGGTTGGTCAGATCCAGGTTGAGCTCAGGTCCGGCGGCAATACACCAGCTGATGTTGTTTGCCACAGTGCCATTGACTCTATCCAGTCGTACGCTGACATTGTTGCCCTCTACCACTTGGTGATCCTGGCGGATATTAAGGCCACTACCGTCCATCACTGTCAGGGTTACCGTTTCCTGCAGGCTGAGATCACTGCCGCTAACATTCAACTGAAAGCGGTAATCACCGCTTTGCGGCGGCACAAAGGCCAACACATGGCTGTCATTCATGTCCATATCGACACTGGGCCCGGACAACTGTTGCCACTGGAACTGCATATTACGGCTGTTGAGCGTGCCCAGTGTGGCCAGAACACTGCTTTGCTGACCGGCTAAATAGCGGCTTTGCAGCTTAAAAACCAGACCAGAGGCTGTGGTTTGGTTGTCGAATTCACTTTGTTGTTCACAACGCGACAAGGCCGGAGGTGGGGTAACGACAGGAGGGATAAGGTCGCTGCCATCATCGTTGCCACCACCGCCACAGGCGGTGAGCAATAGAGTACAGGTGAAGGGGAGGTAAGGCAGTATCTTCATGGCACGACTCCACTTGGTTGACTGCTTGTTATTATTTGTTGTTTTTTTTATATAAAAATGGTTGTATTGCTTGGGCACTATAGCACGGGCCAGCAGGGTGACCAATAGTCCTTAAGATGGGAAAAATTGTTGCAAATTATGCCAGTATGCGAGGACGGCAGAGCAAGAGCTGAACAGAGCATAAAAAAGGAGCCATTATCGGCCCCTATCTATTATCCGGGTTTACTCTTTGTCTTTGGCGCGTTTCTTGAGTCCCAGACCCAATTCGCGACCGCGCTTGCGGGCGTAGAAGGGCATGCTGATCAGTAAGCATGAGATCAACAGACTCTCAATCAGCGCAAACCACCATTCATTGCCCTCGGCTATATAGAGCAAGGTCAAGCCGTGCAAAAAATAGAGACAGAGAATAAAGCTGGCCCAGGCAAAGGTATAAGGATTACCTTTAAGGATCCCAGGCAACGGCAGCAGCAAGGGCACCAGCCAAAGACTGGTGAACAGTAGCGAGTATTCGCCGTCGAGTCCTTTACCGATAAAGGCATAGGCCAACAAGGCCGTCAGTAGCAGATAGCCTGTGCGTGAGATCTGTAATAACGCATGACTGCTCATTTACAGGATCGCCAACACGTTTTCCGGTGGGCGGCCGATGGCAGCTTTACCGTTGGCCAGGACGATTGGGCGCTCTATCAGCTTGGGGGTGGCAATCATGGCGGCAATCAATTGAGCTTCGGTCAATTCCGGGTTATTCAGCCCCTGAGCCTTGTATTCCTCTTCCTTGGTGCGCATCAATTCACGGGCGCTGATGCCCAGTTTAGCCAGCAGTTCACTGAGGGTGGCAGCATCCGGTACCTGCTTCAGATACTCGACAATCTGGATCTCGACGCCTTTGGACTCCAGCAGTGCCAGTGTTTCGCGGCTCTTGGAGCAGCGAGGATTATGGAAAATAGTGACCTGGGTCATGGGTTTTCTCTTTACCTTGGCTGAAAAGTGCGACGATGATAGCAAAAATCAGCGGTTACGTCAGGGAAAAGTGGCCCGATTAACGGGCCAGTGAAAGCCTGCATAATCAAAGTGTAAGCCGATTATTTCTTCAATTCGTCCAGCGCTCGGTCGGCGACACGGAACTGGCGTATCTTGGCCTCGATTCTGGCAATCTGCAGTGGTTGGCCGTCGGCGGCCTTGTAGGCAAAGTTGAGCTGATCGATAGCCCCTTTATAGTCGGCCCTGAGTGCCATGGACTCGGCATTGGAGAAGTGTTCCAGCGCCTTGTTACCGGTTTGCTTGTAGGCTTCGGTCAGCAACTGATAGGGCAAGGGGTTTTGCTTATCCAGAAACGCCATGTCCTCGAGAATAGGGATTGCCCGCTGTGGCTGTTTACTTTCGAGATAAACACTGGCCAGGTTGGCGTTGATCACTTGGGAGGTGGGTTTGAGGCGTCTTTGGGCTTCCAACATCGTTATCGCGCCCTGATAATCCTTACGCTCCACCAGCAGATCGGTTTTGGTATCGAGATAGAAGAGGTTGTCCTGATCTTTTTCCAGCAATTGATCTATGAGCTGCTCGGATTGTTTGAAGTCCTTGAGGCGAAACAGTGCCAATGCCTTGCCATAGAGGGCCGCATCTTTAAAGGCATAGTTGTGCTTGGCTAACTGGGTTTCAAACAGCGACAGTGCCGCATCGTCGCTGTAGCTGGAAAAGCGCACCTGGATCCTGGCCTTGGCCAGGTGGAAGTTAAGGTTGTCTGCCACATATCTGTGGGGATACTGTGCCGCGCGGTTACGGGCATCGGTGATCCGCGACTCGGGCAGGGGGTGAGTCAGCAGCATTTGCGGCGGTTTGGAGGTAAAACGGTAACGGGCCGCCAGTTTGCCGAAGAAGTTGGCCGAGGCGTTGGGATCGAAACCGGACTCCACCAGAATTTGCATGCCTATCCTGTCGGCCTCTTTTTCATGCAAGCGGGTATAGTTAATCTTGGATTGAGTCGAGAGTGCCTGGGTGGTGGCCAGCGCTGCCATCCCGGCTTGAGGCGCTGCTATGGTCAGCAAGATGGCGCCGAGCAGCCCGGCAATGGTGGCCGGGCTGGCTTTCTCCTGGGCTTCGAGTGAGCGTGCCAGGTGCCTCTGGGTTACGTGGGTAATTTCGTGCGCCAGTACCGAGGCCAATTCACTTTCATTGTCGGCGTTGAGAAACAGGCCTGTATGGATTGCTACATGGCCGCCGAAAAAGGCAAAGGCGTTGATTTCATCGTTTCGCAACAGGAAAAAATAGAAGGGGGTCTTAACCCCGGTGGCATGCGCCACCAATTTGTTACCCAGTTCGGTGGCATATTGGCTCAACACAGGATCGGATAACACAGGCGCCTGGGAACGAATAACCCGCATATAGGCGTCACCATAGACCATCTCTTTTTCGAGACTGAAGGTGTTGACGGCGGCGGTACCGAGATCCGGCAGGTCGTTATTGGCGAAACTTTGGCTGGCGGTGGCAATTAACACAGCAGTGGCACCGGCCAGAATGGAATGTCGGAACTTGGAAAAAGTCAATGTACTCAAGCTGATTAGATTTCCTGTATGCCACTAATGCATAACTGCCTGGCTTGTGGTTTGAGTTGCAACTTAGGATAATAGCCGAGGTTTATGTTTAGCAAGCTCATCATGGTTTTAATTGATTTAACTCAGAGTCGTTGTCCCGAAGCCCTGGTCAAGGCCAAGATGGCGATGAAACGTTTGCGGCCCGGTGAAACTCTGTGTCTCTTGCTTTCAGACCCGGGATCGCGGCAGGATGTTCCCCGCTTTGCCAAAAAACAGGGCTATGATTGTCGGATTGAGTCCGACGAGCCTGCTGTATTGCGCTTACAGGTGTCCGTTGCAGAGTAGAAGCGCAGGACGTAACTACACAGCTTCTTGAAGAAGCGATAATCAAGATGGCGCAGCCATCATCACCACAGGAATCCCGGATGTTTAGCTATTTGAGTCGTTGGTACCAGGCCCGCTTCAGTGATCCTCAGGCTCTGACACTGCTGTTTATTCTGCTTGGTATTGCCTTGACCATCTATTTCGCCGGTGGCTTATTGATGCCGCTGCTGGTCGCTCTGGTATTGGCCTTTCTGCTGGAGTGGCCGGTGGCACAGATGGCAAGGGTAGGGATAAGCCGCACCGCGGCCGCCTCTTTGGTGCTGATCCTCTTTATCGGCTTGATGATCTTGTTGTCATTCGGCCTGATCCCCAGTATCTGGCGCCAGGGTGCCGCGCTGCTGACTGACCTGCCCACTATGCTGGACAAGGGGATAATCCTGCTGCAGGAGCAGGCGCAGCAATATCCGCAGTTTATCTCTACAGATCAGCTCGATACCATGGTGTCCGAGCTCAAAAAATTGCTCGACACCCAGCATCTTTTGGATATCGCCAAGCAGCTTCTCGGCTATTCGGCATCCTTGCTGGTGCTGATGGTTTACGCCATCCTGGTGCCTCTGCTGGTGTTCTTCTTTCTCAAGGATAAAGATGAACTGATCCGCGGCAGCAAGCGTTTCTTCCCCAGCAACCGTGAGCTGGCCCGTAAGGTTTGGTTCGAGATGAATCAGCAGATCTTCAACTACATTCGCGGCAAGGTGATTGAAATTGTGATTGTCGGGGTAGTGAGTTACGTATTCTTCGCCCTGATGGATCTGCGTTATGCGGCGCTGCTTGGGGTGTTGACCGGGCTTTCAGTGCTTATTCCTTATGTCGGTGCCACCCTGGTGACCTTACCTATTGCGCTGGTTGCCTTCTTCCAGTGGGGCGTCAGCCCTGAGTTCGGTTACCTGATGCTGGGTTACGGCATCATTCAGGCGCTGGATGGCAACTTGCTGGTGCCTTTGTTGTTTTCCGATGCGGTGGACTTGCACCCGGTGATCATCATAGCCGCAGTGTTGGTCTTCGGTGGCCTTTGGGGCGTTTGGGGCGTGTTTTTCGCGATCCCGCTGGCTTCTCTGGTCAAGGCTGTACTGAACGCCTGGCCCAACGCCGAAGCAGATGCGGCCAAAGCCGCTTTAGAGGCGCAAGCCGAATAAGGCGGTAAATTTCAAGTTCACTGACACAGGCGGCCTATGGTCGCCTGTGTTTTTTCAACCGCTATTCATTCGGGCAACAAGTGGTTTCTGGCGCTCGCCGCCAGTGCCCTGAATACCAGAGTGGTCTGCTTGGCCTTAAGGTTCCAGTGTTGCCAGTAGAGCGGTACCCGCATCCGCATCATGGGTGTCAACTCAATCAAGCGCCCGGATGCCAACAGCGGCTCGGCCTGCAGATGGCCCACCAGGCCATAACCCAATCCCTGTAGAATCGCTTCCAAAAAGCCTTCCGATGACGGCACTGTGTGTTGCCACCATTGTCCCGGCAGCATTTCGAAGTAGCGCTTCAAGTACTTTTCATGCAGCTTGTCGCGGGTGGAGAATACCACTGCCGGCGCCGAGGCCAGCGAGTCGGTATCCGGCAAGCCGTCGAAAAAACGTTCGGCAAACTCAGGCGTTGCCACACAGGCATACTCCATCACCCCGAGAAACTCGCTGGAGCAGCCGTTCATCGCTTGACCCAAGGTGGTCACGCAGCCGACAGCCTCACCGTTTTTCAACAGGTGATGAGTGTAAGATTCATCATCCACTATCAATTCCAACAACCAACCACGGCGGGCGAATATGGCGCTGATGGACGGTAGAAACCAGGTTGCCAGACTGTCGGCATTCACCGCTATTCTCACCACAGTGGGCATGGCCGGATCGTCGGCGTCCATTTCGGCTCTGAGCTCAGTCTCCAGCAGTTCGACCTGGGCATAGTGGCGCAAGAGCCGCTTCCCTGTTGGTGTCGGCACTACGGGATTACTCCTGACGAGCAGTGCCTGACCCACTCTTTCCTCAAGCTGCTTTATCCGCTGTGATACCGCCGATTGGGTCACATGCAGCCGTTTGGCTGCTCGCTCAAAACCGCCTTCAGCGACCACCACAGACAGGGCTTTGAGGTGACTGTAGTCCAGCATAAAAACTCCTTGGGTTAATCCTTGTTCGATTATAAGTTTTGCTAATGACCAATAAAAAACATTAGTTATATTAATTTTCTTGCCGGGAGTAAACTGCCGCTATTGAAAACTTTTATTGGTCGCCGGCTATCGCGGCGAACTGCTGTTGGAGAGATTATGCAAACCGCTTTCATTCAGGGCATGGGGATAGGTGCCAGTCTAATCATTGCCGTGGGAGCTCAAAACGCCTTTGTGTTGAAGCAAGGCATCAAACGTGCTTATCCGTTTCCCATCGCCTTGACTTGCTCTTTGATAGACGCCCTGATGATTACTGCTGGCGTTGCCGGGCTAGGGCAGTTGATCTTGGCCGTGCCGGCCATCAAACATCTGGCGAGCTTTGGCGGCGCGGCCTTCCTGCTGTGGTACGGCTTCAACGCGCTGCGCTCTTCATTCAAGAGTCAGGGGTTGCAGACCGGGGATGCTGAAGCGGCGGATTCATTTCGCAAGGCGATGATCACCACCTTGGCGATCAGCTTTTTGAACCCACACTTGTATCTGGATACAGTGGTTTTGCTCGGCAGCATAAGTACCCAGTTCGATACCGAGGTCAGGGGCTGGTTTGGTGCCGGGGCCGTGCTGGCTTCCTTTATCTGGTTCTTTAGTCTGAGCTTTGGCGCGCGCCTGCTGGCCCCCGTGTTCAGCCGTCCCGCGGCCTGGCGTTATCTGGACAGATTTATCTGGTTGACCATGTGGTCAATCGCCCTGGCTATTCTGTGGCCCTATTTTCAGGGAAGGGGCTTCTGAGGTAAGTTCAGGTATCTTGCAGAAAAACAAAAGCCCGCATTGCGGGCTTTTTAATGTCTCTGGCTTGGGGATGCGGTAAATGCCGGCAATAGGAGCCGGCAAAATAGCCGTGGGGTTTATCCCTTGAGATAGTCCAGCACCACTTGATGATGATCTTTGGTCTTGAACTTGTCGAACCTGTGGCAGATGGTGCCGTCCTGGTCAATCAGGAAACTCAGGCGATGCAGGCCATCATAAACTTTGCCCATAAATTTTTTCTCGCCCCAGACACCGAAGGCATCGGCTACTGCGTGGTCTTCATCGCTGAGCAGGGTGAAGTTGAGCTCATGCTTATCGATAAACTTGCCCAGTCTCGCCACGGGATCTGTGCTTATTCCAAGCACGGTTACATTGAATTCGTCCAGTTCCGCCTTGCTGTCTCTCAGGCCACAGGCTTGCACTGTACAACCAGGCGTCATCGCCTTGGGGTAGAAATACACCAGTACCCGGCCTTTTTTCAGGCAATCTTGCAGTGAAATATTTTCATCGTTTTGGTTTTTTAGGGTGAAGAGTGGCGCTTTGTCGCCTGCTTTTAAGGTGTTCATGCGTTCAATCCTTTTGATCTTTATCTGGGATGAGTGGGATTCAATCGGCTTTGGGGACCGCAATACCCTGCATACGTTTGATGTTGCAGGTCAGGGACATCTCTTCGGCCAAGGCTTGGATGCTGGTTTCCAGTTTATCCAATTCGACCTTTTCCGGGATATTGATGGCCAGGAAAACGTGCTGAGTCTGGCTGCCGTCCGGCAGCTCTTCCGAGTAGGAGCGCACCGCACCGAGATCCAAGGACCTGTCTGCCAGGAACTGGGAGATGCGCTTCATGGTGCCGCGCTGGTCCTGACCGTTGAAAGTCACTTCAATGCGCGAGATGTAATTTTGCGGCGTGTGCTTGGAGGTGCGCTTCATTACCGTCATCAGTTCAAGTTCGACACTGAGACTGGGAAGGCTGGTTTCTATCTTGGTAATGGATGCCCAGGAGCCGGACAACATCATAATCAGAGTAAACTCGTTGCCGAACAGCGCCATGCGGCTGTCGACTATGTCACAGTCGCAATCACTGGCTAATCTTGCCAGTTTGCTGACCAGGCCGGGACGGTCGGCCCCCATAGCGGTAACGACCAGGTAGTTGGTCATGAATTTTCCTCATATTTCCGGTATCATAGAGCGAAAACTCAGCCCCTTTGAGCTGAGTTTTTTGTGCGGTCAACCATGCTACCACAACTAATTCGATTTGTTAGCCCTGACAGTGCTTGTCATTGGCTGGCTGCACCAGTACCATAGCGAATCCTGAAATCTTGGGGACATAAGATGATAAACGGAAGCATCGTAGCCTTAATTACGCCCATGCAAGGCGATGGCTCAGTGGATTTTGCAAGTCTCGAGCGTTTGGTGGAATTTCATATCGAGCAGGGGACCGATGCCATAGTAGCAGTTGGTACCACAGGCGAATCTGCCACTCTGCCCATTCGCGAACACCTCGAAGTGGTGTCACAAACCCTTTCTTTTGCCGCAGGCCGTATTCCCGTCATAGGCGGTAATGGTGCCAATGCCACCGCTGAAGCCATAGAGCTTACCCAGGGCCTGTCGAAACTCGATGTGGCTGCCATGCTGGGGGTGACACCTTATTACAACAAGCCCACTCCCAAGGGGTTGGTTGCCCATTATAAAGCGGTTGCAGCCAGTACGGATGTTCCCCAAATTCTGTATAACGTTCCAGGCCGCACTTCGGTTGACATGAAGCCGGAAACCGTTGCCCAACTTTGTGATGTGCCCAACATCATAGGGGTGAAGGAAGCCACAGGCGATCTCGCACGGGTTAAACTGCTGCGTGAGCTTTGCGGCGATGATTTTCTGCTGTTCAGCGGTGATGATGCCACGGCGCGCGAATTCCTGGCCCTTGGTGGCAACGGGGTGATCTCGGTTGCCAACAATATCGTCCCTAAGGCGTTCAAGGCCATGTGTGAGGCAGCGCTGCAAGGAAGAGCGGCAGAGGCAAAAGCCGTGGATGAACCCCTGAGCGGCCTGTACAGTGCACTCTTTTGTGAGGCAAACCCAATACCGGTTAAGTGGGCGGCCCATCGCATGGGACTCATCAGCGAAGGCACAATTCGTTTGCCTTTGACTGAACTTTCCGAGGAGTTTCATGGTCTGTTGCTTAACGCAATGCAAAAAGCCGGGATAGAGGTTGAATAATTTAATGCTAAAGCAAGTTTCCCCCTTAGTGCTGGTTGTCGCAGTTTCAGCCTGCAGTACGCCGATTGACCGTCGTCAGGCCAATGGCAACTTCGAGTATGTTGAAGCCGGCACTTCAGCTCCCTTGGTGATCCCGGAAGGATTGGACACCCCAAGGTTCAGTAAAGAGTTTGAGATCCCGCAAGCGGGCGCCAAGAGTAATGCTGAGTTTGTTGGTGAAAAACTCGATATTCGTCCGCCTTTGCAAGTGCTGCCCATGGCTGAAGGCACCCATGTGGAAGAGGGCAGCGACAACATCAAAGTGGTGGTTGAGTCCATCGACAACAGTGTTGATCTCAAACAGGAGATCTTCAGCACGGTTAAGGGTTATCTGCAAAAGCAAGGCTATGGCATAGTCTCTGAAGATTATGATAAAGGCGCTATCGAAACAGATTGGATTGAAACAGAGCAGGTGCTCGATTCTTCCTGGTTTGGCAGCGATAAAGTCTACCAGCTGCGCCAGCGTTTCCGTTTCGATGTCGAAGTTCGTCCTCATGGCCGCACAGGTAACCTGGTGATCAACCTTATAGATCACGAAGAGCATTACGACGGCTCAGAGCTGCCGGTACTGCTCAGTGGTGAAGATAAGCGCCGTTACACCATAGACATGCTCAACAGCGCCGTGGCCTATATGAGCCTCAAGCGTGAGCAGATGATCAAGGCCAACCGTATCAAGCAGAGTCTGGGCATTGATATGTCATTGCATCAGGGCGGCGACAGCGAGAGCTACTGGGTGGCTGATGCGCCATTCAAGCGTACTTGGGATCGTCTGCGGATAGTACTGCCTGAGCTTGGTTTGGAAGTGGTGGACATGGACTCAAGCAAAGGTTTGTTCTACGTTAACTTGAATGACAACTCTGGCTTCTGGAGTTCCCTGTGGGGCGATAACAAGTTAGCGCTTAAAGAGGGTAGCTATCGTTTATTGCTGCAGGAAAGTGCCGCCAACAAAGAGCAGACTGAGATCCGCCTGCACGATGTGGCCGACCAACCGCTCGCGAATGAGACCATTGAAGCCGTCTATCAGAACCTGGCGGATTTGATGCGCGAAGATCGTAAAGTGCGTTAAGCTCTGCGGGTTTATACCAGAGAGTGTGATTGAAAAGGCGCCGATTTCGGCGCCTTTTTTGATCTCCTCATAAGCCTATTGCTGCCCTTGGGTGCCAAAAGTCGGTACCGAAGTTCTGTGGCTTTCTCAGCACCAGCCATTTATAACCATTTAATTTATAATGTTTTTGTTTGATGTTTGTCCTACTCCTTCATCTTTACCGCACGATAGATGAAATCAACGCCTCCCTGTTTGTAAAGCCATTTGCAGAATAGTCCTTGGTTTTTGAGTCAATCTATAGCCTGTATCTTTGTTCCGGCGGCTTTGATGCAGTTGTTTTAACTGTGTGTGTATCTGTGTCAAATAAATGTAATTTGTAAGAAAAGGTAAAACGTATTGAAGCCGATAAGTCGCAGAGTAAACTGTTTTACCCATAAAACTCTGTACCTTCGGACAACCAATGAAAAAATAATACTCCTCTTGGTACTACTGGCGGCCGCAGCCATTGGTTATCAACAATGGCATCAGCAGCAAGCCCCGGCGGAGAGAAAGGCCCGCCCGGTACCCAATGTTGTGGTGTATAAGGCAGCCATTCAGGCTGTGCGGGATGAAGTGGAGGCCCTTGGCACTTCCAAAGCCTATGAGTCAGTCACCATCACCCCCAAGGTCAGCGATGTGGTGACCTCGATTCGCTTCGATGATGGTCAGATAGTCAAGCAAGGGCAACTGCTTGCCAAGCTGCAGGACGCCGAGCAGCAGGCCAGAGTGGAACTGGCCAGGATCAAGGTACGGGAGAATACCCGCGAGTTCGACCGCATCAGCTCTCTGGTCACCAGCAAGACAGTCGCAGAAACCGAGCGCGACCGACTGCAAACTCTGATAGAAAGTGCCAGGGCCGAAGTCGAGCAGGCACAGGCGGCGCTGCGGGACAGACAGATCACCGCCCCCTTCAATGGTCGCCTGGGTTTACGCCAGGTTTCGGTCGGCAGCCTGGTCACCCCAGGAGTGGTGATCACCACCTTGGATGATATCTCGGTGATCAAGCTGGATTTCTCGGTTCCCGAGCGTTTTATTCAGGACTTGTTGCCGGGCAAAATCGTGGAAGCCAGCGCGGTCGCTTACCCGGATAAACTGTTTCGCGGCAAAGTTGTTTCCATCGACAGCCGGGTTAACCCAACCACACGGGCAGTAGTGGTGCGCGCCGAAATCCCCAACCCCGATGGTCAACTGCTACCGGGCATGTTGATGAAGGTCAAGCTTATCAAGCAAAACCGTGAGGCGTTGTTGCTGCCTGAGTCGGCCATTATTCCTATTCAAAACCGTCACTACATCTATCTGGCCAACAGTGAAGGTGTGGTGGAACAGCGTCAGGTTACTATTGGGCTGCGCAGCCGTGGCTGGGTGGAAATTCTCGAAGGCGTTGAGCTGGGTGAGCAGGTGATCATTCGCGGGATCCTCAAGGTCCGTCCCGGTGACAAGGTCAAGGTGGAGTTCAAGGAACATTTCAGCTTCCTGACGGCTGAAGAGGCGAAGACCACAGCATGATACTGACAGACATTTCCGTTAAACGGCCGGTTTTCGCCTCGGTCATCAGCCTGTTGCTGATCGCTTTCGGTCTGGTGTCCTTCGGTAAGTTGCCACTACGCGAATACCCGGATATCGACCCGCCGATAGTCTCGATAGATACCAGCTACCGTGGCGCCAGTGCCTCTGTGGTGGAAAGCCGTATCACTCAGCTGATTGAAGATAGGATCAGTGGCGTTGAAGGCATACGTCATATCGACTCTTCCAGCACAGATGGCCGCTCCTCTGTGGTGCTTGAGTTTGATATTGACCGCGATATTGAAGCCGCCGCCAACGATGTCCGTGACCGGATTGCCGGTTTGCTGGATAACTTACCGGAAGAGGCCGATCCGCCGGAAGTGCAAAAGGCCAATGGCGGCGATGAAGTGATCATGTGGCTCAATCTGGTGTCGGATCAGATGACCACTTTGCAGCTCACCGACTATGCCCGCCGTTACCTCACCGACAGATTCTCCGTCATCGACGGGGTGGCCAATATGCGTGTCGGTGGCGGCAAGGTTTACGCCATGCGGGTCTGGATTGACCGCCAGGCACTGGCGGCCCGCAACCTGACCGTAGCCGATGTCGAAGCGGCCCTGAGATCGGAAAACGTCGAACTGCCGGCCGGCTCCATCGAATCCAAGGAACGTCACTTTACCGTGCGGCTTGAACGCAGCTTTCGCACCGCCGAAGACTTTGCCAACCTGGTGCTGACCCAAGGGGGCGATGGCTACCTGGTTAAGCTCGGGGATGTGGCCAGGGTCGAAATCGGCTCGGAAGAAGAGCGGATCATGTTCCGTGGTAACGGCGAAGCCATGATAGGCTTGGGGGTCTCCAAACAGTCTACCGCGAATACTTTGGAAGTGGCGCGGGCGGTGAATAAACTGGTGGATGAGATCAACCCGACTCTGCCCCAGGGTATGGAGATCAAACGCTCCTACGACAGCTCAGTGTTTATCGAAGCCTCTATCGATGAAGTGTATCAGACGCTGTTTATCGCCATTATTCTGGTGATCATCGTCATCTACCTGTTCCTTGGCAGTGTGCGCGCCATGTTGATCCCGGCGCTGACTGTGCCTGTATCCCTGCTGGCCACTTTTATCGTGCTCTACGCCTTGGGATACACAATTAACCTCTTGACTCTGCTGGCGATGATCCTGGCCATCGGCATGGTGGTGGATGATGCCATCGTGATGCTGGAAAACATTCACCGCCGCATCGAAGAGGGTGACAGTCCATTGAAAGCCGCTTTCCTCGGCGCCCGTGAGGTGGCCTTTGCGGTTATTGCCACTACGGCGGTGTTGGTGGCGGTATTTATGCCAATCACCTTCCTCGATGGCGATCTCGGTAAGCTGTTTAAAGAGTTTGCCGTCACCATGAGTGCCGCCGTGTTGTTTTCCTCGATAGTGGCACTGACACTCAGCCCCATGATGTGTTCCAAGCTGCTTAAACCCGCGAGCCAGGATACCTGGTTGATGCGGCAGGTCGACAAGGGAATGAACGCTCTGGCAGGCTTTTACAGCCGCAGCCTCACCGGCGCCATGAAGCACCCCTTGCTGGTTTCCCTGTTGGTGGTGGCGGCTCTTGGGGCCAGTGCCTACATGGTCAAACTGATCCCGCAGGAGTTTGCGCCGGAAGAAGACAGGGGCTCTATGTTCCTGATGGTCAACGGCCCGGAAGGCGCCAGCTATGAATATATTGAAGCCTATATGAACGAGGTGGAGCAACGTTTGATGCCTCTGGTCGACAGCGGCGAAATCAAGCGTTTGTTGATCCGGGCGCCTCGCGGTTGGGGCGGCTCGGCCAACTTCTCCAACGGTATGGCGATCATAGTGCTCAATGACTGGGGCCAGCGCCGTCCCGCCAAGGAGATCATCAATGATGTTCGTGCCAGGCTGGCCGATCTCGCCGGCGTCAGGGCGTTTCCTGTAATGCGTCAGGCCTTTGGCCGTGGAGTGGGTAAACCTGTGCAGTTTGTCATTGGCGGCCCCAGCTATGAGGAACTTGCCAGATGGCGCGACATCATGCTGGAAAAAGCGGCGGAAAACCCCAATCTCGTCGGTTTGGATCATGACTACAAGGAAACCAAGCCCCAGCTCAGAGTCGTTATCGACAAAGACAGGGCGGCCGATCTCGGGGTTTCCATCGCTCATATAGGGCGCACGCTTGAGTCCATGTTGGGTTCACGCCTGGTGACTACCTTTATGCGCGACGGTGAAGAGTATGACGTGATCATTGAGGGGAACCGCGACAGCCAAAACACCGCCTCGGATATGCAGAATATCTATGTGCGCTCAGATCGCAGCAAGCAGCTGATCCCGCTCTCGAACCTGGTCAGCATAGAGGAGTTTGCCGACGCCAGTCAGCTCCATCGCTACAACCGGATGCGGGCCATTACCCTGGAGGCCAGTTTGGCGGAAGGTTACAGCCTGGGTGAGGCGCTCGATTATCTCAATGATTTGGCCCACACCTATCTGCCGGCAGAAGCCTTGATAAGCTACAAAGGCCAGTCGCTCGACTATCAGGAGTCCGGCAGCTCCATGTACTTCGTGTTCCTGCTGGCACTGGGGATAGTGTTCCTGGTATTGGCGGCGCAGTTTGAGAGCTATATTCACCCCATGGTGATCATGCTGACTGTGCCGCTGGCAACCGTGGGCGCCTTGGTGGGTTTGTTGCTGACCGGTCAAAGTCTGAATATCTACAGCCAGATAGGCATCATCATGTTGGTGGGGCTGGCGGCCAAGAACGGTATTCTGATTGTTGAATTTGCCAACCAGCTCAGGGATAAGGGGGTCGACTTTGATGCCGCTATTTTGCAGGCGGCCAACCAAAGGCTCAGACCCATACTGATGACAGGCATAACCACGGCCGCCGGTGCCGTGCCTCTGGTGCTCGCCGAAGGTGCCGGCGCCGAGACCCGCTTTGTTATCGGAGTAGTGGTGCTCTCCGGCATTTTGCTGGCCACCTTGTTTACCCTGTTGGTCATCCCTGTGGCTTATTCACTGTTTGCCCGCCATTCCAGTTCGCCCGAAGCCGTGGCGCAGCAACTGGAAAAAGAACTGGCCGAATAACCGGCCTAATCAGCCGCCAAACCGTTTTAATTGGTTTGGCTTTCGGTTTAACCTCAGATTTAGGTACCAGCGCTCCTTTTGGGGGCGCTTTTGATGCCTGAGCTATTCGGTTGTTTTGGCTTTGTTGTCATGATCGCAGTTTGGCAAGGCGCATAAGGATAGCGTCCAAAAGCGAATGCCTTCGTCGACTAAAACGCTGATAAAGTCTGAATCGCAAAGAAGAGCATGAAGTGTAAGGGGTGGAAGCAGCAAGACCGGCCAGTGGCCGGTCTTGCTTAATGGTTTGACAGGGAAATCAGAGCGGGTCCCCGGCGGTATGCACATCGATATCCGGATGGGTTCTGGCATAGTTGAGTGCCAACACCACCAGCACCACCATGGACGAAGTCAAAAGCCCTATGCTGAGTTGCCCCATCATGGGCACCAGCGACATCAACATGGCCGCAAGACCGGCGGCAAAGTTCTGTAAGCCACCGAGCAGGGCGCCCGCAACCCCGGCTTGGCGCGGGAAGGGTTCAAGCGCCGCCGATGTCAGCGCCGGAAACAATATGCCGGCCCCGGTGAAGAAGAGCACTGAGCCAATCAGTAGACTCCAACCTATCACCAAAGTTGACAGGCCGGGCAGCAGTAAAAACAGTGCCCCGGCACCCAGCAGGGCTACACCGTGGTGAAACAGTTTATGCAGTGATGCCTGTCTGCCGGCATACCAGGCCCCCAGCAGATAACCCGGAATAGGCGCCACGAAATAACAACTGACCATCATGGGGCTCATAGCCAGCACCTGGCCATAGAGTATACCGGCGATGGCTTCAAAGGCGGCAATCCCGGCGAAGGTAGCCACCAATGACAGCAGATAACCGCGAAAGGCTCTGTGCTTTAGCACCAAGGCATAGGACTTGAGCATGGACTGCGGCTGGCGTTTTTCCTTGGGGAGGGATTCCTTGAACCTCAGCGCCAGGGTTATCACCACGCAGACGCCGAAAAAAGCCAGGAACCAATACACGGCATGCCAGCCATAATGCACACTCAACACTCCACCAATAAAGGGAGCCAGCAGCGGCGAGAACACCACGGCCATGGACACATAGCTGTTGAAACGCACCAGCTTTTCGCCGAAGAAGAAATCCCTTGGAATCGAGCGACAAAGGGCACCGGCACTGGCTGTGCCGCAGCCTTGAATGGCGCTGGCCAGCAGCAAGGTATTAAAGCTCTCGGCGCAGGCGGCGATGATGGCACCTATGACGAAAAGACTAAGACCGATGAGCAGCAGCGGCTTGCGACCGAATCTGTCCGATACCGGGCCATAAACAAATTGCAGTAGGCCATAGGCCAAGAGATAAGTGCCCATAATCGCCTGCAGTTGCCCGGCACTGACACTGAATTGCTCACCCATCATAGGCAGCGCCGGCACAAAAATGGTTTGGGCAATCTGGCCGCTGGCAACCATCATCACCAGCATGATTAATAAAGGCTTCAAGGATACGCCGGAAACATTCTCATCAGGTACCACAGTAATACTCCCACAACCTTGATAAAGAACCATAACTAAAGAACCGTTTGGGAAGATGCGATAAGGCGAGTGCCTCTTGAGATAAGTATCAGCCCCTTCCTGCTCGGGAGCTCCCGAGACGGGCGCTATCATACTCGGCAATTTTGCAATTTCAATGACAGAAGTCGCTGTTATACAAGAAAAAAATTAAGGCTATTGATAACATTTTATATAGAATATATTTGCGTACCTTAATCTTTACACTGTTTGGGTGGAATATAACCCAAAAGTTGGGGGTATTTACCTTTGAAAGCGCCATGGTAGCTCTATAGAGGGCTTTCATTGCTGTTTTGAGTCTCTATATTGGAATGATATGTTTACAAATCTTGATGATGGATTATTTTCCATCGGTTCTTTCATTCGGCCTTATGGACAAGTACCAAGTGCCGGCTATCCTGGCAAGAGTGAGGTTAAACGACTTGCTGCCACATGAATGCGGAAGTAAACTGCGCCGACTCTTACGCACGGCAGTCAAAGCATCAAGGCTGGCGGTAAGAAAGTCGTACACTAGAGTTATTAAGTCATTGTAATTCGGGAAATTCATGTCAATTCAACCTCACGCGGTACACCGTCTGTATGAATACCGACAGTCGCTGTCGACCAAGCCTTATGCATCAAGGGGCAAGAATCTTGTTCGCTGTGGCCGTTGCCTGTTGGAGCAGAGCTTTTGTACCTGTGAGCACAGGCGCCTTCTGCCCTGCGAAGCGGCGTTTGCTTTGCTTATGTATGATGCCGAGGTATTGAAACCCAGCAACAGCGGGCGTTTGATAGCCGATCTCATTCCGGATACCCATGCCTTTCTTTGGTCGAGAACTCTGCCGGACCCTCAACTCTTAGCCTTGCTGGAAAACCCGGATTATCAGCCTTATCTGGTGTTCCCCGGGGAATATGCCTTACCGGGGCAAGAGGTGGTGACTGAGGCTTTGAGCGAAGTGCTCGCTAATCAGGGAGATCCGGAGCAAGACAAGCGACCGCTGTTCATTTTGCTCGATGGCAGTTGGCGTGAGGCGGTGAAGATGTTTCGCAAGAGTGCTTACCTGCATCAATTACCTATGTTGTCATTCAGCGCCGAAACCTTGGCTCGCTATCAGCTCAGAAAGGGGAGCCGCGACTTTCAGATGGGTACGGCCGAAGTGGCAATTTTAACGCTGCAGTCTCTGGGTGAAGAGGGCTGCGCCGAAGCGCTTGATACTTGGTTTAAGCTCTTTATCAGCAGCAGTCTGGCAACCCGTAGCCGCTTGATAAAAAATAAGCCCGAGCATATTCAATCACTTAAAGAGCAGTTTGCCTTTCAGGTTGAAACCCTGAGGCTTAAGTAAGTTATTAGCTTTCCCTTAATAATAGTCGGGAATTGACACGCAGCTTCAAGGACTTACACTGGTAAATGAACAACCTGTCGCCAAACGTCGGGGTGTTTAACAATCAGGATCTCCCATTGAACGCTGGAAGCTGCTATGTCCTCTGTCTTTGCTGCGCTAATGACCGTCTTCGCCCGAAAGGGTTCAAATGCATCGCTTTTCTCTATGCCACTGCTTATCGTCAGTGGCTTTTTATTGCTCGGTTGTGACCCCGAACCCGTTGCCATCACGCCCAAACTGGTGGTGGTGGAAGAGGTCAGACAGGCGACTGTGCCTGTCTACGGTAATTATGTCGGTATCACCAAGGCCTCTTTGGATGTGGAGGTCAGGGCCCGCGTCGATGGCTTTGTCGAGGAGCGGCTCTTTACCGAGGGCAGCGCGGTCAATGCCGGCGATATCTTGTATAAGATAGATAACAAGCCCTATAACGCTGTGGTTAATCGACTCAAGGCCAACGTCGAGTCGCAGCAGGCGATACTGGAAAAGGCGCAGCGGGATGTGAAGCGTCTGAAACCCCTCTATGAGCAGGATGCCGCCAGTCAGCTGGATTATGACAATGCCCTGTCGGCGTTGGCGCAGGCCAAGTCGGCCCTGGCCGCCGGCCATGCCGAGCTGGAAGAAGCGCTGCTGGAACTCAGTTATACCGAGATAAGAGCGCCAATCGCAGGTCTGGTCAGCCGCTCCGAGGTGGATATCGGCGCTTTGGTCGGCAGTCAGGGGCAATCGCTGCTGACACGGGTGAAGCAGGTGAATCCCATCTATGTGAATTTCAATATGTCGGCGCTGGATTACCTCAATGCCAGGCGGCGAATGACCAGTTACAACCAACAGCAGGAAGCGGAAACTGAAGGCAAGGCGGTTGAAGGCTTTGTGCGTATCACCTTACCGGACAACAGTGATTATCGCTATTTGGGTAACGTCAGTTTTACCGATCCCCAGGTCAATTCCAGCACAGGTACCTTTGAGGTGAGGGCGGTACTGCCCAATCCGGACAAGGAGTTATTGCCGGGTCAATACACCAATGTCAGGATCAAACTCAGTGAGATAGACAATGCCATAGTGATCCCGCAGCGTTCGACTCAGGTGGATCAGGGCGGTGTCTATGTGATGGTGGTGATGCCGGACAATAAGGTTGAGCGGCGCTTTATCGTGATTGAATACCAGGGCCCGGAAGGCGTGGTGGTCAAAAGCGGTCTCAACGCCGGTGAACGAGTGATAGTCGAAGGCATGCACCGTGTGCGTCATGGCCAACTGGCCGAGCCGCTGGATGCCAAAGAGTATCAAAAGCGGCTCGACGAGCAGGAAAAGAAAGAGGCGCTGGAGCAGCAATCAAAAGAACAGGAGCGTAAGTAAATGGCTCAGTTCTTTATCGGACGGCCGGTATTCTCGGCTGTTATCAGTATCGTTATCGTGCTCCTGGGCTTGATAGCCATGTTCCAGCTGCCGGTGGATCAATATCCCTATATCACGCCGCCGCAGGTGAGTATCTCAGCCTCTTATCCGGGGGCAGCTTCCACTACAGCCGCCGAGTCTGTGGCAACACCGCTGGAGCAGCAGGTCAACGGTGTGCCCAATATGATCTATATGAGCTCCAAGAGCACCAATTCCGGCAGCACCAATGTCACCATTACCTTTGATGTGGGCACCAGTCCGGATCTGGCGGCGGTGGATGTGCAGAATGCCACTCAGCAGGCCATCGATAGCTTGCCTATCGATGTACAGACCGCCGGGGTGTCAGTCTCCAAGGATTCCTCGGTGGAACTGCTCAAGCTGTCATTGACCTCCAAAGATCCCCGTTTCGATGAGATTTACCTCTCCAACTACGCCTCCATCAATATCGAATCGGCACTGAGAAGGATCCCCGGCGTTGGCCGGGTTCGTAACACAGGCGCTCGCAGTTATGCCATGCGGGTGTGGTTGCGCCCGGATGCCTTGGCCGGTCACAGCCTGACTACCACAGATGTTATCGATGCCATCAAGGCACAAAACAAGGAAACTCCGGCTGGTACCGTGGGTACCCAACCCAACACTAGCGCCTTGAGCCAAACCTTGCCGATAACCGCCAGCGGACGTCTGTCCAGTGTCAGGGAATTTGAGGAAATCATAGTTCGCGCCAATCCCGACGGCTCGCTCATTCGCTTGCGTGACATTGCCAGAGTAGAACTGGGGTCTTCGGCTTATACCTTGCAATCACAACTCAATGGGGAAAACGCCACCATCTTGCAGGTGTATTTGCTGCCCGGTGCCAATGCCCTTGAGGTGACCCGTAAGGTCAAGGAAACCATGGCCGAACTCGCAACCAAGTTCCCAAGCGGTATGGACTGGCAGGTGTTTTACGATGCTTCTGTGTTTATCGAAGAGTCTATCGATGAGGTAGTGCAGACCCTGATCGAAGCCCTGGTGTTGGTGGTGTTGGTGGTGTACCTGTTTTTGCAGAACCTGCGGGCGACCCTTATCCCGGCGATCGCGGTACCTGTCTCTTTGATAGGAACGCTGGCCGCCATGCTGGCCTTCGGTTTTACCATCAATACAGTAAGCCTACTGGCATTGGTTTTGGCCATTGGTATTGTGGTTGACGATGCCATTGTGGTGGTGGAAAACGTCGAGCGACTTATCAATGAAAAGGGCATGAGCCCGATGGCGGCAACCCGCAGCGCCATGAAAGAGTTATCCGGAGCCCTGATAGCGACCAGTTTGGTGCTGTGCGCCGTGTTTGTTCCTGTGTCCTTCCTTGCCGGTATCACAGGTATTATGTATCGGGAATTTGCTGTCGCCATTGCTGTGGCCGTGCTGATCTCGACAGTGGTGGCATTGACCCTTAGTCCGGCACTTTGCGCCTTGTTGTTGCGTCCGGGCGATGCGGCCAAGAGCGGTTTCTTCTTCTGGCTCAACAACCGCCTCTCCAAATTGACCGACAAATACGTATCCCTGGTAGGTGTAGCCAACAAACATGCGCGGCGCAGTTACCTGGTGTTTGGCGCCATGGTGGTGGCGGTTTGGTACATTATGAGCCACTTGCCATCGAGCTTTATGCCGGATGAGGACCAAGGGCGTTTCTTTATTGATATGACATTGCCGGCCGGAGCGACGGTCAACCGCACCCAAAAGGTACTCAAGATTGCCGAGCGCCATGTGCTGGCCCATCCTGCGGTAGCCTGGTCCTTCACCCTGGCCGGTGAAAACCGCCGCTCGGGTTCGAATCAGGCCAACGGCCAGTTTGAAGTGGTCCTCAAGCCCTGGGCGGAGCGGGAGCAAAGCCAGGCCACAGTGCAGAAGGTGATGAAAGAGCTGAAACATGAACTCAGCCAGGTATTGCAGGCAGAGTTCAACCTCTACCTGCCATCGGCCGTGCCCGGTTTGGGGAACGGCTCCGGGGTTGAAATGGTGCTGCAGGATACTTCGGGAACCAATTTCAAGGGGCTGATGGAAACCAGCAACGAATTGGTGGAGCAGCTCAAACAACAACCGGAAGTCGCGGCAGCGGCCATGTCGCTGCAGGGTTCCATTCCGCAGATGTATCTCTCGGTCAACGAAGCCAAGGCTATGGCTATCGGGGTGGATGTGGCCGATCTTTACAGCACTATCAAGACCTTTACCGATTCCTCCGTAGTCAATGATTTCAATCTGTTTGGCCGGGTGTATAAGGTCAGGGTTCAGGCCGAGGACAGTTATCGCCAGTTCCCCCAGCAGATCAAAGATTATTATGTCCGGTCATCCAATGGTGTCATGGTGCCTATCGGAGTTCTGGCCGACTATGAATACACTGTGGGGCCGGCGGCTGTGACTCACTACAATCTGTTCTCCAGTGCTTCCATCAACGTCACTCCGGCAGCCGGGTATGCTTCAGGTGATGTGATAAAAGCAATCAACAGAGTAGCTAAGCCCATGCTGCCGCCCGAATTCAAGTACGAATGGACCGGGCTTACCTTCCAGGAAGTACGCTCGGCCAACCAGACCAGTATCGCCATTACGCTGGCTTTGGTGTTTGTATTCCTGTTTTTGGCGGCGCTGTATGAGAGTTGGACCATTCCTGTGGCCGTGCTGCTTATTGCTCCGGTCGCCATGCTGGGAGCCTCTTTGGCAACACTGCTCAGTGGTATGCAGAGTAATCTCTTCTTCCAGGTCGCCTTTATCGCCCTCATCGGGATGGCAGCCAAAAACTCGATTTTGATTGTCGAGTTCGCCAATCAACTGCACCGGGAGGGCCGTTCAAGACTGGAGGCGGCAATGGAAGCCGCCGCGATGCGCTTCAGGCCGATTTTGATGACCTCCATGGCCTTTATTCTCGGTGTCTTGCCACTGGTGTTATCGGCCGGACCCGGCTCAGTCAGTCGCCACTCGGTATCTATTCCTATCCTCGGCGGCATGGTGCTGGCGACCAGCATAGGGATTATACTGGTGCCGCTGTTCTTTGTGACCACAGCCGGTTGGGTTCGCGCCAAGGTTAAGGGTGATTCGGCAAGCCAAAAGCCGGCAACGGAGGAAGGCTTATGATGACCGGAGTATTAGCCATGAGCCAAGAGAAGCCGAACAAGAGCCTTGTCAGCTGCAAACGCACTAGACCGGCGCTAGTCGCTTTGATACTTTCCTTGGGCCTTTGGGGCTGCACTCTGGGGCCTGATTATCAGCGCCCCGAGCTCAACATGCCGGCGCAGTTTGATAAGACGCTGCCGCAAGTAGAGTCCAATGAAGCCGTTAAGGATGAATGGCAGACGTTTTTCCTCAATCCCGAACTGCAGGCGCTTATTCGTCAGGCGCTGGGAAACAATATCGACCTGGCGATGATGCAGAGCAGGCTGCGAGCCGCCAGAGCCGAAGGGCGGGTGGTCGATGCGGCCCTGTGGCCCGAACTTGGGCTGGAGTTTGAAGCCAAACGGTCGCTTAGCAGCGCCATTACCAATAAAGATCCCAGTGCCAAGACAGCCTTGGGCCTTAACGGGGTCGCTTCATGGGAGCTGGATATCTGGGGCGCCAATCGCCGGGCCAGTGAGGCGGCGCTTGCCAATACTCTGTCGCAGGCAGAGCTGCTTGAGGCATCCAAAATCAGCCTTATCAGTGATATCGCCACCGCCTTTTACGAGCTGACCGATATAGAGCAAAGACTTAAGATCTCCCGGGAAACGGCTCAGATCCGCGCCAAGGAACTGCAGCTGGCTAAGCTCAGGCGGGCCAACGGGATGATCTCGGGTCTCGATGTACACCAGGCGGAAGTGGAATATCAAACCGCCATGGTGACCTTGCCTCAGCTCGAATATGACAGCAAGGCCAAACGTAATCAGTTGCTTATCTTACTGGGGGCTTACGATCACCCCTTGCCAGAGCTTCCCAAACTGGTGAGCAGTGAATTTCCCGAATCTCTGGCGGTTGGGGTGCCTTCACAGCTACTGTCGCGCCGCCCGGATGTACGCGCCAGCGAGCTGGCTCTGGTAGCAGCCACGGCCGGGGTCGGGGTAGCCAAGAGTGCTTTCTTCCCCGGGTTTACCATTACTGCCGAATATGGTCGCGAATCCAATAACCTGGATAACCTTTTCAGCTCAAAGGGGCTCACCTGGTCGCTGCTCGGTGGGATCACGGCGCCAATTTTCAATGCCGGCAAGATAAGCGCCGAATATGAGATAGCCAACGAGGCGCAGGTACAGGCAATGCTTGCTTATCGTAGCACGGTATTGAACGCCTATATGGAAGTACGCAATGCGATGAATGATTATCAGAGAACGCAGCAGGCTCTGATAGAGCAGCAACGCTTGCTCGATGCTTCCTCTGAGTATGTGCGCTTGGCGCGGCTCAGATACAAGAACGGTGTTGCTACTTCACTCGATTTGATGGATGCCCAGCGCCAACGCTTCAGCGCCGAGCTTTCGTTGAGCGAGTCAAAACGCGATAAGTTGCTGGCTATGATAGCCCTATACCGCGCCCTGCGTGGCGGCGCACCGGCAAAGAGTTAACCCAGGGAACACAGTAACTTCAGTCGAGTTTCTTGAGTATATCGCCCAGCAGTTGGTGGGCCATTTTGGCGTCTCTGTCACTGAGGCGAGAGAGGCTCTCATTCAACCACAGGCTTAACTTGGCATCATCGGCGGCATCGACTCGCTCCAGCAGAGTGGTGGCTTTTTGTTTGAGGGCGCTGAGTTGTGCCAACGGCGATTGAGCACTTTTTAGCCCCAGGCTGCCATCGGCACAAGCCAAAGCCTGACCCAGAGCGTAGGAATAGACCATCACGGCTTGCGCCAGATTGAGGGAAGGGTATTCGGTGGCCAGTGGTACGTAGCTGAGCAAGTCACAAATTGCCAAGTCGGCGTTACTCAGGCCGCTGGCCTCACAGCCAAAGACGATGGCGGTGCGCTTCACCTGTTCCTGCTGATGACTCAGTTGTTCGCCGAGTTCTGCCGGGCTTAAATAGTGTCGTGGGCTGCCGCGCTCTCTTGCTGTGGTGGCCACCATAAGCTCAAACTCTTCTCTGAGCTCATCCAGGCTGGCCACTTCACGGATGTTGTCCAGTATGTCCTCGGCGCCGCAGGCGACCCAGGCCGCTTCCTCTTCCCGGTGAGCTTGCGAATTCACCACAATGAGTTCATTGAACCCTTGGGTCTTGATTGCGCGGGCAGCAGCGCCAACATTGGCGGCGCGAGCAGGGGAGACGAGTACAAAGCTGAGTTTCATCCGAAAAAAGGCTCTAAAGGAAAACTGCAGCGATTATAAGGTTCTGCAATCGAGAATAAAGCAAAAAAGCTGCAACCGGCCGGGAAAAGGTTTGTTGCAGCTCTATTTGAGCAGCCAGAAGGCTTAAGGCACTGTGTTACTTGGAATAATTGAACACTGTTTCGGCCCGCCACACCCGGTAGCGCAGCTCGGCATCTTTAGGCAGATAGATAACCATAGGCAACTTGCTGTTATATCTCAGCTTGTATTCACCCGGAATGCGAACAAACTCTTCATGCTTGGCCTTATCGAAGCAGGCCATCATGGTCGAGCGTCCCGGGCCAATTTCATCCAACTCCCAATAGGTGTAACCCCAACCTTTGAGATCCATCTGCTTCAGCTCGCCCATCAGGCCGTGCTTGTTGCAGTCGACCATCTGGGTTTGGCCCACCTGAATTTCAACCATGTAGTCGTCTTCGTTTTCCAATTGGGGCAGGGTCAGTATGTGTTGCACCATGCCTTCTTTGGGAGCGGGGAACATCTTGCTGCTATCCTGCGGCTGATAGCTGTTGGCATCAAATTGGTTTTCAGTAATCATGTTCTGATTGTATCCCTGTGGATGCGGCGGGCTGACTGCCAAAACCTGGGCAGATAACAAAGCGGAAGCGATAAGTGCCAGTTTCAGTTTGCCGGACTTAAGCATAGGTTTTCTCCTTATGGGCCCGCTATGGGCTGAAATCAATTATTGGATTGGCGCTGTGTATGATTGCGCTTCTGTAGAGTTAAACGGCCAGCTTCTGAGAAAGGGTTATTTATTTTCAAAAAAATCATAAATAATTTTGTATTGCTATACAAATCAAAATAATACCAGCTATGTGCTTGCTCTTAATTCAAGTTATCGAGAGGCAAAACGCCCACCAGGTTCAGCCTGGCGGGCGTTGTCAGTTCAGGCCGATTCGTGTGAACCGGCTGTTCGTTTAAACACAGCTGTTTATTTAAATGCCGACTTCACCACCATCGACTTTGCGCAGTACCACGGTCGCTGCCCTCGGACGTATGCTGGTGCCGATGGGTGTTTCCTCGGCGGCATTGGCCGATACCGGCCAATTCCCCGGGTGCTGGATATTGGCAAATACCGAAGTGTAGTCCGGCGAGATAGCAAAGCCTGTGACTTCACAGCCATTGGGGCCGACGAAGAAGCGCTTCAGCTCGGTTTGATTGTCGGCGGTAACTGTCAGAGGCTTGCCGTCGCCATCGACCATCTTGGATGGCACTATTGCCAGCATCTGGTCGTTGGTGTGCTCAGTCACCTCTTTGGCGCCATTATCTGTCTGGATCCACAGAATACCGCGGGCATCGAACGCCAGGCCGTCCGGGCTGGCCAACTGGTTAAGTTCAGTCAGGCCGGAGAGGTTGGTGGCATCGTCACCGTCGGCCGGAGAACCGAACAGGAAGATATCCCAGCTAAACTCGGTATCACTGGCACCTTCATCCCAGCGGATGATATGGCCAAAGTTGTTTTTAAGCCTTGGGTTGGCGGCGTTGGCTTCTGTCCGCTTGGAATTGTTGGTCAGGGTCAGATAGACACTGCCGGTGAAAGGATCCACCACACACCACTCGGGTCTGTCCATTGGTGTCGCGCCAACCAAATCGGCGGCGCCGGCGGTATTGATGATGATATCTGCCTGGCTGGCAAATGTATCGGCCAGGGTCTTGCCGTCCTTTGTCATGGCATCCATGGTCAGCGGCAACCATTCACCTACGCCACCTTCGTTAAACTTGGCCACATACAGGGTACCTTCATCCATGTACTTGGCACCGGTTGCCAGGCGGTTGCTGCTGTCTGCATCCTCGGGATCCCAAAGCGCCGCCGAAACAAACTTGTACAGATATTCGAAGCGCGAGTCATGGCCCGAATAGAATACCAGTGGTTTGCCTTCGGTCAGCTTGCCGTAGGCGCAGCCTTCATGACGGAAACGCCCCAGGGCTGTGCGTTTGACTGCGCGGGAGTTGGGATTGTAGGGGTCGACTTCGACGATATAACCATAGCCGTTATCTTCATTGCGATAGTCATACATGGCATCGCTGGCCTTGGGGGTGACATCGAAACGGGCAAATTCATCTAGGCGCTCTTCGGCATGACCGGCCAGATCGGCCCAGCCATAGCGGGTAGAACTGCTGCTGACACCGATACGGCTTTGGGCTTGAGTCATCTCGCCCTTATTGACGAAGTAGCCGGGCCAGTTCTCTTCGCAGGTGAGGTAAGTCCCCCAAGGGGTATAACCGTTACCACAGTTGTTCAGGGTGCCGCGGGTCTGGCTGCCATCAGGCGAGAAGGCGGTTACGACTTTGTCTGTGTAGGCTACCGGGCCGCTGAGATCCATGGTGGAAGCACCGGTGAAGCGGCGATTGTGTTTGTCGTCCTTGACTACTTCCCAGCTGCCGTCGTTAAGCTTGATGCGTACCACTGTCATGCCGTGAGCATTGATCTCTTTACGGACTTCATCGACCAGGGTTCTCAGGCCGGTATCGGCATCCTTAGTCGGGCCGTTGGGGTGCAGGGCATCTGGTTCAATATATTCATGGTTGATACACAAGAGGCCATCGGTTCCGGCTTCATTAAGCGGGAAGAAATGCATGCCGTCGTGGTTTTGACCCACAGAGTTGGCCTGATCCTGGGCGGTATTACTGCCATCAGCCTTCCAATCAGCCGCTTTACTGTTCAGCGGAGTCCCCCAGGGAGCCAGGACCTGAGCCCGGTAACCTTCAGGGATAACCACTGCATCAAGGCGAGAACCGGCTACCGACTCAAAACCGAGTGTAACACTGGATTGGCTGGGAGGAACCGGAGTAGGGGGCACAGGATCCGGTGTGCCAGAGGTGTTATTGTTGTCGGAACCACAGCCGGCAAGGCCGAAGCCGCCGAATGCAGTCAGGGCACTGACGCCCAAGCCACTTTTTACAAAATTGCGCCGGGAAAGGTGTTTATCCAGTACCTGGGCAAAAGGTTCGTTCTGACTCTTGTTATAACGCGTCGGATCGAAAGTCGCCTTGCTCATAAGATTTCACTCCGTGATCTTCTATCTCGTTATAGGAATTGCAAATGCGACGCAAAGACTAATGACGCCATATGACAGCCAGATAACTGAAAGGTGACACAAATAAGACATAATCCCCCGACTTTAGGATGAAGTTTGTTAATCCCATGGTCACACTTGTGATTTTTTGCAGTCGCAATGCTTGAAATTGTGTCAGGAAAAAGAGATATTTCGCCTATCAAATAGTTTGAACATCAAAATATAAAAGCAGGCTAACTATGAGTTCAGAGTTTCATACCACCACGCGCTGGCAGCATAATCATAACTTTACCCACCATAATGAGCAGGGAGAGAAGAGTACCAAGTGGGTGCTTTTGCTGACTGTGGTCACCATGGTGGCCGAGATTGTTGCCGGTACTATATACGGTTCCATGGCGTTGTTGGCCGATGGTTGGCATATGGGAACTCATGCCGCTGCATTTATGCTGACATTGTTTGCTTACTCTTACGCCAGGAAACATGCCAACAACCCCAGATTTGCCTTTGGTACCGGCAAGGTCAGCGTACTCGGTGGTTTTACCAGTGCGATTGCTCTCGGCTTGGTGGCACTGTTGATGTTGATAGAGTCCGGCTCCAGACTCCTGTATCCGGAAGATATTCATTTTGACCAGGCGATTCTGGTGGCCATCATAGGTTTAACCGTCAACATCGTCAGTGTATTTCTGCTCAAGGACCATCACGGTCACGATCATGGCCACAGTCATGGGCATAACCATGCACATAGCCATAGCCAGGCAGATAGCCACAAGCACGGACATGACCACAATCACAGCCATCACAGCGATCACGGACACCTGCATGTCCACGACCATGGTGATTCCCACGGACACAAAGATCATAATCTGCGCGCAGCCTATTTCCATGTATTGGCCGATGCCTTGACCTCCTTGTTGGCAATTGGCGCGCTGTTGGCCGGTAAATATTTCGGATTGAATTGGCTGGATCCCGTGATGGGCATTGTCGGAGCTGTTATCATCAGTCGCTGGGCTTGGGGACTTATCAGCCAGACCAGCCCCATTTTGCTTGACGCAGGTGTTGAAGCCGAGTTCAGTCGCAAGCTGGTGGAACGGATAGAAGCCGAAAAAGACCACAAGGTAACCGATATTCATGTGTGGCCGGTCAGCGCCGATCATCACGCAGCCATGATCTCTTTGGTGAGCCACGCTCCCCACAGTACCGACTATTATCATGAGTTGCTGGCGGATTTCAGTCGCATAGATCATCTGACCATTGAAGTCAATCAATGTGCCGACTGCGATAAAGCGGCGATGCCGAGAGCCAAAGAATGTGAGCAAGCGAGCCACACACAGACAGGACATCATCACCATCATCATTGAGGTGCCAGAATAGATGAAACAGCAACAGCGGCAGGATTCGCTGCAACAGTCAATCAACCACGCCATCATAGAGTTTTATGAGCGTCTGTCCTCATGGGAACAGAGCGTAGTCAGAGACCAAGGCGCTTCACTGGCGCAGATCCATACAGTGGAGATCCTGGGGGCTCACGGCCCTATGAAGATGAAGGAACTGGCGGAAAAGCTCGGTATTACCACAGGAACCCTGACCGTGCAGGTTGAACGTTTGGTTAAGGCGGGCCTGGCCGAACGTCAGCCGCTGGAAAATGACCGGCGCGCCATCCAGGTATCCTTAACCGAAAAGGGCGAGCAGATGTTTAAGGAGCATGATGCCCTGCATTTGCAGTTAACCCGAGAGATGACCGCGAAATTCAGTGACGCTGAGCTGGAGCAACTGCTTGGGTTCTTCAATCGGCTCAACAGCGAATTCTAATTGCGATTGTTTACCCTGATATAAAACCTCAAAGCGCCTTTAAAAGGCGCTTTCTTTTTCTTCGGAACATGGAAGAGCACAATAAAACTTGCCGTAATTTACTCTCAGAGACATTTTGGCGACTTCCGGTTTGCCAAGCTTAATGCGTCTCCAACTTACATTGCGGGACATTTGCATGCAAAGCGGCTCTTGAGTTATCAAGCGACTCTTTTAACCTTTTATACCGCAGTTTTAGCGTATGGTGCATCGCGAACTTTCCCATTGGCACAGAGTCTGAAAGCTTAATTCGGCCCCATGAGCGATGTCGGAACCGATAAGGGAACCTTAAGATAAAATTGTTATATTAACATTTAGTTAACCATAAGTTGAAATTGCTGAGCCTTGCATCAATTTTAACCGTCATTTAGGAATGAGTGTGTTGAATCCCATCTCTGTCAATCGCCTGACCTTTGTACTGGCACTGTATTTTGTGGCCGTGTTCAATGTGCCTTTTTTTACCATAGTCAAACAGGGGCTCGAGAACCAAGCGCATGTGGCTCCTTTGTTTGTGGCTACCATTCCCATCTTCTTGATCTCGGCTTTGGGGATACTGTTTTCCCTGTTCAGCTTTAAATATATTCTCAAACCTTTTTTTATTGTGCTGTTGCTGTGTTCATCGGGGGTATTTTTTGCCGCGTTCAAATATGGCGTAGTATTCGATACCGGCATGATAGAGAATACCTTTCAGACCAACAGCGCCGAGGCCTTGACCTATGTGAACTGGGCATCAATGTTAAATCTGCTGTTGACCGGGGTGCTGCCGGCAGTGCTCTTGTATCGTATCCAGATCGCCTATAAGCCCATAGGCAAGGAGCTGGTGTACAAGGCGCTGTACATCATAGCGAACATCCTCATCATAGTGGTGATAGCCTTTTTCTATATGCAGAACTATCTGGCTTTTGGTCGCAATAATGATGAAATCAAACGTTACATTGTGCCCACCTATTTTGTCGGCTCGGCGGCCAAATACATCAATCAGCACTACCTGCAAAAGCCGCTCGAATATCAAGAGTTGGGTACAGATGCCAAGCAGGTAAAACCAGCCGGGGAAACTAAACCCAGACTGATGGTGCTGGTGGTTGGTGAAACCGCCAGGGCGCAAAATTACCAATACTATGGCTATGACAGGCCAACCAATGTCTACACCAAGGCGATTTCACCGCTGATCTTCAGCGATGTCAGCTCTTGTGGCACGGCCACGGCAGTTTCTTTACCCTGTATGTTTTCCAGAATGAGCCGGGAAGATTATGACTCCCGCGCCGCCAAGGCTCAGGATACCGCTGTGGATGTGCTCAACCATGCCGGTGTGAAAGTACAGTGGTTTGATAACGACAGTGGCTGTAAAGGAGTGTGTGACAGGGTGGAAAACAAGCTGATAGCACTGAACGCCGATCCGAAGCTGTGCGATGGCCAGTTTTGTCAGGATCAGGTACTGCTTGATGAACTCAAACAAGCCTTGTTGCAGCCGAACAATGGCCAGGATCGGCTGATAGTGTTGCATATCATCGGCAGTCACGGACCTACCTATTATCTGCGCTATCCGGAACAATATCGCCGTTTTACCCCGGATTGCCAGCGCAGTGACATTCAAAACTGCAGCCGCGAGCAGCTCACCAATACCTATGACAACACGATTCTGTATACCGACTATATCGTCTCTCAGGTGGTCGAGCAGTTAAAGGGACGCAGTGGCGATTATGATACGGCAATGATGTACCTGTCCGATCACGGTGAATCCCTGGGCGAAAAAGGCATGTATCTGCATGGATCACCCTATGCCATAGCGCCGAGTGAACAAACCAGGGTGCCTTGGATGGCTTGGTTTTCCAAGCAATTCAAGCAGCAACTTGGGCTGAATGATGACTGCCTGGCAAAGGAAGCCGCCGCCAAGAGTGTTTCCCACGACAACCTGTTCGATACGCTGTTGGGGCTCTTCGATGTCAGCAGCAAGGTTTACCAGCCTGAGTTGGACTTGATTGCCCTTTGTCGCCGTTAAGCTAGTCTGCTCCAATTATCAAAAGAACCCGGCATTGGCCGGGTTCTTGGTTTTGAGGTGTGGTTGTTCACCTTCAATATAGAAGGGTTATGTGTCCTTGCCGGCCAGTTCCATGTGCATCTTGATCAGGTGTTCTTCCATATCAAAGGTGACAGTAAAGCCAAGACTCTTGGCGAGACTGGCCATATTGCGGTTCTCGAACATGGTGAAACCGGTTAACACCTGAGTGCCCGTGGTGCGGTAGTAGTTGATAAGCTTCTCCAGCAGCAACTTGCCAATACCGATCCCCTGATGGGAACTGCGAACCGCCATGGCAAATTCCGCTTCTGTGTTATCCGGATCGATAGAGGCTCGCACTGCACCCAAGGTTTCCTCTTCGCCGTTTTCATCTCTTATGGTGGCGATAAACGCCATCTCACGGGCGTAATCTATTTGGGTCAGTACCGCCATTTCTTCATGGGTCATACGCGAGCGTACCCCGAAATAGCGCTTGTATCTGTCTTCATCTGTCAGCGAGTTGTCAAAGTCCAGATGCTTGGGTTCATCTTCCGGCAGTATCGGCCGCAACATCACCTCAAGGCCGTTACGCAGTTTGGCTTTCTCTTCCAGCTCTTTGGGGTAGGGTTGAATCGCCAGTCGCCCGGCGTTATCCGTAACTTCCGGGTTAAGGCGCAGATTGACATCCAAGAGGGTAATTTTCTCGCCCGCCGCCAATACAGGATTAAGATCCAGGCTCTCGATTTCGGGGCAATCGATAATGAGCTGCGAAATCTGGGTCAACATCAGGCACAAGGCTCGCATATCCAAGCCTTGGGGTAAGTGACGATCGCGGATCTTTTGAGTCTTGAGCGCCTGGATCACCATATAACGTGCCAGTGCCATATTCAGTGGCGGCAAGGCGACGGCCGCATCCCGGGTGGGTTCCCACTCGGAGCCGCCTTCACCTAGCATGATGGCTGGGCCGAACACTGGGTCGTTGATTACCGCGACTCTGAGCTCCTGTGCGCCGGCGGTCAGCGCCATCTTTTGCACTATCATTCCTTCCACCGAGGCTGCAGGGTTGGAGGCGTGCACCCGTTCGACTATGGCCGCCGCGGCCTGATTGACCTCGGAAGCCGATGTGAGATTCAGCATTACCCCGTGAACGTCCGATTTATGCAAAATATCCGGTGATTGCACTTTCAATGCCACTGGATAACCCGCCTTATCGGCAATGGCCACGGCTTCGGCCGCATCCCTGGCAAACCAGGTATCTATGGTATCCAAGCCATAGGCGTTGAGTATGTTGCGGGCATCATGGGTTTCCAGTACCCGTTTGCCCTTGGCTATGGCTTGCTGCAACAGACTTCTCGCGGTAGTGCTGTCTGTTGGGATAGTGTCAGGTATAGATTGCGGCACTTCCTGCAGCAGTTTTTGGTTACGGCGATACTCCACCATATGCATAAAGGCGCGCACGGCGCCCTCGGGTGTGCGGTAAGTTGGGATCCCCGCCTTGGAAAAGTGTTTTCGAGCCCGGTAAGCGGCATCTTCACCGCTCCAGTTGGTTAAGATGCTCACCCGGTTACGTTTCGGGTGCTGTTTGATGGTGTCAATCAAGGCATCGGCTATGGTGACACTTTCGCCAAGGGCCGAAGGGGAGTGCAATACCAGGATGGCGTCCAGCTCATCACTGTCCATTAATACCGACAGCGCCTGGCTGTAACGCTCGGCGCCGGCATCACCTATGATGTCCACTGGGTTTTGCCCGGACCAGGTAGAGGGCAACAGCTGCGAGAGTTTCTCCACAGTGGTGTCGGACAACAGTGCTAGCTTGCCACCCTTGAGCACCAATTCATCCACCGCCAGCACGGCGGGACCGCCGCCATTTGATAAAATACACAGGCGCTCGCCATTGAGCGGGTTGAGGTGAGCCAGACTCTCGAGCGCTGCAAATAGCTCAACCAAGTCGGTGACCCGCAGCATACCGGCGCGGCGAAAGGCGGCCTCATATACGGCATCATTACCGGCAATGCCACCTGTGTGCAGTTTGGCGGCATTGCCACCCTCGGCGCTGCGGCCAGATTTGATCACCAAAATAGGTTTATGCCGGGCCGCGGCTCTGGCTGCCGACAGGAAGTGGCGCTTCTCATTGACCGAATCTATATAAAGCATGATGGCGCTGGTGCGGGAATCGCGGCCGAGAAAATCCAGCAGCTCATCGAAGTCTATGTCTGTGGCATCACCGAGGGAAATAAATGAGGAGAAGCCGATCCCTTTGTTGTTGGCCCAGTCGAGTACTGTGGTGCAGATGGCTGCAGACTGGGATACAAAGGCTATTTTGCCGGGCAGGGCACCGGCATGGGCCAGGCTGGCATTGAGTCCCTGGGGCGGCAACATCATCCCCAAACTGTTGGGGCCGAGTATCCGCATGCCGTAACGTCTGGCGTTGGCTTGAGTCAGTTCAAGCAGGTTTTCGCCTTGTTCGTTTAATTCATCGGCCATACCGGAGGCCATGATGATCGCCACTTTGCAGCCAAATTGTGCCAGGGTTTCCACTATCGCAGGTACGCTGGAGGCGCGGGTACAGATGATGGCCAGGTCAGGTTTGATCGGCAAAGACTCAATATTGGGATAGGCCAGCACGCCCATAACCGCGTTATACTTGGGCGTTACCGGCATAATTGGCCCGGCAAAGCCCCCCGAGAGCAGGTTTTTCATTACCACATTGCCCGCGCGCTTGTCGCGATTGGACGCGCCAATGACGGCGATGGACCCGGGTTTGAACAGCGTGTGCAGAGTACGTTGGCTCATGGATTTCCCTGTCGGCAAAGGACCTTGTCTATGCTCCATGATTCCATGGCCGGAGAAAGTAAGCAATATGCAAAAAGTCGGGCTTGATTTACAAAAATACCATGCAGTAGAGGTGGTTACTCTCCCAGTGGGAATGAAAAGACAAGAGCAAGAGGAAACGCAAATTTGAATGGCGGGAAAGGGGAGTTTCAGGCATAAAAAAACCTGCTTGAAGCAGGTTGCTTGGTACACCCGAGTGGACTCGAACCACCGACCCCTACCATGTCAAGGTAGTGCTCTAACCAGCTGAGCTACGGGTGTATTGCATGATTTTCATTTTTGACTCTCTGAAGAGAGTGGTACACCCGAGTGGACTCGAACCACCGACCCCTACCATGTCAAGGTAGTGCTCTAACCAGCTGAGCTACGGGTGTATTGCGTTTTTCAGGCTGTCGCCCTCGAACGAGCGCTATATTAAGGGCGAGCAGCCGCCAGTTGCAAGTAAAAAAACACAAATTTTTATTGAGTGGCGAATTGCTGCACAACTTGCTGCAGCTTTGATCGCATTCGGCTTAATTCGTGCTCTCGTCAGAGATAACCGCGAACTGTTTGCCACTTTTCTGGATATATCTCAGACGGATAGCAAAGAGTATCGCGGCTACGGTCAAGCCGGCGATAAGCCCAATCCAGAATCCGTGTGCTCCCATGGCGGGTACCAGAAAATCGGTATACGCCAATACATAACCCAGGGTCATCCCCACAGCCCAATAAGCAAACAAGGTGATGAAAAAGGCGCTGCGGGTATCCTTGTAGCCACGAAGGGCACCGGCCGCAACCACTTGTACCGAATCGGACAACTGATATAGAGCAGCCATCAGCATCAGACTGCCTGCCAGAGTGACCACTTCTGGGTTGTCATTATAGAGCAGGGCAATCTCATACCTGAATACCACAGTCGCCACCGCGGTGAGCATTGCCAGAGAAAAGGCGATAGCCAATCCCACCTTGGTCACCAGTGCCGACACATTACTCTGGCCGCGGCCCAGATAATAACCGACCCGAATAGAAACGGCTATGCCGATGGAGAGTGGCAACATAAATACAATCGAGGAGAAATTCAGCGCAATTTGGTGCCCGGCCACGACAGTGGCACCGAGAGGCGCCAGTAACAAGGCGATCACCGCAAACAGACTGACTTCAAAGAACAGCGCCATGGCAATAGGCATGCCCAGCTTGGTCATCTCCATAATGGTGTGCAAATGGGGTTTGTGAAACGCTTTGAAGGGAGCCAACTCGCTAAAGCGTTTATGCCACTGCATATAGATGGCCATGGCCAGTAGCATGGCCCAAAACACCAAAGCGGTAGCGACACCACAGCCGGCGCCGCCCATGGCGGGCATGCCAAAGTGACCATTGATAAAGATATAGTTGGCCGGGATATTCACCGCCAGGCCGACAAAACCTATGATCATGGTCGGCAGCGTATAGGAGATCCCTTCGCTGCAGCCCCTGAGCACTTGGTAGAGCACAAAGGCCGGCGCCCCCCAGAGAATGCCGTCAAGATAACCTATGGTCAGGCGCTTGAGCTCGGGCTCCAGTTCCATCCAATCCAAAATATGTGGCGCAGATGCCAGAAACAGCATCACACCCAAGGCGCCGGTTATGGCAATATAGGCAGCCTGAAAGGCAAGCGGTTGAATCGCCTTTTGGTTGTTTGCACCGTGATGATGGGCAAACATGGGAGTAAATGCCAGCAATAGGCCTTGAACGAACAGAATGGCCGGTAGCCAGAGACTGGTTCCGACAGCGACGGCTGCCATGTCGACAGCACTGACTCTGCCGGCCATCAGGGTATCGATAAACCCCATCATTGTCTGGGTAAGTTGTGCAATAAGCACAGGCAAAGCCAGTTGAACTAAGCGTTTGGCCTGAAAGCCGGTGTGATTCATGAAAGCAGCCCTAACAACTAAGCGAGTGAGAAAATGTTTACAGGTATTGTTCAAGCCAAGTGTGAAATCTTGGCGATCGAGAAAAAGCCCGGGCTAAATACCCTCGAAGTCGCTCTGCCTCCCGCCTTGCGCGAGGGATTGGAAATAGGAGCGAGTGTTGCCAACAACGGTGTTTGCCTGACGGTAACCCAGCTTGCTGATGATAGGGCGTTTTTCGACGTAATGGAAGAGACTCTGGCGGTGACTAATCTGGTCGGACTAAGGGTTGGTGACAAGGTTAACATAGAGAGGTCACTCAAGTTTGGTACCGAGCTTGGGGGTCACATTCTTTCTGGCCATGTGCATACCCAGGCGCAATTGGTGCATCTGGATATCAGTGACAGCCATTACAATATGCAGCTTGAAGTGGCCGAAGAGTGGTTGAAGTACATCTTCTATAAGGGCTTTATCGGTATCAATGGTTGTAGCCTCACCGTTGGCGAGGTCAAAGGCAATCGCTTTATGCTGCATCTCATTCCTGAGACTCTCAGACTGACCAATCTAGAGGACTATCGGGAAGGGGATAGGCTGAATATCGAAATTGACAGTCAAACCCAAACGATAGTGGATACGGTCGAGCGCGTACTAGCTCAACGACACCTGGCTTAATTGTCGCCGATACACTTAATTCGCGGCCGCACTCGTCCTATATAAGCAGCCTGAAACGGGGTTTTCAGTAGAGCTGTTCGTCATCGCCATCGACGTACAGCTCTATCATGTGCCTCTGGTCATTGATGTGCATCCGCATATGGATAGGGTTGCAACATACCCGGCAATCATTATAGAACTCCTGATCGCCGCCGCTGGCGTCGAGCTCCACCTTTTGATGGTGGCCGCAATGGGGGCAGCAGATAGTTTGACTCTTGAGTTGCATGGCTTCCTCCTTTGTCCGGTAGCGCTATGCCCTTTGGACGATAGAACCTCATATCACAACACAGTTCAAGTATAGCCCCAGGCTGTGAGCAAAAGCTTGTCCCTTGAGTGTTTTTGGGTTGCGCAGGCAAGGGCTTATCCCGTAAAATTGCCAGCCTGCCCGGCGGAGACCTTAAGGCTCCTGTACTGCCTTAACCCAAGGGCTAAACACTCTTTTTAATTGATAACCAAGTGGCCCTACGTGTGGGTCACCACTGGACAAGGAATTTTCATGCCTGTAATTACACTTCCCGATGGGAGCAAACGCGAGTTTGCCAACCCAGTCTCTACACTCGATGTTGCTGCTGATATTGGTCCCGGTCTGGCGAAAGCCTGTATTGCCGGACGAGTCAACGGCGAGTTAAAAGATGCCTGTGATCTGATCGAAACAGATGCAGAACTGTCGATCATCACAGCCAAAGATGAAGAAGGGCTGGAAATCCTTCGTCACTCTTGCGCACACTTGTTGGGTCATGCGATCAAACAGCTGTGGCCTGAAACCAAGATGGCGATTGGTCCTGTTATCGATAACGGCTTCTACTATGACATCGACCTGGAACATAAACTGACCCAGGAAGATCTGGAGAAGCTGGAAAAACGCATGCTGGAACTGGCCAAGACCAACTATGACGTGGTCAAGCGTGTGGTCAGCTGGCAGGAAGCCCGTGATACTTTCGAGTCTCGCGGCGAGCCTTACAAGATGGCGATCCTGGATGAGAACATCAGCCGTGATGCCACGCCGGCGCTGTATCACCACGAAGAATACACAGATATGTGTCGCGGTCCCCATGTGCCCAACATGCGTTTCTGTCATTTCTTTAAGCTGATGAATGTTGCCGGTGCCTACTGGCGCGGTAACTCAGACAACAAGATGTTGCAGCGTATCTATGGTACTGCCTGGGCCGACAAGAAAGCGCTCAAGACTCACCTGACCCGTCTCGAAGAAGCGGCCAAGCGTGATCACCGTAAAATCGGCAAGCAGCTGGATCTGTACCACATGCAGGAAGAAGCTCCTGGTATGGTGTTCTGGCACAACGACGGCTGGAGCGTATTCCTTGAGCTTGAGCGTTTTATTCGCCAGAAGCTGAGCCAGTACGACTATCAGGAAGTGAAAGGTCCACTGATGATGGACCGCGTGTTGTGGGAACGTTCCGGTCACTGGGATAAATACGCCGAGGCGATGTTTACAACCAGCAGTGAGAACCGCGAATACGCCATCAAGCCGATGAACTGCCCCGGCCACGTACAGATTTTCAATCAGGGCCTCAAGTCCTATCGCGATCTGCCGCTGCGGATGGCCGAGTTCGGCTGTTGTCACCGTAACGAGCCTTCGGGTGCCTTGCACGGTCTGATGCGGGTTCGTGGTTTTACCCAGGACGATGCGCACGTATTCTGTACTGAAGAGCAGGTGCAATCCGAAGTCAGCAAGTGTATCAAGATGGTGTACGACACCTATTCCACTTTCGGCTTCAGCAATATCGTAGTTAAACTTTCTACCCGTCCAGAGAAGCGTATCGGTGACGATGCCATGTGGGACAGGGCAGAAGAAGCTCTGAAACAAGCGCTGCGCAGCAACGATATCGAATTTGAAATACTGCCAGGTGAAGGTGCCTTCTACGGCCCTAAAATCGAATTCACTCTGCATGACTGCCTGGATCGCGCCTGGCAGTGCGGTACAGTGCAGCTCGATTACGCCTTACCGGGACGCCTGGGCGCGACTTATGTCGCCGAAGACAACAGCCGTCAGACTCCTGTGATGATCCACCGTGCGATTTTGGGCTCTTTGGAGCGATTCCTCGGTATCCTCATCGAAGAGTTCGCGGGCCGCTTCCCAACCTGGCTGGCTCCTATGCAGGTTGTTGTTATGAACATAACAGACAAACAAGCTGATTATGTTGAAGAAGTAGTCGAATTCTTCAAGGAACAGGGCATACGCGCCTCTAAAGACTTGAGGAATGAAAAAATAGGCTTTAAAATACGCGAGCACACTTTGAGGCGGGTTCCTTATTTGCTGGTCATAGGTGATCAGGAGATGGAAAATCGGGAAGTCGCTGTGCGTACCCGAGACGGGGTGGACTTAGGCAAGATGCGAATCGATGATTTCGCCGCTAAGGTCAAGCAACAAATTTCACTCCGTAGTCTTGAATTGTTGGAGGATTAGGTCATAAAGATCAAAAAATCAGCAGGCCGTCAGGCGGCCCCGAATAGAATCAATGAAGAAATTACCGGCGTACCTGAGGTACGTTTGAATGGCGTGGATGGTGAAGCCATTGGTATCGTCAGCATCAAAGAGGCTCAGGAAGTAGCCGATGAGGCAGGTCTGGATCTGGTTGAGATCAGTCCTAATGCTGAGCCGCCTGTATGCCGTATCATGGACTACGGTAAATATCTGTTCGACAAGGCAAAAGCCCAGAAAGAACAGAAGAAGAAGCAGAAACAGATCCAGGTGAAGGAAGTTAAATTCCGCCCTGGTACTGATGAAAACGACTATCAGGTAAAACTACGCAACCTGATTCGTTTTCTGGAAGATGGAGACAAAGCGAAAGTTACGCTGCGTTTCCGCGGACGCGAAATGGCACACCAGAACCTGGGTATGGATCTTTTGAACCGTATCAAGGGCGATCTGGAAGAGTATGCGGTTGTTGAATCTTTCCCGAAAATGGAAGGTCGACAAGCCATCATGGTGCTGGCGCCCAAGAAGAAATAGCAGGGCAATCCTGAAAAGTAGCAAAGGTCTACGGGCCTTTGCTCGCCTTGCGTTTTATTAATGTCCCAATGCGGAGTTTTAGTAATGCCTAAAATGAAAACCGACAAGGGTGTAGCGAAGCGTTTTAAGAAAACCGCCAATGGTTTCAAGCGTAAGCAAGCCCATCTGCGTCACATCCTGACCAAGAAGAGCACCAAGCGTAAGCGTCATCTGCGCGCCAAGTGTTTAGTTGCCAAAGCTGACGTGCCTATGATCGCACGCCAACTGCCATACGCTTAATTAGGAGGAATTGAAAAATGCCAAGAGTTAAGCGTGGTGTAACTGCACGAGCTCGTCACAAGAAAGTTCTTAAACTTGCCAAAGGTTACTACGGTGCCCGTTCACGTACTTTCCGTGTAGCGGTACAGGCCGTAACCAAAGCAGGTCAATATGCTTACCGTGACCGTCGCCAGAAGAAACGTCAATTCCGTCAACTGTGGATTGCACGTATCAATGCGGCTTCTCGTCAGAATGGTCTTTCATACAGCCGTTTCATCAACGGTCTGAAAAAGGCGTCTATCGAAATCGATCGTAAGATTTTGGCAGACATCGCTGTATTCGACAAAGTAGTGTTTGCTACTCTGGTAGAAAAAGCGAAGGAAGCACTGGCAAACTAATCTCTCAGGAGATAAGTTGTAGTTGCTGTTAAAAAGGGACCTAAGGTCCCTTTTTTCATACCTGTGATTTGCCTATGCTTCAATGCCTCAGACAAAAAAGCCAGTCATCAATGATGACTGGCTTTTCAGTATATCGGCAGAGCTTATTTCTGGGCATCCAGGAAGCGCTCGGCATCCAGAGCCGCCATACAACCGGTTCCGGCTGAGGTGATGGCCTGACGGTAGTGCTGATCCATCACATCGCCGGCGGCGAATACGCCTTTGACACTGGTCTGGGTGGCATTGCCGTTGAGGCCGCTTTCGACCTTGATATAACCGCCATTCATCTCCAACTGGCCTTCGAAAATACCTGTGTTGGGGCTGTGGCCAATGGCGACAAACACCCCGGCCACTTCCAAATCGGAAATACTGCCGTCTTTGGTGCTCTTCATCTTGAGTCCGGTCACGCCCATGGCATCGCCGGTCACTTCATCCAATGTCTTGTCCAGGTGCAAAACTATGTTGCCGTTTTCGACTTTGTCCATCAGACGATCGATAAGAATCTTCTCAGAGCGGAAGGTATCGCGGCGATGGATCAGGTGCACTTCGGCAGCTATGTTGGAAAGATAGAGTGCTTCTTCAACAGCCGTGTTACCACCGCCGATAACGGCCACTTTCTGATTGCGATAGAAGAAACCGTCACAGGTGGCACAAGCAGATACACCACGGCCCTTGAAGGCTTCTTCAGATGGCAGACCGAGGTACTTGGCGGATGCGCCTGTGGCTATGATCAGCGCATCACAGGTGTACTCACCGTTGTCACCTTTCAAGGTGAAAGGGCGCTGTTGCAGATCCACTTCATTGATATGGTCGAAGATAATTTCGGTATCGAATTTCTCGGCATGCTTTTGCATCCGTTCCATCAGCGCAGGACCAGTCAGGCCTTCGGCATCGCCGGGCCAATTTTCGACTTCGGTCGTAGTGGTTAACTGGCCACCCTGCTGGATACCCGTGATCATCACGGGCTTGAGATTGGCGCGGGCAGCATAAACGGCTGCGGTATAGCCTGCGGGGCCTGATCCCAGGATCAAAAGATTACAATGTTTGGCTTGGCTCATTTTATTCTCCGTGCCTTGGCAAATTGCAGCGATTGTAGGTAATTTACCCCTAAGGGTAAAGCGCCAGGAATAGAATCTTCAAGATTGACTTAATCGAAAAAAAGGAGCCCAGAGGCTCCTTTAAAGCGATTAGCTAATTTGCTTACTGTAACAGTTCGCTGGCAGCGGTATAAGCCATATTGTGGGCTTCGGCGACTTCTTTACAGGTGATCTTACCGTGCATCACGTTAAGACCATTCAGCAAGTGCTTGTCAGACAAGAGCGCGTCGCGGTAACCCAGACGGGCCAGCTTGAGAATGTAGGGCAGGGTAGCGTTGTTCAGGGCAAAGGTGGAAGTACGTGCCACGGCGCCCGGCATATTGGCTACACAGTAATGCACGACATCATCGACGATATAGGTAGGATCCTGGTGAGTTGTGGCATGAGAGGTTTCCACACAGCCACCCTGATCTATGGCGACATCCACTATGGCGGCCCCAGGCTTCATCTTCCTGATGTGCTCACGGGTAACCAGCTTGGGCGCTGCCGCGCCGGGGATCAACACGCCACCTATGACCAGATCGGCCTGCAATACATGCTTTTCAATGGCATCGGCCGTCGAGTAGATAGCCTTGACCTTGGAGCCAAACTGAACATTCAAACGACGCAGCGCGTCGATGGAGCGATCAAGCACCACTACATCGGCACCCATGCCCACCGCCATTTGCGCCGCATTGGTACCTACCATGCCGCCGCCGATAATCACAACTTTAGCCGGTTCAACCCCAGGGACACCGCCGAGCAACATGCCCAGGCCGCCCATAGATTTTTCCAGCGCCATGGCACCGGCTTGGATGGACATGCGTCCGGCCACTTCTGACATGGGGGCCAGTAAAGGCAAGCCACCACGGTCATCAGTAACCGTTTCATAAGCGATACAAACAGCGCCGCTGTTGACCAGTTCTTCAGTTTGGGGCAGATCGGGGGCAAGGTGCAGATAGGTAAAGAGGAGCTGGTCATGGCGCAGCATGGCACGTTCTACGGCCTGTGGCTCTTTGACTTTGACTATCATCTCAGCCTTGGCAAAAACCTCGGCGGCCGTGTCCAAAATAGACGCCCCGGCATCGATATAGTCCTGATCGGTAAACCCAATCCCATTACCAGCATTCGTTTCGATAAAAACCTGATGACCATGCATAGTCAATTCGCGTACGCTGGAAGGTACCATACCCACGCGATACTCATGGTTTTTGATTTCCTTTGGAACACCAATTATCATTTTCGAGCCTCAATATACTAAAAAACCCACTTTTAATGGGCATAATTGTTATTTTATAGTGACCTGAACGTGATCAATTCAGGAAAGTCTAGTATAGTATTGCCCGGGCAGATTATGCTGCTAAACTTCCGACATACGCAAAATTAAATGTTGTTTTAGTGATAAAACAAGGTTAAAAATATGGTAAATAATAAAAAGAGTCCTGTAAAAGACTTGGATCGTATCGATCGTAACATTCTTAATGAACTGCAAATTGACGGTCGCATTTCCAACGTTGAGCTTTCCAAACGTGTTGGTTTGAGTCCAACTCCCTGCCTTGAACGCGTCAAGCGTCTCGAAAAACAAGGTTACATTAACGGCTATACCGCACTGGTTAACCCGCACTTTTTGGGCGCATCCTTGTTGGTATTTGTCGAGATCACCCTCAACCGGGACACTCCGGAAGTCTTCGATAAGTTTAATCGCGCCGTGCAGCTTTTGGATGATATTCAGGAGTGCCACCTGGTATCGGGCGATTTCGATTATCTGCTGAAGACACGGGTATCCGATATGTCTGCCTATCGTAAATTGCTGGGCGAAACCTTGCTGAAGCTGCCTTCAGTGTCCGACACCCGTACCTACGTGGTGATGGAAGAGGTGAAGCAGACCAGCAAAGTGGCCATCAGTATTTCTGCTGAAGCCTAAACCTCGATTGTTAACGAGGGTAAAAGGGAGCCACAATGGCTCCTTTTTTGATCTCGGTTGTTTACTTTTTATCCCAGGCGGCGAGGCAGCATAAAAAAATGCCGCTATCCACTTGCTTTTAGAGGCTTTCGAAGGCTTATTCGCTGCACATTCAGGTTGATTCTGGTATCTTAAATCCATCTGTTTTTCGTTTGCTTATGGAAATCGCATTTGTCTCAGGGAAATAGCGTCAGAACCCTCAGCGGCCTGCAACGTCTGCTGGAAGGGGGGCTTATTCTGTGCTGCATGGTCGCCATCTATATATTGTTGGCGCTTGGCAGCTTTCATCCCGGTGATCCGGGCTGGAGTCAGTCTAACTATCAAGGGGAGATCGAAAATGTCACCGGTGCCGTAGGTGCCTGGCTGGCCGATGTCCTGTTCTATTTCTTTGGCTATACCGCCTATCTTATTCCGATCATCATTGCCGGAACCGGTTGGTTGATCTTCAGGCGTGCCCACAGACTGCTGGAAGTGGATTACTTCTCGGTCGGCTTGCGCCTGATTGGCTTTCTATTGATGGTGCTGAGCCTTGCTGCCTTGGCCAGTATGAATGCCGGCGATATCTATGAATTTTCGGCCGGTGGTGTGGCCGGGGATGTAATAGCTCAGGCGATGCTGCCTTACTTCAACCAGTTGGGCACCACACTGCTGCTGCTTTGCTTTGTCGGCGCGGGTTTTACCCTGCTGACGGGAATAAGCTGGCTTACTATAGTCGAGCTCACCGGCTTGGCAACTATCTGGTGTTTTCGCAAGCTCAAGCAGTTGCCTGCACGTCTGTCAGGCCCGAAAGAAACCGAAGATACCCGCGGTTTTATGTCGGTAGTGGACAAGTTCCGTCGCGAGCGCGATGAAGTTGAACCGGAAGAAGTGCTCGAGGAGGATGACGATGAAGAGGTTATTGAAGCCCCCGTTAAGAAACCCGGGCTGCTGAGTCGTTTCCGTAAAAAGGATAAGCAAGTTCAAGAGAGTGAAGCGGCGATTGCCGATGACAAAGTCGACATAGAGCCTAAGCGTCAGGGCAGGGTAGAGCCGGTGCTTTCTGCAGGTGTTGCCGGAAGTGCGACTGCCAAGGCTGCGGGCATTTCTTCGGACAATGCCGAAGACACGCCACCTTGGCAAGATGAAGCAGAAGGAAGCGAGACTATCGACTTTGATAAGCGGGTCTCAACCGGTGCCATCAGCCATAAAGAGCGGCAATTGAAGGCCCAGAAGGCCAGAGTCGAAAACGGCATTATCATTTTGCCCGGTGAAGAGGGAGCTGCAAAGGAGAGTAAGCAACCCATGGATCCTTTGCCGAGTATCTCACTACTGGATGTGCCCAACCGCAAGAAAAACCCTATCAGTGAAGAAGAGCTGGATCAGGTAGCGCGTTTGGTGGAAAGCAAACTTGCAGACTTCAACATTACCGCGCAAGTGGTTGGTGTCTATCCAGGTCCTGTGATTACCCGCTTTGAGCTGGACTTGGCCCCTGGGGTCAAGGCTTCAAAAATCTCTAACCTATCCAAAGATTTGGCGCGTTCGCTGCTGGCTGAAAGCGTGCGGGTGGTTGAGGTTATTCCGGGTAAGGCCTATGTGGGGCTGGAACTGCCCAACAAGTTCCGCGAAACCGTATTCATGCGTGATGTGCTCGATTGTCAGGCGTTCAAGGACAGTAAATCCAATCTCACCATGGTGCTGGGACAAGACATTGCCGGCGATCCGGTCGTGGTGGATTTGGCCAAGATGCCGCACCTTTTGGTTGCAGGTACCACAGGCTCGGGTAAGTCGGTTGGGGTCAACGTGATGATCACCAGTCTGCTGTATAAGTCCGGCCCTGAAGATGTGCGCTTTATTATGATAGATCCCAAGATGCTGGAGCTTTCTGTCTATGAAGGTATTCCGCACCTCTTGTGTGAAGTGGTCACGGATATGAAAGAGGCCGCCAATGCGCTACGCTGGTGTGTTGGCGAGATGGAGCGGCGTTACAAACTGATGTCGGCGCTCGGGGTACGTAACCTCAAGGGCTTCAACGCCAAAATCGCCGAGGCCAAGGCTGCCGGCGAGCCGATTTACGATCCTATGTGGAAGTCCAATGAAAGCATGGAAGATACGGCACCTGAGCTCGACAAGTTGCCCTCGATCGTCGTTGTCGTGGACGAATTTGCCGACATGATGATGATAGTCGGCAAGAAGGTGGAAGAGCTGATTGCCCGTATCGCCCAGAAAGCCCGCGCCGCCGGTATTCACCTTATTCTGGCAACCCAGCGCCCGTCTGTGGATGTGATAACAGGCCTTATCAAGGCCAACATCCCCACTCGAATCGCTTTCCAGGTTTCTTCCCGTATCGACTCGCGCACCATTTTGGATCAGCAGGGCGCCGAAACCTTGCTGGGGATGGGTGATATGCTCTATCTGCCCCCGGGTACCGGCGTGCCTAACCGAGTTCACGGCGCCTTTGTGGACGATCACGAAGTGCATGCCGTGGTTGCCGATTGGCATGCCCGCGGTAAGCCTCAGTATATTGATGAAATACTGCAGGGTGCCAGCGACGGCGAGCAGGTGTTACTGCCCGGTGAAGCACCTGAAGGCGGCGATGATGAGCTGGATGCGCTCTACGATGAAGCCGTTGCTTTTGTTACCGAAACCCGCCGCGGCTCTATCTCCAGTGTGCAGCGCAAGTTCAAGATAGGCTATAACCGCGCCGCCCGCATCATAGAGCAGATGGAGCTTCAAGGGGTTGTTAGTGCCCAGGGGCATAATGGTAACCGCGAAGTATTGGCTCCACCACCGCCAAGATAAGACAGATTTGAGGTATAGATGAATAAAAGCATTATGTTTCTTGCTCTGGCCGTCAGCCTACCTGTAATGGCCGATGATGCCGGTGTGCTCAGAGAAAAGCTGGATGCCATCGCCGGCTTGAAAGCCGACTTCCAACAGCAAGTCACAGATATCAATGGCAAGCTTATTCAGCAAGGCAGTGGCGAGCTCGCCTTGGCGCAGCCGAATCAGTTTTACTGGCATCTGCAGCAGCCGGATGAATCTGTGATTGTCGCAGATGGCAAAGACGTTTGGATTTATAACCCGTTCGCCGAGGAAGTGAGCGTACTGGCGCTGGAAAATGCCATTGCCGCTTCGCCCATGACGCTTTTGGTGCGCCGCGACGAGGCCAGTTGGGCTCGCTATAACATCACTCTGGATAAAGAGTGTTTCCAGATAGCACCCAAAACAGAAGAGGCCGGAGTACAACAGGTCAGCGTCTGTTTCAACGATGACACTTTGACCCGACTGGCACTGAAAGACACTCAGGGTAATTTCAGTCAGTTCAACCTGAGCGAGCAACAGCCGCTGACAGATAGCGACAAGAGATTGTTCCAATTTGAGGTTCCCGAAGGCGTTTCCATTGACGATCAGCGCCCGGGGCAGGAAGGTTAACCTTGTCCAGCCTGAGCTTTGATTTTGCCCCCGACTTTCGGCCCCTGGCTGCAAGAATGCGTCCGGCGACGCTGGAGCAATATGTCGGTCAGCAGCATCTGTTGGGACCTGGGCAACCGCTGAGACTGGCATTGGAGGCCGGCAAGGCCCATTCCATGATGTTCTGGGGGCCGCCGGGTACCGGCAAGACTACGCTGGCAGAGCTGGTTGCTCATTATGCCAACGCCCATGTGGAGCGAATATCTGCGGTCACATCCGGGGTGAAAGAGATCCGCTCGGCGATAGAACACGCCAAAAACGTGGCGCAATCGCGCGGCCAGCGCACCTTGCTGTTTGTCGATGAGGTACACAGATTCAACAAGAGCCAGCAGGATGCCTTTCTGCCTTTTATTGAAGATGGCACAGTAATTTTTATCGGCGCCACCACAGAAAACCCTTCGTTTGAAATCAATAACGCTTTGCTCTCCAGAGTGCGGGTATATCTGATTAAGCGTCTCGATGAAGCCGAGATTGCTACCATAGTGACCCAGGCGCTTGCTGATGAAGAGCGTGGCCTAGGCAAACGCCGGTTGCAGATGCCACCTGAGCTGATGGCCAAGTTGGCGACTCTCGCCGATGGCGATGCCCGCAAGGTTCTCAACCTGGTAGAGCTGATGAGTGACATGCTGCCGGATGGCGGTAGTTTTACCGAAGCCATGCTGGTGCAGGTGGCCGGTGAGCAGTTGGCGGGGTTCGATAAGAATGGCGATCAGTACTACGACCTGATCTCAGCCGTGCACAAATCGATTCGCGGCTCGGCGCCGGATGCGGCGCTCTATTGGTTTTGTCGCATGCTGGAAGGGGGCTGCGATCCTCTGTATGTCGCAAGACGCCTGCTGGCGATAGCTTCTGAAGATGTGGGGAATGCCGATCCTACCGCGATGACCGTTGCTCTCAACGCTTGGGACTGTTTCCACCGGGTCGGCCCGGCAGAGGGCGAGCGCGCCATAGCGCAGGCGATTGTTTATCTGGCCTCGGCGCCCAAGAGCAATGCGGTGTATACAGCCTTTAAAGCGGCCAGACAACTGGCTCGGGAAACCGGCCAGCAGCCTGTGCCCATGCACTTGAGAAACGCGCCGACCGAGCTGATGAAATCCATTGGTGCCGGAGAAGGCTATCGTTATGCTCATGATGAGGCCAATGCCTACGCTGCCGGCGAATGTTATTTCCCCGAAGCCTTGGCCGAGAGTCGTTTTTATTATCCGACCGAGCGGGGGTTTGAGAAACGGATCCGCGATAAGTTGGCGCAGCTGAGCCAACTCGACAGCCAAAGTGAGAACAAAAGGTATGATTAATCTGACTGTTGTCGCCCTTGGTGGTGCAACCGGCGCAGTTTTGCGCTACCTGATATCGATATTTGTGCTCCAGCTATTTGGCAGTGGTTTTCCTTTTGGTACACTGGCTGTTAATGTACTTGGCTCATTTCTGATGGGGATGATATATGCACTGGGGGAACTCAGTCATATCAGCCCTGAGATCAAGGCGCTGGTCGGTGTCGGATTTCTTGGTGCACTGACAACCTTCTCAACTTTCTCAAATGAAACCTTACTGCTGATACAGGGAGGTGAGTTGCTAAAGGCATTTCTGAATGTGGCGTTGAACCTGGGACTGTGCCTGGCCATGGTTTACCTGGGACAACAGCTGATTTTTTCACGTGTATAACTGATAAGACAAGTAGACATGTTAGATCCAAAATATCTGCGTAATGAACTCGCAACAACTGCGGAGCGTTTGGCGACCCGCGGTTTTATCCTCGATGTAGACAGGCTGACCAAGCTGGAAGAAAAGCGCAAGTCGCTGCAGGTGGAAACCGAAGAGCTGCAGGCCAGTCGCAATGCCATCTCCAAGTCCATAGGTCAAGCCAAGTCCCGCGGTGAGGACGTTGCCCCTATCATGGCGCAGGTAGGTGATCTCGGCAGCCAGTTGGACAGCAAAAAACAAGAGCTGAGTGCACTGCTTCAAGAGCTGGACGCTATTGCCATGAGCATTCCCAACTTGCCGGATGAATCTGCTCCCGTGGGCGCAGACGAAAACGACAACGTGGAAATCCGCCGCTGGGGCACGCCAAGAGAGTTTGACTTTCCGGTAAGAGATCATGTGGATCTCGGTGAACTGCTCAAAGGACTGGATTTCAAGAGTGCTGTTAAGGTAACAGGTTCGCGCTTTATCTTTATGCAGGGCCAAATTGCCCGTATGCACCGCGCTCTGGCGCAGTTCATGCTGGATTTGCATACCCAGGAGCACGGCTACACGGAATGCTATGTGCCTTTACTGGTCAACGAAGCCAGCCTCAAGGGCACAGGCCAACTGCCCAAGTTTGGTGAAGACCTGTTTCACACCAAACCGGCCACAGAGGAAGGTCAGGGGCTTAGCCTGATCCCAACTGCAGAAGTGCCGCTGACCAACCTGGCCCGCGATACCATACTGGATGAAGCCGAGCTGCCAATCAAGTTGACTGCTCACACACCATGCTTCCGCAGTGAAGCTGGCTCTTACGGTAAAGATACCCGCGGCCTTATCCGCCAACACCAGTTTGACAAGGTCGAAATGGTGCAGTTGGTGAAGCCGCAGGATTCTGAAGCTGCATTGGAAGAGTTGGTTGGTCACGCCGAAAACGTACTGAAGAAGCTGGGGCTGCCGCACAGAACTATCGTCCTGTGTACCGGTGATATGGGCTTTGGTGCCGCCAAGACCTACGACGTTGAAGTCTGGGTTCCGGCTCAAAAAACCTATCGTGAGATCTCTTCCTGCTCCAACGTGCGTGACTTCCAGGCGCGGCGCATGCAGGCCCGTTATCGCGCCAAAGACGACAACAAGCCCAAGCTTATCCACACTCTGAATGGCTCAGGACTGGCGGTTGGTCGTACTCTGGTAGCCATTTTGGAAAACTACCAAAATGCCGATGGCAGTGTCACAGTACCTGAAGCCTTGCGCAGCTATATGGGTGGCATTGAAAAAATAGGTTGATGGGTGAGGTCATATGGATAAAGGTCAGCGCTACCTGCGCTGGCTTGCCTACGTGGCCGTCATCGCAGTTTTTTCTGCCCTGTTTTTAGCCACGCTCGGCAAGGCAGCCATGCTGGTATATGAGAATTTAAAATAGTTATGCAAATAGTAAGAAGCCCCGAGAACCGGGGCTTTTTTGTGTGCAGAATCGAGTCGCTTTAAATACACTTGGCCGGTTTGGGCAGCCCGGCAATCTTGGTTGCCTGCTTGGCCGGCCCCATCGGGAACAGAGTGTAGAGGTACTTGGAGTTACCTTTCTCCGGCCCCAGTGCCTGGCCGATTGCCTTAACCAAAACCCGAATAGCCGGGCTGGTCTTGTATTCAAGATAAAAGTTCCGCACAAAGTTAACCACTTCCCAGTGGGCATCGGTCAGCTCTATCTCTTCGCCTGCGGCGATGACAGGCGCCAGCTCGGGCGTCCAATCGGAAACCTGCTTCAAGTACCCTTGAGGATCGGTCGCTATCTGCTTGTCATTGAATTGAATGAAATCTACCACGAAATAACCTTTGTATGAGCCAATGTCAGCGCTACCTGCGCCGGATAATCCAACTGTTCATAATTACCAAGAAAGTCCTCGAGCCCGCGGGCTTTGACGTCATCGGCCACCAGCACCACTTTAAAAGGGGACAGTGCCATGGCCCATTGACGTTTCAGCAGGGCGCTTACTGCATCGCCGGCCAGCAGAAACACGTCTGTCTTGCCGGCATATCTCAGTGCGCAGGACAGCGCAGTGTCGCGCGCTGCCGATGTTTGTATTTGGTGTAATATCATCAGAAAACCATAACCTCATCGGCATCCAGCAGGGCCTGGCGGATCTGCTCGTTATCACAAATGGTGGCAGGAATAACCAGTTCGGTGCGGCCAAGTCCCAGCTCCTGCAGCGATTGTTTACAGACCAGTACAGTGTCTATGTCATAGAGGGGCAGCGCACCCAAGGTGGCGATATAATCCTTGCAGCCGATAAGCTCAGGTTGCTGTTGCTTCAGCAGCGTAAGCACGCCTTCATCGGTAAATATCAGGCTCACCTCTTGCTCGAAACTGGCGCTCAGCAGCGCCAGATCCAGGCCTTCGCGGCCGGAAGCCGACCCATGCGGTGCTCGGCGAAAGATAATGGCTAATTTCTTCATTAAAAACTCACCAGACGATCACTCTTTTCAAGCCCGGTGACCAACTCGCCAAGCCCCCCCATGGTAAATCCAGCGGCGAGATTGGCACTCGCTTTGGCGTTATCCTTGGCATCCTGTGCTGAAAGCACACCGCGGCGTAGGGCGGCAGAGACGCAATTCACCAGATTAAGCTGCCACTCCTTTGCCAGCTGCTGCCAGGCGGCAGTTAAGTCCAATTCGTCAGATGCCGGCGCGCATAGCGCATTGGACTGGCTCACCCCATCCTGATAGAAGAATACGCAGTGAACCTCATGGCCTGCTTGCAGGGCAGCCCGGGTATACTTGAGTGCATGGAAGCCGGCCGCAGGGCCGTAGACACTGCCATTCACCATAATAATAAGTTTGCTCATACCAAAAAAAATGACCCTGAATTAGGGCCATTTTAACCTATTTTCCGTCCCGTGGGGATCAGTCATCACCACCGGCACCCATCAGGTGCAGCAGGCTGATAAACAGGTTGAGAAAATCCAGGTACAAGGCAATGGTGGCGCGAATATAGTTGGTCTCACCACCATTGACGATGCGGCTGGTGTCAAACAGGATAAAGCCTGTCATCAACAGGGCGATACCTGCGTTTACCGCCATGAATACCGCGCCGTTACCGACAAAGATATTGATCACCGCAGCGGCTATGACGACCACCAGACCGGCAATCAAAAAACCACGCATAAAGGAAAAATCTTTCTTGGTGGTCACGGCATAGGCCGACAGGGCAACGAAGATGGCAGATGTCAGACCAAAGGCCTGAATAATCAGCTCTGGGCCGTTACTCATACCGGCGTAATGATTGAGGATATAACCCAGAGACGCGCCTTCCATACCGGTAAAGGCAAATACCCAAAAGATCCCGGCGGCAGATTCCGCTTTTCTCAGGGTGACGAACAGCAACACCAAGCCACCGATGGAAAGTCCCAGTGACATCATGGGGCCGATACCCATCGCCATGGCGATGGCGGCACATACGGCTGAAAACCCTATGGTCATTGCCAGCAGCATGTAGGTGTTTCTGAGCATTTTGTTCACTTCCATAGTGGAAGTTTGGCTCGAATAAAGGGTTTGCTGAGTCATTTGCTTCTCCGAAGGTTTACTGACATAGCCCGGGTTGGCGGCCCGGCTAGTTTCCATGTTAGAGCAGTTTAAACCGTATATGGTTCCGCTGCAGGTTTCCTGTTATAGATTGTGCCATTAAACACTGAATCTTTTATGAATTAAAGTCAGGCGAGCCACTCTCTGTGCAGTTTTTCGGTATCGCCCAGATAATCCAGTACCCATTTGAGCGCCGGCGACATCTTGTTGGCATTCCACGCCAGGCAGCAGGAGCTTGCAGCCAGAGGAGTGGCCAGCTGCTTTTCCACCAGGGCACCGGTGCGAATAAAGGGGCTGGCCAGGTGTACCGGCATATAACCTATCCCCAAGCCTTCACGGAAGCAGTTGATGGCGCGGATCCAATCCGGCACCACCAAGCGGCGCTGATTGTCCAGTAACCAGGTGTGGCGCTTGGGGATCTCTCTTGAAGTATCGTCCAGGCAAATAGAAGGAAAGGGCCTGAGCTCTTCATCTTCCAGTGGCCGGTCGATAGCGGCCAAAGGGTGGGACTTGCTCACCAGAAATGCCCACTCGATATCGCCCATGTCTCTGTGATGGTAGGCGCCGCCGACCGGGATGGCAGTGGTGGCGCCAATGGCAACATCGCTGCGACCGGTAGACAAGGCCTCCCAGACACCGTTGAACACCTCAATGCGGATGATCAGCTCCACATCGGTGAAGTGACGATAGAAGTCGGCAATCAGCACACTGATCCTGTCTGCCCTGACGATATTGTCCAAAGCGATGGATAACGTCGGCTGCCAACCATTGGCTACCCGCTGGGTTTCCCGTTTCAGGTCGTCCAGTTGCTTGAGCATAATCCTGGCTTCCTTGACAAAGTGAGCCCCGGCCGGCGTCAAACTGACGCTGCGGTGATGACGCTCAAACAGCACGACTCCCAGTTCTTCTTCAATCTGCTTAATGGCATAACTCACGGCGGATGGCACCTTGTGCAACTTGTTGGCTGCGGCGGTGAAACTGCCAAGGTGAGAAACAATATCGATAAGTTGCAACGATTGTTCAGAAAGCATGGCGATTCCTTGCTGTGAGATTATTTGAAAGCTTAGGTCAAAAATAAACGTTTCACCTCGATTGAGCAAGGCTTTAGACTGCTCCGGCATTCATATTACTTTTGTCTTAAGTTGTAATCAGGTTGTATATGACTCTTAAATATTTCATGTTTTTATGCTATCTCGCGCTCCTGAGCATGTTGGCTTTCATCGCGACCGACATGTATCTCCCAGCATTCAAAGCAATTGAAGGCTCGCTTGGCGCCAGCTCATCTCAGGTGGCCATGTCCTTGACCTCTTTCCTGGCCGGATTGGCCTTGGGGCAACTGCTTTACGGCCCTCTGGTGCAGCGTTTCGGTAAACGTAATTCACTGCTCGGTGGTTTGGCACTGTTTTCCCTGGCGACAGTCAGTATAGGTTTCAGTGACAATATCATCATGCTCAACTGTGCCCGTTTCTTTCAGGCGATTGGCGTTTGCAGTGCTGCCGTCATTTGGCAGGCTTTGGTGGTAGAGCAGTATGATGCCAAAGATTCGCAGCGTATCTTCTCCAACATCATGCCCTTGGTGGCCTTGTCACCGGCCTTGGCGCCTATTCTCGGCGCCAAGGTGCTTAAGTATATGGGCTGGGAAGCGATTTTTTTCATTTTGGCGGCGACGGCAACGGCATTGATGGCGCTGACTATGGTGTTGGTGAAGCCGGCAAATGAAGGCGCTTCCAAAGCTGAAGAAAAAGTGGCCTACAAGACCTTTTTCAACAACACAGGTTATTTGGGCAATGTGCTCATCTATGGTGCTTGCTCAGGCGCTTTCTTTGCCTATCTGACACTCTGGCCGATAGTGATGGAACAGCACGGTTATGAGGCAGATGCCATAGGTTTAAGCTTTATTCCGCAAACCATCATGTTTATTGTCGGTGGCTATGCCAGTAAGTTGCTTATCCGCAGGGTAGGCAGTGAGATGACGCTTAAACTGTTGCTGGCCCTGTTTGGTTTGTGTGTGTTGGCGATTGCTTTGGCGACTTTGGTATTCAAGGCGCAAACCATCTATCCATTGCTTATTGCATTTTCTGTGCTGGCCGCGGCCAATGGTGCCATTTATCCGATAGTGGTTAACAGTGCGCTGCAACATTTCAGTCAGTGCGCCTCCAAAGCGGCTGGGCTGCAAAACTTTTTACAGATAACTTTGGCATTCGGAGCATCAAGCCTGGTTGCTGTGTGGGCCACGGCCGGGGAAACCGCTATTGCCTGGGGGATCCTGGGTTGTAGTGTGCTGGTATTTGCCGGCTATAAACTGCGTCAGTTTGCCGGCTGGTCGCAGGTGAGGGCAGGTTTTACCAAGCCGGATCCTGCTCGTTTGGCGCTACATGCAGAAGAAACGCCCAAAGACTGAGTGCAGATTGAGCAAATAGATAAGGCCATGACATTTTCTGCTTTACAGTCTCATATCCTCGCTATAGTATTTGCAGCGTTCGGAGGGGTGGCAGAGTGGTTGAATGCACCGGTCTTGAAAACCGGCATGGGTTTATAGCCCATCCAGGGTTCAAATCCCTGCTCCTCCGCCATATTCAGAGAAGCCCGCCTGTGAAAACAGGCGGGCTTTTTCGTATCTTAGTTTTGATATTGCTATTAGCCTGGTATAGGCGGTTAGAGGATGGTGGGTTTATCGCGCCGTTATGCAGGATGCAGATTCCTGCTCCTTTGCCATATTCAAAGAGAACAGCTTTTGTAAACTGGCCGGTCTTTTCATGTCGGATCTCCATATCTATCCAAGTTGGTCGTATTCATAAGACCGTTAGGCTTATCGCAGTTCTCAGCCTTATATCTTGGTTTTCCCACAAAGAACTCTATGGTATTACCCTGGTTGTCTGCATCTGGGACAGGTGGATAAATAATCCTTCGACTTTGTTGGTTTTTCAGTATTTAACTTGTTGCTTTGTCGAACTTTAGGCATAGTGTGGGCGCTGGAAATTCCCCCCGGCGAAGATGGATAAGCAGGAAAAGGAAGGAGTTAGGTGATGGATAAGCCTGAAGTACCCGCAATCGGCATAGATTTGGGCACCACCAACAGCGCCATTGCGCTTTGGCGCGATGGTAAGGTGCAGATGATCCCCAATGCCCTGGGAGAGGATTTAACCCCGTCGGTCGTCAGTATTGATGAGGATATGCACCTATTGGTTGGTCGTCCGGCCGCCGAACGTTTAATGACTCATCCACGTAATACTGCCGCCATATTCAAACGTTTTTTGGGTAGTGAGAAACGCTATCGCCTCGGTGGTCAGGAGTTCAGCTCCACTGAGCTTTGCGCCATCATACTCAGTACCCTCAAGGCCGATGCTGAAGCCTATCTTGGGCACGCCATTAAGCAAGTGGTGATTTCTGTGCCAGCTTACTTCAATGATCAGCAGCGCAAACAAGTGCATACGGCTGCGGAGCTGGCCGAGCTGGAAGCGGTACGCCTTATCAATGAACCCACTGCTGCCGCCATGGCTTACAGCTTACACGAGTCCCATAGCCGACGTTTCCTGGTGTTTGATATAGGTGGTGGTACCTTCGATGTCACCATTGTCGAGTTTCAGGATGGCATCATAGAAGTTCGCGCTTCGGCCGGTGATAACCGTCTCGGTGGTGAAGACTTCACTCAAGACCTGCTCGATGGCGTGTTGCAAAAGCTACAGCTGGAGCGTGAAAGCCAATCTCTCAAGTACCTCAGTCAGCTCTATTACGCCTGTGAAAATGCCAAGCGTTACAGTAATGGCCAGGGAACCCGGGTCTGTTTGAGCGGCGAGCAGAATATCAACCTCGAGTTCGACGGCCATGAGCTGGAAAAGATTTGGCAACAGACGCTGAACCGGCTGCGAAAACCGCTGAGCCAGGCACTTGCCGACGCCAGATTACAGCCTGAAGAGATAGATGAACTCATTTTGGTGGGTGGTGCCAGCCGTCAGCATCATGTAAAGCAGGTCGCTACCAGGTTACTGGGCCGCTTTGGCCGCCAGGAGCTGGATCCCGATCGGGTGGTGGCCATAGGCGCTGCCATTCAGGCCGCCTGTCGTTTGCGCGATGAAGCGGTAGAGGAGCTGATCCTCACCGATGTTTGTCCCTTCAGCCTGGGGATCCGGGTAGAGAGCAATGGCCAGTCCGGGGTGTTCAGTCCTATCATAGAACGCAACACTGTGGTGCCGGTATCGCTGGAGCAACGCTATTACGCCGGTCATGAAGAGCAAAGCCAGGTGTGTATCGCCATCTATCAGGGAGAGAGCCTTTGGGTTGCCAATAATCTGCACATTGACGATCTCGATATCGATATTCCAACCGGACAAGGGTTGCAGTCGGTGGATGTCAGATTCAGCTACGATATCAACGGCATGCTTGAAGTGGATGTCACCATCACCAGCACAGGAGAGGTACACCAGAAAGTGATAGATCGCAGCCCGACCGGGGTATCGGAAGACGATAGACAAGCCAGCAGGCAAAGGCTTGCCAGATTGAAAGTGCATCCCCGCGAGCAATTACCCAACCTCAACCTGACGGAAAAGCTACATCGCATGTATGAGGAATGCCTGGGAGGCGAGCGGCGTCAGATAGAACACTGGTTGCTGAGTTTTGAACAGGCTCTGGCCTCCCAGGATGAACACTATATTCGTGATATGCGCCAGGCAATTCAAAATGCACTGGCGCACTGGGATCAATAAACAATTTCCTCCAGGGTAATTCTTCTGGGTTCTTTAAAACTCTTCGGCCAGCCGTGACGCATTGAAGACGCGGCTTGTGTGCCTGAGGCAGCCAGCAGGTGGCCGAGAAGCAGTGGCAGCGCCCACCAGAAGCTGTTACCCACCAAGGCCAACACTATGGCAAAGGTGCTCCACACCCCATAGTTGCGGGCGCCTTTAGATGTCTGGCGGGTACTGCAGATCCTGAATACCATAAACAGGTTAAAGGCCAGGAACACCAAGAGTTTTCCTTTATGAGCCTCGAGTTGCTGCACTATGGACATAGGGTCGAGCAGTGAGGCTGCGCTGTCGGGATAGATGGGGAATACGAAAAAGCCGTGCAGTGCCACCAGTAGTGCCCAGACAAAAAGGCGCTTGCCGCTGTGCAGATTAAAGCGTTGCGGCGATTTCTCTCGGTCGTCACTGATGACCTGGTTGAGCTTATCTTCCAGCAGTTGGCACAATAGCTTGGCGGTGTTTTGTCTGTCACCGGCAAGTTTGGGTTGCGACTTGTGAAAGTCCTCTACCAAGGTGCCATTAAACCCTGCACGTGAGATGTCATTGGCCAGCAAGGCTATGCAGTAACAGGCCGGATAGACATAGTCTTTGGCTTCTTTTTTCGCCGCACAGGCATCAATGGCTTCCGGATGGATGCCCCGTTCCCAATCATCATTCAGCAGACCATAGGCCAGGGTATTGTCGTCGTAATAATACTCTTCGAAATTGATATTTTGCTCTTTCAGCTGTCCCTGAAGCTTCTCCAGTTGTGGCGTGGTGACATAGCGCCAGCTATTACTGGCGTTGGGGTGATATCTCAGTGCCGCCCAGAGTATCAGGGTATTGTGTATATCGTCAGTGGTTTCAACCCTGCGATTGATCAAGGCACCGAGTGCCGTCAGTTGCTCGGCATCAATCTGTTGCCAGAGCTCTTCATCGCTTAAGCTTGATTGCGCCAAGCGCTCAACCTGGTTGCGCAGCTCTATGCAAAACACAAACTGCTTGGGCCAACGCATGACGGCTTCGGCAATCAGCGGCGAGATGCTTTGCGGATCCGCACACATCTGCCAAGCCAAGGCAAAGGGAGTGTCCTTGATTGGCTGCGGCAACTGCGTCAGTGAAAGTGCCTGACGCATCGCCAAGCGATGGCTGATTTTGCTCCATGGCAATGAATAGTAGAACTCTGCCCACTCCAGGGCGATATCCGCTTGAGAACTTTGCTCCTTGGCGGCTTGCTCGCCGTTTTCAGCGTCCGATGAATGCTCAAATGCCGACAGCAATGGCTGACGTACCCCCTCACGCTGCCAGATCAGCATGCCAAACAGACTGGGATCTTCCGTCAGCAGTGACAGCCATTCTTCAGCTTCGGCTCTTTGACACAAGGCCTGCAGCCAGCTATCCGGCAGCAGGGGATGGCGCTGGCCAACTTGCAGCCATTCCTCGGGCGTGGGTTGGCTGAAGGCCTGGGCATCGGGCGCAGGCATAGTAAACCAGTTGGGCTGGCCATAACCTGCCGCCAGCGCTTCAAACACGGCATGCTTGGGTCTATTGGCGAGGATCTCTGTTGCAATGTCGCAAAGTAATTCGCCGAGATAATGCCAACCGGCTTCCACGCGATCGCAAGCCGGCAATTGAGCGAACTGTTCAATCTGTTGCCAACTGCCCAGCTGACATGCCCAGAACAATCTCGCCAACGCGCCTTCATAACCGGGCAAGGACTTCAGCGGCAATATGGTGTGGGGCATAGCGCCTTCGTTGAATACAGTCTTGTACAGCAGTTGCTCGATGAAATCCGCCTCTTGGGGTTCATCAAACCAGCACTCTTCAAAGGCGGCCGATATTCGCCAGTTCCCGCCTTGCTGACAGGCCAATGCCTTAAACCAAAGTGCCAAACGCGGCGTGCTCGGCAGATACCATTTTTCCAGATGTTCGGCCAATAGCTGAGGCAGCTCGGCTTGCTTGAGCTCATCGGCGAGTTTGAGTGCTAAGGATTCCTTACCGCAGCGGCGGCTGATCTCGGCCAGCAGCACCAAATCTTCGCCCCAGAGTTCGCCTTGCTGCAACACAAAGTCACATAACTCAAGCAACTGTTCCACGGGCCAATTCAGGTTTAACGCCCTGATAACCCTGAGTTGGACAATCGCAAGCGCAGGGTGCAGCACGCCGCAGACATGACCGCTAAAGAACAACATGCGGATCTGTGGGAAATCACAGTCAAGCAGTGCATTTTGCAATGGTTGGTAATAGCTTTGGATGGCGATTTGAGTCGCATTATCCTGCGTCGCCAACCAGTCCAGCGGCGCAGGGCTCGGCCGCGAAATCCACCAATCGAAAAAAGCCGCTCTTTGTTGCTGCGCCTTATCGCCCCGCTCAAGTGAGCTCCACTCCAGTGCATGCCACAAATGACTGATAATTTGTCCGGGCAGCCAGCGCCAATTGAGTATCTCCGCCTGAACCCACTGCGACAGCTGGGCTTGGCAGGAAAGAGAGCTTTGGCCGACACGCTCGGCCCACTGATTCCAGTGTTCATTGTCAAAGCGCAGGCGCTCATTGCCCAACATGCTCATCAGCTGCTGGAACAGACTCTCCGGGGTTCCAACCTGGGCTTTGGCAGCTGTTTGCTGGGCCCGGTAGCTGTAATCTTGCGGCTTAGACTCCTGTTGCGGCAATGGTTGTGCTTTGGCCGCTGCGGGCGAGGGCGTATTCAGCTCCAGCGGTTTGGGCTGGGTTGCCGGGTGGGCCGCAGCCAAGGCTTGTTCGTAGGCGCTGCGCAGTGCTCTGAAGCCTTCCGGGTTATCCTCTGGGTGACAGTCGCGGAGCTGGGTGCGGTAAGCCTGCTTGATGGCTGCTTCATCTTGGGTGGCGGTGATACCGAGTATTTGCCAGATATCCATGGCGACTAATCCTGTGTTTGGTTGAGAAGATCGAGCAGGCTTTGCGGGGCGCTAAGTTGCGGCAATTCCATGTCCCAGTCGCATTGATGAATGGGGTTATCCCTGTCGTTGATAGCACGGCGATAGTCTATCCGTTGTCGTCTGGCTATCCAGCCATTGAGTAATGCCTCTGCTGCCTCTTCTGTGTCCGGCTCGTTGATTAAAAACATCCATATCGCACGCCCGGCAAACCAGGCTTGGGTATATTGCTCCCAAGAGCGGTAAAAATAGCGGCTTTTGGCTGCGATAAAGCTGTGGAGAAAATCGAACTCTTCCTTGCTTACCCAACCCAAGCGCAATCCTTCCCGGGTGAGATAAGAGGCGCGCCCGAAATCATAGGCACGGGTGCCGCCGACTCCGAGAATGGAATAAGTCGCGGCGACATAGCGCATTTCGGCCTGCCTACGCGGGGATTGTTCGAAATCAATAAGATATCGCCAGTTCAAGCTGGTACCACAGGCATATTGACTATAATCACTGACCAGATAATGACCATGGGTGCCGTCGTTAACCAGACTGGCAATCTGCTGATGAAGGGATAATCTATCGGTAATACCCCAGTCTTCTTCCAGTGTATTGGGTTCTTCGAGCCCGGCATGCAGGGAAGTAGGGTTAAGATAACCTCTGGCCTGGGTTTGGAAACTGATCTGTGGCGAGGTGAGTGTAAGCCACCAGATCTGATGGAGAGACAACGTATTGGTGGACATTCCAGCTCCTTGGTTTTCTTCCATAAAATCAGCGGCTACTATAAAAGCCGTTGGCAGATTAAGCAATAATGGCGCCGGGCAATGGCGATACTGTTGTGCAACTTGTGAGCTCGATGGCATGACTTGCAAAGCAAAGCCCCGCGAACGGGGCTTTGTGGAATGATTCAAACTAACAGCTTAAGACTGAACGCTGGTTTGCAGCGCCGCAATAGGCTGTTTTTGCGGCATGGCCCAGATACTGTCAGCCGGCCCCTGGGTCGCTCGTTTAAAGGTTTTGAGCGCGCCAAAAGCAAAGATGGCGGCAAAAGCGAATGCGGTGAGATCCACCGCCCAGGTGCCTGGGGTTTCCGGTGCCCAGATTCCAAGACCGGGTGCCAGCAACGCCAGGATGGATGTCAGCGGCATTGCCAGACAGACCAGCGCCGATAGCGCTTGCAGTGTTACCGCAGCTCTGGCAGCACCACGCCAGAAAGCATAAGCCAGGGCGATAAGGAAACTGGCGTAGTAGCTCCACAGATACAGATGATTGATATTTTCTACATGAGCATATCCCCATTTACCCAGCAACATGGCCAGCGCAACGCCTAACATTGAACCCAAGCAAATTCCTACAGTAGCGGCTCCAAGGATCCTGACTCTTCTCGGTTGCTCTGGAATGGGCTCCCCCTTGCGCTGTTTGCTGCGGCGCTTTTCCAGCCATAGCAGATTACCGCTGTAAAACAGCATGGCACCACTCATTCCGAGGAAAAAGTAGAGCCAGCGACCGGGATAGCCGCCGTAGGAACCAAAGTGAAGTCCAAAGAATACCGAAACCATCCGGCCCCAAACGCCTTCTTCCCCCGGAGTAAAGGTGCTGTTGCCCACCTCAAGGGTGTAGGGGTTCATATAAAGGAAGTCTCCTATCGGGCCGCGCATCAACGCTTCTTCGTTATACATGGCCATCCGGACCATGGGAGCCGGAGTATCCATGCCCATATAGGTCAAACTGAGTGCCTGATAACCGGGCGCGAAGCTTTCGGCCCGAGCAACCAGTTCGGTTACCGGGGGCAGGGTGCTCAGTGAGCGCACTTCGCCCTTGGGTGCTTCGCGATTGAACATCGGCTTATCGCCATAAACAAACTGCCCCAAGGCGCCGTACAATTGATCGTGAAAGACAAACACCACCACGGTCAAACTGATAATGATATGAAATGGCAGTGCTGTGATGCCAAGCAGGTTGTGGCTGTCGAGCCAAAAACGATTGGGGCCTTTCTTGCGCCTTAAGGCAAACAGCGTTTTCACCAGTGTTGGCAGCAGGAAGATCACCCCGGAAACCAACGCCAAAAAATAGAGAATGCCGGCAACCCCCATAAAATAAGCACCGAGCTGCTCGTGTCCCATATCGCCAGGAATACCGCCGGTGCGGTGCAGCTCATCTATCAAGCGTGCCAGTTGGCTCTTGGGTTCCTTATGGGAGATGAGCTCACCTTGATTGTTTAAACTGGCATGCCAAAGCTCATCGCCCAGACCCCATTGCCGCTCACTGCCGGAGGCGTACCAACTCAAAGGCGAATGCTTGTCGCTGGCAAGATGAAGGCTGAAGCCCTTACTTAACTCAGGGTGTTGCGCTCTGGCTTCACTGAGTAGTTTGTCCATCTGTTCCAGTTTCACCTGTGGCAAAATGGTTTGCGGCGGTGATGACCAGGCGGCAATCTCTTCCTTGAACATGGTCAGGGCGCCGGCATAAAAACCGATAAACAGTAAAATCCCGGCGAGTATGCCCACCCAGGTATGAAGTGTTTGATAAATTCTGAGAATATCGCTGCGGATCTGCATTTACTTAACCCACCATAGCAGCAGCCATGCAAGCACGTTGGCCGCCATTAGCCAGAAAATGGCGCGGCGGGCACTGTAGAACAAATAGCTGAAACTGAAGAATGAAAGCCAGAGTGGCGCTATCAGCCACATATTGAATTGCACCTTATCTTTGGCATCTATGCCACCAGGCCCCACCCAGGCAAAGATGCCACTGAGTGCGACTGCCAGGGCAAAGCCCAGCAAGGCGCCGGCAAGGGTTTTCCCCAGCAAGTCAGGGCGGATTTTATCTTTCTTAATGGTTGTCATCTGTTGTCTCCCTTGAGCAGGGAAATAAAGGGCAGGGAGCCCAGCAGCATGGAAAGCAGCATGAGCCAAAAAAACAACGCGGCCGAGGCCGTCAACAGTAAACCCCAGCCGAGCAGAGCCAGCAGCAGGAATAAAGTGCCCAGCAGTTTGGCCTGCCAGGGCAAAGGTTTGGCAAGCAATGCCTGGTGTTTACTGCCTAAATAGATAAGCAGTGAACCCAGGGTCATCGTCAGGATCAACAGGAGGTACCACATGAGTTGCGATGTCCGAAGAATTGGTTTGATAAAGAATCGCAACATAGCACAAGTATTAAATCTATTAAATGATATTTATTCCTATTTACAATTAGGGCCAACTTAAATACAAGTTACTGATATCAATCATTAACTCTATTCAAACCTATGAGGATTTTATGTGTTACTTCACATAAATCTGAGGAAATGAGACCGCGGATGTAATCCAGGTGTGATCCCGGAAAGGAGGCAAAGCTGCAATGTAAAGAAACATTTCATTTTTGATTGACAGCCGTTTTTTTAAAGACCGTGTATTGGGAACATTAAAAAGCCAATAGCGAATCCAATTCTTGGATGCCTTTCTCTGCTCAAGGTGTTGTTGTAATCACTGCAATTACCGGGGCAATTTCGAGTCAAAATTGCAGACCCGACACTTTACAAAAGATAGACACTGTCGCGGCTAATCGAGGCTAGGGTCATGTGGAAAAACCATTAGATGGAGCAATTGGTGCCGACAACAGCTTGGAGTAATCGCAATCGGAGCAATACGATGGAGCAAACAACATCAGAGAGCTTAACTCAATTCAGGACGTTCTTGGAAAACGCAAACCGCCACGATGAAGGGAGCATGTAAGCCATATCAGATCTAATTTAACATAATATATATTGTGCGCATTTATATGTGCAGCTATTTGAAATCTAGAGAGTTATTACCGGTAATCCCAGGTTTAAGGCAACTAACTTCCTCCGTGATTCACCTTAAACCTCTAGCAATAGTTTTCTTGGATTAACTCTCAATTCCTTGCAGTCTATCCAATGGTTTGGCGGATGCACTCTGGTGCCTTTCTTCCTGGCTGGTGTGCAGATACTGCGACGTGGTGTCTATGCTTTCATGACCGGCGTCCGCCTGCACATGGGATAAAGGCCGACCATTGAGATTGATGTCATGAGTGATACCTGTATGGCGAATACTGTGCGCAGTAAGCTGTCGCATTTCATTGGCTTCCTGGATAAAGCCATCTTTCTCGGCATCATCGGCGGCGCAGTTTATCAGAAACTGAATTTCATCCCGCAGTTGACGTATGCCGAGGTTGGCATTGAGCACGCCACTTTCCCGACCTCGGCCGGCGGCGCGATGCCGTATAAACAGCGGCGTGGTTTCATTGGATTGTGGATAGTCACTCAATCCCAAATGGCGCCGGTAACTTTGCAGTGATTGCAGCAACGCTTTGGATACCGCCACGTTTCTGGCCTTGCCGCCTTTACTCCTGGGAATATGAAAATACCAGATGCCGCTGTGATTATGGCGCTTGAATTGACTCATGGTTGGCGCATAACCGGCACGAGCGGCAATTTCCGAGATCCGCAGATAACAGCCGTACATCAGGTTAATCAAGAACAGACTGCGTTGATGTTGTGCCGGCTCGGCTTCAGCCAGGCGCTGCACGCAAGCTACAAGATAAGACCATTGCAGCTCACTGAACACCTTGAGTTGCTCTTCGGCCGGATCCAACCTGAACTTACTCTTATTGGCAAAGCGACTGTGATTGAGCCAGAGCTGCGCCGGGTTGCGCTCACAATATTCTTCGCTCATAAGATAAGTATAAAATGATGAAAGTATGGCTATTTTTGTCTTCAAGGCATTATCGCTCAGGCTGTATGGCAAGGGTTTGCCGAGCGCCTTGCGACCAATAAACGGCCGCCAGTTGGGATTGGGTTCCCGACTCTGATTGAACTTATCCGTCTTGAATTGCGGGACGTTGAAATAACCCACTAACTCTGTTGGTGGCGCCTGGCAATAAGCCACGTAACGTCCCATTTCCCGTCGGCCCACATTGGCGGCGGATATGCCTGCGACATCGAAACACCAGTGAAAAAAGGTTGTCAACTCGCTGCGGTACGCCTTGTAGTTGTTTTCACTGTCTCTTTGTTCGTAAAGCCAGTCTGTTGCATGCTCAAGCAAGAGGCCGGCATCGGCCACTTTACCCAAGCTTAATTGGGTAATATAGCTGTTGACCACAGGGTTACCCTGCAAAAGCAAGTCTGCGCTGTCAAACAGCGGCATGGCAGATAACGCTTGATAGTCTTCCAAGGTAAAACCTATTCTATAGCAATGATTACTATAGATTTTACTCCTTTTTGACTGATGCCGATAATGTTATTTATCGGCACTAATCCCAGTCTCACATTGGCTGCACTGACGATCGCAATGGACTCTTTGCTTACAGCACCAAAGGCACAATTGCCAAACCTGCTTTTTGGATTGGCTGTCGAGACAACGAAAATCCGCCGCACATAATTCGCCCTTGTGGATCAACTCAGCCAGTTTGCCGACGGGTATCGCCATGCAAACTTCCTGATCGGTTTTATACGATATTGTTTTGCTTTTGGTTTCCATTCTGCCACCCACTTAATGAGAATGGTTCTCAATATAGTAGATCCTGGCGCTGCTGAAAATCCCCCTATACCGGCCGTTGTCAAATTTGTGAGCTATTGCTAGCCCTTCTCGATGCTTGGACTACACTTTTGAAAGGTAAATCAAAACTATTCAATTGATTGGAGTCCGACAGATGCTGATCGACATGGCCAAGAAAGGCCCGCTATTTGGCTCAAAGAAAGCTTCAACAACGACAGATACCCTGCCCCCCTGGAAAGTTCTGGTGGTGGATGATGAGCCTGATGTACATACAGTCACTAAACTTGCCCTCTCCCGCTTCAAACTCGACGGCCGCGGATTGAGCTTTATCAATGCTTATAGCGGCGAACAGGCCAAAGAGCTACTGCAAGGTGAAGAAGATGTCGCCGTCGCCTTTATTGATGTGGTGATGGAAAGCGATCATGCCGGGCTTGAGTTGGTGCGGTGGATCCGTGAAAACCAACAAAATAAAGCCATCAGGCTGATTCTGCGTACCGGCCAACCCGGGCAGGCGCCGGAAGAGGATGTGATCGTTAACTATGACATCAATGACTATAAAGCCAAGGCCGAGTTGGACTCCCGTAAGCTGACAACCAGTGTCTACTCTGCCCTGCGCTCTTTCAGGGACATTACCGAAATTGAGCAGGCGCGGCAGATGCAGCTCAACCATCGCCAGGGGCTGGAGCGGGTTTTGGAGGCCACTTCCGGCCTGTTTGAATTGCGTACCCTGCACAAATTTGCTGATGGTTTGCTGACTCAGGTGGCCAACTTGCTTGAGCTCAAAGACGCCACCACCATACTCGGCTGTAATGCCATGGATGCGGTAACAGAGCCGGGTAACGGCAACAAAATTCAGATATTGGCCGCCACTGGTGAGTTTACCAACCACCATGAGAAGCCCTTGCCTTCTCATATTCAGTCGCTGATGGAAGAAGCCTTGAAAGAGCAGCGTTGTCTTTATCGGGATGATTGCTTTGTGGGCTACTTTCCGGCCCAAAATAACTGGGTCAACCTGCTTTATATGGATTCGGTCAGCCAGTTGACCGATCTGGATAAACAGCTTATCGACATTTTTGCCATCAATGTCGGGGTGGCGTTCGAAAACCTGCTGCTGAATCAGGAAGTGGAAGATACTCAGTCGGAGCTTATTTTACGTCTCGGTGATGTGGTGGAGAGCCGCTCCAAGGAAGCGGCCAATCATGTTAAGCGTATGGCTGAGTATTGCCATGAACTGGCGCTGCTTGCCGGCCTGCCGGAAACGCAGGCCGATCTGCTCAAGCGCGCTGCGCCCATGCATGACATAGGGAAAATAGCCATTCCCGACAATGTGCTGCTCAAACCGGGGAAACTGGACGATATTGAGTGGGATGTGATGCGGCAACACCCGATAATCGGCCATCAGATCCTGGCTAATTCAGAGCGGCCCATTTTAAAGGCCGCCGGCACAATCGCCCTGCAACACCATGAGAAGTATGATGGCAGTGGCTATCCCAGGGGCCTCTCGGGTAAAGAGATACATCCCTTCGCCAGAATCGTTGCCATTGCCGATGTGTTCGATGCCCTGTCACACGCCCGCTGTTATAAGCCGGCCTGGCCGCTCGATGAGGTACTGAGCGAGATGCAGTCCTGCAGCGGCAGCCATTTTGACCCGGACTTTCTAAGGCTGTTTATTGATAACATAGATATCTTTATCAAAATAAAAAACAATTGGCGCGATGACGCCGAGCCTTAAGCTGTTTGCACACCAGGGAATGGTTCTGCATAGTGAAAATTGAGATGCGAGCCATTTGAGCAGGCCCGTGGTATACGAGATTTTTAGTCTTGCAGTGGTTTTCAGGCAAAATGTCCGATTTCAACTTATGGCTATTTCTGCTTATGGCTGTCGGCGAGAAAGTCGAACCAAGTTGAGTACTGCTCTGTGCCCTGCTGCCAACTGACAAACACCCGCCATACCATATAACCACTGCTGCAGGAACCAAAAATCAGTTGGCCCTCGAATGTTTCCCCTTCGGTGGCAGACGGCGTCATAGGAATGACCCCCATAAACATATCTCTGCCCTCGACACGAAGTTTGAGATTGGATACCGGGCGATTAAAGCCAAGCTGCCAGTGAATAGGCTTTTCGCTGGGGGCAAAGCTTGGGTTTAGCATCAAGGAGATCTGCTGCTCACCCAATTTCTTAACACAATCGGCAACGGAAAAATCACATAAACCGGGATCTGCGACAGTTTGGGGCGCCCGGGGAGTTTGAGCCTGGTCACAACCCAGGAGCAAAAGCAGGCTGAAAACGGCGCCAAATAGCTTGGGGATAGTCGCACTATGCATAAAATTTCACCTTATGCTGCAAGGTGTTAACATTCTATGGCCAAGTTTGATCTGGATCAACAATGTGTCCGGCAGATTGGTATCTTTTTTGACGTAGCTCAAGTATCATTGCATCGCCTGACGTTTTGTCACAAATATGCAGGCTAAGCCATTGACACAAGAGTGTGACTCTCATAGGGGACGCCTTCACTCGAGTCATTTTATAACAGGTAAAGGCCTGTCCTTTACTGAACAACAAGTAAAAGTAATAAGCAGTGGAAGCAATATGATGAACCATTCCCAGCCAACAGGCGCTGATTACAATTACACCGTTGTCCGCCAATTTGCCTTAACCACAGTTTTGTGGGGCATTATTGGTATGTCATTAGGTGTACTTATCGCGGCTCAGTTAATCTGGCCACAGCTGAACTTTGAGACTCCTTGGTTAACTTTCAGTCGTTTAAGACCGTTACATACCAATGCTGTGATCTTTGCGTTCGGCACTTCAGCCCTTTTCGCCACATCCTATTATGTCGTTCAACGCACCTGTCAGACCCGTCTGTTTGCACCTAAACTGGCTGCATTCACCTTCTGGGGATGGCAAGCCATCATTCTCTCGGCCGTAATCACTCTGCCGCTGGGTATCACCAGCAGTAAAGAATACGCCGAACTGGAATGGCCTATTGATATCGCCATCGCCGTAGTCTGGATCGCTTATGCGACCGTGTTCTTCGGTACCATTATCAAACGAACCACTTCCCACATCTATGTGGCCAACTGGTTCTTTGGCGCCTTCATTATCACAGTCGCCGTACTGCACATAGTGAACTCCATGGCTGTTCCTGTCAGCCTGTGGAAGTCTTATTCACTGTATAGCGGTGCTGTCGATGCCATGGTGCAATGGTGGTACGGTCATAACGCGGTAGGCTTCCTGCTGACTGCCGGTTTCCTCGGAATGATGTATTACTTCGTTCCCAAGCAAGCCGGGCGTCCCGTTTACTCTTATCGTCTGTCGATTGTCCACTTCTGGGCACTGATTGCCCTGTATATCTGGGCCGGTCCTCACCATCTGCATTACACTGCCCTGCCCGACTGGACTCAGTCTCTGGGTATGGTGATGTCACTGATCCTGTTCGCTCCTTCATGGGGCGGTATGATCAATGGTATCATGACCCTGTCCGGTGCCTGGCATAAACTGCGTACCGATCCGGTTCTGCGCTTCCTGGTGGTGTCTCTGTCCTTCTACGGTATGTCTACCTTCGAAGGTCCTATGATGGCTATCAAGACAGTAAACGCTCTGTCTCACTACACTGACTGGACCATTGGTCACGTTCACTCTGGTGCACTTGGCTGGGTTGCCATGGTGTCTATCGGTTCTCTGTACCACCTGATCCCTGTGCTGTTTGGTCATGGCCGCATGTACTCCACCAAGCTGGTGAACCTGCACTTCTGGCTGGCGACTATCGGTACCGTACTTTATATCGTTGCCATGTGGATCTCCGGTGTAATGCAAGGTCTGATGTGGCGCGCAGTAAACGCAGACGGCACCCTGACTTACAGCTTTGTTGAAAGTCTGGAAGCCTCTTATCCGTTCTACTTCGTCCGCTTCCTGGGTGGTTGTTTCTTCGTAACGGGTATGCTGATCATGGCTTACAACGTGCTGCGCACTGTATATGCCCCTAAAGACTCTCTGCCTGCCATCGCAGAAGCCAAAGCCGCATAAGGAGCAGTAACGATGAAATTCAATCATGAAATAGTTGAGAAGAACGTCGGCCTGCTGGGTATCTTCACTGTGATTGCCATCAGTATTGGTGGCCTGGTGCAGATCACGCCGCTTATCTTCCAAAAAGATACCACTGAGCCGGTTGCCGGTCTCAAGCCTTACACAGCCCTGCAGCTGGAAGGCCGTGATATCTATATCCGTGAAGGATGTAACAACTGTCACAGCCAGATGATCCGTCCGCTGCGTGCCGAAACCGAGCGTTACGGTCACTACTCGGTTGCCGGTGAGTCTGTTTGGGATCACCCCTTCCTGTGGGGTTCCAAGCGTACCGGTCCCGACTTGGCCCGTGTGGGTGGTCGTTACAGTGACAAATGGCATGAAGTTCACCTGATCGATCCCCGTGCCGTTGTTCCTCAGTCCAACATGCCTGCCTTCCCTTGGCTTGCTGAAAACACCCTTTCAGGTGAATACACAGCCAAGAAAATGGGAGTGATGCGTGGTTTTGGTGTGCCATACGAAGATAAAGATATCGAAGGCGCCCAAAAAGCCGTTGAAGGCAAGACAGAACTGCAGGCGCTGATAGCCTATCTGCAGTCGCTGGGACACGCACTGAAATAAGGAGGCAAATATGGACTACGGCACAATGCAAGGGATTATTACGCTGGTTTTGATCCTGGTTTTTGTCGGGATATTTGCTTGGGCATATAGCTCGCGTCGTCAAAAGCAATTCGACGAAGCAGCTAATCTGGTGTTTTCCGATGAGGAACAACACCAGAATGCGAAGGACTCAGGAGAACACAAATAATGTTAATGAGTAACTTCTGGAGTATCTGGATCACCGTACTCAGCTTACTGGTGATCGCAGGATGTTTTATTCTGCTACGGCTCTGCTCCAAAAACACCACGCCGGAGATTAAAGAAGGCGACCTGATGGACCACAGCTATGATGGTATTCAGGAGATCAATAACCCACTGCCTAAGTGGTGGAGCTATCTCTTTTATATCACCATCGTCTTTGGTCTGCTCTACCTGGTGCTCTACCCTGGCCTGGGTAACTACAAAGGCCTGCTTGGCTGGAGCAGTTCCAACCAGAGCATAGGCACCGAAAAAGGCATCAAGGCCGACTCCGCCAAGGCGATTGCTGACGCAACGGAAGAAGGCCGTTGGGTTCAGTACGATCAGGAAGTGAAGCTGGCCGATGAAAAGTACGGCCCTATCTTCGAAGCTTACAAAGCAACGCCACTGGCCGAGCTGGTCAAGAACGAAGAAGCCCTGAAAGTCGGTGGCCGTCTGTTCCTGCAGAACTGTGCCCAGTGTCACGGCTCAGCTGGTCGCGGTGGCAAAGGCTTCCCCAACCTGACCGACGGTGACTGGTTGTACGGCGGCGAGCTGGAAACTATCAAGACCACCATAATGAACGGTCGTCACGGTATGATGCCGCCTAAAGGTGGTCTGCCTATCGATGACAGCGAAATTGCTGGTCTGGCTGAATACGTAGTGAGCCTGTCCGGTCGTGAACATGATGCCGCGTTGGCCGCCAAGGGCCAAGGTTCATTCATGAAGGGCTGTTTTGCCTGTCACGGTATGGATGCCAAAGGTAACAAGCTGATGGGCGCCCCTAACCTGACCGACAATGTCTGGCTTTACGGCGGCAGCCGTGGCGTGATTATGGAATCCATCAAGAACGGCCGCAGCGGTGTTATGCCGGCGTGGAAAGACGTTCTCGGTGAAGAGAAAGTTCACGTTATTGCAGCTTACGTATATAGCTTGTCACATCAGGCTGAGAAGTAAGTTCGTTTGACTTTTCAAAGGCCTCGATAATTTCGGGGCCTTTGTTTTTAAAAAACCGCTTTCGCGATAGAATAGCCGCCCAAATAGAATAGTAGGTAAACAGTATGAGCGCTCCACAAGCCTGGTATAAGCAGTTCTGGCCTTGGTTTCTTATCGTTTTGCCCATGTGCGCCGTTATAGCCAGTTTTGCCACTCTGCGTATTGCCCTCACCAACTCAGACTCCCTGGTTGCCGATGACTACTACAAAAACGGCAAGGCAATTAACCAGGACATCCACAAAATTCAATATGCCCGTCAATTGGGAATGCAGTTTTCCCTTGAATGGCACAATGGCGAACTCCTGATAACCCAGCACGGCGGCCCAGAGTATCTGGCGGCACTGAACCTGGAGTTTTACCACCCTACTCTGGCAGAAAAGGATTTTACCCAAATGCTGACTGCCGATGCCTCCAAGGTATATCGCTATATTCCCAATGAGTCGCTAGATGGCGCCTGGGTTGTACGAGTCGAAGGATTTGACCGTAAATGGCGTTTGCAGCAAAGACTGCAGATAGAAGCGGATAAAACCTACTGGCTCAATTGAGTGCTGTCATGACACATACAGTCTGTTTTCATTGTGGGGAGCCTGTCACCACGGGCATGCAGTTCAGTACAGTGATTGATGGTCAGGCTCAGCCTATGTGTTGCCTTGGATGTCAGGCTGTGGCTCAGGCCATCATGGATGCCGGGCTGACCAATTACTATAAATTTCGCTCCGAACCCGGCAGCAGGCAAAACGCCCTGGTCCCGGATGAGCTCAAGACCTTCAGTGCCTACGACCTTCCCGAAGTGCAACAGGACTTTGTGCACGATCAGGGCAATCAAACCTCGGTCTCGCTATCGATTGACGGCATTACCTGTGCCGCCTGCGCCTGGCTCATCGAGCACAAAGTCAAGCAGTTGCCCGGCATAGTCTCGGTGCAGGTCAACTCTACCACTCAACGAGCCCTCATCAGTTGGCGCCCGGCCGACATCAAACTGTCTGAAATACTCAATCAAATCGGCCGCATCGGCTATCAGGCGGCACCTTACCAGCTGGATGATCAGGAAGTTCAGAGTAAAAAGAACAGCCGTAAGTTTCTGCTGAGGCTTGGCTTGGCGGGCTTTGCCACCATGCAGGTGATGATGTTCGCCCTGGCGCTGTACGCCGGTTACTTTACCGGGCTTGAGGTGGAATATCGCGACTATTTCCGCTGGGTGAGCATGATGTTTGCCGCACCAGTGGTGTTCTACTCGGCGCAGCCTTTCTATTTCAGTGCCCTGCGGGCCCTGCTTGCCGGCAGGCTCAATATGGACGTTTCTGTCTCCATTGCCATCTGCGGCGCCTATATCGCCAGTTGTATCGCGACAGTGCAAGGCACAGGCGAAGTCTATTTCGAGTCTGTGTCCATGTTTACCTTTTTCCTGCTACTTGGGCGCTATTTTGAGCAGGCGGCGCGGCAAAAAGCCTCGGTCAGTTCGAGTAACCTGCATAAGTTGGTGCCCTTGACTGCACAGCGTATCGGGGATGATGGCAGCAGCGAAGAGATCCCCGCCAAGCGCTTGCAAATAGGCGATCTGGTGCTGGTGCGCCCTGGGGAAGTGATCCCCGCCGACGGCTTGGTAGAGCAAGGCCATTCCGCCGTCAACGAGGCCATGCTCACCGGTGAGCAGATGCCACAGAGCAAACTACCGGGAGCTCAGGTTTATGCCGGTACCATCAACCAGGATCAACCGCTTAAAGTACGGGTGAACGCCATAGGCCAGGACCAACTGGTGGCAGAGATCATCCGTTTGCAAGAACTGGCCTCCAATAATAAGCCTGCCGTCGCCATGACGGCCGACAAGCTGTCGCGCTATTTCTCCGGCACCATACTCAGCATCGCAGCCATCACTTATCTGGTATGGCACCAGTTCTCGCCCGAAGACGCCTTCTGGGTCACTCTATCTGTGTTGGTGGCTACCTGCCCCTGTGCGCTGGCCTTGGCAACCCCGACGGCTGTGACCTGCGCCACTGCGCTGTTCACCCGCCTGGGGGTGATTACCCGTAAAGCGGGAGTGTTTGAAAAGTTGCCGCAAATTGATGCCGTGGTCTTTGATAAGACAGGTACCCTTACCTGCGGCAATCTGACCTTGCTGGAAACCCGCATCACCATAGGCCGTGAGCCTGAGTATAGCGAGTTGCAGGTGCAACAAGTGGCGGCAGCGCTTGAAGCCGGTTCACTGCACCCGATAGCCCTGGCCTTTAGCCCTTATGCCGGCGCTCTTGAAGCCAACGAGGTGCATCATCAGGTGGCTCGCGGCATCAGCGGCAAGATCAACGGTCGCGATTTTAAGATAGGCAACGCCGAGTTTGTTGGAATCGAGCTCGCCCCCAGTGAACAGCAACAAGTGTTCCTTGCCGATGAGCAAGGCTTGGTGGCCAGTTTTATTTTGCAGGACAGGCTGAGGGAAGACGCCAAGGATACGGTCGAGGCACTCAAGACAAACAATATCCGTCTGGCGATTGCCAGCGGTGATACCCGCCCCCATGTGGAATCCCTGGCCCGGCAAGTGGGCATAGCGGAAGTACACGCAGACATGAGCCCGGCAGATAAACTCGATTATGTACGCCGTTTGCAACAGCAACATAAGGTGGCCATGTTCGGCGACGGCATCAATGATGCCCCTGTGCTTGCCGGCGCCGATCTCTCTATCGCCATGGGCAGTGGCACTGCGCTGGCGAAAAACAGCGCCGATCTGATTTTGCTTGGCGATCATCTATGGCGTTTTACTCAAGCCATAGCGGTTGCCCGTAAAGCCAATCGTATCATTCGCCAAAATCTTGCCTGGGCTTTGGGATATAACCTTCTTATACTGCCTCTGGCCGTTACAGGCCATGTCGCACCATATATCGCCGCCATCGGCATGTCGGCCAGTTCGCTGATCGTTGTCAGCAACAGCCTCAGACTTCTCAGGGTTCGCTTATGAGTATTATCTACGTACTAATCCCCATCGCCATGCTGTTTGTGCTGATTGCTGTTGGTGTCTTCTTCTGGGCGGTAAAATCGGATCAATTTGACGATCTCGAGCGCCACAGTGTGTCGATTCTGTTTGATGAGGAACCTTTGGACAACAAGGCGCAACAGGAGCAATCTCAAACGGCTGAAGCTGAAGTCACTCAAGCGCCTCAGGATAGAGGCAATGGAATATAACCTCACCGGCGCCTTTTTGGTGGGCCTGATGGGAGCCGGACACTGCTTTGGTATGTGCGGCGGTTTGGTGGGCGCCTTTTCCAGCCAGCTTCCCGCAGCCCATCGAGGCCAGAATCCGTTGGCGCAACAACTCTCGTTTCTGCTTCCCTATAACCTTGGTCGTATTCTCAGTTACAGCCTGGCCGGCGCTTTGGTGGGCGGTTCTGCCGCCGGGCTTGGCATGCTGTTTGATATCGATATCTACCTCTTGGTGCTCAGGCTCATTGCCGGTGTGATGATGATCGCCATGGGCCTCTACATTGCCCGAATCTGGGCAGGTTTGGTGCAGATTGAGCGTCTTGGTCAGGGATTGTGGCGTTTACTTAAGCCATTGTCCCAAAAAGTGTTACCTGTAACTCATCCCGGGCAAGCTTTGGTGGCCGGCATGGTTTGGGGCTGGCTGCCCTGTGGCCTGGTATACAGTACTCTCACCTGGGCAGTGGCCAGTGGCAGTGCCGGCCAGGGCGCGCTAATCATGCTTTGTTTCGGTTTGGGAACATTACCTGCCTTGCTCAGCGCCGGAGTAGCCGCCAAGGCGCTGGCCGACTGGGCTCAAAAGCGCGCCGTACGCTTGATTGCCGGTATACTCCTGGTTGGCTTCGGGATCCAAACACTCTATATCGCCCTGGCTCAGCTTGACTAGCCGGGGTCGGTGAATTGGTTTAACATGGGAAGAGTCGCTTTACTTGAGAAAGACTATGACAATAGACAATAACAAGCATCGTCGCCCTGCTGCCGGGGGCTGTACCATTCATTGTCATGATTGCAGCATGGGGACCTTATGTATTCCCTTTACGCTCAACACCAATGAGTTGGATCAGCTTGACAATATTATTGAGCGCAAGAAACCCATTCAGAAGGGTGAACAGTTGTTCAAGTCCGGAGATCCGCTGAAATCTCTGTATGCTATCCGCTCCGGAACGATTAAAAGCTATACCATCACAGAACAGGGCGATGAGCAGATCACCGGCTTCCACCTGGCTGGTGATGTCATAGGCTTTGACGGTATCCATGCCCAATCACACCAGAGTTTTGCCCAGGCCCTGGAAACCTCTATGGTGTGTGAAATCCCCTTCAATACTTTGGACGAACTCTCCGGCACCATGCCCAAACTCAGGCAGCAGATCATGCGCCTGATGAGTAATGAAATCATGAGTGACCAAGGGATGATCCTGCTGCTCAGCAAAAAGAATGCCGAAGAGCGCCTGGCGGCCTTCATCAGTAACCTAGCGGCCCGATTCGGTAGCCGCGGCTTCTCCCCCAGGGAATTTCGCCTCACCATGACCCGTGGTGATATAGGCAACTATCTCGGTCTCACAGTGGAAACCATAAGTCGTTTGCTGGGACGGTTCCAAAAGGCCGGACTGATTGAAGTAAAAGGAAAATATATCACTATACTGGATCTTGAAGAGCTCGACAGGCTGGCTGGAGCCGCCCGGATAGCAAGATAGCAAGCGATTCAATATATTGATCTCAAGCAATACAAATCACAGCCAATATCGCATGATATAGGTATATCCTGCGGAATAAGGAAAAAGCCATGAGGGATTATCAAAAGCTATTGGTCGTAGTCGACCCTACATCGGAAAAACAGCCTGCCCTTGCCCGCGCGGTGGAACTCGCCACTCGCAGCAAGGCCAAGATCACTGTCTTTCTGTCTATCTTTGATTTCTCCTATGAAATGACCTCTATTCTTTCCAATCAGGAACGTGAGGCCATGCGTCAGGGGGTTATCAATCAACGTAAAGCCTGGATTGCCGATCTGCTCAAGCCGCATCAGCAAGCCGGACTCGAGATGGACAGCGAAGTACTGTGGCATAACCGCCCCTTCGAGAGCATCATCAACTTTGCCATTCAGGGAGAGTACGACCTGATAGTCAAAGGCACCCATGAGCACGACAAACTCAAGGCCGTTATTTTCACCCCCACCGACTGGCACTTGTTGCGTAAGGCTCCAGTGCCTGTGTTGCTGGTAAAACAGCATGACTGGCCGGTGAAAGGCAAAATTCTCTGCGCTGTCAACGTTGCCTCTGAAGATGAGGAGCATCAATCCCTGAACGGCAAGATCATTGAACATGCCCAGGAACTGGCGGCCAAGTTCGATGCCGAGGTGCACCTTGTCAACGGTTATCCCGGAACTCCGGTCAACCTGGCGATTGAACTGCCGGACTTTGATGCCCACACCTACAACGAAACCATTCGTATGCAGCATGAGCAGCGAGTCAATTATCTGGCCAACAGTTACGGGGTCGATACCGCCCACTGCCACGTGAAAGAAGGTTTACCTGAGGATGTTATCCCTGAGCTGGCGGAGCAACTGGACGCCGAGCTGGTCGTTCTCGGCACTGTAGGTCGTACCGGTTTCTCTGCCGCGCTTATCGGCAACACGGCAGAACATGTGATAGATTCGGTCAACTGCGATCTGCTGGCGGTAAAACCCGACGGTTATAAGTCGCCTCTGGCCTGAGTCGCCCCTTTACCCGACCGGCTTTAGCTGGAATAATACGCGCCCTGAACCATAGTGTTACTGGGCGCTTATTTTTTATGTCTGAAGTTATGCAAGAGCTGGATAAGAAACAAATCACTCGTCTCAACAAACTGCAAAAGCGTTTACGCCGTGAAGTCGGCAGTGCTATTGCTGATTACAACATGATTGAAGAAGGCGATCGCGTGATGTGCTGCCTCTCCGGCGGCAAAGACAGCTATGCCATGCTGGACATTTTATTGAACCTGCAGCAGCGTGCACCTGTGCAGTTTGAAATTGTCGCCGTCAATCTGGATCAGAAACAACCCGGCTTCCCGGAAGAAGTGCTGCCGGCCTATCTGGATAGTTTAGGCGTGGCCTACCATATTCTAGAAAAAGACACTTATTCGATAGTCAAAGATAAGATCCCCGAAGGCAAGACCACCTGCTCGCTTTGTTCCAGGCTGCGCCGCGGTACCCTTTATGGGTTTGCCCAGCGAATAGGTGCCACCAAGATAGCGCTGGGCCACCACAGAGACGACATCATAGAAACCCTGTTCCTCAACATGTTCTATGGTGGCAAGATGAAGGCCATGCCACCCAAGTTGTTATCGGATGACGGTGCCAATATGGTGATCCGTCCCCTCGCCTATTGCCGAGAAAAAGACATTGCCGAATACGCCAAACTGAAAGCCTTCCCTATCATTCCTTGTAACCTTTGCGGCTCCCAGGAAAACCTCAAACGCGCCGAGGTCAAAAATATGCTCAAATTGTGGGACAAACAGTTCCCCGGGCGCATCGAAACCATCTTTACTGCGATGCAAAATACCGCGCCGTCCCAGGGTGTTGACCGCACAGTGTTTGACTTTATGGCATTGGAGCGCAATCCGGATGCTCCTGCCAGCGGGGAAGTTGCCGAAGCCGATTTACCCGCCTTTGACTTTATGGATGTCAGCAACAGCGGTCATATCGATCTCGACAGTGCTGCCAAACATGCAGATCAAAGCCAACGTATCGAAGTGGTTGGCATCTATCAGCCTTGATACAACTATTCCGAACAAGCACTTGGTGCTTGTTCGGAAATGCTCTGTTTACTGCCGCTTACTTCATCAAAACTAAAGGCACTATCAAAACTAAAGCCACTTTTGCATAAACAGCAAACGCTTGCCATTGACCTTAGTAGTATCGATTTCAGTAGTATCGAATTCACAATAGCCCAGCTTTTGATAGATATGGCGGCCAACCTGATTAATATCAAATACATCGAGCCAGATACGCGAAGCATTTAACTCATTAAGGCAATACTCTTCCATCAATTGCATCGCCCTTTGACCTAAACCTTGACCCTTATGGGCGACAACAATTCTTCTGAACTCTATCTCCTTCGGCTTATCCTCGACCAAAATCATAAAACCCGCGAGTAACTCATTTTGATAAATCGAAAGATAGTGGACAGTATCCTTCGTCATTTCGGCCAGATGCTTTTCCGCCGGATAAGGCATGATAAAGCCGGCCGTGTTTTGCAACTGTTCCATTACCACGAATTGGCCAATCTCAGTCGCGATTGCCTGCTTTAATTCAATCATCTTACTTCCGATCTCAAAATGCTAACCGCACTATTCTATATGTAGCAGGAGAGGCGATATATCGGTTTCATGTTGAACCTGTGCTTCATACGACATAAAAAAGCCCCGCAATGCGAGGCTCTGCTTTGTTTGACCATAAACCCAGCGGGTTTAGCGGTTACTCGTTTGTCATTTGCCTGGCGCGACCCAAGGGCTGATCACTTTGGGTGTAGCATCAAACTTCAGAGTCTCAAGTAACGCGATTTCCTCATTACTGAGTTCATAGCGCTTATCCAGTGCCTGATGGCGGCCATCGAACCAAGCACCATTTTCACTGCCGCTAAACTCTATGCTCAAACCCGAGATAGGCTTGGCGAAGTACTTCATGGGAAAGCCTTGCATCTGCTTCAGCGCTTCATTCATTTGACTGCTGATGTTTCTCAGCTCGTCGCCGCTGTATTCTTGCTTGGGATTACGCACTCTGAGCTGCATCCCAATGCCACAGCCTTGCCCTTCACCTGCAATCTCAAGATTAATCAAGGCCCTGGCATTCTTGAGTTTTTCATCAAAGGGAATGAATAGCCGTTGGCCGGCATCGAAGGTCAGCGGAAAGCGCTCAGTCTCTGTACTGATACTGCCGGCTTTCACCTGACAGTTCTGGGTTTCAGGCACTGTAAACGCCAGATCTATGAGCTGATAATTCCCCTTATTCATCACTTTCATCCGCGCGTAAAAGTCGGCGTAGTTCAAAGATACCTGGCTCGCCATCAAAGAGGGTGACAGCAACAAGAGTGCACTAAACAGCAGTTTTTTCGACATGGTTATCCACCAAATATTCTTCGTTGTGACGCAGCATATCGAGCAATTCGTCTATATAGGCTTCCTGGCGCTCCGAGTAGTTGACCAAACCATAGACCAGCTTTTCAGCGGTCAGCGGTTCTTGCTGGCTACGGAGATCGGCGCGAATGGAGCGAAACAGAGAATAGGCTGCATTGGAATTAAGATTGCGCATATAGGAAGCCACGGAATCATCGACCGATTTAAATACCGCAACCTCATGGGACATGCCCTCGGTGCGTGACTGCGGCACCAAGCCGCAGCCTTTCTTGAAACACCATTGGCCAAAGAAATTGAGTCCTTCGCGGGCAAAGCGTGAGCTGCCCCAGCCGGTCTCATTGGCCGCCTGGATAAGTACCATAGATTCGGGGATCACATCGACCCGACGCAACAATTTATTGATGCTGTCGCTATCAATAGCGCGCATGGCATATTGATACTTTTCCGCCAAGCGTTGAATACGATACTGCTCGGCATCATTGAGCTGATGCTGGTTTTGCAGATGTTTTTGCACCTGTTCGAGGAATTTACGTTCCTCGGCGATAATCCGGTTTTGTTTTTGCACAGCCGGACGCAGGAAGTCAAAAAACGCCTGTTTCTTGTCGCTGACAACACTGATACTGCTGAAATCGGGGATCAAGCTGACGCCCAATTGGTTCTTTATCAGTGGCGCTGAAGTATGCTCGGCGGTTTTCAAGCTGGGTATCAAATACACTCTCAGTGCCAATACCGACAGGATCACCAAAGCCAGTGCCAGGGTAAATGAGCCAAGTTTTCCGGTTTTCAATCAGTCTTTCCTTTTGCCTGTTGCCCAAAGGTTACGGGGAAAATGTCCGCGCATTATATGTCAGATATCTCTTTTCACAAAATCAGCCGCTGGCAGCTTTCCCCCACTAATGTAGAATGTAAGGGTTTGAAACCGCAGCAAGGATCCGCTATGCAAGCGCAGTTGTTCAGTCAATATCGGCAAGTTGTTGCCATTGGCGGTGGCCATGGTTTGGGAAGAGTCCTGTCGGCCTTGGCGTTTCTGGGTAACCACCTCACCGGCATAGTAGCAACAACAGACAATGGCGGCAGCACTGGCAGGTTAAGAAACAGCAATGACTGTATCGCCTGGGGCGATCTACGTAACTGTCTCAGCCAACTGGCCCATAAACCTTCTGTTGGCTCCTTGTTGTTCGAATACAGATTTGATGGCCAGGACGAGCTCAGCGGCCATAACCTGGGCAATCTTATCCTGACTGCGTTGGATCAGCTCTGCGTCCGGCCGCTTGAGGCTATCAATCTTATCCGTGGCCTACTCAAAATCGAGACCCGTCTGTATCCCATGTCGGAACAACCCACACATCTTCTGGCACTCGATGTCTCCGGCAGTAAGGTGTTTGGTGAACTGGAAGTCGACAGCATGGCAGAGCGGCCCGTGGCAATGAATCTTGAACCTATGGTTCGGGCTACAGAGGAGGCGGTGGCGGCCTTGACGGCTGCCGAACTGATAATTTTAAGCCCGGGAAGCTTTCTCACCAGCTTGATGCCGCCTTTGCTGTTGCCCGAGTTGGCCACCGCCATTAAAAACAGCGCCGCTAAAGTGGTATTTATCGATAATCTGAAGCCCGAGGCTTCAGTGGCAGGGGAACTCAGTCTCAATGCCAAACTGGATTGGTGCCAGCAACTCATAGGCACAGGGCGTATTGATGCTGTGCTGTGTCATGGTCAGCCTGCGCAGGAAGGATTGATTTATCGCTCGCCGCTTGCCGACCCAATCCAGAGTGGTTGTCACGACAGAGACGCCTTGGTCAGCGCGCTGGTGCAAGCTCTGCAGCCGAAGAAACTCATTGCCTGAGCAGCATTTTTAAGACAGGTTTTTGTGGCCGGATAAGTAAAAAGGACAGCCGCAGCTGTCCTTTCTAAGCTTGGGCAAAATCCAACAGGCTTAGAGCACCTTGGCTATCGCCTTGCAGATAACCGGCATATTGGTCTTGGTCATCCCGGCAACACTGATACGGCCGGAGCCAACAATGTAGACGCCGAACTCATCTTTAAGCCTGGCAACTTGTTCCTTGTTGAGGCCCGAGAAGCTGAACATACCGTTTTGACGAGATATGAAGCTGAAGTCGCGATCGACGCCTTCGGCCTTGAGGCTCTCAACGAACAGGGTTCTCATGCTGGCTATGCGATGGCGCATTTCAGTCAGCTCTTGCTGCCACAGGGCATTTAGTTCACCGTCGTTGAGAATAGTGCTGACAATCATGGCACCATGAGCCGGCGGGTTTGAGTAGTTGGCGCGAATGGTACGCTTAACCTGACTGAAAGCCCTGGCAGCTGATTCACTGTCTTTGGCCACCAGAGTCACGGCGCCGATACGCTCATTATAGAGCCCGAAGTTTTTCGAGAAAGAGTTGGCAACCAGCAGCTCCGGCACCAAGGCGGCAACGGCTCTGAGCCCTTGGGCATCTTCTTCAATTCCAGTGCCAAAGCCCTGATAGGCAAAGTCAAACAGGGGAACCAAGCCCTTTTCTGCACACAGTTTGGCAACTTGCTGCCATTGATTGATATTCAGATCGATACCGGTCGGGTTGTGGCAGCAGCCGTGCAGCAGCACAAGATCACCCTCACTCGCCTGTTGCAGATCTGTCATCATGGCATCGAAGTCGAGATCATGGGTTTCTGCCCGATAATAGCTGTACTCTTTGATCTCAAGCCCGGCGGTTTCGAAGATGTTCTTATGATTGGCCCAGGTTGGGTTGCTGATCCAAATGGTTTTGCTGTCTGTGTTGCTCAGGACAAACTCGGCAGCGACCCGCAGTGAGCCGGTACCACCCGGCGCCTGAGCCGTTACTGCCCGGCCATCGGCGATTATGGCGTTGTCTTTACCGAATAGCAGTTGTTGAACCGCCTGGTTATACAGGGCAACCCCTTCAATACCGAGATAGCTCTTGGTCTTTTCCTCTTCGAGCAACTTGGCCTCTGCCAACTTGACCGACTTGAGTACCGGGGTCTGGCCAGCCTCATCCTTATAGATGCCAACACCCAGGTTGACTTTATCCGTGCGGGGATCGGCTTTAAAAGCCTCGGTTAAACCAAGAATGGGATCGGCCGGCGCGGCGGTAATCTGAGAAAAAATCATGACAGCTTTCCTGTAATTGGACATGTAGGGACAAATCGGCTCCATTTATACCATTGTCCTCGCCCGGGTTATAGTATCCTTGGCAGATTCTGAGTCATTTAATTTATTATTTGAAGGATATTCACTCAGAAAGGAAATTTGTCATGGATATGACAACGAAGTGCGCTACGGATGGCTGCAGCCCGTTTGTGATGTCGGTTAGGTTCGGAAATGAAAAACGGGACCCAGTTAATACTGGGTCCCGTTATCAGAATCTGGCGGTGAAGGAGGGATTCGAACCCTCGATACGTTGCCGTATACACACTTTCCAGGCGTGCTCCTTCAGCCACTCGGACACCTCACCGTACGTTGGACATTGCGTCTCAACGGGGCGCTACTATAGAGAACTCCAAAGGCCGGGTCAATGCTTTATCACGCATTATCATCCGTTCGCTTGGTTTTTAGCCTTGAAGGACAGAACAGCCTAAGATAACTCCCCTATCATCCCCTGGGCTTTATAAACGAAAACGGGGTTCAGCCTAAACTGAACCCCGTCGTCTAAATCTGGCGGTGAAGGAGGGATTCGAACCCTCGATACGTTGCCGTATACACACTTTCCAGGCGTGCTCCTTCAGCCACTCGGACACCTCACCGCATCGATACTATTTACTGTGCGTATCAACACATTCAGCAAGAGATATCTCTATCCCCTTGATGGAGCGGTACTTTACGCAAAAGGCGAATGCCGGTCAAGCAAAAATCCGCCATAATATCCGTTTGCGCGTTTGCTGAACAAAGCGGGTGAAAAATGCTGCAATCAATGTTCATTGAGGCGGAATTTACTCACTTCATCGCTCATCTTGTTGGCGTCTTTAATCAACAGCTCATTGAGTTTGCCAAGCTCATTGGCGATATCCTGAGTATTACGGTAAATATCGCTAATCTTCATAGCGTTGCGATTCACCTCTTCTGATACGGCCGATTGCTCATGGGTCGCGGCAGCTATCTGTTCATTCATGCTATCGATAACCTCCACGTGCTCAACTATGCGTCTTAGTTCCTCACCGGCGCGATTGGCCTCATCGACACTGGTACCCGCCTGCGTCTTGCCTTTGGTGATGGCGGCTACCGCCACTTCGGCGCCCTGTTTGAGCCTTACTGTCATATTACGAATATCTTCGGTGGAAGATTGTGCCCGCTGCGCCAGATTGCGCACCTCATCGGCCACCACGGCAAAGCCGCGGCCCATTTCGCCGGCCCGGGCGGCTTCGATGGCGGCATTCAGAGCCAGGAGATTGGTCTGCTCGGCTATGCCACTGATGACCTCCAGTACACTGACAATGCCGTGAATATCTTTATCCAGTTTGGATATTGCATCGGCGGCATAACTAATCTCTTCAGCCAGTTCATTGATGGCCGATGCCGTTCGCCCCACTTCCAGGCTCCCTTCCCTGGCCTCAGTGCTGGCTTGATTGGATGCTTCCGAAGCCCGTACCGCATTGGAGGCAATTTCCTGTACGGTTGAGCTCATTTCTGTCATCGCCGAAGCCACTTGTTCTGTCTCACTGTAGCCAACAGACACATCGGCCTGCATCTGGGTCGAGTGTTGTTCCATCTGTTGCACCACTCCAAGCAGGGTCTTGCTGCTGGAGCGGACGCGCAGTATTACCTGTTCAAAGTCAGTCATCATACTGTTGAAAGACTCGGCCAGCTCGCCAAATTCATCTTTGCCCGTATGGGGCAAACGCACGCTTAAGTCATAGTGAGCCCTGGCTCGGGTTACGCCCTGATGTAACTCCCTCAAGCTGCCGTGCAGATACTTGAGTATGATGCTGGAGACCAGACTGACAATGATCAGACCTATCACCATGATCCCAAGTAGAAGCCAGGTCTGATTGGCTGCGCTTTGCTGTTTACTCAGAGTCTCTGTCAGCAGTTTGTCTGACAGCTGCTGCTCAAACTTATGCAGAAGATCGATACGGGCAGTGGATTGGGCAAACCAGGTTTCGGGAGATTGAGACTTGAGCTCTTCGGCTTTCTGACCAAAGGCCAATTCCCTCAAGCGAGCCACTTCAGCCACTGCGGCTTGGGCTTGCAATACCTGTAAATTCTTGAGTGCGGTTTCATCAGCCAAGGCCACAAACCTTTCCTGATAAGCGTCCTGCTCGGAAACCAGAGTGATAAATTTGCGATAGACACCAGGTTTGAACTCACTTTGGCCGAAGGTTGAACTCAGTACGGCTCGCTCGATACCGGCGCGTTCCTTCATCTGCAAAAAGGCCGAGAATGCTGCAGCTTGCATGGCAATTTGTTGATCGCCGCCCTTCTGTACACTGAGATCGACAATCGACAACAATAATTTATTCAGCTGAGTGTAAAACGCCACTTCTTCAGCAACGCTTATCCCTTGTCTATCAACCTGGCTGCGAATTTCTCTCAAGCGGGCGATGCTGTTCCTTGCCTCGGTTAAATCAGCGGCAAAATCGGCGGGCAGTTGATGATTATTCAAGAAATCATTGAATTGTTGGAGTTGATTATCTGTGAGTTGCCGCTGGCCCGGCAGTTTGTCGGCAAAGCTCTTGCCCTTGGAGCCGAGATAACCGGCGCTCATGCCGCGCTCTTTTTGCAGCTCATGCACCAGCGCCGAGTTAACCACCGCCAGTTCACTGAGATCCAGCACTTCTTCCAGGCCATTGGCGAGCGACAGCCGATCGCTGAACAACAAAATACCAAACAGGGTTGCCGCAATGAAAGGCGGCAGGATAACCAAGAGAAATTTGTGTTTCAGAGGAAGATTTTCAATCCATTGCCATTTCATTGATGCATCCTTTAAGCAGCTAACTTACTAATTTATTGCTATGAAATACAATTTTTAGCATACGTCGGCAAGTATAGTCGATGAAACCGAGTGTAAATGGAAAAAGAGCCTGCATTTGCAGGCTCTTTGACTTGGTTCAAACTCTTGCGGGTTTATCAGGCGTTGCCTTTGACTTGCATGTTGAGGGTCTTGGCAAAATCCAGCATCCGGGTCAGAGGCACCAGAGCCCCTTGACGCAGCTCTTCATCGACAAAGATCTCATGCTGGCTGTTGTCCTGACTTTCCAGCGCACTGGCTATCGCCTTGAGGCCATTCATTGCCATCCAGGGGCAGTGAGCACAGCTGCGGCAAGTGGCGCCTTCACCGCCGGTTGGGGCTTCAATCAGGGTCTTGCCCGGTGCTGCCTGTTGCATCTTGTAGAAGATGCCTCTGTCAGTGGCCACGATAAAGGTATCATTGTCCATGGTCTGGGCGGCTTTGATCAACTGGCTGGTTGAACCTACCGCATCGGCCATTTCCACCACACTCGCCGGAGATTCAGGGTGAACCAGAATCGCGGCGTTCGGGTGCTGCGCCTTTAATTGACGCAAGGCCCTGGCCTTGAATTCATCGTGAACGATACACTCGCCCTGCCACATCAACATCTCGGCACCGGTTTGCTTGGCAATATAACTGCCCAAGTGACGGTCTGGCCCCCAGATGATTTTTTTGCCTTCACTATCCAGGTGTTCAACGATTTCCAGCGCTATGCTGGAAGTCACCACCCAATCGGCCCGGGCTTTGACCGCAGCCGACGTGTTGGCATAGACCACAACAGTGTGATCCGGGTGCGCATCACAGAAGGCACTGAACTGCTCAATAGGACAGCCAACATCCAGAGAACAGGTGGCTTCCAGAGTCGGCATCAGAATGGTTTTTTCCGGGCTAAGGATCTTGGCGGTTTCCCCCATAAACTTAACCCCGGCAACGATGAGCTTCTTGGCAGGATGATCGCGACCAAAACGCGCCATTTCCAACGAGTCGGAAACGCAGCCACCGGTTTCCTCGGCCAGTGCCTGAATTTCAGGATCCGTATAGTAGTGGGCAACCAGCACGGCATTCTGCTCCTTGAGCAGTTGCTTGATCCTGGCTTTGTATTCGCTTTTTTCCTGTTCAGACAAGGGAACCGGTTTTGGCGGGAAAGGATATTGAATGTGTTCTATGCTTGGTGCTACCTGACTCATAACAGACCCAATGCGACTAATACTGTTGGCGATTATACGAAATCTGCCATCAAATCGTAACCACTTTGTGCTTGGGATCAAATAAAGCCATTGCCTTAAGAAGGCAAGAATAGTGATGCTCCCGAAGTACACCTAAAACAAGGCCCCGCATTGCAGGGCCTTTATGATTATCTCATCGCCAGCAGCATTTCCTGCGGCTGCTCGAGATACTGTTTCCACAGATTACAGAAGCGGGCAATAGTGCCGCCATCTATTACTCTGTGGTCACCTGACCAACTGACCTGCATCAGTTTACGGGCTTCGACCTCACCCTTGGCATTGAAACGCGGCAGGGTTTGCACCTTACCCAAGGCCACAATCGCCACTTCAGGTTTATTGATGATAGGTGTCGCCACAGTGCCGCCCAGAGCGCCTATGTTGGAGATAGAGATGCTGCCATCTTTAAGATCGGTCGGTGCGACTCTACCCGAGCGCGCTGCCTGGGTCAGACGGGTAACTTCGGCGGCGACATCCAGAATCGACTTATCCTGCACATCCTTGACGTTGGGCACCAACAAGCCAACCTTGGAGTCAACGGCCATACCTATGTTATGACGGCCAAGATAGGTGAGCTCAGTGCAATCGGCGTTCACTCGGCTGTTGATCACCGGAAACTCGGTCAGCGCCAGCGACATGGCCTTCATAAAGAAAGGCATCATGGTCAGCTTAAGCTCGTCATTGGAGTACTTGGCCTTCATCGCTTCACGAAGGGCGATAAGCTCGGTCAAGTCCAGCTCTTCGCAGTAAGTAAAGTGCGGAATGCTGGAAACTGACTCCGTCATCATCCGCGCCATCACAGCGCGAACGCCCTTGATAGGCTCTACCCTGTCGTTTGCAGTTGCCGCTGTGCCGGTTTGCACTTGGCCCTGTGGCAAAGTTTGGGGTTGTGCCTGAGGAGTCGCCCCCTTGAGGAAACGCTCGATATCCTCTTTGTAGACCCGGCCGTTTTTACCACTGCCAGGCACTTTGGCGATATCGACATCCAGGCTGCGAGCCATACGTCTTACCGCTGGGCTCGCCAGCGCCTTACCTTGGGGCACCATACTGCTGCCAGCAGTTTGCGAACCGCTATGGGCTTGAGTCTGGGCTTGAGAGGCGGCAGAGGTTGAGCCAGATGATGCACTTGCTGCAGCGGTTTGAGCCACAGGTGCACTGGCGGATTCAGCGGCAACTTCAATGGCAAACAGTGGCTGATGCACTTGGGCCAACTGCCCCTTACGGTAGTGCAGCTTGACGATTTTACCGGCCTTCATCGCCGGGATTTGCACCAGTGCCTTGTCTGTCATTACATCGCAGATGGGTTGATCTTCAACCACAGTGTCGCCTTCTGCGACCAGCCACTCCACCAGTTCGCACTCGACTATGCCCTCGCCGATATCCGGCAGCATAAAGTCTTCCACCTGGCTACCGACACTAGCCGCAGCGTTAGTGCTAGGCGATGCAGCGGTATCGGCGCCGGCCACATTGGCTGCTGGCGCTTCACTGTCTACAGCGTCCACTTCCACGGCATACAAAGGCTCATGCACCTTGGCAATTTCACCCTTGGCGTAATAAAGCTTACTGATAACACCGGGGAAAGGCGCAGGAATTTGCACCAGTGCCTTGTCTGTCATCACATCACAAACGGGTTGATCTTCGGCGACGCTATCGCCCTCAGTCACCAACCATTCCACCAGTTCACACTCGACAACACCTTCGCCTATGTCGGGCAAAATAAAATCTTTAATCATCCTGGCTCTCCTAGAAATTCACCGAGGCCTTGATGGCTTCAAAGGTTTTAAGCGCATCCGGCATATATTCTTTTTCGTGGATCAATGGATATGGCGTATCCAGACCACAGACCCGGCTGATGGGCGACTCCAGGTACAGGAAACATTCCTGTTGGATGGTAGCGGCAATTTCACCGGCAAAACCACCGGTCAGCGGCGCTTCGTGGTTGATGAGCAATCTGCCGGTCTTTTTCACCGACTCGGCCACGGTTTCCACATCCCAAGGCGCGAGAGTACGAAGGTCGATGACTTCACAGTCAATACCTTCCTCTTTGGCCATATCGGCTGCTTTCTCTATGATTTCCATCTGCGCGCCCCAGGCAAGCAGAGTAATATCTTTACCTTCACGAACCACTTCGGCTTTACCCAGCTCCAGTTGATAATCGCCTTCCGGCACATCGCCGACAGAGGCGCGGTACAGGCGCTTGGGTTCGAAGAAGACCACTGGGTTCTTATCGCGAATGGAGGCCAGCAGCAAACCCTTGGCTTGGTATGGGTTACGGGGAACCACCACCTTAAGACCGGGTGTTTGGGTAAAGTAGGCTTCCGGTGACTGGGAGTGGTAATGACCGCCGGCAATGCCGCCGCCATAGGGGGTTCTGAAGGTCAGGCCGCCGACATCAAACTCGTTGCCGCTGCGGTATCTGAACTTGGCCGCTTCGTTGACGATTTGATCGAACGCCGGGAAGATGTAGTCGGCAAACTGGATTTCCGCTACCGGCGTCATGCCGTTGGAAGCCAGGCCGTTGGCAAAGCCGGCAATCCCCTGTTCTGTAAGTGGAGTATTGAAACAGCGCTCACGGCCAAACTTTTCCTGCAAACCGGAAGTTGCCCGGAACACACCGCCGAAATGGCCTACGTCTTCACCGAAAACCAGCATTTTTTCGTCGGCTTCCATCGCTATGGTCAGGGCATTATTGATGGCCTGTAACATATTCATCTGTGCCACGCTTATGATCTCCCTGCTGTTTTAGGATAGGCTTTCGGATACTTGGCAACGTGGGCCTTAAGCTCGGTTAATTGCTGCTTGAGCGCCGCTGTCGGCTGATCAAAAACGTCTTCTATGATGGCGTCTATGGCTGGTGCCGGAACCTTTTCGGCCACTTTTACCGCGGCCAGCACTTCCTCGCGATACTTCTCATACAGCTCGGTCTCGTCGCTTTCCTTGAGCCAGCCTTTGTTGATAAGCCACAACTTGAAGCGTTTCACAGGGTCGTGCTGTTGCCACTTGGCTTCTTCCTCTTTGGAGCGATAACCGGATGGGTCGTCGGAAGATGAGTGGGCACCCAGGCGGTAGGTCATGGCTTCAATCAGCACAGGCGCGTTGTTTTCAAGCGCGTAGGCTCTGGCTTGCTGCGTTGCGGCCAGAACCGCCAGCATATCGTTACCGTCGACTCTGATGGTGTGCATGCCATAACCAACGCCGCGGCTGGCTATGCCGTTACCGGCGTACTGCTCTTCCGTAGGGGTTGAGATGGCGTAGCCGTTGTTGCGACAGAAGAAGATGACCGGCGCTTTGTGAACTGCGGCCATATTAAGACCGGCATGGAAATCACCTTCAGAGGCGGCACCTTCACCGAAGTAACAGATAGCGACATTACGCTTGCCCTGCATCTTCAGCGAGTAACCTACGCCGGATGCCTGCGGGATCTGAGTCGCCAGCGGTGAAGAGATGGTTTGATAGTTGAGTTCACGGCTGCCGTAGTGAATAGGCATCTGCCGGCCTTTGCCCAGATCTTTCTCATTGCTGAACATCTGGTTCATAAACTGCTCAGTGGTAAAGCCGCGATAACGCAATGCGGCATGTTCGCGGTACTGGGCAAGGATCACATCCTTGTCATCCAGCGCGGCGGCACTGCCGATAACGGCGGCTTCTTCACCGATACAGGTCATGTAAAAACTGATCCTTCCCTGACGCTGGGCGCCCAACATACGTTCGTCCAGGACACGGGTAAAGACACAGGTATCGAATATCTTGCGTGACAGGGCTTCATCTATGACGGGCAATACTGCCTCTTCATAGGTGGTGCCGTCGGCCTGAAGTATTTTGAGTACAGGGATATGCAGCGAGTCCTTGTTCAAAAAACTCACCCGATGCACCGTCTCATTCATCTTTGTTGCGTTGCTCATAGTGTGCTCTTGTTATCTCTGGGTTTGTCCGGCTCGAAACCGGCCCTACCGATTTTTTCAGTACGCGCCTCGAACATTACGTTAACGTAAACTAGCAAGCAACTCCCGCCTTGGGTGCTTTGCCAACTAGCATGGGATCGGCGCGTATATATTGGTTTACAATTCAGGCCAATGGCACCTCTGTGGCCTGAACCAGGCAGATCACTGTACGTTGGCCAATGGGCACCTTGGCGTTGGGAAACACCACGGCTTCCGAGTCCTGCTCTACTCGAATATCCCGGCCCGCTTCCCGCGCCAGCACATATCCCTTGGGGAAAGCTGTGAAGTTTTCCACATCGCTGGCGAAGGTAAATTCAAAGTCGTCGGCCTGCTTATTGATGACCCTACAGACCTGATAGATATTGACCCGCTCAAGCGCCTGCTCCTCGAGTTCGAGCGATTGCTTGCAGATCAAACGGCTCAGCATCTCCCGGGTGGCGATAAAACGTGTCATATCGTTTTGTCCCATGGGGTAAACCTTGCCAAGTTCAATGGTAAAGGCGTCGGCGCCAAACTGATTTGACGAGAAATAGCTGAAAGTAGTTGTGGGTTCGTGATGCAGCAACACGGTATCGACTCCGGCCGCCTCCAGGAACATCAATTGTTCGCGGCTGTAAGCCTTACCCGGTCGATAGGGATAGATGGCAAACTTTTCATGCTTGGAGCCGCGAATGGCGGTGTGCAGATCGTAATGGATCCTCTGTCTTGCCCCTTGTGGTGCGTCTTCGAAGAAACGTGTGACATAAGTTTCCAATTTCTTGGCGCGGATCCGCTCCGGGTTCACCAGCCCGGGGGGATTTGAATGCTCGCCACTGAACAGCCGGTTGAGGTTTTCATCGACAATACGAGTGCCACGGTTAATTGCCGCCGGGTTACCGAACATGAACAGTACTCGCTGCCCTACCCGTATTTCTTGCTTTAACAGCGACTTGATAATGCCATTACACAGTTCGATAGGTGCAGTTTCATTGCCGTGTACCCCGGATGACAGCACGATATCTTTATCACTCTGGTTGTTCAGAGGTTCAAACAGCAAGACTCCTGTGTCCCAAATCGCTATCCGGGTGTGGTCGCCAAGCGTGCCACTAATACTCTCCAATGAATTGGGGTTATTCAGAGTCAATGACAGGAAGTCAGGATTATCCTTCAGGGCTTGTAACACGAAATACTCCTTCTTATTGCCGATTTGGCTGTTGTTTCCATTAACGCTGTCTCCTGGGAACTTGTTGCAATGCGTTTGCTTGTTGAGACCAGCGCCAGAGAGCAAGGTTTCATAGTACCACAGCTTATTAAATTGGTTATGTGACCAAAGCTATCCAATGCCAGGCTTGCGAACTGGTTTCAGATAGTTCTTATCTAACTAAGGAGCAAAAAAGCCACTCCGACAAATACACCACTTGCGCCGGAAAAACTTATCACGCATAATTTTGGCCATCTGGACATCTAGAGGTAAATTTAATGGCGGTAGCAACATTCGGTGGCGGTTGTTTTTGGGGGGTGGAGTATTTCTTTCGTCAAGTGCCCGGGGTATTAAACGCCACCAGTGGTTATATGGGCGGTGATGATAGAATCAACCGCTATGAAGAGGTAAAACAGGGAAACAGCGGCCATGCCGAAGTGGTTCAGGTGGAGTTCGATGAAGCCCAGGTTTCATTTACCGAGCTGCTGCAAGTTTTCTGGAGCAATCACAACCCCACCAGTCTCAATCGCCAAGGTGGTGATATCGGCACCCAGTATCGGAGCGTGATTTTTTTTCATAGCAAAGAGCAGAAGGAGCAGGCTGAGGCCTCAAAACTGGCGTTGGCTCGTAGTGGTAAGTGGGGTCAGCGGCACATAGTGACGGAAATTGTTCCAGTGAAACAGTTTCATCGTGCGGAAGAATATCATCAGGATTATATCCAGAAGAATAACTTGCCCAGTTGCCATCTTGAATATTGATCCCCGGAAATAAAAAAGCGCAACTGTGTTCACGGCTGCGCTTTTTTACTGAATTGGCAATCTCTTAAGCTCAGTTCGGCTTGCCTTTTAGGGCGCTGGTTATCAGAGCTCTCGCCTGTTCCAGTATCTGCTGCAGATGCTGCTCGCTGACAAAGCTTTCGGCGTAAATTTTATAGAGTGCCTCAGTACCTGAAGGTCTGGCGGCAAACCAGCCGTTGTCGGTTAGCACCTTAATACCGCCAATGGCACCATCATTGCCGGGGGCCTTGGTCAGTACCGCCTTAATCTTGTCTCCGGCCAAAGTCTCTGCCCCCAGGGTATCTGCATTGAGGGTGGCAAAGCGCGCCTTTTGCTTGGCATTGATGGGGCTGTCTATCCGTTTGTAGAAGCAATGACCGTGTATCGCAGCCAGTTCTGCATAACGCTCGGCTGGGTTTTTGCCGGTTACGGCGAGGATTTCAGCGGCCAGCAGCCCGAGAATAAAACCGTCTTTGTCCGTGCACCAGGTTGTGCCGTCACGTCGAAGGAAGGCGGCGCCGGCGCTTTCTTCGCCGCCAAAGGCCAGGCTGGCTTCACTCAAACCACTGACAAACCACTTGAAACCAACCGGCACTTCACAAAGCTTGCGACCGTGTGAGGCAACTATCTTGTCTATCATGCCACTGGAAACCAAGGTCTTGCCAATTTGCAGCGTCTGCGGCCAGTCGGGTCTGTGCTCCAGCAGGTAATCTATCGCCACCGCCAAAAAGTGGTTGGGGTCCATCAAACCTGTCTCTGGGCAGACTATCCCGTGTCTGTCGTAGTCGGGATCATTCCCAAGGCAGATATCGAACTCATCCATGTGCTTAAGCAGGCCTGCCATGGCAAAAGGCGATGAGCAGTCCATGCGGATTTTGCCGTCTTTATCCAGTGGCATAAAGCCGAAGCTGGGATCGACCCGGTCGTTGACCACTGTGATATTCACGCCATAACGGCGGACAATATGTGGCCAGTAATGGATGCCTGAGCCGCCCAGAGGGTCGACACCTATGCGAACGCCGGCATCTTTGATGGCTTGCATATTTACTACAGAGGCGAGATCGGCAACATAGGGCTCTATAAGATCGGTTTCCTTGATGAGTCCGATACTGACGGCTACGCCGTAGTTGAGTTTCCTGACCCCTTCCAGCTGTGCCTTGAGATAGTCATTGGCTCGCTGCTCAATCCAGGCAGTAATCTCACCTTCTGCCGGCCCACCATGGGGCGGATTGTACTTAATTCCGCCATCCTGAGGTGGATTGTGGGACGGGGTAATAATAATGCCATCGCTGAGCTCGGCGGCATTTCGGTTTGCGCTAACTATGGCATGGGAAATGACAGGCGTAGGCGTAAAGCCCTGGCTCTCTTGCACCACCAACTTTACATTGTTGGCCAGCAAGACTTCGATGGCCGAAATATAAGCCGCTTCAGATAAGGCATGGGTGTCCATGCCCAGATAGAGTGAACCCTCAATCCCCTGGGATTGGCGGTAATCTACCACTGCCTGGGTAATGGCCCAGATATGGTTTTGATTGAAGCTGCCGCTGAAGGAACTGCCCCTGTGCCCCGAGGTGCCAAAACACACCCTTTGGGCCGGGTCATCACAGTTGGGGACAATTCGGTAATAATGGCTCATCAGCCGCGGAATATTAACCAGATCCTTCTGCATGGCCCTTTTACCGGCCCGCTCATGAATAGCCAAAATAGTGCTCCTTGATGGCGGATGTTGGAATAAAGATTTATGCCTTAAGTGGCAGTGCCTTATCGGCTATCTCTTTGGCCTTGTCGCCGTCGCAGCCCATCTTTTCCAACACTTCAGACAAAATGGTGTGCTTCTTGGCAGTGTTGTTATTGGTGGTTACCCAAAAACCACTGCTGCCGACTTCTTTGGGGTTGGCCGATTTACTGGCCTTAAGCAAGGCTTCCTTCGAGGTAGCAAAATAGAGGCGATCACGCCCCTGAACCTGCAGTACCTGCTCAAATCCTTGCTGATCCTGGTTATAGAGACATTCGAGGGCAAACAGAAAACGTCCAACAGCCCCCTTTTGGGCTTCGATAGCCGCACTGCTAAACAGGTTGTCAAAGTCCAGGGTTGACTCGGCCTCGGGTAATGTATTGGGACGATAACCCTGCTCCATGCTTGGCTGGCTGAGTTCAACCGGTGCCTTGGGTTCAACGGCTGTCACATCCAAGCCCAGCAGTCGACGAAGAATATCCGATGCGCTTTCGCCTATCCTTTCGGTTTTCCCGGCAATAAAGCGATACAGTTCCTCATCCACCTCAATATATTTCATGGCCCGATTCCTTTAGTTTCAACTTGTTCTATGCAGCCGCCATGACATTGCCATCAAAGCACATCTGGGGCGCGGCTGCGATTTGGCTCAAAGTATGCCATAACTCGCCAGCGGTGGAAGGCTCAATCCATCAAAATGCGAGAATAGAGTTACAAACCTATGACTTGCACAGCCAATTTGTTGAAAAAGCAGTCAAAGCCAGTGTTAAATCCGCATCCATCCTTGTCAAATACTGACCTTTGTCGCAGAATTTGCCCCCTGCTGAAATACTGGCAACAAACTCACTGTGAGGGGGCTGTATGCACTTTGTTTCGACCGGAAGCGGTAGTCCGGTGTTGCTGATCCATGGCTTATTCGGTGATTTGGACAATCTCAAATCACTCGGGGCTCTGCTTGAGCAAAATCATCGGGTAATAAGGATAGACTGCCCCAATCATGGTCAGAGCGAACATTGGCCGCAAATGGACTATCCTGGGCTTGCAAAAGCGCTTGTGTCTCTGCTTGATGAACTGGCTATAGACAAGGTGCATCTGGTGGGCCATTCCATGGGCGGTAAGATTGCTATGGCCACCGCGCTGGCTTATCCGCAGCGGGTACAGTCATTGACCGCCGCCGATATCGCGCCTGTGGCCTACTCGCCGAGACATGAAAAAGTGTTTGCCGGCCTAAGCAGCATGCCTTTGGATATTAAAGACAGACGTCAGGCGCTGGCACATCTTTTGAATCATGAGATCGATGAGGCGACGGCGCAGTTTTTGCTCAAGAGCCTGCGCCGCGGCGAATCCGGCTTTGAGTGGAAGATGAATCTGCCAGGGCTGATTGACAGTTATCCGGCTATCATAGGTTGGCATAATGGCCCTGAGCGCTGCGGTGGCCAACTTAGCTATCAAGGGCCCACCTTGATGATCCGGGGCAGCGAGTCAAACTATGTGACCGCCGCTTACAAAGAAGAGATTGTGGCTCAGTTTCCTAAGGTCAAAGCCAAGACCCTGGAGGGGTGCGGGCATTGGCTACACGCCCAGAAACCGGCGATATTCAACCGTATAGTGTCCGACTTCATTGACAGTAACGATTAATATCCAAGCCCTTGCTGAGGGTAAATGCGGTAGCAGCCCCTGAACCAATATGCTATATTCGCGCCTCTTTTTGGCTAGGGAACACCGGGAGGCTGCAGCGTGTTGAACCAGTATATGCAACAGATAGAAGCCGTTGGACTGGATCTGTTTTTCGCAGCAATTTTCTTTTTTATCGGTATGGCCATCAGGGATGTACTCAATCAGGGTAACGTACCCAAGTTTGGTCGCTTCATTGTTTGGTTGGTACTCTTCCTTGGCTGTGCAGGCTTTGTTGCCAAGGGGATAATTCAAATGACCTGGGAAGGCTCAGGTATAGGTTAAACATCAGATTTCAAATGGCAAAAGAAGCAACAGATAGAACAACCATAGACCTTTTTGCCACTGAAAAGCGCCGCGGACGGCCCAGAAGCAATCCTCTGCCCCGCGAGCAGCAGCTCAAGGTGAATAAACGTAACCAGATCATGCGGGATCGGGCGAAGGGTCTGAAACGAATAGAGTTAAAAGTGTCACAAGATTTATATGACGCCTTGAATGAGAAGGCTTTGGCCAGTAACATCAGCCGCAGCCAGTTAATAGAATTGATCCTTCAGGAGCAGCTAGGTTAGCCCCTGTCAGGAAAGATCGAAGTAAATAGCGAACTAGACATTAAAGGAAAGACAATGGCAACTGTAGGTCTTTTTTTCGGTAGCGATACAGGTAACACCGAAGCTGTAGCCAAGATGATCCAGAAGAAACTGGGCAAGAAGATGGTTGAGGTGAAGGATATCGCCAAGAGCACCAAAGAGCAGATCGCCGAATACGACCTGCTGATCTTCGGGATCCCAACCTGGTACTATGGTGAAGCTCAATGTGACTGGGATGACTTCTTCCCTGAGCTGGAGCAGATTGATTTTACCGATAAGCTGGTGGCCATTTTCGGTTGCGGCGATCAGGAAGACTATGCCGAGTACTTCCTCGATGCCATGGGTATGGTCCGAGATATCGTTGAAGAGCGCGGCGCAATAGTCATTGGCCATTGGCCGACTGACAGCTACAACTTCGAAGCCTCTAAAGGGCTGGTTGACGACAAGCATTTTGTTGGTCTGGGTATAGATGAAGACCGCCAGCCCGAATTGACCGAAGAGCGTGTCGACGCCTGGGTTAAACAGATTTACGAAGAGATGTGTCTGGCCGAGCTGGAAGACTGATATTCGCTCCCCGGTAACTCTCCGGCGGCCTATATGGCCGCCTTTTTATTGGCTATTACTCAGGAAACAGAAACAAGATGCAAGCCGATAATCTGCGTCATTGGGATATCTTCTGTACTGTGGTGGACAACTATGGCGACATAGGCGTTACCTGGCGCCTGGCGCGGCAGCTGGCCGGCGAATATGGCATTAAGGTACGTTTGTGGGTCGATGACCTCAACAGCTTTACGCACATTTTACCCGAGTTAAACCCGGCCCTTGTCAGTCAACACTTTGGTGGTGTTGAAGTCATCCATTGGCTGTCTCCCCTACCCCGAGCCTGGCAACCGGGCGAAGTATTGATAGAAGCCTTTGCTTGCGACTTGCCCTCGGAAGTGCTGACAAGCCTGCCTGAGCTTGCCAAGGCACCGAAATGGATAAATCTGGATTATCTCAGCGCCGAGAGTTGGATAGATGATTGCCACGGTCTCAGTTCGCCGGCGCTCAAAGGGGTCAAGAAGACCTTTTTCTTTCCGGGCTTTACCCCAAAGTCAGGCGGACTCATCTGCGAGCAGTCGCTGTTTAGCGAGCGTGATGCCTGGCAAGCAAAGCCTGAACACGCCATGGCACACTTGGCAAAGATGGGGCTTAGTGATATTGGCACTGATGATTACCTCATTAGCCTGTTCAGCTACGAGACCCAAGCCTTGCCGGCGTTGCTGGAACTTTGGCAGCAAAGTGAGCGGCGGGTACAACTGTTAGTCCCCAAGGGGCGCAGCTTAGGTTGTATCGCGCCTTTGCTTGAGCAATTTAACCAGGATTCAGGACCCAAAGTCGACTGGCAAGATCCTGTCAGTTGGCAAGCAGGCCAGAGTTTCAGTCGCGGCGCACTCAAGGTGCAAGTCCTGCCGATGACAGATCAAGATGGCTATGATCGGCTGTTGTGGAGTTGCGATTTCAACATAGTTCGCGGGGAAGACTCTTTTTTAAGAGCTCAGTGGGCTGGCAAACCTTTTATCTGGCATATCTATCAGCAGGAAGAACAAGCACATCTGGTAAAATTGGATGCTTTTATGGCACGATACTGCGATAATCTGCCTCCCCTTGTCGCCCAAACCTGGCGAACGCTGAATACCGCGTTCAACTGCGACCAGGGAGCCCAAGCCAGCCAAAGCTGGCTGGCACTGAATTCTGCCATGCCGACATTGATGCAACACGCAAAAAAATGGCCGGCTGAAGCAATAAATGAAGCAGATCTGGCAAACAGGCTAGTGCTAATGGCCAAAACCCGCTAAGATTCTGCGCTGAATTGAAAAACCGCTTATATAGGAACATACGTAATGAAGACTGCTCAGGAAGTCCGCGCAGGTAACGTTATCATGGTTGACGGCAACCCTATGGTTGTACTCAAGACCGAGTTCAACAAATCCGGCCGTAACGCTGCTGTGGTAAAGATGAAGCTGAAGAACCTGCTGCAAGGTTCCGGCACTGAAACTGTATTCAAGGCTGACGACAAGCTGGAAGATATTCAGCTCGAGCGCCTGGAGTGCACCTACTCTTACTTTGCTGATCCTATGTATGTCTTTATGGACTCAGACTTCAACCAGTATGACGTTGAAGCCGAAAACATGGGTGATGCCATCAACTACATAGTTGATGGCATGGAAGAGATCTGTCAGGTCACTTTCTACGAAGGCAAAGCCATCTCTGTAGAACTGCCTACCACTATCATTCGCGAAGTAGGTTACACTGAACCTGCCGCCCGTGGTGATACCTCAGGTAAGGTAATGAAGCCTGCTTCTATCGTAGGTACAGATCTGAAGGTGATGGTTGCCGACTTCGTTAAAGAAGGCGACAAGATTGAAATCGATACCCGCACCGGTGAATTCAAGAAGCGCGTTTAATTAAATCGCCCTCCTTTGTAAAAGCCAGCATCGTTGCTGGCTTTTTTGTACCGTAAAAAACACATCTTGTTATTGGTTTGTCAGTCGTAAACGGGTATTGAGCATTAACTTCTCATTCGATAAGGCAGGGTAAGCTGCTTCATAGGGGGAGCCTCCCGGATAATAGTCCCGCAAAGCGAGCGCCTCATCAGACAAAGAGGTAAAGCATATACCGGGTTTCTCAGCTAGCTCCGTAATATAATCAGGACCGATTACATACACAGAGTAGTCGAGTTTGATATCACTCTCATCCTTCCCCGTTAACTCTTCATTTGAACAGTCTTTCAACCTGCCTCTTATTCGGTTCAGCTCGTTCCTTATCTCTGCAGCCTCTATCTCCACTTGGTAGACGAGTGAACTTTCCGACTGGCACTGGAGTGCCATGCGGGATGAGAAGAGTACATTTTCATAAAGGGAAGCCCCTTGAGTCTGGCTATTGGTATCCACAAAGACAATTATCTTAATGTTGTGGTCTTCAATTAAGGGATCGCGTTTAAAAACGATCTCCGCGTTTAAGGAGATGAGCTGACCTGCAGTATCCTGGTTTTGAGTAACATTAAAATGTTCAATCAAAGGGGTTTGACCATAATCTTGCCGCTGTTTGGCGCGAAAAACCTTAAGTGCCGCACTTCGTTTGGCACTGTGTTTTCCATCCATCCGGGTGATCATTAAGATACCGGCAAAAATAAGCAAAATAACCAGTACCAAGCCTGCAATAGCACTTATCACACCTGAGCCTGAAGCATCGGGAAGTATAGTTTTGAAAATTGCAGAGCAGCCCCAGACAATTAGCCAAAGAACGCTGATAAAAGCCATAGCCTGGCGAGGTGATGGGGTAAACCAACGGCTCTTGTTACTGCTTAGAGGTGTTATGAGTAATAACAGTAGTGCAGTAATGGCAAAGAATATATGCATGCAGCTCTGTCCTTAAGTCTTGTGGTACTCACTTACAAACACCATAGAAGGCAAATTCCCTGTATCGTTATTCACAATACTGCCGAGAAGCGTTTGATATGTCGAGCTATTGAACCTTTTGCATCCGCTTTTATTGATGGCTTCTTGCGGCAACCGTTGAAAAAAATCCCCGCGGATAACCTTGGGGATTTTTGTTGGTAGGCTCAGGCTTTGAAACAGCCGTCATTCAACTAATCATGCGACTAATCATGCGACTATGATAAAGCCAATAAAGGTAAGTACTGCTGCTATCAAGGCATAGGGTAACTGGGTCACCGCATGGCTTACCAGGTTACAGCCCGACCCTTGCGCCGCCAGAACGGTGGAGTCCGAGTAGAAGCAAGCCTGGCTACCAAAAGATGAAGCCGACAGCAAGGCACCTATCACCAGCGGTATATCAGCCCCCACAGATTGAGCCAGCGGCATTACAATAGGAATGGTCACCGCAAAAATCCCCCAGCTGGACCCGGTGGCAAAGGCCAGAATTGCCATGGCCACAAACACCACTGCAGGCAAGAGTTTTGGCGTCATAAAGGGACTCAGGGACTCAATCACATATTGAGGCAGCAACAGTTGGTCGCAAACATCCTTAAACACAAAGGCGGCGATAACCGTGCCTATGGCCGGCAGCATGCTCTTGAAGCCATCTATCATCTGATCCATCATCTCGGACAAGGGCATCAAACGCTGCACCGCGTAATATGGCAGGGTAATCACCAGTGTTGCCAACAAGCCTTTCCAGACATCGATATCAAAGTAAACGGTAAAACCAACCAACAGCAAAATTGGCACCAGGAAGTTATGCAGCTTACCTTGCTTGTCGGCCTGCTCAAACTCCTCCTCCATGGCGCGCACGGCATATTCATCTGAAGTCTGAACTTCATCCAGATCTATCTGCTCTTTGGCCGGATTGCCGGCCGCCGCCGCGAGCTGCGCCTTTTTCATTGGTCCTATGGCCGGTACTATGCCAAGGATGACCAGCAGCACCATGGCAACCGCCAACCAGGCGTAAAACATATAAGGGATCGCCTGCATATAAATTTGGATCCCCTCGCCTTCGGCGGCCACACCGTTGTTGACCAGAAGTCCGCCGAAAAACACCGCCCAGGTGGATAGCGGCACCAACACACATACCGGCGCTGCGGTGGAGTCAACCACATAGGCCAGCATCTCTCGGGAAATCTTGAACCTGTCTGTAACCCGTTTCATGGTTTCGCCGACTGTGAGTGCATTCAGGTAATCATCAATAAAGATCACCAGGCCTAGCACAAAGGTCATCAGCAGAGATGAGCGTGGCCCTTTGGCGAGTTTTAGCGCTTTACGGCCAAAGGCCAAGGCGCCACCTGTGCGCACCAACAAGGCTATCAGGGCACCGAAACTGCCACACACCAGGATTAACCAACCTATGGTCTCATCGGCCATCACCTTGAGAGAGATATCGGCAAAGCTGTTCAGCACCTGACTGGGGTCAAGAAGCAATAGCCCGCTGACGGCACCTATGATTAAGGCCAGGATGGGACGACGCAGCCAAATGGCCAGCACCAATACAACTATGGGGGGAACAAGACTTAACGCTGTCGGCTCAGACATGCACTTAGGTCCTCAAAAAGATGGCCTTGCGGCCCTATAAAGTCATGTGGGGTGTTGAAGACACCACCAAAACAACTGCTTTATTTACGGCTTTCCGCCAGACGGACAGTAACAACTGGTCGCTTTTGTTGGAGCCTTGCTAAAAACATCGCGCAGAAAATAATGCGCAACTGGATATGAGTCAACCATAAATTGAGTCAGTCAGTGCAAATTTTGACCTTGCGGGCGATTCCAAAAAAAACATCATATGATTCAAAGGGTTTTACATGTCATTTTTATGCTTTTTTGCATGCATTTGCATATAAGCATTCAGTTAAACTGCCTTTTTATTTCAAAGAAGGTAAAGGAAGGTGCGAATAAGTCCTCGTGGCACTCTGGCTTGCACAGCAATTGGCGTTCAAGGCATCTGACTGAAGGCATGCCGGGGCCTGTCAAAGTCAGATAACGCAGAGAGCCGGTTGCTGTGAAAGCCCCGAAGGGCGTGGCTTACAAGCCTGCCTGCTGTGTTGTGCTTCTTGCAAAGGACTAGGGCCATTTGCTGCGAACCACGCCTTGCATCCAGGTCTGTAAGCCGACGCAGAGCACACATGGGACTTGTTCGCACCTTCCTAAGGCGACTTTGTGATAACTGCTATTCCTTAGCACTCAAAGCAGTCCTTCAAACTTAATTTTGCAACAAACTCAGAGTTTTTATCTTTTTATCATGCGTATTTTTTTGCTTTTAAAGATGAAAGTTCTGCCGCAAATACAAAATTTGGCTTTACCCCTCTTTCTAAGGCGCTTGAAATTAGGTATTGTGCCGAAGGTTAAACTCTTTCATATCAGCCAGTTTCGAGGTAGTAATGCGGCCAATCATCAAATCCAATAAGCTCGACAGTGTTTGTTACGATATTCGAGGGCCGGTACATAAAGAAGCGCGTCGGTTGGAGGATGAAGGTCATCGTATTCTTAAGCTCAATATAGGTAACCCGGCCCCCTTTGGCTTTGAAGCCCCGGAAGAGATAGTTCGTGACGTTATCCTCAACCTGCCATCGGCCCAAGGGTATTGTGAGTCCAAAGGTTTGTTCTCTGCCCGCAAGGCGATAGTGCAGCATTACCAGTCCCAGGGGATCTTCGGTGTCGATATCGAAGATATCTATATAGGTAATGGTGTTTCCGAATTGATTGTGATGGCCATGCAGGGGCTACTCAATACCGATGATGAGGTGTTGGTTCCCTCCCCTGACTATCCACTGTGGACCGCGGCGGTTAACCTGGCCAGCGGCAAGGCGCGCCACTATCGCTGCGATGAAGCGGCCGACTGGTTTCCCGACCTTGAGGATATCAAGAGCAAGATTGGCCCAAGAACCCGCGGAATTGTGATTATCAACCCCAACAATCCAACCGGGGCCGTATACAGTCGCGAGCTGTTGCTGGAGATTGTTGAGCTGTGTCGGCAGCACTCCATCATACTGTTTGCCGATGAGATCTATGACAAAATTCTTTACGATGGCGCTGTGCATATCCCGGCCTGCAGCCTGTCGGACGATATTCTCACCGTGACGTTTAATGGACTTTCCAAAGCCTATAGGGCTGCTGGTTTCCGGGTCGGTTGGATGATGCTATCCGGCAACCTCAAGGCGGCGCGCAGCTATATTGAAGGGCTGGAGATGCTCTCCTCTATGCGCCTTTGCGCCAACGTGCCCAATCAGCATGCGATTCAAACCGCATTGGGGGGTTATCAGAGTATCAATGAGCTTACCGCCATCGATGGCCGCCTGACTCAGCAGCGGGATATCTGTTATGAGCTGCTCAATCAAATTCCCGGTGTGAGTGTGGTGAAACCCAAGGGCGCCATGTATGCATTCCCCCGCCTCGACAGCAAGCGTTTCGGTCTCAGGGACGATGAGCGCCTGGTGTTGGATCTACTGAAAGAGAAGAAAATTCTCTTGGTACAGGGCACCGCCTTTAACTGGCCGGAGCCGGATCACCTGCGAGTGGTGTTCCTGCCTCATAAGGAAGACTTACAACGGGCCCTGCTCGCCTTCGGTGACTTCCTTGAGTACTACCGCCAATAACACAATGCCAGCCGCCCATCGAGGCGGCTTTTTTATCCCCGCCCGGCACTGACAGCCTTTAACCACTGAGGTAAAGTAAGGGAAACGAGCAAAAAACTTAGCTACCAAAGGAAGTTGTATGAGTCACCTTTTTGCCCACCTGGCCAGGATGAAGTTAATTCAGCGTTGGCCTTTGATGTATAACGTCCGCCCCGAGAATGTGCAGGAACATTCATTGCAGGTTGCCATGGTGGCCCATGCGCTGGCCATCATCAGTAACCGTAAGTTCAATGGCCAATATTCGCCCGATCGCGCCGCGACCCTGGCCATCTTTCACGATGCCGGTGAAATTCTTACCGGCGATCTGCCCACCCCGGTCAAATACTTCAATGCCGAGATAGAGGCCGAATACAAGAAGATTGAAGCCATAGCCGAAGCCAGGCTGCTGGAGATGGTGCCTGAAGAGTTTCGTGATGATTACCGCTCGCTGTTTATCAGTGATAGCGCCGAGCTCAGCCATCGCAAGTTGGTCAAGTCCGCCGATACGCTGTGCGCTTATCTCAAGTGTCTCGAAGAAAAACGCGCCGGAAACAACGAGTTCAACAGTGCCCGCAAGCGACTCGAAACCATGCTGGATGCCAACCCCGACCCGGCAGTGGCGTATTTTCGCGAGCATTTTATTCCCAGTTTCACCCTGGATCTGGATGAAATCAATCAACTGCTCTAGCAGGAGAGATTATGAGCCAAGCCCACTGGCAAGCCAGGCGCGAGCCCAATAACAGTCAGCGCCGAGACGATAATCGCAGTCCCTATCAGAGAGACAGAGCCAGAATTCTGCACTCTGCCGCCTTTCGGCGCTTACAGGCCAAGACTCAGGTGCTTGGGGTGGGCATGAACGACTTTTACCGCACCCGCCTGACCCACTCACTGGAAGTCTCGCAAATAGGCACTGGCATTGCCGCCCAGTTGAAGCAGCACTATCCCGAAATGGCCTTTTTGCTCGACTCCATGAGCCTGCTCGAAGCCCTATGCCTGGCCCATGATATAGGTCACCCACCCTACGGCCATGGCGGCGAGGTGGCGCTCAACTACATGATGCGTGAGCACGGCGGCTTTGAAGGCAATGGTCAAACCTTCAGAATCCTTACCCGGCTCGAACCCTATACCGAACACTTTGGCATGAACCTGACCCGGCGCACCCTGCTCGGTGTACTCAAATACCCGGCGCCGGTACGCACACTGAAAGTGGATAGACCTCAGCCGGAACTGAGTCACTATCGTCAGTTAAGGCCGAGCCAATGGCCGCCGGTGAAAGGGGTTTTCGATGATGATGAAGCTATCCTCGATTGGGTACTTGAGCCGCTGGACAGTAAAGACAAGCAGAGCTTTCTCAGTCATTACAGCCCTGGGGAAGGACTGCACCGACGCACTCACTTCAAGTCGTTCGACTGCACCATTATGGAGCTGGCCGATGATATCGCCTATGCGGTGCACGATCTCGAAGATGCCATAGTAATGGGGATAGTCACCGGCTCGAATTGGCAAGAGGATATGCGTGCTCCGCTACAGGCCATTGAAGATGAGTGGATCCAAAGCCAGCTCGGGAATATTGAGCTCAAGCTGTTTTCCCGCAAACATCACTTGCGCAAGGATGCCATAGGGACCCTGGTCAATGCGCTGGTAACCGCCATCAAAATCGACGAGAACCCGGACTTTGCCGAACCCTTGCTCAGATTCAATGCCAAGTTGGAACCGGCCTTTGCCGAGCTGCTGGAGCTGCTGAAACAGTTTGTCCTCAAATATGTGGTGCGTAAGCCCGAGATCCAGATGCTGGAGTACAAGGGCCAACAGATAGTGATGGAGCTGTTTGAAGCCTTTGCTTCGGATCCTCTGAGGCTCCTGCCCCACAATACCCAATCACGCTGGCAACAGGCCAACTGCAAGGGGGAAAACAGCCACAGAGTGATAGCAGACTATATCTCGGGAATGACAGATGAGTTTGCCGCCAGGCTGCATCAACAACTGTTCAGCCCCAAGGGCGGTGCCATCATAGACTTGAGCCAGAATTACTGATGAACAATCGTCGCAACCTACTAAAAATAAAGCGCCCGAAGGCGCTTTATTTTATCCCAGTAAGTTGGGAAACAATCCCTTGAAGCCGGCAGCTATCACCTCTATGCCGATGGATAGCATCAAGAGTCCCATCAGACGGGTGATCACGTTAATCCCTGTCTTGCCGAGGAGCTTATTGATAACCGAAGCCATTCTGAACAATGCAAAGCTGAGCAGACCAAACAGGGCCACAGTCACCGACATGGCCAGCAGATTGGCCAGGCCTTTATGCTCCGCGGCAAAGACGATGACTGAGCTGATAGCCCCCGGGCCGGCCATTAGCGGCAAAGCCAGCGGCACCACGGCAACCGATTCCATCGCCGAGGCTTCCCTGTCCTCTTCCTGATTGCGTTTCACCTCGCCCAGCTTTCCCTGCAACATGGACATGGCGATGATGGCAATCAGTGTACCGCCGGCAATTCGGAATGCCGACAGCGAAATACTGAACATATTCAATATATACTGACCCGCCACTGTGGTAACCAGGAGGATCACCACCACGGCAAAGTTGGATATTTTGGCAGTATGATTACGCTCAGCCTCAGTCTGGTGACTGGTGAGGCTGACAAATACCGGCAACAGGCCCACCGGGTTGATGATAGCCACCAGTCCGAGGAAAAATTTAACGTACAGGGTCAAATCCAATTTCGTATCCTTCCAGTGTAGGGAACTCACCGGGAAACAGTAGCTTGAGACGGTGCATACTCTACCCTAAGTTAACAAACCCCAGAAATGAGATTTTCTATTCTCGGTCACAACTTCGAATAAATTTTCGTAATATCAGTGCAGCCAAAGCTGCAGTATAGTCGACACTAATGCAAAGTTGTTTTTCGCTCCTGGATGAGATCCAACGTTGTTGAATTACATAAAACGCCATGCCTGTGGCCAAGATCACAGATAACAACGCCGTTTGGTTGTAATTTTATTTCATGTGAGAGAGTTTAACCAAGATGAGTCTTTGTTAAATTTTTTTACGGGAAACTGATTATGAAAGTCACCAATACCGAGGAACTGGATCTGCTACTGGAAAGAGTCAGCCAGGCTCAGACGAAATTCGCCGGCTTCAGTCAGCAGCAAGTCGACAAAATATTTCGCGCTGCAGCGCTGGCTGCCGCCGATGCCAGAATTGTGCTGGCGAAACAGGCCGCCGCCGAAACCTCCATGGGAGTGCTGGAGGACAAAGTGATTAAAAACCACTTTGCTTCCGAGTATATCTACAACAAGTACAAGGATGAAAAGACCTGCGGCATTCTGGAAGAAGACGATACCTTCGGCACCATCACTATCGCCGAGCCCGTGGGGATCATCTGCGGCATAGTACCGACAACCAACCCTACCTCCACTGCTATCTTCAAGGCGCTTATCAGCCTGAAAACCCGTAATGCCATAGTGTTCTCCCCACATCCCAGGGCCAAGGCATCCACAGTCGCGGCCGCCCGAATAGTACTGGATGCCGCCATCAAGGCCGGGGCTCCCGAGGACATTATAGGTTGGATAGATGAACCCAGTGTCGCACTATCCAATCATCTGATGACCCACGAAAAGATAAATCTCATACTGGCCACCGGCGGCCCGGGTATGGTGAAGGCCGCCTACTCTTCCGGGAAACCGGCTATCGGTGTCGGCGCAGGTAACACACCTGTGGTTATCGATGAAACCGCGGATATCAAACGGGCTGTGGCCTCCATCCTGATGTCAAAAACCTTCGATAACGGTGTGGTGTGCGCCTCCGAACAAGCGGTAGTAGTGCTCGACAGCATCTATCAGGCGGTGCGGGAGCGCTTCGCCCATCACGGCGGCTATCTGCTCAGTGACGAAGAATGCCTTGCGGTGAAACAGGTTATTCTCAAAGACGGCGCCCTCAACGCCGCCATTGTTGGCCAGAGTGCCGCGCGCATTGCCGAAATGGCCGGCTTCAGTGTACCGAACTGGACCAAGGTACTGATCGGTGAGGTGGATGAAATAACTGAAGCCGAAGCCTTCGCCCATGAAAAGCTTTCGCCGCTGCTTGGTATGTACCGCGCCAAAGACTTTGACGAGGCGCTGGATAAGGCCGATGCCTTGGTGAAACTCGGTGGTATCGGCCATACCTCTGGGCTCTATACCGACCAGGATACCCAGGTGCAGCGGGTCAAGCGTTTCGGTGAGCGAATGAAAACCGCTCGAATTCTGATCAACACCCCGGCATCTCAAGGCGGGATCGGCGATCTCTATAACTTCAAACTGGCGCCCTCCCTCACCCTGGGCTGTGGCTCCTGGGGCGGCAACTCCATTTCGGAGAATGTGGGTCCGAGTCACCTTATCAACAAGAAAACCGTCGCCAAGAGGGCCGAGAATATGTTGTGGCACAAGCTTCCATCTTCCATCTATTTCCGCCGCGGCAGCCTACCCATAGCACTGGAAGAGTTGGCCGACAAACGCCGCGCCTTGATAGTGACAGACAAGTTTCTGTTCAATAACGGCTACTGCGATGAAACCATCAAAATCCTCAAAGGCTTGGGGCTGGATACCGAGGTGTTTTATGAAGTGGAGGCCGATCCTACCCTGGCTGTGGTTCGCGCCGGAACCAAGGTGGCCGAGAGCTTCCAACCGGATGTGATCATAGCCCTTGGTGGCGGCTCACCCATGGACGCCGCCAAGATCATCTGGGTGATGTATGAACATCCTCAGGTGGACTTTGCCGATCTGGCGCTGCGCTTCATGGATATTCGCAAGCGTATCTACAAGTTCCCCAAACTTGGGCGCAAGGCCAAGATGGTGGCTATCCCCACCACTTCAGGAACCGGCTCTGAAGTCACGCCATTTGCCGTGGTGACCGATGAGAAGACAGGTGCCAAATATCCCATCGCCGATTATGAGCTGACCCCCAATATGGCAATTGTGGATCCCAACCTGGTGATGGATATGCCCAAATCCCTGACAGCCTTTGGTGGTATCGATGCCATTACCCATGCCTTGGAAGCCTATGTCAGCGTGATGGCCAACGAGTACAGTGACGGTCAGGCATTGCAGGCCTTGAGTCTTCTGGTTGAGCACCTGCCCAAAGCCTATGAAGAAGGCGCAGCGGCGCCGATTGCCCGCGAAAAAGTGCACAACGGCGCCACTATTGCCGGTATCGCCTTTGCCAACGCTTTCTTGGGAATATGTCACTCTATGGCCCATAAATTGGGCGCCGAATTCCATCTGCCCCACGGTTTGGCCAATGCACTGCTCATAAGCAATGTCATCCGTTTCAACGCCACCGACCTGCCTACCAAGCAAGCCGCCTTCAGCCAGTATGACAGACCCAAGGCGCTCTGCCGCTATGCCGCCATTGCCGATCACCTCAAGCTGACAGACGCTGGGCTGAGTGACGCCGAAAAAGTCGAGCGTTTGATAGCCAAAATCGAGCAGTTGAAGCAGGCTTTGGGGATCCCGGCCTCGATTCAGGAAACCGGTGTCAAAGAAGCCGATTTCCTGGATAAGCTCGATGAACTGGCTGAAGATGCTTTTGATGATCAGTGTACAGGCGCCAATCCCAGGTATCCCTTGATAGGTGAACTGAAAGCTTTGCTGCTGGCGAGCTTCTATGGTGAAACGTATCGTGACTGACGGGTAAACCTGCACAAACAACAAAGGCCTCCCTATGGAGGCCTTTGGCTTTCAAGCGTTATACCGAATCGGTAGGTATAAGCGCCTTACCACATAAGATCGTCCGGAATGACATAATCTGCGTAAGGGTCGTCTTCTTCCGTTACTTGCGCGGCGTTGTTCTCGGCCTGCCACAAATAGCCACACCAAGCCGGCACCAACAGATTAACCCGCTCGGCGAGTTTATGAGGCACCAGATAGCTGCTTTGCTCAATTCGCACTATCCCCAAGCGGCCACCGAGTAACTGACTCTGAAGTTTTTCATTGATATACAAGGGGTATATCTTGTTCTCCAGGGTATAGTTGAACTTGATCTCGCCATCTTTCGGCAGCGCCACCGCATTTTGCTTAACTTCGGTGACCAGGCCACGGACCAGACCTTTCTCTGTGGCCTCGGCAAAGCGTTGTTCATTGAGTGCCTTGTCCTTTTCTGCCTGCTGCTTTTTCTGCTGAGCGATCTGCGCCTTCAGCTCAGCAGAGCCGTCATCAATATTGGACTTGCGGTTACGTTTCTTTTGGGTTTTGACATCGCGAACTTTTTGCTTGCTGGCGAGACCCGCCTTGAGCAACTGTTCCTGTAATGCGTTTGCCATTTTATAATCTCTCTCTTGCTACTTACTTGATTCTTGCTTTGCTGCCAGTGCCCCGAGCTGACTCATTGCCGCACTGGCACCGCCAAGCGACCAACCGCCGTCAACCGGTAATATGGTTCCGGTAATATACGAAGCCATTGGCGATGCCATAAAGAGTGCCGCATTGGCCAAATCTTCCCCCTCACCGTTGCGTTTTAACGGCACACTCTCGGCCACCTGTTGCTGCAACTGCGCCGACGGCGCCAGGCGATTGAACCCTTCGGTACCGGCAATCGGCCCGGGTACCAGGGAGTTTATCCGAATACCCTCTGGCCCCCATTCCAAAGCCAGGGTGCGGGTCAACATATCGACGCCCGCCTTGGCGGCGCAAACGTGGATCTGCATCGGCATGGCAATATACGCCTGCGGCGCCGAAATTTGAATAATGCTGGCGCCAGGGCGCTTAAGCATGGGATAGGCTTGCTTCAACACCTGAAAACTGCCCAGCAAATCGATATCCATGACAGATTTAAAACCGTTGGCACTGAGCTTGGCGGCGCTGGCGGGGAAATTGCCGGCGGCGCCACTGACAAGCACATCGATATGCGGGAAACTCTGGGCCAAGACGGCAAAGCCTTGCTCGAGTGCCGGCAAATCCCTGACATCGAAGCTCAGGCCCAGATGTTGACCTTGTGGATTGGCTTCATTCAATAACGCCACCGCGGCTGCCACTTTTTCCGGGTTACGGCTGGCAACCGCCACATGGGCACCGGCAACTGCGAACGCCTTGGCGATACAGAGGTTAATGCCGCTGGTACCCCCGACGACCACTACATACTTACCCTGATAATCGAACATTGAGCTTCTCTCCTATCCACTGATCATTCGTTATTCCGGTCCATACTGCGAGTCGCCGGTATGTCACAAGTTTATGCCAGCGATTGATGTATCGCCTGCAGTGTCGCCAAAGGATCGACCGCTTGAGTAATGGGTCGACCTATGACCAGATAATCTGAGCCAGCCGCCATCGCTTCAGCCGGGGTCATGATGCGTTTTTGATCGCCGGCATCACTGCCCGCCGGACGAATGCCCGGGGTCACCAGTTTGAAATCGGTGCCAAGTTCAGCCTTGAGCATACTGGACTCACGGGCCGAGCAGACCACGCCATCGAGGCCGGCTTTTTGCGTCAGGCGCGCCAGCCTGCGAACCTGATCTTCAGCACTGCCTGCAACACCAATAAGCTTGAGCTCATCGTCGCTCATTGAAGTCAGCACAGTAACCGCAATCAGCAAGGGGGCGTTATCCCCGTAAGGCAGCAATGCTCGGCGGGCGGCTTCCATCATGGCGAGGCCGCCACTGGCGTGGACATTCACCATCCAGACGCCCATTTCGGCGGCGGCAGTGACCGCCTTGGCCACTGTGTTGGGAATGTCGTGAAACTTCAGGTCAAGAAACAGATCAAACCCTCGGTCATGGATCTCTTTCACCAGTTGAGGCCCGAACAGGGTAAACATCTCTTTGCCTACCTTAAGGCGGCACATAGACGGATCCAACTTATCAACAAGTTGCAATGCTTTGAATTTGTTATCAAAGTCCAAGGCGACCACAATAGGTGTCTCTGTCATTTTTACTCCGTTATCTGAGGGTTATTCACCGTCCAAGCCACGCACCCGCTTGATACTGCCCCAGCTCTTGCAGGATGGGCAGTGCCAATATAAGGTGTGTGCCGGGAAACCACACTCCCGACAGCGGTAACTTGGACGGAATCTTATTTGTTGTTCTACCAGTTTTTCCAGCATCGCCAGGCTATCTCGTGCCTGCCCCTGCTCTGCCTGCTTGATATGCATCTGCATCAGGTGCTGGAACCCACGCATGGTGGGGTGGCGATAGAGAGCTTCCATCACCATGTCTTCGGCGCCTTTGATGTTGCCGTCTTCAATCATGCGTTGCGCCAATGCCACCACAACCGAGGCACCGGCGCCCTTATCTATCGCGTGAGCCAATAGCTCGCGATAACCGTCGATATCATTGAGCTCTTGATAGAGCTGGCGGGCACAAGCGAGTGCATCGGCAAAAAGCTCGGCATCAGCGTCAATCAGTTGGTTGAGCATCTGCTTGGCCTGAGGCAATTGCCCGGCATCCAGGTAGGTCTTGGCCAATGACAACAAGGCGCGGCCACATTGAGAATCTTGCTTAAGTGCCGCTTGAAAGCCCTTGAGTTTTCCCGCTTCATCGCCGGCTTCCTCGGCCAGTTGACAATAGAAATGAGCGATAACGGGTTTCAGACCCTGCTGTCGTTTACGTGGCAAGCGCTTGGTGATATCAATCGCTTTCTGCCACTCTTTGGTGATTTGGTAAATGGAGATCAGTTGGGTTTCAGCTTCTTCGCTGTGATCGTCCTGACTGACGAGATTAAGGAATATCTCCTCGGCTCTATCGTAGAACCCGGCGGCCATATAGTCCTTGCCCAGTTCCATCATCGCCATGTCTCTTTGCTCTGTGGCGAGATTGGGCCTTGCTATCAGGTTTTGGTGAATACGAATGGATCTGTCTACCTCACCACGCTTGCGAAACAAGGAACCCAGCGACAGATGAGTGTCTATGGTTTCATCATCGACATCCAACATGCTGATAAAGAGATCGACCGCCTTGTCCGACTCATTGGAGAGCAGAAAATTGAGCCCGGTGAAGTAGTCACGGCTCAGTTTCTTTTGCGCTGAATTCTGTTTCTGCCTCAAACTGCGGCGGCCCATGTACCAACCGTAAGCCGCAGCAATAGGCAGCAACAGAAAGAGAAGTTCGAGCATACTAGGCGTCTTGCCCCTGCTGCTGAGTTAAGGTCTGGATCTTTTTGCGGGCATTACGCAATGACAGTTTCAGCTTCATGATGTAGTAGAAGGCGATGATCCAACTTAGGATAAACCCCGCCAGAAATACCACGGCCAACACTACAGGCAAGCGGAACTCTCCCTGTGCCACAAAATAACTGATGGTGACCAGCTGCTCATTGCGGGAGCCAAATACCAGTGCCACTACAAACAGCATTGCCACCAGTACGGTTGCGACAAATGACTTCACGTTGCACTCCATAAACGCGTTTCAATGTTCTGATTATCCAGTAATTTGACTGAGCTGACCAGCTTTAGCCAAGATCCAGACATAAAAAAGCCCCCTTTCGGAGGCTTTTAATACAACAGCGATTAACGGTTATAAGCGTCAACGCGTTCGCGCAGTTCTTTGCCTGGCTTAAAGTGCGGGACGTACTTGCCATCCAACTCGACTGATGTTCCCGTCTTGGGATTACGACCAGTGCGAGGTGCACGATAGTGAAGTGAAAAGCTGCCAAAGCCACGGATCTCTATGCGATCACCGCTTTCCAATGTCTTCGCCATTTGCTCCAACATCTCTTTGATGGCGCCTTCTACTTCTTTCGCCGACAGTTGCGACTGCCCAGTGGCGAGTTTTTCGATCAGTTCGGATTTAGTCATCCTAGCTACCCCTATTATCAAGCCAAACACAGTCACCTAACAGGGGGCTAGCCCCCTGTACTACAGGCACTTACTTACGAGCTGCCTTAAACGCTTCAGCCATTGCATTAGTCATGATAGCGTCGTCCTGCTTGTTCAGGTTAGCCATCACTTCTTTTTCTTCAGCTTCGTCTTTAGCACGTACAGACAGGCTGATTGCACGGTTCTTGCGATCTACGCCCATGAACTTGGCTTCAACGCTGTCACCTACATTGTAGACGCTTGATGCATCTTCAACACGGTCACGGCTGATGTCAGATACACGGATGTAACCTTCAACAGTGTCAGCCAGCTCAACAGTAACACCTTTGGCGTCAACAGCAGTAACAGTACCAACTACGATAGTACCTTTCTTCTTGTCGGCCAGGTAAGCGTTGAATGGATCGTCTTCAGTCTGCTTAACACCCAGGCTGATACGCTCACGCTCTGGATCAACAGACAGAACCACTGCAGTGATTTCGTCGCCTTTCTTGTACTCGCCAACAGCGTCTTCGCCGCTACCGTTCCAAGAGATGTCAGACAGGTGAACCAGACCGTCGATACCGCCGTCCAGACCGATGAAGATACCGAAGTCAGTGATAGACTTGATCTTACCGGTAACTTTGTCGCCCTTGGCATAACGGTTAGCGAAGTCTTCCCATGGGTTGGTTTTGCACTGCTTGAGACCCAGAGAAATACGACGACGCTCTTCATCGATGTCCAGAACCAGAACTTCAACTTCGTCACCCAGGTTAACAACCTTGGATGGGTGGATGTTCTTGTTGGTCCAATCCATTTCAGAAACGTGTACCAGACCTTCAACGCCTTCTTCGATTTCAACGAAGCAGCCGTAGTCAGTCAGGTTGGTTACGCGACCAGTCAGACGAGTGTTTTCTGGGTAGCGCTTACTGATTTCCAGCCATGGGTCTTCACCCAGTTGCTTCAGACCCAGAGATACACGAGTGCGCTCGCGATCGTACTTCAGTACTTTGACGTTGATTTCGTCACCAACATTCACGATCTCGGATGGGTGCTTAACACGCTTCCAAGCCATGTCGGTGATGTGCAGCAGGCCGTCAACACCGCCCAGATCTACGAATGCACCGTAGTCGGTCAGGTTCTTAACGATACCTTTAACTGCTTGACCTTCTTGCAGGTTTTCCAGCAGAGCATCACGCTCAGCGCTGCTTTCAGATTCGATAACAGCACGACGAGAAACAACAACGTTGTTGCGCTTCTGGTCCAGCTTGATAACTTTGAATTCCAGTTCTTTGTTTTCCAGGTGAGCAGTATCGCGTACTGGGCGAACGTCAACCAGAGAACCAGGCAGGAACGCACGGATACCGTTCAACTCAACGGTGAAACCGCCTTTAACCTTGCCATTGATGACACCGATTACAGTTTCAGCATCTTCGTAAGCTTTTTCCAGAACGATCCAGGCTTCGTGGCGCTTGGCCTTCTCGCGAGACAGTTGAGTCTCACCGAAACCGTCTTCAACGCTATCCAGCGCAACGTCAACTTGGTCGCCAACGGCGATTTCCAGTTCACCTTGAGCGTTTTTGAATTGCTCAGCTGGGATTGGGCTCTCAGATTTCAGACCGGCGTCAACCAGTACCATACCGTTTTCGATGGCAACTACAGTACCACGAACGATAGAACCTGGGCGGAATTCCAGTTGTTGAAGGGATTGTTCAAACAGATCAGCAAAAGATTCAGTCATGTTAATTAACTTTAAGTAATAAACCACGTATCTATCCTGAACGTGGAGTCAGTAAAATAACTCGCCTCTTCCCTGTGGCGAATGCCTATCTCGCCAGTCTCAAAGACTGACGTCAGATAACTTGTCAACTATGTGCTTGAGCGCCAGCTCCAGCACAGTTTCAATCCCGAGTCCTGTAGTGTCTATCACCAGGGCATCTTCTGCGGGCACCAAAGGCGCAACTGCGCGATTCATATCCCGGTGATCTCTTTCCTGGATCTCGGTTAAAAGACGCTCGATATTAACATCGAAGCCCTTGTCCTGCAACTGATTATAGCGCCGCTGGGCCCTTTCTTCAGCCGAGGCTGTTAAAAACAATTTTGCCGGTGCATGCGGGAAAACAACGGTTCCCATATCCCGGCCATCGGCTATAAGGCCAGGGGCAACTCTGAAAGCACGCTGCCTTCTGAGCAAGGCTTCTCTCACCCGGGGAAACGCCGCCACTCTCGAGGCTGCGTCAGAACATTCCTGAGTACGAATGGCATGGCTGACATCTTCGCCTTCCAGCACCACTTTTATGGCTTCATTTCCGGCTCCCGCCAGAAACTGTACATCCAGATGCGCGGCCAACAGGGTGATGGCCTCTTCGTTATCCAGTTCCACATCGTGGTGAATAGCGGCAAGTGCCAGCACTCGATATATGGCACCGCTATCGAGCAGTTTCCATCCAAGTTTGTTGGCAAGCAACTGACTTATAGTGCCTTTTCCCGCACCGCTTGGGCCGTCAATTGTGACAACAGGCGCCCGTTCAGACATAAATTCCTCCGCAGTAATTGCCATCTTCCATGAGGACACAGTATGAGTTCACCGAAAATGAGCGGCCAATATTATATATCAACTGCATGCTTTCCGTATGCTGAATTCAAGGTCAATTTCGGGCCGCTGCTGTCAACAGCCCGAAATTCAGCCGCTTAACAGGCCAAGGCCGCAAAGCGTTGGAAGTAATCCGGGAAGGTTTTTGAGGTGCAATCCGGGTCATTGATGGTGACGCCGCAATCGGCAAATGCCAGCAGCGAAAAACACATGGCCATGCGGTGGTCGTTATAGGTATCGATGGCGGCATGCTTGGGCGCAAGCGGTGGATTAACCAGAATATAATCCTCACCCTCCTCCACCTCGGCACCAATTTTACGCAGTTCTGTCGCCATGGCGCTGAGACGATCTGTCTCCTTGATACGCCAGTTGTAGATATTACTGAGGCGGGTCGGCCCTTTGGCAAATACCGCAGCTGTGGCTATGGTCATTGCTGCGTCGGGTATATGGTTCATGTCCATATCTATGCCCTTGAGCTGGCTACCCCTGGCAATAATAAAGTCATCTCCCCATTCAATCTCGGCGCCCATGGCCGCCAGCGCATCGGCAAACTTGACATCCCCCTGAATGCTGAGACGGCCAACTCCGGTGACTTTCACTTCGCCGCCGGCGATGGCGCCTGCGGCCAGGAAATAAGACGCCGATGAAGCATCGCCTTCCACCATTACCTTGCCCGGTGACAGATAGCTTTGACCGGATGGGATCTCAAAACGCTGATAGTCGTGGTTGATAACCTTGACACCAAATTGCGCCATCAAGGCTAAAGTAATATCAATATAGGGCTTGGAAACCAGTTCACCCTTGACCTTGATATTGACAGCGGCACCGGCCAGCGGCGCAACCATCAGGAGCGCGGTAAGAAACTGGCTGGAGAGATTACCGGCAATTTCCACATCCCCGCCACTGAGGCCCGTTGCCTTGATTTTTAATGGCGGGAAGCCGGGATCCTTCAGATATTGAATATCCGCGCCCAACGCCTTGAGGCTGTCGACCAAATCTCCTATCGGCCGCTCCTCCATTCTGGGTTCACCCGTGAGAACAAACTCACCGTTCCCCAGGGTCAGCGCGGCGCACAATGGCCGCATCGCGGTGCCGGCATTACCGAGAAACAGCTCTTGCAGCTTGTTGCTGTTGATAGCGCCGCCAAGGCCCTGCACGCTGCAGCGGCTCTTGTCTTCGGAAAGCTCAAATTGCACGCCGAGCTGTTTGAGCGCTGCCAACATGTGGCGAATATCATCTGAGTCGAGCAGATTGGTCAGTTCTGTGGTGCCCTTGGCCAGGGTTGCCAATAGCAGCGCCCGGTTGGAGATACTCTTGGAGCCGGGGATGTTGACCTCCCCATGCATTCTACTTATGGGATCCAGTCGCAATTGCTTCATCTTTTTTGGATTCTTGCATCTGTGTTTGACGGAGTTGCAGCGTCACGCCACGTACCGCCAAAGCGGGTTAAAAGACCTTGTCACCGATTATGGGATAAAACCGGTAAATCAAGACAAAAGATTAGATACAGCGAGTGCTGATAGGCCTGAATTAAGTGTTCGTGGCATTAAAGTTACCTGAGCGCCACAGGGATTCAACCGTTTTTTGCTGAAAAAAGCCGATTTCAGCGGAAAATTATTCAAGCAGCGCTAAATAAGCTCTTTGCTGTCCGATTGACTTTCGAAGACGTGACTCACAGATGCGACTCTCCTTTCCTGCAACTGAGCTTTACACCCTGGAAGCCCAGCTTGCCAGTTGCACCACTCTGACTATCGCTTGCTGCAGCCTCGCCAGCCGTTAACAAATAGCCTAAATGCCGTTATGCTAATCCTCTTCAACAAGTATTCAATCCAGGGAACCCTATGTTCAGCACACTCAAGGCGATGCCAGCCGATCCCATTCTTGGGCTGCTCAGCCAATATCGCGACGACCCTCGCGGTGAAAAAATTGATTTGGGCGTTGGTGTCTATAAAGACATCTTGGGAAATACCCCCATCCTCGACTGCGTTAAAACCGCCGAGCAGCGCCGCACCGCCACGGAAACCACCAAGGTGTATATCGGCCCTGCCGGTAGCAGTGATTTCAATCGGCTCATTGCCGAGCTGGCATTCGGTGAGCAGCACCCTACCCTGAGCGCCGGACGCATTCGCAGCGTATCCACTCCCGGCGGTACAGGCGCGCTGCGGGTCGCAGCCGACTTTATTAAACGTTGTCGCCCAGGCGCAACCATTTGGGTCAGCGATCCGACCTGGGCCAATCACACCGGACTTTTTGAAGCGGCCGGTCTCAAGGTTGAGCGTTACCCTTACTATGACTACGCCACCAAGGCGCTGAAGTTTGATGAAATGCTCGCCAAACTCAACACCCTTGGGGAAAACGATGTTGTGCTGCTGCATGCCTGTTGTCACAACCCATCGGGCCAGGACCTCAGCACCGAACAATGGGACCAAGTGGTACAAGTCGCCGTCAAACGCGGTTTTACCCCGCTAATTGATATGGCTTACCAGGGCTTTGGTGACGGTGTCGAGGAAGATGCCTACGGCGTTCGCAAGATGGCGGCCGCCGTGGAAGACATGTTGCTCTGCTCCTCCTGCTCAAAGAATTTTGGCCTTTATCGCGAACGTATCGGCGCCTGCAGCATCATAGCCAACAGCAGTGCTGCCGCCGATGTAGCCTTGTCGGTACTGCTTTACGTGGTGCGTTGCCTCTACTCCATGCCGCCGGCCCATGGCGCGGCGTTGGTGGAAACCATTCTCGGCGACAATCAACTCAAACAGCAGTGGCTGGATGAACTCAAGGTGATGCGTGACAGGATAAACGGTAACCGTGCCATCCTGGTTGAGCGTTTAAAGGCGATAGGCGTCGAGCAGGACTTCAGCTTTATCGCCCGCCAAAAAGGGATGTTCTCCTTCCTTGGGGTGTCGCCAGAGCAGGTTGAACAACTTAAGCAGGAGTTCGGAATCTATATGGTGGATTCAAGCCGGATCAGTATCGCCGGGATAAGCGATAGCAATGTCGATTACCTTGCCAAGTCTATCGCCAAGGTGTTGCAAGGTTAAAATTGGATAGTGAGATAAAAAAAGCGAATGCCTCGGCATTCGCTTTTTTATGGAACTTGTTGCAATAAAGCGATTTTCGACGGGGTTCAGCTGCTGTGCTTGGCCGCAAACGCCTTCATAAAGGCAACCAGGGCCTCAACGCCGGCCAAAGGCATGGCGTTATAGATACTGGCGCGCATCCCGCCGACAATTCTGTGCCCTTTAAGAGCCACCAAACCTGCGGCCTCCGCCTCTTTCAGGAACTCACCATTGAGCGACTCATCGGCCAATTGGAAAGTCACATTCATCCGCGAGCGGTTTTGCGCCGCCACCCCATTGCGGTAAAAGTCCAGTTCATCGATACAGGCGTAAAGCAGTTCGGCCTTGGCCTTGTTAAGCTCTGCCATCGCCTCGATACCGCCCATCCGGTGCAGCCACTCAAACACTTCAGCGGCCAGATACCAGGCAAAAGTAGGGGGAGTGTTAAACATGGAATCGTTTTCGGCCGCCAAGCGATAATCCATGATGGACGACAGTGGCATGGCAGGCAAAGCCAGCATCTCTTTACGCACTATCACTATGGCCAAACCGGAAGGGCCGATATTTTTCTGCGCCCCGGCATAAATGAGCCCGTAACGACTGACATCGATTTCACGGGACATGATAGTGGATGACATATCCGCGACTATTGGCCAGGGAGACTCCAACTCTTCAAAAATTTCGACACCATCTACCGTCTCGTTGGGGCAATAGTGCACATAGCGATACTTACCACTATCACCTTCCAGCTTAGGTAAGGTTACTTTGTTGAGTCCATTGACCTTTTCAACAATGCTCTGGCTATCAATCCTGTCATCTCCGGCCAGCTTTCTGGCCTCTGCTGTGGCTGACTTTGACCACTGACCACTCTCCAAATACAGGGCTCTACCGTTATTGCCCAAAAAATTATTCACGACAGCCGAGAACTGACCGCGACCACCGCCATGCATAAACAGTACATGGTAATCTTCGGGAATATTCATCAGTGAGCGCAATCTGGATTCTGCAGCCTTGGTGAGATCGATAAAGGCCTGACTGCGGTGACTGATCTCCATGACGGAGACTCCGTGCCCCTGCCAGTCCAGTAATTCCTGCTGGGCTTTTTGCATTACCGCGGCCGGCAACATGGCTGGTCCGGCACAGAAATTATAAATCGTGCTCACTTCATTGTTCTCCTTGAAAAAAAGAGCGTCCAGATGGACGCTCAGATATGCTTGATGCTGTTATTCCTGCTCAGCTTCAGGTGCTTCGGGCGCTTGGCCTTCAGTATCCTCGGCTGCAGGTTCGGCCACTATGGGTTCGCCGTTTTCATCGAATTCCACTTCGTCTTCATCAGACTGGATTTCATCGATACGCTGTAAACCCACCACGGCCTCATCACCGGCGGTGCGGATAATCGTCACGCCCTGGGTATTACGGCCTATGATGGAAACGCCGGCCGCAGGGGTTCTCACCAGTGTACCCTTGTCGCTGATCAGCATGATCTCATCATTGTCGCCGACCTGAACTGCACCGACTACGGCGCCGTTACGCTCACTGACCTTGATGGAAACCACGCCCTTGGTAGCACGGCTCTTGGTTGGGTATTCACTCAGCTCGGTACGCTTACCAAAACCGTTCTCTGTCACAGTCAGAATGGCGCCATCTTCTTTTGGCACTATCAGTGAAACCACTTCCTGACCGTCTTCGAGTTTGATACCGCGAACACCGGTAGCGGTACGGCCCATGGCGCGCACCTGATCTTCACTGAAGCGTACCACCTTACCTTCGTTGGAGAACAGCATGATTTCATTGCTGCCGTCGGTCAGGTCAACGCCAATCAACTGGTCACCGTCTTTCAGGTTAACGGCGATAATGCCGTTGGCTCTGGGGCGGCTGTATTCGATAAGCGATGTCTTCTTCACGGTACCGTGAGAAGTGGCCATGATGACATACTTGTCGGCTTCGTATTCACGAACCGGCAGAATCGCCGTAATGTGCTCGCCCTCAGACAATGGCAGCAGGTTAACGATAGGCTTACCGCGCGACTGACGACTGGCCAGCGGCAACTGATAGACCTTGAGCCAGTAAAGTTTGCCAAAGTCGGAGAAGCACAAAATGGTGTCGTGGGTATTGGCAACCAATAGCTTCTCAACGAAGTCTTCGTCTTTGACCTTGGTGGCGGCCTTGCCCTTACCACCGCGGCGCTGCGCCTGGTAATCACTCAGCGGCTGATACTTGGCATAGCCCAAATGCGACAGGGTCACTACCACATCTTCTTCGCAGATCAGATCTTCGAGGCTGATATCCACGGCAGAAGCGTTGATCTCGGTGCGGCGCTCATCGCCATATTGCTCGAGCACTTCTTCCAGCTCTTCTTTGATCACTTCCATCAGACGCTCTGGACTTCTGAGGATATGCAGCAATCCGGCGATCAGCTCCAACAGCTCTTCATATTCCTGGAGGATCTTCTCGTGCTCAAGACCGGTCAGACGGTGCAGACGCAGCTCGAGGATAGCCTGGGCTTGCTGCTCTGTCAGATAGTAGAGACCATCGCGAATACCAAACTCCGGCTCCAGCCACTCAGGACGGGCTGCGTCATCACCGGCTTTTTCCAACATGCCCTGCACGTTGCCGAGCTGCCAACCGGTTTCCACCAGTTTTACCTTGGCTTCGGCCGGTGTTGGCGAGGCCTTGATCAGCGCAATCACAGGGTCGATGTTGGCCAGGGCGATAGCCAGGGCTTCCAGGATATGAGCGCGTTCGCGGGCCTTACGCAGTTCAAACACGGTTCTGCGAGTCACCACTTCACGGCGGTGCAGAATAAAGGCTTCCAGCATCTCCTTAAGGTTAAACAACTTGGGCTGACCATTGGTCAGGGCCACCATGTTGATACCAAAAGAGGTTTGCATCTGGGTCTGGGCATAGAGGTTGTTAAGCACCACCTCGGCCACTTCGCCGCGCTTGACCTCAACGACAATGCGCATACCGTCTTTATCAGACTCGTCGCGCAGGCCGCTGATGCCTTCAATTTTCTTGTCTTTTACCAGCTCGGCAATCTTTTCAATCAGACGAGCCTTGTTCACCTGGTATGGGATCTCGGTAACAATGATCCGCTCGCGGCCATTGTCTTCGGTTTCCACCTCGGCACGGGCGCGCATAATCGCCTTGCCGCGACCGGTACGGTACGCTTCCTCTATGCCTTTCTTGCCATTGATAATGGCGGCAGTCGGGAAATCCGGACCCGGGATATAATCCATCAGCTGTTCGATAGACAGCTCAGGTTCTTCGATAAGTGCCAAACAGCCTTTAACCACTTCGGTCAGGTTGTGCGGCGGAATATTGGTGGCCATACCCACGGCGATACCGGAGGAGCCGTTGACCAGCAGGTTGGGGATCCGGGTCGGCAACACGGCCGGGATCATTTCGGTGCCGTCGTAGTTGGGGACATAATCGACGGTTTCTTTCTCAAGGTCAGCCAGCAGTTGATGCGCCAGCTTTTCCATACGAATTTCGGTATAACGCATGGCCGCCGCGGCATCGCCGTCGATGGAACCGAAGTTACCTTGGCCATCCACCAAGGTGTAACGCAGTGAGAAAGGCTGTGCCATCCGCACTATGGTGTCGTATACGGCGCTATCACCATGAGGGTGATACTTACCTATCACGTCACCGACAACACGTGCCGACTTCTTATAGGGTTTATTCCAATCGTTTTTCAGCTCGTTCATCGCAAAGAGTACGCGGCGATGCACCGGCTTGAGGCCGTCGCGTACGTCTGGCAATGCCCGCCCGACGATAACGCTCATGGCGTAATCCAGATAGGAGTTCTTTAGTTCGTCTTCAATATTTATTGGCGAAATTGATAAAGCCAGATCAGTCATAAACTGCTCGATCCCCTTAAATTAGCTGACAACTTGTAATCCGTGTCATTGTCGAGCCCAACAAACGTGATTTGGCATTCTAACACAGTTATTTAATGTCGGAAGTCCTTAAAGCCGCCTTTGCGGCCAAAAACGCCAGGGGCATGATACAAGTCGCGAGCGGGGGCAGATATCACCGTCATAGACATGAGTTCCGTTGCTGTTTTTATCATCAAAAACCGAATCTTGCCGATATTTTGTGCAGCTTTTGGCCTTTAGTGCCATCGATCACATTGAGGCGCCAATTTATGCTGCCCTTCCCTATGGCTTATATGGTTATAATGGGCACATCTTTATTATTGCTGTTTCAGGTCTGAATATGTCTTCTCAACCCAATGTCGACCCTCAGGAAATTGCCAAGTTTGAAAGTATGGCCGCCAGTTGGTGGGATCCTGCCGGTGAATTCAAGCCACTGCATGAACTCAACCCCCTGCGCCTTAATTATATAGACGCTCAATCCGGCGGTATCTTTGACAAGCAGGTACTGGATGTCGGCTGCGGCGGTGGCATTCTGTCCGAGAGCATGGCCCGCATTGGCGCCAAGGTCACCGGGTTGGATATGGGTTTTGAGCCGTTGGAAGTCGCCAGGCTGCATGCACTGGAAGCCGGCGTCAGCATAGACTACCTGCAGGAAACCGCCGAAGTGCATGCCCAGAATCATCAGGGGCATTACGACACTGTTACCTGTATGGAGATGCTCGAGCATGTACCGGATCCGCAATCTGTGATCCAGGCTTGTTGCGATATGGTCAAGCCCGGAGGTTGGGTGTTCTTCTCCACCATTAACCGCAACATCATGTCCTGGGTGCAAACCATACTCGGTGCCGAGTATGTGCTGAAAATGCTGCCGGCAGGTACCCATGACCACAGTAAGTTTATCCGCCCATCCGAATTAATTGCCATGGCAGAAAACACCGAACTATTGTGCCGTGACGCGCTGGGCATCAAATACAACCCCTTGAGTGGCGTATTCAGTTACACCAAGAGCGTTGAAGTCAACTATATGATTGCCTGCCAACGCCAGGACTGATGCCATGACGCCTAAGCTGCCGTTTCAAGGGATTCTGTTCGACTTGGACGGGACTCTGGTGGATACCGCCGAGGACCTGACCGAAGCACTGGCCTTGGCCCTTGCATCCCATGGGGTATCGATAGAGGATAAGCGCAAACTTCTTCGCACTCTGGCCTCTCACGGCTCACTTGCCATGGTGCAAGCCGCCGTGCCCCAAGCCTCAGCCGAGGAACAGGAGCATCTCCGGCAAGCGATGCTCAGGGAATATGATGCGGTTAACGGCCAAAAAGCCTGTTTGTTTGAAGGCATAGAAGCCTTGCTGGACAGTGCCCTATCAAGAGCCTTACCGCTGGGGATTGTCACCAATAAACCGGCGCGTTTTACCCGGCCCTTGTTAGAGCGCATGGGGCTGCTTAAGCGCTTTGATGCTGTGGTCAGTGCCGATACAACCCTCTATCGTAAGCCCCACCCAGCCCCTATGTTGCTGGCTGCTCAGCAGCTTAACTGCGCGACCGAACGTATTCTCTATCTTGGCGATGCCGAGCGCGACATCGCAGCGGCGCAGGCGGTCAATATGCCCTCTGCCATCGCCATGTGGGGATATCTGGCGGCCGAGGATAAACCGGCGGAATGGGGTGCCGATTGGCAGTTAAATCATCCACAGGCAGTGATGTCGCTGCCATTGTGGTAACAAGGTAAGACAAGCACTAAATTGGCACTGTTTTCCTGAGTAGACAAGACCTTAAAGAAAGTCGCAGTCCGGATGCTGCTTTAACCGACCGGATCTGCGCGGGATCGCGGATCGCTGCTTATTTTAGCAGTCGATCACCTTGAGTGAGATCGCTTGAATTTTGACCATGACGACTGTGCGCCAGCAATGATGCCGCTTTGCGGAATCGGCCAGTCAATATCCTCAAGATATCCACAAGATATACCCAAAACTCAGGCTTGCAAAAAGTGCCATACCTCACTATCTTGTTATCCAAGATATAGAAAAACACCATATCTTGTGTATCGGTAGCAATCAGACATACTAGTCTTGCACTGGAAACTCCCGGTTAACAGAGCCCTCTCGGGCCGCCGTCGTTAACTGTTCGGTTGATTGTTTTACAAGGGAAGGTTTAATGACGCCGTCGCGTCATTTCACAGATATTACAACCAAGGCCTATCTTCAATGAATAGCACTATGACAGTTACCAAACGCAGTGGCGCACGCGAGACGATAGATCTCGATAAGATCCACCGTGTTATCACCTGGGCAGCCAAAGGATTAAACAACGTCTCGGTTTCCGAGGTGGAGTTGCGTTCTCACCTGCAGTTTTTCGATGGCATCCCCACCGAGGCCATCCATGAAACCATTATCAAGGCTGCCGCCGACCTGATCTCTCCCGACTCTCCGGACTATCAGTTCCTGGCCGCTCGCCTTGCTGTTTTTCATTTGCGTAAGAAGGCCTTTGGTCAGTTTGAGCCGCCAAAACTGTACGATCATGTCAGCAAGTTGGTCGCCATGGGCAAGTACGACAAGCATGTGCTGGAAGACTACAGCCGTGAAGAGTTGGATGTGCTCGACAGCTATATCGACCATTGGCGCGATATGAACTTCTCCTATGCCGCCGTCAAACAGCTGGAAGGCAAGTATCTGGTGCAAAACCGTGTGACTCATGAAGTCTACGAAAGTGCCCAGTTCCTCTATATTCTGGTGGCCGCTTGCCTGTTTGCCCGTTATCCGAAGGAAACCCGGCTGCAGTATGTCAAAGACTTCTATGATGCGGTCTCTACCTTCAAGATCTCTTTGCCGACCCCTATCATGTCCGGTGTGCGTACGCCGACCCGTCAGTTCAGCTCTTGCGTGTTGATCGAGTGTGACGACAGCCTGGATTCCATTAATGCCACGGCCTCTTCCATCGTCAAGTATGTCAGTCAGAGAGCCGGTATCGGTGTGAATGCCGGCCGCATTCGCGCTCTGGGAAGCCCTATTCGTGGTGGTGAAGCCTTCCACACAGGTTGTTTGCCTTTCTACAAGTATTTCCAGACTGCGGTGAAATCCTGCTCCCAGGGCGGCGTTCGCGGCGGCGCTGCAACTCTGTTCTACCCTATCTGGCACCTGGAAGTTGAATCGCTGCTGGTACTGAAAAATAACCGTGGTGTTGAAGACAACCGTATCCGTCACCTGGACTACGGCGTACAGATCAACAAGCTGATGTATCAGCGGATGATCAAAGGTGAGAACATCACTCTGTTCAGCCCATCGGACGTTCCCGGCTTGTATGACGCCTTCTTTGCCGATCAGGACGAGTTTGAGCGCCTGTATGTGAAATATGAGCAGGACCAGAGCATTCGCAAGAAGACCCTAAAAGCGGTCGAGCTCTTCTCGCTGATGATGCAGGAGCGCGCCTCCACCGGCCGTATCTATGTGCAGAACGTGGATCACTGTAACACCCACAGTCCGTTCAACGCCGAAGTAGCCCCTGTGCGTCAGTCTAACCTGTGTCTTGAGATTGCCCTGCCAACCAAGCCACTGAACAATATTGACGACCCAAATGGTGAAATCGCCCTTTGTACTCTGTCAGCGCTGAACCTGGGTGCGATAAAAGACTTGGGCGAACTGGAAGGCCTTGCCGATTTGGCTGTGCGCGCCCTGGATAACCTGCTGGACTACCAGGACTACCCTATTCCTTCTGCCAAGACGGCATCGATGAACCGCCGCACTCTGGGTATCGGGGTCATCAACTTCGCCAACTATCTTGCCAAGAACGGGGTGAAATACTCTGACGGCAGCGCCAACGGCCTGACCCACAGAACATTTGAAGCCATACAGTACTACCTGCTCAAGGCCTCGATGAATCTGGCCAAAGAGCTGGGTGCCTGCCCGCTGTTCCATGAGACCACTTATTCTCAGGGGATCATGCCGGTAGATACCTACAAGCGGGATCTGGACAAGATTTGTGATGAGCCGCTGCACCTGGATTGGGATGCTCTGCGTCACGATATCAAGCAGCATGGCCTGCGTAACTCGACTCTGTCGGCACTGATGCCATCCGAGACCTCTTCGCAGATCTCCAACGCCACCAATGGTATTGAGCCTCCACGCGGCCTTATCAGCGTCAAGGCCAGTAAAGATGGCCAGCTCAAGCAAGTGGTGCCCGATTACGAAGAACTCAAGGACAAGTACGAACTGCTGTGGCAGATGCCCGGCAACGACGGTTACCTGCAGTTGGTGGGTATTATGCAGAAGTTTGTCGATCAGGCGATTTCGGCCAATACCAACTATGACCCATCCAAGTTTGAAAGTAACAAGGTTCCGATGAAGCTGCTGCTCAAGGATCTGTTGACCGCCTACAAACTCGGGGTCAAGACCCTTTACTACCATAACACCCGTGATGGTGCTTCCGACAAATTCGATGACATTACCAGCATCGAGAAGGAAGACGACGGTTGTGCCGGCGGCGCCTGCAAGATTTAAGCAGGATTAAGTAACAAGTTCGGGGCCCAGGTGGCCCCGTTGTTTGGAAAGAGTAGATCATGGCTTATTCAATTTTTTGTCAAACCCCCAACGATGCCACCCGCGAACCTATGTTTCTCGGTCAGGCGGTTAACGTGGCCCGTTACGATCAACAGAAGTACGAAGTATTCGAGAAACTGATCGAAAAGCAGTTGTCTTTCTTCTGGCGCCCAGAAGAAGTGGATGTCAGCCGCGACAAAATCGATTTCGGCGCCCTGCCGGATCATGAAAAGCATATCTTCCTCTCCAACCTCAAGTACCAAACCCTGTTGGACTCGATTCAGGGCCGCAGCCCCAATGTGGCTTTCCTGCCGCTGGTGTCCCTGCCTGAGCTGGAAACCTGGATTGAAACCTGGTCCTTCTCCGAGACCATTCACAGCCGTTCCTACACTCATATCATCCGCAATATTGTCAACGACCCATCCGTGGTGTTCGATGACATAGTGGTCAATGAGGAGATCCTCAAGCGCGCCGGCGATATTGCCGAGTATTATGACCGCCTTATCGAACTGACCCAGCTGTATCACCTGCATGGTGAAGGCAAGTTTGACGTCAACGGTCACACGCTTGAAGTCACTACCCGCACCATCAAAAAAGCCCTCTATCTGTGCATGATGTCGGTCAATGCGCTTGAAGCGATACGTTTTTACGTCAGCTTCGCCTGCTCCTTTGCCTTTGCCGAGCGCAAATTGATGGAAGGCAACGCCAAGATCATTCGCCTGATCGCCCGCGATGAAGCTTTGCATCTGAACTCGACCCAACACATTATCAACCTGATGCAGGGTGGCAAAGATGACCCTGAGATGGGTGAAATCGCCAAAGAGTGCCAGCAGGAAGCTTACGATCTGTTCCTGCGCGCCGCCGAGCAGGAAAAGGCTTGGGCCAAGTACCTGTTCAAGGATGGTTCCATGATAGGCCTGAACGAAACCATTCTATGCCAGTATGTGGAGTTCATTACCAATCAGAGAATGAAAGCGGTTAACCTGGGCGCACCATACAGTGAGCAGAGCGATCCCCTGCCCTGGATGAAAAACTGGCTGGAGAGCGATGCCGTACAGGTCGCGCCTCAGGAAGTGGAAGTATCATCCTACCTGGTCGGCCAGATAGACTCGGCTGTCGACGACGATGAGTTCTCCGACTTTGACCTTTAACAAAGCCCCTATCGTGCTGCTGCGCGGAGAGCCCCTGCTGCTGTATACCACAGAGCACAGGACTCTCCTGGCAGCGCTCGAAGCCCGTAAGGTGAGCATTTTTTCCGAGTGCCGCAGCGGGTTTTGCGGCGCCTGCAAGACCCGGGTGCGCAGTGGCGCGGTCACTTACCTGACCACGCCATTGGCCGAGTTACAGGCGGATGAATGTCTGCCCTGCTGCTGTGTGCCCACGGAAGATCTGGACTTGGATCTCTCCAGCGAAGGCGCCGACATGCCGCTGCTGCGGGTTAAACACTTGGCCTGACACAAGCGCAAAAAACGCCGTCAGTGGCAGATCTCCTACAGTTAAACAAGCGTTTTTTCGTTGTAAATCCTGCCTGACTCCGGTACTCTGCCGGACTTATGAAATCAGACTCAAGTTATTCATTCAAAAGTCTTTATTGCGCTTTTGATCGTTACCCTCTGCCCAAAGGCGCTTCGACCCATATACGTTATATGGCGTCAACCCTGTTTGCCTTCCAGTCCCCTGGTATGCTCTATCTACAAGGTGATCCCCAGATGCCTTCCTGGCAGCAGGAAACCCTGTCACTCGGCAGCAATCCCTACGAGGTAAGCAGTGCGGTCAGTATCGTCAGGCACCAGCTAAACCCAAGCTCGGGCAATAACGTGCTTGCCAAGGCGCTGGACTATGCCAATCAGCTTGGGGCGCTGCTCAGGCAAAATCGCGATACCCTGACATTGGCGCAGTTTCGCGATCCCTGGGCGGGGGTGCCTTTGCTGGATCATCGCAAGGACAATCCAGCGCTCAAGCTTGTCTATGAGGTCAATGCCCTGCCCAGCATAGAGCTGCCTATTCACCTGTCGCTGCCGCGAAAAACCCTGGCCAAAATCAGCGCCTGGGAGCAACGTTGCCTGGATGGTGCCGATCTGATTGTGACCCCATCAAAACTCACGGCTGCCGGCCTTGAAAAACGCACTTCTACTCCAGTAGTCTATCTGCCAAACGGCGCCGAGTTGCCGCCTGCCGAGCCATTGAGGCAAGCAGAGGATGGTCTACCCAGGCTCATCTATTTTGGTGCTGCCCAGCGCTGGCAGGGGCTTAGAGATCTGCTCAAAGCTTTTGCCTTGGTGCGTCAGCAGTTGGAGGTCCGGCTGGATCTCTGCCTGTCACTCGAAAATCGCCAGGCCCGGCAGGTAAAGGCCTGGCTCAAGTCCATGGAACTGGAAGATTGTGTTTCGCTGCATTTCGGGCTGGACCAAGCCAGTCTCAGGCAAAAAATTCAGGCCGCGAGCGCATCTTTGGCTCCGCTCACGCCCTGCAGGCGCAACATGCTTCAGGGATGTTGCCCTTTGAAAGTGCTCGAATCCATGGCTTGCGGCACCGCAGTTATCGCCTCGGATCTGCCGGTTATTCGTGAGCTGGTAACCCATGAAGAGCATGGGCTCTTGGTTCCTCCCTCCAGGCCCTCCGAGCTCGCCAGAGCCTGTATTGAGCTGCTCAGTCAACCGGCCAAGGCCAAAGATTTGGGACTCAAGGGCCAACAAAGGGTGACAGAGCAGTTCCAATGGCAACAGATCTGCGCTCAGCTCAGCGACTTGTATATACAGCTGAGTCAAAGCCCAATGCAAGCTAGCGCTTAATAGCTACTCGTTTAATAGCACCTGTTTAATGTCAAGGAAACGATATGGAAACAGCCATAAACCCTTTTAACGCCCCGCTTCACTACTGGCGAATGCGCAAAGTGTTCAAGCAGTTAACCCCGGCGGAGCAGGAATTTATCCGCACCAAGAAGTTGGATGCAACCCATTCGACCCAGCACTGGTTACTGTTTCTCAAGCGTCTGACCCGATTGGATCGTATGGGCAGCCCATTGAGACGCCAGTTTCGCCGCAGCCGCAATTGGTTGATAGGTTTCACTATTGTCAGCATATTCCTGCCCGTGCCTCACCTGGTGGTGTATACCCTGGTGGGTTTGACTCTGGCCTCGATATTACTGCTTCACAGCTGCAACCGTATGGACGTCAACGACAATGTGCGCACTGGTCTTATCAAGTTAATGCAGGTATTGGCGATGGAGACCAACAGCGTGCAGCTGAAACTGGATCTCGACTCCATACATAAACGTAAGCCGGCCCGAACCGAAAAGCCCGAGAAGAGCACCCAACTGGCCTACTTTGAAGTGCCACTGTTGCAATTCAGGGCCAAACTCAAAGACGGCAATGAGCTGCAACTGCGGGTGGATGATGTTATCTGTCGTCGTAAACGCACCCGTCGAAACGCCCGAGGCAAGGTCAAAACCAAGATCAAGTACAAGGGACGGCGCAGCATTCGCAGCTGCCTGACCTTGAATCCTGATCACTACCATCTGCGTAAAACCAAACTGGCACCAACGAGCAAGGCACAGACTCAAAACGGTATCACCAAGGTGAAATCCAACTCCACCTTTAAATTTATCGGTGAGTCACGTTTGATGGATGCCGAGAATATTCTCAGAACCATCGCCAAGTCCTATCAACAGACCAGTATTCGAGCCAGGGGATAATATGAGTCAGTGTCAGCTAAAAATCGGTTTTTTCACCCTCAGCCCTTGCGGCCAACCTGCCGTTGGCAGTTGCAGTGAGTGCCAAGCCAGTGTCTGCGAACATCACCTGGATCCCAAAACCGGTCTGTGTTTTCAGTGCGCCGCCAAACCCTTGAAGGTCGGCAAGGAAGTCTATGAAGATCCGCGCTCAGGCACCAAGTATGAGCAATTGAGCCTACAAGGCGTTAAACCTGAGGATCCGCTTGCCGGTTTCGCCCTCAAACAACTGTATCTCGGCAGTGCCTGGTACCAACTGCACACCAAACACGGCAGTTACAATAAAGAGTTTGATGCCGAGGACTTTGCCGCTTTTGAGCTCCCTGTCGATGAAGATGATGAGCAGTTGCCGGATTACGAGTATCGGGATATCTATGACAGCTAACCCCAGGCTACTGTGGCTGACTCAACACTACCCGCCGGCCAAAGGCGGCATGGCATTGTCCTGCGATAGACTGGTGCGCCATTTGCGGCGGCTTGGGGTACATATCACCCTTTATCATTTACGCTCCGGCGGCTTGGAAAAGGAGACCGGCTATTTTGCCGAGCAGGGTTGCGATCACAGCTTCCCCATGGGTACAAACCCGGCGCACTCGCTCAATCTTCTATGGCACAAGCTGGAGGGTGAATATGATGCTGTCGTTGCCTATGGCTATCCCTTCTCCATGCATGCCGGGCGAGTCTTTGCCGCCTGGCTTGGGCTACCGCTTATCACATTGCTGCGCGGCAACGACTTTGACTTGAGTATTCTCGATCATCGTCGCTATCAAGTGCTGCAGGATACGCTGCAAGCCAGCGCGCTGGTATTGACCGTCAGCGCCGACAAGGCAAAACGGGTCAAAGCCCTGTGGCCGCAAGTCAGAGTGCACAACATGAGTAATGGCCTGGATAGTGAACGTTGGCAACCATTGCCGCTGGATAAAGAGCAAGCCAAAGCCTGGCGTTCCAATAACCTGGAAAATCCCAGTCAGCCTGTGATTGGCCTTTTCGGCCATTTGAAAGAGAAAAAAGGTTTGGCCTTTTTTATCGAGACCTTCAAACGCAGCCCCTTGGTACACAGCTGCCATCTGTTGTTGATTGGCGAGTTGGATGAAAGCGCAGCCGAGCTGTTGCAGACTCTGTCCGAGGGCAGTTACACCCTGGAGCCGTTTCTTGACAGGTATCAGCTGGTAAGCCGTTATCTGGTATGCGACCTTATCGCTATTCCCTCTTTCTATGAGGGAACCCCCAATGTACTGCTGGAGGCGGCGGCGCTTAACATCCCTGTGCTCGGCGCCTGCTGCGGCGGTATGGCCGATCTTATCTTTGACAGCCTGAATGAGCACGAAAAGCATGTCTTTGATGGCCGTTTGACTGACAGTAATGCAGCAAATAATCTCCGCGGCCAAACGGACTCAGGTTATCTGTTTCATCCAACTTCGGCGGAATCGCTTTTGGATGCGTTGGTGCGTTGGCAAACCGATACGGCTTCGATTCGCGCCGCCAAGAGCCAGGCCTTGTACCAAACGGTACTGAGTCAATGCAGCGCCGAGGCTGAAGCCGAGCGCTATTTGGCTGCCATCAAGACACAGATCGCTCAAACGGCGAATTACTGATGCTTATCTATTACGCCCCCGGCGGCGGACTCGGGCACTTGAGCCGGGCACTGAAAGTGCTCGGCGTTGTCAAGGCGCAGCAAGCGTTGGTGATCACAAGTCCGCTGCCGTTAGCGGTCGACACGCTGTTACCAAAGGGCATTCAACACATCAGTCTGCCGACCAGGCTTCAGAGCCGAGCCGAACTCAGCGCTTGGCTCAAGCAGTTACTGGCATCGCTCAACAAGCAACAAGCGTGTCGGCTCATGCTGATAGACGCCTTCCCCGGGGGCATTTGGGGCGAGCTTGGGGATATCCCCTTGCCTGGCAAACTTGTCTATATCGCCAGATTGCTCAACTGGAATGTCTATCGCCAGCGCGTTGCCCATATTCCCCGTTTTCAGCAAATCTGGTTTTGTGAATGGCCGACCCCTGAGCAGGAACAGGCACTCTCCAATCAAACGGGCCAACGCTTCTGGCTGCCGTTACTCGGCGAAGACAAGTCCCAAGATGCAACCCCAAAGGGTCTTGAAAAGACTAAACAGACTCTGGTGATCCACTCGGGAAGCCTTGCCGAGCAGGCTATGCTGCTTGAACACGCCGCAAAGGCAGGAGAAGCGATAGATATTATTGCGCCGCCGCACCCAAGCGCCGATGCAGGCTTTAATAACAACCCCCTTGATAGCAAATCCCTTGATAAGAGTGCTCTGAGCGACTTCAACAACTGCAACAACAAAGAGCGCAAACCCGGATTAACCCGGCTGCAGCTGTACCCGGCCTCAGATATTGGCTGGCAGTATCAAAGGGTTATCTGTGGCGGCGGCTTCAACCTGGTGAGCGAATATATCCTTCATCCCGGCGCCCTCTTCGTGCCCCTGACCCGAGCGCTGGATTTGCAGCATTTGCGTATCGAACGCGGCTTGGGCGGTTTTTTACCGCCGCCCGGGTTGAGCTCAGTGCCGAACGATATTCTCAAGCGACTTTGAAACGCTCATTTAGTGGTGCCAGGGGAGCTTGTCACTCAAGGCTGTGACTCGGCTATCCGGGCGTGAATACGATTGACCTCCAGCAATGCCGCACTACCGTACCAGGCTTTAAGTTCCATGATAAGGCTACCGGCCTGAACCGCAGGATCGCTGGCCGTCAAGGCTTCAACCTCAGCCAAACTGGCAACGTCAAAGATATAAATCCCCCGCCACTCGCCGCCATCAATAAAGGGCCCGGCTAACACGAGTTTGCCCTCTTGCGCCAAACGCTGAATATGGCTCATGTGCGCTCTTTGAAGCTCGGCGCGCTGTTCTTTGCTGCCACTTCGATTGGGACCCGCCTTTAAAAACGCCATCACATAAGGTTTCATACCATATTGATCGGCACCGAGTGCATGGGCCAGCGCCTTATCATAGGCAGGCGTTTCAACGGAAACCGGATTATCTGCACCAGCGGCGGTTGCCACTAAACTCAAGCCGGTCAACAGCGCCAGCGCGCAGCTACTCGCCATGGTAGTTTTCATCATTGATATCTCCCCAATCCGATGCTGTTGTATGTCCACTTTTCGACAATAAGGTTATAAGTAAAGCAAAAAAATCCCCGCCGTGGCGGGGAGTTAAACCCGGTTAGAGACTAGATCCTCATCGCCAATTCTGCACCCTGACGAATGGCGCGTTTGGCATCCAACTCGGCAGCGACATCAACGCCGCCAATGAGGTGCATTGGCAAGCCGCACTCTTCCAGTTCCGGCAACAGCACACGGTTGGATTCCTGACCTGCGCAGATCACCACAGTATCCACAGGCAGCAGCTGCGGCTTGTCATCAATCAGTATGTGCAATCCCTGGTCATCAAAGCGCTCATAGCTGACCCCACTGAGCTCTGTCACCTTGTGCTGCTTAAGCACCATGCGATGGATCCAGCCCGTGGTCTTACCTAAGCCTTTACCCAGCTTGCTCTTCTTGCGTTGCAACAAATACAGCTCTCTGGCCGGAGCATACGCCTGTGCTTGTTTGGCCAGTCCGCCGCGCTCGGCGTAACTTGTGTCTATGCCCCACTGACGATACCAACGTTCCGGCTCCAGCGTACTGGACTCCTGCTCGCCGAGGAAATGCGCCAAGTCAAAACCTATGCCGCCGGCGCCGATAAGTGCCACCCGCTGGCCGACTTCCACCTCGCCCCGCAGCACCTGTTGATAGCTGACCACCTTGGGAGAATCAAACCCGGGCAAGTTGAGCTCTCTTGGCAAGACACCACTGGCAACCACCAACTCATCAAAAGGTTCATCCCTGAGCACCGAGGCGTTGAGCGGCGTATTCAAACGCAAGTCCACCTTAAAATGTGCGAGGCGATTCTTGAAGTAGCGTATGGTTTCGTTGAATTCCTCTTTACCTGGGATCTTGCGCGCCAGGTTAAACTGGCCACCGACTTCATCTCGGGCTTCAAACAAGGTCACCTTGTGCCCCCGCTCAGCGGCGTAGACAGCAAATGCCATCCCAGCCGGGCCCGCGCCCATCACCGCCAGGCGTTTGGGGGACTCAGTTTTGGGGAAATTAATCTCTGTCTCATAGCAGGCTCTTGGATTAACAAGGCAAGTAGCACGCTTGAGCGAGAAGGTATGATCGAGACAAGCCTGATTACAGCCGATGCAGGTATTGATGGCTTCGCTTTGATTGGTCGCGGCTTTGTTGACAAACTCAGGATCGGCCAGGAAGGGCCTGGCCATAGACACCATATCCGCCTGCCCCGAGGCGAGGATCTGCTCGGCTATCTCAGGCGTATTGATCCTGTTGGTAGCCACCAAAGGAACACTGAGTTCTTTTTTCAAACGTTCAGTGACCCAGGCAAAGGCGCCTCTGGGTACGCTGGTGGCTATGGTCGGGATCCTGGCTTCATGCCAACCTATGCCGGTATTGATGATAGTGACACCGGCTTGTTCCAGCGCTTTGCCGAGCTCAATGACCTCCTCGAGGCTTGAGCCCTTGTCGACCAGATCCAACATAGACAGACGAAAGATAATGATGAACTCGGGACCAACCTTGGCGCGGATAGCGCGAACAATTTCCAGTGGCAGGCGAATACGGTTGGCAAAACTGCCGCCGTACTCATCACTGCGCTGATTGACCCGCTCGCAGATGAACTGATTGATGAGATAGCCTTCAGAGCCCATCACCTCTACGCCATCATAACCGGCCCGTTTGGCCAGTTCGGCAGAAGTGGCATAATCCTTTATGGTGCAGCGGATTTGCCGCAACGACATGGCGCTCGGCGTAAATGGGGTAATGGGTGACTTGACCTTGCTCGGTGCCAGCGAAAAAGGATGATAGCCGTAACGGCCGGCATGAAGGATCTGCATACAGATCTTGCCGCCGCCCTCATGTACAGCTCGGGTAACGATTTTGTGTTTGCCCACTTGCCAGGGAAAGCTCAGCTGACAGGCATTGGGTGCCAAACGGCCGCGAAAGTTGGGCGCTATGCCGCCGGTGACAATCAAACCCACACCACCCAGCGCCCGCTCCTTGTAGAAGTGTGCCAGTTTCTCAAAACCGCCCTTTTCTTCTTCCAACCCGGTATGCATGGAACCCATGAGTACCCGGTTTCTCAGCTGGGTAAACCCCAGATCCAAGGGTTCTAATAAATGAGGAAAGCCCGACATTAAAACATCCTTTTTAAACAAGTGATTTAAATCAGCATAACCTGAGCCGCCATCAAGCTCAACATAAAGCATTGGCCGCCGGCGACTCATCGGCTAACGCAGTGAAAGCTCAGGAATAAAATCACTTACAAATGTATTTTCCCGTTGCAGCTATTTTCAGTTAGCATTAACGGAATGCATGGAAAAATGGAGTGGCTATGTCCGCAAAACCCCTGACAACCAAGAATACCCTGATGTTGATCTGGAATGTGATCAACTTCATTCGCAAGCTGGTGTTGAACATAGTGTTCTTCCCGCTATTCTTCATCGCTTTGATAGCCGTGGTCATCGCCATGGTCAGCAGTGATGAAATCCAAGTTGAGGATGGCTCGGCGCTGGTACTGAACCTGGCCGGCGGCATAGTGGATCAAAAGCGCCAGGTTGACCCGTTCGAGGCGATGTTGAGCCAAAGCAAAGGACCCGATGTCAACGGCGAAATCTTATTGAGTGATGTGCTCTATACCATTAACAGTGCCACCAATGACAAGCGGATCAAGGCTCTGGTATTGGATCTGTCCGAGTTGCAATACGGCGGTCTGAGTAAGCTCAGCGCCATAGGCCAGGCACTCAACGAATTCAAAGATAGTGGCAAGCCTGTGGTCGCAATAGGTAACTATTATGATCAGAATCAGTATTTCCTGGCGAGTTTTGCCGATACTGTTTACCTCAACCCTGAGGGCATGGTGGCGGTAGATGGCCTGAGCCGCTACCGCCAATACTATAAGTCGGCACTGGATAAGTTAAAAATCAAGGCGCACATTTTCCGTGTCGGCACTTTCAAGTCAGCGGTTGAGCCTTTTATCCGTGATGACATGTCAGAAGCGGCGAAAGAAGCCAACTCTGTCCTGCTCAACGACATCTGGGGCAGTTACACAGACACTGTGGCCGCCAATCGCGGCATAGACAAATCCAGCCTTGGCCTTAATGCCACAGCTTATTTGGCAGAACTGGAACAAGCCGATGGCGATTCCGGAACCATGGCGGTTAACCTCAAGTGGGTTGATAAACTGGCCAGCGCTGAAGACTTCCGCCTGGCGATGTTGGACCTGGTAGGCAAAAGCAAGGAAGGAGATAGCTTCAAGCAGGTCAGCTACTACGACTATGCCAAGCTGATGGCACCACTGCCGGCGCTGGTACCCACCGAAGGAGTGGGCATCATAGTGGCCAAGGGTAATATTCTCAACGGCAGTCAACCTGCCGGTGATATCGGCGGTGAAAGTACCTCTGCCCTGCTGCGTAAGGCCCGCTTCGATGACACTATCAAGGCCGTAGTGCTCAGGGTCGACAGCCCCGGCGGCAGCGCCTTTGCTTCCGAGCAAATTCGTCAGGAAGTGCTGGCATTGAAGAAAGCCGGTAAGCCTGTGGTAGTCAGCATGAGCAGCATGGCGGCCTCCGGTGGTTACTGGATTTCGGCCAGCGCCGATTATATCTATGCCAACCCCACTACCCTGACCGGATCCATCGGCATTTTCGGCATGATAACCACCTTCGAGGACTCTCTGTCTTCAATCGGTGTCAATACTGATGGAGTGGCCACCTCCGACTGGGCCGGTCTCTCTGTTACCCGGCCACTTTCCGATGGCGTCAAGGCGGTGATACAGCGCCATATCGAACGCGGCTACAAAGACTTTATCTCGCTGGTCGCCAACGAGCGCAATATGACACTCGAACAGGTGGATAAGATTGCCCAGGGCCGCGTCTGGTCCGGCAAGAAAGCTCTGGAGCTGGGTCTGGTGGATGAACTGGGCGATCTCGATAGCGCCATCGCCAAGGCCGCCGAAATGGCCGGACTGGATAAGTTCGATAGCCGAGTGATAGAGCAGGAGCTGACACCTGAGCAACTCTTCATTCAGGAGATGTTCGCCAGTGTCTCCGCTTATCTGCCACACAGCGTCAAGCAGTCCAGCGTGCTGGAAAAACTGCTGACTCAATGGAGCAAGGTACTGGAAGAGTTTGCCGCCTTTGACGACCCTAACGGCGTCTATCTTTACTGCGATAACTGCAGTTACTGATAATCCTGAAAGCCCGGCTCGCCGGGCTTTTTTGTGCCTTATGCTGCCGGGCTTGATTTGCTATAATCCGGCCTCTCTTTTGCCCCAGTGAAAACTAAAGCCAGATTATGAACAAAAAAAAGTCCATCTATGTCGCATACACGGGCGGCACCATAGGGATGCAAAAAACCAGTAACGGCTTTGCCCCGGTCGCCGGCTTCCTGACAGAATGCGTCAACTCCATGCCGGAGTTTTTTCATGAAGAGATGCCGACGTTCGTGATCCAGGAATATTGTCCGCTGATAGACTCTTCCAATATGGCCCCCAGCCACTGGCAGATGATAGCCGACGACATTCAGGCCAACTATGACAAGTATGATGGCTTTGTCATTCTTCACGGCACAGACACCATGGCGTTTACCGCATCGGCACTGTCTTTCATGCTGCAGGATCTCGGTAAGCCGGTTATCGTCACCGGCTCGCAAATTCCGCTGTCACAGCTGCGCTCAGACGGCCAGACCAATCTGCTCAATGCCTTGTATATCGCGGCCAATTATCCGGTTGCCGAGGTTTGCCTGTTCTTCAACAATAAACTATTCCGCGGCAACCGCACTACCAAGGCCCATGCCGACGGCTTCGATGCCTTTGCCTCGCCGAACTTCCCTTTATTGCTGGAAGCCGGGATCAAAATTCGCCTGCGGGCCGGAAAAATTGCGCCGCCCTGCGATAAGCCCTTGAAAGTGGCGCCCATTACTCCTCATCCCATAGGTGTGGTCACTCTGTATCCCGGGATCTCCACCGAGGTATTCAACAACATACTGCAGCAACCGGTAAAAGCCCTGATATTACTGACCTATGGTGTCGGCAATGCACCGCAGGATCCCGCCTTGCTGGAAACCCTCAAACGGGCCAACGACAAGGGCACTGTGCTTATTAATCTGACCCAGTGTCTGCAGGGAAAAGTCAATATGGGCGGTTATGCCACAGGCAACGCCCTGGCCAAGGCAGGCGTTATCAGTGGCGCCGATATGACCACGGAAGCCGCCTTGACCAAGTTGCACTACCTGCTCTCCCAAGGGCTGGGCACAGAAGAGATAAGACGGCAGATGCAGCAAAACCTCTGTGGCGAACTCACGGCAGACTGAATTTAATTGATAGCAAAAAGCCCTGTATATACAGGGCTTTTTTATAAATAGAATCCTAGTAGTTAATTACAGATCAGATTCTTTGAATTCAGCAATACTCTCACCACGAAACTGCTTTTTCAGCTGCGCCTTGGACAGTTCGTTGATCTGCCCACCGGCGCCTATGGTGAAGTGCTCGGTTTGATCCAAACGCCTGGCTTGGTAGAGCATCACCAGTTGCAGCGTGTTTTCCCGCTGCTCCTCGGTCAGCACAGTACCATCTTCCCACTTACCTATCTCGGCGGCGCTGCGCAGTCTTTCATAGACTTCAACCGGCATCTCTTCAATCACTTTGTTGATATCTGTCATACACTTTTCCGCTTGTGCAAAATAATACGTACCCGGGTTATCAGGTAACCCACAAAACCGAGCGTAAAGCAGACGGCACCGGCGATAGCTCGATTGCCTTCGGCGACTTCTCCCCCCCAAAACCAGATGACCACCCCGGCGATAAACAGGGTCAAGGCCAAAAAGCTCTGGTTCATCAGTTTGGTCGACTGCTGAATATGGCTGATCCTCGACAGCGACTCGGTGTTGGGTCCCAGTTTGGAACTGCAGTGTGGGCAACTGGGTGCCTTACTGGAGATCCGCTTGTGGCATAAAGGGCATTCAACCAGTGCCATAGCTGCTCCTTACCTGAGTTTGTCCACGACGGCCAGCATGGCGGTCAAAGAGGCTTCACCCAGGTACAGACAACGCTCGGGGGACCAGCCCACCAGCGGATCGGCCAGATTATCATTGTCTTTAAAAGGCATTTCCAGAGTATTTGACAGGCAGTTGAAGGTTTCGCCGACCCAGTTGGAACCTATGGTCAGGTTGGCCTTGCCTGGTTCGTCCTTTTCATAGCCATGTTCGGCCTGGAAATCCGGGCTAACCAGCAAGAGCGCCGAGGCAAATTCCTGTTGCAGCTGAGTCAAACGCTCATCCCAACAAGGAATGCCTTCACAGCCTGCCAAGAACACATAAGGCAGACCTTCATCACCGTGGACATCATAGAAGAGGTCCACGCCGGTTTCTTTCATCTTTTGTACCACATGGTACACCTCGGGGCTCTTCTCAAGGCTTGGCGTTTGCCACTCACGATTTAGGTTAACACCGGCGGCATTGGTACGCAGATGGCCTCTGACGCTGCCGTCCGGATTCATGTTGGGTACAACATAGAAATTAGCCTTATCCAGCAACTGTTTGGAGACAGGGTCATCCGAGTCCAGCAAACGGTACAGCAAACCTTCCACCAGCCATTCGGCCATGGTTTCCCCTGGGTGCTGACGGGCTGTGATCCAGATATTGCGCTTGCTGTTATCGCCGTCCCCCACCTTGACCAGCGTCAGATCGCGACCATCCAAGGTCAGACCCAGGTGCTCCAGGCTCACTTCAGGATGCACCTGTACTGCACTGAGCAGGTCCAGGTGGCGTTCATAACTGTAAGGTGCAAAATAGGCTATCTGAATCGCATCGGCGTCCAATTCCACATTGATACTTAATTTTCCGTCATCATACTTGGTCGGCAGACGGAACCAGTGCTGGCGATCATAGCTGGCAACGGCCTGATAGTTCTCCCAACCTTTGGGATAGGAAGCGCTGCCGGCATTGATGATATTGAGGGTGTAACTGTTTCCTACCTGGCCTTCAAAACGGAAATTGAACCACTGGTAGAACTCTCCGCCCTGATCCGGGCGGATCGCCAGTCTGATGTCGTCCTTGTTATCAAGACTGATGACCTGAATATTGCCACCATCAAAATTCGCGCTGATCCGCATGATGTTTTCCTTCATTGCTTTTATAGGGTGTGGAGCCTGGAAAGGCTCACGCAAGTGGGCTATAGGATAAACCAAATCGGCCGCGCTTGAAAACGCGGCCGAAGCAGGCTCTGGTATTCGAGGGGAAATCAGTAGGGCTTAAAGCACCTTACCAAAGGCTGAAGCTGTATCCCTGGCCGCGCACCGTATTGATAAGGCTTCTTGGCAAACGGGTCTGCTCCAGTTTACGCCGGGTATTGGAGATATGCATATCCAGATTACGGTCAAACCGCCCCAGTTCTTTTTTCAGCACTCGTCGCTGCAGCTCCTGCTTGGTAACCACTTGTCCCTTGCGTTCAAACAGGTACTTAAACAGGCGAAATTCTGTCTGGGTCAAGGATAGCTGCTGATCGGCAATGGCCACAGTGTAATCAGTTTCGTCAAACTGAATATGTTTGTTGAGCGTAAGATCGGCGGTGTCCTGCCCTTTACTGATATTGATCCTTCTTATGAGCGCCTGAATCCGCACCAGCAGTTCTTTGACACTGAATGGCTTACTCAGAAAATCGTCTGCCCCCAGTTCATAACCTTTGATCCTTTCTTCTTCACTGTCGATAGCCGAGATCACTATGACAGGAGTGTTGTCCTTACGGGCAAGCAACATCTCAAAGCCATTGAGTTTGGGCATCATTAAATCGAGCAAGATAACATCCGGAGTAAAAGTGTCGAGTCTCATCAGCGCATCCAAACCATCAGCGGCACAAACAACATCGTGCCCCTCGCCCTCCAGTGCTTCTTTGAGCAAGTCCCTGAACTCCAGGTCATCATCCACTAATAAAATTTTCGTCATTTCCGTCAACACAATTCTCAAATAAGAACCATTACCATTTACGTTAACATAGTTAACCTAACCGAGCTAGCAAAATCCTCCTTTAGTACTGGCTAAAGTGCGCAGGATCACACAGAAGGAATAATGAAAAAGGGACAGATGGTCAAACTGTCCCTATAGGCAATTGGGCAAGCGGCGATCAAGCCCTCTCTTCTGACGTAAGCCATGCAGTACAAGGCTTACGCCGGCCTTTGCTACTTGTCTTGCATCAATTGACTGATGTACTTGACCGGGGCACTGCCATAGCTGAGGAAGCTTTCGTGGAACGTCTTGAGATCAAACGCCTTGCCTTGCTGCTGTTTGAGCTCTTCCCTGAGGTCGTAAATTTCACGATATCCGGCGTAATAGCTGGTCAACTGTACCTGGCTCAGCGTTGCCCGGCGCCATTTACCTTCCGCCTCGGCTTGCTGCTGAAAGGCTTCTTCCGTCATCAATTTGATGGCCTGCTCTTCAGTCATCCCCTTGACCTGAATGCTGTAGTCCAGAATGGTGTTGCAAATCACCCTGAGGTTCCACTTGTAGTACATCAGCCACATTTCCGGCTCAAAGTTGCCATAGCCCTGTTCCAGCATCATACGCTCGGCATAAACGGCCCAACCTTCCACCATGGCACCGTTGCCAAACAGGCTCTTGACCAGGCTCGGTGACTCATTGGAATACACCAGCTGGGTGTAATGGCCGGGGATCGCCTCATGTATGTTCAGTACCTGCAATATCCAGTGGTTATATTCGCGCAAGTAACTTTCGGCCTGCTCGTCGGTCATGCCATCGAGGGGAGTCACGTTGTAATAGGTGTTGCCGCCCTTCTCATAAGGGCCGGGAGCACTGATGGAGGCTCCGGCAAAACCCCGCATATATTCAGGAGTTTCCCTGACCACCAAAGGCTTTTTCGGATCCAGAGTCACCAAGTCGTGTTGATTGACAAACTTCACCAGCTCGGGGATCTGCGCCCTCACCTCGGCCACAAAATCTTCCCGCTTTACATGCCGGGCCGAAAGCTTGTCGATCAACTGCCTGATAGCCTTCTTCTCGTCTTGCGGCTTGGGCTCCTGGAAATACTTGCTCCAGAGCTTATCGGTAATTTTCGCCATTTCGCCCTGAACCCTGGTCTTATCGGCCAGCGCTTTTTCATAGAGGGCCTTGGCGCTCATACCAGCCTGAATATCGAAGGCAAACTTCTCCTCATAGAGCGCTTCACCTATCCGGAAACTACGGCTACCTTCGCGCTTGAGCTGCTGCTCCAGCTGTTTCAGAAATTGGATATGCCCTTCGATAGCAACCACGGCTTTATCCATTCTTTGCTTGAATAACCCCTTTTCATCAGCGCTCAGGCCGGAGGCGTTCACCTTGGCGAGCAGCTCATCGGACAATACAGTAAAGGCACCCTGATTTTGCATGATGGCCAACTCTGTGTGCTCCAGAGTAGGATTATCTATGTTTTGCTGCGCCGCCAGGTAATAGGCTGGCACATTTTCCAATCGGCCCAATGCAGACCGCAACCTTTGATCCAAAGGTGCAAAGTCCTCATTGATGATTTGCGCAAAACCACCGGCCACATTGTAACTGGATGGGTCCCACTGCCAGGACTTGAAGCGCTTGATTTCCCACTCCATGCTGCCGAGGACATTTTCAATCAAACGATAGTCAATCAGGTTAGCCGCTGTCAGCGCCGCAAAATCAAAGCTCGCCATCTTGGCGCGCTGTTGCTGAATAAAGTTCAACGTCGCGGTGCGGCTGTTCGCATCCGGTACCAGGAGTTTGCCATCGTATTGATGAAAGCCGTTATAGAGTGCCCAGGTCGGCGCAACCTGCCATAGCGAATCGATAAAGCTTTGACTGAACGCACTGAACGCTTGGTTCTGATCTTGTTTTACAGCAGCAGAGACTTTGGACGCCATCGCCTCGGGAGAGCCTTGGGTTTGGCATGCAGACAGCCCTGTCAGCGCCAATGACACCGCCAGGCAAAGGGTGAGTTTTTTCATATTATTTTCCTTCCCGGCACCCGTTTGTTGGAAATTTGAATTCTTATCGGTTTTTCGGGTGCATAGTGCGCAAGTAAATCATGGACGCGGCGACTTTTCAGCAATTGTTGCTAAAGAGACATGCTTTGTTACAGTTTGCAGTCCGCTTTAAGCCTCTGGTTGAATACTCCATGTTCGCTTGATAGCCCCCATTGCAAGATGAAATACGGTTTTTGTTGAGAAGGCAGAACGATAACCCCTGCTCAATTATGATTTTTGGAAGGCCGGTTACATGGCATTGCAGAAGGTTCAAATAGGCATGACCACTTGATTTGCATCGAAAAACTCGCTAGCGTGTGCGGCCAAATTACACAGGACGTAATTCAATATGAATCTGAAGTTTAATGCTGTCCATCAACACGTACTGGAACTGTTAAAGCAACAGGGAATACGCTGTTTGGTGGACGATCAATACGACGAACTAAACGAGCATTATTTACAACTTTGGCTGCCCGAGCCGCTGACAGAAATCGAAATCAAGCAACTGAATAAGTTCCAAAAACAACATTATTCCCTTTGGAAAGATAGTGCGCAGCCATGGGAAGATGTTAAGGCGCAAGTGAAGCTCGATTTTTCCGATAGCTGCTACAACGAACTCAAGGCCACTTTGGTCAAAATGACACTGGTAGACAGAATGACCTTTGAGCGAGCCTGGCAAGAACGCTTGGGGGTTGTTTGCAACAATGTCGACCTGGATGTTATCGCCCATCGCTGCACTCAAGTGGCTGATATAGATCCCCTCACCAAGGCAATCGCTGACAGCTTTTCCGATGAATGGCTGAAACTCTGCGCCTCTATGGAACTATTTCAGGTACGGTATTTGGTTTTCAACAGAGCGGTGCGCAAAGATAAATCAGCCCGCAACTCCGAAATGCTACATTTGTGGACCGACACAGAGGGCGAAAACCCTAAACAGGCGCGCAAAGCTGTTGGCCGGGTAACAGGTAATCCTGGTGGTATAGCCAACTACCAAAAGGGTGCCCGCGTCATACGGCAAGGTAACTGTGTAAGAAAGACCAAGCTCTATAATCATGAGTTTGAAGACGCCTACCAACGCCGGGTTCGCGTCAATATCAAAGGCGTAATGGTGCCTATGATGAATCATGCGGACTTATTACAGCTATCGTCATACGATTAAGCAAAGATAGCCGCCTCTGCCAGAGTTTTACTCTGGCAGAGGCGGAAAACGTCACTCTAAGTTGAATGGACCCGAACCCTCTGATATATCCGATATAACAGTACAGCCCCAAGTTTGGCCCACTAGGGTGCACTGGCCGTGCGGCAGTGAATGAATTGGTTAATGGGAGCTAGATATTGCCCAACATCGGCATAGCCTGACGAATGGCTGAAAGGGTTGTTATCGAGAATGGTGTAAAGCCAATGAAGCTCAAATCATTGGGGGCGCTTCCAAATACTCGCCCCCTAAATCTGCTATCAACGGCGGTGAAACTTGGCGTCCTTATCGAGACACCAGTGAGCCTTAGCACTCTTGTCTTCGTTAGGGCGGCCGGTTAACAGCTCACCTTGCTCATTGATGTAATAGACAAAAGCTTTGGCATCACCGAGTTCATCCCAATACAGCATCGCCTCATCCGCTTCCTGGCCTTCACAAGTGGTGACTTTGCCGCCTATGGACTCGATATAGGCACTGCCCTTGATTTGGCTCAGCGGCGCCCCTGTACATTGGTTGTTGTCATAAAGATTGGCGACACTGTGGTAGCGGTTTTCCTCAAAGCGCATGACAAACTCTTTACCCAGTTTACCGTCACCGAGACAACCTGTGGTCCACTCCCCTTTGAGCCTGTCCGGCATGGCATCATCGCCATGGAACATCAGAAAACCGAGCGTTGCAGCCAAAATAAGCAGCAACATCACACTTAAGGACTTGAGCATTAACACATCTCTGAGAAAGGATTTTTCAGGATAGTACTCTGCGATGACTGAAGACGCTATCGTACTCATCGCAAATTTACATAGAGTGTCACAAATTGGCCCCATGGGATAAACTGTGGCACATTGGAGTAACATACGGATTCCAAGTCATTTTCTTGCTTAGGCAACTACTTGTTGGAGGTTCTCTCGGTGTCTGACATGCATTCTGAGATAGATTTTCGCCGCAAAATTACTGCGCAGCGCCCCTTTGGTAAACCGGAAGACACTCGGGTAGATAATCCAGAAAAATTGCAGCTGGCGCTGGAAAGCGATCGTGGCCGCATCATTAACTCGGCCGCCATCCGTCGTCTGCAGCAAAAGACCCAGGTGTTTCCGCTTGAACGCAATGCCGCGGTGCGAAGCCGTTTGACACACTCGATGGAAGTTCAGCAGGTAGGCCGCTTTATTGCGCAGAAGATATTCAAGCTCTTGGGGCCAGGTGCCGAACGCTGGGGGCTGCAATATCTGGAACGGCAATTGGAAACCCTGGTGGAGATGAGCTGCCTGATGCACGATGTGGGCAATCCACCCTTTGGTCACTTCGGTGAGGCCGCGATCAGTGATTGGTTCAAGCGCAACCTTGTTTCTCTGGCGCCTTCGGGTTTCGATTCCGGGTATCCTGAGTTGATCCAAGACTTATCCCATTTCGAAGGTAATGCCCAAGGCATTCGTTTGATCCACACCTTGCTCGGGCTCAATCTCACCTACAGTCAACTGGCCGGCATTTTGAAATACACCCGTCCGGGTACGCTTGTGAAAGATAAAGCCAATCCTGAGCAAAGCTATCTGATGAAAAAAGTCGGTTATTACGCCAGTGAGTCCAGGTTTGTTGCCGAACTGACTCAAGCCATGGAGATGGCACCCGGTTGTCGCCACCCGGTGAGTTACATCATGGAGGCCGCCGATGACATCTCATATTGCCTGGCCGACATTGAAGACGCAGTGGAAAAAGGCATCATAGAGCTGGATACCCTAAAACAGAGTCTGATAGCCGAGTACCAACGGCAAATTGCGGTCAAGCAAGGCGCTCTCGGACACAAAGACTTTATGAGCAAATCGATTGAGGCGGCAGACAGCAGCGCCCGCCACCTGGCAATCAACCAACAGAGCCAGTTTTTTACCTTCCTCCGCGTTCGACTGATCCACCCTTTGGTCAATCACGCCGCCAAGCGCTTTATCGACAATATTGAAGCTGTGTACCACGGCAACTTGAACGAGTCGCTGCTTGAAGATGGCGGCTACGAACACGCCATTACAGAAACCCTCAAGCAAGTTGCTATCAAGCAGGTATTTTGCCATCGGGAAGTGGAGAAACTTGAGCTGCAGGGATACAGGATCATCACAGGCTTACTGGATAACTATCGCTCCCTGCTGGCATTGAGCGAAGATGAGTTTAGCAAACTGGTACAAGGCCTGCCCAAGACAGCACTTATCGAAACCCGGTTGTTCCATAAGCTGCCTGGCAAGCACCTGGCCACCTATAAAAGAGCCATTGAAGCCAATCAGTATCCTGAGTTTTACCACAGGTGTCGTTTGCTGCAGGATTATATCAGCGGCATGACAGACCAATACGCTTTGGATGAGTACAGACTACTTATGGTACTTGACTGACTCTTAAAGAGAGTTGTTTACTAACTAAGGCTCGGGATACGAGCCTGGAATGCCATTACTATCAGATCCGCCTAAACAGGAGATCGTTACGCCCGGACGCCTTGACCTGATACATCAAGCGGTCGGCGTCGGCCAGCACAGACTGGGCATCCCGGGCACCGGGTTTGGCATACACGGCACCTATGCTGATACTGAGGGGCAATTTGCCGGCCTTGGTGGCAAATGGCTCTCTGTCTACCGACAAAAGCAGCCGGGTGGCCAGGGTCTTGGCCTCGGCTTCTGTCATGCCCAGCTGCAGAATACAAAACTCCTCACCGCCTATGCGGCCAAATACGCTTCCCTCCGGCAAGATGGCCACTACCATTTGCGTCAATTGGCAAATGACCTCATCACCCACATGATGACCATAACTGTCATTAATCCGCTTAAAATCATCTATATCAAACAGTAACAAGGTCAGACTGTCATAACCACGGCCATCACAGGCTTGTTCGAGCGCATCCATAAATGCCCGCCGATTGGCGATACCGGTAAGCCCATCTGTAGCCGCCAGGTGAGCCAGCTCGGTATTGGCAGCCTCAAGCTCGGCTGTGCGCGCCGCCACGGTACGGCGCAGCATAAACACATACACCAGGATCCCGAGCAGAAGTATCCCAAGCAAGCCTTGCAGCAGATAGCGTGGATAGACAGTTTCCACATACATCCAGCGATTGAGGATCCTTTGGTATTCGGAATCTGGGATCCGGGCCAGTCCCTGGCGGATCTCTTCCAGCAAGGCGCTCTGCCCCTCTTTGACAGCCGGACGAATTTGGGCACTGTAAAGATGGCGGACTGGAATAAAACGCGCCGGCTCGCGTGAGGTATAGAGATAGAAGTTGGCGACCTGCAGATCGGCAACAAATGCCTTTAACCTGCCGGCAAAGGCGGCCTTTAACATCAGATCGTTGCAGGCATAAGTCAGCACGCTGGCCTTCGGGTATTTCTGACGCACAAACGTCTCTTCATAGCCGCCACGGACAACGCCGACTTCACCGCCGTTGATCAGGTAGCCGTCCGGCTCGGTACCGAGTAACCCTTGACTGAAAAACAGTTGACTCTCGATCCCCAGCAAACCCTGGGCATAATCCAGGTAATGTTCCCTGTCCTGAGACCAAAGCAGCCCGGCGTGGATATCGGCCTGACCACTGCGAACCAGATCCAGCGAACCTTGCCAATCTGTCAATATAAAGCGGACTTCGACCCTATTGGCCTTGGCATATTCCTGCCAGATATCCACCAGGATCCCGGCCGGTTCACCGGCATCATTCAAATATGAAAAGGGTTTCCAGGAATTGGAGTTGGCAATAACCAGTTCTCTTGCGGGTTGCTGAACGGTATCCGAGTGCGTATTTTCAGCGGCCTGGCTTTGACCCGTTGTCAGCAGGAACAAGGGCAAAATGACAAATAGTCGGCAGAGGGTGGTCAACGACAGCTGGAGCAAGGAGTTAACGTAGGCTGTTGCAGCGAGCTTCATGTGGCCGGAATATCCTTACAAGGCATGATTTGGGTGGGTTCTACCCGGGTTATAGCCCCGGGTTCAGAGAACATCCACCGGAAACACACCAAATATTAACATTTGTAGAGAACTTCCAGCAGTTTTTTTTCAGCAGCGACGGATCCGCACCACCTTCATGGTTTCCATTTCAAAACCGGCTACTATGGTTGTTTGCGGGTAATAGTCGACCGACACTCGGGAACCTTTCAATGAACGGTATTTTTTAGGGCGTTTGAAGCGAAAAGGCGCATCACAATTTTCCAGCATCAGAGTATGTTGGATCCAGTCGCCTTCATCCCGCTGGGTGTGGGAGACAACTGTCTTGTCTTCGGTGTGATAAAGTGGTGAGTGTTTCTCTGTCAATACGTCAGCTATTGTCATAATGCATTTACCTCCGATGGGTCGCTTCTGACTATGAATCCAAGGTCCTGACGGGCCCGACCTTGCCCGTGGCAGCCCGGGCAGTAGCTTCGCCTTCTTGATTAACCTCTTGCCGCAAGCAAGTACAGAAGGTCAGACTGTAGAGTACCGTCTTACTCAAAAGCCTTTTGCTGAGGGAAAAGTTCCCCGGCCGCGGCAGATTGGCGGTAGCTATGCAGTCGTGTCTGGGTAAGCAGATCATCCCCGGGCAAAAAATTTCCGGGGGAAGGTCAATAAAAAAGCGAGCAATCATTGTAGCAAATTTGCGCAGAAAGATCTTGGTGAAAAAGCCAACGACGCTTTACACAAGGTTAAACGGCGCTCAAAAACAACTGATAGCAGCAAGCACAATTCTGCACGAGTCTGCGTAACGCTACGTTGTATTAGTTACGACAGCTTGGCAGGGCTTAGCCTCTTGGATCACAATCTATAAAACTTATGGTCAAGTAACTGTATGAGAACATTACTTGCGCCCGGCTCAATCCCTTTTCCCAATAAGGCTTGCCATGACACCTTTTCCTTCAACAGTCTATCGCAGCCTTGCTGCAGTGCTTATACTGCTCACCCTGCCAGCATGTCGGGATAATACCGAATCGCTATGGCAAGATTACAGCGCAAGGCTTGAGAGAGTCACAGCACAAAACTTTATCGCTCCGGACTATCGACCTGAAGTCGACCAAAACCTGAATGCAGCAAATAGACCTGAAGCTTTGGAAGCCAGACTGCCACTGCTGGAAAGCTTTGGCTTAATGCATTGCAGGCTCGGAGAGTTAATTGCCGCACATAACTCCAGCCTTGGCAGAGTCGCAGAGCCCAGCGAGCAGCTTAAGTATCAGCTTGCCTTTATTCAAGCCGCGCCGATTTGTCTTATAGACGCCAGGCTAGAAAGTCAGACTAAACAGTTGCTGACAGAAGCCCTATTGCAAAAGCAACAAGATGCACTGGACTGGTTCGATTGGATGCTTCTGCAAGACAGGGCACTGGACAAACTGTTGTTTATCGACACTGAGTCTCTGTCCAGCGAATCCCCGCTTGCCGGTCTAATCGAAACAGAATTAGCACTGGCCGCCCTGGTGAAACTCAAAACGGACATAGTGAAAGCACAAGTCGGGCAACTTTCCTGGCAAGCACTGGACACCCAGACTCTGGATGCGGCACTGGCTGAATTGGCGCGCAGTCGGATTATTGCCCGCAATATGCGCAGTCAGGCGGTCAGCCTGCTCTGGCTTTCGAGCCTCAACGATTGGTTGGAGCCTCGGCTCGATGGCCTGCTGTGCCGCCCAGGCCATAACAATCAGCGTCAGGAGATATTGCAGCGAATATTGGTAAAAAACTTCATCGGGCAAATACAACGGCAACTTAGCCAGAGTCGCCACATTCAACGCCGTTTGGGCGATTTGCTGCAGCAACTCTATCAGGGAACCGCGGTGGAGAGTCGTGTCGCGTACTTCTTTGCCGAAACCGCTAACAAAGACAGCTTAAATATCCGGCTCGACAAGGAACTCAAACGCCACGTGAATTGGTGGCAAAAGCTACGCGACTCCTGTAGCGGAACTGCACCTGGAGCATAATCCATTGTGATGCCGCAGGCTCTGGCAGCTTGCTCCCCTATTGTCTTCTGCCACTATTTACCGACTCAGCCCTTGTATATCAATGGATAAGCATGTTGCCAGCAGGTTATCTTTTGGTGACAATAAGCCCATATTTCAAATCAATAATTCATCGGGTTTCAATGGGAACAGCCGAACTCATCCGGCAGGCAATCCTGCAGCCGTATCATAAGATCTCAACCTCTCTTCAGAGGTTTCGCACAGGTATAAGTCAACGGCTCGCCAAGCTGAGCACGGCCCAAAAGCTCTACCTGTTGGCGCTATTCAGTCTGCCGTTTTATGAACAACACCCTTCGTTGACAACCCTGCTCACAGTCAGCGCGTTGGTTATTGAGTTCTGGCCGTTATTCAACAAACTGTGGCACTCTTTGGCAGGCAAGGCGGTCATTTTGCTGTTTTATGCCACCATAGCCAACTTTTCGCTGGCCAGTAGCGGTGCCATAGTCAATGAAGTCACCGGCGTCTCGGCAGCGCATTTCAACTATACCCATAACTTCGCCCTGTTACTGGAGCTTCCGGTTTGGATGGTGATCACCAGCAGTATTGCCCTGTTGCTGCTGCAGATGTTACTGCCCATCTACCTGGTAGGACTGCTGCTGCTCAAGCTGGTGGGGCTTATCGGCTTCAAGTGGCAGCCCAAGTACGCCTATCCTGTGAGCACAACCTTTCTCAGGCTCATGTTATCGTTTTTAATCCTGCATCATCTGATGCTGCTGGTCGATATGGAGCGTTTCATGGAGAGCCGCTTCAGAGTCGATGACAAGGGCGTCAGCTTCTCCTTTAATGGTCAGTTTAAGCCAAACGAGGATAAAGCAAATGCAAACCTCCCCCCTTTGCATGTCCCGGACACCGCCCAAGGAAAAGATGTCTTAAGCGCTGAGCAAGAGACAAACAAGCTGAATACTGAACGCCAGGATCCAGCAGGACAGAAATCACAAGCGCAAGAAACGGAAAATAACGCAACAAAAGCGGAAGATGATGCTTTGGTATACGCCCGTTTCACCGCCGCCTACAGGCACAAAGTCAGGCAGCTTGTGGCCGACTTCGCTTTTGGCATGGAAGCCGATGGCCGCAGTCGTTGCCAGATGTCTGCCAATGCGACCGGCGTTGAACTCAATGATTACGAGCTGTTGCAGATCTTGCCCGACGCCGGCGAGCTTTATGGCTATCGTTTTGAGGTTATTCCCTGTGTCTCGGCTGCATTTCCGCGAACTCTGGGGAGGCCTTCTTCACTGCCGAGCGATTAATCCTGGTATGCAAATCCAGTCTCTGAAGTGGATGATCTTTTAAGTGGATGTTCTCTATATGTGAATGAGTACCATAGCGTCAGTAAAAAAGCCGCCTGAAGGCGGCTTTTTATCCTTTTATAGTCAGAAGCTTGCCAAGAGTTGCATGCCCGAGAAGGCGGAGTATCCGCGGATCATCACATGATAGGTCGCCGCCTGGGTGACTTGAAAGCTGCAGCTTTCACTGTTGCCATTCTTGTACGGACGGCAATCATACACAGACGTAGAAGGTGCAGCCCCGGCGCGAACATAGAGATCGGCGTCACCACTGCCGCCGCTGGTAGCAATATTCAGGCTAACACCCGCCGGAACCTGGACAGTGAAATGCTGCTCTGAACCCGCACTGCCACTCAAGTTGCTCTTCGGCACGCCATTTTCCAGACAATCGCTGCCACAACCACCGCCGGCGCTGTGTGTTGCCGTTAATGTGGCGCCGCTGTAGGCACTGTAACCCTGCAGCATCACGTACCAGCGTCCTTCTGCCGGCGAGCTGAAGCTGCAGCTCTCATTGTTGCCACTCTTGTAGGGGCGGCATTGGTAGCTGTTTAACGTGGGTTTGCTACCTTGGCTGACATAGAGATCGGCATCACCACTGCCGCCAGCCAGATCTATGTTCAAGTCGGCAGCGCCCGCAGGGACATCGATATAGAAATAGTTGGATGAACCCTGGACACCGCTGACACTGATCCCCACGCCGTTATCCAATGGAGTATCATCCGATGGACAATCATTGCCACAACCGCCGTCATCGCCGGCCAGAGAATAGAGCAGCTTGTTGGGTGAACCTGTCTTGGCATCGCCCACTTTGCCGGATGAGGCGCGGCTTACCAGCAAGTTAGTCAGCTGAGTCGGGCTCAAGGCTGGGTTTTCCGCCAGATAAAGTGCCGCCACCCCGGCAACATGGGGGGATGCCATGGAAGTACCACTAATGGTATTAGTTGCGCTGTTGGAGTTGTACCAGGCAGAGGTGATTGACGAACCCGGAGCATAGATGTCCAGACAGGTTCCGTAGTTGGAGAAGCTTGAGCGACTGTCGGTGCTGGTGGTAGACCCCACAGTCACCGCATTGGCGGCCCGCGCCGGTGAATAGTTACAGGCATTACTGTTGTCATTGCCTGCTGCCACAACAAAGCTTATCCCGGCCGCTACGGCCGCATTTACCGCATCATCCAGCGCCTGGGAGGCGCCGCCGCCCAAACTCATGTTGGCAACCGAAGGCCCTTGGGCGTTGTTTTTCACCCAGTTGATCCCGGAAATCACTCCGGAGTTGGTACCTGAGCCCGAGCAGTTAAGTACCCTGACCCCAACAATATTGACATTCTTGGCAACTCCGTAAGTGCTGCCGCCTATAGTCCCGGCAACATGGGTACCATGACCGTTACAGTCACTGCTGTCGTTATCGTTATCGATAAAGTCATAGCCACTGCTGGCACGGCCGCCAAACTCATTGTGAGTGTTACGTACACCTGTGTCTATGACAAAGGCGGTGACGCCGGAGCCGTCATAGTCGTAATGGTAGTTACTGTTGAGCGGCAGATCCCGCTGATCTATCCGGTCAAGCCCCCAGGTAGCTCCGCCTTGATCGCCGGCGGCTTCCACCATGGGTTCAATAGACACCCTTTGATCCTGCTCAACATATTTGATGTTGGGATCTTTAAGCAGACTCTGGATCTGAGCCGCATTGGCCTTGACCAATACCCCGTTGAGGCTGTTGCCAAAGTTTTGTCTGACTTCAATGCCGTGTTCGTTGGCGAGCCTTGCGCCCATACTGCTGGCGTAGGCGCTGACACCATTCGGGTCATTAAGGTTGATAACCGCCGGGGTATTGAACACCACTATGTACTGATCTTTGATGGCTTTGGCAGGATTGACCGCATGTAACTGGGCTTGATAGTCCTGTGCCAGAACGAGCGGGCTGCTCAGGGCTGCAGCAACTGCAATCGCAATGAAATGTTTCCTTTGCATAATGATTTCCTTGGTTATTATGATTTTGCCTCGAGGGCCGTTTTAACCTAGGACATTTTTTAAGCAGCATCTAAATTGCAGCGTTGCACTGTGCCGGAAACCGATATTGCAAATGTAACAACAACGTTACATTACCCCACCTAAAGTAGCAGAAAGATCCGCCAAGAGTATAACCGATACAAAACGGGGGCCCGTATCGACAAATGAACCAGTTATACTAATAAAATCAATTATTTTATTCTATTGCTTGACCAGCAACCCACCCAGCACTAACACTTTTGGGCCGGATGAATTGCAAGCTATCAACCCAAAGTATGATTTTAAACTCAGGCTTAGCTTCTCGCCCTTTTTCCTCTTGCCTTTCAGCAAATTACCGGCCAAGCGCAAAATAAGCGCCATAGATAAAAAGGATCTGGTTACCAGGGTATACTGTTGCCGCAGTAATCATAAAATCCGCCACTTTGTGCCTGGCTGAGTTTATCCAGCAGTTGTTTCATACCGGCCGCCGAGGTATCTACATCAATAAGCGCATTGGGGCCGCCCATGCTGGTTTGCACCCAACCGGGATGCAAGGCTACCGCTTTGACACCGACATCGGCCAAATCTAAGGCAAGACTCTTGGTGATCGAGTTGAGCGCGGCCTTGGATGAACGATACAGATAACCACCACCACTCTGGTTGTCGGCCATACTACCGACCTTGGATGAGATATTGGCTATGATGCCTTTTGCTTGGATAAGATGAGGCAGGAAAGCTTCAGCAAGCTTACAAGGCGCTATGCTGTTTACTTCAAACACTGTGCGCCATTCATCCACAGGCAATTGTCCTAACTGCAAGCCTTTGGGGCCATAATAGCCTGCATTGTTGAGCAGCAGATCCAGGCCCCGTCCCTCAAGCTCTGCAGCCAGATCAGCCACCGCCTCATAGTCGGTCACATCCAGAGCAAACACCTCCAGCCCCTGAAATTCGTTGACCAGATCCAGCAGTTCGTCGGCCGTTTCCGGATCGCGACAACAGGCCAATACGTCCCAACCGGCGGCAAGATAGACTTGGGTCAACGCCAATCCTATGCCGCGGTTGGCACCGGTTATCAATAGTTGTGGCATAGGGTTAATCTCCTTTTACTTGAGAATTTCGGGCTTAGGTTGTCGTCACTCATTAGCTAAATGACGCACGATCGAGCTTATCATAAGCCAGTTAACTTCCGTTTGGCTTCTTGTTACTTTCACGATGACTCTGGCGGATAAGCGCTTCACCGAGCATGCCAAAGTAATTTGTCAGTGCGTTGAGAATCGCTTTTCTATGAGCCTCATCAGGATAGGCCCCTGAATCATTGAGATGTGAGAAAGTCGTACCCGACACCAGATATTGGTTCCGTATATCGGTAAAAGACTCGATAGCGGCTTCAAAGGCCCGGGCCATCAACTCCGTAGGGAGCGAAAAATAGCACCTGCCATAATGTTTATCCAAGGCAATGGCCCGGCGCACATAGTCACTCGGCTCAAGGCCATCCGGGCTTATAAGCACGGTTTGATAAAGGAATGCCAAATGACGGTTGAGTGGATGGGGTCTAAGCTCAACATCTTTAAGATAGAGGTCACTGCCAAAACCAATAGCAGTGCCAACACTATACGCCAAACCGGAATCGTTGCAGCAGGCTAGCTGGTCGACACTTGAATGAATGCCAAAGGCTGCTTTGGCAATATAGTGATCAAAGGCGTGCCAAAACTCATGGGCCAAGGCGCCGGCACCGGCATTTTTCGCCAGCGCCAATATCCTTTCATGGGGGGCGTAGTGCGCCTGGACACCTTTCTGACCGCCGAGACCAAAGTCCAGATTCAGGGTTTGTCTAAGTCCAATGGCGTCCGGCGGCAACTTGAGTATAAAAGCCAGGTCCGCCAGAGAATCAAATATCAGATTGGCAGCCAGCCGTGATTCTTCAGCGCTGACCCACTTGCCTACCCGCACATTGGCAAAGCCGAACTGTTGCTTGATATCGAGAAAACTGACCTGCTCGTCGAAACGATAATCCGGTCCTTCGCGCAAATAGTGGCGGCTTGTCAGCAAAACTCTTGGCTCCCAATCGATTTCAAACAAAACGAGTGTATACCCGAGGAACGTAAATGTCCCATCATGCTTGAAATCATTGGCTATATCGTTTTTGGAACGACTCAGAGATAAATAGCAAACGGCAGAATGGCAATGCTATGGAAATATAGCAAGAGAAAGCATCTGGGTTGGGACACAAAAAAGGCTCCTCGTGGGAGCCTTTTTTGCACCATTTAGAATGGTACCCGAGGACGGACTTGAACCGTCACGCTGTTACCAGCGAGGGATTTTAAATCCCTTGTGTCTACCGATTCCACCACTCGGGCAAACTGTGTAACAAGGAGATATTACCCATTGTCACTGAAATAGTGGAGGCGCGACCCGGAGTCGAACCGAGATCGACGGATTTGCAATCCGCAGCATAGCCATTCTGCCATCGCGCCCCGAGCCATAAGGCTGGGATTGGAGCGACATATCGGGTTCGAACCGATGACCTGTACCTTGGCAAGGTACCGCTCTACCAACTGAGCTAATGTCGCATCACTTGTTTGCTTCATCTTCCGAGTTGACAATCAACAAAGGTACCAACCTTCTGTTTTATCAACTGAGCTAGTGTAGCATACCTGTTCCGCTATTGAAGCGGAAGCCAGAGTGTTATCCCCTGACTGCGGATTGGCATTCTACCGATTTGAGGCAGGGAGTCAATCGGCAAATTGGCATTTTTATGCCAAAATCACTCGGATGCTGGCAATTTGCTCAAAGCGGGTCAAATTTTCATTATCATGATTAAAATACAATCCGATTCAGTAGCTTGTCAGCGCCCTCTCCCACCGAATACCATCACAAAAGCCGTTGTAAAACACCCTTATCAAGGCCCTTATCAAAATATTTGATAAGGATTCCAGTAAAATGAGCGTATTGAGGCTTAGGGAATCTTACAAAGGACTAAGGCCATTTGCTGCGAACCACGCCTTGCATCCAGGCCCGTAAGCCGACGCAGAGCACGCATGGGACTTGTTCGCACCTTCCTTAGCTACACAATGCTTGAATACAACAAGGCCCGGTACTCAGACCGGGCCTTGATAGCAAGAGTCGAAATTACTCTTCAGACAGAGGCAGAGACAGGTAGTTAAGCCCCAGCATCTTCTGCATTACGCCAACCACCTGACAGCTGTAACCGAATTCGTTGTCGTACCACACATAGAGGATGGCGCGCTTGCCGTCGGCGATAGTGGCTTGAGAATCAACCACACCGGCGTAGCGTGAGCCCACCAGGTCACAGGACGCAATTTCAGTAGACTCGGTAAAGTCCACCTGGTTCTGCAGCTCAGAGTGCAGCGCGATATCACGCAGATAAGCGTTCATATCTTCTTTGCTGGTTTCGGCGTTCAGGTTCAGGCTGATAATGGCCATGGACACGTTCGGAGTTGGCACCCGAATCGCATTACCTGTCAGCTTACCGGAAAGTACCGGCAACGCCTTGGCAACCGCTTTGGCGGCGCCGGTTTCAGTGATCACCATGTTCAGCGGTGCACTGCGACCGCGACGGTCTGCTTTGTGGTAGTTGTCGATCAGGTTCTGGTCATTGGTATAAGAGTGGATAGTTTCCACGTGACCATTTTCGATACCGTACTTGTCATTAACGGCCTTCAGTACAGGCGTAATGGCGTTGGTGGTACAGCTGGCGGCAGAAACAATAACATCTTCCGGCAGAATATCGCTGTCGTTAACACCATAGACTATGTTCTTGATGCTGCCCTTGGCAGGGGCAGTCAGCAGAACCTTGGACGCCCCCGGGCTCTTGAGGTGCAGACCCAAACCGTCTTCATCTTTCCAGATGCCTGTGTTGTCGACCACCAGGGCATCGGTAATACCGTACTTGGTGTAATCCACTTCATCGGGTGAGTTGGCGTAAATCACCTGAATATAAGTACCGTTGGCGATGATGGCGTTGTTCTCTTCATCCACCTCGACAGAGCCGTTGAAAGGTCCGTGTACTGAATCACGGCGCAGCAGGCTGGCACGCTTTTCCAGATCGCCCTTACGGCCACCGCGCAGAACGATAGCGCGCAGGCGCAGCTTGTTGCTGCGGCCGGTTTTTTCAATCAACAAACGGGCCAGCAGACGACCGATGCGGCCAAAACCGTAGAGAACAACGTTACGTGGCTCAACTTCATCTTTGCTTTCAATGGCACTGGCCAGCTCGCGGCTCATATAAGCTTCGATTTCGCTGCCGTCGGTGTGGTTACGCCAGTACTTAACCGCCAGTTTACCTATATCCACTTTGCACTGTTTGACATCCAGTTTGCTCAGGGCTTCTACGAAGGGGAAGCTCTCACGCAGGCGCAGCTTATCGCCCACATGGCGACGAACCAGACGATGGGCCTTGATAATATCGATGGTGGAGGCGATCAGCAGGGGTTTACCATAAACCACCACTTCTACGCCCTGATTGCGATACAACTTGCCCAACAGGGGCTGCATAGCCTCCGCCAGTTCGAAGCGTTCTTGCCAACTTTGTAGGTGTTTATCAGCGCTCATTTACAGATCCTTTATCTCACTTTTCCACTTTATTGTCGGGAAAGGTTTGAGTAACAAAAAGAAAAGACCAATAATCATATTTATGACAGCTAAACCTGCCCCTTTTGGTCGGCGCTATTGTAATGAAAACTGCTGCGTCAGGCTAGTAGGAGATTTTCGCTAAATCTCTAATTAAATTACAGATTTAGTCAATTGGAGCGTATTTTGGCGCGTAATCTAGTAATAATTACATCATTTGTCCTTTTAGCCGGGGTTAGTGGCTGTGATAATGGCGGTAACCCCGCCACTATTTGTAAGAATAATCCTGAACTTTGTGACGATTTGCATAAGGACAGCTGGTGCAGACGGGAAAAGGCTAGCCTGATCATTCAGCGCTATCAGGTCAAAACCACGCCGGAGCCCTCAGGCGAACAAGTCTATCGCTTGCTCGTTAATCTGGAAAACTACAATCGCTGTGTGGGGCTTGCCGCCGGAGTACAGCATATTCTCAATCCTGAACGCACCAATGACAGAGCCAGAGCCTATGGTTTGAGCGCGCAAAGCTTGTCTGAGCTGCAAGCCTCTACCAAGGGCAGCAATGACATCTATATTGCCTTCTATCACTGGGCACATTTGGGTGACGATGCAGCACTCAAGGTATTACTGGAGGCAGAGAAACAGCAACAGATAGATTCGCCCGAGATCCTTGCCGGACTCGCGGGCTATTATCTCAAGTTTGATGCCATCAAAGCGAAACAACTCTATCTTAAGGTGTTGGCAAAGAGCACCAAAGAGAACTTCGACCCCGATTGGTTGTTGGGGCTGGCAAGTGCTTCCAGGCAGTTGCAGGATATGGAGCAGGCCTATCTGCTCTCGAGAACCAATCTGCTTTTGACCGACAACCCGGTCGATGAGGTTCAACTGAAAGCCATGATAGGCAACAATAGTCAGTTGAGTACTCATTTGGATCAACAGGCAAGTAGTCTGGCGGACGCTCTGAAAGGCGGTGATTACCTTGAGAGTGATTGGCCAAAACGCCTGCAAGGCAATGAGGGGAAAGATGATGGGAAACAAGCTGAGACTGAGCCGGTAACAAAGCAAGCCGCTGATAGCAAACCCATTGATAGCGACAGCAAGCTCGAGAAAAGCACCGAAGGGGCCAAACAAAACTGATGATGTATTCTCCGGGCGGCAAATTACTTGCCAGTTTGTAATTTACGCCTGCCGGTCGCACAATAAAAGCATTGTTTCGCGATCGCTGTAATAAAAACACCTAATTTGTTAACGGAATAGCCAGTTACAGCGTGATTTAACTTGACGACCCGCGTCATTTTTGTAATTTTACTACCAATTACTGTTTTTACATTCACCAGAGGGATATGAGATGACTATCCGCGTAGCAATTAACGGTTATGGCCGTATCGGACGCAATGTTCTGCGTGCTCTATACGAGAGCGAGAAAGACTATCCAATTCAAATCGTTGCCATCAACGATCTCGGAGACGCTTCCATCAACGCTCACCTGACCAAGTATGACTCTGTTCACGGCCGCTTCAACGCCAAAGTAGAACACGACGACGAAGCTATTTATGTCAACGGCGACAAGATCCCAACCTTCCAGGAGCGCGATCCTGCCAAGCTGCCATGGGCTGAGCTGCAGGTAGACGTAGTCTTCGAATGTACCGGTATCTTCACTTCCAAAGAAGCGGTACAACCACACCTGGATGCCGGCGCCAAGAAGGTTATCATCTCAGCTCCCGGCAAGAATGTGGATGCCACTGTGGTTTACGGGGTTAACAACCAGGAAATCACCAAAGAGATGACTGTTATCTCCAATGCTTCCTGTACCACTAACTGTCTGGCGCCTGTGGCCAAGCCATTGAACGATGCCATCGGCATTGAATCCGGCCTGATGACCACCATTCACGCCTACACCAATGACCAGCGTCTGTCTGATGTGTATCACAGCGATATGCGTCGTGCCCGCGCGGCAGCTCTGTCGATGATCCCAACCAAAACAGGTGCCGCGGCGGCTGTTGGTTTGGTTGTACCTGAGCTTCAGGGCAAATTCGACGGCCTGGCGGTTCGGGTTCCGACTGTCAACGTGTCTCTGGTTGACCTGTCCTTTATCGCTTCCCGCGACACCACTGTGGAAGAAGTTAACGCCATCATAGAAGCGGCAGCCAAGACTTCCCCCATGAACGAAGTGCTGGCGGTAAACAAGGAGCCTCTGGTTTCCATCGACTTCAACCACAACGCCTTCTCGTCCAACTTCGACGCCACCCAGACTCGCGTCAAGGGACGTCTGGTGAAAGTCATGGCCTGGTACGACAACGAATGGGGTTTCAGCAACCGTATGCTGGACAACGCCGTTGCCTTGATGACAGCCAAGTAATCCGAGTTCAAAGCCAAACGCCTGCCAAGTGCAGGCGTTTTTTATGCCAGTTACGCTGTCTTGCCAAGGCCTAGGTCTTTCTCAAGCGACCATAGCCCGTTTTTATCCGTCTGCTTTCACTCGATATCTCCCAACTTCTCCATTGCCCATGCAATACTTGATACAAAGCAGCGGATTTCCATTTTCGACAAACATCATCAAGCACATTTCACTTCCGGAAAATAAAGCCCCTACTTAGACTCAGGTTAAAAGCCGTTTCAATTATTGTGTTTGAAAGCCAATTCGGCCATTGCGCCGGTTAGCGCCTTGCCTTTAGCGGAGTCTCACTATGGACAATCAATTTCTCAGTCTTATTACCGATCCCCTGCTTGACCCCAAGCAAAAGACCCTGGCGCTGGCCGGTGCCGCCGATGCCAGTATCCCCTATCTGCCTCGCAGTGAAGCACTGACCCAAGCCATGGATAAAGGCATTATCTGCGATATGTTTGAGGGTCATGCCCCGTTCAAACCCAGATATGTTTTGCCCGATTACCAACGTTTTCTCGAGCAAGGCTCCGAGTATCTGGAGTTGACACCGGCCGAAGATCTGGATGATGCCCTGATGAAGCTGATGGTGCTGTATCACCATGTGCCATCAGTCACCAATATCCCGGTGTTTCTTGGCTATCTCGATAGTTTATTGTTGCCTTACTGCCAGAACGTCAGTGATGACGCCTTGTATCAGAAACTGAAACGCTTCTGGATCCAGTTGGATCGCACCCTGCCGGACGCCTTTATGCATGCCAACATAGGCCCAGAGGACAACCGTGTCTGCCGCACTATTTTGCGCATTGATGCCGAGCTCAAGCAGGTGGCCCCCAATCTAACCTTTATGTATGACCCCAAGCGCACCCCCAAAGCGCTGCTGCGACTGGCAACAGACAATATCATTGCCTGCAGTAAACCTCACATCGGCAACTGGCCGATACATGCCCAGACCTTTGCCTGTGCTCCCGGTGAGGCGCCAAATCAAACGTTCGGCATTGTCAGCTGTTATAACGCGCTCCCCACCCGAGGCGGCGCCAATACGCTGGTCAGACTTAACCTCAAAGCCGTCGCCGAAGAAGCCGCTACCCTGGAGGAAATGCTCGAGCGCACCCTGCCCCATTACTGCAACCTTATGTATGAACTGATTGAGCTACGCTGTGAGTTTTTACACCGCCGGTCCCATTTCTTCGACTCTTTCCTGGTAAAAGAAGGCCTCATTGACGAATCCCGCTTTGCGCCCATGTTCGGCGTTTATGCCATGGCCGAAGCCGTCAATCATCTGCAGCAGTTGGCAGGTATGAGTGGCGAATATGGTCACAGTGAGCAGGCCAATGCGCTCGGTTTAGCCATTAGCCGCGCGCTCAGTGATAGAGTGACCACGACCCAAGTCAGTTTCGGCTTTAATGGCCGCGCCTTACTTCATGCCCAGGGGGGGCTTTCCATCGACAAAGGCACCACTCCGGGCGTCAGAATCGCCTACGGCCACGAGCCGGATCCTGTCACTCATGTGTTGGCGCTGGCGCCGCAACACGCTTTCTATCCTTCCGGGATCAGCGAGATCCTGACTCTGGATGAAACCATCAAGGCCAATCCTGAAGCTCTGCTTGAGCTGTGTATCGGCGCGCTGGATGCCGGCTTTCGTGAATTTACCGCCAATACCGCCGATACCGATCTGGTGCGCATCACGGGTTATATGGTGAAAAAGTCGCAGATCGCCAGTTACCGGCAACAAGGCTCACGTACCAACACCACCTTCCTGGGCACAGAGGCCAGTGAAACCACGGCCGTGACCCAAAGGGCACCGCGGGTAGTGAGCGCCGAGTTCCATGCCGCCGGCAAGTCCCCGGTGTAAGGGCGTAAGCTATGAAGAGTGAAGCTCCCGGAGTGTTTGATAGCCCGTTCAATCATTCTGAGCTTAATCGCTATAAGCTGAATGGGTGTGAGTCGCATAGCCGTGAGTTAAGTAGCGGCGATACCTATGCTTCAGCATTGGCTATGGGCTCCGAGGTTGCCAGTGCCGAAGTCGCCAGGGTGCTGCCCTTCTCGACCGTAGATGGCCCGGGCAATCGCATGGTGTTTTTCCTTCAGGGTTGCAATTTTCGCTGCCCGGGTTGCCATAATCCGGAAACCATCACTCTGTGTGACGCCTGCCGAGAGTGTATTGCGCACTGCCCGGCAGGCGCCTTGAGCCTTAAATCAACTGCGGCTGACACTCAAGCAGCTCCCAATAGCAAGGCGTCTCTCAGGCTTGCCTGGGATAGTACAAGCTGCATCGGCTGCGACACCTGTCTCGATGTTTGCCCTTCGAGCAGCCAGCCCAAGACCCAACGCCTGTCAGTCGGAAAAGCGTTGGCGCTGATTAAAAGGCAGCAAGCCTTTATCCGCGGTATCACCTTGAGTGGCGGAGAAGCCAGCTTGCAGCTGAAGTTCGTCAGTACCCTGTTCAAGGCCATTAAACAAAGCACAGAGCTCAAACACCTGACTTGCCTTTTGGATACCAATGGCAGCCTGGGAGCAAGTGGTTGGCAACGTCTGCTCCCTTGGCTTGATGGCGCCATGGTTGACCTGAAAGCCTGGGATGAGCCGGCTCACCGACGACTGACAGGCCGTGGCAACATCAAGGTCAAGCAGAGCCTGCAACTGCTGGCCGAAGCAGGGAAACTGGCGGAAGTCAGGCTACTGGAAGTACCCGGAAAGAGTGATTATTGGCAGCACTTTGACGCCCTGGCGTCGTTTTTGCTGGACTTGCAACGCCGGCAAGCGCTGAAGGGTGAGCCGATGCGGCTACGCCTAAACGGTTACAATCATCATGGTGTCAAAGGCGAGGCCTTGCGCTGGCCCAAGGCAAGCCAACAGCAGATTAATGATCTGGCCAAGGCGCTCAGCCGTGCCGGCATAGCCAATATCAGTCTGCCACCGGTTAACCTTGGCTGATGGACTGCTTAAAGCCACTGAGCAGGGTCGCTTTTAGCCATTGCAGCGCCGGATCCCGGCTGCCACTTTGATGATGCACCATGCTATAGCCCACCTTGCCATAGGCAAAGGGCAATGGCTTAACCACCATGCCGCTTGCCTGCGCCGCCATTGAAGCCCACAGCGCCGAGCAGGTAAACAGCAAGTCCGAGTGACGACAGATACTGGCGGCAGCGCCGAAGTCGGCGACTTCCATCGCCAGATTCCGCCTGCGGCTCAATTGTGCCAATGACTGCTCGAAAAAGGGTTGCTGCAGATCGGCATCCAAAATGCCCACATGGGCGAAGCTCAGATAGGCATCCAGCGTCAGCTCTTTTGCTGCCAGCGGGTGCTCGGCTCGCATCAGGCAACACATCTCGTCCTCTGCCAAGCGCTCCCAAATCAGTTCATTGCGGCCTGTTGGCGGCTGTCCCAAATCGTGAGGCAGAACCAGCAAGTCCACCCGTCCTTCACACAGGGATTGAAACCCCGTGCTCTCTTTGGCATGCACCGCCAGTGTCATTCCCGGCGCCTGCTGCTGCACGCTGGCGATAGCGCTCGCAAGCAGTTCGAAGCTGCTTTCCCTCAGCGCCAAATTCATCCGCCCTTGAAATCCTTCCGGGCGAAAGCCCTCTTCGGTAAACAGGTTGTCCATCTCTCTGAGCATGGCGCTGATAACCGGCCCGAGTCGTTTGGCCTTTGCTGTCGGCAACAGCTGGTTACCCTGGCGGTAGAAGAGCTCATCGTCGAGGCAATCCCTGAGCTGGGAGAGTATTTTGCTGACCGCCGAAGGGCTCAAACACAGACGCGTGGCCGCCTGGGTGACGCTTTGCTCTTCCAGCAGTTGCCTAAGCACCAGAAGATGACGGAAATTGATGCGGGATAAGCGGACGATATCACTCATTCTGGCTGTGTTTAACCTTGGCTGGATTTAACCTTGACTGAATAAGCCAAGGTTAAACCATAACTGAATGAAGTTCTGCAATCATGCTCTCATTCGGCCAAGCGCTTGGGGAAAGCGCTATCAGAGAATACGCCGCAGCAGAAAGTCGGCCTTGAGCCTGCGAATGCGGTTCATGATTTTCTTTACCGGCTTGGGGTAACTCTGCAAGGTATCTATCTGGCTGTAATGATACAAACGCTGGCTGTGCAACAGCAGATGTTGTTGCTCTTTGACAAAAGACTCGGCCAGCACTTGTTTGTCATCATGCAGCAGCAAACCATTTTCCAGATCCAGGGCCCAGGCCCGCGGATTGAGATTGCTGCCGGTGAGCAGGTGTTTGCGACCATCCATGCTCACCCCTTTAAGGTGATAACTGTTGTTGTCATGCTTCCACAGATGGATATTGAGTCGCCCCTGATCCACCGCCCACTGCTGGCGTTTGACAAACTTGCGCAGCGACTGCTCATAGAGATACGGCAAGGCACCTATGGTGGAAAAATCCTGCTCCGGTGGGATATAAAAGTCATTGGCCGTCTTGTCACCCACCAGAATATCCAGACGCTTTCCGTTGCGCAGGTGTTTAACCAGCGCCCGCACCAAAGCATAGGGCGGGTTAAAATAGGGAGTGCAAATAAAAAGCGATTCCTTGGACTCCTCCACCATGGCGAGTACCGCCTTGTTGAGCGGATTGCGCTTGCGTCCGAGGCCCAAAAGCGGCGTGACCCGCAATCCCTCTTCAACGCCCTTGAATTGATAGCTTGCCGCCGACAGTCGCTGTTTAAAGCTTCTGACATCAATTTTTTCCGGCAGTACTTCCTCTTCTTCCGGACAGCTCAGGCAACTGACCGCTTTGTCGCTCAAAATGGCACTGTCAATCATCTCTCGCATGCTGGCAGCCAGCTCGGCCGACTCCAGCACATGGTAGCGATCGAAACGGTATCTATCTTTCTGCTGCAGGTAAATGTTATTGAGGCTGGCGCCGCTGTATATCACGGCATCATCGACAATAAAGCCCTTGAGGTGCAGTACTCCCATAAACTCGCGGGATTTCACCGGCACACCATAAATGTTGAAACGCTGCTGTGCTTGCGCCATCACCTGACGGTACATCAAGTTGTTGCCGCCATCACCCTTGTGGCCGATAAGGCCGCGACGGGCACGGTGAAAATCCACCAACACCTTGATTTCGAGTTCGGGTCTGGCTGCCTTGGCCGCCAGCAGTTCGGCAAGTATTTCGCGTCCGGCCTCATCGTCTTCCAGATAGAGTGCCGCAATATAGATAGCCTCTTTGGCGCAACGGATCCGCTCAATCAAGGTCTGTTTGAAGTTACTTGGGGTCAGCAACCAGTGCAATGCATCCGGCGCTATGGCAATTCCACCCAGCTTATCCAGCAAGGTATCCTCCTGTCACTGTATGTTCCGGCAATCCACTCGCTCCCTGTGTTTCCCGGCAAGAATGTCCTTCCCCTGTATGGCGAGATCGACAAAGATCCGCTGCGGGGCGAATAAGGCAATAGAAATTACCCACTTGTCCCGGCCCGGGCAAGCCTTTTCTCGCCAACAGTCGCTATTGGTTCACGATTTCGGCGCTATTTAACCCAAAAAGCGCTCTCTATAATGCGGCTTGCACTCTTAAGCCGACCCAGATCACGCTTTTGTGATGGCAGCCCTGTTATCAGCGCATTAGCCTTATACACTAATATGCCCTTGAGCCTCTCACTTACTGAACTCAAACTGGACGACAATGAACAAACAATTCTGGTTCACTCTTATTGGCACCCTGCTCGCGGCCTGGGCCCTGTTTCACTTCAAAACCTATCTCGGCCCTTTGGTACTGCCACTGTTTATCGGTCTGGTGTTGATAGTCACATTGAAACTTTATTCGCTGATGGACAAGGACGACAGCTAAGGCCCTGCAGGTTATACTCTCAAAAGCATTCACGGAACCGGAGGCTTTTCCATGCCACAGCTGTCCTTGCAGGGCTTGGCACGTCCACTGTTATTATTGAGCGCCATGGCGCTGTCTTCCTCTTTGAAGGCCGATAATACCTCTCTCGATGATCTTTTAAATCTGATTACCCCGGCCTCATCGCAAACTGCCGTCTGGATAGAAGATTTGCAAAGCGGCGAGCAACTGCTGAGCCACAACAGTGAAACCCTGATGATCCCGGCCAGTACCCAAAAACTGCTGACCGCGGTAACAGCCACCGAGCTGCTGGGAGAAGAGTTTCGCTATCACACTAGTATTCTCAGTACCGGCTCGCCAAAAAGCGGCGTGCTTAAAGGCGATCTCTATTTGCTGTTCAGTGGCGATCCTACCTTAACGCGCCGGGATCTGACTGAGCTGTTCAAGCGTGTCACCGAAGTGGGTATTAGCCAGGTCCAGGGCAATCTTATCTTGATAGGAGAAACCCATGAGCAGCTGCGAGCGCCCGGTTGGGTATGGGATGATTTGGGGATCTGCTACGCGGCGCCCGTCTCCAGCTATGTGATCAACCAAAACTGTGTCCATGGCAAACTCGAGCCCACACTCGCCTCGGACAAAGCCAAAATTTCCGCGCCGGTTTATCTGCCAGTCAAACTGACCACCAACGCCATCTTCGACAAAGGCCACAAGCAGGGCTTTTGCGAACTGCAACTCGACCGATTACCCGGCAACCACTTTCATTTCAGTGGCTGTTTCCCGGGCTCCCAGGTATTGCCGTTGGCACTGGCGGTCAACGACCCCGGCCAATATGCCATCGACAGCGTCGCCGGCATTATCAAGGGCAAACTCAGTATCAAAGGCAAGATACAGACCTCCAATCAGCTACCGGCCAGCTCAAGGGTGGTGGCCAGTCATGCCTCGGATGCCCTGCCCGAGCTTTTGGAAACCATGCTGCTGGAATCTGACAACCTGATTGCCGACAGCCTGCTTAAACAGCTGGGTAAACACTATTATGGTGATGGCGCCAGTTTCAGTGCCGGTGCCAAGGCCATCAGGGAAGTGCTGGCGGAAAAGGGCGTAGTGTTGGAAAGAGCCCAACTGATAGACGGCTCAGGGCTGTCACGCTACAACCTGCTCAATGCCAGACAACTGGCGCAGTTGCTGCGATTGATTGCCGATACCCCGGATTACCAGTGGTTGATGCACAAGCTGCCGGTTTCCGGCCACAGCGGCACCTTGAAGTACCGCAAGCGCTACGCCAACAAACCGCTCAAGGGCAGAGTCTGGGCCAAGACAGGCAGTATGCAGGGTGTGGTGAATTTGGCCGGTTATGTTACCGATGACAGTGACAAGCAAGTGCCCAGGTACCTGTTTGTGATACTGGAAAATGGTTTGAGCCCCCAGAGTAAGGAGCTTGAAGCCGCGCCCTTTGCCACACTTTTGCTGCAGGGGCTGACAGACTACCGTGCAAACAGCCGCGCAGAAAGCCAACTGGCGGCAAAAGAGCAAGACAAGCCCAAACCAACACCGCAGGAAAAAGCACAGACAGAGCTTAATGTCAGCGCCCGTTAGTGAAACGCCTTCAAAGCTCTTACCTCCATAAAACAACACTAAAGCCATAAGAAAAGAGCCGCTTATCGCGGCTCTTTCGATTCAGCTTGAATACTTCTGTGTTATCAGAACAGCTCAGGCGCAAGGGCCATCACACTGTCATCACCACTGACCAACTGACTCAAGTGGAAATCGGCTTTGGCCAACAACTTGGCAAAGTAGAACTCCTTCAGTTGGCTCTTGACCTCGGCAAAGCCCGGCTCGAGCGCATCGGTTGCAGCAAGTGCCTTATCTGCCATCAACAGCCACAGGTAACCGTAGAATATGTAACCAAAGGCATCCAAGGCTTCAACCGCCAAGGCGTTAATGAGCGCAGGCTTATCGCCTTTTTGCTCGTTAATGGCGGCAATCGCGCTGGCAAACTGGTCGAAAAGGCTTTCAACGCGCTGTTTCTGCTCATTTGATACTTGTTCGAAGCTCGCCATATCGGCCTTGATATCGGCGATAAGCTCATTCAAGGTCGCCAGACGGTCACCTGTGAGCTTACGTCCCAAAAAGTCGATGGCCTGAATACCATTGGTGCCCTCATAAATCTGGGCGATACGGGTATCACGCACCAACTGTTCTATGCCGGTCTCACGAATATAGCCGTGACCACCGAATACCTGCTGCGCCATTATGGTGGCGTCCAGACCGCGATCGGTCAGGAACGCCTTGGCGACAGGAGTCAAGAGACCCACGTAACGACTGGCTTTGGCTTTAACCGCTTCATCTTCGGCAAATTTGGCCAGATCCAGCTGTTTACCTGTGAGCATGGCCAAGGCCCTTCCCGCTTCTGTCATGGCGCGGATATTCAGCAGCATGCGCCGCACGTCGCCGTGTACCAAAATAGGATCGGAATCGCTGCCGGTTGGTGAGCCGCCGGCAGCTACGCCCTGGAGGCGCTCTTTGGCATAGTCGGCCGCCATTTGATATGCGCCCTGAGCACTGCCAAGCCCCTGAATACCTATGGACAGACGTTCATAATTCATCATGGTGAACATGCACACCAGGCCACGGTTGGGCTCGCCGATAAGATAACCCTCGGCATCATCAAAATTCATCACACAAGTCGCCGAGCCCTTGAGGCCCATCTTGTGCTCTATGGCACCGACAGTTACACCGTTGGCTTCGCCCAAACTGCCGTCATCGGCCACCTTGAACTTAGGAACCAGGAACAGCGAGATGCCTTTGCTGCCGCTGATTTTGGCCAGCACCAGGTGAACCAGGTTCTCGGTCAAGTCCTGATCGCCACCTGTGATGAAAATTTTTGAACCACTGATAAGGAAACTGCCGCTGTCGGTCGGTTCGGCGCGGGTGCGGATATTACGCAGGTCCGAACCTGCCTGAGGCTCTGTCATATCCATGGCGCCGGCCCATTCGCCTGAGTAGAGTTTTGGCAAATATTTGGCCTTGAGCTCCTCACTGCCGTGGGCATGAATACACAGTGCAGCACCTGCGGTCAGTGCGCTGTAAAGTGTAAAGGCGTTACAGGCGCTGTAACCCATTTCATCGACCATGACACCGAGCATTTTCGGCATCCCCATTCCCCCCAGCTCAGGATCGCCGCACAGCCCTACCCAACCACCGGCGGCAAACTCGGCATAGGCCTCTTTATAGCCATCGGGTGTGATCACCTTGGCAGCCTCGAAACTTACTCCTTGTTCATCACCATTGCGGTTTATAGGATGGATAAGGTCGCGACACAGTTTGGCGCCTTCTTCGAGGATGGCAGCGGCAGTATCGAGATCGACCGCATCGGCCATCGCAGGCAATGAAGACCAGGTTTGTTCGGCATCAAAGACGTGCTCAAGCAAAAAGCGCATATCGGTTAACGGAGCTTGGTAGGGATTCATCAGCAGACTCTTTAAACGTTAGATTTAAACACTTGTTTCAATCTAACCCAGATGTCACCGCAATACAATGCGCCAAAGGTAGAATTAGCAAGACAGCGACCACAAAAAACGCCTTCAGCCAGCCCATTTACGAGTGGGACTCTTCGGCTGCAAAACACCTTTATTCAAGCCATGAAAAAACCGGCCATCAGGCCGGTTTTGTGGACTAAACGCTCCTGCCGCCTTTTATTTGGTCCAGCGGTCCATCCAGCCCAGTACCTTGGCGTACCATTGCTCAAGGTTATTGGGGTTGAGGATCCAGTGGTTTTCGTCCGGATAGATCAGCAACTCCGAAGGGATATTATTGCGCTGCATATAGCTGAACGCCGCCAAACCCTGACCGTAAGGTACCCGGAAGTCTTTCTCACCGTGGATCACCAACATAGGAGTCTTCCAGTTTTCCACATAGTTGGCCGGATTGAACTTCTCATAAAGATCCTTGGCCTGCTCGTAGCTGCCGCCAAACTCATGCTCAGGGAACCAGAGTTCCTCGGTCACATGATACATGGAGCGCATATCAAACAAGCCGGCATGGTTAACCAGGCATTTGAAACCGTCGTTCCAGTTGCCTTGGATCCAGTTCATCATGTAACCGCCGTAGGAGCCACCGAGGGCACAGGCGTTATCGGCATCGATCCACTTCTGCTGTTTGGCAACCGCAGCCAAACCTTTTTGCAAATCTTCCAAAGGCTTACCGCCCCAGTCCAGGCTGATGGAATCGGTAAAGGCCTGACCATAGCCGGTAGAGCCGTGGAAATCCACCATCACCACGGCATATCCGGCACCGGCCCACAGCTGAGGATTCCAGCGGAAGCTGAAACTGTTGCCGAATGAACCTTGTGGGCCGCCGTGTACCAGGAAGGCCACCGGATACTGCTTGCCTTTCTTGAAGTTGGCCGGCTTGAGCCAGTAACCATAAACCTCTTCGTTGTTCCAGCCCTTGAAGCTGAACTGCTCGAACTCACCGAACTTGACCTTGTCCAGCTTGGCCTTGTTGACTTCAGTCAAACGGGTCAGGTTTTGCCCTTCCATGTTGATGGAGTAGAGATCGCCCGGTTCCACCAAAGACTTATGATTGATGATCAAACGATCGCCCGCCAGACCCACCAGGCTGTTGCTGCCATCGTTGTAGATGGCGCGCACATCACCAAACTGGGTGTTGATGGCAAATACAGACACCTGTCCCAGATCCTGAGCGGTCACATACAGGGTATTGTTATCTTTACCAAAGCTCAGCGAGGCCGGGCTTCTGTCCCACATGGGCGCCACTTCCTTGCTCTGACCCGTGACTGTGTCTTTGAGCATGATGCGGTATCTGTCGGCCTCGAATCCGGGCTTTTTCATCGCCAGATAGGCCAGATAGCGGCCATCGGCGGAAAACACCGGCTGAGCATCCCAGGCCTGGTTATCTTCGGTGAGATTCTTGGCCTTGCCACCTGTGACCGGCACCTGCCAGAGATCGTAGTTGGTGGTCCAGGCCTGATCTTTACTCGGTGCCTTGGCACTGTAGACAATATATTTGCCATCCGGGCTGAATGTCACCTCTTCCATGCCGGAAAATGGCTTGGGTGGGGTTTCGGTATCCAGGCCCTTGGTCACATCCACCGGCTTACCCAGCTTGCCGTTTTCAAGCTGCGCCACAAACAGGTGATTACGGGCATGGTCAGACCAGGTGTCCCAGTGACGCACCATCAACTGATCGTATTCACGACCTGTACTCTTGCGCTCGGCTTCTTTATCAAACTTGGCTTTTGAACATTCCAGGGTGTCGCACTCGGGAAAAACACGAATGCTCATCACCACCTGCTTGCCATCGGCCGATAATTTGTAGCCGTCGATCCCCAGAGGCAAATCAGTTACGGCCTGGGCTTCGCCACCATCCAGCGGCAAGCGATACAGTTGGCTGCTGCCATCACGGGCGGCAATAAAATAGACTTGCTTGTCGTCGCTGCTGAAGGCCACATCGTGCTCGGTACCCGGTGCAGAAGTCAGTTGCTTGGGCGCCGCGTTCTTGTCACTGAGATCCAACAGATAGAGATCTGAGCTACTGCCATCATCGGTGACCTTCTTCAGGCCGTAGATAAGCTTGGTGCCGTCATTGGATACAGCGGCAGAATGGAGTTTGTTGAGCTTGACCAGATCCTGGACAGTAAAAGGTGCCTTATCGGCAGCCAGCGCCGGCAGAGCCAGACCTGCGGCGAGCAGCGCCATCAATAGTGGGTTGGTTTTCATTATAAATCTTCTTATTGGTTGTTGATTGCAATGCAAAAGGGGCCAATTGGCCCCTCAAGGTTCAGCTTAAGCCTTGGCGTTCTGGATATTCACCTTCCAGATTGCCGGGCCGGTTTCGTGCGCATTCACCCCGTTGGAGTCAACCGCTACAGTAACAGGCATATCCTTGACGTCAAACTCATAGATGGCTTCCATCCCGAGATCTTCAAACGCCACCACACGGGATTGCTTAATCGCCTTGGACACCAGATAAGCGGCGCCGCCGACGGCCATCAAGTATACCGCCTTGTGCTTGCGGATAGATTCGACTGTGGCCGGACCACGTTCTGCCTTGCCTATCATGCCCATCAGACCCGTCTTATCCAGCATAAGATCGGTAAACTTATCCATACGGGTAGCGGTTGTCGGGCCGGCCGGGCCAACCACTTCATCACCTACCGGGTCGACTGGACCTACGTAATAGATGAATTTACCAGTGAAATCAACTCCTTCAGGCAAGCCTTCACCGCTTTCAATCAGGCTCTGGATCCGTTTGTGAGCCGCGTCTCGGCCGGTGAGCATCTTACCCGAGAGCAGCAGAGTATCGCCGCTGTTCCAACTTTCAATCTCTTCCTGGGTAACGGTATCGAGATTGACCCTGCGCACGCTCTCACCCACTTCCCAGGTGATTTCCGGCCAGTCATCAAGGCTTGGCGGAGTCAACTCGGCTGGGCCGCTGCCATCAAGATGGAAATGCACATGGCGGGTGGCGGCGCAGTTTGGGATCATCACCACAGGCTTGGAGGCAGCGTGGGTTGGCGCTGTCTTGATTTTAACGTCCAGTACAGTAGTCAAACCGCCCAGGCCCTGGGCACCAATACCTAAGTTGTTGGCGCGCTCGAAGATATCCAAACGCAGCTTCTCTTCCGTGGTTTCGGCGCCGCGTTCCATCAACTCGTGAATATCCACGCTCTCCATCAAGGCTTCCTTGGCAAGCACAGCGGCTTTCTCGGCAGTGCCGCCAATACCTATTCCCAGCATACCCGGTGGACACCAACCGGCGCCCATGGTTGGCAGTGTCTTTTCAACCCAGGCGGCGATATCGTCAGATGGATTGAGCATCACCATCTTGGCCTTGTTTTCACTGCCGCCCCCCTTGGCGGCAATGGCCACTTCGATATGATCGCCGGGAACCATCTGAATATGCACCACAGAAGGCGTGTTATCGCGGGTATTCCTACGGCTGCCGGCCGGGTCGGCCACAATTGAGGCTCGCAGCGGGTTATCAGGATTGGTATAAGCGCGGCGCACGCCTTCATCCACCATCTGCTGCACTGTCATATCTGTCTTGTCCCACTGCACGCCCATCCCCAGATAGACATAACAGGTCACAATGCCGGTATCCTGACACAAGGGTCTGTGTCCTTCGGCAGACATGCGCGAGTTGATCAAAATCTGGGCAATTGCATCCTTGGCAGCCTGGCTCTGCTCACGCTCATAGGCGGCGGCCATGGCATCGATAAAATCTTTGGGATGGTAATAGGAGATATATTGCAAGGCATCACTGATGCTGTCGATAAAGTCAGCTTGCTTGATTACAGACATGTTTGGCGCTCCATTAGCCTAAGGATCCGCCCCTTCAGCTCAGGATCAACGCTCAACAGAGATTCAAGCCAAAGCCTTGAATTTCAGGCTCCGCTTGTCGGTTTTGCGACACAAAAATGCTCAAAACGACAGCAAAGCCGTGATACAACGCGTTTTCACCAAGGGCCAGGGGTGGTTTTATTAGTTTTTTGTGGCCGTTATGATACTCTTTCGTTCCTTTTTGGGCTACATCACATTTTCAGATAGGGTCGTTCGATGTACCAGCAGGCTATTTGCCCTCCCGCCATTCGCGTTCTTGACTGGCAACTCTCAACCTTAGAGCTGTTTTCCCACTTCAGCGGTGAGCCTTGGGCCATGCTGCTGGATTCGGCCGATGCCCAGCACAATGACGCCAGATACGACATCATAGTTGCCGAGCCAATAGCCAGACTGGTGACCATGGCTGAAACCACCCAAATCTCTGAGGCGAGCGGCGTACGACGCTCAAGTGACGATCCTTTTGCCTTGCTGCAACAACTGCTGCAACAGTATTTTCCCAATGCCATGCAGGTCAATCTGCCTTTCAGCGGCGGCGCGGTGGGCGCCTTCAGTTACGATCTTGGCCGCAGACTGGAAAAACTGCCAAAACTGGCCGCAGCCGATATCGCTCTGCCGGAGATGAATGTCGGTCTTTATGACTGGGCTCTTATTCGCGATAAGCAATTAGAGTGCTGGCAATTGGTGCATTACCGCGGCGAAAAGGCGCTGACAGCAACACTGTCGTGGCTAACGTCCAAAGTCACAAACAGCCCCAATAAGCACCTTGACCAGAAAGCGTTCCGACTCAGCGGTGAGTGGCGCTCGCAGCTCAGCCGCGAGCAATATGGCGACAAGTTTGCCAAAGTGCAGCAATATCTTCACAGCGGCGATTGTTATCAGATCAATCTGACCCAAAGATTCCAGGCCGACTATCAAGGTGATGAGTGGCAAGCCTATCGTAAGCTCAGACAAGCCAATGGCGCGCCCTTTTCTGCCTTTATTCGCCTGGAGCATAACTGCATTCTGTCAATCTCACCCGAGCGTTTTATTGCCCTGGATTCCAATCGCCATATTGAAACCAAGCCCATCAAGGGTACCCTGCCCCGAAGTGCCGATGAGCAGCAAGACAGGGAACTTGCCAAACAGCTGGCGGGGTCGGAAAAAGACAGAGCCGAAAACCTGATGATAGTGGATCTGCTGCGCAACGATATTGGCAAGGTCGCCAGCCCAGGTAGTGTGGCCGTACCGCATCTATTTGCCATAGAAAGCTTTCCGGCGGTGCACCATCTGGTCAGCACGGTAACCGCCGAACTGGCAGCGGGTTATCAGGCCACAGACTTGCTGCGGGCCGCCTTCCCCGGCGGCTCTATCACAGGCGCGCCCAAGATCCGCGCCATGGAAATTATCGAAGAGCTGGAACCCAGTCGCCGCTCACTCTACTGCGGCGCCATCGGGTATCTGAGTCAGGATGGTAAAATGGACAGCAGCATCACCATTCGAACCCTGGTTGCCGATTCCGGGCAGCTCTATTGCTGGGCCGGCGGCGGCATAGTAGCCGACTCAGATGTGGATGCCGAATACCAGGAAACCTATGATAAAGTGAGTCGAATACTGCCGCTATTAGCCCCGGAGCCCGACTCACCTTAGCCTGATACCTGCATTCAAGCTGGTTGAGAGTTCTTTGCGAAGACAGGACAATAATGGCTTTGGTTATTGATTACTTCAATCGACTTCAAGGACGCTATGGATAAAGACGAGCTGTTAACCCGTTTTCAACTCAGAGCCCTGAGTCGATACCATTCTAGCCCTTTGACCCCGGCCAAACTCAGAGCCGCGGCGGTACTTATCGCTTTGGAGCCGGGTTTGCAGGGACCGGAGCTTATCCTGACCCAGAGGCCGAAGCATCTTAAGGCTCATCCCGGTCAGGTGAGCTTTCCAGGCGGCAAACCGGAAGCCGAAGATCAGAACCTTATCATGACAGCCCTCAGGGAGGCCGAAGAAGAGATAGGTTTGGCACCGGACAATGTCGAAATCATAGGTCAACTTCCCAATCACCCCACCTTTACCGGCTTTGAGATCACCCCTGTACTTGGCTGGGTAAAGTCACCCTTTGAGGCCAAAATTGACCCGGCCGAAGTGCAGGAGCTGTTTCGGGTGCCGCTGGCTTTTTTACTCGAAGAGGAAAATCGTCACACGGCAATGTTCGAGCGCCGCGGCCATTTCTACCCAGTCACCTTTATTCCCTATCGCAGGCACTTTATTTGGGGCGCCACCGCGGCGATTATCGATATGCTCTGTCGACAACTGCGCTGACAACACAACATGAAGGCTTAGATAAAGAAACGCAGATACAAGCCGGCGGCGGTGGATGAGAGCAGCAACAGTGGAATATTGAACCAGTAACCTAAACGGCTGTGATGGGCCACATACCAGTTAAAAGCCAGACTGAGGAAACTGATGGCGGCGCAAGCCCAGATGATGTATTCCAATAGCATGGTTTGCTGAGGGTCCCAGTACAAACGCACCGGCGCCCCTTTGCTGAAGAAGTAGCCTACGGCCCTGTCCGGCCTCGCCTTATCGAATACCAGCAGGGCATAAATTGCCAGTGACCAACCTATAATCGATAGGCTTGCCAACAGATATTGAAAGATTTTCACCTTCTTCATCCGAACTCCTTCCGTCTGAAGGGGGATATTACCCCCAGAATACCTTTTTCAGCTTGAGAAAAGCCACCAGCAAGGTAATATAAACCTCCAAATTTTTTCCTGTGTCATCAATATAGTCAGGGATTTGCCTGATTTCTGCTCTCGAACTATTTTCGGGGCCGAGTTGAAGCATAAAACGTTTCATTGGAGAACTAAGCAATAATGAGCATTGCATCTGTCGCATCTGTATTTAAAGGTGAGCATGCGGTCGGTTCACAGGTCACTGTACGTGGCTGGGTTAGAACCCGTCGTGATTCCAAGGCCGGCATCTCGTTTCTTGCCGTCTATGATGGTTCCTGTTTCGATCCTATCCAGGGCGTGGTGCCAAATAGCTTACCCAATTACAATGACGAAGTGCTGAAGCTCACTGCCGGCTGCTCCGTGATTGTCACAGGTGAAGTGGTTGAAAGCCCAGGCTCAGGCCAGGACTTTGAACTGCAAGTGACCCAAGTGGAAGTCACTGGCTGGGTTGAAGATCCTGATACCTACCCTATGGCCGCCAAGCGTCACTCGGTTGAACACCTGAGGGAACTGGCACATCTGCGTCCACGTACCAACATCATTGGTGCAGTTGCCCGGGTACGTAACTGCCTGTCACAGGCAATTCATCGTTTCTATCACGAAAACGGCTTTATCTGGGTATCTACCCCACTGATCACCGCCTCAGACTGTGAAGGCGCCGGTGAAATGTTCCGGGTATCGACGCTGGACATGGAAAACCTGCCACGCACTGCCGATGGCAAGGTGAACTATGACGAAGACTTCTTCGGCAAAGAGGCGTTTCTGACCGTATCCGGCCAGCTCAACGGCGAAACCTACGCCTGTGCCCTATCGAAGATTTACACCTTTGGCCCTACTTTCCGCGCCGAAAACTCCAACACCAGCCGTCATCTGGCTGAGTTCTGGATGGTTGAGCCGGAAGTGGCCTTTGCCGATCTGAACGACATTGCCGGTCTGGCCGAAGCCATGCTCAAGTACGCCTTCAAGGCGGTGCTGGAAGAGCGGATGGACGACCTGCAGTTCTTTGCCCAGCGCGTCGATAAAGGCGTGATTGAGCGTCTGGAGAACTTTGTCAGCAGTGACTTTGCCCAGGTGGATTACACAGATGCCGTTGAGATCCTCAAAAACTGCGGCAAGCAGTTTGAGTACGATGTCGAGTGGGGCATAGATCTGCAATCCGAGCATGAGCGTTATCTGGCCGAAGAGCACTTCAAGGCTCCTGTGGTAGTGAAGAACTATCCAAAAGATATCAAGGCCTTCTATATGCGTCTCAACGAAGATGGCAAGACAGTGGCGGCGATGGACGTATTGGCCCCCGGCATAGGTGAAATTATCGGTGGTTCACAGCGTGAAGAGCGTCTGGACGTACTGGATATGCGCCTGGCCGAGATGAATCTCAACAAGGAAGACTACTGGTGGTATAGAGATCTGCGCCGTTACGGCACTGTGCCTCACTCAGGTTTCGGTCTGGGCTTCGAGCGTCTGGTGTCTTATGTTACCGGTGTTTCCAACATCCGCGATGTGATCCCCTTCCCTCGCGCCCCAAGAAGCGCCAACTTCTAACGAACCCTTATCCAAAAAACGCGCCTCAGGGCGCGTTTTTTATTGGCTGAATATCAGTTTAACTACAGATTTTCACGCCGCCTTAAAGGGCTGCACTCTGTCGCAAACCGCGCCGAGCAAAGGTTTGTCGTGAGAGATCACCAGCAAGGTCAATTGCCTGTCACGGGCTATCTGCAACAGTTGTTGCCAAAGCCTTTGCTGACTCAGCATATCGAGCTGGGCCGTGATTTCGTCACAGATAAGCAGCCGGGTTTCCGGCACCAGTGCTCTTAGAATATTGAGCCTTTGCAGCTCACCGCCGGAAAGGCCGCCGGGGCGTGATGCCAACCAGCGCCTGAGTTCGGACTCGGTCACGCCGAGCATGGGCAAGAGATGAGCATAATCACGCCCCTGCCAACTCTCATTCAAGGATTGCGCCAGGGTCAATCTTGGGTTGAACGCCTGCTCCGGCTGCTGAATAACCCACTGAATGGGTGAAGGGCGACCGCGAACCTGCTTGAGCGCCTGACTGCATTCAAGCTTTCCCGACGCAAGCGGCATCAAGCCTGTGAGTATCGCTGCCATGGTAGACTTGCCGCAGCCACTGTCACCCCAGATCCCGAGAATTTCGGCGCGATTAATGGCTATATCAGGCAACTCGATAACCTTGCTGCCCCGGTAAGCCAAGCCACCACTGAGTGAAAGCAGCGGCGATAATGATGCAGACGACAAAGGTGCGCTTTCAAGCTCCAAAGCAGAGCCGGATTGAGCCGGTTTTGTTTGCAAAGAATTCAGACTCATGCGCGCCTCCGACAAGGCGAGTTGATGAAACTCTCCAGGCTGTCACCATGGGGCTTTTGTTGACTAGCGGCTTGACTAGCAGATTGGCCAGCGAATTGACTAGCAGACTGGTTATCGAGTCGGCTATTGAGGTGACTCTTGGGCTCGCTAGTAGATTCAGCATCAGCCAAGCGACAGCTGCCGGCAGGCCAGTTTTCCGGCAATGCCGCCAGCAAGGTGTGGCTGTAGCGGCCTTCACTTTCACACTTATCTCCCAACTTATGCCCGGCAAGACTCACCCGCAGACTGGCGCTATCCGTCACCTCGGCGAGCCGGCCGCGGCGCAGCAGATACAGCCCGGCATCCAAGGCCAGCACGGCCCTGAGGTTATGGCTGATAACCAGTACCGCCTTAGGGCTGGCGTCTAAACCCAGCCGTAGCTGCAAGGCGCCGCTGGCAACGTCATTGAGCAAGGCGTATAGCTCAGTGGCAGCAAGCTCATCCAGACCGCAACAAGGCTCATCGGCCAGCAGTAGATCCGGCGCCTGCAGCAGGGCCTGCGCCAGTAACACCCGTCGGGCCATACCGCCGGAGAGCATGGGGGGATAAGCCGCCAGGATCTCAGCTGTGATACCCAGCTCATCGTACAGAGCCTGCCGATAAGGACGCATGGCATCATCACAGTACCAGTCGAGCAATTCGCTTATCTTAATGTTGGCGTCCAGCACCTGGGTGCTTTGAGCGCAAAGCGCCGTCTTCTGTGGCCGCATCAAGCCAGCACATTGCATGACTATCCCCTTTGGCAAACTGCCCATGATAGCCAGCGCCAGCAAGCTCTTACCGGCACCGCTCTCCCCCAGCACTGCGGTAACCTGTCCTGGAACCACCTCAATATTGAGCCCATCCAGCAAGGTTCTGCCATTGCTATCTTTCAGGATTAAATCTGTCACTTGGGTATGAATAGCGGCGGCGGGTTTAACATGGTTTGAGGAAAATAAATCGCTTTTAGACTCCATGGCATTGGTGCCCGGCAACTTAGGCGCGGCCATACCGTCTCTGGCAAACTGGATCAGATTTTCGGCAAGCTTAGACAGCAGCAGAATAAAGCTCAGCAGCAAGAGCCCGGGGAACAGCGCCAGCCACCATTGGCCAAGCAACAGATAGCGATTGGCCTCAGCCAGCAGTTCGCCCATGGAGGGCGCGTTGCTGTCGAGGCCAAAGCCAAGAAAGCTCAGCGCCGCGACATGGAGCAAGGCATGCGGAAACAAGTTGAGCCCGCCAATCAGCCACTGTGGCATAATGTGAGGCCATAAGTGGCGCATGCGGGTGCAGAACCTGGAGCCGCCGAAACCCAGCGCCAAACTTACATAGGGCTGAGCCAGGATTTCATCCATTTCCAGCAAGAGTAAACGTGTCAGTCTCGGCCAGTGGCTCAAAGCCAGGGCCGCTATCACCCCATATTCCTGGCCACCAAAGGCCAGCGCAAGTAAAATCAGCAGCAACAGATGTGGCAGCGACATACAGAGATCGCAGCTGAGCAATATAGCCTGACGCCATCTGGATCCGGTTTGCGCCAGCAAGGCCAGCAGCAGTGCCAGCGAGCTGCTGAGCAATACCGCCAGCGCGCCTATCCACAGACTTTTGAGCATGGCCGCGCCGCTGCGCTCGGCCATATCACGCCCAAGCCAGTCCGTCCCCATGGGATGAGTCCAGGATGGCCCCTGACTCTTGGCCAGCAGGTTAAGCTCACTGGCATGGTTGCCAAATAGCAAGCATAGTGCCGTCAGCAAGAGAAGTCCGCAAACCGGCCAAATCCAGATGGCGACGCGGCGGGCATCCTTTGTCTGAAGGCTTTTCAAGCAGAGCGTTAAACCGCCCATCATGCCTGCACCCCAGCGGCATGAGTCGCCCCCCCACTGAGCCTGCCGCGCTGCAATCTGGCGCTGATAAGCTCGGCGGCCAGGTTACCGCAAAACACAAACAGCGCCGAAAACAGGGTGATCCCCATCAGCAAGGGCGCATCGTTGCCGAGTCCGGCCTTGACCAAAGCACTACCGAGTCCGGGGAAGTTGAACACGGTTTCGGCGAGAATAGATCCGCCGAAAAGCTCGGCAAAAGAAGCAAAGTGCAGCACAATCGCAGGTTTCAAACTATTGGCAAAGATATGCTTCTTGAATATCGCAAGACGACCTTTGCCATGACTTTGGGCATATCCCACATATTCGCTGTGGTAGAGATCCAGTACCTTTTCCCGGGTGTGCAGCACCAAGGGCGATAGCTGGCTCAGCGTCAGGACAGTCAACGGCAAAGCAAGATGCAACAACATGCTGCCAAGGCTCTGCTCGGTAAAACTCAGCCCAAGCGGCGCAGCGCAGCACACTGGCGTCCAGGCCAGAGTGACAGAGAACAGGCTTATCATGATCATCGCCAACCAAAATGACGGAATGCTCGAAAGCAGCCAGGCAAAGCGTCTCAGCCAGCGATCGCAGAGACTCCCTTCGGTGATTGCACACAGCAGGCCCAAGCCATAACCGAGCAGCAGAGCCAATCCCCAGGAAAGCGCCATCAACAGCAGGGACAGCGGCAAGCGCTCGGCAATCACCTCGGAAACGCTCTGGCGAAACACCAGGCTCTGTCCCATATCGCCACTCAGCAGCGCGGAAAAGTAGCTGGTGATCTGCTGCCAGAGTCCGGTGTCCAACCCCAGCTCGCGGATCATCTGGGTGCGCTGGGCATCGGATACCGCCAGCAGGTTACCGCCAAGGTAGTGGATTAAGGGATCGAGCGGCGATAATGACAAGAGCACAAACGCCAACAAACAAGCAAACAGTAACAGCAGCGCAAGCCGTATTGAACGCAGTAAGGCGCCACAACAGCAGACTGACGACCACTTTTGAGGCGCTATCGGCTTGCAGGCTGACGCTGGTGATTTCACGGACATTGCCAGCGCCACTGGTTGATATTATTGGTGATCGGCCAGCCATGGCCATGGGGCTCAACCAAGGGCTGCCCAAGGTACAAACACGGATTGGCGGCATACAGATGCTGCAGATTCACCAACCAGCTCCAGGGCACATCCTGGCTTATCTGCTGCTGCGCCTGCTGCCAGAATGCAATTGCGCTATCAACAGAATCTGCCTCGCGAGCCTTTTCCAGCGCCTTATCGACCAGCGGGTTTTGATAGTAGCCTGAATTGAAATAGCCTTTGCCGGCATTGCGACTGTCGTAGATAAGCGCCATCTCATTGGCAGAAAGGCTACCAAAGCCAAAGAGTACCGGCGCCTGATGCATCACTCGATAGATGTTTTCCCAGCTGTCCGCCTTGGGCTCCACCTCGAACCCGGCCATTCTGGCCATCTGGGCACTGGTCAGCGCCAACTGCTCACGTATGCTGTCACCGGCCAGATAGTAGAGCGGGAATGTCAGCCGTCGCCCATTCTTTTCGCGAATGCCGTCTGCTCCCGGTAACCAACCGGCATTGGCCAAGAGTTCAGACGCTTTGAGTAAACGCTGTTTCAAGTCCCAGTCGGCCCAACCTGGAACCGCGCCGCCCCATGGCAAGTCATCGGCAATTGACCAGGCAGGTCTTGCATACCCTCCCAGCAAGCCATCGACAAGTTGCTGGCGGTCGATCACCATATCGAAGGCTTGGCGCACCGCCAATTCACTGGTGACAGGGTTATCTTCTGCTCGCATCGGCCAGGCAATGCCGCGGTTATCGACGCTGGTTTGTGACCACAGGCGATAATTGCCCTGCTCCATCAGGGCATCGGCATATCTGGGTGCCAGTGCCGAGAGTTGCAACTGTCCGGTTCTGAGCATGGCAAAGCGGCTGTCTTCGTCGGCAAAGACGATGACCAATTTGTCGAAAAAGGGCTTTTTCAGCAACGGGTTGTCGGGATCGGCACTCTGATATTTGGGGTTGGCTTCCAGGATCAACTGCTGCCCCTTATCCCAGCGGCGCATTTTATAGGGCCCCGAGCCTATGGGATGCTGACCATAATCCGGGCCGTAACTGTCGCTTGGCACTATCGCCAACTCTGCCAAGGTATCGATAAAGCCAATATCTGCCTGCTTGAGGGTGAATTCGACTTGCAGTTCAGACTTTTGCTCCACCCAGGCAAGATTGGACAAGTCCTGCATGCCGGCCCCTTTTCTGGCGAGCTCAAAGGTAAAGGCGACATCCTCTGCATTAAGCGGACTGCCGTCACTGAACACCAGATTGGGCCTCAGCGTCACTGTCCATTTGAGCCTGTCCGGGCTCAGGGTCCAATCACTGGCGAGATCGCCGATAAACTCACCACCGCCGGCGCGGCGCAGCAAGGCAGATTGAATAAGCGGATTATTGTAACGCCCCCAGCCAAGGATGGGGTCAAAGCCACCATCGGGCTCGGCGCCCAGCACCATAACCAAAGGCTTTGGGCTATTGGAAGCATCTACAGAGGAAGGCAATACAGCAAGCAGCGAAGTGCACAATAAAGCGCCCAAACCAAGTAAACGACCAGGCTTTGACAATGGCTGCCCGTGCCATAGAGGAGGCTTGCCTTGATTGCGTTGGGAATTGCTTGAAAGAGATGAAAACAACACCTGAGACTCCCCGAAAATGGTGAAACCCTGCCAGTGACGCTTGTTGATTGGCTGGAGCCTTGGTTTGTTGTTATCACCCAAACCGGTAAAACCGGCTTGTTGTTACTCAATCATATAGGTGTAACAAAGGTTAAGGCTGGCAGCCTGGACACGGCCCAAGCCGAATTTGCACGACCGTAAGTTGGATAAGCTGCGATGACCTTGCTCAAAAGTACCTTTTTATTAGAGTCTCTTTATCAAGAAGGTTTGCTCACATACAAGACAGCCGGTGACTGTGCGGGTTATGTGCAACTTCAACTCCGGGTACCATGGGCTTTTGGCTATCAGGATCTGGAGATTACGGTCTGGATCCGGCCAAATATTACGAATAATTTTTTCGTAACACTACTCCCATTCCCCCCGGTGCAACAGCATAAAAAAACGCCAAAAGCAAAAAGTTTGCTTCAGATCACACCCGCCGAGAAGGAAAAAGACATTTTGTGGCAAAGCTTGTGTAAGCTCTATTGATTAAAGGTGTTTTTCAAAGAGACAGCCATGACAGATGAAACCCAACGCTTTACCGTTTCCCTCCCCCAGTCGTTATTTGAAGAGATAGAAACTGACAGCCGCGAGCGTGGCTATCAATCCCGCTCCGAGTATATCCGCGATCTGTTTCGCGACAGGATAGTCGATAAGCAGTGGAACAACAGCGTGGAAGACGTTGTCGGCGTACTGACTCTGGTGTTTGACCATCACCAAAGAGGCCTGACTGAAAAACTGATTGAGATCCAACACCACCATCTGGTGCATGTGCTCTGCAGCACCCATGTCCATATAGATCACCACAGATGTTTGGAAACCATTATCCTCAAAGGGCAAGCCTCTGAGGTGAATAAACTGGTCAACCAAATCGCCGCCCTGAAAGGCGTTAACCTTGCCCGTTTGAGCCGCGCGGGCATCATCTAGTTTCACCTCTTGGACCTTCTCCAGACACTTTTCCCTAACGCCGGGCAAAACTTCATGCCCGGCAGAAACGTCAGCGACACTGAAAACCCAACCCTTTCCACCCGTTAAACCATAAGCCTGACATGGCAGCAACTTGCAACCGAATCTTGCAACGCTGACGGCAAGGTCTGAGTATTACGAATATAAAATTTTTCATACTCATTGTTGAGAATTTGATCTGCCTCAACAAATCCCTTGGCTGAGTTTCTATAATCATCGCCGTATTAATAAGCGATGTAACTTAGCGCACTCATACAAATCACACCTTTTTGAATGCGCGGCAATGGAAAGTTAACCCTGTTAACTGTTGCCAAATCTTCACTCAGTCTTTTTAGGGACTATTGAGATGTTTATAAGTTACTCTTTTAAGCGGGCACTGCCTTGGTTGCCCTTTGGTATTATTGCCGCCAATACACTGCTGGTGCCGGTTGGCCAGGCCGATGAAGCCATGGAGATCATCGCCGTCAACGGCACCCGCTATCAGGATGATTCTGTGTTGGCCCTCAGCCATACAGGCCAGAGTCTGACGGTTATCAGCCGCGACATGATAGTGTCGGCCGGTGCGGTGGACATCAACGAAATCCTCAACCAGTTTGTGCCAGGGCTCTTTGCCAACGGTCGCAATGGCCGCCACACCGATACCGACTACTCGCTTCAGGGCAGTCGCCCTGTGGATATACTCTGGCTATTGGACGGCAACCGCCTCAATAACCGCCTCTATGGCTCCACCTATACCGACAGCATTAACCCCATGATGATAGAACGTATTGAGGTGATCAAAGGCGCTCAGGGTTTGATCTACGGCTCGGATGCCATCGCCGGAGTGGTCAACATCATCACCCGCGACAGTCATGGCGAGCAAGGTGGCGAAGTTAACTTGAGCGCCGATACCCTCACCAGCTATGATCTCGGCGCTTATGTCAGTGGCGGCAGCGATACTCTAAGCTACAGCCTCAGCGGCAGCTCCAGTCAATCGGACGGTTACGCATTCTGGGAAGATGACGAGTACTCGCCGGTAGCCGCAGAGGATAAAGACCGGGGTTATCGCATGATGAATATAGGCGGCAAGCTCAATTGGCAACCTTCTGCCCAGCACAAAATCACCCTGTTCGGCCAATACAATGATGGCGTGCTGGAGCGGCCTTTGGCCTACAGTGCCATCGTCTCGGAGAACGAGCGCAAACAGACACTGGCCTGGCTCGGTTGGCAATATCAGGCAACTGATAAGCTGAGCCTGGAGACCCGGCTTCACTATCAAAACTGGGACTCCTATTACTCTGAAATCACCCTGGAGCCGGATGGCAGCATGACTATCCCCTACCGGGATGCCTACTGGGGCTTTACCGACAAGGGCGCCAAGGTCAGCGGTCGTTATCAGGCAGATTCGGGGGACAGCTGGCTCGGCGGCATCGAGTGGCAAAGCTATTATGGCGCCGATGAAGTGATGGAGCTGCAAGCGCCCACCGACGATACCAAGGCCGCCTTTTTGCAATACAAGCCGCATTTTTCCGCCCTGCCCGGCACAGTGCTGGCGTTGGGGCTCAGGTATAACCGCCTGGCCAACAATGAAGATAAATGGGTGGCTTCACTGGGACTTGAACAGGAGCTTGGACAAAATTGGCAACTGAAAGCCGCCGTGGGCAATGGTTTTCGGCAACCCACTTCATCTGAGCTCTGGGCCAAGGTCGGTACCCTGGGCAACCCTGAACTTGAGAGTGAAGAGAGTATCAACACCAATCTGACCTTGGTCTATCAAGGCAACTTTACTTTCAGTGTCGAGGCTTACTGGCGCGAAACCGACAACCTGGTGGATAAACGGGAAATCGCCACCAATGTCTGGCAGTACGCCAACCTGGATGGCAAGGTTCGGGGTCAGGGGGTGGATATTCAATACATCATGAACCCGGCACAGGGCTGGCAACTTGAGCTATCCGGCAGTTATAACCGTGCCCGCGAGCGCGGCAAGGATCAGCAGATAGAGCGGATCCCGCAATACATGGGCTTTGCCCGCCTCAGTTGGGATGCCACTGATTCACTGAATCTTTATCTGCAGGGACGTTATGTCGGCGAGTTTACCGATTATGGCCTCAAGGCTGGCGACTATCTGCTGACAGGCATAGGCGCCGACTGGTGGTTGACCGCCAGCCAAAACCAGCAGTTAACACTGCGGATAGATAACCTGTTTGATGAGGACAACACCAGCGCTATTTTCAAACATGGGCACAAGGCCGAGTACCCTATCCCCACTCTGGGCGCACCGCGTACGGCGCAGCTAATCTACCGTTATCTGTTCTGATGTGTTGCCTTCTTTAAAAGCGAGCCGCAGCCCCGTTGGAGGCTGCGGCTTTTTCTTTCTGCTCGGCTTATTACTTGTTTTTGCTCGACTAACTCTTAGCCAGGCAAAATGATCCGCACATCCAAGCCACGTTCAGTGCCCGGTTGAATACTCAACTTACCCTTATGCAACTCGACAATTTGAGCACTGATAGACAGGCCAAGACCCGCACCGGGAACTGACTCATCGGCAATCCGGAAAAAGCGCTCAGTCAACTGCCGACACTGCTCCAATGGTAGGCCTGGTCCTGAGTCCAGCACCTGGATAACCACTTGTTTGCTCTCTTGGCGCCCCTCTTGCCAGCAACTGACTTTGATTGGCTGATCTTTGCCCGAATACTTACAGGCATTTTCCAGCAGGTTTTTCAGCACCAGTTTCATATAGAAGGGGTCGACACTGACACTCACCTCTTCCGGCAATTCCAGCTGCCAACTGTAATCGGCAATCAGCGGCAGCAGTTGATCCAGCACTTCCTGCACCATTACCGCCACCGGCGTTTGCGCCACTTCCAGCTCGGACAGGGATTCCACCCGAGACAGCAACAGCAACTGCTCTACCATATGGGTCATCTGGCCAATGCCTGTGTCTATGGCATTGAGGTGCAGCTGCTGCTCGGCCTCAGTCTTGGCCTGTTGCCAGCCCTGACGGTGCAGTTTAATGACCGCCAGCGGGGTTTTGAGTTCATGCGCCGCATCAGCGCTGAAACGCCGCTCCCGCGCCAGATTATCGCTGATGCGGGTGATATAGGTATTGAGCGCGTCCTGCACAGGTACCAACTCTTTGGGCAGTTGCAACGCCAGCGGCCGCATATCCGCAGGGCTGCGGAGTTTGAGCCGGGCCGCCAGGCTCTCAAGCGGTTGCAGCAACCAATAGGAGAGAAACACCATCAGCAACGCCACTGCCGGCACCACCAACGCCGGGCCGATAAAGCTGTTGCCCATGATCTGCTCCACCAGCTCACCGCGCACATCGTCTCTTTGGCCGGTAATGATCCATACGCCAAGATCATCGGAGAAATAGCTGAGCAGATGCCAAAGCTCACCCTGGTAATAACGCTTGTGGTAACCACGCTCAAATGGCGCCATGGGCTCAATGTCGCTGTTATCCGACCTTGCCATCAGTTGTTTGGCCGGGGTCCACATCTGATAGGCGAGTTTCAGCTCATAACTCAGCTCAGTGGCATCGGCCTGCTCAGTAAAGGTATTAACCTTGCCCGGGTTTACACTCAGGATCAGTGGGTTTTCCAACATATCCAGGCGATGATCCCGCCCCTGGGCACCATAGAACATCTCCAGCATCTTGGCACTTTGCAGCATCTGGGCATCGAACAGTTCCTCTATCTGGCGGCGAGAGTCCTGGGTGTTGAGGTAACTGCTGATACCTACCGAGAGACAGATGCCAAGCAGCATCAATGCCATCATCACCAGACGCAGGGATACCCGGCTCATTCTACTGCCACCAAGGTATAACCTATGCCGCGCACTGTCTTGATAAGCTCATTGGCGGTTTTTTTACGCAGGTGATGAATATGCACCTCGATGGAATTACTGCCAACCTCGTCCCAACCATAAGTCAGCTGCTCAAGCTGATTGCGGCTGAGCACCCTGCCACTGGACTGGGCCAGTTCAAGCAGTAATTGATATTCGCGCCGCGACACCTGAATATGATGGCCGCGAAACAGCACCTGATGAGCATCCATATCGATAACCAGTGCCCCCACTTCCAAACGGTTTTGATTCAGACCATGTTGCCGCCTGACAATCGCCTTGATTCTGGCCACCAGCTCCCGCACATCAAAGGGTTTGGCCAGATAGTCATCGGCACCGAGATCCAAGCAGGCAAGCTTGGTATCAAAGTCGGTGTTGGCGGTCAACACTATGGTCGGGGTATCTATGCCGCGGCGGCGCCATTGGGTCAGTAGTTGGCGGCCATTGCCATCAGGCAAGCCCAAATCCAGCACTATGGCACTGAAGGTTTCATTAATCACAGCCGCCTCGGCTTGTTTGATACTGGTGACGTGATCCACCTGCATATCCAACTTGGCAAGGCTAAGCAATATCCCCTGAGCCAACAACTCATTGTCTTCTATCAGCAATATTCTCATGGGTATAACATCCGGTTTAAGTTGCCCCTATTTCGCAGCAGCGGCGCGCCTCTGTCAAGCTGAAGGCAAGAATCAAGCGCCTCGGAAAAGCTCAAATGGCAGCATAGTTACAAATAGTCAAAGAGGAGGCTGCTGATTTCGGCAATCGCAACTCATTGAAGCGGTTATCTGATGACGCTGTATTCCAGCTGCTGCGCCTTGAGAAAATTTTCTGCCGCCGCGCCCTTTAACATGGCAAGGGTCGCCAACATGCCTGCCGTGATGCAGCTCGCGGCCTGAACCGTCACACTACGGGGGGCGCCCTGCACAGGGTAACCGCTGCGGGGATCCAGGATATGACCATAGCGGCGCCCCTGATGTTCAATAAAGCGGCGACTGTCACCACTGGTGGCCAATGCACCCATGTTGAGCGATATCAGCTCCGCTGCCCGGTCAAGATTGGCAGGGTCTTCAATCCCCACCTGCCAACATCTGTTACCACTGACGGCGATATCGCCACCGAGATTGACCAGCACCTCGGTGGTTGCGGCCCGGGTCATACACAGCCCGGCAACCCTATCGGCGGCATATTCTTTTACCAGGCCGCCGAAGTCCAACTCCATTGCCTCTGGCAGCATGATCCAGGGCGGCTCTGTTATTTCTTGGACGCTTTTGTCTTCGACCTTGTCGTCAAAATGGGGACTGAACTTGAGCTGTTGAAAGCCCACCCGGGACAAGGCATTTTTGATATCAGTCGAGCTCGGCAACGAAGTTTCTGACCTATTTCCCTTTTCAAAACACCAGAGCGCGAGCAGTGGGCCGGCGGTGATATCAAATAAGCCCTCACTCAGTTGCCAGCAGCGTTTGGCAAACTGCAGCAACGCCGCCGCCTCGCTGTCCAGCATAAAAGGCGCTCCGGCTGAATGATTGAGCCGCCATAGCCAGTTGCCTTCTAAAAAACGGCTGTACTTCTGCTCAAGCCTTTGGCATTCCTTGATAGCGGCTTGAGTGAGGCTGAGCGCCAAACGCTCGTCACCGCTTGCAATAAGCAGCTCGCAGGGGCTGGCCATGGCGCGAAAACGACCACGGAAACCAAAGTCGGTACGGCTAAGGCTCATCTCTGGCGCTGAGGAGTGACTCTTGGTCAAAGGCTGCTTCCCTCTACTTTCTGTTGATTAAAAGCGGTAGCTGAGCTGGGCAATCACCGCCCTGAGCCTTGGAAACAGCTGCATATTGCCAAGCTCACCGGGCAATAAGGTGCCGTTGTTTTCACTCTGCTGCTGATAATATTCCAGGCGGTAGCTGAGCTCGCGACCCTCGCCGAGCTTATGCCCGAGCTTAACTCCGACAGTATAGGCTTGCAGCTCACCAAGGCGGTGGTCTGCGCTGGCGAATTCAGCTGAATAGCCGGAGATTGAGCCCTCATTCTGGAGCAACAAGGGCCGATAAAAGGATGCCGCACTCTGGCGGTAATAGCGCAGATGCAATTGGCCATAGAAGCCATCAGAGAAATAGTGCCTGAAGTGACTTTCCAGCGTATGGGAATCCAGTTGCCAATCATCAAAAGTATAGCGCCAGGAAAGGTCCAGCACGCCCCCATTGAGCGCTCCCTTGAGCAGCAAAAACAGGCTCTGCTTTTGCCGTGAGTCCGGCCTGGATTCATAAAGGTAACTCTGGGTGACACCCAGATTGTCCACCAGGCTCAGCACCTTGTAGGGGTCAGTCTGGTACCCCTTCACCAGGGAAAAACCATAGTTGCCCTGCAGTAGCCAGCGACGGTTGAGCACCTGGGTAAAACCCAGCAGCAGATCCAGGGTATGCTTATGATCCGAGCCGCCTTCTCTACTGGCCTCAAAGGCTTGCCTGAAGGCCGTTTCCGAGTCGTAGTCCACTCTTCTTGCCATGGTTGCAAGCGGCAAAGGTCGGCCGCCGACCGCATCTATGGTATCCAGGCCATAAGCCAACGCCAGGGATGCGGTACTGTTGTTCTTGTTGAAGCTATGCTCCAGCGCGCCATTGACGCCGAGCGAAGTGTAATCATATTCTCGCGAGCCATAAACGCCGCCGGCCAGCTGCCAGTTATTTTCCAAGAGCTTGTACCAAGCAGCACTCAGTTGCAGCCGCTTATCATCAAAGCTGTCATCCAACACCTGCTCACCGGCGGCTATCTGATATTCGCCGTTGCCGGAAGGCCGGGTCAGGGTTTGGCTCTGTTGCTGCACCACAGCGCCCGTGGCCGATGCGCCGCTCAGGCTGTCGAACACCAGTTTGATATCCAGGCCGCTGCTATCATCAAATTCGCCTTTGGCCAGCAGTACCCCTTCAAGAGTCGTCACCCTGTCCTGCTCGCCGTAAAACATCAACGCGGCTTCCAACTGCCAATCGGTAGCCTTGTCGGCACTGTTCTCCGGGAAGCTGAGGTTATTGCCTGCGGCATACGTCGCACCACTGGCTAGCAGTGAGCTGCTGGCCAGTGTCAGCGCTGCGGCAATATTGGTTTCACCCTTTTGCCGCTTCAATTGCATCCGCAGCCTCCTCCGGCGAATGCGCGGCCGCCACTGGCTCCCTCTTTACTGAAGTAGATATGATCGTCCAGCGCCAAGTCCAGCCTTTCGTGTGCCAGCGACATATCCTCTCTCGCCAACTGATCCCGCTCCCAAGGTTCAACCCCGAGTTGAGCACAAGCTGTCAACCCAAGAGTGGCAATAAGCGATAAGCCCAATAAACGCATCCTACGCATCTGTTACTCCTTTAACGCACGCTTGAGTTCAGCCTCATACTGGCTTTGTCGCTCGGTGAAAAAACCAACATGGCTACCGAGCAGTTTTCCATCCCGGTCAAATAGAAAACTTGAGGGCATCCCCTGTAAATCCAGTCTGCGCGCCAGTCGCCCTTCAGGGTCATAAAGCACATCAAAGTCGGCATCCAGTTGCTGGAGAAACTCTCTACCTAATTGGGAGTCAGTGTCCAGATTCACCGCGATTATGGCGAGGTCCGTCTCTCGGTATTTGCGATGCATATGCTGCATCCATGGGAGCGATTTGCGACATGGCGCACACCACGAGGCCCAGAAGTCCAAATAAATCACCTTACCCTTGTAGTCATTGAGGCTGACTTGAGTTCCATCATCACGGCTTAACGCCAGCGCCAATGGGGACTGCAGCGTTTCTGCCTGTCCCAAACCACAAATAAGCAACATGAGTATCACAAATGACAGTTGCGACAATTTTTTGGCCTTCATCAGTTGGTTCCTTGACGTAAGCTTGCAGTCTGTGGCTGCTACTTTAAAAAAACAGCCATAAAACGGATAGATAAGGATTTTAAGTTTGCCAATCAGTAAATCTTAAATGCCCAAAAAGAGATAGTTGGACAATTTGTCCACTATTAACAATAGCCATTTTGATCCCGATCATGTAATGAAAAAGTAAACATATCAAAAATCACACCCAGACAGAAATCTTGATGCATATCAACTTTAATGAGTCAGTTGCGACCTACACTCATAGGCGTGATTTGTGTGAGTTAAAAGCTATTACATTCTTATAAATAAAAGGTTCAACCATGGACACACATGCAGCCCTTTACGAGCAAGGACGGCAACGGCTGGAGAAATTGCGTCAGCTGCCCGCCCGCCAGGACAAATCTTTACAGGAACGTATGCTGGATCACGGCCTGACCCGCCGTGACTTTATGAAGTGGAGTGCATCGGTTACCGCCATGCTGGCGTTGCCCTTGCCCTTCTCCAACCTGGTGGCCGAAGCTGCCGAACTGGCCGATCGGGTACCTCTGATTTGGTTGCATCTGGCCGAGTGCACAGGTTGCTCCGAATCTCTGGTGCGTGCCGACACGCCGAATCTGGATTCGTTGATCTTCGATCATATCTCGCTGGAATACCACGAGACCCTGATGGCTGCCGCCGGCTGGCAAGCAGAAGAGAATCTGGAGCACGCCTTGGAAGCCTACAAAGGCAACTACCTGCTGGCGGTTGAAGGGGCTGTGCCAACGGCCAACAACGGCGCCTTCTTAACGGTCGGCTGTAAGGGCCACACCGGGCTTGAAATCATCAAGCACGCCGCCGAAGGTGCTGCCGCGATAATTTCTGTGGGTACCTGTGCCTCCTTCGGCGGGGTTCAGGCGGCAGCGCCCAACCCAACCGGTGCCAAGGGCGTCCATGAAGTGGTCAACAAGACGGTCATCAACCTGGGTGGCTGCCCACCGAGTGAAAAGAATATTGTCGGCACCCTGATGTACTTCATCATGTTTGGCAAGCTCCCTGCCCTGGACATGTTCAATCGGCCCAAGTGGGCCTATGGTGCCAGGGTGCACGACAATTGCGAGCGCCGTGGCCGTTTCGACGCCGGTGAATTTGTCGAGGAATTCGGCGATACCGGTGCCAAAGAGGGCTATTGCCTCTACAAGGTAGGCTGTAAGGGCCCTTACACCTACAACAACTGCCCGACCGAGCGCTTCAATCACCATACCAGTTGGCCTGTGCTGGCCGGTCATGGCTGCATGGGCTGCTCCGAGCCCAACTTCTGGGATGACATGGCTGACTTTGAAAAACCTCTCGGCAGACAACTGCTGCATGGCCTGGATGCCACCGCCGATACCATAGGCGCTGTCATTCTCGGTGCCACTGTGGTGGGTATCGGCGCCCATGCGGTTGCCAGTCTGTTTGCCGGTTCGAAGGAGGATTAATCAATGAACCAACGTGTAGTCATAGATCCCATTACCCGTATCGAAGGCCACCTGCGTGTTGAGGTGGAAGTCGATGAAAACAATGTGGTGCAAAAAGCCTGGTCTTCCTCCACCCTGTGGCGCGGTATTGAGGTGATCCTCAAGGGCCGTACGCCTATGGATGTGGGCCTTATCGTGCAGCGGATCTGCGGTGTGTGTACCTATTCCCATTATCGCTGCGGCACCGAAGCGGTGGAAAATGCCCTCGGGATGAAAATTCCGCTCAACGCCCGCTATCTGCGCTCCTTGATGCACACTTCACTGTTTATGCACGACCATATAGTGCATTTCTATCATCTGCATGGTCTGGACTGGGTGGATGTGGTTTCCGCTCTCAGTGCCGATCCCGCCAAGGCGGCTCAAGTAGCACTCAAGTACACAGACAAGCCGATTGCCGCCGGTGAAGGTGAACTCAGGGCCGTTCAGGAGAGAGTCAAAGGCTTTGTCGAAACCGGCAAGCTTGGGCCTTTCGCCAACGCCTATTGGGGTAACGGTACTTATAAATTCACCCCAGAGCAGAACCTGATTGCCCTGTCGCACTATCTCAAGGCACTGGAAGTACAGCGGGTTGCGGCAGAGATGATGGCGATTTTCGGCGGCAAGCAGCCTCACCCTCAGTCTCTGGTGGTCGGCGGTGTTACCTCGGTGCGTGACATGCTGAGCCCGGCAAGATTACAGGAGTGGAAACAAAAACATGCCATTGTGGCTGACTTTATCGAGCGTGGTTACAAGGCCGATATCGTGATGGCGGCCGAAGCCTTCGGCGGTGAAGCCTCGGTACTGGGCGGCGTTAACATCAAGAGCTTTATGGCCACCAATGACTTTGTCACAGCCGATGGTGAATATCTGTTTGAACAAGGGGTTATCCTCAAGGGCGACCTGGCCGGTGTCAGCGATATCAACCCGGATCTGATTGCCGAAGATGTCACCCACGCCTGGTACAAGGCCGACAAGCCGCAACACCCTTACGATGGCACCACAATTCCTGATTACACCGGCTTTGTAGAGCGCGACACGGTTTACGGCAAACTGCCGACCCTGGATGGTGACAACAAATACAGCTGGGTGAAATCCCCCCGTTACCAAGGTGAACCTGTGGAAGTGGGCCCACTCGCCTGCCTGCTGGTGAACTATGCCAGAGGCAATCAAGTGGTAGTCGATGCCGTCAATGGTTTGCTGCAACGTACCGGCTTGCCGATTGAAGCCCTGTTCACCACCCTTGGCCGCACCGCGGCGCGTATGTTGCAAACCTCGATTGTGGCCAAAGAGGGATTGCGCACCTTCGACGCCCTGCTGACCAATATCCAGAGTGACGACAGCACTTATATCAAGCCTGAGCTCGACAGCAACAAAGAGTATGTCGGCCACGCCATGATTGAAGCGCCCCGCGGTATGCTCAGTCACTGGATCCGCATCAAAGGGGGACTGGTGGAAAACTATCAGGCCGTGGTGCCCACCACCTGGAACGCAGGGCCTGTGGATGCCAAGGGACAGATGGGGCCTTATGAGGCATCACTGATAGGCTTGAAACTTGAAGATCCCGCCAAGCCGCTGGAAGTGATCCGCATTATTCACTCTTTCGATCCCTGTATGGCCTGCGCCGTACACGTGATGGATTACAAGGGGCAATCCTTGGGCGAATTCCGTATCGATCCCAATGCCCGCTAAGGAGGAAGCGTCATGGCTACATCGAGTGTTTCCTATAAACAGGAGATAGTATTCAGCGCCGCGATCCGGATATTTCACTGGCTCAGAGCGCTGGCGATTTTGGTACTAGTGATGACAGGCTTTTATATCGCCTGGCCATTTCTGGTGGCGCCCGAGTCCAGTGATGTGTTGGTGCAAGGTTGGATCCGCTTTGCCCACCTGATCTTCGGCTTTATCCTCTGTGCCATTACCCTGGCCCGAGCTTATCTGTTCTTCTTCAGCAAGAGCGATATTGAGCGGCGCTCGTTTCGGGATGTGATGAGCGTGAAGAGTTGGATAGTTCAGCTCAAGTCCTATCTGTGGATGGGTAAGCTGAACAAGGCCGGCGTCTATGGCCCACTGCAATTTATGACCTATCTGGCAGTGTCTGTAATGGCTGCGGTGATCTGTATTACCGGTCTGGTACTCTATGCCAACGTCTACCATCAAGGTATGGGCGGTTGGCTGTGGGATATCTCCGGCTGGCTCACGGCGCAGATGGGTGGCCTGGCCATGGTCAGGATCTGGCACCATTATCTGACCTGGGCCTTTGTCATCTTCGTGGTTATCCACGTTTATATGGCAGTCTGGACAGGTATCCGCTTCAAACATAACTCAGTGGACTCTATTGTCTCAGGTTATGACTATCACCCGGACAAGCACTAGAGGTCAGATGAAGATATTGCTGCTGGGTATTGGCAATGTCCTGTACGCCGATGAAGGTATCGGCGTACATTTTGTCAATTACCTCAATGAAAACTACCAATTTACTCACCCAAGCGACCAGCTCGATCTCCTCGACGGCGGCACCTTGGCACAGGGGCTTACCCCCATCATTGCCAAGTACGACGCTTTGCTCTTGGTCGATACAGTCAATGCCGCAGGCGCCAAACCCGGCGAAGTCTATTTCTTCGACTTCGATAAGGCTCCGCCTGAAATCGATTGGCAAGGCAGCGCCCATGAAGTGGAAATGCTGCAAACCCTGATCATGATGGAGATGCTTGGCGACAGGCCCCACACCATGGTGCTTGGGATCACCCCAACCGTGATTGAACCCATGACGCTTGGGCTCACACCGCAAATTGCCGCCGCCGTGCCCTTGATGGAAACCACGCTTATCAACTATCTGCAGCACCTTGGCTGGCAATGCCAAAAAACCGGTAACACTGACATAGAAGCCCTTATTCCCCACTCCTATCGCCCAAAGCTATCTGTAGCAGCAAAGGTCGATGAAGAAGACAAACTGCCGGAAACATCCCATGAAACTCGTTAGATTCGAATTTGACTGCGCCTCGCAGCAGCCTTGGTATGGGCATTTATGTAACCAATATCTTAATTACGATAAGCTGAATATCACTGTCGCCCTGTTGCCGTTGAAATCCGCGGCCAAGCAAAGCACTGCTGCCGCCCTAGAGCAGAATCATCAGGCGCCCAGGATCCTCTGGCGATATATTCTCGAAGCCGAGGGGAGCCAGAGTGAGCTTGAGCAGCTCGCCGATGAGATTGCGGGTGATTTTCTCTTGAGCACCAGCTTGCTGGACTCACGTATTTTACTGGCAGAGGAAAGACTCGGCGCCGCCACGCCACTGGCTTTAGCCGACGTACTTCCCAATTCAACCACTCGGCCGAGCCTGGCGTTTTGTCAGTACTGCCAGCCTCGTTTGGGCGATAACCAACACCCTGATTTTGCCAATATCCGTTTGCCCTGCCCCCACTGCCTTGGCGAAGAGGCGGTATTGGCTGAGCCGGAGCTCTGCGCCCTGCAACCAAGCGATATCCGCGCCATGGCCGAGCAACTGCTTGAGGGCAAATCGCTCACGCTCACCGACAGCGGCAATCGGCGCCTAAAACTGAGTCTCAAACAAGATGATATGCCTCAGGGCATACCCAGCGGCCAAACACTTATCTGCTGCAATCCCAATAGCCTCAACGCCCACTTCCTGCTGACCGATGCCGAAGTGCTGGCGCTTTCTTCGATGGAAAAACCTGCGCTGCAATTAAGACCCTGCTCGCAGCACCCCAGGCTCACACAACCCTTGTACTCAGTGGCGTTTGCCGATAGCAGACTGCTGCTGATCATCTGCGAGTATTTGCGTATCAAGGGCTGCGATTATCTGTTTGCGGTCGAGTTATCCCAGCCATCCCGTGTGGAGCTATGCTGGATAGCCGGTCACTATCTGCCGCTCTATGCTCACCAGGCGCGGCTGAGTAAGGCAAGCTCAGGCCATGCCTTGCCGGAAACCCTGCACGATGAGGCAAGGTTCGGCAAATCAGTGGCGACCGTTCAAAGCCCAGGCAACAAAGAAGAGCCGCAAATTGTATTGAGAGCGGCCACGGAGAATGACGCGAATATCTGGCAAGTGGCCACCGATCACGGCGCCGAATGCGCCTTCAACGCGCTGCTGGCCGAATTTTCAGGTATAAAAAAAGCCGCACTGCTCTATTTCAGCGGCTCGAATCCATCACAAATACGCTATCTGGATAAGGACGGCAAACAAGAGTGCTTCTTTGAGCTAACTCAACTGCCCGCCAGCGGCTATGAGATAGTACACGCACTGGAGCAAAGCCCGCAGCGCACTGTGGTGCAAAAATTCAAAAGCCAATTCCCCGAGTGTTATAACCGCCTGCTGGATTTTGGCAGTCAGCAGCCATCCACCTTCCCCGGGTTGGATGCGCTGTGGGCTGTTATCGCCATCATCAGTGAGCTCGGGCAACAGGGTCAGTCAGCCACTGAGCTAAAAGATGCCTTTATCGCCGCCGCCATGAGTTACAAGGGCGCCAACGCACCGCGAATCGATTACCCCTTGGCCAAGGGCGAAGCGGTGCGCGGCCTTAACTGGTGCAAAACGCTGGGCACTGTCATGAGTTTCCGCCTCGCCGGTGACACAGATGCCGCCAAGCTCTGCTTCGCCGCCCAGGATTCACTGGCCGACTATCTGGCCAACTGGGTCGAGCATCTGGATCTCAGCGTTGGTATAGATTGTGTGTTTCTGGCCGGCAGCGCCATGGCCAACCCGGTTCTGAGCAAGAGAATCGCCATCCGCATCGGCAAAAACTTCCCGCTGGCGGCCAGTCAACTGCTCGATCTCGATGGCGCCCTGCTCGCCGCCGGCGCACTTTGGCTCAGGCAAAGGAGGCGCTGATGACAGCGCTTGTTGCCCAAAGCTTCAATATCAAAGGCATAGTCCAGGGGGTGGGTTTTCGCCCCTGGATTTTCCAGTTGGCAAAACGCTTTCAGCTCAAGGGCCATGTGCTCAACGATGGCCAGGGCGTCAGCATATTGGTGCAAGGTCCGGAGATGGCGCTGGCAGGATTTCGAGCCGCGCTCGATACCGAGCGCCCGCCGCTGTGCCGCATTGATGAGCTCACCGTCAGCCATGCCCAAGTGCAGGACTTGCAAGATTTCACCATAGCGCACAGCAGTGCGGGGCAAGCGGCGGCCATAGTCACTGTGGGCAGCGACAAGAGCAGCTGCGATGCCTGCTTGGCCGAGATTCGCGATCCCAACAATCGCCACTTCGGTTACCCCTTCACCAACTGCACCCACTGCGGCCCCAGATACACCATTATCCGCAACCTGCCCTACGACAGACACAATACCGCCATGGCGGGCTTTGCCCTTTGTGATGCCTGCCGCCAAGCCTATGAAGACCCTATGGACAGGCGCTATCACGCCCAGCCGGTCAGTTGCCCCAAATGTGGCCCCGAGCTGACACTGCGTGGCGCAGGCGGCGAAATCCTCGCCAAGAGAGAGCAAGCGCTGGCGCAAACCATTGCCCTTATCGAACAGGGCAAAATCCTCGCCATCAAGGGCCTAGGGGGCTTTCATCTGATCTGCGATGCCGGTAATCATGACGCAGTCACTGAACTTAGGCGCCGCAAGTGCCGCCCGGCCAAGCCGCTGGCACTGATGATGCCCTCAATCGAGTTCGCCAAACAATATGCCGAAGGCTCGAGCGCCGAGTGGCAACTGCTCAGTAGTCAGGAGCGGCCGATAGTGCTTATGGCCAAGAAGCAACACCAGACTGACGCTCCGGCACTCAGCAGCGCCATAGCGCCGGATATCGATCGGCTGGGTTTGTTCCTGCCTTATACGCCGCTGCATACCCTGCTGCTCGATGGCCTGCAGCGGCCGCTGGTGGCCACCAGTGCCAACCGCTCCGGCGAGCCGATTATCACTGACGGCGACGAAGTGCTGCAGCAACTCGGCAAACCACCTCTGGCTGTGGTCGATGCAGTACTGGATCATAACCGCCCCATCATCAACGGCTGTGACGACTCTGTGGTGCAGATGCTGGATGATGAACTGCAAGTACTGCGTCTCGCCCGCGGTTATGCACCGCTGAGCCTTCCAAGCAAAAGCTTGGCTAGCATGAACACAGCAAGCAAAAGCTTGGTTAGCATGAACACAGCAAGCAAAAGCTTGGCGAGTAAGGACTCTGGAGACAACAGCTCTAACAAGCTGCCGTCACTGCTGGCCGTGGGCCCGCAACAGAAAAACACCCTGGCGCTCAATATCGGTAATCAGCTCTATCTCAGCCCCCATATAGGCGATCTTTTCAGTGTTGAGGCAGAAGGCTATTTCGAGCGCACTTTGCAGAATTTCCATCGCCTGTACCGCTTTGAGCCCGAGGCCATCATCCGCGATAAACACCCCGACTACGCGTCCAGCCGCTGGGCCGAGCGTCAAAGTGCTCGGCAGCTTGAGGTGCAGCACCACTTCGCCCATCTGCTGGCGGTGATGGCAGCCAATGATTACAGCGGCAAGGTGCTGGGCTTCAGCTTTGATGGCACAGGGCTTGGAGATGACAACAAGCTCTGGGGCGGCGAACTGCTGCTGGCCGACTGTCAGGGCTTTCAGCGCCTGGCAACCCTGAGCCCGATGATGCTGCTCGGAGGCGAGCAGGCCATTCGCGAGCCTTGGCGCCTGCTCTATAGCCTGCTGTTGCAAAACCATGGCATTGAAGAGTTGCAGCAATTGGCGGTCTTTGCTGCCGAGCCTGCAGCCAAGCTGGCCAACCTTGGCAAGATCGCCAGCAGTGGCATAGGCCCCAAGAGCCACTCCATCGGCCGTTTATTCGATGCCGCCGCCGCGCTGCTGGCGAACTTGAGACTCAGCCAATATGAAGGCCAAGCCGGGATCATTCTGGAAACCCTTGCCCGCAGAGCCATTGCCGCCGGGAAACAGCAAAGCGCCGAGAAGCTTGGCTTAGAGCTGAAGCTTGAACATGAGCTCGAACCAACAAACTCTCGCACCGAGCTGGTGTTTGGGCAGTGGCAAAGCGCGCCGTTATTTTCGGCGCTGCTGCAAGCCTGGCGCACCGAGCCGGACAGTGAACTGCTGGCGCTGGCCTTTATTCAGGCCATAGGCAAAGGGATTATCACCGCAGCGCTCAAGGCCCGTAACTGGCTCAAGGCCGAAGGAATTGACGAGCTGCCGCTGGTACTGAGCGGCGGCGTGTTTCAAAGTAGGCTTCTCAGTGAATACTGCCACCGGGAACTCGCCCGGCTTGAATTTCACCGCTTGAAACCCGGCCTGGTGCCGGTCAATGATGGCGGTATCGCCCTCGGGCAGCTCTGGTATGGATTACATCAACCCGGGCTCACACAGAGCCTGGCCGAACGTTGAAATTACTGATTGATATCAAGGCATCTGCCGCCAAAGCGGCGCATGCTCAGATTAAGGAACCAAAGGGAGTTCATTATGTGTAAAGATTGCGGATGTTCACTGCCTAGGGGCAACGGCGGGCATCATTCTCACGAGCATGGTCATTCTCACGGACACGATCACGGTCACAGTCACGATCACTCTCATGACCATTCCCACGATCACTCTCATGACCATTCCCATGAGCACTCTCACAGCCATTCTCACAGCCATGGCACAGTACACACCAACCCACAGCTGAACGACAGCAAGACACTGTCGGTGATCCACAAGATCCTCGACAAAAACGATATCGAAGCCCAGCACAACCGTGAACACTTCGAATCCCACGGGGTGATGGCCTTCAATATCATGAGTAGCCCCGGCAGTGGCAAAACCAGCCTGCTGGAGCATCTCGGTGCCTATACAGACAAAAAATACTGCGTCATTGAAGGCGATCTGGAAACCTCGCGGGATGCCGACCGCCTCAAGGCCAAGGGCATAGAAGCGATTCAGATCCAAACCGGCAGCGCCTGCCACCTGGATGCCTTTATGGTGCACGGTGCCCTGCACCAGCAAGCGCTCGACAACATGGATATCTGCTTTGTCGAGAACGTCGGCAACCTGGTGTGCCCGGCCAGTTATGATGTTGGCACTCACAAGAATATTGTGCTGGTTTCCATCCCCGAGGGCGACGACAAGATTGAAAAATATCCTGTGATGTTCCACCGCGCCGATCTGGTGCTGCTGACCAAGTGCGATCTGCTGCCCTACTTTGACTTTGATGTCGCCGAGGCCCGCGCCCAGGTGAGTAAACTCAACCCCAAGGCCGAGGTATTGGAAGTCTCTACCAAAGATCCCGCCAGTTTGACCCGGGTCGCCCAGTGGCTGGATAAGCAGCTCGCCGCCTTTACCGAGCGCACTTCGGAGGCTTGCTGATGTGTTTGTCTATCCCATCCCAGGTAGTGGAGCTGCACCCCGAAAGCCAGAGCGTTACCGTGGAAACCCTGGGGGTTAAACGCACTGTGAGCTGTCATCTGTTGGATGAACCGCTTGCCATTGGCGACTATGTGCTTATCCATATCGGCTTTGTGATGAACAAGATAGATGCCGAATCTGCCGCCGAGAGCCTGGCGCTGTACCGTGAGATAGCAGCCAAACTGGAGGCGGAAGATGGCAGAGCTTGAACTCAAGCAGCTGTACGACGGCTTTCGCTGCCCGGCCACTATCCGAAATCTGGCCGAGGAAATCGCCGCACTGGCTCCCAAGCTGGCCGAGCCGCTCAATATCATGGAGGTCTGCGGCGGCCACACCCACACCATAATGAAATATGGCCTACTGCAGCTGCTGCCGGAAAATATCCATTTCATCCATGGCCCGGGTTGCCCGGTATGTGTCATGCCCAAGGAGCGGATAGATCAGGCCGCCGCCCTCGCCCGCCTCGATGATGTGATCTTGGTGACCCTGGGCGATATGATCCGGGTTCCCGGCTCCAAGGGCTCGCTCGCCTCGGTGCGCGCCGAAGGCCATGATATCCGCGCCGTCTATGCCCCGCTCGATACGCTGAAAATCGCCGCCGATAACCCGGACAAGACCATAGTCTATTTTGCCATCGGCTTTGAAACCTCCACGCCGATGACGGCGGTACTGCTGGAGCAAGCCGAAGCCAAGGGCCTTAGTAACCTCTTGTTTCATATCAACCATGTGCTGGTACCACCGGCAATAGATGCGGTAATGAGCCACCCCGAGACCAAGGTCAACGCCTTTATCGGCCCGGCCCACGTCAGTGTTATCAGCGGCGCCCGCATCTATCGTCCGGCGGTGGAACGTTATCACACCCCTGTGGTGGTCTCGGGCTTCGAGCCTGTGGATGTCATGCAATCCATTCTCGCGCTGGTCAAACAGAAAGTCAGCGGCCGCTGTGAACTGGAAAACCAGTATCAACGCGCCGTCAGCGAACAGGGCAATCTATTGGCGCAGCAAAAGGTAGCGCAGTTCTTTAAGGTACGCCCCAGTTTTCGTTGGCGCGGCCTTGGGCCCATTGCCGACTCGGCACTGATGCTGAAACCCGAATACGGCCACAGGGATGCCGAACGCCGCTTTGCCGAGCGCTTGCCGGTGAAACAGATAGACGATCACAAAGCCTGCCAATGCGGCGATATTCTGCGCGGCATGGCCAATCCCAAGGATTGCAAAGTATTTGGCCGCGGCTGCACCCCGCAAACACCGCTCGGCAGTTGCATGGTCAGCTCTGAAGGCGCCTGCAATGCCTATTACAGATATGCCGGAGTAAACTGATGTCCGATAAACGAGTACAACTGAGCCATGGCGGCGGTGGCCGGGAAATGGCTGAGCTGATCAACAAGCTGTTTTTCGATGCCTTCGACAACCCCATTCTCAGACGCGAAGAAGACGCCGCCTGTCTACCTCTTGGCGGCGATTGCGCCTTTACCACAGACTCATTTACCGTGGCGCCACTGTTCTTCAAAGGCGGCGACATCGGCAAGCTGGCCATTGCCGGCACAGTCAACGACTTAGCTATGATGGGCGCCGAGCCGCAATATTTAAGCTGCGGTTTTATCATAGAGGAAGGCTTTGAAATCAGCCGCCTGAAACAGATAGTCGCCAGCATGGCCAATGCCCTGTCTCAATGCGGAGCCCGCATCGTCTGCGGCGATACCAAGGTAGTGCCCAAAGGCTGCGCCGACGGCATTTTCATCAATACCTCGGGGGTAGGCCGCATTCTCAAGCCGGGCATTTCGGCTCATGCGCTCAAAAGTGGCGATGCCATCTTGCTTTCGCGGGACATAGGGCGTCACGGCGCCGCCATCCTGAGTGCCCGTGAAGGGCTGGAGCTGGAGTCTGAACTCAGCTCCGACTGCGCCGTGCTCTGGAATGTGGTGGAGCAACTGATCGCCGCCAATCTGGAGATCCACGCCATGCGTGACGCCACCCGCGGCGGCTTGTCGGCCGTGCTCAACGAGTGGGCCAAGGCCTCGAGTAAAGGCATTACCCTCAGAGAAACCGCCATTCCCGTCTGTGATGAGGTACGCGGCGTCTGTGAACTCTACGGTTTTGAGCCCTGGGATCTCGCCAACGAAGGCAGCTTTGTCATCGCCCTGCCCCGCGAACTCGCCGAAGGCGCGGTCGAAATCATGCGCCGCTTCGGTCATTGCGACCAGGCCTGCATCATAGGCGAAGTAGGCGAACAACATCCTGGTAAAGTGGTGCTTGAATCGGCCTGGGGCAGTCGCCGTTATTTGGATCTGCCACAGGGCGAGCTGTTGCCGAGGATCTGTTGATGCACGAGTATTCTATCGTCAGCGCCCTGATGGAGCAGTGCCAGCAACTCGCCGCCGAGCACGGCGCCAAGGGCATTGCCCGGGTCGCCATCAAGATAGGCGCCATGAGTGGCGTCGAGCCTGAGTTGGTTCGCACCGCCTTCAACACCTTTCGTGAGCACAGCGTCTGCCACGATGCCGTGCTCGATATCGACATAGCGCCGCTGACGCTCTCCTGCAATCAGTGCCGGCAGCAAAGTACCCCAGAGGAACGTACCGTCATCTGCCCCCACTGCCACAGCCAGGATACCCGGGTCATAGACGGTGAAGATATGCTATTGATGCAACTCGAGTTAATCACAGATTAAGCCTGCCCAGACAAAGCGGCACCACTATCTGTGTGGCGCCACTATCTGTGTTGAGCTACACGCTGTAAAACTTAAGGCCAAAGGCTATCGCGTTCGGTAATGCCTTTGGCCATATATCTTTGGCCTTTTCATCACTCCTTCCCCCATTACTGTCTTACCGTCAGTAAAAGCCTTTAGAGTCTCATTTCTAAACCATGGCTGCACTTGCGGCTTGTTTCGCCAAGCCAACTTGGTTATTCTAACGATAATTCAATTAGTTATAAAAACAGCCAATACAGGGATGGCTGGCATCATTTCGCCTTCAGGCAAATTCAGGGACGAAGTCAGTTTCGTGCCCGTGCGGTAGCTATGGCGGATACTTTATGGCGGATACTTTATGGCGGATAATTATTTTAAGCGCAGACACGACTCCCTTAATCTACGCGATTAAACTCATCCTGTGTTGGCCAATTTAACTTGACCAATACACAACAAACAGCGGGGCTCTGGCTTAACTCATCCGTGAGAAACACGGCAACCGACACTTGCTTTCATAGGGAATCATTATATTTATTGCTATTAAGGAAAGTTTTGAGTATATAGTCGACACCTTAAAAACGTTATTTACTGAATTAGCAAGCAATATATTTAAAGCGCGTATACACCTTTCAACTGCCAAAAGTAGAAATTATGCAATGGTCAAAACTTAAAAAGCGAGTTGAAGAAAATTTTGCTGAATCCATCAAAGGCAGAATTGAAATATTTACAACTTCTTATCGACGACAAGGTGAAATTGCTCGAAGTTGGGTTGTCATTGATGGCAAGCAAGGCATAAGTCTTACTGATTATGAGTCTTGGTCGGAACAAGGGGCATATTTTCATGAGTTAACCCCAACAGATTACCTGAAACATAAATCAGTAGATGGCTTAGAAAGAACTGTGGGGAGTTTATATGAAGCAGGTGAGTTCAGCAGTTATGACTTCAAAATTATATGTTTCGAGTCATTGAGCCTATCCGCTCATGATTGTATTAAATCTGAACATCCGCTATTGCGTGTCATAGGTGTTCTTCATCGTAAACTAGGTAAGGCTAAGGTCAATGAAATGCTAAATGACCCTCATCCAATGGTTGTTTACTTTGCAGATTTTCGTATAAAGGCAGAGGCAGATGACCTTTCCCAATATTTAAAACCATTTCCGGATAACAAGCTAGATACCGCCCTTAAAAACCAGGAAATTCCATGATAGATTTCACCTCTCTACCAGATGAAAACACAAAACGATTTGTCGCCGTACTAAATAAAAAAGTTGATATGGGGCGCCTGTACAATGCCCTGGGTCATATGACGGCCGGACTGGTCGCTGAAGTAAATGACTTAGACAGACTCTGTTTTCTGCAATATCGGGATAAGGAAGAAGGTATTCATCCATCAATATCCCATTATCCATTTATCGTTCTTAAGGCTGACAATTCGAACAAGATCAGAAAAGTCCGTGAAGAACTCCTGCAACGAAATATCCCATTCACTGACTTTACAAACACCATGATAGTAGGAACATCCGCCGAGCAGGTAAAAGTAACGGCTGAGACATCCGAGCAAGATCTGGAATACTTTGGTATTTGTATGTTCGGCGATACGACTGTGCTTAAAGAGTTTACCGGTAAGTTCAGTTTATTCAAATAGTAGGACAGCAGATATGGAGCACTACACTACAATCTTCAGATTCCGAGGCAGATAAAATCAATGAATTAGCCGACAACGAGGGCAACTTTCATCGGGAATACTGTGTTTAGATTGCCCTATATGAGGCCGCAAGCGAGAGCATTGAAAACAAAAAGCAATATATTTCTGCTAAGTTTAGTATTGCATCTAAGAGATGAACCTTCACCCCCCACAACCCGATTGAACCATTTTGGATAGTAATCGATTGCAAATCGATGTTCAAATTCAGATGGCAGGTTAGATATAAACAACCATTTGAAAATCTAATAGTAAAAGATAATAAGATACATTTTTTGGACTGATATTTTCCATAACAAATGAAGTCAAAATTTATTAAAAGGAGGTAATATAGTGACAGAAGTAAACCAAGAGATATTATGGGATAACGTATATGACGCTAGAACGGCTGTATTCGAAAAGAAATTCGGTCTGTTCCCAGATGAGATCCTTAAACTGGGTCATATGACAGGTGTATGGCCAGGTGGTGGCTTGTTTAAGTCTAAAGCCAGCGAATTGGGTGAAGACCTATGGCTTTACACCACTTTTGGTCTAACCAATCCGGATATGCCAACCCAGTACTTGCCCCAAAACATTAATCAAACAGATGGTAACATTGAGCTGACTCTGACAAAGAAAGAAACAGTTCCTGTCTATCCTGAGCGGCCGGGTTATGGATACGAAATTATACCCAAGGTGAGGCAGATTGGCCACTAGGTTTGTTGCAATGGGCCGTCAATGCGGAAATGCTTAACGATGCAGACCTTCTGGGAAGAGTCAAAAAGTACAACGGCCTAACTATTGAAGATGTCATGGTGGGAGACGGCGATTACGTCAATGTACTTATTACCCAGGCACACAGTCCGCTGCCAGGTAGCTTCACATTACCTAATGGTGAAGGCCAACTACTGATAGCGACTGTGATTACTGACGATGAGATGGCCTGGTCAATGAAAAACGGTCGAGACAAGCTGTTAACTAAACTCCTTGCATCGAACGATAAACAAGTCAGTGTCATTAACAGACCTTCGGTGTTAAATCCCGCTTCCATTAACTACTCGGACATAGACAATCGAGAACAGGCAGAAGAGCTCGCAGCTCAAGGTATGTTACGAAAAACCTATCTCTTCCCATTGGAGTTTGGTGGTCAGGACGATCCAATGAATGTGGTCTATCTACCAAAGATGGCCTCACTGAGCAAAAAAGTGTTCGATCAACAGGTCATGGAGCTGGCCCAGCAAGGAAACATAAGTAACTACTCTGCCTCACAGAATTATCAAGCAGATAGTTTTATACCGGAAAGTATCGACATTGTAGCTGATGGCGAAGCCGGGATATCAACTAGAATTGAAGTGTGGTAATAGGTAGCTCTGGCTTTATTTGACTCTTGACACAAGTCGGTTAACAGCCCAGCTAGCCGCACTGAAAGTAATTAAGGTGTTCTCATTGAGATACATTGAGGACACCTTATTAACAGCCTGTGCTTGTTGTCAGTGTACCTACTGCGAATGAAGCTTGAGCCCCGAGGCGCTTTAAGAAGCACAGATGACTGTATCATTGAAATCCAAAGTTAGAATAATTTAGCATTGCCACCAATAGTTGCCAAGTTAAAGATGCTGCTATATTTCACTATCCATATCTCATAAAGAAAAACCATGAATAACAAACAATTAATTAACGCTATCAGAAAGAAGCTGATAAATTAAAGTGCTATAGCTATGATGACATGTGGTACGATGTTATTTCCATGCAAATACCAGCTGACTTTGAGTATTTACTAAACAACTACCCGTTTAAAAAAATGAAGAAAAGAAGGTTATCTTTATTCAACTGTTGATGAGTGATATAGAACATTATTTAAAGGAAGACTGCATTGGAGCATTCCTGAATCATTTCCCCCCCTGAACAGCTCAAAGTTGATTTCCCTGAAGGGATATTCACAATAACACAGTATGAGAACAGTTTTTATGTTTTCAAAAAAACTCGTTGAGAATAAATTTCCGCTAGATCACAACATGTTCCTACTTATGGGCGGCCGAAATAATCAGAAAGAGTATCTAGAATTTATCACTCAGCATTTTAATGTAACTGATGAGATCTTGGAGCAAGCGCTAGATCAGATCATAAACTCAGATTCTTTTGGTGAATCCAGCACAGATGCAACTCAAATTTACTTGATAAAGTACCTGCTAGAAATGTTGAATGTAAATTGCAATCTACCAGGAACATCCGACCATGATTGGTTATATCAAGAGTGCTTCGAAAATGTTCCTCCCGCAGCTAAATACTTCTACACTGATGATTTTGATATAGCAGTTATTTATGATCAAGAGTATTGGGAATATATCTCTGAAAACTACCTGGAAGATGAAGACTATGAAAGCCTCTACCTTGCAGCTCTTAATGATATAAAAAACAGTAATCTGGATATAGATTTTGAGCAGATGCAAGCTATATTCATCGATTTGAACATGCCGGCTGCGGCGCAAATATTTTCTCATTAGACAATTGTCAAAGAAGCGCGTTCATATCAGTAAGCAGAGAGCCATTGTTTATTTGGCTCAATTAGATCCATCTTGGAAACGAACTCAACATGAACAACAAGTATAGAGCTCCAGCGAGCAAGTGCAATGGCTTCCCCAAAGGTCTGAAGCTGCTAGTTCCTTTTATGCTCCTTATATCGACTCTCTGTACCAAAGCACATGCCACTGATTGGTATTGCTTCGTGTCTCAAGATGAAGCCCATCCAATATACTTGGCTTTTTCCTTTGGCGATGAAGAGAGCAAAGAGTCCCTGGTTTGGTATAAAAATGGCTCAGATGTCATCAAGCTTGAGCAAACGAGTCTTGAAGGTATAGAAATCACCGAAGGGAGACCCTATGAATATACCTATAAATACCTGGAAAAGATCGATGGAATAACATCTGGAAACTATACCATTGTTGTTCAAGGGGCAAATTTTTACCGTTTTGAATATAAACCGAAAAATAAAAATAAGGTTTATGAATTCAACATGGACCCTGAATCCCAGTTGGACGATACTTGCGTCTGGCAATAACCCTGCCTTCAGGGTTTCTTTGGCCGTAACAGTAAGTTAATAAAGATAAATCAAGTCAAAGGTTGTGCTTACTAGCTATCCTATCAAGCCAACCTATTGCTACTGAGATTCTAACCTCCTCTAATGCAGCACCAGGAACAACAATAATATCGCTCCGGCACTAAATAGATTGGTTTTCCAGAACGAGTCTTTGGCAAGAGTGTGCCTAATCAGTACACCACTCCCCCTCAGCCAACCTGCCCAGCAACCGGCTATCAGTGCTTGTAGCATTAAAATAGTCCCCACCACCATATAGGTCAGATCCAACCAACCCTTGGATGGAAACATGGAAGGCAACAGGAGTAATCCAACAATGCCCGCCAAGCCAGCCCAACTGCAACCCACCAGCAATGCCAACAGAGAAGATAATAAAAATCCCTTTAATCCTTGCATCACACTCTCCTTGTTTTCGATGAAATGGCTTCCCTACCCGTAAACCTTTACTATTTTTTATCTATCCCTATGGTGAGAGTCAAGGTGAGTGACGACGTTAAACCTCAGCACAGTTTGCCCGCCTATGGAAAAGCTGGCCTGAACAATACCTGAAAAAACATCAGAGAAATTATGCGTTGACTCACGCAGTTACTTCAATCCCAGTTGCTGGCGACCAGTTTGATTGAGATAAGGCGCCACGTCACTCAAAGGTAAAAAGAATTCATTTTCGCAGCCGTTACCGCGAGGATATTCCCAGAATCTGAGCCCATCCAGCCCATCCTGGGTTTCCAGAGTTAAGTGGTAATAGCCCTTTGCACCATATTCTGTACTACCACAATCGAACTCGGGATCTTCCTCTTGTGCACCAGTTGGGAACCATTTGGCCTGCAGCCCAGATGGCAACTGATGTGTCTGCTTATCGGGGTCAGTATCGTAAAACCATTGCCAAGGGTGAAAACGCTCACCTGTATTAAGATCAAAATTGGTAAAGTTAATCGATATTCCGCTGGCGCCATGCCCTGCGGCCCAACGGTAGAATCTGACACTGAGCCAGGTGTCGTTAGCAAAACTCAGCTCTACACCGGTTTCGTCGCTGAAAGCTGTGCCCATGCGCCCGAGAAAGTCTCTGCGAGTTTCGTAATAGAGTTCAAGCAACTCAGCGCTGGTAAGGCGTTGTTTAAGCCAATGATTGATTTGATTCAGCCCGGCTTGCGCGCCCCGGAGCTCAAGCCCCACCTCACCACCGTATATAAGCTCACGAAATTCCAAAGCGTTATTGAAACTTTGCCAGGCACCGCGCTTTATTTGGGGCCGGGTTTCCAAGGCCTGATTATAGGCTTCGCTGCTGCAGTCTGTTGCGCCATCGGCGGCAGTGACTCGGCTGAGGCTGATAGGTAAGGTTTTATCCCTTTGCGCCAGATACCAAGTGCCCTGTAACTGATCATCTTGAAGAGAGAGTCGCCAACGACCGCTGTCATCTTGCTCCTGGAAATGGTTGTCTTTGAATTCCAGGCTGATAGGCGTCAAGTATTTCAAATAATAATAGCTACCTGAATCGCCATATTCGTTAATGCAGGCGCGGATCTGCGTCTTTCCCAAAGTGCCCTGCCATACACCGGCCATAAGCCTGCTTTCTTGCTTGGTCATGCCATCTTGACTGGCATAGGCGCAGGTGCTGGCCATTAACAACGCAGAAGCATAAACAAAGGTTTTGGCTGCCATCCCTGTTTCCTTATCCTGATGATCGAAAGCTGGCAGCCTAGGGGATGATTCGATGAAAAGCAATGGCTTGCACCTGGCATTCAAGCAAAATGCGAACCTGGGCAAGCGGCGCACGCTTGCGCTTAACTCCCCATGCTGACAGGCACTCACAAGGTGATAGGCCTTGAAAGTGCCTGCTTCGAACTATTTAGGTTATTGCAGACCGGCCTCGAAAGTGAGGAAAATTTCACTGACTGTCTTATCCGCAAGACGAGTGTCGGCGTTAGGTTGCTCGAATGATGCATGCAACATATAGCGGCCGGCCCTGGGCAGTTCAAAACTCACCTTGCCTTCTTTGTCTGAGGTCAGCGTCAATTCCTGTTTCTGGTTACGGTAAAGCGTGCCTTCTTTCACAATCGCAACTTCCACACCGGCAATCACCTTACCCTGGAAATAGAATTGCAGCTCAGTGGGCTCCTGCTCGACTATGTCAGCCGGATGGGTCAAGGGTTTGAGTTCCAGATATTCCCCTTTTACTTCAAAAGCCTTGTCACTTGGCTTGTTGAGGGTGACATAGGACTCGACTCGTGAGAAATACAGCGCCCCTTCGAGATCGTACGCCCCTTTGGGCATCATCGCCTTGGTGGTTTGCTTGTCAGTACGGCTACGGACGCTGTCTTGCTGGCCCTTGAGCTTATAGCGCGACATATATCTTGGCTGGGTCTCTTTCTCGAATCTGTAGGTACCGTCTTCGGTCAGGCGATAGTCAAACACAGACTTACGGCTGCCGCGGTAGCTCGAGGATGGTCGCTCCTTGGTGCCGGACGGCGTGATGATTTGCACATCTTCAGATCCAAAAGGTTTATCAAACAGGAAGACTTCGTTACTGGCGCTGACATCTGAAGTGATCCACACACCTTTGCCGGGATCGGCAGAGACATTGAACTGGCTGGGCAGTATAAATCTGTCATGGGCCTGCGCCGTTTGTGCCAACAGACAGGCCCCCAGGGCCAACAAGAGTTTGCTTGTTTTCATCATCTTTTACTCCACTAGGTATTGAAGGCTAATCGTGCCGGTTTCTATGGTGGGCGCTATTTCAGCTTTGAAAGGCTTGCCGTCGAGCTGAAATTTGTGTCGTACCAAATCCCGGCCACCGTGCTCACGTACCACCTCCACCAGCAAGGTATATTTACCGTTGGCAACCTGGCCCCCTTGGTCATCTTTGAGGTCCCAGCTGATGGGATACTTGCCCGCAGGCCGTGTTGCCGACGCAATGGCATCGACAAAGTTCATGTCATCCCGCCCGGCCTTGCGCCACCAGCGACGAATGTCTTTCAGCCACTTGTACCCCTCGCCTTCCTGCATAACCCAAAGGCTCAAAGTTCGCACGCTCTGCCCTTTGGCATCTTCCACCCACACGGCTGTGTAAGGCCTGTGGTATTGGCCCGTGGTGATTTCCGGCAGTGTCAGATTAATCTCCAGCGAATCGGCTTGGGCCTGCCCCAGGGTTAAGCTGCTACTCAGTAATACCGCCAAGGACAGAGACAATCTGGTTTTCAAAGGTTTGCCACTCATACATTCTCCATTCACAACACACCAAAGGTAGGGGGTACTAATTCATGCTTTGCCGTCTGTCACTTTGAACTCAGGGAACAAACAGCAGATAGATAAGGGCACAGGCACTGCTGACACCGACCATGGCCAGTAAGGATTTTTTCAATCTACGGCTCTGAGGCAACAGCAGGAAAGCACCGGTCAGGGAAAACAGGATGATGAGAATTGAACAAAGATCCAGCAGCCAGACCCACAGGGTGCCGCTGTTACGCCCCTTATGCAGATCATTGAGTACTGCGATAAGACCATAATCTATCTGCTCGACATAGGCTTTCCCGTCCAGCAGATCCAGGGTAATGCTCTGATAGCGCCCCGGCCCCTTGTGCACCAGCGCCACTTCATCTTCACTGAACTCGGCACTGTGACCATCCACTCCCCAGTGGCTACTGAGCCAATGCGCAGTGGCTTCGCGCCAATCCGGGTCTTCACTATTCACCGGCAACAAAAATCCCGGCAGGGCTTCTTCCGATGCCAGGCTTTCTCCGCCCTGGCGGATAAACCAGTCCGGATGATTGAGAGTAATACCGGTAAAGGCAAAGAACAGCATCAACAGCAGCAGTGCCATGGAAACATAGATATGAACGACGCGGGCGAAATGGAGCGATGACTTGCTGACTCTGAACTTCAATTAAGGTTCCCACATAGCGCAGGCCGCCAGTGGGCTGCCTGTTAATTGACTGTTATTGGCCAATACTAAATAACAATCATTCTTGCCTTAATGCTATTTACCTTATTTACACTCGCCGGCCGTTGCCCAGTCGACATAGCAAACCCGTGCCTCTCCCAAGTCACTGAGGAAGTTGAGCCAGTATATTTGATGATCGGCCAGCTTATCGCCCGGGCCTTTCACTTCAAGCCAACTGATGCGCCCTTCGGCGTCAAATAACACAAGATCCGGATGGCCACTGCGGTAATGCTTGAGATCGCCAAGCATACGTTCAAATACCTGAGCGAGCCTGGCGCCGGAAAGTGCCGCCAGCGTCAGTTCCAGCGCCTGTTGCGGCAGGTTTTCCCAGTAAACCCAATCATTTGCCAGTCCTTTCTTTTGCTGAAAATGGCGCCAAATAACAGCGCCGTGCTCCCGAGCGATTTCATCAAGACGCGCCGTGATGGCCTCTTGACGCCGACTAACAAACTCCTCGGTGAACATATCCCGTGGGCTGCGCTGAAATGGATTATCGAATACCGCCTTAACGGGGGCAAAAATAATGTCCCAAAAGGCGAGTCCAAAGAGGCCACAAAGCAAGGCATTCTCAAGAAAAAACGCCCGGTAACCGAGCGCTTCAAAGTGCGCAGCGACACGCATTTCAACTCGTTCACCATTGGGAGTGAGTTGCAGAGCTATCGCTGGCAGCGCACCCAGTCTACCCGGTACATTTTCTTTCAGCGCTTGCAGTCTTAACATCAAAGAATCAAGCGCCAAGGAATCAGGCGCTTCACTATGGCCTGATGGTGAGGCAAACTTGCTGTCTTTGCCATTTGGCAATTTTTTAAGCAGGCGTTTGCCAATACGTTCTATGATTTGCCACTGACTCTCATTACCGGCAAGGTCGCAAAGGTGCAGCAGCGCATGAGTCAGAGCCCGCCACTGAGCCTGTTTTTCCAGGCAGCGGCACAGGCGTTCCCTTGCTAGCCAATGTTCGCACTGCGAATAGACACTGATGGCAAGAGTAGTTTGCCCTTGCCTTTCGGCTTCGCGGCCTATCAGAGTCAGTAGTTTTTGCCGGCGCCGCTCGAGTAAGGGGTTAGCCTCGGGCATCGCTGAAATGGCATTAAGCTGTTCAAGCAGCAATGGAATATCCAGCGGCTGTTTGGCTAGTATCGCCTCTTCTATCTGCTGACTCATATGGCCAAATGCCAACGCGGCGTTAAGCTGCTCTGGGCTGTCATAGGCGCGGTGGGCCTTGTCCAGCACAGTGACTTCAAAGCGCTGCAAGCCCAGATCGCTGAGCACAAACTGGCTCAGATCCTGATAACGGTTGCCAAAATAGAGCAGCAATAGGCCATCGAGAAGCCGCTGGCATTTAAGCTCAATCCATTCTATGCCCAGCTCAGAGTTCAGTTCGCCAATCAATAACTGTGAGTCTTGGGGCCCGAGCGCCAGCAAGGTACGTTTCAGCGTCTCCTTTGAGGCACCATTTATGCTTTTACCTAGATGCTGCGCAATATCGACCAGCCCCCCAAGACTATTCTCGCCCTCCGAGGCTCGACTCTGTTGCAGTTTGAGAAGCGCCCGGCGCAGCTCTGTGAGGGTAACCCCTTTGAGCCAGGTTTCAGTATTTGGCAATGATGAAGTGCTGATGAGCTCCGCTTGCTCAAGCCCCTTTATCGCTGGCTCCAGGCCCCCTATTTCCGGGTAGTTAAGCTTATCGGTGCGAAACCACTCGCCCTTGCGGGACAAGAGACGCACCAGCAACATCCGCGAAGGCTTGGTGCAGGCAAGGTACGCCGCGCGTAACCTGGCAAGCTCGCTTGGCAAAATATCCAGATAGCGGCGGCTACCCTCCAGCAAGAGTTCAAAATTGCTCAGGTAATAATCGCTTGCAAGTTCAAGAGTGGCCGGTTTCACTAAGGTTTTTGCCGCTAAGGTTTTTGCCGCTAAGGTTTCTGCCGCTAAGGTTTCTGCCATTAGGGAACTTCGTCTGATTTCACGGTTTTCAGTTCTTCAACCGGCATGGGGCGGGCGAAATAGTATCCCTGCAGCAGGAATATACCGCGCTTTTTGAGGTACTCCACCTGCTCTGCGGTCTCCACGCCTTCGACTATCATCTCAAGCTCTGACTCCATACCAAAGGCGATAATGGCATCCAGCACACCACGCTTGAGATCATTGGTGCCTATGGTATCGGTAAACATCTTATCTATCTTGATGCTGTCGATCCCCAAGGCTTGAATATACTTAAAGCCGCCATATCCGGTGCCGAAGTCATCAATTTTAAAGCTGTATCCCCTCTCTGTCAGCTTGGCGATTTCCTGCTTGGCGGCGTCAATGTCTGCAATGGGCAAGCGTTCGGTGATCTCAAATTTAAGTCTGTCCGGCTCCGGCCAATTATGCTGTTGCAGCACACGACTGACATGAGCCTGCTCCAGATGTTCTGCCACCAGGTTGATACTTACCCAAGTGCCGCTCTCAAGCTCCGGCAGTTGTTGCAGTACCTGCTGCAGCAAAGATTCGGTAATGGGAATGATCAGGCCACAGGCTTCGGCATGCTCTACAAAGGCGGCCGGGGGGATAAACTCCTTGCCCTTCTTCCAGCGCACCAGGACTTCATAACCGACAATTTTGCCCTGATTAATATCGACTATGGGTTGATAGAAAGGGATAAACTCCTGCCGGGCAATTCCCCTTTGGAGCATACTCTTGAGCGAACTGTGGTAACTCAGATAAAGCCAATAAGCCCCGGCCAGCAGCACTCCGAGCAAAATGCTCAAGGGTAAACCGTAAACCAAGATCTTTTCTCTGGCGTAATCATCGAGTTTCTTTCCAAACCAGAGTTTTTGCTCCACCTGATGCTGCGTGTCCATCACACTGAGAAAATGCACATGGGATTCTTTGGGTACCGAGGGATTGCCGCGCTCAAATACCAGCCCTTCGGAGCCTGGAGCATGATGCAGAAACTCTATGTAAAAACAATCGCGGCAGGGAAGATTGATAATTTCACGGATCCAACTGCTGTCCAAAATCCAGTAAGCGGTATTGCCATTACTTCTGAAATAAACCAAGAGTTCCTGCTCGGTGTCATGCATGGCACCTGTAGTGGTTAGGCCAAAGCCCTGCCCTATGGGGGTGTCACTGGGAAGATCCGGCAATAGTAAATCCGAGCCAAGCGAACTGCAGCCCATGCCGGTTTTGGTTTTTATCCCCATCACCCGAAAATAGCGATTATAGTTTTCAGGTGCCCGCAATAATTTTGCGTCTTGCGGGCCACAATCAAAATGAAACTCAGGTACTTGATGGAGAATAATGTCATTGATGGAACGCTGTCTCTGGCTAAGATACTCTTCCATGAGTTTGAACTGATTTTTGACTATTACTGAGGTCACTGGCCTTAGCAATAACTCCGATGACAACAGCAAGAGAACTATAGGTAACAGCAACAGCAGCAAAACCCGTTTGTTCTCGGATACAGCCTTCATGATTATCGTCCTTGTAGAATGTCACTTCCCTTATACCCAGCCAGAGCGCCAGATACAATGACACAGGCAGCAAATACCCTACGCTGCGGCAAAACCTTTTGCAGCCTGAGTAGGCAAAAACGGCCTTGGGCAATTTAGGTAAGCCACTGAAATTTATTGATTGACTCTTGTCTCTATCTCAACCTTTGGTTAACTTGGGCGCCTTTGAGTTTGGCATGCCTTTGTGCGCCAAGCCGAACATTTCAGCGACTAAGACTTTATTATTCGGAGCAGAAAATGAATGAAAATGTCATTCAGGCAATCCTGGTGTTTGCCGCATTTGTGGTAGTCAGCCTGATTATCGACCGTTTCCTGAAACAAGTGGCCGCCCGCTTTGACTCGGCGGCCAGCGAATCGTTTCGCTTGATCTCCAACTCCCAGCGCGTGGTACTGATATTTATTGGTGCCGTCTTGGCTTTATCCAAGTTGGGCTTTGATGTTGGCGCCTTGGTTGCCGGACTCGGGCTCACCGGCTTTGCTCTGGGTTTTGCCCTCAAAGACGCCATATCCAACCTGATTGCCGGCATTATGATAGTGCTCTATAAACCAATAAAGCTGGGCAATAAAATCGATATTACCGGCTCCAAGGGGACAGTGGTGGATCTCAACCTGCGTTATATCACGGTAAAGGATGAAGGCGTGACGCATCTGGTTCCCAACTCTTTGTTCCTCAACAATAAAGTTTCCATTATTGATGAGGATAAGCAATGACGGTGCAGCTTTGGGATAAGGTTGCCAACCAGGTCAATTTCAATCTGGAAATCGATGTGCAGCGCTTCTGCCAGTTGGTGAAACCCGATGCCAGAATACTGGACTTTGGATGCGGTTATGGCCGGATAACCAAGCAGCTGAAACAGTTAGGCTATCCTGAGGTGCTGGGGGTCGATCCCTCAGCCGCCATGATAAAGCGCGGCCTCAGTCTGTACCCGGACATCGATTTAATTCAGCTGCCACAACTTCCATTGCCTTTTGCCGATGAAACATTCGATGTGGTGCTGAGCTGCGCCGTTTTAACCTGCATGCCATCTGAAATGGCGCAAAAAGCCGCCATATTGGAGCTTAAACGCGTGCTTAAGCCTGGAGGCTTGTTCCACCTGAGTGAGTTTTGCGCCCCCATGACGAAACGTTTCACCTCAGGGCTGGGTACTCCTATGTGTTACCACACGCCCATGCAGTTGCAGGAGCTGCTGGAAGACTTTGTCGACCTGGAGGATGAAGTCACGGCCTGTAGAACTTTGGCCGGCGATCCGGCTCAATGCTATCGAGCCTTTGCCAGAAAACCGCAGCAGGCTTTAGCTCAATTACGATAAATAGTCTGGATCAGATGAAAACCAAACTGGGTTTTGACCGGGCCATGCACTTCGAGCACCGGCTTTTTGAACACCACTTGATCGAACGCCTTGACCATCTGCCCAGGGCCAAACTCCCCGAGATCGCCGCCGCGTTTTTTTGAAGGACACTGAGAGTATTGTTTCGCCAGCTTGCCAAAATCTTCCCCTTTGGCGATACGGGCCTTGAGTTTTTCCGCCTCTTCACGGGTTTTAACCAAAATGTGTCTGGCGCAAGCTCTGGCCATGGGGTGTTTCTCCTGGGTCTATAGGGGTAAATTCGCGGCCGGTATTTTAGCAAACAATCTGTGTTTTATCTGCAATCACTCTCTCTAATCCCCCTCATTCATCACTCTCACTAATGAGATGGTCATGGCGGCGATGCAGGCTTTATCATCAAACTTGATAATTGAATCGCCCACTATCTCTTCAGCTAATGATGGGCTGTCCGCTGGGTAAGTACCGCCTTGCATCTTGGGGAGCCCCCATAAAGACGATAGAATGTTTCGCCGGGCGCTCACCTAAAAATCAGAGGCCCGGCTTTTAAATTCGCGGTGATTTAATGGCAAGCTTTCAGATGGCGGCCAGTCTCACCCACATTAAGGAATATCTATGTGGCATCAGCAACAACTGACCTTAAACGCCAAGCGGCGCGGTTTTCATTTAATAAGCGATGATATTGCCAAGGCTCTCGGTGATATGCCTTACGTCAGTTGCGGCCTGTTGCACCTGCAACTACTGCACACCTCTGCCTCGCTGACGCTCAACGAAAACGCCGATCCCACAGTGCGGCAGGATTTTGAGGCCTGGTTCAATCGCGCAGTGGCCGAAGATACCCCTTACTTTCGCCACACCTATGAGGGCGCCGATGATATGCCGGCCCATATTAAATCCAGCCTGCTGGGCACCAGTTTGCTGCTGCCTGTCAGCGCCGGACAGCTGGCACTGGGCACATGGCAAGGGATCTATCTTGGCGAGCACAGAGACAATGGCGGTCGGCGCCGCCTGCTGTTGACCCTGCAGGGGGAATAAAGCGGCAATACTTGGCAAACCGGTAAGAGTGAGCGGCACTGTTTTTGTTGAGATGCTTTTGTTGAGATGCTTTTTGAAGCGGGTGTGAAACCGCCTGTTTAAGTCAATATGACTCAAACAGGCCTGATTGTTACTCGGCTATCCGCTCAAGCCTTGCCAGATAGAAGCCATCGAAACCGGTTTTGGCCGGGCTGATGGTTTCCTCATCGAGTAAGCGGAAATGGCTTTGCTGCTTCAGAAAACGCGCTACCTGCTGCTCGTTTTCCTGCGGCATGATCGAGCAAGTGGCGTAAACCAGGATCCCGCCCACCTTCACCATGCGGCTGTAACTGCCGAGAATATGCTCCTGCAGTTCCATCAGCACCGGCAAGCGCTCAGGGGTATCACGCCATTTGGTGTCCGGGTTGCGTTTCAGCACCCCAAGCCCTGAGCAAGGCACATCCAAAAGTACCCTGTCGGCACTGAGTTTCAAACGTTTGATGGTCTTGCTGGATGCAATAAGCCGGGTTTCCACATTGTGGGCGCCTGCGCGGCGAGCCCGCTGTTTGAGGTTATCCAGCTTCCACTGCTCAACATCCATCGCCAGCAGTCGTCCCTTGCCCTGCATTTTGGCGGCCAGGTGCAGCGTTTTGCCGCCGGCACCGGCGCAGGCATCAATGACCCGCATCCCTGGTTCAACCCCAAGAGCTTCGGCGACATGTTGCGAGCCGGCATCCTGCTGCTCGAACCAGCCCGACTTGAAGCATTCGGTGCGAAACAGCGCTGAATCTGAAATCACTTCAAGAGCGCTGGCAACCTCGGGGACTTCACAAGTCTCGACCCCTTCCTTGGCAAGACGAGCCTTGAGTTCTTCCCGGCTGCACTTAAGCAAATTGGTGCGTAGATAACGTTTGGGGGCCTGAGTCAAGGCATGGCGCTCGGCCGGCCAGTTATCGCCCAGTTGTTCACTCCCTAGCGCTTCGAGCCACTGTGGGCAACCATCGAGCAGCGCAGGCATAGCCTGGGCCTCAGCCATCCGCTGCTCAAGCAGCTCACTGTCCATCTGCAGCGCGTAGCGCATTTTCGGCAGCTCAAGGCCATTGGCCATATGCCAGGCGTTGATGAGTCTCGTGCCTTCACGCTCAATTTGATCCGCTGCAACATCGGCCAGAAAGCTGTAATAACTTAAACGGCGCAAAATATCACCGGTGACCAGAGCAATTCTGGCTTGCTCCCAAGGCTTGAGGCGCTCAGGTGCAAACTGCTTTGAGTAGGCGCGATCCAGCGGCGCACCTTGGGTCAGTACCTGATTGAGAATCGCAATGACCAGCTCACTGGCGTGTTCGCTAAGCGGGGAGTTAAGCATATTTGGGCCTCAGGATGGAAAACCGCTGGATCATAGGAGTTCGCCCCCAGCTCTGCAAGGGGCTTGAGTGGCTTTGGCGGGATTAATCGGTTTTTAACTGAAAGTTTGCTGTATTTGCGCACCGTCTGTAGCGCTCCCCTAGGGCGAGGTAAAAAAGCCAGCTCAATTAAGCACGCTGCGAATTTTCTTCAGCAAGGTGTCGGCATTGGTGGGTTTGATAATGTAATCCTCTGCGCCCAACAATAGGGAGTTTTGGAAATGATCCACATCGGCATAGCTGGTGAGCATGATCAGCGGGATTTCCTGCAGCATGGGGGTTTTCTTGCAGACTTTGAGGGTTTCAATGCCGTCAAGTATCGGCATGTCTATGTCCAATAAGATGAGATCCGGCTTGAGGATCTTGGCCTTTAACAGCACTTCTACCCCATTGGTGGCCCTCTCAGCCCGATAACCATGCTGTTCCAGGATAGTAACTATGATTTTCAACACCACATCCTGATCGTCGGCCACCACTATGGTAGCCTTCTTGCCGCTGTCTTTTTTCTCCAATGCCGCCTTTTGCTGCAGCATCTGGTTTGAGAGCTCGTTGAACAATGACTCGCTCTTTTCCTTGAGGCGATTGAGTTGCGGGTTGATGGAGTAACGTTTCAGCTCCTCAATAAACTTGTTGATCTCTTCATCCGGCAGCGAGTGAAATACCCGCCTGAAAGCCTGCATGAAAGCACTTTCAGAGATGGAACTGAGTATTCCGTCAACATCTTGCATTATGCTGGTGATCAGCGACGACTGTTGCTTGCTGGCCACTTTGACTGACTCGTTGAGTCCTTCCAGGCAATCGGCAGTGTTTTGCAGCTCATACTGCATATCCAGATCCTGTTGATCGAAACGCTTGAGCTCGGATTTAAGCGCTATGATCTCAAGCAACTTGTATAGGGTGAGGATGATTTTATTATTGTCATAGATGGGCCGAATGGTGTCGTAACTGTCAAAAGCTTCGCGGCGACACAGTTCAAACGCCTGAGCCCGACAACTTTTTTCACACAACAACATACTCGCCTGTGGCACTGTTCTCAGGGCATTGAAGTGTTCATTGCCCTGGAGAAAACGCTTCAGACTCTCGGCATGGGCCACATCCTGAAAACAATAGACCAATAGCATTCGGGTATGTTTCTCTTTTGAAAGACTCGCCAGTTCCTTGTTCTCCACCCGGATATCCACTCTGAGAACCCGCTCGAAGTAGACATTGACTATGGCTTCCACGGGCTCGACCAGATCCTGATCATCAAAAAACAGTATCAGGCTAGTTACGCTGTCTCTCATCCTTGTTCTCCCGACATACAGGCATTCAGGCCTGGGTAGCTTGTGATTGCGGCATGGCCCGCTTGACCAACGCCGCCTCGTGCTCAATCTGCTGGCGATATTGTGTTGAAGATGTCAATTGCCCTTCGGCGGCCTGTTGCTCCAACTCGGCAAACAGTTTGCCAAGACGCACTGCGCCGGATGAGTTGGCGGCGCCCTTGAGCGCGTGAGCCCGGCGTCTCAGCTCCTGGGCTTCCAGGCTCTCCAGCGCCTCAAACAGCGGCGGCAGTTCCCGCTCAAGTGAAGTAAGAAAGTACTGCACTATGGATTGGATTATCTCGTCATCCTCTGTCCCCAAGATCTCAGCTAACTTGTTGAGATCCAAAGGCGCCTCGGTATGAGCCGAGGGAGAATCGCCGATCATTTCATTCTGGCGGAACTGATTTTGGCCATGCCAGGCCAGTAGTTTGCTTTTGAGGGACTTGAATTCCACCGGCTTGGCCAGGTAATCATCCATGCCAGCCGACAGACAATTTTGCAGTTCGCCGGACATGGCATCTGCAGTGACGGCGATGATCAGGGTATGAGGCAAGTCCTGCTCTTGTTCAAGGCGGCGAATTTCGGCTGTCAGTTCAAAGCCGTCCATTCCAGGCATATGGCAATCGGTAAGCAGCACACTAAAGCCGCCACTCTGCCACATCTTCAATGCTTCGAGGCCATCTTCTGCCAATTCAAAACGGCAGCCCAGCTTCTTCAACTGTAACGAGATCACTTCTCTGTTGGTCTGGTGATCTTCGGCCACCAAGATGGTAAAACCGGCGTCGGTCGCAATATCTGTCTCTGAGACGCTACGGCCAATCCGCGTGGTTTCACCGGGAGCAAACATTTGCCATAACGCTGGATTCTGCCCGTTCAGCATCGCCAGAGCCGCAAGCACAGCCGTGGGTTTGAGCGGATGACAAGAAAGCATACAGACCCGCATATCCGCTTCAACCTTAGAGGTAATCGAGTCTTCATCGAGTAATAACAAGGTACATGGCAGCCCCTTTTCCCCCCTATTGCGATACTGTTTGTAAGCTTGGTAACTGTCGCTGATAAGCAGCTCGGATTCTGCCAAGCAGGCTTGTTCAAATAGGCTGCCTTCCAGTTGCCCGGAATCGAGGCACTGATACTCCAGTTCGAGTTGTTCAACAAGATGCAACACGGCCACCAGATGTTGTTTGTTGTCGATACAGATAAGCAGTTTGATATTAAGCTCACTGTAGCGCTGCAGCTCGGTTTCCTGGTATTCATCGGCCGCTTCACAGGGAAGACGGAGCCTGAAGGTACTGCCGGCATCCGGTTGGCTTTCCACCTCGATTTTGCCGCCCATCAAATCAACAAAAGACTTGGTGATACTGAGCCCAAGTCCCGTTCCGCCATATTTACGGGTGGTTGAAGAATCTGCTTGGGTAAAGGGCTCAAATAATTGTCTGAGCTGGGCCTTGGTCATTCCAACCCCATTGTCTATCACCTCGAGGATCATCTCACTGTGGTTGTCATGGCTTTGACGACACTCAGTTCGCAACATAACCAGTCCCTGCTGGCGATTGCTGTGGGTAAACTTGATGGCGTTGCCCACCAAATTGAGCACTATCTGGCGGATACGCACAGGATCCAGGCGGATAAGCGCCGGAAGATTCAGATCCGGCAGAATATTGAGAAACACGTTCTTGCTGGCGGCATTGAACCAGAGCACTTCTATGGTCTTCTCCAGAATAGACAGCAAGGAGACAGATTCTATCTCCAGTTCCATCTTGCCGGCTTCTATCTTGGAGAAGTCGAGAATGTCGTTGATGATCTCCAGCAGCGAGAAAGCCGAATCCCGGATGGTGCCTATCATCCGCTGCTGCTCGGCACTGAGACCGGTATCGCGCAGCAAATCTATCATGCCCACGACACCATTCATGGGAGTGCGGATCTCATGGCTCATCACCGCCAGAAAGCGGGACTTGGCCTGGCTCGCCTGATTAGCTTCGGCGCTCTCTCTCGCCAGTGACTGCTGCAGCGCTTTTTCATCGCTAATGTCCTGATTAATACCGAAGAGTTTCACCGCCACACCGTTGCGACGTATGGTGTCACCGGCAGCCTTAACCCAATGGGTCGCCCCGGTGCGCTGATTGATAACCCGAAACTCGGCCCGAAACGGCACCTTGTGATTGATGCAGGCATTGACATTCGCCTCGGCGTCGGCGATATCTTCGGGATGTACCCGGGCACGCCAATCTCTGAAGGTCAGTTTCTCTGAATTCAGGCCATAGATGCTGCGCATCCTGTTATCCCAGATAAGCTCTCCGGACTCTATGTCCCAGGACCAGTTACCTATTCCACCTGCCTCGGAAGCCAGATCCCGCCCCTTAAGCAACTCCTCCCTTTGTTGCTTGGCCTCCATCAGACCGATTTCAAACTGCTTGCGCTGACTGATATCCTCAAACGCCATTAAAAAATATCTGGGCTGCTCGTGGCTGTCGCGGATGAGGCACACGGAAACATTCAACCAAAGGACACTGTCATCAAGGCGCAAATAGCGTTTTTCATCGCCGTGAAACTTAAGTTCATTGTTGAGCATTTTTTCACTGAAGCGCAGCCATCCATCAAACTGCTTGAGATTGAGCGCCACTTCAGGGTCCATACGCGCTATCTGCTCACGGTCACAGCCTGAGATGTCACAGAACTTGTCGTTGACCTCAAGCCACTCGCCACTCATACCTATGCGGGCAAAACCCACTGAAGCCTGCAAAAAGGCCGCCCTATAACCCAGCTCCTGTGCCTGCAAGGTGCGATGCTCTGGCCGCTGGATTAACGGACTGGGCCAGAGCCAGTAGAGCTTTGGCGTCAGGCCATGGCTGGCACGCCATTGCAGATGAAACTCCAGTAAGCGGCCATCTTGATGCTTGAGGATCAAAAGCTGTGGCAAATGTTGTCCTGGAGTCCAAAACGGAGAGATAGAGCCAAAGCCCAGTTGCAGCAATTCCTCAGGGCTATAGCCCAGTAGCCCGGCAAGCGCCTGGCTCACCTCAAGAATATGATGGTCGTCTTTGAGTAACAGGAAAAGCCCTGAGTAAGGCTCTATATTATTGCCAGTATCCACGCCATTGATGCCTGGGATATTGTCGATAAAGCAACCACTGTCCGAGTCCAATGACACCCTTGGCGCCAAGGCTCCTGCAACTGTTATCGCTTCAAGTTCCAATAGGCGAAATCGCACTTCCCCAGCGTCATTCTTAATGGGATAACTGCAAACCCTGGTAAAACGGCCATGGCTCCCCGGCATTCGTACCACAGTCGCGCCCCGACTCCATTTTGGCAGCGACATAAAACCGCCGGGGCTGTCGGCCCTGTCGAGAACAGCAGCCATCGTGAGCCCGGTTTCCGCAGAGTCAAAATCACAGATTTCTGCCAGGTTTTTACTGGCATAAATAATGGTACCCGCATCGTCCAGTTCCGTAATAACAAGCGTTCTTGGCAATTGTTCAAGACTGGATTGCCATAATTGCAACTGTTGATTTTGCCGCTCAATCACCATCCAATGCTGCAAACGATTACCCAGATATTCACGAAGTTCGCTAATTTCGCGGCGCATGCCTGACAATGAAACAGCGACAAGATTGAAGCTTTCCATTCCCTGTTCGCGCCCAAGGGCAGTCAGTGTTCTTGCCAGCTTTTCCAGCGGTCTCACAAGGTCGATATAAAGCCAGGCAAGGGCGAGCAATAATAGTGTTGTCAGCAGCGCGGCGGGCAAAAGCACTGGATTGGCACTAGGAGGCGGCGTGGCAACAATACTCAGTTGCCAGTCCTGACCATGAAGACCCGCAGCATTGACCGCAAGGCTTAACTGCAAGGTTTTTAGCGTTTCATACCCTCTGGCCGGTTGGTTGCCTGCTTCCTCGCCCACCTGAGCAAGCCTCTTCCCTTGAGCGTCCGTAAGCATCACTTCAACCCGGGTAAAACCGGCTGTTTGTAAACGCATGGCTGTAGTATCCAGCAAGGACTCGAAAACTTTGTAATCCAGCGTCGCCAGCCAGTAATAGTTACCGGCTTCCTTGGCTGCTGGAGCATTGCCTTCCTGCTCTTCGAGTCGCAAGCCATCGCCTGAAATCCGGGCAAGGAAGGATACTTGTCTGCCCAATACCGTGTCCTGAGCCAGCAGTGCCACCTGAGGCAGCAGCGACAACACAGGTTCGGCCTGTGGCTGCAGTTCGCGCTGAAGTTGCCTCAGGGCTGGAGGGGCATTTCCATGTTCCTGGCCGGTTTGCCTATTGGCGGAAGCAAAAATGGGAGTTGAAAGCGCTTGGGATGACAATGCGTATCCCTGGTTATCTATGCTGGTACGGGCAAATATTTGCCCTTGTTCCGACAGGAGCACCAAACGGGTAAAGGCCGGTGTTAGCAGCAGTTGTTCGTCGAGATATTGGGGCAGCTTTTTCTCTTCAGCTTCTGGATGGTTTAAGTAACTCGATAACTGCACAGCCTGGCTTTGGGCAGTTAAGGCGGCGCGCTCCAACAATAATTCAAGTTCCAATTCAGTAGCAGAGGTTTGCTGCTTGAGCTGTTGAAACTGATTGGAATGATGGCGTTCCTGCTGCCCATTTTGGTAGAGGATTAAAATTACGGCCATAGCCAAACAAGCCAGCAGCGCGGCCAGCAGTTGCCGTTTGAACAGACTCACGCCCATCTCCCGCTGTTCCTGGAAATAGGTAATAACCAATAAGCCTGGTACAAATACAAAATCCGGCAGAAACTACTGAGCGGATCATCCTTGAAGTCAGCCATAGCCATCCCTTGAGCATTGAGCCAGAAGCAGAACATCCCCCTTCTGCTTTGAATAACCCTCACTATTGCCGCTATTGCAAAGTCTTGAAGGTAAAATGACCTTAAAGACTATGGCGTGCGGCAACTGCAAGCTATTTAGGATAAGCATAGACAATGGATTGAAAAAAAGCGGGAAACTCTTGCCCTATGAGGAGATGGCGATTGAGCTGGCTTTGAATTATATGGATAGTCTAAGGGCCGGGACAATTACAGAGTAGAAGGGGATAGCCAAGGAAAGAAGCACAACTGAAATGGTTTGGAACCAGCATACCAGAGTCAGCCTGAGGCTTTCGTTACCTAGCATTTCAAACAATGAGATCAAATTATTTGATCTAAAAATGCTCACTATCCACATGTTTTTAAATGTTAAAATCGCAAAGCTCACACAGATAACTGATTTTTATTGAAATTGATTCACATAAGTTTAGCGCTGTTTGATGACTGAATTTGAGCGTAACCCGAAGACAAAGGAAGATACTCAGCCTGGACGTCACGCTATACCATGGCTCCCGTGCCTCAGTTCCAAAAAGAAACCCGACGAGGGTCGGGTTTCTTGAGATAGCTTAATGGTTCAAAGACAGCTGATTAGCGTGCCACGTACTCGCGGGCAATCTCAGCCGCCAGCTTGGCATTGTTATATACCAGCTCTATGTTGGCGGTCAGGCTGTGACCTTCGGTAATTTCGGCTACTTTGGCCAACAGGAACGGCGTTGAAGCCTTACCGCCTATGCCTTTCTCATCCATTTCAGCCACTGCGCGGGCGATGGCGCCATCGATCAGTGCTTTATCCAAAGCATGCTCGTGAGGAATTGGGTTGGCAATCACCATACCGCCCTTGAGCCCCATGTCCCACTTGGCTTTCATGGCGGCAGCCACTTCTACCGGCTGCTCCAAGCGATAGTCGACACCGAAGTCACTCTCGCGGGTATAGAAAGCCGGCAGTTTATCAGTTTGGAAACCAACGACAGGCACGCCTTGCGTTTCCAGATATTCACGGGTCAGGCCCAGATCCAAAATAGACTTGGCACCGGCGCAAACCACGGCCACATCTGTGTTGGCCAGCTCCTGCAAATCAGCAGAGATATCGAAAGTTTGCTGAGCGCCGCGGTGTACACCGCCGATACCGCCGGTAGCAAACACCTTAATACCGGCCATTGCGGCCAGGATCATGGTAGAAGCTACTGTGGTGGCACCGTCTGCACCTTTGGCAACAATAAAGGGAATGTCACGGCGACTGGTTTTGATAACGGCTTCACCGGCCTTGCCCAGGTAATTGATCTCTTCCTGGCTCATGCCCACTTTGAGGCGGCCCTTGAGAATGGCGATGGTTGCGGGTACAGCGCCATTATCACGGATGATCTGCTCCACCTTGAGCGCTGTCTCAACGTTCTGCGGATACGGCATACCATGGGAAATAATGGTCGATTCCAGCGCGACCACCGGCTTGCCTTGTTCCAGGGCTGCTTGAACTTCAGGATGAATATCCAGATACTGCTTCAGCATAACGACTCCTTGATAATACGGTTTACAGAGATTTCAGACATATTGGGGTTGATAGTTGCGATATGAGACAGCGCCAACCGGGCCGCGGCCATCGCAAATTCTGTGGTTTCCAGCAATGGCCACTGCTTGAGCCAACCGTGAGCCAATCCGGCCAGGAAGGCATCTCCGGCGCCATTGGCGTTGACCATTTCCACCTGCTTGGCGCTCACCATCTGTGACTCACCGCTATCGCTGACAAATACACCTTCACTGCCCATACTGAGGAAGATCCGCTTGACGCCCTGGTCATGGAACCAGTTAGCGATAGCGCTTAAGTCTTCTTTGCTGCGCATTTCGATGCCGGAGAGGTGCTCGGCTTCTTTGAGGTTGGGTTTGAGGGTGTGGATGGCGTTGAGGTAAGGCTTGATTTTCATCGCCTTGACACAGGAAACCGTGTCAATAAATACCGGAACTTGAGGGAAGTTGCTCAGCAGATAGGATAAGGCGGCTTCGGAAAGGTTGGTATCCAACACCAGAAGTTCGGCGCGGCGCAGCATATCTTCCAGCCCCTTGAGCACTTCAGGGCCCAATCTTTCCAAAATGGCCATGTCGTTGATGGCTACATGCATATCAGCGTCGCCATCCAGTACCGAAAGATAGGTGGAGGTCACCGCGTCTTCAAACTGCAAACTGTTGCCCATATCGACTCCGGCCTGACGACACTGGGCGGTGATCATTTCACCATAGGCGTCTTTGCCTACCGCCGTCACCAGTCGGGTATCTGAACCCAGACGAGCCAGGTTTTCAGCGATGTTGCGCCCAACACCGCCGGGTGAGCAACTGACGCTGCCGGGATTGGAATCCCCTACCCTGAGCTTGGAAGCCGGCCGGCCAAGAATATCCATATTGGCGCCGCCTATCACGACCGCAAAGGGATTCTCCGCCAAGATATACCCCTTGCCACGGATCACGCCTTTGTGAGTCAAGTTCATGATATGACCTGCGACTGCAGAGCGGGTTATGCCCAGCTGATCAGCAAGTTTTTGCTGCGGTATCAAAGGGTCAGCTTTAATAAGGGCCAGAATTTCGAGTTCACGTTCTGTCATTGGCGCTTTCCTGTGCAAACATTTGTTCTTGTGACAAACTTTTGTTTGCACAATAAACACTATGTCCGAGGCTGGCAAGCGGAATTTAACCCCTAATTACAACTTCGTGATCTACTCAGCAATTTTTAACAAGTCGAAGTTTTTATAAAAAATCCATCAATTCATATGGATACACTAAATCAATCAGGGCATGTCCTGTCATAAAAACAATAAAAGTGGTTGAAGTTAACCGCGGCAAGTTTGAGTGCAACATCTGTTGTATTGTCGTAAACGGCAGGGCTCAGTGTTGCTGAATAGCAGCCCTGCTTGTGCCACGTCTGTGCTAGTGATTGCAACGTCACCCACAAAGACAGGCTGCTCCGCTATTCGCCTGATGGCTTAAATGATAAGTAACTCAAAAGATTGAGTAGCTATAGGGACAAAGTTAATAGAGAAATACTGACCTGGAAAGCGAGAATGAAAGCGCCCTTGACTGAGCGCCTTATAGGGTGTGGAGAGCAGTCGTTATTGCACTGTTCAAAAGCAGGGCCGCGGACAAGCTAACGCCGCCCGCTGACAAAAGGATTGATAACATCACGCCTGAAAATGGTCAGATGCCCAGCTCTTTGAACAGATCGTCAGTGTCATCATCGGCATTGGCGGCCTTAACCCAAGGCGATTCCGGCGCTTTGCCCTGCGCCTGTTGATTGCCGTGGCGGGCCAACAACAAATCCGGATCAAACTCTTCATCGGTTTCAAACTCGGCCAGGCGGATAAACTCTGTCTTGTCCATGGCAAACTCAAGATAGAAGATATGGTTGTTTTCTGTCTTGAACGACACCCGGCGGGCTATAGGATCATCCAGGTTGGCATCGATAGAGATAGTCAGCTCCTTGTTGATGGTCAACATCTTTGGCTGGCTCTGACTGATGGACGTTTGCAGCTCCTTGGACACCTTACCGATAAAGTCCCCCAGCATCTGGTTCATCAATTCGCCCATCACATTGCCCACCTCGTCTGAGGTATGAGAGAAAGCCAACTCCTCCTCCGGCATGCCCATATGCAGCATGTAGCGGCGATAGATTTCCAACGCGGCGGCCGCTGAAAAGTTGATCACCACCAGGCCTGAGAAGCCACCATCAAAAATAGAGAAACACCCAACGTCCGGCTTGAGTCGGGTACGGGTTATCTTTTGCACTATACCTGCGTGGGACAGAGTGCTGGCGGTGGTAGCCGACAAGACATGGGTCACAGAGTGACAGAGTTTCAGCAAAATATCGTCCGAGCTAATGACTTGAGGTGTATTCATGAAGAGAGACCAATAATAGACATAAGGTTAATTCTGAGCCGATTTTGTTTAAAAATCAAAGTGAAAACAACAAATTAGCCCTTTACTTATGACATGTGTGATCCAACACATCTTAAGCTTTTGATATTAGAGCCGATATCCAGAATGCAGCCTCGAAGGCATGAGGCCTGTTTTCCCCTCTGTTGGCAAGATTTAGCGCGAACAATGAGCGCGATCAACAAAGCAATACACACAAGGTAAAAAGGTTTCACTTGGTTTTTCCATCGCGTTATAGTCGCTGCCAACTACCTAATAAGAAATAACAAAGGAGTACAAAATGGCATTACTCAGGAAGCTCACCATTCTTCAGCGCCTTATCCTTATGTTGGTTCTGGCCGCGATAGGCACCCTGTGTTTCGCCAGTTTTTCCATCAAAGAACAGTATGACAATCTGATAACCCAGAAATGGCTGCAAAATGATGCCCAGTTGAACACGGCCCTGTCTGTAGTTGCCGCACATCGCACTCAGGCACAGGCGGGTAAACTGACTCTCGAAGAGGCGCAACAGGAGTCGGCCGCCTTGATCGGTCAGATGCGTTATGGCCGTGAAGGCTACTTCATTCTGCTGTCGGATCAGGGCAAGATCATCGCCCACGGCGCCGAGCCTTCGCTGGTGGGTCAAGCCATTGCCGGTTATCGCATCAAAGACGGCAGCAATCCGCTGACCCAACTACAACAACAAGCCAAGGCCAATGGCACAGGCAAACTCAGCTATGAGATCCGCAACCCGGCCAGTGGCAATAGCGAAGAAAAGCTCACCGAATCCAGATATGACAAAGATTGGGGCTGGACCCTGCTGACCGGCACATATATCAGCGATGTCAACGCCACCATGAAGTCAGCCTCAATCGATTATCTGATCATTATGATGTTGATTTCCGCGCCGATTTTCATCTTCTTCCTGGTGCTCAATCAATCCATTACCGCACCGCTCAAGACCGCCATCGCCGCAATGGAGGATATTGCCCAAGGTGAAGGCGACCTCAGTAAAAGGCTCGAGGGTCAAGGCCGTGATGAAGTGGCTGCACTCGCCCGTGCCTTTAACAGTTTTGTAGAGAAGATAGGTAGAACCGTCAGCGAACTGCAACCACTTGGTGCATCGCTGGGCGAGGACGCCGAGCACCTGACAGTCGCAGTCAAAGAGTCCAACCACAGCGCCGATAACATCCACAGAGAAACCGCCAGCGTGGCTACCGCCGTGAATCAGATGCTGGCAACCACACAGGAGATGGCCAACAATACCCAGCAGGCTGCCGATGCCGCTTCCAGCGTCAAACAACAAGCCCTCAGCGGTAAAGAGACCATGGATGCAACACTGGCAAACTGCCAAGAGCTGGTGCGCGAACTGCAGGCTGCAGAAAATCTTACCGAAACCCTGGGTCAGGCTTCAGGCAGAATTGGCGGCATTCTCGACGTTATCCGCACCATTGCCGAACAAACCAACCTTTTGGCACTCAACGCCGCCATCGAAGCCGCCCGCGCCGGTACTCACGGCCGCGGCTTTGCGGTAGTGGCCGATGAAGTGCGCGCCCTTGCCAACCGCACTCAGGACTCCACCAACGAAATACACAAGCTGATCAGTGAAATTCAATCCGGTGTCAGCGCCGTTATGGAGAGTAACAGCCAAACACAGAGCCAATCCTCCGAGCTGCAAAAACAGGCCGAAGCGGCAGGCTCTGCCATGGATCAAATCCTTTCCCTGGTAGCGCAGATAAGCGATATGAATACCCAACTTGCCAGCGCTACCGAAGAGCAATCTTTGGTGACCGAAGAGATCAATCGCAATGTCAGCACCATTTCTGAGCTGACTCAAGTTTCAGTGCAAGCCAATGCCAGCAACCAAAGCGCGGCGATGTCGCTTGAGCAGATCAGCCAGAACATGCGCCGCACTCTGGGACAATTCAAGATCTAACATCTCGAGGGGCAGAACGTATTCTGCCCCTTTCTTATTGTGATAAGCTAAGGAAGGTGCAAATGAGTCCTCGTGGCACTCTGGTTTGCACAGCACTTGGCGTTCAAGGCATCTGACTGAAGGCATGCCGGGGCCTGTCGAAGTCGGATAACGCAGAGAGCCGGTTGCTGTGAAAACCCCGAAGGGCGTGGCTTACAGACCTGCCTGCTGTGTTTGCTTCTTGCAAAGGACTAGAGCCATTTGCGGCGAACCACGCCTTGCATCCAGGCCTGTAAGCCGACGCAGAGCACACATGGGACTTGTTCGCACCTTCCCGGAGTTTGCCGTACCCGGCAGGTGATACCGCAGCGGCGGCCATTAGGTCGCCCGGGCGAGAAAAGAGGTATTGGCTTTGCGCATGACATTGGCGGTCTATCCGCAGCTATTCACTATCCACAGTTTCAGCTCAGATACTCAGGTTCCGGCCGAGGTACTCAGCCAGCCGCTGTTTTTTATCGCCAAAACCCGCGAGGAACTCTCGGTTGTCGTCGATTGTAAACTGGAGCTCGATAGCCTGGAGCAGGAAGAAGACTGGCGTTGTCTTGAGCTTTTAGGGCCGCTCGGCTTTTCCATGACGGGTATCATGGCCAGAGTCTCGGCGACTCTCGCCGATGCCCATGTGAGTATTTTTACTGTTTCAACCTTCGATACCGACTATATACTGCTGAAGAAAGATAAGCTGGATACCGCCATTCGCGCCCTCAGGAAGCAGCAATATCAGGTTATTGAATATGGCAATTGACGGCTTGGTCGCCGGAGTATTGCAAAACGTCAGCCGTTACCGGATATTATTCAGTTAATTACATGAGTCAAAGAAGTCTATGTACGAAAAAACCGTCACTATTACCGCCAAACACGGGATCCATACCCGCCCTGCCGCACTGCTGGTAAAAGAGGCGAAACAGTACGATTGTGATGTGATGGTTGAGTGCCAGGGCAAACAAGCCAGTGCCAAGAGTCTGTTCAAGTTGCAGACACTGGGGCTCTATCAAGGCGTGTCTGTCAGAGTATTTGCCGAAGGTGAACAAGCTCGCGAAGCCGTTGAACGGGTGTCGGAACTGTTGATCACCTTAAGTTGAGAGGAACACTGATGCGCCTCGCCGGAATTGCAGTCTCATCGGGTATCGCCTTCGGAGAAGCGGTAGTTTACAACCCCTTTGACAACAGCATGGATTACCGCCTGCTGCCACTTGCCAAAATCCCTCAAGAGCTGAATAAGCTCACCCAGGCACTGCAGCGCTTGTGCCAGCAGTTACAGACCAGCCTGGATAAACTGACCGAAGATTCAGACAACTTCCAATTGGTGGAAGCCGATCTGCTGCTACTGGAAGATGCCGAACTTATTCAACAAATTCGCGAGTCCATCAGTGGGCTGCAGTTTTCAGCCACAGCAGCGGTAGAGCGGGTCTTTGCCCACCAGGCCAGTGAACTTGAAGCGTTGGAAGACCCTTACCTTGCAAACCGGGCCCAGGACGTACGTTGCCTTGGCAGACGACTTATCAGTAGTATCAACGGCGCCGATGCCGATGGCCTGGATAAACTCAAACATGACTCCATCTTGTTGGCCCAGGATCTGACACCGGCGGAATTTGCCCTGCTGCCCCTTGAACATATCAAAGGCATCATACTGAAGACCGGTGGCCTCACCAGCCACACGGCTATCCTGGCCCGTGCCGCCGGCATCCCCGCCCTGCTTTCCTGCAACTATCAAACAGGCAATATCAATGCCGGCGATCCGCTCATTCTGGATGCCAACCAAGGTGCCTTATTTGTTCGCCCGGAGCAAACCGAAGTCACAGAGCTTAAGCAGAGATTTGAGCGCGAGCAGGCAAGACGCAGCGCACTGGAGCAATACCGGGACAGACAGACCCAGACCCTGGACGGCAAACGCATAAGCCTAATGGCCAACGTGGGTAACCTCAATGAGATCTCCCGTCTGCCCCAGGTCGGCGCAGAAGGAATAGGTCTGTTTCGTACCGAATTCATGCTGATGGATGTCAGTTGCATTCCAGATGAAAAGGCTCAGTACAACCTTTATTGCGATGCCCTGCAGCTGCTCAACGGCCAGCCCTTCACCATACGCACTCTGGATATAGGTGCAGACAAGGAACTGCCTTGCCTGGATCAGGCAATAGAAGACAATCCTGCGCTTGGCATGCGCGGCGTGCGCTACACCCTTAAACATCATGAAATTCTGCAGACACAACTACGGGCCGTATTGCGCGCCGCCAATCATGGTCCGGTTCGGTTGATGCTGCCCATGGTTAATCAGGTTGAAGAGTTGGACGCCGTACTGGATATGCTGGAGCACTGCAAACAGCAGCTCAGCGAGGCCGAGAAAGGCTATGGAGAAATCACCCTCGGCATAGTGGTGGAAACCCCTGCCGCGGTTATGAACCTGCCAACGCTGCTGCCAAAGCTGGACTTTATCAGCATAGGTACCAATGACTTGACGCAATATGCCATGGCGGCGGACAGGACCAACCCTGAATTAACCCGGGATTATCCCTCATTTTCACCGGCGATCCTCAGGCTGATTGCCATGACAATAGCAGACGCCAAAGCGGCCAACATCAGGGTCTCTTTGTGCGGAGAGCTGGCAGGTGATCCGCGCATTGCGCCAATACTGATGGGCATGGGGCTGGACGAGTTGTCGGTCAACCCCGGCTCTGTGCTAGAAGTCAAAGCGGCGCTGTGCGAGGGTAACTTCAGTCAATTTGCAGACCAGGCCAAAAAAGCACTCGCCTGCACTCGATTGTCTGAATTGACATCCTTGATCTCCCTCTGTCATTAAGGCTGTTAATTCAGTATGCTAAGCAAAAATCCCCTTCCCCAACCTGAACGTTGTCGAGGGACTGTTTAACCGGAAACCAGAAGTCATCCGGAAACCAAAAACAAAAAGGACAAAACAACCCATGGGATTTTTAAGCCGGATCCGCCGCATGGTATCGGGGCAGCCCAACATAGAAGGCGGCATAAAAGTTTATGCCCCTATCAGTGGCGATATTGTTGCCATTGAAAAAGTCCCGGATGTGGTCTTCGCCGAAAAGATTGTCGGCGATGGCATCGCCATAGAGCCCAAAGGCCAGTTTATGCTGGCGCCGATTGACGGCACTATAGGCAAAATTTTTGAGACCAACCATGCTTTCAGCATAGAGTCGCCCCAAGGGTTGGAGCTGTTTGTTCACTTTGGCGTTGGTACCATAGAACTTAGAGGAAAAGGCTTCAAACGCCTGGCCCAGGAAGGCCAGGACGTTAAAGCCGGCGAACCTATACTGGAGTTTGACCTCGATTTTCTCAAAGATCAGGTCAACAGCCTGCTCACCCCTGTGGTGCTGGCGAATATGGAAGACGTTAAGTATCTGGAAAAACGCCAGGGTAGCGTCAGCGCCGGCAAAGATGTGATATTTACGGTTCAGGTTTAGATGGCTGGCAAACGGATAACGCTCAAGTGCATTATTTGTCCGAGTGCATTTGAGCTTCTCCAAGGCCACAAAAGCGCATCTGCCCCTTCCAGTACTGATAACCAAGTCTGCAAGCCATGGTAGAGCACCCATGAGACTTATTCGAACCAATCCTGAAGGCTCAACATTGCATCATCTTTCCGCTTATCTCACCTTTTAGTGATTGATTAACCCGAAAATGCTATTTATTGTCTATAAAACTCAGTATGTTAGACATAACAAATTCAAAGGTGGACGCTTGAGCTGATGCTGTTTTAAATTGCTTAAGAAGTTTTGCATCCGAACGTTAGCCATGTTGGTACGTAGCCTTTCCTGTGACAAAACGTGTTTTCATACAAGGGGCTGGACGCGCTTTTTATACCTCTTCGTTGCCGATTTAGACATAGCACTTTTCTCCAGACTATATGAGCATTGACATAGAAAATACCATGATTGACAAAACTGTTAGAGAAGAAATCCTTTCCAGGATAAAAAGGGCTGAAAAAGAACATGGGGTTCGGGTACTTTACGCCATTGAATCTGGTAGTCGAGCTTGGGGATTCGAGTCCCCCAACAGTGATTATGATGTGCGTTTCATATACGTCCATCCTAAAGATTGGTACCTAGCTGTTGACTTGGAAGATAAGAGAGATGTTATTGAATATCCCATTGTCGATGAAATTGATATCAATGGCTGGGATCTAAGAAAGGCATTAAAACTTTTTTCTAAATCTAATCCAGCATTTGTGGAGTGGCTGCAATCCCCCATCGTATATATCGAACGAGGTGTATTTGCTCAAGAAGCTCGAGCACTGCTTTCAAAGATCTATTCTATTGATAAGGGGATATACCATTACCGGAGCATGGCTAAGGCGAATTACCGAGGTTATCTCCGTGATGAAATGGTGCCAATTAAAAAGTACTTCTATGTATTGAGGCCATTGCTTTCGATTATGTGGTTGGAAAGGTACCAAAAGCCAGCGCCTATTGAATTTGAAAAACTTCGACAAATAGTCAGTGACAGAACTGAGTTAAATAGCCAGATATTACACTTACTTGAAAGAAAGAAGAGAAGTTTAGAGAAAGAGTTCGCACCACCTATACCAGAGATAAATGAATTTATTGAATTTGAGCTGAAACGATTGGAGTCTTTCTCAAATAATACAGAAAAAGGTGAACAGGCCATGGGTGAACTGAATGCATTATTCCATAAAGTACTGAGTTGACTTTTAGCTATCGAGTGAATTGCAGCCTGTCTCCCCCAGGTTAGAATCCCATATACCGTAAATTTGCGGGCTCACCTGCAAATTCAGCACAATACCCAGTACAAAACTTGACCGCCAACTATCTGTAAAATTGACAGTTTAGGACTTGAACATGACAGCAATCAGTGAAGAATACTATGTTTTATCAAATAACTATTCAAAGGTGAACTTCGTTGTCAATATGGAAGATGATCGAGAGTTTAGCTTGTTGATGGACAAGGAAATATCAACATCTACCCCAGTGAACTTTGAATGCGTTAGTTTAAAGAGTTTTGAAAGCATTGCGGCTCCATTTGATGTATCTGTCAATACAGAGATATTATTTGACTTGGACTTTCTTTCCACTCTATCTGGGTTGGAACTATATCAGACCTCTCTCGTTCCGGCTAAAATTATCAACAAAGACTATATATACCTTCACTGTTACAACATCATAAATATAGAAGAAGAACGTATAGGCTTCGATTTTAGCAAGTTATCCAATATACCGTTAGAGAAAAGGTTAGTCTTTAAACCTTCTTTGGGCGCTATTGTTGTTTTCTTTCACAAATCAATAATGGAAAAGCTTAATAGCGTTAAGGAAGTGCAATACGTTAAACATAAGAAAGCTTCCGATTGGTCTATAGAATGGGAAATGTCGTGATTCGTAGCAAGTTTACAACTGGCGATATAACTCATCTGGTTTACCATTGACCAAAAACTGATTTAATTTAAAGCAGAATTTAAAAGAATAAGTTGTATAGATACGTTTCTATTATCTGAAGGGTTCTCACCCTAAACTGCCCGCTTCAAGTGGTGCTTCCACGACAGCCTAGTCAGCTTATTGGTGACAGACTCAGGTTTGGGATCTGAATTCGGGGGGAAAGGTCAAAGTCATCCAGTTGACATACAGACATCAGGTTGGTTTTTCTCTTTTGTGGAAAGCCAAACCTCTTCCACTGACCCCGGTGGTCACTATGCCTTGGTCACACAAAGCGCCGGCGAGACGTATGAATTGCCCCATCAAGATAGCCCTTTTCATCGGTTTTGCCTTTGTTATACTCGCTGACAATCACGAACTATAAGCAATACAGAGAAACGGACTCGTCATGACAGATAGACTCTATGGGATTAAGAACTGCGACACGGTAAAAAAAGCACGAAAATGGTTGGAGGCCAAGGGCCAGCAAGTGACTTTTGTAGATTTTCGTGAGCAGGAACTTTCACAAGACACACTCAAGGCCTGGGTCGAGCGCATCGGCTGGGAGGCGGTGCTGAACAAACGCTCCACCAGTTTCCGTGCGCTGGATGACGCCGATAAGCAGGATATTGATAGTGCCAAGGCGATATCCCTGATGCTGGCCAATCCAACCCTTATCAAACGCCCTGTATTGACCCGGGGCCAAGATGTGATGACCGGTTTTAAAGAAGCCGACTACCAAGCGTGGTTCGGCCTATGAGTCAGCAAGTGCTTGAGCTTGCCAAGGAGTTGATCTCCAGGGCATCTGTTACCCCTCTGGATGAAGGCTGTCAGGCATTGATGGCCGAGCGACTCGCCAAACTGGGCTTTGCCAACGAGTCCATGGTGTTTGAAGATACCACCAATCTCTGGTCTCGCCGCGGTACTGAAGGACCGGTATTTTGTTTTGCCGGCCATACAGATGTGGTACCGCCGGGGGACTTGGCCAATTGGCATACTCCGCCCTTCGAGCCAGTGGTTATCGACGACTATCTTCACGGCCGCGGCGCCGCAGATATGAAAGGCTCGCTGGCGGCCATGGTGGTGGCCACCGAGCGTTTTGTGACCGCCCATCCGCACCATCAAGGCTCTATCGCTTTTCTGATCACCAGCGATGAAGAAGGCCCCTTTATCAACGGCACCACCCGGGTGATAGACACCCTGGAAGCGCGCAATGAAAAGATCACCTGGGCCTTGGTCGGTGAGCCATCCAGTACCCTCAAACTGGGCGATGTGGTCAAAAATGGCCGCCGCGGCAGCCTCACCGGCAATCTCGTCGTCAAGGGTATTCAAGGACATGTGGCCTACCCTCACCTGGCGGATAACCCAGTGCACAAGGCTGCGCCGGCGTTGGCCGAACTTGCCGCCATGCAGTGGGACAAAGGCAATGAGTTTTTCCCGCCGACCAGTTTTCAGATAGCCAATATCAACGGTGGCACCGGGGCGTCCAACGTGATCCCGGGTGAGCTTAAGGTAATGTTCAACTTCCGTTACTCCACCGAAGTCACCGCCGAAGAGCTGATTAAGCGGGTCGAGAATATCCTCGATGCCCATGGACTGAATTATGAGCTTGGCTGGATCTTTAATGGCCTGCCATTTTTGACCGGCGATGGCCCGCTGCTTGAAGCGACCCGCCAAGCGATTAAAGAGGTAACAGGCTCAGATACCGACCCGCAAACCTCGGGCGGCACTTCAGATGGGCGCTTTATTGCCCCTACCGGTGCTCAGGTAATAGAGCTGGGTCCGGTGAATGCCACCATTCATAAGGTTAATGAGTGCGTTAAAGTCGCGGATCTCGAGCTGTTGGCCCAGTGTTATCAGCGTATCCTGGAAAAACTGTTGTTGGAGTAAGTGATGGCAAGGGGCGATTTTCTCTACGGCCTTGAGACTGAAGCAGAGCCGCAAAGGACACTGGTTAGTCTAAGCGGCAGTGAAAGCGGTTCAGGCGCTGAAGTTTGGCTGGAAGCCGAGACGGCCAAGGCCTTTCTTGAGATGCAGGCCGCCGCCGAGCAAGATGGCATCGCCCTGGCCATCTGCTCGGGTTATCGCAGCTTTGAGCGTCAACTCGCGATTTGGAATGCCAAAGCCTCAGGGAAGCGCACTCTACTGGATAAAGACTCACTCCCTGTGGGTGACATCGGCGCGCTCAGTGATGATGAGTTAGTGGCGCTTATTTTGCTTTGGTCGGCGCTGCCTGGCGCCTCTCGCCACCACTGGGGGACGGACGTGGATCTATTCGACAGCGCCCAAATCAGCAAGCATGAACTCAAGTTAATTAACGCCGAGTATGAACCCCAGGGCCCTTGCTATGAATTGGACCTGTGGCTGGACGAGCGCGCCCTGGATTTTGGCTTCTACCGCCCTTTTCAGGCGGGACTCAGTGGCGTTAGCCCGGAGCGTTGGCATTTGAGTTTCCTGCCAAAGGCCAAAGGGTTTCTCGAGCAGTTTGATAGCGAGCGTCTGCGGCAAATACTCGACCACAGCGACGTCACACTCAAGCAAGGTTTGCTTCGGCGTTTGCCGGAACTGGTCGAGACTTATGTCAGGCGCGTTGCCCCCTATCCGGATGGTTTCAAATAAGTACCTTTGAAGTACGTTTGAAAAAGCGAGTTTAAATAAACATCATGCGATTTCGCGCTCAGATCCTAAGCCGGTAAACTTGAGGTATCCTGTGTCCCAAACAATAAATCCGGGATACCTTTCAACAATGACTGACTTCAATCAATATCGGCAGCAAATCGAACTCAGAGGCGAACCCCTCAGCTATCTGGATATAGGCCAGGGCCCTGTGCTGCTACTCGGCCACAGCTACCTTTGGGACGCCACCATGTGGCAACAGCAACTGCCTGTACTGGCGAAGCACTACCGCTGCATAGTGCCGGATCTCTGGGGCCATGGGCAGTCAGGCGCGATTCCAGCGCATACCGAGAGGCTGGCGGATATCGCCACCGATATGTTGACCTTGATGGATAAACTCAGCGTCGATGAATTCACTGTCATCGGCTTGTCGGTCGGCGCCATGTGGGGGGCCGAGCTGGTTCTGAAGGCGCCTTCAAGAGTCAAGGCGTTGGTGATGATGGGCAGCTTCCTCGGCTTTGAGCCCGAAGTTACCCGCAACAAATATATGGCCATGTTGGATGGCATCAGCCAATTGGGGCAAATTCCTGCGCCCATGGCCGAGCAGATAGCACCTATGTTTTTTGCCGTAACCACAGCAAGTCTACGGCCGCAACTGCTGAGTGATTTCGCCAGCGCCCTGCAAAGTATTTCACCAGAGCGTATCCCTGATACCGTCGCCATGGGCAAACTGATTTTCAATCGCCGTGACGCCATGGAAGATGCCGATAACTTGACCCTGCCCTGTTTAATCATGTCAGGAGTAGAAGACACGGCGCGCACTGTACTGGAATCCTTTTTAATGGTCGATGCCATAGACGGCGCCGAGATGGTGCAGATACCGGCGGCTGGCCATATTTCTGTGTTGGAACAGGGCGATTTTATCAACCAAGCCCTGCTGACGTTTCTTGAAAAGCATCACTGAAATCCGGCCGCGATGGATAGACCAGCGCGGCTTTATTTTCTGATACACTGCCGGAAATAAACCGGACACTGTGGTGTTCCCATAAGCTATTTTGTGAGCCTGAATGAAAATACTGAAACCGCTTTTTGAAAACAACCGCCGCTGGGCAGCCAGAATAAGCACAGAAAACCCACAGTTTTTCGAGCAACTGGCCAAACAGCAAAACCCCGAATATCTCTGGATAGGTTGTTCCGACAGCCGGGTACCCTCCAACCAGATCATAGATCTGATGCCGGGAGAAGTATTTGTACATCGCAATATCGCCAACATGGTGATCCACACAGATCTCAACTGTTTGTCTGTTCTGCAATATGCGGTCGATGTCCTCAAGGTGAAACATATCATGGTGGTGGGCCACTACGGCTGCGGCGGCGTCAGGGCCGCCATGGGTACCGACAGACTCGGGCTTATCGACAACTGGCTGGGGCATCTCAGGGATATCTACCGCCTGCACCATCAGGAGCTTGAACACCTCAATGACAAGCAGAAGTTTGACCGCCTCTGTGAGCTCAATGTGATTGAGCAGGTCGCCAATGTCACCAGCAGCAACATAGTCCAGGAAGCCTGGGCCAAGGGACAAAATCTGTCGATACACGGCTGGATATATGGAATAGACAATGGGCTTTTGACCGATCTTGACGTCACAGTGGATGGCGGACATCAAAGGGTGGAATGATCCAAACAGACAAGGGGCGCAGCAGCGCCCCTTGCTTTATCGGTGAAATTTTACGCAGTTGGATTTTTTCCGAAAGAAAGCATCGCAGTATGTTGGCCACCCCGTTATAATTCTGCAGTTAACACGGGTGCTCAGTCATCCGGTCACCCGGCGCATTTCGCGTGACAGCCTTATGGCATAAGGCCTTTTCTGGCGTGACCCTCCCAGAGCACAACACTATCTAAGGAGACACCTTCCATGCCCGGTTTTGAATTGTTTGGTCCTGAAGAAAAACAGGAAGTAGCAGACGTCATGGAGAACGGATTCACCTTCCGTTACAACTTTGATGCCATGCGTAATGATCGCTGGAAAACCCGCGATATGGAGCAGCTCTTATGTGACAAGATGAATGTCAAGCATGCTCACCTGCTCTCCAGCGGTACTGCCGCCCTGCAAACCGCGCTGGCCGCCGCCGGTATCGGCGCCGGGGATGAAGTGATTGTTCCTCCTTTCACCTTTGTCGCTTCTGTTGAGGCAGTATTCATGGCCGGCGCCATTCCGGTATTTGCCGAAATCGATGAGACTCTGTGTCTGTCTCCAGAAGGAATTGAAGCCGCTATAACCCCTCGCACCAAGGCAGTAAACCTGGTACACATGTGCGGTTCCATGGCCAAGATGGACGAAATCAAAGCCATCTGTGAAAAACACAATCTGGTACTGCTGGAAGATGCCTGTCAGGCTATCGGCGGCAGCTACAAAGGTCAGGCACTGGGCACCATAGGTGCTGTGGGTTGTTTCTCTTTCGACTCGGTTAAAACCATCACCTGTGGTGAAGGTGGCGCTGTGATCACCAATGATGAAACCATCTACAACCACGCCCACATGTTCTCTGACCACGGCCATGATCATATAGGTAATGACCGCGGCGCCGAGTCTCACCCTATTATGGGCCTCAACTTCCGTATCAGCGAGATGAACGCCGCCCTGGGTCTGGCTCAGCTGCGCAAACTGGACACCATAGTGGAGATCCAGCGTCGCAACAAAAAGCTTATCAAAGACGCCATGGCCGATATTGAAGAAGTTACTTTCCGCGAAATTCCGGATCCTGAAGGCGACAGCGCCGGTTTCCTCAGCTTTATGCTGCCAACCGAGCAGCGCACTCAGGAAGTCAGCAAGGCGCTCTCCGCCAACGGTGTAGACGGTTGCTTCTACTGGTATGTCAACAACTGGCACTACCTGAAGAACTGGCATCACATTCAGCAGCTCAAGAGCCCTGCTGCCCTGCCGATCACATTAATCGAAGATCGTCCGGATTATACTAAGGTTTCTGTGCCCAAATCTGACGCTATCATGAGCCGGACCATTTCCATGCTAATCAAGCTGTCCTGGACTGAAGAACAGATTGCCGAGCGCATTGCCAACATCAAGAAAGCATTTGCCCAATAACCTAAAGGGAGCTGGTTGCTATGAGTTTCAAGAATTTTAAAGTCGTCCCCAAAATGATCTTTGGTCGCGGTTCTTTTGTCCAACTGGATGAAGTGCTGGCCGCCGAGCGCAAAGAAGCCAACGATTTCGTGGTTTTCGTAGTGGATGACGTTCACAAGGGCAAACCACTGGAAGGCCGTTTGCCTTTGAAAGAGCAAGATTTCTTGCTGTGGGTCAATGTCGATGATGAGCCAACCACAGAGCAGGTTGACAGCCTTACTGAACAGGTTCAGGCATTCAACAGCAAACTGCCTGTGAGCGTAGTCGGTCTTGGCGGCGGCGCCACCATGGATCTGGCCAAAGCCGTATCTTTGATGCTGACCAACCCAGGCGGTTCTGCCAAGTATCAAGGCTGGGATCTGATCAAGAACCCTGCGATTCACCATATCGGTATCCCTACCATTTCCGGTACAGGTGCCGAAGCTTCACGTACTGCGGTGCTGTGCGGCCCTGAGCGTAAACTGGGTCTGAACTCTGACTACACAGTATTCGATCAGATCATCATGGACTCCGAGCTGATTGCCGGCGTACCCACAGACCAATGGTTCTACACAGGTATGGACTGCTATATCCACTGTGTTGAGTCTCTGCAAGGTACCTTCCTGAACGAGTTCTCACGCGCCTACGCCGAGAAGTCCATGGATATGTGCCGTGAAGTCTTCCTGGGCGATCACCCTGAGAAAGACGACAAGCTGATGATGGCCTCTTTCATGGGCGGTATGAGTATCGCCTATAGCCAGGTAGGTGCCTGTCATGCGGTTTCTTACGGTCTGTCTTATATCCTGGGTTATCACCACGGTATTGGTAACTGTATCGCCTTCGACGTACTGGAAGAATTCTACCCTGAAGGGGTTGAAGAGTTTCGCGCCATGATGAAGAAGCACAACATCCAGTTGCCTAAAAACATCTGTAAAGATCTGCCGGACGAAACCATTGCCGCCATGGTTAAAGTCACCAAGAGCATGGGTCCTTTGTGGGCCAACGTCTATGGTGACAGCTGGCAGGAAAAAGTCACCGATGAGATGCTGACCAAGCTGTTCCGTCGTATCTAAGCCGGTAAATGACTGCTATGATTAGGGCTCTTTATGAGCCCTTTCTTCTTGAATACTAGGAAAATTGAATGAAAGTCACCCTGTTGATCCCTGCACGCTATGGTTCCAGCCGCTTTCCCGGCAAACCTCTGGCACCGATTAACGGTAAACCTATGATCCAGCACGTTTATGAGCGCGCCGGACTGGCCAAAGGGTTGGATAACATCTATGTGGCAACCGATGATGTACGCATCAAGGACGCTGTAGAGGCCTTTGGCGGGAATGTTGTGATGACCGGCGCCGAAGCGGCCTCCGGCACCGACAGGATTAACGATGCCATTACCCAATTGGGGTTGGCGGATGACGATCTGGTGATCAACCTGCAAGGGGATCAACCCCTGATCGATCCCATCTCCATAGAGCAGATCATCAGTCTGTTCCAGCGTCATCCCGGTGAGTTTGAAATGGCCACCCTCGGCTATCAGATCACCGAAGAGGAAGAGCTGGACGATCCCAAGCATGTGAAGATGGTGTTCGACAACGAATTCTATGCGCTTTATTTCTCCCGCGCTCGGATACCATTCGGCCGTGATGTCAGTGACTACCCTGTCTATAAGCATCTTGGGGTTTATGCCTACACCCGTCGTTTTGTCGAAACCTTTGCCAAGCTGCCTTTGGGCAGACTGGAAGATCTGGAAAAACTGGAGCAACTGCGAGCCCTGGAATATGGTCACAAGATCAAGGTGGCCATCAGCGCATTTGACTCGCCAGAGGTAGATACACCTGAAGATATCCGCCGCTGTGAACAGCGTCTGGCCGTAGACTGAAGCAGGTAGCAAGAGATGGAAATGTCATCTTTGGAAGTCTGGTTGATCATCATTTTGGTGATAGGCGTTATTGCCAGCAACCTGGCGGTGCTCAAGTACAGTGCCAAGTTCAAAATGCCGCAATTTGGCCAGCACAGTAAAGACAAGCAGATAAAGCGTAAGGGTGAAGCCGCTGGCAACACGGATAAAGCCCCGAGCTCCCAGGCTGATGGAAAACATCAGGACAAAAACAAAGACTGACACAAAAAAGGCGCCATTGGCGCCTTTTCCATCTCTACTTAAACCTAGACTTGAACAGGGCTTAGGCTCAATAAAACTGCACATCGGAAACCCGGGTCAACCGGACACCATCAACCACCATCTGCCAGTCGCTTCCGACCCTGTGTGGCGGCTCTGACACTTCAAAACGACTGGAAATAAAACCGATCCCCACTTCAAAGTCGTTACCATCAAACTTCTGGATACCACCACTTATCGAGGTGCGGCTGTTGCCATCATAACGCTGATACTCCACAGAGCCATCGTGCTGAATAAGCAGATACATGTCAGCACTCTGCCACTCTCCGGCATACTCGGCCTTGTCCAGCGGCAAGGGCTGGCCGCAACCACCAAGGAGCCAGGCAAAAGCCAAAACCAGCATATATCTGAGACCGGAACATAGCCCGCTCAGTTTGCTGGCTTTAGATGAGTAAACAGATGAAGGAATTACCGCTGAGTCGTACATGACAAAACTCCTTTTAATCAGATCCTGAAACGATTAGTGACGAAAGCCGCTGGCGAAAAAGGTGTTTCCACAGACAGGGCAAGACATTTTAATGGGTAACGGCTGAAATCCAAGTAAAACCATGATGCAGAGCCCAACTGGTACTGCTAACCAGTTGCTGGCAAAATGAGAAATGATCTTGGCTTCAGTGATATGGTTGGCTTGGGGCTGAAACGAACATGCCGGACAATGACAGGCGTTGTAATGCTTGATGATGCGCTCAAGTCTCACAAAAGGCTCCTCCCTGAGTCATACAGCTTATTTATCGGCAGCCGTTGCAGCAACAACAGAACTGACCAATAAAAACCAATCGCCTACCCTTTCCAAATCAAGCTACCCTAAAGCCAATAACAGTGCAAGCCAGCCTAAAGGACTAAAATTGTTGATTTTGTTGCCTATAAAAACACCGGAGCAAAGAAAAGGCTACCTCGGGTAGCCTTATTCATTCACTGCCAGATGCTCACAACGCCGCGATGGCTTCCTGGCATAGCCTGGTGATCCTGGCCCAGTCGCCTTGCTCCATCGCTTCCACCGGGGCAATCCAGCTGCCACCGATACAATCGACATTCCCCAGCGCCAGGTAGTCTTTGTAGCTGCTCGGGGTGATCCCGCCGGTTGGGCAGAAACGGACATCGGCCAGTGGACCACTGAAAGCCTTGAGCGCATTGACCCCGCCTGAAGCCTCTGCCGGGAAGAACTTGAAGTGGGTATAGCCCAGACCCAGCCCCACCATGACTTCGGAGATACTGGCCACCCCCGGAATAAGCGGGATCTTACCGGCTTTACCTGCCTTGAGCAGTTCCACAGTCGCCCCCGGGGTGATGGCAAACTGAGCGCCGGCCTCTGCCGCCTGCGCCAATTGCGCTTCATTCAGTATGGTGCCGGCACCGACCAAGGCTTCCGGTACCTCGGCAGCTATCCGCCCTATGGCCTCGAGGGCACAATCGGTACGCAGCGTCACTTCCAGTACCCGAATGCCACCGGCAACCAGGGCCTTGGCCAGGGGCACCGCATGTTCAATCTTGTTGATAACCATTACCGGAATGATCGGGCTCAGTTTAAATATGTCCTGAGGTTGCAAGGACCAGTTATTCTCAAGCATGTACTTTATTCCTTAATGATTAGTAATAGTCATCTATGGCACTGGTACTGCGAGCACCGGTTTCAGGGCTGCTGAGATTGGCGCGCAGCGCACTGAACAGCTCACGGCCCATGCCGTAACGCACACTTCTCAATTCCACTTTATCGGCACTTCTTGCGGCCAGTTGCTGCTCATCGACCAGCAGACTGAGTTCGCCCTTTTCGGCATCGACCCGCACCAAATCACCGCTGTGCACCTTGGCTATCATACCGCCATCGAGCGCTTCCGGCGTCAGGTGAATGGCCGCCGGCACCTTGCCTGAGGCTCCTGACATACGGCCATCGGTCACCAGGGCAACTTTAAAGCCCCTGTCCTGCAAAGTCCCGAGAATAGGCGTCAGCTTATGCAGCTCAGGCATGCCGTTGGCCTTGGGGCCTTGCCCCTTGACCACCACCACGCAGTCCTTATCCAGTTGACCACTGGTAAAGAGCTCATTGAGTTGGTTCTGATCGTCGATAACCACAGCAGGTGCTTCCACCACTCTGTGTTGCTCCTGCACCGCAGAAACCTTGATAACCGCCCGGCCCAGATTGCCCTTGAGCAGCTTAAGACCGCCGTTGCTCTGAAACGGCTCGACCACTGAAGTCAGCACTTCGCTGTCCAGACTTTCGGTCGGGCCATCCACCCAGCTGAGCTCGCCATTGAGCAACTTGGGCTCCTTGGTGTAACGCTCAAGACCAAAGCCGGCCACTGTGTTGACGTCTTGATGCAGTAAACCGGCATCCAGCAACTGCCGCACCAGATAAGCCATCCCACCGGCAGCATGAAAATGGTTGATGTCGGCATGGCCGTTGGGATAAACCCTGGCCACCAGCGGCACTACATCCGACAGTTCGGAGAAATCGTCCCAGTTGACTATGATGCCGGCCGCACGGGCCGCCGCCACTATGTGCATGGTGAGATTGGTCGAACCGCCGGTGGCCAGCAGAGCCACTATGCCGTTGACTATCGACTTTTCACAAACCAGCTCGCCTATGGGGCTATATTGGCTGCCAAGTTCGGTCAGACGGCACACCTGTTTGGCGGCCGCTTTATTGAGCGCCTCACGCAAAGGGTCGTCCGGATTAACAAATGAGGAGCCGGGTAACTGCAGCCCCATGACTTCCAGCATCAACTGGTTGCTGTTGGCCGTACCGTAGAAGGTACAGGTTCCTGCGCTGTGATAGGACTTGGACTCGGCTTCGAGCAAGGCGGCTCTATCGACCTTGCCTTCAGCAAACTGTTGGCGAATACGGGCTTTTTCCTTGTTGGGGATCCCGGACTTCATCGGTCCCGCCGGCACAAACAACATGGGCAGATGACCAAAGCTCAGGGCGCCAATCAGTAGCCCAGGGACTATCTTGTCACAAATACCCAGCAGCAAGGCACCATCAAACATATTGTGGGACAGGCCAACAGCGGTAGCCATGGCAATCACTTCACGGCTCAGCAGGCTGAGCTCCATTCCGGGTTGGCCCTGGGTAACACCGTCACACATGGCCGGTACACCGCCTGCCACCTGAGCAACGCTGCCCACTTCATTGCAGGCCTGTTTCAGCAATTCAGGATAGTGTTCATAGGGTTGGTGCGCCGAAAGCATGTCATTGAATGCTGTTACTATGCCTATGTTGGCCTTGGTCAGCTGGCGCAGGCTGTCTTTATCGGCCGGCTGACAAGCGGCAAACCCATGGGCCAGATTGCCGCAGCTCAAGCTGCTGCGGTGCACGCCCTTGGCCCTGGCTTCGGCCAATGCCGCCAGGTACTTGCCCCTGTGCTCTTGGCTGCGGGCAATAATCCTGTCTGTTACGGCTTGAACTCTTGGGTGCATCTTGCCTCCTTAAGCGCTCCAGAACACATCGACCGGGGTCTTGCGCTGCGCCAACACGGCGCGGATCGGCATTTCCCTGGGATCGTCACTCTCGAGAGCTTGGTGATATACGGAAAGTTTGGTTTCACCGACCAGATGCAGATAGATCTGGCGGCTGCCGAGCACGGCTTTACGGCTCAGGCTGATCCTAGCGTGAGGCGCATTGCCCGGATGCACGGCGCACAGCAGTGCATCGGTTTCCAGCGCCTCGGTCAGTTGCGCTTCGGGGGCGCAGGGAAACCAGGAGCAGGTATGACCATCATTGCCCATTCCCAGCACCACCACATCAAAAGGCCGCGGGAAGTTGGCCAACTGCTCTGTGGCCATACTCAAACCCGCTTCCGGGCTGGCAAACATATTCTTCAGGCCACGAAACTTGGCGCTGGCGGCGCGATTTTGCAGTAGATGCTCGCGCACCAGCCGCTCGTTGGAGTCCTTGTCTTCGGCATCCACCCAGCGCTCGTCGGCGAGCGTAATGTAAACATCACTCCAGTCGATCATCTTGTGGCTGAGCTCGGCAAACAGTTTCAGTGGCGTCGAACCACCGGAAACCACCAGGCTAGCCTTGCCGCGGCTATCTATCGCGTTTTGCAGCGCGCCGGCAATACGCTCGGCCAACTGAGCTTCCAACGCAGTTGGGTTATCGAACGATTTGAATACGGTTTCTTTAATCATGCTGTCTCCTTATTCATCCCAGGAGCGGCCGTCTTTGGTGATCAAGGCCACTGAGGCCACAGGCCCCCAGGTGCCGGCAGGATAAGGCTTGGGCTTTTCGTTGCTCATCTCCCAGGATTGAATAATGCCATCGACCCAGGTCCAAGCCTGCTCCACTTCGTCGCGGCGCACAAACAATGCCTGATTACCCAGCATAGCTTCGAGCAACAAACGTTCATAAGCATCGGCGATACGTTCGTTCTTGAAGGTGTCGGAGAAGCTCAAATCCAGCTTGGTGGTTTGCAATCGCTGTTTCTGCTCAAGCCCGGGCACCTTGTTCATCATCTGGATCTCGACCCCCTCATGCGGTTGCAGACGAATGGTCAGCTTATTGGGCGGCAGATTACGATGGCTTGAACGATACAGGTTATGGGGTGGATTCTTGAAATAGATGACAATTTCAGAACTCTTGAACGGCATACGTTTACCGCTGCGCAGATAGAAAGGCACCCCGGCCCAGCGCCAGTTGTCGATATCGACGCGCAAGGCGACAAAGGTCTCTGTGTTGGAATCCACGTTGGCGCCCTCTTCCTCCAGGTAACCGGGAACCGGCGATCCTTTGAGGAATCCGGCCGAATACTGGCCGCGCACAGTGTTTTCAAATACATTGTCCTGATTGATGGGACGCAGCGACTTGAGCACCTTCACTTTCTCATCGCGAATGCTATCGGCATCCAGGTTCACAGGGGGGTCCATGGCAATCAAGGTCAACACCTGCAACAGGTGGTTCTGGATCATGTCTCGCATCTGGCCGGCTTTGTCGAAATAGCCCCAGCGCCCTTCAATGCCCACCTCTTCGGCCACTGTGATCTGTACATGATCTATGGTGCGGTTATCCCACTTGGAGGCAAACAGTGAATTGGCAAAACGCAAAGCAATCAGGTTCTGTACTGTTTCTTTACCCAGATAATGGTCGATACGATAGACCTGACTCTCACTGAAGTAGGCAGAAACCTGGTCATTGATCACTCTTGATGACTGCAGATCTGAGCCTATGGGCTTTTCCAGCACCACTCGGGTATCGGGATGGATCAGTTGTTGTTCATGCAGGCAACGGCAGATATCACCGAAGATGGCTGGAGGCGTCGCAAAATAGTTGACCATCACCCGCTTGGCAGGCTCGAGCAGTTGGTGGAAGGCTTTGTATCCTTCAGATTCGGTAAAATTGGTGCCGACATAATGGCAACGTTCGAGGAAGCGGGAAAGCGTGGTGTCGCACAGGGGTTCTTTAACAAAGGTGCTCAGGGCTGTTTTAACCAGTTCGCGAAAATCTTCGGCAGAGAATTCGTCTTTGGCAACACCTATGACCTTAGTGTCCCGATTGAGCAGACCAGCCTTATCCAGCTGGTAGAGCGAAGGCAACAATTTGCGCCTTGCCAAGTCGCCCTTGGTACCAAAGAGTACAAAATCACAAGCTTTGGCCTCTGATGTTGTTTTGCCCATTGCTTAATGCTCTCCTTTTGTCGGTGGTGGTTCCGCTATGCGATGAAGAATTCCACACTTTTGTTGTAATATAACAACAGTATTTATTAAATGCATCTATAATTTGCAAATAAAGCCATGAGGCCAGTCTAGGCAGGTTTGGCAATAATCTGGTATGCTTTTCTTGCTTAAAACCTTCTTATCTCTGAAGTTAGCCTGTTTTCATTCCGGTATATACAGGACTTACGTCAAGATTGGTTTGCACCCTACTTTGTAGTGCTCATGCCTCAAAGAAATAATAAAATTACATAATTTCAACCCAGCGGACGTACGCGTATGAATACCCTAGAAAAGGTTCAAAAAAACCTCCCCCATTTCAGCAAGTCAGAACGCAAAGTAGCCGAAGTTATCCTGGCATCGCCCCAGACAGCTATTCACTCAAGCATAGCAACTCTGGCCAAGATGGCGGATGTCAGCGAGCCTACAGTCAACCGCTTCTGTCGTCGTTTGGATACCAAAGGTTTCCCGGATTTTAAATTACATCTGGCCCAAAGTCTCGCGAATGGTACCCCTTACGTCAGTCGTCACGTTGAGGAAGATGATACACCCGAGTCTTACACCACCAAGATCTTCGAATCTTCCATGGCTTCTCTGGATACAGCACGCCAGAGCATAGATACCACGGCCATCAACAAGGCGGTAGACATACTGACTCAAGCGAAAAAGATCTCTTTCTTCGGTCTTGGCGCCTCAGCCTCAGTAGCACACGATGCCCAGAACAAGTTCTTCCGCTTTAATGTACCGGTTTTATGTTTCGATGATGTGTTGATGCAACGCATGAGCTGTATCAATAGTGATGAAGGCGATGTAGTGGTGCTGATTTCCCACACAGGCCGCACCAAGTCTTTGATCGATATAGCAAGATTGGCCAGAGAAAACGGCGCTGCCGTGATTGGGATAACAGCGCGCCACTCGCCGCTGTCGCAGGAATGTACCCTGCCGGTTACCATGGAAGTGCCAGAGGACACTGATATGTACCTGCCTATGGCGTCACGTTTGGCTCAGTTGGTGATTATTGATGTGCTGGCGACCGGATTTACGCTACGCCGGGGTCCACGCTTCAGGGAAAGTCTCAAGCGGGTCAAAGAGGTATTGAAAGAATCCCGCATCGATAAGAGCGAGCCGCTGTAATCCCCTTTCCCGTAAGCTCCAGGGCAGTTACCAAAATTGGCAACTGCCCATGCCCCGCCTAAAATTAGCCGTAACTCACAAAAATAAAACTTTGAGTTAGATCATTTTGTCTGTAAGTTTCCTACATATTGAGCCGATGTCTGTTAATATAGCGTAAGATTTTTTTAAAACTTAAACGGAGTATATTATGTTCCGCAGAACCAAGATCGTTACCACGCTGGGCCCAGCCACAGATCGTGATGATAACCTGCGTCGTATCATAGCAGCAGGTGCCAACGTTGTTCGCCTCAACTTCTCCCACGGTTCCCCCGAAGATCACCTAAAACGCGCCAGCCAGGCTCGCAGTATTGCGAAAGAGCTTGGTGTACACGTTGCCATCCTCGGCGATCTTCAGGGTCCGAAAATCCGTGTTTCCACCTTCAAGGACAATAAGAAAGTCCAACTCAATCTCGGCCAGCCATTCATTCTGGATGCCGAGCTGGGTAAAGGCGAAGGCGATGAAACCCAGGTGGGTATCGATTACAAGGAACTGCCGGACGATGTGGTTGTCGGTGATATCCTGATGCTGGACGATGGCCGGGTACAACTGAAAGTCGAAAAGGTAGAAGGCCGTAAGGTACATACCAGCGTGACAGTTGCCGGTCCCCTGTCCAACAACAAGGGGATCAACAAGAAAGGCGGTGGTCTGTCTGCCGCGGCGCTGACAGATAAAGACAAGCAGGACATTGTCACTGCGGCACAAATTCAGGTCGATTACCTGGCGGTATCCTTCCCTCGCTGCGGCGCCGATCTTAACTATGCCCGCGAACTGGCGCAAAAGGCCGGCAGCAATGCCCTGATAGTATCCAAGGTAGAGCGCGCCGAAGCCGTGGCTTCCGATGAAGCGATGGACGATGTGATCCTCGCCTCCGATGCCGTCATGGTTGCCCGCGGTGACCTGGGGGTAGAAATCGGCGATCCGGCTCTGGTTGCCGTGCAGAAAAAACTGATCAGCCGCTCGCGTCAGCTCAACAAGGTGGTGATCACCGCGACCCAGATGATGGAGTCTATGATCAGCAGTCCTATGCCTACCCGCGCAGAAGTCATGGACGTAGCCAACGCCGTACTCGATGGTACAGACGCAGTGATGCTCTCTGCCGAGACCGCTGCCGGGGATTATCCGGAAGAAACGGTTCAGGCCATGGCCAGGGTTTGTCTCGGCGCCGAAGCACATCCCAGTGTGCGGGTATCCAAGCACCGTCTGGATGAAAGCTTCAGCTCCATAGAAGAAACCATAGCACTGTCTACCATGTATGCCGCCAACCATATGCAGGGTGTGAAGGCGATTATCGCCCTGACCGAATCCGGTGCAACGCCCAAGTTGATGTCACGGATAAGCTCGGCGCTGCCTATCTTCGCCCTCGCCCGTCATCAGCCTACTTTGGCCAAGATGGCGCTCTATCGGGGTGTCTATCCGGTTGAGTTTGACTCCACCGTTTATGCCGCCGATGAGCTGGCGAAAAAAGCCCTTGAAAGCCTCAAAGCCAAGGGATACTTGGAGAGTGGTGACATGGTGCTCATGACCAAGGGTGATGCCATGGAAACCGTAGGTGGCACCAATACCTGCAAGGTGTTGATCGTAGCCTAATGGCTTGCCAATAGCGCTAAGCTGATAACAAAACAGAAAAGGTACGCCGAGGCGTACCTTTTTTATTTCTACTGCTTTTGTTCTGTTTCAGGCTTGGTGATTTTGTTTACATCAGAGCTAAGCCCGCCCGGGACAGGCTTACCAAACTGAAATTCACATACCAATCAATCTCAATTACAGAGTTTCAAAGTCATCGACATTGATTGCCGCTAACCGCAGCTTATCGGCCTCAAGCAACTGCTCATACTCGGCTTTACTGATAACCTCAGCGTCCAATGCCGCCTGATACAGAGATAAAGGCGCCAGTTTGGCAGGCAAACGGCCATCTTTTTGTGCCTTTCTCAGTTTGCCGTGCAGTTCACGGCACTGATATTGAGCCTTGAATGCCGCTTCCACCTCGGCAATACCACTGGTGTCGCCGTCAAACTCAGGACAGAGGAAGGTCAGCCTGTCACGGGCCGGACCCGGTTTAAGCATGCTCTTGACCAGCTCAATGGACTGACTGTCTTTCGGGCCGTTGAAGTGGTTCCCCAGTGGGAATACCAGCACACGCATGACCCAGGCAACCGGACGATTGGGGAAGTTGGCTATCGCCTGCTCAAGCGCCTTGGCAGCCAGTTGCAATCGGGTATCCATCACATGTTTGACTATCGGCAGATCGTCAAACTGGCGGCCATTGTCTTCAAACAGTTTCAATGTGGCCGAGCCCAGATACAGCTGACTGAGCACATCACCGAGTCTGGCCGAAATCATCTCCTTGCGCTTGAGATCGCCGCCCAAGATAAGCATCGACAAGTCAGTCACCAGCGCCAGCGCCTTGGACAGACGGGCCATCTGCTTGTAATAGTCGCGGGTATCGCCACTCACGGGTGAGCGCTCAAAATAGCTACGGCTGAGGGCGTTGCCCAAAGAGCCAAAGGCATTACGCAGCGCATAACCTATGTGGCCCATCAGCAAGGAGTCGAAACGCTCCAGCGCTTCACTGTTGTCTTCCATGCCGGCAGCTTCCATCTCGGCCAGCACATAAGGATGACAGCGGGTCGCGCCCTGACCGAAGATCATCAAACTACGGGTCAGGATGTTGGCCCCTTCCACTGTGATGGAGATAGGGTTGGCCATATAGCCATGAGCCAGATAGTTTTTTGGCCCCATCTGAATACCCTTGCCGGACTGAATATCCATGGCATCGTTCATCACCTGACGGCCAAGCTCTGTCATGTGATATTTTGCAATCGCGGTAACCACAGATGGTTTAACCTTGAGATCTATGCCTGTGGTTGTCAGACGACGGGCCGCTTCCAGCTGATAGGTGTTGGCGATGATCCTTGCCAGCGCTTCCTGAACCCCTTCAAACTGGCCTATAGCCATGCCGAACTGTTTACGCACGTAGCTGTAGGCGGTTGTCGTCTTGGTCGCCATATGCCCTGACGCCGTCGCCAGCGCCGGCAGTGAAATACCACGCCCGGCAGAGAGGCACTCCACCAGCATACGCCAGCCGCGGCCGGCGTATTGCGGGCCACCTATGATCCAATCCAGCGGAATAAACACCTCTTCCCCTTGAGTGGTACCATTCATAAAGGCCATATTGAGCGGATTGTGACGGCGGCCAATTTTCACGCCGGGATGATCGGTTGGGATCAGGGCGCAGGTGATCCCCAAGTTAACCTTGTCCCCCAACAGCCCGTCTGGGTCACGCATCTGAAATGCCAGCCCCAGCACAGTGGCCACAGGTGCCAGCGTGATGTAACGCTTGTTCCAGCTCAGCTTCAGCCCCAGAGTTTCCTCGCCCTGGAACTCACCGCGGCAGACTATCCCTTCATCGGGAATGGCACCGGCATCTGAGCCGGCTTCGGGGCCGGTCAGGGCAAAGCAAGGAATCTCTTCCCCTTTGGCCAAGGCCGGCAACCAATGCTCTTTCTGCTCCTTGGTACCATAGTGAGTCAGCAGCTCACCCGGACCGAGTGAGTTGGGTACCATCACAGTCACGGCGGCGCTGACACTGCGGCTCGCCAACTTACTGACTATGGTGGAGTTGGCATAGGCAGAAAACTCACGGCCACCGTATTTTTTGGGGATGATCAGCGCAAAGAAGCCTTCTTTCTTGAAGTACTCCCACAGCTCAGGCGGTAAGTCCTTGCGGTTGTTGACTATGTCATAGTCATCAATCATTTTTAGCGCCGTCATCACCTGATGGTCGATAAAGTCTTTCTCTTCGGCGCTCAGTGCCGGCTTGCCATAGGCGTGCAGGCTTTCCCAGTTGGGTTTACCACGAAACAGTTCGGCTTCCCACCAGACATCACCGGCCTCCATCGCTTCACGCTCTGTATCAGAAAGCGGCGGCAACACCTTACGAAAGAAGGCCAATACAGGCCGGGTCACGAACTGCAGGCGTATATTGCGCACGAAGAACAGCGCTATCAGGGCAACAATTATTAGAAGGATAATACTCATAACCAGACCTTTATTCTGCTTGAGAAACCAGCGGCACAGCCACACCGGCGGCCATGTAGGGGATCACCTTGCGGATGACCGCCTCTATATCATTATGTTCACCAAAGTCGGCTTCGGCTATCTCATTGAGCGCATCGGCCGAGGCCATGGTGAAAACTATGGTTCCCAGGGTAAAGTGCAAGCGCCAGAACATCTCTGCCGGCGGAATGTGAGGTGCACTGCCGGACACAGCCTGAACAAACTGATCCAGATGCTCACCATAGTGGGTGGTAATAAACCAGCGCAAGTGCCCCTGGCTTTCGATGTAACCGCGACCGAGCAGTTGCAGGAAGATACTGGTTCCTTCGTTGCGGACTTTGTTGAGTTCAAGCAGCGGTCCCACCAGGGAGGAAAAAATGGCATCCAAAGAAGCTTGTTTATCCCGGCCGATAAGCTCATTGATGGCGTTGGACGCCGACGGCATAAACACGTCCAGGTAACGTGCCAAAACCGCCCGAATGAGCTCTTTTTTGGAACCAAAATGGTAGTTTACAGATGCAAGATTCACTTCTGCTTTGCTGGTGATAAGCCTGAGGGAGGTTTCTGAAAATCCCCGCTCGGCAAACAGCTTCTCCGCGGCATCGAGAATTCTTGTCTTGGTATCAGATCGACTTGCCATTCCGTGACCTTAGTTAATTTAAAACACTCGTTTAAATTAAACATTGGTTACACTTATGTCAAACTAAATCTCGGCCTCTTGCAAGGCCTGCAAACCGCCGTTAAAGACAGCTCAGCGAAAGCCTGCTCCTTTGTGGTTGGTCTCGCGGGATTCAAGCCGTTTGGCTTCTGATTTAGGCAACATCACATAGAGGGCCCCATAGCCGCCGTGTTCGCGCTGAGCGCTGTGAAACGCTTGCACTTCATCCATCTGCGACAACCAGAAGTTGACACAGGTTTTGATAAGCCCAGGAAACGGCTTACGATTCTGCCCTTTGCCATGGATCACCAGCACGCAGCGGTGGCCCAAAGCCACCTGAGCTTGAATGAAACCGAGCAGATAATCTCTGGCCTGGCGCACCGACATGGCATGAATATCCAGCTCGGCGGCTATCTTGTATTTGCCGAGACGTAAATTCTTGAATACCGCCTCCTGGATCCCCTGCTGCTTGTAGCTGAGCATATCATCGGGTTTCACTCTGGGGATCAGCGCTAAATCCAAGGTCAGGCGCTGCAGGTACTCATGGGCCTCGGCGGCGGCTTTGCGTGCCTGTTTTGACTCGCTGGAAAGAGGTTTCGCTCTGGTCTGGGCCTGGGTTTGTTGCTTGAGCGGCACCACATCGGCCATTTCTTGCATAAAAAGTGTCAGATCATCTGCTTTCATGATGCGACTCCTCCAACTTATGACGAGGTTTACACACTTTGTAAAGAAATCAATCTTCTGTTACCAAGGGGCTTCTATTATAGTGAGGTCAGATGAGCCTGCTTAGATGATTTTAATGAAATTCCTGACCTTATTGTTCTTTTGCCTGATTTCTGTGCTTCAGCCCCTCAAGGCCGCCGAATTGCAGGATAAAGACCAAGCAGCCCTTAATCGTGTCTATGTCATGTTCAACCGGGCATTTAATGAACTCGACTCAGCTCCTTTGGAGGATATATACGCCGAGGATGCCACTTATATTCCTGAACAGCAAAGCCTTGCCATAGTTCAGGGGCGTGAAAACGTACTCAAACTGTATCAAAAGTTCTTTGACCGCATTCGCCATAAACAAGCCAGAATAGATGTGGATTTTAGGGTTGTTCAGCGTCAGGCACATGGCAAGAGCGCCACTGACATAGGCTATTATCTGGTGCGTTTTCACCCGCCGAAAGACACTGAAGAACCCATGAGCGAGTTTGCCGGTAAAATCGTTATCGTCAGCCACAAAGATAAAAAAGGTAACTGGTTAGTGGATGTTGATACCAGCAACCGCGCCGAGCCTGAGCATTATTTCAACGCCAAACCCCAACCTAACCTGTATTATGGCGAGCAGTTTGCCCCCGTGCCCCCTGCCAGCGATCTCCCACCCAGTGTTGAAATTGAAATCGTTCATGCCAAGTAGTTGACAGTACTTGAGAGTGTGCCCTACGGATATAAGAGCGCTATCGTTTTTGCTGCAATTACAATGACGGATTACCTTGTTCACTTCTCTTGCTGAAGTTCACGACAAATAAAAGGAATTATGAGTCAGATGACGCCATCCAAAGCCTTATTGAACGATTGCAAATGGTTCGATCGCACCTTTACCGGCAAATACACTAACCTGGATTTGGTGAGCGAAATCACTTTGCCCATCTCTTTGAGCTTTTTTACTTTGCCCTGGAGAAAAGAGCTGCCGCTGCTTTTGAGCCTAGTTCCCGTTATTGTGCTGGCCACACTGCTGGCACCTTTTATGGGAAAGGTTCAGTTGCTGTTGCTCCCTGCCTGTAGCGTCATCTGGTTTTTGATATATATCCAGGTACGCAAAGGCCGGATACTGACTCAGTTAGGCGTGAAAAGCAGTGCCAAAGACGAGCGGCAGATAAGGATAAACCAAACCTGTATTCTCCTGCCTCAATATCTCACGGGAGCAACGACCGCTGTCGCCAAAGAGGATATTGCGAGTCTGGTGTTCCACTGGGTGGGCTATCATGACAATCATCAGCTTGAGCGCAAACGAGCTCACGCCGTGACAGTTAAGCTGAAAAACGGCCGGGAGTACCGGCTCTCGGGTACGGCCTATCCCTTACGAAGCCTGCTTTATCTGGCCATTTTCTTTGACTACCCGCTGCAGCTGATAGAAGCTTTACCTGCCAAAGGACGCCTTATCCATTTTGCCATAGGGCTTGCGTTCAGTGTTTTGATGCTCAATCTGGTAATGATTTTCATCATCCACTAACCAAAGCTTCCAAGGCCTAGCAATATAGCCGCTTTTCAATGCAAGGCTGCCGTCAAAGCGCTATTATGAGCGAAACTCAAGCCGGGATGCCGGCGCCTTTTTACCATTCACGATTGAAACAGAGATTGAAACAGAAAATCCCGATGCCAACCAATACCCTTTGCCCTTGCCACTCCAAGCTCCCCTACTGCGAATGCTGTCAGCCGCTGCACACTAAGCAGCACACAGCTGCTACTCCAGAGCAGTTGATGCGCTCCCGCTATGCCGCCTTTGTCAAACAGGAGTTTGACTATCTTATCGATACCCATCACCAGGACTATCGACAGGGACTCACGACGCAAATCCTGGCACAAATGCCAAAGACTCAGTGGCTGGGACTGCAGATTGTCGAGCGGGAACCTTTGACTCCGGGGCAAACCCAGGCCAGAGTCACTTTCAAGGCCTGGTATTTGGCCGATGGCCAGTTGGACGCTATTTTTGAAGAATCGAAATTTATACTTGAGGCCGGCAACTGGTTTTACACCGAGGGCAAGCAGTTCGCCGTCAGCTATCCCAAACGCAATGAACCCTGCATTTGCAACAGCGGTCACAAGTTCAAACACTGCTGTCTGAAACGGATTTAGCTAGGAGTTATTTAAGTTCGGCCCCAAGTTGGCCAGAGTGAGCTTGGGCTGGCTAATCAGTGCAGCAACAGCGGTTGACTCTGCTGCAAGAAAGCGCTGAATTCAGCTTCTCTGAGTGCCGGGCTGTACAGGAACCCTTGGGCCTGATGACACATGCAGGATGTGAGAAAACGTTCCTGCTCGGCGGTTTCAACTCCTTCTGCTGTCAGAGAGATATTCAGCGCCTTGGCCATGGCGATAATCGCGCTGACGATTTCGCGACTCTCGCGGCTAATATTGAGATCTGAGATAAAAGACCTGTCTATCTTGAGCTTGCTGATGGGAAACTGTTTCAAATAGCGCATTGAACTGTAGCCCGTACCGAAATCATCAATGGCAAGCCCTACCCCCAAATCTGCCAACTCCTGGCATAGATTGGTGGCATAGCGTATATCTTCCATCAACTCGGTTTCGGTGATCTCCAGAATAAGCGTACCTGGCTTCAAGCGGTAACGATTGAGCAGTTGCCACACCTGCTCATAAAGATTGCTGCCGAAAAACTGCCGCGCCGACACGTTCACATGCATGGCGATATTAATATTGTGGTGCTGCCACAAATTAAGCTGGCGACAGGCGGCCTCCAGCACCCAGGTACCTATGGCATTGATAAGCCCAGACTGTTCGGCAATATCGATAAAGGCGCCGGGATACAGTACTCCCCGCTTGGGATGGTGCCAACGGATCAGTGCTTCGGCACCTATGTAACTGCAGCTTTGCAAATCTTTAAGCGGCTGATAATAAAGTTCAAACTGTCTGCCCCGAATGGCGGCGTGCAGATCTCTTTCTATCTGGGCATCATCTTTGAACGCCTTGAGCAACGCGCTGTTGAAAAACTGGATTGCCGTACCCTGCTTCTTCTTGGCGTATTGCAGCGCAATATCGGCACAAGTCAGCGGCGCTACCAATTCGGCGACTTCGGCAATGTCCACCGCCGCCAGTGCCGGCTTGGGATCCACTTGCTCACGGCCGATATTGATGGGATTGCACAACTGTTGATAGAGGCGATGACAACAAACATCGATATCAAGCTCGTTGTTATCATCGAGCAGGAGGGCAAACTCATCACTGCCTACCCTGGCAATATTGCAGCCGGGATAAAGAGAGGCAAAATGTTTCAAACGGCGGGCCACTTCAATCAGCAAGGCATCACCCTGTTCATGCCCATAGGTATCATTGAAGCGTTTAAAACCAATCAAATCGATCAACAGCAACTGCCCGCTATAGGTTCTATCGAGTAAACGATTGAAATGGGTGCGGTTGTATAGTCCGGTCAGGCTGCAACGCCAGGCCAAGCGCTCAAGTTCGGCCTGATAATTATGCTGCTCGGTACAATCTTCGCTGGAGACCAAGACATAATGGTTACCGCGCTGAGTGATAAATTGACTGGCATGGTATCTTAGCCAGTATTCCTGGCCCTGCTCACGATTGAGCATCACTTCACCGGTCGCCACTTCACCGCGCAGCACTTTGGCCAGGGTCATTTCAGCCTGTTTGGGTTGCTGATGAAAAAAGGCCAATTGCTTCAGGCTGGCACCAAGCATTTTTTCTTTCGGGATACCGGTGATCTGTTCATGGGCGCTGTTGATGTATTCAATCGCTTCTGTGTGCAGATTGATTAGCATGGTGACCTGGGCCGACTGCTCCGCGGCCGACTGAAACAGCGTCAGTAGTTCATCTTTACGGTAGGCATCATAAGTCGCCAGAGTCAGCGCCAGTTGATCAGCGACTTGCGATGCCAGGTGGATTTCCAAATCGCTCCAGAGTTCGCCGGCAATAGTTCGCTCCAGGCTCAATACGCCTTCAATGTGGCCATTGATCCTGATAGCGATATCCAGGGCACTGGCAATACCGTTGGCGTTAAAGTAGACCTCGGCAAGCTCGCTCATCCGCCAATCTGCTAGCGCGTCATTGGCGTCAATGTGGCGTCTTTGTTTGAGTTGATCTATATAGGCGGGTATTTGACTGAGGTGTTGCGGTCTGGGCGTCTGAATAGGTCGCCCTGAGCCAAAGCGGGCAACTTCAAACTGCACATGTTGATCCCTGGACCAGGACCAGACACTGGCGTGTTGCACATCAAGGTACTGACACAAGAGCTCAGTAGCCAGTTCAGCCGTCTTGGCGAAATCGCCCTGCTGCTTGGCAACCGAGTTGGTCAACAACTCCAGCAATCGCTGATACCTACGTCGCTTCACACATGTCCTCAGGTTCCCTTTCGGGCTTAAAGAAACCCGCGCCGAATGCGCGGGCCTGTTATCACTTCTCTGCGCGAGATTACACTTTTACATAATATCCAGCAAGATAACTCATACTTTCTTACATTTACCCTGCCATGGCCGGCCTCACAAGCTTTCGGATCTGGCCACCTTTGACCATTTACTTAAGTCACTTATGCCAAGCCGTTTTCCAACTGAAAAATCATTTTCTCGGCACTACAGGAAAAAGTCAGCGCCAGGGTGACAGCCTGCTCATCGTTGCAGAGCTCAGCCTTGACATCGGCGAAGCGGCCTTCGGCCAATTGCTTTAGCGCCTCGGCATCGGCTACTGCCGACTCACCTTGAAAAGTCAACGAAAGCAAGGTGTCTCCTTCTTCGACCACTGTCCCTATATCCACATAGCTGCCACACTCGGCACAAGTGTCCTGCACATTGGCGGCCTGAGCCTGTTCAATACTCTTCATCTATATGTCTCCGATGCTGATAGGCACTCACCATTATACGACATAGACAAGACCCGGACTGAGGCAAGACTCACGCAGTTTGATAAAGACCGGCCAACCTGCGTTGCTCAGACAGTTGGTCTACAAACTCCATTAGCGCCACCTTGGGTTGGTTTAGGGCGCCTTCCGTGCGCAACCTTGTGTGCCAATCGCAGTTATCCAACGCCACCTGCATTCCGCTATCTCTCTTTCCCCTGATAACCAAAGGTTCGGGCATCAAGGCCTGGGCCAGTTGAAAGCTGCGCTCGCCCTCACTGATAAAATGATAACTGTTGTCTACCGGGGAAGGTTCTTGACTCAAGTCCCCAACCAAAGGTTGAGGCGCAGGCAGATCAAATTGCTGCCGCAGGACAGTGTCCTTTTCAACATCGTCATGCAGGTGAAACTGGGGCCAATCGCGCACATCCTGAGACAGCAACGCCAAAAGCAGGGCAAACTCCCCCCGGCGATGGGACTCAACAGCCAGATTAAGCCGTTCGCCCAATTGCAGTTCATTGATTAAGGAAACATCAGTGCGCATAAAAAAACATCAACAAAACAACTCGTTGTTAGTTAATCGACCAAATGACCACGAACTTTAGCCCTTTTTTTAAAATCGGGCTTTACATGAAAAAGGTTTCTGACTACTATGGCGGCCGCAATTGAGGAGGGGTTCCCGAGTGGCCAAAGGGATCAGACTGTAAATCTGACGGCTCCGCCTTCGAAGGTTCGAATCCTTCTCCCTCCACCATTTGCCTACAATTTAAAAGACACGAAAGTGAAATCGTGGAGGGGTTCCCGAGTGGCCAAAGGGATCAGACTGTAAATCTGACGGCTCCGCCTTCGAAGGTTCGAATCCTTCTCCCTCCACCATCTTTCACTCTAATGTCTGGCTCCAAATATGTGGAGGGGTTCCCGAGTGGCCAAAGGGATCAGACTGTAAATCTGACGGCTCCGCCTTCGAAGGTTCGAATCCTTCTCCCTCCACCATTTCTTTTATATTCCTTTAGTCAATCTTCCAAGTTTTTTATCTACGCCCACTGCGTTTAATTCCTTAACAATCAATCATCTAGCCTGTCGCCGTGCCTGAATACGCCTGAGTTTTCGCTATCCATTGTCATTACCTTTGGTTATGATTAAGACCATCCTGTTATAAGAAAGAAGAACAACAATGGCCGATCTCTGGGTAAACGAAGCAATTGCCAAAATCGAAGCCGATTTTCAGCGCAGTGCCGACACGCATTTGATTAAACTGGAACTGCCGGCGGTCGCCGGAGTGGATATCTATCTTAAAGACGAAAGCACCCATCCAACCGGAAGCCTCAAGCACCGTTTGGCAAGATCACTGTTTCTGTACGCCTTGTGTAACGGCTGGATCAAACAGGATACTCCTGTCATTGAATCCTCATCCGGCAGCACAGCTGTCTCCGAGGCCTACTTTGCCCGCCTGCTGGGGCTACCCTTTATTGCGGTTATGCCGGCCTCCACCGCCCGCAAGAAGATACAGCAGATAGAGTTTTATGGCGGCCGTTGTCACTTTGTCAATCACTCCAGCGAAATCTACGCTGAGTCTGAGCGGCTGGCGCGGGAGCTGAATGGCCATTATATGGATCAGTTCACCTATGCCGAGCGGGCCACCGACTGGCGCGGCAACAATAATATTGCCAATGCCATTTTCGATCAGATGCAGCGCGAGCCCTTCCCTATTCCCGAGTGGATTGTGATGAGCCCGGGTACCGGCGGCACTTCGGCCACCATTGGCCGTTATATCCGCTATCAACAGCTTTGCACCAAGCTGTGTGTGGTCGACCCGGATAACTCAGTGTTCTATGACTATTTTCAACAAAGAGATGCGGCCATCACCTGTTAGCAAGGCAGCAAGATTGAAGGTATAGGCCGGCCCAGAGTCGAGCCCTCCTTTATCCCGGGGGTTGTCGACTTCATGTTGAAGATCCCTGATGCCGCCTCTGTGGCGACAATCCATTGGCTGGAACAGATCATCGGCCGCAAGACCGGGGCCTCGACCGGCACCAACCTCTATGGTGCCCTGATGCTGGCGGCCGAAATGAAACGCGACAACCGCCAGGGCTCAATAGTGACCCTGATCTGCGACCCCGGTGAGCGCTATCTGGACACTTATTACAACCCCGAGTGGATAGCCGCCAACATAGGGGATATCAGCCAGTATCAAAACAAACTGAAACTGTTTGAAACCACGGGTGAACTCTGCTGCTAACAACGCGCTTCAGATAACAAAAAGCCGCATCAATGCGGCTTTTTGTCAATTACCACTACAGATTAATCGATATCCAGATACTTGTGAGTCTGAATAGACAAACGCCAGTTGCGTTCGATACAGACCTTCATCGCCAGCGCCGTCGCCCGGCTCTTCTGACTGATGGGCTGCAGGCAGATAGCCTTGTCTTTGAGATCCAATCCCCGCAGCAGTTGATCCAGTTCCTCAATATGAGCCTCGGTCGCCACCGGATGCTTAATCTCATTTGCCCGCTCCAGCGCCTGACGCAGTACCGGCATCCCCCCCTTCATACCGACCTTAGGCGAGACCGTGACCCAGGTATCTGCGCTGCAATTCACCTCAAAGGTGCCACTGGTTTCAATTTGAGTGCGAAAGCCTGCGGCATTAAATGCTTCTGTCATTTCAGTGAGCGGATAGAGACAAGGCTCACCACCTGTGATCACTATATGCTTAGCATTGAATCCCTGCTGTTTGAACGCCTCCAGTAAAGACTTGGCATCATGCTCTGCCCAGCGGCCGATACTGCCATCGGTGCGGATCACATCGGCAGGTTTCACCTGATTATGCTCAAGCTTGTCCCAGGTCTGGCGGGTATCACACCAAGGACACCCCACAGGGCAACCCTGCAAACGCACAAAAATAGCCGGAACGCCGGTAAACACACCTTCTCCCTGCAGGGTTTCAAAGACTTCGTTGACGGGGTAGTACATCGGGGTTCCTCATATTTGCCGGGGCGGCATTTATAGAGGAATTTAGCCCCAAGCGCAAGGATGAGCGAATTTTCCGTTTTTTACCAAGCCGGCGCTGACAGCCGGCCAAATTAGGGTAAACTGTGACGATTGAGTCATCCCTTTGAATAGACACTTATGTCTTCATCCAATCAATCACTTATGTCATCAGAATCAAACGCACCGCAAACCCAAACCGCAGAGTCGCCCCGGAGCACTAAGCCAGCTATTTCCAAGGCGATAGTCGTTTTCAGCGGCGGTCAGGACTCCACCACCTGCCTTATTCAGGCCTTGGCCCAGTATGATGAAGTACATGCCATCACCTTCGACTATGGCCAGCGCCACAGCCAGGAGATTGAAGTTGCCAAACAACTGGCGCAAAAACTCGGCGCCGCCAGTCACAAGGTGCTGGATGTTACTCTGCTCAATGAGTTGGCCATCTCGGCCCTCACCCGCGACAATATCCCGGTATCAAACGACTTGATGGACAATGGTCTGCCCAATACTTTTGTTCCCGGACGCAATATTCTGTTTCTGACCCTGGCGGGGATCTACGCCTATCAAATAGGCGCCGATGCCGTTATCACAGGTGTCTGCGAGACCGACTTCTCCGGCTACCCGGACTGCCGTAATGACTTTATCAAGGCGATGGAGTCTGCGCTGGTACAAGGCATGGACAGACAGCTGCGTTTGGTTACGCCACTCATGTGGCTCAACAAGGCCGAAACCTGGGCACTGGCAGATAAATACCAGCAACTGCCACTGGTAAGGGATGAAACCCTTACCTGCTATAACGGCATTCTTGGCAAAGGCTGTGGCACCTGCCCCGCCTGTTTACTGCGCCAAAAAGGGCTGGATGAGTATCTGGCAACACCGGACAGCATCCAGGCAATACTGGCGGCCAAGACAGCGTGAAGCCGAGCTCCGCTTATTTTTCAGGTGTTGTGTTAACAGCCCTGGCGCTGCTGCTGTATTCTCTGCCGCTCACTGAGCTGTTGGCATTTCGCCGCAGCGCCATAGAACAAGGTGAGCTGTGGCGGCTTGTCAGCGGCAATCTGCTGCACACCAACTTCTGGCATCTGCTGATGAACCTCGCCGGGTTTTGGGTGATCCTTTATCTGCATAAGGAACACTATAACACCCTGGGTGTATTGATATTGACCCTGGCACTCTGTCTGTTTGAAGGTGTAGGGCTATATCTTTGCTACCCGAAGCTTATGGGTTATGTTGGGCTAAGTGGCATACTGCACGGCCTGTTTGCCTTCGGCACCCTGGCCGATATTCGCCGAGGTCGCAGTTCAGGTTACCTGCTGCTTGCTGGCGTTATCGCCAAAGTCGGCTGGGAGCAATGGCAAGGGGCGGCCGCTGAAGTCAGCGCACTGATTGGCGCCAGAGTCGCGGTTGAAGCACATCTTGTTGGCCTGATTGGCGGTATCGCACTGTTTGGTTTGTGGCGACTGAGTGCTTATAAAGCGCCGAAACTTTGATACCAAGCCTAAGCATTTAAATAGGGGTTTTTAAATTAGACTTTTAAATCAAGCTCTTTAAAGTCGTTGACAGATGAACAGCACAAAGAACCCGGCTTTTGCCGGGTTCTTTGTCAATGGGGCGATTTTAGGGAAGGTGCGAACAAGCCCCATGTGTGCTTTAGGCCTTGATAAGCTCCTCTCTGAGCCTTGCCACTTCATCACGCAGCGCAGCGGCCTGCTCAAACTCCAGATCCCTGGCATGCTGGTGCATCTGTTTTTCCAGCCTGTCGATTTCATGCGCCAGATTGGCAGCGTCCACCTGATAAGCCGACTTGCGCTCCGCCACCTTGCGGGCACCCGGCTGGGGTGCTGCCGATGAGGGGGAATCTCCCACATCCATAACATCTGTGATCTTCTTCACCAAGCCCTTGGGCACTATGCCATTGGCCAGGTTGAAGGCGTGCTGTTTCTCGCGGCGACGATTGGTTTCATCCATGGCCTTTGCCATTGAAGGGGTCACCTTATCGGCGTAAAGGATCACCTTGCCGTTAATGTTACGGGCTGCGCGGCCTATGGTCTGGATAAGCGAGCGCTCGGAGCGCAGGAAGCCCTCTTTATCGGCGTCGAGTATGCACACCAGAGACACTTCCGGCATGTCCAGCCCTTCCCTGAGCAAGTTGATGCCGACCAGCACGTCGAATACCCCCTTACGTAAATCGCGAATGATCTCTACCCGCTCCACGGTATCCACGTCCGAGTGCAAATAACGCACCTTAACGCCGTGTTCATCGAGATATTCGGTGAGATCTTCCGCCATCCGCTTGGTCAGCGTGGTCACCAGCACACGTTCGTTGACGGCAATGCGCTTGTTGGCCTCAGACAGCAGATCATCCACTTGAATCGCCACCGGCCGCACTTCCAGCTCGGGATCCAACAAACCAGTAGGCCTGACCACTTGCTCGGCCACATCGCCGCCGCTGCGTTCAAGTTCATAACTGCCCGGTGTGGCCGACACATAAATCGTCTGCGGCATCAAGGACTCGAACTCTTCAAACTTGAGCGGTCTGTTATCCAGTGCCGATGGCAGGCGGAAACCGTACTCCACCAGAGTGGTTTTCCTCGAACGGTCGCCCTTGTACATGGCACCTATCTGCGGCACGGTTACATGGGACTCGTCGATGATCAGCAGACCATCCGGCGGCAGATAATCCAGCAAAGTCGGCGGCCCTTCTCCCGGTGCACGCCCGGAGAGATAACGGGAGTAGTTTTCGATACCGGAGCAATAACCCAGCTCTGTCATCATCTCCACATCGTACTGCACCCGCTCGCTGATCCTTTGTGCCTCAATCAGCTTATTGGCATCCAGCAACTGCTGACGGCGCTCTCTGAGCTCGGCCTTTATCTGCTCTGTGGCCGTCAATATTTTTTCTCTCGGGGTCACGTAGTGAGTCTTGGGGTAAACCGTGGCCCGGGCAATGCGTTTACGTACCTGGCCGGTCAAAGGGTCGAACAGCGACAGCTGCTCTATTTCATCATCGAACAACTCGACCCTAATAGCATCCCGGTCCGATTCGGCCGGGAAGATATCTATTACCTCACCGCGCACCCTGAAGGTACCGCGCTGTAGTTCAATATCGTTGCGGCTGTATTGCAACTCGCTGAGCCGCTGCAATATATCCCGCTGGCCCATGATGTCGCCCTGGCGCAAGTGCAGCAGCATCTTCATGTAAGAGTCGGGATCGCCAAGACCATAAATGGCTGAAACCGAGGCCACCAACACCACATCACGCCGCTCCAGCAAGGCCTTGGTGGCCGAGAGTCGCATCTGCTCGATATGAGCGTTGACCGAAGCATCCTTCTCAATAAAGGTGTTGGTCGAAGGCACATAGGCTTCCGGTTGGTAGTAGTCATAGTAGGAAACGAAGTATTCCACCGCGTTATGGGGGAAAAACTCTTTCATCTCACCGTAGAGTTGCGCCGCCAACGTTTTATTGGGCGCCATAATGATGGTTGGCCGCCCTTGATTGGCAATCACATTGGCAATGGTGAAAGTTTTTCCTGAGCCGGTAACCCCCAGCAAAGTTTGGTTGGCGAGCCCGGATTCCAGGCCATCAACCAGTTTGGCAATGGCGGAGGGCTGATCTCCGGCAGGAGAATACTGAGACTCCAAACGAAACGGCGTAGCTGACACTTTAATGCTCCTTCGGTTAAGCCTTTCATTTTACTCATTGGGCCGAATTACGCCAAGCCAAAAGCCGCATTACTCCTGCCAACATGATGTCAGCAGCAGCTTGTGCTGAAACTCAGCAACGAGACGGCAGATGTGGCGGCCAAATATAAAAAATCCATCCGAATGAATCACTGAGATGGATTTAATGCACAAGGATTGGCAGATACTTCCTTACAGCTTTGTTACAAAAATCACCAAGCAAACCAAAGCGGCTTGACTTTTATATCTTGCTGTTTTTGTTATGTTTATATTTTAGCCTCCCAAATTGACCATTTTAAGTTCAATGCTGATGCCACAAGGGTTTGCAGCCCATAAAGCGGGGAAGCTCACAGGTTTATCCACAGATTTAGTGGATAAGTCAGTGTAACCCTTTAGCCATGGGGGCTTGAGGCATCCAGTTCCATTTATCCTACCCTGGTGGGTATTTTGTAATAAAAGAACATATGAAAGTGTGGTACTCACAAAGCGGATTAAGCTGCACCAAAAATGAACACAAAATGATTGTGCTGCCCTTTTTTGAGCGGTGTTCTATCTTGCTTGAAGCGCTCAGTTTGATGCCCCTTTCATAATCCCCCATGGTATTTATCTATGGCATGGCAGCTCAATCGCTAGAAAAGGGCTCATTAAGGTCGATATCCTTGTTGCAAATGGCAAGAGGTCTGAGTCAAACGCCTGGCACATAAGTGTTTAGCCGTTATTTTTTAAGCAAAAAATATCCATAAAGCAGTTTTATCCATCACTGTGAGCATTAGATAAGCAATTAACAGCTTAATGACACTTTTTTTGGGGATGCGAGTTGACTCCACCCACAGAGCGATTTACTATGCGCTCCGTTCTCAGCGAGACAAGCGAGAAATTGCGATTCCCCTGTAGTTCAGTCGGTAGAACGGCGGACTGTTAATCCGTATGTCACTGGTTCAAGTCCAGTCAGGGGAGCCACTTCAAGCAAGTCTTATGAAAACAATAGGTTAATCCTAGCTAAATTATTCCCCTGTAGTTCAGTCGGTAGAACGGCGGACTGTTAATCCGTATGTCACTGGTTCGAATCCAGTCAGGGGAGCCAATTTAGTTAGCTTGAAATCTGTTCCCCTGTAGTTCAGTCGGTAGAACGGCGGACTGTTAATCCGTATGTCACTGGTTCAAGTCCAGTCAGGGGAGCCACTTCAAGTTTGACCTAAGCGAAATCTGTTCCCCTGTAGTTCAGTCGGTAGAACGGCGGACTGTTAATCCGTATGTCACTGGTTCAAGTCCAGTCAGGGGAGCCACTTCGATTTCCGCTCAGCATCATATTCTATTCCCCTGTAGTTCAGTTGGTAGAACGGCGGACTGTTAATCCGTATGTCACTGGTTCGAGTCCAGTCAGGGGAGCCACCTCACCTCTTTCTGCGTTTTGTATTTATAACAAATACGTATACAATTTCGACAATCGTCTCGACATTGGTCTGAACTCAGATAAAGATGGGCATTTCGCGCTTTTTTCAACTGTTACTATTATTGGGGTTTCTGGCTACCGGCATGGTGCTGCTACAGCAGGAGCGGCAGATTCTGGAGCAGGAAGGTAATGCCCTGTTGCAGCGATTACAACAAGCGCAGGAGCAAGCCCAGGACGCAGATGATGCCGCAATCCTTTACCGGCAGCTGCAGGACACTGCTCCACTGCAGTTTTTCCAATATACAGATGACGCCGACGGCCAAAATAATCTTACCAGAGGCAGTTTCCTGCCTGAGATGAACTGGCAATATTATTTGTTGCCGTTGCAACTCGAATCCCAATACCGCTTCGCTTCCGGGCGGGTTTTACTTAAGCCCGACCTCAGCCCTCTTAGAGATCAAGGGATCCATACACTCTGGCTAGCAGGATTACGCTTACTGCCTCTTTATCTGGCCCTGGCGTTAATCTTTGCCTTGATGATGGGCCGTCATAAACGCGTCCTCAAATATGCGGCAGAGTATTTAACCAAGATGTCCCAAGGCCAGTTTGATTCTCTGGCACAGAGCCGCTTTCGGGGTGAACTCAAGCCCTTGGGGCAAGCATTGGAGCAAAGTCGGCAGCTGTTCAAGCTGCAGTTTGACAAACTTGAGTCGGAAAATCTGGCACTGAAGAAGCTCGCCTATGAAGATCCGGTAACCGGCTTTGGCACCCGCCAGCACTTCACCGAAAAACTGCAGCAACTGTCTCTTTCCGGCAAATCACAAATTGGAGTGTTAATCCTGGTAAAAGCCACCGAGCTTGGTCATATCAATCAACTGCACGGCCGTCAGGGCGGCGATGACTATCTTGCCCGTGTCGCGGTTTGTATTCGCCGGGCACTCCAGGGCTACAAAAACAGCGAAAGCTTTCGTATTGCCAGTACTGACTTTGCCATCTTTATCCCCTCAATTGTGCTGAAAGACGCGCAAACCTTTGCCACCCAGCTCAAGCGTGAGCTGGAAGAGTATCAAGCAGAACTGCAAACAGACTCCATTGCCCATACAGGTATAGTGGCCTACGCCAGCGACAAAGATCCCATGGGTATTCTCGCCATGGCCGATACCGCCGCCAACGTCGCGCAAACCTTGGGCCCTAATGCGGTGCAGTTCCAGGATAAGAATATGCTGGATGAAAAACTCGGGGATAACCGCTGGAAACTGGCCATTGAAGACTTGCTGAAGCGCCGGGCGCTCAAGTTTTACCAGCAACCCATTCAGCCCTGTCGCAGCGAGGTAGATGGCTACCGGGAGTTGTTGGCACGCTTTTACAACAGTGAAGGCAAGTTTCTACCTACAGCCACGGTGATCGCCATGGCCGAACGTCACGGCATGAGTCAGGAACTGGATAAACTGGTACTGCTCAGCGCCTTGAAACTACTGCAGAGCCTGCCAAACCTCAGCGGTAATATCGGCGTCAATCTGAGCCCGGGTTCAGCCTCCAAAGAAAGCTTTATAGCCTGGGCCCGAGATCTGCTTTCCAAACACCCGAGATTGGCCTCAAGGCTGGTGTTTGAGATCAATGAAGCAGGTATGCAGGGCAATCTGGCTGCCAGTCACAAGTTCGTTCGCGCCATGCACAGCGTCGGCTGCAGGGTATCGGTAGAACGCTTCGGCATGGGCTTTACCTCATTCAAATTCTTCCGAGAGGTGCGCCCCGACTATATCAAACTGGATCCCAGCTATACCCAGGCAATAGATGAAGACACCAATAACCAGTTCTTTGTCCGTATGTTGGTCGATGTGGCTCGCCGCAGTAGTGTCAGGGTGATAGCCTGCGGCATCGAGCGGCAGGAAGAGAAGATGGTGGTGGAGAAATTGCTGGTCGATGGCATGCAGGGCTTCTACATCGCCAAGCCACAACAGCTGGATCCCGCCGAAATGAACAGAAATTAATGCCATTTATGGCCAAATACGGGCGCAAAGAAGGTAAACCCTGCTTTCTATATGTTGTTTATGACCACTGAAACACTGATAATAACCGCTAAGAAATCACAACGCCTGTAATGAGATGAGTGAGTATCTCCTGTTGTTGATTGGCACTGTGCTGGTCAACAATTTTGTATTAGTGAAATTCCTTGGCTTATGCCCGTTTATGGGGGTGTCCAGCAAGCTGGAATCTGCCATAGGTATGTCCATGGCAACCACCTTTGTCATGACCTTGGCTGCCATTCTCAGCTATCTGGTCAACCAGTATCTGCTGCTGCCATTCGATCTGGGCTACCTGCGCACCATGAGCTTTATTCTGGTTATCGCCGTGGTGGTACAGTTCACCGAAATGGTGGTACAGAAAACCAGTGCGACTCTGCATAGGGCGCTGGGGATTTACCTGCCGCTTATCACCACCAACTGTGCCGTGTTGGGTGTAGCCCTGCTGAACATCAATGAAAACCACGATTTTATGCAGAGTGCCATCTATGGTTTTGGCGCTGCCGCCGGGTTTTCACTGGTGCTTATCCTGTTTTCGGCGATGCGCGAACGTCTGGCGGCGGCCGATGTCCCAGCGCCTTTCAAAGGCAGTGCTATCGCCATGATCACCGCCGGCCTGATGTCGCTGGCCTTCATGGGCTTTACCGGTTTAGTCAAATAGAGTTATGTCTTCCATGCTAATTGCAGTCATTTTATTGTCTCTGCTGGCGCTGGTATTCGGCGTTTTACTCGGCTTCGCCGCCGAGAAGTTTAAAGTTCAGGGCAATCCGATAGTGGATCAGGTCGAAGCCCTGTTGCCACAAACCCAGTGTGGTCAATGCGGCTACCCTGGTTGCCGCCCCTATGCCGAGGCCATAGCCAACGGCGAGAAGATCAATCGCTGCCCTCCGGGCGGTACCGCCACCATGGAGAAACTGGCCGATCTTATGGGGGTCGATCCCGAGCCTCTCGATGCCAGTGTTGAAACCCAGGTCAAAAAGGTCGCCTACATTCGTGAAGAGGAATGTATCGGCTGTACCAAGTGTATTCAGGCCTGTCCGGTAGACGCCATTATAGGAACGGGCAAGCTGATGCACACAGTCCTGACCAGCAACTGCACCGGCTGCGATCTCTGTGTTGAACCCTGCCCTGTGGATTGTATCGATATGATCCCGGTGAAACAGGATCTGAAAACCTGGGACTGGCAGCTTAACGCAATTCCAGTGAAGTTGGTGGAAGAGGACAAGCCGTGCTGACATTACTCGAACAGTTGGATAAAGGAACTCAGTGGCGCCTGACCGGCGGAATTCATCCGCCGCAGATGAAAGACCTCTCCAATGGCAGTTCTATCGGGCGTCTACCGCTTGCCAGTGAATTCTTATTGCCCGTACCTCAGGTTGGTGACAGCGCCGTGCTCGAAGTCAAAGTAGGCGACAGAGTGCTCAAGGGCCAAGCGCTGACCCGTGGACTGAGCGCCATGTATCTGGCGGTGCATGCCCCCACCTCAGGCATCATTCGCGCCATAGAGCAAAGACCCAGCAACCACCCTTCAGCCCTGCCGGTATTGACCTGTGTGCTGGAAGCCGATGGCCAGGATCAAGCCATAGATTTTGATCAGCAAGACATCGCAGCATTGAGCCGCGAGCAGATCCTCAGCCGCATTCGCCAGGCCGGGATAGCCGGATTGGGCGGCGCCATGTTTCCGGCTCACATCAAACTCAACCCCGCCAGTGAGATTGAACTGCTGTTGATCAACGGCGTGGAATGCGAGCCTTATATCAGCGCCGATGACAGATTGATGCGCGAACACGCCAGGGAAATTCTGGATGGTATTGAAATTGTTCACGGGCTGCTAAATCCCAAACGGGTAATTATCGCCATTGAGGATAACAAGCCCGAAGCCGTACAGGCAATGCAGCAGGCGCTTGATAGCTGCCACCTGCCCAAGGGAAGTATCAGGATCACTGTGATCCCGACCAAATACCCTTCCGGCGGTGAAAAGCAGCTGATCCAGATCATTACCGGGCAGGAAGTGCCTTCCGGCGCCATTCCGGCGCAACTTGGGATAGTAGTGCACAACGTAGGCACCGCCTTCGCCATTCGTGAAGCCGTTTGCCTGGGTAAGCCTCTCATAGAGCGGGTCGTCACAGTAACCGGCGGCAATATTCCAAAGCCGGGTAATTACTGGGTGCCACTGGGCACGCCCATAGCCCATATACTTGAGCAAAGTGGCTTCACCCCCAGCGGTCAGGATACCGTCATCATAGGCGGCCCCATGATGGGCCACACCTTACCCCTTATCAAGGTGCCGCTGCTCAAAGGCAGTAACTGTATTCTGGTGCCATCTGCCAGCGAGATCAGCCCTCCAGCCGAGGAGAAGGCCTGCATTCGCTGCGGTGAATGCGCTCAGGTGTGCCCGGCATCTCTATTGCCCCAGCAACTCTACTGGCACAGTAAAGCCGAAGAATATGACAAGGCCAGCGCCTACAACCTCAGAGACTGCATCGAATGTGGCTGCTGTAGTTATGTTTGTCCGTCGGATATTCCTCTGGTGGAGTATTACCGCATTGCCAAGGCGGCCATTAAGCGTAATCACGAAGAGAAACAGCTGGCCGAGCAGGCCAAGCAAAGATTCGATGCCAGGCTCAAACGGCTGGAGGCCGAGAAACAGGCCCGGGAAGCCAAAGCCAAGGCCGCAGCCGATAAGCGCCGCGCCGCCATGGGCAGTGGTGAGAAAGACGCCGTCGCCGAAGCCATGGCCAGGATCAAGGCGAAAAAAGCCGCAGAAGCCTCTGTGGTGGCCACCGAAAGCCCGCTAGAAAAAGCCGTGGAAACTGACTCGGCAGTTGTCCAGCCAAAGGCGGACAAGAGAAAGAGCGATGTCGCGGCAGCGATTGCCAGGGCCAAGGCCAAAAAGGCCGCTGCACAAGGCACTGTTCCTGCTGAAGAAGTTGCTGATGCGACTACAGATAATGCAGCTGAAGGCACAACACCTGGCTCGGACAAGAAAGCTCAGGTCGCAGCCGCTATCGCCCGCGCCAAGGCGAAAAAGGCCGCTGCAGCCTCAGGGCAGACTGAAACTGGCACTTGCGAAACTCAAGATGCACAGGCCAGCAGCACTCAAGCGACAGCCTCCGAAGCAAGCCAAACCGTAAGCGATGATAGCAAGCAGGCTCGTATCGCGGCAGCGGTTGCCAAAGCCAAGGCCAAGAAAGCCGCGGCTGCGTCTGAGTCAACTCCAGCAACGGATGTCGACGAAGGATCAGCGCAAGGTGCCGAAGTAAACCAAGTCGCAAGCCAAGCAGCAAAACAAGCCACAAGCGACGATAGCAAGCAGGCTCGTATCGCGGCGGCGGTTGCCAAAGCCAAGGCCAAGAAAGCCGCGACTGCATCTGAGTCAACTCCAGCAACGGATTTCGACGGAGGATCAGCGCAAGCCGCCGAAGTAAACCAAGTCGCAAGCCAAGCAGCAAAACAAGCCACAAGCGATGATAGCAAGCAGGCTCGTATCGCGGCGGCGGTTGCCAAAGCCAAGGCCAAGAAAGCCGCGGCGGCAAGTGAACAACCACAGGACAACTGCGCAGCAAATACGCCTGTTTCGGCTGAAAGTCGGCCTCCAAGCGAGTCGACAACCGCTACCGAGCCCACGTCCGCGGATAATACCCCGTCTGATGACAGTAAACAGGCGCGTATTGCCAGGGCAGTAGCCAAAGCCAAACAAAAGGCCAAAGAGAAGGCGCTCAGCGCACAGGAGAAAGATTGATATGGCGTTTAAAATAGCCTCCTCCCCCCATGTCAGCCGGCCGCTGCAAACCAGCACTGTGATGCAAAGGGTGCTGCTCTGCGCCCTGCCCGGCCTGGTAGTGCAGTGTGTATTTTTTGGTTGGGGCAGCCTTATTCAGGTACTGCTGGCTGTGACGGTCGCTTTGATTTCAGAGGCCGCCATCCTCAAGTTGCGTAAGCGCAAGGTACTTTCGACTTTGTCGGATAACAGCGCGGCTCTGACAGCAGTTCTTATCGGTATTGCCGTACCGCCACTCGCCCCTTGGTGGATGGTGGTGATAGGTACAAGTTTTGCCATCATCATGGTCAAACAGCTGTATGGCGGTTTGGGAAACAACCTGTTCAATCCGGCCATGGCCGCCTATGTACTGCTGTTGGTGGCCTTCCCGGTACAGATGACCAGTTGGGTCGCACCGGCGACTGTTGCCCAGCACTCTCCGGATTTTCTCACCAGTTTGCAGGTGATTTTCGGCGCCAGCCAAGGCAGCGTTGCCGAGTACTTCCAGCTCGGTATCGATGGCGTCACCATGGCGACACCACTCGATACGCTGAAAACGGATCTATCTATGGGAATGACCACTACCGAGAGCCTGCAAAAACCAATTTTTGCCGGCACTATCAACAGTGGCTGGTTTTGGGTCAACCTGGCCTACCTGTGCGGTGGTCTGGCGCTGTTGAAGATGAAGCTTATCCGCTGGCATATCAGTGTCGGTGTACTGGCCTCGCTGTTTATCTGCAGCGGCTTTGCCTATGCGCTTGGGCCAGATACCCATGTTAGCCCGCTTATTCACCTGTTCAGTGGCGCCACCATGCTGGCGGCTTTCTTTATCGCCACGGATCCTGTAACCGCGCCGGCCAGCAATCAGGGCCGATTTATCTTCGGCGCCCTTATCGGCCTGGTGGTGTACCTTATTAGAAGCTTTGGGGGTTACCCTGACGCCTTTGCTTTTGCGGTGTTGCTGGCCAACCTGTGCGCCCCTTTGATCGACTACTATGTCAAACCCCGAGCCTATGGCCATCGCGCCGGACATTGATAGCAAGAGAGATAGACAGTGCAAAAATCCATGTTGAAAAATGGTCTGCTTTTGGGCCTGTTTGCCCTGATATGCACCGCGGTGGTGGCGGTTGTCAATGACAGTACCCGAGATGCGATCCTTGCGCAGCAAAAGTTGGAGCTCAGGCGCACCCTGGAGCAGATCATTCCCAGTGAACTCCACGACAATCCGCTCGAGGAAAGCTGCATTCTATTGCAGGATAAAGACGCCCTGGGCACAACTCAGCCTATGCCGGCGTATATCGCCACCCAAGATGCCGAGCCGGTCGCCATTGCCATCGAAACCATAGCGCCGGATGGCTACAATGGCGAAATACGCTTGATCATAGGTATCAAGACAGATGGCACTGTGCTTGGTGTTCGCACTTTGTCGCATCAGGAAACCCCTGGGCTGGGTGACAAGATTGAGCGCAAGAAATCTGATTGGGTGGACGGCTTTATCGGCAGAAAGCTTCAAGGCAGTGATGACAAGGCCTGGTATGTGAAGAAAGACGGCGGCGAAATTGACCAGTTTACCGGGGCGACCATTACCCCCAGGGCCTACGTCAAGTCGATGAGAAACACCCTGGCCTTCTTTGAAGCCAATAAGAAGACCATTTTTTCCCAATCACAGACATGTGAGGCAAGCCAATGAGTTTATATCGCGATATCGCCTGGCAAGGCTTGTGGAAAAATAACCCCGGACTGGTGCAGATGTTGGGACTCTGTCCCCTGCTGGCAGTGACCTCCACCTTTACCAACGCCTTGGGGCTTGGGCTCGCAACTGCGTTGGTGTTGATAGGTTCCAACACCACTGTATCCCTGGTGCGCAATTTTGTGCCCAAAGAGATCCGCATTCCCGTATTCGTAATGATTATTGCCGCACTGGTAACCGCAGTGCAGTTGCTGGTTAACGCATACGCCTATGGCCTATACGTTTCTCTCGGTATTTTCCTGCCACTCATAGTGACCAACTGTGTCATCATAGGCCGCGCCGAAGCCTTTGCCTCACGCAACTCACCAATGAGCGCCGCCTTTGATGGCTTAATGATGGGTATTGGCTTTACCTTGGTATTGATGGTGCTCGGCGGAGGCAGGGAAATACTGGGGCAAGGTACCCTATTTGACGGTGCAGAGCAGCTGCTGGGACCTTGGGCTGCGAGCCTGCTCATTGAAGTCTGGCAAGTAGACACTCCCTTCCTGCTGGCGATGTTACCGCCCGGCGCCTTTTTGGGAATGGGTTTGCTGATTGCGCTGAAAAACGTGATCGACAAGAAATTCGCTGAGCGCCAACCCAGAGTGCAAACTGCCCCAGTGGAGCGCGCCAGGATCACCAAAGTCAACTGAGGTCATTGAGTGAACAAAGACAAGAGACGGGCGATACTCGAACGCCTGCGGGACAACAATCCTCATCCCCAGACAGAGCTGAATTATTCCAGCCCTTTTGAACTATTGGTTGCAGTAACGCTATCGGCGCAGGCAACCGATGTCAGCGTCAACAAGGCCACTGACAAGCTGTTTCCGGTGGCTAATACCCCACAGGCGATTGCCGATCTCGGGGTTGAAGGGCTGAAGGAATATATCAAGACCATAGGGCTTTATAACAATAAGGCCATCAATGTGGTGGCACTGTCCAAGATCCTTGTAGAGAAGTACAACGGCGAAGTCCCCGAAAACCGCGAGGCGCTGGAGTCACTGCCCGGGGTTGGTCGCAAGACCGCCAATGTGGTGCTCAACACCGCCTTTGGTTGGCCAACCATAGCCGTGGACACTCACATTTTTCGGGTCAGCAACCGCACCCGCTTTGCACCGGGGAAAAATGTTCAGGAAGTGGAAGATAAACTGCTCAAAGTGGTGCCGGCCGAGTTCAAAGTTGACGTCCACCACTGGCTTATTCTTCACGGGCGCTATACCTGCATCGCCAGAAAGCCCCGCTGCGGCAGTTGTCTGATTGAAGATCTGTGTGAATTCAAAGAAAAAATCTATCCGGAAGATTAATCCAGAAACGACAATGCCGCCCTAAGGCGGCATTGGCTTACATATTCTTGCTCAGCGCCAATCAAAAAATCTGTACAATCATAGCGGCGAAAACGATTGCAATTACCAAGGTAGATCCAATAGCCATTTTCAATTCTGTAGTCATGCTTGTCTCCTGCATCCAGCTAAGATAGGGTTGACACCATTATTAATGAAGCAGACACAAATACCATGTTTATTTCATGGATTTGTGAACTGGCTATCAAGTTAACGGCGGCCGGAACCACTCTATTTGGGAGTGATTCTCACCTCCCCGGATCTCGCTTGATCATCCACGCTACGGAAGCTCAACTGGGTTTCCGTTTTAGAACCAAAAGAGGTAGCAATGTCACAAGTTCTCCATACCATGCTCAGGGTCGGTAACCTTGAACGCAGCATCCACTTCTACACAGAAATCATGGGAATGAAGCTACTGCGTCAATCGGAAAACCCTGAATATAAATATACCCTCGCCTTCGTCGGCTACGGCGAAGAATCAACCGGCCAGGCAGTCATAGAGCTCACCTACAACTGGGGAACAGAGCAATATGATATGGGTAATGCCTTTGGACATATTGCCATAGGCGAAGAAGATATCTACGCCCGCTGTGAAGCCATCAGCGCCGCCGGTGGCAAGGTTATCCGCGCCCCAGGCCCTGTTGCCGGCGGAACCACTGAAATCGCTTTTGTTGAAGATCCTGACGGTTACAAAATCGAGCTTATTCAAATGAGCTCGGCTGAGCACGGCCTGGGTTAAACAATCAGACATTAAAAAAGCGCCCGAAGGCGCTTTTTTTCATTCCATGATATGGCTTAGAACTTGTAAGTCACACCACCGTAGATTTGACGACCAACTGTGTCAAACACTTGCGGAATAGTACCGGCATCGCTGCCGTTTGGTACGTATGATGGCTCTTCGTCGGTGAAGTTTTTCACACCCAAAGACACTGTCAGTGCATCATTGACAAAATAGCTGCCCACAATGTTGTGGTACATCACCGAATCAACTTCAACGCTGGCGTCGTTCAACCAATCGGTTTCACCAATAAAGCGGTTGTAGTACATCAGGCTCCAATCGCCTTGACCGGCTTGGATACTGAAGTTGTTACGTATCTTGGCATAACCACCGAAGTTACCATCACTGGTGCCTTCATAGGAAACACCATCCTGCTCAAACTCCAGCAGATAGGTCAGGTCGTTGTTGATTTTCCAATCCAGCCCCAGACCTTCGAAGCTGTAAGCCAGGTTGAAATCGATACCACTGGTATTCTGGCTACCCACGTTGGTCAGAGGGTTGGTGAAGTCGGACAGATCGCCATTCATAGTGATCTTGAAGGTATCACAGGCAACCTGGTTACCGGCGTGACAGTCATTCAGACCTTTCTGGGCATCCAGACGGGTAATGGCATTGGTCACCCGGAAGCGCCAGTAGTCCAGTGTCAGAGACATGCCATCGATAAAGCGTGGCGAATATACCAGACCGGCAGTGTAAGACTCAGACTCTTCCGGTTTCAGATCCGGATCTGAGGTGTAGTTAACCAGGATCTGTGGATCTTGTTCATTACCCCATGGATCATCCAGGTAGTCATAAGACCCTGTGTTACCACCGTAGAGCTCGCTGACGTTTGGCGCCCGGAAACCGGTAGCCGCAACGGCGCGCAGCATCAGATCATCTGTGGCTTCATAGGTCAGACCTATCTTCCAGGTAGATGCTTTACCAAAAGTTGAGTAATCGTCGAAACGCAGGGCAAATTCACCGGTCAGCTTTTCAGTGAAAGGTACACTGACTTCCTGATAGATAGAGATAACGTCGTAATTACCGTCAGTTGGGTCTTGCTGGGCGGCAGTACCTTCACCGGCAACAATCACAGGATCAGGGTTGTAATAACCGCTGTCGTAACGGTATTCGGCACCGATAGCGAAGCTGACTGGGCCGGCACTCAGATCAAACAGCTCACCACTCAATACGCCGGCAACCACGTGTTGCTCGTTACCACCATCATTGCGCTCGGTGAAGCCGATGTCATTGATGATCTCTTGAGTCAGCGGGGCACCACTGAGCCAAGCATCCAGATTGTTGTAGACAGAGTTTTCCATCTTGACGGCATTGATGGAGTTCTCAACCCAGGTATCGGCCTTGTTTTTGCCATAAGTGTATGAAAGATCCCAAGTCATACCCGTGTTGACATCGAGTGTGCCCTGTAGACCAATCGAGGCGCGCAGAGTATCGACGTCCTGGTTGTAGATACGAGCGCCCACATCATTGGTACGGCGACGATAGTTAACACGGCCGGTGTCATCGGGCTTAATGCCGGCGTCCAGCATGGACTGATCCAGGGTGATACAACGGGTAGGATCTATCCCTGTTTGGCCACAAACACCCAGCATAATATCAGCTGGCTGAGCGGCCATTTGCTGATCTGACTTACGTTTGGTGTACAGGATATCACCTGTCAGTACCAATTCATTGCCCAGCTCCTGGATCATGTTGGCAAACAGACTATAGCGTTTGCTAGGCGTCTGGAACCAGCTGTCTTGGGTGTAGTCGTAACCTGTGCTGCGCTCAACCCAGTTGCCGTTGGCATCTTTGACCATACCTTCCAGAGAGCCGGTTGGAATGAAGGAACTGGCACCTGGTTCGGTCCAGTCACGGTCGCCCTGAATAACACCGCGACGGTCAGAGTAAGCCGCACCAAAGGTGTAGTTACCGCCGTTGTCTGTGTTGAAACCGTACAGCAGGCTCAGTTCGCCGTTTTCACCGTCGCCCTTATCGGTTCCGCTGCCGTTGAAATCCAGCTGGAAGCCTTCAAAATCTTTCTTGGTGATGATGTTGACCACACCGGCAATAGCATCTGAGCCGTATACCGCCGAGGCACCATCCTTAAGAATCTCTACCCGGGCAATCATCGCCACTGGGATTGAGTTCAAGTCCACTGCACTATCTGCGCCTGAGCCTGAGTTCACCATACGGCGGCCATTGAGCAGTACCAGAGTACGTTCGGCACCCATACCGCGCAGATCGACCTGAGCCACGCCATCGGCACCATTGTTGGTGGTTGAACCTACAGCCGCACCGGCCATAGAGGTCTGAGCCTGCAGCAGTTGGTCAACAGAAGTGAAGCCTTCTGCACGAATGGCATCGGCACTGATCACTGTCACTGGAGAAGCGGTTTCCATATCCTGACGCTGGATACGTGAACCTGTTACTTCGATACGTTCTACCTTGGCACCGTCTTCTGCGGCGTAAGCCACCTGAGACACAGATGCAGCTCCCGTTGAAACCGCAGCAAACAGAGCCAGTCTGACTGCGCCAGTCAGCTTATTGGTTCTTGTCATTTTAAACTCCCTTACTTCCTGGTTTGTTTTTATTTTCACCGCGCTTATTAACACGGCGTTGCCAAGATACTGTCGCCTCGTTTCAACATCGTCAATAACAGGATTTTAATCTGACAAATCCGTTAATGTTTAATTTATGTTTGTTTTTTGTTTTATTTAATGACAAATAGAACCCGCCTATCCTATAGCGAATAGATATGCAGCCAATTACCGGGAGTTGTTAAAAAATAAACTTTGATTTTTTGTTAATTCTCAACATATTAATTAACATTGCCCATCTCAAAAAGTGTGACATCCATCACACCTTTAATTGTTTCCACACTGATACATCACAGTAAAAAGTCGAAATTTTTCTCAATACAATTCCCTGCCTTGAATCATCGTAAACGCCTTAATTGCATATGCAGCAAGCCTGACCAGTCACATTTGGTAAGTAATAAAACGATACAGATAATACATTTGTTGCAACATTGTTTTATTTTGAGGTTACCCCAAACTGCTTTGGTAGTCTTTTATGCTGCAAACAACAGGATTCAATCGGAAGATAAGTGGTCAATAAAACAAAAATCAGAGTAGATTGTTAAAATGAAATGTAATTTAAGATGATGACACCTATCGAAGATAGGCGCGCAAAAACGGGCAGAAAAAAAGGTTCATCGCGGATCTCCGGGGAATGCCTCTCTGACTTTCAGAAAGAAGTATTCGGTATCCCGGTAGCCATAGCCCATTCGCTTCAGCAGTTTGATTTTGTTGTTCATCCCTTCCAGTCGGCAGGTGTGCAACGGATGAACCGCTGAAGCAACTATGCCATGAAGATAGTTTTTAAGACGCTGGCCAAATTGGAGTAGTGGCCTGATACCGCTCTCTCTGACTTGTTGCCACCAGAGGTTCCATTGAGCCGTGGCTTCGGCTTCATCTGTGCAGTACCACATCTCCTTGAGTTGCTCCCTGAGCAGGTAAACCGTCATTAAGCTTTTGTTCGACTCCAACAGCTCGTTGAGATACCCCGCCTGTTTGTCTGTCAAATTATCTCTGTTTTTGAGTAAGACCCAACGCCCCCGTTTCACCCGTTTGCGGGCCGGTTTGTCATGCTTGAGTTGATTAGCCTGGTCAACCCTGACTCGGTCGATGACTTCACGGCCATACTTGGCAACAACATGAAACAAGTCGTAGACCACTTTGGCTTGGGGACAGTGCATCTGTACCTCCAGGTCAAAGGCAGTATTCATATCCATAGCAACGGCTTCAATCTGTTGGCAGTACTGACCCAACTTAACGAAAAACGGCCGGATAGCTTCTCTACTGCGGCCTTCACCTATCCAAAGGACTTGATGGGTATCCGCATCGGCCACCACGGTGGCGTAACGATGGCCTTTGAACAGGGCAAACTCGTCCATGACCAGGCGTTTGACACGACTCCAATCAGGCTCTGTGACCTCTCTTGCCAGCCGACGTTTGTCGATAGTCTTGATGGTATGCCAGTGCAGGCCAAGGAGTTGCGAAATATGTTTAATCGGCAAGAGCTTGAGTAGCGCCTCGACATGCTCAATGAGCAGTGTGGTCTGGCGAGCATAGGGCTTTAACCAGCTGATATGCTCCCGAACGATACCGCAATCAGGGCAAAGAATACGGCGGACGGGTAGCCGTAACTGAACCTGAAACGCCAGTATAGTCCGTTCCGATACGCTGCGAAGTGAAGCGTCGTGAACAGCCTTAGCCGGTTTGCCGCAAGCACAGTGGCCGTTATCAATCGGCTTTAGGTGGATGATGAGGGTTTGTTGATTTTGCTCGGTATGGACGGCTTCAAAGCCTTCCCAGAGCGCAATGGGGAAGGTAATATTCGACATTGAGAACGGTTGGGGTTGGTCATTGTTTTTGTTTGGCGACTAAACAATAACTCTCCAACCGTTTTCATTTCCAGTCCACGCTAATCTGCGATGAACCGAAAAAAAGGCCGGAATATATCCGGCCTCATCTTTTAAATGCTTAAAGGTACTGAAATTGACCTTAGGCTTCATCCTGCTTGTACTTGGCAGCAGTGTCCTTGATCAAGGTCTGTAACTCACCTTTTTGGTACATCTCGGTCAGGATATCGCAACCACCGACCAGCTCACCTTCAACCCACAACTGAGGAAAAGTTGGCCAATTGGCATACTTGGGCAGTTCAGCACGGATATCAGGATGCTGCAAAATATCAACAAACGCGAACTGCTCGCCGATATTGATCATGATTTGAGCCACCTGAGAGGAAAAACCACAGCTGGGTAATTTGGGCGAACCTTTCATGTAAAGGATGATGGGGTTTTCAGCGATTTGCTGCTTAATTTTTTCAACAGTTTCCATTTACGTTCCTGAGTACGACACTATATTTGATTCACTATTGTACGCGAGAGAAACGCAGAACAAAATCACACTATTTGTAAGGTTATTTAGTCATTTGATTTTTCAATGATGTCAATCTGCTCAATCACTCAAACAATGATTCACTTCACAAATTTTATCGGTACAATAGGTGGCAGTGAGCAAGTCTGAAAATGATAAACCAAGTCCATGGAGAGATACTAATGGCTTTCGAATTACCTGCATTACCATATGCCAAGAACGCACTGGAACCCCACATTTCTCAGGAAACCATCGAATACCACTACGGTAAGCACCACAACACTTACGTGGTTAAGCTGAACGGTCTGATCGAAGGCACTGAATTTGCCGGCAAGACCCTGGAAGAGATCGTAAAAACCTCCAGCGGCGGTATTTTCAACAACGCCGCTCAGGTTTGGAACCACACTTTTTACTGGAATTGTCTGGCGCCTAACGGCGGCGGCGAAGCCACCGGTGCTGTAGCCGAAGCTATCAATGCTGCTTTTGGTTCTTTTGAAGCCTTCAAGACTCAGTTCACTGAGTCTGCTGTCAACAACTTTGGTAGCGGCTGGACCTGGCTGGTTAAAAAGGCTGATGGCACTGTCGCTATCGTTAACACCAGCAACGCGGCCACTCCGCTGACTGATGCTTCAGTGACCCCACTGCTGACCGTTGACGTTTGGGAGCACGCTTACTACATCGACTACCGTAACGTTCGCCCTGACTACATGGCGCACTTCTGGCAGTTGCTGAACTGGGACTTTGTTAACCAAAACTTCGCCGGTTAATAATACTCAAACTGAGTGCCTGAAAAGGAGCCTTATGGCTCCTTTTTTATTGCCCATAAGCACTCTCCCGCAAGCCGACCGCACATCAACAAGCTCACCCTCCGGCAGCAATTCACAAGTGCAACTATTGCTTTTGCAACTATTTGCCTTTGTTTTTATTTATGTTTTTTGACATGAAGCATGAATTAGTGTCTAAGATTAATGGTAGGCAACTGCTAAAGACAGTTCCCTTCCCAGACATATTTGGCGTTTCAGGGGGTTTAAAATGGGCATATTTGAGCACTACCAACAGCGCTATGAGAAGAAACTCGATGAAGAATACACATTACAGGAGTTTCTTGATATCTGTAAGCAAGATCGCAGCGCCTACGCTTCGGCTGCAGAAAGACTGCTTATCGCCATCGGCGAGCCGGAAGTGGTCGACACTTCCAAGAATCAGGTTCTGAGCCGGATATTTTCCAACCGCTTAATCTCTCGCTATCCCGCGTTTAAAGACTTCTACGGCATGGAAGATGCCATAGAGCAGATAGTCTCCTACCTTAAACACTCGGCCCAAGGGCTGGAAGAATCCAAGCAGATCCTCTATCTGTTGGGACCTGTCGGTGGCGGTAAATCTTCGCTGGCAGAGAAGCTCAAGGCTTTGATGCAGCAAGTCCCCATCTATATTCTTAGCGCCGATGGAGTCAGAAGTCCGGTCAACGACCACCCTTTCTGCCTGTTTGATGCCGAGGAAGATGGCAAGTTGCTGCAGGAAGAATACCAGATCCCGACCCGTTACCTGCGCAGCATAATGTCGCCCTGGGCGGTCAAGCGCTTGCATGACTTTGGCGGCGATATCTCCCGCTTCCGGGTCGTTAAGGTATTCCCTTCGGTGCTGGATCAAATTGCCATCGCCAAGACTGAACCCGGTGATGACAACAACCAGGATATCTCTTCTCTTGTGGGCAAAGTCGACATTCGCCAACTGGAGCACTTTGCCCAGAATGATGCCGATGCCTACTCCTATTCAGGAGCACTGTGCCGTGCCAACCAAGGCTTGATGGAGTTTGTGGAGATGTTCAAGGCGCCGATCAAGGTGCTGCACCCACTGCTGACCGCCACTCAGGAAGGTAACTACAACGGTACCGAAGGCTTATCGGCCCTGCCCTTTAACGGCATTATTCTGGCTCACTCCAACGAGTCTGAATGGAGCAGCTTTAAAAATAATAAAAACAATGAAGCCTTCCTCGACCGTGTTTATATCGTTAAGGTGCCCTACTGCCTGCGCGTGTCGGAAGAGATCCAGATTTACCGCAAGCTTATCGCCAATTCAGAGCTGACCAAGGCGCCCTGTGCCCCAGGCACACTGGAGACCTTGGCTCAATTCAGCGTGCTCTCAAGGATCAAAACCCCGGAGAACTCCTCTGTCTACTCCAAGATGCGGGTCTATGACGGTGAAAGCCTCAAGGATACCGATCCCAAGGCCAAGTCTTACCAGGAATATCGAGACTATGCCGGGGTCGATGAGGGGATGCACGGACTGTCGACCCGCTTCGCGTTCAAAATCCTCTCCAAGGTCTTTAACTTCGACCACTCTGAAATTGCCGCCAACCCCGTGCACCTCTTCTATGTACTGGAGCGGCAGATAGAGCAAGAGCAGTTCCCTTCCGATACCGCAGAAAGATATATGGAGTTTTTGAAGGGCTATCTGATCCCTAAATATGTTGAGTTTATCGGTAAGGAGATCCAGACCGCTTACCTGGAATCTTATTCGGAATATGGTCAGAACATCTTCGACCGCTATGTCACCTATGCCGACTTCTGGATCCAGGATCAGGAATACAGAGACCCGGAAACCGGCCAACTGTTTGACCGGGCCGCACTCAACGCCGAATTGGAGAAAATTGAAAAGCCGGCCGGGATAAGTAATCCCAAAGACTTCCGCAATGAGATAGTCAACTTTGTGCTCAGGGCCAGGGCCAATAATGATGGCAACAACCCGCAATGGACCAGCTATGAGAAACTCAGAACCGTGATAGAGAAGAAGATGTTCTCAAATACGGAAGATCTCCTGCCGGTCATTTCTTTCAACGCCAAGACCTCCACAGACGATCAGCGCAAACATGATGATTTTGTCAATCGTATGATGGAGAAAGGCTACACCAAGAAACAGGTGCGCCTGTTGTCCGAGTGGTACTTACGGGTACGTAAGTCCTCTTAGCTGTGCCCTTTCGGGGCTTTCGGGCCCCGGTATTTGCTTTGGGAGGTGCGTATGGCGAACTTTATCGACAGGCGGTTGAATGCCAAAGGAAAGAGCACGGTTAACCGTCAGCGGTTTATTAACCGCTATAAACAACAAATTAAAAAAGCGGTCAGTGATGCCGTCACTCACCGTAGCGTCACAGATGTCGACAAGGGAGAAAAAATCAGTATCCCCACCAAGGACATCAGCGAACCCGTATTCCATCAAGGTCGCGGCGGCGTGCGTGAGCGAGTGCATCCGGGCAACGACCAGTTTACCCGCGGCGACAAGATAGACAGGCCTCAGGGCGGTGGTGGTGGCAGCGGCAAGGGCGATGCCTCGGACTCAGGCGAGGGTCAGGATGACTTTGTATTTCAAATCTCCAAAGATGAGTACCTCGAGCTCTTGTTTGAAGATCTTGAGTTGCCCAACCTGCAGAAAAACCGCCTGAACAAACTGGTGGAATATCAAACTTACCGAGCCGGTTATACCAATGATGGTGTGCCCTCAAATATCAATATCGTCCGCTCTTTGAGATCCTCTCTGGCGCGGCGCACCGCCATGTCCGCAGACAAGAAACGGCGACTGCATGAACTGGAAAACGAACTGGCAGAGTTGGAAAACACTCCGGGTGCCAGTGCCGAGCGGATATTGCAGCTCAAAGAGGAGATTGAAGAGCTTAAACAGCGCATCGCCAAGGTGCCCTTTATCGACACTTTCGATCTGCGCTACAACAACTTTGCCAAGCGGGAAGTGCCCACCAGTCAGGCGGTGATGTTCTGTCTTATGGATGTCTCCGGCTCCATGGATCAGGCCACCAAGGATATGGCCAAACGCTTTTATATATTGCTGTACCTGTTTCTGACCCGCACTTACAAGAATCTTGAGGTCGTTTATATCCGTCATCATACCCAGGCAAAAGAAGTGGATGAACACGAGTTCTTCTACTCCCAGGAAACGGGCGGCACCATAGTCTCCAGTGCACTGAAACTGATGCACGAAATTCAACAGGAGCGTTATCCGGCCAATGAATGGAATATCTATGCCGCCCAGGCATCCGATGGTGACAACTGGGCCGATGATTCGCCCACCTGTTATCAGATCCTCGAAACACAACTGCTGCCCGTAGTGCGCTATTTCAGCTACATAGAAATCACCAACAGGGCGCATCAGACGCTCTGGCGTGAATATGAAACCCTGCAAAAACAATTCGACAATATGGCGGTACAACATATTCGTCAGGCAGAGGATATCTATCCCGTATTCAGAGAGTTGTTCAAGAAGCAGGCGGTTTAGGGGGATGCAATTATGAGCAAAAAGAAAACACGCCAGCCATTGAGTGACGGGCCTGAATGGACTTTTGAGCTGCTGGAAACCTATGAAAAGGAAATCGCCCGGGTCGCGGAGCATTATCGTCTGGGGACCTATCCCAATCAGATAGAGGTGATCACCGCCGAGCAGATGATGGACGCCTACGCCAGCATAGGCATGCCCATAGGGTATACTCACTGGTCCTTCGGTAAGCGTTTTATCGAAACCGAGCAGGGTTACAAGCGCGGCCAGATGGGGCTGGCCTATGAGATAGTCATCAACTCCAACCCCTGTATCGCCTATCTGATGGAGGAAAACACCCTCACCATGCAAGCCTTGGTGATAGCTCACGCCTGCTTTGGCCACAACAGTTTCTTCAAAAACAACTACCTGTTCCGCACCTGGACAGATGCCGGCTCCATCATTGATTACCTGGTCTTTGCCAAGCAATACATCAGTGAATGCGAGCGTAAATATGGCATAGATGAGGTGGAAAACCTGTTGGACTCCTGCCACGCCTTGATGAATTATGGCGTCGACCGCTACAAGCGCCCAACAGAAATTTCGTTTCGTGAAGAGCAGGCACGCCAGAAAGAGCGCGAAGCCTATCTGCAAACCCAGGTCAACGATCTCTGGCGCACCGTCCCCTCACAGCAGACCAAGGAGGAAGCCAAACAGCAAAAACGTTTTCCGTCAGAGCCACAGGAAAATATTCTCTACTTTATCGAGAAGCACGCTCCGCTGCTGGAGCCCTGGCAACGGGAGTTGGTGCGTATCGTACGCAAGATGGGGCAGTATTTTTACCCGCAACGCCAGACCCAGGTGATGAACGAGGGCTGGGCCACCTTCTGGCATTATACCCTGCTCAACCACCTCTATGACGAAGGTCTGGTTACCGACAGATTCATGTTGGAGTTTTTACAGAGTCACACCAATGTGGTGGCTCAGCCCCCCTACAACAGCCCTTATTACAACGGCATTAACCCCTATGCCCTGGGGTTCAATATGTTCTGCGACATTCGCCGTATCTGCGAACAGCCAACAGAGGAGGATAGATATTGGTTCCCGGATATAGCCGGCAGCGATTGGTTGAAAACGCTGCATTTCGCCATGGAAAACTTCAAGGATGAAAGCTTCATCAGCCAGTATCTTTCCCCCACCATCATCCGCAAGTTCAAGCTGTTTGGTGTGCTTGATGATGAAAGCAAAAACTATCTGTCGGTATCTGCCATTCATGATGAACAGGGATACAAGGAGATCAGGCAAATTTTGTCTTCACAATATAACCTGTCCAATAATGAACCCAATATTCAGGTTCATAATGTCATGGTCAATGGCGATCGCTCGCTGACACTGAGGTACATCCCCAGCAAAGGCATCCCTCTGGCAGACAGTTGCCGGGAAGTACTCAAACACCTGCACCGCCTTTGGGGCTTTGATGTCACTCTGGAGCAGAAAGAAGATGATGGCGAGATAAGAGTACTGGCCTCATGCCCGGACAGAAGCGAATTGATCTAGGCAGCTTTGGTCATAGAAAGCCCTGGATAATAAAAAAGACCGCTAATAGCGGTCTTTTTTATTATGTGCCAATGGCTCATCGACAACTATTGATTGTCCTGGGCCATCTCCAGCGGCATGGCATCGCGCAGCTTCTGCCACATAATGCCACTGTCGATACCGTAAGCGCGCATCAAAGCAGGCACCTGGGTATAGTTTTTATCTTTAGCCAGGATTTCAAGCTTTTGATAGAAGGCCAGTGCCAAGGCTCTTGCTTCCTGACTGCTAAAGTAGTAACGCCCGACTCTGGCATACAGTCCCTTGAAACCATTGAGGATCAGCACGTACAGCGGGTTACCTGATGAAAACGCCAAGGTGTGATGCAACTGGTAATCAAATTCGGCATAGGCCTCGGCATCATCTTCCAGCTCGTGAATTTTTGACAACACTTCCACCGCCGTCTCTGGATTATGCCGCAGTGCGCCACGGAAGTAGATGGCACTGACATTGGTTCTGGCCGACAGCAGTTGGTCAACCAATACCGGGAAACCTTCGGGATTCAGATCGGCAATGGTCTCCAAAATATTCAGGCCAGAGGTTTCCCAGAAATTATTCACCCGGGTGGGTTTGCCATGTTGAATCGTCAACCAACCGTCACGGGCCAAACGCTGCAGCACTTCCCTGAGTGTTGTACGGGTCACACCTATCAGCTCTGATAGTTCCCGCTCCGCAGGAAGTATGGAGCCGGGGGGAAATTTATTTTCCCAGATTGAACGCACTATATATTTCTCTGCAAAACTTGCAGGTCCTTTGGCATTGATTATCATCAGCCCGGTTTTCCGATTGTTAACATTATTCTGGCCACAGATCATACCAGAGCGACGAAAAATGAAAACCACCAGATCACTGATGAAAAATTCAATCCTGCCAAGCTCTCAATAACTGCTATAAAAGTGACCAGGTTCAAATCAGTTGTCACTGAATTTTGCGTTAGAGATCCGCTTTTTGAAATCCCTGTATACCCTAATCATTACATTGAGTTTATCTTTAGGCTAGACTGAACTACGCAAATTTTACCGTTCGTCAACCAAAGACGTAACTACCACACTTAATAACAGATTCACTTATAACAGATTAGAGAGGAAGACATGCCTGCTACACCGATTCAGGCTTTTATGAGTAACTTCTTGGGCAACTCGCCCAAGTGGTACAAGCTTGCGATACTGATTTTTCTTATCATCAACCCGATACTCTTCAGTATCAACCCCTTTGTTGCGGGCTGGTTTTTGGTCGTGCAGTTTATCTTCACTCTGGCCATGGCGCTTAAATGCTATCCTCTGCAACCCGGTGGTTTATTGGCGATTGAGGCCGTGTTTATCGGTATGACCAGTCCCAGCCAGGTACTGCACGAGATTGAAGCCAACCTCGAAGTACTACTGCTATTGGTATTCATGGTGGCCGGTATCTACTTTATGAAGCAGTTGCTGCTTTATGTATTTACCAAGATGATCACCAAGGTGCGTTCCAAAATGGTCGTATCCCTGATGTTCTGTGTTGCCTCAGCCTTCCTGTCTGCGTTCCTCGATGCCTTGACAGTTATTGCGGTTATCATCGCTGTAGCAGTCGGTTTCTACTCCATCTATCATAAGGTCGCATCCGGTAAAGATTTCAGCGCCGATCATGACCATACCTCTGACGGGAATGACCAGCTTAACGCCCAAGAGTTGGAAGACTTCCGGGGCTTCCTGCGTAACCTGTTGATGCACGCCGGTGTCGGTACCGCCCTCGGTGGTGTGTGCACCATGGTAGGTGAGCCGCAAAACCTGATCATCGCCGCCCAGGCTAACTGGCAGTTCTCTGAATTCGCCTTGCGGATGTCACCTGTGACTGTACCCGTATTCTTTGCCGGTATCCTCACCTGTGTCTTGGTGGAAAAATTCCGTATCTGTGGTTATGGCGCCCAACTGCCAGACGCTGTACACAAAATTCTGGTGGAATTTGCCGCCCATGAAGATGCCCACAGAACCAGCAAAGATAAGATGAAGCTGGTTATCCAGGCTCTGGTCGGTGTATGGCTGATTGTCGGTCTGGCCTTCCACCTGGCATCGGTTGGTCTTATCGGTCTTTCAGTTATCATCCTGACCACAGCCTTCAACGGTATTACCGATGAGCACGCTCTGGGTAAAGCCTTCGAAGAAGCCCTGCCCTTTACCGCTCTGCTGGCAGTATTCTTCGCCGTGGTGGGTGTGATTATTGACCAAGGCCTGTTTGCTCCTGTTATTCAATGGGCTCTCGGCTTTGAAGGCAATATGCAGCTGGTTATCTTCTATGTTGCCAACGGCTTGTTGTCCATGGTCAGTGATAACGTGTTTGTGGGTACCGTTTATATCAACGAGGTGAAAGCCGCGCTGATTGATGGCCAGATCACCCGCGATCAGTTTGACCTGCTTGCCGTTGCCATCAACACAGGAACCAACCTGCCATCAGTGGCTACCCCTAACGGTCAGGCGGCCTTCCTGTTCCTGCTGACTTCCGCTCTGGCTCCCCTCATTCGTCTCTCTTATGGCCGCATGGTATGGATGGCACTGCCTTACACTATCGTGTTGTCCATTGTTGGTGTACTGGCAATTGAGACAGGTTTCCTGGAGCAGATGACCCAATACTTCTACGACTCAGGCATGATCCTGCACCACAGTGCCCAGGAAGTGCTGGGTAAAGGTGCGGCCGTAGGCCATTAGTCTATGTATTGACTGAACCTTTTGGTTTCAGTAGAGTCCAAAAAACGCCCCTCTAGGGCGTTTTTTATGGGTGTCATATCCATCTGAGGAGTTACCCCACCTCGCCTTGGACTGATGGGTAATCAATGGAGAATAGTTTTGACAGCAATGATACGTTTCGCCCACTCCCGCATGGCCTGGGGAATTCTGGCGCTCAGCGCCCTGTCTCTGGAGCTGGCTGCGTTGTACTTTCAACATGTGATGCAGCTCGAGCCTTGCGTCATGTGTATCTACCAGCGTTTGGCCGTATTGGGATTGCTGCTGGCCGGCATCATAGGCTTTCTTGCGCCGAGTGTACGTCCAGTGCGACTTGTGGCGGCCTTGCTGTGGGGGGGAAGCGCCAGTTGGGGGCTGAGATTGGCCATTGAACTCAACGATATGCAGCAAAACCCTTCGCCTTTTTCCACCTGTTCATTCCTACCGGACTTCCCCTCCTGGATGCCACTGCATGAATGGCTGCCTTCGATATTTATGCCAACAGGCATGTGCACCGATATTCCCTGGAGCTTTATCGGCATCACTATGTCGCAGTGGATGATTGTTGCTTTTGCCACATATCTGGTAGCACTGCTGCTCTATGTTGTACCTATTCTGAGCAAGGGCCGTAACTAGGTATTCAATTCAAGCTAGCGGGTTTCCTATGAGCATAAAAAAGCCAAACAATCGTGTTTGGCTTTTTACTCTTGATGCCTGGATAACATCAATCCAAGTCCTTCAGTGGCCAGAGTACAATATGATCTTCAAGATCGCGCACTTTACTCTCGCAAAGCGTCTTGCCCTTCACCGACATCCCTACTTCGTGCATCGCATCCTTGGAGCCGGTCAAAAGTGGATGCCAGGAAGGCAATGGCCGCCCCAGATACAGACGCCGATAAGCACAACTATCCGGAAGCCAGTCCAGCTCACCGATATTCGTCGCCGTCACTGCGGTGCACAAAGGCACAAATTCAAAGCGTTTTTCATAGTGAATGCAGCTGCAGTCTTTATCAGACAACAATTTGCAGGCCGCATTGGTATAGTAAAGCTCATCGGTTTCATCATCGATGAGCTTATTGAGACAGCATTTCCCACAGCCATCACAGAGAGACTCCCACTCATCCGGAGTCATTTCGGCCAGGGTCTTGGTTAACCAGAAGGACATAAATTTGTTGGTTCGTTCTTGAAAGCTTGCGTGATGGCTATTTTACACTATTTCCGGGGTGGATACTTGATTCGCTCGGAAAGATAAGCCGCCGCCAAAGCGAAATAGTCTGAATTTTGCCAGCTTCGCAAGGCGCGGTAGTTCTGGTATACCAGATAGTGCCTTCCGGTGACACCATCTGGCATGATCAATGAAACTTGCATATCGGTCCGGCCAGGCAGATCGCCGCCATCGTAACGACGAACGCCCAACTGCTGCCAATGGCTGAAACTCGCCTGATAATCCACTCCGAGTTGGCTGTTCTCTATGAACTCGGGCGCTTTGACCTGGCGTCCCCAGGTTTGGGTGTCATCCCAGCCCGTTTGCTGCAGGTAGTTGGCCACAGATGCCAAGCCATCGGCAAAGCTGTTCCAGATATCGATCTTGCCATCACCGTCGCCGTCGCTGCCGTATTGCAGATAGGCGCTTGGCATCAATCCTAAAGGCCCCATGGCACCGGTACTCGAGCCCTTGAGCTCGTTAAAGTCGAGCGATTGTGACGCGAGAATTTTCAGCGCCGCAAAAAACTCATCGCGGTAAACCTCTTGTCCCTCATAGGCCAGTGACGCCGTCACGGAAAGCACAGGATAACCGCCCTGCTGATTGCCAAAATCCGACTCGAGCCCCCAAAGTGCCAGAATAAACCTGGGCTGCACCCGATATTGTTTACCAAGTTTGACCAGCAGCGGTCGATATTCTTCGGCCAGTACCCGACCCTTTACCACCATCTCCTCACTGATCGCCTTGGGGATATAGTGCTCCAGATCCTTTGGCGGTTCGGGGGCTGTCTTGTCATCATTGGAGGCTTTTTTAAACAGTTTTATCTGGCTGAAGGCCTTATCCAATATGAGTTGATCTATCCCTTGCGTTGCTGCGTCCTGTTTTAATTTATCAAGATACCGCTCAAAACTGCCTTCGGTCGCTGCACAGACATTGGTCAGCGACGCGCCCAGCAGCGAAATAAACACCAGGGAAAGTCTATCCATAAAACGCGTTATTCCTTAAGCAGAATGATCATCCATGCCCTTGCTGCGTCTCAGCTCCTTCAGCATATCCACTTGCGGTGGCGGCAATTGCAAATAATAGCCCTTTTCCGCCAGTTCTGCTTTGACCTTGTTGATATCGGCGATACCCAGTTGCTGCCTTTTTTGCAGCGGCAACAGCATTACCAGTTGTGGCGGCCCAAATACCTGCATCAAGGGAGCAGGTACATCATCAAACTGGCCTTTCTTGTTGACGAATAAATAGGTGTCGGCTTTTTTCAGGCTCTTATAGACAGCACAGATCATAATTGTATCAATTTCCATGGGTTCAAACTTGCCACTCATCGGGGCACACTATAACATGGACGCCTTGGAATATAACGCTGTCACGCAATCTGACTGCTCATTTTCTGGAGAATGACGCCGGGATGCCAAAACCTAGTCTAGAGCTAAAGGGCTCTTCTTTTACGCTCTCTGTACTTCATATCAATACCCCAGATCTGGACGCCCTTTTCAAAGAGCTCGATGGCAAGCTCGCCCAGGCTCCCCAGTTTTTCCTCAATGCTCCACTGGTGCTCAACTTAAGTCAGGTCAACGGCACAGACATAGATCTCAAAGGGCTGCGCCACGGACTGACCGAAAGACAACTGGTGATAGTCGGTGTGACTGCCGCCGATAAGGCACTCAATGAAGCCGCCAAGGCGCAGGGATTGGCCAGCATCAAAGCCGGGAAACAGTCGGAATTACCACCGCCGCCCCCGAGAGTCACCAAGATAGTCAAACAAAACGTGCGCTCCGGGCAACAAATCTATGCCAAAGACGGTGATTTAATCGTTTTTGGTGCAGTAGGGAATGGCGCAGAAGTCATTGCAGATGGTAGCATTCATGTATACGGGGCACTGCGTGGTAAGGCAATGGCGGGAGCCAGCGGCGATAAACATGCCGTGATCCTGGCCCAGTCCATGGAAGCTGAACTGGTTTCGATTGCGGGACAGTACTGGTTGACTGAAAACCTGCAGCAACACTGTACCGCCAAGAGTGGTTGTATCAGGCTCAGCGGTGAGTCATTAATCGTTGAATCGCTGCCCGGATAAGGCAGATGGAAAGGATAAAATAGAACATGGCACAAATTATTGTTGTCACCTCAGGTAAAGGCGGTGTGGGCAAAACCACATCGAGCGCGGCTATCGCTACCGGCTTGGCGCTTAAAGGACACAAGACTGTTGTTATCGATTTTGATATCGGCCTGCGTAATCTGGATTTGGTCATGGGCTGTGAGCGTCGGGTTGTTTACGATTTTGTCAATGTCATCAACGGCGAGTCCAATCTGAACCAAACGCTGATCAAAGATAAACGCTGCGATAAACTGTTCGTTTTACCGGCTTCCCAAACCAGGGACAAAGATGCCCTGACCAAAGAAGGTGTCGGCAAGGTACTTGATGATTTGAGCAAAGACTTTGACTACATCATCTGTGACTCTCCGGCAGGTATTGAAACCGGCGCCATGATGGCACTTTATTTTGCCGATATCGCCATAGTGACAACCAACCCTGAGGTCAGCTCGGTCAGAGACTCAGACAGGATCCTTGGCATGCTGCAAAGCCGTAGCCGTCGTGCCGAGCAAGGGCTTGAGCCCATCAAGGAATATCTGCTGTTGACTCGCTACTCGCCTGCCAGAGTGAAAACCGGCGAAATGCTCAGTGTGGAGGATGTGCAGGAAATTCTCGCAATACAACTGCTCGGAGTTATTCCTGAGTCTCAGGCAGTGCTCAAGGCTTCCAACTCAGGGGTGCCGGTGATCATAGATCACGACAGCGATGCCGGACAGGCCTACGAGGACACTGTGGCTCGTCTGCTGGGTGAAGAGCTTCCGTTGCGTTTCGTCGCGGAAGAGAAGAAGGGATTCCTTAAACGAATATTTGGTAGCTAAATTATGTCATTACTCGATTATTTCAGAAGCAGCAAGAAAAGCAGCACCGCGGCAACCGCCAAGGAACGTTTGCAGATCATCGTTGCCCATCAACGCGGCGAGCGCGGGGCACCGGATTACTTTCCGCAGATGAAGCAGGAGATAATTGAAGTGATCCGCAAGTATGTGCACATCTCCGAAGAGCAGGTATCTGTGCAGCTGGATCAAAACGATGACAACCTGTCGGTACTCGAGCTCAATGTAACTCTGCCGGACCGCCCTTGAGGCAAGCTTTTTCGGTAAGAAGCAAAGGGTATCAAGAGCATACATTTGAATTGAAGCCAAAGTATGAATAAAGCATCTATGTAAAATAAAGCATCTATGTAAAGTACTGCTGCAGTCACAAAAAGGCGCCCTTGGGCGCCTTTTTACTTTTATCAACCAGGTTCAGAGTGCCAGCTTGGCCAATTTGTCAGCCACCAGTTGGCCACGCCAGCCCAGCAACACCAAGGGCGTGGGTCCCTGTTTGCCGTCCCATACCCACTCAAGATATTCGTGAATATGACGCTTGGATCCAAGCAACTCCATAGGCACACTTTCGGATTCAGCAATCTCGGTCAAGCACTGCTTAATACTCTTGAAGGCGCTCTTATATCCCGGCTTGAGAGCCAACACATCCAAGGGCTCCGGCAGATTGCTCATATCCGCCTTTGCCATAACCTTGAGCACATCTTTGGCGTAAAGACGCTTTTCATGATCCGTCAGCTCTTTCATGGAAAGCACATCATTGATCCCTCTTGGCTGACGCTTAGCCAAGCCGATAAGGGCATGATCTTTCATGACAAAACCCAGCGCCATGTCCTTTGCCAACGCTTTACGCAAACGCCAGGCCGCCAGCACCTTGAGCACAGCCAATTGTGGTGTACTCAACTGAAAGGCGTTCTTGACCCTAAGATAGGCTGTGTCTTCATCCGGCGCGTCCAGACGCCCTTCTGTCATGCGCTGGCTTTCTTCCAATGCCCACTCGAGCCTGCCCTGCTGCTCCAGTTTCTGCTGCAGCTGAGGATAGAGTTGGTATAAATAGTAAACGTCATTGGCGGCATAACTGAGCTGCGCCTCTGATAACGGTCGTTTCAACCAGTCGGTGCGGGACTCGCCCTTGTCGAGCTCCACTCCCAGGCACTCATGCACCAGCTTGGCATAACCCAAGCCATGGCCCATGCCGGCAATGGCTGCCGCCAGTTGACTGTCAAACAAAGGCTTGGGCTGACACTGGCCTTGGCGAGCAAACACTTCCAAGTCTTCACTGCAGGAATGCAACAACTTGGTGATCTTCTCATCGGTCAGCAAGGCCCAAAAGCCCGACAGATCCGAGATGGCCAAGGGATCTATCAGAGCCAGGGTCTTGCCGTCATAGGCCTGAATGAGCCCTAAACAAGCATAGTAAGTGCGGGTGCGTACAAATTCGGTATCCAGTACCAGCAATTTAGCCTCGCGATACTGCTCCACCAGCTGCGCCAGAGTGGCGTCATCTTTTACATACAGGTAATCTTGCAAATTCAACTCCCATCCTGCGCGAGTTTCCAGGTCCCGGAAACACAAGAGCCGGCTGGCGCCGGCTCTTTATATTATGCAGATTTGGCCTCATCTCTGAGTTCTCTGCGCAGGATCTTTCCTACGTTGGTTTTCGGCAATTCGTCCCTGAATTCTACCAGCTTCGGCACCTTATATCCTGTTAAATGATGGCGACAGTGCTTGATAAGCTCCTTCTCGGTCAAAGATTTGTCTTTTGCCACCACAAAAATCTTCACCAGTTCACCACTGACCTCATGCGGCACGCCCACAGCGGCCACTTCAACCACCTTGGGATGCAAGGCCACCACCTCTTCCACTTCATTGGGGAAGACGTTGAAGCCGGAAACCAGGATCATATCCTTCTTGCGATCGACAATATAGAAAAAGCCTTTTTCATCCATATAGCCGATATCGCCTGTGGCCAGCCAACCGTCTTTGTCGATCACTTTGGCGGTTTCTTCCGGACGTTGCCAGTATCCCAACATCACCTGAGGCCCCTTGGCAAAAAGTTCGCCCGTCTCACCCTGAGGCAATACCTGACCGTCATCACCCCGCACTTGAATTTGCGTCGAAGGTGCAGGTAAGCCGATAGAGCCGTTGTAACCGGCCAGATCGTAAGGGCAGCAAGCTACCAGAGGTGAAGCTTCGGTCAGGCCATAGCCTTCGAGCAAGCGAGTCTTGGTGATGTTCTGCCATTTGTCAGCCACGGCGCGCTGGACTGCCATACCGCCACCAATAGAGAGTTTGAGGCGGGAGAAGTCCAGAGCGGCAAACTCTTCGCTGTTGACCAGGGCGTTGAACAGGGTGTTCACCCCAGTGAGAGCAGTGAAAGGTGTTTTCTTGAGTTCGGCCACAAATCCCGGGATATCCCTAGGATTGGTGATCAGTAAGTTATTGGCGCCTTTATGCAGGAACAACAAACAGTTCACCGTTAAGGCGAAAATATGGTAAAGCGGCAAGGCGGTTACCACAAACTCCTTGCCGTCGTTGAGCAAAGGGGCATAAGCACCGTTGGCCTGCAATACGTTGGCAACTATGTTGCCATGGCTGAGCATGGCGCCCTTGGAAACCCCAGTGGTACCGCCGGTATACTGTAAAAAGGCGATATCGTCACTCTTGACCACAGGCTTAACATACTGTGCCTTTTTACCGGCCCGAAGCGCCCGGCGCATAGAGATGGCGTGTGGCAGAGAGTATTTGGGCACCAGGCGTTTGATATACTTCACCACAAAATTAACCAGGGTACGCTTAGGCGCACTCAAGAGATCGCCAAGCCCTGTGATAATGACGTTTTTGACCGGAGTTTGATCGACCACTTGCTCCAGTGTGCTGGCAAAGTTGGACACCACCACTATCGCCTTGGCGCCGGAGTCGACCAACTGATGTTTGAGCTCTCTTGGGGTATAAAGCGGATTGACATTGACCACTACCATGCCGGCCCGCAACACACCAAACAGGGCGATGGGATATTGCAGCAGGTTCGGCATCATGATCGCCACCCGATCGCCCTTTTGCAATTTGAGATCATTTTGCAAATAAGCGGCGAAGGCACGGCTGCGCTCTTCCAGTTTTCGGTACGTCAGGGTTGCGCCCATATTGACGAATGCGGGTTGGTCGGCATAGGTATTGACCGCTAATTCCAACATCTCCAGCAAGGAAGCATAGCGGCTGGCATCAATTTCGGCAGGCACGTCGGCAGGCAAACTGTTAATCCAGGGCTGGTCCACAAATCTCTCCTAAAATTCCGTCTTCAGCGGAAACGACTCTCTCTGTCGTTAAAGCCCGCAGCGTCTGCGAGCAAAGCACTGAGTATTTTTATAAAGTTCTTATTAAGGCCTTTGGCCTCGACTCTTGGTAGTTAACTTTCGCGCCGCAAAAATCATACGGGCGTTTAAAATTTTGATCATCATCACATAAAAGCTTTTATTTGCCTAGTCCCCCGGATTGGATTTTCTACCTTGGAGAAATCCGGCCAGAGTTTGCGCTACCTCATCGGCGTTCCCCATATGTAGATGGTGATCCCCTGGTAGTTGTACTATTTGCAACTCGCTGTACCAGGCGCGGGCCTGGGGCAAACTATGCACCAGTCCGGGAAATCCCTGTTCACCCGTGATAAGTAAGCTGGGGATGGCGATCCCCTGCATCAGGGATGCTACCTGCTCAAAACAAAGTCGCATCGGCGAGTCGAGCCGCAGCCTTGGGTCACTGCGCCAACTGGCACCCTGTGCATCAATTTGCATATTGCGCGTCACCAATAATCTGGACCAGGGCTCGGCCAATCCGGTCAACTGCACTCTGGCTTTGATGGCCGGCTCAATACTGTCATAAACCACTTGGCTACGTTTGCTGCCGAGCATACGCTTGTGGGCAGCAAAGCTCTTTCTCAGCCTGGGTTTGGCCTGCTCCACCGCCTCATAGAGAGGAGCGAAGGCTTCAATCAACAGCAACTTATCGACTCGTTCAGGAAACGCTGCAGCATAAGCACTGGCAACGATCCCCCCAAGGGAGTGCCCCAACAGAGTGACTGGTGCATCGCCGGCCAAGCTGTCCAGCAGCAGCTCAAGATCGTACAGATAATCAATCCAGTGCAGCGGATAACGCCCTGGCCTGTGACCCGATAAACCATGTCCAGGCCAGTCGATGGCAAGAATACGATAATCGGTCATCAGCTTTTCGGCCAAAGGGGCAAAGCTGTTACTGTTATCCAGCCATCCATGCAATGCCAGTAACAGCGGCTTATCTTCCGCTCCCCAGCATTGGGCCGCCAGCGTGAGGTGCGGCAGCGGGATCTTCAGTGCTTTTACGGGGGCGGAAGGTTGCCACATAATGCCTCTGTTGTCAGTGTATCAGTTCGCTTTTTTGATAAATTTGAGTGTCATACGGTCACTTTCTCCTATCTTGAGATAAGTGTCCCTGTCCTGCTCACCCAGTCGCAATGTCGGCGGCAAGGTCCAGACGCCTTTGGGGTAATCCTTACTGTCCTTGGCATTGGCGTTGATCTCACTGCTGGCTTCCAAGGTGAAGCCCACCTTTTCTGCCAGTGCGATCATCTCATCCTGCATCATGTAGCCACTATCAGGGCCGTTACCGGCTTTGCCCCTGTGCTCAACCACACCAAAGACGCCGCCATCTTTAAGCACATTAAAGGCAGCCTGAAACACGGTTTGCAGTTGCCCCTGACTGGCCCAGTTATGCAGGTTTCTGAAAGTGAGTACAGCATCGGCGCTGGCATCTTCTCCCAGTTTAACCTGTGCGGGAGGATCCAAAACCACCAGTTCGATTTTGCCAAGCTCTTTGGGGTGGGCTTGCAACCATTCTAGATAACGCTTGCCCGCTTTGGCCCGATAACGGCTGCCCGGGGTGTCTTCTTGCGGCGCTGTGTTGAAACCGGCGGCAATATACTGCCCCTTGTCCGCCAACATAGGCGCCAGGATTTCTGTGTACCAGCCGCCGCCTGGCCAGAGCTCAATCACGGTTTGCTCCGCAGTGATCCCGAAAAAAGCCAGTGTCTGCTCTGGATGACGATATTGGTCGCGCTCGACATTGGCTTCCCGGCGAAAGTCACTGTTAACCGCCTCCAGCAAAGCCGGTTCGCCGGCCTGCACCGCACCGCTGCCAAGCAGCATGCCAGCCACCAACAAAGCCTTGCCAAGCAGCGTTGCCAGCTTGCGATTAAATTGCTTGTATTCCATTTCCCTTCTCCTTTGAATGTGGATTTATGCTGCGGCAACAGACCCGCCGAAACGACTTTTTGGCACGCACTGGTGCCAAATAAGATTGCAGTTCAAGCTAACAGTGAGCGGCAGACTTGCCAAGGATCAGTTTGATTTTCCATCTATGCGGCGCCAGCAAAGCAGTAGCGCCAATAAGCCGGAAGCGAACCACAGCAATACCCAGACGAACGCAGGCACCCAGCTGTACTCAGCCAGCAATACCGCATCCCCCCTGTCGTCCAGCCCCAGCAACACAGCAGGACTGGCAAGCGCATTGAGCATCACCATCAAGGCCACCAGGCGCAGGCTGCCGCTGAGCAATCGATTGCCGCCAAATTTCAGCGGCAGCAGAAACAGAACGCTCAGGCTAATGAGGATACTCAGGGTCAGTACGTCCCGCCCCCACAGCAGTATGGTGAACAGCACCAAGGCGCCGATAAAGGCAAAACTTATACGGATCCCCCGCGGCCAAGTGGCCAGGTGGTAAAGCAGGCAGCCCCAAAAAGCCGCCCCCAAATAACCGCTGAATCCGATAAGGAGCGGCCAGCCGCCCTGACTGAAGCAGAAACCGGCGCCATTGGGAAAGAGTTGGATATGGCTGACAATCCCGCCGCTTAACAGCGTTGCCAGCGCATGGGACAATTCATGGAAATAGCTTTCCAACCATTTGAAGGGTACAGAGACATAGGGCAGATGAGTCAACATCAAGGCCAGCAAAAGTTCCAGCAGAAACTGGCCTCTTCCCGGCAACGGCAGAGAATGGGAAGGTTTTACAAAAGCGTTATCGGCTGCGGGACTGTCAGGCGTAGACATCTATGCCCACCATGGCTGAGATAGCGTCCCGCTGCGCGGCGTGTTGGGTATTCAGATAGAGGGCGATAGCATCAGAATGACCTGCGGTTTCCCGCTTCAGCTGCTCTCTTTGTTGGTATTTGTCGTTAAGGGCTTGGCTGTCAAACTCGACCAACTGCCTGGATGGACTGACAAGGATTTCATCTTGAGTCTCAACGGTTTGCTGGGCACGCTCAGGAGGCCTGTTGCCAGCTACCGCCTGCGACAGACTTTGAACTGCACCCGGATGTCCCGTCTGCTTGATAATCATGATACTGCTTTGATCCCCGTTTGCCCCAAGCCCTTGAGGCAGTTAACCCACCTGAAGCCCTATTCCCTTCCCGGCAGTTTCTTCCAGGCAACTGTATCTCGCAAATACACAGGCGCCAGCTCGTCGACCGAGGTGGCCTGCCCTTGTTGCCAACCTAGGCTTGCCAAAGCAAGCATAGCACTGGCTTGAGGATATTTCACCGCATCCAGCAAGGTCAAGTTTTCGGCATGTTGTAAAAGTGCCGGGTAGGCATCAAACCCGGTGCCGCAGCAATACACCTTGTCCGTATTGGCAAAGGGCGAGGTCATTGTCTCAGGGGCGCTCACTTGCTCTATGCCAACCAGTTTGGCCATACCGGATTCCTGCGCAAACGCCGCCCAATAGATTTCGCCCATGCGGGCATCTATGGCACAAATCACCTGCTGCGCACCATGTTCAGTTATCGCTTGCTGCGCCATAGCGGCCAAGGTAGAGATGCCGATTACAGGGACATCCAGCCCCAGCGCCAACCCTTGAGTCATAGAAGTGCAGATACGGATACCGGTGAAACTCCCCGGCCCACGGCCATAGGCGATAAGGCCGATATCCTGCATCTTGAGCCCGGATTGGCTCAGCAAGTTCTCTATCATGGGCAGCAATCTTTGGCTGTGTTCACGGGGCGCATCGACAGATTCCGCAATACTGCCATCTTGCCATGCCAGCGCCGCTGAGCAGAGTTCGGTACAGGTATCCAGAGCCAGAATAACAGGAGAATTGGCAAGTGTAGTCGATGTCATAGGTTCAACCTTGATGGGCGAAGGTATGGCCTTCGGCGAGTTAATAGCGGCGGGATCATACCATCAAATACGCCGAAACCAAGCCCGGATCTGCCCTTGTGATCCTTATCATGGACAATGAGAACAGTTCTCAACTAATATGGAGTCCCCTTTTCGGTTAGCGTCTGTTATGTCCAGCCTCTCTCAGTCTTCCAATGAAACCGCAGTTTCGCGGTTGAAACGTGCCTTTGTCGCCGGCATTTGGGCCACGCTCATCAGCATAGCCATCGGGTTTTCCTTTAAAGTCTGGCTCGCAAGCTGGGTTCCCAAGGCGGATCTGGCTATCTACCACACGGTTATCGACATCATCTCGCTGTCACTGATCCTGATGACAGGCTTTCGCTCGTCTATGGTGGTGTCCTACAGCCAGACCCGCAACGACAGGGATATCATCAATATTTTCCGCTATGTGCTGATCCTTGTAGTGCTGCTGACCTGGGGCATCATACTGCCCTATATCAAGCACAAACTCGCCATAGATGTGGAGTACCTGCAACTGGTGGGCATCATAGTCAGCATGGGGCTCAAGGTGTACTTTACCAACCTGGTTGCCATGTATCGTCTCTATGAAATCAGTAACAAGGTAACCTGGATGGAGCCGCTGTCTTTGGTGCTGGCCTTTGCCCTGTGTTACTACGGGCTGAGTATGGCGCCGCTGGGGGCACTCTTTTACGCCACGACGCTGTCATCTTTGATTATCGCGGCCTTTATGTATCTGAGAAGGCGGCGTCAAATCGCTACCGCGCCGCTCGCCAAGGTCAATCTGGAGCCGGCGCTGAAGAGCTTTATGAAACGCAGTGTCACGGCCTCGCTCGAGGCAGGCTCCAGCATTCTGATGATCTATATTACCGTACTGCTGACCATACGTTATTTCAGTGTCGAAGAGCTGGGAGATTTCCAAGTGGTGGTCAGGCCGGTATTTACCTACATGACCTTGCTGTTTGTATTCCCTATCTACCGCTTCGTATTGCCGGAATTGGCGGTCTGTGTTCGCGCCCGGGACAATGAACAGATCCGCGCCATCAAACACTGGCTCTACAAGCTGGCGCTGATTGTCAGCATCAGTTTCTTTGTTGTCATGCTGCTGGGCGGCGAGAGTCTATTCAGAATGCTGTTTCCGCCCCAGTATCACGGCGCCGTGCCGGTACTGCTGCATTATGCCATTTTCTTCATTTTTCTGATGCTCAACGGTTATCAACTGGCCTATATCAAAGCCGAAGGCTACTTCAATGCCAGTTTGCTGATCCGCCTGGCCGGCATCATTACTCTGGTAGGCGCCTTCTTCCTGCTCAGGCAACTGACGGCCAATGTGGTGGCGGTGATCCTCGCCCTCGGCTGCGGTTACTTGATGATGTACCTGATAGGCGCTCTGGTGGAGCGCCATATCCGCCACAGTAAAGCCCAGGCTTCACCGGCCGTTTCCTAGCTGTTTTCGGGCGGTGACATGGTGGTTTCTAGGCCTCAACCAAGGAAAGCGGCCAGTCTGATTTACTCTTGAGTGAATTGCGCTTGATAGTAGCTTCGGGCTATGGCCGTTTTCACCTTCAGCGGCTAAGGTTAACCTCAAGGAACAGCACGCAACAGCAAAGGATTGGAGGCCAGGGAATGCCAGGCGCCTATGCACACCTCACACTGGTCAATAGCCTCAGACAGCCACTTGAGCTGGAGGCGGTTACCCATATGCCCAAGGACGCTATTCGCGCCTTACTGAAGCACTTCAAGTACTGCGAGCTCGGGGCTGTCAGCCCGGATTATCCCTATCTCGCTCTCAATGACCGCCAACAGGCCAAAAGTTGGGCCGACAAGATGCATTACCAGCATAGCGGCGAAATGCTCAAAGCCGGCGTTCGTCACCTGGCCTGCAGTGAAGGGGAAGAACGCGACAAGGGCCTGGCTTGGTTGCTGGGCTATTGTGCCCATGTGATCACAGATGTCACTGTCCATCCGGTTATTGAGATGAAAGTAGGCCCCTACAAAGAAAACGCCGATGCCCACAGGCATTGTGAAATGCATCAGGATGCCTATATCTATCCCAAACTCAATCTCGGGGCAATCGGTCTGTCCGAACACTTGGATTCCGGCATTGCCGCCTGCTGCGATGCCACAGGCCAGAAACTGGATCCTGTCATAGAGAAATTGTGGGACAACTGCTTCAAAGATGTATATATAGAGGAATGGGCCAATAATGCGCCCGCCATCAATGACTGGCATAAAGGCTTTATCACTGTGGTGGACAAGATTGCCGAGGAAGGCAACAGACTGCTGCCGTTTGCCCGCCACCTGGGCGTTAAGTTCGCCGTCCTCTACCCGGAGCAGGAGCAGATTGAAAAAACGTATTTAACCCTGACCACCCCTGAGGGCGAGATGCATTATGACGCAATTTTTCTGCGCGCCAGAGAAAACGTCAAACACTTTTGGCAACTTATCGCCAGCGGTGTGCTGGAGCAAGACAGCGCCTATCTGGAAAGTATCAAAGATTGGAATTTGGACACGGGCCGGGATGCCGCAGGTAAACTGGCCTTTTGGCAGGAACAGGCCTAACAGGAACTAGCGCCGACCTACTATTTGTAGATAAGGATTCAAGGATGAAATCAATTTTCCATCAAGGCCCAATCGTCTGCCTGCTGCTGGCGCTGCTACCGACTCTTGGTGGCTGCGGTCTCGGTGACAGGCATGATCAGGAATACCAACAACTGGCACCGGCACTGACCAAGGTGACCAGCGCGGCCGAAGCCACCATACGTTATGAAAATCATCCGGCCAACCTCGACGGCCAAACTTTATTGGCGTTGGCCACAGCCCATGACGCCTCCCTGCTCGAGCCATTCAGTCAATACCAACTGCACCTGTTTCGTATCGAGGATCATGCCCTCTTGTTGCTTTGCAGCGCAGACGGTGAGCGGGCCCTGATGGAAGACAGTGGCTGCACCGCCAAGCTCGACAAACAGCATTGGCAACAGGGAACACATCCCTGTGAGACTAGTATTGCACCTGCCAACATCTGCCTGGATGAACTGTGATCCCTGTCATAGTATCGCGTTTCCTGCAAAGGGTATCCTAGGCGCACTTGGGCGCTCGCGCCCCTTTAACCTCAATAGCTTAGTGCTGGTTACCGGGTCTTGAGACAATATTCGGCAAACAGGCACCCGCCATAGCAGTAAAGGAAATCTCATGTCAGACAGTCATTGCCGTCACGGCAGCTTCACCAAACCTCTTCGTCGCCTTCGCCGTCTTCGCAGCTCAGAAGCCATGCGGGATCTGGTTCGCGAGCAGCAAGTTTCCCTGGCAGATCTGGTGCACCCACTGTTCATCGAAGAAGGCATTACTGAGCCTGTGGCCATCAGCACCCTTCCCGGGATCAGCCGATTGCCCGAGAGCATGCTTGCAGCTGAGATCCGTGAGCTGAAGACCCTCGGGATCCGCTATGTGATGCCATTTGGTATTTCACACCATAAAGATGCCATCGGCAGCGATACCTGGAACGATGACGGCCTGTTGGCACGGATGATCCGCGCCATCAAGCAGGAAGCGCCCGAGATGCTGGTGATCCCGGATATCTGTTTCTGCGAGTACACAGATCACGGCCACTGCGGTGTGGTTGAGCACAATGAAGTTTGTAATGACGCGACTGTGGAAAACCTGGTCAAGCAGTCTGTCTGCGCTGCCCGCGCCGGTGCCGACATGCTGGCCCCTTCGGCCATGATGGACGGCCAGATCCGGGCCATACGCGAGGGCCTGGATGCGGCCGGTTTTGAAAATGTCGCCATTTTGGCCCACTCGGCCAAGTTTGCCTCCTCTTTCTACGGCCCATTCCGGGCGGCGGTAGATTGTGAACTCAGCGGCAATCGTAAAGGTTATCAACTGGATAGCGCCAATGGCCGGCAAGCGCTGTTGGAAGCTCTGCTCGATGAAGAGGAAGGCGCCGATATTCTGATGGTTAAACCAGGTACGCCTTATCTGGATGTGTTGTCACAATTGAGAGAGCGTACCGAGTTGCCTTTGGCAGCTTATCAAGTGGGCGGTGAATATGCCGGGATCAAGTTTGCGGCTCTGGCCGGTGCTCTGGACGAAAGAGCTGTGGTTACCGAAAGCTTTGTCGGCTTCAAACGCGCCGGTGCCAGCTTGATTGTCAGTTACTACACCAAGCAATTTGCTTCCTGGCTGGCCGCAGATCGCGGCTAATAGCTAGTACAGAGAGACAGAGAGCAAAAGGCGCCTAGTTTTAGGCGCCTTTTTACTATCAATTTATTTGTTCCAAAAATTGAATTAATACTATCAAATACAGTATCTAACTGTTTTTAATCAATCTATCCCTTCAAGAAAAGACAAGGCAGACTGCAAGTTGCGGGTTCGGTACATGGGCGGCAAGGAGTTGAGAAATGCCTGACCATAACTGCGATTGACGATGCGATTATCACAGAGAATTAGCACACCGCGGTCGCTCTCGTCACGAATGAGCCGCCCAACACCCTGCTTGAGTGCTATCACAGCCTGGGGCAAGGCCAACTCCATAAAGGGGTCACCCTGTCGCTTACTGATCTCTGCGGCTCTGGCGCGATAGAGATTATCGTCCGGAGACACAAAGGGCAGTTTGTCGATTATCACGCAAGAGAGTAACTTGCCGCGCACATCCACGCCTTCCCAAAAACTGCCGGTGCCCAGCAGCACGGCATTACCCAGCTGACGAAACTTTTTCAGCAGAGTCTGCTTGCCGGCGCTGCCTTGCACCAGGAGTGGATAGCGGCTGCGACCATGAAGCGCCTGCGCCACCCGTTGGAGCATCCTGTGACTGGTAAACAAAATAAAGGTTCGGCCCTTGGCCGCATTAATCGCCTGCTCGCACACCTCAAGCAGGCGCCGAAACTGATAATCCCCTTCAGATCGCACATCCCCAAGCTCCCTGGGGACACACAAAATCGCCTGGCGCCGATAGTCAAAGGGGCTGTCCAGAATAAGCTCCCTGGCCCCCTTAAGCCCTAATGTCCGGCAAAAATGGTTCAGGCTGCGATTCACCTGTAGCGTTGCCGAGGTAAATAGCCATCGGGTTTGCACCTCAAACAGCGCCTGACACGCCTTGGCAACATCAATAGGCGCCATTCTCAGCGTCGGCAGGCGACTGCCCTGCTCTATGCTGTAAGCCGCACTTTGGTCTTCACAGTTGAAAAACTGCTCCAGCTGCCCACAGTAATCTAGCCATTTTTCCAGGCAATCATCCAGTTCATCACTGCGACCGATATTGGCCAGCATTACCCGCTCCAGCGCCCGAAACTCTTCGAGCAGCTGCCAGCATTGCCTCGCAAGTTCTTTATCGGCCAACAAGGGACGCCAGTCGCTTTGCCCGGAAGCCTGGGTCATCTGCGCCCAATCCGCCAGGCGGGAGCCGCAGCGCCTGGCGAGATCGCTCAGTTGTGAAGTATCTCTGAGTTCCTGTTGATATACCGCTTCCACCCGCTCAAGCACTCGCTGCATGGTCGCGAGCGACAGCTGGCGACCAAAGTAGGTTACGGCGATATCGGCAAGCAGGTGAGCCTCATCGAAAATCACCGCATCGGCATCGGGCAACAACTCGGCAAAGCCGGTATCCTTGAGGATCCTGTCGGCAAAAAACAGATGATGGTTAACCACGATAATCCTGGCTTCCAGGCTCTTCTGTCTGGCCTTGCGGGTAAAACAGCTGTCATAGAAGGCGCAGCGCTTGCCGCTGCAGCGCTCTTTCGAAGAAGCCACCAGCGCCAGTGCCGGCGACTGTTCGGAAACCGTAGCCAGAGTGCCGAGATCGCCATCTGTGCTGGCCGCGGCCCATTGATTTATCCTGAGCAGATCATCGAGCACTTCCGGGCTGCGGCTCTGGGCCCCATCCAACTGCTGCTCCAGCAACAACTGACACAGATAATTGTTGCGCCCTTTGAGCAGCGCCACCCGAACTTGCAGATCCAGCATCTGCAGCAAGGCCGGCAGATCTTTATAGAATAGCTGTTCTTGCAGGTTCTTTGAGCCGGTGGAGACAATCACCTGCTTGCCGGAGAGCAGCGCCGGGATCAGATAACCGAAGGTCTTGCCAACCCCGGTGCCGGCTTCGAGCACCAAAGGCACTGCAGCGCCGCTTGAGCCATGGAGTAACTGGGCCACTTCGCTGGCCATCTCCAGTTGTTGCTCTCTAGGCTTGAAGCCCCTGATATTGGAGGCCAAAGGGCCGCCCGGGGCAAAGGCCAGTGCCGTTTCGCTGACGAGTCGATTACGCATTGTGCTCCATTTTGCCCTGGGGTATGGCGTGCATTATCGCTATTTGAGTGACGGATACAAGGGACAAACCTTATCGCCAAGCCGCTCTACCCGACAGAGTTGGCATTGGCATAGTTGGCATTGATATAGCTGACATAGTTAACATAGCCACTTACACCAACTCTTTAGCTAACGATTCGCAAACTTATGCCCAAGCGGGCCGCTTGATGAATCCTTTTCAAGCAGCAGACATTTTTTGATTTTGGGTGTTGCAAATTCCAGCCAAAGGGATTAGCTTAAAAACACGCCAGCCGAATTGGCTCAGAATTGAATGTTTATGCGCTGCCAAATTACAGCGTGAAATCACAGGATTTATTACATGACACAGCTTCGCAACGCTATCCATCATCACCACCACGAGCGGTAGCCTTCGGAGCTGACTGCCGAAGGTTTATTCCTTCTGGCGGTTGATTCATAAGATCTGAAAACCCCTGGAAGGAATTCCGGGGGTTTTTCGTTTCCGGATTTGAGTTTTTAACCAAGATTGAATTGACCAACAGGAATGACCACTATGACTTCAAATCGACTGCGCATCGCCATCCAGAAATCGGGCCGGCTTTCGAAAGAATCACAACAACTGCTGAAAAACTGCGGCGTAAAATTCACCGTCAACGAACAACGTCTGATAGCCCACGCCGACAATATGCCGCTGGATCTGCTGCGGGTGCGTGATGACGACATTCCCGGCCTGGTCATGGATGGCGTGGTCGATTTGGGGATCATTGGCGAGAATGTGCTGGAAGAGGAGCAGATAGAACGGCAGACACTGGGCAAACCTTCGGCCTGCAACAAACTCAGACAACTGGACTTCGGCGCCTGCCGTTTATCGCTGGCGGTACCCAGTGAGTTCCCTTATCAGGACGCCGCCTCACTGGAAGGCTTGCGAATTGCCACCTCCTACCCCAACCTGTTGCGCCGTTTTATGCAAAATAAGGGCATAAGTTATCGCGATTGTATGCTCAAGGGCTCGGTAGAAGTGGCCCCCCGTGCCGGACTCGCCGACGGGATCTGCGATCTGGTTTCCACCGGCGCCACTTTGGAAGCCAATGGCTTGTACGAGACCGAAGTTATCTTCCGCTCTATGGCCTGTGTCATCCAATCACAGCAAACCCAAACCCCGGCCAAACAGGCCTTGATCGACAAGCTAATGAGCCGGGTCAACGGCGTCATCCGTGCCCGTGAAAGCAAATATATCCTGCTGCACGCTCCCACTGAAACCCTGGAGCAGATTGTTGCCCTGCTGCCCGGCGCCGAGAACCCCACAGTGTTGCCGCTCAACGATGACAGCAACCGGGTCGCCATCCACGCGGTCAGCACAGAAGATCTATTCTGGGACACAATGGAAGAGCTGACCAAGCTCGGCGCCAGCTCGATTCTGGTGATGCCAATTGAAAAGATGATGGGGTGAAGCATGCAGTATCTGGTATGGGACAAACTGAGCGAAAGCGAACAGGCCGCCGCGCTCCAGCGCTCCTCTCTGGTAAGCAGCAAAGCGCTCGAGCAAAGCGTCGGCGAGATCATTGAGGCCGTCGCCGCCAAGGGAGACCAAGCCCTCAGGGAGTACAGCGAGCGCTTTGATAATATCCCCCTTGAGAATATCGCCCTCAGTCAGGCGCAGATAAAGGCCGCTGCCCAGGACGTTAGCCCTGAGCTCAAAGACGCCATCAAGACCGCCATGGCCAACATAGATGTGTTCCACAGCGCGCAGCAACCCCTGGCTTTGGATATCAATACCCAGGCCGGAGTGCGCTGTGAGCTCCGAAGTGAGCCCATAGACAGCGTCGGCCTCTACATACCGGGCGGCAGCGCGCCGCTGATCTCCACTGTGTTGATGCTGGCGCTGCCGGCACGAATCGCCGGTTGTCGCCGCCGGGTCTTGATAAGCCCGGCACCAATAGACAGCGCCATCATCTACGCCGCCAGCGAATGCGGCATCGAAGAGATTTACCAATCCGGTGGCGCCCAGGCCATTGCCGCGCTGGCATTGGGCACGGAAACCATAGCGCCGGTGGATAAGATATTTGGCCCCGGCAACCGTTATGTCACCGAAGCCAAGCGCCAGTTGTCCCAGGATCCCAGGGCGCGAGTCAGTATCGACATGCCGGCTGGGCCATCCGAAGTGCTGGTCATCGCCGATGAGACTGCGAGTCCAGCCTTTGTTGCGGCCGATCTCTTGTCACAGGCCGAGCACGGTCCCGACTCTCAGGTGATATTGCTCTCTAGTTGTGAATCGCTCACAAAAGCCGTCATCCAAGAGCTGGACAAGCAGCTTGCGGCCCTGCCCCGCGCCGACATTGCCCGCCAGGCATTGGCCGAAAGCCGTATTTTACTGCTCGATTCACTGGATAAGGCCGCAGCCGTTTCCAACCGCTATGGCCCCGAGCACCTTATCATCCAGACCCGCAGCCCAAGAGCGCTGCTGGCACAAATTCGCGCCGCCGGCTCGGTGTTTCTCGGCCCCTACACCCCGGAATCTGTGGGTGATTACGCCAGCGGAACCAACCATGTGCTGCCCACCTACGGCTACAGCCGCTCGGTATCCAGCCTGTCACTGGCGGATTTCTGCCGCCGCTTTACCGTGCAGGAGCTGAGCGCTGAAGGTCTGTGCGCCTTGGGGCCCTCGGTAATGACCCTGGCCCAGGCGGAGCAACTTGACGCTCACAGCAATGCCGTTGCCCTGCGTCTGGCCTCTCTTGGGGTATCCGGAGCAGAAGCTTCAACCGAGAGAGTTTCATCACTGAGCGCGCCGTCGGCGAGTGTAGAGGAATAACAACCATGCCTGCAGCCATCAATACCGCCACAGAGGATCCAAAGAACGGCACTGCAGCCGTTACCCGCCAAAGCCGCGAGCTGGCCGCTACTCTGGCCCGCCCCGAGCTTTTGGCACTAGAACCCTATCAAAGCGCCAGGCGCCTTGGCGGCCAAGGGGAAGTTTGGATCAACGCCAACGAGTCCCCCTTCAACCACACGGATATCGACCGGGTCAACCGCTATCCAGAGTGCCAGCCGCCAGAGGTGACAGCCGCCTATGCCGCCTATGCCGGAGTCACAGATTTGCAGCTCATCTGCAGCCGCGGCGCCGATGAAGCGATAGAGTTGCTGATCCGCACCTTTTGCACTCCGGGGGCTGACAGCATCGCCCTCTTTGGCCCCACCTACGGCATGTACGCCATCAGCGCCGCGACCTTCAATGTCGAGGTCAAGACACTGTCGTTGGATGACAACTTTCAGTTGCCCAAATCGTTAACCCAGGCCCAAGGCGCCAAACTGCTGTTTATCTGCAACCCCAATAACCCCACTGGCACCTGGGTAAGCCGGGATGAAATCCTGCGGGTGCTCGAGGCCATGCCAGACACGCTAGTGGTAGTGGATGAAGCCTATATTGAATTCAGCCCCGAGCTGAGCGCCGCCTCTTTGCTCAAGCGTTATCCCAACCTGGTCGTGCTGCGCACCCTCTCCAAGGCGTTTGCCCTGGCCGGAGCCCGCTGCGGCTTTATGTTGGCCAATGAAGGCATTATCGAGATGGTAAAACAGGTGCTGGCCCCCTACCCGGTACCTGTCCCTGTGGCACGCTTGGCGGCTTTGGCGTTAAGTCCTGAGGGCATAGCCAGAATGCTGGCCGACGTGGCGCTGCTCAAGACTCAGGGGCAAAGAGTGGCTGCGGCGCTGGAAAGACTCGGTGCCCGGGTACTGCCAAGTGGCGGCAACTATCTGCTGGCGTATTTCGCCGATGCCCCCAAGGTGCGTGAGCAGTTGCAGCGCTTTGGCATAGTCGCCCGCAGCTACCGGGATCCGCGTCTTGTCGACGCCATACGTTTCAGTTTCAGCGATGACTCAGATACCGAGCGGCTGCTCGCCGCCCTGAGCCAGATGCAATAACGATAATAATCAGCCCGGCAGCGGCCGGCACAAGGAAACATCAATGAGCCAGAAAATACTCTTTATCGACCGCGACGGCACCCTTATTGAAGAGCCGCAAACCGACAAACAGGTGGACAGACTGGATAAGCTGGTGTTTGAACCCGGCGTTATTCCGGCGCTGCTCAAACTGCAAAGCGCCGGTTACCGCTTGGTGATGGTCTCCAATCAGGATGGCCTGGGCACCCCCTCCTTCCCGAAAGAAGACTTCGATGCGCCCCACAATCTGATGATGCAGATTTTTTCAAGCCAGGGGGTCAACTTCAGCGAGGTGTTGATTTGCCCTCACTTCAACGATGAAAACTGCAGTTGCCGCAAACCCAAACTCGGGTTGGTAAAAGAGTTTCTGACCCAGGGCCTGGTGGATTTCACCCGCTCGGCAGTTATTGGTGATCGGGAAACCGATATTGCCCTGGCCGAGGCCATGGGCTTGACCGGCTATCGCTATGACAGGGAAAAGCTCAACTGGGGCGATATCTGTGATGCCCTCTTGAGCCGGGGTCGCCAGGCAACTGTGGTGCGCACCACCAAAGAGACCGACATTCGGGTCGAGGTGGATCTCGACCGCGCCGGCAACAGCGACATCAATACCGGCATAGGCTTTTTCGATCACATGCTGGATCAGATTGCCACTCACGGCAATTTCAAACTGGCAATCAAGGTTGACGGCGATCTGGAGATAGACGATCACCACAGTGTGGAAGATACCGCGCTGGCGCTGGGCGATGCTTTGCGTCAGGCGCTGGGCGATAAACGCGGCATTGCCCGTTTCGGCTTTTCCCTGCCAATGGATGAAGCCCGCGGCGACTGCCTGCTGGATCTCTCCGGCCGCCCCTTCCTCAAGTTCAACGCCGAATTTGAGCGGGAAAAGGTCGGGGAGCTGGCCACAGAGATGGTAGCGCACTTCTTTCGCTCCTTTGCCGACGGCCTGCGCTGCACCCTGCACCTTGGCTGCGAGGGCGACAACGACCACCACAAGGTAGAGGCGCTGTTCAAGGTGCTGGGGCGCACTCTGCGCCAGGCCATCAAGGTTGAAGGCGATGCCTTGCCTTCCAGTAAGGGAGTGTTGTAATGACCCAAGCCGTCGCCAAGACAGTGATAATTGATACCGACTGCGCCAACTTGAGCTCGGTGAAATACGCCTTTGAGCGCCTCGGTGCCGACGTCTGTATCAGTGATGATGCCGAGGTTATCCGCAGCGCCGAAAGAGTGGTGCTTCCTGGTGTGGGCACAGCCAGAGCCGCCATGGCGGCGCTCACTGAAAAGCAGTTAATTCCTGTTATCAAGGCGCTGAAACAGCCGGTACTGGGAGTGTGTCTCGGTATGCAGCTCATGTGTGACAGCTCGCAGGAAAGTGGCGAGGATGCCGATGAATGCCAGTGTCTTGGACTGATCCCGGGCACTATACGCCAGCTCGACTGCAAGGGGTTGCCCAGTCCGCATATGGGCTGGGATCAACTGAGCCCCATACTTGATGCCAACGGCCAGGCGCACCCGCTTTTTGCCGGTATCGATGAAGGCAGCTACTGCTATTTTGTCCATTCCTTTTGCGCCGCGCCTTCCGCGGCCACCATAGCCGAATGCTGTTACGGCGAGCGTTTCAGCGCCGCGATTGCCAAAGACAACTTTATGGGAGTGCAGTTTCACCCGGAAAAGAGCGCCGCTATCGGCAGCCTTATCCTGGCTAACTTTCTCACTCTGACCCAGGATGATTTTAACGGAGCTGCAGCATGATTATACCGGCAATCGATCTTATAGAAGGTCAGGTAGTGCGCCTGTTTCAGGGCGATTACCAACAGGAGACCCGCTTCAATCTGCAACCTGAAGCCCAACTGCTCGCTTATCAAGCCCAGGGCGCTTCACTCTTGCATCTGGTGGACTTGACCGGCGCCAAGAACCCTGACCGCTGCCAAAGCAGCCTGATAGCGTCACTCGCGGCCGCCCTGGATACACCACTTCAAGTGGGCGGCGGCGTGCGCAGTCAGCGTCAGCTTGATGAACTATTCAAGGCCGGGGTTTCCCGGGTAGTGATAGGTTCATTGGCGGTGCGTGAGCCCAAACTGGTTGGCGCCTGGCTCGAGCAATACGGCCCTGATGCCATCTGTCTGGCGCTGGATGTCAATATCAATGCCGCGGGCGAGAAAATAGTGGCGGTTCACGGCTGGCAGAGTGGCGGTGGCAAAACCCTGGAATCTCTGGTGGCCCAGTTTGCCCCTTTGGGCCTTAAACATGCCTTGGTCACCGACATCAGTCGTGATGGCACCATGAAGGGGGCCAACACGGCCCTGTACCGCGAGTTGGCGCAGACCTTTCCCGATATCGCCTGGCAGGCCTCCGGCGGTATCGCCAGTCTGGATGATGTGGCCGCGGTCAGGGATTCCGGCGCCAGCGGCCTGATTATCGGCAAGGCCTTGCTCACCGGTGAATTCAGCGTAGAGGAGGCGATCGCATGCTGGCAAAACGTATAGTCCCTTGTCTCGATGTACGGGACGGTAAGGTGGTCAAAGGCGTGCAGTTTCGTAACCACGAAACCATAGGCGATATCGTGCCACTGGCGGCCAGATATGCTACCGAAGGCGCCGATGAACTGGTGTTCTATGATATCACCGCCAGCGCCCACTCGCGGGTGGTGGATAAGTCCTGGGTTAGCCGGGTGGCGCAGCAGATAGACATCCCCTTCTGTGTGGCCGGTGGCATCAAGACCCTGGCCCAGGCACGCGAGCTGCTGGCATTCGGTGCCGACAAGATCTCCATCAATTCACCGGCACTGTCGGATCCCAGCCTTATTCGCAGGCTGCAGGATGAATTCGGCCGCCAGTGCATAGTGGTGGGTATAGACTCTTTCTTCGATGCCAATGACAACAGCTATAAGGTGAAACAGTTTACCGGCGATGAAGCGGCGACCCGCGACACTCAATGGCACACCTTGGATTGGGTCGAAGAGGTGCAGCGCCAGGGCTGCGGCGAAATCGTCCTCAATGTGATGAACCAGGATGGGGTGCGACAGGGTTATGATATCGAGCAGCTCGCCAAAGTGAGAGCCGTCTGTGATGTGCCGCTTATCGCCTCCGGCGGTGCCGGCACCATGGCGCACTTTCTCGAGGTCTTCGACAAGGCCAAGGTCGATGCCGCTTTGGCCGCCAGCGTATTTCACAAGGGGATCATAGAGATCCAGGCGCTGAAAGCCTTTCTCAAGCAAAGCGGCGTCGCCATTCGCTGCTAATGCCATAAGCCCCACAACCCAATACAGGTATTTGATATGACAACCGAGACAAACAATGCCGACTGGCTCAAACAGTTGGACTGGGATAAACAACAGGGATTACTGCCGGCCGTAGTGCAGGACTTTCACAGCGGCAAGGTGTTGATGCTGGGTTATATGAACCGCGAAGCCCTGGATGTCACCCTGAGCAAAGGCCTGGTGACCTTTTACAGCCGCAGCAAACAGCGGCTCTGGACCAAGGGTGAAAGCTCAGGCAATCTGCTGCAATTGGTCAGCATAGGAGTGGACTGTGACAACGACAGCCTGCTGCTGCAGGCCAACCCCATAGGCCCCACCTGCCACAAGGGGACTGGCAGCTGCTGGGATAATCCGGCCTGCGGCGAAGTGCACCCCTTTATCAATCGCCTGCAAAGCCTTATAGCCTCCAGAAAGGAGGAAGACCCCAACGAGAGCTACACCGCTTCGCTGTTTCAGCGTGGTACCAAGCGCATTGCCCAGAAGGTGGGCGAAGAGGGATTGGAAACCGCGCTGGCGGCGGCCACTCATGATCGCGAAGAGTTGGTGAATGAAGCCTCGGATCTCCTCTATCACCTCTTGGTACTGCTGGAAGATCAGCAACTGTCCCTCGATGATATCCATGCCAACCTGGCCAAACGCCACACCCAGGCCAAAGCGGCACAGGGTTAAAGCAAAGCCAACATAAGGCAGTGGCACAGTACCAACGAACAAAGGCAAAAAGAGAAAGGGATGAATACAACCAATAGGTATTCATCCCCTTCTGCTGTCAGCTTTTATCGCAAGCTTACGATGCTCATTTTACTCAAGCCAAGACTAAGATTGCAGCCCCTTTCAACGCCCTTAAGCCCGCTCAAATCCATGCGGAAAGCTTAATCGCAGCCGCCTCCCAGGATACAAGCCGCCGGAGCGCTTGGCGCGGCTTTCGGATTATCTCTCTTGGCGTCAATCCCAGAGAGCTGTTTGGCAAAACTTGAGTCAAACCAACCCAGCATTGCCTCTGTCTGGCCGTAGAAGCGGTTCAAAGGTACAGGGTGCCACTCACCGATTTCGCTTTCCAGAACCAGCGACGGAAAGCCTGCCAATCCGAGCTTTGCCATCATGGCCCGGCTCTGGGCGATGTGGCTCGCCAGCGGCGAAATCTGCCCGGTTGAGCTTGCGTCCATAACCGCCGTCAGATCGCTAGCCAATTTCTCGCGCCCCAGCGCCTGGAGACTCGGCAGCTCCATCAGCAGTTGCAGTAACACTTCAGGCTCGGCAAGCCTTAACCCCTGAACATAATGGCCACCCTGCAATATCTCCAGCAGCGCCAATCCCTGCCCCGCCGCCTTTTCGGCCAGCAGGATGGCGGCAATGGCCGGTCCCGAGTCCAACACGGCGTCAGGACATTGAAGCAAACCCTGAGTGTAATCGTCGCCAAAGGGCTGCCCGGTCAGCTTGGCAATTTTGCTGTCGTGGCTGAGGATATGTTGCCTGAGACCGGGCGTTATTCTTGTTGCCTCCATCAGGCCGCCGGCGTGCAATACTATCGGGAGTCTGGCACTCAGGGCATGAATGAGGGGCGCCGCACCATGGCACCAGCCGCACAAGGGGTCAAAAAAGTAGTGCAGCCTCACCATTTCATCTCGCCCTTGCTGACCTTGGCACCTATCTCCAATGCCATAGCAAGCCCGGCATTCGGGTACAGACGCTGCATGGTGTCAATAAGCTCAGCGCTGGTTTGCGTGTCGACTTCGGCTTGTTCGAAATCCTGCAGGTACTTGAGTGTCGCGGCAATATTGTCCTGCTCGAGAAAAGATTCAGACAACATGTGCCCGGGGATCACCTTGGCAGGTTTAAGCGCCGCCATTTCCGCAAGCTGCGCCTTCCAGGCCGCTCGCTCACTCTGGCTCTGACTATCAGCCATCCACAGGTGCAAGCCTCCGGAGACGGCCACATTGCCGAGAATGGTTTTGCTGGAAGGTACCCAGAGGTATGGCCTGTCAGCCAGCAGTCCCTGGTCACCTTTAATCTCAATCACCTTGCCTTCAAGCATTAATTGACTGCCTTTAAATATCTCTGGCAGCTGCGCCTTGAGGGGGGCATTGCTACCCATTCTGGGGATCCAAAAGCTCAGCTTGTCTTCCAGCTTGGCCGAAATTTGTGCGTGCACCGCCGGGGTCGTCAGGTATTTTGCTTTAGGGAAAAACTGTTTGAGTGTGGCAACCCCGAAGTAATAGTCAGGATCCGCCTGGCTGACGAATACCGTGGTCAACTGCTTGCCACTGTCCAGAACCTCGGCGGCCAGTCGCAAGGCATCGGCGCGGGTGAAGCCTGTGTCAACCAAAATGGCTTCCTTGTCACCGGTTATCAGGGTAGCGTTGACATGAAAGCTGTTACCGTCGGCGTTATAGACTTTGAAGTCGAGGGCGTCCGATTCGGCGTGTAAAGAAAATGGCAACACTAAACTGGCAGCCAATACGAGTGATTTAAGCATGGTTTTACTCCGGTGAATTTCAACGTTGGCCAGTTTATGATTTCAATTAATGCAGATATACGGCTAAAATTGCGCAATATTGTTGCACAATCCGGACAAGTAATCGCAGATGGACAGATTGACCGCCGCCGAAGTTTTTGTGGATCTGGCCGCCAGTGGCAGCTTTACCGCTACCGCCGAGCGGCTTGAGATGTCGCGCGCCATGGTAACCCGCCATATCAAGGCGCTTGAGGATTGGTTGGGCGCCAGATTACTCAATCGCACCACCCGCAGTGTAACCCTTACAGATGCCGGGAATCAGTGCCTGACATATTGTCGCCAGCTACTCTCGACCCGTGAGGCACTGGAAATCAGCCTAAGCGAGAGACGCAGACAATTGACCGGCAAACTGAGAATAAGCAGTAGTATGTCGTTCGCACATGCACGACTGGCAGCGAGCCTCGCGCAATTCATCAGGCTTAATCCCGGGGTGGAAATCGAGTTGGATGTGAGCGATCGCGCTGTGGATCTGGTGGCGGAAAGGGTCGATCTTGTGATCCGTATTGCTTCAAGCCCGGATCCCTTGTTGATTGGCAAGCCGCTTATCAAGGTGAATTCGCAGCTGGTGGCTTCTCCTGAATACCTCAAACAGTATTCGGCGCCGCAGCACCCCAGGGATCTTCGCCAACACCTGTGCCTTGGCTACCGCCATTTCAATCGCAATCTTTGGCATCTTTCCAAGGGAGGGCAGAACGAATCTGTGGCGGTCAACTGCCAACTGGTGGCCAATGAAGCGACAGTGTTACTCAGGGCGGCTCAGGCCGGCAGCGGTATCGCCCAACTGCCCGATTATCTGCTGGCTGAGGCACTCAAAGATGGCAGCTTGCAATGCTTGCTGCCGGATTGGACACCGAGAGTCATGACGGCCTACGCTCTCTATAGCTCAAGAGAGCATATGCCGGTGGCACTCAGGGCCTTGATTGACCACTTGAGCCAGACATTCTCAGGCTGAAGACAAACCAAAAACGGGGCCATAGGCCCCGTTCATACTCGCTGACAACCTTTGTCAGGCAGCAACTATCTGCTGCTGTGCCCTGAGCGGATGCAGACGATCGTGCATCACCTTGATGGTTTCAAAGCGGGTCAGGGTTTTGACATCGCTGAGTCGACATTCGTTGGCCAACATCATTACCAAAGAAGCCTGCAGCCCGGTCTCAACCACCATCACCAGCACACGCTCTCCACGACATTTGAGATCAAACATCTTTCCCGGCTCACTGTAAACACAGACAGCACTGGTGTCGAAGAACCATGACTTAGGCATCTGCGGTTTTTGCATAAAGTGAGCAGCGGTAGCATTCAATGCCAGTTGAACCACTTGTGCATCCGTCAATGACAGTGATTTGGTTAGACGATCAAGCAGGTCAATATAGAACTTGGCGTGCTCGACGCTAAATTCTGCTTCTTTCATTGCATCCGGTATCAAAGTCTTGGCTTTATAAGGAGTCAGAAATTCCATTTCCGAACCTAACGATACGCTAAGGACACCATACGAATCGTTATATCTCCATTGCCAATCTCTGTTTGGCATTAATAACATAACGCAATCCAATAAGACCTGTGATTTATTACAAACGGAATAATAGATGATATTTTACCCAATATCAAAAAAAGTTTTAGATATTAGATTGAGATAACAATATCTTAGACAGATCCTTTAGATCGAAAAACGATCAATTCAAATAAAAAAGGATCGCAATTGCGATCCCTTTGAGTGTTTTTTAGCTCATTTGGATCTATAGGCGTCAACAATATCTTTAATTAATTTTGGCCCTTGATAGATAAAGCCGGAATAGATCTGCACCATGCTTGCTCCTGCATCCAATTTATCCAGAGCATCCTCGGCGCTATTAATACCGCCTACCCCCAGGATCGGGATCTCACCTTTCAAACACTGCGCCAGATATTTGATCACCTTGGTCGACAACTTGTTCAGCGGCTTACCACTGAGGCCACCTGTCTCGTTGGAGTTGGCCAGGCCACTGACCCCATCACGGGTCAAAGTGGTATTGGTCGCTATGGCACCATCAAACTTATGTTTCAATAATGACTCGGCGATCTTTTCGATCTCTTCTTCGGTTAGATCCGGCGCTATTTTTAATGCTATGGGTACATACTTGCCATGCTTTTCTGCCAGTTCAGTTTGTTTGTTTTTTAAGCTCGCCAGCAAGTCGTCCAATAATTCGCCATATTGCATGGTACGCAAACCGGGTGTATTGGGAGAAGAAATATTAACCGCGATGTAATCGGCATAGGCATAAACCTTGTCCATACAGATCAGATAATCATCTTTCCCCTGCTCTACCGGTGTATCTTTATTTTTACCTATATTGACACCGACCATGGCATTGGATTTTTTAGCCTTGAGATTAGCCACCAGATTATCCACGCCGAGATTATTAAAGCCCATGCGATTGATAATAGCCTTGGCCGGCTTAATCCGGAAAAGCCGAGGTTTATCGTTACCGGGTTGCGGTCTTGGGGTCACAGTTCCCACTTCAATATGACCAAATCCCATGGCATGAAAGGCATCGATACATTCACCATCTTTATCCATACCGGCGGCCAAACCGACGGGATTAGGGAATGTCAGCCCCATGAATTCGACCGGGGCCGGGGCAAGATGCTGCGCATAAAAGCAGTTCAGCGGTGAGTTACCTGTGGTTCTGAGACTACTGATGGCAAAGTTGTGGGCGCGCTCAGGATCCATCTGAAACATGACTTTTTGTGCGAGTTTGTAAAACATGGTTTCTCCTAGACCTAAAAAAAGCCCCGGCGTTTGCCAGGGCTCTTATTGTTATAATAGCTTACTTCTGCCCTTCGCAGTGCAGGATCAGCAGATTCAGTTCACGTAGCGCTACTGAGAACTTCGCAAATTCATGGGTTTGCGATGTCTTGAAGTCAGCCAGCATGTGGAACCAGCGCTCCAGCAAGCCCTGATTGAGTTCGACCCATTGTTCGATAATGGCATCGGACTCACAGCTGTCGGTACAGCTGCGCAGTACCGCCGATGTCAGTGCTCTTTGCTGCCAATCCAGCTCCTCACGGAAGGCTGCTCTGGCCAGTGCTTGCCAGTGGTTGGCCACCGGCTGACCACCGATCTGCTCCAGGAACCAGTGCAGATCGATTCTGGCGCCCAACTTGAAGTAAGTTTCTGCCACCAGTGAAACCGGCTTGGACTCCAGCTGAGCTATCTGAGCGATATCCAGTGCCGAGAACAGCGTACTCATGTTGGCAACGAGACTGGCCACCTCATGAGGCACGGCTTCTTTTTCCAGTGCGGCGATATCCTCTTCAATACCCGCCAGCTCATCGGCTACCAGATAAGAGCGGATATTGGCTTTCAGCTCGTCGAACACCGGCTTATAGAAGGCAACAACCTGCTCTATGCTCATGGCGCGGCTACGGTTACGCAGGAACCAGCGACAGGCACGGCGCATGTTACGGCGCAGCTGGTGCAGCATCTCGCCCTGAACAACCGCGGGTACTATGCCGTTCAAGTCAGTAATGGCTTTGGTTAAATCTGCCAAACCAAACACTTCGCGAGCCATAGTGTAACAAATGGCGGCATCGGCAACTGAGGCGCCTGTCTCATCCTGCATACGCTGGACGAAATTGAGCCCCATATCGTTAACAAGTTCATTGGCCAGCGAGGTAGCAATGATCTCACCACGCAGCGGATGCTGAGTCATCTTGTCGGCATACTTCTGCTGCAGCTTGCCAGGGAAGTAATCCACCAGCAGTTGGCTCAACCAGGCGTCATCTGTGATAACAGGTGTCAGCAGTTGCTCCTTGAGCACCATCTTGGCGTAAGCCACTAATACCGACAGCTCAGGACGGGTCAAACCACGACCGCTGGCCAGACGCTCGGACAGCTCCTCTTCTGTAGGCAGGAATTCCAGCGCCCGGTCCAACTTACCTTCTTTTTCCAGGTAGTTGATAAAGCGGATCTGCTCTTTGAGCTGCTCGGCGCCGCGCACCTGAGTCACAGAGATGGTGCGAGTCTGATCTTTACAGTCCTGCAGTACTATCTGAGCAACTTCATCTGTCATCTCTTCCAGCAGGCGGTTACGCTGCTTGAGGGTCATCTCACCTTCGGCCACCAGGGCGTTGAGCAAAATTTTGATGTTAACTTCGTTGTCCGAACAGTCCACGCCACCCACGTTATCGACAAAGTCGGTGTTGATACGACCGCCATTGGCGGCGTATTCGATACGACCAAGCTGAGTACAGCCCAGGTTACCGCCTTCACCTATGATCTTAGCCTTAAGCTCGCCACCGTTGACCCGCAAACCGTCGTTGGCGCGATCGCCGACTTCGGCATGGGTTTCACTGCTCGCTTTGACATAAGTACCGATACCGCCGTTCCAGATCAGGTCAACCGGCATTTTCAGCAGGCATTTGATCAGCTCAGTCGGCGTCATAGCATCCTTGTCGGTCGCCAGCATCTTCTTGATTTCCGGCGTCAAACTGATGGACTTGGCGCTACGGGCAAACACGCCACCGCCTTTTGAGATAAGCTCCTTGTTATAGTCTTCCCAGCTGGATCGAGGCAGATTAAACAGACGCTTACGCTCAACAAAGCTGGTCGCTGAATCCGGCGTTGGGTCGATGAAGATATGCATGTGGTTGAAAGCAGCCACCAGCTGGGTGTGCTCAGACAAGAGCATGCCGTTGCCGAATACATCACCGGCCATGTCACCTATACCCACACAGGTGAAATCTGTAGTCTGGCAATCGATACCCACTTCGCGGAAGTGACGTTTCACCGACTCCCAGGCGCCGCGGGCGGTGATGCCCATCTTCTTGTGGTCATAACCGTTGGAACCACCGGACGCGAAGGCATCACCCAGCCAGAAGCCATATTCGATGGCAATGGCGTTGGCTGTGTCAGAGAAGGTCGCCGTGCCCTTATCGGCAGCGACCACCAGGTAAGGGTCGTCTTCATCGTGACGAACCACATCCACAGGAGGAACCAGGTCACCGTTGACAATATTGTCTGTGATATCCAGCAGACCACGGATAAAGATCCGGTAGCATTCCTGACCTTCGGTGAAGAAGGCTTCACGGCCGCCCTCGGTCGGCAGTTGTTTACAAACAAAGCCACCCTTGGCACCTACGGGCACAATCACAGTGTTCTTAACCTGTTGCGCCTTCACCAGACCCAGCACTTCGGTACGGAAGTCCTCACGGCGATCAGACCAGCGCAGACCACCACGGGCAACTTTACCACCACGCAGATGCACACCTTCAACCCTTGGGCTGTAAACGAAGATTTCAAACTTCGGCAGCGGCTTGGGCATTTCAGGGATCTGGTTGGGGGCAAACTTGAAGGAGATATAATCCTTCGGCTGGCCGGCGGCATCTTGCTGATAGAAGTTGGTTCTCAACGTGGCGTTGATAAGATCCAGATAGCGACGAATGATACGGTCATCATCCAGACTGGATACATCATCAAGACGCAGATTGATCTGCTCGATAAACTTGTCCAGTGTGCGGGTCTTCAGCTTGGGATTGAACTTACGAATAAACATCTTCACCAGCGAATCGGCAATCTGCGGATAACGGCTGAAGGTTTCTTCGATGTAAGCCTGGCTGAAAGTCGCATCTATTTGACGCATATACTTGGCATAGGCGCGCAGCACTGACACTTCGCGGCCGGAAAGTCCGGTAGCCAGCACCATACGGTTGAAGCCGTCGTCTTCCAGTTTTTTCTGCCAAACCTGAGCCAGCGCGGTCTGGAATCTGTCCTGGCTGTCTGCCAGGTTCTCAGTGGCGCCGCCCTGTACTGTCATCAGGAAGTCGAGGATCCAGAAGGTTGCGCCATCTGTGCTCTTCACTTCATAGGGACGCTCATTGATCACCCTGAGACCGAAGTTTTCCAGCATAGGCAGCACATCCGACAGATGGATAGGCTCATCCTTGTGGAACAGCTTCAAACGTACCTTGTTGCTGCCGGGCGCCGCTTCCTGTGGCTGATAGAACAACATGCCCAGCTTATGGTCGTCGTCCAGCGCTTCCAGTTGTTGCAGATCCACCACGGCCGACGTAGGCAACACATCGTCTTTGTAACTCTGCGGGAATGCGGTCAGATAGCGCTTGAACAGGCGAGTGCCCTGCTCTTCACCCAGTGAATTGTTGAGCGCGCTCTGAAGTTTATCTTCCCATGAGCGAGCGGCTTCAATCAGATTGTTTTCTATGGCAGCCACATCGAGTTCCAAATTATTGTTGTTGTCGACTTTAACTATGTAGTGGGTACGGGCCAAGCTCGACTCGGAGAAGTAAGTGGTAAACTCCACCTCTTCATTACTGTTAAAGGTTTGGGCGAAGATCCTTTGGGTATCTTCACGCAGACGGGTGTTATATCTGTCTTTGGAGACATACACCAAACAGGACAGGAAGCGGCCGAAACCGTCTTTACGGACAAACAGCTTAAGTTTATCTCTATCCTGCATCTCCAACACGCCATGCGCCATGTGCGACAACTCTTCGACGCTTGCCTGAATAATCTCGTCCCTTGGCAGATTTTCCAGAATATTCATCAACGCTTTATAGTCGTGGGAGCGCGGTGCCAGTCCTGACTTGTCCATCACCCGCTGGACTTTCTCGGCCAGCAGGGGGATCTCTTTCGGGCTACGGTTGTACAGGTTGGAGGCATACAGGCCGATGAATCTGTCTTCGCCGACGACATTACCGGCCTCATCGAAACGTTTGACGCCGATATAGTCGACATAGGCGGGTCTGTGAACCCGGCTCTTGGCACTGCTCTTGGTCAGGATAAGCAGGCTGTTGTCCAGCGCTTCACGGCGAGCCGATTCAGAGAAAGAAGACAGCATCAAACCGTGCTCTGGCTGCGCCTTACCGGGTTTGTTCATCAAGCCCAGACTGCTTGCCATATCCGGCACCAGCTCAACATCACCCTCTACTTTACGCAGGTCGTAGCGACGATAACCCATCAGAGTAAAATGATGGTTGTTCAAATAACCAAGGAAGCGAATCGCTTCTTCAAGTTCAGCCTTATCGCCGGGGAACGGGCGCTTTGGCAACTCATCAACCACTTCAGCCAGCTTATCGGACATGGCGCGCCAATCATTGACGGCGGCGGCCACATCACCGAGCACGGACTCTATCTCTTTTTCGAGTTGTTTTATGTCCTTGTCGCTGCTTTGGCGGTCGATTTCAATCAGGAATACCGCAACCTTGTCGCTGTCTTCCTTGCTGTCGTTAACAAAGCTGACCCGCTTGATGTCTGTGCCCTGGCGCTCAATGGCCAGCGGCGTATGCAACATCATATGAGCTGTGATCCCCAAACGGTTGAGAGCCATACCCACAGAATCCACCAGGAAGGGCATATCGGGCTGCACAACTTCTATGATGGAGTGGGTTGATTGCCAGCCGTGCTTGGCTTGGCTTGGGTTGAATACCCTTAAGTGAGTTTCCCCACAAGGCGTGCTGTTCAGAGCATTCCAAAGACTCAGGACGGCACCGTAGAGATCGCTATCGTTACGGGCCAGGAGATCGTCCTTAGACATGTGAGCGTAGAGGCAGGTGGCGAACTGTTCCACCTGATTTGCTTGTGTTTTAGGGACTTTGGAGTGGATTAAACTGACTACCTTTTCAAGTAGTACTGAAGGCATTGCATCTTTCAAGGCCATTTTGCTGTTTCCTTAAGCGTCTATGGCAGCGCTTTTTTCATTATATGGATGCTTCGTCGAATGACCCGGGCCTGAATTTTTTGTGACCGAGGTCATGCCGCGCAGTGTATTACTAAACACACCATAATTCGAGCAAAATTTTAGTGGTACATCCTGTACAAATCCAGCAATGACGGGATATTGAAGGGAGTGGTGAAGAAGTAATCGGAATAACAGACTAACTATGCAGCAAGGGCAGGAGAAACTTCTTCCCCTGCCCCCATCACTAACTGTGTTTGCGCCAGAAAAGTGCCGCCAGCGCAGGCAGGATAATTATGGCCCCCAGCATGTTGACCACAAACATGAAGGTAAGCAAAATTCCCATATCCATCTGGAACTTAAGTGCGGAGAAGAACCAAGTGCTCACCCCGATAGCCAGGGTCAGGCCGGTGAAGATGACCGCACTGCCCCGCTCCACCAAGGCTTCGAAATAGGCCTGCTGTACTGCCATACCATCACGCAGTTTCACGGCCATGGTCGACAGGATATAGATGCCATAGTCCACCCCGATACCCACCCCGAGGGCAATAACCGGCAAGGTGCTCACCGTCAGGCCTATATCCAACCAGGTCATCAGTGCCTGTGCCAGTGTCGATACCACATACAGAGGCAGAATCACTGCAACCGTGGCTTTCAGTGAGCGGAAGCTTATCAGGCAGAGGATAAACACCGCGCCATAGACATACAGCATCATAGGCAATTGCGCTTCGGCCACCGCCTCGTTGGTTGCCGCCATCACCCCCACCGGACCGGAGGCGAGTTTAAAACTCAGCTTGTCGTCGTCCATTTCAGCGGCCAGCAGCTGCACCTTGCTCACCACCTGCTCTATGGTTTCCGCCTTGTGATCTTTCAGGAACAGATAAACAGGCATCACAGAGCAATCGCCGTTCAGCAGACCTGTGCTGGTAGGAATTTGTGACACCAACTGTGCCAGGCTGGCCGGGCTCCTGGGCAATACCTGCCACTTGGGGCTACCCTCGTTGAAACCGGCATTCACCTGGCGTGCCACCGAGGCGATACTGGCGGTAAACTCAACCCCAGGGGTGTTGCGCGCCAACCATTCGAACCTGTCAATCTTCTCCAGCGCCGAGTGATAGGTACAGGCCTCGGGATAGGCTTCCACTATCACACTCATCACGTCTGTGGTGATAGAGAAATGATCGGTAATAAAGAAGGTGTCCTGGTTATAGCGGGAGTCCTGATGCAGCGCCGGTGCTCCGCCCTGAAGATCGCCGATTTGCATCTTGCCGGCTTGCTGCAACCCGCCCAGATAAAGCAGTGCAGTGGCAGCTACCACCACCACAGCATATTTTGGGGTGGCAAAACAGGTGAGCTTGTGCCAAAAGGCCGCTGTCTTGGCCTCGGTGCCAGCATCCGCTTTCGCGGCCTTTATCTGGAAGAAGGAGATCACCAGAGGCAAGAGCACCAGGTTGGTCAGGATGATCACCGCCACACCAAGCGATGCGGAAATAGCCAGCTCGCGAATGATGCCGATATCGATTGCCAGCAAGGTCATAAACCCTATGGTATCCGACAGCAAGGCGACCCCGCCCGGCACCAAGAGACTACGAAACGCCGAAGCCGCCGCCACCTTGGTACTCAGGCCATCGGCAACCCGTTTGCGGATGGCGTTGATCATCTGTACCCCGTGGCTGACACCTATAGCAAACACCAAGAATGGCACCAGAATCGACATGGGATCCAAGCCAAAGCCCACCACGGTCAAGAGGCCAAGCTGCCAGACCACGGCAATCAAGCTGCACATCAAGGGCAGCAAGGTTAACACCATGGAGCGGGAGAAGAGATACACCATCAGGGCGGTGACCAAAATGGCTATCAGGAAAAACAGCAGTACCCCTTTGGCTCCGTCTGCCACATCGCCGGCCATCTTGGCAAAGCCTATGATATGAATCTTGATGCCATCTTTTTCAAACTGGCCTCTGAGCTGTTCTTCCAGTTGGGCGGCAAACGCCAAAGTGTCCAGAGGCTCGCCGGTTTGCGGATCAAAGTCCATCAGCTGCGCCGTCACCATGGCGGCGCTGTAGTCCTCTGCCACCAGACGGCCGACTATGCCGGCCTTTTCGATATTGCCTCTGACCCGCTCAAGCCCGGCTTCTGTCGTGCTGAAATCCGCCGGGATCACCGGCCCACCGGCAAACCCGTCTTCCACCACTTCGGTAAAACGTGTCGACGGAGAAAACAGGGATTTCACCTGAGAGCGCTCTACCCCGGGAATAAAGAACAGTTGATCATGCACATTCTTCAGGGTGTCGAAAAACGCCGGATTGAAAATATTACCGCTGCTGTCTTCTACCGCCACCATGATGGAGTTGGCGCCGCCAAACTGCTTCTGGTGTTTGAGGTAGGTCTGCATATAGGGGTGATGCAGTGGAATGTTTTTAACAAATGCCGCATCCATTTTCAGCTGACTGGCCTGAAAGCCCAGAAATACCGTGGTCAGCGCAAACAGCAGTATCACTCCGATACGATTGCGAAAGAGAAAACTCTCAATCCCATTGACCAGTCTGTCTAACATAATAATGGCCCTTTATTGTTGTTTTAGTTCGAAAAGCCCTTTGGTCCCGGCTATCCATAACCGGCCCTTGGGGTCAACGGCAACTGCCGATAAATTTTCCCCTCTGCGCTGGGTCACCAGCTCAGCGTGTAAATTGTTATCCAAACGAATTACGGCGCCGCCATTGCCGACCAGCAGCAGGCCCCCTTTGACCGGCGCTGCCGCATTGAGGGTCGACTCAAGCGGCATCTTTATCTCCTGCCACTGACTCATATCTTCCGGTGCGCTGAAGGCATGCCCTCGCAGACCAAACACATAGAGCTGTTTATCCCTTTCTATGGCATTGAACAAAGAGCCGTCATAAATAAACTCCAGACGCTGCCATAAACGGCCGCCATCTTCGGAAATGGCTACCATCCCCAGCTCCCCGACCATAAGCAAGCGCTTGTCTTCAAGGGCAATGACCCGATTGAAATGGGGCAAAATTGAGTCGGATTCGGCCTGATAGGCCTCTTCATCCTGCTGTTTGAGATCCGCCAGATAGTCGGCATCATCTTGGCTCAAGAGCTCGGGATGAAATTCTTTCTGCCAGCTTTGGCCACCATCTGTGGTGCGCAGAAATAGACCATAGGCGCCAACGGCTATGCCGTTTTGCGAGTCGGCAAACCAGACATCCAGTAAGGGCCGGGCAAGCTCTAGCGAACTGAACTGTTGCTGCCAGGAGAGTCCGCCATCTTGGGTAGCAAGAATGATGGCATCATGGCCCACGGCCCAGCCATGGTTGGCATCGAGAAAAAATACCTTGGTCAACTGCGCCTGACTCGGTGTCGCCACCTGTTGCCATTGATTGCCATCGGCGCTGAGCCTTAAGATATGACCCCGCTCACCGACCGCGACCATAGTGCTGCCGGCCTGAGCAATATCCAACATCAAAGAGTGAACCGCCAAAGGCTGCAGTTGGCCGGTCAGAGCCCAGGTTGCAGATTGCGTTTCGGCGTGAAGGGGCGAAATTGCGCCCTGGAATGTGAGTATGCCAAGGCCCAGAGCCGCTGCTTGAAGCATGCGATACGACATTACAGACTTCCTTAGGGTTGAAAGGGGCGCACGCGCCCCTGGAATTGCCTACTGGGTGACCTCAGCCACCCATTACTGATGACGAGCGCTTAACGTATTCCTTCGCGGCGCAGCGCGGCCGGGGTAAAGTTGGCCTCGGACAACTTGGCATCAAAGTCATACATGCGGCCTTCATTATCCAAACCTATGGCGATATAACGACGGGACTGCAGATCGTAATACACCTCAAGAGTACTCCAATGAGTCGGCACCTCGTAATAGTTCAAACCATGCGCCATGGCAACCCGATACAGTTCGTCACGATTGTCGTACAGATCGGCGATTGAGACCTGCCAGGAGTCCTCATCCAAATAGAAGACCCGGGTCTTGTAGATATGGCGCATGCCCTCTTTCAAGCTGGCCTTGACCACCCAGACTCTATGCTTTTCATAGCGGATATAATCAGGGTTCAAGTGACCCGCCTTGAGCAGATCACTGTACTTGACCTTATCCGAGTGCAAACGGTAGTCGTTGTAAGGAATGAATATCTCTTTCTTGCCCAGCAACTCCCAGTTGTAACGGGAAGGCGAGCCGTTGAACATATCGAAATCATCTGTGGTACGCAGACCATCAGAAACCGTACCTGGCGTATCGAAGGCCACGTTGGGTGCCTTTCTCACCCGGCGCTGCCCTGTGTTGTAGGTCCAGGCCTGACGGGGTTCCTTCTCCTGATCCATGGTTTCTTTCACCAACAGCGCAGTACCGGCCAAACGCGCTGGCTGGGTAACTACCTGTTTGAACTCAAACAGAATGTTATTCTTTTTCAGTTCTTCCAAGTTCGCTTCAGGGCGAGAGTATTCGAAACGTATCTCTTCGGCCATTTCCACCAATGTGTAGTCACCACTGGCAGTAGGCGCCGCCTGATTACGTTCGATTTCAATATCGACACCGCGGAATCTGAGAATATGGTTCCAGATGGCTTCCAATCCATTGGCAGGGATGGGGAAAGGAATACCTATAGACGCGCCATCGACACCATTGCCCTCAGAGACAAGAGTTGCTCTCGGTGCATTGGCCTTGGTGGCATCATAAATAAACTGCGGCACAGAAGCGGTACGCCGGGTCTGATAGATGTTCATTTTAAAACTATCTGGATAGGTTTCGAACATCTTCAGCTGGCCAGGTGTCAAAAACTCCTTGTATTGCTCCTTGTTGGCCGCGGTGACAGTCACCAGCGGCTTGTCATCCGGGAAAGGATCTGGGTGATGCATGCCTTTTTTATAACTGGCAGGAGGCGTGGTAATACCGCCGTCCCAAGCAGGAATACTGCCATCGGCATTAGGGCCCTTTTCAGCACCGAGTGGTGTCAGGCTGGTCCCCAGTTTGGCCACATCGGCCTCGGAAACCTTGGCTTCTACAGCTGTGGTGGCCCCCAAAGCCAGGATCACAGCGGCAGACAATATAGCTATCGTTCTCATTTTATTGTCCTTATCAGATCGAAAACTTAACGTTGAAAGACACATAATCGCGATCGGCCATCGCATTAGTTGTGCCTACCCCACCAAAGAAACTGTTATAGGAAAGATCCGCGCCCCAGCGGCTCTGGTAGTCAAAGCTGAGTCCCAGTGCCACAGACTTGCGACCTTCGGTAAACAGGAACATAGGATCTGGGGTGATACCGTCAACGTCATGGGAGAAAATCACTCGAGGTGACATATTGATGCCGGAGAACACATTGTTGAAGTCGGCCTTGGCGACAATCCGGTAACCCCAAGCGAAATCTGTCGGGAACGGATTGGTTTCAGGGCCATTGTGCAACGCCTCTATGATACCTGGCATATTCGGATTGCCGCCGCTGCGCCCTGTGCCTGGACCATTGAGTCTGAGTTCATCGAAACCCGGCATATCATGGATCCATACCCCGCCGACTTCGGCAAGCATCACCAGATTATCGGTACCCAGTGTCGGGCCAAACAAGTGAGTAAAAGTCATCTGCGCCTGAGTGGTATCGAGACGAATATAACCCTCGGCGTACTCGCCCGGACCAACATCCTTGACATGGGAAGTGTACTGAGACAAACCATCAAGATCCGGCCTTAGCCCTGCGTTGGCCAGCTGTTGTGGCATAGCGGCAAACAAGAGTTCCACATCATCAATCTGCAGTGGCTCATCCTGGCGGTGCGCTATTTCACCGGCCACTGAGGTATCACCTATCAAGGTATTGAAACTAAAACCGTAAAGCTTAATATCTTCCGGATAAACCACCTGAGCCTTGGAGAAGCTATCCAGACTCAACAGTACGTCGCGATTGATATTGCCGGCGTTTTGCCCAAGAACCGCCATATCAGACAGCAGTGCGCCAGTACTGAAATCCGCCGTGGTACCACTGATGAGCGGACGGCGGCTATGGTAATTCATGTAATAAAAACCAAACTCGGTTTCACCCAGCTCCGGGGCGTAGTACCCGATTTTAATACCGTACTGACCGGAATCGCTGGGAGCAGCTTCATCTTCCACCAATGTCACCTTGGTGGGGTAAGCCAGCGCCATCTGCACTAACTGCTCGGTCGGAATACTCTGCCCTGAAGCTATCATGTTGGACAAGCGGTTGTATTCCAGGGTCAAGAAATCGAGGTTAATATCCGGATTGGCGTTAAAACCAAGCTGAGCGTTTTGATTGTAGCCACCGTAACCGACAAAGTCGTTGGTGCCGAAAATCGACCCGGGAGTCGGAACCCAGATAGGCTCCCAGTCGTACTGATAGAAAGCTTCCAACGACAGGTTTTCGGTCACACCAAAAGAAGCCCACACCATACCCTGCGGCCTAAAGGCTTCCTTCAGTTCTGCGCCCGGCGCGTTGAGTATGTTCAAATCCACCGGGTTAATCACCGCAATACCATGGGAAATCAGCGTACTTTCCCCCCATGACACCACCTGATTACCCACACGGATAGTCAGCGGATTGGCGCCATCGTTGAAATCAAAGTTGGCATAGGCAAAGGCATCCAGCAGACGGATATCCTTACACTGCACTTCTTTAGCGCGCTTGTCGGCGCAAGGGTCGTAGCGGTTGCCGGTAAGAGGGTCATTAAAATCGTAAATTCTGTCGTTCAATTTACGATCGTAAAAATACATGCCACGGGCGAAAATACCGAAATTTTCATACTTGAGCGACAGCTCGTGCAGTCCCTTGAAGATTTCCGAGGTGGTATCACCCTTGGAATAGAGGAGATTACTCAAGTCATTGTTACTGGAATAGGAACCAGGCTGCGCCCAGATCTCGGCTGCCGTGTACTTGGTATCGGTGAAAGCCGAATAGCCACTCCAATCGAATCTTGGATGGTTGACTTTACCTATCTGACCATCCCAGTCGCGTCCTTCCACGCGCCAACTGGCGCCCAAGGTCCAGGTCGAATCAAAGGAGCCATCCACTTCGCCCCACTTGAAAGACACCGCTTCGACACTGGGGATCATCCCTAAACTCAGTGCCGACGCCACCCCCAAAGCGAGCGCCGACTTGTTAAAACGGTTTATCACTGTTTTCATTTATCGCTTCTCCGTAACCTGCTGGATTATTTGTTATAGGAGTCTCAACCAACATCTTGTTAGCTCACAGGCAACACCATTGTTACAGCAATTAATGCTGATGAGCAAGGCAGAGACCGAGAAATTTATTGTGCAGATTTGGGGACTTAAGACGGATCCGTCGTTCAGGAAAGGCGTGGAAATTTAAATTTTTATCGAGTGTGGAGAGGATAGATGGAGTTAACAAATATAACCCAATTGATTTCAAGGGATTAACCTTTGTTACCTGGATACAAAACAGCCGACTGATTAAGTCGGCCGTTTTAAGTAATTACTCTAAACTTGTTTCAGAGAAATGAACTTTCCATCCCGGTCCAATCTGAGATGGAATTCACCGTAAATGCCATCGGCGGTCAGAAAAGGACGTAGACGGCGGCCGTTGATCCAGAGGAGCTTGCCACCCTTCTCCCTGACCTCAACATTTTCGGCAATACCTTGATAGTAAGGTAAAAAGTCCTGATAACTCAGGTTGAGGCGAAAGTAAAATTCCATCTTTAGGCTCAGTCTTCCAGTGCTCGGCTGACCTTCTCATAAAGATCCCGTGACAGCTCAGGCATAGCCAACAACTCCTGCAGACAAGCCTTCATTTTGGCCTGGCGTCCGGCATCAAACTTGGCAAACTGGATCAGCGGAGTGATGATCCGTGCTGCCACTTGCGGGTTGAGGCTATTGAGCTGTTTGAGCATGGCGGTAAGGAAAACATATCCCTTGCCGTCCTGGCGGTGGAATTGACGCACATTGGCCGCGGCAAAACTGCCCACCAGGGAACGAACCCGGTTGGGATTATTCAGACTGAAGGCCGGATGTTGCAACAGGGTCTCGAGTCTGGCGATCACCTCATCATCTGTCGCCATCGCCTGCAGGCTGAACCACTTATCCATCACCAGAGGGGTCTGGTTCCAGCGCTGCTCGAATGCTTGCATCAGGGCATCGCGGCAATCACAATTGGCATCGTTGGCTGCAAGCAGCGCGCCCAGCGCATCTGTCATACCAGAGGCCGAGACAAACTGCTGTTCAATCAAAGACTCATGCTCATCAGAGACTTTGGCCAGCAGCCAAAGCAGAGTGTTTTTCAAACTGCGGGCGGCAGCATCATCCAGCGACAGCAGTTGACGATAACGGGCCAACAGCTCATCTTCACAGCCACTGGCGATGGATTCAATCACAAAGTCGCGGGCCAGCAACAGGGCATCCAATTCAACCTTATCAACCTGCTCAATCAAGGAAGACACTGAAAGCAGCTTGAGGATTTCGGCCGCAAGCCCCTTATCCAAGGATTCGTCCAGTATCACGCCTCTGAAGCCGTCGACAACACGAGGATCCAGATGCATCCCCTGCCCTTGTTCAAGTAAAGTCACATTGGCCCAAACAGCGCGGCTGAAGAGACTCATCGCCGCTTCCCAGCGGGCCACTTCACTGCCGGCATGGCGCAGTAAGCAGAGCAGCTGCACTGTGCTGTAGTCATACTTGAGCTTCACCGGCGCCGAAAAGTCCTGCAACAGCGAAGGGATCGGACGGGCACTGATATCCTTAAACTCCAGAGTCTGCTCGGCCTGGGTAAAATCAAACACTTGGTTGACCAAGGCGTTGCCGTCATTGCCCAGCAGTTCCAGGCTGAACGGAATATGCAACGCTGCCTTAGCCGCTTCACCGGCGCGCACTGGGGTGAACTGCTTGAGGTGCAGGCGGTAAGTCTGTGTGCTTGCCTCATACTCATCGGTCACTGTCACCTGAGCGGTGCCCGCCTGGCTATACCAAAGGCGGAATTGAGTCAGATCTTTACCTGAGGCATCTTCCATAGCGGCGACAAAGTCGTCACAGGTAACCGCCTGGCCGTCGTGGCGCTCGAAATAGAGCTTCATCCCCGCCTGGAAGGCCTGCTCACCCAACAGAGTGTGCATCATACGGATCACTTCGGCGCCCTTGTTGTAAACAGTGACTGTGTAGAAATTATTCATCTCTATCACGCTTTCGGGGCGAATAGGATGCGACATCGGGCCAGAATCCTCGGCGAACTGCTGGTTCTTGATGACCTTGATGGCATGAATACGGTTGACGGCCCGGGAGCCGAGATCTGAGCTGAATTCCTGATCGCGAAATACGGTCAGGCCCTCTTTCAGGCTCAATTGGAACCAATCGCGGCAAGTTACCCGGTTACCGGTCCAGTTGTGGAAATATTCGTGGCCAATCACAGATTCTATACCGTGAAAGTCATCATCGGTCGCCGTGTCTTTATCCGCCAACACATACTTGGTGTTGAAGATATTCAGGCCCTTGTTTTCCATGGCGCCCATGTTGAAGAAGTCCACAGCCACCACCATGTAGATATCGAGATCGTACTCGATATCAAAGCGTGACTCGTCCCAGGCCATCGCCTTTTTAAGTGAAGCCATGGCGTGTCCGGCCTTGTGCAGGTTGCCCTTGTCGACAAACACCTGCAGTTTGACCTCTCTGCCGGAGCGGGTGGTAAAGCTGTCTTCCAGCAGGTCAAAGTCACCGGCAACCAAGGCAAACAGGTAAGCGGGTTTAGGGAAAGGGTCTTTCCAGACGGCGAAATGACGACCATCGGCCATCTCCCCTTTTTCCAGCAAGTTGCCGTTGGAAAGCAGGAAAGGAAACGCCTTGTCGGCTTCGATACGTACCTGGTATTTGGCCAGCACATCGGGACGGTCGAGAAAATAAGTGATGCGCCTGAAACCTTCCGCCTCACACTGAGTGCAATAGGCGCCATCGGACATGTACAGGCCTTCCAGTGCCGAGTTATCGGCCGGGCTGATGCGAGTCACCAGAGTCAATTCAAATTCGTTGAGTTCGGTTTCAAGCAGTAGTTTACCCGGCTCGAGGCGATAGTCGGCCGGGTCACCATTGACCAACAGCTGCTCCAGTTCCAGCTCGTCACCGTCAAGCTGCAGAGGCTCATTGTGACTGCCGTTGCGCTTTACCCGGCTGACGGCCGTCACTCGGGTTTGCTTGGGTTCAAGCTGAAATGAGAGTGACAGTTCGGGGATCAAAAACGCCGGTGGACGATAATCGGCCAGGTGCTTGGCCTGCAGTTGTTGCGGGGAAATGGTTTGTGCTTCAGACATAGGTCATCCTTAATTCGTTGGGCACTGGCAGTCGCTGAGTTCGTTGACTGATCTTGCCTCTGTTCGCGCTGGGAGCAAACAAAAAACGCGCAATCAGCGCGTTTTTTGTTTCCTGGAGCCAGCATCAATTTGCGCTGTTTTTTGCCAATCTCTGATAGTCCACCATATCCAGAGTGATATAGACGGCTTCATCGAGGAAGGCATCCGGAGTCTCGATTTTCTTCTCGTCTTCGGAGACATTTTCATCATCATCCAGAGACTTCAAGGGTTCGAGACCATGGTCAACCCGACGTTCGTTGAGGCGGGCCAACTGTTTCTGATCGTCCTTATCCCGCTCGGCCAAGCGCTCACTTTCCACCAGAGAAACACTCTTCTCTTTATGGTGTTTCTTGAACTCGCCTATGTCCTGCAGTATATAACCGAACTCGACGTCCTGCTTAATCCGACTCTCGTGGCGTTTCGCAAGATTGCTGACCATCTCTGCGCCGATTTCACCCAAAGGCTGGTACTTGGCTACAGGCACCTTATCCCATGGCAGTGCATTGTCTTCTTCCGCCTCACCATATTCCCCCGGCTCTAACGCACTGGGGAACGGAATATCCGGAGTCACACCTTTCAACTGAGTACTGCCACCATTAATACGGTAGAACTTGGCTATGGTGTACTGCACATGGCCAACCGGCTTTTCATACAGGTCGTAGATACGGCCAAGGCTCTTGTGCTGCTGCACTGTGCCTTTACCGAAGGTAGACTCACCGATAATCAAGGCGCGGCCATAATCCTGCAGCGCAGCGGCAAAAATTTCCGATGCCGAGGCCGAGTAACGGTCAACCATCACTGTGAGTGGACCGTCATAATAGCTCTTGCCGTCGTTGTCGCGGTTTTCGCTGATGCGACCATTGGCGTCACGAATTTGCACCACAGGCCCCTGATCGATAAACAGCCCGGTAAGCAAAGTCGCTTCGGTCAAGGCGCCACCACCGTTACCACGCAGGTCAATAATCACACCTTCAACCTTGGCTTCATTGAGTGTTTGCAACTCCTTGGCCACATCGCGGGATAAGTCCATATAGAAGCCGGGGATCTGGATAACACCAATTTTACGCTGAGCGTAAGGACCGGTTTCCGGCTCGACTATCTTGGAAGTCGCCGCCCTGTCTTCGAGACGAATTTTGTCCCGCACCACAGTCACATTGATGGGTTTGGCATTGGAGCCGCCTTTCTTGGGCAGCACCTGCAGAGTCACCTTGCTACCTTTAGGGCCTTTGATCAGGTCGACTACATCATCCAGACGCCAGCCGATAACATCGACCATCTCCTTGCCTTCCTGACCTACACCGACAATTCTGTCTTCAGGCGCCAGCTTCTCACTCAGCGCAGCAGGACCACCGGCCACCAGACTCTTGATAACTGTGTAGTCATCTTCCATCTGCAATACGGCGCCTATCCCTTCCAGGCTAAGGTTCATCTCCATCTGGAAACGTTCGGCATTACGGGGAGACAGGTAACTGGTGTGCGGCTCGACACTGCGGGCAAATGCATTCATCAGCCCCTGGAACACGTCTTCACTGTTGGTTTGCTTCAAGCGTTTGATGGCGTTGTTGTAGCGCTTACCCAGCACATCAACAATCTCCGGCCACTCTTTACCGGTCAGCTTGAGGTTGAGGGCATCGTACTTGACCCGCTGACGCCACAGCTCGTTGAGCTCGGCCTCGTCTTTGGGCCAGGCGGCATCTTTACGATCAAAGACATAAGCATCGCCGGCCTGATTAAAGTCCATCTCTTTGTCGAGCAGACTCAAGGCATAGGCAAAACGCTCGTAACGGCGCTGCTGCACCAGATCGTACATCTTGTACGCCGGTTCCAGATCGCCGCTGCGTACCATATCGTCAAACTGATTGGCATAAACCTTAAAACTGTCGATATCGCTCTGCAACAATACATTGCGGCGGTAGTCGAGTTGTTCAAGAAAGCGTTTGAAGATCTGCTGCGAGAAGGCATCATCCAGATCGAATCTGTGATAATGGGAGCGACTGAACAGGCCGGTTATCCGTTTACTGGCAACCTTGTGTTGCGGCTCCTGTTGCAAATGGGGTAACTCGCTGACCGGAACTGCCGGTGAGATAGCCAGCGCCTGGGATCCCATAAAGACACTGGCGATCGATGCAGCAAGAATAAATTTTCGCATCAGCAAGTTACTCCTTTCTATTTGATGATTTTACAGCAGAATATGTTCCACGCGGACCTTGACTGACAGGCCGGAATCCAGTTGGACGTGAACATCTTCTTTATTGATGTCGAGGATCACACCTGCTACCGGTGTCATACCCAATTTGACATTCACTCGCTGTGAAGGTTTCAGCTCTTCCAATACGGCTGGTACCAATTCCACGGCTGGAGCGGCAGGCTTGCCAGGCTTACGGGCCGCCTTTTTATCGCTGCGGGGGCGATCGTTGCGGGGCTTGTCCCCTTGAGGACGAGGCTTACGCGCAGGCTTGGCTTTTTTGGCTTCACCTTCTTTGGCTGGCTCGGCAGCACGGCGGGCCTTGGCTTTTTCCTGACTCTCTTTCAGCGTCGCCTTGGCATGTTCAATATGCTCTGGGTCCAGTTCGCCGCAAGGGTTACCATCGAGATCCACCCTCTGAGCACCTTCCTTGATGCACTTCAGATAGCGCCAACTGTTGGTGTAGCGTCTCAGGGCGACCCTAAGTTGGGTCTTACTGACTTTGGAATCATCAGCCAACCTTTCAGCCAAATCCTGAAACAGTCCTATCTTCAGTGGTTTGGTTTCTCCTTCGGCAATAAAGCACAAAGGGAATGTTTCATACAAATACGCCAGAATAGCGTTGGTGTCGGTCAACTTTTCTGTTGATTCCATCATTACTTCCACAGTTAACAGGGGACGTCAGTGGTCAGTTAGGTCTGCTGTACTCACGGCGTCGTTCATCTTCGTTAACCCCTTGGGGGATAACGTACAAATTAGCATGCATTCGGCCATTGCCAAAGGCATTACACAAAACTTAACATTTCAGCCTGATACGGCCAAGCACCACAAACGGTCATTTGGCCCTCAAAGCGGCCGCCTATTATAAGCTGCACGCGCCTTAATGCGACCACCAATTGTGGCAGATTGTACGGGAATTAACCAAATAAGCACTTTTCCAGACTCTGCACCAGGGTCTCCAGCCCGGTTTGATCCTCTTTATCGAAGCGCGACAGGCTGGGACTGTCGATATCCAGCACGGCAATCAGTTCGCCCTTTTGGTAAACAGGGATCACAATTTCCGAGTTGCTGGCGGCATCACAAGCGATATGTCCGGCAAACTGATGTACATCCTCAACCAACTGAGTCTCGCCTTTGGCGGCCGCGGTGCCACAGACCCCCTTACCCATTGGAATTCGGGTACAGGCCAGTTTCCCTTGAAAGGGCCCAAGCACCAGTTGCTCGCCCTTAAGCAGATAGAAGCCCACCCAATTGATGTCTTCAAGGTGTTCATTCAGCAAAGCTGAGAAATTGGCCATGGCACAAATGACATCGTCTTCACCGGCAAACAGTGCCTGTACCTGACGGTTGAGCGTATCGTAAAACTGAGCTTTCATCTGTATTCCCGGGTTATGCCTTTTCTGATTCTGTCTTCTTCTTACTGCTCTTGGCGGGGGACGGTGCTTTTACCGGGGCGCCCTTGAGCAGATTCGCCAGTGTATCTTTATGAGAAGCTAAATAAAAAGCAAGTTTTTCCGCTGTATTATCATCCAGTTCCAATTCACTGGCTTGAATGAAGGGGATTAAGTTATCCGCGATGTCGAGCATCTTATCGTAGGCGTCTGCCTCCTTCTTAGATGTAAATGTCATCTTCTCAACCCCTTCTCTGACCACAACGTACTGAGTTATAACGGCCATGACCTTCCTCACACTGTTTAAATATACAGTACATAGAGTGACATAAAATGCGCTATAGATGCAAGAGACGCGCTCTTTCTGATAGTATTTGCGAGTTTGTTTTGTCGATTAACTCCAATGGACCCACGCGCAACGCAGTTAGTGTGTTGACGACTAAGCTTGGGTCACCATGGCCAGAACAGGACATATCCAGCATTTGAAAGCTTATACTCCAAGCGACAACAAACCGGACTGCAGCTTAGTGCTCTGTCGCGCCTGTGATTTGGCTGTGAGTAAACGCGCCTTGCCCTCCGGCGTCAGAGCGCTTTGTCCCAGATGCCATACAGCGCTTTATGATGCGCCCTATTGTTCTATCAATGGCATGCTGGCGTTATGTATCAGTGCCCTGCTGTTTTATCTGCCCGCCATGCTGCTGCCTGTATTGGAAATGCACTTTCTCGGCAGTGTCAGAACCACGACCGCATACCAAGGTGCCCTGGCGGTAATTGACCAAGGTTATTGGATAGTGGGGATTGCCGTATTGGTGGCGGCAGTAATAGCCCCAGGAGTACTCAATCTGTCGATTTTTGTTCAGGTACTGATCATCAAGACAGGTCTGGTGCAGCATCACTTCTGGCGAGGGGTTCTCACCTGGCTGCTCAAGAAGCAAGGCCTGCTGTCGCAAATGACCATGCTGGAAATTTATGTGATCAGTTTCCTGGTTTCCGCCTTTCAGTTGTCCGACTTCTCCGATGTTTACTTTGGCATGGGAACCTTTTGTTTTACCATGCTGTTTTTAGTGACTCTCTTCCTGCAGCGCGAATATAACCTGGAGCATATGTGGAGTTTTCTCGATGAAAGCTAGAAAGCAGATCCAGGGCAAAGACATGGGCCTGTGCACCTGCCCTGCCTGCAAGAAACTCAACCTGATAGAGGATGAGTACTGCAGTCGCTGCCAAAACCCGCTCAGGCTAAGGGACGAAACCAGTCTGCAAAAAAGCTGGGCCTTGCTGATCACCGCAGCCATCTTGTTGATCCCGGCTAACATCTACCCCATTACCATGCTCACCAAACAGGGCAAGGTTACCTACGACACCATTTTTTCCGGCATCACCCATCTGGTACAGTCGGATATGTTACCCATCGCCATCATAGTCTTTACCGCCAGTATTCTGGTGCCCTGGCTGAAAATTATCGGCCTGGCTTTCTATCTGACGGCGATCAGTTTCAACCTGCCTATCCCCAAACGGCCACTGATGGCTGGGTTTCATATCATAGAATGGATTGGACGCTGGTCTATGCTGGATCTGTTTGTCATATCCATTACCGTTGCCCTGGTTAATATGGGGCAATTGCTGGACGCCAAGCCGGCGCCGGCAGCAACTGCGTTTGCCTTGGTCATCCTCTTTACCCAACTTGCGGCCAAGGTGTTGGACACACGTTTACTTTGGGATCAACTGGACACAGAAGATGACGCAAATCGAAAAGCCTAAAATAGTCAAAAAGAAGCTTTTTTCCCCCATCTGGCTGTTACCTATAGTGGCGTTGGCCTTGGGCGCTTGGCTGGGGCTGAAGAGCATCAAGGAATCCGGCATTGAGGTGCGGATCCACTTCCCCAGTGCCAGTGGTATGGACGTAGGCAAGACGCTGGTGCGCTATCAAGGCCTGACCGTCGGCAAGGTGGTGGATATCTCCATCGATGAAGAGCTGCAGGGTGTGAATGTCGATGTATTGATGGACTACCGCGCCGAGCCTTTCCTCAGGGATGAAACCAAGTTCTGGCTGGTGACCCCCAAAGCATCCATCACAGGTGTCGAAGGTTTGGATGCCTTGTTCTCGGGAAACTATATAGGTATTCAACCCGGAGACGGCGATTCACGTTACAGCTACGAGGCCGAGCGCTCTGCCCCGGCCGTGCTGCCCAGTAATGATGGCTTAGTGGTTGAACTGAGCGCCGATCGCCTCGGCTCACTGGATGTGGGCTCTCCGGTATTCTATCGCCAGGTACCGGTCGGCAGTGTGGTCAGCTATCGACTCGACAACAGTGACAAGCTGCTGCTAAGTGCTTTTATTCAGGAGCAATATGCCTATCTGGTCAAGAAAGATTCCCGCTTTTGGAATGTCTCCGGCATAGAGATCAACGCCTCACTTTCCGGCGTTAAGGTCAGCGCAGAGAGCCTGGCGGCGATACTCGCCGGCGGCATCAACTTTGATTCCCCCGAAAGCTCAAAGAACGCAGTAAACGGCGATAGTTTCACCCTATATGACAATGAAACAGAAGCCAGTGGCGGCGCCAGCTTTATTCTGTCGGCAAAAAATGCCGATGGCCTCAACAAGGGCAGCCCCATTCTCTACCGCGGTTTGCCTATAGGGGAAATAGAAGAGATAGTGCTGGCCGATGACGGCGTGGCGCTGCATGCCCGCCTGGACGCCCCCTACTCGAGTCTTTTGACCGGCACGGCGCAGTTTTGGCGTGAAGGCGCCGAGCTGTCACTGTCAGGCATAAAACACCCGGGCCGATTGCTGAGCGGCGATGCCATCGCCTTTCTCCCGGGTACGGGCGAGGCCCAAACCCGTTACGCCTTGGCCGAGCAGGCGCCGGATCTCAGCAAGGCCAAGGCGTTAAAGATAACGCTTAGAGCCGATGAAAACCCCGGCATCAGCCCAGATGCCGAGCTGAGGTACAAGAAGATCGCCATAGGCAAGGTCACTTCGGTTGCCCTGAGCCGGGACTTTAACTCGGTCGAGTACCAGGCCGAGGTGTTGCCCGAGTTTGCCCCGCTGCTTACCCAAGGCAGTGACTTCATCGCCGAAGCCGCGCTGGACTTCAACGCCTCACTGGACGGCGTCAGCCTCAAGAGCGGCGATTTTACGACCCTCACCAAGGGCAGTGTCAGCTTAAGACGCGGCCAAAGCCGCAAGGGCGCCGATCTTTCCAAGCCGCTGCCGCTGTTTGCCTCAAGTGCCGAGGCCGGCCACTATTACCAAGGCATGGAGCAGCTCAAATGGCAGCTCTACAGCGATGATGGCGCCGACTTGAGCCCGGGCGCACCTGTCTACTACAAGAAGATGCAGATAGGACAGGTGAAACAGGTCAGCTGGCAGAGCCAGGATGACAGATTTGCCATTGCGCTCGCCATAGACCATACCTTTGCGCCCCTACTCAAACCCAATGCCGTGTTTTGGCGCAATCAGGCGGTGTCAATCGATGCCGGACTTTCGGGAGTCAAGCTGGATGTCGCGCCGCTGGCCGGTGCCATCAAGGGCAGTATCAGTTTGGGCTTTTTGGAACAAGGCGAGCCCAACAATAAGCAGCTTTATACCTCCGAGTCACTGGCGCGCAATCAGGCCGTTGCCATTGAGCTGAGTTTCCCGGCCAGTGCCACTATCAAACCAGGTGCCGCTATCCGCTATCAGGGTCATCAGATAGGTGAAGTCACCCGGGTAACCTTGAGTGACGATCTCAACAGCCAGCAACTCAGTGCCTTTCTCTATGGCCGCTATGCCGAGCCGTTTCTCAAAAGCGATAGTCGCTTCAGCCTGGTCAATGCCGAAATATCCCTTAAGGGCATAAAGGCGCCGGAAACCCTGCTGACCGGCGCCTATATCAGTGCTCTTCCCGGCCAGGCCAGCAAAGTGAGCCGGCAGTTCAATGGCAAAGTACATACGGCGGTAGCCCCAGAGGCCGATGCGCTGCAACTGGTGCTGAGCAAGGCCAGCCTGGGCTCGGTCAACATAGGCACAGGGATCTTCTTTCGCGGCATTCAAATTGGCGATGTAACCAGCTATCGACTGGCGCCCAAGGGCGATGAAGTCTGGATCCAGACCCAGATTGCTGCGCCTTATCGGCATCTTATCAACCAGAGCAGCAGGTTCTACGACTTGTCCGGTATTCGGGTCGATTTGGGGCTGTTTTCCGGAGCCCAAATCGAAACCGGCTCATTGGAAACCATACTCGCCGGCGGCATAGGAGTGGTCACTGAGCTCGACAATCAAAGCAGCAAACCGCTTGAAAACCAGAGTCTGATGCCACTTCATGACAAACCCGAGCGCGACTGGCTCAACTGGCGCCCAAGACTCAGCCAGCCATAAAACCCAAACGGGGCTCAGATGAGCCCCGTTTTTTAACTCTGTAATCCTACCTATGTATCGCCTCAGCCATAAAACCAATAGCATACGACTATAGCAGTGCAGATACCCGCAAGATCGGCAAACAAGCCACACGCCAATGCGTGGCGGCCATTACGGATACCGACGGCACCAAAATACACGGCCAGCACGTAAAAAGTGGTTTCAGTACTACCCTGGAAAATGGCCGCCAGCCTGCCGGCAAAAGAATCGACGCCGTAATGGGCCATGGTTTCCAGCATCATGGCTCTGGCGCCTGAGCCGCTCAAAGGCTTCATCAGTGCGGTTGGCAAGGCATCGATAAAGCGGCCATCCATCCCCATATGACTCACCAAAACAGCAATGACACCGAGCAGATAATCCAGCGCGCCGGAGGCGCGCAGTAAGGCTATCGCCAACAGCATGGCCAGCAGATAAGGAATAAGCCGCACCGACTGCTCAAACCCCGACTTGGCGCCTTCAATAAACTCATCGTAAACCGGCACCCGCCTAAGCAGCGCCACCAGCACAAAGGCAAAGATGATCCCCAGCAGCAAACCGTTCCCCAACACGGCGGAGACTTCGCCGATCCGCTCGGCTCCCAGGGTCAACAGGTACATCACTCCGGCACTGAGACCGCCGAGCAGTATTGCGCCATAACCCAGCACCACCCAATCCAGCAATCGTATCCTTTGTACCAGCGCCACCACACTCAAACCCGCCAGGGTCGAGCCCAGGGTAGAGAGTAAAATCGGCAGGAAAATGTCGGCAGGATCAGCCGCCCCTTGCTGCGCCCGGTACAGAAAAACCGTCACGGGTACCAAAGTCACGGAAGAGGTGTTGAGCACCAAAAACAGGATCTGGGCATTGGTGGCGGTCTTCTTGTCGGGGTTCAGGCTTTGCAGATCCGCCATCGCCTTAAGTCCCAATGGTGTGGCGGCATTGTCCAACCCCAGCATATTGGCGGTCAGGTTCATGGTGACGCTGCCATAGGCGGGGTGGCCTCTTGGCACTTCCGGCATCAACTTGCTGAGCAGCGGCTCAAATACCCAGGCGATGGCTGCAACCACTCCGGCTTTTTCCCCAAGGCGCATCAGCCCCATCCACAGGGTCAACACCCCAATCAATCCCAGGGCTATTTCCGCGGCCAATTTGGCGCTGTCAAACATCGCCGTGACAGACTCATTGAGAACGGTCGCATCGCCGCTCATCAAACGCAGCAAAATCGCTCCCAGCGCGATAATAAAGAACAGACTCCAAACCCGGTTCAACACCTAAAACACCCCACAGTCGCCGCGCCCGAGTGTGCTATACTGCCGCCATCCCGGGGTCACCCTTTTTGTTTATGGTTCAATTAAATCAGAATTTTATCAACAGTATCGCCAAGGATCTGCCAGAACATCTCAAGCTCGAGGATTTTATTCACTTTTGCAGCTTACCACTGAGAGCCGCCTTGCGGGTCAACACCCTCAAAATCAGCGTCGATGAATTCCTCTCGCGAATGCGGGCCAAAGGCTGGCAGTTCGAAACCATTCCCTGGTGCCCTGAGGGTTTTTGGTACCAAGCGGGCGATAGCCAACCCGGAAACTGTATCGAACATCAGCAAGGGCTGTTTTACATTCAGGAGGCCAGCTCCATGCTGCCGCCCATGGCGCTGCTGGAGCCTGGAATGGAGCGGGTGCTGGATATGGCCTCGGCGCCGGGCTCCAAGACCACACAAATGGCGGCCATGATGGCCAATGGTGGTGTGCTGATCGCCAACGAATACTCCTCCAGCCGCGTCAAAGTGCTGCATGCCAATCTACAGAGAATGGGGGTCAGCAATACGGCCCTGACCCACTTCGATGCCAGGGTGTTCGGCCAATACCAGTATGAATCCATGGATGCCGTGTTGCTAGATGCCCCCTGTAGCGGTGAAGGCACGGTACGTAAGGATCCGGATGCCCTAAAACACTGGGATCCACAGGAGATAGCCGACATTGCCGCCACTCAAAGGGATTTGATAGATTCCGCCTTTCTGGCACTTAAGCCAGGCGGGGTAATGGTGTACTCCACCTGTACCCTCAACAGCCAGGAAAACCAGGCCGTACTGCAACACCTCAAGCAAAAATATGGCACTGCGGTGGCCTTTGAGTCACTTGAATCACTGTTTGCCGGGGCGGAAAAAGCCTGCACTGCCGAGGGCTTCCTGCATATTTGGCCGCAAATCTATGACAGCGAAGGTTTCTTTGTTGCCAAGGTGCGTAAACTGAGTTCAGTGGCGCGCGAAAATGATGAACCCAAACAGCAAAAGCAGTTTCCTTTCAGTCTCGCCAGTGCCAAACAGCAACAGGCCATCGCCGCCGAGCTGCAGCGGTTGCTCGGCAAAACGCTTCCCGAAGGCAGCCTCTGGATAAGGGATCAGGAGTACTGGCTGTTTCCCAGCGGCTTTGAGCCCTTTATCGGCAAGATGCGTTATCAGCGTATCGGTCTTAAGCTCGCCGATGCCAGTAAGCATGGGTTGAAACTGCGCCATGAAGCCTTAATGGCCTTGGGAGTAACCGCCGACAAGGGTTATGAAGTTACAGAGCCTGAGGCTCAGGCTTATCTGATGGGCCGGGATATCGCGCTGGATGGCAGTGAAAAGGCCCGTGGTGAGCTGGTATTGACCTGGGGCGGGCAAGTGCTGGGGTTGGGTAAACATCTGGGAAACAGGCTGAAGAACAACCTGCCGCGGGAGCTGGTCAAAGACAAGATCTGCCTATCCTGAAAGCCTTGGCCGTCCTGAAAGCATTAGGTAAACGCCGCTGCAGACACGCCTTCGATTAAACTTGCCTGAATGCTTAAAAGAGTGGCTTGTTAAGTCATTCTTTTAAGTGCCCTTACTTAAATCGACCTCTATTTTTGTTATATCTTATATCAATTGGTGCTAACAAATCTGCCGGCCAAATACCTCTTTTAGCGGCGTTCGGCTAATATTTAGTCAGAGATAGCCAATCCTGTCGGATCTCAACATTAGCGCACGGCTCAACCATGAGCCATTCCCCTAGGCCCAAAACAATTGGAATAGTTTTGGGCCTTTTTTTATCTGCAGCTTTTTTGCAGATGACCAGTGGTTGGATATCCCTAAGCCTCTAGCCTATCTTGCCGCAAGTTTGGCCGCATCCTTGAACAGGGTAAAAAAGTTGTCTGTGGTGTACTGGGCCAACTCTTCAAAGGACTCACCTCTGAGCTCGGCAACAAACTCGGCGACATCACGAACAAAGGCCGGCTGATTCTCTTTTCCCCGATGAGGCACGGGTGCCAGATAAGGCGAATCGGTTTCGACCAGCAACCTGTCTTTGGGGATTTTACGGATAACACTTCTTAGCTCACCGGCATTTTTAAAGCTGACGATACCAGAAACCGAAATATAAAAGCCCAGATCCATAGCCGCCTTGGCCATTTCCCAGTTCTCGGTAAAGCAGTGCAGTACCCCGCCGCACTGTTCGGCGCCACCGTTCTTCAGTATGGCTATGGTGTCTTCTCTGGCATCCCGGGTGTGAACAATCAAAGGCTTGGCCACTTCTCTGGCCAGTGCCACTTGCTGCTCAAAGCATTGTTGCTGCAATGCCTTGGTATCATCGGCGTAGAAATAATCCAGCCCTGTCTCGCCAATGGCCACGACTTTCGGGTCGGCGGCATAACGCTTGAGTTCATTGAGATCCAATCCCTCTTTCACATCCAAAGGATGCACCCCGGATGACAGGAACACCTGCTCAAACCCGGCGACTTTGGCCTTCATCTCTGCAAAACCTTTTTGCCGGACATTGACACAAAGAAAATAGTCTACCCCCCGAGCCTTGGCGGCATCGAGCAACTGACTGAGGCTTTCGGGATCCGGCGCGGCTTTGAGGCGATCGAGATGGCAATGGGAATCAACTAACACTTGGAAATCCACCCACAATTGAAAAGGACGGCAAGGATAGCGCCCTACATAGTGCAGGTCAAATCACCCGAGGCAAGCTCTCTGGAAAGGAGTTTTTCGATATGATGCTTGTGGGATTCGGGATCCGAGAGAATTTTAACCCCTATACCGGCCGGGCGTCCTCCGGAAGCACCGAGCGGGTTGATCCACACCACGACCCCCTGAAACTCATTGACATGAGTCGAGCCCGGCAAACGATAACCTATCTGGATCTCCTGACCGAGGAAATGTCCCTCGGTAGTTGCCACAAACAGGCCTGCTGGCTGAATAAAAGGCATGTAAGCACGATACAACTGGTGCAGGGTGTCAAAATTCACTGTCAGATCGACCATAGGATACTTTTTAAGTTTTCAGTCTCTTATATTCTAAGACATAATTCTGGCAAAGCGCCAAGTAGTTGACACTCGGCATCTGGCTCAGACGATTACAGGTATCCATCACCTTGGCAGCCAGGGTCGCTATTCGCGCCCGCAGCAAGGGGTCCTCCCCTTCGGTGGTTAACAGCTCTCTATGTAACACCAAGTATAAAACTCTAAGTACATCAGAGATTTGTTCTTCACCTACTGTTAACAAACTAGCACACAGATGGCCCGTTAACAAACTGGCGCGCCAATCGCGGCGATAATCCAATAAGGTCTGGTATCTGTCAGACTGCAAAACCTTTGCCAACTTTAGCGGCCCGCCGACGACGGGCAAACACCAGGTAACATCGGCCGGCAGCGGCAATTGCTGCGCCAACCAGAACTGAATGGCACTATTGTCCGGCAGTTTTACCTGCACTCTCTGACAACGACTGGATATGGTCGGCAGCAGCCCGGCTGTGCTGTCGGTCTGTAGAATAATCAGCGTCCCCTGCCCCGGCTCTTCCAGGGTTTTCAGCAGGGCATTGGCCGCAGCTTGATTGAGGCGCTCGCTTTGGGCGATAAGCGCCACGCGCCGCCCACCTTGCTGGGCCGTGGAGGTGAGGTCCTGACAAAGCGCCCGCACCTGATCCACTTTTATCTGTTTACCATCGGCTTCGAGAAGATGAAAATCGGGATGGTTACCGGCGAGCACCAGCTGGCAGCTCTTGCAATGACCGCACTCTCCCCGAGCTGTGGGTTCGCTGCACAGGGCCGCCGCGGCTATCTCTTCGGCTAGCTTCATGCCGCCATAGCCCTGGGAAAGCCCCAGCAGCAACGCATGAGGCATCTGAGCCGAGTGCAGTTGCTGCATAAAACGGGCTTTGGCGTCACTCAACCAAGGCATGTCCATCTTCATCACTCCTTATGCCGCGTGCTTACCAATCTTTGGTTTGCAACACAGCCAGAATATCTTTATGCACTTCGGCCATGCTCTGACTGGCGTCGATAACCGCTATGCTGTCGTCCTGTTGTGCCAGGCTCAGATAGGTGGCACGGGTGCGTTCAAAGAAGGCCAGTTCCTGCTGCTCGATTCGATCCAGCTCACCACGGTTGGCGGCACGGGTTAGCCCAAGGCTTGGCTCTATGTCGAGATACAGTGTCAAGTCTGGTTTAAAGTCCCCAAGGGTGGCGGCGCTGACCGCGCTGACCAATGGCATCAACCCCCGACCACCGCCCTGATAAGCCAGGGACGACAGGTTGTGTCTGTCGCCGAGCACCCAACTGCCCTCGGCCAGCGCCGGCTTGATCACTCGGGCCACCAGTTGCGCCCTGGCGGCATACAGCAGCAGGCATTCAGATTCGTCACATAGAGGGTCGCTTGCATCGGCCACCTTTACCAAGTCGCGGATCTTCTCCGCCAACGGGGTGCCACCCGGCTCACGGGTACAGACAGGTGCCTTGCCGGTATGTTTTTCGATAAAGTCTCGTACCAATGCGATGGCACTGGACTTACCGGCGCCTTCCAGGCCCTCGATAACGATAAATTTTGCAGTGGCTTTTTGTGGCATTATCTCTTTCTCTGATACTGGTTCACGGCGCGGTTATGTTCGGCCAGTGTACGGGAAAATACATGACTGCCGTCATTGCGGGAAACGAAGTAGAGATACTCTACGGCTTCCGGGTGTGCGGCCGCCAGCAGGGCTTCCCGCCCGGGCGCGGCAATAGGTGTCGGCGGCAGTCCAAAAATACGGTAGGTATTGAATGGCGTTTCTTCGCGCAGATCTTTACGAGTGATATTGCCATCAAAGCGCTCACCCATGCCGTAAATGACGGTGGGATCTGTCTGCAAGCGCATGCGTTTTTTCAAGCGATTGACAAATACCGCCGCTATCTTGCCGCGCTCCTCTGCCAGGCCGGTTTCCTTTTCTATGATGGAGGCCAGGATCAAGAGTTCATAGGGACTCTTGAGCGGAATGCTCTGATCCCGCTGCTGCCAGATACTCTCCAGTTGTTGCTGCATCTTGATAAAGCTTTGGGTCAACAACGTATTGAGCTCAGTGCCGGCACGATACTGATAGGTATCCGGGAAAAACTTGCCTTCAGGCAAGCCGCTGCTATCCCCTTGGGCTTCGAGCACATCGATAAACGGCTTGTCGCTGACCTTGAGATGCGCCAAAGTCTGCAGATACGCTTGCCACTCACGAATAGTCTTGCCCTCTACCAGCGTCAGGGTGAAAGTCTTCTCGTCACCGGCCACCAGCCGCTCCAGCAAAGACACAGGTGTATCGCCGGGTTCAATCTGGTAGAGACCGCTGCGAATGGCAGTCATCTGCGGGTAAAGCTTACCCCAGAGCTTCCAGTGCCAGTCAAACTCCAACAGCTGCTGATTTTGCAGCTCTTGCCCCAACTGGTAAAAGGAGGTGCCTCGTTTCAGCAACAGCTCTCTGGGTTCGTCCAGTTTCAGCTCGGTGGCCGCAAAGCGGTTGAGTTCGTTATAACCCCAAAAACCAACGCCCAGCGCCAGAGTCATCAGGGTAAACACAAAGGCCAGGGCCGCAACTAAGCATTTTTTCATAATTGGATAGCAAGTGCCTTGCGAAGAGGTGTGCTGCCGGGCCAGAGTTCAAAGCTGCGCTGATCCACAGCAATAACATCGACCAAACCCAACAGGCTGTTACTGATAAAGAGGTGCCGCGCCCGTTGCAGCATCTCTGTTTTGATAGGGCACAGCTGCACGTCAATGCCCTGGTCGAGCAAGGCCACGATCAACTGCTGTCGCATCACTCCGGAGACACCGCAGTAATTCATGGCCGGTGAATACGCCGTCAGTTTACCTTGTTCATTAGGTAATAGCAGAAACAGATTGGCCATCGAGGACTCGAGCAGTAAATCGTCGCAATCCAGTACCAACCAATCATCAAAGCCTTCAGGCAATGGCTGCGCCTTGATAAGCACCTGTTCCAGACGGTTGAGATGTTTAATACCGGCAAGCCTAGGCTGTTTGCCAAGCCTGATGGACGAGGTCTTGAGGACAATCCCTTTTTGCTGCCAATCTGGGTAATGCGCAGGCAATGGCGCCAGGCTGATGACTTCGGTGACTAAAGCGCCTACCGGCGGCGTATAACCACGGCCGCCCTCCCCCCGGGTGAGCTGCAACTTAAGGCAGCTATGGGGATTGGCGGCGGCGATGCGTTTGAGGCTTGAGTACAAGGCATCCGATGCCTGCCAGACAAAACCCAAGCGCAGCGCCCCCTGAGTCAAGCGGGCAAGATGTTCACTCAGAAAGGCTATTTGCCCCCTGGCATCCACCGCCATGGTCGCAAACAGGCCATCACCATAGGTAAAGCCCCGATCGCGAACGCAAACGCTATCCTGCTCTTTGCCCTGAACCCATACGCCAGTCATGCGCAGCCCAGGGCTCAGTCCTGGCTGATCCGACTGGCGACCGCGTCCTGCTGATCGCGATACTTGGCATTCTTGCGGGTGTTGTAGGGTCTGGCCACAGGGCGGGCCAGACGCTCAAAGTTCAGCGCCCCTATGGTCATCATGGGACGAAGTGCCAGCGGTAATTTACCGCTGTTGTAAAACTCGAGCACGATTCGCCCCTGCCAGCCCGGGTCGATACGGTGCGCCGTCACGTGCACCATCAAGCCCAGACGCGCCAGTGATGAGCGGCCATCGAGCCAGCCGACTATGTCGGAAGGCAGATGAACACTCTCATAGGTCACCGCCAGCGCCAGCTCGCCCGGATGCAAAAAGAAGGCTTCGCCATCGGCAATATCTATCTGCTCGCTCATCACTCTATCCAGTGCAGCCTGCACTTCGGCCTTGGGGCCACTGAGATCTATATAAGGCGCCGTGTGATCCTTGAACACCCGAAACTGGTTACCCAGACGCACATCAACACTCACGCCACTGATGGCCTCTATGCCGGGACGGGGATCTATGACTATGTTGCCCTCGTCCAGACATTGTTCAATCTCGATATCAGTTAATCGCATCTCGCCTTATAGCTCCCTGGATATTTGTAGTTATTTCGCCAGCAAATGCTGGATTCTGGCCTTGAGAATATCGGTGGCAATCCGGTTCTTGCCGCCCCTTGGCACTATGATGTCGGCATACTGCTTTGAGGGTTCGATAAACTGCAGAAACATGGGTCTTACCGTTTTCTGATACTGGCTGATCACTGACTCCATGGTGCGGCCACGCTCGGCCACATCACGGGTCAGACGCCGCAGCAGACAGATATCCAGCGGCGTGTCCATAAACACGCTGGCATCCATCAGTTCACGCAGCTTAGGGTCGGTCAGCAGCAAAATACCTTCGAGAATAATGACCTTTTTAGGGGTCATCTTCAAGGTATCACTGGTGCGGGTATGCTCGGCGTAGCTATAGCAGGGAATATCCACTGCCTGCCCCTGCTTGAGCGCTACCAGGTGAGTACCGAGCAGTTCATGGTCCAACGCCTTGGGATGGTCATAGTTGGTCTTGACCCTCTCGTCCATGGACATATGGCTCTGATCCCGATAGTAGGCATCTTCGTTGATAACCCCTATCTGATCTGTCCCTAAGTCTCGGCATAGCTCTTCAAATATGGTCTTGGCGATCAAACTTTTACCTGACGCCGAAGCCCCTGCTATCCCGATAACGACACACTGTGGCGAATTCATGCTGCTAAAACCTTACTCATCATCTGCTATTGCGATTGAAATACTGCTGTGATTCTTTTGTTTTGCCAGTTGGGCACCCACACGGCGGGCGATATCCCGGTAAATGGCGGCGACTTCACCCTCAGGTGCGGCCACCACAGTCGGCTCACCGTTATCCATATCCTCACGGATATTGATATGCAGAGGTAAGGCGCCCAGCAAAGGCACTTGATAGCGTTCGGCTATCTTGCTGCCGCCGTGAGTACCGAAAGGATGCTCTTTATGGCCACAGGCAGGACAGAGATGGAAGCTCATGTTCTCCACAATACCCACGACTGGGATGTTCACCTTCTGGAACATGGTGATGCCTTTCTTGGCATCGGCCAGGGCGATATCCTGAGGCGTTGTGACTATCACGGCGCCGCTAACAGGCACTTTCTGTGACAGGGTCAGTTGGATATCCCCCGTGCCAGGAGGCATGTCAATCATCAGGTAATCCAGCTCAGGCCACTGGGTTTCGTTGAGCAGTTGCGCCAAAGCGCCGGCGGCCATGGGGCCACGCCATACAGCGGCCTGATCATCGGTCAGCATGAAACCTATGCTCTGGGCGCTGATACCATGGGCCGTGGCGGCTGTCATATGCACACCATCAGGGGAAACGGGTCTGAATGTCGGGATCCCCAGCATCAGAGGAATGGAAGGGCCATAGATATCGGCATCCAGAATACCCACCCTGGCGCCTTCGGCCGCCAGGGCCAAGGCCAGGTTAACCGCTGTGGTTGACTTACCCACACCGCCCTTGCCGGAAGCAACGGCAATCACCTGCTTCACATTGGGAATAGGCGCAATATTGCCTAGGGCCGAGTAACTGAAAGGCTCAAAGCCAATCTCACACTCCACCTCGTCGATGGCATCGAGCTTGGACAATTCATTGGTCAGCGCGATCACTGTGTCGCGATATTGGGTCTGACAAGGATATGGATACAAGATGGTCAGCAGCAGCCTTTTACCATCCAAATCCAACTTACGAATACAACCGGCATCGACTAAACCCTGGGCCAGGTATGGATCCTGAAACGCATTGAGAATGGCAAGAACCGGACCGAGCAGATCGTCACTGAGACGATAGTCCTGAGAAGCAGAAGACAAAACGCAATCCCCTTTTGATAAATTTGGCCAAGTGTATCAGATAATGCCGTAAATATTAGAGTAGAATTAACACACTCATGTCAGGTTTTGATGAAAAAGCCAGATTAATCGGTTAGTATCTATGCCATTCTTTCAGGGCCTAGATTTAACAGAGAAAAGATGGCAACTACACAACGTAAAATCCTTGTTACCAGCGCGCTTCCATATGCCAACGGTCCCATTCACCTGGGCCACATGCTCGAGTACATACAGACAGATATCTGGTCCCGCTTCCAAAAACTTCGTGGCCATGAGTGTCATTATATCTGTGCCGATGATGCCCACGGTACACCTATCATGCTCAAGGCTCAGCAGATGGGGATCCAACCCGAAGAGATGATCGCCAAGGTCAATCAAGAGCATCAGCAGGATTTTGCCGAGTTCAATATTGCCTTTGACAATTATCACAGCACCCACAGCGAAGAGAACCGCCAGCTGGCCAGTGAGATCTACCTCAAACTGCGCGACAACGGTTATATCAAGAGCAAGACTATTTCCCAGCTGTTCGATCCGGAAAAGTCCATGTTCCTACCGGACAGATTCGTCAAGGGCACCTGCCCCAAGTGTAAGTCTGAAGACCAATACGGCGACAACTGTGACGCCTGTGGCGCCACCTACAGCCCAACCGAGCTGATCAATCCGCGCTCGGCGGTCTCCGGTGCCACACCTGTCATGAAAGAGACAGAGCACTTCTTCTTCGATCTGCCCGCCTTTGAAACCATGCTCAAAGAGTGGACCCATTCAGGTTCACTGCAGAGTGAAATGGCCAACAAACTGGATGAATGGTTCGAGCAAGGCCTGCAGCAGTGGGATATCACCCGTGATGCCCCCTACTTTGGCTTTGAGATCCCCGATGCGCCGGGCAAATACTTCTATGTTTGGCTCGATGCACCTGTGGGCTACATGGGTTCATTCAAGAACCTCTGCGACAAGCGCCCGGAGCTGAACTTTGACGAGTTCTGGAATGTCGACTCAAAGGCCGAGGTGTATCACTTCATCGGCAAAGACATTGTCTATTTCCACAGCCTATTTTGGCCGGCCATGCTCAAAGGTGCCGGCTACCGTCAACCAAGCAGTGTCTATGCCCACGGCTATGTCACGGTCAACGGCGCCAAAATGTCCAAGTCCAAGGGCACCTTTATCAAGGCCCGCACTTACCTGGATCATCTGGATCCTGAATATCTTCGCTACTACTACGCAGCCAAGCTCTCCAGCCGCATTGACGATCTGGACTTGAACCTGGAAGACTTTGCCGCCAGAGTCAACTCGGACCTGGTCGGTAAGCTGGTTAACCTGGCGAGCCGCACCGCCGGCTTTATCGTCAAGCGTTTTGACGCCAAACTGGCTAAAGTAGAAGACAACAGCCTGGCCGAGTCCTTCCTGGCCAAGCAGGAGCTGATCGCCGAGCTGTATGAAGGCCGCGAATACGGCAAGGCGATGCGTGAAATCATGGCGCTGGCCGATGTCGCCAACGCTTACGTTGCCGATGAAGCTCCTTGGCAGTTGGTGAAAAACGAAGAAACCCTGGCCCGCGCCCACCAGGTATGCTCAGTGGCGCTGAATTTGTTCCGTATTCTGGTGACTTATCTCAAGCCGGTACTGCCACGCTTGGCCGCCGATGTTGAGGCCTTCCTCAAGCTGGAGCTCAGCTGGAGCGGCTTGGCACTGGATATGGCCGGTCACCAAATCAACCCGTTCAAGCCTATGATGCAACGCATTGAGCTCGATAAGCTGAATGCCATGGTGGAAGCCTCCAAGGAAAGCCTCAAGGCAACCGAGGATACGCCCAAGGCAAGCGGCCCATTGGCGGATGACCCTATCAGCCCAACCATAGAGTTTGACGACTTTGCCAAGCTGGATCTGCGGATTGCACTTATCAAGAAGGCCGAGCATGTCCCTGAAGCCAACAAGCTGCTGAAGTTACAGCTGGATCTCGGCGGCGAAACCCGTCAGGTATTTGCCGGTATCAAGTCGGCTTATGCCCCGGAAGATCTCGAAGGCAAACTGACAGTAATGGTGGCCAACCTGGCTCCTCGCAAGATGCGCTTTGGCTTGTCTGAAGGTATGGTGCTGGCCGCGGGCCCGGGTGGCAAGGATCTCTGGGTTCTCGAGCCCCATGAAGGCGCTCAACCCGGCATGAGAGTCAAATAAGACTCTTGTAGCATCTATCCCATATCAAAAAGGCCGCAATCGCGGCCTTTTCCTATTCCCTTGATAGTTATACCGGATTGGGAATATCAATGAACTCGTGCTCCAGCTCAAACTCCCGTGCCAGATGCTCCCCCAGCGCCTTGATGCCAAACCGCTCGGTGGCATGGTGACCGGCGCCGAAATAATGGATCCCCTGCTCGACCGCGCTGTGAAAGGTACGCTCTGAGGCTTCACCACTGATAAAGGCATCTACCCCCAAGGCCGCTGCGGCATCGATATAATCCTGGGCGCCGCCCGTACACCAGGCCAGTTTTTGTATGCTTCTTTCACCGCCATCCAGATGCAGAGGCGCCTGCCCCAAACGCTGCTCAAGCAAAGTACTCAAGTCTTTGGCTGTCATGGGTGAGTCAAGCACTCCTTGCCAAAGCAAACCCTGGGCGACGGTTTCTACCGCCTCCGGCTCAATGACCCCAAGCACCCGGCCCAATTCGGCGTTATTGCCAAGCATCGGATGGGCATCAAGCGGCAAGTGATAGCCGAACAGGTTAATGTCGTTAAGCAGCAAGCTCTTGATCCTGCGCTGTTTCATTCCGGTCAACACTTCGGGCTCATTCTTCCAGAAGAAACCATGGTGCACCAATAAGGCATCGGCTCCGGCTTCCACAGCCCGGTCAATCAATGCCTGACACGCGGTTACACCTGTGACTATTTTGCGAATTTCGGCCTTGCCCTCGACCTGCAGACCGTTGGGGGCATAATCACGAAACTTGTCCAGTTGTAAAAACTCGCCCAGATATTGTCTGAGTTCCTCTCTTTTCATAGGGTTCCCTGTCGATTCAGTTGCAGATATATGGCGCCATTCTAGCACAGCGAGCCCAAGGATTGAGGTCACAACATTTAAGCCTAATTGCCGGTTTCAGCGCCCAAAGCGGCCAAAAGCTGCGCCCTTGGGCACAAGTTTGCTGCTTTTTGGCCGGTAAATTGGACATTTCCGGCCTTTGACTTATAAAATTATCGCAAACCTTCAAGTAACTCTAAAAATAAACAGGTTATGATTATGGCAAAACTGACCAAAGAAGAAGTTATCAGCACACTGCAGCAAGCTCTCAGTGAACAACAGGGCAAAGCAGTGACCATTGAACAAAATGGCAGCTGGTACAAAATCGATGGCGGTAAATCACTTCGTTTCGCTGAACTGGAACAGATGTTGGCAGATAGCGCCAAACCAGCCAAGACTGAAGCCAAGCAGGAAAAACCCAAGGCGGCCAAGCCTGCAGCAAAGCCAGCCGCAAAGGCAAAACCCAAACAGGTTGCGCCTGCCAAAGCCGGTAGCCAAGGGGGCAAGACTCCCAAAGAGCTGTGGCGTGAAAAACTGGCAGCCGGTAATCACAAACTGCCTCGCGGTTTTTAATTGCTCCATCCAAAACAAAGGCGCCTCTCGGCGCCTTTGTTTTATCTATTATTGGCTCAAAGCTTACATAGTCAAATCACATAGCCAGGTCGACCCGGACACTGCCCTGCAGATAAACCACCCGCACTTCATCGCCTACCTTGAAGGTCATGCCGGGATCTTCATCCTGTATGATCATCACCTGGGTTTCATCTTCCTGACGTATCATCAACTCCACCAACTTGAGTTCACGATAGTAACTGCTGTCACCATATTGATGACCAATGCCGGCGCCGAGCAGAGCACCCAGTACAGTCGCCACATCCTGACCACTACCGCCACCGAACTGATGACCAATCACGCCACCGAGCAAGGCACCACCGAAGGTTTTCCAGCCGCGATTTCTGTCTTCCATCAGCTGTTTCTCGGTGATTTTTCGTACCGACTCCACCTGACCGTAGAGCACTTTTTCAACCGGCTGAGCCTGGTTTCTGTCATAACCGGCATAGAGGGTATGGGTTCCCGCTGCGAGGGACAATGAGAGCAGCAGCATTGCATTCAGTATCAGTTTCCACATAGCTGTTTTTCCGCTAACTTATAAGAAGGCCCTGAGCAGAATCATACGCAATTGTGAACCTACTGTCTTTCTTAAATCATGAGTTGGATCCTTTCCCGTCGCCAGAGCTGGCGTTGACGGATCCCAACGGCCTATTGGCCATTGGCGGCGACCTGCATCCCAGGCGGTTACTCAACGCCTATTACGAGGGCATTTTCCCCTGGTTCAATACCCATGACCCCATTCTCTGGTGGTCTCCGGATCCCCGCGCCGTCTTTGTTCCTGGCAGCATAAATATCTCCCGTAGTCTACGCAAGTATTTGAAAAAACAGGATTGGACTTTCAGCATCGACCGAGCCTTTGCCGATGTGATGGCCGGTTGCGCCATGCCGCGAAAAGATCAGCCCGGCACCTGGATAACCGGAGAGATCCGTCTGGCCTACCAGGAGCTGCACCACCTGGGTCATGCCCACTCCTTCGAGGTCTGGGACAATGGGCGCCTGATAGGTGGCCTGTATGGCCTGGCCGTGGGTCAGGTGTTCTGTGGCGAGTCCATGTTCCACCGTAAAACCAACGCCTCCAAGGCGGCCTTTATCGCCCTGCACCAATATGCACTCAAGCAGGGTTTCAGGCTTATCGATGCCCAGGTGATGAATCCGCACCTTGAGAGCCTCGGAGCCAAAAGTTTAAAGCGTAAAGATTTTCTCGCACTCCTGAAACAATTCAGGGACGGTAGTCTTGCCAGGGATTGCTGGCAAACCGACGAGGTCAAACTTGAACTCTGATAACCATGCCATTGCCATAGGCCTCAGCCAACCCTTTGCCTGCAGCTACCTGAGCGGACAACAGGAGCAGTTATTGGTGATCCAGGAAGATGAGCTGGACTTGTCACTGTTTGAGCGCCTGTTGGCACTGGGGTTTCGCCGCAGTGGCAGCGCCATCTACAAGCCCCGTTGTCCCCACTGCAACGCTTGTCAGCCCATCCGAGTTCCCCTGGATGAATTTCGCCTGTCCAAAAGACAAAAACGCACCCTGGCCAAAAACCGTGACCTGCACTTTAGGATTGTGACCGAGGAAACCCCGGCTCACTATCCCCTCTATGAGCGTTATATCTGTGCCCGCCACAGTGACGGCCCCATGTATCCTCCGAGCGAAGAGCAGTACCGTCATTTTCTCGCCTGTGAGTGGCTCAGCCCGGTGTTTATCGAACTTTGGCATGGTCAGCGACTGGTTGCCGTGGCGGTGACAGATCTCCTGCCCCAGAGCCTGTCAGCCATCTACAGCTACTTTGACCCGGACTACAGCGACCGCTCCCTCGGGATCTTACTGGTACTGCTGCAATGCCGCCTGGGCAAATTGATGTCGAAATCGTTTCTCTATTTGGGATATCAAATAGATAACCACGACAAAATGGGTTACAAGCGACTCTACCGCCCCTATGAGATCCTCGGCGTTCAGGGCTGGCAGAAAAGCGACAATCACTGAGGCCTCCCCTTTACAGCCGCTGTAATTTGCGGCATGATACGGCGGTTTTTTACATTCGAGGCTAACGGGATAACTGATTAATGGCGAAAGAAGACAACATTGAGATGCAAGGGACTATCCTTGAAACCTTGCCAAATACAATGTTTCGGGTTGAACTGGAAAATGGTCACGTTGTGACTGCTCACATTTCCGGTAAAATGCGTAAAAACTACATCCGAATCCTGACCGGTGACAAGGTCACTGTGCAGCTGACTCCATACGACTTGAGCAAAGGCCGCATCGTCTTCCGCTCACGCTAAGATCCCAGTTATTTCTCAAAAGCCGGCTGTGCCGGTTTTTTTGCTGGTGAGCCCATGGGGGCGACCCACTGCGCAGCAGGCGCACCTGGCCTGCCGTTGTCTATCCAGGCATCAATGTGTCGGATAAGGGTCAGGATTCAGAATAAAAATGGCTGCCAGTGGCAGCCATTTTTTTGTTTCGACTTAGCTTCTCAGGAGATCTTCTCCGGCGCTTCCGTGTTGATTTCCAGTTCGCCATCTTTGACATCCACATGGGCGATGCCACCGGACTCAAGTTTACCAAACAGGATTTCATCGGCCAGCGGCCGTTTCAGCAGATCCTTGACCACTCTGGCCATAGGTCTGGCCCCCATGGTCTTGTCGTAACCCTTCTCGGCCAGCAAAGTTCTGGCTTCATCACTGACTTCCAGCGTCACCCCTTTCTGATCCAACTGTGCCTGCAGCTCGACCAGGAACTTGTCCACCACCTTGGCGATAATGGTCATATCCAGATGGTTGAACCAGATAATGGAGTCGAGTCGGTTGCGAAACTCGGGCGAGAACACCTTATTGATCTCCGACATCGCATCCTGGCTGTGATCCTGCTGTTTGAAGCCAATGGACTTACGCACAGTTTCCTGCACCCCGGCGTTGGTGGTCATCACCAGGGTCACGTTGCGGAAATCCGCCTTGCGCCCATTGTTATCGGTCAAAGTACCGTGATCCATTACCTGCAGCAGCAGGTTATAGATATCCGGATGCGCCTTTTCTATTTCATCGAGCAACACCACACAGTGAGGCGTCTTGATCACGGCATCGGTCAGCAAACCACCCTGATCGTAGCCGACATAACCCGGAGGTGCGCCAATCAAACGCGACACAGTATGGCTTTCCATATATTCGGACATATCGAAGCGGATAAGCTTGAGCCCGAGGCAAGCCGCCAACTGGTTGGTCACCTCTGTCTTACCCACCCCGGTTGGGCCGGCAAACAGGAAGCTCCCCACAGGTTTATTTTCATTGCCAAGACCACTGCGTGCCAGCCGAATCGCCGCGCTGAGACTCTCTATCGCCTTGTCCTGACCGAACACCACCATCTTCAGGTTGCGTTCCAGGTTTTTCAGCAAGTCCTTCTCGGAAGAAGTCACTGTTTTTTCCGGGATCCTGGCCATCTTGGCGATGATGGTTTCAATCTCGCTCTGACCCACGGTTTTCTTGCGTTTGCTCTGAGGCATCATCGCCATCCGCGCCCCCGCTTCGTCGATCACATCGATGGCCTTGTCCGGCAGATGTCTGTCGTTGATATGCTTATCCGACAGGCTGGCAGCGCTGGCCAAGGCCGCCAGGGTATAACGCACCCCATGATGTTCTTCGTAACGGCTCTTGAGCCCCTGAAGTATCTTGGTGGTTTCGGCCACCGAAGGCTCGTGAATGTCCACCTTCTGGAAGCGCCGCGCCAGTGCCCTATCCTTCTCAAAAATACTTTGATATTCCTGAAAAGTAGTGGAGCCCATACAGCGCAGATTACCGCTGGAGAGCAAGGGCTTGAGCAGGTTGGATGCATCCATCACCCCACCGGATGCCGCGCCGGCACCGATAATGGTGTGGATTTCATCGATGAACAGAATCGCATTCTGATCCGCTGTTAACTCCTTGAGCAGGCTCTTGAAGCGTTTCTCGAAGTCGCCGCGATACTTGGTGCCGGCCAACAGCGCACCGAGATCCAGAGAGTAGACGGTCGCTTCGCTTATCACCTCAGGCACAGACTCATTGACTATCCGATAGGCCAAACCTTCGGCGATGGCGGTCTTTCCGACGCCGGCCTCGCCCACCAGCAGCGGGTTATTCTTGCGGCGACGGCAAAGAATTTGAATCGAGCGTTCAATTTCGTTATCGCGGCCGATAAGCGGATCTATCTTGCCCTGCTTGGCCATCTCATTGAGATTACTGGCAAACTGAGCCAGCATGCTGCGCTCTTCTGTGGCTTCGGATTGATCTTCCAGGCTTTCCTGCGACCCCGGAGCATCGGCCTCATCGTTCTTGGCAAAGCCGTGAGAAATATAATTCACCACATCCAGGCGGGTAATATCGTAACGACGCAGCAGATAAACCGCCTGGGACTCCTGCTCACTGAAAATGGCTACCAGCACGTTGGCGCCGGTCACCTCATTGCGGCCTGACGACTGCACATGAAACACTGCCCGTTGCAGCACCCGCTGGAAACCCAGTGTCGGCTGAGTCTCACGTTCATCATCGGGATCGCTGATAATGGGTGTGGTCTGGGTAATAAAGTTGGCGACCTCCTCCTTGAGTCGGTCGATATTGGCGCCACAGGCGAGCAAGGCATCCCTTGCGGCGGGGTTATCGGTCAGCGCCAGCAGTAGGTGCTCAACCGTCATATATTCGTGACGGGCATCTCTGGCTTGTTGAAATGCCAGGTTCAAGGTCACTTCAAGATCTTTGTTCAGCATACGCACCCCCTAAAAACTACAGAGACAGGCTGGTTAAGCTTCCTCTAACGAACACAGTAACGGATGTTGGTTTTGTCTTGCAAACTGATTCACCTGAACCACTTTGGTTTCGGCTATCCCGAACGGGTAAACGCCGCAAACCGCTTTTCCCTGATGATGTATGGTCAACATAATGTCTGTGGCTTCCTGTTCATTCTTGCGAAAGAACAGCTGCAGTACCTCCACAACAAAGTCCATTGGGGTATAGTCATCGTTGTTCAGAATCACTTTATACATTGGAGGTGGTTGCAATTCCTGCTCAACCCCTTCCTCCACACGTTCTATCTGTCCAGTCTTACCCATGATTCAATATTAGCCTCTCAACTTGGCTTCTACCAACACTATGCCCGGCCATGTCTCAAAGTACCGCTTGGCGGGCCCTGGGCGGTATTGCCCTTTATCACACTATACTCTGGCGCGGCGGCGCTTGTCTAAGGCGTTTCTAACTCATGCTTATTTTTCAATCGGTTAAAACGTATACGCCGAGAATAAGCCTAAGATGTTCCAGGTAGGCATTACCGATAAAGTGCCACCATGGCAAAACCGTATACGCACAGTAACAAATACAATGTTGTTTTTTTGTTAACTTAAGCTTGACATCCAGCAACACTGCTTACATTCTGTTATCTGAGCGCCTGCTAAAGCGCTCAAAAGTTTTACTATCTTACTGGGAAGCAGACAATAGAAGGAAGTGGAAGTATGGCAAGCGGAACTGTTAAATGGTTCAACAACGCCAAAGGATTCGGGTTTATCTGCCCTGATGAAGGTGGTGAGGATGTTTTTGCGCACTATTCAACCATTGAAATGGAAGGCTACAGAACTCTAAAAGCAGGCCAACCTGTTGAATTTCAAGTTGAGAAGGGCCCAAAAGGTATGCATGCCTCGGCTATCTCTCCAGTTAAATAACCGGGTGAACAGAGATGAAAAAAGGCGGGGTCATCCCCGCCTTTTTAATGCCTGTTTAGCAATTGAATGAGGGAGAACTCCCTCATTCAGCTTTCAGTATCAAGCGCTCAGAAGACGATTCAGGCTGGCACTCGGGCGCATAGCCTGCTCGGCTTTAACAGGATCCAGCTTGTAGTAGCCACCCAGTTCAACGGCACCACCCTGGGCACCATTGAGTTCCGCCACTATCTGCTCTTCTGCAGCCACCAGGCCTTCGGCCAGAGGTGCAAAATAAGCTTTCAGCTCGGCATCCTTGTCCTGCTTGGCCAGCGCGCTGGCCCAGTACTGTGCCAGGAAGTAATGACTGCCGCGGTTATCCAGCTGCCCCACCTTACGGGATGGTGATTTGTTGTTATCCAGGAACTGCCCTATCGCCTGATCCAGGCAATCAGCCATCACCTGTGCCTTGGCATTGGCTGTCGTCTGGCTTAGGTGCTCGAGTGAGGCTCCCAACGCCAGGAACTCACCCAGAGAATCCCAACGCAGGTGGTTTTCCTCTTCAAACTGCTGTACATGCTTGGGCGCGCTGCCACCGGCACCCGTTTCGAACAGACCGCCACCGTTCATCAGCGGGACGATTGACAGCATCTTGGCACTGGTACCCAACTCAAGGATAGGGAACAAGTCGGTAAGGTAGTCACGCAGCACGTTGCCTGTTACCGAAATCGTGTCCTTACCGGCTTTAATACGCTCAAGGGAGAAACGGGCCGCCTTTTCAGGTGACATGATATGCAACTCAAGCCCATCGGTATCGTGCTCAGGCAGGTAGGCCTTCACTTTGGCAATCACTTGGGCATCGTGGGCACGGTTTTCATCCAGCCAGAATACCGCCGGGGTGTTGGTCAGTCTTGCACGGCGTACGGCCAGCTTGACCCAGTCACGGATAGGTGCGTCTTTTACCTGGCACATGCGCCAGATATCACCGGCTTCAACGGCATGAGACATAAGCAGATTGCCGTCCTTGTCCAGTACTTTAACCGTACCGGCCGCAGGGATTTCAAAGGTCTTGTCATGGCTGCCGTACTCTTCGGCCTTCTGTGCCATCAGACCCACGTTTGGCACGCTGCCCATGGTTGCAGGGTCGAAGGCGCCATGTTCCTTACAGAAACTGATGGTTTCCTGGTAAACACCGGCATAGCAACGATCCGGGATCAGCGCCTTGGTATCTTTCAACTGGCCATCCGGGCCCCACATCTGGCCGCTGGAGCGGATAGCCGCCGGCATGGAAGCATCGATAATCACATCGCTTGGCACATGAAGGTTGGTGATGCCCTTGTCTGAGTTCACCATCGCCAGCTCAGGGCGGCTCTGGTAGACGGCGGCGATATCGGCTTCAATGGCCGCTTTCTGCTCGGCCGGCAACTTGGCTATCTTGGCATAGACGTCACCCAGACCATTGTTGACGTCCACACCCAGCTCACGCAAAGTTTCACCGTGTTTGGCGAATACATCTTTGTAGAACACCTTCACCGCATGGCCGAACATAATCGGATCGGACACTTTCATCATGGTGGCTTTCAGGTGCAGTGACAGCAGTACATCTTCCTTGCGGGCGGCTTCAATTTCGCGCTCGAAGAAGGCGGTCAGTTCACGCTTGCTCATAACGGCCGCATCTATGATTTCACCGGCCAGCAACTTAAGCCCTTGCTTGAGCACCAGTTGGCCGCCATCATTTTGTTCCAGCACTATGCTGACAGTATCGGCCTCTTTGAGGGTAACGGACTGCTCGCTGCCGTAGAAATCCCCTTGTTGCATGTGAGCCACATGAGATTTGGAGTCCTTGCTCCAGGCCCCCATTGAATGCGGGTGCTTACGGGCATAGTTCTTGACCGAAGTCGGGGCGCGGCGATCTGAGTTCCCTTCACGCAGCACAGGGTTTACCGCACTGCCTTTGATCTTGTCATAACGGGCCTTGACTTCCCGTTCTTCATCGGTTTTGGCTTCGGCCGGATAATCAGGCAGATCATAGCCCTTGGCCTGCAGCTCTTTGATACAAGCCTGCAGCTGAGGAATGGACGCACTGATATTGGGCAGTTTGATAATATTGGCTTCGGGCTGGGTTGCCAGCTCACCAAGCTCAGCCAGGTGATCGCCGATACGCTGCGCTTCGGTCAGACGCTCGGGGAAGGCGGCAATCACACGGCCGGAGAGAGAAATATCACGGGTTTCGACATTGATGCCGGCTGCCTGAGTAAAGGTTTTGATGATAGGCAGTAGAGATAAGGTCGCCAGAGCCGGCGCTTCATCTGTCTGCGTATAGATGATAGTGGGGGTTTTATCAGTCATTTTCAGTCCTACGCTTTTTATAAAAATGAGTTGTTATAAGTGTTGTTATTCTTTAATTTCCTTGCCTCTTTCGCCCTGGATACAGCTACCGTCGGTAATCTATGTCTATCTTGTTATGGGCGTAAAAATTGGTTGTAGATCACAATTTGGCGAACATCATAGAGCATTCCGGCCAAGATTCAAATTCCACTATAGGCGAGTGGCAGGTACACTCTGCCAAAAGTCACAAACCCGTGTCGCCGCCAAACCGGACATAGGTGTTACACTCAGGCATATCACTCCCAAATGGTCAGAGCACGCGGCTCAAGCAGCCAGGATATCTCAATGAATTCGCCAACCTCCCAACCAAGACGTAAACCCAAACGCCAGCCCAGTCACCCCAAGGGCCCTGACGGTAAAGAGTTTGGCCGAGAGAAGAGTCAGCGCTCCACCAAACCAAGCCCCAACAGCAAGAGTTCCAGTAGCAAGAGTCCTAATAACAAGAGCCCCAATAACAAGAGACAGGGCCTGAAAAAGCGCCCTGGTCCTCAAAAACCCCGGCCAAAGGTACCACCACTCTCGGTTGCAGAAACCCAAGTGGTGCTGCTCAACAAACCCTTCGATGTGTTATGCCAGTTTACCGACGAAGGCGGACGACGCACACTCAAAGATCTACTGCCCATCGCCGGTGTTTATGCCGCCGGCCGCCTGGACAGAGACAGCGAGGGTCTGTTACTGCTCACCAATAACGGTCAACTGCAGGCCAAGCTGACCCAACCCAACAAGCACACCTTCAAGACCTACTGGGTACAGGTGGAAGGCGATGTCGATGACACCGCGATTCAAGCCTTACGAGAGGGAATTGAGCTGAAAGATGGCCCCACCCTGCCTGCAAAAGTCCGGCGACTGCAACAACCCGAATCTTTGTGGCCACGTAATCCGCCCATTCGTGAACGGCGCAATATCCCCACCACCTGGCTGGAGATCTGTATCCACGAAGGGCGCAATCGTCAGGTACGAAGGATGACAGCCCATGTCGGGTTTCCCACTTTAAGATTGATACGTTATGCCATAGGCGATCTCAGCCTGGATACCGAGCAAGGGCAATGCCTGCAACCCGGTGAATATCGTACTCTTTCTGAGGCGGCGATTAAGGAGCTTCTCCATGACTGAACGTTATCGCCCCAATGTAACAGTGGCCTGCATTATTGAGGCCGAGAAGCGTTTTCTGCTGGTCGAGGAGTTGATTGATGACCAACAGAAATTTAACCAACCGGCCGGTCACCTGGAAGCAAATGAAAGCCTTATCGACGCCTGTCGCCGCGAGGTGCTCGAAGAAACCGGCCTGACAGTCACCCCTGAAGCCCTGGTGCGGATAGATCAGTTCAGCGCTTCCAAGGAGCTGGCCTTTTTACGTTTTACCTTCTGTGCTCGCCTGGTCAAGTGTCAGAATGCCAAGCCGTTGGACGTCGCCATCAAGGCCGCCCATTGGTTGCGCATGGATGAAATCACGGCCTTGGGGTCCAAGCTTCGCAGCCCCTTGGTCAGCGCCACACTGGAGAGCTATTTGCAGGGACAACGGCTGCCGTTATCTTTGCTCAATAGCGAGCTGTTGTGATTAGCTCTGGGCACCAAGGCGTGATAGAATACGCCCCCGCAGAAACTGAGCGCCTTATGGCTGTTTGTCCACCCCCGCGTCGCGCCAATAACGGCCTGCCACAACCGGGCACAAGCAGCAGTTCTCTTTTCGGGCGTTCATGAATGAATTCAACGGTTTTAGGATCTATGACAGCTAACACTCCCAATGCATCAGGAAAAAAAGTCATTGTCGGCATGTCCGGCGGTGTCGACTCATCTGTTTCAGCCTATCTGCTGCTCCAGCAGGGCTATCAGGTAGAAGGCCTGTTCATGAAGAACTGGGAAGAAGATGACACCGACGAATATTGCTCTGCCGCCGAAGATTTAAAAGATGCCCAGGCTGTCTGTGACAAGCTGGGCATCAAGTTGCACACGGTCAACTTTGCCGCCGAATACTGGGACAATGTGTTCGAGTATTTTCTGGCCGAGTACAAGGCGGGACGCACGCCTAACCCGGACATCATGTGCAACAAGGAGATCAAGTTCAAAGCCTTCCTTGAGTTTGCCGATGACATTCTCGATGCCGACTATATCGCCATGGGCCACTATGTGCGCCGCCGTGATACCGACGGTAAAACCCAGCTGCTTCGCGGCATAGATGGCAACAAGGATCAGAGCTACTTCCTCTACACCTTGAGTCACCAACAGGTGGCTCGCAGCCTGTTCCCTGTAGGTGAACTGGAAAAACCCGAAGTTCGCCGCATCGCCGAAGAGCAAGGGCTGGTCACCTTCAACAAGAAAGACAGCACAGGTATCTGTTTTATCGGTGAGCGCAAGTTTACTGAATTCCTTGGCACTTATCTGCCCGCGCAACCGGGCAAAATCGAGAGTGTCGACGGTGAAGTGATAGGCGAGCATCAAGGGCTGATGTACCACACTCTGGGCCAGCGCAAAGGCCTTGGGATTGGCGGCATGAAAAACAGCAACGACAATCCTTGGTATGTGGTCGACAAAGATCTGAAACGTAATGTATTGGTTGTCGCCCAAGGCGGCCAACACCCAAGACTCATGTCGGTTGGCCTCACAGCCAGACAGTTGCACTGGGTAGACAGACAAGGCCCGGCCGATGGCGCAAAAATCACGGTCAAGACCCGTTATCGCCAGCAGGATATCCCCTGCACTGTTTATGTCCAGGGTGACGATGAGCTGAGAGTGATCTTCGACGAACCTGTGGCGGCAGTCACGCCAGGGCAGTCGGCAGTATTCTACGACGGTGAAGTCTGCCTGGGTGGCGGCATCATAGAAACCCTGATTAGGGAGTAATCATTGAGCGAGCAATTGCATGACCGCACCATGGCATTTGCCGGCATATTGCAGGCTATCGCCCAGGTGCAATACATAGCCCGCCACGGGGAAAGCGATCCGCAGCAGTTGGCTGCGGCACTCGATGGCATCATGGTGACAGATCCCGAGAATATCGATGAGATCTATCCCGACAAAGTTGTGCTGGCCAACGGCTACAAGTGGATTATCAACCAACTGGGTGACAGCGCCCAGAAAGATGTGGAAATCACCCGCTATCTGGTCGGCATTCTGGCGCTGGAGCGTAAACTGAGCCGCAACCAGGCGGCTCTGGGGATGCTGTCTGAGCGCATCAATCAGGTGCATCGCCAATTGAGCCACTTTGCCATAACCGACGAGCAGGTTATCGCCAACCTGGCCAGCATCTACAGCGATATCATCAGTAATTTGGGGCCCAAGATCCAGATTTCGGGCAACCCCAACATACTGCAGCGGCCACTGGTCCAACATAAAATACGCGCCTTGTTGCTGGCAGCAATGCGCAGTGCCGTACTCTGGCGTCAACTCGGCGGCAAACGCAGACATCTGGTGTTTGCCCGCAAGGCGATCGTCGATACAGCTAAAAAAAGCCTCACCCTATAATAAAGCCAAGTTCATCAAGGAGCTTATAATGGATCTTTCCGCACTGACTGCTATCTCACCGGTAGACGGGCGTTATGGTAGTAAAACCGCCGAACTTCGGGGGATATTCAGCGAGTACGGTCTTACCAAGTATCGTGTTCAGGTCGAAATCAACTGGCTGAAACTGCTTTCCAGCTGCCCTGAAATCGAAGAAGTCCCCCCCTTCAGTGAAGAAGCTCTGGCATTGCTGGACAATATTCGCGATAACTTCAGCGAAGCCGATGCCCTGAGAGTCAAAACCATCGAAGCCACCACCAACCATGACGTTAAGGCGGTGGAATACTTCATCAAGGAAAAAATCGCCGACAATGCCGAGCTGGCCGCCATAGGCGAGTTCGTGCACTTTGCCTGCACCAGTGAGGACATCAACAACCTGTCCCACGGCCTGATGCTGACCGAAGCCCGTGAACAGGTACTGCTGCCATACTGCCAGAAGCTGGTCGATGCCGTTAAAGAGCTGGCCAGACGTTACAAGACTGTGCCTCTGATGTCCCGTACTCATGGCCAACCCGCCTCGCCTTCGACTCTGGGTAAAGAGATGGCCAACGTTGCCGTACGTCTCGAACGCCAACTCAAACAAATTGAAGCGGTTGAGATCATGGGTAAGATCAACGGCGCCGTGGGTAACTACAACGCTCACCTGTCGGCCTACCCAGAAGTTAACTGGCATGAGCTGTCACAGCGCTTTGTCACCAGCCTGGGGCTGAACTGGAACCCCTACACCACTCAGATTGAACCGCACGACTATATTGCCGAGCTGTTCGATGCCGTGGCCCGTTTCAATACCGTGCTGATTGATTTTGACCGTGATATCTGGGGTTATATCGCCCTGGGTCACTTCAAGCAGAAGACTGTGGCCGGTGAAATCGGCTCATCCACCATGCCGCACAAGGTTAACCCTATCGACTTTGAAAACTCGGAAGGTAACCTGGGCATAGCCAACGCCCTGATGCAGCATCTGGCCAGTAAACTGCCGGTTTCCCGCTGGCAGCGCGATCTGACCGACTCCACAGTACTGCGTAACCTGGGTGTGGGTATCGCCCACTCGCTGATCGCCTACCAGGCCACACTCAAGGGTGTCAGTAAGCTGGAAGTCAACGAGGCGCACCTACGCGATGAACTGGATCACAACTGGGAAGTGCTGGCCGAGCCGGTACAGACAGTCATGCGCCGCTATGGCATCGAAAAGCCTTACGAGAAGCTCAAGGAGCTGACCCGTGGCAAGCGTATCGATGGTCAGCAGCTGGCAGCCTTTATCGACGGTCTGGAGCTGCCTGAGAACGTGAAACACGAACTCAAGCAACTGACGCCGGCCAACTACATAGGCCGCGCCGAAGCCTTTGTCGATGATTTGAACTGATAGCCTCTTGGCTGTCACGGGCGGTACTGGTTTCCAGTACCGCCTTTTTTCTCCCCGGGGTTTATGCCGTTGCAAGCGGGATAACTGACTGGCCATTGAAACAGTTTATGGATTGGATAACAGATGACGAACACTTACCAGCTGACTCTGGACAGCAATGCCTTTGTTAAAGAGGTGTGGCAGCAACAACCCAAGGTGATCAGACAAGCCTTCAAGGACTTTGTCGATCCTATCGCCGCCGATGAGCTGGCGGGCCTCGCCTGTGAAGAGGAGATTTCCTCACGGGTGGTAATCACCAGGGGGCAGGACTGGGAAGTGATCTCAGGCCCATTTGAAGACTATGACAAGTTCGGTGAAGAAAACTGGCAACTGCTGGTACAGGCCGTCAACCACTGGTATCCGGACTCACAGGGTCTGGTGGAAGCCTTCCGTTTCCTGCCGGACTGGCGCTTTGATGACCTAATGGTGTCCTTTGCCACGCCGGGTGGCGGTGTCGGCCCCCATATCGACAACTATGATGTCTTTATCATTCAAGGCGAGGGGCGCAGGCGCTGGACAGTGGGTGCCAAGGGTCAATACGCCAAGCGTGGCAACAATCCCAATACCCCTTTGATTGAAGACTTTGAGCCCATCATAGATACAGTGCTGGAGCCCGGCGACATGCTGTATATTCCGCCCGGTTTCCCCCACAGGGGCGAAACCCTGACCCTGGCACTGTCCTACTCAATAGGCTTCCGGGCACCGAGTCAGCAAGAACTTATCAGCGAAATGGCCGACTTTATGCTTGATCAGGATCTCGGCCACAAACGCTTCACTTCGAGTGAAGAAGCCGGGCAACCTGCGCTGATCGCCAAGAGCCAGCAACAGGGGATGATGGCGCTGCTGAAAGAGCTGACTGAAAACCCTGACTATTATCAGGGCGTGCTTGGCAAGTTGCTGAGTCAGAACCGCTTTGAACTGGATATTTGCCAGGGTGAGCCTATGAGTACCGAGGAACTCATTGAAGCCGCGGCCGAAGGCGCTGTATTCAAGCGCATAGGTGGGCTTAAAATTCTCATGCTGGAAGACGATCCCAACTGCCGACTGTTCATCAATGGTGAAGCTTTTGAATTGCCGCAAGGCAGTGAAAAGCAGGCGCAGCTTATTGCCAATCACACCAGCATCAGCGGCGAAGATCTTGAGTCACTGCTTCAGGATGATGCCGTGGCATTGCTGCTGTGCGAACTTTTGGAAAAGGGTTATTGCTATCTCAGTGACGAGGAATGAGCCGACTACCCTACTGCTAAAGCCGAGGTTTGAGAACCCTTATTCAGACTCTCACTTGGCTTGGCCAGACACTGCACAGACACTAAAAAAGCAGCCTACGGCTGCTTTTTTTGTTTGCTCTAGGGTTATCAGCCCCAGAGTTTATCGTCTTCCTGGATCTTGTATAGGCTCTCGGCTCTGGAAACCAGCAACTGGGCGAACTTGGCCTGGGTAGGGTCTTTGGTCGCCCCAGATTGCACCAGGTTCTCGGCCTTGAGCTGCCAGGTCAGCGAAAAGTGACGCAAGGCTTCGCGAGCAGTGGCTGCTACGCTGACATCAACATAGTCAGAAGGCAAGTCACCGGACATCACCCAATAGGTCTTGTGGCTGGGCTGTTTGGATTCGATTTTCCACATGGCTACATAAGGCGCCAGATAACGGCTTTCCGCCGGTACCACTTTGCTGGGGATCACCCCTTTCTCTGCAAGAAATTTATTGGCTTTCTGGAACTGTTCACGCACCCAAGCCTGGCGCAAGGCTTCCTGCTGTTCGGCGTTGGGCGGTGTACTTGTCTGTTCAGTCATAAACTTTCCTTTCTTCTTGTTTGTTTTTATTGTGTTTTTATATTCTGTATCTGTTCAACTAAGCCTCTGGCCGGCTTTTTCAGTACCACCCCATAATGAGACGACTATGGGTGGCTGACTTCAGTTTTCAACCAGCTTTACGTTAACGTAAGGTGGAAAGCAAAATTGCCAGATAGATCACAAATATTCTGCTCATCAGCTTTGTTGAGAGTATCGCTAAATGCTATGGTTCTGCAATAAATATAACAAGCGGTCGGCGGCCGCTAAGCGCCGCCCCAATAAGCACAGCGGAGAACAGACGTGGCTGTATTTAATCATGTATCATTCGACGAACATGAACAGGTAGTATTCTGTCATGACAAGGAAAGTGGCCTGCGCGCCATCATCGCCATCCACAACACCAACTTGGGCCCTGCCGTAGGCGGTTGCCGTATGTGGAACTATCAATCAGATGATGAAGCTCTCACTGACGTGTTGCGCCTCTCCCGCGGTATGACTTACAAGAACGCGCTGGCCGGTCTGGCCATGGGTGGCGGTAAGTCGGTGATCATAGCCGATCCCAAGACAGAGAATCGTGAGCAGCTGTTCCGCGCCTTTGGCCGTTTTGTTCACAGCCTGGGCGGCCGCTACTACTCGGCCGAAGATGTGGGTACCACCCCTGCCGACATCATGATTGCCCATGATGAAACCCCTTATGTGCTTGGCCTGGAAGGAATGAGCGGCGATCCCTCTCCTTTTACCGCCATGGGAACTTACCTGGGTATCAAGGCTGCCGTTAAACACAAGCTGGACAAAGATAGCCTCAAAGGCCTCAAGATAGCCGTTCAGGGTGTAGGCCATGTGGGCTATTATCTGTGCAAGCACCTGCATGAAGAAGGCGCCGAGCTGTTTGTAACCGATATTCATCAAGCATCACTGGACAAGGTCGCCACCGACTTTGGCGCCGTGGTGGTTGCCCCTCAGGACATCTATGCTCTGGACGTCGATGTCTATGCCCCTTGTGCCCTGGGCGCCACACTTAACGACACCACACTGCCACAGCTGAAAGCGAGCATAGTCGCAGGCTGCGCCAACAACCAGTTGGCCGAGCCCCGCCATGGTGAGCAGCTCAAGCAGATGGGCATCCTCTATGCCCCAGACTATGTGATCAACGCCGGTGGTATCATCAACGTGTCTTTCGAAAAAGACTATGATGCCACCAAGTCTACCGCCAAGGTTGAAGAGATCTACAACACCCTGTTGTCCATCTTCAAGCAGGCCGATGAGCAAAACCGCACCACGGCTGAAGTAGCAGATGAGATGGCCCGCGCCATCATCAATGGTACCCAAGCCTAAGCTCGCTCATATTCCATAAAGGGGCCTTCGGGCCCTTTTTTATTACTGAAAAAATTTTCCTCCTGTCGGCAAATAGATAAGCACCGGAAACAGAAAATTCATTTTTACGGACTGGCAAGCGTCATCTGCCTCTGCTTGACTTAGCATTCGTCATCTCGAAGGTCAGGGAGTCAATGATGCTCAGATTCGGCTATGAAGTGGAACAGCAAAAGGTTGAATTACAGGCCAGCAACTGGAATGGATTTGAGCGTTTGTTTGTCGACGGTAAAGTGGTATCCAGCAAATTCAACCTGGGGCTGCACAGCGAGCACAGCTTCAAGTTGCGTAACGGTGTACGTTGCCGAATGCAACTCCTGGTTGACCCCACCACAGAGCTGACTATCTGTCGCATCTACAAGTGTAACCGCCTGCTGGCGAGCCTCAAACAGGGGAAACAGCAGTCAAGCAGCTCACATCTGCAACACTGGTTGCTACTGGGGGGATTGGTGTGCGTGCTATTGGTTTATCTTTGATTTACCGAGCACACATTCAACCATAGGGTTAACGCTTGTCAGTATGATTTATCTTGTTGAGCAGCATGAGCAGCTGCCCTCTTTCCGGCTCATCCAAGGCTGCCATAAACTTCTCGTTGACCCGCTCGGCCTCGCGAATTAAGTCCTGCTCCATCGCCTTGGCCTGATCGGTCAGAAAAATTTGAAACGCACGCCGGTTGTCTTCTTCCTGATGGCGATAGATTAAGCCTTGTACCTGCAGTTGATCCAGCAGGCGTGTCATGGTGTAGTTGGCCACATCACAGCGACGTGACAACTCGGTTTGGCTGATCCCTTCCTCTTGCCAGAGCGCAAACAACACAGGCCAGAGTTTAATATCCAGCTGATAACGCTTCAGGCGGCTATCCAGTTCATGTTGCAGTTCCACGTTCAGATGGGATACCAGATAACCGAGACTCTCTTTGCGGTTCAAGCAACACCTCCTGTACTTCAGGGCTTGTCTGTTCGCTATCGGCAGGGCTTCGCCCCATTCAGCAAAATCGCTTATTCTGCTTCATTGACGCCGGGCCATGCCGCTGCCGAGTTTAACTATACCACTGTGCCAAATGATTGACCTACTCAGGGGCATGAAAGCAGCGCAAGGTAGGGCATCTCCAGCGGAATAAATCTGCATTGACCGCCCTATACGCAGCTTTTTAACTCGCCTTTTGGGGCATATCTACCAGTCCAGTATCCGCTTTAAACTTGAGTGGCGGCCTTGATTCTGAGTCAATCAAACTTCTATACGAATGGTATTAATACTACCACCTGCTGAATATTTCACTAACACAAGAAAGGAGAATAATGGGGCATTTACAGTCAGGCTACTGTAAATAAAGGTTTTATATCTGCCTGAATGGCAAAGCGATTCCTTTGACTTTTAACTCAGTAAATAGGTTTCGGCAAAGCGATAGAAACAGGCACGCCCAAGCCTGGCCTTTAGACCTCGAGGCAAGCTTACCAATAGCCCGGATTCGGCGCTCTCAAAGGCATTGAGCCCCAGCACCTCGAACTCATTACCCTGGGAGCAAACCAGGGCAAAACGGCTGCTCTCGGCCTCGATATCCAGCTGCTTGTAATCAACTATGATGAGCGGTGTGTCGGCCACCGCTACCTTCAAACGCTCTGCCGGGGTAATCAACAGATGTTCACCCTCGATGCAGTGCAAAATACTACTGAAGAGCCTGGCGAACTTGGCCGGCAACGGTGAGTTGAGATAATACCAGTCGCCTTTAACGTCTATCTCAAACAGGGCTTGCTGCTGACACAAGTCCGGCCTTGCCCCAAGCCCTTTCAGAGCGTCACTCACCTTGTCTGCCGACTGTTTCATCCTGACTTCCTATTCTTGGGTTCCCTATTCATGGGCTCCACACTTTTGGAGCCCTATTCTTGGCGCTCTCAGGCTTGCGTTTGAGTCAGCTCCAGCAAGGCTTCGATGGGGTGCCTGGGCCTAAAGCCACCAAAGCGTTTGACCTGGCTGCGACAGGAGTAGCCGGACACCAGTATCTGCTCCTGCGGCAGCGACTTTATCGCCTCGTCCCAGGACATCTCATACAGAGCCTTGGAGCGTGGCAGGTTTTCCAGCTCATGGCCATAGGTACCGGCCATGCCGCAACAACCCAGATTCACGGTTCCCAACTTGGCACCAAAACGGGCAAAGATGGTTTGCCATTCTTTGGCAGTGCCGGGGCGAGCACTGGATTCAGTGCAGTGGCTGAACCAGGTGAACTCGCGCCCGCTTGCAGGCAGTTGCGGTAACTGCTCGAGCATGGCACTGAGCCACTCGCTGGCAAGCTGGACATTGAATTGGCCGCGCTTGGCACCGAGCGCCTCACGGTATTCGTCGCGATAAACCAGCACCAACGCCGGATCTACCCCCACCATGGGCATGCCAAGGGCATGCACCTGATTGAGAAAATCGGCGGCGGTCTGTGCCGTCTTGGCAAACTGCTCCAGAAACCCCTTGATATGAGCCGGTTTACCGTTGGGCTTGAACGGCAGCAATACCGGCTTGAGTCCAAGCGCTTCGATCAGGCGAATAAAGCGATAAACCAGTTCGGCATCGTAGAAGCTGTTGAAAGGATCCTGCACTACCAACACATAGTTTTGTCGCTCAGCGGCGGGGATAGCGCTCAAGGCGTTGAGATCATAACCACGGCTGGGGTGAGCATCCAGGCGCTGTTTCAGCGTAGGAACAGACAGCGCAGGCGCATCCACATACCCCAGAGCCTTCTTAATCACCCACTTGGATAGAGGATTCTGCGCCGCAAAGTTACTCAGCCGGGGCGCCTTGGCCATCAGCTGCACCGAATCCTCGACACCGGCCACCAGATAATCCTTGGCGGGACGCTGATAACGGCGGTAATAGATACTGAAAAACTGTGCCCGGAACTTGGGGACATCCACCTTCACCGGACACTGGCCGGAGCACGCCTTACAGGCGAGACAGCCCTTGAGCGACTCCATCACCTCGTGGGAATAGTCGTATTCTTTCTTGGCGTTGAGGCTGTTCTGCAGCCGCTGCAATAAGCCCATGGGTTTGGACTTGGCCAGCTCATTGACATCAACGCCTTCAGATTCCAGCAGTCTCAGCCACTCACGCATTAACCCGGCGCGGCCCTTGGGCGAATGGATCCTGTCTCCAGTCACCTTGAAAGAGGGGCACATGGGCGAAAAGCGGCTGTAGTTGAAACACAGGCCGTTGCCGTTACAGTTCATCACATCCGGGAAGGCATCGCGGACACTGACAGGTATTTGCCTATCGAAACTGCCGCGCTTGGTACTGTCGACATTGTAGATAAGCTGTTGGCCTTTGGGTGCCACCAGCTTACCTGGGTTGAGTTTATTCTGGGGGTCGAACAGCGTCTTAACTTCTTCAAGCTCACTCCAAAGCTGCTCGCCAAATACCTGGGGGCCATACTCACCACGCACGCCTTTACCGTGCTCGCCCCACATTAGGCCGCCGTATTTCTGCGTCAGTGCCGCCACTTGATCCGAGACGGTGCGCAGCAAGGCTTCATCCTTGGGATCGCACATATCCAGCGCCGGACGCACGTGCAGCACCCCGGCATCCACATGGCCGAACATACCGTATTGCAGTTGATGGCTATCCAACAGGGCACGGAACTCCATGATATAGTCGGCGAGCTTTTCCGGTGGTACGGCGGTATCTTCAGCGAAGGCTATCGGTTTGCGGCGGCCTTTGGTGGCCCCGAGCAGCCCGACCGCCTTCTTGCGCATGGCATAAATCTTATTGATGGAACCGGCATCCCGGGTAAGCTGATACCCAAGCACCCCTTTTTCACCGGCAGCAATCTGTGCATCCAGCGCCACGGCCAGACGCTCTGCCCGCTCATCGACCTGGGCTTGTTCTCCGGCAAACTCCACCATGTTAAGGCCATCGATTACCTTGCCGGGCACTTCCTGGATAAGCTCGGATACCGAGTGCCAGATAATGTCTTCCCGCGCCAGATTCAGCACCTTGGAATCGACGGTTTCCACCACAGTGGCATTGGCGAGCACCAAGTCGGGCGCATGGCGCAGTGCCGATTCAAAAGAGTCATACTTGATGTTGACCATAAGGCGGCTGGCCGGCAAAGGGGTGATATCCAGTTTGGCCTCAGTCACCACCGCCAGCGTACCCTCTGAGCCCGTGAGGATCCGCGACAGATTGAATTCGCAGAGCTGTTGATCCCAGACATTTTTCAGATCGTAACCGGTCAAAAAACGGTTCAGCTTGGGAAAGCGCTGTTCAATCAGCTCTCGCTGCTCACGGCAGCGACGGGCCACCTCGGTAATCAACTTGTTGCCGAGCGGGTTGTCAGTGACCTTCTCACCCGATTCCAGTGCCTCGCGGCTCACCGGAGCCGTGTGCAGCACACTGCCATCCACCAACACACTGGTAAGCTCCAGCACATGATCCGAGGTCTTGCCATACACCAGCGAGCCGGCGCCGGAAGCATCGGTATTGATCATGCCGCCCAGAGTGGCACGGTTGGAGGTGGAAAGATCCGGGCTGAAGAAAAAGCCGTGCGGCCGCAACGCATCATTGAGCGCATCCTTGACCACACCGGCCTCGACTCTGACCCAACCTTCCTCTGGATTAACTTCCAGCACCCGGTTCATATGGCGTGAGAGGTCCAGCACTATCCCATGGGTCAGCGCCTGGCCATTGGTTCCTGTACCACCGCCGCGGGCACTGAAGACCACCTTGGCAAAAGCCTCCTCACAGGCGAGCCGCAACGCCATGGCAATATCGGCGCTGTCTCTGGGATAGAGCACCGCCTGCGGCAGGAACTGATAGACAGAGTTATCCGTCGCTTGAGCCAAGCGGGCACTGTAGCGCCTGTCGATATCGCCGCGAAAGCCTCGCTGCTCAAGCGCATCCAGATAATCCAGATACAGGGGTTCCAGAGTTTGTTGGTGTGATAATAGGGGTAACATCTTATTGCTCGGCTCAATTATTGTTATCGGGCCATTATAAACAAAAAGAAGCCGCTAAAAAGCGGCTTCTTTCATAACTTACTGAGTTGTTTCAAGCTTAGCCGTGGGCTTCAGCCAGGTACAACCAGGTGTCGATCACAGTGTCGGGGTTCAGAGACACTGTGTCTATGCCCTGCTCCACCAACCAGGCAGCGAAGTCGGCGTGATCCGAAGGACCCTGACCACAGATACCCACGTAAACACCCTTGGCCTTGGCAGACTTGATAGCCATCGCCAGCAACGCCTTAACGGCTTCGTTACGCTCGTCGAACAGGTGACTGATGATGCCCGAGTCACGGTCCAGACCCAGAGTCAGCTGAGTCAGGTCGTTGGAGCCGATGGAGAAACCATCAAACATCTCCAGGAACTGATCCGCCAGCAGGGCGTTGGATGGCAGTTCACACATCATGATGACGCGCAGACCATCTTTACCACGCTCCAGACCTTGCTCTTTCAGCAGTTCGATAACCTGACGGCCTTCTTCAAGAGTACGAACGAACGGGATCATGATCTCTACGTTCTTCAGCCCCATGTCGTTACGAACCCGCTTGATGGCTTCACACTCGAGGGCGAAACAATCACGGAACGACTCGGAGATATAGCGGCTGGCGCCACGGAAGCCCAGCATTGGGTTCTCTTCCTCTGGCTCGTACTTGTCACCGCCGATCAGGTTGGCATATTCGTTTGACTTGAAGTCAGACATACGCACGATGGCCTTCTTGGGGTGGAATGCTGCAGCGATAGAAGAGATACCTTCCACCAGACGGGCAACATAGTATTCAACCGGAGAATCATAACCGGCAATCATCTCGGTGATCTCGGCTTTCAGCTCATCGGTTTGCTGATCAAATTCCAGCAGAGCCTTGGGGTGAATACCTATCATACGGTTGATGATGAACTCGAGACGGGCCAGACCCACACCTTCGTTAGGCAGACGGGCAAAGTCGAAGGCGCGGTCAGGGTTACCCACGTTCATCATTATCTTCATCGGCAGATCAGGCATGGAATCAACGCGGCTGGAAATCACATCAAACTCCAGCTTGCCTTGATAGATATAACCTGTGTCGCCTTCGGCGCAGGATACCGTTACTTCCTGACCGTTTTGAATTTTGTCGGTCACGTCACCACAACCCACTACCGCAGGCACACCCAGTTCACGGGCAATGATAGCAGCGTGACAAGTACGACCACCACGGTTGGTGACAATGGCGCTGGCGCGCTTCATGATAGGTTCCCAATCCGGGTCGGTCATATCGGTAACCAGTACATCGCCTGGCTGGATCTTGTCCATTTCGTCGATAGATTTGAGCACCTTGGCAACACCTGAGCCCACCTTGTGGCCAATGGCGCGACCCTCACAGATCACTTCGCCACGGCTCTTGAGGTGATAACGCTCAATCAGCTGCACACCTTCACGGGAGCGTACGGTTTCAGGGCGAGCCTGAACTATGTAGAGACGACCGTCGTTACCGTCTTTGGCCCATTCGATATCCATCGGACGGCCATAATGCTTTTCAATGATCATCGCCTGCTTGGCCAGCTCCATCACTTCTTCATCATTGATGGAGAAAGTCATGCGCTGTTCTTTGGCGACATCTTCAATTTTCACCTGCTTGCCGTGAGATGCATCATCCGAGTACACCATCTGGATCAGCTTGCTGCCGATGTTACGACGAACAACGGCCTTGTGACCGGCAGTCAGGGTTGGCTTGTGTACGTAGAACTCGTCTGGGTTAACCGCACCTTGTACTACCATTTCGCCCAAACCGAAGGAAGAAGTGATAAATACCACGTCCTTGTTACCGGACTCGGTATCCATGGTGAACATCACGCCTGAAGCCGCCTTGTCGGAACGTACCATGCGCTGAACACCGGCTGACAGCGCCACACCGCGATGGTCGTAACCCTGATGCACACGATAGGAGATAGCGCGATCATTGAACAGGGAGGCAAACACATGCTTGATGGCAACCAATACAGCTTCGAAGCCCTTCACGTTGAGGAAGGTTTCTTGCTGACCGGCAAATGAAGCGTCGGGCATATCTTCTGCAGTGGCAGAGGAACGCACGGCGAATGAGGCGTCTTGGGTTTCAGAGGCTAATTTTTCGTAGGCTTCCCGAATCGCTTGTTCGAGTTCTGGCTGAAATGGGGTTTCGATAACCCACTGTCTGATCTGTGCACCAACTTTAGCCAGTGCGTTGACATCATCTACATCCAATGTGTCAAGAATGTCGTATATCTTCTGGTTTACTCCACTTTGCTCAAGAAACTCATTGAACGCGTGGGATGTGGTCGCAAAGCCGCCAGGTACTTGAACACCGGCATTGGCCAGATTACTGATCATTTCACCAAGGGAAGCGTTTTTACCGCCGACCTTGTTGACGTCACCCATGCCTAATTCCTGATACCAGAGTACGTATTGCTGCACAGTTCTATCTCCGCAAGTTTATTTCAGTGGCCCCTTCACACGAGGGCAGCGGCATTTTACACTCCGTGGCAACAAGCGTAAATCTATAATTTTATTTGTAATTTTATTACTACACGAGGTCGGCATGGCACGTAAAGTATTCTACATTTCTGATGGAACAGCGATCACGGCCGAAGTGTTTGGTCACGCAGTACTTTCTCAATTTCCATTGGAATTTGACTCACTTACCATTCCTTTTGTGGAAAATACTGCTAAGGCAGAAGCCGTTAAAAAGCAGATTAATGATAGTTTTATTACAACAGGGGAACGGCCTCTGGTGTTTCATTCCATCGTCAAACCGGAAATTCGCGACATCATTTATTCCAGTGAAGGCCTGGACTACGACTTTCTCAACACTTTTGTCGCGCCACTGGAGCAACAATTGGGGGTACCGGCCAGCCCGGCACTGCATCGCACCCATGGTATGGCCAACGCAGGTTACGATGCCCGTATCGACGCCATTAACTTTGCCATGGAAAACGACGACGGCCAGACCATGAAGCATATGGACAAGGCCGACATTATCCTGCTTGGGGTTTCCCGCTGCGGCAAGACGCCATCAAGCCTTTATCTGTCGATGCAGTTTGGTATCAAGGCCGCCAACTATCCTTTTATTCAGGATGATATGGACAACCTCAAGCTGCCCGAGGTGCTGAAACGCAACAAATCCAAACTGTTTGGGCTGACCATTGAACCCGTACGCCTGCATGAGATACGTCAGAGCCGAATGGAGAACAGCCGCTATTCCTCCTTGCGCCAATGCCGCCTCGAAGTCAAAGAGGTGGAGATGATGTTCAAGAAAGAGCGCATCCCTTATATAGACACCACCAACCAATCGGTCGAGGAAATTGCCACCAAGATCCTCGACGCCACGGGTCTTGAGCGCCATATGTTCTGAAAATACCCCCAGGCGGCAGACAAAACCTGCCCGAGTTGAAACTGAGTTACAGAATGGCATTTTCTGGCTAACTACTTGTTACCACAGTGCGAACCCTGAATGGCTCAAGTGGGACTTGACACTTTTTCAAGGCCCACTTGGGCAATTATCGGACAATTGCCACTTTGCAGCTCGGCTCGATTGGTTATAATCCGACACAAGATAAGCGCAAAGCGCTCAAGAAATTTCCCCCGGTATCATGAATGACCATTAAAACAGACGAATTACGCACCTCTCTCTTATGTAAAGTGATCTCACCTGCCCAACTCGCATCTGAGTATCCATTGACTCAGGAAGCCGCAGACTACCTGGTTGAACAACGCCGCGAAGTCGAAGCCATTATTCAGGGTGACGATCCGCGTTTGTTGGTCATCATAGGCCCCTGCTCCATCCATGACACAGAAGCGGCCCTGGAGTATGCCGGTCGCCTGGCCAAGCTGCACCATGAACTCAAAGACGATCTGTGCATTCTGATGCGGGTCTATTTTGAGAAGCCCCGCACCATAGTCGGCTGGAAAGGCCTGATTTCCGATCCTGACTTGGACGGCAGCTTCAGCCCCAATAAAGGCCTGCGCCTGGCCCGCAAGTTGCTTCAGCAGATCACCGAGCTGAAACTGCCTATCGCCACCGAGTTTTTGGATATGGTGAATGGTCAGTATATTGCCGATCTCATCACCTGGGGCGCCATCGGGGCCCGCACCACAGAAAGCCAAATTCACCGCGAAATGGCCTCGGCACTCTCCTGCCCGGTAGGCTTCAAGAACGGTACCGACGGCAACATCAATATTGCCGTCGATGCAGTGCGCGCCGCCAGAGAGCCACATATCTTCTACTCTCCGGACAAAGACGGCTCACTGGCGGTCTACCGCACCCATGGTAATCCCTATGGGCATATCATTCTGCGCGGCGGTAAAACTCCCAACTACAGCGAGCAGCATGTGACCAAAGCCAGAGAGCAGATGGACTCGGTTGGGATCCACTCCGGCATAGTGGTCGACTTCAGCCATGGTAACAGCCAGAAGCAGCACAAGAAGCAGCTGGAAGTCGCCGAAGATATCATGACGCAGCTGCGCAGCGGCTCCACCGCCATTGCCGGTATCATGGCCGAGAGTTTTATTGTGGAAGGCAATCAGAAAGTGGTTGCCGGTGAGCCACTCACTTACGGCAAAAGCATCACAGATGCCTGCCTGCACTGGGAAGACTCGGAAAAGCTGCTCAGAGATCTGGCCGCCGCCGCCAAGGAAAGACGCCGCCTGCTGGGCAAATGAGTCGCCCAGATACGGACCACTGAAATGGAATCGCCCCGGTATCTCCACGCTGGAGATGCCGGGGCTTTTTCATGCCCGGATACTTTTGAACATCCAATATTTTTCATGCAGGGCTTTCTGGCTTAGGCTGTCAATCCGCCTTTGGTCGAACTATAATACCGCCCCTGATTTTCCAGCATAACCTTGAGGTTGCCGTATGCCAGAAACGACACAGAGCCAATATGAAGCGGCCGTAGCGCGCCGAATTGAACAAGCCGAGGCTCGGGTGATCAAGGCGGTTTTCCCGTCCATTACCAATCATCACAACACACTGTTTGGCGGTGAAGCCCTCGCCTGGATGGATGAAACCGCCTTTATCGCCGCCACCCGCTTTTGTCGCAAGACACTGGTCACCGTCAGCTCTGACAGAATCGATTTCAAAAAACCGATCCCCGCCGGTAGCCTGGCAGAATTGATCGCCCGGGTGATCCATGTGGGCAACACCTCGATGAAAGTCGAAGTGAACATTTTTGTAGAAGATATGTATCAGGATAAGCGCGAGCACGCTATCCGCGGTGTCTTCACCTTCGTGGCTGTCGATGAAGACAGAAAGCCGACCCAGATCTGGAGTGATGATCTGGCCAACTAGGCCCTCGCATAATCCTGGCCTGTATCTGGCTACAGGCTTTTTAGGTTTCATTCTGCAACAGTCTTTACCGCTGAAAAGGCTTTTATTGGCCGTCGTTCTCGACTAAAGTCTAAAAGCGACAGTAACAAAAAGTCACTTAAACCCTGATAAAGCAATAGGATTATTTGTCACTTTTCTGTTACATTGACCCTTCTTCAGCGTGCAGAGCCATAATCATAACAAGCCATGAAGCCAGAAAACTTAAATATTATCATCGCCGATGATCACCCTTTATTTCGCAATGCCCTGCGCCAGGCGCTTAACAGCGGTTTATCCAATACCCGCTGGTTTGAGGCCGACAGTGCCGATGCGCTGCAAAAACTGCTTGAGCAAACTCATCAGGGATATGATCTGGTACTACTGGATCTGCAGATGCCGGGCTCCCATGGCTACTCCACCCTTATCCATCTGCGCGCCCATTTCCCCGAACTGCCGGTGATAGTGATTTCAGCCCACGAAGATGCCGCCACCATCAGCCGTGCCCTGCACTACGGCGGCGCCGGTTTTATTCCCAAATCGGCTTCGATGGAAACCTTTATCGAAGCAATCACCGCAGTAATGTTCGGCGATATCTGGCTGCCTCAAGGCATAGAGTTGGTTGAAATCAATGATGAGGACGAAACCGACAAGGTCGCCGGCAAGCTCTCTGAGCTGACGCCGCAGCAATACAAGGTGTTGCAGATGTTTGCCGAAGGCCTGCTCAACAAGCAGATAGCCTACGACCTGGGCGTATCCGAGGCGACCATCAAGGCCCACGCCACCGCTATCTTCCGTAAGCTGGGGGTTCGCAACCGCACCCAAGCCGTGATAGCGCTGCAGCAACTGGGGATGGAAAAGGTCGAGATCAACTGATCTCACCGCTTCCCAAAGATTTTTCAGTCCTCCATGGCGGCACATTTGCCAAGATAGATGATTTCCGGCGCACCCGGGCACAACACTTCGACACACTCATCGCCGGTGCAGATAAGATGTGACCAGCCTTCACTGTGTCCATGGAAGAAACTGATTGGGCTTTCCTGCGACCAGGCGTGATCTTTAATCAGGCGGCTGTTGTAACCCTGTTCGTCCCCAAGCTCGCTCAGCGCCTGCCAAAGTTCCAGCAACCCATGTTCATCCAACATACGAAACGCAGTGACCGAGTGGTAATGCAGCCGATAGCGCCCTTCACTCGGTAAATGAAACAGCTCCAGGCTGAGATCGACTCCGGGATGGGGCGTATTTTTGATTTGATAGCGTTTGCCGCCGGGAAGCTGCAACATGAAATCACCGCCCCAGAAGAGCCCGGTGATAAAAAGATCCCCCTGCTCAAAGGGTGTCTGCCATCTGCCTATTTTCATGCTCCCTCCCATTAATCCCTACGCTCGTTAATCCCCCCCTCAGACAAAAGTGGGGTAAACAAGAAAGTACTCAACAAGCGGATACCGGGCAATGGCCGCTATAACGCATAAAAAAGCGCCGCCGGGGCAAACCCTCGGCGGCGCTGCATTTGAGAGGCTCAGCGTTTACAAGCCCAGATGGCCGGCATGAAACTTAAGCTGCTCGTCGATAAATGAGGCGATAAAATAGTAGCTGTGATCATAGCCGGGGTGGCTGTGAAAACTCAGCGCAATTCCGGCATCAGTGGCTGCGGCCTGCAAGGCCTGTGGCAGTAACTGCTCGGCCAGAAACAGATCACTCTCGCCCTGATCAACCCGCATCGGTAGCCCTTTGGCACCACTTTTTATCAGCTCTACCGTGTCATAAGCCTTCCAAGCCTCCCTGTCGCTGCCAAGATAGGCAGCAAACGCCTTCTGGCCCCAGGGACACTGGCTAGGATGACTGATGGGGGCAAAGGCACTGGCGCTGAGATAACGGCCCGGATTTTTAAGGGCTATCATCAGCGCGCCGTGGCCGCCCATGGAGTGACCGGCAATGGCACGCTTATCCGATACCGGGAAGTGCTGCTCTATCAAGGCCGGTAACTCATCTACCACATAGTCATACATACGATAGTGGCTGCTCCAGGGAGCCTGGGTAGCATTGACATAAAAACCGGCCCCCAACCCCAGATCGTAGGCAGCATCTTCGGCATCGGCCACACCTTCTCCACGCGGACTGGTATCCGGGCAAACTATGGCCAGCCCCAACTGAGACGCGAGGCGCTGGGCCCCGGCCTTTTGCATAAAGTTTTCATCCGTACAGGTCAACCCGGAGAGCCAATACAGCACAGGTACCTTTTGGCTATTGGCCTGCTCCGGCAGATAGATGGCGAAACGCATCTCACAGTTCAGACTGCTGGAGTGATGACGATACTGTTTGTGCCAGCCTCCAAACGACCTGTTGTTACTGATATTTTCCATCAGAAGGTCCTCAGAAGTGGATCACGCTGCGAATGCTCTTACCTTCATGCATCAGCTCGAAGGCTTCATTGATATCTTCAAGCCCCATGGTGTGGGTGATAAAGTCATCCAGCTTGAATTTACCGGCCAGATAATCTTCCACTATGCCCGGCAACTGTGAGCGTCCTTTGACACCACCGAAAGCCGAGCCTTTCCACACCCGGCCGGTCACCAGTTGGAAGGGTCTGGTGGAGATCTCCTGTCCGGCACCGGCAACCCCGATGATCACTGACTCGCCCCAGCCCTTGTGGCAACACTCGAGCGCCGAGCGCATCACATCCACATTGCCGATACACTCGAACGAATAATCGACGCCGCCGTCGGTCAAATCCACAATCACCTGCTGAATAGGCTTGTCATAGTCCTTGGGGTTGATGCACTCGGTTGCCCCCAGCTTCTTTGCCAGTTCAAACTTGGATTCATTGACATCTATGCCTATGATGCGACCGGCCTTGGCCATCACAGCGCCAATCACCGCCGACAACCCTATGCCGCCGAGCCCGAAGATGGCCACTGTGGCACCCTCTTCCACCTTGGCAGTGTTCATTACAGCGCCCATGCCGGTAGTGACACCGCAGCCCAGAAGGCAGATCTCTTCCAGCGGTGCCGACTTGTTGACTTTGGCCAGGGAGATCTCAGGCAATACAGTATATTCAGAGAAAGTCGAGCAGCCCATGTAGTGGAAAATCGGCTTGCCGTCTTTGAAGAAACGGGTGGTACCATCCGGCATCAGGCCCTTGCCCTGGGTCTCGCGGATCTTCTGACACAGGTTAGTCTTGCCGGAGCGGCAGAACTTACACTCACCGCATTCAGGCGTGTAAAGAGGAATAACATGATCTCCCACCGCCACACTGGTGACGCCTTCGCCGACCATCTCCACTATACCGCCGCCCTCATGGCCGAGAATGGCCGGAAACACGCCTTCTGGGTCGTCGCCGCTCAAAGTAAAGGCATCGGTATGACACACACCACTGGCAACAATGCGCACCAATACCTCACCGGCCTTGGGCAACATCACATCCACCTCTTCCATCTTCAACGGCTCACCGGCAGCCCAGGCTACGGCGGCGCGGGACTTGATAAATTTGTCTGTCATTGTCGCTTCCTTCTGTTGTGATTGATTCGGTAACGAACCTCTTGGCTCATAAACCGGTTGCCAACATTGTATTTATTCCCAAATAAAAGATAATCAGCCAAATATACAAATCACTTTTACTGAGAAGTAATAATGAACCACTGGGAAGGGATCAGCGAATTTATCGCCGTGGCCGAGAGCCAGAGCTTTACCCGCGCCGCCGAGCGGCTCAACTTGTCTGTAGCGCAGATAAGCCGCCAAATCGCCGCGCTGGAGAAACGCCTGGCAAGCAAACTCTTTTATCGCACTACCCGCAAGGTGTCGCTCAGTGAAGAGGGTCAGCTTTATTATCGCCACTGCCGCTTGCTGCAAGATGGTATAGAAGAAGCCGAACGCGCCCTTGGCAGTTTGAAACAAACCCCGCAGGGCTTGCTGCGGGTGACGGCGCCGGTCACTTACGGCGAGCAGTTTATTCTGCCGCTGCTGAATGACTTTCTCTGCCTGCACCCCAAGCTGGATCTGCAACTGGATCTCAACAACAAGACGCTGGATCTGATTGATGGCGGTTATGATTTGGCGATTCGGCTGGGTAAGCTGGCGGACTCCAGCTTGATGGCGCGGCGTCTTGGCAGTCGCCGCAATTATGTCTGTGCCAGCCCGGAGTATCTGGCCAACCACGGCGTGCCCCACACTCTGGGCGAGCTGCATCGGCATCAATGTTTACTGGGTAACCACCCTTACTGGCGTTTTATCGAGCAGGGCCAGGAACGTCAATGGCGTTTGAGTGGCCGCTTGGTGTGTAATTCTGGCCCTGGGTTATTGGATGCTGCCCGCAAAGGGCTCGGGCTGGTGCAACTGCCCGATTATTATGTCGGTGAGGATCTCGCCAGCGGCGCCCTGGTATCTGTGCTCGAGGCTTACCAGGCGGCGCCTGAGGGTATTTGGGCCTTATACCCACATAACCGCCATCTGTCGCCCAAGGTCAGCCTGCTGTTGGACTTTTTGCAGCAGGCGCTGCCGGAGGCGCCGGATCTGGGCAAGTCTTGAATGGATGCCCTGCCTTGAATGGATGACAGGTCTTGAGCTGCAGCCAGATCTTAAATAGGAACTGAATTCTGCGTAGACTCTGAATCCTGCATAGCCGCTAAAATTTCAACTCTCTGAGCTTTCGAGTCCCCGTGATTTCGAATCTCTGTGATTTCAAATCTAGACTTGGCAGGCTTACCCCTGACGCGTCTTAGCGCGCTGCCAGTGCAGCAGATATTTATCCAGCTCATTGGCAAAAGCTTGTCTATCTGCCTGGCTCAACTTGGGACTGCCACCGGTATCTATACCGCTGGCACGCAGGGTATCGAGAAAATCCCGCATATTGAGGCGGGCACGCACATTGTCGCGATTCAGCAGCTCACCGCGGCTATTGAGCGCCTTGGCGCCCTTGTCTATCACCTCGGCCGCCAGCGGAATATCATTGCTGATCACCAAATCGCCGGCCTGACACAGGCGCACGATTTCGTTATCGGCCACATCAAACCCCTTGGGAACTTGTAAGGTTTTGACACTGGCAGCACCTGTTATCCTGAGCGCCTGATTGGCGACAAAAGTGACATTGATGCCGGTACGCGCCGCCGCCCGCACTAACATTTCGCGGATCACTACCGGGCAGGCATCGGCATCGACCCAGATTTGTGCCAGGTCTGATGCCTGCTCATTTTGATTCTGCTGCACTCGCGCTCCTTTAGTTTGCAATAAAATTTGCATGCCATTCTATCCCAAGCCACGTATCGGTGCGCGCTAAATCCCCATGCCTACAATCAAGCATTTTGCCCGGGAGCGTATCAACACTTCGCCCTCCTGAGCATCAACTCAAACGCTTTCAATCGTGCTCTTCTGCCAGTTTGGCACACCAGTCATCATACTCAAGCGGCTCGTGCCCACGCGCACCTTGCTCTTCCGTGTAATCGCAATAGTTGCACCACAGCGTCAATGCCCGGCGATAAGCCTCACCACTCAAATTAAAGCGGGATAACGGCACAACCGGTAAAATAGTGGCCAACTCATCAAGCTCATCTAGCATCTGCCAACAGATATCGGCCCGAATACACAAACAATACGGCACTTCATGCAACGCAAAATCAAGGCTTTCCAACAGACTGCGGGCCAAATGCAATGCTGCTTGCTGGCGCAGGAAGTCTGTAACCCCGCTATCGGCCAGTATTTGCTGCAGCAAAATCTCGGGAGACGGATTATCAATGCCTTCTGCGGCATTCAGTAGCGGCCGCATTTTGATATAAGTATCCTGCAGCCCATAAGCGCAGTAGAGCCAAAGTTTTACTCTGGGCTCATCAAAACGTGCCAGCCAAAACGCCTGCAACTTTGGCAGTAATCCGGGGTGGGCCAAGGGCAGTGCCAGTGAAGGACTGTCCAGCTCAAGTTGCCTAACCTCCTCGCTCGCGGCTTGCGGGGCGTTTATATCCGGCTGTGAACGGCAGAGAGCCAATTCACATAGCGACTCAAGGTAAGATGCCAGCGCCTCACCCTCGAGCGCGTCTATGCGCTCAAGCACGGCTGCTAACTCTTTTTTCCATAAAGACTTAATTCCGCTCGCCCTGGCCTCGAGGTAAGCTCGCCAATCGCCGGCAATATCCAAGTTAGGGATCATTTTCCAACCATAAATTATCTATCACTCTTTGTATAAAAGGCCTGTAGCTCGCTTGAAATCGCATCCTGGTAGCTGGAGCTCAAAAACTGGCCCCAAGCTCTGCCCTCTTTGAAAACCTTATTGACTGTATCGACCAAGAAAACGCTTTGCACTATGGCCCATTGATTATCCAACTTGGCTACATAATCTGCCGGGGAGAGTGCTTCTTCACTGATTTTGGGGCAAAAGATAATAACCTGAAGATACAAACCCCAAACTAGCGGCAAGAATCCCACCTTAAACGCGACTCTGTTCCTTAACTGGCTGATGTAAGTATCCATATCTGAAGGCAACTCAGCCAGACAAACCATAGCTACGGCTCTATTGCTGGCCCAGGTTTGCCTTTTCAAAAGCGCGACGCACCCGGGGATCTTTGCTTCACATTCCTGAACCGGCTTGAAGCCCTGTGCCTTCAAAGCCAGCGCCATGGATTTGCCTACAGCTGTTATCGTCATACTTGACTCTCCGGACAACCACTAGCAGCTAATACTGGGTGTCTCGATTATTGTTGTTTGGCTTGTCGGCGTTACTCAGTGGCAGGCGCTTCCCTGTGGTAGTGGATAAGATCATGAAACACTACGGGTTGATCTCTTAAGTTGCGGTAACCATGTGGTTTATCTGCGGCAAAGCGCACTGCTTCACCCTGCTGTAGTGGCTGCCACTGACCATCGACTAACACTTCCATAGTGCCGCTCAACACGATCACATGCTCGGTCACACCCGCCTCATGGGGCTCGGAGAGACGCTCATAGTATTAACGTTGGGTGTCCATATTTTTTCTTCATATTTTTTCTTTTGTTGCTCTCTTTATTGAAAACCAATATGGTAGCTTTACTTCCTTTAAACCAGATACAGAATTTGGCATTCTTAAAAACATAACAAGACCAAGCAGCATCACGCATTGCGTGCGCTGAACCTCGCTACGCTCGGCCGCTGTTGGCGACAAGCAGACATCCGCGTCTGACTACAGAGAAGTTAATTTTCCCAGTTATTTTCTAGGTTAATGATCTCTGCGTTTATGCACATAAACGTTTTTTCATAGTTACTATTGAAGAAAAACTCTTTACCAGTGGTTAAATCGAGTACTGAATACTCAAACTCATGATCACCGATAGCTTCTTCCATAAGCGCACAAATAATGTTTGCTCGTTCCTGAGTCATTTTCTCTGATGCGTTGAAGTGAAGTTTTACTAATCTAGGTTGACCATGCAGTACAACATTCAATTCAGGGTTGCATGTAATGCTAGTTCTAGAGTAATTATAACTATCTTTAGGAGGTTGAAATGCCTGAATATTTTTCCCTGATTGCCAGTCTTTAAAATTATTTGCAACTTTCTCGTAGTTTATTTTTTTGCTGGCGTTTTTTTGTTTTCTGCAAATTTCGTAGAGATACGATATGTGGCGTTTTTGCGTAAATAGGCTTTTAATCGCAGTCCTCAGCGACAAGTAGTAGTCTTTATAAAACGCGTAAGGTGGTCTATTTGCAATGTTTCGGATCTTTGTTAGCTTCGGTTTTCCTGTCGTTACAACGATCATTGAAAACTCTGAAACTCCAAGTTGAGGCATAGACTGTTCTCCAGTATTGGTCAATCAGCATACGATGCTACAAAATATACAGAAAATATACAGAAAATATACAGGACATCCTAAATCAAAATGGGGATACCCATAATTCTTGGCGGATTATTGACTCCTTGTCTAGGCTTGAATGGAGCCTTTGAAAAGGAAAGGATGCCATGCCGAGGCCAAGATATGCTCAAGTCAGTCTTGAGGACACCCCCTTCTATCACTGCATCTCCCGCTGTGTCCGTCGCGCCTTTCTATGTGGCGTTGATGATTATTCCGGCAAGAGTTATGAACATCGCCGTGATTGGGTTGAGTCGCGTCTATTGGAACTGGTGGCAGTGTTCGCCATTGACTTGTGTGCCTATGCAGTTATGTCCAATCATCTGCACTTGGTGCTCAGAGTTGACTTGAAAACCGCCACAGAACGGTTCCAAAATGGGGACACCCATAATTCTTGGCAGGTTTCTCTCACCTTGTCTAGGCTTGAATGGAGCCTTTGAAAAGGAAAGGATGCCATGCCGAGGCCAAGATATGCTCAAGTCAGTCTTGAGGACACCCCCTTCTATCACTGCATCTCCCGCTGTGTACGTCGCGCCTTTCTATGTGGCGTTGATGATTATTCCGGCAAGAGTTATGAACATCGCCGTGATTGGGTTGAGTCGCGTCTATTGGAACTGGTGGCCGTCTTTTCCATTGACTTGTGTGCCTATGCAGTCATGTCCAATCATCTGCACTTGGTGCTCAGAGTTGACTTGAAAACCGCCACTGAATGGACATTGGAGCAGGTTTTACAGCGTTGGCACCTGCTTTACAGTGGAACCCTGTTATCCCAGCGTTTTCTGCGCGGTGAAACACTTTCTGATATTGAATATCTCACCCTGCAACAAACCACTGAAGTCTATCGCCAACGTTTGATGGATATCAGTTGGTTTATGCGGGCGCTCAATGAACCTATTGCCAGACAAGCCAATCGGGAAGACGGATGCAGCGGTCGCTTTTGGGAAGGCCGCTTCAAATCCCAGCCATTGTTGGATGATGCAGCGGTATTGGCCTGCATGGCTTATGTTGACTTGAACCCTATCCGCGCGGGAATAGCCAAAACCCCGGAAGACTCAGACTATACCAGTATTCAACGGCGGATACGGGCCGCGATGCAAGGCAAAAACACACCTGAGCTGTTACCCTTTGTCGGCAATGAACGGCTGAACATGCCACAAGGATTGCACTTTGAAGCCAAGGATTATCTGCAACTGGTCGATGATACCGGGCGTATTATCCGCCATGACAAGCGCGGCCAGATTACTGCCGGCACTACGACCATTTTGAATCGTTTAAACATCCCCGTCGGCAACTGGCTCAAGTTGACGACTGATTTTAGCCGTCTATTCAAGGGGCCGGTTGGTACACTGGAATCTCTTACAGACTACTGTATTCACCTGCAACGACGACGAAGGCAAGGGGCCGCTAATTGTCAGAAGTTGTTTAGCTAAATCCCCTTAGTCTTCTCCACCAACTGAGTCGAACTTTGTTCGATTTCAATAATGCCTGAAATTCGAATTTTGCACTCACTTCAATAGTCGAATGGCCTTCAAATGGCCTGAAACACTATTTCCTTTCAATAGAAACACAGTATTTTACAAGCTAGATCACTAGAGATTTTTCTCACCCAACACTTACAATCGGTTATTTACAATGGGTGTCTCGATTTCTTCGACAATGGGTGTCTCGATTTCTTTCTATCGATTTCTTTATCACTTCCCCATCGACTTATTCAATTGTTTTAAATCAAATACTTGCAACCAGCCAATTAAAACCGGTATCTAAATTGGCTTGTTTTTCAAAGAGAAAAAATAGCAGGCTTAAGTTCCACAAATTTCACTGGTATAAATTGCGCCCCTATCAACTTGAACTATACTCTTTATCTTAAATTAAAAGATAAAGATGTCCCTCGTGCTGATGATATAAACACGGGATAATAAACCATACTAAGCTAAGGATGAGCTTAGCTTTATCTGTTAATAGACAATTTTGAGAGGATTTATGAACAAAACAAGGATGTTAAGTAAGCTCATGTTGACGGTGTTGAGCATGAGCACATTAAGCCTTTTCAGCTTCTCAGGCTGGGCCGAGGAATACTCGCCAACCGCAAACTGTACCGCAGATGCGTCATGGTTTGAAGGTAAATTCAACCCCAAGATCGCTGCCGATAATTTTGATGATTCCACCATATGTGACTTCCATCAATTCTCCTGGCAAAGCTTCATCTGGTTAACCGAACAAGTAGACGAAGGAAAACTCCGCTTTGAAACCTTCTATTCTGATACCGGGATCTATCCTGACAGCCAGCCGGGTAACCATCTGCTGGGAGGTGTCAACCAGGCGGGCTCAAATGGAATTTTAATCGACCAACATGGACGGGCGTTATATACCAGCATGATGATCAACGATATCTACCGTGACTTTGTCATCAAACACAAACTCTATACCCACAGTGGGATGCAACAAGCTGATAATAAACTCAATTTTCCCAATGGCGCTATGTCACTCAAGGCCGCTTGGAAGATTGTCCAGCCCGGTGAAGACACCTCTGGTTTATATACCACCAAAGCCCCGATACAACTGCTGACCGTCGATAACGGTCAGGTGGTGATCCCTGAGAATGCACAACAGGAGATGACTCAAGTTGCCTTGGTGGGTTTCCATATTGCGGTATACGTCAATAAGCACCCCGAAGCCATCTGGGCCACATTCGAATTTAAAGACAATGCCCCCACCTTTGCCAAAGGGCAGTCACCCAACAAAATTGTTTCCGATAAGGACTATCTCTTTTATAAAGCCAACACCTTAGCCAAAGACTGTAATACCAACAACGCCGGCATGAATGCCATATTAAAGCTCGATACCAAGACCCAAACCATGGCTGCAGTGACTCAGACATGTCTGCAATACGCACAAGGAACGGTTGATAATCTGCCAAATCCAAAGAAGGCCAAAGAAAATGTTCAAGCCATTATCAGTCTCAATGATAACGTGCATCAGTTAATGCCTAAAGATTCTATCTGGCGTAACTACCTTGAGATAGGTGCCGTCTGGTTCAGTAAAGAAGACCAACTTACCCCAGACTGGAGTCCGAACATGGATCCCGACGCCGAAACAAACTTACTGATTGGGTCTACGCGGTTATCAAATTCCACTATCGAAACCTTCACTCAAAATCAACGCTCAGCCAATGAATGTTTCTCCTGTCACAACACCACGGCGGTAACAGATACTCCGGAAAAAACAGCGCCTCTGGCGGGAAAAAATGTCAATACCAGCCACATACTGTTAAAGAACTACCTCAACGGCCACTCAGTTAAAAGGAATTAATTATGACCGTCAGTTTACGCATTCACCCAACTATAGGCTTTGCCCGCGTCGGCAACAGTATGGACTACTACATCGAACCACAAACCATAGCTGCAATGCCGCAACCCGGACAAACACTCACAGGGGGACTCCCCATTAAAGCAGGCACAGACAACACCCCCATTAGCAGCTCAGACATTCGTGACAGCCAGGGGCGTCTCAAACGACAAGGAGCAAGGTTTAAAATTTATCAATATCCACAGCAAAACAACCCAAGTTATCCTGCGCCGCAAGCACAGGAAGTAACCATTGGCAGTAAGGTCGATGGTAAATGCGTCACCGATATCATCTGGACAGTGCATCTTGCCAATAAGAAAGCAAACTGCTGGGAAATGGATGAGAGCGCTAATTTAGGGATCATTCTCTATCAAGATGGCAAGACACCGCCCCTGCGCAATCCCAGTTTTAATCAAACGGACAACCCGGCCGATACTGTACGTCTGCAAAAATTAGTCATTGATGCCGGTCCTCGCACCATAAGTACGAATAAAAGACAGGCGGCCCAATTCAACCCAAACATCCAGGCCAGTTACTGGGACCAACACACAAATGCAGTTATCCCTCTACCGGACTATCCCCAATCTTACCCAGCAACGGCTGGCAATGATGATCCCAACACTCGTATCGACTATTTAGGAGAGATCCAAACCGAAACCAACGGACGTCTGGTGGTGCTTGGCGGCTTTGGTAAAGCCTGTGGCTTTGATCAACAGGGCAATGCCGATCCCAATGCAAAATTGGATATGGATGTCGATAATAACAACTGGCTCGATGATACCGCAGACGGCCCTGTCACCGCCGTATTGCTCTTTGATGATGGCAGTTATCAGGCACTGGAAAACAGCGCCTGGGTTGTTAGCACAGATCCGGCATATGCGCCGCAAACACTCAATGTTGTTAGCCTGTGGGATGATATCTACACCACCTGGGTAGAAGCATTCAATCTCAACCCAGGCTTATATCAAAATAATGCCTACAACCCTGAGTATGTTCCCGACTTTGCCCAGGACATTCAGCCCATACTGAGGGCGGCCTCCATGCAAATGTGGAACACTAACCTGCCTGACAGTGCCATCAAAAGTCATCGGCAAATCGATAAACTCACTAAAGACAAGCCTCAGTTTGACATCATGTCCTTTATGCGCAAACCCAGCGCAGATGAGAACAATCATCTTGAAGACGGCTCCCCGATGATGCCCCTCTCTCTGGGGGATGCCAATAAGAGCTTTCTCACCTTAAGTAACAGCCAATACTTCCTTATGCAACAATGGGCTAAGGGATTATGTTCCACCTCTGCTCCAAGCATGACAACCCCATTAAATGAGGGTGAAGCCCTGGATAGAGCCGTACTGATGAACTGTTTGGGTGGACGTTTTAGCCCGGGTATCGATCTCACCTTTATCGTACGGGACACTAAGCTGTATAACTCTGACTGGCAAAACCCGAATATTGGCCCATTTAGAATCAATCGCCAGCCATTAAATTATGCCCTCGCCACTAAAGGCAGCCCATTTCTGGGTGTCGGCTATGTTCCGCTGCGCAGCTACCCTGTACAACCGGGGGATTTATGTAAATTCATGGCCATTCCCTGGCATACGGATTATAACTCCTGCGCCACCCATACCCCCGCGCCTAATCCGGGTGGAGTTATCACAGAAAGTAATATCTACGGCGGTAATATCAATACCAGCCTGTTTTGGTCCTGGCCTGCCCAAAGACCCGTTGCCGTTTACACCTATGAGGATGTAGCCAAACGCAATGATAACACCCTGCCATTACAGCGTTACTCGGTCAGGGGACAAGGCACCAGTGCCAGTGGACAACAACTCACCTTCGATGCTCAGGGTAAATTAAATAACTCACCCGCTTCTAATGTCGGTCGATATCAGGATCGCCACGGGATCCTCAACAACTGGCAAAATATAGGTGTCGTGATCCAAGGGGCCGCCATCGATGGATACCCGGCGCACTTAGACCCTAACTATTACCTGGAAGTCCAAAGTGGTTTTAGCCAAGACGACAGCAACCTGGTTATGCCTTGGGACAATACGGTTACCGACCCTGTCTATCCACCAGAGAAGTAATCTCAAAATGCTCTGGCCTGCATCAACTGCAGTGCCAGAGCAGCACAATAGATAGATAAAACAGCCTATGAACAATTATTCAGCTTCAGCCACTGCTACTCAAGTTGCCATCATAGGTGGTGGTCCAGCCGGTTGCTGCTGCGCCATTCGCTTAATCCAACAGGGGATAGATGACATTGTCATCATTGAGTCTTCTGATTATCAGCAGTTTCGCATCGGTGAGAGTATTCCCCCGCAAACCAAACAGCTGTTTCATCAACTCAAGATCTGGTCAGCATTTGTCAAGCAGCAACACCAACCCTGCTATGGCAGTCGCTCATGGTGGGGAGATAATCGCAATGGCTTTAACGACAGTTTGCTCAGTCCCTATGGGCATGGCTGGCACCTTGATCGCCAAAAATTTAATCGCTTTTTAGCCGAGCAGGCTCAAAGTGCAGGTGTAACCTTGTTAACTCAATGCCAATTTAAAACTGGCAGGCTTGTCAATGATAAGTACCATCATTTAACGCTTGATAGACAGGGGGCTGAACATCAACTCAATGCTAAGTTCGTCGTTGATGCCAGCGGGGCACGCGCCAGCTTCGCCCAAACCCAGGGAAGTAAAAAACAATCAAACCATGCCCTGGTAAGCCTGGGACGCCGCTTTATCATCACAGATAAACACTATCCTTTGTCACAGCAAACACACCTTGAAGCTGTTGAAAATGGCTGGTGGTATGCCGCCCGTCTGCCAAATGACAGAGTACTGATAAGCTTAACGACGGATCCCCAAACAGCTAAAACACTCAAGCTTCATGAGACAAACAACTGGCTCGATATCCTGGTTAACTCTCCCAATACCAAGGCGCTGCTGCAGGGAGTCACTCCCGAAGATACCCAGCCTAAACGCTATCCAGCCTCCTCATTTTGTTTAAACCCTGCCACAGGCAAAAACTGGCTTGCCATTGGTGATGCTGCCTGTACATTCGATCCCATCACCTCAGGCGGGATCATCAAAGCCATGGCCGACGGTGTCACCTGTGCAGATATCATCGCGGGTATATTCAAAACATCAGGTCATGACACTCACCATGGTCTGATGCAATATCAGCAAATGCTCATCCAGCGCTACCAGCATTATCTGGCCATGCGTGCTCATTACTATCAGCAGGAAAAACGTTTTTTAAACAGCCCCTTTTGGCAAAAAATGCAGGCTATGAGCCCTCACAAGATTCACAGCAAAATGGAACTGCAGGCCAATTTAACGTAAATAGCGACGGCGAATAGTAGATCACTTGTCGTTGTACTCGTGATTTCCAAAGAAACCCGATGCCGCGAGGCCATTCCTTGATATCCCTATCGTTAGACATTCGAAAATTTATTCATATTAGACACTGTGTCAGTGCGTCCTGGAAGGAGATACCCCGTGTCTGGTGTGGAATCACTGGCTGTGTTGCAGCATAAGCATCTGTTAGTTCGCAAATATGCACAGGCCTTTACGTTAAATAGAACTAAATAAAACCGCCCCGTAATTCTTGCACTCACTTCTATAACCGAACATCCCTCAAAGGCTTGAAAAACAAAGTTCTTTCAATGGAAACATCTGCCTTTCTGTAAGACAGACATGACTAAAGCTTTTACTCAGCTAATTGTGGGTGTCCTTGTTGCCGCTGGCTAATTGTGGGTGTCCTTGTTGCCGCTGGCTAATTGTGGGTGTCCTTGTTGCCTTTTGTTGCCGTTCTTGCTGCCGCCGTTTAGCGGCTAAAAATGACTGTTCTCTACTAAGTAATCGATTAATGAGCGGCAATGGCGTCGAACGCGATGATCCCCAGTAAAAACCACACTAATATCTTGCTTAGGTAAACGCCAATCTGGAAATAATGTGACAAACTCTCCGTCTTGTAGCTGCTGTTTAATAACCCACTCGGGGAGAATCGCAATGCCTAAACTCGATTGAACCATGGACCTGATTGCTATGGAGGAGTTGGCGCTGAACTTTGCCGAGAACTTTAGTTTAAAGGCCTGCCCATCACCATTACGTAGCGTCCATTGGTTGGGCGTTTTGAGGTTACTGTTAGCAATCCACGGCGCCGTTTTTAAATCCTCCAATGAGGATAAAGGGTTTTGTGCTAACCAAGTGGCGGAGCACACTATCATAATAGAGAAACAGCCAAGCTTGCGGCTCTTTAGAGCTGAGTCATCAAGCGTTCCTAGTCTTACGGCAAGATCAATTTTTTCATTCACTAATTTATTAAGTGATGAGTCAGCATGAAAGCTGATATTGAGCTCTGGATGAATATGACAAAACTTACCAATCAGCGGAATAAGAAATGCGTCGCCGAATTCGACGGTGGACGAGATCCTTAAGTGTCCGGTTAAAGAGTTATGCTTTTCAACAACATTTCCCAATGATGAGTAAATATCGGAGAAGATATTTTGAAAATCATTATAAAGTAACTCTCCTGCCTCGGTCATAATAAATCCTCGAGAGTTACGAATAAGCAATGGCACATTGAGTGAATCTTCCAAAGATTTAATATGAACACTAACCATGGCTTTACTAATAAACAACTGTTCGGCCGCCTTAGTAAAAGAGCCACTGTTCACCACAGTAATAAACGTATGGATACGTTTAATATTAGTAAACATCATCGTCAATCCCAATTAAACAAAGCGTTTATTTTAAACAGATCACTACTCTGAGTCAAATGCCTTAAAATCCTCCACAATTAGACTTTCACCAGGATTGCCAATGGCTTATCGTTATCGTATCGCGCTTATTTTCCTGCTAGGATTTTTCATTGATTGTATTAATATTTTTATGTCAGCGATTGCCCTTCCAGATATCGCTCAAGAGTTATCAATTTCAGAATCGAGTGTAGCTTGGGTTGCCAACAGTTACATTTTAGGTTTAACGCTGATTATTCCGGTGAGTAACTGGTTAGCGAGTAAGTTTGGTGCGAGAAAAATGATGACCGTATCAATGTTAGTATTCTCGCTCGGTGCGTTGTGTTCAGGTATGACAAATGAATTTTACTCGCTCGTTTTTTTTCGATTCCTTCAAGGTATCGGAGGCGGTTTACTGATACCAGTAGGTCAGGCGCTGACTTTCAATTTATTTAAAAACAAAGAAAGAACCAAAATATCCACACTCATTATGAGTATTGCCTTAATTGCTCCGACTATTTCACCCAGTATCGGCGGTATCATTGTTGATCATGTATCTTGGCGCTGGGTTTTTCTCAGTAACATTCCTTTTAGTTTGTTGGCCGCTGTATTAGCTGCTTGTTGGATTCGCTCTGAAACCAAAAAAGCGCTAACACCGGATATGAAAGGGCTCCTATTTGTCAGCACTTCACTCGCAACGTTACTCATCGGGCTTTCTATTTATGCGAATGCTAGCTCAAAACTACTACCAGTGCTATTCATTATCACAGGGTTGGGGTTCTCCTTTCTCTATTTACGCCATTATCGTAAAACTGCGCATGCCATTGTTGATTTGAGTGTATTGAAAAATACGCACATGCGCTTTTCTGTATTAGTGTATTTAGCTGTGCCAGGTGTTTTCACAGGAGTAAACTTACTGAATATCTTCTTTCTTCAAGAGGTATTAGGTTGGTCGGCAAAAAGAACGGGGATGTTGATGGTGCTTTATGGGGTAGGCTCACTTATTGCGATTACCTTAGGTGGTCGGCTCTACAATCGCATTGGCGCTCACCCACTATTCTTATTCGGTATATTGGCACATTCTGCCGGTATTGCTGTGCTCTTTTTTATTGGCCATCATTTCAACATACAGTTACTTATTATTGCGTATCTATTGATGGGCTTAGGTGGTGGGGTGAGTGCCAATACGGCACAAACTACAGCGATGATTGATTTTGATGAAGCAACATTAACCAAGGCCAGTGCAGTTTGGAACCTCAACCGTCAAATTTCGTTCAGCCTTGGGTGCGCTTTTTTTACACTTTTGTTCAACGTATTGCAGCACTACACCAATGATACGTCAGCGTATCAGCTGACATTCCTACTCGCTGCTTTTATTGGCATCACCCCTTTATTCATCATAAAAAAACTTAATCGCAAGCCAAACGAGGATAAATCATCATGTTACCCGAAAAGGAATTAGTCGAAGTTGCCCATCGTAGTGTTCTAGACCTACACGTGTGGATTCAAGATGTATTCACAGGAAGCGCCGAGCAAGAGGCTTCGTTAGAGAAGCTCATCAATAGCTTTTGTCCATCTTTTACAATGGTGACAACATCAGGTAGCGTAGCGGATAAATCTCAAGTGGATGTACTGTTTCGCAAGAATAAAGGTACACGCCCCTCACTTTCGATCCTCATTGAACAATGTGAAACATTACTCATCAACGCAGACAGCGTTGTGCTGAGTTATCGTGAAATTCACCAAGAAGCCGAGAAAAATTCTTCTCGTTCATCTGTCGTGATAATTGATATAAAAGATGGAAAACCATTATGGCGATACCTGCAGGAAACGGCGCAGAGTCGTAGCTAGAGTCTTGCAAAAAGGCAAAGAATGAATCATCTCTAAAAAGCTAAGAGAAGCGCCTTTCCTATTTCATTGGGATTAGCGCTTTAACGTTACTGACTCCCTCTTGAATCTAATCACCGAAAATATTCTATATTAGAATATTTGTTGATTTAAAAAATTAACGTCTTACCTAAATCAAAAAATCAAGCCACTCATTGTAAAGTAACAACCTAATATTCTCTCTCAATGACTTCGAATGAGGACAACTGCCTGATTTTATCCACTATCCAGTCACGCCTATGTTCGTAACTGCGCCCAGACAGTGCATCTTCACCACACAAAAATGCCCTTCGGACGCAACGGTTAATCACGTGGTAAAAGGGCGTACTTTCAGCATCTATCAACCGGCGACGGGCTGTGGTCATAACCAACCTCGACTGAGCTTTGATGGGTATTTCAAAGCCTAGTCAAGGCTGGGCGAAACATCAAAAAGATATGGCTGTCCTGTTTTTTTTCGAAGGTGTGAGCAGCGCTTGGCTATACTTGAGCGAAGCGAAAACGCCAAGCGTTGCGAATCACTCTTAAATGCTTTGTTATGTAACTGTACACACTTTGCTTATGGCATCATTTTGCAAGTGCATTGGGATGCGTTTTATGAAATCACCTTTTTTGAACAAGTCACATCGAACTTCGCTATCCATGAGCTTGTCAGAATAGTCAAAAGGCATCCATTTCAAAGGTTCAAATGAAGCAACAACAATCGCGATAACAGCGACAGTATTAAAAATCCTGCTTCTTGTTAACTTACAATATTTAACATACGGATAAAAAACCAACCACACAGACCCACCAACTAGCGTCACAATTATGTATAGTTGCCAATACCAAGAACCCCAAACTTCAGCAAGTGACGACTGCCCTTCTAAATATATAGAACCTAATGCTTTAACAAAGGGAAGTCCCAGAAATAACCCAAAAGCGGCATAGCATCGAAGCCCATGAGTTAGTAGGTTATAGAAATCGAGTTCAACTTGCTTATTGATTTTTTTCGATACCAAACTTAGTACTTTGTCTTTAAAGCTAACGGAGGAAGTTAACCAAAACTTCACGGCGGTTAAAGACATTGCACTCACTACTGAAAACACCAATGCATTCGACACCCATGAAAACACAACAAATAGTGGATTGAGTGCAATAATAATCTTAAATTCGTTGAATGATCGGTCGTACAAGATTATTAAGGAAACAATCGCAGTTAGAAGAGCAAGACCATTAAAAATATCTAAAAAAGCATACTCTCGCTGCTGATGATGGGCATATGTCTTGAGCCCTATCTGAGGGTGACAAATAAAAAACCTGAGCCTCAATATGTAAGACTGGAAAGGAATTTTTTCTAATGCTCTCTCTAAAATTAACTTGTATTTCAATACTCTACCTCTAAGTTACATAACGCTTCAAGAATGGGCTGGCGTAGCCAGTCCCGCGGAGGCCGTGCTTTTCAACGGCCTGAGCGCAATTGCTTGACTTGTTATATTGCCTCACTCAGCACCACCATAATGCTGGCCCGCGAGAATTTTTCAAAAAGGCCGTTAAGACAAATTAATTGCCCATACTCATCCATATTGTTGTCTCTGCCTGTTTGCACTAGCCATTGCTCATAGAAGGCATCGAAGTCTGCGATGTCCTTTGGCTGTGGCACGTCAACCAATAGCCAACTGCAATTCACCTCGTCCACCTTTGGCATGACCTCATCGGAAACGCCGACTGAGAAAAAATCGAGCAGTTTCGAAAACTCATCAAAGCTATTAAGAGTAACTGTTTCCTGGTGTTCGAAACGCTGTTCTAGATCGTTCAGAAAAGTAACATCAAAACAATCCATAGCAACGAATGAGTAATGGTTCAAATCGCTGAATTCCCTTTGGCAATATAACGCCCAGTTAAGGGGTGAAGCACGCAATGACCAAGCGGCTGCATGGCACTTCAACACCGAAACCACCGCATACCAAAAATGCCACGCGTGCTGAATCCCTCTTAAACTGTTTGTTATGTGAATTTATTTCGTCTGATAGAAAGACCTTGAGCCTACCTTTTTAAAACTCACACGATTTTGATCTTGTAGATGTCGAGCTAATGTCGCAAAAAACCAACCTGTACGATTATCGGTTTTATTCCCCTGAGGATATGCGTTTTTTACAAGATCGAGTTGTTCCTTTATGAATGTAGCTGGAACCCACTTTTCTGGAAATGCATCTTCAGACTTAAGGATAAAATCAAATAGCTCATCCGCCATTTGATGGAACAAGACGTCGATTCTTTCTTTATGACTCATTAAAATCTCCATTCACATAACAGCTGTATAGTGCGCATGCGCGTTTTAGTCATCGGAGGAGTGTAAACGCGCATCGCTATCTCTTTGTATTAGTTAAATATAATAGAGTTTAGCCCGAATATCCCTTGCAGCAAAACGCGCATGCGCGGTTTCCAAACCTATTATCTACCAAAATGGTTTTATATCTTTATGAATTTTAAGTTATTTTTTGTGATATTGCAGAAATAACGCGCAAAATTATCTCCAAATTTCTGGGCATTTTGTCAAAATCTCAATAATACTGTATAAAAAAACAGTATCCAGATGCTCGCAATGACCAGTCCAAGTCCTTTTTTAACTTCTGTTCGGGAAACCATGCGGATGCGCGGTTACAGTGTTAAGACTGAGAAAGCCTATCTCTATTGGATCAAGGCTTTTATTCTATTTCACGATAAACGCCACCCAGAGACTATGGGAACGAACGAAGTTGGCCAGTTTTTGAGTTACATTGCCAACCAACGTAATGTGGCAATCAATACCCAAAAGATGGCGTTGAATGCATTAGTTTACTTATATCACAAGCACTTGCATCAAGAACTTGGCAACTTAGGTTTTCGTTACGCCAGTAAGCAACGACAACTCCCAACAGTATTGCACCCGGATGAAATCAAGCTCATCCTTCAGCAGTTGTGCGGGCGTGACAGGTTGATCATTGAATTACTCTATGGCAGTGGACTCAGAGTATCTGAATGCCTTAGGTTACGGATCCAGGATATTGATCTCGTTCAATTGGCCTTAATCATACGGGACGGTAAAGGACGTAAAGACAGGCAGACGATATTAAGCCAACGCTGTGCATCTCAATTACCTGTGTTTATGGAACAAGCTCATACTTTACAGTCGCGTGATAACGAAAGAGGAATTGGCCCATCTTTACCCTACGCTCTGGAGCGTAAGTATCCCTCTGCATATAGACGTCCGGGATGGATGTTTGTTTTCCCCTCAACGGCCATTAGCCAACACCCTTACACACAGACTATGTGTAGACACCATTTACATCAAAGCGTCATTCGGAAAGCCCTCAGCGCCGCAGTAATCAAGTCAGGTATTGCGAAAAGGGTCACATGCCATACCTTCAGGCATTCCTTCGCGACTCATCTGTTGCAGGCTGGCCGAGACATCAGAAGCGTCCAAGAGCTGTTGGGGCACAATGATCTGAAAACAACCCAAATATACACACATGTGCTTGGCCAGCACTATGCCGGAACTGTAAGCCCTTTAGATCAACTGATTTGAAGTGCCTAGTTAATCATAGCTACTATCTTGATTCGATGAGCAAGCGTTCTACAAAAGCTGAGTAACCCTCATGGCTACCGCACGGGCGCGAATGCTGTTCGTCCCTGAATTCCGCTGAAAACAGAAAAATGCAACAGCTTCCAGCTTAAGTAAAGGCTAAAGATAAGCACCTGAAATAGTTACACAATACTCAGTACTGTTTGTGAAAACAATTAGTCATAGGTCAAGTTTTTGACAAAAGCCATAAAAGCCTGTCTTGGTTATTTTTTACAAAATAATTGGCTGAGTTTTGATAGTTTCCTAATAAATAGCGCCGCTTGCCTGTAAGACTAAGGCAAGCGGCGCAAGTTATTGGGCTATTTTCCCCTGAGCTATTTCATCCTAGCCATGTCACAGGGTTATTTCACCTGAGGCACCCGCACAGGATCGGCGGGCTGTGGCAGCTTCACCGGCGCAGCAGATTTCAGCTCATCCAAGGCAATAGCGATGGCCTTTTCCAGCTGAGGATCTATGCCTTTGGCTGTGTCCTTGGTCCACTGCTCGACTTCCACATCCGGGGCCACACCTTCGTTCTCGACCCGCCACTGGCCGTCGATACTGAAGAAACCGCTACGCGGCGCCGTGATATGGCCGCCATCCATCAGGGAAGGCACACCCCAGATGCCGACCAGGCCACCCCAGGTGCGTTTACCCACCAGTTTGCCCACTTGGTAATAGCGGAACATATAAGGCAGCATGTCGCCGCCCGAGCCGGAGACTTCGTTGATCAGCATTACCTTGGGCCCCCAGATACCGCTGCCCGGGCTGGTCATGGGGTGATCGCCGGCCATCTGGTTATTGAAGTAGCCGTTACGCTCGCGGCGCAGCACATCTATGATGTACTCGGCAATGTAACCGCCGTGGTTGAAGCGCTCATCTATGATCACGCCCTGGCGCTGATTCTGGGCGAAGAAGTAGCGGTTGAAGTAGCTGAAACCGTTCTCGCCCGTGTCCGGAACCCAGACATAGGCCAGTTTGCCACCGGAAGCTTCATCCACCCGCTTGCGGTTATCCTCGACCCAGGCGTTACGTCTCAATGCCTGTTCGCTGGCCGTTGGCACCACAGTCACTTCGAAGGCTTTTTTGTCGCTGCCATCCGGGCTGATACTGAGACGGGTCTGTTTACCGAGAGTCCCCTGGAAGGCCTGATAGAAGTTGGCCTTGTTATCCAGCGGCTTGCCGTTGACTGCCAGCAGATACTGGCCCGCCTTAACCTGGGGATAGAGGGCCAGCGGCGCACTGCCTTGGTCCGCCGGATACCAGTTTTCGCCGCGATAGATGCGGCTGAAGCGGTAACCCTTGTCGGTCGCCTCAATATCAGCGCCGAGCAGACCGGTGCGGTTGTCGGCAATTTCCGGCAGATCGCCATCATTGGTAAAGGAGTGGCCCACAGAGGTTTCGGCGCCCATGTTATCGAGCAGATAGGTCATATCGGCGCCGTGGCGCACATGGGCGACCAGTGGCTGGAACTCCTTGTATACCGCGTCCCAATCGGCGCCGTGCAGATTACTGACATAGAAGTAATCGCGCTGGAAGCGCCAGGCTTCGCGGAAGATTTGCTGCCATTCGGCCTTGGGATCGATACGGGCCGTCAGCTTGACGTTGAGGGTCTTGGCATCGTCCCCCATGGGCGCGGCGCCGGCAAATTGCTGCCAGTTGTCGCCGATTTTCACCAGCAGGCTCTCGCCGTCGTGGCTCAGATGATACTCATCCACATCACCGGCCAGGGTATCGGCCTTACGTTCCTCAGTGCTGTACTTGCGAAGCTCTGTGGTTTCATCCAAGTCCTGCATATAGAACAGCTCACCTGGCTTACCGGCGCTCAGGCTGTGGATTTTACCGCTCTCACCCAGAGGCAGCACCCGCTGCGCTATACCGTTGAGATCGATTCGCACCGCAGGTGGCGCATCTGAGCCTTTGGACTCCTCTTCAGTGCTGCCCTCTTCCTCGTCGCTTCTTGGCAGCATGGGCGCCTCGGTGCGGGTATTGAGCAGCATGGTGTAGAGGCCGTAAGTCGGGGTGAAGGCAACCGAGGTCATATCCAACCAGGCGGCGTGAGGGCCATAGTCGGTACTGGCGGCAAAATAGAGCTTGTCGCCGGCGCTGTCCCACACTGGGTAACGCACATCGGCCATGCCCTGGGTAATTCTGTTGCTCTGATTATTGCGGGTATCGAACAGGTAGAGACTGCGGAAGAAGCTGTCATCCTGCTTGCTGTAGGCCAGATAACGGCTGTCAGGCGACCAGCTGGGGGCCATTTCCCAGTCGGGATTCACTACCGGCTGGCTGTCGATAACCTGCGCCTTACCCTTGGACAAGTCTGCCAGCCAGAGTTGCTGGCGCTGATCGCTGAACACCAGCTGTTTATCATCGGGCGACCAGATAAGCCCGCTATAGAAGCCTTTTTCGGCCAGTTTGATCTCTTGCTGCGGCTTGCCGAGTTGATCGGCTATCACCAGGCGATATTCCCCGCTCTTGTCGGAGAACCAGGCCAGCTGTTTGCCGCCGTTGGACCAGGCGGCACCCACTTCGCGGCTGTCTGAGCTTTCAGTAAGATTACGGGCATCGCCGTGCTCCACGGGCACGGTAAATACATCGCCGCGGGCCACAAACAGGGCACGCTTACCGGTAGGCGAAATGGCTGCCGACTCTATCTGCTTTTCAACCTCTTCAAAGCGTGGCCGCACCCAGGGGAAATCGGCATGCAGGCTGATGGCCAGTGCCTCATCCTTGTCGTTGGAATTGGTGTTGGCCAGCGATTTTTTCACCAGCTCACCGCGGTATTCGTATACCAGAGTGTCGTTATCCATGGTAAAGCCTTTGACATCGGCATCCCGGTAATGAGTCACCTGTTCCGGCTCGCCGCCCTTGACCGCTACCCGAAAGATATTGGTGACCTGAGAGCGGTTGGAGAGGAAATAGATATAGTCGCCGTGCCACTGGGGCTCGAGATCCTGGGTGTTGTCCCAGGGCAGATCTTTTTCCTCCAGGCTATCGAGCGAAATCAACCTGAGCGGCTGATTCTGGCCGCCGCGGTAGTTACGCCAGCCCGGATCCCAAAGACCGGCGCGGCGGTAAACCAGCTGCTTGCCATCGGCAGAGAAACTGCCGTCAAAGGCGCGGTTCATGGGTAAAGGCTTGGGATTGCCGCCCTCGATGGACAGGGTAAACAGCTGCTGCCAGCCCCTCGGGGCATTGGCCCTGCCGGATCGCAGCAATACCGACTTGCTGTCCGGGCTCCAGCCCACCAGTTGATCCACATCCGGGTGGAAGGTCAGGCGTTTGGGCTCGCCACCGGCAATCGGCAGCAGGTAGATATCCTGATTGCCCTCATAGTCGCCGGTAAAGGCCACCCATTTGCCGTCCGGCGACAGCTTGGGTTGCATCTCCTGCCCCTGGAAACTGGTGAGGCGCACCGCCTCGCCGCCCTTGAGCGACACTTTCCAGATATCCTTGGCGTAGGAAAACACCAGAGTATCACCGCGAAGATCCGGCTCCCGCAGGAGTTTGGCCTCGGCAGCCAGCAAATTGGGGCTGCCTAGCGCAAGGGCCGTCAGCCAAAAGAGTTTATTGAGCTTCATTCCTGTTCCTTGTATTTGAATACCAGCAAACCTGTGGGGATCCCCCGCCAAAACCGCAACTTAACCAGCGCCATAGCAGAGCTACCCCTGTAACATAACCAGTGGTAAAAAAATACGCAAAAAAGGTTTTGTTTCAACTCATTGCAATACGCCATTCCGGGCGAATGAGACAAAAGTCCCCGGCCTTAAGCAGACCTTAATCTGAGCCGGCCAAAATAATGCCTATCCACCAGCCGGGCCATGAATTCAACGCCCACTTTTTCAGGCTTTTTATTTCGCAGATCTCAGCTGCGACTCTGTCTCAACTCGCACTATGCCACAGGAATCACAATGCCCATTGCAAGCCACCCGCTGAGTTTTCAACACTGGTTCAAACATCATCTGCTGTTGCCGTTATCGGTAGGGCTTGGCGTGCTTATCTTGCTGCACATCACTAATGCCGACCTGCTGCTGGCACAGTGGATGTTGGCATTTGAGGGCACCAACACGGCCTGGCCCTGGCGCCATGCCTTTGTCGCAGACAAACTGCTGCACACAGGAGGACGGGATCTGGTGGTGCTGGCGGCAGTTGTGTTGCTGTCGACCCTGGTTTTAAGCAGTTTCAAAGCCTCAATGAAGCGCTGGCGCCGGCCCTTGCTGATGCTGTTTATAAGCGCCCTGGCAACCGTGCTTTTGGTGCGTATCGGCAAGAGCATGACCAATGTCGCCTGTCCCTGGGATCTCAGTTTATTTGGTGGCCAGCAGCCTTATCTGCCCTTCCCCATGAGCCTGAGCGTTGACACTGAATTGGGCCAGTGTTTCCCCGGCGGCCACTCCAGCGGCGCCTTTGCCTGGGTGGGACTTTATTATCTGGCGTTGGTCTTGAAGCCGAAATGGCGCTTTAAGTTACTCGGCGCGGTATTGCTGATAGGCGCCGTGTTCAGTCTGTGTCAGGAGTTTCGCGGCGCCCACTTTTTATCCCACGATATCGCCAGCGCCCTTATCGGTTGGACCATGGCGACCTTGAGCTACGGCCTGGCTTATCGCCCTTGGCGAGCGGCCGGATACGCCGGGGTTCTGGCGCAAGCACAGACACTGACGCAGACACAGACAGAAGTCACCCGCTAAAATACAGGGCCTGATCTATCGCCGATAAATCAGGCCCCGTTTCCAAAGGCTATTTCACTGAGCTTTTAAATTACGCCTTCTTCACCAGGCTGGAGATCAAGGCCCTGAGCGCCGCCGGTTTAATCATCTTGGCCATATAGTGGTAACCGCGGCGCTCGACATCCTCCACCAGATCCTTACGGGTATTGGCGGTGATCAAAATGCCGGGCAGATGTTGCCCATACAGCGCCCTGAGCTCATCCATGGCATCGACGCCGTTTTGGCCCTTATCCAGATGATAATCCGCCAGCATGATATCCGGCGCCACCCCGTTGAGCCCCAGCTTGATCCTGGCATCACTCAGATCCCGGGCGCAGATCACCTCGCACTGCCAGCGGCTCAACAGGCTTTCGAGCCCGGCGAGGATAGCCTCTTCGTTGTCGATACACAGCACCTTGACCCCGGCGAGCGGCTGCAACACAGCAGAGATGGCCTTGGGTTGCGGCACGCTGACAGTGGCCCCAAGCGGCACCCGAATGGCAAATACAGAGCCCTTGCCCTGTACCGAAGATACACGGATATCATGCTCCAGCACCTTGCTTATTCTGTCGGCTATCGCCAGCCCAAGCCCCAGGCCGTTGACGCTGTTGGAATGGGGGTTATCCAGGCGCTTGAACTCGTGAAATATCTCCCTAAGCTGCCCGGCTTCAATGCCGCAGCCGGTATCCAGCACCTGCACCTCAAGCTCACTGCCGCGGCGGCGACAGCCCATCAGCACCCGCCCGCCCTTGGCATAGCGATAGGCGTTGGTGAGAAAGTTCTGCAGCACCCGCCGCAGCAGTGAAGGGTCTGAATTGACCGTCAGGCTGCAGGGCATCATGGCAAAGCGGATCTGGCAGTCTTTGGCCATTGCCTCAAACTCCACCGCCAGGGCGTTGAGCACTTCGGAGATGGCAAAGTCGCGCCGTTTTACCTCCACCATGCCGGAATCCAGCTTGGAGATATCCAAAAGATCGGTCAGCAGTTCACCGGCGGTTTTCAGTGAGCTGTTGACATGGGAGAGGGTCAGTCGCCCTTCCCTGTCCAGCCCGGGATACTGACTCAAAGAGGCGGTAAACAGCCTGGCCGCATTGAGCGGCTGCATTAAGTCATGCCCCACCGCCGCCAGAAAACGGCTCTTGGAAGCGTTGGCCATCTCCTCCTGGGCCTTGGCTTCGAGCAGCTTGCTGTTGAGCAGCGCCAGCTCATAGGTGCGCTCCTTGACTCTGGCCTCCAGGGTTTCGTTGACCTGCTCCAGCGCCTGTTGCTGCTCACGATATTGGGTAATGTCGGTAAAGGTCATCACAAAACCGCCGTCCGGCATGGGATTGCCTTGAATCTTGATCACCTTGCCATCGCGCCTGCGCCGCTCTGAGCTGTGGGCGGTGCCGTTACGCATATGCTGTACCCGGCGCTCGACATGCTCATTCACATCCCCCGGGCCGCAGTAGCCGCGGGAGGCATTGAAACGTATCACCTCGCTGATGGGCATTCCCGGTTGCAGGAAATCCTCCGGATAGTCGTAAAGCTCTACATAGCGGTAGTTCCAGGCCACCAGGTTGAGATCTTTGTCCACCACGCTCATACCCTCGTAGGCGTGTTCTATGGCGGCGCGCAGCATGTCCTGACTGAGAATAATCTTCGATGAGGCCTCATCCACCAGGCTGAAGACTTCATCGAGGGCCAGATCCCGCCCCTGCAACACTGAGTCCATCACCAAAGAGGCGCTGGAAGCCCCCAGCACCCCGGCCAGCATGTGCTCGGTATGGGCAATAAGCTCGGGTGATGCGGTCTTGTGCCAGCTGTCGCTGCGCACCGCATCGGCAGAAAAGCGCGAGAAACTCTCATAGGCCCGGGTCGGGCTGACAAAGCGGCTAGCCAGGATAAGCAAGTCCTGCTGACTGATGGGGCCTGTCTTGCGATTGCCTGTGTTTTTGAGTTCACCCGGGGTGACAAAGGCGCTGGCCTGAATACGCTCCACCAAGCCGGCGCGCAGCCAGATAGAGCCGCCGATATAGCCAATCAGGTTGGCGCCGAGTGCCAACAGGGTATCGTTGACATTGGGCTTAAGCGCCTTTAACAGTTCAAATTGACCTGCCAGCACGCCTTCCCAAGCGCCCGAGCCCTTGAGCAGCAAAAAGCCCCATAGACCAAAGCCCGCCGCCATGCCGAGAAACACCCCGGCGCGATTGCCATGTTTCCAGTAGAGCCCGCCCACCAAGGCCGGTGCCAACTGGGCAAAGGCGCCGAAAGACAGCATGCCCAGGTTGGACAGGGAATCACTGCTCTCAAAGCTCAGGTAACTGAAATACCCGAAAGCCAGGATCAGCGCGATGGAGAGACGTCTGGCATAGAGCAGTTGCTGGGAAAACTGGCTGAAGTTCTTGCGACGGATCTGCCCGGTACGCAAGAGTACCGGCACCAGCCACTCGTTGCTTATCATCACACTGATGGTCACCACAGCCACTATCACCATACCGGTGGCGGCCGAGAGGGTTCCCAGCAGCGCCACTATCGCCAGCCAAGGTGCGTCCAGCGCCAGCGGCAGATTGATCACATAGGTATCGGCAGAGACACTGTCGCCGAGCAGCACCTTGCCCGCCAGTGCCAGCGGCCCGACAAACAAGCCGAACAGGCCGATATAGAGAGGGAACAACCAGCGCGCCTTGGACAGTGTCTGCTCGCCTTCTGCCTCGACCACCATGACGTGGAACTGGCGCGGCATACAGAGAAAAGCCGCCATGCCGACTATCAGCTCGGGCATCAGCGCTTCGAGCCTTAGATTGGGATTGACTATTACGCCCTTGGCGCTGGCCTGGCTCCAGAGGTCGCCAAAGCCGCCGAATACCCCGAAGACCACTATGCCGCCCACCAACACAAAGGCGGCCAGTTTCACCAAGGATTCAAAGGCGATAGCCAGCATCATCCCCGGGTTATGCTCGGTGGCATCCAGTTTGCGGGTGCCGAAGAGGATGGCAAAGATGGCCAGCAGCACGGCGATGATAAGCGCGACTTTGGCGCCATCGAGCGGATCATCCGGGCTTTGGAACAGGCTTAGGCTGAATACCATGGCTTTCAGCTGCAGCGCGATATAGGGCATGATGCCGAACAGGGCAATGAGAGTGATGATCACCGCCAGCGGCTGCGACTTGCCGTAGCGGGCGGCGATAAAGTCGGCCACCGAGGTGATATTTTGCGCCTTGGACACCACCACCATTTTGCGCAGCATGCCAAAGCCCAGGGTAAAAATGATGATGGGGCCGATAAAGATATGCAGATAGGACCAAAAGTCATTGGCCGACTGGCCAACCGTGCCGAGAAAACTCCAGGAAGAGCAATACACCGCCAGGCTGAGGGCGTAGATCCATTTCTGCAACCTGCGGGTGACACCACTGAACCAACGCTCCGCGCCCCAGGCAAGCAGAAACAGCAAACAAACATAACAGACGGCGATCACCGCCACAAAAAGGGTCAGATTCATAGGGTTCTCTTTATTGTCGCCGTATCCGTCGGCGACTGTTGTTATCCCGGCTAGATTACACCAGCCAATGGCTTTGATGAACCGCTGCCTTGGCCTGCGTTCATGTTCCCTTACTTTGCAGAGGCAGAAACCCGGCGTTTTCAGGCGGCACGGCGCCGGCTCAAGCACTTCAAGCTGTTCGTTTTAAACGCAATAACCGGTTAATAAATAACATTTTTTCAGAACTAGACCAATGTCTAATAGAGACGGCACCGGCAAGCATCCCATACTTTGGCTCACGCATGACAAAAACAAAGGGAAGCCAAATGAGCACTCAGTCTCTTTATAAAGTGCCCGCAGCAATTGCGGCCAATGCACTGGTAAATGATGAAAAATATAAGAAAATGTACCAGGAGTCCGTGGTTAACCCCGAAGGTTTCTGGCGTGAACATGGAAAACGTATCGACTGGATCAAGCCCTATACCAAGGTCAAGAAAACCTCATTTGACGATCACAACCTGTCCATCAACTGGTTCTACGACGGCACACTGAACGCCTCGGCCAACTGCCTCGACCGCCATCTGGAAAAACTCGGCGACCAAACCGCCATCATCTGGGAAGGCGATGATGCCAAAGATCAACGCACCCTGAGCTACAGCCAGCTGCACACAGAAGTGTGCAAATTTGCCAACGCCCTCAAGAGCCAGGGCGTGCGCCGCGGTGACGTGGTCACCATGTATATGCCCATGGTGCCGGAAGCCGCCATCGCCATGCTGGCCTGCGCCCGCATCGGCGCCGTGCATTCCGTGGTATTCGGTGGTTTTTCCCCGGATTCCATCGCTTCACGTATCATAGATGGCCGCTCCAAGGTAATTTTGACCGCAGACGAAGGTCTGCGTGGTGGCCGGGCCATCCCACTCAAGCGCAATATCGACGAGGCGCTGGCCCATCCGGATGTCACCACGGTTGAGAAGGTGATAGTGCTCAAACGCACCGGCAATGATATCAACTGGGTCGATGGTCGTGATGTCTGGTGGGAATCGCTGACCGAAACCGCTTCCGAGCATTGCGAAGTGGAAGAAATGGGCGCCGAGGATCCCTTGTTCCTGCTCTACACCTCAGGCTCTACCGGTAACCCCAAGGGTGTACTGCACACCACGGGCGGCTACATGGTGTACGCCTCCATGACCCACGAATATGTGTTCGACTACAAGCAGGGCGAAGTCTACTGGTGCACCGCAGATGTGGGCTGGATCACCGGCCACAGCTATATGATTTACGGCCCGCTGGCCAATGGCGCCACAGTGCTTATTCACGAAGGTGTGCCCAACTACCCAAGCCCTGCCCGCCTGGGCGAGATGATTGACCGCCACCAGGTCAACATACTCTACACGGCCCCCACGCTTATCCGCGCCCTGATGGCCGAAGGCAAGGAGCAGTTTGACCAGTTTGACGGCAGCTCGCTGCGGATCATGGGCTCTGTGGGCGAACCCATCAACCCTGAGGCCTGGCGCTGGTATCACGAGGTCATAGGTCATGAGCATTGCCCGATTGTCGATACCTGGTGGCAAACCGAAACCGGCGGCATTCTTATCAGTCCGCTGCCCGGTGCCACGGATACCAAGCCAGGCTCGGCCACCCGTCCCTTCTTCGGGGTGCAACCTGCGCTGGTAGACAACATGGGCAATATTCTGGAAGGCGCTACCGAGGGCAACCTGGTGATGCTGGATTCCTGGCCGGGACAGATGCGCACGGTTTACGGTGATCATGAACGCTTTGCCCTGACCTACTTCAAAACCTTCCGCGGCATGTATTTCACCGGTGACGGTGCCCGCCGTGACGAAGACGGCTACTACTGGATCACAGGTCGGGTCGATGACGTGATTAACGTCTCCGGTCATCGTCTGGGTACCGCCGAGATTGAAAGCGCACTGGTGGCGCACGATCTGGTGGCCGAGGCTGCGGTTGTGGGTTACCCCCATGACATCAAGGGCCAGGGGATCTACGCCTATGTCACGCTGACCAAGGGCATAGAAGCCACCGAAGAGCTGAGACAACAGTTGAGACAATGGGTGCGCAAAGAGATTGGCGCCCTGGCGACCCCTGATCTTATCCAGTTTGCCGGTGGTCTGCCCAAGACCCGCTCCGGCAAGATCATGCGCCGCTTCCTGCGCAAGATTGCCGCCAACGAGATAACCAACCTTGGAGATGCATCAACTCTGGCCGACCCAGCCGTGATTGATACTCTGATTGAGTCGCGACTCAACCGTACAGAGTAAAAGCTTACTTCCTCCTATTGCCCCTCCTGGAGGGGCATTTTTTTACTTTCAGCTTGCCCCAGAATCGGCTTAAACGGGTTACCGACGTAAGCCGCTCATACATTTCAGGTACCTCTCCAGTTGACCCCGAAGCATTAACATGTGAAGAATGACTTCTCAAATGTTATCAATGGCATGAATAGCGAATTAGTGTTTGGCAAGCTCAGCGCAACGATAACCAACATAATGGGCCATTGCCTGCTTCTGGCGTTGATGAACCTCTATGACCGGAATTTGCAATGAAGGGGAACCATGTCATTCATTACAGCCCCTAAACCTTTGAGGCAGATTTCACAATTGCCTGATATTTAGGGCCAGAGTAAAAAAGCAAGCCACCCTGAGGTGGCTTGGCTAAGAGTATAAATAGGGAGTCACAAGTAGGGAGTCACAGCTCCCGGTCGCAACAAGGGTTAGAGCACGTATTTGGCCGAGAAGGTGACCCGGTTAAGCTCACCATCTGTGCCATTTTCCCGTTCGTTCTTGGCATACATATACTCTACCCCAAAGGTCAGTGCCTTCACCGGCGAGTAAAGCAGATTGATATAACCTGAATAGGATTCCTTATTGGCGCTGCCTCCGGTCAGAGACACATCGTTATCGGCGCTGAAAGCAGACAAGGTAAAGCTTGATCGCCACTGCTCGTTCCACCAATGACGATAAGACACAAAGCCTGAGTAGGATTCTATTGCCTGCAGGTCGTTGTTGTTGTCCAGTACCGCGCCATTGGCAAAGTTCAGCGCCACATAGCGGCCCAGGCCTTCGCCATAGGTGGCGGTGAAACGGATATCATCACGGCCCACAGGAATGATCCCGGCCACGCTGGCGCCATAGCCGAGCTCAGTGCTGTCTATATCCTGATTGGCGATACGGGTCTCAAGCTCGAGCTGCCTCAGCATCCCCATCACAGAGAAACTGGCGCCGCCAGAGGTCTTGAAGTTATAACGGGCGATAAGATCCGGCATCACCCCATTGCCACTGGTGATCCGGCTGCCACCGCCATAGGGAGTAATGGTAGTTTCCGGGTTTTCAATGGCGATTTGAAAGCCACCATTGCTGTATCTCAGCTGCGCCTGACGGGCAAAGGGAGTCCCTTCGGTGGCACCCACAAAATCAAGGTTTTCTGGCAGTGCCCCCGGGTTCATAAAGGTGGTCCAGGTCTGGCCTATGGTCCAGTTGTCATAGCTGATAAAGGCGTGACGAATGCGCGGTGAATAGCTGTTGGATACCCGCTCATCACCATCGGTATGAGTCATGAAGTCCAGCTCAATAAAGCCGGTGAGAGTGTGGCCGTCGAGATCTGTTACCGTCTTGAAGTTAAAACGGGTTTCCCGCGCCTGGAAGTCGGTCACCTGATTGCCGTTGCCATCTACCCCATAGATGGCGCCGGGCACATAGAACTGGCGTGAGACGTTGTTGGAGTCGGGCGCGCCATTACTGTAATCGCTGAACATGATATCGGCCTTGAGATAGCCGCCAAACTGCACGTCAGTCTTTTCCAATACCGATGCCTGAGCCGTCCCCAAACCACCCAGAGCCAGAAGGGTTGCAGCGCATACCCCGGTGAGTCTTGCTTGTTTCATCTTGGATTGTCTCCTTGTTGTTATGCCAACCCATCCGGCAAAAAACACAACTGCCAAGACAGATTGAGAAAGCAAGAAGCACTATCCGATGTTTAACAGAATTGAAACATTGGCAATAGGTCTATGAGACAAAAGTAGAAAAGTATTGGCTAAATTAGCTTGGATATTGCGAATCGACTGAAGCTGGATATTGGCGAGCTTGGCGTTTTCAAGCGGAGTTCTGGATGGTGGGTCGTGAAGGATTCGAACCTTCGACCAATTGGTTAAAAGCCAACTGCTCTACCGACTGAGCTAACGACCCATACAGATTGAGCATTCAGTGGTGGGTCGTGAAGGATTCGAACCTTCGACCAATTGGTTAAAAGCCAACTGCTCTACCGACTGAGCTAACGACCCACTGAATGTTTTGGTCTATCTTTCCTGATGGTGGGTCGTGAAGGATTCGAACCTTCGACCAATTGGTTAAAAGCCAACTGCTCTACCGACTGAGCTAACGACCCGCAGGAAGATCTACCTTTTGCAGCACGCTGAGAAATGGTGGGTCGTGAAGGATTCGAACCTTCGACCAATTGGTTAAAAGCCAACTGCTCTACCGACTGAGCTAACGACCCATCTGGGTGTCACCTATTCTCAGGCAAATGGTGGGTCGTGAAGGATTCGAACCTTCGACCAATTGGTTAAAAGCCAACTGCTCTACCGACTGAGCTAACGACCCACGGATATACTGCCAGATTGTTTGATTTGGATTGCGATGGTGGGTCGTGAAGGATTCGAACCTTCGACCAATTGGTTAAAAGCCAACTGCTCTACCGACTGAGCTAACGACCCGACATTGACTGCCGAGGCAGACCGCAATAAATCAGTGGTGGGTCGTGAAGGATTCGAACCTTCGACCAATTGGTTAAAAGCCAACTGCTCTACCGACTGAGCTAACGACCCACTAAAAGGTTTACGAAACATGAAGTTGGTGGGTCGTGAAGGATTCGAACCTTCGACCAATTGGTTAAAAGCCAACTGCTCTACCGACTGAGCTAACGACCCATTCAGGTTTCGCCTCAGCAGGCCATGCCGTGCTGAGGGCGCCTATAATACCGCTTTGTGATTCTCATGCAAGTGTAAATTCCCGATTTTTTGTTGTTTGCATGAAAAACAAACTGGGCGGATGTTTTTTAGTTAAATCATGGTTTAATTGCCGCCAATTGCTGCTGTGCAATCCTTGCTGCAGCGCTGTTTGCGTACTGTTTCACCACTTGCTGATAGTAGTTCTTTGCTGCCGTTTTATCGCCTGTTTTTTCGGCAATCAGCCCAAGTTTAACCAGACTGTCGGCCCGCTTACCCGATTCTTTGAAGTTATCGACCACATTGGCAAAAGCGGTTTTGGCTTCGGCAAATTCATTCTTATTATAGAGCAGTTGCCCGAGCCAATAGTTGGCGTTATCGGCGAAGCCCGAATTGGGGTACTGCTTGATAAAGTCACGAAATGCCGGAATTGCTGCGTCGTACTGGCGCTCTTTCAGTACCAGATCAACCGCCCTTTGATAGCTGTCGGTCTCGGACAAAGACGAACTGGCCACCACATTTGATGGGGTTTGGCTGACGGCGGGCGCCGCAGGCTTGCTTTGCAGGTTGGCGATTTCGTCATAGAGCTGGCGCTGGCGCTGCAACATCTGGTTTATCTGATAGTTCTGTTGTTCGGTCAGGCCTCTGAGTTCCAGCACCTCCTGCTGCAGAGTATCCATTCTGCGCATGGTCTCAAACTCGGCTTGCTGACGGGCCTTGATGATCCGCTCAAGGCGGGCGATGCGATCCTCACTGGAACCGCCGCCAATGTCTTCAACGGGCGCTGGGGCCGCATAAGCGACCCCAGTTCCCAGAAGCATGGCCGTGATGATAACGGCTTTCTTCATTCTTCAATGTCCCTCTAATGCCGGGATCAATACACCAGCACAGCGCGACGGTTCTTGGCAAAACCTTCGTCTGTGTGGCTCATATCCAGAGGCTTCTCTTCACCATAGCTGACAATGCTCATCTGGCTTGGCAGTACACCCATACCCTGCAGGTACTTGGCTACAGCCTTGGCGCGGCGCTCACCCAGAGCTATGTTGTACTCAGGCGTACCACGCTCGTCGGCGTGGCCTTCGATCAACACGCGTACGTTAGGATGTTCAACCAGATAAGTACCGTGGGCTTCCAGAATTTCAGCAAATTCTGTTTGCACTTCACTGCGGTCAAAATCAAAGTAGATGATGTGTTCTTTACGCAGTTCCTGGAACTTGAGGCGCTGCTGCTCTTCCGGGCTCAAAACCGGATTGGCGCCACCGATTTCCACGCCGCCGGCACCATTGCCGTACTCGCTACCGGAAGTTGTCGAACCGCTGGCGTCCGTTTCTGATTCTGAAGTTGAGCTACAGGCACCCAGAGCCAGTAATGGCGCAGCGATTACGATTGCCTTAAACAACTTGTTGAGATCCATCATGTTATCCTTCTGAAATATAAGTTATAGAAACGGTGACCAAGCGGGTGATTTCACCTCGCCCTGCCCCACTGGCAACCGCGCCTTGAAACGGCCATCAACAGATACCGCTGCCAGCACCTGCTTGCCGTTATAGGTGGTGCCATAAATCACCATGGTGCCGTTAGGGGCAACGCTGGGTGATTCATCGAGCCGGGTTGAGGTCAACACCTGCATAAAACGCGTCTGCAGATCCATACGGGCAATATTGTATTTGCCGTTGGTTCTGTTGACGAAAATCATACTGCGGCCATCAGGGGTCACAGTCCCCCCCAGGTTCCACTCGCCTTCGAATGTCAGGCGGGTCACCTTGCCTGAGGCCAACTCTACCTGATATAGCTGGGGCCTGCCACCCCGCTCGGAGGTGAACAGCAGCGACTTGCCATCGGGGAACCAAGTAGCTTCGGTATCAATGGCATAGTGATTGGTGATCCGCTTGAGCGCGCCCGTGGCTATCTCTACTACGTAGACCTCAGGTTGACCGTCACGGGACAGAGTCACCGCCAGCTTGCTGCCATCGGGCGAGAAGCTTGGCGAGCCGTTGATACCGGGGAAGCTGGTAACCTTGGTACGGCTTTGGCTATAGATATCCTGGACAAATACTTCGGCCTTTTTGTTTTCGAAACTGACGTAGGCCAGCTTGCGCCCGTCCGGAGACCAGGCAGGAGACATCAAAGGCTCAGGCGAGCGCAGCAGCATTTGTTCATTGTAGCCGTCGTAGTCGGCAATCATCAGGCGGTAGGGATTCTTCTCCTGGTGATTAACCACCACATAGGCGATACGAGTCAAAAAGGCGCCGCGGATCCCGGTCAGCTTCTCGTAGACTATGTCGCTGATCCTGTGACCATACTGGCGGAACTGTGCTTCGCTGATAACGGTTTCACGGCTATCCAGCAGCAGCTCGCTGCGGGACTGAGGGCCGCCGGACTGCATCTGCGCCTTCACCAGATCCACCAAATCAAAGCTCACCAGATACTTACCGGCGCCATAGGGTTTCACATAGCCCATCACTACGGCTTCGGCAGAGACTTTTTTCCAAGCTGCGGCATTGAACTCGTCCATCTTGCTGATGGCGCGCTGACCCAGTGACAATTCATCCAGTGGTTTGAAGGTACCACTGCGGGTCAAATCGGACATCACCACATCCGAAATCGACTCTGGGGCCGGCCCGGCGCCCTGCCAGACAAATGGCACCACGGCGATGGGACGCGCGGCGTCCACCCCTTCGGTGATCACTATATCCAGTGCCGCCTTTGCCGGCAGCACCAGCACAGCCAGCAAACAGATAAGACTCTTGGCAATTCGTTTCATGGGGCTCCCTTAGTTGAATTCCGGTCTGACTTGTAAATTAATCTCTTTCATCAGCTGATACACATCAGGCTCCTGGGAAACCGGCAAACGCCCGGCCTTGTTGATGGCGGCCTTGGCGGCGCGACATACCACAGGATCCCCTTCGATGATCTGGCTGTTGGTGACAAAGCCGTCTTTGGCCAGACGCACCTTGACCTTACAGACTTTACCCCGCATCGACTCATCCACCACCAGATTGCGCTGAATAGTGGCGGTGATCATCGCCCGGTAACGGTCGACTTCACTCATGACCTGACGATTACGGGTAGCAGACAAGGCGGCTTGCTCGGCGGCCAGCGCATCGGCCAACTCCTGCTCCTGACGGCGACGGGCCTCTTCCTCGGCCTTGCGTTTACGCTCGGCTTCCTCTTTGGCCTTACGCTCAGCTTCTTTACGTTTTCGCTCCTCTTCCGCTTTTTTGGCGGCGGCTTCTTCAGCCTTGCGTTTCTGCTCTGCCTTAAGAGCAGCCTCTTCGGCTTCCTTACGCTGTTGCTCCTTGGCCTTACGCTCGGCCTCGGCTTTCTGGGCCTTTTCTTTCTCCTGCTGCTCTTTCAGCTTGGCAGCCTTGGCAGCATCGGCAGCCTTCTGGGTCTCCAGCTCTTTTTGCTTGCGCTCGACCTCCAACTTGCGGATCCGTTCCTGCTCCTGCTCACGGGCCTTTTTGGCTTCATTGGCCTTGCGATCCAGCTCCTGCTGCCGCTCGAGCTCACGGCGCTCGGCGGCGGCCTTGTCCTGTTTCAGCTTCTGGACATAGTCATCCACTTTCTGTTGATCGACCACCACGGCCTGCACAGGCGCAGACTGAGCCTGTGGTGTCGGCAATTTGGGTTTGTCCTGAAAGTCCACGCCCATGGCCAGAATCGCAATAACCCCAATATGCAGCACAGCTGAGATGATAAAGGGGACAGTAAAATCAGATTTCCCAGCCACTTACTTCTCCTCTGGCGAATCTGTCATCAAACCGACAGAAGGCACGCCGGCATTTTGCAGCGACACCATCAGTTGGATTACCCGCTCGTAGGGAATGGCGCGATCGCCCTTGACCACCACGGGGCGATCCGGCTCCATCTTGATGATGGCGCTGACCCGGGTGCTGATCTCTTCCAGATCCAGCACCTCATTATTGGGTGAGCCACCCAAGTCGAGAAAATACTCACCCTCGGCATTGATGGAGGCCACCACAGGCGGCTTGCTGTCGGCGGGCAGCGGCTCGGCCTTACCCTGAGGCAAGTCCACTTTCACCCCTTGAGTCACAATCGGCGCCGTCACCATAAAGATGATCAGCAGCACCAACATCACGTCGATATAGGGCACCACATTGATTTCAGCGACGGGGCGACGCCGCTTGCGCTGATATCCCTGCATCATACGGCTTCCTTATCGCTGTATGCCTGACGGTGCAATATGCCGGAGAACTCTTCCATAAAGTTGGCGTAGGAAGACTCGACCTTTTCCACCTGAGTGGAGAATCTGTTGTAGGCGATAACCGCTGGAATCGCGGCGAACAAGCCCATGGCGGTAGCGATAAGCGCTTCGGCAATACCCGGTGCCACCATGGCCAGAGTGGCATTTTCAACCGCGCCCAAGGCGATAAAGGAGTTCATGATCCCCCAAACTGTACCAAACAGGCCGATATAGGGACTGGTAGAGCCTATGGTTGCCAAGAGTGGCAGATGGGTTTCCAGCTTATCCAACTCTTTGGAGAGGGAGATCCGCATGGCGCGATAGCTGCCATCCATAATGGCTTCTGGCACCCGGCCGTTCAGTTTCGACAGGCGGGCGTATTCCTTAAAGCCGGATACGAACATGGACTCAAGCCCTGAGTTGCTTTCCTGGCGCACCGACAGCTCCTGGTACAAACGATTGAGATCCACACCGGACCAAAACTTCTCTTCGAAGCGTTCGGCATTTTGCCTGGCCGCTTTCAGGAGTTTGCGCCTCTGGATAATCACAGCCCAGGACGCGATAGACAGAGACAATAAGGTGAGCATCACCAGTTTTACCAACAGACTGGCCTGCATGAACAATCCAATAAACGAAATCTCAGCTTCCACCTTTTTTAAACTCCTGCAATATGTGTTGGGGAATGGCCAATGGCCGCATGCGCTCGAGCGAAATACAGGCAACCAGAATGCTGGCTGCGCAATAACACTCACCCTCGGCATCTACCAGGCGCTGTTCAAACACCAAAGATGCCCGCTTCACTTCTGAGACACGGGTTTCCACCCAAAGGTTCTGCTCAAATCGTGCCGCCTTGCAGAAATCCAGCTCGGCGTGGCGTACCACAAAGGCGATATCCTGCTGCAACAGGGCGGTTTGGCTCACCGACATAGACCTGAGCCACTCACTTCGGGCTCTTTCAAAAAATTTCAAATAGTTGGAATGGTAAACCACCCCACCCGCGTCTGTGTCTTCATAATAGACAGTGATAGGCCAACGAAACATGCTTCCACTTGCTTTTAATGCGCCAAAAGTGAGGCCTACTATACCTTATCCACAATCCGCTTGTGAATGGCGGAAAAAGCAAAGGGGCCCGCAGGCCCCAGTTTATTTTTTCAAGGCTTAACTTAAGCTTAACCGTCGATTTTGCTCGGCAGGGTCAAGCCAAAGTTGTGCCACAGGAAGGTGAAGATATCCGCCGCTTCATCTATCTTCATCGCCGTGGGTTTACCGGCGCCGTGACCGGCATTGGACTCGATACGCATGATAACCGGCTGATCCCCCTGCTGCTTGGCCTGCATCATGGCGGCAAACTTGAAGCTGTGCAGCGGCACCACCCTGTCGTCATGATCGGCTGTCATCACCATGGTCGCAGGATAAGCCTGAGACTTGACGTTGTGATATGGCGAGTAAGCCAGCAACGCCGGGAACTGCTCGGCATTGTCGGCACTGCCGTATTCACTGGTCCAGGCCCAGCCTATGGTAAACTTGTGGAATCTGAGCATATCCAGTACCCCTACGGCGGGCAGCACGGCGGCAAACAGATCCGGTCTTTGGGTCACGGCGGCGCCCATCAACAAACCACCATTACTGCGGCCATAGGCGCCAAGCTTGCTCTTGTTGGTATAGCCCTGGTCCAACAGGTATTCGGCTGCGGCAAAATAGTCGTCAAACACATTTTGCTTCTTGTCGAACATACCGGCCTGGTGCCAGCTCTCACCATATTCGGCGCCGCCACGCAGGCTGGGCACAGCATAGATGCCGCCCATATCCAGCCAGGCGATATTGGCCGGGCTGAATCTTGGGGTCATGGAGATGGCAAAACCACCATAGGCATACAGGAGTGTCGGGTTGGTGCCGTCTTTCTTCAGCCCTTTCTTGTATGACAGCATCATGGGCACCTTGGTACCGTCCTTGCTGGTGTAGAACACCTGCTCGGATACATAATCATCCGGATTGAAGACGATTTTAGGACTCTGGTACAGCTCGGACTCACCTGTCTTGAAGTCAAACTTATAGGTGGTCTGCGGCTGCACATAACTGTTGAAGGTGTAATAGAAGTAGTCTTTGCTGCGCTTGCCGTATGGGCCGGCAATCTTACCTTTGCCCGGCAGAGTCACGTCCTGGCGCTTGACGCCGCCCATGGAGTAGATGGACAGCTGTCCCAGCACATCATGCAGTGAGCTCACCACCAGGTGATCATTGATGATCCCTACACTGGCGATAGGATCCTTTGTCTCAGGGATCACTGTCTTCCAGTCTTTTTTGGCCGGGCGGCGCAAATCTATGGCAATCACTTTGCCGTTGGGGGCATCGAGATCTGTCTTGAAGTAGAATACTGACTTGTCGTTGCCGATAAAGCTGTACTCGGCTTCCAACTCGGAAATCAGCTCGACCACTTCCGCTTTTGGATCTTTGAGTGACTTATAGAAGAAGCGGTTGCGGCTGTCTGTTCCCTGGGAGATGGACAGCAGCAGATAGTCGCCGTCTTCAGAGACACCGATACCAAAGCCCCAGTCCTTGTTTTGTGGCCTTTCATAAACCAGCTTGTCCTGGCTCTGATCTGTGCCCAGCTTATGGTAGTAAACCTTTTGGTTGAAGTTGACATCGGCCATCTTGTCTCCGCCGGCCGGGGCATCATAGCGGGCATAGAATACGCCTTCGTTGGCATGATCCCACACGGCAGAGGAGAACTTGATCCACTCCAGTTTGTCGCTGAGCAGCTTGCCGCTGGCAATATCCATAAACTGCCACTGTTGCCAGTCGGAGCCGGACTCGGAGACACCATAGGCCAGCACCTTGCCATCGTCACTCACTGACACGCCTGACAGGGCAACTGTGCCCTTGTCGGAGAAAGCGTTGGGGTCCAGCAACACCTTCTCATTACCCTGCTTGTCTTTGACATAGAGCACTGACTGGGCCTGCAGGCCGTCGTTACGGTAGTAGAAGGTGTTGTCACCCTTTTCAAAGGGGGCAGAGATTTTTTCATAGTTCCACAGGGTGGTGATCCTGTCGACTACAGCCTGTTTGTTGGGGATAGCCGACAGATACTCCTGTCCAAAAGCTTGCTGAGCCTTGACCCAGGCTTCGGTTTCCGGAGTGCTTTCTTCCAGGTGGCGATAAGGATCGGCAACCTGAACACCGTGAATGTTTTCGACCAGCACTTCGGCGCGGGTCGCCGGATACTGGGACTTAACGGCAGCCAGCGAGCTCTGGCCATTTGGGGTATCTGTGCTCTGGCAGGCGCCGAGCGCCAGGCTCAAGCCTACAGCCAACAGCATAGGGCGAGCCAATTTTGTAGTTATTGTCATGGAAACTTCCTGTCCGACTAAATAAAGAGGCGTACAGCGGCGTTTTAGCAAAAAATGCAAACGCAGCGACTTGCAAAGTACTATACAAGCAAAAAAAACCGACACAATCGTCAAATGACAATCTGTGCAAGGATTGAACAATGACAAATGTTAATAAAACGGCAACAAGGATTAATTATATAAATTGCAGATTTATGCATCCACATTGAGTAAAGAAGCGAAACACGGGCTATAAGTGCATTTACGTGACCTGCATCACCTTTGTGACATTAGTTTTACTTATCTCATGACGTAGTTTTTCTCGCTTGTTGCTGACACATTCTGTCACTAAAATGTGCCTCGTTTTCAGGAAGTATTTACCCCGGTAAATATGAAAACCAAGAACTTCAAAACTGTTGTGTAGTTTTCATGGCAGTTTTCCCTGGTTCTTATGCTTGACTTCCTTCCTTCAATTTGTTGATTGCAATGATTTAATTTTTGCGGCCCGCTTGTTTCAAGTGGGCTTTTTTTTATGTTTTAATCGCCACCTTTCCCAAAGACAACAAGGACCCGTATGTCACTGCTGCGTATATTGCTTGCTTACCTGTTACTGCTGGTCGGCGCTTTTTCAACTTATGTCTGTATTTTTGGTGCCTTCCAGAGCCTGCCGGAGCAACAACCGGCAAAATACTTTATGGTTATCTTCGGCGCCTTGCTGGCGGCTGTCAGCCTCACCCTCGCCGGTTTTCTCAACCGCCGCCGTAACTGGTGCCGCTCCAGCGGTATCGCCTTGTTGGCGGCAGCAGGTTTGGCGCTTTTGATCATAGTGTCCGATGCATCATACAGAGACACGGCCCAGTTGCCGCCGATGATCGCCTTAAACGATTATGCGGTCGGTGGGCCCGTGGTTATTTTGGTGCTGATACTCGGCGGCTTGCTGCTGTGGCAAGGTCTCAAGCAGGCCCGAAAGCCAGTAGAAGAACTCAGTAAAGAAACTGAGTAATCAAAGCGTTGCTCTGAACGGGACATTAGCCAAGCGCCAAAGTCAGCCGATGTAACCCCACAGGCGCTTAGAGCGTTAAGCTGTGTTACTCTCGAGTCACCTGCAATCATTGCCGTGAGCAACACAGAAGCCATGGCAAACTTTGATGTTTTATCTTGTGCCGCGCGCTCTTATACAGTGGCGCCAGCCGCAAACAGGGGTGATAGATAAATGGCTCATGAACTGGATACTCTGGATCTGAATCTGATGCGCCTACTTAAGGCGGTTGTCGACAATCGCAGTATCAAGTTGGCCGCCATGCAACTTGGGATCTCTCAGCCCAGCGCCAGCCGGGGTGTAATGCGCCTGAAGCAAACCTTCCAGGATCCCCTGTTTGTCCGTAAACCCCATGGTGTAGAGCCCTCTCCCATGGCGCTGCGCCTGGCAGAAGAGTTTGACAATATTCTGGCCCCTATCGAGAAAGTCCTGCTGGAGTTCGAAGACTTCAGCGCCGACACCTACACAGGGCAAATAGCCATAGTGACAGATCCCTACCTGATGGATGAACAGGGACAAAGATTGCTGCAAAGCTGTCACCGGGCCTTTCCCAAAGCCAGCTTCACCTTTTCCAGCTGGAATGGTTACAGCCATGATGAGATGCTCGAAGGCATACATGACTATTGTATTTTGGATCAGGAAACCGAGCTGTCCAAGGATATCTATATGCGGCCGCTGTTCACCGAAAAACGGGTGATCCTGGCACGCAAAAATCATCCGCTGCTCGGCGATGAAAATGATTGGCAGACAGTGTCCACGCTGCCGATAGTCTCCCTGCCTGCACCGGCCTCCTACAATCCGCAATGCACTGTGGAGTCAGAGTATCAGCGTATGGGTTATCAGCCCCATGTGCTGCTCAAGTCCTACAATCTTAGGGTCGCCTGCCAGATGTTGCTGGAAACCGACGCCATCATGTACGCCAGTCAAGGCACTGCCAGGTTGATGCCGGAGCTGGCCTCCTTCCCCATGCCCCAGGTCAATCAGGAGTTCAGCCACTTCGTGGTGTCCGGCGGCTTTTTGCAGACCTACCGTAATCACCCGCTGCACCGGCATCTTCACAAGGTAATGCAAGACACCTTTCGGCCATCGCAAGCATCTGTCCAGACTGAAATAGATATTCAAAATTGAATATCTCAATTACCTACCAACCCAAAAATTGACCGGTTAACCTAGTGGCGTAAGTTTGGAATTGCTACTTAATTTTGTTGTTACTCCTTTTTTCATCACTTATCTGGCCAGATAGTTCCGGGTGTAATGCGCAATTCTCCGTTATGCATATTTTTAATTTCATGTAGAAGGTGAATTATGATCCTTGCACGCGTATTTCTATTGTTTGCGATTTCCGCCGAAGTGGCGGGTACCAGTACCATGAACCTGCTGGGACCCGAAGGCTCAATCTGGGGCTACCTGTTGATGTACCTCTTGATTGGTGTGTCATACTTCTTTTTATCACTGGCGGCGAAGAAGATTGCCATAGGCGTGGCTTATGCGGTTTGGGAAGGTTTGGGCATAGCCCTGATCACCCTGGTATCCATGCTGCTGTTTGACTCCAGGCTCAACCCGCAGGAGCTTGCCGGACTGGCCTTGGCCATCCTGGGTATAGTGTTGGTGACTCTGGGGGAGAGCCATGAAGGTGATAAAACCAAAGTTCAGGATACCGGCTTGGGAGCAAACAGCACCGCCGGTAACCTGTAACGGAGGCGAACATGAACCAGTTTCTGACGCTCTCCTTTGGCTATGTGGTGCTGGCCGCCTTGATTGATATTGCCGCCAATATGGCGCTCACCCGCTCCAATGGGTTCAAGCGTAAATTGTGGGGCGCGCTGGCAATCCTGCTGGTGCTGAGCGCTTTTACTCTGCTGGCACAGGCAGTGAAAGAGATAGACTTGGCGATCGCCTACGCCTCCTGGGGCGCCATAGGCATTTTGGGAACGGCTATCGGCGGCGCCTTGCTGTTCAAACAAAGACTCAAGCCCATAGGCTGGGTCGGCATAGCCGTGGTTATCGCCGCGGTTATCACCATGAAAACCGCCTAAGATCAGAAGGAATAAGTAAGGTCGAAATAAGCAAAAAGGCGCCTGAGGGCGCCTTTCTTATGCTCACTCTTTTATTAAAAACAATAAAGAGTTGTGCTCACTAAAGAGACTTATTTGGTACCGAAAATCTTGTCACCGGCATCACCCAGACCAGGCAGGATATAGCCCTTATCGTTCAGGCACTTATCGACAGACGCCGTGTAGAGTTCAATATCAGGATGCGCCTCTTCCAGTGCCTTGACGCCTTCAGGAGCCGCAACCAATACCAGCGCCTTGATATGCTTACAACCACGCTTTTTCAGCAAGTCTATGGTGCAAATCATGGAGCCGCCGGTAGCCAGCATAGGGTCAACTACCAGTGCCAAACGCTCTTCCATATCGCTGGCGAGTTTCTCGAAATAAGGCACAGGCTCCAGGGTTTCTTCGTCACGGTAAACACCGACGACAGAAATGCGGGCACTGGGAATGTTCTCCAGCACGCCGTCCATCATGCCAAGACCGGCACGCAGAATAGGCACTACAGTCACCTTCTTGCCTTTAATCTGCTCCACTTCAACGGGACCGTTCCAGCCCTCAATGGTCACAGTTTCGGTTTCCAAACCTGCGGTTGCCTCGTAGGTTAACAGGCTGCCAACCTCGGCGGCGAGCTCACGAAAACGCTTGGTGCTGATCTCAGCTTCGCGCATCAAACCGATTTTGTGGCGTACCAGCGGGTGTTTAACCTCGACAACTTTCATTCTTTTTCTCCTGATCTTGCGGGCGGGACGAGCAATCAGACTGGCGGCTCCCGGCGTGAAGAGCACAAACCAGCCGGATTTGGGCAAATTTCTGAGATTTTAGTTGATTTGTTCCGGCGGTAAAACAGAAAGTTTTATAAATCTGGTAAATCGTGACTTATATCCCTATGAATAAAGTGCAATCTTGGCTTTCGACCCCCCCGGCAAACTGCTAGAATAGCGCCGCATAAAATCCATAACGATGTACCCGAGAGGATCAAGTGAGTACCCCTACCCCACTGAGCTATAAAGACGCCGGTGTCGATATCGATGCAGGCAACGCACTCGTCAATAACATCAAGTCCGTAGTCAAACGCACTCACCGTCCTGAAGTCATGGGCAACCTGGGTGGTTTTGGCGCCCTGTGTGAACTGCCAACCAAATACAAGCACCCTGTGCTGGTTTCCGGTACCGATGGCGTGGGCACCAAGCTGCGCCTGGCCATTGACTTCAAAAAGCATGACACTGTCGGTATCGACCTGGTGGCCATGTGTGTCAACGACCTGCTGGTACAAGGGGCCGAGCCGCTGTTTTTCCTCGACTACTATGCTACCGGCAAGCTGGACGTCAATGTGGCGACCGATGTGGTCACAGGTATCGGCGAAGGCTGCTTCCAATCCGGTTGTGCCCTGATCGGTGGTGAAACTGCCGAAATGCCCGGCATGTACGAAGGCGCTGACTATGATCTGGCCGGTTTTTGTGTCGGTGTGGTGGAGAAAGAAGCCATCATCGACGGCAGCAAGGTACAGGCCGGTGATGCACTGATAGCCCTGGGCTCCAGTGGTCCTCATTCCAACGGTTACTCACTGATCCGTAAAGTCCTGGAAGTCAGCCAGGCCGACCCACAGCAAGATCTGGACGGCAAGCCGCTTATCGATCACTTGCTGGAACCGACCCGCATCTATGTCAAACCTTTGCTGGAACTGCTGGAAAAACATCCGGTTCACGCCATGGTACACATCACAGGCGGCGGTTTCTGGGAAAACATTCCAAGGGTACTGCCAGAAAATGCCAAGGCCGTTATCCAGGGCGAGTCCTGGCAGTGGCCCAGCGTATTCAACTGGCTCAAGCAAGCCGGTAATATCACAGAACATGAAATGTACCGCACCTTTAACTGTGGTGTCGGTATGATAGTTGCCCTGCCTCAGGCTGAAGCCGCCGCCGCCATTGAGCTACTCAAGGCCAAAGGTGAAAACGCCTGGCAGATAGGCACTATCGCCAATCGTACTCAACAAGAAGAGCAAGTGGAGATCCTTTAATGCAGGAGAGTTGTCGCATATTGGTAATGATTTCGGGCAATGGCAGTAATTTGCAGGCTGTTATCGACAGCTGTGATAGCAAGATGCCAGGGCGCGTGGTCGGAGTGATCAGCAACAAGGCCGATGCCTATGGTCTGATCCGGGCCCATCATGCCGAAATAGACACCAGTTGCGTCATCGCCCGCAAAGAGGAGTCCCGCGCCCAATACGATGCCAGACTGCAGGCGGCTATCGACAGATATCAGCCCGACCTCATCGTATTGGCCGGCTTTATGCGTATTCTCAGTGATGAGCTGGTCAGCCGTTACCAGGGCAAGATGCTCAATATCCACCCGTCACTGCTGCCCAAGTATCCTGGATTGGATACCCACAAGCGCGCCATCGAAGCCGGTGACAGCGAACATGGCGCCAGTGTTCATTTCGTTATCCCGGCACTGGACAGTGGCCCTGTGATTTTGCAGGCCAAGGTACCTGTGTTTGCCGATGACACAGTGGAAACTCTGGCGGCCAGGGTGCACGAGCAGGAACACGCCATCTACCCGATAGTGGTGCGCTGGTTCTGCCAGGGCCGACTGAAGATGGTTGACGGTAAGGCCTGGCTCGACGATGAAGCCATCGGCCCCAACGGCTACGCCCCGGACTGATCTCTGAGTAAACTTAGGTTGATTAATTCAGCAAAAAGGAGCCATACGGCTCCTTTTTTCATTCCAACAATGGCTATTACGGCTGTGGCGCAAGCTTGACTCTCCGCTTAATTTACCCGGATATGACGCTCCGTTACCGGCTTTTTACCGCGGCCAATTGTAATTTTATGACCAATGGCGTTAGATAGGGGCAGTTATCAGGACAGAACGAGACGCGCATGAAGAATATTATCTGCGATATAGACGGCGTGCTGATGCACGACAACAAGTTAATCCCCGGCAGTGACAAGTTTATCGCCCGGGTACTGGAACAGGGAAACCCCTTGGTTATCTTGACCAACTATCCGGTACAGACGGGCAAAGATCTGCAAAACCGCCTCGGCGCCGCCGGGCTGCATATTCCCGAAGAGTGTTTCTATACCTCGGCCATGGCGACCGCCGACTTTCTCAAGCATCAGGAAGGCAGCAAGGCTTTTGTCATAGGTGAAGGCGCCCTCACCCACGAGCTTTACAAGGCCGGCTTTACCATTACCGATATCAACCCCGACTTTGTTATCGTCGGCGAAACCCGCTCCTACAACTGGGACATGATCCACAAGGCCGCCCGCTTTGTTGCCGCCGGCGCCCGTTTTATTGCCACCAATCCGGATACCCATGGCCCGGCTTATAGTCCCGCCTGTGGCGCTCTCTGTGCACCTATTGAGAGAATAAGCGGTCGCAAGCCCTTCTACGTGGGTAAACCCAGCAGTTGGATCATCCGCTCGGCCCTGAACCATATAGATGGTCATTCCGAAAATACCGTGATTATCGGTGATAACATGCGCACCGATATTCTGGCCGGTTTTCAGGCCGGGCTGGAAACCATACTGGTCACCAGTGGGGTCAGCAAGCTGGAAGACATAGAGAAAGAGCCCTTCCGACCCAACCATGTCTTTGCCTGCGCCGCCGACATAGATGTGATCTGAAACCATTGGTAACATTCCTTTTACCGCCTCCGCTTGTGTCGGGGGCGTTTTTTCGTCCATGATAGCGCACGGGCAAGGGCAAAGCCTTTGCCACTCCATACCTGACAATAAAAGCAACAACAGGATCCGTTATGCGCTTGATGATCCCCCTGTGTACCCTGGCACTCTTGAGTGCCTGCAGCCAAAACAATACTGCCGACGACCCCATCCGCGTTGTCAGTTTCAATGAACAAGAGTTTCGCCAGGACATCCAAACCCTGGCCTCGGATGAATTTGAAGGCCGGGCACCGACAACTCGCGGCGAGCAGCTGACTCTGGACTATCTCAGCAAGGCCTTTGCCGATATGGGGCTTGAGCCCGGCGCCAGCGGCAGCTTTTTGCAAAAAGTGCCCATGGTGAGCTATACCGCCAGTGAAACCCAGGCAATACAGCTGGCCGGCATCGATTTTCAATATCCCCAAGATCTGGTGCTCGGCAGTCGCCATGATGTCAAACGTGTCGATATCACCAACGCGCCGCTGGTGTTTGTCGGTTACGGTATCAACGCCCCCGAGTACGACTGGAACGACTACCAGGGCCTGGATATGAAGGGCAAAATCGCCCTTATTCTGGTGAATGACCCCGGCTTTGCCCGCCCGGATCTCGGTAAATTCAACGGCAAGGCAATGACCTATTACGGCCGCTGGACCTACAAGTATGAAGAAGCCAGCCGTCAGGGTGCATTGGGCGCCATTATCATTCACGACACGGCTCCTGCCGCTTATCCCTGGTCTGTAGTGGAAAACAGCTGGACCGGCCCACAGCAGGATCTGGCCTCGGATTCCGGCAACGAGCGAGTGGCAGTAGAAGGCTGGATAACCCTGGATGCCGCCAAAAAGGTGTTTGCCAAAGCCGGGCTTGAACTGGACAGCGCCATCAGCCGCGCTGCCCACGGCCCACTGCAACTGACGCTGGGGCAAACCGCCAGCATAGGTTTCGATAACAAGGCCGAGTATGGCGACAGCTACAATGTGGTTGCCACTCTGCCGGGCAGCAGCCGTGCCAATGAGCATATTCTGTTTACCGGCCACTGGGATCATTTGGGCATGAGCAGTTCGGCCGAAGGCGACAGGGTATTCAATGGCGCCATGGACAACGCCTCCGGCATCGCCGGCATGCTGGCCATCGCCCGTGAGTTTGCCGCCGACGCCAAGGCTGGCAAGCGCCTCAAGCGTTCGCTGACTTTTATCGCCACCACAGGCGAAGAGCAAGGTCTGCTGGGATCACGTTTCTATGCCGCCCAACCGGCGTACCCTTTGGAAAACACCATAGGGGTGATTAATCTCGACAGCACCAATATCTATGGCCGCACCAAAGACTTCACCATAGTGGGCAAAGGCAAGTCTGAGCTGGAGCGTTATCTGGAAGCCGCGCTCAAGACCCAGGGCCGCTATGCCACAGCAGAGAAACACCCCGAGTCCGGCGGTTTCTTCCGCTCGGATCACTTCAGTTTTGCCCAGTATGGCGTACCTGCGGTATTTGCCGGTGGCGGCAGCGAACCTGTGGATCAGGCCACCGCTGACTACAAAGCAGCAATGAAGCAGCAGATGAAAGGCTGCTATCACAACCTCTGTGATGAGTATCATGCCAACTGGGATCTCTCCGGCGCGCTGGAAGATCTCGCCGTGTACTACAAGGCCGCCAAAGGCTTGGCGGATTCTGCCGACCGCCCGGGTTATTTCAAGGGCACAGAGTTTTATAGCCTGCGGCCGGAAACCGGCGTTGCTCCGGCGATTTAACCAGACACATTTCCCCATCCCCAAAGGCGCCTCCGGCGCCTTTTTGCGTTGTTTTCCGGGCAGATAAATCAATCGCCGATAAAAGCAGCGGCTTTGGGAAAGTGCCAATTTGCACGCTGTTACAGCGAGCTAAAATGCAGATCTTTCACCAATTAAGCGATTAAATTGTTTAACCCTCAAAAAAACAGGTCACAAAGCGCATCACAATTTACAAATTCAGCCATTTTTATGATTTATATTCAAAAATAAAGCTTGGCTTTTGAGAATTCTACAGGCAAAGTGAAGCCATTGCTGAAGAAACACCAAGTTTGGAGTCTTACCATGTGTTCAATTTTTGCCATTCTCGATATCCAGTCTGACGCCTCTGCTCTGAGAAGCACTGCGCTGGAGATGTCCAAACTGATGCGCCACCGCGGACCGGACTGGTCGGGTATTCATACCACTCCAAGAGCGATTCTCGCCCATGAGCGGCTGGCCATTGTCGATATCGAACACGGCGCCCAGCCGCTGTTATCTGAAGATGGCCAGTTGGTATTGGCAGTCAACGGTGAAATCTACAACCACAAAGAACTCAAGGCCGAGCTCGGCGACAAGTACAGCTACCAGACCAACTCGGATTGCGAAGTGATCCTGGCGTTGTATCAGGAATATGGCTGCGACTTTCTCGATAAGCTCAACGGTATTTTTGCCTTCGTACTCTACGACAAGGCCAAGGACTGCTACCTCATAGGCCGGGATCACATGGGGATCATCCCGCTTTACACCGGCCGCGATACCAGCGGCAACCTTTATGTCGCCTCTGAGATGAAAGCGCTGGTACCCGTATGCAAAACCGTGGAAGTTTTCAGCCCCGGGCATTACCTCTTCAGTGAAGATGACGCGCCGGTGCAATACTATCAGCGTGACTGGCGCGACTATGAAGCGGTAGCCCAAAACAGCGCCTCCAGCGAAGAGCTGCGCGAAGCGTTGGAAGCCGCGGTAAAGCGCCAGTTGATGTCAGATGTGCCCTATGGCGTTTTACTGTCTGGCGGGCTGGACTCCTCGGTGATTTCCGCCATAACCCAAACTTTTGCCAAACGCCGTATTGAAGACAACGATGCCTCCGATGCCTGGTGGCCACAGCTGCACTCCTTTGCCGTGGGCCTGAAAGGGGCGCCGGATCTGGCGGCGGCACAAAAGGTCGCCGATGCCATAGGCACCATACACCATGAGCTGCACTTCACCTTCCAGGAAGGCCTGGATGCCATCAAGGAGGTGATTTATCACCTGGAAACCTATGATGTCACCACCATACGCGCTGCAACCCCCATGTACTTGATGGCGCGCAAGATCAAGGCTATGGGGATCAAGATGGTGCTCTCGGGCGAAGGAGCCGATGAACTGTTCGGCGGTTACCTCTATTTCCACAAGGCACCAAACGCCCGAGCCTTCCACGAGGAACTGGTGCGTAAACTCGACAAGCTGCACCTGTACGACTGCCTGCGGGCCAACAAGGCCATGGCAGCCTGGGGCCTGGAAGCCCGGGTACCTTTCCTCGACAAGGAGTTTATGGACGTGGCCATGCGCCTGAACCCAGAAGCCAAGATGTCGCGAGATGGCCGGATTGAAAAGCATATCCTGCGTGAAGCCTTCGAGCATAAGCTCCCAGCCGAAGTCGCCTGGCGCCAGAAAGAGCAGTTCAGTGACGGTGTGGGTTACTCCTGGATTGACGGCCTGAAAGAACATGCCGCCACCCAGGTGGAGGATAAAGAGCTGGCCAACGCCCGTTTCCGCTTCCCGCACAACACGCCGGAAACCAAGGAGGCCTACTTCTATCGCTGTTTCTTTGAAGAGCACTTCCCGCTGGAGTCGGCAGCACTGACTGTACCGGGTGGTAAATCGGTTGCCTGCTCTACCCCGGAAGCGCTGGCCTGGGATGAGAGCCTGTCCGGCATCATAGATCCTTCCGGCCGAGCGGTGCGCTCTGTGCACACTGCATCTTATTGAGATTAAGTAAAAACAACAAAGGCGCCGAATAGCGCCTTTATTCATTAGCGGGCATCAAAACTTAAATTCGCTTCTGTGCCGCTTTATTTGCTTAGCTTGTTCACCTTAAGCTTCTTAACTTAGATCATCCTTACTTGGGCTCTTTTCTCATCACTCTGAGCCCGGCAGCGGCTTGATGGCGATCAACTTGCCGTTGCCGGCAGCGCTCAAGAATAGCCTGCCGCTCGCTGTCAGTTGCCTGATGCCAGGCAAGAATTTCTTCCAGTGTCCTGAAACATCCCAGGCAAACATCCTGCAGGTCCAGGCAGCAGTGGCGAATACAGGGAGAGTCCACCCTGTTACTGCGCTTTGGTTGCCCGGACATATTGGCTTCCTAGCTGCCGCGTTTAAGGTAGCTTGGCTGATGCAGCTCAGTAACCTCCAGCGAGACACTGTCGACTTTGGCCGCAGTTGGCTCCAGTGCGGCAAACACGCTTTGGGTCAGGGCGTGCTTTTGCTCATCGGTGCGTCCCGGCATAATGGCCAAACGCACATGGATAAAGCTTTGAGCGCTGTCCTCCCCTACCAGGAAATGTTCACAGGCATGTGCCCTACTCTTGATGGCAGATGGTGTGAACAAGCCTGAGTCGATGGCACCTTGGTGCACCGCCTGAACCAGTTTGGCAACCGACAATTGCTGCGCCAGGGGCGCCGAATATTCAATAATACAGTGAGGCATAATCTTTCCTTGTTAAAGGCAGAAGCGTCTGGGTCTATTCAGACCAGACGGCATACTCATTTTGGCTCGGGCAACGGAAATGAAAGCGCCGGCCACCGGGAAAACTGAAAATATCTTTGCAGATCTCACCGCCATGAGTCTTGACGGCCTCCAGACTGGCGTTCAGATCATTTGAGTAAATCACCAACAAGGGGCTGCCGTTGAGGGTATCAAAGCTCAGTGATGAGCGAAAAAAACCGCCATCGATCCCGGCCTGGGTAAAGCAGCTGTAATCCGGGCCGTAATCAACAAAGCCCCAGCCAAACACCGCCTGAAAAAACGCCTTGGTGGCTTCCAGCTCCCGGGCGGGAAGTTCAAGATAATTAATCCTATGATGTAACGCCATGGCTTTCCTCCCGCCGCTTGGGCGACTTGATTGCTGTGATACTTAAGTACTTATTATTTTGGGCGGCTGAAACTTGGGCCGGAGCTATCGCTCAAGCAGGCTTGTCATAGTTATAGCAAGCGCTGCAGCGTTACACTGGCCAGCCCTATCAGACCGCCAAAGACACCGCCCCAGACAACCAACCAGCCAAGGTGGGTCTTGATCATCTGCTGCACCATCTCCTTGACCAACTGCGGCGTAAGCTCGGCCAGCCGCTGCTCGACAATATCCTGAATTTGGCTACGCATATCCGCCATCACCCCGGGCTGTTCCAGTTCGCCCTTGAGCAGCTCGTAAAAATCATCGCTCTTGGCAATATCTGCCAGAGATTGCTGCATCTTTTCGATAAAGGGTTGCTTGAGCGGGGTGAGCGCTTCTTCACCGCCAAACATGGATAACATACCACCCAATGAAGATTGGGCAACCGTGGCCACCAAAGCATCGAAGGCTGGAGCCAAGTCCACCTTGCCGATAACGCCGGACAGATCCAGGCTCTGTTTGTCGGAGCGGGTCGACAGGAAACGGTCTATGTTGGCCTCAGAGAAGAACTGCTCCATCATCAACTCGCTGATAGCTTGCTTGAACTGTTCGAAACGAGCCGGGATCACCCCTGAACCATAGAGACCCGGTACTTTTTCAAACAACATATGCACCGCCAGCCAGTTGGTAATGGCGCCGGATACGGCAAACAGGCCGATGTTGAATAACACATCGGAGTGCATGCCATAGCCGGTAAGCATAATGGCCAGCGCCAAGAGGTTGGTAACGGCGCTCTTGTCGAGCACAGGTGTCTGTTGTACTGCTGTTTTCAATCTGAAATCCCCTGAAATTAAAACCCGCTAATGGTAGCAAACAGGGGGCAGCTGATTAAAGTAGTGCGTGATACAGACCTTGCTCTGTGCCATCTGTCTCGACTTGTTGAGACAGTTCGCCAAATTCACGCTTGACCGCCAGCACCTTGGCATCCTGAGCCAAAGTTCGGGCTCGGCAAGTCAGCTCTTTGGCAATGCCCTGACCACGGTAATCTGGCAATACGAAAAGATCATCCAGATACCATAAAGGCTTTAGCAACAAGGAGGAGAATGAGGGAAAAACCTGAGTGAAGGCCACCGGATAATCACCCTCGGTGGCGATGAAGATCATCGAATCGTTTTCCAGTAAGCGGGCCCGTAAAAATTCACGGCAACGACTCAGATCCGAGCCCTGCCCCAGTTCCTGCCGATACTCGTCAAACAGCAGGACCAGTTGTTCCAAATCCATTTCCGTAGCCAAACGTATTTGCATTTTTCATCCCTGAATACAAGTTGAAATTTTACTATTTGCCAGAGGCAAAACGACAATAAACTCCTTAAACAACGCAAGGTTAACATAGAAAAGCTTCTCTGGCAGCAGCTTTAATCGCCCTCCCCATGCCAGTTCCCGTTCATGCCTATCCCGGTAGCCGTTTTCAACGAGCACACAAACCCAAGCGGATTTCGCCATATTGACCGGCGATAACAACTGCCCCCCACCATTAAGCAAGTCACCCGGCCACACCAAGGCTCCTAAATAGTTCCCCTGGCCATCAAGCACTGAAACCGGCCAATTTAAGCAAGGCAATCAATTGGAATATTGCTCATATGATTTGCCGGGCACAGTTGTTTTCATGGCGAATTATGTTGTCAACCCCCACAAAATCAGGGTTTTATAACCTTTGCTAAAAACTTGACCTTTGGCTAATTGTTTTCAAATTAAGTACTGGGTATTGTATAACTAATTCAAACGCTTAGCTTTAGCTTTTTCTTAAGCGAAAGCTCTGCGACAACGATACTTTTCCGTTTTTAACGGTATTCAGGGACGAACAGCATGTCGCGCCCGTGCGGTAGCCATGGATTTACTAAACGCTTTTTGTAAGGACTGGGTTTTAGGGTTCTTGGTTGTACGGCTTGAAGTGCTCATGACAAGCGCCTCAGAACTGATTTTTTATACAGTATTATTGACGTTCTGGACAAAATGCCGGGAATTTGCAGCTAAGTTTGCGCGTTATTTCCGTAACTTAAAAAAATAGCATTAAATTCATATGGTTAAAAAGTACAGCGGGTAGATAATAGGTTTGGAAACCGCGCATGCGCGTTTAGCTGCAAGGGATATTTGGACTAAATGGTATTATATCCAGCGAATACAAACAGATAGCGATGCGCGTTTACACTCCTCCGAGGACTAAAACGCGCATGCGTGCTATGCAGCTGTTAGGTCTGCGTAATTAAGCAATAACCTCAAGGAATGAAAAATGTCATTTGATGCAAAAATATACAAAATACTTGTAGCAAGTCCAGGAGATGTTGAAGAGGAGCGACAAGCAATACCTGAAATAATTTCAGAGTGGAATAATCTCAACGCTGAGATTAATAAAGTTGTTTTGTTGCCTGTGAAATGGGAAACACACTCTGCACCTTTAATGGGACAGAGGGCGCAAGGTGTAATCAACAATCAGTTGGTCACAAGCTGTGATATGGCCATTGGGGTTTTTTGGACTCGACTCGGCTCACCTACAGGTGCGAGTGAAAGTGGAACTGCTGAGGAAATTGAATGGTTTATTGAAAACGATAAGCCTGTAATGCTTTATTTTTCATCTAGAAATCTGAACCCAGCAAAATTAGATATTCCCCAATATACTGCGCTTAAAAACTTTGAAAAGAAAATGCAAAAAATTGGTCTTACCGGATCATATTCAAGCATCACAGATTTCAGAGAGCAACTTTTAAGGCAGTTATCTATCAATGTACAAAGCTTAATGGCAGGTAATCCTGTTAAACCACCAACAGAAAAAGAAGCAAAAGAAAAGGCAGCTTCCTTGAAAAAAATTCTCAAGGAGGGGCAGGTATTTATGGAAGACTATGAGAAAAATGGTCAAGTGAAATCATTTATTGTTAAGGGTGATACAAAATCACTAAAAGATGAACTTAAGAAAATGGGCGGGAGCTGGAACAATAGTCTTAAAGGCTGGATATTTTCAAAGTCAAAAGAAGTTGAAGTTGCTGAGTACTTAAAGAAAAACACCTAACAAGTTGCTAAATTTTATTCCGGCCACAAAAACGTGGCCTCCACGGGACTGCCTACGCTGCGCTGCGGCAGCCCATTAGCAAAGCGTTAGGCAGGAGAGGCATGTCCAGAAGATATCTTTCACAATCTGAGGTAGCAGGTGCTTTAAATAGAGGCAAGGCAGTTGAGTGTTTTCTGGGTCGTTGTGCCAGGAGTGGCAAAGAAGGGGTTCGTTGGCTGTCGATTTCTTCATCGGGTGATGCGGTGAAGCTCTATATTTATGAGTCAGCAGATATTGGTAGTGAAGAGTTCTGTGATATCTACGAATTTGGCCCTCTGGACGAAGAGTTAGAATTCGAAGATCCGTATTTCCAGTTGGAGTTTCCCGATTTACCCTCACTTTATGTTTGGCTCCACGAACATGAGCTGGAGGCGACAGAGAAGCTTCTAAATCAACTGATGATTCAGGAGGAATACCTTGACTATATTCGCAGCGGGCGAGGAAGAGGTAGTGCCTAACAAGCGGCGGCAGCTGGACCAAATTTCTGTTCGTCCCTAACTTCAATTTGTCCGCTGCTTGCGGCGTTAGTTGCCCAGAGAGAAATGTACATGATTCAGAATGAGAAGGATTTTATCGAATGGCTGGACCAACAATTGAATGTTGAAGTCCCGAAAGATGTAATCGCGTTTAGCATAAATATCTATGAATATCCCTTCAATATTGAGCTTGTTGGGTCAAGTGAGTTTGATCCAGAAAACGAGGATTGGGCTTGCAATGAAGATTGGGTTCCCGAGCCAAGAATGGAAAGTGTTTCTGATGATTTGTTCGGTTCCTCATGGGAGGAAGCCCAAGAAAATATCTTTGCAATGGCAAAGGCATATTTAACATCAGGGCTGGCTAATTCAAAGAAACTGAATTCTGCAAAAGCATTTGCAATCGGTTTCGTGGATGGCTGCCTAAGCTATGTATGTGCGTTAAGCAACTAACAAGCAAAGGCAGGTTCGGCAGGGAACAATATGACAGAACAATATGGACACCCAGTATTAATGGCGCGGTAGTTGGCCTCCGACTATCCTTTGTTTAAGCATTAAAAAAAATGGACACCCTGCGTTAATGGCGCGGTAGTTAGCCACCGACTATGCTTTGTTTAAGCATTTAACAAGGAGGTTATTATGCCGCGCCCTCGCCGAACTCAAATCAGCCTTGAAGATACACCTTACTACCACTGTTGCAGCCGCGTGGTACGGCGAGCTTTCTTGTGTGGTGATGATGCCTACTCGGGTAAAAATTATGACCACCGCCGTGGTTGGGTGGAATCGTTATTGTTTGAACTGGAAGCTGTTTTTGCCATTGATGTGGCGGCATTCGCCATCATGAGTAATCATCTGCATCAGGTGTTGCATATCGATATAGATAGCAAACCGATGGACAGATAGAGAAGTGCTTGAGCAATGGCATAAGTTATTCAAAGGTGACGAGTTAACCCGCAAATTCATCCAGGGTGAACTGATTGAAGCGTATGAAGTCCCCAGGCTGAAGAATACTATCGCGATTTATCGCAGCAGGTTATGTGACATCAGCTGGTTTATGCGTTGTCTCAATGAACCGATAGCGCGTCAAGCCAATCAAGAGGATAACTGTACAGGCCGATTCTGGGAGGGAAGATTTAAGTCGCAAGCCTTACTGGATGAAGCCGCCGTGTTAACCTGCATGGCCTACGTTGACCTCAACCCCATCAGAGCAAAGATGGCCGATACGCCTGAGCAGTCGGAACATACCAGCATTCAGCTACGTATTCAGGCAGCCTTGAAATGCGAACAACCCGCCAAGCTACTGCCCTTTATTGGCAATGAATGCAGTAATCAGCCCAGTGGTATTGCGTTTGGGCTCAAGGATTATCTTGAATTGGTGGATGATACCGGGCGTTGTATTCGCGATGATAAACGTGGCGTGATAAGTGAAAAGAGTACCAAGCTACTGACGCGGTTGAATATCCCTCATGAGAACTGGCTCAAGCTTACCACTGAATTTGGAAAACTATTTCGTGGCCCGGTGGGCACCTTGCAAGAGCTCAGCTGTTACTGCGAACACTTGGAGAAGCGACGACGACATTTTGCAACCAGCTGTCAGTACTTTCAAACGGCCTGAACCCCACGCTATTTAACTCAACCGCAGTCATTGAAATCCCCTGAACCATGGGTAGGGCTAGCACAGCTCAAATCTCGCATTTTTGCGTGAAATATGTTCGATTTCATCAAACCTCTGCAACTCACGGATATCTTTCTACCTCCGGGTGCTCAAATCCCCTACTGGTGCTTGAACGTAGACAGAAAGAAGATTAAGTTATTATTTTATGATGGGTGGCTTGATATTTGCTTGATATTTAAATTACCAAATTTGACATAACAAGCTATTTTATAATGGGCGGCTTAATATTTCATTAAGGATAGACCAGTGAAAAATTATAATGATGAGTATTACATTGCTTTTCGTCCTAGTGGAGATAACCAGACTTATATTAAGCCAGACTTAAATACTGCAAAAAGACAATATCATTTCAAGCAACTGGTTTATGGAGAAAAGCCTTTGTTCTTTTTGAACGGCTTTAAGGGTGAAGACAAAAATAGATGGCCGCTAACGGACTTGTTTGTTGATTCTGCTGGTTTGTTAATTAATAAGGAAGTTAAGCTAAAAATGGATAATTATGATATTGATGGGATGCAAATTTATCCTTCAATATATATTGATGATAATAACGTGTGGCATGAGAACTATTGGTATTTGGGTTTTTATAAAGAGCTTGACTGTCTTGATCGTGATAATTCTTTCATTGAAACTTTCGATTTTGATGACGATGATGAACTCTTAGAAGTTAAGAAGTTTTCTCTAGACGGCCGTGTTTTGGAAAAAATAGCAGAAAACGAACGATTGATATTCAAAATCGCTAATTGTTCTAAAAGTTATCTATTTTTCCATCAGAAGGTAGTTGATTTTATCGTTCAGAGAAAATTATCCGGTGTTCGTTTTATTAAAGTTGTAGATTTTTTTGAAGGAAAACAGTACTAAGCTATATGCATTTGAAGCAATATGGACACTATTAGCACCCAAGCCACATCTGTGGTCCCCTTGTGTACATCCAACTCGATAAAAAAGTGTGCTAGTTTTAGGCATGTCGGCCTCCAGTGATTGTTTACCTATCGGATCAACAAACAGTGTGTCTCTGGTTTAACTAATCCACTACAGAGGCCAACACTTGCACAGGGAATCATTAAGCATGGAAGTAAAACTAGGGATTGGATTGGGTGATATTCGATTTGGCTTAGACCAAATCTACCTGACAAAGCAGCTAGGGGAACCTAGTAAAATTGATACTGATAATGATGGGTTTCCTCTTCTTCAATACAATAAGCTAATGTGTACTTTTTGGATTGACGAGGCGGATGGACTTCACTGGATTCAATGTTCAAACCCTGCGTTATCTATTCAAGGGATTAACATCATAGGTCTAGACGTAGACGAAGCAATTTCTAAACTCAAAATAATATTTGGAACCAAGTACGAATTTGAAGATTATGGCTCAATGGAAAGCTATTACTTTCAAGAGCATGAGTTTGAAGTTCAAACTGAATATGGTGTTGTTACTACTGTTTGTTTTGGTAATTTCTAGAAAATTTCGGACTGGTCCCCAAATATGCCCCCACTATTAGCAGAGCAAAGACTCTAGCGCCCGACCTCCTAAAAGATTGATTTTTCCACTGAGAGAACATCAGTCTTTCGCCTCTTTATTAGGCCATTCGGCTATAGACGTGAGTGCAAGAATTATGGCTCTCTTGGATTTAATAGCAACGTATCAAGATCAGACGGACGTTATATGGAATTAAGAATCATGGATCAGGATTTCGATATAGAGATAGTGGCAGTACTGGGGCTGGAATGCTTGGAAAAGCATCTCAGTAAGTGTCCTATAGAATTAGAGCTTGTAGAGGCTCTCTCAAACACATTTATACTAAAGCAAAACAAAGTATCTGAAATTGCAGGTTTTACGTTTGAATCTCAAGAAAATGATGTATACACATTTTCAATGTTTATATCTCATAAATCCCCGATCCCGGCCAGAAAAGTCGTTTCACAATTTTAAGAGTTTTTAAGAGCTGCTAAATTGCCCCATAAAATAACCAATCTACAGTATGAATTTGATTTTTATGAAGAATGGGTCAATTATAGTTGGCCGCCAAAAGCATAAAATGCAAAGGCAGCATCGGACTTTGGCGAGCCAGGTCGACGGTTGACCTTGCACTCTTTCGAAGAGAGCGGCGTGAGGTTTAACCACATGACTATGTTTTCCGGGACCTGCCTCATAAGCGGGCTTGTCAGATGCAAAAGACAGCGCAAAAGACAGGACAGGCATATCTTTTGTCCTTTATCTCATCCTTATGTGGAGTCGTTAGATAAGGCGCTGGAACATATCAACAACACCAAACAACTGTTGCTTGCTGCACAGTGTGATGATTCAAAGATGTCGGAAGTAACGCGCATTGATCTGGGTCAAGGCTCGTACATAGACCTTCCAGCTACCTTATATATCAATGACTTCCTCATCCCCAATTTTTACTTCCACATGGTTACGGCCTACGATATTCTTCGCCATAAAGGTCTGGACATAAGCAAACCGGACTACATGCTGCATCTTGCATCCTTGGTGAAGCAGGCATGAAGCCCGACTGTTCATGTAAGCCAATACAACTTAATTAAGACATCAAAAGAAATGGATATGGAATACAGCAGAGAAAATATTGAGCAACTGCTAGAAGGAAAACTGCAGGAAGCGGTAGATAATTTTGGTAAAAAAGAGCTAAGAATCATTGATGTAGGCGTGTTTCCCTGGCACTCGGAGATTAGCGTATCCTTTCTCTTCAGCGAAGATTCGGCAGAGGAAGATGATATCGCAGCATGGCCCTATTTTGATTACTCCAAGATATTTGCAGGAGATTGGGAGCAAGCCAGAGAATTAGCCAAGAAAATGAATGAAATGTGGGCTATCAATAATGATCCAATCCCATTCTTCTCGGATTTCGGTTCTGCATTAACATCTGACCGAATGTCGAGCGTTATAAAACGGTTTAATTTGGCACCGGACTTCAGGATACAAGTACTGAACCCTGATGATCCTAATAGTAAGAACTTCTGCACCTAGTGAGTCGCCGCAACCTTCTGCCAAAGCGCCAACTGCAATTTAGGCCTATCTCTACAAACAGAGTGCCACGAGGACTTGTTCGCACCTTCCTTAGGTATACTGGCCACTTGTGAATGTTTGCCAGTATTTTACGGTAAAACTCGGCAAGCATGAGGCGGTCGATTAATCGAATACACTCGAAAACACTAGGCTTGATATCCACAGGGAATCATTAAGTCAGGACGGATAAATAAGTGAACGAAGCAGTAATACTGAAATTAAGGACACTCATGGCATGCATCAGGGAGAAGAGAACCGCTGATGCAATCGACTTTCTATCAATGAACACTGAGCTGGTTCAGTTACAAACGCCATTGGGCAGCTTTCTTCATATTGCGGCTGATAATGACAACTTGGAATTGTGCCAGGCTCTAGTCAAGCTGGGAGCCGATATAGATAGTAGAGACAATCTCAGTGGTAGCAGCCCAATCCATAGGGCTGCTTCGAATGGCAACGAAGATATTTTGAACTACTTCATCGGCCTTGGCGCAAGGCTCGATACTTCTGAGCCAGACCGTAATCCCCTTTTTACCGCAATTCATTATGGCCACTTCCATATTGTGAAGCGGTTGGTTGAGGCGGGCATAGATACCAGCATCCGTTATACCGGCCAGACGATGAAGGACATGGGAGCCCTTGAGTTTGCCCATGAATGGGGCCGCACTGAGATTGCAGATTACATCAAGCTCATCAGCTAACCTCCCCCTTCAACTTTGCTGTTAGCACATTCTTCAGCGCCGAAAAGGTTTCCATAATTCGGGCTCCGGCATCTTGTGCCCCTCTTCTTCGTAGTCCAAGAAAGCCACAAAGCACAGCCGACTCGACTACACTCAAAGCTGAACTCAAAGCGGCTCAAGATCCGCTGGCCGGCGATCTTCGCAGCCGAATTGTCAGCCCCTCAGTCTCAGGAGAACCTATCTATGAACTCCCCTTTTACTACCCATGGAGCCTTAAGTTGGCACGAACTGACCGCCAATGACTCTGAGTTGGCGATGCGGTTTTATGGTGAGATTTTTGGATGGAGCTTCAAGACGATGCAGTTGCCACAAGGCCCCTATCACATCATAGAAAATGACGGTATCAGCATAGGTGGCATCACGGACAGCCCGGCGCCGGCCATGCCAAGTAACTGGACTGGTTACATTACCGTTAAAGATGTCGACGCCGTCGCCATTAAGGCCAAAGCACTGGGGGGCGATGTACTCTACGGCCCTGAGGACATTCCCCAGGTCGGCCGCTTTTGTTGGATAAAAGACCCCTGCGGTGCCATTATCGCCGCCATCACCTACAGCAGCCCAACCAAAGGATAAAGACGGGCAAAGGCAATAGTCTTGCCAGGATTCAGGTTTGCTGAGCTGATACTGAGCATTCAAGGTCTTTACAACCTTGGTTATTGCCCTCTTGTGAATGCAATGTTCAGCGAAAATCACTCTTGATCATTGCAACATGAGTTAGGGAAGGTGCGAACAAGTCCCATGCGTGCTCTGCGTCGGCTTACAGGCCTGGATGCAAGGCGTGGTTCGCAGCAAATGGCCTTAGTCCTTTGCAAGAAGCACTACACAGCAGGCAGGCTTGTAAGCCACGCCCTTCGGGGCTTTCACAGCAACCGGCTCTCTGCGTTATCCGACTTCGACAGGCCCCGGCATGCCTTCAGTCAGATGCCTTGAATGCCAATTGCTGTGTAAGCCAGAGTGCCGCGAGGACTTATTCACACCTTCCTTAGCTAAGTTTTCTTTTTGTATCATGCATGTATCGAGCAAGATAACAAAAATCATAGGTTCAGAAGTGACTTACAAAGCATACCGAATACGCGTTAGAATAACGCCAAATTTTTGCCGCAAACCTGCTTCAAGGGATCTCACACCGCTATGCCCAATGTGCTGACTCAGCTCTTTTCACGCTTTCGCCGGGTGCCGCTTGCCATCAAAACAGGCATCTATCTGCTCATCGGGTATGGCCTCTACGCCCTGCTGCTTGGTGGGCTCGCTCCCTGGGTGATAAAGTCGCAAACCCCAAAGCAACTGCAACAACTGCTCGGCCGTCAGGCGAGCCTGAACGATATCAGCATCAACCCTTTCCTTCTCAGAGTCCGCCTGGATAACTTCGCCCTGCAGGAGAGCGACCCACAGCAAGTCTTTGCATCTTTCAGCCAGCTTGAGTTGGAGCTGGCATTTTGGCGCTCGCTGACCCAAGGGGCCATCGCCATAGATCATATCTACCTCTTTGATCCGCAAGTGAATGTGCAAAGGCTGGCGTCAGAGAATGGCCAAGCTCAATTCAACTTCAGCGATATGCTTGCCCACCTTGAAGCCAATCAAACACCGCAAGCCGAGGCTACAGAAGACACCTCTGAACCGCCCAGAGTCATTGCCCGGGATATCCGGGTAACAGAGGGTAAGTTCGCTTATATGGATAAGGTCGCCAATACAGAGCTCAGTTACGACGAGCTTAATTTCAGCCTGCAAGCTTTGGATACCAAGGCTTATAGCCTCAGCTTGCCGGAAGACGAGAACAAACCGGTACTGGCGAAAGATGCCAACCGCTATGCCCTGTCGTTGACCGGCAGCGATAATGGACAATTGCAGACTCAGGGACAGTTTCAGCTGCAGCCTCTCGAAGTCACCGGTGAGCTGCAACTGGCCAAAGTTTCCCTGCTACCCTTCTGGCCGTTTGCCGATGGGCTTATTGCCGCTAAGCTCAGTGACGGTGAACTCAGCTTCCAGAGCCAGTACCAGTTGAAACAGCAACAAGACCAACTGCATTACAGTACCCACAAGGGCCGGTTTATTCTGGAAAATCTGCTCTTCTCCGACCAACAGCAAGCCAGAGTCAAGTTGCCGCTGTTGGCACTGGATAACATTCGGGTGGACGGCGACAACCAGAATGTTGATATCGACGAACTGGCGCTGCAAGGCCTGTGGGCCGATGCCCGCTTGGATAAGCAAGGCCTGGATCTACAGCAGCTCTTTATGCCCGCCACAAATGCCAAGCCCGATGACACCGCGGCCGAGGCACAAGTGGAACCAGCACTAGCCCAACCAGAGGCGGCAGATGAAACCGAGGCGTTAAATAAGGCCACAGCGAAAGAAAAAGCCACAGCGCATACAGCCGCAGAGCCAAACAAAGCCCAGGAGCAAGACAAACAGTGGCTGCTGACTATTGGCAAAATCAGTCTCAAACAGGCCGATCTCAACCTGTTTGAGCAGCAGCAAAGCAATGGTGTCCACTGGCGTGTCTACCCATTGGATATCACGACAGGTCCAGTGCGTTCCGATCTCGAAGGAAGCATAGACTACCAGTTGCAGCTGGCACTGAGTTCTGATGCCCAAACCCAGCCGGAAACCAGCCAAGGCCAGTTCAGCGCCACCGGCGCGATAGATGCCAAGGCATTCACTGTCAATGGCGAGCTGACGCTGACTGAGCTGGAGCTGCAACAGTTCCAGCCCTATCTGACGCCCTATCTCAATATGCAGCTTGAAAGCGGCAAGTTGAGCACTCAGGGCAAGTTCACTGCCAACGCCGAGGGGAAGGCCCATTTTCAGGGACAAGCCGGAATTGGCAAGCTGCTTATCAAGGATGGATTGGCATTTGAGCCTCTGCTGAAATGGCAGAATATGGCGATAGATGCGATGAGCTTTGATTCCGAAGCAAACAGCCTGAAAATCAGCAATATATTGCTGGAACAGCCATACGCCAAGGTGATGATCACCGAAGATCAGCGCACTAATATCGGCGAGCTGATCCGCGCCGAACCACCTGGTGATAACTCGGCGGCTCAGTCGCAGACAAAACAAAGCCAGGAAAACGAAGCGCCGCAGCAAACGGCCGCCAAGGAAAAAATCAACACCAAGGCCTCGACAGATAAGGCATTTAAACTGGATATCGGCAGCATTGCCATCAAAAACGGCTCGGCCTATTTTGCCGATAACTCCCTCACCCCTAACTTTGCTTCAGGTATCGAGGCGCTGGAAGGCAAGATAAGCCACCTGTCTTCTACCCCGGGAACCAAGGCCAGTGTCGATATCAAGGGCAAGATAGACAAGTATGCTCCAGTCACCCTAAGGGGAGAGGTGAATCCGCTGCTGGAGAAACCCTATCTGGATCTGGATTTGGTATTCAAGAGTGTCGAGTTGACCTCGGTGAATCCCTATTCGGGCACCTATGCCGGTTACTACATAGACAAAGGCCAGCTGTCTTTAGCGCTCAACTATCAACTGGAAGACAACCAGCTGAAGGGAGACAATCATCTGGTGATAGATCAGCTTAAGCTGGGTAAACCCAGTGATTCCGATCTGGCCACCAGTTTGCCGATTACCTTGGCTATCGCCCTTTTGCAGGACAGACATGGGGTGATAGATCTTGGCTTACAGGTTTCAGGAGATCTCGACAGCCCAAGTTTCAGCTTCGGCAGCATCGTGATGACCGCCATCACCAATGTCATCACCAAGGCGGTCACCGCCCCCTTCTCTTTGCTGGCCGGTCTGGTTGGCAGTGATGAAGAGCTGAACCTGGTCGCTTTCCAACCCGGTATAGCCACGCTGGACGCTGACGCCGAAGATAAGCTGAGCAAGCTGGCCAAGGCGCTGGATGACAGGCCCAAGCTGCAATTGAGCATTGAAGGCAGCGTGGCGCTGCGGGAAGACAGTGAGGCGCTGGCAGAGCAAAAACTGCAGCTGCAACTGCTCAAGGCCAGCAAGCTTGCAGCCCTGCCGGACGAGCTGAGCGCCAGTCGATTCCCTACCCAGGGTAAGCTGGCAGATGTCCTGGTGGAATTGTTCGAGCAACAGCTCAAACTGGATGCCGATGCGGAAAAAGACAAAGTGAAGCAAAAACTTGCCGAAAAGGCCGACGGTGAAAAAGTCGATGAAGATACCCTGCTCACCGTCTGGCATATGGGCCTTTACAACCAACTGCTCAGCGCTCAGGAGATCAGCAATAACGAGCTGGCTAATCTGGCTCAGGCCAGGGCCCAGGCCATCAAGGCCTTCCTGGTGGACAGAGCAGCCGTCGCCGCGGAAAGAGTCTTCCTGCTCGACAGCAAGACAGAGATGAAACAGGATGCATCTCAGGCGATTCTGTCACTGAATGCCGATTAAAACCTATTGAAATCACCTAAGAAAGGCTCCTATGGGAGCCTTTTTCGTATTCATGACGGATTATTGAACTGGTAAAGTGTTGCTGGGCTGTTATTATCGCCGGCAATCAATTCAGCCAAAACCAATAACCACAAATGCCAATAAGTCTGCAACAGATAACCCGAGACAATTTTGAAATCGTAGGCCCCCAAGCCGAAGCAACGCGATCTGCTGGCCGATAACATGCTTTCCATCGCCGAAGCCCAGTTTTTTCCTTTCTATGTGCCCAAGGCGATTTACCTGGACGACACTCCGGTAGGCTTTTTGATGTATGAATCGCTTGCTGAAGAAGGCAAACCCAACGATTACAACATATTCCGCTTCATGGTAGCCGAAGGGTATCAGCAAAAAGGCATAGGCAGCCGCGCGATGGCACTGGTACTCGATGAGATCCGCGCCCAGGAAAATGCACAGCGGGTGCATATCTGCTATGCAGATGAAAACCAAACAGCAAGAGCGTTTTACGCCGGTTTCGGCTTTGTTGAGCAAGGGCCGGATCCGGAGGATGAAGATGAAATCATCGCTACCCTTGAACTCCAAGTCCGGGCTTGAGTTTCACCACCACTGAGTTAAACTGCCTGCCGTTTCAAGCTTATATAGAGGATGCTTATGTTTGTTATTCGTTGGATCCTGGGGCGGATTATTTTGCTGCTCAACTTTGTTTTTTCACCCAAGGGCCTTAAGCGGCAACCCGAACAGCAGGCGGATATTGATGAACAATGTCGTAGCCTCAGCCTGTATCAGTATCCGGCCTGCCCTTTCTGCGTCAAGGTAAGACGAGCCATGAAACGCCAGAGCCTGAATATCACCACCCTGGATGCCAAGCAGGAGCCACACAAGAGTGCCCTGCAAAACGGGGGCGGCACCATGAAAGTTCCCTGTTTGAAAATAGAACAAGCCGGTGAAGTGACCTGGATGTATGAATCCAACGACATCATCAGCTATCTCAATCAGCGTTTCGGTTGATCAATCCCTTGCCTGCCGTGCCAATACGGCAGGCACAGCTTGTTCCAAGCTTTATTCCTGTGTATCGTCCCAACAGTAATTATTAATCAGGGACAGAGTAAATGGCAGCAGAGCAAAACCCACGCAACATAGAGTCAGTCTTGGCTCATCAAGAACAGACAACCCCTACGGAACTGGCCTCGGGAATGACGCCTCCACCGCCCGTTGCAGAAGCAGCAAGCAATGAATCCAGCTATCCCATCTATGTCGGTTTTTGGGAGCGACTGGCGGCAACCCTGCTGGACTCACTCATGTTGATGTGCATCACAGTGCCACTGACTCTGCTAGTCTTTGGCATTGATGCCATATTGGAGAATGATGCCTTAATCTTGGGCCCGCTCGATGTTGTGATCAACTACCTGTTGCCTTTCATCTTGATCATCTTGTTCTGGCATTATAAGTCGGCGACTCCGGGCAAGATGGTGCTAAGAGCTGTCATTGTTGATGCCGACACTTTGCAAAAGCCATCGACCGCCAGCCTGATAGTGCGCTATTTAGGCTATATCCCCTCTACTCTGGTATTCGGCCTTGGCTATCTCTGGGTGGCCTTCGATCCCCGGAAACAAAGCTGGCATGACAAACTCGCCGGCACCCTGGTGATCCGCGCCCCCAAAGACTAAAGTCGCACCTGTCAGTGACGCCAGAGATAGACCCGGTCCGAGTAGTCGTAGAGCCACTCGGGCCGGTAAACCACCAATAGAGTCACTGCCATACCGTTGAGTAAAGCCTCCGGGAACCCAAGCAGCGGAATAAGCAGCAGATAGTTATCCACCAGGTAAGCGACACTGTAATCCGTGCTGGCCCAGAGATAAGTTGACCAAGCGAGAATATGGCTGACGACAGATAGCCCGGCATTGAGAAAACCTGCCACAAAAATGAACACAAACAAATGTTTGGGTAATTTATGATAACTCAAGCTGTGTACTGCCAATGCCAATAAAAGCGGCAGGCAGACAGCAAACAACATCATGGGGCCCAGCATCCAGGGCTGGTGATAGACAAACAGACAAAAGAAGCTGACAGGTAGCAGCATCAATACGGACGCCAAGCGCCAGCCGAACATCAACATCAGGGTTACCAGGGCCAAAAAATGAGCGTGGATCCCCTCGGTAACACTGGCATTGAGCAGCCAAAGGCCATTAATGGCCAAGGTACTGAGCAGCGCCCGCCACTGCAAGCTCTTGTCCGCCAGCAGTTGTTGCCAGTCCCGTTTGGGCCAGATCCAGGCAAACCAGCCAACGAGCAGAACCAAATAGAGGATATCCGTCAGCCCAGGTTGCCATTGCACCTTATCGAAAAGATGTTGAAGATACTCAAACATAACCTACCATCCGGTTATCAAACAAAGGCGGTAGAGGTCGATGCTGCGCTGACTTATCACGCCGTTAATGCAATTGTGCTTATTCTGCAGTAAGTTAACGATAATTTGTATCTCCAAAAAATAATAAGGATAATCACCCCAGCTTATGCGTGCGCTTTTTCTGTTATTACTGCCACTGCTGCTTTGTAGTTGCAGCTCAAAACCCAGCATAGATCCGGCCGATTTTGCCGGTGCCATCAAAGACAATTTCCAGACGGATATCAAGGCCGATGGCTTGAAGCTCTTTACCTATACGGCGCGGCTGATAACGCCCGATTCTGGCGGCAGTTACAGGATAAGTGTCCAGACACCGCGTACGGCAAAGGAGATGCGCCAACAACTGGCTATCAGAGAAGCCAGGCAAGCCGTGTTTGAACAGCAACTGCAGCTTGGACTCGATAATACCCTCAAAATGAATCAATATTGCCGTGAAGGTTTTTATGAACTCAGTCGTCTGCTGCAATCCGACAGAGGGGAGATCCGCGGTGAATGTCGGGATGGCGCCAGTGAGATGGACAGAAGTCGCTTCGGTAACAAGTAATTTTTTTGAAAATAAGCCTCAAATTTGCTAGTTTTGCCGCAGTTTCCCGCTTCAGGTGTATTTGAGATGGAACCCACAGGAATTATTCAGGAGATAGAAGAGCCGGTTAACCGCAGCAAGGTTAATCGTCAGTTGTTGTTGGCCACCAGTCTGTCGGCCGTGGTCGCCATGGCATTATTGCTGTTTGGCGATCAATATGCGCACCTGTGGCAGGATGAAAGCGCACTGCAACTCAGTCTGTTCCGCCCCGGTTTTTTGTTGCTGATAGTCTCGGGGCTGATAGTGATCCCCACCAGCGTGGTAGAACTTATCAAGGCGGCCAAAACGCCGGATAGGCCACTGATGTTGGATATGGCCCTGCTCAGTATTGGGGTCGCAGTTTCCATGAGCTATATCGGTGTCTTCATGACCCTGTTCCTGTAAGTCGGCTCCAGTCATCGCGGTATCCAAACCGGCACTGAGACAGGTTGAGCTTGTTGCCCGGCCGCCGGCAGGCTAAAATGCCTGCCCTTTGCCCATCCAAGTGGGAAGTACCAGGAAATTTAGCATGAACAAGCGACAAAAACTGACCAAAAAACTGGCCAAGCGTGCCAAAGCCCGGGAAAACAAGAAAGAGATCCCCAACTCAGGCCCCGCCAAACAGGGTTACATCTCCAAGGCCGAGCGCGCCAAAATCGCTGCCGCCGAGCAGGCAGAAAACAATGCAGTTGAGCAGCCAGATAACGGCGCTACTGAAAGCCCTGCGGCCGCAACTTCCCAATCTGACACCCAATAAAACATTTCCAGGCCCCTCTTTAAACGCATGAGCCGTTCCCGGCATTAAGACCTCTCCCGCTGGGGCGAGGTAGCCTGGGCACTGGCTATCGGCTCCAGCTCTTCGGTCATCTGCCCCATCTGGGTACAGGAAGACGACAATGGACTGCTGGAGGCCATGGAGAGTTCCTCCTCATCAAGCCCGTCGGCCTCAAGACTTTGCTGGCGGCCATTGGCGGCCACTCTGGCAACCAAGCGGTAGGCGGTGATCACCGCCAATACACCAAAGAGCACTGCCCCCAGTGCCTGACCAATTAAGACTCCATATACCCCACCGAGCTCGGCTCCCAGATAAACAAATGGCAGCGTCCCGATAGTGGCCTTGCCCACATTGAAGGCGGTTGAATACTTGGCTTTACCCAGATTGTTGAACGAGGCGTTGGCCACAAACAGTGCGCCGTTGAACAGGAAAAACAGCGCCATATACTGGCAGAAGAAACGTACCAGCTCGGCAGAATCCCCGCGCATGTCGAATGCCAATACCAAAGGCTCGCGCAGCAACCACAGCAGCAGCGACATCCCAAGCACATAGGCGATACAGAATTGCAGCGCCCTTGTCAGGCATTCGCTGAGCCTGTCATAGGCCCTGGCGCCATAATTCTGCCCTATGATGGGCCCTATGGCGCCGGAAAGCGCAAAGATCATTCCAAAGGCCACAGGGGTCAAACGCCCAACGACTGCCCAGCCGGCGACGAAGCTGTCACCAAAGTCGGCAATCGCCCGGGTCACTACCGCATTGCCTATGGGGGTGGCCACATTGGTCAGCATGGCCGGCCCTGCGATGGCAAAAATGGCGCGCAGATCGCCGCGAAAGCTCGCAAGTTCGAAACGGCTCCAAAGGCCGTGTTTGATAAACACACCTCTTGCCGCGATCAGCAGCACACTGAGGCGCGCCAATACCGAGGCGGTAGCCGCGCCTTCTATGCCCATGGCAAACAGGAAAATAAAAATGGGGTCAAATACGGCATTGACCGCACCGCCCGCTAGGGTCGATAGCATGGAGAGCCTGGCATCACCCACGGCGCGCAGGGCACTGCCAAGCGCCATTGCCAAACAGATGACCGGCAAGGAAGGCACCAGAATATACAGATAATCGGCGGCCAGCTCGGCGGTATGTCCCCTGGCGCCCACCAGCGCCAGCAGTTCAGGGATCAGAGCCGTCACCACTATCGCCATCATACTGGATACCAGCAGAGTTACCATGGCGGCATTCAGCAGCAAGCGCTTGGCCCCTTCTGTGTCTCTGGCACCTACGGCGCGGGACACCAGTGCCCCCAGCGCAATCGACAGGCCGATACCTATTGAAGTGGTAAAGAAAGAGATGGTACCGGCATAGCCCACGGCCGCCGCCAACTCCAGCTCTCCCAGCATGCTGAGGAAGAAAATATCTAGCAGGTCCACCACAAACAGTGCCGAGATCCCAACGGCCGCAGTAGAGCTCATCACCAAAATGTGGCGCAGTATATTGCCTTCAACAAACTTAGCCTGAGTGACGGCTTGAGTGGCTGTCTTAGCAGATGATTGGTTGTTTGACACCCTAGTCCTTGTTTTCTTCCGGAGGTGGCTCCAGTTCACTGCCACAACGGTTACAGTAGAGAGCATGGTGATCATGCCCGGTTTTCAAGCAGTTGGCGCAGCGGCGCAGATCGCGGCTACGGCCCATCTCCTGGGAGATTTCAGCGGTGAGGATCCCCGTGGGAATGGCGATTATCGAATAACCCAAGAGCATGGTAAACGCCGCTATGGCCTGGCCGAGTTCTGTCTTGGGAGTGATATCACCGTACCCTACTGTGGTAATGGTCACTATGGTCCAATAGACAGACTTGGGGATCGAGCTGAAGCCATTGTCCGGGCCTTCGACCACATACATGATGGCGCTGAGCACCATAATGATAAGACTCACAGAGAAAAAGAAGATAAACACCTTGCGACTCGACTGCAGCATCGCCTTGAGCAGGAGGTTCCCTTCACTCAAGTATCTGAGCAGCTTGAGTACCCGAAAAATTCTGAACAACCTCAGAATACGGATCACCAGGGTAAAATTGGCCCCGGGGAAGAACAGCGCCAGATAACTGGGCAGGATACTGAGCAGATCCACTACGCCGTAAAAACTGCGGGCATAACTCAAGCGATTGCTGGAACAATAGAGCCGCAGCAGATATTCCAGAGTGAACACCAAGGTAAAGGCCCATTCCAGTGCCAGGATGATATGTCCGAAACGGGCATGGATATCGGCCACTGTATCGAGAAAAACCAAGGCAACACTGAGAATAATGCAGATGATCAAGCTGATATCAAACCAGCGGCCGGCGGGCGTTTCTGTACCAAAGATGATGATCCTGAGCTTACGCTTGAGTTCCGGCTCCGGCGGCGTATCTGTCATCTTATGTTGATTCATGCGCTAAGCTTTCCTTACTTTCCAACCAAACGGCACCTCAATCTTTACCCTTTCGAGTCTCACGCATTCGAGTTCGTGGCGCCGCGCCTAAAAGGCAGGGGCGTAAGTCTGCCATGCATTGGCGTGAGTGCCAAATATTCTCTGGCTGACGCTCCGCGACTCTCGGCAACAATCTTGTTCAAGGGCTTCAAGAGGGCCCCCTTTTTCAGTTATTATCCCGTCAAAATAACCATAATCAGAGCCAAGTGGTCATGGGCCCATCGTTTCGTCATATAGTTTATGCAATATTTCTGCTGGCGTTTGCCCAGTTGTACAGCCCCTTTGCCTCGGCACAGGTGGATTTGGTGCTGGTCAACAAGTCAGATTCACGTCTGAGCCTGATTAAGGCCGGTAAGGTCATCAAGGAATATCGCATCGCCATGGGGGATATGCCCAAGGGCCACAAATATCAGGAAGGCGATCAACGTACCCCAGAGGGCCGCTATCTGCTGGACTACAAAAAGGCCGACAGCGCCTTTTACCGCGCGATTCACATCTCCTACCCCAATGACGAAGACAGACTCAGAGCCAAGGCGCTTGGGGTCAGCCCGGGCGGCCAAATCATGATCCACGGCCAAAATCCCCGCTCTGGGTTAACTCCGGAAGAGGCGCAGCAGTTTAACTGGACCAACGGCTGTATCGCCCTCACCAATAAAGAAATGGATGAACTCTGGCAGTTGATTGAGCCGGGCACGCCAATAGAAATTTGGCCCTGAAACAGGAATCAGATATGCAAAACCTCCAATCTCTGTCGCAATTGCTGGCAGACTGGCAAGCCTTTGCCGACAAAATCATGCCCCTGATTGAACGCTTGGGACTCGAGCGTTTAGGCGAGTGCGATCACGCCGCGCTGCGGGTCAACTCTGTCGCCGCGGCAGAAAAGCTCAAGGCCGAGTTTGCCCAATGTGGTAAAATTATCTCGGAAAACATCATCAACGGCCGCCCTATCCTGATCATACGACTGCAGCAATCCCTGCAACTGGGTCAATGGCAAATTCCCTGTGTCGAGCTGCCCTTCCCCGGCGATAAACACTATCCCGAAGAGGGATGGGAACATCTGGAGCTGGTTTTGCCTGGTGGCGCCCAAAGCTGCGATGAACTGGCTGAGCAACTGCGTACTCTTTGCCCCCGGACCCAAGCCACACTCGATGGCGACACGGATATTAAACTCAAGGCCAGCAGCCCCAAAGGCGAAACCGAACGCCTGGCCAACCCGACGTTGGCGTTCAAGGCCGGCGGTGTCTGCGTAAAGGTTCACCCTCACAGCATTCAGGCCATCATCGCCAGCGAGCATTAAGCGGCTCTGATGCCGCTTTACCCTTGAACGACCCGGTTGCGCCCTTCAGCCTTGGCAACATAAAGAAAATGATCGGCTTTATCCTGCAGATCTTTACCCGAGCGGCAACCAGCGGGGCCGGACACCAGGCCGACGCTGATACTGAGGCGGATAGGTTGGCCGCTCTCATCATGGAAATCTTCATCGGCTACTCTGGCCCGCAGCCGCTCCATCAGATTAACAGCCTGAGCCGGCGCGCAGTTTGGCAGCAAGATAGCAAACTCCTCACCACCAATTCTGGCAATGGCATCCGATTGGCGACACTGGGCCTGCATCAAGCCGGCCAGTTGCTTCAATACTTTGTCGCCGGTGGCATGACCAAAGCTGTCGTTGATTAACTTGAAATGATCCAGATCCAAAAGCGCCAGGCTGTAGTCTTCACGATTGAGCCTGGCCTGCTTATCCACCAGCTCCAATTGCGGCTCGAATCCACGGCGATTGAGTAACCCTGTCAGCGGATCGCGAAAGGCCACCTGTTGCCAGGCTTCCCTGTGCTGCTCGGATAGGCGCAACTGGCGATTTTGCAGGGCAATCCCAAGTAAGACCAGCGCGTTGGCAAAACAAAACGCGGCCAGTTCCGCCGTTTCTGCCGAATACAATCCGGCATCGAAGGGCCCCAGCCCCTTGGCGCTGCCACAGATAACGACAATGAAGGCACTACTGCTGAGGCTGCAAGTCAGCAGGAAACTGCCCTCAAATGCCTGCATCACCAACACAGGCAACAGCAGATACAAGACCCAGGGTTGATTGCCAAATGCCAGAGAGAAAATGAGTACTAAAGCCAGGATCGACAGCAAAGATGCCCGGATCTGCCGTTGGCTGATAAAAAACCGCTCAGACCACCCCAGATACACCTGATAAACCAAGACTATCCCCAGGGCGTCAGCCAAAAACAGCATCACCACCATGGTTGGCCAGTAACTCTTGTCGATATAACCGCCCCAAACAAGATTTGCCGCCAGCAGGATACTGGACAACGCCACAGGAATAACGCAAGCGTAGATCCCAAAACCCAGTAACTCCCTGGCTCTTTGCAACCCCATGGGCAGGGCCCAACGCAGCATTCTGGCGGCCAAAAGTGGCATCAGGGCATCAATTGCGGCGGAGACCCAGGTGTGCAGCAAGGTTTGGCTCAGATGACCGTTATTGAGCCCGGGAAGATTGGCCAGAAAGGAGGCGAGAAACAAAGGGACTATGGCGACGGCGCCAAAACGCAAGCACAGAATAAGCCCTATCCCCGAAGGTAACCATAGAAGGGTTATATTGCTCGGCTGCAATACCAGAGTGGCCATGCCCAGTCGGCCGCTGAGATAACAGACCAAACCTCCGAGCAAAAGCAGTAGCCATTCGTCGCGCCCCCAACGTCTCAAATCAGTCACTTATTCTTCCGGCTATATTCATAGAATGAGTATAGCCAACCCCTTCTAAGCCTGTGGCTGACAAAGAAAAAAACAACGCCGCTAGGGGTTAAGTCCGGCGGCGTATGACATCGAGTGTGAGTCAGTCCAATGAGTCAGTCAAAGTAAAGCGCTACTTTTTCGCGTCACTCTTGGCTTGCTGTAATACCTGACTCATTGGCGGCACTAAAGTGGTAGGATCCAGACGCATCTGATACCAGTTGACCCGCCAATCCAGATGTGGCCCTGTGGCTCGTCCTGTCGCCCCCACTTCGGCCACCGCCTGGCCCTGTTTCACCTCATCGCCCTCTTTGACATAGAGCTTGCTTAAATGCAAAAAGCTGGAGCTGACGCCATAGCCGTGATCGATAATCATGGTGCCGCCGGAATAGAACATGTCCGGTACCGACAGGCTGATAACGCCATCGGCCGGCGCCACCACCACAGTGCCGGTTTTTGCGGCAACATCCACACCATAATGCGGTGTGCCGGGCTTACCGTTGTAGACCCTTTGGCTGCCATAAACCCCTGAAATTCGCCCGGTCAGCGGCCAGATAAAGTCGTCGGCAAACGCCTGCCGGGTACTGAAATGACTGCGGGCCGCCTTGACCTGGGCGCTGTCTTTGGCGGCGCGCTCCTGGGCCTTGGGATCCGGCTTCATGATTTTCTTGCTGATCCCCTCAACATACTGAATGCGATAATCCCGCTTGTCGAGTTTGAGGCTACGGCTCTCACTGCTGCCATCCGGGTAACTGAGTGTCAGCGTCTGCTCGAGCGCGGCCTCACGCTCAAAACCAAAGGCAAACCTGCCATCCGGTGTCAAGGTGATGCTCTCGCCATTGAGCTGTACCTCAGCACCCGGCTCTGTTCTTGCTCTGATCAGGGCCCCCTGTTCAAACTTGCCCTGAAACTGCACCCGTGATGACTCGGGTTTGATGTTGGGCTGAGGCTCAGACTTGGATTCGGCCTGCAGCATAGGACTCACAACCAAAGTGCCCAGCAGCATCAGTGGCAGCGCCTTAAAAAATGGGATTGGCATCTTGCTGTTATTGAACTTCACTCTTGCTCCTCTTTATCTTTACGCCCCATAGACCCCAAGGTGCGGCCTATTTGCGGATGCCTATAGATTGCTTTTAGGTTGGCGTTATTCTTGGTCCGGCTCAGGCCAGGTGATATCAGTCGCCCTGATGCTGCGCCGATGCGATGGCGCCCTTGCCTATGCCCTCGAAGGCTACCACTTTAAAATGTTTGCCCGGCTCAAAACCCGCCATGCTGTCGGCCATAAAATGAGCCAGCAGTTCGACCGTGGTGTCATGGGGGATCAAATCACAGCAGTCTCTTGGCATCGCCAACTGGAAATCACCCTGCGGCGCCTGGTATCTGAAGCCAATATGGCTCTTGTCATCTATCTTGGTTTGGGGTGACAGCTCAAGCTCGCTGACGGTAACCACATCTTCTTCACTGCCAAGGTAGATATCTTTCCAACGTTTGGCCCAGTATTCATCCCATTTGGGCGCGGCGATACCATCGGCAAACACATTGACAGGACTGCGGTGACCGTGAGCGATACGCTGGCAGTTACCGTCGTGCTTACGCAAGCCGTGACTGTAATGGTAATAGGGCGTTTCCAGCACCTCGTTGCGAAGTGTCAGGCTGATACCCTGAACATTGTCCGGCAAGGCATCTGTCAACGCCTTGTGCAAAAACTGATTCACACTGTCAAAGTCGATAATCTCGCTGGGGATAAGGGCGAAAGCCTGCGCCGGGCAAGCCAGGTGAATGCTGCCGCGCAGACTATGGAAGTCCATCCACACCTTGTCGCCCTGCTGTTGCCAGCGTACCTGGCTACAGGCGGTGGGCACCAATAAACGGTGATCGGCCACCTCATCTATGGTTTGCTTTATGGTGCGCTTGACCTTGGAAAAGTCGAGCAACATGTTTTGCTCATCCAGGCCACCGTCGAGCAGCACATCGACTATCCAACTTTCGCCTACCATGCCGCGAAACGGGCACAGGTAAGAAAAATCAACCACAGTTAAATCTTTGACAAATAATTGCATTCTCGCTCCCAGGCAGATAAACAGTCCACCCATGTGTTATCGGCCGGCCGATATTGGCACCGATTGAACCGATACCGGCCAGGGTATCGGCACTTGACGTATCTTTCGCAAAAAGTCTGTGATCTTGTCCAAAAGCTCCACAGCTTTTTGCTTGAGTTTCCGGTATTATACGCAAGTCACTGCCAATATTAATAACGCTAATCAGGTATCCTATGAAAACCCTCATCTGCAACGCCCAATTGGTTAATGAAGGAACAATCCGTACTCAGGATCTGCTGATCGACAACGGCCGCATCAGCCAGATTGCCCCCCAGATCACGGCTCCGGCAGGGGCTCAGGTCATAGATGCTCAGGGTAAACACCTGCTGCCGGGGATGATCGACGATCAGGTGCATTTCCGTGAGCCGGGTTTCCCCAATAAGGGCACCATCGCCAGTGAATCCCGCGCCGCCGTGGCCGGGGGTATCACAAGCTTTATGGAAATGCCCAATGTTAACCCGCAAACCACCAATCTGCAGGCGCTGGAAGACAAGTATACCCGCGCGTCTCAAAGTTCATTGGCCAACTTTGCTTTCTATCTCGGCGCCACCAACGATAACCTGGAAGAGATTAAACGTCTCGATCCCAACCAGGCCTGTGGTGTAAAAATCTTTATGGGCGCCTCTACCGGCAATATGTTGGTGGATAACAGTGCCACTCTTGACGGCATCTTCGCCAACTCTCCTGTGGTCATTGCCACTCACTGTGAAGACAGCCCCACCATAGCCGCCAATGAAGCCGCCATGCGTGAAAAATACGGCGATGCCATACCTATGGAGCTGCACGGCGAAATCCGCTCCCGTGAAGCCTGCCTCAAGTCATCTCAACTGGCGACCGAACTGGCCATCCGTCACAAGGCACGCCTGCATGTACTGCATTTAACCACCGCCGACGAACTCTATCTGTTTGAGCCGGCCAAGCAACTGGCACAACTCAAGGGTGCCAACATTACCGCCGAAGTCTGTGTACACCATCTTTCGTTCAACGACAGTGACTACGCCCGCCTCGGCAGCCAGATAAAGTGTAACCCGGCCATCAAGACCCTTGCCGATCAACAGGCACTGATAGATGCCGTCAATCGCGACATCATTGACATTATCGCCACAGATCACGCGCCGCACACCTGGGAAGAGAAGCAAGCCGACAGCTATTTCAAGGCGCCGTCCGGTTTGCCGCTGGTGCAACATGCACTGCTCGGCCTGCTGGATCTGCATGCCAAGGGGCACTTCAGTTTGGAAAAAATCGTCCAAAAGACCAGCCATGCGGTGGCCGAGCGCTTTGAACTCAAAGACAGGGGCTATCTGCGCGAAGGTTATCTGGCGGATCTGGTACTGGTGGATCTCAACAAGCCCTTCGAGGCCACGTTGGAAAACACCCGCTATCACTGCGGTTGGTCACCCTTTACCGGCCACAAGTTTGCCGCTTCTATCAGTGGTACCTGGGTCAATGGTAACCAACTGTTTGACGGCAGTCGCTTTATCGACAATACCCTGGGCCAACGCCTCACATTTAGTCGCACTTAATCGCTGATAAACCAAGGGCTCCGCGAAAGGAGCCCTTTTTACATAGACACAAGTATGCGTGATGCTGGTCAATATCTTGTTTATTTCAAGTCAATGCATAATGAATTCGGTAAACTGAAGCTATGCCAGTTGCTATCTTTTCCGGAATTTAAGGCCTTAACATAGCAAGTTCATGATTTTTATTATTTTCTAAGATAATCGAACATGCTGGGCAACCTTATTTTTAAGTAAGGTCACAAGAGCAGGATCCATCCGCTGGTAATTGTCAGGAATATCCAGACACACAAGCTTCTTGCCTTTCAGAAGCTCCTTAAACTTCTTTGCGACCTTAATCTTGTGAGACTTTTCCATGACAAAGATAAAGTCAGCCCATTGAATAAGATCGCCACTTACCACAGTTTCGGCATTAGGGAAGGTGCGAACAAGTCCCATGCGTGCTCTGCGTCGGCTTACGGGCCTGGATGCAAGGCGTGGTTCGCAGCAAATGGCCCTAGTCCTTTGTAAGAAGCACAACACAGCAGGCAGGTCTGTAAGCCACGCCCTTCGGGGCTTTCACAGCAACCGGCTCTCTGCGTTATCCGACTTCGACAGGCCCCGGCATGCCTTCAGTCAGATGCCTTGAACGCCAATTGCTGTGTAAGCCAGAGTGCCGCGAGGACTTATTCACACCTTCCTTTGTACCGGCTCCAATCGCGTAAATCCCCTCAAATGCAGAGAAAACCTCTTCTCCGGTAGGGCTTCGCAAGCGATTCTCACTGCATACAAAAAGTAGATTCATGGTTAATTTATTTTCTCAGTCTGCATACCAGTTAACAGCGGCTTATGATCTAAACATAGCCTTGCATCTGCTCATATCTGCTATAGGTTTATTGCTAACGGGATTAACGCTCGTTTCCTAATTTCAATGAGTTAGCCTATAAAAAACGGTTCTAAAAGTCTATTCCGCCAGTTATGCGGCAATGCGACTAAAAAACCTAAGTTTGACAAGCATTTTTCCCCAGTATCCGCACCCTAAGGCACCGGCGGCAACGCATAGCACACAAAACCAGCGCCAATCCCCCTTATCAACCAAGCTGTGCTTCTCTTGCCCCGTCGCTCCGTGGTTTAATAACTTCCGCTGTAACCGAGTCTGGGTCGCCCGGACAGGCAGGGGAAGGTACAAGCAAGTCCCGGATATGCTTGGCTTAAAAGCCTGGAGCCCTTGGCAACAGGCCGATGAGTCTATAATCCATGCCCTTCCCTGCAGATGGCAAATTCAACACACTCTTGATTAAAAGGAATTCCCGTGTCCGTACGTTTTCGGGTTGAACCCCGCCATTGGTTGATCCTCGCCGCGTTGGCCATTGCTGCCTACGCTTGTTATCTATTGGTCGCTCCTTATCTGGGGGCAATACTGCTGGGATTTATCGTCTCCTTGCTGTTTTTGCCCGTGCACAAGCGCATAGAAGCGAAACTCCCCAAACATCCCAACCTGAGTGCATTGCTTTCCTGCATCTTGCTGACGGTGATCATCTTGATCCCCTTGCTATTCATGCTGATTTCCGTGATTGAACAGGGCGTCAGCTCTGCCACCCATGCCTATCAATGGCTGACCCATGGTGGTGCCAAGGAGCTGCTGGAACATCCTTGGGTACAGTCAGCACTGGCGCTGGCCAATAAATGGCTGCCGTTTGACAGCATAGAGCCGCAGGAGATATTGCAAAAAGCCACCGCAGCGCTTACGGAGCTCAGCACCCGTCTGGTTGGTTTGAGCACGGCATTGCTCGGCAATATCACAGGTTTCTTTGTCAATTTCTCCCTGATGTTGTTCGTACTGTTTTTCTTCCTCAGGGACAATGAACAGATTATAGCCAGTCTCAGACACGTAATCCCCCTGTCCCGCAGCCAGGAAGACAAAATTCTCGATGAGGTGGAAAAAGTCGCCAAGTCGGCAGTACTCGGCTCATTCCTGACGGCCTTGGCACAGGGTTTTGCCGGTGGTATTGCCATGGCCATAGTCGGCTTGCCGGGATTGTTCCTCGGCTCCATGATGGCATTCGCCTCTTTTATTCCTGTGGTGGGTACCGCACTTATCTGGGTGCCGGCGGCGCTCTATCTGGCATTGACCGGAGACTGGGGCTGGGGGCTGTTCCTTTGCGCCTGGGGCATATTGGTGGTTGGCTCCATTGACAACTTCCTGAGGCCGATTCTGATGCAGGGATCTGCCGGAATGAGCACCCTGTTAATTTTCTTCTCTTTGCTGGGTGGCTTGCAGCTATTTGGTCTCATTGGTCTGATTTACGGCCCGATCATCTTTGCCGTTACCTTGGTGCTGTTCCGTCTCTATGAAGAGGAATTTCATGAGTTTTTGCAGCAGCAGGACCAAGCCTGAGTCTGCCGCTGGAAGCTTAAAGAGCCCCGCATTTGCGGGGCTCTTTGGCACTGATTTTAAGACTGCGTTCTTAAAGCCAATTGCATCTATCAACTGAACGCCAGGAAGGGCGAGATACACAGCAAGATACCAGTGGCGATAATCACATACAGGCCAACGCCCTTATATTTGTGCAGCGAAGGTACCCGGTAAACCAAATAGGCAGGGATCAGACAGCCCACCAAACCGAATACCGGGCTGCAGATGGAGGTGAAACTCAGCACAGGGGCATTCAGCACAATCGCACCCCAGGACAGCAGTATGGTGAATACCATGATGCCATACCCCACCAGCTTGGCGTTGATCTTCTCCTTGGGCATAACCCGCTGCAGTAGGTTCATGGTGATCCCCTGGCACGCTTCCCGAAAACCCAGATACACCCCGAAGTAAGCCGTCATCACGGCAAAGATGTTCAACGTCAGGCTCAGGAGTTTCAGCGTCTGGCCAGGCATACCTTGAGCCACCATGGCCAAGGCAGAGATATTTTCCTGCTCGGCCCTCACAGCTTGCTCATGGCCCATCGCCAGAGTGAAAGAAACAGCGTAGAAGAACACGGTAACAAACAGCACACCAAAGGCAATATTCATGGCTCGCATCGCCTTGAAGCGCGCCACTTCAATCGACTTCTCCCGCGAACGATAAGAGATCACCATGGGGCTTAGACTCTGGATAAACAGAATGGAAGTCAAGGTAAAGGGCAACATCACCACGGCATCACGGATCCAATGAGTCGTAGTGGGCACTGCACCGACATTATTGATATCCCACTTGTCGACCATCATTAAGCCGAGCAGCGCCACCACACCCAATTTGGTGAGCACCATAAGGGTAGAAATTTTAAATAACAGGTTTTCGCCGCGGGAGGCCAATGCGACCAGAAGACAAATAAGCCCCAGACCATAAAAGGGGTTTTCAGACAGCAGGCTCTTGGTGGCTCCAAAACTCTGCAGGAAAGAGGCACTGTCATTGGTGATCGCCGTCGAGTAGACAAACACCCAGATGACCAACATGACAAAGTAGAGTGCGCCGAGAAATATGCCCCAGTTTTTCCCCAGATAGCCACTGATCACACTGGGATAATCCTGACATTCGCGGGACTCGGCCAGGGTATTGATAAACAACTTCTGAAACATGTACATGGCCGGATAACCCACCACGGCAGACAAAAGAAACACCCATAATCCCATCAACCCCACCTGCACAGGCAAAAATACTATGCCCGCGCCTATGGCCATGCCGATGGACATGATGATCCAGCCCCAGTCAGTACTGTCGAATCGGGTCGCTTCCTTCCAGGCCTGCGTGTCTTCCCGAGTAATTGTTGCGCCCCACTCTGATGTCAAAGTGTCAGTTTTCATATAACAACCTTAGTTATTGTTGGATACCCAACATGTTATTTTTTGCAAATATATTTGAACCAACTGACAGCAGCAACCAGATTTTTGCAACTTTTGCTGATGCCGAGAATTTAACCACAAAACCGCCAACTTATAAGATCAACGTCACACTAAAAGCAATTACAGCCCACCTTTTTATAAAATAAATTTGCAAGAAGAAGCCTATTTGCAAATAATTGTGCAGACAAAATCGCTTGTTACTCAAATATATTTGCAAGGAATATCATGAAAAAGACTATCAATGCAGACAAAGCCCCCGCAGCCATAGGCCCCTATTCTCATGCAGCCGCTTATGGTGAGCTGCTTTTCACCTCAGGCCAGCTGCCAGTCTGCCGTGAACATGGTGCTTTGGTCGAAGGTGGGATCAGTGAACAGTCCCGCCAATCGCTTTTGAATCTGCAATATGTGCTTGAAGCCGCCAACAGTGGCCTGCAAAACGTGCTCAAAACCACCTGTTATCTATCCGACATCAATGACTTTGCCGCCTTCAACGAAGTCTACAAGACCTTCTTCAAGCAAGACTGCCCTGCCCGCAGCTGTTTTGCGGTGAAAGATCTGCCCATGGGCGCCTTGGTGGAAGTCGAAGCCATTGCCCATATCAATCCTTAAACCAGACTCGGTGGAACCTAGTGATGAAACCACAGTGGCAACAATATATAGATATCCTTAATCAAGTTGTGCGTCCCGCGCTGGGCTGCACCGAGCCTATCGCGGCGGCTTATGCCGCGGCCGTTGCAGCCGAAACCTTGGGCGCCAAGCCTTTGAGCCTGGAAGTTCAGGTTTCGGATAACCTCTACAAAAACTCCATGGGAGTATTTGTTCCCGGCACAGGCAAGATAGGCCTGGCCATTGCCGCAGCGGCAGGCGCCCTGGGGGGCGATGCCGATGCCGGCCTTGAAGTGCTGGCGAATATCAACCCGGCACAAGTGGCCAAGGCCCAGGCGCTTATTGACGCAGGTAAGGTCAAGGTATGCCGCATTCAGGCCGACGAATTCATTTACTGCGCTGTGACAGCTGCCAACGACAAGCACCAGGCCAAAATCGTTATCAGTGGCAGCCATACCCGAATTGCCGAGAAATGGCTCGACGGCCAACTATTGTATCGGGCCGAAGCCTCTGCCAAGGGCAGTACCGCTTCGGTATGCGACGGGGTCGATATCAGCATCGCCTCAATATATGAGTTTGCCACCGGGATAGATGTTAACCGGATCAGATTTATTCTGGCGGCATCGGATCTAAATTCCCGTTTGTCCGACGAAGGCATGAATTCGGCCTATGGCCTGGAGGTGGGCAGAACGCTGAAGAAAAACATAGATACCGGCTTGCTGAGTGATGACCTGCTTAACTCCATAGTCATGTATACGGCCGCGGCTTCTGATGCCCGCATGGGTGGCGCCACCCTGCCGGCCATGAGCAATTTTGGCAGTGGCAACCAGGGGATAGCCGCCACTGTGCCTGTGGTTGTAACGGCCAAGAAGTTCAACTGCAGTGAAGAGCAGCTGGCCCGGGCACTCATCATGAGCCACTTGGGCGCGATTTATATCAAGTCCCACTATCCGCCACTGTCAGCCTTTTGCGGCAATACAGTGACCAGTGCCGCCGCTGCCATGGCCATGGTTTATCTCGCCGGAGGCAGTTTTGAGCAAGGTTGCTACGCCATTCAGAACGTTATCAGTGACAGTGCCGGCATGGTTTGTGACGGCGCCAAAGCCTCCTGCGCCATGAAGGTCAGTACCTCATCAAGCACGGCAGTCAGGGCGTTTTTGATGGCACTCAATCAGCATGCCGTATCGACTCAGGGCATAGTCGCCGCCGATGTCGAACAAACAATCAAGAATCTGGGACAGATGATCTGTGATGGAATGGTGTCGACCGACAGTACCATTATCAGTATTATGTCTGCCTAATCTCCGACGCCCGGCAATTGCCGGGCCATCGCAAGAGGATAGCTGTGAAACTTCATAAGTTGACCCCCAAAGATATGGACATACTCAACGCCATGGGAAATGTGGTCGATGGTATAGCCACCATGTATGGGCAACACACAGAAGTGGTTTTGCACAGTCTGGACCGAGACCACCCTTCAATCATCAAAATAGCCAATGGCCATGTCACCGGCCGCAGTGTCGGCGCTCCAATTACCAATCTGGCATTGGAAAAGCTCAAGAGCGGCCACGATATTTCCGAGGCCTATCTCAGCCAGAGCAGCAACGGCAAGACCTTGAAATCCATCACTACGGTTATTCGCAACGAAAAGCAGATGGCCATAGGCCTTTTGTGTATCAATACGGATATGGATGCGCCCTTGATGTCTGTACTGCGCTCCATGCTGCCGCAGCAATGTCCGCTCACAGAGAGCAGTGGCACATCGGAAGTCTTTGCCCGTAATATCGAAGAGGCGCTGCACAGCACCATAGACAAGGTCAACCAGGAAGTACGCCACAGTGAACTGATCCCGCCATCGAAAAAGAGCCGTGAAATAGTGACTCGCCTCTTCGATGCCGGTATTTTTGAGCTCAAGGACAGTGCCCAAGTGGCCGCCAAGCGCCTGGATATTTCTGTGCACACCATTTACCGCTACCTGAGGGAATTAAAAGCCCCACAGGAGTAACATTGACAATGGGCGGGATCATCGGTGTTAGATGACAATGCCATGGAAGAAGTGATACCAAGGAGCCGGAATGCCAAATCACAGACTCATACCCTTCGGTGATAACATTTGGATAGTTGCAGGCAAGACAGTGCCTTTCTTTGGCCTGCCTTACAGTACCCGGATGACAGTGGTCAGGCTTGATGATGGCACGCTTTGGCTCCACTCCCCCATAGAGCTCAGCCGCGAACTGCTCGAGGAGGTCAAGGCCCTCGGTGAAGTCGGCTATCTGCTGGCGCCCAACTCATTGCACCATTTGTTTGTCAAAGACTGGCAGCAAGCCTTTCCCAACGCCCTAAGCTACGCGACCGAAGAACTGGCAAAAAAACGCAGCGATCTGCATTTCGACCAACTGCTGCTCAGCGAATTGGCAGACTCGCAACACAATGCCCCTTGGCTTGACGAGCTGGACTTCTGCCTGTTTCAGGGCAGCCCTGTGATGCAGGAGGCTGTATTCTTTCATCGCCACAGCCGCACGCTGATCCTGACCGACTTGATTGAGAACTTTCAGCCCGAGTGCTTCAAAGCCTGGCAAAGACCGCTGGCGCGCATCAGCGGCATACTGGCCCCCAACGGCAAGACACCGCTGGATTGGCGCCTGAGCTTCAGCTTTGGCAAGCCTCAGGCCCGAAAGGCTCTGGCGACTCTACTAGGCTGGCAAGCGGAGAAACTCATCATAGCCCACGGCGAATGTCAGTCCCGGGATGCCGACCGCTTTATCCGCCGTTCATTCTCCTGGCTTGGGAACCTTGACCACTGACAGGCACAGCAGCAGAAACCAGCAAGACTGCTGACTTCGCTGTTAACCCAAAGACAGATACAAAAAACAGCCACAAAAAAGCCCAATCATAAGATTGGGCTTTTTTGTTTTGAATGTGGTCGGTATGAGAGGATTCGAACCTCCGACCCCTGACACCCCATGACAGTGCGCTACCAGGCTGCGCTACATACCGATATTTGTCTTGAGCGGCTGGCGCAGTGTGCCGTCTCAACGAGGCAGAACTTTATCAACAGTCGCGAGGCTGTGCAAGCTCCATCTGAGGATTTTTAGTTTAACTGCCTAGTTTGTGGTCTGTTTTTTCTCTATCGTACAGTCTTTAATCCACAGCGCTTAATGGTTGTACAAACGCCGCCCTTCACGCATCACTTCGATAAGTTCCGGGGCACTCATCTTCTTGTCCAGGCGATTCTGATAAGCCTTGTCATAGATACGATATTGACCGTGACGGTCAATCACAGTGATCTCCGACTGCTGATAGATGGCAAAAATTCTGGCATCACCGACATAGACCCAAGTGAGACTGTCCGGTTGCAGCAAATGACGACCGGCACTGTAATCTGTGGCCGGATTGCTGCACCCCAGCACCTGGCTCATCAAGGTTGGCACCAAACCATAGTGGCTGGTGCGGTATTTAGCCTGGGCGTGGCCGCCGACGGGCCAATGGATCACCAGAGGCACATTGACATTGGCCGGTGACAGGTCGCGCCTGGCTTCATCGGCATTACTGGTGAACACCTTGCCATTGACACCTGTGATAATCACCAGGGTATTTTCCGGCATAGCAGACAAGAGTTGCTCCAGCTGTTTGTCGATAAAGTTCAGCGATTGCCGATATTGATTGAACAACACCTTCTGCGCCGGCTTGAGGGCACTGTCAGGTTTTACCGTCTGCACACCGAGGAAACCTACCGGGGTATCATAGTCTTCCGGTGATTTGAGGTTCAGCAGTGCAAACCAAGGAGCTTGTTGCTGGGCCCGCCACTGCTTGAAACTGTCGATATTTTGAATATCGGCCATGGCACTGCCACCCTCATCTTCGGCAATATGAGCGTCGAAGTCGCGGAAAATTGCCTGGGGCCGCGCCTCTGCATAATTGCTTCTGCTGGTAAACAGCCCCAGATTATAACCCTGCTGCTTGAGGCTCTGCCCCAGCAAGGGGCTGGTGTAATTGAGTTCCACCGCGTCCATATAACTGCCCTGCAGCCCGTAAAGCAGGGAAAACATGCCGCTGCGGTAGGTGTTGCCACCGCTGAGGTGATTCATAAACTCATGGTTTTGTTTGCTGTAGCGGCTGAAAAACGGCATGGTCTGCTCGTCGGCCATATCGGCCCTGAGGCTATCGATGGCAATAAGCAGCACATTGGGATGTTCTTCGGCGCTGCAGGTCAGCGGCGCTCTTGGGTATTTAAAGCTGGTTTCGGTATCCACCTTCAAGCTGCTGGAACCATCGATACCGTGATTTTCCATGAAGGTGCGCGCCGTCGCCGGATAGGATAACGGGTAGGCATCATCGAAACGAGTAATTTCGGTGACATCGGCGGCATCGGCCCAGATATGAATAAGATGGCTGCTGACAAAGCAAACCCCGATAAAGGCCACCACCTTGTTGCCATAGTTGCGCTTTTGAATTTTCTCAATCCGCTTCCAGATAAAGTTGGCGGCGGTCAACTCCAGAGCGAGGATCCCAAGGGGGGTGACGATATAGGAAGTGCCATGCAGCAGACTGTTGAGGTCAGCCCAGGCCAAATCGACTGCGAAGGGACTCAAATGCATACCATAGTCGTCATAGACTATGGTGTCATAAAGCATGATACACAGGCCAAGGGTGGCCACCACTGCCGCGTATCCCCGAAGGATACGCGAGTAAGGCAACAGCAGAGTAACGGGAAACAGCAACACCAGATAGACAATAAACGCCAGGAAGCTGAAATGGCCAATGGTACTGACGCCAAGGTAACCCCAACCAATCCAGGTTTCCGGGTAGCCGACACTTTCCAGATATCGACTGCCGACTATCATGGCCAAAAAGCCATTGAAGAAGGCAAACCAGTGCCCCCAATTGATTAGGCGTGAAACCCTATCCTTGCCCAACTGCTTTGTTCGCTCGACCATATGGATCCGCTTTTTGTAAGTTGCCTGTGTATCTTACATTGATTGCTATTATGTGCTTTTTGACTTACAACGCCACTATTTAGCGCATTTCAGTTGTTACAAGTCAACGCAGGGATTGTGTCAATGCCTTGGCAAATTGTTCCGCCACCTGCTGACGGGCTTCCTTGGGCACCTTGGTCGATAACAGATGCGAAGCCGCATTCCCCAGCGCCATCAGGCCAAGATCGGTCGGAGCCTGGTGTTTTTCCAGCACAGCCAGCAATTCGGCGATCAGGGATTCAACTTGAGCATTGGTATATTTTGATTGGATAGCCATAAATAAAAAATGATTCACTCAGATTAGGATTAGCGGCATATAATAGCGGATTTACAACAGAGTATCACTATCGGGGCTTATGAGTATTCACGTCGAACAAGCGATTATTCACGCAATCACCCAAAACGGCGAAGGCCAGCTCAGCTGCCGTCTGCGCCCTCAACCACTGCTGAACAGCCAGGCTGTTGAGACCATGCTTGATGAGCTGCACCAAAGCTATTCCAGCAAAGCGGGAAAAGGCTTTGGTTATTTTGGCGTCCCCGGTGATGATGGCGAAGCCAACCCCGCCTTCAAGGAAGCACTCAAGTCTTATCGCGATGGGCAGCAAGGCTTTGTAGAATTCTCAGCCACTGCCGGCAAACTGCTGCAGGAAGAACTCTCCAAGTATGACTTCAGCCAGGGCGGCTTTTTGCTGCTGGCCTGCTATACCTTTATGGCCAGCGACTACCTGTTTGTGGCACTGCTGAATGCCAAGTCGTCAATGACAGTGCTGGATGATATGGAGCTGTCGCAAAACGACCATCTGGATCTGAATAATATCCAGTTGGCGGCCCGAATCGATCTCACCGAGTGGCAAGCCGACAGTGAGTCACGCAAATATATCTCCTTTATCCGCGGCAGAGCCGGTCGCAAGGTGGCCGACTTCTTCCTCGACTTTATGGGCTGCGTCGAAGGGGTTAACCCCAAGCAGCAGAGCAAGACCCTGATGCAGGCGGTGGAAGACTTTGTCGGTGGCGGTGAGCTGACCAAAGAAGAGCGTCAAACCTGCCGCGACCGGGTGTTTGAATACTGCACCTCCCAGGTCGACAACGGCAGTGAAGTCATGCTCAAGGATCTGGCCGATGAACTGGCAGAATCCGGCATGGATTCCTTCTATGACTTTGCCGTGGGCGGTGATTACGGTTTGGAAGAGGAGTTTCCGGCCGATAAATCCACCCTGAGGCAGTTGAAGAAATTCTCCGGCACCGGCGGCGGCCTGACCCTGAGCTTTGACAGCTCACATCTGGGCGAACGGGTCATCTACGACCCTATCTCGGATACCATTTTGATCAAAGGCGTGCCCGCCAACTTAAAAGATCAACTGGACCGGCGCCTCAAGGGCGAATAAGGCTGTCAAACACATCAAGGCGCTTTCATTGTTCAAGGGCGCCTTGATGCTTTTTCCGGCTGCTATCTTCAGCTATTCATCTTTATCGGCTTGCCCTGTTTGACCACCCAACCATCCCTTTTTATGCAAAACCGCCACCACAGCTAACCTTGGCGAGTACCGATTCGAAACAGGTACTGGGTAGCGCTCAAGACAAATATTCAAAAATTATTGTTAAATAAACCATTTAGCTCTAGCATTTGTCATTAACTATTCGTTAACTCCAGACGGGAGTTGGAACCGACTTGACCCACTTGCCCTGGTATCGACAACCACTGTTGCTGAGTCTGATGGCCGGCCTGATAGGCTTTGCCTGTAACAGCTTCCCTATCCCCTTGTTTGCTAATGTGCAGTTGGTGTTGGGTAATACCCTCTATGTGATTGTCGCCATCTTACTGGGGCCTTGGTATGCCCTGCTCGCCGCCACCATCAGCGTCACCTCGCTGATGCAGCAATGGGACAGCCCGCACGTTTATCTGCTTTTCTGCCTTGAGGCCCTGGCACTGGGGGTTGCCAGGCTCAGGCGCTGGCCAGTATTTTACGCGGGTGTCGGCTTCTGGTTGTTGCTGGGCATGCCACTTATTTATGGTTATCTCCACTTTTTCAGCGACTTACCTTCTGAATACATTCCATTTGTGGTGATCAAGCAATCGGTCAATGCCATGGTCTATATCACCCTGGCCTGCTTGATTGTATTGTTAATCCCTGCATTGACACGCCTGATTGCTCGTCAGTTACCCGCCAAGCGCAGTGGCTTTGGCAACCAACTCTTTTACAGCTTTTTACTGCTGCTTAACCTGAGCCTGATGATCTCTACCCTGGTATTCAATTATTACTGGGTCAATAAACAGCAACAGATCCTGGGTAAACACTTACATGAAACCGCCAAAAATATCGGCCTGGCGGTAGAGCATTATCTCGAGCGGCATAAGTCGGTTATAGCCACCGCCGCCGAGCTTATCAAACACAGTTCACCCACTCCCGATGAATTGCAGCGGATGCTGTCGCGGCTGCACAAACTCAATCCGGGATTTTTAACCATGCTGATTGCCGATCCCGAAGGCAGCATAGTGCAGGCAAGCCCTGTCAGCAGGCTTCAGGGCCTTGAAGGAAATCATGTTCGTATAGATGACAGGGATTATTTCCAGCAGGCGTTTTTCAACGAGCGCCTCTATGTCTCACCGGTATTTCTCGGCCGGGGCTTCGGCTCAGATGCCATAGTCGCCATCAGCAGCCCGCTGTATCTCGCCACAGGCCCACAAGTTATCGGCATATTGGAAGGCTCACTCAACCTCAATCGTTTCAGTGAACTGGATAATGACTTTCTTGGACAAACCAACCAGTTGATGTTTATTGTCGATGAGAACATGCGCCTTATCTATGCCTCCAGGGAGTTGGCCTTGCCAAAACTCGAGCGGCTCAACTATCGCCAAAGTGGCAAGCACTACAGCTCTTTATTGCCCATGCTCAATCTAAAAGCGCTGGATAATGACAGCCCGGAATATGTTTACAGCCACTATCGCCTGCCAAACAACTGGCAAATTTTTGTGCTCGACCCTTACGCCCCATTGCTGCACGAAGTAGAGCGCCAGTTTATGTTCACTTTTGCTCTACTGTTGCTGTTTTTACTCTTGTCGCTGCTGGTCGCCAGGGTGGTGGGGCAGCGCCTGACCATGCCGCTGGAGTTGATTTCAGAGCAGCTCAACAAGGGTAAACGCCTTACCGAGGATAAGTTACTCGATGGCCACAATGTGCCCGTGGAAGTAAGCCATCTCTACAGTGAGCTCAAGGAAAGCCAACGCCAACTGATGGCGCATCAGTTGGATCTGGAGGAAAAAGTCATCATACGAACTCTGGAGCTTGAGCAGGCCAACCGTAAACTCAAACAGTTGGCCCAGACAGATCCACTCACAGGACTTGCCAACAGACGCCGTGCCGAAGCGAGTTTCGCCACTTTGCAGGGTCTGTGTCAGCGCAATCACGAAGCCATAGCCGTGGTGCTGATGGATCTGGACTTTTTCAAGCGGGTCAATGATGAATATGGTCATCTGGGCGGCGATGAGACCTTGAAACGGGTTGCCGATTTACTTAAGACAAAATTCAAGCGCGACTCGGATCTTATCAGCCGTTATGGCGGTGAAGAGTTATTGTTGCTGCTGCCCATGTGCAACCCACTCAAGATAGAGCAGTTTCTGAATGAAATTCGTCAGGCCATTGCCGAGCTTGAGATCATCAACCCCGAAGATCAACGCCTAATAAGTGTCACTGTCAGTATCGGCGCCCTGATTGCCAACGCCTCCTACAGCTCATCTCTCGAGGTATGGTTGAAAGAAGCCGATGCCAACCTGTACCAGGCCAAAAGCGAGGGGCGCAACCGGGTCATCTGTACTCTGTCGGCTCAGGATTTTGGTTGAAAAAGGCTTCAATCCGCTGCATCTGATAATCGAAGAAAGGGTTCCAACGTTGGCGTAGCATATCCGCAGCCGGAATGCTGATGACACCGCGCTCCCCTCGGGACGCTGCGGCGCCAATTTGAATGCGCTCCATACTGTTCGGCATCTGATTGCCATACAGGCTGTCGTTGGCAGAAAACGGCAAGGCCACATGAGACAGGGAATAGACAGACACGGGCCATTTGAAGTCGAGTTTTTCCACTCCGGTATGAGTACCAAACTCTCTGGCCTGCACCAGATGGCTAAAGCCCACCTGGTTCTCAATCAAAGTTCCCCGGAAAGTCAGGTTGGTTCGTGCCAGTATGCCGCTGATTTCCGCCAGCGGATCCACAGGTGTCATGCTGAGGTTCACTTGACTGCGGTTCATATCATAGATCACCAGTTCATTGGCTCCCTTGGGCAGTTGCAGAAACAGGTTCTCCAGCACAGCTTTCGTCGATACCGAATCATCCACCAACGACTGAAACGCCAAAATCGGCGGCAACTGGCGTTTTTTATCCTCAGGCAAAGCCAACAAACGCTGACTGTTGTGCTGCGCCAGGCGATAAACCACATCACCGGCATTAACGGCAAAAGAGCTGTATTTGAAGGGGTCATACTCGGGTGAGATAGTATTCCAGCTGAGTTTCTCCAGCCCCAGAATATAGCCCAGCTGCGACTGCCACTGCGCTCCCACGGCCATGGGGGCCAAACCTATGGCCGGTGACAGCATCACCACCTTTTCATAGTCCGCTGGCCGGCCGCTGTGAAGGTTTTCCAACTCATGGTTGAGTGCCAAACTGGCGCCGGTGGAATAACCTATCACGTAGAGAGGTTTGCCGTTTAGCACCTGGCTCATATGGCGACTGGCCAGCCTGACGGCAGCGGCGAGATCCTGCCATTCCAGGCGCACCAGTCCTGATGGCAGAGTGCCATGTCCCGGTAGCCTCAGCGCCAACACATGAGCGCGCCCCTTGAACTGCTCGGCAAACTGATGCATGGCGTAGGGTGAATCTGACATACCATGAAGCAACAAGAGCCCGAACTGCGCGTCCGCATTGGCCCACTCAAAACTTTGATTCCAAGGCAAAGCCCAGCGCTTGGGATCCGCTATGCTGCCACTGTGATAACGATTGATGGGGGAACTGATGCCACCGGAAAGCTTGCCAAGTTCCTGATCAAGCTCGGTAAACAGTTGCTGCTCCAACTTGAGATAATCACCGAAGTCCTCGACTCCCTTGTGGCGATCAAACTCATGGCTCAGAAAATGGGTATGCCATGGACTTAAATCGGCGCGGCCATTGAGTAGCCAGATCCCGGTTACAGTCAACGCCAGCCCTATACCGAAGCAAGCATAAAAAAGCGCGATAGAGAGCTGTTTCCCCGAACTGATAAGCAGAGTTTTCATTGACCTTTACCTTGAACTGCCCCAAAGTGGCGACGCTGGAATGGCATTACACTGAGATTCATTGGCATAAAAGTCTAACAGAGAGCAAACGTGCACGCACACTCAACGCCTTCATTTCCTTTGCGTATTGGTAACGACCTGGCCAAAGCGCGGGTTTATCTGCCCAACCCGCCAACACTGCCGCTTGACTGGCATTGGCAGCAGAGCGATGCCGCTGCGGCCTTGATAGCCGCCAACTCCAACCACTGGCGCAAAATCCTGGTGATCTGCGCCAAGATATTTGCCCCGGATGACGACTGGCGTAGCTTTCTGCAGCAGCGGCTCTTTTCCCAGGTCGCACTTGAGATAGCAGCGACCCGGTTGGCAACCGATAGCGGCATAGCTCTTATTGCCGGCAATGAAGCCGCCGGCAAACTCAATATCGCCGACGATGCCGGACAGAAGCTCACCGGTGCCCCCGGGATACAGCGGCTGGATCAGTGGCGCTGGAAAGTCCCCTACCTGGATTACCGCCAGTTTCCCAACGCCAGTATTTTGCTGCTGCGCCAAGCGCTGCACTGCAACCCATAAAGAAAACGCCGCGATTAACGCGGCGTTTTACGATTCAATTTGAGCGGTTAATCGTAAATGGTCGGGATAGGCTTGCGCTTATGCTGCGTGGCTTTGTAGATGGCTATGATCCTGCTTTCCACCTCGGCGGAAACCGGCTTGCCCTCAAGGAAGTCGTCAATCTGATCGTAACTCAACCCCAGGGCGACTTCGTCCTCAAGCCCAGGGTTGTCACACTCAAGATCCGCCGTTGGCGCCTTGCGTACCAAGGTTTCCGAGGCGCCGAGGAAGGCGGCCAACTGCCTGACCTGACGCTTATTCAGGCCAAAAAGCGGCGCCAAGTCGCAAGCACCATCGCCCCACTTGGTATAGAAACCTGTGACATTTTCGGCGCTGTGATCTGTACCGACCACCAGGCCCCCGAGTAAGCCAGCTACCTCGTATTGGGCCGCCATCCGCATTCTGGCCTTGACATTACCCTTCACAAAATCAACCTTGTTGGCATCCGGTAGCGCCAGTTCAGCGCGGTCAAAGCCACTGAGTACATGCTGATGAATGCCGCTAACCCCGTCATGAATATTCACAGTCACCAGTTTGCTGGGGCGGATAAATGCCAGCGCCTGCTGCGCCTCATGTTCATCGCGCTGTTCAAGGTAAGGTAAACGCATGGCCACAAAAAGGTACTCAGCCTCGGCTTTGCCTTCATTTAACGAATCTACCGCCAACTGACATAAGCGCCCGGCCAGGGAAGAATCGACCCCGCCACTGATCCCCAGTACCAGAGTCTTGCAGTGAGCCTCCTGCAGTTTGGCCTTGAGAAATGCTACCCGCCTTTCCACCTCATATTCAGGTTCAATAGCACTCAGTACTTTCATTTCTCTTAAGATCTGTCCTTTCACAGTGGGCTCCAATCTGTTATCGGTATTTATAGGTCTGACTTTGATACCGGCCGTGCAATAATTTACTAGGCGGCCTGGATCACCGACCGCTAAGATAACATAAATTCTTACCCAGGATAGCAAGATGCACGAGGAGAAAATCCATTATTGGCGCGCCCCATCCCATCCCGAACTGGAGATCAGTCGGGCCAGTTTTCAACATTTTCACTTCGAGCCCCATGTTCATCTGGACTTTCATATCGGTGTGGTCAGTCACGGCGGCCAGGACTTTCATTACCGTGGCCAAACCTGGCACCTGAGACCCAATTGGCTGTCGACCCTGGATCCCGACAGCAGCCATGATGGCCAGAGCAGCGAACAACAGGGTTATTGTGCCCTGGTAATGTCCCTGCCCCATGACTGGCTGCAACAACTGGCGCGGGATCTCGGCCTGGGATATTTCAGTTTTGCCGCGCCTATGTTGCATCATCCAGCGCTGTATCAGGAATTTTGCCAGCTGCACCATTTGCTGACCCAACCCATAGCAGCCAATGACCTCCTGGTTCCCGAAGCCGCGGTTATCGCCTTTTTGGAAAAGCTGATGCGCCTGCATGGCCGCAAGCTCAATACAGAGAGACTGCCCCACGCCTTGAGTCAGAGTCAGCTCGATAGGTTAAGAGAAGCCTTTCATGCCGATCCCGGTGCGCCATTTAGGTTGCCGCAGCTTGCCAAGGAGCTGGATCTCAGCCAATACCAACTGCTTAGGCAGTTTCGCCAGAGAACCGGCATGACGCCACATGCCTATTTAAAGCGGATCCGCCTGGAATATGCCAAGAAAGCCCTGCTCAGGGGAGACAGTGTGATTTCGGTGGCGCAGCAAGTCGGCTTCTTCGATCAGAGCCATCTGAACAAAGCCTTCAAGCGTGCCTTCCTGCTTTCTCCACAGGCGTTTCAGCGGCGCATGCTGTGATCCACATCCCCCTCCCTGGTGGCTGAGCATTTTTACCCCTATACCCAAACACTTTCAGCCTCGGCTTAATGAGGCACTACAGGATAGAGTTGACTATGACAGATCTGCATCTTTTGCTGACCCTGGGCACCATTCACCTGCTGGCATTGGCGAGCCCGGGGCCGGATTTTGCATTGATCCTGAAAATTGCCAGCCGAGAGCAGCGCAGCACCGCACTGGCGGCCGCCGTTGGCATCTCTCTGGCGATATTGGTGCACACTGTCCTGAGCCTCACAGGTGTCAGCCTGGCCATTCAAGGCTCGCATACCCTGTTTGTGCTGGTGCAGCTCTTTGGCGCCCTTTATCTGGGCTGGATGGGACTGGGAGCCTTTGGTGTTCAGGCCTGGCTTAAACGCGCCTTGGCGGCAAGGCCACTCGCTGAAGCTCAAACCAATGATTTGCCAACCAGCCGGGCAGCAATCAATGATACACAAGTCATGCAGTCCGAGGAGTTAAACAACAGGGTAGACAATGAGCCAGGTAAAAGTGCGAGCGATAACACCATGTCTGCCGCCGCCGGGTTGCTGCTTGGGTTATCGACCAACCTGTTCAACCCCAAGGCGTTGGTGTTCTTTTTAACGCTGTTTTCCACCCTTATCACCCCGGAGGTCAACAGCCAGACCAAGCTATTGGCCGCCATATTACTGCCGCTGCTCTCGGTTATATGGTTTGCCATGCTGGCCATGCTGCTGTCTCACGCCCGGGTGCAGCAACGCCTGCTGCGCTTTGGCCATTACATAGATTACCTTTGCGGCGCTATCTTCCTAGTCGTCTCGGTTGCCATACTGCTGAGGTTGCTGACGGCTTGACGCAGAACAATTGAGCCACAAACTTGGTATAAAGCCTGAAGGACTTAACCCTTGGAGCTCCGGGGGTAAACTGTGAAGCAGTAAATAGAATGCATTTTAAATCCAGACTAGAATAGCCCCAACTCAATCGATTCGAGGTTTCTATGTGGTGGCGTGTTGTTTTACTCTGTCTTGCTTATTGGCTGCTGGGTGCCCATTTTCTCAGATACTCACACACAATCGCCGCCGCTATCTGCCTGTTGGCGCCGGCCGTGCTGTTTGTGAAAAGCGCCGTTGTCGTTCGCATCCTGCAAGTCGGCCTATTGGCCGGCGCCTTGCTGGTATGGGCCAAGAGTGGCTTTGAATATGTTGCCATGCGCCAGGCCATGGATGCCCCCTGGGTCAGGCTGGCATTCATTATGGGCGGGGTCACCCTGTTTACTCTGCTGTGCGCCTGGAGTGGTAATGGGCTGGCGAGAAACCGTAGCCGCCTGCCATAACGGCAACTCACCACAACCTTTCCAATTCTTAGACCAATTACTCAACAATCCGCATCAGAGGTCAGCACAGGTTAAGTAAAAGGGCTATACACTCGAGCCAGTGTATAGCCCTGTTTAAGCCAGCCGGGTCTTTGGCCTAAGCCCTTGATTTAGCCCCTCGGCTTGAGCTGTTCCAGGGAACTGCGTACACTGTTTGGATTTCAGTTAAAGGCGTAAAGAATATGAGAATTTTGGTTGTTGAAGACGATCCCTTACTCTCCCATCACCTCAAGGTACAACTGGGAGAATTGGGAAATCAGGTCCAGGTGGCGGGAACAGCCAAAGAGGGATTTTTTCAGGCGACCAACTACCCCATTGATGTCGCCATTGTGGATTTGGGATTGCCGGATCAGGACGGCATTGCGCTTATCCAACGCCTGCGGGATGAAGATGTCAAAGCCCCTATCCTGATCCTTACTGCCCGGGTCAACTGGCAAGACAAAGTTGAGGGACTCAACGCCGGCGCCGATGACTACCTGGTCAAACCTTTTCAAAAAGAGGAACTGGTGGCCCGTCTTGATGCCTTGGTCCGCCGCAGTGCCGGTTTCGTCAAGCCGGTGATCAACAGCGGCGACCTGTCGTTGGACCTCGCCGCCAAGCAAGTCACCATGAACGGTGAACCAATGGAAATTACCGCCTTCGAATATCAAATTCTTGAGTACCTGATGCGTCACAACCATGAAGTGGTCGCCAAACAGCGCCTGCTGGACGTTATTTACGGCGACAAGGAAGGCGATCCCAACACCATTGAGGTGATGGTGAGCCGACTGCGCAAGAAGTTGACCCGTGACGGTATCGAAAATCCAATAGTGACCATCAGAGGCCAGGGGTACAAATTCAACCTGCCATGCAATTGAGAATAAAACCCAAGAAACGCCTGCTGACGCGGATGTTTCTCACTTCGCTGTCGATCATTGCCGTGGTCGGTTTTGGCTTGGCCTGGATGGTCAACATATTGCATGCGCAAAACAGCTATAACGAAGAGACGGCGCAGCTGATAGCCGAAATCCCTCAGGTGGCTGCCGAGCTCAGGGAGCACGACCTGATACCGGACACCAGCTCCTGGCTTGAGGAGAACAACAAACAGGAGCGCTATGTCATCGCCTCCTGTGATGAGAAGTTCAAGCAGGTATGGACCTCGTCGCTGGCGGTGGACAGAGGCCTGTTCGATACCTGTGAACGTTTCAATGAAATCCGCAACGAAGCGCCCCCCTACTACCTCAACATGGCCGATAATCGCGCCTATTTTGCCTATCTGCTGTCGGTCGATATCGCCGGTATTCACTACAACCTGTTGGTGCTCAAGGATGCGGCCAAACTGGAGCAGGAATACAGCCAATTTGCCAAACGCACCTATATTCGCCTGGCGCTGGTGTTGGCACTGGCACTGGTACTGCTTATCAGCGCCGCTTACTGGGGCATGCGGCCACTGGTACAGATGCGAAATGAGTTGAGATCCATCATCAACGGTAAGTCCAAGTCACTCTCGGGCGGTTATCCGGTGGAGCTTGAAGGCGTTACCCAAGCGCTCAACCAACTGCTGCAGCAATCCAGCGCCCAACAACAGCGCTATCAAAATGCCATGAATGATCTGGCCCACAGCCTCAAGACCCGTCTCGCCGCCGTGCATGCCATCACAGATGATGCCAGCCTGGACAAACAGGCCAGCAGCGAAAAAATCATGGAACAGGTGAGCCAGATGGATCAGCTGGTGAAATATCAGCTCAAGCGCGCCATGCTGGGACGCAAAGGCCTCAAGCAGGAACAGACTCCGATTGCCCCTCTGGTGGAGCAACTGGCACAGATGCTGTTTAAGGTATACCGTGACAAACAGGTGAAGTTCAGCGCAGAAATAGAGGAAGAGCTGCAGTTTCCCGGCAATCAGGGCGACTTGATGGAGCTGTTCGGCAACCTGATGGAAAATGCGTTCCGCCTGTGTATCTCAACCGTTCGCGTCAGTGCCGGTTATCAAGGCAACATACTGCAGATACTGGTAGAAGATGACGGCCCAGGTGTTGATGAGAGCCTTAAACAGAAGATCATCCAGCGCGGCGTGCGCGCCGATACCCAGTCACCGGGACAGGGAATTGGTCTGGCGGTATGTAATGAAATCGTCAGCAGTTACGGCGGCACCCTCAGCATTGAGGATTCAGATCTGGAAGGTGCCCGCTTCCGTATTCAAATTCCCATGCAGTGAGTCTCAGCGCCGGGTTGGCCCATAAAGTTGCTCGGCGCGGTTAAACATGATCCAGGAGGTGGCAATATACTTGTCATCACTCTTGGGACGATTCCCTCTGTGGCTATGGGTAAATCCCGCCGGGGCTATCACCATAGTGCCCTTCTTTGGCGCAATTTTGCGCTGCTGATAAAAGAATTCAGTCTCCCCGCCTTCGGCCACATCATTGAGATAGAACATGTAAAGCACCACTCTGTGAAGGGCGTCGTTGTGACCGGCCTGGGGAAACTGCTCAGAATGCCAATGAGGATAACCACCGACATCGCGCTGATATCTTTGCAGATTGATGGTACCACTACGATAAAGGTATTGTACCAGCGCCTCGGCTCTGGGGGCTCCCAGACGAGCATAGTTATCCGGTGTCAGGGTTACTGCATTGCCGGACTCATCAGCCACCTGCACGGCAACGGCTCCCATCAGTGCCATGGCATACTTATCAAAGTATCGCCCGGCATGCTTTAGTGTGTGGCCCAGCAACTCATTGCGCAGAGGCTGCAACTCGGGATACTGATCCAATGTCAGATCGCGGCTGATTTTCTTTTCCTTGTCGACACCATGGCCTGTGCGGCCCTCAGTAACACCCGGATGAGCATCAAAGGCGGCAATAAGACGATCGCATAACTCATCAGGAATGGCATTGGGATATACTTCGATAAAGTCCATAAAAATCTCAATTTGCTTATTTTTTTATCCAAACATGCTTACATGTGAGCTAACTAATTGTAAAGCGTACTCTTTGCGCTAAAATGATTCGATTGCTTAAAAAAGATGATTTGAATGAACAAGAGCTGTAGAGTCAGTGTCCAACAACTGCAGGTAGGCAACTTCGTCCGCCTTCCACTGGCGTGGAAAGATCACCCTTTTCTTTTCAGTAGCTTCCGTATCAAACAACAGGCTCAAATTGAGCTTATCCGCAAGCTGGGCATAGACAGCGTGTTCGTGGTGCCGGATCGCAGTGATACCCCGCCGCTACCGGCCGATCAGCAGCCTGCCCCGGTGGAAAATCCACAGGAAGTCGACTCTCTGCAACAACAGATGGAAAGCGACAAGCAAAGGCGAATCGAGATCCTCAAGAAAATGCGCCGCGAATTGCATAAGACAGAGGAACATTTTGACCGTTCACTGGCAAGAATGCGCAATCTGGTCAACAAACTACGCAGCCGGCCTCTGAATGCCGTTACCGAGGCGCAGGACTTGGTGCGTGACATAGCCGAGCAACTGTTATCCTCCGACAACCTTATCCTCCATTTGATGGCCGATTCGGATAAAGACGAAGGCATCTATTTTCACTCTCTCAACGTAGCCATTCTCGCCATGTTGGTAGCCAAAGAGTTGCAGTGGCCCAGAGAAGATATCGAGGCCGTGGGCCTGGGTTCACTGTTCCATGACGTAGGCAAGCTCAAACTGCCAAGCCAGATACTGCGTAAGCAGGAGCCACTGAACAAACCCGAACAAAACCTGCTGAATCAGCACCCGTTGATGGGCGCAGAGTTCATCAAGCTGGCAGCCGATTTTCCGGAAAATGCCAGGGACGTTATCACCAATCACCATGAGCTGCTCGATGGCAGTGGTTTCCCAAGAGGCCTGAAAGCCGATGAGCTGAGCCAGACCGCCCAGTTGGTGGCCGTGGTGAACCAATATGACTCTCTTTGTCACCCTGGAGTGCAATCCAAGGCCAAGACGCCTTATGCTGCTCTGGGCTATCTGTATAAATACTCCAAGGGAAAGCTGAATCAGGAATATGTCGGCAAGATGATCAAGATGCTCGGGGTCTATCCTCCCGGCAGCGTGGTCGAACTCTCTTCCGGTCAATATGGGCTGGTAATGTCGGTCAACCTGGATAAGCTACTGCTGCCACGAATTCTGGTATATGACGCTCTGGTGCCCAAAGATCAGGCACCGATTATCGACTTGGAAGCAGAAGGCCTTTCTATTGTGCGCTGCCTGCCACCGGCGGCCCTGCCGGAGAAAATCTTCAAGTATCTCAATCCCAGAGAACGGGTCAGCTATTACTTCGGCAGCGAAAGCAAAGGCTGAGCCCTTCGGCCTATATAACCAAAGTCATTATCGCCATCATAGTTAGACTGAACTAATCTTGTTGTTGCAACCTGGATTTGGGTAGCCTGAAACCAGGCTCACCCCTCACAGGCGGAGGCCGGCAATGACAGAACTACCGGATTTTGACACCTTGATGTGGCTGGCTCAAAACCAGCCGGAAGAATTGGACAAGCTACAGGAGCGTTTGAGTGATGAGTTGATCAATGGTTCCGACTCCAACCAGGACCAGCTCAGAACCATTAAACACCACCTGCAGCAGAGTCTGGCACGCTGCAATAACCCCTATCACAGATGCCTGGTCAGCATCCGCATTATGCGCCACAAGTTCGCCGCGTTGGCGAGCGTGTTGGAAGCACCGGACCAGTACAGAGATCACAAGGCTCAGGTGATACCACTAAGGCGTAAGCCCCTGTAACCAAGGTGCTAAAGCACTTAACCAGAGTTGCCAACGTTACAACCAGCCTTTGCGGCGGAAGAACAGGTAAGTGCCTGCCGCACTGGCCAACATCATCACCAGCGCCATGGGGTAACCGAAGTACCACTCAAGCTCAGGCATCTCTCTGAAGTTCATCCCGTAGCTACTGGCAATCAGGGTTGGCGGCAGAAAGACCACGGCCGCAACCGAGAAGATTTTAATGATCTTGTTTTGCTGCAAGCCACTGAAACCCATGGCAGCATCCAATAAGAAGTTGAGTTTGTCGAAGATAAACTGACTGTGAGGCATAAGAGATTCGATGTCCGACAACATCTCGCGGATCTCCTTGAGCTCATCTTCGGCCAATTCTTTACGGTAATACTTCTGTATGTAACGCAGAGACCTTTGGGTATCGAGTAGACTCAAACGTATCTTGCCGTTGGAGTCTTCCTGCAAGGTGATCAGCTTAAACACATCATCGAGTTCATTACTCTCAAACACCTGCTCACCAACGTTTTCCAGCACAGTGTAAACATCTTCAATCAAGTCAGATAGGTACTCTACCTTGAGGTTAAAGAGCTCGATAAACAGCGCTTGAGGCGTGGCCACCATGATGCGTCCGAGGCGCAAATAGTTACGCAGCAAACGAATAAGACCGACATCCTCTTCACGTATGGTGACCAAAAACCGGCTGCGCAGGTTGAATGAGACGTTGACACCACGAACATCTTGGCCAACCCGCTGCGGAAACAGAGAGTTGATATGCAAGCCGTCTTTGTTTTGATAGAAACGTGCCGAGGCTTCAATCTCATTGATATCTTCCTCGTCGGGTACCTCTTCCACCGAGTAACGACTCAACCAATCCCGTTCATCATCATCCGGCTTGTAGAGATCCAACCACAGGGTTTGCTCCGGAAGACCCTCTTCTATTGTCAGCTCAATAATTTTAAGCTGCTGATCCTGATAGGTGTATGCAGTAATCATGGGTCCTCCTGAAGATAGCCGTGCCGTAGAAAGAAATGCCCGGCAAAAAAATGTGCCTAGTTTACCTGATAAGCCATTAATGGAAAGTGCTCAATGGCGTCAGGGAACACTTTTCTCGGCTATCATCAAACGCTCCTCACTGGAAAGGCGGATCCTAAGTCCATCCACGGTAACCAATTCATTAGTTGAGATATCTTTCTTGCGCACCTGATAAACTTCCCGCCGCTCCTCCTTGGGTGAAACCAAGGTCACGGAAACCACCTGATAACCATCAAACCATTGCCAGGCAAAAAAGCCGCAGGCCAGTATCAAGGTAACGCCCACGGCTCCAGGGACCAGAAAGCGTTTGAACAGGGGCAAAGGCTCGGCAATCTCCTTCTGCCTCACTTCAGGGCTTGCCCTTCGCTTGAGCATGGTCCACGCCAGTACCAATACCAAGGCCGTCAGCAGAATTTTGGTCAGCAAGCTCGACTCCTCATTCTTAACCAAGAATATATGAAAGCATCAAATTGTTAATTATAAAGGAAAAGCCTGTCCATGACAGTTAGCTGTATCATAAAGCCACCAGTAACATCTTAAAGCCTTTGGATTGATAGCATATGACAACAGGTTTTGATGAGTGCTTGTGACATGAAACTGCACCACGGCGAGCTGAAGTATATGACTGCCATGAAAGTCATGCTCGCTGGAAGCGAGATAAACCCTTCTCGACTTAAGCCTCGAATACCTTTATAGATGATACTGGTCGGGTGAAATCTCTGTGCTCCAGAGACTGGATAAATCTGCCCAGACAAGCGGGTCAATCTATTCTCAATATCTCCACAGCACCATCTCACATGGGGGCGAAAGACATCTGCTCATCAAGCACAGCTTGATAGATGGCTGTAGCGCGAAGCAGCTTGGCTGCGAGCTGAGGGGCACACACTGCGCCAGCAGCTTTGGGCTGCATGTTAAGTCGTGCTCGCTGGAAGCGAGACAAACAAAAAAGCCCTAGCATTCAGCTAGGGCTCTTTTGTTACTGTTTTGTCTCCACTTTTTTAAAAAGTGAAAATAAAATGGGGCGTCTGGCGATGGCCAGCTTCGAGCAAGCTCTCCGCGTTCGTCTGTCGCATCAAACTGAGTTTGATAAACGCGACAACCTCACCCTACTCCACATGGGATTGTGCCTCACTGCGTTCGGACTCTTTATCTTCCCCATGTGAGAGTGGACATTTCAAAATGCAATTAAAACGAAAAATCCCCAACACAAAGTGCTGGGGATCCATCGTTACTGTCTTGTCTTCACTTTTCTAAAAAGTGAAAACCAAAGTGGCGTCTGGCGATGACCTACTCTCACATGGGGAGACCCCACACTACCATCGGCGCGATTGCGTTTCACTTCTGAGTTCGGGATGGGATCAGGTGGGACCACAATGCTATTGTCACCAGACATAAAATTGTATGGAACAAATTTTAAACGCGCTTTAGCGCGGCCCGTTAGGGTCAAATACAGGGATGTATTTGATAAATTCATTCCTAAATTCAGAAAGCTGTTGCTTTGAAATATGGTGGTCGCTACTGGGATCGAACCAGTGACCCCCTCCTTGTAAGGGAGGTGCTCTCCCGGCTGAGCTAAGCGACCGGTATTCTTGGCTGTGCTCTTTTCAGAGCTTGAGTTCAAACTTCAATCAAGTATCGACTTCTTCAAGTCCGTAAAACCCATCTGGGTTGTATGGTTAAGCCTCTCGAGTCATTAGTACAGGTTAGCTCAACGCCTCGCAACGCTTACACACCCTGCCTATCAACGTCCTGGTCTCGAACGGCTCTTCAGAGGGCTCCAGGCCCTAGGGATGACTCATCTTGGGGCTCGCTTCCCGCTTAGATGCTTTCAGCGGTTATCGATTCCGAACGTAGCTACCGGGCAATGCCATTGGCATGACAACCCGAACACCAGCGGTTCGTCCACTCCGGTCCTCTCGTACTAGGAGCAGCTCCCCTCAATCATCCAACGCCCACGGCAGATAGGGACCGAACTGTCTCACGACGTTCTGAACCCAGCTCGCGTACCACTTTAAATGGCGAACAGCCATACCCTTGGGACCGACTTCAGCCCCAGGATGTGATGAGCCGACATCGAGGTGCCAAACACCGCCGTCGATATGAACTCTTGGGCGGTATCAGCCTGTTATCCCCGGAGTACCTTTTATCCGTTGAGCGATGGCCCTTCCATTCAGAACCACCGGATCACTATGACCTGCTTTCGCACCTGCTCGACGTGTCTGTCTCGCAGTTAAGCTGGCTTATGCCATTACACTAACCGTACGATGTCCGACCGTACTTAGCCAACCTTCGTGCTCCTCCGTTACTCTTTGGGAGGAGACCGCCCCAGTCAAACTACCCACCAGGCACTGTCCCTAACCCCGATTAGGGGCCCAGGTTAGAACATCAACACTACAAGGGTGGTATTTCAAGGTTGACTCCAACAAGACTGGCGTCTCATCTTCATAGTCTCCCACCTATCCTACACATGTAGGGTCAATGTTCAGTGCCAAGCTATAGTAAAGGTTCACGGGGTCTTTCCGTCTAGCCGCGGGTATACGGCATCTTCACCGCAATTTCAACTTCACTGAGTCTCGGCTGGAGACAGCGTGGCCATCATTACGCCATTCGTGCAGGTCGGAACTTACCCGACAAGGAATTTCGCTACCTTAGGACCGTTATAGTTACGGCCGCCGTTTACCGGGGCTTCGATCATGAGCTTCTCCGAAGATAACCCAATCAATTAACCTTCCGGCACCGGGCAGGCGTCACACCGTATACGTCATCTTGCGATTTTGCACAGTGCTGTGTTTTTGATAAACAGTTGCAGCCACCTGGTATCTGCGACTCCCGTCAGCTCAGAGAGCAAGTCTCATCACCAACAGGAGCGTACCTTCTCCCGAAGTTACGGTACCATTTTGCCTAGTTCCTTCAGCCGAGTTCTCTCAAGCGCCTTGGTATTCTCTACCCGACCACCTGTGTCGGTTTGGGGTACGATTCCTGCTAACCTGAAGCTTAGAAGATTTTCCTGGAAGCATGGCATCAACCACTTCATCCCCGTAGGGACTCGTCGTCAGCTCTCAGTGTATGTGTGCCCGGATTTGCCTAAGCACACCACCTACTACCTTAAACGCGGACAACCAACGCCGCGCCGGCCTAGCCTTCTCCGTCTCTCCATCGCAGTTAGCAGAAGTACGGGAATATTAACCCGTTTCCCATCGACTACGCCTTTCAGCCTCGCCTTAGGGGTCGACTCACCCTGCCCCGATTAACGTTGGACAGGAACCCTTGGTCTTTCGGCGAGGGGGTTTTTCACCCCCTTTATCGTTACTCATGTCAGCATTCGCACTTCTGATACCTCCAGCGTGGGTTACCCCTTCGCCTTCAACGGCTTACAGAACGCTCCTCTACCGCACTGATGCAAGCATCAGTACCCGTAGCTTCGGTGAATTGCTTAGCCCCGTTACATCTTCCGCGCAGGCCGACTCGACTAGTGAGCTATTACGCTTTCTTTAAATGATGGCTGCTTCTAAGCCAACATCCTAGCTGTCTAAGCCTTCCCACATCGTTTCCCACTTAGCAATTACTTTGGGACCTTAGCTGACGGTCTGGGTTGTTTCCCTTTTGACGACGGACGTTAGCACCCGCCGTCTGTCTCCCGGATAGCACTCTTTGGTATTCGGAGTTTGCAAAGGGTTGGTAAGTCGGGATGACCCCCTAGCCTTAACAGTGCTCTACCCCCAAAGGTGTTCGTCCGAGGCGCTACCTAAATAGCTTTCGAGGAGAACCAGATATCTCCCGGTTTGATTGGCCTTTCACCCCCAGCCACAAGTCATCCGCTAATTTTTCAACATTAGTCGGTTCGGTCCTCCAGTTGATGTTACTCAACCTTCAACCTGCCCATGGCTAGATCACCGGGTTTCGGGTCTACACCTAGCAACTATACGCGCAGTTAACACTCGGTTTCCCTACGGCTCCGCTATTCGCTTAACCTCGCTACTAAATGTAAGTCGCTGACCCATTATACAAAAGGTACGCAGTCACGGTCTCAAGAACCGCTTCCACTGCTTGTACGTATACGGTTTCAGGTTCTATTTCACTCCCCTCACAGGGGTTCTTTTCGCCTTTCCCTCACGGTACTGGTTCACTATCGGTCAGTCAGGAGTATTTAGCCTTGGAGGATGGTCCCCCCATATTCAGACAACATATCACGTGTGCCGCCTTACTCGATTTCATCTCTGGTTAGTTTACATGTACGGGGCTATCACCCTGTGCCGCTGTGCTTTCCAACACATTCCACTAACACCCCAAAGACTTAAGGGCTAATCCCCGTTCGCTCGCCGCTACTTGGGGAATCTCGGTTGATTTCTTTTCCTAAGGGTACTTAGATGTTTCAGTTCCCCTCGTTCGCCTCACTAAGCTATGTATTCACTTAGTGATGACAGCTTATGCTGCCGGGTTTCCCCATTCGGACATCGCTGGCTCAAATGCTTGTTACTAGCTCACCAACGCTTTTCGCAAGTTACTACGTCCTTCATCGCCTCTGACTGCCAAGGCATCCACCGTATACGCTTGGTCGCTTAACCATACAACCCGGATGAGTTTTCATCGGATTGTATTGCAACCAGCTTAGGTTTACTTGTCTCACCTCCGGGTTAAGGAAGTGGACTCGCCTTGAAGAATTTCCAAAACACTTGATTGAAGTGTTTGAGAACTCAATTTGTATGCATCAAATCCACTCCGAAGAGAGGTTTTGATGTCTACTATCAGCTTTCCAAATTGTTAAAGAGCGGGCTTAAAAAAGCCAAAGATAAATACTGACTTATCTTTGGCGTCTCTCGTCCTTTGTAGAGTGACGGTTCCAGCACTTCCAAGGGAAGTGGTGGAGCTATGCGGGATCGAACCGCAGACCTCCTGCGTGCAAGGCAGGCGCTCTCCCAGCTGAGCTATAGCCCCGTTTCTTTGCGGTTCTTTTTACCGATTTCGTTGTTAGCCTTCGCCTCTTCGCTCAGTCATTTAGTTAACTAAACTCCTTCACTCATCGCTCGGCTGCCTCGAACTCAATAAAAATCTCTCGCAAACAGTCTTGAACATTGACCTGTTCATTTCTTCAACGCTAGTCAAGGCAAACAGGGAGGAAGTTTACTGGAGTAAACAACGACCTGTTTAACGCAGAATAGCGGAAGAATTGGTGGGTCTGAGTAGACTCGAACTACCGACCTCTCGCTTATCAGGCGAACGCTCTAACCACCTGAGCTACAGACCCCCATGCTCTACTTCTTTTATCAAGCAATCTGTGTGAACACTCAACAAACACCAATTATCGCTTAGGTAAGGAGGTGATCCAGCCCCAGGTTCCCCTAGGGCTACCTTGTTACGACTTCACCCCAGTCATGAACCACACCGTGGTAAACGCCCTCCCGAAGGTTAAGCTATCTACTTCTGGTGCAGCCCACTCCCATGGTGTGACGGGCGGTGTGTACAAGGCCCGGGAACGTATTCACCGTGGCATTCTGATCCACGATTACTAGCGATTCCGACTTCATGGAGTCGAGTTGCAGACTCCAATCCGGACTACGACCAGCTTTATGGGATTAGCTCCACCTCGCGGCTTCGCAACCCTCTGTACTGACCATTGTAGCACGTGTGTAGCCCTACTCGTAAGGGCCATGATGACTTGACGTCGTCCCCACCTTCCTCCGGTTTATCACCGGCAGTCTCCCTAAAGTTCCCGGCATTACCCGCTGGCAAGTAAGGATAGGGGTTGCGCTCGTTGCGGGACTTAACCCAACATTTCACAACACGAGCTGACGACAGCCATGCAGCACCTGTCTCAGAGTTCCCGAAGGCACCAATCCATCTCTGGAAAGTTCTCTGGATGTCAAGAGTAGGTAAGGTTCTTCGCGTTGCATCGAATTAAACCACATGCTCCACCGCTTGTGCGGGCCCCCGTCAATTCATTTGAGTTTTAACCTTGCGGCCGTACTCCCCAGGCGGTCTACTTAATGCGTTAGCTTGAGAGCCCAGTGTTCAAGACACCAAACTCCGAGTAGACATCGTTTACGGCGTGGACTACCAGGGTATCTAATCCTGTTTGCTCCCCACGCTTTCGTGCCTGAGCGTCAGTCTTTGTCCAGGGGGCCGCCTTCGCCACCGGTATTCCTCCAGATCTCTACGCATTTCACCGCTACACCTGGAATTCTACCCCCCTCTACAAGACTCTAGTTTGCCAGTTCGAAATGCGGTTCCCAGGTTGAGCCCGGGGCTTTCACATCTCGCTTAACAAACCGCCTGCGCACGCTTTACGCCCAGTAATTCCGATTAACGCTCGCACCCTCCGTATTACCGCGGCTGCTGGCACGGAGTTAGCCGGTGCTTCTTCTGCGAGTAACGTCACAGATGTAAGGTATTAACTTACACCCTTTCCTCCTCGCTGAAAGTGCTTTACAACCCGAAGGCCTTCTTCACACACGCGGCATGGCTGCATCAGGGTTTCCCCCATTGTGCAATATTCCCCACTGCTGCCTCCCGTAGGAGTCTGGGCCGTGTCTCAGTCCCAGTGTGGCTGATCATCCTCTCAGACCAGCTAGGGATCGTCGCCTAGGTGAGCCTTTACCTCACCTACTAGCTAATCCCACCTGGGCTTATCCATCAGCGCAAGGCCCGAAGGTCCCCTGCTTTCCCCCGTAGGGCGTATGCGGTATTAGCAGTCGTTTCCAACTGTTATCCCCCACAAATGGGCAAATTCCCAGGCATTACTCACCCGTCCGCCGCTCGTCATCTTCAAAAGCAAGCTTTTGAAATGTTACCGCTCGACTTGCATGTGTTAGGCCTGCCGCCAGCGTTCAATCTGAGCCATGATCAAACTCTTCAATTAAAGTTTTGGTTGAACCCGAAGGTTCTGCTCAATGAATTCTGTTCGTATGAACACTCTTCATCGAGTTAAATCGTTTTGTCGATTTCTCAATGCCTGTGAGTGTCCACACAGATTGCTTGATAGATTGTTAAAGAGCAAAAGAAGCCAGCCAAGCATTTCAACTTAAAGCATTCGATGCTTGAATCTTTGACTTCCAGACCCTGTCGTGGGTCAGTGGTTGCGCATTATAGGGAGCCTGAATTTTTGCGCAACCCCCAAAAGGCGATTTTTCTTACCAAAGCCTTCAAGTGTTCACTATTGCGCCAAGACGCTTGGTAATCGACCAACTCAGGCCTGTGATGCCAAATATTGGGGGACATCGGCAATGCTATCCAGTACTACGCTCGCCTCATCCATGGCTTCCTGAGTCACCTCTTTGCCACTTCTGACCAGGATCCGCACCGGGATCCCCGCCGCTTTGGCGGCGCGCATATCATCGGCCTTGTCACCGACCATTACACTGGCAGCAAGATCCAGCTTAAGAAAACTGGCAGCACTATTGATCATTCCGGCCTTGGGTTTACGGCAGTCACAATCCTGCTTGTATTCACCTATGCCCTTCTCCGGATGGTGCGGGCAGTAATAGATACCATCGAGATCCACGCCCTTGTCGGCAAAGTTCCAATCCATCCATTCGGTCAGGCTGGCAAACTGCTCTTCAGTGTAGAGCCCACGGGCAATCCCCGACTGATTGGTCACCACCACCAGCTTATAGCCTTGTCGTTTCAACGCCAGACAAGCATCGAAGACGCCTTCGATATATTCAAAATCATCTATTTGGTGCACATAGCCGTGATCGACATTGATTACACCATCTCTATCCAAAAAAACCGCTCGGTTCACTGTTTGCCTCCCAGAAAGCGAATAGCGATATTATTCCACTCATTGGGGCAAAATGCACTGTGGTAACAAACTTATGTCGTGGGCTTCAGGACATAGGATAAGAAAAACCCGGGCATTCAGGCCCGGGGTGGGAGATGGGCGCTGACCCCGGGTGCCTGATGTTCGGGAGCACGCCCGCAGGGAGACATCAGACTTCCGGGCTCAGCATGACCATTCAAACGGGTCGTAGTCTGCAAGCACTCTGGCATATTCAGGACTCAGGCCATCGGTAGAAAAGTAATACCCCTTGCCATCGCGGCCGGTGTCATAACGTATGTCGTCATATTCCGGCATCGCCAGCAACTGTTGTCGCAGCGCCTGCTGCGCTTCGGCATCCAGGTTGTAGGGGGGAAACCCCAAAACTGAAGCCTCAAGCACCGCGGTATGGCGACAACTGGCTTCGCGTATCTGCTGCGCCAGAGTCGCGGCAACCTCCCCGCGTTGCAGTGCCAACCAACGGTTGGCATAGCTGTCTACCATGTAACGGTCTGAATAGAAGAAGTGCTCATCCTCAGATATGCGCATCTTCAGATCCCTGTGTTCAGGCGCCAGGATCAAACGGATATATTCTTGCACCGCATCCACAGTATTCTCTGAGTCATCCCCCGCCACAGCCAACAGCTGCGGCAGGGAAACCAGGCGTCCGTGTTGGCTGAACAACCGGATAAAATCCACCAGTTCCAGCATGCTTTATCCCGGCAACAAGCCACGGGCCTCCAGCGCATCGGCGGCGTAACCCAGGCCGAATTTTTCCAGGGTTGATCTCAGTGGTGCCCCGGTTTGCCTGTCCCAACCAAAATCGTCATAGAACATATCCAACGCCTTTTGAATATCGTCCCTGTCCATCTTGATGGTGCCTTCATCGCCAAAAGCCTTGTCGGGGTCCAGGTCGTAAACCCAGTCGCAAAGCACATCGTGCTCATTGCGCATATTCATCTCATTCATTTGAATGATGGTCAGCGCTCGGTGCAGATGCAGTACCCGCTCGGCCATAAAGTCGAGCTCAGTCTCAGTCACTTCCTTGCCTGTGACCAGAGAGAACATCTGGGATTCTATGGTGCTGTCTCCACGGTAGTTGCGATTCTTGTCCGGCGAAGCCAGCAAGGGGAACATCCAGTTACAGAGAGTCAATGAATCGTGCAGCACGTTTTTTACCAAAGACCACTTGGCAAACTTAACCTTGGCCGGGTTGATTGGGGTATACCATTTCACCTTATCGAAGGCCCCTTCGCCCCAGAATTCGGCGGCTATGGTTTCTATCATGTCCTGAGGCAAGCCACAGTTAACAATATTGATATGGGAGTGACACTGGGCATCGCGGTTGAACACCATGTTGATCAGGGTGCCCACCTGCCCTGCGGTCTCACTGGCATGGTGCACGGCGGCGTTGGTCTTCTTATTGAAAATTTTCACCGAGGATTCTTTGTGAATATCCCAATAACCGAGATCCGGGTTACGCCCATCCAGTTTCCAGCGTTCAATCAGATCCGACATGCCATCGGCCATATGGGCAATTTCCCCTTCGCGATAGGCTATGCGGCGGTAAAAATCGATAAGAAACGCCGGATCTTTCTTGTCCCACAGATCCCATGGGATGCTGTCAAACTCCTCTTTAGGCAACAGATATTGGAACATATCGTGTTTTTTGAGGTACTTGAACAGGTGCGAAATCAGGCCGTAGTTACACCAGATGCCGTAATCGTCGATCAGGTTGCCGCCCAGAGCACCTGTCATAGCGTGCTCTTCCGAACCTTTCTTGGTATCCATCAGATACTGAGGCGCCAGGAATCCCATACAGACGTTGGAGATATGCTCGCTCTTACGACCATATTTCTGTTTCAGCTCAGGCACCTTGAGCTCACAGAAGCAGCGAATGGGGCAGGCATGACAACCACCGGTACGCTTCATCCACTTGTTGGCGTACTCTTCACCGAAGTACATCTCGGCCATTGAGGTACGGAAGCCTACCTTGTTACGTTCATTCCAGGGTACCTCGCCCAGCTCAATCTGTTGATCCGATTGCCCCCATTTAAGCCCGGGACGCGCCTTCCAGCGACTACCACTATTGGAATATTCGGCCCAGGACTGGGGAGTAGATGGCACAACCCCTTGGTTATTGGCGCCTATAATCCCCAGAATATGGTCATCGAGCCGACGCATGTTGGCATTATCGGCGGCAATGGCCACGGCCCCTGTACCTATGATGCCAATCCCTTTGAAGTTCTTTGACCCGAGCACGGCGCCATGACCTCCGGCTGAGTGTCCACCCTGAGTCATAATCACTGACAGGGGCACCTGATTCTCCCCCGCCTGGCCTATGGCAGCCACCTGGGCATTGGGGCCCATCATTTCAGCTATCATGGCGTGGGTATCAAAAATCCCCTTGCCCCAGAGCGCGACAGCCGATTCCAGCGTGACTTTGCCGTCTTCAACCCTGAGCCATACCGGTGCGGCGGCGCGGCCTTCAATGGCGATGGCATCAAATCCGGCATATTTCATTGCCGGTGAAAAGTGACCACCGAAATGTCCATCAGAAATCAGATGATCTTTAATCACCGGGCTGCGGGAAGTTATAGTGGTACGACCCGTACAGATCACCCCAGAACCAGTTAGCGGGCCGGCGGAGAATACAATAATATTTTCAGGATCTGTGGCCTTGATATTATCTTTATGGCCATCCCAAAGGATCTTGTAGCCTATCCCCATACCACCTATATAGTCATGATATTTATTTGTTGATTCTGTCGTAATATTGCCGGTTGTTAAATTAACCCTTAATACTTTACCAGCCCATCCGCCAAGTTTATCTGTCATTTTTAATTACCTCATTAACCGATCAGGCCAGTATATTTTTCATATTGTTCGAGCGCGACTTCCGCCTGTTCCCAGGTATAAAATTTAATCGCACCTGTAGGACAAACCTGGGCACAGGCCGGCTCGCCCTGACACAGGTCGCATTTCACGGCTTTCATTTTGCTGCGTACGACTTTAATCACTTGTTGTGGACATTTATCGGCGCAATAACCACAGCCAACGCAGCGCTTTTCATCTATCACTTTAGCGCCGGTTTCCGGATGAGTTGAAATGGCCTGCTGCGGACATACCTGTGTACAAACTTCACAATGACGACAGGTGGCAGGAACCACAGTGCGATCGCCGCATTCCCCTCGCTGCTCTGTGTAATTAAACTGCACACCATGAGGCCCATAGTTCATGTTGTGTTCGACTTTGACCCTTGCCAGGGTTGGGCTGCAATCGCCTTCATGGTTCCAGCCACAGGCGATTTCACAGCGACGGCAACTGACGCAGATAACCGGATTAACCACCATCAAGCCACCGGGTAACACCTCAACCTTTTCATCGCTGTCATTGTCACTGCCGCAACCGGTAAGAAAGCTGATGAGCGTTCCACCATAGACAGTGCCTACGGCTGCTCCCATACTCCCTTTCAGCATTCCTCGTCTGGTAATCATATTGCGTTCCTTAATTAGTTTAAGAAATATTATTTAAATATGCATACACCAAATACCCGACAATTCATGCTAATTAAATCCAGACATTTTTTCCCAATCTGAGTCACATTTACTCACAGGCTAACCGACCAAACTCATTAACTAAAACTCAAATCAAATATTAATTTTTCACTCTTTAAAAAATCAGAAAAAACAACTTAGACCAAACCTACGCTTATCAGTTATAGCTGGAACAAATTGACGATGGTCACAGATAAATTATTCAAATTAAATAGATTAAGGCCTGCATACATTCCTAATTAGACATCCCGACAGAATCTAAAACATAAAGGAATGGGAAATGATGAAATTCAAGCCTAAAAACGCCTGGTGGAAACTATCCCCACTGGTGGTTTGCTTATTGGCTGCATGTTCCGATGGCGATGACGGCCAGGTGGGTCCTCCGGGAGAAGTGGGGATCAATATTGCCAAAGCCAAATCACTGCAGGCCAATATCGAAGCCGTAACCATAGATGAGCAAACCCGGGTTTCGGTCGACTTTTTCTTAAGCGACGCCAACGGCGTTGCCGTGACCGGACTGGAACAACTGGAGCAGGTATCAGCCTTGGCCATGGGCATAGCCAAGCTGGGCAGTGCTCAACCCATGTACGGCGATACAAGGCCAGCAGAGGGACGCTATGAGATAAGCCGCGCTCCCCAATGGATAAGCTATATCAATAAACTGGTTGAGCCGGGTACAGGTGCCACAGCCCAGGCCGCAGCGCAGTGGCAAGCCGGGATTGAGAGTGACTGCAAACTCGACTGCCTACAGAGCCTGGGCCAGGGGCGTTACCGCTATCAATTCAGCAAGACGCTCAATCAATACCCAAGCTTTGAAGGGCTCGATACCCATTACGAGAGTGACAAGACTCACAGGGTCTATCTGGAACTCAAGCCCGCTGCAGACAGCTCTCTGAGCAGCATGCTGATCAACAGTGTCTATGACTTTATTCCGGCAACCGGCCAAGCCGCCGCTGCCGAAGACAGCCGGATATTGATAGATCAGCAGCAGGCCTGCTATCGCTGCCACGGCAGTGACAGGGATAACAGTGAGGCGCGTTTGTTGATGCACGGCAGCAAGCGTTTTGCCTTTGAAGGCTGCGTCATGTGTCACACCAGTTACTCGGGCGACCCAGAAACCGGCTCGGCGCTTGATATGGCGACCCTGACTCACAAAATTCACCATGGCGAGTACAAGGTCGTTGGCTATCAGGGCCATGAATATGACTACAGCCAATTGCACTATCCCGGTGATATCAAGGATTGTAACAGCTGTCATATTCCCGATGCGGCGCCGCAGGCCAACCACTACTTTATTCCCGGCAATAACAGCTGCCTGAGCTGCCACAGTAAGGATGCCCCCGAGGGCTGGAATGGTAGCGCCAGTGCTTTATTCCACGATAGAGAACTCTTCCCCAGAGGCTGGCAACAAAGCTGCTCAGGCTGCCATCCGGATGCCAGCAACCCAGAGGGCGCGGGTAAAATCCACCTGAGCCTTGGCAGGACAAGCAAACTCATCAAACAGGAGTATGCCTTTGCGCTTTCCTCCGCCGCTATTGATGGCGACAAGCTGAGTATCAGCCTGGATTTTCGCAGCCAAGGCCGTCTGCCTGCAGGCGATCCGGCCATAGAGTCATTGTGGTTAACGGTCAGTGGCGATCCCGAACCTGCCAATCGCCCGCTCAACAACGGTCAGCGCAAAATTTGGAATTTGGCCAACCCTGGGGCCGATGTCAGCCTGGCCATGCAGGGACACAGCCTCAGCGCTGCCATAGGCCCGCTTCAGGCAGCGGACTTTGGTGAGCCGGACAAGACTCGGGTGCAAGCCAAACTGCTTGTCTGCGCCGATCCCGCGACAGGCTTTGCTGTGGCTTGTGATACAAGCGCTACCCGCATCGAGGTGATTGCCGATAACCCCTTGTCACTCACAGGCTCTGCGGCGAGTAATAAAGCCCTTGCCGATGAGGCTGCCTGTCGGCGCTGTCATGACAGCGACATGCAGCAGCGGGTTGTCAGCGCTCATACTCTGGCGAGCCGCTTCCAGCCGGGCAATGACAGCTGCGGCAGTTGTCATGCGCCTCAAGGAGCTACGGCCCTGACCGACAAGAGCTGCAACGACTGCCACAACAATGGCACTAACATGTACCTGAATGCCGGACTGAAACACACTCCTGGCATGGATCAAATAAAAGCGATCCGTACCCTGAACAACAGTCTGAACTACAGGGAAATGGTGCATTCGCTGCACAGTGGTACCCGCACTGTGGCCGGAATGGGCGCCGACAGAGAGGCGGCCACCTATCCGAAACCGGCCAGTGATTGCCGCGCCTGTCATATCAAGGGCCAGCTTACGCTGGATGGCCTGAGTCAGAGCGCCTCCGTGTTGGTTGCCACTCCCGGCGCAACCGAGAAAGGCCAAATCGCCGAGTATTCTCCCACGGTTGCAGCCTGTGGTGGCTGTCATATCCAAGTGGAAAAATGGGCCAGCCATGCCGAAGCCTTCGGCGGTGTTTTCCGCAAAGATGCCAGCGGCGGCCCTGTCTATCAGAGTGGCAGCGAGAGCTGCGCCGTTTGTCACGCCGAGGGACGTAATACCGGCGTCGACATGATGCACGGCCTCAAAGACTGACCCACTCGCTCCCATCGGCAAAAACGGCGCCTCGGCGCCGTTTTTCTATTTTGCATTTGAATGTGAACAGGCTCCCGGGCTCAAAACCTGTCAATCCGGTAAGGATGCAGTGATAACGCCGGCTCGTCACCATCAAACTCGCTGGCCAGCAACTCTGCCGTTATCGCCGCCCAGGTCAGCCCAAGATGTTGATGACCAAAGGCAAACCAAACGCCCTTCTGCTTCAAGCTCGCTCCCAGTATCGGCAAACTATCCGGCAAAGAGGGTCTGAACCCCATCCAGCGCTCACCTTGTTCGGCACTGGCAGAGGAAAATACCTTTGGCAGCAGCGCCTGGGCATGGGGCAGCAAACAATCGGCCCTGGAGGGATCCATGGGCGCCTTGAGCCCGCCGAACTCCACAGTGCCGGCCAAACGGGTACCGCCGCGCATTGGGGTAATGATAAACTTACGCTCGAACGACGCCACAGGGCGAGACAAACCGCTGACTTGCGGCATCATCAGGTGATAACCGCGTTCGGTATCCAGCGGCACCTCATGGCCCAATTGCTGCACCAGGGGTTTGGACCAGGCGCCGCAGCAGAGTAACAGTCTGTCGCAGTGCCAGGATTGCCCCTGACTGTCACCGAGGCGGACACCTTGCTTGTCCGGCTGCAATTTATCGATCTCGGCGCGCAGTACCTGCCCACCGAGTGCCTTGAAGTGCAACTCCAAACGCTTGCAGAGTTCAAAAGGCGATGGCGTATGCGCCACCTCAGTGAAAAACAGTGCAGCCTTGATATTGCCGGACAGCGAAGGCTCAAGCCGCCTGACTTCATCACCACTCAATAGCTTCACCGCCACACCGGCCTTGGTATAGGCCTCATACTCCTGCCGGGCAGCTTTTCCATCCCGCTCGAACAACAGCAGGCTGCCGTTTTCACACATCAACTCGCTGGCCTCGGCTTGTGCCAGCAACCGACGCATGGCGCCTATGGCTTCACGGTTCAAAGCCGCGATCGCCGCACCATTTTTACGTCGCTTGGCGGGCAACATATTGGCCATAAAGCGGCAAAACCAAGGCAAAGCTTTGAAAAAATACCCGGGACGGATCCGAAACGGGCCTTGCGGGTCCAGCAACATTCCAGGGAGCCGAGGCACAAGAGAGAAAGACGCCAGCGGAAACATCTGCTCGGTGGCAAAATGTCCGGCATTACCGAAAGAGGCCCCTCGCCCCGGCTCATCTTTATCCAACAGGCTCACCTTGAATCCCTGCTTTTGCGCGGCTATGGCGCAGCAAAGCCCGACTATGCCGCCCCCTAAAACCGTCAGTTCTCCCTTTGAGGACACTGTGCCATCTTGTTTGCTGTTCATCTGTTTTCTCCCTGCGCCGGGCAGCCAAAAGCCTTAAATAACGAAACGCTTTTCCCAAGCACCACGATCACTGATTGTGTTTAGTTAAATATTTTTGTATACAATATACTTTATCTCTGACAATATCCACAGCTGTTAGCCCGCAAGGGATAAAGAACGACAACTAAATCAACAAGAGGTCTGTACCATGAAACCAAACTGGCAAGGGGTGTATCCTGCAATTTCAACCCAATTCAATGCCGATGGCTCAATCAACTTTGACTCCAATCGCCGTATGCTGGAAGCCCTGATCCACGACGGTATTGACGGCATCATAGCGCTGGGCACTGTGGGCGAGAACGCCTCTTTGAGCGCGGCCGAGAAGCGCGCCTTTATCAAACATACAGTCGAAACCGTCGCCGGGCGAATTCCAGTGATCTCCGGCTGCACCGAGCACAGTGCCGAGCAAGCTGCCGAATACGCCAAAGATGTGGCCGCTCTTGGTGTCGATGGCCTGATGTTATTGCCCGCCGTGGTTTATCGCGGCACAGACAGAGAAGTGCTGGCGCATTACCGCCACGTCGCCCGCGCAACCCCCCTGCCCATCATGATCTACAACAACCCGGTGAGCTATGGAGTGGACATCAATTTGGAAATGACCGCCGAACTCGCCAAAGAGCCCAACATAGTCGCCATTAAGGAATCGACTACAGACACCCGCCGTCTGACCGAACTGCAGAGCCGCTTCGGCGACCGTTTCATCGTCTTTTGCGGTGTCGATGATATTGCCCTCGAGTCACTGCTTCTGGGAGCCGATGGCTGGATATCCGGCCTGACAAATGTCTTCCCGAGAGAGTCTGTTACCTTATACCGCCTGGCCCGCGCCGGCCGACTGCAGGAAGCCAGAGAGCTGTATCGCTGGTTTATGCCGCTGCTGAGACTGGACACCATCCCGACTCTGGTACAGTGCATCAAGCTGGCCGAAGAACTGGTGGGACGCGGCAGTGAACATGTACGCATGCCAAGATTGCCTCTGGAAGGCGAAGATCGCGCCTATGTACAGCAACTGCTTGAGCAGGCACTGACAACGCGCATAGACCTCGACAAGTACAATCTGGACTGAGCCAAGAGCGGCACCAAGGAGAACTTATGCTCAAAGGGACTTTTTTCTGTATCGATGCCCACACCTGTGGCAACCCGGTACGCCTGGTAACCAGTGGCCATCCTGAACTTAAGGGCCAGACCATGAGCGAAAAACGCCAGCATTTTCTCTCGCAGTTTGACTGGATCCGTCAGGCGTTGATGTTCGAACCCAGAGGCCATGACATGATGTCCGGTGCTTTTCTTTACCCGCCCTGCTCGGCCGATGCCGACGGCTCTATTCTGTTTATCGAAACCAGTGGCTGCCTGCCCATGTGCGGCCATGGCACCATAGGCACAGTCACCGCCGCACTGGAAGCCGGCTTGTTGACACCGCGCCGGGAAGGTGAACTGCTGCTCGATGTGCCCGCAGGCCAAATACGCATCGAGTATCAACGCAGTGGCGCCAAAGTCGACTGGGTAAAGCTCTACAACGTTGCCGCTTATCTCGCCCATGCGGATAAAGTCATCGACGTACCCGGCCTTGGCTGCCTCAAGGTCGATGTGGCCTACGGCGGCAACTTTTACGTAATAGTGGATCCGCAAGAAAACTTTCCCGGACTCAGGCAATGGAGCGCCGCCGATATTCTGCGCTGGAGCCCACTGGTACGGGAAGCGGCCAGGGCGCAGCTTGAATGTGTTCACCCGGATGACGCCACAGTTCAGGGCATCAGTCATGTACTGTGGACAGGCGATTGTCTGAGCCCGGAATCCAATGGCGCCAATGCGGTGTTTTACGGTGACAAGGCGATAGACAGATCGCCCTGCGGCACAGGTACCAGCGCCAGAATGGCGCAGCTGCACGCCAAAGGCATGCTCAACGCGGGAGACAGTTACACCCATGAATCCATCATTGGCAGCCAGTTTATCGGCCGTATCGAAGGCACCACCCGCGTCGGCCAGTTCGAGGCTATTTTGCCCAGTATTCAAGGTTGGGCCAGAGTCACCGGGCACAACAGTATCCTGGTGGATGATAAGGATCCTTACGCCTATGGATTCCAGGTGCTGTGAGCTGTCATCACAGTCAACACTGGATAGCCCAGACTCAAGTGCCCACACATTAAAGGAGACCCCATGACAACAGAAATCCCCAACCGCCGTGAGGCGCTCGTCAAGGAGTTAGCGTCACAACTGACCGGCCAACATCTAATCGCCGGGCAATGGCAGAGTGAGACAGATGTCGAACGGTTTCAAAGCCTGGACCCGGTCGCCAATCAAACGCTGGCGCTCAGTTTCGCTGAAGCCGGCGAGCGCCAGATAGATGCGGCAGTCACAGCGGCCGGTGCCGCCTTTGTTCAGTACCGGCAAACACGGCCGCAAACCAGGGCCGCCTTCCTGGAGGCCATCGCCACCGAGCTTGAAAACGACAGCGTGCTTATCACGGCGGCAGCCATGCTGGAATCCGGCCTGCCACAAGCGCGGATAAACGGCGAACTTGGCCGCACCGCCAATCAGCTCAGGTTGTTCGCATCAGAGCTCAGAGAGACGCCAAGTCCTCTGTTGATAGACAAAGCCAACCCCGATCGCACGCCGCTGCCCAAACCCGAACTCAGATTGACCCAGCTGCCTCTCGGGCCGGTTGCCGTATTCGGTGCCTCCAACTTCCCGCTGGCATTTTCCACCGCCGGCGGTGACAGTGCCTCGGCACTGGCAGCCGGTTGCCCCGTGATTGTCAAGGGCCATCCTGCACACCCGGCCACCAGTGAACTGGTGGCCCGCGCCATTGCCCGCGCTATCTCTCGCTGCGATATGCCAAGCGCCGTATTTTCCCTATTGCAGGGACGCAGGCCAGAGCTATCGATAGGTCTGGTATCTCACAGCGGTATTCAGGCAGTAGGCTTTACCGGCTCATTCAAGGTAGGGAGGTTCCTGGCCGATTGCTGCGCCGCCAGAGCCAAACCCATTCCCTTCTATGGCGAACTGGGCTCAATCAACCCGCAGCTGCTGCTGCCGGGTAAATTGCAAGCCGAGGCAGAAACCCTCGCCGGCCATCAACATCAGTCGATGTTGATGGCTCAGGGGCAATTCTGTACCAGCCCAGGGCTTATTCTGGCATTGGCCGACAGCGAATCCAGCCAAAAAGCCCTTGCACGTTACCGTAGCGTCCTGAGTCAGGCTATCACTGAAACCGAGGCAGCTCCCATGTTAACCCCGGGAATTGCCGAGTCATTTCAAACCCGGAGCAAGCAGCTGCTCGCCAATCCGGCCCTTGAATTGCTGGCTCAGGGTAAAGCCGCCGCGGCGCTGCATCATACCCGGCCACTATTGTTGGAAACCGGTGCCGAGAGCTTGCTTGCCAGCCCCGATCTAATGGAAGAAGTGTTCGGCCCCTTCGCCCTGTTGGTGACGGCCAAAAGTGAAGCCGAACTGCACGCTGTGATCCAGGCGCTCGATGGCCAGTTAACCGCCAGTGTCCATGCCACCAGCAGCGACTTACAAGGTTATCCGGACGTTTTGGAGGCACTGCAATACAAGGTGGGCAGACTGATTTTTAATCAGATGCCAACGGGCGTCGAGGTTTGCCATGCCATGAACCATGGTGGCCCCTTCCCTGCCAGCACAGATCTGCGCAGTACTTCGGTGGGCACTCAGGCAATGGCGCGTTTTCTCAGGCCTTTGAGTCTGCAAAACCTGCCTTCTGAGCTGACAAACAGCTTCAACCAGGGGCAAGTTTCGGATAAACACCCAGGCGCACGCTACTTCTAAAGCACATCTTGCGCGGCATTGCAGAGGGAAACCCAAGTGGTTTCCCTTTATTTATCTGAGCATTCGCTGTAGTCTTATTCGGATCAAAACCGAATAACGTATACAAAGACGGGATCTATGAGCCGAACTACGCCCATCGTTCATAAAACGCGCACCCAGGTTGTGGTCGAAGTGCTGCGGGAGAAAATTCTTTCAGGTGAAATCGCAGCCGGCGAACCGCTGCGTCAGAGCGCTCTGGCAGAAGAGATGAATGTCAGCCGGATTCCGGTCAGGGAAGCCCTTTTGCAACTGGAAGCCGAAGGCTTGGTCAAGTTTGAAGCCCATAAAGGCGCCACGGCTACCGAATTGTCGGTGGAGCAAGTCAGCGAGTTATTTGAACTCAGAGCACTGATTGAAACTGATCTCCTTGCCAAAGCCATTCCAAACCTGCAGGATGAAGATCTGCGTCAGGCCGAAGCCGTACTGGACAAACTGGAATCCGCCTTTAAACAGGATAATGCCGTGGGCAGCTGGAGCGAACTCAACACAGAGTTCCACACAAGTTTGTACCGCGCCGCCAACCGTCCCCACACCATGGAAGTCGTACATGGTCTGAACACCAACTGTGATCGCTATATTCGCTTACAGTTGTTGCTGACAGGTGGGATCCCCAGAGCCGAGCAGGATCACAGGGATCTGCTGCAATTATGTCGGCAAAAGAAAATAGATGAGGCCGTGGTCCTGCTGAGGGCCCACATACTGCACGCTGCCAACGCCATTCGTGAATTGGTAGCCCAACAGGTGAGCTGAAAAATCACGACCCTTTCCAAGCAATAGCGCTTTAGTTGTCCAAAAGACAGATCTGGCTTCTGTCTTTTTATTTTGAGAGTAAATTCAATGCAGTACGCCACTATTACCGGCTGGGGAAAGTGCGTTCCCCCCGCCGTACTGACCAACCATGATCTGGCCACCTTTATCGACACTTCCGATGAATGGATTAAACCCAGAACAGGGATCAGCCAGCGCCATATCAGCCACGTCAACACCTCGGAATTGGCCACTGTAGCCGCTCAGCATGCGCTGGCCGCCGCCGGCATCGAAGGCAGCGAACTGGACATGATTATCCTGGCGACCGCCAGCCCGGACACACTGATCCCCAACATAGCCTCAACAGTACAGGCCAATGTTGGCGCCAACTGCGCCGCCTTTGACATCAACGCCGCCTGCAGTGGCTTTCTCTACGGGGTTGGCTTGGCAACCGCTCAAATCAAGAGTGGTCAATGCAAGAAAGTCCTGGTGGTCGGCGCCGAACGTCTGAGTTTCTACCTCGACTGGTCAAGAAGAGAAACCGCGGTACTGTTCGGTGACGGTGCAGGTGCCGTGGTACTGGAAGCGACAGACAGCCCATGTGGCGTACTGGGCTATGAACTTAACAATGATCCAGGTGGCCGCGACATTCTCAAAGCCAGCTTTGGTACAGGCATGGACAGATTTGTTGCCGAGTCACTGGACTTCTACATCCAATTCGATGGCCAGGAGATCTTCAAACGCGCCATCAACGGCATGGGCAAACTCAGCGCCCAGGTGTTGGAGAAGTGTGGTCTGGACAAAGAGGAAGTCGATTGGGTTATCCCCCATCAGGCCAACGAGAGGATCATCGACACTCTGGTACACAGAATGAAGATCCCCAAAGAGAAGGCCTTCGTCAACATAGCCAACTATGGCAACACTTCGGCAGCCACCATTCCTATTGCCATCTGTGATGCGTTGGAAAAAGGCATGATCAAGCCAGGACAACATATTCTTTCCTGTGCCTTTGGGGCCGGCCTCACCAGCGCCGCCTTGCTGCTGAAATGGGGTGATAGAGTCACGCCGCTGAAGCAGAGCGATGCCAGCCTGCCGCCATGTGAGCAGACAGGTATTGAGCTGGTAAAACGCGCAGTAGACTATTTCTGCCATCGCGATAAGGCCTGAGATAAAGTCTGAGCCGAATGATCTGTTTAAAAAAACGGTGCCGTGGGCACCGTTTTTTATTGTCATTGTCTATAGGCTTTAGCCTCTGCCGTTTTCAATCTTGGGCATCAGGCCGAAACCGGCCATACGGGCACCATCTTGCTGCCGTGCTCGGCGACAATCGTCATTATCCCCAGCTGCAACTCCTCGGCGACTTCCTGATAAACCGGTAAACTGGTGGTGCCGACATAGGCCAGTACATTCAACTCGAGCCCGGCGTTGCCAAAACCCTTGAAAGTGACCCGCATCGGTGATTCGTCCACCTTCTCATGCTGCTTTAGCAAGGCTTTGATATCATTGATTATCGCCTGCAGCTGTTTGGCATCTGTGCTGTAATCGAGACGTATCTCTGTCTTGAAACGGATTTTCTCCCGCTCTGAAATATTCTCTATCTCCATTTCGGCCAACTTGGCGTTGGGCATATGAATGACAGAACGATCCAGAGTTCTGATGCGGGTACAGCGTAGCCCTATCTCCTCCACTGTGCCGCGAACGCCGCCGAAATTGCCAATATTGCCAACCTTGATAGGCGCGGCCGAATAGAGGGTGATGGTGCCAATCAGGTTTTCTATCGACTGTTTCGAGGCCAAAGCGATTGCCAGCCCCCCGATACCCATCCCGGCCAGTATAGTGCCGGCATTAAAACCCAGATGCTCAAGCCATAATAAGGTCGCCAGGCTCAGCAGAGCCACCCGCAGAAAATTTCCAAGAGGTCGCAACAAGGAGGCCGCCTGTTTGTTGCCCTTGGCTATCCAGCGCTCCCTAAGGCTGCTCTGTGCCAGCCCCACCAGCGCCCATATCAACCAAACTGTGGCCAGAATAAAGAAAAAGCCTGTGTTGACTATCTCCTGCATCGCAGCGCTCAAGGTACTGTTGGCAAGCATGGCTCTATCGAGTGCCACAGCGGCAAAGAATCTCAGAGGGCCACGAATAAAGGCGCCCAATTCAGCCTTGAGCGGGTGTGATGAACGTGAAAGCGGCCATTGCAGCAACCAGGTCACAGGTACCACGAATAAGAACGCCAGCGCCAGATAGGCCAGCATCATGGCCCATTCCCACAGATTCAGGGTAAACAGGCGTCCTTCAGGAATGTGCTCAATAAACCACTCCACCACAGGGCCATAGCCCAAGGCCTGGTAAAGTTTTGGGAGCTTGGCAACCGTGGCATTGGAAACCTTCCACAGACTGCCGTATTCAGAGCTAGGCACCCGCTGCAACAGGAGCTGATAGGCCTTTTTTTCGGCTTCCAAACGGGCAAATCCCTCCCGATAGGCGGGCAGCTTGTCGTCGGTTTTGCCCTCCGGGGTATCATCCAGCTCTTGCGGGTTGAGCCAGAGATTACGCTCGATAATCGCCAGCAACTGCCTGGCATAGAGCGGCCCCTGCTCCGCTGTCATGCCGGTGGGAAGAAAACGCAGATCCAGATACTCGGCCGCGGTTTGGTAATCCCCCTCTCTGGCGTATTGCATAAAGCCCTGCAGGGCGCCTCTGGGGGTATCCCTGAACAAGGGGTCGCGATACTCATAAGCCGCTGCAGCACTTTGCTCGCTTGGCGTTTCCGGTGCAGGTTCGGCCGCCGGACACAACCCAGGCCAGAGCAACAGAATAAATAATCCTATGCCAATCAACACTCTATTCATTAACGCGCTCCTTGCCACTATAAGATAAGGTACCAATCCATCCGGTGTAAGCACTTCAAGCTGTGTTCAAGCCAGAGTGCACCAGGGAGCTATTGGCACCTTTAGCAAAAAAGAGTAGCAGAAACATGTAGTTCCGGATATATCGGCTCAGTATTTATACTGCTTGACTTATAGCCAACTGTCGATATAATTGCCGACGATATTAAGGTACCCTCAGCTCGTCCCATCTCGCTCCAGGCCGCTTAAGTAAATTCGTTCAGTTAACAATTCCTGAGTTTAATTGAAATGTCACACAGCTGTGGTGAACTCTGTGCTGCGGCGATGGTCTGATGTTCTACTGACACCCTGAGTGTCTGTATGCACTTCAGTCTGTCGGGGGCTTGATAAAGGCTGACAAACTGGGTACATTCAATAGTCAACCAACGCATCTTTCGCAATAAATGCTAAGGATTTTCTATAGTTAAGATTGTATACGCCAATATCGGCGCTAACAGAAAATAAGGAGTGTGGCCTATGTCATACAAAGTAAACGGACATGAAATCACAGTAAATTTCCCTGTAGATTCAATTTCCATCAACAAAAACTCAATCGCCTTTACCGACAGCAAAGGCAAGAAGAAGCAAACCTTCTCAAAGCGTACAGAAACCCTCAAGTTTATGAAGTGGTTGCTGAGCGCCAATAAGTAAGACTGTCGAAATACCCACTCGATACCCCTATCCTCTCACTGTATCGAATGCTCAGGCAGATTGGACTGTTATCCAGCAGCAATCGGGTAGAACATCACATTTGGTCAAGGCCTTTTCCCGTGATCCCGGGAAGCAGCCTGACCAAATGGCGATAAACAGTAAATCAAGCGCCAGATCATTCTCCAACCCTTCCACTTGAATTAAGCTGATGTTTAACAAACTTACCTGTCGGTGTTGCCTTGAATCAATCCATCACAGCCACTAAAAGCAGAGCGACTAAACCCGGCTCCATTAAACCGAATACCACGGAAGCGATGCGCTCATTGCTGAGCGAGATCCGGCGCTGTATTCCACTGGACTTGCCGGAAGCCAGCCTATGCGGCGGGAAATGCCTGGGTTGCTCCAAGAAAATGCTGGAGATGTTGGACACTGAGGTATGCTTTTGGGAGTCCCATCTCGATGACGAGGTGCCTGGGCTTGCCGATCTCAAATCCTTGCAGCGCTTGGCTGAGCGCACTCATAAGATCCTCAAGCGCAACCAGCTGGTCTGAATCAGCCGTATTTACGCCTGTATCTGGGAAGCATGGACTCATTGCCAAGGAGCCCCCCCTGATGCAGATACAATACCTGGCTGTGGCCCTCACGTCGCAAGAAGTCGAGCAACACTTGCCAGCCGAGTGGATCATACAAGAGCTCAAAGCGGATACCGCTTTGCTCCAGCTCTTGCCAAAGTTGGTAAAACTCGGGGTAACACTTGCCAAAATGATACTTGCGTTCGGGTGTAACAATAGTTGGATGCAATGCCTCATCGGGCGATAACTCAAGCAACTGGGTCTTGAGGTAACTGTCTCCGCCGACCACGGCGCAAGTCAGCACTTCAATATCAGCCTGTTGCTCACAAAAATACTTCTGTAGAAACAGTGCTGTTGTACCTGTCCCCGATGGCAAAAACAGCTTGAGGTTATGGGTAGCCTGTTGCTGCTGCCACTGTAAAATCTCGGCGCCCAACAGAGCCACGCCGTATTCGGCATAACTACAGCGCCCCCCTTCGGGAACAAACAGGCTGTGCTCACACTCAGGCACAATATGCTGCCTGACAAAGTCCTCCAGGGTCATGCCGGTCATCAACTCGGCCTTGGGCGTATTCTTTACAGCAATCACCCGTGCGCCCAATTCCAACGCGGCGCGATAGTTACCCAGGGGTTGCTGCTGCAACCATTCCGGCAGGTGATCCACATAAAAGTCCAGCTGCCAACCTTTGAGTTCGGCCAGCGCCGCCATAGAGTAGAGTGAGTTGGCCTGGGCCGAGCCATAACCTATCAGGCGCTTGATACCGGGAAAGTCATGTTCGAGGAAATAACGGAACTTGCGCGCCTTATTACCACTGAAACTGGGATGAAGCAGATCATCGCGCTTGATAAACAGCTGATGACCTCGAAACTCAAAGGCTTGAACTGGGGTTTTATCCAGTTTGAAATCGGCTAAAGACATGGCACTGGCGATATATTTCAAGGCTAAGGTGTGCAAGGGATGGCTATTGTATGTGTTTGCCGCCAAGGAGGACAGGATTCAGGCCACAAATCCTCACAGGCACCAGTTGGCTTTATGCCGACTAAGTGATGGCTTGGAGGCTAATCCATTGCGGCTCCACTCTGTGATGATTATCGCTACTTATTGGTATAAATCACCAACCGCCGCGATTCGCCTAGGCTCAGAAATAGCAATATCCAATATTATTCAACATGTTATAATTATGGCATGCTTCTAGCTAATAATCGAAATATCCAAAGCTTTACAGCAAAACTGTGTGGCTGATCCGCCATTTAAAGGAGCACTCAATGGCTATTTTGCGTCTTATTTTTAATATTGCCTGGTTTATTCTTGGCGGCTTTGTCATGGGACTGGCCTGGTGGTTTGTCGGCTTACTCTGTTTTATCAGTATCATAGGTATCCCATTCGGCCGCGCCTGCTTTGTCATAGGTGAACTGGCATTCTGGCCCTTCGGTCAGGAACATATCAGCCGCGACAGGCTCTCTGGCCGCGAAGACTTGGGCACCGGCGCCCTGGGTATGGTCGGCAACATTATCTGGTTCCTGCTGTTCGGGATTTGGCTGGCGATAGGCCACCTGACCCACGCCCTGGCCTGCTTTGTCACCATCATAGGCATACCTTTTGGCATTCAGCACCTAAAACTGGCCTTGCTCTCTTTAACGCCCATAGGCAAGACAGTGGTCGCCTCTCATTAATCACAAAGCCCAGGTCGGATATCTGCTTCGATTTCGACCTGGGCTCAGGCTTTACCCAAACAAGTCTAAGGCGTTTGTCGACTCAAACGCTGCACCAACTCCAGCAATAACTCGGGCCTATCCAGCGCCACATCATGCCCGCAGCGGCAAAAAGGAATCGGCTTTTGCCGATATTTGGCCGCCAGGCGAATGCTGCACTTGGGCGAAACCAGGCGATCATCACAGCCATAAACAATGGTTGCCGGCACCCACAGCTTAGCCGGGGAGCGAAAGCGGGCCGAGGCAACAATTTGTCGCAAGCCATTGGCGAGTGTGGTTTTGGCCTCAAGCGCCAGTTGGCTCCAGAAACGGCACAGAGACTTGTCTTTGGCATGAGCAAGGCTGGTAAGCGCAAGAATCGTCGCCTCGCGCCATTGAATGCCCTCGCCTTTGACTCTAGCGCACAAGGCTCGTAGCAGGGCTTGCAGCCGAAATCTCTGATACCAAGGCGAAAGATCGGCGGCGCTGCTGTTGAGCAATAACAGCCCCTCAAGCTGAAATCCCTTTTGGCGGCCGGCTTCAGTGTCATTTTTCCCGGCAAGTGTCATGGCCACCATGGCGCCCATGGAGATAGCCAATATTCGGCATTTACCCACCTTGCGTCGCAGCAGTTCATCTGCAACAAAGTCGGCATAATCCTGAATATCCCAGGGACTGGTATCCGCCACCCTATCGCCATTTCCAGGCAGATCGATGAGCTCCACCCTAAACCCCGCCGCCAGCAGATTATCGGCAAAGGCCTGCCAATGACGTTTATCGCGCATCAAGCCGCGGATCAACACCCAGGTTTGCTGCTCAGTCATGACTTGGTTTCTCCGCCGCTTGTGGATACCAAAAGTTTCGTGCCTGATAATCCAGGTGATGCCGATGAAGTTCAGGCAGTTGCTCCAGTACCTGAGCATACCCCACATCGAGCAAGAACTGCATCAGGGTAAAGTGGCGCCGTAAAATACGCTGCAGCCTGTGCTGCTTTTGAGGGTTGAAATAACCGGAGAAACGCAGCAATTGCCTGGGGTTCTTTTTGACCCAGGCCCAGGAGCCCATTTCCAGCGTTAAGGGCAGGAAAGGCACTTGGGGGTTACAACTGACCAAATAATCCCAAATATCACCGTGGGTGCGATAGAAGCGACTTTGGGGCGCAATATGATAGTGACAATGATGGGGGTAGCTCATTTCGAACAACTGCTTTAGATGATACACCTCCCCCAGGCGGGCAAAAGGCGTGTCCTTACAGGCAAAGGGAAACCAGATATGATCCACCAGGCCAAAACCTGAGTGAGCATCGAGCACAATCAAGCTGCTGCCGCGGGCCATAAGTTCATTACTGTAGTCAATAATCGCCTTGGTCTCGACTTCCAGCTGACTGCTGCGGCCCCGATACCAGGGAAGATGGCGGGAAAGCCGTTGACCGCCGACCATAAAAGTCACTGAGCCGCGGGCATCTATGGGAGCATTGCGCATCAAATCGACCCCGTTGCCATTGGCGCGGGTTCCCCTGATAAGGCCGATGGGATTCAACACAGGTACAAACGCCAGCCGTATCTGGGTTAACATCAACTGCAGATGCTTATCCCAGCTGCAGCGGGTCAACAGGCTGCCAAGAAGCGCCAGTATCACCTGGCTGCCGATACGTTCAACCCCGTGAACACCGCCGACGAACAGCACTGTGGGCACCCTGGCGTTTGGGTTCCCCAGTTCCAGCGCCCGCACATCGAGCGACTTACCGGCAAAGCCGACTTGGGCCAAAGACCTGGCGTTCAAATGTTGCTGGTATTTATGCTCCAGTTCGGCAAGCTCTTCAAGCTCATAGGCACTTTCTGTCACAGACCCGTCCATCTGGGGTAAAGTGCTCAATTTAGCCGCTTTGGATGACAACTCAATGATACTTTAAGTGTTGCTCCAATATGCTCTTGGCATCAATTCGGGCCAATCCCTGGTCGAAAATATCCCGCCAACGTTGCCCCTCTTCGGAATTTCGAAAAGCCACCAGCAAGCCCTTGCTGGCCAGCAATTGCCGATTCAGTTTAAGCTTGCCTTCCAACTCCTCCATCCCCTTTTGCCGCAGCAGGTAACGATAAACATTGGCGTCGATCACCACGGCATCAATTCTGGCGGCCGCTAATTTGCGAAGGTTTTGTTCATCGGAATTGGCCAGCTCAAAGGGTTGCCGGCCTGAGTCCATGGCCCGGTCCAAGCTCTCGGTATTAACATAGCCCTTTACCACTCCGAGCTTGTAACGCTGCAAGTCCTGCAACTGTTGCCAGCTCACTGGCCGCTGGGATTGTTCCACCAGTGCCAATTGACTGAAGCCAAGGGGCTTTGAAAAAATAAACTTATCGCTTTGGTGATAATACTCGGGAAAGTAACCAAGATAGGGTGAACCAGGCATGTCTGCCAATTTAACCGCCCTGCTCCAGGGGTAGAAATTGACTTTGAGGTCATGGCCCATGGCGGCGAGAGCAGCCTTGACCACGGCAACACAAGCCCCCTGTTGTTCCAGCATCTGACCAGTGTAGGGTGGCCAATTAAGCGAGCTCAGTTGCAGAGTGTCGGCGCGAGCCACAGGGCTGCCACTATAAAGTAACAACAGGAGGACGAACAGCGCGGGCCGGCCGAAAAAGGTGATTGAGGTTCTTGCCATAGTATCACTCCGTTTGCCAAGGCCAATCCCATAAGCATCCAGGAAGTTAACAGAGTATAGCTTGTCGATGTCAGTCAGCCACAGGCTCTAATAAGCGCTGCCAGGAAGATAAAAGTATCGCCCTCAGCACACTTTTACCCAAAGCGTGATGCAGGATGAAAATGTGAGAAAAGTCGATTCAGACAAGATAGCTAAAGCAAGAGGTAAAAACCGCGGCAATCATCACAAAAAATCCATCTAAATCAACGATGGAGCCAATCGATATTAACAGCTGTCAAAGCCTCTATCCCATCACTATGATAGACAAAAACCACACACAAAGTAAGCCTATTAGAGGTGATAGCAATGAGATATCAAGCACTGGTCATGGCTGTAACGGCAGCCCTCGGGATGACTGCGGCTCAGGCGGCTGAGCCTATCGAAATTATCAAGCCGGTGAAAATCACCGAGCCGGAAAAGGTCGAACTCGGGAAAATGCTTTACTTCGAACCCAGATTATCAAAATCCGGGTTTATCTCCTGTAACTCATGTCACAACCTTTCCATGGGAGGGGTCGACGCCCTGCCAACCTCGATCGGTCATGCCTGGCAAGAAGGTCCTATCAACTCGCCTACCGTATTGAACGCCGATTATATGTTGGCACAGTTCTGGGATGGCCGCGCCAAAGATCTCAAGGAACAGGCCGCAGGTCCTATAGCCAACCCTAAAGAGATGGGCTTTACTCATGAGCTGGCGTCCGAAACCGTTGCCTCCATGCCGGCTTACCGTGCCCGCTTCAAGCAGGTTTACGGCTCTGAAGAGGTCAATATCGACAGGATCACAGATGCAATTGCCGCCTTTGAAAAGACGCTGGTGACCCCCAACAGCGCCTTTGACAAATATTTGGAAGGCGACAAAAAGGCCATCAGCGCCGAAGCCAAAGCGGGTTATCAGCTGTTCAAGGACAAAGGCTGTGTCGCTTGCCACAATGGCCCGGCGGTCGGTGGCACCATGTATATGAAGATGGGACTCATCAAACCTTTCCACACGGATAACCCTGCCGAAGGCCGCAAGGGAGTCACAGGCAAGGAAGCTGACAAGATGGTGTTCAAGGTGCCGACTCTGCGTAACATTGAACTCACCTACCCCTACTTCCATGACGGCAGCGTCTGGAACCTGGAAGAGGCGGTCAACACCATGTCGGATATCCAGCTGGGCCAGAAGTTGACCGAAAAAGAAACTCAGGAGATGGTAGCCTTCCTCAAGTCGCTGACCGGGGAACAGCCCAAGGTAGAAATGCCGATTCTGCCGCCATCCAATAAAGATACCCCAAGGCCGGTTCCTTTCGGCAAGTAATTCATAACCATAAAGAAGCGCCGCATTGCGGCGCTTCTCTTTTACTGTTGCGGTTTAAATGACTCAGCCATTGATATCCCGGTGCAGCTCTTCATACATCAGCTCACGCATGCGGAACTTTTGAATTTTACCGGTAACTGTCATCGGATACTGCTCAACAAACTTGATGTAACGTGGCACTTTGAAATAAGCCACCTTTTCGGTCAGGAAGTGACGGATTTCATCTTCAGTGACAGTACTGCCGGGGCGCATCTTGATCCAGGCACACACCTCTTCACCGTATTTTTCACTCTGTACCCCGAATACCGCGGCATCCTGAATATCCTGATGAGTGTAGAGTTTCTCTTCAATCTCCCGCGGATAGATGTTCTCACCGCCCCGGATAATCATGTCTTTGATGCGGCCAACTATCTGCACATAACCTTCGCTGTCCATCACCCCGAGATCGCCAGAGTGCAGCCAACCATCCTTGTCTATGGTGGCTTGGGTTTTGGCCGGATCGTTCCAGTACCCCAGCATCACACAGTAACCTCGGCTGCACACCTCACCCGGCTGACCTACAGGCACTATTTCACCGAACTCATCGATAATCTTCACCTCGGTATGGGGTAGAGCCCGGCCCACGGTAGTAACCTGCTTCTCCAACGAGGACTCGACCTCTGTCATGTTATTGATCGGGCTGCATTCGGTTTGGCCATAACCGATTACGACTTCCGTCATATGCATCAGCTTATGCACCCGTTTCATCACTTCCTCGGGACAGGTGGCTCCGGCCATCACTCCGGTTCGCAAGCTGCTGAGGTCATAATCCTGGAAGTTGGCCAACTCCAATTCGGCAATAAACATGGTCGGCACCCCGTGAAGTCCGGTGCAGCGCTCCTGCTCAACCACCTTGAGGGTAATAGCAGGATCAAAGGCATCGGATGGGAATACGGCCGTGGCGCCTTTGGCCAGACACACCAGATTTCCCAGCACCATGCCGAAGCAGTGGTACAGAGGCACGGGAATACAAAGCTTGTCGTCCGGGCCAAAGCCCATGGCGTCGGCCACCAGCATGCCGTTGTTGAGAATATTGTGGTGGGTCAGAGTGGCGCCTTTGGGGTTCCCCGTGGTGCCTGAGGTGAATTGAATATTGATGGCATCATGGGGCGATAAACGCTCACCTATGCCTTTGAGATCGGCATATTCCGCCTCAGAGCCCATGGCACATACCTCGGGGAAATTCAGCATGCCCGGCGTCTTGTCACTGCCGGTGCGGATAACGCAGCGCAGCTCAGGCAGACGGCGGGACATCAGTCTGCCTGGCTCAGCATCACTGAGTTCCGGCGCCAGCTCATTCAGCATCGCCAGGTAATCGCTGGACTTGAACTTGTCGTGAGTGATAAGTGCCTTACAGCCCACATTACTGAGTGCATATTCCAGCTCTTCCGGGCGATAAGCCGGGTTGATGCACACCATGATGGCGCCAATTCTGGCGGTAGCAAATTGAGTCAGACACCACTCGATATTATTGGGCGACCAGATCCCGACCCGATCCCCGGGGCCGATACCCAGTGCCAGCAGGCCTGTGGCCAGCTTATCTATCTCTTCAAGATAGCGCGCATAACTCCAGCGCAGTTGCTGATGATGCATCACCACGGCAGTGTTGTCCGGATAACGGTTGCAGATATCCTGCAGATACTGGCCTATGGTCTTGTCTATCAAGGGAGTATTACTGTGCCCCAGATAACGGCTCTGGGACAGAGGTAAATCATTGAGTTGCTTGCTTGTCTTGTTGGCAGACATCTAAGCCTCCGTGCGTTGTTTTATCGTTATAGGAAGAGTCTGTCACCCTGAGCCGGCGGCCCTCCCCTCACAGTGTGAAACCATATTGGCAGCATCTGAAAAGCATCAAAAACAGCTGCAATGATTGGCTTTCACTGCGGCCTGGGCGCAGGGTTCATAACGACTCTAACGAATGGCGCATTGGAATAACAAGCAAGGAAACCGGCTTTTAGACTAAAGAATAATGGCTCAAAAACCATCAGGGCTCTCAAAGGAGCCCTGAATAAAAAGTCTGCCGATGACGGGATCATGGCAGCAAAATGGACAATATAAGATCAGCCCCCGGATATTCTCAGGCCGCCTTTTGCAGTTGCTGCATTCTTTCCAGTAAGGCCAACATGACCCCCTGGCGGCGCATGTTCTGCAGGACACCCGGGCTGAAACGCTCAAGTCGCACCATGGCACTGAGCAGCAAGCGGCATTCATACAAGGAAGCATCGGCGATATATTCAGGCCTGTCGACCATATGGCTGTTTTGGTACCAATCGTCCCAACTGAACTCGTTTAGCAGCATGCCTTGGCGCTTCATTTCAGCAACAAATTTGTGGACTGTCGCGGGATTGTAATCCTGTTCCCCGCGGGCAAAATCATGACGATAGGTTTGATAATCAGCAGTTGAAGCTGTCAGGCTAAGCGTGGCCATAGGCGACTCCTAATCTTTTACATCGATTATCACAATAATGCATAATCTACCAATCTAATGAGGTCAGTCTGCCCTTGCCTTGCTGAATAAGTGCTTAACAGGCTGGTAAGCTTTTCTGGTAAAAACACTCAAGGAGTGCCAGCATGAAGTACTGGTTGATGAAATCCGAACCCGATGAATTCAGTATCGGCGATCTACAGCGGGTCAAGGTGGAACCCTAGTGCGGGATCCGCAATTATCAGGCTCGAAACTTTATTCGCGATGAACTGCAAATCGGCGACGCCATTTTGTTCTATCATTCCAGTTGCAAAACGCCGGGCGTGGTGGGCACTGCCAGAGTCGTCGGAGAGGCCAAAGCCGATACCACGGCCTGGGATCCAGAGTCACCCTACTTTGATCCCAAGTCGAGCCCAGAGTCACCGCGTTGGTTTCAGTTGGATATCGGCTTTGAACGTCAGTTTGCCAGAACAGTTAGCCTCAAAGAGGTCAAGGCAGACTCGCAGCTCGAACATATGTATCTGGTACAAAAAGGGGCCAGGCTGAGCGTGCAACCGGTCACAGAGCAGGAATGGCAACGTATTCTTCTACTCGCAGGAGAGAAACTATGACAAACAAACTATCCAAAGCCTTGGTAGCAATCAGCCTGGGTGCCCTGCTGGCCAGTCCGGCCGTTTTGGCCAAGCAGGATAAAGACCACAAAGATTTGCCCCCTGGACTGCAAAAGAAAGCCGCCCGGGGTGAACCTTTGCCTCCGGGTTGGCAGAAGCGCTATCACAGGGGCGATATTCTTGATAATGATATCTATGCCCGCGGCCGAGTGGTTGTGCCGCTGGGCAATGATGGCCTGATAACGGTCGACATTGAAGGCACACTGTTCAAGCTGCACGACAAGACCCGCAGGATCATTGAGATCCTGGAACATTGATACCGTTATCAAAAGCCCTAAGTTCAAAAGCAAAAAGCCATGGTAGAAACCATGGCTTTTTTGTTTGTCGGCAAAATAGGTTAAGCGCTTGACTGCCTTTCTTCGCTGCTATCTTTACTGCTATCTCTGCTGATAGTTTCGCAAATAGCGCTTTAGCGCCCATCCAGCATACGGCCAATTCCACCAAGCACTGAGCCCTCTCCCCTGTCACTGCCACCGGCGGAAGGCGCATGGGCAATGATCCTGTCGGCCATACGGGAAAACGGCAGGCTCTGCAGCCACACTATGCCATGCCCTGAAAGTGTCGCCAAAAATAAACCTTCACCACCAAACACCATGGACTTGAGAGAGCCGGCCCTCTCTATGTCGTAATCGATGCCGTTGGTAAAGCCCACCAGACAGCCGGTATCCACTCTCAGGGTTTCGCCCTTAAGCTCTTTACGGATCAAGGTGCCACCTGCGTGAATAAAGGCCATGCCATCACCCTTGAGGCTCTGCAAAATAAAGCCTTCACCGCCGAAGAAACCGGTTCCCAGGCGCTTATTGAACCTCATGGTCACCTGGGTACCCATAGCCGCGGCCAGAAAACTGTCTTTCTGCAAAATGAGTTCACCGCCGACCTCATCGAGATCGATTGCCAGGATGGTGCCGGGATAAGGTGCGGCGAACGACACCCGACGTTTGCCCTGGCCCTGATTGCTGAAATGGGTCATAAACAGGCTTTCACCTGTCAGCATACGTTTACCGGCCCCCATCAACTTGCCAAAGAATCCTGAATCCGGCTCTGAGCCATCGCCCATGCGCGCTTCAAAACTGATCCCTTCCTCCATGTAAGTCATGGCGCCCGCCTCGGCGATCACGGTTTCACCGGGATCCAGCTCCACCTCAACCAGCTGCATGCTCTCGCCCTTGATCTCATAATCCACTTCATGGCTGTTCTTGCTCATTGAAACTCCCCCTCAATGGTTTAGGGTCTGAATGACCTGGCACTCAGTCTATGACATAAAATGTCAAAACAGCAAGTGAGGAGACGGATGTGATTTGAGTAAAAAGTAACAGAATGCTTCAACCCAGACCGCTGGCATTATCCCCCTGAAAGCGCTCAAACTCCTCCAGAATCAGCTCAGTAAACAGCCTTCCTGCACGGCCAAGAGGCCGCTCCAGCGTCGACACCAACTGAGGAATAAAACGAAAACGGCTGCCGCCGACAAAGTCCAGCTCACTTAAATCACCACAAGCCAACTCTTCGGTTATCAGGAAGTCCGGCATCCAGCCAAAACCCAGGCCCTTGAGCAAGGCGTTCTTTTTCATGATGAAACCGGAGAGATAAAAGACCTTGTCGCCGCCGAACTGCAGCTCATCGCGCTGGCTCTTGACCGGTGATGAGTCTTCGATGGTGAGCTCCACATGTTGCTGCAATTCTGACAGGGTAATGCCGCGGCGCGAAGTCAAGGGGTGGTCTTTACCTGCCACCAACACACTGGTGATAGCAGGCAGGGGCTTGGGGTGGTAACTGGGGCCACTGCGATAGTCTTTCACCAACATAAGATCAGCGCTGTCGCGCTCAAACCTGTGTTGTACCCCACCGAGAAACTCCATATTGAGCTGGATTTTGGTCGGGATCTTATGCTCTGTCATGCGCTTGAGGGCGGTCATGATAGGCTCCATCGGCAAGGCGCCGTCTATCACCAGCTCCAATCTGGGCTCCCACCCCTCACTGAAACGGCTGGCCAGATGCTCAATATTGCCAAGATGTGCCAGCAAGCGTTGTCCCTCGGCCAAAATAACCCGCCCTTCGTGAGTCAGCTCGGCCCGGTATTGATTACGGTCAAGCAGATTAACGCCAAGATATTGTTCCAGTTTCTTTATCTGATAACTGACCGCAGACTGCGCCTTGTGCAGACGCTCTGCCGCCTTGGCAAAACTGCCCTCTTCCACCACCACCTTAAGCACATTGAAGGCGTCGATATCGATACGCAAGGTTTACACTCCCGTAAATCCAACAAGACAATCAAATTTTTAGATTGAGTATGCCGAATAATTATTCTTTTTTTTGTACAAGCGCGCAACTAAATTGAAAGATAGATCACAAAAACGGCTCATTTGCGCTGCCAGCGACCGGCAATTCCGACAGACAAGAGCGCAAAGAGAACAAGAATAACAACAGTGGCCGCCGAAGGTTCCCAAAGAAGGTTAACTGCAAGCGCCACCAAGGAAGAGTCAGATGCCATTTTATGTAAAACAGGGGCAGGTTCCCAACAAGCGCCATATCGCATTTGAGAAGCCATCCGGTGAACTCTACCGTGAAGAGCTGTTTTCAACCCATGGCTTTTCCAATATCTATTCCAACAAGTACCACCACAATATGCCTACCAAGGCGTTAACCGTTGAGCCTTTTGAGCTCAGCCATGGTGAAGTGTGGCAGGACTCCCTGGTACAGAACTATAAACTGGACAGTAAACAGGCCGACAGGAAGGGGCACTTCTTCTGTGCCCGCAACAAGATTTTCTTCAATCAGGATCTGGCGATTTATACTGCCAGAGTCACCGAGGATACCGAGCTGTTCTACCGCAATGCCTACGCCGACGAGGTGGTATTTGTCCACGAGGGTGAAGGCGAGCTCTTAAGTGAATACGGCAAGCTCAAGGTGCAAAAGTGGGACTATCTGGTGATCCCCCGCGGCACCACCTATCAGTTGAAATTCAAGGACTACAGTAACGTGCGCCTGTTGGTGATCGAATCCTTCTCCATGGTGGAGATCCCCAAACACTTTCGTAATGACTATGGCCAGTTGCTGGAGTCGGCGCCCTATTGCGAGCGGGATATCCGGGTACCCGAACTGACAGAGGCCAGGGTCGAGCAAGGGGAATTCCCTCTGGTCAGCAAGTTTGGCGACAAGTATCAGCTGACTCAGCTGGAATGGCATCCTTTTGATCTGGTGGGTTGGGACGGTTTTGTCTACCCCTGGGCCTTCAACATCACAGAGTACGCGCCCAAGGTAGGCAAGATTCACCTGCCCCCCTCGGATCATCTGGTGTTTACCGCCCACAACTTTGTTATCTGCAACTTTGTTCCCAGACCTTACGACTTCCATCCCAAGGCGATCCCCGCACCTTACTACCACAACAATATCGACAGTGACGAGGTGCTCTACTATGTGGATGGCGACTTTATGAGCCGCACCGGCATAGATGCCGGTTACCTGACACTGCATCAAAAAGGCGTGCCTCATGGGCCGCAGCCCGGGCGCACCGAAGCCTCCATCGGCAAGAAAGACACCTATGAATACGCCGTTATGGTGGATACCTTTGCCCCGCTGCAATTAACCACCCATGTGCAAAGCTGCATGAGTACTGATTACAACCGCTCCTGGCTCGAACGCTGAGCCCGGACCCGAATATCCAGCAAGGCCATCAGAGAATGGCCGCAAGCAACATCATTGAAGAGGACATAGAAATGGCAAGCGAAAAGAATCCACTGGGACTGCTCGGTATCGAATTTACCGAGTTTGCAACCCCGGACAGTGATTTCATGCACCAGGTCTTTATCGACTTTGGTTTCTCCATGCTGAAAAAAGCCAAGGACAGGGAGATTTTCTATTACAAGCAGAACGACATTAACTTTCTGCTCAACAAGGAGCGTCAAGGCTTCAGCGCCGAATTTGCCAAGCGCCATGGCCCGGCCATCTGCTCCATGGGGTGGCGGGTAGAAGATGCCAATTATGCCCTGCAACTGGCGGTATCCCGCGGCGCCCGTCCGGCAGATCAGGCCCACACTGATCTGCCCTACCCGGCAATCTATGGTATAGGCGACAGCCTGATTTACTTCATCGACCGTTTCGGCGAGCAGGACAATATCTACAAGACAGACTTTGTCGACCTGCCTGCCCCTGTGATAGTCCCTGAAAAAGGCTTTATGGAAGTGGATCACCTGACCAACAATGTCCACAAGGGTACTATGGAACAATGGTCTGATTTCTATAAGGATATCTTCGGATTCACCGAAGTGCGTTACTTCGATATCAGCGGCGTACAAACCGCCTTGGTCTCCTATGCCCTGCGCTCTCCCGATGGCAGCTTCTGTATCCCCATCAATGAGGGCAAGGGTGACGACAAAAACCAGATTGATGAGTACCTGCGCGAATATAACGGCCCGGGCGTGCAGCATCTGGCGTTCCGCACCCGGGATATCGTCGCCTCGCTCGATGCCATGGAAGGAACCTCAATCGAGACCCTGGACATCATCCCTGAATACTACGACACCATCTTCGACAAGGTGCCGCAAGTGACGGAAAACCGCGACAAGATAAAGCATCATCAAATTCTGGTGGACGGGGATGACAGTGGCTATCTGCTGCAGATCTTCACCAAAAACCTGTTCGGCCCCATCTTTATCGAAATTATTCAGCGCAAGAACAACCTCGGCTTTGGCGAGGGTAACTTCAAGGCGTTGTTCGAATCCATCGAGCGCGATCAAATGAAGCGTGGCGTGCTGTAACCGATAGCGAAATCACCTGTTTGAGACCGATCTGATGATCGGTCTCTTGTTTTCCGCCTTAGGGAAGGTGCGAATAAGTCCCATGTGTGCTCTGCGTCGGCTTACAGGCCTGAATGCAAGGCGTGGTTCGCAGCAAATGGCCCTAGTCCTTTGCAAGAAGCACAACACAGCAGGCAGGCTTGTAAGCCACGCCCTTCGGGGCTTGCACAGCAATCGGCTCTCTGCGTTATCCGACTTCGACAGGCCCAGGCATGCCTTCAGTCAGATGCCTTGAACGCCAATTGCTGTGTAAGCCAGAGTGCCACGAGGACTTGTTCGCACCTTCCTTAGTATATTGAGCACTGCAATTTTTTACTTTGTCACCCGGTAGGATTTCATTAGACTGATCTCCCTTTTTTGAGTGACAGCTGTACCCAAAATGCAAGACTACGCCCTGCTCGCCGCTTTTATTCCAACCTTTTTCTTTGTTTCCGTTACCCCGGGAATGTGCATGACCCTGGCCATGACACTGGGGATGAGCATTGGGGTGCGCCGCACTCTGTGGATGATGCTGGGTGAACTCGTGGGGGTCGCCCTGGTGGCTTTGGCGGCCGTGCTGGGCGTGGCCACGGTTATGTTGAAACATCCGATGATCTTCCAGGGGCTCAAATATCTTGGCGGTGCCTATCTTATCTGGCTCGGCATCAATATGTGGCGGGCCAAGGGCAAGATGGCCAATCTGGACCAACCCCGAAGTATCAAGCGCACGGCGTTGATCTCCCAAGGCTTTGTCACCGCCATTGCCAATCCCAAGGGCTGGGCCTTTATGATTTCCTTGCTGCCTCCCTTTATCAATCTGCAGCAACCTATGGCACCGCAACTGACGGCACTCATCGGCATTATCATGTGTACCGAGCTCATCTGCATGCTGGCCTATGCCAATGGCGGCAAGAGCCTGAGGCTGTTTTTGAGCCGTGGCAACAATGTCCGTCTGCTCAACCGGATAGCCGGCAGCCTGATGTTGGGGGTCGGTGTCTGGCTGGCGCTGGGTTAATCGCCCTTTTTGTAGGGTAAGGCCTGCTGCAACTGCGCTTGATACAAGCGGTTGTTGCCGGCCTCTGTTTGACAGAAATCGGCTATCGCCTCCCGAAAGCCTGGATGCGCTATGCCATGCAGCGAATAGGTGGTGACACACTCAAAGCCGCGGATAAGCTTGTGCTCCCCCTGGGCACCGGCGTTGAAGCAACTGAGGCCATTATCAATACAGTAGTCTATCCCCTGCCAGTAACAGGCCTCGAAATGCAGCGCCGGGATCTCCTCAAGTGCACCCCAATAGCGGCCATAAAGGGTATCTTTCCCCTGCAGATAAAGCGCGCATGCCAGCGCCTGTTGCGGCGTTTCACCCAAGCGGTGCACCAGGAGCAAACGCACCTCGGCCGCCATCAACTTACCGAGTAGCTTGAAAAAGTCGGGCTGAAGATATCCCCGGTGGCCGGAGCGTTTCAGGTAAGTTTGCCGATAGCAGCGATAGAAAAGCTTCCAGTGCCAATCTTGCAGTTCATCGCCCCTGAGCCAGACAAACTGCAAGCCAGCCAAGGCGCGGCGCTCTTTGAGAATATTCTTGCGCCGTTTGGAGTTGAGCCGCGCCAAAAAATCATCAAAGTTGCTGTAACCCCGGTTAAACCAATGAAACTGCGTTCCTTCCCGCACCAAGGTCTGGGGCAAATGCCGCAATGACTCGAGTTGCACCTCATTGACAAACAGCCAATGCCAGGAGGAGTAGCTTTCGAGCAGTTGCCAAAACAGTTTCCCCAGCGCCTGCTGGATATCTGTGGCCGCTGCCCTGGCCTCGGGCGCTATCCCGAGTCTTGGGCCGGTGACAGGCGTAAAGGGAATGGCGCAGACCAGCTTGGGATAATAGGCTTCACCGTGGCGCTGATAGGCATCGGCCCAGGCCCAGTCGAACACATATTCGCCCCAGGAGTGATCCTTGAGATAGAGAGGCATCACAGCCAAACGTCTGTCACCGCAAAACAGCTGTAAATGCATGGGTTGCCAGCCGGCTGCGGCGCAGACACTGCCACTTTGCTCCAGCGCCTTCAAAAAAGCATGCCGGCAAAATGGGTTGTCCGGCTCTGTTTGGCCTTCTTCAGCCAGACACAGATCCCATTCGGCGGCGGGGATCTCATCAATGCTGGCGGCAAAACGCCACTGCCAGTGCTTATTGTCCAAATTTATTCCATATGCCGAGGCAAACTTGCAATCAAGGATAATTGGCGGCACATTGCATAGCAACTTAAGCAAAAGCAGTATAAGGAAATATAGTGCGCCTGATAAAACCGCTGATCTTCGCCGTCGCTCTGGCTCTGCCTGCAGCCTCCACCCTGAGTTACAGCCCACAAGCTACCGCCAACGAATCCTCGATTTACAGTGAAATGGCCACAGCCCAGCCCGTTTGGGCCAAGCATGGCATGGTTTCCAGCCAGGAGGCACTGGCTTCCCGTATCGGGGTGGATATTCTCAAGCAAGGCGGCAACGCAGTAGATGCAGCAGTGGCCGTGGGTTATGCCCTGGCAGTGACTTTGCCCCGGGCCGGCAATATAGGTGGCGGCGGTTTCATGCTGGTACACCTGGCGAAGGAAAACAAGACCATAGCCATAGACTATCGGGAGATGGCGCCTTCCAAGGCCCACAGGGATATCTTCCTCGATGACAAGGGCAATGCGGTCAATAAACTCAGCCGCGAGCACGGCCTGGCGGTGGGTGTTCCCGGCACTGTGATGGGCATGGAGCTGGCCCTGTCCAAGTATGGCACCATGAAACGGGAACAAGTGATAGCCCCGGCGATCAAACTGGCGCGGGAAGGGATCAGCGTTACTTCAGATCTGGCCAACTCCCTCGATGGGGTTAAGCGCCGCATCTCCCAATGGCCAAGCTCTGCCGCCATCTTCTACAAGGCAGATGGCAGCAGCTTTGTACCGGGCGACATCATCAAGCAGCCTGAGTTGGCTCACTCACTGGAGCTGATTGCCAAACAGGGCAGCAAAGGATTTTACCAAGGGGAAACCGCCGAGAAACTGGTAAGTGCCATTCAGGCCGCCGGCGGCATCATGACCCTTGAAGATCTCAACAACTATCAGGCCATAGAGCGCCAGCCTGTGCGCGGACACTATCGAGGCTATGAGGTGGTTTCCATGCCGCCGCCATCGTCGGGTGGCATCCATATCATAGAGATCCTCAACATTCTCGAGCAGTACCCCATCCATGATCTGGGCCACAACACCGCCGCCACTTTGCATCTTATGGCCGAGGCCATGAGACGGGCCTATGCCGATCGCAGCGAGTATCTCGGCGATCCAGATTTCTATCCTGTGCCGGTCAAAGCCCTGTTGAGCCCGGATTATGCCAAGACATTGGCCAAGAGTATCGACACCAAGCACGCCACTCCTTCGAGCCAGGTCAAACCCGGCAAGCTGGCACCCTATGAAAGTGACCAGACAACTCACTACTCGGTCGTGGATAAATGGGGCAATGCGGTATCCAACACCTATACCCTCAACTTCAGTTATGGCTCTGGGCTGGTGGCCGATGGTACAGGGATTTTGCTGAACAATGAGATGGATGATTTCTCAGCCAAACCCGGCACCCCCAACGGTTATGGTCTGGTGGGCGGTGAAGCCAACTCGGTACAAGGCAACAAGCGGCCACTGAGCTCCATGAGCCCGACCATGATAATGAAAGACGGCCAGCCGTTTCTGGTTACCGGCAGCCCGGGTGGCGCCAGGATCATTACCACAGTGCTGCAGATCATCATGAATGTGATTGACCACGACCTGAATATCGCCGAAGCCAGCTTTGCGCCACGGATGCATCACCAGTGGCTGCCGGATGAAATTCGGGTTGAGCGCAGCCTCAATGGTGACACCATAGCGCTGCTGGAAGCCATGGGCCACCAGGTCAAGGTCAAAAGTTCCATGGGCAGCACCCAGAGCATTATGGTGACCGAAGAAGGTAAATTTGGTGCATCTGACCCGCGCCGCGCCGGCAGTGAGGCGGCGGGCTACTGAGCCCTGCCACCTAAACCCAAGCCACTGAAAAAGCTCCTGAGACAGGTTTCCTAAACAAAGTAGTAAGGCGACGGGCATTAAATTCGGCTTAACTCTCATTTAAAACAGTTCCATTTAGAACAGCTCCATTTAGAACAGTTCCATTGAAAACAGCTCCGCAGATGCCACTCTTGCGGAGCTGTTTTTTACACTGAACCAAGGTTCACTTTTAACAAACCGGCGGCTTAACCTCCGCGCATTGGCGTGGGCTAAATATGCGCTAATTCAATCCAGAGCTTTCATTTCTGCTACCCGAGACGCAATTAACAAGCCGTCAATAACCCTCTTATTTATAAGCATTTATCAATCCATTCAGGCGGCACATATCCTTACTTCTGACAAGTAAAAACTCAGATAGCGGCACTTTTGGCGATTATGACGCCAATATGTGCCCAAAATTAAACCACAGCTCAAAATTCAACCTATCACACTGTTTTTAATCATGAATTTTATGTGAAGCCAATCAATTTATCTTTTATTTATCAAAGTTATCATCTGCATCCCTTTAAATGGAACTTTTGTATCTAAAAAGGTGGATGGGCGTCATCAAGGCGCTCTAATTATTTTGGGATAAAGAATGAAGAAGACGACTTTGCTTGCAGCGTCAATAGCACTGGCACTGGCCGGTTGCGGCGGCAGCGACAACAATGACAACCCCACAGCCAAATCATTTTCGGTCACAGCCATTGATGGTTATCTGGTGAATGCCGACGTTTATGCCGGCGAAAACTGCCAAACCAAAGTGGCGACAACCGGCAAAGGCGGTATTGCCCGGATCGATGGCCAATATCAGGGACAAAAACTGTGTGTTAAGGCTGTTGCCGACAAGACCATGGATGAAAGCCGCGGCTTGGTGAAAAAAACCTTTGAGCTCAAGGCCCCGGCAAGCAAAGATGCCAACAGCCTGGTGATCAGCCCGCTGACCGACTTGGTTGTCAAGCATATGGACGCCAACCAAGGTGTATCCAAGGCAGATGCCGAAAAAGCTGTGTCGGCTCAATTTGCAGAACTTAAAGCCGAACCAGAGCTGCTGTTTGGTGACTATCTGGCCAAGAGTAGTGCCAACAAGGTCGCTCAAGCGCTGAACATTGTCGGCGAGACGCTGGTTAGCCATCAGGGCCTGGCTGAAGCGCATCTGCAACTCTTGGTTGAAGATGTGGCTGCCAAGCTAGAAGCCGGTGACAAACTCGACGACTACGAGCCGGTGATCACCCCAGCAGGCGGTGTAGAGTCCAACCACAGGCCTCATATTGCCTTGAGCCAGACTGAGCTGGACAAGCTGACCCAAATTGAAGTGGAACTGGGTCAGCCGATGACTGCCGTAGATTTGTCAGCCGCTTTTGCCGACAAGGACAACGACAGCTTCACTCTGAGCCTGATGGAGGAAGATGGCAACATAGCACTGGAAACCCTGGGCCTGGCATTCGATGCCAAAACAGGCGTACTCAGCGGCACACCTAAGGTAGCCGGTGAAATTGAGCTGCACGCTTACGCCACCGACAGCAAGGGCGCCCGCTCTTACCCACTGGAAATTGAGATTGAAGTCAGCAGTATCAACCATACTCCTGTCATCAACCCGGCTGAAAAAACCGAACTGGAAGCTGAACTGGCGCGCATGGCGCTGACAGTAGGCAATCAAATCGATCAGGTGATTGACCTGGATGAGCTGTTTGGCGATCAGGATAAAGATCAACTGACCTTCAGCGCCGTGACAGATATGCAAGGTATCGCCCTGAAAATTGAGCAAGGTGACTCATTGCGTTTGTCCGGCAAGCCTCTGGTTGCCGGCGACTTTGTGATCACTGTGACAGTCAATGACGGCAAACATGCAGCTGTGAAGACCGACCTCAAAGTCAAGGTTGCCGATAACGGTGTCGAACCAGAGCCCAAACATCCGCTGGAAGGCAAAACCTGGTTCACCACAGAATGGGGTTCTGCAGACGAGAACGACGACGGTGTGATGCAAGTATGGTGCGACACTCTGGAGTTCAAAAACGGCTCTGTGCTGCGTAATGTCCGTACTCAAGACAACCTCAGCGAATGTTCCGCCACTGCAACCATGGAAGTCTCCACTTATATCATTAATGAACTAGGCCAAATGGTGCTGGAGTTCGGCGATGATGAAGGTGTTGAACATCAGGAAACCATCAAGCTGAACGACGCCATTGCCGGTGTCGGTGACAATGCCAAAGTGCTGCAACTATGGGACGGTCGCTATACCCTGTTCAGCAAAGCCGATGATGTAGAAAAACGTCTGGATATTGAGTCTGATGACGATGCCCAAGGTCGTATGTTTACAGCGGAGCTGCCGGCGGCCACGGAAGCAAGCTATCAGCTCGGTCACCTGACCATGCAGATGACTGCGGCGGATAATGGCGGCGCCAAGGTGGGGCTCTACTTCGATGTGCCCAACACCGACTTCAGCTGTGATGAGGTAAGGGAGTTTTACGATCTCAACCTCAGCTACGAAGGTATGGAATATCGCATTCCAGCCTATCTGTTCCCCGGTGAAGAAAATGGTATCGAATACTGCCAGGCGCAATTCGATATCGAGCAACCTGTTGTCGGCAAGATCTACAGTGTTATAGGTCATGTTACCGAAGAGGATGCCGGTCTGGTGGAAGAGATTAAAGCCAATATCCAATGGACAGGGACAGGCAATAACGAGTGATACCGCTAAATAGAATCGGCGCCTTGACTGAATAGGGCTCTGATGCCGTGAACTCTACCAAGCCGGTGGGCAAGATGCTGACCGGCTTTTTTTGTCTCAAGTAAACACGCTCTACCTTTCTTAAGTGGCTCGTAGCATGTAACGCCGCATATTTATTCCCCTTGGCAAAAACACAACTCCCGCCTGGCTTTGGCTTTAGCACTCACTTGGCATCACCCACAAACGTTGGAAAAGTCACAATCTTCAAACGGAATAGCAAACTGTTTATAACAGGTGGGAGTCCCCCGGAATCAGGCTATAGTTATTGTACATTTGTCTAATAGCCAATCCTTGATGGGGAAGTAAATGAATATTAGAGACTTAAGTGTCGTTAAAAAAATATGGGCGAGTTACCTGGTCGTCTTTGTGGTATTTGCTGCTGTAGCCATATTATTGGTACTGAGCCTGTCGGCATTGAACCAAAATATCAAGGTGCTGACCGACAAGAGCCTGCCTTCGGTGGCCATATTGAAAGGTATCCAAGTCGATATCACCAAGGTTCGAAAAGATGAGTTTTCACTGCTTCCCAATATAGATAACCCGCAAATAGGTGAATGGCTGCAAGGGCTGGATAAACTGAGAGCCGACGTTCAGGCGGGCATAGTCGCCTACGAAGCTTTGGATCTGAGCAGGCAAGAGCAGAACGCTTTTAAAGCCTTTAAAGACACCTGGAATCAATACATTCAGGAAACCCGTTCCTATAATGAACTATTGAAAAAAGGTGATGCGACAACCGCCAATCAGGTGATCCTCTCCAGCTTTGATACCTATTCCCGCGCCTTGACGAGTCTCGACAATACCTTGGGGCTCAATGATGAACTAATCAATAAAATCAGTGATGACGTTCAGCATGAAGCCTCATTGACCCAGTACGGTGCTGCCATAGGTGCGCTCATCATCATAATGGTGATAGCCCTCTCCTCCACTCTGCTCTCGCGGGCAATTTGCCGCCCCATAGACAGGGCCCTGAAATTCGCCGCCAAGATAGCCAAGGGACAACTGAATAACGCCATAGATGAGCAGGCCCTGACCAAAGATGAGCTGGGAACACTACTGAAAGAGTTGGTCACCATGCAGGCCAACCTCCACTCTCTGGTGTCTGAGATCAGCGACTCCACCATCCAACTGACCGCAGCGGTGGAGGAAGTGAGTGCCATTTCGGCTCAAAATGCCTCGAGTATGCAAAACCAGCAATCAGAGCTCAGCTCTGTCGCATCGGCCATGACCCAAATGCAGGCTGCAGTCGCCGAAGTGGCTCAAAACACCGAGGCTGGGGCAACGTCGGCCTATTCGGCAACCGAAGTGGCCAAACAAGGCACTGCTACCCTGCAACGTACAGTGGCGGTTATCGAGCAAGTGTCCAAGAGCATTCAGCAATCCGATCTATTGGCAAGGGAGCTAGAATCAAGCTCAAACAACATCAATATGGTAGTCGACGTTATTCGCGGCATCGCGGAACAAACCAACCTCCTGGCACTGAATGCCGCCATAGAAGCGGCCAGAGCCGGTGAGCAAGGACGTGGATTTGCCGTGGTCGCGGACGAAGTGCGCTCTTTGGCGCAGCGCACTCAGGATTCAACCTCGCAAATTGTCGACATCGTTAATCAACTGCAGGAAAACAGCAGCAAAATCGGTCTTTCCAGCCAAGAATGTCAGACGGGTATCACCCAATGCGTAGAGCAGGTTAACGAAGCCGGAAACCAAATAACCGAAATAGAGCACTCGGTGGAAAACATCGCCCAAATGAGTACTCAAATTGCTACCGCCTGCAGTGAGCAAAATGCGGTATCGGAAGAGTTGAACCGCAGTGTCGACCATATCAATAACGTGTCGACCGAAATGGCCGAAGGGGCATCGCAAACGGCCATAGCGTGCCAGGAGATCAGCAACTTAACCCATAGCCTCAAAGCCAGGATGGAAGTATTCAAGCTCTGAGTCAACATTAACCCGGCTTCTGTGGCTTACGGCGAATCCCGCCAAGCCACAGAAGCCGGCTCACCATGGAAACAACCGATAAGCTGACTGGATAAAGAGTGTGGTCAGTTTGCCTTTATCAAGGCCAGAAAACCTCTGCCAAGGCTGACTTATCCAGTGGACAGGCTTTCAGATCATTAAACGCGGCATCGCCCTGTATCTGATGCCAGATTGACATCAGCATTCTGCTCATTGATAAGCATAGCGACCGACTGATATTGGATTGGCTCCTTGCTCTTCCCTGAGCTCTGCCACCTTGGTTGCCAAGAGCGGGACGTCCCAAGCTTCTATAAAAAAACGCCCCGGTGATTTACTGCCTTACCGGGGCGTTTGGTTGGAGGGTTGCGGCCTGAGGCCGCTTTTACAGTAAAGCAGCGCTGTTATTCGAAGCACTGTAACTCAAAGCACTGTTATTCAAAGTGCTGTTACTCAAAGGCGATTCGAAGAACAGCCATTCCAATCACTGTCAGTCGAAGAAGCGTCGTCCTTCTGCGGCCATGGTCTTGAGCAATTCACTCGGGGCGAATCTGTCGCCGAAGCGGCTCTGGAAGCGTTCCAGCTTGGCCAGCAACTGATCGGCGCCCATGGTGTCTATATAGTGGAAAGGCCCACCGAGGAAAGGCGGGAAGCCAATGCCGAAGATGGCGCCAATATCCCCGTCGCGGGCAGAGGCTATGATGCCCTCTTCCAGACACCGCACCGCTTCATTGAGCATCTGCACCACACAGCGCTCTGCCAGGTTGGCATTTTCGGCGCCAACACCCGGCGCTATCCCCAGCACCTGATAAACACTCTTGTCCACTTCCTTCTTCTTGCCGGCTTTGGGACCGTAGAGATAGAAGCCCTTGGCGTTCTTGCGCCCCTTGCGGTCATCGGCGAGCAGCTTATCGAAGGCAGAGGGGGCAGCGAAACGCTCACCCAACTCTTTTTCGAGTATCGGTGAAATCTTGGCGCCCACATCAATACCCACTTCATCGAGCAGAGTGATAGGGCCGACCGGGAAACCAAACTTCACCAGCGCCTTATCCAGGCTCTCGACACTGTTGCCCTCAAGCAGCAGCTGCGCGGCTTCATTCATATAGAGCGCCAGAATACGGTTAACATAGAAACCGGCGCCGTCTTTCACCACTATCGGTGTCTTGCCCTGTTTACGGGCAAAGGCCACTGTGGTGGCTATCGTCTGGGGGGAGGTCTTGTCGTGAGCAATCACTTCCACCAGCGGCATCTTCTCTACCGGCGAGAAGTAATGCAAGCCGATGACGTTTTCCGGCCTGGCGGCGGCTTCGGCAATCTGACCTATGGGCAGAGACGAGGTGTTGGACGCAAAAATAGTGTGTTCACCGCATTCGCGCTCGATATCCCGCACCATTTGATGCTTGAGGCTGAGATCCTCAAATACCGCCTCGACCACTATGTCGGCATCCTTTACCCCAACATAGTCTGTAGTCGTCGTCATCAAGGCCATCTGCTTATCGCGCACCGCCGGGGTCATATGCCGACGCTTGACGCCCTTATCCAGTAACTTATAGGCATAGCCCAGCGCATTGCTGAGTCCCTGCTCACTGATATCCTTGACCCGCACCGGAATTTTGGCCTTGGTGGTGGTCACTGAGGCGATACCGCCGCCCATCAGGCCACCGCCGAGCACTACGGCCTTGTGAACCGGACTCGGCTCAGCACCTTCGGCGCCGGTTTCCTTTTTCATTTCTGTGGTGGCAAAGAAGATGGAGCGCAGCGCCGCCGACTCGGGCGTCATCACCAGCTCGCCGAAATGGCGCGCCTCGGTGGCCAAACCTGCCTCTAGCCCCTGGCTCATCCCCACTCGCACACAGTCGATGATCTTGTCCGGCGCCGGATAGTTACCCTGGGTTTTTCTGGCAACCTGTTTACGGGCCTGATCAAAGATGATTTTCTGCCCAAAGCCGTTGCTTTCGAGCAGCTTGTTCATCATAGGTTTATTATTTTTGCCTTTACCGCGCTTGGCTTTGCCGGCCAATGCCAGTTCAACCGCCGCCTCCAGCAGAATCGACTTGGGCACCACATCGTCCACCAGCCCCATCTTCAGCGCCTGCTTGGGGCGAACCTGTTTACCGGTGAGCATCATATCCAGCGCTGTGGTGATCCCCACCAGACGTGGCAGACGCTGGGTACCACCACCGCCCGGCAGCAGACCGAGCTGAACTTCCGGCACCCCCAACATGGTTTTCTTGTCGTCACTGCACACCCGCAGATGGCAAGCCAGTGCCAGCTCGAGGCCGCCACCGAGACAGGCGCCGTGAATGGCTGCAACCACGGGGATCTTCAGCCCTTCCAGTTCGGCAAACACCTTATGCCCCGAGCTCGACAGCTCGCGGGCATCGGCGGCGCTTTGACAGGCATCGAGCATGGAGATGTCGGCGCCGGCCACGAAGGAGTCGGGCTTGCCTGAAATGATCACCAAGCCCTTGATACTGCTGTCCGCTTTGATTTCGCTCAGCAAGGCGCTGATCTCAGGGCCGAATTCAGCCTTGAGGGTATTCATGCTTTCGCCGGGTACATCCATGGAAAGAATGGCAATGCCGTCGTCGCGGCGGCTGAGGCTAAAACTCTTGTTGCTGTTTTCCATCTGCAATTACTCCACTTCCACTATCATTGCCACACCCAGACCACCGGCCGCACAGGCGGTTGTCAGCCCCGTACCGCCACCGCGGCGCTTCAGTTCATTACACACTTGGGTGATCAAGCGAGTACCCGTGGCCGCAAACGGATGGCCATAGGCCAGCGAGCCGCCGAGCACGTTGAACTTGCTCATATCGATTTCACCAATGGCGCGGCTCTGACCGAGTTTTTCCTCGGCAAACTTCTTCGAGGCAAACATCTTCATATTGGCCAAAGTCTGGGCGGCAAAGGCTTCGTGCATCTCTATCAGGGTCAGATCTTCGAGCTGCATACCGGCGCGTTTCAGCGCCAGTGGCGTGGCGTAAGATGGCCCCATCAGCATATCTTGCCAAACATCTATGGCGCTGAAAGCATAGCTCTTGATATAGCCAATGGGGGTGTAACCCAGGGCCTTGGCTTTGCCTTCACTCATCAGGATCACCGCCGAGGCGCCATCGGTCAGCGGGGTACTGTTGGCGGCGGTGACACTGCCGTGCTTGCGGTCGAATACGGGTCTGAGTTTGGCGTAAGACTCAAGGGACGAGTTGTCGCGGATATTGTTGTCACGCTCGATAAAACTCTTGTAGGGCGGCACATGGGCCACCATGACTTCATCCTTGAGCTTGCCTTCATTCCAGCTCTGGCTCGCCAGAGTATGAGAGCGGTGGGCCAGCGCGTCCTGATCGGCACGGCTGATGCCGTGGCTCTTGGCCATCTGCTCGGCGGTTTGCCCCATGGACAGGCCGGTGGAATATTCGGCCACAGCAGGCGGCACAGGCAAGAGATCTTTAAACCCCAGACGGCGAACTATGTTCCACTTCTGTCCCAGGGTACGGGCCTTATTGAGATCGACCAAGGCATGGGCCAACTTGCGGGACACCCCGATAGGCAGCACAGAGGAGGAGTCCGAGCCCCCGGCTATGCCTATTTCGATATTGCCCGTCATGATCGACTCGGCAATATTGACAGTGGACTGAAAACTGGTGGCACAGGCACGGGTAACACTGTAGGCATCTGTGTGCAAATTCATGCCGGTACCCAGGACAATTTCACGGGCAATATTGGGCGCTGCCGGCATCTGTACGACCTGGCCATAGACAAGCTGCTCAATCAGCTTGGGGTCCAATTCACTGCGACTGAGCAGCTCATTGACCACCATCTTGCCCATATCCAGCGCCGATACGCCGTGAAACGCCGTCGCCTGTTTGGCGAACGGGGTACGCAGACCTGCCACTATGGCAATCCGCTCGCCCCTGGCATTGGTTACCTGTTGTCTGTCACTCATTTGTCACCCTCTTTACAGTGGCGCACGCCGAAAACTGGCCCTGACGCTGCGCTTTATTGTTTTTCCATAAGAGACCCGTACTGCCCTAAACAGGTCTGACCATTAAAAATGTGATCTGATTCTAACTTCTTGTTGGCCGGTTTTAAACACCTGTTTGTTTTTTTAACACTAGCCAAGGGCGCAGGGAATTCTTTACCATAACCGCTGTCTATAGTTGGGCCTTAAAATAAAACGAGTAGCATCATGCCTTTGAGTCGATTTCATGCACTGCGGACCTATCTGGATCAAGTGATCATAGGTCAGCCAATTTTGACCGAAAACCTGCTTATCGCTCTGATAGCCGATGGCCACCTGTTAGTGGAAGGACCACCAGGGCTGGCCAAGACCCGGGCCGTTAAAGCGCTGTGTGATGGCATTGAGGGCGACTTTCACCGCATTCAGTTTACCCCGGACCTGCTGCCGGCCGATTTGACCGGCACCGACATCTATCGCGCCCAAACCGCGACCTTTGAATTTGAAGCCGGACCGATATTTCACAACCTTATTCTGGCGGATGAAATCAACCGCGCCCCGGCCAAGGTGCAGTCGGCCCTTTTGGAAGCCATGGCCGAAGGCCAGGTGACGGTGGGCAAGCACTCCTACAAATTACCGCCGCTGTTTTTAGTGATGGCGACCCAAAACCCGCTGGAAAACGAGGGCACCTACCCGTTGCCGGAAGCCCAGCTTGATCGCTTCCTGATGCACCTGAACCTGGATTACCCGGAAGCAGACACTGAGCTTGAGATCCTGCGTTTGTCCCGCAGCGAAGCCAAGACCCACGGCATGGAGAAAGTCACTCCCATAGGCCAGCAGGAAGTATTCCTCGCCCGGGAGCAGGCGCTGGAGCTGTATCTGGCCGAGCCGCTGGAGCGTTATATTGTCGACTTGGTGATGGCGACCCGTCAGCCTCAGCGCTACAGCGACCAGCTTGCCAAGTGGCTGGAATACGGTGTCAGCCCGCGGGCGACCCAATCCATCGAGCGCTGCGCCCGCGCCCGTGCCTGGTTATATGAACGTGACTTTGTCTCCCCTGAAGATATTCAAGCCGTGGTGCCCAATGTACTGCGCCACCGTTTGCTGCTGAGTTATCAGGCGCAGGCCGAAGGGGTCAGCCGCGATCAGGTGATTGACCATGTGCTCAATCAGGTGGCCGTTCCCTGATGAAAGCCGCAGCAACAGACTCTTCACTGCCACTGTTCGCCGACGGCCTCCACCTGTGTGAGGCCGAGCTGCTTGCCTGCCAGAATATCGCCCGCGCTCTGGGTGACCGGCAGGGAAAAGCCCGCGCGGCCATGGCCGGTCACAGAGCCAGCCTGGTCAAGGGCCGCGGCATGGAATTTGCCGAAGTGCGCCACTATCAACAGGGCGATGATGTCCGCACCATAGACTGGCGGGTCACAGCCCGCACCGGCAAGGCGCATACCAAGCTGTTTGTCGAGGAGCGTGAGCGCCCTATTCTGCTGTTGGTGGATATGAAGCACAGCCTCTATTTCGGCTCCCAGCTGCTATTGCAGTCGGTACAGGCGGCGCATCTGGCAGCGACCTTGGGCTGGAATGCCATCATGCAGGGCGACCGTCTCGGCGCGCTGGTGGTGGGCGATAGCGCCCACAGAGAGCTTAAGCCAAGAGCACGCAACCAGGGGATCCTGGCACTGATATCGGCGCTGGTGGCGGTACACAAGTCGCAGCTCGAAGCGCTGGACAGCCCCCATGAAGATGGTCAGGCGTTAATGCTCCAGGCCTGTCAGCGTCTGGCAAGACTGGCCAAACCCGGCTCCCTTATCTGGATAATCACAGACGGCAACGGTTTTGGCAGCGAATGTCAGCAGGCGCTGTCGGAACTCAAACGCCACTGCGAGCTGGCGGCCTTTGTGGTAACAGATCCCATGCGCCAAGGCACACTCGAGCTGCCGCGGCAGTTTGCCCTGCCGGTACGGGAGTCGGGCCGCAGCCTGATCCTGGATCGCAGCGGTTATGATGCCTGGCTCGGTCGTCAGCGCGCCAACCTGGCGCAGTTTGATACCCTGATGCAACAACTCAAGGTCCCGGTTCGCACTCTGGATGCCGGCCGGCGCCTCAATCAACAATTGACACTGTTAAGATGAATCCCAATCAAGCCAATCCGGCGCTGAGTGCGCTCAAGGATATTCAACTGCCGGCCGAGGTGCCCTTTTGGCCTCCGGCTCCCGGTATTTGGCTGCTGATGCTGCTGGCCTTGTTACTGCTTGGCGCCGCGGCATTCTTTGGCTATCGGCGCCTGCAGGCAACCAAGGCTCACAAGGCGGTGGCTCAAGCCGCCATGACTGAACTGACACAGCTGCAGGACCAGGACCCGCAGCTGCTATCCAAGATGAGCGCATTGTTGAAACGCACCGCCATCAGCTATGGTGAGCGCACCCAGGTGGCCGGACTCAGCGGCAAATCCTGGGCCGAGTACCTGGATAACGCACTGCCAGCCGAGCAGCGTGGTCGCTTCGCCTCTTTGCTCGAAAATCAATACCGCAGCCAACCGAGCGCTGCCCCCACCGAGTTGCGGGCGCTTTGTGTTTGCTGGCTCAAGTGCGCCCCCAAACACTTTGCCAAGGGAGGCAAGCCAAGATGCTGACTCTCCATTGGCCCTGGTTACTGCTGCTTATTCCCTTGCCGCTGCTGCTAGCCTATCGCCCCGCCGTCAACAGCGGCGGGCAACTGCAACTGCCCGGCGTCGATACCCATGCCCACGAGCAGCAACAAAGCAAACGCAGAGCGCCCTTGAGTCTCTGGCTGCTGTGGTGCCTGTTGCTGCTGGCCATCGCCCGGCCACAGTGGCTCGGCGATCCCATAGAGCTGCCCACCGAAGGACGGGATCTGATGCTGGCGGTGGATCTCTCCGGCAGTATGCAGATTGAAGACATGGTGCTCGATGGCAAGGCGGTAGACAGATTCACCCTGATCCAGAAAGTGGTCAGCGACTTTATCGAGCGCCGCGCCGGCGATCGTATCGGCCTGATATTGTTTGCCGATGCCGCCTACCTGCAGGCGCCACTGACTCAGGACAGACGCTCTGTGGCTCAGTATCTCAAGGAAGCCCAAATCGGCCTGGTGGGCAAACAGACAGCCATTGGCGATGCCATTGCCCTGGCGGTAAAACGCTTCGATAAGGTCAAAGACAGCAACCGGGTGTTGGTGCTCTTGACCGACGGCTCCAACAATGCCGGCAGCATAGTGCCGGATCAGGCCGCCGCGATTGCCGCCAAGCGCGGCATCACCATCTACACCATAGGTGTGGGCGCCGATGTGATGGAGCGTCGTACCCTGTTTGGCCGTGAGCGGGTCAACCCCTCGATGGATCTGGATGAAGCCCAGCTGCAACGGATAAGCCATGCCACCAAGGGGCGCTATTTCCGTGCCCGGAATACCGAAGAACTGGAACAGATCTATCAGGAAATCGACAAGCTGGAGCCCGTCAGCCGTGACGCCCTCAGTTACCGGCCGCAATCCGAGCTGTTTTACTGGCCGCTGGGACTGGCGCTGGCACTGAGCGTACTATTGCAGCTGCAAAGCCTGTTGCTCAGCGTCTGGCCAGGGCGTTGGGGGAGGAAATCATGAGTTTGCACTTTATCCGTCCCGAATGGCTGTGGGCCTTACTGCCACTGGCATTGCTGTTAGTGCTGCAAAGTCGCCGTCAAGCGGGCCAATCTGACTGGGATCGTTATATTGCGCCGCATCTGGCGCCACTGCTGTTGACCCAAGGCAGCAAAAGCCGCCGAAATCGCCTGCCCTGGCTTGGTCTGGCCTGGTTAGTGGCAGTACTGGCCTTAAGCGGCCCGGCGCTTTACAAGAAACCCCTGCCGGTATTTGCCAGCAGCACAGGACGGGTGCTGGTGATGGATATGTCTTTGTCCATGTATGCCACAGACGCCGCCCCCAACCGTTTGACCCAGGCCAGATTCCGCGCCACGGATCTGCTGGAGCAACTCAATGAAGGGGAAACCGCCCTGCTGGCCTACGCGGGTGACGCCTTTGTCATCAGCCCCTTGACCCGGGATCGCAACACCCTGCTCAATCTGTTGCCAACCCTGAGCCCGGCCATCATGCCAGTGCGCGGCTCCAATTTGGCCGCAGCGCTGGAGAAAGCCAAGGAGCTGCTCAGCCAGGGCGGCCACCTGCAGGGCGATATCATATTGATGACAGATGGCGTCGGCAGCCGTCAGCTCAATGCCGCCAAACAGGCGATTGAGGGCAGTCACTACCGCTTGGGCATTCTGGCGATAGGTTCATCCCAGGGTGCACCGATAAGGCTGCCGGATGGGCAACTGCTCAAGGACAGCCGAAATGAAGTGGTAGTACCGGCCACCGATTTTGGTCTGCTCAGCGAGCTGGCGAGTGCCGGGAACGGCATTCTGGTGCCCTACAGCAACGACGGCAAAGATCTGCAAACGCTGCAGCAGTGGCTCGCCACCAGCTCGGATGCGACAGAAACAGATCTTGCCGGCGATACCTGGGTCGACCTTGGCCCCTATCTGGCATTCTTGCTGTTGTTGCCGCTGCTCTTAAGCTTTCGCAGCGGCCTGCCGGTGCTGGTGCTGCCCTTGAGTCTTGGCCTGCTTGTCAGCCCACCTAGCCAGGCAAGCGGCTGGGATGATCTCTGGCAAACCCGGGATCAGCAGGGAATGCAGGCATTCAAGCAAGAGGATTTTACCACTGCCGCCGACAAGTTTGTTGACCCCGCCTGGCAAGGCAGCGCCCGCTACCGCAGCGGCGATTATCAAGGCGCGCTGCAAGCCTTCGAGCAAGATGACAGTGCCACAGGCTTATACAACCAAGGCAATGCCCTGATGCAGCTTGGCCAATATGAAGAAGCCATCAGGCGCTACAGTGACGCCCTGACACAAGTGCCCGATATGCAGGATGCCATCGACAATAAGGCGTTGGCGGAATCCTTGCTAAAGCAGCGAGAGCAGCAACAAGATCAACAGAGCCAGGATAAGCAAGAGGATCAAAGCCAGCAGGATCAACAACAGAATTCTCAGTCCGGCAAGGATCAGAGTCAGGGCAGTCAGGACAGCGCCCAGGGTGACAACAGCCAGGGCCAAAACCAGGACAAAGAGCAAGGTCAAGACAGCCAAGCCGACCAGGGCTCAAGCAAGGACTCGCACCAGGGCTCAGATAAAGACGCTAACAAAGAGAATAGCGAGCCTTCCACTGCCGACTCGCAGCAAAATGATGCTGACAATGCCGCCGATAAGGACACCAAAGGCGATCAGAACCCGCAAAATGCCGAGGATAACACTGGCGCAGGCTCTGAGCCTGAGATGCAGGCTTCTTTGCCGCAAGAGCAAGAGCCGCAAAATGAGTCAAGCACAGCTGCAAGTCAAAACGGTGCAGCTAAGCAGGATGGCTCTGAGTCTGATGCCGACAAGGCCAACTCGGCGAGCCTTGCCGAGCAACAAGAAGGGCCAAACGATGAGCAAAGTGATGAACAGATTAAGGCACAAGTTGCCGCCTCGTCACTCGAGGACACCGAGCCCCTGCCCCCTGAAATGGAGCGGGCGCTGAAGGCATTGGTGGATGACCCGGCCACTTTGCTGCGCAACAAGATGCAACTCGAGTATCAAAAACGCCGCCAGCGCGGCGAGACACCCAAGGACAATGAACAGTGGTAACTAGACTTATTCCTCTATTGCTTCTGTGCCTGCTGCCGCTCAAGGCACTGGCACTGACACAGCTTCAGGCCTCGGTCGATCGCAATCCCGTGACCGAGAGCGAGTACTTTATGCTGTCCGTGGTGGCAGATGATGAACTCGAAGCCCAGGCACTGGACACCTCGGCCCTGTTGAAAGACTTTATCGTCGGCCGCACCAGCGTCAGTCGCAGTACCCAGATCATCAACTTTGATGCCCGCAAGGAAACCCGCTGGCAAGTGATGCTGGCCCCAAAAACCACCGGCCAGGTCACTATTCCGGCCCTGAGTATCGATGGCGTCAGCAGCGATGCCATCGAATTGAAGGTGATGCCGGCCGGTAGTCGCCCCGAGGCGCAAAAAAACCTGTTCCTGCGTACCAGTATCTCTGCCAAGGAGGCCTATGTCGGCCAACTGCTCGCCTACAAGGTAAAACTCTTTCTGGCCGTTGAGCTGCAGCGTGGGGTGTTGTCGGCCCCCTCCATCAGCGGCGCCCAGATAAAACAGCTCGGCGAAGATAAAGAAAGCAGTGAAATCGTCAACGGCCGCCGTTTTCGGGTGATAGAGCGCAGCTACGGCATCATAGCCGATGAACCCGGCGAGCTGGCGATTTCCGGTGCCAACTTCTCTGGCGATGTGCTGGTCGATACCCCAAGACGGGGCATGTTCGCCTTTCAGGAAAGTCGCCCCATGCAGGCCCAGAGTGACAGCATGCTGGTCAGCATCAAGCCGATCCCGGCCGAATATCACGGCGACTGGCTGGTATCGGATCTGGTGATGCTCAAAGAGGAATGGGACGACAAGCAGACTTTTGAAGTGGGTCGCCCTATTACCCGCAACCTGACACTGCTGGCATCCAATGCCGATGAAACCAGCCTACCGGAGCTTAAACTGAGCTTGCCGGACAATCTCAAGAGCTATCCGGAAAAGGCGCAGCGCAAGACCTTTGTTCGCGACAACCAACTGGTATCGCAACTGACTCAGACCATTGCCATAGTGCCCTCGAAACCGGGGAGCTATACCCTGCCGGAGATCAAGGTGCCTTGGTGGAATCCGCATTTGAAACAGCAGGAGTTCGCCCTGCTACCGGCGCGCACTATCCAGGTCGCCCCCGCCGCCGATATGCCGCAACCAACCATCAACCAACCTGCGCAGGAGCCCGGTAGCAGCGCAGGTTTCTGGCCTTGGTTGACGGCTCTGTTTGCGTCGCTGTGGCTGGCCACCTGTGTGCTGTGGCTAAAGGCCCGCAAACAACAAGCGATAGCCGCTCCGGCAACAGTGTTGCAAGCTCAAACAAGCCAAACCCAGCCGGGATTGAGCCAGGCTTGTCAGCAAGGGGACTTGAGCCGGGTATTCAAGGCGCTGCTACTGGAACTCAGTGATATCACAGGCCATAGCGTCACACTCGATGAACTGCCTAAACTGGCCCCTGAGTTGGCCGCCGTTGTCGCCAAGATTCAGGCCAGCCGCTATGGCAGACAAGGCGGCGATCCCGGTCAGCATTTCCCGGCGCTGCTGCAGGCCTTTGAGCGCTTCAAGAGTCAGTACTCCAACGCTGCCGGTACGGCCTCAGTGCTGGCACCGCTAAACCCTTAATTGGCAGCTTCAGCCATAGCGTCTATTCGCTATGGCTGAGTGCCCGTCTGGGTATAGCCTGCCGTTACCACTTCCCCTCTCAAGGCCGTTAACAGCAGGCTTTTTCAACCAACTGTTTCCCTCCATTTTCAACAGTGTGTTTACCCTTATCCCGATATTTCGGCCATCACTTTTACCGCCAAGCGTGCTGAAATCCAGGCTAAATCAGGCTTGCAACCGATTTTACACTCATGGTATTTGCCAGAATGCCCCCAAGGCCATTAAGCTTAGCGGCAACAAAAATAAAACAAGCATGGAAAATGTTCGATAGCTGGCGAAAGAAAAAGTCTGATGACGCGGTCATTTCTGACATGCTGAATAAACAAAGACGTTACGATAGCCTGGTCCGGGCGCTGCATACCGATATTTACCGCTACGCCTTCTGGCTTTGCGGCGACCGTCATGTGGCCGAAGATATCACCCAGGAAACTTTTCTCCGGGCTTGGCGCTCGCTGGATTCCTTGAAAGATGACAAAGCGGCCAAGGCTTGGTTAATCACTATTTTACGGCGGGAAAATGCCCGCCGCTTTGAGCGTAAACAGTTTGATTATGCCGATATCGGCGAAGAGCATTGGCAAGATCCCGGTTCCCAGAGCCAGGAAGATCATGCCGAGCACTATCTGCTCAGGCGTCAAATCGCTCAATTGGAACCCGAGTATCGGGAGCCTTTGTTATTACAGCTGATAGCCGGATTCAGTGGCGATGAAATTGCCCAATTGCTGGATCTAAACCGAAATACTGTCATGACCCGCTTGTTTCGGGCCAGAAATCAGTTAAAAGAAGCACTGGAACACTCCAAGGTCAGAGGTCAATCCAATGGATGAGCTGAAGTTTCGCCGCCAGGCCTATGGCGACCCCAATAATCAGGATCCCGAGTTTCTCGAGGCCCTCAGCCAGAGCGAGGACAATCAGGCGTTTGTCGCCGAACTCAAGGCTCTCGATGGCAAAATAAGTCAGGCGCTCAGAATTCCTGTGGCCGAAGATCTGAGCGAAAAACTGCTACTGAAACAGCAGCTGGCCGTGCATCACGCCCAACGCAAACGCACCGGCTGGATGCTGGCGATGGCGGCCTCCGTCGCTTTTGTTGCCGGAGTCAGTTTCAGTCTCTGGCGCCAGGGGCCGGTGGATTTAGGACAACACGCCCTCGCCCATGTCCGCCATGAAACCATCGCCATGACCAGTGATGCCGATATCTCTTATCAGGCGGTCAATGCCAAGCTCGCATCGCTCAAGGGGTTGGGCAGTGCCAGATTCAACAGCCAACCGGGACGGGTGTTTTACAGCACCTTCTGCGATTTTCAGGGAATTGAGAGTATTCACCTGGTATTGGCCGGTGAACAAGGCAAGGTAACAGTGTTTATTGTGCCCCCTGAGCACAGGGTGATGCTGGCCGAGGCCTTTGCTGACAGCGAATACCGGGGAGAGGCGATAAAAACCGACTCAGCTTACCTGGTGTTGGTAGCCGAATATCCTCAGGACCTAGACGCTGTTAAAGAAGAAATAAAACAGAGCTTTATCTAAGGTATCGCGGTTCTTTGCTTGCCAAATCTCCCGGCGAACACTTGCCGGGACTGGTCAGATCTGCCTCACATAATCTGTCAACATTGGGCGCTTTGGCAAACTTTTGCTAGTATCCGCGCCAAACAACAACACAAAAGTGTAAACCAGCATGCATATTGAAACCCCGGTAATGATAACTTTTCTGGGCTATTTGGCTCTGATGATGGGGATAGGTCTTTGGGCCTACAAGGCGACCGATTCGGTCGATGACTATATTCTCGGCGGTCGCAAGATGGGCCCGGCCGTGACCGCTCTCAGTGTCGGCGCCTCCGACATGTCCGGTTGGCTGCTGCTGGGTTTGCCCGGCGCCGTCTATCTCGGCGGTCTGGGCGAAGCCTGGATGGGAATAGGTCTGTTACTGGGCGCCTGGCTTAACTGGCTTTTGGTGGCCAAACGCCTGCGGATCTATACCCAGATGGCTGACAATGCTCTCACGCTGCCGGACTTTTTTGAGAAGCGTTTCAACGACGAGGGTGGCCTCCTGAAACTGGTTTCCGCCGTCACCATATTACTGTTTTTCACCTTCTACGCCTCCTCCGGCATGGTGGGCGGCGCGGTGCTGTTCAGCAATGTCTTTGGCCTCGAGTACCTGACGGCGCTGCTGATAGGTTCCGCGGTGATAGTGGCCTATACCTTTGTCGGCGGTTTTTTTGCCGTCAGCTGGACAGACTTCTTCCAGGGTTGCTTGATGTTGATAGCCCTGTTGATAGTCCCGGTCAGCATGTTTACCCATCCAGAGAGTCACAAGAGCCTGGATGCCCTGGACCCGGCTATGCTGTCGTTATGGAGCGATAAGCTGACCCTGATAGGCCTGCTGTCGGCTCTGGCCTGGGGGCTGGGGTACTTTGGACAGCCCCATATTCTGTCGCGCTTTATGGCGATTAACAGTGTCAAGGATCTGCCGGTTTCGCGCCGCATCGCCATGAGCTGGATGTTTGTCTCCCTGATCGGCGCCCTGGCGACTGGCATTGCCGGCGCGCTCTATTTTGCCGACGAGCCGCTCAAGAATCCGGAAACTGTGTTTATCCATTTGACTCAAGTCGCCTTTAACCCCTGGATTGGTGGTCTGCTTATCGCCGCTATCTTGTCGGCCATCATGAGCACCATAGACTCGCAACTGCTGGTGTGTTCCAGCGTGATCACCGAAGATTTCTACCGTAAGTGGCTCAGGCCCGAGGCTTCAAGCAAGGAGCTGATGTTGGTCGGTCGTATCGGCGTGTTGGCCATTGCCATTATCTCAGTGGTTGTTGCCCTGGATCGGGAAGCAAGCGTACTGGGTCTGGTGAGCTATGCCTGGGCCGGTTTCGGTGCCGCCTTCGGCCCTGTAGTGATCCTGTCGCTGTTTTGGCGTGGCTACAGCCGCAACGGCGCCATTGCCACCATCCTAGTTGGCGGCTTGACAGTAATCATCTGGAAGCAATTGGAAAGCGGTATCTTCGCCCTCTATGAAATATTGCCTGGATTCATTCTGGCCACCCTGGCCGGGGTTGTAGTGAGCCGTTTGTCGCCGCCATCCGAGGCTACACAGACACAATTCAGTCGCTTCGAACAGAGCCTCTAAGCTCGTAAATTCAGCTTTCAATTGCCCGCCCTGGCGTTTGGCGTACACTTGTACGCCAAACGCACCGCCAGTTTGTAATTTATTGTTTCACCCGATTTTACAGCTTAGCAACACACGGGCTTGTCATCTTCAACCAGCCACTATTCAGCTATTGCTGCTTTTCCGGCTCGGCCTGCATTTTGAAGTTCATCGCACGTTCGCAGCACATTCGCAGAAATTAACCAAAATATTACAAAACTTCACATCTGGTCGGAGTTGTTGGCGCTATGGGGCGTCCATAAGATGCACTGGACGAATAAGCGGGTGTCTGTGGGGTATTAGAGACTGACAGCCAACCTGCAAACATAAAAGAGAAGATAATAATGAAGTATTTCAACAAGACTCTTATCGCGGTTTCAGTAGCGCTGGTCAGTGGCCAGACCCTGGCAGCCGGTTTCCAGCTCAACAGCCAATCAGCCACAGGTATCGGCCGTGCCTTTGCCGGTGATGCCGTGATTGCAGATAACGCATCCGTGTTATCCCGTAACCCGGCCGCCATGGCACTGTTTGACAAAGCCGCTATATCGGTTGGTGTCACCACTGTTGACGTCCAGGTAGATATCAAAGACGTTAACTTCATGGGCGGCCAGGTGGATCTGGGTGGGATTGATGATGCCGGCAGCGTCAAATGGATCCCCAACATCTATTACATCCAGCCTTTGAATGATAAATGGGCTGTGGGCTTTGCTGCCTTTTCCAACTTCGGTACCGGCACAGACAGCGCCTCATTGGTCAATAGCAAAACAGTGGCGGCTCCCTATGATCTAATAGGTAATACCGAAGTAACCACCATCAACTTCAACACCAGTGTGTCTTACCGCATCAATGACATGCTGAGTTTGGGTGTCGGACTGGATTTGGTTTATGGCGAAGGCAACCTGGATCGCTATTACAATCAAATGCCATTGGTCGATGTGGATGCCGATGGTTGGGGTATTGGCGGTATTGTTGGTGCCACACTTGAGCTGAATGAGAACAACCGTTTTGGTCTGAGTTACCGTTACAGCCCCAATGTCGATGTGAGTGGCCATATTGCGACACTGACACCTTTGCCTGGCCAAACAAACAGTTTTGCTTCAACCCTGTTTGACGAGTTGGAAGTGCCTTTGGCAGACATATTCCAGTTGGCCGGTTTCCACCAGTTAACCGAAAACTTTGCTGTCCATTACACGGCTCAATACACCCGTTGGGGCAACTTCGATCAAATTACAGCCAAAGATGGTGTCAGCAGCATTTATGGTACAGGTACAGTGATTGCCAACAATGTCAATGCCCCTCTGAAGCAGTATCAGTGGAAAAACTCCTGGCTGATGAGTGTGGGCGGAACCTACGACATTAACGAACAATTCACTGTTCGCGCCGGTTACATGTTCGACAATGGTGTGGTTGATGAAATCAGTTCAATCTCTATCCCTGATTCTGACCGTCAATGGTTCACTGCTGGCTTGAGCTACCACATCAACCAGCATCAAACCATCGACTTAGGTATGGCCTTTGTTAAAGGTGAAGAAGTGGAACTGGTAGAAAACAGTGCAGTAGTTGGTCCGGTTAACGCCATTACCAAATCAGAAGCTATGTACTACTCAGTGCAGTACAGCTATCAATTCTGAGCCAAGGCTCCAACGAGTTTAAGCTGACAAGGCCGCCCTTCGGGGCGGCTTTTTTGTTGATTAACAGCAAGTTGTTCAGGCAACATTCAAGCTTACAGATGCATTCTCGCCAAGGCTTGGTTATCTTATGAAAGGTGTAAATTGCGCTGCATCGGCTGGCTTACAGGGCCGGATATAAGGCGTACTTCGTACCTCTCCTATGTCACAAAAGGATTTTGAAATGAGTAAAAATTATTCTCTGGCGGCCCTGTTGCTTGGGGGTTTTATTTGCGCCGGTTTACTGCTGCTTGGCACCAGTATTGGAAACAGCCTGCTGGCAATGAAAGGTATGGAGCGAACCGTGGCGGTCAAAGGTCTGGCTGAACGCGAGGTCAAGGCCAACGTCGCCATCTGGCCGATTCGCTTCAATGAGGTGGATAACGATCTCAACACCTTGTATCAGACGGTGCAACAAAACACAGATAAAGTGACGGCTTTTCTTGAACAGCAAGGTTTCAACAAGGATGAAATCTCTGTCTCTCTGCCTTCCATCGAAGACAGGCAAGCCCAGGGTTATGTCGATCCCAATGTAAAGTATCGCTACGCAGCCCGGGTGACAGTGTCGCTTTATACTCACCAGGTGGATCTGCTGCTTGAGAGCCGTAACAAGCTGCTGGCCCTGGCCAAAGAAGGCATAGCCATCGCCAGTCAGGACTATGACAGTCGCACCGAATTCCTGTTTACCGAACTCAACAGTATCAAGCCGGCCATGGTGCAGGAGGCTACCCAAAATGCCCGTGAAGTGGCCGAGAAGTTTGCCAAAGATTCAGACTCGGTACTTGGGAAGATCAAACAAGCCAGCCAGGGCACCTTCACCATTTCCGATCGCGACAGTAATACGCCTTACATCAAGAAGGTGCGAATCGTCTCTACCCTCACCTACTATCTCAACGACTGAACTTTTGAAGCGCAAACCTGAAACGGATTTTTCAATATAAACAGGTGGCCAAGGCCGCCTGTTTTCGTATCTGTATTTTGGCTGTGTATATTCTGGCCTGGGTATTCAAGGTCTAGTCAGTTACTCAAGCCACCTCTTATTTAATCATATTTTTCTAATAATAGTTGCAGGCGACCACCTTATTCATTAGAATTTTCTCATAGATGCTTTTTTGAGAACAGTTCCATGCCCAGAATAACGCCAGTATTGACCCTGTTACTGCCCGCGCTGCTGCTCATTCAACCCGTTAAGGCAGCCGAGCCGGCCACAGTGACTGTCCGCCAGACAGAGCACTCCCAATTGCTGACCCTGGATGGCAGGCTCGAGGCGGTCAAGGCCGCAACCGTGTCGGCCCAGACCTCGGGACGGATCCTCAAGCTTTACTTTGATGTCAATGACCGAGTCCCCGCCGGGGCGGCGCTGCTTGAGATCACCAGTGAAGAGCAAGGCGCGTCCCTGGCGGCGGCCGAGGCGGAATACGCCAGAGCCAGAGCCTTGGATACCGAAGCGCAGCTGACGCTCAAGCGCTATCAGGAACTGTTTCCCAAGGGCGCGATTTCCCGCGGCCAAATGGATCAGGCCATAGCCAATGCCAAGTCAGCCTCCCAAGCGGCCAGCGCTGCCAAGGCGAGGATCATTCAGGCAAAGGAATCACTGAAATACACAGTCGTCAGCGCGCCATATGCTGGCATAGTCACGGCCAGGCATGTGGAAGAGGGAGAAACAGTCGCTCCCGGTCAACCGCTCCTGTCCGGTTTTGCCGACGATGAGATGCGGGTGGTGATGCAGCTGCCGCAGCGTTTTCTTCAGGCCGCCAAAGCCACAGAAAAGATGACGGTTATCCTAGCCGATGGTCGCAGTTTTGACGTCACTACCCCCAAGGTCTTTGGTTTCAGTGATGAGCAGAGCCGCGCCTTTCAGGTGAGACTGCCACTACCGGCCAACACAGGCGATCTATTGCCCGGCAGTTTCGTTAAGGTGCGCTTTGCCATAGAAAAGCGCCAGGAGATAGTACTGCCCAAAGAAGCGCTTTACAGCGTCAATGAGCTGTCGGCCGTCTACCTCAAGCGCGGCGACAACTTTGTCCTGCAACAGGTACGCCTGGGTGATGTGCGTGACGATGGCGTGACCATACTGGCAGGACTCGAAGCCGGAGACATAGTCGCCGCCAACGCCTATCAGTTGCTGCTCGAGCAGCGCCAGGCCAAGTAAGGGGAACTCATGGCTAATCACAGCGAAAATAACACCGGCATCTCCGGCCGCATTGCCGCCAGTTTCCAGCTCAGTGCCATTACGCCGCTTCTGGCCTTGCTGGGCTTGTTGCTGGGGATGTTTGCCATTATGGTCACTCCCAAGGAGGAAGAACCTCAGATAGATGTGACCTTTGCCGATGTGTTTATCCCCTTCCCCGGTGCCACACCGACCGAAGTCGAGCAGTTGGTTACCCTGCCGGCAGAAGAGGTGATCTCGCAGATAAAAGGCATAGATACCCTCTACTCCTTCTCGCAGCCCGATGGCGCGATGATCATCGTCATCTTTGAGGTGGGTGTGCCCCGCAACGAGGCGATAGTCAAACTCTACAATCAAATCTATTCCAACCTGGACAAGCTGCCCAGAGCCGCGGGTGTGGGTGATCCCTTGATAAAACCCATGGGCATAGACGATGTGCCCATTGTCAGCCTGACTCTCTGGTCTGAGGATCCCAGTGTCTCGGCTCAGCAACTGACTCATGTGGCCCATGGGCTCGAAACCGAACTCAAGCGCATTCCCGGCACCCGAGATGTCGAGTCCATGGGGTCCCATGAGTTAGTGCTCAATGTGCGCATCAATCCGGCCCAAATGAGTTTTTATGGTGTCAGCTTTGATGCCATCAACCGGGCGCTCGGCGCCAATAATGCGGTCTCCATGCCCGTGTCTCTGGTGCAAGATAACCAGGAGATCAAGGTGCAGACCGGCCAGTTCCTGCGCTCGCTGGAGGATGTGCAGCAACTGGTGGTCGCGGTGCACAATGACAGCCAAGGCAAGGCCGCCCCTGTCTTCCTCAGTGATATTGCCGATATCAGCCTCAAGGCCGATGTCCCCCTCTATGGCGCCTGGCATCAGAACGGTCACAGCGACGAAGCAGAAGCTAAAGGCGTCTTCCCGGCAGTGACCATAGCCATAGGCAAACAACCGGGTGAAAACGCCGTGGATGTGGCCGATGCTATCCTTGCCAAGGTGGAAAAGAGCCGTAACCTGCTTATTCCGGACAATGTCAATGTCACTGTGTCACGCAACTATGGCGTAACGGCGGCAGATAAGTCCAACACTCTGATCTTCAAGTTGATCTTTGCTACCGCCGCTGTGGTTATCCTGGTGGTGTTCACCATGGGAATGCGCGAGGCACTGGTGGTGGGAGTGGCGATTGTCATTACCCTGGCGATTACCCTTTTCGCCTCCTGGGCCTGGGGCTTTACCCTCAACCGGGTATCCCTGTTTGCGCTGATCTTCTCCATAGGTATTTTGGTGGACGATGCCATCGTCGTGGTGGAAAACATCCACCGTCATATGGCCATGGGCAAACGCAGCCTGAGTGAACTTATTCCCGCCGCCGTGGATGAAGTGGGTGGCCCCACGATTCTGGCGACCTTTACCGTTATTGCGGCATTGCTGCCGATGGCCTTTGTCTCGGGGCTGATGGGCCCCTATATGAGCCCTATTCCCATCAACGCCAGCATGGGCATGTTGATCTCCCTGGCTGTGGCCTTTGTGGTCACCCCCTGGCTCAGCCACAAACTGCTCAGGCACAAGGGTGGCGAGGGGCACAGCGACAATGCCAACCCTGTGATGCTCAGGCTGTTTACCCGGCTTATCAAGCCATTCCTCGAGAGCCGCAAGGCCCGTGTAGGCATGGCCGCCGGCGTGTTTGTGCTGATAGGCATGGCCGTGGCCCTGCCCGTCGGCCAATTGGTGGTGCTCAAGATGCTGCCCTTCGACAACAAGAGCGAATTCCAGGTGATGGTGGATATGCCGGAAGGCACGCCGGTGGAGCAGACGGAAAAAGTCCTCAAGGCCTTATCCGATTATCTGGTGACTGTACCCGAAGTGCAGCATCTGCAGCTCTATGCCGGCACCCATGCCCCGATTAACTTCAACGGCCTGGTCAGGCATTACTTTGTCCGCAACAGTCAGGAGCTTGGCGATATTCAGGTCAATCTCAGTGACAAGAAACACAGGGACAGAGACAGCCACAGCATAGCCCTGGCGGTGCGCGGCCCGCTGCAACAAATCGCCCAGGGCTTCAACGCCAATGTCAAAGTAGTGGAAGTGCCCCCCGGCCCACCTGTGTGGTCGCCGATTGTGGCCGAGGTCTATGGCCCCAGCCAGGATATTCGCCAGCAGGCGGCCAGAGAGCTGCAGTCCCTGTTCCAGGCGACCGAGGATGTGGTGGATATCGATATCTTCCTGCCGGCGGCACAACAGAAATGGCAGGTACTTATCGACCGCAGCAAGGCCAGTCTGCTGGGCGTGCCCTACGCCAACATAGTGGATCTGGTGGCCACTGCTGTCGGCGGCAAGGATATCAATGTGCTGCATAAGCCGATGCAGAAACGCCCTGTGCCAATTCGCCTGGAACTGCCGGAGGCCGACAAACTGGATCTGACCTCAGTACTCAACCTGCGCCTCGACAGCCTCCATGGCGGCACTGTGCCCGTGGCCGAATTGGTGACAATCCGCAAGGGGCAGATAGACGCACCCATCATTCACAAGAATATGATCCCGATGATCATGGTGATTGCCGACATGGCCGGGCCGCTCGACAGCCCACTGTACGGTATGTTTGAAATGGCGGCGGATATCGACTCAGAAGGTGGCCTTGGCTTCAACCAGCATTATTTCAGCCAACCCGATGGTCTGGATGCCATCAGCGTACTCTGGGATGGCGAGTGGAAGATCACCTATGAAACCTTCCGTGATATGGGCCTGGCCTATGGGGTCGGCATGATTGCCATCTATCTCCTGGTGGTGGCCCACTTCCGTTCCTATCTGGTACCGCTGATCATTATGGCGCCTATCCCCTTGACCATTATCGGGGTCATGCCGGGACACGCCTTGCTCGGCGCCCAGTTCACCGCCACCTCCATGATAGGCATGATAGCGCTGGCGGGGATCATAGTGCGTAACTCCATACTCCTGGTGGACTTTATCAACCAGGAAACCGCTGCCGGAGTGCCATTTGAACAGGCGGTCATTCACTCGGGCGCCGTGCGGGCCAAACCTATTATGCTTACCGCCCTCGCGGCCATGATAGGCGCCATGTTTATTCTGGATGACCCGATCTTCAACGGTCTGGCCATCAGTCTTATCTTCGGGATCCTGATCTCCACTCTGCTGACGCTGGTGGTGATCCCGGTACTTTACTATGCCCTGATGCGCAAGCGCATCGACTCAGTGATCAACCAGGCCCAGGCGGCCAAAGGAGCTTAAAATGTCTGTAGAACGTGCCACTATGGCCTTTGCCGGATTTATGGTGATGTTGTCATTACTGTTAACCGCCACTGTCCATCACAATTTTGTATGGCTAACTCTGTTTGTTGGCGCTAACCTGTTTCAGAGTGCTTTTACCGGCTTTTGTCCTGCCAGCATGCTGATGCGTAAATTCGGTATGAAAACGGAGGCTGAACAGGCCAAGGCCCACTGAATAAGGAATGCAAGTGAAGATAAAAACCCGTACCCAGCGCCAATTCCTGTGGCTGACCACTCTGCTGTTTGCTGTACTGCTGAGCCTCAGCGCTCGCGCCGAGCAGATGGTTCCCGAGGTGGCGCTGACCAAGGTCGCCCAGGGCGCCATGCTGGTGGATGTCAGAACCCCGGAAGAATACGCCGAGGGACACCTGCCAGAGGCTATCAATATCCCCTTTGAGCAGATAGTCGAAGTCTTCGCCAAACAGGGCATTGCCAAGGACACCCCTGTAGTTGTCTACTGTCGTAGCGGTCGCCGCTCAGGCATTGCCAAGGAGTCGCTGGATAACGCCGGTTATCAGGCGGTATACAATGGTGGTGGCTACTATACCCTCAAGGCCAGCGCCGGCAACTAGCTGACCAGATAACCATTAAGTACTGCGCCACTCATGCAACCGGGCCCACTCAAGTGGGCCTTTTTACTAAGTGATCAGCACAAATAATTAACAAAAAGCCAAAAACCAAGATGACGTGCAAGTGTCAAATTTGCACACTCAGTCAAAAAGTCGCCTTTACCCCATACTAAAGTCTCCTTTTCGCAACGATTATTCTTCATAATAATTACTTATGTCAAATTAGAATAAGAGACATCATTAAAGTTATAAATCAATCAATTACATCTTTCACGCATCTCAGGGATCAATCAAACCCCACATAGAGTCTTATTCAAACCCGGCAAAATTTCATGCACCCGCCACTGATACATTTAGTAACAGCAAACACCTAGAGTGAATTTTTATTCACAAAAAGTGAAATACAATCAAGCCGAAATGGAACGCCATGCTGTTAACATTTGTTTTACATGACTTTTTCATAGCGGTAGATTGCAAATGGGTCATTTCAGTGAATGCTGAAGTGCCCGAGGACAATAAACCAAGATCTGTTACACGGAAGACAAGTATGAAAAAAATAACAAATAAACAGCTGGCCCTGAGTCTGTCCATGCTGGCCCTGGCAGTCTCTGCCGGTGTTCATGGCGCACCTTTCAAGCCTCAAGCCAATGATCTGTCACAGCAGTCGCCCCTGCCCAAGCGCTATATCGTTAAGTTCAAGGACAACAACGGCCTGCAAACCATGAGTGGCCAAAGCGAACTGAATCAGGTATTCGGCCAGCACAGAGCGCTTAACGGCGTTAAGGCTCGCGAAATGAAGCGCATTGGTCGCAGCCACAGCTACAGCGTCAAGTTGGATAACCCCGGACTCAAGGCGCTGCGTGCCCGCACCGATGTGGAGTATGTCGAAGAAGATATGCCCCGCCGCTTATTGAGTGAAACCACGCCCTGGGGTCAAACCTATGTCGGCGCGACTCAGTTGGCCGATAACCTCAGCGGTAATCGCACCATATGTATCATAGACTCCGGCTATGATCGTGCTCACCAGGATCTCAGTGGCAACAATGTCACAGGTACCAACAACTCGGGCACCGGAAACTGGTTCGAGCCGGGCAATAACAATGCCCACGGAACCCACGTTGCCGGCACCATAGCCGCCATCGCCAACAATGAAGGCGTGGTTGGGGTGATGCCGAATCAGAACGCCAATATCCATGTGATCAAGGTATTCAACGAGTCAGGTTGGGGTTACTCCTCTTCACTAGTATCCGCCGTGGATACCTGTGTCGACAATGGCGCCAATGTGGTCACCATGAGCCTGGGTGGCTCAGGATCCAGCACCACTGAGCGCAATGCCATGACCAACCACTTTAACAATGGCGTGCTCTTGATTGCTGCGGCCGGTAACGATGGCAACAACACCCACAGCTACCCGGCTTCCTATGATGCGGTAATGTCGGTGGCCTCGGTCGACAGCAACAAAGACCATTCGGCCTTCTCCCAGTACACCAATCAGGTCGAAATCTCCGGCCCGGGTGAAGCAATCCTCTCAACCGTGACTCGCGGCGAAGGACGTCTGGCTGATATTGTCATTGCCGGTCAGTCGCTGTTTGCCGAAGGGGTGGTGCCTCACAACCGCTTTGTACCATCGGGAAGCAACTATGTGCCCTCGCCCATCAGCGCCAGTGCCAGCGGCGAACTGGCCGAGTGTGACACCAGCGGCGGCAACTACAACTGCGGCAACATGACAGGCAAAGTCTGTTTGGTGCAGCGTTTGGAAAACCAAGGTGCCGGTTATCCCGAGATCAATGCGGTTCGCGCCTGTAACAACGCCGGTGCGGCAGCGACTATTGTCTACTCCAACAGCGATCTGCCCGGACTGCAAAACCCCTTCCTGGTGGACTCAAACACTGAATTGACCAAGGCTTCTGTGTCTGTAGACCGTGAAACCGGTCTGGCGCTGCGTAACCAAATCGGTCAGCAGGCCAGCGTATCCAACACCACTGGCGAAGACTATGAGTACTACAACGGTACTTCCATGGCGACGCCACACGTATCCGGCGTCGCAACTCTGGTATGGAGCTATCACACTGAGTGTAGTGCCGCCCAGGTGCGTCAGGCGCTGAAAGCCACCGCCGAAGATCTGGATGTCCCCGGTCGTGACGATCGCACCGGCTATGGTCTGGTCAATGCCGTGGCTGCCAAGGAATATCTGGATGCCTCCTGTAATGGCCCGAGCGATCCCGGCACACCAAGCGATGGTCAGTTGGAAAACGGTGTGGCAGTCAACAACCTTAGTGGTGCCAAAGACGATGAACTGCACTTCTTCCTCGATGTGCCTGCCGGCGCTTCCAACCTCAGCTTCAACCTGAGTGGCGGCACAGGTGATGCCGACCTTTACATGCAGTACGGCGCGGCTCCAACCACCAGCAGCTTTGATTGTCGCCCCTGGAAAGGCGGCAACACTGAAAGCTGTTCGGTCAACAGCCCTCAAGCCGGTACTTACTATGTGATGGTTCGCGGTTACAGCAGCTTCAGCGGTGCCAGCCTGGTGGCTAGCTACACAGGCTCAAGCAGCACCAATCCAGGTGGCGGCGCAGCGAGCTACACCAATGGTGATAATGCCAATATTCCCGACAACAACAGCACAGGCATTACCAGCCCCATCAGTGTCAGCCGCAGCGGTGATTCGGGTGTGGTCACTGTAGATGTCAGCATAGTGCACCCTTACATTGGCGATCTGCAGGTTGAACTGCACAGCCCCAATGGCCAGATTGCCGTGCTGCACGACAACACAGGCAAAGGCACCGACAATATCAACCAGAGCTATTCGGTCGATATGACAGGTGTCGAGTCCAGTGGTACCTGGCTGCTCAAGGCCGTTGACTCCGGTCGCCGTGACGTAGGCTACATCGACAGCTGGTCACTGCACTTTAAATAATCTCTCTTTCAAGGGGCCGCTACGGCCCCTTTTTCCTCTCTCGATGGTTTCCCCTTGGCTGAAGAGCTGCCGGACAGTTTGACGCGACTTTTTCAACCTTTTTGCAAGGCATTTGAAAAGCTTCTCGGTTATACTGGCGCCGCTTTTATAACACCAGCTACCAAGGCCCATTCATGACAGCTTCCAATTCCCCTCAAGCCAACAAAGATCCCCTGCACGGCTTGACCCTCAAGGCGATACTCACAGAGATGGTGGAGCAGTACGGCTTTGATGGCCTGGCACAAAGGATAAAAGTGCGCTGCTTCAGCCATGATCCCAGCATTAAATCGAGCCTGACCTTTTTGCGAAAGACCCAATGGGCCAGGGAAAAACTGGAACGTCTCTATCTGACCAGTAAGGGCTTGCCCATTCCGCCTCACCTTCTGGGCAGTTCAACCCCGGCCACAAGGCAAAAGCCGGCCAAACAAACCTGTGCCGACAAGCCTCAAACCAATGCCCATATCTGGGGTAAAAAGAGCGACTAGGCAGATACTGATACAACACGCAACCCGCTATATTTTTAACCAATTTTGCCTTAAAGCTGCTAAAGTTCTTCCCCTTGCAGCCGATAAGTCGTTATCGACTATCAGCACGAACAGATGCCGCCAAGGAGTTTAATGATGAACATTGCAGGCTTAGGTCAAATCGCCACTCAGGGAACCGGTCCCCGCAACCTAAGTGAAGTCACAGTGGCCGACAAAGACGCAGCCAAGGAAAGCGCTGCCACAAGTTCGGACAGCCAGGATAAAGTGAATATCTCTTCTGCCGGTCGCAAAGCACTGGCGGATGATATAGGTGGTCAGCTGTATAGGAACAATTCGGAGCAAACCTCAGAAGCGCAGAAAGCCGCCGAGGAAGATACCTCGGATATGTCTGAAATTGACAAGAAGATTAAAGAGCTGCAGGACAAGCTCAAGGAGTTGCAGCAGCAGCTACAGCAACTGAATGGTGATGATTCTGAAGCGGCCGAGATAGAGCGTAAGTTGCTGCAGGATCAGATTGCCGCCGTCAGTGGTCAGTTGGTCGCCCTGCTCAACGAGAAAGCCCGCCAGGACAAGAACGCCGCCACTGAGGGCTGATGCCGCTCAGATGGGCATGCTGAACACCAGGCGCCAGATCTCCAGCCCATCACCACTACGGTAACTGATCCCCAATCTGTCTATGCCAAGCACTGGCTTGGCAAGGGCCAGGGTGGCCCCCAACTCAATACTGCCGGACACCAAGGTATCCTGGTTGAGATCGCCGGCAAACTGTAACTGGTCAAAATACCAATAACCCAAAGCAAACACCCTGGGCTGCATCTGTAACCCCTGCCAGGACCAGTGATAAGGCAAACCGATATCCACTCCGGTTTGCAATACGGAAAAGCTCTGGCTGATGCTGAACGCCCGTTCACTGTAGGCGGCAAATTTCAGTCGGGTCACCCACAGAGAATCTGCCTGCCACAGCTCAAAATGACGCAAGCCACTGATGCCGGCTGCCATGATGGCGACATTACCGCCTTGGTCAAAATTACTGCCAAAACCGAGATCGCCATAGGCCTCCATGCGCCAGTTTTCATCCAGACGCCAACGCTTTTCAAAGCCTGGGGTCACGGTCAGGGTACCAACACTGGAAGGCAATTCGAACTCACCGGCATCTTCAAGGCTATAGTTGAAAAAGCCTACAGAGATGGGCAGGCGCAGCAAGAACTCCGAGTCATCACTCTGCTCCAGCGTAAAGTCCAGCGGTAAGCTGATGACGGTAGCATCCTGTTCGGACGCGCGATAGACCCCGCTGCCCAGATAGCTGCCAAAGGCATAGTGGGAGTTGTCCGGCGGCCGGGCGTGGCCGGGGGACTCTTGGGCAAGGATTGGGGCTGCAAGCAGCAAAAGCCCCAGGGAAGACACACTCAATAAACCAACTTGGGTTGATGCTTTCCCCGGTGACTTCATCTTTGCCGACTCAGTCCTGATGACCTTCGGTGAAATGATACTCAGACATCATATGGCCAAGCTCAGTAGACTTGGTCTTGAGGTAGGCTTCGTTGTAACGGTTTTTGCCCACCTGCAGCGGCACCCGCTCGACAACTTCCATGCCGACATCTTTCATCGCCTGCACCTTGCGCGGATTATTGGTCATCAACCTAACCTTGTGAACGCCAATTTTTTCCAGCATGGGCGCAATCATATCGTACTTGCGCATATCGGCCGGAAAGCCCAGACGCTCGTTGGCTTCCACTGTATTGGCGCCATCGTCCTGCAACTCGTAGGCTCGAATTTTGTTCAACAGCCCTATGCCACGACCTTCCTGACGCAGGTAGAGAATAAAGCCCTGACCGGCTTCGGCGACATTTTGCATCGCGGTCTGCAGTTGAAAGCCGCAGTCGCAGCGCAGGCTGAACAGGGCATCTCCGGTGAGACATTCCGAATGGATCCGTCCCAGCATGGGTTTATCGGCTTGGAGCTCACCAAAAGTCAGCGCCACGTGCTCTTTACCGGTTTCGGTATCCTCGAAACCATGCATGGCAAACACCCCCCAAGGGGTTGGCAATTTGGCGGTGGCGATAAATTTAATAGACATGAATTAACCTTAACGACTGCTCTCATTCCCTGAGACGGTTAACATCCCTCAAAATCAAGATAATAGTGAAGCGTGCTCAGTACTCAGGCCGGTCATTTTATGCGTTTTTACCACCGACCGGAATACCCAAGTAAATTCATTGGTTATTATCTGCTGTCACGGCGGCAGTTAAAATGCCTTGGGTGCAAACCCGGTAACGGCAGTAATACCCATTTCTCTGCCCAGCGCTGTCATGGGATGCACAACGACCAAACCCCGGACAGACTTCTTGAGTTTGCCCATGTCGGCCTGTTCGGCTTTGGTGAGTTCGCGGCTAAAAGGCAGATCGCGAATAGACTGTCCCTGCTTGCCAAGCTGCCGACTCTGCTGGCCCTTGATGGCTGCAATCCGCTTGTTGACGGCGGCGATTTCCCGCTGAAACTGGGCAATGATAGGACCATCGCCACGTTGCTCTGCGGCGGCCAATTTACGGCGATACTGATCCAGCTTATCGTTGAGCTGTTGCAGCTCCTGCTTCAAATTCATTCTGTTACCTTACAAAATCCCGGCACCCTGAGAATGGACGGCCTGGTTGCCGTAAATGTGCCGGACAGAAGTATAACAGCAACTCAAGCCCAGGTGACGGGGTTTTTTAGCAGGGAAAAGCAATTGTGTTAACCAGTTTTCACTTTTGTACTTACTGAGGGTCGTTGAGCAGATGTATCACCTGGTTGGCCGAACCACGAAACTTCAGCGACGGATCCGCTTGCTCCTGCACGAATTTGCCATCCACCAACACATGAATAAGCCCGAGCAATTCCCGCTGCGCCGGACTGAGTTCATCGAGACGATAACCAGTCCAGAGCCAGACATCCTTTCCAGGGCATTCGTCCCGCACCCGCAGCAACAAGGCCTTGATGGCGTCAAGATTGCCCGGAAACAGTGGGTCACCACCTGAAAGTGACAAGCCCCTTCTCGGGATCCGGCTGTCATTGAGATCGGCAATGATCCTGTCAGACATCGCCTGGTCGAAAGGATGCCCGGAGCGGGGATCCCAGGTTGACTGGTTATAACAACCCCGGCACTGATGTTCACAACCGGAGACAAACAGGGTTACCCGGGTGCCCGGTCCATTGACCACATCCACGGGGTAATACTGATGATAGTTCATAGCTATATCCACAAGGCGCCCCGAGGGGCGCCTATAAAACAGTTTGTCGTTAAAGGTGCTTAACCCGACGTTTGACCTCTTCCTGCTTGCCATGGTTGAAGGGTCTGGCATCCGGGCTGCCGAGATAACCGCAAACCCTGCGGGTCACAGACACCCGACTGGGCTCATGGTTGCCACACTTGGGGCAGGTAAAGCCCTTGCTGGTACAGATAAACTCACCGGTAAAGCCACAGTCGTAACACTCATCTATCGGTGTGTTGGTTCCATAGTAAGGCACCCGGCTGTAGCTGTAGTCCCAGACATTCTCCAGCGCTTCCAGGTTGTGCTGCATATTCGGGTATTCGCCGTAGCAGATGAAACCACCATTGGCGAGCTCGGGATACGGCTGTTCGAAGTCGAGTTTGTCGTAAGGATTCACCTTCTTCTCCACATCCAGGTGGAAGCTGTTGGTGTAATAGCCCTTGTCGGTAACACCATCAACCAGGCCAAAGCTCTTGGCATCCAGCTTGGCAAAACGGCTGCACAGGCTCTCGCTCGGTGTACTGTAGAGGCTGAAACCATAACCGGTTTCCTCTTTCCAGCGCACTGTAGCCGCCTTGAGGTGAGCCACTATGGCAACTGCTTTCTGCCTCAATGTTTCATCGTCAAACACATGGGTGTCTGTACCATAGAGAGCATTGATTGTCTCATGCAGGCCTATATAGCCCAGAGAGATGGAAGCTCGGCCGTTTTTGAAGATTTCGGCAATGTTATCATCACCGCGCAGGCGCACTCCGCAAGCCCCTTCCATATAGAGAATGGGCGCCACTCTGGCCTTGACGTTGGCCAGACGTTCGATGCGGGTATCCAGCGCCTTGCGGGCCATCTCCAGCCTTTGATCCAAAATGCGATAAAACTCGGCTTCATCACCCTTGGCTTCCAGCGCCACCCTCGGCAAGTTCAGGCTGACTACGCCTAAGTTGTTGCGACCTTCATGCAGCAGCTCGCCGTTTTCCTCATAGGTGCCAAGGAAACTGCGACAACCCATAGGAGTCTTGAATGAGCCAGTAACCTTGACCACCTGCTCATAGTTGAGAATATCCGGATACATGCGAATGCTGGCACACTCGAGCGCCAACTGCTTGATGTCGTAGTTGCAGTCGCCGGCCTTATGGTTGATACCATCACGAATGGCAAACACCAACTTGGGGAAAACCGCTGTCTTGCGGTTCTTGCCAAGGCCTTCCATGCGGATCCGCAAAATAGACTCTTGGATCAGCCTCGACTCCCAGCTGGTACCCAAACCGAAACCGAAGGTAACAAAAGGCGTCTGACCATTGGCGGTATGCAGGGTATTGACCTCATATTCCAGCGACTGGAAGGCGTCGTGACACTCTTTCTTGGTCTGCTCTGTGGCAAACGCCTTGGCATCGGTAATCCCCCACTTGAGCGCAGTTTGATAATGCTTGTCGTAGCTCTTGGCCACAAAAGGGGCCAACACTTCATCTATGCGGTTGATTGTGGTGCCGCCATAAATATGGCTGGCGACCTGGGCGATGATCTGCGCGGTAACTGCGGTCGCAGTCGAGATGGATTTTGGTGTCTCAATCTCGGCATTGCCCATCTTAAACCCTTGGGTCAACATGCCACCGAGATCGATCAGCATACAGTTGAACATAGGGAAGAAAGGCGAATAGTCGAGATCGTGATAGTGGATCTCACCGGCCTCATGGGCGGCAACCACATCCTTGGGCAGGATATGATGTTTGGCATAATGTTTGGCGACAATACCGGCCAGGAGATCCCTCTGGGTGGGGATCACCTTGGAGTCTTTATTGGCATTTTCGTTGAGCAGGGTCGCGTTGCTCTGCTCGACCAGGCCGCGGATCTCCAGATTCAGTCGGCTGCTGGATTCACGGCAGATATCTCTGTCGTGACGATATTCAATGTAGCTACGGGCCACTTGTTTGTACGGCCCTTCCATCAACAGGTTTTCGACCCTGTCCTGCAACTCCTGGATATTGACCTCAGCCTTGTCGGTTACCGCCTGGGTGACCAGCGCTGCGACTGTGGCCGCATAGTCCACATCTTCTATACCGCAGTGGCTAGAGGCTGCCAGCACCGCATCCCTTATCCTTGTTTCATCGAACTGAGTACGGCACCCGTCCCGCTTAATCACTACCGGCATTTCTCTAATCTCCATGTTGTTTATTTAACACCATATATAGTGGTGTTTTATTAACCAAGCACAATATGTAGAGAATTAAGCGACAAATCGCTCTTCAATACCATGATCTGGATCATGGTATTGAAGAGGATGAACAACACTATGGGATTAGTGCCGACGAGCACAACTTGTGGAGATTTTTCCCTTGACCGAGACCCAAACGGCCGCTAGTCAGTACCTCTTTGCCAAGGCCAGATAACTATTGATTTGCCCACTGCCCTGCTGCTGGCTGCCTATGGCTGCTGCGGTGCGCATCAGAGCGCTGACACCACTGAGCCGGGATAACAGTTGAGGATCTTGCAGTGCGGAATCGGCCTTGCCCGCTAGCTTGTTGCTGTTGTTCTCTGCGCTCTCGGCAGTTTGGTTTTCTCCCTTGAGCACGGCGTCCAACTGAGCTGCTACCTTGTTGGCCGCCAAAGAGCTCGATGGGGTATACATCATTCCCATATTGCCCATCAGGTTATCCGCCCCTTTAAGCGCATTGAGCAAAGGGCTTTGACTGGCCTGTTGTCTGAGCATACCAATCTGGCCTTGAATAAACTCCTTGAGGCTGGCGTTATCTTTGGTATCAACTCCCATCAGGCCGCTGCCCTGCAATCTGGCCATCTGGCTTTCAGACAACAGCCCTTCGTCGCCTAGGCGCGCCAGAAGCTTGGGTAAATCGGCACTGCTGAACTGACCTGAGCCGAAAAACTCCTTGGCCAACTCCTGGACCCGCGCGGCTCTTTTACCATCGTTGGAAAGGGATATGCTGTCCTGCCCTATGTTTGCCGAGGCAGAGCCCTGGCTCTTGTTGTCATTGACAGTTTCAGTGTCGACAACCGAGAGGCCGCTGCCGCTGGTAAGACGATTGTTGACGCCATAGGCATCGACCCCGGACAATCTGGGATCCACAGAGGAATGGATAGGCTGCATGTCAGTTTTCCGTCATATCGACGCCCAAGCGGTTGTTTTTAAGACAAGATTGTCATAAAAATTGTCAAAAAATCGCCCTTGAAGCGCCTTGATGCTGATGATGTGCTGACTATGCAGGAAGTGTGCCCATACCAAGCACTAACAAAAAAGCGCCTGTTTCAGAGACGCCCCAACGCCGCATCAATCAGATGCGAGGCCTGCTGCACCGCCTTCTCACCGGCGGCAATGGCTTCACTGGCACGGTGAAACTCCATAGTGCCTATGTCAGACACCTTTGGCACGATACAGATATCCGGTGGATCCCCCATCAAGCGCGCGCGCTTGTGGCGCTGCTCCAGAATATCCATCGACTGTGACATCACAGCCAACATGCCGGGTTCGGCCTTATTGCCGAGGGAGAACTTGTCGGTCAGGCCGGAAATATAATCCTTGCCCTTGGCCAACAGATCCATAAAACCGTTCTCGGAGGAATGCTCCACCACTTTGTTCTGTAATGAGTGCTCTTCACTATTGAGTGCCACCGGCAGTACCTGCAACTGTTCGCGCCTGTGACCATGCAGATCGACACCTATCACCAAACTGGCACCCATGGCTCTGGCCACAGACACGGGAATGGGATTCACCACTGCGCCATCCACCAACCAACGATGGCCCTGACGCACCGGCGACATGATCCCCGGCATGGAGCAGGAAGCCCTGACGGCCTGACGCAAGTCGCCCTGACGGAACCAGATCTCCTGCCCTGAGTAGAGGTCGGTCGACACCGCTGTAAAGGGATATTTGAGCTCTTCAATCAAGAGATCGCCGATGCGGTCCTGAATGGCATTGAACACCTTGTCACCACTGATGAGCCCGCCCCGGCCCCAGCTGATATCCATCAATCCCAACACGTCCCAACTGGAAAAACTGCGCACCCAGTCTTCCAGTTCTTCGAGACGCTCATTGGCATAGGCAGCACCGACCAGGGCACCTATGGATGAACCGGCCACCTTGGCCGGATGCACCCCCATGGCTGCCAGACCTTTGAGTACTCCTATGTGGGCCCATCCTTTGGCGGCGCCACTTCCCAGGGCGATGCCGATACAAGGGTTATGACTCTGCGCCATCCTCTCTCCTTAAAAAAACTCCAAGCTATGCCATTCAGCCAAAGCAGCATACACCCGAAGCCGGAGCGGCTCCAGATTTTATCCGGCAGGCTTTCAGCCATGAGATTGCGACCTTTTTAAGCAAAAGTCGCCACTGTTTCGACACTCCTTTGACTAAATACATGCCCAGCGCCACAAAAGCCGTTATAATATGCGGTCGTTTTTATTGAGGAGTTAACCTTTGCATTTTTCCGATTTTTCGCTGGATCAGCGTCTGCTGCAAACCCTTAAGCATATGGGTATCGACGAGCCTACCGAAATTCAGCGTGAAGCGATTCCCGTAGCGCTGGCCGGGAAAGACCTGATGGCCTCATCCAAGACGGGCTCGGGAAAGACCTTGGCCTTTTTGCTGCCGGCAATGCAAAGGGTGATCTCCACCAAGGCGCTCAGCAAGCGCGATCCCAGGGTATTGATACTCCTGCCGACCCGTGAGCTGGCCAACCAGGTTTACGCCCAGCTGCGTCTGTTGGTTGCCAATACCCAATATAGAGCCATCAGTGTGCTTGGCGGGGAAAACTTCAACGATCAGGCCAAGGCGCTGGCGCGGGATCCACACTTTATCGTCGCCACCCCGGGACGGATTGCCGACCACCTGTCACAACGCCATCTGTATCTGGAAGGGCTGGAACTGCTTATTCTTGACGAAGCCGACCGCATGCTGGATCTCGGCTTTGCCCCGCAACTCAAGGCAATCAACGACGCCGCTAACCATAGACGGCGGCAGACCCTGATGTTCTCAGCCACTCTGGAACATGAAGAGGTCAATGATATCGCCGCCACCTTGCTCAATGATCCACTGCACGTAGCCATTGGCGCTGCCAATGCCGAGCATCAGGATATACACCAGCGTATTTTCCTCTGTGACCATCTGGATCATAAAGAGGCGCTGCTGACTGAGCTGCTAAAGCGCGAGCAACAGCGCCAGGTGATCATCTTCACCGCCACCCGCCAGGATACCGACAGATTAGCCGAGAAGCTCAAGCAAGAAGGCTACAGCGCCGTGGCGCTCAGTGGTGAACTGCGCCAAAGCGCCCGCAACCAGATAATGGATCAGTTCAGCCGTGGCCAGCAGCAAATTCTGGTGACAACCGACGTCGCCTCCCGCGGTCTGGATCTGGTGAATGTGTCCTTGGTGGTCAACTTCGACATGCCCAAATTCGCCGAAGAATATGTCCACCGTATCGGCCGTACCGGCCGCGCCGGTGCCAAGGGCGACGCCCTGTCTCTGGTGGGTCCCAAGGACTGGTTCAACTTCAAGAAGCTGCAGAGCTTTCTCGGTCGCCGCTTCGAGCTCAGTACCCTTGAGGGGCTAGAACCCAAATTCAGTGGCCTGGCCGATCCCAAGCGCCAGAGCAGCAAACCCAAGAACGCCAAGGCCAGCAAGCCCAAGGGCCGCAGCAAGACAGCGGCTAAACCGGGCAAGGCCAAGTCCGGCAGAGACAAGCGCTTTATTACCGGGGTGGATGTGGGCGATGCCCCTATGAGGCGTAAACCCGCTCCAGTAGATAACGGCGATGAAAGCGGCTCAGAGTCATAAGATTAACATTAGCCGCCGGTGCGGCATGATGAACCAAAAGGAATACCATGAAAGTTTGTGCTGTTGAATTAAAAGGCGGCGAAGCCGTCATCTGTTTGCTGAGCGCCCAGGGTGACGTATTCAACGTCCCCGATTGCCGCCGTCACTCATTTACCTTGAGCAATCCTGCCAGCCAGGAAGCGATTAGGGAGTTCCAATTCGCCTTCAATAAGCTGATGGAAGACTATCAGGTCGAACACATAGTGATTATCGAACGCGAATACAAGGGGAAGCTGGCCGGCAGCTCTGCCAGTTTCAAGTTCGAGGCAGCCATTCAACTGGGTAAGTTGCCGGTAACAATGCTGACACCTCAAAGCATTAAAGAGCAGCTGAAACGCAATCCACCGCAAGTGGACTTCAGCGGCCTGGAGCTGAAAAAGTTCCAGCAAAACGCCTTTGACGCCGCGTACGCCTTCCAGCAGATGCGGATCTACAAGAAGGTCTGAGCCCTTGAGCGGTTTTGATTATCTGGCCCACTACAGCGACGAGATAAAGCAGCAGGTTCAGCAGCTCAGGCAAGCGGGCAAGCTGGGAGAATACCTGCGAAAACGCCATCCTGAGTTGCATCAGATCCGCAGTGATAAAGCGCTTTGGGACTATACCCAGGCGCTGAAGCAAACTTATCTGCGTCAATCAAACCCGCTTGCCAAAGTGTGTTTCGACGACAAGATCAGTCTCAGCCATCAGGCGCTGGGGCTGCATACCTACGCCGCCCGTAAGCAAGGGCACAAACTCAAGACCAAGAACGAAATCCGTATCTCCTCTCGCCTGAAACGGGCACCCGAAGCTTTTTTGCGGATGTTGGTGGTGCATGAGCTGGCGCACTTGAGGGAGAAAGAGCACAACAAGGCCTTCTACAAACTGTGCACCTATATGGAGCCTGACTACCATCAATTGGAGTTTGAGCTCAGGATCTACCTCAGCTTGTTGGACGCCAACCAAGACCCCTACCTAATGTGAGTTTTAGAGCTGCATTCAAAAGCCACTTGGTTATAAAAGTGCGGCTCCTGGGCTTCCTGTAATATATCCAGTTGCTATCCAGCCGTTATTCGAAGCGGTTCCCGCCAAGGCCTACCCTCAAAAGACCCAAGCGTTATAAAATCAACCGCATATTGACTGATAATAGTTTTCATTTAAAATCAGCTTTAGTTTTTGGTATCTGCTTTTCAAACAGCCTTTCCAAAAGTTATCGTCAGTGCCCTTCTGACAGCTTCTTTTGACCGGCCTTGGCACAGATGAAAATACCGGCTAGATGTGGAGTGGTTTATGCCCAAGATAAGCAAGCATGTTTCCAAGATATGCCATAAACAGGCCAATAAAGCGCTGAAAAAGACGCTACCCGCGCTTGGCAAATCGAGCCGCAAACGCCTTGGCAAAGACTTGATTAGTGCATTAGAGCTGCAACTGCCCACAGAACTCTCCCGGCAAAAGAAACTCAAGAAGCCACAAAAGAAACTGCTCAAGGCGGAACTGCAAAACCGTGCCGGCAGTTGGATTGCCGCCAATCAACCTTCTCTTGGGCAGCTTCACAGCCTAAAACCCCAGACCGGCAGCATGAGCTTTGCGCTGCGGCCCTTTAAGAAATCCCCCTGCGGCGGCTGCCCGGCACTCAAGGGCAAACTTTGCCGCTGCGCCCTTAAGTATCAGCAGCGGCTACAGCAGGCAGGCTAACGCCTTCAGCTTCAAGAACAGTCCCGGCCTGCAGGTTCCACTGTCAGTCGTCGCTTATCAGATCGTCAAAACGTTTGTAGCCATGCAGGGAATCAAAGTCTTTCTCCTCCTTGGCCGCCTCACTGAGTGAGGCACTGAAACCCACAGCCAATTCCAGATCGGAAATCGCCTGCTCTTCCGAGCCCATACGGGTAAAGGCGCAGGCCCGCTGATAAAGTGCATTGGCGTTCTCGGGATCCACTTCCAACACCCGGTTACAGATGCTCAAGGCCCAATGATACTCGCCCATTTCCATGGCGGCATCGGCCTTGTAGGTTAAGGCCTCGAGATCGCCCGGACGTATTTTGAGGATATCATTGTAGATCTCAATTCGCTGCTCCGGCGTCTGCGAATGTTGCGCGCGGATCCACAGGTTGTGGATCTCGTTGATCCGTTCAATTTCCTTGTTGTTTTCAGTTATAATCCGGCTCTTGCGTTTCAGCTCACGTTCCATTTCCTGAAACTTTTTCTCATATTGGGCGGCAATCGCCTCCAGCTTCTCGTTGGCCATCTCCTGGGTCTTGTCGCGAATATCCTTGAGTGACTGCCAACCTACCAGAGCAATCAGTGACACTGCGGCAGCGATAAGATAGAAGAAGTAGGTCACAGTCACATTGGCATAGTTCATCGACTTGTCGGCCACCGCCAACTCTCGGTCGGTAATATCGATCGTGACCCGTTTTTCCAGCGACTGCATGTCTTGCCGTATCGACTTGAGCTCATCGAGCACATAGCGCTCCATCAAGGGCTTGTCGTAAATACTCTGCTCAGAATAGGGTTTTGGCGGCTCTTCGGCCGCCGTAACCGGCAACGCCAGGCTCATTAACACTAATACCAGTGCATGCCATAACTTCATTTTTCCTCCTGTTGCACTCAGGTTTTCTCCACACCCTAACAAATGGGCCTGGATGGGTAAAATTGGCTTATAAAAAAAGCCAGCGCCGTTGAGCGCTGGCTACTGGAAAACCAATAAGCGGATTTAACCGAGATCCATCATCATCTTGCGGGTACTGACCAATTGGCTGAACTCACGCATCTGCTCTTTGGAGAGTTGGCTGGCCATGGGGATATCCGCCTTCATTGGGTTGACCGGCCGACCATTAACATGAAATTCATAATGCAGATGCGGCCCGGTCGAGCGCCCGGTATTACCGGAAAGCGCAATAACCTGGCCACGGCTGACTCTCTGCCCCTTGTGCACCAAAGGTTTGGACAAGTGCAGATACCGGGTACGGTATTTGTTGCCGTGCTCTATCACTATATATTTACCGGCGAATCTGTGATTGGTTACCAGTGTCACCACACCGTCGCCCGGCGCCACGACCTTGGTGCCTATCGGCACGGCAAAGTCGGTGCCATTATGGGGTGAAACCCGCCCTGTGACCGGGTGACGGCGATTGGGGTTGAATGATGAGCTGATACGGTAACGTTTCTCCAGCGGGATCCGCTGAAACGCCCGCGCCAGGCTCTGACCTTTCTCATCATAGAAGTTGCCATCTGTGCTCTGAAAGGCGGTGATTTCATTGCGACCGTTTTGAATGCGTAATCCCAGCACCTGACTGACACCGGTCGACTCCCCTTCTATGTACTGATCATTCATCAGCACTGAAAAATGGTCACCGGCACGCAGATCCCGGGCAAAATTGAGCTTTTCCTTCAGCAGGCTTTCAATTTTTTGAATTTCGGCGGCGCTCAGGCCGACCCGCTGCGCCGAACGATAGAAAGACCCCTGGATTTCACCGCTGACAATCCGGTTTTGCCAGAAACCTTCGATGTTGATCTCTTCCACCCCATAGCCGCCATCGTCGAAGCGCTTGAACAGCACCTGATGTGCGGCGTTGAAGTAGAGTTCCAGCTGGGTAAGATTGCCCTGCTCATCGAGCCAGAAACGGATCCTGTTACCCGGTTGCAGGGTATCGAGTGCCAAGATATCCAAATCGGCTTCCAACACCTTGTACATGGTTTGCTGGCCGACACCTGCCTTTTGGAACAATACGCTGAGGGTGTCACCACTTTGGATCACACGTTCAAAATCCGGGCCGGCGACTTCAACAACCGAAGGCTCAGTGCCGACTTGAGGCAACAGAGCTTCAATATCCAGATGCAAGGGAATACGTTGTGGGGTGACTTCGTGAGCTCCGGGCCAAAGCAGTGCCGCACCCACCAACAAACCTGAGCTGAGCAGCAGCTTCTTGTGAAAAGCGGGTAAGGCCTGCAAACGCATAGGGATCATACTCAACCAGGATATTCTATCTGTCTGCAACTGTTGCCTCACCGAGTTCAAACTGAAAAACCAATAGCTTGATCCCCTGTTTTCAAGGGGCCAGCTGCAAACTTATATCAAAAAAAGTCCCTGAGACAAGTATTATTCGCCAAAACCCCATGATTACTGGGTGAATTTCGGAATTGACCGACAAAATTGCCCCATTTGCATCAAACTGTAACCAGGCGAATACTGCTGCCCAGCGCATGCTTGTTGATATCAATACGGCAGCTTATCTGCTCTTTCATCTCGGATACATGGGAAATAACCCCTATCATGCGGCCACTGGATTGCAGATCCATCAGGGTGCGAACCGCCAGCTCCAGCGAGTCCTGATCCAGGCTGCCAAAGCCTTCATCGATAAACAGGGTATCGAGCTTGATACCGCCGGCGTAGGCCTGCACCACATCAGAGAGCCCCAGCGCCAGCGACAAGGCCGCCATAAAGCTCTCACCACCGCTGAGTGTGGCCACCGGACGCACCTTGGAGCTGTAAGCATCCTCCACCTCAAGCTCCAAACCTGAGGCTTTATTGCCCTTGGCCCTGTCCTCTTTACGCAGCAAGCGGTAGCGGCCTTTGCTCATCAGTGCCAAACGGCGACTGGCCTCGAGCAGCACATCATCGAGCAAGACACTGAGCACAAAGCGCTGCAGACTCACCTTGCTATGACTGTTGCCATTGGCCACATCACTCAGTGTGCCGATAAGGGCGTACTCCTGATCCAGCGCCTGAGCGGCTAACGCTTCTTTATTGAGCTGGGCTTCTGTACCTTTAAGGCTCTGCATTCGGTTGTTGAACGTCTGCCAGGCATCCTCCGCCTCGGCGAGTTGCTGCTGCTGTTGCTGCCAGAGGCTTTCAAGCTGCCCAAGCTCCGGCAGGCTTTGTCCGGCGAGCCGCTCATCCATGGCTTTGAGCAGCGCCTGCTGCTCCGAGCGCTGAGTGCGCCAGGCCTCTATCTTCTCAGCCAATGCCTGCATCTGCACTTCATCCAGCTGCGCCTGTTCCAACGCCTGACGGCCGGCAAATCCAGATTGTTTCAGGGCATCATCAAGCGTTTGTTGTGCTTTGATGGCAAACTGCTCGGCCCGGGCGTTGTCTTCACGGCTCGATGCCAATGCCTGCATCAATGCCTTATGCTGGCTGACAGCCTCGGTATACTGTTGATTGATATCTTGTTGTTGCTGTTTGAGCTGTTGCCACTCACTCTGCTTTTGCTCAAGTTGCCGCGCCATCAGTTCAAGCGCCGCCTCGGCCGCCAAAGAATGATATTCATTGGGCAGAGCAGCAAGCGCCGCGTCTTTACGGGCACCTGCTAGACTCAACTGCTCTCTTAGCTGCTGCAACTGCTGTAATTGAGTCTCTCTGTGTTTGAGTCGCTGCTCCACTTGCTGCTCGGCCTGCTGCAATTGTTGCCTGCAGTTATTGAGGCGGGTTTGAGCCGCTTCGGCCTGTTGCAATTCATTGAGCAGCTGCCTGCGCCGGGACACAAGCCTGTCTATTTCCATAGTGAGATCGGCTTTGGCATAAGAGTCGGCATCCATTGCCGCATCAATCGTAGCATCAGTCTTAACATCAGCCATAACATCTGCTGCAGCACAGGCCTGTAGCTCAGCGCTCAAGCGCTGTAGTTCGAGCTGCAATTCCTCGGTTTGCCGCTTGATATTGCGATAATCGCTGCGAGCCGCCTCATGCCTTGCCGTGGCTTGCTGCTCGGCGTCTCTCGCTCGGTTGAGCTCGGTTTCACCCGGAATATCCTGCGCCATCTCGGCAGGCGCCGGATGTTCCAAGCCGCCGCATACGGGGCAAGGTTGCCCAGGCTGCAGCTTAGCCGCCAGAATAGCCGCCTGCCCTGTATGCCAGGCCAGTTGCAACCTTTGATGTTCCGTTTCGGCGCTCTGTCTTTCGGCCTTGCATTGATGACCATGGGCCTCGGCCTGCTGCAGGCCAGCTTGGGCTTGCTGCCATTTTTGCTTAATGTGCCCGAGCTGCTCCGTCTTCTCCAGGCGAGTGTTCAACGCCGCCAGTGCCTGATGCAACGGCCCTTGGCGCTCGGCGCTTGAGAATAGTTCGTTCGCCTCTGACTTGAGTCCTTGCTGTTGCTGCTGCCATTGTTCCAGCTCAGTGCGACTCTGCTGCTCTGCCCGCTCAAGACGCCCAAGCTCCACTATGCCAAGCTCATGCTCCTCGGTCAGTTGCTTAAGCTCGTTAATAGCCGGCTGCAGCTTGTCGAGTTGTTCAAGCTCCCGTCGCAGCTTATTGCCGTGCTCATCCAACTCGGCGAGTGTAGCTTTATCATCTGTAGCCTGTTTCAGACGCTGCTCAGCGCTCTGCAACCGCCTGGCATAGTCAGCCTCCTTGGCTTTAGCCTGCTGCCACTCCTGCTGGCGAAACTGCAACTCTTTGAGGCTTGGCAGCAACTTTTCAGCCTTGCGGGCATTCTCCAATGTCTGCTGGTGCAGCTCGATTTCAGCGCGCCGCTGCTCAAGCGCATCGAGCTGGGTTTGCAGCAGCTTGCGGCGCTCAAACTCGGCGGTTAACGCCTTGGCGTTATCGAGCGTCTTGGTACTCTGGGCCAAGGCATCGCTGGCTTTTTGTTTGTTACTTGTCGCTTCGGTCAAAGAGGGGGTCACAGCGGCAATTTCCGCGGTCAACTGCTCGAGACTCTCGACACCGGCAGTTTCCAAAATCCCGGCGCGGCGTGATTGCAAGTCTCTGGCCTTTGCCTTGATTTCCAGCGCCTGCTGTTTGAGGCGCTCTTCAATACGGCGGTAGATATGGGTTTGAAACAGCTGGCTGAAGATCTTTTCCCGCTCTTTGGAGTCCGCCAGCAAAAGCTCGCGGAACTTGCCCTGGGGCAGTACCATCACCTGGCGAAACTGATCCACATCCAGGCCGGTCAACTCTTCGATGCAGGCGTTGGCATCCGTGACCTTACTGGCCACCAGCAACTCTTCGGTGCCATCGGGCAACAGCCGCTTGAGTTCCGCCTCGCTCTTTTGCAGGGTAAAACCATCGCCGCGGCTTTTAGCTCTTTGCTGCTCGGGACAGCGGCGAATGCTGTAGCGTTTTTGCCCCAATTCAAAACTGAAATACACTTCGGTGAGCAGGCCGTCATCGGCATTATCGCAGCGCATCTGGCTGCCTTCCCGCTCGTTACCTGTGGTTTTGCCGTACAGGGCAAAACAGATGGCATCCAGAATCGTGGTCTTGCCCGCCCCTGTGGGGCCATTGATCAGAAACAGCGGCTTGTCGCCCAGCTCGGTAAAATCGATGCGCTGACAATCGGCGAAGGGGCCGAAGGCGCGCATTTCCAAAATCAGCGGTCTCATTGTTCCTGCTCCCTGTGCAACTCTTCAATCAAACGGCTCATGGTCTGTTGCTGCGCCTCTGTCATGGCCTCACCCTGTACCTGACTGAAAAAATCGCTGAACATGTCGAGCTCGCCTTTTTTGATTCTGTCGCGGCCAATCTCCTGCCCCTGTTGCCGGGACATCAGGCCCGTGCGCTCCAGATGCAGCACATTGGGATAGACGCCGCGCAGCTTGCCCATTGGATCCAGCAGCGCCTGGGTATCGAGCAGGTGCACCATCAGGTAGTCCTCTCGCCCGGGATCTTTTTCGCCCTGTTGCAGCAGTTCATCGAGCAGGCCTTCAATCACCCTCACATCCCGCCTGGGTTTTAGCGCTAGCAGGGTGATTTTGGGGGGATTACCTGCGCTCAGCTCCACCAGAGTCACGGATTTTTTTTGTTTGTGTTCACTGAAGGAGTATTTCAGCGGCGAGCCCGAATAGCGCACGTGCTCGGCGCCCTTGTATTGCGGGCCATGCAGATGCCCGAGCGCCGCGTAGTCAAAGCCGCAAAAGAGTGCAGGGTCGATTTTATCGGCGCCGCCGATACTCAAGGGCCGCTCGGATTCAGACTCACTGCCGCCATCGAGGAAACAGTGGGCCACCACTACCTTGGGCAGGCCTTGGCTATCGTGCGCCTGAACCTGCTCCAGCAAGCAGGCCATCGCCTGCTGGTGGCTGCCGGCATCCACCTCCAGCACATGCCGTACCTGCGCCGGCTCGGCATAGGGAATGGGATAGAAACAGGCATCGCCGTCACGGCCTTTGAGGATAAGCGGCTTAACTTGCGCTTGCAGCGGGCCGCTAATATAAAGGCCACTGGCGGCCATTTGCCGCGCCGCAAATCCGAGCCGCTCCTGACCATCGTGATTACCGGCTATCATGAGCACAGGAATGTGATGCTCATTGAGCAGGATATTGAGGAACTTATCCAGCAGGGCAACCGCGCTGGCAGGCGGGATCGAGCGGTCGTATATGTCACCGGCAACCACCAGGGCATCAACCTGATGCTCAGCGGCAAGCGCCACTATCTGCTCAAGCATATGAGCTTGCTCATCCAGCAGCGACTCGTTGTGCAGTTGCCGACCGATATGCCAGTCCGAGGTATGGATAAATTTCATTGGGCGCTAAGATTACAGGCGGATACGTGAGCCTTATGGTATGCAAAATCAATGCAATAGTATATGCGCCCGCCGAGGTTCAGCGGCCGAGTGCTTACCACTCAGCCGTATGCCTTATTTGGGTTTAAAAACTCCACTGATATTGATCGGCCAGCAGCTTGAGGCTCATGACCAGCGACATGACCACCACCAGCGGCTTGATGATCTTGCTGCCCTTGGTGATCACCAGACGTGAGCCCAGAGTCGCCCCGGCTGCCTGCCCTGCCAGCATCACCAATCCCAGCAGCCACACCACCTTGCCGCCGAGGGCAAAAAAGATGAGCGAAGCAATATTGGTGGAAAAATTCAGTACCTTGGCATGAGCCGTCGCCTTGGCCAGGCCGAAACCCGCCAAAGACACAAACGCCAGGGCAAAGAAGCTGCCGGTGCCCGGGCCGAAAAAGCCATCATACAGACCCACCCCGAGTGCGGCGGTAAAGGCAAATACCCCCGGGGTCAGAACCCTGGCGCGGTCATCTTCGGTGATTTTCTTGGAAAACAGGAAGTAACAACCAATAGCCAAAATAAGAAACGGCAGCACCAACTCCAGCACGCTGGCATCTATCAACTGAACCAGAACCGTACCGACTGAGGCGCCGACAAAGGCACAACCAATTGCCAGTTTCATCTCCCCCAGCTTCACCATTCCCTTACGCACAAAGTAGAGGCTGGCGAAGAAACTGCCACCACATGCCTGTAGCTTGTTGGTGCCGAGCGCCGCCGCCGGAGGCAGTCCGGCCCACATAAGCGCCGGAATAGTCAACAGGCCACCGCCACCGGCGATAGAGTCAATAAAGCCCGCCACCAGGGCGACAAAAAACAGAACCGTAGCCAATTGCAGAGTGAGTTCAAATGCCATTTTTTATGTTGTCGAATACAGAGTTGAAGGATTGCTATTAGACGCAGTTTGCCCCCAAAAGGCAAAGGAGTTATTCTCGCCCATGTGTGAGATTTTCTCACACAAAAACAGCGGAGAAAACATGCTTCAGGAATTACCTCCTCTCAATGCCCTGCGTTCATTCGAGGCAGCTGCAAGGCTGCAAAGCATCACTCTGGCGGCGCAAGAGTTGTATGTGACCCACGGTGCCATCAGCAAACAGGTGCGCCTACTTGAGAACTTCCTGGGATTCAGCCTGTTTGTGCGTCAACACAGGCAACTGGTGCTCACAGATGAGGGGCGACAATACCTGCCACAGGTGCAGGCAGCACTGCAAACCCTGGCCAATGCCACCGCCGAGCTGAAACGTCAAAGTCTCAAGGCGCAGACCCTGGCCATCAATGTGTTACCCAGCCTGACCATCAACTGGTTGATCCCGAGAATGGAGGAGTTCAAGTCACACTTTCCACAGCTGTATGTGGATCTCACTATAGGCGACTTCGCTGTCGACTTTGCCAATGGTCGCTACGACATTGCCATTCGCTCCGCCACCAGCGAGCCTCAGGGGATGAATGTGATCAAACTGATGGATGAAGAGCTGTGCCTGGTATGCTCGCCGCTGCTGGCCCCTAAATTGAAACGGCCCGAGGACATCAACAAGGTGACGCTGCTGAAGCACACCACCCGTCCTGAGCTTTGGCCTTACTGGGCCAGGCAACTGGGGATAACATTGACCACAGAGCAGAAGTTTGGCGTCGAGCATTTCTATATGCTGAGTCAGGCCGCCGCCAGCGGCATGGGGGCGGCGCTGATCCCGCGTTTCTTTATCGAAGATCAGCTCAAGGCCGGCACTCTGGTGATCCCCTTTGACGCGCCCTTTGTCAGCCCCTACAGCTATTATCTGTTAACCCCCAAGTCCAGCAGCCTGCCACGTAAATCGGCACTATTTATCGATTGGCTGCTGTCTGAGTTTGCGCCCTACCGCTTGAAGCCAAACAGTGGCAAGTAGTCGGCATTGTCCGCCAGACTGACCTCAAAGCGCAGCACTTTGTGGCACATGGCAAACAAAGACTCTCCCAACCAACGGGGATCGAAGGCATCAAGAGCCCTGAGCATACCCGCAGGGCCTGCATCGCCCTTGAGCTCTATAGGGGTCAACACATCAATAAAACTGGCCACCAAACCATAGAGATCCCGTTCGGCATCCCCTTCAAGGGCCCAGAGATCCGGGTCGGCATATTGAGCAGCATAGTGTCTGGCCGCTATGTCCTGACCCAGGCCAAAGTTCAAAAGCACGGCGCTGTCGCCATTGCAAACAATATTCTTCGGGCAGATGGCACGATGGAAGATATCCAATCTGTGGAGATACTGCAGCGCCGTCAGCAACTGCCGAAACCAACCTATCACCTGTTGCGGCGATTGGATCTCGGCGCAATCCAAAGCAACTCCACGCTCCCAGGCCCTGGCAATGAAGACCCTGTCGCTGCCGCCAAGTTCGCCAAAGGCCAATACCCGCTCCACATTGGGGTGATAAATGCGGCTCAGGCTGCGGTATTGATGATTAAGACCGGGCCAGTCCTGCTGCAAAAAGCGATAGACAGACAGCCCGACATCGAACTGTCCCTGAAGGTGAGTGGCGCGCCAGAGTTCACTGTGAGCTGCCTGATAGATAACTTCTTCGAGGCGGAAGTGATGGTCGATAACGCTGCCCTCGGCTATCTCTGTATCGCTATCCAGGCTGTCACAGACTCCAGTTTCGATAAGCGCGCTGAGGTCGGCTCTAAGCTCATCAAGATCCGCGCCCCGCCCTGCCGCGACTCGCTGGAACCAGAGATAGGTACGTGGCTGATGAGTGGCCAGCGCCAGGGGCAAGAATCGCTCGGCATAGCACCTGAGATCCTCGTCGATACTGATGTCATCACGGATATCGATAAACTCGACTTCGCCATCATCACCGATAAACAGGCAGTGCTCATCCCAGCCACCGACACAGATATTACGCCGATGAATTTGCGACAGACTGGTGGCCCCGCGGCGCAGTATCTCCAGCAGTTGATAGATGCTGAGCCGCTCGATTTCCAGCAGATGAATAGGCACACCTCTTGGCATGCGAATAGGCAACACCAACTGCTCGCCATCCTGAATAAGGGGCGCAGAGTAAGGCACGCCGCTGCAACCGGACAGTTTCTGTAACCGTTGAAACTCCCCCCGCAGTTGCTCTTCATGCTGTCTTGCTTCAGAAAGCTGCTCGAAATGGGTAGGGATCAGAATTTTCAGCAGCCAGGGCGCGGTCCAGCCGCCGGGATTGTACTCGGCCTGCCAGACTTCGAGGCCACTTTGCAGGAACAGGCATTTGAGCTTGATAAAATCCTGTATTTTATTGTTGCGCTGTTCCACCAGAGCCACCTGCCCCAGAGTGTCCAACACCGCCTCTTTCTGACGCTGATTGATCTGGTGCTTATGGGGAGCCGTCAGGCCCCACTCTTTGGTAAGCGCAGCGATGATCTGCCTTGGGGTATAGATGCTCAGGGCACCGTCCTGCTTCTCCAGCTCTATGGCTTCGCCCTTGTGACCTGTTACAAATACCATCCCTTGGCACCAGGGAGCATAGACACCGACCGGGATCTTGTTCTTCAGCTTACCGGCCAGCACTCTGGCAACATAATTGGCCTTGGACAGACTGTTGTCCACCTCGCGACCATCCAGCGACCAAGCGTGCAGACCGGCATTGAGTCGGCCGATATAGCCTTTGACATCGATGACATACACGCCCCACTCGCCGACCACCAGAGCATCCACCTCCATCGCTTGCCCGGACTGAGTCGGGATCTCAATATTGGTCAGCAGCAGATAATCTTTGGGTAACTCATCACCCAGCAGTTCAAAGGCCCAGCGCTCGGCGTCGTTGACCGGGGTTCCAAAACTGATGTGTTTGGCCATATCACTCTCCCTGAGATTGGCAATCCGTGAGTGCAGAATAAAAAGCCACCCAAATTTGGGTGGCTCAGGAAAAATTCACTTATCTTCAGTGGTGGCAGTGCTCATCACACTCATGGTCATCATCAGCAAACTCGTCATCGCCGTCCTGATGCTGCATCACGCCCCAACCATCTGTCATACCGTCAAACTCGGCGGCAAAGCTGTTCAGCTCGGTTTCGCGCGCCACCAAAGCCTGATACTCGGGCACCATATTGATGCAGACAATCAGCTCCCACTTTTCAATCTCTTCGTTGAACTGCAGCTCAACTTCGCCGGCCAGCTCGGATTGACTCAGATCTTCCAATGCCGATTCAGCGTCGCGCTGATCATCAAACACCAGGAAAAAGTCCACATCCAAAGGCTTGCTCAAGTCGATACCCGACTCCTGCATTGCCTGCAGCATCTTGCCGTTGTCATCATCTGGAAATTGCATTCTGTTCCCCTTGCGCTTATTGCGCCGCCACTATTCTAACCGTTTCGCCGTTGAAGCTGACCAGATCGCCCGGCAGCAGTTTCTTGCGCTTGCGGGTTTCAACCTCGTTATTGACCAGCACCAACCCTTCGGCAATCGCATGCTTGGCCTCGGCGCCGGCACTGGTCATGCCTTCTGCCTTCAGCACCTTATAAAGCTCAATATACTCATCGCCGCTATTGAGGGTGAATTCGCTTATTTTCTGTGTCACTGTGACCTTGCCTTGCTGGAATTAACTCTATTTGGGGCGGATTATAGCAGCAAGCATCCGCTTGGGGGAGAGAAGTCAACGACGCTCATCGCTGAGCAGGCCATAGGCTCTGTCATCCACCCAAAGATCGCCGATACGGAAGTTGTGCCGCAATATTCCCTCAAGCACGAAGCCACATTTCTCCATGACCTTGGCCGAAGCCAGATTGTCATTGGCGCAGTGACCGATGAACTTGTGAATATTGAAGCTCAAACAGCCCCAATCTATTACCCCGCGCAGCGACTCTGTGGCATAGCCCTTCCCCTGCATATCCGGATGCAACAGGTAACCTACCTCGGCCTGCGCCAGCTCAGGATCGACACAGTAAAAGCCGGTCAAGCCGACAAAGCAGTCGCTGCCCAGTTCTTCAATCACCAGCGTCAGCCAATCCCCGGACTCGTAACGCCAAGGCTGGCTTCGCTGCTCAAACTTGGCTTTAATCTGCTCCTGCGGCTCCGGTTCACGTACAAAGCGGCCCACCTCAGGATCGCAATGCAGCGCCAGAAACGCCGGCCAATCTTGCGCCGTCAGAGTCCTGAGCCTGAGTCTATCGGTATAGATTTCTATCACTTGCTTAACCCGGGCTTAATCGCGACTGGTGACTTCAAGCAGGTGAAAACCAAAAGCGGTTTTGACCGGCCCCTGTACTTCATTAAGCGGTGCGCTGAACACCACTTCATCAAACTCGCGCACCATCATACCCGGGCCGAAAGAGCCCAGCTCACCGCCTTGGGCTCCTGAAGGGCAGGCGGAATGTTTACGGGCCAGCTCGGCAAAATCGGCGCCATCGATAATCTGTTGCTTCAAGCTGACACATTCCTCTTCGGTCTTTACCAGTAGATGTCTTGCTGTTGCCTGCACCATAATTTGCTCCTCAGTAATCTTGGCCAAGTGGTCTTTTTCGGTGGTTCACCGAACAAACCCAGCCAGTATAATATCATTCTGTGTCAGAAGTTAACTGACACAACAATAATGGCAAGCCTTGAGTTGAAAATGAAAAACGCCGTCTGATGGCGGCGTTTTTAGTTTGCTTATCAAAGACTCGACTTAAGTCTGGTCTCAGGCTGATGCTTTCTGCTTCAGCTGTTTTTCTATCCAGAGATCTATCTTGGCTTCCATCACCGCCATGGGTAAGGAGCCAGTGGTGAGAATTTGATCGTGGAAGGCCTTGAGATCGAAGTCGTTCCCCAGGGCTTTCTCGGCCCGGGCTCTAAGCTCCAGGATCTTCAGCTGACCGACTTTATAAGACAGCGCCTGACCAGGAATTGCCATATAGCGCTCCACCTCGGCGATAATGTCGCTTTCTGCCAGCGGAGAGTTGTCTTTCATATACTGAATCGCCTGTTCACGGCTCCAGCCCTTGGCATGCAGGCCGGTATCCACCACCAGACGCATCGCTCGCAGCATTTCATCCGAGAGCTTGCCGAAATACTGGTACGGGTCTTCAAACAAACCCATCTCTATTCCAAGATATTCGGCATAGAGGGCCCAGCCCTCTTCAAAGGCGGTGTAACCGCTGAAACGCTGGAACTCAGGCACGCCCTGCAGCTCTTGCTTGATGGCTATTTGGAAGTGGTGACCCGGCGCTGCTTCATGCAATGACAAAGTAGTCATGCCCCACTTGGGCTGAGCTTTCAGGTTATAGGTGTTGATGTAAAACACCCCTGGACGACTGCCATCGACGGCCGGTGCTTCATAGGAGGCTCCGGCGGCCGATTTTTCACGGAAGCTTTCAACCGGCTTCACCACATAGTCGGCCTTGGGCATCACATTGAAGTAACCGGGCAGTACGGCATTGATCTTGTCCTTGAGCACCATATAGCCGTCAATTAAGCCCTGCTTGTCACTGAAGAAGTACTCTGGCTCGGACGACAGTGAAGCAAAGAAGGCCTTGAGATCACCTTCAAAACCCACTTGCTGGCGCACCTTGTCCATCTCATCGAGGATCCGTGCCACTTCCTTGAGGCCGATTTGATGAATATCGTCCACCGCCATAGTGGTTGTGGTATGGGCATTGGCCAGATGTTGATACCAGACTTTACCGTTAGGCAGCGCCCACCAACCGTCAGTGGCCCGCGAGGCCGGCAGATAGGTTTGCTCGAAATATTGCTTGAGTGAAGCGATAGCCGGCAGCAACTCTTGGCTGATCATCTGTTGATATTCCTGCTCAATCAAGGCACGCTCGGCGGCATTGAAGCTCTCGGGCATCTTGGTCACAGGGGCGTAGAAAATGCTATCTTGAGGCGTGTCCACCAACTGCGCCTGCAACTGAGGGATAAGCCGCTCGACCAATACCCGTGGCAGCACAACCTTGCTGGCAATGCCCTCATCCATACGCTGTTTCGCCAGCTCAGTCCATTTGACAAAACCTTTCACCCTTTGCTGCCAGTTGGCGTAATCCTGCGGGGTATTGAAAGGCTGGGCACTCTCACCGCTGCCAAGCTGCACCATGGTAATCACTGTGCTGTAGAACTGGCTTATTGGCATAAAACGGCTGGGGAAGGTTTCATCCACCAGCGCCATGTCCCTGTCATAGACAAACATGTCGTAACTGAGTTGCAACTGTTCGGGCAAGGCTTGTCTATCTATGGTCTTGGCCTGGGCGGCGTAGCGGCTATTGAGTTCATGGCGCTGTTTGAGGTAAGCCTCGGAGAGGTCGCCACCGAAGGTATCGTTATAATCATTGACCCCAACAAAGGTAGCATAGATGGGCTCAAGCTTGAGGTAGTCCTTGAAGAACTGATCCACCATGGCGAGATAAGCCTGCTCTGCCGTTTGTGCCATTGCCGCAGCGGGCTGTTGCTCCGCCTGTGGCTGAGTCACTAAAGTGCTCTCCTCTTTGGAGCAAGCGCTCAACGCCAAAATAATAGAGCACAGCAAAAACCCTTTTTTCATTGTCGTTATTCTCCTGTCACAACTCAGTAGATGGATTGGTTAACTATACTTGTAGCAGTCACTAGCTCGGAGCCAACCCATGATTTATTCCTTCAGTAACTCGGGTTTCAGGGATCCGGAAACCGGGGTCTATAACCGGACCTATTTTATGGAAGTCTTTCACCGTGAATGGTATCGCCATCTGCGAGATCACCAGAGTCTGGCGCTATTGTATCTTTGCCCTCACATACATGAAACAGTTAACCAACCTCACCTGCTGGAATTCTTTGCCAAACAGGTGCAGGAAGCCTTACTGCGCAATACAGATCTATTGGGGCGCATGAACCACCATCTGTTCGCCCTTGGTCTGTTCAACGTCGATAAAATGGGGACAGAGAAAGTGATTGAGCGGATTAATGAAAAGCTCAAGGCCTTCAGCGAAGAGTACAGCAAATTTCATCATCTTCGGCTGGATTATCGTCTGGCGGCCTGTATTTGCTTACCCAACAAAGAATTGAAACCCGAAACCCTGTTTATTGACGTCGAAACCTTGAGCCATCAGTTGGAAGAGCAGGACAGCGCCCTTTCAAGGGTCAAGGAAGTTCATTGACACTCAGACAATAAAAAAGCCCCTTGCGGGGCTTTTCACTGACATCACATTAGAGCGAAACGTTGTGGATCCGCGCTTTCTCTTTTATGTATGACAGATAGCTGGTGGCGCTACGTGCAGTCTTGGAATCCTTGGAGGCCAATTCGGCACGGCGGTAAGCCGACTTATAGTCTTTCAGGTTCAAGTAGGCCAGTGCCAGCTCAAACTGAGCTTCGCCTGGGTTTTGCAGTCCGGCATCCAGTGCTTGCTTGAATACCGGAATCGCTTCCTTGAACTGCTGATCCAAAGCCAGCAAACGACCTTGTTTCAGGTACAGCTTGCCATCGTTACCGGCAGCTGCTGCTTGACCATAATAAGCCGCGGCCTTCTTCAACTCCTTGGCGTTGTGGAAGAAACCGGCCAACATAGACAGGTTTTTCTCACTTTTTTCGATAAGCCCTTGCTTCATGTGCTTCTCGAAAATCACTGCGCCGCGATAAGCCGAACCTTTGGACGCCAACAGTTGCGACAAACGAGTGATGTTATCAGCAGTTTCCAGGAAACCGTTCTGATAGGCCAAATCGTATGTCACTGTAGCCTTGTCGAAGTCCTCGGTCAGCAGATAGAGCTGAGCCAACTGAACCCAAAGACGCTTATCGTCCTGAAACAGGGGCACCATAGTTTCCAGAACACCAACCGCTTTCTTGTACTGCTTGAGGTTGAAGTAAGCCTGGAACTTAAGCTGGTAAAGGTTCTTATCAGGCTTTTCCGCCAGTGACAAACCTTTATCCGCTGTTTTCAGCACATTTGGATAGTCTTTCAGTTCAGTATAGGCAATACCGATACGACGGTAGACCACAGGATCTTGCTTACAGGAGAAATCCATCCACTTGTTATAGTAGGTGATAGCTTCTTTAAACTTCTTCTCCTGCAGCAGTAGATCCGCATACAACTTCAGAGTTGCACTGTGGTCGGTTCCACCGAGGATATCTGCCTCTACTGCCTGCTTCAGGTACTTGATGGAAGTGCCCATCTGACCTTTTTCAGCGTAGAAGTTACCCAGCATACGGGCGATATAAGCCTTGTCGAAGTCATTACGGGCGTTGGCTTCAAGCAATACGGCGATTGCTTCGTCCAGATTACCGTCCTGATAGGCTTCAAAGGATCTCTGCACCTTTTTGGCAGCAGTTTGACCCACAGCCTTGGCCTGACGTTGGTCAATAGGACATTTCTCAGCGGCCTGGGCGATTGGCGCCATCAGCACTGCACTGCCTGACAAAGTCAACAGCATGGCTGCAGCAAGCTTATTCACTTTTTGCATCTTATCTGTCTCCTTGATTCAGGGTGAAGTCCAGCTGAACTGTCATACCGGGTTGCTTCATCGGCTTACCGTCAACAATCTTCGGCTTGTACTTCCACTTCTTCAGTGCACGAACCGCTTCACGATCAAAGATCCTTCTTGGTTCCGCCTGGATAACTTCAACATCATCAACACCACCGAGTTCGTTGATGGTAAAGCGCAGTTGTACCCAACCTTCTTTACCGTCACGCGCCGCAGCAATGGGATACTGAGGTTCAATCCGCACGATAGGTGTTGCATCACCGTCGCGGGTCATCATGTTGCCCAGCTTAAAGCCTGTGCTTGGACCGCCTGCTTCTACTCCACCCATATTGAATGCCATATTGGTATCAATATCAGAAGAGCTATCCGGTGGCGTTTCCGCTGGCTTCGGTGGCTGCTCTGGTGGTGGGGGTGGCTTAGGTGTCACCCTTGGTTTCTTCTGTGCCTTCGAATCCTGCTTGTCCATTGTGATCTCGATAACTGGCGTTTCGGCTGAGGTGTCGCCGCGTTGTGCGCCACCTCCGACCAGGAATGCCATAAACCAGAACAGACCAAAAGTCACAGCAGCACCAATAATGATAGATACTAGTGCTCTTAACATATCAGTCGTTCCCCGCAGATACCGAGACCTTATCAATACCAGCAGCCTTCACCTGATCCAGTACCTTAACAACCAAGCCGTGTTGGGCTTCTTTGTCTGCCTGGATCAGAACGGCGGCTTCTGGTGCCTCCGCCAACATACGTTCTACGTTAGCGGTTACTCGTTCAATATCAACCTGACGGTTTTCCATCATGATCACGCCGGTTTTGCTGACGCCGATAAAGATGTTCGCCGAAGGTTTTGAAGTCGCTGTGGACGCCTTGGGTTTGTTGTAGTCCAAACCGGATGGCTTCACAAACGAGGTGGTCACAATGAAGAAGATCAGCATGATGAACACGATGTCGAGCATCGGGGTCATATCGATCTGTGCTTCCTCTTCTACACTGGAATGCTTCTTACGTGCCATGTTCAATCTCTCTCTAGTGGTGTGGCAGGCTGTCTTTCAGCTTTTCCAAGCTGATTTTCATCTTGGCGTCCAAACGAGTGCTAAAGAACACCCCGGACAATGCCGCGACCATACCAGCCATAGTTGGCATAGTGGCCATAGAAATACCAGCTGCCATCAGACGAGCATTACTCGTCCCCTGAACTGCCATAACATCGAACACTGAAATCATACCTGTCACTGTACCCAGCAGACCTATCATAGGGCAGATGGCTACCAGTGTTTTGATGATCAGCATACGTGCATTCATATCTTGCTTCGCTTGGGATACCCAAGCTTCACGGATACGGTGTGCATACCAGGAAGTCGTTTCCTCCCTGGCATTCCATGCGGCAATAATGTCTTTATGATTCTTTGGTGATACCCAGTTCAGATACCAGAATCTTTCAAGCATCAATACCCACATGAGAAACAGCACCGCCGCAACAAGCCAGAGGACGTCGCCTCCGGAGGCCATGAAGCCCCTGACGGAATCCCAAATGTCCATCAGGTATAGCATCATTAGTCAGCCCTCTTCTCTGCGTGTTCAGCAATGATACCGGCACTTTGCTCTTCAAGGATTTGAACAATAGACTTACTGCGAGCCACAACGATGGCATGACACAACATCAGTGGCAGAGCCGCAATCAGACCCTGTACTGTAGTAACCAGTGCCATAGAGATACCACCGGCCATCAGTTTTGGATCGCCAGTACCGAACAGCTGGATGCTCTGGAAGGTTGCAATCATACCGGTTACGGTACCCAGCAGACCCATCATAGGAGCGATAGCCGCCAATACTTTGATGATGGAGATACGTGTTTCCAGCGCTGGTGTTTCTTTCAGGATGGCTTCATCCAGTTTCAACTCCAGAGTCTCAACGTCAACATCTTTGTTCTCTTGGTACACTTTCAGTACACGGCCCAGAGCGTTGTTACCTGGGTTGGCAACATTCTTGGCCTGAGACTTAACACGGGCACCGATAAGAGTCAGAGTAACCAGACGCTCCAGAGAGATCAGCAGACCCAGAGCCAGCAAGGCGATGATGATGTAACCAATGGTACCACCGGCCTCGATACGGTCTTGGAAGCTGGCCTTCTGAGTGAAGATGTTCAGCAGAGTACCGCGGGCAGGGTCAACATACAGCTTGGCTGTACCTGAAGTGGTTTTTTCGAAGTCGGCGATAGGCTTAACCTGATAACCTTCAGGCTGCTGTGACAGCTCCTGGATCAGACCCAGCTCGTGGTTCAGAACCACATACTTGTTGTCAGCCAACAGGTTAAAGGCACCGATACGGTAGATGGTGGTGTTTTTCACGTTACCATCAATGTCGGTTACAGAACCTTCGAACTTAACCACTTTGCCAGACTCGGCCATTTCGAACAGTTGCTCTTCCCAGAAGCGCTCCAGTTCTTCAATCTTAGGCAGTTGCTTACGGGCACCCAGGTCTTGAACGAACTTGTCACGTCCTGGATATTGAGCACTGACGTTGGAGTTGATCAGCTTGCCGGCGAAATCGCCTGCTTCACCTTTAACCACACCAAACATTTCACCCAGGTCACCCTGAGCGGTTTTCAGATCTTCTTCGAGCTGAGCAATCTTACGCTCGTTATCAAGGAAGGCCTGGTTCAGGTCTTTACCACGCTGAGTTTCAGCAGCCAGCGCATCTTTTTCACGCTTCAGCAGAGCAGCCTTGTCGCCACGCTCGGCTTGGAACTCTTTCTCACGCTTGGCGTTGATTTTACCTTGAGCGGCACGCTCAACTTTAACTTGCTGCAGCAGTTGGTCAATCGTCTTAGGCGCCTCGGCGGCACTGGCCATACCGGCAGACAGTGAAAAACTGGCAGCAACGACGGCGGTAGTGATTAGCTTTTTCATTATTGTGCAGCCTCCGCAGCTGGAATTGGTAGTGCGAACAGATCCAGAGCCCCTTGTTTACGGGCGATACGAATACCCTTGGTGATGTCACGCAGGTAGCTGTCATCCAGCTTATCCCAGCCCTTGGTTTCAGGGTTGTACATCCAGGCAGTCTTCTGGTCCAGGCTCTGAGCGTACAGAGCTACGCGGCCCAAGCGGAAGAAATCAACCAGCACTTCTTTACCATCAAGATTCAGCTTACCGGTTTCAACGTCAACAAAGCTGCCGTATTCACGCTCGATGCTGTAAGCATCCAGGATCAGACGGAACTTTTCAGCCAGAGTCACTTCGGCAGTGTTAAGCAGGTCTTTGAGGTTTTTAACGCGCTGCGCACGGTCTTCAGATTTGAATGGCAGATCCAGAGCCACGAATTGCTCCAGTGCATCAACCATTTTAAACATCAAAGGAACAACACCCTGACGCAGTTTGTCTACGCCATTGATATCGTCCTGAATGGATTTCATTGTGGCTTCCTGATCAGCGACCAATCCAGCCAGATAATCATTGTAGGCTTTGAGAGATTCACGCTCGTCAGCAACGGCGGAATATTCGAAAAGCATATCTTGAGCCTGGTCAAAATACTTATCGATCTTCTTCTGTGACGCAACGGCGTCTGACTGCAGACGACCCGCGGCTTGTTGCGCGTCGGTAAGAGGATCTGCAACGACTAAGTTGCTGCTGGCGAGTGCCAGCGCGCCAACAAGCGCAGAAGCGATTTTTGTTCTATTGCTTACCTTGGACATAGTTCCCAACCAATTTGAAGTGATTAAAAAGGTTTAACTTTTCAGCAACAGTGCCCCGAATATCCCTATTTCAACGGCAGGTGGTGCTATCAAGTATGTCTTTCTCTTGTGATTGTTAGTTTTTTATCTTCCCTTTCCTATGCCCCTGAAGGCATAGACCCGCTGGCATCATTTCACAAAATGTTGACCTGTGTCAACATTTGAAATGAGACGAAAACGCTGGAAACTAAGGCTAACTGTGTGATTAATCATCAATGGCTTTTTTTTACATTTAGTGATCAATTGTCAGCCATCTTCTTGAACGGTGAATAACGGTAAAAACAGCACTAGCTAATATTTAACCTTATGATTTATATATAATTAAAAAGCATAAGTCGGTGCGTTATGTTTTATCAATCTTGAAAGAATTCAATTCTGTCGAGCGATGGCAATACACTTTTTCCAAGTGATTACTGTCCTTGGGAAAGCGGTTTAACCACAAAGCCGTCTCCCCTGCTCTCTTGCCATGAAATCAATTGGCAGCCCGGGTCGACTTCAGTTGTTACGCAATAGTGTTTTGTCAATTTGCGACTATGTCTTACTTATATAGAGAGTTTAAAAAGTAAAAACCCCGGAAGGTATCCCGGGGTTTCATTCAATGAAGCTGACTTAATTCATCCAAAGATGAAATCTGCCATTAGAACTTCATGCTGGCACGAACGAAGAAGTAGCGGCCCAACATATCATAGGTATAAGGGTCGGTATTCGAGTCGTTGTTACCTGTGTAGTATGGAGGCTCTTTGTCGAACAGGTTGTTGACACCACCGGATACGCGGATGCGGTCGGTGATATCGTAAGAACCCGACAGGTCATGGTAAACCACGCTGTCAACTGAAGGCGCGTAGCAGCTGCCATCGTCGTTCTTACAAGCAAATGAATCCATACCATCTATATAGCGGGCTTCATAAGTGACAGTCCAGTCATCACCGGCTGCAGTGATATTCAGGTTGCTCTTGAATTTGGCATAAGCACCCACACCACCTGTGATGTAACCACGATAGTCAACCGCATTACCATCCGGGTCAAACTCTTCATACTCGCTCAGGATAGAGCTGTCCCAGCCGGCTTTCCAGTCCAGACCGAAGGCATTGAATACGTAGGCAACGTTGATATCGTAACCTGAGGTATTGGTAGCACCTATGTTCTGCAGACCGTTGTCGAACTTGATACGACCACTATTGTCGATTTCGATGTTGGAAGACTGACACAGCGCAGTGCCTGTGTTGATCTTGTTGCCACCGGCATCCAGACACTGGTTGGCAACATAGTTGTTGTCAACTGAAGTAATAGTGTTGGAGATCTCGATGTCATAGTAATCGACGGTCAGAGACAGACCTTCTACAAAGCTTGGTGAATACACCAGACCCAGAGTAGTGATATCAGCTTCTTCAGGGGTCAGCATTTCGTTACCACCAACAGTCACTTCAGCCTGGTCCTGATCGGTGGCAGGGTGAACTATCTGTTCGAACGATGGTGACTTACCACCGTACAGTTCATATACAGTTGGTGCACGGAAGGCTGTAGACATACCACCGCGGATCATCAGGTCATCATATACACGCCAAGTCAGACCCAGTTTCCAGGTAGTATCATCACCGAAAGTGCTGTAGTCGAAGTAACGCATAGCGGCACTCAGATCCACTTGTTGTGCCAAAGGCAGCTCGCTCAGCAGTGGGATTGCCAATTCTGCGTAGAATTCGTTAACGCTGAAATCACCGGCAGTTGGCTCAACACGAGGATCGTTTGCCAGCCCCTGAGAAGTCAGGGAATCCGGAGTATAATGAGCCGCTTCTTTACGGTGCTCATAACCCGCTGCAAAGCCCATCATACCGGCAGGCATTTCAAACAGATCGCCGGACAGAGTCGCTGCAATCACATCCAACTCACTGCCACCGCTGTTCACTTCGGTATAGATGTATGGCTTGATGCTCTCACCTTCCCATGAAGATTGCAGGAAAGGATCGAAAGTGCCTTCGAGTACCGCAGCGTTGATAGAACCTAAGTTGTGCAGGTTAGCCAGAGTATCGGTTGAGTCGTTCTTACCTTTGTTATAAGAAGCATCCCAGGTCCAGCCGTTTTCAAACTCACCTTCCAGGCCAACAACGATACGTATGGTGTCTACTACCTGGTCAAAGTCACGGGTACCGGACTCAACCATACGACGACCATAAGCCAGTTCTTCACCTGGCTGAACCCAAGGCAACAGGTCATCAGTCATCCAGCCGCCGGCTGATTTTGGATTGTAAACCCAGGCATCACCGTTCCAGATTGGCTGAGGCGCCATCTGCTGATTGGACCAACGCTTGGAGTACATGGCTTCGGTGAAGAAGCGAATAGATTCGGTCAGTTCATAAGTACCGGCCATGGACAGGTTCAAACGCTCCATTGGCGTCGACAGATAGCTGTCCTTGGCGTAGTTGTATCTGTCAGCATCACCGAACTCGTGGTAGGTACCACCCAGGCCACTCAGATCGGCCTCAGACATGCCATCAAAGTACTGGAACTTTGGCTTGCCTTCACCGTTATCAACATATTCACCATAGTAGCCCTTGTCACCTATGGCATAAGCACCATCTGGACCTGAGCCCACAATACCAAAGTTGTTGTCACCCCAGACATGGCCGCCTTGAGAGTAGCTACTACCGCCACAGTACAGGCTACGGTCCCCTTTTGGACCTGTCTCTGCAATCGGACAGTTGGAGAAATCGCGATCTGCCTGGCTGGCATCACCGCGCTTGGTGTACTGAGCATTAACGACGATATTACCTTTCTCGAAGGTGTTACCCAGAGTCATGTCGATGCTGGACTCGTCGGCATCGCCTTCTCCGGAAATACCGGTCTGAACGTTGATTTCAAAACCGTCGAAATCTCTTTTCAGAATGATGTTAACCACACCGGCAATCGCATCGGTACCATAAATGGCAGAAGCACCATCTTTCAGTACTTCGACACGCTGGATCATGGAAACTGGGATAGTGTTAAGGTCAACAGAAGAAGCTGCACCGGTACCGGATGCAATCATACGACGACCATTCACCAGAACCAGAGTACGGTTGTCACCCAAACCACGCAGGTTGATACGAGAGTTACCGCCTGAGCCGTTGTTGATACCGGCGTTGGTCATGGCGCCACCGGCAGAGGTCATTTTCTGTAGAACGTCATCAATGTTAACGGCACCTGACGCTATGATAGATGAAGCATCGATCACGCTAACAGGGCTTGCTGTTTCCATATCGGTGCGCTTGATGCGAGAGCCTGTAACCTGAATACGCTCTACATTGTCAGCACCTTCTTCGGCCGCCAAAACGGTTGGAGCGCTAAAAGCAGTCGCTGCAACACCACCAACCAATGCCAGACGCACTGCGTTGGTTAACGAATTATTCTTATACATACTTATCTCCCTTTCGACATCTTGTGTCTTGGTAACGGATCCGAATGCTTTGCCCGGATCCTTTAGTTGTTTGCAGGTAGACATAAGTTAACCAGCAACAATTTCACGCAAATAAAATCACATAACAAACATTTTATCAACATTTGAAACGTTAATATTGCATATAAAATTAACAACAAAAGAGAGAAGGTATTATTTCACTGAGCTTGAATATAACGGCTATCACAGCGGTATTAGGTATTTGGGGTAGTGTTATAACTTGTAACAGCCTGAAGTAAGGGGAGTTTGTCGCGATGCCTTTTCCCACCAAAAACGTAACACATGTGTTACATACCTCTTTCTGGAAAGGAGTGTGAGCACTTGTGTTTTTCCAATAAAAAAGCGCCTTTCGGCGCTTTTTTGAACAGCTTAATCTGTAATCAGAGGGTATAGCGAATACCTATTGCAATGCCATCATCTTCAGACAATTCCATAGCAGCCTCTTCGGCGCCCTTGAAATCAGAGAAGTCTTTACGGCCTTCAACATACAATACGGTATTGGCATCCCATATATAGTGAACACCCATAACCACAAACTGACGCTTGAACACATCACCACCATAAGCCTGCTCGTAAGCATCGCCGGCGTTCAGTAAGTTGTATGAGACAAAGGTACGAATATCATTGTCAAAGCGGTACGAAACCAGAGTTTCAACACCATAAGATTCAGGGAGCAAACGCCCCAGATTATCTGTATCGTGGAACTCGTTCTTGTTGACGTTGGCAGCGGCATACAAACCTTGATTATCCCAACCACCCCAAGTAATACCTGCACCATAGATATAGTCAGACTCGGAGAAAGTACTGCCATCTGCGCGGGTCGCTTCAAACTCACCATAGTTATAGCCAGCCATCAGGCTGAGATCTTTGCTGACCGCATAGGTCAAGGCAATGCCATAGGTGTTGTTGAATTCCACCTTGGTGGCGGTTCCGGCAGTTGCAGCAGTGCCGGTAACAGGCGCATGATCCCTTGGCGGGAACGGGTTGGTACCTGAACTTTCATCCATCAGGAAGTCATCGTGCTTCAACTGAGTCTGGATGGCAAAACTGAAATCGCCAAAGCTGTTGCGATACTGAACCGTCTTGTCACCACGACCGGTACCATTGATGGCGCCATCATCCTTGTTATAGGTATAGACACCGGCAGCGTTACCATCCCACACAAAGCCATAGTTGGTGTTGTACACCACGTCATACCAGGCGCCCCACTGTTTACCTATGGTCAGGGTGCCGTACTTGTCGTGAGAAAGTCCCGCATAACCAAGACGATTGTAGAAGAAATCATCCTGGACTGATTCAAACTTGCTGCTATAGACAATATCGCTGTTACCGAATGGGTTAACACCCCATTCAAGCATCACAAACGCATTCCAGCCGTGGGTCAGCTCACGTTCAAAGCCAAAATTGATCCTGGAAGCACCATTGACGACTTCCGTTTCACCCTGAGTATTGATTACTCGGGCATCAACGAAACCGCCGATAGAGACTGCATTTTTTTGATCTTTGTAGATTTCAATAGCTTGAACCGATGGAACGGCCAAGAGTCCTGCCAGGACGGATGCGATGAGAGTCTTGTTCATTTGCTGTTAACCTTAAGTGTTTTCAGTCTGCCTACCCCATTCCGTTGTTTTATTTCCTTCCAAGGGTGGCGAAGATTAGCAAAAGGTCAGTAAAGCGGCAAAGACAAAAATCACATTTTTTATTAGTTTTACCTTAAAAAAAACCACAAGAACCGATAAAACCCAGCAATAAAACCATTTATTAACTTTATTAACTTTTTGAAACAAATTAAGCGTCAGATTAAACTCATTTGTCCTGTGCTGATTGATGTGAAATTTTCTTTCATTATGGAAAGTATTGGATCGGCTATCGGCTTGATCTGTCTTTCGATGTAGTAGTCATAATCAATGGCAGAACGCCTGAGGGAAACAGCTTCGGGGCCATTGATTGTTACCAGGTAATCAATCCGGGTGCCCAAACGGCCATAACGAGGGTCGCCGGTCTGCTCCAACAGTTGTCTTGCGGCCTTGACATGGGGTGATGCCTTGGCCTGATAGGCATCCAACTTACGCCTTAGCCGCTTGGAGAAAACAAGCTCACTATCATAGTCGCCGCGTTTGAGCGCTTCTATTTCTGTGGCCAAAAAGCCCACTACATCCAAGCCATTGAACATACGCCGGTACAGCTCGTACTGCACTCGTCTGGCCAGGGGACTCCAATCGCTGCGAACCTGTTCCATGCCTTTGAAGATGATATCCAACTGACCTTGACTATTGCGGCTGGCACCGACATAGCGCTTTTTGGAGCCTTCTTCCGAATCTCTGAGGGTGGGCATCAGAAACTGTTCATAATGGCGCTCAAACTCAAGTTCCAGATGACTCTGCAACTGAAAATGCTCCGCCAAATGCTGTTGCCACTTGGCGGTTATCCTGGCAGCCAAATCCCTGCCGAAGGCTTGCGGATCTGTTATATCATGCTGCTGTCCCAGCCAAACAAATGTCGAATCAGTGTCGCCATAGATGACACTCATGCCTTCGTCCTCAATCCAACGTTTGGTCTGCTGCATGATTTCATGGCCGCGCATGGTAATTGAGCTTGCCAATCGGGCATCGTGGAACACACAGCCCCGAGAGCCCAGTACCCCATAAAGCGAATTCATGATGATCTTGATTGCCTGAGACAGGGGGACATTGGCTTGAGCCTTGGCGCTTTCCCGCTCTTGGGCCAACTTGGCGATAAGCGTTGGCAAGATAGGTTGTTTGCGACTGAATCTGGCACCGAGAAAGCCGGGAACCGTCTCAACCTCGGGTTCACCCATGCCCTGCACCAGCCCCATGGGGTCGATTAAAAAAGTACGGATAATCGAAGGGTATAGACTCTTGAAGTCCAGCACCAGAATGTCCCGGTAAAGGCCCGGAATGGAGTCCATCACATAGCCGCCGGGACTCTCCAGACCATCACTGGCCGGTGCTGCCGGCGCCACAAATCCGGCCCGGTGCAAGTGTGGCAGGTAGAGGTGATTGAACGCCGCCACCGAAGCCCCTACCCGGCCAAACTCCAACCCGGTCAGCTGCGCCCGGGCCAAAGCAAAATTCAATAGATCGGTTTTATCGAAAATATCCAGTACCAGACGGCAATCGGTCAGATTGTAGTGGGCCAATGCCAATTTATCCTCTTGAAAGAGGTGGCTTATCTCCTGACCGCGATCTTCAACTTTATCTATCGCCTTGCCCTCACTCAAGAGTGCGCGGGAGACGAACTCGAGCGAATAGCGCTCAAACTGATAGAAGGCGGCCTTGAGCCAGTCTATACCGTCCAGCACCACTCTCCCGGGCAAGGAGAGGGTTTCCGGTCGATACTTGCCTTCCACCAACCAGGACATGGGCACGCCTGCGCGCCCAAGCCGTGCTTCAATACCATGATGGGCGTATCGTCGGCTCAGCAGTGCCAGGTCAAAATTGACAACCGACCAACCTATGATGATGTCCGGATCCCAGAGACTGAACCAGTCAACCAAAGCCTGCAACAGGGCTGCTTCATCCCTGACCCAGTGGATATAGACAGGCCCGTCCTGGGCTTGGCCTATCATGTACACGCGCTGAAACAGCTCTCCATCGCGGTCACGACCGTAGAGTCCGGCGGAATAGAGTTCACCCTGCATGCTGCATTCAAGATCGAGGGAAATAACAGCCAGACCTATATTGTTGAGCGAGGCTTTCCTGGCGCGACTGGCAACAAACCGCTTCAGCGCACCGCTTTCCTCGCTGAAATAACCGTAAAACTCGGCATCGAGCGCAATAAAGCGCTCAATCAAGAAACGCTGCTGGGGTTTAAGATCGGCTTCATACAAAGGCATCCCCTGATCCTGGGCCTGCTTTTGCAGCAACCGCATCTGTTGCCGACTGCGACTGTAAAGCGCTGCAACCTTCTCTTCGGCGAAGTTTCTCAGCGCCAGCGGCTGGGCCCTCACCTGGCTTAAACCCTGGCATAAAACCGCCGCATCCTGCTCTTTGGCAAAGCAAACTTGTTCCTGCCCCGGCACCTCAACCAACACAGGCCCCAACTCGGTGGCCAAATAGTACTGCAGGCATAGCCCCTCGTCTCTCTGAGCCAGATGACGGGTAAGAATACGACCCTTAAGGGTTTGCGGCGTGTTTTGGGGCATGAGTCGGGACAATCGCGTTTTAGAGGTTTATTAGCATAAGAAATTACTGGTAATATATACAGGATAATTTTCCAGAACCGAGTCTCATGCTAGCAGCCCATGTAAAGACCCAGATCCGTGAGATCTACAAGGACATTGCCTCTGCACTGCCCAACTTCCGTTCCCGCCGGGAACAGAATTATATGGTGGCGGAGATCTCCAAGACACTTGCCGGTGAATACGACAAGCAGCGGCGCATCATGGTGATTGAAGCGGGAACAGGTATAGGTAAATCCCTGGCCTATATTCTGGGAACCATTCCCCTGGCGCTGGCCAGCAAGAAAAAAGTCTGTATTGCCACAGCGACAGTGGCGCTGCAGGAACAGTTGCTGCATAAAGATCTGCCGTTTTTTCTGCAACACTCCAAACTCAACTTCCGCTTCGGTCTGGTCAAAGGGCGTCAGCGTTACGTGTGCCTGGCCAAGCTTGAGATGTTGGTCGGTGATGGCAACGGCAGCCAGATGGCCATGTGGCAGACCAAGCCGGATACCTCACAGGTTGAGCAGTTGCAGGCGCTGCTCAAAGACTATCAGGATGGCCGCTGGAATGGTGAGCTCGATACCCTCAAGACACCGCTGCCGGACCACCTGTGGCAGCAGATAGCCTGTGACAAACACAGCTGTCATCGCCAACTGGCCAGTCACAGCCACTGCCCCTTCCACAAGGCCCGCGAAGATATTGACACCTGGGATGTGCTTATTGCCAACCATAGTTTGTTACTGGCCGACCTTGAGCTGGGTGGCGGTGTGATTCTGCCGGATCCGGAAGAAGTCTATTACGTTATCGACGAAGCCCATCACCTGCCGAATGTGGCCAGGGATTTCTCCAGCGCCCAGGCCACGCTCAGGGGCGCCTGTGATTGGCTGGAGAAAGTCAGCAAGACCACGGCCAAACTGCAAAACCAAATAAAGAGCAACAATATCATCGCCCCGGCGCAGGCGATGCTGGATCGCATCGAAGAATTAACCGGTCTGCTGAATCAGGTTGCCCACTACTGTGATACCCAACCCAAACTCTTTGCCAACCCGGAAAACCGCCTGCGGTTCGAACATGGCAAGCTGCCGGACACCCTGTTGATTCAGGCTGAAAACCTGGCCACGGCCTCCAACGATGCCCTCAAGCAATTCAACAAGATGCAGGCTATCCTCAGCGAAAGTGTCAAGGATGGTGAATTACCAAGGCATCAGGCGGAAGCCCTCTTGAGTGAAACCGGCTTTATGATGCAGCGCCTGGAAAACCTGCAAAAGCTCTGGAAAATGATGGCCAAGGAGGACAGTCCCAAAGGTGCCCCCACCGCCCGCTGGATTGAAGCCCTCAGCGGCAAGCAGCAGGACTACCTTTTCAGTGCATCGCCAATCGAAGTCGGCTATATGCTGGAACATATGTTGTGGGAAAAAGCCGCCGGCGTCGTGCTATGTAGCGCCACCCTCAGAGCGCTGAACCGCTTTGAGCATTTTGCCTATCAGGTTGGCCTGTCACTCAATGATGGCAGTCGCTACCTGGCGCTGCAATCTCCTTTCGATTTTGAAAACAACGCCACTCTTTACCTGCCGAAAATGCGCACCGAGCCAACCGAAGACGCCTACACAGAAGAACTTGCCAGCCAGATAAAGCAGTTGGTGGAGGGGGAAATGGCCACTCTGGTGCTGTTTGCCTCCTACTGGCAGATGGAAAAGGTGGCCGATCTACTGCGCAACAAGCTGGTATCCGAACCGCTCATCCAGGGCAGTGCCCCACGCCAACACTTGCTCGAGCAGCATAAGCAGAAATGTGACAAGGGCGAGCCCAGCATTATCTTTGGTACCGGCAGTTTTTCCGAGGGTCTCGACCTTCCCGGCGACTACCTGACCAACTTAATAGTGACCAAGCTGCCGTTTGCCGTGCCAACCTCGCCGGTAGAGCAGGCCCATGCAGAATATGTCAAAATGAAAGGCGGTAACCCGTTTTTACAATTGACTATTCCGGATGCGTCACGGAAACTCATCCAGAGTTGCGGCCGCCTGTTGCGAAAAGAGCAGGACTATGGCCGAATAACCATATTGGACAGGCGTTTGGTAACCAAAAGATACGGGTCGTCGCTGCTCGATGCCCTGCCGCCTTACCGCCGCGTTATCGAATGATGCGCTCAATCAGGATGTAAAGTGGATATTCTGCTCGAACCCAGCAGCTGGGCCATATTGGCCGCAGTCGGCCTGCTGGCCGGATTTATTGATGCCGTAGTCGGTGGCGGCGGCCTGCTGTCCATTCCCGCCTTACTGACCGTGGGCATGCCGCCTCATCTGGCGCTGGGGACCAATAAACTGGCGGCCTGCTTCGGCTCATCCATGGCGGCATTTACCTACTACCGCAAGCAGTTGCTGACGCCAAAGTTCTGGCTGTTCGCCTTTATTGCCACCGCCGTAGGCGCCGTTATCGGCAGCATTGCCGTTTATCTCATCGATACCCGTTGGCTGGAAAAAATTCTGCCATTGCTTATTATCGCCATCGCGCTCTATTCGCTGTTTTCACCCGGAGCCATGGGCTGCAGCCAGTGTAAACCCGTCACCGAAACGCCGGCGAAACATAAACAGATACTTCAGGGGCTGGGGCTTGGCGCCTATGACGGCTTTGCCGGCCCAGGCATTGGCGCCTTTTGGGCAGTCAGCTCGACCGCGCTTTACCGCCTGCCCTTCCTGCACAGCAGTGCCTTGGCCAGAGCGATGACTTTTGTCAGCAATATCACGGCATTGATGATTTTCCTGCTGCTAGGTAAGGTGCACCTTTTGGTCGGTGTGGTGATGGGCTTGTGTATGATGCTGGGTTCTTATATCGGCGCCCACTCGGCTATCCGCTTTGGAATGCCGTTTATCAGGCCACTCTTTATTGCTATCGTGGTGCTTATCGCCGCCAATCTAGCCTGGAGTGCCTGGTTTTGAACACCAACCAACTGGTACAACGCCTGCGGGAACAACTCAGGCAGTTGGAGCAGGAAGTGCTGCAGCATGATGCCTCTTTGCCACCGGCGCAGCGCAAACTGCTGCAGGATACAGAACGCTTCAACAGCGAACTGTTTATTCAGCATGGTGCCCAGCTCTATCCCTGTGTGGAACAGCTGCACAAGAGCATAGATCAGCTGGAAAAACAGTTACGTCATCAGTTGGCCCAACACACTATCGCCTTAAGCTGCGAACGCATTCAGGACAGGTTTGTCGCCCTGAAACGGGCCTTGGGAACCACAGGTCTCAACGCCAGGATCCAGAAGCTGCAGCAGGCCAGTAAACGGCAAAGCTACCAACAACGTCAGGGCCGCCGGCATCAGGAAAGTGGTTTTGGCTGGATAGCCGCAGGTGTTATGCAAAACAGCCATCAATTGTACGAAGAGCTGAACAAACATCTGAACTGGGCCAAAAAAATAGAACAAAAGATTGAACAATTGCAATCAAAGCTTGAAAACTGTCATAGTACTGACAAAATCCCCGTCCAGAATGACATCCTTTTGATGCATCGCCGCCTCGGTAAGTGCAGGCAGGCGATCAGCTATATTGAAGATCGCATTCAGGCATTTGAACGTCCGCATCAGAGTTACAATCGTTAAGGAGCAACAATGAAACTACGCTTGACCGCCTCGGCCCTACTGGCCCTGCTCAGCACTTCCTCGGTATTTGCGGCCAATCTGACCATCCCTATGTCTTTTGAGTATCTGGCACTGGATGGCAAGGAAATTGAAACCAGCAACTTCAACCACAAATCTGAGCTGGCACTGTCCGAAGGTGTCCACAAGATTGCCATTCGTTATCATGACATGATCGATGACGAGTTTTCCGACAGTCAGAGCTTCGTTAAGTCTTCTCCTTTCATTCTGACCCTGAAAGCCGAAGGCGACAACGAGTACATCCTCAAGCCTGCCGATGGTGACTACGTCAAGAAGCCCAAAGAGTTTGCCAAAACCCCTCAGGTCGTCATTACCCGCGCCGATAAGGGCCAGGTCAACTACCAGGTGGAACTGACTCAGCTGAAAGAAACCTCGTTCCTGTCGCAACTGTTCAGCGGCAACAATGGCCCTGATGTTGAAACCGCTGCCGCTGCCGTAACCGCAGGCAACATGGCAGCCAGTCAACCGGTAGCACCTGTATCCAAACCATCACCCGTCAGCGCCATGACAATGCCAAGCAATGCTCCTCAGGCTGCCGGCCAAAATGGTGACAGTGCCGCCCACGCTCAGCAAATGCTGCAGTACTGGTGGTTACAGGCCGATGAAGCGACTCGCAAAGAGTTCATGAGCTGGGCCATCAAACAGCTCTGATAGATGATCCCTTTGGTATATCACGCCAGCTATTCCAGGCTGGCGTTACCATCCCGGCACAGATTTCCCATAAGCAAATATCAACGCCTGTTTGAGTACCTGTGCCAAACTCCATTTTCCGGGCAATTCAGCCTCTGTTCTCCAAAGCCTGCAAACCAAACTGCCCTCGCTTCTGTGCATTGCCCTCAATATGTTGCCGGGTTTATTCACAATCGACTGGATCCCAAGGCGATGCGCCGCATAGGTTTTCCCTGGAGCGAACATCTACTGACGCGGACACTGCACTCAGTCGCGGGTACCGAGCTTGCGGCGCGAAAAGCGATCGAGCACGGCATAGCGCTGCATATCAGCGGCGGTTACCATCACGCTCACCAGGACTTTGGCAGCGGTTACTGTATTTTCAACGATCTGGTCTATAGTGCCAGACGCATGATAAACCAAGGACTGGCGGACAAGGTTCTGATTATCGACTGCGATGTCCATCAAGGCGATGGTACAGCCACCATGACAGTCGGCGATGCGCACATCATCAGTTGCTCAATACACTGCCGGCAAAACTTCCCCGCCCGTAAATCAGACTCTCACTATGATATCGAGCTTGAAAAAGACGCTGGTGATGACGAGTACCTCTCAACGCTTGAGCAGATACTGCCATTGCTGATCTTGACTCATAGACCGGATCTCATTCTTTATGACGCCGAAGTCGATGTACATACTGAAGATGAACTCGGCTTGCTGCAGCTCAGCCTTGAGGGCATATTCCGGCGGGATATGAGCGTATTGCGTCATGCCAGAGACGCTGCAATACCAATAGCCTGTGTCACGGGAGGCGGATACTGCAAAGACCCTCTACAATTAACACTCAGACACAGTCAGTTATTTCATGCCGCTGCTATGCTATATCGCTAAAGGCTACAAACCAAATGCTATAAACCAAGCGTAATGCAGCAAAACTTTGGGGAGCGTCACCTATGCAGTTAGAGATCCGCAACTACTACGAAGTGATGTTAATGGAAATCCTCGCCGAAGAGGGATTAATGGACGAGCTGCCGGTCGACTATGTGGCCGATCTGGCTTGTATCACGCTCAATCAACTACCAGTGCGCTACATTCACCATCTGGTAGACACCTATTTCTACGGTGACTATCAAGAGCAAGATAGAATGCGCAACGAAATCTACCAGGCATTAGAGAAATCACGGGCGTTTTTGAAATCCAAACTGCCCCCGAAACTGGAAACCGATCAGCAAGCGCAGGGGTAGCACAGGCCCAGTTATCAAGAAACACGGATAACTCTGTGTTTAAGCCTCACCTGCGGAAATAAAGTCACCGCCCTGCTGCTATTCTTTTACTTCTTGGCTGTCTTGTTTTGGCCGTTAATGAGGTGGTAGCCAAGCCATCGCAGTCCATGTAGCCAGCTGTTTATACCAAACAAAAGTGTTAATGGTAGCCATTGGTGCTTCTTCGCTATAGAGGGGCCGCGCTTCTGGCGAATCAAATATCTTGTCAGGAGTAACAGAGATAGGGGTGGAAATCGGCTTTAGCTAGACTCAAAGTGGACCACCTTGTGGACCCCTTAGGTACTTTCAGCACTAACCATTTGAAAAGGTTTGGAATTGGAGGTTCCCCCAGAGCCACACCCCGGCACATGAGTCACTTGCTACGGTTGCTCCCTTCCGGGCCTGGCCGGGTTCACAAGTTATCATTGCGGGGGGACCCTGGGGTCACCACAGATTTGCAGCCTTGCTGCAACGCCGGGGATTATCCATCATGGCCCCGCCGGGATCAAGGGAAATTACTAAGGTTTGCCCTCTGCGGCATTCAAGTGAACATAAGATAAACAAAAACTTGTGTTTATCTCTGCCCTTCAAAGTACCAACAGATGTTTATTCTGCTCAACCAGTTTGGCACCGATACCCGTGACTTGGGTCAACTCATCAATGGATTTGAATTTGCCTTGGCTGCTGCGATATTCAACAATCGCTTTGGCCTTGGCCTCACCTATCCCTTTCAGTAACTGCAGCTCAGATTCCGAAGCGGTATTAATGTTGATTTTATGAACCTGCGCTTGGCCGGCTTGCGGCGTTTGTGGGGTTTTGTCTTTAGTGGGCTCTCCTGCGTATAGGGGAGAACTCAGGGTGGCTGCAAGTAGCAAAGCATAGAATGGTGTTTTCATATAAGACTCCTGTCATTTGTTAAGGCCGGTATCCCTTTCCTTGGCCTTAAAGAAATGTAGACCAGCGCACGAATATTGCCAAATTATTGCAACTAGACATTAGTACAACAAGTTAATGTGACCAATATCACCGTTTTAAACTTTCATTCTCTTTCAGCAATATAAAGGCTGTGCTCCTTAGTTAACCGTTTGAAACAAAAAAACGCTCAAAGGCGATCAATTTAGAGTGATACATCTCTCACATTTGCCATTTTCGTGATAGATTCCTCACGCAAATGTAGTGGGCATGGTAGTTAACTTACCCAAGAAAGCCCTTTGCCAAATGTGAGCTATGCCCTAAATTGCTTGCCATAAAAACAAGACGAGGAAGTTGAGAATGTCTTTAGAACAAACGGAAAGCTTACCCCCTTCGCAGACAGAGAAGAGTACCCAACAACGTAACATGTTGATCTTGGCTGCAGATATCCTGCTGCTTTTTCTATTGCACAGCTTTTTACCTTTTGAACCCGGGGTAAATACCGGTCTGTCTATCTTGGTATTTGCCGCTGTGCTCTGGCTTACTGAAGCCATTCACCTGAGTATCACGGCGATACTCATTCCGGTTCTGGCGGTATTTTTCGGTGTGTTTGAAACCAAAGCTGCCATGAGCAACTTTGCCAATCCAATTATCTATTTGTTTTTTGGTGGCTTTGTATTGGCTGCTGCCCTGCACCATCAAAAAATCGATACCCTTATCGCCCAAAAGGTGCTGCTGGCTTCCAAAGGTAAACTCAGCATCGCCTGTATGATGTTGTTTGGGGTAACCGCATTGCTGTCAATGTGGATCAGCAACACGGCCACCGCGGCCATGATGTTGCCTCTGGCACTGGGGATCTTGCAGCAACTGGATAAAGAGAGTCAGCACAACACCTATGTCTTTATGCTGCTGGGTATCGCTTATTCGGCCAACATTGGTGGCATAGGCACTCTGGTAGGTAGTCCGCCAAACGCCATCGCCGCTGCCCAGGCCGGCTTGAGCTTCAGCGACTGGCTGGAGTTTGGCCTCTTGACCGTGGCTTTGATGTTGCCAACAATGCTTATCGCCCTGTATCTGTATTTCAAACCGGACTTGTCGGTGGAATGTAAACTGGATATCGAAGATCAAAAACTGAGTTTCCAGGGAAAACTGACTCTGCTTATTTTCCTGGCCACAGTTTGCTGCTGGATCTTCAGTCAGCCTCTATCGGCCGCCCTTGGCGGTATCAGCCAGTTTGACACCATAGTCGCTCTTTCTGCAGTGGTTTTGCTGGCAGGTCTTGGCTTGGTTGGTTGGAAAAAAATAGAAAAAACCACCGACTGGGGTGTGCTGATACTGTTCGGCGGCGGTCTGACCCTGAGTGCCGTACTGAAAGCCACTGGTACCAGCGTCTTTCTGGCCCACTGGATGACAGACATCTTCGGCAGTACCCATATGTCGCTGTTCGTGTTTGCGGTCATTTTCTTTGTGGTAATGCTGACCGAATTTGCCAGTAACACCGCCAGTGCCGCCTTGCTGGTACCTGTGTTTGCCGCTATCGCCGAAGCATTGGGGCTATCGCCCGTAATGTTGTCGGTGCTCATAGGTATTTCGGCATCCTGCGCCTTTATGCTGCCGGTGGCCACGCCACCCAACGCCATAGTCTACGGCTCAGGCTACATAAAGCAGTCTGAAATGATGCGTGCCGGTATTATCATCAACTTCATCAGTATGTTGGTGCTCTATATCATAGCCCACACCTTCTGGGGCATTTGATTCTCTTAAGCCCGAAAAACAAGGCGAGCCATGCTCGCCTTGTCTCTTTTAACTGATCACTGTCAATGCCTGCTCCAGATCGGCTATCAGGTCATCCACATCTTCAAGCCCGGCCGATATTCGCAGCAGGCTGTCGCCTATGCCGGCTTTAAGACGCGCCTCTTGGGTATAGGGTGAATGGGTCATGGATGCCGGGTGCTGAATAAGCGACTCACAATCCCCCAGACTCACGGCAATTTTGAACAATCCCAGTCGATTGACAAAGGCCATGGACTGCTCCAAATCGGCCTTCAGCTCAAACGCCAACACCCCACCGGCCCTGCGCATCTGCGAGCCGATAAACTGATGGCCCGGATGGGAAACCAACCCGGGATAATGTACCTTGGCCACGGCTTGATGGGATTCGAGATACTGCGCCAGGCGCTCGGCGTTATCGCAATGACGTTCGAGTCGTACCGAGAGGGTTTTCAGGCCTCGCAAAATCAACCAGGCATCGAAAGGTGATAGCACGGCGCCAATATCTTTTAGCTGTTGTTGCTTGATGGCCGTTATCGCCGCTTGTGAGCCACAGATGATACCGGCAATAACATCGCCATGACCATTGAGATACTTGGTGGCGCTGTGAACCACAAGATCGATTCCCAACTGCAGTGGCTGCTGCAGCAGCGGCGTCATAAAGGTGTTGTCCACTATGCTGGTCAGTTGATGGCGCTTGGCGATAGCGGCTATGGCGCGGAGATCATACACGGCCAGATGCGGGTTCACCGGGGTTTCGCAGAAAATCACCCGAGTGTTGGGGCGAATAGCCGCCTCGACGGCCGCGAGATCGGCAAAATCCACCAGAGAAACCTCAATACCGAAGCGGGCAAACTGCTCTGTCATCAATGAAAAAGTGCAACCATAGACGGCTGAGGAAGCCAGCAGATGGTCGCCACAGCTCAAGTATGCCAGCAAGGCCGCCGATACAGCGCCCATGCCGGACGCGGCAGCAGCAGCGGCTTCAGCGCCTTCAAGCAGCGCCAGACGCCGCTCAAGCTCGGCAACCGTCGGGTTACCCAAGCGGGTATAGATATAACCCTCTTCTTCACCGGCAAAGCGGCGACCACCGCTTTGGGCGGTATCAAAACAGAAGGTGGCACTCTGATATAAAGGCGATACCAGTGCCCCGGAAGGCTCGCCAGAGTGGCCGCCATGAATAGCCAGTGTGGCTGAATGCAGTGCTTTTGGCTGCTTGTGTTGCATGCTTAACTCCCCATGTCAGTCCGACCATCCCTTATATTGTTATTCGGCTTATCGCCCGGGATGATTCAGTTGTCCTGGCACCAACATACTGAGTCAGCAAGACTTGCCCAAATCGGCAAGCAAAAATCATTACTCCTTGGTTGTAAAATCTTTGTTACGTTCGGTTTTTCTGGCCAGCACTGAGGCGGAAAAATCCTTCAGCTCCAACAGGAGTTCTTTGTGGATCCGCGACAGTTTGGGCTTGCTGGCACTGGAAAATGCCAGCGGCCGACAAAGCGCCATCGCCTGATAGCCAAGTCTCGCCGTCAACAAACCGCCCCCCAGCCCCTGACCAAGCCGCGCCGAAAGCTTGCCGGACATCTCTGCCGACAGCAATTGGGTACCCAAGTCGGTGGCAAGCTCTGTGGTGCCGGCATAGAGAATATTGACCAGGATCCCGCGGATCAGCCGAATACGGCTCCAATAACCCAGCTCTACCCCATAACAGCGAGCGATATCCTGGATCATCTTCTGATTACGCCAGAGGATCAGCGCCATATCCAGGACCGCCAGCGGGCTGGCCGCCAGCAATAGGGCCGATTCGGCCGCATAACGGCGCACCAGCTTCATACCAACCTTGTCGCGCTCGGTCAGCACTACCTGATCAAACAGCTGCAACTGCTCGGCATCATTCTGCTCCGGATTCAGCAGCGTCTGCAGCCTGTCCTGCTCTGGCCCCTTGGGCATCTGCTTGCAAATACCATAGATAAAGTCGCGCGCTTCGCCCATCTGCATACTGCCGAGCAGGCGTTGCCCGGTTTGCTGGGTATCTTCCACCTGGCGCAGGCGTTTGAGTTTGCGCCATTCCCCGAAACAAAGCTTGCCTACCCAGGCCAGCACCAAAGCGAGCACCAGGCTGTAAAAACCAAACAGCCAAGGGCTGTCGCGCCAGGCATCGACAAGACCGAGCAGTGTCTGCACCACGACCGCCGCCATCACGCCCAACAGAGCCAAGCGCGCCAACCAGGACCAGCGTTTGGGCTTGAGGGAGATGAGTTCATCTGCCTTGGGCTGTGCACTCAGCACTTGTTCCAGTTCGGCTTCTGTGGGGTATTCAACAAAGTCATCGCCTTGGAAATCCTTGGCCGCGGCCAATTCGGCGGCGGATTCCGGCTGATGACTGAAAATTCTCTGCGGCGCCAACTCTGTGGGTTGCGCTTCATCAGCGTGACTGCCGTTGCCGGCAGCATTATCAACATGCTTTTCTGAACTGTGTTTTGCCACGACTTACCTCAACTTGTCGCCCAAAAGAAACTCCAGCAGATGATCGAGCCGGATATGTTCATAGCCTAGTTCCGGTTGGCTGTCGGGCGGCGCAAACTCACAGAAATGAAATCCCTGCCTTTGCCAAAACGCTTGCTCAGGCAAGGCTCTGGGCACCTCGCCCGGATACAGGGTCACCTTCTGGCCATCGCTCATGCGTCGGCCACAAACCACTTCCACCTCCACGCCATCGGCATCTTTGACCATACCGTGACGGGTCGCTTTGATGGCGCTGATGGCCATGGTTTCCACCCGACTGCCGGCAAATCCGGCCTGTTGCCGACTGGGCGCCAACATGGCACTGAGCAGTGACAACACATTGCCCTGCTGATCCCGGGTCACCTGATCGACTTTACTGGCGGCAAACAGCAGAGTATCTATTCGGGGGGCAAACAAACGTCGCAACAGACTGGACTGGCCATACTGGAAGCTGGCACAAATGGCATTGAGTGCTTCGGCCATATCTTCAAACTGCGCCTTGCCACGATTAAGGGCGCTGAAACAATCCACCAGAATTAACTGACGGTCGAAACCGGCAAAATACTCCTGATAGAAGGGCTTGACCACTTTGGCCAGATATTGCAGATATCTGTGCCTGAGCACCTGATAATTGCTGCGACGTCCGGCCGATGCCAGTTGCTGCTTATCTTGGAGTTGCTCGGGTAACAGGGGGAAAAAAGCCAAAATTGGCGTACCGGCCAGCTCTCCGGGAAGCAACATTCGCCCCGGCTGGGCTTGATAAAACCCCTGTTGTTGCACCAGATCCAGCAGCAATAACCGATAACTTTCGGCAATGGCGGCCAGCGCCTGATCGTCGGCATCGGCGTACAAATCCAGCGTCGCCAGCGCCGCAGCAAACTTAGGATAGAGAGGCGAGGATTCCAGGGTTGATTGCCGGGCAAAGCGGGTTTCGGACCAGCGGTTAAAGTCCTGGCTCAACATGGGCAAGTCCAGCAACCACTCCCCGGGATAATCAACTATGTCGAGATGCAGTTTGGCGCTGTCGGCCAATTTTGCCAGCATCCCTTTGGTAGGCACATATTTGAGCGTCAGCCGCAGCTCACTGATACTGCGGGTCGACGCCGGCCAACTGGGCTTGGCTGCGGTCAAGCTGGCAATTGCAGCATCAAAGTCAAAACTGGCTATGGTCAAATCAGGCTGCAGCTCCCGCCTGACCCCGAGTAAACGTCCGTCGCGGCACACCTGAAATAGGGGTAAGCCACTGCCATCAGCCTCAGTGCCGGCGCGCAGCAGTCGATCCACCAGCGCGGTAATGAAGGCCGTCTTGCCTGCGCCGGAAAGGCCGGTAACCGCCAACCTAAGATGCCTGTCTGTGGTGCGTTGTGCCAACTCGCGGGTTTTGTGTTTGAGTTTGCCGAACTTTTGCCTGACGCTTGCCATAATTCTCCTGATACAAACAAACGGGGCGGTAAGCACCGCCCCTTGAACAAGGATTTATAGGTTATTGATCTGTCTTTTCAACTCGAACTGCTCAGAGGTGACATGTTGTTCGAGTGCCCGGAGCCTATGCTCCAGTGATTGAAAGCGATTGCTTACATCTCTGAGCGCCTGTTTGGCGGGCTCCCCGGCTTGCCAGACCTTTTTCTTGACCCCAATGTCCTTATGGGTGTCTTTGGCTGTCCAAGGTTTGACATCCAGTATCATCCACAGCAGCAGATAGATGATAACCACTATGCCTGAGCCACCGAGCAGGAAGATGGAAGCTGCCACCACCCGAACCAACCAAGGTTCCAGATTAAAGTACTCGGCTACCCCGGCACAGACCCCGGCTATCTTCCTTTGCTGGGGAATGCGGTAAAGAGTACGCTTGCCTGATTCAGTCATGACGTTGCCTCCATTCCGGGGACTCGGCATCCAGGATGGCTTCCAGCGTTTCAATCCTTTGGCCCATCTTGTCAGCTGTGTCTATCAAGTCGTTAAGCTGTTTGAACTCTGCTTCGGTAAGCCCCTGGCTCACCTGACGTTTACTGCGGTAATGCAGAATCAACCAGATTGGCGCCACAAAGATCATGAAGATAATCAGGGGTGCCAGCAGTAAGTCCATATCCATAAATCACCTCTGAGTCTGAATTATTTTTTGGTTTTGGCGCTATCGCCTTTCACCTTGGCCTTCAAGGCTTCCAGCTCGGCGCTGACAGAGTCTTCGGCCTTGAGTGCCGCAAATTCCTCTTCCAGACTGGACTTTTTGCCACCCAGATCATAGGACTCAACTTCAGCTTCCAGCCCTTCGATGCGACGCTCATACTGCTCAAACTTGAGCATGGCGTTGTCGATTTTGCTGGAATCCAGCTGCTTTTTCACTTCCAGGCGTGAAGAAGCGGTTTGCTTGCGCATTATGATAGTCTTCTGGCGTGCCTTGGCATCGGCCAGCTTTTCCTGCAGTTGACCCACTTCCTCTTTCAGGCGGGCAATATGCTCTTCAACTACCTCGAGCTCTTGCTCCAGAGTCTGCGCCAGGGTAGCGGCTTTTTGCTTTTCAACCAACGCGGCCTTGGCCAGGTCTTCCCTGTCTTTGGTCAGTGCCAGCTCAGCCTTTTCCTGCCAATCCTGCACCTGAAGCTGCACTTTGCCAATACGGCGGAGCAACTCTTTCTTCTCTGCCAATACTTTAGCCGAAGTAGAACGCACTTCAACCAGGGTATCTTCCATTTCCTGAATGATCAGGCGCACCATTTTTTCCGGATCTTCCGCCTTGTCCAGCAAGGCACTGATGTTGGCATTAATGATGTCGGCAAAACGTGTGAAAATTCCCATAATCCTGTCCTCTACATTTATTGTGGGTCTCGGTTCTTGTAATACAGATCCCGTGCCAACTTTTAAACGCCATTTGAAATCAATAGTTTAATATAAATTTTAACTTTCTCTTTATTTATTTAACCTACCCGCATATTATGATTTTCACCAATTATTAGCGTTAAAGACTAACTATTATCGTGGCCAATCCCTATCAGCAAGACAATCTTATCGGTCAATCCAATGCCTTGTTGGAGGTGTTGGAGCACGTTTCCCAAATCGCGCCGCTGTCCAAACCCGTGCTTATCATAGGTGAACGGGGGACGGGTAAAGAGCTGATCGCCGAGCGTCTGCACTATCTTTCCCAACGCTGGGATCAGAGTTTTATCAAACTCAATTGTTCCTCTTTGAGTGAAAATCTACTGGAAAGTGAACTGTTTGGCCATGAGTCCGGCGCATTTACCGGCGCCAAGGGGCGTCATGAAGGCCGCTTCGAGCGCGCCGACGGCGGCACCCTGTTTCTCGATGAGCTGGCCAATACGTCCGGCCTCATTCAGGAGAAGCTGCTGCGGGTCATAGAATATGGTGAATATGAAAGGGTGGGCGGCAGCAAGACCCTCAATGCCGATGTACGCCTAATCTGCGCCGCCAATGAAGACTTACCCAGTCTGGCAGAAGCCGGCGAGTTTCGAGCCGATCTGCTCGACCGTTTGGCGTTCGATGTTATCACCCTGCCGCCGCTGCGCTGCCGCCGGGAAGATATTTTGCCATTGGCTGAATACTTTGCCGTGGGCATGGCGCGTCAGCTCAAACTGGAGCTGTTTACCGGTTTTGCCACCGAAGCCGTGGCGACCATGATGGATCACAGCTGGCCGGGTAATATTCGGGAGCTGAAAAACGCCATAGAGCGCAGCGTCTATCGCCATGGTAATAACCCAGAACCGATTGAGAACATAGTGCTCGACCCTTTTGCCTCGCCCTACCGGCCCACCAAGCGGGTCAAGACCCATAGTCGCCAGCTGGCGACCGCTGAAGTTGGCAATGAAGTCCTTGCCGGCAGTGCCGCCGCACCGACAAACGATAGCCCAGAACCTTCGGCAAACCAGATACAGTTCCCGGTGGACTTCAAACAGTGCTGTGAGGACTTCGAGACCGACCTTATTCAACGTGCGTTCAGTGCCACCCAGTTCAATCAAAAGAAAACCGCAGAGCTACTGGGACTTAGCTACCATCAGCTCAGGGGCATACTGAAAAAATACAATTTGCTCGATAAGGCATAAGCCGATTGCCCAGGTAACGGCTGCACTGCTAAAATGTTCGGTCAACATCTGAATAACTAACGATTTTGCAATGAATCTGCTGACGTTACGCCCCGGGCGAGACTCTGATGCAATGGCGCAAGTCTCCAGGAGCAAGCTCTACGGAGATCTTGTGGCAGGGCGTTTATTCCGCTCATGCCGGCGCCTGAAGCTGACCGGGAGCATACTGACCGGCCTGGCTCTGACAATGCTGCTTGGCGGCTGTGGTCAACAGAAAGTGCCCTCCGGCCTGGTATACTGCTCCGAGGGCAATCCCGAGTCGTTCAACCCGCAGCTGGTGACCTCGGGAACCACAATCGATGCCACCTCGCACCAAATTTACAGTCGCCTGGTGGATTATGATCCCGAGAGCGGTGATATCATTCCGGCACTGGCAACCGAGTGGCAGATAAGCGAAGACGGCCTCAGTTATGAGTTTGAGCTGCGCCAGGGTACCCAGTTTCACGATCTGTCCTACTTTCACCCCAGTCGGCATTTCAATGCAGATGATGTGCTGTTCAGTTTCAATCGCATTATAGACAAGCAGCACCCTTTCCATGAGGTAGCTCAGGGCGGTTACCCCTTCTTCCAAAGCATAGGTTTTGCCGGGCTGATAAAATCCATCAGCAAACAAGGCGAATATCGAGTCAGATTTGAACTCACCCAGCCCGATGCCTCATTCCTTTCCAACCTGGCCACCGACTTTGCGGTGATCCTCTCCAAAGAGTATGCCGATCAGCTTCTTGCCCAAGGCAGCCCACAGCAGTTGGATAACCAGCCGATAGGAACAGGCCCCTTTATGCTGGTGCAATACGTTAAGAATGAATATATCCGCTACCGGCGCCACCCAGGTTACTGGGGCAATATGCCGCAGTCTGAAATGCTGGTGTTCGATATCACGCCGCGAAGCACTACCCGCCTGGCCAAGCTGATCACCGGCGATTGCAGCGTTTCGGCCTTGCCCAAGGCCGGTGAATTGCCGGTTATTGAGCAGCACGACAACCTGGTTTTGGAAAGCCGCCCCGGGATGAATGTGGCCTATTGGGCCTTCAATACCCAAAAGCCGCCGTTCAATGATGTCAGGGTCAGACGGGCGCTGGCCTACGCCATCGACAAGCAAAACCTGCTAAGGGCCGTTTATCAGGACACAGCCGTCGAGGCAACCGGTATTCTGCCGCCCTCCTCCTGGGCCTATTCCGATTCGGCCAAGAGTCATGAATATGCCCCAGACAAAGCCAGAGCGCTGCTGGATGAAGCCGGCATAGATAAACTGGAGCTGGATATCTGGGCTATGCCTGTGGCACGAATATACAACCCCAATGCGCTGAAGACCGCCGAGCTGATCCAGGCCGATTTGGCGACCATAGGTGTCAAGGTCAATATCGTCAACTACGATTGGAGTGTGTTCACCCAAAAACTGGCACGCAGTGATTATGACTCGGTACTCATCGGCTGGAACGCCGACAACAGCGATCCGGATAACTTCTTCACCCCATTGCTCAGTTGTGGCTCTATCGCCTCCAACAACAATCGTTCTCGCTGGTGTAACCCCAGGTTTGACGCCCTGCTCAACCAGGCCAGAAGCGTGAGCGACAGAGAAAGTCGAAGTTTGCTGTACCACCAGGCCGAGGCGATTCTGGCACAGGATATGCCGTTGGTGAGCCTGGCTCATGCCAAACGTATGGCACTGAAGAATGCCAGCGTGACCGAAACCAGCCTCACGCCTTTTGGCGGCATCGCCTTTGCCAATATAGGCCACGGCAACAAACCGGCTGTTGAGAAAAAAACACCGCCCGCCAAGGAGCAAAACTGATGGCCGCTTATCTGCTGCGCAGGCTTAACCTCTTTGTCGCCACCTCACTCATCCTTATCTGTGTACTCTTCTACGCCACCAGTTTGTTTCCGGTGGACCGCATCTATGCCCTGACCGGGATCCAGGCACCGAGTGATGCCCAGGAGGCACAAATCATCGCCGACTATCATCTCGATGGCGGCTCCTTTTCTCAGTTTATTGGCTACCTGGGGCAGAGGCTCAGTGGCGATCTCGGCATTTCTGTGACCTCTCAAAGACCGGTGGCAGAAGAGCTGTTGGCGGTACTGCCGGCGTCTTTCGAACTGGCGACTGTATCCGGTTTGTTTGCCATCATCTTCGGGGTGCCGCTGGGGGTGTTGGCCTCGCTGAGTAAACAGAAACTGACCCAAAACGCCATCATGGCGGTAACACTGACAGGTTACTCGATTCCGGTATTCTGGCTCGGGCTGTCCCTGTCACTCTGGTTCGGGGTCAGACTGGGTTGGCTGCCAATTTCCGGGCAGATAAACCTGCTCTATGAGATCAAACCTGTGACCGGTTTTATGCTGATAGATACCCTGCTGTCCGACTCGCAATACCGCTTATCCGCCTTTAAGGATGCCGCCTTGCACATTATCCTGCCGGCGCTGACCTTGTCTGTGTTGCCCTTTACCGTGGTGGTACGTATTACCCGCTCGGCGATGATGAATGTGATGAACCAGACCTATATCCGTGCCGCCGAGGCCAGAGGCCTGCCCACGGGTAAAATCGTGTTGCGCCACGCCCTGCCCAATGCCTTGATCCCCCTGCTCAAGCACCTGGGACTTATGCTGGGGCCATTTGCCAGCTATGCCATAGTGGTGGAAGTGATCTTCAGTTGGCCCGGGGTCGGCTCCTGGCTGGTATCAGGTATCTACCAACGGGATTACACTGTGATCCAGGGCGGTACACTGGCGGTAGCGCTGCTGATTATCTTTCTGAGTATTCTGATTGAAGTGCTGCACACGGCCACCAATCCGCTCAGCAGGAAGGAACTCTATGCCTCAAATTAAGATTTATCAGGAAGACGATATTCCATCCCCCAGCCTCAAGCTCTGGCGTACCTTTGCCGCCAATCCTTTTGCGCTTGCCGGGCTCTGGGGCGTGCTCTGCCTGCTGATCCTGACAATGTTCGGGCCCATGATCGCCCCCTACCCGGCCGATTTTCAAGATCCCAACGCCCTGTTACTGCCACCATCCTGGGACGATCTCGGCACGGTTGAGCACTTTCTCGGTACAGACGATCTCGGCCGGGATATCTTTTCCCGCTTGCTGCACGGCACCAGTTACACCTTCGGCATGGCGCTGGCGATTGTTGCCACCGCTCTCTTGGTGGGTTTTATCATAGGTTCATTCTCGGGGATGATGCGCGGCCTCAAGTCCAGTATCCTAGGGCACCTGCTCGATGCCTTGCTGTCAATTCCATCACTCTTGATGGCTATTCTGGTGGTGGCGGTAATGGGCCCCGGGCTGATGAACGTATTCTGGGCCGTGGGTATCGCGCTCACGCCTCAGTTTGTTCGCGCCATACATCAAGCCGTGCATGAAGAGTTGCAAAAAGAATATGTCACCGCCGCCAAGTTGGATGGCGCCAATGGTCTGCAGATATTCTGGTTTGTGATTATGCCCAATGTCTGGGAGACTGTAATTATTCAAACAACGCTGGCAATATCGGCGGCCATTTTGGATATCGCCGCGCTGGGTTTCCTCAATCTCGGTGCCCAGGCGCCCAAATCCGAATGGGGTGCCATGGTATTCCAGGGCCTGGATAACCTGCTGACCGCTCCCTGGACAGTGACCATTCCGGGAGCCGCTATCCTGCTGAGTGTGTTGGCCGTCAACCTGGTCGGCGATGGACTGAGATCGGCGCTTGCGCCCATCAGAAACTGATTATGCCGTTACTCGATATTCGTAATCTCACCATAGAACTGGACACGCCCCATGGGCGGGTCAAGGCGCTGGAAAAAGTCAGCCTGACAGTCAATGCCGGTGAAATCCATGGTCTGGTCGGTGAATCCGGCTCGGGCCGCTCTCTTATGGCGCGGGCCATTCTCGGGATCCCCGGCCCCAACTGGACTGTCACCGCCGATCGCATGATGTGGGATGGCCGCAACCTGATGGAAATGAATCAGGCGGAGCGGCGCAGCCTTATGGGCTCTGATATGTCGATGATATTTCAGGATCCCTCCGGCAGCTTTGACCCGGCGCTCACTGTGGGCAGCCAATTGATTGAAGCCATGCCGCTGAATAAGCAGACACCTTTCTGGCGCCGCGGTAAAGAGCGGCGTCTTACAGCACAAAAATGGTTGCACAAGGTGGGGGTCAAAGAGCCGCGGCGGGTGCTGGCCAGCTATGCCTGGGAACTCTCCGAAGGCGAATGCCAGAAAGTGATGATCGCCATGGCGCTCGCCAATCGTCCCAAGTTGCTGATCGCCGATGAACCTACGGCTTCGATGGAACCCAGTACCCAGGCGCAGATATTTCGTCTGTTGACTCAGCTCAATCAGTTGCAGAACGTCGCCATCTTGCTGATCAGCCACGAGCTGGACACGCTGTCGAACTGGTGTAACCGTCTGACTGTGCTCTACAGCGGCCAGGTGATGGAATCCGGCCCTACCGCAGAGCTACTTGAGCAGCCTTATCATCCCTATACCAAGGCGATGCTGGATAATATGCCGGACTATTCCGGCCCTGCAGCCCACAAGACGCTGATGCCGACCCTGCCGGGCTCAGTGCCGGCGCTGCAACATCTGCCGATAGGCTGTCGCCTGGGGCCTCGCTGCCCGGAAGCCCGCAAACAATGCGTGGTACAACCGCAACTGAGCCATCATAAAGACAGATATTACGCCTGCCATTTCCCTTATCAGAGTGAGCCTATTGATGACGACTCCCTTGCTTAAAGTCACGGACCTGAGCAAACGCTACTTCAGCGGCTACAAGGGCTTTCGCCGCCAATATACTGAGGCTTTGGCGCCCATTTCGTTCGAACTCAACAGCGGCGAAACCCTGGCCATTGCCGGTGAAGCCGGCTCCGGCAAGAGTACTCTGGCCCGTATTTTGGTCGGCGCCGAGTATCGCAGCGGCGGGCAAATTCTGTTCAATGGCGAGCCGCTCGACAGCCATGATCTGAAACAGCGCTGCAGACTTATCCGGATGATATTCCAGGATCCCAACACCTCACTCAACCCCAGGCTGACCATAGGGGAACTGCTCAATGAGCCGCTGAGGTTCAATACCAGGCTCTCGGCCCATGCCCGCAGTGAGCAAGTGGTTGAGACTTTGCGCAAAGTCGGCTTGCTGCCGGAACACGTGGAGTTTTATCCCCACATGATTTCCGAAGGACAGAAGCAGCGGGTAGCGGTGGCCCGGGCCTTGATGCTCAACCCGAGGATCATTATCGCCGATGAAGCTCTGACGGCACTGGATCTCTCGGTACGGGCCCAGATCCTCAACCTGCTGCTCAAGCTGCAAAAAGAGATGGGGCTTTCCTATATTTTTGTGTCCCACAATCTCAATGTTATCCGCCATGTAAGCGACAAGATCATGGTGTTGCACAAGGGGGTGATGGTGGAAAAAGCCGCCACCGAGACCCTGTTCAATGATCCGCAACACGAATACACCCAAAGATTATTGCAGGAGCAGGCACAACTGGCCCGCAAGCGTTGATAAGGGTTCAAACTGCTCCAACCACTGCCCCGTCGGCAGGCTTTTTGAAAAAATCAGTACCAATTAGAGTTGAAATACTTATCCTAATGACAGTTTTCGGAAGAAGAAGCTAAGACATGATTATTAAACCTAAAATTCGTGGTTTCATTTGTACCACTACTCATCCTCTGGGCTGTGAAGCCAACGTGCTGGAGCAGATCAACACCACCAAGGCCAAAGGCAAGATAGCCAATGGCCCCAAGAAAGTACTGGTGGTAGGTTCTTCCAGTGGTTATGGTCTCTCCTCCCGTATTGCCGCCGCCTTTGGTTCCGATGCTGCCACTATCGGGGTCTTTTTTGAAAAGCCCGGCACTGAGACCAAACCCGGCACAGCCGGTTGGTACAACTCGGCGGCGTTTGACAAGTTTGCCAAGGCTGAAGGCCTGTATTCCAAGAGCATCAATTGTGATGCCTTCAGCCATGAAGCCAAAGCCAAGGTGATTGAGCTGATCAAGGCCGATCTGGGCCAGATAGACATGGTGGTGTATTCACTGGCCTCGCCTGTACGCAAACTGCCAGACAGCGGCGAAGTGATCCGCTCGGCCCTCAAGCCTATCGGCGAGTCATATCGCTCTACCGCGGTGGACACCAACAAAGACACCATCATTGAAGCCTCGGTTGAGCCAGCGACAGAGCAGGAAATCAAAGATACTGTTACTGTGATGGGTGGTCAGGATTGGGAACTGTGGCTAGATGCCCTCGACAAGGCCGGCGTACTGGCCGATGGTTGCAAGACAGTAGCATACAGCTATATAGGAACAGAGCTGACCTGGCCTATCTACTGGCATGGCGCTCTGGGTAAGGCCAAGATGGATCTCGACCGCGCCGCCGGCGAACTGAACCAAAGACTGGCCGCCAAGGGTGGCAGTGCCAATGTCGCCGTGCTCAAGAGTGTGATCACTCAGGCCAGTTCGGCTATTCCGGTAATGCCGCTGTATATCGCCATGGTATTCAAGAAGATGCGCGAAGAAGGCCTGCATGAAGGCTGCATGGAACAGATTTACCGTATGTTCAGCGAGCGCCTATACAAGGCCGATGGCAGCAAGCCAGAAGTAGACGATGCCAACCGCCTGCGCCTGGATGATTGGGAACTGAGAGAAGATATCCAGCAGCACTGCCGCGATCTCTGGCCACAAATCACCACAGAAAACCTCAGTGAGCTGACCGACTACCGTGAGTACAAGGCCGAATTCCTCAAGCTGTTTGGCTTTGGTATCGAAGGCATAGACTATGATGCCGACGTTAATCCGGCGGTTGAGTTTGATGTTATAGAGCTCTAAACAAGGTGCAAGCAAGTATCAAGTCGCTGTTAAACGCTGCTCTTGATTAAATGCACAAAAGAAACGCCCCCAATTGCCTTAGCTATTGGGGGCGTTTTACCTTTTCGGGTATTTTTGATTAGAAGCTCAGGCTGGTGCTGGCCTTTTGCTTATCATTGTCGGTCACGGTCAAGGTCACTTCATTGGCACGACCGCCAATACGCATGGCAACCGGGCCGTTGAATCTACGCCCATCGTTGAAGCGCCACTGCTGCTTTTTGATATAACCGTCAGGATCATAGCTCTCGGAGATAAACACCTGCAGCAGCCAGAGATCCAGATGACGGATAACCGCCACAGGCTCGGTCGGCTCAGGGGCTATCTCAACGGTCACCTCACGGCTGACACTGTGCTGGGCACCTTTGTCGTCAGTCACAGTCAGAGTGATGAGGTAGACACCGCTTTGCTGGTATTCATGGCTCACTTGCTCGCCAAAGGCTTGAGTGCCATCACCCAGATCCCACTCCAGGCTCACCAACTCACCATCGCTATCACTCGAAGTGCTAGCAAGCGCCACTGCGGCACCATTTTGCTGCACTGAGAACTCGGCCACCGGTGTCTGATTGGCCGCGGTAAAGTCCAGAGCGATGATCACAGGGTCGTGATCCGATGAGCGGAAGGCATCGTTGCTGTAGAAACTTTGCAGTTGCTCCGGCGTCTTGAACTCAGTGTTGTAGTCCAGCACCCTGGGTTCATCAGTATTGATATGCCAATCGGTCACATCACGAACATTGGCCAGCATGGCTTCATTGGCCAGTGCATGATCTAGCTGTCCCGACTCACCGGAGAACACATAGGAGTATGCTGAAGGCTTACCAAGCTCGCCAAACAGCTCGGCGTAACCGGCATTGGCCAGGGTTGTCAGCGGATCTTCCTTGGCGTAGGCGTTGAGATCCCCTATCACCAGCACCTTGTCATCCTGATATTCTGCCTGCAGGAACTGGCCTATCGCCATGGCTGCGCGGGTTCGGGTCAGATTACAGTTACCCTGGCCGTCGTTCATGTCAGGATCGCCCAGCGCATTACAATCACTGCCCTTGGACTTGAGGTGGTTGACCGCCACCACAAAGCTATCCTCACTGTCGTTGACGCTAAACTTCTGGGTCAGCATGGGACGGTTCTTGCCATCGTTGAACAGCACCTGACCATTGTCATCCAGCGCCGAATTACTGCTGTCCAGAATCGCCGCTACCCCTTCCGGGGTGACTCTGTCCTGACGATACAAAATACCGACGCTGATCTCATCGTTACCAATACGATTAACCTGTGGCGCCAGATAGCGATAGCTGTCAGTGCCAATGGCGTCGTTGAGACCGCGCGCCAGATCGGCAATTGCCGAGTTACTGCCGAAACCATCGTTCTCGATTTCCATCAAACCGAAGACATCGGCGTTAATGGTTTTCATCGCCGCGATTATCTTGGCTCGTTGGCGCTCAAACTCCGCTTGAGTATCGGCGCCACGGGACGTGGGGAAACCACCGCCCTGGCCATCGCCGTTGAAATAGTTGAGCACGTTGAAACTGGCAACTGTCAAGGCATCGAGACGATTCAACTCAGGCTCGGATGCTCTGGGATTGGCGGCAACAAAGTTGACGGTATCGACCGGCATCAAACGGTAAATGCCAAAACCGTAATGCATCACCGCGGTGAGGTTTGTGACAGTATCACCGACTCTGAGCGGGTTAGCGGCGCTCAGACCCGGGGCCGGATAGATAACAGGATCCGGGTTTTGTGCCGTCAGGCCATCGTCAAGCACTATGGAATCCAGGGCATTGGCTGCCGTGACCGCCAAGGCATCGGCGCCGGGATTGGCCACCTGAGTACCGATAAAGTGACGGCTTGAACCCAACAACACCTCACCATAACGGCCAAGGTTGTAGACTTCGTTTACCGTAAGATGCTGCTCAAAGCTGACCAACATGCCTTCGAAGGCTTCAAGTGCACTGCTGTCATTGACCGGCAGGCTCACTCTGGCTGCACTCGGCAGAGGTTGTGATGTGGCACACAAGGCCTTGGCACTGACATTGGTCAGTTCGGTCAGGCCTTGATATTCAATGACCTGAGCCCGCACTCGAATTCGGTCGCCGGCCTGATAGCCACTGGCGCTATTGCCTGTGTACAGGAACACCCCTTCCGAGGTCAAAGGATCGGCATCCGCCTCGGCATCGGCCATCTGCAGGAACAATCCCTTGAGACCCGCTTCCTGGTTGCTGGTGACTATTGCTTCCACTTCCAGGGTTTCACCGGCCAATGGACTGGCCTCACCGCTACCCTGCAATGCATGAATGGGTGTAGCCGCATCGCCGCAAACCAAGGCGCCATTACCGGGATCTGTCGGTTCACCCGGCTCGCCGGCATTACCGCCAAAGGCCCCCAGGTCGTCGATATTATCGATGGCAAAGCCGTCCCAACCACTGAGGTCAACCGCATCGAAGGGGATGAGATCCGCACTCAAGTTGTCCAGCTTACGCCTTATAGTATTGTTTTGAGTGGAAACATCACCGCTGCCCCACTCGGAGCCGGGATCCACCCCAACCTGGCCCAGGCTGTCGACCACCTCACCATTACGGCTCAGCACCAGGGCATCATCACCGTTGAAGAAACTGGCGCTGCTGGTTTGCTGCGCCAATGCCAGGATTGCAGCGTCGGCATCATTGTCGGCCAATACATGAGTGCCACCGGCGGCCAGCATGCCGCTCAGGGCAATACTGCTGCCTGCGCTGCTACTGCCATTGAAGAAGATATCCAGCTGATACTGGCTGAGATCGACAGCTTGGCTGCCGGCGTTAAAGAGTTCGATGGCCTTGTTATTGCCTGAACCTTCAACATATTCGGAAATGATCACTTGCTCGCTCGCCTGAGCCTGGGCAGCAATACTGCCCACGGCCAGGGCAAGCAGACTTGCCTTGGTTAACATATTGACCCCTGAAATATATCCTGATTATAGTGATTTTCTTATTTATCAATAAGTAATGTTATTTCCACATCCCCGCATCCGGAGATGCAGCCACTATAAAGGCCACAGGTTACAATCAAGTTGCAATATGTAAAATATTTATCAAACTTTAGTGTTAGTTAATTAGTCCTATCAAGGGGTTAGCTTGGAGAAAAAATTGAAAGCGCCTGAGTAACTCTAGTGCTCTAAGAACATGCCATTATCACTATTAGGTTCAAAGCGGCTTAAGTTGGCCGTCACGCAAGCCCACCAACATCAGCTCCCCGTCAGCGCCCAATCTCAGCTCGCCATAACGCCCCTGGCTGAAATGCTCCGCCTGGCCCTCTTCAAAGAAAAAAGCCTGGCTCGCCAGTTGCACTTCTCCCTGACGGACTTTAAACGGCAAGCGTCTTTGCTGCTGCAACAAAGGAGCATCCGGGTCACTCTCCAGCGCCACAAAAGCGGCACGCTGCTGCTCATCGAGACTCACTCTGAGCCAGCCCTGCATATTGTCCTGAAACTGCCCTTTTGAACGCAGCTCATTGGCCAGTTGCCGGGCCAACTCATAATCGAGTTGCATATAATCCCCCTGCATCAGCGAGCGGGGATCCACCGGGGCCAGCTCAAGCAAGATGGGCTCCCCGTGCTGCCAGAGCTGCTCTTTCTGCCACACAGAAATGTTGATGACCAGCAAACAAAGCAGCCCCCACACGAGGCTCAACCCCATTATTTTGGGCGTCAATTTGGGTTTCATGACTGCTCTCCTCCATTCTGCGCCGCCAGCCACTCAGGCCTGTCGCTCAAAGGCTTCAGCGCAAACCAGAGCAGTAGCAGACTCACGCCAAGCAGCATCAGCAGCAAGGATTTTTCCAACAAGGTTTGCTGCAACGAGTAATAGTAATAACCGCAGTAAACCGGCATAGCCAGAACCCCGAGACAGAGCAGCAAGCGCTCGGCCAGCACAAAGCCGAAAACCGCGACCAACGCACCAGCGATAAGCCCGGGGATCCACCAAAACCAAACCAAGGCCGACAGCAGTCCCAGTAGCAACAGCATCTGCGAACGCCCATCCAATTGATGCCGGATTGCGTTCATTCGACTGCCGAAAAGACACCAAAGTTGCCACAGCAGCAAAGCTTCAAGTAACCATTGCGCGCCCTGCAACATAGCAAGGCTCACACCTGGATCCTTTAACTCCCAGACACCTTCCAGCCAAACCAATTGCGGCGTCTGACAAAAGAGCAGCGCCAAGGTCAGGGCCATGGCAAGGGAGCGCCAGCGAAGCGGCGTCTTGCCCCAGTCGGCCTCATGGCGCCAAAGCAGCACAAAGCCCAGTAGCAGTGCCGGCGTCACCAAGGGTAATAGTGCCAGAGTCTGCAACAGCGCAATCAAGGCCAATAATGCCAGCAGCGCGCAACTGGACCGGGTCAAATAAGGTGGCAGCAGATACCAGTGAAGCGATGCCGCCAGAGCCAGCATCAACCACCAGCGCCAGGAAGCCACTTCAAACAGCAGCTCATCAAAGGCTATGCCATAGAGCACCAAGGCGGCAACGGCAAAGCTCAAGGCAAACTGAGAGATAAACAGTCCACTTTGACCTCGGCTCAAACCAAAGGCCACTGCAGATGCCGCCAGCGCCAGGCTCAGCAGCAACCCAGGCTGAATATCGTCCAACAATAACGCCAGGCTGGTGCCGATGAAACCCAGCAAACAGATCCCGGCTAACCAGCCAAACAGGATAAGCATCGCCTTGAGATACCAGGGACTTTGCAACTCTGGTGTATCTTGTGTCACATCCCCCGAGACAATGCCTGCCTGCTGCAGCCGTTGCCAGAAAAGGCTGCCCGCATTAGGGACGATTTGCTCATCCTCCCCGGGCTCTGTGTCGGCTGTCGCATCTTTGTGTTTTTGGGTCTGTTGCTCTGGTGCCGTGGCCAGATAGTCAGCCTGCAAGCGCTTTAGCAGCAAGGCGACGACTGAGGCACTGAGCAGCACACAAAGCGTCATCAGGGCAAACAACAGTACCACGGCATCACCATCAAGCACTTCAGACAGCAAGCGCAGCAACCAGAGATCAAACAGCGCTGCCGTGCCGAAAAGCCCAAGCGCCATGCCGTAGAGTTTACGCCTTGTGTGATAGCCTCGTATCAGCGCTGCGGCAACAACCCCGTAGAGAACGACAGCAATAAACTGCTCTTTGCTCAAGGAGTCGAACAGTGTCCAACAACTCGCCAACAACAAAAAGCCCCAACCGAGCAGCCCGCTTGTTACCTCGCTGAGGGGGATGCCGTGCTTGTCTGTCAGCGCAAAACGAAGCAGGCATTGATGCAGCAGCCAATTAAGCGCAAACAGTGACCAAGGGATAGCGAGCCTGTCATCCCCCAGGAAGCTAAACAGGTCTGCAAACGGCAATGAGGTTATCTGCAGCAACAAGCACAGGGCCAGGTTCAACAGCAAGATAATCAGCAGATAACCGGCTTCCAGTTTCAGAAATACCACCCAGGGCAGAATAAGCAGTGCCCACACGGCAAACAACTGCCAGTTGTCAGCCCCTTGCTGATAGCTCTGGCCGATAAAGGCCAGCAAGACGCCGATAAACACACAGGCCACAAACAGGAGCCAGGGCAAAGCGCCTTGTGCCTTGTCGGCAAGGGGTGGCTTTAACCATCGGCTCAACGCAAAGGCCAGCAACAAACAGCCCAGCAAGCCGGTTTCCAATAACGCCAACTTGCCCATGCGCGGTAAAGCGGCCCAGTTGTAGGCAAAAAAGCAGATAAGCGCTGAAGCAAAACAGAGCGCAGCGCTACCCAGCAGCAAAGGGTTGAAAAAGCTCAGGCTCTGCTTGGCCCCGGCTGATGGCAGTAATCCCAAGGCTTTGCGCCACGCAGCCCACGAGACAAGATGTTGCGAATGCCATAGATAAAGTTGCTGCTTGGCCTGGGCTCTGTGTTGTTGCAAAGCATCCATGAAATGACCTGCCCGCTTTCCTTGAGTGAATTAAGTTCCTATATTTAATCACAAGATCAAACAGATCAGCAGAGTTGGAGGTAGGGTTTGTGTGTCAGACGTTTCCATACCGGGAAGATATCAAGAAGAGCTCCTGTTTGGCAGTGGCTGTTGGCTTGCCTATTTCAGGCTTGTCTGTTGCTGCCCACGCAAGTGCAGGCCGCCACTGAGACGCCCGAGTCTCGCGACTCAAGGCCCCTTATCCTGGTGGGCGGTTATGATTTTCCGCCCTATATCCGGCTGCACAATCAGCATCCACCCTCGGGCTTGAGTATCATGCTGCTCGATGCGATTGCCGCCAGACACCCCGAATATCGATTTCTGTTTGTTCCCACCAGCATACACAACAGATACGCCGCCTTCAGTCGTGGCCGTTTCCAGATGATGTTGTTTGAAAACCCACAGTGGGGCTGGAGCAAACTCAACCCACAGCCACACTTCATCCCACTGCCATTTGAAGACAGTGAGATCTATATCGCCAAGGCAGAGAAAAATCGCGACGAGCAGTTTTTTAACCAATTGAACAACAAACAGATGTTACTGGTGGAAGGTTATCATTACCCCGGACTCTGGCAGGAGCTCGGAGGCCCACCTAAAAGAGTGCGTTATGTCAGCAGTAATCATGAGGTATTGCAGGGGATCCTCAAAGGGCGGGCAGATATCGCCCCCCTGACCCGTTCCATGCTGGAGCGCTACCTGGCCAAGTATCCCAATAAACGCCGGCAATTGATGATATCCGACCTCAGGGTGCAGCATTATGACCACCATATTCTGCTCGCGGACGATGCCGCCATCAAAGAGACCAAACTGATAGCCACTCTGGAAGCGTTACGAGCCGAAGGCGTGCTGCAAAAGTTGTCACGTCAGTTCAGCCTGCCCTTGCGAGCGCCGTCCATGGCGCCAAAGCCGCTGACAGAGGCGAAAGAACCCTCTGTCAGTCCCGTTGCAAGGCAATAATGGGATCCAGTTTGGCCGCCTTCTGCGCCGGATAGAGGCCGAAACCGACCCCAATACTCATACAAACCCCAAGCGCCAGCAGTATCGCAAAGGGAGACCAAGCCACAGGCCAACCGGCCGCAGTTGATATAAGCAGCGCCAGTCCCAGCCCTACGACTATGCCAAACAGACCGCCGGTAGCCGAAATGGCGATACTTTCAATCAAAAACTGCCGGGCGATATCCTTGCGCCTGGCTCCCAGCGCCCGCAGCAAACCTATCTCGGCGGTGCGCTCCAAAATGGTGGCGAGCATAATGTTCATAATGCCAATCCCGCCCACCAGAAGCGAGATCCCGGCGACACAGGCCATGACGATATTGAAGATCTGTTGAGTCTTCTGATGTTGGGCCAGAAGGTCGGCCGGCACCACTATGTCATAGTCCTTCTCACCGCCATGACGGCGCTGCAACAGATGATTCAGGCTCTTGGCCGCCAGCGAAGGCTCAACCTCTTCCCTGAGCGACAGCTTAATCATGTCCAGCTCATCCTCAAGCGCCTTGAACTGCATCTTTTTCAGGGCGCTCGACAGTGGAATAAACACCTGATTGCGCTCGCCCCCAAGCTTGACGCCCTGGATTTTGGACTTGCCGCGATTGGCATCGGCCAAGATACCCACCACGGTAAACCATTGATGGTTAACCTTGATGTTCTTGCCAAGGGCATCGCCTTTGGGAAACAGGCTGCGGGCCGCCTCTGGCCCCAACACGGCGACCTGGCGAAAGTAAACTTGATCCTGCTCGGTAAAAATCTGCCCTTCACTGAGCTTGAGCGACGTCAGCCCAAAATAGCTGGGAGTCACTCCCATCACACTGGCATCGCTGCGCCCTTCGGCGGAAAACAGGCTGAAGGCCTTTACTTCCTTGGCGGCGCCCCAATCCTGGATAAAAGGCAAGGTGTCCCTGGCACTGTCGATATCACGCAGGCTCAGACCGACACTGTGTTCACGAATCGATTTCAGCGCCTCGCCGTCATTGCTGCGGCTGTTGACCACCAGATTGCGAACCCCCATGGATTCAATCATCTTCAAGGCTTCACGCTCGGCACCCTCACCGACGCTGAGCATGGCTATAACGGCGCCGACACCGAATATCATCCCCAGCAACGTCAAGGCGGTACGCAGTTTGTGGTGGCGCATCTCATCGAACGCCTGGGCAAATCCTTGCCATAGCCCTATCACCGGACTCATAGCTGACTCCTCTTGGGTGGGGTTGTCAGGGCTATTACATCACCGGGATTGAGCCCGGCGGTAATTTCGGTGCGGTTAAGGGACCTGTGCCCCGGAGTCACATCCCGGCGCACAAAGCCGCCGCCCTGCTTGAGAAACACCCAGTAGCGCCCGTCTTTTTGAAACAGGGCCTGATTGGGCACAGTCAATACATCATTGAGATCCAGCACCTGTACCTTGGCGTTCACTTGTCTTCCCGGCTGCATAATGGCCGGCAAAGTTTGATCCAGGCTGATGGTGAACTGGAAATAGTTCACCGGGCTATCTCTGTCTTTGGGCTTAGCCAGCGCATCGACCTGGGTCACTGTGCCGCTAAAAGGCCGCTCAGGATAGGCATCCAGAGTCACGGTGGCCTGCTTGCCGATGGCGAGCCCCACAGCTTCCGATTCAAGCACATAGACCCTTGCCTGCATCACCGAAGTATCCGGCAATATACCTATGGGGAATCCGGACCAGATCATGTCACCCACCACAGGAAAGGCGCCATCCCAGCCAGCCTGATAGACAAACAGCCCATCGTGCGGCGCGATGATCTCCATCTGTGATAGATTGCCCTGATACCTGTCCATCTTGGCCTGATGGCCTTTCTGTTTCAGCTTGATAAGCGCCTGCTCGGCATCGGCCTGCGCCTGGTGCTGAGTGCCGCCCCACTGAAAATAATCCAGCTTGGCATCCAGATATTCCTTGTTGCGCATCTGATCTATGATGTCGATTTTGGTGTAGACCCGCTCATCTTCACTGAAAAAGCGCTCGGCCAACTCCCGCTCATTACCTGTAACCTTGCTTCCCAGAGTCAAACTCTGGCTCAAGGTGAGATCTTTCTCTGTCTGGATCTGTGCATCCTGAGCCAGGCGCTCAAAGTCGAAGGCTTCCATCTGCAAGCGAAACGACTCCCTTGTATCATCGAGCCTGGCCACCACATCCCCGGCCTTAACCTGGGTAAAGTTGTTCTGGATCCAGGCCAGGGACTGAGGCCCACGTAACCCCGTGGGCACCACAACGGGAGTGGACTGCGCCGCTTCCAGCTCACCGCTGGCGGGGATATTGACCTGAAACTCGCCGCGGCTGACTGTCATGGTGAGCACACCATCGTTGCCGCTTGGTTGGCAGCCACTCAAGGCCAAAGCTATTAAGGCCTGCGTTATCAAGGCACAAGCGATTAGCGAATGATTCTTCATGGCAGCAATACCTCATCGCCCACCTGCAAACCGGAGAGTATTTCAACCTGATCACCACCCATGGCACCAACCCGCACCGACTGTTTGCGAGCCCCCAAGAGCCCGTCCAGCAGCACATAAGGATGACCGGCCTCGTAATGCACCGCATCCTGAGCCACCAGAGTACGCTGGCTGTCATCGGCAATTTCTATGCTGATCTTGGCGGTCATTCCCGGACGCATCAGCTCGGTATCCGGCTCGTCTATGCTGGCAACCGCATCGAACACCACCAGAGGAACCTCCTGGCTTTTGTTACGAAAAACCGCGCCCAACTCTTTGATTTTTCCTGTAAATACTTTATCAGGATTGGCATCCAGACGGATCTTGAGTTGCTGGCCCAGTTTAACTCTGCGGGCTTCTACTTCAGGGATCGCCATATTGACCTGCATGCTGTCGAGATCCGGGATAGACAACACCACATCACCGGCAAACACAGATTGGCCCTCTTTGAGCTTGTTGCCCTGAGGATCGTTGCCATAAACCACCATACCGGCACGGGGCGCCACCAAGGTCATCGAGGCAATACCCTTTTTCAGCGCCGCCACTTCGGCAGCGAACTTCTGCCGGTCTCCGTCGAGCATGGCTTCCCGTTGCCGGGCGCTCTGGGCCTCCAGCACCAGTTGTTGCTGCACCAGAGTCACTTTGTCACGGGCGATCACCGCGTCACGTTGGTACTTTTCTTTATCCAGCGCCGCAACTGTGTCATCAGAGAGGGCAAACTTACGCTCGGCCTTGTCCAACTCCATTTTGGCCTCCGCCAGTTGCAACTTGAGCTCTTCCATCTTCTTGGCATTACGCAGCTTGGAAGTCTGCAAGTCCTGCACCGTTGCCTCAAGCTCGGCCGATTTGACCGACAACCTTTGGGTCAGTTCCGAGGTATCCAACTGAGCCACCATCTCGCCGCTTTCCACCTCGCTGCCTTCGGGCGCCAGTTGCTTGACCTGGTATTGCCAGATGCGCCGCATCACAGGCGGCATTAAAGACACGGTATCGGCCGCCACCAGCTCGCCGGTGACTTCTATTTTTTGACTCAAGGGCCCCTGCACCACCTGAGTGCTCACCCCATCACTGCAGGCGCTCAGCGCAAGCAGTGCCAACCAGGCCAAACTAAAACGCTTCATGTTTGCCTCCGGTTTCCACCAGCACACTCATGCCGGGGATCATGGCGATATCCTCAGGCGCCTTGAAACGGATCCCGACTTCGAACCAATTACTGCGGCCCCAGGCAGGTAAATTGATGGCCTGGCGACCGATACTGGCTATTTGTCCGGGAAAGGCGCGCTCAATTTCCGCATCCAAACTCATGGTGACGGCTTGCCCGGGTTTCAGGCGATCCACGTCCACCTCATTGACCCAGGCGATCACCTCCAGATCTTCCATGGCTGGCACAGTGGCAATTTGTCGCCCCACTTGCACCGTATCCCCCACCTCGAATTTTTTGTTGCTCCAAGGGTCCCGTCCAAGCAGCAAGGGGCCGGCGATTTCGGCTTTCAGCTCCAGGCTGTCCAAGTCCTTGAAGGCCTGGGCCAGCTCGAGCGCCGCCTTTTCCTTGTCAATCTTCAGCTGTGCCAGAGTCGCCTTCTCGGTATCCAGAGCTTCGGCCAGTGCTTGCTTGGCCTTGGTCACCTCCGCGTTTATCTGCAACAGCTTGAACTGATTGTCGGCGTACTCCTTGGCAGCAATAAAATCCGCCGGCACGGCCGCTACCAGTTGCGCCTTTTCCTGCTCCAGTAACTGCTTTTTCAGCTCAAATCTGGCTTGCAATACCTTGGACTTGAGCTCTATGGACTGGCTCTGCTCCTGCGCCGATACCCTGAGCATGCTGGCTTCCAACTGTTCTATCTGATTGGCTACCTGACTCTTGTCAAACACCACCACCACTTGCCCAGGGGACACCAAAGAGCCCTCGGGTAACATCCACTGAATTTGATAGCGCCAGGCATCACCGGCCTTGGGGACGCTGAAAGTCTGCGACTTGGCGGAACTGACTTTACCTGTCAGTAGCAGCTGCGCGGCGGGCTGCGACTTGGCGTCCGTCACCTTGTCCGTTAGAGGCTCCAATGGAGAAGCTATCGAAGAAGGTGAGCCGGCTGCCACCGCTATGGCGCTTCCTGAAACAGCCAAGCTTGAAAAAGTCAGGCCCGAGACCGCCAGGCTCAAAAGTAAAAGAGAATCAGGCCGCATTAGCCCTCCTGTCACTCTGCAGGCAACCATCTCGCATGCGGATAACCCGCTGGGCGTAAGCGGCCACTTCCTCTTCGTGGGTCACCAGAATAATGGTTTGCCCTGCGGCATGCAGCTCGGTAAACAGCGCCATGATCTCAAGCGAAGTCTTGCTGTCCAGCGCCCCTGTGGGCTCATCGGCCAGCAAAATGGCCGGGCGATTGACCAGGGAGCGGGCTATCGCCACCCGCTGACGCTGACCGCCCGAGAGTTGGTTGGGCCTGTGATCCAGTCGCTCTCCCAGCCCGACACGCCTCAGTAATTCTATGGCGTGGGTTTCATCGCCCTGCCCTTCTGGACTGTATCTCAGCGGCAGCATCACATTTTGCAGCGCCGTGAGTCTCGGCAAGAGGTGAAAACTCTGGAACACGAAACCTATCTGGCGGTTACGCACCGCGGACAAGGCATCATCATCCAGTTGTCCCACCTCTTCGCCATTGAGCAGGTAACTGCCGCTGCTGGGTTTATCCAGGCAGCCGATGATATTCATCAGCGTCGACTTGCCTGAACCCGATGGCCCCATGATGGCCACAAATTCATTGGCTTGAATGTCGAAACTGACTTCATCAAGCGCACGCACACAGGCGTCGCCCATCTGATAGGTTTTGCAAAGTTGTTGAAGCTTTATCATTGCTCTTGGTGGGTATTGCGACCGGCGCTCAACCACTCCTTGTTATTGTCTGCAGCTTTGAACCTTGGATAAAGGTGCAAGTTCCCTATTTAATGCCAAATTCCAGCGCCGGACCGCAAGCTAATTGTAAGCTGACATTTCAGCGCCGAGAACCAATGCCGTGATGACCTCAAACAGCTTGAGGCCGATACAACGCTTCTTGGTGTATTTGGGCCTGGCTCATGAATTCTTGCCTTGGAATCGGGCTTAGGGCCTGACTTATGGCATAGCCCCTATCCAGGCAAACAGGGCCGCGAGGCCGTAAAGCAGCGGCGGCAACAGGCTCTGGCCACTTTTTTGCCCGCCAAGCAGTCTGGCATAGAGATGCCAGACCATCAAGAGAAGTAGGTTGAGAACAATAAAGAGTATTAAACCAAACACATAAGTTGCCGGCATTAGTTCAAATGCGCAGGCTATCAAGGCCAGAGCAGCAGTAAGCAAGAAGGGCGCAAAGCTGAGATCCGCAAAGCAGTCCTGCTGTTCACGCCCGCTGACGCGGCCATGGTTTTCCTGCGTCCAAGGTGCCCCTTGCCAACGTTCACGGGCTTTGGAACGGACCCTGGGCCAGAACTCAATTACCAGCGCGAACAAGATGATACAAGCAGCCAATAACAGACTCAAAAGCATAATGCCTCCCTCCCATGGACAAAGAGACAGCCTGCGGCCGCATTTTATTGCATCACATGTTGGCCATTATCCAGTAGTCGAGGCGCTTTTGCGGCTCGGCCAAGATGGTTTTGCAGCTGTCTTTATATTGACTCATCAAACCACCCAAACTCTTGCTGTTACCCATGGTTTCCAGCATTTCAGCACGGGCCGCAGCCACGCCCTTCTCGGCATCCTGCGCCGAACTGTACTGGGCGGCCAAAGCCTCGGCATCCTTGGCAGATTGTTTCAGTCTATCTCCAACGGCGGCCATCTGCGGTGCATTCATTGCTGCTATGGCTTCAGAACTTATCTGATAATAGGCGGCGCATTGCTGCAACTCGGCGCTAAAGGCCTCCTCGGCAGAACCGGCGAGTGCTGTGGCACTGGAAAATAAGCCGATGGCGGCAACGACAGACAAAACAGTTTTATGGGACATCTTGGTGATCCTCTTGATATCAATGAAGGCAAGCTACTTTAGTGCCTGATGAATTTCAAGGTTTTAGGGTCAGACTGTAGTGGAAAAATTCATTGTCCCGGACAAAACCAATGGACTCATAGAGCGCTTGAGCCCTGACATTATTACGCTGGGTTTCGAGGATCAATTCATCAATGCCCTGTGCTTTGGCGTAACTCAGCGTGGCATCGAGCAGCGCACGACCTATGCCGACACACCTGGCATGCTGAGTGACATAAATATCATTGAGGATAAGCAGCGGCGCCGCCTGCAGCGAAGAAAAGCCGGGATAGAGCTGCACAAACCCCAAGGCTTGGTTTTGCTCATCCGGCAGATAAAAGATCACGGATTCATCCCGCTTAAGCCTTTGGCTGATAAAGCTTAACGCCAGTTCGGGCTCGCTGGGATATCCATAAAACCGGCGATACTCATCAAACAGCGGTGAGATAATCTCGGCATCCTGTGACTGTGCCCGAATAACTTGCTTTAGCATGAATGATTTCCCTTCAATTCTATTGTCCTAAGTGGCGCTCACTCACTGTGCGAGTTCGGCATGGTACTGATCACTGTAAAATGCCAGCCTGTCCTTGAGGCCTTGTTTCACCTCAGGCCATTCGCTGTCAATGATGGAGTAAACCACTGTATCCCTGACACTGCCGTCCTTGAGCAGTCTGTGATTGCGTAAGATGCCATCTTGCTTGGCTCCCAGTCGGGTGATGGCTTCCCGTGAAGCTTGGTTGTGAAAATGGGTTCTGAACTCCACCGCCATCACATCCAGGGTCTCGAAGGCGTATTCCAGCAACAACAGCTTGGTTTCGGTATTGATGGCGCTGCGCTGCACGCTCTTGGCATACCAGGTATACCCTATCTCCAGCCGGCGGTTGGCCTGATCCCAGTTGCAAATGCGGGTACAACCGACAATTGCACCGCTGCTTCGGCTACGTACCGCAAAGGCCAAGGCTTCACCGCGCTGCTCACTATCCAAAGCCTGCTGGATATACTCCTTCATCTCATCCGGATGCGGCACGCTGGTGTACCACAAGCGCCACAACTCACCATCGGCGACCGCCAGCGACAACGCCGGCAGATGATCCTGACTCAAAGGTTCGAGGATCACATGTTCTCCGGTCAAGCATGCTTCCAGTCCCATGATTTGCCTCCCTAATAATGCAAGATGATGATTTAACACTTGTTTGATTACCAGACTAACATGAATAAATCATTAAACCAGAGAAAATGTTAACAAACGGTTTCTGCAGCAAGCCAGCTGAACTCTGTCAATCTGACGGGAAAACCCGGCCTTTTGACCCGCTGAATATCAGCCAGGGCTGCAGTCAATAAGTGCAACACGCATGGTTGAACGGACTGAGGCATCAACCGTTGAGCAGCACGCTTCTGCTCACTATATAGATTGAATTGAAGCAACCTGAGATGGTGCTCCTGAAGAACCTCCTGATCACATAGACGGAGTCGCACTTCCAAGTTGAATTCGTGCTTCCCTTGAATCACTATAGAGAGACGGTAATAGAGTCATGACAGTTGAATAATTGCAGTCGAAGGCAGAATGATGAGTAAGAAATGTTTTAATTTAGGGACCCTATCCGAGGACTTCGACGAGTCTGATTGTATGTTTAAAGAGGTTGATGAGAGAAGTTACTTTTATGCCACCAATGAATATATACCTTGCTCTTCTATTTCACCCATAACTTGGGAGGATCCAGAGATATCAGATAGTACTGAGATTCCTGATATCGTTGAAAAAGGTGATAAGCTCGTATCCAAAGAAGTTGCTAAACTAATAATGTCATTTGACCCTTATGGTGTGGAGATATATCCAGCAAGTTTGCTCATTGAAAATGAACTTCTTACAGAAAGGTACATAGTATCAATAAAGAATGTCATTGACGTTATAGATACTGAGCGTAGTAGAATTATTCAAAATCCAAAGCCCCACCGACCACCTATTGTTTCTCGTCTAGCTATATGCCCGGAAAAACTCGAGCTTATTCCATTACATAAACGTTTGGTTTTTAGGGTGAAAGAGTCAAATACGGTATTTTTTGATGTTAGTATTGTGGAAAAGTTTATCGCTGGCCTTATGAACGGCCATCATAATTTATGTCAAGCAATTCCGTTTGATACATCAGAATTAACCCCAACAATATAAGCGCTCAGAATAGTAAAACGTTGGCCGGGTTAACCCCGGCCAAATATCGTGCCAGTTACAACAATTCATAACTACCGGCAACCCGGAACCAACCGGCTATGCTGGCGCGATCTTTATGGGTTGGCAGTACTTCATGGGGGAAACGCTCGCTCAGGAAGATCACCAGAGTGCCCATTCTCGGCGGGATCTGCTCAAGCAGAGCGTCGTCCTCTTCATAGAGCATCAGCTCGCCACCATCACCCAGTTGCCAGTCGGGGTTAAGGAAAAATACCGTGGTCAAGATCCGGTTGCGACTGCCCCGCAGCGCATCCAGGTGTTTACGGTAAAAAGTACCAGGGCGATAAAAGGCGTAATGGCTTTCATAATCGAATAGCCCCATAAACAGGCGCCGGTTAAGCCCATGACGCAAGCAGGCCATGTATTCCAAATAGTCGGCATCCGGTTGTTGTGCTTCATTCAACCAGCGGATCCTGTCTGAACGTATCTCCTGCTCGCGAACACGCTCATTGCCACGGCCGATTTCAGCCCAGCGAAAACTCTCTACCGGCGAGTGGTTAACCTTATCCAGCAATGCGCTACTCAACGTCTCCGGCAGCACATCATCAAGCACTATGTATCCCTTGTCCGTAAGTGCATCGGCAATCCTGTCCAATAGTTCATCGTTTAATAGCGAAACCAAATGGGGATCCTCTCTGAAATGCTGCGGCTGTTATTGCCTGCTTATTGACAAAGCCACAACCTAAAAAGCCCCCACTTGAATAAAGCGGGGGCCGATTCTGATAGCAGCGGATACTAGAGCATTCGACTTGGGCTGACAATCAAAATAAAACTTCAATTCATATAGTTACAACACTAAGCATATATTATCAAAGAGACTCTTCAAGCTAAACAGGGTGCAAATTCAAGCGCTTGAGTTGTAGCTTGAATCCATTGATGGGAAAAATCAGCTCGCGCCTGTTGGCAAGTTAATTATCTTCTATACTCTCAAACAGGATTATGACTGTAAAACAGTGAATTATGGGATCAGAACGTCAACCAACGCGTCAGTTCTATGTTCGTGCCGCCATCATAGCCGCCGAACTGGAAAAGACTCAGGGCCACTGCAAAGAGATTAATATCATCGCCAGCAATGCCCAGGCGGCATCGATTCGCGCCGGCAGCATGGCGCTGGGCTTTAAGGCGCTGACCCACTCCATCGACGAACTGGCGCATTTCACCACCCACTCAGCCGCGAGAATCAATCATCTGGCACAGACCATCAGCCGCCTGACCAGCGAGCAGACCCGAGTCCGCAAGGCGATGCTGCAATTTGCCCGCGCCAGGGAGAAAGCCCGTAAAGCCCGTTATGGCGACAGCATCATGCCGGCGCTGGAGAAGAACAGCCAACACTTTACGGCCCTTGAGCAGCAGTGCAAACGCCTGAGCCTGGATATTGAATTGCAACTGGAAGAGCTCTGCCAGCAGCTGAAAACCGCTAAAGTGCTGGCCTCGCTGTGCCGCATCGAAGCCTGCCGGATAAAGCCCGCCGACCAGGCCACTTTCAACCATGTTGCCAACCGGGTCGATGCTGCTGCCGGCGCGATCCGCACTCAGGTAGATAAGGCGATTCAATTACTTGAACAATAAGGGAGTACAGGGATGAAGAACCAACTCTTGTTGGAAACCCATAGCCACAAATGGATCTATTTTGGCCGGGATCCGGACAAACCCGACGGCATCATAGACACCAATCAATATATGTTGGTCACTGCCGAGCAGGCTCTGCTGATGGACCCGGGTGGCATAGAGCTATTTGCCCCCATGCTGGCCAATGTGGTTTGCCACATTCCCATAGAGCAGCTCACCCATCTATTCGCATCCCATCAGGATCCCGATATCATCTCCTCCCTGGGGTTGTGGGATCAGACGCTGGAGCGGGCCCAGCTGCACGCGCCCTGGATTTGGGAAGGTTTCATCCGCCATTTCGGGATGGAGCATATCCAATACCAGGCCATTAAAGATCAAGGCGGCAAGCTGACGCTCGATGGCGTAGAGGTGCAGTTTATCCCGGCCCATTATCTGCACGCTTCCGGCAATTTTCATGTTTACGACCCTGTCGGCAAAGTGCTGATGTCGGGCGATATAGGTGCGGCACTGGAAGACACGGATGCCGGGCTATTTGTCGATGACTTTGGCCGTCACACCGAGAAGATGCGCTTTTTCCATCAAAGATGGATGCCCTCCAACCGCGCCAAGCAGGACTGGATAGCCAGAGTGAGAGAGCTGGAGCTGGACTATTTATGTCCGCAGCACGGGCGGATATTCAGGGGCGAGCAGATACCTGAGTTTCTCGACTGGTTCGAGCGCCTGGAGGTGGGGGTTGCGGTAGGCAACTGAGTACAATAGCTTGATGCCATGAGCTTGGCCCATGGCAAGTTTTCCGCCATTGAGTCGCTGGCAGCTATCAGAGATAGCGGGCAAAGGCGCTGCCCTCTTTGGTGGCTTTGAGCGGCGCTTCAACCACAGGGGTGCCCAGATAGAGAAAGCCCACTATCTGATCGCTGCCATCAAGCCCCAACGCCGTATTGACCGTAGAGTCAAAGGCAAAGGCACCAGTGCGCCATATTCCGCCAAGCCCCTGGGCAAATGCGGCCTGCTGCATCGCCATCACGGCGCAGCCGGCTGCCAATTGCTGCTCCAACTCGGGGACCTTGGGATGATCTTTGGTCTTGGCAACCACGGTTATCACCATAGGCGCCCTGAGCGGCATACCGGCAGCCTTGTTGATAAAGCCCTCGTCGGCACCATCTGCTGTTGCGGCCGCCACAAAAATATCCGCCAGGCGATTGAGCCCTTCGCCGGTAGCAATAATAAACTCCCAGGGCGCCAGGCCACCGTGATCCGGTACTCTGGCCGCGGCATCCAGGATAATTTTCAGTTGCGCCTCATTCGGCGCCGGAGCCTGCAGTCGTGGACATGATTGACGGGTAAGAAGAAGAGTAAGTGCGTCCAATGCGCGATCCTCAGCTGAGATATCAATGACTTCACAGGATACCAAATCCGCCCCGGATCGCCAGAGGCAAAAAAGTCGGACGAGTTGTTTTAAGCAACAATCAGCCGAGGTTAGCGGTTTTGGGCAGCCATTTACGGCCAATAAAATAGTCCACACTGGTGTAACGGCCGCCGCCCATAAACAGCAATACCAACAGCATAATGAAATAGGTGGCCGCAAACTCAATGCCGTTGTTGAGGATCACCAGGTTACCCGAACTGGTAAGCCAGTCGTAATTGCCGTGCTGCTGCAGTATCCCCTTGGCCCGCTCAAGCTTCTCCACCGAAGCCATCACCCTGTCGTTTGCGAGCCAGGATGAGGGATCGGCAATCGCCAGCCAGCCGTTGGACCAGTGCACACTGAAGGCCGCCACCAACATGGTAATACTCATGGGGATAGCCACCAGCCGAGTGGCCAACCCGAGCAGAAGCAACAAGCCACCAAAAAATTCGGTCCCGGCCGCCAGCGCCACCATCACTTCAGGCATGGGCAAGCCCAGCCCCCAGTCCGGATTACCGAACCAGGCCGCTGTGTCGCTGAAGTGGCTGAGTTTATTGTAACCGGCCTGCACCAGCACCGGCGCCAGATAGAGCCGCAATGCCAAAGGTGCCAGGCCATCGAATTGGCGCAGTGATTTCAAAAATGCCGCATAGGTTTGAATGATGGCTTGCATGAAAGCGTCCTTATTCGGGGAGTATTCCTGTCATGCTGCAGTTGACCCGGCAATAAGCGATTTTATTTCAGTCTTTAGTTTAGAAAGGTGCGAACAAGCCCCATGCCCGTTCTACAACTCAAAGACTCGCTTTACGATCCCATAAGCTCAGGGCTATGTCTGCCTCATAAGCTCAGGGCTGTGCCAACTCAAGGCGATGCCTGACTCAGTTCATCCAGATCGTCAATCAAGTTGCCCAGCTTACGCTTGAAGTGCTTTTGCTGGCGCTCACTCAGGCTCTGGTGCAGTTGCAACAACAGCATGCCGAAGTTTTCCGTGTTCTGCGCCAATTTCTGCTTGTGGACGTCTGACTTGAGCTCATCGGGCGATGTCATCAGCAGCCGCAAGCGCTGCGCCAACAAGTCAGAATCACTGCGTTGCAGCAAGGCTTGTTTGAACTGCCGGAGCCACTCGTGACGATACTCGAGCCACATATCCAAGGTCGCCAGTCGGCGGCTGTTGTGCTCATGGATCAGGGCCTTTTGCTGCTCACTCAAACGCCCCAGCCAATCGGCAAACAGCTCCTCCAGCCGTTCATCCGCATCTTTAATCAGTTGTTCCTGGTTCTTGTCCTTGTATTCATCCACCAGCTCCTGCTCATCGGCCTCCAGTTTGGCTATCACCTGGGCGACCTGCTTATCACTCAAAGAAGCGATAAGGGGCAAAAGATCGTCAAACACCTGGGCAAACAGCCGAAACCAGTGATCTCTTGCCATATCCACATGATGGCGCCAACTCTGTGGCGTTAAAGTGCCATCGGCAAGCTCGGTTTGCAGCGTTTTTAACTGGGCACTGTATCTGGGTAACTCCTGGCTGCGATGCCAGACGAGAAAAGGGTCGAGAATGGCGTCAAACGCCTGCTCCTGTTGCCGGTCGAGAGTGACATAATCTTCCAGCTGCCACTCTATGGCCCAATCGAGGAAATAATAGCTGACCTTGGTGGAGCAGGCACTGAGCGCAATAAGCAGCGCCAGGGCAATAACAATGCGTTTCATCCATTAAATACTTTAAGTTGGCTAAGGCCAGGCGACAGCTTCCCTGCCTGACTCATTGATGCTTTACAAGATGCCAGAAGTCATCAAACCAGTCGAGATAAGACTGCTGCTGATTGTCCCAGGCCATCTGCAAGGCCCAGCAGCAGGCAAACAGCCAGTAGACATCGATGGCGGCAGCCACGGCCAGGTGGGCATCGCCGGTTAAATGCGGATGCTGCTCAAGATAGTGATAGATGAGCCACTGCTGCCCCTCGGCGCTCAGCAGATGGGATGACAGCACCCCGGCCAACTCAAACAGCGGATGGGAAGCGCAGGCATATTCAAAATCGACGCACTTGAGTCCATCCTCGGCCAGCAGCAGATTATGAGGATTGAGATCCCTGTGACAATACTGAGGCCTCAGCAGACAGGCTTCCAGCCGAGCGTTGCACTGCTCGAATAACACTTGGGCCGAGTGAAGTTGCATAAGCCGCTGTTGCCAGCTTGAAGGCTGCCCCCGGCTCAGTGCCATATCATCGAGCCGCTCCAGATAGATGCGCCACTGCTCGGCAACACTGATTTCGAGCTTGGGAGCCGGCAATGCTCTCAGCCCCAGCAGCAACTCCAGCAGTAAGGCCTGAGGGGATTTGCCTTGCTTGGCTCCCAATACAGCGCCTGAGCCCAATTCATGTTTAGGCTCATGTCTAGGCTCATGTTTAGAATCATGTTTACGCTCAGGCAGGCCAGAGAGGCTTTTTGAGCTAACATAGGCTTTTTGAGCCGCGCTTGCGATCTCGGTCGCGCCTTTGGATGCGAGTAACTGCTGCCAGTTGGCTTGCGGCGCTTGTTCGATAAAGCGGCTCAGATATAACCCCTTGTCAGCGCTGACCCAAATCAGCCCTGGTGCCAGGTTCGCCTTCTCGGCAACCCGCCAACATGCCAGTTCGTTGTTTCTGTCGCAGATACGGTCTGAGCCCGGGGAATTGACTCTCAGCACCATTGACTCGCTACCGGCCTGCAAGAACCAGTTTTGGTTGCTTAGCCCAAGGGTGAGCGGCTTGGCCCCCTCAAGCGGCCACAACTGTAGCCGCTTGAGGGCGGCGTTGAGCTCGCAGCTCAAACCTTCACCCAGACTGGTTTCAAGTGCTGTCAGCGGTTTGCCTTTCATGCCGCGCCGCTTTCAAGCTGTGAGGAGTCGCGACCGCGGGACTCCTGGGCTCTGGCGCGCCAGATAAAGTATCCGGCTACCGCCATCCCCACGTAGAGCACAAACAAGAGTGAGGTCAACATCAAGCCCTTGCTTAAATAGAGATAGATGGATACCAGATCAATAACCACCCAATAGAGCCAGTTTTCCAGCACTTTGCGCGCCACCAGAAAAGTCGTCATCACAGCAAAACAGCTGGTTGCTGCATCCAGGTAGGGAAAGGCTGCCTGAGTGAAAGTCGCCATCATATGACCGACAAACAGAGACACCAACCCAGTCAACAAAATCAGTACCAGGTGCCGCTGCCAGGGCCAGGAGGTCACGGCCACTCCTTGATGGTTTTCCCCACCCCGGCGCCAGAGCCAGTATCCGTACAGCGCCATCGCCATGTAATAGACATTGAGCACTGACTCCATCAGCAGCGCGACTTTCCAGAACAGCACAGTGTAGATGGCGGTGCTGGCAAAGGCTGCCGCCCAACACCAGATATTGGCTTTCATGGCCAGCAGCAGATAGGCCAAGGCCAATACCACGGCTACCGCTTCCCAGGCGCCCATGCCCTGGGCCTGAGAGCCGGCCTCGGCGAGCCAGTGCCAGAATTCACTCATGGGTTATTCCCTGTGGCCCAAGTTCAGCTCACCGCCGATAAATTTACAGACAAACACCGCCTTGCCAAATTTCTCGTGCGCTGCCTGCATCTCAGTGGCCAGCATGGCCATCACGTCGGCATAATCACCGCATACCTGAGTCGCCATGGCATTGGTGGTTCTCTCTATGTTGGCATAACTGTCCAGGCGCTTGATAAACCATTGAATAGGCTCCAGGTACTCATCGTGGAGCGGATACATGCTGATTTCGGCAGTTAACTTCATTTTACATCTCCTGTAATGAACCGGGGCGCTGCAACACGCCCCGGCCGACAACGGCTTATGCCATCAGATAAATTTGACGTTGAAGGTCACACCAATCTGGCGTGGGTCCCCGTAGCGGATATATTGCTTCTCGGCCCAGTCCTGATCCGGCTCATTGCCGAAGTAGAAACCGCGCACGCCGTATTTTTCATCGAACAGGTTGCGGCCCCAGAGGTAAACCGACCACTTGTCGGCCTCATAGCCCAGCTTGGCGTTGACCACTTGATAGTCTTCAGAGCGGGAGTCATTGCTGTCTGAATAGTAGAACGCACTCTTGCCACTGCTGTTGAGGTTGGCAAACCAGCCCATGTCATTGCGCCAGGTCATGCCGAGACTATAGGTCCATCTCGGCGAGTGGGCCAGTTCCCGGCCGCTGAGATCCACAGGGTTGCCATATTTATCCTGATACAGGTAATCACCGTATTCTGTCTGCAGATACCCAAGGCTGGTGTAGAACTGCAGTGAATCTGTGGGATACCAGTTGGCTTCCAGCTCGGCGCCATAGTTATTGGAGCTGCCGGCGTTTTCAGTGAACAGAATAAAGCGCTGGGGATCGACAGGATCCTGCAGCGAGGCCGCTACCTGCTGATCTTCCCTGTCCATAAAGAACAGTGCCAGACGTGTATCCAGCAAGCCATCGGCCCAACTGGATTTCAGCCCCAGTTCATAGTTGTAGAGGATTTCGGTATCGAACTCTTTCTTGTCGGCCAGCTCCTGGGGCAGCGTCATATTAAAACCACCGGCCTTGTAGCCCCTGGCTATCCGAGCATAGGCTTCATGGTGTTCAGTCAGAGCCTTGGACAGGGCGATATGGCCGCCCCACATGTTTTCCGATGGGCTAAAGGCATCACCATTGCTGTCGCTGTAGTCACTCTCACGTCGCTCGATACGAGCACCGATAGACAGGCTGTAGCCCGCCCCCAGATCTGAGTCCAACTGGGCAAACACCGCATAGTTACTGGCGCTGTAGCGGGAAGTCAACACTTCATCCGGCCAGCTGTTGTATTCAGAGTAGAGATCATTGTCCTCATCGAGATCCATAAAATAGAGCCCGGCCAGCCAGTCTGTGCTGCCGCCGAAAATCCGCCCGGCCTCGTTGGAGCTGAATCTGAACTCCTGTGACAGAGTGCGCCGCTCGCCGCGTTTATCCCAGGTGTAATCGTACTCACAGGGTGCGCCGCCGCACTCTTTCCCGGCCCAGTAATCCGGGTTGGCCCAGTCACCGTCGTAACCGTGATGATGATCTGTGGCGGCATAGCTTGACAGGGACACCAGCTCAAAAGCCTCGAAGCCGGTATAACTCAGCTTGAGACTGGATCCCGTGGTGCGCTGCTTGTCGACGCCCGGCGCATCGGTAATGGTATTGAAGCCGTTATTGTCCAGGGTCCAGGCATCATAACCATTGTCAAAATCGGCGTGCAGTAGAGTGAAGTCCGCCTGCAACTTGTCGGTGGCGTACCAGCGCAGCTTGATACGGCCGCTGAATTCATCGCGCTCATTGGTATCGTCACGGCCCAGATACAGGTTGTCGCGATAACCGTTCTGCTTGTGTTGCTGCAGCGCCACACGATAGAGCAACTTGCCGGAATCAGTCACTGGGCCGGAGCTGAAGCCGCTGAAGGTTTGCAGATTATCATTACCGAGCGAGACTTCGGCGCCGTGCTCGAACACGTCTGTGGGATCATTGCTCTTGAGATAGATAAGACCGGCCAGGGCATTGGCGCCATAGCGGGTGCCCTGTGGGCCGCGCAGCACTTCAAACTGCTGCAGGTCGTACAGGCTGGAAACGCTGCCCAGCCCGGAGAGGTCGATATCGTCGATAATAAAGCCCACAGAGGAGTTGGGCGCGCCCTGGTATTGCTCCTGCTCACCTACACCGCGGATCTGGAAGTATCTTGGCCGGGAGCTGGCACCTGACCAGTTGAAGTTGGCCACATTACCCAGCATGTCTTCGAAATGCTCGGCGCCTTGATCTTCAATGCGCTGCTCATCGATAACAGTCACACTGGAGGGCATCTTCTCCAGCGTCAGGCCACGAAAGTCGCCGCTGACGACTATTACTTCCATGGCTTGTTGCTCATCTTGCTTTTCAACGCCGGGATTATCGGCGGCATGAACGGGTGCCCACAGCAGCATCTGAATGGTGCTGGCAAGCAGAGTAGGTACGGTAAACTTGGACATAGGACCTCAAATATTCACAGTTTGAGATCCGGCAATAAGAAAGCGAGTTGAAAGTGCACGAATTGTGGCCCATTCCTACGCCGGTACTAGCCGGATCAGGTTCTAAGGGTTCGTCATACGACATCTCAGTCAACCGCAATGCGGTAAACACCCCTTGGCGCGGGCCAGTATACACGAGTTACCAACAAAAGTGAGCCAGGTTGCCAAATTGTACCTGAGGGCATAAAAAAACCGCCCACTCCAATACTCCCGAGTGTTGAGCATTCAACGGGAATAATGGCTCGGGCGGCAGTGGTGCCGAGGTTTCAACTTTTAGTTTGAAAAGGCCTCGCGCACATAGATCTCAAAACGGCTGGCGGTCGGATTCGGCGCCACGGCGCTCACCTGCAACTGTTGTTTACCATGCAGCTTGACCGACTTCCAGGACACACCTTCATCATCCAGGGTATAGCCGCTGGCATCATACCAGGTGAACTTGTACTGAATGCGCATATCGGTAGCGACCTTGCTGCTGATGGTGGCTGTGCCTCTGAGCAAGCCGCCCTCGCCTCTGGCCATAAGATCACCCACACTCACAGAGCGGGCAAAGCTGCTGTTGTCTGCGCGGGTTTCACCGGTCGAGCTGGCATACACCCCGGCCGTATGGTTGGCGCAGCCTGCCAGAGCCAGCAGGGTTGCTGCTATTACCAAGACTTTTTTCATCTGCCAATCCCTTATTCTCAATCAATCAAAAAGTGCGCCCTGGCCGTTGCAATCAACTGTTTGCGGTTGGTTTGCCAGCAGTCGATATTGACATTGGCCACTCGCCGCCCCTGACGGGTTATTCGGCACTCGGCGAAACTGTCCTTATGATAACCGGCGCGTAAATAGTCGATGGAAAAATCAACCACCTTGGGCACCTTACTGGTTTGCATAAACACCATAAGCTGGATGATGGCCGACATCTCCATAAACCCGGCTATCACGCCACCGTGAATGGCCGGCAGTACCGGGTTACCTATGTTGTCATCTTTGGCCGGCAGACGAAACACCAGTTCATCGCCAAACCTGTCCACCTGCATGCCGATAAAGCGAGCATAGGGAACATGCTCAAGCAAGTGACTGAAATCATTGGTTTCTGTCACTTTAGCAACTATGCTTTTTACATCCATGGATGCCTTGGGATCTGTCATTTTGTTTCCTCACCCATCAGTGCCTTGCGGAAAGTATCCCCTATCATTTCAGGGCTTATCCGCATAAAGGAGCCAACCGCATGGGCTATGGGGTCGTCTATGCTGTCCTGATAGGCAATGGCCCGGGTGAACGCTACGCTGGATGACAATTTATAACACTCGGCAAAACCATACACCGGCTTGTGGGGCTCGGCAGGCTTCATATAGTCGACCCGCAGATCCAGAGTTGGCGAGATCTCCAGCGAACCATATTTGTCCTTGATGGCACAAACCACGGCGCAACCACTGGCAGTATCCATCAATGTGGTGATAACCCCACCATGAATAACCCCAGTTTCAGGGTAACCCACCAGCTCGGTGCTGTAAGGCAATTCTATCAGTACATGGTGCTCACTGGCCTCATGCACCTTGAGCCCAAGACGGCGGCACTGGGCCAACTGGTTGACGAAACGGGTAGCCAGAGTCGTCAGCGGGAAAAACTCCGGATTCACTTTCATGACGCTGAACTCACCATAGGCCCCAAGGCTTTACCGCCAAGCAGATGCATGTGGATGTGGAACACTTCCTGGCCGCCATGTTCATTACAGTTAATGATTAAACGATAACCGTCCTCGGCGATCCCGGCCTCGGCGGCCAGCTTGGCAGCCACAGTCACCATACGGCCTATGGCCTGCTCATCCGAGGCCTTGGCGTCATTGACTGTGGGGATCAGATGATTGGGCACTATCAGTACATGGGTGGGCGCCTTGGGATTGATATCCCGAAAGGCGGTTACCAATTCGTCCTGATACAGAATGTCCGTGGGGATTTCACGGCGGATAATTTTGCTGAATATGGTTTCTTCGGCCATTTTGCCACTCTCCGGTGTGTCGGTTCAGACTCGGCCCAAGGGCCAAACCTCTGTGTTCTTGGCAGTATAATACCATTCGGCCCGGAGATGTAATCGGCCACGGCGATTTGAACCCCAAGCCATTTAAAACTCGGCAGCAATTGCCGCAGCCTGGCTTTTTTGGCAGCATTGTCGCCATGCTCAGCCGGATAGCACCCAATTTGGCTCCCGGCACTCGCCAACGATTCATACGGATATCAGATGATCAGTTATCAGATTTGCCCCATAGATCCCCACGCTCACCTGTTCGAGGTCAAAATCACCATTCAGGCACCGGCTCCGAAACAGGAACTTTGGTTGCCATCCTGGATCCCGGGCAGCTACATGGTTCGCGATTTTTGTCGCAATATCATAGATCTTAAAGCCTTTGATGAGCTGGAGCGTCCGCTCAGCATTACTCAGCTTGACAAGCAGCGCTGGCTGATAGATTCCAATGCCGAATCGCTGCAACTGCGCTACTCGGTTTATGCCTGGGATATGTCGGTGCGCAGCGCCCACCTGGATCAGACCCACGGCTTTTTCAACGGCAGCAGCGTCTTTTTGGCGGTGGCCGGCAAAGAGCTTGAGCCGCTGGAGCTGGAAATTCTGCCTCCGGAGGAGGAGGCCAACTGGCAGCTGGCAACAACCCTGAGTCGAATCGAGGGTGAAGAGTGGCAGTTCGGCCGTTTCAGCGCCGCCAACTATGATGAGCTTATCGACCATCCGGTGGAGATGGGCACCTTTACCCACGGCAGCTTTGAGGCCTGTGGCGTGCGCCATGATGTGATACTGACCGGGCGTCACCGCTGCCACATGCCCAGACTGCTTGACGATCTCAAGGCTATTTGCGAGAGCCAGATCCGCCTCTTCGGTGAAGCGCCGTTTGAGCGCTATCTGTTTATGACCCAGGTATTGGGCAATGGCTTTGGAGGACTGGAACACAAAGCCTCCACCGCCCTGCACTGCTCCCGTAAGGATCTGCCGCTGAGTATGGAGATGCCGGTCAACAAGGATTACCGCACTTATCTGTCGCTCTGCAGTCACGAATACTTCCACAGCTGGAACGTCAAACGCATTAAGCCTGCCAGCTTCATGCCCTATGCGCTGGAGGCCGAGAGCTACACCCGTCAGCTGTGGGCTTATGAAGGTATCACCTCCTACTATGATGACCTGATGACACTCAGAGCCAACAGGGTTTCCAATGAGCAATATCTGGAGATGCTATCCCAGACCATGACCCGGGTGTATCGCATGCCGGGCAGGCAGTTGCAGAGCCTGACAGATTCGAGCTTCAATGCCTGGACCAAGTTCTACAAACAGGATGAAAACGCCGCCAACGCCATCGTCAGCTATTACACCAAGGGAGCTTTGTTTGCCCTGTATCTGGACTTGACTCTGAGACTGGAAACCCAGGGAAAATACACACTGGATAACCTGATGCAAAAGCTGTGGCAGGCCTTTGGCAGCCAGGGTATAGGCACTGAAGATGACTCCCATCGCCGCCTCTACGAGGAGCTGCTTGGCCGGGATGCCAGCGCAGAATTTGCCTTTCTGGATAATACCCAAGAATTGCCACTGGCGCCCCTGCTGGCGCAATTCGGAATCGAGATGCAGCTTCGCAGTGCCCAAGGCGCTCAGGATCAGGGCGGCGGGGATGTTGAGGGGCAAAAAATCGGCTTCGGAGCCCGCTACAAGGCTGAAGCCCTGGGGTTACGAATTGTGAGTGTAACCAACGGCAGCGCGGCTCACAGCGCCGGGCTCGCGGCTCAGGATCTGCTGATTGCCGCCAATGGTCTGCAGGTCGGCGCTCAATTTGAAAATGAACTGCAACAATATGAGCCCGGCGATAGTCTGGAGCTGCACTTCTTCCGCCGTGATGAACTGATGACAGGCCAACTGCCTATCAACCCGGCGGCAATAGATACTGTGTCACTCAAGCTCACCGATCCAGCCAAAGCCAAGGCCTGGCTGGGTTAACTGCCTGAGCCTTGACTCTCGGCCACATCGGCCATCAAGTGACGCTGGGCCCAGGCCATCACCTGGGCTCGGTTGCTTAAATTCAGTTTGCGAAACACCCGATAGAGATGGGTCTTGACCGTACTTTCACTGACATAGAGGGAAGTGGCAATCTGTTGATTACTGAGCCCGGCCAGTAGCGCCTGCAGCACCTCCCGCTCCCTGAAAGTCAGTACATCGCCACTGAGTTCTCCCTTGGCCAGCCGAGATTGCAACTCAAAAGGAATATCGCAACCGCCCTTCTGCACAATATCCAGGCCACGGCCCAACTGTGCCAAGGTCGCCTCGGGATAGAAAACCGCCTTGACCACAGACGGCAACAACAGGCATTCATACTCCACCCTTCTGGGATAATGCAGTAACACCACTTTGCAACCACGATTCCTGGTGGCCTGTTTAAGAATCTTATAGCCCAAGGCCGGTTCCACTGTGGCCAAATCCAGCAACAGCATGTCGACATCAGCTCCCAAGGCATCAGTGTGCCATCTATCGGGAGATAAGCAGGACAAGCGTACCAGAAACTCCTGCGGCCAACGGCTATCCATCAGCTCGGTCAACAGCGCGGATCTGGAAACCACCAGCCAGTGCATCACATTGAACATAGGCTGCCCTCAGCTAAAAAACCTAAAATTTACATTACCGCAACATGAGTATCAAAGCAGACAACTGCTTGAAATGGAAGTACAGATTCCTTACCAAAAACTCAAAATGAATAAGAGTTAACTGAACAAGCGCCGCTACAGGCGTTAACATAAAGGGGTAAAACAGATCTGGGGGATCAAACATGGAAACAAATACTGCGGGCGAAGTGCGCCTGTCTCGCTATAAGGCATGGGATCTTCCCACTCGCCTTTTTCATTGGATAAACCTGCTTTTGGTGCTGCTGCTGGTGATCATCGGCGGGGTAATGATGTTCAAATCTGACTTCGGGATCAGTGGTCTCGACGCCAAAATCGGCCTGAAGACGCTGCACGTCTGGATAGGTTATGCCTTTGCCATCAACCTGGCATTCAGATTACTGTGGGGATTATTCGGCCCGATCAAGGCCCGTCTTGGTAAACTACTCCCCAAAAAAGGGGAATTGGCAGGCTATCGTGCAACACTCAAGAAAGGCGAAAACCCACAATATCTCGGCCATAATCCGGCGGGCAAACTGGCGGTCATCGCCTTATTGGGTTTGCTGACGCTGATCATGGTGACAGGTTTGGTGCGAGCCGGTACTGACATCTTCTATCCACCGCTGGGCGGCATGGTTCAGGAATATATCGCCGCCGATGGTGTTGAGCCTGCCAGCCTCAAACCCTATGATGACACAGGCGTTAATCCAGACAAGGCTGCAGCGATTAAGGGCGCCAAGGGCTTGGCAGGGAAAGTACATGTCTACAGCGTATATCTGTTGCTTCTCTTGGTATTGCTGCACGTAGCCGCGGTGATCCACGCCGAGCGTAAGCGTCAGCCCGGTATTATTTCTGCTATGTTTTCCGGCAATAAATATCTGCCAACAACGCCGGTGGATAAAGACTGACTGAGATATTGGCTCACCACACAGAGCCAGAGATAGGCACCAGCCAGAAACAATAACGCCGGCATCAAGCCGGCGTTGTCATTCGTGCGATATGCGCTTCTTACTTCAGTACGCTATCTGAAGTACGGCCATCATCGTGGCAGCTATCGCAGGTAGGCTTTTGACCTACGTTCATGTCGTGGGGAGCATGGCAATCAGCACACATCAAGGCACCATCGTGTGGCTTGTGTACCGCATCCATTTCTGCCAGCGAACCGTGACAGCTCTGACACTGTTCAAATTCATAGGCGCCGTCAGCTGAAGGTGAACCATCGGCATGACAGCTTTCACAGCCACCCATATCCGCGTGGAAATCTGACAGCTTCTGATCTTCTGCAAAAGCAGACGGTGACATGGCCAGTGCGGCCAAACCGGCACCGAACAACACACTCAAGAGTTTCTTGCTCACAATAATATCCTCCGATGATGACAGTCGAGCAAAGGTTCTTATGTCAGGTATGACCTTTGTCTCACTATCAGTAAATAGCACGACTTGGATTAACTTAGCCAAGCTTTTGCCAATTGGCAAACTAATTCTGAGTCGCCGCCACTTTAACAACTTGCGCAAAAGCAAAATGTGCGCTGAATCATGTAACCATCGGTTAATTACGGAATTTTACATTTAATTTACACATAAGCATCTGTATCAATAAGCGTTTCAACAGCATAAAAAAAGGAGGCCAACCGGCCTCCTTAAGAGAAAGTATTGCTAAATTATCCGCGGTTTCTCAGCGCTTCGATACGCTTTTCAAGCGGTGGGTGACTCATAAAGAGTTCGGTCATTGAGCGCTTGCCATTGATACCGAAGGCCGACATATTGGCCGGCATGGCACCGGTTTCCGGCCCGGTGCGCAGACGTTCAAGCGCCGCAATCATCTTGTTCTTGCCGGCAAGGCGAGCGGCACCTTCATCGGCGCGGAACTCACGGATGCGGGAGAAGTAAGCCACCACCATGGACGCCAGAATACCAAACAGCATATCCAGCACAAATACCACAGCCATATAAGCTATGGTGCCCAGGCCTTCACCCTCTTCATCGTTGCTGGCAACAAAGTTGTTGATGATACCGGCAACCACACGGGCAGCAAAGATAACAAAGGTGTTCACCACGCCCTGGATCAGGGTCAGAGTCACCATGTCACCGTTGGCCACATGGCTGACTTCGTGCGCCAGTACGGCTTCCACTTCATCGGCACTCATGCCGTAAAGCAGACCTGTACTCACTGCCACCAGAGAATTGTTTTTGCTTGGGCCTGTAGCAAAGGCGTTCAGTTCAGGCGATTGGTAGATGGCCACTTCCGGCATCTTGATCCCGGCCTGCTGTGCCTGACGGGCTACGGTCTCGAGCAACCAACGCTCTGTGTTATCTCGGGGCTGAGTGATCACCTCACAGCCCATAGTCTTCTTGGCCATCCACTTGGAAATCGCCAAGCTGATAAAGGCGCCACCAAAACCGAAGATCGCCGCAAACACCAGCAAGCCACCCATGGTTTGAGTATTGACACCCAAAATAGACATGACGATCGATGCCACCAACAGGATGGCAAGGTTAGTCAAAATCAATAGAAATACACGCTTCATATCAGCTCCTGTAAGGTACCCTTGTACCGGAATTGCGTCATTGCAGACATAATATGTCCACTTGGCGGGAATTCAAGTGGGAAAAGGTAAATTATTGTTTAGCTTTCCCGCCCAAACGCCCCGGTTACGCAGAGGAAGCAGTCTAGGCAGGCTTGATTAAATCAAACTTAATCAATTGCCCGAGTGCAGCTTTTTAAGGCGACCAAAAACACCGGCGGCGATTGTTGAGTGTAAAGGCTTTTTGTTACCATCAAGCAACGCAAATCAATCTGAAGGACAGCGACGATTATGACGATAAATACCCTGCTGCTCAGCAGCTCCCGCGCTGGCGACACCCCTTACCTGGAACATGCCCTGCCCTATATTGAGCCTATGACAGAAAAGGCCCGCAAGTGGATATTTATCCCTTATGCCGGTGTCAGCATGAGCTATGACAACTATCTGGAAGCCGTGGTTAATGGCCTGGCACCATTGAGGCTGGATATCTCCTCTATCCATCAACATGGCGATCCCAAGCAGGCTATTCGCGATGCTGACGGCATTCTGGTTGGTGGTGGCAATACCTTCCACCTGTTGCATGAGTTGTACCGCTACGATCTGCTGCATCTGATCAAAGAGGAAGTCGCCGCCGGCAAACCCTATATCGGCTGGAGTGCAGGTTCAAATATTGCCGGTCTCAGCATACGTACCACCAATGATATGCCTATTATAGAGCCGCCATCATTCAGTGCCCTTGGCCTGCTGCCACTGCAAATCAATCCGCATTACAGCAACTACAAGGCGCCGGGTCACAATGGTGAAACCCGGGCCCAGCGCTTGCTTGAGTTTACCTGTATCGATCCCAAGACGCCGGTACTGGCCATCCAAGAAGGCAGCGCCCTGTTGCTGCAGGACAATAAACTGAGTCTTTTAGGAGATAAGGAAGCTTATCTGTTCAGCGGTGTAGAGCAGGAGATCCCCGTGCCTGTAGGCAGTGATCTTTCCAATCTATTGAGCTAAAAAACCTCGGCCCTACGTGGCCTTGCTTCTTTTTAACTCCAGGGCTCAACCGGGCACTTTGGCCAGCAAAGGGCTCAAATCCAGGTGCTGAGACATGGCCTCGGCACTGGGATGAGCCAGATGCGGCACCACTCCCAACAGCGGCGCCTGCATCAAGTCTTTAAGGCTGGCCAGGTTTTCATCGAAGCGACTCATATCGGCTTCGGCGCGATTGGCCACCCAACCGGCGATTTCAAGCCCATCGGCGCGGATCACTTCCTGGGTCAACACGGCATGATTAAGGCAGCCAAGCTTCATTCCCACCACCAGAATCACGGGCAGAGCCAGTCCCTGCACCGCTTCCGATAAGAAACGCCCCTCCCCCAAAGGCAAACGCCAACCACCGGCCCCTTCTATCAGGCAGAAATCGGCCATGGCATATTGGGTAAAATCCAGCGCTGCCAGTACCGCCTCGGGGCTGATATCCAAGCCGAGATCGGCGGCAGCAACATGAGGGGCAATCGCCGGCTCAAAACTGAAAGGATTCACCTTGTCGTACTGCAGTTTCAGAGTGGATTCATCAATCAGGGCCAGGGCGTCCGGGTTTCTCAGCCCGTAAGGGGTGTTGTGGCAACCCGAGGCCAGGGGTTTTACCCCCAAGGTTTTCAAGCCATGCTCGACTCGTGCCTTATGCAGCAGCGCGGCCCCGACCTGAGTCTTGCCACTGTCGGTATCTGTACCTGTTACAAAAAAAATCATCGCTGAACTACCCCTACAGCCAAAACATCAATGGTTATTTTCGGGCCTGAACCATTACTATCCTGTATGTCAGCGGCATTCCCTTGTCCGTTCTAAGGACTTCGGCCTGCCCGTTAAGTGTATGCCAAAAACCCTTTCCCTTGAGCCCGGCACCTGAGTTTTTGTCGGCGCCGACTGAAGCGCCGACCCCCTTGATGGAGTAAAGCAATTCCCTGAGATTGGCAAAATGGCACTGAAAGGTGCGGCTTTGCGTGTGCAAGCTCTGCCAGGGATGCTGCGCCAGCGCTTGCTCCAACTTATGTTCGGCTGCAAACGCCTTGACTCGCAGCCCCAGCGTCTGTAATTCGGGCAAACTGCCCCGGGCCACTATGGCTAGGCGCGCCGAACCGCCCGGGCGCATGACCCGAAAAATCTCTGCCAAGGCGGCCGGAATATCGCCGCACCACTGCAGCGCCAGATTGGAATAAACCGCATCAAAACTGTCGTCGCCAAAGGGAAGCTGCTCGGCATTGCCACAAACAACCTGATAATCGGGGAAATTTCCCTTCAGCTGCTTGAGCATTCCGCTGGCGATATCCAGGGCAGTCACGCTTTGGGGCCAGAGCGTGGCAAAAGCCGTGCCCGGACCTGCACCTATATCCAGCAGTTTTCCTGAGTGTGGGCAATCGTCCCAGTCAAGCAAGGCTTCGGCCGTCAGACGCTGCACCCTATTGTGGCGCTCATAAGCGGTTGCCGCCTTGGAAAAGCGCCCGGCAACATCCCCGAGCGGCACGGATTGCACCAGGCCTGAGTGACTGGCCAGAGGCTCATGACTCATGTTGCTCATGCCATCAGCTCCGCCAATGCCGAGGCCAAGGCCAGTATATCCTGCTCCCTGTGCTCGGCGCTCAGGGTAATACGCAATCTGGCACTGCCTTTGGGGACTGTGGGGGGCCGAATCGCCCCCACCAGGAAGCCGCGTTCCAGAAGCCTTGCTGCCAGCGCCATACATCTGTCACTCTCACCCACCAACAGAGGTTGAATTGGCGACTCAGATGGCATCAAGGAGATCCCCGCCACTTGGCAGCTGCGGCGAAACAAAGCGATATTGGCGTTGAGGCGCTCGAGCAAGGGCTCTTGCTGGATCAGCTCCAGAGCCTCGAGCACGCCCATACAGCAGGCGGGTGACAGCGCGGTGGAATAGATGTATTCACGGGCATTGGCCACCAGATAGTCTATCAATTCCTGCGAGCCCACAATCGCCGCGCCCTGACCTCCGAGCGCCTTGCCAAAGGTCACCAAACGGGCAAATACAGGCAGGGATGATGACTCAAATAGGCCAAAGCCGTGGGCATCATCGAGAATAAGCGGGCTGCCGTGCTCTTGGCACAAGTGGCTCAATTTACCGAGCGGCGCCCTGTCGCCATCCATGCTGAACACGGTTTCGGTGAGCACAGCGCTGCCGGGATGCCGGGCCAAAAGCGTTGTAGCTGCCGCCATATCGTTATGGGCAAAACGCCGTATTTTGGCCTTTGAGTCGCGCAGGCCATCTATCATGGAGGCATGCACCAATTTGTCGGCAATCACTGTATCTTCAGCGCTAAACAGGGTTTTCATCAGCGCAGTGTTGGCGGCAAAACCACAGCTGAACAATAACGCCGCTTCTGCGCCGAGTGCCCGGCACAGACCTTGTTCCAGCTTGAGATGCGCCTCGCTGTAACCCGAAACCAGAGGTGAAGCGCCGCTGCCGCAGCCATAGATCTCTGCCCCCTTGGCAAGCGCAGAGATGACCTTGGGATGACGGGCCAGGCCCAGATAATCATTGGCGGCAAAATCCAACAATGGTTTGCCTGTGGCTTGGGCTTGGGCAACAGGATGCAATAGTCGCTCACGGCCAGGCGCTGCTGCAAAGCAGCGTCTTTGCCTGAGCAAGCCGCCGCGCGCAAGCTCTTCACGGCGGCGGGCCATTTTGTCCAGCAATGAGGTCAAGTTACAGGGCTCCGGCGTCGTAAAACTGTCCCTGAGCCTTGTTATTGATAGCCTCTGCCTTGGCCACGGCGCGGGCTATTTCGGCGCCCTCTTCCTCGACCGTGGCAGCCTTACCCTGCTCCGGGGTCAATCCCAGACGGCGGAACAGGCTCATATCGTCATTTTCTTCCGGGTTGGCGGTGGTCAACAGCTTGCACCCATAGAAAATCGAGTTAGCCCCGGCAAAGAAACACATGGCCTGCAGCTCATCTGTCATATTTTCACGCCCGGCCGACAAGCGTACCCGTGACAAAGGCATCATGATTCTGGCCACGGCTATGGTGCGTACAAACTCCAGCGGATCCAGGTCGTCCAGGCTGTCCAGCGGCGTACCGGCCACCTTGACCAACATATTGATAGGTACAGAGTCGGGATGTTGCTCCAGATTGGCCAACTGCTGCAGCAGCCCCGCCCTGTCGGTGGCCTGCTCGCCCATGCCGACAATCCCGCCGGAGCACACCTTCATGCCGGCGGCGCGCACATTGGCCAGGGTGTCCAACCGCTGCTGATAGGTGCGGGTGGTGATGATGTCACCATAGTATTCCGGCGAGGTATCCAGGTTATGGTTGTAGTAATCCAGCCCGGCTTCGGCCAGCTCGTTGGCCTGGTTTTCGCTGAGCATACCCAAGGTCATACAGGTTTCCATCCCCAGGGATTTAACCTCCTGCACCATCTGCTTGAGATAAGGCATATCGCGCTCATGCGGGTTACGCCAGGCGGCTCCCATGCAGAAGCGGGTCGCCCCGGCGGCCTTGGCACTTCTGGCCTCTGTCAGTACCTTTTCCATCTCCAGCAGACGCTCTTTTTCCAATCCTGTGTCGTAGCGGGCGCTCTGGGGGCAGTATTTGCAGTCTTCCGGACAGGCACCCGTCTTGATTGACAACAGACGGCTGACCTGAACTTCATTGGGATTGAAATGGGTTCTGTGCACGCTGTGGGCACGAAACAACAAATCATTCATCGGCAGGGCAAAGAGGGCTTCAACCTCTTCACGGCGCCAGTCATGGCGCAGCTCTGTATTGGACATATTCTGTGTTACCTGAGTCTGATCTATTTGTTGCTGAAGCCGATTTTACCGATTAATCCATCGGGATCCGGGTTCAGTTGGCTGCTTGAAGGCCTGAATTATTTTCGTTAGCATACCCGCGACGCCCTCACTGTCAACGCCAACCAGTTGCACAGGTTTACCTTTGGTTAATATATGAGCATAGATTATTGTTTTGACCGTCAGCATATCTGGCATCCCTACACTTCCATGAGCCACACCCTACCCGTTTATGGGGTTAAAGCCGCCGAGGGCGTACGCCTGACACTGGAGGATGGTCGCGAGCTTATCGACGGCACCAGCTCCTGGTGGGCCTGCGTCCATGGTTACAGCCACCCGGCAATTCTCAGCGCCATGGAAGAGCAACTCAAACACCTGAGCCATGTGATGTTCGGAGGGATCACCCATGAGAGCGCCATAGAACTGTGTCGCCAACTCATCACTATCACCCCGGAGCCACTGACCAAGGTGTTTCTGGCTGACTCAGGCTCCATTTCGGTGGAGGTGGCGCTGAAAATGGCGCTGCAGTACTGGCAAGGACAAAACAAGACTGAGAAAAACCGCATCATGACGGTCAAGCAGGGCTACCATGGCGACACGTTCGCCGCCATGAGCGTCTGCGACCCGGAGGGCGGCATGCACACCATGTTTGGTGACAATGTGGCCCGGCAACTGTTTGCCCCGGCGCCGAGCACACCCTTTGGTGAAACCGCTAAAGCAGATGACATCGCCGGACTCGAAGCCATGCTGGCCGAGCACGGCAAGCAAACCGCCGCGCTGATCCTCGAGCCCATAATGCAAGGTGCCGGTGGCATGTGGTTTTACAGCGCCGACTATCTCAAGGCGGCTAGAGCCCTGTGCGACAAGTACGATGTGCTGCTGATCCTGGATGAAATCGCCACAGGTTTTGGCCGTACCGGTAAGCTGTTTGCCTGCGAACACGCAGACATAGCGCCGGACATCATGTGTGTCGGCAAGGCGCTCACCGGCGGCTATATCAGTCTGGCGGCGACGCTGTGCAGCGATAAAGTGGCGGCGGGTATAGACAGCTCCCCTGCCGGCGTATTTATGCATGGGCCTACCTTTATGGCCAATCCTCTGGCCTGTAGCGCCGCCCGCGCCAGCCTGGCACTGCTGGCAAGCGGTGAGTGGCAAGCTCAGGTCAAGGCCATTGAAACTCAGCTTAAACAGGAACTGGCACCGGCAGCGGTACTGCCGGGAGTCAAAGCGGTACGGGTACTTGGCGCCGTTGGGGTACTGGAGATGCACAAACAGGTCAATACCGCGGCGCTGCAGGCCGAATTTGTTGCCCGCGGCGTGTGGATCCGTCCCTTTGGCAAACTCATCTATATCATGCCGCCCTATGGAATCAGCGCAGAAGAGCTGAGCAGCCTGAGCCGGGCCATGCTGGAAGTAGCAGCACTGACGAGCGAGCAAAATCAAGATGACAGCGCCTTCGTCAGTCACGGCTGAGCCCGCTACACCTCAACTGTACTAAAAAAAGCGGCTCAAACGAGCCGCTTTGTCTTGAGGTAAACCAAGCCTTGCAGGGAATGTTTACTCAATAAAACCCTTTTAGAACTTATGGTACTTATCGATACCAAAGGTTCTGCCGGTGTCATGGCAAGTCGCACAGGATTCGGCACTTGGCTGCTTGAACCACTCAACAGCCGGGATATCCACGCTGATATCACCGCCATTTTGGCTCATATGCGCCTTGGCCGAATCACTGGTGTGGCAGGCATAACAGTTTGCGGTGACCGGGCTGGTCATCTTGCTGCCGGGCTCCAGAATATACTGGTTGGGCACAGCGGCCAGCGACAGGCCATCCTGGTGACAGGCCACACAACTGCTGGCCGGTGCAATCGCTGCGGCGCCGTTGGCTTTTCCTGTCTGACTCCAGTTACCATCGGCATCCTGAGCCACTTCTCCGACAGTTGCCCCCTTACCCCAGTGCCAGCTGTGGATCATGGGACCGAAGCCGGCACCATAATCGGCGCTGGTGCGTGCCATTCCGTTGCCGTGACAAGCGATACAACCCTTACCACCGTTATCGAACTCACCGTTCTTGTGGAAGGCAGTCACATCGTTATGGCAGGTGATACAGCTGCTGTCAGCCACCACCTGACGCCGATCAAAGCCGGAAATCTTGCTGCCATCGGCCGGACTGATCACATCTGAGTAAGCTGTGAAGGAGACCCCCATGGAGCCGTCATAACCATTGGCACGAATGCGATCACCTGTCTGACCACGTACCTTGCCATCATAGTACTGCCAACCTTCGCTGGAGAAAGTCACCCGCGCCGAGAACATATAACCGGCATTCTCATAACCTGCGGCTATGTTGGCCGCCGCATAACACACAGTGCGGGTACCATCGGCATTGTCCGTCTTGGTTTCTGAGTTACGGGCGCCCGGGCGGCCCACCAAGCCATGGTTGTCATAGGCATGCAGGTATGCGCCCGCATAGACTATCGGCTTGGCGGCAACATAACCTGCGGTGGCATAATCGGCATTATAGTTGTTGCCGATATTGACCAGATTGCCCTCTTTATCCTTGACACTGATGGTCGAACACCAACCACCGGCACCATCGGATTCAGGGGTAGAAAGCGCAACTGTGTAACCAAGGCGCAACGCTTGCAACTTGGTGATCCCGGCTTTCTGTTCATGCAGTTCACGGAAGTCCAGACCATTTGAAGGCACTATGTCTCCGGCCGGTGTCCCTTCTTTACCATGACAATCGATACAACCAGGGCCGGTAAAGTTACTGTTGATCGGCGCATCAGTATGGCAACTGCTGCAGTTGAGCACGCTGAAGTCCTTGCTGAACTCCCTATGATTGATGTGACCTATCTTGGACAAGGTATTGGTGGCATAGCCACCGATGGAGAATCCTTCATCATTGGTCGCTGCGCGACTGACTGAGCCGTGACAGACCAAGCAACCTGCCACAAAATCCACTTCACCGTCCATGCCTTCAGCCACGTAGCTGGCGTGACGACGAGGACTGAGTGAATAATCCACGTGACAGGCATAACAGGCTTCTGTTGTGGTACTGAATTGACCTTCCGGCTTATTGACGACCAACGCCTTTGAACGGGCAATGGCATCATTACCGCCGACACGCAGCCAAACAATGCCTTCAGTGGCGGCATTAACACCTGCCATTGGGGCTTCAAAAATATAATGACCATCATCTACTTGAGTCAGCGTTGCACCTTCTGTTGCCTGAGTTACTGCACCGCCGATATGAACATTGTCCTCAACCCCATTAATAGGATTTTCATCCCGGTTAAGAATAAAACCTTTAGCAGTCAAAGCAGCCACTTTTGCCTGAACATCTGTCAGTTCATTAATTAAGTCGCCATTTTCATCTGTTACTTCAAATTCGTAGCTAACCTTACCCTCGCCCAATGTGTAATTAATCACTTTAACTTGGGTTTCGACCGATTGGGTCACTGGGGGATTCGTCCCCGGCTTCCCAGGTTCTCCGGGGGTTCCCGGTTCACCTGGCGCTCCATCACGGCCATCTTCACCATCACTGCAACCGGCCAACAGTATCGCCATCACCATCAGCGCAACTCTTTTCTTTTTAAGTATGGTCATCTTTCTCTCCTGTTTGAGCAAAGGAATACCGCTTGCTCACTCTTTATTTTTAAGAGGAACAATCCGACTCCCGAAACTCAAACGAAAGTTATAATAATGATTAACGGGTCTATTCTGACCCGAGCAGATAATATGACTAAAAATAAAACAAAAGAGTGAGCAAAGACACAAGATGTGACTATGAAACATTTTAATACGATTGCAATTATTAAAATAAACTTAAAAATATTAATAGGTGAATTACTGACTTTATTAAAGAAATATATCAACTCGGAATTTCTTTAATCATACTCATCTTATACCGATATATTGCAATTTATGAAATCAGATATTTTAATTTACTTGCAAAAGTTATTTTTAATTTCTTTGAAATTGACTGGCCATTCGTTGAATGGAGTTAAGACTTACGCCATGTTTGTTTCGCTTGGCACATTCACGCTGGTGAATTTTGCTGCGCACATCACCAATCTGTTGAATATGCACCCGGTAATTCAAGGCCTTTGCTGCTGCCTGATAGGCCGCGAACTCCCACAGTGCCATATTGGTATTGTCGCAGATAACCACAGGCATACCAGATGCCAACGCCTCGATGAAGCGGCTCAGATTGAGCTGATGAAATTCCGGCAAACGGGCAATGTCGAAGCAGTAGCGGTTATTTTGGTAAAAGAAACTGTCGGTTGAGCACAGGCCTCTCTCAGTGACATTCTGGGCAATCCTCGCTGGTAGTTCCTGGATAAACTGCCGAACCCAGTATGATTTACCGCTGCCCGGCAGGCCGCGCATGATGATCGCCAAGCGGCTGTTGCCATCAATAGCCCCGGGGTCAATAACCCCCTTGATCTCTTGGATATTACGCGCGCTTGAAATACCGACAGGCGGCTCAAGCAGGCTGGCACCTGTTTTGGGCTCAGGCATCAGTTCTGGCCGGTTTGATTGCAGATAGACTGACCGGCAAGGATCCGCTCCACCAGTGCCGGTACCATCTCACTGGCCTTGCCTTGCAGGTGAATTTGAAACTGGCTGTGTCTGTCTGCCGGCATCAGATTGACCTCGACGGTAAGCGCACCATGATGATTGGCGCTGTCGACAAAACCGGCAGCGGGATAGACAGTGCCTGAAGTGCCAATGGCAATAAAGAGATCGCAGTGATCCAAAGCATCGTGAATTCTATCCATTCCCAGGGGCATTTCACCGAACCAAACCACATGAGGCCGCAAACGCTGCGCCGGAATACAACAGGTGCAGGTATTCTCCGGCCCGAAGGGTTCGTGCAGGGTAAAGGTTTGCCGCGAGCGCGGACAACGCCCCTTGGAAAGTTCACCGTGCATATGCAGCAAGCGCCTGGAACCGGCTCTCTCGTGCAGATCGTCTATGTTTTGGGTGACAATAAGCAGTTCCCCCTCAAACTCCTGCTCAAGGCGAGAGAGCGCCGTATGGGCGGCGTTGGGTTCTATATTGCCCGCATGCAATTGCTGCCAACGGCCATTGTAGAAGCGCTCGACCAACTCAGGGTCACGCTCATAGCCTTCAGGAGTCGCCACATCTTCAATATGATGCTCTTCCCACAGGCCATCTTGATCCCTGAAGGTACGTAATCCGGACTCGGCAGAGATCCCGGCGCCGGTTAAAACCACGATTCGACGATGCATCTAGTGTCCTTTTTGTTTTTCTGTCATCCTGCCAACGATGACCAAACACTGCAATTATGCCTTGGTATAACCATACAAAAAGTATGTTTAAATTGCTTGTTTTTATTCAAATTTATGCCGATTATAGCCAAGTTACCCCACAGAAGTACCAAAAGCCGGATCAGAGGTTTAAGTTTTAGAACAGTACACATATAATGGGGTCTATTATCCACGGACGAACCTATGTGTAATACCAAGGGTTCTGCAATCAAGAGATTAGCCATGACAGATGGAAATCAAGCGCTGAAGAAAGCGGGTTTGAAAATCACCCTGCCACGAGTCAAAATCCTGGAGCTGATGCAAGAACCGGAGAACCAGCATATCAGTGCCGAAGATTTATATAAGAAATTGCTGGATATCGGCGAAGAGATAGGTCTGGCTACCGTTTATCGGGTACTGAACCAGTTTGATGATGCCGGCATTGTCAGCCGTCACCACTTCGAAAGCGGCAAAGCCGTGTTTGAACTCTCCACCCAACACCATCATGATCACCTGGTATGCCTGAGCTGTGGCAAAGTGATCGAGTTTTCCGATGATCTTATCGAGCGTCGTCAGCATGAAATCGCCATGCGTCACAATATCAAGCTCACCAATCACAGCCTCTACCTCTATGGCGTCTGCACCAACGACAAGTGCGATCACGGCCAAGAGTGATAATTAAAAAAACCAGCGCCAAGCGCTGGTTTTTTATTGCCGGTAACCTTGGAGTTACCAGTTTAAAGCCAGAGGCTCGCCCTTCTTCCTTGGGCAGGCATGGCTGAAAAGTGTTGGATCCGCATAGCAAAGAAAACGGTTATTGGCGAAAAGCCTGAACAACCAGTCCCCCTCTTCGGCAAACTGCGCCGGAGGGGTCAAATTCCCTACGAGCTTGGGCTCCAAACCGGCAAACTGCATCAGTTTGTCGGCGTCCTGTTCACTGATCAACTGTGGATCCGCCGGTAATTTACCGCTGCCGGCAGAAAAACCATTGTGGACAAAGTACTGCTTCATCTTTATCTCCATTCCCTGTCGTTGGTGCATTCTGAGTGACTTAGTTGTATATCACTCCCGTATCCGTTCAAGAGCCTTACCGGCTCCGGTGCTTAGCGGTGAAAATCACCTGAGCGCTCCGGTTGATAGATAATCTCTTCAATCCGCACTTTCACTGTGCCGCCACCCGGGCCCGGCCATTCAATTTCATCACCCTGGGCCAAGCCCAACAAGGCGCCGCCAACCGGAGCCAGAATTGAAATTTTACCGGCACTGCCATCGGCATCTTTTGGGTAAACCAGACGCAAGGTGAACTCTTCATTGGAGGAAGACATACGAAAACGAACTTCAGAGTTCATGGTCACCACATTGTCCGGCATCTCCTTGGATGGCCTGATTTCCGCTCTCTCCAGCTCAGCCTCAAGCGCTTGATGGCCAGGAAAGGCATTGGCCGGCAATGAATCCAGTAAACGCTCCAGGCGCTCCAGATCCACTTCAGAAATTACGATATTAGGTTGTGTACTCACAGCAATCCTCTACTTTTCAGAAAAGCCGCCTGAGCGGCCCCACATCGGGTCATCCCTTCCCCCATTGAGGGTTGACACCAATACCCAATCGCTGAAAATCGCCTGACAGGCGTTTCAGACTCATTCAGCTTGAATCAACTATCTCGAGGTCTTTCGCCCCCGAATTGCACTTCAGCGCCGCATCGGGCGAACCAATACGGCGCTGAAGTCTGTGTTAACACTGCATCAAACCCTCTGGGTTTATCCGGATACCCGCGTCAGTGGCTGCTCTGGCGCAACCCATTACCCGGCTCCTGATAACAACAAACCCACAACCCAGAGAAAGATGATTGATAACAATTTGAATTTTTTAATTTTTTAGCGCATTAATGCACCAAGACTCCCCGAAGGGATAGCCTAGCCCCAATCTAACCTTTTCCCAATCAAATATCCAGCCGGGGGCATCTGAGCTTCATCACAGCAGCCAATAAAAAAGGCGCCTTGCGGCGCCTTTTGTGAGCTTAACGACTGTGCTTACCAGCCGGTCTTCTCACGCAGCGCGCTGCCGATTTCGGCCAGCGAGCGTACGGTAGTCACGCCCGCGGCTTCCAGAGCAGCGAACTTGTCGGCGGCTGTCCCCTTACCGCCGGCAATGATGGCGCCCGCATGGCCCATACGCTTACCTGCTGGTGCAGTCACACCGGCAATGTAAGAGACCACAGGCTTGGTGACGTTGGCCTTGATGTAAGCCGCCGCTTCTTCTTCGGCGGTACCGCCGATTTCACCTATCATCACTATGGCCTCGGTCTGAGGATCGTTCTGGAACATTTCCAGTACGTCGATGAAGTTGGTACCAGGGATTGGGTCACCACCAATGCCCACACAGGTAGACTGGCCGAAACCTTCGTCAGTAGTCTGCTTAACGGCTTCGTAAGTCAGAGTGCCGCTGCGGGAAACGATACCCACTTTACCTGGCTTGTGGATGTGACCTGGCATGATGCCTATTTTACATTCGCCGGGGGTGATAACACCCGGGCAGTTAGGGCCAATCATGCGCACGCCGGTTTCTTCCAGCTTCACTTTTACCTGCAGCATATCCAGAGTTGGGATACCTTCGGTGATACAAACGATCAGCTCGATACCGCCATCGATGGCTTCCAGGATAGCGTCTTTACAGAAAGGCGCAGGTACATAGATAACAGATGCAGTGGCGCCGGTGGCGGCAACAGCGTCTTTCACAGTGTTGAATACTGGCAAGCCCAAGTGAGTGGTGCCGCCTTTACCTGGAGACACACCGCCGACCATCTGAGTACCATAGGCAATCGCCTGCTCAGAATGGAAAGTACCCTGACCGCCGGTGAAACCCTGGCAGATAACCTTGGTATCTTTGTTGATTAAAACAGACATTATTTGCCCTCCGCAGCTTTAACTACTTGCTGAGCAGCGTCGGTCAGACTTGTCGCAGCAATGATATCCAAACCTGATTCGGCCAGAACTTTAGAGCCCAGCTCGGCGTTGGTACCTTCCAGACGCACAACCACAGGCACTTTCACACCGACTTCTTTCACTGCACCGATAATACCTTCGGCGATCATGTCACAACGCACGATACCACCGAAGATATTCACCAGAACGGCCTTCACATTGCTGTCAGACAGAATGATCTTGAAGGCTTCGGCAACACGTTCTTTGGTCGCGCCACCACCTACGTCGAGGAAGTTGGCTGGCTTGCCACCGTGCAAGTTAACGATATCCATGGTACCCATGGCCAGACCGGCACCGTTTACCATGCAACCTACGTTACCGTCCAGAGCCACATAGTTCAGTTCGAACTTGGCAGCGTGGGCTTCACGTGGGTCATCCTGTGAAGGATCGTGCATGTCTTTGATCTTTGGCTGACGGAACAGAGCGTTACCATCTACGCCAATCTTACCGTCCAGACAGTGCAGGTTGCCTTCGGTGGTGATCACCAGAGGGTTGATCTCCAGCAGGGCAAAGTCATGCTCCAGGAACATGGTCGCCAGACCCATAAAGATCTTGGTGAACTGCTTGATTTGAGTTGGGTTCAGACCCAGCTTGAAGCCAAGGTCACGCGCCTGGTAAGGCTGAGGACCTGTGATAGGGTCGATAATGGCTTTGTGGATCAGCTCAGGGGTCTCTTCGGCCACCTTTTCAATTTCCACACCACCTTCGGTAGAAGCCATAAACACGACGCGGCGAGTGCCACGGTCGACAACGGCACCCAGATAGAGTTCGTTGGCGATATCAGTGCAGCTTTCAACCAGGATCTTGGCAACCGGCTGACCTTTTTCATCAGTCTGATAAGTTACCAGATTCTTGCCCAGCCAATGTTCGGCAAAGGCTCTGATCTCTTCTTTGTCGCCAGTAACTTTAACGCCACCTGCCTTACCGCGGCCGCCAGCGTGCACCTGGCACTTGACTACCCACATGTTTCCGCCAATGCGACCGGCTGCTTCAACAGCTTCCTGAGCTGTGTCACAAGCATAGCCTTCTGACACTGGTAAACCATATTCGGCAAATAGGGCTTTTGCCTGATACTCATGCAAATTCATGATGATCTATCCGTATACTACGTTTTAAATCCAACCGGCCCCGAGGGGCCAGTCACGAGGTTATTGTCTGGCGGCGCTTACAAGTCCAGCAGCAGACGAGTTGGGTCTTCCAGCAGATCCTTAATGGTTACCAGGAAGCCAACTGACTCACGACCATCAATGATGCGATGGTCATATGAGAGAGCAAGGTACATCATGGGCAGGATTTCCACCTGACCATTGACTGCCATTGGGCGGTCCTTGATGGCATGCATGCCAAGGATTGCACTTTGTGGCAGGTTAAGAATAGGCGTCGACATCAAGGAGCCAAACACTCCGCCGTTGGTCACAGTGAAGTTACCACCTGTCATATCTTCCACTGTCAGCTTGCCGTCACGGCCCTTGATAGCCAGTTCGCGAACCGCTTTTTCAATATCGGCCAGGCTCATGGTATCTGTGTCGCGCAGCACAGGCGTTACCAGGCCGCGAGGCGTGGAAACGGCGATGCTGACATCAAAGTAGTTGTGGTACAGGATGTCGCTGCCATCGATAGAAGCGTTGACTTCTGGATAACGCTTCAGCGCTTCGGTTACGGCTTTCACATAGAAAGACATAAAGCCAAGACGGATGCCGTGTTTCTTCTCAAAGACTTCCTGATACTTCTTACGGATGTCCATGATAGGCTTCATGTTGACCTCGTTGAAGGTGGTCAGCATGGCGGTGGAGTTCTTGGCTTCCAGCAGACGAGTGGCGATAGTCTTGCGAAGACGCGTCATAGGTACGCGCTTCTCGCTACGATCGCCCGCCAGGGTCACAGGTGCTGTGGCAGCAGCTGCAGCTGGCTTGGCAGAGCTGGACTTAACGAAGGCTTCCACATCTTCTTTGGTGATACGGCCACCTACACCTGTGCCCTTGATTTTAGCGGCATCCAGGTTGTGTTCGGCTATCAGGCGGCGTACTGATGGGCTCAGGGCATCGTTGCCTTCTGCCGCGGCTTCTTCAGCCTTTGGCGCAGCGGCTTCAGCCTGCTCTTTGCTCACTTCCTGGCCGGCAACCGCGCCGGCGACGAAGTTGGCGATAACCTGCTCTGCCAGGACGGTATCCCCTTCCTGGAACAGCAGTTCGCTGATCTGGCCATCTTCGGGTGCTACAACTTCCAACACCACTTTATCTGTTTCAATATCAACCAGGTTCTGATCACGGGAAACCGGCTCACCAGGCTTAACGTGCCAAGTGGCGATAGTCGCGTCGGCAACAGATTCGGGCAGTACAGGTACCTTGATTTCGATACTCATGGAAAGCTTTCCTTTTTGTATAAATTTCTATTACTTCAGTTTTAATGCGCTAGTGATCAGTGATTCCTGCTGATGCGTATGCAACTCAGGGTAGCCACAGGCCGGCGCTGCAGAGGCGTCACGGCCAGCGTAGCTGAGCTGGGCACCTTTGGGAATGGCTGCCCAGAAGTGATGCTGGCTGCAATACCAGGCACCTTGGTTCTGAGGCTCTTCCTGACACCAAACAAAGTCGGTCACATGCTGATAGTCTTTCAGTGCTGTTGCCATCTCTTCGTGTGGGAAGGGATACAACTGCTCGACCCGCACCAAAGCGACGTTATCGATATTCTCTTTGCGGCGACGTTCCAGCAGCTCGTAGTAAACCTTACCGCTACAGAACACCACGCGATCGACCTTGGCGGCATCCAATGTATCGATTTCACCGATAACGTTCTGGAATTGACCATTGGCCAGCTCATCCATGGAAGACACTGCCAGCGGATGACGCAGCAGCGACTTGGGAGACATTACCACCAGCGGACGACGCATTGGACGCACCACCTGACGACGCAGCATGTGGTAAACCTGAGCCGGAGTCGAAGGCACACACACCTGCATATTGTGGTTGGCACACAGCTGCAGGAAGCGCTCCAGACGGGCACTGGAGTGCTCCGGACCCTGACCTTCATAGCCGTGAGGCAGTAACATAGTCAAACCGCACAGACGGCCCCACTTCTGCTCACCGGATGACAGGAACTGGTCAATAACCACCTGGGCACAGTTGGCAAAGTCACCGAACTGGGCTTCCCAGATAGTCAGGCCGCCTGGCTCAGCAGTGGCATAACCGTACTCGAACGCCAGCACTGAGGCTTCAGACAACACTGAGTCAGTGATGTCGATAGGGCCCTGCTCTTCGGCCACATGGCGCAGCGGCAGGTAAGTAGTGGCATCGTTCTGGTTGTGCAGCACGGCGTGGCGATGGAAGAAGGTACCACGACCCGAGTCCTGACCCGTGATCCTGACTCTTTGCTTGTCTTCGAGGATGCTGGCATAGGCCAGAGTCTCGGCAAAGCCCCAGTCCATCAGCTTCTCGCCTTTGGCCATAGCGACGCGGTCGTTATATATCTTGGCCACGCGGGAGTGCAGCTTATGGCTCTCCGGCACATAACTTATCTTGTCGGCCAGATTCTGCAGACGTTCGCGGGTCATACCGGATTCAAAAGACTCATCCCACTCGCGGTTGAGATAAGGAGTCCAGTCCACAGTGTGCAGCGTCATTGGACGCCACTCTTTGACCACACAATCCCCTTGATCCAGCGCGTCACGATAGCTGTTGATCATGGCGGTGACATCGTCGGCCGCAATGCTATTTTCGGCAATCAACTTGTCGGCGTAGATCTTACGTGGCGTTGGGTGCTTCTTGATCTTGGCGTACATCAGTGGCTGAGTCGCGCTGGGCTCATCGGCCTCGTTGTGACCATGGCGGCGGTAGCACACCAGGTCGATAACGACGTCACGCTTAAAGGTGTTGCGATAATCCACCGCCAGCTGAGATACGAAAGCCACAGCTTCAGGATCGTCAGAGTTGACGTGGAAAATCGGCGCCTGCACCATCTTGGCGATATCGGTACAGTATTCGGTTGAGCGCACATCCTGGTGGTTGGAGGTGGTAAAGCCCACCTGGTTGTTCACCACGATGCGGATAGAGCCGCCGACTTTAAAGCCACGGGTCTGAGACATATTGAATGTCTCCTGCACTATGCCCTGTCCGGCAATGGCCGAGTCACCATGGATGGTGATAGGCATTACCTGCAGGCCATCTTCGCTGCCGCGGCGATCCAGTCTGGCGCGTACCGAACCCATCACTACCGGGTTAACGATTTCCAGGTGTGAAGGGTTAAACGCCAAAGCCAGGTGAACATTGCCACCGGGCGTTTCAAAATCGGAAGAGAAGCCCTGATGGTACTTAACGTCCCCTGAACCCAGCGTCTCATGATGCTTGCCGGCAAACTCGTCAAAGAGTTCGGCAGGACGCTTGCCCAGAATGTTAACCAGAACGTTAAGACGGCCACGGTGAGCCATACCCACGACTATCTCTTTGGTACCCGCTTCACCGGCGCGATAGATAATTTCGCGCATCATAGGCACCAGCGAGTCGCCCCCTTCGAGGGAGAAGCGCTTGGCACCGGGGAATTTGGCACCCAAATATTTTTCCATGCCTTCGGCGGCATTCAATCCTTCAAGGATCCGGGTCTTGACGGCCTTATCATAGCTGCCCTTACCCAGTGAAGGTTCGAGACGTTGCTGGATCCAACGTTTCTCCTCGGTGTCGGTGATATGCATATATTCGGCGCCGATAGAGCCGCAGTAAGTCGCCTTGAGCGCCTTCACCAGCTCACCCAGTTTCAGGGTATCACCGCCATAAGCAAAAGAACCTGTGTTGAACTCCCGCTCCATATCCTCGCCGCTCAGGCCGTGGAAAGCCGGATCCAATTCAGCAACTGTGTCGCGCTTCCACAGCTCCAGTGGGTCCAGATTGGCATTCTGGTGGCCACGGAAACGGTAGGCGTTGATCAATTGCAGAACTTTTACCTGCTTGGCGTCCACATCAGGATCGGACACACGGCTGGTACCTTTGCTGCGACCTTCCTGTGCAAGAGAACGAAAATAGTCACGGATCTTGGAGTGAGAAGCTTCGGGTACATCAGCAGAGGCACCGTTCACGGGAGGGAGTTGCTCAAACACCGCACGCCAGTCATCAGATACCGAGGTGGGGTCTTCTTGGTAGGCTTCATACATCTCTTCAACGTAGGTCGAGTTCGCCCCACTCAAGTGAGATGATTCGAGCCAGGCTTTCATGCTGCCTTGGTGCATTTCTTATCCTTTCAAACTTGATACACGTGCTTAGCCATATTTTCCCTGCCTTGGCAGGGTCTCAGCCGCCCCTGGGACATCCGGATGTTACGGCCTTTTGTAGTCCTTTACACACAAAAGAGCCACTTCCTGCCCAGAGAAAGTGACTCCCTACGAGCCTATGTAGTTATTGGATTAAGCTCGTCGTCTTGCATTTATACAGCCCGCTTCAGCAACATGGACTTGATGTGTCCGATGGCCTTGGTTGGGTTCAAGCCTTTCGGACAAACATCCACGCAGTTCATGATGCCGTGGCAACGGAAGACGCTGTATGCATCATCCAGCTCGCTCAGACGCTCCTCGGTCGCAGTATCACGGCTGTCTATCAGGAAGCGATAGGCATGCAGCAGACCACTGGGGCCAACAAATTTGTCCGGGTTCCACCAGAATGATGGGCAAGCCGTAGAACAACAGGCACACATGATACATTCATACAGGCCATCCAGGTGAGCACGCTCCTCCGGTGACTGCAGATGTTCACGGGCCGGCTTCTTCTCATCATTGATGAGGTACGGCTTGATCTTCTCGTATTGCTTGTAAAACTGACTCAGGTCAACCACTAGGTCACGCACCACAGGCATACCGGGCAGAGGACGGATTTCAATCTTCTTGCCTTTGAAGGTAGACACAGGCGTGATACAGGCCAGACCGTTTTTGCCATTCATGTTCATGCCGTCGGAGCCACAAACCCCTTCACGACAAGAGCGGCGGAAAGACAGGCTTGGGTCCTGCTCTTTAAGCTTGAGCAAGGCATCCAGCACCATCATATCTGAACCTTCAGCCACTTCCAGGCTGTAATCCTGCATGTAGGGCTTAGTATCTACATCAGGATTGTAGCGATAAACTGCAATATCCAATTTCATCTTCGCAACTCCTTAGTAGGTACGCTTCTTAGGCGGGAAGGCTTCACGTGTCTTGGGCGCCATGTTCACTTCACGGGTGGACATGGTTTCGTTGACAGGGTCAAACAGGCTGTGGCACAGCCAGTTGGCGTCATCACGCTCAGGGAAGTCTTCACGGCTGTGAGCACCACGGCTCTCGGTACGGAAGTTGGCTGCGTAAGCAGAAGCGATTGCTGTCGCCATCAGGTTATCCAGTTCCAGACACTCGATACGCTGAGTGTTGAACTCTTTGGAATTGTCAGACAGCTTGGCATTGGCCAGACGCTCACGAATTTTCTGCAATTCTTTCAGGCCTTCGGCCATGGCATCACCACTACGGAATACCGAGAAGTTCAGCTGCATGCACATCTGCAGATCTTTACGGATAACCGCTGGATCTTCACCGTCTTTATTGCTTTCCCAACGATTCAGGCGCTCGAGAGACTTCTGTATGTCGGCTTCAGTCGCAGCCTTGGGATCTGCGGTTTCATCCAGCGCTTTACCCAGATGCTGACCGGCCGCACGACCGAACACCACCAAGTCGAGCAGTGAGTTACCACCCAGACGGTTGGCACCGTGAACCGATACGCAGGCGATTTCGCCCACGGCGAACAGGCCCTTGATATCTTCTTCAGTACCATCGGCGTTCTTGTGGATCACCTGACCGGATACCTTGGTTGGCAGACCACCCATCATATAGTGACAGGTCGGGATAACCGGAATTGGGCCATCGGCGGGATCTATGTGAGCAAAGGTACGGGACAGTTCGCATACGCCAGGCAGACGCGCTTCCAGGGTTTCTTTGCCCAGATGGTCCAGTTTCAGCTTCAGGTGTGGGCCCATAGGACCTTCACAACCGCGGCCTTCACGAATTTCTGTCATCATGGAGCGGGCAACCACGTCGCGGGATGCCAGGTCTTTGGCGTTGGGCGCATAGCGCTCCATGAAGCGTTCGCCGTCCTTATTGAGCAGGTAACCGCCCTCACCACGACAACCTTCAGTCACCAGAACACCGGCACCGGCAATCCCGGTTGGGTGGAACTGCCACATTTCCATGTCCTGCAGCTGAACCCCGGCACGGGCAGCCATACCAACGCCATCACCTGTGTTGATGTGGGCATTGGTGGTAGAGGCAAAGATACGACCGGCACCGCCGGTAGCCAATACAGTGGCCTTGGCTTTGAAGTAAACGATTTCACCGGTTTCAATTTCGATTGCAGTACAACCTACGATGGCACCGTCTTCGTTTTTAACCAGATCCAAGGCATACCACTCGGAGAATACCTGAGTCTTGTTCTTGACGTTCTGCTGGTACAAGCAGTGCAGCAGAGCGTGGCCGGTACGGTCAGCTGCAGCCGCGGTACGGGCCGCCTGCTCACCACCGAAATTCTTGGATTGACCGCCGAAAGGACGCTGATAAATAGTGCCGTTTTCAAAGCGTGAGAATGGTAGACCCATCTGCTCCAGCTCGATAACCGCTTCGGGGCCGGTCTGACACATGTACTCGATGGCATCCTGGTCGCCGATGAAGTCGGAACCTTTTACCGTGTCGTACATATGGTGTTCCCAGTTGTCCTCGTGGGCATTACCCAGAGCAACAGTGATCCCGCCCTGAGCCGAAACCGTGTGAGAACGTGTAGGAAAAACCTTGGACAGGAGCGCACAGCTCTTGCCTTCTTGGGAAATCTGCAGTGCTGCGCGCATGCCGGCACCACCGGCACCAATCACGACAGCGTCAAACTCGCGTACTGGAATAGCCACTTAAACACCCCACACTATTACTATGCCTGACGCCAGATAAGCAAAGGCGGTCACGACAAAGACAAACTGTAAAACCCCACGCAGTGCTACGTTTTTGACGTAGTCTGTCAGTACCTGCCAGATACCGATCCAGGCGTGGATCAGCAGCGCAATCAGCGCCAACAGAGTAAAGACTTTCATCGGCAGTGAAGCAAACAGCCCATGCCAGACGTCGTAGGTGAGAGGTGAACTGCAAGCTGCGAATCCGACCAGGAATATAGTGTAAACGGCCAGAATGACGGCGCTTGCGCGTAATAGGATGAAGTCATGAACACCACTGCGTCCAAAACTCGCTGCATTGGTTACCATACCCAGATCCCCGCTAATACAGAAAACACTGCGGTCAGGACAAATACTGCCTTGGCCGATGCTTTACCCGAAGGTAACTCTTCCCAACGACCGGTATCCATTACCAGGTGACGCAAGCCGCCCAGCAAGTGGTAAGCCAGTGCGGTCAGAATGCCCCACAGGATAAACTTCACCACGAAGTTGTCTAACAGAGATTGTACGCCTTGGAAACTCTCGGCCGATGCCAGCGAGGCATTCAGCAACCACAGGAGTATACCAACAGCGAACAGCATGATGACACCGGAAACCCGGTGCAGAATGGACACAATTGCAGTCGCCGGGAAGCGAATGGTCTGCAGATCTAAATGGACAGGTCTTTGCTTTTTCACGTTCTGCTCACTCAGCTCCATTGAGCATTTTTTTTGTTATGTGAACCGATTTTGCTCTTACACAGTTCCGTGACTGAAGTCACAGAGAAGGGTTTCACAAAAGAAAGTTGAAACAAAAAGCTAACTTGTTGACAACACACAAAATTAGTTAATTAGTGATATGCTAACCAAGCCCGCCGTTTGCAGCTCTTGCGAGCCGGAGCAAGTATACTCGCCGTAAATGTCAAATACAAACATCACATTATCCAAATTTTGTTTTTTTGAGCTTTTTTCAGGATAAGTGCTGGTGTTATCAGGGAAATTGGTCTTACCTATACCATGGTCTAACGAATTTAAACGCTTATTTAAATTGAAATGTGATCTAGATTGGCTGTAAAGTAATGGCCGTTTGACATGCCGCACTCACATAAGAATGAAGTAAGGAGAACGGGGTATGGCTGATTTAAAAGCCAAATTGGAATTACCAGGGAACGACTCGATTGAACTGCCAGTGAAACAAGGAACTGCTGGTTTCGACGTAATCGACATCAGTAAACTCGGCAGTAAAGGCTACTTTACCTTTGATCCAGGATTTCTCGCGACGGCCTCCTGTGAATCTGCAATTACCTATATCGATGGCGCACAGGGCGTATTGTTGCACCGTGGCTATCCGATAGATCAACTGGCGACAGAATCCGACTATCTGGATCTCTGTTACCTGCTGTTGTACGGCGAGCTGCCAACCAAGGCAGAGTATGAGAAGTTTGCCTACACAGTTAAAACTCACACTATGGTGCATGAGCAGTTGGCCTTCTTCTTCAGAGGCTTCCGTCGTGACGCACACCCAATGGCCATGCTTTGTGGCGTAACAGGCGCCCTGTCTTCTTTCTATCAGGACTCTCTGGATGTCAACGATGCCCGTCATCGTGAAATTGCAGCCTTCCGCCTGGTTTCCAAGATGCCGACCATTGCCGCCATGTGCTACAAGTACTCCATAGGTCAGCCGTTCGTGTACCCACGGAACGATCTGAGCTATGCCGGTAACTTCCTGTCGATGATGTTCGCGGTACCTTGTGAAGAGTACAAGGTGAACCCGATTGTTGAACGTGCCATGGATCGCATCTTTATCCTGCACGCCGACCATGAACAGAACGCTTCAACCTCTACCGTGCGTCTGGCGGGCTCTTCGGGTGCCAACCCGTTTGCCTGTATCGCTGCCGGTATCGCTTCTCTGTGGGGACCTGCCCACGGTGGTGCCAACGAAGCTTGTCTGCGTATGCTGGAAGAAATCGGCACTGTGGATCGCATCCCTGAGTTTATCGAACGCGCCAAAGACAAGGATGATCCTTTCCGTCTGATGGGCTTCGGTCACAGGGTTTACAAGAACTTTGACCCACGCGCCAAAGTGATGCGTGAAACCTGTCACGAAGTGCTGGCTGAACTCAAGGTTAACGACCCTCTGCTGGATGTCGCCATGGAACTTGAGCGTATCGCTCTGGAAGATGAATACTTCATCTCCAAGAAGCTCTATCCAAACGTCGACTTCTACTCAGGTATCATCATGAAGGCGATTGGTATTCCAACCTCCATGTTTACCGTTATCTTTGCCCTGGCCCGCACCGTTGGCTGGATTGCTCACTGGAAAGAGATGCTGGATCAGCCTGGTCACAAGATCAGCCGTCCACGTCAGCTCTACACAGGTGCCACATCCCGCGACTTCGTGGAACTGGACAAACGCTGAGCCTGACAACGCTAAGTCTAACTCATTGAAAAAAGGCGCCTTGGGCGCCTTTTTTGTGTTCAAGCATGTCGCGTGATCAAGGGGAAACCAGCCAGGCTTCGCTTTCGACAGCCAGCTGCTAGCCTTGTTCTGCAAATTGGCCTTCGCCTAACCCACTATATCTTAAGCTCACTTGCTGTTGTCTCACCTCTCAAAAGCCGGTTCACCCGCTAAAGCCGCATCCAGTACAACTCTTAATGCCACTAACTCTTAATGTCACCAACCCTTAGTGCCCGCTTCATGTTACCAAGCCTCAATAGCGCCGCCTTTAGCGAATGAGTGATTCCCTCGCTTGCCGTGAACTGTATTACACCATCAGCTCAGCGCAGTGCGGTCACTTCCCAGGCCTCAACTCAGCCGCTTGCGCAGACGCTATACTGAGCAACATTGGTAAAAATCATCACAAAATAAACTTTTTTGCTACATCGGCATCAAACACCTCAATAAGGTAGACACCAAAATATCATTAGTCATTGTTTTAAAAGGAAATTAAAAATTGGCATTGGTTTTGCTTTATCGCAACAAAGATCAAGATAAGGACTTTCACATGAAGCGTAACCTCACCTACACCCTGAGCACTGTTTTGCTGCTTGGGTCTTTGGCCAGCGGCTGCAGCGAACAGCAGCAGGAAGAAGAACAACAAGCCTTTGCCATTCCGGTCGAGACCAGCATAGTCACTCAAGGCCAGGTTTCCTCCTTCTACGCCACCACAGCCACACTGGAAGCGCCACAAGAAGCTCATGTGGTCAGCCGTATTGCCGGGTTGATAGAGGCTCTGCAAGTCGAGGAAGGTGACAGAGTCACCAAGGGGCAGTTGCTGGCGGTGATAGACTCCCGTCGCCAACGTTATGAACTGGATAAGGCCGAAGCCGAGGTGCAAATCATCGAGCAGGAGCTCAACCGGCTGAAGAAAATGAATAACCGTGAGTTTGTCAGTGCCGATGCCATGGCCAAACTGGAATTCAACCTGCAAGCCGCCAAGGCGCGTCGGGACTTGGCCAAACTGCAGGTGGAAGAAAGCCAAATCCGCTCTCCCATAGATGGCGTCGTCGCCAAACGTTTTGTCAAACAGGGCAATATGGCCAAGGAGTTTGAAGAGCTGTTCTACCTGGTCAATCAGGATGAGCTCTACGGCATAGTCAATCTGCCGGAGCAGCAACTGAGCAGTTTGCGCATAGGCCAGGAAGCCGAAGTCATCAGTTCCCGCCAGCAGCAAGTGGCGGCCAAGGTACTCAGAATAAGCCCTGTGGTGGAAGCTACCAGCGGTACTTTCAAGGTAACTCTTTCGATCCCCAATCAGGATGCCAGTCTCAAGGCCGGGATGTTTACCCGGGTCGAACTCAGATACGACACCCACGATAATGTGATAGTGGTGCCCTATAACGCCGTCATCAATCAGGATGATCGCAAGGCGCTCTATGTGATCGAAGAGGGCAAGGCGCAGCGCCGCGAGGTCAAACTGGGTTACCGCCAGGACGATAAAGTGGAAATCACCGAGGGCATAAGTCCGGGTGAACAGGTGGTGGTTCGCGGTCAACACAATCTCAAGGATCAATCATTGGTGGAAGTGATAGCTCCGCTGGATCTGGCCAAGGCCAACTAACTGTCACAAGGACCACCTCTTATGTCTATTATTACCACTTCGGTCAAGCGTCCGGTGACCGTCTGGATGTTTATGCTGGCCGTTATCCTGTTCGGCATGGTGGGTTTCTCCCGTCTGGCGGTAAAGCTGTTGCCTGACTTGAGCTACCCCACACTCACCATACGTACCCTATACGAGGGAGCTGCACCCGTGGAGGTGGAGCAGCTTATCTCCAAACCTATCGAGGAAGCGGTCGGTATTGTTAAAGGGCTGAGGCAGATAAGTTCGATTTCCCGCTCCGGTATGTCCGATGTGGTGCTCGAATTTGAATGGGGCACAGAGATGGATATGGCCAGTCTCGATGTGCGGGAAAAGCTCGACACCATAGAGCTGCCACTGGATGTGAAAAAGCCTTTGTTGCTGCGCTTTAACCCCAATCTCGATCCCATCATGCGCCTGGCACTGCCGGCCCCCAAGGCCACAGAAGCCGAGCTCAAGCGGCTGCGGACTTATGCCGAAGAGGAGCTTAAGCGGGATCTCGAGTCGCTTTCCGGAGTCGCTGCCGTGCGCCTTTCCGGCGGGCTGGAGCAGGAAGTGCATATTCTGCTCAATCAAGAGAAACTGGCGCAGCTGGATCTCAGCAGCGAAGCCATTCGCAACCGTATCAGTGAAGAAAACGTCAACCTTTCTGCCGGTAAGGTGATCCAGGGCGACCGCGAATATCTGGTGCGCACCGTTAACCAGTTCCACTCCCTCGATGAGCTGGCCAATGTGATTGTCTATCAAAAGGGCAATACCCTGGTACGTCTTGGCGAGATAGCCGAGGTGACGGATGCCTTTAAAGAGCGCAGCGATATTACTCGCATCGGCGGCAAGGAGTCCATTGAGCTCGCCATCTATAAGGAGGGCGATGCCAATACAGTAGCCGTAGCCAATAAGCTTAAGAGCCAGTTGCAACAGATGCGCTCTGAGGCCAAAGACAGCGCCACGCCAGTGCCCGAGATAATTTACGATCAGTCGGAGTTTATCGAAAGCGCCGTCAGTGAAGTGACTTCATCAGCCCTTATCGGCAGTCTGCTCGCGATGCTGATGATCTACCTGTTCCTTCGAGACATCATCCCTACCCTGATCATCTCCATCTCTATCCCCTTCTCTGTGATAGCCACCTTTAACATGATGTATTTTGCCAATATCAGTCTTAACATCATGTCGCTCGGCGGTATCGCGCTGGCGGTGGGGCTGTTGGTGGATAACGCCATCGTGGTGCTGGAAAACATCGACAGGTGCAAGGCTCAGGGGATGGATCGCCGTCAGGCCGCCATCACAGGAACCAAAGAGGTGGCCGGGGCGATTTTTGCCTCTACCCTGACCACGCTGGCGGTATTTGTGCCCTTGGTATTTGTCGACGGCATTGCCGGAGCCCTGTTTGCCGATCAGGCCCTGACCGTTACTTTCGCCCTGCTGGCCTCTTTGCTGGTTGCCCTCACCTCAATTCCTATGCTGGCTTCCCGCGAAGGCTTCACAATGTTGCCGGAACTGGTCAAGCGGGACAAACCGCAACCTCCGGCGGGTAAGCTTGGCAAGCTCAAGCATTACAGCGCCACTGTGTTTACCTTCCCTTTCCTGTTGCTGCTCAGCTATCTGCCAAGATTGCTGCTGACGCTGGTATTAATCGTCACCCGGCTGCTGGTGTGGCTGGTATCCCTGGTGATGAAGCCGCTGTCCAGACTGTTTAACCTTTGCTACGGCTGGCTGGCCGATGGCTATCGGCCGCTGCTGAACCTGGCGCTCAAGTTCCGTGGCATCACTCTGGCGCTGGCCATTGCGGTCACCGCCATCTCTGGCGTCTTGATGAGCCGCCTGGGAATGGAGCTGATCCCACCGATGAATCAAGGCGAATTCTATGTGGAAATCCTGCTGCCTCCCGGCAGTGAGGTGAGCCAAACCGATGCCGTATTGCAGCGTCTGGCGCTGGCTATCAAAGACAGAGAGGAAGTGAAACACGCATACAGCCAGGCCGGCAGCGGCGGTCTTATGACCTCGGATACCCGGCGCGGCGGTGAAAACTGGGGGCGTCTGCAGGTGGTGCTGGCCGATCACCGCGCGTTTGACCAAGTTGCCGCCAAACTGCGCAGCACTTTGCGCACTATTCCCGAGCTGGAAGCGCAGATCCAATATCCCGAGCTGTTCAGCTTCAAGACTCCGCTGGAGATAGAGTTGTCCGGCTATGAACTGGAACAGTTGAAAACCTCGGCCGCTTCACTGGTTAAGGCGCTGGAGGGCGATCCCCGCTTTGTCGATGTCAGCAGCAGCCTGCGTGACGGTCAGCCGGAGCTGAGTATCCGTTTTGATCACGCCAGAATGGCCGCCCTTGGCCTGGATGCACCAACCGTGGCCACCAGCATAGCCCAGCGGGTTGGCGGTACCGTAGCCAGCAAATACACTCTCAGGGAGCGCAAGATAGATATTCTAGTGCGCAGCGAGTTGGATGAACGCAATCAGATAAGCGATATCGATGCCATGCTGATCAACCCATCCAGCCCGCAGCCCATCCCCTTGAGCGCCGTGGCCGATGTCTCGTTGACTCTGGGACCTTCGGCAATCAATCGCATCAGCCAGCAGCGGGTAGCCATAGTGTCGGCCAATCTGGCCTATGGCGATCTCAATCAGGCGGTGGCCAGTGCCAAGCGTATTCTCAGCCAACTGACGCTGCCCGCCTCGGTGCAGAGCCGATTCGGCGGTCAGAATGAAGAGATGGAGCATTCGTTCCAGTCGTTGAAGATAGCGCTGATCTTGGCGGTATTCCTGGTTTATCTGGTGATGGCCAGTCAGTTTGAGTCATTGCTGCACCCCTTGCTTATCCTGATGGCTGTACCTATGGCACTGAGCGGCAGTATCTACGGCCTGGCAATAACCGGCACCCAGTTGTCTGTCATCGTCTTTATCGGCCTTATCATGCTGGCCGGGATAGTGGTCAATAACGCCATAGTATTGGTAGACAGGATCAATCAGCTCAGGCAAAGCGGCAAACAACGTCTCGACGCCATCAAGCAAGCGGCAGCATCGCGTTTAAGACCCATACTGATGACCACACTGACCACTAATCTGGGGCTGCTGCCCATGGCAATAGGCTTAGGGGACGGCAGTGAAGTGCGTGCCCCCATGGCGATCACTGTCATTTTCGGCCTCAGCCTGTCGACTCTGCTGACTCTGGTGGTTATTCCTGTGCTCTATGCCCTGTTCGACCGCAAACAGTACGCCGAGCCGGCCACCATGGGAGAAGGCGCATGAACCTGACCAAACTGGCGCTCAAGCGCCCGGTGACCACCAGCACGTTCTTTGTGGCCATTCTGCTCTTTGGTCTGGCCGCCAGCCGCTTGCTGCCGCTGGAGATGTTCCCCGGGATAGAGATACCGCGAATCTTTATCCAGGTGCCTTACAAAGGCTCCTCTCCGGCGGAAGTGGAACGCGACATCACCAATGTCCTGGAAGAGTCACTCGCCACCATGGGGGGACTCGATGAGCTGCGCTCACGTTCCAGCCAGGATGGCAGCGAGATAGAAGTGAGAATGAAGTGGGGTGAAAACGTCGCCGCCCGCAGCCTGGAGGCGCGGGAGAAGGTGGATGCGGTGCGCCATCTGCTGCCAACCGACGTGGAGCGGGTGTTTATCATGCAGTTCTCCACCGCCGACATGCCTATGCTGAATATCAGGATCTCCAGTGAGCGGGAACTCTCCGGCGCCTTCGATCTGCTGGAAAAACAGCTCAAACGGCCACTGGAGCGGGTGGAAGGCGTCTCCAAGGTCACCCTCTATGGCGTGGAGCAAAAACAGATAGAGATACGTCTCGATGCCCAGCGCCTGGCTGCCAGTGGCATGAGTGTTCCCGCCATTCACAAGCGTCTGGCGGCAGAAAACTTTGTGATAAGCGGCGGCAACCTGAGGGACAACGGCCGGGTCTATCAGGTGTCTCCCAAGGGCGAGTTCCGTAATCTCGAAGAGATCAAGGCGCTGGTATTACTGCCGGGTTTGACCCTGGGCGATATCAGCGAAGTCAATTTCGCCCTGCCTGAAGCCACCGAGGGCCGCCATCTGGATAAGAAATATGCCGTCGGCCTGGATGTGTTCAAGGAATCCGGTGCCAATCTGGTGGAGGTTTCGACCAGGGTGCTTAAAGTGATTGAGGCCGCAAGAGAGGATAAGCAATTTCAGGGGATCAAGCTGTTTATCATGGAAGATCAGGCCCATGGAGTGAAATCGTCGCTCAAGGACTTGTTGATGTCCGGCCTGCTGGGCGCCCTGCTCTCCTTTGCCGTGCTGTACCTGTTCCTGCGTAACCTGCGCATGACCCTGGTGGTGGTTTCTTCCGTGCCCATCTCCATCTGTATGACATTGGCCGGCATGTACTTTCTCGGCTACAGCCTCAATATCCTCTCTATGATGGGGCTGTTGCTGGCGATAGGTATGCTGATTGATAATGCCGTGGTGGTCACAGAGAGTGTGTTGCAGGAGCAGCAACATGGCGCTGTCGATAACAATACTGATGACAGCCCCAACAACACTGGCGATCGGGCAATCCTCAACGGGGTCGACAAGGTGGCGCTGGCGGTGCTGGCCGGCACCCTGACCACGGCGATAGTGTTCCTGCCGAATATTTTCGGGGTTAAAGTGGAGCTGACTATCTTCCTCGAACATGTTGCCATCGCCATCTGCATTTCGCTGGCAGCCTCGCTGTTGGTGGCCAAGACACTGATCCCCTTGATGCTGTCAAAACTGCAACTCAGGTTTGAGCGGGTCGAGAAAGAATCGCGGCTGCAGAAGTCTTACCACACCAGTCTCAACTGGATACTGCAGCACCCGAAAACCGCTACTTGCCTGGCACTGCTGATGTTACTGTCAACCGCCCTGCCGCTGTCGTTGGTGAAACAGGACAGTCAGGACAGCCAAAGCAAGGAGCGCTTCTACATCAACTACCAGTTGGAAGGACGTCACAGCCTGGCGGTCACCGAGGCCATGGTCAGCCAGATGGAAGACTACCTCTATGCCCATAAGGAAGAGTTCCACATAGATGCCGTCTACAGCTATTACTCTCCCGAGGATGCCTCTTCCACCATACTGCTGAAGCCGGATCTGGAGGAAGATGTCGCCGAGCTGAAAAAGCGGATCCGCGAAGGATTTCCCAAGTTCTCCATTGCCAAGCCTCAGTTTGGCTGGGGCAGCGATGAGTCCGGCGTCAGAGTCACACTGACCGGGCGATCCACCTCAGAGCTGATTCGCCTCAGTGAACAGGTGATCCCTTTGCTCTCCAACATAGAGGGCCTGCATGATGTGCGCTCAGAGCTCAACGGTGCCCAGCAGGAGGTGATAGTACAGATAGACAGAGAGCTGGCCGCCCGCCTGGGACTGAGCATCAAGGATATTGCCGGCAGTATCTCCTTGGCACTGCGGGGCGCGGCGCTGCGTTCATTTCGCCACGATCCCAGTGGTGAGCTCAGAATCGAACTGGCCTTTGAACGCGACTGGCGTCAGTCGCTGGAGCGGCTAAAACAATTGCCCATAGTGCGACAGGACAACAAGGTCTATTCGCTCGAGAGTCTGGCCAAGGTGGAAATTGTCCCCAGATTCGATGTCATTCGTCACTATGATCGCCAGACGGCACTATCCATAGGCGCTAACCTTGAAGATCTCAGTATGGAAGAGGCGCAGAAACAGATCATGGCGGCGCTCAAGCATGTCAACTTCCCCCATGGTTATGACTACTCACTCAGAGGCGGCTTTCAACGTCAGGACGAGGAAGAGTCAGTCATGCTGATCAACATGGTGTTGGCGATTGCCATGATCTATATAGTGATGGCGGCTTTGTTTGAGTCGCTGCTGCTGCCGAGCGCCATCATTACCAGCATACTCTTCTCCATCACAGGGGTATTCTGGGCCCTGTGGCTGAGCGGCACGCCTATGTCCGTGATGGCCATGATAGGCATACTGATCCTGATGGGGATAGTGGTCAACAACGGCATAGTGCTGGTGGATCAAATCAATCAGATGACGCCGCCACTGGAGCAGTTGTCCGAGGTCATCGCCTCTGTCTGTGTCACCCGTTTACGGCCGGTATTGATGACGGTTGGGACCACAGTGCTGGGCCTGCTTCCGCTGGCGCTGGGAGACACTCAGATAGGCGGCGGTGGCCCGCCATACTCACCTATGGCGATTGCCATCATAGGCGGCTTGAGTTTCTCCACCCTGACCAGTCTCTATTTGGTGCCCCTGTGTTACCAGGCCTTCTTCCGCCTGCGTCATAATGCGGCCATCAGGCTCGGGCAATCGCTCAAACTCAGTCAGCGCCTGCTGCCCTGGACCTGAGCCCAAAAACACCGCTGAACAGATAAAAAAGCTGCCATTGCAGCTTTTTTATTGCCCGGACATCAATAGCGAACTAGCTTTATCCCAGCACTCAACTATTTGGAGCTCTCATGCCAGGTTTGCTTAAACGCTTTACATCACTCGTGCTGTTTACACTTGTCAGCTTGGCTGCCGCGGCGGAAAATAATTCCTATGCCGAGAATCCCTATGCCAAGGTCAAGATAACCACTCATGAACTGCTGCCAGGTCGCTACATGTTGACCGGCGCCGGCGGCAACATAGGTGTCAGTGCCGGGGAGGATGGACTGCTCATCATAGACGACCAGTTTGCGCCGCTGGCAGAGAAGATTTCTGCGGCATTACAGGGTCTCAAGCCGGGCCACCCGGCTTTTGTCATCAATACCCATTTTCATGGCGATCATACCGGGGGCAATCTGTACTTTGGCCAAAACGCCAACATTCTTGCCCACGAGAATGTGCTCAAGCGGTTGAATGAGAAAGCAATCCCAAAGAAGGCGCTACCGGTTATCACCTATGACAAGGGACTGAAAATTCACTTCAACAACCAGGTGTTGGAACTTATTCATCTGGGCCCAGGGCATACGGATGGTGACACCCTGGTGCTATGGCAGGATCGCAAACTGGTGCATATGGGCGATCTCTTCTTTAAAGACAGGTTTCCCTTTATCGATCTCGACCACGGCGGCTCAGTCATCGGCTACAGAGACAATGTAGCAGCCGTGCTTGAACTCATAGATCAGGATACCTTGGTTATCCCAGGTCATGGTGAACTGGCCAACAAGGCCGATCTCCTGAGGTTCAAACATATGCTGGATGACTGCATCAATTGGATGAAAGAGGGCAAGCAGCGCGGCATGACTCTCGAGCAAATGCAGGCAATGGAACTGCCACAAGCATGGCGGGAATGGGGCTGGCAGTTCATCCCCAAGGAGCGCTGGGTCAAGACCCTGTATCAGGGATTAACCCAGGAATAACTGCCCTCTCAGTTGTAGGCGTTTATTGACTCGGCAAAGTTCAGGCAGGAATATTGCGAAAATGCCACAACACCCAATAGATGGGCTTGAGATCACGGCCGCCTATATCGCGAAACGGCCTCAGCAACAGATAGAGCCACTGCCAACTGACCAGGAAACTTCTGGTCTCATGCCAGATAGCTTCACCACCGGCTTGGCGATAACTGGCTATCGCTTGGGCAATCGCCTCGTTGGCCGGCCCCATGTAGCGGTATAAGCTGTGAATGTACACCAGCAGATCCCTTATCTGCTGCATCAGCATGTCTTTACCCTTTTGATTGGCTTCAAAGTCGATAAAGGTCACCTGTCCCTGTTGCCAACTGATATCCCTTAGTGCCGGACGGCCGTGGGCCAAGCCCATACTGTGCAAACCCGCCAGAGCAGCGGCGCTGTCATTGAGGATCTGCTGCATGCCTTGCTGATCCTGGGATTTGAGTGCCAACCAGTCTTTGACTGTCACACCGGCATCTTCCACGACAAAGTAACCCTTATCGGCCTGAACAATGCGCGGCACAGGAGCTGAGCGGCTGGCCAGATGTTCCAGAGTCTGTTTCTCTTTTTCCAGCGCCAGTTGAGGATTGGGTTTCAACACCCGCATGGCCCCCTGAAGAGTCTCTGCCTGTTTGAGCCAGTATTTTTTACCCTCATATTCAAACGAGCAAATACGCTCCCCGGGATGAGCTTCCAGCACCCGCAGAACATATTGATTGAATTTAGGTTGCTCCATGGACAGGACTCCCTTCCAAGAATTGGTGGTGGTTCACAGAAAATTCTTATTAGTATCTTAGGGAATGGCGATTAAAGCAAATTCACTTAGGCTAAAACCCTGCTATTTAACGCATTTTCAGAGACTAATACCACAGAGGCTTAATGATAAAAACAATTGATGAATGAAATTAACAATTTCCAAACACAACAACTAATACAAAAGAGGGAGACGATGCCAGGGAGGGAAGTAGAAATGTAGACCCCAATCCGCTGTTGCGGATTGGGGGGATCGGACAGGGGCTGTTATTGCTTTTCCTGCCAAGGCTCGGCCTTGTCAGCCAGCAGCACAGGGATCCCATCATTGATAGGATAAGCCAGCCTATCTGCCTTACAGATGAGTTGCTGTGCCTGCTTGTCATACTCCAGTCTGCCTTTACATATGGGGCAGGCTACGATTTCCAATAGTTTCTTATCAAACGCCATCAGACTGTCCTTTTTGGTTTGCCTTTTGTTTGCTTGCCATTGCCTCTCGCACCCGAGTCAGCAATTGGGCATCGAATTGGGGTGATAGCTTGGCATTGACGGCCAAATACCACCAGTGTTGTTTTGCAAATTCGCGACACTTGATCGCATCTTTTTCTGTCATCAGCAGCGGCAGTTCATCACCAAGCGGCGTCAAGGCCTTCAGACTGTAGGCCTGATGATCGGCAAAGACCTCTTGGGCTTCGAGCTTGAACCCCATCTGAGAGAGAGTTTCAAAAAAACGTTCCGGATTACCGATACCGGCCATGGCTTTTACCGCCATAGGCGCTGTGGGGGCCTGAGTCTGGTTTTCCCCTGCGACACTCAGTACTGCACCGGGAATGAGCTGCATACCAAACTCTCTGACGGTATCGCTGGCTGCGCCGTTGTGAATAACGAAATCGGCACTCTCCAAGCGCCATTCACCCTCTCTCAAGGGACCTGCTGGCAATAACATGCCATTACCCAAGCGGCGGCTGGCATCGAGCACCACCACTTCAATATCCCGCGCCAGTCGATAATGCTGCAAACCATCATCGCTGATAATAATATCCACCTCAGCGGACGCCAGCAGCAACTCGGCGGTGGCTATACGATCTACTCCCACAGCCATAGGCACTTGAGTGCGGGCCACTATCATCGCCGGCTCATCACCAAAATCCGTTGGATTGGCGCCTTGGGGCACAAGTCTCGGCTCGGTTTGACCACTGCCATAACCACGGCTTATTACCCCGGGGTGGTAACCATAGTGCCTGAGCAACTCAATCAGATAGATAACGGTAGGCGTCTTGCCACTGCCGCCGACGGTAATGTTGCCGACAATGATCACGGGTACGGGCAAAGCTTGCGAGGCCTTGAGTCCAAGTTTAAACCCCAGGCGTCTCAGGCCACTGAGCAAGGCAAACAACCAGGAAAGCGGCCAAAGCAACCACCTTGCCCAATGCTTCTGATACCAGATACGGTTAAGCAGAGCTTCCACTTAACCTCCGAATTGCATCTGGTACAACTTGGCGTACGTCCCATCCTTTTCCAGCAAGCTCTGATGCGTGCCGCGCTCGAGGATCTTGCCCTGATCGACCACCAAAATCTGATCGGCACTTTCAATGGTCGACAGCCTGTGGGCAATAACTATCGAGGTACGATTGCGGCGCAGGTTATCCAGCCCCTTTTGAATCGCCTTCTCTGATTCGGTATCCAGTGCCGAGGTCGCTTCATCGAGGATCAACACAGGGGCATCCCTGAGGATGGCTCTGGCAATGGCGATCCGCTGGCGTTGACCTCCGGACAACATCACGCCGTTTTCACCTATCTCGGTATCCAGTCCTTGGGGCAAGGTTTCGATAAACTCCATCGCATAGGCCAATTTGGCGGCGTTTTCTATCTGTTCGCGAGTCGCCTCACCTGGATAGGCATAGGCGATATTATTGGCTATGGTGTCGTTGAAAAGAGTGACCTGTTGCGACACCAAAGCGACCTGGCTACGCAGACACTTGAGTGAATAGTCGTAAATACTGACATCATCCAGGGTGATCTCCCCCTGTTTCAGCCCTGTGTAAAAACGGGTCACCAGACTGGCGATGGTCGACTTACCCGAGCCTGAGCGACCCACCAGCGCCAGAGTCTGCCCCTGATGCACTTCAAAGTCGATATTCTCAAGCGCCAGACGCTCCTGCCCCGGATAACCAAAGCTGACGTTATCGAAACGCAGATTACCCTCAACCCGCTCTACTGTGTGAGTGCCGCTATCGGACTCCCCCGGAGTATCCAGCAACTCAAACACTGTGGTACAGGCAGCAATACCGCGTTGAAACTCGGCGTTAACCCGGGTGAGGTTCTTGATGGGCTGCAGCATGGCGAGCATGGCACCCAGGATAGTGGCAAAGGTACCCGCGGTCAGTTCATCCTTCAGGCTGTCAAAGCTGGCAGCATAGAGTACAAAGGCCAATGCAAAGGAACCTATGATCATAATAAGCGGTTGGCTGATGGCCTGGGCCGCTGCCAACTTCATGTTCTGATAGCGGTTTTGATCGTTAACTTTGGCAAAACGCTCAGCCTCAGTCTTCTGACCGCCGAAAGACAACACGTTCTTGTGGCCCTTGATCATCTGCTCAGTCACTGCAGTCACTGACCCCATGGCGCCCTGGATCTGCCGCGATACCTTACGGAAGCGGCGACTGACAACGGCAATCACCACCCCGATGAAAGGACCAATGATCAGAATGCAAAGCGACAGCTTCCAGGAGTAATAGAACATCAACCCCAGCATGCCGATGACAGTGACACTGTCTCTCACCAGAGTGATCAGCGCGCTGCCGGAGGCTCTGGCAATTTGCTCTGTGTCAAAGGTTACTTTGGAGATCAAGGAACCCGTGTTTTCCTTGTCCATATAGCTGACAGGCAGCGACAGTATGTGTTCAAACACCTGCTGACGCATATCCTGAATAAGCTTGGCACTGATATAAGAGATGCCATAGGTAGAGACAAAGTTGGCCAATCCCCTAAGACTGAACAGCCCCACTACCACGAAGGGGGCCATGGTCAACACATCCGAGCTGGCATTAAACCCTTTGGAGGTGCCCAGCTCCACGCCGGCAACGACCGAATTATTGGCAAACCCTTCATCAATAAAAGGTTTCACAAAAGCGATAAAAGTAGCGTCCACAACCCCATAGGTGATCAACGCCAGAATCGAGATGATAAATACCCCTTTGAGAGGCTTGAGGTAGGACAGCAAACGTCTGAAAACCGTCCAGACTTCACGTTGTTGAGATGTGCTCATCAGCGAAACTATATTTATGACAAAGTCGCCATTCTACTCTGGATTCCCTGCCATACCAAACCCAAACAAGCGGTTATACCAAAATGGCGCCAGATCCTCGCGGTAACTGTGCACTGTATAACCTTGGCTATCAAAGTGGATACTCACCTGCCCCAGCTCGCCGGAAATCAAGGCTTGGGCCCCAAAGGCGTGATATCTCAAACGTATCTCCTCTTTGGGAAACCCCCAACGATTGCCATATCCGGCAGCAAACAACACCCATTTCGGCGCCACAGCACCGATAAACTCAGGGTGAGATGAAGTGCGGCTGCCATGATGGGGCGCCAGTAAAATATCGCTCTCAAGTGAGCCTTTTTTGTGCAATAAGGCAACCTCGGCGGCCAGCTCTATGTCCCCCGGCAGCAGCACCCTATGATGTCCATCGAAGAGTTGCAGCACGCAGGAACCGTTGTTGCCTGGCTCTGCCTGCTCGGGGCCGAGAAAGTTCAGCTCTATCCCTTGCCACTCGAACATCCCCGGACGGCAGCCCCTGTGCCAACGCTTTGGATGACTGCTCTTGAGCTCAGGGACATCGGTTATCAACCCTGCCTGGTCAAAGGCCTGCATCAGCACTTGGGTACCACCGGCGTGGTCATTATCGCCATGGCTGACAATAAGGAAATCGAGCTTGGTCACGCCTTTGGCGCCAAGGAAAGGCACTATCACCCGCTCTGCGTAGCTGAAACGCTCGCCAAAAGCCGCACCTGTATCATAGAGCAATGCATTAGGCCCCTTTTGTACCACCACAGCCAGCCCCTGCCCCACATCCAACATATGTAACTGCCAGCCCTTGGATTTGAGCAGTCCAAGCCATAGCCCGAGCTGCAGTACAAAGGGCAATATCAGCAGCATGGCCACTCCCCGCCCCTTGGGCAGTAAACGCCAACAAAGCCATGCCGGAAACAGCAACAGCGCCGCGGCGCTGAGAGCCTGCGGCAACATGAGCCAGCCGCCGGGAAGCTGACTATTGAACTGCCATAATTTTTGCACCGGCCAGAGACTGAGAGACGCCAATTGCCAAGGCATGAGTGCCACTGCATCCATGCCGAGAGCGGAAAAAATCGACCACAGCAGCAGTGCCAGTAGCGCCAGAGGGATCACCAGTAAACTGAACCAAGGCACCAGCAGCAAGTTGAGCCACAGGCTGTGAACTGTCACGGCGCCAAAGAGTACCGCCTGCAGTAACGACAGCCCCAGACAAAGGCGCCACTGTATCGCCCAAAATGCCAAGGCCCAGCGCTTGAGCTTGGCAGGCCAGTGGGTCAGCACTTGCTCCTGCTCCAGAGCGTTAGGATTATGAACTTGATGGTTAAGGCTCAGCAAAATTAACGCCAGTGCCGAGAATGACAACCAAAAGCCGCCGCTGAGACTGGCCAAGGGGTCAATCAAGAGCACACAGGCCAGCGCCCACAGCAGCCGATCCCAGGCCGAGGCATAGCGCATCATTAATGAAGAGAGCACCAGCAAAAACAGCATCAGCAAGGCTCTTTGGGTGGCAATGGCAAAGCCCGCCAGATAGGCATAAAAGAGTGCCATCAGCAACGCCGCCAAAGATGCCAACACCAAATTGCGCCGCCCATAGGTGGGTGCCCAACGTTTGAGCGCTCCAAAACTCAGCAGATAACACCAGAAAGCGACCACCGAAAGATGCAACCCAGAAATCGCCACCAGGTGGGCATTGCCGGACTGGCGCAGCTCTTGCCAGCGCGCCTTGGAAAAGAGTGACCGCTCACCCAAGGTCAGCGCCAGCAGCAGATCGCCGCCATCGATTTCGGCCAATATTGGAGTTAACTCTGTGACCAATCGGGCCCTGAGCCCAGTTGATGGCAACAGCCGCTCACCTGATATCACCTGGCCTCTGGCAGCTATTCGCTCGCCGAGCAGATAGCGCTGACGATTGAAGCCGCCCTGATTAAGCACGGCGGCGAAGGTTCTGGGTTTGACTTCAAACTGCCACACCTCACCCAATTGCGGTGACGGCAATGCATCCCCCTGCCAGCTCAAACGCCACATGGAGGCCAGGGGTGCCAACAGGGTTGGAGAATTATCATCAATTGGCCGAATATCCATACGGATCCAGTCGCCGTTTGCAGAAACTAGTGATATGATTTCGCCCCGCAGTGTCTGAGTAACAGACGTTTCAGAGCTGGATGATGAGTCAGTAAGGCTTTTAATATCAATAACTAACTGACAGTAAACACTGACCCACAGCACGCCGCCCAAAGCACCATAGAGCAAAGCACTTCCCTTGGGAACCCAGCTCCCGCTCAAGACTCTGAGGCACAAGACCAGCAGCACTGCAATAATTGGCAATGAGAATAAGGGCGGTATCCAAGGCCAAAGCATGGCCGAGAGTACAGCGATGCAAAAGCCCGATAAGCATTGATTCATCATTGAGTAATTTAAGACAGCAATCCAAGCCTATGCCAAAAAAGATCATTCAGAGATTCATGCCCGATCCGGAGAAACTGAGGAATCATAAACACCTCAAGATCTTCGGCAGTCTGCTGAACAAACCCAACCTCTGGGCACTGAATCGCCGCTCTGCCCCCGGCGCCTTCGCCATAGGCCTGTTTGTTGCCTGGATGCCGATGCCGTTCCAAATGGTGTTGGCCGCCGCGCTGGCAATCTACTTCCACGTCAATCTGCCGGTGTCGGTCGCCTTGGTTTGGATTACCAACCCTGTGACTATGCCGCCCATGTTTTACCTGGCCTACTTAATAGGCGCCAAGCTGCTCAATCACCCGCCGCAGCAGTTTACCTTCGAAGCCAGTTGGGCCTGGATAGAATCCTCCATCAGTACCATAGGCCCACCTTTCCTGCTCGGCTGCTTGGTGTTGGGTGTGGTCAGCGCCCTGACGGGATATTTTGTGATCAAGAGTGCCTGGCAGTACTCCATCTATCTGCAGTGGCAAAAACGACGCAAGTAATTGCTGCTGGCAGTAACATCACTGGAGCGGCACAATTCAGGGATACCTAGTCTTAGCGCTGACCAAACTTGGCAACCCAAAGCATGTTCAGCCAACCAAAACCAAGAACCCGGCGATGGCCGGGTTCTTGCTATTTAGGATGTGCCTGTCGCTTATCAGCGCCCGGCCAGGGCGGTGGCCGGGGCTATTCGACTGGCCCTGAACGCCGGATACAAGGTAGCCAGCAGACTCATCAGCAGCGCCATAGCCACCACGACCAGTACGTCCGCCAACTCGAGCCTGGATGGCAAAAAATCGATAAAATAGATATCCCCCGAGAGCAACTTATGCCCGGTCAACTGCTCAATCCCCTTGGCGATGGCCGAGAGATTCTTGGCCAGCAGTACCCCCAGCAAGGTTCCTATGGCGCAGCCGAGCACACCATTGAGCGCACCCTGGACAATAAATACCTGCATCACGGCGCCGCGCTTAAGTCCCATGGTCATCAAGATGGCGATTTCCGAAGCCTTGTCACGCACCGCCATTACCAGGGTGGAGACTATGTTGAAACAGGCCACACCTATTACCAATGCCAGCACCAGATACATGACGGTGCGCACCAGCTGAATGTCCTGGTAGAGGTGGCCCTGGGTGCGGGTCCAGTCGTTGAGATACAAAGTCTGGCTCTGGGCATAACCCAGCTCGCGAATCAGCCGCGGCGCTTCAAATACCCGCTCAACCTTGATTCTCACCCCGGTCACCTCGTCTCCAAGCCCAAGCAGGCGCTGGGCATAGGCCATGGGCACATAAGCCGTGGTGTATTCAAGCTCGCCGCCGAGACGAAAGCTGCCGCTTATCAACAGTGAATGACTGCGAGCCTGCGCCAGTTGACCACTGCCCTTGCCATGGGGTGATGGCAGATAGAGGGTCAGGCGATCACCCACCTTAAGTCCCAGTTTGTCCAGCATCCCCTGGCCCAGCACGATATGATTGCTGTCGCCCTCAAGGCTCTGCCAGCTTTCCTGTGTCAGATACTGACTCAGGGTCGAAACCCGCGCTTCGGCCTCGGGGTTAATCCCCACCACAGACAAGCCGACAAAACCGCCCGGTTTTTGCACCAACCCCTGCATACGTACCAGCGGAGCGGCGGCGCTGATGCCGTCGATTTGCTCGGCGTCCGACACTATCTGACGCCAGTCATGAATAGGTTCACGGACCTGGCTCAACTCCCCCTGGGGCACAACCCCGAGCAGGCGCTGCTCCAGCTCGCTCTCAAAGCCGTTCATCGCCGACAGCACCAGAATAAGCACGGCGACCCCGAGGGCGATACCTGCGGTGGAGGCAAAAGAGATAAAACTGATAAAACTGCTGCTCTGGCGGGCACGGTAAAAGCGCCAGCCGATGACCAGGGGCAGCAAGGCGGGATGCGCCGTCATTGGCCCGCCTCCGGCGCCGACAAACGACCATCGACCATCTGCAGCTGCCTATCCATCCTTGCCGCCAGTTGATGATCATGGGTTACCACCACAAAAGCCGTGCCCAGTTGCGAGGCCAGCTCGCGGATAAGCTCATAGACAGCCTCGCCGCTGTGGGCATCCAGGTTACCCGTAGGTTCATCGGCAAGTACCACTTTTGGGCCGTTGATCAAGGCCCTGGCAATGGCCACCCGCTGGCGCTCACCGCCGGAAAGCTCCGCCGGGGTGTGATCCAATCTATGTCCCAGCCCCACTCTTTCGAGCAAGGCCCTGGCCTGCGCTCGCACTTCCGCCTTGGGTCGACCGGCAATCAGCCCCGGCATGGCCACGTTTTCCAGAGCGTTGAATTCGGGTAACAGATGATGAAACTGGTAGATAAAGCCCATCGCCTGATTGCGCAGCTGTGCCTGGCGGGAAGCCGAGGCCTTGTATAAGTCCTCGCCTTCGAGCAACACCTGACCGGCAGAAGGCCTATCCAAGGTGCCAAGAATATGCAGTAAGGTACTCTTGCCCGAGCCCGAACTGCCGACAATCGCCAACTGCTCCCCCGGATACACCTTGAGGTCGACCTGCTCGAGCACCTTGGTGCTGAGCTTGCCTTCCTGATAACTCTTGCTGACGGCTTTGGCTTCAAGGAGCGCGGCTTGTTGCATGGTATTGATTCTCTTATTCATATCTAAGTGCAGTCGCAGGTTCTACCCGGGCGGCCCGAATAGCCGGGTACAAGGTGGCGGCCAGGGTCATCAGCAGAGTGCCGATGGCGATAAGCACCAGTTGCTGCGGTTCCAGCTGCACAGGTAACCTCTGCCCGGCGCCCAATACGGCGATCCCCAAGGTCGACAGCAGCGGATTGATGTTGAGGGTGGCCACTATGCCAACCCCTAGGCCCAGCGCCAAGCCTATCAGGGCATTGAGAGAGCCTTGGGAGATAAAAATGGTCATGATGTCCAGCCTGCCCAGCCCCTGGGTCTTGAGCACGGCGACATCGGCAGTTTTATCCACCACCATCATCACCAACGCCGAGACGATATTGAAGGCGGCCACTGCGACAATCAGGCTTAACATCAAAGACATCATGTTCTTTTCCATCTTCACCGCGGCGAAGAGATGGCCATAACTGTCACGCCAGTCGCTGACGCTTACCTCGACTCCCTTATCTTCGAACAAATGTTCAACCTTGGGTGCCAGCGCCGGGGCGCTGAAGGGGTCGCTCAGAAACAGCCTGAGATCCTGAATTTGCTTTGGCGACTGACGCATCAAGCGGCGGGCATCTTCATAGTGCAGAAAAGCCACCCCGGCATCGACCTGAGAACCCATCTCAAAAATACCCGCCACTTCAAAAATTCGCTGGCTGGGAACAGGCCCAAGCGGCGAGTACACCACACCATCACCGCTGAGCAGACGCAGCTTGTCACCGGTGGCAACATTGAGCCGCCGTGCCAGCTCTGAGCCCAACAACACCCGGTAGCTGCCGCTGCGGAGCGAATCAAAGGCATCCAGATAGGCGTGTTTGGCTACAACCGAAAGATTTTTCTCGGCCTCCGGGTAGATGCCATAGAGCTGCACCGCACTGATATTGTCGGCCGACTGGGCCATCGCCTGGGTGGTCGCCGAGGGCGCCAGCCCAAGCACGCCGGGCAATTGTTGCAAATCGCCTTTAAAGCTCTGCCAGTCGTCAAAAGAGTGGTCTGTATGTACCGTCAGTTGTGGGATAGCCCCCAGGATTCGGGTCTTGAGCTGGCCTTCCAGGCCGTTCATCACAGAGCTGACAATAATCAATGCTGCCACCCCGAGAAAAATCCCGCTGACGGCGAAGAAGGTAATAAAGGAAGCAAAAGCGTTGGCCTTGCGGGCACGCCAGTAACGATAACCTATGTAAAATGAGAGTCCCGGATTCATGAGAGGGATAGCATGTCCTGTGCGCTGCGCTTGCTAAATCAATGAAGTGGGCACGATAATAGGTGGATTGACCGGGTAAATACAAGAGGCGGGACCTTGTTTCCTGAATCCAATCCATACTTCAGCGTGCCCCACGCCTTCGATGTCTATCTCAGCCTCTGGCCCAAGGACGCTCCCTTGCCGACCGAGAGCCAACTGCTGGCGATGCAATCCACCGGCTTGAAACTGATGAGCGAGGTCAAGGCGCAGGAAGCCGGCTGTTTGATGCAGCTGAGGCAACTCGGCGATGAGGGCCGGGCGATAGTCGACTACCTCAAACTCCAGTCCCGTAAGATAGATCTGGTGTTACAGCACGTATTGGAGCAGGAGAGCCGCGAAGGCCAACACTGCCCCGGGGTGCAATTTGGCGGCAGCGGCGTGCGGGTGCAGTTACCCCAGGCACTGGACGCCGGTACATTTTGCAAGCTGACCCTGTTTATTCGCGATGAAATCCTGTCCTTGCAGTGCATCGCCTCGGTGCGGGAATGCCGCGACGACCCAGACCATGAAGGCCAGTTTCTGGCCGATCTCGACTATCGAGTGATCCAGGATGCCGATATCGAACTCTTGGTCAAGGCCAGTCTCAGCGTGCAACAAAAGCAGCTCAAAAGGCGTAAGGCCAGTCAGGATCCCAACTGGCATGAGCCATCCTAAATCTCTACAATGGTGCGCAATCCATTCAGAATGAATCTGTTATCACATCTTCAATGAATAAGTTTTCTGTACTGGCGCCTGAGGGTGCCCCAAAGGCCGGCGAGATCCGCCATCTCGGCCTCGGCGAAGGCGTGGAGCGCGCGCTGACCTTGGCCAACCTCGCCCGCCAACATCAAGGTGTCAGCCTGTTGGTGACAGCGGATACGCCAACCGCCCTGACACTGGAAGCCGAACTCAAATACCTTCTGGGTGATACCCTGCCCGTGTGGTTGTTTCCCGATCGGGAGACCCTGCCCTACGACAGCTTTTCGCCGCATCAGGATCTGATCTCCCAGCGACTGGAAACCCTGTCAAGGTTGCCAAGTGCCAAGCGCGCCCTGGTAATAGTGCCTATCAACACCCTGATGGTGCGACTGCCGCCCAAGTCTTTCCTGTCGGCCAATGTGATGTTGCTGAATAAGGGCGACAACTACAGCCTGCAACAGATGCGCGAGCACTTGGTCAGCGCCGGTTACCATCTGGTCGGCCAGGTTTATGAACATGGCGAATTTGCCATTCGCGGCTCGATTCTGGATATCTTTCCCATGGGCTCAGCCGAGCCGTTGCGAATTGAACTGTTCGATGATGAAGTGGAATCGATTCGCCATTTCGATCCTGAAACCCAGCTATCCAAGGAACCCCTGTCGCAGGTACGAATGCTGCCGGCCAAGGAGTTCCCCACTGATGAACGGGCCATAGAAGGCTTCCGCCAGCGTTATCGGCGCTATTTTGAAGTATTGGTTAAAGAGCCCGAGTCCATCTATCAGCAGGTGAGCCGCCATTTGATGCCCGCCGGTATCGAAAACTACCTGCCCTTGTTCTTTGATGAAACCGCGACCCTATTCGACTATTTTGCCGGCGATGTGCAACTGCTGACGCTGGGCGACCTGCAGCAGGCCGCCGACACCCATTTGACGCAGGTGCGCAATCGCTATGAAGACAGGCGGGTCGATCCGCTGCGGCCCTTGCTGGCCCCGGCCGACCTATATCTGTTGACCGAGCAGCTGTTTGCCGCCTTCAAGCGCTGGCCAAGATTGCAACTGAGCCAGGTGGATGCCCAAAAACAGCAGCAATTGGCTGCAGTAAGCGCGCTGCCGGATATCTCGGTCAACCATAAGCTGAAGCAGCCCTTGCAGGCATTGGCCGACTATATCACCTCGGCGGGCAGAGTCCTGCTCAGCGCCGAATCCGAAGGCCGCCGCGAGGCGCTGATGGAGCTGCTGGCCAAGATAGAGTTGCGCCCGGTACTGTTCCCGCATCTCAAGGCGTTTATCGACTCGGATGCACAGCTGGGGTTAATCGTCTCGCCCCTTGCCAAGGGCTGCATACTCCATGAGCCCAAGCTGAGCATTATTTGCGAGACCGAGCTCTTCGGTCAGCGGATCTCCCAGCAAAGACGGCGGGAAAAACAGCGCCAGATCAGCAGCGATGCCCTGATTAAAAACCTCGCTGAGCTCAAGGTCGGCCAACCCATAGTGCACCTGGAGCACGGGGTCGCCCTCTATCAGGGGCTGGAAACCCTGGATACCGGAGGCGTGGTGGCCGAATACCTCAAGCTGGAATACGCCGGTGGCGACAAACTCTATGTGCCTGTGTCGTCACTCCACCTCATCAGCCGCTACGCCGTGGCGCCGGATGAATCCCCCAACCTCAACAAGTTGGGCAACGAGAGCTGGGCCAAGGCCAAGAAGAAGGCGATAGAGCGTATTCGTGATGTGGCCGCCGAGCTGCTGGATGTTTACGCTCGCCGTCAGGCCCGCCCCGGCGAGGCCTGTGAACTGGATGAGGCCGAATACGCCTTGTTCGCCCAGGGTTTCCCGTTCGAAGAGACAGTGGATCAGGAAACCTCCATCGCCGCCGTTCTCGCCGATATGCAGTCACCGGTGGCTATGGACCGTCTGATCTGTGGTGACGTGGGCTTTGGCAAGACAGAAGTGGCCATGCGCGCCGCCTTTGTTGCCGTCAACGCCGGCAAGCAGGTGGTGGTGTTGGTGCCCACGACGCTGCTGGCTCAGCAGCACTATGAAAACTTCAAGGACAGGTTCGCCGACTGGCCGGTGCAGATTGAAGTCATGTCCCGTTTTCGCACCGCCAAAGAGCAGCAACAGGTGATTGCCGACCTGGCAAACGGCAAGGTGGATATTGTTATCGGCACCCATAAGCTGCTCAACAGCGAGGTGAAATTTGACGCCCTCGGTCTGCTTATCATAGATGAGGAGCACAGGTTCGGGGTACGGCAGAAAGAGAAGATCAAGGCGCTCAGGGCCAATGTGGATATTCTCACCCTCACGGCGACCCCTATTCCCCGCACCCTGAATATGGCCATGTCCGGCATGCGGGATCTGTCGATTATCGCCACCCCGCCGGCCAAACGCCTGGCGGTGAAAACTTTCGTGCGCGAATACGACAAGGCCAGTGTCCGTGAGGCCATAGAGCGGGAGATCCTCCGTGGCGGCCAGGTCTATTACCTGCACAACAATGTGGAGAGCATAGAGAAACGCGCCGAGGAGTTGCGCGAGCTGTTGCCCGATGCCAGAGTGGTCGTAGCCCACGGCCAGATGCGTGAGCGCGAGCTGGAGCGGGTAATGTCCGATTTCTACCACAGACGCTACAACGTGTTGGTGTGTACCACCATTATTGAAACCGGTATCGATGTGCCGAGCGCCAACACCATCATCATAGAGCGGGCCGACACCTTCGGGTTGGCGCAGCTGCATCAGCTCAGGGGCCGGGTTGGCCGCTCCCATCACCAGGCTTATGCCTATCTGATGACCCCGCATCCGAAACGCATGACCTCAGATGCCCGCAAGCGTTTGGAAGCGATTGATGCCCTGGAAGATCTTGGCGCCGGCTTTATGCTGGCGACTCAGGATCTGGAGATCCGCGGCGCCGGTGAATTGCTGGGGGATGAGCAGAGCGGCCATATCTCCAAGATAGGCTTCAGCCTCTATATGGAGATGCTGGAGTCGGCGGTCAAGGCGCTGAAACAGGGCAAGGAGCCATCCCTGGCGCAGATGCTCAACCAGCAGTGCGAAATCGAGCTGAGGATCCCGGCGCTGTTGCCGGAAGACTATGTGGGCGATGTCAATATTCGTCTGTCGCTCTACAAACGGATAGCCAACTGCACTACGGAAGCGGCGCTGGATGAGCTCAAGGTAGAACTGATTGACCGTTTCGGTTTGTTGCCTGAAGCCACCCGTAACCTGATGCAACTGACACTGTACAAGCATCAGGCCACCGCGCTCGGGCTGAAGAAACTGGATTTTCACGCCCGCGGCGGCAGTGTAGAGTTCGGTGACGATCATATTATCGATCCCGGCTTTATCATTGGCCTGTTGCAATCCCAGCCACAAATCTATCGAATGGATGGACCGAATAAGTTAAAGTTCACCCTGGCGGCCGAAAGCAGTAAAGAACGCCTGGAGATAGTGGGTCTACTGCTGCAACAACTGGCACAACACACTGTGGGAGAAAAATAGTGTATCGAAATATGCTGGCAACCCTGGCTCTGGGGCTGACACTTTCGCCTGTATTGCAGGCGGCACAATACCCTTGGTACGAAGTCGAGGTATACCTGTTTGAACGCCCCGGGCCAAGCACGGAAAAGTGGCCGGATACGCCGCTGGAGCTCAAGCTGAACAAGACCATAGACTTGATCACTCCCCAGGTCGCCACCGAAATCAGCTCAAGCAGCATGGCTGTGGGAGACTGTGATCCGCAATGGCAATCTCAATCCGCAGACAGCGCAGCAGATAAGGCTCTCAATAAAGATACCTTTGACTCACAGCGCGGCCGTCCCCTTCAGGCAGGCCAAGTGATATCTCTGGCCCAGACCGATAACACGACTCAAGCGGATGCCGCCGGTTTGCCTTGCCAACAGCAGCAAGCGGAAATCCGTATGCCCAAGCAGTTGCCTGTGAATATCAGTCCCAGAGACAGCAGCACAGCCAGCCAACCCGGCGCCTTGCTGCTCAGTGAGAGCCAGGCCCAATTTGGCGGTGTTATCAATGCCCTCAAGCGGCAGAGCGGTTTGAAAGGGCTTTTGCACCTCACCTGGCAGCAACAGATGAAACCCCGCCATAGAGCAGAGGCGATGCATCTCTTTGGTGGCCGTAACTTTGGCTCGCAGTTCAGGCAGTCAGGTTTACCCCAGAGCCAGTTGGACACGACTTCAAGCTCCTCTTTGAATGGCTTGTCGGAAGACAAACTGCCTGGGCAGGCAATAGGCAATGGCCTAAGTGAACCAAATCAAATGGGCAGTGAGGAATACGCAGCGCTTGGGAGCTTGATGGTCCCCAAAACACCCAAGGCGGTGTGGGAGTTCGATGGGCTTTTAAATATCTATCTCAGCCATTATCTCTATGTGGAAACCCGCTTTAATTTGAGGGAGGCCGGCTATAAATCTCTGGCCACCCAAGAAGGCGAACCTGAGCTGCAAACCCCCTTTCTTTACAGCATTCCCATGGAACAGAATCGCCGTATTCGCAGCGGGGAAATACACTACTTCGATCATCCAAGAATGGGGATGATCCTACAGGTAAGGCGTATGGCCCAGCCAGGCAGCCAAACTCAAGTCGATGGTGGCGAAGAACTCTGATCAATCACTGATAGAGAAGTCGAGGTAGATCTCATCTGCCTCGTCTTCCTCTACATACACTCCATCGACCCGAGCCTGAGGTGGCCCTTGCTCGCACCAGGCAATCAAGTGGTCGACCGCCGGGAAGGCGCCCTGCGCCAACACCTCCACCGAACCATCTTCTTTGTTGCGCACATAGCCTGTCACCCCAAGTGACTGAGCCTTTTGCTGGGTAAAGCGTCTGAAACAGACTCCCTGCACCTTGCCTTTCACAGTCAGCAGCACCCGCTTCATGGGCGTCTCCTTGTAGACTTGTCTTGGTGGCCTTGTGTTGCCATGCTTATAAATCAAGCAGTTGATTAACAAAAAAGCAAAAAAAACAGCTAACAAAAGAGTGTTAGCTGCATCGGGCGACATACGCAAAAGGTCTGGCACTGTATGAATAACCGAATGTAACATTCTGTATCAAACTCGCCATGGTTGGTAACTTTACACAGTCAATGGCCCGATGCAACCAGCGAAACAAACTGAAAAACAACCCGGAGGCACTCTCGTGACTTGGATCACAAAAAGCACTCAATTTACCGTATGAGTGGATATTTATCCTACCCGTTCAACCCCCTCTGTTTGCTTGAAGGCTTTTATCTGAGTCAAATGGCTCGCCAGCGAAGCAAACTTATGACTCTGTTGTTTGTCCCAAATCACTTCATAATAGCGGCTGAGCAAGGCATGACTGCGGGTGCTATCCAAGACCTCATCCTCGGTCGACAGCAGGCACAGGGCACGGTTACGGTTCTTGCTGCGAAAATCGGTCACGCATTTGCTGGCAATATCGGCATACTCTTCCGGCCTGTCTATCTTGCCGGGCATATTTTCCTCCGGCCACAGATTGGGGTTGACCAATACCGCCTTGAGCCCGGACAGAAAAGCGATTCGCTCGGCCCAATAGGCACCCAGCCCCACACCTATGATCAATGGATGGGGGTCATCGGTGAGTTTAAGCTGTTTACTGACCTCATTCAGCAGATGCTGCATGTCGTGTCTGGGATGCTGGGTGCTGTAGCTGATGAGACGCACATCATCATCAATAAACTGTAACTGCCTGACTTTTTCATGATTACCCGGGCTGGTGGCATCAAATCCGTGAAAATACAAAATCATTTTGTTTCCTCAAGTCTCATTTCCAGTCATGGTTATACAGGTTTCAAACTAACCAAGTTAGTTTGCACCTATATTGTGCCAAATCAATTTTTTGTGGATGAAATTCTGGCCGCCAGCTCGCGGGCCCGGTCCCAGCGTACTTCATCCTGTAATGCACGCATTACCTTTACGGGGTCGGCCCTTAATGTTGCAGCCGGGAAAGGATTGCTCTCTGGCCAAGGGAAGTCCCCCAGAAGACTTCTGGCACCCTCAGGGTCATTGCATACCAATACCATGTTACAGCCGGCATCCAGTGCCGCTCTGGCCCTGGCCTGATAGTCTCCGGCTACCGCCGCCCCTTTCATGCCGAGATCGTCCGAAAAAATCACCCCGTTAAAGGCCAATTTGCCGCGCAGCTCCTGTTTGAGCCAAAAAGATGAAAAACCGGCTGGGTTAGGGTCTACTTCGGGATAAATGACATGAGCCGGCATAATGCCTTGGAGCATCTCTTTGGCGATCAGCTGTGAAAAAGGCTGCATGTCACACTCGGCAATCTCTTGGTAACTGCGCGGGTCGACCGGCTGGGCAATATGGGAATCGGCCTCGACGCTGCCGTGGCCGGGAAAATGTTTGCCCACCGCGGCCATACCGGCCTCAGTCATGCCTTCAATAAAGGCCGCTGCCAGTGCGGTGACCTGCTCGGGCCTCGAGCCGAAACTGCGAGTGCCTATCACCTGGCTGATACCATTGAGATCGAGCACAGGGGCAAAGCTTAAATCTATATCACAAGCCAAGAGCTCGACGGCCATCAGGAAGCCCAGCTCTTTGGCCCAGGTTGTCGCCAGCTCCAGCGAGCCTGCGGCTGCCGGCAATATATCGCCCATGGCTGGGATTTCGGTAAACCCCTTTCGAAAACGCTGTACCCTGCCCCCTTCATGGTCGACGGCGATCAGCAGTTCGGGACGCACACTGCGAACCGCACGGATCAGGGCTATCAGTTGCTCTCTGTCTTGGTAATTACGGCTGAAAAGGATTAGGCCACCAACGGCCGGGTGCTGTAGGACAGAGGCCTCCTCTGGTGTCAACTCGACAGAGGCAAGATCCAGCATTAAGTGACTCATAAACATCTCCAACAGGGTACCGCGCATGAAAGCGACTGAAAAAGGTACGAAATGGTGTTAGCCCCGATACAGGTATGGCTGCCAGGATAGCGCGACTAGGGTCAATCCCATTGTTAGCAAGGCTAATCCGACCATAGCTTGATAAAAATAACTAATGATATTCCAGGCCAAAAGTATGGGATACTTGCCCTATGGGCAGAGTAACTCTGGGTCAAGGTTACTCCGAAACCCGCGTATGCGCGAGCAATGCGCCTCCCAATGACTAAAATAACAACGAAACAGCAACAGGGTTAACCAAATGATTAGCGTATTCGATATGTTCAAGATAGGTATAGGGCCCTCCAGTTCCCATACCGTGGGTCCGATGAAAGCGGGCAAAATCTTTATCGAACAACTGGCTGCAGATGACTTACTTGGACAGGTCGACGAACTGCAGGCCGAGCTTTTTGGCTCTCTTGGACAAACGGGCAAGGGCCACGGTACGGGCAAGGCGGTGATCCTGGGATTGATGGGGGAAGATCCGGAAACCGTCGATACCGACAGCATAGAGACGATTCTGGCAGAGGTGGCCGACAGCCAGACACTGACACTCAGCGATGGCCGTAAGGTTAAGTTTACCCGCGAAGATGGCATCACCTACCACAGACGCAAGACACTGCCTGCACACGCCAACGCCATGACACTCTACGCCCTCAAGGGCGGAGAGTGTTTGTATCAACGCACTTACTATTCGGTCGGCGGCGGTTTTATTCTCGATGAGGATGAAATTCAGCAGCGTAACGCCTCTCCTGCGACCCCCATTGCCCAGGCTCCTTACGATTTCAATACCGCCAGCGAACTCTTGGAGCTGTGCTGCGACAATGGCCTGAGCATCTCTTCATTAATGATGGCCAATGAGCTCAGCATAGCCCCAGAGAGTGAAGTCAAAGCCAAACTGTGGCATATCTGGCAAACCATGAAGGCCTGCGTGGAGAAAGGCTATCAGAAAGAAGGTATTTTGCCCGGCGGTCTCAAGCTGCGCCGCCGCGCCCCGGCGCTGTATCGCCGCCTCAAGGCTGAGGGCCGCAACAACATAGATCCCCTCAATGCCATGGATTGGGTGGACTTGTTTGCCCTGTCGGTGAATGAGCAAAATGCCGCCGGCGATCGGGTGGTAACGGCCCCGACCAACGGCGCCGCCGGTATCATCCCCGCCGTGCTCTGCTACTACGACACCTTTGTTCAGGAAGTGGATGAAGATGTCTGTAGCCGCTTTCTATTGACGGCCGCGGCCATAGGTATTCTGTACAAGAAAAACGCCTCCATTTCCGGAGCCGAGGTTGGTTGTCAGGGCGAAGTCGGCGTGGCTTGTTCCATGGCAGCAGCCGCACTGACCGAGATCATGGGTGGTACGGTCGAGCATGTCGAAAACGCGGCGGAAATCGGTATGGAACACAATCTGGGGTTGACCTGCGATCCTGTCGGCGGCCTGGTACAGGTTCCCTGTATCGAGCGTAATGCCATGGGCGCCGTCAAGGCGATCAACGCTTCACGTATGGCGCTGCGCGGCGACGGTAATCATAAGGTTTCCCTGGATAAGGTGATCAAGACCATGATGGATACCGGCAAAGATATGCGCAGCAAGTACAAGGAAACCGCCAAAGGCGGCCTGGCGGTTAATATCGTCGAATGTTGATTGGTGCCGCCCTGCGCTGACTCAGGGGATAGCAAGAGTAGATTCGTTCACCAAAGCTCATATGAGGCGTTGCTCAGGCAACGCCTCATTACTGCCTCCCCTGTTTACAGGATTTCCTATGCCCGTAACCCTCTTTTTCTGATAGCTTGCAGACCTTAAGCACAATTTTCCCGTTCCTGTGTAACAGATGGATATTCCGCCGGCGGGTTGCGCTCAAGGTATTCAAACAAGCCCGACTGCATACTGACATTCCAAAAACGCCCCGCCAGAGACAACTTCAAAGCCGTTTGACTGAGCTCGGCCAAACCATGGCTTTGCCAACGTAAAAACAGCGGCATCAAGTGACCGACCAGACTGTCAGGCAGGAGAGAAAATGCCAGGGAGCCTGAGTCCAGAGCGCCCTTAATCGTGCCGGCAAATCCTTTGGGCACAGGCGCTGTAATATGGGCCGGTGGCCGGATCCCTAGCTTCAGCGCCTGCTGCCAGGCCGAAAGCTCACGGCCATACATGATGCCATACCCGAGAATGTTACCGCCGGCACCGGCACCAAAGGGAATGATCTCGGCGCCGGCTTTGGCCATATGGTTATAGCGGCTGCGTTCTCTGACATCTCTGCGCCAATGGTTACAGGACAAAGCTTGCCAGGCGCCAGCCTCAAGAGTCTTGGCACCATAAGCGTACATCCGCGCGCGAGTAGCACTGTCAGCACGCGGCGCTTCAGCCTCACTCTGCTGCTGGCGCTGAATACGGCTGCCACTCAAGGTTATCAGCTGATACAGATCCACTCCGTGAATGCCGCTTTCAATCACATCGGCAATATCCTGCTGCCACACCCGCTCATCTTGCAAGGGCAAGCCAAAGATAAGATCGGCAATAACAGGTGCATCATTTCGGCGGCTGAGTTGCTGTAAGCGCTCTATGACCTTTTCCCTCGAGTCCAGACGCCCTGCGGCAAGACGCACCTGGGTATCAAAGCTCTGCACCCCGAATGAAAAGCGATTAACCCCACCATTGAGTGCCGCCTGCCATTTATCGTCGCCAAAGCCGTTGAGACGCCCCTCCAGGGTGATTTCCACATCATCACTCAAGAGGAAATCAGTCAGTGAACGCAGCAGAAGTGCGATTTGGCTGGCCGTCATGTCGCTCGGCGTGCCGCCACCTATGTAGACGGCCTGGAAAGGCCTGCTTTGCACCAGTGGATTTTGGCCGGCGCGGCGCAGCTCAGCGCTCAAGGCTTCAACATAATCGGCTATTCTTTGCGGCTTGGCGCCATTTTCAAAAAAGTTACAGAAACTACAGCGTTTTCGGCAAAAAGGGATGTGCAGATAAAGAGCACGCTGGCTGCTGGTCGAGGTTTGCTGCCAAAGCTCGTGCCATTGGCCGGCATCAAGCTGAGCTTCAACTCTGACTCCGCCATGGGAATGGGGCGCACGTTTTGGGCTAAAAGCAAACTGCAAGGGGGATGGGCTGGCGATCCCCGTCATGGAGGGAGTGAAAATCATCGGAAAGTCCGTTGAACGACAGACTTAAATGATAATAAATATCATTACCATAATTTTGATTCAGATCAACAGACTGTGAAGCGGCTCCTGAAATTTACCCAAGAGCTTAGTGAGAACGTCAAAAAATCCCCAAGGTGCAATGATCGCAGTTACTTCTCCAACCTTGTAACTGCATAAAAAACCGCCCAACTTGTGGACGGTTCTGTTAAGCAGTGGTCTCAGCGCAGCGGCAGTTCGACATCGGCGAACATCTGCTCTATCAACTGCGCATCACGCAATGTAACCGCCTTTTCCACCACATCCCTTGTCAGGTGCGGCGCAAATCGTTCAATAAAGTCATACATATAACTACGCAGGAAGCTGCCCTTTCTAAAGCCTATCTTAGTGGTACTGTGAGCAAACAGATGACTGGCGTCTATAGCCACCAGATCCTTGTCAATCACTGGATCAATCGCCATGGAAGCTATTACACCCACCCCGAGACCCAATCTGACATAAGTCTTGAGCACATCGGCACTGGTGGCACTGAAGACAACTCTGGGCTCAAGCCCGGCACCATGGAAACCACGCTCAATTTCCGAGGCCTTGTCAAAACCGAACACATAAGTGACCAAGGGGAAGCGCGCCAGCTCTTCAATGCTGATCTGACTGCGGCTGGCCAGAGGGTGATCTCTGGATACCACCACAGAACGATTCCAGTGGTAACAAGGCAACATAATCAGGTCGGAATAGAGATGCATCGCCTCGGTGGCGATGGCAAAATCGGCGTCCCCGCGAGCAGCCGCTTCGCTTATCTGCGATGGCGTGCCCTGATGCATATGCAGATTTACCTTGGGATAACGTTCAATAAACTGGCGGATAATTTGCGGCAAAGCATAGCGGGCCTGAGTATCTGTGGTGGCAATATTCAGTTCCCCCTGATCCGGCTTGGTGTACTCTTCGGCCACTTTCTTGATACTTTCGACTTTACCGAGAATATCATTGGCGATTTTGATGACCTGCTCGCCGGCCGGTGTCACATGGGTCAAGTGTTTACCGCTGCGACCGAAGATCTGGATCCCCAGTTCATCTTCCAGCATGCGTACCTGCTTACTGATCCCTGGCTGAGAGGTATAAAGGTTTTCGGCGGTAGCGGAAACATTGAGGTTGTGATTGACCACTTCTGCAATATATCTGAGCTGTTGCAGTTTCATCTTTAGATCCTTGAATTCCTGCCCCATTCAGGAGCAGAATTTGAATGTTGTAATGCCGGACATCTATAATCAATGGTTATAGTATAAAGCAATAACTAAATCAAACAGGAATATAGCCACGAATGCGAACTATCTTCAGGACAGATACCTCATGCTGGACTAAGATAACTAGGCTAGTTTATTGATTTATTGTAGCATTAACAGAATTATAAAATTTACGGAAAGGCTATGGCATTTACTCTTGTACTGGTGCTGATTGGCGCGCTTCTTCTGCTGGTGATCGGCATCAATGTTATTCAGCAACAAAAAGAGCGAGCCGAGGCCGAACGTCGTACCGAGCTGGCTCGCCAACGGGCTATTTTGGACGAAACCGAAGAAGTCCTCTCCAATACCGGCATGTTCCCTTGCTCTTCACAAATGGTTTTGGTGCTCTACAAGCGTATTCAGGATGCGGCAAGAATCGCCGTTACCCTGAGCAAAGCCAATCAGAAAGGGGATTATGAGCGGAGGCTGACTGATCTTGAGGCGCTGATCAACAATCTGCAAAGCAGCGGCCCTCAAACACCGGCCATTGAAAACTTTCGCCTGCCTGACAACGATCGTCAGGTATTGGTGCTGGTACAGACCTTGAAAAAGCTCAAGGCGATTTTGCGCGCCGAGCATAACAAGGGCAAAGTCGATCCCACAGTATTTGCCGCTGAAGAAGGACGCATTGACAGCCTGCAACTCAGGATCAATGTGGAGAGCATGCTGTCACGCGCCCGCGCCGCCAGTTACATGAAACAATACGGCTCATCGAGGCAGATGGTCACCAAGGCACTCAGTACCCTGCATACCATCAAGGCACAAACTCCGAATGATCCCTTTATTGCCCGAAAAGTGGATGAAGCCAAGCAACTGCTCGATGAAATCATGGGCGCGCAAAAGATGGCTCAGCCCAGCGCCCCCAAACAGAAAAATGATGAAGATGATATCGATGTGTTGTTCCAGCCTAAGAAGAAGTGGTAAGCCGTCAACTTGAGCTTAAGCTACTACCGGTAAACTCCAACAAAAAGCACCTCTTGGGTGCTTTTTGTTGCTGCTGTCGGTTTTGCCTAGCCAAGTGAACTCTGCCAGCCAAGTAACTCATCCCCAAAGTTCTCTCAGCCAATTCTATCTCGATTAATTTATTCCGAATAATCCAGGCTGCCGATACAGCCCGTTTAGGGTCAACTTACACTTTCACAAACAATAACGCCCTGCAATTGCAGGGCGTTATTAGCTCAAGTATTCAGTTGAGCTTAGCTCTTGGCTTTCTTTTTCTTGCTGTTTTCAGCAAACCACTTGCCATCGCGATAGTGGGCGACCCAGCCGGTTGCCTTACCATCAACTTCGCTGGCCACGTACTGCTCTTTAGTCTTGCGGCTGAACTTCACCAGAGTCGGATTACCTTCATCATCTTTCACCGGCGCATCGGCCAGGAACTGATATTTGGGCCACAGCAACTCGCGGTACTCCACCAGCTCGGAGACCAGTGGTGCCCGAGTTTCACGGGATCTCGGGAACGTGCTGGCGGCCAGAAAGATACCCGAGGCACCATCACGCAAGACGAAATGAGCGTCTGACTTGCTGCACTTGAGCTCGGGCAATGGAATAGGATCTTCCTTGGGTGGCGCCACTTCGCCATTCTTGAGCAGTTTACGGGTATTCTTGCACTCGCTGTTGGTGCAGCCAAAATACTTACCGAAACGGCCGTTCTTCAGCTCCATATCGCTGCCGCAACGGTCACATTCAATGACCGGGCCTTCGTAACCCTTGAGTTTGAACTGTCCCTTCTCGACTTCATAACCCGGGCAGGCAGGATTGTTACCGCAAACATGCAACTTGCGGGTTTCATCCAACAGGTAGCTGTCCATGGCGGTGCCACAGATGCCACAGCGATGCTTGGCCCTGAGCGCCTCGGTTTCGGCATCTTCGCTCTCGCTGATCGCTTCTTCACCCGGAGTCAGGTTCAGCGTGGTCTTACAACGCTCTTTCGGGGGCAATTCGTAGCCGGAACATCCCAGGAACACGCCTGTAGTGCCTGTACGGATCCCCATGGGGCGCCCACAAGTAGGACAGGCTATGTCTGTCAGCACCATCTGGTTGGGGCGCATACCACCCTCTTCCGGTGGCAGCTCGGCATGTTGCAACTGCTTGGTGAAGTCTTTGTAGAAGCCATCAAGCACCTGTTTCCAGTCGAGTTGCCCCTGAGCAACGTTATCCAGGGTCTGCTCCATTCCGGCGGTAAAGTCATAGTTCATCAGGTTGGCAAAGTTTTCCACCAGACGTTCACTGACAATTTCCCCCATCTTTTCGGCGTAGAAACGGCGGTTTTCCACCTTCACATAGCCCCGATCCTGGATGGTGGAAATAATAGTGGCATAAGTGGAAGGGCGACCTATGCCGCGCTTTTCCAATTCTTTAACCAGAGAGGCTTCGCTGTAGCGCGCCGGTGGCTTGGTAAAGTGCTGTTTGGGATCCAGTTGTTTCAGATCCAGTTTATCGCCCTCCGCCAGATATGGCAGGGTGACTTCATCTTCATTCTTGCGTTTGACCGCAGATTGTACCCGGGTCCAACCATCGAATTTCAGGGTGCGACCACTGGCCTTCAGCTCAAACTCACCGGCCTTGACCGTGAGTCGGGTGGCATCATATTGAGCCGGAGTCATCTGACAGGCAACAAACTGGCGCCAAATAAGCTCATAGAGCCGCTGAGCGTCACGCTCCATGTCGGTCAGTGACGCAGCGTTTACAGAGACATCTGAAGGTCGAATCGCTTCGTGAGCCTCTTGCGCGCCCTCTTTGCTGCCATAACGAATAGGCGCATCCGGCAGGTACTTGTCGCCGAACTCTTTGGCAATCATGGCTCTGACGTTATCCAGCGCTTCCTGGCTCAGATTGGTAGAGTCGGTACGCATATAAGTGATATGACCCGCCTCATAGAGACGCTGGGCCATCATCATGGTCTTCTTCACCCCAAAACCGAGACGGGTACTGGCGGCCTGCTGCAGTGTTGAGGTAATAAAGGGAGCGCTGGGCTTGCTTTGAGTGGCCTTGTCTTCGCGGCCGATCACCTCATAACTGGCCGATTGCAGTGCTGCCACAGCAGCCAGCGCCTGGGCTTGATTGACCGGCTCAAATGCCTTGCCGTTTTGCTTGACCACTTGCATGGTCAGAGCATCATCGGTAGCGGTCGCCAACTGGGCGTGCAGATCCCAGAACTCTTCAGGCACGAAGGCTTTAATTTCGGCTTCCCGCTCAACCACCAAACGCACGGCTACCGACTGAACCCGTCCGGCAGAGAGGCCTCTGGCAACCTTTTTCCACAGCAGCGGCGAAACCATAAAGCCCACTACCCGATCGAGGAAACGTCGAGCCTGCTGAGCATTGACCATATTGTTGTCGAGATCGCTGGGTTTGCTGAAGGCATCCTGGATGGCACTCTTGGTGATCTCGTTGAACACCACCCGCTTATAACGGGAATTGTCGCCGCCTATCACCTGCTGCAGATGCCAGGCAATCGCTTCCCCTTCTCTATCCAAATCCGTCGCGAGATAGATTTCATCGGCGGAATCGGCCAGCGCTTGCAGTTCTTTTACCACCTTCTCCTTACCAGGCAGAATTTGGTAGTTGGCTTTCCAGCCGTGCTCAGGATCAACCCCCATACGGGCAACCAGAGCCTTTTTCTCTTTCACCTTCTTGTACTTGGCCTTTTCTTCAGGCGACATCTTACGCACTTCGGCTGCGCTTTTTGCCTTGCCGTTGGCGTCGGCGGAGGAGGAAGTCGGCAAGTCACGTATGTGACCCACACTCGACTTAACGATGAATTCTTTACCAAGATATTTGTTGATAGTCTTGGCTTTGGCCGGCGATTCGACAATAACTAGCGATTTACCCATAGTGTGATTTGCGCCAAACGATCTCAGAACGGTGAAAATTGGCACCATATATAGAGGGTTGTCCTCGGACTTTCAAGTTAATCCCTCTTTTATGTGTACCGGCGACTCAATTTTTAAGCAGGGTTAAAAATTTGTACAAAATAATATTGCGTAATTAAAAACTAATATTTCATTATTTCACTGCAAGCAAGTAATAGTTATGCATTTGTGATGAAAAAGCACTTTTGCCACCCTGTGGGGCGACTTGTTAAGCCTAGGAGCTCAAGTATACTGGGGCCAGTCCAGGGCCTGGATTGGGCCCCTATAACAACCTCAAATACCCCAAAAGGACAAGCAATGAAGCATTTTGAAGCGAATTTTGACGGATTGGTGGGACCCACCCACAACTATGCTGGCCTGTCGTTCGGCAATGTCGCCTCCCTGAACAATGCTGCCCAGGCAGCCAACCCCAAGGCTGCGGCCAAGCAGGGATTACAAAAAGCCAAGGCACTGGCCGACATGGGGATGATCCAGGGCATGCTGGCACCGCAAGAACGCCCCGATCTGCATACGCTGCGAAGGATAGGTTTTAGCGGTACCGATAAAGAAGTACTGCAGAAGGCCGCCGAGCAGGCACCGGCGGTTCTGAGAGCCTGTTGCAGCGCCTCCAGCATGTGGACCGCCAATGCAGCAACCGTATCCCCAAGCGCCGATACCCATGATGGCCGAGTGCACTTTACCCCGGCCAACCTGGTGGATAAATTGCATCGCTCAATCGAGCCGCAAACCACAGGCAACATTCTCAAGGCCATTTTCAGCGACAGTCGCTATTTTGTACACCACCAACACCTGCCGGAACACAGCAGTTTTGGTGATGAAGGCGCAGCCAACCACACCCGCCTGTGTCAGGAATATGGTCATGCCGGAGTCGAAGTCTTTGTTTACGGCCAGGAAGCTACCAACCCTCAGGCCATAAAGCCGAAGAAGTTTCCCGCCAGACAAACGCTGGAAGCCTCAAAGGCTATCGCCCGTTTACATCGTCTCGATGAAGACAATACTGTCTTTATTCAACAAAATCCTGAGGTGATAGATCAAGGCGTATTCCACAATGATGTGATTGCTGTCGGTAACCGCAATGTGCTTTTTCATCACGAGCAAGCCTTTGTCGATACCAAGGCCAAGCTGGCCGAGATCCGGGCCAAGCTGGAAGGTGATATCCATTTCATTGAAGTACCGACCGCCAAAGTCAGTATTCAGGATGCGGTAAAATCCTACCTGTTCAACACTCAACTTTTGAGTATGAGTGATGGCAAGATGGTCATCATAGCGCCAACCGATTGTGCAGAGAACCCTGCGGTAAAAGCCTACCTCGATGAACTGCTGACTCTGGATACTCCGATTCAGAAAGTTGAATACTTTGATGTTAAACAAAGCATGCAAAACGGTGGTGGCCCGGCTTGCCTTCGCCTGAGGGTCGCCATGAATGATGCCGAGTTGGCAGCCATCAATCAGCATGTACTGCTCGACGATAGCCTGTTTACTCGCCTCAACGCCTGGGTGGACAAACACTACCGCGACCGCTTGTTACCCGCAGACTTGGCCGACCCACAATTGATAGTCGAGTCTCGCACCGCACTGGATGAACTGACCCAGATAATGAAGCTCGGTAGTGTCTATCAGTTTCAGAGATAGGCAACTTCTTAATGAAAAGACCACTCAAATGAGTGGTCTTTTTGTAGATAGCGCGTATTTCAAGTCGTTATAGACCAATCGATATGTACAAACACTCTTGATAAAAAAGGCGCCGATGGCGCCTTTTGGGTCACTTGATTTTATCAATAAATATTGACCTTCAAGTTAACGACTTCGGTTTCTGCACCACCAGGAGTTTTGACCTTAACAATGAAGGAACCTGAATCTGGTTCATCTGCACCCTTCAAGGTTACGCTGAATTGACGGCCACCGTTGTGATTGGAGCTGGGCCAAGTATAGCTTCCTGAGCTGGCTACCGAACCGGCAGATGTCGTAAAGGTCACCACACTTCCGGATGGCATTTGCTGATTATGCAGGTCAGAAATAGTGAACTGGACTGTCGCACTCGATTTACCGTTGATATCAATGTCACCTCCCAGATTATCGCCGTCACGATCAATAATGCGGATGTCGGCTGGGTCGGTAGCATAAGCCGTGCTGCCAGACATTACCATCACCAAGCTGGAACGAACGTTGATGGATTGAGAATGACTAATGCCATCGGCACAAGCGTCATGGGCAGGGATAGAGCACAATACACCATTGTATTTGCCATCGGCCGAGTCAAATACGCCATCGCTGTCGAAGTCGATCAGTTCCTCATTCTCACCGCCAATTTCACCACCGGCTTGCTGAGGATTGAACAATCCATCTTCATTGTGATCAACAAAGGCCTCTGCCAGATCATAAGGTTGGCCACTGACATCAGTACCTTGAAATGCAGCGACTTCAGATGCGTCAAAACGGCCGTTACCATTGGTATCCGGGAAAGACTCCTCACCGTTGGCTGTAGCTGTGATGGTTGCGCGGCCACCATACTTTTGGCCATAGAAGTTGCCACCGGTTGCAGAAAGCTCCGCAATGGGGTTACGGGAGCCGCTGTTATCGACCAGTAATTGGCCTTCAGGGCGAGCGTTCTGGCTGGTCCAAGTCACTGAGCAAACACCACCTGTGGTGGTACACGAAGGAGTAATTGCGCCCCCCTCTGTTGTAAAGTAAACCGCCGTGCCGTCCGGAACCGGGTTATTGAAAGCATCGGCCAGACGAGCAGTTACTTTCACTGCCGTGCCATCTACATCCCATCCCTCGGCATTGAGGGTTTCAGCCGAAAGCGAGAAGGAGTCCTGATCCGGTTTACCGGTAGAGATAACCAAGACACTGGACTGACTGGAGATCAGCGGAGAGGTCCCATCTATGTCAGCCGTCACCCGAACGGTAGTTGCTACCGTGCCCGAATTTACAACTGTCTGTACTATCCCTTCGTTATTGGTTGTCGCCGTTGCCGGGTTGAGACTCAAACCACCTACATCGGTATTAAGGCTGAAACTGACAGCCTTGTTGGCAACAGCATTACCATTGGTATCCAACACCTTAAAGCGAATAATAGAGGACTCATCCGAACCTGTACCCTTGATACCGATATTCTCAGGGGAAGCATCAACAAACACTATGCTTCCGGCGTCGGCTGCCAATATTTTCACAACCCCGGTAGCAGACAGGTTTTTGCCACCAACATCGGCAGAAACCGTGATGTTATCGTCACCGACACATCCTTTGGCCAGATAAGTACTGGTCGCCAGGCCATTAATGGCCGTTACAGGGCTACTAATTACGGCTTCAGGAGAAGTCTTTTTGGAACAGGTTGATGAAAAACTCACATCGACAGGTTCAGTAAACAGCTTACCTTGGCTATCTTGCAACATTACCGAAATCGTAGCGGTACCCCCCGCCGATAGAGTCGCTGCACTCACTGCTGCTTTTCCGGAAACAAAAGGATCACCACTCCCCATCTGTACATCTGAAGCACCGATCACAAAGACATGCTCAGCCTTTTCACCGGTTGCCAACGAGGCGGTGGCAGAACTGGCGCCTGGAGTACTTCCTGCATAAATACTGACGCTGGCCTTACCGTTGGCATCCGTAATCGCAGTTTTTATCGGGAGATCGCCCAAAGAGGCATCGAATGTCACTATGGCCGGTTTTGACAGGCCGGTTACTGTGGCAACAAGAATACCGGGAGATGTGCTGGTAATGCTGTCTGTCGTATTACCATCAACGTCAGTAAGAGTTAAGGTGACTTGCGCGCCACCTCCGGCTTGACCGCCATCACCTTTCATAGTGAAACCGACCGAGGCAGACTCTCCTGAGCTGATTGCAGCGCTAACAGTACCGGCACCGGCAATGTTGGACGTTGCCAGCGAAATCACGGCTTTGCCATCTGCATCAGTCAGGGCTGTGCCTATGGCTGGGTTGAAGGTGCCCAGGTTTTCGTTACTTAGGGTAAAAGTCACCAGTTGCCCCGCCAACGCTCCCGTTAAGCTATTGCTGACAGTCGCAGTTAAGGTCGCAGGGTTTTCTGCGGAAATATTGGGATCTGAAATATTCAGAGTGACGGTTGTTGTTCCCGTTGGCGGCGTCGAGCCATCCCCGGTATCTGAAATACTGCCCCCACCGCCACAGGCAAATAAAAGAAAACTACATAATAAAGTGAAGCAAAACTTAAACGCTGACCTCATTGTCAGACTCCCTGTTACTCAATAAATACGAACAATCTGCTTGTGTATTACTTATAGAGCAACATTACACAATTTTCCTTAAACATTTCCAGCACAAATGCGCTATATGACTCATTATTTGCCAAAAACTTTAACTCACGTATCATTTCCTCGGGAGAGCTTTCTTGCTAGGCTTTAGTGCGCCAAATAACAAAAGTACAAGAATTAAACAGGAAGATTTATGGCATTCACTCCAACCAAGAAAATAGGCCTGACCGGCAAGATCCTTATCGGGATGGCGGCCGGTATTTTATTCGGCCTTCTTCTGAGACATTTTTTCCCCGATGGTGACCTGAACTCAGAACAAGTTCGGCAAGACCCCTACTTCATCTTTGTTGAGGATTACATCACCGAAGGTTTTCTCAACGTCGTCGGTACCATCTTTATCTCCAGCTTGAAAATGCTGGTGGTGCCACTGGTATTTATCTCTCTCGTCTGCGGTACCAGCTCACTCAGTGAGCCTTCAAAACTGGGACGCCTTGGGGGTAAAACCTTGGCTTTCTATCTGTTTACCACAGCCGTTGCCCTGACACTGTCGATTATGGCGGCGGTATTGCTGCATCCTGGACATAGCAGTATGCCTACTGCAGGTAACAGCTTTGAGGCCAAAGATGCCCCCAGCCTGGCAGAAGTGTTAATCAACATAGTGCCCACCAATCCGATGCAGGCAATGAGTGAAGGCAATATGCTGCAGATCATCATCTTTGCCGTGATCTTTGGTTTCGCCATCTCTCATGTGGGTGACAAGGGCAAGCGGGTTGCCGCCCTGTTTGAGGACCTCAATGAGGTAATCATGAAGGTGGTAACCCTGATCATGCATCTGGCCCCCTATGGCGTATTTGCCCTTATGGGTAAACTGGCATTGACGCTCGGTATGGAGACCTTCAGCAGCGTAGTCGCTTACTTCTTTGTGGTACTGGGCGTACTGCTGGTGCATGCCTTTGTCACCTACCCAGTGCTGCTCAATCTGCTTTCAGGGCTGAATCCCCTCACCTTTATCCGTAAAATGCGCGACGTGCAGCTATTTGCCTTCAGTACCGCCAGTTCCAACGCTACCCTGCCGGTCACTATAGAAACGGCCGAGCATCGCCTGGGCGTAGATAATAAGATAGCCTCGTTCACCTTACCCTTGGGCGCGACCATCAACATGGACGGCACCGCCATCATGCAGGGTGTGGCGACTGTGTTTATCGCTCAGGTTTACGGTATCGACCTGACGATTACCGACTATATCACTGTGGTTGTCACGGCCACCCTGGCCTCTATCGGTACAGCCGGGGTACCCGGAGTGGGTCTGGTGATGCTGGCCATGGTGCTTAATCAAGTGGGCCTGCCGGTAGATGGTATAGCACTGATTATCGGCGTAGATAGATTGCTGGATATGGTGCGCACCGCGGTTAACGTCACAGGTGATACAGTCGCAACCGTGGTGATTGCCAAGTCGGAAAATGAGTTCAATGAAGAGACCTTCAATGACCCTAAAGCCGGCAAAAACAATGTCAGCTTTCACAAGGAACACCACACTCCCATGTAAGGGATAATCCGGATTTGGGTATCAAAGCCAAGTTAGCCCTTGCTGCTTGGCTTTCAGATACCAAAAACAAAAAGAGTGGAAATACAAAGAGGGCGCTCATTTGAGCGCCCTCTTCTTTTAATCTACTTGTCTTTTAATCTACTTGTGGAAACGAGCTTAACGCTCCCAGTAGGCTTCTTCCAGGCTGTCTTCCCGCTCAGGCAAACCTCTGGAGAGGCGAGGGCTGTGCTGCGCCAGCACTTCATAAGCCACCCGGTTGGCGTACTTACAGATTTGCGAGAATGAGGAGTAACACAAACCATCGCGTTTATGCTTGCTGGAGCCCGGCACGTTGGTCTTATGGAAAGTATTGGCCGCCAAGTCATGCAAGAGGGCAGACAGGGCACCATCACCGGCGCCATTGGTATTGTGAATTTTCTCCGGCCCGCCCATGTAAGGCGAAATATGGGCATACACCTTGATGGGCTTGTCACAGTCTTTTTTCAGTTTCGGGCGGGAGAACTCATAACGGTTGAACTCAGGAATAGCACCGGGAAGCAGAGTATGAGCCGTCTCGCGTTTCTCGGCATCGTTGGTATAACCGGCGGTGTAAAGTCCCGAAGCACCCGCTGTGGTCAGTACCATGTCACACCATTCAAGTGCCGCTTCACTGGCCAGCAAAGGATCGGCAAATCCGGTCAGCGCCTCACCTTCATCTTCATTCATCGCCAGCACAGTAACGTGCTGGCGAATAAACTCCTGCCACCACTTGGGATCTTCGGCAATCAGGAAGCGGGTTCCCAAGGTCAGTACTACCGGCACTTCGGCTTCCTGGGCGTAGCGAATGGCGGTCAACGCCGCTTCACCAATCTGATCGCCATCGCTGGCTCGCATCAGGTAGGCAGTCAACACCAAAGCAGAACTGCCCTGAATCACTTCTTTATCGATAAACTCAGGGCTTAACTTGTCCATTGAGCCTTTGCTGATGGCAAAAGTGCGCTCACCGCCATCGGAGATCAGGGTAAAACAGCGACCTATAGGGCCTTCAACCGGTTGCAGGTAGTTAAGATCTACCTTGGACGAGGTGTTGCAGAGATAGCGGTAGGCATAACTGCCTACTTCAATATTCTTGCTCATCACGCCAAAGAGCACAGATCTGTCATCGGCGAGAATTGAGTAATTGTGAATGGTATTGCCGATAGTACCGCCGGCAAACTCATCGCTGACCAACTCACGGCTTTTGAGCTCATGATACAACTGGTGGGCACTGGCATCATCAATCAGAGTCGAGTTGCCTTTGGGTAAGCCGTAACGCTGCAGCAGTTCATCTTCGACCTTGGCTTCGATATCCACCAGAGTTTGATCTATACCTGAAATCCAGGTACTGAAAGGTTGCGGCTGTTGAGTCAACTGCGCCAGCAGAGGATCACGGGTTTTGACCGGGAAATAGTGTTTGGATTTACGCTGACCGGGAAATTTCATATTGGGCTCTCGTTGTCTTCGTCCCTGAGTAGCTGCACTGCTTGAGTACAGACTTTCCTGATAATGATCTTAGGCCAGGCTGACTGGGCTGCCAGCGACCACACCGAATGGCGGCAGATTCTATCACAAATCCACCGCCGCACCAGTGCGCGCTCGCCGGCTTAATGCCAGTTTTCAGTGTGAAACTTCACCAAATCAGCAAGAAAACGCATATGAGCCGATTGTGCATTGAGACAAGGGATAAATTGATATTGTTTCCCACCGGCTTCAAGGAAGCTCTCGCGGCCTCCTTGGGCTATCTCTTCCAGTGTTTCCAGACAGTCGGCGGCGAAGGCGGGACTCATGATATCGACCGCTGTGATTCCCTGCCCCGGCAAAGATTCGAGCAGCTCATCGGTATAAGGGGTTAACCAAGGCTCTTTGCCGAAACGGGATTGAAAGCACAGCTGCCATTCGCCTTCACCCAGGCCAAGTTCGGCGGCCAGCAACTTGGCCGTGGTTTCGCATTGACTGCGATAAGGATCGCCCTCCTTGATGTAGCGCTCAGGCACCCCATGAAACGACATAAGCAGCCTTTGTCCCCGCCCTTCTCGCTGCCAATGGCTACGGACGCTGCCTGCCAGGGCCTGAATATAACCTGGCTTGTCGTGGTAATCCCGCACAAACCTCAGCTCAGGTAGATTACGCTCCAGTTTCAGTGCAGCGGCAACACCATCAAACACACTGGCCACAGTGGAGCAGGAATATTGAGGATAGAGAGGCAACACCAGCACCCTGTCCACACCGGCATTTTTCAGCGCCGTCAGGCCATCATTCAAGGACGGGCTGCCATAGCTCATACCCAGCTCCACAGGAATATGGCAGCCAGTTTGCTCCCGAAGCAATTCCGCCAGCGCTTGTCTCTGCTGTTTACTGACCACCATTAATGGCGAGCCTTCTGCTTGCCAGATAGACTGATACAACTTGGCGACTTTGCCCGGGCGGGTATTGAGAATAATCCCTTGCAACAGGGGTTGCCACAGCCAGGGAGACAGATCCACCACACGTTGATCACTGAGGAACTGCTTCAAAAAAGCACGTACCGCCGCTTTGGTTGGCGCAGAGGGAGTTCCCAGGTTAACTAAAAGCACACCGAATGGAGGACGGGTATCCTGCACTGTATTATTCCTGTTCCGAGATAGATGGCGCCAAGTTAACATCGCTAAAACCATAAAAAAAGCCCGCAGCAGCGGGCTTTTTTCGATTATGAGAACCGGTTCTGATAATTAATCAGCCCAGTGCCTTCACAATGGCTTCGCTGACGGAAGCAACGCTCTGGGTACCATCGAATTTGCTGTACTTGGTATCACCCTTGGCAGCCATGGCACCATAGTAATCCACCAGAGGTTTGGTTTGTTCGTGGTAGATGCCAAGGCGCTTACGTACTGTGCTCTCTTCATCATCGGGACGGATAACCAGCTCTTCACCAGTGACGTCATCCTTGCCTTCTTCTTTAGGCGGATTAAAGACTACATGGTAAACCCGGCCAGAACCGGGGTGCACCCGACGACCGCTCATACGCTTGACGATTTCTTCGTCCGGCACATCGATCTCAATCACATGATCGACATGGATACCGTTGGCCACCATGGCATCAGCCTGTGGAATGGTGCGCGGGAAACCGTCCAGCAGGAAACCCTTGGCGCAATCGTCCTGAGTAATGCGCTCTTTGACCAGACCTATGATCAGCTCATCTGAAACCAATTGTCCGGCGTCCATCACCTTCTTGGCTTCCAGTCCCAAAGGCGTACCGGCCTTGACGGCAGCACGCAGCATATCGCCGGTTGAGATCTGTGGAATGCCATACTTTTCCATGATGAACTGAGCCTGGGTACCTTTACCGGCACCAGGGGCGCCCAATAGGATAATGCGCATATCAAGAGTCCTCTTTTCGCATTGATATTCTTGTTAGGGCGGCGATCTTCGCACATCTGACCGCCCATGAGAAGGCTTTTGGCTTCGACTTTAGCCACAGAAACGCCAAAAAAACCTGACAGCTCTGACCTGTTGAAAATGGTCAAAACCGCTCAGGCAGAGGCTTGGGCTGTCAAGCTTGACTCTATCAGTAGAGTAAACTGTAGAGCTTGCGACGATAGCCGCTCGCCAGTGCATTCCCCTGGCCAAGGGCTGAAAGTATCGTCAGAAACTGTTGTTTCAACTCACCATTGCCGGCGTTGAGATCTTGCTGCAGTTGCGCAAAAAGCAGCTCAAGAGCCTCTTCATCCCGGTGCGCTTGATGCAGTGCCGTTGCCAGCTTGCCAAGTAAACTCAGGTCACCCGGAGCCGCTTCAAGCGCTTGTTGCAAAGAGCGGATTTCCGGCGTATCGGCAGCCTCTTCCGCCAATTTGAGTTTGGCTTGTAAACTGGCGTAGTATGCATCCTGATCTTCAAGCTTGATGCCGGCAAGCAAGCTCTTGGCACCGGCAATATCACCGCTTAACAGGCATGCATCGGCATAGGGCAAGGCCACCTCGGCGCCGTTGTGCTCGCCATAGGCCTCCTTCAGCAGCACCAGGGCTGCAGCGGCATCGCCTCCTGCGAGTAATTCTCTGGCGTCAGCAAGTTGCAACTCCCAGGCGGCGGGCAGATGTTTATCCAGCATGGCCTGAATTTGCGACTCGTCCTGCACCCCAGCAAATCCGTCAACCGGCTGGCCCTGACTGAGGAACAAAGTGGTCGGCAGGCTCTGGATTTGGAAATAGGAGGCAATTTCCATCTCGGTTTCACAGTTAACGGCCGCCAACAGCAGTTGCCCCTGATAACGGCTTGCCAATGCTTCCATGGTGCCGAGCAGCCCCAGACTCTCCGGGCTCTGCTGGGCCCAGAAGACCAACGCGACCAACTGTTGTTTCGAGGCTTCCACCACCTGTTGAATATTGTCGCGGGTCAGTTCGATACGTGTTTCCATAGCAATCCTTGTTGGATGGTCGGGCTATTCCCGAGTAAAAAAGGGCCATAAAGGCCCTTTTTTGATTGGCTTACTTAAGATTGGCAAGCAGCATCTGGTTCATCAAGCGGATAAACTCAGATGGGTCGGCCAGGCTGCCCTTTTCTGACAACATTGCCTGTTGCAACAACAGGTTACTCCAGTCATTAAAGCGGCTTTCGTCTGCCTCTTCATTGAGCCTGGCCACCAGCGGGTGCGTCGGGTTCAGCTCAAATGTCGGTTTGACTTCCGGCACCTGTTGGCCGGCGGCCTGCATCAGCTTGATCATCTGGCTCGACATCTCACCTTCACCGGCCACCACACAGGCTGGGGTATCGGTCAAACGCGTGGTCACCCGCACATCCTTCACCTTATCACCCAGCGCTTCTTTGATACGCTTGAGCAAAGACTCGGATTCGGCCGCCAGTTTTTCCTGTTCGGCCTTTTCATTCTCATCTTCCAGCTCACCGAGATCCAACTCGCCGCGGGTCACAGAGTGCAGCGCCTTTTCCTTGTACTCGGTCAGATGGTTGATGAGCCATTCGTCGATGCGATCAGACATCAACAGCACTTCGATGCCCTTCTTGCGCAGCAGTTCCAGGTGCGGACTGTGGGCCGCCGCCTCATAGCTGTCGGCAACAATATAGTAAATCTTGCTCTGACCTTCTTTCATCCGGCCTATGTAGTCGTCCAGCGATACCGTCTGCGCCGCAGTGTCATTGTGGGTCGAGGCAAAACGCAGCAAGCCGGCCACACGCTCGCGGTTACTCCAATCCTCTGCAGGGCCCTCTTTCAGTACCTGGCCGAACTCGGCCCAGAACTGCTGGTACTTGTCACTGTCGTCTTTTGCCAGTTTCTCCAGCATGCCCAGCACCCGCTTGGTGATGGCCGTGCGCATGGCTTGGGTCACCTTGTTGTCCTGCAGTATCTCACGGGAAACGTTCAGCGGCAGGTCGTTTGAGTCGATAAGGCCTTTGACGAAACGCAGGTAAGCGGGCATAAACTGCTCGGCGTCATCCATGATAAATACACGCTGAACAAAGAGTTGCAGACCCTGCTTGCGATCCCGGTTCCATAGGTCCCAAGGCGCCTTGGAAGGAATGTACAGCAAGCTGGTGTATTCCTGCTTACCTTCGACCCGGTTGTGACTCCACAGCAGAGGATCGCTGAAGTCATGGGAGATATGCTTGTAAAACTCCTGATATTCCTCATCGGAAATCTCAGACTTGTTGCGGGTCCAAAGCGCGGTGGCCTTGTTCATCACTTGCCATTGACCTTCGGTCGCAGGTACTTTTTCACCATCCGGGCCTTCAGACTCGGGCGAACCTTCCTTCCACATCTCTACCGGAATGGAGATATGATCTGAGTACTTGGTGATGATAGAGCGCAAACGCCAGTCGTCGGCAAACTCTTTTTCCTCTTCCCGCAGATGCAGAGTAATCTCGGTACCACGGCTTTCTTTGACTATGTTCTCAACGGTAAAGTCGCCTTCACCTGCAGACTGCCATTGCACGCCTTCATCGGCCTTGTGACCGGCAGCGCGGGTTCTCACCGTTACCTTGTCGGCCACAATAAAGGCCGAGTAGAAACCCACACCGAACTGACCGATCAGCTGCGAGTCTTTGGCGGCATCACCGGAGAGGTTTTTGAAGAATTCTGAAGTGCCTGACTTGGCAATGGTACCCAGATGCTCGATAACGCCGTCACGGGTCATACCAATACCATTGTCTTCAATGGTAATAGTGCCCTTTTCCTTATCGGTACTGATACGTACCCTGAGCTCGCCATCACCTTCATAAAGCGCATCGTTGGTAAGCGCCAGATAACGCAGTTTGTCGGCGGCATCGGCAGCATTGGATACCAATTCACGCAAGAAAATCTCTTTGTTGGAGTACAAAGAGTGGATCATCAAATGCAAAAGTTGTTTGACTTCAGTTTGAAAACCATGAGTTTCTTGATGTGACATGAATAGCTTCCCTTGTTTATCGCAATAGGTTAAACCAACTTGAGTTGCTTAACTAAATGGGGATGCGATTTTTAAATTCAAGGGCGGAAGGACACAGACCGATAACAGCCGTCGAAAAAATAGCCCTCACATGGCCCAAAATATCGCCTGGACGCCGATTGACGATTTCCATCCATGTCGGAAATATCCAATCTTTGCGCTCTTTGCCTGGTTATCGTCTGAGACCCTATCTCAGGAGATATCATGATGAAACGACTCGATTACGCGAACGCCGCACCACAGGCAATGAAGATTCTTTACCAACAGGAAAGCTACTTCCACCAACAATTCAATGCATCGGAAACCATGTCAGTGACTATCTGGGAGCTGGTCAAACTCAGAGTTTCACAGATCAATCAGTGCGCCTTTTGTATTGATATGCACAGTAAAGACGCACTGAAGTACGGCGAAAAGGCCGAACGAATTTTTGGCCTCAATGCCTGGCGGGACATGCCCATCTATAGCTACGAAGAAGGTGTCGCCCTCGGTTGGGCCGAGAAACTGACCGCCGGTTTAAGCATCAGCGATGAAGAGTACCAACAGGTGCTGGATTGTTTCGGCCCTCAGGCGATGACAGATTTGACCATAGCTATCAATGCCATCAATAGTTGGAACCGTATAGTGAAAGTGTTTAAACCCGAGGTAGGCAGCTACCAGCCCCAATGACTCGGGTTACCCATGGACGGCAAACTATTCTCCCAAAGGCAGGCACACCTGTCACAGTTAAAAAATAGCCCCGCATAAGCGGGGCCGGTATTCACAGAAGGCACATTAACCCAAGTTTCAGAGCGGCATTCGCCCGTTGAACGACAATGCCAAGGTTGTGCTGTCGACATATTCCAGCTCACCGCCTACCGGAACCCCATGAGCGATTCGGCTCACCTTGACTTGGTAGCGATGGGCGATATCGGCAATAAAATGCGCCGTGGCATCACCTTCAACCGTCGGGTTCGTGGCCAGGATCAGCTCGGCAATCTCGCCTTTGGCCAGATGCTCTTCCAGCAGCGCCAGCCCCAACTCCTCGGGTCCGACACCATCGAGAGGCGACAGATGCCCCAGCAACACAAAATAACGGCCACTGAAATGCCCACCGGCTTCGATAGCCAACACATCGGCCGGCGTTTCAACCACGCAGATGGTATCGGCGTTGCCGCGCCGAGGACTGGCGCAAATTGGACACAGCGTTTCCTCAGTGAAGGTGCGGCAAGACTGACAATGCCCCACCTCCTTCATGGCCCGCTCCAATGCTTCAGCCAACTTGAGCCCGGCTTTACGCTCGCGCTCAAGCAGTTGAAACGCCATCCGCTGTGCCGATTTAGGGCCGACACCGGGCAAACAGCGCAGCGACTGGATCAATTCATCCACCAGTGGGCTGAATTTCATCTGTTATTCCGACTCAGAATGGCATCTTCATGCCAGGAGGCAGTTGCATGCCACCTGTCACTTCGGCCATCTTGGACTTTTGGTTCTCTTCAACACGGCGAGCCGCATCGTTGCATGCCGCGGCGATCAGATCTTCCAGCATGTCTTTGTCGTCTTCCAGCAAGCTGGGATCTATCTCGACTTTGCGAACATTGTGGCTGCCGGTCATGGTGACTTTCACCAATCCTGCGCCTGACTCACCAGTGACTTCCATGCGGGCAATCTCTTCCTGCATTTTGGCCATTTTTTCTTGCATCATCTGGGCTTGCTTCATCAGGTTGCCCATACCGCCTTTTCCAAACATAGCTTTATCTCTTCAATTCAAGTTGTGAGTAACAGGTCAAAGTTGGCTAATCTTACTGAAATAAACCCGCTTGGCAATCCAAGAGTCGCTTTGAGCGGCAATCTTATGAAGCGGGTAACATCCACAGTGCCCTAGGGCGCCTTGTCTGCAATCAAATTAGCCCGTTGACTGAGCAGCTCAGGGGGATACCCTAGAGTATCCTGATCCAGTTCGGCCCCCATATGACTGACAAGCCATTGAATGTTTTCATCATTCATCAATGAAGCATGAGCCCCGCTCAGGAGTTCCTGATGAAAACGATGACGAATTTCCAACGGCGTTTCCCTTTGGTCATCTACTCCTACGACAATCTCTGTGCGGCAAGGTTTCCCAAACAGTTTGGAAAGCGCCTCTTCGAGCTGTTTGATGGCCGAATCTGCCGCCAAGTGCTTCTGATCCGGCTTGAGCAGCAAGGGCAGCGGTTCAGCTATCCGCTCACAGACTGAGTTTACCGCCAGTTGCCGAACCCGGCCGCCTATTTCGAGCGAGGACATCAATTTATACCAATAGAGATCCTGTGGATGACCGCTGGGCGGAGCATGGGCGAAGGCCTCAGCGGACTCCGGGCCTGGTGCTTGGCCCGGCTCGGATGCAGGCCGAGCTCCTGTGTTTACAGTATTTACTGTAGCGCTTTGGCCAGATCCCTGCCCAAGCTCATTTTTCAGCTCATGTCCCGGCTCGTCTACCGCCTGTGGTACAGCTTCCTGTGCTGTCTGCTGCGCGGTATGTTGTGGTTGTGGTTCAGGCTCAGGCAAAAACTCAGGCACAGACTCTGGTTCGGCTTGTGGGAAAGCCACGTTTTGAACCGTTTCACTGTCTTGCATTGCCTCGCGACCCGCTTCAACCGCACCCTCTGGGGCATCTTCCCATGGTGGCCTGTCCTCCTTGAGCGCCGCAACATGATTTGGGCCAGATTTGGAGGGCACCTCCACAGGAGTTTGCGCTTCTGCTTGGGAAGGCTCAGGGCTATTGCTTGGTTCAGGGCTGTCTACCCGCTCAGGGCTTTTGCTCAGCTCAGGGCTGTTTCCTGGCTCTGCTGCCGCTTCTGACTGAGTGGCCGCTACAGCATCGGACTCAGGTGCTGCAGCCGCGCTGCGGCGCTCCAGCAAGGGCTTTTTTTCTTCACCGTCCTTGGGGCTGGCGGCCTCTATATCACTGAGCAGCAAATCCCGGGTGGCAAGCACCTGATCGAGCAGATCATCACCCAAGATGTCATCGCTGCCCGAGTCTATGTTGGCATCGGCAGGCACTGGCTCGCTTGATGGCTTATTTGATAGCGATGCCTCGGAGGTACTCTTGTCAGCAGCGGATGGCATTTGGCCGTCCATCGACATCTGCTGCTGATAAAAATCCAGGCTGCTATCCTGCCCTTCACCTTGCAGTGAATAGCCCATGGCAGCATAGAAGTCATCCTGGGATTGCTGCTCATCGTTAATAGCCGAGGTTTCAGCTTGTGACACAAGCTTGTGAGGTTGAGCTGCAGCCGGTTGCCGTGCCGGCAGAGACTCGGCCACTTTAGCAGGCTCAGAGGCCTCATTCCGGAACCCCATGCTACCGGCCTGGGATAACAGCAGCGCTTGTTCGGCCAATAAGGCCTGTTCGTCTGCATCTTCGCCCTCATCGGCAGCCATCTGTGAGTCAACATTGCTCGCCTGCGTCTCAGCCGCCGGGCTTACCTGTGTTGGCATCTTGGCAGCTTGCGTCTTTTCGGCTTGCGCTTCGACAGCCTGGCTTGTAACAGATTGAGCAGAGGCGGCTTGAGGTTTTATCTCATCGGCGTTATTGCTTGCCAGGGGTTGATTCAGCGCCCCGACCGCCGCAGGCGCAGCGGCACTGCTGCTGTCATCCAAGGCAGACAGATCGGCGACTTCACCCCTTTGCCAGCGTTTGGGCGGCGTTTCCGGCACAAAGGCAACGGCTCTGAGTAACGCCATCTCCAGCCCTGACTTGGGATCCGGTGCATAAGGCAGCTCCTTGCGACCGCTGAGCAGCAACTGGTAATAGAGCTGCACCTGCTCGGGGGTGAGGTTTTCACCATAGTGGTTAATTCTGGGACCAAACAGCGACAGATTGGCCGCCGCCGGCGCAAACTGACTCAGGGTTATCTGATGCAAGAGCTCCAGCAAGCTACGCAGCACTTCGGCAGCATCGGCGCCAAATGCCAGCACCTTGGCCACTTCCTGCATCATTTTGGCGATGTCGCCTGTGAGGAGCGCATCAAACAGCGCCAGCACCTGGCGCTCATCTATGGCGCCGAGCATGGTTTGTACCTGCTCCAGCATCACTTGCCCGGCTCCAAAGGCGATAGCCTGATCTGTCAGGCTCAGGGCATCTCGCATACTGCCGTTGGCGGCTCGCGCCAGAAGCGTCAGCGCAGAAGTTTCAAACTTAAGACCTTCGCTTTGCAAAATATGCTGCAACTGGCTGGCCATCTCCGTCTGATCCAGACTCTTTAGGTTAAATTGCAGGCAGCGGGACAGTACAGTCACCGGCAGCTTTTGCGGATCTGTGGTGGCCAGCAGGAATTTGACGTGCTCAGGGGGTTCTTCCAGTGTCTTGAGCAGCGCATTGAAACTGCTGCGGGACAGCATATGAACTTCGTCTATCAGGTAAACCTTGAAACGCCCACGGGTTGGGCGATACTGAACATTATCCAGCAGTTCGCGGGTATCATCTACCTTGGTACGGGAAGCCGCATCGACTTCGATAAGGTCGACAAAACGCCCCTGGGCAATTTCCTGACAGGCACTGCATTGGCCACATGGCTTGGCGGTGATCCCTGTTTCGCAGTTGAGCCCTTTGGCAAACAGGCGCGCCAAACTGGTCTTGCCGACGCCGCGGGTACCGGTAAACAGATAGGCATGGTGCAGTCGTTGCTGACTCAGGGCATTGGTCAATGCATGCAAGACATGAGATTGGCCGACTACCTGATCAAAACTGGCAGGTCGCCATTTTCTGGCTAGTACCTGATAGGACATGAAACTCCCCAAAATCCATAAAAGTATCTTTGCGGGAGCAAGCTCCGCGGATCGTAAAACAATAACATGAGGTATGACTTCACGCTACCGAGACGACCCGCAAAGCAGCAGGGCTGAGCTTTTATTCGCCGTCAAACTCGCACAGCTTAACCAGTTCGAGCCCTTGCTCGGTCAGGCGCTGTTCACCGCCCAGGTCCGGCAGGGAGATCACAAATGCGGCGTCTTTCACCTCGCCGCCTAAGCGACGGATAAGCTTAACTGTGGCTTCAATGGTGCCACCGGTTGCCAGCAAGTCATCGATAACCAGTACCTTGTCACCCGGCACTATGGCATCAACATGCATTTCCAGGGTGTCGTGGCCATATTCCAGCTCATAGCTTTCGGCTATGGTTTCTCTTGGCAACTTGCCGGGCTTACGCACGGGAATAAAGCCCACACCCAACTCCAGCGCCAGAGGGGCACCAAAGAGGAAACCGCGGGCTTCGGTACCGACAACCTTGGTAAAACCATGATCTTTATAATGATCCACCAGCAAACGAATGCTTAACTGGTAGGCAACCGGGTCTTCAAGCAGACTGGTTACGTCGCGGAACAGGATCCCGGCTTTAGGATAATCCGGAATGGTTTTAATGCTTTGCTTAATCAGGCTTAAGCTGTCGGAGTTCATTGCCATAGTCTCAATACTTCATTTCCAGACACTGGGCCCGGCTCTTTACAACAAAAAAGTCCACACTGAGGTGGACTGCATTTCAAAAATCCGGCTAAAGCTTAAGCCGCTTTAATCCGCCATGCAACAATCTCTGTCGATAAGTGATCCAGGAGTTGTTGCTTTGTGTCACAGTTCAATGGTTTTCTCCAAAAGCCATTAACCTGGGACATATCCATACTGGCGGCCACTTCCTCTTGGCTGTGAGTACTTAGCACCACGACAGGCAGGTTAGCATAACCGTCGAGTTGCCTGAGTAGCGGGACGAAGTGCGGCCCGTCGAGCAAAGGCATGAAAAAGCCACTAATCACGGCATCGAAGTTTTGCCGCTCGGCGCACGCCAGCCCCTGCATGCCATTGGTGGCCAACGTACAGTGCCAACCTTGGCTCTGGAACAGTTCGGCCAAAGCCTGTTGGCTGATGTTATTATCATCAACAAGCAAAATGTTGAAACTCATTAAATTTCCCTGGTGGTTTCAAGGCGCGCCAAGGCTACCCCAACTGAATGACAAAATCACGACAAGTCGGCGTTTTTGTCTACAGGATCACTCACTATCTTCCAGCTCGGGGATCTGCCACAGGAACAACAACAGACAGACACAGCAAACGGCAAGTAAGAGTTTCACCCACCAAAGTGGCACCAAGGCAATGCTGAGGGCAAAACTGGCACCACTGACCAAAAAAGCCCTTCGCTTTAATCCTTTACGCATCGCTTTACGGGAATGCCAATCGGCAAGAGGCTGGGCAAACCAAGGATGACTGTGCAGCCAATCGTGTAGCCTTTCGCTGGAGCGGGCAAAACAAAAAGCGGCCAACAAAATAAAGGGAACCGTGGGCAGCACAGGCAAGACGATGCCGAGTAATCCCATAGCCAGGCTCAAGATACCCGAGATTAAAAAGAAGCCTCTTTTGATAACCATCCAATTTCCTCTGGAAAACCGGTCGCCCCTAAACAAAAGCCACCGCTGAGGGTGGCCATTGTAGCAAAAGCTGGATCTTGCTGCTTCAGATCAATCCCGCGTGTTTCAGCCAAGACAGACTGGCAGGCAGTGTAGGTAACAGCATTACCAGAATAAAACCAAGAAAATACAAAATATTGAATGGGTCTTTAAACGGCTGACTCATGACAGCTCCTCTACTTCTAGGGCCAGTGTGGGAGTGATCTCAATCACAAAACCGCGCTATTCTAGCCCTTTCTCACGCCGATAAAAACCATGTTTTTTCAATGGGATTAGCCACTCCCTTGTATTAAGGCCGTACTCAGGCATCAATGTCAGCCAAAGGGTCAGCCCAAGGCAAGTACAACTAAAATAAACTCATGCCTGACAAGGTGTTGTGGCTTGGATGGCGGTTGTGGGTTGCTTACGAATAATGCCCAAGACCGCCAGCTCCGCCAAAGTAGTGAGCGCGCCCTGACAAAGCTGTTGCTCAGGAAACTGGGGAAATGTCTCTGCCAGCCAAGCAAGTAACCGGGTAAAACTCAGCGGCGTTTGCTGCAGTTTGGCCAACAGCTGCGCCGTCATGGGATTGAGCCTTAAAAAGCGCACCTCCTCTTCCCGGTCACGATAGACACAGAAAAATACCGGGGTGGCCGCCACCGAATCCGGGCGGAAATCTGGGCTAATTCGGTCAACTTCGAACTGATATTGCGCCACTCTGGCGGTGACGGCCAATTGCAGTTTTGCAGCCAGTTGCTCCAGCGCCTGGAGCTCGGTCGGCTCCAGCCAAGGCGCCGAACTGTCCACTGCCACAGATACCTGCAGTTCCAAGAGTTCATAATGTGCCAGCTCCAGCATAAAAGGCATGGCATCCAAAGCGCTTGCCTGTTCCCGGCACAGATAGTCGAGAAACTCGGCGGCAATATCGATAAACAACGGGCTTTGACAATCATGGCGGGCAAAGAAATCCTTTACCAACGCCAACCACTGCGCCTCTGTATGCAACGACTTAAGAACCGGATAGGCATTGGAAACAAAGCCATTGACATTATTGAAAAAAAGCTCGCGATATACCCGCATGTGCCGTTCATCGGTGCCGGCCGGCAAAGGCATATCATCCCGCCGCAAATAGGCAACAAAAGCCTGTTGTAATTGGGCCAAGGCCATCAAGCTCTCCTCTCTTGTGCAAATGCACCCAAGGCCCGGTGTTGCAGCGTGTCTATCTGCTTCAACTCCTGACACAAGACTTGGGTTTCGGGAATATTAAAGTCCCGCTCCAGCAAGGTGGGATGCACCCCGTGCAACCTATAGCACTCTGCCAGCAGTTGCCAGACAGGGTCGATAATATCGGCGCCATGGGTATCGATAATCAGATCTTCATCCTGCTGATAGTGACCGGCAATATGCAGGTAAGCGATGCGCTCACTGGGCATGGCCGCCAGAAAAGCTGCAGGATCATAGCCATGATTAACCGAGTTGACATAGATGTTGTTGACATCCAGCAGCAGACGACAGTCAGCCTCTTCCAGCACAGCGCAGACAAACTCTTGCTCTGTCATCTCGGCACCCGGAGCAGCATAAAAGGACACATTTTCCAGAATAAGTGGCCGCTCCAGAATCGCCTCCACCTGTTTGACCCTGGCACTGACATGCCGTACAGCCTCATAAGTAAAAGGGATAGGCATAAGATCGTACATATGCCCATCGGCAGAGCAATAGCTTAAGTGTTCTGAATAGACATCTATCTGGTGCAAATCGAGAAAGCGCTTAATCTCCTTGATAAACGCCAGATCCAGCGGAGCTGGGCTACCGATAGAAAGACTGAGCCCATGGCAGTAAAATGAATGCTTCTCGGTCAGTTGTCGAAACTGCTTTCCAAACTTACCCCCCAGGCGCATCCAATTTTCCGGCGCGACCTCGAAAAAATCGGCCTCCTTGGGTGCTGCCTGACAAAACTCGGCCAGCATCTCCCGCCTAAGCCCCAAACCGACACAGTTATTCATAAATAATTACCGCCTTTGTGGTTTCAGACAGGGCGCAATGCGCCCTGCACTATTCAGCTTCAGTGGTTACTACCGCACTTGGCTTCACCACACTTGCCTTCCTTGACCTTATTGGCTTCGGCTTTGGCTTTACCCTCGGCGGAATGCTTCATTCCTTCGCCACACTTTCCTTCACCGCACTTTCCTTCTGCGGCTTTTTTCATGCCTTCACCACACTTGCCCTCGGCGGCCTTATTCATGCCCTCACCACATTTGCCTTCGGCAGCTTTCTTCATCCCTTCGCCACACTTGCCTTCGCCGCATTTACCCTCACGGCCCTTGTGCTCGGCTTCTTTGGCTTTCTTATCACCACATTTACCTTCGCCGCACTTGCCTTCATTACCAACCAATTGATAACCGGCTTCCATTGCCTGAAAACCGAAAGCACTGGCTTGGGCCTCTGCCGCGACGGTGGAACCTGCGATAACCATACCCAAAGCGGCTGCTACTGTAGTTGTCTTGACTGTCTTCATTGTCTTTCCTGCCTGTTGCTCATAGAGTTGTTACGAGTGACCGGCCTCGATTGCCGGCTTGCAATATCAGACCCGGGGACAGCAGAATCTATTTCACATTTTCAACCACGGATCACAGTTTTTACCTAAAACCCCATGTAGGGATACATGAGTAAAATAGCAAATGCCGATAAGATCAAGCTGTTAACAGTTAGATCTCTCGAATAAGCCTGTGCCTTTTCAACTGTCGATTGGTGCCGGATGGGATTTAAGGTAGAATGCGCCACTTTCTATTTCAGCCAGGCCTTAAACACGTGCGTATTATTCTCGCCCCTATGGAGGGGGTTGTTGACAATCTGATGCGGGAACTGCTCTCTGCAATTAATCCTTATGATCTGATGGTCACAGAGTTTGTACGTGTGGTGGATCAACTTTTGCCTGAAAAAGTCTTCCATCGCCTCTGCCCCGAACTGCTGCAGGGCGGCATGACTCTCAGTGGTACGCCGGTCAGGGTACAGCTTTTAGGGCAGGAACCTGGTTGGATGGCTGAAAACGCCTTGAGGGCAATAGAACTCGGCTCCCAAGGGGTAGATGCCAACTTTGGTTGTCCGGCCAAGATGGTCAACCGCAGCAAAGGCGGTGCCGTGTTACTCCAGTATCCGGAGCAGATCCATAAGATTGTCAAAGCCATGCGGCAGGCGGTTCCTGAACCTCATGCGGTGACCGCCAAAATTCGCCTGGGGTTCGAAGACAAGAGCCTGTTTATGGAAAACGCGCTGGCGATTTATGAAGCCGGCGCCACTGAGTTGGCTGTCCATGCCCGCAGTAAAAAAGACGGTTACCGTCCACCCGCCTATTGGGAATATATCACTGAGATCCGTGAAAAACTGGCCATTCCCGTGATCGCCAACGGCGAGATTTGGAACCGGGAAGATGCCCTGCGCTGCATGGAAGTAACGGGTTGCGACAGTATCATGGTGGGCCGCGGCGCCATCTCTCTGCCCAATTTGGCGGATCACATCAAAAACGGCGCCATGCAATACAGCTGGCAACAGACCCTGGCACTGCTGATGAGTTACAGCCAGAAAGAGCTCAGCGGCCGCAAGAGTTGCTACTACCCGGCACGGATCAAACAGTGGTTCAGCTACCTCAATCGCCAGTATCCACAGGCCGATACCCTGTTCAGGGAGCTCAGGGTACACAAGCAAACCGACGACATAGTGGCCACTCTCAGCCGAGCTCATCGCGAAATAGATGACAAGATGTGAGCAATTCTGACAAATTAGCGCCTTAACGACAGAAAATGTCACCCAGATTTGATCTTTATCATAGTGACATTGACCCGGCTGTTTAGACTAAATGACCGTAGACTCAATCTTTACAGGCAATTATCAGTGAGCAGCTCCCATATCAGACAAGCATTGTCGGCGTTAGAAATCGATCTCAGGAAAGAGATAATGGTGCTCGGACCCCACTGGGATCCCCAGATGTCACTCAGTGATCTGATTGAAACCATGATTCAGGCCGATCTTTGCAAACATCCTCTCTACCACAGACTATTGAGACTGGATGCCGCCCTCTGCCAACTGGATTTAGGGCTTTATGGCCTTTGTGCAGACTGTGAGGCTGAAATCGAAGCATATCGGCTCGACAGAGATCCGACCGAGCAGCGTTGTGAACGTTGCCATGAGCAATATAAACACGAACACAGACAAGAATTGCGATTGAATCACTGATTGATCAATCAAGAGCGATGAAGGCAACCTCAAGGGTTGCTTTTTTTATGACTATCGTAAAACTCCGCTCTTTCTTTGCGCGTATGTCCTCGGCTCCTGACAGACAAGCTTTTATTCGGATAAACGGAACCCCCAGCCTAGTTGGGGGGCTCTATACAAAAAAGCCCCGCCAAAATGGCGGGGCTGAGCCGTAAGGGAGAATCGGCGTTTTATCAGAACTTCTGATTAATGGTTACAAACCAGGTGCGACCCAGTACGTCGTACAGACCTGTGTTGACATCACGATAGTCAGCATAGTTGTACCAGGTTGGTGCTTCCTCATCGAAGGCGTTATTCACACCCAAGGTGATGGAACCATTCCAGTCGTGGGCGTAGCTTACCTGGACGTTGTGCTTGAAGTAGCTTGGTACGTTGATTAGGTATTCGTTGTTGTATTCAACAGCTCCTGAATCCTGGCCACCTATATAGTAGGTAGTCCAAGCTGCACTCCAGTTATCACGACTCCAGTTGATTGACGCACTGCCACGCCATTCAGGCTTGTCCTGCAGACCTGCTTCATCGAAGAAGTCAGACTCGGCATCGGCCTTGGTCTTATATTCCAGTACATGAGTCATTTCCAACTTCAGACGGAAATCACCGAAATCAGTTTCCTGGTTGTAGCTGGTGACAAAGTCAATCCCGGAAGTTTCCAGCGCGCTCAAGTTACGATACTGGCTGTGAATGGTCTCAATCTTGCCATCGCTGCCACGAATGATATAAGGCGAACCACCATTGGCTTCTTCTTCACGGATCAGATCCGCAACATCGACCACTTCAATCTTGCTGTCGTAGCTGATGTCATAGTAAGAGGTTTCAATACTCCAATCGTCAGTCACGTTCCAGACGAAGCCCAGGGTCAAGGACTCACCCTCTTCCGCTTTCAGATCCGGGTTACCGCCATAGAAGGTCTTATATTGGTTACTTGGGCTACAGTAGTTTTCATCGGCCCCGGGGTTGGCACTACACCAGACAGTATCCAGGGTACGTTCAAAACTCAGCGCTTCACCGGAGAACATCTCACCCATATTAGGGGCACGGAAAGACTCACCCCAGCTGGCACGCAGCAACAGAGAGTCAACCGGACGCCAGCTCGCAGAGAACTTAGGCACAACTGAATCGAAGGTTGAAGAGGCAAAGCCGGAAGCTATGTTACCTTCCTGCTCATAGCGCTCATAACGAACTGCAGCGGACAGATCCACATTGTATGGCAGCGAAGATTGCAGTTCCAAATAGCCAGAACTGCGATCCCGGGTTGCATCAACATCGTCGCCACCCGAACCACCGGAGATAATACCGGCAGCAGATTGCGGGTCACTCAGCTGCACAAACTCAATCATCTCATACTCGGCACCGACAACAGCGGCCAAAGTAATACCGTTGCCTTCATACAGCATGCCGGACAACAGACCATCAAATTGGGTGCTGTTAAATTGCGCCTGATACACACCGGTATGGGCCGCTTGACCATAGAGATCAGCCATCTGCGCATCCCAATCTTCATAGCTCATGCCTGTGGTGTTGAAGACATCATAGTTGCCTGTGTTGATCAGGTCCTGAACGATATTGTCGTTGATCAGGTTGTAGTTGAATGAGTCAGTGGTTGAACGTGTATGCTGGGCATTGATTTCCCAATCGATACCGTTACCCACATCCCAATAACCTACCAACCCGGCCAGGAAGTCGATTGAGTTGGTTTCAGTGGTAGTGTCACGCTCACCAATCTGTACCGAACGCATACGGATCTCAGTGATATCTGTGCCCAATGGGTTCATTGGGTTGTCCGCAGCCATGGTTGGGGCGTTGGTTGATACCGGGGTGCCCGCGTAACGGGTATTGGTTTCACTCAGACTGGCAGAAGCGCGGCCACGGAACTGTATGTCGTCAGTCAGCTGGTAATTGAAGTTAGACAGAATACTGTTGCGGTTCACATTACCAAACAGCTTGGTCACCTTACCAAAGTCATAGTAACAGGTTCCGGCATTGGCGCCGTCGGTACCATCAATAACATTCGGTGCCTGGGAGCAAAGCTCGCTATTGGTATAATTGGCCGATTTACCATCGGCGCCAATATAGGTAGCTCTTGGGATCACACTATAGGAGCTGATGCCGTTCCAGCTAGGATCATCAAAGCGCCAAACATCTTTATCGTACACAGAGGTAGTATCGTAATGCTCGAACGTCAGGGTGATATTGCCCTTATCTGTGCTAAAACCGGCCGCTACAGAGAAACGTGAAGAATCGCCGCCTTCCACATCAGGTGATTCACCGGTGTAGTTCAGCTCAACACCTTCAAAGTCTTTCTTGGTAATGATGTTAATTACCCCGGCAACCGCATCCGAGCCGTAAACTGCAGAGGCGCCGTCACGCAGAATTTCGATTCGCTCAACAATCGCCATTGGGATGCTGGAAGTATCGGCAACGGTTCCTGAGCTTGAGCTGGTACCCGGCATACGGCGACCATCGAGCAGGATCAAGGTTGCCTGAGAACCCAGACCACGTAAATCCACATCACTGGTGGCACTGGCCCCGGCACCATAGCCGGACATGCCACGCCAGGAACCAAAGCTGTTGATACTGGAGTTATTCAATACATCGGCAACCGAGGTTTCCCCGGTAACCTTAAGATCGGCTGCTGTGATAACAGTAACAGGTGAAGCGGTTTCCATATCCACTTGTTTGATACGTGAACCAGTTACTTCAATACGCTCGACTTTGCCTTCTTTTGCTTCTTCAGCGGTTGCATATCCGCTGAAAGCTATTCCCGTAACTGCCGCAGCAAGTAAACCGCGACGAACTGCCTTTGCAGTTAAACTGATGGAACTCATACTTGTCTCCCTGATGTTTCTTTCTGCAAGAAATATCTGATTATTTTTGTTTTAAACATTGCAAACAAATTGCAACACTCACAAAGATACTCCACAAATAAAACAATATGGTCAACAAACAAAACACAAAAACAACCACTGGGTAACTAATTGATACAAACAAATAGAGCGAAACTGCCAATGAAACTTAAAAACACCTATAAATCAAAATTTTAAAACAAAAACACACAAGCGATACATATTGAAAAATATGTTTTTATTAAGTTTAAAGGTTCCATAAATTTAATATTTAAGAAACAACTATCTCGTGGCAAAAAAAATCACACCGAACCAGAATAAACATTTAGCAAACACCTGAATCAATATGTATCTAACATCATTTTCCCTTTGTTTATTTTAGGCATAAAAAAACCGGCTTATTAAGCCGGTTTTCAAGGTTTGAATACTATTAGAAAGTAAACTCTACCCCTGCATAATATTCACGTCCAATAACGTTATAGTAGGCTCGTGGGTAATGAGGCCAGCTGGACTGGGTGTAATCGATCTCCGGTCCTGAATCAAACAGGTTGTTGATACCGGCAGAAACCTTCAGATTGTCGTAGATGAAGTAACTGGCAGCCAGGTTAACCTCGACATGGCTATCGATTTTCACCGGATAAGTGCTGTCCAGACCTTCGCTGACAAAGTAATCCATCCGCTCACCATTCATGCTGTCGATATACTTGAACAGAATGTTGGTGGAGAAGTCGTTGTAAGACCATCCCAGGTTCAAGTTGGCACGCAGCTGAGGCGCAGATCCCTCACCATCGATAAGGTCCAGCTCCTCTGAATCCGGAGTCAGCTTTTCCTTCCAACGGGTCAGGTAAGTCCCTTCCAGGCGGCTGCTGAATTCACCATAGCTCTCGGTTTCATAGCGATAGCCCAGAGAGAAATCGATACCGGCAGTCTCACGAGAAGACATATTCATCGCCTGAGTGTTCACTTTCAGCAACTTGCCATTGCTGTCACGTTCAATCTTGTCGGCAAAGGCATCGGCGTGATCCAGAATATACTGCGCACTCGGGTCATTCACCAGATTGTCGATTTCAACCATCCAGTAGTCCACCGTCAGGTTGATACCTTCATAGTCCCAGACTAGACCCAGGTTGTAGTTTTTACCCTCTTCGGCTTCCAACTCTGGGTTGGCACCGATGGCAATCGGCAAAGACTCAATCTTGTCACATTCACCATAGGCTTCACAGCGCGGAGTGTCGATAACTGTACTGTAGCCAGTGGTAGGATCGCCAAACAAACGCTGCATATCCGGTGCGCGGAAAGTCTCGGCATACAAAGCACGCAGCATCAGGCTGTCGATTGGACGGTATTCCAGTGACACTTGCGGAGTAAACTGGCCACCAACATCAGACTCATCATCATAGTAGTCATAACGTCCGGCCAGTGTCATGGTCAACTGATCCAGCAATGGCAAGGCCAGCTCGGCATAGGCAGCATACTGCTCACGTTCACCTTCGGCGCTGCTGCCCCCCTTGCCTATGACGCCACCGTTGGAGGTGAAGCTGTCAGACTTATCGTAGAACCACTCCTTGCTGTATTCGATACCCACAGCGTAGGCAGCAGTGCCTCCGGCAAGTTCGAACGCATCACCATTGATACCGGCACTAAAGCTGGACAGAGTAGATTGTCCCTTCTTGTTACCTTCGTAGTTCAGCAGTGCCGCATCTTCAGGAGAGATCACATCCAGCAGAGACTTGCCGCTGTCGCCAGAGGTCAGGTAGTCGAAGGTGCTCTGGTAAGTTGGAGAACCGTTGCTGCGGGATTCCACTGTCTGACGCGCAATAGACCAGGAAGTATCATACTCGATACTGTCGGTCAGGAACCCCTTGGAACCTATGATGAAAGAGAAGTTATTGGTTTCAAAGTCAGAGGTACGTGGCCCCAGCTCACTCATACGGCGGGTGTAGTAGTAGTCGCCGTCTGCAGCATTGGCAAAGTCACCACCGAATGCAACATCTTTGTTGTCGAAAGTCTGGGAAAAACCTTTGTCTTCATTAAAAATAGTGACCGCATTACCCGCCACTTTGAACTTGAAATCAGTGCCCACTGTCGCAGACTCAATCTCGGTAAAGGTCGAGGAATGAGTGTAATCGATACGGGAATACAACTGATGATCCGCATTCAGCTCCTTGGTGAGGTTGATCATGGTCGAGTAGCGCTTCTGCTCCGGCATGAAATCACGCTGCTTGGAGCGGTCAAAACCACAGCGACCATTTTCCATCACCACATAACCACGGGCCTCACATTCTGCCGGTGACAAGGTCTTGGTCAGCGAAGTTTTGTTGTTGCCGAGGTCCTGTACCAGGTTGGCACCGTAGGAGCTGTAACCTGAGTAATACGCTCCATCGACAATATCTGTGCCCCATTCTGAGCGATCTGTCCCTTTCAGTGCCGTTCTGTCTTCATATTCGGCAAAGAAAGTCAGGTTAGCCGTATCACTGCTGACACCTGTCATGAAAGAGAACTGATTGTTGCGCAGACCACCTTCATCCGTGTCGGAGAAACGGTACTTGAAAGTTGTCTGTTCGACATCTTTCTTGAGAATGATGTTGATAACACCGCCCATGGCGTCAGAGCCGTAAATAGCCGAGGCACCTGTAGTCAGGATCTCGATACGCTCGATCGCACCCAAAGGAATATTGGCAGTATCCACGAAGCTGTCGGTACCACCGGCACCAAAGGGATACTTGGGCACCCGCTTACCATTGATCAGGGTCAGTACCCGACCGGCGCCCACACCACGAAGGTTGACAGAGGAAGCGGCAGGGGTAAAACCGTGCACCTCTTGTTGAGACATGGAGCCACCTGAGTTCTGCGACAGGTTACCCAGTACATCCTGAACCGAGTTAAAGCCACCTTTCTCAATATCGGCAGCACTCATCACAACAACAGGAGAAGCATTCTCCATATCTGTACGTTTGATACGGGAGCCAGTGACTTCAATACGTTCTACTTGTTCTGTAGCCTGAGCATCATCGGCGGCATAAACCATTGTAGGGATTGATGTGGAAACAAAAGCAAACAGACTAAAGCGGATGGCCTTAGCGACTGCAGTCTGCGTTGACATATTCTCATTCCTTTTTCAAGCACGGTGGCAGGGAGGGAACACCGTGTTCTTATTCTATGTAATACTCAGCCCCCCAAACGAGAAACATACCAATAACAGCAACATTATCAATCACTTAAATGATAACGAATTGTTGACACCTGGTTTAATTTGTAAAACTCAAGCACCTTATAAATCAAAAACTAATGATATTTTTACAGAACAAATGCCGGCTACGGCCAAGGTGTATCATTAAGTATCAAAACATTTTATTTACAACGCTTACTTTTCAACCCACTGTTAATGCAACGCTTTTGATGAAAAATGTGATGTATGTAGAATTTCACTGCACACAAAAATCAAACAAAAAAGGAGCCATTCGGCTCCTTTTGTCTATTTGCTGTTAATTAACGAGTGCGAGGGCACAGCTCATCAGCAGCAAAGAAGTATGCGATTTCGCGCTCGGCTGATGCCAGAGCATCAGAGCCGTGAACAGCGTTCTCATCGATGCTGTCAGCAAAGTCAGCACGCAGAGTTCCACGGGCAGCTTCAGCAGGATTGGTCGCACCCATGATTTCACGGTTGGCCAGAACGGCGTTTTCACCTTCCAGAACCTGAACCATGATAGGACCAGAAGTCATGAAAGAAACCAGAGCACCAAAGAAAGGACGCTCGCTGTGCTCAGCGTAGAAACCTTCGGCTTGTTCTTTGGTCAGGTGAACCATTTTGGCGGCAACAATTTTCAGGCCGGCAGTTTCAAAACGGTTGTAGATAGCACCAATGTGGTTCTTGGCTACCGCATCAGGCTTAATGATAGAAAAAGTACGTTCGATCGCCATGACTAGCTTCCTTAATCAGCGAGTTTTTAAAATTTCGCGCGGATTATACGAAATAAATGCGCCAGATCCTAATCCTATCTCGCAAAGCGCCCGGCAAAATCTACCGGGAGGAGGTACTCAAAGACTCAATGCCGACGCTTGAGCCAAAGGTAACCGCCGCAAAGGCAAACCAAAAGCAATAACAAAGGCATAAACTGAGGAAAATGATGAAACAAGCCAACACCACCATGCCCCGAATGTGCCAGCACGGCCGGAGCAAATAATCCAAAACTACAGGCGAAGAAACGTGACATGACAAACCTCCGAAACCGGCACAACAATTTATTAACTAAGCTAATATAGTTGACTCATGATGGTGATAATTTGACCGGGATCAGTTTTCTGCCAGAGGGGGGTTACTTTTCCTCGATCCAGCATTGCTGCACGGCTTCGAGAATTTTCTCGCTGCAGCGTTTAGGGTCATCATCGAAGGCTTCCAACGCCAATATCCACTCGTAAAGCTCAGGGAAATGCAGTTGCTCTGGATCCACATCAGGATGTGCCTCCAGCAACTCCAAAGCCAAGTCTAATGAATCTATCCACTTGAGTCCCATGGTTACTCCTGCTTCAGATAAGTACTGACTTTGAGTATAGCGCCGCAGTTGAAGCCTTAATAGCCTTGGTTGAGACCAAGATCAGGCTTCGCTTGGTGTCTTGCCCTTACGCCTCTGCTTGGCAATAAACTCTATGATGGCGCCGGCAACATCTTTGCCGGTAGCGGCTTCAATCCCTTCGAGTCCGGGGGATGAATTGACCTCCATCACCACGGGTCCATGGTTGGAGCGTAAAATATCCACGCCGGCAACATTCAACCCCATGGTTTTGGCGGCGCGCACCGCGATTGAACGCTCTTCCGGAGACAACTTCACCAAGGTTGCCGTGCCGCCCCGATGCAGATTGGAGCGAAACTCTCCCGGCAGAGCCTGGCGTTTCATGGCGGCAATGACCTTGTCGCCGAGCACAAAACAGCGGATATCGGCCCCTTGGGCCTCCTTGATATATTCCTGTACCATGATGTTAGCCTTGAGGCCCATAAAGGCCTCAATCACACTCTCGGCCGCCTTACGGGTTTCAGCCAGCACCACACCTATCCCCTGAGTGCCCTCCAAGAGTTTAATCACCAAGGGAGCGCCACCGACCATGTCGATAAGATCCGGAATATCGCTGGGCTTATTGGCAAAACCTGTCACTGGCAATCCTATGCCTTTGCGGGACAGTAACTGCATGGAGCGCAGCTTATCCCTTGAGCGGGAGATCCCCATGGAGCTATTGAGTGTATAGGTATCCATCATCTCAAACTGACGCACCACAGCCGTGCCGTAGAAAGTAATGCCGGCACCTATTCTCGGGATCACCGCATCGAAGGACGGCAACTCGACGCCCCCGATATGAATACTGGACTGCTGCATACTGATATTCATATAGCATTCCAGCGGATTGATCACCTGCACCTGATAACCCCGTTCCTGGGCGGCCTCCACCAAACGGCGTGTGGAATATAAGGTTTTGTTCTGTGACAAAATTGCAATCTGCATCCAGGTCAGTGTCCCTAAGAGTGAAAAAGACAGCGCATCATACGCCTGCCGTGTTGGAAATCAATCTCTGCACGCCAAGCATAGCAATAAAAAACCGGCCACTTGGGGCCGGTTTTCAAAAGATGTCAGCACTTAGGGAAGATGCTTTGAACGCCAATTGCTGTGCAGGCCACTCTCTACAAAAGATAAGGCCACGAGGACTTGTTCGGACCTTCCTTAGCCTTCACTGACCATGTTGACTGTGTATTTGGGGATTTCAACAACCATATCACCTTCAACCACCTTGGCCTGACAGGACAGACGACTTTCAGGCTCCAGGCCCCAAGCCTTGTCCAGCATGTCGTCTTCCAGATCATCGCTTGGCTCAAGCTCATCGAAGCCTTCACGCACTATCACATGGCAGGTGGTACAGGCGCAGGATTTCTCGCAGGCATGCTCTATGTTGATGCCGTTTTTCAGCGCGACATCCAAAATGGATTCACCCACCTCTGCCTCCACCACGGCGCCTTCAGGACACAGTTCTTCATGGGGCAAAAATACTATCTGTGGCATAGTCTCACCTATATGTTATCGACCGACTGACCCTTCAGTGCGGCCCGAATCGAATTGTCCATGCGTCTGGCGGCAAACTCCTGGGTCTGCGCATCCACCGCTTCTATCGCCGCCTTGATGGCATCAACATCGCCATTGGCAGCGGTTTCACTCAAGTCAGCCATGGCGCGGTCAACCAGAGCGCGCTCCTCCTGGCTGAGCAGCTCGCCATCTTTCGCCAGCGCCGAGTGCAGCGATTCCAGTACCCTGGCCGCTTCCACTCGCTGCTCGGTGAGCATTCTCAGCTCAATATCCTCTTTGGCGTTCTGCATCGAATCTTTGAGCATTCCGGCAATTTCAGTATCACTCAGACCGAAGGAAGGTTTAACCTGGATGCTGGATTGCACCCCGGTCGACTTCTCCATGGCGGTGACGCTGAGCAAACCATCGGCATCGACCTGGAAGGTCACCCGAATATGCGCTGCACCAGCGGCCAATGGTGGAATGCCCTTGAGGGTAAAGCGTGCCAGAGAGCGGCAATCGGCCACCAGTTCACGTTCACCTTGCACCACATGAAACGCCATGGCGCTCTGACCGTCTTTGAAGGTGGTGAATTCCTGGGCTCTGGCCACCGGAATGGTGGTATTGCGCGGGATCACCTTCTCCACCAAACCGCCCATGGTTTCAATGCCGAGCGACAACGGGATCACATCCAGCAGCAAGAGATCCGAGTCAGGCTTGTTACCCACCAGGATATCGGCCTGTACCGCAGCGCCTATGGCGACCACTCGATCAGGGTCGATGGACGTCAGCGGCGTCTTGCCAAAGAAGTCACCGACCATTTCCCGCACCAGAGGCACCCGGGTAGAGCCGCCAACCATCACGGTTTCCAGTACCTCATCAGTATCCACTCCGGCATCACGTAGGGCCTTGCGGCAACCCTGAATGGTTTTCTTCACCAGCGTGCTTATCAACTGGTCAAACTCACTGCGACTCACCTCGGCTTCACACTCACTGCCATCTTTCAGTGTCAGCTTAGCAATAGTGCTGTCGCTATCGGTCAACGCTTCTTTTACCCGCCGGGCTTCCATCAGCAACTGCCGCGCTTCCTGGCTTGAAAGCGACTCCAGCGCCATGCGTTCACGCAACAGGCCTTGCAGCAGCTCATCAAAGTCATCACCACCCAGGCGGGAATCGCCACCGGTTGCAAGTACCTCAAACACGCCGCGGTTGAGGCGCAAAATAGAGATATCAAAGGTACCGCCGCCCAAGTCATAGACGGCAATGACGCCTTCCTGTCCCGAGTCCAGGCCATAGGCGATGGCGGCCGCAGTTGGCTCGTTGAGCAGGCGTAACACCTTGATACCGAGCAAAGCTGCCGCATCTTTGGTTCCCTGACGCTGGGCATCATCAAAATAAGCAGGCACTGTGATAACCACGCCTTCCAAAGGCCCGCCCAGGGTAGACTCGGCGCGGGCAATCAGGGGGCGCAATACCTCTGCAGACACCTGAACCGGATTCATCTTACCGGCGCGGGTCACAAACAGAGGCAGACCGTTTTCACTGGCTTCAAACTGATAAGGGAAAGCTTGCTCACCGATTTGCACATCGGCCAAAGAGCGGCCCATGAAACGCTTCACCGACACTATGGTGTTTTCAGGATCCTTGGCCGAATCGGCCAGGGCATCGTGACCCACACGAACACCCTGCTCGCCATAGTGCACCACAGATGGTAATGAATGCCGGCCTTGCTCGTCGGCCAGCGTGCTCGCCTCGCCGCTGCGAACCGCAGCAACCAGGGAGTTGGTAGTACCCAAGTCTATCCCTGCGGCCAATCTGTGTTGGTGAGGAGCGGCCATTTGGCCGGGTTCAGCAATCTGCAAAAGTGCCATAGTCTTCCATCTTGTGTTTAAAAAGTTGGCCCAATCAAAAATTGAGCCAACCGTAGGAATATGCTTGAAGGCCGAAGGCGACGTCAGTCGAACAGCGCATCCTGGGCCCGCTGCAGTTCATCCTGCAATTTTGCCATAAACTTCAACTTGCGGACTTGATCTGCCGCGGCTATTGCGTCGGCCTCTTTGGAACTGTGAAGTTGGTTACGCAGCAGCTCTGTCACCTGCTTACGGTAAGCCGCAAATGAAACATCGAGCTCATCGATATCGCTCTGGGCATCGCCGCTCTGGCCTATCTCTTCCAGCGCTTCACGCCATTCCATCTGCTGCATCAAAAAGGCGGTGTCTTTAACCGTGGTGGTCTCGTGACTGATATCCACACCTTTGAGCGCCAACATATGTTCGGCCCGACGGATAGGATCTTTCAGGATCTGAAAGGCGTCGTTTATCTGGGCAGTGCGGGAAATGGCCAGCAGTTTTTGCTGTTCACTGGCGTTGGCAAACTTGTCGGGATGCACCGCCCGCTGCAGATCGCGATAGCGACTGGCCAGCTCGGCGGTGTCCACATCAAAGGAGGGAGTTAAATCAAACAGCTCGAAATAATTCATATACTCTCAAGGCGGCGGTGAAACTCAAACCGTGAAGCTCTCACCGCAACCACACTCACCTTTGGCGTTAGGGTTATTGAATTTAAAGCCTTCGTTGAGTCCTTCCTTGACAAAGTCCAGCTCGATCCCCTGAAGATAGATGAAGCTCTTGGCATCTATGATGATGTTGACACCATCTATGTTGTAAACCTCATCATCTTCATTGAGTTCGTCGACAAATTCCAGAACGTAAGCCATCCCGCTGCAGCCTGAAGTCTTAAGCCCCAAGCGCAAACCTATGCCTTTTCCTCTGTTGCTCAGAAAGGCACGGACACGCTCGGCGGCGGCAGGCGTCATAGTAATAGCCATCTTAACTCCTGGCGTTATTTAGCTTGCTTGGACTTGTACTCTTCCAGAGCCGCCTTGATGGCGTCTTCGGCCAGAATAGAACAGTGGATCTTCACAGGTGGCAGAGCCAGCTCTTCTGCAATATCCGTGTTCTTGATGGCAGCCGCTTCCTCGATGGACTTGCCTTTAACCCATTCGGTCACCAAAGAGCTTGATGCGATGGCGCTGCCACAGCCGTAAGTCTTGAAGCGAGCATCTTCAATGATGCCCTGGTCGTCAATCTTGAGCTGCAGTTTCATCACGTCACCACAGGCAGGCGCACCCACCATGCCGGTCACTACGGAGGGGTCGTTCTTGTCGAAAGAACCTACGTTACGCGGGTTCTCGTAATGATCTATCACTTTTTCACTGTAAGCCATGATACTGCTCCAAATTCATCTATCCGCGGGGATCAGTGGTGTGCCCACTGCACCTGGTTGAGGTCCACACCATCTTTGAACATTTCCCAAAGTGGTGACATTTCTCTCAGTTTGCCAATAGAGTTTTTAATGGTTTCGATTGCGTAGTCGATCTCTTCCTCGGAAGTGAAACGACCGATGGAGAAACGGATTGAGCTGTGCGCCATCTCGTCGTTCAGCCCCAGGGCACGCAGCACATAGCTGGGCTCCAGACTGGCAGAGGTACAGGCCGAGCCGGAAGATACGGCCAAGTCCTTGAGCGCCATCATCAGCGACTCGCCTTCCACATAGTTAAAGCTGACGTTCAAGCTGCCGCAGGCACGTTGCTCCATATCGCCATTGAGATAGGTTTCTTCGATATCTTTGATACCGTTCCACAGCTTGTCGCGCAGATAGCGAATACGTTCGTTATCTTTTTCCATATCGGCTTTGGCAATGGCTGCCGCTTCGCCCATACCCACAATTTGGTGAGTCGCCAGGGTGCCGCTGCGCATACCACGCTCATGACCACCACCGTGCATCTGGGCTTCCAGACGAATACGAGGCTTACGGCGCACATACAGGGCACCTATGCCTTTAGGGCCATACATCTTGTGACCCGAGATAGACATGAGGTCGACCTTGGTCTTTTGAATATCGATAGGCAGTTTACCGGCACTCTGGGCAGCATCCACATGGAAGATGATGCCTTTGCTACGGCACAGTTCGCCGATGGCATCAATATCGTGGATCACGCCAATCTCGTTGTTAACATGCATGATGCTGACAAGAATAGTGTCGTCGCGCATGGCCGCTTCCAGGCGCTCCATGGGAATAATACCGTTGGCCGCAGGTTCCAGGTAAGTGACCTCGAAACCTTCACGCTCCAACTGACGGCAGGTATCCAGTACGGCCTTATGTTCTGTCTTGCTGGTGATGATGTGCTTACCCTTCTTCTGGTAGAAGTGGGCAACACCTTTGATAGCCAGGTTGTCAGATTCAGTGGCGCCGGAGGTGAACACGATTTCACGGGGATCGGCATTGATCAGCTCCGCGACCTGGTTGCGGGCAATATCCACTGCTTCTTCGGCCTGCCAGCCGTAGCGGTGTGAACGGGATGCGGGGTTACCGAATACACCGTCCATTGTCATGTACTGTACCATTTTGTCTGCAACCCGGGGGTCTACAGGCGTTGTTGCGGCATAATCCAAATAGATAGGAAGCTTCATTACACACTCCGTACTTCGCAGTCTCGGCCGAGGCTACATACAACGTACATTATTCGTTTTTATATCCACCAGAGGATCAGCTCAAGCGCTGACTCTCTGCTCCTGCTGCATCTTATCTTGCTTTACCGAGATGAACTGTACATCCCGTTTCTGCATCAGTGCAGCAAGGCTGATGCCATTTAAAAAGTCAGAAATCTGTTTGCTCAGGTCACCCCAGAGCGAATGCGTCAGACAGCGGGTGCCACTCTGGCAATTCCCCTGTCCCTGACAACGGGTGGCATCGACAGATTCATCCACCGCATGTACCACCATGCCCACCGAGATATCGTTGGCTTCCAGTCCGAGGCGATAACCACCACCGGGACCGCGCACACTGGCGACCAAGCCTTGTTTTCTCAGTTTGGCAAAGAGTTGTTCTAGGTAAGAAAGGGAAATCCCCTGGCGCTCGGAAATATCTGCCAGCGGTACCGGCCCCTGCGCCGAATGTATGGCCACGTCCAGCATGGCTGTCACTGCGTAGCGACCCTTAGATGTAAGTTTCATAAAACGACCACGGCTCCCAAACAGGTATGTGGGAATTTCAACATACCCGAGCAATTTAGTCAAGTATAAATCCTACTTGTTTACTCGGGTATTAGTGGTTCATAAATCAGGTTGAATACCCTGTCTGCTTAGTGGGGTATTTAACCTTTTTCGCCGCGATTATTCAATGGCAAAAGCCCACAAAATAGCCATTAAGTATCAGATTATGGGATCAAACTCATCCATTGCCTGCTGGCGCTTTTCCGCCGCAGCGGTTTCGGCCTCGCTGAACTCGCCCACATCCAGCTCTGGCAGGCGCTCGGTGCAAACACTGCCACCCATTTTCTGAACCGCCTGACAGACTTCCTGTACTTTGGAGTCCATCAGATGCATATGGTCCAGCATCTGGCCTATGGCATTGGCAACAGGGTCGGGGTTGTCGGGTGACACGGCGTAGGCGTCAAAACCATATTTCTTGGCCATGGCGCTGCGACGCTCGCTGGTTTCCTTGGACTGAGCCGACGCCACTGTGACAGCCCGGCCAGGAATGCCCACAACGGTAGTGTCCTTGGGCACGTCTTTGACCACCACAGAGTTGGAACCAACCCGGGCACCATCATGCATGGTAATGGGGCCCAGCACCTTGGCCCCCGCTCCTATGACCACGTTATTGCCAAGGGTCGGATGACGTTTACCGGCTTGCCAGGTGGTGCCTCCCAAGGTCACGCCGTGATAAAGGGTACAATCATCGCCAATCTCGGCGGTTTCCCCTATAACAACCCCCATGCCGTGGTCGATGAAGAAGCGCCGGCCTATGGTTGCGCCCGGGTGTATTTCCACCCCAGTAAGCCAACGGGAAAAGGTGGACAAACAACGCGCCAGAAAACACCAATTGGCCTTCCACAGCTTATGACTGATGCGGTGCAGCCAAATAGCCTGCATACCCGGGTAGTTGAGCAATATTTCCAGCGCACCGCGCGCCGCAGGATCCCTATGGTAAATGGACCCTATGTCCTCTTTCAGTCTGGCTATCACACCCATCTTGATTCCTCGGATTACTCTTCTTTGCTGTCGACCTTTTTCTCTACCGATGTCAGGATCCCGCGCAGTATGTTCATCTCCTGCGTTTCGATTCTGGCTCGGGTGAACAGGCGCCGCAGCTTGATCATCACCTGTCCCGGATGATTCTTGATAATAAAGCCGGTTTTTTGCAGTGTCCGTTCCAGATGTTCAAAGAAACGCTCATGATCTTCACTGCTGGGATACTCAACCAGCTCCTGCTCGGCTTGTTGATGCTTCTCCAGCCAAGCCACCCGGGTTTCATAACAGATAAGCTGCACCGCCTGGGCCAGGTTGAGTGAGCTGTATTCCGGGTTGGCGGGGATACACACATGATAGTGGCATTTCTGCAACTCTTCGTTGCTCAGGCCATGGCTTTCACGGCCAAAGACAATGGCGACCGGGCCCTGACTGCTCTCAAGCGCCAATTTACTGCCCGCTTCACGGGGTTCGAGCACGGGCCAGTCGAGAGTGCGGCTGCGGGCACTGGTGGCAATCACCAAGCTGCAGTCTTTAATCGCCTCTTCCAGGCTATCGACCTTGACCAGATGTTTGAGAATATCGGAGGCACCGGCGGCAAGCGCAATGGACTGGCCATCTGGCTCAACTTTGGGCTCCGCCAGATAAAGGTTGGATAATCCCATTGTTTTCATGGCCCTGGCCACAGAACCTATATTTCCGGGATGCGTGGTACCTACCAGGACGACACGAATATTGGAGAGCATGGAACAACTTCAAAAATAAAAAAATCAGGAGGCGGATGGTACCACAGGCACATTTTTTTGCTTATAGAAAAATCGCCATTTGATATAACTGACAACTAGGGTATAATCTGCGCCGAATTTTTGTCCGTTCTTTAACATCCAGGGGATTGCAATGCATCCGATGCTGACTATTGCCGTGCGCGCTGCTCGCGCTGCGGGCCAAACTATTATGCGTGCCTACACCGAACTCGACCGTATTGAAGTCGATGCCAAAGGTGTCAACGATTTTGTGACCAGTGTAGACAAGGAAGCAGAAGCAGCAATTATCTATCAGATCCGCAAGTCCTATCCTGACCACAGCATAGTGGGTGAGGAAAATGGCGAAAACCGCGGCACCAACCAAGATTATCTGTGGATTGTTGATCCTCTGGACGGCACCAATAACTTTGTTAATGGTGTACCTCACTTCGCCGTTTCCATCGCCATGCAGTACAAAGGCAAGACTGAAGTTGCCGTTGTTTATGATCCTGTTCGCGATGAACTGTTCAGCGCCGTACGTGGTAAAGGGGCCAAGCTGAATGATTTCCGTATCCGTGTAAACAATGTCAGCGATCTGGGCGCTAGTCTGGTTGCCACTGGCTTCCCTTTCAAGGCCCGTCAGCATACTGAAACTTATATGAAGCTGTTTGGCGAGACTTTCTCTCTGTGTGCCGACTTGCGCCGCGCCGGCTCAGCCGCGCTGGATCTGGCCTATGTGGCTGCCGGTCGTGTAGACGCCTTCTTCGAACTGGGCCTCAAGCCGTGGGATATTGCTGCCGGCGATCTGATTGTTCGTGAAGCCGGTGGTACAGTTACCGACTTCAGTGGTGGTCACAACTATCTGCTCTCTGGCAATATCGTTGCCGGTGCGCCTAAAGCCACCAGCCTGCTGGTCAAACGCTTCCGTCCCCTGTTGAGCGACGCTCTGAAGTAAGTTATCAGACAAGTGCTTAAGCAAACATCGCAATAGGCTGCTAAGTGCTGAAGTCTGTTGGTAAAAACCGCCTTATGGCGGTTTTTTTACGCCTGAACGCCAAGAAGATAGAGCGGACTTCAATCCGTTCAAGTAAATCAGATTGAATCAATAAGGCTCTGGCCGAGCCAAGCCGGAATAACCAAGGATGGGGATCGTCCCTCAGTCTCTCATACAGATAACTCTTTGGATATATTTACATGCATTTATATTACACCTTAAAATACCCGAGTATTTTGTTTGGGTATTTAAGGCTAGACTATGAGCAAATCCGGCACTCGCAACACTCAGGGTGGCATCCTCAACATCGATGAACCGGCCAACAAGCAGTTTCCGCTGGCGCTCTTCCGTTTGGGCTTCAGACCTTTTTTTCTCGGCGCCAGCCTGTTCGGCTTGTTGTCACTCTTACTTTGGGGAGCGTTACTCAGTGGTCAAGTACCATTGACGCCCCACGCTAACCCTCTGTGGTGGCATGGTCACGAAATGCTGTTCGGCTTCACAGGCGCTGTTGTCGCGGGCTTTTTGTTAACAGCAGTTCAAAACTGGACAGGGGTTCCAGGTATAAGAGGCTGGCCATTGCTGCTGCTCTGGTGTCTATGGCTGGCTCCCAGACTACTCTTGCTCGATGCCAGCATAGCCCCTTTTACTTTGGTAATGCTGCTGGATCTGGCCTTCTTCCCAGTCACGGCGCTACTGCTCGGGTTGGCTGTAATCCGAGTAAAACAGTGGCGCAACCTGGTGTTTGTGCCTCTGCTGCTATTGCTCTTCGGTGCCAACCTCCTCTCTTATCTCGGCCTTGAACAGCCCGGATTGGCACAAAAAGCACTGCAAGCCGCGGCGCTGCTGGTCATTCTCCTGGTAGCATTACTCGGTGGCAGGGTGATCCCCTTCTTTACCGAGCGCGCCACCAGCTTTAACCGCAAGGCGCCAACCCCTTTACTCGAAGCGCTCAGCTTCGCCTCCTTACCCCTGATGCTTATCAGTTTATTTTTACCCTACCCTTGGCTGACACAAGCATTGGCCTTGCTGGCAGGTGCTGCGCTACTGCTGCGCTGGGCTCGTTGGGGCTGGCGCGCCAGTCTCAAGGTACCACTGCTGTGGTCACTGCATTTGAGTTACCTGTGTATTCCGATCGGGCTGCTGATTATCGGTGTCAGCGGTCAGATGATGTTGGGGTTTCATGCCCTGACCGTTGGCGGTATGGGTGGAATGATCCTGGCTATGATGGCGAGGGTATCTTTGGGGCATTCCGGCAGACCGCTGCAGATTGCCTGGCCCATGATACCCGCCTTTGGCTTGATATTACTGGCTGCAATATTGCGGGTTACGGCAGCTATTGTGCCCCAGGTAAGCCAAATCTTGCTGATGGGCGCGATTATCTGCTGGCTGATGGCATTTGCCACTTTTGTTTTGCTTTACGCACCAATCCTTTGCCGAGCGAGGCTGGATGGCCGCCCCGGTTAAAGGTTCTGTGAAAGCTATCACACAGATTTCGCGGCAGGCAGAAAATTTGCTGATACTATTTAGGAAATGATTTCAGGGAGTTTTCATGGAACTGTATCGCAAATACGGCTCTAAGAGCCTTAAAGCCGTCGAACATCTGGTGTTGATTGTTATTGCCATTGCCACAGTCGTCGCCATTGGCCAGGAGATAGTGCATATCTTCAAAATGGGGGCTGTGGCCCTTGCCGATCTGCTGTTGCTGTTTATCTATCTGGAAGTGTTGGCAATGGTGGCCAATTATGCCGAGTCCGGCAAGTTGCCTGTACGTATGCCACTCTATATCGCGATTGTAGCTTTGGCCCGTTACTTAATTTTGGATATGAAGTCGATGGAGGATTGGCGCATAGTAGCCATTTCAATCTCGACCCTGGTACTGGCGGCAACCGTAATAGTGATCCGCTGGGGGCAGTTGAAGATGCCCTACCCCAAGAATCAAGAGTATGACAACTGAATTCGATGAGCCCGGCAAACGCCGGGTTCTTTTTTATCGGCTCGAGATAACCGGCCGCAGTTACCGACAAATCTATGCTATTTTTAAAACACTTATACCATTGCACATGAGAGTTGACTCACTCAGCAAAAATAAAAGCTGTGGTGGCAAATAGGGCAAGAAAGGTTTATCAGGGTAGTTCGACCTTGGCCTTGGATGCATACACGGCAACGAGTGACTCTAACTTAGATAATGCATGGGAAACTGCCGACTATCCATTGAATTAAAGGGGACCGACATGGATGAAAATCTGGATGACTTTATCGAAAGACGCAGATCACTGCGAGTCGATCTGGAGGCGGAGCGGATCAGGCTTCATTGGTTGGATAAAGCGGGCAATGAGCACATTGACGATGGTGTCTGTATCGATCTGTCCAGACGGGGAATTTTGTTTGAATACAGTCAGCCTTTTGCCTTGGGAGAACTGGTATCCGTGACCTTCCATGCCGGAACCGATGCCCAAAACACTGTAAAAGGACAGGTGTGCCGTTGCAGCGAGAGTCATCCAAAGAGTTTTCACATCGCTATGCAACTTATCTAGACTCCGACGCAGTATCCGGGGTGTTCTATACTTTAATTCAACATAAGTACCGAGGACACGGGGAGAAAATTCATGATACTGCTCGTAGGTGGGGAGAAAGGTGGTAGTGGCAAGAGCTGCCTGGCCCAGAATTTGGCTGTACACATTACCCAGAAATATCAGGCCAATGTACTGATGGTCGACTGTGACCCACAGCGCACCACATCCGACTGGATCCAGGCCCGTAACAATGACCCTTCCCTGCCGGCCATCAACTGTATTCAGCTCTACGGCAAGATCCGCAACGATCTCCTGAGTCTCGATGAACGTTTCGACTATGTGATAGTCGACTGTGGCGGTCAGGACAACCTGGCAATGCGCGCCGCCATGTCGGTTGCCAGCTATGTGGTGATCCCCTTGAGGCCCAAGCGGCGCGATTTGAAGACCTTGCCGCATATGGAAGATATGCTCAGCACCTGTAAGATGGTCAATCCCAAGATGGTGGCGACAATTGTACTGACCCAATGCCCGGCCCTGCCCTCACAGTTCAAACGCATTCTTGAAGCCAAGGATGTGGTCAACTCATTCGGTCTCAGGGTGCTGGATTCAGTGACCTTCAGCCGTAACATTTATGATGACAGCGAAGAAAAAGGCTCCTCGGTCATCGAAATTGAGCCCGATGGAAAAGCCGCCGAGGAAATTCGCAATATCGCCGACGAGCTGTTAGCCATTCCGCCGGAAAACTCTTATGAGCTTAACTGATCTCAAACGCCAAAAGATCAAACCCAAGGCAAAGAAGGTCTCTGTCGAGGATTTTATCGAAGATGCCAACAACTATGCTCATGGGAAACCCAGCCGCTTAACCGGGATAGCGGCCGCCAAATCCCAAACGGGTCTGGATAAAAAATCCACCCGTCTCTATCGCCATGCCACTTTTACCTTGACCGAAGCCAGCATCAGCCAGCTGGACAGCATCGCCCGTAAGACAGGTATTGCCAAATCCAGGCTACTGCGGATCTTCATTCGCGACTTTCATAACCTGAGCGATAAAGCCCAGGCCGAAATGATCGCCCGAGATGAGGCAGGCGAAACTCAGTGACGGCAAATTTTGCTCTCAAGGGTGCGCAGCCCCTGAGGTGATTCGATAAATTTGCCCTTGGCGGCCAGGAAGTTGAGCAAGGCGTCGGCATCCATTCCCTCTGCGCTGCAGGTATGATAACGGGCGTCTTTACCGAAACGCTCCTGCATCAGTGCCTTGAGATTGTTCCTCTGAATGGGAGCGGTTTGTTCCAGCAACAACTGCAGCACCTGATGGCCATGTACCGAAGAATTCATGTATCCTCCACAAAATAATGAGTCGCTGCCGATTTTTAACGGATTTTGCTGCAGCATTCCCTGATTTTGCGCAACTTGTTTGTCATTATGGCGGCGGTTTGCTTGTGCAAGAGGAGTTTTCATGTCCCTTATTCTATTGCTGACACAACAGATGAGCCTGTATTTGGTGATTGTTTATCTGGTCAGCAAGACCCCTTTGTTCAAGCTGTTTACTGAGGCATCGACCCGGCTGCCCCATAAGATCTTTCTCTATCTGGTATTTTCCAGCTTTTGCATCATGGCCACTTACTTTGGTGAGCAGACCCATGGTGCCATCGCCAATACCCGCGCCATGGGCGCCGTACTCGGTGGCCTGCTCGGCGGCCCGACAACAGGTTTGCTGGTCGGCCTGACGGGAGGTTTACACAGGTATAGCTTGGGTGGTTTTACCGATCTGGCCTGCGCGGTTTCCACCACCCTGGAAGGTTTATCCGCCGGGATGATCAGCTATTATCTGCGCCGTCAGGGCAAGGCCGAGTTGGTATTCAATCCCATTCTGGTGTGTCTTATCACCTTTTATGCCGAGATGATGCAGATGAGCATTATCCTGCTACTGGCAGAGCCTTTTGATGAAGCCTGGGATTTGGTGCGCCAAATAGCCCCACCCATGTTGCTGGTCAACTCCATAGGCGCAGCCCTGTTCATGAGCATGGTGCGGGACCAAAAAACCATGTTCGATAAGCTCTCGTCCAGTTTCTCTACCAAGGCGCTGAAAATCGCCGAGCGCAGTGTGGGCCTCTTGAGCTCCGGCTTCAACGAGGAAACCAGCACCCAGGTTGCCAAGATAGTCATAGAGGAAACCAGTGTCGGCGCCGTGGCCATCACAGACAGGGAAAAACTCTTGGCCTTTATCGGCATAGGAGCCGATCACCACTTGCCCGGCACCCTGATATCGTCCCAAATAACCCTGGATGCCATACAGCAGAATAAGGTGATGTTTGCCGACGGAGTAGAGGTTCCCTATGCCTGCTCCATCTCCCCCGGTTGTAAATTAGGCTCCAGTTTGGTGATCCCGCTTCGCAGCGACAACGAGGTCATAGGGACCATTAAACTGTATGAACCCAAGAACAAGCTGTTTCTCAATATCAACCGTACTCTGGGGGAAGGTATCGCCCGCCTGCTGTCGAATCAGATTCTCTACGGCCGTTTCGAGCAGCAGCAAAACCTGCTGACCCAGGCCGAGCTCAAGCTGTTGCAAGCTCAGGTCAACCCGCATTTCCTGTTCAACGCGCTCAATACCATAGGGGCAATCATTCGTCGCGATCCGCCCATGGCCAGAACCTTGCTGCAACAGCTGAGTCAGTTTTTACGGATTAACCTCAAGCGTACTGCCGGCCTGGTGACCCTGGGAGATGAGCTTGAGCATATCGAAGCCTATCTCACCATAGAAAAGGCCCGCTTCATTGATAAGCTCGAGGTAGATATCGCCATTCCCGAATCTCTGCTGGCGATCAGAGTGCCGGCCTTTACCCTGCAACCCATCATAGAAAACGCGGTCAAACACGGCACTTCGCATCTGATAGACACTGGCCGTATTCAGGTAGAAGGCCGCCGCACCGATGACAGGCTCATACTGGAAGTCACGGATAATGCAGGGCTCTATCAACCCGCCGAAGAATCTGACGGCCTGGGGATGAACCTGGTGCACAAAAGAATACAGAATCTCTTCGGCACAGATTACGGTGTCAGTGTCGAATGCCGGCGCGACAGTTACACTAGAGTCAGCATACATTTACCCATAACGGAAACAGCCCTGTGATCACTTGTCTTATTGTCGATGACGAACCTTTTGCCCGAGAAGAGTTGGCAGAGCTGCTGCTTCAGGCCGGCGACATTGAAATTCTCGGCCAATGTGGCAACGCCATAGAGGCCATGCAAGCGATAGCCAAGCTCAAGCCTCAATTGCTGTTCCTGGATATTCAAATGCCAAGGATCAGCGGCATGGAGCTTATCGCCATGCTGGATCCCGACAATATGCCCAGAGTAGTGTTTGTTACCGCCTACGATGAATTTGCCGTCAAGGCCTTCGATAACCATGCCTTCGACTATCTGCTCAAACCCCTGGATGAGAAGCGCCTCAGCCAGACCCTGGATAAGCTTCGCCGGGATCTCAGGCCTCAGTCGCTGTCGGCCATAGCGCCACAACAACTGCAACACCTGCCCTGCTTCAGCGGCAACCGTCTCAAGGTGGTCCCTGTCACCGAGGTGGAGTTTGTCTTCAGCGATCTCGGTGGGGTGCATGTGGCGACCGCCAGGGAGAAGGTTCATACCCAGTTGACACTGAAGCTACTGGAAGAAAAAACCCCGCTGCTCAGATGCCATCGCCAGTATCTGGTGGCGCCCACTGCCATTGCCGAGATAGAACTGCTGGAAACAGGCGCCGAGGTCACCACCCGCAGCGGCGCCAAGATCCCGGTATCGAGACGCTTTCTCAAGCCGCTGAAACAGCTGTTTGGTTACCAGTAAAGCACAAGCTAACAACCGCTCGGCGCCCTAGATAACCGCTCACCCCCGACTTTTGACCGCTGACCCAGTTCCCGCTGGGCCTTGTAACCAAAGTGTTTACAATTGCGTCAACTCAAATCGGGGAGATAACAACTATGATGTGGTTTTTGCTGTGTGTCGGTCTGTTGATCGGCGGCTACTTCATCTACGGTACTTTTGTAGAAAAAATATTCGGGATTAACAATAAAAGACAAACACCCGCCTACGCCCAAACAGATGGTGTCGACTATGTGCCCATGTCCAAGGGCAAAGTCTACCTTATCCAACTGCTGAACATAGCCGGTGTGGGCCCTATTTTCGGCCCTATTCTGGGGGCCCTTTACGGCCCGGCAGCCATGTTGTGGATTGTTATCGGCTGTATCTTTGCCGGTGCCGTGCATGACTACTTCTCCGGCATGCTGTCGGTACGTAACGGCGGTCAGTCAGTGCCTAACCTGGCGGGTAAATACCTTGGCAAAGGTGCCAAGAATTTTATGAACATCTTCGCCATCATACTGCTGTTGTTGGTGGGTGTGGTGTTTATCTCAGCTCCGGCCGGCTTGCTCGGTAAACTCACCGGCGGCAGCGTCGGCCTGTTTGTCGGCATCATCTTTGTTTACTACCTGATTGCCACCATAGTGCCGGTAGACAAAATTATCGGTCGCCTTTATCCCTTCTTCGGCGCCTTGCTGCTGTTCATGTCTGTCGGTTTGACCATAGCCATAGTGCTGTCCAGTGAGCATACTCTGCTGCCGGGCTTTGAAGCCGGTGACTTCCTGCAGAACCTGAATCCGGACAATGCCCCGCTGTGGCCGGCGCTCTTCATCACCATCGCCTGTGGTGCCGTTTCAGGTTTCCATGCAACCCAGTCTCCCTTGATGGCCCGCTGCGTTGAAAATGAATCCAATGGCCGCTTCGTGTTCTACGGTGCCATGATAGGCGAAGGTATCATTGCCCTTATCTGGTGTGCCGTGGCCCTGTCTTTCTTCGACGGCGTCGAAGGGCTTAAAGCCGGTATGGACGGCAACCCTGCCAACGTGGTTTACGGTGCTTCAACCGGTCTTCTCGGTGCTGTCGGTGGTTTTATGGCGGTGCTTGGAGTCATCATTCTGCCTATCACTTCCGGCGATACCGCCTTCCGCTCCGCCAGGCTGATCTTGTCTGAGTACTTCAATATGCCTCAGACAGAGATGCCCAAGCGATTGATGCTGGCAATTCCGCTGTTCGTCATAGGGGCGATACTGACCCAGGTAGACTTCGGTGTAATTTGGCGCTACTTCGGGGTTGCCAACCAGGCAACAGCGGTAATGATGCTGTGGACAGCCTCGGCCTACCTGTTGCGCCACAACAAGCTGCACTGGATCTGTACCATTCCGGCGATGTTTATGACCACGGTAGTGATAAGCTTCCTGCTCAACTCCAGTACCCTGGGTGCCGGTCTGCCAATGACAGTATCCACCATCAGCGGCATAGTGGTGACCCTGCTGGTAACCGCCCTGGTGATAATAAAGACCAAAGGCCGTAACGAGGTCGATGAAGTGATCCCTGAAGAGGGTTAAGCTCAGGAAACCTGCATAACCCAAGAGCCGCCCTTTTGAGGCGGCTCTTGTTATTTAAAACAACTCGCAGCAACCGAAACAATCACAGCGCCAAGGGCTTCAACACCTTGGGCTCCACCATCACACTGGCACTGTCGTTGCTCAGGTAAATAATCCCATCGCTGATATTGCAGCCCAGTTTCATTGAGCGGCTGACCAATTGCGCCATCTCCTTCACCTGCTCTTCGGGTATCTCCCAAACCTTGAGGTTGCCATAACGGTTAAAGGCATGCTGATTCTGTTGCCACCATATAGGCACGCTGCGGCCACCATAGGTAAACAGCTGCACTTCATCGGCGCGGCCGCTGGCCTTGCGCAGCCATTTTTCATCGCTCTGACCAAACTCGACCCACAAACGAATATCACCGTTGAGCTCGCGATCCCAAAGTTCAGGCTCATCATCGACACACAAGCCCTTGCTGAAGGCCAAACTGTCAGTGGCGTTGAGCGCAAAAGCCAGCAAGCGCACCATCATACGCTCGTCGGTTTCCGACGGATGCTGAGCAATGGTCAGCTGATGATCCTGATAATAATGCCTGTCCATGTCAGCAATACTGAGCTGAACTTTAAAAATACTCGCCTTCAAGGCCATGATAACTTCTCTGTGATAAAGAGGCTGATGCTGCCTCAATAAGGAAATAAAGGGGTTAAATAGCGCCGGGGCGCAAATGTTTGGCGAACGGAAACGCCGCCTTGAGCCTGGCGACTTCGTTTGCGTCGGCAAGACGCAACATCCGCATACCGGCTTGATAGGATGCCAACAGGCCGCTGTCTGCCATGGGCGCAGTACGTGACGCGTCCCGGCGGATAAGCTCCAGCAACTCAGCCGTAGGGGCGGCATCTGTTATCAGGCTGTCTATCCGCTGCAACATAGGCATCGCAGCCAGCGGCAACAACTGCAGATGACAGTCATCTGCCAACAGCAGTAACTCCCCTTGGGCTTCACCTGAGGCAAAGCTCAACTCGAAATTCTCCCGGGTGCTGGCGTCAAACCTGTCACCATTGAGCTTAAAGAAATGCTCCCAGAAGCGCCGCCTGGCATCCACCGAAGGCAGGCGCTGCTGCACTTCCTCTCTGTGCTCGGCGATAAAATCCAGCAAAGGGCTGAGGGTCGGTGGCAGCAGAGTTTCAAGTTTGGCTCGCAAGTCTCTTGCAAACACAGGCGCGGCGCCTGCTGTGCTGATAGCCATTACCAGTCGCCCTCTATCGACGATTGAGGGGGTGATAAAATCACACTCGGATGGGGTATCGACCACATTGACCCATACACCAAGCTCGCGCGCCTTGGACGCCAGTGTTTGGTTCAGATGACTGTCGGCTGTAGCCAGATAAACCAGCTCCCGCTCGGCAAGATCCCGCTCCTCCACGCCCCGGCGCGACAGCCAAATTCGGCCACTGGCCGCATAGGCTTCCACCTCGGCGCTCACCTTGGGCGCCACAACGTGAATTTCGGCTTCGGTTCTGGCCAAGAGATCCAGTTTGCGGCTGGCCACTTCACCGGCACCGACCAGCAGCACTCTTATCCGCGATGTATCAACAAAAAGGGGAAAATATTGCATTAATCCTGTACCAAAGGCAGTTCGTGGGCGCACCAGGCTCGATAACCACCGGCAAGCGAGGCCACATTTCGGTATCCCAGCTGTTGCAGGCTCAGTGCTGCCAATAAGGCGCGTTGCCCACCGGCACTATAGAGTAACAGTACGGCCGACTTGTCCGGAAATCGCTTGGCAATATCACGCTCCAGTATGCCGCGGGACAAGTGTTTGGCCAGCGGCAGACGATCTTTGAGCCACTCATGATCTTCACGTACATCGATGAGTTGCCAACCGTCGTCCAGCTGATACTCTTCAATGCTCAGCTCACGGACCTGACCTCTTGCCTGTTCGACCAAGGCCATAAAATCAAGGCTGTTTGTCATTTGCCACTCTCCGGCTGTGCCAGCGATAACTTAATTATGGCACTCGCTGCGTTCGGCGCTGCACTGCCAACAGAGCTCAAAACTGGCGTCGTTGAATTCATGACATTGCAGACACTGCCACTGGGGTCTATCGGCATTGAGACTGGCCAGCTGCGATTGAGCCTGTTCCCGCTGAGATTCCGGGACCCAAAGTTCAACGGTTTGCATATCAACCGGCAACTCTCCCACACCGCCCAGCAGAGCTTCACCACGCAGTTCGACCCTCAATCCTGAGGTCTCAAGCATTCCCTTCCAGGTATGAGCCTGCAGCAGATTACCACCGGCTACCATGACTTTTCGTTCTTCCATGTTTCTTCCTACAACTTTAGGCTCTACCGCAGCAGAGAAATTAAGGAATGGATCCTGTGGAAGGATCCGCTGCCCATGCTACTGATAAACGCCTGGACTGTCGAGTGACAGAATTAAGTGAATTTACTTTTTGATAACAAAACCGCAAATCTACACCAAAAACTGATTGGGGAGCCTGACTTCAAAATCGTTTCCAGCTATCCAGACACAAAAAAGCCACCCGCAGGTGGCTTTTTCAACTTGGGTTTATCAGGGCATCAGCGAGGGCTGATCGGCGCCTTCTTTCTCTACTTCCACCGGCATCATATGCTCACGATTGATCCCAAGCTTAATTGCCAGGAAGCTCGCCACATAGATGGAGGAGTAAGTACCCACCAAAATCCCCATCAGCAATGCCGTGGCAAAGCCGTGGATCAGAGTGCCGCCCTTGAGGAACAGCGCAACCACAGTAATAAGCGTGGTTCCGGTGGTGATAATGGTACGGCTCATGGTCTGGGTGATTGAGGTATTCACCACTTCCACAGGTGTTGCCTTACGCATCTTGAGGAAGTTCTCACGGATACGGTCAAACACTACGATAGTATCGTTGAGCGAGTAACCCACCACGGTCAGCAAGCCTGCCAGTACCGTCAGGTCAAACTCCAACTGCAGGAAGGAGAACAAGCCCAGTGTCACTATCACGTCGTGCGCCAGCGCGGCAACCGAGCCCATGGCCAGACGCCACTCGAACCGGAAAGAGACGTAGATAAGAATACAGATAAGCGCAACCAGTACCGCCAGGCCGCCCTGCTCTGCCAATTCCTTACCGACCTGAGGGCCAACAAACTCTACGCTCTTTTGCTGCACAGCCGGGTCTTGTTTGGCTGCAGCGGCGAAGACTTCCTTGACCTGAAGGTCGCTCTTGATGCCTTCTCGCACCTGCAGGCGCACTACCACATCGCGGCTGGAACCGAAGTTCTGTACCACGGCGCCCGAGGTCAGCTCAGTGTCCAAGGCAAGACGCAGCTCGTCCAGGTTAGCGGGTTTACTGAATTCCATGATGACAGAGGTGCCACCGGTGAAATCCAGTCCCCAGTTGATCCCCTTGGTTGCCAGGGAAGCCAGGGAAGCCACTACCAGCACTGCCGACATAATACTGATGGGCAGAGCGTGACGCAGGAAGTTGATAGAGCCTTTAAATGATAAAATCTGCAACATAATCAGCTTCCTTAGATCGACAGTTTCTTCACGCGCTTGCCGCCCCACATGGCGTTTACAATCGCCCGGGTGCCGACAATAGCGGTAAACATGGATGTCGCGATACCTATCATCAAGGTCACGGCGAAGCCTTTGATGGCGCCGCTGCCCACAGCGAACAGGATAAGTGCGGTGATGAAGGTGGTAATGTTGGCATCGGCAATGGTGGAGAACGCGTTGCCATAACCTTCATGAATAGCCTGCTGAACACTGCGACCTGCGCGAAGCTCCTCACGGATACGCTCATAGATAAGCACGTTGCCATCCACCGCCATACCCACTGTCAGCACCATACCGGCGATACCCGGCAGAGTCAGTACTGCGCCCGGGATCATCGACATCACACCAACAACCATGATCAGGTTGGCACACAGCGCCAGGTTGGCAATAACACCAAAGGCACGGTAGTAGATCAGCATGAAGATCAATACCACTGCCATACCCCAGAGCATCGCCTGCATACCATTTTCAATGTTTTCGGCACCCAGGCTTGGGCCTATGGTGCGTTCTTCAACTATGGATACAGGTGCAATCAGCGCGCCGGCACGCAGCAGCAACGCCAGATTCTGGGCTTCACCATGAGACAGACCCGTGATAACAAAGTTACGGCCGAGGCGAGCCTGAATGGTTGCGACAGAGATCACTTCCTCTATCTTATCCATCTTCACGCTGCCATCAGGGTTACGCTTGCCGCTGTCCTTATACTCGATGAACAGGGTCGCCATCGGTTTGCCGATGTTGTCCTTGGTCACGTTGGAGAAGATACTGCCGCCCTTGGCGTCCAGGCTGATACTCACCTGAGGCCGGCTGTATTGGTCGAAGCTTGGCTGAGCGCCGGTAATATGATCACCGGTCAGCATCACTTCTTTCTTCAATACGGCAATACCGCCTTCACGACGAGGATACACCTCGGAACCGGGTGGTACCCGTCCCGATTGCGCCGCGTTCATGTCGGCTTTCTCATCGACCATATGGAATTCAATGGAAGCGGTCGCCCCGAGGATCTCTTTGGCACGAGCCGTATCCTGTACCCCAGGCAGTTCTACGATAATGCGCTCGGCGCCTTGACGTTGTACTACAGGTTCAGCAACCCCAAGTTCGTTCACCCGGTTACGAATAGTGGTGATGTTCTGCGACAGAGCGTCTTCTTTCACCTGCTTGAGGTAGACTTCGCTCATGGTGGCCATCAGGGCAAAGTTGCTGCCCTCGCTGGCATCGCTGAATACCATATCGTTGGAGCGACTCTTCAGGAAACTCTCGGCCTTGGCCAGGTTCTCGGCATCGCGGAACTTGATCTCAATACCTTTGGCCGTAGCCTTGACACCCGAGTAGCGGATCCCCTCTTCCCGCAGCTGACTGCGGAAATCGGCGATCTTGGCTTCTTCCATCTTGCGAATGGCTTCGCCCATGTCCACTTCCATCAGGAAGTGCACACCACCACGAAGGTCAAGACCCAGTTTCATCGGTGAACCACCGAGAGACTCGAGCCAAGCCGGTGTCGCCGGTGCCAGGTTCAACGCCACGCTGAACTTGTCACCCAAGGCTTCGGCTATCGCTTCTTTGGCCAACAACTGCTGTTCGGCATTGTTGACTCTGACGAGTAACTGACCGTTTTCCAACTCGGAACGCTTGACACCTATCCCCTTGCTTTGCAGCAAGTCGTTAACCTGTGTCTGGGTAGTGACAGTCACATCCGCACCGCGGGTGCCCACCACTTGTACCGCGTGATCCTCACCAAAGAGGTTAGGTACGGCATAGAAAGCCCCGATGGCGATGATAATCACCACCATCAGGTTCTTCCATAAAGGATACTTATTTAACACGCCTCAGCCCCCTTGGCTTATAGCGACTGGATAGAGCCTTTTGGCAATACCGCCGCGATATAATCTTTTTTGATGGTGATCTGGGTGCTGTCGTTCAGGCTCAGCAGAACATAATCATTCTCGTCGCTGATCTTGGCAATTTTGCCTATGATACCACCGCTGGTCAGGACTTCGTCGCCCTTACCCAGGGACGCCATCAGATTTTTGTGCTCTTTAACACGCTTGGACTGAGGACGGAAGATCATGAAATAGAAGATCAGACCGAAGATCACCAGCATGAACACCAATTCCATGGTACCGCCAGACTGAGGAGCACCGGCCGCACTAGCGTAAGCATTTGAAATAAACATATTTTTCTCTTCTTATCAGCAAATAAAATCAATCCACCAATTCAGGTACTTCACGGCCTTGACGACCATAGAAGTCCTTCACAAAGGCGTCTAATGTACCTGTCTCAATGGCGCCGCGCAAACCTTCCATTAACCTTTGGTAGTAACGCAGGTTATGTATGGTATTGAGACGGGCCCCGAGAATTTCATTACAGCGGTCCAGATGGTACAGATACGCCCGTGAGTAGTTCTTACAGGTGTAGCAGTCACATTCCGGATCCAGCGGTGATGTGTCGTCACGATGCCGCGCGTTGCGGATCTTGATAACACCTTCTGTGACAAACAGGTGGCCATTGCGGGCATTACGGGTTGGCATCACACAGTCAAACATGTCGATACCGCGACGTACGCCTTCAACCAGATCCTCCGGTTTGCCTACCCCCATCAAATAACGGGGCTTGTCTGTTGGGATCTGCGGACAAACATGCTCCAGTACTCTGTGCATGTCCGCCTTGGGTTCCCCTACAGCCAAGCCGCCGACGGCATAACCGTCAAAACCTATTTCCAACAAGCCCTTGAGGCTTTCATCACGCAGATCTTCATAGACACTGCCCTGAATAATCCCAAACAGTGAGTTGGGGTTTTCCAGGCGGTCGAACTCGTCCCGTGAACGTTTTGCCCAGCGCAGTGACATCTGCATCGACTTGCGGGCTTCGTCGTGAGTGGCCGGATACGGCGTGCACTCATCGAAAATCATCACCACATCCGAGCCGAGCGAATATTGGATCTGCATCGACTTCTCGGCATCCATGAAAATCTTTTCGCCATTAATGGGCGAGCGGAAATGCACCCCTTCTTCGGTGATCTTGCGGATATCACCGAGGCTGAAAACCTGGAAACCACCCGAGTCAGTAAGAATCGGCCGCTGCCAGTTCATGAAATCGTGCAGGTCACCATGCTTACGCATGATCTCTTCACCTGGGCGCAGCCAGAGGTGGAAAGTGTTCCCCAGCAGAATATCGGCTCCGGTGGCGCGCACTTCTTCCGGAGTCATCCCCTTCACAGTGCCGTAAGTTCCAACCGGCATAAAAGCCGGGGTTTCGACTGTGCCACGGTCAAAAATCAATCGGCCCCGGCGTGCGCGGCCATCAGTTGTATCCAATTCAAATTTCATGATTTACCTCGTCAGAGAAACAGTCTGACCTTAATTACGCGGACTTAGGCCGCAGCGTATAGACAACAGAGGGTCAAAAAGGCAAAGGTTCACCCTTAAGACAAAATACCCGCTCATTGAGGCGGGTATTTTAAAACAAAAGTCGTAATCAGTGAGCTTTTTTAGTCACAAACATGGCATCACCGTAACTGAAAAAGCGGTATTTTTCGGCAATCGCGTGCCGATAGGCGTTCATCACCTCATCAAAGCCGGCAAAAGCACTGACCAACATGATGAGCGTCGACTCCGGCAGGTGGAAGTTGGTGACCATGGCATCCACTACCTGAAACTCATATCCGGGATAGATGAAAATATCTGTATCCCCTTTGAAGGCCTGCAATTCGCCTTCACTGGCGCGGGCTGCGCTCTCGAGCGAGCGCACCGAAGTGGTGCCAACCGCGATCACCCGTTTCCCGGCCGCCTTGGTGTTGTGGATTTTTGTCACCACCTCGGCCGGCACTTCGGCCCACTCAGAATGCATCTTGTGTTCCAGGACGTTATCGACCCTCACCGGCTGAAAAGTACCGGCGCCAACATGCAGGGTCACAAAGGCAATATCCACGCCTTTGGCTTTCAGCTCGGCCAACATATTGTCATCAAAGTGCAAACCGGCTGTCGGCGCCGCAACTGCGCCCGGGGTTTGGTTATAAACTGTCTGATAGCGCTCTTTGTCGGCATCTTCATCGGGACGGTCTATATAGGGTGGCAACGGCATATGGCCTACCTGCTCAAGCACTTCGAGCACACTCGGACCGGATACCAGTTCAAGTTCAAACAGCGCATCGTGACGCGCTCTCATCAACATCTTGAAGCCGCCATCGAGTAAAATTTCACTGCCTTCTTTCGGTGACTTGGAGCTACGCACATGGGCAAGCACCCGCTTATCATCCAGCATCCTCTCCACCAGGATTTCCAGCTTACCGCCGGTTGCCTTCTGCCCGAACAGGCGCGCCGGAATAACCCGGGTATTGTTGAATACCATGAGATCGCCTGGCTGAACCAGGTTCAACAATTCGGTGAAGCGGCAGTCGCTAAGGGCCCCGCTGTTACCATCCAGAGTCAATAATCTGGACGCACTGCGTTTCTCCATAGGGAACTTGGCAATCAGTTCCTCTGGAAGATCGAAAGAAAAGTCTGCTACACGCATGAATGGGCCTCGGCTTAGCTGGAAACGGCGGCTAGTCTAGGGATTTGAGGCGTTAAGATCAAGGCTCCAGCGGTTCGTTTGCCGTTTCGGCAAGGGGCTTGTTGTCATCGAAGGGCTCGCGCCGATATTCGAGTTGCTCGAACGGAATGTCCACCTCGACCCTGCGTCTCTGGGGCCGTGGCGTTTTGTTGATAAGTTTATTGAACCAGTCCCACATCATCCTTGATCCTCTGCGTCACCGAACGCTAAGCGTAGCATCTTATTTCACTGAGCAAAAAGAGAACATTCATCGAGGCGCCAGAGACTGTTTTCATTTGCCGGCTTGTCATGGTAACTTGAGGGCGAATTCGACACCCAGTAGCCAATATGAACTTCCTTGCACACCTGCATCTGGCCGATATCAGCCAAACCTCTCTCGGCGCCAATCTCGCCGGCGACTTTGCCAAAGGCAATATCCAACAGTTTCCCAAACATTTGCAACAAGGGCTCTGGCTCCACAGACAGATAGACAAGTTGACCGATAGCCACGAGTTAACCCGCGAGTTAGTGCGTACTTTCCCCAAGCCACTTGCCAGAGTGGCGCCTGTACTGATGGATTTGGCCTTTGACCATATGCTGGCCAAATACTGGGAGGAATATCATCATCAACCTTTAGCTGCCTTTTGCAACAAGGCCTACGAGAGCCTAAGGCAAACTCCCTCCCTACCCGAAGGCTTAACCAAACTGGCGCCTGTGATGGAACAGCAGAATTGGCTATTGAGTTATCAAAGCCGCCAGGGACTCAACAGTGCGGTGACAGGTGTGAGTCGTCGCCTTTCAAAACCTGAGCTGTTCAACGGCGCCCAACAGGCGCTGCAAAAACTCGATACCGAAATTGAAATCGCCTTTCGAACCTTTTACCCACAATTGATGGCTTACAGCCGGATATGGGCCAGAAAGACCCCGGCAGAATTTCTCTGATTGAAGCAAAGTGCCAACTGCCACGTTCGGTGAACCCTCAAAGCCACTTTTGCCGGGCCCATGGCTTTGTTAGAATTGCGCCTTCACGAAGGAGAGTTCATGCAAGTTTTTGAGTACCGCCCACCGGCCCTGCCCTGGCTCGATATCCGCTATCTGGATCGCGATATTATTATCATCAACAAGCCATCCGGGCTGTTGTCCAACCCTGGGCGCGCCGCCGTAACCCATGACTGCGCCCTCACCCGCTTGCAACGCCTGTATCCGGAAACCATATTGGTGCACAGGCTGGACTGCGCCACCTCAGGGATCATGGTATTCGCCCGTAACAAGGCCGCCGAGTCCAGTCTCAAGACCCAGTTTCAGGAGCGGCAAAGCGATAAGCTGTATGTGGCCGAGGTGGCAGGACATCTTGAACAGCCAGTTGGTGTTATCGACTTGCCACTGGCAGCGGACAAGGCCAATCCGCCTCTGCAGCAAGTCTCGGAGCAAGGTAAGAGAGCGGTCACTCACTACAAGGTGCTTGAGCACCGTGAAAATTCCAGCCTGGTGGCATTGCAACCGGAAACCGGCCGGACTCACCAGCTCAGAGTCCACATGCTCGCATTGGGGCATCCGATTTTAGGGGATGATTTCTATGGTGAGAGTGAGATTGAAAGTGCCCGTCCGCGGCTCTGTCTGCATGCGGCCAGCCTGGCATTTTGCCACCCTTACTCGGGCGCCGAGATGCATTTTGTCAGCCTGTCACCTTTCTGACCCTTGCAAGGCTTGATAAAGAAAGCCTTAGAAAAAACAGCTAAAGAAAACGCCCGCTAAGCGGGCGTTTTCTTTTCAAGACTTAGTCAAACTGCTATCAGGCACTCATCACAGATTTGGGTTCCAGACTGAAGCTATCACCTCCTTCGGTGCAAAACTGCAGCTTGCCCTCTGCGGTTAAAATAAAGTACTCACCAAACAGGTTACCACCCATATCTTCCAGACATAAACCGGCATTGATCTGTTTGGACTTCATCTCATCCACGCTGTGGCAACCATCGCTGAACCAGGTTTCCAAAAACAGCTTGCCACCTTCACGATACAAGGTCAGTTCTTCACCACTGCCGGGGCGACTATCCTGCCAACAACCAAGAAATTCTCGCTGTTGTTCGTTCTGTCGGTGCAGACGCTTGCGCTTTTCTACTCCAGACATATCCATACCCTTAAACCATGTCAGCCCAGCCTCTTTGGCTGACCCCAAATGCATGACATTAAGCATAGAACTCATAGTGCCCCTTTACCCGGCCAAAAGTAACAGAAAAGTGAAAAATTTGATTCCAAATCATTAAAAACCAATAAGTTAGAATGAAATCTCTCTAATGTGCGCAGTGTAGCCCAGTGAAAAAATAAAAGTGTGATCAAGATCACTTATTGCAGCTAATTTAAGCAATTTATGAAATGACTCACACAATGCCCTTCCCGTCGGCCGTTTAAACGGTCACACCATGGCAAATGGGGGCCAAAAACAAAGGGCGGCCCCGAGGCCGCCCTTTATCTTCAACAATATTTCTTAGGGAAGGTGCGAATAAGTCCTCGTGGCACTCTGGCTTGCACAGCAATTGGCGTTCAAGGCATCTGACTGAAGGCATGCCGGGGCCTGTCGAAGTCGGATAACGCTGAGAGCCGGTTGCTGTGAAAGCCCCGAAGGGCGTGGCTTACAGGCCTGCCTGCTGTGTTGTGCTTCTTGCAAAGGACTAGGGCCATTTGCTGCGAACCACGCCTTGCATCCAGGCCTGTAAGTCGACGCAGAGCACACATGGGGCTTGTTCGCACCTTCCTTAGCTTAGCTTGCGCTCTTCGGCCTGGCAGACTGCCGCGGTAAACAACACATCGGTGGAAGAGTTCAGTGCAGTTTCGGCCGCATCCTGAATGACCCCAATAACAAAGCCAACAGCCACCACCTGAATGGCGATGCTGTCGCTGATGCCAAACAAGCTACAAGCCAGAGGGATCAGCAGCAGTGAACCACCTGCCACCCCGGAGGCACCACAAGCCGACACAGCGGCCACCAGGCTCAACAGCAAAGCGGTAGGCAAGTCGACACTGGTGCCTGTGGTATGCACAGCTGCCAGGGTCAGTACGGTAATGGTAATTGCCGCCCCGCCCATGTTGATAGTGGCCCCCAGAGGAATAGAAACCGAGTAGGTGTCTTTATGCAGTTTGAGGCGCTCGCACAAGGCCATGTTCACCGGAATATTGGCGGCGCTCGAACGGGTAAAGAAGGCGGTTACGCCACTCTCTCTCAGACAAGCGAACACCAGCGGGTAAGGATTGCGTCTTGTCTTGTAGAACACCAAGAGCGGATTCACGACCAGAGCTATGATAGCCATGCTTCCCAGCAAGACACCGAGCAGACGGCCATAATTGTACACTTTCTCAAAACCGCTCTCGGCAAAGGTCACGGCCACCAGACCGAAGATGCCTATCGGCGCCAAGCGGATAATAAAGCGCACCATCTGTGAGATCCCATGACTGACATCGGCAAATACCTGTTTGGTCGAATCACTGGAATGATGCAGTGCCAATCCAAGACCAATACCCCAAGCCAGAATACCGATATAGTTGGCATTCATCAGAGCATTGACTGGGTTGTCGACCAATTTGAACAACAGAGTATTGAGAACTTCCAGAATACCTTGCGGCGGCGACAATAACTGTTCAGGCGCCCTGAGCTTGAGTGTGGTGGGAAACATAAAGCTCATTACCACAGCTGTAAGTGCCGAGGCAAAAGTACCGAACAGGTACAAGGCGATAATTGGCCGCATATTGCTCTTGGTATTTTTCTTCTGATTGGCAATCGATGCCGCCACCAGCAGAAATACCAGGATCGGCGCTATCGCCTTAAGCGCGCCGACAAAAAGATCTCCAAGGAAAGAAACGCTCTTTGCCCATTCCGGAGCAAAGTGTGCGAGCCCCATGCCCGCGATGATCCCCAAAAGGATTTGCAGTACAAGACTGCTCTTGGCCAATCGGGCCAAAAGTAAAGAAGATTGGTTCATTGCCTGACCTGTCGTTATTATCTTTCTGGCACCAGTGCCACAGGAGTTACGTTTTTAGCGGATGAAACCGCTAATGTCTAGCTTTGAAGCCTATTTGTGTCGTCTGGATAACCCTGAGCACGCATTTTGGCAACAGTGATGTCATTTTTGACTATCTTGCGCAATTTGGGCGCCTCTGAGCATGGCATCAATAAGTTCATGGGCATCGAACTTGGTGAGGGCTTCGTTGGCACCTACCTGGTGCGCCTGACTGACACTGATCTCACTGGAAAGCGAGGTATGCAGAATAATATAAGCTCCGGCGAGTGCCGGTTTGTCTCTCACCTCAAAGGCGAGTTCATAACCATCCAGACCCGGCATTTCGATGTCGCTCACCAGGAGATCTACAGGGCGCTTTTCGGCCGCGGCCTTTTCCATGATGGCCAAAGCCTGAGCACCGTTTGAGGTGACTTCATAGGGGATATTTATGGAGTCCAGTGCATCGGACAGTTGCTTTCTGGCCACCTTGGAGTCGTCCACCAGCAAGATCCGCAGCGGTTTCAACCTTTCCCTTTGCACATCGGTCAGCATGGCCACACTCTGGGCCGCAATCGGGAAAATCTTCGACAGCAGCAACTCAACATCCAGCAGTTGTACCAGCTTATTGTCGTAGCGGGTCACTCCGGTGAGATAGGCATTGCGTCCCAGGTTATCCGGCGGTGATTCAATATCTCGCCAGTTACATTCGAGGATCTTGTCTATGCCGCGAACCAGAAAGCCTATCTCCATCCGCTGACAATCTGTGATGATGATAAAACAGCTCTTGCGCTCCTCTGCGGTGACCGGGCGATAACCAACGGCCGCCGCCATATCCACTACGGGAATAGTGTGTCCTCTGAAGTTTACCGCCCCCATCACAGCTGAATGAGATTGGGGGATCTGGTTTAGAGGCATATAAGGTACCAACTCACGGATCTTCAAGGTGCCGATGGCAAACAGCTGGCTTGCCGACAGATGAAACAGCAGCAGTCCCTGAGATTGATTGGCCTTACTCTTCATAACAACACCATAACAGACAATAAGTTAAACGCTTCAGGATAACACAGGCTTGAACCTATGGTGGCCTACTGCAGTTCACAATTGCGACTCAATAGGCAAAAGGCTGAGGATATCGGCACTGAGACGGCGCCAGAAACCGGCGGCAGGCTCATTATAGAACACCTCTTGTTTGGCATCGTCGTGCCACACCAGCTCATCCTCCTCCAGCGCCAATCGGTAAGCATTGCGCAGTAAGGCGCCGCCCAGCTGCCGCTGCATGTGTTCAGCAAGCTTGGGCTGATGTAGCAGAATTCCCATTTCAGTATTGATCCAGGCAGAGCGGGGATCAAAATTGAACGAGCCGACGAACACATCTTTATCGTCCAGCACAAAAGTTTTGGCATGTAAGCTGGTGCGTGAGCTGCCGCGCCATGAAGAAGGCTTATGGTCAGGGTCGGCCTTGACTTCATAGAGGCTGACACCGGCTTCCAGCAGTTGCCTACGATACTTCTTGTAGCCGGCATGCACGGCCACTACATCTGTGGCTGCCAGGCTATTGGTCACCACAGTAACCTCAATTCCATTGGCTACCGCCTGTGCCAGGGCATCAGCCCCTTTGGCGGTGGGCACAAAATAGGGCGAGATGATCAGTATGTTGTTTTCAACCTGGGACAGAAAACGACCGATATCGGCCAGCATCCAACTCTCGGGCTCGGCGCTGCGCAGCTTATCGGGCGGGTCAAACAACACCTTGGCTTCGCCCCAATACCAGTCGAGTTGCTGCTGCTCCATGTTGGTTATCAACTGGCTCTGCAACAGGCGCTGATAATAGGGGTGATCCTGCATCGCCTGCTGCTCCTGCCGCATCTTGGCATCGGCCTGCAGCAGTTTTTCCCGGGTCAGACGCTTGGGCAGCAGCTGCTCAAGTGGAATGGTCAGCGGCGCATTCCAGTAAAGATCAAACTGATCAGAGATAGCCGGGACGGCTTTTCCTATGGCGAGCAAGTCAAAGTCACCGAACTCAAGTTCATCGTTGGCAGAAAAGTACTCATTGCCTATGTTGCGCCCTCCCACCACAGAAACCATGTTGTCCACCGTCAGCGACTTATTGTGCATTCTGTGGTTCAAGCGGGCGAAACTGAACAGCCAAGACAAGCCTCTGAAGGTGCGGGAATATACTGGGTTATAGAGGCGAACCTGAATATTGGGATGATGATTCAAGGCCGCCAGTCCGGATTCAAGCGGCGCACTCGTGGTGTCATCCAGCAGCAGCCTTACCCGCACACCGCGCTCGGCAGCTTCCAACAGTTGCCACACCAGGGTTTTGCCGGTTTCATCGGCCCGATAAATGTAGTACTGCAGATCGATACTGCTCTGGGCACTGCGGATAAGCGCCAACCTGGCAATAAAGGCATCGACACCTTCGGTCAACGGCAGCACACCCGTCTGCGATGGGTGGATGGACAATTGAGGTTCCAGATAATCCAGCAAGACAGAACTCTCCGGCGTTGCCAGATAGCTGGAGTCGCTGTAAGCGGGATCCCGTGTCGGTGCCGAGCTACAGGCACTCAGCAATGACAAGAGGATCAACAGTATTCCAAACTGTGGCAACATTTTGAATATTCTTCGAAATAGTGAAGAGTATTCAAGCATTAATTCGTTCCGGGATCCAGCATTCCCGCCTCCTGCTCTGGCTTGCTATTCCTGTAAAGCATAGAGCACATCGAACACAAACTGGTCCCAGCCATGGGATTCAAAGGCGGCATCGGCCACCGCTCGAACACGGGAAACCGCATGCAGCGGTGCCACACCATGTTCCATCAGATAGTAGGCCAGCAACAGACAAGTACGGTTTTGCCCAGACTCGCAATGAACCAGTACCCCAAGCCCGGCTGCACGCTGGCGCTTGATAAAGTCGAGCGCCTTGGGCAACTGTTCAACACAGAGCCGTAAATCGGCATCCAGCGGGGTTTCTCCACTCGGCAAAGGGATACAGGCAAACTCAAATGGCGACTGAGGCCAATCAGCCGCCACATTTTCAGCCAGGGAAAGAATGGCACCTATCCCGGAGCGCTGCAGCTCATCGAGATCCCAGTTCTGGCCTGCTGGGCCCCGGCTTCCTGCCAACTCTCCCTCTTCCAGCCAAAAGAGTGGTTGCATCTGTGTTTTCCTCAGTAATACGCGACTTCAATCAGGCTTCAGAATACCTCAAATCGCCGGAGGATTTCGTTGATTTATGCCAAAAGATTAACTTGGACGACCTGCTTCCAAGTCAAGCAGTTGTTGCTTCATGGCCAGGCCCCAGGCATAGCCGGTCAACCTGCCATCCTTACCTATGACTCTGTGACAAGGCACGATGATCGCTATCGGGTTGGCACCATTGGCAGTGCCGACAGCGCGGACCGCTTTCGGGTTATCAATCTTTACGGCCAGCTCGCCGTAACTGGTAAAACTGCCGTATGGCAACCTCAGCAACCCCTGCCAAACGGCGCGTTGAAAGCGTGTCCCCTTGGGAGCCAACGGCAGCTCGAAGACCTGTCTGGCGCCGGCAAAATACTCCAATAGCTGGCTCTTGGTCTGCGCCAATATCGCCTCAGCCCGCGCCTTTTGCGCCGCATTCGCGCTCGCCAGCGGGATCCGGCGCTCTCTGTCATCCCCCGTCAAAACCGACAGATGTGACAGCCCATGGGGCCCCGCAGCAAGCCATAGCCGGCCCACAGCCGAATCCATGATAAGCTCCGCTACCGGCACCAATTCTGCTGCCGGCCACTCTTTACTCAGCGATACGGCCAAGCTCGGTTTATCTTGTGTATTCATAGGATTAATCCCTTGATTTTATGGCTTTTGAATAGGGGTTTGACTCTGATGCCTGTCACCTCTGCAACCCATCTCAGAGCTCTTCATTCATTGCTATTAATGGGTTCTATGCCGACTGCCAAAGTTGTAGAGTAAGATAACTGCCCCAGGGCGACGCCGCTTCAGTGACACCTTGCAGTAACGCTTGGTAATGGGCCGCACTTTTCTTGGCGTCACTCTTGTTGTCCATACTTTTCTTGTCAGCACTTTTCTTGCCTTTATGCTGACCAACTGCACCTTGTTTAGCCGAATCCGGGTTGAGTTGAGCCAAGTTCCCGTTTACCCCGGTCGAGATTGCCGTTTTACCAAACAGCGTCAGCAGACGTTTACGGATTATCAAGTCGCCGCCGAGCAACACATCAGGATCCGACAACCCGCGCATTCTGGCGTAGGCTATGGTCCAGGGGCCAATCCCTTTCAAACTGAGCCAAGCCTCGGGCTCGGTATCACCATGCTCAAGCTGAAAACGCGCCAACTCAGCCAATGCCGTCTTTCTGCTTCCGGGCATTTTCAACTCGTCAAAGTCCGCCGCCAACATGCTTTCGGGCTCGGGGAAAAAGCTGATTTCGCGCCCGGCGATAACTCGCCTCTCACCTCTGACAGCCACCAACTGCCCCAACAGTTTTGTGGCTTGGGTAACGCTGACCTGCTGGCCCAGAACAGCCCGCACCCCAGCTTCAAACAGAGAGCCTACTGCCGGCAGCCTCAGCCCCGGCTCCCAACCAAAGGTGGAGTCTGCCAGTGTGAGAGGTTGCAACACTTGCTCAACCTGCTGCATATCAGCGTCGAGATCCAATATCCTTCTTATCCGATTGACCAATACCGGTAACAAGCTAAACTCGGCGCCCTCTTCCAATGCCAGGGTAACTGCGACTCTATTTTGCGAGGCCTGCAACTCGGCAAAAAACCAAGCTTTGAACCCGCCTTTGTCGCTGTTGAGTAACAGGCTGCGACCATAGCCCTGGCGGCCATCAAGTTCAAACCACTCCATTCCTGTTACCGCCCGCAGGCGATAGAAATCAAGCAACGCTTGCCAGGCATATGGCGGCCGGTAACTCAAAAAAAGTTGCAGCCTGTTACTGTCGTCCATTTGCGTATCAGCGCTGCGTCTGAGCGCCGACGGGGTAAGCTGCAGCTGACTCTGAAACACTTCGTTGAAGCGGCGAATGCTCGTGTATCCCGCAGCCAAGGCCACCTGCGTGATAGGGAGCCGGGTTTGGTGCAGCAGCTGCTTGGCAAACATCAACTGCTGAAACGCAGCGTATTGCTTGGGAGACAGGCCCAGCGCTTCGACAAACAGCTTGCGCAGATAACGACTGCTGATCCCGAGGCGCTGTGCCAAGTGCTCGACACCTTTCGCCGACTCGCCGCTCAAGGCGCCCTGCTCTATCAGAGTTACCGCCCGCTCCAGCGTGGTTCTCGTGCCTTTCCAGGCACAGGAGCCGGGCGCACTTTCCGGTCGGCAACGCAAACAGGGGCGCAAACCTTGATTTGCCGCGGCGGCGGCCGAGAAAAAGTAATCGACATTTTCCTCTTTCGGCGCCACCGCCGGACAGATAGGCCGGCAATAGATCCCCGTCGTCTTCACCCCGATAAAGAAGCGGCCATCAAACCTGGGATCGCGACTAAGTCTCGCCCGGCGACAGGTGTCTGCGCTGAGCTCGGTAAAAATCGTCATCATCTGTTTCACTATCGTCTATAACCTGGATGCAGATTACCCCGCGAACACGGGGGAAACCAGCGGAAAACGGAACTGAACCCCGAGACCAAACCCAAACTATTGATCCGGAATAATAGCTGCCCTACAGATAAAAATTGGGTATGCTGGAACGGCTTGAATAAAAATCACTCCAGATCCGCAAGGCCCGATGTCTGCCCGCATAACCGGGCAAGAATCATTCTTTGCCAAGAGATAAATCGCCCATAACAGTTTGCCAAGAGAAGGCCATGATAAAGACGTTGTTTTCCCGCTTTGAACACTGGACGGATCCACTGCCGGATATAGATCCATCTCCGCCGCCCAAAGGGCTCTATGCTTTTTGCCGCCACTACACCAAAGGTTTCGAACGACCGCTGATATTGATGTCAATATTGACCGCGATTCTGGCCATGCTGGAAGTGTCGCTGTTTGGCTTTATGGGGCAGTTGGTTGACTGGCTGGTAGACAAGGATCCACAAACCCTGCTGCAGGATGAAGGACTCAAGTTACTCGGCATGACCTTGCTGGTACTCGTGCTCTTGCCTGTACTCATCTTGCTGCACGCCTTGATTGTCTACCAAAGTCTGCTGGGCAACTATCCGATGGCCATCCGCTGGCTGGCGCACAAATACCTGTTGAAACAGAGTGTTTCCTTCTATCAGGACGACTTTGCCGGCCGCATAGCCACCAAGGTGATGCAAACCTCTCTGGCGGTGCGGGAAACCGTGATGAAACTCCTGGACGTGCTGGTCTACATAATGGTGTATTTCACCTCCATGTTGGTGATGATAGCCAGTGCCGATATGCGCTTGATGCTGCCCATGTTGGCATGGCTTGCCATCTATATCGGCCTGCAGTGGTATTTCGTGCCCAAGCTGAAAGCCGTGTCTACCGAGCAGGCCGATGCCCGCTCAACCATGACGGGTCGAATCGTCGACAGCTACACCAATATTGCCACGGTCAAACTCTTCTCCCACACCCAGCAGGAAGCCGAATACGCTCAGTCGAGCATGAAAACCTTCCTGGATACCGTGCACCGGCAGATGCGTCTGGTCACCGGAATTAACGTCAGTGTGCAGCTGCTGAACTATTTCCTGGCCTTTAGCGTGGCAGCCTTATCCATCTGGCTCTGGAGCGACAGTGCCATCAGTGTCGGCGCCATAGCGATCGCCGTCAGCCTGGCTCTGCGGCTCAACGGCATGTCGCAATGGATAATGTGGGAAATCAGCTCACTGTTTGAAAATATAGGGACAGTGGCCGATGGTATGAGCACCCTGTCCAAACCCACCCGCATTCTGGATGCCGAAGACGCCAAAGCCATTTTGGTTGAGCAAGGACAAATCGATTTCGATAAGGTCAGCTTTCACTATGGAGAACAGAGCGGCGTGCTGGAAGGCTTGGATTTACAGATCAAGCCAGGTGAAAAAGTCGGTCTGGTGGGTCGCTCGGGTGCCGGTAAGTCCACCTTGGTCAATCTGCTGATGCGTTTTCATGATGTGGAAAAGGGAAAAATTCTGATAGATGGTCAGGATATACGTAAAGTCACCCAGGATTCGCTGCGCTCACAGATAGGCATGGTGACTCAGGATACCTCCTTGCTGCACAGGTCCATCAGAGAAAATATTCTTTATGGTCGTCCCGATGCCACTGAAGAGGAACTGGAGCAAGCCATCATCAAGGCCCAGGCCAGTGAGTTTATCGCCTCTTTGACAGATCCGTCGGGAAATACCGGGCTGGATGCCCAGGTGGGTGAACGGGGTGTCAAATTATCCGGCGGTCAAAGGCAGCGTATTGCCATCGCCAGAGTGCTATTGAAAGATGCGCCAATCCTGATCCTGGATGAAGCCACCTCGGCACTCGACTCGGAAGTGGAAGCGGCAATTCAGGAAAGCCTCTATCAACTGATGGAAGGAAAAACCGTTATCGCTATCGCTCACAGGCTATCAACCATAGCCGCTATGGATAGATTGATAGTGCTGGATCAGGGCAAAGTCGTCGAACAAGGCAGCCATCAGGAACTGATCCGCAGCAAAGGGATTTACGCCCAGCTGTGGGCCCACCAAACAGGCGGTTTTATTGGTGTAGACTAAAATATCTATATACCGCCCTGCTTTTCAGCATAGAACAACATTCTAGGAAGCCATCGCGGCTTCCTGTTTTTTAAGCCTTCCATGTAAAGAGACACTTACCTTGACTAACAGTGACTTGCTTACTCGAGTAGCGACTTTTTACTCAAGTAGTAACTCGGCGGGTATCCGGGCAAAACAATCTGGCGTATCGGTAGTGAAGCCTGAGCCTGATAAGAGCAGTTAATAAGATCTGCATTTTGGGGCCATGTCTCGATACATGGTTGGACAAATACTCTAACAATCAATCCATTCGGGGTTAGAGCGTGCTGTTTTGATAGGAAGCAAACGTTGAAGGACAGATAACAAAAAACCACCCTGAGGTGGTTAGTGTTTCTCTTGAAGGAGAATCTTTGGTGGAGCTAGACGGGATCGAACCGTCGACCTCTTGCATGCCATGCAAGCGCTCTCCCAGCTGAGCTATAGCCCCGAAATTCTGTCAAAAACAAAATCTCTTGGAAAATGTGGCATCCCCTAGGGGATTCGAACCCCTGTTACCGCCGTGAAAGGGCGGTGTCCTAGGCCTCTAGACGAAGGGGACCCCGGACTCACTGTTTAACCTCTGTGATAAGAGTATTTGGTGGAGCTAGACGGGATCGAACCGTCGACCTCTTGCATGCCATGCAAGCGCTCTCCCAGCTGAGCTATAGCCCCGAAATTCTGCCAAAAACAAAATCTCTTGGAAAATGTGGCATCCCCTAGGGGATTCGAACCCCTGTTACCGCCGTGAAAGGGCGGTGTCCTAGGCCTCTAGACGAAGGGGACCCCGGACTCACGTTTTAGACTCTGTGAAAGGAGTACAGGTTTTGCGAAACACTGCAAAATGTGGCATCCCCTAGGGGATTTGAACCACGGTTACCGCCGATTCTCTACCCAAGGAAAGTGGGCGGTGTCCTAGGTCTCTAGGCTAAGCCAACCCCGGGCTCACTGTTTAACCTCTGTGATAAGAGTACAGGTTTTGCTAAACGCTGCGAAAATTGGCATCCCCTAGGGGATTCGAACCCCTGTTACCGCCGTGAAAGGGCGGTGTCCTAGGCCTCTAGACGAAGGGGACCCCGGACTCACTGTTTAACCTCTGTGATAAGAGTATTTGGTGGAGCTAGACGGGATCGAACCGTCGACCTCTTGCATGCCATGCAAGCGCTCTCCCAGCTGAGCTATAGCCCCGAAATTCTGTCAAAACAAAATCTCTTGGAAAATGTGGCATCCCCTAGGGGATTCGAACCCCTGTTACCGCCGTGAAAGGGCGGTGTCCTAGGCCTCTAGACGAAGGGGACCCCGGACTCACGTTTTAGACTCTGTGAAAGGAGTACAGGTTTTACTAAACGCTGCAAAATGTGGCATCCCTTAGCGGATTCGAACCACGGTTACCGCCGACTCTCTACTCAAGGAAAGTGGGCGGTGTCCTAGGCCTCTAGGCTAAGCCAACCTCGGACTCACTGTTTAACCTCTGTGATAAGAGTACAGGTTTTGTTAAACACTGCGAAAATTGGCATCCCCTAGGGGATTCGAACCCCTGTTACCGCCGTGAAAGGGCGGTGTCCTAGGCCTCTAGACGAAGGGGACCCCGGACTCACTGTTCAACCTCTGTGATAAGAGTACAGGTTTTACTAAACACTGCGAAAATGGCATCCCCTAGGGGATTCGAACCCCTGTTACCGCCGTGAAAGGGCGGTGTCCTAGGCCTCTAGACGAAGGGGACCCCGGACTTAAGCATTTAAACTCGGCTTAAAAAGAGCTTATTGAGAGAAGTTGGTGGAGCTAGACGGGATCGAACCGTCGACCTCTTGCATGCCATGCAAGCGCTCTCCCAGCTGAGCTATAGCCCCAAGCTATCTCTCATTACATTTGAGTGTACTGCCAGCAACTTGCTGCCCTGTGTCTCAACTGCGAGGCGCATTCTATGCAGCACACCCAAATGTGTCAACGCCTTTTTTAGGAATTTATTCTGGCTGCTACAAATTCAACCGCTTTGGAGATTCTTTGCTCGCAACGAGCTTTCCCAATGAGAAATAAGGTTAAATCCAGAGCAGGAGATTGGCCCGCACCTGTCACGGCAACCCGCAAAGGCATGCCGACTTTACCCATTCCCACCTCCAGTTCGGCCGCAGTTGACTCAATGGCATTGTGAATCGCTTCCACGGTCCACTCAGGCAAAGCTGCCAACTTCTGCTGCACCAGTTGCAAGGGTTCCAATGCTACCCCACGCAAGTGCTTCTTGGCCTGTGCTTCATCAAACGCCTCGAAGTCTTCATAGAAGTAACGGCTGGAGGTAGCCATCTCTTTGAGTGTCTTGCTACGCTCTGCCAATGCAGTAACGATTTCAGCCAGTGCCGGGCCATTACTGGTATCTATCTGCTGATCACGCATGTGCCATTCGAGGAAACCAGCCACATATTCTGGATCCAGCGACTTCATATAGTGCTGGTTCAACCAAATCAGCTTTTCGGTATTGAATGCCGAAGCCGCCTTGTTGATATCGTCCAATTTGAAGAACTGCTTCATCTCCTCCAGAGAGAAGATCTCCTGATCGCCATGAGACCAGCCCAAACGCACCAGATAGTTCAGCAATGCTTCCGGCAGATAACCGTCATCACGATACTGCATTACGCTCACTGCGCCGTGACGCTTGGAAAGCTTGGCACCATCGTCACCCAGGATCATGGATACGTGGGCATACTCAGGGACAGGTGCACTCAGGGCCTTGAGAATGTTGATCTGTCTTGGGGTGTTATTGATATGGTCTTCACCGCGAACCACGCAAGTGATACCCATATCCCAGTCATCAACCACCACACAGAAGTTATAAGTAGGAGTACCGTCGCTGCGGGCAATGATTAGGTCATCCAGTTCTTCGTTGGCAATTTCAATCCGGCCGCGAACATGATCATCAAAAACCACGCTGCCTTCCTGTGGGTTTTTGAAACGCACTACATAAGGTTCATCTGTATCACGGGGAGCGGCATCACGGCAGCAGCCATCATACTTCTGGCGTTCACCCTTGGCGGCCTGCTCTTCACGCAGAGCTTCAATGCGCTCACGAGAGCAATAACACTTGTAAGCCGTGCCCTCTTTTAACATCTGAGCGATGATCTCGTTGTAACGATCGAAGCGTTTGGTCTGATAGTAAGGACCTTCGTCCCAATTCAGGCCCAACCATTCCATCCCTTCCAGAATGGCATCAACCGCCTCCTGAGTAGAACGCTCAAGATCCGTATCTTCGATACGCAGCACAAACTCGCCATTATTGGCACGAGCGTGCAACCAGGAGTATAGAGCCGTACGGGCACCGCCCACATGAAGAAAGCCGGTAGGGCTGGGAGCAAAACGCGTCTTGGTGGTCATAATTGAACACTAACCTTAAGAATAAACGCCTGCCAGGCAGGCAAATGAAAAGTGCGCATATTCTAGCAGCCTAACCCTACAGGGGAAAAGAGCTCTGGCCGACAGTCACAAGATAGATATTGCGGCCCTGGATTGCCCTGCCGAGCCATATCCTGAGTAAGACACACCCGGATAGCGCCCCAGGCTGTAATACCAGCGCTTCTTTCACGCTGGCTAAATTTTCAACTACGCTTCAGGAAAGCATCTTTTTTGTGGAACAGAGGCTATGACAGGAATCAGTCAATCGGCTTCCCTCGCCAGCATTGCGGCCTATTTGAAGCACACCAACGACTATGACGAGCAAACTGCGCAAAAAGAAGCCAGAGAAGTGATGCATAACCTGGTGACTATGCGTCAGAAAGGCTTTATTACCGGCTGGTACTTTGACGAGCAGGGGCACCTGGAGCTACTGCCCAGTGACGCCGTGCTCAAGCGCATAGATCCCCCCAAGTAAATCAAAGTCGCAATAGGCGGTTTTCCACCCATAATCGACAGCACTGTGAGCAAGATCTCACCCAAACAGCAAAAAGGCGTGACATCCATCAAATAAACTACACTTTAGCAACCAATGAGTTACAAAAAAGTAATCAAGTTGGCGCACTACTTGCCTTACCCAATACAGACCTTAGGGAAAGTCGGCTGTATTCCCGCTGGAGATACGCACTTTGGGGTACGTATTTTTCAATAACTCAAGAGCATATAAAAAGGACACATCATGAGTGCATTCAATCCATCCAAACTCTTTACCCAGCCACTGAAAACCCTTGCCAAAGTGACGGCTTTGGCCGGCGCATTGGCGAGCTTCTCGGTTCTGGCAGAACCGGTAGAGATTAAGTTTTCCCACGTTGTGGCAGAAAACACCCCCAAGGGCCAGATGGCACTGAAGTTCAAGGCCTTGGTCGAAGAACGCCTGCCGGGTGAATATCAGGTCAGTGTGTTCCCCAACTCACAACTCTTCGGAGACAACAATGAACTGGCCGCGCTGCTGCTCAACGATGTGCAGTTGGTTGCGCCATCACTTTCCAAGTTCGAGCGTTACACCAAAAAACTGCAGCTGTTCGATCTGCCGTTTTTGTTCAAAGACATGGCCGCTGTCGACAAGTTCCAGCAGAGTGAAGCCGGGCAAAAGCTGCTGAACTCCATGAAGCGAAAAGGCGTTGTTGGCCTCGGTTATCTGCACAATGGTATGAAGCAGTTCTCTGCCAATGAGCCGCTGCTGCTGCCCAAAGACGCCAGCGGCAAAAAATTCCGGGTTATGGCCTCTGACGTGCTGGCGGCTCAGTTTGCCGCCGTTGATGCAACTGCGGTTAAAAAGCCCTTCTCCGAGGTGTTCACCTTGTTGCAAACCCGCGCCATAGATGGTCAGGAAAACACCTGGTCCAATATCTACTCCAAAAAATTCTTCGAGGTGCAGAGCCATATCACCGAAAGTAACCATGGTGTACTCGACTACATGGTGGTGACCTCCAACACTTTCTGGAAGAGTCTGCCCGGCGATAAGCGGAAAATCATCAAGGAAGCGCTCGATGAGGCCATTGCCTACGGCAACAAGATTGCCGGTGACAAGAATGACCAGGACCGCCAGTTGATCATCGACTCCAAACGCTCCTTGGTGGTTGAGCTCACCCCTGAGCAACGCCAGGCCTGGGTTGATGCAATGAAGCCGGTATGGGCCAAATTTGAAGACCAAATCGGCAAAGACGTGATAGATGCCGCCGTGGCCGCCAACCAGTAAGTCAGTATGGGGGCTCCGGCCCCCGCAATTTCTGCGGAGAGCAATATGATTTCACGCGCCTTGGGCTACTTTGAGGAAGGCTTTCTCAACTTATTGATCACCCTGATGACGGTACTTGTCTTTGTCGAAGTCGTTGCCCGCTTCTTTTTCAATACAGGGTTTCTCTGGATGCAGGAGCTGACATTGACCCTCTGTGGTTGGTTTGTCCTCTTTGGCATGTCATACGGCGTTAAAGTCGGTGCCCATATAGGTGTCGATGCCTTCGTCAAAAAGCTTCCCAGGACAGGCCGCAAATACGCCGCCATGCTGGCTGCGGTCATCTGTTTGATCTATTGCGGCCTGTTTCTTAAAGGCAGCTGGGATTATCTCAGCCAGATGTATCAGATTGGGATACCCATGGAAGATATCGACTTCCCCCATGCCCTGGTTGCCAAACTGGACCCCGACTTTGCCTGGGAAACCTTGCGCATAGATGTGGAAGATCCGGCAGTACCGCTGTGGATCTCCCAAAGCATTCTGATTATCGGTTTTGCCATGTTGACCTGGCGTTTCATTGAACTGTTTTTTGCCATTCTGACCAACCGCTCACAAGGATTCAGCTTCCACGATGAAGCCAAGGAAAGCATGCACCTGGCAGACGAAAACGAAGCCGGCGAAGACAAAAACAACTCCAAGCATGAGTAGGTAATGCCATGACAATAGCTACCCTCTTTATCGTCTTATTTGTTTGTATGCTGCTCGGCATGCCCATTGCCATTGCACTGGGTTTCTCCAGCATGCTGACTATTTTACTGTTTTCCAACGATTCGCTGGCCTCTGTGGCCCTGAAACTCTATGAGTCCACTTCAGAGCACTACACTTTGCTGGCGATCCCTTTCTTTATTCTGTCCTCGGCCTTTCTCTCCACCGGCGGCGTCGCCAGGCGGATCATCGACTTCGCCATGGACAGTGTCGGCCATATCCGCGGCGGTTTGGCCATGGCCTCGGTCATGGCCTGTATGTTGTTTGCCGCCGTCTCCGGCTCTTCTCCGGCCACAGTGGCAGCTATCGGCTCCATAGTTATCGTCGGCATGATCCGCGCCGGATATCCGGAAAAATTTGCCGCCGGGGTTATTACCACCTCAGGTACCCTGGGAATACTGATCCCACCATCGATTGTGATGCTGGTTTATTCGGCAGCCACCGAAGTGTCCGCGGCGCGGATGTTTATGGCCGGGCTGATCCCTGGGTTACTGGCGGGGATGCTGATCATGCTGGCCATCTATATAGTGGCCCGTATCAAGGGACTACCTTCCCTGCCCTTCCCCGGCATTCGCAAGCTCTCTATCTCAACGGCCAAGGCGCTGGGTGGCCTGATGCTGATTGTCATAGTGCTGGGTTCCATTTACGGCGGGGTCGCCAGCCCCACGGAAGCCTCAGCGGTCGCCTGTATCTATGCCTATTTCATTGCCGTCTTCGGCTATCGCGATATCGGGCCACTGAAAAATGTCGCCTGGCGCAATCCTGGTGAGCCTATAGTTAAAGCCATAGGCCGCAATCTGGGATACAGCTTACTGGGGTTACTCAAGACACCGGCCGACAGAGAGATACGCGCCGTCGTCAGGGATGGCGCCAAAGTCAGCATTATGCTGCTGTTTATCATAGGCAACGCCATGCTGTTCGCCCATGTATTGACCACAGAGCGGATCCCTCACATGATTGCCGAAAACATAGTCGGCATGGGCCTGCCGGCCTGGGGCTTTCTCATCATAGTCAACCTGTTGTTGCTGGCCGCAGGTAACTTTATGGAGCCATCAGCCATTTTGCTTATTATGGCGCCCATCCTCTTCCCCATCGCCACCCAGTTGGGGATCGACCCCATTCACCTTGGGATCATCATGGTGGTCAATATGGAGATAGGAATGCTGACGCCGCCAGTGGGGCTTAATCTGTTTGTGACCTCGGGGATCACAGGCAAGAGCATAGGTTGGGTAATCCATGCCTGCCTGCCTTGGCTGCTGCTGTTACTGGGGTTCCTTATTCTGATCACCTATGTTCCTGAAGTATCTCTGTTCCTGCCTGAGTATCTGGATTCGCTGCGGGGCTTTTAATCCTTGAAATCATCAGGGCTATCGGCGAGTCTAAGACTCGCCGATTTCTTTACTCCGCAATGACGCCGGGACAATAAGATGCCGCTCAACAACAAGACCCGAAAGCGCCTGCTTATCACCACCATGCTGATGACGGGTCTGTTTATTACCCTCAAACTGACCTACTGGTACCATCTGGATAAGGGATTCACCCAATACCAGGCCCTGGCAGACAAACAGCTCAGCGAAGTCATAAGCTTTATTGAAGGCGCACTCATTCGCTATGAGAGTATTCCCCATGTGCTGTCCACCAACCCCATGCTGGCCCGGGTAATCAAGAGTAGCGCAGACAAGAGCGAAATCAGCAAAATCAACAAGTACTTTGAAGAGATACAGCATGTCACCGAAGCCTCTGATATCTATCTGCTCAATAGCCAAGGGGATGCTATTGCCGCCAGTAACTGGCAGCAAGCCTATTCGTTTATCGGTCAGAATTATGCCTTTCGTCCCTACTACACAGAAGCCATAGCCGGCAGGCTGGGCAGCTATTACGCCGTCGGCACCTCGTCCAACACCAGGGGGTTTTATTTCTCCTACCCGATTTACGATCAGGGTAAAGTACTCGGTGTCATAGTGGTCAAGGTCGATATTGCCGATATTGAAGAGCAGATGACGGGGCTAGCCAAGGCGGGCCAGTATGAACTGGCCATCAGCGGTGAGGATGAAGTCATCTTTCTGGCCAGTATTGCCAATTGGCGTCTGAGGTCACTGCAACCCCTAGCTGCGGAAAGGTTGCAACAGATAACCCTTAGCCGCCGTTATGCCGACCGTAAGCTGCAGGAACTCAGGATAGATCCGCCCTACCGGCAGGAAACACCCGCACACAGGGCACTATATCGGATAGAAAACGATCAGGGCCGGGCCCAATATCTGGATACCCGCAATGAAATGACCAAGGTAGGCTGGTATGTGCATGTGCTGACACCTGTGGCACCTTTGTATCGTTCACTGCCCCCTGTGATGTTGCTGTCCGCCAGTATCTTTCTGTTGCTGGCATTGGGGCTGCTGTTCAGTCTCGAGCGGCGCCGTAACCTAAGACGCATGCGCCAGGCCCAGAGCCAGCTGGAACATAGGGTCAAAGAACGTACCCGGGAGCTGGAAGATGCCAACACCCAACTGAAACAAACCCAGGATGAACTGATCCAGGCCGCCAAGCTGACTGTCATCGGCAGTCTGTCTGCCAGCATCAACCATGAAATCAATCAACCATTGGCGGCGCTGCGCAGTTATGCCCAAAACACTCAAACCTTTCTTGGTCGGGGCATGCATGACAAGGCACAGGAAAACCTGGTCACCATCATCAGCCTGACCGACCGCTTGGCGGAAATAGTTGCCCAGTTCAAGAGCTTCACCCGCAAGAGCCAGGGCCAGGACAAGCCCACCAGTATCAATGAAACCGTGCAGGAGGCGCTGACCATAGTGCATCCGGAAATCGACAAACAGGGGGTCCGGCTCGAACTGCAGCTCCCGGGTAAGCCCTGGTGCTTCTACGGCGATAAAATACGCCTGCAACAGGTACTGGTGAACCTTATCAGCAACGCCATAGTGGCCATGCAACGAGTCGATGAGCGTTTGTTGACCATCAGCATCAGCGTAGAAGAGATGCTGTGTATCCGTATTCAGGATTCCGGCCCAGGCGTCAACGAAAGCCAGATGGAGAAAATTTTCGAACCCTATTTTACCACCAGCCAACGACAGGGATTGGGTCTGGGACTCTCCATCTCCCGCCGAATTGTCGAGTCCATGCAGGGCTCCATCAGCGTCGCCAACGCCGCCGAAGGTGGCGCTGTATTTCAGATCCTGTTGCCTCTGTACCGCGGCGAGGAAACCCAATGAGCGAACAAGAATACACAGTCCTGATCCTGGACGACGAACCCCATATAGGCACAGTGCTGAGCCAATTATTTGAACTCGAAGGCATCAGTGCCAAGGCATCGACCCAACCGAAAGAGATCTTGCGCCACCTCAGCCGCAACTGGATGGGAGTGGTCATTACCGATGTCAACATGCCCGGCATGGACGGCATCAGTGTCATGCAGCAAATCAAACAGCTGGATGCCGATCTGCCGGTGATACTGATCACCGGCTTTGGCGATATCGCCATGGCGGTCAGCGCCGTTAAACAGGGCGCCTATGACTTTCTGGAAAAACCCTTCAACAACGAGCATATTCTGGATGTCGTCAAGCGGGCACTGGACAAGCGCAGCCTGACGCTGGAGAACCGTAAGCTCAAGCAGGAGCTGGAATCCCAGAGCCTGCCAGGCCCAAGGATCCTCGGCAACAGTCCGGGTATCCGTCAGATGCGCCATCTCATCCACCAGGTGCTGGATACCCCGGCCGATATCCTGATCGAGGGTGAAACCGGCACTGGCAAAGAGTTGGTTGCCCGTTACCTGCACGATCACAGCCCCAGACACGGCGCCAACTTTGTCGCCATCAACTGTGGTGCTATCCCGGAAAACATCATAGAGAGTGAGCTGTTCGGTGCAGAAGCAGGAGCCTTTACCGGCGCCGACAAGACCCGGATTGGCAAATTTGAGTACGCCAACGGCGGTACCCTGTTCCTCGATGAAATTGAAAGCACACCTATGGCATTGCAGGTCAAGCTGCTGCGTGTACTGGAAGACAGGAGAGTCGAGCGTCTGGGCTCCAATAAATCCATAGCGCTGGACATCAGGGTGATTGCCGCGACCAAGGTCGACCTCAAAGAACTCTGCCGCCAGGGCAGCTTTCGCGAAGATCTCTTCTATCGTCTCAATCTGGTGACTGTGGCCATTCCGCCGCTGAGGGAGCGACGGGAAGATATTCCCTTGCTGTTTCTGCACTTTGCCCGTATTGCTTCGGCCCGCTACCACAAGGCGCTGATTGCCCTTGGCGGTGAGCAGCAGGCCCGTCTCAGTACCCATGAATGGCCCGGCAATGTGCGCGAATTGAGAAATCTGGCGGAACGTTATGTTCTGCTTGGCGCCGAGGCAGCCTTTGCCGGCGCCATAGGCAGCAGTGACAGCCTGCAAAGCGGCATGTCACTGACTCAAAGGGTGGAGTTTTTCGAAAGACTGCTGATTGAAGAAGCCCTGGCGCACAACAAGGGCTCCATCAAGCTGACCATGGAACAGTTGGAGCTACCGCGCAAGACCCTCTACGACAAGATGCGCAAATATGGTCTTGAGCGTAAAGATTACCTCAACGATGCCCCCTGAGGCGTATCCATCTCCTGGCTGAGCGGCTGTTTTTGCCGCCAGCCAAGGCGCCAAACCGCCAGCGATGTCAAAAACAGCAAAACCATGGATCCCATCACCACGCCCTGCCACTCTCCCCGCTGCCAGAACAGCATCAAAAAAGGGCCTCCCATTGCGGCGCCAAGGTAATAGCAGCACAGATACAATGAAGTGGCCTTAGCCCTGTGGCTGCTGGCGCGCATGGCCACAAAGGAGTTACAGCAACTGTGGGTAATAAAGAAACCGCAGGAGGTAAGCAAAAAGCCTACGCAAATCCACACCTGGGTATCCAGCAGAGTCAGCAGACTGCCGCACAACATCAGCAGCAAGGAAATTCTGAACAGAGGTAACTGTCCATGGCGGGCAATCCACCTGGCGGTGTAATACGATGCCAGTGTGCCGCTTGAGTAGCAGAGGAAAATCAGTGTCGCCTCAAACCGGCTCCAATCATAAGGCGGTGCCATCAAGTGCAACTGAATAAAGCTGTACTGGTTGACCATCATCATAAATGCCAGCCCACCAATAAGGTAAGCCAGTCGCATCTGACTATCCTTGAGGTGATGTACAAAGCCCCGTAGGTCTTCACTGCCACCACGCCAGAAACGCCACTGTTTCGGCAGCCGTTCTCGCTTGGCGGCGCTGACGGCATTGGGCAGTAAATAGCTGACCAGTGCCACCCCAAACAGACTCACCGCCAGCAGCAGCCACATGGCATCCTGCCATAATAGATGTTGCGACATCAGCCCGCCAAACAGCCGACCGATAATGCCACCGAAACTGTTGGCGGTAATGTAAACCGCCGCGGCCTTGAGCATGGTCTCAGGTCTGAGTTGCTCCTTGAAATAAGCCATGGCGATGGCCGGTACAGCCGCCAGCAATATCCCCTGAAGCAACCTCACCGCCACCAGTGCATTGAAATCTTTAACAAATACCAACAAGATATTGGACAGCGCCAGGGCCCAGAGGCTGATAACTATCGGCTTGTGACGGCCAATCCTGTCCGAGACTATGGCATAGCCAAGCAAGGAAAACGCCAGCGTAAAGCTGGTGACAGACAGTACCAGAGTCGACTTGGCCGCCGTTACCTGAAAATGCTCGGCAATCAAGGGCAGCATCCCCTGCATCAAATACAGATTGATATAAACCACCACTGATGCCACGCACAGTGCCCAAATCAAACGGGTATCACGCGCATGCCGGCCAACGGCTTCGACCTTAGTCACTCCGACCTCTTAAATTAGCAAAGAATTCACTACAACAAGGTTAGCACCGGGCAATACATAACAATAATAGATAAATAATATCGATTTCATCAATTTTTGTTATGCTTGGAAAACTTCCTCAAGATTATCCGCAAGAGTAAGGCGAGACGTGGACATCAGACAACTAAAACACCTGGATAACCTGGTTAAGTACGGCAGTTTTACCCGAGCTGCAGAGAAGCTGAATTTGGCCCAACCCGCCCTCAGTCAGAGTATCAAGCGGCTGGAGCAATCTCTCGGCGTCACTCTGGTCGACCGTAGTGGCAGCCGCCAGGAAAGCGGCATTCGCCTCACTGCCGAAGGGCTGGCGCTGCATCAACATGCGGTATTGATCCTCAAACAGCTGAGTCAGGCAGAGGCCCATATCCGGGCCATGGCCGAGCTGGCCAAGGGCGAAGTGCGAATTGCCGTGCCCGGTATGTTGGGCTCTTTCTACCTGCCGTCACGGGTGATGGCCTTTCGCCATCAGTATCCGGATTTGAAGCTGTCGCTGTTTGAGGGAGGCACCCGCGATGCCCTGAGGATGCTGGAGCAGGAAGAGGTGGATATAGCGATTATCACGGCCCAGGACCTCAAGCCCGAGTTCGAGTCCTGTCTGTTAATTAGAGAGCAGATGGTAGTAGCTTCAAGCCCTGAACACCCCCTGGCCACAAACGAGGCCGTAACGCTGGAGCAGTTTTTCGCCCATGAGTTAGTGATGTTCAAACCCGGTTATTTTCATCGTGAATGGATGCTGAGCCGAGCCAGAGAGCTGCAACTCGAGCCTAGGATCGCCTTTGAAACCAACCTGATAAACCTGATAAAACAGATTGTAAGTCAAGGGTTTGCCGTCACCAGTGTGTTGGAAATGGTGGTCAATGAAAGAGATGACATCATAGCCCTGCCCTTCGCACCTCCTGTACATCTCGACCTGCATATTGCCTGGAAGAAACAGCGCCCGGTAAGCCAGGCCGACCGGGCCTTTGTGGAGTTTTTGCTGGCCAATAAGTAAAAGGCCCTGTGGAACCCGCAACGTAGATCAGATAAGGATCGGTTGACCGATCCTCCTGATGAGAGACAATCGGAAACCTGTTTGTAGGTTTCCGATTTTTTATGTCTATTCAAAACTGCTTTGCCGACTTTCTTGAAGAGAGTCCTGTTGATGTCGCTCAGCTAACCACCTTCTCCGAGCATATTCCTGACGAGTGGATTGCTAAAGCGGTAACACTTTCCGATAAAGCGACGATTCGTCGACGTCGCTTACCGAGTGATATGGTTCTTTGGCTTATTGTTGGAATGGCGTTTTTCCGCAACGAACCGATTGCCGAAGTCGCACGGCGAATGAATGTCTGTGCCGAGGGGTTGGTTAATGAGGAGCTGTTAGCAAAAAGTGCTTTAACGCAAGCAAGGCAACGCCTTGGCAAAGCAGCCCCAGAATGGTTGTTTAGGCAATGCAGCCACAGGTGGGGGGTAGAGCGTTACCCTGAGGATACTTGGCAAGGTTTGCAGGTCTTTGCTGTGGATGGCGCGCTTTTTCGAACCGCTGACACACCGGAACTAAGAGACCATTTTGGGTCAGGTAATACATCCAGCGACAGACAGACGCCTCACCCAGTATTAAGGGTGGTGACCATGATGAATGTTCGCTCTCATGTCATTGTCGATGCCGCTATAAGCCCTTATCGTCGAGGCGAAATTCCTCTTGCTATGCCCTTTATTGACTCCTTACCGGATAATTCCGTGACCTTATTGGATAAGGGTTTTTATGGAGCAGGCTTACTTCTTTCTCTCCAAAATAGTGGTGCTAACAGACATTGGTTGTTACCGGCGAAGAAAGGGGTGAAATACACCCTTCTGGACGATGAAGAGAGTGACGACATGCGAGTCGAAATGAAAGCCTCTCCACAAGCACGCAAGAAAAATCCTAACCTACCTGAAACATGGCAAGTGAGAGCCGTGACTTATCAGGTACAAGGTAAGCCAAAAACCGTATTTACGTCTCTTCCCAGAGAGCAGTACGATGCGGGAGCAGTCGCGGCGCTTTACCGCGAGCGATGGGAAATTGAATTAGGCTATCGAGACATAAAAAGTTCGATGCAACACAATGCGTTAGTGCTGAGGAGCAAGACAGTCGAACTTGTCTATCAAGAGTTATGGGGGCTGCTGCTTGGTTATAACTTGGTGAGACGAGAAGCGAGCCAAGCGGCAGTAGAGCATGGTCGAATGCCCAATGAAATCAGCTTTAAGTACGCTTGTCAGTTCATCGCAAGTCAGCTCAAAGTCATGAGCAAAGCGGTGTCACCAGGTAATACGCCGAAGCGTCTAAACAGTCTGCGAGGAGACTTGTCCATCCTGTTTATAGACAAACGCCCTAAGCCAAATCGGCCTAGGGCGGTAAAAATATCAAAGACCCGATATCCTGTTAATCACAAGGCAGCTCCGCTTAAGTGAACTACGTTGCGGTGGGATCCGGGCCTTTTTGCGTCTGAGTGGATCATCTCAGTGGATCACATAGGCTCGTGTTTAAGCACCGCCCTATCCAGCTTGACTCTCATCACTTGCGGATCCCGCTTCAGCTTTTCAAGCACAGCCAGGAGATCGCTGCCTTCACTGGCGGCCAACACCATCAGCTGAGTGTCATTTTGCCAATCCAACCTCAGGCCTGAATCGGCAGCAAAGGCCGCGGCATCAACACCAGGCTTGAGTTTGACCACCAGCTTTCCGGTCACTGTCGCAAATGGCTCGCCGGCCTCAGTCACCAGTTGCTCTCCCTGGCTCAGCCTGCTGGCTTTCTGCACACCTTTGTCTGTCTTGACATAAAAGGTATCCTTCAGTCCGAGGAAGTCGGCTCTATCGCCCTGTTGCTGATACTGCTTGCCGTTATCTTCAAAAGGATTTTTATCATGCGCCATTGCAGGAGCCGCCAAAAGTGTCAGCCCCATGGCCATCATTGCTGTTGAAATCTTCATCTGTTACTCCTTAAGATGCTGCCTTGGCCTTGTGGCCATGAAAACGAATGGACCAGCCCTTCAACATACCGTTACTCTCATTGGGAATACTGATATAACCCTTGTCATATTTGAGGAACTGATATTCACCGCTGTTCACATCTATCAACTTAATGGTCCACACACCTTTGGTGTTTTCACCATAGAAAGCATTTGAGAGCATAGGCGTCTTATCATAGCCTTTGACCAGGTCATCCGGATCGTTGGGATCCATCACGCCCTGATACACCAGGCCATTGAAAGGCGTCATCAACACACTGCGGGTACCTGCCGGAGACACCAACTCAACCGCCAGATCAGGAAGACGCAGATGATCGGCGCTGAGCTCAATCTGCACCGCTTCCACCACCAAATCCTCGGCAACCTCAAGAGAGTCTGAAACCCCGGCAAGACTGGCATCCGGAATCGCCTTATCAAGATCCTTTTCACTGGCAATCCAGTCAGTCAACAGATACTCACCCAAGTCTGCCTTGTAGTCCTTGGCCATAGCTACAGCCGCACTGACATCTACCCTGCCAAAACCATACTCATTGTGGAAATGAAATCCTGCGGCGTTGTCCTGCCAGGCTGAGATAGCCTCATAGACAGGCGCCTTGTCCCCCTCACCGATAGCAACCGTCTTGGCGGGTATATCTGCATCCACCTTGGTGGCAGTCGAAGCCAAGATATGGCGAATATCACGCCAGGAAAGAGAGGGGTTGGCACTCATAATCATGGCGACTGCACCACTGGTATTGGGCGCTGCTGACGATGTTCCGTTCATGGTAGAACGATAGTCACATTCCAGATTGAGTGGATGCAGGCCGCCGTCAAAAGGCGTTGATGGGCGCTCTTCGGTAACCGAACTCCCCTTGTCACAGCCGGCTCTGTCCGTGGTCACAATGGCGGGATCATCCTCACCATATTCCCCACCCGGCGCAGTAACGAACACATTGGAACCTACAGAAGAATAACTTGAGCGCTTACCGGCTGCATTGATTGCCGATACCAGGAGGTTATATACGTTGGCATTGTCGGAGGACATGTTGGCATTATGGAAGGGCAAACCGTGGTTGGGCACTTTGCCTTCTTTTGGCGCACTGAAATAATCACCGGGGATCCAGAAGGTATTGAACGCCTTGTAATATTTGTATCCATTACCGGCAGACTTGACAAAGATGCTGCCCTTGCCGTCAAAACTGTCTTTGGTAATAGCACCGTAGACCTCATTTTCATCTTCATCAAATCCATGGGGGAAAGGCACTGAATAACCATAGCTCTGGTTAAACACCCTGGCATTGTCACTGTAAGCACTGGCACCGTGGGACTTGGCGAAGTTCTCAAAGGTTTGTACGCTCTTGACCTTACCGCTGGGATCCTTATCCAGGAAGTTAAAGCCGATAAGGTTGGCATCGGGGGCAACACCGCGGCCGCCAAGGCCATTCCAACCGGCAGCGGCTATGATCCCACCAACAGAAGTACCGTGCGAAGCACTGTCGGCAAATGGCGTAGGATCGATAGTGCCGGTGATCAGGTTATAGGAGCCGCCTTCAATAACATTGGCCTTGAGATCCGGGTGACTAATCTCCAGACCATCATCTACCACAGCAACAATAACGCCTTTACCGGTAACACCTGAGGCAATAGCATCACTGACATTCATGTCTTCACCGGCCACACCGCGATTCTTGGCAAAGGCATTTTGGCCTGTGTTTTTCAAGTGCCACTGATGCTGATACAAAGGGTCGCCACCGTCGATACGCAATGTCAGCGTTGAGACAGACTCGCTCTTGCCGTCACTGACTTTGAAGCGCACGACTTCTGTGCCTTCCAACGCATCGGTCTGGTAGCTGAAGCTACCCTTGGCCGCATCATTGATGCTCAAAGTCCCTAACTTGACTTCGCCGGGATCCACTAACGAAAAGGTTATCCCTCCTTCGGCATCTCTTCCTTCCAGTTGACCATCCAGGCGTACCGACTGACGAACGTCATAGGTCACATCCTGACTCTCAGGGGCTGTATTAACCGGCTCAGGTGCCTTCTTGTTGTCACTGCCACACCCCGCCAATAAGACTGCGGCTATGCTCAGCGCAATAATCGACTTATGCATACTTCTTTTCCTTTTGATAATAAAACGCCATACCGCCGAAAACAGGTTTTCGGAAGCAAATGTTTAATAGGTATGGCGTATTTTTTATTGTTATAGCTTGGTCAAAATCAAGCATTAACATATGTATCACATGTAACAGCCAATTCAATAAGAGAAAAACAACAAGCAGGAAAAATCCTACATATGATACGAAATACGTTATTTGAGGTATTTTATAAAAGACTAAATAAAGAAATGGTAAGCCTATAAATCTAAAAACAATTTCCTATATAAGCCAGATCGCAAATGTAATAAAAACAGCATGCTGTTTAAACAATTAGTTACAAATTGCTGAGCAGATTTTATTTTCAAAAGCCTGTTATTAACAGAAAGGTATCATTTTATAAGAGAGGTTTTTCAAGCGCGGGGTATTTTTAAGGTTATTTTATAGTCACCGCATAGATGACTATAAAATAATAAAACTACTGGGCATCTGGTTGATTTTCAGGTGCTGCATCAATAAAGGCCGGCAGAGTCAGGCACTCATCATTAATACGACATATATTGGGATAAGGAGACAAATCGATATTAAAACGCTTGGCATTATAAACCTGGGGAACCAGACAGATATCCACCAGGCTGACCTGGTCGCCGAAACAATACCGGCCCGAGTACTGCTGCAGCTGTTGCTCCAATGCACCAAAGCCCTGTTCGACCCAGTGGCGATACCAATCATTCTTGGCCGCGTCATCCAACTTGAGCGTCCCGGTCAGATACTGCAACACCCGCAAGTTGTTCAAAGGATGGATCTCACAGGCAATCCCCATCGCCATGGCCCTGACCAGCGCCCGCTGCTCAATATCACCCGGCAACAGCGCCTCACCGCCAAAGGCTTCATCCAAATATTCAATGATCGCCAGCGATTGGGACAACACCAACTCGGCGCGCTCGTCGGTGTCATCCGTCACCACCAAAGCCGGCACCAACTCCTGCGGGTTAAGCGCCTTGAAAGCAGCCTGATGCTGCTCGCCGCCATTGCGCACCAGATGAACCGAGAGCTGCTCGGCGCAAAGCCCCTTGAGGTTGAGCGCAATCCGCACCCGATAAGCGGCGCTGGAGCGCCAGTAACCATATAATTTCAACATAAGTTGTTCTCCCAAAGCTCGCTAACCTTAGATTGCGACTCCGCCCTGGTGATGTTTTATCCAAAGCCTTAACGCTGACACATTCGAAGGTAATACCAAGCCGGTATAAAAACCAACGGGGCTTCAGAGAGCCCCGTTTTGTTACCGAGTTATTTTACTCGGCTATATACTCAACTACCTGCTGATCTATCGTGCCGAAGATGCTGTGCCCGGCATCATCCAGCATTTCGATTCTGACCCTGTCTCCAAAGCCCATAAATGGCGTTACCGCCTTGCCCTCGGCAATCACTTCCAGCATGCGCTTTTCGGCCAAACAGCTGGAACCTGCGCTTCTGTCATAATTGGAAATGGTGCCCGAACCTATGATGGCACCGGCGCCCAGGGGGCGGGTCTTGGTGACATGGGCGATCAGCTCAGCAAAGTTGAAAGTCATGTCCACCCCGGCATTGGGCTTGCCGAACAGTTCGTTGTTCAGATGGGTGATCAGCGGCAGGTGAACCCGGGTATCCTGCCATTTATCCCCCAGCTCATCCGGGGTGATTGCCACCGGCGAAAAACTGCTGGAAGGTTTGGACTGGAAAAAGCCAAAGCCTTTGGCCAACTCGGCCGGGATCAGGTTACGCAGCGACACATCGTTAACCAGCATCAACAGCTTGATGTGAGAGGCGGCGTTTTCAGCACTCACGCCCATGGGTACATCATCTGTAACCACGGCAATTTCCGATTCGAAGTCTATGCCCCAATCTTCGCTTGCCAGCGGGATATCGGCTCTGGGGGCGATAAAACTGTCTGAACCGCCCTGATAGACCAGGGGATCTGTCCAGAAAGACTCCGGCATTTCGGCGCCGCGGGCCTTGCGTACCAGCTCAACATGATTGACATAAGCGCTGCCGTCGGCCCACTGGTAAGCGCGGGGAAAAGGTGACAAACAACGGCTCTCGTCAAAGTCCTGGGTGTTATCCAACATGCCGGCATTCAGGGCATCGGAAAGCTCTCTGAGCTGAGGTTCCAGCAGTGACCAACTGTCAAGCAATTGCTGCATGGTCTGGGCTATGGCGGGGACAGCCACTGTCTTCTTCAAATCCCGGCTGACCAACATGAGTTGACCATCGCGGCGTCCATTGTCATATGTCGCTAATTTCATACCTGCTCCTTCCTGTCTCTGCCCGGATTAATGGTTTTCATCAGGCTATGTGCCCGGCTCAATCCGTTTCTGTTATCCCGCCAGTAATACCTCATGCTGCAGGCAATGAAAACTCTGTGACTCACTTCACATTTAGCCCGCACGGGAATGAGTTTGTAAACTTTCACTGACGCTTGCCATCAGCAAGCGCCGGCAAAGGCTTTGCGCTCAAAGATAGCCTAAATTTCAGCCGTTCCGGCGGCAAATCCGCTTTACAGGGCTTCAGCGCTTCTTGCTGATCTCATATTCCCTGAGTTTATTGGCAATGGCGGTGTGGGATACCCCCAACTTTTTCGCCAACTGGCGGGTACTGGGGTACGCCGGATAGAGACGCCGCAGCAAACCGGCTTCAAACTGTTTCATGGCCTGATCCAAGGTGCCTTCAAACTCCTTGTCGAAATAGCCAAAACCTTCGGCATAGGAAGGCAGTTTCAACTGTTCTATGGTCAATTCGGCCGAACCGTCCCACATGGATACCGCTCTGAACACGGCGTTTTTCAGTTGCCGCACGTTACCGGGCCAGGCATAGGTCAACAGGTGATCGCGGCAGGACGCCGAGATCCGCCGCACCGGGCTGGAAAGCTGCTGGCTGTAGTGTTCAAGGAACATTTCCGTCAGCGGGATAATATCGACCCTGCGTTCACGCAGCGCCGGCATATGGAAACTCAGTACATGAATTCGGTAGTAGAGATCTTCACGGAACTCACCTGTCTGACAAAGCTCCGCCAAATTCTTCTGGGTCGAGCAGATGATACGGACATCGGCGCGCACCTCTACATCGCCGCCGATACGGCGGAAACTGCCATCCTGCAGCAAGCGCAACAATTTGACCTGAGCGGCCTTGGACATCTCGGCAATTTCATCGAGGAAGACGGTGCCGCCCTTGGCTTCTTCAAAGAAACCCCGCTTAACCACTTCACCCTTACTGACATAACCAAACAGCTCCTCTTCTGCGGCACTGTCTGGCATGGCGGCGCAGTTGATGGCAATAAAGGGTTTCTCCCGCCGCATGCTGGCATCGTGACAAGCCCTGGCCATCAGCTCTTTGCCTGTGCCGGTTTCTCCGGTGATCAGCAAAGGCGCATCCAGCTGTGCCATACGCTTGGCCTGCTTGAGTACCTCTTTCATCTTGTCGCTGACGGCCAGTACTGAATCAAAGCCACTGCTCTGGCTCTGCAGCGCGTTGAACTGTTTGCCCACCCGCGCCGGTGACTTGAGTGCCACCACGGCGCCGGCGAGAATACTCTTGTCGTTTTCATCCGGCAGATAGATGGGCAGCATCTCGGCCAGATACTCGTTGCTGCCAATAGCAACCCGGGTAGCCTGCGCCAACACCTTGGGCTCACTGAGCCAGCGACCAAAATTGAAGCCTTGCACCCAGTGATTGAGGGATTCATCTATTACTTCATGTTCGGCCATTTCCAGAATAAGCAAGGCCGACTCGTTGACGATACGAATACGTCCCTTACCGTCGAGGGAAAACACGGCATCCGGCAGGGTTTTCAATAGGGTTTTGAGGGCGTAATGCTCCTGCTCCGAGGGCATAAAGGAAACGGTTCTGACGTCGTGCACCCCTTCCACCTTACGGATTTGGGGCATCAACTCACTCAAGGTCTCAAAGCCGACCTCGGCAAACTGCAAATATAAGAATCCCTTGTTGCTGGCGTCGATAGCGATAAGGTTAATCCCGTATCGCTCCAGCACCATTAAAATATCCTTGGCTAAACCAACGCGATCCTGACAACTGACTTCCAAGCGCATAACTGTCATTCCCTTTTATAATTCAGATTCTTTGGGATTATCGCCTGCATGAAGAGGTCGGCAGGCGATGTAAAAATGCGCCCTATACGTTAGAAGGTTCTGACACAAGTGGCAAGCTCGCTTTACAGCGGATTTGTAACAAAGGGAAAGGATTCAGTGTGAAGAGACAATCAACACACTGAATATATTAGGAAAAGATTAATCCAGCAACTGGTCTGTCTTGGCAGCCATGATAAAGTCGTTACGGTGCAACCCCTTAATGGAATGCGACCACCAGGTCACAGTCACCTTGCCCCATTCGGTCAGGATCCCCGGGTGGTGAAACTCTTCTTCAGCCAAGTCCGCCAGCTTATTGCTAAAGGCCATTGCCTGCCGGAAATTTTTAAACTTGTAAACCCGCTCCAGCTGCATGATGCCATCGCGCACCTGTACGCCCCAATCCGGGATCATCCGAATAAGCTCGGCAAGCTCGGCATCTGTCACCTTGGGAGCATCGGCGCGGCATGCTTCGCACTTCATATTGGCCAGTTCAGTCATAACATCTCCTTGAAAGTGGCCAGCATGCTTGCACGCAGGCCATTACCGCCAGTATCAGCTGGCTTTGGGTTGAAATTTGGGGGTAAAGAGTCCCAGTCGTTTGGCTTGGGTAATCGCCTTCATAATGTCCATGCGGGCGATTTCATCCAGAAAATCGATATGTTCTATCTCGTAATAGATGGGCTGCATAATGTCTATCCGATAGGGAGTGCGCAACACATCCAGCAGTTCAAAAGGTCTGCGCTCCGGTGTGTCGCTGAAGGCGTACAGCGTCTCGCCCGGCGAGCTCAAAATGCCGCCACCGTAAATTCTCAGGCCGTCGGTCTGGGTACGCAGCAAACCAAACTCCACGGTAAACCAGTAAAGACGCGCCAAAAAGACCCTGTCTTCCTTGCTGGCATCAAGCCCCAGCTGACCATAAATATGGGAGAAATGAGCAAAGGCCGGGTTGGTCAACAAGGGGCAATGACCAAAAATCTCATGGAAGATGTCCGGCTCCTGCAGGTAATCAAACTCCTCCCTGCTGCGGATAAAAGTTGCCACCGGAAACTCCTTGTTGGCCAGGAGTTCAAAGAAGCGCCCGAATGAGATAAGCGCCGGCACCGCCGCCGTCTTCCAGCCCGTGGTGTCCTGCAACACGGTATCCAGCTCACCCAGTTGCGGGATCCTGTCTTTGGGCAAGTCCAACGCCTTGAGTCCCTGCATGTATTCGTCACAGGCACGTCCCGGCAAGTTGTGTTCCTGACGGGCATACAGCTCCTGCCAGATGGCGTGCTCGTCCTGCGGGTAATCTATTCGGCCATCACTGCCCGGGTGACGGGCCACATATTGAGTTGCTTTACTCATAGTCCATACTCACTGCCTGAATCATTTCTGATTTCATGTTCACTCAAGGCCACACTTTTGTTAACCAGGTCACACTTTATTTCCGGCGACCAGTGAAGAAGATTTGTAAAGATTGAGTTACGAATTGGTATTTAACTCTGTGAACTCAGAAGCTTATTTTTGTGCTCCAAACAGGCTTTTTTGCATATTTCCAGGGAAATTAGCCCTTTTTGCAAATGGCTTTTCGGTGCCACTGCATTACAATAGGGGCTGATTTATCCCGAGCACCCAAGGTATCTGAATGCCGATAAAATCGACCACCATCCGCAAGGCGGTAATCCCCGTTGCGGGTCTTGGCACCCGAATGCTGCCGGCCACCAAGGCCATTCCCAAAGAGATGCTGCCGGTAGTAGATAAACCCTTGATCCAATATGTTGTCAGCGAAGCCATTGCCGCCGGCATCAAGGAAATCGTGCTGGTTACCCACGCCAGTAAAAACTCCATTGAAAACCATTTCGATACCAGTTTTGAACTGGAAGCCCAGCTTGAGCGCCGGGTAAAGCGGCAACTGCTCAATGAAGTGCAGTCCATCTGCCCGCAAAATGTCACTGTGATCAGCGTCCGCCAGGCTCAGGCCAAAGGGCTGGGACATGCCATTCTCTGTGCTCGTCCGGTAGTAGGTGATGAGCCGTTCGCCGTGCTGCTGCCGGACGTGTTGATAGACGATGCCGCTAGCGATCTTTCCCGCGATAACCTGGCCGAAATGGTTAGCCTGTTCGATCGCACAGGAACCGGGCAGATCATGGTCGAGGGTGTGCCTCACGAGAAGGTAGACCAATACGGAATAGCCGATGTCAACGGCCACGACCTTAAGCCGGGCGAATCCCAGCCTCTGCTTAAGTTGGTTGAAAAACCGGATGTCGACGAAGCCCCCTCTAACTTGGCTGTAGTGGGCCGCTATGTGCTACCTGCCGCCATTTGGCCCTTGCTTGGCAAGACGCCGGCCGGTGCCGGTGATGAAATCCAGCTCACGGATGCCATTGCCATGTTGATGCAAAGCCAGCAGGTCAACGCTTACTACATGCGTGGCAAGAGCCATGACTGTGGCAATAAGTTGGGTTATATGCAGGCAACGGTGGAACATGCATTGCGCCACCCCGAGCTTGGACGTGAATTTGCCGCCTATCTGGGCGATTTGGTTAAAGGAAGTAAAGCATGACAATTTTGGTCACCGGTGGAGCCGGTTATATTGGCACCCACACTCTGGTTGAACTCTTGGCCGCGGGCAAAGAGGTTGTGGTGATAGACAACCTGAGCAATTCAAGTGTCGAAGCCTTGGCCAGAGTCGAAGAGATCAGCGGCAAGAGCGTGCTCTTTTATCAAGGCGATATTCTCAACAAGGCATTCCTGCAGAAAGTCTTCAGTGACCACAGCTTCGAAGCCGTTATTCACTTCGCCGGCCTTAAGGCGGTGGGTGAATCCGTCGCCCAACCGCTGAGATACTATGAAAATAATGTCACCGGCACCCTTATTCTGTGCCAGGTGATGAAAGAATATGGCGTTCGCAACCTGGTATTCAGCTCATCGGCCACAGTTTACGGCGATCCCGCCAGTCTGCCGATCACCGAGGCCTTCCCCACCGGCGCCACCAACCCTTATGGTCAGTCCAAGTTGATTGTGGAACATATTCTGGCGGACCTGGCCGCGGCCGATGCCAGCTGGAACATCGCCCGCTTGCGTTATTTCAACCCGGTCGGCGCCCACAAGAGCGGCCGCATCGGTGAAGATCCCAACGATATCCCCAACAATCTGATGCCCTTTATCGCCCAGGTTGCCGTCGGCAAGCGCGATAAACTCAGCGTATTCGGCAATGACTACCCCACGGTAGACGGCACGGGTGTGCGCGACTATATCCACGTGGTTGACCTGGCCATAGGCCACCTCAAGGCACTGGATAAACTCGCCACCAATCCGGGCCTGGTCACCTATAATCTGGGAACCGGCCAGGGCTACAGCGTACTTGAGATGGTCAAAGCCTTTGAGAAAGCCTGCAACAAGGCGATCCCCTTTGAGTTTGCCCCGCGTCGTCCCGGCGATATCGCCGCCTGTTATGCCGACCCTACCCATGCCACCAAAGAGCTGGGCTGGCAGGCAGAGCACAGCCTGCAGGATATGGCCGACTCCAGCTGGAACTGGCAATCCAACAATCCTAACGGTTACAAGGGTTAGTCATGGATCTATCCCGCAGACATCTGTTCAGTCGCCGCAAGAGTAATGTGGTCAGGCCGCCCTGGAGTAAACCGGAAGCGGAATTTATCGACGCCTGTACTCGCTGCGGCGCCTGTGTGGATGCCTGCGAGACCCAAGTGCTTATCAAGGGGGATGGCGGCTTTCCGGAGCTTAACTTCCAGCGCGCCGAATGCAGCTTTTGCCAAGCCTGTGTCACCAGCTGTGCAGAGCCGGTATTCAGGCCTCTTAGCGAAGCGCCTTGGCAGCTTATAGCCCAATTTGCCGACAACTGCCTCGCCCGCCAGGGTATTGTCTGCCAAAGCTGCAAGGATGCCTGCGACGAGCGGGCGATCCGCTTTCCGCCCCTTTTAGGGGCTACCGCTCTACCTGTACTGGATGCCGAGCGCTGCAGCGGCTGCGGCGCCTGCATTGCCCCCTGCCCCGCCTCTGCCATCAAGCTGGTAGAGCCAGACCCCGCTTGACTCCCATCCGGGAGCCAAAAATCTGACTCCCACAGCGCCAAATTTTAGTGGTTTTGTTCTTTTTCAATAACGGGTAACATCGGGCCTTCCCTGAGAAAAAACTCTTAAAAAGCATTATGTTTGGTAAAAGCAAAAAAACGACGGGGCTCACATATATTGCCCAGGGCAGCAAAATCACCGGTGAGAGTCACTTCGATGGCGAGACTCTGGTTGGCGGTGCCATTTATGGAAAAATCAACGCCGAAAGCAAGCTGACCATAGAAGCCAACGGCTTGGTTGATGGCGAACTCACCTGCCAGGAGCTCAAGGTCTCCGGACTGTTTCGCGGTAAGCTCTGCTGTGAAAAACTGACCATCTGCGGCACAGGGACTGTCGAAGGTGAAGTGGCCAGTAAGTCGATGGAGATCTTCGAAGGTGGCCAATTTATCGGCATGAGAGTCAAAGAAGAGGTCAATCTGCTGAAACAGCTGGGTAATGACAGCGAAACGGCTACCGAGTTGAGGCTGCAAACCCAGGAATGAGTTTAAAGTATGGGATCCTGCAACAGGATCTCCATCACACTTTGTTCACAAAATATACAAAAGCAGCACAGAATGGTGCTCAGTCACAGTAATGCGCTGCCCGGAGAGCTAACATCTACTCCCTAAGTGGTATAAAGCCGCGGGATGGATGTAAGTGACGAGTCGATTACTCAAGCAGTTGTGCGAATTGGATATCTTTACTCTCATGGTGTTCAAGAACATCTATGAGACAGGGCATGCCAACTGTACGGCAAGAGATTTGGCGGTTTCCGCCCCCAAGGTCAGTCGCTGTTTGGCCGCGCTCAGGCTGGCCTTTGATGACGAGCTTTTCTATCGCCGTCAGCAACAACTCAAGCCTACACCTCTGGCGGAGAATCTATACCAACCGGTTTGCGATTTCATCCACTCAGTGCACCGTCTGGAACAACAAGTTCATCAGAGCCGTCTGCCCTCGAGCGATATCTGTATTCATGTAGCCGTAGCGCATGGGTTACTTTCCTCGCTGGCGATGAAACTGGGACAGACGAACATTCAACAGCAGTTGGGCCAGATCAGACTCTATCCCTGGCAAGATGATTCAGCAGAAAAAATTCACCGTGGGCAACTGGACTTGGGGGTCTGCCTGGAGCACCCCGAACAGCTGGATCTCATTCTGAGTTCGCTCGGGCAAACCATGGGGGTATGTGTTGTCAGCCGCGAAGATCATCCCCTGTGGCAAAGATCGCCGGCCATCACCCTCGAAGATATCAGCCAATATACTTTCGTTTACTTGACTATCAAGGGCTTCAACGAGCGCATGGATCCCATGGAGCTCTTCTGTCAGCAGGAAGGCATTCCCCTATCCCAGGTGCACGCCGTACACGACAGGGAAGAATGGCATGCTCATCTGTTGACCATGGGCAGTGTAGCCTTCAGCACCCCCAATGAAATGGCGCTTATTGAAGGCATGCCTGGCTTGAGAGTGCAACATCTGCCCGAGACCGAAGTGGCTAAACTCCACCGGGCATTTTCGCTGCCAAGCTACTCCTTGGTAGAAAAGGCCCCCAGCTATCGCCGTTACTCCGAACAACAAAGAAAACTGTTGTTAAACCTGGTCACTCAAGAACTCTACCCCAAGGCTGAATATTGAGAACTGATTGATTCCGGCTCATTACCTGGCATCTTTGCTACCTTCAGAATCAGCCCATTCTCCCATTTGTCCAAAACTATCTGCTACTTATAGCCAACTTCCGCTGGTAACTCTGTGCATTCAGTAATTTCAAAAACTGAAATTACCGATTTCGCCACTCGTCATTTCTTTATCAATTTATTAACTCGTATTTCACAAATAAAACAATAAATCAAAACTACTACTTTAGATGTATGTATATTCAAATAACTGCAAAGGCAGTACCCATAATTTGAATAAAGGGACGCTATGATGAAAAAACACAATAAGTCATTACTGGCGCTGGCTCTGACCAGTCTATTGTGCCTTACCGCATGCGGGGACGGTGAGGACGGAAAAGACGGAGCCCCCGGTGAACCTGGTATACCAGGCGAACCCGGACAGCCAGGTGCCCCCGCAGGTTCAAGTACTTCCACCATTATCAGTGCCGGCGATGTCAGTTTCGAGATAGTGCCGGCCGACAACACACTGGCAGGCGGCGAAACCTTCGCCCTCAAGTTCAAGGCTTCGGCCACCAACAGCTCAGGGGAGCGAGTCCCTCTGACTGGCCTGGATCAGGTCGCCCTCTACTCTATTACCGCCATGAGCAATGACTCGGGCAGCGGTGCACCGCTGCAATGGGTCAATAATGCCACGGTTCAGGAACTGGGCAGCTCCATGTATTGCACCCTGGATGGCACCTATAGCTCCAGAGGTCAGACTGGCGATGCCTGTCTCCTGGTTGAAGATCCGGCCGAGCCAGGTACCTATACCGGCACTTGGGCACATGACGGGGTCGCCCCCATTATGAATGCCAACGACAACCTCAGCGCACCTCATCGCCTGTTCCTGCGCGCCTATAACCTCAAGGATGCCAGTGGCACAGCCATAGCAGACAAGGTGCTCTCTACGCCGCTGGATTATATTCCGGCATCCGGCGAACTGGTTGAAGCCACAGGTAAAGACACGGTAACAGATGCCGCCTGTATTGCCTGCCACAGTGAAGTCGAAGGCCGCATCGCCAAGATAAACGCGCACCACAACTACCAAAGCACAGAGAAATGCGTTGCCTGCCACAACCCGGCTCTGGTACCGAACGAAGCCCAAAAAGCCGAAGGTTGGGTATTTGATTTCGGTCCCATGGTTCACAGGCTGCATGCCGGCCATCACATCGCTGGCTTCCTCTCAGGTGAAGCCAAAGAGTACTTCGGTGAAATCGGCTTCCCGGCAGAAATTAACAACTGTGCCAGTTGCCACAACAACGGTGACTCCTGGAACGCCAATATCTACCGTGAAGCCTGTGTCGGTTGCCATATCAATGTCAACTTTGAAACCGGCGCCGGCCACTCAGACTTCAACCTGGCCCAGACAGATGACAGCCAATGTCAGTCCTGTCATGGCAGCGGAGCACTCAGCCCTATGCAAGCTCACAAAGTGGGTAAACGGGCTGAATATGCTGAGCTGTTGACCGTTGAATTCACCTCTGCCACGGCTGTAGCTTCTACCACAGCCGGCAATAAACTAGTCACCATCACAGCCAATGTCAGCTTCAATGGTCAACCACTGACAGATGCAGCTCAACTGGCGGTGCTCAATAAAGACGCTACTTTGATAGGCAATGTGGATACCAGAGGCGAAGTCACCCGCTGGGGCAGCAGGCCCGGTCTAGCCAGCGGCAACGCCGTCAATGGCGTGCTGACCCTGACTGCTGATGTACCGGAAGCTCAGGCGATGGGCACCATTTACGTCGGTACCGAGGCTAACTTCTGTGTCGATAACTCAGGTAAGATAGCCGCCTGTGCCGAAGGCATGCCATTCGATGCCGTCAATCCGATTGGCGCCACTTCAAGCGTTAAGTTCTATAACCTTGATGGTGGTGATGCTGTCACAGCCCGCTTTGCCATTGCAGAACGGATGAGCGCCAGCGAAGCCAAGTGTAATGCCTGTCACGGCACCCTGGACTATATCAAGGGTACCCGCCACGGCACCTACACCTTCGATCAGTGTATGGACTGCCACAACAACAGCTATGATGGCTCCTATCACGGCACCTCCGAGTACAATACAGGTAATCTGGATGCCGATGGCAATCCTATATTTGCCGAAGTCCCCGGACTCCTGTATGCCAACCGGGATCTGATGACAGTTGCCCACCGCTTCCACAGTGGTAACTGGGGTGAAGCCGCCATCTTCCGTGACGCTTCAGGCGAGCTGCATGGCTACCCTGCAGTGGAAACCGAGTGTACCGCCTGCCACAAAGACGACACACCGCTGTTCGCCGCCGACGGAGGTCTGACATCCGCCAAGCGTGGGATCAAGATTTCAGCAACCGAGTATATCTCCCCGGTTGCCGAATCCTGCCGTACCTGTCACGCTCACTCTGATGCGGCCGCTCTGGCCCACTTCAAGAGTAATGGTGCCTTAGTTGCCGGTGATGCTGCCACAGACGCCAACCTACCGGTTGAGTCCTGTGCCACCTGTCACGCCGAAGGAAAGACCTATGGCGTAGATAAGGTACACGCAGGGGGTGCTCACTAGTACCGTACCTTGAGGGCTGTCCCTGCAAGGCCCTCCCTCAACTCTGCAACAACAAGGGGACCCAACCGGGTCCCCTTGCCTTTTCTCAACTTACTTAAGCCATAACTTACAACTCAGTAGCCGACACCCTCTGCTGCCACAGCTGTCGCAGTTTATGGACAAAGCTCTCCGGCGGTTGATCCAATGCATCCACGGGAATATAGAGGTGATACCCCAAGTACTTGTCCAGCGTCAGGCAGCGGCGACCAAACATGGCCAATACACCTCGGTAGCGTTCATTATTGACCGTCAGGGGTTCAAACTCGGCGCTGAGTGCCGCTTCCAGTGTTTGCAGCTCTTCATCCTGGGCGGCAGCTGTCATCAACAAGGGCCGCTGCTCCGACAAGAGCCCGGTCGCCAACCTGGGTGAAATGGCATCCAGCAGCGGATTGATACGTTTGAGCTTGAGCCCGACATAGGGCAGCGTCAGTTGCTCCATACCTTGGGTGACTCTGGGCTGATCCAGCCGCTGAATATTATCCCAGGCCACAAACAAGCTGCCGCGGCGATGAAAGAATCTCAGCCCTTCTGCGCTGAATTCAAGACTGACATGGGGCTCGAGCTGCTTGGCAATTCCCAGCACCAATGACACGGCCCCGAGGGCGAAACAAACCAGTCCGGGCGCAAACATCCAGGGCCAACCGATAAACAGCACCAAACCCAGGACAACGCCCAGCCCTCCGGCCAGGGTCAGTGTAATGCCATTGCGCTTGCTGCCCGGCCTTATTGTGATAGTTTCCATAACGCTTTCGCTCTATTGTCAGCGGCTTGTCAGCCGTTTATTCATTTCATGACCAGGGTTCAGGACCATTAGCGGCCGCTGACAGTCAACCAGGCCAATCCCAGATATTCGTGCAGCGCCTTTTGTGAATCATCCAGATTGGATGTAGTCAGGCGCCACCAGTGATCGCGCCTAAGCAGAAAGTCGGTCGGTGCCGCCTGAGGTTCAAGCCCGGTCGAGCGGAATATTCGCATCGCCCTTGGCATATGGCTGGCGGAAGTGACCAGGATCAGTTGTCTGCCACCCAAGGCATCTATTCCTTTATCGTCTGTGTCGGCACCGAAGGCCTGCCGCAACGCCAGGGCTTCCTCTATGGTATCGCGGGCCGACTCCAGCATTAGAATTCGCGATGGCTCGGCCCCCAACTCGATGGCGGCCTCGGCCATGCGCCGGGCATGACTCTGCTGCTCAAGGCCGCCGCTCCAACCACTGACCGCCAGCAGGCAATCTTTGCTATTGGCCGCCTTGAGTTGCGCCACCCCCTCACTGAGGCGCTCAAGCGCCGTTGCCGACAACATATGTCGCGCGAGTCCGCCAACCTGATCATCATGGCCAGAACCCAGTACCATCACCACACAGGAGCGCGCCGGTGCAGCGGTATAAAGTGGATACTGACGCTCAAGCCCCGCAAGCAGCGTGTTGCTGCCGATAGAGCTGGAAAGCAGCAGCACCCAAGTGATGGCAAAAACCCCCAGGGCGCGCGCTACTCCCGGCCTGCGACGGATATAAAAGCAAGCCAGCAGCAGAGTGACCAAGGTTAGAGGAATGGGCATAAAGAATTGAGAGAGGATTTTTTTCAGCCAGAACACGCTTGATATCCGAAGGTTGGCAAAAGTAGCCATAGCTTACAGAAGCGTTACTCGGCTGACCAGTGATTGGCGAAGGGCTATAGGCTCACTCGCCCCAATACATGTTCGAGTGCTTTTCCCTTCTGTCTAAAGTACCTAGAGTGCCTAAGTCGAATATCAGTAATACGGCCAGAGCGCCTTGCCAAACTCAGTCCCGGCCCCACAGCCAAGCGGCGCCGCGTACCCCGGAGGAGCAGCCGTAGTGATTGGCCAACACTGGGGTTCGGCACTCGCCGCCGACCACATAGTGCTTGAGCCTGTCCGGCAATGCCGGATAGATAGCCTGCACATTGGACATGCCGCCGCCAAGTACTATGGCGTCAGGATCCAGCAGATTGATCACATGGGCCAGAGAACGGGCCAGACGGTCAAGATAGCGCTCAAAGGCCGCGCCAGCCTCGGCATCCCCCTGCTCCAGCAATGCCATCACCTCGGCGCCCGAGCTGAGCTGCGCCCCAGCGGCCTGGTTATAGTCGCGGACAAACCCTGTTCCCGAAATAAAGGTTTCGATGCAGTCATGCTTGCCGCAAAAACACTCAGTGCTGTTGAACTCCTCGGCGCGTATCCAGGGCAAGGGATTATGGCCCCACTCACCACCTATGCCATTGCCCCCCTGATGCACCCTGCCATTGATGGCAATACCGGCACCACAGCCTGTGCCTATGATCACCCCGAACACCACCTCTTTACCTGCTGCGGCACCATCCAGCGCCTCGGAGACCGCAAAACAGTTGGCGTCATTGGCAACCCGCACTTTGCGCCCCAGGCGCTGCTCAAGATCTCTATCGAGCGGATGACCATTTAACCAAGTGGAGTTGGCGTTTTTTACCAAACCGGAAAAGGGCGAGATCACCCCGGGAATGCCAATACCCACTGTTCCTGTCATTTCCAGCTGCGTCTCGGCTTCATCGACCAAGGCACAGATGGCCTCAATGGTCGCCTGATAGTCTCTGGGGGTGGCAATTCGCTTGCGAAACAACTCACTCCCTTCGCCACTCAGAGCCACCAATTCAATTTTAGTGCCGCCCAAATCAACGCCGATACGCATCATGCTTTCAACTCCGGTGTGTATATCTGCTTCAATCGCAAGGCCAATCGGCACTGTATGCGATAAACCAAGGATTGAGGATAGTTTCTTTTTGGTTATATTTTAAGTTGTTGCCTGCTGGATATTCCAAAACCCGGCCACCGGCACTCTCAAGCACCGCCTGAGCCGCCGCCGTGTCCCATTCACTGGTAGGGCCCAATCTGGGGTAGATATCCGCCTTGCCCTCAGCAAGCAGGCAGAATTTGAGTGATGAGCCGACACTCTTCATTTCGTGCTCGCCAAGCTGCTGCAGATACTCGCCAAGCCCCGGGCTCGAGTGCGAGCGACTGCCGACAATCACAGGGATCTGGCGCTTAACCCCGGCCCTGGCATTCAATTCCACACGCTGGTACCCAGCCGCATCTGGGGTCTCACGCCAGGCACCGAGTCCCAGCGCGCCCAAATAGCACACGGCTGTGGCGGGCACATAGACAACACCGGCGACCGCCTGGCCGCGGTGAATAAGCGCAATGTTGACGGTAAATTCGCCGTTGCCCTTGATAAACTCCTTGGTGCCGTCGAGTGGGTCGATAAGCCAATAGGTTTCCCAGCCCCGCCGCTGCGCCCAGGGGATATCCGCCGCTTCTTCCGACATCTGTGGCCAGGTTGGAAACTCACGCGCCAGCGCCTGTTGCAACACGGCGTGACTGGCAAGATCGGCAGCCGTGACCGGACTGTCATCGGCCTTGCGCTCAATCGCCAGTTTGCCGCCCTGATAATAGTGCATTATCGCCTCACCGGCGGCGCGGGCCATCTCGGCCAAAAGTGTCAGCTGCTTGGCATCAAGCAAGGTCTTGGGGGGATTATTCGACAAGGTTTCATCCTTTGGATCAACAAGATAGTTTATTATGCCAGCCACCCGGCTTTGGCGGGTATAACCTTTAGCTACTGGTTATAATCTACAGCCGGTTTTGCCTTACTTTTCATTCTGTTTAAGCCGATTCAATCCAAGGAAGATGCACCAAGCCCCGAAAGCATCTGCATCAACTGCGCCTGCCAGGAAAGCCAGATGGGTGACGGATAATCTTTTGGCAAATAGCAGCGAAATGCCGAAGGCATGGCCGCCATGGCATCTTTGAGAGCGCTTGAGTCGAGCGCCGAATACGCCGGGCGCGGCGCCTGTGCTCGATTCAATAAGGCGCCGTATTCTACTGTGCTGACAGGCGTTATCCGGCACCCTGGCGTGATTGGCGCCGGGTTTGCTGGTGAATGTAATGTAGCTTGAGAATGCAATATAACTTGAGCATGCAATGCAGCTTGAGATGGCGACGCGGTTTGCAATGGCGTCGCCGCCTGAGAGCTTGGCGCAGAATTGCACTGCTGCTTGGCGATTTGCTCGGCTATCTCTTTGGTGAAAAGATACCAGCTGCACTGCCCCGTTGCCGCGTAATGAAAGCAGCCGCTCAGCACCGCGGACTTCTCTGGCTTAAGATGAAACCAGATGAGCAACTGCCAGATAAGCCGCGCCAACGCCTCGGCCCAGGTTGGCGTGCCGACCTGATCCGCCACCACCTTGAGTTCCGGGCGCTCGGTCAGCAATCGCCGCATGGTCAACACAAAGTTGCTGCCAAAACGGCTGTAAAGCCAAGAGGTTCGCAGCACCAGGGCGCCGGGATTAGCCTTAAGCAAGCGCTGCTCGCCGGCGAGCTTGCTCTGACCGTACAGGCTCAAAGGCTCGCAAACATCGCTCTCGGTCAAGGCTCTGGGCGCATTCCCGAGCATATTGGTAGCTGCATTTCCAGAAACGTTTCCGAGTGCATTCCCCAAATCATTCCCGAATACATTCCCGAAGACATAGTCACTCGAAATATGGATAAGCCAAGCACCCTGTTGCCGGCACCAGATGGCCAAACGCTCCGGCGCCTCGGCATTGAGCGCCATGGCGGCAGCCATATCCTGCTCGGCCGCATCCACGGCGTTGTAGGCGGCGCAGTTGATTATCACATCGGCATTGATTTCGCTGAGCCGCTCGGGCAAATCTGCTGAGGTTAAATCCAGCTGCTGATGCCCGAGCGCCACTATTTCAATTGCGCTGCCAGGTGCTATAGCACTGCGGGGTTCTACCGTACTGCCGGGCACCAGGCTTGCCTCAGGTATCTTCATTCGCAGCCTGGAAGGCGAAAACTCGGGCAACCAAGGCAAATTCGCCAGCAGTGCCTGTCCGAGCTGGCCATGAGCGCCGGTGATCAATATTCGGGTAGTCTTGGCTTTCACGATTCGGGATTCATGGCTAATCAGTTGATGGATTTTGTGGCTCGTATCCTCAAGGCAGGCGAACCAGGTTAGCCCGCGGCCGCCTCACTCTTAAAGTAGTCGATTAACTCACCAAGCGTCTTGTGGCCTCGCTGCTGCAGGAAATTCAGCAGCGCCAATGGTTCGCGATTGAGCAGCCTGTCTCTTGGATAACCGGCGGCATCCACTATCTCAAGCGCCAGCGGGAACTCCCCCAGACTGAAGGCAACATGGGAATCTGATCCCATCACCAACTGGGCATCGAATCGTTTCGCCAGTTTGGCAATATTGAGGCAGCTGTCTTCACTGCCCTTGCGGGAGCAGGCAAAAGAGGAGTTATTGATCTCCAGCGCCACATTATGCTCGGCGGCAGCGCGGACAATCAGCTCCTGATCCAATGGATACTTGGGATTGCCTGGATGGGTAATGATATCGACCTTGCCGCTGCGAATGCAGTTCAGCAGCGCCTGAGTGTGGCTGTCACTGTCGGCGGGAGGGAATACCGGCTCGTGAAACCCGGCCTGCACCAAGTCCAGCTCCTCCAGGAACTCACCAAAGAAGTCGATTTCCCCCTCCAGATTGGTAATATTGGCTTCAATTCCGCGCAATATCCCTACGCCATCGACTATCCGCGGCAACACCCTAAGATTCACGAAATGCCAGAAATGCGGCGCATCAGCCATCGCCGGGCCATGATCTGTGGTGGCAAACAAACGGATCCCTTTCTGCTTGGCGACTGCCAGATAATCATGGATCGTGCTGTAGGCGTGAGTAGAGGCAACTGTGTGGGTATGGGTATCGACTGCGAACATGGCTCCCCCAGGAGACTGTTTCTTGAAAACCGGGCCACTAGCTTAGCGCAACTGACCCACTTTGGCGAATGAACCCAATAGCTTTCCTACCTATCGGCCACCCCAAAGATAAAGGGTATGCATCGACTCAAACTGCTTGAACAGCATAGGTTTCCAATCCACACAACTATCAAGCACCTGCCGTGGGCTTTCGTCCTAACGGCTTCTCGGCACGCCGTGAAATCATCCCTGATGGCTCTACTCTGGCATCCATGCCAGAGAAGGCCTCGAATCCATCAGGACCAGAATACTTGTGTTGTTTGCATTTGCGGTTGATTAACTCAAGTAGGCTCAACTAAACCGGACTTGTTATCTTTTACCAAGCGCTCTCTTGCGGGCCCGCTGCTTTTGGGCGGCTTTACTCTGGTTTCTCGGTGCGTCAAAACTGCGGTTGAGATCCGGCTCAAACCCAGGCAGCCATTCTCTGGGGAGGCGTCTGTCGAGCATGGCTTCCAGCTCTTCGAGGAGACGCTCGTCGTCACGACTGAATAGGGTGATGGCGAGCCCTTCCATGCCGGCGCGGCCGGTGCGGCCAATGCGGTGCACATAATCTTCGCGCTTGAACGGCAGCTCCAGATTGATAACACAAGGCAAAGCAGCTACATCCAGGCCTCTGGCGGCAACATCTGTGGCCACCAGCAAACGGCATTCACCCGCCTTGAACGCCTGATAGGTCTGCTCCCGCTGAGCCTGACTCAGATCTGAGTGCAGCGCACTGGCGGCCAAGCCCTCGGCACTGAGCTCACAGACCAGTTTGTCGGCCCCCTCCTTGGTGCGGCTGAACAGCAACACCTGACGCCAGTCGTGCCGGCGACAAAGGGCGGCAACGGCGGCGGCCTTACGCTCGCTATCGAGCTCAATCAATCGCTCCTTGATACTGCCACCCTGCTCCGATGCTTGCAGCTCCAACACTTTGGGAGACTGCAGCAAAATCTTGGCCAGACGCCAGATGTTGTCGTTGAAGGTGGCGGAAAACAGCAGAGTCTGGCGCTGTTTGGCCATCTTTTTCATCAGCGCCGAGATCTCATCTTCAAACCCCATATCCAACATGCGGTCGGCCTCATCAAACACCAGGGTCTCAACCTTATCCAGCCTGAGACTGCGCTTTTTAAGGTGATCCAGCAGGCGCCCGGGTGTGGCGACCAAGATATCGACGCCATCCTTGAAGTTCTTTAGCTGCCCATCGAGTGGCACACCGCCATAGGCAATGGCAATCTTCAGCTCGCAGCCCTTGGCATAGCTTTTAATGTTATCGAAAACCTGCTGCGCCAACTCCCGGGTAGGCACCAGCACCAGAGCCTTGGGCGCTGCGGGTTTTACTGCTCTCTCAGTCGTGGCGGGCATTAAACGCGCCAGCAACGGCAAGGCAAAGGCGGCGGTTTTCCCTGTGCCCGTCTGTGCCTGCACCAGGAGATCGCTGCCGGCGAGCACCAAAGGAATGGCCTCTGCCTGCACTTGGGTTGCCTTGCTAAAACCCAGTCCGGCCAGATTGGTCAGTAGCGGTTCGGGCAGAGAAAAAGCGGCAAATTCCATGGAGAGTCCTTCAAAGATAAAGCTTAGGGCAAACCGCCATTATACCCTGCTACCCGGTGCCGGATAGGTGTTATCCCTGCGTTCGGGCAGCAAACGTTGCTTACGGGTGAAAAATTAACCGCCCGAGAGACTTATTCGGCTTGACGTTTGCTTTAGGCTGCAGCGCATCTTATTGTCATAAAAAGCAGTTTTACTTTTCTCTGCCCTATTTGAACAAGGAAGCGCCCATGGCCGTCACCAGCTTAGATGCCAGTCAGGTATACCGTCCCGCCAATCTCGACAATCTGGGAGATGAGGTCAAGTCTACCCGCGAACTGGAGCCGCTGGATGACATCATAGGCCAGGAGCGGGCTCAGAGTGCGGTGGAATTTGCCATGTCCATCAAGGAAAAGGGGTACAACATCTATGCCATAGGCCAAAATGGTCTGGGTAAACGCACCATGATGTTGCGTTATCTCAAGCGCCATGAATTTACCGACAAGACACTTAACGACTGGTGTTATGTGGCCAACTTCGACCAGACCCGTACCCCCAAGGTTCTCAAATTGCCCGCCGGCAAGGGCGTCACTTTCAAGAAAGAGATGGAAAAACTGGTGCTCAGGCTGGTCAAGGCGCTGCCGTTGGCGTTTGACAACGAGATGTATTACCGCCGCGCCGACAAGCTCAAGAGTCAGTTGGCGCAAAAACAGGAAGCGGCGCTGTTGGCTCTGAGCGAAGAAGCCAAGGGGATGAAAATAAGCCTCTCCATCAACACTCAGGGCGAGTATCAGTTGATGGCGCTGAACGGCGAAGAGCCGCATACCGAGGAAACCTATCACGCCCTGCCAGAAGCCGAACAACAGCTGTTTGAACAGAATATCAAACACTTGGAATCGCGCCTGCGGGGCATTATCCGCCAATTGACCGAATGGGAAGAGGAGTTCAGCACCAAGCAGCAGGAGCACGATGAACAGGTAGCCCGCGAAGTACTGAGCCATTTCTTCAAGCCGCTCAAGGATGAATACCGCAGCCTGCCGGAGATCCGCTCTTTTCTGACGGCGATGCAGAAAGATATGCTCGGTAACCTGGATATCTTCCTTGAGGAGAGTGAAGACCAACTGGCGCTGGCCTATGCCTCGCTGGAAAAGAAAATGCCCAGGCGTTATCAGGTCAACCTGCTGGTGGGTCAAGAGGAGCAGAAATTCCCTGTGGTGGTAGAGGAAAACCCCACCTATCACGGCCTGTTTGGTTATGTGGAAAACGCCACTTACCGCGGCACCGTCTTTACCGACTTTTCGCTGATCCGCCCCGGCAGCCTGCACAAGGCCAATGGCGGGGTGCTGCTGATGGATGCGGTCAAGGTGCTGGAACGGCCCTATGTTTGGGACGGACTCAAACGGGCCCTGCGCTCCCGCAGTTTGGATCTCAGCTCGCTGGAGCGTGAAGTCTCCCTGTCCGGCACAGTTTCACTGGCGCCGGAGCCTATCCCTCTGGATGTCAAAATCGTGCTCTTCGGTGATAACCAGACCTACCAGTTACTGCAGCATTATGATCCCGACTTCAGCGAGCTGTTTCGGGTAACCGCCGACTTTGAAGATGTGATGCCAAGAAGCCCGAAGGCCGAATGTTTCTATGCCAGATTTATCTCCTCGATAGTACACGATAACCAGATGCTGCACTGCGATCGCAGCGCCATTGCGCGGATAATCGAATTCAGCTCGCGCCAGGCCGATGACCAAACCCAGCTGTCACTGCACTCGGCCAATATCGCCAACCTGCTGCGGGAGACCCACTACTGCGCCAAGGCGGCCAACGCCCGCAGTATTCGCCTCGCCCATGTAGAGCAGGCTCTGGCGCAGCAGGAGCAAAGGGTATCGCGCCTCAGGGATCAACTGATGCAGAGCTTTCACAAGGGCACCACCCTGATTGATGTGCACGGCAAAGTCTGCGGCCAGGTCAACGCCCTGTCGGTCATCGCCACCACAGATCATCAGTTTGGCCTGCCCAACCGTATCAGCGCGACCACAGCCTTTGGCAAGGGCGAAGTGTTGGACATTGAACACAAGGTGCGCCTCGGCGGCCGTATTCACTCCAAGGGAGTGTGGATCCTCTCGGCCTATATCAAAACCCTGTTGGGACGCGAGGCCGATATTCCGCTGACCACCTCCCTGACCTTCGAGCAATCTTATTCCGGGGTCGATGGCGACAGTGCCTCCATGGCCGAATGCTGCGCCATTATCTCTGCAATCGCCCAGGTTCCCCTGCGCCAGGATATCGCCATCACAGGCTCAATGAACCAGTTCGGTGAAGCCCAGCCCATAGGCGGGGTCAATGAAAAGATTGAAGGCTTTTTCGATGTCTGTGCCATCAAGGGGCGCAGACATACCCAAGGGGTGATCATTCCCGCGGCCAACGCCCACAACCTGATGCTGAAAAAGCCTGTGGTGGACGCCATCAGCAAGGGCAAGTTCCATATCTGGACGGTCGAGCATGTAACCGAGGCGATGGCATTGCTGTGCGATATGGAAACCGGCAAGGCCGACAAGCGCGGTCATTACCCGAATGGCAGTTTACTGGGACTGGCCTCGGCCAGGCTGTCAGCTTTAAAAGCCAAAGATAAAGCGTAATCCAACGCTAAAGTAAGCAGCGCCGCTCAAGGGCGGCGTTTGATTATCCCAAAGGGGTTGAACACCCCAACCGCTGCCGACCTGTGCTGACGGAAGAACGCTCCGGGATACGTTTTACCTCTTCCAGAATAGACTGATAAATCAGCGCAGTAGATTCATGCTGCATTCGCTCGAAGGTGCTGACCAGATGATATGAAGGCGATTTGTGCTCCGGCATGCGGATCTCAAACGGGATCACCAAACGCTGTTTCTCCAGCTCCTTCTCCACCAGCAAGCGGTTGACATAGGCAATTCCCGCGCCCAAGACCGCGGCTTCTATGGCCTGAACTGAATTTTGAAATACCAGCCTCGACTGTTGTGCCCGCCGTTCAATGCCAAAGTACTGTAATACTATATCCCACTGTACCAATCTATTATTGGTATATATCAAGGTCATATTATCGACGGCATTTTGTGTTAAAGAATCATAATTAACCGCACAGTATTCAGGGTGACAAACGGCAACCATTTCCTCATCAAAGAGATGAACGGAATAATAATTATCCCAGGAGTCATAACCATATCTAATAGCCAGATCCAGACCAGTACTTCCAAAATCAAGATATTCCAGGGTATCGATAAACTCGATACTGATCCCCTTATGATAAATATGACTCTGGCTCATTCTTGGCAATAGCCAGTTTTTCAGCAGTGACGGCGGCACAGCCACTTTCAATGAGGGGCTATGTCCCTGCACCCCAAGATCTATGGTGGCTTCTTCCATATTTTGTAGAATAATCGCGACTCTGGCGAAATATTTTCGGCCGCTGTGAGTGAGCTCCAATTGCCTGTGACTACGGTCAAACAATTCTTTACCGACAAAGTTTTCCAATGCGGCGATTTGATGACTGATTGCGCCCGGCGTCACATTCAGTTCAACCGCTGCCAATTTAAAACTCTTGAGTCTTGCGGCCGCTTCAAAACAAATCACCGCCTTCATTGGTGGAATTATTCTCATATTTTCTCTTAACACTTTAGTTTTTTTAACGTCACAGACGAAAACGATTGGTTTGATAACTCACCCATGCATTAACAATATTATCAAGGCATAACAAAACCATGTGTGAGGATATTCATGAAAAGAATAATGTTATTGGCCGGTACTGCATTTCTGTATACCGGCATGGTATCTGCTGCGGGTTTGGCCGAGCACCATATCAAACAGGCCGGGGCCGATTGTCAGTCCTGCCACAGTCAGCCCATAGAGGTAAAAGACAATGAGGCTCGGGAAAACCAGGCTTGTATCAGTTGCCACGGCTCGCTGCAGGAGTTGGCTCAGCAGGCAAAACAACCGCTTTCGCCCCACCACAGTCATCTTATTGACCTGTCCTGCACCAGTTGCCACTCGGGCCACAAGGAGCCTGTGATGGTGTGTCAGACCTGCCATGACAGCTTCAAGAGCAGTTTTCATATTCCCTTCTCCGCGAGTGATAAGGTAGCGGATACCTATGTCTTCCCCGAAGTATCTCAGCAAGCCATAGACAAGGCGCTGGCCGCAGGTCCGGTGGAAAGGCATGAGCTTCTGGTCATTGGCGCCGGCGCCGCCGGACACGCCGCCGCCGTATCGGCCCGCCAGCACGGTATCAAAGATGTGGTATTACTTGAGAAACAACCCTACATAGGTGGCAATGGCATGCTGGCCGCCGGTGGCATGGCTTCGGCAGAGACCCTGACCCAGGCGTTTCGTGGTTATCAGGACAGCAAGGCGCTCTGGTATCAGGACACAATGAAGGGTGGCCACCAGCTCAATAACCCGGATCTGGTGCATACCCTGGTCAACAACGGCAGTACCGGTATCGATTGGTTGATGGCCTTGGGCGCAGATATGACTTCTGCGGCCAGTGCCGGTGGCCACAGTGCCGAACGTCTGCACCGGCCCAGCGGCGGTGCCAAGTCCGGCCCGGAAATCATCAATACCCTGAAAAGGGCGGCCGAAAAACTCGGAGTTGAAACTCGCACCAACAGCAAGGTGATACGCTTAGTGCAAGATAAACAAGGCAAAATCACCGGAGTACTGGTGCAAGGGAAACACAGTGGGGTGAACCTGTTGGCAGCCAAGGCCGTGGTGATCGCCTCCGGCGGCTTTGCCCGCAACAATGCCTTGGTCGCCAAATACAGACCAGATCTCAAGGGCGTGGACTCTACCAATAACCCGGGCAATGTCGGCGATGCACTCACCTTTGCCACCGCCATTGGCGTGGATACTGTGGATGTCGACCAAATCCAGGCCTTCCCCACAGCAGCGGCCGGTAAAATGGTTATTTCAGGCACAGCACGCGGCGCCGGGGCCATATTGCTGAACCGCGATGGTGCCAGATTCTGTGACGAGATGGGCCCCAGGGACAAAGTCTCCGAGTGCATCTGGGCTCAACCCGGAAAAGACGCCTGGCTGGTATTTGATGAAACCGTGTTTGAACGTCTGGGGCAACTGCGGGGCATGCTGGAGCTGGGTATCATCTACAAAGCCGCCGATGCCAAAGAACTGGCTGCCAAGACCCAAATGAATGCCGAAACGGCGGCAGCCGCCGTCAAACGCTATAACGGTTTTCAGGCCAGTGGCAAGGACAGCGATTTTGGCCGCAAGAATATGGCCGACGATCTGCATTTCCCGCTCTATGCCGTTCAGGTTAAGCCTGCGGTTCACCACACTATGGGCGGCCTTAAAATCGCTACTGACACCCGGGCATTGAATAAAGACGGCAAGCCTATTGCCGGCCTTTATGCCGCCGGTGAAGTAACAGGTGGCGTCCACGGTGCCAATCGGCTGGCGGGTAATGCGATAGCCGATACCATAGTATTTGGTCGCATAGCCGGTGAAAATGTCGCCGAATTTATCAAACAAACAGCAACCGATAACCAGTAATCTGTATCGCCCATAGGGAAGATGCGAATAAGTCCTCGTGGCGCTCTGGCTTGCACAGCAATTGGCGTTCAAGGCATCTGACTGAAGGCATGCCGGGGCCTGTCGAAGTCGGATAACGCAGAAAGCTGGTTGCTGTGAAAGCCCCGAAGGGCGTGGCTTACAGGCCTGCCTGCTGTGTTGTGCTTCTTGCAAAGGACTAAGGCCATTTGCTGCGAACCACGCCTTGCATCCAGGCCTGTAAGCCGACGCAGAGCACGCATGGGACTTGTTCTCACCTTCCCTTATATTCGCAAGGGGCGTTGTTTAAGCCATATTTCCAGCAGCCCCAGTTAGAATATGGCGCTGGAAAGCCTTATTGGTTCACATTTATTAAACATCCTCAGTTAAAACCCCTCGGCTTGCACTATTCTTGTTAAACAAATGTACTAGATTGTCCCGGTCGCAATGGCCGCTGGGTAGATTTATGTCTATATATTTATGGGATACGTCAACATTATCAGAGGATAAACAATGAAGTTCAGCCATAAGATTGTCGCCGCCTCCTCTGCATTGCTTTTGGTAACAGTTGCACTGCTTTCCACCAAGCAATACTTTGCGGTACAGGAACAGATGCAGGCTCAGGTAGGAGCCAGCGTGACCGAAATCATGGATGGACTCAAAAACACGGTTTCTTCTGAGCTGGACTCGCGCAAGAAACTGGCCGCTTATTCAACCAGTATGTTGGAAACCGATCTTTCGCCCGCACACATCCGCGATGTGATCACCCGTCCAGTAATAAAAAACAGCTTCCTTCTGGTCGGCTTCGGTTATGAAAGCGATGGCTCGAACATCAACAACAATCCCGCCTGGGATCCCGGAGCCGGTTGGGACCCCAGGGTGCGCCCCTGGTACAAGGACGCCAAACAAGCCGACGCTTTGATTATCACAGCGCCCTATGCCGACTCGGCGTCAGGGGAAATCCTGGTTTCCATCGCCACTCCGGTCAAAGACAGCGGCCGTTTTATCGGCGCCATTTTTTATGATGTCAGCCTGGTCGGCTTGGCCGAGTTGGTCAATCAAGTCAAACTCTTCAATGCCGGCTATGTGTTTATCGTCTCGGGCGATGGCACCACCATAGCCCACCCCGAGTCAGAGCTGAACGGCAAACCCATGAGCAACTTCCTGCCCAAGGTGTCGTTAAGTGAAGATCCGCAGCAGGTAATGCTGGACGGTAAACCTTATACCCTGGATTTTGCCAAGGTCAGTGGTGAGAACTGGTACGTCGGCGCCCTGCTGGATGAAGATATCGCCTATGCCGCCGTCAGCGAACTGCGCAACAGCTCCGTCCTGTACGCCATTATCGCCGTCATAGTCAGCATCACACTGCTGCTGATGCTGATCAAAACCCTGATGCGGCCTCTGGAAACCCTTAACAAGGCGATTCAAGATGTCGCCTCGGGCGAAGGGGATCTGACCCAGAGACTGGATACGGACACTGACGCCGAATTCTCGGCACTGGCATCTGGCTTCAACAGCTTTACCGCCAGTCTGCAACAGCTCATCACCCAGTCCAAGGCCATAGGGCAGCAGATATTGCAGAGTTCTGAAATGACCTCGGCCGAGCTGCAGCAATCCACAGACGCCATGAAATCCCAGTTGCATGAGCTGGAACAGTTGGCCACCGCCATGCACGAAATGGCCACCACCTCGTCGGATGTTGCCCGTAATGCTCAGGGCGCCGCCACCGCAGCCAAAGACGCCGATAACGCCACCAGTGTCGGCACTCAGGTGGTCAGCGCCACCACAGATGCAATCAATGCCCTGTCAGAGCGGATTGATATGGCAGTGCAAGAGGTCAAAGAGCTGGAAACCGCCACCAGCAATATCGCGACGATTCTGAGTGTTATCAATGATATTGCCGATCAAACCAATCTGCTTGCACTCAACGCCGCCATTGAGGCCGCCAGAGCCGGTGATTCGGGCCGAGGTTTTGCCGTGGTAGCTGATGAAGTGCGCACTCTGGCACAGCGCACCCAGGAATCCACCACAGAAATTCGCGCCATGATAGAGCAGTTGCAGGCCGGATCCCGCGCCGTGGCCGACGTGATGAATCAGAGTAAGGATACCACCCAGGAAGCCGTTACCAAGGCAGAAGGTGCCAATGAGGCGCTGAACCGTATCCGCGATGCCATTCAGCAGATCACCGATATGAATCTACAAATCGCCTCGGCCGCCGAAGAGCAGAGCCTGGTGGCCGAAGAGATCAATAACAACACGGTCAGGATCAAGGATCTGTCGGTGCAGGTATCGGATTCGGCGACACAGGCCAACTCAGCCATGCATACCCAAACCGAACAGGTACGGCAGCAGGACGCCATACTCAACAAGTTTATTGTCTGAAACCGCCAGTGCGCCCAGGTAACAAGCCCGGGCGCACCGTATCCACAGCTACCGGAGAGTCGATATGAAAGGCAAACTCCTGATATTGAGCGCCTGTCTGCTGCCGCTGCTGGCGAATGCCGAAGACAGCAGCCAAGAGCAACGCATCAAGGCATTGGAACAAAGAGTCATGGAACTGGAGCAGCTACTGCAAGCCCAGCTGCAACAATCCGGCACTCACTCGCCAATGATGGCCCAAGACACAAGCCAAACCTCAGCATCGTCGCAACAAGCCAGCAAGCCTGAGCCTGCCGCCAGTCAAACGATGCAGGATAAGTCTCCCTCTATGACCTCCTCCCTTGGCGCCAGCCAATTCACTCTGTACGGCTCGCTGCGCCCAACATTGGAATACAGGGATCGCGGCAAAGATCAGTGGGACATAGGCGATGCACTGTCGCGAATTGGAGTCAAGGCAGAAACCGAATTGCTTCCCGGCTGGCGCGCTCTGGCGCAAGGGGAATGGAAAATCCGTATCGATGATAATGGCCGCTTCGGTGAGGCGAGACTGGCGTTTGCCGGAGTCGACTCGCCATACGGCAAGCTGACTCTGGGGCGGCAACGCCCGGTGCAATATACCCTGGTGGCGGAATACACTGACATTTTCAACAATGCCAACAGCCCCTTTGGCTACAATCAGGAAAGCCCCTTCTTTGTCGACAACGCTTTAATTTATCAAGTTAACATTGAGCTTTTCACCCTGATGGCTTCGGCAGTATTTGATGACAGTGAATACAATAGCGGCGCCGATATCATCAACCTGGGGGCGGGATTCGATTGGCAGCAGTTGCATCTGGGGCTGACCTGGCTGGCCCAGGATAAATATGCCGGCGATATCAAGCAGGGTGACGAGCAGGTGTGGGGCGCGGTAGCAGCCTATACCTGGCACAACGGCATCTATGCCGCCGCCAGTTACCAACGCAAGGAGTATGACTTTGTCAGTGCTAACAATCGAGATGGCGATACCTTTGATGGCGCGCTGGCACTGCCGCTTGGCAAGGACTACAAACTCAAGCTGGGTTACTTCTGGTTCAAAGATGGCATAGAAGATTTCAGCAGCCTGGACTATGACGGTTACAACCTGACACTGGAATGGCAGCCGCTGAATAATGTACGTTTGCACCTTGAATATCTGGCGCAAAACTATGACAACCGAGAGGATGAGTCGATAGTGGCTGCCGGTATCCGCTACGACTTCGATCTCAATTGGCGTCTTCCTTAGGGAAGGTGCCAATAAGTCCTCGTGGCCTTCTCTTTTGTAGAGAGTGGCTTGCACAACAATTGGTGTTCAAGGCTTCTGACTGAAGGCATGCCGGGGTCTGTCGAAGTCAATCTGTATCAATCGTGATGATTAGCCCTGTAAGTAACCGCTTTGAATGAGCCCTGGCAATAAAAATCCCCGCTGATGCAACCTGCGGGGATTTTTTTATCTGCCTTGTCAGCAGTTTTTGGCACCTGGCCCAAGTGAGAACCCGGACTCAGGTTTGGCTTTGGATCTAGCTTTGGCTTTTGTTTAGCTCAGCCTCAGCGCTTGCGCCGTAACAAGCCAAGAGACAATAGCGCCAGCAGACTCCAGCCGAGCGAACCACCCGAGTCTGACTCCTCCAGCGGCGGCTCTGGAGGGCTCACAGGGTCAACCCCGTCGGACTCCACCTTCAGCATAAAGCTGGTGCTGGCGGCATCGCCACTGTTGAGGCTATCACGTACAGTTACCGTGACCTGGGTTTCACCGTGGAAATCTGCCTCGGGGATCAAGTTGAAGCTGTCACCATCAATCTCGGCTCTGATGTGCTCACCACTGACCTCCAACAGATTCGGCACCTTATCGGCATCGACATAGGTCACGGCAATACCGTCTATACGGCCATTTTCGGCAACACTCATGTCACTGAGTGGCGCTAGTTGGATATTGCCTTTAACCGCAATCTGATGGCTCAAAGTGCCCGGCTCGCCGCCTTCGAGATCGTAATTAAGTGTCATGGCAAGCGCCTTCCCGGTAGCCCCGGGTTGAACCGCCGCCTTGAAGCTCAGCTCGACCCGGCTCTGCTCAGGCCCTGTGTAATCAAAGCAGATCACCAGATCGTCCTTAAGCAAGGTATCCAGGTTATCGAAGCCCAGCATCTCATAAAGATAGCCATTCTTCGGTCCCGCATCGCTGGACCAGGTACTGTCAAAGCCTTCGACAAACACAGCCCCGTCGGCCACATCGGCCCCCAGGTTCTGGTAGGCATAGATGATCTCGTACATGCCGGGATGATCGTCGATACCGCTGCGCAGTATGGTCTGGAAGTCAAACTCCTGGCCTGTCTGGCGGTCGGTAACATTATCAAACTCGAGGAACAACAAGTCCCCCAGATCCGGACGCTCTTCCTTATACTGAGTGGCTATGGTCAGGCCCCAAGGCTCTTCCTAATGGCGGCGGTACTTCATCTCAAAACTGCCACGCCAGAAGGGGGCCAGCGCCTCGTAGAGAAAACCAGGGCCGCGGTGCGCGCCCATATACCAGTAGGCAGTGTTAAACTGCAACGCGCCCACAGTATGCATCCGCATATAACCGGCATTGGCCTGGTTGTACACCTTGAACTCGGCGCCCTCTTTATAGAACAGCCAATCGATAGGCACATCGACACTGGCTTGAGAGTCGCCGGCCAACCAGTCGGCGTTGGGCTGCATGCCAAACTCGCCGAAGAGATCTATGTAGCCACCTGTGGAGTACTCATCAATCATAGGCGTGCGACACATGGCATCGTTGAGGTTGGTACTGACCTTGTATTGCCGCTCCACCAATCGAGTGCTGGGCTGCTGGCCAGTCAGCGTCAGGCCGCTTTCATCGGCAACAATCGCTTCGGCAACCGCAGGATTATTGCTCTTGATGGTCGCCGGTGCCAAACGCATGCCTTCGGGTAACTTGAGCTGCAACTCATAGTTACGATCGCGGGATTCAAGGTTGGCCGCCAGTTTAACGGTAACATCCACCACATCTTCGCTCAGCGCCTTGTCCTGACTGACTGACCAGCTGACGGCATCCTCGCCGCGGCGGATATTGAGGGCACTGAAACCGAAAGAACCTTCAGCGCCTGGGCCGGCACCGAGATCCATACCGCCATAGAAGACATCCCCTTGCTTGGCATCGGGAATATTCCAGTTGAGGGTCAACTGATAGTCACCATTGCCATCATGCGACGCCGGACCATCCAGGCTCAACATACCGAAATCGTCATCGGCCATGATCACCGCATGGCCGGTCACAGCTTCCACTTCCCCCTTGCCATAGGCCATGGCGGTGGCAAACCAATAGGTACCGGGGGCCGGGTTTTCCAGACTACAGAGGTTGTGCTCGGCTTGGCTGGAAGAGAAACACACCAGCTCGGCATCGTATTCTGCCTTGAGCGCCCTGTCATCCTGCTCCATCTCCTCTTGCGAAGGGATAAAGCCGTTATTGCCGTTGGCATCCCGCCCCAGGATCACAAAGGGGAACACCCCTGAATAACGGGGGTTCATCTCCTCAAGCGTGCTAGTGCGCTTGGCGCTCTGCACTTCCACCACCAAACGCTTGGCGCCTTCGGGAACCGTGACGGTTTGAATATCCCAGCCCTTCTCTATGTATTCCAGATCAAGGAATGGCGCCACGGCTTCCAGAGTGGCAGTTTTTAGCTCAGGCTGCACCGGGCCGTAGAAACGAGGCGTCAGTTGAGCATAGGCCGAGGTATTCATCTTCAGGGTTTCACTGCCCTGAGCCCGGCTGATCTCCAGGTCCATGGATACCGGCATCTGATCAGCCTTACTGGCCACGACTACCGGCATATGCAACTGAGGGGAAGTGCCTGACGCTTCAGTGAGTCTGAGCTCACCGTTGAAGAAGGCGTCCTTGTTTTGTACCTGCTGCCAAGGCGCTCCCGGCTCACCCGGATTGACGTTGGACTCAATCAACGGCGGCACTTTGGCCTTGATCACCAGAGTCTGACTTTCGCCCTTGGCCAGGGTAAAGTTCTCGGGAGAAACACTGAGCTCAAAGCCCTGCTCCTTACCCAAAGCCTCGGCACTCCAACTGCCGTCGCGGGTGGCAGTAACTGTGCGCATCCAGCTGCAACTTTGCTCACAGGCCATTTCCACCATGGAAGGCAAGTTGAGCCAATTGACTATCCCGCCGTTCTCCGGATTGGCATTGCGGTAATTTTCTATGGTCTCATCCATCACCAGGCCGGTATCGGCCGCGCGGGCAACATTGATGGCACCGGCGCCGGCCATAAAGTGATAGAAAGGCTCCAGCAACTCATAACCTGTGTTGAGATACACAGGCCCGGCTGTAATCATCAGCGCCGACTGCACTTCGGCAGGGGTCCACTCGGGATGCAGCTGCATCAGCAGTGTCATGGCACCTGTCACATGAGGCGCCGCCATTGAGGTGCCGCTCATAAAGGTCCAGTCGGAGGCATCCGGCGCGCCGGTAAAGGGTTGATCATCGGCGTTGGCAGCGTAAATCTGTACCCCGGGAGCGCTGAGATCCGGCACCAAGGTGTTGTTGGTGCGGCTCGGGCCCATTGAGCTGAAAGGCGCCAGGTTATTGGCCAGGGCATCATCAAACAGATACTCGTTGCTGAAGTCCGAGATAGTCGCTATGGCCGTGCCGGGATCACTGTATCTAACCCAGTTTTTCAGCTTGTATCTGTCGCTCTGCTTGACCTGGATCCCAGGGATCACAAAGCTGTCGGCCACCAGATTGTCGACCTGATAGTCCACGTTTTGCAGAATAAAACCACCGGCGCCGCCGGCCGCCACATTCTTGGCCTTATCCACTCTGGGAATGTCACCGCGCTCACAGATGACTATCTGGTCATCGCGGAAGGTTCCGGCGGGGAAAGGTACGTTACAGGAGGCGGCGTTGAAATCATCGCTGGGGTCAGGGTCGGCATAGTTTTCAGCCAGCACCACTTCGCCGGTAATGCCGCCGGAGAAGCTCTTGCCCACAATAGGCTCGGACGGGCGATAGCGTTCGTTACCGCCGAAATTGTCGATATGCTTGTTACCGGCTTCCAGCACCCTGTCGTGGGTGGTGGCGCCAACTGTCGTCACCCAGGGAGAGCTGTGATCCGCACTCCAATAAGCACCGGCATTACCGGCGGCGACAGCCACAGAAATTCCCGCCTCACGGGCGGCCAGAAACGCCAGCTCCATAGGGTCGGCCCAGGGCAAAGATTCGGCGCCACCGATGGAGAAGTTTATCGCATCGACCCCGTCAGCAATGGCATCTTCAAAGGCCGCCAGAATCGCCGACTCGGGACAACCGGCATAGGGATCACCACCGTTGCCGGGCCAACACACCTGGTAAGAGATGATATGCGCCCGCGGCGCGACACCGCTGGTAGCCGGGAAGTTAAAGGGCACATTGACCCCATCACTGGTGGCATCACCGGTTGCAGCCTGCAAAGGCGTATTGTCCAGATGGTTACCTGCTACTGTGCTGGCAGTGTGGGAGCCATGGCCGTTATAGTCCTCACCATTGGCCGGGCGCAACATGACAGGTGTGCCCCAGGGGTTGGCCTGAAATTCCGGCGCCCCGTAAACATCTGTGATCTCGGGGTAGGAATGTACCCCCACCAGTTTGTTGTTACACAACTCAGGGCTGTCGATACAATCACCGGTAAACTTGTTGCTGCCGAGCGGATTCAAACGCACATAGTCTTGATCCTCGGCAAAGGCCGGATGATCTGTGTTAACCCCGGTATCTATAATCCCGACCAACATGCCCTCGCCCTTGGCGGCCAGGCCTGTACTCGGGTCCTGGCCGAGCCAGATCCGGTCGGCGCCGATAAACTCAGGCCCTCTGTCGGTACGCAGTTGGAAAATGCGGTTGGGGGTTATCCGTTTGACGCCACTCTGGCGGGCAAGAATTTTGGCATCTTCCTGAGTCATCTCTACCACCATGGCATTACTGGCAATGGTGAAGCGCTGTTTCAACTGTAGATTGGCACCGGCCTGACGGGCGCGATTTACGAAACTATCCTGACGCTTTTCCAGGAAACGGCTGTAAGCCCTGGCATCAGTCGTATTGACACTGACCCGACCTTTGGCGATCAGCGAGCGATTTTTCGGTGCCTTGGTGGCCGCCAGCCCGGAAATACTGCCGTCATAGGTTGCCAGAGGTTCTTCGTTAAGCTGCACTATATAGCTCTGAACGCCACTGACAGATGGATCCGGCTGAAATATCTGTTCCGGCGTCCGCTGGCGCAATACCTGGTTGAGCACACCCGGCTGACCGGCATAGATGTCGCCTTCAAGGCTCGCCTTACGAGCCTTGTCTGCCGCCAACACCTGTTCTTTGGAAAACTCGGCTGATAGAAATTGCCTTTGCCCACGGGTTGCATCTGAACCTGGGCGGTGGCGCTCATCATGCCCCCGAAATAGAGCGCGGTCAGACTGGCCAGCGCCGTCTGCCGGAACCGCGTTCCAAGCTGATTATTTGTTATAGTCATAGGTCCTCTTTAAGACTCTTGCTTTCAATTACGCAGAAAATCTGCCCTCCAGATATAACAAACAAAAACAAACAATTTCGTAGCATTTGGTAACGTTGCAATTACATGCGGATTTATGGGATGCTGACGACACCTGCAGCTTTCTTTCAGCACTTTTGGGTTCCAAGCCTCTGATATGAAGGGTCAAATATGAAACTGACTTGGGTATTTGCTCTGCTGTTTCTGCTACAGCCATGGCTGGCTTGCGCCAACTGTAATCCAGCATCCCCTTCGACTTCTGAACCGGCGGTACCGCTGCATCTGACACTGACCAATGATCCCTGGCCCCCTTTTATTGAGGCCGATGGCAAAGCCGGTTTGGCACTGGAAATAGTTCAGAGCGCCCTGGCGGTTCACTGTTATCGCTTGCAGGTGGAGTTAAAGCCCTGGGCCAGGGCACTGAGGTCGGTTAAAGAGGCCAAAACCGATCTGCTGCTGGCCACCTGGCATACACCGGAGCGAGAGCAAGTGCTGCTGTTTTCCGAGCCCTATCTGCAAAATCGCCAGCGTTTCATCAAGCGCCGTGGTGATCCCTTTGAATACACAGATCTCGACAGCCTCAAGGGGAAAAGAATCGGCGTGGTACGCGGATACAGCTATCAAACCGGTTTTCGCGCCGCGAGCGAATTTATTCGCGTGCCCAACAACAGTCTGGAGTCCAATCTGAAGATGTTGGCAGTGGGTCGTCTGGATTTGACTCTGGAGGATGAGATTGTCGCCACAGATACATTCTGGCGTCTGCAACAGGAAGATAGCTTCGACTTTACCGGTCCGCCACTGGATATCCGCAACCTGCACCTGAGCACCAGTCGCCTTCATCCCCATGGCGCTAAGTTGATTACCGAGTTCAATCAAGGGCTGGAGACAATCAAAAAAAACGGCGAGTATGCCAAAATACTCGCCAAATATGGGGCAATTCTACAAGGACGCCAGGCGCCGCCAATACTGCATCTCGATGGCGCCATGGCTAAGCGGGTTAAGGGTACTCTGGTCGGGATGCCCTGTTTCAGTCGAGAGTGGCCAACATCTCATCCGAGTAATCCTGCAGGCTCTCGCCGCTGCGAACCTTGGCGATATAGTCAGGGTTAGCAATAAAGGGGCGGCCTATGGCGACCAGGTCAAAACGCCCGGCAGCAATCGCCTCGGCGGCCGTTTCCGGGCTGTAACCACCCACACCCACCAGATTTCCCTGGTAGTGGCGGCGCATGTAGTCCGATACCCGGCCATCGAGGAAGTCGAAGCGCATGTTGTCGTCAAACATGCCCTCGTGCAGATAGGCCAATCGGCGGGAGCCAAGCTCGGCGAGCAGATAATCAAACACCTGACGGTCACGGGGATCGGCACTCATATTAAAGTATGCCCCGGGTGACAAACGCAGCGCCGTGCGATCTGCACCTATGGCGGCTATGGTGGCATCCACCACTTCCAGGGCAAAGCGGCTCATGTTTTCAGGCGTTTGACCGTACTCATCTTCACGTCGGTTGCTGTCGTAATGCAGGAACTGATCGATGAGATAACCGTTGGCACCGTGGATCTCAACGCCATCGAAACCGGCCTCAATGGCGTTTTCTGCCGCCTTGGCGTAATCACGCACCAGTTCGGCAATCTCGGCCTTGCTGGCCTCCTTTGGGGTTTGGTAGCTCAGCTCGCGCATTCTCGGTACTGTACCTTCAACGCCCACAGCAGATGGTGCCAACACATGCTCACCATTAAAGAAGTGCGGATGCGCGACCCTGCCTGTGTGCCACAGCTGGGCAAAAATCTTACCGCCCTTTTCATGCACGGCATCTGTCACCCGGCGCCAACCGGCAATCTGAGTCTGGGTAAAGATCCCAGGAGTGTTGGGGTAGCCCTGCCCATCCGGGCGAATGATGGTGGCTTCACTGATGATCAGCCCAGCCTCGGCGCGGCGGGCGTAGTAAGCCAACATGGCATCGGTCGGCACCAAATCGGCATCGGCCATACAACGGGTGAGCGGCGCCATCATAAAGCGGTTATTGAGTGTGATGCTGTCATTGAGACGATACTGTTCAAACAAGTTCTGGTACATGGTTCCTGCCCTTGGCGAGTTAACGGCTCAGTCACTGGCATTCGCCTTATTCAGAGCCTGAGGAGCTGAGCCCCTATTTGAATGTTCGTTCAAGATAAAGATTGTTGAATGATCATTCAAGCCTTTTTTGAACAAATATTCAAATTGCAGTAAACTCGGCGCATCACAGTGGGGAAATCATCTGATGAGAAACGCCGAATTCGATCGTGAGAAAGTGCTGCGCAGCGCCATGAATGCCTTTATGGCCAAGGGTTACAGTAAGACGAGTATGCAGGATCTGACCCGGGCAACCGGCTTGCACCCGGGGTCTATCTATTGTGCCTTCGACAATAAGCACGGGCTGTTTCTGGCGGCGATTGACCAGTACCATGCCGATCGCGAGCAGCAGCTGCAGGGCTTTTTCCCAGCCGAGGGTTCACGGCTCGAATGCCTGCGGCGTTATCTGGACAACATAATCAGCGAGTGCCTCAGCTGTGATGCCAGCCAGGCCTGCCTTTTGGTCAAGGCCTTGAGCGAAGTGGGTGAGCAAGATCTGGCTGTGCAACAAAGAGTGAACCAACATCTACAGCAATGGCAAACGGCGTTGCAGCAGATACTGCAGCAGGCCCAGGTGCAAGGTGAACTGGCCGCCGATAAAGATCCGGCGCGGCTGACCCGGTTTCTGATGATGGGTATTTATGGCCTGCGCACTTATGCCCATACTCGCCCGAGCGCCGATGAACTCAGAGCCCTGGCCACAGAGCTGTTTGAACACCTGAGCCTCTGAGCCGACCGCAAGCCTTGAGCGCCCAAGGCGCAGTCGCACTACAGCATCACTGGGCCTTGAAGCCTATCCGAAAGCCACCCCAGTGTTTACCCTTAACATAGATGGGCACAGAGAGATCGTGCATCACCTCGCCCGTGTCACGCTTATAGGTCTGCAACAGCACCGGCTCTGTGTGCTGGCCGCAGCGGATCCCAGTTGGGTCGTTGAACAATCTCTTGGTGCGGTTTTGCAACATATCCCGCTCCCTATCACCGGTCAGCGGCTGGCAAAAACGCTGATTGTGAGTCGGAAAGTAGCCCTTCTTATCGACCGCTCCGGCGTAAATCACCTCCCGGTGACGCTCCAGTATCGGTTCCTGCAAGGCCGGAAAGTGCTTGTCGGTATAACCGTCAAAGGCGGTGTTGTATTTGGGTGGCTCAGTCGCCGCTATCGGCCGATATTGCGGCGAAAACAACTGCTGCTCAGTAAACTTGCCTTCCGCCAACCCTTGCTCCAGCGTCTGGCCGCAAGCCTTGGCGGCCTGCTGCGCTTCTTTGAGAATAAGCTGATCGAAACTGCCGGTATCCCAATGCGAAAGCGCCCGGAACATTCCCTCTGTGGTCTGCGACAGCCCAAAGGCCTGACGGGAGATCTGCTCACTGCGACGACCTGTATCTGTCAGCGACTCGCTGATATGGGTAATGGCATTGGAAATATCCGCCGTAGTGCCGCGATATTCACGCAACGCGGCCTCAATCTGCTCCAACGCCTGCGCCGAGTCCTCGACGCCCGAAGCGATACTGTCAAATCTCTGCTCCAGTGAATTCATGGCATCCACGGCGCCGGCCGTTTGGCTAACCACCTGATTCATTAGCTGTGAGGTGCCATCGGTCAGCTCTCTAATCTGGGTCAACATGGCGGCAATATTCTGGGTAGCCTCTGCGGTCTTGGCCGCCAGACTGCGCACCTCATCGGCCACCACGGCAAAGCCTCTGCCCGCCTCTCCGGCCCTGGCGGCTTCAATGGCGGCATTGAGCGCCAACAGATTGGTCTGGGCGGCAACACTGTCAATCACTTCGGTGATTTTGCCTATGGCATCGGCCTGCGCCTTGAGTTGCCCTACGCCGGAGGCGGCCTTGTCGACATCCTGACTCAAGGCTTCAACCGCACGAAAACCACTGGCGGCATACTGGCGCCCTTCCATGCTGACACTGCGGGATGCCTTTGCCTGATTGAGCACCACTTCGGCATGTTCGCTCAAAGCCACGGTAGTATGGCTCAGCTGACTGGCCGCCACGGCAATTTGCCCGGCTTGCTGACCGCTGGAGTCCAGAGTGAACTTGAGTTGGTCAACAAAGTGGGACACTTCGGCAGCGCCGATAGCGATACGACTGGCATCCCGGCCCAGTTGCTGCGCCGCCTTTTCATCACCTGCGCCCTCAGCGGATGTCTGCTTGGCGCCTTGGGCCACAGGGCGGGAAGCCCAGCGCAGCGCCAATACAGGGCCTATAAGCGCAAGACCCCATCCAAGCAGTGAAAGCAATAGATTGTCGGCACTTAAAGCCAGCTGAGCGCAACCCAGCGCCAGCGCACCGAGCAGCAACCCCGCCAGCATAGGCAAAATACGGTTTTCCTCAGACATGCAGCCTCCCTTCCTATCCTTATTGTTGGTTTGTGCCAAACAAGGGATCCTTGAGTTTTTCAGCATAACCCAAAGCACGGTGCTCTGCCGAATTGGACATAAGTCTATAGTGAGGCAATGAGATTCTGCGGCCGGAGACGGTAAGCATGATCAGGCGTGGCTTCACACTGCCGGCAGCCCAGCGGGCGGACAGGTGCATTTAGTGCGGGAAAGCTGCTAGAATCTGCCACTCTTTTTCAACGCATTGATGAGACATTGCAAAGATGGGCAGAGCATATCAAAACCGCAAGGAATCCATGGCCAAGACGGCCGCACAGAAGACCAAGGTCTACTCCCGTTACGGTAAAGAGATCTACGTGTGTGCCAAGGGTGGCGGTGTCGATCCCGACGGTAACCTGGCACTGCGGCGCCTGATTGAACGCGCCAAGAAAGATCAGGTACCGGCACACGTTATTGACCGGGCTATCGACAAGGCCAAAGGTGGTGGCGGTGAAGACTATGATACTGCCCGCTATGAAGGTTTCGGCCCGGGTAACTGCATGGTGATTGTCGACTGTCTGACCGACAACGGCAAGCGCACCTTCACCGAGGTTCGTCAGGCCTTTGTGAAGAATGATGCCAAGCTGGGTGGTCCAGGCACTGTGGCCCACATGTTCGATCACCAGGCGGTATTTGTCTTCCCCGGTGAAGATGATGAAGTGGTGCTCGAGGCCCTGATGATGGCCGATGTCGATGTTGCCGATGTCGAGTTGGAAGACGGCATGATCAGTGTCTACGCCCCCAACACCGAATTCTACAAGGCCAAGACGGCATTGCTGGAAGCCTTCCCCGAAGTCAACTTTGAGATGGAAGAGATCACTTTCGTACCACAGAACATGGTGGAAGTGTCCGGTGAAGATGTCGCCCAGTTCGACAAGTTTATTGCCGCACTGGAAGACTGTGATGACGTGCAAAATGTCTATCACAACGCCGAGATCATCGAATAAGACCAAGGTTTTGAAACATAAAAAGGGACCAGATGGTCCCTTTTTATTTCTACGTAAATGTTAATGCACTTGAATTAACGCAGTTCCATTTCCTGGATAATCTCGTGGGCAATTTCCGGGGTGGTCACCTCGGGTTTTTCATGAAGATCGGCCTTGAGTTGCCCCTTTCTGTGCTTGAGCGCCGCTTCCAGTTTTTTGCCTGCTTCGGCGATGGCCGGATACATGACTTCGTTCTTGCCGGAGGCCGCGACTGCCACCCCCTCGTAATTGGTTCGAATATCAACCTGATGTACGCCATGCTCTTTGGCAATGATGATGTCCAAGCCTAACAGGCTGGGGAAATGCTTGGCGATTTTGGAAAACTTCTCTTCGATATGGCTACGTACTGCTGCTGTGACTTCAACATGATGACCTGAAAGCTGAATTTTCATAGGTTTTCCTTTTTTCTGCTGATTCACTTATAGAGCTTGGGGCTTTCAGCGTAAAACACAAGGGCCAATGTTCAAATAAAGCTCGATCAGTGCCTCATTCTGCTCTTGTATGGTCAAAATTAATCCAGAGTTCATCTTGTTCCCTGTTTAGTGCTGTTTTTATCGCCGGTTATTGGCCTGTTTTAATTCAGTTCAGTATTTCCAGCCCCTTCTGTATCAAGTCAACTGCCGGTTCGATACAGGCGTTATTTACAGGTAAAACACGAATGGTAATGTTTATCATTAATTATTATTAAGCTAGAATCAGCGCATCTGTTTCCCTTGGTGGTCAATGACTATCCGCAGCAATCATGAAATCTCTATCTCTGTTACAGTTTCCCAGGCGCTATCCCCAAGCCCTGACCATTATCAGCCGGGCGCTGGCATCTATTGTTGGCGGTTATCTTATCGCGTCTTTGGCCTGTGCCCTGTTGGCTGTGAGCCTGCCTATGAGCCGTATCGACAGTACAGTGAGTGCCATGATGCTGTCTTTTCTGATCTACGCCATGGTGGTTATCAGGGTATTTTGCGTCAAACGCAGTTTGCGGGCCTGGCAAGAACTCCTGCTGCTGACAGCCGCCTTGTTTGGCATGCTGAAACTGCTGGGGGTTTGAGATGAAAGACAGTTTTTTCCGAACCATGACCTGGCTCCACACCTGGGTGGGTCTGCTGGTATGTTGGGTGCTGCTACTGGTGTTTTTTGCCGGAACCCTGAGCTACTATCGCCATGAAATCAGCCTGTGGAATCAGCCCGAGCTGCACAAGGCGGTGTTCCAATCCTACGATAACACCCGCCTTGCTGAGCAATTGAGTCAGGGCGAGGATTATCTCAGGCAGAATGCGGTCAACGCCCAGCGCTGGCTGATTGAATTCCCCACAGAGCGCCACCCCATGTTGAGTTATGGCTGGCAACAGCCGCCGGAGCCGGGGCAGCGCCGCGGCGCCTTCAGTGAACATCTAGTCAAGGCCGATAATAGCGGCTATGTGACTGAAGTGCGGGAGAGCCGCGGCGGTAACTTCTTTTACCGCCTGCATTTCGATCTGCACTATATCTCTGCCATCACGGCACGCTGGATTGTCGGTTTCTGCACCATGTTTATGTTGCTGGCGATCATCTCAGGAATAGTGATCCATAAGCGCATCTTCAAGGACTTCTTCAGCTTCCGTCCCGGCAAGGGCAGTCGTTCCTGGCTCGATGCCCATAATGTCAGCTCGGTACTGGCGCTGCCGTTCCATCTGATGATCACTTATACCGGGCTTATCACCCTGATGATCATCTACATGCCTTGGGGCATATTGGTCAACTATGACAGTGACCGCCGGGAATTTATCAATGAAGCCCGTCCCGGCAGCAGCTTTACCCGCATAGCTGCCGCCAATGAAGCCGCGCCTCAATTGCCACTGGCAAGCTTCCTGCCCAAGGTGCAGCAAACCTTTGCCGAACTGCCGCTCAAGTCGGTGTCAGTGATCAACCCGGATGATGCCAACAGCCGGGTAGTGGTCACTTTCAACACTGGCGAGCAAGTCACAGAACGGGAGCTGTTTATGGTGTTCAGCGGTACTGATGGCGAGCTTCTCTACAGCACAGACAATGACATCAGCGCCGCCAAGGCGACTCACGACGCCATGATGTCCTTGCACACAGCCCGTTTCTCCGGCCCCGCACTGCGGGGGCTCTTCTTCCTTCTGGGGCTGAGCGGCTGCGTGATGATAGCCAGCGGCACCTTGATGTGGGCGGTAAAGATTCGCCAGAAACAACAAAAAGCCATCAGTCAGGGCGCCAAGCCCAGCCTGGGTCTGCGCCTGGTGGAAACGCTGAACCTGATGTTTATCCTCGGTCTGCCACTGGGTACAGTGGCCTTTTTCTATGCCAATCGCCTGCTGCCTGCCTCTTTGCCTGGCCGCAGTCAATGGGAGGTTCACAGCTTCTTTATTCTGCTGCTGATCAGCGGCTTGCTGGCTATCTGGCGCAGAGACAGAGCCATGTGGCGCGCTCAACTGGCGGCGCTGACAGCTGCACTGGCGTTCTTGCCGCTGCTGAACGCCCTGACCTCGCCAGCCAACCTGCTGAGCAACCTCGCGGCCGGTCAGTGGCAATTGGCGGGATTTGATCTGCTGGCACTGGCCTTCGCAGCCCTTGGCTTATTTGCCTTCAAGCGTTTGGGGAGGCAGCCAATGAAGCAAACGGCCAAGGCCCAAAAACTTCAGGCGGTGCGCGGATGATGATTGCACTTATTGCGTTGACTTATCTCGCCTTTGGCCTGCTGGCCATGTCCATGTTCGGTCATTTCCGTGAGGCCATGGGGCGCGCTCCCAAAACTCTGGAAAGCCGCCTGCTGTATGCGGGCGGTTGGTTGGCCCTGCTGGCAAGCTTTGTGCTTTGTGGCATGGGGTATGGCTGGGGTTATGGCAGCATACTGTTTTTCGGCCTGATGACGCTGGCTGCCCTACCTGTGGTTTTGCAGCTCAGCTATCTCGGTCGCAGTCTGCCTAAAGCGCTTATGTTGGCGCCGGTTGTTTTTGTTGTGGGTTGGTTTATCTAACCAATTTTGTCTCAAACTCTGCCATGAAAAAGCGCTGCAACAGCAGCGCTTTTTAGTGCGTATCTCAAAATAAAGCCAGCAATCAGCGAGGATTTTTAGGGCTCTTACAGCCTTTGCCCTTACAACCACCAGTGTCACCGCCACCGCCGGTACCACCGCCTGAGCAACCGTTGGCGGTCAGGTAATCCACTGCATCCTTGGCCTGCACCAGACCGTAACCTGTCTCATCATCACGGCCGACAGCACCGAGATCTTCGGCGGTGGCACGCAATGCCGCACGAATGTCACTGTTGCTGCACTGAGGGAAATGACTCCACACCAAGGCCGCAACCCCAGCCACATGAGGTGTCGCCATCGAAGTACCGTCGAAGTAAGCATAGTTACCCGCGCCGATATCAACGCTGGCATTGCTGCCAACTGCCGCCAACATGGCCGCACCATCAGTATCACTCACACCCACAGACGGAATGGCGGTAACCACCTCACCCAGAGTCCCGTTTAAGGCCCCTGGCTCATTGTTGTAGATAATGGCCGCAACACCACCGCCATTTTCGCAGGCGAGCACCTTGTCGGAGAAGGCGATATTACCGCGTTGAATTAAACACACCTTACCGGCGGCATCACACTGGCTCTCACCTGTGCCGCAGTCAGCCAGAGTACCGGCGGCACTACCTGTAGGTGAGCCTTCCATACCTATGGCTTCGTAACCATTGCCGGCCACTGAGGCCGCAGCCACCAACGCAGTGCCCATAGGCACGGAGGAAAGCACGCCGACACCCGGGCCGGAGAGTTCAACCTGACTGGTACGTTGTGAGAAATCCGCATGCTGCTTGTTGGCATCCACTGCGGCAACCGACACCACAGAGTTATAAGATGCCGGATAAGAGTGACGGGTATTACCGTCGTTACCGGCGGCGGCAATACTCAAAATGCCGCGGCTGTCGGCGGCAGCAAAGGCGCGGTCCTCGGTGCGGCTCTTCAAGCTGCCACCCAGGCTCATGTTGATTACCTTGGCGCCGGCCTGCTCACACTTGTCCAGCGCGGCAACCAGGCTGGATGAGTAGCCCCAGCCATCGGCATTAAACACCTTGATAATGTGCAAGTTAAGATTGCCGTTGGGGTTTACGCCAACCACACCAACCCCATTGTTGAGTGCGGCAATCGTCCCGGCCACATGGGTACCATGATGGTTTTCATCTGTGTACCAGTTACCGGTACCGGGGTCATTGGTACCATCGACATTGTTGCCCGACAGATCTTCATGGGCCAACTGGTAACCTGAGTCTATGATACAGACCTTCATATTACCGGTCTGGGCATCGCTGAGTTGGTCGGCCTGTACCATGGGAATACCGTAAGGCACTACCTGTGAAAGCGGGAAACGTTTCACATCCGCTTCGACATATTCCACGTTGGGATTGTTGGCCAGGCCCTTGAGAGCCTGAGCCGGGATGGAAAAGGCGGCGGCGTTGTGGGCCGACAGATCCAGTTCCATTTTGGCGCCCATGGCCTTCATCTGCGCCATAGTGCCGGGGCCTTTCCCCTCCTTGAACTTAACGATGTAACGTTCGTTATCTGCAGCCTGTGCACCAACGCACAGCGCCAGGGTAACCGCTGCCGCGAGGGGCTTGTAAAATGCCTGCATAATGTTCTCCTGCAATTTGTCTTTGATCAGTATTTCGATCCATCTCGAAATATCATTTTTATTAACATTTGAAACATTGTGTTTACACACACTGTTGTTATAGCGCCGCCAGACGACAGATGCAAGACTAAAGTAGGTGGAATGACCAAAGAGATAAGACCAAAGCATTAAAGTTAAAAAATACAAATATTCAATTTAAAACAATTAGTTAATAAAAAACAGCTCTTGGGTTTACTGAGAAAAATCGAGCCGGGTGGAATCGTGATGACCTGTGGCAGACAAGGGTTTGGCAAATAGGCTATAGTGGCCGCTACTTTGCAAACCGTCTCAAGGAGCATCCAATTGAGTTTTCATCTGACCGTATCCTGGCAAACCAGCCCGGCGCCCGAGGGAGAGTTCAATCGCGATCATCAAATAGACTTTGGTACAGGCCAACAACTGCTGGCATCAGCAGCCCCCGAATACAAAGGCAATGAGGCCAAGGTCAATCCGGAAGAGAGCCTGCTGGCGGCATTGTCGTCCTGCCATATGCTGACCTTCCTGACCATAGCTCACTTGAAGCGCTTACCGGTAGAGAGCTACCGGGATAACGCCACCGCAGAAATCGGCAAGAAGGAGTCTGGCAAAATTGCCGTGACCCGTATGAGCCTCAACCCTGAAGTCACTTTTGCCGAAGGCACTGAGATAGATAGGGAAACACTGGAAAAGATCCACGAAAAGGCACATGCCAACTGCTTTATCGCCAACTCACTGGCGGCCGATACCGAAGTGGAAATTAATTTCTGAGCAATAAAAACGGGTGCTACCGGCCTGGGAACCACGTGGCCGATAACACCCTAACACCTGCACAGGGGATGCAAAATGCATCCCCTGTTTTTTTATCACTGCATGCTTACTTAATATCGTCCGCTTCCCCCTTGGGAGGCATGGGGCGAGCATTCAATGCCGGTATGGGTTCGCGTACCAGTTCATCCTTGAGATAACTGATAGCCCGCTCGAGCTGGGCGTCTTGGCCTTTGAAGGTTGCCAGTGGCAGGTTGTCTACCTCGATATCCGGGCTGACACCTCGGCCTTCAAGCACCCAGCGACCATCGATGGCATACTGAGGATACTCGGCAACCCGAGCCATGCCCCAGTCGGTGAGGCTGTTGCGCCCCGAGAGCCACACCCCGGCGCCCGCCGTCTGTTTACCCACCAAGGGCGCCAGTCCCAGCGCCTTTATGCCGGCAGAGAAGGTTTCACCATCGGAATAGGTCAACTGATCTGTCAGTACCACCAGGTGGCCGCGGAACGTCTGCTGCATGTTGACATAAGGCGCGCCTGTTGTGGGTTGCCAGAAGGCCCATGCCTTACGCAGCAGCTTTTCAATGATCCAGCTGTCGATATTACCGCCACGATTGCGGCGCACATCGATAACCAGGCCATCCTTGTCGTAGTTGGCGTAAAACTCGCGGGCAAAGCTCTCAATATCACCACTGCCCATGGCATACAGATGCAGATAACCTATCTTGCCATCGCTGGCCTTGGCCACCTTATCGGCATTGGCATTGACCCAATCGAGATACCTGAGTTTGGCATTGTCACGGTTGCTGATAGCCTGCACTATTACCTTGTGCTGCTTGCTGCCGCGCTTGAGTTCCAAAAGCACCTGTTTGTCGGCCTGATTACGCAGCATGGAGGTGAGCTGCGCCAGGGTAGCCAACTTACGGCCATTGATGTGGGTGATGATGTCGCCATCACGGACATCGACCCCGGGGCGCGCCAGCGGTGAGGCCTGCATCGGCAATTCAGGGTCGGTGCGATAGATATGGCTGACCTTGACACCATCTTTCACCTGACTCAGACGTGCACCCAGCTCGGCGGCCTTGGGCATGTCGGGATCCTTGGCAAAGTCACCGCCGCGCACTTGAGAGTGCAGCGCATCCAGTTCACCCATCATCTGAGTGAAGATGTCATTCAGCTCATGTCTGTCGGTGAGCCGGTCCAGCAATGGCTGATATTTGGCCTTGGCGGCTTGCCAATCGACACCGCGCATCTTCTTGTCGAAAAAGGAGTCTCTGTGCATCAGCCAGGCATCTTCAAAGATCTGCTGCCACTCCTGACGCGGTTGAATGGCAAGTTGCCACTGGGATGTTTGCACCACGGCATTGCTGAGATCGCCCGGCAGTTTGTCACCCACTGGCACTATCACCATCTCTTTGGGATTGCTCTGCTTACGCAGCAATACCTTGCTCTGATCGGCCGAGAGTTGATAATCGCGCACATCATCAGCGAAGGTTTCCAACTTGGGGCTCAAAGGGTCAAACTTCACCAGCTTGAGCGCCGACTGTTTGCCTGTGATATCCCTATCGAGCAGATAGAGACCCGGGCCCAATACCTGCAGTTTCTGGTAGTTGCCCGCCTCGATGGGGACTTGCCACAGCCGCGACTTCAGGCCTTTCCAATCCACTTTCAGCTTATCGTCAGCGGCCTTTTCATCACCGGCAGCAACGCCTTGCAGCTCGTTGGGACGTTGGAATGGGAAACGGGCATCCTGACTCAATGCCAGGGCAAATATTTGGCTACGCTTGTCAAATACGGGGCCCATGTTGCGATCGCCCCAAGGCGAAGAAGGGGTGGCCTGGAACTCGCGGTTTGACAGGAAATAGAGCCACTGACCATCCGGGCTGAAACTGGGCGAGAAAGACTCGTATTTGTCGCTGGTCAGCATATCGCCCTTGGCGGATTCCAGCGAGTAAAGCATCACTTGGCTTCGTTGGGCACCGACTTCCGAGCGAGTCAAAGCCAGGAAGCGGCTATCCGGCGACCAACGGATATCGGCATAGGGGCCAAGACCTTCGTTGTTGGTCACTATCTTCTTGTTACTGCCGTCTTTGAGATCCAGCAGCCATAAATTACCAGCATAATCATCATGTGCCAAATAACGCCCATTGGGCGACAGCTCCAGGCTCATTCTCAATGTGTTGCCATCTTGGGTCAGCTGCTTGGCGCCAGCGCTGCCATCGGCGGGATAACGCCAGATCTCCTGCTCACCGGAAGCATCCGAGATGGCATAGACCCAACGGCCGTCATGACTCATCAGTGCATTGCGCATTCTATGCTTGCCGTCCGAGTCCAGCTCTACCAGGCGGGAACCATCTGTAGTCGCCAGCGCCACATGGCTGCGGGCAGTGATGACCACCTTGTCTCCTGCCGGCGCCAGCCTGGCACTGGTGGCAAAATCGAGCGGATCTTTAACCCAATGTTCACGCCGCTCGGGGAAGTCGGAGGCCAGACGCAGATCCAGCTTCTGCTCCTGCCCGGAAGCCAGGTCCCACAGGTGAATATCGGCGCCCAGCTGGAACACTATGCGGCCGCCGTCCAGATAGGGGCTGCGCACTTCGAAATCACGATATTGAGTCAACTGTTTAAGATCTGAGCCATCGCTGGCCATAGACCAGATGTTGGCATTGCCATCGGCATCCGAGACAAAATAGACCCGCCCCTGCCACAGCATGGGATGACGCAGCGAGCCCTGATGATCTTTGCCCAGCCGCACGGCCTCTTTGTCCTGCCCCAGTTGATAACGCCACAGTTCGCCCATGGCACCGCCGCGGTACACCTTGGCATTATCCCCTGTGGTTTGCAGCCCAAAGCGGGTGAAGTAGACATACTCGCCTTGTGGGTCAACCACGCCTTCTATGGCATCGGCCAGCGGCAGATCACGGGTTGTCTGGGTATCCGGGTTTACCGAACGCAGCACCCAGTAATTCGCCGGCCCTTGGGCATTGTCTGTGGCATAGAGAATTTCGCCATTTGCGGTCCAGCCCTGCAGCCGTACCTGGCTGTTTTCGAAGCTGACGCGCTTGGCTATTCCGCCGCTCATGGGGATCACATAGACTTCCTGGGCACCGTCATAGTTGGCGGTAAACGCCAGCGATTTTCCATCGGCAGAGATCTTGGCATTCAACTCTTCGGCAGGCAGGCTGGTCAAACGGGCGGCCTTGTCCTGCCCGAGCTTCTGAGTCCAGATATCCCCTTCGGCAGTAAACACCAGGGTGTTGTCATGAATCGCTGGCGAACGGTAATAGCCTTGGCCCGCTTCTGCGGCGTAGGCGGCTGCACTGCCCAAAGTTCCCAATGCCAGCATACAGCAGGCCACGGAGTGACGAAGTTTCATGAATGCCTCTATCTCTGTTATTAGTCTGTTAGCGCGGTTTTGCGAGTCCAACAAGTTAGCAGAGAAAGCAGCGGGATTCAGCTGTTGCCGACGACAGAAGTTTTAGCAAATGTGTCGGCAGGCATACTGAAAAATCAAACTGATAGCGGCCAGCCGTGGGTAATTTTGCTCAAGGATTCATTCACATCGAATAGCCTTATGCGTATGTTGTGGGCGCCCATGGCCGCCACTCGTTGTGAGTGCATGCAGGCGTAAGCTTCGGCGCTGGCTTCATCTTCAAACAGATAAATGCCACCGGCCTCGCCGCTGCGTGGGTTTTCGGTCCAGATTTTGGCAATGAAACCCGGCTCCCGGGTAATGGACTCGGCCAGAGGTTTGGCCTGCTCAGTCAGGGCATCGCCCATCATTTCGGCGGGAAATTCAAAATCAATTTGCAATAGAGTGGTCATTCAACCCTCCCCTTGGTTTGCGGATTAATGTCAGGGAAGATGCAAACAAGTCATAGGCCTTGAATGCCTGTCACTGTTTTAGCCGCTCTCTTTCAAGAGAGCGCCGTGAGGACCTTCCTGATAAAATCATAAAACTGCTGCGCGTTCGCTACAAGGAGGCACAAATTGGTGGCATAGTTACCCCAAAGTAACTTGCGCCCAGCCTTATGACACTCAATCAGCAAGCCCCTCTCTGCCCGGCCTATCAGGTTCTGCGGCTGATCTGCGGCAAATGGAAGCCCGCCATCCTGTTCCTGCTGCAACAGCAGCCACAGCGCTTCAGCTACCTAAAACGGCATCTACCCGGTGTCAGTCAAAAAGTGCTGACCGCTCAGCTAAAGGAGCTGGAGCAAGACGGCGTACTTACCCGTACTCTCTACCCTGAAGTGCCACCCAGAGTCGACTATCGTCTCAGCGCGCTTGGAATGGCACTGTTGCCGCTGCTGGAGCAGATGCACCTTTTTGCCGAGCAAAACGCCGACTTGCTGACGGGAGAGCCCCAATGAAACCTGTGCCCTGGTTCGATGGTTTGAAGCGCTGGCATTTTGCCTTGGCCACAGTTTTATTGTTCGGTATTGAAGTATTGATAGCCCGCTACGCCCCGCCCGGCTTCATCCGCGGGTTTATCGGCGATCTGCTGGTAGTGATATTGATGTTTTTCGCCCTTAAAACCGTGAGCCCCTGGGCAAGTCGGCTGCTGCTTCCCTTGGTACTGGCATTTGCCTTCGCCATAGAGTTTGGCCAGGCCTTTGGCTTAGTGGATAAGCTGGGACTGGGCCATATTCGCCTGGCACGAATCGTTATCGGCAGCCACTTCGACTGGCTGGATCTGCTGGCATACAGCCTGGGTTGTTTGCTGTTACTCCCGGGTTCCATGGCGCTGTCTTTTCCGGGAAGAGCCAACATCAAGGGGCCCGGGGATAATCCCCAAAATGAAGATCGCTCTCGACGCTCGGCGTCAGGCTGAGTCTGGCGTAGGAGATCTGCTGCCACTTACGCCGCAGCGCCGGCAGAGAGCCATCGGCCTCCAGTGCCTCAATGGCCAGATTGAAACGCTCGAGCAAGGTTTCATCAACCGAGACCTTGCTCAACATCAGATGGATCCCGTCCTGCGCCAACACAGGTTGCAGCGCCTCCAACCGCAGTTTTTCCTGCTCACCGGCAATAAAAGGCACTGAGAGGGAGTCACCCACTACTGCATCGCCCCTGTCGTAGGCCAACATCTGTACCGCCTGGGAAGCGTTGGGGCTGATGATTAACAGCGAAGCCTGACTCAAACGTTGCTTGGATGCCTGATAGTCGGCGCCATACCAGCCGTTACCGGGCAGAATAAGCCTGAGCCTTTGTGAGAATACGTCCTGCCATTGCCGCACCTGGGTGACGGCTTGGTGCCCCTGTTTGACGAAGATACGCACCTCTTCACTGCGATAAGCCAGGCTGAAGTGAGCATAAAGCTGCCGCTGTGGCAATTTGGTGGCCCCGGCAAGCAGATCAATACGGCCGGATTTCAACATCTGATGTGCCCGCTTGGCCGGTATCGCCTCTATACTCAGCGGACACCCCACCTTGCCGCTGATCAAACGGCTGGCCTCAATGTCCAGTCCCTGCGGCTGGCCAAAAGCGTCTGTCCAGGCGTAAGGAGGCCAATCATTGTAGGCCAGTGTCAGGCCTTACTGGCACTCTTTAGCCCATGTCGGGAGGGCAAACAGCAACAACAGCAGACAACACAGACAGCGCACGCAGACCCCCTTCGGACAATCCAAGCACTTGAGTCGGTCCAAGCCTTTGAGCCGAACAGTGACGACCGTAGATACAAGTGATGAGCATAGATACATAGGTTTGAGTCAGCACCTATGCAATGGGCATGTAACACTTATGCTGCAACTCATGTTTCAAGTATAGGCGCAAGATGACAGGGAGCAGGTTGGCACCTGCCCCCAGGGGATTTGACGGTTCAAAAATAGCGGTTTAAAAGTGACGGCTCAAATAAGCTTAACCTTGTAACGCCCGCTAGCGGGTCAGGCGGTTTATCAACGCCTGATGCTCAGGGAAACGCTCAAGCAGTTCATCACGGCCGAACAGCTTGAAGTCATCGAAGGTAAAGCCAGGTGCCACCATACAACCTACCAGCGAATAGCCCGGATTATTCATTGCCGAACCAAAAATAGTGCCTTTGGGCACCAAGACCTGTGGCCGCTCACCTTTGGCCAAGTCCATCCCGAGTTGCGCCTCGGTCAGTTCACCCTGCTCGGAGAGCATATAGATGGTCAGCGACTCACCGCTGTGGAAATACCACATCTCATCGGCCGTCAGTTGATGCAGGTGGGACACTTCACCCGTCTTGAGCATAAAGTAGATGCTGGTCCACAGGTTACGGCTGTCATCAAACCGGCTGTCCGAGACGAATGAACGACCGAAATACCCGCCCTCAACATGGGGCTCAAGCTCAAGTGCCTGGATAACATCATCGGCGGTCAACATAAAAACTCCTGTTATTAAAATGAGGGCAGGCTCCCTGCCCCGTGATGGATTGAAACTGACTGGCTTCCCGATAACTCTTTTTAAGTTAAGCTCAGTCTTTAGCCTCAGTGATTCTCTTTGGCTTCGAGACTCTGCTCGAGACGCTCAAGCAAGGCTTGCCAGCGCTCGCTCTGCTCCTTATTAAGCGCTTGCGCACTCTCGGGCGCCGTATCCTGATGGATAAAGGACTGCTGCTTCAGTTGCAGCTGGGCCGCTTCGTTTGGGCTCAAGATCTTGGCCAAGGTATCCGGCAGCGTCAGTTGATAATCTGCGGCTATGCCTCGTACCAGCACCGCCGCCTGCTCAATTTCACCGACTTCGATGACACTTGTCAGCAGATCCAAACGGCCGTCGATATCCCTTGGCAACGCGGCCAGGGCTTGTTGCTGCCTGGGGGCCATTCTCGCTCTTTGCTGCACAGTGTCCTCTGCCACGGCGCGATTCTTTGCAGCACTTTCTTGAGGAGGCATATCCTGTTGCTGAACAGCTTGTTCCTGAGGTGCCGCTCGCTTGGCGGTCATGGGCTGCGGCGCCGCCATAGGTTGCAGCCTGGCGGGCTGCGCCGCATCTTCAGCGCTATCTGCCTGCGGGCTTATTTCCACCGGAGCACTAAGCTGCGGCGTCGATGAGTTTCGCAGTTCGGGATTAAGAATAAACAGCCCTGCCACCAGCATCACAGATGCCGCGGCGGATAGGCCATACCTGTGCTTTTGCCAGAAACCAGGCGCCGGACGGATCACCTCTGGTGCTTGGCGGCAGTTGTCCCTCGCCTGCTGCAGAATTTGCTGATCCAAGGTCTGGGGCGGCTGCTCGACAGCACCTTCACGATAGAGCGCATCTATCTGCGACTCTGGCGTGGCAGCATCATCGCGTTTGTTCTCTGTCATTCAATGCTCTCCTGGGTCTTGCGCCCCAAACAGTCACGCAGGCTCTGATAGGCATAACGTATCCGGCTCTTGGTGGCCTCCAGCGTCGCCCCGGCCACTTCGCTGATCAGTTGCGCCGTCAGCCCGGACTCCTGATTCAGCAAGAAGGCTTCCTTCTGCACTTGGGGCAAGAGGCCGATGCACTCCTTGAGCCAGGCGACCTGACGACTTCGCAGCAGCTCGCTATCCGGCTCGGCGGTTTGTGGGCCCAGCAGATTGGCCTGCGCATCAGGCTCATCCTCATCTATGCTGAGACTGTCGACCGGTTTAACCGCCCGCACATGGTCAATCAGCAGGTTGTGGGCTATCCGGTACAACCAGGTGGTAAACTTGGCGCTGGGTTGATAACTCTGCGCCGCCTTAATCACCCGGCTCCAGGTTTCCTGATACAAGTCTTCAGCCAAGGTCATATCGCTTAACTGGCGGACAAAATACCGATAGAGTCCGCCCTTGTGTTTAAGATAGAGGCGCTCAAAGGCCTGGGCATCTCCGGCGGCATAAGCCAGCATCCAGGTCTCATCCTCTCCACTTGGCAATCCCGTTTGCCTTTGCTGTTCCAAATTCTCTCTCCCCTGGCCGGGCCTATATATTGGCTGTTGGGATGAGAGTTTGCCCCCACGCCATTGGACTGTAAACCCCAATGGCGTGACTCTGGGTCTCAGTTTTGCCTATGCCCCCTATTCCAGCGGCTTAAATCCGGAGGCTGGCATAAGTTCAAGCATGGGTTCGGACATAGGTTCGGCGCTGAGTTTATCTGCCACGGTTTTGTGTCCGGGTTTAAGCGCGCCTTGCTCGGCCAACAGTGCGGCGCTGCGAGCCAGGCTGACAAACTCATGTCGATAACCGTATGGGTCCTCGCCCTTGGCCGAATCGGCAAGCTCGGCGACCTGACGCCAGTCAAAGCCATGCAGATACACTGAGCCGTTAAGCAGTTGCCCAAGCCCGGCTACCGCCGCGGCAAAGCGCAGATCATCACTGGCGAGCGCAAGCGACTTTTGGGCCGAGTCCAGGCGAATGGCATGAGTATAAAGCTGACTCTTGCTGTCTTTGCTGCTGTCACTCAAGGGTGGTTTAGCTCGCAGTTTCAGATAGCCAAGCTCTTCACGGCTATATTTTTCCTTGCCGCTGACAGGGTCGCGACCATAGCGCAATGCATCGTTGGCCAGATTATTTGAATTCGTAAGGCTGAGCTCATACAGGGCCGTCACCACATGCCCTGCGCCCATTTCGGCGGCGTCGACCTTATCATTGTTGAAATCCTCCCGCTTGAGGGCGCGGTTTTCATAGCCGATGAGGCGATACTCGGCCACCAGCGCCGGGTTGAACTCAAGCTGCACTTTGACATCCGACGCTATGGTCAGCAGGGTGCCGCTACGCTGCTCCACCAGGATTTTGCGGGCCTCGTTCAGGGTATCGATATAAGCGTATTGGCCATTACCCTTATCCGCCAACTGCTCCAACATGCTGTCGCGGTAGTTGCCTAGGCCAAACCCCAGAGTCGTCAGGCCAATCCCATGCTGCTTTTGTTGTTCAACCAGCGCCAGCAGCTCCTGCTTGCTGGTCAGGCCCACATTGAAGTCGCCGTCGGTGGCCAGCAGAACTCGATTTACCCCGCCACTGATAAAGTGCTTGCGGGCCAAACGGTAAGCTGTTTGGATGCCTTCACCGCCGTTGGTGCCACCGGCGGCCTTAAGCTCAGCCAAAGCGGCGTCTAAGCTCTCGCTATCGGCGCCATTGATACCGTCCAGTACTACGCCGGCCTCACCGGCGTAGACGACTATCGACACCTTGTCCTGCGAGGTGAGCGTATCGCTGAGCATTTTGATGGCCGATTTCAGCAGCGGCAACTTGTCCTGCGATGACATGGAGCCGGAAACATCCAGCAAGAACACCAGGTTGGCGGCGCCTATCTGACTGGCCGGCACTTCATAGCCCTTAAGCCCGATACGCAGCAGCATCTTGCCTTCATTGTAAGGTGACGGTGCCAGCTCAGTACTGACGGAGAAAGGCTCGCCTTTGTCCGGCTGTGGGTAGTTGTAGTCGAAATAGTTAATCAACTCCTCGACTCTCACTGTGCCTTTGGGGGGCAATATTCCCAGGTTGATACTGCGCCGCATCAGGCTGTAACTGCCGCTGTCCACGTCGACGGAAAAGGTCGATAACGGCGTTTCGCCCGCCACCATGATGCCGTTGGCGATATACACCTCCGAGCCATTGGCAAGCACTGTGGCGCTGGGATAATTCACATCCGCCAGAGTCAATTCAGAGGGCACGCTCAAGCTTCTTGGCTGGACACTCGGCTTGTACAAAGCCCGCGGCGATGCAGCGGCGCTGACGGCTAACTTCTGGGCTTGCGCATGGGTGACAGCGTTCGCCATATCCTGCCCGGGGTCTTTGCTTGGCAGTACCTCTGTTTCAACCTCAGGGAATTGAGCCTCGCCCGCTTGATTGGCGACCTTGGGGGGCTCATGGGACTGCTGTGGCTGGCAAGCGGCCACCCCCAAACTGCCAACTAAGATGGCCAACAGGCTAAGATGATAGCGGCGCCCGGCAATGGCGGCGCTTTGATTTATCCTCATCTTCCCTTTCTGATTTACCTTGCACTTGCCAGGCAACATTATCACCTTCATAACATTTCTCCATATTCGGCTGTTGTTATTGCAAACGGGCAGCAGAAGCAAAAGGGTTATTGAGCCCCCAATAAATCTTGCCAATAAGCCAAAGCGCTGTTGGATGATGGCGGAGAAACACCAAGCGACCAAGGCAGAGAAAAAGAGACGGGGAAACGTGAGAAGCACAACCTCTTCGACCAAACACACTTTTAACTCAAAAAAAAGCTTAAAATTTAGCTTTTGAGTCACCCATCACACAAGATGCCTTTACAGAAGCCTAAAATAGCGGCTCTTTTTTCCCGGTCACAAGCCGGTTCGATTTTCTGGAGCCCTGTCGACGTGCCTCACATAAGCAATTTCAGAACCCAACTCTTTTCTTTGCGCCTGGGCCATGCCCTGCGTGAAGTCATCGCCAAGGAAGGCTATAGTGGAAAGCACTTTGGCCAGGATCTGATGGCCGGGGTCACTGTGGGGATTATCGCCATTCCATTGGCCATGGCATTGGCTATCGCCAGTGGCGTAGCCCCTCAATATGGTCTCTACACCGCTATCATAGCCGGCTTTATCATCGCCATCACCGGCGGCTCACGCTACTCAATCTCTGGCCCGACCGCCGCCTTTGTGGTGCTGCTCTATCCCATAGCCCAGGAGTTTGGCCTCGCCGGCCTGTTGATGGCGGGGATGATGTCAGGCGTTATCCTGATAGCCATGGCGCTGCTGCGCCTTGGTCGCCTGATCCAATATATTCCCCAGTCGGTGACGCTGGGCTTTACCGCCGGGATAGGTGTGGTCATCGCAGTTTTGCAGCTGAAAGATTTTTTCGGTCTGCCCATAGACAGCATGCCGGAGCAGTTCGGTGAAAAACTGCAGGTGCTGGCACTGGCGCTGCCACAAACCGATTTTCCCAGCTTAGTGGTGGCATTGGTCACTCTGGTTGTCATGCTGCTGTGGCCAAAACTGAAACTGCCGGTGCCGGCGCATCTGCCGGCCATCATTGTCGGCAGTCTACTGGCTTTGCTGCTCGGCAGTTTGGGGCTTGAAGTAGAAACCATAGGCAGCCGCTTCCATTATCTGTTGCCCGATGGTAGCCAAGGCAATGGTATTCCACCCTTCCTGCCGAGCTTTGAGTGGCCTTGGTTGCAGCCTGGGCCGGATGGCGAACCTCTGGGGCTTTCCTGGCAGATGATTAAAGCCTTGGCTCCGGCTGCCTTTGCCATCGCCATGTTGGGCGCCATCGAATCCCTGCTTTGCGCCGTAGTGCTCGATGGCATGACAGGCAAGCGTCACAGCGCCAACAGCGAACTGCTTGGCCAGGGGATAGGTAATATAGTGGCCCCATTCTTTGGCGGTATCACGGCTACAGCTGCCATTGCCCGCAGCGCGGCCAACGTCAAGGCCGGTGCCTTTAGCCCGGTATCGGCGATTATCCACTCCCTGGTGGTACTCCTGGGGCTGGTGGCACTGGCCGGCTTACTGTCCTTCCTGCCGATGGCTGCCATGGCGGCCTTGCTGCTGGTTGTAGCCTGGAACATGAGCGAAGCCCCCAAGGCCTGGCAACTGCTGAAAACCGCGCCGCGCAGCGATATCTGGGTATTCTTAAGCTGCTTTTTCCTGACAGTGGTGTTCGATATGGTGATCGCCATCTCCTTCGGGATCATGCTGGCGGCCCTGCTGTTTATGAAAGAGATCGCCGAGATGACCCGTCTCTACGATATCAGCAACAATAAGCGCTACATCGACCGGCCACTACCGGACGACTGGGTAGTACTGAAGATCAACGGGCCACTGTTTTTTGCCGCCGCTGAGCGCATTTTCGCCGAAATCGCGCAGATGACCCAGGATAAGCAAGTCATAGTGCTCTATATGGATGGGGTGTCCATTCTCGATGCCGGTGGTATGGCCGCGTTGAATAAACTGATACGCAAATGCCAGAGCAACAATACCCGTCTGCTGGTTGCCGATCTGCAGTTCCAGCCCATTAGAACACTGGCCAAAGCCAAGGTTCAGCCTATCGAAGGTGTGCTCAAGTTCTATCCCACCTTGAGAGAACTGATTGAAGAGCAAGTACCACAGATAACCGTCGATTCCAAGGCACCGGACTCAAGCGCTACCGCCAAGGAGAAACCCGCCCAATAATTTGGCAACGCCGAGCTCTTTTTCTGCCTGCGCCCGGAGTTATCCGGGCGCTTGTTTATCCCGTCGGCAACAGACATGGCAGTTTTTGACTGACACAACTGTAAGAAATTGGCTATCCCCCCACTAAAGTTAATCTGCTAGTATGCGCGCTGATGAAAAGGGCGCTGATTAAAAAGCACAGGATAAAAAAGGCGCAATATTGAATTGTCGCCATACATTGCAAAGGACTGGGGATGCAAGCCAAACAAACAAAGCTCTGTAACCTGTTGAAGCTGGGTGCCGGGCTGGGATTGCTCTGCATGAGCCAATTGGCGCAGGCAGATGAGGGTAAAACGGAAGCGGAGATCCGCTGGCAGGCGTTGAGCCCGATAGCCAACCTGTATCTGAGTCACGCCAATGCGGAAGACTTTATCGCCAAGGGGGATGAAGAAAAAAACCGCTACGACAACTACGCCGGTGCCCTCGCCTATTACCTGATGGCCACAGAGCGCGATAGCAGCAATATCTGGGCGCCCTATCAAGCCGCCGGTACTCTGGCAATGCTGGAACTTAAAGACCAGGCAATCGAAATGCTGCAGTTGGCCGACAGCCGCGGCCTGTGGCAACAGATAATGCTTGAGGAAGACGACGAACTTGCCGGCATCAAGGACTCGGATGAATACCGCGCCGTGTTGGATAAGATTAAACGCCGTTATCCTCAGCATGCAAAAGATGCCGGTACAGCTTATATCTACCGCCCTCAGGGGGCTGCCCCTGAAGGTGGCTGGCCTGTGCTGGTCTGGTTATCCGGCTATGGCACAGAAGGCAGTGACAGCGCCCATATGGCCAAACTGCTGACAAGTGAACGGGCAATATTTATCGGGATCAACGGCACGGAAAAACTCAATGAGCACAGCTTCCGCTGGGCCAGAACCGAAACCGAGTCCAGTCATCAGGCAGTGCAGCAGGCTTTGGCCAAGGCGGCAAAGAACAGCCCTGTCAACAAGCAGAAAGTGGCACTGATGGGCTTTTCCCAGGGTGCCCTTCACAGCGCTCACCTGCTGGCCAAACACCCGAATGATTATGTCGGCGCCCTGCTATTGTCGGCAGGCGGTATGCAAACCGAAATCAAGGCTTCGGCGCCCGCCGGTAAGCGACTGGTTATCTCATACGGCAAACAGGAGCACAGCAGTAATCTGGCGCTGGATAAACAGCTGGAACAGTTTTTTAGCCCGGGTAATCAACTGCAGCTCAAACCGCATCAGGGCGGGCATTTCTTTGATGATGCCTGGCAGCAGAAATACCCGGATTATGTCAATTTCGTATTGGAACTCAATTAAGGAAGATTAGATGGAACTGAAAAGTGCCTCAGGTTTTAAATCCTATTTTACCCCCAAGCGCATTCTGATTGGGGTGGGCGTTTTGGCGGCCCTGGGTATTGCCCAAAGCTCAGTATTGATGACTGATGCCGGTTACACCTATGTGCATCAGAACAATGTTACCGGCTCTTTGGATGTGTTCACCGAGCCCGGCATCCACTTTCGCATGCCGTTTCTGTCGAAAATAACCCGCTATGATCAGGTCGTTACCGTCTCCTTTGGCAACAACCAGGGCGAGGTATTCTACCAACGTCTGCCGGCGCTGCAGGTACGTTTTGCCGATACCTACACAGGCCAGGTACCGGCCACTTTCCGCTTCAAGCTGTCTTATGATCCCGAGCAGCTCAAGACGATGCATCGGGAGTTTCGCTCCAACGACAACCTGATTGACACCATGTTGATCAAGAACGCCCGCAACGTCACTGTGATTACCTCGACCCAATATACCGGCGAGGAGTTTTTCCAGGGCGGCCTCAATCAGTTCAAGGCACAATTGTCAGATCAGCTCAGCAACGGTATCTACACCACTGAGCGGCGCCAGGTTGAAGTCGAGCAGGTGGATCTGGTGCCGGTTGGCTTCGATCAGGAAGATTCCAACAAGCTGCAAGCCACCAAACAACTGGTGTGGAAGACAGTGCCTATTACCGACAAGAGCGGTAATCCGGTACGTCAGGACAACCCGCTCAAACATTATGGCATCACGGTCACCCAGGTCACTATCGGCGATCCCAAGCCGGAAGATCAGCTGGACAAGCTATTGACTGATAAGAAAAAACTGGTTGCCGAGCGGATCCGCACCATTCAGGAGCAGGAAACGTCCAAGGCCCAGGCCAAGACAGAGCAGCTGCGAAAAGAGATCCAGCGTACCCGCGAAGTACAGGATGCCCAACGTGCCAAGGAGCTGGCGGTTATTGCCCAGCAAAAAGAGGTTGAAGTGGCGCGGCAAATCGCCGAGCGTGAACTGGTGGAAGAACGCAAGAAGAAAGATATCGCCACCCTGAGCAAGGCCAAAGAGCTGGAAATCGCCCAGGCCAACCTGGAGATCCAGAAAGCCAACTCGGCCTCGGCCATGTTTGAGGCCAAGGCGATCCGTGAAAAAGGGATAGCCGAAGCCGACGTACTGGCGGCGAAATACAAGGCCCTGGGTGCCCATGAGAAGGTGTATCTGGCCGAGCTGAACCGGGATGTGGCCAACTCCCTGTATCAGAACCTGCCCAACTTCAAGGTGGATATGCCGAAGAACTATATCAACGGCAGTGGCGGCAACGGTATGACCTCCAATTTGGACGTGATCACCGGCTTGTCGGCGTTGGGGCTGATGGAAAAAAGCACCGCCCTTGGCAGCAAAGCATCCGCCAAATAACGAGCTGGTTAGAAGGTAAATTGAAGGGAGGCTTAGCCTCCCTTTTTATTCGCCTTCATTTCAGGTCATACTGATATGCCCAACCGCAAGGAGGCCTTATGTCTAAGCATTCATCCGTTTCACTGCGCCCGCTGCGCCGCGCTATTTCACTTGCAGCGGCTGTCTCTACGGCGGCTTTGCTGGCAGCTACCGTGAGTGGCTCTGCACTGGCTGAAAATTCAGCGCCATCGGTACTGAAGGATATCCGCCTGCCCCAGGGCTTTGAGATAGAAGTCTATCTGGATAATGTCGCCAATGCCCGCCAGATGGCGCTTGGCAGCCAGGGCACACTCTTTATCGGCAGTCGCGGCGAAGGTAAAGTCTATGCGGCAATAGATACAGATGCCGATGGCCGCCATGACAAGGTCAAAGTGATCGCCTCCGGGCTCAATATGCCTTCCGGGCTAGCCTTTCGGGACCAGACTCTCTACGTGGCCGCCGTGAGCCAAATTCTCACCTTTGACAATATCGAGCAGCAGCTGAGTCAGAGTGATTCCCCGAGCTATCGAATCTTTTATGATGACTTACCCACAGATAAGCATCACGGCTGGAAATACCTCAAGTTTGCCGCCGACGGCCGCCTGTATATTCCCATAGGCGCGCCTTGCAATACCTGTGATGCCGGCAGCGACTACAGCAAAATAATCAGCCTGGACCTCCAAAGCAAACAACCAAGGCTCGAAGCCGCCGGTGTGCGCAACAGTGTCGGTTTCGACTTCGACCCTGTCAGTGGCCAGCTGTGGTTTACCGACAATGGCCGCGACATGATGGGAGACGACATGCCAGCCGATGAACTCAATCATTTGAGTCAGCGCGGCCAACATTTTGGTTATCCCTACGTTCATCAAGGAGATACCCTGGATCCTGAATTCGGCAAAGGTAAGCAGCCTGCCGATTTCAGCCCTCCTGAAGTCAAGCTGGGCGCCCATGTAGCAGCGCTGGGGATGACCTTCTATCGCGGCGACAGCTTCCCCAAGGCCTATCATGGCGGCATTTTTATTGCCGAGCACGGCTCCTGGAACCGGTCCAGCAAGGTGGGATATCGAGTGCGTTTCGTGCCGATAAAACAGGGCAAGGCCGGTGAACCTCAGGTGTTTGCCGAAGGCTGGCTCAAGGGCGAAACCGTATCCGGACGCCCCGCCGATGTACTGCAGTTACCGGATGGTTCCTTGCTGATAGCCGATGATGCCCAAGGCCGCCTCTATCGCATCTTTTATTCGGGCTGATTTTTGTCCGAAACACAGTGTTCAAGGGCAGCGCGCGCCGTCCTGTCATGATATTATCTGCAGCCATTATCGCCCGGCCTTGGGAACAACGCCGGGTTAAGGAAGCTGTGAACCACGCCTTGTATCCAGGCCTGTAAGCCAACGCAGAGCACGCATGGGACTGGTTCGCACCTTCCGTTACTGTACCCGACCTGGAAACAGGCAAAATATTATAAATAAAATCAGTAGTTAAGGAGTTATCATGCAAGCCCTCGTTGCTGTTGTAATGGGTTCCAAGAGTGATTGGCCCACCATGGAAGCGGCCGCAGAGATCATGGATTCTCTCAAGGTGCCTTACCATGTCGAAGTGGTTTCGGCCCATAGAACCCCAGACAAATTGATGGAATTTGCCGCATCAGCAGCAGACAAAGGATACAAGGTCATCATAGGCGGTGCCGGCGGCGCCGCTCACCTGCCGGGTATGATAGCTTCCAAGACCCGCTTGCCAGTACTGGGCGTGCCGGTACAAAGCAAGGCTCTCAGCGGCATGGACAGCCTGTTGTCGATAGTGCAGATGCCCAAGGGTATTGCCGTGGGAACGCTGGCCATAGGTACAGCCGGGGCATTCAATGCCGGGCTGCTGGCCTGTCAGATGCTGGCAACTCAAGACTCTCAACTGGCCGAGCGCCTTGAAGCCTTCCGCGAAGCTCAAACCCGCGCGGTACTCGATAATCCGGATCCGAGGGAAGACTGAGATGGCTGACAAGAGAGTTTGGGTACTGGGCGATGGCCAACTGGGTGCCATGTTGCGTCATGCCGGCCAACCGCTGGCCATAGATGTCCGCCCCGTGGATATCATGGCGCCAAGTGATGAAAAGTTGCCGCTGACAGACACAGATATTATTACCGCCGAGCGTGAGCAGTGGCCGGAATCGCCCCTGAGCCTGCAGTTGTCGCAACACTGTCATTTCATCAATGGCCCGGTATTTGGCCGCCTCGCCGACAGATACACCCAAAAATCCCTGCTGGATCAGCTCAAGGTGGCCACTGCGCCTTGGGAACTGCTGGACGATAACACCCAAGCTAATGATCTTTATCACAAATATGGTGAAAGAGTTCTACTGAAGCGCCGCACCGGCGGCTATGATGGCAAGGGTCAGCACTGGTTGAAACAAGCCGAATCGACCAGTATCCCGGCCGATTGGCGCAATCAAGCGATTGCCGAACAGGCGATCCCCTTCGATGAAGAGGTGTCTCTGGTTGGGGTTCGCAGCCGCAGCGGCGAGTGCTTCTTTTATCCTCTGACGCTCAATTTGCATCAGGATGGTATTCTGATGGCATCGATAGCCCCCCTGGCGCGTCTGCAACCGCTGCAGGCCGAGGCCGAAACCATGCTCGGCAGCATAATGCATGAGCTGGAATATGTGGGGGTGATGGCGATGGAATGTTTCCGGGTGGGCGATCACCTGCTGGTCAATGAGCTGGCTCCCAGAGTGCACAACTCAGGGCACTGGACTCAGGCAGGCACCCATATGGATCAGTTCCAGTTGCACCTGCGGGCCTTGTGCGAATTGCCACTGATGACGCCTCAGGTTAACTTCCAGTGTGTGATGGTAAACCTGATAGGCATAGATAAGGACGACCGTTGGCTGAGCCTGGCCAATGCCGAGCTGTTCTGGTACGACAAAGAGGTGCGCCCCGGCCGCAAGGTAGGCCACCTGAACCTGTCGGTACTGGATAAAAACGCGTTGGCCGACAGCATTGCCAAGCTTCAGCAGTGGATGCCGGCGCAATATCAGGCGCCACTTATGTGGATACTGGCGGAGTTTGGCTGATAAACGGGCGGGCACCCTCGCCCGCCTCTGACTTTGATTCAAGGTATAACTTTAGGATTCTCAGGATTTGTTGGATCAGAACGGACTCAGAAAGCAGAAGATAGACACATTGGATCTGCGCTATCATCTGCTGCTTCTGTTACTGCCTCTGCTGCTGATAGCCTTACTGTTCTGGGTCACCAGCCCGGCCGGTGAGCTTCCCTGGCTGCAGTGGGGCGGGGTTTCTATCATCTATTTCCTGGCCTACAGCCTGGGTTATTTTGTCCATCAAGGGCGCTTGGGCCGACTGTGGCAACACCTGGAGCAGGTGCTGGGGATCAACGAAGCCACCTTCGAATTAGTGCATCTTTCCAGTCAATACGAAACCGAACACGCCTTTCTCAACGCCCTGCTGGGTAAGGCAGTCGCCATGGTTGATGGCGCCGAAATGGGCTCCATCATACTGGTGGAACCCGGCAGCAATAAGCTGCATTTTGAATCTGCACTCGGGCTGGATCTGGCCAAGCTGCAACAGCTGAATATGACCCTGGAGCAGTCTTTCGAATACAGATTGACCGATGGCCGCTGCAACCGGGTAGTCGTGGTCAACGATATGCGCAAAATCAACGCCCTGAGTAGCCTGAGCGCCGAAGATCAGGCCCTGCTGCTGAGTGCCGCGAGCATTCCCATTCGGGCCACCCTGTCCAGCCCAATCCATATCGATGGTCAGCTCTATGCCATGCTCAACCTAGACAGCTCACTGCTGGCCTGTTTCAGCACCTATGACAGGGATCTGGTGGCTATTTTGACCCGTGAAGCTGCCAATGCCATTGCCCTGTATCAAAAGTCCCGCCAGATCCACCAGTTGGCTAATTTTGACTGCCTGACCGGACTGGCCAATCGCAAGTATTTTGAAGAACAGGCGCAAAAATGGCAGCCCAAGACCAAGCTGGAAAGCATGCTGGTGCTGCTGGATATGGATAACCTGAAAAAGATCAACGACAACTTGGGGCACGGTGCCGGTGACTTTGCCCTCAAGCGTCTGGCAACCGAGCTGAAACGCAGCTGCCCGCCACCGGCCCTGGTGAGCCGATTTGGCGGCGACGAATTTGTGCTGCTCTGCTACGGCAGTGAAAGCTGGCTCAGAGAACGTTTACAACAGGCCGAGGCCAGACTTGCAGCCGATGAGGTTGCCGTTTATTTCAGTGCCGGCATCGCGCCTTTCAACGGCGATATGGAATACAGCCTGAAACTGGCAGACAGCCAGATGTACCGGCAGAAAAGAGCCCGCAAGGGTGGGCACGAATAAGGAAACCTGGCTCCCAATGACGGGATTGCTGCAGTAGGTGACAAGGAGAACCGATGCACAAACAGCTCATAATTATGGCGGCGCTGGCCGCAAGCACTCTAACCGTGCTGCAACAGGCGCAGGCGGCACAAAACCTCTCTTCCTTAATGGTGGAAGTTCGCCAGCAGGATGGTATCCCCCATTATTACAATCTGGCCAGTGGCATGCCCCTCAATGGTGAAATATCCATCGTCCGGGACAATCAAGGCTATACCCTGGCGGAATTCTCCCAGGGCTTGCCCAATGGGCGCTGGCAGGTATTTCACTCCAACAATGCCAAATTGATTGAGGGCCAATATTTCCAGGGCTATCAAAATGGCAGTTGGCGCATGTATGACATCAGCGGCCAGATGACCGAATTGCAGGTGTTCAACAAGGGCGTGCCGGAAGGGGAATGGCAAACCTTCGACACTAAAGGCCGTCTCAGTGAAAGCGTCTTCTACCGCGACGGTAACAAAGAGCAGGTCAAACGTTTCTACGCCAGTGGTAAACTCAAGGCCAGCGAAACCTATACCGACAACCTGCGCCATGGTCAGTGGCAGAGCTTCTATGAAAACGGCACCCTGGCCCAAAGCCAGCAATACGCCAACAACCAACTGTCAGGCGACTATCTGGAGCAAAACGCCCAGGGGGTAATCAAGGTCAAGGGCAAATTCGATGCCAATGGCCAACGTCAGGGCGTCTGGCAGAGCTTTTTTGATGATGGCAGCAAAGAGAGTGAGATAAGCTTCAGTGCCGGCGAGCGGGACGGCGAAAGCCTGAAATATCACCAAAACGGCGAACTGGCGCTCAAATGTGCTTATCGTGCGGGTAAGCGCCAGGGCCAATGTCAGACGTTTGACGACAAAGGGATACTGCTGGGCAATGAGCATTTCAGTGACGGCGAAAGAGATGGCACCCAGGAGTACTTCAACAGTGAAGGCAAGCTGGTCATAGAGCAGCACTACAAAAACGGCCTGCAAACTGGTGTACAGAAGCGTTTTCACCCCAATGGCCAGTTGGCTGAGCTGGAAACCTTCCACGACAGCCAATTGAGCGACAACGGTCAATATCCCCGCCATGGCAAGTATGAGCGTTTCGATATCGATGGCAAGCCCCTGGAGAAGTCCCAGTTTGCCATGGGCCTGCTGGATGGTTTGCATCAGCGTTTCAGCGCCGGCGTACTGCAGGAGTCCAGCCAATGGCAGCAGGGTGAGCGTCACGGCGACTTTATCCGTTACTTCCCGAACGGTAAAAAACGCAGCCTGAACCAATACCAGCACGACAAGCAAACCGGAAAATCCATCCGCTACTTTGAAGATGGCACTGTGCAGGAGCAGGGCGATGTCATTGAAGGCAAGTGGGTCGGCAAATATGAGAGCTTCTACGACAATGGCAAGCCCAGGGAGTTGGCCCACTATGCCAAAGACAAGGCCGCCAAGGATTATCGTTATCCGCTCGATGGTGCCTTCAAGCGCTGGTACGCCAACGGCGATCCCAATGAGGAAGGCGCATATCTCAACGGCGACAAGGACGGGCTCTGGATTCAGTATCGCGAAGGGGTCAAGAGCCGGGAGCAGACCTTTGTCAAAGGCAAACTCAATGGCAAATATGCCGAGTATTACCATGGCCGCCGCCGGGTTACTGGGGAATACCTGGACAATAAGAAGACAGGTACCTGGATAGACTACCGCTACGAAGAGGACGATCCTACCTTCGGCACCATCCCAGAAGGCAATATCAGGATCAAGAGCCTGTGGCAACAGGGTAAGTTACATGGTGCACGCGAGCACTACAGCTTCAAGGGCATCCTTTATCGCAAGGAAACCTATGACAATGGCGATAAGACCGGCAGCTATAGCGAATACTATGTCGACAATGGGCAGCAGAAACTGGCCGGTGAGTTGTTAAAAGGGGCCAAAACCGGCCAGTGGCAAAGCTGGTTTGAAGATGGCATGCTCGCCGCCAGTCAAGAATTCAAGGACGATGTACTGCACGGCAAATCTGAGCAGTACTACAGTAACGGCCAGTTAAAACAGCAGGCCAACTACTGGCAGGGAAAACTCGATGGCAAACTGAGCCAGTACTTCCAAAATGGCAAACCACAGAGCCATGAGCAGTGGGTCAAGGGCCAGAAAGAGGGTGAAGCCAGTTACTTCCACAACAACGGCAAGCTGGCCGAGAAAGGCACCTTCCTCAGGGACAGAAAAGAGGGGCTGTGGCAGACTTTCTGGACCAATGGCGAGAAGCGTACCGAAGGCAGCTATATCAGCAATCGTGAATCCGGCGACTGGAACTTCTACGACCAGTTCGGCAAGCTGATAAAGACAGAACACCACGGCTGATAAAACGGCTGGCTCATCTGTAGAGAACCCAAAAAGCGCACCTTAAGGGTGCGCTTTTACCGAGGAACAGCTTAGTTTCCCCTTCCCTAGCCAAAGAACAAACGCCAGAGCCAAGAGGCGTCCAGGTCTTCCTTGCACTGATTATATTGCGCCGCATAACGGCGGGAACGATTGTCCACCTTGTCGGCCACCCTTACCAACCAGGCCTTGCTGCGGTAACTGCCGCGTTTGTAGCCGCCCCAGCCTTCGTGATAATTGAGATACTGGTTGCGGGCATCCCACTTGGACACACCATTGATCTTATGGCTCTTGTAGATAAACCAGCCCATAAAATCCATTGCATCATCAAAATCGCTGCGACTGGCCCAGCTGTTGCCGGTCTCACGCACATAATCATCCCAGGTCATGGTCTTGGCCTGGGCATAACCATAAGCATCACTGGCGCGTCCTATGGGAATGATCCACAAGAAATACTCCATAGGTGGCGCCGCATTATGCTTGAAGGAGCTCTCCTGATACATCATGGCCAAGGGCACATGCACGGGAACGCCCCACTTTTCACGGGCATCCTTGGCAGCGTTGTACCAAGATCTGTGCTCTTTGAAGATGGAACAGATATTGTCGGGCTCTTTGGGAGGTGAAGTGGCGCAGCCACCCAAAAACAGGGAGGCGGAAACAGCAAGCGCCGGGGCAAATTTGGATAGAAACTGTCGCTTCACGAAAATCTCACGGCTTTCAAAGGCCAGGCCTTTGGTTGAACTTGGACTCAGTGTCGCCCGAGTCAAACATCAAATGCAACCTGAGCCTCTGAAAAAGTGAGCTTTATTGCGGCTCCGGCAGCTCGCATTCATGAACTTCCTGCTGCCAGACCACAGGTTCCCAGTAACCGGTATCCTTGCCGGTATAGCGCCTGTCGGTATTGAACTTGGCCGCCAGGTGATAACGTTGCCCGGCTTCCACCAGCAACTTCAGCTCCTTGGGCGTGCGGGCCGACAGCCGCACTTTGAGCTCAGGTGAATCTATCAGCTCAGAGACGGTAAAGCTGTGTTCACCCGGTGGCAACTGATAGTTGGGTTTGGAGATCACGGGTTTGCCATCGAGATGGGTGACCACCAGACGATAAAACTGCTGCTCCCGATCCGGCTCCAGATAACCTGAAACCGTACCACATTCGCGCCCTGGCTCGGGAGCACTGGCGCAGGCCGTCAGCAACACCGCTGCGGCCGAGATTAACAACAAAGACTTCACTGACTGACTGCTTCCTTGGCTGGTTCATCGGCAAAGTACTGAACCAGAAAATCATCAAAATTCAAACGATCAGCGGCTTCCATCTGCAACTGACTCTCGATTGAGGCCTGTGCTTCGGCTTCAAAGGAAGCCAGCGCTGCGGCACTCAGCGGATAATTCAGCAGCTGCTGCTGATATTCTTTCGCCAATGCCATCACCCAGGCACCGTGATCCAGCCCCTTGTCTGCCAGGGTCTTCATCACCTGCCCAGACAACGTCTCATTCGGGTCGATAACGGCTTGATGCCACTTGGCCAGCGCCAGCTGATATTGGTCATCATCCTTTCCATCGAGCAGCGTGGCCAACTGCTGCAGCTCGGCAAACAGTGCCAGCATCCACTGCTCACGCGCCACAGGCTCGCCATTTTGGCTCAGCATTAAGCCGGGCTTACGCCCTTCCAACACCACGGCCTTGAGGTTGGCGGCTATCTCCTGCTCACCTGTGCTATCGGTCGTCACCGATGGACTCAACAAACAATGAAGCAGGAACAGATCCAGGAAGCGCACCTGAGAGGCCTCTATGCCTATGGCACTGAAGGGGTTAACGTCCAGTGCCCGCACTTCGATATATTCCACCCCGGCGCGTGCCAGTGCCTCGGAAGGCTTTTCACCGCTGCGGGTCACACGCTTGGCGCGAATGGGGGCATAAAACTCATTTTCTATCTGCAACACATTGGCGTTGAGCTGGCGATATTCGCCGTCAACCTTCACCCCTATGTTGGCAAAGTTGTCCGAAGGCATCTTGATGGCGGCGCGGATCCCCTTGAGATAATCCGCCAGCGAGTTATAGCTGATACTGAGCCGCTCCTGCTCCTTGTTGGTGTAACCCAGGTCACTCATTCTCAGTGAGGTGGCCCAGGGCAGATACAGGGTGCCGCGGCCCATCTTTTCAAAATCCAGTTCTGTCTGCTGCTCTTTGATGAAAGAGCCGCACAGCGCCGGTGAAGCACCAAACAGATAAGGCAACACCCACACCAAGCGGCGGTAGTTGCGGATAAGGCCAAAGTAGCGCTCGGAGATAAAGTCACAGCGGGAAACCGACTTGTCGCTCTGGGCATAGAGCAGATCCCAAAGCTCGTCAGAAACCGAGAAGTTAAAGTGCACTCCTGAGATGATCTGCATCAAAGCGCCGTATCTGTAGGTCAGGCCCTTGCGATAGAGGGTCTTCATCCGCCCTGAGTTGGAGCTGCCGTATTGGGCGATGGGAATATCCTTCTCGTCGCCAACATAACAAGGCATGCTCACGGGCCAAAGCTTTTGTCCCTTAAGCTGATTGAGGGTAAAGGCATGAGTCTCGGTGAGGCCGGTAAGCAGCTCATCTATGCTGTGGGTAACAGGCGTTATGAACTCGAGCAACGCCTCACTGTAATCGGTAGTGATCCTCGAGTGGGTCAGGGCCGAGCCCAAGGTTTTGGGATGACCATCCATAGCCAGGTGCCCGCTGGCATCAATTCTCAAGGCTTCTCGCTCAATCCCACGGCGCATATCCTTGAGTGCGGCGCGTCCTTCGGCTCCTTTGAGCATTGCGACAGATTCGGTAAATGACTTCAAATTCTTTTTCTCTGCTTGGCGGCCTAGGCCTTTATCTGGCCAATAGACCCGGGCATACCTGCTCCGCTTTCATCTCTTGGTGATTCATCACCAAAAGGCACAGGACTGCTCTGTGTGACTGCTGCCCAAAATAAAGCCTAAGCGGCCTTTCAGGCAAGTGTAATTTAAAAGAGACAGGCGGTGATGCTCTTTCAAGCATCACCGCCTTGCATAGTGGCAAGCGAGTCGTAACCCGCTGCGGTCAAGATCAATATGAGGTCAAAGTGACCGTTTTACAAGGGCAGATTGATCACTGAATAACCCATTGCCTCAATACCTGGCTCGATAAGATTTTTATCCCCGACCACCAATATTTGCATGCTGGCAGGATCCAACCATTCTTTAGCCAGCTCATTTAGCTTATCAAGACTGGTTTGGTTGATAATCTCATCCTGACGGGCAGTAAAATCATCGCTCAGACCGTACTTCTGGATCATTCGGATAAAGCCGGCCTTTTGGTAAGGCGTTTCATAATCCAGTGCTTTACCCTGCGAAATTGAGGCCCGCATAAAGCTAAGCTCTTGTGTCGTCATCCCCTTATCATGATAAGCCTTGAGCTCCTTGATAAACTCAGCCAGCGCCTTGTCGGTGACATCACTGCGAACGCTGGCGCCCGCCTTGAAGTACCCCTGCTCAATACCACCACTGAAGAAGCTGCGGGCACCATAGGTGTAGCCCTTGTCTTCCCTGAGATTAAGGTTGATGCGGCTGTTGAAGGCGCCGCCCAAGGGATAGTTCATCAGGTAAGCCTTGAAGAAGTCGCCCGTGGCATCGTAAGGCAGGGCGCGCTTGCCTATGCTGATAACCGACTGGGCCGCTCCCGGCTTATCGATAAGAAATACCACTCCGGGTTTACCCTCGGGCAACTCACCCAAGGTCGGCAGAGACACAGCCTGGCCGCCCCAAGGCTCCAATCCTTTTAGCTTGCCGAGTAGCTGCTCGCGGGGCAGATCGGTTACCGCCACCAGTTGAGCATTGCCGGCACGATACTGCTCCTTATAGAAAGCCTTGATATCATCGAGCGTCAGTTGGCTGACACTCTCAAGCGTACCGTTATCATTGACACCGAGACTGGTTTGGCTGCCAAACAGCAACTTGCTGAAACCCTCTTCGGCCAGATAGTTGGGATCCGAGGCCAGATGTTGCAGGCTCTGCAACTGTTGCTGTTTTACCCGCTCGAAATCGGCTTCCTTGAAGCCTGGCTCAAACAGCCTTTCTTCGACTATTGCCAGGGTCTTATCCAGGTTTTCGGTCAAGGCCGAGATCCGGATGCTGCTTTGATAGCCGCTGCTGTCGAACACCACGGAAGATCCCAGCAGCTCCAGCGCCTGGGCCAGTTCTTCACTGCTGCGTTTGGCGCTGGACTCATTGAGCATGGCCGCAGTCAAACCGGCGAGCCCGGCCTTTTCCACCGGCACCAGTCTGTGACCGCCGTTGAGGTAGATGACCAGCTCGGTAGTAGGCGTTTCATGGCTTTCAGTGCCCATGACACTGATACCGTTGTTCAGCTGGGCAGACCAAAGCTTGGGCACCTGCATGGAGGGCGCCTTGCCGGCAGCGGGGATCTTACTGCGATCGAAACTGCTGTTGGCACTTGCTGCCTGCTGCAACCCGGCAACGGCGTTGGCGGCAACCCTTGGCTCAGGCGGGGTAAAGTTATCGGCCTTGGCCACCAGCGCCTTGGCGCCCATGGGCACCACACTCATCACCACGCTGGGCTTATCCTTGATGTAGCGCTTGAATACCCGCATCACATCTTCTTTGGTCACAGCATCATAGCGGGCCAAATCTTTGGCTATCTGATTGGGATCACCGGCGAATGTCTGGTTATAGGCCAGGTTGGACACCTTGCCCGACACACTCTGCAGCGAGAAGATGCTGTCGGCGCGGAACTGCACCTTGACCTTCTGCAGATCTTCATCTGTGACGCCCCGCTGTTCAAATTCGGCGATCGATTCGCGGATCTTGGCCTCTATCGGCGCCAGAGCTCCGCCCTTGGCCGGATTGGCCAAGGCGTAGATGGACATTTGACAGGCCAGCTCCTGGCAAGGATGACTGACCCCTGCCTGCACCGCATAACCATCTTTCACCAGATTCTTGTAAACCAGCGAGGTCTTGCCGCCGCCGAGAATATTGGCCAGCAGATCCAGCGCGGCCTCATCCTGGTGACGGGCATAAACGGTTGGGAAAGCAATACGGATGAGTGGCAGATGGACATTGTCTTCCATCGAGATATAGCGGCTCTTGTCCAGCGTTACCAAAGGTTTGGCATCGGTCGCCACCTCAGGCCCCTTAGGAATATCGCCGAAGTACTTGCTGACCCAGGCCAGCGTCTGCGCGGTATCTATATCACCGCCTATGGTCAGGGTGGCATTGTTGGGGCCGTACCAGCGTTGGAAGAAGTGTCTTACATCATCGGGCGTGGCGCGATCGAGATCCTCCGGCCAACCTATAACAGGCCAGGAATAAGGATGACCGGCGGGATAAAACGCCTGATTGAAGCGTTCATTCATCCGCCCATAAGGACGGTTATCGATGCGCTGGGCCCGTTCGTTTTTCACGGTTTCCCGCTGCACTTCAAATTTCTTGTCGGTCAGGGCCGGAAGCAAGTAACCCATGCGGTCCGACTCCAGCCAAAGCATTTTTTCCAACTGATTACTGGGAACGGTTTCGAAATAGTTGGTGCGATCAGTGTTGGTGGTGCCATTCAAGGTGCCGCCGGCTTCGGTGACTATCTTGAAATGCTGTTCATCAGCCACATGCTCGGAGCCCTGGAACATCATGTGTTCAAACAGATGGGCAAAACCACTGCGCCCCGCCTGCTCTCTGGCCGAGCCCACATGATAGGTTACATCCACATGCACCAGAGGATCAGAATTGTCCTGATGCAGTATCACTGTCAGGCCGTTGGCCAAGCGATACTTGCTGTAAGGGATACCGACTTCACCGGCCTTGGGGGTGACCGACTCGATGAGAGTCACTCCTGCTGGCAGTTGTACCGAGGAAACCTCAGCCAATCCTGTGTCGGTTTGCACAGAGCAACCCGCCAATGCGGCTGAAATTGCCGCCGCCAATAACCATTTCTTCAAAACGTTACTCCTTCAACCAGAGACTGAAACCCAATAACTCATTGCAGCCACTCTAAAGCCAACAACACAATAATCAAATAGCGCAGGCCCTTGCCTGTCAAAATCATCAGAGTGGATTTTGTAAGAGGAAGTTTCATCCAACCTGCTAAAAGGCACAGAATATCGCCGATCAGCGGCACCCAGGAAAGTAACAAGGCCCAATAACCGTAGCGCTTCAGCAGCGCCAGCGCCTGCTTGTGGCGACCGCTGTCGAGTTGCTCGGGCGTGACCGCCTTGCGCCCCAAAAGCCCAAGTAGATAACTGCTCAAGGCCCCCAAGGTGTTACCTATAGTGGCGCTAAGCAGCAGCGACAATGCCATCTCCGGCTGTTTGTCCAGCAAAGCCAGCAACAAGACTTCCGAGCCTCCAGGCAGCAATGTCGCCGCCAAAAAAGCGCCGCTGAACATCAGCCAGAGTTCCCACATAAGATACCTTCCTGCATACTGCCTGAATCAAATGTCCATCCAGGCAAGTTCAAAGATAAATAGTTTTTAGCGCTGAAAGATATAAGAAAACAATGTCATTGCCCAGCTAAGTCTCAAGAGTTTAAATCATACAATCGCGATAGAAAGCCACAAAACCAGGGGTTAAAACCAGCCCTAAGATGGACAAGGAAAGGAGTCATAAATGCAGGAGCTGAACTTTATTCAATCTGTTCAGGAGCGGGATATTGATTTGATGTTGCTGGAGGAGTGCCACACTTCAATGGCCTTCTGCAATTGGTTGGTTTCCCGGGTATATGAATTCCCCCACACCGTAGAGTTTGTCGGCGCCTGGCATTCTGTCATTCACAACCAATACGGCGAGTCGGATCTCGTGGTGATTTTCAATGACAATGACGGCTCCCATCAAGCCATTCTTATCGAAAACAAGATAGATGCAACGCCACAACAGCAACAAGGGTTAAGGTATCGCTACCGTGGCGAGCATGGGATAGAACAGGGCTATTGGGTCGATTTTCGCACCTGTCTGTTGGCTCCGCAAAAATACCTGGCATCCAACAATGAGCCCTATGATAAAACCATCGCCTATGAGGAACTCATGGCGTACTTTGTCGCCCAAGGGGCATGGTACCGGGCACGACTTATGGCCGAGAGCATCAGCAAGCAAAGACGCGGATACCTGCCCAGCATTAGCCCCGAAGTCACAGAGTTTGCCAGGAGTTATCTTGAGTTTGCGAAAAGACATCACCCGGAGTTGAACCCGGAAACACCCAAAAACCGCGCCGCCGGACATTCCTGGCTGCATTTCTACCCGCTACTGCCCAATAAGCAAATCCGCATCGTTCATCAATTGGCAGGAAGCGTGGTCAAAATCATGTTTCTGGGAGCAGCCGAGCAGCTTGATATGCTCACGCAAGCCTTCGGTGCATATGCAAGCACAGGACTCATGATCAAACGCTCCGGCAAGTCTGTCGTGATGGAACTGCCTACGCCGCCCATTGACCCTTTTAAAGACAAATTCGAAGATGTCCAACCACAAGTGCAGCAATCCATTGCCCAAGCCAAGAAACTGAGACAGATGTTAATTCAGGTGCTGGCGGATAAAAGAATTGCAGCGAGCAATATTCAAGCATCTGACTGGTACTCTTGAAGAACCCCGGTCTATGATTAAGCCATATCTCTTTGAATAGTGAGCAATCATGGCCCGTCTTTTGTTTCTACCTATTATCCTTTCCCTGTTCTGGATAGCGTTTTTACACTTCAACAATGTCCCTTTGGCGCAGGGGAAACGCGGTTTTATTTGGATAATAGGCGTCAGTGGTGCCTTGATAGCCCTGCTGTCACTGGCCATCTGGCTGACGGCCTAAGCTTTTGATATAAGCCTTTGAAATGAGCCTTTGAAATGGGTGCTTTAATCGACTCAGAGTGTACCAAAACCCGCGCGTTGCGGTTTGCCCTCCAGCGAGCCTTAAAACCGATAACCGGCGCGGCACACTGGCTACGCCGGTTATTTTTAACGTCATGGCACTCAGCTATTCAGCGCGCAAAGCGCTCAGTTCCCCAATACCGCCAGCAGAATACCGGCAGCGACCGCACTGCCCAACACACCGGCCACATTGGGGCCCATGGCGTGCATCAACAGGAAGTTTTGCTGATTGGCCTCTAGCCCAACCTTATTCACCACCCTGGCGGCCATGGGAACGGCCGAGACCCCGGCTGCACCAATCAAGGGGTTGACCTTGCCACCACTGAGTTTACACATGAGTTTGGCCATCAAGACCCCGGCAGCGGTGCCAATGCTGAAGGCCACCGCCCCGAGCAGCAAGATCCCCAGCGTTTCGACCCGAAGAAACTGCTCGGCCGAGAGCTTGGAACCAACCGCCAATCCGAGGAAAATGGTGACGATATTGATAAGTTCGTTTTGCGCCGTGTTGGAAAGTCTATCCACCACCCCGGATTCGCGCATCAGGTTACCGAGACAGAACATGCCCACCAAGGGGGTCGCCGTCGGCAAAAACAATATGGTCATTCCCAGCACCATAAGGGGGAAGATGATCTTCTCCTTCTTGCTGACTTCCCGCAGCTGTTCCATCTTGATCTGCCGCTCGGCTTCCGTGGTTAAGGCCCGCATGATGGGAGGCTGAATGAGCGGCACCAAGGCCATGTAGGAGTATGCGGCCACCGCAATGGCTCCCAGCAAATCAGGCGCCAGTTTGGAGGCGAGGAAAATGGCCGTAGGACCATCGGCGCCGCCTATGATGGCGATGGCACCGGCATCTTGCATACTGAACTCAAACCCGGGCACCAGGTTCAAGGCTATCGCACCAATCAGGGTGGCAAAGATCCCGAACTGAGCGGCCGCGCCCAGCAATAGCGTCTTGGGGTTGGCAATCAGGGCGCCGAAATCTGTCATGGCGCCGACCCCCATAAAGATCAGCAGCGGAAAAACCCCGGTATCTATGCCCACGTGATAAACATAGTAGAGCAGCCCATTTTCCTCGGTAAAACCTGCATTGGGGATATTGGCCAGAATGGCGCCGAAGCCGATGGGAAGCAGCAGCAAAGGCTCAAACTTGCGCACTATTGCCAGATACAACAACAAGGCACCGACCAACATCATCAAGGCCTGTGGCCAGGTAAAGTGCGCTATTCCCGTCTCAGACCAAAAAGCGAGTAAACCGTCCATCATCGCTCCTTAGGCCAGTGCCAGCAACTTGGTACCGACGCTGACGGCATCGCCTTCCTTGACCAGGATGCGGCTGACAACACCATCGGCCTGAGCCCGGATCTCAGTTTCCATCTTCATCGCCTCGAGTATGATAACGACATCACCGGCGCGAACGCTGTCTCCGGCGGCCACCTGTACCTTGAAGATATTGCCGGAAAGCGGCGCGCTCATCTCCAGTTCCGGGCCAGAGGCAACAGCAGGAGCCTGCACTGGGGTGGCCTGGGGCTCTGCCACCGGCAAAGGCGCCACCTGACTGATATCACCGCCCTCACTGACCTGCACCACAAAGCGCTGGCCCTGCACATCTACGGTATAAACCTCCGGCTGACGACCACCGACCTTGGTTTGAGTTGTTTGTGACAGAGGAGCTTCCAATTCTGGCTTAGGTTCAAATGCCGCTGGATTGCCACGGTTCTTAATAAACTGCAGGCCGATTTGCGGGAACAGCGCATAAGTCAGCACATCATCGTCGCGCTCTTCGCTGAGGCTCAAACCTTGCGCCAACGCTTTTTCGGCCAGTTCGGCCCGCAGATGTTCAAGCTCGGGCGCGAGCAGATCGGCCGGGCGGCAACTGACAGGCTCGGCCCCCTGCAACACCCGCTGTTGCAATTCACTGTTCACCTTGGCCGGGGTGGCGCCATATTCGCCCTTGAGTACACCTTCCGTCTCCTTGGTCAGCGACTTATAGCGCTCGCCCATCAGCACATTGATTACCGCCTGAGTACCGACAATCTGGGAGGTGGGGGTCACCAGAGGAATAAAACCCAGATCTTCCCGCACCCTTGGGATCTCCTCGAGCACCAGATCCAGCTTGTCCTCGGCGCCTTGCTCTCTGAGCTGGTTTTCCATATTGGTCAGCATGCCACCCGGCACTTGAGCCCGCAGAATGCGTGAATCTATGCCCTTGAGTGCCCCTTCGAAACGGGCATATTTTTTTCTGACCTCACGGAAATAGGCGGCTATCTCCTCCAGCAGTGCCAAGTCATAGCCTGTCGCCCTATCGGTATCTTCAACCATGGCAACCAAGGTTTCGGTGGCACTGTGACCATAGGTTTGGCTCATGGAAGAGATGGCAGTATCCAGAACATCAATGCCTGCCTCAATCGCCTTTTGATAGGTTGCGGTTGATAACCCTGTAGTGGCATGGCACTGCATGGTGATCAAGAGATCGGTTTCCGACTTCAAGCGGCTTATTAGCTCAAATGCCTCCATCGGCTTGAGCAAACCGGCCATGTCCTTGATACAGAGTGAATGGCAGCCCATATCTTCCAATTGCTTGGCCATGGTCAACCAGGTTTGCAGTGTATGTACGGGGCTTGTGGTGTAAGAAATTGTGCCCTGTGCATGAGCGCCAACATCAATCACGGCTTTCAGCGCGGCTTGCAAGTTGCGCACATCATTCATGGCATCGAACACCCGGAATACATCGACCCCGCTGTCATGGGCGCGCTCCACAAACCGGGTCACCAAGTCGTCACTGTAATGGCGATAACCCAGCAAGTTCTGGCCCCTCAATAACATCTGCTGCCGGGTGTTGGGCATGGCTTGTTTCAGCGCCCGGATCCGCTCCCATGGGTCTTCACCCAGATAACGGATACAGGCATCAAAGGTTGCACCGCCCCAGGACTCCAGGGACCAAAAGCCGACACTGTCCAACTTGGATGCAATCGGCAACATATCTTCGATACGCATTCTGGTTGCCAACAATGACTGGTGGGCATCCCGCAGGACAACGTCGGTTAATGCTAAAGCTTTACTCATCTTTTTTATCCATCAGATTGCGGCAATTAAGCCTGTTTGCGGTATTGGTGAATGGCACAACTAATGGCTGCCAACTGTTGCGGCGTTGGTGCACCTGCCTGGGCGACGACTGCAGATTGTGCCTTGGCCCTTTCCTGAGTTTGGTTCTTATCCTCCAAGCTGGGTTTAGGTGCCAGATAATGGGCCGATACCCGGATCCCCAAGATCAGCAGCCCCAAGAACAGATAAACCAGCCCCATACCAAGCAGCATAATCCCCACAGCTTCCACGAGTTGCTCAGAAAGCGACATCATATCTTCCTCATTTTGTTAATGGCGCGGCAGGCCTTTCCATGTCTAAGTCTGGTCTGAGATGACAGAACATGGCACCCCAGCCGGACAATAATGGTAAATATGCGAAAAAATGTGATTTTCAATCACTGCTTGTTTTAGCCTAACAGGCCAAGTTGCACCTAACCATGTGACTTAGGTCAAAAGCGATAACCAATCTATAACAAAAAAACCTCCCCAATGTAAATTGGTCATACCAAAACAAATCAATAAAACCTCATAGGGAATAATGATTCATAAATATTCATTTAAGATTTTTGATGAAAAACCAAAACTCAAACCAGAACGAAGGGAAGATGATATCGCGAATACCGGCAAGGGCGGCAAGTTTCAACATAGGGGACTTGTGAATACAAATGGTTTTAAAGCCTTTCCCGGATGTGTTCGCCATAAGCGATAAAACTGTCTGTGATGAGTTTGCCTAGAAACCAAGCGACTCAGCGGCTCTGCTTTAAGCAATGGCGGGTACGAATTTCGACGGTATGAAGAACAAAGCATGGTACTTGATGATGAAAATAGGTTCTCTATCCAGAACTTGTTACATCCCGGACTTTCAGTGGGCCTGTGTCTCTGTATCAAGCTTACGGATAAGGCACGGTGGATAGCTAGGAAATTGCAGGCGAGTAAGAAACAGATAGCAAAACGCCCCGCTATTGCGGGGCGTCTTACTTCTTTGCTATTTGGCGCGCATGGAAGGAGTCGAACCTCCGACCGCCTGGTTCGTAGCCAGGTACTCTATCCAGCTGAGCTACATGCGCTTAATCCGGAACTCAGAAAGCTTAGCTCTCAGAGTATAGTAAAGAATGGCGGAGAAGGAGGGATTCGAACCCTCGATGGGAGATAAAGCCCATACTCCCTTAGCAGGGGAGCGCCTTCGGCCACTCGGCCACCTCTCCGCATAAATTGGTGCGCATGGAAGGAGTCGAACCTCCGACCGCCTGGTTCGTAGCCAGGTACTCTATCCAGCTGAGCTACATGCGCTTAAATCTATTGCGTACTTTACTTGATATCTGGTGCGCATGGAAGGAGTCGAACCTCCGACCGCCTGGTTCGTAGCCAGGTACTCTATCCAGCTGAGCTACATGCGCTTTCAGATAATCAATTTTTCTTAGCAGCCTTTAAGGTTCCAGATGGTGCGCATGGAAGGAGTCGAACCTCCGACCGCCTGGTTCGTAGCCAGGTACTCTATCCAGCTGAGCTACATGCGCTTGATCATCTTGGAAAACTAAAGCAGAAGTGGCGCGCATGGAAGGAGTCGAACCTCCGACCGCCTGGTTCGTAGCCAGGTACTCTATCCAGCTGAGCTACATGCGCGAATTGTATTCTTTACTGCTAAAACGGAAAATGGTGCGCATGGAAGGAGTCGAACCTCCGACCGCCTGGTTCGTAGCCAGGTACTCTATCCAGCTGAGCTACATGCGCATATTTTACGTTAAGAAATGGCGGAGAAGGAGGGATTCGAACCCTCGATGGGAGATAAAGCCCATACTCCCTTAGCAGGGGAGCGCCTTCGGCCACTCGGCCACCTCTCCGTTTTCTTGGCGCACATATTACTGTTTGAAGAAAATAAGTCAAACCCTTTTTCCGAAACCTTTTCCGTTTGTCCTGTTTTTAATCACCTGACCTAAATAACGCGCAAATCCTGTGCTATCAAGGGTTTTCCGGCTCCAGAAAATAAAAAAGCCAGTTTAAAAACTGACTCTTCTATTCCTGACGGAGGTTCACTTTATGTCGCCTCAGAAGTTACCACCTTCAGAAGGTGTTCCTGTTTTCTCAGACTGAATACGCTGATAAATCTCTTCACGGTGCACAGAAACTTCTTTGGGTGCATTCACACCTATACGTACCTGATTCCCCTTCACACCCAGCACTGTCACTGTGACCTCGTCACCAATCATCAGTGTTTCGCCAACACGACGAGTCAAAATCAGCATTCGATTGCTCCTCTAGTTTCCATATCTTCTACACACGGCGCTCATCCGTCGTAACCATTATTATAAGGTGAGCTTAGTATAAATTAATAGTATTCAATACTAAATCCGTTGTTTAATTACACCTTATTTAGTTCAAAAGCGTGATGTAACACCCGAACTGCCCTGTGTAAATCCGATTCATCTATTACCACTGACAGCTTTATCTCTGATGTTGCCATCAACTTAACATGAATTCCTTCATTCCCCAAGATATCAAACACCTTGGCGGTTGCCTCGGCCCTGCGATGCACGCCGGCACCTATTACAGACACCTTTGCCAGGGCTTTTTCAAACACCAATGGGCCAAACGATGTTCCAAGTTCCGGTTCATCGAGCGCCTTTAACGCCCAAGGGAGCCTGCTGGCATCCAAGGTAAAGCTGACGCTGTCATCTGTACCCGCCTTGGTCACCAGATCCACTTCCACACCATTTTCGGCCAGCAGTGAAAATACTGCCGCAAAGGGGTCCGGTGAATCGTCGGTGCGACTCAGACTCAGCATCGCCTGCCCTTTACTGCAAGCGATACCCGCTACTTGATTACTCTTGTCTTCACAGGCATCGAAACGGATCAGGGTGCCACTGCCAGGTTCAAAGCTGGAAAGCACCCGCAAGGGAACCCGAAAGCGCTCGGCATAAGAGACTGAATCCGGGTGCAACACCTTGGCTCCCAACCGAGCCATCTCCAGCATCTCTTCGAAACTGATGGCATCAAGCTTTTGTGCGCTCGGTTCAATATTGGGATCTGTGGTATAGACACCAGCCACATCGGTAAAAATTTGACATTCCTGCGCCTTGAGCGCGGCAGCCAATGCCACAGCAGTGGTATCCGAGCCTCCGCGCCCAAGAGTGGTCACTTCCCCGAATTGATCCCGACCCTGGAAGCCGGCCACTATCGGGATAATTCCCTGGGCCAGCAATTCCAGCAGATACTGAACGTCAACTCGTTCGATACTGGCACGGCCAAACTGGCTATTGGTGTGGATTTGCACCTGGGCGGCATTGAGCGACTTGGCCTTGACGCCACGTTTTGCCAACGCCATCGCCATCAGCGCAATACTCACCTGCTCGCCGGTGGAGACCAGCATGTCCATCTCCCGCGCCGATGCATCGGGGTCAATCTGCCCCGCCAGTGCAAACAAACGGTTGGTTTCACCAGCCATGGCAGAGAGCACCAACACCTGATGCTCGCCGCTCAATTGAGCTTTGGCAATCTGCTCGGCAATCACCTCGATACGCTCAATCGAGCCTACCGAGGTGCCGCCGAACTTTTTGACATACAGTCGCTCGTTACTGCCTGAACGTACTTCTTGTGTCACATAGACCTCGTTGGTGGCGAAATTATGCCAGACGTTCAGTCAGCCAAGGCGTTACCGATGCCAATGCCTGAGGCAAGTTGGCAACTTCACTACCACCAGCCTGAGCCATATCGGGACGGCCACCGCCCTTGCCACCAACCTGCGCAGCCACCATGGCCACCAATTCACCGGCCTTCACCTTAGCGGTCAAGTCTTTAGTCACCCCGGCGATAAGGTTTACTTTGTCGCCATGAGCCAGACCCAGCACCACTATGCCAGATTGCAGCTTCTGCTTGAGCTCGTCCTGCAGACCACGCAGAGAGCCAGGGTCAATGCCTTCGACCTGTTTCACCAACACCTTGACTCCGGCAATCTCTTGCGCATCGGAAATCATATCGGCACTGGCCGCGGCGGCCAGTTTGTCTTTGAGTTGAGCAATCTCTTTTTCCAGTTGGCGGCTACGCTCCAACTGCGCCTTAAGCTTGGCTACCACTGAGTGACTGTCTGCTTTCAGCAAGTTAGCAGCATCACTCAACTCTTGCTGTTGCTCGGCGACGAAGGCCATGGCAGCAGCACCTGTGACTGCTTCAATACGGCGAATACCGGCGGCGATACCGCCTTCGGAAGTGATCTTGAACAGACCTATGTCACCGGTGCGGCCCACATGGGTACCACCACAAAGCTCAATAGAAAAGTCTCCCATGGTCACAACCCGAACCTGGGCGTCGTATTTCTCACCGAACAAGGCCATAGCGCCCTTGGCTTTGGCCTGCTCTATGTCCATCTCAGCCGTTTTCAGCTCGTGGTTACGACGGATCTGGGTATTGACCATCTCCTCAACCGCCTTGAGCTCTTCAGGCTTAACCGCTTCAAAGTGAGAGAAGTCGAAACGCAGACGCTCAGGCTCCACCAATGAACCTTTCTGAGTCACATGCTCACCTAATACTTGACGCAGCGCGGCGTGCAGCAGGTGAGTCACTGAGTGGTTCAGCTGGGTGCGATGGCGCAGTTTCTTATCGACTTGCGCAAGCAACTCCTGACCCAGAGTCAGTTTGCCTTGGCTCAGTTGGCCGATATGACCTGTGGCCTGGGCATACTTTTGGGTGTCGCTCACCTCAAACAGCAAACCTTCGGCTGTCAGTTGGCCCTTATCGCCTACCTGGCCACCCGACTCGCCATAAAATGGAGTCTTATCCAGCACAATAACCGCTTGCTGACCGGCATCCAGAGTGTCGACCGCCTGACCATCGACATAGATGCCGATAACCTTGCCATTGCCGCTGAGTTCACTGTAACCGCAGAACTCACTGTCGGCATCAATCTTCAGCCCGGCGTTGTAATCGGCACCAAACTGACCGGCGGCCTGAGCCCGGCTACGCTGCTCGGCCATCGCCGCATCAAAACCATCTTCATCGACCTTGATATTACGCTCGCGGCAAACATCAGCGGTCAAATCCATAGGGAAACCATAGGTATCGTAGAGCTTGAATACGGTTTCACCATCCAAGGTATCGCCTTTAAGCTCAGACAAAGCAGCATCCAAAATACCCAGACCACGCTCAAGTGTACGGGCAAACTGTTCTTCTTCGGCTTTCAGCGCCTTTTCCACTATGCTCTGAGTCGCCTTAAGGCCCTTGGCAGCATCGCCCATCACGTCAATTAGTGTAGGTACCAGCTTGTAGAAGAAGGTGTCTGTGGCGCCCAGTTTGTTACCGTGACGCACGGCGCGGCGGATAATACGCCGCAGTACATAACCCCGGCCTTCATTGGACGGCATCACACCATCGGCAATCAGGAAGGCGCAAGAGCGAATGTGGTCGGCGATAACCCGCAGGGATTTGTTTTCCAGATCTGTCACGCCGATGATCTCGGCCGTTTTGGCAATCAGAGTGCGGAACACGTCAATTTCATAGTTGGAATGCACGCCTTGCATAATGGCGGCAATACGCTCTATACCCATACCTGTATCGACTGAAGGCTTGGGCAGAGGCTCCATCACACCATCGGCCTGACGGTTGTACTGCATGAAGACTATGTTCCAGATCTCAATGAATCTGTCACCATCCTCTTCCGGTGTACCTGGGCGGCCACCAGGAATGTGAGCACCGTGATCATAGAATATTTCGGTACAAGGTCCACAAGGACCTGTATCTCCCATCTGCCAGAAGTTATCTGAAGCATAAGGTGCGCCCTTGTTGTCGCCGATACGGATAATGTCCTCGGCGGGAACCCCTATCTGCTTGTTCCAGATATCAAAGGCTTCATCATCAGATTGATAAACGGTAACGCACAGACGTTCCTTGGGCAGCTTGAGCTCTTCAGTCAAGAAGGTCCAGGCAAAGCGAATGGCATCTTCTTTGAAGTAATCACCGAAGCTAAAGTTACCCAGCATCTCAAAGAAGGTGTGGTGACGGGCCGTATAACCCACGTTATCCAGGTCGTTATGTTTACCACCGGCGCGAACACAACGCTGCGAAGTGGTAGCGCGGCTATAGCTGCGCTTGTCCATACCGAGGAATACGTCTTTAAACTGGTTCATCCCGGCGTTGGTGAACAACAAAGTGGGGTCATTGCCTGGCACCAGTGAACTGCTGTCGACTACCTGATGGCCATTCTTGCGGAAAAACTCCAGGAAAGCACTTCTGAGTGCTGCTGTGGTTTGGTACATAAATCGTCCTGAGTTGCTTAAGCCTGAATAATGTATAAAAAGTGGTCTAAAGGCGTGCGTCGCCCGGCCACTCAAGCGCTCTTTTGCCAAGCATTATAAGCATGCAGCGCCAGAATACCAATTAGATTGCGCAGGGTATGACGCCTGATACAGCCAAGGTACAGAGAGCGTTAGCGGCATAAGCCGAAACCCAATAACCTGAGTCAGCAAATACCATTTGCCACAGGCGCGGAATCACTCAGGGGATGGAGCCCTGAAGGCTACGGCAAGTTTTAACGGGACAGATAAAGTCAGCTAAAAGCGCCAGAACGGAGTGTTAACAGCTGAGTGTTACTTTGGCGTGCAAACAACGACTGCAACTCAAGGAAAGTAAATGCTGGGGTTTTGTAAAACAAGGTCAGTTTGGGATGCTTTAGCAGCGGTAAGCTTAGTTGTGAAGGGGCAATTGTGATAGAGGGAAAAGTCAGTCGTAAGGGTCATATTCAAGGGCATATGCCACTTGATCATAACTAAAGCCCTGCCCCATCAAGTGACGAATTCGACGAGCTTTTTCTTTCATATCATCTGCGGGACTATCACCGAATTTCTTCAGCGCGCGCGTACGGGCCAAGGCAAACCAGTCACAATCACTGGCATCCAAAACCTGCTCAATACATTGTTTATTTAAGCCCTTTTGCATCAGTGCCTGACGCACTTTCCCCGGGCCGTGGGCCTTGGCAATATGGCTGCGCAGCAAGGCTGCAGCGAAACGCTGATCATCGATAAAACCTTTGGCTTCCAGAGCATCCAAAGTCTGTTCAACTTCCGGCGACTCAAAGCCCTTGTCCAGCAAGCGGCTCTTGAGTTGCTCGCGGCCATAGTCGCGGCGCGCCAATAGCGCGACCGCAACATCCATTACCGACTGGCTCAGAAGACTTCTCCGGTTTCCAGATCGACATTGCCTTCACCTGTCTCGGCGCTGGCAGGTGCCGCTTCTGCTTTGCTGAGCAGTTTGGCACGCAGTGCCGCTTCGATTTCGGCAGCCACTTCAGGATTTTCCTTGAGGAACTTACCGGCATTGGCGCGGCCTTGACCTATCTTGTCACCTTTGTAGCTGTACCAGGCGCCGGATTTTTCCACCAGCTTGTGGGCTACGCCCAGGTCAACCAACTCACCGGTACGGTTGATCCCCTGACCATAGAGAATTTGGAAATCGGCTTGTTTGAAGGGGGCGGCAATCTTGTTCTTAACCACTTTAACCCGAGTTTCGTTACCAACAACCTCGTCGCCCTCTTTGATAGCGCCTGTACGGCGGATATCGAGACGAACGGAGGCGTAGAACTTAAGGGCGTTACCACCTGTGGTGGTTTCAGGGTTACCGAACATGACCCCTATCTTCATCCGGATCTGGTTGATGAAGATAAGCAGAGTGTTAGACTGCTTGAGGTTACCGGCCAGCTTACGCATTGCCTGGCTCATCATACGGGCCGCCAGACCCATGTGGGAATCACCGATTTCACCTTCGATTTCAGCCTTGGGCGTCAGCGCCGCCACTGAGTCAACAATGATGACATCGACGGCGCCACTGCGAGTCAGCGCGTCACAGATCTCCAGCGCCTGTTCACCTGTATCTGGCTGAGAACACAGGAGGTTATCGATATCCACGCCCAGCTTCTTGGCGTAGATAGGATCCAGTGCGTGTTCGGCATCGATAAAGGCACACACTTTGCCTTCACGCTGCGCCGCAGCAATCACTTCCAGTGTCAGGGTTGTTTTACCAGAAGATTCAGGACCATAGATCTCAACGATACGGCCCATTGGCAGACCGCCGGCCCCCAGAGCCACGTCCAGAGAAAGCGAACCGGTAGAGATGGTTTCGACATCCATGGTTCTGTCTTCACCCAGCTTCATGATAGAACCTTTACCGAACTGCTTCTCTATCTGTCCCAGAACTGCGTTCAACGCCTTCTCTTTGTTTGGATCTATTTTCATTCCTGTTCCCTCTTGATTGCGGCGCAATGCGCCGCCTGAAATCTATGTTGCCGCTCCTTTTAAGAGCTTTGGCGTAAATACCAATCTGCCACCTAGTATACTGTACAATCATACAGTATCAAGTGCTGGTGATAATTTATTTAAAGGCCGCTTGCGGATCAATCACTTGTGACCGAAAGCATAAAATTTACCCGCCCACGACTGGTTCAGTGATGAATAACTGATACTATTGGCGCCATTGTCGAAAGGGCAACCGCTCTTGGAAAAACAGTCAAGGAAACATCTGAAAGCTCCCATGAATGCAGTGATCACGCCTATGGATAACCCGGATTTGGAAAAACACACCCCGATGATGCGCCAGTATCTGTCGATGAAGGCGCAGCATGCCGAAATGCTGCTGTTTTATCGCATGGGGGACTTTTACGAGCTGTTTTACGATGATGCCAAAAAAGCCTCCGAGCTCTTGGGTATTTCACTGACGGCCAGGGGCAAGAGTGGCGGCGATCCTATTCCTATGGCGGGTATTCCCTATCATGCGGTGGAAGGTTATCTCGCCAAGCTGGTGCAGCTCGGTGAGTCGGTTGCCATCTGTGAGCAGATTGGTGACCCGGCCACGTCCAAAGGGCCGGTCGAGCGCAAAGTGGTGCGCATAGTCACTCCCGGAACCCTCACCGATGAAGCGCTGCTGCAAGAACGTCAGGATAACTTGCTGGCCGCCGTCTACGCAGGCAAGAACGGTTTTGGCTACGCCACCCTGGATGTGGCCTCCGGCCGTTTTGTGATTGCCGAGCTGGCCACCCTTGAATCATTGGAGGCCGAGCTGCAACGCACCAAACCGGCCGAGCTGCTCTACAGCGAAGACTTTTCCCAACAAAGCCTGATTGCCGGCATCAAGGGCAAACGCCGTCGTCCCGAGTGGGAGTTTGACTTGGATACCAGCATGCGATTGTTGCTGGATCAGTTTGGCACCAAAGATCTGCGTGGTTTTGGCATAACAGACGCCAGGCTGTCACTGCAGGCCGCCGGCTGCCTGATGCAGTATGTCAAAGATACCCAGCGCACCGCCCTGCCCCATATCAATGCCATTACCCGCTTTAACCAGAGCGACAGCATAGTGTTGGATGCCGCCACCCGTCGGAATCTGGAACTGACGGTGAACCTTGCCGGTGGCCGGGACAATACTTTGGCTTCGGTGCTGGATGCAACCGCTACCCCCATGGGCAGTAGGATGTTACAGCGTTGGATCCATCAGCCACTCAGAGATCATCAACAGATAGGCCTGCGGCAAACCGCTGTGGCGGAGTTGATTGCCAGCTGCCTGTTCGAACCGTTGCATGATGACCTCAAGGCGCTCGGTGATGTGGAGCGGATCATGGCGCGCCTAGCTCTGAGAAGCGCCCGCCCGAGAGACTTTGCCCGTCTGCGGCAAGCGCTGGCGCTGTTGCCGCAACTGCAGCAACTATTGGCAAATACGCAAAGCCCCGAACTTGGCCGTTTGAAACGCCAGCTCAGTGAATTCCCTGAAGAACTCGCGCTGCTGGAGCGGGCCATTGTCGACAACCCACCGGTACTCATTCGTGATGGCGGCGTGATCCGCGATGGTTATCATGCCGAACTGGATGAATGGCGCCGCCTCAGTGAAGGCGCCAGTGACTATCTGCAACAGTTGGAAGTCAGGGAAAAAGAGCAAACGGGAATAGCCACCCTGAAAGTCGGTTTCAACCGGGTACACGGCTACTATATCGAAGTTTCCCGCGGCCAGTCGGCACTGGTGCCTCTGAGCTACCAGAGACGCCAGACATTGAAAAACACCGAGCGCTATATCATCCCCGAGCTGAAAGAGTATGAAGAGAAAGTACTCTCCAGTCAGGGCAAGGCGCTGGCACTGGAAAAACAGCTTTGGGACGAGCTGTTCGATCTCCTGCTACCCAAGCTCAGCGAGTTGCAGGCCTTTGCCATGGCAGCGGCCGAGTTGGATGTACTGAGCAACTTTGCCGAGCGGGCCGACAGTCTCAACTACAACCAGCCGGAATTGAGCGATAAGCCGGGCATACATATTGAAGCCGGGCGTCACCCAGTAGTTGAGCGAGTCAGCCAGGCTCCCTTTATCGCCAACCCGGTAACTCTTAGCCCTGAACGTAAAATGTTGGTAGTCACAGGCCCCAATATGGGCGGTAAGTCCACTTACATGCGTCAGGTGGCGCTGATCACCCTGATGGCGCATATCGGCAGCTTTGTGCCGGCAGATAAGGCAATTCTGGGGCCTGTTGACAGGATCTTCACCCGTATCGGCGCCTCGGACGATCTGGCCTCGGGCCGCTCCACCTTTATGGTGGAAATGACAGAAACGGCCAATATTCTCCACAATGCGACCGCAGAGAGTCTGGTGCTGATGGATGAGATTGGCCGTGGCACCTCCACCTATGACGGCTTGTCACTGGCCTGGTCGGCGGCAGAGTATCTGGCTCAGCGACTCGGTGCCATGACACTGTTTGCCACCCATTACTTCGAGCTGACTCAGTTGGCAGAATTGATGCCCCAGGTTGCCAATGTACATCTGGATGCCATGGAGCATGGCGACAGCATAGTCTTTATGCACGCCGTGCAGGAAGGGGCCGCCAGCAAGAGCTATGGTTTGCAGGTTGCTTCACTGGCCGGTGTTCCGGCCTCGGTGATCAAGGCCGCCAAATTGAAACTGCAGCAACTTGAAAGTCGCGATCACGGTCAAGAACCCCATGTCCCGGCGCAGGCCACACTGCAACTGGAAACGCCGCCATCTGAGCTTGAACTTCTGCTTGGCAGGCTGAACCCGGATGAACTCAGCCCAAGAGAGGCGCTGGACCTAATCTATAAACTCAAGGCGTTGGCAAACTAAGTCCGCTACTCCAGCTATCGCTGTGGCTTGTAAATACAAGAAAAAAGGGGCGCAATGCGTCCCTTCTTTTTATTACAAAGGATGGTAAGTTGCTTTAGGCCTTGAACAGGGCCTCTACCGACAACCCCTGAGAGGAGAGTATGTCGCGCAGGCGTTTCAATGCCTCCACCTGAATTTGCCGCACTCTTTCACGGGTCAGGCCAATTTCCGAGCCCACATCTTCCAGAGTAGAAGGTTCATATCCCAGTAGGCCAAAGCGTCTGGCAAGCACTTCTCTTTGCTTGGTATTGAGCTCATTGAGCCACTTAACCACTGAGTTGGAAATGTCTTCTTCCTGCACCTGGGCATCCGGCGTCATCTCATCATCATCCGCCAACACATCGAGCAGAGCCTTGTCGTTGTCACCGCCTATCGGGGTGTCGACCGAGGTGATCCTCTCATTCAGCTTCAGCATCTTGCTGACATCACTGCTCGGCAGTTCCAGCTTTTCAGCTATCTCTTCGGCTGTGGGTTCGTGATCCAGCTTATGAGCCAACTCCCGGGCTGTACGCAGATACACATTGAGCTCTTTCACCACATGAATAGGCAGACGTATGGTGCGGGTCTGATTCATTATGGCTCGCTCTATGGTCTGGCGGATCCACCAGGTGGCATAAGTGGAGAAACGGAATCCGCGCTCGGGGTCGAACTTCTCTACGGCACGGATCAGACCAAGATTGCCTTCTTCAATCAGATCCAAGAGTGCCAAGCCACGGTTGTTGTAACGGCGGGCTATTTTAACCACGAGGCGTAAATTACTTTCGATCATGCGGTTGCGTGATTTTTCACAACCTTTGAGGGCCTTGCGCGAGAAAAAGACTTCTTCTTCTGCACTCAGCAAGGGGGAAAATCCGATTTCACTCAGATAAAGTTGGGTCGCGTCTAAGTTCTTTTGCAGGTCATCCTGAACCATTTCGGCCAGAGCTTCTTCCTTCTTCGACGCCACTTCCGTGTCGTTTACGGATAAATCTACAAGCTCTTCCACGGGTGCGCTAGCATTTTTGCGGCTCATAATATTCTCTCCCAAACCTTAACAAACTAATTTACATCGCTTTTTATCCTCCATATGCCAACTTTGGCTCCCAAACAATCAGCGTTTGGGTAAATAATTAAGTGGATTAACAGACTGACCATGGTAGCGGATCTCAAAGTGCAGCATGACCTGGTTGGTGCCTGTACTTCCCATCTTCGCAACAGTTTGCCCAGCGGACACATGCTGCTTTTCCTTGACCAAGATCTTATCGGCGTGGGCGTAAGCACTGAGATAGTCATCACTATGCTTGATAATGACGAGGTTTCCATAACCCCGCAAAGCATTACCCGCATAGACTACCCGACCATCGGCAGTGGCTTTAATAATATCGCCTCGGTTGCCTGCTATCTTGATTCCTTTGTTTCCCTGCTCTTTGGCAGAGAAGGCGCCAATCACCCGACCATTGACTGGCCATATCCAGCGACTGACTTTGTCCGGCAGAGTCGAACTCGGCTTGTGGACAACGTGGTTAACATTCTGTTTACCATTGGATACAGGGTAAGCAGACTTTGGTTTGGGATCAAGTGTGTTTTTCGGCTTATTTTGCTTGGCTTGAGCGACGGCTTGTTTCTGCTTAACCGTCTGTTTTTTATAGATCTTATCTTTTGGTTTTTGAGGTTTGGATTTGGAGTTTTTACTCGAACTCGGCTGTGAATTCGATTTAACATTTTTTTTACCATCGAGAATGAGCACTTGGCCAGGGTAGATGGTATAAGACTTATCTAGCTGATTTAACTTGGCTATTTGTGCATAGTCTTTACCGGCCCCCCAAGCGATGGAGTAGAGGGTATCGCCCTTTTTCACCTTATAAGTGTCAGAGCGAATAGAACCTCTTTCGATCGCCGGCCGTTTTACGCCATAAATGGATTCGACCGGAGCCGGCCTCTGAGCCTGAAAACTGCATCCAGAAACCAGAGTGACCAATAGCACTGAGCCAAGGCGACAAAGAAATGACGCCTTTTTATGCAGAAACTGGCTGGAATGCAATGGGCTCAAGAATACTCCTGCATGCTTTAATGACTATCAGGCCAAACCGCCACTGATTAAGGGAACAAATTTTACCGCTTCGACCACTTGGGAAATAAACTGTCCCTTCTCCCGGCGGATCTTAAGCAACTGTTGGCTCTCATCACCAACGGGGATCACCAGTACGCCCCCCTCTGCCAACTGTTCCAGCAAGGCTGTGGGAATGTCAGAGGCCGCCGCTGTCACCATGATGGCATCGAAGGGCGCCCTGTTGGGCCAACCTTGCCAGCCATCACCGTATTTGAAGGCCACATTATGCAGATCCAAGCGTTTGAGGCGTTGGCGAGCCTGAATTTGCAGGCTTTTGATCCGCTCAACCGTGCAAAGCTCTGGCACCAACTGCGCCAGTACTGCTGCCTGATATCCTGAACCGGTACCTATTTCAAGCACCTTGGCAGGATTATGCTCCAACAATAACTCCGTCATTCTCGCCACAATATAAGGCTGGGATATTGTCTGGCCCGAGCCTATGGGTAGAGCGGTGTTTTCATAAGCCTTGTGCGCCAAGGCACCATCAAGAAACAACTCTCTGGGGGTTTTGGCCACCACCTGCAACAGACCCGGGTGACGGATCCCTGCTTCCTGCAGTTTTCTGGTTAAGTTCAGTGCCGATGTGGAGGCTACCCGGGTCATAGTTTTTCTATCCAGTGTTGCAATTGTGAAAGCTGCCGATAGGCGGTTAAATCTACAGTTAATGGGGTGATGGATACATATCCCTGAGACACGGCATAAAAGTCTGTGTCTTCACCCACATCCAGTTCAATCCCGGGTGGCCCCAACCAAAATACCTCGCGGCCGTGAGGATCTCTGGCTCTGACCATCCCCTCAGCCTTATGCCGGGCGCCGAGCCGAGTAACCCGTATCCCCTTGATTTCATCGAGAGGCAGATCCGGCACATTGATATTGAGGATCTGATCCGAGGCAATAGGATGCTTCTTAAGCCCCATTATGATCTTCACCGCATAGGCCGCCGCACTGTCATAATGCGTAAGCTCACGGCCCACCAGGGATACGGCCACTGCCGGCAACCCCAGAAAACGCCCTTCCATCGCCGCCGCAACTGTGCCTGAGTAGAGGGTATCGTCTCCCATATTGGCACCGGCATTGATACCCGAGACCACCATGTCGGGTTCACCTTCATAGAGTTCGCGAATCGCCAGATGAACGCAATCGGTAGGCGTGCCGTTTACCGAGATGTAGCCATTGTCTAACTTATTAATCCTTAAGGGATTCGTCAAGGTTAAAGAGTTGCTGGCACCGGAGCAGTTGCGATCCGGCGCCACAGTGAGCACTTCGGCAACGGCTGACAAGGCTTCCGATAGAGCGCGGATCCCAGGTGCCGTTACCCCATCATCGTTGCTGACCAAGATTTTCATGCAGGGTTTCCTTCCTGAACCGCCTGGCGCTCACGCCACAGACGTTCGGTCACATCATCATAGTCGAGCAGTTCCCGCAGCACTGAGGTTGCAAAGCTGCCCGCAGGAAGGCTGAACTCCAGCTCCAGTGTGTCCGGCTCGATAAACTGGTACTTCATCCCTTCGGGGCGCAGCAACAGTGGTCGCCTTTCCTGCTCGAGCCCAGCTTTTTCCAGGCCTTCACAATCGGCGCTGTATTCGGCCAGTACCTGAGCCTCAAAGGCCAAGGCATCGGCACTGCTGAGTGGCTGCCCCCTACCCCACATGGGCGCCGACAGCAAAATATCTTTCTCTGCCAGCCTTTGTTGCAATACCTCATCCCAGCGCTCGGCAACAAAGAAACTGCGGCTGCCGGCCAGCATGACACAATCACCGTCGAGACACTCAAGCCCATGGGTCGCCAGGCGCTGAGAGACCAGTTGATTGAACAATAATGAGCGCAGCGCCGACAGGTAGATGGAGCGCTTGTTTCTGTCTTTCACCTTGCGCCCCTGCAGCATCTGCCGCGCCATTTCTATGTTGCGGCCGTTGTGGCCAAAGCGCTGTTCACCGAAATAGTTGGGTACGCCCCCCTCGGCAATCGACTCCAGCCGCTGCAATACATCTTCCGGCTGAGTTATCTGGCGCAGAACCAGCTTGAAACGGTTACCGGAAAGCGCACCAATGCGCAGCTTCTTGTTATGACGCGCCGCACTCAATACCGTGATGGACTCACTGTTAAGACTCAGCCAATCCGGTGTTTCTTTACCCGGAATTCGTACGCCGAACCACTGCTCTGTGATGGCATTCTTATCCTTCTGGCCGGCAAAGGTCACCTCTTTGGGATGAACCTTGGCCAATTTGGCCAGCATCTCGGCCACCTGAACCGTATTCAGGCCATCTTTACGAATATGCAGCAGATGGTGCTCACCCTCGCCCGAGGGCAGAAAAGGCAGTATTTCCTGCACCTGAAAATCGCTGTTGCTGGTGCGCATATCGCCTTTGGAGAGCGGCTTGCCATAGAGAAAGTGTAATGAATTCATCTTATTTGAATCTTTTCCTGTAAATGAGTCGGTACTACATACCGAACATCAGCACCACGGCTTCTACCGCAATGCCTTCACCTCGGCCGGTAAAGCCGAGTTTTTCTGTCGTGGTCGCCTTGACGTTGATGGAATCGAGATCTGTGTGCAGATCTTCGGCCAACATCTGCCGAATGGCTTCAATATGAGGCGCCATCTTGGGCGCCTGAGCAATAATGGTCACATCCAGGTTGCCGAGACGAAAGCCTTTGTCCAGTGCCAGGCGGTAACAATGACGCAGCAGCACCCGGCTGTCGGCTCCCTTGAATTCGGCATCTGTATCGGGAAAGTGTTTACCTATGTCACCAAGCGCCATGGCGCCGAGTATGGCATCTGAAATCGCGTGCAATACCACATCACCATCCGAGTGCGCCAACAGGCCTGTGTGGTGCGGCACTTCCACCCCACCCAGGACCAAGGGCGGCTCACCACCGAATTTATGTACATCAAAACCGTGTCCAATACGTATATTCATTGCTTGTTCCTGTATTCAGTTGCCCCGCTGATGCGCCAGATAAAGCGCTGCCAGCGGCAAGTCGTCCGGATGGGTTACCTTGATATTGTCACTGCGGCCGCTGATAAGTGCCGGGTGTACTCCGCGCCACTCCATCGCCGAGGCTTCGTCTGTCACCAGCACACCGGCGGCCAGCGCCGCTTTCAGCGCCTCGGTCAAAGTAAGCAGTGGAAACAGCTGCGGCGTTAGCGCATGCCAGAGTGCTTCTCTGGCAACCGTTTCACTGATGCAGCCATCAACGCCGCTGCGTTTCATAGTGTCGCGCACCGGCGCAGCCAGTATCGCCCCTTGAGGATGTTGTTTTCGTGAAGCAAGCAGCTTATCAATATCGCCATGGGTCAGGCAGGGTCTGGCGGCATCGTGTACCAGGGCCCAGGTATTGGCGGGCAATGGCTTGTCGGCAACCAGGCTCTCAAGCGCCGCCAGCACAGAATCGGCCCGCTCTTTACCGCCGGTGACTGTCTCCAACTTGGGATGACTGGCCACCGCCAGTTTGCCAAAGAAGCTATCTTCCGGGTTCAGTGCCACTATCACCCTTGAGATGCCATTGTGGCTCAGCAATCCCTTGAGAGTTTGCTCCAAAATGCAGGAGCCGGCGAGTGGCAGATACTGCTTGGGACAGTCGGCGCCCATGCGACTGCCTATTCCCGCTGCCGGTACTATGGCAATCACTGGTTCATCACTGGGAACCCCGGCCGCTATGGTTCGGGAGGAAATAGATTCGCTCATGGATATCCGTTATGTTGAAATTGGGCCGCTACTGACTGGCCAAGGACATGGAACGCTGCTCACCACCAACAACCCGATAAAAGGTTTCACCCTTCTTGATTAACCCCAGCTCATTGCGGGCACGCTCTTCCAGGGCTTCGGTACCGCTGCGCAGATCGCGGATCTCCTCTTTCAGTACCTGGTTACGTTCTTCGAGCCTGGCATTGCTGTCATTTTGAGCCGCTATCTGCTGCTCAAGATGGAAGTACTCCGGCAGACTGTTTTCTCCCAGCCAAAGACGATATTGCAGTAGCCCCAGCAACAAGGCGATGACAAAAAGCAGTCGTTTCATGGTGATAAATTCAGCTCATGCCCTAAAAAATACGATTAGTGTTGATAGTACAACAAAAAAGGCCACCAAGTGGCGGCCTTTTGTAGCTGGGGGCGAAAATTACGCCTGACCTTTGATCTCACTCAGGCCGCGGTAGGCTGCCTTGGCGCCCAGTTGCTCTTCAATACGCAGCAGCTGGTTGTACTTGGCAACACGGTCAGAGCGGCACAGAGAGCCGGTCTTGATCTGGCCGGCTGCGGTACCTACTGCCAAGTCGGCAATGGTCGCATCTTCAGTTTCACCTGAGCGGTGAGAGATAACGGCGGTGTAACCGGCTTCCTTGGCCATGCGGATAGCGGCCAGAGTCTCGGTCAGAGAACCTATCTGGTTGAACTTGATCAGAATCGAGTTGGCAACACCCTGCTCGATACCGCGAGACAGGATCTTGGTGTTGGTCACGAACAGGTCATCACCCACCAGCTGGATCTTGTCACCAAGGATCTTGGTCTGGTAAGCCCAGCCATCCCAATCAGACTCATCCAAGCCATCTTCGATAGAAACGATAGGATACTGCTCGGTCAGCGACTTGAGGAAGTCAGAGAAACCGTTGGAATCGAATACCTTGCCTTCACCGGCCAGGTCATACTTACCGTCTTTGTAGAACTCGGAAGCCGCACAATCCAGCGCCAGAGTCACATCTGTGCCGAGTTTGTAGCCAGCAGCTTCAACGGCTTCTTTGATAACCGCCAGGGCATCGGCGTTGGATGACAGGTTAGGCGCAAAACCACCTTCGTCACCCACGGCAGTGTTCAGGCCCTTGGACTTGAGCACCTTCTTCAGGTTGTGGAAGATTTCAGCGCCCATACGCAGGGCTTCACGGAAACTCTTGGCACCGACTGGCTGTACCATGAATTCCTGAATGTCGACGTTGTTGTCGGCATGCTCACCACCGTTCAAGATGTTCATCATAGGAACCGGCATGCTGTACTGGCCAGGAGTCCCGTTCAGTTCGGCGATGTGAGCGTAAAGCGGCATACCTTTGAAGGCAGCAGCGGCCTTGGCAGCAGCCAAAGACACAGCCAGAATGGCATTGGCGCCCAGCTTGTCTTTGTTCTCAGTGCCGTCCAGCGCGATCATGATGCCATCCAGCTCGGCTTGAGCCGTGGCATCTTTACCCAGCAGGGCTTCACGGATAGGACCGTTGACATTGTCAACAGCCTTGAGCACACCTTTACCCAGATAGCGGGCCTTGTCGCCATCGCGCAGTTCCAGCGCTTCACGGCTACCGGTAGAAGCACCTGATGGAGCTGCTGCCATGCCGATGAAACCACCTTCCAGATGCACTTCAGCTTCTACAGTGGGGTTACCGCGAGAATCCATGATTTCGCGTCCAATGACGTTAATGATCTTAGCCATAATGTCCTCGATTAAAGTTAAAGAAAAAACCCATACCCATCTGAGCGTTCAGCGTCTCTCATATGGGTATTGGACTTTCACTTCACACTTCCCGGCGCGGCCGGGGATGAAAAAGCCGGAGCTGCCATAGCAGTCCGGCTCTTCTAGTTTAACCCAGATTACGCTTTTGGTAAGTACTGGCGGCGGCGACAAAACCTTCAAACAGAGGGTGACCGTCTCGAGGTGTGGAGGTGAATTCCGGATGGAACTGACCGGCAACAAACCAAGGGTGACCAGGTATCTCGATCATCTCTACCAGCTTGCGATCCGAAGACAAGCCACTGAATACCAAGCCGGCTTTTTCCAGACGCTCACGGAAGGCGTTGTTCACTTCGTAACGATGGCGGTGACGCTCGATACAGGTGTTGCTCTTATAAGCCGCAGCGGCCTTGGTGCCTTCAATCAGATGGCACAGCTGAGCGCCAAGACGCATGGTACCGCCAAGATCTGAGGCCTCGTCACGCTGCTCCAGATTGCCTTCTTCATCGATCCATTCGGTGATCAGGCCCACAACAGGGAAAGGGGTTTCCTTGTTGAACTCGGTAGAGTGGGCACCTTCCATGCCGGCGACATGACGGGCGAATTCAATCAGGGCAACCTGCATACCCAAACAGATACCAAAGTATGGCAGTTCGTTCTCACGGGCATATTGAGCGGCAAGGATCTTACCTTCAACACCCCGCTCACCAAAGCCGCCGGGAACCAGAATGCCATCCAGACCTTCCAGCACTTCAACGCCTTTGACTTCAACAGTCTGGGAGTCGATATATTTGATGTTCACCGAAACCCGGTTTTTGAGGCCGGCATGTTTCAGCGCTTCGTTGACTGACTTGTAGGCATCCGGCAGCTCAATGTACTTGCCGACCATACCTATGGTCACTTCATTGTTTGGATTGGCTTCCTGATAAACCACGTTTTCCCATTCGGACAGATCGGCTTCAGGGCAGCTCAGGCCAAAGCGCTTGACAACCAGCTCATCCAGCCCTTGTGAGCGCAGCAGCGCCGGGATCTTGTAGATGGAATCCACGTCTTTGAGGGAGATAACCGCTCGTTCTTCAACATTACAGAACAGGGAGATTTTGGCTCGCTCTGTGGCTGGAATAGCGCGGTCGCCACGGCAAACCAGAATATCCGGCGCAATACCGATAGAACGCAGCTCTTTAACTGAATGCTGAGTCGGCTTGGTTTTCACTTCCTGAGCCGGGCCGATAAAAGGCACCAGAGTCAGATGCATAAACAGGCTGCGATCGCGGCCCAGTTCAACACCCAACTGACGGATAGACTCGAGGAAAGGCAGAGATTCGATATCACCCACAGTACCACCGATTTCAACGATGGCGACATCATGGCCTTCACCGCCTTCGAGGACTTTTTCCTTGATGGCGTTGGTGATGTGCGGAATAACCTGAATAGTGGCGCCCAGGTAGTCACCACGACGCTCCTTGCGCAGCACTTCCTCGTAGATACGACCTGTAGTGAAGTTGTTGCGGCGGTTCATCTTGGTACGGATGAAACGCTCATAGTGGCCCAAGTCCAGATCTGTCTCTGCGCCGTCCTCAGTGACAAATACTTCCCCGTGTTGGGTTGGGCTCATGGTTCCCGGATCAACGTTGATGTAAGGATCCAGCTTCATGATGGTTACATTCAGGCCTCTGGCCTCTAAAATTGCCGCGAGCGATGCTGCTGCAATGCCTTTACCTAGTGATGAAACAACGCCACCAGTAACGAAGATATACCTTGTAGTCATGCTGAACCTGAGAAAAAAGAATGATAAATAGGTGCTCGAATGAAAGCACCAGGACGGGGCGACAGTATATCAAAGCCCCTGCCATTTACCAAACAGGAATGACGATAATTTTTACGCGCTGATCTCATTCGCGCATTTTTAATCCAGGCTTCGCCTTCTACTGGATTTCACCGCGCTCTTCACGCTTGACCTGATCCCAATAAGCATCCAGTGCCTGCAGATCATGTTCTTCAAACGGCTTGCCACTGGCATTGGCTTTTTGCTCAACAGCACGAAAACGCCGCTCAAACTTGTTGTTGGCCCCTCTGAGAGCCTGCTCGGGATCCACCCCCAAGTGGCGCGCCAGATTCACCGCAGCAAACAGCAAGTCGCCCACTTCATCCTCAATCCTGGCCTTATCCGGCGTGGCTTGACGCGCTTCGTGCAACACTTCTTCAATCTCTTCCTGTACCTTGTCGACCACAGGCTCAAGCTCGGGCCAATCAAAGCCTACCCGGGCGACCCGCTTTTGGATCTTACCCGCCCGCGCCAACGCCGGCAGCGCCTTGGGAATATCGTCCAGCACTGAGTGCAGCTCGCGCCCGGCACGCTCGGCCGCCTTGATACGTTCCCAGTTGTTCTTGGCATCCGGCGCCGAGTCAAAACTCAAGTCGGTATCGGCGGCAAACACATGGGGATGACGATTGATAAGCTTATTACATATCCGCTCAAGCACAGTGGCGAAATCAAACCAGCCCTTTTCCTTGCCAAGCTGACAATAGAACACCACCTGAAACAGCAGATCGCCAAGCTCAGAAGGTAACTCCTGCCAGTCGCGGCTCTCTATGGCGTCGGCCACTTCATAGGCTTCTTCCAGGGTGTAGGGCACTATGGAGTCAAAATCCTGCGCCCTGTCCCAGGGGCAACCCAGCTCAGGGTCCCTGAGCTTTGCCATAATCTCAAGCAATGCGTTGATATCTGCCGCCACCGCCGTTACTCCTTTGTTGCTAATACGCTTACCAATCCAACGACTCTTTGATAAGTCTTAAAAAACAGCAGGACGCAACCTATGCGTCCTGTTTTTCGTGTCACTCGAATACCAATCCGGCATCAGAGCCTGCGGGCTTCTATTACCCCGTCTATCTGGGTCAGCTTGGAAATAACCCGGGATAAACCGTCGAGGTTATAAAGCTCCATCTCAAGTTCAATGGCCGCAGTCTGGTTCTTGAGATCCGATGAGGAACTCATCGCCAGCACATTGGACTTTTCCGCCGCCAGCACAGAGGTGAGATCCCGCAGCAGACCGGTTCTGTCATTGGCCACCACTCGAATACGGATTTTGTAGCCGCCGGAGTAGTTTTCGCCCCAGACCACATCCACTACCCGCTCGGGATGGGCGCGCATCAGTTCCTTGACCTGCTCACAATCGGCTCTGTGCACCGAAATACCGCGTCCCTTGGTAATAAAACCGAAAATTTCATCACCGGGCACCGGCTGACAGCAGCGCGCCAGATGGCTCATCAGATTACCGACACCATTGACCTCAATCTGGCCGCGATTGGCGCCTATGGGTTTCTGCTGACCTTTCTTGACCAGCTCTTCCACCGCTTCTTCGTCAGAAGGCTCCTGAGTTCTGAGTCGGCTCTGTACATGATTAACCACTTGGTTGAGGCGCACATCGCCGCCACCTATGGCCGCCAACAGGTCATCCATGTTGGTCATGTTGAAGCGCTCAATTGCGCTGCCGACATCCTTGAGTGTCAGCCCCACCCGCGCCAGTTCGGCTTCCAGCATCTCGCGTCCGGCCACCAGGTTCTTGTCCCTGTCCTGCTGCTTGAACCAGTGTTGGATCTTGCTGCGGGCTCTGGAGGTCTTGATATAACCCAGGTTGGGGTTAAGCCAATCCCGCTTCGGATTGGGATGCTTGGAGGTGATGATCTCGATGCGCTCACCGGTTTCCACCTGGTAGGTGAACGGCACTATGCGGCCATCGACCTTGGCGCCAATACACTTGTGGCCCACCTGGGAGTGGATATAGTAGGCAAAGTCCAGCACGGTTGAGCCGGCTGGCAAGTCCACCACTTCACCGGACGGGGTAAACACATAAACTCTGTCTTCGAAGACCTGGGCCCGGATCTCCTCCACCAGGTTGCCACTCTCGACCACATCTTCCTGCCACTGCAAAATCTTGCGCAGCCAGTTGATTTTCTCTTCGTAGCCGCTCTGTTTGCCGGAGTGATTGCCCTCTTTGTATTTCCAGTGAGCCGCCACCCCGAGCTCGGCATCTTCATGCATCTGCTGGGTACGAATTTGGATTTCGACTGTTTTGCCCTCCGGCCCCACCACCACAGTGTGAATCGACTGATAGCCGTTGGGTTTGGGGTTGGCAATATAGTCGTCAAACTCTCTGGGAATATGGTGCCAAAGGGTATGCACTACACCGAGCGCACCGTAGCAGTCCTGCAGCCGGTCGGTGACGATTCGCACTGCACGCACGTCAAACAGCTCGTCAAATTTAAGCTGCTTGCCGCGCATCTTGCGCCAGATGGAGTAGATATGTTTGGGGCGGCCATAGACCTTGGCACGAATGCCTTCTTCATCCAGCCGCGTTTGCAACTGATTGACAAAGTTGTCGATAAAGACTTCACGGTCCAGGCGCTTGCCGTCCAGCTGCTTGGCAATCTCTTTGTAGGTCTCGGGATGCAGATAACGAAACGAGATATCCTCCAGCTCCCACTTGAGCTGACCTATGCCCAAACGGTTGGCCAGCGGCGCGTAGATGTCGGCAATTTCCCGGGCCAACAATACCCGGGTTTCTTCATCGTCGTTTTTCACGGCCCGCAGCAGGCATACCCGCTCGGCCAGTTTGATCACCACGGCGCGTACATCTTCCACCATGGCCAGCAACATCTTACGGATATTGTCGATTTGCGGTTCGCTGCTGCGGCTGTCATTGCCCACCTTGAGTGCACCTATGGCATCCATGGTCTTGACGCTGTTGACCAAGGTTGCCAACTCGGGGCCAAAGTCTTCGGTGAGCTTGGCTTCATCGACTATGCCCACCTCGAAAAACACAAATAAGATGGCAGCCTGCAGAGTTTCGATATCCATGTTGAGCGGCGCGAGGATCTCTATCATCTCCCGCGCCTTGGCCTGCAGCTCGGCTTTGGGACGCTTGCACTTACCCATAGGCAGTGCTTCCACCTTGGCTATCAGCTCCAACAAACGCCCGGCATCGGCGGAGTCGGCCACATAACGATTAACCCACTCATCCAGATTGAAATCAGGATCCTTAAAGTGTGCTTCGCGAACAGATACCATCTCACCTTCCTTTAGTGTCCGATTAACAGACTCAACAAGACTCCCTATCTTGAGCATACCCGATGGGATGTCAAACCCCCGTGAGTACCTTTATTGATAAAATTGACTCGATAGACAATAAAAGCATCAATTCCGCACAAACAAGGCCATGGCTTCGGTGTGATGGGTCTGGGGAAACATGTCCAACACACTGAGGCGCTCCAGGCGATAACCTTGCTCGAGCAACAAGACGCTGTCCCGCGCCAGGCTCGCCGGGTTGCAGGAGACATACACCACTCGCTCGGGCGCGATGTTTTTCAGATAAGAAAGCGTCTCATAGGCACCGGCCCGGGCGGGATCCAGCAGCAGTTTATCCACCTTGCCAAGCCAGGGCTCGGTCGAGAGGTCGGCGCTGAGATCGGCGCAAAAGAACTGCAACCCTTCAAGCCCGGCCTGTTTGGCATTTTGTCTGGCCTGCTCAACCATGGCGGGCACGCCCTCGACACCTGTGACCCTAGCGCCGCTGGCCGCCAGCGGTAGGCTGAAGTTACCCATGCCGCAGAAGAGGTCCAATATGTGCTCGCCGGCCTTGGGTTGCAGCCAATCTATGGCCTTGGCCACCATGGCGCGGTTTACTTCACCATTGACCTGAATAAAATTCCCCGGATTAAACTTAAGCGTCAGCTCATCGCCTTCGGCGCCGGACAAGCGGTAGCTTGGCTGATTGCCCGTAAGGTACTCACACTCGCCCTGATTGTCCTGCAGCACCAACTGTAATCCTTGCTGCCCGGCAAAAGCCTTGAGCTTTTCCTTGTCTTTATTCACCAGTGGCCGGGTAATTCTCAGCACCACAAAACGACCGGCTTCGGTTTCAATCAGTTCCACATGACCAAGCTGAGCCACGCCCTGCAGGTGCGCCAGTTGCGCTGCCAACGGCTTTATCAGTTCCGACAACGAAGCCGCCAATACAGGACATTCGCCAATGGCAACTACCTTGCTGCTGGACTTGGCCCTGAACCCCAGGGTGAATTCGCGACTTTGTTTGTCATACCAGGTCGCCAGTCTGGCCTTGCGTCTATAATGCCAAGGGGCGGAAGCCAGCTCGCCTATCTCCGGCAGCTCGGATAGGCCAGAGAGTTTGGCAAACAACTCGGCCAGGGCCCGGCGCTTGTGCTGCCGCTGGCTCAAATCTGACAAGTGTTGCAGATCGCAGCCGCCGCAAAGCGCATAATGGGGGCATTGGGGTTCAACCCGCTCCGGCGATGTTTGGGTGATGCGGATGAGTTTGCCCCTGGCATAGTTCTTTTTTTGTTCGGTGAGCTGCACCTCGGCGCTCTCACCGGGTAACAAGCCGGGAATAAACACCACTTTGCCCTGATATTGACCGATCCCGGCACCCTGATGATCCAATCCGGAAGCCGTGAGTGACAGTTTTGCGGAGACTTTCTTGGATCTGTTTGGTTTTTCTCTAAAAAATTGTGCCATCTAGGCCCCTGAAACAATAAAAAACTGGCAAAGACGCCGGGATATCTGGCAGTCTATCTATAGCCGTAAAACAAACTATCTGGAATACCTATACCGCCCATGAACAGTGCGAATAACATGACCAAGTACAGCCTCAGATCCTGGGTGCTGGTATTGGCCCTGGCTCCTACCATTTTGGTCGGTATTCTTCTGGGCAGTTACTTTACCATAAATCGCTTTTATGAGCTTGAAGATACGCTCATAGAACAGGGCAGCAATATCATAGAGCCGCTGGCTATCGCCAGTGAGGTAGGCCTGGCCGCCAATAACCGCGAGGCCACCAAACGCCTGCTCGCCGCGGCTCAGCTCAACAAGTCGACCTTGGTGAAATCCATCGCCATCTTCGATGCCGACAACCAGCTGTTTGTCACCTCCCACTATCACAAAGACTTTGAGATTATGCGCTACAAGGGCGCCATCTCGGATCTGGCCCGTACCGAGTACGATCAGGTAGGCGACAGTCTGGTGCTGAGAGCGCCTATTTTCGCCGCCGGCAGTCTGTTGGCGGTAGACGATGCTCCCGGCTTCAATGAGAAACCTCTGGGTTATATCTCTTTGCTGCTCAACAAGGAAAAGGCGCTGCTGGAACAGCACAGAGCCGCGGTGGCGGCTTTTATCATAGTGCTTATCGGGGTGCAGCTGAATCTGCTGTTCACCTTCCGTTTGGTAAAGAATGTGACTCAGCCAATCACAGACATGGTGCGGGTGGTGGCCAAAATCCGCGAGGGCAAGCTGGATACCCGGCTGGAGGGCAATCTCATCGGTGAGCTGGATCTGCTCAAACGGGGGATTAACGCCATGGCGGGCTCCTTGTCGGAATACCATGACGAGATGCAGCAGAATATCGATCAGGCGACCTCGGATCTCAGGGAAACCCTGGAGCAGATTGAGATTCAGAACGTTGAACTGGACTTGGCCAAGAAACGGGCACTGGAAGCCAGCAGAATAAAATCTGAATTTTTGGCCAACATGTCTCACGAACTGAGAACGCCGCTCAATGGCGTGATAGGTTTTGCCCGTCAACTATTGAAAACGCCGCTGCACGCCAGCCAGATGGAATATATTCGCACCATTGAACGCAGTGCCACCAACCTGCTGAGTATCATTAACGACATCCTCGACTTCTCCAAGTTGGAAGCCGGCAAAATGGTGCTGGAAACCATGCCGTTTGCCCTCAGGGAAACCCTGGATGACACCATGATGCTGCTGGCCGGCTCTGCCCACGAGAAGGGGCTGGAACTTGTGGTGGATGTAGCCCCGGAAGTGCCGGATGCCGTCAGCGGCGATGCCATGCGGGTGGGTCAGATCATCACCAATCTGGTGGGCAATGCCATCAAGTTTACCGATCAGGGCAGCGTGCTGTTGAAGGTGGATATCAGCAACATCAAAGAAGACAAGTTGCTGCTGCACTGTGAGGTATCAGATACAGGTATTGGCATTGAAGAAAGCCAGCAGGAGTTGCTGTTTCAGGCGTTCGGCCAGGCCGATTCATCTATCTCACGCCGCTTCGGCGGTACCGGCCTTGGGCTGGTGATCACCAAACGCCTCATTAACCAGATGGGCGGCCAGATAGGCTTCAGCTCCCGGGTGGGTAAAGGCTCCACCTTCTGGTTTACCCTGCCACTGATGACCAGCCAGTTCCCAATAGGTGAGCCGCTGCCACTGGAGCAGCTCAGAGGCAAGACGGTATTGTTGTTTGAACCCAGGCCCTTGACCCGCTCTGTGCTCAACCGCCGCCTGCAACAATGGCAGATGCAGGTCAACAGTGTTCACACTGTGCCGCAATTGGAAGCCGAACTTGCTCAAGACAAGGCGCATTTCCACTATGTGCTGCTCGGCTGTCACGGTTTCGATGGCCCGACTCAGCTGCAGGCAGTGCTCAAGAGTGCCAGACAAGTGACCGAGGCCCTTATTGCGCTGTTCGACTGCCATGATCAAGAGGCACTGGAGCGCTATATTCGCCCTGTGGTAGACCTTGTTCTGAGCATTCCTGCCAGCGAATACCTGATGGCACGCAACATGATTTATCTGCCACAGGAATCTGAACTCAAGCCTGCCCTGCCCAAGCTGGTTGAGCCGCAGCAACGCCACAAACTCAATGTGCTGGCGGTGGATGACAACCCGGCCAACCTCAAGCTGATTGACACCCTGCTCGATGAATTGGTCACTGGGGTGACCACTGCCAGTAATGGCGAGCAAGCGGTGAATCTGGCCAAACAGCGCAGCTTTGATTTGATTTTTATGGATATCCAGATGCCGGGAACCGATGGCATTACCGCCACCCGGCTCATTCGTCAGGACTCGTTGAACCGCAATACCCCCATCATTGCGGTAACCGCCCACGCCATCAATGAGGAGCGCGAGCGGATCCTCAATAGCGGCATGGATGGCTACCTGCCCAAGCCTATAGATGAAGCTGCACTGAAAGGAGTGATCAGCCGCTGGATTACCCGGCCCAAGTTTACCCATTTTGACCAGCACACCCTCAACTGGGAGCTGTGTCTGACCCAGGCCAATCAGAAACAGGATCTGGCGCTGGATATGCTCAGAATGCTAATTGACTCCATGCCGGACACCACCAGCAACATCCAGGAATCGCTGGAGCAGGATGACGCCGCCAAAATGCAGGCCAGTGTCCACAAACTGCACGGTGCCTGTTGCTACTGCGGCGTACCGACGTTGCAAAAACTCTGTCAAACCGTGGAAGGCGGTCTCAAGCAGGGCAGCAGCATTGCCGAGCTGGAGCCGGAAATACTGGAGTTACTTGATGAGTTAACTAAGGTAGAATCTGCGGCAAAACAAGTGATATCCCAACTTTCGATGGATTTAACCGATGACAACTAAACCGGGCTTCTTTAAACGCCTAAAGGCGCTGGAACTGCCACAAAAGAAACTCTTTGCCGTGGCGCTGTGCCAGCGTATGTACCCCAACTACCAACTGTTTTCCGAGGTGTGTGAATTCGGCGATCCTCAGGTATTGGATACAGTGCTCAACCTGTTGTGGCAGTCTTTATATGACCGCAAACTCAAGCTGAACCTTGAGCTGCAGATGGCAAAACTGGAAGAAAACACCCCGGAGCCGACCCAATTCGACGCCTATGGAGTCTACCCGGCGATGGATGCCGCAGTGGCACTCAGTTCACTGCTGGGCGCACTGGAAAGCAAGGTGGAAGACGACATCACCAATATCTCCAAGCTGTCATCCGGTACCGTGGCCCACTATATCGAAGCCATAGCCGATCCCGAATTGGATGGTGAAGCATTGGACGAGTTTGTATTCAACCACGAAGTGATGCAGGAAGAGCGCGAATTGCAGGGATCCTTGCTGGAAATAATCGAGGAAAACCCGCAGATAACGGCGGAGTTTGTCAAAGCACTGCGCAAGGAAATCGTCATGAGCGGCGTATCCAACATAGGGATCAGCGCTCAATAAGATGCGTAAGCTTGTTTATCGTGGCTATATCCTCAGCAATACCGACGGCCTCACAGACAGCTGGACCCTGACCATAGGCCAGACCAGCCGTACCGGCTCTTTATTTGAGCTGAGAAGGCAGATCAATTTCTTTGAAGAGTTGGGGATATTGCCACAGCCGAAAATTGCTGACGCAACAGACACCGAAACAGCCGCCAATAAACCACTGCAGACCCGGAGCCAAAAGGCTCAAACGGCTTCCCGCAAAGCGACTGAGGGAAAAGCCACTGAAGGAAAAACCAAAGAGAGAAAGGCGGGAAAAGGCGGCGTAGGGGGAAAAAGCGCCATTAAAGGCTCACAGCGAAAAAACACTTCACCCAAAGGCCGTAAGTCATAGCAAAGACGGGGAAAATCGTCCGTCAAGCTACTATCCAAAACACCGAGGATGCGATCCCAGCTTATGCCAAGATGTACTGCACCTGCACGGATCCCTACTCTGGTCATACGTTCGTGGCAACCTGGTCACTTCAACACACTCAACCCAGGGCTACAATCAACCACCGAGCAACTGAGCGGATCATTATGTGCGAGCACTAGGGTGCTGAAGGTTTTGCCAAAGGCAGCTGTGGCTACTATGAAAAGTGCGTCAGCATGTGTTTGCCCCTTGATTAACTACTTTAAAGAAGAAAAAGCCCGCACCGCCGTCAGCAACAAAGAGATTAATCAAGCCACAGGAACCCAGATGGCCAGCCATTGGTTTACCGCTTCGCAGTGGCAATTACCCAATGCAGAGCAGTATCAAAAGCTGCAGGCCTTGTTTACCCAAAAGGCGCTGGAACGGGACTATGATACGCTGGAAACTGAGTTCGTGGCGCTGCAGCGACAATACCAAGGTCTGGCACAAGAGTTTGATGACTTGAATTCGGGGGAAAGGTCACACTATAAAAACAATGAGCGTGATGGCAAAGACAAGCGATATCAACCTAGTCGCGTGCAGTAGCATACTAAAACGATCACTTTTAGAAGCACAAGATGGACACCAGAGGTAGGAAAATGAGTCGATTTAACGAGCAATACTATATTGTTTTCGAAAATTATGATGACAACACACTGTATCTCAAGCCACAAAAACATTCAGCTATGCGAGATTACGAATACACCAAACTTACTGGTGGCGAGCCGATGTTTTTTGAAAATTGTTATCGCGATGAAGATTTGTCAAGGGGCGTTTCACGGCCTATCAAACAAGCACATTTAGATTCAACTTACCCTGTGTTTACTGATGCTATCAAACAGTCACTTGGCAACATTGATAATAAGTTTTGCCAATGTTACCCAGGGGTAATTGTGGATGACAACGGTAAGTTCCATGAAGAATATTGGGTGTTTAACGTCTTTGAAAAAATGGATGTGCTGGACCTAGATAGATGTGCCATAAGAAAAAGAAACCCCAATAGAGAGGGACAAAAAATTCAACAATACTGCTTGAGTGATGAAAAGTTAGAAGCGATACCAGAAGAAGATCGCTTGGTTTTTATGCCTAAATTCAGCAGTACTCCTCACATTATGATGCATGAGAAAGTGGTAAAAGCGTTTAAGAAACACAACGTGGATACGCTCAACTTTGTAAAAGTGTCTGATTGGGTTATGGGCCTTCAGTTTGTAGAGTCTTGATTATACAGTTGAGGGTGCTCTCTTGACTCTAATCTCGGGGAAAGATCAAAAACATTCGCTTTTTATTAGCTTGGACCAAACGATTGTTTCTCTGAAACTCTTTATCTCGATGAACTAATTGATAGTTAAGCACTGCTATTATTCCTTAAACCGTAAACCCAAAACCCATGTCCCAATCTAAGAGAGGAACAAGGTGTAGCCCTTTAGCCCCTATAACACTCAGCTTTTCAGCGACACTTCTATGCAAAATATAAGTTCCCCTCATACCGTAGATCTCAAACATCAAACGCTTATTAAGTGGAATTGCTAGCAACTTATTGGCATCGAGGCGAATATTAATCGCGGATACTTTGTCATTATCCCCACGGCTAATAAATTGTCCGTTGTCAAAATCGTAAGCCTTAATTTCATTATCAAGCATCATTACCCAGTATAAATGCTCCGTATTATCAGCATGTGTATACATAGCTGGTACTAACTGAAGCTGATAGAGGTCTTGATACTCTAATACTCGCTTTACCACTGAAGAAACCATTGGTAAGCCATCAAGTTCCATTGCGTCAATAAGCGGAACTCCCTCATCGGGCTCGGCGGGTGATTCTGCTCTAACAGGTGCCTTGAATGTGGTAGGAGCCATAGCTGTTAAATAATGGTATCTGCTACAGACACAAGAAGGAGATGGCACCTCATATGTACCGCAATGCAATACTACGTATTCGTTATTAACATCAGTCATGTTTACTGCCCTATTTTAAGGTCATAATTTACGATTTGTGTCTTGGATATCAGTTGCAAAAGGACATGCTTTGAAGGAGCTTTACACGGCATTCCGTTACCAGAATTTTGGCACCCAAAATAAGGCTTGGAGCCGGGATTAAAGTTCATACCCTGTTGCGATAACGGCCAAATAAAATTACTCAAAAATGTAAGAATCTCATTGCTTGACTCATTAAATTTACTCATTAGTGTAGAGTTAGTAGTTTTACCACAACTTCCGTTTCTCATCCTATCCTTAATTTCACTTCGAATAATCCGATGAGTAAGCGCTGCACACTGATTTGTGTAGTTATAAGGTTTTCCTGTTCGACTTCCCCAGTCATGCGGACCATTATGCAATGGCTTTTCTAAGTAGCACGTAGCTTCTTCTGTTGCTGGTAGGACAACAGAATTTTTGGGGTAGTTTATATCATAACCACAGTATTGTCCCATACGCCTTAACATCAGTTTTTCTCTGTCATTGCTTTACCGTCTTTATGGCGTTTTACTCTAAACGCATTCACGGGTATTAAATTCCGGGGAAAGGTCACAACCAATACTGGTGTCTGCGTTATTATAACGAGAACATTCTCACAGAAAAGTGGTACATTCATCGGATAGCTCGCAAGTCAGGAAGATTTTTTATCAAGGAGAGATAAATGCGAGTTGTGCATTACCGTGATGCTTACCAAAACGATATCCCTAGAATCATCCAACCAGAGAGGGCTCTTGGCTACATTCGGAGATCCCTATCCAGTCAACCAGGGTTCAACCAAACGGTCTTTGGCTTGGACAACCTACTGAGTGATTGCGGCATTTCCTATGCCCCTAGCCAACATCAAATTGACAGTGCTTTAAGTCGCATCGCTTGGCGTTTGGAAAGCGGTGACTTCTTCCTGTTAGGTGACAGAGACGATGACTTCGGCAGCATACAGTTCTTTGGTGATATCAGCCCTTTTGTATCGTCCACTTTCAGGGAACGCGTCAAGCGTTTACCTCCCCGGCCTCAGTTCGGGCATGGCAACTATGCCAAAGCCTCAGAGCCCATTGTAGAGCCCAACATCACCCCAGCACCGGAAGCCCCGGCTGAGCTGAAAGAAACCGGGATAACCAAAGCCATTAACGCCATGATGGGGGGTGCAAAACAGGTTATCAACGATTATATTGACAACCAACGGGCTGCCCAGGCCGAATGGTTTGCCGACCAGGGTATAATTAAGGCCAAAGATGAAGCCTCAGGCAAAGTCCTGACCCCTGAAGAATTGGGAGAACGCTATCGAGGTAATCCAACTTTGCCACTTGCTGATAATGAGCAGGCTGGAGCTGAAGCGGTACTTTCCATGGCTGGTTATGATGCGGCTTTATTAGTAGCAGAAGCTGCTGTTAATCGAAAGAAAATAGTCACGAATGCCAAAGAGATAAAAGATACCCTGATTGACGCCGTTAAGAATACTCAAAAGAGTCCTGCGTTAGATTTCAACAAAATCAACATGCGTAGTGCTGATGATTTGATGGGAGTTGAACCCGCATCACCAGAACTAATATCTGCCATTTCTAAGAAGCGAGATGTTGTGATTGCCAAACCTGGTTCGGAAGAACTACGTATGTTGGATTACTTTGGAGCTGAAGCATCAGTAAGTGGGGTCAATAACACCCACATTCTTCTTCGCGAGAACCCAAGTAAGGCCGCGATGATTGAGGAGTTTCTACATGGTACACAGTCAAGGCTTGGTATTACTGATCGTTTAGGAACTAGCGGTTTAGGAAGTGCTGAAACTCATGTCAAAGATTTTATGATTAACCACCAAAAAATGTTAGGCCTGGGTGATGAAGATATTCAAATACTAAAAATACTTAGAGACAAGGGATTATAACTGTGGTGATAAAAATGAATGTACAGGAAAAATTTGAACTGTCGGAAGGAGTTACAATCTTGGCTTGCTCCGGTTATGAGAATGAATTTGATGTTATTGGCAAGAAACTCAATCTGATTTGTGATGGTGAGGTTCGGCAAACCTTAACTATATCCGGTGAAAAGAAAATGATTAATCAGAAGGCTAACTTTGAGCAAAAGGCATTCGAAACCAATGATAAGGTTTTGTTGTCACAGGAAGAAGCCCAAAGTGGCAAATGGCAGCTAATCGGTGATTGACTCATAGACTGATGACATGCTCAAGGGCAAGCAGGCCTTTGAGCATGGTATTAAACGCAACTTGGCCATTTGGCACCATGGCGCCCGTTACGGCGAAGAAAGCGGCACAACTCGCGGCCACTATGCCGAGTTTGCTGTGGCGCTGACAAACTTGGGGATCCACGCTGGAATGGAGCAGCCGGTTGTTGACCCATTCATCCCCCAGGGGCTGATGTGGAAGAAACCCAATTAAGGCTCACGCACACTCAGTGATCCCAGCTTGGCCAGCTCGGGGGCGCTGTTGATGAACTCCACAATATCACGCGCCAGTGGCAGTACCTCGTTGCTCTGATAGACATCGTTGGTTTTAAGCGGGTCACCAAGCCCTGCAGCGCCCTGTGGAATAATCCCCGCCATCCCGGCCGGAAAGCGGTTGGCCGTCAACACATCCTAAGCGCTGATGTTCTTGGCGCTGGCAAATTGATCTTTGGAAGAAAAGTCGCCGATGGGGATCACCTGGATCCCCTTCTCTTTGCCATCCGGAATGTTGATAAAAAATATTACGAAAGTTACCCGCCCCTTGCTGCGAGCCAGGGCGCTTCCTATCGCCGGTCCTGATCACTGAGCTTGGGATCTGACACGTACAACAGGTGGCCCATGTGGGCGCCGTTCTTGAATTAACTGACTTGTTAACTGCCTTGAAGCTTAACTACTCAGCAGCTCGCGGGCGTTGGCCAGGGTATTGCTGGTGATGGTATCGCCGCCAAGCAACCGAGCCAGCTCCTGTACCCGCTGCTCTTTATCCAGTGCCACCATGGAGGTTTCAGTACCACTGCCCTTGGCATGTTTGGCAACAAACATATGCTGATGGCCGTTACCTGCCACCTGCGGCAGATGAGTCACACACAATACCTGGGTCGATTCTCCCAGGGTGCGCAACATGCGGCCCACCACGGCAGCCGTTGGTCCGGAAATCCCCACGTCCACCTCGTCAAAAATCAGTGTCGGGGTTGCCACCTTACGGGCGGTTATTACCTGAATACCCAGGCCGATACGGGAAAGCTCGCCCCCAGAGGCCACCTTGGCCAGACTCTGCAGTGGCTGCCCCGGGTTGGTGGTCACCAGAAATTCAACCCTGTCACTGCCGTTGACCGACATCTGCTCAGGGCTGAACTCCACCGCTATGCTGAACTTGCCCTTGGGCATATTGAGTTCATGGATGGAAGCCGTGACCAACTTGTCCAACTCTTTGGCATAGCGGCTGCGGCTCTGACTGAGTTTTTGCGCCTGGGTCAGGTAATTCTGTTTGCTGGCTTCCAATTGCTGCTCTATCTCTTCGAGCTTCTGCTCATCTGAGTCGAGGCTACCCAGTTCGGTCAGCAACTGCTGATGGTGTTGATACAACTCTGAGGGCATCACCTGATGCTTGCGCGCCAATTGCATCGCCTTGGAAAGTCGCGCCTCCAGCATGGCAAAGTGTTCAGGGTCCAACTCGAGCTTGTCCAGATAGCGCTGTAGTTCGCTGCTGCTTTCCTGCACCTGGATCAGGGCATCGTTGAGCATACCGCCAACATTGGCCAGCTCAGAATCGACACTCTCCAGCTCGGCGCTGATATGCACAGCCCGGTTCAGCAATGACTCTATGTTGGCCTCTTCGCCCTCACTGAGCAGCATCAAGGCCAACTGACAGGACTCGATCAGCGCCGTACTGTTGGCCAGACGCTTGTGCTCCTGCTCTATCTCGGCAAATTCATGCTCCCCGAGGGCAAAGTCGTTGAGCTCTTCCACCTGATAGCTGAGTAACTGCTTGCGGGCGATTCTCTCCTGCTGCGACAGTACCAGTTGCCGCAGTTCCTGCTCGATTTGGCGATAACGCTGATAGGCACTGCTGACACCATCGAGCAACAGCTTATGATTGGCATAGCTGTCCAGCAGGTAAAGTTGCTGCTCTGTCTTGAGCATGGCGTGATGGGCATGCTGGCCGTGGATCCCCACCAGCAAGGGCCCCAAGGCCTTGAGCTGAGTCAGCGGCACAGGGTTACCATTGATATAGGCGCGGGAGCGGCCATCGCTGCCAATGGTGCGCCGGAGAATACATTCATCTTCGAGTTCAAGATCATTATCTTCCAGCCAACGCTTGGCCAGAGGGACATCCGCCAGAGAGAAACGGGCACTGACTTCTGTCTTGCTGGCACCGGGGCGCACACTGGCGGCATCGGCCCGGTTACCGAGACAAAGCCCCAGGGCATCGATGGCAATGGATTTACCCGCCCCGGTCTCGCCGGTAATACTGGTCATTCCCGGACGGAAGTCCAGCTCCAGAAAACGCACTATGGCAAAGTTATTGATGCTGAGTTGGCAAAGCATAATGAATTCCCAAAACACTGTATTGATAAACAGTATATACTGATTTTTTATACAGTAAATATCTGTCGATTAATTATTCCCTGTGTTCTTCCCTAGACGGCCCATGCCGCTATCAAAGGCAAACTGATAAAGGTGATCAGCGTGCCCACTAATATCCCCTGGGCACTGACCCCGGCCTTGGTGTCATAACGCTGCGCCAGTAAGTATACACTCGCTGCCGTAGGCAGGGCCGCAAGAATAACCCCCATCTGCAGATTGGTGCCGCTGATCCCCATGGCTTTCAATAATAGATAAGCCAGCAGAGGTTGCAGTAGCAGCTTGCAGGCGTTGATGCCAAAGAGCTCGGCCAACTGCCAAGGCCCAGGTAAGCGGGTGGCGCCGCGAACCCGGGTCGCCTTGGCCAACACCATACCTATGGCAAACAGGGCGCAGGGACTGGAGGTGGCGCCTATCTGGCTTATCATCATCTCTATCCCATCCGGCAGAGCCATACCGGACGCCGAGACGGCAACGCCCAGGGCGCTGCCGATAACAATCGGGTTTTTCGCCAGCGCTTCAACAATTATCAGCAAAGGATGCGCCTTATTTTCTGTATCTCTGGCAAGCTCCAGCGACACCAGTGCCACGGCAAACATCACCACAGACAACAGGCTGGCAATGGCCGCCGCGGCCAGCGCCAGCTGGTTTCCCGGGTAGACTATCATCATCATGGGGATACCGATAAAGGCGGTATTGCCAAAGGTGGCATTCAAGGCGCGAATTGCCCCTACCCCTTGACCCGCCCTGAAACAGCCGGAAATCAGCAACACCAGCAGGTAGGTCAGCATCATTGCCACGCTGAAACCGACGATGAAATGCCACTGGAAGATCTCCTCGAAAGAAGTTCTTGCCAGCACTATCATCATAATGGCCGGAAAAGCTATGTAGTAAACATATTGATTGAGCGCCGCATCCGTACCATCCGGCAGGATTTTGCTTTTCTGTACCAGTGAACCTGCGAGCATAATGCCAAACACAGAGATCAGCGGAGTAATGATTCCAGTCATACTTCTTCCATTTTGCTGACTTTGGCTGTCGTACTCCCGCCGGGGATCTGCGAAAATGGCGGGGAATTCTGTATCTTGCCTGCCCTTATCAGTACAGCGAAGTAAGTTCGGCAGAGACGCCGGCAAGATACCATAGTCGTTATCCGCCAGCCATTGCGCTATGGTCGTAGAAACCGGCAGACAAGCGTTTTAAACATATCCTTGGCACATTGAGGAACCGCAATGAGTGACAATCAGGCCCCCGAACTGCAACTGCTCTACTTGTTTGTACATCTGGTCAATGCCGGCAGTTTCTCCCAGGCCGCCAAAGTGTTGGATATGCCGGTGGCGACCGTCAGCCGCAAATTGGCCAAGCTGGAGTCTGTGCTGGATAAACAACTGCTGATGCGTACCACCCGCAAACTAAGGTTGACCGAAGAGGGACTGGAGTTGTTCCAACGCTATCAGCAGCTGATAGCCCAGTTTGATGCCCTGGCCAGCGGCACCTGCGCCGACAAACCCGAAGGCACCTTGAGAATTGCCGCCCCCATCTCGATAATCTCTATGATATTCATCGAGACACTGAACGAATTTTGCGAGTGCTACCCGGATATCAAACTGCATATCGCCCAAAGCAATGAGGTGGTGGATCTCATCGACAAAGGCATAGATGTTGCCATAGTCGGCGGCACCCAGCCGGACTCCTCCTGGGTCTCCTGCTCTCTCGGGGTATTGGATTATCGCCTGGTGGCTTCCCCCGGGTATCTTCGAAAGGCGCCGGTATTCAATCATCCGCAGCAGCTCAGTCAACATAAGGTGATCAAGGTCTGGCCTCTGTTCAACTGGTCGTTGCGCCATCCCGATGGCGATGCCTTCTATTATGACGGCCCGGCCAACCTGACCCTGACGGATCTCCACGGTGCCATCCGTGCAACCTTGAATGACGGCGGGATTCTTTATGGCCCAGAGCTCTTTTGCAAACAGGAGTTGAAAGACGGGCGGCTACAGGTATTGCTGCCGGAGTGGAAAGGAGAAAAACGGCGTATTTCCCTGCTCTATCATCAACGCAGCCAGCAACCACTCAAGGTGAAACTCTTTATCGAGTTCATGCAGCAGCGGGCCCCGGCGCTGTTTTCCATGGACTGAAACGCAAAAAAGCCCGCGATGCGGGCTTTTCTTCGAAGGGGTATGTCTTACAGACGGATACCAGCCTTCTCCAGGTCTTTGGCAATCACACTTCTTGGCAGTGCAACATAACCGTCTTTCTCAACAACCTGCTGCCCCTGCTTGGACAAGACATAGCGGACAAACTCGCGCTGCATGGGTGACAGCTCTTTGTTTGGATGCTTGTTGATGTAAACGTAGAGGTAGCGTGACAGTGGGTAAGTACCGCTGGCAGCATTGTCTGGTGTTGCAGCGATATAGTCAGTGCCCTTCTTCGACAGAGCCACGGCTTTAACACCGGCTGTCTTGTAACCTATGCCTGAGTAACCGATAGCGTTCAGCGACTGAGATACAGACTGAACCACTGAGGCGCTGCCTGGCTGCTCGTTCACATTGGCTTTGAAGTCACCCTTACACAGGGCTTTCTTCTTGAAGTAACCGTAAGTACCGGATACTGAGTTACGGCCGTACAGCTGAATGTCTTTGGCAGACCAGCTTCCGTCCAGACCGGCATCACCCCAGCGAGTGATATCGCTGCCACCACACTTGTGGGTAGAGGAGAAGATAGCATCAACCTGCTCTATGCTCAGGCCCTTGATTGGGTTGTCCTTGTGAACAAAAACCGCCAGGGCATCGATGGCTACACGAATCGCAGTAGGCTTGTAACCATAGTGCTTTTCAAACGCTTCTTCTTCGTTTGGCTTCATCTTGCGGCTCATTGGGCCGAACTGAGAAGTCCCTTCGGTCAGGGCTGGAGGCGCAGTTGAAGAACCGGCAGCCTGGATCTGGATGTTGACGTTAGGGTACATCTGTTTGAATTCTTCAGCCCACAGAGTCATCATGTTGGCCAGAGTGTCAGAGCCGACGGAAGACAAGTTACCGGAAACACCACTTGTTTTCTCGTAGGTTGGCAGTGACTGATCGATAGCAGCCATAGAGGCTGCAGAGAATACACCAGCGGCCGTAAGGGTTACCGCGCCGACAAGCTGTTTCAATTTCATTATTTGCTCCAGTTTTTACCGAACTTGGTTTCTAAAACGCAGCCAGTATCAATTGCCACAATGACAAGTCTATGACTTAAAAATGACAGTTGCATGACAAGCCAAAATAAATACGCTGTAACTGGGTATCGAAAATAACAGACTGAAAATAACGCCCAGCCACGCCTTGAAGCCATTTCGGCATAAAGGACCCTCGATTGACAATGTCGCCCCAACAGTTTCCTTGGATATACTAAAGCCTTTGCTTAATCATGACCGTGAGATTGCCATTTGCCACAGGCTTGAAAAAGAGTGCACAAAGCCTACCTCTTCCCGCTAGACAGCAAAAAGGAGCCAAAGGCTCCTTAATAGGGTTAATGCAGTCAAACGCGTCAGGAAGCTTGCTGCTCCAGCAGATGCTGCGGGATCACAAAGCTGAAGGTACTACCCTTGCCAAGCTCACTGGCTACCTTGAGTTCGCTGTGGTGATGACTGAGGGCGTGTTTCACTATCGCCAGCCCCAGACCACTGCCACCGGTTTGCCGCGAGCGGGCATTGTCGACCCGATAGAAGCGTTCGGTCAGGCGACTGATATGCTGCGGTGCAATACCTTCACCACTGTCTTTAACACTGAACATGGCGCCGGTTGCCACCCGTTGCCAGCGCACCTCAATACTGCCGCCCGGCTCTGTGTAGCGTATGGCGTTGGACAACAGATTGGAGCAGGCACTGCGCAGCTGCAACTCATTGCCATGGGTATTGAGCCCAGGTTCGGCATAGAAGCTCAGTTGGTAGCGACCACGGGAGAGCGCTTCGCCCTCCTCTTTTAAGGTGGTCATCAACTGCTTCATATCCACTGTGTGTTCCAGGTTGATATCGGCGGCATCTTCAATCCGCGACAAAGCCAACAGCTGCTCCACCATGGACTGCATCCTGCCTGTCTGCTGTTGCATCAGCTCCAGCGCCTTGACATTGGGTGAGTCGGGTTCGGCCATGCTCTGCATCATCTCAAGATATCCCTGCAGCACAGTGAGCGGCGTCTTCAGCTCATGAGAGACATTGGCAACAAACTCCTTGCGCATCCCCTCGAGTTGCCTAACCCGGGTGATATCCCGGGCAATCAGCAACAACTGCCTGTCGCCATAGGCCATCAAGCGCACTTCCAGCAGACGCTTATCCGAAACCGGGGACGGCAGCTCCAGCGGCTCCTTGTAATGGCCCTTCTTCAAATAGGCCGAAAAGTCGGGATGCCGGATAAGGTTATCTATTCGCTGACCATTATCCTGCGGCCAGACAAAGCCAAGCAGCAGCTGCGCCAACTTGTTACACCAGAGAATATTGTGCTCTGAATCGAGTACCACGGCCGCATCGGGAAGTGCTTCGGCCCCCTGGCGAAACCTTCCCAACAGCCCGGCCAACTGACTCACCCGCTTGCGGTTTTTGCCCTGCAGGCGATAGATGCCGTTGAACACCCCTTCCCAGCTGCCACTGCCCTGCGGCGGCGTTAAGCGGCGATCGCGCCACAACCAGTAATTGAGCCGGATAAGCTGGCGATAGTGCCAACCCAATAATAGAAAAGCGCCCAGACACAGTACCAAGAGCAACTGACCAAGCAGCAACCCAAGCAGCAAACAAGCCGCCAGGTACAGCATCAAACGGGAAAACAGCCGATAACCCGAATAGGAATCAAACATAGAAAATGCCCAGGCAAAAGGCCGATGGTTGCACAAGATAACGCAAAACCCGGCCCATGCCCATTGTTACCCCGCTAGATACGGGTAGAGAAGCGGTAACCTGCGCCGCGAACCGTTTGGATCAGTTTATCGTGCCCGGACAGCTCCACGGCTTTCCTTAAGCGACGAATATGCACATCCACGGTTCTGTCTTCGACATAGACATTGGTGCCCCAGACATTGTCCAGCAGCTGCTCACGGCTGTAGACCCGTTCCGGGTGAGTCATAAAGAAGTGCAGCAAACGAAACTCGGTCGGCCCCATCTCCAGCACAGAATCCCCCACTGTGACCCTGTGGCTGACAGGATCCAGGGTCAGGCCCTGCACGTCTATGGTTTCTTCCAGGCGGGTTGGTGCGGCGCGCCTGAGAACCGCCTTGATGCGAGCCACCAGCTCCTTGGGGGAAAACGGCTTGGTAATATAGTCATCGGCTCCCACTTCCAGGCCTTTGACCTTGTCCTCTTCCTCGCCGCGGGCGGTGAGCATGATAATGGGGATCTGGCGGGTAAACTCATCTTGCTTCAATCGCTTGGCAAACTGAATACCGCTGCCACCGGGAAACATCCAGTCCAGCAGAATAAGATCCGGATAAGGTTCCTTGAGCAGTGCCAGCGCAGAGTCAAAGTCCTCGGCGGCACTGGTGGTGTACCCGTGTTGTTCCATAACAAAAGTCAGCATCTCACGGATAGCCAACTCATCTTCTACTATTAAAATCCTTGCAGTCATAACGGTTTCTGTCAGTGAATTTCCACGTGGCCATTATTGGACAGTTTTATTACAAAATTATGAAAAGGGCCGACTCTGACACCTTTAACGCCGCTATTTTGTCACAATTTTCCCGATTAAACACTTGAAACTGGAATGAAAAGCTTACCAAAGAGCCGTTATTGACCGCCACGAGCAACAATCTCACTGCAGCTGAATTTATATTACAAGTCTACAACAAACAATAAGTTAGCCTTAACTTAACCAAGTGCTGCCGCGGCTCCCTGTTAGGCCAGGCGCGAATTATCTTTCAGGTACACGGCACTGACACAATTTCCTGACAACTGTTTTCACACTGCAGGAACGCGCCCAAGAGCCGTTCGGCTGAGTTGGCTGGATTCATCCGCAAAGGCCGAAGGCAAGAACCAACAGCAGCGCGACAAAGAGCTACCTCAATACGCCTCCTGCCTACAAACAGTGCAAACAAAAAGGAGGCCCAAGGCCTCCTTCGCTGCAGCTGTGGTCGTTTAGAACTTGTGTTCCAGACCAACACCTATGTACTTGTCATCATCGTCCATATCTTCCATGGAGCGATTGGTGTAGAAGGCAAACAGCTTGGTAGGCTTACCCAGCTTGTAGTCGGCACCGATAGACCAGGAATCACCCTTGTCTTCCATGTCCTGCCACTGACCTTTGAGGGTCACCGCGTCAATCTTGTAAGCCGCGCTCAGCAGGTAACCGTTCTTGCTGTCACCGTCCACTGACTTTTCTTCCTGCTGGTACATACCGCCCAGGATGAAGTTGGCCAGCTTGGCCTGTACTGTGGCGCGCAGAACATCGTAGCCCTTAACTTCAGAGTCGTAGGCAATAGAGGCGAATACTGCGCTCTTTTTCAGATCCTTGTCACCGTACATGGCGGCAACAGAGAAACCATCTTCACCGTCTTGTGACTTGGCGGCTTCGGCAGCGTAAGTGGCACCGACTTTAAAACCACCGAATGAAGGCGACAGGTAAGTCACTGTTTGCTCGATACGGTTTTCACCCTTGAACAGGCTCTTGAGGTCGCCTGACAAGTCGTTGAACTGGTCCACTTTACCTTGAGACACTTTCAGCATGGTGTCGTTACGACCCACAGAGATGGCACCGAAGTTACCTTTCAAACCAACAAACTGGTTACGGGCCAGGAAGTTGTCTTTGGCATCATCGCCTGTGTCTACTTCGTATTCCACTGTATAGAATGCTGCCAGGTTGTTACCCAGATCGAATTCGCCCTTCACGCCAAAACGAGAGGCATTGCTCTGAACCGTGGTTTCAGAATCGTCAGCACCGGCCTCGTCGTTGGACTGAACAGTAACATTCAGCTTGCCGTAAACGGTCAGCGGCTCGGCTGCGTGGGCAGAGGCCAGAGAGACTGAAGCGATAGCTGAAGCGAGTAGTGTTTTGCAAAATGCGTTCATCATTAATTCCTTTCGACGTTCTCTTCGTCTTGGTTATTGGTTTGGAACGAGCGAAAGTGTGCAACGAGTCTGTTGCAGTTTTATTTCATCTTTTAACCTGTTGGCTTCATTGGCATCAAAGACCTGCCCTGCCACCGGTAAAAGCCCATCACCACGGGGCCTCGCGGCAAGCAAAGGGCTATATGACATTTTGGTTAAATCTGCCCAGAGCGAAAAAATCTGTGCTAGCAGGGCGGGTTTACCTAGAGGAATTCATGCCTTACACTGCGGCTTTATTTTTCAAAGAGCGCCTGTCATGTGGTTTAAAAATCTCACCGTATATCGTTTCAACAAACCATTTTCCACCGATATAGAGGCACTGGAGACGGCCCTTGAGGGCTTCACCTTTTCTCCCTGCTCCAGTCAGGACATCAGCAAGTTCGGTTTTTCCAAGGCTTTGGGCAAACTGGGGCACACCCTGGTTCACAGCGCCAACAACCGCCACCTTATCTGTGCCACCAAAGAGGAGAAGCTGCTGCCTTCTCAGGTCATCAAAGAAGCGCTGGAAGAAAAGGTGTCGCTGCTGGAAGAGGAAGAAAACCGCAAGCTGACCAAGAAAGAGAAAGATGCGCTCAAGGATGAAATCACCACCACTCTGTTGCCAAGAGCCTTCTCCCGTCGCAGCCAAATCAAGGCACTGTTGCTGCTGGATGAGCAACTGATCCTGGTAGACAGCTCCAGCGCCGCCAAGGCCGAAGAACTGCTGGCCTTGCTGCGTAAGGCGCTCGGCAGCCTGCCTGTGGTACCAATGAGCACCAAGACACCGATTGAAGTGCAAATGACCGAATGGCTCAAGCAAGGCAATGCCCCTGCCCCCTTCACCATTCAGGATGAAGCCGAGCTCAAGTCTGCCGCCGATGATGGCGCAACCGTGCGCTTCAAGCAGCAGGATCTGGGCGAAGAGGAAGTACTGGCTCACCTGGAAACTGGCAAGCAGGTGCATAAACTGGCACTGCACTTCGGTCAGTCCATCGCCTTTGTGCTGCAATCCGATGCCGGACTGCGTCGCCTCAAGTTCTCGGAAGAGTTCCGCGCCGCCACCGATGATGTTGCCGGTGAGGATCCGCTGGCCAAACTGGACGCCGACTTTGAGCTGATGAGCAGCGAACTGGTTGCGCTGATGCTGGCACTGGTCGACGCCTTGGGCGGCGTTGAAGACAGCCTGTAATCGCTATCTCCAAGTAAAAAGGCGCCTGATGGCGCCTTTTCTGTCTCCAGCTAACCGCCCCACTGGTCGAGCAGTGCCTGCCGCAACACTTCGAGTTTGGCAGAGTGCTGCCTTGAGGGTTGATAAACCAGAAAAAGAGGATGAGGACGAGGTGCATAGGTTGGGAGGATTTCCTGCAATTTGCCTTGCTGCAGTGCATCATCAACAAAATAGCGCATCAGTTGTACCACTCCCGTGTCCAGGCAGGCCGCTTCCAGCAAAGGGTCACCGTGATCGAGTATCAGGTTGCCGTCAAAATCATACTCCAGTTGACTGCCACCTTCACTGAAACGCCAACTGACAGGTTTACCGCTCAGCGGACTTCGCACCCGCAAACAGTTATGCTGCCTCAGCGCGGCGGGCGTATCGGGTGTACCGTGAGAGGCAAGATACCCGGGCGAAGCCAAGGTCGCCCATTCAAGTGCCTTCAGCGGTCTGGCAATCAGGCGTGAGTCCTTGATTTCACCCGTGCGGATGACGGCATCGAATCCTTCATCAACCAGATCCACCAACCTGTCGGTCAGTTCCATCTCTATCTTGAGCTCAGGGTAACGGGCCAACAGACCTGACACTATGGGTAATACCACGACTCGACCAAAGGCCGATGGGGCACTGATCTTCAGCAATCCCTTGGGCAGACAAAGATTCTCCTGCAGCGAAATCCTGGCTTCTTCTAACCCGGAAACCAGTGGCGCGCAGCGGGCGAGAAACAGTTGTCCATCTGGGGTGAGGCTCAGGCTACGGGTATTTCTGTGCAGTAGTCTGACTCCCAGTTGTTGCTCCAGGCGACTGACAGCCCGGGACAATCCCGACTGAGTCAGTCCCAGCTGCACCGCGGCTTCGGTAAAGCTCAGACATTCCGCCACCTTGATAAATTGACGCACCGCATTAAGATCCATGACTTTATTCATTTCTAAAAGGAATTTATGAAATTTATCAAACTTAAATCATAAGTAATACTGCAACCACCTTAATCTTTCAGCTAAAAAATCATGTCAAAGTCACTGCCTTTTTCTATCTATCTGCTGGCACTGGGTATATTCAGCCTTATCAGCTGCGAGCTGCAGGTGCTCGGAATGATGCCACAGTTGTCCGCCTCACTTTCCCTGTCGGTTTCCGAAGTGGGTTATCTGGTCTCCTTTTACGCCGGCGCCATGGCGCTGGCCGGCCCTGTGCTAACCCTCTGCCTATCTGGCCGGCCGCCGAAACAGGCCCTGCTCATTCTCTACAGTCTGTTTTTACTGGCCCAAGGGGTTGCGATTATGGCGCAGGACTATTGGCTGCTTGTGGTCACCCGGATCATCATAGGCGCAGCCGCAGGCGCTTTCTTTGGGATCACGGTCGGCCGAGTCGGCGAGCTGGTACCCGAAGCGCAAAAAATGCGCGCCATCGCAGTGCTCTTGGCCGGGATCATGCTCGGCACTATATTGGGCCTGCCTATGGCCAGCCTCAGTGCCGAGTATTTTGGTTGGCGCACTGGGTTCTTTCTGGTCTGGCTCTGCGGCTTAATGGCCGCACTGCTCAGTGTTCGCTTCTTGCCTTCACTGCCTTCCCAGCCGCCACTGCCACTCAAGGAGGAACTCAAGGCTTTTGCCAGCGCCAGACTCTGGGCCATCTATGCCACCAGTTTCTGTATTATCGGTACCACTTATGCTGCGTTCAGCTATTTTGTCCCCATTCTGTCCGAGCTGGCGGGTTTCAGTAGTCAAACTATCACCCTTTTACTCTTTGGTTATGGCTTGAGTATGTTGCTGGGCAATCATTTGGTGTCCCGCTTATGTGGCCGCAACGACTTAACACTCCAGGCGCTGGGATTGCTGCTGCAGGCGTTATTCCTGTTGCTGCTGGCCCAAGGCAGTGAGTACCCACTATTGGCAGCGGTGGCGGTACTGGGAATAGGTTTTAGTGGTGTCAGCATGAACCCCGCCATGGTGAGCCGTCTGATGCAGCTTCCCCAGGGCAGCCGGGCACTGGTTAATACTGTGCATACTTCGGTTATCACCCTGGGTGTCATGGGAGGCAGTTTTATCAGCGGCTATGCGCTCGCCCGGGGAGCCAACCTCTATGCCCCCATCTGGATTGCCATGCTGATTGCGCTACTGGGATTACTGAGCCTGGGTCTGCCTCGGCTTCTGTCTGCAAGCTCCCGGGTAGAAGTCCCCTGCGCTGAGATAAAATAAGCGCCATAAAAAAACACCGGCGCAAGTGAAGATGCGCCGGCGTTTTCGGGACAATCAGACTCAGGACTTATAGTTACCCTGAGCGTCAAACGGCCAGTCTATGCCAAGCCAGGCCTTGAAGAAGGCTTTCTGGGCGCGGCTGACTCTTTCCTTAGGCTTAATTTGCAGCTTGCCGGATTGCTCTGAGGCCAGAGTCACACGCCGCTCTATGAGCTTATCGTCGTGGAACAGGGTCACAGTCAACTCATCACCCGCCTTAAAGTCGGCCAAACGTTTGGCGTAACCTTCGGCGCTGACTTTCAAGCCATTGATAGCCAGCAACTGATCGCCGGCGACTATGCCCGCCTGCCAAGCTGGGCCACCACGCTCAACACTTTGCAACACCAAAGAGCCGGAAGTGAGTGTCATACCGGCAAAGGCCTGCTCCTTACTGTCTTGGCCATAGGCGGTCTTAAGCCCTGCCTGACTCAGCAGTTTGTCAAAGTCCAGCACCAAGGGGGCATTGACATGGCTCTGCCACCAAGGCTCATAGTCCTTGCCGGATAAGTTTTTCAAAATACGCTTCACATCCGTGACATTGTATCCCTTGGGGACCTTGTGATCACGATAAAGACTCCGGTGCACATCCCGGTAGGACACCTCTTTGTCTGTGTTCTGCAACAGTGAGAAATCCAGTGCCAGCGAAGTCAGATAACCTTCGGAGTAGATGTTCACACTGTGGTTGATGGCGTAATCGCCGCCTGTGCTGACCCACTGACCGGCACTGGCCTCGGCCACCGACTGAATTTCCCGCCCCGGTTTATGTTGATTGGCATTGACCCGCTTGGCCAGGTCCTCCATAAACTCTTTCGGCGTCATGATCCCGGCACGCAGCAACAACTGGTTTTGAAAATAGCTGGTAGAGCCTTCCGCCATCCATAACAGCTCGGTCATATTCTCCTGCTGATAGTCGTAGGGCACCAGTCCCTCCGGGCGATAGGCCTTGACGTTCCAGGTATGAATAAACTCATGGGAAGCCGTGCTGATAAAACGCAGGTAATCCTGGCGCTCACGGAAGTTGAATCTCGGCAGCTGGATAATGGTTGAATTCAAATGCTCGGTGGCGCCGCGGGCCCCCGAGGTGGCGTGCACCATATAAACATAACGCTCAAAGGGATAGTCATCCCAAATGGCCGCCGCCGTACCGGATAACTTACCGAGATCGGCTTCTATCTGCTCCAGGTCATAGTTACCCTCGCCCCAGACCACCAGTTCATATTGTTTGCCATCGGCCTTGAAGGCGCGATGCTGACTGAGCCCGGTTTCAATCGGCGAGTCGACCAATACATCATAGTTGGCGGCCACAAACGAATGGGGCTTATCCGCCGCTGCCATTCCTGAGTAACTGCGCCAGTCGGCCGGCACATCCAGTGTTACCTTAAGCGGCTCTTGGCGAAACTCGGGGCTGTACATGAATACGCCGCTGGCATCCAGAAACGCATGGCTGGCATCAATATGCCTGACTCTTTGCCCCAACTCGTTGGCATAGAGTTGATAGCTGACGGTGACCGATGTTGGCTTGGACAAAACCACAGTCCATTCACCGCTGGCACTGCGCTTCCAAGGCAGGCTGTTGCCCTGCTCGTCCGTGGCATGAAAACGGCGAACCCCGTCCGCCAGCGGCAATACCTGATACTTGCCGGTGCGCCAAACCGGCAGATTGACCTTGAGCTGTTGCCCTGAATGTTGCGGGAAAGTGACCTTGACCTGAGCCAGATGATGTTCCGGGCTTTTAAGATCTATCTGATAATCGACGTCAGCCCAGGCTGAAGATGCCATACCCAGTGTTGTCAGTAGGGAAGAGTAAGATATGATTGACAAAACAGCGGATTTCACTCGTAATTCCTTCTTATGTCATTGTTGTTATAAAATCGGCCGAGTATAACAATTCGGGGCGGTCACCTCACCCGTTGCTAATAAAAGCTAACAATTAAGTCCCCGCAGAATGGGACAGAGGCAAATATATGTACTTTTTCAGGGTTATGTTCATCGCATCCATGCTGCTTATGGGTCTGGCGCACGCCGACGAACTGGATGATATAGAGATAAGTTTCAGGGAGCAGCCCAGGCAGCTCCACAGCACTGTGGTCAGTTCACTGCCCGAGTCGTTGCAATATCCTTCGCTTGAACAGTTTCAGTCCAGCGCATTGGAAGTGGGTTTTGCCCCGGATCAGCTGATGGACAAACTCATTCTGCTGGCTCGGCTGGATCTGGATGCCCAAGTGCTGGTTCCCGGGCGGCTGGAACAGGCACAAGATATCATTGAGCAGTTGAAGATCATCGCCCGCAGCGACTATGAAAAAGCCGCCCTCTATAATCTTGAAGGCCGTTATCTCGGCCGGGTCGACCAACAGTATGAACAAACCGTCGCCCTCAATCAGCAGGCGCTCGAGCAGTTGGGCGATGCCCAGGACAAACGCAGCCAACTGCTCAGGTATGTCATCTACGAAGATCTGGGTACAGTTAACCTGATAGCCAAACAGGCTATTCCGTCTCTGAACGCCTACAACCTGCTCAGAGATACCGCCTACCGGCTGCGCAATGACTACCTGATAGCCAATGCCGAAGCGGCTTTGGGCAAGTATTACAATATCAACGGCCAGCGCACCAAGTCGCTGCAGCACTATACCGAGGCCTTCCGTTTGGCCAGCCGTTACAACCATCCCAATCAAAAGGCACTGCTGCAGCTTAACCTGGCCAAGCTGTACCGGGACATGGAACAGTGGGATGAAGCGCTGGAATACGCCCACGGCGCCGCCGACGCTTATAAAGCCATGGGTTCCGGCTCTTTCCTGTCCCATACCATGACGGTTATCGCCATGGTGTATGGCAACACAGGCGAGTGGAACAAGGCGATTGACTACTACCTCAATGCCCAGCAGATAGATGCCGAGCTGAAGAACTTCATCGCCCAGGGGCTGAACTTCCACAACCTGGGTGAGGCTTATTTCCATTTGAACGACTATCAGGTCGCGCTCGACTACCTGTTCCAGGCCAACGAAATATTCAAGGACAGAAAGAGCAACCACTACCTGGTTTATAACGAAATGCTGATAGCCGAGGTGGGCCAGGCCATGGAGGATTGGCCTTTGACCATGCAGCACGCCATAGAAGCCTTGCGACTGGCCAAGTTGCTGGAATTGCCGGATGAGCAGATAGAAGCCCTTGGCTACCAAACCGCGGCCTACAAGGCGCAGGGTAAGTTTCAGCAGGCACTGGCAAGCCAGGAGGAAAGCATCCAACTGCAACAGGCCATGTTGGAAAAAGAGCAGCAAACCACCTCGGACGTTAATTCATCCGCCGTCACAGAGCAGAAGCTGAAACTGGAAGTGGGCCAACTCAGGCAAGATCAACTGCAAAGACAAGAAGCACTGCATACCCGTAATATTCTGCTGGCAATCAGCCTGGGGCTCTGCCTGCTGTTGCTGGCATTGGCGATGCAGCAGTATAGATTGCGCAAACAAATGGCGAAAAAGAACCAGGCTCAAAAGGCGAAAATGCAACTGGAGCCCATGAGCGGCCTGCCCGGCTATCGTGCCTTGCTTGGCAGTATTTCAAGTAAAACCAAAGGCCTGGCGCTATTGTCTCTGGAGCAGGAATTCAACTCTGACTTCACCTTGGGCAACAGCCTCGCGGCGCCGAGACTGGTGCAGCAAGCCGAGGAGATTGCCGCCCTCACCGGCGCCAAGGTATTCCTGCTCAGACCCGGCCTATTTGCCCTGACCCTTGCCGAAGACACGGGCCCAGCCAAACTTTACCACCGGCTCAGTGCCTGGCAATTCCAGGGGCAGATGCTCAAACCGGCGCTGGGTTATATTCCGCTGCCGCTCCTGGGTAACCCGGATATCAAGCTGTCGGTGGAAGTCCTGTTTGAAACGGCGCAATTGGCCCTTGCTGGTGCCATCAGCCTGAAAAACAGCCAAGGCAGTTATGTCGGTTTCAGTACTTTGGACTTCACCCCGGCCGCCATTTTCTCGGCCCCGCTCTATCTGCAATTGCAAAAGAGTATTATCCGCGGCCTGATAAGAGTGGAGACCAATGGTGAGAAAGATAAGATCTGCTGGCCGGAGTCACAACAGCAGTCCAGAGCCGAACCTGTGTCAATAATTTGATCTGAACGACAAAACTTTGTCACAACAACTGGATGGCAGATTTGCACTCCTGCCGGATTGCGATACCATTTAGAAGTGTCTGGAACTGGAGTCGTGGGGTTTTCGAGCCACTCATGACCCGACTATAGATTCGATCGCGCATCGAAGGAAAATTACAGGAATGAAGGACTCAAACGCAACGGTGTCGCAACTAGGTGTACTCAAGCAGAAATTGCATTCCACCAAAGCCGCGTTGGATGAAATGAATGAGGACAGAAATGCCAAGCTGCAGGCATTGCTGCAGTTTATTGGTCACCTCAGTCTGGCCTGTAAGGGGCAAAACCTGGAGCTGGACAATAAACTGGCCAAGCTCAGACATAACCTGGGAACCTACGAGCGTATCGATGATGTGTTGCCGGATCTGGTCGAGGTTGAGCGTCTGCTCAAGGGGCAATACCATCATGTGATGGGCCAACTGGAAGAAGGCCGCTCCAGCCTGAGCAAATTCAGCCGCCAACTGCAACGAGTCGACTCCATGCCTGAGCGCCTCAAAAAAGAGGTCAGCTATTTCAAGCAGGAGCTGGGCAAACCTTTCCATACCGTCTGGGATTATATTCCCAAGGTCGAGCAACTGGTGGGGTTTTACGAACAACTGCTGGACAACCAGTTTGAATCTGAGTCCCCCATCGCGGTACTACCCAAGCACAGACAACTGGGTCACGAGCTGGCGCAGATGATTTCCAACATAGAGTTTCGCAAAGATCAGCGTGACCAGGTGTTGGTAATCAAAGAGCAGCTGGCCTCGGCCGAGATAGATATCGATGCCCTGCTGGAGGCCTATCAAACCATACTCTCTCTGCTTTTGGATAACATAGCCCGCGAAAAAACCGCCTCACAGGAGTTTCTGTTTGCCCTCAACGACGCCCTGAGCGCCGTGCGTGAAGTGGTCAGCGACTCTTATAACCAATCCCAGCGCAGCCATCAGCTCAAGAGCCAACTGAATCGTGAACTCAACGCCCAGGTAGACAATGTCGGCGAGTCATTGGTGGATATTGAGGATATTACCGAGCTCAAGCAGCAGATCAGCGAGCAACTGGCCGCCATTCGCGCCAGCCTGGCCCGCAAGGAAGCGCTGGAGCAAAGAGAGCAAGCCTTGCTGCGCAAGTCGATGGAAACCATGCGTAAAGAGCTGAGCGACCTCTCCAGTGAAGCCACCACCTATAAGGAAAGGTTGTTCGAGCAGCAGAAGCTCAATATGCTCGATACCCTCACCCAGCTGCCCAACCGCGCGGCCATGGAGGAGCGGATGGAGCAGGAATACCGCCACTTCCAGCGCAACAAACAGCCACTGTGGCTGGCGGTAGCCGACATAGATCACTTCAAGTCCATCAACGACAGCTTTGGCCATACCACAGGTGACAAGACACTGCAGGTTATCGCCATGGCGTTGAAGAACTCCCTGCGTGACACTGAGTTTGTTGCCCGTTATGGCGGTGAGGAGTTTGTTCTCATCATTCCGGATGTTTCACCCAAGGATATAGAACAACTATTGAACAGAGTGCGCGAAAAAATTAAAAATATTCCTTTTAAATTTAAAAATCAGCGTATTACAGTTACAGTATCCATAGGGGCCGCGCAGATATTGGATGGCGAACACATCCAGGAAACTTTCGAACGCGCCGATGCGGCCCTCTACAAAGCCAAACATGAAAGCCGTGACAGAGTCATTATAGATTGACAGCAATGACTCCTGTTTCAGCTCAAGGAGTCGTCATGATAGTCAGGATCAGTCCCCGCGGCAGTATGGATCAACTGTCGCAACTGGAGGCGGACCGCCTCAAACAGAGTGCCAAGAGTGACCTTTACCAACTCTACCGTAACTGCTCGTTAGCCGTATTGGCCTCGGGGCAGCAAACTGACAACGCCAAGGAACTGTTCGACCAATTCCATGACTTTGAAATCAACGTGCTGCGCCGTGAGCGTGGCATCAAGCTGGAGCTGGTTAACCCGCCGGCCAGCGCCTTTGTCGATGAGCAGATCATAGTCGGCATTCAGGAGCACCTGTTTGCCGTGCTCAGGGACATCATCTATGTCAGCAACAAGTACGATGGCCTGAAACACATCAACCTCACCAACGCCAGCCATATCACCAACGTGGTGTTCGACATTCTGAGAAACGCCAGAGCCATTACCCCGATGCAGGATCCCAATGTGGTAGTCTGCTGGGGCGGCCACTCGATAAACGATACCGAGTACAAGTACACCAAAGAGGTGGGCTACCAGTTGGGACTGAGAATGCTGGATATCTGTACCGGCTGCGGTCCGGGGGCCATGAAAGGGCCAATGAAGGGCGCCGCAATCGGCCATGCCAAGCAGCGTATTCATAACGCCCGTTACATAGGCCTGACCGAGCCAAGCATTATCGCCGCCGAGCCGCCCAACCAGATAGTCAATGAACTGGTAATTCTGCCGGATATAGAAAAACGCCTGGAGGCCTTTGTGCGCCTGGGGCACGGTATCGTCATCTTCCCCGGCGGCGCCGGCACCGCTGAAGAGCTGCTCTACCTGCTTGGCATTTTGCTCAACCGCGAAAATGCCGATATTCCTTTCCCGCTGGTGCTCTCCGGCCCCAAGGAAAGCGAAGCCTACTTCCGCGAAATCGATGCCTTTATCGGCGCGACGCTGGGCGAGCAGGCGCAGCAGAAATACCAAATCATCATAGACGACGCCCCCCAGGTGGCGCGCATCATGCGTGCCGGTATGGAAGAGGTTAAACGTCACCGCAAGCAAACCGGTGATGCCTACCAATACCAATGGAGCCTCAAGATAGAGCCTGAATTCCAGCTGCCCTTTGTGCCCACCCATGAAGTGATGGAAAACCTTAACCTGCACTTCCAGAGCAATAAGGCTGAGCTGGCGGCCAACTTGCGCAAGGCGTTTTCCGGCATAGTGGCGGGCAACGTCAAGGCGGAAACCATGAAAAACATCGAGCGTCATGGTCCATTCAAGCTCAAGGGCGATCCCGAGCTGATGGCCTTGATGGATAAACTGTTGGGCGCCTTTGTCAGCCAACAAAGAATGAAGTTACCGGGCACCGCCTATGTGCCCTGTTATCAAATAATGAAATGAACCGACTGCTGATTATTGATGGTATGAATCTGGTGCGCCGCCTGCATGCGGCGCAGCCGGATGAAGCCGACATGCAAGGGCTGACCGAGCGCAGCCGCAATGCCTGCCAGAAGCTTATTCGCCAGCACTGCCCTAGCCATGTGGCCATTGTCTGGGACGGCGATGAAGAGTCCTGGCGCAAACGCCTGTATCCGGATTACAAGAAAGGCCGTAAGCCCATGCCCCAGGCATTGGCCGATGGCCTGCCGGCGCTGAAACAGGCACTGGCAGAAGCGGGGATTGGCTCCATCAATGCGCTATCGGAAGCCGATGATGTTATCGCCACCCTGGCAAGCAAGTTGTGCCTACGCGGTGGTGAGGCGATTATCGTCTCCACCGACAAAGGCTTTTGCCAGCTGAGATTACCGCGTTTGCTGCTGTGGGATCACTTCAATGGCGCCGCCATGGATATTGCCGCACTGGAGCAAAAACTCGGCATAGAACAGAGCCAGCTGCTGGACTTTATGGCCCTCAGCGGCGACAGCGGCAACAAGATCCCCGGCATCCAGGGAATAGGTCCCAAGACGGCCGGCGAACTGCTCAGAAGCTTTCGCACCCTGGCCAATGTCTACAATGCGCTCGATACTTTGGGAGCCAAGCAAGCCAAAAAGTTAACCGAAGGCAAGGAGATGGCCCGCCTCAGTTATCGGTTGGCAAAACTGCGCACGGATCTCGAACTCAATATTCGTTTGAACCAGTATAGAGTCAAAGAAAACCAAGGCTCCAAGAGCTCAACTTAAGCAATAAAATGGAAAACTGTATGAAAGGTAAGGCCCCTGTAGTTATCGGCAGCATCTTTATCGCCTATCTGGTCTTTGTTGCCGTGGTCATCCTCTTCTATGAACCTAAACCGGAAGATATGAGCTGGGAAGACAGGCAAGCCTATAACCAGTCTAAAGTCACTGAGTTACTGCTGGGGCAAACGCTGGAACAAACCATTGAAACCCTGGGTAGAGCCGATTTCAGCGAAGCCATGCAAACCCATGGCCAGTCGCTGCAGGTGCTCTTCTACCGCACCCAGCATGTAAAATCCGACGGCAAGACCACCAAAGACGAATGTACCCCTCTGCTGTTTGCCGATGGCCGGCTCCAGGCCTGGGGGGAAGACACTTATCAGCAGTATCTGCAGCAACATATACAGCCCCAGCAGACAACACCCAAACAGACACAGGAATAGCAAAACGAGCTCACACATAGCCTTGGTAGCCTTATTGGCTGCTCGTTATTTTAATAATCCTTTTCCAACTGACATGCTGCATTCCCGGCAAAACAGTTTAATGAAGTAAACAAGTATGAATGACTACCTGATTTTCCACCGCCGCCAATTCTATCTGGAGCGGAACTGGCTGATAAAAGCCAACACGCCCCAACGCCCGGTGGAATTTGGGCCGGATCTGGTGGTGGATTTTGCCCAGTGCCCTCGCCTGTTCTTTGCTGAACTTTTCGCCGACATACTCTCGTCAATGGAGCCTTTCGGGGTTGAGCGTATTAAAAACCCCTACAAGCCGGATGAAGATATGTATGCCGAGATAGACATAGGCACAATAGACGAACTGGATTTCATTGATGAAGTGCTCTATGCCTATTTTCATGTCTTCAATCGCTATGATGTGCTCGATATCGACCACACCATCTGGAACTCTGAATCACCCGCCATCGACGCAATACGAACCCCGGTGCTGGATCCGGCCAAATTGGCAGCCATTCCGCTTGAGCAGCGATTATTGTTCAAACTTGACCAAGACCCCTCCTTCTTACTGGTACACAACAGCGTAATGGACAAGCTGACCGCGGCCAATTTGAAAGATGTCTGGGTGCGCTGGAGCGAATAACGCCAAGGAAGAAACCGGGGGGGACATGATTCATATCAACAACGAGTATTTTGTCCTGTATTGTGGCAGCGGCGATATGCCATCCCCCTTATACCGTCTGCAGTAGAGAGCATTATCTTATTTACCGGGGTCCTACCTCGCTGCGCGAGCCCATCTATGCCGAATCGCCGGCCGATGAGGAGGAAAATACTCCCCTGATTGACGCCATGGATCTCGACGGTATGCCTATGGTAACGAATGCCATAAAGCGAGAACTCGACTATCTGGACATCTACCGGCTGCAGCTGTTGCCTGTCTGCTACTGCCCTGCCGATGAGAACGAACACCTCTATTGAGCCGTAATGCTCAACAACAGCCTCGCTGTCTATGACTTTGACAACAGCCAATCTATCCGCCGGCAAGCGGACGACTCGGTTTCCGCCATCAATATTCGCCTGGACGCCGACAAACTGCTGGCCATCCCTTTTGCCAAACGACGGATGTTCGAAGTCAAAGGCATGAGATCTATCTACATAGTACATGAGTCCGTGGCTGAGAGACTCATAGCACTCAATGCCAACGGGTTACATCTGGTGCCGCTGCTGGAATGGGACATGGGCTTTGGCTTCACCATCTAAACCAGGTGTTCTGTGACCTTTGCCCGGCCTGGCAGCCGGGCAATAATCGCGTACAGACAAAACATATTACAAACATACTGTTTACATTGGAGCTATCGCGAGTATCTTATATCACTCAATACAGAGTGAGCCGTCTTGCTCTGGAGTGAACCCAGGTTGAGCAATAAAACGGAATTACAGCATGAAAAGTAAGGCACCCGTAGTTATCGGCAGCATCTTTATCGCCTATCTGGCCTTTGTTGCCGTGGTCATTCTCTTCTATGAGCCCAAACCGGAAGACATGAGCTGGGAAGACAGGCAAGCCTATAACCAGTCTATGGTTTCCGAGCTGCAACTGGGGCAAACACTGGCAGAAGTCACCCAAACCCTGGGCAAAGCCGACTTCAGCGAAGCCAAGCAAACCCATGGTCATTCGCTGCAGGTTCTCTTCTACCGCACCCATCACAGTAAATCAGACGGCAAGACCACCAAAGATGAATGCACCCCACTGCTATTCGAAGATGGGCAACTGCTGGCCTGGGGCGAAGACACTTACCAGCAATATCTGCAGCAACATTCTCCGCAGCAAGTGCTATCCAAGGCCCCCGCTCAACCCGAATAACGGCAGAAAAACCGCAGTTTAAGGAACGGAAAACCAAGGGTAGAATCAACCTGTTCTGGCTCCCCTTCTGCCCAGCAAAAAATGTTCAAATTCATAATTCATTCCCGAAGAGTTTGCCACCTTGCGTACGCCGCACCTTTTTATCCGGGATTGATGATTATTCAGGCAATAGCTACGAACACAGTCAAGACTGGGTTGAATCGCATCGATTGAAACTGGCAGTAGCATTCGCCATTGTTCTGTGCCCCTTTGCGGTCATGTCCACTCACTGCATTTAGTGCTCAAGGTTAACCACTGAATGGGCGCTGGAGCAGGTTGTACAGCGCTGTACGCCGACTTTACAGCACTCCCCTGCTATCCCGGCATTTTCTCCGCTGTGAAACACTTTCTGATATTGAATATCTCAGTTTTCAGCAAACTACAGTTAATATTGGATGTCTTTGTTTCTTGTTTTAGTTAATATTGGGTGTCTTTTGCTTCTTTTTTCTTTCAAGCCAGCACGAAAAGACGAATTACCCAATTCCAGCAGAATTATGCGTGTCAACCTTCTGTCGGTGAACATTTACCAAAGAAAGGGCTGTTTAAGTCAAGACTGTGGCCCCGATAAGAGCATTGATCAAGATGCTGGTCAGGCAAAAGAGACTTTTGTAAGCAGCAAATGTTTATGATTGATGAAATTTTGAGGACAAAATGATGGAAGTTGCATATATTACCGAAGATTTTAATGAAGGAGACTCTTTCTTTGAGTACGATGATAAAAGATCTTTCTTTTATAACAAGGATAATGACTTTAACCCTACGTCTATTTCAGAGCCTATAGTTTGGAAAGATAACGACCTGGATCATATTGATGCTTTAGACTTAATAAAGCTAGGTTGCTTTAATGTTACCAAGGAAATTGCTCATGTTATAATGAGCTTTGACCCGTATGGCATAGCTTTTTACCCCGCCAAACTCGCTTGTGCCGGCCAGGATACATCTAGCGGGCGTTACTTAATAGCTGTAAACAATATTGTTGATGTAGTTGACAAAAGCAAAAACATTTCCAAAGCAATGACTCAGCATTATCTTTCCGAAGATAAAATAAAATCGCTTCCACCATGTAGACAACACGTATTCAAGCCCAAAGGAATGAGTAAAATTTTCTTTTCAAAAGAAATATTTGATGCACTTCACAACATATATGAAGAAGGTAAAATCAAGACCAGTTTAATTGCTTACACATTTGACACATCTGAAGAGTGCCCAAATATTTAACAACATTGGGTATCTTTTTTCTTTAGCTGTATCTGTTTTGAGAAAATTGAGCAAGATAAGAATGTCGCGCGCAGTGCTAAATTCTGGCAAATATTGGCTAAATAGATATAAAGCAAGAGAAAGGATATCTGTGCAGTTGAATAAAATGGAGATTCATTAGTCAAATGATAGCCAGATTTACCTTTATGGCGATGAAGTTTCAGGCAACATGTTTGGTCTTCTGGGAGTTGCTATCGATAAAATTTGACAATGTAATTTCCGAGCAAGTAAAACGCCTTTCTACAAACAATAAAACCTTAATTACTGCAGACAATAATGAGTAAGCATCAGTCGGTACACAAGGCGGGCTCGCTTTTGCCCAACAACGACTGCCAAAGACAACACTTAACATCCCAAGTCTGCTTGAGTACGTATCGCCCTGCCCCTCCCCTATAAACAGAAAAAAGAGGCGACCAATTGGTCCGCCTCTGTGAGTTATTTGGGCAGAAAGGGAGTTCAGTCTTCCGCCTTGGGCTCGCGATAAGCTTCACCCTTTTCAAGCCACTCGGGGGCCTTGGCACCCTTGAGGTAATGATCGAACCAGTCTTTCATCCGCACACTGTAATCCAGCTTGTTGGGATACTTCTTCAGATGGTGCGGCTCGTCCTGATACTGCAGCAGGACCACATCTTTTCCGGCGCGGCGCATTGTCAGGTACAGTTCAACCCCTTGCTCCCAAGGCACGGCATCGTCTTTGTCACCGAACATGATCATCATCGGCGTTTGAATACGATCGACATAGAACACGGGGGAGTTTTCTATGTATTTCTGCGGCGCGCGCATCAGGCTTTCACCGATACGGCTCTGGCCGGTTTCATACTGGAACTGACGGGCAAGGCCGGTGCCGTGACGTATGCCGCTGTAGGCACTGGTCATATTGCTTACCGGGGCACCACTGACTGCGGCCTTGAAGATATTGGTCTGGGTCACGGCAAAAGCTGTCTGGTAACCGCCCCAGGAGTGGCCCTGAATACCGACGGCATCCGGATCGGCGATCCCCATGTCGATAAGCTTCTGCACTCCGGCGGTCAATGCCTTGACCGAGCTGATACCAGGATAGCCGACTTCAAAGCGGATATCCGGCAGAAAGATGGCGTAATCATCGGCGGCATACCAGGCAAAGTTGGGCCTGTGATTGATTTTCATGTCCGGGAAGGCGTGCAGGCGATCGCTCATAAAGCGGTAGAAATATACCAATACAGGATAACGCTTGCCACTTTGATAGTTGGCAGGCTTGATTAACACGCCGTCCATTTCACGACCATCACCGTCGCGCCAGTGTACCAGCTCTGACTTACCCCAAGGCAGTTTGCGGCGCTGGGCATCAAAGTCGGTTTGCTTGACCGCCTTGGCTGGCTCAAGCAAAGCCGAGCTGTAGAGATCTGGATAGCTGTCGTAACGCTCCTGACTGAACAGCAAGGTATCACCCTTGTCGGCTCTGGCCAGCACAGACAGCTTGTTGTCTTTGGCAAACAGCGGCGTCAGTTGAGCCCGGCCGATAACCGCACGGTAAAAACCGTCGGCCTTGGTCTTGTGGCTATAGCCCTGCAGCAACACAGCCTGGTTGCGCGCCACAGTGGCCGGATAAGCCTTGTCTGGCTGGGCCAGAGCTTCAATACGCAGACTTTGCTGCTGCTTGCGGCCCTCACCGCCTGTCAGCATAAAACCGTCGTGGGAGCGGGTATCAAACTGCCAGATATCGTATTTGTCATACACCAGCAGGCCTGAGTCATCCTCGAGCCAGGGGCCGAAGCCATAGCCGGGCGCCGCAGATGGATAATCATGATCTTCATCGGCGAAGCTGACCTTGAGCTTGCTGCTGAGGTTATGTTTGCGACCACTGGCCACATCATAGAGATAGATGCCGCCCTGCTGATAAAAGGCCAGGTATTTACCGGCCGGTGACAGGGTTGGCGCACTGCCGCTTGGCTGTTGGGTCAATACCCGGGTCTTGTGACCGGTATTGATATCCACCAGGTAAAAATCCCGGTAAAAACCGGCCCAGGTGATCATCTTGCGATAGGGAATATCAGAGCTCCCCAGCAGCACCCGCTTGTGTTCGCTCAGCTCAATGTCCGGCACCTTGCGGTCGGCCAGTTGCACTAGGTTGCGCGAACCAAGATGCAGCACAGCCAGATAAGTGCGGCTCTGCTCTTTTTCATACTGTTTAACTTCATTGGGCTTGATCAGCGGATCATCGCCGTGCCACAGGCGTAGATCCCGCTGGGCACTTACCAGCGCGGTGTCGTACAGGTCGCTGCTCTGCTCCACCTTGGGAATTTGCAGCTGCTTGCTTATCTCGGGCACCCGGCCGAAGAACAGCCGCTCACCGTCGGCCGAAAAGCTCAGCTTGGCATGGCGATTAATGAGCCAACCCTTACTGTCGCCCTTGCTTGGCAATATCTGGCTCAGTTTGCCCGACTCTCTGTCGTAGAGAGACAAGGCATAGGGGCGCTCGTTCGCATCCAGCGCCGCATCACCTCGGGTATAGGCAAGATAGCGGCCATCACGGCTCAGGGTCAGGGCACCAAACTGCTTGTCGGCTTGGCTGCTGACCGATTTGAGTTCAAAGCTGCGGGTATCGAGCACAGAGATGCTGTGGCTATTACTTGCACTGTCGTTTTGCGCCAGTGCCAGCACGCTGCCGTTATAAGCCAGTTGCCAGGCGGTAACATGCTCGAAACGCTGTGACTTGCCGCTTGCCAGCGACAACAGCTCGAAACTGCTGCCGGCATCCAGTTTCGGCGTTTTGGCTACTGGAGCATCGGGGGCGGATGCTTGAGTGGCTACTTTGGCTGAGGCCTCTTTGGCATCAATGCCGTTTGCCTCTGCGCTCTCTTTGCTTTCTTCATCGGCTTCATACCAGATAGCCAGCAAAGTACCATCTTCGCTGAAGGCATAAGACTTGACCCGCTCAAAGCGGCGCTGCTCACCTGTGGTGTTATCCAGCAGCAACAGGCCTTTTTTCAGCTTCTTGCGCGCCTTGGGAGCAAGCTTTTCCGATTCCAGCAGCGAAGGCGCCAGAGTAAAGACAGTGTAACGGCCATCGGCTGACAGCTGCGGCTTGGAGCCACCGGCGACATCATAAACCTTGGTATTGGCCAGTGACTTAACCACACCACGGCTGTCGCCGCGATCCGGCGCAACACTATAGGCCAGCACCTTGCCTTGAGGGTCGAGAACCTGATCGGTAATCGACTCAAACTGCATTATATCCTTGAGGGTCAGTGAGGGGCTGCTCTGGGCACTGACTGCGGTAGCGAAACCGGCTGACAGCAACAGCAGCGATGCTAAGGGCGTTAACTTCAAGATCGTCCTCTTTTTCATTGTTGTTAGACTAAAGTAGACTTTTTATTTTGTTGGCGTTCCATCATGGTCAGACGCCGACTTTTTAGCAAGTCAGCCTACAGAAAAAAGCGTGAGATTGCTCACTATTTCCTGTGAAAATGCGTTGAATGTGTATAGAATAGCGGCGATCTAAATCACAAAATTCTCAGTCGAAAACCGTGTCACTGACATGGTCTGATAAATAGCAGTAACGACCAACCGTGGAAGGACCTCTCCATGTCAAAAAGAACTATTACCGTGATCCCTGGTGACGGGATCGGCCCCAGCATTATCGACTCAGCTCTGAAAATTCTCGATAAGGCGGGGTGCGACTTTGAATATGAATTTGCCGATGCCGGTCTGACTGCTCTGGAAAAACACGGTGAGCTTCTGCCTCAGCGCACGCTGGATCTCATCGAGAAGAACCGTATCACCCTCAAAGGCCCATTGACAACGCCTGTTGGCGAAGGCTTCACCTCCATCAACGTAACCCTGCGTAAGAAGTTCAGCCTGTACGCCAACGTGCGTCCTGTGCTTTCTTTCAAGGGCACCCAAGCCAGATATGAGAACATAGACATCATCACAGTGCGTGAAAACACTGAAGGTATGTACTCAGGCCTGGGACAAAAGTTGTCTGAAGACGGCGCCATTGCCGAAGCCACCAGTATCATTACCCGTCAGGGTGCCGAGCAGATTGCTACCTTCGCCTATGAACTGGCTCGCAAGGAAGGTCGCAAGAAGGTGACCATAGTCCACAAGGCCAACATCATGAAGTCGACTTCAGGCCTGTTCCTGAAAGTGGCCCGTGAAGTCAGCCAGCGTTATCCGGATATCACTACCGAAGAGATGATTGTTGACGCCACTTGTATGAAGCTGGTGATGAACCCGGAAAACTTCGACGTGATAGTCACCACCAACCTGTTCGGTGACATTCTGTCTGATCTCTGCGCCGGTCTGGTGGGTGGTCTGGGCATGGCCCCGGGCGCCAACATCGGCAGCAACGCCGCTATCTTTGAAGCGGTTCACGGCAGTGCCCCGGATATTGCCGGCAAAAACCTGGCGAACCCAACTTCAGTGATCCTGGCATCTATCCAAATGTTGGAATACTTGGGTATGTCAGATAAAGCCGCCGCCATTCGCGCTGCCGTTTCTGCGGTTATCGAAGAAGGCGACCGCACTACCCGCGATCTCGGTGGTACTCATGGCACCACTGACTTCACCCAAGCGGTGCTGGATAGACTCTGATCTAATATCAACTCAGTAAGTTGCTAAAAAGGATGACCCAAGGTCATCCTTTTTTATGCCTGCGTTGGCAGGCAATGGGAAACATCCGCCGCCGGAGGCCCAACCAATGTTTTTGGCTATTTTGAGCTGAAAGCTATGTTAGCCGCTGTGCCAGCGGCCTAAAGTAGTGGAGCAAGTGCATCCATGCACAAGGGCCAGTTCGCCTTCCCTGGCTCTCGCTCGAAGCACGTTGCTACGCAACTCTCGCCAAACCACACCGGGCAAGGACACCCCGACGTAGCCGAAATCCCCACTGGCTTATGAAGGGGAATTGGTGCAATTCTGTTAGCGCTGAGTAGCTTGAAACATCCGAAGTGTCTTCAGACATACCCCCCACTTTCAGGCATAGGCGGAACAGTGACCGTCGAAAACAGGGACGTTTTCGTCGAGGCTACATGGACGTATTCACGCCGTGTCACAGGATCGCCTGTGCGAGAGCACACCGCAGGTGATTGGCCGCTGATTAGCCACGTTATTTGCGCCAACGGCTGTCGGCGACACCGAGGGGGGAATTGGTGCAATTCTGTTAGCACTGAGTAGCCTGAAACATCTGAAATGTCTGCAGATATACACCTATTTCCAGGCACAGGCGAAACTGTGACCGTCGAAAACAGGGACGTTTTCGTCGAGGCTACATGGACGTATTCACGCCGTGTCACAGGATCGCCTGTGCGAGAGCACACCGCAGGTGATTGGCAGCTGCTTAGCCAGAAGCTAAGACCTAGTTTATTGGTGAGTTTTGGCTTAAAGCTATGATAGCCGCTGTGCCAGCGGCCTAAAGTCGTGGAGTTTCACCCCACACCCGACCAAGAGGGGATCAGCAGCAATCCCCTCTTGGATCTCCCTTGCCGCCCCACACGGTGTCGAAAGCTCCTCGGCCTAATGGCGCAAATAACTACCGCTTCAGACGCTCATCCCTGATTCGACTGGCGCTGCTTCGGCATCCATGCCTCAGCCACGTTATTTGTGCCAACGGCTGTCGGCGACACCGAGGGGGATTAGTGCAATTCTGTTAGCATTGAGCAGCTTGAAACATCTGAAAAGTTTGCAGACATACACCTATTTTCCAGGCACAGGTGGAACTGTGACCGTTGAAAACAGGATGTTTTCGTCGAGGCTACATGGACGTATTCACGCCGTGTCGCGGGATCGCCTGTGCGAAAGGTGCACCGCAGGTGATGGGCCGCTGCTTAGCCACGTTATTTGCGCCAACGGCTGTCGGCGACACCGAGGGGGGAATTGGTGCAATTCTGTTAGCTCTGAGTAGCTTGAAACATCTGAAGAGTTTGCAGACATACACCTATTTTCCAGGCACAGGCGGGGACTGAGACCTTCCGAGCCAGGGATGGCGAGGCAGAGCTTACAAGGACGTACTCGCAGCGTGTCACAGGATCGCCTGTGCGAAAGGCGCACCGCAGGTGATTGGCTACACCGTGGCCGGAAGCTCGGCCAGTACTAAGTGGGACTATGACTGTCAAAAACAGAGAATAATGCAAACACCCAGTCAATTCTGCTTCAAAAACAACCCAAATCAGGGTTTTGTGGCCTTTGTCAAAAACTTGACCTTTGGCTAATTGTTTTCAAATTCAGTACTGGGTATTGTATAACCAATTCAAACGCTTAGCTTTAGCACTTTCTTAAGCTTGAGGCCAGAAGCAGCAGCACTTTTCCGTTTTCAACGGAATGCAGGGACGAACAGAGTTTGAACCCGTGCGGTAGCCATGGCTTTACTTAACGTTTTTTGTAGGGCTTGGGTTGTAGGGCCCGGGTTGTAGCGTTTGCGGCGCTCATGACAAGCACCTCAGAACTGATTTTTATACAGTATTATTGACGTTCCGGGCAAAATGCCGGGAATTTGCAGCTAAGCTTGCACGTTATTTCCGTAACATTGCAGGAAATACCATTAAATTCATAATGTTAAAAAATACAGCTGGTAGATAATAAGTTTAGAAACCGCGCATGCGCGTTTAGCTGCAAGGGATATTAGGACTAAATGGTATTATATCCAGCAAATACAAATAGATAGCGATGCACGTTTACACTCCTCCGAGGACTAAAACGCGCATGCGTATTATACAGCTGTTAAGTTTCAATCAGAGGTCAGGGAACGATGAAAATATCTAAAGTATCTATAAGCAATTTCAGGTCTATCGGCGAAGCTCATTTTGATTGTGATAACTTCAATATCTTTGTAGGTCAAAATAACGCAGGAAAGACTAATTTCTTCGAAGCGGTTGAATGGTTTTTCAATGGAACTTCTAAGGGTGTGTCTATGAAGGATTTACACCCAAAAGGAGATACATCAAAAACCATTTCAGTAAAAATTGAGTTTACAGGTGCACTGCATGGCGCTGAAAATATGCGCAATGATGCCAATAAGACTAAAATGTTAGGTGTGTTAAACGGCAACGATAAGTTAGTTGTTGAAAGATCAAGCAAAGAGCCTAGCAAAAGAAAAATAATAATAAATGGAGAAGAATTAGCTAAAAATCCAGCAGGTTTTGATAAAGCGTTTAACGATTTTCTACCAAAGTTCGAATATATACATACCAAGCAATATTTTGATGAAGTGGCAAAATATGCTGCGAAGACTCCGGTTGGTATTATGTTGTCTTCTGTTCTTGAAGAGATTCTGCAAGACAATCCTCAATACAGAGCTTTTAGAGACAAGTTTGATGAGTTGTTTGATGATGAAGGATCAGCTGTAAAGTTGGAGTTTGATCGTTTAGGCGACAATGTTAAAACCCATTTGGAAAAACAGTTTGCTGAATGTACAAAGGTTAGTTTCGAAGTAACAAGTCCAGAATTCAATGACTTGCTAAAAAACTTCCAGACTAGAGTTGATGATGGTGTAGAAACATATGCATCTGAAAAAGGTGATGGCATGCAGAGGGCTCTTATGCTTGCCATTATCCAGGCGTATGCAGATTACAGAAAAGGTAGAGAAGATGCAGGCAAATCTTTTTTATTCTTCATTGATGAAGCAGAACTTCATTTACACCCAACCGCACAGCGGAAATTAAAAGAAGTACTCCTAACATTGAGCTCTGAGCTCGATCAAGTATTTATAAATACCCATTCATCGGTATTTGTAGCAGACGAGCATCCATCACAAAAAATTTATAAAGTAGAGAAAGAAGATAGCATTACTAATTTTAAGTATGTCGATCAACTGGATAAGCCCTACGTTGTCTTTGAATTACTGGGTGGAAGCCCGTCTGATCTATTGCTTCCTCGTAACTTTTTAATAGTAGAAGGACCGAGCGAGGTTGAATTATTAACCCGTGTAATTAAACGCTTTTATTCCGACAGACCGACAATTCAAATAATTTCTGCTGAAGGAGATACTCATCAAGCTAAGCGATCAATTAATGCAATAAGAAAGGCATTTAAACCTCTTGAGAGTTCTATATTCGAAGAAAAGATAGTTGTTTTGTGCGATGCACCAACTCAAAAGGCGCAAGGCGGCTTTGATGAGTTCATGAAGGAGTTTAGAAAATTTAATAAGCGAGGGCAGATTAAAGTTTTAGCACACGGCTCATTGGAAGAATGCTATCCAAATCACTTGGACTGGAAAAGAACGGAACAGCAAGTTGCAAGTATGACCGGTAAGCAGAAAACAAGTCTGTCAAGACGAGTAGGTGATGAAATTACGAAAGAACAATTCGAAACGGAAATGAAATCTGTATTTGAGACACTTGTACGCGCATGGGAGTTGTCGTTTTGAAACTTAACAAGCCACTCCACACGGAAATTTTACTCGCTACGCTCCCAAAATTCCGGTGAGTGGAGCGTTAAGTCTACAAAGGAGAGTGTTTTGCCCAAAGAATGGATTGATGTCGCTGATACAGCTGTAAAAATAGGCTTAGGGGCGCTGATAACAGGAGTCTTTACGTACTTAGGTGTTAAGACTTCACATAGATCTGAAAAGCAAAAGTTTATGCTGGAACATAAAACAAAGTTACTTGAACAGATATCTGATGATGTTGAAACGTATTTTCGCTCTTTTGACTCATACATTGCAAAGATAGCAGGTATCACGAAGCATCAAAAAAACAATAATGAAGAAGGGAATGATTTTAGTGTTAAGCAAAAAAAATCTATAAATGAACGAGATCAGGCCTTAGTCGAAGGATGGGCATATCAGAAATCTGCGATATCTAGATTGAGGCTTGTAAAAGCTAATGTTGCCGTAAAAGCTCTTGGTAAATTCAACTCTCTCGAAAAAGAACTCCGTGACAGAATAGTTTTTGACAAGGAAGTACCTACATATGATGAGGTCGTCGACCTTAGAAAACGAGTAGCAGTTCAAAAGAGAGAGGTTCATAAGGCTTTGGCTGACTTTTATGATGGGCTTCAAACAAACAATAAAGACACCCAGTATTAGCTGAGTAAAGACTTTAATCGTCCCTGTTACTGGCATGCGGTGAGAGCACATTATTCTTTCCCTTTGAGGACCGTTCAGCTGTTGAAGTGAGTGCGAAAGTCAAACTTCAGGCACGATGGAGGTCGAACAAAGTTCGATTGGAGAGAAATACTTGGGAGCCGCAGGGATTCAGCTAAACAATTTCTGACAATTAGTGAGTTTATCTAACTAAAAGGTGTCTAGGAAATCAGTGGCGATTCATAACGCTACAGCAGAGTTGCTTGAAACTCACAGCAAGCAACTCTGCGATAGTAGCCTTGGTTTCAACCAAGCTGCGCCCAAGCCTTATTGACTTCTTCAGCGATGATTTCAATGCCGCGACGCATCAATTCAGGTTGTTGCACATAGTTCATCCGAATACACTCACCGGCGTGTGGCCACTCTTCGGCCAGTCCGAAGAAGAAATACTCCCCTGGCACCACCAATACGCCCCTGGCTTTCAGGCGTCGATAGAGTTCCATGGCGCTGATGGGCAGGCCCTCAAACCAGAGCCAGAGGAAAATCGCGCCCTCGGGTTTATCGGAGAGAATATGGACACCCTGCGTTAATGGCGCGGTAGTTAGCCACCGACTATGCTTTGTTTAAGCATTTAACAAGGAGGTTATTATGCCGCGCCCTCGCCGAACTCAAATCAGCCTTGAAGATACACCTTACTACCACTGTTGCAGCCGCGTGGTACGGCGAGCTTTCTTGTGTGGTGATGATGCCTACTCGGGTAAAAATTATGACCACCGCCGTGGTTGGGTGGAATCGTTATTGTTTGAACTGGAAGCTGTTTTTGCCATTGATGTGGCGGCATTCGCCATCATGAGTAATCATCTGCATCTGGTGTTGCATATCGATATAGAGATAGCAAACCGATGGACAGATAGAGAAGTGCTTGAGCAATGGCATAAGTTATTCAAAGGTGACGAGTTAACCCGCAAATTCACCCAGGGTGAGCTGATTGAAGCGTATGAAGTCCCCAGGCTGAAGAATACTATCGCGATTTATCGCAGCAGGTTATGTGACATCAGCTGGTTTATGCGTTGTCTCAATGAACCGATAGCGCGTCAAGCCAATCAGGAAGATAACTGTACCGGCCGATTCTGGGAAGGAAGATTTAAGTCACAAGCCTTACTGGATGAAGCAGCGGTGTTAACCTGCATGGCCTACGTTGACCTCAACCCCATCAGAGCTAAGATGGCCGGTACGCCTGAGCAGTCAGAGCATACCAGCATTCGGCTACGTATTCAGGCAGCTTTGAAATGCGAACAACCCGCCAAGCTACTGCCCTTTATTGGCAATGAGTGCGACAACCAGCCCAGTGGTATTGCGTTTGGGTTCAAAGATTATCTTGAATTGGTGGATGATACCGGGCGCTGTATTCGCGATGATAAACGTGGTTCGATAGGTGAAAAGAGTGCCAAGTTACTGACGCGGTTGAATATCCCTCATGAGAACTGGCTCAAGCTTACCACTGAATTTGGAAAACTATTTCGTGGCCCGGTGGGCACCTTGCAAGAGCTCAGCTGTTACTGCGAACACTTGGAGAAGCGACGACGACATTTTGCAACCAGCTGTCAGTACTTTCAAACGGCCTGAACCCCACGCTATTTAACTCAACCGCAGTCATTGAAATCCCCTGAACCATGGGTAGGGCTAGCACAGCTCAAATCTCGCATTTTTGCGTGAAATATGTTCGATTTCATCAAACCTCTGCAACTCACGGATATCTTTCTACCTCCGGGTGCTCAAATCCCCTACTGGTGCTTGAACGCAGACTGAAAGAAGATTAAGTTATTGTTTTACAATGGGTGGCTTGATTTTTTTTATTTTTATTTTACTTATTACGTAACCAATATGCCGGGTGATCTTTCCCCGAGATTAGTACCAATCTCTTGATGAGATTTTCCAGCTTATGCTGCTTGCTTGGCATACGCAACAGGCGGCATATAGTTCAGTGAACTATGAGGGCGAACATGGTTGTAGTGTTCACGCCATAGCTCGATTTCGTATCTGGCTTCGTCTAAGGTTCTGAACCAATGCTGATTCAGACATTCATTCCTGAATTTGCCATTCAGGCTTTCCACAAAGGCATTTTGCGTCGGCTTTCCTGGTTGGATAAAGCCCAGTGTGACGCCCGTTTCCTTACTCCAGAAGAACATTGCCTTGCTGGTAAATTCTGTCCCATTGTCGCAAGTAACCTTCTTGGGTTTGCCTCGCTCTTCCATCAATTGGTCCAAGAATCTGGCGACCTGCCTACCACTAATGGCCACAGAGACTAATTGACCGACCATTTCCCGCGAATAATCATCCACGACATTCAGTACCCGAAAGCGGCGACCATTGCTGAGTTGGTCTGACACAAAGTCCATAGACCAACGTTGATTGGGGGCTGTTGGCACCTCCATGGGCTGCCTTGGCCGGGTTAACTTCTTGCGCTTCTTCGTCCTGACCTGCAAGCCTTCCTCCGTGTAGAGCCGATAGGTTCGTTTGCGGTTTTTGACCCAGCCTTCCCCCCTGAGCAAACCATGTAGCATCAGATACCCATAGCGAGGATATTGCGTCGCCAGCGCCTTCAGTCGCTGTCTGAGCCCATTGTCTGGCTTTTTCCTGGGTTGATAGCGAAATGCAGTCCGGCTAAGCCCAGCCAGCTTACAGGCTACTCGCTCACTGAGGCTGAATCCCTCAATCAAGTGTTGAGCAACAGGCTTTTTGGCCGCTGGCGTTACCACTTTTTTGACAGCACATCCTTCATTGCTTCGACTTCCAGCATCTTGTCGGCCAACATCTTTTTGAGCTTGTTGTTCTCCGCTTCCAACTCCCTCAGCCGCTTCGCTTCGTTCACTTCCAGCCCGGCATACTTGCTGCGCCAGTTATAGAAAGTGCCAGTGGATATGCCCATTTCACGGCAAATGTCATCGACTTTTGCTCCTGCCTCATGCTGTTTGATGGCCTTGATGATTTGTTCTTCGGTGTAACGTTTCTTCATGTTGAGATCTCCATTGGCTCTAGTGTATTGGAAATCTCATCAATGTCATGGTCTTAAATTCGGGGGAAAGGTCACGGGCTTTCGCCGTGGCGGGGGGGGATAAAGCGACTTATTCGACTGCCATTGGGCATAATTGGCCTGGAGAAAGCCGACATCCCCTCGGACACGGCCAAGCCAAAACCAACCATATCGTTCCACCTCCCGAAACCAGGTATTGCGGTAACCCGCATCGGTGACAATCAGTGGACAAACATGGGATGGCAGCACCTGTGCCAACTCAGCCAAGAAGGCGTTATGACTGCGTGGAGCATTGTAGTCGGCAAACTTGAAAGTACGCTCATACAGGGTAACCGAGCGCCCTTGCACACTGACAGAGGCTCGCAATGTCATCATCCGCAGTTGTTCACGGACATCAGACCAATCAATGAGGATTACCGGCATGGGATTAGCAACACAGAGTAACTTGGCATACCATTGATAAATAGCGAATTTATCAGAGTGTAGATGCGGGTTGCCGGGTAGCCTGTCTATCCATTTGATGTTGTGCTTTGGCGCCACCGCACCAGAGATATTGCGACCAAGCTGAGTGAGTGACAATTGATTGCCATCAAGTAACGCTTCTGTAGCAACCATCAGAGAATTAAGCCGTTTTTGATGTATTTGCGGGCATTGCTTTTTGAGTAAATCGTGTAAGATATGGACATCACGCATGGTGTTGGATCTGGTAGTTTTTTGGCGAAATCAATTAGATCAATCAACACCATGCGTGTCTACTGAATTGAATAAAAAGGGAATTATCTGGGGATTCCCTAGAGCGGGGCATTAAGGGCCTATGAGATACATAGACGTAGAATGGAAACATGATTTCAATTATGAGCCTACGAGGCTTGTTTCTGAAATTGGACCAGATGGCTACGAAATAAGAAAATTGGAGTTCTTTCCTGATGGTTCGGTTGGCTTTGCTTTCGAATCAATAGAAAGCCTAAATACGAGACTGGGTATTGATATGGTGCCCTCCTTAGAAGAAATAAACTCCCAAGAAGAGTTCCAGGGAAAGTCTACATCAAAAGAACAGTTCGAGCTGCTCTGGCACAAGCATGTGCCAAGTAGCTCTTAACAAGTTTAGGCTGGCGACGCCAAAATACGGCGCGCCTGCTAAAGGCGTTAGAAGTATCGGCATATGAGTGAAATTGAATTTTTGCATTTTAATCAAGTGAACCCTACAGAGTTCATGGACGTGGTCAATCAAGATTCTCTGAGAACACATTTGATCGAGCACCCGTATTTTGACGAAACAAGCCTCCATGCGTGGATGAATGAAAAAATAAATACAGATGCCATACATGGTTGTCGCATCCGGGCGGTTTATATTGGTGGAGTATTGGCAGGTTGGTGTGGCATTCAGCCTGATGATAATGGTTTTGAATTGGCGATTGTTATCTCACAAAAATTCTGGGGGTTTGGCATACCAATTTTCAAAAAGCTAATGTGCTGGGCGAAAGAGCTAGGGCATAAAGAAATACTATTCCATTTACTCGAAAGTAGGCGCGAATACAAGGTGTTGAATAAAATGTCCACTAAAGTTTATAAAACAGAGTTATCAGGTCGGTGTTTTACAACCTACCATCTAGCAGTAAATGAATAGTGTCCTCAAAACTTCAACAAGTGGCTGTTGTCGGACACATCTACGCTGGCGTTCCGGTCCGTCGCAAAACCATGGCATTGTAAACCAAAGGAAATTTTGGCATGAAACTAACTATCGTTTCACTATTCGCTTTGATTCTACTCGGCTGCTCAGCGGCCGGGGTTCCATATACAAATGATCCAATGACTAAGCTTGGTTACGCATATCAACTAATGAGAATACAAGACAGAGGCATAGCGGCTGAAAAGCTTGGCTTCGAGGCACTAGCTGACTTCGAAGAATCAAAAGATATTTATGGTTTGGCTGAAGCTCATATATTTTTAGGCTTATTTTATAAAAGTAGAAGCTATCGTGACCGGAAAGACTTTTATGAAAAATACAATGAGTACGACCCTACCGCATCAAAATCAATCAAACACTTCGAGTTGGCAGCTAAAGCTTTTGAACAAGACGGAGATTACTGGGGTGTATCCAAGGCCTTATTCTCCATGGGAAATGCTTATTTAACGGATAACGACAAAACTCATGGTTGCGAAAAACTTAACGAATCATTAGAAATTTATAAAAGTGATAAAAACGTGTTTAAAGGCCGAGTTCACCCACACAATCCAGCTTTTGAATCATTTGATGCGATGATTGAGGCCTTCATTGAGAAATATTGTGAAAACGGTGTATAAAAAGTCGCTGAAAAGTGACGCAAAAAATGCGCACTTTAAGAAAACAACAAAAACACCCATTATTCGCTGAGTGAAAGCCTCTAGTTACCTAGATTACAGAAACACCGATGTTTCCACTGAGAGAAATCTTCTTGCATGCCCTTTGAGGGACGTTAAGCTATTGAAGTGAGTGCGAAAGTCAAACTTCAGACGCAAAGTTCGATTGGGGAGAAATGCTTGGGAACCGCTGGGATTCAGCTAAACAATTAGCGAGTTTATCTAACTAAAAGGTGTCTGGAAAACTAGTGGCGATTCATAACGCTACAGCAGAGTTGCTTGAAACTCACAGCAAGCAACTCTGCGATAGTAGCCTTGGTTTTAACCAAGCTGCGCCCAAGCCTTATTGACTTCTTCAGCGATGATTTCAATGCCGCGACGCATCAATTCAGGTTGTTGCACATAGTTCATCCGAATACACTCACCGGCGTGTGGCCACTCTTCGGCCAGTCCGAAGAAGAAATACTCCCCGGGCACCACCAATACGCCCCTGGCTTTCAGGCGTCGATAAAGCTCCATGGCGCTGATGGGCAGGCCCTCAAACCAGAGCCAGAGGAAAATCGCGCCCTCGGGTTTATGAATTCTGAACCTGGGGTCCGGCAGAGCCTGTTGCAACATGGCCACGGTTTGCTGCGCCCGCTGCAGATAGAAAGGCCGCACTACTTCATTGCCGAGCCGTAGCATATCACCACAGGCTATCATCTCTGTCGCCATCGCCGGGCCCATACTGCCCGGAGCCAGTGAGATAATACCGTTGATATTGGTCAGCGCCTGGGTGATGGCTTCGTTCGCTATCACTATGCCGCAGCGCAGCCCCGGCAGCCCCAGCTTGGAGAGACTCATACACAACACAGTGTTGTCGTTCCAGAAAGGAGTCACATCTTCAAACAGAATATTGGGGAAAGGTGAGCCATAGGCGCAGTCGAGGATCAGCGGGATCCCGTGCGCTCTTGCCAGCTTATCCAGCTTATCAACCTCTTCATCTGTCAGCACATTGCCTGTGGGGTTAGTCGGCCGCGAAACACAAATGGCGCCGATATCGGCATCGACTTTAAGCCTTTCAAAGTCGATGTGATATTTGAACAAGCCGCCATCCAGCTTGGTGATTTCCGGCTTGAAGGTACGAAATAGTTCATCTTCCAGACCAGCATCACTGTAGCCGATATACTCCGGAGCCAGCGGCAGTAAAATCTTGCGTTTTTGCCCCTCGGCTGTGGTACCGGCAAACAGGTTAAACAGCGCGAAAAAGGAGCTCTGGCTGCCGTTGGTGAGGCTGATATTGTTTTTGGTTAGCGACCAACCGTAGGTATCGTTCAGCAGCTTGGCCAAGGCATTGAGAAAGACATCTTTTCCCTGCGGGCCATCATAGTTGGTCATGGCCGCGAGCAACTCGCCCTTGGCCAACATATCGGCACTAAGCTCGGTAAAATAGTCCAGCATGGAGGGGATGGCCGCCGGGTTACCGCCACCCAGCATAATCGCCCCCGGAGTGCGTAGCCCTTCGTTGAGATCATCCATCAACTGGGTGATACCTGTATAACGGTTAAACTTGTCACCAAACTTGGAAAACTGCATTACTTCTATCCGCAGACTCATATCAAGAAACAGAACTTATTTAGTAGCAGGAACCGCGGCAGATTACACCTTAAAAGTTTTTTAGTTGCGTGATACAACTCAATATTTACCAAGCTTAAATGGCTGCAAGCGCCCAAGTAAGAGTTGCATGGTCATTTGAGAGCAGATTTTTGTGCGCCAGCGAACATTTCGCCGACATCGACTTGTTGATCCATTATCAGGGGCACACACTTAAAAACAGGACAAGCAGCCAGAGGAGTAGCGGGTGTCAGCCTCAAAACTGAGTGAACTAAAGCAGCAACAGCAGAGTCTGCTGGAACAGGAATTGATGCGGGAACAAGCCGGTTCCCTGGGCGTTGCCGGCAAGAAGCTGGAACAGGCACTGCAGGATTACCGGCGCCACCATCACTTGTCACCGAGAAAGAAAGCCGAGTACGTTAGCCTAGTGGCCGATGCCGTCTATAACCTGATGTTGACCCGGGAGCTACTCGGCTTTGTTGACGGCAATCTTGAGTGGGTTTGCGGCCAGTATGACATCCCGGATGCCGTGCTACAGCAGTTGGCCTTGAGCTGAAAAGCATCAAGGCCCGCTTGGGGCCTCGAGTACCAACTCACCAAGGAGAGTTGGGCCGCAGCCACAGGTGCACAGTCACTTCATCCCTGTCGTGATAGAGGTGTTTACAGGCCAGCTTAAACTCTGTGATGCCGTTTTCTTTGAGAATGGCCTGCATATTTTCCAATATGGTGCTTACCTCTTTGTAACGGCTCTTCATCGGCAGTTTCAGGTTAAAGATAGCCTCTTTGAACCAGCCATTGATGGCCCATGCTTCCATCAGTTCGGCCACCCTGGCTGGTTTTTCCACCATGTCACACACCAGCCAATAGATGTTCTTGCGCTTGGGCTCGAAACGGAAACCGTCGGCCTGGAAGTGAGTCACCTGGCCGGTTTCCATCAAACCCGCCTCCATGGGGCCGTTGTCGACGGCCGATACAAACATGCCGCGGCGCACCAGCTGATAGGTCCAGCCACCGGGGCAGGCGCCGAGATCCACGGCGTTGAGGCCGCTGCGCAAACGCTCTTCCCGCTGCGGTTCGGGAATAAAGTGATTGAAGGCCTCATCCAGTTTCAAAGTCGAGCGGCTGGGCGCATCGGCGGGAAACTTGAGCCTGGGGATCCCCATAAAAAACGGTGACGAGTTATGGCTGTAGGAATAACCGGCAAACGCCTTGCCCGGTGCCACAAAGCACACATGGATTATCGGTCGCTTGGGGTTTTCCTTGGCCAGCAGAGTACCGCTCTGTTTCAGCGACTGACGCAGCGGCACAGTAAACTTGCGGCAGAAGGTCAGCAGCTCTTTGGCTTCGTTGGTATCCGGGGTTTCGACCCTGAGCTCACCGCCCCTGCTGACATCTTCAAGTGCGGCGGTAATTGGCCCTACCCTGTCTTCGGGGGGCAGGTCACTGAGCAGATCGCCGCAGACAAACATCTGCCGAGCGAAGATCAATGAGTCCAGCGCCAGTTCCTGTGCCAGGGTGTCGGCTTCCCCTTCGGCAAAACATTGAAAGATCACATAGGCATCGTTGTTATTGGCCTTGACGAAACCACCGACATTGAGCAGCGCCGCCCGATTTTGGATCTCGGCCGCGCACTCTTTTTCATAGCCGGCACGACAAAACAGAAACAGGTTGTTCATTGGTATTTCCAAACAGTGAATCTTACCGGAAAGCCTCCGGCAACTGGCGAAGGCGCGAGTATACCATAGCATTTTGAATAGGAGTTGCCTGACTCGGTGAGAATGAAAAGCCGAGCATGCCAGGCTTGTAAGAAAGCTCGGGCTAAATTGAGCTTGGCCTGCAGCACATATCGGCCTATTCCCCCTGCCCTTCGGCAATTGGGAACAAAACACCCGCCACTTGGGCGGGTGTTTACCTAGGCAGGCCTGCGGACTATCTACTTAAATAGCCATCTCTTTAAATAGCTATCTCTCTAGAGGGCTATCTCTTCAGGTGACAGTTTTAAGCAAACAATGGCTTTAGTAAATAATGGCTTTAGCCAACCAAACTTAGAGCCCGGTTTCATCCATGCGGTGGCGCCATACCGCTGCCGCCAACAATAACCAGCCCACCAGGAAGCAGCTGCCGCCGAGAGGGGTTACCATGCCCAGCCACTTGGTGCCGGTCAGAGCATACAGATACAGCGAGCCGGAGAACATAAAGATCCCGGCGATAAACAGCCCCGCCGCCCAGTCAATCAGACGCGACTTGAACCAGTGACCGGCAAAGGCCAGGGTTATCAAACCAAAGGTGTGATAAAACTGATATTCCACCCCCAGGTTGAATATGGCGATCAACTCGGCAGGTGCAATGGTCTTGAGTCCATGGGCGCCAAAAGCTCCCAGAGCAACGGCAAAGAAACCACTGATGGCCGCCAGTAACAATAACCCCTTACGCATAACTAACTCCCGATAAATAAAAGTGATTCTTTCACGGCATCCTGCAGGTTAGCCTTAAGATCCGTTCCGGACGACTTGCGCGGCACAAAACTATGATCTCCGTCGGTAATAAAGCGTACTTTGGCCTGCTCGGGCAGCGCCCAGGAGGCCAACTGCTCGCGCTTGCCGAAGCTGTCGCGCTCGCCCTGCAAAATAAGCAGAGGCGAGGCACACTCCCACAAGGGCTCAAGTCTGGGCTCGGTTTTCTTCGGCGGCAAAAACGGATAACCAAGACAGATAACGCCGCTGGGGGTCATCGCCAGTTTATCATTGGTCGCCAACATGACCGCCATCCGCCCGCCCATGGATTTGCCCATCAAAAATAGTCGCTTGGGCGCAAACTCGGCAACCGCTGCTGCCAAGGTCTGCTCGAAGGACTGCAACAGCGCAGGTGCCCGGTCCGGCGGGCGCCGCTTGCCATCCTCGCCGCGCTTGACCATGTAAGGAAAGTTAAACCTCAGCACGCTCGGGCCGCTGGCGGACAACAGTGTGGCATAATCTGCCATAAAGTCGCTGTGCATATCGGCACCGGCGCCATGGGCGAACAACACCAGAGTGTCACTGTTTTTACCTTTATCCAGCAGCCAGTTAGTATTCAAATTCATCATCAGCCCTGTCCGAAGATACAATAATTTTCATGCTTGGATTCGAATAAACCACAATATTAAATACCGTACTTCCCTGACAAATCAATTTATTAAAAAATAGCGTAGAAAACGAACAAACGGTAATTATATATCTCTTACCCATACCGTTTTTACATGTTCTTTCAATAAATCAATCACACTTTTATGAATAAACACCAAGCCAAAGTCCTCTTCCAGTTTAAATATCAACCTTTGTTCCACAGGGATATTTTCCAGTTTAGAAAAATCGAACTCTGTCGAATCAGTATCTAACCAATTCAACTTACCAAATTGCTTTTCTTTATCAGTCAATCTGTACGTCTGCTGGATATAAGGCATTCGATAGTTGTCATATACCTCGAGTTGTTCATCCGAAGGTTGACTTGGCGAATTGTCAACACGAGCATCCAGCCATTCAACACCATGCTGCACCAATGGCTCCAGTTTGGATGCTATATCACCAATAATGAACAGCTTTGGAGAAAAGGTCATTTCCAATAACAGATCCGGTGCTGCAGCACCTACTGGTGCAGGTGTTTGTTGGAATGGGAAAGTATCCATATTTTGTTTAGTGAGTATCGAGTATTCATCTTTCACTTACTATTATCTCCTTGGTGCTTCATCATCGACATCAAACTTAAAAGCGGTCAGTCCACAAGCTAACCCCTGTAGAGCGATATTATAGAGTTCATCATATACTTCTGAAGAAAAGAAAAAGCTATTGGTACCTTTAACCCTGAAAATGTGTCTGCGGTTCATGGGATAAGACTCGAGTTTTTCTCGATCAAGATACAATTTACTAACTATGATTGAATGAAAAGGCTTCTGCTCTTCCAATGGCACATCGTAGCCGTGCTTTTTGGGATCATAATGCCTGATAACGTTTTTTATAACTGACTTGTCTTCATCCAATACATCCAACTCGTTATTTATCGCGATAATATATCGCTGCTGAGTCGACAGACCATCCATGCACTGTAATTTATTGGGCAAAAAAGCGACGCCATATGGGTCAAAGCTCATAAAAACGTCTGCTATAGGTTTGGTAACGCTTAAATCCCCTGAATTTGTGATATCGAAAACAGCTTCTGAATAACTGTCTTCATCCTCCCAAATAACCGCACTCAATGCGCTCACTGGAATGTAGTCCATGTCTTCGTACAGGTGCCCTCTGTTATCAGAGCAACTAAACATGGCATCACTCTCTTCCGTGTTTTCGTTTATGTAAGCCAGTTCCATCAAAGTTCCCTATAAACTGCAAGCTTTCACTTCTTTGTAGTGCCTTCCTGTATATGCAGAGAAACGTGTTACCGACTTATCCCGGTAACAATTCACTACGCGACTCCTCGGCAAACATATCCAGCATCCATTCGCGGAACGCGACAATTTTACCTAACTCGGCATGCTTTTGCTGGCACACCAGATAATAGGCATCTTTGCTGACCAGAACCTCCTGGAACGGACAGACCAAACGCCCGGCCTTGATGTCGGGGCGGGCGAGCACGCTGTAGCCCAGAGCTACCCCCTGGCCATGGGCCGCCGCCTGCAGTACCAGAGATGAGTGGCTGAATATCGGCCCCTGGTTCACATTGACATCCGTTACGCCGCATTGGCGGAACCAGGCCTGCCAGTCATGACGGCTCATATCGTGCAGCAGGGTATGATATTTAAGATCGGCGGGCTTTTCCAATGGCTTGGGGCCGTTGAGCAGCATTGGCGAGCATACGGGGATCAACACTTCGTTGCGCAGTTTGTCGGCCCTGAGCCCGGGCCAGTTACCCTGACCATAGTAAATTGCCACATCCACATCGTCGGACAAGGCGCTGAACTCGGCATCCACCGCCTTGATCCGCACATCAATATCGGGATTCTTCTCACTGAATTTTGCCAGACGCGGCACCAGCCACTGAATGGCAAAGCTGGGCGACATGCTGACAGTCAAGGAACCCACGGCGCTGCGGGCCAACAGCCTGTCGGTGGCATCCGATAGTTGGGTAAAAATATCCTTGATATCGAGGAAGTAGCTTTGCCCCTCTTCGGTCAGTAGCAGCGAGCGGTTCTTTCGGCGAAATAATTTTAATCCCAGAAAGTCTTCCAGCGCCTTGATCTGATGACTCACTGCGGCCTGGGTAACGAACAGTTCTTCGGCGGCGCGGGTAAAGCTCAAATGCCTTGCTGCTGCCTCGAACGCCTTGACCGCATTCAGCGGAGGGAGTCGTTTTGACATAGTGATCCACTTCTCATTTTTTAATTAGTTTTTCTAATCCAGATTGTTACATTTTATCGTTTGTTAAAGCCAGCGCTTTTGGTTAAATTTTGCGCCGAAAAGTTGAATATTCAGACAATCTCTGAGCAGTCGAAGGGAAGGTCTGACACTGGCACTCAGTGCCCGTTCTCACCCGGAGGCATCCCATGTTGAACTTTAAATCCGCTTTTGTGCTCCTGCTGTTTGGCATGAGCACCAGCACCGTGGCTGCGGAAAGTCTTTCTGCACCGGCGCAAACTCGTCCTCTGCCAAGAGTTGCTGTCGAAGTACCTGCGGTGCAGATAGACTTCAAACTGCTTGAGCAGGAGCTGAGCCGTAACATTGCCGCCAACAGCGAAGAGCTCAGAACCCATGCGCTGGACGAGCCGACACTGCTGTTGGCCGAAGACGCGGCAGCCAGTCCATCAAAGGTTCAGCTTAACTGAGTCCCATTGGATTTCGCTGAGCGTCAGCAGCAAAAAAGCCGCTTCGAGAGAAGCGGCTTTTTGTTTATCAGGGGCGGTAAACCTTGACGTTACCGTGCCCTTGCTCCTGAAGGTAGAGCGCCTGCAGTTTACTCATAACGCCGCGATCGCAATAGAGCAGATAGGTCTTGCTGCTATCGAGCTCGGCAAAGGCGCTGGCCAACTTGAAGAAAGGAATATGAACTATCTCGACACCTTCCAGTTGCAGCGGCTTGCTCTCTTCCTCTTCCGGCGCCCTGATATCCAGCACCACTTCCCCCTGACCGACACTGGCGACGGTTTCGGTTTCCGTTACTTTGGTATCCATGTCGGTTGCTATCTCCCGAATATCCATGACCACGGCATCGGCGATGATCCGGTCCAGCAGATCTTCGGAAAACTTGGTTTCCTCGGCTTCAACCTTGGACAACACCGCTTTGACCGTGGGTTTTTGTGAAATCACGCCGCAGTATTCAGGCATGGACTTGGCAAAGTCTTCCGTACCTATCTTGCGGCTCTCGTTGATGATGTCCTGCTTGTCCATGGTGATCAAAGGTCTGAGGATCAGGGTATCGACACAGCGGTCAATCACATTGAGGTTGGTCAAGGTTTGGCTGGATACCTGTCCCAGGCTCTCACCTGTGACCAGTGCCTGAACCCCCATACGTTCCGCCACCCTGGCGGCGGCGCGCATCATCATCCGCTTGAGTATGACGCCCATCAAGCCATTGTCTATACGCTCGAGGATTTCGGCCACTACGGGCTCAAAGGGAACGGTCACAAACTTGACTTTATGCGACTCGCCATAGGTCTTCCACAAATGGTGCGCCACCTGCTTGACCCCTATTTCGTGCTGGGCACCGCCCAGGTTGAAGAAGCAGTAGTGGGTACGGGAACCCTTTTTGATAAATTGGAAACTGGACACCCCTGAATCAAAACCGCCGGAGATCAAGGACAGCACATCTTCCTGGGTCGCGATCGGAAATCCACCAAGTCCGGGGATCTTCTTCTCCACCAGGTAGAGTTTGTCGTTGTTGATCTCCAGATGAATGGTCATATCCGGGTCTTTGAGGCGCACACCGGCCGCTTCGGTAAACTGGTTCAGGCCACCACCTACGTAACGCTCCACATCCTGCGAACTGAAGTCGTGCTTGCCGCTGCGCTTGGCGCGGACACAGAAGGTCTTACCCGCCAGCTCGTCGGCATACACCTTGAGCGCATGCTGGTAGATATCATCAACGGTTTCAAAGCTGTATTCATTGACCTGGCTGATGGTAGAAATCCCTGGAATACAAGCCAGACGCTCGGCAAAAACTTGTTTTAGCTGGGGTTTGTCTTTGGGAACCTGCACCATAATCCGATCCCACTGGCGGGTAACGGCAGCGTCTTCATCCACTTTTTTGAGTACATTGCGGATATTGGACTCGAGCATCTTGGTAAAACGCATTCTTACCGGTTTGCTCTTCATCATGATTTCTGGATACAGCTTTACGATAAACTTCATGGGGATCCCGAGGAAAAAAATTTCAAACAGCAATCGTGGGATTATAACAAAGACCCGCTAGCTGGCACAGAGATTTGCCACTCCAAAGCCGTGCCCGGATTGCAGAAGCATAAAAAAAGCAGCCGTTTTCAGGCTGCTCTGATTCTGATGATACTGCGCCATCAAAGATTGGGATCGACTTCAATCTCATCAGACTCTTTGGCCTTGCCCTGCTCAATGGAGATTTCCACCCTGCGGTTACGGGCGCGATTCTCCGGCGAGTCGTTGGGCACCAAAGGCGCAGTGGAAGCCATGCCCACCACTTTCATTCTGCTGGCATCAAAGCCGGGCACCTTGACCAATTCGTGGGCCACGGCCACCGCCCGCTGGCTGGAAAGGTCCCAGTTGGAGCTGTACAGCTCATTGCTTATCTGCATGTCATCCGTGTGGCCGGAGACTGTGATGATCCCGGGTACATCTTTGAGTAGCTCGCCAACCGCCTGCACCACAGGTTTGAACCTGGGTTGCAGGAACCCCGAACCTGAGGCAAAGGCGCCCTTCTCCCGAATACGGATGATAATCTGCTGCCCCAGAGACTCGATTTCAATAGCGCCGTCCACTATCTCTTTGTTGAGCGCCTCGGCCATCTTCTTGACCTGCTCGTTAATCTGATCCTGAGCCGCCTGCTGTTCCTGGGTCTTCTTGTCTTCGGCCTGCTCCTGCGCCGTGGCCGAAGCCTCGCCGCCACGCTGCTCGCCCCTTTGCTGCTGCACGCCACCGGCACTGTCGTCATCCCCTTCCTGATACTCGAGGATCTGCTGGGTCATCTCGTTGGTTTGCTGGTTGATTATTTCAATCGGGGTGGGATCCGGGCGTCCGGGGCGGAACTCCAGCGCAATCACTGAGGTGCCTTTGGGAATGTCTTTCACTTCAACCTTGTTCTGCACCCCGAAGGCGTATTTCATAGAGCCGGCTATCTGTTTGAACTTCATGACATCCATTTCGGAGAAGGCCAGCAGCAGCACGAAGAAACACATCAGCAGCGACATCAGGTCGGCAAAGGTTGCCAGCCACATGGGTGCGCCGGGTGGCGGACAATCACACTTGGGCTTGGCCATAGTGTTACTCTCCGTCCGTTGTATCTATTTTGCGCTGCTTCTCAGACAGGTAATTTTTGAGGAAGCCCTCAATCACCCTGGGGTTCTGGCCATCCTGAATGGCCAGTACAGCGTCCATAATCAGGTTGCGGTTGAGCATCTCTTCGTTCATCCGCAGCGTCAGCTTATCGGCAATCGGAATCGCCACCATGTTGGCAATAACCGCACCGTACAAGGTGGTCAGCAAGGCCACCGCCATTGCCGGGCCGATAGATTTAGGGTCATCCATGTTGGACAACATGGCCACCAGACCAATCAGGGTACCTATCATACCCATAGCCGGCGCCACATCACCCAGCGCCTTGAAGATACTGATCCCCGCCTTGTGGCGCTCTTCGGTCAGCTGAATGTCTTTCTCCAGTGCTTCACGCACCACATCGCCGTCGTGGCCGTCCACCAGCATGTCGACCGCTTTTTGCATAAAACTGTTGGAAATTTGCGCCTCTTCCAGCGCCAGGAAGCCCCCTTTACGGGCGGCGTCGGCCATGGTGACCGACTGTTCAATCAACTCTTCGGGTTTGTCCAGTTTGAACATAAACGCCTTGGCGGCAATCTTGACCGCCCCCAAAAACTGCTTGAGGTTGAATTTCATCATCACCACAAACAGCGAACCTACCATAACAATCAATACCGAAGGTACATCAATAAAGATTGCAATGCCGCCACTGCTGACCATTGCCATGATAATAAAAGCAAAAGCACCTACCAGTCCTATCAGGGTTGCTAAATCCACAGTGGCTCCTCACCTCTAAAGCAGACCCGACACAGTGTGGCCGGGATCTCTATCCCATACAAGCCGATCCGCCTCAAAGGGTGATATAGGATCTTGGCTATTCGCAGGAGATGAATATGATAATTTTCAACAGTTTCTATTTTGAGTTATCGGACAGGGCTTAGGCAAGTTTAGGAAGATTTTAATTTTCTCCAAAAAAAATCAGCGACAAAGCGTGCTGTTGAGCAAATAACGGGCGCTTCAATTTGACCCTTATCGCGCCCTGATATACCTTGTGTCACGCTGAACATAACGCCAAGACACCTGCTGCCAATCCCCTCCCCTTATACCTTTGCACCGTGACAATCAGGTCGCAGGAATGGGCCGGCAACCAAGGTGCACCAAGGAAACCGATGTGGCCAAAAAACCCGAAAATCTGAGCTTTGAAGAATCTCTCAACGAACTGGAACGCATAGTCGCCGAGCTGGAACGCGGTGAAGTATCGCTGGACGATGCTCTCAAACAGTTCGAGCGTGGCATAGGTCTGGTGCGCAGCAGCCAGGCCAAACTGGAACAGGCGCAACAGAAAGTTGCCATACTGCTGGCCCAGGATCCCCAGGCGCCATTGAGCCCATTTGATGTCGAGGGTGAGTGAGTGTTAACCCAAGCTATTAACCAATACCAGCAGAGAGTCAATCAAAAGATTGGCACCATTCTGGACACCCTGGATGATACCGAGCCCAAACTCAAGGCTGCCATGCGACATGGTGCCCTGCTGGGCGGTAAACGTATTCGGCCGTTTCTGGTTTACTCTGTGGGCGAGATGCTCGGCGTTCCCCTTGAGCGCCTCGATGATTGCGCCGCCGCCATAGAATGTATTCACGCTTACTCGCTGATCCATGACGATCTGCCGGCCATGGACGACGATGCCCTGCGCCGCGGTCAGCCGACAGTGCATATCGCCTTTGACGAAGCCACCGCCATTCTGGCCGGTGATGCCTTGCAGACCTTGGCCTTTGAACTTATCAGCAGCGATATCGAGGGCCTCAGCGACCGCCAACACCTGCGCCTGGTGCAGGCGCTGGCCAAAGCCTCCGGCTACCGCGGTATGTGCGGCGGCCAGGCCCAGGATCTCAATGCCACAGACAAAGAGATCTCCCTTGCGCAGCTCACCGCCCTGCACAGATTGAAGACAGGTGCCCTTATCCGCTGCGCCGTCGAGTTTGCGGTAATTGCCGCCGATGTCGATGATAATGAAAGGCAGGCACTGCTGGAATACGCCGATGCCATAGGTCTGGCATTCCAGGTACAGGATGACATTCTCGATATCACCGGCAGTACAGAAGAGCTGGGTAAGCCCCAGGGGTCGGATCTCGACGCCAATAAGAGTACCTATCCTAAACTGTTGGGACTGGTGGGCGCCAAGGCCACAGCCCAAAAACTGCTGGAAGATGCACTATCAGCGCTGGCCAAATTGCCATACAATAGCCAGTTAATTGCCGAATTCGCCCGCTATATCGTTGAGCGAAGAGTATAAAAAGAGACAAAGTATCTCGTTATGAGTCTGGATATCACTCAGTTTCCTGTGCTGGCACAGGCCAATACCCCGGAAGAGCTGCGTCAGCTTCCACAAAGCCTGCTTCCTCAGCTGGCCGACGAGCTCAGGGAGTTTTTATTAAAATCTGTGGGCATGTCGAGCGGTCACTTTGCTTCAGGGTTAGGCACTGTAGAGCTGACCGTGGCGCTGCATTATGTCTACAACACCCCGTTTGACCGCCTGGTCTGGGATGTGGGTCATCAGGCTTACCCGCACAAGATTCTTACAGGTCGTCGCGATCGCATGCCTACCATACGCCAAAAAGGCGGCCTGCACCCTTTCCCCTGGCGGGAAGAGAGTGAGTACGACACCTTCAGTGTTGGTCACTCGGGCACCTCGATTTCAGCGGCACTGGCAATGGCTGTGGCTGCCGATAAAGAGCAAGCCGGCCGTAAAGTGGTGGCCGTCATAGGCGATGGCGCCATGACAGGCGGCATGGTGTTTGAAGCCATGAACCACGCCGGCGATCTGCACAAAGACATGCTGATGGTGCTCAACGACAACGAGATGTCCATCTCGGAAAACGTTGGCGCCCTCAACAACCATCTGGCACAGCTGATGTCCGGCCGCTTCTACACCACAATACGTGAAGGCGGCAAGAAGGTACTCAAGGGCATGCCCGTCATCAAAGAGATGGCGCGCCGCACCGAGGAACACCTTAAAGGCATGGTGGTTCCGGGAACCCTGTTTGAAGAGCTGGGATTCAACTACATAGGCCCTATCGATGGCCACGATGTGGATGCCCTGGTAGAAACCTTGCGCAACATGCGCAGCCTCAAGGGGCCGCAGGTGCTGCATATCATGACCAAGAAAGGCAAAGGTTATGAGCCGGCAGAGAAAGATCCCATCGGCTGGCATGCGGTGCCCAAGTTTGACCCTTCACTGTTTTGCAAGCCGGCCACCAAGCCGGGAAAACCCAGTTTTTCCCAGGTGTTCGGCAAATGGCTGTGCGACATAGCCGCCAAGGATGACAAGGTACTGGGGATCACCCCGGCCATGCGTGAAGGCTCCGGCATGGTGGAGTTCTCCCAGAAATTCCCCGAGCAATACTTCGATGCCGCCATCGCCGAGCAACATGCTGTGACTCTGGGCGCGGGCTTTGCCTGTGAAGGCTATAAGCCGGTAGTGGCCATTTACTCCACCTTCCTGCAGCGCGGCTATGATCAGTTGATCCACGATGTGGCACTGCAGCGCCTGCCGGTGCTATTTGCCATTGACCGTGGCGGCATTGTGGGCGCCGATGGCCCAACCCATCAGGGTGCCTTCGATCTCAGCTACCTGCGCTGCGTACCCAACATGGTGATAATGGCGCCATCCGATGAAAACGAATGTCGGCAGATGCTTTACACCGGCTACTGCTACAATAAGGGCCCAAGCGCAGTGCGCTACCCTCGCGGCAGTGCGACCGGCGCCGAGCAGGTTGAAGAGATGACGGCCATGGCGATAGGCAAAGGCCTTGTCAGACGTCAGGGCAAACAGATTGCCATTCTCAACTTCGGCACTACCCTGGCAGCCAGCCTGGAAGCCGCCGAAAGCCTGGATGCCACAGTCGCCGATATGCGCTTTGTCAAACCCTTGGATGAAGATTTGATCAAGGAACTGGCCGCCAATCATGACTTGCTGGTAACAGTGGAAGAGAACGCCATCATGGGCGGCGCCGGCAGTGGCGTGCTCGAGTATCTGGCCAGCCAGGGGATCTGCAAGCCTGTGTTGCAAATTGGCCTGCCGGATGAATTTATCAAGCACGGCTCACCGGAAGAGATACTGACTGAGCTCAAGCTGGATGCCAGTGGTATTCTCGAGCAGATCCAAAACCGGCTCGCATAAGATAAGCATCCGCTATCATTAAAAAAAACCGCCTCAGGGCGGTTTTTTGCTTCTCCGACCACAGGAAAGCCAGCTAGAGTTAAACTGAACTAGCCAAGCAGTGGCGACAATACTATATCTTGGCATTCTCTTATGGTTCTGGGCTTTAGCAAAGGAGGCGCTGTGCCGGAAAGCAGGGCTTTGGTGTTGGGGGGCGGTGGTGCCAGAGCGGCCTATCAGGTTGGGGTGCTCAAGGCATTGGTGCAGTTTTATCCCCGCAATCACGCCATTCCATTCAAGATTGTTTGCGGCACTTCGGCCGGAGCCATCAATGGTACCGCCATCGCCACCCATGCATCCTGTTTCCATCTGGGGCTGAGAAAGCTGGAATGGATCTGGCGTAATATCCACACTGAGCGAGTCTACCGCGCCTCCAATACCGGCGTACTGGCACACCTGGCCAAGATGGCCCTTCGTGGCATGCAGGGAGATCTGGTCAATACCGACGCCGGCAGTTTGCTGGACAATGAACCCTTGCGGCAACTGCTCAATGAGCTGATTAACTTCGAGCGAATCGATCGCAACATCCGCGGCGGCTCCCTGATGGCACTGAGCATTGACACCTCCTGCTACAACAGCTCCCGCTCTGTGACCTTCTTTCAGGCCCATAAGGAGCTGGAGAACTGGCAAAGAGCCAGACGCAGCGGCGAGCGCACCCGGCTACACACAGAGCACCTGATGGCCAGCTCCGCCATTCCTTTGGTGTTCCCATCGATTAAGCTATCTCAGTCCTACTATGGTGATGGCTCTGTGCATCAATTGGCGCCGCTGTCCAGCCCGATACATCTGGGCGCCAAGCGGATCATGGTGATCAACCTGGACAGCCCGCATAAGAACACGCCCCTTGAACTGGATTATCATCCCAAGACGGCCACCATTGCCGGTCATCTGCTGGATACCATATTTTCCGATACCCTGAATTCAGATCTGGAGCGGCTCAGGCGCATCAACAGCACTCTGGCGCTGGTGCCGGAACAGAGTCGCCAACAGTTGGATTTGAGGCCGATTGATACCTTGGTGATTAAACCCAGTGAAGATCTCAGTGAGCTGGCCAAGCGTTACTATCAGGAGATGCCCTTCGCCATTCGCCGACTGCTGGCTTTGATTGGCATAGACAGCCAGTCGGACACCAGTATTGTGTCTTATCTGCTGTTTGAGAACGCCTACACAGGCGCCCTGATAGATTTGGGTTATCAGGATGCCATGTGCCAGATTGATGAATTGAAAGCCTTTTTCGATATCAGTTGAGCATGAGTCAGGCGAAAAAGATGAGTAGGGCCACCACCAGCAACACTGATACCAGAGTCACGGCAAAGGTTGGTGTGGAGCCTTGCTCCCGCTCATTGGCAGTCGCGGCTATGTTCTCAGCCTGTAAACCATGGGAATCGCTCTCCGGATTGTCGACTATGGTTTGCACTATGTGGTGGCGCTGAAACTGAATAAAGGGCTGGTTTGGGTCACCGACATAGAGACGCACTTCCCCCGCTTCACTTCGGCTCACCAGCGGCGGCAGTATGGTCAGCGCATCCAACTGATAATCCAGGGTCAAATCTTTCAGTTGGACAAGTGTATAACCCAGCGCCTTGGCCTGATCCTGCAAGGCGGCCGACATCTCGTAGCTGGCCAGCTCGGCGTCGAGAACTACCAGCTTACCGGGTTTGCCATCGGGCTGTTGCCACAGACAGTCGGCCAGCCAGATCCCCTTGAGTGAGGCGTAACGGGCAAACAGTGCTTCCACCAGCTCCCAAGCGTCGGCCTCTCCGGTGAGCCAAGGGCTGATTTCCACATTGTTAACCCGCAGCACGCAGTCCTCACCATTGAGGCGCGCCGCCATATAGCTCAGGTAGGCTTGCTGATCTTCCACCGGCAGCACGAGTTTGCCTGCCAGCTCCAGCAACAGCACCTCATTGAAATGAGCGGTCAGAATAAGCCGCTGCCAATGCATGGGTTTGAGATAGTAATCCGCCGGTTGTTTAAGATTCTCTGCAAGCACCCGGCTCGCCTCCTGCTCATCCATCATGGGAAGGTAGGCATAACAATGACTGGCCTCTTCATTGCCATCGATATTCACCGGCAGGATCAACGGCACATCGCCATCACGGCAAAACAGCAGCTGCTGGGTAGAAGTCAAAATCTCAAACAGTTCCTCGAACGAGATATCGAGGCCATCATTACTGTCATGGGTCACGGTTGCCAACTCCTTGTAGGTCACTCGGGTTTGCGCTTATTCTGGAAAAGTCGCTGCAACATATGCAGCCAAGCAGTCCTTCCCGGCATTCAGCTCCACAAAGGTCGCAGAGTACCCCATTTAACGTGCAAATAAAACCAACGCCAGCGGCCGGGCAATCAGCCTTGAAGCAAAATAACTTCGGCTTTCTCCACCCTTCTGGGCTTGCCGCGAATAAGCAAGGTATCACCGGCGCGGAACTGCCAATCTTCATCCGGCGGCTCGTACTCCCTGCCGCCGCGGCGCACAGCTCTCAGTTCCACCCTGAGCTGTTGCCAGGGGATCTCGGCACTGAATTTTCCCACGGCGCTGGCGCCTCTTGGCAAAGCCACTGCATGCAGTAATTCGAGAGAGAAGTCGGCTTCCTCACCGGAAAAGAAACCGTGCAGATACTGATAATGATTGCGCCGCTCCGACTCCAGCCGTTTGAGGATCCGCGACAAAGGGACCCCTGATTGATACAACACCTGAGATACCAGCATCAAGCTGCCTTCCAGAGTTTCCGGAATAACCTGACTGGCACCGGCCTGCTCCAGTTGTTCAAGCTCGCTATCATCCCGGGTTCGCACCATGATCCGCGCCTCGGGCGCCAATTGCCGGCACAGTACCAAGGCCTCTTCCAACTGCGGCTGCTCGCAAAAGGTCAGCACTATACTCTTGGCGTGGCGCACATTGGCTTGTTTGAGCAAACTGCGCTTACAAACATCGCCGAAATACACAGGCTCTCCGGCCCGGCGCGCCTCGGCAACCCGGGAGGGATCCCGGTCGAGGGCAATAAAAGGGATAGCTTCGGCCTTGAGAAACCGCCCTATGGTCTGCCCAACCCGGCCATAACCCAGCAGCAGAACCAGATCTTGCTGGGGATCCAAAGGCGGCAGGTTTTCCGCCGGTTCCGGCCTGGGTTTAAGGCCCTGCAGCAGCCTGGCTATGTCTATGCTATGACGCACCAATGCCGGCGCCAGTGCCATCGACAGTACGGCAACCATCACCAAAGTGTTACTGACACTGGGGGCCAACAATTGATAACTCACCGCCAGGGCCAGCACCACAAATGAAAACTCCCCCACCTGTGCCAAACTGAGGCCGGTGGACATGGCCACCCTGAAAGGCTCTTTGGCCAGCCTCAGCAGGGCAAAGACTATCGCCGTCTTGCCGACAATCACCGCCAACAGCAACAGTAAAATTTGCCACCAATAGGCCAGCACCAGACTGAAGTCGAGCAACATACCTATGGAGATAAAGAACAGTCCCATCAAGAGATCCCGAAACGGGCGAATATCCGCCTCCAACTGGCGCCGGTACTGGCTCTCCCCCAGAAGCATCCCGGCCATAAAGGCCCCTAATGCCATGGACAACCCCAGCCACTGGGTAAAGGCGCCGGTCAAGAGCGCCACCACCAGAGTCGACAACACAAACAGCTCGTTGGAGCGGGAACGGGCAACTTCATCAAACAATTTGGGCAGAGCCCACTTACCAAAAGCCATCAGCACAATAAAGGCCTGGATCCCCTTCCCCAGAGCTGCCCCAAGCTGCAGGACTGTCAAAGGCTCGCTGCCATCGGCAAGCAAAGGCAGCAGAATAAGCAAGGGCACCACGGCCAGGTCCTGGAACAGCAACACACTGACCGACAGTTCGCCATGGCGGCGCTTGAGCCAGCCCTTGTCGTTGAGCAGTTTCAACACTATGGCGGTGGAAGACAAGGCTGTCACTGAACCTATCACCAGCGCCTGAGTCACGTCGCTGATAAAGAGTAATCCGGCCCCCATGGCCAGCAAGGTGGTCAATACCACCTGAGCACTGCCGAGGCCAAATACAGTGCGGCGCATGGCCCAGAGCCTGGGTACAGAAAACTCCAGTCCCAGGGTAAACATGAGTAGCACCACCCCAAGTTCGGCCACTGACTGCATCTGGTGCTGCGAAAACCAATTGAATCCGGAAGGACCGCTGATAACCCCCGTCAGCAGGTAGGCCAGAATAGCGGGCAAGCCTATACGCCTGAGCAAGGCTATCGCCGCTATGGCAATAACCAGCATCAAGAGGATCTGGATAAAGAATCCATGTTCCATGCGCACTCCCCTGCTCTCTAAGGTTCAATTCATTATTTTGTCGGCGTCAAATACTTGTCACATGAACATTGTCTGTAACACTCCTAAGCTTAACTCAATGAGATCTATATACAAATCAGACAAAAGCCTATCGGGCACGCATTTTGCATTGTAACAGTCGTGAAAGGTTCTGCCTTATTGGAGTATTTATGATGGACTTTGGTCTGGCAACAGAGTTTTACCCTGAAGACTATCAGTATCTGTCTGATCAACCTCAGGCAATCCGTCCCAAGATGGATCTGCTGCAGGCGGTTCAGCGGTTGCATGCGAGTCTCGATCCCCGGACAGTATTTGCCTGCTATGGCAAACTGCTGCAACAATATTTGCCGGTACAGGGAGTACAGCTGCGACTGAAAGGACATCAATTTCACTGGGGGCGTACTTCTCAAAGTACGGTGAGCAGAGAACTGGTCAGTAAACTGGGCACCGCCAAGCTGCGCTACCGGTTGCAAAGGGTGTTGAGCCCGGTGGAGCAGGCAGAGCTTGAACAGATAGAAGCCCTGCTGTCACAGCCGCTGTTCAACGCCATCGCCTATTCGCAGATGTCGGAGCAGGCGATGTTTGATTCCCTGACCGAGCTTGGCAACCGCCACTATTTCGGTCAGTGTATCCGTACCTCGCTCGCCAGAGCCGGACGGGCTCACAGCCCGATATCTCTGGTGGTGCTTGATCTGGATAATTTCAAGCAGCTCAACGACAGTCTCGGCCACAAGTTTGGTGACAGAGTGCTGACTCAGTTCGGCAAGCTGCTTAAATGTGGCATCCGCAATGCCGACCAGGCTTTTCGCATAGGTGGCGATGAGTTTGTGGTATTGGTGGAAGGCAATCTGGAGTCGGCAGTACGTATGAGCGAGCGCCTGCTCGAAATGCTCGCCAACGAAACCCTGTTTCACCGCCACGGCATCGCCTGCAGCATAGGCATAGCCGCCTGGAGCGCCGGAGTAAATCAGGATCAACTGTTTGAACAGGCCGACCGTGCACTTTATCGCGCCAAGGCCGCCGGCCGTAACAGATATTGTATCGCGACCCGCGACTGAGACTAGCCGGCGATTGACTAGCCCGCGATCGAGACTATAAGTCGCGGCGCTTTGCCCCTCGATTTGCCCCTAGACCAAGAGGACTCTCTTGGTTTTCATTTCGACCGCGCGGATTTGGTACTCAAATCCATCTTCGCTAGTGATGAGCATTCGCCCTCAGCCACGTTATTTGCGCCAACGGCTGTCGGCGACATCGAGGGGAATTGGTGCAATTCTGTTAGCACTGAGTAACTTGAAACATCTGAAGTGCTTGCAGCGAGTCACAGGATCGCCTGTGCGAGAGCGCACCGCAGGTGATTGGCTACAACTTAGCTAGCCGCTAGGATCAAGTTCATTGGTGAGTTTTGGCTTAAAGCCATAAATAGCCGCTGTGCCAGCGGCCCAAAGTCGTGGTGTTCCACACCACACCGGGCAAGGGGCTTTGCTTGTCCAAAGCCCCTTGCATCCCCAAGGACACCCCGACGTAGCCGAAATCCCCACTGGCTTATGAAGCAAATTGGCTACACTCAGGACTCGCCAAATGCATCCATGCATAACGGCCAGCTCGCCTTCCTTGGCTCGCGCTCATAAGCTTGTTGCTTCGCAACATTCGCCTTGCTCGACCTTCGAGCCTCGACATCCCTGTCTCGGCTACGCCGATTTGCAACAACGCCAGCGGCGGCTCCGAAGGGGAGCTGGTGCAATTCTGCAAAAATAACTTTGCTTAAAATTGCCTATATTTCTACAGACATACACCTCATTTTCAGACACAGGCGGAACTGTGACCGTCGAAAACAGGGACGTTTTCGTCGAGCGCCCAGGGAGGGGTTCACAGCGAGTCACAGGATCGCCTGTGCGAGAGCGCACCGCAGGTGATTGGCTACAACTTAGCTAGCCGCTAGGATCAAGTTCATTGGTAAGTTTTGGCTTAAAGCCATAAATAGCCGCTGTGCCAGCGGCCGAAAGTCGTGGTGTTCCACACCACACCGGGCAAGGGGCTTTGCTTGTCCAAAGCCCCTTGCATCCCCAAGGACACCCCGACGTAGCCGAAATCCCCACTGGCTTATGAAGCAAATTGGCTACACTCAGGACTCGCATCCTTGCTCGACCTTCGAGCCTCGACATCCCTGTCTCGGCTACGCCGATTTGCAACAACGCCAGCGGCGGCTCCGAAGGGGAGCTGGTGCAATTCTGTTAGCGCTGAGTAGCTGGAAACATTTGAGAGTTCTGCAGACATACACCTCATTTCCAGGCACAGGCGGAACTGTGACCTTCCGAGCCAGAGATGGCGAGGCAGAGCTTACAGGGACGTACTCGCAGCGAGTCACAGGATCGCCTGTGCGAGAGCGCACCGCAGGTGATTGGCTACAACTTAGCTAGCCGCTAGGATCAAGTTCATTGGTAAGTTTTGGCTTAAAGCCATAAATAGCCGCTGTGCCAGCGGCCTAAAGTCGTGTCGTTTTGGATTTCAAACCCAGTCAATCCTGCTTCAAAAACAAACCAAATCAGGGTTTTGTTGCCTTTGTCAAAACTTGACCTTTAGCTAATTGTTTTCACATCCAGTACTGGGTATTGTATAACTAATTCAATAGCTTGGCTTTAGCACTTCCTTAAGCTTAAGGCCGAAAGCAGCAGCGCTTTTCCGTTTTCAACGGAATGCAGGGACAAACAGAGTTTGGACCCGTGCGGTAGCCATGGCTTTACTTAGCGTTTTTTGTAAGACCTGGGTTGTAAGGCCCTTGGTTTTAAGGCCCTTAGTTGCAGGGCTTGAAGCGCTCATGGTAAGTGCCTAAGAACTGATTTTCTATACAGTATTATTGACGTTCTAGGAAAAATGCCGGAAATTTGCAGCTAAGCTTGCGCGTTATTTCTGTAACACTTTAAAAAATAGCATTAAATTCATAAAGTTAAAAAATACAACTGATAGATAATAGGTTTGGAAACCGCACATGCGCGTTTTGCTGCAAGGGATATTAGGACTAAACTCTATTATATCCAGCTAATACAAACAGATAGCGATGCGCGTTTACACTCCTCCGAGGACTAAAACGCGCATGCGCACTATACAGCTGTTAGGTTAATAATCATGTCGAATGAGACTGATAAGAAAAAATGAAGCATTGGACTGAGCCAAACGGAATATTTCTTATTCATATTCCTATCGAGTGGCAGTATCTCAATCAGGCAATTGAAGGCGAGAGTGAAACATCACCATACAGCTTTCAATCCTATGAAGATTCGCTAGGTTGCTTTCAATTAAGTTGTTATCCACTTGCAGAGCTTGCGCCCACTGTTGCCGAAGCCAGCCCCAACGGGGTCAAAGAATTAGAGTGGAAACAGTCCAGAATGGATGATTCTGAGTTTTGTGCACATATTTTCTATGGTGCGCTTGGTGATCAAGCATTGATTGGTAAATTCATTTACGATATTGGCCTTGAGAATGACAAGAGAATAACTAATGAGCTAGCTAAAGTTAGCCAAATATTAAACTCAATAGTAGTTGTCCCCTCAAAAGATCGAAAATTGGCTTCCGATCTTGATAAGTTTGACCGTTTCACCGGTGCTCTAGCTGCGTCACATGACCTCTTACATTCTGCTATTGAGTCAGAATCTTACATTGAAGTTATTGCGATATGTGCCAATCTAATTGATGCTTACCTCCGGCTAAGCATCGTTATTGCAAAACAGTTAAGCGACCAAACTGATAGTATTGAAACCAAATACCTTTTTCAGGCTGATCATGAAAGAGGCATTATGGAAAGAAAAATATTTAATCATGCCTTAGAAGCTGGCGTTGGAGATCAAGAGCTATTTGATGAGCTGGATTCTCTCTATCAATTACGAAACCGAGTAATCCACAGGTACATAATATCAAACATAAAAACTCGTGATTTATTAAAAATTTCTTCCAACTACTTAACTGCTGTAGAAAAAACTCGATTAATCCTTCGTGATTTAGAAGACAAGCAAGCAACGTGTGAGCATGGAGTTTATGGAAGAAAGTTCAAAAGAGCCGACAAAACTGACAATATGGCTATTCAAAGGCTTTTGTCCGAAGTTAATGACAAACATCTTTTAGACAAATTCAATAGGAAATTTAGTGCAAAATAACCTAACAAGTCAATCAACTACGCCCCTTTGGGGCCGGACGCAGCAAAGCTGCGCCGGTTATTGAAGCGTTATGCGCTTATCAGCCGGACGGACACATAAGAGAGAAATATGACTCAGCGAACACTTTTGGCATCCGTCGTCTTGTTTCGTGAGCTTTACGAAAGCGACAAAGATGTCTACGACGTTATTGCCGAATTTATAAAGGCCGCTCTGCTATTTTCCCAGAGATGGTCTTTCAATACGACTGAAGCGGCTGAGATGCTTCGCAGTGAGTTTGAATTCGATATCCCTGATGCAGTGGTGAGCACCACACTTCGTAATCGACTTCGAAAGCGCGATGATATCTTGTCCTACGATAGCGGTATCTACTCCGTTTCTCGGAATCAGCTTCTTGGATCGCAAGCTTTAGTCGACGATCTCCGAAAACTTCAAGATCAGCAGCAAGGCGTGCTTGCCTGTCTAACTACGCATGTTGAATCTACCGTTGGAACACTGACATCTGAGCAGCGGGAGCTTTTAGCTCGGTGTTTTTGTGACTACTTATTCGATAACGAATCAAACACTAGATTTTCGAAAGAAATCAGTGCATTTGTTCTCAGGGGGCAGGGAGATCCTAATTTAACGGCCCAGCTTAACGCCATTAGGGAAGGATTTATCCTATATGACGGGGTTCGCCATGCCCCTGACATGAATCATATAAATGTATGGAAGTCTAAGCTAACTGTCTTTCTGGATACGGAACATCTGTTTAACGCTGTCGGCATGAACGGGGTGCTATATAAGCAGCTCGTTCAGGACCTTATTGGTCTCGCAAGCGATGTAAGGGAAAAAGGGAGTCGACTTATACACTTGCGCTATTTTTCAGAATGCATTGATGAGGTAGACAGGTTTTTTCGTGCGGCCGAAGACATAGTTGAAGGAAAAGCTGCGCTTGATCCATCGAAGCCAGCAATGGCGACGATTGTTAACGGCTGCGCTTCAAAGGGAGATGTGATAACAAAAAAGGCCAAGTTTTTTGCCGATCTCAACACTCTCGGTATACGTCGTGCAGAAGCAAGCGAAGAAGTGGTTGTTGAAGAGCTTAACATCGAAAGCTCTAGCCTTTTGGAAAAAATTGAAAGGGAGTTCAAGGAGCGGCGAAGAGATTTTCCAAAGGAAAAATGTTTTAGCACTTTGCGCATGTTTACTAAGATTAACTCTCTCAGAGCGGGAAAAAGCTCCAAGCCACTTGAAGATATTGGATTTATTTTGGTTTCTGGGAGTTACATATCTAATTATTTGGCATTCCATCCAGATGTGAGGAGCAGTGCGACGAGTGTTCCATATGCTACAGATCTGGAGTTCATAACGAATAGACTTTGGTTTAGGGTTCACAAGAATCTAGCTAAGGAGCGAGCCCACCCACAGTCACTTAGCGTGCTAGCGAAGGCTCAAGTAGTTCTGTCGTCTCAGATTCAAGGTTCGGTTTCGGAAAAGTTTGACAAGATTAAGGAAGATTTTGGTGCAGGGAAAATCACTGAGGCAGAAACAAAGATTCTATTCAACGAGTTGCGTGCTCACGTTGCGACTCCTGAGGCGATAACGGATGAAAATATTGATCATGCACTCGCGTTTTTAGATCACAGAGACTATGAGCACCACCTTCGCGAACGGAGTCATTTGGAAAAGCAAGCAGCGGAAGGTAGCGCAGCGATAGAGGAGTTAAATTCCATCCGGGCTATTCAGAGGGAGCGCCGAGTAAGGTGGGCTACAACAGCATCATTGGCCGTTCACCTTGTTGTGGGCCTTGCTTTATTGGCGTTCGTTGTTGGGTGTGGCTACGCTGCCTACAGGCTACTAATGCAATTAAGCTCAGGCGGAAATGACCAGTTATCTGTGCTTGGGCTTATCGTAACGGTCGTTTTTGGTCTCATTCCACTTGTGAAGTATCGGTCAATCTGGGCTTTGGCCAATACATCGCATATAAAGCTAGCAACGCGTCTTATTGGAGCGCGAGCATAACAAGGAAAAAGTTACGCTGCGCTGTAACTTTCCCGGTGTGGTGGGCGTTAATTTTATGAAGGAGTATTCCATACATGGAAATATTTGATTTTGAAATCTTGGTTCAAGAATTAAATCGTCCCCTTGGTAAAAATAAGTACTTCGCAACTCTTCAATTTGTTTATGCCAAAACAGAAAGTGGAACTAAAGACATTAAACCTGATTTAGGCGAGTCTCTGGGGGAAACTCAAGAAGAAGCTCACAGTAAAATGTATGAGAAATATCAGGCATGGCTATCAACGCAAAACTAACAAGTGACTGTGGCATTCCGTCAATAATTATTTCGCTAATTGTGATAGCTTTGACCTTTCCCCCGAGATTAATACCAATCTCTTGATGAGTTTTGGCTCAAAGCCATGTTAGCCGCTGTGCCCACAACTATTCGCGCTAAGGGGTTGCTTCAGCAACCAGTTTCAACACGATTCCGGGTTCTGCGCCAGAGGCCAGTGCGCTACGCTCGACAAAACCACCGGCCAGCGCCAGCAGTCGGCCATTTTGCATCAGCAGCGGCACTCTGTCTCTGAGCCAGGGCGGCACTCCGAGTTCATGCCAGAGTTTCTTGAGCTCCCGCCCCTTGTCTCTATTGTGAGGCTGACAGCGGTAACTGCCCTTGAGTCCCATGACCAATTCAGGCGCAGCAGCGGTATCTGATGGCTGAACTTTTGCCCCTTGTGACGCCAATTGCGGTGCCGGTATTGACGCCAGTTGCGGAGCCGATAGTGAAGCCATTAGGGGAGCCATGACCTGAGCCAGCGCCACCCTGGGCCCTGAGTCTGCCAATGTCAGCTCCAGGCGCTGCCAGGGGGCGACGAGCCCAACACTCAGACTCTGCCCTTGGCTCAATGCTTGCAGCTGCTTTGGGCTCAGGGTCAGTTTCGAGTTTTTTGCTGCCACATCTTCAGCCGAACCTGCGCCATCAAGCAGCTGGAATGCTGCACCCGGCAGAGGTGCCATGGCATAGATCTGTTGCCCATAACGCTTGAGGAGCAATCCTTTAAAGCTAAGCTCAAGCTGAGCATCCTCCCTGGCATCGAGTAACTGCGCCAAGGCTTGTTGCAACTGCACCTGCGCCGGTAGGGGCAAGCGCTGCATCTGAATAAACTGCCGCAGCAACTGTGCCTGCCACTGGGGTGACAGCACTTTGAGCCCGGCGCTATCCAGTACCCGAACGCCGCTGAAGCGGCAACGGCCGAGCAAGGGCTGTAACTTTTCGGTGCTGACTTCATCGAGCAGCAACTGCTGCTCGGCGCACAGCGCGGCGCTGCGTGAGGCCGTAGTGGCAATCGAAGGCCAGCGCTGCTTGAGTACAGGGATCACCTCGGCGCGCAGGAAGTTGCGGTCATACTGGGTGTCCTGATTACTCTCATCATTGATATAGGGCAGCTCGAGGCTCGCCACCGCCTGCTCTATCTGAGCCCGGCTGCTGTCCAACATGGGCCGTAATTGCCAGCATGGAGCACCTTCTGCCCTGGGTGTCTGGGCCAAGTGCTGGGCTTGCCCCATGGCCGCCAGTCCCTTGGGGCCCTGACCGCGCTTGAGTGCCAGCAGCAGCGTCTCCAACTGATCGTCCTGATGATGGGCCGTCAGCAAAATGTCGCCGGGATTGAGCAGCTCGGCAATCGCCTGATAGCGGGCGCGCCGCGCCTCTGCCTCGATACTGACGCGCGGACCGAGCTCAAGTTGCACCTTCCGAAGAACAAAATTCAGGCCATAATGCTCGGCTCTTTGGCGACAATGAGCCGCCCAGGCATCGGCATTGCGGCTGAGGCCATGGTGTACGTGCACCAGGGAGACTTGATAAGGCGTCTTGGGATGAGTCTGGCGAAAACGCGCCAAGGTATAGGCCAGCAGCTCTGAGTCCATACCGCCGCTGTAACCCAGCCAGAGGTGGTTGTCAGCCGTGGCGCCGATTTGATCAAGCAGCGCCGTTAACTTGAGTATCAGGGTATCGACCAGAGTGTGAGACATTAAAAGAGGATCCTGACCTTATCTGTGCCGAGCATGGCTTCCAGTGCCATCATGAGTTCATCACTGGGGTTCACCCGCCAGTCGTCACTCAAACGAAACTGCCCCTTGGCCAGGGCCTGACGATAGTTGATCGCCACAGGCACAGAGCCGCCGCGCCAGGGTGAGAGAGTCTCATAAAACTGTGTCAGCCATTCCGGACTCAATAATGCCGCGTCGAGATCCAGCTCCACCGCCGCCGCAAAGTGGCTGCGCGCTTCGCCCATATCTATGATGTTGCGCGCCGTCATCCGGTTGCCGCCGGAGAAGTCATCGAAGCTCACTTCACCTTCACAGATGAGGATCCTGTCTTTCTCCAGCAGGTGATTGAATTTCTCGAAGGCCTCGGTAAACAGCATCACTTCCAGACGGGCACTCTTGTCGTCCAACGTCAGCAGCCCCATCTTGGAGCCTCGCTTGGTCAGCATCACCCGGGTGGCGACCACCAATCCGGCGGCCTTGACCGTCTTGCCCCTGTCTGTGGGGTGAATATCCTTGAGCCGCCCGGAGGTGTAGTGCCTGAGCTCTTTGAGATATTGGTTGATGGGGTGACCTGTGAGGTAAAGCCCCAGAGTCTCACGCTCCCCTTCCAACCAGACCTTGTCCGGCCAAGGAGGGCAGTCTACAAACTGTTGCTTGCTGTCCTCGGGGTCGTCGTTGAGCAGACCGAACATGTCGCACTGGCCTATGGCTTCGGCCTTGGCGTGCTGATCGGCGGCGCGTATCGCCTCCGGCAAGGTAGCCATCATGGAAGCCCGGTGCGGCCCCAGATTGTCCATGGCGCCGGCATTGATCAGTTTCTCAATCACCCGGCGGTTGAGTTTTTTCAAATCCACCCGGGCGCAGAAATCGAACAAGTCTTTGAACGGCCCACCCTTGCGAGCTTCCAGAATCGATTCGACCGGCCCCTCGCCCACGCCCTTGATGGCGCCTATGCCGTAGACGATATTGAGCTCTTCATCGACGGTAAACTTGAACAGGCCCTTGTTGACATCCGGCGGAATAAGCTTGAGCCCCATGCGCTCACACTCATCCACCAGGGTCACTATCTTGTCTGTGTTGTCCATATCGGCGGACATTACCGCCGCCATAAATTCAGACGGATAGTGGGTCTTGAGCCAGAGTGTCTGATAGGACACCAGTGCATAGGCGGCCGAGTGCGATTTGTTGAAGCCGTAACCGGCGAATTTCTCCACCAGGTCGAAGATCTTCATCGCCAGTTCGCCGTCGACGCCGTTTTTTATCGCCCCGGCTTCAAAACCGGCACGCTGCTTGGCCATCTCTTCCGGCTTTTTCTTACCCATGGCCCGGCGCAGCATGTCCGCGCCGCCCAGGGTATAACCCGCCAGCGTCTGGGCAATCTGCATCACCTGTTCCTGATAGAGGATGATGCCGTAGGTAGGATCCAAAATCGGTTTAAGGCTCTCGTGTTGCCACTTCTCATCCGGGTAGGAGATAGCCTCGTGGCCGTGCTTACGCTCGATAAAGTTATCTACCATCCCCGACTGCAACGGACCTGGGCGGAACAGGGCCACCAGAGCGATCATATCTTCAAAGCAGTCGGGCTGCAGACGCTTGATAAGATCTTTCATGCCGCGGGATTCCAGCTGGAATACCGCCGTGGTTTCGTAGCGTTTCAGAACCCCGAAGGACTTGGCATCGTCCAGCGGAATGGCGGCAATATCGACCGGCGGCTTGCCGAGCTTGGCGAGCCTTGGGTTAATCATCCCCAGCGCCCAGTCGATAATGGTCAGGGTTCTGAGACCCAGGAAGTCAAACTTCACCAGGCCGGCGGTTTCCACGTCGTTCTTGTCGAACTGGGTCACCGGGTTTTTACCTTCGGCGTCGCAATAAAGCGGCGAGAAGTCGGTGATCTTGGTCGGCGCAATCACCACGCCCCCGGCGTGCTTACCCGCGTTACGGGTCACCCCCTCAAGCTTGCGGCACATGTCGATAAGGTCTTTGACATCCTCATCGGCCTCATAGGCTTCGGGCAGCGCAGGCTCGGCCTCGAAAGCCTTGGCCAGCGTCATCCCGGGCTCGGCCGGGATCATCTTGGAAATTCTGTCGACAAAACCATAGGGGTGACCCAGCACCCGGCCCACATCACGCACTACCGCCTTGGCGGCCATGGTACCGAAGGTAATGATCTGCGATACCGCATCCCGGCCATAGAGTTCGGCCACGTGATCGATAACCTCGTCGCGCCTGTCCATACAGAAGTCGACGTCGAAGTCGGGCATCGACACCCGCTCGGGGTTAAGAAAACGTTCGAACAGCAGGTCAAATTCCAGCGGGTCCAAGTCAGTGATCTTAAGCGCATAGGCCACCAGGGAGCCGGCACCCGACCCCCGCCCAGGGCCCACGGGAATGCCGTTGTCCTTACCCCACTGGATAAACTCCATCACGATAAGGAAGTAGCCGGGGAAGCCCATCTGGTTGATTACCTTGAGCTCAATATCCAGACGCTCGTCATACTCGCCGCGCTTTTCCGCCCGCACCTGTGGGTCCGGAAACAGGAACTCGAGACGCTCTTCCAGCCCCTCTTTGGAGCGCATCACCAGATAGTCCGCGGTGGACAGCTCACCCGTGGGGAAGTTGGGCAGGAAGTACTCGCCAAGCCGCACGGTAACGTTACAGCGCTTGGCTATCTCCACCGTGTTTTGCAGCGCTTCCGGAATGTCGGCAAACAGCTCGCACATCTCAGTTTCTGTCTTGAGATACTGCTGCTCGCTATATTTCTTGGGTCTACGGGGGTCAGCCAATGTGTAACCATCGTGGATAGCCACCCGGATTTCATGGGCCTCGAACTCTTCCGGGGTCATGAACACCACCTGGTTGGTGGCAACCACAGGCAGGCCTGTATTGGCGGCATGTTCCACCGCCATATGCAGGTAGCGCTCCTCATCCGGGCGCCCGGTGCGGATAAGCTCAATAAAGTAACGGTCGTTGAAGTGCTGCTTGTAGAAATCGGTCAGTTCCTGGGCCTGGTTCAGGTTGCCCTTGAGCAGCGCCTTGCCCAAGTCCCCTTCCCTTGCGCCGGAGAGCAGCAAAATACCGGCGCCGTGCTCCAGCAGCCACTCCTGATCGATAGCGACCCGGTCACGCACCTGACCGCGCAGATAGGCCTTGGAGATCAGCTGAGTCAGGTTCTGGTAGCCGTCGTTATCCATGGCCAGCACGGTAAGCGCGCAGAACTCATCTTCAAAGCCGGGCACCAACATCCAGAAGTCGGCCCCTATGATGGGTTTTATCCCGGCGCCATGACAGCCACCGTAGAATTTCACCAGACCACAGAGGTTGTTCTGATCCGTCAGCGCCACTGCCGCCATGCCCTCATCGGCCACCTTGGCCAGAATGGGCTTGACCTTGGCCAGACCATCGGTCATGGAAAAGTCTGAGTGAACACGTAGATGGACGAAACGGGGCTGTGACATGAAAATCCGATTGCTCTGACTGGCTGAAAATCAATAGGGAAAGATAACACGCCGGAAGAGGTTCACCAAAGTTAAAACCGGCCGCCTTGCCGGCAAAATCACGCCAAAGGCATTATCTGGCGGCTTTTGCGACAAAATCAAAAACTAAGGCCTGAAGCCGAGCCGGGCCTCTCCATTATTTACCGCTGACGAGGCGATAACCTATGCCGATTTCCGTGAGCAGGTATTTGGGGTTGGCGGGCTCAGCTTCTATCTTATTGCGCAGATGCTTCATATAGGTGCGCACATAGTGGCCATGCTCGACAAATGTCGGCCCCCAGACCTGTTTCAGCAGGCTCTGTTGAGTCAACACCTTGCCCGGCTGCTCCAGCAAGGCGTTCAGGAGCTTTAATTCCGTCTTGGTCAGATGCACGGGCTCGCCGTTACGGCTCAGCTGCTGACGGCGGCGGTCGAACAAGACCTCTCCCAGCTGCACCTGAGCTTCAGGCTCATGGCTGTGGCGCAAGTGTCGCCTCAACGCCACCCGCACCCGGGCCAGCAACTCCTCTATGCCGAAGGGCTTGCACAGGTAATCGTCGGCGCCGCTGTTAAGCGCCTGCACCTTGTCGGCTTCATCGCTGCGGGCCGACAGCACTATCACAGGGGCATCACTCCAGCTGCGAAAACGGGGAATAAAGCTCTGGCCATCGCCATCGGGCAAACCGAGATCCAGGATCACAGTATCCGGCTGCCGGGTCGAGGCCTCCATCAAGCCCTGATTGAGCGAGTGAGCGGTGAACACCTCAAGCCCCAACTGCTGCAAGGCCTTACTGACAAACTGACAGATCTCCTGGGCATCATCTATCACCAATACCCTTCTATGATGAAACAGCTGCGGCTCAATCAATGCTGGCATAACTGGATTCCTGCTCGGGTAAATACTCTTCTTCGCCGCACATCTCGGGCGGTGAAACATAGGGCAAGCTGAAGGTGAACACGGCGCCGCCCTGCTCGCGGTTATGGGCCCAGATACGGCCGCCATGGGCCGAGACTATCGCCTGACAGATGGCCAAGCCGAGCCCCAGCCCGGGAATGCCACACTCCTTGTTGCCGCGCTCAAACTTGGTAAACAGCCAACTGGCATCCTCTGTGGGAAGCCCGGGCCCGTTGTCGGCCACTTCAATATAAAACTGCTCGGCATCCAACTGGGCACTGATGTTTATCTGTACCTCCGGCGGACCATATTTAAATGCATTTTCCAAAAGATTCAACAGCACCCGCTGAATGAGATTGCCATCGCAATAGATAAGCGGCAGCTCGGCAGGGATATTCAACCGAATCTGGGTTCTGGGTTCCAGTTGCCTTAGCGTCACCCCGAGGATCTCCTCCAGATCCTGCCAGTCAAGCTGCAAAATAAAATGGCACGACTCGAGGCGGATCATCTCCATTACATTGTTGGTCAACCGAATGGTTTCACCTATCCGCTGCGCCAGTTGGCGCGCCTGCTGACACTGTTCGGGGAAAGGCGCCAGACTGGTCACCAGGCTGTCGCTCTGGTTGCGGATAAGCGTCAGCGGAGTGCGCAAGTCATGGGACAGAGAAGAGAGCATGGTGCTGCGCATCTTTTCGGTTTCCACATTCAACTGCGCCTGCTTGGAGGCCTTGGCCAGCTCGAGCCGCTCAAGCGCCTGCGCCAACAGGCAAACAAAGGCATTGAGCAGCCTTTGCTGCTCAGGTGCCAGCCAACCGCTGAGACTCACAGGCTCGAGCACCACCATGGCCAGCACCCGCTGCTCTATCGCTACCGGCTGATAGTAGCAACCGGCATTGGGCAGGGTATCTGTTCCGGCGCCGGCTGCACAGTTGTTGGCTATGCTCCACTTGGCAATGGCCGAATCATAACGGGTAAAACCCTTGGTCAACAGCAAGGTCCCCTGCTCTTCGGCCTTCAATACCGCCACCGCCGCGGCGAAGCTCTTGCCGATATGCTGCTGGGCGATGGCAGCCATCTCCCGCTCGGTTTGCGCCGAGCCCAGTTGCTGCGACATCTCAAACAGCTGATAGGTGCGCAGCTCCCGCTGCCGGGCCATTTGCGCCTGAATACGCGTGGTATGTGTGAGTTGGGTGATGGCGATACTGACTATGGCCATGGCGAAGAAGGTCATCAGATATTGGGCATCGGCAACCGAGAAGGAGAACCTGGGCTCGACAAAGAAGAGGTCAAAACAGGCCACATTGACCAAAGTTGCCAACAAGGCACTCATTCTGTCGAGCCTGAGCGACAGCAAGACAGTGCCCAAGAGGTAGATCATCACTATGTTGGTGGCGTGAAACCAGGGCGCCAACCAATAGCCAAGCAAGGTACAAAAGGCCGACATACCCAGGGCCAGGGCAATATTCGCCGGGCGCAGCCTGGGCCAGGCTCTGGGATTGGCGGCCTTGGGCTGCTTAGTGGCTTGATCAAGGTTGAGGCTGATAATCTCCTCATCTGCGGCGCGCTTTCTCAAACGCTGGCCCAGCTCCCGGCGCCATGGCAGCTGCCGCTTGCCGCTGTGGTGACCAATAAGGACCCGCTCCAACCTGTGCTCGCCGGCAAATTCCAGCAAGCCGTGGCAGATATCATGATCCACCAGAGTCGCGGTCTCGGCCCCCAGGCTCTCGGCCAGCTTGAGGTTATCCTGCAGCTGTTGCCGCTTGCTATCATCCCACTGCTGCGTCTCGGGCGTTTCCACATGCAGGGCATACCAGCGGCAGTTGAGACGCTTGGCCAGACGCATGGCGTGGCGAATAAGCTTCTCCTGCTGCTCACCATGGGTCAGCCCAAGCAGCAGGCCGCCCCTGAGGCCGGGCTCATTGTCCTGACGCCTGCGCTGCTCCAGCCGCTCGGCGGTGGCGTTGAGGGCCAACTCCCTGAGCGCGGTGAGATTCTGACGGTTGAAGAAGTTTTCTATCGCCCTTTCCACCTGGGATGAGAGATAGATTTTACCCTCACGCATTCGCTGCATCAGGTCATCGGGTGGCAGGTCCACCAGCACCACTTCGTCGGCCTCATAAAACACTGAGTCCGGCAGGGTTTCCGACACCTTGATACCGGTAATGCCGCCCACCAGATCGTTGAGGCTTTCCAGATGCTGCACATTGACTGTGGTAAACACATCTATACCGGCATCCAGCAACTCTTTGACATCCTGCCAGCGTTTGCGGTGACGGCATCCCGGGGCATTGCTGTGGGCCAGCTCATCGACCAATACCAGCGCCGGATGCCGGGCAAGCACGGCATCGATATCAAACTCCTGATAACGCCTGTGCATTATGTTCAGCGCTTTGGGCGGCAGCAGCTCCAGGCCTTCGAGCAGGGCCGCCGTCTCATCTCTGCCGTGGGTTTCCACCAATCCGGCCAGTACATCCAGCCCCTGCAGTCTTAGCCTGCGAGCCTCGCTGAGCATGGCATAGGTTTTGCCCACCCCGGCAAAGGCGCCGAAGAAGATTTTGAGCCGCCCCCGGGAGGACGGCTGTTGCTGTAGCAGCAAGTCGGCATTGGGCCTGATTTCTGACAAGTGATTACTCCATTTTGCTCAATGCCAGGTTCAGCAATGATACATTGACCGTGGGCTGGCCGATAAAGGGCAAGGGCGGCTGCCGAATATGGCTGTCAATCAGTGCCTTTAACCGCGCCTCTGATACCCCTCTCGCCTTGGCGACTCGCCCCAGCTGCCAATAGGCGGCCTCGGGTGAGATATGAGGGTCCAGACCACTGCCGGAGGCAGTGACCAGCAGCCCAGGCACAGACGAATTTCCAGGGTTGTGGGCATTCAAGGCCGCGGCTCGCTGCTGCCACAGGGATTGCAACTCACGGCTGTGGGGCGACAGATTACTGCCGCCGGAAGCCAGGGCGTCATAAGCCGAGGCCGAGGCGCGACCATGAAAAAAACCGTCCGTCTTGTACTCCTGCCCGATAAGCTCTGAGCCCAGTAAGACGCCATCTCGCTCTATTATGCTGCCTCCCGCCTGGTGCGGGAACAATGCCGTGGCGCCAACGGTTACCAGCAGCGGATAGACCAACCCGGTCACGACAAAGATAACGCCGAATACCCACAAGCCCATTTTCAAGGTTTTCATAACATACTCCAATCAGATCCAGCCAGTGGCGGCAAGCAATGCGTCTATGACTTTAATGGCAACAAAGGGCAACAGTAGGCCGCCAACCCCATAAAACAACAGGTTGCGTTTGAGCACTGCGGCGGCCGCCATGGCGCGATAACGCACGCCCTTGAGCGCCAGCGGCAACAGCGCCACCAGGATCAGCGCATTGAAGATCACCGCCGAAATGACCGCCGACTCGGGCGAGTGCAGTCGCATCAGATTGAGGCTCTCTAGCGCCGGAAAGGTGGTGCTGAAGGCCGCGGGAATGATGGCAAAATACTTGGCCAGATCGTTGGCTATGCTGAAGCTGGTAAGCGAGCCACGGGTCATCAACATCTGTTTGCCGATATGCACCACTTCGATAAGCTTGGTGGGGTTGGAGTCGAGATCCACCATATTACCGGCCTCCTTGGCCGCCTGGGTGCCCGAGTTCATTGCCAGGGCTACATCCGACTGTGCCAGCGCAGGTGCATCATTGGTGCCATCGCCTGTCATGGCCACCAGGCGGCCCTCATTCTGGTATTGCCGAATCAGTGCCAGCTTGGCTTCGGGTGTGGCCTCGGCCAGATACTCATCCACCCCGGCCTCGGCGGCAATGGCCGCGGCGGTGAGCGGGTTATCGCCGGTGATCATCACGGTTTTGATGCCCATCTTGCGCAGTTGGATAAAGCGCTCCTTGATACCGCCTTTGACTATGTCCTTGAGCGCTATCACCCCGAGAAGTTTGTTGCCTTCGGCCACCACCAGAGGAGTGGAGCCCTGCTTGGCCACCTTATCCACCAGGGCTCCCAGTTCTTTGGGAACCTCGCCGCCGTTGGCTTTCACATATTGGCTGATGGCATCGAAAGAGCCTTTGCGTATCTGCCTCGTCCCCAGATTGATACCGCTCATGCGGGTTTGGGCAGTAAAGGGAATAAAACTCGCGTCGAGCTCGGCAAGACTGCGCTCCCGGATGGCAAACTTCTGTTTCGCCAGCACCACTATGCTGCGCCCCTCCGGGGTTTCATCAGCAAGAGAGGCCAGCTGCGCCGCATTGGCCAATGCCTCTTCAGCTATACCGGCCACAGGCAGAAAATCACTCGCCTGGCGATTGCCCAGGGTGATGGTGCCTGTCTTGTCCAGCAAGAGCACATCCACATCACCGGCGGCTTCCACCGCCCTTCCCGAAGTGGCTATCACATTGACGCCTATCATGCGGCTCATGCCGGCGATACCCACGGTAGACAGCAGCCCGCCTATGGTGGTGGGGATGAGGCAGATGAGCAGCGCCAGCAGCACTGTCATCGAGATAGGCTCGCCGCCGCTGCCCATGGCACCATAAGCGGAAAATGGCGCCAGAGTCACAGTGACCAACAGGAAAATCAGCGTCAGGGTGATCAGCAAAATATTCAGCGCCACCTCATTGGGGGTCTTGCGCCGCTTGGCGCCGTCCACCATGGCAATCATGCGATCGAGAAAAGTATTGCCGCTCTCCTGGGCACAGCGCACCACCAGCCAGTCTGACAACAGCCGGGTTCCACCCACCACAGAGCTGAAGTCGCCGCCGGACTCGCGGATAACGGGTGCCGACTCACCGGTAATGGCGCTCTCATCCACAGAGGCAACCCCTTGAATAATCTCCCCGTCGCAGGGAATGATCTCACCGGCTTCCACCCGCACTATATCACCGCACTTCAGGGTATCGGCGAGCACTTTCTCAAGCCCCTTGTCTGTCTGCTTGTTGGCCCAGCTGCTGCGTCGAAGCCCCCGCAGACTGTCGGCCTGCGCCTTGCTGCGTCCCTCGGCCAGCGCCTCGGCAAAGTTGGCAAACAGCAAGGTCAACCACAGCCAGATGGCGATAATACCGCTGAACCAGGGATTTCCGGCGCGCCAACCCAAGCCTATGGCCACCGCCTCCAGCGACAGAAGAATACTGGCGACATAAACCACAAACATGATGGGGTTCTTCAGCTGCACTCTGGGGTCCAGCTTGGTCAGCGCGCTTAGCAGCGTTTGCCTCAGCATGGCGGCATCTATCTGCAGCACCGGGTGACGCTTGTTGCAGCCTGTCTCTCTTGGATGATCAGGCGTTATATCAAAACTGAAGGTTTTCATTGTCTGTTTCTCCCTGAATTCATTGAGCTGTCGGCAGTGCTTGCGGCAACGGGAATGTCAGCTGCTCGGCCACAGGCCCGAGAGTCAATGCCGGAATAAAGGTCAAGGCGCCAAAGAGCAAGAGGGTTCCCAGCAACATGCTGGCAAACAGCCAGCCATGGGTGGGCAAGGTGCCTGGGCCTGCCTCTTGGGCGGGTTTGGCAGCCATACTGCCGGCTATCATCAGCACAGGTAGGATCACGCCGAAGCGCCCAAATAGCATGGCAGCTGCCAACAGAAGGTTGTAAAAAGGCGTATTGGCGTTGAAGCCACCAAAGGCGCTGCCGTTGTTGTTGGCCGCCGATGACAGGGCGTACAACAGCTCGCTGAAACCATGGGGGCCGGTTTCCTGCAGCGACTCGGGAGAAAGCACCAAGCCAAGCGCCGCGCCAGACAGCACTATCACAGGCGAACAGAGCAAAGCCAGACAGACAAGTTTCATCTCCCGGGTTTCAATCTTCTTGCACAGATACTCGGGGCTGCGGCCTATCATCAGTCCGGCAATAAACACTGTCAGGAATACAAACAACAAGATGCCGTAAAAACCGCTGCCAACGCCGCCGAAGATCACCTCGCCAAGTTGCATCAACCACATGGGCATCATGCCGCCAAGCGCGGTAAAGGAGTCGTGCATGGCATTCACCGCGCCGCAGGAAGCTGCCGTGGTGACAGTGGCAAACAGGCTGCTTGCTCCGATGCCAAAGCGGGTCTCCTTGCCTTCCATATTGCCGGGGAAGTGAATGTCGGCCATCTGCTGCAGTTGCAGCTCAGAGTGATTTATCCATAGAAAGGCCGCCACAAACACCAATGCCATACACCACAAAATACTCGCCCCCTGGCGCCAATCCCCGGCGCAGAGACCAAAGGCGATAACCAGGCTGCAGGGCAACAGGAAAATACTCAGCATCTGCAGCAGATTGCTCAGCGCCGTGGGATTTTCAAAGGGGTGCGCCGAATTGGCACCAAAGAAACCGCCGCCATTGGTACCCAGCATCTTAATCGCTTCCTGGGATGCTACCGGCCCCATGGGCAACAGCTGTTGTTGCCCTTCCAATCCGGTCACCGGCAGATAAGCGGCAAGATTCTGAATGACGCCCTGCTGCACCAACAACAGGGCGATCAACAAGGCCAGAGGCAACAGCAGATAGAGGTTCACCCTCAGCAAATCCAACCAAGCATTGCCGAGCATAGTCTGCCCCTTGGTTGTCAAGGCTCTGATAATGGCAAAGGCCACCACCATACCCGTGGCGGCCGAGCAGAAGTTCTGCACCGTCAGCCCCGCCATCTGGCTGAAGTAACTGAGACTGGTTTCGCCCGAATAGGCCTGCCAATTGGTGTTGGTCACAAAGCTGATTGAGGTGTTGAACGCCAGTTGCCAATCCATCCCCGGCAGGTTTTGCGGGTTAAGCGGCAGATATTGCTGCAACAGCAGGATAAGCATCAGGCACAGGGCGCCAAGGGCGTTGAAACACAAGAGCGCCGCCGCATATTGGCGCCAGTTCATCTCCTCAAATACCGCGGTCATCCCGGACCATAGCGCCGCCTCGCGTTTGAAAAGCTTTTGATGCAGGATCAATAGCGCCAACGGCTTTGCCAACAATAGGGATACCGCCAACAAGAGCCCCAGAAAAATCGCCGGCAAACCTAAGGATTCCATAGTCAACATAGTCAGAAATCCTCTGGATGCAACAGGGCAAAAAACAGATAGCCAAATAGTCCCAAGGCCAGCAGTAAAGCGGCCCACTCCATAACAGCCATAGTGAATATCTCCTGAAAAAGACTTTAATTTCAGGGTCAAAGCTTATGAAAACCGGTATAAAAACGGGGTGTAAATATCCGCAGGGTTTGTATAAAAGCTGTATAAATGGGCGGGATTGGCATTGCACTACTGCCAAGCTAAACGGCATATACACTGCATAAAGGCAGCAAGCCATGACATGGCCGGTTAAGTTACAGGGACAATGTATTGCGAAGCAGCGGTTAAATCAGCAGCGAGACAAACCATGGATTGCGGGCGCCATCAATGACAGCGCCCGGGTTAAGAAGTTACAGAAGGGCGTTAATTTGTCGCGCCAGCCAATCGTAGTAAGGCGCTCCACCATGGAACCAATCATGTTGGCCATCGGCATAAACCAGCTCTGAAGCATAGGCCAAAGGATCGGTTATGGTTTCGTTGAAATGACGGGCGGCGTGCAGGAACTCAACCCCCATCTGATCCCAGACATATTCCATGGCATCCATATAAGCCAGCACAAATGGTGCCATTGACTTGGACTCTTCAAAATACTCAACGAACGGGGTATCTGAGATCACCACAACTCTGTGCCCCTGCTCTTTGAGCCTGAACACTATGGTCATCTGCTCCTGCATCTGTTCATTGAAGAAGTCGACATAGTCGCTGAGTTCAATATCCTTGAGTTTTTCGGCTCTGGAATTCCGCATCCATTCAATAAACATGGAAACTGTCTGGTGCGTCTGTAGCCCTATATTGGTCAAGACAACTGAGTCTGCGAGTTTCTCCGATTTTACCAAAGCATCCAGGTTGGCCAGGATCGGCTGCCAGAGCTTTCTCGAATCGGCGCTCTCCAGCGGTACCATGATGTCACTCTCCGGACTCAGTACAAATTTATGCTGGGCAAATCCCGAGCCATTCATCACCATGCCACCGCAGAAAGCTTGCCCCAGATGTTCAAACGCCTTGGCCAATTTCCCCATATGGCTGTCGCCAATCAGTGTCAGGGTATCGGCCGTGACCTTGGCACCTGTGGCGGTTCTTTGCAAGGCATCCAGCAACTCTTCGTCACAATCGGCTTCAAGGTGATTGGCAACCAGGTTTTCCTCGCAGGCCAACGCCTTGGACCAGTGACGCATCACATAGCCGACCCCCTCTTTGGAAACAGTGCGCCTGTTGTCCAGAAACCGGAAATCTGCAGGCAAGGAGGTAGTGATCAACTCATAGGAGGGAAAGTAACTGGCATCGGCGACATCCTTGCAGAAGCTGCCGGCAACGGCCCGTAAAACAGACTTGGAATGACCATTGGCCACCAACACATGTTCTTCAGTGGCCGTGGCTGTGAGGGGCACAGGAGATACAGTCAATATCAATTTCAGCTTTGGATTGATGCACTTGAGTTGCTGCAACAGCCGGTCGAGATCGATATAGACCTCTTCGTAATCAAAGACCTTGAGCCGGTAACAATCAGGGTCAAACTCGCCCAGTTTGACTCCAGGACAGGAGGGATAACAAACCCCATTGGGATCGACCCAGGTTTCAATCAACCCCAGAGTGAAAATAAAGCTGTTACTTGCGGCAATGTGGCGTTTGGTTTCGGCCACGACCTTGCGACGATATTCGAGCAATGCCTCCCGGGAGGAGTAGCCTTCCTTGCTTTTCGGCAGCAGTAAGTCGTAATAGCGTTGGTTTTCTTCATCAAAATAGATGCTGTACTGAGCAAGTTCCTGTTCCCCCTTGATAAACCATTGCAACAAAGCACGGGCGTTATACAGGTTGCCAAAGGCAAAACTGGATGTCACATCTGGGTTTAGCTCACTGCGCAGATAAGAGTAGTTATGCTGTTCCAGCCAATTTCCTATGTGCTGGGCAAAACAGGAACCTGCCGAAGAGAGTTGTTGTTTGGTATCAATGGGGAGCCTGGGGATGAGCTCACGAAAAAGCTCAGTCTCGGGCCGAATATCCGCCACCGCTGAACGCCAAAAACGCTCCTTATGAACGGGATCATAAGGTAAAGAATGCTCCATGCTACTGCCTCCAATGCAAAATATTCCTCTACCGCCACCACGGTACAGCTGTGGTTACCCGATCCAGTGCGCGGTATAGATTAATTGCGACAGGCAACCAAAAAGAGACATTATTTAACACTTTCATAAACTTGACGTCTACATCAGCAGATCACATATTGCAGATGTGGGGCAGAAATTTACCAATTCAAAGGGGTAAGCCAAGCACGGTTTTGGGAAACGAAACTGACGTTTTGGCAACAACGCAGGTATAGCCGTTGTGATTACGCCATGTCAGAGCCACAAAAAAGGGCAGCCGCTGCTGCCCTTTTGGTTGCATCTTTAGGTTTCAGTACGGCTTATGAATGCTGCTCCAGCCATTCGCGTACCGGCCGGAAGCTGCGTCTGTGCTCAGGCAAGACACCGTGTTGACTCAAGGCTTCAAAATGCGCCTTGGTGGGATAGCCCTTATGGGCGGCAAAACCATACTCAGGATGGCGGCTGTCAAGCTCGGCCATCTCCCGGTCGCGGGTGACCTTGGCTATGATAGAGGCGGCACTGATGCCAGGGATCAAGCCATCGCCCTTGACCACTGCGGCTGAAGGCAGGCCAAAATCCGGAGTCCGATTGCCGTCCACCAAGACTTTCTCGGGACGCACGTTCAAGCCCGCCACGGCACGCTGCATCGCCAACATGGTGGCATGCAATATGTTGAGCTCATCGATTTCCGCCGGGCTGGCACGGCCGACTGAGACCGCCAGCGCCTTGGCCAGGATCTCTTCATAGAGGGCATCGCGTTTCTTTTCGCTGAGCTTCTTGGAATCATTAAGGCCGCTAATTGGATTGGCGGGATCCAGGATCACCGCAGCGGTGACCACATCGCCGACCAAGGGACCACGCCCCACTTCATCCACCCCGGCGACCAGCCCCTGACACAACAGCTGCGCTTCGGCTTCCGAGAGTTGCTTATAGACTGTCATCTTTCCTCGGCTTTGTTATCGAGCAAGGCCACAACTGCCTGGGCCGCCTTTTCACTGGCATTGCAGGCCAGCAGGCTGTGCAGCTTAGTAAACTCGACCAGCAGCGGCCGGTTATCTTTATCCAGCAATTTACCCACCTCTTCGGCTATCCGCTCGGCAGTGCAATCATCTTGGATAAGCTCCGGCACCAACTCCCTTCCGGCCAACAAATTGGGCAAAGAGAAGTGGTTTATCTGCATCATCCGCTTGGCAATACGATAAGTGATGGGGCTGACCCGATAGCCGACTACCATGGGGCGCTTGACCAACATGGCTTCCAGCGTGGCGGTGCCCGATGCCAACAAGATGGCATCGCTGGCAGCCATCACTTCCCGAGAGCGCCCTTCCGTCATGTGAATTTCCAGATCCGGCGCATAGGTTTCCAGCGCGGCAAGAAACTGCTCGCGGCGTTTTTCATTCACCAGAGGGGTAATAAACTTGAGATCCGGATAGCGCTGTTGCAGCAGCCTGGCCGCCTCCACAAAGGGCTGGGCCAACATTTTCAGCTCACCGCCACGGGAACCCGGCAGGATAGCCAGATATTCGGCTTCGACTTTCAAGCCGAGTGCTTCTCTGGCAAGACGCTTGTCATTCTCCATCGGGATCTCATCGGCCAGAGTGTGGCCGACAAAGGTGCAAGGCACCTGATGCTTATCGTAGAAGGCTTTTTCAAACGGCAGCAGTGACAGCACCATGTCGGTAGCGCGGGCGATTTTGAAGATCCGCTTAGGGCGCCAGGCCCAGACCGACGGGCTGACATAATGCACCGTCTTGATCCCGCGCGTCTTGAGCTTGAGCTCCAGACCAATATTGAAGTCCGGGGCATCTATACCGATAAAGCAATCCGGCTGCAGCCCGGTTATCTGTTTGACCAGACTCGAGCGTATCTTCAACAATCTGGGCAGGCGGGAGAGCACCTCGGCAATTCCCATTACGGCCAACTCTTCCATGGCAAACAGCGACTCGAATCCGAGAGCTTCCATGCGGGGGCCACCGATACCGATAAAACGGGCGTCCGGATAGCGCTGTTGCAATGCTTTCATCAGGCCGGCACCTAAAATATCGCCGGAGATTTCTCCGGCGACCATTGCAAAGACTAACTTTCTATTTTGTGTCATTCGTTCTCACTGTGTCAGCGAATAATTCCTCGATTCGAGGAGGTCACAAAATCAACAAATGCTTGTACCTGCGGCTCTTTTGCGGCGTCTTCAGCCATGGCGGCAACGGCCTCTTCCAGAGTCAGGCTGCTGCGGTACAGGGTCTTGTAGGCCCGGCGCAGCGCTTGCTGGGTCTCTTTGGCAAAACCGCGGCGCTTCATGCCTTCCATATTCAGACCACGTGGTATGGCCGCCTGGCCAGAGGCCATCACGAAGGGAGGCACGTCCTGCAGTACCAAAGAGCAACCTGCAGTAAAGGCATGGGCACCTATGTGCACAAACTGGTGCACCCCTGTCATACCGCCGAGAATAGCCCAGTCACCCACATGGCAATGACCGGCAATAGAGGCGTTGTTGGCCATGATCACATTGTCGCCCACCACGCAGTCGTGGGCGATATGTACATAGGCCATAAACAGGTTATTGGAGCCGATACGGGTCTCGCTGTTGTCCTGCACCGTACCGCGGTGAATGGTGACAGATTCACGGATGATATTGTTATCACCCATGATAAGCCGGGTAGGTTCACCGGCATATTTCTTGTCCTGGCAATCTTCACCAACGGAGGCAAACTGGAAAATCCGGTTGCCCTTGCCAATGATGCTGGGTCCCTTGATAACCACGTGGGAACTGATCCAGCAGTCATCGCCGATCTCCACATCCGCCCCTATGTAGCTCCAGGGGCCGATAGTGACATTTTTACCTATCTTGGCTTCGGGGTGAACGAAAGCTAATTTATCTATCACTTGCTAATCTCTCTGCGGGCACACATGATTTCGGCTGAACACACCAGCTCACCATCCACTTTGGCCTCGCCGTAGAAAACGCCAATCCCGCGGCGTTCCTTGATCATCTTCACTTCAAAGTGCAGTTGATCACCTGGCTCAACAACCCGCTTGAAACGAGCATTGTCGATACCAGCAAAATAATACAGCACGTCCGGAGACGGCTTGTCGCTCATGGTCTTGAACGCCAACAAGCCGGTGGCCTGCGCCATGGCTTCCAGAATGAGCACGCCAGGCATAACCGGCTGAACAGGGAAATGCCCCTGGAAGAAAGGCTCATTGATGGTGACGTTCTTGATCGCATGCAGAGTTTCACCCGGAGTAAAATCCAGTACTCTATCGATCAACAAAAATGGATATCTATGTGGCAGGTAAGCCAAAATCTCTTTGATATCCATTGTATTTAATTGATTAGACACGAACTCGTTTCCTCATGCCGCTTAACGCACAGCGGTATTAATCTTGGGGTTTAACGGTTTTTTCCAGGGTTTTGACCCGCTGGAACAGCTCGTCCAACTGACGGAAGCGAACCGTATTTTTACGCCACAGCCTGTTGGGCATGGCCACAGTGGCCGAGGAGTATACCCCAGGTTCACGAACATCGTTAGTAATGTTGGTGCTGCCAGTGACGTGCACCCCATCCGTAATGCTCAGATGACCGGAAATCGCGCAGTTGCCACCAATAATACAATGTTTACCTATAGTCACGCTGCCTGCCAGTACTGTGCAACCGGCAATCGCAGTGTTGGCACCTATGACATCGTTGTGAGCTACCTGCACCTGGTTGTCGATTATCACGCCATCATGGATTTCAGTATGATCGATCGCGCCGCGATCTATAGTAGTACCGGCGCCAATCTCTACTCTGTCACCTATGCGCACGCCGCCTGTCTGAGGGATTTTGATCCACTGACCGCGTTCGTTGGCATAACCGAAACCATCGGAGCCGATAACGGCCCCAGAGTGAACGATACAGTTTTGCCCCAAATGTACATCGTGATAGACGGTGACATTGGCCCACAGGCGGCTGCCCGAGCCTATGATAACGTCCTGACCGACCACTGTACCGGCACCTATCTGGACGTTTTCGCCCAAAATACTGTTGGCCCCGATGACCGCATTGGCCCCCACCGCAACGCCCTCACCCAGTTTGGCACTGGGATGAATTTGCGCCGAGGGATGGATATCCTCTGCTGCAACCGGCGTGCTGTCCAGCAATTGCGCAACTCTGGCAAAGCCGACATAAGGGTCATTGAGCACCAAGGCGTTACCGGCAAAACCGTCCAACTCTTTAGGCGAGATCAATACCGCACCAGCCTGAGTCTGCTCCAGCTGGCTACGGTATTTGGTGTTGGCCAGAAAGGTGATCTGATCCGGCCGCGCCTTTTCAAGTGTCGCCACAGAGGAGACAGTCACACTGTCATCCCCACGAACTTCGGCCCCTAACAGCTGACCAAGCTCTTTCAACGAAAAAGACTTCATCGATTTACTTGCCTTTGCTCAAGGCTTCAACCACTTTGGAGCTGATGTCGGCAGCTGGCTTAACATAAACCACGGCGCCACGTTGCAGTACCATGTCGTACTTCTCTTTTTCAGCTATGGTGTTGATAGCCTTCTGCACTTTTACCAGCAGTTTGTTTTGCTCTTCACCCTGACGACGACGCAGATCTTCATCCAGCGCCTTACCTTTGAGCTGATAGTCAGCCTTCAGGGATTCCATTTTACGAACCAGTTCGGTCTTTTGCGTTTCGCTCATCAGCGCGGCATCACGCTGCTGCTTTTCCAGCAAACCACGGAGGTCTTCCTGCAGCTTCTGTACTTCAGCCATACGATCGCCGAATTCAGTCTTGAGTGCGTTGCTGATCTGCTCGCGTTGTGGCAGTTGTTCAAACACAGCGCCCATATCGACAACCGCCAGTTTCTCCGCTTGTGCGGCCAGGGGAGCACCCATCAACATCAGCGTCATCAGTGCGCCGTTTACCATTTTTTTCAAAATCAGACTCCTTGTTTTTCTTCAGCAATGCTTGCCGAGTTTATGTAATTTAGAAAGTTTTGCCAATATTGAACGAGAAGATCTCGGTCTCGTCATCGTCGTATTCCTTAACAGGCCAGGCCAGGCTGAACACCATGGGGCCCATGGGTGACAGCCATTGCAGGCTAAGACCCCAGGAAGCACGGATACGGCTCGGATCACTGTAATCGGCCAACTTGGAAAACTCATCTGCCGGCAAGAAACGATAGGAGTCATAATCAAACTCCGTATCCCAGACGTTACCCGCATCGATAAAGAAGCTGGTACGTACTGAGTTGCTATAGGCCTCATCCAGGAAAGGAGTCGGCACAATCAGCTCCATACTGGCCGTGGCGATGGCGTTACCACCGATAGAACGGCCTGAGCTGATGTAAACTTGGTTTGGATCGCCCGGCAGGCTACAGCCTTCACCATCCGGATTGGGTGAACAAGGCTCGCTGCCGCGATACAGATAGAAGGCCCTTGGGCCCACGGAGTTGGACTTAAAGCCACGCAGTGAGCTGGAACCACCTGAGTAGTAGTTTTCCCAGAATGGCAGGATCTGGTCGTTTTCATTGAAACCACCGTAACCGTTACCATACCCCAAACGGGCACGGGTCAAGAGCACAAACTTGTGGCTGCGGGTCAGCGGCCAGTAGAAGCTGGTGTCAAAGTCGGTCTTGAAGTACTGCAGATCAGAACCGGGAACCGTGATCTTACCGCTCAAACGCTGGGATGAACCGTCGGTTGGGAAGGTTCCGCGGTTAAGGGTACTGCGATACCAGCCGAGGCTGAGCTCGAAGTTGTCGAAGCTCAAGTCAGAGTTGGGGTCATCACTGTCACGGTAAATGTTATAGAAACGGATAGCCTGCTCATAACTGGAAATTTCAGAAATGGTGTTATGGCGATAGCCTATGCCGCCATTGATCCTGTTGTACTCGTTAATGGGGAAACCACTGTTGAGTGCAATCCCATAGGAGCTGTTCTTATAACGCTCAAGGTTGGCCTCGTTGGCGTCGAACTCGTTCCAGTAGATGCTGCCACCCAGGCTGACCCCATCCTTGGTGAAATAAGGATCGGTATAAGACAGGTTGACGTTCTTGGAGTACTTGTTGGTGTTCAGGTTAATCCCGGCCTGGTTACCCGTACCGAGGAAGTTGGACTGCTGAACCCCGAACTGCAGACTCAGTCCTGACTCGGTACCATAACCTACACCAGCGTTAAAGGAGCCTGATGGCTGCTCTTTCACCTTGAAGGCCACATCCACCAGGTCGTCTGTGCCCGGCACCTGCACGGTTTCGGTGTCGACAGTTTCAAAGTAGCCCAAACGGTTGAGGCGCGCCTTGGATTGCTCGACCAAGGCCGAGTTCAACCAGGCCCCTTCCATCTGTCTCAGCTCACGGCGCATCACTTCATCTTTGGTCACTGTATTACCGGTGAAGTTGATGGAGCGTACATAAACACGCTTGCCGGGCTTGACGTTAACATTCAGGGTGACTTCCTTGGTTTCATCATCGATCTCAGGGAAAGTCTTCACCTCTGGATAGGCATAACCGAAACGGCCCAGATACTTGCTGTACATCTCTTCAGTAAAGGTAACATCGGCGCCGTTGTATTGCTCACCGGCTTTGATCGGCAAGATACCCTTGAGCAACTCTTCACGGCCCATGAGTTCACCGGTCAGGTTGACTTCCTTAACCTTGTACTGGTCGCCTTCATCGACGTTAATGGTGATGTAGAGGCCCTTACGGTCCGGCGTCATCGCCACCTGAGTCGAGGTCACCTTAAAACGGATATAACCATTGTTGTGGTAGTGGGTCTTGATGGTTTCAAGGTCGGCCTGCAGCTTTTGCTTCTGATAACGGCGCTCGCCGAACAGATCCCACCAGGCCACATAGTCTTTGAGCTCCAACATACCGATAAGGTCGGCATCACTGAAACGCTCGTTACCCACTATGTTGATCTGACGGATTTCGGCCGCCAGACCTTCGGTAAACTTGAACTTGAGTTCTACCCGGTTACGAGGCAGGTTAATCACCTGAGCCTCGACCTTGGCGCCGTATTTGCCCACGCCGTAGTAGAAGTCCTGCAGGCCCTTCTCGATACCCGAGAGCATAGTGCGGTCGAGGGCTTCGCCCACTTTCACACCACTGCCGTCCAGGCTTTCCTGCAACTGTTCATCTTTGATGTCCTTGTTACCTTCGAAGGTCACGGCACTGATGGTCGGTCTTTCACGTACCGACACTATCAGCACTCCGCCATCGCGAGACACCTGAACATTTTCAAAGTTACTGGAGGCATACAGGCTCTTTATCGCCTGTTGCAACTTGAGTTGATCGACTGTGTCGCCCACTTTGACAGGCAAACTCAGCAAGGCCGCACCGAGTGCCACTCGTTGCAAACCTTCAACTTGGATGTCGGTCACTTCAAAAGGCTGGAAAGACTCTGCCCAACCATTCCCTGAAAACGACGCGCCGACTAATAACATCGAGGCAAAAAGTTTATTCAATCGCATAGCGCACTTCTAATTATTTGTCTGTCCTTGCTCAGAGTCGGGCAAAATCATTGAAAAGGGCAATGCTCATCAACATCAGCAGCAACGCCGCCCCAAATCTGAATCCAATTTCCTGTACCCGTTCGGATACAGGCTTACCTGTTATTACTTCCACCAAGTAATACATCAAGTGTCCCCCGTCCAGCACTGGCAACGGCAAAAGGTTAATAATGCCGAGGTTTACGCTTATCAGGGCGAGGAACCCGAGAAAATAGACCAACCCTATGTTGGCGCTGTTACCGGCCCCCTGCGCGATGGAGATGGGGCCGCTTAAATTTTTAACCGAAACATCACCGGTAAACAACTTGGCGATCATCTTAAAGCTGACTACCACAAGTTGCCATGTTTTATCTGCCGCCACCGAGATAGACTCAAGCGGGCCATACTGCAGATCCAGCAGCATATTGTCCGGCCACTTGGGGGCTTTGGGCGCCAGGCCGATGACACCTTCCATTTCCCCATTGGCACCCTTGCGGCTGTCCGGGATAAGTGTGAAGGTCTGTTGCTCACCGCCGCGTTTAACCGTCAATTGCAGCGGCTTTCCGGCAGATACTTTAATTTGTCCGACAAAGGTTTGCCAGTCGCTGTATGCCTCACCATTGACGGCCACCAGAATATCACCGGCCTTGACCCCGGCCTTGGCGGCCGCACCGCCCTCGGTAACCGTCTCCACTTCAGGGATCACATCCGGACGGAAGATATCCAGCCCCAGGGTGCTGAAGGGGGATTCTTTTTCCGGATCGAAACGCCAGTTGCGAATATCCAACTGATAGGTGCGTCCGGAAGGCTCAAGCCCATCATCTGGCTGAGATACCTGGCTGAGAGGCCTCAGGGTCAAGCTCATGCTGTCATCGCCGATATGACCGACCAGCGCCAGATTCACCTCTTCCCAGTTGCGTACCTTTTGCCCGGAAACCGCCACTATCTGCTGTGGGCCATCTATCTGCATCACGGCCGCAGGCGAGCCGGGTCTGACATCGCTGATCACCGGCTTGAGTGAAGGCACACCGATGAGATACATAATATAGAGCGCGAAAATGGCAAAGATAAAGTTGGCTATCGGCCCGGCAGCGACTATCGCGATACGCGCCCAGACACTCTTGCGATTAAAGGCCTGATCTTTAAGCTCCTCGGGCACATCCTCGACCCGTTCGTCGAGCATTTTGACATAGCCCCCAAGCGGGATCATGGCTATCACATATTCGGTGCCATCTTTACCGAGGCGACGCCAAATCGCCTTACCAAAGCCGATGGAGAAACGCTCTACCTTGACACCACAGCGCCTGGCTACCCAAAAGTGGCCATATTCATGGGCGGTGATCAGTATCCCCAAGGCGACGATAAAAGCGCCCAGGTTCCATAAAAAATCAAACATCAGACCTTATTTTCCTCACTTGCATCCGGCGATAGCTTCCTCGGCATACTGACGGCTTTGGCCGTCCAATGCCAGAATATCCGCTATGGAATTTAAAGGCGATTGCGGCACACGCGCCAAACAAGCTTCATTGACCCGGGCGATATCGGTAAAGCCGATTTCCCCTTTAAGGAAGCTGGCGACGGCCATTTCATTGGCTGCATTAAGCACTGTAGTGGCTTCCTGGCCCGAAGCGCAGGCACTCATTGCCAGCTCCAGACAGGGATAGCGGGCAAAATCCGGCTCACAGAAGCTCAATTGTCCGACTTTGAAAAAGTCCAAAGGTTCAACCCCGGAGACAATTCTCTCTGGATAGGCCATACAATGGGCTATCGGGGTGCGCATATCCGGATTACCCAGCTGCGCCAGCACGCTGCCATCCTGATACTGCACCATGGAGTGAATCACACTCTGGGGGTGGATAACCACCTTGAGCTGCTCGGCACTGGCGTTGAAGAGCCAGCGCGCCTCTACATACTCAAGCCCTTTATTCATCATGGTCGCCGAATCGACAGAAATTTTAGGCCCCATGGACCAGTTGGGATGCTTGATAGCCTGGGCCGGCGTCACACTCGCCAGACTGGCAAGATCGGCGCTCAAAAATGGCCCGCCTGAGCCGGTGAGCAGAATCGATGAAATCCCTGCACCTTGAAGGTTGCAATAACCCAGCTGTTGCTGCACGGCTTCCGGCAGGCATTGGAAAATAGCGTTGTGCTCGCTGTCTACCGGCAGCAGAGTCGCGCCCGATTGGCGGGTGGCTTCCATAAATAAGCGCCCGGACATTACCAGCGCCTCTTTGTTGGCCAGCAGCACTCGCTTACCTGCCTTGACTGATGCCAGTGTTGGTATCATACCGGCGGCGCCAACTATGGCCGCCATCACGGTATCGACCCGGCTGTGAGTCACCAGCTCAAGTAGTTCGGACTCGCCGGTACTGACCCGGGTATCCGAGCCCGTACCCAAACGCTCGGCCAATGCCTTGGCCGCTTGAGGGCAAACCATATGGGCAATTTCAGGTCGGTGGATCGCACACAACTCGGCCATCTTGTCCACATTGGTATTGGCCACCAGCGCATAAACATGATATGCCGCCGGATTATGTTGGATCACACTGAGGGTACTGGCACCAATTGAGCCAGTCGCTCCTAAAATCACCATGTTTTGCATAGCACTACATCCAGAATGCAATATAGATAAGGGTAAAGACGGGCAAGGCTGCGGTCAGGCTGTCGATGCGATCCAGCACACCACCGTGGCCGGGCAATATGGTGCCCGAGTCTTTAATTTTAGCGGCGCGCTTGAACATGCTCTCGGACAGATCGCCAAGCGCCGAGGCAAGTGCGGTAAACAGGGTCACGGCAAACAGCAGTCCAAGCTCCTGTTCGGGAGAGAAATAGCTGACCCCGGCCACTACCACCATGGTGGTCAGCAGGCCACCCAGCAAACCTTCCAGGGTCTTGGCCGGGCTGACATTGGGCATGAGTTTAATCCGCCCCAACGCCTTACCGGCAAAGTAGGCCCCTGAATCAGCGGCCCATACCGTCAGCATCACCAAAAACACCAGGATACCGCCAAAATAAGGGTCAGCAGGACTGCTGAGCGCTTTGAGGGCGATCAGGGAAGCGAAACAAGGTAGCAGGGTCAACTGGCCGAACATGGACTTGAGCATAGGGCTGCCCTGCCAAAGTTTGGCGCTGCGGGGATAGGAGATCACCAGCACCAGAGAGAACAACCACCAACAGGCACCAATAAGAATGATGGCCAGCATAATGGGGTGTAACTGGCCCCTGGACCAGACGGCATCGGCCGGAACCAGAAGATTAATCGCCACCAGCACTATCGCCAGGGTAGCGGTAAAACTCCATTGAGTAACCTCACAGCGGCTGTCGATAATGCGGCCCCATTCTTTTGCCGCAATCAGAAATACCGCCACCAAGGCCCATGAAAAATAACTTGCCGGGAGCAAAAAGATAGCCCCCATAACCAGTGGGATTAACCAAATTGCTGTTATTATTCGTTGTTTTAGCAAAAAATGTCCCTCGTAAGATGTTATACGCTGCGTATTTCTTCTATCTGACTTCCGGTCAGACCAAAACGACGCTGGCGGCTGGCAAAAGTCGCCACTGCCTGGCGAAACGCCTGCTCATCAAAATCCGGCCAAAGGGTGTCGGTAAAGACCAACTCGGCATAAGCCGCCTGCCAGAGAATAAAATTACTGATGCGGTAATCCCCGCCCGTACGGATCATTAAATCAACTTCATGTTGATTTTGCATGCACAAATGTTCTGCCAAGGCCTCTTCGCTGAACTGACTGCTGGTCATTTCACCGGATTCTACTTTTTCGGCCAGTTTACGAGCAGCTTGCATTATGTCCCAGCGGCCACCGTAGTTGGCGGCAACATTGAGGATAAGCTCTGAATTGGCGGCGGTTTTCTCTTCGGCTGCGCGGATCTGCTTTTGCAGCCTCTCGGAGAAGCGGCTGGTATCACCTATGATGTTCAGCCGGACACCGTTTTGGTGCAGCAGTTTGATTTCCCGGCGCAGCACGGTAAAAAACAGTTCCATCAGCAGGCTGACTTCCTGATCCGGACGACGCCAGTTTTCACTGGAAAACGCAAACAGGGTCAGTGAACGTACCCCGAGTTGCCTGGCGGTACTCACGGCGCGGCGCACAGCCTTGACACCGGCCTTATGGCCTATGACTCTGGGTTTACCCTGGGCCTGAGCCCAACGGCCGTTACCATCCATAATGATAGCCACATGCTGCGGGATAGACTGCTTTACCAGCTCTGAAAGCTGCTCCGGTAAGCACTCAGAGGTCAGGCAGTCGCCGGTGCTGGTTGGAGTCGTAGGATCGGCTTCCATATTGGATGACATCTGAATAAACAACCCTTATAAATAGACAAACGCCGCGTAGTATACCCCTACACGGCGCATCAACTCTAGTTTAGCGAGTCAATATCAGACTTCCATCAATTCCGCTTCTTTTGCGGCCAACAGCTCGTCTATCTTCTTGATATGTGCGTCAGTTATCTTCTGCACTTCCTCTTCGCTACGGCGTACATCGTCCTCGGTACACTCTTTTTCCTTCTCCAGGTTCTTCACCGCAGAGTTGGCATCACGACGAACGTTACGCACAGCCACGCGGCCGTTTTCGGCTTCGGCGCGAACCACTTTAACCAGATCACGACGACGCTCTTCGGTCAGAGCCGGCAGAGGGATACGGATAGTGGCACCGGCAGACATAGGGTTCAGGCCCAGATCTGAGCTCATGATCGCCTTCTCTACGGCCTGGATCATGCTACGGTCGAATACGTTAACCGCCAGAGTGCGGCTGTCTTCAACAGAGATATTACCCACCTGCTTGAGCGGGGTCATGGTGCCGTAGTAAGACACCTGGATAGAGTCCAGCAATGCAGGGTGAGCACGGCCGGTACGCACTTTGGCCATTTGCGCCTTGGTGGCATCTACACACTTGTCCATACGAACCTGTGCATCTTCTTTAATCGCATCAATCACGTTAAATGTCCTTTTTGCAATCAGTCGGTTATTTCGTTTTGATCAGCGTGCCTTCGGCTTCTTCACCCATGATCACCCGGCGCAGTGCGCCTGGCTTATTCATATTGAAGACCAATATAGGCATGTCGTGGTCACGGGCCATGGTGAAGGCGGCCAGATCCATGACTTTCAATTCTTTATCCAGAACTTCAGTGTAACTCAGTTCATCGTATTTGACGGCTTCGGGGTTCTTCATCGGATCATCCGAATATACGCCGTCAACTTTAGTGCCTTTTAGCACGACTTCTGCTTCAATTTCAATCCCTCTCAGGCAAGCAGCAGAGTCTGTAGTACAGAATGGGTTACCGGTACCGGCAGCAAAAATCACCACACGTCCGGACTTGAGCAGGCTGATAGCCTCGGCCCAGTTGTATCTATCGCACACACCATTGAGCGGAATAGCAGACATCAGACGGGCATTAACATAGGCACGGTGCAGCGCATCACGCATCGCCAGACCATTCATCACTGTCGCCAGCATACCCATGTGATCGCCCACCACGCGGTTCATACCGGCCTTGGCCAGTCCTTCACCACGGAACAGGTTTCCGCCACCGATGACCACGCCAACCTGAATGCCGAGCTCAACCAGCTCTTTAATCTCCTGGGCCATACGATCCAGTACTTTGGGATCGATACCGAAGCCTTCTTCGCCCATCAGGGCTTCGCCACTCAGTTTCAGCAGAATACGTCGAAATGCAGGTTTTGGGTTGGTGCTCATCTTTTTCTGTCCTGGTCATAACAAGACCGCAGCGGCTGCTGCGGTCTTGGGAGGGTTAAGAATTGGCGATTAAGCCTTCTTGGAAGCAGCGATTTGGGCAGCTACTTCAGAAGCGAAATCTTCTTCTTTCTTCTCGATACCTTCACCCACTTCCAGGCGGATGAAGTTAGTCACAGTGGCGCCTTTCTCTTTCAGAACTTCACCAACAGTTTTCTTTGGCTCCATGATGAATGGCTGACCAGTCAGAGAAACCTCACCGGTGAACTTCTTCATGCGGCCGGCAACCATCTTCTCAGCGATTTCCTGAGGCTTGCCTTCGTTCATAGCGATTTCAACTTGAACGGAACGCTCTTTCTCAACCACTTCAGCTGGAACGTCTTCTGGGTTAACGTACTCAGGCTTAGAGGCAGCAACGTGCATTGCGATGTGCTTCAGCGTTTCTTCATCGGCTTCACCGGTAACAACTACACCGATGCGATCGCCGTGACGGTAGAAAGCCATTTTGTCACCGTCGATGTACTCAACGCGACGAACATTGATGTTTTCACCGATTTTGGCAACCAGGGCAACACGCGCTTCTTCGAACTGAGCTTTCAGATCTTCAACAGTCACTTTGGCAGCAGCGGCAGCTTCCAGAACTTCGTTGGCGAAAGCCAGGAAGTTGGAGTCTTTTGCTACGAAGTCAGTCTGGCAGTTAACTTCAACCAGAGCAGTGTAACCAGCACCGTTCTTGATCAGGATAGTACCTTCGGCAGCGATGTTACCGGCTTTCTTGGCCGCTTTGGCCGCGCCGCTCTTACGCATGTTATCGATTGCAGCTTCGATATCACCGTTAGTTTCGGTCAGGGCTTTTTTACAATCCATCATGCCTGCGCCAGTACGGTCGCGCAGTTCTTTAACCAGGGCAGCAGTAATTGCCATTGTTAAATCCTCAATTGATAATTCGACAAATTTAACCTGTTGATAATCAGGTATAAAACAGGGGCCATATGGCCCCTGTTAACCAATCATATCTCTTGGTTAATAAGGGTGATGTACTAGCATCGCACCTTATTATTCAGCTTCGATGAAACCGTCTTCTTCAGCTTGAACAGCCAGGTCCTGACCACGGCCAGCTTTGGCAGCAGCAGCTACAGACTCAGCATACAAACGGATTGCACGCATAGCGTCGTCGTTACCAGGAATGATGTAGTCAACGCCATCTGGAGCAGAGTTGGTATCTACTACGGCAACAACTGGGATACCCAGGTTGTTGGCTTCTTTGATAGCGATGTGTTCATGGTCGGCACCGATAACGAAAATGGCGTCTGGCAGACCGCCCATGTTCTTGATACCACCCAGAGACTTCTCAAGCTTTTCCAGCTCACGGGTACGCATCAGCGCTTCTTTCTTGGTCAGCTTGTCGAAAGTACCGTCAACAGACTGGGTTTCCAGATCTTTCAGGCGCTTGATTGACTGACGAACGGTTTTCCAGTTGGTCAGCATACCGCCGAGCCAGCGCTTGTCCACGTAGAACTGCTCGCAAGATACGGCAGCTTCTTTGATGGCTTCACTGGCAGCGCGCTTGGTGCCTACGAACAGGATTTTACCTTTCTTGGAAGCAATGTTGCTGATGAAAGCCAGAGCTTCATTGAACATTGGCACAGTGTGCTCGAGGTTGATGATGTGTACACCGTTGCGGGCGCCGAAGATGAAAGGCTTCATCTTAGGGTTCCAGTAACGGGTTTGGTGACCAAAGTGTACACCGGCCTGGAGCATATCGCGCATTGAAACTGTAGTCATTTTCTATACCTTAATTTAAGGGGTTAGACCTCCACGCATCCCATGTCTTCGACCCTTTGGCCAAGCCGCGGGCACCCCGAAGAATGTGTCGATACGTGTGTGATTTAGTATTTGAGTTAAATGCCATGTATAATGGCCGCCATCTTTACTCTGACCTGCCAACGAAATGGGATCTCCCACCGAAGGCAGCCCGACTTGAAGTCAATTCGAACTCGTAGAGTCGTCAGCTCAAAGTCACTTAGAGTCAAACATAACGGCGCGCTTTATACCATAAATCGCCGGCAAACACAAATTTTTTACCGCTCATACGTCGGCCTTAAACTCAGTTCAAAGCCGCGCCAGGAGCGTTATTTTACCGTTTCACAAACAAGTTGGATTGGCCTTGGCCAAGACACAGGTTATTAAGAGAAAACCCCCATGAGTATAGTCATCAAGACAGCAGACGAAATTGAGAAAATGCGTGCCGCCGGTAAGTTGGCCGCCAGTGTACTGGAAATGATAGCCCCGCACGTCAAGGCAGGGGTCAGCACCAACGAGCTCAACGATATCTGCGCCAAGTACACGGAAGAACAAGGCGCCATCTCTGCGCCGCTCAACTACCATGGTTTTCCCAAGTCCATCTGTACCTCTATCAATGAGGTGATCTGCCACGGTATTCCCAGCGATCGCGTGCTCAAGGACGGCGATATTCTCAATATCGACATCACTGTCATCAAGGATGGCTATCACGGCGACACTTCCAAAATGTTCCTGATTGGCGATGTCAGCCCAAAAGATCGCCGCCTGTGCCGTATCGCTCAGGAAAGCCTCTACGCCGCCATTCGCAAGGTTCGCCCCGGCATGCAGTTGGGTGAAATTGGCACCACGGTCGAGAAGTTTATCAAGGCCAGCAAGTCAGGCCTGGACAAATATTCGATAGTGCAGGATTACTGCGGTCACGGTATCGGCGCCGGTTTCCACGAAGAACCACAGGTAGTGCACTACAAAAACAACGACAAGACCATACTGCGTCCAGGAATGTGCTTTACCATTGAGCCGATGATCAACGCCGGTCGCCACACTTCTGTACTGAACAAGGATGACGGCTGGACTGTCACCACCTCAGATGGTAAAAATTCAGCTCAGTGGGAACATACTCTGTTGATCACCCAGACCGGCGTAGAAGTTCTGACGCTGCGCGCCGAGGAAGATTTCCCGAGGATCATCAATCACGCCAAATAAGGCGTCACCCAAGGAATAGAATGAGCACAGCGCTGGCAGCCAAAACGGCACTTTGTGAGCAGAATCAGGCCCTGTTTGACAGGTTTACCTCGCGAGAAAAGATAGTCGAACTGGTTACCAGCCGCTGTCGCTTTGTCGATAAGCAGCTGATTGAACAATGGCAAGCCCAGGGGCTGAATGATTATCCCATCGCCCTTATCGCCGTTGGCGGCTATGGCCGCGGCGAGCTGCACCCCTATTCAGACATAGATCTGCTGTTTCTGGTGGATGACAACCTGGACCCGGCAGCCGAGAGCAGGCTCAGCGCCTATATCGCCTTTCTCTGGGACGCAGGTCTTGAAATCGGCCACAGTGTCAGAACCCTGGGCGAAACCCTGCAGCAGGGTCGCCAGGACATCACCATAGCCACCAATCTATTGGAAGCCAGGCTGCTTACCGGCCCGGAAATCCTGTTTGATACTCTCTACGATGCGATTCGCGAGCACCAATTCTGGCCATCGAACGAGTTTTTCAGCGCCAAGCGCGATGAACAGCGCGCCCGCCACGCCAGGGCCAATGCCTTCGATCTTGAACCCAATATCAAGACCTGCCCCGGCGGCCTCAGGGATATTCAAACCATAGCCTGGGTCGCCATGCGCCACTTCGATGCCGCCAAACTCGAAGAGTTGGTCGGGCACGGTTTTCTGGAGCAGGCCGAACTCGAAGAGCTGCTGGAGTGTCAGCACTTCCTCTGGGAGCTGAGATTTGCCCTGCACCTGGCATCGGGCCGTGACGAAAACCGTTTGCTGTTTGACTTGCAGCGTCAGGTCGCCGGCTTGATGGGCTACGAAGATGCCACCCAACTGGCGGTCGAGCAGATGATGAAGCGCTATTACCGCACAGTGCGGCGGGTGATGGAGCTCAACGAGATGCTGCTGCAACTGTTCAAGCGTGCCACCCTGGGGCACACCCAGGCGCTGGAAATCCAGCCTATAGATGAACACTATCAGCGCCGCGGCCGCTTTATCGAGGCGCTGGACTTGGCACTGTTTGACGATCCGGAAGAAATCGTCAGACTGTTTTTGCATGTGGCCCGCAATTCCAACATTCAGGGGATTTATGCCCCGACTCTGAGGGCACTTAGAAGGGCCAGACGCGCCCAGCCGCAACCTCTGATGGCCTGGGAAGGCTGCCGCAGAGTATTTATGGAAATCCTCCGCCATCCTCGTGGCATTGCGGCTCTGTCGCTAATGCACAAACATGGGGTGATGTCGGCTTATTTGCCTGCCTGGCGCGCCATTGAGGGCCAGATGCAGTTTGACCTCTTCCATGCTTACACTGTAGATGAACACACCCACAGGCTGCTGCTCAATATCGACAAATTTGCCCAGGCAGAGCAGAAAGAGGAGTTCCCACTCGGCTCTGTACTGATCAATCAGTTGCCGAAAAAAGGGCTTCTGGTCTTGGCGGCCATTTTCCACGACATCGCCAAGGGGCGCGGCGGCGATCACAGTAAGCTCGGCGCCGTGGATGCGCAGGAGTTTTGCAAACTGCATGGCCTCAACGACCACGACGGCCGCTTGGTCAGCTGGTTAGTGGAAAATCATCTGTTGATGTCGATTGTTGCCCAGCGCCGGGATATTTCCGATCCCGAAGTAGTCGCCGATTTCGCCGACAAGGTTCGCGATGCGGTGCACCTGAGTTACCTCTACTGCCTGACAGTGGCCGATATCTGTGCCACCAATGAAAAAACCTGGAACAACTGGAAGGGCTCCCTGCTCAGGGATCTCTATTTTGCCACCCAGAGGGTACTCGCCCGCGGCAAAGAAAAGCCGGTGGATATTCGCGCCCGGGTGCGGGAGCATCAGGCCAAGGCCAAGAAAGAGTTGCTGCGGCGCGGCTTCAAGGAAAAGGCGTTGGATCAGCTGTGGCAGAGATTCAAGGCCGATTACTTTTTGCGTCATCAACCCAATCAAATCGCCTGGCACGCCGAGGCGATACTCAAGCACAAGCAGGATGAGCCACTGGTGATGGTATCCAAACACACCACCCGTGGCGGTACCGAGCTGTTTGTCTATTGCCAGGACAAACCCAAGCTGTTTGCCACTGTGATGGCGGTGTTGGACAACAAGAATATCAATGTTCATGATGCCAACATCATGACATCCAAGGACAACTACGCCCTGGATACCTTTGTGATCCTTGAACAGGACGGCAAGGCGGTTAGTCAGCTGTCGCGGATACAAAGCATACGCAAGACCCTTGGCAAAGCGCTCAGCGGCGAGCAACCCAAGATCCCGCGCTTTCGCAAGTTGTCGCGCAAGATGAAACCTTTTAAAGTTCCGACTCAGGTCAGTTTCCTGCCGACCCGCCGCCATGGTACAAGTATGATGGAACTGATAGCCTTGGATAGCCCGGGCCTGTTGGCCAAGATAGGTGAAACCTTCTATCGCTGTGATGTCACCCTGCTGGCGGCCAAGATCACCACGATAGGCGAGCGCGCCGAGGACTTTTTTATTCTACAAACCAATCAGGGACTGGCACTGGATGAAGCCCAGCAACAAAGGCTGAAAGAGTCACTGATCAGTGCCCTGTCCCAATTCGGGACCCCAACAACCTAAGTAAACGGGAGAAACCAATGGAGGCTTTACGCCAACGTATTGAGGCGGCTTTTGAAGCTCGCGCACAGATAAGCCCAACCACAGTTGACGCCGAGCTGCGCGCCGATGTGGAACGAGTGATTGACATGCTGGACAGAGGCGAGGCCAGAGTGGCCGAGAAACTGGACGGCCAGTGGCATGTGCACCAATGGCTCAAGAAAGCCGTTTTGCTGTCTTTCCGTATCTTCGACAATGGCGTAATCGATGGGGCCGAAACCAAGTATTTCGACAAGGTACCACAGAAGTTTGCCGACTATGATGAAGCGCGTTTTCGCACCGAAGCCATACGCGTTGTGCCACCCGCTGCGGTGCGCAAAGGCTCTTTCATCGGTAAAAACACTGTGCTTATGCCCTCTTACGTTAACCTGGGCGCCTATGTAGATGAAGGCACCATGGTCGACACCTGGGCCACGGTTGGCTCCTGTGCGCAAATTGGTAAAAACGTGCATCTCTCCGGCGGTGTCGGTATCGGAGGCGTGCTCGAGCCACTCCAGGCCGGCCCGACCATTATTGAAGACAACTGCTTTATCGGTGCCCGCTCTGAAATCGTTGAAGGGGTAGTGGTCGAGGAAGGCTCAGTGATCTCCATGGGGGTCTATATCGGCCAGAGCACCCGCATCTATGACCGCGAAACCGGTGAAATTCACTATGGCCGGGTTCCAGCAGGTTCTGTAGTGGTGTCAGGCACCCTGCCCTCCAGCTGCGGCAAGTACAATCTTTACGCCGCCATCATAGTCAAAAAGGTAGACGAGAAGACCCGCGGTAAAGTGGGTATCAACGAACTGCTGCGGATGGTCGACTGACCCTTGCCCTCGGGAGCTGACCTCGAGCAATAAGCACTTTAGCAGGTCAGCAACCCCATCTATGTGTCTGTCTGCTCTGCCCATAAGGGCGCGGGCAGACACATTTACTTACCAAGAGACAAACTTCCACACCTTGGGACACGCCTTGCCCAAGCAGCAACAACTGCTGACAGAAAGCCTCTGTTCAATCGCTGGCAAATGCCCCTGCTGCGACTGTACTTAAATGGTACTTGAAGCATCCCCAAAAGGAGCAAGCCATGAACCTTTGCCAACGTACCCGCACCGGCGCCGTATTACTGGCTGTCGCCGGCCTGAGCTTCGGCTCTCTCAGTGCCCAGGCCGCAATGGATCCTTATATTGAGCAGGCGTTGATCCAGGTCTGTAAGTCCAGTGCCAGCAACAGCATGATAGCGTTTTCCAATACCCTGCGTGAGTACCGGATCAATGAACAGCGAGTGTTCCCCCGTCTGGTGTGCAATGGTGAGTCACTGCATCAGTTTGCCATGAGTCACGGCGCCGATCGCACCGCCAAAAAGATTGGCCGCTTCCTGCCCGGCAAAGTGACCATTTCCGATATGGCCATGATCCCAGAGGAGGAAAAACTCTACGTGAGTTTCCGCTGAACCTACTGAGCCCAAAACACTCGGGTTAAAACACCAAGGTCTTGTTGCCGTACACCACGACCTGTTCATTGAGTACCAGCGCCAGAGCCCGGCTGAGAACACTTTTTTCCACATCTCGGCCGGCTTTGGCCATATCTGCCGCGCTGTAACTGTGATCCACAGGGATCACGTCCTGCTTGATGATAGGTCCCTCATCCAAGCAGTTATTCACAAAGTGCGCCGTGGCACCAATAATCTTCACCCCGCGCTCCCACGCCTGACGATAGGGATTGGCGCCGATAAAGGCCGGCAGGAAGGAGTGATGAATATTGATTATCTTATTGGGATACTGCTCGACAAACTCTGGGGTGAGTACCCGCATATATTTGGCCAGTACCAGGTATTCAGGCTGGTAGCCGGCGATAATCTCCAACATGGCGCGCTCGTGGGCGCTGCGATCCAACCCCTGATGACAGACGTGATGAAAAGGCACCTCAAACTTGGCCGCCAGCGGTGCCAGCGTGTCGTAGTTGGCCACTATGGCGGCTATCTCCACATCGAGAGCACCATAGTAGGTTTTCATCAAGAGATCCCCGAGGCAATGGGCCTCCTTGGTCGCCAGCACCACTATGCGCTTGCGTCCGGCATCCACCAGTTTCATATGGTTTTGTTTAGGCAGGACCTCGGCCAACTCCTTCAGCAGCTTAGTTTCATCGAACTCGCCTTCAAGTTCGGTACGCATGAAAAAGCGCCCCTGCTGATTATCGACAAACTCGTTGTTCTTGATGATGTTCAGTCTGTGCTGAAAGCATACCCCAGTGACTCTGGCGATAAGCCCATATTCATCGGCACAATCAATCATCAGTATTTTGCGTGGCATATCGGCTCCTGTCGCTGCATCAAAGTTTGAATATGCCACAGTCTCGCCGCTGGCGCGCTTAAAATTTATTCATCAAAAGCAGCCCGTTATCTCCGGCTTGCCTGGCGACTGTCCAGATACTTTTGCAAAAGCCCTCTCAAGGTCTCGGCCTTGGTGCCAAACACCACCTGGACGCCCTGCCCTACCACTATCACGCCCTTGGCTCCCAATCCCAACAGGCGGGACTTGTCCACCAGCTCTGGGCGTTCGACACTCAGGCGCAAGCGGGTCATACAGGCGCTGAGATTGCGGATATTGGCAGCGCCGCCGAGCGCGCCTATCATGGCCAGCAGATTGCCGCCCGAGGCGGTTTCCGGCTCCAGCCGCCCCGGCGTCTTGAGATTGAATGCCATGATGGAAGCGCGGAAAATCAGATAATAGATGACTGCGGTCAAGGGGCCCAGGATAAGAAACCAACCGGCGTTGGCAGATTGATGCCACAGAAGGGCAAAATCCAGCAAACCATTGGAAAACACCAATCCATAGTGAATGTCGAGCCAGATACAGACAGCATAAGCCAGCCCGGTCAGCAGTGCGTGCACCAGATACAGCAAAGGCGCCACAAACAGGAAGGCAAACTCAATCGGCTCAGTCACCCCGGTAAGCCAACTGGTTGCCGCCGCCGACAGCATGATGCCGGCCACCCGATTGCGTTCACTCTTGTCGGCACAGCGCCAAATCGCCAGGGCCGCCGCCGGCAGGCCCCACATCTTGATGAGATAGCCACCGGCCAGATTGCCGGCCTGGGGATCGCCGGCGAGGTAGCGTGCCACTTCGCCTCTGAGCCATTCACCATCCTGATAATACTGCCCAAGCTCCAGGTAGAAAGGCGCATTCCAGATATGGTGCAGCCCAAGTGGCAACAAGAGGCGCTCCACTGTGCCATAGATGGCAAAGGCCAGCTGCGGCTTTTGATACACAGCCCAGTTGGAGAACACCTCAATATAGTGAGCCAAAGGTGGCCAGATAAGCGCCAGCAAATAGGCCAGCAACACAGCCAACGGCAACATCAGCAATGGTGCGCTGCGGCGCCCCTCAAAGAAGGAAAAGATAGCCGGCAAACGCAAGTGACGACTCATGGCCATCGCCAGGCAGGTCATCACCCCAAGCAACATACCACCGGCAATACCTGTATCTATGGTCACCACTCCGAGCCAGACTGAGGTGTGCACGGGGTTTTGCGAGGCCAGCAGCGATAAGGTGGAACTGAATACCCCAAAGCCGAACGCCGCACTGAAGGCGGCAATCCCCTGATCGCGACAAAAGCCTATGGCAATGGCGATGGCAAACAGCAGCGGCATCATAGTGAAGATGAGATTGCCTGTGGTGGCAAACAGCTCATTGAGCGAAGGAGACAAAATACCTGTCGGCGTACTGGCCAGGCCTTTCATCACCCCGGCAGCAGGCAGGATAGCTATGGGGACAAGCAGCGCCTGACTCAGGCGCTGGGCAAACTTAAACCAATGTTGTGAAAAGCCTTTCAGGCGCCCGGTTCTGTTTTCAGCAGGGGTAGCCAGTTGTTGAGCCATGCTTGAGCCTCGACCTCGGGTTCCATGGTTTCGCAGGCATCAATCTCCAAACGCTCACCGACACGTTTGGCACCAAGCTCCGCAAACAGTTCATCCAATTGTTTACCTGCGCCGCAGAAAGTCTCATAACTCGAGTCTCCCAGGGCAATAACCCCGTATCTAAGGTCTGGTAAGTAAGGGGCCGTGTCTTTCAGTTCCAAAAACCAGGGCAAAATATCATCCGGAAGATCCCCTTGGCCGGTAGTGGAAGAGACCAGCAACAAATACTCATCGGCAGTCGGTACATATCCTTTAAGCTCATGACTTTGCCAAAGTTTAGCATCCACACCATGAGTCTGGAGCTGCTTCAGGAGTGTCTCGGCAACAAACTGGGCGTTACCATAGACAGTTCCAAACACCAGGTTCACTTTTTTCATGTTATACTCTGCACCTCGGAGCCAATATTCATTGTTCTCCACCATACTGTATCGTCTGCTTGTGCTGCAAGCACAAGCATCAACAGACACCAAGCCGACACGCCACTGGCGATAAGGAAACGCAGCGATGCGACAGAGCAGCAGGCAGAAACTTCAGAAGCAACACCAAAGGGCAACTCATGTCCGCCGTATGTGTTACTTCAGAGCCGCTCAACAAGACCAACACCATGCCCACTATCCACTCGACGCCTATCGTCCCTTACTTGACATGATGCACAAGCGCACCAATAAAGACGAAACCTAAGGAAGGTGCGAACAAGTCCCATGTGTGCTCTGCGTCGGCTTACGGGCCTGGATGCAAGGCGTGGTTCGCAGCAAATGGCCCTAGTCCTTTGCAAGAAGCACAACATAGCAGACAGGTCTGTAAGCCACGCCCTTCGGGGCTTTCACAGCAACCAGCTCTCTGCGTTATCCGACTTCGACATGCCCCGGCATGCCTTCAGTCAGATGTCTTGAACGCCAATTGCTGTGCAAGCCACTCTCTACAAAAGAGAAGGCCACGAGGACTTATTCGCACCTTCCCTAAGCCAGCAGCAAACCGCTGTCTGACTCAAGCTGGGACTCGTCCCAGCCCAGGCCTTCGAACACTTGCAGCCATTCGGCCTCCGGCTCTGTCACTATGGTGACGGGTTCGCCTGTCGTTGGGTGAGTAAAACTCAAGCTCTGAGCCAACAACCATAAACGGTTGAGGCCGAAGTGTTCGCGAAAGAAACGGTTTTGCTTGCCATCGCCGTGGGTGGTGTCACCTATGATGGGGTGACGCAGATGAGCCATATGCCTTCTGAGCTGATGCTTGCGCCCAGTCTGCGGCGAGAGACGTATCAAGGCAAAACGACTGCTGGGGTAACGCCCTGACGGGAAAGGGATCTCGGCATTGAGTAGCGGCGCATATTGAGTAATGGCGTCCTGGGCTTCCTTGTTGCGGTCGGCATGTTTATCGGCCACGGCATCGAGCTCTTCTTTGAGTGGATAGTCCAGTGTACCGGCTTGGTGCATATTGCCGCGCACCAGGGCCAGATACTCTTTGCGTGTCTCGCGCCCGGCAAACTGCTGACATAAAATAGCGGCAATTTCACTGCTCTTGGCAAACAACAAGACACCCGAGGTCGGCCTATCCAACCTGTGCACCGGAAACACATGGCAACCCACCAGATCACGGGTCAGCTGCATGGCGAAAAAACGCTCTTTTCGCGCCAGATAGGTTCTATGCACCAGTAATCCCGCCGGTTTATGGATGGCAACCAAGTGTTCATCTTCATAGAGGATACGGATCTCGGGGCACTCTTCATCCACAGGTGTCAAAGCTTGCTCCGAAATCTCGGCTTGAATCTGGGTCTCATCTTGCTTGTTTGGTAAGGAGTTCATCCAAGGTTCTCAACAAAGTGATCAAATTACGGTATGTGGGCGCTTCGCCCCAGACATGCTCGGCCATAGGTGCAGTTGCTATGGCTGATGGCAGCGGCATTTCGGCGTCTATCAGCGTGCGCATTTTGGGCAACAAAATAAACTGCAACCAGGCTTCAAATGCCATGCTGTCGCAGGCAAAGGGCGCCTGACTGGCCATGGCTGCCGCGCCAGGTTCGGTTGCGCTCCACATTCCCTGCGCTTTCAACTCGGCCTCTATGGCCAACAGGAGTTTTTCAGTCGCCAGAAAAGGCATCTGTCACCTCGCAGATCCAAAACAATAAATTGGCACCAATCATACCATCGGGCCAAGCTTATCCCTATAATGCACCGCATTTGTTGTACAAGAGTCAAACGAGCATGGACAGTATCACTACCCTCAGCGAACTTCTCAGCGCCGCCAACACCCAATATCAGGTCTATGATCTCGGCCGCCGGGTGCAACACATAGATCCCATGGCTTTTCATCAGATAGAGGCCCTTCAAAGCCCCTATCCCTTCCCTATACAAGGGCATGCCCAGTTTGCCCTGGTGTTCTGGGATGGCAGTAATCAGCAATATATCTGGTTCCTGAAATTACCTTTGGATGAGCACGGACTCCTGGTCCCTGCTGCACGCAGCCAGTTTATTCAGATGTTGCTTGAAGCCATGGGGGAAAACCTGACCCGTGAACTGACCGAAGCCCAACAGCAACAGATGGCCAATCATCCCTTCAGTTTCAAGCCGCCGCAGGAAAAACTGGCTCTGTTCAACGCCTTGGTGCGCAAACAACTGGGACAAGCCGCTTCTGTGCAGTATGAATATGCCTGCCAATACCTGAGCGGCAAGGTGGCTGCCGAAAACTGGCAACATTTGGGACTGCAAGGGTTGGCGGATATCTGTGCCCGGGTCAATGAACTGGATCACTCAGCCCTGTTGCAACAAGGGTTGAGCAAAGGCGCCGCCGAGGTGCAAATTGCCCTTTGCCAGCAACTGGAACATATACTATTGCCAGAGCCGCTTGCCGAAACGCTCTTCCAGGCATTCAAAGACGCTGCCCCCGAGCATAAGGTTTACTTCCTTCGCGCCTTGGCATCTCACCCTGAACTCTGCCAACAGGCGATAACAGAGCTGGATAGTCAGCAGGCGCTGAATATTGACGCCTTGATCGCCATCGCCGCCCGTTGCTGGTATAGCCTGAAACAGGATGAGTGCCGCAAAATTTATCTCGAGGCTTTGGCTTTGCAGGAGCAAAGCTTCTTTAATCAAATCTTTGCTGATATTGTGGCCATACCCGGGATACGTACCCAGGTATTGAGCGAACTTCGCAATCCCCACCGCAGTGACCGCCTATCCGGCGCCATCGGCGGTCTGTTCAGGGCGACCACAGAATGATGACAGATTTTCTCCTGATCGCAGCGCTGGTAATGATTGCTGCGTTTTTCTGGCAGTTGCGACAAATGGCCGAACTCAGTCGGATATTTGCCGAGCGGGAATGCCAACGGCAAAAGGTGCAGATGCTGGCCATCGCCATGGAGTCAGCCCGTCCCAGCATAGGCGGCAAGAACGGCCTGTGCTGGAATGCACGCTTTATGTTTGAGTTCAGTACCGATGGCATCAACCAGTATCGCGGCCACATCCTGATGCACGGTAAACAGATCCAGAAAATTGAATGGCCAATATTTCCCGAACCCGAGTGGCATGAAGCGCCAACTGCCAGAGGCAGCGTCGGTGGCGGTTGTGGCTCCCGCGGAGGTTGCAGTTCGGGTAAGTGCCGCTGATATTTTGCTGCATCTGACAGAAAACTGAGCCAACCCCGTCGTTGAAGAATCAGTAAAGTTTGCCAGGTTACACAGATAAAAAATCAGAAAAATGGCAGCAGACTCTTGCGCCATCAAAGTTTGAGAACCATTTAAGTCCCCAAATAAAAAATCCCTTAAATAAGAAAGGGCGCGACAATTAAGCCGCGCCCATCTGTTTCTCTGTTAAGCCTTCCAGCTATTAAGTTGCTTCCCTGCACCATCCATGCGTCTGCCGTGCGTCCTGCGCTCCCTATACCATCCTGGTGAGTCCCTGTACTTGCGTACCTGTTCCCTTAGTCCCGATTATCCCTTGATCGGGCCTTGCTCTATCCTTAAGCGTGTCCAGTATCGTCCTTGCGCATCCGTTCAATACATCCTGTTTCGTCTTCCTGACGCTGACCACATTCCTTGGGTCAGTACCTTTCCCTGTTTGCCATCATCCTGATAGGCATCTTCCTTGAGTCATCCCTGGACCGTGTTCCTCACGGTTTAGGTCTTCCTGACCTTGTTCCCTGAATCATCCTTGTCCTTGGATGACTTAAATACTAATCCAATCCCGGCCCCAGGGCTGTACAGAAACCGTTCAATAACTCGTGCAACTTTTTTGTAGCAATTGAAATGGAGTGCATAACCAATTAATTTTAAAAGGCTTAATTGTTTTTTAACGACAAAACCCTCTATTTAACTCTTGTTTGTCTCACAGCCTTGTGAGACATCTCGCACACGATGCCCGGCTTTAATGGAAAACGATGTGTAGTTAAAGACACATCGCCTATAAATCAGTACCGGAATGACCCTAGCTTTAATGACGCCCTATAAGAAAAAACAGCAAAAGAAAAGGCGCGTCCTAAGACGCGCCCTATTTACTGCTGTCAGCCATCCCGCTGAGTTGTGCTCCCTGCACCTTCCATGCGTATGAATCTCTTCCTGTGGACACCTTGTCTCAGTTACGACAGCTTCCAAGCTATCTTTTCATCCCTGCTTACAACCATCCTGGTGTCTGCTCAATTCCCTTGAGCCTCCTTGTGGCCTCCTGGCACTCATCTTCCATGTTTGCCCATCCACTAGCAGCTGTCGTCCATGAGTTGGGTATTCCCTTAACCCAAAGGCTGGCATCCCTGAGCCTGTCCCCTACTTCGTCCTAAACGCTTTCCTTAGCAGACCTTCCTGTCTCAAATTGCCTTTCCTGGCGCGGCAATTTCCTTATTACCGGAAAAATCTCCTGTGTATCCATCCTGGATACTGCTTTCCCTGCGAGCCGTTTCCTTGGTTTGAGCTTCCCTGGAATGGTTTCAAGACGTCCTGTCTTGATTGTCATCCATGACTGAAATCCATTTAGCAGGCTTCCTTGCAGCTCGTCCTTGCATAGGCCTTTCCCAAACGTGTCATCCTGACACTTGCCCCGCCTTAGCTGCCGCCTTAAACTCCTTGGCATTGCTTTCCTTGCAGCTCCCTCTTCCTTGAGGCCCTCTCTTCCTTGAGGCTCGTAACTTCAGTTCCTTTCCTTGGAAGCTCTGTCAAAGCATCCTGCCCTGACCACAACTTAAGTGTACCCAAGGACCCCTCTTTGAGATGGTCAATTTTAGAACAGGCTGGGAATGACAAATATTCAGCAGTCTCTAATGAAATGCTAATCACTTGTTTATTAACAATATTTAATTATTCGCCAGTAAGAACAGCAAATAAGTCTTATGTTTGTCGCACAGCTTTGTGAGACATATCTCACATTGGTACTGGTAAATAACCAAAAACACTCAGAAACGACGTTTGCCACTGACAAATTGGGCCAACATGACCCAGTCAGCCATCAAGCTGTAGACTGGGTATTGAAAGGTCGCCGGCTTATTGTGTTCAAAACCAAAGTGACCAATCCAGGCAAAGCCATAACCCACCACAGGCAGAGCCAAGAGCCATACAAATTGTCCACTAAGCAGGCTGAATAACAGAATAAGCAATACCAGGGTCGAACCTAGATAATGCAAACCTCGGCATACGGGATCGGAATGCTGAGATAGATAGAAAGGATAAAACTCAGCAAAACTCTTGTACTTTTGCTCCATTCTTAACTCCTGTTATTGGTAGACGTCATCATCAGTATGACTGTGGTAAAAGAGCAACTCTCCGGTTAACTGCCCTATATTGAGCTCAACCACGGGTACAAAGCCTTGCTCTCGGAACAGATGAGAATGGCCATCCTCAGTCACAAAGACTCCAACCCCTTCCAGCTCCGGCTGCTCATCACACCAACCCAATACCGCCTGGACGAGCAACTTGCCATAACCCTTGCGCTGCTCGGTTAAAGCTACTGCAATGAACTGTATAATGCCGTATTCAGTAGCCGGCAGGTGCTCCAGAATTGAATTCTCCTTCTGCATCAACTTCTGCGTCGATTGCCAGCCTGTCCCCAGCAGCATTTTCAAACGCCAATGCCAATAGCGTCCCTCCCCTTGGGGAAGTGATGAGGTCACCACGCAGGCAACCCCAATCAAGCGCTCAGCGTCGAACAACCCAATAAGAGGCTGCTCCTGTTGCCAAAGCTCATTGAGCTCTTCACGGATCGCGGCTCTGAGCTTTTGTTCATATTCGACGGCATTGGCGGCCGGCAAGGTCTGCTGAAAAAACGCATCATAGTGATAGGCGTTATAGAGAATTGATGCGGCCAGGCGCAAATCTTCCGCTGTCAGGTAGACGGCACGCAGAGAATCGGGAGTCTGGGTTTCCATTTGTTGTTGTCCTTGTCAGCCAAAAGGGCAATTTCCAATTTAACAATATTGGATCAAAGTGCAATATCTTGATCTTGCTTGCCAGGCATTGTCACTTCATCTTTAGGCAGATTGGTATAAGCTAAGGGGAAGGAATAAGGCTTACTATCTGTTTTATTAAGGCTTGTTCACCCATCACTCATCACCTTGGCAATATATGTCGGGATTTCAGGAGGTCAGAATATGGATACCACCCACACAGACTTGGCCCATTTATTTGAGCAATTGGGACTCCCCAGCAGCAGCAAGGCGATAGAAGGCTTTATCGGCGCACATTCTATCCCCGAGGGAGTCAAACTGGTGGATGCACCATTCTGGAATGAAGCGCAGCGCACTTTTTTAACGGAGGCTCTGGCCGAGGACGCCCAATGGTCAGACACCATAGACCATTTGGACGCCCAGCTCAGGAGTTGATTGGAATTGGGATGAGTTTGAATTACAGCTGCGCGTAAGCCTTATCGCCCCAGCCAATCAGTTGTTGATCGCGAAACACCAAGGGGGTGCACTCATCCTTGGTGGTCTTGCCATCACTGTGTCTGTGGCGGGTACGGTAAAACAGTACCTGTACTTGCTGATCATTGGAGAGAAAGGCTTCATTAAAGTCGGCCTGCCCCATGAGCTGCTGCACCTGTTGCTGATCCATCCCCAGAGTCAACTTGGCCAGTTGTTGCTGATTTTGCTGTTGCTGCAATTGCCAGGACTCCTTTTCATCCCAGTTGGCTTCGTGATCGCCGACATTGACCACACAGGCACTAAGCCCTAAGCTTGCAATCCCCATCAGTGGCAGTAATAACTTGTTCATTGTCACTCCTTGTTATATTTATCAAATGTTGACTTTTGTTAAGCAAATGCAGCAAACGCTATGCAACATGCAGGCCAACAAATAAACCGATAAATATCAAAATGATAAAAGCAAACAACTGCTGCACTATGTAGCTATTCGCGAAAATGTGAGGTTTTTTACCAAGATGTCCACTCCACTGGAACAGGTCATGGCCGCCGCGGCGGCAGTAGCCCAAAGCGGCCATACTCCCTCTCTGGCACTGATTAAGGCAAGACTCGGCAACAAGTTACCAATGCCACTGCTGGTTGAAGGTCTGCAGCGTTTCAAATCCCTGCCAGAGAGTGAACGGGAAAAACTGCTTGAAGACGCACCTCAACTGCAAGAAACCGTGCCACAACAAGCTGTCACCACAGTAGAAGTTCTCCAGCAGGAAATCAGCCAGCTACGCCAGGAACAGCAGCAACTGAAACAAGAATTCGCGGCCTTGCAACAAAGACTCGCCAAGCTTGAGGAACAGCAATAATGTTTGTCTGCGAACTCAGGTTTGAATGCTTTGCCAACACCACTATCAGCGCCGCAGAAAAAGCCATCAATACCCTGCTTGAGGCCTGGCGGGCCAACGGTCAGGTATTGGGACGGGAATTTGCGGTGGCCTTTAGGGACGGGGAGTTCAGAGTCAGGCTGCTGCTACCGGAAGAAACCAGTCTGGCCAACAGGCACAACAGTCCCTGGGCCAAACAGGCGTTGCAGCAGTTAACCGAGGCCAAACTGCTGGCCCCCAAGGAAAAGCTCATAGGTCAGGATATCAATTCCGAGGTCAGCACCCTGGAGCCCCCAAGTTGGCAGCTGCTTTATACCAGCTATGTGCATATGTGCTCGCCGCTGCGCAGCGGCGATAACTTGCTACCCATTCCACTCTACCGCATTCCCGCGACCTTCAACGGCGATCACAAGCGGGTGATCCGTTGGCAAACCGAGTGGCAAGCCTGTGATGAACTGCAGATGGCCGCAGCAACCAAGGCCGAATTTGCCGCACTTGAGGAGCTTTCCAGCCCGGATAGCGATCTGTTCCGCCGCGGCTGGGATCTGCGCGGCCGTATCGAATATCTGACCAAAATTCCTACCTATTACTACCTTTACCGGGTCGGGGGAGAGAGTAAGCAAGCCGAATTGGCCCGTCCTTGCCCCCGTTGCGGCAACCCGGACTGGCGCCAACCCAGCCCGTTGCTGGATCTGTTTCATTTCCGCTGTGACAACTGCCGGATAGTCTCCAACCTCTCCTGGGATCATCAATAAACTGGGACAATCAATAGTCTAGGATCATCAATAGCAGTGATCATCAATCAATAGTGATTGTGGTAACCCCGACTGTCAGCGGCGGGAAAACAGGTGTTGCCACATAAGCTTCATCCGCGCCCAGAGACCGGGATGGTCGACATTCGCCATTGCCGGCTCCACAGGCTCAACCGCCGGCGCCACTCTGGGGCGCAACATAACAAGAAACTCTTCCAGACTGTCTGCCAGCTTCTTTGAGGGGAGCTCACCAGGGGTCTCACGCCAGACAGCACCGGTTTCATTATCCACGCAGATCATCTCATCACCTTGCCCCAATAGACCGATAAACCAGGTCGGTGGCTGCTTGAGCTTGCGTTTCATCATCAGGTGCCCAATCAGATTCTGCTGCAGAAACTCAAAATCGTCCTGGCTCCAGGGCTGCAGTAGTTCCCCTTCGCCGAAATCGGCTTCAAACAACAGATGCGCGGCAAAAAACTGTCCATAAAACTCGTCGATATCGGCATGCAACGGCAACTCCAGCGCATGACTGACATTGGCAAAACTGCCTGGCTGTTCACGGCGAATAGTCTGCCACAGTAGCGGATCTTCGCCATTCTCCTGCAGCAAACAGGGCGAGGCTTCTCCCCTGGCATAATATCTGGGGCCTTCCCCCAGACTCGACTGGTAACTTTGATGATAACGGCTGAGAAATTGCTCCAACGCCTGGGCACAAGACACTTATCGCACTTCCAAATTCAGGTATAATGGTGGCCTATTTTGACACGGAAACCCGCTTGATGACACAGAATCACGACCCTTACCGGAACGCCGAAGCCTTATCTGGCCTGACACTGGGTCAGCAGACAGATTATCAAGAGCATTACGCCCCTGAGCTGTTGCAGGGTGTGCCCCGCAAACTCAACCGTGATGCAATCAACCTGAGTGCGCCTCTGCCGTTTCAGGGGGCCGATATCTGGACCGGCTATGAACTCTCCTGGCTCAATGCCAAGGGCAAGCCCATGGTGGCCATCGCCGAGTTCCAGCTGGATCTCAACAGTGAGCATTTAATTGAGTCCAAATCCTTCAAGCTCTATCTGAACAGTTTCAATCAAACCCGCTTTGACAGTACTGAAGCCGTCGAGCAGACCCTGACCCAAGATCTGAGCCGCTGTGCCAATGGCGAGGTAAAAGTCAGAGTGATTGAGCCCAAGCACTTCAACAGTCAGAGAGTTGTTGAGCTGCCGGGGCACTGCATTGACGATCTGGATATTGAAGTCAGCGACTATGAGTTCAACCCCAAATGGCTCGAGGACAGCACAGACGACAAGCAGATAGTCGCCGAGACCTTGAACTCCAACCTGCTTAAGTCCAACTGTTTGATCACCTCACAGCCTGATTGGGGCAGCGTGATGATCCGCTACCAGGGCCCCAAGATAGACAGGGAAAAACTGCTGCGTTATCTGATCTCTTTCCGCCAGCATAACGAGTTCCACGAGCAGTGTGTCGAGCGGATATTCACCGATCTGAAGCGTTTCTGCCATTGCAGCAAGTTGACCGTCTACGCCCGCTACACCCGCAGAGGCGGATTGGACATCAACCCTTTCCGCAGTGACTTTGAGCACGTGCCGGAAAGCCAACGCCTGGCAAGACAGTAATCGAACATAAAGCGGCTTTAAAGCCGCTTTTTCATTCTTGCCGGTAACCTATTTCAGAGTGCTACTGACCAAGGTGCCACAGCAGTTGCCAGTTGATGGCTGCAGGCGCCCCCAGCGTCAGGGCCAATCGATAACCCGGCTCCATATGGCCAAGCCAACTCTGCCATTGGGTGTTTTCCTTAGGCTTTAGCAAAAGCCCACGGCGCATCGCAACAATCTCGGCTGGCCGCTCGGCCGAGCATGCCTCCCCTGAGCTCAAGTCAAACGCAAACCCATCGAGCGGCTGCGCCAACCCCTTGCCGGTCGCCTTGATATAAGACTCTTTCAAGGCCCAGAGGTCGAAAAACGCCTCTCGCCGCGTGGCATCATCCAGATTTCGTAATTGCTGCAGCTCAAAAGGCGCAAAATAGTGGCGCATCACAGTATCGATAGCCGTGCGCATCCGTAAACGCTCTATATCGACTCCGAGTTGCAACTCAGGAGAAGGATGTTTCAGCAATGCCAACAGCAGCCAATCACCGCTGTGACTGAGGTTAAAATGCAGCTGAGTCTGTTGAAACTGCTCATCACAAAGGCGCGGCTTACCCTGGGGACCATAATCGAAACACCACTCCCGGGCTGCAAGCGGCGCTTGAGTACTCAGGGTCTTTCTCAGCAAGGCGCGGCTTGTTATTGCCCGTTGCTTAACCTCTTTATGGCTTATTCGGGCAAACTTTTCCCGCTCGGCCGGCGTCAGACACAGCGCCAGGTCTTTTATTTTTAAAGGCTCACTCTGGCGTAAGGGATACAAAAAGAGTTGCACGGCGTTGATGGGAGACTCCAAAAAACCAAGGGGGAGTAGGCTATTTTGCCTTGGCCTCCCCCTCGGTCTCAAGTGCTAATCATTCATGTTTTGCTGATTCATTTTATCGACATAGGCTCTCGCCTCTTCCCGCTCTCTTTCCCGCTGCTGGGCGGTTGTACAGCGGCGGTTGGGAATATTGCTGCCGGTAACCCTAACCCGGTCGCAGCGGTATCCCTGTTCATCGAGTCTTTGTTGGCGGGCCGCGTCCTCAGGCGACAACTCGGCGGTAGTGGCACTGGTACCACTGCAACCGGCGCCGAGTACAGTAAACAAGGCAGCACTCGCCATTCCCAGTAGATTATTTTTTGTTAAATACACCTGACACTCTCCATTTCTGTTGCTGATGCCAGTTCATCCAGTTGCCCTAAAGGCAGATACCCAGGTTGTAACATAAGCTGCAATATAAGCTGCAACAGACCACTGGGGATTAGGGATAAATAGGTATCAGATATCCATTTTTACAGCACAAAAAACCAAAACAACCAATTTATATCAATTTAAAAACAAGTTAACAACAAGCGAAGTTAGCGAACAAAAGTCTTTAAAACAAAAGCAGGATTTTCAGTCCCAGATGATTGTATCGAGCGGCAGGCACTGGTAATCTGCTTCACCTGTTACTGAAATAACAGCCTGACGCTCAGTATTGTGGAAGTTTGCAACCATGGCAGACAGGCGAGAAAGGAAGTCCAAGGGCCCAGTCCCAGCTGATTATGAAGCAAACTCAAACCGGAAAACGGCGTCATCGTAATGCCACCACCACCCCGGAAATGCGCCGCTTTATCCAGGAGTCGGAGCTCAATGTCAGCCAACTGGCACGGTTACTGAATATCAGTGAAGCAACCGTTCGCAAGTGGCGTAAACGCGAGTCGACCCAGGATCAATCCCACACCCCGCATCATCTGAATACCACTCTGAGCGATATTCAGGAGTATGTGGTTGTCGGGCTGCGCTGGCAGCTCAAGATGCCGCTGGACAGGCTGTTGCAAGTCACCCAGGAGTTTATCAATCCCCATGTTTCGCGCTCCGGGCTGGCCCGCTGTCTGAAACGCCACGGCGCATCCCGGCTCGACAATATCGATGCCGCGCACTCGCTGCCACCGAAACACTTCAATAAGCTGCCGGTCTACAGCGGCAGCAAAATGCAAACCTACACCCTCAACAGCCAAACGCTCGCCGATGCGTTGATGCTGCCCAGTACCGATGAACACACTGTGGTTCAGGTCGAAGCCATGAGTATTCCCATTGGCCAACAGACCCATTCGGTACTCATAGGGATGGATCCCGTCAGCGGTTGGGTCTATGTCGACATCTATCAGGATGACGACACCCTCGCCGCCGACCGCTACATAGCCTACGTCCTCAAGCGTGCCCCGTTTGCACTACGCCGCTTGCTGGTACGCAACTACCATATTTTCCAGTCCAGGTTTCCCGCTGCCGCCAAGGCAGGGCGCAAACCCAGGCCGCAACTTGCAGCCACCAATGGAGATGCTCAATGAGCCAAGAACAAGCCTCTCAGATAGACAAACGCCTCAACAAAAGGCTGAAAGACACGCCGATTGCCATAGTCGGCATGGCGAGCCTGTTTGCCGGCAGCCGTTATCTGAACCAGTTTTGGGATCTGATCTGCGACAAGATAGATGCCATCACCCAAGTGCCCGCCGACCGCTGGCAAGTGGCCGACTATTTTGACCCCGACAAGAAAGCCGCCGACAAGAGTTACTGCAAGCGCGGCGGCTTTATCCCGGAAGTGGATTTCAACCCCATGGAGTTTGGTCTGCCGCCCAATATCCTCGAACTGACCGACACCTCGCAGCTGCTGTCGCTGGTGGTAGCCAAAGAGGTGTTGGAGGATGCAGGTATCCATGAAGGCTCGGACTATGATCGCGACCGCATCGGCATCACCTTGGGGATTGGCGGTGGCCAGAAGATCAGCCAAAGCCTCAATGCCAGGCTGCAATACCCTGTGCTGAAAAAGGTGTTCCGCGAGAGTGGCGTCAGTGAGCAGGACAGCGAAATGCTGATCCGCAAGTTCCAGGACCAATACATACATTGGGAGGAAAACTCCTTCCCTGGGTCGCTCGGCAATGTTATCGCCGGTCGGATTGCCAACCGTTTCGATCTCGGCGGCATGAACTGTGTGGTCGACGCCGCCTGTGCCGGCTCTCTGGCGGCAATGCGTATGGCGCTCACCGAGCTGACTGAAGGCCGCAGCGATATGATGCTCACCGGAGGCGTCTGCACCGACAACTCCGCCTATATGTACATGAGCTTCTCCAAGACCCCGGCCTTTACCAGCGATGAGCAGATAAAGCCGTTCGACGCCGACTCCCGCGGCATGATGATAGGCGAAGGCATAGGCATGGTGGCGCTGAAACGCCTGGAGGATGCCGAGCGCGACGGTGACCGCATCTATGCGGTGATCAAAGGGGTTGGCGCCTCCAGCGACGGCAAGTTCAAGAGCATTTACGCGCCGCGCCCCGAGGGCCAGGCCAAGGCACTGCAGCGGGCCTACGATGATGCCGGGTTCCCGCCCCATACTCTGGGCCTGATGGAAGCCCACGGCACAGGTACTGCTGCCGGTGATGTGGCCGAATTCAGCGGCCTCAACGCCGTAATGAGTCAGGATAATCCTGAGCTGCAGCACATTGCGCTGGGTTCAATCAAGTCCCAGGTGGGCCATACCAAATCGACCGCCGGCACCGCCGGGGTGATCAAGGCGGCTTTGGCGCTGCATCACAAGGTGTTGCCGCCCACCATCAATGTGAAGCAGCCCAACCCCAAGATGGCAGTGGAGCAATCGCCCTTCTATCTCAACACTCAAACCCGCCCCTGGATGCCAAGAACCGACGGTACACCGAGGCGCGCCGCCGTCAGCTCCTTTGGCTTTGGTGGCACCAACTTCCACCTGGTATTGGAAGAGCACAGCCCCGAATTACCCAAGCAACCCTCTCGCCTGAGACGCACGCCTTTGCCGCTGCTGTTTTGCGCACCAGACAAACCGGCGCTGGAGCAAGAGATAAGCGCTCTGCTCAAGACGCTGGAGTCAGATGCCCATGACGACCTTGAAACCCTGTGCGCGCCCTATCGCCTCGGCAGCCAGACACAGGTACAAGGCCCCAGGCTGGGACTGCTTGCCTGCAACACCATAGAGCTGCAGCATAAGTTGCAACTGGCCTTGAGCAAACTGCAAAGCACGGCTGAAGAACAGCCGCAAACCCGTTGGCAACAGCAGGGAGTCGAGTACCGCTGTGGGCCTTTGACTGAGGCCAAGACCGCCGCCCTGTTTGCCGGTCAAGGCAGTCAGTATCTACATATGGGCTCTGGGCTAACCCAGCTCTATCCCGAGCTTCGCGCCGAATTTGCCGCCGCCGACCGTGAGTTTTCCCGCCAGGGCGTAGCCGACAAGTACGGCATGGGCCCCTTGTCGGCGCGGGTGTTCCCGATAGCCAAATTCACGCCCCAGGCCAGCAAAGAGGATGAACTGGCACTGGCCAATACCCGCTTTGCCCAAAGCGCCATCGGCGCCCTTGGCATGGGACAGTTTACTCTGCTTTGCCAGGCCGGATTCCAGGCGGATATGCTGGCCGGTCACAGCTTTGGTGAGCTGTCGGCACTGCGCGCCGCTGGTGCCTTGAGCCGTGAGAGCTATTACGCGCTGGCCTTCGCCCGAGGCGATGCCATGGCCAGTGTCCCCGAAGATAAAGATCCGGGCGCCATGAGCGCCGTTATCCTGCCCTCGGCCACTGAACGCAATACTCTCGAGCAGCTGCTGCAGACTGAACCCGAGGTGCAGATAGCCAATATCAACAGCCCGGTTCAGCTTGTGATTGCCGGCGCGAGTGAAGCGGTGGCCCGGCTCAACCTCAAGCTGAACGAGGCAGGTTTGCGCGCCATAGCGCTGCCGGTATCCGGTGCCTTCCACACTCCGCTGGTGGCCCATGCGCAGCAACCCTTTGCCGAGGCGATTGCCCACCAGGGCTTGAGCGATGCGAAAACGCCTCTGTATGTCAATGCCACAGGTGACAAGCTGGCACAGGATGCCGAAAGCCTCAGAGCCAACCTGGAGCAACATATGCTCAAGCAGGTGCGCTTCAGTGAGCAGATAGAGAGCATGTACCGGGACGGCGCCAGAATATTTGTCGAGTTTGGCCCGAAAAACACCCTGGCCAGGTTGGCACAAGCCACCTTGGGCGATCGCGCCGCCGAATGCCTGTTCCTGTCGCTGGACAACCCAAGCTGTATCGATTCACTGGCCGCCGACACTGAGCTGAAGCAAGCCCTGCTCAGCCTGGCATTGGCGGGCCTGCCTCTGACAGATCCCGATGCCTATCGCGCCGTACAAACCCAGGCCAAACACCAGGCCTCACCGATGACTATCAAGCTCGGTGCCAGTAACTATATCAGCCCGGCGACCGCCCAGAAGATGGCGGCCTCACTCAAAGAGGGCCGGGTCAGTCAACAGACAAAAATAGTCGAGAAAGTCGTGGAAAAAATCGTCGAGATCCCAGTAGCGGCCGCAAGCCAGAACCCGAGTCAACCGAGCCAAGCTACAGCGCCACAAGCTGCAAACGGCCTCCCAGCAAACAGCGGCAGCGGATTACAGCAGTTTTTCAGCGCCCAGCAACAGTTGGCCGAGCTGCATCAGCAGTTTCTGAATATCCCACTGCAATATGGCAACAGTGTGCAGCAACTACTCGCAGAGCAAGTAAAACTGGCGACGGCCGGCAAAGCGATTCCTGACAGCCTCAATCAGACCCTGGCCATGTTCCACCAGCACCAGGCCGAGACGTTAAAGATCCACAACGACTTTATTCAGTCGCAAAATCTCGGCGCCCAGCAGTTGTTGCAACAACTTCAGGGCGGCACTGTGTCTGTGTTGCCCAATGCTGTTTTGCCCAATATAGAGCAAACCCAAGCAGTGTCAGTGTCTGTGCCAGTGCCCGTCCAGGCTGCAGCGCCTTTAACTCACGCCGCAGCGCCAGTCAAAGCAGCAAGCACGCCACAGCAACCAAGCCAAGTGCTACAGAGCTGGCCTCAAGCTCCAGACCCTGTCCCAGCAGTAGCCGTAACCACAGCCAAGCCAAGCACAGGTGTCGAAGAGCTGATGCTGCAAGTGGTGGCAGATAAGACAGGCTACCCCACGGAAATGCTCGAGCTGAGGATGGACATGGAGGCCGATCTCGGTATCGACTCCATCAAGCGGGTGGAAATTCTCGGCACAGTGCAGGATGCCTTGCCTGAGCTGCCACAATTGGATGCCGCAACCTTGAGTGAATGCCGCACCCTGGGGCAGATTGTCGATTATCTGCAGCTAAGCGCCGGTGTGGATTCCAGTGTGCAATCCGAGCCAATTCAGCCGAGCCCTGCCCTGTCAAACGCGGCTCAATCAAACACAGCTAGTGATGTGACGGCACTGATGCTGCAGGTGGTGGCCGACAAGACAGGCTACCCCACAGAGATGCTCGAGCTGGGGATGGATATGGAGGCCGATCTCGGTATCGATTCCATCAAGCGGGTAGAAATTCTCGGCACAGTGCAGGATGCCTTGCCCAACTTGCCACAGCTGGACGCCACCACCCTAAGTGAATACCGCACCCTGGGGCAGATTGTTGACTATCTGCAGCAAAGCGCCGGAGTGAACGCCAGTATTCAGCCACCCCTGGCTCAATCAAACGCAGCTCAATCAAACACTGCTCATGCAAATCAGAATGATGTCACGGCACTGATGCTGCAGGTAGTGGCCGACAAAACCGGCTACCCCACAGAAATGCTCGAGCTGGGGATGGATATGGAGGCCGATCTCGGTATCGATTCCATCAAGCGGGTGGAGATCTTGGGCACAGTGCAGGATGCCTTGCCTGAGCTGCCACAATTGGACGCCGCCACCCTAAGCGAATGCCGCACCCTGGGGCAGATTGTCGACTATCTGCAGCAAAGCGCCGGTGTGAACGCCAGTGTGCAGCCTGAGCCAGTATCAAATAAGAGTGATGTCACGGCAATCATGCTACAGGTAGTGGCCGACAAGACCGGCTACCCGGCAGAGATGCTGGAACTGGGGATGGATATGGAAGCCGACCTCGGTATCGATTCCATCAAGCGGGTGGAGATCTTGGGCACAGTGCAGGACCAATTGCCAGAGCTGCCGCCGCTGGACGCCGCCACCCTAAGCGAATGCCGCACCCTGGGGCAGATTGTCGATTATCTGCAGCAAAGCGCCGGTGTGAACTCCGGCGTTCAGCCTGAGCCAATTCAGCCGAGCCCTGCCCTGTCAAACACAGCTAGTGATGTCACGGCAATCATGCTGCAGGTAGTGGCCGACAAGACCGGCTACCCGGCCGAAATGCTTGAGCTGGGGATGGATATGGAGGCCGATCTCGGTATCGACTCCATCAAGCGGGTAGAAATTCTCGGCACAGTGCAAGACCAATTGCCTGAGCTGCCGCAGCTGGACGCCGCAAGCTTAAGCGAATGCCGCACCTTGGGGCAGATCATAGATTATTTTGCCGGCTCAAGCGCTGAGCATGCAACCGAGCCGCTAACCCAAACCTATGAGATGCCAAACACTCAGCCGAGTGTGGCCTTGCCGCCCCATTCGGGAGTCAGCCTAAAAAAGCTGCTGGCGGCAGATAGATTCTCAGGCGCAAGCGCCGAGGCTCTGTTTGCCGCGAACAGCTGTGCGCTGCTGCTCGATGACGGCCACAATGCCGGTGTCCTGGCCAAGAAACTGACAGACAGTGGCATCAGTGTCACTCTGGTGCGCCCGGCGGCAACCGATTCGCAATCGGCGCTGGATAGCAAGCTGCCAATCCTGACTCTGGCCAGCAATGATGATGCCGGTGTCAAGGCGCTCATCGCCGGGCTCAAACAGCAAGTGGCCATCTATATCCATCTGCAGCCACAACTGCCGCGGGAACAACTCGAGGAGTTGATGCCGCTCAACATCACGGCCAAGACTCAGGTACAACTGAGCTTCCTGTTCGCCAAGCATTTGAGCCCAGCCTGGCAAACGCCGACAAAAGGCCGCCGCGCCTTTATCACTGTGGCGCGCATGGATGGTCAGCTGGGTTTCAGCGGTCAGCCCTGTGAATTGAATCAGAGCGCCCTGTTTGGCTTAACCAAGACCCTGGCGCAGGAGTGGCCTCAGGTGCATTGCCGCGCGTTGGATCTTGCTCCTGAGCTTGATGCCTCGGCGCTGGCCTCGCAAGTCATGGATGCGCTCTACAGCCCGAGTCAGGATCCGTTGGAGTGGGGCAAAAGCGCCGCCGGTAGAGTGACCCTGGTAGCGACTTCGGCCGATGACCAGAATGCTGCCGATACAAGCCTGGCGCCATGCAGACTCGATAGTTCAGATAAAATACTGGTGACCGGGGGCGCAAAAGGCGTCACCCTGGACTGTGCCCTGGCGCTGGCCCGCCAAAGTGGCAGTCACTTTATTCTCGCCGGTCGCAGCAAGGCCTTGGCATTGGAAGCCTTTCCAGATTGGGCGCAAGGGCTTGAGAGCGGTCAGCTAAAAGCAGCCGCAATCACCGCGCTATTGGCCAAGGGGCAAAAGCCCTCGCCCAAGGAAGTGGAAGCCCTGATAAAACCTCTGGTCAACGCGCTTGAGATTCACGCGGCGCTCAAGCGCTTTGAGGCCATAGGTGCCAGCGCCGAATACCTGAGCCTGGATGTCAGTAACCCGGATGCGGTCGCGTCCACACTGGCGCCCATTCAAGCATTGGCGCCTATCAGCGGGCTTATTCACGGCGCCGGGGTGTTGGCCGATAAACACATCGCCGACAAGACCCTCGCCGAACTCGAATTGGTTACAGGCACTAAAGTTGGCGGCCTCTCCGCCTTGCTCAGAGCCTTGGCGCCAAACAAAAAGGCCGCCGAGCACTTAAAACTGTTGGCGCTGTTTTCCTCCGCCGCCGGTTTCTACGGCAACACAGGCCAGAGCGACTACGCCATGGCCAATGAAATCCTCAATAAAACCGCTCATCGGCTACATCATGAGTTGCCAACCACCCGAGTGATCAGTTTCAACTGGGGCCCCTGGGATGGCGGCATGGTCAACGCGGCGCTGAAGCAGATGTTTGAGTCCCGCGGCGTCTATGTGATCCCAAGAGAAGCCGGTGCCAAGCTGTTTGCCGAGGCGATTCTGGCCCGCTCGGAGCCGCAGCTGTTGATTGGCTCCAGCATGCAAGGCCCGGGTGGCAAACAAGGCATGAACCACACAGATGCGCCAGAGGCCCAAGCCGGCCCGCAAACCCTGAGTCGCAGCATCAAGCGCCAGGAGCTGGCGCTGCTGAAAGATCACTGCATTGGCGGCAATCCGGTATGGCCGACTGTCTGCGCGCTCCAGTGGATGCTGCAAAGTGCCCAGAGCCTCTTTGGCGGCGATTGGCGCGCCGTGGACTATAAGCTGCTCAAAGGCGTGGTGTTTGACAGTGATGAAAAGCGATTGCAGCTCAGCCTGGCTCTGGGAGCCGACGGCGAGCTGCAGGCGAGCATCAGCTGTGATGAGCGGCCTCAGTATCAGGCGACCCTACTGCCGTTAATACAGCAGCCGTTAATGCCGCAGCAAGCCAGTCAGCCACTGCCGCATGTTTCTATGACTGAGATAGGCGAAGGTGAGCCCCAAGTGCGTCAAGGCAGTGAGTTTTATCACAGCGGCGCCCTGTTCCATGGCCCGCAGCTGCAGGCCATTACTGAGGTGCTGCAGTTTGACGACCAAGGGCTTAGCTGCCAATACCGGCTACCAGATGCCGCATCGAGCGAAGATCGCGCCCTGATCCAGCAAGACGCACTGCTGCAGGCCATGTTGATCTGGGCCCGGCTCAAATACGATGCCGCCAGCCTGCCCTCCTCCCTGGCGGCGCTCTGGCAAAACGCCCTGCTGCCTGAAAATGACACCGGCCTTATTCGCCTGCAGGTGACCAAGCACTCCAGCCGTCAGCTCAGCGCCGATCTGGCCCTGTTCAACGCCGAGGGCCAACTGCAAACCGGGCTGGAAAATGCCAAGGTCACCATTAGCAAGGGGCTCAATGCCGCCTTTGAACCGGCCAAGGCCGCCACAGGTAATAGAGAAAGGCCTTGAGCAAAGCGATAGGCCCTATGCCTCACATTGAAGTAAAGCCAGCTGAGTCTGCGGCCGAAAAGCCGCTGCGGCTGGCACTGTGCCTGGTCGAAGAGGAGCAAAGCCTGGCGCCCAAGCTTAGGGCTGCCTTGCGCACTATCGCGTTTGATAGCAATCAGGCTCCCGACTGGCCTTGGCTGGTGACCGAGGTCAAGGCCGGGGCAAGCCTGAGCCTGGTGCTGCCATCAAAGCAGCGGCTATTGCTGCTAAGCGCTGTCGATGCGGCGCAAGCAAGACTGCATCCCCAAGCCTTGCTGCAGGCCTTAAGCCATGGCGCTCACAAGCCGCAGCAGCTTCTTAAGCAGGCCTGGCAGCAGGCAAAACGCCCGGAGATGGAAGAAAGGGACACTCTGTTTCTGGAGCAACCGCTGGAGCTTGAGCAGTTATGCCTGCAACTGGAGGCATTTGCCAAGCGGCGCCTGGCGCAGAAAATGGCGGGGTTGCCTTTTCAAGGCAAGTCTCTGGCGCTGGTCTTCAGTTCCCCTGCTATGGCGCTGATCCTCAGCCAAGGCACAGCCTTGAGCGGTTATTGCGATGAAACAGCCTTGAGCGGCTCTTATAATAAAACAGCCTTGAGCGGCTCTTGTGATGAAACAGCCTTGAGCGGTTCTTGTGATAAAACAGCCCTGAGCGGTTCTTGTGATGAAACAGCCCTGAGCGACTCTTGCCTGAACAGCTCTGGTGTGAGCGGCTTGGCTTCTGGAAAAGAATCAACTTCTGGCCTTTGCCCCCAAGGAGCGCCCTGGCTTTTACCGCTGACCTTGATTGCCAACCCAAAGACTCTGCTCAATGAGGCGCAAACTGCGCTGCAGCAGGCCCAAAGTCGCCTGAGCCAATCGATGAGCGCAGATGCTCTGGCGCACTGGCTGACGGATGAATTAAAAACCCTGGAGCAGAGTTTTTCAGGCACAGCGCCCGAGGGCGGCGAATACTATTCGCTGGCGCTTATTGGCCGAGATGCCGCCGAGCTTATTGCCGAGAGCGAATTGCTCCTGGGTCAGCTTCAAAAAATAACGTCTTTGGCCGAACTGCCAGAGCTTGAGCTTATTACGCCAAATGGCAGCGTTTTTTGTGCCAAGCCGCTGGGCCCTGCTCGCCTCTGCTTTGTCTATCCGGGTGTCGGCACGGCTTACCATGGCATGCTCGGCGCCTTAAAACAGGCCTTCCCCAAGAGTTATGCCGATTTTGAGGCCGCAGCAACAGCCGAAAATGTCGCCCTATCCACCCTGCTGCCAACAGCCTTGAGCGATGCTTCTAATGAAACAGCCTTGAGCGATATTTCTTGTGCATCAGCCTTGAGCGATAAAGAAGAGGCCACACCCAGTCCAGCGCCAACAATGACACTCGCCGAGCAAGCCGTTGCCGGGGTCGGCGCCAGTGTGCTGCTGACGCAGATACTGCGGCGGGAGTTCAAGCTCTGCCCGGCCTTTGCCATCGGCTACTCCATGGGCGAAGCGGCCATGTTTGCCGCCAATGGCGTCTGGGACAAGCCTTTTGCTTTGGTTAAACCTACGCTGGAAAGCCGGATTTTCTCAGAGCAGATCTCGGGCGCGCTCACAGCCGTGCGCCAGGAGTGGCAACTCGATGCCAGAGATGCCATCGGCTGGAACAGTTTTCTGCTGCGCATTGATACAGGCAGCATCACGCCATTATTGCAAAACCCGGCTTACTCGCGGGTCTACCTCGCCATACGTCAGGGGCCAAGCTGCGTGCTGGCCGGGGATGAGGCTCAGTGCCGGGCACTGATAAAGGCCCTTGGCAAACGCGGCGTTGCCGCCAACCGGGTCACCGCCATGCACACACCGGCGGCCCTGCGTGTAAAGCCAGAATTGACCGCCTTTTATGACAGGCCACTCTCGGGTGAGCTTGAACAGCCGCAGCCCATCTATATCAGCGCCGGCAGCGAGCAGCCGCTCAAACCTGCCAGGCTTGAGCGCCAGCAGATAGCCGAGACCATAGCGACTTGTTTCAGCCAGCCACTCGATGTGGAGTCGCTGCTGCAACGGGCCCGAAAACATGGCGCGCAGCTGTTTCTGGAGGTCGGCGCCGACAGCCAAACCAGCAGCATTATCCAGGCGATGGCCGGAAAACAGCTCTCCAGCGATATCAAAGCCTTTGGCTGCGATCGCAAACATAGCGGCGCCGCCGACAACAAAGCATTACTCAAGGCCCTGGCTCGACTCATCAGCCACAGGGTCCCACTGGCCACAGCGGCGCTGTATCCACAGCTTGCCCGGCCCGATAACTTAGTGACGTGAGAAAGTGAGAACAGAGTGACAAGTAAACAAGCCGAGCCCATTGCCATAGTTGGCATGGCCGCCCGCTTCCCGGGCTGTGAGGATCTGGACGCCTTCTGGCAACTGCTCAGCGAAGGCCGGGATGCCATCAGCTCCCTGAATGACAGCCAATTGGGCGCCAGTGTCAGCGATTATCAAGGCGCAAAAGGCCAGAGCGACCGTTTCTATTGTGATAAGGGCGGTTATATTCGCCAGCTAAACTTCTCGCCCGAGGGCTATGCCAGATCAGCGGATGAAATGGCAACGGGTGCCCAAATCTGGGATCAGCACCTGTTGTGGGCTCTCGATTGCGCCCGCAAGGCCCTGCAAAGCGCCGGGCTAACCCCAGCGCAAAACGCTTCCGACTTGACGCGCTGCGGCGCCGTGATCGGCACGCTTTCGTTCCCTACCCGAGCTTCCAACAAGGCCTTTTTGCCGCTGTATCATCACAGTGTCGATACGGCGCTGCGGCGCCGTTTCCCCGGCATGCCGCCATTGGCGTCAGCCATAGATGCGGGAACGGCGGCAGATGCAAGCATTCGCCATTGGGATACAGATATCGCTGCCCAGGGCTCTGAACTGCTGTGCGATTGCCTGGGCCTTGGCGGCCCCAACCTGAGCCTGGATGCCGCCTGCGCCAGCTCTGTCTATGCATTGCGCCTGGCCTGCGACTATCTCAGCAACCACAGCGCCGATGTGATGTTGGCCGGTGCCGTCAGCGGCGCCGATCCCTTCTTTATCCATATGGGCTTTTCCATTTTCCAGGCCTTCCCCGAGTCGGGCCAAAGCGCCCCGCTGGATAACAGTTCCGGTGGTCTGTTTGCCGGTGAAGGCTGCGGCGTATTGGTGCTCAAGCGCCTGAGCGATGCCCAAAGGGATGGCGATACCATTCACGGCATAATCAGAGGCACAGGGCTTTCCAACGATGGTCGCGGCCAGTTTGTCTTAAGCCCCGCCAGCAAGGGCCAGGTACTGGCGTTTGAACGGGCCGCCGAGGCGGCAAATATCGCGCCATCCCAGGTGGAGGTGATTGAATGCCACGCCACGGGCACGCCTCTGGGTGACAAGGTGGAACTCAGTTCCATGGAGCAGTTTTTCGGCCCACGTCTGGAAGGCTGCGCCGCGCCTAAAATCGGCTCGGTCAAGTCCAACCTCAGCCACTTGCTGACTGCTGCCGGTATGGCCGGCATCATCAAGTTGCTGCTGTCGATGAAACACAAGCTGTTACCCGCCTCGGTGAGAATATCGGCGCCGCTGAGCTCGCCCAACGGCTTGTTTGGCGAGCACAATATAGTGCGCAGCGCCATCCCCTGGCCAACCAAAGCGGGCAATCCCGGCCCGGTTGCCGGGGTGTCTGTGTTCGGATTCGGAGGCTGTAACGCCCACTTGCTGCTCACAGGGCCCGATGCTGCCAAAGAGTTTATTCGGGCCAAACCTTCGCCGGGAACGGCTGCACACCAGGACACTGACGGCCTGGCGATTGAGGGCGCCGCCGCGCATTTCGGCGCCGCCGACTCACTCGAGGTGCTCGCCAAGCTGATAGCCAAAGGGCAAACGGCCACCAGAGCCCTGCCACCCAAACGCTGGAAAGGCCTGGAGCGCAACCGCTCTTTGCTCTCCAGCATGGGGCTTGAACAGGCGCCCAATGGCGGCTACATAGACAAGTTTGAACTGGATTTCCTCAAATTCCGCCTGCCGCCCCATCCGGGAGATAGACTGGTGGCGCAGCAATTACTGCTGCTCAAGGTGGCCGATGATGCGATTCGCGATGCCAATCTGCCCATGGGTGGCCGGGTGGCTGTGTTGGTCGCCATGGAAACCGAGCTTGAACTGCATCAGTTCCGCGGCCGGGTCAATCTGCATAGCCAGATTAGCCAGAGCCTTAAAGATGCCGGCATCACCTTAAGCCAAGATGAGTATCTCGAACTCGAGCGTTTGGCGATGGACAGCGTACTGCCCAGCGCCAGCCTCAATCAATACACCAGCTACATAGGCAACATCATGGCCTCCCGGGTCGCCTCCCAATGGGATTTCAACGGCCCGGCTTTCAGTATTTCGGCCGCCGAGCTGTCGGTTCCCCGGGCGTTGGAAGTGGCCGCCAATCTCTGCCACACCGAGGCGTTGGACGCCGTAGTAGTGGCCGCGGTGGATCTCGCCGGCAGTGCCGAGCGGGTACTGCACTCGGGCAAGCGTCTGCAACAGCTTGGACTGTTACCGGGTGAAGGCGCCGGCGCCTTGGTACTGAAGCCGTCAGTTGCGCATCAAAACGGCCGCTACGGCGCCCTGACAGAGTTGAGTTTCAAGCCGTTTTCATCAGTGGAATTAACAGCTACAGAGCCTCTCTCTGCGGCAGACTCAAGGGAGCAAGCACTTTGCCGGGACGCACAGTCTGAAGTAGATGAGCACAGCCCCAGCTTCAAGGCTTTTCGCCGTCTCGCGGCCACCAGCCACAGCGCCGTCTCGCGTATGGGGCACAGCTTTGCCGCCGCCGGGATGGCCAGTTTGCTGCACTCGCTGCTGCGCCTGACCCAGGATAGGGATAAAGATTCCCACACCCTGCTGATAGATGGCGAGCGCCGCTGCGCCGCGGTTACTTTGCAACAGTCGGCGGAGCAAAAGGCGCGCCTGCAACAGGCGCTGAGCACGCAGAATAAAAAGAGCTGTCAAGAGAGCAGTCAAGGGGCCAGTGAAAAGCCCAGTCAAAAGATAGCCGGCGCAAATGTCCGCCAGCTGTGGCAGACCATCACCCTTGGCGGTGACGCCATAGAGCAGCATATCGCCACCGCCGAGCTTAAACACGAGACCGGCATTCGCCAAAAGCTTGCCCAGGCAAAGAACACTCAAGCCCAGGCAGCGCCTGCAATGCACACCAGCAGCCAACAAGTTAACAGTGAACTGACTAAGGAGCTCACTCCGGTGAACAATCAGCACGCCCCATCAGCTCTCAGACAATCCGTGCCCGGCGATAAAATTGCGGCCGCTCCCCATAAAGCCGCTACCGAAGCGCACCTGCAGGCACTGGCAGATAATCAACGGCTGGCACGTGAAGCGCACCTGGCCTTCCTCAAGAGCCGCGAAACCGGACTGGCACTGGCCAGCGCCCTCTTGGGCGCCGGGGCCACGGCCGAAAACCGCTTAAGCGCTGAGAATATCGTTTCAGAAGACAAGCGCTCGGCAGACCTGAGCTCCGCCTCAGTAGCGCCTTTACCAGCGCGCACGCCCAAGGAATCGGTTCAAACGGCTGCTGAAACTGTTGCCAAAACCATTACCTCCAAAGCGATATCCCAAGTGCCCAAGGACAAACCCTGTATCTGGAATTATCAGGATCTGGTGCAATACGCCGAGGGCGACATAGCACCGGTATTCGGCCCCGAGTATGCCGTGATCGACAGCTACCGCCGCCGGGTGCGACTGCCCACCACAGATTACCTGCTGGTCTCCAGGGTGACTAAACTCAATGCCCGTCTTGGCGAATACAAGCCGAGCACCATGACCACAGAGTATGATATTCCCGTGGACGCCCCCTATCTGGTCGATGGCCAGATCCCCTGGGCGGTGGCCGTGGAGTCGGGCCAGTGTGACTTGATGCTGATAAGCTATCTCGGCATAGATCTGGAGAACAAGGGCGAGCGGGTCTACCGTTTGCTCGACTGTACCCTCACCTTCCTCGGCGATCTGCCCCGTGGCGGTGATACCCTGAGATACGACATCTCCATCAATCACTTCGCCCGCAACGGCGATACCCTGCTGTTTTTCTTCTCCTACGAGTGTTTTGTCGGCGAACGTCTGATCCTCAAGATGGACAACGGCTGCGCCGGTTTCTTCACCGATGCCGAGCTGGCCGATGGCAAAGGAGTCATCCGCACCGAAGAGGAGATCAAGGCCCGCAACCTGGCGATGGCGAACAAGCGCCAATTCCAGCCCTTGATCCACTGTAAACAACAGATATTTGATTACCAGCGAATGAGGCAACTGCTGAGCGGCAATATCGGCGCCTGCTTTGGCCCATCTCATGACTTGGGTTACCGCCAAGCCTCGCTGTGTTTTGCCTCGGAAAAGTTCCTGATGATCGAAGAGGTCAGCAGAGTCGAACCAAGCGGCGGCGCCTGGGGCCTGGGCCTGGTTGAAGGACACAAGCAACTGGAGCCGGATCACTGGTATTTCCCCTGTCATTTCAAGGACGATCAGGTGATGGCCGGTTCCTTGATGGCCGAGGGCTGCGGTCAGTTGCTGCAGTTCTATATGCTCTATCTTGGCCTGCACAAACACACCCGCAATGGCCGTTTCCAACCACTGGAAAGTGCGCCGCAGAAGGTACGTTGCCGCGGACAGGTACAGCCGCAATCCAATCGTCTCACCTATCGGATGGAAGTCACCGAAATAGGACTGACACCCAGCCCCTGGGCCAAGGCCAATATTGAGATCTTGCTTGACGGCAAGGTGGTGGTGGACTTCCAGAATCTTGGCGTCATGCTCAAGGAAGATGAAGACTGCCACAAGTACGCCGATGACAGTGCTGTGAGTGACCAGGAGTACAGCGGAAAGCCGCAACACCCTGCCGCCTCGGCAAGTGATACTAACGAGGCACTGAACGCCGGACGCCAGGCGTCCATCAATGCCCCCTTGATGAGCCATGAAAGCTGCCCGGACTCTCAGCCCATTCACGGCGTGCTCCCGGTCAGGCATGTTCCGGCGCCGGTAACGCCGGACTACCCGAATCGCACGCCCGATACTGCGCCCTTTACCCCCTGGCATATGTTTGAATTTGCCACCGGCGATATTGAGAACTGCTTCGGCCCCGACTTTGCCGCCTACCGCGGGCTTATCCCACCGCGCACCCCCTGCGGCGATCTGCAGCTCACCACCAGGGTGACGCAGGTGATTGGCAAGCGCGGCGACTTCAAGTCTCCGGCCTCCTGTATCGGCGAATATGAAGTGCCACCCAAGGCTTGGTACTTCAGTGAAAACAGCCACCCGGCGCATATGCCCTACTCGATTTTGATGGAGATAGCGCTGCAGCCCAATGGTTTTATTTCCGGCTATATGGGCACCACCTTGGGCTATGGCGACACAGAGCTTTTCTTCCGTAACCTCGACGGTAAAGGCACACTGCTGCGCCGGCTTGACCTGCGTGGCAAGACCATCAGCAACGACTCGCGTCTGCTGAGCACTGTCAAGGCGGGCACCAACATCATCCAGAGCTTCAGCTTTGTGCTCAGCGCCGATGGTGAACCCTTCTATGAAGGCGAGGCAGTATTTGGTTACTTCAAGGCCGAGGCGCTGAAAAACCAGTTAGGACTGGATAACGGTAAGGTGACCGAGCCCTGGGATAAACAGCAAGGGCTTGAGGCCGATGTGAGCTATGATCTTCGCGCCGCCGATTGCGCTCTCTATCATGGCTCTTGGGATCAAAAACACCTGCGCCTGCCGGGCGGTAGACTCAACTTTGTCGATTCTGTCCGCATCTGCCGCCAAGGCGGCCATTCCGGCTTGGGCTACATCTATGGCGAGCGCAAAATCGATGCCGCTGACTGGTTCTTCCGCTTCCATTTCCATCAGGACCCTGTGATGCCGGGCTCGCTCGGAGTGGAAGCCATGCTGGAACTCCTGAGTGCCTTTGCCCTGGACGCCGGGCTTGGGAGCCAATTCAGTAACCCAAGATTCGCCCATTGCCTGAGTCAGGTACAGTGGAAATACCGCGGTCAGATCAATCCCCTGAACCGGCAGATGTCGCTGGAGCTGCATATCACAGCCATAGAGGATACGCCGGACAGAGTCACACTGACAGCCGATGCCTGGCTCGCCAAAGATGGCCTGCGAATTTATGAAATAACAGATCTGGCTCTGGCCATTGAAGAAGCCTGAGCCATCAGGCAAAAACAACCGAACAGATAATGAGAGCAACAAGATGACAAGCTTCAATTGGCCATGGGCCCTGAACCCAAATAGTGATGATGTCTTTGCGGCCACGGATAACTGTGCCGGCAACGCAATCAAGGCGCTGGATAAGCCGCTGTTTGTCGCCAGACAAACCAAGGGGGAAATCCTGTTTGCCAATCAGGCGCAGTTTGCCGAGGCGAGTGCAAGCGGCAATACACTGCCGGTTTGCGCCATGGTGCCGCCACTCAGCGCAGCAGCGCTCGGCGATCCGGCCTTTGCCGCCTGCCACAAAGTCAAGTACGCCTATTATGCCGGCGCCATGGCCAACGGTATCGCCTCCGAAGAGCTGGTGATTGCCCTCGGCAAGGCCGGCATACTCTGCTCATTCGGCGCCGCCGGTCTGGTGCCCGCCCGAGTGGAAGCCGCCATCGGCCGAATTCAGGCGGCGCTGCCAAGCGGCCCCTACGCCTTTAACCTGATCCACAGCCCCAGCGAACCGGCACTCGAACAAGGTGCGGTCGAGCTCTACCTCAAACACCGGGTGCGTACGGTCGAAGCCTCGGCCTTCCTGGCGCTGACCCCTCACATAGTAAGATATCGGGTGGCCGGACTGAGCCGGGACAGTGACGGCAACACCCTAATCGCCAACAAGGTGATAGCCAAGGTGAGCCGCACCGAAGTTGCCGCCCACTTTATGGCGCCGCCGCCGGAGAAAATCCTCCAGCAACTGCTGAGTCAGGGATGGATCACTGAACTGCAGGCCGAACTTGCCAGGCAGGTGCCCATGGCCGACGACATTACCGCCGAGGCCGACTCCGGCGGCCATACCGACAATCGTCCTCTGGTTACCCTGCTGCCCACCATTATCGCCTTGCGGGATCAAATGCAGGAAAAATACGCCTACCAAGAACCTATCCGGGTTGGAGCGGGTGGCGGCATAGGCACGCCGGATGCGGCTTTGGCGGCCTTCAATATGGGCGCCGCCTTTATCGTTACCGGCTCTATCAATCAGGCCTGTATCGAAGCCGGCGCCAGCGAGCACAGCCGTAAGCTATTGGCGACCGTGGAAATGGCCGATGTCACCATGGCGCCGGCCGCGGATATGTTTGAGATGGGCGTCAAGCTGCAAGTGGTAAAACGCGGCACCCTCTTCCCCATGCGAGCCAATAAGCTTTACGAAATCTACAGCCGCTACGACTCGATAGAGGCCATTCCGGCCGATGAGCGCCAAAAGCTGGAAACTCAGGTATTTCGCGCCAATCTGGATGAAATCTGGCAAGGCACGGTTGCCCACTTTATGGCGCGGGATCCCGAACAAATTCGCCGCGCCGAGGGCAATCCAAAGCGCAAGATGGCGCTCATTTTCCGCTGGTATCTGGGGCTATCGAGCCGCTGGTCCAACACAGGGGAAAGCGGTCGGGAGATGGATTACCAGATCTGGGCCGGGCCGGCACTGGGCGCCTTCAACGCCTGGGCCAAGGATAGCTACCTGGATGATTACCGTCAGCGCCGCGCCGTGGACTTGGCACTGCAACTACTCGTAGGTGCTGCCTATCAAAACCGGGTCAACCAGTTGCGAAGCCAAGGCATAGCCCTGCCATCCAGCCTGGGCCATTATCGGCCGCTGAAATCGCTGGACTGAGCAGGCTCCCTGCTCATCAAAAAAGGCCTTAAAGGCTCTTTACCATGCACCGCAAACGGGCACTCTGCCTGTTTGCGGTGCAACTCAAATGACACCACTCAATTTTGGGCCTGTAGCCAGTTTGTCATATAGGCCCACCCGCACTGCGTCCAACTTCAATTCCACGTCTAAAATGGCGATCTTTACAAGGATGGCATAAGCATTGCCACGTTCGCTGCTTGGTCAATAGCGCCAAGCCACTAATATAGCGAGCCATAGCAACGAGCAAAACCATGAATATCATGCCCAAAGAAGATTCAATGCAGATCAGAGCCGATGATTTAAGCCATCCTGGGGTTTTGCAACTGCTTGCAGAGCACCTGCAAGAGATGCAGGCGACATCACCTCCCGAGAGCGTGCATGCCCTCGACCTCAGCGGCCTGAAACAAACGGATATCCACTTCTTCACCCTTTGGGTAACAGAAATACCCGCCGCCTGTGGTGCCATCAAACTTCTTGGTAACGCCGAGGCCGAGCTTAAATCCATGCGCACAGCTGCAAGTTTCCGCCACCGAGGGTACGCCAGAGCCATGCTCAGACACCTGCTGCATCATGCCGCAGGCCTGGGTGTCCAAAGGCTTTACCTGGAAACTGGCACTATGGCCTACTTCGCCCCGGCCCGAGCCTTGTACGCGAGTGAAGGCTTTAGCTTCTGCGCCCCCTTCGCCGACTATCAACAAGACCCAAATAGCTGTTTTATGAGCCTAAAGCTGGCAGCGCTGTAGGTCATGCATGGATGCATTTGTATAGCGGCTATGCAACTCTAGGCCTTAAATCGCTATCCTACTTGGCCCGGGTTTCCGTCGAAACGGCAATCCATCACCTTCTTTGTGAATAGCTGAGCTGCCTTTTGGGAAGGTGCAAATAAGTCCTCGTGGCACTCTGGCTTGCACAGCAATTGGCGTTCAAGGCATCTGACTGAAGGCATGCCGGGGCCTGTCAAAGTCGGATAACGCAGAGAGCTGGTTGCTGTGAAAGCCCCAAAGGGCGTGGCTTACAGACCTATCTGCTGTGTTGTGCTTCTTACAAAGGACTAAGGCCATTTGCGGCGAACCACGCCTTGCATCCAGGCCTGTAAGCCGACGCAGAGCACACATGGGACTTGTTCGCACCTTCCTTAGCACAGACGAAAGTCCACAGTAGTTAGCCGCAAGGTTGATGACTCTGGGGGATAAGCTGCAGATGCAGCTCGCCATCTTCGGTAAGCCCCAAGGATTGCCAGCCGAGATGGCGATAGAAGCCTTCGGCGCGGGTACCCGGCTCGGTACTGAGTTGCAGCTTGCTACAGCCACCGGCGTGGAGCCAGTCAACAGCTTGCTGTAACAGGGCCTTACCTATGCCCTTTCCTTCCGCCTCTTGAGCGATAAAAAGCGCCCAAATTCTGGCATCATCACGATCGGCACAGGTAAAGCCAAGCAGTTGGGTGTCAGTCTCGGCAACCCAGCTTCGCCGCCGGCCGCTCAGGTAACCGAGATAACAGGCATGAGTGATCCGCCCGGGATCCTGCAGGCGATTTTCGCTCACATTCAACCTCAGTGACATCATGGCGGGGATATCGCTTAACCTGGCGGTGCGTATGTTTATGCTCATGCTCGCGCTTGCAGCTAAAAAGACTCTCTTCATAGTGCTCAAATTAGCGCCAACTTAAGGTGACTGTCCAGTTGCCGAGCTCCAGTTGCCGAGAGTCAGGTTGCCTTGAAACGATTAAGGCACTGGCATTGTCATCCTCACCAAGCACCATATTCCTTGGACATCGCCAGCACATTATGGCGTGAAAACCACACAAGTTGGCGCCAATACCAAAGCAGCACCCAGCCTGATGCGGCACCATGGTGTTGCTTAACAGAAAAGCTTAACCGGGACATCCCCCGGGATAGACCAATAAGGAGCCGAAAATGAAGCTGGATCCCAAAGAGAAATTGTTAGCCGGCAGAGTGCAACAGATATTGGGCCGAGTGCTGACCCGCGCCGATTGGCAACTGGCATTAACGCAGGACTTTCATCCGGAGTATCGTCAGTGGGTGGATGGTAAGGAGCTGGATTACCGGGCCTTTTGTGCTCATATTCACTGGCTAAGAAGCCAGGTAAAAATTAGCGAGATCGGCTTTGAGCAGCTTATTTGTCAGCAGCAAAAGGTGTTTTCCTGTCATAGAGTGGCGGGAGAGAAAGCCGATGGCAGCCGATTCAGCATCAGAGTATTGGCCCTGTTTCAATTCGAGGCCGAACGTATTATCCGCACCGACGAGATGAGTTGTGTGTTAATCGGCGATGATAGCGCCAAGCGACTGGCGCAGAGCTACTGAGGATATGACTGGCGCCGGAAGAAATTGTGATAAGCCGCCGAAAACGCACTGAGATTCTGATAGCCAAGCTCCAAAGCCACCTGTGTCATCGGCTGCCCTTGCCGCAGTCGGTGCTGGGCTTCGAGCATAAGGCTACGACGGCGCCAGTCCTTAAAGCTCACCCCCAGGCACACACGGAACAAGCGATTCAGCGTCCGCTCGGAAGCGCCGCAGTGCTTGGAAAAATCCTCTAGACGCAGCTTAAGATTGGGTGAACGCTGCATGGTTTCGATAACTGGCAATAGCCTGGGGTCCAGACTCTGGTAAAGCGGCTCGAGCCGGCCTTGAGGCTGAAGCTGACACAGATTATCCTGCAGCACTTCAAGATAGGCGGCCTCCTTGTCTTCAGTGACAGTTTCCAGTCTTTGCAGCAGCGCCGACCACAGTGGACTGACGCTCATGGGCGCAGGTCCTTGATGCAATCCATGAGACTGCCAATGCTGCGGCAATACCTCGGGACGAAAATAGAATAAACTGCAGCGTGTATGTTTCAGCAATCTATGAGCATGCTCGCACCCGGGTGGCAGGTACAGGAGTTGACCGCTGAGCAGCAAGGACTCGGCTTGGCCACTCTCCAGCAAAACCGCGCCATGATGCAGATAGATAAGCTGACCGATATCGTGGCTATGGCACCCTGTGGCGTCGCTTTCACTATAGTGTCTCAATAAATGCCGCATCGCTTTCCCTTATCTCCTTGCCTTGACACAATCTTCCGGCTCATGCCCGGAACGCAAGCATAGCGGCGACGCCCCCTTTCGCTCAAGCGGGCTTGGTTTAAGATTCCCCAACAAAGAGCAAACCACAGGCAACAGGACTGCAATTGTAAGATGCCTAAATATACGCTAGGTTTATTCAGTTAATTCAGCCAGATAAATCTGGCAAACGTCAGTACACAAGGATGGTCGCCATGAACGAACAACGCCCCGACTTTATCTACCCTCCCGGCTCAGTGCTTATGCACTCTCCTCTGGTGTTAACCCAGGCCGATATGTACGGCTTTTTCCTCAAGGGCAAGCTTGCCAATTTACAACAGAGTGTTGACCAAACCCTGAACCGGGTCGCCAACAACAAGATGTATTTCAAGGTGTTGTCCCCTTATGTACTGACAACTTTCACTCAAATCGCCAAGGCTTATTCCAGTGTCGAGGTGGATCGCAACAAGGGTTGGATCCAGGAAACCGATATCATCACCTGGGTGATGGTGGGTAAACAGGCCGGTCCGGATTCCGGCGAAATCAGCGAAATTCTGTTTCAGCCGCTGCATATCTGGGTCAATGATGCCATGGCATTGATCAATGGCCGCGAGTTGTTTGGTTATCCCAAATACGCCTGCGAATACCGGATGCCTGGCGTAGATGAGCCGCTGACAGAACTATCGTTGTCGGCCAAGAGTTTTCAAAAATTTTCCCCGGATGCCGAACTGGCAATGGCACCACTGCTCCAGGTTAAGTGCAGGCCGCAGCAGGAGAATGCCCTCTCTCCACTGGAAGCCATAGGCCAAACCTGGGACTTTATTCAGGCCCAAACCGACTTTATTCCCGATCTGGATGCTCTTGGAGCCGAGCAGGTATTCGAACTGCTGTTCAAACCGGCGGTGGAGCAAGTTTTCCTGAAGCAGTTCCCCGACACTTCCGGCACCAAGGCGGTATATCAGGCGCTGCTGCAGGCGCCGGCCAGAGTCAACAAGGTGCATCATCTGTCGCTGCTGGATAACTCCCTGGTGGCCACCATCTTTGCCAACGACAGCTTCCCGCTGACCGACACCCTGGGGGTACAGCTCGGCGAGCAGCAGGTGTTGCTGCCCTACCATGTGAACTTTGACTTTGAGGTACCGCCTGGCGAAGTGTTGGTGGACAACTCTGTGGTCAAAAAAGAGAAAATTGCCATTCTCGGTGGAGGCGTTGCCGCCATTACCGCTGCCATGTGCCTGACCGAACAACCTGGCTGGCAAAACCGGTACCAAATAGATATCTATCAACAGGGCTGGCGCATTGGTGGCAAGGGAGCCTCCGGGCGCAATGCCGCTATGGGGGATCGTATCGAAGAGCATGGGCTGCATATTTGGTTTGGTTTCTACCAAAATGCCGCCGCTCTGATGCGCAAAGCCTATGAAGAACTGGGGCGAGCGGATGACGCGCCGCTGGCCAGCTTTGTCGAAGCCTTCAAGCCCCATAACTTCATTGTGCTGCAGGAGCAGATAGAGGGGCGCAGCCTGAGCTGGCCCATAGAGTTCCCGCCCATGCCGGGTATCCCCGGCGACAGTACAGAAACCCTGACGCTGTGGAAATTGGTCAAGGCGGCCTTCTACTGGATCCGTCAATGGTTAAAACAGATGGATGAAGTCGATGAGGCCGTGGCCAAGGATAGCCCCAGAGACTGGTTCTCCCGCGACTGGTTTGAACGCCTGAACGATCGCATCGAAGAGGCGCTGGATGATGCCAAAGATAGCCTGGAAACCCTGGGGGACAAGCTGGAGTGCCGCTTCAACCAGCTGATAGGCCAGGAGTGTGACGATCACCACCACGACACTGTCGAGGACGATGGCCTAATCGAGAGTGCCGTCGATATACTGCATCGGCGTCTCAACCGCCGCTTTGGCGATCACTTGAGTGGCAATGACGAGCTCAGGCGCCTCTACATAGGTGCCGACCTCGGTCTGACCATACTCAAGGGGATGTTTGTCGATGGGGTATTCAAGGGCGGATTCGATGTTATCAACGGCTATGACTACCGCGAATGGCTGCGTCGCCATGGCGCCAGCGAGCGCTACACTGTCGATTCAGCACCGGTCAGGGGCTTCTACGATCTGGTGTTTGCCTACGAGCAGGGCGATTTCTCCCGCCCCAATGTGGAAGCCGGCACCATAATCCGCTCCATGCTGCGAATTGCCCTCTGCTACCAAGGGGGCGTGATGTGGAAAATGCAGGCCGGCATGGGCGACACAGTATTCACCCCCTACTATGAAGTGTTGAAACGCCGAGGAGTGAATTTTCACTTCTTCCATCAGGTACAACAGCTGCATTGTCAAGGGCAATCCGTCAGCAGCATAGAGATAATGGAGCAGGCCAGCCTCAAACCCGGACTCAGCGAGTATCAGCCGCTGGTGGATGTCAAAGGACTCGGCTGCTGGCCAAGCGAGCCTCTGCTATCACAACTGGATGAAACTCAAGCCAGATTAATTGCCGAAAACCGGGTCAACCTGGAACACTTCTGGAGTGATTGGCCGCAGCTGTACCAGCAAGAAACCGGCCACGTTCTGCCGGTGAAACAGCTGCGTAAGGGGATTGATTTTGACAAGGTGATCTTCGGTCTATCCATAGGAGCCGTTCCTCATGTGGCTAAAGAGGTGATGACCCAAAGTCCGGCGCTATCTCAAGCTGTGGCCAAGGTGCAAACCGTGGCGACCCAGGCCTATCAGTTGTGGCTCAACACAGATCTCAACGGCCTTGGCTGGCAACTTTTTCCGGCTTCCGGCGAAGAGCCTGTGCTATCGGCCTTCAGCGAGCCCTATGACACCTGGGCCAGTATGGATCAATTGATTGACAAAGAAAGCTGGCCGATAGGCCGCGTCAAAAATGCCAGTTACTTCTGCTCGGCGCTGCCGGTTGCCGAATATCCACCCAGAGAGCAGAGTGACTTTAACCAGCAAATGAATGCCGTGGCCAAGTCCGGGGCTCTGGGGCAACTCGAGCATCAAATAGGCAATCTCTGGCCGGAAGCCAAAAATGGCTTTGTCTGGGAATGGCTGCACGACCCGGAGGAACGTCAAGGACAACAGCGCTTTGACAGCCAATACTGGCGTGCCAATGTCGACCCGTCCGAGCGGTATGTGTTGTCGGTGAAAGATAGCTCGCGTTTTCGCATCCCCACAGACGGTACTGGGCTGGATAACCTCTATGTCACCGGCGATTGGATAAAAACAGGGCTGAATGTGGGCTGCGTCGAAGCCGCAACCATGGCGGGTATGCACACCTCCAAGGCCATCAGTGGCTATCCGCGCCATATCAAGGGTGAGGAAGACTTCTGATAGGCATCCAGGCGAGATTTAGCCTGTTCGACTCAGCTTTGGACTTGCTCCTGACTTAGCCCAGGAATTAGTCCCGAAATTAGCCCCGTGAGTTCAGCGGGGCAGGCCTTCGGCTGCAGCCAGTTGTCTGGCGTGCAGCTCACGGCGACGCAGACTCTTGCACTGATACAAGTCTTTGTCGGCGGCGCGGACCCAATCCTGGATCTTTTCTTTATCTGTACTGGTGGCAGAGCCATGATTGACACAGAGCTCGGCAAAACCTTCACTGGCAATACGCTGCTCCAGCCTCGGCAGTAAGTTCTGCAGTTGCTGCGCCTCGGCTTCCGGCAACAGCAAAGCAAAGTCATCGCCACCGATACGAAAAGGCTTTAACTTGGCCACAGACCAGCTCTTTAGCTCTTCGGCTATCGCCAGCAGCAATCTGTCCCCTTCCCCATGCCCCAGGGTGTCATTGACCCGTTTCAGCCCTTCAATATCCAGCAATACCAACATATATCCCGGCTTGGGCATGCCACTACTCAGGCAAGTATCCGCCAGACTCTCATCATAGGCCAAGCGGTTGGCAAGACCTGTGAGGCTATCACTGCGGGCTCGCTCCCAGGCAATACCCAACTTGCGGATATACTCCTGGCGCTCTTCCGACAAGAGTTTGAGCTTGCTTGCCAACGCCAAGGACAGCAGCAGAGCATCGGCAGTGCCGCCCAGCAGAGTCGCCAGCTCGGCATACTCAAAGAAGTCTGGGGTGATACCCATGTTACCGGGCAATATGATGATTGCCGGCAATAGCAAACAGCTGAAAGCCATGATGAAATAGCGTGCTGGCGAGAAGCCTTTCATCAGACAGACATTACCGCAAACTATCGCCAGTCCAATCCAGAGCATGATAAGCACGGAAGCAATAATCGCCGTGTAAGACAAGAACCAGATACTGGTAGGCAGAGCCAGCACACAGGCCCACAGCAAGATACGACTGAGGCGCCAAAGCTTGGGCGAATAAAGAGAAAGCTGCAAAAAATTATTATAGAACAATATGTTCAATATTGGCAGGCTGATGAAGAACAGGTGGTGCAGCTCGAGTTGACGGAACTGAAACAGGTGCACCGGCAAGTGGAAGGTCAAGGCCCAGCCGCAGAAGTATGCCAGCACATAAAGACCGTACCAAAAAAACGCCTTGTCACGGGTGGTAAAGAAGATGAACAGGTTATAGCAGGCGATAAAAATCAAGCCCCCGAGGCATAGCACCACGGCGGTGGCATGCCTGTCGGCACTGAGTTTGTGTTCCCTTTCCGGTGCCAGACGGATCTCGGGTGCCGATGAGTAGTAACGGCTCTCGACCTTGACCACCAACCAATAATCTATCCCCGGCTTGATGGTGAACCGCCTGCCGTAATCAAACAGATACTGATAGTCGGCATCATAGCCAGAGTGGGCTTGTTGCATGCTGCCATCCTGCCCAAGCAGCAGAAGGTCGATGGATTCTATGATGGAGTTGCGTACGTCTATGACCCAAGTCTGTTCACGACTGGCCACCCGCAAAGGGTTCACCATCCAGTAACTGCCACCACTCAAACTCAGGCTGGTTTCCTGTTGCGCTCGGATCCAGGCAGGTACCCCCTCGAATGAGGTCGGAGCCAGCTGTTGTGGCTCAGCCTTAAGAATGTAGCTGTTGTCGAGCACCTGAGCGGCCCAGGCACCAACACTGAATTGGAACAGAACAAACGCAAGCAGTAGCCTGAAAAGGTAACCTGGGTGTTTATCCATATTGAAGGGCGAACGTTTGTCTGTCGGCAAATCGATTTCCGTCCAAGACCATGGCCGTATCCTTATCCCTGAGCACAAAAACGCCCAAGGCACTGAATCTATTTTTATTGTTGGTGATTTAACTCTATTTCGGCTAATGGCATTTTGCAATCTGGCTCACGGCATTCGTGACAAAATTCTGTCAAGAAACGCAAGTTTGCCACGAGCTGATGACAAAAAAGTGTAAATTCAGTCGATTCTGACCCTATCCCCTACCAACTTGAGCATTTCTGTAGTGACATCCACTTGGTCATCCAACACTAAAAAGTACCAACCCACGGTATTGCCTGTGCCCCTGATACTCAGATAATTACCCCAAAACTGCACTCCGGACTTGAGCAAGTTGTCACGACTGGCACGATTCTCTTCTCTAACTGTAGCAAACAATAGCCGAATCCCCATTTCCCGGGCGATTTGGATCCGCTTTCGCGTCAAGGCCGCCGCAATCCCCCGTCTTCTGTACTCAGGATGTACCATTAAATACCCAAGCTCGGCGATATCTCCTCGTCCGGCCTTAATCACAGCGCAGCCCACCAGCTCCCCGGCCCCGTTTTGCGCCACTATCACAGCACGGGAGGCCATAAAGGCCTGATGATCCAAGGGGTGAGCATTATCATCGCGGCTGTCCACCAAAGCGCAAGCGGCAGCAATCAGATCTGGACTTTGGGCCAGAGAAACCGTGATTTCCTGGGCAGGATTAGGCATAGATACTCCTTTGGTGACTATACTTGGCGGATATGTGAGCTATTGAAGGGGACATCCCCCATAAAACTTAACCTCGGCTTAACCAGATTAACGTATGGCTACAGGTAAAAGCCGCAATTGGTTAGTATGTTAGCCCCATTGAGGGAGTTTGTGGCAGACAACAAACATAATTCTCTGAGTAACCCCCGGTAATCGGGTAGCAGTCACGCTCCGGGAACAACAAGAGGAACCAAGATGAAAAATCGTATCTCGACTATTGCACTGCTTTGCGGCTCAGGCCTATTACTGGCGGCCTGTGGTGGTAGTGACAATGACACCCCGCCGACACCTACGCCTGATACCGCCAAAGTCAGCTTTGCCGTGTCTGATGCCCCGGTCGACAGCGCCGAAAAAGTGGTAGTGGCATTTGACAAAATTGAGCTGGTAAGGGCGGGACAGGATAACATCATCCTCGAGGTCTCCGGCGCCAATGGCGAGGACTACCGCCAACTGGATCTGCTGGAATATCAAGGCAGCGACAGCGCCCTCATCCTCAGCGATGCCGAGTTGGAAGTAGGCACTTATTCAGAACTCATCCTGCATGTATTGGATGAATCGGTCGGTTCAGATCTCAGCTATGTGATCGACGAAACCGGTCAAGTGCCACTCAAACAACCCAGTAATAAACTGCGTTTGGGCAGCTTTGAGGTCGGCAGCGCCGGCGTTCAGCGTTTTACCATAGAGTTTGACTTGCGCCGTAGTCTGGTGGAGAACCAAAATGGCCAGCGTTACAACCTCAAGCCTCATGGCGTGACTATAGTCGACAACGCGACTGTGGCTTCATTGTCCGGCCAAGTGGATATCAACCTGTTCAACGCAGGTGAATGTGCTGCCGATAGCGGTAACTTTGTCTACCTCTATCCCGGCCACGATCTGGACCCTGCACTGCTGACCGACAACCTAGATCCGGATGTCAATCAGAATGCCGTACCAGAAGATGCCGTAGTGCCTTACAACTCGGTCGAAGTAGAGTATGAAGTGGGTAACTTCGGCAAATACGCCTTTGGCTTTATTCCCGCCGGGGATTATACAGTAGCCTTCAGCTGCAGCGCGGAAAATGACGATCCAGAGCAATATGATAGTCTTATCATTCCCAACCCTGCCCCTCAGTTGCATCAGGTCACCCTGAGCAACCAAACCGACACTGTGCAAGATTTCAACGCAATTGTCGCCCAGTAGCTTTCAAAGCCTTTTGTGAAAGGGAGCCTGTGCTCCCTTTTCTTTTGACTGTCTTCTATTGAGCCCACTTTGCAGAAGTGGTCAATGCTGCGCCATAAAAAAGCTAACGACTATAGATACAGTAAGGTTGCCAATCCAAGGAAGGTAAAGAAGCCGACAACATCCGTGACCGTGGTCAGGATCACCGAGCCGGAAAGCGCAGCATCCTGATTGAATTTCTGTAATATCATGGGTACTGCCACCCCGGCCAAGGCCGCAACCAGCATATTGACCAAAATTGCCACGGCTATCGTCATACCAATCAGGTTATCGTCAAACCAGAGCCCGGCCACCAAACCTATGAGTATGGCCCAGAGAATGCCGTTGAGTGCCCCTATCCCGAGTTCGTTCTTCATCAAGGAAAACAGGTTGCCTATGGAAATCTGTCCCATCGCCATGCCGCGGATCATCAGGGTCAATGATTGCGATCCGGCAATACCCCCCATAGAAGCCACTATCGGCATCAATACCGCCAGCGCCACTACTTTTGCCAATACATCCTCGAACAAACCTATGGTGGCAGAGGCCAAAAATGCCGTCAGCAGATTGATCCCCAGCCAAATGGCGCGGCGACGCGCGCCCTTGACGATAGGCGCAAACAGGTCATCGGATTCATCCATACCGGCCGAAGCCATCAAACGCGCTTCATAGTGTTCTCGCACCAAGGCGGTTGCCGTTCGCAGCGTCAAGCGGCCGATTAAGGTGCCTTCTTCATCGACCACCGGCAGTTCAATGTCTGAGCTATGCTCTATCGCTTCGGCCGCCTCTATCAAGGATGAATCGGCCGACAATACCCGGCTGTCCGGTTCAATAAGCGAAATAAGCTGGGTTTGTGGATCCTGGCGAAAAATCTCATAGCGACTGACTGTCCCCTGGTAATGATTATCCTCATCCACCAGATAGAGATTTTCGCAGCAATCCAAGTCAATGCGGCGGAAAAAACGCTGCGCCTGTTCCACCCGGCTTTTGTTACTGAGCACCAAGGCCTGATGTTCTGTGTAACGGCCTATTTCATTTTCCGAGTATTGATCATAAAGCTCGTAGCGCTTGCGTTGCCGCTCACCCATTTGCGCCAAAGCGCGGTCGATAAAGCTGTCGGGCAGATAATCGCTCCACTCGATCATCTCTTCAGCTGACAGCTGCGCCAGCAACAGATCCACCTCTTCCACAGACATCTGCCTAAGAAGGCTCATCCTGGGTTCGGCGCGCATCAAGCTGAGCACAGCCGAGCGCTCGGCAAAGGCTATCTGATTCCAGCGCTCATAGCGTTCATCCAGCGGCAAGGACTCCAGCAATAAGGCTATAGTGCCAGGTTCGGCCTCTTCAAGGATCTCACCAAAGACCTCGGCCTGAGCCTCGCCCTCCAATAGCGTTAACTGCTGTACCACCTGCCCCACTTCTGCTTGAGGTTGAAGCTCCGGCTCGGCTGCTGTTTGTGTCACTCAACTCTCCTCTCTTTTTTCTAGGTATGCGCTTGGACCAACACTTTAAATTGCACACAAATAAATTGCTGACAATGAAACTTGTCATATATAGTAAAGACTCAACCAAGGAGCCACTATGTCTAACTCAATATACGCTATCCCACTGGAGAATATCCAAGGACAACAAACGGATCTCAGTGAATTTCAAGGCCGGGTCATGTTACTGGTCAATACCGCCAGTGCCTGTGGCTTTACTCCTCAGTATGCCGGATTGGAAAGCCTGTATCAGGAATTCAAAGACCAAGGCCTGGTTGTACTCGGCTTTCCCTGTAACCAGTTTGGTGCTCAGGAAAAGGGCAATGAGCAGGAGATCCAGTCCTTCTGCGAATTGAATTTTGGTGTCAGCTTCCCACTGTTTGCCAAGCTGGAAGTCAATGGCCCCAATGCTCATCCCTTGTTTAAACTGCTCAAGCAACAGGCCCCTGGCGTGTTGGGTTCGGAAGGGATTAAATGGAATTTCACCAAGTTTCTGGTCGATCGCCATGGCAAAGTCATCAAGCGCTATGCTCCCACAACCAAACCCGAGGCTCTGCGTGAACAGATTCTCCAGCTGTTACAGGATAAATAATCAATTGAAAAATAAACCAATTAAAAAAACATGATTATTTTTCGCCATTCAGGGGGAACCAAAACATCACTAAAGACTCCAACATATTGAGCAGTGAATTTACTTTTTCATGTTCATCATTCTCCCTAAGGGGCTTCTAGCGCGGCCCCATTGATCTTCGATAGATCATAAGGCAGTCCTTAATGGCTGCCTTTTTTTATGCCTGCCGGCTCCCCAAGAAAAATCTCTTTATGGCTGAACTTTTTCTCTCCGAATGGCTCTGAATAAGTGAAGCGATTTTAACGGTTTCATCATCATCTCCCTTTGGACTGAGATACTGGAGCTAGCGCACAAGATCTTTGTCCCCTGCATTTTTTAGGCAGTCCTTTGGACTGCCATTTTTATTACCTATTTTCATGCTGTTTGGGGACTTAACCCTCTGCCTTTAATCATGCTTGGCATGTCGCAGATAAAAAATTTATCCACCAGGGAAACTTTTTCGTCAAAGCCGACTCTGAATAACAGAACCTTTTTTCAAGTGTTTCATCATCACCTCCCTTGGATGGGAGCCCGACGCTAGCGCAGCGGGTTTTCATTCTTTGCACGACTTAGTTTTGTACGACCTAGTTTTGTACGAATTTGTATGGCAGCCCCTTGGGTTGCCATTTTTTTATCCCCGGTTTTTCATTGCAAACCAAGGTCAGCAAAAAAATTTCTCTTCCAGGGAAACTTTTTCGTCAAAGCCGACTCTGAATAACTGAACCTTTTTCAAGTGTTTCATCATCACCTCCCTTGGATGGGGGCCCGACGCTAGCGCAGCGGGTTTTCATTCTTTGCACGACTTTTTGTACGAATCAGTTTTGTACGACCTAGTTTTGTACGAATTTGTATGGCAGCCCCTTGGGTTGCCATTTTTTTATCCCCGGTTTTTCATTGCAAACCAAGGTCAGCAAAAAAAATTTCTCTTCCAGGGAACCTTTTTTGTCAAAGCCGACTCTGAATAACTGAACCTTTTCCAAGTGTTTCATCATCATCTCCCTTGGATGGGGGCCCGACGCTAGCGCAGCGGGTTTTCATTCTTTGCACGACTTAGTTTTGTACGAATCAGTTTTGTACGACCTTGTATGGCAGCCCCTTGGGTTGCCATTTTTTTTATCCTACAGCTCGACTCATTCGGATAGATAAATAGTTAATGCCAATATTGCCATTCAAGAAAATGCAAAGACTGAGTCAAAATCACTGTAAGAGCATAATGTGGCAGACTTTTTGGGGATCTACAGATAGGAGTGAAGCAAATAAAACTGAATTATTTTGCTTGGTGCGGGAACTCGCGGAAAAATCGGCAGTCAGAATTAGTGAACCGAGTGTTTCATCATTATCCTCCCTTCAAGATGGTTTCTAGCGCACCATCCAGAGTTTAGATTGAACTCTGACAGCGACCCAAATGGGTCGCTTTTTTTATGCCAGGATTTTACTGTTTGTCAGGCCCATTGAGGTGCGGTTTGTGAACTTTGCAGGAGCGTGGTCAGCATATTGGCCAGCTTATCCAACATCAGCTTCAACCCCTTTGGCATACTTTGAACATCTATGCCAAGCAGCAAGTTTTTGACCTCGAGGCCCAATTCGGTATCGCCCTCAATACTGAGTCGGCGCTGGAAAAACAGGGTGTCAGGATCCTCTTTGGCGGCGGCGACCAGCAAGAGTTCGGCGCTATTGGCGCTGAAGGTGACTTCCGGAGCCGTAAAAGGCCGCACCTTGAAACCTTGTTCGAAACTGACTTCAAATGCCAACTCCATATCCTCGACCCGAACGCCCACCCATTGCCCTTCAAGAAAGTCCAATTCACCATCCTTAACCTGTTCGCTGAGCAATACCGCCAATAGCTGCTGCAGTACGTTCGCCTTGATGGCGAAGGGAACCAAGGTCAGTGGTTTTCCAACCAACTTGGGAGCCAGAGTGAGAATATCGCGCGCCGCCTTGGCGGCTAAAGCCGTGCGCATCTTGAGTTACTCCTGATTAAAATGCCAAAACTCCGGCAGTCTAACCAAGTTTTATGATCATAAACCTGTTTTATATCAATTCTGTGAGATCCAAAGGTCGATAAACTGCGGCTTTGTTTGTAATTAGGGAGAAAGTTAACATGGAACTCCTGTGTCCGGCCGGGAACTTGGCATCACTCAAGGCTGCTCTCAACGCCGGCGCCGATGCCCTCTATCTGGGGCTGAAAGACGACACCAATGCCCGCTCATTTGCCGGACTGAACTTCACACCGACCAAACTGCAACAAGCAGCCAAAGAGGTAAAGTCACAAGGGCGCAAGCTGTATCTGACTATTAATACCTTTCCGCAACCGGGTGAAGAGAAACGTTGGTATCAGGCCGTCGATCTGGCCGCCAACACGGATATAGATGGACTGATCATGGCCGATCTGTCGCTACTGGATTATGCCCATAGCCACTACCCTCACCTGCCGCTGCATCTTTCGGTACAGGCCAGCGCCACCAATCTCGGTGCCCTGGCACTCTATAAGCGTGAATTCAACATTGAGCGCGCCGTACTCCCCAGAGTGCTATCCATCAAGCAGGTCAAAGATCTTGCCAAGGCCAGCCCGGTTGATCTGGAAGTGTTTGCCTTCGGCAGTCTGTGTATCATGGCCGAAGGGCGCTGTCAGTTGTCTTCCTATGTGACCGGGGAATCACCCAATTCAGGTGGCTCCTGCTCACCGGCAAAACATGTGCGCTGGCAGGAAAATCAGGGCTGTCGCCAGACCCGCCTCAACGAAGTCTTGATTGACAGCTCGGGGTTGAACGAGCAGATGGGCTACCCGGTTGTGTGCAAGGGACGTTATCTGACCGAAGAAGACAGCCAGCCGGGCTTTTTGCTGGAGTCCCCCACCAGCCTCAATACCCTGGACTTGCTGCCGGAACTGGCCCAGGCCGGCATAGTGTCACTTAAAATTGAAGGTCGCCAACGCAGCCCCGCCTATGTGGAACAGGTTACCCGGGTTTGGCGCCAGGCTCTGGACACCTATCAGAATGCGCCGGAGCGGTTCCAATCCAAACCCGAATGGCATGCCGCGCTGGCCAAAGTATCCGAGGGACAAACCACCACGCTGGGTGCCTACGAGCGCAGCTGGCAATAGGAAGTTTTCTATGAATATTTCTCTTGGCCCGCTGCTCTATTGCTGGCCCAAAGCACAAGTGCAGGCCTTCTACCGTGAAGTTGCAGACAGCACTATTCCACTGGTTTATCTGGGTGAAGCCGTTTGCAGCCGCCGCAGGCAGATGAAGTTTGCCGATTATCTGGCCCTGGCCCTTGAGCTCAAAGCCGCCGGCAAACAGGTTGTATTGTCGACTCTGGCCTTGATAGAGGCACAATCCGAGCTTAAAGAGCTTAAAAAGCAACTCGATAATGGTGAGTTCATAGTTGAGGCCAATGATATGGCAGCCGTTGGTATGGCGCGGGAGCAGGGACTGCCTTTTGTCTGTGGTGCCAGTATCAATAACTACAACAGAGCCAGCCTGGAAAAGCTGCATCAATGGGGCATGCAGCGCTTTGTGATGCCCATTGAGCTGTCAAAGATGTGGCTGCAAAAAGTCACCGCCCCGACGCCAAACTTTGAAATTGAAGTACTGGGTCATGGTTATTTACCATTGGCGCACTCGGCCCGTTGCTTCACCGCCCGTCATCAAGGGTTGGCAAAGGATGACTGTCAGACGGTATGCATCAAGCATCCAAAAGGCCTGGTCGCCCAGACCCAGGAGCAACAACCGCTATTGCGACTCAACGGCATACAGACTCAGTCGGCAGCCCGCTGCGATCTCAGACGGGAAATACCAGAAATGAAACGTTTGAGTGTTGACTGGTTCAGGGTGTCACCGGATGGCCATGACTCCATCGCTTTGGCGGAGTCTTTACTGCAAAATGCAGGGAGTGAAGTCGATGCTGAAACAGGCAAAGAAGCCTGTAATGGATACTGGCACGGCGCACCTGGCATGGTCTATAGACGTTAGCGTCAAGGTCTTAAGCAAGCCCGTGCTGTGGGCTTTTCCGGCCTTTAATAAGGACTTTCAACAGGCTCCTGTTCATCGGGGGCCTTTTTTGTGCACAGCAACAAACACAGGACCCAGAGCATAAAGCTGCCAAGCCCCAGCCATTCGAGGACTGCCGGCCACCAAAAGTCAGGCCGAGGTAATTGCAGCACCAACTCATGGTAAAAGGGGTTATCCCCCTCGGTAATACCAAGTTCAAGATGCGGTAGAAACAGAAACGCGCCCAGACTGACACCGCTGATAAGCGCCGGGATCAGAGTCCACAGAGTGGCGGCACCAAAGGGGCGCTGCAGCAGATAAACCAGGTAGCAGCCGACACTGATACAGCCAAAGATAAAGAACCACTTCAGCATCAGGATATGAAGGTGATAGACATTGACGGGAAACAGGCCAACACCGGCCAGGGCCATACAAGTCAGGGTCAGACTGAGATACAGGAGATGGCTGCTCAATAAGCGAGACAACTGCAGGGTGAATAACCAACAGAGCACCAGGCTCAAACTACCGAAGAACAAACCACCATTGAGCAGTACCGCCAACTTAGAATGGCCGTAACTGCCCAGCTCACTCAGGCTGTGATTGAGCAGGCTGAACTCCCGCCCATCGCCGCTCTGATAGCCCCAGACAACCAATCCCAGGCCAAGCAGCAGTCCAAAGAGTCCCAGCAAACCAAAGCTCAACGCCATTCTTGCCAGTCTCTGTCTTCTTAACATGCCAGTGTATGCCCCGGATTCATTTTCTGTTGTCTAACTTACATGCTCCAGATTTTTTTTAAAGCCCGGGCAAGGTCTTTTTGCGTTACCGATCGCTTATTTACCCGAGTTTAAACAACAAAATTCGCTTCCGGTCGAATTATTGCACTTTGATGCCTCGGCCATCCTTTGCTGTTTTGGCATACCCTCCCGCAGGAGATGACAGTAACCTTGGTTAGCAAGATCATGCCGGGTCTGAAAACTGCAGTTCCGCCCAAGAGCAAAAATACGGCGCTAGCAGATTTCACTGTGTCCAGCCGTTGGATTGCTTGTTTGCAGAGTTTTATCCCGACTAAAACACTGGCCATCGAAGTTTTCAATTAGTATACATATCAATAACCTGCAAACGCTTTACCTCTAAAAAAGTTGCAAAAAGCGCTCACTCAAATAACCACAAAAATGTTATGCTTATCACACTTAAAACGATAATAAGGCCTGAATCAATATCGGGCCACTAACTCTGAGCCGGAATTAAAGATGTCCAGAAGGAATTCCACTACCACAGACAGGGAAGTCTGTCTGCAATCCACCGACGAACTCATTTCCACCACAGATCTTCGCGGCGTTATCACTTACGTCAACCCGGCCTTTGCTGAGATATCGGGTTTTTCTGAAGCCGAGCTGTTGGGCCACAGCCACAACATGGTTCGCCATCCCGACATGCCCAAGGCGGCCTTTGCCGAAATGTGGCAATGCCTCAAGGCCGGCAGTTCCTGGCGGGGATTGGTCAAAAACCGTTGTAAGGACGGTGGTTTTTACTGGGTCGATGCTTTCGTGTCCCCCATCTTTGAACAGGGAAAAATCATTGGTTATCAATCTGTCAGGGTTAAACCCAGTCAAGGCACCATCAAACGGGCCATCAAGGTATACAGTCGCCTGAATCAGGGCAAAAGAGTCAAAGATCCGCTGACGCTGACGCAAAAACGCTTGCTTTCGGCACTGGTGGCCGGCTCTGGCTTACTGCTTAGCGGCTATATCTGGGGCTGGGGCGTGGTGTTGGCCGGAGCCATGTTGATGGCGCTCAATCTGGCTATCTTCTATGACGAAGCCTTTCGTATTCCGGCACGATTGATGGCACTCAAGCAAGAGTACGATTCTGTCAGTCGCTTCATCTATGCCGGGCACGATACGTCATCCGTGCTCGAATTTCAGTTGCAGCGTAAGACCGCCATGCTTCAGGGCGTTTTGGGCCGGACTCAGGATCAAGCGCTTAAAACCAATGATATTGCCGCTCAGTTGGTGGTGGCCACAGAGCAGGCCAGAGTCGGCATGGATCTGGAACAACAACAGATGCAGCAGATAGCCAGTGCCATCGAAGAGCTGCATGCCACTATCAGTGATGTGGCTGACAACACCCAGGCAACCTCAGGCCGTATAGATGAGGCTTATGGCCTCTGTCGTCAAAGCCGGGATGTGATGCATCAGAACAGTGAACATATTCTCCACCTGGCCGATGATGTTGCCAGGGCGGCTTCCAATGCCAAACGCCTGAACGATGAAGCACAGCAAGTTGCCAACGCCATGTCGGAAATCGACGCCATTGCCGACCAAACCAACCTGCTGGCTCTCAATGCAGCCATAGAAGCAGCCAGAGCCGGCGAACAGGGACGCGGCTTTGCGGTGGTCGCCGATGAGGTCAGAGCCTTATCCGGCCGCACCCAGCAGTCCACCAAGAGTATATCTGCCAGCATAGAGGCCATGTTCAGCATGCTGACCCAGTGGGCCAATGAGATGGAAGCCAGTAGACAACAGGCACAGGAGTGCGCCACCGAAGCATTGTCGGCTGTGGAGTCCATCAACACAGTTAATCAGGGGATGGCTGAAATACACGATCTCGCCAGACAAAACGCCGTGGCGGCAACCCAGCAAGGGCAAGTAGTGCAAGAGATAGCAGGCGGCATACAGACGATTCACGGCGCCACCAATGACAATGTCAGCGCCCTGTGTCAGGTTGAGCAAGCCGTATTGCAGTTAAAGGCCAGTGCCGACAGGTCGCTGAACCTGAGACAGACTTTCGGCTGAGACAAAGCCCAGGTTCAGCCTGAATAACAAATATTTAACCATTTCTTTTTGAAGGACTTTTCATAAGGAACTGCTTAAATAATAATTAAGCAAGGACAGGAAATAACTATGCTGTTGTGATCAAAGAGACAGAACTGACAGCGAATGAATTTACATAGCCGCGCTAAGGGGGTAATCTTGCCCCCTTAAATTCGGGGGCCGGTTGAATGAAAATGCATTCAGAGCCAATATTGCCCCTGGCGAGTAGCTTTGTTACTCATCCAATTAGTGTAGATTCAGGGTGTAATAACCGTGGCAGACGAAAAACAACCCCGCAACATAACAACCATACTCACCTTCCTGGTGCCATCTCTGCTCGGCGTCTTACTCTTTATGACGCCTATCAGCTATAACAACGAACTGACCATTCCTGTGGCGGTGTTGGCCGGTGAACTCAAGAATTTGCTCAATGATTATTTGACCAGCATAATTTGCGCCATAGTGGTATTTACCGCCACGGCCAGTGTATTGGTGAAACTCCTGCGCCCCGGTTTTATCCGCCGCAGCAAGTTTCTCAATTCCCTGTTGAATATCAGCCCTGCCTGGCTCTTGGTCAGGGTTTTGGGCGCCATATTTATCTGTCTGACCTTCTTCCAGGTTGGCCCTGAGATGCTCATAGCCGATTCCACCGGCGCCTTGGTGATGAATGGCCTGTTGCCACTGCTGTTCTGTGTATTCTTTTTTGCCGGTATGTTCCTGCCTTTGTTGCTCAACTTTGGCCTGCTGGAACTCTTCGGAACCTTACTGACCAAGTTGATGCGGCCGGTGTTCAACCTGCCGGGACGCAGCGCCATCGACTGTATGGCCTCCTGGCTCGGGGATGGTAGCGTTGGTATTTTGCTGACCAGTAAACAGTATGAGAACCGCTTCTATACCCAGCGTGAGGCGGCGGTTATCGGCACCACCTTCTCGGCAGTCTCCATCACTTTTACCCTTGTGGTACTCACCCAAGTGAAACTGCAGGCAATGTTTGTACCCTTCTACCTGACAGTCTGTCTGGCCGGTATTGTTGCCGCCATAATAGTGCCCAAGTTGCCGCCGCTGTCGCGCAAGAAGGATGTTTATGTTGATGGCAGCCCCAGACAAAAAGATGATGAGTCGCTGCCAAAAGGTCATAACTCTCTGTCCTGGGGACTGGATCTGGCGCTCACCAAGGCGTCCCACACAGGTGGCGTATTCAAGGTGCTCTCCGAAGGGGTGAAAAATGTCATCGATATGATCTTCGGTGTGCTCCCTGTCGTAATGGCATTGGGGACCATAGCTCTGGTCATCGCCGAATACACCCCGGTATTTAACTATCTTGGTAAGCCTTTTATTCCATTGTTGGAACTGATGCAGATCCCCGAAGCTACCCAAGCCTCCAAGACTATAGTCGTCGGGTTTGCTGATATGTTTATCCCCTCGATTCTGGCCACCAGCATAGAATCCGACATGACACGCTTTGTGATTGCGGCGCTGTCTGTCACCCAATTGATCTACATGAGTGAAGTAGGTGCCTTGCTTATCGGCAGCAAGATACCGGTGAAAATTTGGGAGTTGTTTGCCATCTTCCTGCTGCGAACCCTGGTTACTCTGCCTGTGATTGCCGGGATGGCACATCTACTGTTCTAAGGGCAATTTAGCCGGACTTCCCCACAACGGCCGCTACATGCGGCCGTTTTTTATTTCTAAGCACTAGAATGTGCTCACAAAATTCGCATTTCGGCCACCAGCATCTACACTGAAAAAAGTTCGTTTTTGAGGCTTTTCGGTGAAAATCTTTGCGTTGCTGCTCCTTTTTACGGCACTTTGGTGCCTCGATAGCCTGACGCCGTCATTGGGCTATCGCCCCGTCCTTGAGCAATTTCAGGCCGAAGACGGCTTGTCGATGAACACTGTCAATGACCTCGCCACAGACGATCGTGGTCACCTGTGGATAGCCACACAAGCCGGACTCAACCGCTTCGATGGCGAACATTTCAGAATCTACAGTAAGCAGGACGCTCCCCACGGCCCTAGTGGCAATCACATTGAAAGGCTGTTGTTTTCAAGCCAGAAGGAGTTGTGGCTGCTGACCTTGAGCGATGGCCTGAATCTTTATCATCCGGACAGTGGCCGCTTTGAAATATTGGGTGCCGAAGCCGATCTGCCGCTGACCGGGATCCGCGAGCTGGCAGAAGACAAGCAAGGCATGCTCTGGCTGCTGATGGATGATGCCAAGGTTTGGCGCTACGACCCAAAACGCCGCCAACGCCTGGATAGCCAGCAGCTTCAGACAAATACCGTTTCACAACTGAGGTTTTATGCAACGCCTTCCGGCGACTTGTATCTTGCAGGAGACTCGCTCTGGCAGCTGGATGACAGCAAGTCCTGGCAACAGATGACAATATTGCCGCAGTCTGCTCAGGTAGAGTCTCTGATACAGGCCAAAGACGGCAGTTTATGGCTCGCAAGCAAAGGAACGCTCTGGCACTGGTCTTTGGGAACCGAGGCCGTGCCTTACTCCATCAACCAACTTGGCGATGCCGGCATTCGGCATATGGTTTTGGATCCACAGCAACGTCTCTGGTTGGCGGTGGATAAACTCGGTCTAGTGCGGTTTACACCTCAAACCCGGGAGCTTCTTTGGCAACAAAACAGCGATGGCAAGACCATCCAGACGCTGCATCTGGATGACAGCAACCAACTTTGGATAGCGACCAAGGGAGCCGGTCTCGGTAAGCTGGATCTCAATCAGGAAGCCATGGGAAAACTGCTCCCCAACAGTTTCGAGAACCACAACCTGGGTAATGGCGATGTCAGAGCGATTTTTCGCGATCATCTGGGGCAACTCTGGGTCGGCACCGCCAGCGGCCTTTATCAGGCACTGGAGTCTGACTCAGGCAAAATTCAAGGCTTCAAACCCTCGCCGCTAGCAAGCCAACTGCTGGATAAGGCCTTTATCGGTTTTATCAAAGAAGACAGTCAGGGCCGGCTGTGGATTGGCACTCGGGGCGAAGGCTTACTGATCTTCAATGCCGAGCGCGACAGCTATCTGCACTATCGCCATCAGGCCAATGAACCGGGCTCACTACCGGCCAACACCCTCTACAGTTTAACCTTTGATCAAAGTGGCATTGCCTGGATAGCAACCAAAGAAGCCGGAGTCAGCCGTTATCTTGGTATCGAAAAAGGCTTTGCCGCGCCGGATGCCACGCCGCTGCCCAAAACAGAAACCACTTCGATACTGGAGGATAACGGCGGCAATATCTGGATCACCAGTTACGGTGAAGGCCTATTCAGGCTCAAGCCGGATGGCAGTGTATCTCATTGGTCCACGGATACTGAAGTCCCTCTACCCAGCAAGCATCTGTTTTCCATCTACCAACATCCGGATGGACAGTTATGGATAGCATCCAGTGACGGCGTATTCTCATTCACCCCGGATAGCGGGCAGTATCAAATGTTTGATCGCCAACACGGCCTGATAGGCGATGTCGCCTACCTGATGCAACATGATGCCGACAACAAACTCTGGATTGGCAGCGCCAGCGGCCTGTCATGGCTGGATCCCGCAACAGGCACAAGCCGGAATTTTGCTTATGAAGATGGCTTGCAAGCCAACGAGTTCAACTTTGGCGCCGGGTTTCTCGATCGGGACGGTAGCTTGTTTCTCGGCGGTGTAAAAGGTCTCAACCATATCCAGCCCCCCGCTTTACCAGCGAGGAAACCTCCGGCGCAGCCGATCATAGATGAACTGCAGGCCCTGGGGCAAACACAAGAGCACGCACCAAAACCCTGGAGCCGACAGAAACTGGTTCTGGGGGTTGATGCCTTGCCGCTGAGTCTCAAATTCCACAGCCCGAACCTGCATCACGCCAGGCATCTTGAGTATCAATACAAACTCGAAGGCATGCAGCAGGAGTGGCTCAATACCCGGGGGGCCAGAACCGCCTTCTTCCCGGCGCTCAAACCCGGTGACTATCGCTTTATGGTCAGAGCTGTGGATATTGACGGCAATACCAGCCCGGCGCAGAGCCTGCTGCTGAGCATAACCCCCAGGCCCTGGCAAAGCCCCTGGGCTTATACTATTTACAGCTTATTGTTGCTGAGCCTGATATTTGGCTTTGCCTATAACAGGTGGCAGAAGTTTATTGAGCAACGAAAACTGCTGCAACAGGTGGCGAGCAGCGAGCAAAAGCTGCAACTGGCACTTATCGGCAGTGGCGATGAGTTTTGGGATTGGGATTTGCAGGCACAGGAGGCCAATCGCAATAACGCATTTCTCTGGTATCCCGAGCCCGAAACCCACCTGAAAGATACGCTGGAGCGCTGTGTCCATCCCGAAGACTTGCCGCTCATCTGGCCCGAGATTGATGCCTGCCTTCATAAAGGCCGGCAAGAATTTGAACTCAGCTATCGCGGCAAGACCCAGGACGACAGCTGGCTTTGGGTACTCAACCGTGGCCGGGTCATGACCAGGGATCAAGAGGGGCGCCCTTTAAGGATTACAGGAACCATCAAGGATATTCAGAAACTGAAAGAAACCGAATCGGCACTGCGTCGCTTCAATCAGGAGTTGGAGCAGAGGGTTAAACAGCGCACTGAAGCGCTGCAACAGAGCAATGATGAACTGAACCACACCCTGGAAGAGTTACGACTGGCGCAGTCTGAACTGCTGGATAAGGAGAAAATGGCCACACTTGGTGGTCTGGTTGCCAGCATCACCCATGAAGTCAACACTCCCATAGGCATCTGTGTCACCGCGGCTTCGCATCTGGCGGAGAATGTTAAAGCCTTCAACAAGCGCTTTTACGCCGAGGATGTCGATCAGCAGGATTTCGAACAGTACCAGAGTGAAGTGGCCGACTGCAGCCGACTGATGCTGACCAACCTGGAACGCGCCGCCAAGCTGATCCGCAGCTTCAAACAGCTCTCCGTCGATCAATCCCATGAAGAACTGCGGGAATTTAACCTGGGGCACTATCTGGATGAGATTTTCCTGTCGCTCAACCCCATGCTGCACCGCTCGCCTCACAAGTACAGCTATCAATGCCCGGCCGACATCACCCTCAACTCCACTCCGGGCGTCTTTTACCAAATTATCAGTAACCTCTTTACCAATTCACTGGTACACGCCTTTCCAGAAGGAAGCGAGGGACGGATGTCGCTCAATGTCAGCCGCACAGATAACGGCATAGAGCTTGTCTACCGTGATGATGGTTGCGGCATGAATACCGAAGTACAGCAGAATATTTTTGTTCCCTTTTTTACCACCAAACGCGGTAAAGGCGGCAGTGGCCTGGGGATGAACATAGTCTATAACCTGGTGACTCAAGTACTTGGCGGCGAGATCCGTCTGATCAGTGCACCGGGTCATGGCAGCGAGTTCCGCATCATACTGCCAAATGATATAGAGGTAAGTTCAGGGGCGTCACAATAAGGTCATCAAGACGTCACTTCAAGGTCAAATAACTGACTTAGAGTCTTTCACAGTCAAACCCGTTTCACTGGTTTTATCCAGGAGCCGCGATGAAAGACAGCAAGTCATTGGTAGCAAAACCATCGACATTTCACCCATCCTCCCGCCGCGCAGCCGAGTCTGTCATCAAGCTCAACGCCCTCTGGCTCTCGGATATTCACCTGGGCAGCATTGACTGCAAGGCCGAATATCTGCTGCATTTCCTAAACAGCGTTCAGCCCAAGGTGCTGTATCTGGTGGGGGACATAGTCGATATCTGGGCCCTCAAACGCCGGGTATTCTGGCCCGAGAGTCACAACCAACTGCTGCAAAAACTGCTGCAAATGGCACAGAGCGGCATCAAGCTGGTGTATCTGCCCGGCAACCATGACGAGCTGTTTAAGGATTACCACCAGCTGCAACTCGCCGATGTCATTATCAGCAAAGAGTACCGACATCAAACCCTGAGCGGCAAAACCCTGCTGATGCTGCATGGCGATCAATTTGACTCCGAAGTCTGTATCGGCCGTATCACCGCCCGCCTCGGCGATCACCTCTACGATGTATTGATGTTTCTCAACCGCCAATTGCACAAGGTTCGCCGCCGTCTCGGTTATCCCTATTGGTCTTTGGCCGGCTTTATCAAGCAAAGAGTCGGCAAGGCCCAGCAAGCCATCAACAGTTTTCGCGAAGCCGTGGTGCGTTATGGCCGCAAGCAGAAGGTGGACGGCATCATCTGTGGCCATATTCACCAGCCGGAGCTCACGGAAATGAGCGGCTTTATCTATGCCAATGATGGTGACTGGGTAGAGAACTGCACTCTATTGACTGAAACCCTCGAGGGCGAGCTGCAACTCGAGCGCTGGAATGAACAACTGGGCCGGACCGAAGTACTGAAACGCTTCGCCTGGCAGGGACAAGAACAACAAGCTGCTTAAATCAGGTACCCCATTATGATGTTTACCGTCGATAAAGTCGTGGAATCCAATCTGCCCAATATCAACAGCAAGCCTTGGCTCGCCAAGCCAACCAAGGCCTTACTGCGTTATCTGCTTAATGAGCGGGAGTGCAATGATATCGCCGGCCAATTCAGTTTTCTCAAGGGCGTGGATTTTGTTGAACAAGTGCTGGAAAGCTTTGCCGTCAGCTATACGGTTCCGGACAGTGAGGTGGAAAACATTCCCCATCAGGGCCGGGTCGTTATCTTCGCTAATCATCCAATAGGTTCGCTGGATGCTCTGGTGCTGATAAAACTAATCAGCGAAGTCAGGCCTGACATTAAAGTGGTTGCCAACGAGCTGTTGATGACACTGACGCCACTGCACAACATCCTGCTGCCGGTTCGCAATATGACAGGCGGAACCCCCAGACAACACCTGGAGAAGATCCATCAACATCTGCGCAGTGAAGGCGCTGTGCTCATCTTTCCATCGGGTGAGGTATCCAGACTCAGACCAAGCGGCATTCGCGATACCCAGTGGCAAACAGGCTTCCTGAAGATGGCTATCAACTGCAATGCGCCGCTGCTGCCCATGTATGTCGATGCCAAGAACTCGGCGACCTTTTACGGTGCTTCCATCTTGTATAAACCTTTGGCTACCCTGCTGTTGGTCAAGGAGATGTTTAAACAAGCCAGTAATACTCTGCCGGTGCGTATCGGCGAGCTTATCCCGGCCGAAGCGGTCAGCGGCAGTGACTTCCCGCTTAAAACCCGGGTCAGCCTGCTGAAGAACCACCTCTATCGCATAGGCAAGAACCGCAGCCCACTGTTCAACACCCAGAGCGCCATCGCCCATCCGGAAAAACGTCGTGAGTTGCAACAGGCTTTACTGCAGTGCGAACAGCTTGGTCAAACTCAGGATGACAAGCAGATTTTCCTCTATCGCCATCAGGGCAGCAGCCCAGTGATGCGGGAAATAGGTCGGCTGCGGGAGCTGGCTTTTCGCGCCGTGGGTGAAGGCACAGGAAAACGCAGAGACATAGACAAATACGACTCCAGTTATCTACACCTGGTACTCTGGGATCCCAAGGAGCTGGAGATAGTCGGCGCCTACCGTTTTGCCGAAGTCGCCCGCTTGCACAGTGCAGGTGAAAACCTCTACAGTGAGTCACTGTTTCACTATCAAACAGAATTTGCTCCCTATTTCGCCAAGGGCCTGGAACTCGGCCGCAGCTTTGTGCAACCTAAATATTGGGGAAAGCGCAGTCTCGATTATCTCTGGTACGGCATAGGTGCCTTTCTGGCTCGTCATCCCGGCTACCGCTACCTTTTCGGTCCTGTGACCATAAGCAATCAGTTGCCGGCACAGGCCAAGGAGATGTTGGTGCACTTCTACCTGCAGCAGTTTCCCTGTAAGACACAGCTGGCACAGTCTTTCACGCCTTTTGGTCTGCCTCCTGAGCGCCAGGCTGAACTGGATAAGCTCTATGTTGATTCAGATTACCAAGGCGCGTTCAAACTGCTCAAGCAGACCCTTGCCAGTATGGGCGCCGCTGTGCCAACTCTCTACAAGCAATACGGCGAACTTTGCCAGCCTGATGGGGTGCGCTTCCTCGCCTTTGGAGTGGATGCCGACTTTGCCGACTGTATTGATGGTTTGGTGCTGGTGGACTTGGACAAACTCAAGTTCAAGAAACGCAGCCGCTATATCGATTGTCATCTGCAGGAACTCAATCAGCAAGATGACAACGCTCCGAGTTAGCATTATTGACAGGGCTCTGATATAACAAAGAAAAGGTTATGGAGGATCCCTATGCAGCTCTGCATCGCCGATATCATGATCACCCGGGTCGTCACAGTGGAAATGGACGACCGCCTGAGTGTGGCCAAAGAGATATTTCATCATGCAGGCTTTCATCATCTGCTGGTGGTGGATGATGAAGGCAAGCTGGAAGGCGTCTTGTCCGAACGGGATCTGCTGCGGGCCTTAAGCCCCAATCTTGGCAGCGAAACGGCCACCAGCAGAGATCTGGAGACCCTCAATAAGCGGGTGCATCAAGTGATGAGCCGTAATCCTGTGACCGTTGCGCCTCATCTAGGCTTGGCTCAGGCATCCAGACTACTGCTGGAGAAAGATATAGGTTCACTGCCGGTACTGGAAAACGGTGAGATTGTCGGCATAGTGACCTGGAAAGATCTATTGCGAGCCTATTGCTGTTAACCACAATAGGCTCAGACTTCATAGGCCTGGGTGAAAGCTATCTCAGAGTTACCTCATCCAACTTACGGGCCTTTTCAGAGCTGAACTCCTCATTGAGCAACACACACTCACTGGCCTGCTTGATATAGTAACGTTTCCCCTGAGTATCCTTGAGCGGCTTGCTACTCAAACGCGCCATCAATAGCGGCTGCTTTTCCAGATCCCAACGATAAAAGGCAATTTGCTCTCCCTTGCTGGTGATCAAGTGACACTTCACCTCCTGCCGCTCGGCGGCATGAGTTGTCAAAACGATACCGGGCAAGATGAGCAACAAGCCATATTTGATTGATTTCATCATTTCCAACACTCCGCAGAGGCGCCGCCTTTAACCCCGGCGTCAGTCAAGGTCAGCGTCTTGCACTTGCTGTCACGACTGGCCTGTACCCCTTGCGCCGTTGCTGTCAGGGTAAAACTGCCGGTGCCGGTTGACGCTATGCTGTAGTGACCATTTTCAGTAATAAAGGGGCTGGCATTGAGCCCCAGTTTGGTCATATCCGTGGCGTAAGTGCGATTGTCCAAATAGTACTGCTCCTGCAGATTGGCCAGTCGCATCAAGGCTGCATGAGCCTCAGCCCTGGTACTCTTGGCAATGTACTGCACATAAGAGGGATAAGCGATCGCCGCCAGTATGCCGATAATGACCACAGTGATCATGGCTTCAATCAGGGTAAAACCCGCTGCTTTTTTCATCTCTTATCCTACTCATTCACATGATAATAAATCTTGTTGGTACTCAGGCCTGTATCCAGCGCCACTGTACCGGAACAGTTTTCACCGGTTTCATCACACTCACCGCGACCAATAATCAAGGCAGCATCTGGATTGTCCGGATTATCCGGGTCATCTGGATCTTTGGGCGGGGTAATGATCTTGGGTGGCTGAGGAATACAATCCTCACACACTTCCAAAAACTCATAATTGTAACGCCCGCCTTTATGCAGGTCGAAACTGTACAAGCGTCCGGTCGAAGAGATGAGACAGCTATTTTCAGTTTCGGGTGTCGACTGTGCCGGCACAAAGGAGGTGAAGTAGACACGCCCTTTGATGATGGCCGAAGGTGACAGACTCTTCTCACCAATGACAGAGAAGTTATAGTACCAGCCCAGCTTGGTACCAAAGTCGATATTCTCACTGTCGCTGCTTGGCGCCGCTGATGTCACATTGTAAAGGTTGGCCAAAGTGATCGGGCTGGGCACTGTCGCACCTGAGCCGCCAAAAGTCTTGGTCACCACGTTGCGATCCTGCAGCACAAAGAACATATCTTCGGCATCGGTAGCCAGTGGTGATGCCCTGTTACCACTGCCGAGCGTGACGGCATCATAAGGTACGTTTTGATATGCCGTAGTAGTACTGGTGTTACCGTCGGCATCTGTCGTCGTCACCCGGGTGACATTGGTAAATACCGTCTGGGCCACCACAGGTTCATAGAAGAAGCGGCGATCGGAAGATGCCAGCGCGCCGCCCACAGAGGCAAACTTGAAGCCACTCCAACTGGAGGTGTTTTCTGAAGGCATATCCATGCGCCAGACATTACCACCAAGGTCTGCGGCATATAACCTGTCTGTAGCGCCATCGCTGTTGCTGTCGAGAGTGGCTATTGAACCGGCAATGCTGTGTTCTATGCCGGTCAACGCTGTGCCACCATCGACACCAAAGCTATGCTTGAGTACCCCGGTTTCGGCGTCGACCAAGTACACATTGCGGCCATCTGAGTTGCTGCCTGTGTTGGCGTCATATCCCAGATTGTAACCACCGCCGAAGATCACTACAGGTTTATCTGAACCCGGCACCTTAGTCACAACCGGTGTCGACCAAGTCTGCCCCATATTGGCAAACCCGGCGCTATTGTTGTCAATCCGCCACATCATTCGAGGTGAATCCGGGGCGGTAACATCGAAGCCATAGTAAGAACTCCCGCCCCGGCGCATGCCGAAGAAGATCCAAGCCTTGGTAATGGCACCCGAGTCGTTGCGCTCCAAATAGGAAACCGGCGAGCCATCTATGCCATAAACACTGTGACCATTGGCATAGCTGTTATCTCTGAGTTCCTGCACATTACTGAGTAGCTCATAGGGCATAAAGGCCCAACTCTCTTCAACACTGCTACCCGTGTCTTTGAAGGCATGTAACATACCATGGTTGGTGCCAACGAAAATGCGCACATTGCTATTGCCATCGCCACCAAAGTCAATGGCAAGCGGTTGCGAGTGCATGGGGTCACCCATGATATCGCCGCGAACCCCGTTGTAATCGTCAGAGGTAAACTCGCCATTTTCATCTTTATCGACATTTTTGCCCTTGATCCACTCAAAGGCTTTTTCCAGCTCAGAGCTTTCTGTACCGGCGGCTACACTCATGTTCATATGAGTCAACAAGGCAAGGTCACCACCGGCATAGCTGGAAGCCTGATTCTTGCTCAGGGGCGCCAGGCCACCACCCACCTTGATGTTACTGTAGAGAGTACGGCTGTCAGGTACTATGGTTCTGGCTGCACCGCCTTCCTGTACATCGTTGCCATCAGGGTCCGGAGAGCAGTTACTCCATAGACTACAAGCCGTGTCTGCAATACCACCCGAACTTGAGATAGCCGGTCTGTCGTTGGCATCTATCAGTACGCCAGAAGAGTTCACCTTCAACTTCTTCAGGTTACCGGCCCACTTGGGCCCTTGAGATGGGCTGAACAAGGCATAATAGGCAGAGTCAAGAGTACGGGTTGGGTCAGCATTACTGAAGGCTACCCCTGGCGCCGAAAACCTTTGTCCTTCGTCCGTGATACTGTCAAGCACATTGCTGAAGGCCTGCTGCAGATCGGCCACACTATTGGCAGCATGGTATTTGCCCTTTCCTCGTCTGGCTGTCTCTTCCAGCAAGGGCTCGGCCGCAGATCCCTCATCCAGCGCAAAACCTATGGTGTGAGTTACCACCCTTTGGAATTTCTCCGTGGCCGGCAAAATATCGTTGCGATACATGTAACTGGCCAGCGCCGGCAGATAGCTCTTCTTTTCTCTACCGTAATAATCTACTTCATAGGTGTATGGGCTGTAATTACCGTCGGAGTTCACCCCCGAAGCGCTTGTAATGGATTGAATCGTGGCATCGGCAGATGAGTCCAGCGTTGGCACCCCATCGGTAATATAGATGATATAAGCAATATCGCTACAGACACTCATGGGAGACTTATAATTGCCGCTATTCTCAATGGTCGTGTCATACATAGGCCTGTTGGCGGTATACTTTATCGAGCCACTGTTATAGTTCCTATCACTGTGGCCAAAGGTAATCGGGCCGCCGCTAAAGTACCGATAGGCTTCAAACAAAGTTTCACAAAGTGGAGTGTTGGTTTCGGCCGGCAGGTTTTCAACCGTACTGATCAGGGTTTCTTTCTCAGGCGCCGTGCGGCTACGAATACCGGCGACGATTCGGCCACCATCCCGATCCCCCTCATAGCGATAGTTCATATTGAATACCGCCAGGCCAAAATCAACCGTCGGCATCGAACTTATCACCCCGGCGATAGCTGTCTTGGCAATATCCAGTCTGCTGAGGTCCTGAGTATCATCCAAGTCGCCATTCTTATATAGGGTGTACCAACGCAGATAATTGTCAGTGTATAAGGTTACCAGCTCGCCTTGGTTAAAGCCCATGGATTGCGCGTTGCTGAGTGCATTTGCTTCATTGCTGTATGGAATATAGTTTTTACCCACTTTGACGCTATTCTGTGGATAGCCATCACCATAGGTAACCCCATCTACTGTGATACCGTTATTGCTTGGATTGGCGGCTTCAATATCTTCCCAACAGTCCACCGGGTTGTTCTTTTCGGCGCCACTGTTTTCTTTTATCTGCTGCCAGGTTCCCTTGGCATTACCGGAAAACACAAACTCTCGGATATAACCGGTAAAACGACCATAGCGATCCAAGGCGGTTTTAGCGACGGCGCAACCATTGAGAGCATCGTTGAAACGGCGCGATTCCGAAGGGCTGTCCGGCACAGGTAATGAACTTTCATCCATCCCGGAGCCGACGGTAAAGTAGATCATCCTTCCTTGATAGGAATTCGAGGAACCGACAGGGGGATACTCTTCGGTTGGATCATATCCTCCTGGCACTCCGGTTTCTATGGTATCCATTGATGCCGAATTATCAAAAATAATCAGCACCTTGGCTCGTCCCTGATTTGGCGGCGGGATCAAGTAAAGGTCTGTATCATCGGCCGAGACTTGCCCGGAAGAGCCAACCAGCACAAACAACAAACCGCATAAACACTTTTTGAGTTTCATGATCCGCTCCCGTTAAGCACTTCCTGCTCAACTCCTTCGATAACTGTCAGTTGCCCGAGGTTGTCCCGGCCGTACCTAACCTGGCTGGAAACCTCCACTCTTCGGCACTTGATAAGATCTGTACCGCTGGCATCCCTGCTACGCTGACAGGAAACATTCCTGGCATCCACAGTGCCATCACTCTTTAATGGCAGAGGCGTCAAAACCTGAGTGCCACCCGAATAGCTGTTGCCTGTATCTATCGCTGTCATTGTCGCCAATTCTGCTTGGCTCTTGGCATTCAATACCGCCTGCAAACCACCGTCGGCCAAGGCCTTGGCTTCCACCCGCTCGGCACCGGCGCCGGCCATACGCAGCGACTGACTGGAGTTAACTGCCAGAGCCACCCCAATCAGGGTCAGAATAATCAAGAGGATAAGTGCGAAGAATAGTACGACTCCCCGCTGTTGTCTTATTTTCATCTGCTTAGTTCCTAATCAACACAGGGTTTTCAAGTACCACTGTGGTCGAAACCACTTTCCGGCGGAAGTTATCGCCACCACCACTGATGGCTCTGTCGCCGGTTTTGTCGCCCAGTGAGTAAGTCGCATTATTGGTGTAACTATTGTCAGCATTGGGCGAACGCACCAATAAAAATATTCTCAAGGCCACTATTCGCTGGAACAACTGGTTGTCCCACATCAGATCCGTCACATTCTGTACCGGCATAAAGCTATCGGCCGTGTCATCACCGTTCTCGTCGAAACCATAGAGAATACGCATGTTTTCGATACCCTCGACCAAGGGCTCGTCTACGTTCATTCCGCTGGCAGAGAGTGATTTGCGGGTCAGAACCGGCACGCCGTTGTTGTCTTTAATAAAGTAGACATGGTGTTGGTATTCCCACACCCTCTGGTTTTCAAGGCCGGGATCTGTATCTTTAAAAAACACCGCCTGGCTGGCCGTTGCTGCCACCCGAAAACCACTGGTGGCTCCGGGAGGGCCTACCAGTCGTTTAATCTGAATCACATCTGTCCCTGTCATCGCTGAATTGACACAGCTCAGTGAGCCGGCACTCACCCCGGCCTCATACCCCCAAAGACGTCTGAAGTGGGCCGGTTGGCCATTGGGCAGAGTGGCATTGTTGAGCCCTTGTCCAATACAATCTGTCCCGACAGCATCATCGACCCGAGCGTTGGTACCCAGCACGAAATCTGTCCCTGTCATATCGCCAAAGAAGCCTACCTGACTCAGATCCGGCACCATGATGGCCAACGCAATACGGCCATTTTCCTGTAACTGATTGAACTGCCCTGTGGTAGTAACATTAGTGGCAGACATACTGAACATGGCGAACAATCCGAGCGCCAGAAACAGACTGATGACCATGGCCACCATGAGTTCTACCAGAGAAAAACCCGACTGCTTTGAATTTTTCACACTCACCGCCTTAACCTTGATTGATCACTGTCTTGAGGATAAAGACCCGCCGGCGCTTACCCAAGCTACTGCCGCAGTCAGTCGTTTCATAGGCGGTGCCGGCGGTTTCCTGAATGCCTCGCCATGCCATCACAATAGTGACATTGCTTCCATTGACATTCAGACAAGCGGTAGCACTGTCGAGGCCGCCGACATTCTGGCTGCCCACGGCTTCAGCGGCGCCGGTAAAGAGTTCTTGCCATTGGTAAAGATCCCAGGCCAGGGTCTCGGCAGCAGTGCAGGTCACCGTGGCGCCAAGGGCCACATCGCAGGATTTTGCAGGAGCACTTCCGCCCCCGGAATAGGGAGAGCCGTCGTCGTAATTATTCAGTACCGTGTTATTAAGCTTCATCCGATTGAGGATATCGTTGGCAAAGTACGCCGCCTGAGTCTGTTGAAATGATTCAAAGCTGGCGCGCTTTGCCACTATATGTAAATTAAATATCCCGATAAGCCCTATCACCAAAATGACGAGCGCTACCATAACCTCAATCAGAGAGAATCCCTCTCTCCGTTTTTTCATCTGTGTCAAATCTCCAGACAATGCCATGTTTTTGACAATAAATTCAGCCTATTAGTTCTTTAATATCTTATAGTTAGCTCAAGACCACAATAATACCTGTTAATGATAGTTGAGTCGAATGTAAATCTCCAGTAACAAAGAACGCTAATAAATTCAAGCCTTATAAGAGGTATTTTTTCCATAAAAAAAAGAGGCTTAGATAGCCTCTTCTTAAAATGCTTTTCACTTATATAAGCGCAATAAATCCGCGGCTTCTTACCTTAGCTCCACCGGAACGGCAAACACGGTATCTTCCTTGCGCCCTTCCACTTCGGTCACCACACTTGGCGCCAGTTTGGCTATGGCCTCAACCACCTGCTGCACCAACACCTCAGGAGCAGAAGCCCCGGCAGTAACGGCAACCTTGCTGACGCCATCAAACCAATCCCGCTCAACATCATCGGCGTTATCCACTAAATAGGCCTGAGTGCCAGACTTGAGCGCCAGTTCGCGCAGTCTGTTGGAGTTGGAGCTGTTTTTGGAGCCAACCACTATCAACAAGTCCACATCCTGGGCCATCTTACGTACCGCATCCTGGCGGTTTTGAGTCGCGTAGCAGATATCGTCTTTACGAGGACCTTCAATCGAAGGGAACCGCTTCTGCAGCGCAGCAATAATATCCAGGGTATCATCCACCGACAGCGTGGTTTGGGTGACAAAGCAGAGATTGTCTGGCTCTTTCACCTGCAATGCATCCACGTCGGCCGGAGACTCAATGAGATAGACTCCCCCTTCAGGGTTATCGTACTGCCCCATGGTGCCTTCCACTTCGGGATGACCGGCATGACCGATAAGAATGCACTCAATTCCCTTACGACTGGCGCGGGTCACCTGCAGATGCACCTTGGTCACCAGAGGACAAGTGGCATCAAACACCTTAAGACCGCGACGCTTGGCCTCATTGCGCACCGCCTGTGACACCCCATGGGCACTGAAAATCACTATGCTGTTGTCGGGTACCTGATCCAGTTCGTCGACAAAAATCGCCCCGCGCTGCTTGAGATCTTCAACCACATAACGGTTATGCACCACTTCATGGCGCACATAGATAGGCGGGGAAAAGAGTTCCAGCGCCCGCTCGACTATACTGATGGCCCGGTCGACACCGGCACAGAAGCCTCTGGGATTGGCCAGCAATATGTTAAGACCGGTAGATTTTGCTACTGACATATCAAAGCTCCTGCAATACTTCCAGTTCAAATGTCACCTGGTGGCCCGCCAGCGGATGGTTCAGATCCACTGTGACAGAATCACCGGCTATCTCCCTGACAATTCCGGGTATTTCACTGCCGCCAGGGCCGGCGAAACTGACGATAACGCCGGGTTCCAGCGTCATATCTGCCGGGAATCGGCTGCGATCCAAGTGATGAATGGCATCGGGATTGGACTCGCCGAAAGCATCGGCAGGGGCCAAGGTAAAGCTGTGATTGTCGCCGGTTTTCAGCTTAAGAAGCTCAGCCTCAAACGCCGGGCTCAGGCTGCCGTCACCGATATTGAGCCGGGCGGGTTTACCGGAGGCTTTGGTGCTGTCGGCGGTCGAGCCGTCTTCCAGCAGTATATTCAGGTGACACAAGAGGGATTTCACATCAGACATCTGTGTTACTCCTTGGCTTCATTCTGCTTGGCTGCGGCCTTGTCACCGCCGAAAAATGAATCCCAGATGATCAGGACTGCGCCAACACAGATAGCCGAGTCAGCGATATTGAATGCCGGGTAGTGACTGGTTTTCCAGTAGAAATCGAGGAAGTCCACCACAAAACCGTGCATCAGGCGATCGACAAGATTTCCCAGGGCGCCGCCTATTACCAGGGTGTAAGCCAGGTTGAGGCGCCACAATCCGGCCGATTGCCGTCTGAGCCAAACGGTCAGCAACACACTGAAACCGACAGCGACGGCGGTAAATAACCAACGCTGCCAACCGCCGGCATCGCTGAGGAAGCTGAAGGCGGCGCCGTAGTTGCGCACATAGGTTAGATTAAAGAAAGGCAACAGCTGCACCGATTCATACAGCTTGAAGTTACCCAATACCCACTGTTTGGACAGCTGGTCAGCCAAAAAGGCCAACACAGCCACCCAATACCAGCGCAGGCCACTTTGTTTCCAGTCTGCGGGCATGTTTATTATCCTCAGGCGAACAGGCGCTGTTCACCTTCTCCTTCGATATTGGTCACACAGCGGCCACACAGCAGTGGATGCTCGGCGATCTGGCCAACGTCTTCTCTGTGGTGCCAGCAGCGGTCACACTTGGCCGCTTCGGACTTGGCGACGCTGAGCTTAAGTGATGCCAGCTCAGTTTCACGGGCATCGGCAGGCGCATCGCCAAGCGGCTTAACCACGGCTTTGGAGGTCAGCAGCACAAAGCGCAGCTCGTCACCCAGTTTGGCCAGAGCTTCGGTCAGCGCCGCATCGGCAAACAGAGTTACCTCGGCTTCCAGCGCGCCGCCGATTAGTTTATCGCGGCGGCCCTGTTCCAGAGCCTTGTTGACTTCATCACGAACCTGCAGCAACTGAGCCCAGTATTCATCACTCAGATCTGAGTCCAGCTGTACGGCCTTGAGGCCCTGGAACCATTCCTGAGTAAACACATAGGCGTCGCGCTTACCCGGCAGCAACTGCCAGATTTCATCGGCAGTGAAGCTGAGGATAGGGGCAACCCAACGCACCATGGCTTCGGCAATCAGATACAGAGCCGACTGACAACTGCGACGGGCGTGACCATCACGCTTGGCGGTGTACTGCCTGTCCTTGATGATATCCAGATAGAAGCTGCCCAATTCAACCGAGCAGAATTGCATCAGCTTCTGGGTCACTATGTGGAAGTTGTAAGCATCATAGGCTTCCAACAACTCTTCCTGCAGCTTGGCGGCGCGGCGCACCACCCAGCGATCCAGCGCCACCATGTCTTCGATGGCGATCATGTCTGTCTCTGGCTCAAAACCGCTCAGGTTGGCCAGCAGGAAGCGGGCTGTGTTACGGATACGGCGATAAGCATCGGCGCTACGGTTGAGGATCTCATCGGATACCGTCATTTCACCGCTGTAGTCGGTAGAAGCCACCCACAGACGCAGAATATCGGCGCCCAGTTTGTTGGTTACCTGCTGTGGTGCAATCACATTGCCGATAGACTTGGACATCTTGCGGCCCTTGCCATCCACGGTAAAGCCGTGGGTCAATACCTGCTTGTAAGGTGCCTTGCCGTTCATGGCGGTTGAAATCATCAGTGATGACATAAACCAACCACGGTGCTGATCAGAGCCTTCCAGATAGAGGTCAATTCCCTGCCCCTGGAATTCAGGGCGGGCGGCAACCACTGAGGAGAAGGTAGAACCTGAGTCATACCAAACATCCAGAGTGTCGGTCACCTTGCGGTACTGTGCTGCATCTTCACCCAGGAGCTCAGACTCGTCCAGATCCCACCAGGCTTGAATGCCCTGCTGCTCAATGCGATGAGCAACACGCTCCATCAAGGCCACGCTATCTGGATGCAGCTCTTCGGTTTCCTTGTGAACAAACAGAGTGATAGGCACGCCCCAGGTACGCTGGCGCGAGATACACCAGTCAGGACGATTCTCGACCATCTTCTCAATCCGGCTCTGTCCCCAATCAGGGATCCACTGGGTTTGCTCGATTTCACCCATGGCTTGAGCACGCAGTCCTTTGTTATCCATGGAGATAAACCACTGCGGTGTGGCGCGGAAAATAATAGGAGTCTTGTGGCGCCAGCAGTGTGGATAGCTGTGACGATAGGCTTCACGGTGCAGCAAGACATCTTTTTCCTGCAGCAGCGCCACAATTTCATCATTGGCCTTGAACACGTGTTTGCCGGCAAACAGCGGGGTATCCGCCTTGTAAACGCCGTTATCACCCACAGGATTAGCCACTTCCAGACCGTACTTCTGGCCAACCACAAAGTCGTCCTGACCGTGTCCAGGTGCTGTGTGTACCACACCGGTACCGGATTCGGTGGTCACATGATCGCCAAGAATCGCCGGCACACTGAAATCATAGAAAGGGTGCTGGAACTGCATCAACTCAAGCTCGGCACCTTTGGCACGACCAAGGATCTGATGGCTCTTGACGCCATAACGAGTGATACAGCTTTCCACCAGGGCTTCCGCCAGAATAACAGCTTGCTTGGCGCCGTCTTCAGACTCAATCTCCACCAGCACATAGTCCAAATCCGGGCTCAGAGACAGCGCGCGGTTGGCAGGTAAGGTCCAGGGAGTGGTAGTCCAGATAACCATGGAAACTGGCGCTTGATACTCAGTAACCCCGAAAACGGCCAAAACTTTAGTCTTGTCCACAGCGGTAAAAGCCACGTCTATAGCCGGTGAAGTCTTGTCTTCATATTCCACTTCGGCTTCGGCCAGGGCAGAACCACAGTCGGTACACCAATGCACCGGCTTAACCCCTTTGTGCAGGTGGCCGTTGTCAATCACTTTGGCCAATGAGCGAATGATGTTGGCCTCAGTGCTGAAATCCATGGTCAGGTAAGGTTTAAACCAGTCACCGAGCACGCCGAGACGGATAAAGTCATTGCGCTGGCCATCCACCTGTTTGGCGGCATACTTACGGCACTCGTCACGAAACTCGGCAGCAGAGATTTTCTGCCCTGGCTTACCGACTTTCTGTTCTACCTTAAGTTCAATCGGCAGACCATGGCAGTCCCAACCTGGCACGTAAGGCGCATCAAATCCTGACAAGGTCTTGGACTTGATAATAATATCTTTGAGGATCTTGTTAACTGAGTGACCAATATGAATATCGCCATTCGCATATGGAGGGCCATCGTGCAGAATGAACAGCTTGCGGCCAATACGGCTATCACGGATCTGTTGGTACAGATTCTCCTCGGTCCAGCGTTTCAACATCTCTGGCTCGCGATTTGCCAAATTACCACGCATCGGAAACTCGGTTTCCGGCAAATTCAAAGTTGATTTATAGTCGCTCATTGATCCTATACCATTAATTTAGCTAAGAGAGCTCAGCCTGCTTCATTGCTGAGTAAGGCGCGAGCCTCATCAGCGTCATTCATTATTTGTTTCTTAAGTGCCTCAAGGGACTCGAACGGTTTCTCGTCACGGATCTTGGCCACTAATTCCACTTCTACTTTACGCCCGTAAAGGTCACCTTCAAAGTCAAACAGGTGCACTTCCAACTGGCAGTTTTGTCCCTGAACCGTGGGGCGAAAACCCACATTGGCAACACCATCGTATTGCTCACTGCCATCCCACCAGAGCCTGACCGCAAATACGCCCCTCACAGGAACCACCTTGCGCTTCATGGCGATATTGGCAGTGGGAAACCCCAGCGTCCGGCCCAGCTTTTTCCCATGGGCCACCTTACCACTGAGAGTATAGGGATGTCCCAATAAACGTCTGGCCTGCTCAAGATTGCCCTTGGCCAGCGCATCTCTGACCATGGTGGAACTGACCCTGTGATCGCCAACCAAAAAGCTTTGGGTACTGACTACCGCAAAACCGTGCTGTTCACCAGCAGAGCGAAGCAGCTCAAAATTGCCCTGACGAGCCCGTCCAAAACAGAAATCGTCACCGACTACCAGATACTTGACCCCAAGTTTACGCACCAGCAGCTCTTCGACAAACTCCTTGGCCGGCACTTGGGCAAACTTTTGATTGAAATTGACACACACAAGCCTGTCTATTCCAAGTTCAGCAAGCAGTTTGACCTTGTCGCGAAGCAGGCTCAACCGCGCAGGGGCATCCTGGCCGCGAAACAGTTCCTGCGGTTGCGGCTCAAATGTCATCAGGGTGGCCGGTAAACCAAAGTGACGTGCCTTCTTGACCAGATTGGCTATCACTTCGGCATGGCCCCTGTGCACACCATCGAAGTTACCTATGGTGAGCACACAACCGCGATGGGCCGGCAATATATTGTGTATTCCGCGAATCAGTTCCATGAAATCAACGACCGCTTAAACGTAAATTGGCGGATTATATAACAGCTCGGCAGCAGAATCAGCCCTCAGTTCCGGGCTTTGAGCCGCCATGGACGGATCCCAAGCAGCACCAGTGCAATAAAATACCCCAGAGCGCCGCCTAAGATCAGGGCAAACAGATGGCTGATTCGCTCAACAAACGACCAGCCAAGCCATTGCGCCTGCTCTGGAGAAAAGTAGAGCAATAGGGCCACCATCACGACAGTAGCAAGTAATGCCTTGATAAAAAAGATGATTGTTTGTTTGCTGACTCGATAAACACCGGCCAGATGCAAACCGCGATATAACAGGGAAGCGTTGAGTAAAGCAGACAGAGAAGTGGCGATCGCCAGCCCCACATATCCAAATGGCACGGCAAAAATAATATTGAAACCCATGTTGCTAACCATAGCAATGATGCCATAACGCACAGGTGTCTTGGTGTCCTGACGGGCATAATATCCGGGCGCCAGTACCTTGATCAGCATAAAACTCAACAAACCTGTGCCGTAGGCCACCAGAGAATAGGAAGCCATTTCCACGTCACTGATGCTAAAGGCGCCACGCATAAAAAGCACCATCAACATCGGCTGAGCCAATACAATCAGCCCCATCATGGCCGGTAAACCCAGCAGCATAATGGCACGAATCCCCCAATCCATGGTGCGACCAAAGCCCTCACCCTCGGCATTGACATGGTTTTTGGATAGAGCAGGTAAAATAACAGTGGCGATGGCAATACCAAATAATCCCAGCGGAAACTCCAACAAACGGTCTGAATAATAGAGCCAACTGATAGAACCTGTGACCAGGAAACTGGCAATAAAGGTATCCAGCATCAGGTTAATTTGCGACACAGATACCCCAAACAGTGCCGGGATCATCAGAGTACGGATTTTGACCACTCCCGGATGATTCCAGCCCCATGAGGGCCGGACCAGGGCTTTTTCCTGCAGCAGAAAAGGAATTTGAAACAAAAACTGAATCACACCACCGAAGAATACCCCCCAGGCCAAACCTATTTCAGGCTTATCCAGGGTGGGGCTCAACCATAGGGCAGCGGCGATAATGGCAACATTGAGAAATACCGGGGTAAAGGCTGAAACGGCAAAGCGGCCCCGGGTATTGAGAATCGAGCCGGCCAAGGCGGTGAAAGTGATAAACCATAGATAGGGAAAGGTGATCTTCAGCATTAACGAGGCCAGTTCAAACTTGGCACCGTCAGGCTCGTCATTGACCCAGGCCATAAACCAGCCGGCTCCGAACAAAGCGGTCAATATTGGCGAAGCCAGAACCCCTATCAGGGTCACGACTGTTACCAATAACCCCAAGGTACCGGCAACCTTTGATAATAAGAGTTTGACCTCTTCGCTGGACTCTTTCTCCTGATACTGAGTCAATACAGGTACAAAAGCCTGAGCAAAGGCACCTTCAGCAAACAAGCGCCGCAAAAAGTTAGGGATCTTGTTGGCAAAAAAGAACACATCGGCACTGCTGCCCGCGCCCATCAAGTTGGCGACTACCACATCCCGTACTAATCCCAGCACACGAGAAATCAAGGTCATGACGCTGACAATGGCGCCGGACCGTACCAATTTTTTGCTCAAATATTCCCCCAGAAGACTCAAGCCGCCATAAACGGCGACAAGTCTCAAAAATTCCACTTAAGCTCTGTCACATGCCAGCAATTGCTGGTAGAATTGCGCCACATCTTACACGAGTTGGGTTGAGGATAGCCAAATCAGGTTGGATTAATTTATCTTTATGATGGATATTCAATCATTGTCATTGACAAAGTGGCGAAAACCGGGCATTCTCCTCGGCCTTTAAAAGTATCAAATCCAGTTTTTAGGAGTTGCACCTTGGCTAATAGCAAGACTGCAAAGAAGCGCGCGCTTCAATCAGAAAAGCGTCGTCAACACAACGCTAGCCGTCGCTCTATGTTGCGTACCTACGTGAAAAAAGTTATCGCTGCTATCAAAGCTGGCGATCACAAAGCGGCTACTGAAGCTTTCGCTGTTGCACAACCCATTCTTGACCGTATGGCAACCAAAGGCCTGATCCACAAGAACAAGGCTGCCCGTCATAAGGCTCGTCTGAACGCTCGTATCAAAGCACTGGCTGCTTAATTCGATACCAGCATAAAAAAAACCGGCATTTGCCGGTTTTTTTATATCTGAAATTCAATAACATCAATGACAATAGATGTTATTCAACAGCTTGATGATTTCGCGCACTTCTTCACTCTTGAGCGAATAGTACACTGTCTGGGCTTCTTTGCGGGTTGCCACCAGATTGTCTTTCCGCAACCAAGCCAGATGCTGAGACAAAGCCGACTGACTCAATCCCAGTTTCTTGTTCATTTCCCCAACGCACATCTCTCCCTCACTCAGGAGATAGCACAGAATAAATAAACGCCTCTCATTGGCCAGCGCCTTCAATAATACGACGGCATGGTCCGCTCGCTGCTGCATCAACTCAATATTCATGACGAGCCTATTCTCCTAATACAAACTCCGTCCCTAATATAGCCTTGCCTTACGGAGATAGTCGGGACATAAAGCACACTTTTTGTTAGATTGTTTTCAAAAATGGGACATACCTAATAAAAACAAAGGAAACACATGAAAAACTATCGAACCGCCCTGTTACTCCCACTGTTGATTTCTTCACTTATTGGTTGTCAATCCCCCTCTCCTTCCAATACAAATCAACTGCTTGCTGAATCATTGCAGCAAAAAGCCCTAGATTCTGACCTCGGCTTTCAAATTGTGGAATCTTTAACAGTGGAAGTCGGCCCTCGCCTGGCCGGTAGCCCAAAAGACGCCATGGCGGTTGCCTGGGCGGAGAAAAAGCTACAGTCACTGGGTTTTGACCGTGTCTATAAGGAAGCGGTGGAAGTCCCAGTGTGGGAGCGCGGTGAAGCCAGCGCCAGCATAGTGGCCCCCTTCCAACAGCCTCTGGTCATCACGGCCTTAGGCGGCAGCGTTGCCACCCCGGCAGAGGGCATTACGGCCAAGATAGTCCGCTTTGACAGCCTGGCTGCACTTAAAGAAGCCAATCCTGATGATGTTGCCGGGAAAATTGTCTTTATCGATCAGAAAACCGAGCGCCACAAGACAGGTAAAGGTTACGGCAAGAGCGTAGGTGGCCGCTCAAGAGGCGCCATAGAGGCGGCGCGTAAAGGAGCCTTGGCAATAGTTATCCGTTCGATAGGTACAGATCATGACCGTATGGCTCACACAGGTACCATGCGCTATGAAGAAGGCTTGAAGCGGATCCCGGCTGCGGCCATGTCGGCGCCGGATGCCGATCTTGTCAATGCCATGCTCAAGCGCTCTGCAGATATAACTCTCACGTTAAAGATGTCACCCGAGAACAAGGGCAGCGCCATTTCCTATAACGTCATCGCCGAAGTCACCGGCAGCAGCAAGCCAGATGAAATCGTGCTGATAGGGGCTCATCTGGACTCCTGGGATGAAGGTACAGGGGCCATAGATGACGGTGCCGGAGTCGCGATTGTCACTGCGGCCGGGAAGCTTATCCAGGATTTACCTGTAAAACCTGCACGCACAGTACGTGTCGTGCTTTATGCGGCCGAAGAGATAGGCTTGGTTGGTGGTAAGGCTTATGCCAAAGCCCACGCTGCAGAGCTGGATAAACACTATATCGCCGCCGAATCCGATTTCGGGGCTGGCCCTATCTACCGCATTGACTTTCAGGTCAATGACCAAGTGCTGCCCAAACTACAGCAACTGACCCAGGTGATGCAGCGAAACGGCGTTGCCGCCGGTGACAACAGCGCCTATGGTGGCCCGGATGTTTCCATGCTGCCGGCCAGTGGCGTGCCTGTCGCCTCCCTGCGCCAGGATGGTACCGATTACTTCGACTACCACCATACCCCCAACGATACCCTGGACAAGATAGCTCCTAAGGCGCTGGCACAAAACATTGCGGCCTATGCCCAGTTCGCCTATTTGATGGCACAGTCTGAACTGGAACTGCGGCCACTGCCTGCCAAACAGTAAATCACTGCCGCCTTCTATATAGAAAGCCGTTCAATAATGAACGGCTTTCTTATCTTTATATACAGGAAACACTATCAGCTCTGTTCTTCCCGCAGGAACACTGGATTATCAGTGCTGGACTCGGCTTCACTGTAATAATAGCCGGCGCTGTTGAATGCCCTTAACCGCTCCAGACTCTGTTCCTCTTGCTCCAATAGGTAACGAGCCATCATGCCTCTGGCCTTCTTGGCATAGAAGCTTATCACCTTGTACTGACCTTTTTTGCAGTCCTTGAACACAGGCGTAATGATACGCCCGTCAACCTGCTTGGTTTTAACCGCCTTGAAGTACTCGTTGGACGCCAAATTCACTACAATATCATCCCCTTGCTGAGCCAATGCCTGATTAATGGCATCTGTGATGATATCCCCCCAGAAGGCGTACAGGTTATTGCCCCTGGGATTGGCCAAGGAGGTGCCCATTTCCAGCCGATAGGCTTGCATCAAGTCCAGAGGCCTCAAGAGGCCATAGAGACCTGACAAAATACGCAGATGCTGCTGAGCCCGAGCAACTGTTTCCGGGGCAAGGCTGTCAGCATCCAGACCTGTGTATACGTCACCACGGAAGGCATAGAGTGCCTGTTTGGCATTCTCCGGGGTGAAATCAGGTTGCCACTCGGCGAATCTGGCAGCATTCAAGCCGGCAATTTTGTCACTGACTTTCATCAAAGAAGCAATATTGGCTGGAGTCAGATCCCGACAAACCTGAATAAGCTCGCTGCTGTGCTCAAGAAACTGTGGCAGGCTGTATTCAGATACCGCCGCAGGGTTGTCATAATCCAGGGTCTTGGCCGGTGAAACCAAAATCAGCATATTCACTCCGTCTTATTCATATAGATTTACCTATGATACTGGCAGGAAATAAAAAAACCACGCACTGATGGCGTGGTTTTTTCGATGGCCCCAATCTGGGGCCGGATTCAGTTACAGGCCTTTGTCACTGCGAACCACAGGTTCACCGGTCCAGATACCCTCTTCGATATGGCCTTCAAGCTCTGGGAATTGGCTCTTGTCAAACACAGGCTCTTTGCCTTCGCTCAACTTATCACGGTAGTCGTTGATCACCCGCATGGCAACACCGGAAAGCAATACCAAGGCGATGATATTGACAGTGGCCATCAACCCCATGGACAAGTCTGCCATATCCCACACCAGCTGGATCTTGGCAACAGCGCCAAACATCACCATGCCGAGTACACACAAGCGGAACAGGGGCAGTACCTTGCGGCTGTTATTGGAAAGGAACAGCACATTGGTTTCAGCGTAAGAGTAGTTGGCGATAATGGAAGTGAAACAGAATAGCAAGATGGCAAAGGCCACAAACAGGCCGCCCCAATCACCAACATGGTTGGTCAAAGCAGCTATGGTCAGTTGAATCCCCTTGTCTCCCTCGCTGACGTTGACACTGCTGAGATCACCGGCCAGCAATATGATGGCAGCAGTAGCACTACAGATAACGATAGTGTCCATAAACACACCTATCATCTGTACAAAACCTTGAGATGCTGGATGGTTAGGCGTTGGCGACGCGCTGGCAGCCACATTGGCGGCACTACCCATACCGGCCTCGTTGGAGAACAGACCGCGGGCAACCCCGGACTGCATCGCCTGAGCCACAGTATAAGCGACTCCCCCTGCGGCCGCTTCCTGCCAGCCGAAGGCACTGTTGACTATCAGTTCAATAATGGTCGGCAGTTGCTCAATATTCATGCCGACAACGACCATGGCGATCAGGATATAGGCAAAAGCCATAATAGGCACAACCACCTCGGAGACCCGCGCAACCTTACGCAGCCCCCCCATGATCACCACACTGCTGGCCAGCACCAGGAAAATACCTATCCAATAACTGGCTTTTACATCAAACCAGTAGGCCTCTTTTACATCAAACACGATCTCCAGAGCACCGGCTATGGTATTGGACTGCACCGCATTAAATACCAAGCCGAAGGCGATGATCAGAAACACGGAGAAAAGAATCCCCATCCAGCGTTGTCCCAGTCCCCGTTCCATATAATAGGAGGGACCACCACGAAACTGGCCATCTTTATCTTTTACTTTATAGATCTGAGCCAGAGTCGACTCAATCATAGCCGTGGCCATACCCAGAAGGGCAATGAGCCACATCCAGAATACGGCTCCAGGGCCACCAGCCCCTATGGCAACCGCCACACCGGCCATATTACCGGCCCCGACCCTGGCGGCCATGCTGGTGCAAAACACCTGAAATGAAGACAAACCACTTTCACAGCCCTGTCTACTGGTTGCCATCACCTTGGCAGAATGCCCCAGGTGAGTAAGCTGAATGAACAACAACCTCAGGGTAAAGTACAGGCCGGCCCCCACCAGGGCATAAACCAATAGTTTTCCCCAAAGAAGAGAGTTCAAAAAACCGACTATGGTTTCGATAGTTTCTATTATCATAATTGTAAGCTTTCCCGTGGCAAACCTGGCCCATCACTGACTGGATGACGCCAAATTTGTGGTTAAGATTCCTTCCTGAATGAAAAAGGATAAGCATCGGCCAGTTTCTTTTCGAATTATCCTACATACACTAAGGTATGCTGGCCGCGCTTGAGGGCGGAGAAAATAGCATAGGATGCTAAAATTCTCGCGTGATCAAGATCACACTTAATCACTCATGTGACAGTAAATTCACCATAAAAACACCAGAACAAGCTAGTGTTATAACCTAAATAACAAGGGCATCACAGAGACTTTCGAAAAAAGCCACCGGCTAAACAAACTTTCAAAACTTGGATGCGGGACACATTTTTGTAATAAAACTACAAATATAGTACCTACAAGATAATCTGATTCACTTTTAGCTAGCTCAAGCGAGGCACGATATGACCCAAAAGCAAGAGATAGGTGCACTGAAGAAATTTGTCCGGGCCACTAACTTCCTGGCAACCTCACAGATTTACCTCAAGCACAATGTATTGTACAAACGCCCGTTGCAACACAGTGATATTAAGCCAAGGCTCTTGGGTCACTGGGGAACCTGTCCGGGGATCAACTTTGTCTACGCCAACGTGAACAGATTGATTACCAAGCACAAGCGCCCATTCCTCTACCTGGTCGGCCCAGGTCACGGTTTCCCAGCTGTACAGGCTAACCTCTTCCTTGAAGGCTCTCTCAGCCACTTCTATCCAGAAACCATTCCGTACAACGAAACCGGTATTGAAGATATCTGTCGCAAGTTCTCCGCGGCTTACGGCTATCCTTCGCATGCCAACCCCGAAGCTCCCGGACAAATTCTTGAAGGGGGTGAGCTGGGCTACTCCTTGTCTGTCGCTTGGGGCGCTGTTCTGGATAATCCTGACTTGATTGCCGCTGTACTCGTTGGTGACGGCGAATCTGAAACCGGTCCACTGGCTGCTTCCTGGTATGCCAACCGTCTGGTTTCTCCTGCCACCAACGGTGCCATACTGCCAATAGTGCATATTAATGGTTACAAGATTTCCGGCCCAACCCGTATGGGACGCATGAGCCACGAAGAGCTGGAACTTGAATTCAGAGGCCTGGGTTATCACCCCATCATAGTGGACAGCGAGCAGGAAGAAGATGTCTACCTGCAGATGACCAAAGCGATGGATACGGCTTATGAGATGATCAACGACATCCAGAAACGTGCCCGCAACGGCGAAGATGTGGTCAAGCCACGTTGGCCGGTGATACTGATGCGCACCGCCAAAGGCTGGACCGGCGTTCCCGAATACGATGGCAAAAAACTCGAAGGCAACTGCGAGTCTCACCAGGTAATTGTCAATAAGTGTGCCACCGACAAAGGTCATCTGGCCGCATTGGATGGCTGGCTCGACAGTTACAAGTTCTCTGAACTTTACTCTATCAATGAGCAGAACCAGATTGTCTTCGACAAAGACATCCAGTCACTGCTGCCCCCTGCAGAACTCTGCTGTGGCCGTCAAAAGATGAGCTATGGTGGTGAAGTGGTGCGCGCCCTCAGCAATCCGGATCTGGAAAAACTGGCCTATGGCCCCGAAGTCCCAAGAGGTCATCGTGGTTATTCCATGCTGAAAATGGGTCAGTGGATGCGCGAAGCCTTCCGCCTCAATAAAGATCAGCGCAACCTGCGGATCTTTAGCCCTGACGAAACTTACTCCAACCAGCTGCAAGCCGTATTCGAAGCGACAGATCGCGCCTGGCAATGGCCGATTGAAAGCTGGGATGAAGATATGAGCCGCGATGGTCGGGTCATGGAGCTGTTGTCTGAAAACCTGCTGTTCGGCATGATGCACGGCTACACAGTTACCGGCCGTCACGCCATGTTCCCTACCTATGAGTCTTTCTCTCAGGTAGTGTCTTCCATGGCCGACCAATACTGTAAGTATGTCTATGCCAGCCAAGGGGTTCACTTCCGTAAGCCGCTGCCGGCTTGCAACGTGGTGCTTTCCTCTCTGCTGGAACGTCAGGATCACAACGGTTACTCTCACCAGAACCCTTCTTTCCTGGGCGCCATGCTTGAGAAACATCCGAAGATTATCTCGGCTTATCTGCCTGCGGATGCCAACACCACTCTGGTTTACACAGAACGCGCTTTCGCCGACCGCGACAAACTGAACATTCTGGTCGCCGGTAAGAAAGAGCTGCCTCAATGGCTGAGCCTTGATGAAGCCCGTAAACAGGCCAAAGACGGTGTAATGGTCTGGGACTTTGCCTCTGATGAAAACCCTGATGTCGTCCTGGCTGGCTGTGGTGACTATGTCACTCAGGAGTGTATGGCGGCATTGGTATTAATTCGTGAACTCCTGCCAAGAGTGCGTATCCGCTTTGTCAGCGTCACTGAATTACACAGCAGTGGTCTGGGTAGCCTCAAGTTCCAGGAAAAACCTTGGTTGATGGATGAGATATTCACCGAAAATAAAGGTGTGGTATTTAACTATCACGGTTATCCAAACACCATCAAAAAACTGATCTTCGATTACAAAGGTAGTCACAGATTCAGAATTAAAGGTTATGAAGAGGAAGGTTCAACCACCACACCATTTGATATGGGTGTTCGTAACGGTACTTCCCGTTATCACCTGGTAATAGACATGGCTTACAAACTATTCCAGCAAGGTGTTATCGATGAAACCCGCCACGTTGCGATTACCACAGATATGTTACAACGCTTGGTTGATCATAGAAATTATATCAAGGCCAATGGTGTGGATCCTGAGTATATCGAGAACTGGATTTGGACCCGTTAAGCTGAACCTTAGCTAAACAATAGACAAATAATTTAGTTATAAAATTGTTTGCCAAAAATAAAAAAAGCGCCTTCAAACAGGCGCTTTTTCTTTATTTTAAATTGTTAAGCAAAGCCCAAGAGCAAATCTTGAACAATAAATTTATTGGTCGATAAGTGGAAAATTGCTTTTTTTCAATGGATAATTGACCCAGCTAGCTAAAACACTAAAGGAAATCCCACATTAAGTGCTAGTCATGTTTCCTATACGGGACATCTGGGTAATTGAATAGCAATGGACTTGGAGAACATGATGAATAAGACATTTAAAGTATTGTTGCTCGCATCTATGATGCCTTTTGCAGCATCTGCAGCAGACGAGCTCAGCCCATGGTATGTGGGTGCGGGCCTCGGTGTAAATAACTACGAACCTAACTGCGATCAGAAAACCATGAAAACCTGTGGTGAAGACGATCCATATGCATGGGACGTGTTTGCAGGTTACCTGTTCAACGATTACTTTGGTGTAGAACTGGGTTATCGTGACCTGGGTCGTGCCGAATGGACCGACTATGCCAACAAGCTCAATGACGTAGGTGCCAAGGGCGCCACTCTGGGCCTGGTGGCTTTCTGGCCTTTCGCCGACAAATGGAGCCTGTCTGCTGAAGCCGGTGCCATGAACTACCACATTTCCAACAACAGACAATGGGGTAGCGAGTACTACAGTGACAGCGGTGTTGCACCTTACTTCGGTGCCGGTATCGGTTACAACATCACAGAGAACCTGAAACTGGCCGCCAAGTATCGTCGTTATGAAAACCTCGACGAAGAAAAGTGGAACACTCTGGCAATGGAAAGCAACTACTGGGGTCTTGAACTGAGCTACCGTTTCGGCAGCACTTCAAAGCCTGCTCCAGTAGCACCAGTGGTCATAGAGCCAGTTGACAGCGACAACGACGGTGTCAACGACGATATGGACCAGTGTCCAAACACACCAGCTAACCACAAGGTAGACGCCAACGGTTGCTCTATCTATGTTGAGAAGCTGGAGAAGCTGGAAGTTAAGGCTGAGTTCGATAACAACTCATCTGTACTGAAAGCCGACTCTATGGCTGAAATCCAGAAAGTCGCTGACTTCATGAACAAGTACCCTAAAGCCGATCTGGAAATCGCCGGCCACGCATCACTGCCTGGTAAAGCCGATTACAACCAGTGGCTGTCTCAGAAACGTGCCGACGCAGTTGCCAAAGTACTGGTTGACCAGTATGGCATCGATGCCAGCCGTATCAACGCCAAGGGCTACGGTGAAAGCCAGCCGCTGATGCAGGGTTCTTCTGCTGAAGCCAACAAGGTTAACCGCCGTATTGAAGCTCACATGAGCTTTAAAGAAAAAGAAGCTCTGCTGAAGTAAGCTGAACTTCTTCTGGAAAAGTCGCTGCCCTGCAGCGACTTTTTTGTTTTCAGCCTTTGTGTCATTAGAATTCCCCCGGTTATGGGAGTACACTTCCTTTAACCGAAAACGGCCCTCATTGACAATTTCTCACCATTTTTGTAATTTTTTTTCAATCCTGGTTGGAAACGAGGGCAAAATCGCTTTTAATAGCGTCATGCAATCCCCGCGTAAACGGCCGCAATCTGAGAAGGATGTTTTTCATGGCAAACACACTCACGCAACTCAAATCCGTTACAACCATAGTTGCTGATACCGGCGACATCGAGGCGATCAAGCTCTATCATCCGCAAGATGCCACCACCAACCCATCACTGATCCTTAAAGCCTCTCAGATCCCTGAGTATGCCCCACTGATCGATGATGCTATTTCCTGGGCCAAATCTCAGAGCCAGGATCCGCAGCAACAACTGGAAGACGCCGCAGACAAGCTGGCGGTCAACATAGGGGTAGAAATTCTCAAGCTGGTACCAGGGCGTATTTCAACCGAAGTAGATGCCCGCCTGTCATTCGATAAAGCCGGCTCCATCGCCAAGGCCTATAAGCTGGTTAAGCTCTATGAAGCAGCCGGTATCGATAAGTCACGCATTCTGATCAAACTGGCTTCCACCTGGGAAGGCATCTGTGCCGCCAAAGAGCTGGAGCAAAACGGTATCAACTGCAACCTGACACTCTTGTTCAGTTTCGCCCAGGCCAGAGCCTGCGCCGAAGCCGGAGTTTACCTGATCTCGCCCTTCGTCGGCCGTATTCTCGACTGGTACAAGAAGAACACCGGCAAGGACTATAGCGCCAGTGAAGATCCAGGCGTGGTCTCAGTAACCCAGATCTACAACTACTATAAACAGCATGGTTATCAGACAGTGGTTATGGGTGCCAGCTTCCGTAACACAGGTGAAATCATTGAGCTCGCCGGCTGTGATCGCCTGACTATAGGCCCATCTTTGCTGGAAGAACTGGCCAACTCAGACACCCAAATAGTGACCAAGCTGCAACCTGCCACTGAAACCCAAGAACCACCCAAGCCGTTGACCGAGGCTGAGTTCCGCTGGGAGTTCAACGAAGATCCCATGGCAGTGGAAAAACTGGCTGAAGGTATCCGTAACTTTGCCATAGATCAGGGCAAACTCGAGACCATGCTCAAGGTTAAACTGAGCTAAACAAGGTCTGTGCTGAAATTGAAGATCAGGGACAACTCATGACACATTTGACTCAATCCGCTAGCTGGCAGGCGCTTAAGGCGATGAGTGCAGACCTGCCTCACATGCGTGAACTCTTTGCCGAAAACGCGCAGCGCTTTGAACAGCTGTCGCTCAAAGACTGTGGACTGCTGTTGGATTACTCCAAGAACCGCCTCACTGATGCCGTGCTACAGGAGCTGCTCAAACTCGCCCGTGAAGCCGGACTTGAGCAAAAAATAGCGGCTATGTTTGCCGGCGAAGCAATCAATACTACGGAGCAGCGTGCCGTGTTGCACACAGCTCTGAGAGCGCCGGCCGATGAGGATATTCGCGTCGATGGCGTCAATGTAGTCCCTGAAGTTCAGCAAACCCTGGCGCAAATGGAGGCTTTTGTCGAGGCGCTTTATTCAGGTCAGTGGCGCGGCTATACCGGCAAGAAGATCACAGATCTTGTCTCCATCGGAATTGGCGGTTCCTTCCTCGGCCCCAAGATTATCTCCGAGGCCCTGCGTCCCTATTGGAACGGTAAGCTACAGTGTCACTTCGTCGCCAATGTCGACGGCACGGCCATCAGTGAAAAACTGAAGAAGCTGGATCCTGAAACCACCCTGTTCCTGATGTCGTCAAAATCCTTTGGCACTCAGGAAACCCTGACCAACACCCTCAGCGCCAAAGAGTGGTTCCTGGCCAAAGGCGGTTCACAGCAAGATATTAGCAAGCACTTTGCGGCAATTACCTCCAATGTCGCCAAGGCAACGGCGTTTGGCATAGATGAAGACAACATCTTCCCCATGTGGGATTGGGTTGGCGGGCGCTATTCTCTCTGGTCGGCCATAGGTTTGCCCATAGCCGCCCTGATAGGCATGGATAACTTCAAGGCACTGTTGGCCGGCGCCAGAGCAATGGATGTACATTTCGCATCCAGACCTCTTGAGCAGAATATGCCGGTGATCATGGGCCTGCTCTCTGTATGGTACAACAATTTCTTCAATGCCCAGTCCCACGTGGTGTTGACCTATGATCACTACCTCAGAGGGCTTCCGGCCTATTTCCAGCAGCTGGATATGGAGAGTAACGGCAAGTCCGCCACTCTGGACGGCAATTCAGTGGATTACAGCACAGGGCCGGTTATTTGGGGCGGAGAAGGCACCAATGGCCAACACGCCTACCACCAGCTGTTGCACCAAGGTACGGCATTGATCCCGGCAGACTTTATCCTGCCGCTGCAAAGCCATAATCCTATCGGTGAGCATCACGCTCAGCTGGCATCCAACTGTTTTGGTCAGACCCAGGCGCTGATGCAAGGACGAACCTTCGATGAAGCCTTGGCCGAACTGGCCGACAGCCCACTCTCAGAGGCTGAGAAACAGCTTATTGCCAAACATAAGGTCATGGAAGGCAACAAGCCGAGCAATACCCTGTTGATGGACAAGCTGACCCCAATAACCCTGGGCGCCTTGATTGCTCTTTACGAACACAGAACCCTGGTTCAGGGCGCTATCTGGGATATCAACTCATTCGATCAATGGGGAGTTGAGCTGGGTAAAACGCTGGGGAATGAAGTGCTGTCGCGTATCGGCGCAGAGCAAAACAGCCAGGATCTGGATGCTTCCAGCAATGCCCTGATCAACCTCTTCAGACAAGGAAAAATCTAGCCCGTTAACCTTGTAAATCAACAGATACCAGCCAGCTCCACTGGCTGGTATTTTTTTGCCCGCCATCTTGTCTATACGCCATCATCAAAGCATCACTCAAGTTTAACAAAATAGAAACATTCTTCTTGCACCCTGTTTGCCAAGTATGATATTTAAATGTTGATAAAACATACAACAACAGGAGGTTGCCATGGATCGTTTGGATTATGGTAGTGCGCTAGACGAAGTCGTTGAAAGACCAAGCCGCTCTCGAAGCTCCAACAAGAAGCGCAAATGGCGTGAAATCGAAGCGCTGAAAGATAAACATCGTCTGTTGAAGGAACTACAGGAGATAGACAGCAGTTTTGACTATGATATCGACAGCCTCCTCTGAATATGAGAGACATTAAAAAAGAGCGCCAAGCGCTCTTTTTTAATGTCTGCTTCCCACAAGGTTATCTGTCTGCGGTTTGAATATAGCTTCTCAGCTCGTCGAATAGCTGGTTATCATCGCTGCTGAACAAAGGATCCTCTATCAGCTTCAACTCACACATGCTTTGGATCTTCTGCCAGTCTTCATCCTTCAGGCTCTTGGCAAGCAAAGGAAAGATCTCCCGCTCTTCATACAGCATGTGCTTTTCCTGCAAATCCACATATCCCTTCAATTCAGCAACCAGTTTTTCCTTGGCCACCACCACGTCGTTCAGGATCAGGTTGAGTGTCGCCATCAAGGCCGATGAAGCTTCAATCAATTTTTGGTGCTCTTCCTCAAGACGCCGGGTAGGCTCGGTACGGCTCTCCTTGATAAGGAAATAGTCGTAAATGATGTCTTCGAGTGGATGATGGCTGTGCTCGGCATAGCCCTGCATATATTCGACAACATCCCGTACCAGATTAAAATTGACGTGCTCACCTTCGGCCAGCTTCAGGTATTTCCCCTTCAGCAACTTCAGCAATATGGCAATATGCTTGTGGTCATTCATCAATCTTTGCAGCATAGGGCACTCCATTTTGAGTCGGGCCTTTCTAGGTAATAGTAGTAAACAGGCCAAATATTACTCAATACTAACCATAGATGTTTTCCGGGGACATGATAAAGATCAAGGAAAATAACCTTCTAAATCAATAATTCATAAATTAGCACCTTGTATAATCTTCAATGCCCTTACGCTACTTGCCCCAAAAGCGGGCCAAGCGCCTCAGCACCCCTGGCTTTCTTCCATCATCACCAGCATCTCTTTGAGAGAGCCACGGATACGATTGAAGGCTTCACCGGCAGAGCTGGCTTCGCGCAGATGTCGCTCAACCATGGAGGTAAAATAACTCTCCTGCTCTTCTGTCATGTCCAGCACATGAAAGCTGCTGCGAATTTCAGTAGTGATCCCCGATAAGGTATCGCAGAAGCGCTGATCCTGTTGCTGCATGGAATCACCCAACTGCTTCATCAACAGGTGTAACCTATCCATCACCCGTCGCAGCATCTGCTGGCGCTCTATGTCCAATACCCTGGCCTCCAATCCTTCGACCACAACGGCAATCACATCCCTGAGGCGGCCGTAAAGCACCTCATCCTTGACCGGCATATTCTTGATCAAGAATGACACATGCTTGTCATTGCACATGGTTCGGTTGCCAAAGTCATACAGGCGTCCCTGTTTGTCCAAAAGTTCAAAGATATTGGCTTCTATCGGGCTTATCTGGGCATTGTCCGGCACAAAATATTCGGCGCTGTCTGTGCGTATTTCCAGACAGGTATTGAGGTTGAGCTGAGTCATCAGCTCAAAAAAGGCATCGGCAAGGGCACGGTAGTTGTTACAAAGAAAACATTGGCGGAAGAATTGCAGCACGCAGCCATATTGGGACGATTCACTCATGGACTGAAACGCCATATTTCTCGACATGGACTCGGCCTGCATCAGAGACTGTTTGCGCTGTTGATATTGCGCCACACTGCGTACCTTGGCCAACAGCTCTTTCAGCTCAAAGGGTTTGGCGATAAAGTCTACCGCCCCGGCCTCATAGGCCTTGAGGCGCTCATTGAGGGTATTCATACCGGAAACAAATACCACTGACGCCTCTCGCCCCTGTGATTGCAAGTGAGCACATAACTCCACACCGCTGGAATCCGGCAGATTGATATCCATCAGGATAATTTCCGGTGTCGCCGACTCCAACGCCGCCAAATATGCTGCTGCCGAATCAAACACTTGGACTGAGTAATCATCCTGTAAGACTTCCTCTATCAAAGCCAGATAATCAACATCATCATCCACTACCCAGACAGTTAAATTGTCCATAACTCTCCCTTACTGTCATCAGCAAATCTAATTCCCACCTGCTTGAGTGCCAGAATCAATCCTGTCAGATCAAAGGGTTTATGCAGTACCGGAAACGGCATCTCATCGGCGCTGGAAATACCTATGTCCTGAATAAAGCCGGAGATCAGCAACACCAGCAGTGAGTGTTTAACATTGAGTTTTTGTGCAAGTTCATAGCCGTTGATACCGCCAGGCATCAACACATCTGTGATAAGAAGCTCGGCATCACAACGCTGCTGCTCGTAGCGTTGCAGCACTGTGATGGGGTCGTGGAACAGCTCCGCCTCTATCCCCAGCAGGTCGCAATAGTCGGCCATCACTTCCAGCATCTCAGGCTCATCATCCACCACTATCGCCTTTATCGGACGCCTGACTCTGGGCAATTCCCCCATATTGGCACTGAGTTGTGGCTCAGTCGCCAACTTACGACTCTGCGGGAACCATAATCTGAATTCAGTGCCGGCAACTCCCGTGTTCAGGATGGCGATATAACCCTTGGAACGTTTAACAAAACCGTACACCATGGCCAGCCCAAGACCTGTGCCCTTGCTCTTGTCCTTGGTGGTGAAGAACGGGTCGAATACCTTGTCCTGAAAGGCTTCAGGAATACCACTACCGCCATCAATCACGCTGATCCATACATAATGCCCGGGCTCTACCTGGGTCTTGCCTATGGCGATCCCGGGTAGATAACCACTCAAATAGCAATTGCCGGTACGTATCTTGAGTTCTCCCTTGCCCTCCATAGCATCGCGACCATTGAGCAGCAGATTCAATAAGGCGTCTTCCAGGTCCCCTTTGTCGAGCATCACAGGTTTGTTATCCGGTGCCAGCTCAATACTCAGCGTTATTTGACTGGTCAAGGACTTAGCAAACAACTCCTGCAAACCTTCAATCACCTCATTGACCTGGCAAGGCTCGGCATTGAACTGTTCCTGGCGCGAAAACGACAATAGTCTGCGGGTCAGATCTGTGCCCCGTTGGCAGGCCTTAAAGGCGGTATTGAGGTATTTTTCAGCTTTGGGATCAGAGGTTTTAAGCTGCATTAACTCCAGGTTACCCTTCAATACCCCGAGAATATTGTTGAAGTCGTGGGCTATGCCACCGACCAACTCCCCTATGGCCTGCATCTTCTGGGTTCTGGCCACGGCCTGCTGCAACTGATGCTGCTCGCTGTAATCGCGACCTATAACGGCGTATATGCGCCGACTTTGGGAAATACAGTAACAATTGAGATGCAATAACTCCCTGCCGCCATCGCCCTTATGACACCAAAGTTCCCCGGTATAACTGCCCTTGCGGCGCAACTGCTCCCTAAAGGAGTCACTTTCTTCGCCTTCAAACAGCAGGCCGGTTAAATTGGCGCCCACCAATTCCCGGTTGGCATATAAGGTCACTGCTGTGGCTGCCGGGTTGGCGTAAAGGATGGGTTCTCGCTCAGGTTCGAGACTAAACAGCAGTAATAAACTGTCGGCACCATCTATAACGGCCTTGAAGCAGAGTTCATCCTCTGCCGACTGTGATGAACTGCGGCTGAGCTGACATTGATAGATAGCCCCCACCAAGGGGCCGATACTGGCCTGGCATGAGGCCAAAGACTCAAACCAACCGGGAGTAGATGAGTGGAAAAACAGCAATAGATCTGAATCTTTGATTGGCCAGACGGTAAACTTCAGCCATTGATGAAGCTCTTGTTGGCTCGCTTCTTTGGCCCATTGATTAACACTGCTCCAAAACGTCAAATAGATAACCGGATCCCGACACCAGCAGGTGACTGATTCCGGCATATCATTGGCGCCCAACTCTGAGCGTTCCACCATCAGCAAAGCCTCTGCCCCTGAGGCATGTACCAGGGTCTGGCACAGGGCCGGCAATACGTCCTGTCCCTGGGTCAAACCCAGTTGCAATTTAGCCAGTTCAATCAGCAGTCGGGACCAGTCGCCAGGGAATTCGGTTTGAGCCTCAGAGGAAAACACGTTAAAGTCCCTTTCCGTTGTTTTTCAGTCATTCAAGCATAGACAAGTTTGCAATATTAGCGACTTATCCAGCTTGCCAAGCGCTATAGAGGAGTCTGGGTGACGAGTCAGGAAAGGTGGGTTGGTGCCCATGTCAGCGCCCAGGGTGGTGTGGAAAATGCTCCGCTCAATGCCCACAAGATAGGGGCCAGTGCCTTTGCACTGTTTACCAAGAATCAACGTCGCTGGCAGGCAGCACCTTTAACCGAGCAGTCCATCGCCGCCTTTCAGGAAAACTGCCAAAAATTGGGGTTCAGACCCGAGGCGATTCTGCCCCACGACAGCTATCTGATTAACTTGGGACACCCGGATCCCTTGCTGCTGGAAAAATCCCGCGATGCCTTTGTCGATGAGATGCTTCGTTGCAAACAGTTAGGATTAACCTTGCTGAACTTTCATCCAGGCAGCCACTTGCGACAGATAAGTGAAAACCACTGTCTGCGTAACATCAGCGATTCAATCAACCTGGCATTGGCAGCTTGTGATGGCGTCTGTGCCGTCATCGAAAATACCGCGGGACAAGGCTCCAACCTGGGACACAGCTTTGAACAACTGGCACAGATCATTGACGGGGTTGAGGATAAATCCAGAGTCGGTGTTTGCCTGGATACCGCCCATATGTTTGCCGCGGGTTACGACATTCGCACTCAGGAAAGCTGCCGGGAAAGCTTTGACGCCTTTGGCCGCATAGTGGGCTTTCAATACCTCAAGGGCATGCACCTCAACGACAGCAAGACGGGACTCGGCAGCCGGGTCGATCGCCACGACTCCCTGGGCATGGGCGAAATAGGCAAAACCGCTTTCGAGTATATTCTCGGCCACCCAGCCACCAAGGGGATACCCTTGATATTGGAAACCATACGCCCGGAGATCTGGCCCGAAGAAATTACCTGGCTGAACAGCCTTAGCCGCTAAACCATCTATTCGCTCTCCGTCGATTCAATCTCCTAACTGCCCCAGTAAAAAGCCGCAAATGATGCGGCTTTTGGGATAATTACTGCACTAAATTCAATCCTTGGCAGCCCTATCGACCTCCAAGAGCTGAACCAAGGTCTTAGTTCAACACCGCAAACATGTGCTGTTTAAGACTATCAAAATCGGCCGGCAGAACAGCCGACAGCAGCGGCTTATCAGCCACCCTTTGCAATGCCTGTGGCAGTGGCAGACTGGTGTTCAACTCGCGGTCGACCACATCCTTGAATTTGGCCGGATGTGCCGTCGCCAGAAAAATCCCCTGCTCTTCATCCTGCAGAGACAAACGCAGTGCCTCGGCGGCCACCGCTGCATGGGGCTCTGCCAGATAACCTGTCTGCTCAAGCGCTAACATGGCCTGACGGGTTTGCCCCTCGGAAAGCGCCAAGCCTGACAAGTCAGACAGCGGCCATTTCATCTCGGCAAAAATCGCTTCCACTCTGGGCCAGTTGCTCGGCTCGGACACATCCATGGCGTTGGACATGGTCGCAACAGTTTGCCGCGGCGCCCAATCACCAAAACTCAAATAGCGCGGTACGGTATCATTGCTGTTGGTGGCCGCCACAAAACGCTTGATGGGCAATCCCATGGCTTTGGCCAGCAGACCCGCGGTCAGGTTACCGAAGTTACCACTGGGGACACTGACAACCGGCGCCGATTGATGCTGCTTTCTATGCTGGGCGACCGCTTCAAAGTAATAACAGATCTGCGCCAACAAGCGGCTGATGTTGATGGAGTTGGCCGAATTCAGGTGCAAACCGTCACGAATATCACTGTCTTCAAAGGCTTGCTTGACCAAGTGCTGACAGGCATCGAAGTCGGCTTCGACCGCAACTGTGTGAATATTGCCGCCCAGAGTGGCAAACATCTTCTCCTGCAACTCACTGATCTTGCCTTTGGGATAGAGCACCATCACCCGCACCTTATCCAGGCCAAAGAAGGCATCAGCCACCGCCGCGCCTGTATCCCCCGAGGTCGCGGTCAAAATGGTCAGCGGTTCTGAGCCGCCAAGCTGGTTGAGACACTGAGCCATAAAACGGGCACCGAAGTCTTTAAAAGCCAAGGTTGGCCCATGAAACAGCTCCAGACAACTGCGCTGCTCGTCCACCTGCACCAGCGGCAGAGGGAAATTAAACGCCTTCTCCACCAGCTTGTCGACACAGTCCTGTCCCAGTTCATCGGCGAGCCAGGCACCGAGTATCTGCTTGCTGCGCTCGACAAAAGACAGAGCCAACAGGGCATCGACATCTGCCAGTTTCGGGATCCGGGTCGGGAAAAAGAGCCCTCGATCCATGCCAAGACCCAGCTTGAGCGCTTCAGTAAAACTTACCCGCTGTGCCGGGTGCTTGAGGTTATAGAGTTCCATATTGATGCCTTAAATTCTTTTTTGGATGAAAATGCGTTTCAGGACAATACCCGGGTGCCTTGCATATCCAGGCGGCAGATGTGAGCAAAGCCGCCCGCTTCGGTTAAATAGTGTTGTTCCAGGTAGCGTTTGGCCTGCTCGGCGCGGGCCAGATCGGCGCTGATGGAAAACAGAGTTGGGCCGCTGCCGGAAATCCCGGTGGCCAACATACCCAGCTCAGACAATCCGCGCCGCGCCGCCAGATACCCGGGGATAGCCTCGGCCCGATAGGGTTCGGCCAACACATCTTTCAACACAGTCAACGCCAGCGCCTCATCCTGGCGATAACAGGCATGAACAAAGGCGCTGAGATTGCGGCCAAATTCTATGCAGGTTCCCTTGTCGTATTGGTTCGGCATCAAGGCGCGCATGGCCGCCGTCGATAATGAAATCCCAGGATAGGCCGCCAGCCAGTACCAGGAATCAAAGGCCGGCAAGGGCTCGCAGATGCGCCCGGGTAAATCCAGCATCAGTTGCAATCCACCCAAGTAGCAAGGCGCCACGTTGTCATAGTGCACCGAACCGCTGATCTCCCCTTCAAAACGCCCCATCAACCCCAGCAAGGCCTGCTCATCATAGGGACGGCCGAAATATTCATTGAGACCATAGAGCGCCGCCACCACTGAGCTGGCACTGGAACCAAGGCCGCTGCCTACCGGCAGGTTCTTGGACAGGGTCAAGGAAACGCCTTGATTGCTCCCGGCCTCACCTAGGAAAAACTCGGCGCAGCGATAAACAATATTCTGCTGTGGTTCCTGTGGCAGCTTATGAGCCCAGGGGCCAAGTTGAGTCAGAGAAACGCCGCAAGGCGCTGGGCCCACTGTAACTGTATCCCCCAGCAAACTGCCATCAATGGGGGCCAGTGCGGCGCCCAGCAAATCAAAGCCGACACCGACATTTCCCATAGAGGCGGGCGCATAGACAGTCACAGGTGCATTGGCGGGAATAAACTGTCTCATGCGCTGACCTCCCGAGTCCAGTTGAGGGTTCTGAGCAAGTCGGCAAACACCCCGGCGGCAGTGACTTCTGTACCGGCGCCATAGCCTCTGAGTACAAAGGGGATCGGCTGGTAGTAGCGGCTGTAGAAAGCCAGTGCATTCTCGCCGCCTTTGACGCTGAACAGGGGATCATCGGCCGCCACTTCGGCGATACGCACCCTGCAACCTGACTCATCTATCTGGCCGACATAACGCAGGCGTTTACCCTTGGCATGGGCGGCAGCGACTCGCTCGGCAACGGCGGCATCCAGCTGTGGCAGAGCCGCCATAAACTGGGCTACATCGCCTGATGCATCGAAGTCATCCGGTAAGACAGACTCCACCTGAATATCATCCAGCTCCAGCGGCAAGCCCACTTCCCGTGCCAAAATCAACACCTTGCGCGCTACATCCATACCATTGAGATCGTCCCTGGGGTCCGGCTCAGTGAAACACTTTTCCCGGGCTATGGCCGTTGCCTGTGACAGGCTCATCCCCTCATCCAGCATACCGAAGATAAACGACAGCGAACCCGAGAGTATCCCCTGGAAACGCAGCAGCTTATCACCGGCAAACAGCAGCTTTTTCAGGTTGTCGATAACCGGTAAACCGGCGCCGACATTGGTTTCATAAAGGAACTGGCGCCGCTGAGCCAGCGCGGTTTGCCGCAGCGCGCGGTAAAAAGCCAACTCACGGGTATTGGCCTTCTTGTTGGGTGTCACCACGTGCAAACCGGCATTCATCACATCCAGATAACGGCCTGCAATGACATCCGAAGAAGTGCAATCCAGCAATACGGGATTGAGCAACTGCTGTTCCTTGGCCCAGGCCAACATCTGTGTCAGATCAAAGGCGACGGACGAGTCGTTGAGCCTTGATTGCCAATCGGCCAGGGAGATACCGGCAGCATCGAGCAATATCTTGCCTGAGTTGGCGATGGCGCAAACCCGAATACTGATATGTTGCTCCTTGAGCATGGCTTCCTGCTGTTTTATCTGCTCCAGCAAGCCTGCGCCTATATTGCCGGCGCCAACCAGGAAGACATCGAGATACTGCTGCACATCGAAAAAACCCTGGTGACAGGCCGCCACCGCATGACGCGTCTTGCGCTGCTCGACCACGGCCGAAATGGAGCGCTCGGACGAGCCCTGGGCAATGGCGATGATATTGACACTAGCCTGGGCCAGAGCCTGGAAAAATCGCGCAGCCACGCCCTTATGGGTACGCATACCGTCACCTATCAGGGACACTATCGCCAGTTGATCCCGCATCTCCAGCGGCTCCAACAGTTCACTCTTGAGCTCAAGTTCAAACTCCTGCTCCAGCGCCCACTTAACTCTGGGGGCATCCAAAGTGGTCACACAGAAACTGATGCTGTACTCACTGGAGCTTTGAGTGATCAGCGATACCGAAACCTTGGCTCTGGCGATGGACTCCAGAATACGCGACGCCATGCCCACCATGCCTTTCATTCCCGGGCCTGAGACGTTGAACATGGTTTGGTTATCCAGATTGGAAATCGCCTTGACCTGCAGCCCGGTCTGATCCGGCAGATTGGATACCAGAGTACCCGGCGCCTGGGGGTTGAAACTGTTTTTGATGTAGCAAGGGATTTGGAACTGGGCTATGGGTGAAATGGTCTTGGGGTGCAGTACCTTGGCGCCAAAGTAGGAGAGCTCCATCGCCTCCTGGTAACTGAGCTGGGAGAGCAGCTTGGCATCGGCAACCACCCGGGGGTCGGTATTGTAGACCCCATCGACATCTGTCCAGATTTCGCAGCTGTCGGCATCCAGACAGGCTGCCAGAACTGCGGCCGAATAATCCGAACCATTGCGTCCTAGAGTCACCACCTTGCCATCGGCACCGGCGGCGGTAAACCCGGGCATAACCCACACTCTCTGCTCATCGAGTTTAAGCAACGCAAATCTGGGCTTACTGACAGCGATATCCACCACAGACTCCAGAGGTGTACCGACGCCGAGGAATAATTCTCTCGGGTCGAGTAAACCGGCACTGACTCCCTTGGCCTTGAGCACTTCAACCATCAAGGCTGCCGAGAGTCGCTCCCCGGCTACCAGGATCTCGGCCCGCACACTGTCAGGACACTCCCCCAGAAGCTGAACCCCAGCCAATTTTGCCTGCCAACTCGCCAGTTGCTGCGCCAATACCTTCTTCAGCTGCTGTCCGGCTTCCTCTGCGAGAGATACAGATGCATCGGCATACAAGGCTTCAAATACCTCAGCCACCTTGGCAAGGGCCTCGTCGACATCCCCCTTTGCCAATACCATATCAACCATGGCCAACAGATTGTTGGTTACGGTTGCCGGAGCCGACAGCACTGTGGCCACTTGGTCTTCTCTGGCACTGGTCAGAACTATTTCTGCTGCCATTTCAAACCTTTGCCAGTTTGCCAGCGAGGTACCGCCGAACTTCATTACTTTCATCTATCTCTCCTTTAAATACCGCGCCCGCCCAGGAAACAAAAAAGCCCGCTCCTTGGTGGGAGCGGGCTTCTTGTTTGCAATTCTTCAGGGTATAGTCAGCCCGCCCCCACACTGGTAATGGTGGTGGTTGTAATGGTGGTAATTACAACTGAGCTTAGCTGATACATAGGGTTTCTATACTCGTTTCGTTCTCTTGTGTTCAGGCCGGTTCATTCAGGAGTTGAGCCCGAGAATGACAGCAATGCAAACAGGATTGCTTTTTTTTGTAGCCCTTGTCAAGGGGCGTTTTCATGAAAATTTTAATGAAATGGCAATCTCATTGAATAAGCCTCACCAAAGTCTGTTTTTAACTGGATAAGCATCAACGAAATCTCCTCATTGTAATTAACCTTGACGTAAAGTGTATTGAATAAAAGCTGAGTATCAGCCAAGCAGGAACCGTCGAGCACACCAAGATGAAAGCCTACAGGGTTCAAAAACACTCAAGTCAAGATTTTTGGAAAGACGTTTGAAAAATAATGGCTTTTTTAGTGCCTTTCCAACCCAAAATGTCATCATGGTGACAAAACTCTGTGCAACAGTTGGCATAAGCAACGCTCGGATATCGCCAGCGCGGAAAAAGCACGTTATCATGCGGCCACATTCTGAACGGGAGGCGATATGCAAATCACCCAACACAGCGCGGTTACCATTCACTACCGCCTGACTGACGCCAAGGGTCAGTTGATAGAAAGTTCTTTTGAGGCAGATCCTATGGTCTACCTCCACGGTATGGAAAACCTGATCCCGGGACTTGAAAAAGCACTGGAAGGCAAAGGCAAAGGCGATACGCTGGAAGTGACCATAGAAGCCGAAGAAGCCTATGGCCCATACCACGATGGTCTGCGTCAGGAAGTTCCTCTGGAAGCCTTTGGCGATATCCAGGACATAGTACCAGGCATGCGCTTTATCGCCGAAACTGAAATGGGCCAGCGCCCGGTACAAGTGACCGAAGTACTGGACAACAGTGTTATCGTTGATGGCAACCACCCTCTGGCTGGCCAATCACTGACCTTTAATGTGGAAGTGATGGACGTGCGTGAAGCGACGGCCGAAGAGGTCGCCCACGGCCATATCCACGCCCATGGCGGTTGCGGTAGTCACGGCCATGATCACGGCGGATGCTGCGGCGGTCATGATCACGAGCATGGCGGTTGCTGTAGCTCAGATGCCGAAGAAGGCACCAAGAAAGAAGGTTGTGACGGTAACGGTGGTTGCGGCTGCCGCGGTTGATAGCCAGTCACACCGACGCCTACTACTGATATCAATCGAGAGTCCGGCCAACGCCGGACTCTTTGTTTATGCCACTTTGGAAAACAAGGCTGGGGCTCCTGCTTTGGACTAGAATCAATAGATAACCTGGATGCGAAGGAATGCCCCGTGATCTTGTCCAGAATGGTCTATGAGAGTCTGCCCTATCTGTATTTTTTTACCGGTAGTCTGGCACTCTATCTACTCGATCCCCTACTTGGGATCCTGGGTTCCGTTTTGCTTATATTGGCCGCGGCCTGGATTTACAACTTGCGTTCGAGTCACAGACGCAGCGATCCCAAACGCCTGCGACGGGGAGGATTTTGGCCCGAACCCCTGTATGCAGGATTGCCTTTCCTCTGGTTACTGTCGGGCATGCTGCTGTTGAGATTTGCAGATAAGGAAGTGTACCAACTGCTGGGGCTGCTCATTTGTGCCTGGGGAAGCTATATTCTGAGTCAGCGTCACCTCTACCGCCGCCACAAATTGCCGCGACAGCCCCTGATGTAACTCAAAGGATCAAGGCGCGGATCTTTTCTTTCAGCGCTGCGGGCATATGCTTCAAATAGTTGGAGCAACGGGTGATTGTCGCAATGCTCACCTCATATTCGGCAGCTATCTGTCTTTGACTCATCTCCCCTTCAAGCAATACCTGAAACACCTTCAAACGGCCGGCGATGGCATGCCTTTCATCATCGGTCAGCAGCAGCTCAAACAGGCAATTAAGATCTTCTGGATTGTTATGGGCCAGCACCTTATCCAGTACTGATATCCAATCTGGGCGCATATAAACTCATTCGTGTTCACGTAATGGTACGTGAACACAGTATAGCCTCGTTTTCCTGCGAAAAAAAGTCGTGTTTTAGCAGCCAGTTACTGACAAAACTTTACATGTAAACTGAAAAAGCCTACTCCCTCTGTCACACAAAATGTGTACAATAGCCAAGCAATGTCACATTAACGCACAAACTTGTGAGAATGATAATGAAAAAATACTTACTGATGTTAGCCGCCACCGCGGCGCTTAGCGCTACAGCTGTTCAGGCCCACAACTTTGAAAGCAGCGATGATGCCATCCAGTACCGTCAGTCTGGTTTCAGCCTGATGGCCTATAACTTCGGTGATATCGGTGCCATGCTCAAAGGCAAGAAAGACTTTGACGCCGATGTTGCAGCTATGCGTGCAGCCAATGTGGCCGCCCTGGCGAAACTGCCACTGGAAGGCTTTATCGACGGTTCAGACAAGGGTAATACTGAAGCCCTGGCCAAGATTTGGGCTGACAAGGCTGACTTTGAAGCCAAGTTCAAAGAACTGCAAACCAATGCCGATGCCCTGGCCATAGCAGCCAAAGGTGGCGACAAGAATGAGCTGAAAAAAGCCTTCGGTGCCGTTGGCAAAAGCTGCAAAGGCTGCCACGACGTCTACAAGAAAGACTAAGCTCTTTCGTTGATTCCATTAAAAAAGCCTGCATTGAGCAGGCTTTTTTAATGCTTGGAAACTTACAACATGCCGATCACGGGCATCATCAAGAAGTGCACCACAGGCACGGCAACCACCAACAAAAGCACCAGTGCCAACATCAGAGACGCAAATCTGGGCTGCTGTGCTTCTGCAGCAGGTAAGCGCTTATAGCCACTGAACATGGCCCCCACCAGCTTTTCACCTTTGAAGCGGTGCAACAAGACGGCGGCCACATGAATACCGGCAAGGATCAATAAAAGATCGAAATTCTTCTTGTGTAACCAGGTAAACCAACTGGCGGTTTCACCGCTGACATAGGAGACCAAGGGCCCTTCGGTAAATATCTCATCTGTGGCAAACAAACCCGACACCAATTGCAGACTGATGATTACCAGCAATAGCACCACCATATAACCCCCAAGAGGGTTATGCCCTAAAGAATGAGGAGCCTGCTTGGCCCTCATCTTGGCAAGATAATCCAATGCCTGGCGGGGATGACGGACAAAGTGGCTGAAACGGGCTGTGTCGCTGCCGATAAAGCCCCAAATAAGCCGCACCACCAGCAAGATCATCAAACTATAGGCAAACAACTGGTGATAACTCATCTCCCCCTGATCGGCGCTCCACCATAGCCCGGCCAGGAGCAACAGCATACCCCAATGAAACACCCGCACAGGTATATCCCAGACCTTCACTTTAACTTCGTTGTTATTCATAAAGTACTTCCTGTTATCACCCGTTTTGGCCCGAACGGCATAAGGGTAAAGAGTTGTAGATGACAAACATGATGATATTTAAAGCGAGGGAAGGAGGCAATCGGAAAGGACTGATACTCAGTGATCTCATCGAATATGACCCTTTATTGACAAGGGTTCAAGGCTTTTTAGGGCAAAATTATCCAAACTTGTCTAAGTGATCAAATAAGTGACAAACGCTCTCTGACTCGCCAAAAATATTGATCTAGATCACATTTTTAACCTCAGGTATTGTTAGTCTGAAGTCAAGGAAACAACAGAGGGTTTGACAATATGCTAAAGATCACCAGCAAGCAATTTGAAGTCACAGCCGCTATCCGTGAACGTGTTGAGAGCCGCCTTGCCAAACTGAACCGTTACGATACCCAGTTGATTAATCCCCATGTCATCATCCTCACAGAAGGGCCACTCTTTAAAATAGAAGCATCAATTAAACTGGCCAACGGACAACTTTTTGCCCAGGCGAAACATGAAAATCTCTACGCAGCCATAAATGCAATGGGACAAAAGCTGGAAAAACAGCTCAATCGCCTGACCCACAAACCCACAGCTCAGCGTGGTGCCTTGGAAACCGAAGCCACCGAACCTGAGTTCGAATATGATTACAAGGAGGATTACGCAGCTTGATATTTCAATCTCCCACTAACCAGCGCACCTCCGGGTGCGCTTTTCATTGCTGAATCCAAAGATTTTTTGATTGACAGCCCAAGGGGATAGTTTTAGCTTAAATGCCATGAAATACCTCAATCGCTCGTTTTTTATTTTCTTTTTTACACCTCATTCCCGGAGGCGGCCCTGACGTGTAAAAACGAAAATGAAAATTGCCAAGCCTCCCACCCGGGAGGCTTTTTTGTCTGTATCATGCACTGAGTATTACTGGTTTAGAGGTCAGAATGAACAAAGTACCGTCGCTGGAGCGAATAAGGGATGACATCACTACCCTGGACAGGGATCTGCTGGCGCTGTTGGCCAAACGCCGACAACTCAGCCTGGAAGTCGCCCGCAGCAAAGAGGTAGATATTCGCCCTATCCGTGATACCCAGAGAGAAAAAGAACTTTTGGCCAGGCTGGTTCGCCAAGGGCGGGAACAGGGGCTGGATGCCCACTATGTCATCAGTCTGTACCAGGCCATTATTGAAGATTCTGTACTGAACCAGCAGGCCTACCTCCAGGGCAGAGCCAATCCCGAAACCCAGAAGCAGCAATACTGCATCGCCTATTTGGGCGCCAGAGGCTCATATTCCTACCTGGCCGCCAGCCGCTACTGTCAACGCCGTCAGGTAGAGATGCAGGATCTGGGTTGCCAGAACTTCGATGATATAGTGCAGGCCGTCGAGTCCGGCCATGCCGACTATGGTTTTCTGCCGATAGAGAACACCTCATCCGGCTCCATCAACGAAGTCTACGATGTGTTGCAGCACACCAGCCTGGCTATTGTGGGTGAAACCACCATAGAAGTGGGCCACTGTCTGCTGGCCAAAGCGGGAAGCAAACTTGCGGATATCAAAACCGTCTACGCCCACCCCCAACCCATCAGCCAATGTAGCCGCTACCTGAGCCGCCATCCCGACTTTCGTCTGGAATATTGTGCCAGCAGCGCCGAAGCAATGGAAAAAGTTCTCCAGGGCGATAACACTGTGGCCGCTATTGGCTCCAGTGAAGGCGGCGCCCTCTACCAGTTGGAACCTCTGGAGCAGGAACTGGCCAATCAAAAAATCAACCAGAGCCGCTTTATCGTAGTGGCCCGCAAGGCGATAGAAGTGCCGGAGCAACTGCCGGCCAAGACCACTCTGATTATGGCCACCGGTCAGAAGCCAGGCGCCTTGGTGGAAGCCTTGCTGATCCTTAAAGATCACAACCTCAATATGAGTAAGCTGGAGTCACGCCCTATCCCGGGCACGCCTTGGGAAGAGATGTTTTATCTGGATGTCGATGCCAATCTGGCATCCATAGCTATGCAGCAAGCACTTGCCGAGCTTGAGCGGCTCACCCGCTTTATCAAGGTACTTGGCTGTTACCCTTGTGAGACGGTCGAGCCAACCCAGCTGAGTCACAGCCAACTGCTGATTGAACCTGAGAGTTCCAGGCAGGACAGCGCCAAACCGTCACCCCAGAGACATTCCCGCCACTATAAACCGGCAAGCACAGAAATTAGTTGCGGCCAGCTCAAACTGGGGCAAGGCCAGTTCGCCGCCTTGGCGCAACTGAACCTCCCCATAGATGCAGCCAGCTTTGCCCCAAGCGCCAAGGCCCTCAGGGAAGCGGGATTTCAAGGGGTGGTTCTCAGCACGCTGACACGCCAACCCAATGCCAAACAGCAACTGCCCAAGTTGCAGAGCCTGTTAAACCAAGCCGGGCTGCAGAGCATTGTTGCCTTGGAGCATGCAGAAGATCTGGCTCTGGCTCAGACCGCGGCCGACATGCTGCTGCTCAGCGGTAAACAGATGTACAACACAGAACTGCTCAATGCGCTTGGCGGACAGAACCTGCCGGTGATATTGGAGCGTAATCCCATGGCCAGCCAACAGGATTGGCTGACCAGCGCAGATACCCTGCTCGCCGCCGGGAATCAGCAGTTGATCCTCTGTGATGCGGGGGTCAGTGGATTGAATCAACCAGAACAACTTGTGTTGGATCTCGCCGCCCTGGTGGAACTAAAAACCCAGAGCCACCTGCCGCTATTGGTAAATCCAAGTCTGTGCCTCAACCCAAGCAGCAGTGAGCAAACACTGACTGCTCAGGCCTTGGCTATCAAGGCGTTGGGCGTAGATGGTTTAATCATCGCAGCCGATGTTCGTCATGCACAGCAACATGCAGGCTTAATCGCCAAACTGTATCAGGCAGCCTGAGTCGATTCGGCAGCGGCTTTACCGGCCTCTGCCGCCTCGCGGCTGCGGCGGATCAAACGGGAAACCGTTGAGCCCTGCACCATGATAGAAAAGACCACCACGGCATAGGTCATTACCAGCAAGAGATCCCTGAGCTCCAGCTCGGGGGTCAGCACTATCCCAGCCGGAATACTCATGGCCATAGCCAGCGCCAGGCCGCCCTTGAGCCCGCCCCAGATCAGGATCCCCTCCGCGCCTTGGCTGTATTGCCGCATACGCCGGAACCCCAGATAAGGTAAGTACACGCTGACACATCTTCCCAACAACACCACAGGGATACTCAGCAGCACAAACCACCAGAGTTGCATATCCAGATGGGTCAACAGTAACAGGAGTCCCAATAGCAGGAACAAGAGCGAATTGAAGAAGTGTTCAAGCAGGCCCCAGAACCTTTGCAGCAATATTCTCCCCGTGACCCCAAAGCATTTTGGCACGGTGAAATTCCCCAGCACGATTCCTGCGGCCACCATGGCCAGAGGGCCGGACACCGAGAGCTTTTCTGCCATCACATAACCTGCGGTCGGCACCACCAAGGTAATCAAGAGTCTCTGGGTTTCTTCATCCGTGAGTTTCATCAGTTGATGCAGCGCAAAGGCCAGCGCCAGGCCATAGGCAATGCCACCAACGGCCTCATGGAAAAACAGCGCGCCGACATCGGCCAGGCTCAGAACCTCGGCGGAAAAAGCCAGCTGCGAGACAGCAACAAACAGCACCAGGCCAATGCCATCATTGAACAGCGACTCACCCTCAACCTGAATAGCAATATCCTCAGGCGCGCCGAGTTTTTTCAAGATGGCCAAAACCGCTATCGGATCGGTTGGTGATATCAAGGCCCCGAACAACAAACAATAACTCCAGGGTAGCGCCAGCCCCAGCAGCGGCATCAAATAGAAACAAAGCGCCGCCACCGTCAGAGTGGAAATCACAGTACCAAGCAGAGCCAGACAGAGAATTTCCCATTTCTGGCTTGCCAGCACCTTGAGCCTTATCTGCAGCGCACCGGCGAAGAGCAGAAAACCCAACATACCGTTCAGCAGCAGCGCCTTAAAGTCGAGCCGCTGCAATACTGAAATGGTTTTGATATGGATATCCAGCTCAAACCACTTACCCACCACCAGGATAATCAGGCTAAGGAGCATGGCCAAGCCTGTGATGGCAATGGTTTCCTGCAGTGAGTGAAAACGACTGGATAACAGCGAGATAATCAGTGCCAGCGCCGCCAGCACACAGAAGAGTTGATAGTCCGTCATATTTCCTTGCGATCAGGCTGACCGCTTCCCTGGTAGCAGACAAGAGCTACATGGCTTGTCCATCTGTGAGGCTGAGCCAGCCCTTGAAGATCCGGTAACTGAACCAGATAACCCCCAGGGCGCACAAGCTGAGGCTGAGCCACAGCGGATTGACCCAGTAGCCCATAGCCAGTAACAGTGCCAAACCCATAATACTGCGCCTTTGCCAGCGCAAGTGAGAGCCCAGCAGCGACAGAGGTGCAACCTGCCTTTGGCTTAAGTTAATCAACAGGCTCAGGAGCACAGGCAGGAAAAACAACGGAAAGGCACACATAAGCGCATATAAAAAATGGCCCATGCTGCGATCTTCACTGGCAAATGCTTCTGAGGGTAAGCTGGTCATAGTCTGTCTCCGGCCAACATCTGGAATGCAGGGCCCAAAGCTCTTGCCCTGCTTTAACCATACTGTGAGATCGCCACTTCTGCAATGCCGGAAACAGAATTAGAAGGGGCCGGTTTCCAGTTGAATATCACTCTTCACCCGGCTGGAGCACGCCAGCACCATACCTGAGTCAATCTCATCCTGGTTGAGCGTCTGTTGGCTGCTGCTTTCCACCTCACCGGAGACAACCCGGCACTTACAGGAGCCACAAACGCCGCTGCGACAGGCGGCAATAATGGGCAAACCTTCAGACTCCAGCGCTTCGAGCAGGGTCTGATCGCCATTGATGCTGAGCTCAAGGCCGGCAACACTCAAGCGATAATTGGCCGAACCGTCACCCGCGGGCGCCGAGGTATTTTCAGCAAAGCTTTCCTTGTGAAAGCGCGTCATATCGAAGTCTGCTTGCGCCAGCATCTCCTCTGTGGCCGTCATATAAGCCTCGGGGCCACAGACATACACGGTGCGCTGGCGATAATCCGGCACAAGTTGTTCCAGTGCCGCCAAGCTCAGGCGTCCCGGTAACATAGGGCACTCGGCAAGGTCCCCGGAGACTGAGGCTGTCTCACCTCCCTGCTCCAGCAGATAGCCCAGCTTAAAGTTATCGTGACGGCTGTTCATGGCCCGCAAACTGCCTCGGAAGATGAGATCCTGCTCGCTTCTGGCACAGTGAATAAAGGCGATATCGCTGTCAAGATAGCTGTCGGTCAGAAAACGACTCATGGAAAACATCGGCGTGATGCCACAACCGGCGCTTAAAAACAGATAGCGCTCGGCCGGTATATCGATAAGGTTAAACTGGCCGTAAGGCCCGGAAGCCATCAGGCTGTGACCCGGCTTAAGATTATCGATAAGGTAGTTGGAAATTTTGCCGCCTTCGACCCTCTTGATGGTCAACATCAATGAGTTGGGCCGAGATGGCGAAGAGGAGATGGTATAACAGCGGCGATACTCCTCACCGGCAATCTCCAATTGCAATGCCACAAACTGCCCGGGCTTGAAATGAAAAGACAGCGGTTGAGCCGCTTTAAAACGAAAACTCACCACATCCGGGGTTTCCTGCCAGCGAGCGACACAAATGAGCCGCAGCTCTCCGGGAACCCATTGACCAGCCTGAAATTGACTGATTGCCGGCGAAACTTGTAATGGATTGAGTGTCATCGAAACTCCCTCTACAGAGAAAGAAATGGCCGGAATGCCGCAGGCATTCCGGCCTCAAGAGATACGCATCAAGCGGCGCCGAGAATCGCCTCCAGGTCTTCCTCAACCGTGCCAACATTGCGCAGGCCGAACTTATCTTCCAGTACCTTCAGCAAATTGGCGGTCAGGAAGGCCGGCGGAGTTGGGCCGGTACGTATGTTCTTCACTCCCAGTGACAGCAAGGTCAGCAGGATCACTATCGCCTTCTGCTCAAACCAGGACAACACCAAACTCAGCGGCAGTTCGTTGATATCACACTCAAAAACTTCAGACAGTGCCAGCGCCAGCTGAATCGCCGAGTAGGCGTCGTTACACTGGCCGATATCCAGCAGTCTGGGGATACCGTTGATATCGCCGAACTCGAGTTTGTTGAACTTGTACTTGCCACAGCCCAGGGTCAGGATCAGGCTGTCTTTGGGGGCAGCCTTGGCAAGGTCGGTGAAGTAACTGCGCTCGGCCTTGTCACCATCACAGCCGCCAATCAGGAAGAAGTGGCGGATATTGCCGTTCTTGACGTTTTCAACCACGGCAGGCGCCGCGTTCATCAAAGCGTTGCGGGCAAAACCTATGGTGATCATATGGGGGATCTCATCATAGGCAAAGCCTTCAAGCGCCAGTGCCTTGTCGATAACGGCACTGAAATCGTCGCCGGTCAGGTGAGTCACGCCCGGCCAACCAACGATACTGCGGGTAAAGATGCGGTCGGCATACTGACCGACATTAGGGTCGATAATGCAGTTGGAGGTCATCACCACGGCGCCGGGGAAGTTGGCAAATTCCTTCTGTTGATTTTGCCAGGCGCTGCCGTAGTTCCCCACCAGATGCGGGTATTTCTTCAGTTCGGGATAGGCCAGCGCCGGCAACATCTCACCATGGGTATAGACATTGATACCCTTGCCTTCTGTCTGTTGCAGGATGAGCTCGAGATCTTTCATATCGTGGCCCGATACCAAGATTGCCTTGCCCTTCACCGGCTTGGTGTTGACCTGAGTCGGCTCTGGATGACCAAAGGCCGCGGTTTCACCGGCATCTAGCATAGCCATCACAGAATAGTTGAGCTGACCTATCTCCATCGCGGTGGCAAACAGCTTGTCAGCATCTGTGCTGTCGGTCGCCAGAAAGGCCATGATTTCGTGGAAACGACCGGCCACTTCGCTGCTGGTCTGATCCAGAACCCGGGCGTGTTCCATATAGGCAGCCGCCCCTTTCAGGCCGTAGAGGCACAGGAGTCGCAGACCGAGAATATCTTCATTGAGGTCATCACCTCGGTTGGGCGCAGCCACTTTGGCCTGTTGTAACAGTTCGGCCTTGGACGCCCCCAGCAGCAGAGTCGCCGCGGCGGACATAGGCTCGGGTGTCACGCCCCTTTGTTCGCAAAGCTCCAGATAGCGCTGCTTTAACTGATCTCGCAAGCGAGCGGCCTCTTTTGCATATTCGCTAATCCGCTCATCGTCGAAGTTGACATTGGTCAGAGTGGCGAAAAATGCCTTGGGCACAAAGGTATCGACTTGCGGATCGATAACCTCAAACTCCCGGAGTTTGACAGCATAGGCCGACAGCCCCTGCAACATGTAAATCAACAGATCCTGCAGATCCGAGGTCGCGGCCAATTTACCGCACATCCCCTGGGCATAGCTGCAGCCATTACCGGCCGGGGTTCGAATGGTTTGCTCACACTGAATACAAAACACGGCATATCTCCTTTAATCATGCTTTATTTTTGCATGTTTTAAATCAGTGTACTCTTTCATCGCTCAGACGAAAGAACGTGAGTCGCAAAGCTTGAAGGGGATCACCTTAAGCGATTGCTGAACAAATGGCTTTTTGACTTCTATCTGGCTGATACAAATGAAAAAGGAGCCTAGAAGGCTCCCTTGGATAAATCACGTTGCACCGTCGGCTGAGTTAACGGCCTTGAGATCAGTGACTCTTCATATCATTGACCGACTGCAGCATGCTGCGGCTCTCGCTGCGAAACTGTGGTGCAAAGTCACCGAACCATTCGGCCACCTCACGGAACTGGCGCACAAAGCCATCTCTGTCGCCGGCCTTGAGCATGGCCAAAGCGCCGGCATAGTTGTCCAGATAGTCGGAGATAGCCCCCAGGCTCTCCTGCTGGGCGAAGATGATATCGGCGTAAAGCTCTGGGCTTTGGGCAAACAAGCGACCGACCATGGCCAGCTCCAGCCGGTAAATCGGTGAGCTGAACTGCAGCAGACTATCGAGATCGGCCTGCTCCCGGCACAAGTTGAGGCCATAGACAAAGCTGGAGAAGTGGCGCATCGCCTGCACCAGTTGCATCGCTTTATCATGCTTACCGGCATCCGCTTCCACCAGCCGAGCTCCCCAAATAGCTATCTGCTCCAGCAGCCAGGCATAGGCCTCACTCTGCCGGCCATGGCACACTACGACAACCTGCTTGGCAAGGCTGCCCACATCCGGGCCAAACATGGGATGAAGCCCCACCACAGGCCCGCAGTGGGCCTCGAGCATGGCTTGCAGCGGCTCCGACTTTATCGAGGTCAGATCCGCAAGAATGCAATCCTTGGGCAAACGCTGTAAACGGGAGCGAATAAGCTCACAGGTAATGGCAATCGGCACAGTGACCAATACCAGACCGGCCCCGTCGAGGATAGCATCAGCATTATTCCAATCATCTTTATCGAGCAGATGTACTGGATAGCCGGAGAGTGTCAGCATCTGGGCAAACAGGGTGCCCAACTGGCCACGACCGCCAATGATCACCACCTTGTTGATATCCGGGTTCACCTGCTTGAAACCCACATCCTTCTCGTTGAGATAGGATTCCCGCATCAAGCGCCGGAGCACATCTTCTATCAACTGCGGCGATACCCCCAGACTTTCGGCTTCTGCACGGCGCTTGGCCAACATGGCGGCCTCCCGCTGCGGTGCATAGATGGGCAGGCCGGCGTTGTGTTTGACCGCGCCGACCTGGGCCACCAAATCCAGCCGCTGACGCAGCAACTTGAGTAACTCTTGGTCGACGCCGTCAATCAGTCCGCGTAACTTTTCCAGCTCTGTCGTGGTTTTCTCACTCATCTCAAATCTTCCGTCAGCCATTTGCCACCCTGAGCATATCAAAGCGAGTGGGTAAAATAGAACTCAGTTGCGCCGCTCCTTGCCTGAGCAGTTGCTCTGTGTCCTGCCAATCTATGCAGGCATCTGTGACCGAAACCCCATAGTCAAGCTCGGCAAGCGGCTTATCACAGGCCTGACTACCGGCAAACAGATGGCTTTCCAGCATCAAACCTATTATGGAACGATTGCCCGCCGCTATCTGGTCAAATACATCCCGGCACACAGGCAGTTGCCGCCGATGATCTTTGTTGGAGTTGCCATGACTACAGTCGATAATCAGTCTGGCATTGAGCCCTGCACCATGCAACTGCCGTTCACACTCGGCCACCGAATCGGCGTCATAGTTGGGGCCCGCCCCACCTCGCAGGATCACATGCCCGTCCGGGTTACCGGCGGTTTGCAGCAAAGCAACCTGCCCTTGTTGATTGATCCCCATAAATCTGTGACTGCTGGCCGCCGACTTGAGGGCGTTAATGGCCACCCCCAGATTGCCATCCGTGCCATTCTTGAACCCTACCGGCATGGAAAGCCCGGAGGCCATCTCCCGGTGGGTTTGTGATTCTGTGGTTCTGGCGCCTATGGCTGACCAAGTCACCAGCTCGGAAATATATTGCGGACTGATGGGATCCAGCGCCTCGGTGGCAACCGGCAACTCGAGTTCGGCCAGAAACAGCATCAACTCCCGCGCCATCCGCAACCCTTTTTCAATATTGAAGGACTCATCCATATCGGGATCATTGATCATCCCTTTCCAGCCCACTGTAGTTCGGGGCTTTTCAAAGTAGACCCGCATCAGGATAAAAAACTGATCCTTGAGCTCGTCATGGAGCTTTTTCAGTTTGAGGGCATATTCCTTGGCCGACTCAATATCGTGAATAGAGCAAGGGCCGGTGACGACCAGCACCCGGTTGTCACGCTTGTGAACTATGTCGGAAACCGTCTTGCGGGCACTGAGAATATAGCGATAACCGTGATCAGAAAGTGGCAACTGCTGCTTGAGTTCTTCGGGAGTTATGAGGACTTGTTCGGCACTGATGTGCACATTCTCTATATTACTGGACTGCATTCTGATCACCTGAAATTAATTTGCGCGACTTGCTTAATCGCATCATCGTAGCGGTACACCATTACGGCATTACACTATGCCGAGACTGAGCCAAGAGATCAAGGGCGAAACCAGAAAAATTTTCATGTCGTCGCAAAGGTGGGAGCAATAGGCTGGGCACTTAGTCTGTGCAGGCGTGCAGGATTGTGAGCTTGGCTGACTTGCGCGATAGCAATCTGCTGTCGCCAGTTCGTGGAGCAGAGAAAGAGAAAACAAAAACCCGCCATATAGGCGGGTCTCTGTGCGAACACTTGCGTCTTTATGTAGCGGCTTACTTAGTAGCCAGCTTCTCACGGATACGTGCAGACTTACCTGAACGCTCACGCAGATAGTACAGCTTGGCGCGACGAACGCGACCACGACGCTTAACTTCGATGCTGGAAATCAGTGGGCTGTGCGTTTGGAAAGCACGCTCAACACCTTCACCATTAGAGATCTTACGTACGGTAAATGCAGAGTGCAGACCGCGGTTACGCTTAGCGATAACCACGCCTTCAAAGGCCTGCAGACGCTCTTTGTCACCTTCTTTAACACGAACCTGAACGACTACGGTATCACCGGCACCGAACTCAGGTACGTCTTTTTTCATTTGCTCATCGTTGAGCATTTTAATGATGTTGTTCATAACTTACTCCGTTCTAGAATTAACTGAGCTGCGACTAGGCTGAGTCCATTGCGTCAACGAACTGCGCTAATAGAGTCGTCTGTTCGTCAGTCAGAGCTAGATTTTCAAATAATTCTGGTCGTCGCTGCAGTGTTCTTATCAAACTCTGCTGTAGACGCCAGCGTCTAATTTCTTCGTGGTTGCCGCTGAGCAACACCGCCGGAACATCCAGTCCATCGAGACATTCAGGCCGGGTATAGTGAGGACAATCCAATAATCCGTCAGAGAAGGAATCCTGCTCTGCCGAGGCCTGTTTGCCCAGCACGCCGGGAACCAGTCTCGAAACCGAATCTATCAGGGTCATTGCCGGCAATTCACCGCCCGAGAGCACGTAATCACCAACCGACCACTCCTCATCCACTTCCGTCTGAATGATGCGCTCATCGATACCTTCGTAGCGACCGCACACCAGGATCAGCTTGGATGATTGTGCCAGCTCAGATACGCCTTGCTGAGTCAGCTTGCGTCCCTGAGGTGACAGATATATCACCTTGGCTCCCTCACCTGCCGCAGCCTTGGCTGCATGAATGGCATCGCGAAGGGGCTGAACCATCATCAACATTCCGGGACCACCACCATAAGGTCTGTCGTCCACAGTGTTGTGTCTGTCATGGGTGAAATCCCTGGGATTCCACGTCTGTACTTCCAGCAGGCCATTCTTCACGGCCCGACCCGTCACGCCAAAGTCTGTTACTGCTCGAAACATCTCCGGGAACAGGGTGATTACCCCTAACCACATAAGCTGTTTCCTCGACTCAGAAGTCCGGATCCCAATCCACTAAAATCTGTTTCGCCGAAACGTTCACCTCTTTGATGAACTGTTCGGTGACAAAGGGGATCATACGTTCCGCTTTGCCAAAGCTATCTTTGGCGTTGGCCTTCACCAGCAAGACGTCGTTGGATCCTGTTTCCACGATCTGATCGACCTTACCCATGTTGTAGCCCTTGGTGTTGATCACTTCGCAGCCGATAAGATCGCGCCAGTAGAACTCATCTTCCGGCAGGTCTTTCATCTGCTCAGGCAGTATGCCGATCTCACAGTTAGTGAGCATCTGCGCCCGCTCCCGCGTCTCTACCCCTTCAAGAGCGGCAACAACCGCCTTGCCCTGATAGCGCCACTGGGTGACCTTCACTTCACGCCATTCGCCCTGCTCTTTAATGAGCCAAGGTGAATAGTCAAAAATACCTTCAACAGAATCGGTATAGGCGGTGATTTTCAGCCAACCTTTAATGCCATAGCTGGAACCAAGTTTGCCCAACACGATTGGCTGTGGGTTACTGCTCATCAATCTATACCTTAAACGCTATTAAGCAGCTGCTTTACGAGCGTCTTTGATCAGTTTTGCTACGCGTTCTGTAGTTGCAGCACCGTTTGAAACCCAGTGCTCAACACGGTCCAGATCCAGGCGCAGAGTTTCTTCCTGGCCTTTGGCCAGAGGGTTGAAGAAACCTACACGCTCGATAAAACGACCGTCACGGGCATTGCGGCTATCAGCAACAACGATGTTGTAAAATGGACGCTTTTTCGCGCCACCACGAGCTAAACGAATGGTAACCATGCGTTCTTTATCCTCTAATGATTTGCTTTTCAGCAAAAATAAAAACTGGAACCCCGTGTTCGCGAAGAGTCCCAGATAGAAAGCCGGAAGATTTTACCTGACTTTCGGGCGAATGCAACCGATCCCGGCTAATTTTACAACGCCCATTCACAGCTTATCCCAAGCGGGACAATAGCTAAGGAAGGTTTGCACCTTCCCGGTAAGGTCATTTGGTATCAGCGGCCGGGGAATTTCATTCCCGGAGGCAACATGCCTCCCAGGCCACGCATCATCTTATGCATGCCGCCCTTGGCGGACATTTTCTTCATCATTTTCTGCATCTGGGTAAACTGCTTCAGCAAGCGGTTTACATCCTGAATTTGAGTGCCGGAACCGGCGGCGATGCGGCGTTTACGCGAGCCCTTGATCATATCCGGGCGCTTACGCTCATCTGGCGTCATGGAGTTAATAATAGCCTCCATCTGACCTGTGAGCTTACCGTTTTGCACCTGCGCCAAAGCATCGGGAGGCAGTTGACCGACACCGGGTAGTTTTTCCAGCATCCCCATCATGCCGCCCATATTCTTCATCTGTTGCAGCTGCTCACGGAAGTCTTCCAGGTCAAAACTGCCGCCGGACTTCACTTTTGAGGCCAGCTTAAGAGCTTTTTCCTTATCGACACCGCGCTCAACTTCTTCGATGAGCGACAACACGTCTCCCATCCCCAGAATACGGGAAGCGACCCGGTCTGGATGGAAAGGCTCAAGGGCATCAGTCTTCTCACCGACCCCAAGGAACTTAATGGGTTTACCTGTAATATGGCGAATGGACAGGGCGGCACCGCCTCTGGCATCACCATCCACCTTGGTGAGGATCACCCCGGTCAGCGGCAGCGCTTCATTAAAGGCCTTGGCGGTATTGGCCGCATCCTGACCTGTCATGGCGTCGACCACAAACAAGGTTTCAACCGGCTTGACCGCAGCGTGCAGTGCCTTGATCTCATCCATCATCGCCTCGTCCACATGCAGACGACCGGCGGTATCCAGAATCACTACATCGATAAACTTACGCTTGGCGTAAGCTATGGCATCATTGGCGATATCCACCGGTTTCTGGCTGACGTCCGATGGGAAAAATTCGACTTCAACTTCATTGGCCAGGGTTTCCAGCTGCTTGATCGCCGCCGGACGGTATACGTCGGCACTGACCACAAGCACAGACTTCTTCTGTCTGGTACGCAGGAACTTACCCAGCTTGGCGACACTGGTGGTTTTACCCGCGCCCTGCAGGCCCGCCATCATCAATACGGCAGGTGGCTGGGCGGCCAGGTTGAGGGCCTCATTGGCCTCGCCCATGGCTTTTTCCAGTTCACTCTGGACAATTTTGACAAACACCTGGCCCGGGGTCAGGCTCTTGGCCACTTCCTGGCCAACGGCACGTTCTTTGACGCTGCTGACAAATTCCCGCACCACAGGCAGGGCCACATCGGCCTCCAGCAATGCCATACGAACTTCGCGCAGGGTGTCCTTCACGTTCTCTTCAGTCAAGCGACCCCGACCACTGATATTTTTCAGGGTGCGGGACAATCTGTCGGTGAGATTCTCAAACATCGTCCAGTTCTATACCGTTTATGAATGTAAAATGATGGGGCGTATTATAACTATGCCGGGGTATTAATGCAGCCCTGTTCTCAAGATGGGGTTAAATAGACGCTTATCAAGGTGCAAATAAACATTTTGCCTTAATGCGGGTGGGAACCAATTGCCGTATTTTATGCACTAACTGTCGGGAACTGCATAATTTTGTCGTCTGGGTCACTGCCCAATTACCGACGGCTCATGTTATTCTAACGCAAACAAGTTTTTCCGATGCCGCCCACAGAGGCCAATTACACATAAGGATAGGTTAATCCCAGATGGTCATTCTCTCTGCTGCCGCGATGTTTTTCTACAGCATAGCGCTGATATTAGTGACAAGCCGCTTATTTCATGCCGAGGGGCCCAACCGCCGCGCCGTAGCCGGTTTTGCCGCCTTGGGTGTGATACTGCACGCCGCAGCCCTGTACCAGGCGATCTTTACCGCCGATGGCCAGAACTTCAGCCTGACCAATGTGATATCCATGGTGAACTGGATCATCGCTTTGGCGTTCACTCTGGTGCTTTCCCGTATCAAGGTCATAGTCTTGGTGCCTGTTGTGTATGCCTGCTCTGTGATATCCGTAGCCCTGCTATGGCTGCTGCCACCCAAATACATTACCCATTTTGAGCTGCACCCCGAAGTGTTGGTCCATGTGGTGTTGTCATTGATGGCCTACAGTGCCTTGATGATAGCGGCACTCTATGCCATCCAACTGGCCGTTATCCAGAACAAGCTGAAGAAAAAGCAGTTGATGTTGAGCCCGGCTATTCCGCCGCTGATGACGGTCGAAAAGCAGCTGTACCACCTGATCATCATAGGGGTGATTTTGCTGAGTCTGTCGCTCGCCACCGGCTTTATCTTCCTTGATGATATGTTTGCCGATGGCAAGGGTCACAAGGCGGTACTTTCCATTCTGGCTTGGTTCGTCTATATCGCCATGTTGTGGCAGCAATATACCGTGGGTTGCCGTATCCGCACGGCGGTGATCTACAGTCTGACAGGCGCCAGCCTGCTCTCCCTGGCTTACTTTGGCGCCCGCATCGTCAAAGAGCTCATCCTGAGCTAATCTGAGTCGAGTCGGGCAAGGCCTAGACCTTTGCCTGACTTGACACTCCATCCAATTGCCAGTATTTACTAACTTTCGCTATTCCTGACGGGGCCCCTTTTTGGACGATATATCGACCGGCATACTCCTGATAATTCTACTGCTGTTAATCCTGATTTCGGCGTATTTTTCCGGTTCGGAAACCGCCATGATGACCCTAAACCGCTACAGGTTACGTCATCTGGCCAATAATGGTCACAAGGGCGCCAGACGCGCCATTAAGTTGCTGGACCGCCCCGATAGGCTCATAGGCCTGATCCTCATAGGCAACAACCTGGTCAATATCCTGGCCTCCTCAATCGCCACTATTTTAGGGATTCGACTCTGGGGCGACTTGGGATTGGCCATAGCCACCGGGGTACTGACACTTGTGGTATTGGTATTTGCCGAAGTGACGCCCAAAACTGTGGCTGCGCTGCACCCCGAACGTATCGCCTTCCCCTCCAGCCTGGTACTCAAGTGGTTGCTGTGGCTGTTTTCGCCTCTGGTCAAGAGCGTCAATATTATCACCTCCTTTATTCTCAGGCTGATGGGAATACGCTCCATCCGTGCCGATGATGCCCTGAGCCAGGAAGAGCTGCGCACAGTAGTACATGAAGCCGGGGCCCTGATCCCAAGACGCCACCAGGAGATGCTGTTATCGATTCTGGATCTGGAAAAGGTTACAGTGGAAGACATCATGGTGCCCCGCTCCGAGCTCTATGCCATCAATATCAATGATGACTTCAAGAGTATCAACAAGCAGGTTATTCAGAGCCCGCATACCCGGGTACTCTTGTATCGTGACAACATAGATGATGCCGTGGGTTTTGTGCATCTGCGTGATGCCTTGAGACTGCAGTCCAAGGAGCAGTTCAGTAAATCCTCGCTACTTAGAGCCGTGAAAGAGCTGTACTTTATTCCCGAGGGCACACCGCTCAACGTGCAATTGGCCAACTTCCAGCACAATAAGGAACGCATAGGCCTGGTGGTGGATGAATACGGTGATATTCAAGGATTGGTGACGCTGGAAGATATTCTTGAGGAAATCGTCGGTGACTTTACCACTTCCATGGTCACTACTCCCAGCGAAGATATTACCCCGCAGCAGGATGGCAGCTTTCTGATCGATGCCACCATCAATATCCGCGATCTCAACAAAGAGATGGAATGGGACTTCCCCACCGACGGCCCCAAGACCCTCAATGGTTTGATTCTGGAATATCTGGAAGAGATACCCCAGGCCAATACCAGCCTGAGGCTCGCGGGTTACCCGATGGAAGTGGTGGAAGTGGCCGACAACATGATCAAGACAGTGCGGATCATGCCGCAGTTTTATCGCCCATCCTGAAACTCAACCCACTTTGAGCTGAGTCATTGGGCAGTATTGGCTGCCCTTTTGGCGGCTTCCAGTGCCCGGCGTTTGTCCCGGGCTATCGCGGTGATGGTGTTATCCAACTCACCTTCCAGCCCCAGCATAAAAAACACTTCGGCCATCAGGAAAAAGGGGCCAATAAGCAGTTGGTTAAGATCATCGATAAAAGCCGGTTTGGCCTTTTCATACTTGTGGCCAATAAACTGGAATATCCAACCTATGACAAAAACCGTTATGCCCAACCAAATACTGGCATAGCCCAGGGTATAGAGCCATTCGGTCGTCAGAATCATCGGCAGGATAAACAGTGCCAGTCCCAGCGCCAAACGCCAATGCAGCTTGATGTAATAAAGCATCACCCCAACAGCCAGCAACATGGCGACGCTGAGAGTGCCGCTTGAAAAAGGCAGGCGCCACAACGACAGCATTAAAAATACTGACCATATAATCAATGGGATACCGATAAAATGAGTTTTGATATTGGTAGGGTTCAGATGCACACTCTTATAAGTGGACAACTGTTCAACAGCCGACTTCATGACGCTCTCCTTGGTTTTATTATTCTCCTCCCGCCAAGCAGGGACCTCGAGTGTCTATTTGATTCCGGTGCAGGCCCATATACTTGAGCTTCAGATAAGTGCCTGTACTCAGATGCGATTAATACACCTGATGGTTTGAGAGTACCGCAACAATTAACCTGTGACAACGCCATAAAAAAGGAGCCTCTCGGCTCCTCTCATGCTTTGACAAACTGTACTTTGACAAACCTGACAAACAGCCAGTCTAACAGACTTGGACAAGGCCCTCAGTACCAGGCAAGGCTTAGTTGTGCTAGTCGCTTAAGATAACAGTCGCCACCGCATAGTGACGTTCATCGGCAATGGACAGCAGTGCCCGCTTGGCGCCCAGTGTTTCCAGGCGCTGGTGCGCGCCATCACTGAATTCAAGCTGGGGCGCACCATCGGCATTATTGCTGATATGAATATGCTGAAACGAGACTCCACGGCCTATTCCGGTTCCCAGCGCCTTGGCAGCCGCTTCCTTGGCCGCAAAGCGCTTGGCCAGAAATCGCGCCGGTTCGCTCAGCGTCTGAAAGCGGGCATATTCGGCCTCGGTCAGCACCCGTTTGGCCAGCCTATCTCCGCCCCGCTCCAACTGAGCCTCAATGCGGGCGATTTCCACTATGTCGGTTCCCAGTCCCAGCACAGCCATTACTCGCCTCTGCGACCTTCCAGCATGAGTTGCTTCATATCTCTGACCGCCTTGTCCAGGCCGTCTATCGCCGCCCTGGCTATGATGGCGTGGCCGATATTCAGCTCATGCAACTCGGGGATGGCAGCTATCGGCTTCACATTGTGATAGTGCAACCCGTGCCCTGCGTTGACCACCAGGCCCTTGCCATGAGCATAGGCAGCCATTTCCGTGATACGGGCCAACTCCTCGCTCTCCTCTTCGGCGCTATGGGCGTCGGCGTAGCGGCCGGTATGAATTTCTATCACGGGCGCACCCACGGCTACGGCGGCATCTATCTGCTCGCGGTTGGCATCGATAAAGAGTGATACCTTAATGCCCTGCTCGGCCAGACGTTTAACCGCCGCGGCGATTTTCGGCTGCTGACCGGCAACGTCCAAGCCGCCCTCTGTAGTAAGCTCTTCACGTTTCTCCGGCACCAGACATACATAGACAGGCTTAACCTCACAGGCGATATCCAGCATCTCTTCGGTGACCGCCATTTCCAGATTCATCCGGGTCTTGAGCGTCTTGGCCAGCAGGTAGACATCGCGATCCACTATGTGGCGTCTGTCTTCACGAAGATGGATAGTGATCCCCTCGGCGCCGGCGTGCTCGGCCACGGCCGCTGCATGCACAGGATCCGGGTAATGGGTGCCACGCACCTGCCGCAAGGTGGCGATATGATCTATATTCACCCCTAACAAGATTCTATTCATCTTTAACTCCTTGATAATTACTGGAATGCACCAGCCTGATCGGCGGTATAAAAGCAGTTTCTATTCTCTGCCATTGTAACGGCAGCATTTGAAAAAAGCGGGCTGAAGAGCTCATTTCTCTCCTCGGCTGGGCGGCTGTGGGGCCCTTGACGAATTTTCCCCCCGGCGGGCAAACAACTGCCTGCTGAGCAGTGGCTTATCACCGAGCAGTGGCCGGAGCAATTGCCGGGTCAAGACTTTGGCGGCTTGCCAATCCCCTTGCTGAAGGCGGTTTTCTGCCAATGCCAATAGAGTGCTTCCCGGCAGTGCCTCTTGCCGCTTGGCATCACCAATAAAGGGGATGAACCCCTGTTCAGGAATGAATCTGTAGCAGCCATCGGCTTGGATATCGGCGCCATCAGCATCCTTCACCAATGAGGGCATGCAGCCAAGCTCGGATAAGAGTCTGAGCTCGAAATAACGCAGTGTTGTCTGCTCAAAGCCCTTGGCCAGCGCCAGCAGGCTCTGATGATAACTGAAAAACAGCGCTTCGCCACTCTGGTGGTTGCCCAGTACCCGCACCAAGAGTTCATTGAGGTACATGGCCGCATATAAAGCGTCCCCGGACAGGGGCACTGCCGGGGACGCACTCTCAATTTGAGTCAGGGTTCTGAGGTCGCTGCGGCCACTCAGTTGGAACAGCAGCGGCTGAAACGGCTGCACTATGCTCTTTATCGAGCGCTTGCCACTGCCGACTCTGGCAACGGCGTCGACCCGACCAAGGCCATCCACCAGCAGGTTCAACAACATGCTGGATTCCCGATAGGGCCGGGCGTGCAGCACATAGCCTCGCAGCATAGTCGGCCTCAGTCTTCGCCGTAACCCAGGCTGCGAAGGGCACGTTCATCATCGGCCCAGCCCGACTTCACCTTGACCCAGACTTCCAGGAACACTTTGTTATCAAATAACTGCTCCATGTCCTTGCGGGCCTCAGTGGCGATAGTGCGAATCCGCTCGCCCTTCTTGCCGATCACCATGCGTTTCTGGCCGTCGCGTTCAACCAGAATAAGCGCATTGATCTGATAGACGCCATTCTCCATCATCTTGAACTGCTCGATTTCCACCGTGGCATCATAAGGCAGTTCATCACCGAGAAAACGCATCAGTTTTTCACGGACGATTTCAGAGGCCATAAAGCGTTGTGAACGGTCGGTAATATAATCTTCCGGGAAATAGTGCACGCTCTCGGGCAGTGACTCTTTCGCCAGCGACATCAAGCGGCCGACATTGGTACCCGACTTGGCAGAGATGGGCACAATTTCATCGAAGGCATACTTCTGTCCCAGGGCTTCCAGGTGCGGAAACAGTGTCTCCTTATCCTTGATATAGTCGACCTTGTTCACTGCCAGCACTGTCTTGCGCTCACTGCCGCCATGACGCAGTTTATTGAGCACCATTTCGTCATCAGCGGTCCAGTTGAGGCCATCGACCACAAAGATCACCATGCAGACATCGGCCAGCGAGCTGGCGGCAGCGCGGTTCATCAAACGGTTGATGGCGCGCTTTTCCTCTATGTGTAGTCCAGGGGTGTCGATAAAGACTATCTGCGATGGGCCTTCGGTGTGGATCCCCATGATCCTGTGGCGGGTGGTTTGCGGCTTACGGGAGGTGATACTCACCTTTTGGCCGAGCAAACGGTTGAGCAAGGTGGACTTGCCGACATTGGGGCGACCGACTATGGCCACCATACCGCAGTAGGTAACATCATAGGCGGGTGTCGGTGACTGCTGGTTCATCTTGGCCAGCAGTTCATCCAGGCTCGGCTCCTGGGCCGGTACCTCTGGGGTCTTACTCATTTTTTCAGTAACTCCAATATCCCAGCAGCGGCTTGCTGCTCGGCTTTTCTGCGTGAACTGCCGGTGCCGGATACGGCTTGAGCCAGCTCTTCGATACGACATTCTACGGTAAAGGTCTGATCATGCGCCTCGCCGGAAACCGCCACCACTTTATACTCAGGCAGAGATTTCTTATAGCCCTGCAGGTACTCCTGCAACTGGGTCTTGGCATCTTTCTGGCTGACCCCGGGTTGAATCGCCTTCAGTCGCTGCTGGTACCAGCCCAAGAGCAGTGGTCGACAGGTTTCCAGATCTGAGTCCAGGTAGATGGCACCTATGATGGCCTCCACCGCATCGGCGAGAATGGATTCGCGGCGAAACCCGCCGCTCTTGAGTTCGCCCGGGCCCAGGGTCAGATAGTCACCCAGCTTAAACTCCTTGGCGATTTGTGCCAGGGTGTCACCGCGCACCAAGGTGGCACGCATCCGGCTGAGATCGCCTTCGGTCGCCTTGGGGAACTGATGATACAGGGCATCGGAAATCACTATCGACAGGATAGAGTCACCGAGAAATTCCAACCGCTCGTTATGCTTGTTGGCCGCACTTCTGTGAGTCATGGCCTGCTCCAGCAGCGCCATGTTATTGAATTCATACCCCAGAGTACGACACAGACGGGCAAAATTCTTCACAGGTTCTCTCACTTCAAACCACCTACACGTTCAAAACGCACACCGCTTGGCACCCAGGTAGGTAACCAATCCTGAGGCTGGCGCTCAAACTCAAAGCTTATCCAGATTGCCACAGCCTTACCCACCAGGTTGGCTTCAGGCACAAAGCCCCAGAAACGGCTGTCGGTACTGTTGTCGCGGTTATCACCCATGGCAAAATAGTGGCCTTCAGGTACGACAAACTCCCCTTGAGCAAAGCCTGGCTCACGGTAATAGAAGGCCGATGGCTCAGGGCGGGCCGGGTTGATCAGAATATCGTGTGTCACCTCACCCAGTTGCTCGCGAAAACGCAGCAGATCCACGCCATCATCCTGGAATTCGCCTTTATTGACCGGTGCTCTCAATACCAGTTTAGGGCCTGGACAAGGTTGTTGCTCCTTACAGGCTTCCTGAATATAGAGTTCCTTGTTGCGATAGATGATCTTATCGCCTGGCAAACCGATAACCCGTTTGATGTAATCGACCCGCTCATCTTTAGGGTATTTGAATACTATGATATCGCCGCGCTCCGGCTCGCCGGTTTCCACCAGCTTGCTGCGCCATACAGGATCTTTCAGGCCATAGCTGAATTTTTCCACCAGAATGAAGTCACCCACCAGCAGGGTTGGCATCATGGAGCCGGAAGGGATCTGAAACGGCTCGTACAAAAAAGATCTCAGGATTAGCACAAAGGCTATCACAGGGAAAATGGACTTGGAGGTTTCCACATAACCTGGCTCCTGAATGATTTTTTCAGTGACTTCATCGGTCAAGGTGCCATTTTGCGCTTGAGCCAGTGCCAGTTTAGCCTGACGCTTGGGGGCCAGCACAAAGGCATCTAGCGCCCAGATAAGGCCACTGACCAAGGTCACCAGCACCAGAATAATGGAAAAATAGGCTGCCATTGGTTATTTAACTCCTGCCTTGTATTAAATTGGAATAAGTCTTGTCAGCTTTAGGGAAGGTGCGAATAAGTCCCATGTGTGCTCTGCGTCGGCTTACAAGCCTGGATGCAAGGCGTGGTTCGCAGCAAATGGCCCTAGTCCTTTGCAAGAAGCACAACACAGCAGGCAGGCTTGTAAGCCACGCCCTTCGGGGCTTGCACAGCAACCGGCTTTCGGCGTTATCCGCCTTTGGCAGGCCCCGGCATGCCTTCAGTCAGATGCCTTGAACGCCAATTGCTGTGTAAGCCAGAGTGCCACGAGGACTTGTTCGCACCTTCCTTAGTTAGTTTACCCATATTTGCCGTTCCAGGGACAGGTCTCCTCTTAAACTAACTAAAGCGCCGCAAAATGCGGCGCAAATGAGATGTTGCTATCCAGGGCGCCGAGGCGCCACAGGATCACTCGTTCAGTTTCAATACCGCCAGGAAGGCTTCCTGTGGAACTTCCACGTTACCGAGCTGCTTCATCCGTTTCTTACCTTCTTTCTGCTTCTGCAGCAGTTTCTTCTTCCGGGAAACGTCACCACCGTAACACTTGGCGGTTACGTCTTTACGCAGTGCTTTCACGGTCGAACGGGCCACAATCTGACTGCCCACTGCGGCTTGGATTGCAATATCAAACATCTGCCGCGGGATCAGCTCTTTCATCTTCTCCACCAGGGCGATACCACGGTGGCGTATGTTGCCCCTGTGGATGATCATCGCCAGTGCATCGACTCTGTCGCCGTTGATCAACACATCCAAACGCACCATGTCGGCCGCCTGGAAGTAGACAAAATTGTACTCGAGCGAAGCATAGCCACGACTGGTGGACTTAAGCCTGTCAAAGAAGTCCATCACGACTTCGGCCGCCGGAATATGATAGGTCAGTGCTACCTGGTTGCCGTGGTAAACCATATTCTTCTGCACACCGCGCTTTTCAACACACAGAGTGATCACGTTGCCCAGGTAATCTTTGGGCACCAGAATATTGGCTTCGACGATAGGCTCACGCATCTCTTCGATATAGTTGAGCGCCGGCAACTCGGATGGGTTATCCACATAGACAACATCGCCATTGGTCAGTTCAACTTCATATTCCACAGTCGGTGCCGTGGTGATCAGATCCAGGTCATATTCCCGCTCCAATCGCTCCTGGATGATCTCCATGTGCAGGAGTCCCAGATAACCGATACGGAAACCAAAGCCCAAGGCGGTGGAGTTTTCCGGCTCAAACTGCAGTGAAGCATCGTTCAGACTCAACTTATTCAGCGCATCACGGAAGCTTTCATAGTCGTCGGTAGAGATGGGGAACACACCAGCGTACACCTGAGGCTTCACTTTCTTGAAGCCAGGCAGAGGCTTGTCTGCGCCGTGTTTGGCATGGGTCAGGGTATCCCCCACAGGGGCACCGTGGATCTCCTTGATACCGGCGATGATAAAACCTACTTCACCGGTTCTCAGTTCAGTTTTTTCTGTCTGCTTGGGTGTGAAGATCCCCACCTTGTCGGCGTTGTAAGTCTGGCCTGTGCTCATGACCTTGAACTTATCGCCCTTCTTGAGCACGCCGTTCTTGATCCGCACCAGAGACACAACCCCTTGGTAGCTGTCGAACCAGGAGTCGACGATCAGAGCCTGCAGCGGCCCTTCCGGATCACCTTCCGGTGGCGGAATTTGTGCCACTATGGTTTCCAGCACTTCGTCTATGCCAACACCAGTCTTGGCAGAGCAGCGTACAGCGTCTTTAGCTTCAATGCCGACTATGTCTTCAATCTCGGCCGCAACCCGCTCGGGCTCAGCCTGAGGCAGGTCAATCTTGTTGAGTACAGGAACGACATCCAGATCCATTTCCAGCGCGGTATAACAGTTCGCCAGTGTCTGGGCCTCAACCCCTTGACCAGCATCAACCACCAGCAAGGCTCCTTCACAAGCCGCCAGCGAGCGGGAAACTTCATAGGAGAAGTCAACGTGCCCTGGGGTATCGATGAAGTTCAGCTGATAAGTTTCACCGTCTTTTGCCTTATAGTCGAGTGTAACGCTCTGGGCCTTGATGGTGATACCGCGTTCGCGCTCCAGATCCATTGAATCCAGCACCTGAGCAGCCATTTCACGGTCGGTTAAGCCGCCACAAACCTGGATCAGGCGATCTGAGAGGGTAGATTTGCCATGGTCGATATGGGCAATAATCGAAAAGTTTCTAATATGTTTCATTATGCTGCAATGACTAAATTCTAATGGGAGACTGTGCTCAAAGGTGCGAAATTGTACCCGATTGCTGGGCCAATACCAATTAGATTCACACTTTGAGCCTTTGTGGGAAGGACAGGATTAGTGGCAGTGAGTTTCTGAAGCGCTCTCCATGGCTTGGCCAAGATTGGCGAGAATGACGGGTTGAGCCCGGTTTTCAATCCTGCGTGCCTGAGACTTGCCCAGTAGCCAAGCCAGCAAGGCAAAGGCGATCGCCATGGATATGGCGCCGCCATCTGTACTGAACCCGGCGAGCGAGGCAACAAAGCGCCCCAATAACCCGCCCAGAAACAACCCGGCCAAAGGCAGCATGTAAACCAGCAGAGCCGCCTTGAGCACTACGCTTTCCGGCAAGCCCAAACGCAGCAAAGTGCCTTCGGGATAAGTTTCAGTGCTGGGCAGGGAAAACTCCTGCAACCGACTGCCAAACGCCTTGGCAACTGCCGAAGTGCCGCAGGATTCGCTGCTGGAACAGTGATTGCAGGCGCTCTTCAACTCCACCTGCACCTTGACCCAACCATCACTGTCTGTACCTATGACCTTAGCCACCTGTTCCATCATAACCCTGTCCTCACTCCAGCCTTAGGCCCGAAGCGATACGGATAAGCGTTTGTGTCGGCACCTTACCGACTGCAACCACTTCCAGATTACCGACTCTGTCAGCCGCCATGGAAAGGCCATTACGGGTCATCAGTTCTTCCGGCATGGGCGCATCACCGGCGCGGGCAACATAGACAGAGATATTGCTGAGGCCATCGGTGAGGGCAATGTATTCCACCGGCTCATGACTGCCTATCAGGCGATGGTGATCGCGAACCACCACCTGAAAACCGGGCGGCAGCCAATCAAATTGCCAGTTCTGGCCATCTTCCCGCTCTGATGGATTCATCACCGCCGGCCATTCCTGCTTGTAGGCTTCCACCAGCAGAGGTGCGGTTTCCTGCAGTTCTATCAATTCAATGACCAACAACTGCTCCAACAACTGCTTGTCCTGATTCAGCATGTCATAGCGCAGCGGCAGAAAGGTTTCCATATCCATCCACACCTGGAAACCATAGCGATATTCATCATTGGGTAAAATGCGAACCATCTGTCCAGGACGTCCGGCAATACGACTGCGGCCACCCAGCACCAGTTGGTACCCGGCTTCGAGGTCGCCACTGTCACCGAAGAAGGCTGCCGGCATCACCCCTTGAATACGCTTGGCTTTGATGCTGTAGGCGGGCTGTTCGTGTTCGATAAAGGTCACTGTATTGCCGACACGAACGGCATTCTTTGGCGGACCATTGAGGTGTTCGAGAAAGGCCACTTCCTCGCCGTTGACTTTACCGTGCAGGTATACCAAAGGCCGAATATTATCGGCTTGAAGTTGGATGAGAGAAATCTTGTATTCTTTTTCGCGCAGAGCCTGACTCATTTTTTCAAGCCAGGCTTTGGCGGACATATCATCCTGCGCAAAGGCAGGTACTGCAAAGGCCAGAATGGCCAGGAGGAAAAGGCGCAAGAGATTTCCTTAACGATTCATAGGAACAGGAACGACCTCATTATTGTTATCCATAACCACACCGGCATTCAATCTCTGTTGCAACATATGATCCTGAATATAGCTGTTGATCCTGCGGCGTTGCTCAATCAACTGCTCATTGGTATAGCCCTGTGGCTGCTGAACCGGCCCGGTTTGCAGGCTAACGGGTGAGGCACTGCCCACCAAAGGACGGGTAATAAGCACAGGGGATGCAGGATCCTGGCTTTCAGGTGACTGGTTGTAATTCTGAACACCAACAATGGCAACCATGGCAACGGTGGCGGCAATCGCATACTGGCCAAACTGCTTGAACATGGGGATCACTCTAGCACCGCTGGCAACCTGACGCTGAGGCTCATCGGCCACAGATACCGGGGTTGAGCTGACAGGTGCGACAATCGCCGGCTCCTTGTCGATAGCGGCCGCAATACTGGCGGACAGATCCAAGGGGATAGCGGAAGGTAACTCGCCACGCATGGCATCACCGATAAGATGATAGTTACGCCACTTGTCGTGAGAAGCAGTGTCACCAGCCAGTTCTGCCAGCGTCTGAGCGTCGGTTTCGCCGTCCACTGCCGCAGAAACCCACTCCTGACCTAATTTATCCATTACTCACCTGTCTCTATTAAAGGATCATCTTTCCAGCAAAGGCTGGAGCTTCTTGTCTATGGCTTCCCGGGCACGAAAGATACGGGATCTCACAGTACCTACAGGGCAATCCATCACATTGGCAATATCCTCGTAGCTCATACCATCAAGCTCACGCAAGGAGATAGCCATCTTTAACTCTTCCGGCAGCGATTCGAGAGTGTCGAAGACAGTCTTCTTTATCTCGTCTGAAAGCATCAACCGCTCAGGAGAGGCGAACTCTTTCAGGGCATCACTGCCATCGTAAAATTCGGCTTCATCGGCATCAACATCGTTCGCAGGTGTTCTGCGCCCCTGTGACACCAGATGATTCTTGGCCGTATTTACTGCTATTCGGTACAACCAGGTATAAAAGGCACTCTCACCGCGGAAATTAGGTAACGCCCGATAAGCCTTGATAAAAGCCTCTTGCGCCACGTCTGCTACATCGGCCTGATTCCGTACATAACGGGATATCAGGTTGATGACCTTACTCTGGTACTTTTGCACCAGCAGGTTAAAAGCGTTTTTATCGCCACGTTGTACGCGCTCAACCAGTTGTTGATCACTTGTTTGTCCACTCATCCGAGCCGACTTCTCCCAAATCTTATAATGCTGATTTCTCAGTCGCTCGAATCATATTCACTTATGTAGACTAGCGTGCTTCGAAAAAGTTCTGATGTTTTGCAAAAAATGTACTGTGAATATCCTGAGCTGGGTTGTATCCATCCCTTGCGAGTTGGTTTACCATAACCGAACCCCAGTCACATCTCATGATACCCGATGAAACAAGTAGTTGAACACCAATCTGACGTCCTGGTCATAGGCAGTGGTGCAGCGGGCTTGACTCTCGCCCTTCACCTGGCTGAAAAAACCAAAGTCATTTTACTCTCCAAAGGTCCTCTCAACGAAGGCTCAACCTATTATGCCCAAGGGGGCATAGCCTCGGTTTTCGACGAGGAGGATACCATAGAATCCCATGTGGCCGACACCTTGGTCGCCGGCGCCGGACTCTGTGATGAAGCCGTGGTAACCTACACCGCCGAAAATGCCCGCGCCGCCATGCAATGGCTGATTGAATGCGGTGTTGCCTTCGATAAGGAAGAAAATCCCGATGGCAGCATCAATGACAGCGCCTACCATCTAACCCGCGAAGGCGGCCACAGCCACAGGCGTATTCTGCACGCCGCCGATGCCACCGGCAAAGAGGTACAGACCACACTGCAGGAGATGGCCCAGGCACACCCCAATATTCTGGTACTTGAGCGTTACAACGCCATAGATTTGATCACCACCCGTAAACTGGGCCGTCCGGGCAACCGGGTATTGGGCGCCTATGTCTGGAACCGTAACCTTGAGCAGGTTGAAACCATCAAGGCCAAGTTTGTCGCCCTGGCGACCGGCGGCAGTTCCAAGGTTTACCAGTACACCTCAAACCCGGATATCGCCAGTGGCGATGGTATTGCCATGGCCTGGCGTGCCGGTTGCCGGGTGGCCAACATGGAATTCAATCAGTTCCACCCGACCTGTCTATATCATTCAGATGCCCGCAATTTCCTGCTGACCGAAGCTTTGCGCGGTGAAGGCGCCTATCTGCGCCGTCCCGATGGCAGTCGCTTTATGCCTGACTTTGATGAACGCGCCGAACTGGCGCCCAGGGACATAGTGGCCAGGGCCATAGACTATGAAATGAAGCGCCTCGGTGCCGATTGCGTCTATCTGGATATCAGCCACAAGGACCCGGAATTTGTCATCAAGCATTTCCCTACCATTTACCAGCGCTGCCTGGACTTAGGGATAGATATCACCAAGGAACCTATCCCTGTGGTGCCTGCCGCTCACTATACCTGCGGCGGGGTAATGACAGATTTTCACGGTCAGACAGATCTCAATGGCCTCTATGCCATAGGTGAAGTGGCTTATACCGGACTGCATGGTGCCAACCGCCTGGCGAGTAACTCCTTGCTGGAGTGCCTGGTATTCGCCCGCGCCGCTTCGACCGATATTCAAAGCCAACTGGGTAAAATTGCCATGCCCGGCAATATCCCGGCCTGGGATGAAAGCCAAGTATGTAACTCGGATGAAGAAGTGGTTATTGCCCACAACTGGCATGAGCTGAGACTCTTTATGTGGGATTATGTCGGCATTGTGCGCTCAGACAAGCGTTTGGAGCGTGCCCTGCGCCGCTGCGCCATGCTGCAACAGGAGATCCAGGAGTATTACAGCAACTTCCACGTCAGCAACAACCTGCTGGAATTGCGGAACCTGGTGCAAGTGGCCGAGTTGATCATCCGCTGCGCTATGGCCCGCAAGGAAAGCCGCGGCCTGCACTGTAATATCGATCATCCGCAGAAACTGGAGAATCCGCAGCCGACCATTCTGCAACCTGAATAACTTGGGCAGGAATGAGTTCAGTTAGCGGACTTTGAGCGCTGCAACAATAGACGACACAGGTGACGATAGTCTGTGTCGTCAAACATATCGGCAAACAGCCAGCAACGCCCGTAGTTATCCTCCCCCTGATAGGTAAAAGTCACCACAAAGGGGCTGACCCAAGGTCTGCCACTAAGTTCGAAACTCGAACCGGGTTCGAACTGTCCTTCACCCAATTCATTAAGCCAGAAACAGAGTTGCCAGCAGCGCAAACGCCACAGCGCAAGGCCAAAGCCTGCCAGCATTAGCAGTAAACATAGGTATTTGAACAATAAATAGAAAGGATAATCCAGCGCCGGCCAGGCAAGAAAGCTGCTCAGGCAAATAGCAGCCAGCACCGTCAGACTCAGATACTGGCTGAAGGAAGAACTGAGTTGAAACCTATGGCGCTGCCCGGCCACGAACGCGCACTACCATCTGTGCCAGTTGCGGATCCTGACATTGCTCATGCCCCATAAACCAGGCAAAGAGCTCAGGATCTTCACACTCAAGCAGACGAACAAACAAGGCCTTATCCTCAGGGCTCAGAGTCTCGTAATGCTGTTCCACAAAGGGTTGAAACAGTACATCAAGCTCCAGCATACCACGGCGACATGCCCACTTAACCCTGGGGGTACTCATCAAGTCAGACACCTATCATGCTCCAATCAAGAATTTTGTCGCAAGTTTACATTCTGGCGTCTGCGCTGTCGAATATCCGCCTTAATCATCCACCCGTATCAGAACTGCTGCACCTGAAGGTCACGACCGGCAAACAAGTCACCAAAATCGGTTTCCAGCAAGCGCTGCACCGCCGGATGCTGGATCATCCGTTCGGCGAACATCACATGATATTCCTCTTTGATCTCCATGGTTTCACCGAGCAGACGTATGTTGTGCTCGAGAATATCTTGCTGATAGATGGAGGGGGCGACAAATATCCCCTTACGGAAATAGCCAAAGGCCTTCATCATAGCCGCATCGTCGAACTCACCGAGAATCTTGACATTAAGGCGTTTCTCATCAAACCAGCGATAGAGTTGCTGGCCCAGAGAAGTACGCCGACTGGGGATCAGCAAGGGCCCCTCTTCCAGACACTCGGGAAAGCCACTTTTAAACTCCTGCGCCGAGAAAAAGGCAATACCGCACTCCCCCAACTTCTTGGAGAGAATTTCCGGATACTTGAGAGACTCACCGGCGCAGTCCGACAGTATCATATCCAGTTTATGCTCCCTGAGCCTGGCCATCAGGCTCTCGTGGGTTGCCTCATAACAGGCCAGGTGCATGGAACTGTTGGCCGGGATCACCGACATCAGCACCCGACTGGCCAACGCCTTGGAGAGAGCATCGGCAATACCCACCTCAAACAGGATGGATTCATCCTTGCGATAGTTGAGCACATCAAGCATCTCATAAGAGAGGCTGAACATTTTGTCGGCGTAACGAAACACCAGCTCGCCCAATTCAGTAGGGGCTAGGTTGCGCCCCACCCGCTTGAACAGACTCCCCTTGAGCCTTTCTTCCAGCGTCCTTATCTGGCCGGTAATGGTTTGGGGAGTTAAACAGAGTGTCTCGGCAGCCTTGGTCACTGAGCCTTGCTTATGCACCATCCAAAAGTAATACAGGTGGTTGTAGTTCAAATGAGACATAGGCTGCCCCGACTCCTTACTTCAAACGCTGACAGTCCAGCAAATTATTTACGGCAAGTTGTAGCGTCTCTATATCCTTGACCTCGCCGCTTTCAAAGGCTTCGCTGATACCCTGTACCAGTTGATCCCGATCCGGGATCCTGTCCAGGCAATACTTGCGATTGGCTTCCTGAAAGCGCTTTCCTCCCCGATACTTAAGGGCGCGGGCTTCATAGCCGTTGCTGTCCAGGCGAGCGCCTACCGCTTGTGGCTTATACATGAGGGCACCATCAACAACGCCTTCGAGGTAACTCTGACACAGGGCTGCTTCCTTGTCTGCAATACAGGCTTCTATCTGTGACGCCTGAGCCAAAGGGGCTAAGCCCGCCAGAATGAGTCCGGCCATTATGCTTGTTTTCATTCCTTTTCTCCTTTTTCAGGTAACACTTTTGACAGCCAGAAATAGCCCACGACTGCCGCCAACATAGATCCGATCAGGATCCCCAACCTGGCCAAATCGCTATAGACAACGCCACCATGCTCAAATGCCAGAGAGGCAATAAACATCGACATGGTAAATCCTATACCGCACATCACAGCCACAGGCATGATATGGCGCCAGGCAATGCCCTCAGGCAACTCAGCCAGACGCAACTTAACCGCAATAAAACTGAACAACACCACACCAATCGGCTTACCGAGCAACAGACCCAATGCAATACCCAGAGGTACAGGCGATACCAGGCTTTCCAGCGACATGCCCCCCAAGGCTACCCCGGCGTTGGCAAAAGCGAATACCGGCAGGATCAGGAAGGTGCTCCAGGGGTGCAGTGCATGCTCCAGGTGCTCGGACGGTGAACCACCTTGCTTGTCGCGCAGCGGAATACAGAAGGCGATGATCACCCCGGCCAAAGTGGCATGAACCCCGGACTTGAGTACGGCGACCCAGAGAATGGCCCCCAGTACGCCATAGGCTCCAAGCGCGGTCACACCGCGGCGGTTCAAGGTAACCAAACCTATGACGGCAGCGGCGGCAATCAAGAGGCTGATCATGGATAGATCACTGCTATAGAACAGCGCAATAATAACGATTACACCCAGGTCATCTATGATTGCCAGCGCCAGCAAAAACACCTTGAGCGCCACGGGAACCCGGTTGCCCAAAAGTGCCATGATCCCCAGTGCAAAGGCGATATCAGTCGCGGCCGGAATCGCCCAGCCCCCCTGAGTCACAGGATCATTGGCATTGAACAGCAGATAGATAGCGGCCGGAACAACCATGCCACCTATAGCGGCAAAGGTTGGCAAAGATGCCTTGGAAACACTGGACAGCGCCCCCTCCAGCAGCTCACGTTTGACTTCCAGACCAATCAACAGAAAGAACAGCGCCATCAGACCATCGTTGATCCACAGCAGCAAGGGCTTGTTGATATCCAGGGCCCCGAGACGCAACTGCATCGGGGTATCCAGAAAACCTTGATAGAGGCCGGAAAGCGGTGAATTAGCCAGGACCATAGCCAAAGCTACAGCAATCAATAACAAAATACCGCCGGCAGATTCCTGGCTCAGGAAATTCCGAAGTGCCTTTTCCATACTAAACTCCCAAAAACATAATTGATTTGAGTGTAGTAGATGGATTTAAGTAAGTATAATCGAAAGTTTCTGAGGAATACCTCGAGATATACGAAGTATTCCACGAAAAACCCGGTTTAGATAGCGACAGGCGCCTTAATATGAGGATGAGGTTCGTAACCGGACAACTCGAAATCTTCGAATCGGTAGTCAAAAATTGACTCGGGTTTGCGGGTTATATTCATTTGCGGCAAAGGCTTGGGCTCACGGCTGAGTTGCAGCGCTGTTTGCTCCATATGATTGGAGTAAAGGTGGGTATCACCGCCGGTCCAAACAAAATCGCCCAATTCGAGATCACACTGCTGCGCTACCATCATGGTCAACAAGGCGTAGCTGGCGATATTGAACGGCAGTCCCAGGAATACATCACAGCTGCGCTGATACAGCTGACAGGACAACTTGCCATCGGCTACATAAAACTGGAAGAAGGCATGACAAGGTGCCAGCGCCATCTTGTCGAGCTCGGAGACATTCCAGGCCGAGACAATCAAACGTCTGGAGTCAGGTTGCGCCTTGATCTGCTCTATCACCTGAGTGATCTGATCGATATGACCACCATCGGGCGTTGGCCAACTGCGCCACTGAGCGCCGTAAACCGGCCCCAGATTACCGGCCTCATCGGCCCACTCATCCCAAATCGTCACTTTGTTTTCACGCAGATAGGCAACATTAGTGTCCCCTTTCAGGAACCAAAGCAGCTCATGGATGATGGAGCGCAGATGGCACTTCTTGGTGGTCACCAAGGGGAACCCCTTACTAAGGTCAAAACGCATCTGGTAGCCAAATACAGAGCGGGTTCCCGTGCCGGTACGGTCACTCTTGTCGGTACCGGAATCTAAAATATGTTGCATTAAATCAAGATATTGCTGCATTACTGCTTGTCCTTCACCACGCCGGCCTGCGGCGCATTACGCATTAACAGATAGAGTCCAAAGAGGATCATGGGCACTGACAGTATCTGTCCCATGGTCAAAAAGCCCAAATAAAGCCCGAGTTGGGCATCCGGCTGTCTGACCGTTTCCACTATGCAGCGGAAGATACCATAGCCGAGCAAAAACATCCCGGACACGGCTCCTGTCTTGGGACTGCGTCTGCTGAACCATTGCAGCAAAATAAACAGCGCTACCCCTTCAAGGGCAAATTGATACAGCTGCGAAGGGTGACGAGGCTCGGGGCCACCTGAAGGAAACACCATGGCCCAAGGTACATCTGTGACTCGGCCCCAAAGCTCGCCATTGATAAAGTTACCAAGACGCCCAGCGCCCAGGCCAATGGGCACCACGGGTGCCACCATATCCGCCACCGCGAAGAAGCTGCGCTTCTGTTTCCAGGCGATGTAGAGCATGGCAAGAATAACCCCCATCAAGCCGCCGTGGAAGGACATGCCGCCTTCACTGATCTTGAATAGGTACAAGGGGTCGGCAATAAAGTAATCCAGATGGTAGAAGAGCACATAACCTATGCGGCCCCCCAGGATCACCCCGAGAAAAGCGTAAAACAGCAGATCCGATACCTGTTCGCGGCTCCATAACCCTTTGGATCTGTCAGCCATACGGTTGAGCAGTATCATAGCGGCCAAAAAGCCCAGCAGGTACATGAAGCCATACCAACGCAAAGCCGGTTCAAAAGTCTGGCCGAACAGCTCAAAGGGGCCAAAAGAGACGATCACAGGATCAATATTGGGAAATTCTAAAGCCATAACAGAAAGACGATTCCTAAATTAACTACGGCGCAGATCAGGCCAGAATAAGTTTAAGACCCACAACAACCAATAAAAGTGCAAATATTTTCTTCAGTACCGGCGTCGGCAAAGTGCTGGCCGCTTTTACACCCACAGGCGCCACCAACATTGAGGAGGCAATAATGCCCACCAAAGCCGGCAGGTAAACGTATCCCAGAGTGCCGCTTGGCATATCCGGGGCATTCCAGCCTGCGATAACATACCCTAAACTCCCCCAAAGGGCGATGATAAGGCCGGTAGCCGATGAAAAACCCACCGCCTGACGCATCTGCAGCCCACACCAGGTGAGGAAAGGCACCAAAAGCACCCCACCACCAATGCCCATCAAGGCGGCAATAATGGCAATAATCGCCGAGACTATGAGTAAAACGGGAAATGGCGGCAAGCCCTCTTTCGCCGATGGACGAAAAGGGAATGCCATCTGGACGGCCATTAATATTACAAATACGGCAAAGGCGCGGCGCAGATCATCGGCCGGGATCAATTCAGCGATAAACCCCGAACACAAGGCCCCCAGCGCCAGACCAGGCAACATGGATTTAAACAGTGGCCAGGGAATATTGCCGTGGCTGTGATGGGCGCGGGCCGATGAAAAAGAGGTCAAAATGATGGCCGCCAACGAAGTGGCAATGGCAACATGGGGCAACTGCGCGGCGGGAACTCCCACCTTGGGTAAAATATACAACAGCGCCGGCACCACAATAAGACCACCGCCTATCCCCAACAAGCCGGCCATAAAGCCGACAAAGGCCCCCAACGCCAGACAAACACCGAATACCCAGAGAAATGTGTCCACAGAGGTTCCTTAATTCTTGTTGTTATTCCATACACCCGCCACGGCAGGTTCAATTGAGAATGGCCGCCAGCTCTCTTTGCCCCAAATAATCGTGCACCAGTTGCCGCACTTCACTGCCGCTCCTGAGTGTCAGCGCCTCGGCCAACAACTGCTCGAGTTCACTGCTGCGCACTCGCCGCAGCAGATAATTGATCCTGGCCAAACTCCCCTGGTTCATACTCAGGCGGTTATAGCCCATGGCGACAAGCAGCAAAGCGCCGCCGGGTTCACCGGCCAATTCGCCACAGACACTGGCACCTAGGCCATATTGACGGCAGGTCTCCCGCGCCTGTTTCAGTGAACGCAATATTCCAGGATGATAGCTGTCAAACAGGGCGCTGACCCTGGGGTTGTTGCGATCTACCGCCAACAGATATTGGGTCAGGTCGTTGCTGCCGACGGAAACAAAATCAACACGCTTGGCGACTTCATCCAGTTGAAACAGCAGCGCCGGCACCTCCAGCATAATGCCGATCTTGGGTCTTTTCAGCTCAGGGTTCACATCCGACTTAAGCTCGGAATAAGCCTGTTCGATATATTCCAGCGATTGATCTATCTCATCGAGATTACTGACCATGGGCAGCAAAATATGCAGCTGCTCGCCGCTGCCGCTGGCCTGGAGCATGGCGCGAATTTGCACCAGAAACAGCTCGGGATGGTCCAGCGACAAGCGAATGCCACGCCAGCCCAAAAATGGGTTTTCCTCCTTGATGGGGAAATAAGGCAAGGGTTTGTCTCCGCCCACATCCAGGGTGCGCATCACCACGGGCCGACCGGACGCCGCCTCCAGCACCTGGCGATACACCTTTACCTGCTCAGACTCGCTGGGAAAGCGCTGTTGCAACATGAAGGGGATTTCGGTGCGATACAACCCAATACCATCGGCGCCTTCGGCGATTTCCGAGGCCAAACCGCTTAGCAATCCGGCGTTCATGTAAAGGTGAATACGCTTGCCATCGACCGTCTCGGCCGGCAGGTTCAGCTCTCTGGCGTATTGCCGCTGCAACGCTCTCTCGGCAGACAATAAACTGCGGTACTCACCGACCACGGCCGGAGACGGTGACACCATCAGCTGACCGCGAGTGGCATTGAGTACCAAAAGCTTCTTGTCGATATCGGCAGCCAAGACCTGATCGACCCCTGTGATGGCCGGCACACCCAGTGCCCGAGCCAGAATAGCGGCATGGGAGTTGACCCCGCCAAGCTCTGTCACTATCCCGGCCAACTTTTGCCGCGGAAACTCGGCCAACAAGGTAGTATCCGCCTCACGGGTCACCAGAATAACCGGCTTATCGGCATTGAGCTCCAACCGTTCCGGCTCAATCAACTGGCGCAGCACCTTCTGCCCCAGGTCACGGATATCGCTGGCCCGCTCTTTGAGATAGGGGTCTTCCATCGCCATAAACTGGGTGATGTAACGCAAAGACACGCGACTGACCGCCGACTCGGCGCACCAACCCGCAAGCACCTCATCGCGATATTCGCCCCCAAGGCTGGCCTCTTCCAACAAGAGTTGCAGCGCCGAGAAGATAGACACCACCTCTTCATCCTGCTCACGGTCAAAACGCTGTGCCAGGGTACTCAGGGTGTTACGGCAACGCTCGATTGCTGTCTTGAGGCGCTCAAGCTCATTGGGGATATCTGCTGCGGTTTGATCCGGCTGCTCCAGTGATATCTGCCCGCCCAGCACCAAAGCATGGGCAATGGCGATACCATTGGAGGCCGGCGTGCCCTGAAACAGGATTTGCAGCTGATCTTCCTTGACGCTGGCTTTTTGTTTGAGGCCGCGAATGGCCATGGCCAACTGCGCCGCCAGCGTCATTAGAAAGGCTTCTTCCCCTTCACTGAACTGACGGGCACTGGGCTGCTGCACCACTATGACGCCAAGCAACTGTTTCTGATAGATAATGGGCGCGGCGAGAAAGGCGCGATATTCCTCTTCGGCCACTTCGGGAAAGAGTTTGAATCTGGGATGGGCTCTGGCATCAGCAAGGTTGATAGCTTCTTCACGCTCGGCAACCAGGCCTACCAGACCTTCGGTCAACGGCATGCGAACCCGGCCGACGGCACTGGGTTCCAAGCCATCTGTGGCGGAGAGGACCAACTCATTTTTATCCAGAATATAGATAGAACAACACTGAGTGCTCATGGCGGCCTTTATCTGGCCGACCAATAGCTCAAGGGCAGCCTCAAGATCCCTTGCGGCCGCAACTGCCTGAGTAATATCCCTGAGCGTGTTTAACACCTGTTCCCCCTTTCGATATCAAACCTCAGCCTACTGCTCTTTGTCGTCCCCGTCGGCGAGAAGGCTCCCGTGTCTGCAATGCCAGAGCCGTGGTGGCGAACTCTTTCATGACCTTACGGTAGACGTCACGTTTAAAAGATACGACCTGACGCACAGGGTACCAATAACTTACCCAGCGCCAGTCATCGAACTCAGGATGGCCGGACGAATTCAAGTTGACGGCACTGTCCTGACTCTTGAGCTGGAGCAAAAACCATTTCTGCTTTTGGCCGATACAGACAGGCTTGCTGTCCTGGCGCACCAAACGCTTTGGCAATCTGTATCGCAACCAGGAGCGGGTGGATGTCAGTATCTGCACATGTTCCGGCCTGAGCCCTACTTCTTCATACAGCTCTCGATACATGGCATCTTCAGCGGATTCACCGTCATCCAATCCCCCTTGGGGAAACTGCCAGGAGTGCTGACCGAAACGCCTGGCCCACATTACTTGGCCAAATCTGTTACAGATAATGATGCCCACATTTGCGCGAAAACCGTCGCTGTCAATCACATGGACTCCGAAAAAGCGATAAATTTCAATGATTCGATTGTTTCACAATCCCACGTCGGCAGCAATTCTCTATTTACGGCTTTTTCTCTGGATAAGCAAATGGAGTTTTCCACTTTATCAACAACTGCTCTGCCATGTTTGAGTGGATATCCACAAAAACTGTGGATATCTCTGTTTGAAACTCGACTGAGCTTCTGGAAACGCTGTTTTTTGCAACCTTTACAGTCTAAGCCCAAAAGTAAGAATCAAAACAAAATCACCTTAAATACAAACAGATAGAAATATAAAAAAGAAAGCAATCAACAGCAACCCTATCAACAGAGCACTTTTTAACCAACGAGTAATCAGAACCGACTTGCGGGCAATATCACAAAACTTTATTCACACCCCATGGACAAAAACTCGGCTTAAAGGTCCAAAATGGTGCCAAAACCCGGTTGACACTCACCATTATTTGCTTTATTGAAGCCAAAAATACTTAGTTATCCCAAAATGCTGTGGATAAGTTTGTTGGCAACACAGGGGAAATCGGCGAGTAACTCAGGAAAACCATTATTCGGCGGTCAACCAAAAACACTTTATCCAATAAAAACATTAAGATACAAACTTGCACACAGGGGATTGGCTTGGTTTGCACAGTGGCGGTCGGTTTTTGTACAACCTTGTTATCCAGTGCCGCTCAGGTAAAATCAGCGCCATGAAAACCAATATCATGCCGCCAAGCTCATTGGCACAACTACTGCAGCGCGCTGACGATATCGCCGGGCTGACGCTGGGACAGCTCGCCGAATCCTTAGGGGTAGCCGTGCCCAGAGACTTTCGCCGCGACAAAGGTTGGACCGGACAACTGCTGGAACTGGCATTGGGGGCGACAGCGGGCTCCAAACCTGAGCAAGACTTCCTGCATCTTGGGGTAGAGCTTAAGAGTATCCCGATAGATGAGCGCGGCATGCCGCTGGAAACCACCTATGTTTGTGTCGCGCCGCTGACCAATATCTCAGGACTGCGCTGGGAACAGAGTCTGGTGTATCACAAGTTGCAGCGGGTACTGTGGATCCCGGTTCAGGGAGACAGAGAACTTTCCCCAGGTGTTCGACGTATCGGCTCACCGCTGCTGTGGGAACCCAGCACCAAGGAAGACAGGCTATTGCGCCAGGACTGGGAAGAGATCATGGAGCTTATCAGTATGGGTAAAGTCAGCAAGATCACCGCCAGGCACGGTGAAGTATTGCAGCTCAGACCCAAGGCGGCCAACAGCAAAGTGTTGACCGAAAGTATTGCCGAAGACGGCAGTATCCAGATGACAAACCCAAGGGGCTTTTATCTCAAGACCCAGTTCACTAAAGGACTACTTGAGCGCTTTTTTGGCTGATATCGACTCTAATCCGCACTTGCCTTGATTAAGATCACAATTACCACTGGAAATCAGAGGGGTATATTCTATAAACTAGCGCATCCTGAGAAGGCCCCTTAAATTTAGGATAGATTTCACCTCGTGAGAGCGCGTCGCCAGGCCAAAAAGCTTCTGTTTGCCATTATGGCATGGACGGGAGCCATGGCAGCTTTTGTATTTTTTCGCTATGCCCAAACCACTGAGCTGCCTCAGTGGGCTGTCGGCTCGGCGGATCTCGCGACCCTGGCCGCCTACATGGGAGTAATTTTCGGCAGTCTGCATTGGATGTCGAACCTGATAGCCGATTTCAGTGCCATCAATCGCCTGCCCTACGTCTTTTCCGTCATCTTCAAAGGGCTGTTTCTGCTCTTGGGCGCCACCACTTTGGCTTATATGACCCAGTACCTCAATATGTGGGCCATAGAGAACCATATGGCGACCTTGAGGCAGATGCTGACTGTGCATATCCTCTATAGCCCCTCATTCCAGGCGCTAATCATCTATCTGGTGGTCGTACGGGTCGGGCTCGCCTTTATCGAACAGATGGCCCTGCTGGTGGGGCCCAGGATCCTGTTGAATATAGGTCTGGGTAAGTATCATAAGCCCAGATACGAGCAGCGACTGTTCCTCTATCTCGATATGGTGGCTTCCACCACCCACGCCGAATCTCTGGGGGATTACCGCTTCAGTCGACTGATCCAGGACAGCTTCAGCTTACTTTCCGACACAGTCACCAACAATGATGCCGAGATCTATCGTTACATGGGTGACGCTGTGCTCATTCACTGGCCATTGGAAGACGGCATCATCAACGACAGATGCATGAACATCTACTTTGAATTCAGCCAGCAGCTCAATTGGCAGCGACGCTATTTTGAAGAGCATTACGGCTTTGTCCCCAAATTCAAGGCGGCGGCCCACTGCGGCCAAGTGGTTGCAGCCGTGGTCGGGGTGCAAAAGCAGGAGATCAGTTTCTTCAGCGACGTGCTCAATACCCTGGCGAGACTGCAGGATCAGTGTAATCCCTTAGGACAAAGGATGCTGCTCTCCGGCGCGCTGGTAGCGAGGCTGGAAAACGACGACAGTGAGTATCAGCTCACCAATCTGGGACCGGTCAAGCTCAAGGGAAAACAACACTCCATTGAAGTTTTCGGGGTTAAGCCCAAACAAGGTAATCAGTCATAAAAAACGGCCCATCAAAGGGCCGTTTTTTATTGATATGGATTGAATCCAAGCCTAAACCTGCTGCTGCAGCAGCTGCTGGATCTCCAACCCCAAAGTTCTGAAGGTCAGGATCCGGCTGGTTGTCTGACGCCACACCAAGCCTATCTCACGAAATGGTGCCTCCCCTGGAGGGCTCATCACCGCAAGATCCGTGTCTTTCAATATCCCTGCATCTATCGCCATCTGTGGCAGGAAAGTCGTGCCCAGTTTACTGTTCACCATCTGTACCAAGGTATGCAAACTGGTGGCGGCAAAAGGATTGACCTTGGCGCTGTCACCCAACTGGCAGGCACTGATGGCATGACCGGTAATGCAGTGCTCACTCTGCAACAGAAAAATACTCTCATCCGGCAGCGCCTGATAGTCCACCGGTTCATGAATGTCGGCAGACAAGTCCTTGTGCACCACCATCTTGAAAGGGTCAATACCCACCTTCATGCTGTGATAGCCGGAAGTATCGGCCGGCAGAGCCAACAACAACAGATCCAACTCGCCCTTACCCAAGGCAGTCAACAAACGCTCTGTGGTGTCCTCTTTGAGCAGCAGACTCAGATCCGGATAAGACTTCTGGCACTGCTTAACTACACGGCTCAGCAGGAACGGGGCAATGGTGGGAATACAGCCAAGCCGAATCTCCCCTGTCATGGGGGCGCCTTGGTTCTTCACCAGCTCCACCAGATCGTCGACATCGGTCAGAATCTTCAGCGAACGCTGCACCACTTCTTCACCAATAGCGGTAAACATAAAGGACTTGTGGTCCCGCTCGATCAGCTGATAGCCCAACTGCTCTTCCAGATTCTGGATCCCGCTGGAGAGTGTCGATTGGCTCACATGGCACACCTTGGCCGCCCGGTTGAAGTTCTGCTCCTGATGCAGATTCACCAGATAATAGAGGTTTTTCAAACTGGGTAAGTGTTTCATTTTGTCGATTACCAATTGAGTAATGCATTAGAAAGTTCTATCTAATCTAACACAAAAAGTCTGCCGAGCAGCAGTATCAAATCAGGAGTGTGACCGAGGCGATAAATCATCCAGGTAAGAAATCTATCACTGAAGCGGAAATAGCAGAAAACCCAAGCCTTGACGGCTAAGGTTCAGGTAATAGAAAAGGGGTAGTGGCGGGAGTTTCTGAGTACCTTGGCAGCGCCGGAGCTTCTCTCCGGCACCCAAGGCCGGAATTTATGCTTTGGCTTCGAGGAAAGACTTAAGTTGCTGCAGATCTTCACCGGCATGTTCAACAATGATTGTCAGCCACTCTTTGTGCCCGGCTTCCCATTCTGCTTCTTCACCGTGTTGCAGTTGCTGTGCTGTCTGTTGGATCCGTTTCAATCCTACAGAGCCGGCAGCACCTTTGAACTTGTGAGCCTCGGCACACAGGGTATCCTTGTCTCCGGCCGCCTCGGCCTTTTGCAGGTTCGCGACATACTCTGGCAGCAACTGTTCAAATAACACCACACTCTTGAGTAAGGTGCCGGCACCTATAGCACTACAGTACTGCTCCAGGGTATTGAGATCTAAGATAGTATCCAGTTCAGTTGTGGCCATGAAGGCGCTCCTCGAATGTGTCAGATTTACCACATCATACCCGCTAAAATTGCAGGTGCAACTTATAGGCGTCAAACGGGTCAAAACTTTCTTGCATTTAACATTAGTGATACAAAAAGCGAGAACAACTCATACAAAAGTTTATAGGCTATTGATTTAAATTGATTAACCCAGAGCCCTGCCCGCCCTTGGCCGCCAACTCATCCACCAGTGCTACCAAACCTATCCAGCGCTGAGCGCACCAATCCGGCGCCAGCAACACGGGACGACTGGCATAGGCGGTCACCCGATGAAACACTATCTCTTTTGGCGTATGACGGATCAACTGCGCCGCACTGATAACATACTCCTCCAGTGTCGGCGGCTGCAACCTGCCCGCTTCCCAGGCCTTGGCCATGGTACTGCCGGCCACTATATGCAGGGGGTGCAGTTTAAGACCATCCACTCCAGAGTCCAAAACCGCATCCAGAGTTTGTAGATGCTCCGTCATACCTTCTCCCGGGAGTCCGAGGATCAGATGAGTACACACCTTGAGTCCGCGACTACGGGCTCGTAAGACGGCGTCCTGATAGACGGCAAAGTCATGGCCACGGTTAATCCGTTTGAGCGTGGCATCGTGAGCACTCTGTAAACCCAGCTCCAACCAGACTTCACTGCCGTTTTGTTGATATTGCGCCAGCAGATCAAGCACTCTATCCGGTACGCAATCCGGGCGGGTACCGACACACAAACCCACTACCTGCTCGCTCTGCAGCGCCTCATCGTATTTACGCTTGAGCTCGGCATACTCTTCATAGGTACTGGTATAAGCCTGGAAGTAAGCCAAAAACCGCGAAGCCTTTGCCTGCATCTTCTGTTTGCCGGCCTCGAGCTGAGCCGCAATCGACAAGTCGGTTCCATGTTCATGACTGAAGGATGCGACATTACAGAAAGTGCAACCACCGCGCCCCAGAGTTCCGTCGCGATTGGGACAGGTAAAACGCGCATCCAGAGTCAGCTTTTGTAACCGTTGACCAAATTGTTGCCGGCAGTATTGACCAAAGGTAGTGACAAAGTCGTCCAGTCCCATTTGCTTCTCTCAAAAAAGTCGCCAGTCTAACGACTCCTGTTCAGGGCCGCTCTGCTCCAGGTCAATTTATGTCACAAATGACTGCTGCTTTTGCTGGTGATCGATGACCAATTCGATTGGATACAACCCGATCCAGCTCACACTTTTGTGAATATTTAGTCACTCCAGGCAATTTTTTAACGCAAGAGACAATCAGGCTGGAAATCAGTTTTTCTTCTGCAAGGATAATTCGAGGCTATTTGTTAAAATTAAGTGAACACCAAATCACCCCAAAGTAGATTTTCTTTTCATTCATAGTGTTATACAGCTCAATTTTCAGTTTACGTTAACGTAATGCAATTAGAGATTCTGTATGAAACACCCCAAATATCATCAAATATATGCAATATTTAGGTTTGACCTTTAGCAAGTCTCAGGATAATTTGGATGGTTCGGGTGCATATCTATAGAGTTTGGTACTCTCTCCCGAGTAGTAATAGTGATGTTAAGGGAGGTTTTGTATGAGCTTGTATCATCCCAGTTTCGAGCGGGATAACTGTGGTTTTGGATTGATAGCCCAGATGGATGGCGAAGCCAGCCATCGCATTGTTCGCACGGCAATCCATGGCCTCGACCGCATGAAACATCGTGGTGGTATTGCAGCTGACGGACGCACTGGCGACGGTTGCGGTTTGCTGATGCAAATGCCCACAGGATTCTTTGAGGCCATTGCGGCCGAGCAGGGCTGGCATCTCAGCCGTAAGTTCGCCGTTGGCATGCTGTTTTTAAACCAGGACGAAACCCTGGCAGCCGAAGCCAGAATATTGCTTGAGCGGGAACTGGAGAAAGAGACCCTGAGTATTGCCGGCTGGCGTCCGGTTCCGGTTAACCCGGAAGTGCTCGGCGAGATAGGCAAGTCCAGTTTGCCGCAAATTTGGCAAGTGCTCATCAATGCTCCCATTGGCTGGCGTGAAAAAGATCTGGAGCGGCGCCTCTATATGGCTCGGCGCCGCCTCGAGCAGCAATTGACCCAGGATAAAGACTTCTATGTAGCCAGCCTTTCCGGCCAGGTCATTGTCTACAAAGGCTTGATGATGCCGGCCGATCTGCCGGCCTTTTATCCGGATCTGGCCGATATTAGGCTGCAAAGCTCTATCTGCCTGTTCCACCAGCGCTTCTCGACCAACACCTCACCCAAGTGGCCACTGGCACAGCCGTTCCGTTTTCTGGCCCACAATGGCGAGATCAATACCATCACGGGTAACCGCCAATGGGCTCGGGCGCGGGCTTACAAGTTCAACTCACCGCTGCTGCCTGACTTGCAGCAGGCCGCCCCGTTTGTCAATGAAACCGGCTCAGATTCGTCGTCACTGGACAATATGCTGGAGATGCTGCTGGCCGGCGGCATGGACCTGTACCGCGCCATGCGTTTGCTTATCCCGCCTGCATGGCAGAGTAACCCCGAGATGGATGAAGAGCTCAAGGCCTTCTATGACTTTAACTCCATGCACATGGAGCCTTGGGATGGCCCGGCCGGGATAGTCATGACCAACGGTCGCCACGCCGCCTGCGCGGTTGATCGCAACGGGCTGCGGCCATCACGCTATGTGATCACCAAAGACAGAATTCTCACTCTGGCCTCGGAAGTGGGTATCTGGGACTATGGCCCGGATGAAGTGATTGAAAAAGGCCGGGTCGGCCCGGGTGAACTTTTGGTGCTCGACACCCTCAGCGGCCGTCTTTATCAGTCATTCGAAATCGATAACGACCTCAAACGTCGTCACCCCTATAAGGAGTGGATGGCAAAGAATAGTCAGACTCTGGTGCCGGCTGAGCAACTGTCGCCGCAGGATCAGGGCGTCAGTGAATTCAACCAGGGCACTTTGCTGCAGTACCAGAAGCTGTTCGGCTACAGCCGAGAAGAGCTTGAGCAAGTGATCTGGGTACTGGCCAGCAAAGGCGAAGAAGCCACCGGCTCCATGGGCGACGACACCCCGATGGCAGTGCTGTCGAAGAAACAGCGCTCGCTGTATGACTATTTCCGGCAAAAGTTTGCCCAGGTCACCAACCCGCCAATCGATCCGCTACGGGAGAAACATGTGATGTCGCTGGCCACCTGTATCGGCCGCGAGCAGAACCTGTTTAACGAAACCACAGGACACGCCTATCGGGTGATGTTTAATTCGCCTATCTTGCTGTTCAGTGACTTCAACCAACTGCTGAGTCTGGACAGCACTTATTACCGTGCCAACAAGGTTGACCTTAACTATCCGGCCTCCGAAGGCCTGAGTCAGGCAATCAAACGGATCACGGATGAAGCCGAGCGCCTGGCACGCACCGGCACCACCCTGATAGTGCTCTCGGATCGCGCCGTCAGCAAAGATACCCTGGTCATTCCGGCCGCCATGGCGGTAGGTTCAGTGCAACAGATGCTGGTGAACAAGAGCCTGCGCTGTGACACCAACATCATAGTGGAAACAGCCTCGGCCCGGGATCCGCACCATTTCGCGGTACTGCTGGGCTTTGGCGCTACGGCCATTTACCCCTATCTGGTGTACGAGTCCATTGCCGAACTCGCCAAGCGCCATCAGGCCGAGGATATCGTTAATCTGATGCTCAACTTCCGCTACGGCATTGAGAAGGGGCTGCGCAAGATCATGTCCAAGATGGGGATCAGCACAGTCGCCTCCTATCGCTGCAGCCAGCAGTTTGAGGCCATAGGCCTGGCCGACGAGGTCATAAAACAATGCTTCAACGGCGTGGTCAGCCGTATTCAGGGTGTGGGTTTCGATGGCATAGAAGCCGATCAGCAACTGCTGAGTCAGGCGGCCTTCCGCCCCCATGTGCCGCTGCCGCAGGGCGGTTTGCTCAAGTACGTTGAGGGCGGCGAGTACCACTGCTTCAACCCGGATGTGGTCAACACCCTGCAACAAGCTCTGAAAGAGGTGGATTACCCGCTCTATAAACGGTTTGCCGAGTTGGTAGACCAAAGGCCGGTCGCCACCTTGAGGGATCTGCTGAGCGTCAAACAGCAGCACGAGAGCATAGCGCTCAAGGATGTGGAAGGGGCCAAGACACTCTTCCCCAGATTCGACAGCGCCGCCATGAGTATCGGCGCCCTGAGCCCGGAAGCTCACGAAGCGCTGGCCATCGCCATGAACCGTCTCGGCGGCCGCTCAAACTCAGGCGAAGGCGGCGAAGATGCCCGCCGATTCAACAGCGAACGCAATTCGGCCATCAAGCAGATAGCCTCTGGCCGCTTTGGGGTCACCGCCCATTATCTGATTAACGCCGAAGTGTTGCAGATAAAGGTCGCCCAGGGCGCCAAGCCCGGTGAAGGCGGTCAGCTGCCCGGTCATAAGGTCAGTGTTGAAATCGCAGGCCTCAGGCACGCCCGCCCGGGCGTGACACTGATATCACCGCCGCCTCACCACGATATTTACTCCATCGAGGATTTGGCGCAGCTGATCTTCGACCTCAAGCAGATAAACCCCAAGGCGCTTATCTCGGTCAAGCTGGTCTCTGAGCCGGGCGTTGGCACCATAGCCACAGGGGTCGCCAAGGCCTATGCCGATATGATTACCGTTTCCGGCTACGATGGTGGCACAGGCGCCAGCCCGCTGACTTCGGTCAAGTATGCCGGCAGCCCTTGGGAGCTTGGCCTTGCCGAAGTTCACCAGTCTCTGGTGGCCAATGGTCTGCGACATAAAATACGCCTGCAGGTGGATGGTGGTCTCAAGACTGGCACAGATGTTATCAAGGCAGCCTTACTGGGTGCCGAGAGCTTCGGCTTTGGCACTGTGCCCATGATAGCGCTCGGCTGCAAATACCTGCGTATCTGCCACCTCAACAACTGTGCCACCGGGGTCGCCACTCAGGACAAGACCTTGAGAGACAAGCACTATCATGGCTTGCCCGAGCGAGTGATGACTTACTTTGAGTTTGTCGCCGAAGAGGTGCGTGAATGGATGGCCAAGCTGGGGGTCAGTGAGTTTGAACAATTGGTAGGGCGCAGCGATTGGCTGCAGGCCATCGAAGGCCAGACCGCCAAGCAGCAGGGACTGGATCTGAACCCTATCCTGTTCAAACCCGAAGTATTGCCAAGCACCAGTCTGACCTGGAAAGAGACCAATACGCCGGCAGATCCCGGCAGCCTGAACCAGGAACTGCTGGCCAAGTGCGCCGAGCACGTCACCAAGGGCGAAGGTTTCGATGTCTGCTTCCCCATCAATAATACCGACCGCTCGGTAGGCGCCGCGCTTTCGGGCCATATCGCGGCAACCTGGGGCGTAAAAGGCTGTCCCAAGCCGATAAGGCTCAGCTTCAACGGCAGCGCCGGTCAGAGTTTCGGGGTCTGGAACAGCCCTGGACTCGAGCTGTCACTGTGCGGCGACGCCAACGACTATGTGGGTAAAGGTATGTCCGGCGGCAAAATCGCCATCTATCCGCCGCTCGGCAGCGCCTTCCAATCCGAGCGCAGCGCCATTGTCGGTAATACCTGCCTCTATGGTGCCACCGGCGGCAAACTGTTTGCGGCGGGACGGGCTGGTGAGCGTTTCGCGGTCAGAAATTCAGGAGCGCTGGCGGTAGTTGAAGGGGTCGGTGACAACGGCTGTGAATATATGACAGGCGGCATAGTGGTGGTGCTGGGTACCACGGGCGTCAACTTTGGCGCCGGTATGACCGGCGGTTTCGCCTATGTGTTCGACCAATTCGGCCGCTTCAACCGTAGGGTCAATACCGAACTGGTCGACACCCTCAAGCTGGAGTCGCCGATTCATCAGCAACACCTCAAAGGGCTGATAGAGCAGCATGTGGCCGAGACCGGCAGTGAACACGCCAGTGCCATTCTCAGTGAGTTTGAAAACTGGCTCGATTGTTTTGTCCTGGTCAAGCCCAAGAATATTCAGGTTTCGGATCTGCTCAAACTGGAACAACCGAGCCCGGAACTGGCCGTAAAAGCGGGGTAAGCGAGCATGAGTAACGATTTTCAGTTTATCGAAGTGGGTCGTATCGACCCGATCAAGCAGGCTATCTCACGCCGCAAGACAGAGTTTATTGAGATTTACCAACCCTTTGCCCAGGCGCAGGTCGACCAGCAGGCAGACCGCTGCCTGGACTGTGGTAACCCTTACTGCGAGTGGAAATGCCCGCTGCACAACTATATCCCCAACTGGCTCAAGCTGGCCAAACAGGGACGTATCCGGGAAGCGGCAGACCTGGTGCATGAAACCAATACCCTGCCGGAGGTCTGCGGCCGAGTCTGCCCGCAGGACAGGCTATGTGAAGGCGCCTGTACCCTGAATGATGATTTCGGCGCCGTCACCATAGGCAATGTGGAAAAATACATCACGGATACCGCCATCGCCCAAGGCTGGCGCCCGGACATGAGCCAGGTGACGCCCAGAAGCGAGCGGGTCGCCATCATAGGCGCGGGGCCGGCCGGTCTTGGCTGCGCCGATATCCTGGCCCGCAACGGAGTCAAGGCGGTGGTCTTTGACAAGTACCCTCAGATAGGCGGCCTGCTGACCTATGGTATTCCCGCCTTTAAGCTCGACAAGTCAGTGATGGCTACCCGCCGCAGCGTGATGGAAGGCATGGGGATAGAGTTCCGCCTCGGCGTCACAGTCGGCCAGGATATTCCCTTTGCCGAGTTGCTGGCCAACTTCGATGCCGTGTTCCTCGGCATGGGTACCTATAACGCCATGCAGGCGGGCCTGCCCGGTGAAGAGGCCGAAGGGGTTATTCAGGCCCTGCCCTACCTGATTGCCAACACCCGAGAGTTAATGGGGCAAGCCGATCCGGCGCAGCCCTATATCGACCTCAAGGGCAAGAAGGTAGTAGTACTCGGCGGCGGTGATACCGCCATGGACTGTGTGCGCACGGCGGTGCGCCAAGGCGCCGAATCTGTTATCTGTGCCTATCGCCGCGACGAGGAGAATATGCCGGGTTCGCGCCGTGAGGTGCAAAATGCCCGCGAAGAAGGGGTCGAGTTCCTGTTTAATCGCCAGCCGGTGGCGATTGCTACAGACGATGGCAAGGTCAAGGGAGTCGAATTTGTTGAAACCGCGCTAGGCAACGCCGATGCCAGTGGTCGTCGGCGTCCTGAGGCCATCCCGGGCAGCGACCAGCTGCTGGACGCCGACGCCGTGATTGTAGCCTTCGGTTTCCAACCCAGCCCGGCGCCCTGGTTTGCCGAGTTTGATATCGCCCTGGATCAATGGGGCCGGGTAAAAGCCGAGAAAGAAGCGGCCAATCCGTTCCAAACCAGCAATCCTAAAGTGTTTGCCGGTGGTGACATGGTCAGGGGTTCAGATCTGGTGGTCACCGCCATCGCCGAAGGACGTGATGCGGCGCTTGGGATACTCAACTTCCTCAGCTGACAACTCAACACTTTGAGCGCATCCGGGAACCCACCTCCCGGGTGCGCTTTTTTTCATCTGTTCTACACTCCGGGAATAGCGCAGCCAAAGCCGTTTATTACATGCGGCCTGACTTCAGCGACCAGGCTGTCACCGGCTGACTTATTCGCACCATCCTTGGCTTGTGCTATATTAAGCCGCCCTCAGGCTCACTCAAGACATTTAAAGAAGGTTAAGCCATGAAAATCGGTATTATCGGCGCCATGGAGCCGGAAGTTGCTCACCTGATTGCCTCTTTGGAAAACCCACAGCACAGCAAGGTTGCCGGCATTGAATTTGTCAGCGGCACTCTGGTTGGCAAAGAAGTCATAGTTACCCGCTCCGGCATAGGCAAGGTTGCCGCCAGCATAGCGACCAGTCTGTTGATTGAAAAGTTCGCCCCGGATGCGGTCATCAATACCGGCTCGGCCGGTGGATTTGTCGATGCGCTGCAGATAGGTGACATAGTGATTTCCGATGAAGTCCGCTACCACGATGTCGATGTCACCGCCTTTGGCTATGAGATGGGCCAGATGGCGCAGCAACCGGCAGCCTTTATTCCTGATCACAAGCTGATGCTGGCGGCCAAACAGGCTATCGCAGGTTTGGGAGAGGTCAAAGCCATTGAAGGCCTTATCTGCACAGGTGACAGCTTTATTTGCGATCCCGAGCGCACCGCCGTCATGCTGAAGCATTTCCCCACCATGGCCGCCTGTGAAATGGAAGGCGCGGCCATTGCTCAGGTGTGTCATCAGTTCGGCGTGCCCTTTGTGGTGATCCGCTCTCTGTCCGATAATGCCAACAACGACTCTCCGGTCGACTTTGATGCCTATCTGGTCAAGGCGGGGCATCACTCGGCCCTCATGGTCATAGGCATGCTGCATCACCTTTAGTTAAGGAGCACCGGAGCCCATGAGCCTGCCCTTCTACGAGCAGTTGCTGGCCTTAGACGGGCCCCTTATTCAGGGGTTTCTGGTGCTGTTTTTTGCCTTGTTGCTGGCGCGATTGGCGCCGCTGCCCCAGGCTTTTCAACCTCTGGCCTGGTTGAGCCACCTGGCCAAGTCACTGGCCGCCAAGGTCAAACGGGGCGACAGAGACGAAAGGCAACAACTGATTGCCGGCTCTCTGGCCATTTTGCTGCTGGTGCTGCCATTTTGGTTAATCATCACCTTCCTGCTGGAACTGGCGGCATTCCCCTGGTTCTTTGAGTTTTTGATCCTCTATCTATGTCTCAACGATGCCTGTTTCATTCAGGAAGCCGAAGAGATATACCAGGCCCTCAGGCGGGGAGACAAACCGGCCGCCAGAGAGTTGCTCTCCCCCTGGGTCGCCCGCGACACTGCCGAACTATCCGAGGCTGGCATCGCCAAGGCTACCATAGAAAAGCTGGTGACCACTCCCATTCACGGCACTGTTACTGTGGTGTTTTTCTTCTGCCTCGCCGGCGCGCCCATGGTGCTGTTGGTGAGAATGTTAAAACAGCTGGAGCAAAGCTGGTGGTGTCTGGATCCACAATACCGTTTCTTCGGTCGGCCCGTGTTTCTGGTCAATCAGGTGCTGCTGTATATCCCGGCGCAGCTGTGGCGTTTTACCCTGGCGATTCAGGGCGGCCCCCAGGCACTGAAACTGCTTTGGCAAACACCTCACAGCCGCTTTCCCATCGGCTTTAACTTCCAGGTGGCAACTATGGCGGCGTATGTATTGATGACAGAGCTTGGCGGACCACAAAAGTATTCCGGCATCAAGGTTCAGGTGGAGAAAGTGGGCCCGGGCCCAGTGCCGGATCACAAGACCATTCCCAAGGCGATTTCACTGACATTTCGCACCTTCGCCATCTGGTTTGCTTTCGTCGTATTGTTACCTCTGATTTGGGTTTTGTTACGTTATTCACAAACGCTTTAAATTATTCATTTTCTCCTTATAATGCCTTCATTCCCCGCTTGCCACTGAGAAAACTGCCGTGCTGGACAATATGCATATCTCTTTGACGACCCCGGCACTGCTGTTTCCGGCCATTTCCCTGCTACTGCTGGCCTATACCAACAGATTTTTCTCGCTGGCCGCCTTGATCCGTACCCTGAGTGGCGGTGATAAACCCGTTGCTGCCGAACAGCTGAAAAACCTGCGCCGCCGCATCGTTATCATCCGCCGCATGCAGGAGGCCGGCGTCACCAGCTTCGCCCTGTGCGTGCTGTGTATGATTTTTATCTATCTTGGCTTCAATACCACAGGTTCGGTGATTTTCGGCGCCAGTTTGCTGTTACTGCTGTATTCCTTGATCCTGTCGGTGATTGAAATCCGTATCTCGGTTGATGCCCTCAACATTCATCTCAAAGAGATGAGCTAATGACGCTGTGGGTCTATAGCCTGGATCTATTTGGTACAGCCGTATTCGCCCTTTCCGGCGCTCTGGCTGCCGGCCGACACAGGATGGATCCATTCGGTGTTTTGGTGCTGGCAGCGGTCACCGCCATCGGCGGCGGCACCCTCAGAGACACAATTCTGGGCGCTCCGGTATTCTGGCTTCATGACCACAACTATCTCTACGTGATACTGCTGACCGTGGTGTTGACCTTGATTCTGGTACGCCGGCCCTGGCGTTTGCCCCCATCGAGCCTTGCCATAGCCGATGCCGTCGGCCTGGCACTCTTTACCGTTATCGGCACCCAGAAGGCTCTGACAATGGAATACGGCGGCATGATAGCCGTAGTCATGGGCTTGATCACCGGAGTGGGAGGAGGCATTATTCGGGATCTGCTTTGCCGCCGGATCCCCATGGTGCTGCGTACCGAAATCTACGCCACGGCATCTATTCTGGGCGGTCTGGTGTACACCTGCAGCCTGCAGTTGAAACTCGAAGCCGAGGCGGCACTGATGCTGGCTTTTATCACAGCCTTGATAATGCGTCTGGCCGCCATACATTGGCACCTGTCGTTACCTGCGTTTGACTTGAAGACCAAGAGAGAATGATTGTGCGTTATTTGGGGTTGATCCTGGCATTGTTAAGCTCACCACTGCTGGCCAACAGCGGCGATATGCCGCCGGAGCAGCAGATGGCCGTGCGCTATATCCATGCCCTGACCACCCACGACTATGATGAGCTGGCAACCTTTTACAATCGAGACAGTGTCTTCAACGACAAAACCGCAGATCGCAAATACACGGGCGGCAGGCACATCATAGAGTTTCTGGAGCGGGCCCACCGCGGCGTGCTCGAGTATCAATTCAACATAGAGCACATGTTCAACTCTGGCTCTCTGGTGGTGATGATAGGCAACTATCACTACAAGGGTCCGGGAGAGCAATTCGGCAAACCGGGCAAAATCATAGACATCGCCATTCCCGGAGTGACCACTCTAAAGCTGGATACCCTTAATCACAGGGTTAAAGAACATATGGATCTGATGGACTATCAGACCATGGCGGACCAACTCTCGGCTCAATAATCCTTGCCGGGAACCCGGCCTGTTTTTTACTGTCCAACCCTCTGAGTGCCAACAGCGAGATCAGGGTTCACTCTGATCCGAGAGGTAAAGATGAGTCGCTTATCCGTACTGGCTGCCCTGCCCCTGTGTTTCCCTTTGATGACTCAGGCCCAGGCAGCATTCAATGCCGAAGAAAAGTTTGAACCACCTCTGGTGGTTTCCTACGCTGCACAACCTGTAAACCGTTTCAATCAAAAGCTGTTGCAGGCGCAACATCAACAGGCTCCCTGGAGTCAAGATCCTGAAGGGATCAGCCGCCAATACTCAGGCTCGGCCTTTAAGTTCGTTCGCATCAGTCACTCTCACGGCAAGACCCTGACCTACAATGTCAGCACCCAGGAAGGGCATCCTCAGATGCTGCTTATTCTGGCGCTCGATAACAATGCCGGCGACTGGTCAGTGGAAAAAGCCGTGCTCAGTTGGCGCTGCCAGAACAAGGTCTACTTTGGTACCGACAACTGCAGCCCGCCTCACAAACACTGAGCCTGATACAGGCAAGAAAAAACCCGGCCGTGCCGGGTTTGATATTTTAAGGGCTAAAACAAGCGCTTAGATTGAAGTACTTTGGGCTCAGGCCAGTGTTACCTTGGCAAACTTACGCTTGCCGACCTGGAATACCGCGCATGTGCCGGCGTTCAGTACCAGCTTGCTGTCTTCAAGCTTGTCACCATCCATCTTCACCGCACCTTGTTTGATCATTCGCATGGCATCGGAGGTTGAACCAACCAGACCCGCCTCTTTCAACAGATTGGCAATCGCCAGTCCTTCACCGGCTTCCAGAGTCAGCTCGGGAATATCGTCCGGCATGGCACCCTTTTGGAAACGATTGATAAAGGCTTGATGGGCAGCCTCGGCAGCTTCTTCACTGTGGAAGCGACCGATAATCTCTTTCGCCAAGGCTATCTTGATATCCCTTGGGTTGGCACCGGCTTCGACATCGGCCTTGAACTGTTCAATTTCAGTCAGTGGACGGAAAGACAGCAGCTCCAAATAACGCCACATCAACTCATCTGAGATAGACATTATCTTACCGAACATCTCATCCGGAGCTTCGCTGACACCTATATAGTTGCCGGCAGACTTGGACATCTTCTTCACGCCGTCCAGCCCTTCCAGCAGTGGCATCATGATCACCGCCTGTGGCTTCATGCCCTCGGCTTTCTGCAACTCACGGCCCATCAGCAGGTTGAACTTCTGATCTGTACCGCCCAGTTCGACATCGGCATTCAGCGCCACTGAGTCATACCCCTGCAGCAATGGGTACATAAATTCGTGGATCGCTATTGATTGACCCGAGGCATAACGCTTCTTGAAGTCGTCGCGCTCCATCATGCGGGCCACTGTCTGACGGGAGGCCAGACGGATCATGCCGGCAGCGCCGAGATCTTCCAACCAGCTGGAGTTGAACTCAATCCTGGTCTTGGCAGGATCCAGAATCTTGAACACCTGTTCCTTATAGGTCTCGGCGTTGGCCAGCACCTGCTCACGGGTCAGTGGCGGGCGAGTGCTGTTCTTGCCACTCGGGTCGCCGACCATACCGGTAAAGTCACCGATGAGGAAGATAACCTCGTGTCCCAGGTCCTGGAACAGTCTGAGTTTGTTGAGAATTACGGTATGGCCAAGGTGAATGTCCGGCGCAGTCGGGTCAGCACCCAACTTGATTTTCAGTGGTCGACCTTCTTTCAGCTTTTCCAGCAGATCCGCTTCGAGCAAAATCTCGTCGGTACCACGTTTAATTTCCGCCATTATTTGTGCTAAATCAGCCATCTCGCCAACAACTCCCAAGGCTCTTCAAATTCAAAGAGACTTATGTTACTTGTTAGCCAGCCTAAATGAAAGTGTGTACACTAAGGCAATATGCCCAAGAATTAAGAAATTGGTATCGGGGTCGATGGCAAAGCTTATTACTCTCTTCAGACTGCTGCCCAGAAAGCATCAAATCCTGCTCAGTATTTTAACCACCATTACCTTGATAACCCTGTTGCTTCCTTCTGACGAAGCCGAGGCATCGAAAAACAGCGCCGGCCCGCAAACCCAGGTACGTTACCAAGTGCCACTGGCCTTTCGTACCCCCACCTCACCTACAGCCCAGCAAGTGGTTGAAAGCGGGCAACATCCGGATTCAGAAGCCGCCGCCGAGGCGCTGACAGAGAAACTCAATCAACAGGCAGAAGCCGCGCTTGAGGTTCCCGAACAAACCAGTCCGGCCATTGCCGAGCTGGAACACTTCGAGATTAAAAGCGGCGACACCCTGGCGGCACTCTTCAGCCGCGCCTCACTTACCGCCAGAGAAGTTCACGACATTACCCAACTGCCACTGGCAAAGAAAAACCTGCTGAAGATAATGCCAGGTGACGAAGTCGCCATAGGCAAAAACGCCGATGGCGAGCTGCAGGAGCTAAGATACCGCCTCGATGCCGTATCCACCCTGATAGTCCGCAAACAGGGCAAGAGTTATGAAGAAGAACTGGCAGTAAAAACCGTTGAGACCCGGGATAAATTCGCCCGTGCCAATATCAAGAGCAACTTCTGGAATGCCGGTGTCGAAGCCGGACTGACACCGGCGCAGATAATGCAACTGGCCACCATATTCGGCTGGGATGTCGACTTTGCCCTGGATATCCGCGAAGGTGACAGCTTTGCCCTCATGTATGAAGAAGAATATGCCGACGGCGAGTTTCTGCGTAACGGCAACATATTGGCCGCCGAATTTATCAACCAGGGCGAGCGTTACACTGCGGTAAGATACAAAGACGGTAACTACTACTCAGAGGAAGGCCGCAGCATGCGCAAGGCGTTTCTGCGCTCACCGGTTGACTTCAAGTATGTGAGTTCCAACTTCAACCCCCGCCGTCTGCATCCTGTTACCGGTCAGGTGAAGGCCCATCGCGGGGTAGATTATGTTGCCGCCATAGGCACTCCCATCAAAGCCGCCGGCAGCGGCCGGGTGGTCAAGGCCGGCTACAATCAATACAACGGTAACTATGTGTTTATCAAACACAACGAAACCTATACCACCAAATACCTGCACCTCAACAAGCGTAAGGTTAACCAGGGTGAAAGCGTCAAACAGGGACAGATCATAGGTACCCTAGGCCGTACAGGTCGGGTAACAGGCGCACATCTGCACTATGAGTTTATCGTCAACGGTGTACACAGAAATCCACGTACTGTGGATCTCCCCAAGGCTGAAGCTATTGCCAAGAGCGAACGTGTCGCCTTCCAACAACTCAGTAGCCAATTGATGGCCACTCTGCTGCGCAACAAACAAGTTCAGGTTGCGATGCAATAACAGGGACAGCATAGATGAATTCTGGATACTTTATTGGGCTGATGTCCGGCACCAGCATGGACGGCGTTGACGCCGTGTTGGTGGACTTCAGCAGTGGCCAACCCAAACTGCTTGGCCAACATACAGAGCCGTTACCCACCCATCTGTTCAAGGGCTTGCAACGTCTCTGCCAACCGGATACTGATGAAATCAATCGTTTGGGACGGCTGGACCGCACAGTAGGTAAGGTGTTTGCCAGCGCGGTCAAGCAACTGCTCGCCAACACTGGGGTGAGTAAGGAACAGGTCTGTGCCATCGGCAGTCATGGTCAGACAGTGCGCCATATGCCCAATCTGGAAGTGGGTTTTACCTTGCAGATTGGCGATCCCAACACTATCGCCGCCGAAACCGGCATAGATGTTATCGCCGATTTTCGCCGCAAGGATATCGCCCTCGGCGGCCAAGGCGCGCCGCTGGTGCCGGCATTCCACCAGCAGATATTTTCAAGCCCTGGCACCAACCGCATCATCCTCAATATTGGCGGCATAGCCAACATCACTTTCCTGCCCGCCGATAACCGGGAGATCCTTGGCTTTGATACCGGCCCGGGAAACACCCTGATAGACGCCTGGAGCCAGCAGATAAGACAACTGCCGTTCGATGAAGACGGTCTGTGGGCCGAAAGCGGCAACAGCTCGGCGGAATTTCTGGCACAACTGTTATCACACCCCTATTTCTCGCTGGATTACCCCAAGAGCACGGGCAGAGAGCTGTTCAACAACGCCTGGTTGGATCAACAACTGGCACTGTTCAGCCATCTGCCGGAAGAGGATATTCAATCGACACTCCTGGACCTCACCTGCCATAGCATTGCCAGGGACATAGCCAAGTTGAGCCCGGATGGCGAAATCTACGTCTGTGGCGGCGGTGCACTCAATGGCGCGTTGATGAAACGCCTCGGTGCCCAGTTGCCCAACCATAGCATAGCCACCACCTCTGTGCTGGGTATCGATCCCAAATGGGTGGAAGGCATAGCGTTTGCCTGGTTGGCGCTGCGCCACCATCAGGGGTTGCCGGCCAATCTGCCGGCGGTAACAGGTGCCAGCCGCGAAGCCGTACTCGGTGCCCGCTTCCCCGCTGCCTGACCCTTTCGATACAAGGTGCTGTAACAACAGCACCTTGACGTTAAACATCAGCCTTGTTTACCCCAAACCAACCTGAGCAACAGCGAATTTTCCAGCCTGTTAACCTTAACCTTCGCGTCCTCCAAACAGCTGATTTTTCTGACACAAATTGGCGCTTCAGCTCACATTGAACTAGTGTTCATCTGGCTATACTGCGCCGGTAATATTCGGGAGCTATCCTGAATACCCGCGAATTTGTGGGAAACACATCACTGCACAGGATGCAACAATGAAGATGACACAAAAAATGCTCGCCGAATTTCTCGGCACCCTCTGGTTGGTTCTTGGCGGTTGCGGCAGCGCCGTATTGGCAGCCGCCTTTCCTGAGCTGGGGATCGGCTTTGTCGGGGTTGCCCTCGCCTTTGGTTTAACCGTGCTGACCATGGCATTTGCCATTGGCCACATTTCAGGTTGCCACCTCAACCCGGCAGTCTCTTTCGGACTCTGGGCCGGCGGCCGCTTTCCTGCTGCCGAGCTACTGCCTTATATCGTCTCCCAGGTGGCAGGGGCCATTGTCGGCGCCGCCATTCTCTATGTGATAGCCTCGGGTCAGGACGGATTCTCTCTGAGCGCCGGCTTTGCCTCTAACGGCTTTGGCGAGCACTCTCCCGGGGGTTACAGCCTGACGGCCGTGCTGGTTTGTGAACTGGTCATGACACTGTTCTTTCTGCTGATCATTCTCGGTGCCACTGACAAGCGAGCTCCAGCTGGTTTTGCTCCCATCGCCATAGGCCTTGGGCTGACACTTATCCACCTTATCAGTATCCCTGTGTCCAACACCTCGGTGAATCCGGCCCGCAGCACAGGACCGGCACTGTTTGTCGGTGATTGGGCCCTGAGTCAGCTATGGCTGTTTTGGGTTGCGCCTATTGCCGGTGCAATCATTGCGGGACTCATCTACCGCGCCTTTGAGAATCCATCCGAGTAAATAGTCTGGATAGTCAAAAAATCGATTGCGCCCTGCGGGGCGCTTTTTCTTGCCCGCAAGCGGTGTTAACATGCCGTCAATTTTTGGCCGGGCGCAGTGCCGCGGCCACCGAGATGAGATGTCACCATGAGCAAGAAACAAACCCAGGCCCAGTTCGCCGGTATGACTCCGGAAGGCCGCTACGACTTTCTGGTAGAGCAGGTCAAAGAGCATAAAGAGCTATGGGTACTACAGGACAATGACGGCTGCGTGATGCTGACCACGGATGATGAAGACTGTATTCCGGTTTGGCCCAGTGAAGAGACGGCGTCCCTGTGGGCCGTGGATGATTGGCAGGATTGTCGGCCGCTGTCCATCGGCCTGGCCGAGTGGCTGGAGCGCTGGGTGCCAGGTATGGAAGATGACGAACTCTATGTTGCCGTCTTCCCTATGCTGGAAGATCTCGGCGTGGTTATTCCACCACATGAGCTGGAGCAGCGACTGGCGCCCAAGACGCGTCACTGAGTCAATAGAGCACAAGGAGCGCCGTAAGATGAGCCAAGCCGCCACTGAAAGCTACGCCATTCCCAAACGCCTGCTGTTACTGATGCTGCTTTATATTGCCGCCTCGGTCAGTGGCCTGATTGCCGGTCAGGGTGTCGTCTTTTGTCTGCTGACGCTGATCATGGTGTTGGCGGTATTGGCGCGCCATCAGGCAGGCTTATGGGCACTGCGCTTCTATACCTTGGCGCAGCTCGCGCTGGTGAGTTTCCTGCCCTATATTCTGGATCAGGGCGACAGTGTGGCCACAGGGCCCAATACCCTCAATATCGCCGGAATGGAACTCAAGGCTCCGGACTGGGCCATTTTCGGCTTTCTGATAGGCTTTTGCATGCTGCAGGTATGGATAGCCTTTACTCCTAAGGTCAAAGCCTTCTTCAAGCGTAAGATGAACTTCAACCTGATGCAGTAACCGGCCTTGCGCCCACAAAAAAAGCCGTCCAATGGGACGGCTTTTTGCTGCTTTCGCTCTCGGTTATACCGAGAAGCTGGCGCCACAACCACAGGTCGTGGTGGCGTTGGGGTTTTTGACGAAGAAACGCGAGCCTTCCAGCCCTGAGGTGTAATCTACTTCACCGCCGACAAGATATTGCAGGCTCATGGGATCAACGACCAGCTGTACCCCTTGTTTTTCCACGGTGAAATCGCCTTCATTCACTTTTTCATCAAAGGTGAAGCCATACTGAAAACCTGAGCAGCCGCCGCCCGTGACATAGACCCGCAGCTTCAGCGCACTGTTCTGTTCTTCTTCCAGCAAGGCCTTGACCTTGGTTGCCGCCGCATCGGTAAACTGGATGGGCATAGCTGATTCAGCTTGTTCAGTCATTACTACCTCTTACATCTGTTTGCTGTGGCAGATTATCTGTTACCTGACTGTTTTGTTCAAGTATTATGCCGGGATCTTTTTCGCCCTCCAGCAACTCCGGCAGGCTGAAACTTTGTTCGGTTTCGGCGCCTTTGCTCCAGCGGCTGGCAGGCACGACGACCTTGGCCTTCATCTGCTGTAACTCGAACCCTTCAGGCAGGGTAAATTCCGCTTCCAGTACCTGAAAGTACTTGAAGTTAAATGCCAACTTGGTGTCCACCAGTTTAGCTAAATTCAGTTCGACTTGCTTGCCCTCTTGCATGCCAATGAGAAGTATCTCACTTCTTCCCTTGAGCGCCTGTTTGCGCTTTTGCAACTGGGTCAGTATCAGCTTGAGACGGTATTGCCCTGGGCCCGCCAACGGCATCAGTTCCAAACCATGGATAGCCACACCTTCGGCGTTATGCTCCGGCGCCATGATACTGCGGTAGAAGGCCAGCTCACGTTCCAGCTCCTTCTGTTTCTTATGCTGCTTGTTGAACAGCTGCTGCATCTCCTCATTGGCCTCCTTGGCCAGGCTCAGCTCCAGATTACGGCTCGCCAGCAGCTGTGCTTGTTCCTGCAGTTGTCCCTGCAAGCGTTTCTTTTTACCGTCATTTTGTTGCAGCTGGACTTCACCTGGCGGGATAAAAAAGTGATAGCTGAGCAGTCCGGTCAGAAAGGCCACCATGACCAAGAGCAACAAATACAGACTGGATGGACGAATATTTCGCTCCATCACTTGCAGGCGATCGAGCCAGCGATGATAATTTGCCATTAACTAACAGCCCCTTATATAAAAATTTCCATCTTAGGTACTAAGATTTCACATCAGGCTTCGGAAAGCAGCAGTGCAGGCAAGATTCAGAAAGTTCAAACTTGAGGCGCGAAAGTATCTGCGCCACCAGATGAGAGACAAGCTGTCCCAAACGAGGATCAGTATTCAACTGTGTCTGCTGGCCCTGTTGTTTGCGCTGATGGCCTCGGCTGTCATCATACTGTTTCGCCTGCTGCTGCAATGGGCCAATCATTTTACCCAAACACAGGAATGGGATTTTACGGGCTCAATCGGTGACTGGCGAGTCCTGTTACCACTTTTTGGGGCTTTTTTGATCTGGCTGGTAGCCAGGTTTGGCTCCAAACGCTACAAGCGGATGGGTATAGCCTATGTGCTGCACAGGGTGAAACTGCATTATGGCAAGATCCCGCTGCAGTCGGCACCGGGGCAGTTTTTTCAGGCGCTGTTTGCGCTGGCGAGTAACTTCTCGGTTGGTCGTGAAGGCCCGGCCATTCATCTGGGGGCGGTCACCGCCTCGGTATTGGCGGAAAAATTCAAGCTGCCGGACAACAGTGTGCGCATCATGTGTGCCAGTGGCATAGCCGCCGGGATAGCCGCCACCTTCAACGCGCCCCTGGCCGCCGTGGTATTTGTCCTCGAAGTGGTGCTCAGGGAATACAAGGTGCAATACTTCTTCCCCATCATGCTGTCGGCCATCTGCGGCGCCGTATCCAGCCAGGTGGTGTTCGGTAATATCCACGAGTTTGATGCCATCAAGGTCAGCCATATTCCACTGGATCAATACCCGCTGCTGGCCCTCGGCGGTATAGTGCTGGGGGTCGCCGCGGCCCTATTCAATCACAGCCTTATTCAGGTGACCGAGCGCGGCCAACACTGGCCCTTGATTGTCCGCCTGTTGCTGGCAGGTGTTATCACCACTCTGATAGGACTGGTACTGCCCCAGGCTCTGGGCAGCGGTGAAATGGCCATAGGACTGGCGGTCAGCGACAACCCGGCCATCTGGTTTTTGCTGGCGGTATTGCTGGCCAAGATTATCGCGACCATTGCCGCCATCGGCCTTGGGATCCCGGGAGGGATCATAGGTCCACTCTACGGCATAGGCGCCTTGGGCGGCGCCATTCTAGCTCAGGCGACCGCACTGCTGTTTCCCTCGGTGGCCCCCTATGCAGGGCTCTATACTGTTATCGGCATGACCGCCATGATGGGGGTTTGTCTCAGCGCACCACTCGCCGCCCTGGTGGCGCTACTGGAGATGACCAACGATGCCTCCATCATACTGCCCGGAATGATAGTGGCCGTGCCCGCCTACCTCATCGCCTATCAGGGGCTGAATGCCAAATCCATATTCTTTCGTCAGTTGGACATCATGGGCCTGGGTTACAAGGTGGCCCCGGTTAACCTGGGATTGCAGAAACTCGGGGTACGCGCTCTGATGGACAGGCGCATAGTGATAGTCAACAACAATGACGAGCTGTTGCTGGAGGTGATGAAACGCGCCCAGGGCAGGCCCGTGCTTGTCAGAGATGCCGAAGGGCAGATTGCCATGCTGGATCTGCAGATGCCTTCGTTTGACACTGACACCAGCCTGACCCAGCACAGGATCCAGGGGCTACCCGACTCGGCCACCCTCAACGAGGTGTACGAAATTCTGGCGCCGAAACGTGCCGGTGAAGTCTATATCTATCAGGATACACCGGAGAATATCGTCGGGGTGATCAGTTGGTCTAACCTGCAGCAGGAAATCCGTGCCGGAGAAGTGTAATTTCAATCATGGGTCATTTTCATAGCCGTCACCTTCTGTTATAGTTGCGCCTCAGCCAAACCCTACATAACCCATGGGTCCAGACCTCAGTGTCAGTACCCAATTGCATTGGAAACCAAGGCTGATGAACCAGTTCCAGGGATCACATATCCTCTCCGTAAACCAGTTAGATCTGGACGCCATTCAAACCATTTTCACCGTAGCCCAAAAGATGACCCCATACGCACTGCGCGAAAAGCGTACCAAGGTGCTGGATGGTGCTATTCTCGGCAATCTGTTTTTTGAACCCAGTACCCGTACCCGGGTCAGCTTCGGCTGCGCCTTCAACCTGCTTGGCGGCCGGGTCGCTGAAACGGTCGGCATGGCTTCCTCGTCGCTGTCCAAGGGGGAGTCCCTCTACGATACCGCCAGGGTGTTGTCCAGCTACTCGGACGTGATTGCCATGCGCCACCCCGAGTCCTATTCGGTACGCGAATTTGCCGAAGGCAGCCGGGTGCCTGTGATTAACGGCGGCGATGGTGCCAACGAACATCCAACCCAGGCGCTGCTGGATCTGTTCACCATACAGAAAGAGCTGCACAGCAAAGGCTTAGGCATAGACGGCATGCATATCGCCATGGTGGGCGATCTCAAATACGGCCGCACGGTGCACTCGCTGTCGCGTCTTCTGTGCATGTACAAGAACATCAGCTTCACCCTGATCTCCCCTGCCGAGCTGGCAATGCCTGACTATGTGATCGCCGACATTGAAAATGCCGGGCATAAGATCACAATAACAGACCAACTGGAAGGCAATTTAGATCAGGCTGATATACTCTATCTGACGCGCATTCAGGAAGAGCGCTTCCCCTCGCAGGAGGAAGCCGATAAGTATCGTGGCAAGTTCCGTTTGAACAGCGCCATATACACCAAAAATTGTAAGTCCAATACAGTGATCATGCATCCATTGCCTCGGGACTCCAGGCTGCAGGCCAATGAGCTGGACAATGATCTTAACAACCATCCCAACCTGGCTATCTTCCGTCAGGCCGACAATGGCTTGTTGATCCGCATGGCACTGTTTGCCCTGACACTCGGGGTGGACAATCAGTTGGAAAAATACGAGTGTCCGGTTAACTGGTATTCACGCAAGGCCGATCGCTAGAGAGCGGCCACTGACTTTAAGGATTAAACATGACCCGTTCTGAAGACCTGTTTGAACAGGCCAAGAAAACCATCCCCGGCGGTGTGAACTCGCCAGTACGTGCCTTCAACGGTGTAGGCGGCTCTCCCCGCTTCATCGAAAAGGCCGACGGTGCCTATATCTATGATGCCGACGGCAAAGCCTATATCGACTATGTCGGTTCCTGGGGGCCTATGATCCTGGGTCACAACCATCCCAATATCCGCGAAGCGGTTCTCAAGGCGGTGGAGAACGGTCTGTCTTTCGGTGCACCTACCGAGCTGGAAGTGCAGATGGCAGAAAAAGTCATTGAGATGGTGCCTTCCATAGAACAGGTACGCATGGTGAGCTCTGGTACGGAAGCCACCATGAGCGCCATACGCCTGGCTCGGGGTTACACCAACAGAGACAAGATCCTCAAGTTCGAAGGCTGCTACCACGGCCATGCCGACTGTTTGCTGGTTAAGGCCGGCTCAGGTGCCCTGACTCTGGGTCAACCCAGCTCCCCAGGGATCCCTGCTGACTTCGCCAAGCACACCCTGACCGCTGTCTATAACGATCTGGATTCAGTCAAAGAGCTGTTCAGCCAGCATCCGCAGGATATCGCCTGTATCATACTCGAGCCGGTTGCCGGCAACATGAACTGTATCCCGCCGGTTGCAGGTTTCCTTGAAGGACTGCGTGAACTTTGCGATCAGTTCGGCGCCCTGTTGATCATCGACGAAGTGATGACTGGCTTCCGCGTCTCCAAGAGCGGTGCCCAAGGCCACTATGGCGTGACACCGGATCTGACCACTCTGGGTAAGGTGATCGGCGGCGGTATGCCGGTTGGTGCCTTCGGTGGCAAGAAAGAAGTCATGCAGTATATTGCCCCGACCGGCCCTGTGTACCAGGCCGGCACACTTTCGGGTAACCCTATCGCCATGACCGCAGGTCTGGCTCAACTGGAAGCCCTGTCCGAACCAGGCCTCTATGAAGAGCTGGCTGCCAAGACCAAGCGTATTGCCGAAGGCTTCAAGGCCGCAGCCGACAAGCATGGTATCCCCATGGCCATCAACTATGTTGGCGGCATGTTTGGTTTCTTCTTTACCGATGAAGAGAAGATCACCGGCTTTGAGCAGGTTACCAAGTGCAACATGGAGCAGTTCCGCGCCTTCTATCACGGCATGCTGGACGAAGGTATCTACCTGGCACCGAGCGCCTTTGAAGCAGGCTTCCTGTCCATGGCTCACGGCGAGCAAGAGCTGCAGGCGACTCTGGATGCAGCCGATCGTGTTCTGGCACGCATGAAGTAATCCGCAGATGGATTGAAAACGGGGCCTATACGGCCCCGTTTTTTATGCCCACTCCCGCCGGGTAGATTTCTCTGGCGTCCAGCTCAAATTCTGGTTGCTCAATTCCCCTTCCACAAATTTTCCATCCAGCGCCATACTCACAAGCCAATTAAGGCTGCACCATGGCTGTCACGCCAACTTGCCACCGGCCCGCTAGTCGACTGTCGCCTTTCGCTGCCAAACAGATCCAATCAGTACAAAACACCAAGATACAAAAAACAAACAGACCAAATAACTGGCTCGACCCGAAAGTCGACGGACACTTATCACAAAGTCTAAGAAAATGTGTTCCAGTTAACAGTTGCGTTATCCATGTCAGTGTGGTCTGATCCGCACGCGTTATCACAGCTCGATTAATTGAACCTTGATAGCCGACACAAAAACTGCCCACTTCCCCCAGGGCAGACGAACATAAAATCAGCAGTTGGAATTGCATTTATGCTCTATACCTTTCTTATCATACTGGCGGTGTTGGCACTGCTGAGTATCATTTTTGAAGAGGTGACTCACCTCAACAAAGCCAAAACGACTCTGTTTTTCGGTTGTATCTCCTGGATAGCTCTGTTCATGTCTGCCGGCGACCCCGGCCATGAAAAGCTGGTAGAGCATCAACTCAATGAAAACCTGCTGGAAATCGCGACGCTCTGGCTGTTTTTGATGTCGACCATGACCTTTGTGGCCTATCTCAACGCCAAGGGCATGATCCAGATAATAGTGCAGAAGCTGTTTCCGCAGCGGGTCAGCACCCGGATGCTGATGCTGCAGGTTGCGCTGTTTTCCCTGGTATTGTCGGCCATCTGTGACAACGTCACCGCCACCTTGGTCTCTCTTGGGCTGCTGACCACCTTCAAGCTCGACAAACAGATGCGTCGCCGGATGGCGGTATTGATTATCTTTGCCGTCAACTCAGGGGGAGTTTCTCTGATAACGGGTGACGTCACTACCCTGATGATCTTCCTCGGCGGCCATGTGCATATGTCAGAACTGCTGATGTTGGTGCTGCCGGCGGCATTCAGCGTGATGTTGCTGGCAATACTCTTCTCCCTCAATGCCAAGGGCGAGGTGTCCACCACACCTATTCGTCAAAGTTACGAGACAGTGGATGTGCTTATCGCCATCATCTTCTTCACCACCATATTGATGACCATGGCACTGAACATTCTGTTTGCCATTCCCCCCGTGCTAACCTTCCTCACCGGGTTATCAATCATGTTCCTGGTGGGCCACACCGCCCGCAACGACAAAGAAGAACTGCAGATCCTCGAGTATATCCGCCAAGTGGAATACGACACCCTGCTGTTCTTCCTCGGGATCCTCTTGTTGGTGGGTATGCTCAAAGAGATAGGCACGCTGGATCTTCTGGCCCAGGTCTACGCCCGTCACGACCCCAACATTTCCAACTTTGTCACTGGTATGGGATCGGCCATATTGGATAACGTGCCACTGACCGCGGCGCTTTTGAAAGCCGCACCTGAACTGACCACGCCTGAGTGGCTGGGCCTGACCTACGCAGTAGGTGTGGGTGGCTCTCTGCTGGTGATAGGTTCGGCGGCCGGGATCATCGCCATGAGCAAGGTCAAAGAGCTGACCTTTGTCTCTTACCTCAAGTATGTTCCGGCGCTGTTGCTGTGCTACTCTGTAGGCTACGCCCTGACACTGCTGCTGGGGAACTACTTCTACGGAGCTTGAGCTCTAAGGAAGGTGCGAACAGGTCCCATGCGTGCTCTGCGTCGGCTTACAGGCCTGGATGCAAGGCGTGGTTCGCAGCAAATGGCCTCAGTCCTTTGTAAGAAGCACAACAAAGCAGGCAGGCCTGTAAGCCACGCCCTTCGGGGCTTGCACAGCAACCGGCTCTCTGCGTTATCCGACTTTGACAGGCCCCGGCATGCCTTCAGTCAGATGCCTTGAACGCCAATTGCTGTGTAAGCCAGAGTGCCGCGAGGACTTATTCGCACCTTCCCTAAGATAAAAAAGCGCCTTAATGGCGCTTTTTTATGCTTGGTTCCAGCCGTTTTGGGTCGACTTAGATGGCCGGCACCCGGAACTTCTGCCCTTGAATTTCCAGCACCACATCCCTTGGACGTATCTCAACGATCTTCAGTTGACCCTTGATGCTGTCACCCTCCTGCAGTTCGGCACCCTCCACATTCAGCCAACGCTTGGAAGGCTCTGAGGCATATACGTGAGCACTGATCTCAAACTCAGGAACCTGCAATTGCAGCCCGGCCGGCAAGCCGCCGTAAGGAGGCACCTCTTCCTCAGTCTTGGGAATGGGATCCAATTCGGGAGGCGATACGGGTTTTTCCGCCGAGTGCCGGTGCTCCACATCGGCAAGCGCCGCCTGAAACTGAGCCACCAACTCATCCTGGCGGCGGCTCTCGGCACTGGATAGCCCCACATCCTCAGCCGCTTCATTAACCTGGCGCTTGAGAGACTCGAGCACCTCAAGCCCACGGCGATTGGGGTTGGCTCCCAGGATAATCGGCTCATCGTCAGCCGCCGGCATCTCCTGCGGCTGATTTACAGTTGCTGAGCCATCAGCCTGGAGTTGCGCAAACTGCAGCTCTTTAGCCGCTTCGGCCACACTGGCGGCCAATAAATCACTGCCAGTCGACGGTGCATTAACCGAAGCCGGACTCTGGCGGGCTGCAATTTCAGCTTCGCCGCTTTGGTTTATTGAACTCTGGTTTATTGAACTCTGGTTTATTGAGCCCTGGTTTACTGAACTTTGGTTTATGGTCGCCCTATTCTCAGCCTGAGAATTTTGAGGCCGCGTATTTTGCGACTGGATTGTCCGAGATTGAACAGCCTGAGTCTGAGGTATCGGCTGGGCCATAGGCAAGGCAACCTTACCGGCCAAACGTACTTCCGTTGCCCCCTGTTCAGCCACCTCAGCGGCTTGAGTCGGTTGCTTATATCCTTGAGACTCATCTTGTTGCCTGGCTTGCTGCTGCGAGGCTTGCCCCCCAACTGAAGATGTCTCGGGAGCCAGCGGCTTTTTATTGGTATCAAGCGAGTGCCAGCCCCAAGCCAAGGCGCCACCTGCCAGCACGGCCGCCACCAAGACGGCCAGCGGCTTGAGATAGCTACTTGCTGAAGATTGTCGGCGATATTGCGCCCTGGGGGTCAACACAGGATCCAGTTGTTCACCCATTTCCTGTTGCTTGGCCCGGGTCACGGCATCGAGAAGGATAGACATCAGCTCGCTCCTCCTGCGTGCAATCTGGGGCCTTGATGACTCAAGTACAGATTAAGCTGAACCAGAGTCTGGCTGCCGGCAATGCCGTCCGGTTTCAAGCCGTGGCGCCGCTGAAACTGTTGCAGTGACTGCTCCAGCTCGCTGTCGAAATAACTCATCAGCCTGGCCGGGCGTTCATCCACCTGCGCCAGGGTATTTTCCAGCCACTGCACCTGGGCCAAACCGGCACTTGGGCCTATCGCCTTGAGCGGATCCTTGGGGGCATCCCAGATGATTTCAAAAGTACCGCTGAAATGACGGTTGAACCAATCGACGCTGACCCAGAGTTGTTGTTCATTGAGTTGCAGCAACAACTGCTCACCATCTTTGGTCACCAGAGTGCCATAGAAAGGCTGCTGTTGTTCATCCTCCAGATAGACCACAGCGGGATAGTTGAGCCGCAGTAAGGAGTTGAGATTGCCCTGCTGCTGATAGCAGGCAAGCCCCTGCTGTTCGGCGGCCTGACAGGCACTGATGCCTGAATATGGCACCTTGTCCCAAAGGGCAAACAGGGCCGCAAAGGCGGTATCTATATTTCGGCTCTGATCTATGGCTTGCGTCAAGATCCGCTGCGCCCGGTTGACTGCGGGCTTGTCCGCAGCAGCTTGATTGACAGAAAGATGGTTAACAGCAGCTTTATTACCGGAAACCTGAGTCTGTTTGGCATCTGTCACTGACTGAAGTTGATGTCCGGACTGATCTTGGGCGACAGCCTGTTCGGGCTGAGCCAGGAAATAGTAACCACCGGCAAATGCCAGAAGCAGCATGGCGGCGGCAGAAGCCGGTAACCAATAATTACGCTGTTTGATTTTCTCTCCCAGCACCTCTTCGGCGGCAGTGGCCACCATTTTGGCATCGATAGGGGTTCGAGACTGACCATAACCCGCCATCAAGGCCCGCTCACACAAGAGGTTGATAAGCCTTGGAATACCACCACTGAATTTATGCAACGCCCGAATCGCGCCGCGGTTGAACAAGGGCTCGCTGCGCCCGGCCACCTGCAACCTGTGCTGCACATAGAAGCCCACCTCCTCTTCGGTGAGCGGCAACAGATGGTAACGGGCAGTGATTCGCTGCGCCAACTGCCGCAGTTCCTGGCGCTTGAGCAGTTGCTGCAGCTCGGGCTGACCTATGAGGATCACCTGCAGCAGTTTACGGGTATCTGTCTCCAGATTGGTAAGCAGGCGCAGTTGCTCAAGCACTTCGGCCCGCAGATGCTGGGCCTCATCTATGATCAGCACAGTGTTGCGCCCGGCCTGGTGGTTAGCCAACAGAAAACCACTGATATGATCGGTCAGCTGTTTGAGGGTGGGCCCCTCACCATAGGGAATTTTCAACTCATCACAGAGGGTAGCCAGCAGTTCAAGCTCGGTCAGAGATGGATTGAGGATAAAGGCGGTATCGGTATTTTCCGGCAGTTGCCGCAGCAGGCAGCGGGAAACCGTGGTTTTCCCGGTACCGACTTCACCTGTCAGCAGCACAAAGCCCCCCGTCTCCCCCAGGCCATAGGTCAAATGCGCCAACGCCTCCCTGTGCCTGTCACTGAGAAACAGATAACTGGGATTGGGCGCGATAGAAAACGGGTTATCGTTCAGTCCATAAAAGGCCTTGTACATAGGCACTGCCATCCTTCTTTGCTAGAGACAGCCCAGTTTAAGGCAAGGCCATAAATTGTAAAACCCCGGCCGCCATTTATGTGATGCACGGGAAAGTCCCCCACGGCCGGGTCTCATGTTATCCTGAGGCCATTACCAAAGCAGTCGATTATAAGGAATCCACAAGCGTGCAGATTTATCTGGTTGGTGGCGCAGTGCGTGACAAACTATTGGGCTTACCCGTCAAGGACAGGGATCATCTGGTGGTAGGCGCGACTCCGGAGCAGATGGCCTCACTGGGATACCGGCAGGTGGGCAAGGATTTTCCCGTGTTTCTGCACCCCAAAACCCAGGAGGAGTACGCCCTGGCCAGAACCGAGCGCAAGACAGGCCTGGGTTACGGCGGTTTCTCCTGCTATGCAGCGCCCGATGTCACCCTGGAAGAGGATCTGCTGCGGCGGGACTTGACCATTAACGCCATAGCCCAAGGTGAGGATGGCGAACTGCACGACCCCTACAACGGCCAAAAGGATATCGAGGCCCGGGTGCTGAGGCATGTCTCCCCCGCTTTCGTTGAAGACCCGCTGCGGGTACTCAGGGTGGCCCGTTTTGCCGCCCGCTTTGCCCCTCAGGGCTTCAGTATAGCGCCGGAAACCCTGGCTCTGATGCAGGAAATTGCCGCCGGCCCCGAGCTTGGCGCACTGACGCCTGAGCGGGTATGGCAGGAGCTGGATAAGGTGCTCGGCTGCGAGCAGCCCCAGGTGTTTTTTGAAGTACTGCGCCAGGTTAACGCCTTACAAGCACTGATGCCGGAAATCGATGCCCTGTTTGGTGTGCCGCAACCAGCCAAGTGGCATCCGGAAATTGATACCGGCCTTCACACCTTGATGGTACTGGAGCAAGCCGCACTATTAACCCGCGACAAAGCCGTGCGCTTTGCCGCGCTGGTGCACGATCTCGGTAAGGCACTGACCCCGGCCGACATGCTGCCCAAGCACCATGGCCACGGCCAGAAGGGACTTGAACCTATTCGAAACCTGTGCGAGCGGCTGCGAGTGCCTTCCGAGTATCGGGATCTGGCGTTGCTGGTCAGCGATCAGCATCAAAATATTCATAATCTGGCGGAGCTCAAGCCGGAAACCATAGTGAAAATCTTCGACAAAGCCGATTTCTGGCGCAAGCCCGAGCGTCTGGAGCAACTGGCGCTGGCCTGCGAGGCCGATGCCAGAGGCCGCAGCGGGCTTGAACAAGCCCCCTACCCGCAGGCGCAAGCATTGAGGCAGTTATTTGCTGTCGCCTCAGCCATAGATGTCAAACCCATAGTGGCAGCGGGACACAAGGGGCCGGCCATCAGAGAAGAGCTCAGTCGCCAGCGGATTGCCGCCGTACGTCAAGAAAAGCAACTGTTACTGAATTCCGCCGTTTCCTGATAGAAAGGCAAGATATTGACGGCAATATTTTCAGTTATGTTAAGAAAATGGCGAAAGAAACTGGCTATCTTCCCAAAGACTTGGCAATTCAATGAGTATTCGATAAGGTAAAGCGGCCTGTACGTGAATATTCGTAGCAAAATAAATTGACTATGACATAATTAGGCGGTGTCGGCTGTTTTACAGTCGAGCCATTAAAAATCCAACCTATCTAAAGGGATTTCTTCATGAACAAAAAAGTACTGATGATTGCTGGCGTAGCAATGACTGCTCTGCTGGGTGGCTGTGCCAACACCACTGCTCTGGAAGAAAGCGTTGCTAACCTGGGCAACAAAGTTGATCAATTATCAGCCGAAGTTAGCTCTCTGAAAGCAGAGCAAGGCAAACTGTCTGCTGACGTTAAAGATGCCAAAGCTGCTGCTATGGACGCTCAGTCTGAAGCTAAGCGTGCTAACGACCGCTTGGACAACGTTGCTTCTCGTTACAAGAAGTAATTCAGTCCCGGATCGGCAACACCAAGGTGTTGCCGATTTGCTTTTCGCTAAAACCTATAGTGACTTCCAGTCAGTCCTGACCCAAATTCCAGCCAAAACCTTCACTTTTCAGCCTAAACCCGAGGCTCAAACTCAGTTCCGTTTAATCACCAACACACGGTAATCCAGCTCCAGCCCCTTAACTGCTCGAGTAGCAAGCGCACGCTTCTGTTTTTCGCTGGCGCGCCAGGCATAAGGAGTGGTTTCCAAAAGCGTCAACGCCTGCTCACCGCTCACATCCAGAGAAAAACTCAAGCTCTCGGTTTCCAGCACAGTCAACTCGGCCGGCAGGCTGATACTGAACTCCCGCTGCTTGAGATCCGCGTTTAATTGCTCACGCAACTGCCATAAGTGTCTGGGCCCGGGTGCCAACATCACAAGATGTGCCCCAGGCTTCATCACCCTGGGGATCTCCTTGCCCTTGAGCTGACCATCGAGCAGAGTCACCAGTGAAAACTGCGCATCTTCAAAGGGCAAGCGTTTGGCAACACTGAGAAATACCTGCGCCGTCGGCAAGGCTTTGGCAGCGGCGAAGGCGGCATTTTGCGCATCACAGATAAGCAGACGTTGCAGTTCATCCGGCAGTTGCAGCATCTGCTGCAAGGCGCCGTCTCCGGCGTTGGGATCAAGTACAGCGTCACAGTTTTCGGCGAGCCTGGCCAGCTTAAGATTAAGCGCCTGATGCAAAGGCGCCATCAACTCAGACTGCAGCAGAAAACGCCGGGCCCGCAACGCCTGGCGCGACAAGGCATGTACCGCCGCGCTCTTGGGCTTGGCCAGCAGCCAATAACCGTCTTCCTGGCGATCGAAGTGATGTTTGTTGGCGCAGTAAAAACCTCTGGATGCCTGATGTTGCTTGAGTTCACTCTGGCAAACCGGGCACTGAAATTGCGCTGAATTCATCTTAGCTCCACAGAAAGATAAAGCCGCATAGAAGCGCACCCAGCGCCAGACGGTAGAGCACGAAAGGCAGCATGCCCATCTTGCTGATAATCTTCAAAAACAGGTGGATACAGGTATAAGCCGCCACAAAAGAGAGCACTACGCCCAGTATCAAGGCCTGCCAGTCAATCACATGCCCGCCGTCGAGCAGATCTTTGCCCATCAGCAGCGCCGCCCCCAGGATCACAGGAATCGACATCAAAAAAGAGAAACGCGCCGCCGCCTCACGGTTTAGCCCCAGCATCAGGGCCGCCGTCATGGTGATCCCCGAGCGACTGGTGCCGGGAATAAGTGCCAAAGCTTGGGCAAAACCTATCATCAATGCCTTGCGCCAGCCGGTTTGATACTCAGTGAGCTCAAGCCGTGCCATCTTATCCGACCACCAGAGCAGCAAACCGAATACCACAGTAGTGATGGCAATAACGCCTGGCCCCCGCAGATAGGTTTCAACCAGATCTTTGGCCACAAAACCAAAAACGACCGCGGGTATGGTGGCCAGAATAATCCACCAGGCCAGTTTGCTCTCGGCACTGTGGTTACCCTTGAATATGCTGCCAAACCAGGCGTTCAGCATAGCGATGATTTCAGTACGGAAGTAGAGCACCACCGCCAGTAATGAGCCTATGTGCACCGCCACATCGAAGGCCAGCCCCTGATCTTCCCACCCCAGTAATTGGGAGGGCAAAATAAGGTGCGCCGAGCTGGAGATAGGTAAAAATTCAGTCAGGCCCTGGATCAGGGCAAGGATGATGACCTGTATTGTGTCCATAATTGTCCTTTAAAAATCAGGCCGACAGGCCCCAATCGAAAGCGATAGGCCAGAGTTTCTGGCTGGCCTTGTCATATTCCTGCCACAACACTTGGTAGCTGAGTTGTGCCAGTGGATGCTTGGTTTGCGGCGCCAGTTCAGCCAGTGGCCAAAGCACAAAGGCATTGGTCAGGATCTCGGCTCGGGGCAAAACTACCGGCTGGTGGCAGACCCGGTCATCATAGAGCAGCAGATCCAAGTCCAAGGTGCGCGGAGCAAACTTTTTCGCCCCGGGAATACGCCCATGACGCAGCTCTATATCCTTGAAGCAGGCCACCACTTCGGCAATACCGAGCGAGGTATGAGCGCCCACTACCATGTTGAGAAAATTACTGCCCTTGAATCCCACTGATTCACTCTCGTAAACCGATGACAGCTGCAGCTCACCAAACGCAGCGTGCAGCTCTTTGATAGCTGCACGCAGATAATGTTCCGGGTCGATATTGCTGCCCAGACTGATGTAGATATGTGCCATATTGCCGTTAGATACCACGCTCGATTTCAACACCGACCGCTTTGGCCGAAGGAACGGCGCCGGGCTTCATCACCCGCACCTTGACCCAAGGCACTGAAAATTCACTCATCAGGCAATGGGCTATCATCTCGGCCACGGTTTCAATCAACTCAATGGGCTTTTCGGTGATCAGGGCAGTGAGGCGCTTGCTGACGGTTTCATAACAGAGCGCCTGGCTGTAATCATCACTGTCGGCGGCGGCTCTGTTATCCCAGGCCATATCCAGATCGATAAGCAGTGTCTGGTGTACCTGTTTCTCCCACTCATAGATCCCGATAACCGTTTCTATCTGTAATTCCCGTATCAGCACTCTGTCCATAAAATCCCCCTTAGCAGCTGCCGGGCCTGAGGTCAGATAAGCTATCGGCAATAAAACCGCTATAATCCGCCCCGTTCCGGAGATATTCACTGTAGCCCCTTTCTACCTGGCCCGATCTTAAGTAGGATAAGGCATTGAAGGACAAGATGAACCCGAGATTTTTAACCGCCAGCTGACGGTAAAGATTTTCACCTTGGGTTATCCGGGCAAGGGCTGCATATTTCAGTGTGCGCGATAATACCTTAAGACGAGTAAGGAAACCAATTTGAGTACCATGGTACTGACCCCAATTATGATTGTGGCCGCTTACCTGCTCGGCTCTATCTCCAGTGCCGTGCTGGTGTGCCGCCTCAAGGGCCTGCCGGATCCCAGAGGCAAGGGTTCGGGCAACCCGGGCGCCACCAACGTGTTGCGCATCGGCGGCACTTGGGCCGCAGCCATGGTGTTTTTCTTCGATATGCTCAAGGGTGCCCTGCCCACTTATACCGCTTATCTGATGGGAATAGATGCCATCTGGCTCGGGGTGATAGCCATTGCCGCTTGTCTGGGGCACATATACCCGATTTTCTTCGGCTTCAAGGGCGGCAAAGGCGTTGCCACAGCACTCGGTGCCATGGCGCCCATAGGTGAAGGCTTGGCGCTGTGTTTGATGGGCACCTGGTTATTGGTGGTATTGCTGACCCGCTATTCATCACTGGCGGCTTTGGTAACGGCGCTCTTGGCGCCTGTATATACCTGGTGGCTGGATGACAGATTTACCCTGCCGGTGGCCATGCTATCGACGCTGATCATTATCCGCCACAAGGATAATATTCGCCGTCTGCTCAAGGGAGAAGAGTCCAAGATGTCGCGCTCAAAGCGCACTAAATAGGGCCAAAGGCTGCCAGCTTTTAAAGCAGCTATCAAAAAGTAAAAGGCGCCAATGGCGCCTTTTACTTTTCAGGTATTACAGATGGTGGGTTAGCCGGGCTTCAGGAAATCGCTTCCAGGGTATCCAGCGGCCAACGTGGCTGCCCTTTCACCGCAAGCGGCTCACGCTCGCCGGCCTTGAGGCGCTGCAAGCCAGCGTAGGCTATCATGGCACCGTTATCCGTGCAGAACTCGCCTCTTGGGTAGAAAACCTTGCCACCACGACTTTGCATCAACTCGGCCAGTGAGTTTCTCAGACGGGTGTTGGCGCTGACGCCACCGGCAATGACCAAGCGTTTAAAGCCGGTTTGCTCCAGTGCTCGGCGGCACTTGATGACCATGGTATCGACCACGGCTTCTTCAAAGGCCCGGGCGATATTGGCGCGGGTCTGCTCATCATCCGGTTCGGCGGCTATAGTATTGGCGGCGTAGGTTTTCAGTCCTGAGAAACTAAAATCCAATCCCGGTCTGTCGGTCATTGGCCGGGGAAACTTATAGCCGGCCTTTTCCCCTTTGGCGGCGAGCTTGGCCAGTCTTGGACCACCTGGATAATCCAGCCCCATCAGTTTGGCTGTCTTGTCGAAGGCTTCACCGGCCGCATCGTCTATGGATTCACCCAAGACTTCATAGCGACCTATGCCTTCCACCTTCACCAGCATGGAGTGACCACCTGAAACCAAAAGTGCCACAAAGGGAAATTCAGGCGCATCCTCTTCCAGCATGGGCGCCAACAGATGCCCTTCCATATGATGAACACCTACTGCGGGCTTATTCCAGGCAAATGCCAGAGAACGGCCGACGCAGGCGCCCACCAAAAGCGCACCAATCAGGCCAGGGCCCTTGGTGTAGGCGATGCCGTCGAGATCTTCGATACGGGTATCGGCCTTGGCCAGCGCCTCACGGATCAGCGGCACTATTTTGCGCACATGATCCCTTGATGCCAGCTCAGGCACCACGCCACCATAGTCGGCATGTAACTTAACCTGACTGTAGAGAGCATGGGACAACAACCCCTGCTCTTCGTCGTAAACCGCTATTCCTGTCTCATCACAGGATGTTTCAATACCTAAAACCCGCATCTATGAAATCTTTCCGCCTGAAAAGGGGCGCCAATTCTACCCCTAACCAAGAGATTTCTCCAGTTGTAGGCTAAAGTGAATTTACTTTAGGGACTTTACATCCAGTGCCAGTCGGTTTAAAATTCCGCACCATTTTAAATACACTTGGGTCAAGTGATTGACTCAATACAAACTTACACCTAAGGGGTGATGGCGTATGCCAATTATTAAAGTACGTGAAAACGAACCATTCGACGTAGCTCTGCGTCGTTTCAAGCGCTCTTGTGAAAAAGCCGGTATCCTGGCCGACGTGCGTGCTCGTGAGTTCTACGAGAAGCCAACTACTGCTCGTAAGCGTGCAAAAGCTGCTGCAGTTAAGCGTCTGGCCAAGAAGCTTTCTCGCGAAAACGCACGTCGCGTACGTTTATACTAATTCCTTATGAGCCTGATAGATAAGCTAAAAGACCAAATGAAACAAGCCTTGGTGGCCAAAGAGAAGGTCCGCCTTGGTACGATTCGTATGGCATTAGCTGCCATCAAACAGATTGAAGTGGACACCCGCGAAACTCTGAATGATGAGCAGATAATAGCTGTCTTGACCAAAATGGTGAAACAACGCCGTGATGCCATTGCCCAATATGAGGCAGCGGGTCGTCCGGAGTTGGCAGAAGCGGAAGCAGCAGAGATTCAAGTTATTGAAACTTTCCTGCCCCAGCCTCTGAGCGAAAGCGAAATCGCTGCGCTGATTGATGCCGCTATCCAAGATAGCGGTGCCAGCACCATGGCGGATATGGGCAAAGTAATGGGAGCGTTGAAATCCAAAGTTCAGGGTCGTGCAGACATGGGTGCCATCAGTGCCCAGATCCGTGCCAAACTGCAATAAGCGGGTTTCCACGTATGAACAAGCCGTGCTTCTGCGCGGCTTGTTTGTTTACATCGGTCAAGGGTGCATGACTCAGTCTGATGGCTATACCTCGTGATTTTATCAATGAGCTGATTGCTCGCACAGACATAGTTGATCTTATCGATCACAAGGTACCCCTTAAAAAAGCGGGTAAGAATTATTCTGCCTGTTGCCCTTTCCACAGTGAAAAATCACCCTCTTTCACCGTCAGCAGAGACAAACAGTTTTACCACTGCTTCGGCTGTGGTGCCCATGGCAATGCCATTGACTTCATCATGGAGTATGACCGTCTCGAGTTCCTCGATGCCATTGAGGAGCTGGCAAGCCAACTGGGGCTGGAAGTGCCGCGGGAGAACAATCCCAACCGTCGTCGCGACGAAGGGCTCAGCCGCGATCTCTACCAGTTGATGGAAGAGGCCAACAGGTTTTATCAAAGCCAGCTCAGGCAACACCAGGACAAACAGAAGGTGTTGGACTATCTGGCCTTTCGTGGGTTATCGGACCAGGTTGTCGAGCGCTTCGGCATAGGGTTCGCCCCCGACGGCTGGGACGGTTTACTGAGCCGTTACCGCTCGCAGCAAGAGTCGCAGGACAAGCTGCTGACTGCGGGGATGATCATCAGCAACGACAACGGCAAGCGTTATGACCGCTTCCGTGACAGATTGATGTTCCCGATCCGCGATAGGCGCGGCCGGGTGATTGCCTTTGGTGGCAGGGTGTTGGGAGATGGTACCCCCAAATACTTGAATTCTCCGGAAACGCCCATATTTCATAAGGGTAATGAGCTTTACGGTCTGTATGAGCTGAAGCAGGCCCACAGAGAACCCCGGCAAGTGCTGATTGTCGAAGGTTATATGGACGTAGTGGCGCTGGCTCAATTTGGGGTCGATTATGCGGTAGCCTCTCTGGGCACCTCGACCACAGCCGAACAGTTTCAGTTGTTGCTGCGCAGCGCTAAAGAGGTGGTTTGCTGCTACGACGGCGATAACGCCGGTAAAGAAGCCGCCTGGCGCGCACTGGAAACCGCCCTGCCACTGCTGAAGCCCGGCGATACAGTGCGCTTTATGTTTTTGCCCCAGGGGGAAGATCCCGACTCCATGGTGCGCAAGACAGGCAAAGAAGCCTTCGAAGCTTTGATAGATGAAGCGCAAACACTGACAGGGTTTCTGTTCGATACCCTGACCACTAAATACGGGACAGACAAGGGCAACCTGGCGAAGCAGGCCATAGCCCTGATTGAAAAGATTCAAGACACTGTGCTGCAAAATCTGTTGCTCGAAGACCTGTCACACAGGCTCGGCATGAACAGCGCAGATGATCTGAAGAAAAAGCTGGGATTCAAGGGCCCCCAAGGGGTTGCCCCCACCCGGCATAAAGCGCTTAAGGGCCGGGGTACACCGCTGCGACTCGCCGTCGCCTTGCTGGTACAACACCCACAGTTGGGGCTGAATTTGATCCCCCAACCGGCTCTCAAGCATTTACAGATGGCCGGCATAGACTTGCTGGTCGAATTACTGGATTTGACTCGTGCCCAGAAGATGAACAGCGCACAACTACTTGAGCAATTCAGGGATACGGACGAATTTTCCGCCCTGAGAAAACTGGCCCAATGGGAGCATCAAGTGGCGGATGAAAACCTGGAGCAAGAGTTCAAAAAATCCCTGGTATGGCTGAATAATCAATACATTGAGCAGCGCTATCAGGAATTAAGTCTGAAACAGACCCATACTAAAGAAGAGAAAATACAGCTTAAGAAGCTAATCGCGGCCATGAAAAGCCGCCAATGAGCTCTCTCAATTTATGGGTCCGGTCGCCGGACTAGCACAGGGATGCGCACATGGCTATAATTGACGATTTGTGCGGCAAGAGCCCAAGGCCGCTGCCCATCGTTGTAACAGTTACCCAACTTGGATGATATCTATGGATCAAACTCCGCAGTCGCAACTTAAACTGTTGCTCGCCAAAGGCAAAGAGCAAGGTTACCTAACCTATGCAGAAGTGAATGACCACTTGCCTGCAGATATGGTCGATTCCGACCAGATCGAAGATATTATCCAGATGATAAATGACATGGGTATCCGAGTGTTTGAAGAAGCACCGGATGTCGATGACATTATGATGTCGGAAGACAGCACGGATGAAGATGCCGCCGAGGAAGCCGCCGCCGCCCTGGCCTCAGTCGAGAGCGAGCTGGGCCGCACCACAGACCCAGTGCGTATGTATATGCGCGAAATGGGCACAGTGGAACTGCTGACCCGCGAAGGCGAAATTCAGATCGCCAAGCGTATCGAAGAAGGCATCAACACGGTACAGAGCTCAGTCGCCGAGTACCCACAGGCGATCGCCATGATCCTCGAACAGTTTGATCAGTTCGAGGCCGAAGAGATCCGCCTGTCCGACATTATCTCTGGATTTGTCAATCCCGACGAAGACGATGTAGGCCCAAGCGCCACCCATATTGGTTCTGAATTGTCCGATGATGATCTGGATGATGAAGATGATATGGACGACGATGACGAAGATGACGACAGCGATTCCGAAGATGAAGGCTCCAAAGGCCCGGATCCGGAAGAAGCCCGTGAGCGTTTCGGCCAACTGCGTGCCGTCTATGAAAACTCACTGAAGCTCATCGAACTCAAGGGGCGCGATCACCCCGAGTCAGTCGCGGCTCTGTTCCACATCGGCGAAATTTTCAAAGAGTTCCGCCTGGTGCCCAAGCAGTTTGACCGTCTGGTCAAGAGCATGCGCAGCATGATGGACAAAGTGCGGGTTCAGGAACGCCTGATCCTCAAGCTTTGTGTTGAACAGGCCAAAATGCCGAAGAAGAACTTTGTTAAGCTCTTCACCGGCAACGAAACCGATATCAGCTGGTTCAACGCCGAGATGAACTCCGGCAAGCCATACGCCGAAGGCCTGAAAATGGTCGAGGAAGACGTGCTGCGTTGCCGCGCCAAGCTGGAAGCCATCGAAGCCGAAACCGGCCTGTCTATCGCCTCAATCAAAGACATCAACCGCCGCATGAGCATAGGTGAAGCCAAGGCTCGCCGTGCCAAGAAGGAAATGGTTGAAGCCAACTTGCGTCTGGTTATTTCTATCGCCAAGAAATACACCAACCGTGGCCTGCAGTTCCTGGATCTGATCCAGGAAGGCAACATAGGCCTGATGAAGGCTGTAGACAAGTTTGAATACCGTCGTGGATATAAGTTCTCTACCTATGCTACCTGGTGGATCCGTCAGGCCATTACCCGCTCCATCGCGGACCAGGCCCGTACCATACGTATCCCGGTACACATGATAGAAACCATCAACAAGCTCAACCGTATCTCGCGGCAGATGCTGCAGGAAATGGGACGCGAGCCTTCTCCGGAAGAGCTGGCCGAGCGGATGATGATGCCGGAAGACAAGATCCGCAAAGTGCTGAAAATCGCCAAAGAGCCTATCTCCATGGAGACCCCTATCGGGGACGATGAAGATTCGCATCTGGGGGATTTCATTGAGGATACTACCCTCGAGTTGCCACTGGACAGCGCCACCAGCGAAAGTCTCAAGAGTGCCACTCATGAAGTGCTGGCAGGCCTAACAGCCCGCGAAGCCAAGGTCCTCAGAATGCGTTTTGGTATCGACATGAACACTGACCACACCCTGGAAGAAGTGGGCAAGCAGTTCGACGTTACCCGTGAACGTATTCGTCAGATTGAGGCCAAGGCACTGCGTAAGCTGCGTCACCCGAGCCGCTCGGAAATCCTCAAGTCCTTCCTGGACGAGTAAACAAGCTTTTGTACAAAAACCCCGCTACGCGGGGTTTTTTATTGTCGTTATGCCTCGAGTCTGATTAACAGATAACCACTTGAAAGCAATGACATCAATAATGCGCAAAACACGGGTGACAAGCACGATTAAACTTCGTATACTCTGTCCCGCTTCTGGTGATGACGATTACCTTAAGCTGGCCCCTTAGCTCAGTTGGTTAGAGCACACGACTCATAATCGTTAGGTCCCCAGTTCGAGTCTGGGAGGGGCCACCACTTTTTCGAAGGCTTAGCTAACTCAATTTAGCTAAGCCTTTGTTGTTTCTGGGATATAGCCTTTATCACTATCCTTTCCTCTCTCTTCCCATCGATAAATGCCTTATAGTTGACTACTCGTCACCAACTGTAAAACCGAATATGGATATTCTCGATAAGTACGAACTAAAAGAGTGGTGGAACACAGCACTAACGCCTGCTCAACGTGACCAAATCTCACGCGACTATCAGCCAATGGGTTACCCGTCTGGCGCACGTTATCTCTATGCAAAGCTGGTTGGCAAATCGTATTGTGAAACAGATAAGTGCTGTTTTCTGGATGTGTTGGCATGTGTAGCTAAAGATGATGCTAAAGACATCATTAGGGACAAAACCGAGCAAGCAGTTAAAGAGGCTCTTAGCCAGCCAAGGAAAAATTACAAAGACATTCATTTAGCACTAACTGGCTTAATTAAACATCACTACCGCCTTCGACAGAATCCAGCGCACTACAACAAAGCAAAAGAGCTTTGTTTGCTACAAATATCCATTTCACGCCAAGCTGCGAGTGCTTTCAAAAAGCCGCCTAAACCACATGGCATGAACATGAAGAAATTTGAGGAACTGTTAGGCCATACACCTGTTGGCTATGACACTCCGCAAATGATGCCTTCTCATCTTGGCTATAAACAACTGGCGATAATTCTTGAAAAGGAAGGGGAGCTTGAAAGTGCTCTTGAACTTACAGAGAAGGCTTTAAAACAAGGCTGGACGAATGATTCGGACAAATGCATCACCAAACTAACGGTAAAGCTAGACAAACGAAAATAATCCTTTTTATAGAGTATGATAACCCGCGTTAAAGGTGCCAAAAAACGCCGCTAGTGATGTCCAAAACTCAAGATTATCACCATAAAATACCAGGAACCTCTAAAATACCCCTTAATCATCATTGGATTACTGTTTAGTTGTGGTGAGCTAATGCCACATAATCCAGACGAAATTGGTGTCTACATTAAGTGTAAAGACGCTGTATCAATAGTCGGAGGCTAACTAACGCGATATTAAAGTTAGGTATCCTCATTTTTATTCCTTTCCATTTTATTCGCCATTAAGGTTAAGTATCTTCATTTTTCAATGGCAATAAAAAATTTTCTCACCTTGGTAGAATACTTTTCCAGACTCAAAAAAATACATGCGCTCCTTAGCGACTCCACAAGTGTCAACATTGATGACACCATTACCTACACCCCGTGTATCAATAAAATATTCCGACATATGAGGATTGCGAAGCCGATAAATATTGAACCCATCATCTAAAACACCGCTACAAGACAAAATACCTTTATAATCATCTTTTCTATCTTCAAATGAACCTGTATCTCCATGCGAGAAAAATACATCTACAAATTCATCACTATCAACATAAACTACATATACACGATCAACTTCTTCTATATCCTTCCCATCACCACTTGCTGCATATGCATTTAAGCAAGAAAAAATCAATGGCGTAAAAAAATCTGAAGTTGACTTGCTTTCAATTGCCACACAAGCAAATTGATTCAAAAGAACAACAATTAGTAACAAGAAGCGCATGACTATAACACCTTGTTGGGTAGTGTATCCAACAGTATTCGCTCACCTTCTGAGAGACTATCGCCCTTGAGGAACTTTGCCGCCACAGGATTGCCACTAAAGAGCCCTGTCCAACGTTCAATGACTTCAAATGGCGACAACGATTGTTGCGTAGCAAGGTCGATTTTGAGCACCAAATGGTAGTGATTACTCATGACCGCATAAGCGCAAACGTCGATGCAGAATATTGACGACAACTGCCTGATTTTATCCACTATCCAGCCACGCCTATGTTCGTAACTGCGCCCCGACAGTGCATCTTCACCACACAAAAACGCCCTTCGGACGCAACGGTTAATCACGTGGTAAAAGGGCGTACTTTCAGCATCTATCAACTGGCGACGGGCTGTGGTCATAACCAACCTTGACTGAGCTTTGATGGGTATTTCAAAGCCTAGTCAAGGCTGTGCGAAACATCAAAAAGATCTGGCTGTCCTGTTTTCACTTATTAAAATGCACAAAAATGTTCCCAGCACTCTGCCATTAGAATAAGCATATCAAATTCAGCTAAAATAAGCCTCCTGCCCTAACTAACATACATGCTATTCAGCGATCATTTACTACATCGACCTTTCTTTGCCATGTCAAGCTTAGTTACAACTTCCTTCCCTTTTTTATCTTCAACATGCTCTAGACCAGCACCACCAACAAAAACCCCGAGTTTTATATACTGTTTTATGAAATAGTTTCTGCCAGTCTCTGTCTCTAGTACTAAGTCGTTAGGAGAAAATTCAGACTCCGTGGATATTGTGTGCTTCTGCCCTCCCTTAACTTCATGATAGAAGAAAATGTTAGGGGCTGTTTCGCCAATACAGTCACCGTCAACAAAAACATCTTTCTTCAGCGCTCCACCTAGATTGCCATGCCGATATATATACAGACCGGCATGCCCATCAGAAGGAGTAGTAAACTGTTTAGCTTTATTTGTAACTTCAGTACTTTCAGTAGGTACAGAAGCACATCCAGCAAACAGCATAGACACACAAAAAATCAATAACAGCTTAAATTTCATTCTACACCTCAAAAGACAACTAATTACCTAAAACTAAATCATAATGGTTTACTTCATAGTGTATCGTATTCCCACCGGATAAAAATACACCGTATACTCCTTTCTCCCTGAATCATCTATAAATGGCAGATTAATAGTGAAGTATCCATCATCTCCGACAAAATTGATATTCATAGCAACTAATTCACCACAGAGTATATCAGGGTCTACTATTAGCACTCCGACTTTGACCAGACTTAAGCCAGTCTCTCGATAGGGCAACTCGATACGCTCCCCTTGATAAAAATCAGAGAAAGCCTCTTCGGAATCAGAATATCTACAAACCAATACCCCTTCCTTCCCTTTCTCCAAACTTGGGTAACGTTTCTTCTCTAGGAATCGAAGGGGAGTCTTTCTGCCGGTTCGATACTGGTCCAACACCATATTTTGTACATCCAGAGAAATCCCTGCTTTTCGTGATGTTATAAAAATCTCTATGTTAATATCATCCAGATAGTCAATACCCGTTTTCTTTCGTGGATGATTATATATACCAGGGATCATGAACTTAACTTGCACACCATTATCAAAACTAAGTACCGGGCTGGTGATCGGAGAGTCGTAGCCGGTATCTATTGGCCCTAAGTACTCCTCCGTATCAACCCTGTTCAGGCCATAAGCGGTATGAGTATCATAGACATAATAGGCACATCCTTGTAACCAATAGCCCATAAGAAAACACATAGTCAGAAATATATTTCGCATTACGGCCCTCATTCCTGATTAGTCAAATAATAACGGTGATTCTCTAGCCCCAAAGCATAATACTGAGCGGCTATAGCGGGAGGAATTGTTGTCGCCAAGATAAGATTATTTTGTATATTCCATTTAGCCATCCATTTATCGTGGAATACGGAAAAGGCTCTAAAACCACCGACGTTTTCTGAAGACCATAGTAGTACAGGTGAATATTCCGACATCCAGTAATTCACATTAGAAGTGTCAAATATCACCCTGTTTTCCGCTGGTGACCAGTCAAAAAAGTCCATTCGAGGTTTAGCCAGTGAGCTTTTCAATACCTCAAGGTCTTTTGCATTGAGTGTTGACACATCCCATCCCACAAGCCCACGCCTCACAGCATCAGATCCTACCTTGACTTCTACCGACGTTCCAGTGTTGCTAACATTGGCATTTTCAACACCTGTACCCTCGAGCTTAATAACAGCGTTCTCCTTTGAGGTATTCCATGATGATTCATATCCTGAGTACTTATCCATAGCAATTTTCAAGCCTTGAGCTATAACCGCCAATTTAGCACCTTGACTACAATTCCCACCTGATGCGGCTCCTGCAGCACATCCTCCCAAAGCAACAACACCGATACGGTTGAATGCATCGCCAAAGCCACCAACACTCCCAAAGTTGGCGTATCCTCCTGCTGCTCCGGCTATCGCTCCGGAAAAAGCCCCCTTTAGTGCCCCTCTCAAACTACCGGTTGCAAACGCTCCTCCAGCAAACCCTCCGGCTGCTCCCGCTATCGCACCGGTTGCGACGGCTCCGGCTGTTGTCAAAGATGCGGCACTGGTTGTAGTTGCTGCTGTCCCCCAAGTAGCCCCCCAACCAGCAACCCAACCCGATGCTGCGCCATATGTAACAACAGTCACAATAACGGCAACAATCGGTTTCCAGAATTTTTTGAAGAATTCTCCTATCTTCTTAAAGAAGAACCCACTCGGATCGGAATAACTCATCGGGTTATTCAAAACATAACTATAACGGTTATAGCTTTGTGTATTGGTTGGCGCTTGGATATGCGGATCGGCCTGCAAGAAACGTCCTATGGTGGGGTCATAGATACGCCCATTCATATGGATAAGATTCAGGTTATCTATACCTTCATGCCCGGTATAACCTTTGGATGCAGCTGGCGCGATATAATCATTCAACAGTGAATGGCTATAGGCGGCGGTTTGTTTACCCCAAGGGTCATAGGTAAACTGCTGCACCACATTACCGGACTTATTGGTAATCGTCGTGGTTGAGCCTTGATGATCTTTGTGCAGGTAAAACTCGTCAACAGTGTTATTACTACGCTTGGTTATCACCAAATTGCCGACATACAATTTTTGCTCGGTGAGTGCCGGTTTGTTGCCGCCGCTACGGGTGACTTTCTCATACCCCCCGACATATAAGGTGGTGAGATAGCTTGTCACTCCCGCTTCAACTTTAACGTCGTAACGCTCGAAGCGTTGCCGGTTGGCATCATACTTAAAGCGGGTTGATTCCCCACCTTGAGTAATGTTGGTGACCAAATCGTAAGAACTGTAAGTGAAACGGCGACTGCCATCCTGGGTGATATTGCCATTATTGTCATAGGTCATGGTATGTGATGGCCCATCGGATATCAGGCAACTTGAACCATTGAGCACACCATTGGCCGGACAGGAATAGATCACTGCGGCACTGAGCTGACGGCGACAACTGCTACCGGAAACCGACCAACCACTTGGGCAACTCCAACTACTGGGGCTGGCTGTCTGGGTACCTGTGCAGTTGGTTCCTGACAGCGCAGTTCCAGCAGGACAGGACCAGCTAGGCGCTGCAGTATAATTCTTGTTACAGACACTACCCGATAAGGTACTGCCGGCCGGGCATGACCAAGTGTTGTTTTGGGTCACTACTTTGTTGCAGCTACTGCCGGACAGGGTACTGCCTGCGGGACATGACCAGCCATTACTCTGGGTTTGCAATTTGGTGCAGCTGGAGCCTGAAAGCGTACTTCCTGTTGGACAGGTATAGGTATAATTCGCCAGCTCTGTTTTCTTACACTGCTCTCCACCAGGCCACACATTGTTATAACCCGAAGGGCATTTCCAATCACAGACTTGGGCACGGGTACTGAACTCAGGGATAGTACTCTTGGGGTCTCTACCTCCTCCACCACTTCCCGTACATACCCATTTAGCCCAGGTAGTACTGGTTTGAGTACACTTATCTTGTGCACTGGAATAGCTATAACCAGCCGGACAAGTCTTGGCAGCACTGGAAACCACCTTCTTCTCACAGCGTTTAGCAGTGCTGTTGTAGGTGTATCCGGCTGAGCAGGTTGCGGTTGCCTGTGATGTCACAGTCTTCTGGCAGGTACTGCCATTCCAGTTGTAACCCGCAGCACAAACGGCGGTTGCCGGACTGGATACTGTTTTAAGGCATTGACTACCACTCCAGGAATAACCTGCCTGACAAACAGGAGTCGCAGGCGATGAGATGGCTTTCTGGCAGTTGCTGCCATTCCAGCTATAGCCGACAGGGCATACCGCAGTGGCCGCTCTTGTCTCCGTTTTGAGGCAACTGGTTTTGCTGCTGTTGAAAGCATAACCTGCCGGGCAGGATTTGCTGGCCGCAATTGTACTTGTGTTGGCAATGGAGGCCAGACGATAGGGGTTGGCGCTATCGTAGCGGTAATCACCAACACCGGTTTTAAAGGTGATATTGCCCAAATCGTCATATTGCATCTCATGGGTGGCTTTAAAGTCTGATGGCAGACTCGTACCACCGGAGTGGATGCTGACGGTACGTTCATACAAGCGATACAAATCATCATAGTGATAGTTTTCGCTGAATGTGGCCGGAGCCGAAGACAGGCTGTGCTGCCGGTACTCCAGGTTACCCACGGTATCAAAACGATAGTCAAGCTGATGGGCTGTTACTCCAGCAGTGGTCAAATTGATACCGCTAACCCAGCCAGTGGTTGCATCAAAAACGGTTGATTCCTGGGCACCATTACCATAACGCACCTGCTCCACCTGACCTCGGGCATTCATTTCGGTGATAGTTTGATATGCCTTACCTGTTTGTTGGTCGGTACGCTTGAAAAGGTATCCCTGAGCGTTGTAGTGGTTGACAACCGTCAGCAAGTTATTGGGGTATGTCTGAGTCGCCGCTCTGCCATGGCTGTCATAGCTAAAGCGATGCTCATAGCTACTACCTGTTATGCTTGTCTTGCTGCTGGCCAACCGGCCGGCACTGTCATACCCGCTCTGCTTGCTGTGTACCCAGCCGGTTTGAGAGCAATTGGACACAACGGTGTCGAAACGGGTTTCCGTAATAAGTAAACCGGCAGTTTTGCTGCCTTTGTTACCATAGGTCCAGCAAGAGGTGCCATCTGGCTCAGTTTGCCTGACTTTACGCCCTAGAATGTCATAGTAGATAAAGCTGGATTGGGATTTACCATTGGTCTGTGACAGCATTTCGCCAAAGGCGTTATAAGTGTAGCGCCACTGTCCCTTATCAATGTCCTTGGTGCTGATTTTGCGGCCGTAGGCATCATAGCTTGCCTCGGTGCGCAGCAGCTCTTGTCCCGAGGCTGAGGTGATAAAACTTTTCACCAGCTTGCCACTGGCATCATAGACAAACTCCAGTTCGTTGCCGATATCATCAACAACTTTAAATTGCTCACCCATGGCATTGGAGATAGCACGCTTTTGCTTGCCATTGGGGTCTATCGTCAGCGTCTCAAATCCCAGATATTGAATACTGGAAACGCCGCCGTTGGGATTGGTTTGGTTGATGACCCGACCAAAGTGGTCGTACTCTATTTCGGTGTAATAGGCACTGATACCGGCAAAAGCGGGTTCATATTGTCTGACAGGCCTTCCCTGCGCATCGTAGCTAGTTGCAGTAACAATCCATTGCCCATCAAAACCCTGCTTCTGCTTACCGACTTCACGGCCATATTTATCTGTGATGACTTTGGATTGAGGCGCACCGGCCTTGGTCTTGGTGGTAACCAAATGGCCATGACTGAGAGGTGAACACCCGGCATCACAGGTGGCATACTGATAGCTTGTTGGAACACCATCCGGAGTGACTTCCCGCACCAGCCTTCCCCACTTGTCATGGTCTTTGGTCAGTTTGCGACCATTGGCATCAGTCACGGTAATTTGAGTGATTTTACCCGTTACCTGGTCTGCCGACTGACCATTGTAGGTATAGGTGCTGCTGTCGCCTGCCGCGTTGGTCACTGTCTTGAGCAGACGCCCTCTGGCATCGAATAAATAGCTCATCTGTCTCGACTGCTGGGTGTTGCCGGCGGCATCTACGCCTCCGGTGACCCGCTCGGTCAGGGTGTTGCCGTAAATGTCATAGGTTTTGCCGGTAGTCAATTTGTAGCGATTGTCATTTGGTGATACCGTTGAGTTCATCAGCAAACCGTTATCGTAATAGCTGAATGCGCTCTCGGTCACTATCGCCTGAACCTGCTCTCGCTGATTAAAGCGTGATTTAGTCACCCTGGTATGACTCAGTCGCCCCTTGGCTTCGCCGCCACCATGACCGTCATACTGGTTAACCGTCTCGACCCTTGAAACCAATTGAGTGGCTTCAAGGTCAGTTACATCCACTTTAATGGCAATGGCATTTCCCCAGTCGTCGAACTGAGTCTGGGTGTTTGTCTGCGTTAACTCCCTTACCACCCCATCGCTGCCATATTGCGAGGTGCGCTCCACTACGTTTTCTTCAACCCGGCGGTAAATGCCGTCATTGCCTCGCTGAAAGCTGTATTCATTGATTGCCGAGTACAATGTTTTTCCCTGATAGGTTTGTTTGGTTGCCAGGGGCAAACCTATTTGCGGGAACAACTGATGATAGATAGTCTCGGTCACCACCTGAGTCTGATTGTCTATGGTGCGTAATAACTCAAAACCGGCTGGACCACGCCCCAAACGGTTAATCAGCAAGCCGCCATACTCATAGTTAACGGAAACCTGGCTGCTATCCCCGGTTTCGGTGGCAACTTGCTTGACGACTTTTTGCGGCGGAATAAGGGAGAAGTTACGACTGTTGTCCAGATAACTGGATGCCTGAGTCTTATAGACACTGTATTCGCCAGCAGACTTTTCCGTCAGCGGCGCGTAAGTCACCCTGGTCTTGACTCCAAATCCGTCGGTAATCCCCTTGATGGTATTGTGATATGCATGGCTTTTATGGGTTAACCTTTGCCATTGACCGTTACTGAGAGAGACAATATCCAGCTTTCCACGACCATCAATATCCGCGAAATTTAATGGTTGATCGGACAGGTCATTGATTGCGCCATAAGTGGTCCATGAAGTTAACTCGGGGTTGGAGTGATACACCAGTGCCTGATTCAGCGTATGCTGAACCACCATTTCGGCTCTGCCATCACCCGCAATATCGATAAAATAGGTTTTGTACTTCTGAGTATCGGAAGTGGTAATGCCCGTATCGATTCGAGGCAAGAAACCATTGCCATCTGACAGTTGAATAAACCATTTATTATTATGGACATAGGCAATATCCGACAAGCCATCACCATTGAAATCGGCACTGCGTAGGGTATTGGCGATGTTGATATTATTGTATGGCCCCCGGTAAATTTTCTGCCGTCTTTGATAACTGGAGCCGGTCGAGACATAAAGATTCCAATACTCGTAATCACTGACAGACCAAGTACCTCTGATGTCCATCCGGCATTCGTTTTCGGTCACTCCCGAAATCACTTTGCCGCTACCGGAGATACACACAGCTTCCCGCTCTCTAACCTCCAACATAAAGTCGGTGAGTCCATCACCGTTGATATCCATAAAGGAGCTGCCAAAACCTCGACTGGAATGCCACTGGTGAACGCTGGTGTTGTGCCCAACTTCAGTACTGGGGAAGCTATAAAGACTTTGCGCCGCAGCAAAACTTCCATTTCCCAAGTTGCGATACCACTTGATGGCGCCACCATCGATGAAGATGATGTCCTCCAATGCATCACCATTAACATCGGCAACCAGCGCCTTGCCTTCAAGCCCGATAGCCTTGAGCCCCAAATCCTTGAGCGTGTAATTCACCACACGCTCAACATCCTCACATAGCTGAGTACCACGGCCATTTGGCTCACACACAGTGTGCTGATAAGTGGAGGGTTTAAAAGACAGAATTTGCCAATTGGTGGTTTCACTGTTGGCCACCAGCAAGTCACGCTGGCCATCACCATCATAGTCTATGGTTTGGGCATAAGCCGCCTTACCGGCACCGGTCGAGGCCATCGCCTGTTCAATACCCGACTGAATACCACGCTTGTACCAACGCCCGTCCCGTACATAAACGATATCTGATAAACCGTCACCGTCCATATCAAAAAACTTGGCGGTGTCGTTGTTACCGGACGGAATACTCAACGCCCGTCTGCCGGAAAAGGGCTGATAAGCAGGGCCAGCAGACGCACTCGCCTGTCTGTCCCACTCAAAGGTTATCGGTGTACTGCAGTCGGTTTGGGTTTGACCAATACAGGCTTTAACCTGCTCAAGGTAATCATGCTTATCACTGGAAGTCGCCTTGTGATACGTCAGGTAATAGGTTTTGTCGACTTCGTCATCCAGCCTCACCTCAATCTTTTGCAGTTGCTGCTTTATCGCAACAGAGGTGCCATAGGAATAACCATACTTAGGGTAACTGAGGGGGGTATAGATAAATCTGACCTGATTATAGGGAGCCTCACCATTGCTGTGCCCGGCATAATCGATGCTTTTCAGGTATTGCTCACCAGCGGTGTTTTCATAGTGATAACTAATGTAGTTACCTACGGAGTCCTCAATGGCCTTCAGACTCCAATGATAAATCACATCACTGTTGTTTTGAGATACGGACCGATAACCATCTCCGGATGATGAGGTGCCATTCACATCCAGAAACTGCTTCCCGGAAACCTCATCCACATCGCCATAGAAATAGGTGTCTCCCGATTTGGTTTCAACCTTGAAGGCCGCTGGACCGCCGCCAGGCGCCTGGCCAATCACAGTCACCACAGAGGCATCATCCAGCTCCTTACGGTACTCGGCGCCATTTAGACTATGGGTTCCGGCGGTTAAAACCAGACGAGCACCGTCAAAGCAGTAACTGTCCTTGTTGGTAAGCTCTACACCTTGTAAATAGCCATCCTGTTCAATGGTTTTTGGGCAGCGGCTGATGGCGGAAAGCCCTTGAAGCCCCCACCCCAATCCCATAATGGTTTCTCCGCCACCTGATGAATAACTCAGCTCTACGGCGGGCTTTAACTTGCCTCTGGCTGCGGGAGTATCTATGGGGATGGTATATGTTGCCGCACCTTGCTCACTAACCCGAAAAGAGCCACTTAAAGGGACGCTGGATGAAGCAAATACATTGTTTTGGGTAGCAATAGAGAGCAAAAAAAGGGAAATGGGGAGCCCGTACTTCATATAAAACACTCCATGTTTTAATTATTATCAATAGTCCCAAAAAAAACGGGTTAAGCCAACTTAAAGCAAACTTTTTGTTATCCAAACAACCTACCACAAAAACCAAACATTAAAATAATTAACTTTTACATTACCAATCTTCAGGTGTTACTCAGAAAGCTCAAAGAGTTAAGAAGGATACAAACAGAAACACTCACCAAGAAAACGCGAAAATTCAAAGAATATTTCCCATCAAGCAAGTTAAATGCTTCTTATAAAACCATCACCACATCAAATCGATTTAAAACTTATTACAAAGATCTCAAAACGTAACTAAGTAGAGCCCATTAACTCTAATATAGAAATCTATTAAAAATAGATTTTGGTTTTTTAGAATTTGAAATTTGTAGGGGTTCAACAGAAAGCTTGTATCGAGCTTATAATTACGTATATACAGTAAGACTTACACTGCGACAGTGGCAAGGTATCGCCAGCTATGCTTGTGAGTCGAAATACGCTGAAAACCTGCTATAGAGAGCCCATATGGAACAGAAATGGAGCTTGTTTATCCCCTCGCTGAGTGCAAACCGTCAATTGGGGATTAGAAAGCCAGGTCCAACTGCTGCAAAGCTTCCTCTGCCGGTGAGTGGCTGTCATCCTGGCTGACCAGCCCGGCAGCCACCCCCAGCAGACGGATGCCTCGGCCGTTGGCTCTTTGCAGTGCCTGGGTCAGCAATTCATCCAGCAGGCGCACAGATAACTCACTCGAGCGGGTTTCTATAGTGGTCTGTTTAAAGTCACTGAACTTGAGTTTGACTACCAGCTTATGAATTTGCCTGTCTTTGGCTCCGCGCTCCAGACGGCGGGCCAACTCCTGCACCAACTGTGGCATTACCTGGCGACACTGGGCCAGGGTATGAATATCCTCTGCCAGCGTGGTTTCTACCCCAACAGACTTGCGCTCTCGGTTGATGGTCAGTTCACGCTCGTCTATCCCCTGAGCCCTTTCATAAAGCAAGGTACCAAACTTTCCAAACCGCTGTTGCAACTTGGCCAGCGGCACCTTTTGTACATCCGCACAAGTATGCAGCCCCATATCGGCCAGCTTCTGAGCGGTGACCTTACCGACGCCGGGGATCTTGATAAGCGGCAGGTTTTTTACAAACTCAGGCAGTGCCTGTGGCGTGACCACATACTGGCCGTTGGGCTTGTTGAGATCCGATGCCACCTTGGCGAGAAACTTGACCGGGGCGATACCTGCCGAAGCCGTCAGGCCGGTTTCCGCCAGGATATCGGCGCGAATAGCCTCGGCAATGAGGGTGGCCGAGCCTTGGTATAATGAGCTATCGGATACATCCAGGTAGGCTTCATCCAGCGACAGAGGTTCAATCAGTGAGGTATAGCGGGCGAAGATGGCCCGGATCTCTGCCGAGACTTCCTTATACACAGACATGCGCCCGGGGATCAGCAGCAGCTCCGGGCAAAGCTTTAACGCATAGGCCGAGGCCATAGCAGAGCGAACGCCGAATTTACGCGCCTCATAATTGCAGGTGCTTATCACCCCGCGTCTGTCACTGCTGCCGCCGACGGCCAGAGGTCGGCCACGATATTCTGGAAAATCACGCATCTCCACCGCGGCAAAATAGCAGTCCATGTCGATATGTATGATCTTTCTCAAGCTTGCTTTCCGGATCTCAAAGGGCTCGGTCGAGCCGGACACAAACAGAGTACTGTATAAAAACACAGTTAACAAGCCAGGATAACGAAAAAGCAGATCAATCGAGAGCAAAAAAGGAGAGCCAGGGCTCTCCTTAATGGATTTAAAGCTCGTCTTAATCGATGCGGAACTGACCTATGTTGCGCCCCAGAGCCGTGGCCAACTGTTGGAATGCCTGCATCTGATGTGACAGCTCTTCGCTGGCGCTCAGGGATTCATCGGAGCGGCCACGAACATTTTCAATGTTGCAGGCCACTTCTTCGGCCACCACAGCCTGCTGGCCTATCGCCGCAGTGATCTCCATGGTTTGCAGCTGGATGGCATCCACTGCCGCGGTTATTTCTGTCAGTGCCCGCTCAACTTCCAGAGTCAGGCTTTGGCCCTGGTTGGCCTCCCTGACTCCGGCTTCCATCACCTGTTCGGCTTGTTGTGCCTGTTGCTGCAGAGTCTGGATAATACCCTGAATATTGGTCGTGGAGTCCTGAGTGCGGGATGCCAGGGTGCGCACCTCATCGGCCACAACCGCAAAGCCCCTTCCCTGCTCGCCGGCGCGAGCCGCTTCAATGGCGGCGTTGAGTGCCAGCAGATTGGTTTGTTCGGCAATGGCGCGGATCACACTGAGCACCTCGCCTATCTCCTCTGAGCTGCTTCTGAGCGCCCGAATAACCCCCGCAGCCTGGTTGACCTGAGTGGAAAGTGAGTGCATTCCCTGACTGGCCTGCTGCACCACATCTGCGCCGTTTCTGGACTGCAACAACGCCGTCTCGGAAAACTCGGCGGCTCGTTGGGCGCTGGTCGCCATCTCCTGGCTTGTGTGGGCCATTTCGGTAGCGGCTGTGGCCACTGAGGCAATTTCCTGTTTCTGGGCACTGACAGAGGCCAGTGCGTTGTCACACACCTCAGCCGCGGCGGCAACACCATTATCCACCCGACCACTGAGTTCACGGGTTTCCAGCAACAGACTCTGCACCTTGGCGGCAAAACGGTTGAATGCCGCGCCGAGACGCCCAAGTTCATCGGCGCGGTTGATTTCAATGCGGCGTGACAAGTCGCCCTCACCCTCGGCGATATCTTCCATGGTGTGCAGCAGGCTATTGAGATTACGCCGAAACGGCAACATCATCAGGAAAACGGTTAACGCCACCAGTAAAATAATCCCCACTGAGACCAGGCTGGTTTGCCAAAGGCTTTGCTTCACAGGTGCCTGAAACACTTCATTGGGCAACATGAACCCCAAATACCAGCGCACCTTGGGATAATCACCGCGAATGGCAATGTAGCTCACTCGCTGCAACTCTCCCTGATAAGTGACTTCGGCAATACCGGCATCCCGGGTTTGCATTTCACGTTTCAGTTCACTGAAGCCCTGATTGTCGCCGCTGAGATTGTCAATAACGGCCGCATCAGAGCCGGCGGGAAACCCCTGGTTAAAACCCGGGAAGTACACCAGCTTTCCCTGCTCCGTCATCAAAAACGCCTGGCCTTCGCCCCGGTATTTGATTGGCGCCAGCAGGTTTTTACCTATGGTATCGATGAGAATATCCATACCACCTATGCCTATCAGGCGACCATTGGCATCCTTGACTACAGTCTTGACCGTGGCCGAGATTGAGCCGTCGTTGGCATCCACTGCCGGGTCGCCGACAAACAAACCATTTTTTTCTATCGCTTCCTGCCACCAGGGACGTTTGTTGGTGTAGTAGTCGGGATCGCCATCGTAACGGCCATTGAGATCAAAGTACTCGAAGGTATTGGCCGAGCCGAAGAACACCGACTTGATCTCCTTGTCCTGCTCGGAGAAAAAGTGGAAGTAATCCACCAGCTGTTGATAGCCGGGATCGAGACTGAGATCTGAGCCACGGCTATGGTATTTGGCAAACCAGTTATTGATGGCAGGGTTAGCAAAGACAGAGTGAATAATCTGCCCCTTGGCGTAGAAGTAATTGCCGATTTCATTGGCCTTGAGGGTGATCAGCGCCGATATGTCCTGATCTATGCGGGCACGGGTATCGTCGCTGCTGCTCTTGACCATCACGACGGCCACTATAGACAGCAACAACGCCAGGGCACCAACGATAGCCAATACAAGTTGCAAACTGAGAGAACGTCTTATCTGCTCCATTGCGAGTCCTATTTGTTATATTTTTATTTAAGGAAACCGGCAATGTATCAGAATCTGTTAACAATATTGAATACTAAATGACAAGAAACAATATAATTTTCTATGTAAACAATCCCCTGCACCAAACCGAAGCAATTCAGCGCCTTATTGCCCAACTCAAGTGCATTCAAATTTAATTCAGGCTCAATGCAACACCAGATAGCAAAAGAGCCGCAATAGCGGCTCCTGTCGTGACGGCTTTGATACCGTTACATCTTGGACTGGATGTAATTCTGTAACCCAACCTTGTCGATAAGGCCCAGCTGTTTCTCCAGCCAATACATGTGATCGTCTTCGGTTTCTTCCAGCAATAGCTCCAACAACTCCCGGCTCTGATAGTCCTTGAGTTGCTCACACAAGGTGATGGCTTCTCTCAAGTTAGCGGCAACCTTATATTCATATTGCAAGTCGTTGTGCAGCATCTCCTGCACATTCTTGCCTATGGTGAAGGCGTCGCGACTGGCAACATCCGGAGTGCCTTCCAGAAACAGGATCCGTGCAATCAACTTGGCGGCATGCTCTCTTTCATCGTCCGACTCATGCTTGATCCGCTCATAGAGCTCATTCAGCCCCCAGTCTTCATACATATGGGCATGCACGAAGTACTGATCCATTGCCGACAGTTCCCCGGTCAGCAGCTTGTTGAGCACATCTATGACTTGCTGATGGCCTTTCATACCTGTCTCCTTATTCTTTCTCAATCTGTGACTGCAGATAGTTAGCCAGTCCGGTCAGGCTTATCAGCTCAAACTGAGCTTCCAGCCAATCCAGGTGTTCCTCTTCATCTTCCAGCAGATCCTCGAGGATATCGCGACTGACATAATCACGCTCAGTCTCACACAGGGCAATGGCATCTCGCAGCACTGTCAGTTGCTCTTCCAGCATCTGTTTGTCACAAGCCAGCATCTCTTCGCTGTGTTCACCTATGCGTAACTTGTCCAACTGTTGCAAGTTGGGCAGGCCTTCGAGAAACAACACTCGCTCGATAAGCTTGTCGGCGTGCTTCATATCCTGAATCGATTTCTTGTAGGCTTTGTGGTTGAGTCCTTCCAGGCCCCAGTTCTTGAACATGCGGGCATGAAGGAAGTACTGATTGATGGCTGTCAGCTCACAGGTCAACACCTTGTTGAGCTGGGACACCACTTTGGGATGACCTTTCATTATCTCGTCCTTTAGCTTTGATTAAACTTGATCCAAGTCAATGTTTCCAGCCTAGCCCAAAGCGGGACGCATTACAAATTAACCTTTAATTTCACAAACTTACAAAAGATAACCATTATCATTTTAACTAAGGTTAGCAAGCTGCTTTTAAGCACAAGTGATTAAAAAAGCTCGATATCATCTTCTATCTGTGGCCCCTGGAGCTTGCCTTCTTCCAACAGTTGCCCATAAAACGCCACTTGGTTGCGACCATTGCCTTTGACAAAATACAGTGCGTTGTCGGCCTGATTGAGCAAGGTTCCGGGCTCAACCCGGGGATCTATTCCCACAATGCCCATAGAGATGCGGATCCCGCCCAACCGCTCCTGCTGCAATTTGGCCAGCCTGTGGGTAAACTCCTGACACAACTTAAGCAAGGCACTGCGGGTACGCGGCGCCGGCAGGATAACAAACTCATCACCGCCAAAACGGAACATGAGATCCTGAGGGTTAAACACCTGCTTCATCAGCGCCGAAACCTGCAACAGGACTTCATCGCCATAGAGGTGGCCGAAGGTATCGTTGATTTTCTTGAAGTAGTCTATATCGAAGATGCAAATCCACAGCTTGAGCTCCTCTTCGGCGTCCATACTCGCCTGTTCCTGCTTGAGTTCACAGGCAATTTCCACCGAACTGTATAACTGTGGCAAAAAGGCTTTGCGGTTCAATAGATTGGTAAGGCTGTCGGTTTCACTCTCTACCACAATGTGGAAATAGTTCTCATAGACTTTGGCAAAACCTCTGAGCAAAACCATATCTTGCTCAGTCAATAAAGGCGCGCTGACCAAGAGCACCTTGGTGAGTTTATCGTTGATGATGATGGGAACAGCCAACTCTTGGTGCAGACCGTTGGAGAAACAGATCTCCCTTTGCTGTTCGATACAGAGTTTGACCGATACAGCCAAGGTGGCGCCGTTAACATTGCGCTGACCATCCAGGCCACCCTTACGCTTGGTAAGCTTATCCACATCCAGGATACACACCTCATCAATGCTGAGCATTTGCGATACTGTGGACACCAGGCTCTCGGCCAGCGAATCCAACTGCCGCTGCTCGGTCAACTGTACCACTGAATCGAGAATAGCTTCCGGCTCCCTGCTCATCGGTATATCTCCTCTACAGAGCGCTTGTCCATGCCACAGAGTGTAGTACAGCAGGAATTAACGGGCGGAGCGGACGAAAAAAAGGCCTCCGAAGAGGCCCTTTTTCAAATAATTCTATCTTTGGTTAAACGCTCGCGCCGGGCTTCTTCAGCCGCTTCACGGGCCTTGCGTTTATCGCAGGGCTCATCACAGTCGCAGGCCTTTTCTATACCCAAAACCCCGAGGCCACCACAGCTGCCCTGTACTGCCTTGCGCTTGATTAAATAACCCACAGACATCAGCAAGAAAAACGCCAGCAGAATCACAAAGGCCGCAATAAAAGTACTCATAAAGGCTCCAATTAGTCTAGTGGACGAAGGCTTTAAACGCAGAGCTATAGTATACCTTAAACCCTTCATCCTGTTTTTCAATCAGCATGATGGCCAGCTTTTCCTTTTCGGCCAGGGCCAGCGAGGCTTCTGTGCCCATCACCATCATGGCAGTGGCGAAACCATCGGCCGTCATACACTCAGGGTGCAACACAGTGACAGAGGCCAGTCTGTGCTCTACCGGAAAGCCACTGCGAGGGTCGATAATATGAGTGAAACGCTGTCCGTCCTCCTCATAGTAGTTGCGATAGTCGCCCGAGGTAGCCATGGCCATGGTGCCCGGCTCTATCACCTGTTGCACCGCCCGGCCATTATCCGCCGGCTGCTCTATCGCCACCCGCCAGGGTTTGCCATCGCCTTTGCTTCCCTTGACGCTGATCTCACCGCCAATCTCCACCAGATAACCTTTGGGCTGATACTTATCCAGCAAACGAGCCACTTTATCGACCCCGAATCCTTTGGCTATGGATGACAAGTCCACATAGACGCTGGACTGACTCTTGCTGAGCAGGTCCCCTTCTATCTGAATGGCATCTATCCCCATCCGCGCCTTGGCCTCGGCTATCTGCTCGGCAGATGGCACTTCCAGAGGCCGTTTGTCCGGGCCAAAGCCCCACAGGTTGACCAAGGGCCCCAAGGTGATATCAAGCGCGCCGTCAGTGAGCTTATATAACCTGATACCTTCACGGATATTGGTAATGGTATCGGCTGAAACTGTCAAACTCTGGCCTTGCTTGAGCTGATTGAAACGCGAAAGCTCGGAGTCGGGTCTGTAGGTCGACATCTGATCGTTCACCTGCTCCAGTGCCATATCGATTTCAGCCTGCAACAACTGGGCATCCGGCAAACCTTTGCTGTTAACCACCTTAATATGATAAGTGGTGCCCATGGTGCTGCCGGAGAGCGCAATCACTTCATCCTGACTGCTGCAACCAGAAACAAAAAAGGCCAATCCCATAAGGACCAGCCAATTTGCCAGCGTTGTAAACTTAGCGGTCTTGAACTGCATACTATGAATTTCCCTTACAAACTGGCACTGCCAAAAGGCAGTGCCAGGGAATGAACTAATGCTTAGCCACCGAAGTCATCCAGGAGGATGTTTTCATCTTCAACGCCAAGATCTTTCAGCATAGCAATTACCGCTGCGTTCATCATTGGAGGTCCACACATGTAGAACTCACAATCTTCAGGGGCGTCGTGCGACTTGAGGTAGTTCTCATAAAGCACGTTGTGAATGAAGCCTGTGTAGCCATCCCAGTTATCCTCAGGCTGAGGATCGGACAGGGCCACATGCCAGACAAAGTTATCATTCTCAGCCGCCAGGCCATCGAAATCTTCAACATAGAACATTTCGCGCTTGGAACGGGCACCGTACCAGAAGCTCATCTTACGCTTGGACTTAAGACGCTTGAGCTGGTCGAAGATATGAGAACGCATAGGCGCCATACCTGCACCACCACCGATAAAGACCATTTCAGCATCGGTATCTTTGGCAAAGAACTCACCGAATGGACCGGAGATAGTGACTTTATCACCTGGCTTGAGACTCCAGATGTAAGACGACATCTTACCACAAGGCAGACTCAGATTCCGTGGTGGAGGTGTGGCAATCCGCACGTTCAGCATGATAATGCCAAACTCTTCCGGATAGTTGGCCATAGAGTATGCACGAATGGTTTCTTCATCGACCTTGGATTCCAGGTTGAAGAAGCCAAAATGTTCCCAGTCACCACGATACTCAGCTGGAATATCGAAGTCTTTGTACTTCACATGGTGAGCAGGGGCTTCAATCTGAATATAACCACCGGCACGGAAAGGTACAGACTCGCCATCAGGGATCTGCAGCTTAAGCTCTTTAATGAAGGTCGCCTTGTTATCGTTGGAGATAACAGTACATTCCCACTTCTTGATGCCGAAGATCTCTTCGTCCAGCTCAATTTCCATATCTGACTTGACGTTAACCTGACAAGACAGACGGCAACCCTTACGGGCATCACCCTTGCTGATGTGATCCAGTTCGGTTGGCAGAATATCACCGCCACCGGACTTAACGTTGACACGACACTGACCACAAGAGCCACCGCCACCACAGGCAGATGACACGAAAATACCGTTGTTGGCCAAAACGCCCAGCAACTTGCCACCGGCAGCAGTGGTAATCGCCTTCTCTGGGTCACCGTTGATGCCAATAGTAATATCACCGCTGGAGACCAACTTGGATTTGGCGAACAGGATCACCAATACCAGGATCAGAACTATCGCGGTAAACATACTCACACCGAGGTAAACCTCGAGTGGAGTAGACTTAAAAATACCAAGAATATCCATTAACTTATCCTTAGAGGTTCAATTTCGGAAGCCGCTTGGTGTCCCTTAAAGGGACACACCAGAGAACGACATGAAACCTAAGGCCATCAGACCCGCAGTGATAAAGGTAATACCCAGACCACGCAGACCATTAGGCACATCAGCATACTTCAGCTTCTCACGGATACCGGCCAACAGGACGATAGCTAATGCCCAGCCCAAACCGGAACCGAAACCGAACACCAGGCTCTCACCCAGGTTGTAGTCACGTTCAACCATGAAGGATACCGCACCGAAAATCGCACAGTTTACAGTGATCAGCGGCAGGAAGATCCCCAGGGCGTTGTACAGTGGCGGGAAGTACTTATCCAGAGCCATTTCCAGGATCTGAACCAAGGCTGCGATAACACCGATAAAGGTAATGAACTTAAGGAAGCTCAGATCGGCATCCGGTACACCGGCCCAAGCCAATGCACCAGGAGCCAGGATACCCTGATAGATCATCTGGTTAACTGGTACTGAAATAGTCAGTACCACGATAACCGCAACCCCGAGACCCATGGCCGTCTTCACTTTCTTGGAAACGGCCAGGAAGGTACACATCCCCAGGAAGAAGGCCAGTGCCATGTTTTCGATGAAAACAGAGCGAATTAACAAACTGATATAATGTTCCATCGCGCTTACCCTTTTGCTTCTACTTGCTCTGGCTTATAAGTGCGGATTATCCAAATCAGAATACCGATCAGGAAGAAGGCACTTGGCGGCAGCAGTAACAGGCCGTTGGGCTGATACCAGCCACCGTCTGAGATTTTGGAGAGTATCTCAACACCAAACAGCGAACCGTTACCAAAGAGTTCACGGACGAAACCTACGCTCATCAGCACCAGACCATAACCCAGGCCGTTACCTATACCATCCATAAAGCTCATCAGTGGTGGCGTCTTCATCGCATAGGCCTCGGCACGGCCCATCACGATACAGTTGGTAATAATCAAACCAACGAATACCGACAGCTGTTTGGAGATGTCGTAGGCGTATGCCTGCAGCACCTGATCCACCACGATTACCAGCGAGGCAATAATGGTCATCTGCACAATAATCCGCACGCTGGCAGGAATATGGTTACGTATGATGGAGATAAACAGGTTGGAAAACGCTGTTACCGCCGTCAGTGCTATGGTCATCACCAATGCGGTTTCCAGCTTACTGGTTACCGCCAGGGCACTACATACCCCGAGGATCTGCAGCGCAATAGGGTTATTGCTGACTATAGGTCCGGTGAGAACCTGTTTGAGTTCTTTACTGTCGGCCATTAGCTCAATCCTCCATTGCGTGCTTTTTCAATAAAGCGAGCAAAACCTTCATCGCCCAGCCAGAATGTCAGCGAGTGCTGAACACCATTACTGGTCAGGGTCGCGCCGGACAAGGCATCAACACCATGGTCTGTCTCGGCTACGGCTGGGTTTTTAGTCACTGTGATAGCTATGTTGCCCTGCTCGTCAAACAGCTTCTTGCCCTGCCATTTGGCTTTCCAGCTTGGGTTTTCAACTTCGCCGCCCAGTCCAGGGGTTTCACCTTGGTTGTAATAAACCAGGTTCTGGATGGTGTTCATGTCCGGTTCCAGCGCCAGGAAGGCGTACATGGTAGACCACAGGCCATAGCCATGAACCGGCAGGATCACGCTGGTCACTTTACCGGCATCATCACGCACCAGATAAACCACGGCATTTTTGGCAATCCGCTTAACCGAAGCAATGTCATGCTCAGGCACCACAGAGGTGGCTGGATCACGAGAGGCTTTCTGTTGATCATAGGTATCGCCGTTGATATCGGTCACTTCGTCACCGGTTTTCAGCTCGATAACCTTGGCTTCAACATACTTTTTGTAAGTTTCCAGAACCACATCTTTGCTGACCTTGCCGGATTTGGTGTCGATCAGGTTGGCGGCTTCCAGAATAAACTTCTGCTTATCCAGCAGTTTGTTTTCCTGCTGGGTTGGCTTGAGCAGTACTGCTGCGGTCGATACGAAAATCGAGCAGATAAGACACAGGCCAACGACGACAAATAGCGTTCTTCCGAACGAATCCTTATTACTAGCCACGAGCAATCCTCCGCTTGATGTTTGCCTGGACTACAAAATGGTCAAACAGTGGCGCAAACAGGTTGGCAAACAGAATCGCCAGCATCATGCCCTCTGGGAATGCAGGGTTGATAACACGGATAAACACTGCCATGGCACCTATCAGGATACCGTAAGCCCATTTGGCCTGGTTGGTGAAGGAAGCCGACACAGGGTCAGTGGCCATAAACATCATACCGAAGGCAAATCCACCCAGAACCAGGTGCCAGTACCAAGGCATGGCGAACATGGGGTTGGTTTCAGAACCGACCAGGTTCAGCAGCAGTGACACGGCAATCATACCAACCATCACGCCGCCGACGATGCGCCAGGAAGCGATACGGGTATAGATGATAACCAGACCACCGAGCAGGATAGCCAGAGTGGAAACTTCACCGACAGAACCAGGAATAAAGCCGAAGAAGGCATCCCACCAGTTCTGGTTGAAGGCATAGTCCAGGGTACCTGAAGCCGCTTGGCTCAGCGCAGTGGCGCCGGAGAAACCGTCGGCAACCACCCAGGAGTTGTCACCGGACATGTTCAACGGATAGGCAAAGAACAGGAAGGCACGACCGGCCAGTGCTGGGTTGAGGAAGTTACGTCCGGTACCACCGAACACCTCCTTGGCGACAACCACACCGAAGCTGATACCCAGTGCCACCATCCACAATGGGATAGTTGCAGGCAGCGTCAGGGCAAACAGCACTGAGGTCACGAAGAAGCCTTCGTTGACTTCATGGCCACGAACCGAGGCGAACAGCACTTCCCAGATACCACCGACCGCGAAGGTCACGGCATATATAGGCAGGAAGAAACAGGCGCCATACCACATCAAGGTGGCCCAGCCGGAATCGGCTGTCAGCTGAGTACCGAAGAGTTCAAACAGACCCACCTGCCAAACATCGGGAGTACCGAAGCCGGCGGCCAGGGCGATTTGTGCCTGCAGACCCACGTTGTACATCCCGACAAACATGGCGGGGAAAGTACAGGCCCAGACGGTAATCATCATGCGTTTCAGATCCAGGTTATCGCGCACATGGGTCTTGCCCTTGTTCACTTTACCCGGGGTGTAAAAAATGGTCGCTGCGGCTTCATAGAGCGCATACCACTTCTCGTATTTACCGCCCTTTTCAAATTGCGGTTCAATACGCTCAAGAAAATCTTTCAAGCTCATAAGCCTTCCCTCTCGACGGTCTCCAAGCAGTCACGCAGGTATGAACCATAGTCATACTTACCGGGACATACGAAAGTACACAGTGCCAGGTCTTCTTCATCCAACTCCAGCGCACCCAATGCCACGGCGCCATCGGTATCACCGGAGATCAGATCACGCAGCAACATAGTGGGCAGAATATCCAGAGGCATCACCCGCTCATAGTTGCCGATTGGCACCATGGCCCGTTCGGAACCACCGGTACTGCTGGTCATATTGAACAGACGGGAAGGACTCAAGTGACCCAGGAAAGCACGGGTAATGGAGAATTTATCGGCTCCAGGCATTACCCAACCGAAGAACTCTTTCTCTGTGCCTTCTTCAATCAGGGTCAACTGCTGGAAGTAGCGTCCCATATAAGCATGGGGACCTGTTGCAGTACGGCCGTTGAGCACAGAACCTGAGATAACCCGAACTTGGCCATCGGCTTCGTCTTGGGTCAGGGCCTGAGTGCTGGCACCCAGCAGAGTGCGTACCAAGCGAGGGTTCTTGGCTTTAGGGCCAGTGATGGCCACAACGCGCTGGTTGTTCAGTTCACCTGTGGTAAACAGCTGACCTATCGCGATGACGTCCTGGTAACCCAGGTACCATACGCTGCGACGGGCAGAGGCAGGCATCAAGAAGTGGATATGAGTTCCAGGCAGACCCGCTGGATGGGGACCGGCAAACTCTTCCACTTGGGCATTGCCCGCTGGAATGTCTGCTCCTGGTGCTTTACAGACGAAGACTTTGTCTGTCAGTCGGGCCAGTACTTTTAGGCCGTTGACGAAATCGTCTTTATGCTCAGCGATAACAACTTGAGGGTCACCTGCCAGTGGCTGGGTGTCCATGGCTGTCACGAAGATAGCCGCTGCTGTCGCATCCACTGCCGGCACCTTACTGAAAGGACGGGTGCGCAATGCGGTCCACATACCTGATTCAATCAGATTGTCGCGAACCTGCTGCGGTTCCAGAGTATCCAGAGCCTGGGCATCATACTTGGCAAAAGAGACGGCTTCGTCCCCTTCGATCTCTATGACGACTGACTGCAGAACACGTTTGGCGCCGCGGTTGATTTCTAATATTGTGCCACTGGCCAAAGCCGTATATTTGACGCCAGGATTCTTTTTATCTTCAAAAATCACCTGACCTTTTTGCACTTTATCGCCCACTTTGATCTTCATCGTTGGACGTAAGCCAATATACTCTTCACCCAAAGTAGCTACGTGTTTAATGGCTGGGCCATCATGGATAACTTGCTTTGGTCCGCCTGCTAGAGGCAAATCCAATCCTTTCTTAATTGTAATCATATCCACATGCACTACGTTTTGAAGGAAAGACAATGCGCCGCGTTCCTGCTAACCCCCGACTCTCACACAAAAAATCGAGCGTTGAGCTAGCGCAGATTTATCACAGAAATGCGATCGCAATCACGCTGGTCGCGCGCATTTTACCCCAATTGCAACGCTATCGCCACGAAAATTGTAGTGTTTTAACCTGCTTTCAAAGCGACCAAGAGAGAATCGAGCGGAGTTGAACAAGCGGAGATAGCGGCAAGCGGGCGAAAGGCAGGATTTTGTCCTGACTCATAAAGTTATACTTTTCATTTTTAAAGAATTAATCAACCAAATAGTCGAAAATACTTATTTCACCTCCCCGGCCTTACCGGGGAGGCTCTGCTTCAAAATTTCATTCGGTAGCCCAGCTGTAAACGTCTGCCAACACTTGCCAATAAGCCACTGTCATCTTCACGTAACGGGCTCGCGTCATCGAGCAGATCCTCGGCGCGAAAATAGAGCTGATGTTTTGAGTTGAAGTCATAACTCAGCAGCAGATCCAGTTGCATGCTGTCCTTTGCCGTCACCTGAGGGGTAAGGCTTGCCACTTCTGAACGATATATCCCCAGAGCCCTGGCCTTAAAGCCGTCCCACTCCAGCCCAAGATGAAGACTCAAGGCATGCTCGGGCAACCAGGGCAGCTGTTTATCGGCCATGAGGCAAGGTCCGCTCAGCATAAGACAACCCGAGTGCTGCGCATTGGCTTGGGTGTAATGGTACTTGAGCCCCATGGGCCAATTGACAGTGCCTGAGTCCAGGCTGTAGTCGAGCGCCAGTTCGGCGCCTTTGACATCCACTTCCCCGAGATTGTATTGATTGAGGCGCAGCGCTGGGTCGCAGAAGCTATTTGCCGTGCAATCAAAATGCAGATTGTCGAAGTCTCGCTGGTACAGGCTCAGTGCACTTTTCAGCCTACCTGACTCAAAGCGGCCACCGAGTTCATATTGCCAGGCTTGCTGGGAGCGTTGCCCCAGGTTGCCGGGGCTCGCCGCCGCCCAGGCTCTGCCGGCACTGATGAACAGGCTCAGTGCCTCCCCGCGCCAACTGAGCTTGGCCGTGGGTAACCATTCACGTTCGGAGAAATCCGCGGCTGAAAGCGGCACTGTTTCGCTACTGCGCTCCAAGCTGACATCTTCATAGCCGACGCCGAGCTCCAGAGTCACGGCCGACCAGTTGAGTTCAGCCGTCACCGCCGAGCTCCAGACACTGGCCTTGTCATCAATCCTGACACTCAGACTCTGCGCAGTATCACTCAGTAGTCCATCCTGCCATAACCAACTCCCCAGGCCGGGTGCCAGCTCGGCCTTGTCTCTGTGCCAGCGGGCACTGTAACTCACCTTGTGGCGACCATATTGAGTAATGGCCTGAGTCTGGAGCCCCATAGCCTCGAAGTCATCATCACAGCGAAAGTCGACCAATGAAACCGCGCCGATAGCAGCGGCATCCAAGGCCGCCAGTTGCTCAAGCACGTCACCTTGAATAAAGGCGCCATTGGCAAAACTCATCTGCAACTGCGAGCTATGATGGCTATGGTAGTAAAGCTCGGTAAACACCCGGGAGCCGGCAGTAGGCTCAACGCGGTGTGACAGCTGATATCTGTGACTGCGGCTCTTGAGTCTATCCTGCGTGGCAGCGCCATACACCAACTCAGGGTTCAGTTGCCAATCGGCAGCCGTCAGCCCCATTCCCGGCAAAAACTGCCGCTGCTGTGAATACTGATACTTGAATTCAGTATGTTGCCGACTGCGGGCACCCGGCAAGCTGTTGGCCGCTATCTTGAAAAGGACCTTGGTCTGGCTGTCGTCTTGCCCCTGCTCGGCGCTTCTCGGCTCCTGCCAGGGTTGCTGGCGCCTGTGGCTCGCCTGCAGCAATACCTTATAGTCATCGGCATCAATCAAACCGCGGCCCTCGGCGCCCCAACCTTTATCCTCATTGCCCTGAAGCCGCACACTCTTGCCCGGAGTATCATGCAACCCCAGGCTTTGCGTTTCCAAAACACCAAAACTGCCGCTACCACCATAGAGCAAGCTACCGGCGGCATTGGCCGAACTGGCAACCAGGGTATCGGGATCCGGCAGTTGCCACAGATAAGGCGCAGAATAAGGTGCCGGCGCCAGATTGACCCTGTCTTCGATAATCGCCATTCCGGAATGGCCGCTGCCACCGGCGCCGCGGATACTGAAACTGCCAGGCAGGGTTGGGATAAGCTCGCCACCGGCGGTCAGTTGCCGCTCGGCCGAGTCATAGTACATGGCATTGATTGCTGCGGACTCGGAAGCGTGTGCCCACGGCCCGGCCAAACTCCCGCTCACCAAACCGGCCACTGCACTCACCTTAAGCAAGCCACGCCTCTGACTCATATCCCAATCCCCTATCAGCAGTTACCGCATATTTGATGTTATATTTTTGTAAACTAACTGATTTGCGGACAAAAAAAAAGCGACTTGAGTAAATATCAAGCCGCTTGATTGAGCGAGGTAAGCCGGGTGGGATTAGAGCTGCTTCAGCAGTTCCTCACTCAACTTGAGATCGTCGTTGCGGTTAACGCTGACACCGGCGGCAATAATATTGCGAGCAATATCCTGCGCCTGCTCCAGAGAATGCATCTGATAGGTACCGCACTGGTATTCGTTCAGCTCAGGAATAGCCTTTTGATCCTGTACCTTGAGCACATCTTCCATGGCTGCCAACCAGGCATCGGCAACCCGGCCTTCTGCCGGTGTCCCGATAAGGCTCATATAAAAGCCGGTGCGGCAACCCATGGGCGAAATATCTATGATCTCCACTCCGTCACCATTGAGGTGATCGCGCATAAAGCCGGCAAACAGGTGTTCCAGAGTATGAATGCCACGCTCGCTGAGAATATCCTTGTTGGGCGCGCAAAAACGCAGGTCAAATACCGTAATGGTATCGCCCTTTGGTGTGCTCATGGTCTTGGCCACCCGCACTGCCGGTGCCTCCATCTTGGTATGGTCCACGGTAAAGCTGTCTAACAATGGCATGGGTATTCTCCCTTGGATGGCAAGCTGGCTTGCACTGTTAAATGGTTTCGTGTCTCAAAGCGCTATTATTACAGCGCCAAAACACAAATGCAGCCCCTGGAGGCGGTTTATCAAGCCAGGACTTTTAACCACGGCACTTGGGCGACTCAGGCACGGCGCTTTGAGCATCCCATTCGGCCTGAGTATAAGTATGCATGGACAGCGCGTGCACGCCATTGGCCAGTTCTTCCGCCAATGCCTGGTTCACTTCTCTATGGCGAGCCAGCAGGCGCTTGCCATCAAAGGCTTCACTGACAATGATCACCTTGAAGTGCGTCTCTGAATTAGGCGGCACATGGTGATTGTGGCTCTCGTTGATGACTTCTATATGACTCGGCGTCAGGGCAAGGCGCAACTTCTGCTCTATGGTCTGGGCAACGGACATGGTAAAACCTGATATAAGCTGTTGGGATTGGCGGCAGGTTACTGCGTCGGCGAACAAAGATCAATCCGACAATTTTCAACCACCAGGAGGATGAAAACCCGGTTTGAGCCGCCGATAGGTGAGATTGAGCCTGGGCTCTGTGAGTTTCAGCCTTCTTGGCAAAGCATGTTGCCACTCCTGCTGCATCGGCCAGCGCATCAACAAGAGATCGCCCGAGTTAAGCCTGAGCCGCAGCTTTTCGCCGCTTTGCTTGTGTCTCAAATCAAAATCGCGCCCGGCGCCCAGACTGATTGAAGCGATATCGGCCCCCTCTGCCAGCTCAGGTTCATCGTCGCTGTGCCAGCCCATGGCGTCGCGGCCATCGGCATAACGGTTTACCAGCACGCCGTTGCTGCCAAGCTGCCAGTCCCGATCCAGCTTTTGCCTTAGCCGTAACAGATATTTGGGCCAGGGAAGCGCCCTGACCAATAACCCTGAGTAGCGATAATCACAGCCGTGATCGCCAAACCACACCTGAGTACGGGGAATGGCGTGACGCTTACCGAATATCTCAAGCTCGGGGCGAGTCAGGGGATAATGCTCCGCCTCGCGCCAAATGGCATCCTGCTGGGCTGGATTGAGATAACCGCGCACCAGCAACATAGGCGGCTGCTCAAACCGCTGCACGCCTGTTGCCGACTCAGCAGATGACCCAGGCTCAAGCGCAAACAAGGACTGCTGTATCTCTTTTGAACTCATATTTGAACTCATCTTTAAACTTCATGGCATTGTTTCTCTGTGGCTTATTGCCGGGCTTAAACCTTCTCTATTACATAATGACCAAGGCAGACTTTCGCAAATATCGCCTTGAGCGCCAGTATTTGCGATAATCCGCGCAAATTCGTCCTTTAAGCCCAGTTATATGACCAGCCAGTTCTCAGCCGCTGATATTCAGCTCACTCTGCACCGCTATCCCGAAGAGCAGGAATCCAACCTCCAGGCCTGGGATGCCGCCGATGAACACCTGCTCAAACAGCTCGCCGAGGAAGAGGCGCCTCAATCTGTGCTTATTATCAACGACAGTTTTGGTGCCCTGCTGTGCGCCATTCGCCGAGGTTACCCAGATGCAAAGATTCACTGGAGCTCGGATGCCCGCACTTCCCACCTTGGTGCTCGACAAAATCTTGAGAAAAACCATCTCAGCGATGCCGACATTCACTGGCTAAACAGTCGGGAAATGCCTGCTTGTGTACCCGATACCATATTGCTGAAGCTGCCCAAGAACCTCAACTTTTTTGCCTGGCAGCTGACCATGCTGGCCAATATGCTTCCCGCCGGTACCCGGGTATTGATTGGCGCCAAGGCCAAATCCATCAATCAAGCCTTGTTGGCCCTGATTGGCAAACATCTGGGCCAGGCCAGCGCCAGTCTGGCATGGAAAAAGACCCGGGTGATTACCGCCTTCACCGATGGCCAGGCACGCGAATTGCCAGCCCCCAGCGAGTGGCCCCTTGGCGAATTCGGCCTCAATATCGGTAATCTCAGCAATGTATTTGCCGCCGGCAAACTGGATATCGGCGCCCGTTTGATGTTGGCCAACCTCCCCGAAGGTGAGTTTAGCTCTGTGGTGGACCTGGGCTGCGGCAATGGCGTTTTGGGGCTGGCGGCGGCCAAGCGTTATCCCGATGCAAGTATTCACTTTGTCGATGACTCAGATATGGCCGTGGAAAGTGCCAGGCTCAACTGGCAGGGCAATGGCTTTGAAGCCGAACGCGGCCACTTTTATTGGGACGACTGTCTGAGTCATTTGAGCGCCGGCGTCGCACCGGATCTGGTGCTCTGTAACCCGCCGTTTCATCAGGGAGAGGCCATCACAGATCATATTGCCTGGCAGATGTTCCTCGATGCCAGACGGCGTCTGGTGAACGGCGGCATACTGCATGTGGTCGGCAACCGTCACCTGGGTTACCACATCAAGCTCAAGCGCCTGTTCGGCAACTGCAAGACCATAGCCTCCAATGGTAAGTTTGTGATCCTGCAAGCCTCCAAATAAAAGGCCAACAAGAGTAAACCTTGTTGCCCCATTCCGGCCCCCATTGGGAACCCGGAAAGAAACAGGCCGGGAAAGACCCCGGCCTGTGTAGTTAAATTTTGTAATTTCAAGCGGCAACTTGGCCGCGTCTGTAACGCAAACCGCCAAGCAGTACCAGACTTGCGAGCGCCACCACTGACAGGCTGCCACCGGCATCGACTATCACGGTCGCGCCATCATCTCTGTCCCATTCGCGACTCTCCAGCGGCAAGGCATAGAGGCTATTGCTTTCATAAGAACTTATGGTCGCCACTATGTCACTGTAACCGGGTTCATAGAGGTCGATCAGCACATCATAATGATCGCTGGGGTAGCCGCTCTCCAACGTGGTGAGCACTTCAAAGTCATCCTGGGTACTGTCTCCCTGAATGTAGAACACCTCAGTGCTGTAGTAATGCTCCCAGTCACCGCCGTTGCGGCTTAGATAAAGCTCGGCATAAACGGGCACAGACTCGGCCGGATCATTACCGTAAACATCGGCATCAAAGCGCACCGCAAAGCTGCGATAAAAGCCATCAGAGTCATAATCGTCATAAAGGTAGCTGGCCGCCTCATAAAAGCTGAACTCATGGTAATAGCTGTGGGCCGCCATGGAGACCATCCGCTGCGGCGCGGCTTGGCTCTCGGGCAGTTTCTGTTTCTTGGCGATCATCTGCTCGCGGGTCATGCGCTCACCGGAAACTTGAGCTCCAGCAAATTGCCACTCCTGCTGAAGTTGCTTGAGCAACTGCCTGTGTTGTGCCGCCCTTAGCTCGGCGCCTAGGCTATCCTGTTCATCGCTCGGTTGCTGCGCTTTTTGGCCGATGGAGACTTGTCCGCCGACAGGCTCCTTGGCATAGGCAGCAGGCGCCCCCCAAAACAGAGCCAAAAACAGCGACAGGCTAAATACAGTGTAAGATAATAATTTCATAGTGCTTCTCCACAGAGCGCATCCCGCGCTTATTCGGGTTTAGGGAAGGTGCGAACAAGTCCCATGTGTGCTCTGCGTCGGCTTACAGGCCTGGATGCAAGGCGTGGTTCGCAGCAAATGGCCCTAGTCCTTTGCAAGAAGCACAACATAGCAGGCAGGTCTGTAAGCCACGCCCTTCGGGGCTTTCACAGCAACCGGCTCTCTGCGTTATCCGACTTCGACATGCCCCGGCATGCCTTCAGTCAGATGCCTTGAACGCCAATTGCTGTGCAAGCCAGAGTGCCACGAGGACTTATTCGCACCTTCCTTAGCATTATTAAAAGTCAGCCTGGGTGAACATGAGATGAACGGTTTCTGTCAGCCGATGTTCATCTTGGAAGGAGTACAACTGACCGGGCCTGAGCGAAAACCGGGGGAGGACAGATAGAGAGTGAAGACCCGGCTGGCTATTTCATCCACCGCGGGGATCTTTTACACTGGGCCAAGCGTTTCCAAAAGGGCAAAACCATGAAAAGGGGCAGTAAAATCAAGCATCAAGCTTATCACTCAAGCGGAATTATCGCGGCAAGCATGCTATTGCTGTCGCTGGCTTTCGCTCAGCCCCTTCATGCCGGCCCCTTTGCCAAGCCGGAACGAACGACTCAGGGCCAGGAGGCCAAGCTGAAAGTCCGCAGTGGCGATGAAGCCGCCAGACTGGTGAAGCAGGCTTATGGCGGTAAGGTACTCAGGGTGCAGTCTGTGAAGGTCAACGGCAACCCGGGTTATCGGGTCAAACTGCTGCAGGACAGCGGCCGAATTGTCTATGTCTCTGTGGATGCCCGCAGCGGCCGCCTGCAGGCAAACTGACAGGAAATAGCTTATGCGACTGTTATTGGTAGAAGATGATGCCGCCTTACAGGCCAACTTAAAACAACATTTGCAAGAGGCAGGTTTCAATCTGGATACGGCGTCAGACGGCGAAGAAGGCCTGTTTCTGGCGGCGGAATATCCCTATGATGCCGCCATTATCGATATCGGCCTGCCCAAACTCAGCGGCATAGCACTGATTGAACAGATGCGTGCCAAGGGACTGGATTACCCTGTGCTGATCCTCACCGCCAGAGATGGCTGGCAAGACAAGGTGGAAGGCTTGGATGCCGGCGGTGATGACTACCTCACCAAACCCTTTCACCCCATGGAACTCACAGCCAGGATCAAGGCTTTAATCCGCCGCAGCGCCGGTAAGGCCAGCCCCTTGCTGCAAAGTGGCCCTGTCACCCTGAATACCAGCAGCGGTGAAGTGCGACTCGGCAAACACAGCGTCAGCCTCAGCGCCTCCGAATACAAATTGCTCGAGTATCTGATGCTGCATCAGGGAGAAGTCACTTCCAAGAGTCTGCTTATCGAGCACATCTATGATCAGGACTTTGATCTTGACTCTAATGTGATTGAGGTATTTATTCGCCGTTTGCGCAAGAAGCTGGATCCCGAGGGCACGCTTGGGCTTATTGAAACCCTGCGTGGTCAGGGGTATCGCCTCAATGCGCTCCCTGTCAGAGATAAGCCCTGATGAAACCCTTGCCTGCCAGGCTTTTGCCCGGTTCACTCAAGGGCCGGCTGGTGATCAGCGCCCTGCTGTTGAATCTGGTACTCTTGCCGCTTATCGGCGTGACCCTGAGCGATGCCTTTCGTGCCCAATTGACCCACGCGGTAAAAGATGAACTCAGCGCCGCCCTTTATGGAGTATTGGCATTGGCAGAAGTGGAACAGGGCGAACTGGTTCTGCCGGATCAATTACAGGACAAACAGTTCAACATAGATCAATCCGGGCTCTACGCCCTGGTCAGCAGCCAAGGCAAACTGGTATGGCATTCGCCTTCCTTTATCGGTATGCCGCCTCCGGGCAAGCTTCCAAGCCCACCACTCGGAGAAGGCCGCTTTGGCGAAATGCTTCTCCTGGGCAAGCCTCACTTCAGTTACAGCTTCAGCGCCAGCTTTGCCTCGGCATCGGATAACGGCCGGGATATTCCCTTTACCGTACACATCATCAAAGATCAGACCGGCTTTGAGCAAACCCAAGGCGCCTTCAGCCGCCAGCTCTGGCAATACCTGGGACTATTGATGCTGTTCCTGTTACTGGTACAAGGTGGCTGGCTCTGGTGGACACTCAAACCACTGGCGCGCTTTCGGGCCGAGCTCGAAGCGGTTGAGCAAGGCAAACGGCAACATCTCGGCAGCGACTATCCCAAGGAGCTGCAACAGGTCGCGACCCAGCTCAATGCCCTGATAAGCAACGAACAGCGCCAACGCCAACGTTATCGCAACGCCTTGTCGGATCTGGCCCATAGCCTGAAAACACCGCTGGCGGTACTGCAAAGCCTTAAGTCTTTGCCGAGCGATGCCCAAGAGCCCATCAGCCAAATCAACGCCAGCATAGGCCACCAGTTGAAGCGGGCCCAAAGTGCCGGCAGCGGCGCTTGGCACCAAGGGGTGAACAGCAGAACCGTGGCCGACAAACTGCTGCGAACCCTTGGCAAGATTTATGCGGACAAGGCGCTGAAGTTTGAGGCTGAACTGGCAACAAACGCCCTGTTTTACGGCGATGAAGCCGACCTGGCCGAACTCCTCGGCAATCTATTGGATAACGCCTGCAAGGCAGCAAATAGCAAGGTCGCCCTCAAAACCTGGGTTAGCGAAAAAGGGCTGAACCTCTGCATCGAAGACGATGGCCCGGGCATTACAGAGCAGCAGAAAACCCAGCTGTTCGAGCGCGGTGTCAGAGCCGATAACTACCAACAAGGTCATGGCATAGGACTGGCGATAGTCAAAGATCTGCTGCAGAGCTACCAAGGCCTGTGGCAAATAGATCAATCTCCCCTGGGTGGCGCCCGCTTCACTCTGTTTTTACCCAGAAGTTGAGATTGGGGAATAGTACATTCATTCCCCATCCTTGGGCGCTCGACGAAAACGTCTGACCTACAAGGACGTAGGAAATGCCGAATTTGTCGGGAACAAAATTCGGCCCTGTTTTCGACAGTCACAGTTCCGCCTGTGCCTAGAAATGAGGTGCATGTCTGCGAACACTTCAGATATTTCAAGCTACTCAGGACTAACAGTATTGCACTAATCCCCCCTCGGTGTCGCCGACAGCCGTTGGCGCAAATAACGTGGTTAAGCAGCGGCCAATCACCTGCGGTGCGCTTTTCGCACAGGCGATCCTGTGACACGCTGCGAGTACGTCCCTGTAAGCTCTGCCTCGCCATCCCTGGCTCGGAAGGTCACAGTTCCGCCTGCGCCTTGAAAATAGGTGTATGTCTGCGGGAATATAAGCAACTTCAAGCAACACTATTCTTGCAGAATTGTACCAATCCCTCCTCGGGAAATAACCGCTGCCCTAAGTAGCGTTGATAGCCTATATGCGAAAGTTGTTAGTTATGCTCAATACCATGATGAAAAATCGAACCCAAATGAGACGAAAGCTATCACAATTAGTGAAATACTTATTGACGGAATGCCACCGTCACTCGTTATGTTTCAATGCCTCGTTCCTTAAGCATATTTTTAAAAACTATTTGAGCCCATTTAATTACTATTTCAGAGTTCCCAAGTTCATCCTTATCCAGGTAAGAGATGAGGACAGGATACCCGCCGCTGGGACAATACTTTGAATGTTCGAATCCATCCCATTCCAAACCCAACCCACGAACAGGTATACTGGGGTCTCCGTTAACCCAGTAACTTACTTTTTCAAAATATCCCGCAGATATCAGGGATTCACCCATGTTTATTGCTTGTTCTACGGATTGAAAACAAACAGGTTGATAGGTAGTTTTATTCGTCGAAGAGCAACCTAGCAACAGGAGGCTTAAAAAAGCGACATGCCAAATCCTCATAATATCTTCCTTGAAAAATAACGCTGCACTCTGCGGCAAATTTGGAGCGAAGCGTAAAATTTGTCCGACAGTAGCGCCTTGTTAGCACTTAGTGAGTTCATTGTACTTAAGCTCCAGTTCGGACCTGTACTTTTCATTGGTGCAATTATTAATTGCTTCCTGGAGCTCTCTAATTGCATTTACATGATCACCTAGTTTCAAATAGCAAGTGCTAAGTAGGTCATGATAGATGGATATTCTTGATGATGCTTTTACATCACTTTCCGCCGAAGAAAAACACTCTTGAGCAATGGATAAGGCTTCTTCGTAGTTACCTTCTCCTAACCCTAAATATGCTTTAGCTTTCTCGTACAGTAACCAATGATTTACTTCTTCCTCGGCAACTTTCATTATTGCCATTATTGATTTTTTTGGCTCAAACCCTAGATTGTATGTTTTTGCAATGCATCTTGCATCATATGAGCGAAGCTGTTCGCTATTACTAATTTCGTCTGCGAATAATAGAGCCGAATCAATCAATAGTTTGGCAAACCTCTGGTTATTTTCCCTTTCGGCGGCCACTGATGAATTTGTAAGTGCTTCACATGCACTTACCCATTGCTTCCTCTCAACTTGACTCGGCGGGATGGCTATCAACTCTGGTATGGACTCTGCAATTCTGACGCACGTAACGCTATGTTTATATCCAAACATTGAGGTAAAAGAGACAAATGCCTCATAAAACTGATCTAGGCCTTCTAAGGCCGATATAGATATCACATCAGCTAATTTTTTTACCAAATCATTTTGTTCATTAATCTCTTGAACAATTTTTCTATATGATCTTAACTTGGCCAGTGCAGCTAATGAGACGCGAAGAGGGACTGAAAACACTTCATCTTGAATAAACCCTAGTAAAGTACGCATAGCATTTTCGCCAGCGTCTTTTATATCTTGCTTGACTCCATTTTGAGTTCCTAGATGAGCAATTTGCCCATAAGTTGCGTGCCATTCAGGCTTTAATTCTATAAGTTGATTGAATGACTCTAAGGCTTCAGGATACATTCCCGAACGTCGAAGAGACTTACCTTTATGGTGAAGAAGTTCTAGCTGTATATCTTCTGACACATTCTTATTTAGGAGGTCGCCATATAGATTGGCACAGTTGCGATAAAAGTCTTTTCTCACCTCGTTATCATCAATCGTATATGAATGAATTTCTTTTGCGTCTATAACGCTCTTAATTTTTTGTAAACTATCATTCTCGGTAAGCTTAGTCTCATGGATTTCATTACTAAGCTCTAATTTTGCATCTCCTTCTAGCTGCAATAGAGAGTAATGCAACCAGTCAATATCCCTAGCTCCTCGTCGTAAATGTTCTTCGAATATAAAATCGGAACATAAGTGTATCTGTCGAAGGACACCTGGTGTCATATCGCCCGCTTTTAGTGATATAAAATTTTCAATCGAAGAGACTAAAGGCGCACTATCTAGTTCCTCCTGGACAGCAATAGATATAAGGTCATGAACTCGGAGAACTCCAGTTGTATTCTCGGGAACAAGAATTGATAACTTTTGCAAAGAATTACACTTTAGAACACCAATGAAGTACCTCAAAAATTCGATATCATGGGAATTTATACCTGAATTCGCTATTTTTCTTAGCGCTTCAAGAGAGCCTTGAGGTAAGCCGGAAAGGATTTTCCTTACAATTGAAACGCCGCCAGAATCATCTACTAACTCGGGCTCATCTAGAATCTCTCTATAAATGGTTTCTCTATCGATTCCTTGGTCATGACATAGCTTTCTAGTCATGGATAGAATTAGTGGCGAAAAACGGCATATTGATATAAATTCCCTGCATAACTCTGAGGCTGACGATGCTGTTTCCCCTAGCAGTTCGAGGGCACTATCTATAGAGAATTGAGGAATAGAGAGATATATCGAACTCTGTGGCACTGAAATTTGAGATGTAATTAGAACCACCCCACCTTTTTCAAACCCTGAGCTCAATTCTTCAAAGTCACTGCATTCAAGACCAGCTCCATAATTATCAATTACAAGGATAGTTTTTTCAGAATTGAATAACCCGGCCACATTAACTGGTGCACCGCCCCTGCTTCTTTGAACAGAACTAAGTGAAGATTCGGGCCTCCAATCCTCACCTCCAATCCAAATATAATTATGAAAAACATCTTTATTTCTTCTGACAAAATCAATAGCCGACTGAGTCTTCCCTGACCCGCTGATTCCGTGGAGTACGCAAACACTGTTTCCATTTTTAAAGTGATAGCTTATGGCATCGCTAATCTCATCAGCGCATACATATCCATTACAGGCGTTTGGCAATTTTCCAAAGTACTCAAAATTATCCATATTCTGAGAAAAAGCTGGAAAATACTGTTTGTAAAAATCGGCAACAGACGGATTACTTATCGATTGTTCATATATACCTTTAGCAAGTTCCCTTGCGTCAATAATTATTAGACGCTCAGCGTGTTGTTGCCCAATCTTGGTAGAATTAAACTTCGAACGAAATGATGCATTTTCTTCTTGGGTGCTTATGAGGTATATCTTTTCTGGGCCTGACCCACCTTTATGCTCCAATGCATGAGCTATATCTTTATTAATTTTCGAATAAATAGGTTTGCTTTTGTCCCCTGAATAATCGAAGTAGCCCTTCTCGGCACTATATTCCCCAACAATCAAAGAGTCATCAGAGAATGAGTCTACTGTATAGCCAGAAGGCATGTAATCCTTATTTAGACCATGGTGAATGAGAGGTTGGTTTTCTCGCTGAGAAATATAATTATGACCAACCAGTTCTATTCCCCTCTCATCTAAACAGGCAACCTCTTCAATTAGCCCTTTTATTATTCTCTTTTTAATATGCTCAAACAATTTATATGTTTCCTACTTTGAATGGTCGCAGAGTATCGTGTTCAGTAGAGTGCTAACGCCCTGTTAAGGTGTGAGCAACGCAATACCGAAGCTGTCGCATACCACCTTAAACACTAAAACCAACGCACAGTAAAAATGCCACGCGTTGCGAATCACTCTTAAAAAGTTTGTTAAGTTTTAGTCTGCCCAAGCTGTAGAGTAACCATTGGCGAGACAAAAGTTATACATTCCTTCATAACCATGAATACCCATACTTGTTAGTTGACGATGAATATTTTTCATTATTATTACGCCGTTATTAATATTAAGAGCGAGTAATGGTTGAGTTACAACGCTCTCAATATGTGCAAATTCAACATCACTACGGTTTGCAAAGGGCTGATTAGAGAACTCACAATGTGTAATGCCATATTCGGCAATTCTCTGACTTTTTAGTAAAGGCCTATTATTTCGGATATCATCTAAGAATACTTCTTTTAGGTCTCGAACTTGGGCAAGATTAATAATGCGTTCATAAGTCTGCATAGCAATTTGCAAGTATTGTTTTGTTCTTCCATCCGTGAAAGCAATTCTAGCATCTATAAGTGCTCGCAATGTTGGACCTGATATATGTTCTTCTCCATCAATTTCAATAAGTTGTGCTGCAGATAAAACTCCCGGCATTCCTTGATAAATCAATGGTCTTTCAGCTCCGGAGTTACCAGTTCTTAATATTGTCGATAGACCATTAATTTTTATATATGGCACACCATTTACACAAATTTTAGTGTTGATAAAAAACGCGTTAATGATTCCAGTTACATGACCTTGATTTAAGACACTTGTTGCAATGCTAGCAATATTATTTAACTCTGGCCTTTCAACAATTCCATTAAGTTGATGATAAATTACTGATGGTATGTTAGTCGTCATGCTTTACCCACCATTCGGTTATAGATTTTATTGATCTTGCTCGTCACCTCCGCATAATCAATAGAACTATCGCCAACATTCTTATCTGGATGGTATATTGATTGGTATTTCTGCTTCCATTCCTTTGCTACTTCCTTATTAAGGTAATGTTTCTTCTTTATACCAAGTTCTTCGTCAAAGACTGAACCTTCATGCTTTAAAAGCATAAAACCAATTTTGTGCTTTTCTGACTTAAAATACTTATCTTCAGAGCTACTAATAGATGCTTTCTTAAATGCTTTGATGATCCTTACTAGATCGTCTGCACTTTCGATAGAAAGGACTCCTTTAAGTTCTGTATCTTCGATGACATCATTCTTGATGATGTCAAAGTCATTCTTTATCTTGCTTTCTGAAAGTGAAAGCCAGTAAAAACCTTCCATATCTTACCTACTCCTAAATATGATGTTGATGTATGCATTAAAACTTAACAGCTGTATAGTGCGCATGCGCGTTTAAGTCCTCAGAGGAGTGTAAACGCGCATCGCTATCTGCTTGTATTAGCTGGATATAATACCATTTAGTCCAAATATCCCTTGCAGCTAAACGCGCATGCGCGGTTTCCAAACCTATTATCTACCAGCTTTATTTTTTAACTTTATGAATTTGATGCTATTTTCTAAAATGTTACAGAAATAACGCGCACACTTAGCTGCAAATTCCCGGCATTTTTCCTGGAACGTCAATAATACTGTATAAAAATCAGTTCTGAGGTGCTTGTCATGAGCGATTCAAGCCGAACAACCAAGGGCCCTACAGCCCAGGCCCTACAAAAAGCGTTAAGTTAAGCCATGGCTACCGCACGGGTCCAAATTCTGTTCGTCCCTGCGTTCCGCTGAAAACGGAAAAGTGTTGCTGCTTTCTGCTTAAGGGAGCGCTAAAGCTAAACGTTTGAATTAGTTATACAATACCCAGTACTGAATTTGAAAACAATTAGCCAAAGGTCAAGTTTTGACAAAGGCAACAAAACCCTGATTTGGGTTGTTTTTGAAGCAGGATTGACTGGGTGTTTGCATTCTTCCCTGTTTTCAACGGTCACAGTCCCACCAGAACTAAAGCCTGAAAATGAGCAGTATGTCTGCAGACACTTCAGATATTTCAAGCTACTCGGTACTAACAGAATTGCACCGCCCCCGCTCGAAGCGGCCGCAGGGCGTTGATGACAATCGCGTAGCGAGGCATGGATGCCGAAGCAGCGCCAGTCGAATCAGGGATGAGCGTCTGGCGCGGTAGCGAATTGGTATCATAAGCACAAGGGGTTTTCCGCTGCGTCGCAGGTCGCTGGGGATTTGGAAAGGGGGCGAGTCGCTACAGCCCCCTTCCTCGGGTGTGGGGCGAAGCTCCACGACTTTAGGCCGCTGGCACAGCGGCTATCATGGCTTTAAGCCAAAACTCACCAATGAACTTGATCCTAGCGGCTAGCTAAGTTGTAGCCAATCACCTGCGGTGCGCTTTTCGCACAGGCGATCCTGTGACACGGCGTGAATACGTCCATGTAGCCTCGACGAAAACGTCCCTTTTTTCGACGGTCACAGTTTCGCCTGTGCCTGGAAATGAGCTGTATGTCTGCAAGCACTTCAGATATTTCAAGCTACTCGGTACTAACAGAATTGCACCGCCCCCGCTCGAAGCGGCCGCAGGGCGTTGATGACAATCGCGTAGCGAGGCATGGATGCCGAAGCAGCGCCAGTCGAATCAGGGATGAGCGTCTGGCGCGGTAGCGAATTGGTATCATAAGCACAAGGGGTTTTCCGCTGCGTCGCGGGTCGTTGGGGGTTTGGAAAGGGGGCGAGTCGATACAGCCCCCTTCCTCGGGTGTGGGGCGAAACTCCACGACTTTAGGCCGCTGGCACAGCGGCTATCATGGTTTTAAGCCAAAACTCACCAATAAACTAGGTCTTAGCTTCTGGCTAAGCAGCCGCCAATCACCTGCGGTGCGTCTTTCACACAGGCGACCCTGTGACACGCTGCGAGTACGTCCCTGTAAGCTCTGCCTCGCCATCCCTGGCTCGGAAGGTCACAGTTCCGCCTGTGCCTGGAATTAGGTGTATGTCTGCGGGCATATAGGTAACTTCAAACAAGTTAGTTCTCACAGAATTGCACCAATTCCCCCCTTCGGAGCCGCCGCTGGCGTTGTTGCAAATTGGCGTAGCCGAGACAGGGATGTCGAGGCTCGAAGGTCGAGCATGGATGCGAGTCCTGAGTGTAGCCAATTTGCTTCATAAGCCAGCGGGGATTTCGGCTACGTCGGGGTGTCCTTGGGGATGCAAGGGGCTTTGGACAAGCAAAGCCCCTTGCCCGGTGTGGTTTGGCGAGTGTCGCGTAGCGACTGGCTACGAGCGAGAGCCAGGGATGGCGAACTGGCCGTTGTGCATGGATGCATTTGCTCCACGACCTTAGGCCGCTGGCACAGCGGCTATCATGGCTTTAAGCCAGAACTCACCAATAAACTAGGTCTTAGCTTCTGGCTAAGCAGCCGCCAATCACCTGCGGTGCGCCTTTCGCACAGACGATCCTGTGACACGGCGAGAGTTGCGCAGCAACATGCTTTCGAGCGCGAGTCATGGATGACGAGCTGGCCGTTAAACAGGGATGTTGTTGTGAATACGTCCATGTAGCCTCGACGAAAACGTCCCTGTTTTCAACGGTCACAGTTCCGCCTGTGTCTGGAAATAGCCGTACTCCTGCCATTTCAAAAGACTCAGTTCCACTACCCACTTCCCCCAGGCAGTTGCTTGGAGATCATTTAGCCATCCCAAAGCCTTCAGCTTATGTTCATCAAAGGCCACTTATCCTGAAACCACTGATGGGGAATTGCATCGCAAGGCCTCAGTTAGCTCACTTGCCAGGCTGGTAACCATACCGGCCTAAAGGAGGCAACCATGAACAAGCTGAAAATCTGGCTGCAGCACAGTGTACTTATCCTGTGTCTGTTTGGCCTGCCAACTACGGCGCTGCAGGCCGCCGAATCCGGCAGTGATATCCGGGAACCCGAGCTGATGCAGCTGCTCTCCCCTATCGCTCTCTATCCGGACACCTTGTTGACCCATATGCTGATCGCCTCAACCTATCCACTGGAACTGGTGCAGGCACAGCGCTGGCGCAAACAGCGCAGCCATTGGAGCAATGAACGCCTGATGGCCGAAGCCGAGAACCAGGATTGGGATCCCAGTGTGATGGCGCTTATCGCCTTTCCGGAAGTGTTGAATAGGATGAGCACAGATCTGGACTGGACCGCCCGTTTGGGCGAAGCCTTTATTGCCGATGAAGGCCGGGTGATGGATGGGATTCAAACCCTGAGACAAGCTGCCTGGGATGCCGACTCATTAAATGACCTGGGTAACCTCAACGCCAGACGCGACGAACGTCAGATAGTGATAGCACCGACCCGCACCGAGGTGATCTATGTCCCTTACTACGACAGTCGCCGTGTCTATGGTCACTGGCACTGGAGCAGCTATCCGCCTATCTATTGGGACCCTTTCCCCGGATATGTACGCTACCACTCCAGTCCGTTTTACTGGCGCAGTGCCGGGGTCAGCATTTCATTTAACTTCTTCTTCAGCGCCTTTCATTGGCATGACAGAGTGATCTGGGTCGATTATCGCCACAAACACTATAATCACTACCGGCCAAGACTGGCCTATAGCCAGGGAGCCCAGCGCTGGAGCCATAACCCGCACCACAGACGGGGCGCCCATTATCGCCACCCTGGGCTGCAACAACGCTACAATAAGGCGGTATACAACAAGTCGCACAAGCGTTATGAATCCCAGGCCCGCAGCTTCAACCACAGCCAGAGGCTGCATCAGGACAGAAACAAGCAACAAAAGCAGTTGCAGCATGAGCTAAAGCAGCGCAGGGAACACAATAGCCGTGAATGGCGCGCCGGTGACAAGAGGGAAAAGATGCATAAGGGCGAGCCACAAAAAGTTCGCCAGCTGTCACAGCAGCCGTCATATAGGAGTGCCAATAGCAGTGCCAACGCCGCCGACAAAACGATGCGGGTTAAACATCAGGCCAGAGACAGACAGTTGCAACAGGCCTCAAACCGGCACACTAACACTACTTATAGACAAGCTGAAAAGCGCCGGCAACAGGCAGATAAACAACAGCAGCCACAGAGACGCTATCAGCCTCAGAGTCAATCGAAGGTGCAGCATCAGCAGCGAGCTCAGCCACAGCGCCATCAGGCGGAGCGACGCCAGCCCAGCCGTGCTCAGGAGCACAGACAACGCGCAGTGCATCAACAAAGAGAGCGTTGAAAAAGCCGGGTTAAAGTAGCACTTGCCCTAAAGTGAAAACGAATGAAAAAGACAGGTCCAGCACTGGCCTGTCTTTTTGGGTGTAGTTGTATGACTCAGATAAAGCCGCTCAGACGGCTCTGTCGTCGTACAAGTCGATTTGAGTCAGCGCTGCCACTTCTTCGATATAGGCACGCACTCTGGCCGGGAATACCAGCCCCTTGACCATGGTCAGGTTTCTCAGACCGGGGAACAGGTTGATATCATCAATACTCAACTTATTGCCCCGCTCCGACGGCAATTGCAGCCAGTCGAGCTGCGGCCAACACTTAGCCAGCCCCTCAAGATAATCGGCCGTTTGCGCAAGCGCTTGCTCGAAAGACATCTCTATCATGGCGCTCTTGTTTTGGGTAAACCAGGCAATCGCCTCTTGGCTGCCAAATTCGGGCAGACCGAGCAACACACTGCGGGGATAGAGCAAGCGACTGCTGAAATAACCGGATGCCTCCTGCCATTGGCTGACAGCATCGGCCTGGCTGGCAAGGGTAATGACCGGCTTACCATCCAGATTATCCAGATAGCTGACGATATCCAGGCTTTCGGCCATAAAGCTGCCATCGGCTTTTTGTAAAATGGGCACCATATTGGCACCGACCATGGCTATTCTGGACTCCACATCATGGTTTTGCAGATAGACCCGCTCCACCGGCAACGCCTTAAGCCCCACCAGCATCATAGCCTTGACGCAATAGGGACAATGGTCAAACACAAAAAGCTTCATCAGTACTCCTTAGCTTCCTTGGAACTGTCAGGGCCATCAGCATATCCTCCGAGGCCGGAGCTGGGCAACTCCTGACTGGCCGGCGGCGCAAACAGCAAACGCCAACGCTGCCTGAAACTAAGGCCGGGGCGGCTCACTTCCGCCAACATATCGCGCCACTCGGCAAAGGTGACTGTCACAGGATTAAAGCTGTTCACCGGCTTGGTAATACCATAGCGCACGGTTTCCCGCTCCGGCTCAAAGCTGCCGAATAATCTATCCCAAATGATCAACACCCCGGCGTAGTTCTTATCTATGTACTGAGGATTACGGCCATGGTGCACCCTGTGGTGGGACGGCGTGTTGAATATCCACTCCAAGGGCCCAAGACGTTTGATGGCCTGGGTATGGACAAAAAATTGCAGTCCCAGATTAAGCAGCACCACAAATACCACCCAGTTGGGATCGAAGCCTATGATCACCAAGGGCAGCCAAAACAGCCACATGCCCGCCAATGGGTACATCAGGCTCTGACGAAAGGCGGTGGAAAAATTCATGTTTTCCGAGCTGTGGTGCACTACATGGGCGGCCCACATCCAGCGGCATCTGTGGCTGGCCCGGTGGAACCAGTAATAGCAAAAGTCCTGCCCCAGCATCAGCAGCACAAAGGTCCAGCCATTCATCTCAATGTCGAACAAACGCCAGCCGAATAACCACAAATACAGTTTGGCCAGCAGTAAACCCGTGAGAATATCGGCGCCCTGGTGCATGCCAGCCAGCACAAAGTTACAGAAAACCTCCGCCGGTCGATAGCGGGCATTCTCAGGCAAACGTCTGAGGCGGTCACCGAAAAACCACTCCAATGCCATACAGATGAAGAACAGCGGCGCCAATACCAGCAGCAGCCATTCAGGGTGGGAAATAAGTAAATTGAAATCCATTTTTATTCCTTTTATTCCAGCTCACCACTTGGCAAAGTGATCTTCTGTCAGGCCGCTCTGCTGCACCAGCTCATGGCGCTTGCCCAGGGAGTCTTTGACCCAACCGGAAAACAGCCCGGTATACTGGCGAAAATTGCTTTTAAGCAGCCCCAGGTTGAGCCTTTCGCTGCGGCACCCCAAGGGCGAAAATGCCAACTCCAGATCGCCGCGCTCAGACCAAACTCGCCATTGGCCGCCTGATGCTGCCATGCGGTCAAACTCAAAATGCACCGGCGACAGCAAATGCCTGGCACCATCAACCCAGAGCACGTTTTCACAAGAGCCGGTTTCGTTGACTCCGGCCGCCAGGTTTAGCCCCAACCCCTTACCCTCAATATCGGCATTGATAGAGGCCCAGCGCCAACTGGTTTCCCGGCGCATAAAGCCTGCGGAAAAGTCATAACCGGCTCTGGCATGCAGCAGCGGCTGGGGTTCATGATTGAAGGACAACTGGCCGGAGACCTTGAGGGCATTGTGTTTCTGGGTATAGGTCCAACCGCTGTAACCGGTTGGACTGCAAAGCGCCATCGGCAAGCTGAGCGGTTCGGGAACCAAGGTCAGCTCCCCCTCAAGTGGCATTCCCTGTAGTTTAAGATCCAGACTCAGTTGCCATTGTCCCTGCTCACGCCGAAAGTGAATGCCGCCCATACGGCTCTCCCCCTGCCATGGCGAACGGCTCAGGTTAAAACCAGCAGGAGGCCGCAGCAGATTCTGCTGATACATGCGACGACTCTGCACATCAAACAGATAACAGAAACCACTGCCAAGATAGGCGATATCCGCCAAGGCAACGCCCAGCATCCATCTGGGGCTGTTAAGGCCAATAAACTCAAACTGCTTATAACTGCAACGCTGTTTCAGGCGTGAAACCCTGCGGTCCATCTCATTGAACAGCTGAAAGTCTGCCAATCCCAGGCTTTTCGGCGGCCCGTCGAAATGACCAAACAGAGGCCGGCCGTGAACATCTATCAAAGAGTCAGGTGCCGCCTGGGTTGCAACCCCGGATTGAGTCGTCGGCAAAGGCCCGGATTTCAATTCCAACATATTCCCAACAGGTGTTTTAGAGCAATAACTTGACTCTACCCTGTCGCCGTCGGAGATTGAAGCCTTGAATGTTACAAAAATGAAAAAACCCCGCTATACGGGGTTTTATCCGGTTTACTGTGTCATTCAGAAACGGTAACTGAGGCCGACGAATACCCCTTGATAGTCGAAGTTATCCGTCTTCAGATACACGTATTCTGTATTGATGCCCAGATTGTTGCGGAAACGATATTCCCAACCGGCTGCCGCATGCAGGCCATTTTCAGTGTCATTGAAGCCGACGCCGTCTTTGGTATATTGATATTCGAGTTTAACCCTGGCGGCACCCAGCTTGGCATAGAAGCTGTTGCGCTCGGTAAAGCCCCAGCGGCCATAAAGGGACACTCTCGCCGCCTCGAAGCTATCCATCTGCAACTCGGTAATGCCGGAGGTAAAAGCATGGACTATACCGGCGTCGGACCAAAGGTAACCCGCTTCAACACCCCAGTTTGGCGTGAGATGATAGCGATAATAAAGCTCTGTGCCCCAGCTGTCTGAGCTGTCGTTGTCTTCGGCGTTACCGGCATCGGGATTGAAGCGGCTGATGTCATCATCATTCTGCACTCCAAGGCCTATACTGCCCCCGATAACATGTTTGCCTTCTGCGGCGTTGGCTGCCGGTGCCATCAAGGTCGGCATCACCAGTACAGCTGCCAATATAACGTACTTCATACGATTCCCCCATGATTTGTAAGTGTTTTACGCGCGGATATTGCGCTTCGCTGTCTGAACCCTGACTGAACCAGAGTCGGTTATCTGCCATTGCCAGATGCTGGAAGCCAAACTCAAATCTGGTTATCCTGATGCCACCTTTTTTTACAGCTTCGGATTTTTATGAAACGGCTTGCTACCTTGATGCTGGGGTCGGCGCTGCTCTTTGGCTGCGCCAGTCATACCCCCAACTTTATTGCCCTGAGCCCTGAACTGCCTGCGGTCACGCCACAGACTTCGCTGGAGCCTGCTCTGGCGCTGCAAACCCTGGATACCCGCACCGCCAACTTTATTGTGCGATTCAATGAAGATGGCAAAGCCGCACGCCTGGTCAGCCCGGCCGAGCCCCCTAGGGCCCAACTGGATCAACTGTTCCGTCAAGGTTTTGCCAAGGCCGGATACCGAATCGATCCCGCCAGTGGGAAAGAGGTACAGTTGCAGCTGATTGAATTGCTCACAGATGTGGATGAATCCAGCTTCGGCTTTGAAGCCAAAACCAATGTCAGCATCAATCTGCTGGCGAAAAACAGCAGCCATACCCTGACCAAGCGTTATAAGGCCAAGGGGCTGCTCAAGGGTCCTTTCGGTGCCGACTTCGCCTCGCTGGAACTGGACATGAACAAGCTGATCACCCAGTTGAGCGGCGAAATACTCAACGACCCCGAGCTGCACAGCTTTTTGCAGCAGTAATTTATTGGGCCGGTCTGTGACTCACAAGCCGGCCCGTCTGCAACACTATGATAAGGAATCAGGTCATGAGCCGATGGATACTCGCAGCCGTATTGATGCTGACCAGTCAGCTGGCGTTGGCATTGGATATACAAAAAGACAATCTCTACCCCCAAGTGGAATTTGATACCAGCATGGGCAAAATCGTTGTTGAGCTCGATCGCACCCGGGCGCCCATCACTGTGGACAACTTTCTCACCTATGTGGTGCGCGGCGACTACAACAACACATTGTTTCACCGCATTATTGCCGATTTCGTGGTTCAGGGCGGCGGCCTCAGCCCCAAGTATGAAGAACTGCCTTCAGACAAGCCGATAGTCAATGAGTCGGGCAACGGCTTGTCCAACAGCCTAGGCACTATAGCCATGGCCAGAGAGAATGCCCCCCATTCGGCCACCCGCCAGTTTTACTTCAATGTGGCCGACAACAAAAAGCTCGACCCATCCTCCAGGCGCTGGGGCTATGCCGTATTCGGTGAAGTCAGCCAAGGGCTTGAAGTTCTGCAGAATATGGCGCTGGTAGAGACAGGCACCAACAGCACCTTGGGTTGGCCCGATGTGCCTGTCACCCAGGTTTTGTTGAAGAAAGCCACACTTCTGCCAAGAAATTAATCCAGGCCCGGCTCAGTATCAAAAAGCTGTCTATACTGAACCTGGCAACATAAGGAGGCGATCTGATGACCCCGGAAGAGTTCATCGATGTGAAAGCGCCCCAACTGGCTCATTACGGCAAAGCATTCTTGAGCGACAAGCTGGAATTTAATGAAGTCAGATTGTATCTGTGGGATACCCTGGAAGAATGGCATCAGCTGAACTTGCAGGGGGAAGCGCAAACGGATGTCGAACGCGTATTTTGGCACTTGTTGTACGCCTTCGATAAATGGCCCGATTGGGTATTGCGCGGTAACCAGTTTTTGCGCCAGCAACTGGACGACTGCTGTGAATACCTGTTCGGTGGTGGCCCCATACCCGAAGGCTGTATCGGCGTCAGGCCCTGAGACAGACGTTAATCTACCCCGCCCGGGTGACACTTTAATGACACGGGCGACCAATCCCCGGCTTTGCCGGGGATTTTTTATTGGGCAAACACCTAAGCACGCCTTGAAGTCGCAGGCGCGGGCTTTTACTCTAAGGCCTTTGACTCTCACCAAGCCGTGCCATGCCTCAATCTTTTTTTGCCAGCACCCGAGACGCCCTGAGTATCTATTTCCACAAACGGGTACTCATCTTATTGCTGCTCGGTTTTTCCGCCGGCCTGCCGCTGATGCTGGTATTTTCCACCCTGTCTTTCTGGCTCAGGGAAGCCGGGGTAGACAGGGCCGCCATCGGCTATTTCAGCTGGGTGGCCTTGATCTATGCCTTCAAGTGGGCCTGGTCCCCCCTGGTCGATCGCATGCCCCTGCCTTTGTTCAGCCAACTCTTTGGCCGCCGCCGCGGCTGGATGCTGTTCTCCCAGCTCTTACTGATAGCCGCCATTTTGGGAATGTCCGGCAGTGACCCCATGGAAGATCTCACCCATCTGGCACTCTTTGCGCTGATGGTGGCCTTTTCCTCCGCCACCCAGGACATAGTGGTCGATGCCTTTCGTATCGAGTCGGCGCCGGAAAAAATGCAGGCGGCACTGGCCGCCGCCTATCAGGTGGGCTATCGCAGCGCGATGATCATAGCCACGGCAGGCTCACTGACTATCGCCGCCTGGGTTTCTCCCACGCCGGAAAGCTATGATCTCCAGAGCTGGCAAACCGCCTATCTGATAATGGCAGGTTTGATGAGCATAGGCATACTGGCGACACTTTTTGCCAAAGAGCCGGCGGTGGATATCAGCTTTATCGGGGAAGAGGAAGCGAGCCTCAGAGACAGACTCAGGGCCAACCTGGCACCCAGACTCTCGGTCTGGGCCGCGCCGGCCAACCTGTTTATCCTGCGCCATGGCAAGTTGCTACTCCTGCTGCTGGGGCTTTATTTCTGTTTTAGCCTGGCTGAACCCTTCACCCAGGTACTGCAATCCTACTTTCCGAGTCAGGCCTTGAATACAGATGCAGTCACGCTGGCCTCTATGGGGCTCATTCTGCTGCTCTGGTTGCTGATCTTCGGCGTCAAAAGTAAAGACAGGGCTATTCAAGAGCAGGAAGCCAAGCAGTTGACCCAGGCCGGCACAGATAGGATGGCCGCCTTTATCTCCTGGCTCTACAGCGCCGTGGCCCTGCCCTTTATCGATTTCTTTCGCCGCTACGGCAAGAGCGCGATTCTGATCCTTATGCTGATCTCCTGCTACCGGATCTCGGATATCGTCATGGGGATCATGGCCAATGTTTTCTATGTGGATATGGGCTTCAGCAAGGAAGAGATCGCCACCCTGAGCAAGGTCTATGGTCTGATCATGACCCTGGTGGGCTCGGCATTCGGCGGGGTGTTGTTGGCACGCTTCGGCACCATAAAAATCCTCTATGTCGGCGCCTTCCTGGTGGCCACCACCAATTTGTTGTTCGCCCTGCAGGCCATGGTGGGCTACAACGTGCCGCTGCTGACCCTGGCAATTTCGGTGGACAACTTCAGCGGCGGTATCGCCACAGCGGCCTTTATCGCCTACCTCTCCAGCCTCACCAGCAGTGGCTACAGTGCCACTCAGTATGCACTGCTGTCTTCGGTGATGTTACTGTTTCCCAAGTTTATTGCCGGCTTCTCCGGCGCCTGGGTCAACGCCTTTGGCTATGTGAATTTCTTTGTCAGCGCCAGCATCATAGGCTTGCCCGTGCTGCTGCTGATTTGGCTGGTGCAAAAAAACAGCCCGCCGAAGCGGGCCGATACTGCTCAAGATACGCTCAAGTCGCAGATTAACGACTAGTCGCGGAAGTTATTGAACTGGAACGGCTGGCCCAGCTCGGCATTACGGGCCAGCGCCATCACGGCCTGCAAGTCGTCACGCTTCTTGCCTGTGACCCGTACCGAGTCGCCCTGGATTTGCGCCTGCACCTTTACCTTGCTGTCTTTGATCTGTTTTACCAGCTTCTTGGCCACATCGGCTTCGATGCCTTGTTTGAACTTGACCTTCAAAGAAAACATCTTGCCACTGTGAATCGCTTTCTCATCCACTTCCATCGCCTTGGGATCCACATTACGACGGCTCAGTTGGGTTCTTAAAATATCCACCATCTGATTACACTGAAAGTCAGACTCTGCCGACAGGGTCACTACAAAGTCTTTATACTCCACCGCAAATTCCACCCCGCGGAAATCGAAGCGGGTATCCAATTCACGTTTGCTGTTATCCACTGCGTTACGCAGTTCAACGGCATCTACTTCTGACACTATATCGAATGAGGGCATTTCGTCGCCTTTTACTTATCAGTCAAACCAATAGCGCCAGTCTACCCTAAGTTGAAGCAGAGCTGAATAAATCCACGTCTGCTGATGACAGCCAGGCTTTATTTTGACTATGATGTTCGCCAAGCTTTCCAACCCTGCGTGATTTGTGATTAACCGACAGTTGCTGTTTAAAATGGCTTTGTTGATTGCCCTGGCGGTGATCAGCTACCTGGTTTTTTCCAAGCCTAACTATCCACAGAGCATCCCTAATCTGGATAAAGTGGGTCATATAGGTAGTTTCTTTGCCCTCGCCTGGCTGACCTACCTGGCGTTCCGCCCCCGCTGGTACTTGATGTTTGCTACCCTGGCCGGCTACGGCATTCTGATAGAGATGGTGCAATCCCGTCTGCCCTACCGCAGCGCAGATGTGGCCGACTTTGTCGCCGATATGGCCGGAGTCGTACTCTTCTACTTCTCACTCTGGGGCTATCGCAGATATTTTCGCGCCGCCATGTTGAGGGAGTAACCCGGATGCAGACGGGGATCCTCGGCATTGGGGCAATAGGACAACTGCTGGCACAGCAACTGGCCGCAGCCGGGCTTGAACCTTGGTTATTACCAAGAGCTAACACCCCATCATTGGCTGAGCAGGGCGAAAAGCAAGTCTATACCCTGGAGCTTGGCGACCAGAGTCTGCAAACATCCTTTCTGTGTCTGGCGCAGGACTCGAGCAAGCTCAAGCAGCTCGAGCTCTTGCTGGTCACAGTCAAAGCCTATCAGGTTGAAGCGGCGCTGGAGCCTTTGCTGCCAAAACTTCACCCGAATTGCCGCATCCTGCTGCTGCACAATGGGCTTGGTCCCCATCAAAGCCTGGCCGCCAAGCTGAATGGCCGGCCGCTGAGCCTGGGCACCACCAGCCAGGGAGCGCTGAAACTCAGCAGCAATCATATTCGCCAAACCGGCAGCGGCCTGACCCAGATAGGTGACCTAATCGGCGCCCCCATGCCAGAGGCGATGAAAACCGTTTTGCTCAATGCCATTCCCGGCAGTCAGTGGAGTGATGCCATTCTCGAAGCCCTGTGGCAAAAGCTGGCGGTCAATGCCGTTATCAATCCGCTGACTGCCATTCACAGAGTCAACAACGGTGCCCTGGCCGCCCCCGAGTTTGAGGGAACAATCTGCGCCATTCTCGATGAGCTGTTACAGGTAGCCAAGCAGGAAGGCATAGCGCTGACGTTCGATACGCTGCACACCAGAGTCAAGGAAGTGATACGGCTAACCGCCGCCAACTACTCCTCCATGTATCAGGACCTCAAGCACGGCCGCAAGACGGAAATTGACTATATCAACGGTTACCTGCAGCAGTGCGCCGAGCAATATGGGCTCACACTGCCAATCAACAGCGAACTGGTGGCCCAAATAAAGGCGCTTGAATCAAATCTGCTTTAACCACTGGCCGCAGGCCCAGGCAATAAAGTTGGCCCAGGCGTAGCCAAATACCGCGATCAGAACCGCAAGAGGCACCAATGCCTGGCGATAGGCGCTGGTGACCACAGGCGCCGAAGCCGCCCCGCCAAGATTGCACTGACTGGCAATGGCGAGATAACCGAATGGAAGCCTCAACACTCTCGCCGCCAGCAGCAACAAGAAGACATGCACCAGCAACCAGATAGCCCCGATAACAAAGAACCAGGGCAAAGACCAGAGCATACCGATATCCATCTTCAGCCCCATGATAGCCAACATCAGATATAGACAGGCATTACCGACTCTGTCGGCACCATAGGCCGCCAGCCGCCGCGCCGGTGTCAGCGACAGGAGCACGCTGGCCGTCGTTAACCAGACCACCAGCCAGATAAAGGGAGTATGCAGGTGATAAGCTCTGGCCATAGGCCAGTGGCGGACAATCAGCTCCGCCGTCCAATCGGCGCCCCAGTGTGCCAAGCCGCCCAGCATCAGCGGCAGGCAAAAGATCAATAACCAGTGATGGCTCTGTGCCAGACGCCGTTCCGGCAAGGGCGTATCCAGCACAGTCGCCTGCGGCTCGCGGCTTCGAAGCCAGCGATTGATTTTGGCCTCGTGGGGCGCCAGCGCCAGCAATATTGCCATCCAGATCCCTGAAAGCACCACATTCACAGTAACAAAAACCGCAAAGTTACTGTCACCGGCACCGAACAGTTCTTTCATCGCCATCTGATTGGCGGTGCCACCGACCCAATTACCTGCCAGGGTCGCCATGCCGCGCCAGAGGCTATCCTCCCCCTGCGGCAGCAAGAGCTCAGGCTGTATGTATCCCACCAACCACAGCGCCAGCGGCCCCCCGACAAAGACCCCCAGACTGCCGATAAAAAACAGTAGCAGCAGCTTACCGCCACAGCGCCAAATACTGCCGATATCCAGCCCCAGCAGCATCAACACCAGACACATGGGCATAAGGTAATCGACGGCAAACTTGGGCAACTGAGAGTCTTTTACCGCAATCAGCCCCATGGTGTTGAGCAGTGATGGCACGAAATAACAGGCCACCATCACGGGCAAGATCCGATAACAGCGACGCCAGAAAGGGCTGTTGAGACCGCTGGTGTAGAATATGCCTCCCAAGATCAGGCAAAGACTGCCAAACAGCTGAAAATCGGTTTGGATCATGCCGGCCGTTGCTCGTCGAACTCGCGTTGATCCAACATAAATTCCAGAAAATTGGCCGGTAAAGGGGCAAGCACTTCCTCGGCCCGGCGGATCACCCAATAGTTACGTTCAAAGTCCCAGCCGGGCAGTTCCAACTCCACCAGATCGCCACGCTCCAATTCGGCATCTATCGCCATAAAGGGCAAGATACTGACCCCATAGCCAGTGGCCGTGGCGCGCTTGATAGCTCCCAGAGTTCCCATGGTGATGGTTTGCGATGGCACAATGCCGACGCTGTGCAGTAACTGCATAGCCCTGACGCGGGCAACCGTCGCGCTTTCATCCAGATACCAGACTTCACGCGACAGGCGTTCGGTATCGACAACCTCTTTAGCCAGAGGATTATGGGCGCCGCAAACAATGCAGATCCTGTCTCTGAGCCAAGGCTCACAGCAGAGATTGGCCAGCGACGGCTTCGCGTCAACAAAGGCCAGGTCCAGTTCCCGTTCAGAGACCATCCTCTCTATGTGGCTTGAATCTTTGATCATCAAGCGAATTCCTGTGGCCGGAAAACATTGATGGAACACAGGCAAGCGCCGCGATAACACATAGTTTCCCGCAGTTTTACTGGCGCCGACCGTCAGTGTGCCACATACGCCACTGGCACTGGCGTGAAATAACTGCTGTACCTGCTGCTCTGACGCCAACATCCCGTTAGCGTATGGCAGCAACAACTCCCCCTGCGGGTTGAGCAGCAAACCTGTCGCACTGCGTTCAAACAGGCGGCACCCCAGCGCTGACTCCAACTCTTTCAGCGCCATACTGACGGCCGGAACCGACATATGCAGCTTCCTGGCAGCACGGGAGATCTGCCCTTCGGCATGTATGCACTTGAATACCAGCAGTTGTTTTAGAGTTATCTTCATCAGGGGAATCGCCGCGGTTTGGGTTGGCGTATTTTAGCAATCCCGTTACCGGGAAAAGTTGATCCAGCCGAGCCTGCGATAAGGCTCGGAAACCAGCTACAAATACTGTGACTCAGAACATGTGTTTCATCGCCAGAGTCACCAGCTTGTCGTCATACTCCGTATAACCTCCTGCGTCGGTAAAATCGCCGTCCAGATAGGTGGTTATCAAGCTGAACGTGGTGCTTTTGGAAGCTCGATAGTCCAACCCCAAAGACGCCTGCCAACTGGAGGCATCTGTCACACTGGCTTTATCAGCCAGGCTGGATGCCACCTTGCCATTGCCTGAGTTGTCATACAGATATTGCGCCTTGAAACTGTATTGCTGCCAAGGGATCTCCATGCTGGCAAGCAAACTGTTGCCACTGAGATTTTGATATTTCTGCGACTCGGCATGCTGATACATAAACCCCAACTTGGCACCGGCCAAGCGAGCACCGGCAACGGCTCGTACGGCATCCAAGGCATTGAGACTATCGGCATAGGCCAGCGCCAGATACCAGGCATGTTGTTTCAATTTGGCATCACCCGCTGTCAGGCTCAGTGCATAATTGCCGTTTGAGCCATTTTGCTCCGGCAGATTATCGGCAAATTGATAGCTCACGCCCAGCTGCACTCCATACCATTTGGGTGAGTAATAAGTAGCTGAATCTCCCAGGCGGTCATTCCCGGCGATAATTTTTGCCATATCACTGGAAGTGATATTGAATAAATCCACCTTACCTTCCGTCTTTTTAAACACAGTATCATTACGACCAAATACCAGTGTACCCAATTGGCTTTCGACACCCAGATAAGTATTACGGGATTTAAACAGCGAAGAAGTATCAAAGTAGCCGCCGTTATTACCAAATTCCATCACATAAACAATATTGATATTGTCGTTGAGTTTTTCTTTACCCTTGATACCGATAAAGGAGGCATAGTTTTCCAGATAAGCACCGTTTTCCTTTCTATCTGACAGTAAACCGCTGTCCGAGTGACTCACCCCAAGCCAAGCCCGGCCATAAAAGTCGGGTGCAGCCTGGCTGACCAGCGGCAACAGCGAGCAGGTAATTCCAGCAAGAATCGTTTTTCTTAGGTTCATCATTTTGTCTCTTTATATTTATGAGTTGAGATATGAGTTAGTGCCGAAATATAGTAAAAACTTTTATACCCATTTGAGCATTGACTGGATCACACACTCATAACAGAGGCATCATTTTCAATTTTATTGAAAATGAATTAAGCGAATTCAAAACCATGAATTAAGAAAACTTGAAACCTATTTCAACAATTAATAACGCGACATCAAACTTGAGCCGCCTCACCTTTTTTTACATTTTATTTGCTCATGCTAATAACGAATCCAATAACAAATATTTTAGGGAGCAATATGAAACTCACTTATCTCAGCGGTCTGCTGGCCTGTTGCCTTTTCGGTGCAGCCGGAGTGCAGGCGGCACCTCAGGATCTAGGCAAATTTCACAGCGACAGCCAGCAAGGCTGCAAAACCTGCCATGTTTCGCCTAACAAGATTGACGACAGCGAGGCCCATGAAAATCAACAGTGCCGCAGCTGTCACGGAGACTACAGTGACCTGAAGAACCCAGCCCTGGAGATAGATCCCCACGGCTCTCACCTGGGTGATATCGCCTGTACCAGTTGTCACAAGGGGCACGAAGCACCCAAATTTTACTGCAATGAATGCCACTCTTTTGAACATAAACCCATGCCCTTTGCCGATGTCAAAGCCAAACCTGCCTGGGACAAAGAATGGGATCAGCAAAAAATTCAGCAGGCTATCGCCGCGGGACCAAAACAAAGCACAGATGTGGTGGTAATAGGTGCCGGCAGTGCCGGCTATAACGCTGCCATCAGCGCCAAACAGGCCGGGGCCAAGGTGGTATTGCTGGAAAAAGCCCCCTTCTCCGGCGGCAACTCCATGCTGGCGGCCGGTGGCTATAACGCCGTGGGTACCAAACAACAAGCCGCCCACAAGGTGGACGACCAAGTGGCTTGGTATGTGGAAGATACGATGAAAGGCGGTCGCTACGCCAACGATCCCAAGTTGGTTCAAATTCTGGCGCAGCAGTCAGCCGATGGTATCAAATGGCTTGAATCCCTCGGCGCCAATATGGATGACCTCAAACGCTCCGGCGGCGCCCGGGTGGACAGGACACACAGACCATCGGGCGGGCTCAGCGTCGGGCCACATATCATAGATGTACTGCGTAAGGCCGCAGACAAAAATCAGGTGGAAACCCGCCTCAATTCACGGGCAGTGAAACTGGTAGTGAATGACGAGCAGCAGATACTCGGGGTAGTGATCCACGGTAAACACTCTGGCTATTACATGTTGGGCGCCAAATCCGTGGTGCTGGCAACCGGTGGCTATGGCATGAACAAAGAGATGATCGCCTACTATCGCCCAACCTTTAAAGGCATGACCAGTTCCAACAATATTACCGCAACCGGCGATGGCATCGAAATGGCCAAGTCCATAGGCGCCAGCATGACAGATATCGACTGGATCCAGGCACACCCAACCATAGGCAAAGACAGCCGCATCTTAATCTCTGAAACCGTGCGCGGTGTCGGGGCTATCATGGTCAACAAGGATGGCAAACGTTTTATCAACGAGTTGACCACCCGCGACCGGGCATCGGATGCCATTCTCAAGCAACCCGAACAGTTTGCCTGGTTGGTGTTCGACAACCAACTGTACAAAAAAGCCAAAATGGTACGCGGCTATGATCACCTTAAGATGTTGAAAAAGGCCGATAATGTAGCCGAGTTGGCCAAACTCACCGGCATGCAACCTAAGGCACTGGAGCAAACAGTGAGTAGTTACAACCGCTCTTTCAAAGTCGGCAAAGACAGCGAATTCAACCGTGAAAATATGCCGCTTGATCTGACTCAGGCTCCCTTCTATGCGGTGAAAGTTGCTCCTGGCATTCATCACACCATGGGTGGGGTCGCCATAGATGAGAAAGCCGAGGTACTGAACCTGCAAAGCTGGCCCATCAAAGGCCTGTATGCCGCCGGAGAGGTGACGGGTGGGGTACATGGCTACAACCGTCTGGGCGGTAATGCGGTGGCCGATACGGTTATCTTCGGTCGTATCGCGGGTAAGAATGCTGCCGACAACGCGTTGGCCAAATAGGCTCCCTGCAAAGAGTGCCCTCGGCACTCAGAGCCGGCTCACTCCCCAACACACTAAGGACACACAGATATGAAGCATAAGTTCAAGAGCAAGTTACTGCTGTTGGCCCTGGGCTGTACCCTGAGCTTCGGCAGTTGGGCAGAGACATTGAAAGTGATCACTTCCGGCGGTTTTGCCGGCACCCTGACCGCGATGGAGAAGCAGATAGAACAGGATACCGGGCTGGATTTGATCATCTCCTATGGCTCGTCATCCGGTGGTGCCCATGACTCCATTCCGGAGCGGCTCAAACGCAACGAAGCGTTCGATGTGTTGATCCTGTCCCAAAGCTCACTCAACAAGCTGACAGAAAAGGGCTATGTGCGCAGTGACAGCCACAGGGATCTGGTACGTTCCCGCATAGGCATGTGCGTTAAAGCGGGCACAGCCAAGCCGGACATCAGCACAGAGGAAGCTTTTATCAAGGTGCTGCAACAAGCCGATTCAATAGGTTACTCGGCCAGCGCCAGTGGCACTTATCTGGCCAGCAAACTCTGGCCCGAGATGGGGCTGTGGCAGATGATAGAACCCAAGAGCAAAAGGGTTTTGAGTGAAAGGGTCGCCACCGTGGTCGCCAGAGGAGAATTACAGATAGGTTTTCAGCAGATAAGTGAAATACTGCCTATCGCAGGCGCCGAATTTGTCGGGCCGATCCCGGACAAATTCCAGAAGGTAACCACCTTCTCGAGCGGCATCACCCAAAGCAGCCTGCAACCTGAAGCAGCCAAACGTCTTATTGACTACCTGGCCTCGGATAAACCTTATGTACTCAGCAGCATACGCCACTCAGGGCTGGATCCTGTGGCAGCAGAGTAAATTATCCCCAAAGCACCAATACCGCGGCCAGGGCAATCAGTACCAGGCCGCCCATATCCTTGACCTTGACCCGCTGCTTGAGCCAAAGGCTGGAGATCAGCATCATAAAGAAAACTTCCACCTGCCCGAGCGTTTTCACATAAGGCACGGCCGTGAGCGACATGGCGCTGAACCAACCTATGGAGCCCAGACAACTGCTGATACTGATGGCCAGGGTCAACCTGGGCCTGTGCCAGAGTTTTTTAAGGGTTTCTTTATCTTTGATAAGAAGCCAGGCTAGCAGCAACAAGGTCTGCAGCAGAATAACCAACAAGAGTACCCAGGCGGCGCGGTGAGGAAATGGCAAGCCCAGCACCAGGCTTGCTTCCCGAACCCAGAGCGAAGTCAGCGCAAAGGCGCTGCCGCACCCCAACCCCAGCAGCAGCGTCTTGAAGGACAAGCCTTTGCGCCCGCCTTGGGTACTGAGCAGAAAGACTGCCACAGTACCGACAAGTACCCCCAGCCAGCCGGTGACAGTCAGCGCCGTGCCGAAGAACAGACTGCCGAGCACGGCCGCGACCAAGGCTTCACTCTTGGCCAGTCCGGCGCCGACGGCGAAATTCTGCAATTGGAACAGTTTTACCATCAGGGCGGTCGCGAGGATCTGCGCCAAGGCCGCCCCTATGATGTACTGCAGCGCGCCATGCCCAAGCTGCGGCAATCCTGCGTCCTGCCAGGCATAAAGTGACAACAGATACACAGCAGCCAACGGCCCAGCATAAACAAAACGCGCTAGCGTCACCCCGACAACATTGACATCGCGACTGAGACGGCTCTGAAACGCGTTGCGCCACGCCTGCATAAAGGCAGCCATCAGGGTAAAGAAGATCCACATGGGTGGCTTGTCCTTAAAATTTGCGCCCGAGAATGCTTGCCTGATGAACCGCAAGCCATGACTGAAACGAAAAACGCCCGCGATTGCGGGCGTTTGAGACTAACACGCTAGCCAGGTGATTCGCTATTCCACCAAAGGCGCAGCTTGCAACAGCTTATGCAAGGTTAACCAAGCGCTTGGCTCAGCGACTGGTATCCAGCGCCGGGAAAGACTTCACCAGATCATCAACGGCCTTCATCTGGCTCAGATATCCTTCCAGTTGCTGCAGTGGCAAGGCACAAGGGCCATCACACTTGGCATTGTCCGGGTCCGGGTGCGCTTCAATAAACAGCCCGGCCAGTCCCAGCGCCATACCGCTGCGGGCCAGTTCGGTTGCCTGGGCACGACGACCACCGGCAGAATCTTCACGGCCGCCAGGGCGCTGCAGCGCATGGGTGGCATCGAAGATCACCGGGTAGCCGGATTGCTTCATCTCATCCATGCCCAGCATGTCCACCACCAGGTTGTTATAACCAAAGCAGCTGCCACGCTCACAGAGAATGATCTCATCATTACCCGCTTCGTTGAATTTCTTGATGATATGCCGCATCTCATGGGGCGCCAGGAACTGAGGCTTTTTCACATTGATGATAGCCCCTGTCTTGGCCATGGCCACCACAAGATCTGTCTGGCGCGCCAGGAAGGCCGGCAACTGGATGATGTCGACCACTTCGGCCACAGGCGCGCACTGGTAGGGCTCATGTACATCGGTAATCAATGGCAGCTTGAAGGTGTCCTTTATTTCCTGGAAGATTTTCAAACCTTCTTCCATGCCTGGGCCACGATAGGAGTTGACGGATGAGCGGTTGGCCTTGTCGAAGGAGGCCTTGAACACATAAGGGATCCCCAGCTTCTGAGTGACTTCCGCGTAGGTTTCGGCAATGGTCATCGCCAAGTCCCGCGACTCGAGTACATTCATGCCACCGAACAGCACAAAGGGCTTGTCATTGGCTATCTCAATAGCCCCCAGATGTATGGTTTTATTACTCATCGCAACTTCTCTCTTGAATGCCGCTCATGCGGCGTTAACTTAAATCAGCCGGCCACGGCCTGCAGCAACTGGCCACAGAGCCAGGCCATATAAGTGCCTAAAGCATAGCCGAATACCGCCAGCAGTACACCTACGGGTGCCAGTGCCGGATGGAAGGCCGCAGCCACTACGGGCGCAGACGCCGCGCCGCCAACGTTGGCCTGGCTGCCCACCGCCATGTAAAACAGCGGTGCACGGATAAGCTTGGCCACCAGCAGCATCAATCCCGAATGCACCAGCATCCAGATAATGCCCACCAGGAAGTAAATCGGCGTATCCAGAATTTGGGATACATCCATATGCAAACCGATTGTAGCCACCAGTATGTAGAGGTAGGCCGAGGCTATCTTGGAGGCTCCGGCCGCTTCCAAATGACGGGCCGGGCTGAATGACAACAGCAAACCTATGGTGGTCACTATCACCACCAGCCAGAAGAATCCAGAGGTCAGACTGTATTGCTCGGTCCAGGGATAGTTGGTTGCAAACCAGGGAGCCAGCAGGTCGGCGCCGACATGGGCCAGACCGGTAATACCAAAGCCCACAGCCACTATCAGCATAATGTCGCGCAGGCTGGGAATGCGGGCGTTTTCGGCATGATATTGCTCCACCTTGGCCTTGAGGCTTTCAATGGCGCTGGTATCTGCACCTGTCTTGGCATCTATCTCCTTGGCCCTGGATGCCATAAACAGCAGCACGGCCATCCAGATGTTGGCGACTATCACATCGACAGTGACCATCACGGAGAAGATATTGCCGCCCACTTCATAAATCTCTTTCATCGCCGCCTGGTTGGCACCACCGCCAATCCAGCTGCCGGCGAGTGTCGTCATGCCGCGCCAGACTGCGTCCGGGCCGTGGCCAGCGGTCAATGTCGGGTCGATTGCCGACATGATAAGCAGGGCAATCGGGCCACCTATGACAATGCCCATGGTGCCGGTCAAAAACATCACTACCGCCTTGGGACCCAGCCCCAGAATGGCTTTGAGGTCGACGCTGAGGATCAACAATACCAAACAGGCAGGCAGCAGATAACGGGACGCCACATAGTAAAGTTTGGAGGTACTGCCATCGACAATCCCAAAGGTATTGAGCAAGGATGGCAGGAAGTAACACAGCAACAAGGCCGGGATGAAACGGTAAAACTTTTGCCAGAAAGGATGACTGCTGCTGTTGGTATAAAAAACGAAGCCGAGAATGGCGGCCAGAATGCCGAGCGCGGTGGCGTCATTGGTCACCAACGCAGTCATTTCAGTGGCCGCCTGTGAGGTACTGCTCATAGGTCCTATCTCCCTTGCGATTGCAATTTATTGTTTTATTTTAATATTTATATTTTTCTCACTGCCCTCACGGGCAGGTTCAATGGAAGGTTTGAGGGTCGTCTCCCAATTCTCTGAGTTGCATCTTCACCAGTTCGACCACGGGGTCGTGCGGGCTGTTGTCGACAAAATACTGCAGATCGGCGCTGGCGACATGAATCGCCCCCAGTTGCTGGGCAATAAAGGCGCGCTCCCGGTGCAGGCTGAGATCGTCGGCATGCCATTCAAGCAGCAAATTGCAGCACTCCATCGCGACTTCAAATTCATGGGCGACTATGGCGCCGGCCTTGAGTTCATGCAGCATGCGGGTCATCAGCCTTTGGGTGCCAACCGGCTTGAGGTAAGACGCCTTCAGCGGTGCACTGTTGCCAAGCTCGCCGCGAACCAGGGCATGCAAGCGCTCTTTGCTGAGGCGCTCCCCCCGAAGCGGGTCGAGATAGATGAGTTCACCGGCCACGTGGCAGGCCAGCACTGTGGTGCCCGGCAGCAGTACAGGGTCGAATTTCAAGTCCAGCTGTTTGCCAAGCAACATAAGCACAGTTGCCAATGTGGTGCTGTTCCCCTGGCGGCTGAGAATACACTGGCCGAGATCGGCCGCCTGCCGGGAAAAATAATCTTCTCTGGGGGCAAACCCCAGATCCTTGTAAAACCAGTTCAGCAGCGCCTGAAAGCGCCGCTGCTGATCGACCAGATAATGGCTGAGCACTGAGCCGGACAGTTCCAGCCAGGCCCAGTTGGCCTGTTTGGCCAAGCCAAAGCCCAGATGTTGGCAAAGCTCAAATGCCGACTCGGGCAGAGAGAGTTCGTCTTGCTTAAGAGAATATTGTTGCATTACCCCAGAATTACCGCTTGTTTGAAGTGTGCCAGTTTTGCCGCATAAACCACCCAGCCCAGAGCACCGAGGAAGGCGAAGATCCGGAAGATCAGATTACGGTTGGACTTGAGCGCCATCACGCCCAGCAGTATGTAAGCGACCACTGCGCCTATCTTCTCCGTCATCCAGGGATCGACGAAGGGATACTGCTTAATCATAAAACACAGAGTCAATCCGGACAGCAGCAGGAAAGTATCGATCACATGCGGACCTACCTTCAGCAGTTTCTTGTCCATAATGGCTGACTGACGCAGCTTAAGCACGAAACGCACAATGAACAGCAATACGCTGACGGCGATCAGGGTCATGTGCAGGTGTTTAACTGCCGGATACAGGCTGTAAAAAGTTTCCATCGGATAGCTATCTGTAGGTGAACAAAGGCGACAGTGTACCCTATCGCAGTGCTCAGCACCAAGGCCAAGCCGCTATCGAAAAGGCGGAATTATGACAGGAAATGGGGACGATATCGGCAGTTTTCAAGCCCGGGAGATAACCCCGGGCACAGACACTCAACCGGGCCAAAAACCCAGGGTGCATCTATCATTGGAGCCAAAGTCGCGCACTGTGGCCACCTGCTGATAACCTAGCTCGGCAAGTTTTTCCCTGAGGTTCACGGCCTGAGCATAACCATGCTCCAGCAGCAGATAACCGCCCGGCAGCAGGTGCTCCCTGGCATGGGCTGCGATATGGAACAGGTCGGCAAAGCCCTGATCGGCGGCGGTCAAGGCGCTGCGGGGTTCGAAGCGCACATCGCCCATCTCCAGATGCTCGTCATCCTCCTCGATATAGGGAGGGTTGGAAACAATCAGCTGGAACTTGCGCCCCTGAACCGCCGAAAACCAGTCGCTCTGGAGGATCTCCACCTGCGGCAGTTTCAAATTATCCCGGTTGGCACAGGCCAGCTCCACCGCGGCCTCGACCTTATCAACAGCAGTCACCTGCCAGCCTTGTCGCTCATGGGCCAGTGCCAGCGCGATAGCGCCGGTACCTGTGCCGAGATCCAGCACGGCGATATCATCTGAAAGCGGCAGGTTGAGCGCGGTTTCTACCAGAATTTCGGTGTCCGGGCGCGGAATAAGAGTGGATTCGTTGACGATAAAAGGCAGTGACCAGAACTCGCGCTCACCGACAATATGGGCCACGGGCACGCCTTGGCTGCGACGCTGTACCATCTGGGTGAACTGCTTGTGCTGCTCGGCCGACAAACTTCTTTCGGGCCAGGTATAGATAAAACTGCGGTTCTTGCCCAAGCAATGCAGCAACAGGGCTTCGGCATCTGCATGGGCAGACTCGGATGATGCGGCCAGCATAGAAGAGGCCCATTGCAGGGCCTCGGCAATATTGAGTTTAGTCACAGACAGTCCTTTTATTCGTCGGACAGAGCCGCCAGCATGTCGGCCTGATGCTCTTGCATCAAGGGCTCAAGCAGCTGCTCCAGGTCTCCTTCTATCACCTCGTTGAGACGATACAGTGTCAGGTTGATCCTGTGGTCGCTCACCCTTCCCTGAGGGAAATTATAGGTGCGGATCCGCTCGGAGCGGTCACCGCTGCCCACCAAAGAGCGACGGGTAGATTCTTCGGCGCTGCGGCGCTTTTCGTCTTCGGCCGCCTGCAAACGGGCCGCCAGCACGCTCAAGGCCTGAGCCTTGTTCTTGTGCTGTGAGCGCTGATCCTGGCATTCCACCACCAAGCCTGTGGGCAAGTGGGTAATACGAATCGCCGAGTCGGTTTTGTTAACGTGCTGACCACCGGCACCGGAAGAGCGGAAGGTGTCGATACGCAGCTCGGCCGGGTTGATTTCCACCGCCTGGGCTTCGGGCACTTCGTGCATAACGGCCACGGTACAGGCCGAGGTATGCACCCGCCCCTGGGATTCGGTTTCCGGCACCCTTTGTACCCTGTGACCACCGGACTCAAACTTGAGTTTGCCGTAGACACCGTCACCGCTGACCTTGGCAATCACCTCTTTGAAACCGCCATGCTCGCCCTCGCTGGCGCTCATGACTTCGACCTGCCAGCGCTGGCTCTCGGCATAACGGCTGTACATACGGAATAGATCACCGGCAAAAATAGCGGCTTCATCACCGCCGGCACCGGCACGGATTTCCAGAAAGGCGTTGCTGGCATCATTGGGATCTTTGGGCAACAGCAGAATTTGCAACTCGCCTTCCAGCTGCTCCAACTGAGCGCGGGCCGCCTTGATCTCTTCCTGAGCCATCTCTTTCAGCTCAGGATCTTCCTCGGCCAGCATCTCCTGTGCGGTTTGCAGATCCGCCTGCGCCTGCTGGTAGGCCTTAAAGCCTTTGACCACATCTTCAAGCTGAGCATATTCCCGAGACAGGGCTCTGAACCTGTCCTGATCCGCTATGACATCTGCGTCACTGAGCAGGGCCAATACTTCTTCATTACGCTCAAGCAAGCCTTCCAGCTTGCGGATAACGGATTCCTTCATTTAGCTCGCTAACCTTAGTGTTTATCCAAGCCGAGCGCGGTTCTCAATTGACCCAAAGCATTGAGATCACCCTGACGACTGGCTGCAGTCAGGGCCTGGGTCGGAGCATGTATCAGTCTGTTGGTCAGACGGTTAGCCAGTTCCAGCAGCACCTGCTCTGTGTCTGCTCCCTGCGCCAACTTGTTCATTGCCCGTTCAACCAGCTCATCTTTAATCGCCATGCTCTGGGTACGATATTCGCGAATGCTGTCGACCGATTCCAGTGAGCGAACCCACTCCATAAACTGGTGTGAATGCTCTTCGGCAATGACTTCCGCTTGCTCGGCGGCCTCTCTACGGGAGGCCATATTCTGTTCGATTATGCTTTGCAGATCATCGACCGTGTACAAGAAAGCATCGTCCAAATCACCGACTTCTGCCTCAATATCACGGGGAACCGCTATATCAACCAATAACATAGGTTGATGGCGGCGCTGCTTAAGCGCTTTTTCTACCATGCCCTTGCCCAGGATGGGCAGCGGACTGGCGGTAGAGGATATCACGATATCGGCCTTGGGGAGAAAATCTGGTATCTGCTCCAGGGTAATCGCCTGGGCATTGAACTCTTCGCACATGGCTTCGGCGCGGGAAATGGTGCGGTTGGCCACCACCATGCTGGTGACGCCGTTTTCCTTCAGGTGGCGGGCAACCAGTTCTATGGTTTCACCGGCGCCAATGAGCAGCACCTTGGTCGCAGCCAGAGAAGAGAAGATATGTTTGGCCATGCTGACGGCGGCAAAGGCAACGGAAACCGCCGCTGTGCCGATTTCCGTTTCGGTGCGCACCTTCTTGGCCACGGCAAAAGTATTTTGAAACAGACGATCCAGTGTCAGTGCCACTGTGCCGGATTCCTTGGCCTTGGCAAACGCCTGTTTGACCTGACCGAGGATCTGCGGTTCGCCCAGCACCAGAGAGTCGAGCCCGGATGCAACCCGCATCAGGTGTTGCACCGCGGGTTGACCACAGTGTTGGTACAGGCAAGGGGCCACCTCTTCATGGCTCAGGCCATGATAGTCTTCCAACCAACGCACTACCTGCTCGGCATTTTCCGTGTTGCAGTAAAGCTCGGTGCGGTTACAGGTGGAAACGATGACGGCTTCCCCGCTCTGAGTCTCCTTGGCCAGGCTGCGCATGGCTTCATGGATCTTGTCCGGGGCAAAGGCAACTTTCTCACGCAGGTCAACAGTGGCGGTTTTATGGTTTATACCAATTGCTACAAGGCTCATCTGAACTCGTTCTGGACTCTTGGCGTCGCTGTAGGATGCGGCCATTCTACTGAATTGGCCACCTTAAAAACAGAATACGCTTAACAAAACCGAATAAAGGTCTAACTTCTCAACCAATTTATCAATTAAGCTGAACAGGCGCTGGCAAAAGCCATAAGGGCGACACCACAGGGGTCGGCGCTTATTGGTATTCTGCCAAAGCCCTCGTATCATAGGCGGCCAACACAGTGAACAACAGATGATTATTTTGAAGTACTTCACAAAAACCTGTTTTACACCTCTGTCGACCCTACGTCTGCTGTTGCCCCTGCTGCTCCTTGGCCTGCTCAGCGCCTGTAGCAGCCTGCCCGATGCCCGCTGGCAGGCGACTCAAGTCAAGCACGCCGACCAAGCCAAGGCCTGGGAGCTGAAAGGCAAGCTGGCGGTAAAAACTCCCGAGGAAAAATTCAGCACCAATCTTTATTGGCTGCACACCCCAACGACAGAAGAGCTGAGACTCACCACCATGTTGGGCACCAGTGTGATGCTGCTGAAAAGTGGCCCGGAGGGCGCCTTACTGGAGTTGGATGGTGAAGTCTATCGCGACCGAGACCCGCAGCGTTTACTCGATGGCCTCAGCAGTTGGAGTATACCCCTTAACGCCCTGCCCCGCTGGGTGCTTGGCCTCAGCGCCGCCGACACTGAACTCGTGCTCACAAATAATGACGATAAACCCCAGAGCCTGGAAGATGGCAGCGTCAGCCCTCCGTGGCAAGTGAAGTATCTCAGCTGGCAGCAACAAAGCGGTGCCGATATTCCGCGCCTTCTTAAACTCAATCGCGGCGCACTCGAACTCAAGATCCAGTTAACCGAGTGGCAGGCACTCGAAGCCCAGAGCACACTCACCACCAAGGAAAGCCAGCAGCCATGAGTTCTCTAGACCAAACATCCAAACCCAATAGTCTTTCGCTTGGCTGGCCGGCCCCGGCCAAGCTTAATCTGTTTTTGCATATCAATGGTCGCCGGGAAGATGGCTACCATGAACTGCAGACCCTGTTTCAGTTTCTCGACCATGGTGACCTGTTGGACTTTAAAGTCACCGCCAATGGCGAGCTCAAACTGCACTCCAATCTCGGCGCTGCTGTCCCGGATAGCGATAACTTAATTCTCAAGGCCGCAAAATCATTGCAGCAAGCCAGTGGTTGTAAACTGGGAGCCGAGATCTGGCTCGACAAGAAACTGCCCATGGGCGGCGGTCTGGGGGGCGGCTCGTCGGACGCGGCCACCACTCTGGTGGCCCTCAACGCCCTGTGGCAAACCGGCCTGAGTGAAACTGAACTTGAGCAAATTGGTTTAAAACTCGGCGCTGATGTTCCTGTTTTCATTAACGGTTTGGCGGCCTTTGCCGAAGGGGTCGGCGAAAAACTTCAGCCGGTGGAACCGGCCGAACCTTGGTATCTGGTGCTGGTTCCCGAGGCCCATGTCTCCACTGAAAAAGTGTTCCATGATCCTGATTTGCCAAGAGATACTCCTAAGCTTTCTCTGGAGCAACTGCTGAGCGCCCCTTGGCAAAACGACTGTCAGGCACTGGTATGTCGCCATTACCCTCAAGTTGCCAAGGCCTTGGGCTGGCTGCTAGAATATGCGCCGTCCAGAATGACCGGAACCGGTGCCTGCGTGTTCGGGGAGTTCGAAAAACAGCAACAAGCTCTCGATTGTCTGGCACAGCTGCCACCATCTTTCAAAGGCTTTGTTGCCAAAGGGATAAATAGATCGCCGCTTCAGAGTCGACTGGCTCGCCTCTGAACAGTTTCTTCCGGGATGAAGCGGTCCGCCGTTTTTTGTCCCAGCCACTAAAATAAAGCAAACGCCTGAGGTTCTTACAGTGCCCGACATCAAGCTCTTTGCTGGGAACGCTACCCCCAGTCTCGCCAAAAAGATAGCCGACCGTCTTTTTTGTAAACTCGGAGACGCAGAGGTAGGCCGTTTCAGCGATGGTGAAATCAGTGTCCAGATAAACGAAAATGTACGTGGTGCTGATGTGTTTATCATTCAGTCCACCTGCGCACCAACCAACGACAACCTGATGGAGTTGATCGTAATGGTTGATGCCCTGCGCCGCGCTTCAGCCGGCCGTATCACAGCCGTTATCCCTTACTTTGGTTATGCCCGTCAGGACCGTCGTGTCCGCAGTGCCCGTGTACCCATTACCGCCAAAGTGGTTGCCGATTTCCTCTCCAGCGTGGGTGTCGACAGAGTACTGACCTGTGACCTGCACGCCGAGCAGATCCAGGGCTTCTTCGATGTACCGGTAGACAACGTCTTCGGTAGCCCAGTGCTGCTGGAAGATATGCTGGCCAAGAAACTGGACAACCCAGTTGTTGTTTCCCCCGATATCGGTGGTGTTGTTCGCGCCCGCGCCGTAGCCAAACTGCTCGACGACTCAGATCTGGCGATCATCGACAAGCGTCGCCCACAGGCCAACGTGGCTCAGGTAATGCACATCATAGGTGACGTTCAAGGCCGTGACTGCATCATAGTTGATGACATGATCGACACAGGTGGCACTCTGTGTAAGGCTGCTGAAGCCCTGAAAGAACACGGCGCCAACCGCGTCTTTGCTTATGCGACCCACCCGGTATTCTCCGGCAATGCCGCCAGCAACATAGTAAATTCAGTGATTGACGAAGTCATAGTCACTGACACTGTGCCTTTGAGCCCAGAAATGCTCAAAACAGGCAAAGTGAGCCAGTTGACCATGTCAGCGGTACTGGCCGAGGCTATCCGCCGCGTCAGCAACGAAGAATCTATCTCTGCCATGTTCCAGCACTAAGCTGACATGCAGAGTTAACAAGAAACGCACCTTAGGGTGCGTTTTTTATGCTTGATATCTGGGTTGCCATAATATGGCCCATCAGCTGCGGGGTGGATAGGCAGGAAGCCTGAATACCGTGAAGAGCAGGATGTTCGAGAACGGCCCTTTCGCACAGGCGATACGGTGACATGGCGAGAGTTGCATAGCAACACCACGACTTTAGGCCACTGGCACAGTGGCTAGCATTGCTTTAAGCCTTAAATCCCTCGTCAATACTTGCCGGGCTTTTGTCCACAGATGTAACCCATCACCTGCGGTGCGCCTTTCGCACAGGCGATCCTGTGACACGCTGTAAACCCATCCCTGGGCGCTCGACGAAAACGTCCCTGTTTTCGACGGTCACAGTTCCGCCGGTGCCTGGAATTAGGCGTATATCTGCAGATCTATCAAATATTTCAAGCTACTCAGGGCTAACAGAATTGCACTATTCCCCCTCGGTGTCGCCGACAGCCGTTGGCGCAAATAACGTGGCTAAGGAGTTCCTCTCGGGAAATAATAGCTATCACAATTAGCGAAATAATGATTGGCGAAATACCAGAGTCACTTGTTAAGTATCCTTAGACCCAATACCTCCCCATGACTAGAATCGGCAACCATATTGAACTTGACATAATTAGTGAGCTTGTTAATAGGAATATTAAAGAAAAAGCAAAATAATGACCTGCAAAGACTCGAGCATCACTTACAGGGTGCAGCCTTACTGCAAGAATCATCACACGGCTTAACTCTTTAATTTTAACTATTTGGCATTCTATCCAAAGTTTCATGGGCTTAATCATGATGAGGATACATGTAAAGGCTACTTCTACACCAGCAACATCCATAAACAAGAGCAATTCAGGTATAAATGGAGTAAGAGCTAATATGATTAGCAGCATCAAAATTTTTTTGCTTTTAGGACTAAATTTAAAACCTTCCACAATATTCCCTTCCTTGGGGGTTACCTAGAAATAATGATTCCCTGTGCAAGTGTCGGACTCCAAAATCAAAATAAGGACACTCATAATTCTTGCTCAGCTAATGCTGGGTGTCTATGTTGTTGCCAGCACTTCTCTATCTGTCCATTAATAATGGGTGTCTTTGTTATTTTTTGTTATTTTGTTAACTGTTTTGTATTTGCTGATTATAGAATTCACAGCGTTCCTCTAAGCCCATAGACTTTGCAGCATCTTTGAGCTTTACCCAAATTTCTTCTGGAGGCTTACTTGTTGCCTCAAGTGCTGCTTCTTCTAGCATATCCAGTGCTAGTTCTAGCTCGTTGTGATCAAGGTATTCATCGTACTCTGCGATATATTTGCCAACACCCGGGCATTCACAAAGAACTGCACGAGCCTCACTCAACAAAGCGATAGTAATCTTCCACTTTTTTTCCAATTCTTCTCTGAAGCTCATATGACAGTTAACGCCGCGTTAAGTGGTGAGCAACGCAGACCACCTAACTTAAACCATTGTGCCGTAAACACTAAAACTGAAGTAGAAGCAAAAGTGCCAAGCGTTGTGAATCCCTCTTAAATTGCTTGTATGGATAATAACCAAGCCAAAAGGGTAAAGTGAGACCCAGGCTTTAGCGGCAACTAAAGCTTTCTATGTGGCAGTTCGGTTGAATGCTGGCTCCTCTGTCGAGAGACCGATAACAAACATGAACGCCTCATAGGACTCCAAGCATAAACCTCGAATAGTCGACTGGGTCTCGAACCCGCATTTCGCAAGCAAGAGTTAGCTTATTATGAATACAAACGCACTTCAAGACATTAATATTGGTGTTGATACCGGCAAATCACAGCTCGACATTTACATCCGTCCATTCGATGTCTTTTTTACCGTGCCAAACAACGAAAAGGGTATCAAACAAGCCTTAGCTACTATCAAAAAACACAACCCACAGCGTATCGTTATCGAAGCGACTGGGCGCCTAGAAATGCCCTTCGTGTTAGCGTGTACCGAGGCCAAGTTGCCTATTGTTCGTGCCAATCCTGTTCATATCAAACGCTTTGCCGGTGCTATTGGTCGTAGAGCCAAAAATGACCGCTTAGATGCACAGCTTATCGCCCATTATGGTGAAGCCATTAAACCTGATTTGACGGTCATAAAGGCTAAGAACATACGTTTAATGAGTGACTTAGTAATTCGCCGCAATCAGCTGCTCGCGATGCAGACCATGGAGAAAAATCGTATTCAAATTTTGCCTAAGCACCTACATTCGACAATGACACCCATCCTGACTGCGATAAAAAATCAGGTCTCAAAGATTGAAAATAAGCTTGTCAAACTCATCGAAGATTGCCCCGAATACCAAACTAAAAATACCCTCTTACAAAGTGTACCTGGTATCGGCAATATCGCCGCTGCGTCTATCATCAGCAATGTGCCTGAGTTAGGCTACATTACCAACAAGCAAGCGGCTTCACTCATCGGCGTCGCCCCTATTACACGTGAAAGCGGACGCTACAAAGGGAAACGAGTCATCCAAGGAGGCCGCGCACAGGTGAGAACCGTTTTGTACATGGCCATGATGTCAGCCATGCAATGTAATCCTGTTTTCAAGGACACTTACGCTCGATTACTCGAAGCTGGAAAACCAAAGAAAGTGGCGATTATTGCCTGCGTTCGCAAGATGGTGGTCATCCTAAACTCTATGCTTCGAGATGGCATCATGTGGGGCCAAAACATCGCCCAAAATAAAGGATTGACGCCATAGTCGTTTGTTAGCCGTAATTTGGAAACACTTTTTGTTTAAGCTTCCGCAATAATCGAGAATAAGATATTACTTGAGCATTCGGATGCATCCGATTCCAAGCAGCTTTAAATTCTCTAACCATTTCTGCTTCGGACTCTTCTTCCGTGCCTATCAGAATAATACCTCTAGGCTCACGAAAACCTTTAAGACCTAGTTCATCACGCAAATATGCTTGAGATTTTGATGCAGTATCGATGTAGCTAATTAATTGACAGATCCCCTTGTTAGAATCTGCGGAAAGATAGACTCTTTTACCTTTGTGAACAAAAGCGTTTTGGCGAGGGCCTTTTAACTCGAGAATAAACCACTGCAAACCATCACTATTTGCACCAGAAATGACGTAATCTGGAATCATTCCCCCTTTTGCGTCACCCGCAGAAGGGCGTAGCTCTAGTTTAGGGTATATCCAAGTTGCGTGGTGGCCTGTCGAAAACAAGAATGCGGTTAATGCTAATACTTCCGGATTGCAGGCAAAATACTTTTCAACTTCAGTTTCACTAGCCTTACCATTTACTAATGATTCAAACTCAAAGTACTGCTTTTCCGTAACGTCATGCTGCGATACATAATGTTCTTTTTTAGGCCAATGTTCAGGCCAATCTTCAAAAATGGATTCAACGCTTGCAGGTCTTATTTTTATCATCCAAATCTCCATTACGGCTAACGCCGCGTTAAGGGGCGCAGGCACGTACTACAAAAGTGACCGCATTACGCCTTAACCACTAAACAAACTGCAAACCGAAAATGCCACGCGTGCCAAGTCCCTCTTGAACGCTTTGTATGGATAATAACCAAGCCAAATGGGTAAAGTGAGACCCAGGCTTTAGCGGCAACTAAAGCTTTCTATGAAATCAAAATGGAGACACCCATAATTCTTGGCAGGTTTATCTCACCTTGTCTAGGCTTGAATGGAGCCTTTGAAAAGGAAAGGATGCCATGCCGAGGCCAAGATATGCTCAAGTCAGTCTTGAGGACACCCCCTTCTATCACTGCATCTCCCGCTGTGTACGTCGCGCCTTTCTATGTGGCGTTGATGATTATTCCGGCAAGAGTTATGAACATCGCCGTGATTGGGTTGAGTCGCGTCTATTGGAACTGGTGGCCGTCTTTTCCATTGACTTGTGTGCCTATGCAGTCATGTCCAATCATCTGCATTTGGTACTCAGAGTCGACTTGAAAACCGCCACTGAATGGACATTGGAGCAGGTTTTACAGCGTTGGCACCTGCTTTACAGTGGAACCCTGTTATCCCAGCGTTTTCTGCGCGGTGAAACACTTTCTGATATTGAATATCTCACCCTGCAACAAACCGCTGAAGTCTATCGCCAACGTTTGATGGATATCAGTTGGTTTATGCGGGCGCTCAATGAACCTATTGCCAGACAAGCCAATCGGGAAGACGGATGCAGCGGTCGCTTCTGGGAAGGCCGCTTCAAATCCCAGGCGCTATTGGATGATGCAGCCGTATTGGCCTGCATGGCTTATGTTGACTTGAACCCAATCCGCGCGGGAATAGCCAAAACCCCGGAGAACTCAGACTATACCAGCATTCAACGGCGGATACGGGCCGCGATGCAGGGCGAAAACACACCTGAGCTGTTCCCCTTTGTCGGCAATGAACGGCTGAACATGCCACAAGGATTGCACTTTGAAGCCAAAGATTATCTGCAACTGGTCGATGATACCGGGCGCATTATCCGCCACGACAAGCGCGGCCAGATTACTGCCGGCACAACAACCATTTTGAATCGTTTAAACATCCCCATCGACAACTGGCTCAAGTTAACGACTGATTTTAGCCGTCTATTCAAGGGGCCGGTTGGGACACTGGAATCTCTTACAGACTACTGTACTCACCTACAACGACGACGAAGGCAAGGGGCCGCTAATTGTCAGAAGTTGTTTAGCTGAATTCCCGAGGCTCCAAGATATTTCTCTCCAATCGAACTTTGTCCGACCTCCACCGTGTCTGAAATTCGACTTTTGCGCTCATTTCAATAACTGAATGGCCCTCAAAAGGTTTGAAAGATGATTTTCTCCCAGTGAAAACATCAGTGTTTCTGTGAACCAGGCAACTAGAGTCTTCACTCAGCTAATAATGGGTGTCTTTGTTATTTCTTGTCAAGGCTGATTTGAGTTCGGTGAGGGTGCGGCATAATAACCTCCTTGTTAAATGCCTAAACAAAGCATAGTCGGGGTTTACTTCCGTGCCATTAATACTGGGTGTCCATTTTTTACTCTGTGCAAGTGTCGGCCTCCAAAATAAGGACACTCATAATTCTTGCTCAGCTAATGCTGGGCGCCCATTGTTATCACCTTGTTATATATCAATTTATGTTTTTGATCTTATTAGGGAAAAACCGTCATCTACATGGATTCGAAAGTTATTATCGAAGCCACTTTTAATTGTAACGTCAGTTAGCGTACTACATAATTGCTCTTTAGGGCATAGTGAGTGGACAAGCTCAAAAACATATCCACCTTGTGCGAGGTAAATTGTGATTTCCTCGCTCATATTCAACCACACCACATAGTTTCCATCTATTTTAAGAAAAACAGTAGCTAGAGAACCACGTAAACCTACATCCCTAGTGATTTTTACTGGAATAGTCCGAGTTTCATCCGGCTTATATAGGTTTTGGTCGTATAATCTATCTTTAGGTGCGAGCTTTATATCCTCTGCTTTTGGAGGTTGAGTAGCACAACCTGAAAGCATTGCTGAAAGAATAATAAATGGTAATAGTGCTTTTTTCACAAAATATCCTTTTTCTATTTTATTTAATGTAACTGCCAGATGATAAAGGCATATAGACATAATGATTCCCTGTGCAGATGTCGGCCTCCGTGTTTTCTCGTGGATTAGTTAAACCAGAGCCACACTGTTTGTTGATCCAATAGGCAAACAATCACAAGAGGCCGACATGTCTAAAGCTAACACACTTTTTATCGGGTTGGACGTACACAAGGAGACCACTGACGTGGCCTGGGTTTCTGATAAGTCTGCTGAGACTGTGCATTACCATGGCACAATCCCAACCAACCTGCGTTTATTTGATAAACTCATTAAAAATCAGCAAGGCTCATGTGGCGAACACAAGTAATGCGAATAACCAAACTCGCGCGGTTCTATTCAAAAGAGTGCAAGGTCAACCGCCGACACTTACTCGCCAAAGTCCGACTGTCAGAGTGTCCTTACCGAAGATTTTTTGGGTCTCCGGTAAGGACACTTTTACCTATTTGACAAAGGGAATAATATCAACGCCCCAAGCAGCGGCGCGCGTTAGCGCGTCCAGCCCGCAGGGCGATGCTGCCTTTGTTTGTTATGTTTTTGAACATGCCAAGTCCTGCGCAACCGCCAACCTAACTTGATTCATTCTACTTAGCCTAAGCAGATAAGACTTTAGCTCGTGTCTCTGTGCTATTGTGCTCTTAGAGCCGTCGTACTTATCGATTTCTACGTCAACTACGTAAGTCCCACCTACCAACACTGTGTATAGGTCTTCGAGCTGCTCAGGGACGTAATGCAGAACATAAGAATTTATGTAGTCATGACCTTCAGACTCTAGTGCCATTCTTAACTTGGAATCACGGGCTTGAAGCGCCTCGTTGGATCGGATCAACTCTTCACGGAAGTCACTTTCCATTTTACTTCCAATAAGCTTCATTTACTCGATCCCTGTCGAAACATAACGCCCCGCGCATGCGCGCGAGCTTGTGAGCGTCGCAGGGGCCGCAGGCCCCGAATGACGCGGTTTGTTAGCTTTGTTTATTTTGTGGTAATTAATGTTGATGTTGGCCACAAGTAAACACCGTTATTTATGTAATATGACTTTAAAACGGTCATTTTACGCATTTTGAAAATAGCCGGTACGCCGCCAAATCGTTTCTCGAAAACTGCAACGGCTTTGAGTCTGCGCACACGCCAAACATAAAACTCAGAGCTGCCTTGCTTTAACTTTGCAGCTTCTTTGGTAGCAAACCTGTGAATCAAAGTTCTAAGTTGCCTCTGTGGTAAATTTTGCCACACAAACACACGAAGCAATGGGCTGCCTTTTTCCAATTTCCATATGCGATGCAGGTCGAATTACTCCGTAAAGCTAACAGCTGTATAGTGCGCATGCGCGTTTTAGTCCTCGGAGGAGTGTAAACGCGTATCGCTATCTGTTTGTATTAGCTGGATATAATACAATTTAGTCCAAATATCCCTTGCAGCCCAACGCGCATGCGCGGTTTCTAAACCTATTATCTACCAGCTGTATTTTTAACATTATGAATTTAATGTTATTTTCTAAAATGTTACAGAAATAACGCGCAAATTTCCGACATGTTGTCCAGAACGTCAATAATACTGTATAAAAATCAGTTATGAGGTGCTTGTCATGAGCACTTCAAGCCGCACAACCAAGGGCCCTACAACCAGGCCCTACAAAAAGCGTTAAGTAAAGCCATGGCTACCGCACGGGTCCAAACTCTGTTCGTCCCTGCATTCCGCTGAAAAAGGAAAAATGCTACTACCTCCAACCTTAAGCTTAAGGAAGTGCTAAAGCTAAGCGATTGAACTGGTTATACAATAGCCAGTACTGAATTTGAAAACAATTAGCCAAAGGTCAAGTTTTGACAAAGGCAACAAAACCCTGATTTGGTTTGTTTTTACAACAGAATTGACTGGGTTGGAACCCAAAACGACACGACTTTAAGCCGCTGGCACAGCGGCTATCATAGCTTCCAGCTAAAAGTTCCTAAGTTAGTACTGGCCGAGCTTCCGGCCACGGTGTAGTCCATCACCTGCGGTGCGCTTTTCGCACAGGCGATCCTGTGACACGGCGTGAATACGTCCATGTAGCCTCGACGAAAACGTCCCTGTTTTCGACGGTCACAGTCCCGCCTGTGCCTGGAAAATAGGTGTATGTCTGCAAACTCTTCAGATGTTTCAAGCTACTCGGTACTAACAGAATTGCACCAATTCCCCCTTCGGAGCCGCCGCTGGCGTTGTTGTAAATTGGCGTAGCCGAGACAGGGATGTCGAGGCTCGAAGGTCGAGCAAGGAGGCGAGTCCTGAGTGTAGCCAATTTGCTTCATAAGCCAGCGGGGATTTCGGCTACGTCGGGGTGTCCTTGGGGATGCAAGGGGCTTTGGACAAGCAAAGCCCCTTGCCCGGTGTGGTGTGGAACACCACGACTTTACGCCGCTGGCACAGCGGCTATTTATGGCTTGAAGCCAAAACTTACCAATGAACTTGGTCCTAGCAACTAAAACCCAAAGAATAACAAGCTTCAAATAATGAATAAAAATTCATTTATTTTCTCTCTTCCTCTGGGTAGACTGAGCGCCCTCTTATCCAGAACATCATAATAAACATGCAATTAAGTCGTAGGCATTTTATTCAGGCCGGTTTAGCCGGTACCGCACTGGGGCTCAGTGGCTGCAGTAATTTCTCTTTATCTTCTCAGGAGCAGGCCCAGGCTACTGCCTCCAAGGGTCCCCTGGCGCTGAACTTCAATGAAAACCCGCTGGGGATGCCAAGCAGTGCCAGGGAAGCCATTATGCAGCATATGGGCGAGGCGCACCTGTATCCCGACAGTGCCCGTCAGGCTTTGCTCAAGCGCCTGGCAAGCTACCACGGTGTCAGCCAAGAGCAGCTCATTTATGGCAATGGCTCTTCCGAAGTACTCAAGTTCGCCATAGATGCCATGGCCAGCGCTCACTGCCAGTTGGTGATGCCCAAGCCTACCTTTGACGTAGTGGCCGACTATGCCAAGGCCCGGGGGCTCAAGGTAACAGAAGTGCCACTGACCGCCGAGCTGCAAACCGATATCGCCGCCATGCAAGCCGCCGTGGCCGCACACCCTGGCCCTTCCATTGTCTATCTGTGTAACCCCAACAACCCAACCGGCCTCTTGCTGCCCAAGGCGCCGGTTGCACAGTGGCTGGCCAAGGCCAGTCCCGCGCTGCAGTTTATTATTGACGAGGCCTATGGCGAGTATGCCGGTAGCGATTTCCAATCCGCGCTGCCGTTCATCCAAAATGGCCAGAAACACACAGTGCTGACCAAGACGTTCTCCAAAGCATGGGGAATGGCGGGACTAAGGGCCGGTTATGCCATTGCCACTCCAGAAATGATAGCCACCATGCAGGCCCAGGCGAGTTTTGACAACGCCAACCTGTTTGCCCTCTATGGGGCAGCGGCAGTGTTGGATGACAGCGCCTGGCTGGCGCAGACCCGCAGCAACAACTTAGAAGCCGGTGCCATTATCATTGCCACACTCAAACAGCTGGGGCTCGACTATCTGCCGCTCAACGCCAGTTTTATTTTCCACCGCATCAAAGGTAACAATGAAGACTATCGCAAGCGGATGCAGCAGGCCGGCATTCTGGTGGGCCGTACCTTCTCTGGGCTTGAAGGCTGGAATCGCTTGACCTTGGGCACACCAATGCAGATGCAACGAGTTGCCAAAGAGATGCAACGCCAGCGTATGGAAGGTTTGCTCTAATTTCTCTTTCAAGAGCTGTTTCAAGCACTCTTTCAAGTGCCTTGGCTTTTCGCTAGACTCGGACTTTCGCAGCCTTTTTCAGAAGGATTCTGATATGCAAGTCCAATCCATTCTGGGGGCGTTATTCGCCCTCGGTTTCTCCCTGTCGTTGCAAGCCGCCCCGGGCGAGCTAGTCATCAACAAAAATGCCAAGCCCAAATCCTCAAACAGCTATATCGAAGCCGTTCATAAAGAGATCCCGGTAGCGGGAGCCAGTGAGGCCCAGGTTCGTTATGCCATTCTCGAAGGTATGCTCAGCACCAAGGGCTTTGCCTGGGTATACGAGGGCGAAGGTGAGGGCTATATCCTGGCCCGTTTCGACTATCGTGGCGACACTAATGTGATGCGCATTGAATACGACGCCAACTATATTCAGCTTAAATACCACGCCGCCCTGGGGGATTTTGTCTGCAAAAAGCTGATTGATGATATCTGCTACAAGAATGGCCGCGGCTATTACAACTACATCAAGAATCTGCGTCTCTCCATCGCCCAGGAGCTGAAAAAATCATGAAACGAATACTACTGCCGCTACTGCTGAATCTGTTATGGCTGAACCCGGCTTCCGCCGAGACTGAATATCAATTGCAACGCTGGCAAAACCCAGTACCCACAGGTGGTTATGTGCAAGATATCCCCGCCATGTTGCAGCGGGCCGTTACCCGGGATAGCTGGGAACTGGAAACTGCCGCAGATGGCACCTGGCTCGCCCGGCTCAATAACTACAAGGGATACACGGTCGAAGTAGAAGTAGCACGGCAGCAACAGGAACTGCAGCTTAGCCTGCTCTCCAGCCGCTGCGATTGCAAAATGGACCAAGCCAAAATCGACAGTTGGTTAATTCGCCTCAGGCGCAATATCGCTCTCGAAGTCACCAAGGCCGCTAGAGATGAGAGTCTGCGACAGAAGCTGAAAGTCGAGTAGAAGCTTGATAGCTCAAGGCAGGTATGACTCTGGTTCGGTGAAATCTTGGCACTAGTTTACAGGCATGCACAAGTTTACAGGCATACACGGATTTCCAGGCACAGGCGGAACTGTAGCCATCTTTGGCTGGCGCTCGAAAGAGCGCTGCTACACCACTATCGCCGGTAACTCTCGCCATGTCGCAGGATCGCCGGTGCGAAATAGCCGGGATCCCGGCCGATGCGCCAATAGCAGACAAGTTCAAACGATGAAAAACAGACACAAAAAAGCCCGTCTATGACGGGCTCTTTCGTTGAATATGGCTGGGGTACCAGGATTCGAACCTGGGAATGCCGGGATCAAAACCCGGTGCCTTACCGCTTGGCGATACCCCATCAGGGTCGGTGTTAACCGATACGAATCTTAAGACTCGTGAAGACCAAGTTTGCTGCTAAAGAAACATGGTAGCTATGGCGGGACTTGAACCTGCGACCCCAGCATTATGAGTGCTGTGCTCTAACCAGCTGAGCTACATAGCCACTGTATTTTTCTCTTTAGCGTTTATGGCTGGGGTACCAGGATTCGAACCTGGGAATGCCGGGATCAAAACCCGGTGCCTTACCGCTTGGCGATACCCCAATATATAAACTTGGTAAAGATGGCTGGGGTACCAGGATTCGAACCTGGGAATGCCGGGATCAAAACCCGGTGCCTTACCGCTTGGCGATACCCCACCAATAATCAAAGTTAGTTCAATAAGAGACAAATATGGTACGGGAGGAGAGACTTGAACTCTCACACCTTGCGGCACCAGAACCTAAATCTGGCGTGTCTACCAATTTCACCACTCCCGCAGTGTCTCTTATTTTTAACATCCCAAGAAGGATGGTAGCTATGGCGGGACTTGAACCTGCGACCCCAGCATTATGAGTGCTGTGCTCTAACCAGCTGAGCTACATAGCCACGATAACTTTGTTGTTCCCCGTGCCGAGGAACGGGGCGTATTATGCTTATTCAGGTTATTCAGGTCAACAGCTTTTTTAGGCTAAATCCCGCCACCCCAGCTGTTTGCCTATAAACCCATCAAACTGGGCAACAGATACGCAAATCCGTGTTCTATCGCCCATTTAGAGTCGCTTTTACACGTTAAACAGGAAGTGCATCACGTCGCCGTCTTTGACGATATAGGTTTTCCCTTCCACCCGCAGCTTACCCGCTTCCTTACAACCGGCTTCGCCCTTGAACTGAACAAAGTCATCATAGGCCATAACCTGAGCCCGAATAAAGCCGCGCTCAAAGTCGGTGTGAATTTTACCGGCCGCCTGCGGTGCGGTAGAACCGACAGTCACAGTCCAGGCACGAACTTCTTTCACCCCGGCGGTGAAGTAGGTTTGCAGTGTCAGCAATTCGTAACCGGCGCGGATCACCCGATCAAGCCCTGGCTCTTCCAGGCCCAGCTCTTCGAGGAACTCGCTGCGCTCTTCCTCATCCATTTCCGCCAGATCTGACTCGATAGCGGCGCACACAGGCACCACAACAGCATTTTCTTTTTCGGCAATGGCACGCACTGTATCCAGATGCGGGTTATTGTCGAAGCCATCTTCAGAAACGTTGGCAATATACATGGTTGGCTTGAGCGTCAGCAGGTTCAGGTAAGCCACGGCTTCCAGCTCCTCTTTGCTCAAATCCAGGGTACGCAGCATATGGCCTTCATCCAGTACCGGCTTGAGTTTTTCCAGTACTTCGACTTCAAATTTGGCGTCTTTATCACCACCCTTGGCGCGCTTTTGCTGACGCAGTATGGCACGCTCAACACTGTCGAGATCCGCCAGTGCCAGTTCGGTATTGATCACTTCAATATCACCGGCCGGGTCAACCTTGTTGGCCACGTGAACAATATTGTCGTTCTCGAAGCAACGTACCACATGGCCGATAGCATCGGTTTCACGGATGTTGGCCAGGAACTTGTTACCCAGACCTTCGCCCTTGGATGCTCCGGCAACCAGACCGGCAATGTCCACAAACTCCATGGTGGTCGGCAGTACCCGCTCAGGCTTAACGATTTCAGCTAGGGCGTCCAAACGAGCATCCGGCACTGGCACCACACCTGTGTTGGGTTCTATGGTACAGAAGGGAAAGTTTGCCGCTTCGATGCCAGCCTTGGTTAACGCATTGAACAGAGTTGACTTACCGACGTTTGGCAGACCAACGATGCCGCATTTAAAACCCATGATGTTTACCTTTCTCTCTAATTTGAGTCCGGCGCACTCGGCCCCGGACAGGATAATGAAACAGGCGTCAGACGCCTGGATAATCTTAGACCGCTTTAAAGGAGTGCAGCCTGTGCATCGCCTTGGTCATATCCTCGGCAAAGAGGATATCAGTGGCGCGCACCGCTTCATCTACCGCGGCATCGATCAGCGACTGCTCAGTACTCGGCGCCTTGCCAAGCACATAGCCGCTGACTTTGTTCTTGTCCCCGGGGTGACCTATGCCAATCCGCAGACGATAAAAATTCTTGTTGTTGCCCAGCTTGGCAATAATGTCCTTGAGGCCGTTATGACCGCCATGACCACCGCCAAGCTTGAACTTGGCCACACCCGGCGGCATGTCCAGCTCATCGTGTGCCACCAAAATCTCCTCCGGTTGAATACGGAAGAAGTTCGCCAATGCCGCCACCGACTTGCCACTCAGGTTCATATAAGTGGAAGGGATCAGCAGGCGCACATCGCGGCCCTTGAGCGTAACTCTGGCGGTCAGGCCAAAATACTTGCTGTCGGCACTGAGCTGGGCACCGCAACCTCTGGCCAGCTCCTGCACATACCAGGCGCCGGCATTATGGCGGGTCTGGGCATACTCGGCGCCGGGATTGGCCAGCCCGACGATAAGTTTAATCTCTGTCATCAGTCTCTATCAGTCTGTTTATTCAACGAGAAGTTCTGCGAAGGCCGGACAAGGCCAGGCACATATTCACCGCTCTTGAAGCTTGGCTGTTACAGGCCCAAACACTGCGTGAAAGCCAATGAAAAATGCCGCATTCTTGTAAAAACGCGGCATTTTAGCACTCTCTTGCGACAATCAACAAATCGACCGGGGTTATCTCAGCCCCAGCGCATACTTGAGCACTTGCTGCTTGACCGGGGTATTGATATCCGCCAGCTTGAGCCCGGCGTTACGCAACAGTTTAAGTGGCAGCAGATCGTTACTGAAACCGGCATAGAAGAGATCCATACCTGTCATCATCAACTGATTGTCAAACCAACGCTGCTTTTGGAACCCTTCAAGCACTGTGGCCTTTGACCAGTCTTCGCCCTTCTCCAGCGCCTGGGTGATTGTCGCTATCAAGGCTTCGACGTCTTTAAAGCCCAGGTTAACCCCCTGCCCCGCCAGCGGGTTAATGGTGTGAGCCGCATCCCCCAGGATCACCAGGTTGTCGCGGTAGTATTGCTGCGCATGGCGCCGGGTCAGCGGGAAACTGCCCTTGGCCAACACTTCGAAATGGGGATCCAGCCTATCCGGGAAGTGATTGATGATTGCCTGCTTCAGTTGGCTGTCGCTGAGCTGCATCAAACTGCGAACTTGTTTGGCATCGTCATACCAAACCAAGGACGCATTTTTGCCCGGCAATGGCAGCAAGGAGCGCGGCCCTTGCGGAGTAAACTGTTGCCAGGTCACATCCTGCTCATCGCACTCGGTGGCGATATTGATCAGCATGCAGGACTGGGAATAATCCCAACCACTGATGCCAATTCCGGCCCATTGACGCACTCTGGAGTTGGCACCATCGGCACCCACCAGCAAACGGGCATCGAACACCCGGCCATCGTCCAGACTCACCTCTATACCCACGCTGGAGCGCACCATGCGCCCGACCCGGGCCGGGCAGCAGAGGGTCAGATTGGGGTAGTTGTCGAATTCCTGCCACAGTGCCAGCTGCACCAAACGGTTTTCCACTATGTGGCCGAGACGCTCGGCCTTGATCTGACTGGCATGGAAACGGGTAATGCAGCCTTCCATTTCCCAGGTTTCCAGGCCACGATAAGCCACATGGCGCATTCCGAGCAGAGTATCGAATGCTCCCAGGCGCTCGAGTAGCGCCTCCGATGCCACACTGATGGCCGAGACCCTGACATCCAGAGGTTGCGAGGCATCGAAGGCCTCGGGTTCAAAGGCCTCCACCAGCGCCACTTCCAGCCCGAGTTTGGCCAACCCCAGCGCCGTCGCCGCGCCCACCATACCGCCACCTATGATGACGATATCCTTGGTCTCATGTTGTTCTGTCACTATGCCTTTCCTGCTGTCTCTCTTCTCTGCCGCCTCGGCCACAGAGTTGTGTTCAATGGTAACTGTTTTGGCTTCAATCATGAGCAAATGTTGCTGCCGGCCCTCCTGAAACACCTGCTTACAAGCCGACACACGAGCCTTGGCAACCTTAGGCTAGCCTCTGAGTGTCCAAGCAGTATCTGTCATGGCAAACACCGCATATGCGGTTATAGACATCAACAAGTGAGGATACCATGCGCAAACTTACCAGCAGCCTGATAGCCGCAGCCCTTGTCGTCCCGGCTGCCTTTACTTCTGGTCATGTTCTGGCCGCCACCACGGCAGACCAGATGGAAGTGATAACTGTAACCTATCGCTCGTCGCTGAATTATGCCCTATATCAACAAATCACGGAAACCATGGCCGGCTTTCATTTGGATGTGTTGGAGGACATCTATGCCCAGGCCCGTGGCAGCAACCTGGAGATGGCCGAGCAGTTCTACCAGCAGCAAAATATTCAGGTGGCCGCCAACCGTTTACCCGCACAGGTTGAAAGGGTATTGCAGCAACCAGAGTAATTCTCAGCCCTGGCGTTCAAAAGCTGGTCAGCGGACTTAACAGCAGGTAAAATGGCGCGCTATTTTTTAAGTGGTTCCGAAGAGCGACGCAAAACTGATGAGTAAAAAACTCCATATTAAAACCTGGGGCTGTCAGATGAATGAGTACGACTCATCCAAGATGGCCGATCTGTTAAACGAATTTCAGGGCTACACCCTGACCGAAGAGGCTGATGAGGCAGATATTCTGCTGCTCAATACCTGTTCTATTCGTGAAAAAGCACAGGAAAAGGTATTCCATCAGCTGGGCCGCTGGAAAACACTCAAAGACAAGAATCCTGAGCTGATCATTGGCGTGGGTGGTTGTGTGGCTTCGCAGGAAGGCAAGGCGATAAAAGAACGCGCCCAGTGCGTGGATATTATCTTTGGCCCCCAAACCCTGCACCGTCTGCCAGAGATGATCAACCAGGTTCGCAGCGGCGACCAGGCGGTGATTGACGTCAGCTTCCCGGAAATCGAGAAGTTCGACCGTCTGCCCGAGCCCCGCGCCGAAGGCCCCACCGCCTTTGTCTCCATCATGGAAGGCTGCAGCAAGTACTGCTCTTTCTGCGTGGTGCCCTATACCCGCGGCGAAGAAGTCAGCCGGCCACTGGATGACATCATCCTGGAAATCGCTCAACTGGCCGAGCAAGGGGTGCGTGAAGTCAACCTGCTGGGGCAAAACGTTAACGCCTATCGCGGCCTGACCCATGATGACGAAATTTGCAGCTTTGCCGAGCTGCTGCGTTATGTGGCCGCCATCGACGGTATCGACCGCATCCGCTTTACCACCAGCCACCCGATAGAGTTCACCCAGGACATTATCGATGTCTATGAAGACACTCCTGAGCTGGTCAGCTTCCTGCACCTGCCGGTGCAATCGGGTTCAGACCGTATTCTGACCCAGATGAAGCGCGGCCATATGGCAATCGAGTACAAGTCTATCATTCGCCGTCTGCGCAAGGCGCGACCGGATATTCAGATAAGCTCCGACTTTATCATCGGCTTCCCCGGCGAAAGCAAAGAAGATTTTGCCGACACCATGAAGCTGATTGAAGAAGTGGGCTTCGACCACAGCTTCAGCTTTATCTACAGTGCCCGCCCCGGCACCCCGGCGGCCGACTTGCCGGATGATGTGGATATGGAAGAGAAAAAGCAGCGCCTGGCAATCCTGCAGGACAGGATCACCCAACAGGCGCAGCGCTACAGCCGCCAGATGCTGGGCACAGTGCAACGAATTCTGGTGGAAGGCCCATCGGTCAAGAACCCCATGGAGCTGCGCGGCCGCACCGAAAACAACCGGGTGGTCAACTTCGAAGGCCAGCCCAAGCACATAGGCAGCTTCGTGGACGTGGAAATCGTCGATGTCTACACCAACTCGCTGCGCGGCAAGTTTGTTCGCGGTGAAGATGAGATGGACTTGCGCAAGAGCCTGCGCCCCAGTGATATTCTGGCCAAGCATAATCAGGAAGATACCCTGGGTGTGACTCAGTTCACCCCGTAAGCGCCGAGACTTCCACGGCGGCCCGGCTCTTCGGACCCGGGCCGTTTTATTTTAGGCTCGATTTTCCGTTAGCATTTATGCCTTCACGCTCGTAAACTGATCAAAGATGACATCAACAGGAGTTTTTGTTTGTCTCACAAATTAACCACCATGAATCTGTATCTCGAACCGGCCGACAGCCGCCGTCTGGCGTCTCTGTGTGGTCCGTTCGATGACAATATCAAGCAGCTCGAGCGCCGGGTGGGCGTCGAGATAAGCTACCGCAACAACCATTTTCAGATTGTCGGCCAGCCGCGTAACTGCCTCACGGCCAACAACCTGCTGAAACAGCTCTATGTCGAAACCGCGCCGGTAAAAGGCTCGACCCCGGATCTGGAGCCCGAGCAGGTGCATATCGCCATTCAGGAAGCCATTGCCCTGGAAGCCGACGACAGCGGTGCAGAACCCAAAGAGCACTATATCAAGACCCGCAAAGGGGTGATTAAGCCGCGCAATCCCAACCAGACCCAATATGTGGCCAACATAGTGCGCCATGACATCACCTTCGGCATAGGCCCCGCCGGTACCGGCAAGACCTATCTGGCCGTTGCCGCCGCCGTGGATGCGTTGGAGCGTCAGGAGATCCGCCGCATTCTGCTGACCCGCCCTGCGGTGGAAGCCGGTGAGAAGCTGGGGTTCCTGCCCGGCGATCTGAGCCAGAAGGTAGACCCTTACCTCAGGCCTCTGTATGACGCCCTGTTTGAGATGCTCGGGTTTGAGAAGGTCGAGCGACTGATAGAACGCAATGTTATCGAGGTCGCGCCGCTGGCCTATATGCGTGGCCGCACCCTCAACGATGCCTTTATCATTCTCGATGAGAGCCAAAATACCACGGTGGAACAGATGAAGATGTTCCTCACCCGTATCGGCTTCAACTCCAAGGCGGTGATCACAGGTGACATTACCCAGATAGATCTGCCGCGCAACGCCAAGTCAGGCCTGCGCCACGCCATTGAAGTACTGAGCGAAGTGGAAGAGATCAGCTTCAACTTCTTCCAGGCCCAGGATGTGGTGCGCCACCCAGTAGTGGCCCGCATAGTGGAAGCTTATGAAGCACACGATCAGCGCCAGCAGGCGGCCAAGGCCCAACGCGACAGCCAATATCAACTGACAGAGGCCGGCGCCCATGAGTCTTGATCTGCAGCTGGACCTGCAACTGGCAACAGAATCGCAAAATCTGCCATCCCAGAGCGATTTCGAGCTCTGGGCCCGTACTGCCATAGGCAATAGTATGGAGCAGGCCGAGCTGACCATACGTCTGGTGGACAGTGAAGAGAGCCAGCAGTTGAACCGGGACTATCGCGGCAAAGACAAGCCCACCAATGTGCTGTCATTTCCGTTTGAAGCGCCACCTGGAATAACCCTGCCATTACTCGGGGATCTTGTCATTTGCGTTTCAGTCGTTGAAAATGAAGCCCGTGAACAGCATAAACCGCTACAGGCGCACTGGGCACATATGGTTGTGCACGGTTGCCTGCATCTGCTAGGTTATGATCACATCGAAGATGCCGAAGCCGAAGAAATGGAGTCGCTAGAGACCCAACTTATTGAAAGCTTAGGTTTTACTGACCCATACAAGGAGCAATAATTGCCAGGGTTCGCCCTGTCATGAAGAACACTATGAGTGACGATATCCCCCCGAGTACCAGCGCCCATAAGAAAGGCTGGTTTGACCGAGTAAGCCAGTTATTCCAGGGCGAACCTCAAAATCGCGAAGATCTGGTTGAGGTGATCCACGATGCCGAGCAGCGTGAGCTCATCACAGAAGATACCCGCGAGATGATAAAAGGTGTTTTAGAGGTATCTGATTTGCGTGTAAGGGACATAATGATCCCCAGAGCGCAGATTGTCGCCATCCAATTCAATGACTCTGTTGAGGAACTGCTCAACACTGTCATCAACTCTGCTCATTCCCGCTTTCCTGTGGTCAATGAAGACAAAGACCATATCGAAGGCATACTGCTGGCCAAAGATCTGCTGAAGTACGGCTTCAACAACAGTGAAGAACCCTTCTCACTGGAAAAAGTGATCCGCCCGGCCGTTGTGGTGCCCGAGAGCAAGAGAGTGGATGTGCTGCTCAAAGAGTTCCGTTCCCAACGCTACCATATGGCGATAGTGGTCGATGAATACGGTGGTGTTTCCGGCTTGGTCACCATTGAAGATATTCTCGAAGAGATTGTCGGCGATATCGAAGATGAGTTCGATCACGACAACAGCGACGAGTCTGAGATCCGTAAAGCCGGTAACCGGGTTTACATGGTCAAGGCACTGACCGAGATTGAAGATTTCAACGAAACCTTCAACACCCATTTCAGTGATGAAGAGTTCGACACAGTCGGCGGATTGGTGTCCCACGCCTTCGGCCACCTGCCGGAGCGCAACGAGAAGATCGTCATCGATGGCATTGAATTTAAAGTCATCAGTGCCGATACCCGCCGTTTATTGCAACTCAGGGTGAAACTGCCCGATCCCAACGATACTGAAGACAGTAACGACCAGTGAAGTCCACATTAGCGGCGCTACAACGCCACCCCAAGCTGCGTCTGGTACTGGCCTTTTTGGCCGGTGCCAGTACGGCACTTTCCTTTGCCCCCTACGATCTCTGGCCCATCTACCCGCTGGCGCTGGCCTTTGGCCTTTGGCACAGTGACAAGCTTTCCCCCAAGGCCAGTTTTGGCTATTGGCTCAGCTTTGGTTTTGGCGCCTTCGCCTTCGGGATCAGCTGGGTGCATGTCAGCATGGACAGATTCGGTGGCTTGCCGCTGATTGCTTCCATAGGCCTGATGGCCCTGTTGGCCCTCTATCTGGCCTTATATCCGGCGCTGGCCGGTGCCCTGCTGGCCCGACTGGCGCCCAAGCGCCATAACTGGCAACTGCTGGGGCTGTTTCCAGCGCTCTGGACTCTGTGTGAATGGTTGCGGGGCTGGGTGCTCACCGGCTTTCCCTGGCTCTGGGGCGGCTATAGCCAAACCTCGGGCCCCTTGAAGCCGCTGGCCTCAATGATAGGCACTTTGGGACTCAGTTTTACGGTGGCGCTGCTGGCAGCAAGCCTGGTGCTGCTACTCAAACGCCGCTGGCTCAGCCTGGTGGTGAACTCGGCGCTACTGGCCCTGCTCGTATGGCAGGCGCCGCGATTTTCAACGGTTGAGCGCACCGGCGAGACCCTCAGCGTGGCGCTGGTGCAGGGCAATATTCCCCAAAGCATGAAGTGGGATCCGGACGCGCTCTGGCCGACTATGCTCAAATATATGGATCTCTCCCGCCCGCATCTGGACAGAGACTTGGTGATCTGGCCCGAGGCAGCGATACCGGCCCCGGAAAGCATTGTGGCAGAGTTTCTCGACAACGCCAACAAAGTTGCCAATCTGCGGGATGCCGCCATCATCACAGGTATCATCAGCCAGCGAAATGGCGACTTCTACAACTCGCTGATCGTGCTGGGGAATCATCATCAGAAACAGCAGGAGAACGCCGACTATAGCGCAGCTGGCAACAACCAGTTCCGCAAGCATCACCTGCTGCCCATAGGCGAGTTTGTACCCATGGAGTCGCTGCTGCGGCCGCTGGCGCCCTTTTTCAACCTGCCCATGTCCTCGTTTGCCAGAGGCAGTTATCAGCAAAACAACCTGACGGCGCTGGGTCATACGCTGGCACCGGCTATCTGTTATGAAATCGCTTTCCCCGAGCAACTCAGGGCCAATGTCGCCGAGGATACCCAGGTGTTGCTGACCGTCTCCAACGATGCCTGGTTCGGTGAGTCCAATGGCCCACTGCAACACATGGAGATAGCCCAGATGCGCTCGGCCGAGTTGGGTCGGCCTCTGCTGCGGGCCACCAACAATGGCGTCACCGCCGTGGTGGATGAATTTGGCAATATCAGTGCCAAACTACCGCAGTTTGTCGAGGGCGTGCTCACGGCTGAAGTGCCGCTGGTCGAGGGCCAGACCCTGTTCAGCCGGGTCGGTCAATGGCCGGTACTGGGGCTGAGTGGCTTGCTGCTGCTTTTGGGGCTGTTGTATTGCCCCAAACGGCGAAAGAGCGATAAAAGCTAAAACCAACCAATTGATTTTTATCTAATTGATAAAACATTAATGGATACATAAGTATTTCTTAAGACTGCTTTTCTAGGCTCTGGATACTGGTTAACAGATCCGGAGTATCTCTATGGTCAAGCAGTTTCCCCTGTCTGCCCTGGAAAAGGACGTCCCAAGCTCTGCCAACCCACCTCATTCGCTTCCCGAGTGTCGCCTGTTCCATGAGCAGGCAGAGGGCCGCACTGAGGTCGAAGGCTATATCGCCGCAAAGTACTTTCAGGTGCATGGTGCCAAGCTCAAGGAATTTTTGCCTTTCTTACTGCAGCTGAGCATGAAGGGGCAGCCTCAGGGTGCCTTCGGACTCAGAGCCGGTTGTTACCACCCCTTGTTTCTGGAGCAATATCTCAAGGATCCCATAGAGCAGCAAGTGGCGCTGCTGACCAAACGCCCGGTGGACAGGGCTTCCTTGGTAGAGGTGGGCAATCTGGCACTCACCAACAAGAGTTCAGGGCCACTGCTGCTGGTACTGCTTGTGATCTTTCCCCGAGATTAGTACCAATCTCTTGATGAGATTTTCCAGCTTATGCTGCTTGCTTGGCATACGCAACAGGCGGCATATAGTTCAGTGAACTATGAGGGCGAACATGGTTGTAGTGTTCACGCCATAGCTCGATTTCGTATCTGGCTTCGTCTAAGGTTCTGAACCAATGCTGATTCAGACATTCATTCCTGAATTTGCCATTCAGGCTTTCCACAAAGGCATTTTGCGTCGGCTTTCCTGGTTGGATAAAGCCCAGTGTGACGCCCGTTTCCTTACTCCAGAAGAACATTGCCTTGCTGGTAAATTCTGTCCCATTGTCGCAAGTAACCTTCTTGGGTTTGCCTCGCTCTTCCATCAATTGGTCCAAGAATCTGGCGACCTGCCTACCACTAATGGCCACAGAGACTAATTGACCGACCATTTCCCGCGAATAATCATCCACGACATTCAGTACCCGAAAGCGGCGACCATTGCTGAGTTGGTCTGACACAAAGTCCATAGACCAACGTTGATTGGGGGCTGTTGGCACCTCCATGGGCTGCCTTGGCCGGGTTAACTTCTTGCGCTTCTTCGTCCTGACCTGCAAGCCTTCCTCCGTGTAGAGCCGATAGGTTCGTTTGCGGTTTTTGACCCAGCCTTCCCCCCTGAGCAAACCATGTAGCATCAGATACCCATAGCGAGGATATTGCGTCGCCAGCGCCTTCAGTCGCTGTCTGAGCCCATTGTCTGGCTTTTTCCTGGGTTGATAGCGAAATGCAGTCCGGCTAAGCCCAGCCAGCTTACAGGCTACTCGCTCACTGAGGCTGAATCCCTCAATCAAGTGTTGAGCAACAGGCTTTTTGGCCGCTGGCGTTACCACTTTTTTGACAGCACATCCTTCATTGCTTCGACTTCCAGCATCTTGTCGGCCAACATCTTTTTGAGCTTGTTGTTCTCCGCTTCCAACTCCCTCAGCCGCTTCGCTTCGTTCACTTCCAGCCCGGCATACTTGCTGCGCCAGTTATAGAAAGTGCCAGTGGATATGCCCATTTCACGGCAAATGTCATCGACTTTTGCTCCTGCCTCATGCTGTTTGATGGCCTTGATGATTTGTTCTTCGGTGTAACGTTTCTTCATGTTGAGATCTCCATTGGCTCTAGTGTATTGGAAATCTCATCAATGTCATGGTCTTAAATTCGGGGGAAAGGTCACTTGCAGCTACTCTGGCCAGAGCCGGTTTTGAGTATATGGTCTTTACCGTCACAGAGCAGGTAGAGGCGCTGATGAAACTGCTGGGCTTTTCGCCCATGCAGCTGTGCAGCGCCGATCCTGAGCGACTGGAAGGTGACAGCGCCATCTGGGGCAATTACTACCGCAACAACCCCAGAGTCATGATTGGCGATCTGCGCCTCGCCCAAGAGGTGATAGAAACCAGTCCCCGCTTGAGACGACTGGCACAAAGGCACGAATCGGATATCAACTCCATGGCGGCCGAATTGGCTTATGCCAGGACCCGGGAGCCAAACCTATGACTCCATCGCCCCCATTAAGCCAAGCCAATACCTCTGAGTCAGGCGCCGGAACAAACCTTGATTGGGATGTTCTAGGCAAACTCAACGGCGAAGATCAGTCCATTGCCCTTATCGATGCTGAACGGCAACTCAGCTACTTTGAACTGAAAACAGAAATCCGCCGCTACAGTGACTTCCTCAAACGCCTGAATATCCGTAGCCTGGCACTGCATGCCGACAACAGTGTGCAGTGGGCAATACTGGATCTCGCCTGCCAGCAGGCGGGAGTTCTTTGCCTGCCCTTGCCGCTGTTTTTCTCCCAAGATCAGTTGGCAAGCTGCCTTGAACAAACCTCGGTTGAGCTGGTGCTGAGCGAAAGCCCACAAATTCAGCCTTGTTTGCCAAAGGGCTTCACGCCTTACCAAGGTCTCATTGAACCGGGCTGCAATCTACACGGCTGGCATTTATACCACAGGCAGTTATCCGACGAGCAGCTATCTGACGGACAGCTCTGCTACGGACATCCGGGTCAACAGAGCACTTGCGCCGAGAAAACGGCGGCTTTTCCGCAAGTCCCTCAGGGCACAGCCAAAATCACCTTTACCTCAGGCTCTACCGGTAATCCCAAGGGGGTGTGTCTCAGCAGCGAGCATCAATGGCGGGTGGCCGAATCGCTTGCCACAGTCACGGCCATGCCCTGTCCTCGGCATCTTTGTCTGTTGCCCTTGAGCACCTTGCTGGAAAACATCGCCGGTATCTACAGCCCCTTGCTGTGCGGCGGCACTGTGCTGCTGCCCTCGGATAAAGCACGCGGCATGCACGGCAGCTCAAGACTCGACAGCCGGGCGCTGCTGCAGACCATAAGCCAAGCGCAGCCGAGCAGCATGATCCTCATTCCTCAGTTGCTGACACTGCTGGTCGGTGCCTGCGAGCAAGGTTGGCAAGCGCCGGACTCACTGCGCTTTGTCGCCGTCGGTGGCGGCAAGGTCGCCCCCGAGTTGCTGCTGCGGGCCAGGGAGCTTGGATTGCCGGTTTATGAGGGTTACGGCCTGTCGGAATGTGGCTCTGTCGTGGCGCTCAACACCCCGGATAAAGACACTCCCGGCTTTGCCGGCACTGTGTTGCCTCACTGCAAAGTCACCATTCGCGGCGGCGAAATCCATGTCGGCGGCGCCAGTCACCTGGGGTATCTCGGCCAACCCGAGACTTGGGGCCAGGGAGAAATCGCCACCGGCGACCTTGGCCAACTCGATAAAGGTGTGCTCGCCATTAACGGGCGCCGCAAGCATCTGCTTATCAGCTCCTTTGGCCGCAATATCAGCCCTGAGTGGGTGGAGTCGGCGCTGATGGCCAAACCGCTGCTGAGTCAGTGTATGGTGCTTGGCGACGCCAAACCCTGGCTCAGCGCGCTGCTGTGCGCTCCGCTCCAAGTCAGCAATGAACAGCTCCAGGTCTGGCTGGATGCGGTCAATGCCACACTGCCCGACTACGCCAGGATCAAACGCTGGATAAGACTGAATGAAACCGAGCTCAAGCCTCACACCACAGCCAATGGCAGGGTCAAGCGCGCCTCACTACTGAGCGCCCTGGCCGCTCAAATAGAACAGCTCTATCTATCTGAAACCCCATATATTGAGGGAGCCCTATAATGAATTTCTACGACCAATTACAACAAGCAACCCAGAGCGGCCGCGAGTATCTGCTGGCCAGTCCTATCATAGGCAAATGCCTGCAAGGAGAGATAAGCCTGGAGGAATATGTCGCCTTCCTGCACCAGGCCTATCACCATGTGAAGCACACTTCGCCGCTGCTCATGGCCACAGGCGCCAGACTGCCGGAAAGCAAGGAATGGCTCAGGGTGGCGGTAGCCGAGTATATCGAAGAGGAGCAAGGCCACCAGGAGTGGATCCTCAATGACATAGCCGCCTGCGGTTTTGACAAGGAAAAGGCCAGACGCAGCACGCCGCTGTTTGCCACAGAGGTCATGGTGGCTTACGCCTACGACATGGTGAATCGGGTAAGTCCGCTGGGCTTTTTCGGCATGGTCAATGTACTGGAAGGCACCAGCATTAATCTGGCGCTGCTGGCAGCCGAGAAAGTGCAATCGCGCCTGGGGCTGCCGGATTCGGCCTTCAGTTATCTCAAGTCTCACGGCGAACTGGATAAGCAACATATCCATTTCTTTGAGGGGCTGATGAACCGGATTGAGGATCCCGAAGAACAGGCCTTGATCATTCACGCAGCCAACAACTTCTACCGCCTCTACGGCAACATCTTCCGCGAGCTGGCGCCGGCCCAGGCCTTGGCGCTGGCCTCCTGAAAACGGTGACCAATATGGAACTCAAACATCTGAATGTCATCATCACAGGCGCCAGTGGCGGCATCGGCAGCGCCATCGCCAGGGCGCTGGCCGCCAAAGGCGCCAGACTGCTGCTCTGCGGCCGGGATCAAGCCAAGCTCGATGCCCTGAAACAGAGCCTTGCCGGGGAGCATCACACCTTAAGCGCCGATCTGAGCTGCAGTGGCGGTCAATGTCAGCTGCGCCAAGCCGCCGGAGTGTTCAGCCCCAAGGTGTTAATCAACTGCCTCGGGGTCAATCAACTCAGCATGTTGGAAGCCAGCGACACCTGTGATACCCGCGCCATGATGGCGGTGAACCTGGAGGCGCCCATCAACTGTTGCCGCACCCTGCTGCCCTTGCTCAAACGCCAGTCCGAGGCCGCCATCATCAATGTCGGTTCCATTCTCGGCAGCATAGGCTACCCGGGTTCCAGCCTTTACTGCGCCAGCAAGTTTGGCCTCAGGGGTTTTACCGAAGCACTGGAGCGGGAGTTGGCCGACAGCAAGATTAAGGTGCTCTATTTCGCCCCCAGAGCCACGGATACCGAACTCAATACAGAATCGATGCGCCAGCTCAATTCAGCGCTCGGCAACCGTCAGGACAGCCCTGAGTGGGTGGCCGACATCCTCTGCCGCGATCTGGCCGATAATCGCCGGGGCCGCCGCTTTATCGGTTGGCCGGAAAAGCTGTTTGTGCGGATAAACGCCCTGCTGCCCGGCCTGGTTAACAATGATACCCGCAAGAAACTGCCACTTATCCGCCAGTTTTGCCAAAGGGCCATGCCAATACAAGACACGGCCAACCCCATCACCGAAGGAGAGAAACATGAAGCCATTTAAACTCTTGTGCCTGAGCGCAGCGCTGCTGGTGAGTCCTTCGCTCTGGGCCGATGACGCCAGCGATCTGGCCGTCAAACAGCTGCAACACGACTGGGCCATCAACAACTATCAACTCAGCGGCGACGAGCAGGAAAAAGCCTTTGTCAAACTGCTGAAGCTGGCGGATGAGTCGGTGCAGTCCCACCCCCAAAGTACAGGCGTGCGCATCTGGCACGGGATTATCAACTCTACCTATGCCGGGGTCAGCGGCGGCCTCGGTGCCCTCAAATATGCCAAACGGGCTCGCAGTGATTTCGAGCAGGCGCTTAAGCAAGATCCCACCGCGCTCAAGGGCTCGGCCTACACCAGTCTTGGGGTGCTTTACTACAAGGTGCCCGGCTGGCCGCTGGGCTTTGGGGACGATGACAAGGCCGAGGAGTTGCTGAAACAGGCGTTGGAGCTCAACCCCGATGGTATAGACAGCAACTACTTCTACGGCGACTTCCTGCTGGAAGAGGACAGGTATGACGAAGCCCTGCCTTTCCTGCAAAAGGCTCTCGAAGCCGCCCCAAGGCCAGGGCGCGAGCTGGCAGATGCGGGTCGCAAGCAGGAAATCAAGGCAGCACTCGCCAAAATCGCCGCCTATCGCGATAACAGTTGATCACAACCTGTGTTGAGAAGCGGCACATCTGCAGCCAAAGCCTGCCAGTCTCAAACGGCATAAACAGCATAGAAAACGCAGGCCGGAGCCTGCGTTTTTATGTCTGTGGGTTTAAGGTTTTTCCCTTGAGCTCCAAGCCATTGAAAGCCTGAATATCTATGATTCAGGGCGCCAGCGCTTCACGGGTAAATTCCGAGTGGTCACACTCGGGGCAATCGGGAATGATGCCTGGGAATTCGAAGTCCATCTCATGGCCGCAGTTACTGCAGACCATCTTGCCCTGACTGACGATATCGCCGCTCTGATAATAACCATGGTGTTTGAACTCATGGGCCAGTTCGTGCCACTCCACCTGGCTGCGGTCACTGATTTCGCCCAGCCAATGCCAGAGGGTATTTTCCAGTGTCAGCATAGTGGGGCTGTAACTGATGTCATCTTCCGTTTGGCTCTGGATATAACTGGCGATATCCCGCTTGAGGAACTCCTCGACCAGAGACAGCTCGGCCTCACCGGCCTGCTGCTTGATGGCCAAATACTCTTTCCCTTCCTTGATAGAGTTAAATAAGCTCTTAACTGTCAATGAGTTATCTTGGTTATACTGTTGTTTGACTCTGTCAATCAAGGCCTGATACAGCGCCAGTAACTCCGTACTTCTCTCACTCATGGCCAATACTCCTTTAAGACGAACCTTTCTTAATGACTCACTTCTGGTTTATTCTATGCAGATCTAAACGGCGCAGTATAGCGCGCATGTCAAAATAATGGGCGGCATTGCCGAAAAACCTGATGCAAGAGCAATATAATCCCTCAGAAATCGAAGCCAAAGTGCAAACGCACTGGGCAGAAAAGAAAACTTTTGAAGTCACCGAAGATCCGAGTAAAGAGAAGTTCTACTGCCTCTCTATGTTCCCCTATCCTTCAGGTCGGCTGCATATGGGACACGTGCGTAACTACACCATAGGTGACGTAGTTTCCCGTTTCCAGCGTCTGCAGGGTAAAAATGTGCTTCAGCCCATCGGCTGGGATGCCTTCGGTCTGCCGGCAGAAAATGCCGCGATCAAGAACGCCACTGCGCCGGCGCCTTGGACCTATGAAAACATAGATTACATGAAGAACCAGCTGAAAATGCTGGGTTTCGGCTACGACTGGAGCCGTGAAATTGCCACCTGTACCCCGGAATACTATCGCTGGGAACAGTGGTTCTTCACCAAACTGTATGAAAAAGGCTTGGTGTACAAGAAAACAGCTTCGGTCAACTGGTGCCCCAATGACCAGACTGTACTGGCCAACGAGCAAGTTATCGATGGTTGCTGCTGGCGCTGCGACACTGTGGTTGAGCAAAAAGAGATCCCTCAGTGGTTTATCAAGATCACTCAGTACGCCGAAGAGCTGCTGAACGATATCGATACCCTCGAAGGTTGGCCTGAGCAGGTCAAGACCATGCAGCGTAACTGGATTGGTCGCTCCGAAGGCGTCGAGATGACCTTCAAGGTGGCTGGTTCCGACGATAGCTTCGACATCTACACCACACGTCCGGATACAGTGATGGGCGTGACCTATGTGGCCATTGCCGCCGGTCACCCGTTGGCCGAGAAAGCCGCCGCCAACAACCCGGCGCTGGCAGCCTTTGTTGAAGAGTGCAAGCAGAGCACCGCCTCCGAGGCCGAGCTGGCCACCATGGAGAAGAAAGGTGTCGATACCGGGCTCAAGGCGATCCACCCGCTGACAGGCGAAGAAGTCCCGGTTTGGGCCGCCAACTTTGTCCTGATGAACTATGGTACCGGCGCCGTGATGTCGGTTCCCGGCCACGACCAGCGTGACTATGAGTTCGCCACCAAGTATGGCCTTGCCATCAAGGGCGTGATTAAGCCTGCCGACGGCGAGCTGGATATCTCTGAAGCCGCTTACACTGAAAAAGGCATACTGTTCAACTCAGGTGAGTTCGATGGTCTGGACTTTGAAGCCGCCTTCAACGCCATCGCCGACAAGCTGAGTGCCGAAGGCAAAGGCAAGCGCCAGGTTAATTTCCGTCTGCGCGACTGGGGCGTCAGCCGCCAGCGCTACTGGGGCGCACCTATCCCTATGGTGACTCTGGAAGACGGCACTGTGATGCCTACGCCGGAAGAACAACTGCCGGTCATTCTGCCGGAAGATGTGGTCATGGATGGGGTCCAAAGCCCAATCAAGGCCGATAAAGAGTGGGCCAAGACCACAGTCAACGGCCAAAATGCCCTGCGCGAAACCGACACCTTCGACACCTTTATGGAGTCCAGCTGGTACTATGCCCGCTACTGCTCGCCCAAGGCCGATCAGATGCTGGATCCAGCCAAGGCCGACTACTGGCTGCCGGTAGATCAATACATAGGCGGTATCGAACACGCCTGTATGCACCTGTTGTACTTCCGTTTCTTCCACAAACTGCTGCGTGATGCCGGTTTGGTTAACTCCAATGAACCTGCCAAGCGTCTGTTGACTCAAGGCATGGTACTGGCCGATGCCTTCTACTACAGCAACGAGAAAGGCGCCCGCGTTTGGGTATCGCCATTGGAAGTGACCGTGGTTGAGAAAGACGACAAGGGTCGGATCCTCAAGGCGGTGGACAGCGAAGGCCATGAGCTGACTTACACCGGCATGAGCAAGATGTCCAAGTCGAAGAACAACGGCATCGACCCGCAAGTGATGGTGGAGAAGTACGGCGCCGATACTGTGCGACTGTTCATGATGTTTGCCGCACCACCGGAGCTGACATTGGAATGGCAGGAGTCAGGCGTAGAAGGTGCCCACCGCTTTATCAAGCGTCTGTGGAAACTGGCCCACGACCATATATCCAAGGGCGCGGCTCCAGCGCTGGATATCGCGGCACTGACCGGCGAGCAGAAAGCGCTGCGCCGCGAACTGCACAAGACCATCGCCAAGGTGACCGACGATATCGGCCGCCGTCAGATGTTCAACACCGCCATTGCCGCCGTGATGGAACTGATGAATGCGCTGCAAAAGGCTCCACAGGAAACCGAGCAGGACAGAGCCCTGATGGCCGAAGCCCTGTCTGCCATTGTGCGTCTCTTGTACCCCATCACCCCACACCTGAGCTTCAACCTGTGGCAGGAGCTGGGCATGGAAGGCGATATCGAGTCAGCCAGCTGGCCTGAAACCGACGAATCTGCACTGGTCGAAGACAGCAAGCTTATCGTGGTGCAGGTCAACGGTAAGCTCAGAGCCAAGATCACTGTGGCAGCCGATGCTGCCAAGGAAGAGGTCGAAGCCCTGGGTCTGGCCGATGAGCAGGTGATGAAGCACACCGAAGGCAAGACCATCCGCAAGGTGATCTATGTTCCCGGTAAACTGCTGAACATAGTCGCCAACTGAGAAAAAACAGGACATCCATGCTGAAACTATCTTTAAGCGTGAAGCAGTTGATGTTCGCCCTGCTGGCACTGGTCATTATGACCAGTGCCGGTTGCGGCTTTCAACTTCAGGGAAGTTATTCCATTCCGCCCGAGCTCAGCAAGCTGAGCCTGGAGAGCAGCGACAAATACAGCGAGCTGAGCCGCCTGGTGCGTGAACGCCTGCGTCTCAACAATGTCGGCATAGAGGAACCCGCCAAGGGCATTCCCCGGCTGGTGCTGCTGAGCGACACTCTGGAGCGCTCAACCTTGTCGCTCTACCCCACAGGCAACGTCGCCGAATATGAACTCATCTACCATGTGCGTTTTGCCGTGTCTCTGCCGGGCAAGGAAGCACAACCTTTCGATGTGGAAATCCGCCGCGATTATCTCGACGATCCCCGCACCGCGCTGGCCAAGAGCCGGGAGATGGAGTTGCTGGTCAAAGAGATGCGCATTCAGGCCGCCGATAACATCATCCAGACTCTGGCCGCCATCGAGGTGAACTGATGCGGGTCTATCCGGATCAGTTACACCGGCAGTTGTCGCCGCTGAAATCCTGCTATCTGCTGCTGGGCGACGATCCCTATCTGCTGGACAGCAGCAAGCGGCAAATCCTGGCTGCCGCCCGCAGCCAAGGCTTTGAAGAAAGGTTACAGCTGACTCAGGAAGCCAACTTCAACTGGCAGGATCTCGCCAACGAATGGCACGCCATGAGCCTGTTTGCCAGTCGCAGAATCATAGAGCTCAACCTGCCCCAGGCCAAGCCGGGTGCAGATGGCGGCGCCATGCTGCAAAGCCTTATTGCCGAACAAAACCCGGATATCTTGCTTATCATCGACGGCCCCAAGCTTGGCCGCGATCAGCAAAACAGCAAGTGGTTCAAAGCCCTGGACAGCCAGGGTCTTTATGTTCCTTGCGCCACACCCGAAGGGGCCCAGTTCCAGCGCTGGCTCGACGGCCGTATTCAATACTATCGGCTCAATCTCAAAAACGATGCCAGAGCCATGCTGTATGCCCTCTACGAAGGCAATCTGCTGGCGGCCGATCAGGCGATGCAACTGCTGCAACTGCTGGCCGGAGCCCGTCCTGTGGACAGCGAAGAGCTGAGCCGCTACTTCGAAGACCAATCCCGCTTCAGCGTATTCCAATTGACCGATGCCCTGCTGGCCAACCAACAGGATAAGGCCCAACATATCCTTGCCCAGCTCAAGGCCGAAGAAACCGCCATGCCCATTATCCATTGGGCGCTGCAAAAGGAGCTGACCTTGCTGCTGACGCTGCAATCGGCCCGCAGTCAGGGCGAGAACCTCAATAGCCTGTTCGGCAAGCATAGAATTTGGGACAAGCGCAAGCCGCTCTATCAGGGCGCCCTCACCCGGCTGAGCCTGGAAGCCATAGAGTCCATGCTGGCTATCGCCTCCAAGTTGGAGCTGGCACTGAAACAGCAAGGCCAGGAAAACTGGACCGGCCTTTCCCATCTGTGTTTGCTGTTCGATCCCAAGGCGGCGCGCCACCTTGGCCATATTGAGTTCGACTGAGGAGACAGGATGCGTATCGGGCTGATGGGCGGTACTTTCGACCCAGTTCACTATGGTCACCTCAAACCCGCAGCCGAAGTCAAAGCCCGGCTAGAGCTGGATAAGCTCTGGTTGCTGCCGAACCATATTCCGCCGCACAAGGCCAAGGCCACCGCCAGCAGCGAGCAGCGCCTGGCCATGCTTAAACTGGCCTGCGACGAGTTCCCCGATATGGACATTTGCGATATCGAGCTCAAGCGCAATGCCCCCTCCTATAGCGTCGCGACGCTGGAAGCGCTGCAGCAGGCTTTCCCAGGCGCCGAATTTCAATTCATCATGGGTACAGATTCCTTGCTGTCGCTGCCGAGCTGGCATCAATGGCAGCGGCTGTTTTCCCTGTGTAACCTGGTGGTTTGCCAGCGCCCGGACTGGAACCTACCAAAGGACGCCGAAATCCAAACCGAACTGGCCCAAAGAGGCTGCTCGGTCACCCAGGCCTTGGCGGCAAGAGTCTGTGACGATGCAAATGGCAATAGCAGTAGCGGTGGCATTGAAAAAGCACAATACGGCAAAATCATCAGCCTCTCGGTCAAGCCGCAGCCCTTCTCCTCCACGGCCATTCGCCGCGCCATCGCTGCCGGTGACATTAATGCCTGCCGCGCCGCCATGCCCAAAGCCGTGCTCGAGTATATAGTCGCAAACCGCCTCTATCTTGGCGGTTAACTGCGGTGGATGGGCGATAAATGCTATGGGACTTGCCCGCCTGCGCTGATATACTACTGCGCTTGATCAAAAACATGAGAGGATCTTCAGCGTGCAAGGCACAGAACTGAAACAATTTGTTGTCGACAAGGTCGATGATCTCAAGGCTCGGGACATAGTCGTGCTGGATGTCAGCAAAAAGTCCAACGTGACCGACTTTATGGTTATCTGCTCAGGCACATCCAAGACCCATGTTCGCGCCATTGCTGAAAATGTGGTTGCCGAAGCCAAGCAAGCCGGCATGCAACCTCAGGGCGTAGAAGGCCGCGACAGCAGCGACTGGGTTCTGGTGGATCTGGGTGATGTGATTCTGCATGTGATGCAGGAGCAAACCCGCGAACATTACCAGTTGGAAAAACTCTGGTCTGACGCCAACGCCTGATGAAACTGCAACTCGTTGCCGTAGGCACCAAAATGCCGGACTGGGTCAGCAAGGGTTTCGCCGAGTACCAGCGCCGCTTCCCCAGGGACATGGCGCTGGAGCTGGTTGAAATTCCTGCCGGCAAGCGGGGCAAGAATGCCGATATCGCCCGTATTCTGCAAAAAGAGGGCGAAGCCATGTTGGCCGCGATTCCCAAGGGCAACCATATCGTCACTCTGGATCTGCCGGGCAGGAACTGGACTACTCCGGAACTCGCCTCTGCCATGGAAAAATGGCAGCTCGATGGCCGGGATGTCAGCCTGCTGATAGGCGGCCCGGAAGGCTTGGCTCCCGCCTGTAAACAAGCCGCCAGCCAAAGCTGGTGTCTGTCGGCCCTGACCCTGCCCCACCCCTTGGTGAGAGTCGTGGTGGCCGAGAGTCTTTACCGGGCCTGGAGCATCAACAACAATCATCCCTACCACAGGGAATAAGGCACCCAAGAGCCACTTGCATTAGCTGACTTTGCATTAACTGTTTGAGCCGGAGAGAATCCATTGCCGCGTAGAAAGCGAATAACCATGCATGATCACGCCGCCGAGGCGGCACTGTTCAAACGCCGGGCGCTGTTTACCTTTGTCTGCGTGGTCGCTTTGCTCAGCCTGTTGCTCGGCAACCTCTACTATCTGCAGGTGGTGTCTTTCAAAGACTACGAAACCCGCTCCAATGATAACCGTATCCGAGTGGTACCGCTGGCGCCCAGCCGCGGCCTGATCTATGACCGCAACGGCAAGCTGCTGGCAGAGAACCTGCCCTTCTACACCCTGGAAGTAATCCCTGAGAAGGTGAAGAACATGCAGCAGACGCTGGATGAGCTTTCGACCGTTATCGACCTCAGTCAGGATGAGCGTGACAGCTTCACCGAATCACTGAAATATCACCGCCGCTTCAAGCCGTTGCCGCTCAAGACCCGGCTGACGGAAGACGAGGTGGCCCTGTTCAGTGTTAACCAACACAGGTTCGATGGTTTCTATGTCGATGCCGGTCTTAAACGCCACTACCCCTACAGCAGCCTGCTGACCCATGTGCTGGGCTATGTCGGCAAAATCAACTCCAGGGACAGAGACGCGCTGGAACGCTCCGGCAGTTGGAAAAACTATGCCGCCACCAAAGACATTGGCAAACAGGGGATAGAAAAGTTCTATGAGAGCCTGCTCCACGGCCTGCCCGGGCATCTGGAGGAAGAGGTCAATAACCTGGGGCGTAGTGTCCGCACCCTCAAGGTGACCCAGCCCGAGCCAGGACAAGATATCTACCTGACGCTGGATCTGCAGCTGCAGCAAAAGGCCACCGAACTGCTGGATGGCCGCCGCGGCTCAATCGTGGCAATAGACCCAAGAGACGGCGGGATTCTGGCCATGGTCTCCAGCCCCAGCTATGACCCGAACCAGTTTGTGCACGGGATCAGTTCCAAGGCATACAGCGAGCTGCTCAACAGTCGCTCACGCCCCTTGATTAACCGCGCAACCCAAGGGCAATATGCCCCGGCCTCCACGGTCAAGCCACATCTGGCGCTCCTGGGACTGGAAGATCAAACCATTAGCGAGAAGACTCGCATCTGGGATCCGGGCTTTTGGCAGATCCCTGGGGTCGACCGTAAATATCGCGACTGGAAACGCTGGGGCCACGGCTGGGTGGACGTATATGACTCCATAGTTCACTCCTGCGATACCTTCTACTACGACATGGCTTACAAAGTGGGCATCGACAAGATTTCCGGCTTTATGGATCAATTCGGTTTCGGTCAGAATACCGGGGTGGATATCTTCGAAGAGTCTGCCGGGGTAATGCCATCGAGGGACTGGAAACGCCTCAAGTACAACCAACCCTGGTACATAGGCGACACCATCTCGGTCGGGATTGGCCAGGGTTACTGGACCACCACGCCGTTGCAGCTGGCCAATGCCACTGCCATTTTGGCCAACCGCGGTAAACGCTTTACTCCGCACCTGCTCAAGGCCATCAAGGACAACACAGCCCGCATCGAGACGCCTGTGGATGAAAGGCCGCCTATAGTGCTGAAAAACAAAAATAACTGGGAGATCATCAACGAGGCCATGCGCCGCACCGCGCAGAAGAGTCGCTTCACTGATGCCAGTTATACCGCGGCGATGAAGACAGGTACCGCCCAGGTCTTCAGCGTTGCCGAAGATGAGAAGTATGATGCGGACTCCATTGACGAGCATCTGCGCGACAACGCGCTGATCATCGCCTATGCCCCCTACGAAAATCCGAAAATAGTGCTGGCGGTGGTACTGGAAAACGCCGGTTGGGGCGGCGCCAACGCCGGGCCGGTTGCCCGGGCCATGCTGGATGAATATCTGCTACGGGATACCTGGGAGTTGAAACATGAGCCACAGCCGTAAACCCAATATCTGGCAGAAGATGCATATCGATCTGCCGCTGCTGCTCGGCATCCTGGGCCTGATGGGCTTTGGCCTGTTCGTCATCTATTCTGCCAGCGGTGAAGACCTGGCCATGATGGAGCGGCAGCTATTCCGTATGGGGCTGTCCCTTGGACTAATGCTGTTTATCGCCCAGATTAACCCCGAGGTGTTTCGCCGTTGGGCTCTACCCATCTATATTGCCGGGGTCGCGCTGCTGCTGGGGGTGCATTTCTTCGGTGAGATCAACAAGGGCGCCCAACGCTGGCTCAACCTGGGCTTTATGGAGTTTCAGCCGTCTGAGCTGATGAAACTGGCCTTCCCTATCACCATGGCCTGGTTTATCTCCAAGTTTCCCTTGCCGCCAAAGAAGCGTTATCTGGCCGGTGCCGGGGTGATTTTGCTGATCCCCACTCTGCTTATCGCCAAACAGCCGGATCTCGGCACCTCAATTCTGGTGGCCGCCTCAGGAATTTTTGTACTGTTTCTCTCCGGCATGAGCTGGGCCATTGTCGGCGGTTTTATCGCCGCTGTGCTGGCGCTGCTGCCGATTCTGTGGTTCTTTTTGATGCACGACTACCAGCGCAATCGGGTGATGACCTTGCTGGATCCCGAGGCCGATCCGCTCGGTACCGGCTACCACATTATTCAGTCCAAGATTGCCATAGGTTCAGGCGGACTCTGGGGCAAGGGTTGGCTCGATGGTACTCAGTCGCAACTGGAGTTTTTGCCGGAGCGCCACACCGACTTTATCTTCGCCGTGATCGGCGAGGAGTTTGGCCTTATCGGCAGTCTGCTGCTGCTGGCACTCTATCTCTATGTAATCGGCCGCGGCCTGGTGATCGCCTCCAGGGCTCAAACCAGCTTTGCCCGCTTGCTGGCCGGCTCGCTGACCCTCACCTTCTTCGTTTATGTGTTTGTGAATATCGGCATGGTGTCCGGTATTTTGCCCGTAGTGGGAGTCCCACTGCCGCTGATAAGTTATGGCGGCACCTCTATGCTGACATTGATGGCCGCTTTTGGCATTCTAATGAGTATTCACACCCATAGACGCTTCATCGACAGATAGGAACGCCTTACATGCCGACATTCAAAAAGCTGCTCGCACCTCTGGGCCTGCTGCTGAGTCTCAACCTCAGCGCCTGTGCCACCGCCGAGGTGCCCTCTCCCGAGCAGCTCAAGCAGGATTTTATCAAACAGCAACGGAGCCAGGGATTTAGTCAAGAAGAAGTCGAAAGCTTCCTCGCCTCGGCCCAGAAAAACCAGGCGGTATTGGATGCCATCTCCAGTCCTTGGGAGGCCAAACCCTGGCATCAGTACTACCCCATTTTTCTGACCGAGAAGCGCCTCGAAGCCGGGCTGAGTTTCTGGCAGCAGCACGAACAGACCATAGCGCGCGCCGCCAAGACCTATGGCGTGGATCCGCAAATCATAGTGGCCATTATCGGTATTGAAACCTTCTACGGCGGTTACATGGGCAAGTACCCGGTGATCGATGCCCTCTATACCCTGGGATTCTACTACCCGCCACGGGCGACTTTCTTTCGCGGCGAATTTGCCAAGCTGATGACGCTGCTTAAAGAGGAGCAACTCGATAAGGAAACCCTCCTGGGCTCCTACGCCGGCGCCATGGGCTATGGCCAGTTTATTCCTTCAAGCTATCTGGCCTACGCGGTCGACTTTGACGGTGACGGCAAGCGGGATCTGCTGGGCAGTGTCGACGATGCCATAGGCTCAGTAGCCAACTATTTTCACCGTCACGGCTGGAAAGCCGGTGAGCCGGTGGCACTGGAACTGAGCACCACAGCTACGCCCAAGGCCAAGGTCTGGAAGGGAGAAAAGCTCAATTACCAAGTGGCCTATATCCTCTCTCCCGAGGTGGCACTGAAGGAAAACCGGGATCTGGATGCCAGCCAAAAAGCACTGCTTATCGAGTTGGAACAGGCCGATGCCAAAGACTATTGGCTGGGGCTGAACAACTTCTATGTGATCACCCGTTACAATCGCAGCCCGCTGTATGCCATGGCGGTTTATCAATTCAGTGAACAACTTAAAGCCCACCATGACAAGACTTAAACTATTGCTGCCACTGACCGCTTCGATTTTGCTGGCCGCCTGTGCCGGCAACTCGGGCCGTTACACCATGAAAGATGACAGGCCTCCGGCCGATGCCCCGGATGTCTCCAAGGTGGAAGATGCCCACCCCAGGTTCGAGCCCTACAGCAAACAGGGCAACAAGGATTACCAGGTCAGAGGCAAATCCTACCAGGTGATGCCATCCGGCAGAGGTTACAAGGCCGAAGGGCTGGCATCCTGGTATGGTGCCAAGTTTCACGGCCATCTGACCTCCAACGGTGAAACCTATGACATGTACTCCATGTCGGCGGCGCACAAGACATTGCCACTGCCCAGCTATGTCAGGGTCACCAACCTGGCCAACAACAAGAGCGTGGTTGTCAGGGTCAATGACCGTGGCCCCTTTCACCCCGACAGAGTGATAGATCTGTCCTACGCCGCGGCTTACCGGCTGGACATGCTGAAGACAGGCACCGCCAGGGTGAGGCTGGAAGTCCTGTTTGAGGACAGTGAAGAGAGCCAGACCATGGCCGAGCTTCGCAGCGACAATTTGCACTATGTGCAGGTGATGGCATCCGGCTCGCGCGAACGTCTGCTTGAGTTGGCTTCAGAGCTTGAAAACAAGTATCAGGTCAAGAGCCGAATTACCGATGCCAAGCCGGTATACAGGCTGCAACTCGGCCCGGTCAGCCATGAAGGTATTGCCGCCAAATTGCTGGAAAAGCTGAAGCAGGAAGGCTTCCCGAGCAGCTATATGGTGACTGAACCAAAATCATAAGCGTTCAAAATTCCACCATATTTTTAACTAATTAAGGAACCTTAACTGAAATCTCCGGTCGACTAATGTTATACTCGCTGCGAATTTCAGCATATTTTCCGACTCCAACCAGAAGACGTATTCAGGTAATGATGAATTTTGTAAAAAGTCCCGCGAAAGCCTTTCTGTTGTTGGCCTGTGCCTCAGTTTCCGCCGCACAGGCCAACAATGCCCCGATAGTCGTCCCAGATGCACCGGATGTTGCCGCCAAGGCCTATGTCTTGATGGATTACAACTCAGGGCGCTTACTGGCGGAAAATAACGCCTACGAAAGCCTCAACCCTGCCAGCCTGACCAAGATGATGACCAGCTATGTCATAGGTCAGGAGATCAAGGCGGGTAATGTCTCTCCCGATGACGATGTGACCATCAGCAAGAACGCCTGGTCGAAGAACTTCCCCGACTCCTCCAAGATGTTTATCGAAGTCGGCAAGACGGTTAAAGTCTCGGATCTGAACCGGGGTATCATTATCCAATCCGGTAACGATGCCTGTGTTGCCATGGCCGAGCACATTGCCGGAACCGAAGGCGCCTTCGTCGATCTGATGAACTCCTGGGCCAAACAGCTGGGCATGCGTGACAGCTACTTTGAAAACTCCCACGGCCTGGATTCAGACAACCACAAATCTACCGCCTATGATATGGCGCTGCTGGGCGCGGCCCTCATCCGTGATGTACCCAACGAGTACGATATCTACAAGGAAAAATCTTTTACCTACAACGGTATCAAGCAGTACAACCGTAACGGCCTCTTGTGGGATAACAGCCTCAATGTCGACGGCATCAAGACAGGCCACACCTCGGGTGCCGGCTATAACCTGGTATCCTCAGCCACCAAAGATGGCATGCGCCTGATTGCCGTGGTCATGGGCACCAAGAGTGAAGCCGCCCGTAAGGCCGAGAGCAAGAAACTGCTCAACTATGGCTTCCGTTTCTTTGAAACCATCACCCCTTACAAGGCCGGTGACAGCTTTGTCACCCAGAAGATCTGGTACGGCGACCGTGACACAGTGGACTTGGGTGTAACCACTGACACTCCTGTCACTATCAACCGGGGTCAGGCTAAAAACCTGCAGGCCAACTTCGAACTGACCAAAGAGCTGACCGCACCGCTGGCCAAGGGTGAAGTCGTCGGCCGGGTATACTTCCAGCTCGATGGCAAAGACATTGCCCAGTTCCCACTGGTGACATTGGAAGAAGTCAACGAAGGCAGCTGGTTCAGCAAGCTGATGGACTACTTCAAGCAGATGTTTGCCGGCTGGTTCAGCTAAGCCAATAAATCGTGAGAGAATGCCGCCTGCGGGCGGCATTCTTGTATCTGCAAGAGACAGTGATATCCGCAGCGCCTCAGGGCATTTATCCTTGCAGCGCAAGAATAAAGCAGAAATGAGCAGGCCTTGGTGGATTTTTTTGCTATACTCCGCGCCCGCCCGGGTTATCCCGGCACTTGGCGTTTACTCAGGCCTGAGCTTCCGGCATTTGGGCCGCCGACACCCGAAATAGCTAAGACACACGCCAAGCTGTTGAATACAGGAATATCGAGATGAAGTTTGAATCTTACAGTTTTGCCCCCGAAATACTCCGCGCGCTCAATGAGTGCGGTTATGAGAGCATGACACCGATTCAGAGACAGGCCATCCCTGCGGTTCGCCGCGGTCAGGACGTGCTGGCCAGCGCCCAGACGGGCACAGGCAAGACAGCCGCCTTTGTGCTGCCTATTTTGCAGCGCCTGCAGGATACCCCGCTCGAACTCAAACCCGGCAATATCCGGGCCCTGATCCTGGCACCGACCCGTGAGTTGGTGTCCCAGGTTGCCGACAATGCCCGCCAATACGGCAAATACCTGCAACTGTCGGTGGCCACTCTGTTTGGCGGCGTCAAGTCGGCATCTCAGGTCAACAAGCTCAAGCAAGGCGCCGACATAGTGGTGGCCACTCCGGGGCGTTTACTGGAACAACTGCTGGCCGGTAACTTGAGTCTGGGCTCGCTGGAAGTGCTGGTGCTGGATGAAGCCGACCGTATGCTGGATATGGGCTTTATCAACGATATCAACAAAATACTTCAGAGCGCCGCCAAGCAACGGCAAAATCTGATGTTCTCGGCCACCTTCTCTGGCGCGGTAAGGCGCCTGGCCGATGAGATAATGAACAAGCCCAAGGTCATCACGGCCGACCGCCAAAACACCACAGCGGTGACCGTCAGCCAGGTGGTCTACCCGGTAGAGCAGCGCCGCAAGCGTGAACTCCTGTCTGAGCTTATCGGGCGCAAGAACTGGCAGCAGGTGCTGGTGTTTACCGCCACCCGTGAAGATGCGGATCATCTGGTCAAGGAACTGAATCTCGACGGTATCGCCAGTGCCGTGGTGCACAGTGAAAAAGCCCAGGGCAGCCGTCGCCGGGCGCTCAGAGAATTCAAGGAAGGCAAGGTACGAGTGTTGGTATCCACCGAAGTGGCCGCCCGCGGCCTGGATATTCCGGATCTCGAGTATGTGGTCAATTACGATCTGCCCTTCCTGGCTGAGGACTATGTGCACCGTATTGGTCGCACCGGCCGCGCCGGCAAGACGGGGGTCGCCATCTCTTTTGTCAGCCGCGAAGAAGAGCGCACTCTGGCCGACATCGAAAAACTGATCGGCCAAAAACTCAAGCGCATCATGATGCCAGGCTATGAAGTGAGTAATCGCGATATCCTGCTCAAGCAACTGCAAAAGCGCCGCAGCTTCGCCAAGAAAAAGCCGGGCGCCAGCAGCGCATCGGAGCAGGTCGCGGCGGAAAAGAGCATGTCCGGCCGCAGAGTTAAGGTTAAAGTCGGCTCCAGCGGCATCAAGCCCAAGAAGCTCAAATGAGCCGCCCCGCTTGACGGGCTTTTGCTCCGATGTTGAATCATTAAAAAGCCGCGCACTGCGCGGCTTTTGGCTAGTTGAGTTTTAGCTGGATTTATCACTGGCTGGAAACACTTGCATTCTCGGCGGCAAAGCTTGCTCCCCTAAGGGACAAGCGCTCACCGCGATTGAGATAGGTGGTGCAAGCCACCCGCAGCAAGGATGCAAAATTGCTGACTCGCCCTTCCTTGCAGCAGGCCTCTTGGTGTATACGGCTGAGGCACTCACCGAGACTCAACCCCGCCTCGGCAGCGATATCCTCCAGCAACTGCCAAAAAATCGCTTCCAGGCGAATACTGGTGACGACGCCACCCAAACGCACCGAGCGGGTTTTCAACTCAAACAAGGCGGGAGCCGCCCCGGAATAGATTTCACACATAGCATCTCCGGCCAAGTGAAAGACCCGTTTAGATGACCTTTTCCGTCAGAGCGGACAAGGCCCTGGGCAGTGGAATTCAGAGCAAGGCATGGAACTGCGCCAACCACTGAGGATGGGCAGGCCAAGCCGGCGCTGTAACCAACTTGCCGTCAGTAATCGCTTCTGTCACCTCGATATCGGCATATTCACCACCGGCTTGGCGCACTTCGGGGGCACAGGCAGGATAAGCCGACACCTTCTTGCCCTGCACCACTCCGGCGGCGGTCAGCAGTTGCGCCCCATGACAGACTGCGGCAATCGGCTTATCCGCCTTGGCAAAGGCTCGAACCAGCTCAAGCACTTCATCATAGAGACGCAGATACTCGGGTGCTCGGCCGCCGGGGATCAACAGCGCATCAAAATCATCGGCACTTATCTGTTCAAAGTCACCGTTGAGGACGAAGTTGTGCCCAGGTTTTTCACTGTAGGTTTGATCGCCTTCAAAATCATGAATAGCCGTCCTGACAGTATCACCGGCCTCTTTTTCAGGGCACACAGCAGTAACCTTGTGGCCCACCATCTGCAGCGCCTGAAACGGCACCATGATTTCATAGTCTTCCACATAATCACCGGCAAGGATCAATACGTTAGCCATTGTCTTCTCCTGTTATTCCATCGACTCACCATCAGACTCATCTTAACCAAGCCCATAGAGGCAGAGGTAACAACCGGCTACTACCTCACTCTGTTCATTAAACAACCCAGTTGCCCGGCAGACAAGAGATATCCTTGAGATTGAAAAATTTACAGTAAGATAGCTGCGAAGACAGACCGGATAACTGTCTTACTGATAACCATTGTGGTGGTTTTTCTTTGTCTACCTGATATTGATAACTGCAGCATAGGGTATACTCAGCGCGCGATCCATATCTCTTACACGCGGAAAAACAATGACAGAACAAAGCTACAATCAGGCCTTGCTGGCATTAACCCAGGCCGGCCTCGCTGCTTTGGCGGAACGTAACCATGCCGCCGGCAACATCAAGACTCCGGCAGCGGAAAGTCATTTCCTCTGCAACTGGATGGTGCAGTCATTAAAAGAGAAACGTTTCTCAAAGTTACTGGTAGAAGATCTCACTCGCTGGATAAGAGAGGGTCGAAGCCTGGGGGCCGGTGCCAAGTTACCCGAGGTGCTTCAACGTATCCAGGCACAGTATCTGCCTGCCATTAATAATGCCGCAGTGGGGCAATCGCTCCAGAACCTGATTGCCGAGCTCCAGGCCGAAGGCTGGCTCGTCATCCTCGACTGTGAAGTAAGCGGTAAACTCAAATTAGACAGCCAGGGGCAAAACAGCTTGGTGATCTCCACCGAGCAGCATCAGCAGCATCTGCTCGATGGCAAATTGATCAAACCCATCACCCTTTACATCCGCGCCGACGAGCAGTTGATTGCCCAGTTTGCTGTCAAACATGCGCTTCTATTCAGCAAGGGTGATAAAAAAGCCAGTTGCATCAAGCACCATAAGGCTTATCGACTCTATCCTGATAACCAACAGCCCGCATTGGCATTGCTCAAGGCTTAACTTTCAGCATCGGAAATGACCTTGGAAATGGCACTGGCGAACACTTTCGCCGCCTGAGCTATTTCCCGGTTTATCAGTCCCCCGACCAAGTTCGCTGAATCCACTTTGTGTTCAATCATGGGATTGTTAGCCAACAGAATAAGGATTGCGACTTTCGGCCGCTGGCGCAGCGGCTATCACACGGCTAATAATGGGTGTCTTTGTTATTTTTAGTTCGCGTTAGCGCGTCCGGCGCCACAGGCGCGAAGTTGATTGACTTGTTATATTTTAAATTCTACTGTTTCTTCTTGATATACTTTGACAGTTTTACCATTTAACAATGCAGGCTTATAAAGCCACTTGCCAAATGCACGCTTAGCCTCTTTTTCAAATACTCCCTTGGGCTGAGAGCCTAAAACCTGTATTTCAGTAACTTTACCATTTTCGGTAATAACAGCTGACATTGTAACCCAGCCCTCAACCTTTTCTTCTGCAGCTTTTTTAGGATACATAGGTAAGATCTGAATCATCCAGTGAGTCGGAGCGTCAACTTGATCTTGTTGGTAAACAGTCGGATCTGTAATTTGATCTTGTTGGTAAACAGTCGGATCTGCAATTTGATCTTGTTGAGTGGACGCACAACTGATTAAAGTTGAGCAAAGTAAAATAGTTAGAAGTTTACGCACGAATCATCCTTAAAATATAACGCCTTGCTAAGGGGCAATTGACTGTTAACTAAACTTGCGCGAAGCGCCAAGCCAACTGTAAATTGTCCCAGTGATGATCTTTCCCCGAGATTAGTACCAATCTCTTGATGAGATTTTCCAGCTTATGCTGCTTGCTTGGCATACGCAACAGGCGGCATATAGTTCAGTGAACTATGAGGGCGAACATGGTTGTAGTGTTCACGCCATAGCTCGATTTCGTATCTGGCTTCGTCTAAGGTTCTGAACCAATGCTGATTCAGACATTCATTCCTGAATTTGCCATTCAGGCTTTCCACAAAGGCATTTTGCGTCGGCTTTCCTGGTTGGATAAAGCCCAGTGTGACGCCCGTTTCCTTACTCCAGAAGAACATTGCCTTGCTGGTAAATTCTGTCCCATTGTCGCAAGTAACCTTCTTGGGTTTGCCTCGCTCTTCCATCAATTGGTCCAAGAATCTGGCGACCTGCCTACCACTAATGGCCACAGAGACTAATTGACCGACCATTTCCCGCGAATAATCATCCACGACATTCAGTACCCGAAAGCGGCGACCATTGCTGAGTTGGTCTGACACAAAGTCCATAGACCAACGTTGATTGGGGGCTGTTGGCACCTCCATGGGCTGCCTTGGCCGGGTTAACTTCTTGCGCTTCTTCGTCCTGACCTGCAAGCCTTCCTCCGTGTAGAGCCGATAGGTTCGTTTGCGGTTTTTGACCCAGCCTTCCCCCCTGAGCAAACCATGTAGCATCAGATACCCATAGCGAGGATATTGCGTCGCCAGCGCCTTCAGTCGCTGTCTGAGCCCATTGTCTGGCTTTTTCCTGGGTTGATAGCGAAATGCAGTCCGGCTAAGCCCAGCCAGCTTACAGGCTACTCGCTCACTGAGGCTGAATCCCTCAATCAAGTGTTGAGCAACAGGCTTTTTGGCCGCTGGCGTTACCACTTTTTTGACAGCACATCCTTCATTGCTTCGACTTCCAGCATCTTGTCGGCCAACATCTTTTTGAGCTTGTTGTTCTCCGCTTCCAACTCCCTCAGCCGCTTCGCTTCGTTCACTTCCAGCCCGGCATACTTGCTGCGCCAGTTATAGAAAGTGCCAGTGGATATGCCCATTTCACGGCAAATGTCATCGACTTTTGCTCCTGCCTCATGCTGTTTGATGGCCTTGATGATTTGTTCTTCGGTGTAACGTTTCTTCATGTTGAGATCTCCATTGGCTCTAGTGTATTGGAAATCTCATCAATGTCATGGTCTTAAATTCGGGGGAAAGGTCAGTGAGTTTACAAAAAATCAAGCCACCCATTATAAAACAATAACCTAATCTTCTTACGTTCAGGCACCGCTAGGGGATTTGAGCACACTGAGGTCGAAAGAGATCCGGGAGTTGCAGAGGTTTAATGAAGAAAAATCAAGCCACCCATTATAAAACAATAACTTAATCATCTTTCTGTCTGTATTCAAGCACCGCTAGGGGATTTGAGTACGCTGAGGCCGAAAGATATCCGTGAGTTGCAGAGGTTTGATGAAATCGAACCGATTTCACGCAAAAATGCGAGATTTGAGCCGTGCTAGCCCAACCCATGCTTCAGGGGGTTTCAACAACTGTGGTTGAGATAAATAGCGTAGGGTTCAGGCCGTTTGAAAGTACTGACAGCTGGTTGCAAAATGCCGTCGTCGCATCTCCAAGTGTTCGCAGTAACAGCTGAGCTCTTGCAAGGTGCCTACCGGTCCACGAAATAGTTTTCCAAATTCAGTGGTAAGCTTGAGCCAGTTCTCATGAGGGATATTCAACCGCGTCAGCAGCTTGGTACTAATCTCGGGGAAAGGTCACACCCAACCACGGCGGTGGTCATAATTCTTGCCCGAGTAGGCATCATCACCACACAGAAAGGCTCGCCGTACCACGCGGCTGCAACAATGGTAGTAAGGCGTATCTTCAAGGCTGATTTGAGTTCGGCGAGGGCGCGGCATAATAACCTCCTTGTTAAATGCTTAAACAAAGCATAGTCGGAGGCTAACTTCCGCGCCATTAACGCTGGGTGTCCATTTTTTTCTTTGTTCAAGGACACTTACGCTCGATTACTCGAAGCTAGAAAACCAAAGAAAGTGGCGATTACTGCCTGTGTTCGCAAGATGGTGGTCATCCTAAACTCTATGCTTCGAGATGGCATCATGTAGGACCAAAACATCGCCCAAAATAAAGGATTGACGCCATAGTCGCTTTGTTATATATCATTAACTCCCGACGTTTTTGTAATAAAGAAACTCAGTTTCTTTTGTAAGTCTTCATTTACCGAAATTGATGCTTCGTATGCTGATATGTGATCCACTCCATACTCATAGACACCATGATCTATGTTGTCGTTAAGACGCTTAGCTTCTTCCAATGCTTCAATTAACTCTTTATCCATAAGAACTTTGTACACTTCAAGCGCATATTCTCGTTGTTGGTCAAAATCCTTATAAACGTTAGGGTCAGGCTTGTCTTTTTGACTTGGAGCATCATCAATACATTGACGTGCGTATTCTTCTTGAAGGTAAAACTCCGAAGCTTTTATTACCGCCGATAAAGATTTACTTAGCCCAAGTAAGATTGGTTTATTGATATCCCAAAGCCTATCTTTCCTTTGTTGTCTAATTGAACTGAAATGGATGATAGTTGCCATCACAGTAGCCGCAGCGATGACAAGATTCGTCACCACTGACATGTCAAATTTAGCATCGCTAACCAGAACCATTACAAATGATACAAAGCCAACAAAGAAACCAACAACGCAACCAACTAAAAATTTAAACACCGATACTCCAATAAGATATATAACGCCGCGTTAAGTGGTGAGCAACGCTACCACCTGAGCTAAACCATTGTGCCGTAAACACAAAAGCTGAATCAAACCAAAAATGCCAAGCGTTGGGAATCCGTCTTAAACGCTTTGTATGGATAATAACCAAGCCAAAAGGGTAAAGTGAGACCCAGGCTTTAGCGGCAACTAAAGCTTTCTATGTGGCAGTTCGGTTGAACGCTGGCTCCTCTGTCGAGAGACCGATAACAAACATGAACGCCTCATAGGACTCCAAGCATAAACCTCGAATAGTCGACTGGGTCTCGAACCCGCATTTCGCAAGCAAGAGTTAGCTTATTATGAATACAAACACACTTCAAAACATTAATATTGGTGTTGATACCGGCAAATCACAGCTCGACATTTACATCCGTCCACTCGATGTCTTTTTTACCGTGCCAAACAACGAAAAGGGTATCAAACAAGCCTTAACTACTATCAAAAAACACAACCCACAGCGTATCGTTATCGAAGCGACTGGGCGCCTAGAAATGCCCTTCGTGTTAGCGTGTACCGAGGCCAAGTTGCCTATTGTTCGTGCCAATCCTGTTCATATCAAACGCTTTGCCGGTGCTATTGGTCGTAGAGCCAAAAATGACCGCTTAGATGCACAGCTTATCGCCCATTATGGTGAAGCCATTAAACCTGATTTGACGGTCATAAAGGCTAAGAACATACGTTTAATGAGTGACTTAGTAATTCGCCGCAATCAGTTGCTCGCGATGCAGACCATGGAGAAAAATCGTATTCAAATTTTGCCTAAGCACCTACATTCGACAATAACACCCATCCTGACTGCGATAAAAAATCAGGTCTCAAAGATTGAAAATAAGCTTGTCAAACTCATCGAAGATTGCCCCGAATACCAAACTAAAAATACCCTCTTACAAAGTGTACCTGGTATCGGCAATATCGCCGCTGCGTCTATCATCAGCAATGTGCCTGAGTTAGGCTACATTACCAACAAGCAAGCGGCTTCACTCATCGGCGTCGCCCCTATTACACGTGAAAGCGGACGCTACAAAGGGAAACGAGTCATCCAAGGAGGCCGCGCACAGGTGAGAACCGTTTTGTACATGGCCATGATGTCAGCCATACAATGTAATCCTGTTTTCAAGGACACTTACGCTCGATTACTCGAAGCTGGAAAACCAAAGAAAGTGGCGATTATTGCCTGCGTTCGCAAGATGGTGGTCATCCTAAACTCTATGCTTCGAGATGGCATCATGTGGGACCAAAACATCGCCCAAAATAAAGGATTGACGCCATAGTCGTTTGTTAGCTTTTTATTGCTTGAAGTTCTGCACAAAATACACCCAAGAATTGTTAGCCGCTGCTTTATTTTCGTTCTTTAAATCTCTTGCGCCAAAGTACAAACTAAATGGATTGAGTACTGTTGGCATGGGTATATTGCTTAGCACTAACTCAAACATTGATTTTTTGGTATTTGGCTTACAATAGTCAGCTAAGTCCCAAAGTGATGAACTAAGTTCTTTTGCTATAGTAGTGTCAATGCATTCACCGATTGAAGCACATTCGAACACTTTTTTGCGAAAGTCTTTAATATATTTATCAGATCTCAACTCAAGCACCTGATCCCAACTTAATTCAGAAAAATTGGGGATAACTAGCTCTGAAGTAAATAGATCATTAATGTTGTTTTCATTGTGAACTTGCTCAACCAAGGCTCCTACGACTGGGGAAAAGTTGATATTAAAGTCCTGAATTTTACTTTTAAGATAAAAGTTGTAATAAAGTTCTGAACACAGATCTCCAGCTACTATACCTGCGGCTTTATATTCTGCATGATGATTATCAATGCCCATTGACTTGTCGATTATGTTTCGCTTCCAAGCGTAGTCGTGGATTTCATTTAATTGGCTTTCTTTCAAACAAAGCCTCGCTTCTTTGTCTGCCTTTTCGGGATCATCGACTAGATCCCATAGGTCAATAAACAACTCTTTAAACTTAGGATTATTGCCCAGCTCCATTATCTTATGAAAATCACCAATGCTCCGTTTTTCCGGTTCAATGGCTAATGTAGCTACGTACTGAGACAAATTTTCGAATATGCCTCGACCAATAGGACAGCCGTGTCGATTGAAAACAACATGATCGTACATGATGGCATAACGTTTATACATTGAAGATATATCGACGCTGGAACGTTCGAAGTTGATAACATTTGAAAAAGATGAGTAGACTTTCACTATACCTCCAAAAAAGCTAACGCCCAATTAAGGGGTGAACAACGCCTACCCCCAAACCTAAAGCATTGTGCCATAAACACTAAAACTGAAGTAGAAGCAAAAGTGCCAAGCGTTGTGAATCCCTCTTAAATTGCTTGTATGGATAATAACCAAGCCAAAAGGGTAAAGTGAGACCCAGGCTTTAGCGGCAACTAAAGCTTTCTATGTGGCAGTTCGGTTGAATGCTGGCTCCTCTGTCGAGAGACCGATAACAAACATGAACGCCTCATAGGACTCCAAGCATAAACCTCGAATAGTCGACTGGGTCTCGAACCCGCATTTCGCAAGCAAGAGTTAGCTTATTATGAATACAAACACACTTCAAAACATTAATATTGGTGTTGATACCGGCAAATCACAGCTCGACATTTACATCCGTCCACTCGATGTCTTTTTTACCGTGCCAAACAACGAAAATGGTATCAAACAAGCCTTAGCTACTATCAAAAAACACAACCCACAGCGTATCGTTATCGAAGCGACTGGGCGCCTAGAAATGCCCTTCGTGTTAGCGTGTACCGAGGCCAAGTTGCCTATTGTTCGTGCCAATCCTGTTCATATCAAACGCTTTGCCGGTGCTATTGGTCGTAGAGCCAAAAATGACCGCTTAGATGCACAGCTTATCGCCCATTATGGTGAAGCCATTAAACCTGATTTGACGGTCATAAAGGCTAAGAACATACGTTTAATGAGTGACTTAGTAATTCGCCGCAATCAGCTGCTCGCGATGCAGACCATGGAGAAAAATCGTATTCAAATTTTGCCTAAGCACCTACATTCGACAATGACACCCATCCTGACTGCGATAAAAAATCAGGTCTCAAAGATTGAAAATAAGCTTGTCAAACTCATCGAAGATTGCCCCGAATACCAAACTAAAAATACCCTCTTACAAAGCGTACCTGGTATCGGCAGTATCGCCGCTGCGTCTATCATCAGCAATGTGCCTGAGTTAGGCTACATTACCAACAAGCAAGCGGCTTCACTCATCGGCGTCGCCCCTATTACACGTGAAAGCGGACGCTACAAAGGGAAACGAGTCATCCAAGGAGGCCGCGCACAGGTGAGAACCGTTTTGTACATGGCCATGATGTCAGCCATGCAATGTAACCCTGTTTTCAAGGACACTTACGCTCGATTACTCGAAGCTGGAAAACCAAAGAAAGTGGCGATTATTGCCTGCGTTCGCAAGATGGTGGTCATCCTAAACTCTATGCTTCGAGATGGCATCATGTGGGACCAAAACATCGCCCAAAATAAAGGATTGACGCCATAGTCGTTTGTTAGTTTGCTTATTTGGTATTTACCTAATCAAGTATTTTTCCCATAAAACTTCTTAGCACTTGTACGAAGCCTCTGATTTTTAGAGATCGTATTGAAGAAGTAACTACTGTCAAACTCAATAGTTTTCTCAGTTATTGTATTTTCTGAACCTGAAAGCTCCTCATGCAATACCATTGTCATTTTTTGCACGACTTCATCTTGCCGTTTTACACTCTTATGATCTGTGAAGTACATTCTGATTTGTGCGCCACTAGTGTGTTCTTTTTTCTTGACTTGACCTTTTTGTACTAAAAAGTATTTACTCTTTCTGTTAATCTCGGACTCAAGCCCAAGGGGATCACCATTATTTAAATACTGAAAGTTAATACTTTGATTCCCAGACATATATAGAAATGAATAAGGTAAGTTAAATTTGTTTACATGACGAAAGTGGATGCCATCACTCTCTATAAACTTTCCTAACATTCTTTCAAAGAGATTCTCTGATATTTTGATACCTGTGACGTTTCTCATAAACGCTAATACTGTTTCGGTGTGTTCAAACAAAATTGACAACAATTCACTATCATCTGTCCCTTTTGACTTTTTAGACTGCCCTGAAAACGACATAGGATTTGAGAACGGGCATTCATCATAAGCTGTCTGATCAAAAGCAGGAAAACCTTTCAGTGGAGTCGTACAATGTCTTGCATGCATTCGTTGAACCCTTTGATCAGCCTCAAGCCTTTTATTGTTATAAAGGTTCACGATTTGTATTGGATTTGAGCAGCCAGGACAGCAAGCAAGGTAACGTTCAACATTATTTATAGTTTGATAATAAGGAAACTCTTTTTTTGTATCCCTTTCATATGAATTTACTGATAACTGCTTATAAACACCTACAGGTGGTAAAAGTTTGTAACACTGCATAATTTACAATCCCTTTGTTCGAATCACACAAAAAAATCACATAGATTAGACTTTGTCAATGCTTGTGTTTTGACTGAGGATTGTGGAGCAAACTAACAGCTGTATAGTGCGCATGCGCGTTTTAGTCCTCGGAGGAGTGTAAACGCGCATCGCTATCTGTTTGTATTAGCTGGATATAATAGAGTTTAGTCTTAATATCCCTTGCAGCTAAACGCGCATGCGCGGTTTCCAAACCTATTATCTACCAGCTGTATTTTTTAACTTTATGAATTTAATGTTATTTTATAAAATGTTACAAAAATAACGCGCAAACTTAGCTGCAAATTTCCGGGATTTTTCCTGGAACGGCAATAATACTGTATAGAAAATCAGTTCTGAGGCGCTTGTCATAAGCGTTCCAAGCAGTAAAACCAAGGACCCTACAAAAAGCGTTGAGTAAAGCCATGGCTACCGCACGGGTCCAAACTCTGTTTGTCCCTACATTCCGCTGAAAACGGAAAAGTGTTGTTGCTTTCGTCCTTAAGCTTAAGGAAGTGCTAAAGCTAAGCGTTTGAATTGGTTATACAATACCCAGTACTGAATTTGAAAACAATTAGCCAAAGGTCAAGTTTTGACAAAGGCAACAAAAACCTGATTTGGTTTGTTTTTGAAGCAGAATTGACTGGGTGTTTGCATTCTTCCCTGTTTTCAACGGTCACAGTCCCACCAGAACTAGAGCCAGAGCCTGAAAATGAGCTGTATGTCTGCAGACACTTCAGGTGTTTCAAGCTACTCGGTACTAACAGAATTGCACTAATCCCCCTCGGTGTCGCCGACAGCCGTTGGCGCAAATAACGTGGCTGAGGCATGGATGCCGAAGCAGCGACAGTCGAATCAGGGATGAGCGTCTGAAGCGCTAGTTATTTGCGCCATTAGGCCGAGGGGCTTTCGACACCGTGTGGGGCGGCAAGGGAGATCCAAGAGGGGATTGCTGTTGATCCCTTCATGGTCGGGTGTGGGGTGAAACTCCACGACTTTAAGCCACTGGAACAGCGGCTATAATAGCTTCCAGCCACGGTGTAGCCCATCACCTGCGGTGCGCCTTTCGCACAGGCGATCCTGTGACTCGCTGCGAGTACGTCCCTGTAAGCTCTGCCTCGCCATCCCTGGCTCGGAAGGTCACAGTCCCGCCTATGCTTGGAAAATAGGCGTATGTCTGCGGATATATAAGCAATGTCAAACAACATTATTATTGCAGAATTGCACCGACTTCCCCCTCGGTGTCGCCGAAAGCCTTTGGCGCAAATAACGTGGCTGAGGCATGGCCGTTCACGGGCGTCCTGCCCTTCACGGCATTGGGACTCCTGTCCGGCAGATACTGACGCAGCTCAGTCGAATCAAGGGCGAGTGTCGCCTAGCGACGAGCTAACGAGCGCGAGACAGGATGTTGAGCTGGGTCCGAGTCACATGGATGTGACTCGGAGCGTCTGAAGCGATAGTTATTTGCGCCATTAGGCCGAGGGGCTTTCGACACCGTGTGGGGCGGCAAGGGAGATCCAAGAGGGGATTGCTGTTGATCCCTTCTTGGTCGGGTGTGGGGCGAAGCTCCACGACTTTACGCCGCTGCCACAGCGGCTAAATAGCTGTTCCAAATAGTAGATCACAGGAAGGGAACTCAGTCCTGTTTGAGCGATCAGATCTATCGCCAAACAAACCCACCACTCGCCGAGGACTGAGAATGGCTATCTTAGCACCACTATGCCGCGCTGAGCGCAAGCGCATGCAAAAATTGATTCAAAAAACCAACGATAAGCACTTTGCCAGGCGTCTTATTGCGATGTTGATGTTGCATCAAGGGCTGCCGGTTACCCAAGTTCAGCACATCACCGGCGCAGCCCGCTCCAGCATAGGCCGATGGTTGGGCTGGTACACCCAATGTGGCATCGATGGACTGAAATCAGAGAAGCCGGGGCGGCCAACCATCTTGCCTATTAACCCGATATTGCTCTGTCTGTCACTGCTTATCCAGCTTTGTCCGGAAGACTTTGGTTACCAGCGTAGCCGCTGGAGCAGTGAGCTGCTTGCCAAGGTGATTAATGCACAGCTTAAGCTATGCGTAGCTGCATCAACCATTCGCCGCCTGTTACCCGAAGCAGGCATAGTCTGGCGCCGCTCAGCCCCGACGTTGCGCATTAAAGACCCATACAAAGCTGAGAAAATTGCCGCTATAAATCAGGCACTTGAACAGTGCAGTGCTGAGCACCCGGTATTCTATGAAGATGAAGTAGACATCGACCTCAACCCCAAAATCGGGGCGGACTGGATGCCCAAAGGGCAGCAAAAACGTGTTGTCACCCCGGGTAACAACCGCAAGCACTACTTGGCAGGAGCGCTACATACCAAGACAGGAAAAGTGCTTTATGTGAGCAGCGCCAGCAAGGCATCGGAGCTGTTTATTGCGGTGCTGGAAAAGCTCAAACGACATTACCGCAAAGCCAAAACTATCACGCTAATTCTGGATAATTACATCATTCACAAGAGCCGTAAAACACTGGCTTGGCTCAAGAGCAACCCCAAGTTCAGGTTGTTGTTTCAACCGGTATACTCACCTTGGGTCAACAAGATAGAGCGCTTATGGTTGGCACTACATGAAACGGTAACCCGTAATCACAGTTGCCGAAACATGCGGGAACTTCTTGGTAAGGTATGGCATTTTATGGAAACCGTTTCGCCTTTTCCCGGCAACGGACATGGCATCGCGAAAATGTAGCAGTATTCGGATCAGCTATTTAGCATGGCTTTCAGCTCAAAATAGCCAAATAACATAGATTGAACTTCCAGCAACGGACGTCTCCCATTGCCTGCCGCAGGCTTATGCACAGGCGATCCTGTGACTCGGCGAGAGTTGCACAGCAACATGCTTTCGACCGCGAACCAGGGATGGTGAGCTGGCCGTTAAACAGGAAAGTTGTTGTGAATACGTCCATGTAGCCTCGACGAAAACATCTGACCTACAGGGACGTAGGAAATGCCGAATTTGTCTGGAACAAAATTCGGCCCTGTTTTCGACGGTCACAGTTCCACCTGTGCCTGGGGAATAGGCGTATGTCTGCAGACACTTCAGATGTTCCAAGCTACTCAGCGCTAACAGAATTGCACCAACTCCCGCTCGAAACCGCCATTAGGCGTTATTTGCATATTGGCGTAGCCGAACCTGGTTTGGCGAATTGAAAACGAATTTTCCGAGGCAATGCCTGATAAGAAGAAGCTATACCTGATAAGAACAAGCTATGCCTGATAGAAAATGCCCTCCTATTGGAGGGCATTGATGAGTACAACCGGGCTTAAGCGTTTCTCGGTTGCTCAGGCTTATCTATATCCAAAGTCACTTCATAGGCCACATTGTTTTGGCTGACAGGCTTTACCGTCTCCACTTTGGGCTCGGCACTGGCCTTGGTATCCCGGGCGATTTGCAACGCTTCATGGGTGAGCATGTTGTTGCCGCTCAGCAGATCATTCAGGCCGCCCTTTTCGGCATCTACCAGCCCCAACTCTCTGAGCATGGCATCGACCACAGGCGCGTTGGCACGGTAGTTGAGCGCCGCACTGGTAACCTGCTCGGCAATGCCGCCCTTGACACCGGTGCCATCAGAAGCAGTCCCCAGTTGGCCGGTTACGCCGCTGCCATAGCCTTGAAGGATCTTGATGCCTTCGATGTTTTCCAGCGGTTTAACCGCATTGGCGACGATTTCCGGCAGAACTTTGAGGATCGCCAGTGAGCGCTGTAGGGCAACTTGCTCGTCACGCAACACGTTCTCGGCTTCGTGCAGTGCCTGTTTACCGGCCGCTTCCACCGCATACACCTTCTCATCGGCCTCGGCCTTGAGCATCTTGGCATCGGCACTGGCGCGGGCTTCAGTCAGTATCGCTATGGATCTGTCTTCGGCGGCGCGTTTCTCGGCTTCAGCCTGAACTGTAACCCCAACGGCTTCCCGCTCTGCCTCTTTACGGGCGTCAATAACTTCAATCTCTTTGCGACGATTGGCCTCAGCCACCTGACGCACTGTGATGACCGCTTCCTCTTTTTCAACCTTGAGCTTTTCGGCCTCGGCGGCGCGGGCTCTGGCAGCAGATTCTTCTTCCGACTTGGCGGCAACCGCAATCTGTTTCTCCTGTTCGGAGACTTCGATATCTCGCAGCTGCTGAATTCTGGCCTGCTCAATTTGCTTACGCTTTTCAATTTCGCGGGTTTCTATGTCTTTGGTCTTTTCAATTTCCGCCGACTCGATGGCGCGTTCCTTGGCGATTTCCGCCTCCCGCTCCTCACGCTGCTTTTGCTCTTTCTGCTTGATGATCTCGGCCTTTTGCTCGGCGCGCTTGAACTCCAGCGCCTGTTGCTGGATCAAACGTGCTTCCTCTTCAGCCTTTTCAATATTCAGCGACTCTTTTTCGGCTTCCAGGTTACGCAACTCAATCTGGATCCGGTTGTCCTGCTGAATATCGTTGGTTTCTTTACGTTTTTCTTCGATGATCTTGGCGAGTCTGGCACGACCTTCGGCGTCAAAGGCGTTGTTCTCATTGAAGAACTCCAGCTCTGTCTGGTCAAAACCTGTCAGAGAAACCGACTCCAGTTCCAGACCGTTTTTCTCGAGATCGTTGGCAACGTTGTTCTGCACCCGCTGTACAAAGTCGGCCCGCTGTTCGTGCATCTCTGTCATGTTCATTTCGGCAGCCACTGCGCGCAGCACGTCAACAAACTTGGACTCCATCAGCTTCTTGAGCTCTTCCACCCTATTGGTGCGACCGCCCAATGTCTGGGCCGCCATGGAGATACCTTCGGCATTGGGAGCCACCCTCAAGTAAAAGTCGGCCTTGACGTCCACCCGCATTCTGTCTTTGGTGATCAGGGCATCTTTTTGGGTCTTGCCCACTTCGATGCGCAGGGTGTTCATATTGACGTGAATAATTTCATGCAGTACCGGCAGGACAATGGCGCCGCCATCTTTGACTACCTTTTCACCACCGAAACCCGTGCGCACAAAGGCCATCTCTTTGGTGGCGCGGCAATAGAGCTTGGCAAAAATAAACCCTATCACCAACAGGCAGAGCACTACTGCGCCTGCGGTAAACAGCAACATACTGGTGCCGCTGGTATTTAAACCCGGGATGGTTTCCATTCCTGTTGTTTCCTTCTTTGGTTAGATTATTGTTCAAAACGGGTGGCAGACCACACGCGGCCGCTGCGTCTCAGCAGCACCACTTGCACCCCTGCCGGGAATTCGGTGTCTTCGTCTTCGGGCTCGACCAGGACATAGTGTTTCTGACGGTACTGATCCTGAACCACAGCCTCGCTGGGATTTCCCTTGATGGCACAGCCGAGTGTCACAGTGCCGACGCTGCCGCTGAGATCTTCGATTGAGACGGCACTGGATTCATTTTTGGGAAGGATTCGGGCCAACTGCCCACCGAGGAAATGGCAGGCAACCGCCGCTAGCGGCAAGGCCAGCAGCAAAGAAAACACTTGTGGCAACAGGGCCGAGGTCAGCAGCCAGGAAAAATAGTTAAGCAGGTAGCCCGTAATACTGAAACATCCCAGTGCCAGTACAAACCAGATAAGCACAGGCAGCCTATCCAGGCAGAGCCAACCGGCCAGCGCTGTCAGTCCGCCCTGAGGCAGGTCAGTATCAAGATCGGCATCGGGAAGCCAGTCATCCATGGCGGCCATCAGGCTGATACCCGCGATTAATGTGAGTCCCTCTATCACTCCAAGCAGTGCCACTATTGCCAAGGCTACAGCATAGGGCAGATTGGACTGGGCCAGAAAAAAGTCCAGCACAGGATTCCTCCTTGTGGGCGACGACCGCTCCCGGTCGCCAACATTCCATATATGCCTGTTAAATTCAGGTAATTCCTGAGTTTACCTCCAGGCAAGCTTGGACTCCAATAGCTTTTATCTGCATTTGACGTCAGAAATCGGAAGCAGTTCACAATAAGGCTCAGGTTATACCTCAATCCAGAAGGCTTTATGCTGCCATCGCAACGCTTAAGGCTTAACCAGGCTCAGTTAACCTTAAGTCGCAAACTGCCGGCTCAATATCGGCAACAGGGAATACCCCAATTAGTTCCACACCTTTATTTTTTGTTACAAAACATTATCTTAATAAATCTATGCATGAGTAAAGCCTACTGAAAACTGCTTGAGTATCGTCCCTTGGCTTGGTTAGCATAGGGGCAGTTATTCTTTGATGAATGCCAGACATTCCAGAGCACACCATGACAGCCAAAACCGAATATCAGCAACTTTGCCAGCACTTTCGTACCATCAGCCACTTTGAGCATTTCAGTGCCCTGGGGGACTGGGACCAAGCCACCATGATGCCCATGGGAGGCAGCGAGGCCCGCTCCGAGGCGATGGCCGAGTTGGCATTACACATTCACAGTTTAAAAACCTCGCCCCGGCTTGCCGAATGGCTGGATAGCGCCGAAGCCAAGGCCGCCGAACTCAGTATCGAGCAGCAAGCCAACCTCAGAGAGATGCGCTGGCACTATGCCCAAGCTATAGCCGTACCGGGGGACTTGGTGCAGGCCAAGACGCTGGCGGGTTATCGCTGTGAAAACCAATGGCGTGAACAGCGACAAAACAACGATTGGCAAGGGTTTCGCCCCAATCTTGAGGCGGTAATCGCCTTGGTGCGAGAAGAAGCCCAGGCTCGCTCGGCGCACACTGGCAAGGCCGGTTACGATGCCCTGCTGGACAGATTTGAACCCGGCATGACATGTGAGCGGCTGGAGACCACTCTCGGAGCGGTGCGGGACTGGTTGCCCGAGCTTATCCAAAAAGTGAAGCACAAGCAGCTGCACCAGAGTTACAAGAGCAGCGCCGGCGACTACCCGATAGCAGACCAAAAGCTGCTGGGACGGGAGGTAATGCAATACCTGGGATTTGATTTCAATCAAGGGCGCTTGGATGTCAGCTCGCACCCATTTTGCGGTGGCGTGCCCGGTGATATCCGCCTCACCAGTCGCTACACGGAAGATGACTTTATCGCTGCCCTCACCTCCACTATTCACGAAACGGGTCATGCCCGTTACGAGCAGGCGCTGCCAAAGGATTGGCGAGGACAACCCGCCGGAATGTCTCGCTCCATGGGGATCCACGAGAGTCAGAGCCTGTTTTTTGAGATGCAACTCGGCGGCAGCCGCGCCTTTATCAGCAAGCTCTATCCGAGAATTCGCCGACATCTCGACTGCCCGGTATCGGCCCATGAACTGGTCGACAATATCACCCGGGTCAAGCCGGGTCTTATCCGGGTCGATGCCGATGAAGTCACCTATCCGGCGCACATACTGCTGCGATTTGAAGCCGAGCAGGCCTTTATCGACGGCAGCCTGGAAGTGAAAGACCTACCCGATTTCTGGGATCAAAAGATGCAGCAATATCTGGGGCTGAGTACTGCCGGGAATTATAAAGATGGCTGCATGCAGGATATTCACTGGACCTTGGGCGAACTGGGATATTTCCCCAGCTATACCTTGGGCGCCATGTATGCCGCCCAGCTGAGATTTGCCATGGAAGCCGAGTTGGGCCCCATTGAAGCCCTGCTGAGCCAGGATAAGCTGGGGCAGATTTGCGACTGGCTGGATGAAAAGATCTGGTCCAAGGGGTGCCTGCTGGAAACCGATGAACTGATCCGCAGCGCCACAGGGCAGAGTCTGGATCCCAACTTCCTGCAGCGCCATCTGCAGCAGCGCTATCTGGATTAATTTATCTGCAAAAATGGTATAATGGCGCGTTTCTACGAAGTAACTGAAAAGAGAAAGTGAATTCAGATGTTGATACGCGCCATTAGCCAGGATGACTGGCAAGCCATAGGCGAAATTCAAGCAGAGTGCTACCACGCTCTGGCCCCCGAACCTTTACATGTGCTCAAGAGCAAGTGGCAGGCATCACCGCAAACCTGCTATGTCCTTGAAAAGAGTGACCAGGTGGTAGGCTATTGTCTGGCTCATCCCTGGACCGAAGACACCCCTCCGCCACTGTACAAGGCGATTACCACACTGCCCAAGGCCGACACCCTTTATCTGCATGATATTGCCATCAGCAACAGGGCTCAGGGATTCGGCGCCGGACGCAAACTGTTTGACACCCTCAAGCTTCAGGCGGAAAAACTGCGCCTGGGTTCCTTGTCACTGGTTGCAGTACAGGGCGCCTGTGGTTACTGGGAAAAGCTCGGCTTTAACCACAAGCGTATCGAAAAATCGCTGGCCACCTATACAGATGACGCCAGTTATATGGTCTATCCGGTAGCCCGCTGACAGATGCAACCCACACTCATCACCATAGGCTTGTTGTGCCTGAGCAATATCTTTATGACCTTTGCCTGGTACGGCCACCTCAAGTCCCTTTCAGGTAAACCCTGGATCATTGCCGCTTTGGTCAGTTGGGGCATAGCCCTGTTCGAATATCTTTTGCAGGTACCGGCCAACCGTATTGGTTATAGTGTGATGAATGTGGGCCAGCTCAAGATACTTCAGGAAGTCATCACCCTGAGTCTGTTTGTTCCTTTTTCATTCTATTACCTAAAGGAACCACTGAAACTGGACTATCTTTGGGCCGGGTTGTGTATGCTCGGCGCCGTTTATTTTATATTTCGCAGTAAGTTCGGTTGAGCCCACTGCTTTAATGAGGACACAAGATGGCACGTCAGGTCGCCTATGAATACAAGGGGGTCGCGAAAGTGATCAACTTTGCCTATGACAAATACCACGACATGTACGAGGCTGTTGCCGCCGCCGAGGGAATAGATCTCAGCCGTTTTCTGGCAATGGAGCAACAAGTCGCCATGACAGCCAAAGGCGGTGGCGCCCTGAAGAGCTATCGCACCAGTGAATTCGCCCGTATGGGGTTTCGTCATATCCACTTTGTCAAAGAAGAAGAGCAGGGTTAATACCTGCCCAAAAGAGGGTTAAGCCATGATAAATCCAGAGCACGCCAATTTTCCCCGAGCCGGCTTTTTCAAGCGCCTCGGTGCCGCCGTTTATGATCTGCTGCTGGCGGTAGCCGTCTACATGTTTGCCGGTGCCATAGGGTTTGGGATCTTTACCGGCCTGACTGCCTCCGGCCTCATTCCCATGGGGAACTATGAACATGTTTCGGATCTGCTCAATGGCAACAGCCTCTATCACGGCCTCTATCAGCTGTGGCTGGCCTGCTGTGTGGCCGGTTTCTACGCCCTGTTCTGGTCCAAGGGCGGCCAGACTCTGGGCATGCGCGCCTGGCGCCTCAAGGTGCAGCATCCCAACGGCCAAAACCTGAGTTTTATTACCGCGCTGGCACGGGTGGTTTGGTCCTTGTTGGGAATAGGCAACCTGTGGATCTTGTTCAGCGGTGACAAACTGGCTCTGCAGGACAGCATGACCCGCTCAGAAGTGGTGCTTCTCAGTAAAGAAGCCAACTCACTGCGTAACTGGCACGGAGCCTGAGACACGGATTCTGAGATAATAGCCTGAAATACCCAGGTAGCGATGGCATTAAAATAAAGCGTTCTAGATGCCTACAATACGCAAACCACAGCAAAAAGCCCTGTCACTGACAGGGATTTTTCATAGGGTTAATCAACAAGGGAGGCTTTAAACTGCAGCGGCTTTACTCTCAAGCCTTCAATCCTCAGCGTCCTCAGCGTCCTCAGCGTCCTCAGCGGCGGATATAGTAGATAGCCGCGCCGGTAAACAGCACACTCGGCATCATGGCGCCCATCAAGGCCGGCAGCTCATAGACAATGCTCATGGGGCCGAAGATCTCATTACAGATATAGAAGGTAAAGCCGGCTATCACCCCGAGTAATACCCTGGCCCCCATGGTGACGGTTCGCAGCGGCCCGAACACAAAAGAGAGCGCCACCAGCATCATCACAGCCACTGTGATGGGTTGCATCACCTTACGCCACAATGCCAACTCATAGCGACTGGCGTCCTGATTGTTGTTCTTCAGATAATCGAGATAACCGACCAAACCACGGATAGACAGGGCATCGGGTTTAACCGACACCACGCTCAGCTTGTCCGGTGTCAAACTGGAGGGCCATCTGTCTTCCTTGAGGTTATCCAGCACCACTTGCTCATTTTTGAACACAGTGCGGCGAACCTCCAATAAACGCCAATATTCCTTGGTGTAGATCGCCTGCTCGGCGTGCACCACACTGGCCAACTTCTGCTCTGAGTCAAACTCATAAAGGGTAATATTGCCAAGACGGGTCACATCCTCAATCTCGCCAATGTTGACGAACAGGTTTCCGTCTCTAGCCCAAATCCCGCGGTGGGACTTAATCAGGTTGCCGCCGGAGATCTTGTTGGTCTTAAGCTCATAAGCCTTCTGCTCCGCCACCGGCGCGCCCCATTCCCCCAGTACCATCACCAACAGCATCAAAGGAACCGCCGTCTTCATCGCCGACAGGGTGATCTGCAGCCGTGACATGCCGGAGGCCTGCATCACTATCAGTTCAGAGTTGGAGGCCAGCATGCCCATACCGATGAGCGCCCCAAGCAGCACGGCCATGGGGAAGAACATCTCCACATCTCTTGGGATCAAAAACAGCACATAGACGGCGGCGTCCATCATGGTGTAGCTGCCCCGGCCCACCAGACGCAGCTGATCGACCCATTTGATGATCCCGGAAAGCCCGGTCAAAATCAGCAAACACAAGGCAGAGGTGCTGAGCAGTACTCTGGCAATATACCAGTCCAGTATCTTCATGCTGCGGCCCCCCGGCGTTTAAACAAGCCGGTCAGGCGAGTGCCCAAAGGTCTGCCCTTACCTATCAGCAAGATGCCCATCACCAGTGCCGAGGCATGGATCCACCACATCCCCAGCCAGGCCGGGATCACCTCATCCTGCAGCGCCTTGCGCCCGGCGACCATCAAGCCGAAATAACCAAGATAGAGCAATACCGCCGGGAACACCTTGGCAAATTTGCCCTGGCGCACATTGACCCGCGCCAGCGGCACAGCAATCAGAGTCATCAAGGGGATCGCCAGCGGAATGGCCAGTCGCCAGTGGAATTCGGCCACGGCTTCCGGCCCTGGCGTATTGAGCAGTTCCTTGAAAGGCACGGCAGATAACTTACGATCCCTCTCATCCACTTCCTGCTCTTTGAGCTGCATCTGATAACCGCCGAACTCAATCACCTGGTAATCCACCCGGTTCGGGGCTCCCTGATAACGCACGCCATCATCGAGCTTGAGCCGCTGACCACCTGTTGCGTCTTCCACCACCCGGCCACCATGGGCTACTACCAGGTTGGTAACGCCACTCTCGTCTTCCGCATCGGGAAGCTGGGCCACAAAGACTTTTTCCAGTTCATTGTCTTTACTGATTTTTTCAACAAAGAGCACAGCCCGGCCATTGGCACTGGTTTGAAAACGTCCCTGAACCAGGGCGGCAAGCCCGGCCTCTGACTGAGCCTTTTCCAAAACCGTGTGCTGTTTGTCCTGCGCCCAAGGCGCGACATAAAGCGCCAGATAACCGGTAAACAGGCTGTTGAGCAACGCCAGGATCAGGGTTACCCGGGTGACATACCATTCGCTGATGCCGACCCCGTGAAAGACCACCATCTCATTTTCTGCATACATGCGACCATGGGCGAGCAAGATCCCCAGAAACAGACTCAGGGGCAGGATAAGCACCGCCAGTTCGGGCAGATTGAGGCCTATCAGTGTCATCACCAGGGAAGCGGGAAATTCGCCATCGGAGGCATCGGCCAGGATGCGGACAAATTGCTGGCTGATAAAAATAGCTAACAAGACTGAAAGCACCGCTATTTGTGCCTTCAAAACTTCGCGGATCAAGTATCTAAATACAATCACAGGCTGAATCCGGTATCCAAACTTATCTTTTTGCTGGTGTCAGTGTTACTTTCATGTAGACTGTCTACTTTTGATAGTTTTCTGACCATAACAGGCGGCATTTTGGTTGTTTCAGGCGTATGATTCTTGTCAGCCAAACCAGCCCCCTGCTGCAGGAAATTTTCCGCCTTTGGGCGGCACAAGCAGACATTATCCAATAAATAAAAAAGTTTGTCTTTAAAAGAATCTAGGAGAGCTCATGGAGTTTAGCGTAAAGAGCGGCAGCCCCGAAAAACAGCGCTCGGCCTGCATAGTTGTAGGCGTTTACGAACCCCGTCGCCTGTCCGGCATCGCCGAACAACTGGACAAAATCAGTGAAGGTTACATCAGCAACCTGTTGCGTCGTGGCGATCTGGAAGGTAAGCCCGGGCAGATGTTGCTCCTGCATCATGTACCCAATGTACTGAGTGAGCGGGTTCTGCTGGTAGGTTGCGGAAAAGAACGAGAACTAGACGAGCGCCAATACAAGCAGATCATCACCAAGACGATCAACACCCTCAACGATACCGGCTCAATGGAAGCCGTTTGCTTCCTGACCGAACTGCACGTTAAAGGCCGCGACACTTATTGGAAAGTGCGCCAGGCCGTGGAAACCACCAGCTCTACCCTCTACAGCTTCGATGGACTCAAGACCCGCAAGGGCGAGACCCGCCGCCCGCTGCGCAAACTGGTATTCAATGTCCCTACCCGTCGTGAACTGACGGTCGGCGAGCGCGCCATCGAGCACGGTGTCGGTGTTTCTGCCGGTATGCAGTTGTGCCGCGACGTGGCCAATATGCCACCCAACATCTGTAACCCGGCTTATCTGGCCTCCCAGGCCCGGCAACTGGCCGAAGTGCACGAGAACCTGAAGGTCAGCACTGTCGGTGAAGAGCAGATGGCCAAGCTTGGCATGAACGCCTACCTGGCCGTGGGCCGTGGCAGTGCCAACGAGTCCATCATGACAGTGATGGAGTATCAGGGCGCCGTCGATACGACCGCCAAGCCGATAGTGCTTGTGGGTAAGGGCCTGACTTTTGACTCAGGTGGTATCTCGCTCAAGCCGGGCGAAGCCATGGATGAAATGAAATACGACATGGGCGGCGCTGCCGGGGTACTGGGTACCATGAAGGCCATCTGTGAAATGAAGCTGCCTATCAATGTGGTTGGGGTACTGGCCGGCTGTGAAAACATGCCTTCCGGCAACGCCTATCGCCCAGGTGATATTCTCACCACCATGAGCGGTCAAACCGTGGAAGTGCTCAACACAGACGCCGAAGGCCGTCTGGTGCTTTGTGATGTACTCACCTATGTGGAGCGCTTCGACCCTGAACTGGTGGTCGATACCGCCACTCTGACAGGTGCCTGTGTTATCGCGCTGGGTAAACACGCCTCAGGTCTGTTCTCTGCCCATAACCCACTGGCGAGTGAGCTGCTCAATGCCGGTGAGCAGAGTGGTGACCGCGCCTGGCGCCTGCCGATATGGGATGAGTATCAGGAGATGCTGGACAGCCCATTTGCCGATATGACCAACCTGGGCGGACGCCCTGCCGGGTCTATCACGGCGGCCTGTTTCCTGTCGCGCTTTACCAAGAAGTACCACTGGGCTCACTTGGATGTAGCAGGTACAGCCTGGAACAGCGGCGCCAACAAGGGCTCAACCGGTCGTCCGGTTCCTATGCTGGCGCAGTTCCTGCTGAACCGCGCCGGGGTCGAGCAAGGCGAATAAGCGCCTGACTCCCTGCCAATAAAAAGCGAAGCCCAGTGCTTCGCTTTTTATTGGCTATTTTATAAAGCCAATCTTCCCTTTGTCCTGCTCCTTCCCCGTCTTTTGATTATCGCCCCCGCCTTTTGATTATCGCCGAGTGAGCCGGCGCTTGAGCAAAATGGTATTCATCCACGGCTCAAACCACAGAGCTAAGCCATAGTAAACCGACCTTTTGAATGGTCGTGGCTCAATACAGCCCCATAAAACTCGCCTTCCAACTATAAAGTTCCAGCCAACATGACTCCGTTTGCTTTAACTCTGAACGCTTTAATTCATTGTTTTTAATCCAGTTACTTTCTATCGTGTTTCCTTAGTCACTTGGTTCTGACACTTAGGCCCCAATCCAAATAAGCGTTGTTCAAATAAACCACTAGACGACTGGTCTAATGGTAATTATACTGGCCGCCATGAACACACAGACACAAAGCACACGCCAACACATACTGGACACGGGTTACCAGCTCGTCGTAACCAAAGGCTTTTCCAATGTTGGCCTGTCACAACTGCTGCAACATGCCAAAGTCCCCAAGGGCTCCTTCTACCACTACTTCAAATCCAAGGAGCAGTTCGGTGAAGCCCTGATAAAGGACTATTTCAACGATTATCAGGATAAGCTGCAGGCACTGCTGGGCCATGAGCGCACTCCGGCGCTACAACGGCTGCAAAGCTACTGGCAACTCTGGCTGGACTGCGACGCCGATGTCTGTGGCGCGCAAAAGTGCTTGGTAGTAAAGCTAAGTGCCGAAGTGGCCGATCTCTCTGAGCCGATGCGTATGGCGCTGCTGCAAGGTGCCAAGCGGATCATTGCCACCATTGCCGAATGTATCGAAGCCGGTAACCGGGATGGCTCTGTCAAAGTCGGCAACAGTGACCAGACGGCGCAGCTACTTTACAACCTCTGGCTGGGGGCCAGCCTGATGAGCAAGCTGACTCAGGATAAAAACGCCCTTAATCTGGCAATGCAAACCACTGACAACATACTCGCAGGCAGGCTGGACAACAGCGGCCAGTAACAGATACTCCCCGCCACACATGTGGCGGGATTTTTTTAACCAAAAACTAGACGACCGGTCTAATTAAGCAATAAAAGCCAATGGAGCCTATTATGACTGCCAATCAAAACCCACATCAGCGCATTGTGCTGGCCTCTCGCCCGAGCGGCGCTCCCAATGCAGACAACTTCCGTCTGGAAAGCAGCAGCAAGCCGGTGGCAGGTGACGGCCAGGTGTTGCTGCGCACCATCTATCTGTCGCTGGATCCATACATGCGCGGCCGCATGAGTGATGCAAAATCCTATGCCGAGCCGGTAGCCGTGAACGATATCATGGTCGGCGGTACGGTTTGCCAGGTGGAAGAGTCCCGTCATCCGGACTTTGAAGTCGGTGAGTGGGTGCTCGCTTACACTGGCTGGCAAAACTATGCCCTTTCGGACGGTGAAGGGTTGTTGAAACTCGGCAAAGCGCCGGCTGCCCCTTCATACGCCCTCGGAGTCATGGGCATGCCGGGTTTCACCGCCTATATGGGACTGCTGGATATTGGCCAGCCCAAAGCGGGAGAAACCCTGGTGGTTGCCGCCGCTACCGGACCGGTTGGCGCTACTGTAGGCCAGATAGGTAAACTCAAGGGCTGCCGGGTCATAGGTATTGCCGGCGGCGCTGAGAAATGTCGCCACGCCAAAGAAGTACTGGGTTTCGATGAGTGTCTGGATCACAAGGCCGAGGACTTCGCCGAGCAGTTGGCCCGAGTCTGCGACCAGGGAATAGACATCTATTTCGAAAACGTCGGCGGCAAGGTGTTTGATGCCGTATTGCCCCTACTTAACACCAGCGCCAGAGTCCCTGTATGTGGTTTGGTGTCTCAATATAACGCCACTGAGTTGCCGGCCGGCCCGGATCGCCTGTCACTGCTGATGAGCACCATTCTGGTGAAGCGGATCAAGATGCAGGGATTTATCATTTTTGACGACTATGGTCACAGATATGAAGAGTTTGCCAAGGATATGGGTGACTGGCTGTCTCAAGGCAAAATTCAATACAAGGAGCAACTGGTCGAAGGGCTGGAGCAGGCCCCACAAGCCTTTATCGGCCTGCTTGAAGGTAAAAACTTCGGCAAGCTGGTGATCAAGGTTGCCGAGCCGCTGTGATAAAAACTGATGGCTGCACCAAGTTGAGTCCTGCGGCCATTCGGTAACCAGCAAAGCAAGACTTGCGGTCCTCTATAAGCATAACCAAGAGGGCCGCCAATTTTGATGGCTTAATTCAAGCTATTCACGCCGTCTTTAACAAAGCTTTGGATCAGGTCTCCAGCTTAAGCCTGGTTTCAAAGACAATCCGGGCACGCCCTTTGATTTGAACTTTGTGAACAGTCTCTTTATCGGCAAAGACCCGCACCTGCATATATCCCTTGCGGCCCATCTGTTCGCCCTGAGCGATGGAAAACTCCGAGCCCTGCATGCTGGCAGGCAAGCTGCCGTAGTGAGTCAAATAAGCGCCCAAAGGCCCATTGGCATTACCCGTCACAGGATCCTCTGTTATCCCTATGGCAGGTGCAAACATACGCCCTGCAGCCAGCACGCCCTCTTCTTCAGACTCCAGTGTAAACAGGTAAAAACCATTGCAACCAATTTCCCGACTCAACGCCACCAGCTTGGGCTCATCCAAGGTGACCTGCTCGAGCAGCGCTTTACTCTTGAGTGGTACCATCACTTTGGAGTGGCCGGTAGAAACTATCTGTACCGGCAAATCCGTCACCAGGGCCCCTTCAGGCAAGCCGGTACCCAGCAACAATGACTCAACCTGGGCAGCACTCAAGATGGCGCCAAACTCTACCTTTCCCTGAGTCATCAGCACTGAAATATCGCCCTCTTCCGGTGCTATGGTAACCGGTAGCTTTCCTGCTCCCGTCTTTTGAATCACGGTTCCATCTGTGACACTGCGACTTTTGGCATAAACATAGTGGGCCGACACCGTGGCATGGCCACAAATAGGGACCTCTTGAGTGGGAGTAAAAAACCTGACTTCGATATCGTAATCGGCCCCTGAAGTATTAAAAATAAAGGCCGTTTCCGAATTATTTAGCTCTCTGGCGATATTTTGCATCTGCCGCTCATTCAAGCCATCGGCATTGAGCACTACACCGGCGGGATTACCGGCAAACAGCTCAGTGGTAAAGGCATCCACTTGAAAGAGTTGTAACTCCATGATTGACTCCGGAACAAAAGCGTCAAACGAGTATCGACACTTTCCCAACCCTTGGCAATATAGGCGTAGCTTGTCACCCGATAGCTCAAGAGCCTTATCGGGATGGCGCGGACCATTTCAACCTTTGGCCAAAAGGTGTAAAATCCTCCTCTTATGTCAAATGGCTACCAGTGTTCTGTGCAGGGGTGAGATGCAGGCGATGAGCAAGGCAACTTTTTATCTGCTGCCGAATGCAGCACAGCAACCAAGCGCCGAGCGGTTGCAACTGCTTGCCTGTCAGTTGGCCGGGCAGCATTATGCAAACGGTGAATGGCTCTATATTCACTGTGAGGATCAGGCTCAGGCCCATGGGATTGACGAGCTGCTGTGGCAGTTTGAGCCCAGTGCTTTTGTACCCCACAACCTCAAAGGGGAAGGCCCTGCCGCCGGTGCACCGGTTGAAATCGGCTTTGACAGGCTGGGGCCCAATCAACGCCGTCCGATACTGATCAATCTGGCCAATGAAGCCCCGGCGTTTGCGGTAAACTTTGGCAGGATCATAGATTTTGTTGCCGGTGATGAGCAACACAAGGCCCTGGCCAGGGACAGATACCGCCAGTATCGTAATCTGGGAGTCACGCTCAGCACCCAGGATTTGGCAACACAACCACTTAATTTTGTTTGAGAAACGACAGTTCCCATGGAAAAAACATACAATCCGCAGTCTATTGAACAAGCGCTCTACCGTGTATGGGAAGAGAAAGGTTACTTCAAGCCCCACGGTGACGAGTCCCAGGGCAACTATTGCATCATGATCCCGCCGCCGAATGTCACCGGCAGCCTGCATATGGGACACGCCTTCCAGGATACCATTATGGACACCCTGATCCGTTACCAGCGGATGAAAGGCAAGAACACCCTCTGGCAAGTGGGTACCGACCATGCCGGTATCGCCACCCAGATGTTGGTGGAGCGCAAAGTCGCCGCCGAAGAAGGCAAGAGCCGCCACGACCTGGGCCGTGAAGCCTTTATGGACAAGGTATGGGAATGGAAGAACCAGTCCGGTGGCACCATTACCCGCCAGATGCGTCGCCTGGGCGCCTCAGTAGACTGGGACCGCGAGCGTTTCACCATGGACGAAGGTCTGTCGGAAGCAGTGCAGGAAGTGTTTGTTCGCCTCTATGAAGATGATCTCATCTATCGCGGTAAACGCCTGGTTAACTGGGATCCCAAGCTGCACACTGCAATTTCCGATCTGGAAGTGGAAAACAAGGAAAAGCAGGGCCACATGTGGCATTTCCGCTATCCACTCGCCGATGGCGCCCTGACCGCCGACGGTAAAGACTATCTGATTGTCGCCACCACACGTCCGGAAACCATGCTGGGTGACAGCGCCGTTGCCGTGCACCCTGACGATGAACGTTATCAATCCCTGATAGGCAAAGAGATCATTCTGCCAATCGTTAACCGCCGTATTCCTGTGGTGGCCGATGACTATGTGGATATGGAGTTTGGTACCGGTTGCGTGAAGATCACCCCGGCCCACGACTTCAACGACTATGAAGTCGGCAAGCGTCATAATCTGCCTATGTTCAACATACTCACCCAGGATGCCGCCATCCGCACTGTGGCCGAAGTGGTGAATGTCGACGGTAGCCTCAACACCGAATTGGACGCCTCTTTGCCAAGCCGTTATGCCGGTATGGACAGATTCAAGGCCCGCGATGCAGTTGTCGCCGAATTCGAGACCCTGGGTCTTTTGGAAAAAATCGAGCCCCACGGCCTGAAAGTGCCTTATGGCGACCGCAGCGGCGTGGTGATTGAGCCGCTGCTGACAGACCAATGGTATGTGTCTGTCAAACCACTGGCCAAGACAGCCATAGAAGCGGTGGAAAACGGCGATATCAAGTTTGTGCCTCAGCAATACGAGAACATGTACTTCTCCTGGATGCGTGACATTCAGGACTGGTGTATTTCACGTCAGCTGTGGTGGGGTCATCGCATTCCGGCCTGGTATGACGACAGCGGCAAGGTCTACGTCGGCCGTAACGAAGCAGAAGTACGCGCCAAGCACAACTTGGCAAGCGATATTGCTCTGCGTCAGGACGATGATGTACTGGATACCTGGTTCTCCTCTGCCCTGTGGACCTTCTCAACCCTGGGCTGGCCACAGCAAACTCCTGAGCTGAAAACCTTCCACCCCACAGACGTGCTGGTGACAGGTTTCGACATCATCTTCTTCTGGGTAGCCCGGATGATCATGATGACCATGCACTTCATCAAGGATGAAGACGGCACACCTCAGGTGCCTTTCAAGACTGTCTATGTGACCGGGCTTATCCGTGATGAGCAAGGCAACAAGATGTCCAAGTCCAAGGGTAATGTGCTGGATCCTCTGGATATGATCGATGGCATAGATCTCGAATCTCTGGTTGGCAAGCGCACCGGTAACATGATGCAACCGCAGCTGGCCGCCAAGATAGAAAAGAGCACCCGCAAGGAGTTTGCCGACGGCATCGAAGCCCACGGTACCGACGCGCTGCGCTTTACCCTGGCTGCCATGGCGTCCACCGGCCGTGACATCAACTGGGACATGAAGCGCCTGGACGGTTACCGCAGTTTTTGTAACAAGCTGTGGAATGCTTCCCGCTATGTACTGATGAATACAGAAGATCAGGATTGCGGCCCCAACTCACCTAACGGCAAGGCCGGCGGTGAGATGCAGCTGTCGCTGGCGGATCGCTGGATCACAGGTCTATTCAACCAAACGGTCAAGACCTTCGAAGAGCATATGGGCGCCTATCGTTTCGACCTGGCCGCCAATACCCTGTACGAATTCACCTGGAACCAGTTCTGTGACTGGTATCTTGAGCTGACCAAGCCTGTGCTGCAAAACGGCTCTGAAGCCGAGCAGCGTGGCACCCGTCATACTCTGGTGACTGTACTCGAGCAGCTGTTGCGCCTGATGCACCCACTGATGCCATATATCACTGAAACCATCTGGCACCGTGTCAAACCACTTGCCGGTGTGGAAGGGGAAACCCTGATGCTGGCCGCCTTCCCCGAGTATCAGGCCGACAAAGTCGATACCGAGGCCATGGCCGACTTGGAATGGGTCAAGCAAGTGATTGTTGCCGTGCGTAACATCCGCGCCGAGCTGAACATAGCTCCATCCAAGCCGCTCAACGCCTTGCTGCGCAGTGTCAGTGCCCGCGACAAGGCCCGTGTAGAAGCCAACCAAACCTTCTTCACTACCCTGGCCAAGCTGGAAAGCATGACGATTCTGGCCGATGGCGACAACGCGCCCATGTCCACCACCCAACTGGTGGGCGAGATGGAACTGTTGATCCCTATGGCAGGGCTTATCGACGTAGCGGCTGAGATGGCTCGTATCGACAAACAGCTGGACAAGCTGAGTGGCGAAGTCGCCCGCATTGAAGGCAAGCTGTCCAATGAAGGCTTTGTTGCCAAAGCCCCGGCAGCCGTTATCGACAAAGAGCGCAGCAAGATGGCTGATCTCAAGCGCGATATGGACAAGCTCAAAGAGCAGCAAGCCGAGCTGGCCAAACTGGAAGCCTGACAGTAAATCCGCATAGGCTAACAAGTATAGGCAATCAAGGGCAGTCAATCGACTGCCCTTTTTTCATTCCGTTTGCGCCCAGGGCAGAGGGTTGGCAAGATTAAGATAATTTCATCTGCCAGCGCTGGCTATCGGAATGACATATTGTTAGATTGGGGAATATTCCAAGGGGAGTAACTTCTCGCCGGTTTGTCGTCATTACGGTGTTTGCGCACCCGGCAACCGGGCAAAGCCACTGAGCTGTGCTTTGTAAGTGAGACCTTGCCGACAGGCAAGATCCGTGCTCCTTCAGCTGGCCTGCCGTCGGTGGCAGGCTTTGTTGTATTTGGAGATAACGAAATGGGTACCTGGTGGTTGTGGAGCGGATTTCTGGTAATAGTACTGGGGATCCTTTGGATAGATCTTAAGTTTGTCGGCGGTGGTCACAGCCATAAAGTCTCGGTCAAAGAGGCGGGGATCTGGACCCTGGTGTGGATAAGTGTCGCCATGCTGTTCAACTTAGGGATCTGGTTCTATCTGAAACAGACCGCAGGTCTCGAAGTCGCCAATCAGCAAGGGCTGGAGTTTCTCACCGCCTATCTCATCGAAAAAGCCCTGGCCGTGGACAATGTATTTGTCTGGTTGATGCTGTTTAGCTATTTCGCCATCCCCGCCGAACTGCAAAGGCGGGTGCTGCTCTACGGAGTGCTGGGCGCCATAGTCATGCGCGCCGCCATGGTATTTGGCGGCACCTGGCTGATTAATCAGTTCCACTGGGTGTTGTATCTATTCGGGGCCTTTTTGCTGTTTACCGGTGCCAAGATGCTGTTTGCCAAGGAAGAGAATGAAACCGATCTCTCCAACAGCAAACTGCTCGGCTGGCTCAGAAAACACCTGAAGGTGGTGAAAAAGCTTCAGGGTGAGCGCTTTGTGGTGCGTCGGCGCGGCATGTTATTTGCCACGCCCCTGTTACTGGCGCTGATTTTGGTAGAGATCAGCGACATCATCTTCGCGGTGGACAGTATTCCGGCCATCTTCGCGGTCACGACAGATCCCTTTATCGTACTAACCTCCAACATCTTTGCCATCATGGGACTCAGGGCCATGTACTTTCTGCTGGCGGGCGCCGCCGAACGTTTTGTGCTGCTCAAATATGGCCTGGCGCTGATCCTGATGTTTATCGGTACCAAGATGCTTCTGCTGGATATCTATCATCTGCCTATCATGCTGGCACTGGCGGTCATCGCCGCTATCCTGCTGATCAGTGTATTGGGCAGTTTGTGGCTGACCCGGGATAAGGGTAAACAACCACAGGCATAATATCTGTCACTTGTCAGTCGCTCGACAAACGTATAAATTAACAATTTTACAACACCTTGTAGAGCTACATGTCAGAATGAAGGTATTCACTTTATCGACAAGCAGACTATTATTGACTCCACTGGCGGAAGAAGATCGAGGCCTATTCACCGGCCTTTATCGCGATCCTCAAGTCATGTCTTTTATCGCAGCTGAGCTCAGTGAAACAGAGGCCGAAAGGCGATTTACCCATACCCTGACAGCCAAAAACAAGTTGCTGCCCCGAACATATTGTTGGTGTATCAAAACCCGCAGGCAGCTCCCGATAGGCATACTGGGCCTCAGCCGCTACGGACGAGCTGGCGAAATAGGCATTTTGTTGCGCCCACAGGCTCAGGGACAAGGTTATGCCAAGGAGCTACTGCACCTGATGCAGCAGCGACTCTCAAATGAAGCGACCCTCGATGAGCTGCTGCTTCGTACTCATAAAAAGAACGAACCGATGAAAAAAGTCGCCTTGGCTATGGGGTTTAAGCCAGTCATGGCCGAGCCTGAGCACTCCCGCTTGATGTCATTTCTGTGGCAGACCACCAACAGCGCTTTAAAAAATAATAAACATTGATAACATTAGCAAAACAACTAAAGAGGCCAAATCAATGCAAGGCTCTATCACCTGTGTCGGCGTCGGTATGATGCTGGGGGCTCACCTGAGTCCAGTCAGCCTTAGTCATATCGAGCAGGCCGATATAGTGTTTTGTGGAGTATCCGACCCTCTGGTCGAACTCTGGCTTAAGGAACTCAATGCCAATGTCCGCTCGCTACAGCCTTGCTATGCTCACGGAAAACCCCGCCATCTCAGCTATCGGGAGATGGTCGATACCATGCTAAGTGAAGTTCGTTTGGGTAAAAAAGTGGTCGGTGCCTTCTATGGACATCCAGGCGTGTTTGCCAAAGCGCCTCACCAGGCAGTGACCATTGCCAGGAATGAAGGCTTTGAGGCGCAGATGCTGCCAGGCATATCCGCTGCCGATTGCCTCTATGCCGACCTTGGCATAGATCCCGGTCAAAATGGTTGCCAGCACTTTGAAGCAACCCAATTCATGCTCTACCACAAGCGAGTCGATCCGACTGCTACTCTGATCCTGTGGCAGATAGGCCTGGCAGGCGATCTCGACATGGGGCTGACAATCACAGACGCCAAGAATCGGCAACTCTTGTTGGAAGAACTCTATCGGCTCTACAGTCCAGAGCACTCCTGCTGGCTTTATGAAGCCGCCACCACGGCGCTGGCCTCTCCCAGAAGAGAAGCCATTAAACTGCGCGACCTTGTAGAGGCCACTTTGGCGCTCCATACCACTTTGGTGATCCCTCCGGCTGCAAAACCCGAACCTAACTTAGAAATGCGAGCACGCCTTGCGGCATTGGGTAGCAAGGCGCCCTTGTATCATCAACCCGAGGAGAGTGTATGAGTAAAGTGATTAACCTGCTGGCCCGACTGGGCGCCGACCCGAGCCTGCACGCCCCCGAGGCGCTGGATAAAGCCCTGACTGAAGCCGGGGTATCCGCCGAAATAGCCATGGCCATCAAAGATAAAGATCTGCTGCAGTTAAAGGCCGAGCTGGATCTTTGCCCGGACGTATTCTGTATATTTTTTCTTACCGAAGATGAATCGGAATCTACCGACGAGGATGACGAGAGCAACACATTATTAGCCATAGGCGCATAATTTCTTATAGGGGGGAATCCCCCCCTTGCACCGTTTTCATTCAAAATACTGATGCCGTTTGTTTATAACTATGTTTGTATTTTTTGAGGGAGAAAACAGCATATTGGTGTTTTTTTTGACACCAATGCCAAAGTATAATGCGGCTTTATAGCGACGATGGAAACCTGCCATGCTGGCTTTTATCAAAGAAGAAATATCACTGCTTATCGCCTTGATTACCTTGTTATTCTTTAAGACAGGTGGCGCTGAGTATCTGGCGGACGGAACTCCGCTCGCCGTTTATATCCCGCTGTCGATATTGCTGCTTGTGGTAGTGATCTGGACCATTTTCGGGGTCGTGCGCCATTCAGATATTCTGGCTATTCGACTGGGCGATCCCTATGGCACCCTGATCCTCACCCTGTCGGTGATCTCATTGGAAGTGGTGATGATCTCCTCTGTGATGCTGACAGGTGACTCCAACCCAACCCTGGCCCGGGACACCATGTTTGCCGTGGTGATGATCATCTCTACCGGCTTGGTGGGGCTGACACTGCTGCTGGGCGGTTGGCGTTATCATACCCAGCAATTCAATCTCGATGGGGTAAAATCCTACCTGGTCGCCATTATCCCGCTGGCCCTGGTGTGTCTGGTGCTGCCCAATTTTACCGAAGGCGGCAGCATAGGCGGCTTATCGGTTTCCATGTCCTGGATGCTTGGCTTGGTGTCGATAATGCTCTACGGCATCTTCCTGATTATCCAAACCAAGAGCCATAGCCATTTCTTTGTCGACGCCGACCACCTGGATGATGAGCACCATCATCATGCCTCCAGCCACTCCAACCTCTACCACGGAGTGCTGTTGCTCATCTGCCTGGTAACCGTAATGCTGCTGGCCAAGACCCTGGCCATGCCCATCAACTACAGCATTACCACTCTGGGCGCGCCGGCGAGCCTGGGTGGCTTCCTGGTAGCCTGTATTATTCTCGCGCCGGAAGCTGTGGGTGCCATAAAAGCCGCGCTCAATAATCAGTTGCAAAGAGCGATGAATCTCTATTTTGGTTCTGTGCTGGCCACCATAGCCCTGACCGTACCTGCGGTACTTCTGGTGGGCAGTATTGCCGGTGAAGAGGTCAGGCTGGGGCTCAGTCCCGCAGATATGGTACTGCTGGTGACCACGCTGATGGTTTGTAAGGTGAGTTTCAGCAGTGGCCGCACCCATGCGCTGCACGGGGCGACTCACTTGGTGTTGTTTGTGGTCTATCTGTTCTTGATGTTTGAGTAATCATTCGCGGATGTTGGCCATGAAGAACACATCCACATATTCGCCATCACGGAAGGCATAGTCCCTCGCCTCGCCCTCAATCACAAAGCCATGGCGTTTGTAGAGCGCTATGGCGGCGTGATTGTCGGTATAAACCGTCAGCTCAAGGCGTCTCACCGCCAACCAGTTATGGGCCAAATCCACAGCGGCTGCCAACAGCGTAGAACCCACGCCGATACCGCGGCACTCTTCACTCACCGCCATCCCCAGATCGGCCACATGCTTACGTCTGGGGTTGGTTTGTACCTGTAAGGAGAGCTGACCAGCCACCTCCCCTTGCCACTCTGCGACCAGTGAATAATAACCATCCGGCAGTTCGCCCAGACGCTTATACCACTTTTCGAGTGACGGAAAGGGCTGCTGCAAGGTGCCAGCATAACAGCTGGGCTGAGTAAAGAGCGCCCGTATTGCCGGAATATCCGTGTGCTCGCTGTGGCGCACCACTACCTCTTGTTGTGACTGACTCACCTTGGGTTCAAACTCTGTTGCCTGCACTCTGTTGTTCTCCTTAACTAAAAGCCGCCAAGCCTGTCTGGGCCCGTCCCAGGATCAAGGCATGAATATCATGGGTCCCCTCATAGGTATTGACCGCTTCCAGGTTCATCAGATGCCGGATGACATGAAACTCGTCACTGATACCATTACCACCGTGAATGTCCCTGGCCTGGCGAGCGACTTCGAGCGCCTTGCCGCAGGAGTTACGCTTGATTAGCGAGATGGCCTCGATAGCCAAACTGTCCTGATCCAGCAAGCGACCGGCCTGCAAGCAGGCAAACAGCGCCGTGGTGATCTCTGTCTGCATGTCCACCAGCTTTTTCTGGATCAGCTGATTGGCCGCCAGCGGCCTGCCAAACTGGACTCGGTCCAGACTGTATTGCCGCGCGGCATGCCAGCAAAACTCGGCCGCGCCCAAGGCGCCCCAGGCGATGCCGTATCTGGCCTTGTTGAGACAGCCAAAGGGCCCCTTGAGCCCCTCGACGTTGGGCAGCAGAGCATCGACACCCACTTCAACCCCGTCCAGCACGATTTCGCCGGTTATCGAGGCCCTGAGAGAGAACTTGCCCTCTATCTTGGGCGCCGACAGCCCAGGGGTACCCTTTTCCACTAAAAAGCCACGAATGACCCCATCCAGCTTGGCCCAAACCAGGAAGAGATCGGCAATCGGTGAATTGGTGATCCACATCTTGTTGCCATGGAGCCGATACCCTCCGGGGATGGCTTCGGCGCGAGTCTTCATGCCGCCGGGATCTGACCCCACATCCGGCTCGGTAAGGCCGAAACAGCCAATCAGCTCCCCCCGTGCCAGCCTTGGCAGGTATTTCTGTTTCTGCTCTTCACTGCCGTAGGCAAAAATCGGATGCATCACCAAAGAGGACTGCACACTCATGGCCGAGCGATAACCACTGTCGACCCGCTCTATCTCCCGGGCAATCAGGCCATAGCTGACATAGTTGACCCCGGCGCCGCCATATTCAGTAGGCAAAGTCGCCCCGAGTAACCCCAGAGCACCGAGCTCTGTCATGATCTCGGGATCAAAGTATTGCTCGCGATTTGCCTGCAGGATCCTGGGTTGCAACTTGCTTTGGGCATATTCATGCACAGTGTCACGGATCATCCTTTCTTCCGGCTGCAACAGACTGTCAAACTGCAAGGGATCTTGCCAATCGAAGGGATTACGGGCCATAGCTTTGTCCTTTTTTTCAGCTGATTTTCATCATGCTACCTCAGTCCCGGATGTCTGCCCAGAGCTGAAACCTCTGCCAAACAAAGATTACGTCTGTATCAAATTGCAACCTTTACGAAAGAAATCTCTGAATTTGCGCCGGACAAATGCTAATCTTCTGCACAATCTTGGTCATAGTTATTACTGATATTTCCGGTATTCATGTCTGTACGGCTCTGTTTATTCATTATCAGCCTCTTTTCTCTCAGCGCCTGGGCCCATCCCTATTGCGAGGAGAGAGAGTGCATACCTGTTGGTGAATGGGATCTTGGACTGGCTTTGGGTTACGGCCAAAAGAGCAACCCCTTGCGCCATCAGGACGATATTCCCCTCTATGTGATCCCCAGTATTGCCTACTATGGTGAGAACTGGTTTTTTGACAACGGTAATCTGGGACTGACCCTGGCGGAGTCGGAAAACTACACCATCAACCTGGTGACGGCTTACAGCAGAGAGCGGGCTTTTTTCTACCGCTGGGATCCCAGCAATGTGTTTACCTTCAGTGGCGGATCTCAAGTCTCCATTACCCCGGAGAGCCGCGCCGCGCCGGTAATGTTAATGCAAAGCAGTGAACCACCAAAAGTTTTTAACGAATTGGAGGACAGGCACTTTACATTTCTTGGCGGAGCCGAGGCTTTTATTTACACTCGATACGGTATACTGAAACTTTCGCTTACACATGATATGTTCAATGTTCACCGGGGCACTGAAGCCAAAGCCAGATGGTTATATCATCTGACATTGGAACGCTGGAAACTGGAGTTTGCCCTGAACATAGAATGGAAGAGTAAAGAAATAGTCGACTATTACTTTGGCGTAAGACCAAGCGAGAATGCCTATTGGAGTCAGGCGTACCAGGGGAGTTCAGGCTTTAACCGCGGACTGGAGTTTACCGGTCGCTATAGTCTCAACGAGGACTGGGATCTTGTATTAGGACTGCGTTATACCCAACTTGCCGATGAAATAGCCAAGAGCCCTCTGCTGGATGAAGATGATGTCAGAGCTTTTTTCATTGGTGCTGCCTATAGGTTTTAAAACAAGGTGCGCTTAGCAAAAGGCTGGTGTTGGCTGTTCCCGCTGCTGATGTTGTCAATGATATTCGCAGCCAAGGTACAGGCCGAACCAGATAATAATAATAATCAAGAAGCCAAGCTGGCTATCACTCCACAGCTCTGTATTCTCAAGAGTGAAGAGGACACCTGTTCGCTTGACGTCAGTTTAAGCTGGAGTAATACAAACGGTGCGGTTTGTATCCTTTCTGATTACGAAGGGTTACAACGTTGGTGCAGTGAAACTGAAGATGTGCACAGCCTCACATTCCGACTCACAACCAGTGAGGACATTCACTTTGTCATGGTAGATAAAGACACATGGCAAACCTTAGCCGGCGTTTACTTTAGAACTACGCCCGTGTCTGACACCAGCGTCAGGCGAAGATATCGTAACCCTTGGAGTTTATTCTGATGACCTCAGCGCAATCGACTCACCGAGTTTTATTGGTGGAAGACGACATTCGTCTTGCCAACCTTATTGTGGATTATCTCAAGTCCCATGGCATGCATGTAGAAGTTGAGCGCCGCGGTGACACAGTACTGACCAGACTGCTTAACTACAAACCGGACATTATCCTGTTGGACATCATGCTGCCGGGGATGGATGGACTGACATTATGTGAAAAGCTGCCGGATTACTTTGCCGGCCCTATCCTGCTGATGAGCGCACTTGGCTCCAACGAAGATCAGATCAAAGGCCTGGAACTGGGCGCCGATGACTATGTGGTTAAACCGGTTGACCCGGCACTCCTGGTCGCGCGGATCAACAATCTGCTGAGACGTCATACCAAGCCACCTATGGCAGAATCCCATTGCCTGAGCTTTGGCAAGCTGAGCATAGATCCTCACACTCAGGCGATTCGTTTGGGCGAGAAAGAGGTGGATCTCACCAGTCACGAATTTGAACTCCTGTGGCTGCTGGCATCCCAGGCCGGCCAGGTGCTGAGCCGCCAGTATATCTACCAATGCCTGCTGAATATCGATTTCGACGGTAAGGATCGCAAGATAGACGTGCGCATTTCCCGCCTGCGCAAGAAGCTGGGCGATAACATAGAAACACCGTTCAGGATCAAGACGGTCTGGGGCCAGGGATATCTATTTGCTCCCGAGGCCTGGAACAGCTAATCCTCTTTTAGGTTACCGCGTGAAACGCCTCTTCATCAGTTTGTACCTGCTGATCAGCCTGAGTTTTCTCGGGCTGGGATGGACCCTCGACGCCCTCTGGCAGCAACACGATGACGAGGCGGAACTGTTGGCCGATGCGCCTTTGATGGCGATGGCGGCCATGCTGAAGCCCATGCCCCCAGAGCAGCGGCAACAGGCGATTGCCGCCGCCAATGTCAATGCCACTTACCCGCTGCGTCTGTTCAGTGCCGACAAGATCACCCTGGCAGACGATGGCGAGTTGGCTCCCGGTGAAGTCTTCACCACCCTGACCAACTCTGGCAAGCAGATGCAGTTTATCCGTCTGGATCAACAGGTGCTGATGACAGGCCCAATAGATACAGACCCCAGAGCCAGTCTGCGCGGCCTGTTCACCCTGTTCTTCTATCTATCTCTGGCCGGGGTTGCCCTGGTTTGGGTCTGGCCGCTATCACGGGATCTCAAAGTGCTGAAACAAGCCACCCAGGCACTTGGTCAGGCCAAATGGGATACCCGTATCAAGCTGTCACCCCGTTCTCAGGTAAAACCCCTGGCGCACACCTTCAATGAGATGGCGCGGCATATCGGTGCTCTTATCGACAACCAGCGCCACCTGGCCAATGCTGTCTCCCACGAGATCCGCACTCCGCTGGCCAGGCTCAAGTTTGCCCTGGCGCTGATCCCCAACTATTGCCGTGAAGGCGCCGATGAAGCGGCCAGAGCCGACTTTATTGCCGGCATGACAGAAGATGTCAAAGAGATGGAATCCTTGCTGCAGGAGATGCTCACCTACGCCAGCCTGGAGTCGGCCCAAACAGGGCTGAGACAGGAGAGCTGCGATCTCACCGCCCTCTGCCGCCAAGTGATAGACAGACTGCAGAGCCTGAGCCCTATTCCGATAACCCTGGATAGCTCAGTCGCCAAACTGCCCTTCACCTGTGAACCGGCCTTGATTGAAAGAGCGCTGCAAAACCTGCTCACCAATGCCCAGCGCTTTGCCGAAAGTCAAATTCTGGTGACACTGAATGAAGAAAAAGACAGGGTAACTATCGAGGTTAAAGACGATGGTGAAGGGATCCCCGAAGAGGAACAGCACAAGATTTTCGAGCCCTTTGTCCGCAGCGATACCTCACGCAACAGCAATAAAGGCTTTGGGTTGGGGCTGGCGATTATCAAGCGCATAGTCGAACGCCATCACGGCGAAATCCTGCTGTTCAGCCGCCCCGGGGAAACTCGTTTTTGCATCAGCCTGCCCAAGCGGGAATTCAATCGAGACTGAAATCGCTGAAGTCCAGAGGCTCGTCTTCGTCACCTTTGGCATCAAAGTCCAGGCTGTGATTCAACTGCAGCTCTTCCTCCTTGAGCTGTTCCCTGCGCGCCTTTATCTGCGCCAGCTGCCAACGCCGTTTACGCGCCTTGCACAGGCGAATGACATCCAATTTACGGGCATCGGAAAAGTTGAGCCAATCGAACCTCTCTTCGCGGTTCCGAAAACAACCTTTGCAATAGCCCTTGGCATCTGTCTGGCAGACACCGATACAGGGGCTGGGGATATCAAAAAAGACCAGTTGTTCCATAGGGGCGTAAATGCAGGCTCTCTGACGGCTGAACCTTAGGTATATCATCTCATTCTTAAAAAGGCGATTTTTTATCCACTTCTTGCACTGGCGGCCGCTTTGGCACAAAGTCACAGGGTAAGGTATATCCCTTCACGGAGGACAAGCGATGAAATTCAGGACACTCTTGCTGCTGTTACCCCTGCTGCTGACGGCCTGCGCCCAGCAGCCGAAACAAGACTACGACCCAGGATACAGCTTCGCCAAGCTACAAAAGTTCACCCCCCTGCCGATTTCCAGCAGTGATGATCCCCTGAGCGCCGAGCGGATCAATCAGGCGATTGTCGACACGCTGAAAAGCAAACAATTTATCGAAGTCACCGAGTCAGCGGACTTCAAGGTTTCCTTTGCCTTTCGCACAACAGATAAGCCGAAAGACAAGGGCCTCTCCATCGGCCTTGGCAGCGGCACCTGGGGATCTGGTGGTGGCATAGGCGTGGGCACCAGTGTGGGTGTGCCTCTGGGAGCCGATGCCAAACTCCAGACCATACAAATCGATATCATAGAGGCCACCAGCAACCGCCTCATCTGGCGCGGCAGCGATCAGTTCAGCTTCAGCGATGGCGGCGAAGGTAAGGCTCAGGCAACCCGGGAAACCGTGATGCGGATCCTGAGCCAGTTTCCGCCTCAACCGTGAGCCATCACAGTGCGGCCGTTGGCCCATTGACGCAGGGCATTGAGCTTTTCGGCCATCACCACAGATAAGGGGCGGGTCCGACTCAGGGCATCGAGCAGCCAGGCCTGGTTGGCCTCCTGCCCAGCTGCCCTCGCGGCATAACGGGCGGAAATAACCGCCTGCTCTATCTCGGCGCCGGAGAAACCTTCACTGGCGCTTGCCAGACTCGCCAATTCCAGCGCGGCCGGATCGATATTGCGCTTGCGGCAGTGGATACGGAAGATCTCCTCCCGGGTGGAGCTGTCCGGCAGGTCGACAAAAAATATCTCATCCAGGCGTCCCTTACGCAGCAGCTCGGGGGGCAGCGCGCTGATATCGTTGGCGGTTGCCACCATAAAGACTTCTGACTTGCGCTCTGCCATCCAGGTCAGCAGGGTGCCGAGGATCCGCTTCGAGGTGCCTTCATCGCTGTTACTGCTGCCCAGCCCCTTTTCAATTTCATCTATCCAGAGTACGCAGGGCGCCATCAATTCCGCCATCTCCAGCGCTTTCTTGAGGTTGCGCTCCGTCTCGCCTATGTACTTATTGTAGAGTCCGGCCATATCCAGGCGCAGTAAAGGCCGCTGCCAGATCCCGGCCACCGCCTTGGCCGCCAGGCTCTTGCCGCTACCCTGCACCCCGAGCAGCATCACGCCCTTGGGCGTATCGAACGATTGCGCATCGCTGCCAAGGCGCCTGTGGTTCAGCCACTCCTTGAGTCTGGAAAGCCCGGCAACATCGGCAAAGTCACAAGTGTCGTACTCAAATTGCAGCACACCTTCCATATCCAAAAGCTCAAACTTGGCCTTGTTGACCACGGGAATATCCGAGTGACACAAGGCACCATCATCCCAGATGGCCTTACGGGCAAGACGTCGTGCATCGGCATGGCTCAGACCACGAAGATTACCGGCAAGCAGTGGGATCACGGCTTCATCGAGACGATTCAATACCCCTTTGGCTCGGGCCAGGCGCGCTTCCTCTATAATGAGGTTTTCCAACTGGGCCTGCCCTGGCATGGAGAGGGAGAAATGAGCGCAGTATCGGCTCAGTTCAGGGGGCACATCAAAGGCGTGGCTGACCATCACCAGGGTGTGCTGCAAGGTTTCGTGCTCAAGGGCAATCTCCTTGATCATTCTCACGTTACGCGGCGCATCGACCACATAGGGGTGAAAGTCACAGAGCACATAGATCCCCTGTTGCTGGCTGGCCTTGATGTGCGCCAGAATATCGGTCGGTTCGGCATTGAATTTCTGCACCCCGACTTCCCTGTCCAGCCGCTTGAGCCCCTGGGTAACACTCCAGCCATACAGGGGCCGCATCAGCACACCGGCCACTCGTTTGAGCAGCTCCAGTACCCTGGGCTCCTCATACGTTTCAATTATCACCAAGGGCGTACCGCCCCTGAGCACCCCGGTTAAGTCTTTGACATCCTGCATTCTGGCTTCCCGCACGATAATAGCGGACTTAAGAATAACAAAGTTTCAACATCCGCCACAGCAGCGCAAGCAGTGATCCAGCGCACAATTTATCAAGCCTTCCGCCCAAGCCGATTGCCAAAGGGTAAACTAGCAAAAAAATCCGCTGCCACAGGCAGCTACAATAACCAAAGGTACCCACACTATGTTAGGCACTCCCCTTAGCCAAGGCGCCGTGCGCGCCATGCTGCTCGGCTGCGGCGAACTGGGCAAAGAAGTTGCGATTGAACTGCAGCGCCTGGGCGTCGAAGTCATTGGCGTCGACCGCTACCCCAATGCCCCTGCCATGCAGGTCAGTCATCGTTTTCATGTGGTGAACATGCTCGATCCCGAGGCGCTGCGCGCCGTCATCGAGCTGGAGAAACCCCATCTGGTCATTCCGGAAATCGAAGCCATAGCCACAGCAACGCTGGCAAAGATGGAGGCCGAAGGCCTGAAGGTAGTACCCACTGCCAGAGCCACCCAGTTGACCATGGACAGAGAAGGCATTCGCCGTCTGGCAGCAGAGACGCTGGGGATCCCCACGTCGCCCTACGTCTTTTGCGACACTGAGACAGAATTCAATCAGGCGGTGGCCCAAATAGGTTTGCCCTGCGTGGTCAAGCCTGTGATGAGCTCATCGGGCAAGGGCCAGAGCGTGATCCGCGAGCAAGCCCAGATAGCTGCGGCCTGGGAGTATGCCCAGCAAGGTGGCCGCGCCGGTCAAGGCCGGGTGATTGTCGAAGGCTTTGTGCCTTTCGACTACGAAATCACCCTGCTCACCATAAGTGCAGTCAACGGCATTCATTTCTGTGCGCCTATAGGCCACAGACAGGAAGACGGTGACTACCGCGAATCCTGGCAGCCACAGGCCATGAGCCAAGCGGCCCTGGAAAAGGCACAACAGATAGGCGCCAAAGTGGTTGAGGCGCTCGGCGGCCACGGTTTGTTTGGGGTAGAGCTCTTTATCAAGGGCGATGAAGTCTACTTCTCTGAAGTCTCGCCCCGCCCACACGACACCGGCATGGTGACCCTGATAAGCCAGGATCTGTCCGAGTTTGCCCTGCACGTGCGTGCCATTCTCGGATTGCCGATCGCCAATATCCGCCAGCACGGCCCCAGCGCTTCGGCTGTGGTGCTCAAAGAAGGCGACTCAGACAACCTGCGTTACACAGGCCTTGCAGCAGCGCTGAGCGAAGCCGACACCCAGCTACGACTGTTCGGCAAGCCGGAGATCCATGGTCGCCGCCGTCTGGGTGTTGCCCTGGCAAGGGATCTGGATATTCAAAGCGCCATAGACAAGGCGCTGCGCAGCGCCGCCAAAGTAGAAGTGATTTTTTAAAAGAGACCGCCATGAGCCAGCATTTTCAGGGTAAGTATGAAGTGGAACTCAAGTTCCGTCTGAATGAGTCTTGCAGCAAACAACAACTGCTTGAGCGCATCAATGCCATGGAGCATGAGTGCATGTTTGCCGATAATCAGGAGGACGACTGCTACTTCGATACCCCGGATGGTCAACTGGCCGCGGCGGACAAGTCACTGTGCATCCGGGAGATGCAGCCATCCAACAATCTGCTGTGGATCCTCAAGGGCCCGGGAGCAGATTGCTGTGAAGCGGTCAATATCTCGGATGCTGCCAGGGCCCGCAGCATGCTCAGCGCCATGGGCTATGTGCCGGTGCAGCGGCTGCAAAAACGCCGCAGCATCTACTTTATCGGCAAGTGGCATATGACGCTGGACAGCCTGGCGGGGCTCGGCGATTTTGCCGAGCTGGCGATCATGACCGACGATAGCGATAAGCTGGAGCAGCTTCGCAGCGAGCTTTGGCAACTGGCGGCCCGGTTCGGGCTGACCCAAGCCATGTTGGAGTCCCGCTCCTATCGGCAACTGTGCAACAGTTAAACTCGGTTAATAGCGTCTAAACCTGGTTAACAGAGTCTCCGCCAATAAAGGCGCGCAGATTGTCCACGGCAATATCCAACAGCTTCTGCCTGGCCTCTAGCGTCGCCCAGGCATTGTGCGGACTTATGCTGACGCCTTTGGCATTGAGTAAGGGGTTATCCGGCATAGGGGGTTCACTGGAGAGCACATCCACTCCGGCCCGCAACTTGCCCTGATTGAGTGCTGTGGCAAGCGCAGTTTCATCCACCAGCCCGCCACGGGCGGTATTGATCAAAATCACCCCGGGCTTTAACAGCTGCAGCGAGTCTTGATTGATCATCTTCTCGGTCGCCGCTGTCAGCGGGCAGTGCAGCGAGATCACATCGGCTTCACGATACAGCTGCTCCAGTGGCGCCCAGCTGATGCCTTCGGCCAGGTCATGGCGCTCAGTTCGGGTATGCAGCAGCACCCGCATCCCCAGTGACCTGGCTATATTCGCCACTCGCGAGCCTATATCACCATAACCGACAATTCCCATCACCTTGCCCGAGAGTGACATCAGCGGTGACAGAGTAAAACAGAAGTCGGTGCACTGGCTCCAGGCCCCCGCCACCACCGCCTGGTGGTGCTGCGCCACTTGTTGGGTGTGATACAAGAGATGGGCAAAGACCATCTGCGCCACCGCATCCGGACCATAGCCAGGCACATTGGTGACTGTGATGCCAAGGTCGCCGGCGGCCTGTAAGTCAACCACATTGGTGCCCGTGGCAAGAATGCCTACGTACTTGAGCCCAGGCAGCGCCGCCAGTTGCTGCGCCCCGAGCACTGTCTTGTTGGTGAGCAAAACATCGGCGCCTTGGGCGCGCTGCAGCACAAGCTCCGCCGGGGTTCTGTCATAGACGCTAAGCTCCCCAAGTGCCTTGAGTGGCGACCAATCGAGATCACCAGGATTGAGACAAAAGCCATCCAGAACCACTATTTTTAAGCTCATACTCACCTCTTTGTTACCCCACTCAGAAACGGTATCTTAACCCCAGATTGGCCTGCCCCTGCCACAGGGTATCGCCCCTGATATGCCATAAGCACTGATTGGCATCGCAAAACAGGCTGCTGTCGCTGTTTATCAGGGTCGCATAGCCGCGCACATCGGCAAACAGGGATAGCTGCTCCAGCAGTTGATAATCCAACCCCAGCCCTAGCCCCATGGAAAAACGGGTTTCGTTGCTGCCATGCTCGGGACGCAATTGCGTCAAACCGGCACTGGCGGTGACATAGGGCCGCAGCTTGTCTTTGGGAAAATAGAGGGTGCCCCCCAGATGCAGATAATCGACGCTGAGGTCCATCAGCTTGTCAGTGCCCGGGAAACCGCTGCCACTGAGCTCTGTGCCCTGATGGGAGTAAAGCAGATACATGTCACCCGGCTCTGACGTCGTCAGCCCCAACATAAAGCCAAAATGACCGGCCTCGGTAATATCCGCACTACTGTTGTTATTAACCGTGCTTTCGCTGGACCTATAGTCCAGATCATTGCCGCCAAAGCTGTAGCCGCCGAACGGCGCAACAAACACTTCGGCCTGAGCCTGACCGCTCAGGGCCAATAACAAGGGAATTGAATAAGCAAGTTTCATGGCGCTCTCCTTGGGTGAACCCTCTTTAACAGCATGAGCCAACACCCAAGGGCGAGGCTCAGCGCATTCCTCTACTGCTCTTGACCCTGTCGTAAGCCGCCTGAATATCCTGAGCCTTACGCTTGGCCAACTCCATCATCTCTTCCGGTAAGCCCTTGGCTACCAACTTATCCGGATGGTGTTCATTCATCAATTTGCGATAGGCGCGTTTGATGTCCTGATCGCTGGCGGATTCTGACAGCCCCAAGACTTCATAGGCATCGGCAACCGATGGTCTATGATCGCCGGGAGCTTGTTGAAAACGCAGCTCCGCTTGCCAACGCTTGAGCAGTTCATCGAGCTGAAAGCTGCTGAATCCCAGCTCTCTGGCAATCACCTGCAGTATTGCATATTCCTTGTCCTGCAGCTCACCGTCAGACAGGGCAGTCTGGATTTGAATTTCCAGAAACATCTGCTGCACTTCCCGGCGACCAAAGGTGATGCGTCGAAAGCGGCGCAGGCTGGCTTCCAGTTCAAAGTCCGGCTCCTTGCCCTCGCGAAACGCCTGCTGGGCGTCTTTTCGTGCCGTGCCGCTGAGGCGCAGCATATCCATCAGACTGGTGGCCATGCGGATATCGTTTTCGGTCACCCTCCCCGAGGCCTTGGCGATATGCCCCATAACGGCAAAAGTGGTGTTGAAAAACTGTGCCTGCCGACTGCCCCCCGGAAGCCCCTGAGAGGCCGCCATCCGCTTGTCATATAGATGCCCAAGCCAGATCCCCAGCAAGGCGCCGAAGAAACGCCCGAACATAAAGCCAATGACACCGCCGAAAAATTTACCCCAAATACGCATCTGTTATCCCATAGTGCGCCCGTGCTTGGCCGGGCCAATACTCAATCTTGAACAGTCTTGTCTTATCCGGTTGCGGGCTCGTGGTTAAACAGTCCCTTTCGCCTGCCTAAGCTCCAACTGTTGCAACCTGTCCAGTGTGCCGACATCACACCAGTAACCCGTGAAATGACTGCCACTGATAAGCCCCTGCGCCATCTTTTGCCGCAGCAGCGGCGCCAAGGCAAAATGTGTTTGGGCTACCCCATCGAATAGCTCGGGGCGATATATTCCCACCCCGGAGAAAGTGTACCTGGGCGCGCCCTTGTCACTGACCCGCAAATAGCCGAATGTTTGCGGCAGCAAGGCGAAGTCTCCCTCGGGATGCTGCGCCGGGTTATCCACCAGAAACAGGTGCGCCAGCGTATCTGCAGCCAAATTGGGCAGCTCAGGCATGGCATCGATAAACACATCGCCGTTAATCACTAAAAAAGGCGCGTTGCCAAGTAGCGGCAGAGCCTTTTTGATCCCGCCGCCGGTTTCCAGCGCCTCAATCTCACGGCTGTAATGAATCGTCACGCCAAAACGGCTGCCGTCTCCCAGGCGTTCAATCAGTTTGTCTGCCTGCCAGGCGCAGTTGATCACCAACTCAGTCACGCCCATGGCGGCCAAACGTTCAATGTGATACTCAATCAAGGGCTTACCGGCCACTGTCACCAGAGGTTTAGGCAGCTTGTCGGTCAAGGGGCGCAGACGCTCCCCTCTGCCGGCTGCCAGAATCATCGCCTTCATTTGTGCTCCTGTGCCTCTGCTTGTGGTCGGGACTGTGGTTGAGATTCTGGTTGAGCCGGCTGCTGAGTCAGTGGTAATAACCTCTGCCTGACCCAGGAGGAAAGCGCCTGCAACTGAGGATAACGCTCGCAGATATCGGCCACATAGCCGAGTGTAAGCGGTATATCCTTGAGATAACCTGACTTGCCATCTCTGTGGTGCAAACGGGCAAAGATACCCGCCGCCTTCAGGTGTCGCTGCACTCCCATGAGATCGAACCAGCGACTGAAGGTGGCAAAATCAACATCTTTGCCAACCAACCCCAGCTCGCGACACTGTTCAAAGAAGGCTTTGAGCAGCGGCTCGACTATCGCATCCGGCCAACGTATATAGCAATCTCTCAGCAGCGAGACTGCATCATAGGTCACAGGTCCCAACACGGCATCCTGAAAATCTATTACCCAAAGCTTACCCTCTTTAAGCATCAGATTACGGCTGTGAAAGTCCCTGTGCATGCCGACCTGGGGTTGCGCAAGCGCGCTCGCCGTCAATATAGCAAAGCTTTCAGCCAACATAGTATGTTCAGCGGCTGTCAGGGAGACTTGCCAGTGTTTATCCAGCAGCCACTCGCTGAAAATCGCCAGCTCGCGTTCAACAAAGGCCGCATCATAGTCCGGTAAGGGGCCAAGCTCACTTTCCCGCACCGCCGCGATATCCGGCAAAATCGCCAGCGCCTTGAGATACCAGTCACTCACATTGGTTTCGGTCAACTCGGGCAACAACAAGTTATCGCCAAGGTCCTGCTGCAGAATAAAACCCGCTTCCTCATTGAACTCAAGCACCTTGGGCACCCGAATGCCCGCTTGGTGATACGCCCGCGCCAAGGCAATAAAGGGCTTGTTATCCAATAAGTTGGGAGGAGAGTCCGTGACTATGTAATCACAACCATCGACATTGAGACGAAAATAACGCCTAAAGCTGGCATCACCGGAAATCAGCTTGGCTTGCAAGGGCTTACCGAAAAGTTGCTGCAACCAGCACGACATGGAAAGAAATCTGGGATCAGACAAGGTCATCTCATGGCTCTTGACGAAAAATTGCTTTATTATACCGAGGTAAAAAACAGGAAACAGCCAATAAATACAGAGTTTTTTATGGCTGCGTTGCCCGAGGCAGGATGCAACTTTTCCCTCCGAAACTTGTCCAGACAAAGAAATCTAAATAATTGACCTAAGATGCAGATCCGATATTTTCTGGCATTGAGCCTTTTACCTCCCCTGACGCTGGCTGAAACCCTTCCTCAGGAGGGCGGCAACAACGCTCAATGTGTTATCTTGCCTCCGGTTCCCTATCATCAGGATGGGGAAAGCAGCGGCCCTTTGGCCGATCAAAAAATACAGATCCATTCTGACGCCTCTTCGGCGCAATTGGGACGCGAGGCGACCTTCGAAGGCAATGTGACCTTTTCTCAGGCCGGGCGCAAAATTTCCGCCGAAAGAGCCACGGTCAACCAGCAGGAGCAGCAGCTAACCGCTCAGGGCAACCTGGTGTTTCAAGACCCGCTGTTTACCGTGACCGCCGACTCGCTGATGGCGCAGATGCGTTCCAACAACGCCACCCTGGAAGGCGCTCAGTACTGGCTCCACGGCCAGCAAGTTCACGGTGACGCCCAGAAACTGGAAATTACCCAGAACAACAACCTGGTATTGAACAACACCAACTTCACCACTTGCCCACCGGATAATGTCTCCTGGCTACTGGAAGCCGAGAAGATCAAAATCGACAGCAAGGAAGAGTGGGGGGAGATCTGGGATGCCAAACTCAGAATAGGTGGCGTGCCGGTATTCTATATTCCCTATATGACAGTGCCGGTTTCGGAGAAACGCAAGACAGGTTTCCTGTTCCCCAGCTTCAGTTCCAGCACCACCAACGGGATCGAAATCGCCACCCCGTTTTATTGGAACATAGCGCCTGAGTACGATCTGACCTTTACCCCGCACTATATGTCGTCGCGGGGCTTGTTTACCAAGACAGAATTCCGCTATCTGCTGGGCGATCCCGGCGACCGGCAAACGCCTACCGGCCAGTTCAACCTCGAATATCTGGGCAGCGATAACATGCTCGATGGCAGCCCCAACCGCTATATGTATCACTGGGAGCACAGCGATGCCCTGGATGAAAACTGGCGGGTGCTGGCCAACTATACCGATGTCTCGGACAACAACTACTTCAACGATCTCAAGTCCGATGTCAATCGCGCCACGGACAACCAGTTATCCCGGGTTGGCGAAATCGCCTACTTCACCGACAACTGGGACTTCAGTGCCAGAGTGCAGGACATCAAGGTACTGGGCAAGGAAGAGCGTCCTTATCAGGTGATGCCACAGCTGAACTTTAACTACCGTACCCCCGGGGTGTGGGAAGGCCTGGATTTCAGCTTCGCCTCAGAGATAACCAACTTCCGTCATAAAGAAGATATATACACCACCGCCAGCCGGGTACATATGGAGCCCAGCATTCGTCTGCCAATCCATGGCCCGGCGGGGTCGCTGACCAGTGAAGTCAAGCTGATGCAAACCAACTACTGGCAGCACAATATTCAGCAGCCCGAGTTGGATGACAGTGTCAGCCGTACCTTACCTCAGGTGAGGGTTCACGGTCAGATAAACTTCGAGCGTTATACCGAATACTTCAACCAGAACTACCGCCAGACGCTGGAGCCCCAGTTCCAATACCTGTATGTCGGCTATGAAGATCAATCCAATATCGGTCTCTACGACACAGGTGAACTGCAGCAGGACTATTTTGGCCTGTTCCGCGACCGCCGCTTCTCGGGTCTGGACCGCATCGCCGATGCCAACCAATTGACTCTGGGTTTGACCACCCGACTGTTTGATGAGCGTAACCTGGAACAGCTGAAATTCAGCCTGGGCCAGATCATCTACTTCGACGACAGTAAGGTCAGCCTTTATGAGGATGAACTCACCGAGCAGCCATCGACTTCAGTACTGGCCGCCGAGCTGGATGCCAGAATTTACAAAGACTGGTTTGTCAGTGGTGCTATTCAATACGACACCCGTTACAGCTCCAACAAGAAGAGTGAAGCAACCCTGGACTACCGCCCCGGCCCCAACAAGCTGTTGCAATTCAGCTATCGTTACGTGCCGGATCTGCTCAACAGCAATACCAACGACAGAGTGGATATCTCCCAGGCCGGTGTCCGTACCACCTGGCCAATTACCGACAGCCTCTATTTTGTCGGCAACTGGTATTACGATCTCAAAGAGGAGCGTTCGGTGGAAACCTATACCGGCTTCCAGTACGAGTCATGCTGCTGGGCAGTGCGTCTGAGTTACCACTACCGTATCAAGACCAACTACGAGGACGATCTCAAGAATGCGGTGCTCAACGAGCGTGAGATGTTCGAAACCGGCGTCTACCTCAACTTTGTGATCAAAGGCCTCGGCGGCTCAGGTCCATTGGGGGTCAGCGACATGCTGGATGAAGGTCTGTTCAACTACCGCAAACCACTTTATCTGAGGAATTAATCAAGATTTGTGGTAGATTGCTGAACCTCGGACGGGACAGAGAGTCCAATCTGGACAACCCAGGCCGCTGCCATCGGCGGCCAACGAAACGAAAATGTGGCAAGGATTTTGTGGATGAAACCCTGTAAGAAACTGATTTTTGGATTTTTTGCTCTAGTCATGAGCCAGGCTGCCCTGGCAGCACCACAGCTGCTGGATCGCGTTGCAGTGCAGATCAACGACGGCATAGTGCTGGAAAGCGAAGTCCAGAACATGGTCGACACTGTTAAGGCCAACGCCAAGGCCGCCGGCCAGAGTCTGCCTTCGGATCAGGCGCTGCGCACCCAGGTTATTGAGCGTTTGATCCTGACCCGTCTGCAACTGCAGATGGCTGACCGTATCGGCCTGCATATCGGGGATCTGCAGCTGGACCAAACCATAGAAAACATTGCCAAGCAACAGAACATGACTGTCGCCCAGATGCGCGCCGAAATTGAAGCCGATGGCAGCAGCTTCAGCCAATACCGCGAGCAACTGCGTGAAGAAGTAACCATAGGCGAGATCCAGCGTATTCAAGTACAGCGCCGAATTCAGGTTTCACCCCAGGAGATCAATAACCTGGTGAAGCTGATCAAGGAACAGGGCCTGAAAGACGTGGAGTACCAGGTTGGCCACATTCTGATTGAAGTGCCTTCCAACCCCACTTCAGAGCAACTGGAAGGAGCCAGCAAGCGTGCCAATGCCGTGCTGGAGCGCCTGAAATCCGGTGCCGACTTCCGTGAAACCGCCATCGCTTCTTCCGCCGGCCCCAAGGCACTGGAAGGCGGTATCTGGGATTACATGAACATCAATGAGATGCCTACCCTGTTTGCCGAAGTCATCACAGATGCCAAGAAAGGCGACATCATAGGCCCTATCAAGAGTGGTGCCGGTTTCCATATCATCAAGATCATGGATGCCCGCGGCCTGCAGACCAAAGAAGTCGAGGAAGTCAGAGCCCGCCATATCCTGCTCAAGCCGTCACCGATTCTGTCTGAAGACAGAGCCAAGGCGATGCTGCAGCAGTTCCTCAAACAGATCCGCAGCGGCGAAGCCAAGTTTGAAGATCTGGCGCGTCAGTACTCGGAAGATCCCGGTAGTGCTACCAAAGGCGGTGAGCTGGGTTGGGCCGATCCCGGCATTTATGTGCCCGAGTTCGCCCAGACACTCAACAGCCTGAAGCAGGGTGAAATCAGTGAGCCGTTCCGTTCAACTCATGGCTGGCACATCACTCAGCTGGAAGAGAGACGTAAAACCGATGCCACAGATCAGTTCAACACCAACCGTGCGCATCAGTTGATCTTCCGCCGCAAATTCAACGAAGAGTTACAAAACTGGCTGGACGAAATGCGGGCCGACGCATACATTGAACTCTTCGACCCAGAAACTGACAGAGGTTAAGTCGCTTGGACATTAAACGTATTGCCATTACCCCCGGAGAGCCTGCCGGCATAGGTCCGGATCTGGTAGTACAGCTGGCGCAGCGCGACTGGCCGGCCGAGCTGGTTGTGTGCGCGGATCCTGCCTTGTTGCAGGCGCGCGCCAAAATGCTGGGGCTCAGTCTCCAGCTCAAGCCTTATCAGCCAAGCCAAGCGGCCAAGCCACAGCAAGCCGGTAGTTTGACCATAGTGCCCTTCCCCATGGCCTGTGAGCCTCGCTGCGGCGTGCTCAATGAGCAAAACAGCGCCTATGTGGTCGACACCCTGCGTTATGCGGGTGAGAAGAATATGAACGGCGAGTTTGATGCCGTGGTGACAGGTCCGGTACACAAGGGCATTATCAATCAGGCCGGGATCCCCTTCTCCGGCCATACCGAATTCTTTGCCCATCAGGCCGGTTGCCAGGATGTGGTGATGATGCTCGCCTGCCCCGGTCTGCAGGTAGCCCTGGTGACCACTCACATTCCACTGGCTTACGTCTCCAAGGCGATCACCCGTGAACGCCTGCATCAGATCATCAGGATACTGCACCAGGATCTGGTGAATAAGTTTGCCCTGGACAACCCCAAGATTTATGTCTGTGGCCTCAACCCCCATGCCGGTGAAGATGGCCATCTGGGACGGGAAGAGCTGGATGTAATCATCCCGGCGCTGAACGAGCTCAGAGAGCAGGAGCAGATGCGTATCATAGGCCCTCTGCCTGCAGATACCCTGTTCCAACCCAAGTATCTGCAAGACGCCGATGTGGTGCTGGCCATGTACCACGACCAGGGCCTGCCTGTGCTCAAGTCACAGGGCTTTGGCAAGTCGGTAAACATCACTCTGGGCCTGCCCTATATCCGCACTTCGGTGGATCACGGCACGGCGCTGGAACTCGCAGGCACAGGCAAGGCCGATATCGGCAGCTTCGTCTGTGCACTCAACAAGGCCATAGAACTGGCCGGCAAAAACTGATCCAACTGAGTATCAATGAGCAATAAAGTACACTTAGGCCATACCGCCAGAAAACGTTTCGGACAAAACTTCCTGACCGATGACAATGTGATCAACCGTATTGTGGCGGCTATCGCCCCGGATAATGAGCATGTCATGGTCGAAATCGGCCCGGGTCTGGCGGCCCTGACCGAACCTGTGGCCAGTGCCATAGACAAGCTGACCGTGGTCGAGCTGGACAGAGATCTGGTAGAACGCCTGAAGCAGCATCCTGTGCTGAAAGACAAGCTGGAAATTCATCAGGGCGATGCCCTGCAGTTTGACTTCAACAAACTCATGGTCGAGGGCAAGAAGCTCAAGGTCTTTGGTAACCTGCCATACAATATCTCCACACCACTGATGTTCCATCTGTTCGAATATGCCGAGCAGATCACCAACATGCACTTCATGCTGCAAAAAGAGGTGGTGTTGCGGCTTTCAGCCAGCCCGGGCAGCAAGGCCTATGGCCGCCTCACTGTCATGGCCCAATACTATTGCCAGGTAGTACCGGTACTGGAAGTGCCTCCGGGCAGCTTCACGCCGCCACCTAAGGTCGATTCCGCCGTGGTGCGTCTGGTACCCTATGAAACCAAACCCTGGCCGGCCAAAGACGTTGCCATGCTCGGCAAGGTAACCAGCACCGCCTTCAACATGCGCCGCAAGACCCTGAGAAATAACCTCAAGGGGCTGCTTGGTGATGCCGATTATGAGACCCTGGGAATCGATCCCGGCCTCAGACCCGAGCAGATTAGTGTCGAGCAGTATGTTGCCATCGCCAACTTGCTGAGCGACCGCCAGGCGTAACATCCGGACGCCGGGCGGCGTCCTTCCTTTCCATCAGAGATTTTGGCCAGGAACTTAAGATGAATCCCCAGAAAAGCCGTATCAGAGTCGAGGTACAGACCCAGTACATAGAACACCAGTCTGCGCCGGATGAAGACAAGTATCTTTTCAGTTACACCATCACCATTATCAATCTGGGTGATGAGGCGGCGACCCTCAAGAGTCGCCACTGGGTGATCACAGATGGCAATGGCCAACAGAGCGAGGTTCAGGGCGCCGGTGTCGTCGGTGAAACCCCGAGGATCAAGCCCAATACTGCCTACCAATACAGCAGCGGCACAGTGCTGGAAACGCCGCTGGGCTTTATGGAAGGCCGTTACCTGATGGAAACCGACGCGGGCGAGAGTTTCTACGCCCAGATCCCTCCTTTCCGCCTGGCCGTACCCGGCCAGGTACATTGATGGGCAGATAACAGTGGCTCACTATTTTGTCGGCGATATTCAGGGCTGTTTCAACGAGTTGCAACGCCTGCTGGAGAAAGTCGATTTCAATCCCTCCAAGGACGAACTTTGGGCGGTCGGCGATCTGGTCGCCCGCGGTCCGGATTCTCTCTCGACCTTGAGATTCTTCCGCGATCTCGGCGATTCGGCCAAGTCGGTACTGGGTAACCATGATCTGCATCTGCTGGCGGTCAAGGCCGGGCTCAAACGGGCCAAACCCAGCGACAAGCTGCAACCACTGTTGGAAGCCGCTGATATCGACAGCCTCATAGACTGGGTTAGAACCCAGCCCCTGATGCGCGAACTGCCCGAGCACAAACTCATTATGACCCATGCGGGCGTGCCTCCCCAGTGGGACATCCAAACCTTACGCCAGGAAGCAGGCGCCGTCAGCCTGGCACTGCAAAGAACCGACTATTTAGACAGTCTCATCGCCAGGATGTACACAGAAGAGCCGGAAGATTGGTCCGGTGAGCTCAGCGGCCTGCCCAGACTCAGGTACTGTATCAACGCCCTGACCCGGATGCGTTACCTCTATCTCGACGGCACGCTGGATTTCAGCTGCAAGGTGCCGCCGGCCAAATGTGAAGATCCCAATCTCAAACCCTGGTTTTTATTCCCATCCAGCACCGCTGACTACACCCGGGTCTTCGGCCATTGGGCCGCGCTGATGGGCAAGGTCGAAGGCGAAAGACTGCAGGCGCTGGACACCGGCTGTTGCTGGGGAGAATACCTGACACTCTGGCACCTGGAATCAGATCAAAAAATTACCCAACCTAGGTTAAAAAAAGGTTAAACTTAGCAGACGTCGGCCGATAACCATCTGGTAACGTGCCCATGAAAACTAAAAGATTTTTCCCAAGAGAAAAACCATAACCTTTTCCGGAGTAGCCTATGAAGTTGAATGTAGCGACCCGAGTCATAGCAGGGTTTGCCGTAGTCACCCTGCTATTGCTCCTGCTTGGTGCTGTTTCCTGGTTCACCAACAATGAGCTGAAAAACACCACGGAAGTTCTACAGCAACTGAGTATCCCGGCACTCAAATCAACCGGCGAGCTGGGCGAAACCCTCAGCGAGCAGCAAAGGTTGGTTCTGGTGGGTTACCATGTCACCAAGGCCAATAAACTCCCGCCTATCCAACAGCAGTTTGCCAGTCAAAAGCAAAACTTCAAGGCGCAATTTGCCAGTCTGTCAAAGCTGGTACAGCACGAGCCCGGGCTCAAAGAGATCCTGCCCCAGGTAGAGCGTAATTATCAGGCCTTTATCAACACCAGCGAACGCATGATGGCCGACCACCTCAGCGCCCTGGAGCAACAGGAAAGCCTCAATAAACAGCGGGATCAGTTGGAAACAACCGCTGATGATGCTGCCAGTCTGCTGCTGGATCTGATGGATCTGGAGCAGAGCCAGGACACAACTGAGCGGGAGATTGCCGCTTCCGCCGCCGCTCTGGACAGCAATGTCACCAATGTGATCAGCACTGTCTACGATCTGGTCGCCACCGAAGAGCGCAGCAAGTACGAAATCATAGTCAAAGAACTTAGCTATATCATCAATGAAGCCGAGGCCAAGCTGGAGTACATCAGTCGCCATGGCGCCGGTGTCATCGATGCCGATGTGCTCAACGAAATGAACAGCGAGCTTGGCAAACTCAGCCAACATCTTAAGGGCAAAAACTCGATTCAGGCCCAGAAAGCGACCCAACTTGAGCTCAAAGCCAGTACTCAAGTGGCGCTGAATCAAGTGGAAACCGACAAGAAGAACGTCAATCAGGCAATGGGGGCTCTTTCCGGTGCCATCGAAACCCTGACCAACGAAATTAACGCCAAAACCTTGGCCAGTATAGACTCGGCCAGTATGCAGACCCTATTGGTGGTACTGGTGGCGATAGTGGTTGCCATAGCTGTGAGTATTGCTGTGGTGAAACCACTGACCGCCTCACTCAACCGTATCAATCAAGCATTGAATATCCTCGCTTCCGGTGACTTGACCCATAAGCTGGATGACTCTGGTCAGGATGAGTTTGCCGAGCTTTCCCGCAACTGCAACCGCCTTATCGACAGTCTCAGAGGTCTTATTCGCGGCATTTTGGATAGATCCAACCAATTGGCCGCCGCCGCCGAACAAACCTCGGCGGTCACCTCACAAACCACTATCGGGATCCAGGAGCAGAAGAGCCAGGTGGATCAAGTAGCAACGGCGACCACAGAGCTGAGCTCCAGTGCCCAGCAGGTATCCCACAGCGCCGACCACGCCCTGAACCAAATTAAACAGGCCGATGAAGAAGCCCAGCATATGCGGATGATTGCCGAAGAAAACCGCCGCACTATAGAAGCGCTGGCCGAAGAAGTCGCCAAGGCGGGGCAAGTGATCAACAAGGTGCATTCCGACAGCGATGCCATAGGCTCGATTCTGGATGTTATTCGCGGCATTGCCGAGCAGACCAATCTACTGGCACTCAACGCCGCCATCGAGGCCGCCAGGGCCGGTGAACAGGGACGCGGCTTTGCCGTTGTGGCCGATGAGGTACGCAACCTCGCATCCCGCACCCAGGAGTCGACCCAGGAGATCCAGCAGATGATCCAGGTGCTGCAAACAGGCACCCAAGAGGCGGTCGCCGTTATGGAACAAGGCCGCGCCCAGGCCAACTCCTGCGTCGCCAAGACAGAGCAAGCCAATCAAGCTCTGGAAGCCATCAGCGAATCTGTACATCAGGCTTTCGATGCCGGAACCCAAATCGCCAACGCAGCTCAGGAACAGAACCTGGTCAGCCAGCAGGTTTCAGAGAAACTGGAACATATTGCACTGATATCGGAAGAAACCGCCTCAGGCGCCGATCAGACCGCCCAATCCAGCCACCAGGTGGCGCAACTCGCCGAAGAGTTGCAGGCTTCGGTTGGCGAGTTCAAAGTCTAATCTTAAAACCATCGGCCGTCTTCCCCGGAAGGTTTTGTCGCGGGGACGACGGCCGACATAACTTTCAGCTCAAAATAGCCAAATTACATTGATTGGGCTTCCGGTGACGGATGTTTCATTGCCTGCAGTAGGGATAATGCCGTGAAGAACAGGATGAGCACTGCAAGCAAGGGTCAGGCTAAAATACGGAACGAAGTGACAGGATCCTGCATTTAATTGTCCCGCTGACTTGATTTATTCTGTGAACGTTATTCACATACCATAGTTGCCTGTTGCTTACATTTTGAGAGTGACTCTGCTTCTGAACTACCACCCATACAAAAATCCAACCTTAACAACTTTTCTTCACTTACTGCCGTTTTGTCCTCTGCTAGCTTCCAATGCCAGTCTTTAATTACGTCAGTTGCTGGCTTTGAAATGGTCTTTTTAGGCACAGAGCTTATGAGAGTGATACTCTCGGTTGAACCGTTTTTATCGACTGTGACCTTAAATACTCCGCAACCAGCTACACCTTTCATTGCTAACTCAACGGGATAGCGAGGCATGAATTCCTTGTCTCGAAGCCAAGTGCTTTCCGTTTTTGTTGGTTCCAAATAGGTTAATTCTACAGAGGCATAGTTACTGGCAGCGAGTGTTCCAGTAGACAAAAAACAGATGGTGAAAAGTAAATTTTTGTAGTTCATAAAACCTTCCTTAGTGAGTTCACATAAAGGCAAAAACAGCGGTGCGCTCAACCCTCAGGGCAATGCTACCTTTGCTTTGTTATGTTTATTTGGTTGCAGACCATGTAACGTTACTTTCTTTAATACCAAGACCCTGTTTGAATTTGACAGGAAACTCTAGGCTAGGTTTGCCAACCCAGCCACGCTCTAAATAGAGATTGTATCCGTCACCATTCTGTTCGTATCGAACGGCTGAAAGCCATATTCCATCCCAATCGCCTAAGAACTCTAAATCTCTAAGACTTTTGGGGTATACACCATTTCTAAGTTTATGAAGCTCAATTATTGACACCGCGGAAACGAAGTTTTGTGTTCCAAACTTTTCATCAGCCCCCGGTACTTCAAAGTTACACCCGCTCAGGAAACCAACAAGTACAATAATCGCGATTAATTTCTGCATTAATTAGAGTTCCTTCGATGGATTTTAAACATAACGCCGCGCTCTGCGGCAAATTAGGAGCGCAGCGGAAAACTTGTCCGACAGTAGCGCCTTGTTAGCTTTTGTACTCATTTAACCACTTAAGTAACTGTTCTCTGTCTACCAAAGATAAATCCCAGCTGCTAGGCGCCTCGTTTTCTACAAACTTTCTCGCATCACTAGTAAAAGTTGAAGTTGTTACTAAGATCGCTTTATTCGGGCCATCTTTCGTGTTTTTAACACCATATAGTGCGCGAACAACATCAACACTGATTTTGTTACTTTCCGAATAGCATTTGCACTCAATAAAGTATTTATTTTTTATCCCTAGTGAATCAGTGTGGACAGCAATTATGTCCTTTCCTCCATCTCTTGTTTTTTTAGTTAAGTCCACTTCATAACCTTTAGACTTAAAAACCTCAGCAACAATTTCCTCAAACTGACGAGATGTTAATTCACTAAGAAGCTGATCATCAGCTTTTAAAGCCGTGATCAGCTCTGAAATTGATTCATGTAGATCAAATAAGTCTCTCGCACTGTAAATTTCTCTAACATACTCAAACTCCGGTTCGCCCTCAGTTTGAGCACCTGTTGAGTTGTTTAGTGTGAAATTTAGTACTTCCGTTGGGTACTCAGAGACCTGAAAGTTAAGCGAGATATCTGCACCACAGTCAGTGCACTCGAACTCATAAACTACGTCATATAAATTTTCCGCCCCCATTTGGCGCTCACCTCCGCCCACACATTCGACAGAAAAATCTGCTATGGGAACCTCATCACTAGCACCGCAGCTATCGCATACGTATTCAACTGAACCAGAAAATTCCCACATAATTCTCTTTTCCTTCGGAGAAGCTAACAGCTGTATAGTGCGCATGCGCGTTTTAGTCCTCGGAGGAGTGTAAACGCGCATCGCTATCTGTTTGTATTCGCTGGATATAATACAATTTAGTCCTAATATCCCTTGCAGCTAAACGCGCATGCGCGGTTTCCAAACCTATTATCTACCAGCTGTATTTTTTAACTTTATGAATTTAATGTTATTTTCTAAAATGTTACAGAAATAACGCGCAAACTTAGCTGCAAATTTCCAGCATTTTTCCTAGAACGTCAATAATACTGTATAGAAAATCAGTTCTTAGGCACTTACCATGAGCGCTTCAAACGCTACAACCCGAGCCATACAACCCAGGTCTACAAAAACGTTAAGTAAAGCCATGGCTACCGCACGGGTCCAAACTCTGTTCGTCCCTGAATTCCGCTTAATGCGGAAAAGTGTTGTTGCTTTCGGCCTTAGGCTTAAGAAAGTGCTAAATCCAAAGTATTGAATTGGTTATACAATAGCCAGCATTGAATGTGAAAACAATTAGCCAAAGGTCAAGTTTTGACAAAGGCAACAAAACCCTGATTTGGGTTGTTTTTGCAACAGAATTGACTGGGTTTGAAACCAAAGCGACTTCCTCCAGCTAATGCTGGGTGTTTGCATTATTCCCCGTTTTCGACGGTCACAGTCCCACCAGTGCCTGGAAATATGTGTATGCTTTTGGGCTTATGCACGATTTCAAATTCGCCTAATCATCAGGAACCTCAAATGCTAAAGGTATACACTTTTCCCGCTTGAAGCGGCCGCAGGGCGTTGATGACAATCGCGTAGCGAGGCATGGATGCCGAAGCAGCGCCAGTCGAATCAGGGATGAGCGTCTGGCGCGATAGCGAATTGGCATCATAAGCACAAGGGGTTTTCCGCTGCGTCGGGGGTCGCTGGGGGTTTGGAAAGGGGGCGAGTCGATACAGCCCCCTTTCCTCGGGGTGTGGGGCGAAGCTCCACGACTTTACGCCGCTGGCACAGCGGCTAATATAGCGTTCAACTAAAAGTTCTTAAGTTAGTACTGGCTGAACTTCCGGCCACGGTGTAGCCCATCACCTGCGGTGCGCTTTTCGCACAGGCGATCCTGTAACTCGCTGCGAATACCTCCTTGTAAGCTCTGCCTCGCCATCCCTGGCTCGGAAGGTCACAGTTCCGCCTATGCCTGGAATATGGGCGTATTTCTGTGAGCATATAGGTAGCTTCAAACAAGTTAGTTCTCACAGAATTGCACCAGTCCCCCCTCGGTGTCGCCGAAAGCCGTTGGCGCAAATAACGTGGCTGAGGCATGGATGCCGAAGCAGCGACAGTCGAATCAGGGATGAGCGTCTGAAGCGGTAGTTATTTGCGCTATTGGGCCGAGGGGCTTTCGACACCGTGTGGGGCGGCAAGGGAGATCCAAGAGGGGATTGCTGTTGATCCCTTCTTGGTCGGGTGTGGGGCGAAGCTCCACGACTTTAGGCCGCTGGCACAGCGGCTATCATAGCGTTCAGCTAAAAGTTCCTAAGTTAGTACTGGCCGAACTTCCGGCCATGGTGTAGCCCATCACCTGCGGTGCGGATAGGCAGGAAGCCTGAATGCAGTGAAGGACAGGACGTCCGGGAACTGCCTTTCGCGCAGGCGATCCTGTGACTCGGCGAGAGTTGCGCAGCAACATGTTTTCGAGCGCGAACCAAGGATGGAAAGCTGACCATTGTGCATGGAGGCATTTACACCACGACTTCAGGGCGTTCAACAAGGGTTCTCGCACACCTGCTGTTCGGAGCAAGAAAACAATGGGTTTCCAAAACCCGAGTGTTATAGCGTTAGATAGCAAAAGCCGGGATTAAACCCGGCTTTTATATCGAGCGAAGAAAGATACTAGCCTCAGCTACCGAGGCGCTCTTTGATGGCTTGGGTGATAATACTGGCACCAAAACCATTGGCTTCGGCCCAGTCGACTATGCTCTTGCCATCGGCTTCCGCTACTTCCAGTTCGGTTTTTGACAAGCGCTTGGCAATAAACTCGCCGGTATCTTCGGCGTTGCTGTGATAGGCGGTGCGCAGCAGGCTTTCGCCATCACAGGAGATCCCGGAATAGATGTTACGTAACTTCATCCGGTTCTCTTTCAGCTTCTTACGCAGGCGGTTTTTGTCGTTGGATTTGACGTAATCACAGATACTGGCAGCCAGCAGATCTTCGGCTTTAGCAGTTGAGGGGACTGACACTGAGGATACAGCAATCAGCGCAGCAATGGCCACGGGCAACAGACGCATCTGACACTCCTTTTTGTAATTGTTATTAATGCCAAGAGTCCTCAGTAAACGCATCTGCTGAGGACTCTTGGCATAAGGATCGGCTCGTGGCTGGCGCCACTCACGTTTCAGGGTTCAAAAGTCTGTCACAATTTAACATTTTCTCACCATATTGATAAAGCGAAAATCCAATCCATTTACACTATGACCACTTTCCTCGTGAATTTGCTGCCAACTGCCATCGTCCCATTCGGGAAAGCGAGTGTCCCCTTCCACTTGCAAGTCTATCTCTGTCAGATACAGCGTATCGGCTTGAGGCAGAATTTCCCGGTAGAGCTGGCCGCCGCCTATCACCACCAGTTCTTCGCAGTTTCCGGCCGCTTCCACAGCCTCTTTGAAGGAAGAAACCCGGGTAACACCTTCCGGGGCATAGTCGCTCTGGCGGCTGATCACTATGTTGTGGCGCCCGGGCAGAGGACGACCTATGGATTCGAAAGTCTTACGTCCCATCACCACCGGCTTTCCCAGAGTCATCTGTTTAAAATGACGCAGATCTTCCGGCAGATGCCAGGGCATTTGGTTGTCTTTACCTATGACTCTGTCATGGGCCATGGCGGCAATCATGGCGATGCGCATATACGCTCCTTGTTATTATTGGATTAAATCACCGGGCGGGTACGGAAATACAACAGACTGGGCATGGCCAGACCGACAGACAAAGCCCCGAGAATAAACACGGTTTTCAGGCCATTGGTGACCACCTGTTCCCACAGCTCGGTACTGAGCTGTGACTGGGCGGTCAATTGCACCAGGGCAATCACAGTGTTGTAGGCATAGGAACCCGGGATCATAGGGATAATCGCCGCCACGGCATACAGCAGCGGCGGTGCCAGATGACGCTTGGCAAAGGCAATAGTCACCATGCCTATGATGCCGGCAGCGGCAAAGGTGGCCCACTCTATCGGCAAGCCAAACTGCAACATCAAGGTCCGTGAGCTGTGGCCTATGGCCCCGGCCAGAGCACAGTAAAGCAGATAACGCCTGGGAACATTGAATAGCATGGCAAAGCCCATAGCGGGAATAGCCGAGAAAAAGGCATCATTCAGCAGTAACAACAGAGTGTCCATCACAGGAAAATCCCCCCAAGCTGCATGGCAATGGTAATGCCTATCACTGAGGAAACTGTCATCAATGTCGCCTGCCCCCAGCGGGAGATCCCCACATTCATATGGCCTTTAACCATATCCGATATCGAGTTGATCATCGGAAAACCGGGAACCAGCATCAGCACAGAGGCCGCCATCGCCAGCTCAGGGGTTTGGGTCACAGGATAGAGATACCCCAACTGGGCTGCCAAGCTGGTGACGAAGGCGGTCACGGCAAAATTCACCAACACATTGAAGTGACGTTGCGCCATTGCCAGGCGCACAAACATGCCGATGACAGAAGCAAAGAAAGTGAAAAGGCATGCGGCCAGGTCACCACCGAACAGGTGACAAAAACTGCCGCAGGAGAGGCCTATCATGGGGATAAGCAGCCACTTGGGGTAGGTTTTGGGTTGCAGTCTGGCGAGGCGTTTGCGGACTTCATTGGGGCCATAGAGGCCTTTTTCGGCCAGCAGGCAAATGCGTTGCAACTCGCACACCACTGTCATATTAATGCCGTGCTCACGAATGCGCCGGGTAGTGGTAATACAACGACCGGAAACCAAGCTGGTGAGCACCAGCGAATTGGAGGAGATGGATAGCTCGACACTGGCCAAGCCAAGTGCCCGGCCAAGACGCTGACTGATCTCTTCAACCAGTTCAGATTCAGCGCCGTAGGCCAGCAATAGCTGAGCAACCCGGACGACCTGCCGGGTGATATCGTTTTGGGTATCAGCGTACACAGGTGTTCAGGCTCGCTCAGATATTATCTTTGGTAAATAACCTCAACATCATAATCATCGTCGTCGAAGTCATCGTCGAACTCATCATCATAGTCTTCGTTGAGATCTTCCAGGCTATCCTGATGGTAGTTGTCCCATTTGAACTCAACATCGGCGTCAGGATCTTGCTGTTGCTCTTCCGCCGGCAGACTGCTGATAAAGTCATAGAGCTTTTCTGCCAGTTCCTTGGTGCCTTCACGGGTATAAGCCGAAATGGTATAAACATCCCCTTCCCAGCCCATCTCCTTGACTATGCTGTCGACTCTTTCCTGCAGCTCTTCTTCCAGCAGCAGATCTGTCTTGTTGAACACCAGCCAACGTGGCTTGGAAGCCAGCTTGGGCGAGTATTTTTCAAGCTCAGTGACAATCGCCTTGGCCGCTTCGGCCGGGCTGGTACCATCGATAGGCTCGATATCCAGGATATGCAGCAATACACGGCAACGCTCAAGGTGCTTGAGGAAGCGAATACCCAGACCGGCACCTTCGGCGGCACCTTCGATCAACCCTGGGATATCTGCCACTACAAAGCTCTGCCCTGGACGTGGGTTTACTACCCCCAGGTTAGGAACCAAGGTGGTAAAGGGATAATCGGCCACTTTTGGTGTCGCGCGGGAAACCGCCCGAATAAAGGTCGATTTACCTGCATTTGGCATACCAAGCAGGCCCACATCGGCCAACAGCATCAGCTCAAGACGCAAGCTACGCACTTCACCGGGGGTGCCCAGCGTTTTTTGTCTGGGGGCACGGTTAACACTGCTCTTGAAGCGGGTATTGCCAAGACCGTGGAAACCACCTTTGGCCACCAACAGCTTCTGACCATGCTTGGTCAGGTCACCGAGTACTTCGTCGGTTTCTTCATCAACCGCCCGGGTACCCACAGGTACCTTGAGTACCAAGTCCTGGCCGCCTTTACCGGTACAGTCACGGCCGCGGCCGTTTTCACCGCGCTCGGCCATATGGAAACGCTCAAAACGATAGTCAATCAGGGTGTTGAGGTTTTCGTCGGCTTGCAGATAAACACTGCCACCGTCGCCACCATCGCCACCGTCTGGACCACCATCCGGCACGTACTTTTCACGTCTGAAGCTGACGCAGCCACTGCCACCATCTCCAGCTTCAACTCTGATCACTGCCTCATCGACAAACTTCATACATACTCCTGGCACCACGGAATGAGGCAATTATACTGCCTAACCCTGCAAGGCGCCAAAAAACAGAAACTATGGCTTTCGCCCAAAACAAAAGCCCCACCAATGGCGGGGCTCAAGCAATTCTGGTTTGAAGATTAGTCTTCGATGCTAACGAACTTACGGTTGTTAGGACCTTTAACTTCAAACTTAACTTTACCGTCAGTCAGGGCAAACAGAGTATGGTCACGACCGATACCTACGTTAACACCTGCGTGGAATTTAGTACCACGTTGACGAACAATGATGTTACCAGCCAGAACTGATTCGCCGCCGAAGCGCTTTACACCAAGACGTTTGCTTTCTGAATCGCGGCCGTTACGAGTAGAACCGCCAGCTTTTTTGTGTGCCATGAGTCAGACTCCTATTAAGCGTTGATAGCAGTGATTTTAACTTCAGTGAACCACTGACGGTGGCCCATTTTCTTCTCGTGGTGCTTACGACGGTTGAACTTTTGGATAGTTACCTTTTCACCACGGCCATGGCTAACAACAGTAGCCACAACTTTACCGCCTGCTACCAGAGGGGTACCCACTTGGACGTTTTCACCATCAGCGATCAGCAGAACTTGATCGAACTCGATAGTCTCACCAGTGGCAACTTCAATTTTTTCCAAACGAACAGTATGGCCTTCAGCAACACGGTGTTGCTTACCACCACTTTGAAAAACAGCGTACATAGCTATTTTACTCCGAAATTCTTAACACGCCGGCTCATCTCTATGAGGCTGGGTGCTACAAAAACTTTAATGACAATGGGCGCGGAGTTTACGCGAAGAATCCTTTACTGGCAAGCCCTAATTGACGAAGAAGAAAAAAAGACCGGATTAACTCGCACATTGATCTCTCTGCTACTGTCTTGTTCATTAATTTTAGGTAAACTTCGGTCTATTAAAATATTTAAGCTTATCGGGAGCTGCCGATTCGGCGTTCCTTCATACCTAGAGTCTACTATGGATTTAACTGCTATCCGTCAGCTGGCTGACGCCGACATGCAAGCCGTCAATCAACTGATCTACAAACAACTCGAATCTGATGTTGCCCTGATCAATCAATTGGGGTTCTACATCATCAACGGTGGCGGCAAGCGTATGCGGCCGTTACTGTCGATTCTGGCGGCCAGATCACTCGACTATAGTGGTGAAGCACACCTGAAGCTGGCTGCTATTATAGAGTTTATTCATACGGCTTCTCTGCTTCACGACGATGTGGTGGATGAATCTACTCTGCGCCGTGGACGGGAAACCGCAAACGCCCTGTTTGGCAACAGTGCCAGCGTGCTGGTCGGCGACTTCCTTTATACCCGCTCTTTCCAGATGATGACAGAGCTGGAGTCGATGAAGGTACTGCAGGTACTGGCCAATACCACTAACGTATTGGCCGAGGGTGAAGTGCTGCAGTTAATGAACTGCAACGATCCGGATACCACAGAAGCCAGCTATATGCGGGTTATTTACTGCAAGACTGCCAAGTTGTTTGAAGCAGCAACCCGTCTTGCCGGTGTGCTGGCCGGCTGCGACAGCGAAATGGAAACGGCGCTGGCCGACTATGGCAAATACCTGGGCACCGCCTTCCAGTTAACCGATGACCTGCTGGACTATACTGCCGACGCCGAAGAGCTGGGCAAGAACATAGGTGATGACCTCGCCGAAGGTAAACCCACACTGCCACTCATCTACGCCATCGCCCACGGGACAGAGCCACAGCGGCAGATGATCCGCCAGGCGATTGAACAAGGTGACGGCACCGAGCATATCGAGGCGATAATTGATGCGCTCAACACCTGTGGCGCATTGGAATATACCCAACAAAGGGCCTATGAAGAGTCTGACAAGGCCATAGAAGCCCTTTCGGTGCTGCCTGAGTCCGACTACAAGCAGGCGCTGATAAGCCTGGCCAAAATCGCCGTAGCCCGCAGTCACTGATAGGCTTAAGACGACGGATTAAAACCCATCAGTTGAATTTGTCGTTTAACCCAAGCAAAAAAAGGAGCGCTCAAAGCGCTCCTTTTTGTTTTTTGCTGTGTGGTTTATGGTGTGATTACTGCTCAAACACCAAGTTGTCGTCGCGATAGTCCACCTTGATCGGCTGCCCTGGCAGTAACTCGCCTCTAAGCAGCTTTTGCGCCAGTGGGTTTTCCACCTCTTGCTGCAGTGCCCGCTTCAGCGGCCTTGCACCATACACAGGGTCGAACCCGGCTCTGGCGATAAAGCTCAGCGCGGCATCTGTGATCTCCAGCTCGAACTCTTTTTCTGCCAGACGTTGGCGCAGCGACTCGACCTGAATCGCAGCAATACTCTTGATATGCTCGCTCTCCAGCGGGTGGAACACCACGGTTTCGTCGATCCGGTTGAGGAACTCGGGGCGGAAGTGGTGCTGCACCACATTCATCACCTGAGCCTTCATCTCATCGTAACTTTGGTGACTGAACTGCTCCTGGATAATGTCGGAACCCAGGTTAGAGGTCATAATCACCACGGCGTTACGGAAGTCAACCGTACGACCCTGACCATCGGTCAGGCGGCCATCATCCAGTACCTGCAGCAATATGTTGAACACATCCGGGTGTGCCTTTTCCACCTCATCGAGCAGGATCACCGAGTAGGGACGACGGCGCACCGCTTCGGTGAGGTAACCCCCTTCCTCATAACCCACATAGCCCGGAGGCGCCCCGACTAACCTGGAGACTGAGTGTTTCTCCATAAATTCGGACATATCTATCCGCACCATGGCGCTCTCTGTGTCGAACAGGAACTTGGCCAGCGACTTACACAGCTCTGTCTTACCTACCCCGGTGGGGCCGAGGAACAGGAAGGAACCTATGGGCCGGTTAGGATCGGCCAGACCCGCGCGGCTACGACGAATGGCGTTGGCCACGGCATCGACCGCCTCATCCTGGCCTATCACCCGCTCATGTAGCGCCTCTTCCATATGCAGCAGTTTTTCCCGCTCGCCTTCGAGCATCTTGGAAACCGGGATCCCGGTCGCCTTGGAAAGTACCTCGGCAATTTCAACATCCGTGACCTTGTTACGCAGCAAAGTCATATCCTGCATCTCGGCCTGAGACGCCAGATCCAGCTGTTTCTCCAGCTCTGGGATGCGGCCGTATTGCAGCTCGGACATCCGGGTCAAATCACCGGCGCGGCGCGCCACATCGAGATCCAGTCTGGCTTGCTCCAGATCCGCCTTGATATGCTGAGTGCCCGCCAGTGCGGCTTTTTCTGTGTGCCAAATCTCGTTGAGTTCGGCCGCCTTCTGCTCGACTTCCACCAGCTCGCTGCGCAGGTGTTCGAGACGCTTACGACTGGCCTCATCGTTTTCCTTCGCCAACGCCTGCTCTTCCAGCTTGAGCTGAATGATTCGGCGTTCGAGGCGATCCAGCGGCTCCGGCTTGGAGTCTATCTGCATCCGAATGCTGGAAGCGGCTTCGTCGATAAGGTCGATGGCCTTGTCAGGCAGCTTACGATCTGACACATAACGGTGGGACATGGTCGCCGCCGCCACAATCGCCGGATCGGTAATTTCCACATGGTGATGCAGCTCGTAGCGCTCTTTCAGACCACGCAGAATAGCGATGGTATCCTCGACACTGGGCTCATCCACCAGAACTTTCTGGAAGCGCCGCTCCAGCGCCGCATCCTTCTCAATATACTGACGATACTCATCCAGAGTCGTGGCACCGACACAGTGCAGCTCACCGCGGGCCAGTGCCGGCTTGAGCATATTACCCGCATCCATGGCGCCATCGGATTTACCCGCACCCACCATAGTATGCAGCTCGTCAATAAAGAGGATCACCTGGCCCTCTTCCTGAGCCAGCTCGTTGAGCACAGCCTTGAGTCTTTCTTCAAACTCACCACGGTATTTGGCACCGGCCACCAATGCACCGAGATCCAGCGACAATACCCGTTTATTCTTGATGCCTTCGGGCACCTCGCCATTGACGATACGCTGCGCCAGCCCTTCGACAATGGCGGTCTTACCCACACCGGGCTCACCGATAAGCACAGGGTTGTTCTTGCTGCGACGCTGCAATACCTGCACTGTGCGGCGAATTTCATCGTCACGGCCAATAACAGGATCCAGCTTGCCCTGCTCGGCACGCTCGGTCAGATCTATGGTGTATTTCTTCAACGCCTGGCGCTGATCCTCAGCATTGGGATCATCCACCTTCTGGCCACCACGCACGGCTTCGATGGTTTTCTCCATCAGCTCTTTGGTGGCACCGGCCTGCTTGAGGCACTGTGCCAGGGTGTCGTTACCTTCCAGTGCAGCCAGAATAAACAGCTCACTGGAGATATATTTGTCTTTGCGCTTCTGTGCCAGCTTGTCGCACAGATTCAGCAAACGTATCAGCGCCTGGGATAACTGAACATCACCGCCTGTGCCTTCCACCTGAGGCAAGCGCTCCAGCTCCTGACTTACCAGGGAACGCAGAGTGCTGACCTGGATACCGGCTTGGGTCAACAGCGGATGAATTGAACCGCCATCCTGATTCAACAAAGCCATCATCAAATGGACGGGTTCTATGAACTGATGGTCACGGCCAAGAGCCAGAGATTGGGCATCCGAGATAGCAAGCTGAAATTTATTGGTCATACGATCGAGTCGCATACAGCCTCCTGAAACTCTCAAAATAAGGTATTACTTTGTTAGCTTAAAGATGGGGATGCTTTAACTAATTTCAAGTCAGACGAATGAAATAACCACTCAATCAGTGAGCCAAATAAGCGAGGCCATACGGCCGGTACGACCGTCTCGGCGGTAGGAAAAATAGTCTTTGTTGCTATAGGTGCAGACATCCAAGGCATATACCTGCCGAACACCCGCCTGCTGCAATCTGAGCCTGGCAAGCCCCTGCAGATCGCCGAGAAACTTGTCCCCCTTGGCCACAAAGCAGTCGTCGGCCCTGGGGTCTTTATCGCAGAAATCGGCGCGCACTTCACCGCCTACTTCGAAGGCAGTTTTGCCTATGGCCGGTCCGAGGCAGGCGATAAGCTCGGAGCCAGGACGAAAACGGGCTATTCCCGCTTCGATAACACCATCGCACAGGCCGCGCCAGCCGGCGTGCAGCGCCGCCACCTGGGTGCCTGCACTGTCACACAGAAGTACGGGCAGGCAATCGGCGGTCATCACCACGGCCACATGCGCCTTGCTGTCGCTATAGCTGCCATCGGCAATCCTTAGGGAGTCACGCGCCAGGTCGATGACTTCTGTGCCATGTACCTGCTCCAGCCATGCCGGCTCGCAGGGCAGAGCCAGCCGCTTTGCCAATAAAGCACGGTTGGCCTGCACAGATGCGGGATCATCACCCACATGCAGCCCCAGATTAAGGCTGTCAAACGGCGGCTGGCTGACACCGCCATGACGCTGGGTCATGGCGATTCTGACATTGGCCGGCAGCGGCCAGTGGCAGCCGTACATGTTACAGATACTCCGGCGGATGTTCTTCGGTGTCTTTACGCAGCGCCTTGGTCAGCTCGACCATATCCTCGGGGATAGGTGCTTGCCAGCTCATCAGCTCACAGGTGATGGGGTGCACCAACTCCAGTCGCACTGCATGCAGCGCCTGGCGCTTGAAGTTTTTCAGCACTTCGAAGAAGGCTTCACTGGCGGCCTTGGGGGGTTTTGGACGACCACCATAGACGGGATCGCCCACCAACACATGACCTATATAAGCCATATGCACCCGGATCTGGTGAGTCCGGCCACTTTCCAGCCTCAAGCGCAAGCGGGTATGGGCGCGGAATTTTTCCGCCACACGATAGTGAGTCACAGCCGGCTTACCACTGTGGTGCACCGCCATATGAGTACGCTTGGTGGGGTGACGCCCGATAGGCTCATCCACTGTACCACCGGCTGTCATGGTGCCCAGCACTATGGCTTCATACTCACGGGTAATGTCGCGCGCCTGCAGCGCCGCCACCAGATGAGTCTGGGCCTCAACTGTCTTGGCTACCACCATCAGGCCTGTGGTGTCCTTATCGAGACGATGGACAATACCGGCTCTGGGCACATGTTCTATCTCGGGGCAATGATGCAGCAGGGCGTTCATCAAAGTGCCATCACTGTTACCGGCACCGGGATGCACCACTAAACCCGCCTGCTTGTTGATCACCAATATATGGTCATCTTCATAGACGATATTCAGATCGATAGCCTGAGCCTCGGCGTGCACCTCTTCTTCCAGAGTGGCTTGAACCTCTATCTCCTGAGATTCCAACACCTTCTCTCTGGGCTTGTTTACCACAGTACCATCAACGGACACTTTGCCATCGAGGATCCATTCCTTGATCCTGGTACGGGAGTAATCGGGAAACAACTCGGCCAAAGCCTGATCCAATCTCAGACCGGTTTGGGTTGCTGATATCTCGCTTTTTAGATTAATCTCTTGCGTCATAGGAACCGTCCCCAGTTAATGGGGTCAAAAACTGTGTACTTTCTGGTACACTCGGAATCGGCCATTTTATCGTGAAATGGAAAAATTCTTAACTACAACTTACTCAAGAATCGAATTCAAGTATGCATAATATTGCCAAAGGCGCTGCCATAGCCTTTTTTTCGCTGGCCATTGTGGCCTGTAGCAGCAAACCGGAAGACGACTTAATTACCAGCAAGCTGTCTCCGGACGTTCTCTACTCCCAGGCCCGCACCTCTATGGAGCTGGGTAACTATACCAAGGCTGTGCGTTCACTGGAGGCATTGGATTCCCGCTTCCCCTTTGGCCCACACAAGACTCAGGTTCAGTTGGATCTGATTTATGCCTACTATAAGTTGGATGATACCCCGTCGGCAGTCGCCAACATCGACAGATTTATCCGCCTCAACCCCACCCACCCGGATATAGACTATGTCTACTATATGCGTGGACTGGTGAATATGCAGGCCGACAACTATCTGTTCCATGACATGCTCAATATAGACAGAAGCGACAGGGATCCTCAGTTTGCCCTCGATGCCTTCAAGGACTTCGAGCGCCTGATCAAGACTTATCCCAACAGCAAGTATGCGGCCGACGCCCAGAAGAGAATGCAGCACCTGAAGAATCGTCTGGCGCTGTATTCGGTTAAAGTGGCCGAATACTACCTGAAAATGAATGCCTGGAGCGCAGCCGCCATCAGGGCCCAGTCTGTAATGGAAACCTATCCAGGCACCCCATCGATAGAGCGCGCCCTTGAGATCATGGCCACCGCCTACGATGAGCTGGGTCAGGAGCAGTTAAAACAGCACGTACTCACTGTCATGCGTGCCAACTATCCGGGGAATGACCTCCTCAAGGATTAATCCCTTAACGCCCCACTTTAACGTGGGGCGTTTTGTTTTCAGGGCAAGACCAAGCCCAGCCCCCTTAAGCCTCAGGATCCCGGCTTTACAGGTCGAGTTTTCGATTTGGCTAATTCACCCCTAGCCCAGTAATGGCGCGGCTTTCGCTCAAAAGCTAAGCAATATGCGCCTTTTCGAGTAAAACTTGCTCAAACACGCGATATTTTGAAATATTTCTCAGAAAAGAGTTGACTCAAAACCGTAAAAGTCTTTTAATGCACGCCGTCGCCCGAATAGCTCAGTTGGTAGAGCAGCGGATTGAAAATCCGCGTGTCCCTGGTTCGATTCCGGGTTCGGGCACCACCTTCAACTTTAAGGTGCTCAGGCGACTGGGGAAATTGCAAGGCAGTACAGTGCAGGTGTGGTGGAATTGGTAGACACGCCAGCTTCAGGTGCTGGTGCCCTCACGGGCGTGGAAGTTCAAGTCTTCTCACCTGTACCACTTTGCAATAATAGTCAGCTGTACGTTAGACTCTAAGTGTGCAGGTGTGGTGGAATTGGTAGACACGCCAGCTTCAGGTGCTGGTGCCCTCACGGGCGTGGAAGTTCAAGTCTTCTCACCTGTACCAATTAACACATAAAGAGTCGAAATGAAAACAGTGCAGGTGTGGTGGAATTGGTAGACACGCCAGCTTCAGGTGCTGGTGCCCTCACGGGCGTGGAAGTTCAAGTCTTCTCACCTGTACCAATCATTTAAACCTCGCGATGCGAGGTTTTTTTGTATCCAAAATTTGCCTCTCTCTCGTCTCACGCGCTTCATACTTTTTTGCTATACCTTTTGTATGGCTCAACAAATTGGAATGACAGAGCCTGATCCAAGGATGTATTACCCTCTGGACTAAGGTTCTCAAGCATGAAGTTACAACTGAAACACAAGATGTTGCTCGGTATGGCCGTGCCTCTTCTCTTGATGCTGCTACTCTGTGGTATCGCCATCAAAATCATGAACGAAATCGACTCAGGGGTAGAAAATATCTACAGCGACCGGGTTGTACCACTCAAAGATCTCAAAAGCATTGGCGATGATTATGCCGTCTTTGTCATAGATGCCATCAATAAGGCCAATGCCGGAGACTTCAGTGCCGAACAAGCCAGAACCGCACTGGATGAAGCAGACAAGAGCATCAAACAGAGATGGCAGGACTACACAGCTACTCAGTTAACCGCCAGAGAGTCACAACTGGTCAATGAGGCCAAGCGGCTGTTTATTCCCGCCGATGAGCAAATAAAACGTCTGCAAAATAAATTGGCCACCATGAGCGGTAATATTCAGGGCCAGCTCAGCCAGGAAATTATTCCTCTCTATCAGGTGATAGACCCCATCAGTGGCAAGATTGCCGAGTTGGTGACCCTGCAATTGGATGTCGCCAGGCAGGAAAGAGATCAGGCTCAGAACCTTTACTCCTCTTCCGTTGTGCTGTTTATCTCTCTGGTCAGTGTGGCAATTATCGCCAGCTTGCTGCTCAGTGTTTGGGTCAATCGCAGCGTCATGTTACCCATAGGCGATATTCTCACCCAGCTGAAGAAAATTCGCAGCGACTCAGACTTAACCGTGCAGTTCAAAACCTTCAATGCCGACGAGCTGGGGCAGATATCCGATAACTTAAGAGATGTGATATCTCACCTCAGGGGGATACTCAATAACATTGCCAATGCCGCCAATACGGTCAGCGACTCGGCGACCGAGCTCTCAAGCTTCACCCAACAAACCAACGAGCGCATGCACAGACAACAGGCCGAGACAGAGCAGACGGCTACCGCCATGAATGAAATGACCGCCACAGTCTCCGAAGTAGCCCAAAGTACCACGGCCGCTGCCGACTCGGCCCACAGCGCCGATGCCAGTGCCGCCAATGGCGATTCAATAGTGCAGGAGTCGATTGCCAGCATGGTGGCACTCTCAGCGCAAATTCAGGGTACGGCGCAGGTGATCACCCATCTGGCCAATGAAAGCCAAAACATAGGCAGGGTACTGGATGTGATTAAGGGAATTGCCGAGCAGACCAATCTGCTGGCACTGAACGCCGCCATTGAAGCGGCCAGGGCCGGCGAGCAGGGCCGGGGTTTTGCCGTGGTGGCCGATGAGGTAAGAACCCTTGCCAGTCGCACCCACAGCTCAACCCAGGAGATTGAGTCCATGATAGCCACCCTGCAGACAGGTGTGCAGGAGGCGGTGACAGCCATGGAGCAAGGCATCACTCAGGTCGAGCAGGCCAACAGCAAGGCCAATATGGCCGGCGAGGCCTTGAAAGAGATAGTGGTGTCGGTCGACTCCATCGCCCAGCTCAATACCCATATCGCCACCGCAGCCGAAGAGCAAAGCAGTGTGGCGGAGGATATCAATCGCAGCATTATGGCAATAAGCGACATCACCCAACAATCGGCCCAGGCAGCCAACGAGTTGACCGAGTCGGTCAGCAACTTAAGCCATCTGGCGGAAAACATGCGCGCCGAAGTGGCCCGCTTCCGTCTCTAACTCTCTGAGGGCCCTTCGGGGCCTATTTTTTATTCCCTGCCAGCCCCCAAGCCTTTTGTGAACCAAAAACCTTTGCCGCCATTCCTGACAGATTCCTCGAAAAAAGCCGTCTGCACAGCAGAGCAAGAAAGTGCCACAACCGCTAAAGACTACAGCAGCAACTAAAACAAAACCGCGGACATGCCGCGGTTTTCGCCTGTGCCTGGAAAGCTAGATTTTGAATTGGCTCACCGCCTGATGCAGGTAATCGGCGCGGTGGCGAACCTCATCGGATGCAGTGGCATTCTCTTCTGCCGCCTGAGCCGATTCCTCGGCAATATCGCGGATCACCACCACGTTCTTGTTCACCTCAGCGGCCACCATACTCTGCTCTTCAATGGCGGCGGCTATCTGAGTGCTCATGTCCATGATATTGGTGACATCGGCATTGATCTGCGCAAGCAAGGTGCCGGCACTGGCCGCCTGTTGGGCACTCTCACCGCCCTGCTTCTGACTCTGCTCCATGATATCCACAATCGAATGGGTACGGCTCTGCAGGGTTTGAATGATGCTGGCAATCTCTTCGGTCGACTCCTGAGTTCGCATCGCCAGACTGCGCACCTCATCGGCCACCACAGCAAAACCTCTGCCTTGCTCACCGGCCCTGGCCGCCTCAATGGCAGCGTTCAGTGCCAACAGATTGGTTTGTTCGGCGATACCGCGGATCACATCCAGTACGCTGCCTATGGTCTGACTGTCTTTTTCAAGCTCGGCCACCACATTGGCCGAGTCATCCAACTGCTGTGCCAAAGACTGGATCTTGCTGATGGTATCCTCAACGCCAATCTGGCCTTCCTGGGCATTGTGGTGGGTCTGCTCCGCCTTCCCGGCGGCCAGTTCAGTATTCTTGGCAATCTCGTCTATGGTGGCGCCCATCTCGGTGATCGCTGTGGCAACCATATCGGTTTCATTCAGCTGCTTGGACACACCTTCCGAGGCGCTGATGGCGTTGCGGGACAGCTCTTCACAGGACTGGCGCATGGCATCAACAGATTCGATAACCTGCTCGATCAGCTTCTGGAAACTCTCCACCATGCTGTTGAAATGACGTCCTATCATGCCCAGTTCATCGTTGGAGCCCACATCGCAGCGTAGTGACAGATCTTTTTGCTGCTCAATGCGGGAAATAATGCCTGTGATACGCTCGACCGGCCCCATGATGCTGCGGATAATCACCACAGTGCTAATCACCAGCACCAAGGCGATCAGGCCAAACAGCGCCAACCCCAGCATGAAGCTGTTCTGCTGCTCGTTTTCCACCTTGGCTATCGCCAACTCTCTCAGCTTGGTGGATGAACTTTCCGTGGCAAAGATAGCCTCTCGCAGCTGTCCCATCATGCCCTTGGACTCATCGAGTCCCAGCTGCTGTTCCTTGGCCACCAAACTCTTGAAGCTTTGCTGGTACTTGCTCATCAGTTGCTCAATATTGCTACGAACACTGTAGTCCAGCAAACTGGCGCTCAAGGCTTCATTGAAGCGTTCAATATTGCTATCAAACTTATTGAGGTAGCTGAGATCCCGCCGCAACATAAAGTCTTTCTCGTTACGCCTCAGTTGCAGCATCAACACCATAAGCTCAGGCACGTTATGTTCTGCCACCAAACTTTCGACATTGTGCACCGCAGAGCGTAACTCACCGTAGAGGCCACTCTTGGGATCCAGGCCTATCTCCTGTTGCAATTTCACCACACCGGCAAACAACTGTCGGTAGCTGGCCAAATCACGGTTAAAGCTGTTTATCGGTGCCTCGGGGAGATCATACTCCTTGAAGATGACCGCCAACTCTTGCATCAACTGCGCCGTGGCCTGTGCTTCCTGCTGATGTATCTCGACATACTTGAGATCCTGGCGGCCAAAAAAATCCTTTTCATTCTTGCGCATGCTTAATACTTCTTTGTCCAGCTCAACCACTTTCTGGATGGCGATGGACAGTTCAGTCTGCACCGAGCTGGAATATTGCTGCAGTGCAAACATCAATACCAAGGCGCCTATCGAAACAGCGGCACTCAGTAACAACTTGTGGCGAATAAGCATGGTGTTACCTCAATAAAAAACAGTCACTCTAAAAAAATAGTCGCAATTCTGTTGCCGTGTTAGCTGAGTTAATCCGGTAACAAAAATGTCACCTTATATTGTCAATGATTAACCTATTGAAAAACAGTCACTAGCCTTGTCACAGTGCAAAAAAAACTAAAAAAAATTCTATTAACTGAGTCAAAAAAACCGAAAGCGCCAAGCATCTGTCTTTCATGAGGGTTTTTGCCTTTCAAACAACAATTGCATACAGTATTCGAAAATTTAAAATGCACACAAGGAAGCGCAACACCATGAAAATAATTCCAGCAGAGCAAATCCAACAGGTGTTGGATTTCCCATCCCTGATAACCGCCCTCAAACATAGCTTTGCCAACGCCCCCGATCTTCCCAAGCGAAATCTTTACCCGCTGGACAACAGCAGCAAGGATGCCTTCGCCGTACTACCGGCTTGGGATGATTCGGCAATTGCCGTCAAGGCATTCAGTTACTTTCCGGAAAACCCCAGTCGCAACGCCGAGCTCAAGAGCCTCTACTCGCAGATACTGTTATTCAGCCGGGAAACAGGTGAACCCTTGGCTTTACTTGATGGCACCAGCATTACCTACTGGCGTACAGCGGCCGTCTCGGCCTTGGCCGCTGCCTCACTGGCTCGGGAAGATGCCAATCACCTGTTGCTGTTCGGCACTGGTAATCTGGCAAGCTATATGGCACTGGCTCATGCCGCCGTCAGACCGATAACCGAAATCGCTATCCGGGGCCGCAGCCGGGATAAGGCTGCCAGGGTAATGGAACTGATAGGCGCTAAACGCCCGGATATCCGACTCAGTTTTTGCGAGGAGATAGAGCGGGATGTTGCCAACGCCGATATCATCAGCTGCGCCACCGGCAGCCCCGTGCCTCTGTTTGATGGCAACTGGGTAACACCCGGCACCCATGTCGATCTGGTAGGCAATCATCATCAGGATGCGCGGGAGTGCGATACCGAGTTGGTGCTTAGATCTCAGGTCTTTGTCGATAACCGCAGCAATGTGTTTGCCGAGGCCGGAGAACTGCTGCTCCCCAAGGCCGAAGGCGTATTCCAACTGGAGCAGGTTAGCGCCGAGCTGGCCGAGCTTTGCCGCGCAGAACACAGCGGCAGACAAAACCGCGAGGAAATCACCCTGTTCAAGAGTGTTGGCAGCGCCTTGGGAGATTTATCGGCCGCCAATCTGGTGTATCGCACCCTGTATCCAGGCGATAACACTTGAACCTGCCCGCTCCCGGCCATTGGGTTCGGCCAAATAACTGCAACAGAATAAAGCGTAGAAAACAGCCGATAATTGACAGTTAACAATAAAATCTAATAGATTGATTAACAATGACTTTTAAATAGAATCCTTCAGTAAGCAAAATACTGGAGGATTTTTTAATTCTTTTTTTAAACCTTTTAAGCGGGTCAAACTATCCAATTACCATGACTCGCCCAAACCATTAAGGACAGCCCAGTGAATGCCAGCCCGCAGCTGACAGAAACCAGATACCAGCAAGAAGTGGACTTCCCGCTGGTGCAGCGTGCCCGTTTGGGGGACAAGCTTGCCTTCGCCGAGCTCTACCGTCTGCACCATGGCAGAGTCTATGCACTGTGTTTGCATCTGGCCGGCCAGGTGCCACTGGCGGAAGAGATGACCCAGGACTGCTTTATCCGTGCCTGGGAGAAGCTGGACCAATTCCGCGGTGAAAGCAAATTCAGTACCTGGCTGCACAGCCTGAGCGTCAATCAGGCATTGAGCAGTTTGAAAAAGCAGCGCAGCTTCTGGGCCAGATTTCTGCCTGTGACCACAGAGGCAGACACAGAAGAGTCGACCACAACCCACACGGAGGAAACCTCTGTGTTGGAGCGCAAGATCCTCAAGTTACCCGAGCGGGCCAGAGTCGTGTTTGTGCTGTTTGCCATTGAGGGCTACAGCCATGAAGAGATAGCCGCCATGATGGGCACAAGTACCGGCACCAGCAAGGCGCAGTACCACAGGGCAAGAAACTTGCTTCAGGAGATGTTGTCATGAACAAGCAGCCAACATTGGAACAACTGATAGAACAACTGCCACGGGAAAAAACACCCGAGCGCGACCTCTGGCCTGAAATCGCCGCCAGGCTGGAACAATCTCAGCCACCCAAGGCCGCAAAATCCAGCAACGGCTGGCGCAATCTGGCTATCGCCTGCAGCCTGCTGTTGGTGTCCCTGCTCGGCTATCAGGGATTGCAGCAAACCCAAAGCCGCGTCGACCCACAGATGCTGGCCATGCTGGAGCAGTTGCAGTATCAACACCAACAACAGGTGAAACAACTGGAAGCCAGTGTCAATTTCGGCCAATGGCAAAAAGTCAGCATGACCACGCCGCTCAGTCGCGGCATAGATGAACTCAGGGAAGCCGCAACGCAGATATTCCAGGCACTAAAACAAGACCCGACCGATCAACAACTTTGGCAACTCTGGCTTTGGGTACAGCAAAGGGAGATAGAGCTGCTCACCCGGGGTGAACAACTGCCCACTCAACTCGACCAACAAGGAATCAGCATATGAACAAGATATCACTAACCCTACTCTCTTCAGCCCTGCTGCTGAGCCCGGTATTGCAGGCGGCCGAGAAGGTCGATCAAAGCGCGGCGCTGGAGTCCGGAGCCAAATTGAATATCAAGATCCAACGGGGTGAGGTGAAGATCCGCAGTTGGGACAAGGCTGAAGTCGCCATCAAGGGCAAGCTGGATGAGCTCAGTGAAGGCCTGGTGTTTGGTCAGCAGGGCGGCAGTTTTGTTATCGAAGACAAGCTGCCCAAGAGCTATAACAGCCGGGACAAAGACGGCTCAAAGCTGGAGATCTTTCTGCCCGCCACAGTCAATATGAAACTTAAAGGCGTTTCCGCCGATTATGACCTTCAAGGATTGGAGGGTGAGATCAGCTCGGCCAATGTCAGTGGTGATATCAAGGGCCAGGATCTCAAAGGCAATCTGCAACTGACAACGGTTTCCGGCAGTATCCTCACCCAGAGGAACCAGGGTGAACTGTATCTGGAAACCGTTTCCGGCGACATTGAGGATAAACAGAGTCTGGGCAAGGTGAGTTATCGCCTGGTGAGCGGCAAACTGAACGCCGAGAGTGATGCCATTGAAGTGGAGCTGGATCAGGTCTCGGGCAAGAGTCAGTTGACCCTGAAGGCTCCCGAGTCGCTCAAGGCCAGAACCGTCAGTGGCGACTTGAGTATTGCCATGCAAAGCCTGGCCGGCAATGCCAATGTCGATAGCGTCAGTGGCGATATTGAACTCAAGTTTGCCAAACTGCCGAATGCCGCCTTTGATATCAGCGGTGGCCCAGGTGGCAAGATTGACAACCAACTGACTCAGGACTCACCGAAAAAAGCCAAGTACACCAAGGCTGAATCGCTGCAGTTCCAAAGCGGTTCCGGCCAGGCCGATGTCAGTATCAACACCATCAGTGGCCGGATTAAACTGCAGCAATAATCAGCTGTATCGCACCAAGGCCTCCGGCTGGCCTTGGTGCCTTTTCTTCAGCCTACCGAGGCTATCTCGGCTTCCGTCAGATAACGCCATTCACCGGGTTCCAGTTCACTATCCAGCTCTATGGCGCCGATTGACTCACGATGCAGGGCTTCCACTTTGTTGCCCACAGCGGCAAACATACGTTTCACCTGATGATATTTGCCTTCGGTAATGGTCAACAAGACTTCGGTCGGGCTAATCAGCTGCAGCTGCGCCGGCCGGGTCAGCCCCTCTTCCCGGTGCAGCGCCAGGCCGGCGGCAAATTGCGGGATCAAGTCTTCAGTAACAGGGCTGGCCAGCCACACCCGGTAGCGTTTGCCGCATTCCTTCTTGGGAGAGGTTAGCTTGTGCGACCACTGGCCATCGTCGGTAATCAACACCAGACCTGTGGTATCGGCATCCAGGCGCCCGGCAATGTGCAGGCTCTCGGGCTTTTCTATCTCCAGTAGACTGATGACCGAAGGATAGACCTCATCCACGGTTGAGCATATGGTATCGACCGGCTTATGCAACATCAGATATCTGTTGCCTATCAAGCTGATAGGTTCACCATCGAAACACACTCTCATGCCATCACGCACCTTGAAGCTGGAGTCCTTGACGATTTCATCATCGACACTGATTTCACCGCGGTGCAGCGCCTTCTTGGCCATGGAACGGGTCAGCTCTGTAGACTCACAGATAAATTTATCTAAACGCACTTGGCTATCCAACCTCTTGAGTTTATGCCGTGTCAATTGCGCGCCATTATGGAGCCTGACGGGCTAAAGGGCAAAGACTTGCTTGCGTACCAGTTACACCGGCGGCAGACTCGGTATATCCGCCTCACGATAAGACCATCTAGCCCAATATGCAGACCGATATTCAAGACTCTCAAGCCGCCAATAACTCCTTGGCTGAAACCGACAACCCGGCCTTGGCGAAAATTTATCAAAGGATGATCAGCGGCGAGGAATATTGCTGTGTGGATCCTGAACTGCTGCGTTTTCGTGCCAAGCAACAAGGGCTAAACCGCAAAGCCAATCTGGATCCCGATGGCCATATTCCTCCAGGACTACTGCCCAATCTGGCACCGAATGCCACGATCTGCACGCCATTCTTTGTCAGTTATGGCATCAATCTGCAACTAGCATCCGGAGTATTTATCAATGCCAACGCCACTTTGCAGGACAATGCCCCCATCACAATCGGCGCCAACAGCATGCTGGGCCCCAATGTGCAGTGCTATACGGCAACCCACCCGCTGGAGGCAGCTCCCCGCATTGCCGGGCTGGAAACCGCCCGCGCCATACATATAGGTGAGCGGGTCTGGATCGGGGGTGGCGCCATCATATTGCCAGGCGTGCACATAGGTGACGAGGCTGTCGTCGCAGCCGGCAGCGTGGTCACCAAGGATGTACCCGCCGGCACCCTGGTGGCCGGAAATCCAGCGCGGGTCAAACGCTCACTCAAATAAGCGCCTGTAACCTTTGCTTACAACTCCCGCGGCGCCGAGGCTCGCTGTCATCGCTGCGGGACTTGTTTACATTCCCACACAGGCCTTAACATAGGCATCACTGCGGTTTTTCCCGAACAAACGGGTGTGCAGCCAATCTGATAAAAATGTCCCCTCGCGGGACACCAAAGAACAAAGAAAAGGAAACAGCATGAGAAAAGTACTCATTGGGGGATTGTGTGCCTCACTCATCGCAGGCCTATCTGCCTGTAATGACAAAACGGCTGAGACCCAGGCTGAAACAGCCAAACAGCCGGAAGTCGCCAAAACCGCAACTGCCGCCGCCGTCAGCCAAGCCCTGGGCTCGGGGATTGAATTTGCCAACTTTGACAAGTCTGTTCGTCCTCAGGATGACTTCTATACCTATGTCAACGGCGGCTGGATCAAGAACACAGAGATCCCGGCAGATCGCACCAGCACAGGCGCATTCTATGACCTCAGGGAAAAATCCCGTGACGATGTCAAAGCCATTATTGAAGAAGTGGCGCAGAGCAAAGATCTCAAGCCCGGCAGCGACGAGCAAAAAGTGGCCGATCTTTACCGCTCCTTTATGGACAGCGATACGCTCAACCAGCTGGGGATCAAGCCACTGGAGAGCGAGCTGGCAATCATAGATGCCATCAAAGACAAGCAAGCACTGGCGGCCTACTTCGGCAAGAGCCAAATTCTCGGTGGCGGCACGCCCATGGCCTTCTATATCGATGTCGATGCCAAGGACTCCAGCCGCTATGCCACCCATATCTGGCAATATGGCCTGAGCCTGCCGGAGAAAGACTATTACTTCAACGAAGGTGAGCGTTTCGTCAACATCCGCAAGGCCTTTGTAGAGCATATCGCCAAGATGTTCACCCTGGCCGGTTTTGCCGAGCCACAACAAAGCGCCGAAGCCATCATGAAGCTGGAAACCGCTATTGCCGCCAAGCATTGGGATGTGGTTGAAAGCCGTGACAGCACCAAGACCTACAACAAATTTGAGGTCAAAGAACTGTCAACACTGGCGCCGGACATCGACTGGAACGCCTACCTGACTGCGCTTGGCGCCGACAAGCAAGCCGATATCATCATCAATCAGCCCAGCTTTATCGAAGGCCTGAACCAGATAGTCAAAGACACAGATCTGGCGACCTGGAAGACATATATGCGCTGGCAGCTGTTGACCCACTTCGCCTCAGATCTTAGCGAGCCGCTGGATAAAGAAAACTTCGAGTTCTTCGCCAAGACACTCAACGGTCAGCAAGAACAGGAACCTCGTTGGAAGCGCGGTGTAGCCAAGGTCAACAGCCTGCTGGGTGAAGTCGTGGGTAAAGTATACGTCAAGCGCCACTTCGCCCCTGAAGCCAAGGAGCGGATGGAGCATCTGGTGGAAAACCTGCGCGGAGCCTACGCCGACAGCATAGATGAACTTGAGTGGATGGGCGCAGACACCAAAGTCGCCGCCAAGGAAAAACTGGCCAAATTCAACCCGAAAATCGGCTATCCCGACAAGTGGGAAGACTACAGCAAGCTGACTATCAAGGCTGACGACCTGGTCGGTAACGAGATCCGCGCCGGTGAAGTGGAACATCAGAAGCAACTGGCCAAGTTGGGCAGCCCCATAGACAAGGGCGAATGGCACATGACGCCACAAACCGTCAACGCTTACTACAACCCGACCATGAACGAAATCGTGTTCCCGGCCGCCATCTTGCAGCCACCTTTCTTTAATATGGCTGCCGACGATGCCGTCAACTATGGTGGTATAGGTGCGGTTATCGGCCATGAGATGGGTCACGGCTTTGACGATCAGGGTGCCAAGTTCGACGGCGAAGGCAATATGCGCGACTGGTGGACCGAGCAGGATCTGAAAGAGTTTGCCGCCCGTGGCAAGGCGCTAATCGCCCAGTATGACGGCTACTATGTGTTTGACGACCTGCACGTTAACGGCAGTCTGACCCTGGGTGAAAACATCGGCGATCTCTCTGGTGTCACCATAGCCTACAAGGCCTACAAAAAATCCTTGGCGGGCAAAGAGGCTCCGGTAATCGACGGTCTGAGCGGTGATGAACGCTTCTTCCTCGGATTCGCCCAAATCTGGCGCGCCAAGATCAAAGAGGAAGCCATGCGCAACCGAGTGGCCACAGATCCTCATTCACCGGCCAAGTTCCGCGCCATAGGTTCACTGTCCAATATGCCGCAGTTTTACAGCACATTTGATGTGAAGCCAGGTGACGGCATGTATATTGAGCCGGCCCAGCGCGTAAAAATCTGGTAATTTTACGCTTGCTCAGAAAGGCGCCTCAAGGCGCCTTTCTTTTTAGATGAATAAAGTTTCATTTGAGGTTCAGCAAGGGTTCAGAGCCAAGTGCTACATTGGAGTCAAAGCCACTTAGAAGTCATTCTGGATGCGAGGCCCCATGACCCGATTATTCCGCACTTTCCTGGTTTTCCTGTTATTGCTTTCGGCGCGCACCGCCTACGCTCAGCCTTCAGAATATGAAGCTGAACTGAGAGAAGACAGCAGTTACAGCCTGCGCCAAAACTCGGCCATCCCATTCAATGCCCTCAAGAAACAAAGCTTCAGCGCCCCAAGGCAGCCCGTTTCCAGCCTCAATGCCCTCTATAAGCAGGCACCTATGGCACAAAATGAATTGCACAGTCTCCTGTCACAGGTAGCCAATCAGAGCGAGACCGAGCTGCAACTGGCCAAGGTGAAAGAGCGTCAACGGGCCGAAGCCAAGGTGGCGCACAAGCTGAATAACAACCCCGCCGCCCTGACAGATCTGGTGCGAGCCACCCTGATAGCCGACAACCTTGATGACCTGCAGCTGGCCTTTGACACCCTGAATCATCAGGCCAATGTACTGCAGGTCAAAGACAGGTTTGCCCAGCCCAAGGCCTCCGGTTATCGGGATATCAACCTGCTGCTGCAGCTGCCGAAAAGTGGCCTGATTGCCGAAGTCCAGTTGCACTTAAGGGAGATTGCCGCCATCAAAAACGGCGCCGAGCACCAAGTCTATGAAGAGGTGCAGGCGATGGAACGCAAGGCTGCCCGCGAGCAAAGGCCTTTGAGCGAGCTGGAACTGGCCCGGATCCAGAAGTTGCGCCAGGAATCACACAAGCTGTACCACAAGGCCTGGTTGGGTTATAAACGCCAACAAACCCAGACTCTTGGCATAGAAAATACCATAGTCGCCTGACAAAGCTTGTCAGCGGCCAACAAGCCGCTATACTCCAGCGCATTGACCCTCGGCCAAAGCGTAAAATCATGCATGAAATCATAGAGCAACTGCAGGAACTGTCAGAGCAGGTTCCCGTACCACTGGATCTGCCCGGCTTTGACGATCTGGTCGATATCGAAGAGCAGATACTCATCCCTCTGCCTTCGGAGCTGAAAGAGTATCTGCTGCATGCCAGTGATGTTATCTATGGCAGCCTGGAGCCGGTGACCGCTGCCGATCCCCACTCCCACACCTATCTGCCGGAAGTGACCTCCTATGCCTGGTCGCTGGGAATGCCCAGAGATCTGATTGCCATTTGCCAAACCGGTGATGACTTTTACTGCATAGATCAGGAAGGTGTGGTCTACTTCTGGAACCAGGACGGCCTGGATGAAGAAGATTGCTGGGAGTCATTCTGGCAATGGGTCGAAGACGTCTGGCTGCAAAGCTGACACAGGCCTGCACGCCCAGGGCGCCCCGCCATCAGACACATAGAAAAAACAGGAAGCATTATGTCCAAACAATATCCGCTCAACGCCATCGAGTTTCAGTGCCTGCGCCAATCTCTTGGCTTGGGTACCGCCCAGGCCGCCGAGTTGCTGAAAGTCGATGAAGCCGAGTTGCTCTCCTGGGAAACGGGCGAGGCGCAGGTAAGCGAACTGGCCCAGAAAAAACTGCTGGAAATCGATGATATTATCGAGATGCAGGTGCTGAACACCTGTGACGGTATCGAGGCCATGTTCAAGAAAGAACCCAAGCGCCGTTTGGCCTTTGTGGTTTATCCCACCCAGGCGATTTACACCCAGTACAACCCTGAGTTTTTAAGCTCGTTGCCACTCACTGAGCTGTACAACACCGCTGCCTGGCGGATCAAGAAAGAGTGCAAACTGGTGCTGGAAGTGGATATCAGCCTGGTGCCATTGGATGTGGAATCCTACAAGGCCTTCAGAGAGCAGCAAGGCGGGTTGGGTGAGAGCCGCGAAAGCCGCGCCAAGTGGGCGGCCGCGCAGCTCTGAAATATCACGGCCCTGAAATACCGCGGCTTTGAAACCAGAGTTTGAATTAATCAGTTAAATTGGCGCTGGCTTTGTCCAGCGCCTTTTTCATTGCCGGACGCAGGTTAAGCCTGTCTCGGTAAGCCGCCAGTTTTGGCGGGATCTGCTGCTCAAAAATGGTGGCCCAGTTCAGGGTATGGGCCAGCAGTATATCGGCCACAGTCAATTCATCACCGAGCAAAAATGGGCTATCTGGCAGCCACTGCTCGACAATGGCCGCGGCCTTGTTGAACTCCCATACGGCAGTGGCTTGAATCGCCGCCACCCGCTGCTCCTCCGGCAAGGCAAACCTGTGCTTGCCCATGGTCCACAACGGCTGCTCCAACTCGGTTATCACAAAGCTCAACCATTGATGATGATGCCCGGAGGCTGCCGTGCCTGGCTTGGGCAACAGACGCCCCTCACCGTAACGCTCGGCCAGATAGAGCATAATGGCCGCCGATTCGGTCAATACCAGACCGTCATCCTCGAGCACGGGGATTTTGCCGCAGGGATTAAGCGCCAGGAACTCAGGAGTGCGGTTCTGCTGCTTGGCCATATCAACAAAGTGAAACTCCCAGGGCAGTTCCAGCTCTTCCAACAACCAGGAAACCCGCAGCGCCCGGCTTCGCGGCGTGCCATAGAGTCGAATCATATTACTTTCCTTAATTGCCCTGTCGCCATAAGCAATGGCTAACGCAGGTATGGTGGCAGAAAAGGCGCCCGCAGGCGCCATGATGATAAGGTCAACAGCAACAAGATACTCCCACTGCCTCAAGCTTGTCACTCTGTCCTTATTTCTCGGCTCTTATCTCTCACCTCTTATCTCAACTCTCTAGCATCCGGCCCTTGCCAGTTTGCCATCAAGGGCCGGGTGCCTGCCTCAGAAGTTAAGACTGACCTTGGTGTAGATGAAACGGCCTCTGGGGTTATGCACAGACATCACATAGCCATAGAGATCCGCATCGCCATCGCCTATGGCAAACGGCGGCTCTTCATCCAACAGGTTGTTGACCCCGAGCGTCCACTTGAACATCTCGTTGAAACGGTAGGAAGCCTGCAAGTCCACCAGGAACTGGGCATCCACCATACGTGACTTGTTCTCGGTAAAGTCGAGGGCGCCGTCGAAGTTGATGTCCGGCGTATCTTCAAATTCGCCTATGTAGCTGACATTGAGGTTGGCGGCAAAGTCGCCCATGGTCCAGTTAGTGCTGGCCAGCCAGCGGTACTGGGGATACTCATACTCGCCGGTATAATCCAGGCCGTCCTTTTCAAACTTGTCCAGATAGCTCCACTCAAGACCAAACTTGAGATCGCCATAGCTGTCCAGTTCCAGACCGTAGTGAGCCGAGATATCCAGGCCCTGTGCCTCCTGGGAGCTTAAGTTAACAAAGCTTGAGTGAATCACATCAAGCACCCCGAGCGGCTCACCACCGGCGGGGGGCAGACGTACACAGATAGCGCTGTTTTGATCATTACAGTTGGCGGCATAGATATCGCCCAGAGGCTGCTCATCTATCTTGTTGTCCTGGGTGATGTTCCAGATATCGAAGCCGATATCGAACTTCTGGCTCGGCGCCCAGATCATGCCTATGTTCCAGGTTTCCGACTCCTCGGCATCCAGATCCGGGTTACCGGCAAATACCGTGTTGTAATCCAGCACCTCACAGTCGGCCTCTGAGATACCCTGAGCGGCGCAGGCATAGGTATCTTTAAAGAAGTTACTCTTTTCCGAAGGGCCCAGGCCTATCTGGGCCAGCGATGGTGCCCGGAACCCCTGGGCCCAGGATGCGCGCATACTCAAGTCTTCCGTCATGCCCCAGTGGAACGCCACCTTGGGATTGGTGGTGGAGCCAAAGTCGCTGTAGTGATCGTAGCGCCCCGCCAGTTGCAGCTCGAAGCTGTCGGTCACCGGAATGGAAAACTCCAGGTAGGCGGCATACTGATCGCGCTCGGCCGCGGCGGAAACCGCTTCAGTCCCGAAGATAAGCCCGCGCTGGAACTGCTCATCGGGCACATCGCTAACATCCTCTTCTCGATATTCCATCCCGGCAGCCAGCATGATATCCCTGTCTGCCAGGGTAAAGGCATGCCCCGAAATGCTGGCATCATAAGCGGTAATATGTGACTTGCCCTGACGCACCAGACTGGTGGTAATGGCATCTATCACTTCGGGTGAGTTGATGGTGCCGCCAAAGGGGTTGTAGTTGCCGAGATTGATTTGCTCCTGCAGATAGTCCACCCGCACCCAGCCCTGGCTGCGATCCCCTGTCTGGGTCGACTCACTGCGCCCCTTTTGGGCCGAGACTTCCCAGTCCCACTCCTTGAAGCTGCCGCGCAGACCGGCCACCAATCTCAAGCTGTCGGACTCGATATCCCAGCGGCGGGGACCGGCATCCACTGTGCGGAAGCGGCCTATGTCAATCTCCTGACCAAAAGGATTGTTGGGATGTGAACCGGGAACCGTCAAACCGGCGGTTTCATCCAGCGGTGTGGCGGCACCACCGGCCTTGGAGGTATTGTGCTGAGCCGCCAGCTCCAAAAAGGCGGTCAGGGAATCACTCAGGTGATACTCAAACTGACCTATGGCGCCTATGCGCTCGGCCTCGGGGATCACCAAGTTATAGGGGCCATAATCGAACAGGCAGCTGCCGCTCGATGTGGCGGAATCGGCCGGACAAGCCGGATCTATGGTCTTGACGCCATTGACATAGAAATACCCCGGAAAACCCCGGGAAGAACGGAAATCCTCCCCGCCCCAGGGCGACTGATTGGCGGTACCAAACTGCCCCATCTCATCGGCGCTCAGGGTCGAGTTACTGAAATAATCCAGGATCACAGACGCACTGCCCTTGTCACTCATGGTGCCCCACACCAGACTGGCGGTCTTTTCGTTGTAATTGGGGCCATCTGTGGCGCCATAGCCGAGATTAACTTCAATGCCTTCGATGTTTTTCCTCAGCACTATGTTGACCACCCCGGCGATGGCATCCGAGCCATAGATGGCCGAGGCGCCGTCCTTGAGTATATCTATCCGCTCAATGGCCGATACGGGAATGCTGTTGATATCGACAAAAGAATTGCTGACCCCTTCGGCAAAGGCACTGATGGAAACCCGGCGACCATTGATCAGCACCAGGGTCGCATCCGGCCCCATACCACGCAGGCTGATGGCGGCGGCACCGTTGGCGGTAGAGTCCTGGCTGTTGCCGCGGGTGGAGAAAGTGCCGGCACCGGCCGCCGGCATCCTTTCCAGCAACTGTTGCAGGTTGTCATAGCCCATGTTGGCAATATCTTCTTTGCCTATGGATTGAATGGGCGATGGGCCTTCCATATCGGTACGTTTGATCCGCGAGCCTGTGACTTCGATGCGCTCCACAGACTCCTCGGCCGCGAAGGATTCACCGGCAGAGGTCAAGGCAAGTGCCACGGCGCAGGCACTCAAGGTGAGGTGAGGTCTGTTCATAATCATCCCTAATTTCTTCAGTTGTTTTTTGGAAACACAACCACGACTACAAACTTCCGTGTTGTCATATTTTTATAACATTTACCAATTCAACTTAACTCTTTAATATCTAAAGTCAATGCCTCTAACTGGGGTAAATTTGATTTTACTGATATAGGAAGTCGCCATGCCCACAGCCGCCGCGCCACTGCTTCAGGCCCGCTTTGCCGATAATCTCGGACTCTATTGGTTGATGTCTGGTGTGTTCACTCTTTGCCTCAGTATTGTCGGCATTCCCTTGTTGCTGCTATGGCTGCCCATTGGCTTGTGGGGCACACGCCGCTATATCGCCAACATGAGCGCCGAGCTGACCGAGCGTAAGCTAGTAGTGCGCCGCGGCCTGCTGACCCGTACCGAAAATACTGTGCCCTTGGATAAAATCACCGACATGGCGCTTATTCAGGGGCCATTGATGCGACTGTTCGGTCTGAAGAAACTCAAGGTGGAAACCGCCGGACAATCCGGCAATGACGCCCTGATAAGCCTGGTTGGCATAGTCGATGCCGACGGATTTCGCGCCGCTGTGCTGGCACAAAAAGAGCGTTTGGATCACAAGGAGCCCAGCTCAAATGGACAGGACAGCAACCATGAGCAGCTGATGTTACTCAGGGAGATCCGCTCCTCACTGGTCAATATCGAATCCTTACTGGCCCGGGGAAAGAGCGCGCCATGAATGACACTACGTTGAATAACAAAGGTTTTTCCTTCACTCACCTTAGGCACTTAATGGCCGCCATGGGCCCGGGCGTTCTGGTGGCTGCAGCGGCCATAGGCGCCTCGCATCTGGTGGCTTCAACCCGCGCAGGCGCCGAATTTGGCTGGCAGTTGGCCTGGCTGGTGGTGCTGGTCAATCTGCTCAAATATCCCTTCTTTGCCGCCGGAGCCAGATACACGGCGGCGACCGGCGAGAGTCTGCTTGAGGGCTATCTCAGGCAAGGAAAAGGCTATCTGTGGCTGTTCAGTCTGCTCAATCTTGTTGCCGCCATTGCCAGCACCGCCGGGGTCAGCATGCTGAGTGCCGCCATGCTGACTCAGTTTGTGCCGCTCGGCATAGATATTCTGTCTTTTATCGTGCTCTGCACCAGTTTGCTGCTGTTGTTGCTTGGGCGCTATAGCCTGCTTGATCGCATGACCAAAGTTGTGATGGCGCTGTTGACCCTGGGCACTCTGACAGCCGCTGCCATGATGCTGGGGGTGGAGTCTGTGCTGGATAAAGACTTCGTCTCCCCCTCTCCCTGGCAATGGGCCTATCTTGGTTTTTTGATCGCCATGATGGGCTGGATGCCGGCACCGATTGAAGTCAGCGCCTGGAACTCACTGTGGCTACTGGAGAAACAGCGCATCAATCAACAGCAGGCCGCTCTGAGCGCTGCCCAGGCCAGGTTGGATTTCGATATCGGCTATTGGCTCACCGCCTTGCTGGCACTGGTGTTTCTCAGCCTGGGTGCCGGTGTCATGCATGGCTCGGGAGCCTCCTTTGCCGACTCGGGAGCCCAGTTTGCCGGGCAGTTGATCTCCCTCTACGCCAGCGTGCTCGGGGAGTGGAGCCGTATGCTTATCGCCTTGGTGGCGCTGCTGTGTATTTTCTCCACCACTGTCACTGTGCTCGATGGTTACAGCCGCACCCTGGATGCCGGTTGGCGCCTGCTGCTTGAGCGCCGCCCCAGCGGTAAACGCCTGGCTGGGATCATGCTGGTTATGTCGCTGCTGGCCTTGCTGCTGATCCTGTTCTTCAAGGGTGCCTTGCTATCACTGTTGGAATTGGTGATGATCCAGGCCTTTATGACCACCTGCATCTTTGCCTGGTTGAATCTACGGCTGATGAGTTCCAAAACCCTGCCGACTGAGGCCCGTTACGGCAGGGGCATGCAACTTTGGGGCTGGCTGGGACTCGGTTACCTGTTTGGCTTTGCGTTGCTGTTTATCTATTGGTATTGCTACATCAAATAAGGAAGTTGCATGAACTCCTCACCGCTGGCGCAGCCGCGCTTTTTAGGACTAAAACTCTCATCAACAGTCAAAGGCATGAGCATGGCCTGCCTGCTGGGATTCACTCTTAGCCTAAGCGCTGCGCCGAGATCCGAACAAGAGCCTGCACCAGGCAAGGATTCGGCGCCATCTGTCTGCCACAGCGAAGAGCTGACACGACAGCTGCTGCTGATAATCAAGCAAAACCCCCTGCCCTTCAGCGGCGTAATCGAGTTGAGGCAAGGTAAAAAGATACTGCTGAGCCATGCGGCCGGAGAAAGCCAGGGCAAACCCATCACCTCTGATAGCCAATTTGTGCTGGGTTCACTGTCAAAGCAAGTGTTTGCCGTCTTGGTGATGCGGGCGATAGAAAGAGGCGATTTCAAGCTCAATGACAGCGCTGCTGCCCTGCTCGGCAAAGAGGCCGAACTGGATCCGGCCATCACTGTCGCCATGCTGCTGAGCCACACATCCGGCATAAGCATCCAAGGACAAGCCTTGCTGTTCACCCCGGGCAGCGATTTTAAATACAGCAATGACAATTATTGGCTGCTGGCCGAGATCCTCAAGCGTGAAGGCAGCAGCAGTACCCAATTGCTGCAGCGCTTCTTTGATGCCGAGGGGCTTGAGCTCAAGGCCCGCACCGGCAGTATTGAAAGTATTCAGGAACAGTTACCCAATCTGGCGATAGGAAGAGCCGAGACTGACAGCGGCTTTGAAAGTGTGGCCGAGCAGTTGACTCTCACAGATAAGCTACTGGCCAGCGGCGCCCTTATTGGCTCCGCCTCCGCCTTTGCCGATTTTCAGCAGGCCCTGCATCAGGGGCAACTGCTTAGCCGTGGCGGCTATTTGCAGTTGCTGGCGCCGAGAGGCAAACGCCCCCATCGTTGGGGCGAGCTGAATTATGCCGCCGGAATACAACTGAGCCCTGAGTTGCCCCTGGAGTTCAGCCACAGTGGTTACATAGCGGGTTATATCAGCACTGCGATTTATTATCCGGACTCGGGCTTCAATCTGGTGGTGCTGGAAAACACCTCTTGGTCACTCAAAGATATAGGCCGGGTGTTCGCCCTTCACGACAAGCTGCGACAGGCGGTGCGCGAAACGGCCGCGAACTGTCCACTGGAAAAAGCGGCAAATCTGCCTGGCTTTTAGGTATAATGCCGCAATATTGCGGAGCCTCCGCGCCCAACGCACCTAAGTCAATCGCCAGACAGTGTTAAAACTAAGCCGGGAGTCAAACCGGCCCAGGGACATTCATGACCAACAACGATATTCTGCGCCGCTTGCGCTTTGTCTTTAATTTCAACGACTCCAAGGTATTACGTCTCTACGCCAAAATGAAGCGTGAAATGAGTGAAGCTGAGCTGGCCGGCCTGCTCAAGAAAGAAGATGAAGAAGGGTTCCGTCCCTGTGACGATCGTACCCTGTGCCAGTTTCTCGATGCCGTGATCATCGACAAACGCGGCCTGCGTCCCGGCAGTGGCATTCCGCAGCCGCTCCCCAGCCTGAACAACAACATCATCTTCAAGAAACTCAGAATCGCCTTGGAACTGAAAGAAGAAGATATTATTGCCATTCTTGAACTGGCCAACTTCCGCATCGGCAAGGCTGAGCTGAGCGCCCTGTTCCGCAATCCTGAGCACAAGCATTACCGCTACTGTGGTGATCAGTTGATGCGTAACTTTATCAAAGGCTTGTCACTTAAATACCGCGGTAAGTAAGCCAACAAGCAACAGCTGATATCTCCTTTGGAACCAGGCATCCGCCTGGTTCTTTGTTTTGTGTCGTTACCCTCTTAGGCTCAGGCCAACCCGGTTTGCCGCGTTTTAAACAAAATTTTTGCTCAAGCCCTCGCCTACAGGCAACAAAGATCACATTTCGTGGTAACCTATGCGGATTTAGATCACAGCCCGTCATCCACAAGCAAAGAACATAAAAGGTTAGCCATGGACGATAATAAACGCCCCTTATATCTGCCTTTTGCCGGTCCGGCTATTCTCGAAGCGCCGTTGATCAACAAAGGTAGTGCATTTACCGAGGAAGAGCGTATTTTCTTCAACCTCGAAGGCCTGGTGCCCTACGTGATTGAAACGATCGAAGAGCAGGCCTCACGTGCCTACGATCAGTTCAAGAACTTCAGCAATGATCTGGACAAGCATATCTATCTGCGCAACATCCAGGACACCAACGAGACCCTCTTCTATCGTCTGGTTCAGAACCACATCACAGAGATGATGCCTATCATCTACACCCCAACCGTCGGGTTGGCCTGTGAACGCTTCTCCAAAGACTACCGCCGTAACCGCGGCCTGTTTATCTCCTATCCGAACAAGGATCGCATCGACGACATCCTCAACAACTCCACCCGTCACAAGGTGAAGGTGATAGTGGTTACCGACGGTGAGCGCATTTTGGGGCTGGGCGATCAGGGGATCGGCGGCATGGGGATCCCGATTGGAAAGCTGTCGCTCTACACCAGTTGCGGCGGCATCAGCCCGGCTTACACTCTGCCCATTACCCTGGATGTGGGAACAGATAACCCGCATCTGCTGGAAGATCCCATGTATATGGGTTGGCGCCACCAGCGCATAGGTGGTGAAGAATATCTGGAATTTATTGAAGCCTTTATGCAGGCGGTTCATCGCCGCTGGCCCGAGGCCTTGATCCAGTTTGAAGACTTCGCCCAGAAAAACGCCATGCCGCTGCTGGAGCGTTACAAGGATAAATACTGCTGTTTCAATGATGACATTCAGGGAACCGCCGCCATCACAGTTGGCTCACTGCTCGCCGCCTGTAAGGCCGCCGGCACTCAGTTGAGCCAGCAAAGAGTTGCCTTCCTCGGCGCCGGCAGCGCAGGCTGTGGCATCGCCGAAGCGATTATTGCTCAGATGGTTTCCGAAGGGATCAGTGATGAGCAGGCCAGACGCCAGGTGTTTATGGTCGATCGCTGGGGACTGTTGCAGGACAATATGCCCAACCTGTTGCCATTCCAACAGAAACTGGCGCAAAAGAGCGAAGAGCTGCAGCAATGGAGCAATTTCGGTGACAACATCTCATTGCTGGATGTGGTCAACAACGGCAAGCCGACTGTGCTTATCGGGGTTTCCGGCGCCCCAGGGCTGTTCAGCGAGGAGATCATCCGCGCCATGCACAGCCACTGCCCAAGACCGATAGTGTTCCCGCTGTCCAACCCCACCAGTCGGGTTGAAGCCACGCCCAAGGATATTCTGCATTGGACCAATGGCCAGGCACTGGTTGCCACCGGCAGCCCCTTTGAGCCTGTGGTCATAGACAATCAGACCTATGAAATCGCCCAGTGCAACAACAGCTATATCTTCCCCGGCATAGGCCTTGGGGTATTGGCCAGTGGTGCCAAGCGGGTCTCTGATGAGATGCTGATGGCCTCCAGCCGCGCCCTGGCGGAATGCTCGCCGCTGGCGCTCAACGGCAGTGGTTCTCTGCTGCCTAAGCTGGAAGAGATCCAGAAGGTCAGCAAGCACATCGCCTTTGCCGTTGGCAAGGTCGCCATCGAACAGGGTCATGCATTGCCGACTTCCGATGAGCTGCTGTTGCAGGCCATAGAAAGCAATTTCTGGCAGCCTGAGTATCGCCGCTACAAACGTACTTCCTTCTAAGAGCGTCCGTGCCCATAAAAAACCGGCTTTATGCCGGTTTTTTATTCAGCCATTGGCTATCACATCTCGGATACTGTTGAGCAAGCGCCTGTCTGTACGGGCCTTTTTCAACTTGCGTACACTCTCCTTGAGCGCCGACTGTGAAATACGCTCAAACATGCCACCGTACTCCTTCTCGGCAATGGCCTCGTCGGTATCCGCCAACTGGGCGATATCCTGGGCCATCAAACTCAGTTGCAACCAGGCCGACGCGATAAAAAAGCCGTGAAAATCGGCTCTCGGCAGTAACTTGGCGGCACTTGGCGGCAACTTGTCCCAAGCCTGTTTGAACTCGGACTGCTTATCATCCAGCAATTCTTCAAACAGATTGTCATAGGCTTCTTTCAGCGCCGTGGGCAACTTATCCATAGGCAGTACCTGAGAGCAGATATTGATGGCGGCGCTTCGCGCCTGTTGCCGGTATTGAGCATCAACTTGAGTCATTGTGTATTCCGTCTAAAAGCAATTGGCGGCGAGTATAGCATCGGCCATAAAGGGCAATCCATCTGAAGTTGGTATCAAGGAACCGGGGAGCAAATACGGCGAAAACAAGTCGGTAACCGAATTCATCCCCTACCGGCAAGCGATTGATGCAGCTCTACTTACCTGCAAATTTAACGATTTATTACTGGTCAGCCTGAGCCCTGGTGCGTATGCTTAATAACATTATCTAAACATCTGTCTATCGGTCAGCGTGAAGTCATACTTTCTGAAATCAGCCATCACAGTGCTGCTTCTGTCCGGCATGGTTCCCCACGCCTTGGCACTGGATAATCCCAAGGCTGATGAGCTGTTCAAACAGCTGGAAGATGGGCAGGTCAACAATGTTGCCGAAGTAGCACAAACTCTGGATCAGATAGCCCAATTGCTGGCAAAGGACGATTTGGACAGGCAGGCCAGGCTCAGGCGCGCCCGCTGCTGGAGCTTTGATGCCAACGACAACGCCAACATAGATGCAGCCATAGACTATGCCGTCAATCAGGCACAAGCGACTGAAAACCAAGCCTACCCAGAAGCCTTAACCGACTTTCGCCTTTGCCATGGCTGGTACTCTCAACTCAAAGGCAATATGGAACAGGCCAAAGCCGACTATGACCAAGCCCTGCAGCAAGCCTATCAACTCGAAGATCATCGCCTGATCGCCGATGCCCGCAGTCTGCGCGGAGCCATGTATTCCTTTCAGGGCAATTTTGCCATGGCACTGGAAGATCTGCTGACCGCTCAACAACTTTATGAAAAACTCAAGCTGGATTATTGGGGTCTGTATAACCTGGCCGACCTCGCCACCAGTTTCCGCCGTTTCGGCGATCCACAAAGTGCGCTCAATTATTACCGCCAACTGGAGCAGGCCTATCGCCAAAGTGGTCACGAAGAACAGGCCTATATTATCAATGGCGAAATGGCCATCGCCCTCGAAGAACTGGGTGATTTTGAAGGCGCCGTGGCCAAGTTCCAACAGTCATACGACTATCTCAAGCAGCAAGGAGTCACGGTGGAAGCCGCAGGAGTCTCGGTCAATATGGCCGGCTCCCTGTTGAAGCTGGGCAGAGTCGAAGACGCCAAACAGGCACTGGAGCGCGCCAGGCCATTTGTGACTGAGCAGATGGGTGGCTTCTACAGCTTTATGCAACTCTACAGCGCCGATGTGCTGTTGCGCCAAGGCCAGCCTGAACAGGCAATGGCGCCCTTGATCAAGGCCGAAAAAAGTTTCAGGAATATCAACAATGATCGCGGCTTGGCCGAACTCTACCTGCTCAAGAGCGAAGTATTTGCCGCCCAGGGGCTATGGCAGGAATCGCTCAAAGTGCTCAGGCTGTATATCGCCCTGCATCACGAGCTGGATAACAAACTGCAATCTTACCGCACCACAGAGATGCGTACCCGCTTCAATGCCGATCGCATGGCAAAAGAAAACCAACGCCTGCTGGAAAGCGAACGCCTGAAAGAGCAAGAGGTGCAGATACTGCAGCAAAACCGTCTGTTGCAGTTGGCTGTGCTGGTTCTGGCCAGCATCATTATCATAATCACTGCGGTGATGGCCTTTAAGCAGACCAGTAAATCACGCAAATTCCAGAAGATAGCCCATACGGATCACCTCACCCAATTGGCGAACCGGCGTTATACCTATCACAAGGGTGAAGCTATGTTCAATCAGGCGCGAGATAGCGGCACGCCTTTTTCACTTGTGTTGTTTGATGCCGATAACTTCAAGGATATCAATGACCAGTTTGGCCATGATGGTGGAGATAAGGTCTTGCAACATCTGGCAAGCCTGAGCCAAACCCTGATCCGTGAACAAGATCTGCTGGGGCGGATTGGCGGTGAAGAGTTTCTGTTGTTGTTGCCGGAAACAGCCCATGAAGAGTGCCTGAAAATCGCCGAGCGTCTGCGCCAAACCATAGCCGAATCACGCCCGGAAGGGCTAGTCGGTGAGCCCAGAGTGACGATAAGTGCCGGGGTCGCGACTCTGGGTGAGGAACTGCAGTTCTCCGAGCTGTTGAAACAGGCCGATGATGCCCTCTATTGCGCCAAGAATCGAGGTCGCAACCGGGTCGAAACCGCCTGAATGAGCACAGTGGTTATTGCAAATCACTGAACGCGCCAGAGCACTTCCGCCTGACGTAAAGAGGGCTCGGCACCAAACCACTTATGATAGAGCGCGTCAAATTCGCCCGTTTTCTGCAATGCCAATAGCGCCTTGTGCCAGGCTTCGACCCGTTCAGGAGCCGTACCGCCGGAGAACGCCAAATAGAGGCGCAAGTGCGCCAGTTCCAATACGGGGCGCACCGCCGCCGGTGTTTGGCCCAATTGCCGCAAGACGCCCTGAACCGCGATATCCGCCTGACACCAATAACGCACCCGCTTATGCAACAACTGCCTGGCCGAATACTGAGGAAAACCTGAGATCAGTAACTGCTCATCCGAAACGGACTTCAACAAGATCTGCGCCGGGGAGTTGCGATAAAGGGCAATATTACCCGCCGCTACCGCCTGTGACAGATCTGCCGGGGTAAAATCATCATCCATGCGGGCATAGAGCTGAATGCGGGTTTCGGCAATAGGGCCAACAAAATCAAATTCCTGCCGCCGCTGTTCATTAATGGAAGTGGCAAACAGCAAGACGTTAGGCTCCTGGTTTGCGATATTCATCGCCCTGGCCCAAGGCAATACTTCTATCACAGGCTCTTTGTCAGAGGCAGCCACCTGATGGTGCAAGGCCCTCACCAGGGCCACCGCATAACCATCAACGCGACCATGGCGCTCATAGCTCATGGGAGGCCAGGTTTCGGTCAGCAGCCTGAGTGCGGGCGGCTCGGCCTCAGTAAGCTCGTTACCGGCCAAAGCCAAGTTGGCAAAGCTACAACAGAACACTATCACGCAGCCCCTGAGCAAGGTTTCGATTCCCGGCATATACTCTCCCCCCTCAATTTCTTCAAGCATAGCACCGACAACAGTCGAAATCGCCGTTTACGGCAACTGTGAGCAATTCTGCTTTACTGATATAATCATGGCTTTTCCCCGGTCAGCCTCTGTTCATGTCAGCTCCTCAACCACCACAATTTGATCCCGGTATGCTTGGCAAGCTTGCCCGCGACATAAAAGCCTGGGGCAAAGAGCTGGGTTTTGCTCAAGTGGGAATAACGGATACAGATCTCAGCCGCGAAGAGCCCAGGCTACAGGCTTGGCTCGATAAGGGCTATCACGGTGAGATGGGCTATATGGCCAGCCACGGTATGATGCGGGCCCGCCCGGCCGAGCTGCATCCCGGCACTTTGAGAGTTATCTCAGTACGGATGGACTACTTACCGCCACAAGCCGGGTTTGCCCTCAATCTCAAAGACCCTAACCTTGGCTATATCTCCCGTTATGCCGGCGGCCGCGACTATCACAAGCTGATGCGTAATCGCTTGAAAAAGTTGGGCGAGCGCATAGATGAAGCGCTCAAAGCCCTGCAACTTGAAGGCTGTGGCTTTCGGCCCTTCGTCGACTCGGCTCCCATTCTGGAACGGCCGCTGGCAGAAAAGGCCGGGATCGGCTGGACAGGTAAACACTCACTGATCCTCAACCATGAGGCCGGCAGTTGGTTTTTCCTCGGAGAGCTGCTGGTGAACCTGCCGCTGCCCATGGATGTCGCCATAGCCGAAGGCTGCAACACCTGCGTTGCCTGCATCACAAGTTGCCCAACCGGCGCCATAGTCGAGCCTTATGTGGTCGATGGGCGCCGCTGTATCTCCTACCTCACCATAGAGCTAGCCGGCAGCATTCCACTGGAGTTTCGGCCACTGCTCGGCAATCGCATCTACGGCTGTGATGACTGCCAGCTGGTATGCCCCATCAACCGCGCCGCGCCTTTGACCGCAGAGACTGACTTTCATCTAAGGCCACAACTGAAGCAACCCAAACTGTTGGAGCTGTTTGCCTGGAGCGAGACCGAGTTTTTGAAAAACACCGAAGGCAGCGCCATTCGTCGCATAGGCCATGAACGCTGGCTGCGCAATATTGCGGTGGCACTGGGCAATGCCCCCGGCAGTGAAACCATAGTTGCCGCCTTGCAGGAGCGACTGACAGATGCCTCTGAACTGGTCGCAGAACACATAGAGTGGGCACTGGCGCAGCAGGCAGAAAAACTCAGCGCCAACGACACAGCGCCTATTCCCGCCCGCAAGACGGGGCGCCTGATCCGGATAGTGGAAAAAGGCCTGCCAAGGGACGCCTGAACTCAGGCCTAATCCAGGGTAAAACCCACCTTGATGGTGACCTGCCAATGAGCAATAACACCGGCCTCCAGATGTCCGCGGGTATCTATCACCTCAAACCAACGCAAATTATGCAGCGACTGACTGGCCGCCGCGATGGCATTCTTGACCGCTTCGTCCGAGCTGATGGGGGATGAACCTGTCAGTTCTATTATCTTGTACACATGGCTCATAAGGCTTCTCCTGATAGTTATCTGTGTCCAGCACAGGTTCGTGACCTGAGTATAGACAGAAATGGCCGATGGCATATTTCCCTTGGTTTCTGTATATTTCTCAGTTGGATAACCATAGGAAGAAATCAAGGGATTGCTATGCAATTAAAACATTCAGGTCTGGGGATCGCCTCGTTTGCCACCAGCATATTTAGTGGGATAGCCCTGTTTATCACTTTTATTGTTGCAGGAGCCCTGGAGGCAACAACACCGGGCGGCCTGGATGAAAATTCGATGGAAGCCATTCTTGTGGGCCTGATGATCATCTTTATGATGCTGGTCTGCCTGGTATCTTTGGGATTGGGCATTGGCGGCCTGGTACAAAAAGACCGCCAGAAAATCTTCGCCATTTTGGGCACCACTTTTTCAGGCTTGATCATTCTGGGTACGATTGGCCTGATAGCGCTGGGCATGAGCATGGGCTGAATCTTTCCCGAGTTAAAGTCAATCAACATCAGGGGCGCAGTGCGCCCCTGACTGTTATTAACCACAGAATTTTATCACCCGAGTCGACGTCTCAACTCTCTGGTCGCATCGACCATGTTCTTCAAAGCCGGCTCGACTTCTTCCCAGTTACGGGTCTTCAAGCCGCAATCCGGGTTGACCCAGAGCTGGCGCACAGGAATTTTCTGCGCCGCCTTTTCAATCAGGCTCACCATGGCTTCCACTGTTGGAATATTGGGGGAGTGAATATCATAAACCCCTGGGCCGATTTCATTGGGATAATCAAAGTCCTCAAAGGCATTCAACAACTCCATCCGCGAGCGTGATGTTTCTATGGTGATCACATCGGCATCCATGGCAGCAATGGCGGCAATAGTGTCATTGAATTCGCTGTAGCACATATGGGTATGAATTTGGGTCTCGTCTCTGACACCGGCGGCGCTGAGCTTGAAGGCGGCCACCGCCCAATCGAGATAATGGGCCCAATCGCTGCATTTGAGCGGCAAGCCTTCCCTAAAAGCCGGCTCATCAATCTGAATAATACCTATACCCGCCCGCTCCAATGCCACCACTTCATCGCGTATCGCCAGGGCCAACTGAGTCGCTATCTGCTCGCGGCTGATATCCTCGCGGGCAAAGGACCAATGCAATATGGTCACAGGCCCGGTCAGCATGCCTTTCACCGGTCTGTCGGTGAGACTCTGGGCATATTCGGCCCAGTCGACTGTCATCGCCTTGGGACGGGTCACATCGGCGTAGATCAGCGGCGGCTTGACGCAGCGGGAACCATAGCTCTGCACCCACCCCTGTTTGGTAAAACCAACGCCATCGAGCTGTTCACCAAAGTATTCCACCATGTCGTTGCGCTCGGCTTCACCGTGTACCAACACATCTATGCCCAGCTTGAGCTGACGCTCTATGGTATCCCGGGTCACCTGTTGCAGCTGCTCTGTGTACACAGCATCGTCCAACTCACCCTTGCGCCAGCGGCTACGCAGGTTACGAATGGCTGCCGTCTGCGGGAATGAACCTATGGTAGTCGTCGGCAACAAAGGCAGCTTGAACCTGGCCTGCTGGGCTTGTCTGCGCACCTCAAACTCATGGTTTCGGTTGTAATCGGTTGCGCTCAGGGCATCGATTCTGGCACTGAGCTGTTGATTACGCCCCTGCGCCCTGGCCGCGCGCCGATCCCGGCAACGGGCGACCACGGCTTTGGCATTTTCAGTCTCAGGCGCCTCCAAAAGCGCCTTGAGCTCCTGCAACTCGGTGAGTTTTTGCCTGGCGAAAGCCAGCAGGCTTTTAAGCTCGGGCGCCAGCGCGGTCTCCACCTCGAGATCCACCGGGGTATGCAACAGGGAGCAGGAAGTGGCGAGCCAGAGCCTGTCTCCCAGATCCCGCGCCAGTGGCGCCAACTGCTCGGCCACAAGATCCAGATCGGCGGCCCAGACGTTACGGCCGTTGATCACCCCAACCGACAACACCTGTTCGGGCGCCAATGCACCGACAAAGGCCTGCAACTGCTCGGGCGCGGTGACCAGATCCAGGTGAATACCCGCCACCGGCAGTGCCGACAACAGACTTTGATGGTGGGCTACAGTGCCGTAATAGGTTGCCAGCAACAGCTTGAGCGGCGCCGACTTGAGTACGCCGTAGGCCTGATTGAAGGCCTGTTGCCAGTTGTCATCCAGCTCAAGTGCCAGCGCAGGTTCATCCAATTGCACCCATTCAACACCCTGGGCGGCAAATCGGGCCAGAATGGCTTGATAACATTCCAGCAGCGCCGGCAGCAGTGTCAAACGGTCGAACTCTGAGCCCACTGTCTTGGACAGATACAGGAAAGTGACCGGCCCCAAGAGTACCGGCTTGGCAGTGTGGCCCAGCGCCTGAGCCTCGGTCACCTCTTCAAACAACTGTTCCCAGGCGATATCGAAGCGTTGATCTTCGCTGAGCTCAGGCACCAGATAATGGTAGTTGGTGTTGAAGTACTTGGTCATTTCAGACGCCGGCGCATGCTTGCCGCTGGGCGCTCGGCCACGGGCAATCCGGAACAGGGTATCGAGATTGACAGCGCCGCCGTCACGGTGACGCTCGGGGATTACCCCCAGAGTCGCACTCAGGGTCAGCACCTGATCATAGTAAGCAAAGTCACCGACCGGCAGCTGCGCCACCCCGGCATCGGCCTGCCACTGCCAGTGGGTACGCCTAAGCTCCCTGGCAACACTCTCTAATTCGGCCACGCTGGACTCACCGCGCCAATATTTCTCCAAAGCAAACTTGAGTTCACGTCGACGTCCGATACGGGGAAAGCCAAGACTATTTAATTGCATAATGTATACCATCCTCTATAAACTGTGCAGCAAGTGACTGGCGACGCCGAAACACAACAAATCAAACTGGGCGTCTGGACGTCTAGAAGTTTATTGTGCTAGTCTCAGCACAGGCAACCGAATTGAATTCAAGGGCAACATGAGCGGCATTCATGTGGAGAGGAAATGATAGAACTGAGACACCTTCGTACTCTGATAGCACTGAAAGAAAGTGGCAGTCTGGCCGGCGCGGCGAAGAAACGTTTTGTCACTCAATCGGCGCTGTCGCACCAGATTAAAGAGTTGGAGACCCGGATTAACTCCCAGGTATTTGTTCGCAAAAGCAAACCTCTGACCTTCACGCTTGAGGGCAGTCGCCTGCTGACCCTGGCAGAAGAGATACTGCCCCGGGTACAGGAAACCGAATTTGTGCTCAAACGCGGTCTATCTGGAAGCAGCGGTCCCTTGAAGGTGGGTATTGAGTGTCACAGCTGTTTTCGCTGGCTGATGCCTGTAATGGAAGCCTTTCATCAGTCTTATCCGGATGCCAATCTGGATCTCTCCAGCCGCCATCTGTTCGACTCTCTCAATGCGCTGGAAACCGGTGAGCTGGATATAGTGCTGACCTCAGATCCTGTGCCCGGCCATGCCCTTGCCTATCAGCATCTGTTTGATTTTGAAGTGAGACTGGTGATGGCCAAAGATCACCCTCTGGCAGGCAACAGCTATATTTTGCCGCAACAACTGGCCAGGGAACCTATTATCAGTTATCCGGTACCGCTGGAAAGGCTGGATATTTTCCGTCACTTCCTCGAGCCGGCCGGAGTGGTGCCCGGCCCACAAAAACGCTGTGATCTCACCAATGTGTTGCTGCAACGCATCGCCTGTAAAGAAGGGGTTGCTGCCTTGCCCAACTGGTCACTGACCGAAGCCCAGGGCTTGAGCCTGACCTCGGTGAAACTGGGGCAGGAAGGCCTGAAACGGCCGCTGTTCGGTGCCTACCGCCGCGACAGCAGCAATAGAGTGCAGCTGCAAAGGCTGCTGGAATTGATTGCCAAAGAGGGATTACAGCGTCAAGACAGACACTGACTGAGCGGCTGCCACCGCGCCTGAAAGTCGGCGGCAGTCACAAAGCATCTAGAGAGGATTCAGCAGCAGACCGCGCTGTGACAATACCCTTCTCAGTACCAGTCCGGGTGAATTGGGATCCCGGGTCTGTCTCAGGTTATGGGCGACCATAAACTCGCTTTGCAGCTCATCATCCAACCCCAGAGATTCAAAAGCTTCCACCGTCAGCGTCTGCTGCTGGGTCTCTATCAGGGTCTTGATAATGCCCAGCGGGAAGCACTGCTCGGCTTCGGCGTTGAGATAGGCAAACGCCGTCAGGGCAATAATCTGACCAAAGACGCTGAACAGCGCCAGAGTCTGCACTTCATCCGCGTCTATCTGTACCCCTTGCATCTGATGCAAGCTGTCCACCGACTCGGTCGCCACAGACTCAGTCAGGCGCCAATAGCCAAGTACCAGTTTACGGTATGGCTGCGGCAATTCATCGAGCCGCTCTTTGAGATAAAAGCTAAAGGCATAACGGTAGATATTGACCTGTCCCAGACGCACCAATGCATCCTTGAGGCTGCGGTTTGGCTGAACGGAAGGAGAGAGCGCGTTATTGCTGCGCCACAGCAGATGAGCTGCCAGAGCGGGATCGGTCGCGACAATATCGATCACATTGCGAATATCGCCATCAGCAATAATGGCCTTCTTAAGCGGGATCAGGATGCCGCGGCGCCCTATCACCTGCTCTTCGTTGGCAATAATGGCACGCACTTGAGTAAAAACCTGCTGCTCAAGATCTGTCATGTGATTCTTTAAACCTGTTGTTATTTATTATGGAGGCACTATTGCCATTTATTATGGCAGAGAATTTACCCATAAAACGCCCACCAGGGTCAAGTTGAATCGATAATTAGCCCGGTTTTTGCCAAACAGAATCAAAAAGTAGCATCAAAAGGCGCCCGCCTCCTGCAGCCTGGTAAAGATGACTTGTGCCAAACGCGAATACCCCTGTTGATTGAGATGCACAGTATCGGACTTGAGCTCGTTTGAACGCAGCAGCTCGGACAGAGTCTGTTCCAGCAAGATGGCGCCGTGCTTGTCGGCCAGTTCGGCATACAAAGGCAGGGGGGACAGCAGCAGGCTCTTTTGCGGCACAGCCAGCAGCACTACCGGAATTTGCCGGGCTTTGGCCTCAAGTAACATGGCCTCAATGTTTTGCGCCAATTGCACCTGGCTACGACCGCGGAGAATATCGTTACCGCCTTCGAGCAAAATAAGCAGATCCGGCTTGGTTTCATCCAGCAGTGCCGGCAAACGCTCAAGCCCGGCAGCAGATTGCTCACCGGAAATCCCGGCGTTGATCACCTCACAACGGCACAACTCGGCCAGACGGCTGGGATAATCCTGCCCGGCCTTGGCACCAACGCCTTGGGTCAGGCTGTCACCGAAGGCCAGCAGTTTGCCATTGCTGCCGATATATGCCAGCTTGGGCTCGGAGCAAGCCAGCAAAAGCAGCGACAACAGGGCTATGGCCACGCCTCTCAAACCATATCTAAAATCAGCTTTCATATTTCGACTCTTGCCTCCTTGTCGGTGAGTACTTTCCAACTAAAACAGATAGAAATACGGGCAGAAAAAAGCCGGGAACCCCCGGCTTTCTATGCTATCAGAAGCGATAGCTGACGCTGAATCTCAGCGCACGGCCGCTACCCGAGTAATAACCATCGCCCCAAGTACTGAAATAACCTGAGCTGGCGTATTGCTTGTCAAACAGGTTGTCGACCCTCAGGCTGGCAAGCCAGGCATCTCGGCTGTAGTTGAGGGCGATATTCCCCAGCCAATAGCTGTCCAGTTTATCGTGCTGGTTGCCATTGTCACCCTCCATATATCTGTCACCCAGATACTGACCCTCGACAAACAGCTGCCAGTGCTGACCAAAGTCCACACTGGTGTAGATACGCCCGGAATGCTCGGCCACCCAGGAGAGAGATTTGCCTTTGTTGGCGCCTTCAGTAAATTCGGCATCGATATAGTTGTACTCAAGTCCCAACTGCAGCATTTCATTGAGCTGCCAGTCCCAGTCGAGGCTGGCGCCATAACGGCGGGAAGCATCGGCGTTGACGTTGGCGCCGGGGAAAGCACCGCCGATAGGCATATCAGCACTGGGGTCAAAGACAATTTCATCTTCCAGCGACAGTCGGTACAGGTTCAGACGCAGGCTCTGGTTGCTCAAGGTCCAATCCCAGCCGGCTTCAATGGAACGGCCGGTCTGCGGCTTGAGGCCGACGACTGTTGGCGGCGTATAAGCTTGCTCATCGACCTTGGCGAAACGGAAACTCTCATCACCGCGAAGATAGAATCTGTGGCCTTCCAGCGGCCGATAGTTGAGCCCCAACTCGAGCGCGTGAGCGTCTTCATCCAAATCTATGCCATTGGGGTAAATCTGACCGTCCTTGAGTTCATCCTTGACCTTGGCATAGCGCCCGCCCACCACATAGCTCAGGCTGTTGGTCAGCGGCACATTGGCCTGTAGATAGGTGCTGGTCATGGTTTGGGTATTACTGCGCTGCATATAACTGAGATCGAACTCGGTTTCACCCCGTTGAATATCGGCGCCTATGACTATGCTCAGCTCACCGTTGCGGGTCTGATAACGCCCCAGCGCCTTGGGATTGAATTCCAACAGCGAGCGCTCGTTACGACCTGGGCTGCCATAGCTGACACTGGACACCAGAGTATCACTGTAGTTGAGGTCCGCAGCCAGGGCCCAGTTGGCGTGCACCTGGCGCTGGAGATGAGCACGCCAGGCAGAAGTCATCTCATGGTTGTAATCACCCGGCGTCGATGTCGCCTGGCGTGGGTCGGCTTCAAACTGAGCCAGGGTCAGTGAGCCTGGAGTCTGGCGCTTGTTATCGTAGTAACTGCCTTCGACAAAGAAGTTGGTCAACTCTGAATCATATTGCAGACGCCCCAGCACAGAACCGGTTTCGTTGGCATTGTTTCTACGGTAGTTGTCGCTCTCGTTGTAAGCAGCAGCCAAATAGTAACGCCAGTTGTCATTGATGGCGCCGGACAGATCCCCACGGCCTTCGTAGGTGTCAAAACTGCCACCGGAGAGGGTCAGGTTGCCACCGCTGGCACTGGGCGCCTTGGTGATAATATTGATCACTCCGCCGACTGCCTGATCACCATAGAGCACCCCGGCGCTGCCGGAAAGGATCTCTACCCTTTCAATCTGATTGACCGCAATGGCACTCAGGCTGGGGGCGGCAATATCGATATTGTTGAGTCGGCGACCATCTATCAGTATCAGGGTGTTATTCACCGCTTGGCTGGAAGAGAAACCGCGCATCGCCAGCACAGGCCCTGAGTTATTGTCCGATATTTGAATGCCACTGCGGCCACGCAGCAACTCGCTCAGATTACTGGCACCGCTTTGCTGAATATCGGCGGCATCTATGACCACCACATTGGCGGCAATATTGAGCGGCGTGTCATCCTGACGGCCAATGACCACCAGCTGTTCATCCACGGCCTGGGTTGTAGCACTCGCCATGACGGGAACTGAGGTAAATGCACCGCAGAGCAGCGCGAGATGATTTAGTTTGAAACCCATTTTCCTTTGACTCCTGAAAGGGAAACGGGGCAAGAGTGCCACGGCAGGGAGAGCCCCTTGGCTGCCGCATTTCGAGATCTGCCCACCGAAATCATCGAAATACCTCCAGGGCCGGTCTCCGGACTTTGGCTATGCGGTTGACCGCGCAAGACCCGGCTTTTATGACGCCACTTGGGCGCGCCTGTCTCTCACCATTTACCGTTGCGGGGGCAGTGCCGGATTCTCACCGGCTTCCCGATTATCCCCGGTCTTTCATTCCGGGGCACCACGAGAGGTTGACTGAAATACTGTGCTGTCATTCCCGGCCTGACCGAGAGCGGGCATTATAGACGTCTATATGGATGAATGTCTAATTTTGACGACGACTGACCGCCGCAGATTTACCCTGAAAACAAAAAGGGAGCCGAGGCTCCCTTTCCATTATCTTAACCCAGCTCTTTGGGGTTACTGCCAAAGCGGTTGTCACCCACTTCGCTGTCCTGGCAGTAGAAGACCAGCAACACTATCCAACCTATGATAGGGATAAATGCCAACAACTGCCACCAACCACTGCGGTCAGTGTCGTGCAGACGACGCGCGGCAACCGCAATAGAGGGCAACAACAGGCCCAAAGAATAAATCAGCCCCAGCACTGTGGTACCCAGCGCATAGTCAATAGCACTGACAACCAGGCTGAAAATGATATAGAACAGAGTGAACATCCAGTATTCTGTCCGACGGGCCCGACCGGTAAAGTCGGCGTATTTTTTGATGGCTCCGATGAAATGTTCCATGTTTTCTCCCAATAACAGATCCAAGATCCGATAACGCCGCACCAATTATTGAATGGCTTAAGGCGACCAAAGTTTCATCAGAGTTTCTTACTCCCTGAAACAGCAAACAATTTTAACATACCTGAATGAACTGCAAAGTGACAGAAAAGAGATTTACCTTCCATCCGCCACAAAATCAGAGATATCTCACCCAGTCAGTCGTCATTGGTTTACAAATATCGCCATATTCATAGCCATAAATAGCCATGAACAGCCAGCCGGCGCTTTTTCATCTTATCTGCTCAGCGTAAAACCACGGCTGGCGGCCAGCACCTGGATATCGGTTTCAATCTGTGCCAGCTGTGTCTGACGCTTTCGACCGATTGCCCCTGAGTTAAACTTGGATGCCAGGCTGCCAAGAATATAGCGCCAATGCAGCGCTTGTTTTTTACGCTGTTTACGGCTCAAAGGATTCAGTGGCGGCTGCGCTGCGAGCGCCTTGAGCAAGGTTGCAGTAGCGCCGCGCCAAACATCGGGCAGCGATTCCAGGTTATTCAAAAGCCAGCCAAGACATACCAAGCGACTCAATTCGGTGTGGATAAATCCGTTGTCACCCAAAGGCATTTGCCGCCCCAATAACAAGGCATGGAATTGCCCCTGAATTTCCGTGCTCCAAGGTTTGCGTTGCAGCTTGGCCAGGTGCTGGGAGAAGACCATCTTCGCCAGCTCATGCTCAGCAAACAGGCTGCGAATGCCATCGAGCAGTGCCAGGGTAAACTCAGGGTAGCGGCGGCCGAGCGCCAATTGCAGTGAAAGTCCGAGGCCAGAGACGCCCTCGCCTTTACTTGGCGGCTCCCACTTGAGGCACACAGGGACAAACCAGGCAAGAAAACGCGCCTGCCATTCAGGCCTGGCGGCGATATAGCCAAGAGCATGCTGCCCCAAATAGCTACTGGCCGGGCTGGCCCGGTTGGCTTCAAGCAGTGCCAGTAACTCGGCGGGGTTATCGGCCTCCAGTAACTGCTCAACTATTGGCGACAACCGCTCCCGAGCCCGAAGAAAGCGCAAACACTGGACCGTTTTACCCACAAACTTTCCGCCAATGGCCAGCGGCAATAGCGCGATTAGAATCCCCCACAGCTCGAGCCAGGTATTTTGCTGTTCTCGATAGTACTGGATATCGGTGCGCACTATGCCGGGCTCCTCAGGCAAATGCCAAAGGATCACGGCTTCACCGACGCTTCTCGAATCGCAAAGCAGGCCTGGGGGATCCCAGATCTGATACTCACTGCCGTTCGGCAACTGATAATGCACCTGGCAATCCCACTCATAACGGCCAAAACCCCAGCGCCCAGGGGACACATAGTGTTGCTCACGCCGGGCAATATAGCCTTGGGTCTCGACGCCTCGCTCGATCAGGATATTCACTTCATACCAGGATTGGACACTCTCTTTGACAAAATAGAGCCCTAGAGCCGAGAACAGCCCGCCGGCAAGCGCAAAAAAGCCGATAATTATCAGATCTTCCCAGATTGCCCGTATCTTTCCCACCGGGCCTCCTTTGATTCAATCCTTTAAGGCCGCGGATTGTAGCAGATTTCAGCAATCAGTTGAGGAACACTTCACAGTTTGCCATCCGGTTCTGCGCGCGCCAAAGAGTCATGCTATGCTCGGGCAAATTGCTAAAGGAGTAACAGCATGAAACGCCCTATCATTCTCGACTGCGATCCCGGCCATGATGATGCCATCGCCTTGATCCTGGCCCTGGCCAACCCCGAGCTGGATCTGCTGGCCGTGACCACCAGCGCCGGTAACCAAACCCAGGAAAAAACACTCAACAACGCCATGCGAGTGCTTACTCTGCTGGGCAGAACCGATATTCCTGTGGCCAGCGGCGCCCCCAAGCCATTGGCAAGAGAGCTGATCATTGCCGACAGTGTTCACGGTGAATCCGGGCTAGATGGCCCAGAACTGCCGGATCCCGCCTTTGAACCTCAGCCGATGATGGCCTGGGAACTGATGGCAGAGAAAATCCGCCAAAGCAGCCAGCCGGTGACTCTGGTGCCCACGGGCCCCTTGACCAATATCGCTATTTTCCTGAGCGCCTATCCCGAACTCAAGTCCCGTATCGAGCAAATAGTGCTGATGGGCGGCGCCGCCGGTGTCGGTAACTGGACCCCTGCCGCCGAATTCAACATTTTTGTTGATCCTGAAGCGGCCGACATGGTGTTCAAGTCAGGGATCCCCATCGTCATGGCCGGTCTGGACGTGACCCATGAGGCGCAGATCATGGAAGAGGATGTAGCCCGTTTCCGCGCGATTCCCAACAAGGTTGCCAAGTGTGTTGCCGATCTGCTGGAATTCTTTGTTATCTACCACAAGGATCCCAAGTGGGGCTTTGATGGCGCGCCGCTGCATGACCCCTGCACCATAGCCTGGCTGCTCAAGCCTGAGTTGTTCATCGGCTTGGACTGCCATGTTGCCATCGAAACCCAGAGCGAGCTAACTGTAGGGATGACGGTTGTCGACCGCTATCACTTAACCGGCAAGCCCGCCAACGCCAAGGTGCTGATGCATCTGGATCGTGAAGGCTTTGTGGATCTGCTGGTTGAAAGCCTCTACGCCTATCAGGATTAATACATGAGTAGACTAGTGATAATCGGCAGTGCCAATGCCGATCATGTGATGGAATTCAGTCACCTGCCCGAGCCAGGGCAAACATTGATGAGCCGCAGCTACCGTTTGGAACATGGTGGCAAAGGCGCCAATCAGGCAGTTGCTGTAGCCAGACTGGTGCAGCCTGGCACCCGAGTGGACTTTATCTGCCATCTTGGGGACGACGCCATTGCCGATACCATGATCAAGAGTTGGTTGGACGATGGCATTCATCCTCAGGGCTTGAAGAAAGTGCCGGAAATGGCAACCGGCAGCGCAATGATTTTCATCGGCGATGGCGGTGAAAACTGTATTGGGGTGGCCGCCGGCGCCAACGCCAGCCTGGAGCCAGCCGATGTCCACTGTCATCAAGAGCTATTCGAAGGCGCCAGTTACCTGCTGGCACAGCTGGAAACGCCGTTGGAATCGGTCAAAGCCGCGCTGCAACTGGCCAAGCAACAAGACACAGTGACTATTCTCAACCCGGCCCCCGCCAGCACGCTGGCTGACGATGTGCTGGCCTTGGTGGATATCATCACTCCCAACGAAACCGAGGCAGAAGCCCTTACCGGTATCAAGGTGGAAGATGAAGCCGGCGCAGCCAAAGCCGCAGCCGCTCTGCAAGCCAAAGGGGTTGGCGCCGTGGTGATCACCCTCGGCAGCCGCGGCGCCTATGTGCGTCACCCAGAGTTTGAGGGCCTGGTGCCTAGCTACCCGGTCAAGGTACTTGATACTGTGGCCGCAGGAGACACCTTCAACGGTGCCCTGATGGTGGCTTTAAGTGAAGGGCTGGCGATGGAACAAGCGGTGGATTTTGCCAATAAGGCCGCTTCCATAGCCGTGACCCGTCATGGCGCCCAACGCGGTATTCCCTACCGCCGCGAGCTGTAATCACGCCTTTACCGCCACAAAAACGGGAGTCATAGACTCCCGTTTTTTATGCTGGCTGCCAGTCAAATTATTCGCCTGGATTGGCCTCTCTGTGGGCCTGAAGCTTGGTGGCAAACTCCTGCTGCAGCTGCTCCATCTTAGGCAGCAGCCCCTGGCTCAGTGATTGAGTCACCATCATGGACTCCTGCATCACGGCTGGCATCTTGGCGACCATGGAGCGCCCAGTATCACTGGCATAAAACGCCAGCATATCGGCAATTTCCTTGTCGCTGTAATGCTTGACATAAATATCGGTCAACGGCTGCTTCAGCTTGTCCCAGCCCAGCTCCTGCTTGAAGATCTGCGTACTCTTGCGGGCAAACTCTTCAAATAAAGGCTTTTCACTCTCCTTGATATTGAACTGTTGTTGCATGCCCAAAATCATCATTTCCATCTGGGTATAAGCCGTGTCCATCATGGAGTCCATCTGCATTTCCAGCAGTAACTGCTCCACCTGAGCCCGGCGATCGCTGTCATCGGCCAACGCCAAAGGGCTGCTGAGCAATATGCCGCCCAGAACAAGAGATGACAAAAAACCAGGACCTTTCATGAGTGCCTCCGTGGCAAGTATTGATTCGGCTGTCAGTCTATCACAGCCCAAGCGACTGTCAGCTGCTCCAACCTCAGCTGACAGTTAAAATTCTGAGATTAATTCTCATTTAAGGGAAATGCCGTTATGATTGACCCAGGCGGGAGCCTGCGGGGCTCTCGTGCTGTCGAGAGAAATATCGACCCTAAAACCAGAAAAGGAATTGAAAATGAATAAGTTAACCAAGAGACTCGCGGGTATTGCCCTGTTGGGAGCCGGCGCCGTTATCAGCAGCACTGCCAGCGCCGACGAATGCAGCCTGACCATCACAGCCAACGATGCGATGCAATTTGATACCAAGGAATTAAGCGTTCCCGCCAGTTGCAAGACGGTAGAACTGACATTGACTCATTCCGGCACCCTGCCAGTGACAGCCATGGGCCATAACTGGGTTCTGAGCAAGAGCGCCGACATGCAGGGCATTGCTACTGATGGTATGGCAGCCGGCGCCGATGCCGCTTATGTCAAAGACGGTGACGAGCGGGTGATTGCCCACACTCCTCTGGTTGGTGGTGGCGAATCTGTCAGCATCAGCTTCAGCACCGAAGGCATGACACCGGAAGAAAGCTACAACTTCTTCTGCTCCTTCCCCGGCCACTGGGCCGTGATGCAAGGCAGCTTCAGCATCAAAGGCTAAGCCTGCGCGCTTTGGGCCCGAATGAGGGCCCAAAGAAACATCTCCTTTCCCCTTCGCAAGACCCAATAGCCGCCTTTTCGCCAAATGAGTCAGGGAACCCGGTGACGACTTGCCTGTCTTGGCCTTATGGATGAAATCACCTATCAATATTGGCTTGGTTGCCAGCCATGCTTTGACCCATCACCTGCGGTGAGCTCTTGCACAGGCGATCCTGTGACACGGCGTTAATACGTCCCTGTAGCCTCGACGAAAACATCCTTGTTTTCGACGGTCACAGTTCCGCCTGTGCCTGAAAATGAGGCGTATGTCTGCAGGTATATAAGCAATTTCTAGCAAAGCTATGATTGCAGAATTGCACCAATCCCCTTCGGAGCCGCCGCTGGCGTTGTTGCAAATTGGCGTAGTCGAGACAGGGATGTCGAGGCTCGAAGGTCGAGCAGGGATGCGAGTCCTGAGTGTAGCCAATTTGCTTCATAAGCCAGCGGGGATTTCGGCTACGTCGGGGTGTCCTTGGGGATGCAAGGGGCTTTGGACAAGCAAAGCCCCTTGTCCGGTGTGGTGTGGAACACCACGACTTTAGGCCGCTGGCACAGCGGCTATCATGGCTTCTAACTAAAAGTTACTAATTAGTATTGGCAGGGCTTCCAGCGACGGACGGCCTCCCATTGCCTGCCGCAGGCTTATGCACAGGCGATTCTGTGACTCGCTGCGAGTACATCTCTTATCTCCATGGATGGAGTGTATGCCGACATTTGTCTGGAACAAATGCGGTCGAAAACATCCTTGTTTTCGACGGTCACAGTTCCGCCTGTGCCCGGAAAATGGGCGTATTTCTGTGGACATAGAAGCAATGTCAAACAACGATATGCTTGCGGAATTGCAGCAATTCCCCCCCTTTGGAGCCGCCGCTGGCGTTGTTGCAAATTGCGGTCACTTGCCACTAAACAGGATTATGGTTACTTGTCGACTTTCTGCGGATGACAGACAAAGCGCCGCTGGGTAGAGTAGGAATCAAGGCTTGAGCCTGTTTCGGCCAGGCACTATTTGAAGGAGAGAGCTTATGTTGGGCGAAAACCATGCGCTGATCCTGGAGTTTCCGGAGCACAAACAGAAAATCCATCAACTCAAGGAAAACGATCCTCACTTTCGCGAGCTGGCAGCCGAGTATCACGACCTCGACCATGAGATCCGTGGATTGGAAGAAAACTGTGTCCCCACGGCAGAAGAACGTTTCAACCAGTTGAAACTGCGCCGCGCCGAACTCAAGTCCTGGCTCTATCAGCAGTTACTGCGCTGATAACCCCAAATACAGAGGCCCTTGCAGCTTAAACCGCAGGGGCCCATGATCAAATCCTGATTAGCTCGATTCCGAGCCGGATCTTAAAGCCTATCCAGATGCAGGGCGTTGGCAAACTCCTGCAATTCACTGGCTTTAACCCCTTCCCCCGAGAGAGTGAACATGGCATTGCCATTGACTATCACAGTCAGCTCTGCCTCACCGGATTCAGTACTGAGCATGGCGTTATGCCCCTGAACCTTGACCAGCTTGCCGCCGCTCATGGCTATCATAGATGGATTGGTCAGCATGGCCATAACAGACTGCAATAGGGGGGAGTCGAGCACCAGCTCTATCTCCAGTTGCGCACTGTCTTCTTTGTAGTAGTGGCGGCTGGCATTTATGCCCCCGCCCAACATCATGCCACCTGTATCGCTTGAAGGATCATCGGCTTGCCAACCCGGCAATGGCTCGGGAAATACCCCTACGACTTCTCCGGCCCGCTGCTGCCGGATAAGGGTTGAGGCATAATCCAGTTGTGAACTGGCCTGGCTCAATTCACCCTTGCGGTAATGTTGTAACCCGGCCTCAATGGCTTCGGCTACGGCAGGATCTTCGGCAGCCTGCAGCGGCGCCGCCAATGCCAATGAGGCAACAAGTAATAGATTTGAAGGTTTCATTATCTTTCCCTGATAAAAACAGTCCGCGAATAGCATAGCCGCAAGCTGAGTTCTACGCCAGCTATCCGTTACCTGGCTCTTGCTGTAGCTCGGCGGCAAGCTTCCGAAGCAGTGTAACATCTGGCTCAAACGTCAGTACCTGTTCGGCTCTGGCCAGCGCCAGCTCGGAGTGTTTGCGACACACCTCGCTAAACTCTGCCCGGTTGGACAAGGCTTGAAAGGCTTTTTGCAGCCGAATGTGAATCTCCACCAGCGCCGCACCATCCCGGGCTATCGGCATAAAAAAGTCATCGAACAGCTCTTCAAGACGTATCGGCAGCATCCAAACTCTGGGATAGGGAATAGCCTCAGGCGTCGGCAGATTCTGCTCATCAGTCACCTGCCATTTGGCTATCAATCTGACTCCGCGACCAATCACATCTATCGCTGTGCCAGGATCATTCACCGCCGCCGACAAGGCCCTCGATGCCACTTCGGCCAATACCGACAACCCAAAGCGAGGGTCTTGATCGAAAGAACGTTCATTGGCCACGGTAAAAGCCTTGTGCAGTGGCTGCAACTGAGCATCATCGACACCGCCATCCTCAGCCTGAAAACTCAGCCACAGCAGTGGCCGTCCCTGATGGACAAAGGCACCTGGCAATGACGTGATATAGGCTTCGGCGCCGTAATCTTCGGCCCATTGATTGATGCTGCCGAGATCCACATGCTGCACATAGCCTGTGTCGGCCGGATAGAGAGCTAAAGCCCCTTTGGGAATATCCTCCTCGGATGCCAGGCGCCGCCCGTCCAGCCAGGGATGCTCACAGCGCCGCTGGATAGCCGCTCCGGCCGCCTTTTCAATCCTGTCTGTGGTTTCCCCTACCCGGCCTAGCTTGGACAAATGATTGATCCACACCAGAATGGTGGCCACTATCAATACCACCACGGCCACAGTCACCAGAAACAGTACCACCCGCCCCTCTTCGCCATAGACACCGGTACTGAGGGCGATAATGCCCACTATGCTGAAAACAAAGGAGCCGACAAAGGTAGCCAGCGCCTGCTGGGCAGTGGAGTCTTCCATCAACAGCTTGGTTGCTCTGGGGGAAATATTGCTGGTGGCTGCGCCATAGGCGGAAATCATCACACTCAGGGAAAAGGTGGTCACGGCCAACATGCTGGAGGCGAGGATATTGAGCAGCTTGTCCACCGCATCTGCACCTATCATGCCCGACAGCGAAGGGGGAATAACTCCCTGCACCACTATCGCCAGCAATGCGGTAACCACCGCCAGAATCGCAAACAGCACAGTGCGCATCCAGAGTTTGCGGCTCAATTGCAACAGCCGCCAGCCCCATTTACTCAGCATAATCCCACTCCTTTGATGACTCTCTCCCTGGCCAGAATAGCAGCCTTTTGTTCTTTGGACAGGCAGATCAAGCTGTTAGACTTGGGAAGGCGCCAACAAGTCCTATAGTGCAAGCCAGAGCGTCACCAGGACCTATTAGCACCTTCCCTTAAGCTTCTACCCTGCGGCCAGGATAATAATGAAAGTCGATCTCAACCTGCTTCCGGTATTGGAAGTCCTGCTGGAAGAACAAAGCGTTACCGGCGCGGCCAGGCGGTTGCACCTGAGTCAATCGGCCGTCAGCAAGCAGCTTAATCGCCTGCGGGAGTTGTTCAATGACCCGCTGTTTGAACGCAGCGCCTTCGGCCTCAAACCCACTCCCAGAGCGCTGGCTCTGGGGCCAGAGCTGCAGCAATGGCTCAGGTTGGCCGAGCGGCTGACGCTACCGGACGAGTTTGACCCCACCGCCAGTGAACGTCAGTTTCGTATGCACTTGGTGGAAACCGCCTACTCCCTCACTCTGCCGCATTTTATGCCTTCCTTGCTGCGCCAGGCTCCCGGGCTGGATATCAACTGCAAGACCTGGTACCCGGGCACCATGGAGCAGCTGCTGCGCTGCGAGCTGGACTTTGCCATAGGCTGCCGCGAGTGGGATCCGCGCTCGCTGATGCATATCAACAGCCTGCCGGATGAACTCGAGTATCTGGAGCTGACTCGCGACAAACCCATCTGCCTGCTGCCGCCGGATCATCCTGCGCTCGAGGGCGACTGGAACCTGGAGCGTTTTCTCAGCTTCGAGCATCTGCAGGTAGCCTTTGGCGGAATCGAACATTGGTTGTTGGACGATGTGTTGGCGCTGAAGCACAAGACCCGGCGGATCCGCGCCAATATCACCGACTTTCCCACTGCGCTGGAGCTGTGTCGCCACAGCGAGTTAATCCTCTGCGCGCCGGCCAAATATGCGGCCCAGGCGCTGCAACATGTTGAGTTGGCGACGCTGGAAGTGCCGATAGATCTGGTGCCCGGTGCGTACGTGTTGTTGTGGCACAAGCACTTCAATCAAGACCCTGCCCACAAATGGCTGAGGCAGATGATTGCCGACACAGTAATCCCGGCCAATCAGCAATGAAGCGTCGCCAGAATTCGCCTTATACAACAACGCCCTGGTCTGCAGGTCAATACAGTAACGGTTCAATTAAGCGCCTGAATACTTGAGCGCATCAATCAGTAATCTAAAGGCGGCCGAGTGCTGACGCCCACTCGGAAAATAGAGGTGATAACCGGCAAACCGCGGGCACCAATCTTCCAACACCGGGAGCAGTTCACCGGCCGTTATCGCCGGTGCCAACGCATCCTCAGGTTGAAAACAGAGCCCGGCACCGGCAATGGCTGCCTTGGTCACCAAATCTGGTTCATTGCAGATAAGCTGGCCGCTTACCCGCACATTCAGCTCGCGGCCCTCTTTGGCAAACTCCCACACATACAAGCCGCCCGAAGTGGGAAGACGCAGATTAATGCCATTATGCCCGGTCAAGTCCTGGGGGATGGTCGGCTTTGCATGGCGGGAAAAGTAATCCGGCGAGCCCGCCACCAGCATACGCAGATCCGGGCTGATACGCACGGCAACCATGTCTTTGGCTACCTGTTCGCCCAATCGTACCCCGGCATCAAAACCTTGAGCGGCCAAATCAAGCAGTTGTTGATCCACAGAAACCTCGATTTGCAGCTGTGGATGCTGCGCCAGTAAGCGATTAACCACCGGCAGCAATATCGACTCGGCGGCAAACTTGGTGGCGGTAAGCCGAATGTGGCCGCTGATCTCCTGCCTGAAACTGTTGAGTCGCTCCAACTGCTCGGCTATCTGACCAAAGGCAGGCCTTAGGGTCTGCAGCAACTGCTGCCCAGCCTCAGTGGCAGCCACGCTGCGGGTGGTTCGATTCAACAGTTGTACATTGAGGCGCTGCTCCAGGCGCCTTATGGTATGGCTGACAGAGGATTGTGATGTCCCCAACCTGGCCGCGGCGCGAGTAAAGCTGCCCTCTTCAACTACCGCCTGAAACACCCATAAATCCCCCAGCTCTTCCCGTCTCATATATGAATCTCAAATATAAAGCCAATACTGACATATCATTTAAATTACATAATCTGCGCGACTAAGATCGAATGCAAGTCCTCATCTACACAGGAACAGATCATGAAAATCATCAAAAATGCCGCCAGCCAATCCCTTCAGGGCCCGGAAGCCACCTTCTCCGGTCGGGTAAGAATCGATAATCACTTTGAACCCGGCAGCCCATCGCGTATCGGTGCCGCACTGGTCACCTTCGAGCCTGGTGCCCGCACCGCCTGGCATGCCCACGGCGCCGGGCAACTCTTGTATGTCACGGAGGGAAGGGGTTGGATCCAAAAAGCCGGTGAGCCGAAACAAATGATTGAAGCCGGTGATACCGTATGGATTGCAGCCAACGAAAAACACTGGCACGGGGCCAGCCAAGACAGGGCCATGAGCCATGTGGCCGTAGCCGAAGCATCGGAGACAGCACCGGCTGCCATCTGGATGGAAAAAGTCACTGACGATGAATATCAGGCTTGATGCCGATCAGCCCGGAGCGGTTTTCGACCCGGTTGAAGCGATATCCGGACAATGGCGCTCACCTGAATAATACCCTTCACACGGGTAATAGGCTTGATATAGGGTGCAGCCAAGGCAGGTGCCGGCGCTTCAGTTGAGGCGCTCGGCATTGTCCAGCATTTTCACCGGCAATTGGTTATCCAGCAAAAAATAGTAGAGTTGCAAATCGGCTATCAATGACGGCTCGGATAGCTCAAAGTCCTGATAGGTGCGATCCTTGAAACGAAACCTCAGTTGGTGTTCAAAGCGCTTGCTCTGGCAGTAAAGTACCTATTCTATCTGGGCTATCTCTATGGTGACCCCAAGCAAGGCTAACTTGCCTTCAACCAGTTTGACCTCCAACGCGCCTTTGCTTCTGGCTGTTAAATAGTCCATCAGCAGCGACAACAGGACGCACACGGCGATATAGGCCAACTGATGCTCAAAAGGCTCATTGGCGAGATACACCAGATAGTAGGCGAACATAGCGCCCACCAAAGTACGAACAACAAAGCTTTGCAACAGCCTGAAGTCCGGCCGTTTGTTTTCCCTGACAAGTTCTTTCATGGATTCCCTTCTAAACGTTTCCAGCCAACAGCCGAGCGGCAATGATAGAGATATTTTGCATTAAGAACAAATCATTACCAAAATGCGCAGCACCGAAACTCAAGGGAGCACAAGAAAACTGCAAGGCATAAAACCATGCCAGGCGATGGCTTTATGGCGCAAATTGGAAGAGGCCAATCAGGAGGTTTGCCGGGGAGGCTCTCCTTCCCCGGCGCGGGTTTAACGCTAACGGGATGGAATATAGAGCATGTTAATTAGGGCCGCTGCTATGGTGGTAGCCGGATCTTTGCCATCCACCGCCGGTGCCAGGTTGGTCCAAACCACCAGAGTCACCTTGTTGACAGGATCATGCCCCATAAAGGAGTTATAGCCGGGCAGCTCACCAGTATGACCATAGAGGCTGCCAAACTTGGCGATCCCCAGCCCATAATAGGCAGTGTTGGGATTATCGGGATCTATCGGCCTGACACTATCCAGACGCCTTCGCTGCCAATCGGCATCCAGCAGTTCTCCGGCAACCAAAGCTTCTACCCAGGTTGCCAACTCATTGGCACTGGAGATCCCGGCGCCGGCCGCCCAGCCCCAGGAAGGATTGGCCTCGGTTTGATCTATGGGGGCCAGAATGCCCTCTCTGGCTTCTCGCTGCATCTTTTCGGGCAGCATATAAGGCGGATCCATAGTCAACACATTGGTGCCATACATATAACCCCGCGCCAAGGGCGCGGGAAGAGTATTAGAATGGATATCGGGAAACAGAGTCCGCTCAAGACCCAAGGGGGCAAACAACCTCTGCTGCATCACAGCCGCCAGCGGCTTGCCATCGATTTGCTCGGCGATCAGTCCCAGCAAGACGGTATTGGTATTGGAGTATTCAAATGCGCTGCCGGAGGCAAAACCTGGCTTATGGGCAAAACTCATTGCCAGCAGCTCAGCCTGAGTCCACACCTTGGTTGGCTGCTCATCAAGTGTCTGATTCAACTCGAGCGTGGTGCTGTAATTGAACAGGCCGCTACGCATAGTAAGCAAATGCTCTATGGTGATCGACTCACCGTTTGGCACATTGTCGAGATACATGGAGACAGTGTCACTCAGTTGCAGTCGCCCTTGCTGCGCCATCTGCAAAATCACGGTACCGACCCAGGTCTTGGTATTGGAGCCCACCCTGACATGCTGATCAAAGTCGGTCGCTTCACTGCCGCCATAACGGGTTACCCCATAGGCGGTTTTAAAGTCGCCCCTAGGCGTTCGCAGAATCACCACGGCGCCGGGCACCAGCATCTCCTTGGCCAGTTGTTCCACCGTCTTCTGCATCTTGGCCGTGTCGACAGGATTGAGCACCACTTCTTGTGAATCCGAATTGCAGGCGCTCAGCAAACTCACAGAGACCAAGATAGACGCATGGATAGGCAGATAAGCCCAAAACCTCTTGGCGCTGACGACCACCTTATTGCCAAAGGGCCTGGCTCCCAAGCACTCCCGACTCAACACTCGATTGAACATAAACAGCCTCTCCCTATCTGTTATCGCATACCGGCGAGCTAGACTATCCCGCCTTCCATTGCACCACACTAACCTAGTGGGCTTTGGTAGTGGGTTCAAGTTGTTGTGAGAGAAATATGGCGAGTATTGCCGGGAGCAAAAGGTCCCGCTGCCAGGCTGTTTAACAAACTCAGCTACAGCGACTAATCAACTTTGACGTAGAAGCAGTTGCATTTACAGCTGAACAAGCCGATTTGCGGCTCCTTGGGCTTCTTGCCACTGCGCTTGGCCTTTGAATTGGCCACCTCGACAGCATGCTTGATCTCGCTGATTTCCTTGCGGGATAAGCGCCTGGTATGCCCATGCACTGGGCAACGCTCTCTTTCACCATCATGGGTGATACGTTCACCTGACATGCTCTATTCTCCTTTTTATTTTTCGCCCGCCTGGCTGCTAGCCTCCACGGTAGTTCAGCTGCTTATGCTAATTTGCCAACACAGCTCATTTTGCTGTTCAGCCCTAATATTGATATCCATAAACTGCTTGATGACCTCAATATTGGTGCTTGTGTGCAGGCTCGGTTTGCTGGTCGTGTAACTGCCCTTTCCAGCCAAGGCCATGGGAATGAGTAACTGATCCGCCAGTTGCTCTTCCACTGCTGCTTCGGCGCTAACAAACTTATTTACCCGCCCCGCACATCGCTTGGCCACGCGCTCTGCCGAGAGGCCCTGCTCACCAACCACTTCAAACAGGTTGGTATGTGTCTTACCCTGGATTGTTAACTGAAAGCTATTACCTGGCCCTATGGAGTCCACATCCGTGATTATGCCTGACGATGCGCTCCACCCCAGAACCGTTTTTGCTGCAGCCACTTCTCTTTGCCCAATAGACACAGGTAACTGGCTGACAAGTGCATGAAGCCCGCAGTTTTCCGGTTTTTTTGCAAACTCACTTCCAGGCTCCATGAGCCTAATTGGGCTCAAGACTTTTGCCGGCTTTATCTCTATCTGCCACTTGCCACCACCTACCGGATAAAACCCAAGCGAAGACTTCACAATTTGGCAATCGATGCCCATCAGCTTTAACAGCGGCAAATAGGACTGCTCCAGAAAACACAGCGAGGGCGACATTCCATTGTGCGTGCCACCTTCAAACTCGACCTTGGAGCCTGCCTTCGCCAGCGCCAAAACCGGCAAAATGGTTTGGCACACCAACACTGTACTTCCTGCTGTGCCAATGGCGAAACGATAATCGCCGGGCAAAACCTCACCGGGCGAAAACCGTATCCGGCTGGAGCCCAGTTCCACCCCTTCTGTGCTCGCCTCACATATCGCTTGTGCCGCCAATACCGAGGTCAGGTGTTGGCGCAGCAATCCGGGTTTCTTACGCTTGGCTCGAATATTGACTATTTCGATTGGCCGCTGAGTCAAAATAGACAGGGTCAATGCTGTCCTTAACACCTGACCACCGCCTTCTCCCTGCGCCCCATCTATCACTAAATACGGCATGATTTACCCCTTAACGCACACAACTTGCTTCAAGGTGTAAACCACTTCAACCAAATCTTTCTGCGCTTCCATGACCTTATCTATATCCTTGTAGGCATGAGGTATCTCATCAATGACTGCCGCATCTTTACGGCACTCCACCCCTTGAGTGGCTTCAATTTGATCTTTGACCTTATATACCTTTTTCGCCTGGGTTCTGGACATTACCCGCCCGGCACCGTGACTGCAGCTATTGAAACTCTCGGGGTTTCCCAAACCCCTGACAATGAAGGAACGAGCCCCCATACTGCCTGGAATAATCCCCATTTCGCCCTTTTCGGCTCGAACGGCACCTTTACGGGTGACATAGCAGTCTTTACCGAAATGCCGCTCCCGGGAGATATAGTTGTGATGGCAATTCACCGCCAATTCCGCTGTCGAAAACCCTGTCGGGATCTGCTTTCTTAAGGCTGCAATCGCATTGAACATCATGATTTCACGGTTTTTCGCCGCATAATCCTGCGCCCACTCCACAGCCTCGACATAGTCATCAAAATACTCACTCCCCTCTTCCAGATAAGCCAAATCCATATCGGGCAGGTTAATCTGATGGCGCTGCATCTCTTTCCTGGCCAGTTCGATAAAATAGGTACCTATCCGGTTGCCCACACCGCGACTACCTGAATGCAACAGAATCCACACGGCATTATTTTCGTCCAAACAGAGCTCAAGAAAGTGATTACCTGTACCCATAGTGCCTAAGTGGTTCAGGTTATTACTCTTCTTTATTGCCGGGTGCTTTTCACAAATTCGCTCGAACCTGGTTGCCAGTTTTTTCCATTCCTCGGCCACCAGCTCAGGAACATTGTGCCAGGCACCTCTGTCCCTTGCCCCTCTAGCTCTTCCGGTTCGGCCATGGGGGATAGCGGCCTCAAAGGCACTTCTTATTCCAGCCAAATTATCCGGAAGCTGACTGGCGGATAAGGTCGTTTTGACGGCTACCATGCCGCAGCCAATATCGACACCAACGGCAGCGGGAATAACGGCATCCACCGATGGTATTACGCTGCCAATGGTTGCCCCCTTGCCCATATGGACATCCGGCATAACCGCTATGTGTGAATGTACCAAAGGCATAGCGGCAATGTTGTTCAACTGCTCCAGAGCCTTGTCTTCAAAAGGAACTCCCTTGGTCCACGCTTTAATCGTTGCCCGTCCCTTGCTTTCTATAACGTTGTAATTACTACACATTACTAATTCCTTTACTTCCAATCCATTTCTCAGCGGGCTGCGGCATCCTCTTCGCCGCAGCCCTTCCCGTCAGGCAATTTTCACTATGCCATTCATAAGCCCTTCCAGGCCGCCGTAAACCGTCAGGTTGCCTATCTTGTCCGACACTTTCTCGAGTGCTTCAAGCTCCTTCAACCGCATCAAGGTAGGATTGTTTTCCATCACCTTGGCAGTGTTGTGCAAACTTCTGGTGGCCGATGTTTCTTCGCGGCGCTTGATCACATTGGCTTCCGCCGCTTTTTGTGCTTCCACCACCTGATTCAATATCGCCTTCATCTCTCCGGGCAGAATAATGTCCTTCACGCCCACATTGACCAGTGAGATACCTATAGCAGTAAGCTGATCTGAAACCAGTTCCTTAACTGTTTCATTGACATACAACTTATCCAACAGAATATCGTCCAGGGACTTAGTGCCAACCGCTTCCCGTAACGCCAGTTGCAATGTTTTGTAGACAAAGTCATCCACCTTATCCACGCTGCGGGCAGCAAGTTCGGCATCCTGCAATCTAATGCTCGCGCTAAGATTAATCCGCAGGCTCACCCTGTCTTTACTCAAGATTTCCTGGCCTGAAATCTCCAGCATCTGCGTCCGGCAATCAAAGGGCTTCACTTCAATCGTGTGATTGAACTGCCAAAATGCGTGCTGCCCCGGCTCTAACCTGCGTATGAATCGACCATTTACATACAACAAGCCGATATGGTCTTTGGCGACAGAGATATCCGCAATCGGCTTAATCGCCACTGTACGGTTGCTTCTGATCAATCTTGTAGCGGTATTGGCTCCCGCACGATTGATCAAGAAGAGCAGCTTTTCATCAACTTGCAGATTTTCCTCAATTGAGAGGGTATCCAACCTCAATTCCCCCGCGTCTTTCCACAGGTAAAGGTGCTCACCCGGTGCAACAATGCCTTGCAGCAGATCGTCCACATAGAGCAATCCCACTTCATTGCTCGACAGTTTCCAATGCGAGATGTGTTTACGCAGAGCATCGCTGCTTCGGTAAAGTCTGTCGGCATTTTTTTCAGCAAAGTAGAGCGTATTGATATCAAAGGTAATGAATTCCAGATCATCTTTAATATCCCAAATTTTGTGCTTCCCGGGCATAAGTACATCCGCCAGCATTTGATTTTTAAACATCAATACCCTTTGGTTTTCAGCGACTGTAACCGTTTTTCTTATTGAGAGTTTTTTAAACATAGTTAATTTCCTTTTATCCTTTCACTTACCCGGAAGTAAGTGGAGTTAGCAAGAGTTCATTGCTTAACTGAGAAAGGCACCTGATTTCTAAATGGCAGGGAGCATCCTGCTGGCTACCATTGGTCCATCTTTAGCGTTTATCAGTCATTGGCAAAAACGACTCGCTAACCTTGATTCTTGCAATTTGAATTTAGGGCGGGATTTGAACCCACAACAATCGAATTAACACTTCGATGCTCTACCAATTTGAGCTACCTGTATTTAAGGAAGGATTCGAACCTTCGACTACGACATTACGCCGCTGCTCTACCCTCTGAGCTACTTAAATCCTATTAAGATGGGAATCGAACCCATGACCGACGAATCCACTTCGCTGCTCTTCCAGCTGAGCTACTTAATAGTGCATTTGATTAGGCATACGCAGTCACAGTGTTCAGCGCACCGGTGTGACCTTTGAATCACAACCACTTAATCAGACAAGTTATCTATATCAATCAATGTGCCAACTTAGGTACCAACTAAAAACAAAATTCATAACACCATGATTATTAAAAATAAATAATTTTCGCAACTCATAAACCCTGATTTACTACCAGGTTGACCGAAAACAAAAAAAGTAATTAAATGGATACAAACATATCAATATGGATATCACAATCAATGAAGCGCACTGTGGTCGTAAGTTTGGTTGGCACTCAATTGGATTACACAGGGAAAGGAAGTGATAGATGGGCCAAGTGGCGCCCCAATGTCAGCTTATGCAGCCAAGAAGATTTGATTGTCAGCCAACTGCACATGCTTCATGACAACCACAGTAAAAGATTGGCCAGCAGTGTTGCGGCCGATATTGGCAGCATTTCACCGGAAACAGAAGTCGAATTACACAATGTGAACTTCAATGATCCCTGGGATTTTGAAGAGGCTTACTCAAAACTCTATGATTGGTGCCACCAACAGGTATTCGATACCGACCGGAACGACTATCTATTCCATATCACCACAGGTACCCATGTTCTGCAGATATGTATTTTCCTGCTGACAGAGAGCGGCCACTTTCCCGGCCGCTTGATACAAACCTCACCGGATAGAGGCAATAAAAATAAGGCTATAGGAAAAACCCAGATCATTGATTTGGACCTTTCCAAGTACGACCAACTGGCGACACGCTTCGACAAGGAACACCTCGAAGGAAAAGAGTTTCTTAAGAGTGGTATAGAGACGAAAAATGCGGCATTTAACCGGCTGATTACGCAAATCGAAAAGGTCGCGATCCGCTCCAGCGATCCTATGTTGCTCACAGGCCCAACCGGTGCCGGCAAGAGTCAACTTGCTACCCGTATTTTTCAGCTGAAGAAAAAGCGCTCAATGTTGGAAGGAGAGCTGGTATCGGTAAACTGTGCAACGCTGAGAGGCGAAAATGCCATGGCAGCATTGTTTGGTCACACCAAAGGAGCCTTTACCGGGGCGCAAAAAGAACGCCGTGGATACCTTCTGACAGCAAATAAAGGCATGTTATTTCTAGATGAAATAGGTGAGCTCGGGCTGGAAGAACAAGCCATGCTGCTGCACGCAATTGAAAACAAGACTTTTCATCCTGTGGGCAGTGATCAACCGGTATCCAGCGACTTTCAGTTGATAGCCGGAACAAATAGAAATCTGAAGTCACAAGTCCATCAGGGCCTTTTTCGGGAAGATCTGCTGGCCAGGATCAACTTGTGGACCTATGAACTCCCCGCATTAAAAGATCGCAAAGAAGACATTCCAGCCAATATTGACTACGAAGTCAGACTCTACGAACAAAAAACCGGACAGCGAATTCAATTCAATAAAGAGGCTAGGGTTGCATTCGAAAACTTTGCCACTTCCAACATGGCTATTTGGTCGGGTAATTTCCGCGATCTAAGTTCAGCCATCACAAGATTGTGTACATTGGCAGACTCATCAAGGATCTCTGTGGATGATGTGAAAGAAGAAATCGCGCGACTAGAGCAGTTCTGGCAATCTTCTCCACACGATACTCAGGTAGAAACGCTGAAGCAGTATCTTGCAGATGAAGAAATTGCCCAGTTGGACCAGTTTGATGCCAATCAGCTCAACTATGTTTTAAATATCTGCAAGCAACACGGCAGTATGGCATCGGCCGGCAGAGAGTTATTCGATGTCAGTAGAACCAAGAAAGCCCAAACCAACGACTCGACAAGATTGCAAAAGTATCTCCAAAAATTCGGCTTAACTTGGTCGAAGATACAATCCAAGGGGAAAGAATTAGCCTGATATCATAGGATGCAAGAGGTTTGAACAAACTCACCGACACGCCAATAGAATAAGTAGATAGATAAGCTTCGCCCCGTTGGCTCTCGCAGCCACAACCGCCATTTTTGAATCGCTAAAACATCCCATCGATGACGAGCTCAAGCTTAACAGGGACTTTAGTCGTCTATTCAAAGGGCCACTTGGTACCTGAGTCAGTCAGCACTTACTTGTAAAACCTGAATTGCACAACAACATAAGTGAGGTACTGCTCTTTGCCTGTAGCCAGAGGCTGACCCCTTATCTCAGCCGAATCCAGTGCGATTTTCATCCGGCCTGAAACTCAACTTTTCCATCACTTCAATACCTAAGCAGGTCAACTTTAGAAGGTGATGTTTCCTCAATGGAAGCATCTGTCTTTTAAGAACCCGGGCAGATGTAGCCATAACGAACAAGATCATGAATTTTTTACAAAAGATTCGTGACTTATGCAAACGATGGGGAGATCATATTGATGATTTCAATTGGGTTGTCACAGATTTTGCTAAAACTGCCGCGCAGCTATTAGGGAAGGTGTGCCAATGGTGAATCGAGAGTAAAAACCCCCATGTAAACACTGGAACAAACTTCCACCTGACCAACACAATTAAATGCCAAAAGACAATTGATGACCAAGGCCTTGGTTAGCAAGACATTGGAAATAGGAAATGAGTGAATATTATTTAATTACCAGCAGCGGTCCCTGTGCGATGACTGAGGTGAGTGATCACGATAAGCGGTATATCAATTATAAAGAGTGCGCCCGCCCGCCGATTGAACCCATTCGTATCTATGAAACCTACAAACCGGAAGACGAATATCAAACCCCTGAATTTGTGCGCACCAAAGTGATCGCGCTGTCCAAGCGCGTAGTGATTGAAGCGGGTCTGCAATATATCTATGGTATCAACTGGGTGCCTGCGCACATAACTAATGCCAACGGACGCCGCGATTATCTGTTTATCAACTATCTGCAAGAACTTAAATGCGCCGATGTTGAAAAATCCAAGTACTCATACATAGATTCAATGGGTGGGCTGACGGGGTTGGAGAAACTGGTACTGGATGAAGCTCTGCTCGCACAAACCCCGCTCAATCAGCGACTCATTTTTATGATGGCAGAATCCGCACGCATTCTGTTCCATCGCTCCATAGTCGAACGTATCATGGCTACCAATCCAATCAACACCACCTTTAAACCCTGCGAACAGTTTGCCTAACAAGGATGCAGTATGACATTCATTCCTTTTGAAAAAGCCGCCGTAGAGGCCGTGCTACCTGAAAACCGTGCGAAATTGGTGTTCACACAACCGGATGTTTATATGCATTTTGGTGAAATCAAAACGCTGTATCTTTATGACGACATCATCGAAGACCTCGATGACAAATGGCTCGATCAACTCACCCATTGGTGGGGGGAATTGGATTTTAACGCGCCTAATACCGAGCATGACCTGGATAAAGTGTGCACTGAGTATACCTTCATTGATTTTGCACTGTTACCTGAGCTGGCGTCACTGGATGAGCACACGGCAAAAGGCACGCCACTGGCGTGGGATAAAAAAGAACTTGTTATCAACACCAATTTCTTGGCTGGACTGCAACAGGCGGGGGCGGTCGATATTTGGTTTGATAAGCTGTACTAGCTCACCCACCTCCTAACCCTGGAACTCTGGGTCTGCCACACGAATCTGGCCCAGTTTCCGTTTTATCAGCGCCCTGACGCTATCATCTCCCAGCCCCAGATTATTTGGCTATGCACCAACTGAGTATTCCTGTCTCACACATTTAACACGGCTTGACGGGCAAATTTTCTGATGGGCTACCACCTGGACTGATAAACAACATGCTCAGTTCTCAGCTCGATATGTTTATCCAAAGTATTAATGAGGTATGTTTAGTCTCGAACGACCTCCCATACCCCTTCTCTCCTGAAAAAGCCATACAGCACTAAAAACCTAATGCTGTACGCCGATCTCAACAGCCCTGTCCGCTTCACATCCAGACTTTAATCACACCTATTTAAGATAGCTGGAGCCAAATAATCAAAGAGTATCGCAAAACATTTCCCTAACACCTTGACCACTCTTGAAGGCACAATCAATGGCTAATTGTCTATCGGCACTGAGGTTACCCATCTCCTGGTCAATGAGTTCAGCCCCCTGTTCCAGGGTATTGGCTTCTATCACGGTTTGGAAAAGCTGCAAATACCAGTTTTGGTTCGGCCTTAACGCTACTCCTTGTCTTTCAAAGTACTGGCATGTTCGAATGATCACAGAGCATTGCATCATCACATAGGTGGACTTCGCTTCTGTATTGCTCCATAACTGTTCTATGCTCATTAACGCAAATAAGCCAGACAAAGTTTGAGCAAGCAAATATTGCCCCACCAATTCAGCTGTATCCTGATTTCGATATTTTAAGTGGGAGTCAACAATGAAAAAGATACTAAAACAACATTCCGCCATCGAAGTAACCAACTGCTTATTTTCAGGGTATCCCTTATCCCTCAAGCCGGAAACAACATCATCCAATACCACTTCGTATATGTTGGATAACAAAGTATCCAAAGCAGCGGGTAATTGAAGCTGCTCGTCAGTATCCGATACGGAGTCAGACTTACGCAATGCGACCACTAGCTCTTCGAGCATATTCGTCAGTATCAAAACTTCATTTTCAGAGAACTGATCCAAGTACTGGAAGTCATAGTCATTAATAAAGAGAGTTTTTTTATCACAGCGAATACTACGAATTTCACTTAAGGAAAAACTCTCTACCTTTCTCAGCGTACCTTTAGCCCAAATAGCATGAGGAGTCACAACCAAAAAATCTTTGGTTGTTTGCATAAAGGTGTTATCCACAATCATCAGGATATCGTAAGGTTCGATTTTACCCTCTGATATTTCGATGACTTTTCTGACTTTGTGGACTTTGATAGCCGGCGCGATTTGGATTTGTTGAGATAGACGATGCCTCTTGGCCACGGCGTTAACTATATCCAAGTATTCCCGCTGATAGCTACCTTCAAAAGCGGGCTTGGGACTGGATTCCTGCTCCGGCTTTTCAGGCTTAAGGCTTTCGGGGGCAGCGCTTTCAGCTTTGTCGCTCGCCGGTGCTGTATTACTGGCCGGAGCTGTATTGGTGATAGATACGCCACCATTTGCATCTGCTGCCGGAATAACACTCTCGGTTGTAACGCCTTCAGGGGGAAGATTTTCAGCAGTAACGCTCGTCGAAGCAGTGTTGCCGACAGAAGCTTCATCATTTGCAACAGTTGCCGGAGTCACGCAGGCTTGTGCCACATTCGAAACTTCAGCAGTTTCTGTCGCCCCTGTATTGCCTTGTATCTTTTGGGCCAGTTTTTCCAATAGTTTCAATAAAACCGCGGGCTTCATACCGGAACCCGCCATACCAAAAGCACAGCCTTGCCCCAACAACAGATCTGAACCGTCAACAGCATGCTCTTGACTGGTGTTTATCAACTCTTCCCACGACATGTGGTTTTTTGCAGAAGTTGTTGTCCAGTCATTTTTCCAAAACAATCCTTCAGATGTAAATGCCAGACCATTTTTTGCAGAACCAAACACCGTAGAATCGACTATGGCATAAATATCGACTGACGCAGGCATGCCATAACATGCACTTGCATTTTTAGCTTTCTTGCTGGGTATGTTGGGCGCAACAAAAAGCCCATCAGAGTGGAAGTTCTGCAAAATCTCCAGCACATCTGTTTCCATTTATCCTGTTCCTTGTATAAAACCTTGCTCAATACATAGCTATGTAACGTATTGATATAATTTGAGTAAGAACAAGGATAAGTGCAGCAAGCAGCCCCCTGCAATGCTTTCTTAACAAAAGTATGAACTCAAACGACATCATCAATCCTGCCTCTGTGTCCTACAGGTTCTACCGGGTGTCTGCCATGACAACAGCAGCCATATTGAACTGCTTACCCATCGATAACAGGCTCAAGCTGACGACCGACTTTAGCCATGTATTCAAAGGGCCAGATGGTACGCTGGAGCCACTTACAGCGCTTTGTAAAGCCAGAGCTGTGGATCTGCAACGACAGAGAAGGCAAGGAGCAGCTAATTGCCGGAAGCTTTTTAGCTGAATCCCCGAGGCTCCCTGGTACTAATCTCGGGGAAAGGTCATCTCCAATCGAACTTTATTCAATTTCAATGATCTCTGAAATTCGAATTTTGCACTCACTTCAATAGTCGAACGACCACGGCGGCACTCGCCTTTATTTCTCGTTTTATGTATTCTTTTTGTATCCGGTGTCTCTCAGAGCAGGTTGGAAATGTTAGAATCACGGTCGCTGATCGGATTGTGAGACTAGGTTGGCTTGCCGATTGAGCAGAGCGCATCGAGCCGAGTTCCCTTTTATTTTCGAAACTCAGTGATCTACATTTAGGAACAGCTATATAGGCATGAATTAGATAGTGTTATCAAATTCCCATGCATATGGAAGCCTGAGAGAGGTATATGAGACAATACGAAGAACAGTATTACATATTAAAGCGTGTTGAGTTTCGGGAGATATTCTTATCTCTTAGAGCAACAGAGAACACTGGAGCCCGCAATCATACTTATGAAAAGCTTGATTATGGGGATGGACCAGTTTTATTTGAGAACGGCTATAAAGGTGAGATCCCTTTCCATCTTACTAATGCTCAGATGGATAGTATATACCCAGTAGTATCAGAGGATGTTGCATCGGCGGTAAAGGGCTACCCTACTGAAGGGTTTCAGCTATTCCCAGCTGTGATTATTGATGATGATGACCATTGGCATGAGGATTTTTATTTCTTCAACTTTTATCGAGATATAGATTGTGTTGATTTTCAAAAGAGTACCGTAAGGAACTACTCACCAACTAAAAAGAACAACACCGTTTTACAATACAAACTTGATGCAAGTGTGCTCGACGCGATCCCTGAAGAAAATAGGCTAATGATAAAGTTAGCTGGTGTTACAGGTGGGGCATTACTGTTCCATGAGAAGATTGTTAAAGCTCTAACCAAGTTCAATATTGAAGCTTTTCAGTTCTTTAAGCTAAGCGATTACCGTAAAGGGATGGAATTTGAATAGGTTGCACGTGTAACGGAGGGATGCCAAGATACCCTAGCATCTGTTGGAAAAATAGCGGCCCCAAAGTAGGTGTTTATGAATAATTACGAAGAACAATACTACAAAGTTTTTGAAGTACCATTTCGAGAAACTTACCTTCATTTGAAGGCATCACTGGATACTGGCCGCCGTCGCTACAGTTTCACTAAATTAGATGCTATTGATGGACCAATATTTTTTACGAATGCAGATAAAGGCGAAATGCCGTTCATAGTAAGTGATTTTTTACTCCATAGTTTTTTTCCTGTGGTTTCTAAGAAAATTGCCGACATGATCATGCCTTATAGCATTAATGGCTTTCAGTTGTTTCCTACTGTGTTAATTGGTGACGATGAGAAGCAGCATGAAGATTTTTTCTTTTTTAATGCTTATGACAAACTCGACTGTATAGACTTTAACAGCAGTGACATACATGATTATTCATCAGAAGACAGTATACACGAAGTCATTCGGTATAAATTAAAAAACGAAGTGCTAGATACGATTCCATTAGAAAACCGTTTGATCATACGCCCGAGTAAAGTTGCTGGTGGCGGTTTATTCATTCATGAAACTCTTGTGACTCAACTTATTAAGTATGTCGACCCTAGTGCCTTTAAGTTCTTTAGATTGAGTGAATACACATTAGGGGATAAATATGTATAGCATTGTATTTTTTAAAGGTTGGTGACTGCTTTTTGAAACCATAGCTATACAGAAAAGCTTTTGAAGACACCTAAATAAGTGATCCTAATTGTGCTCCACCTTCATTAGACCATGCCCACCACCAGGGAATGGTGAAGCCTGGTCCATAAAGAACTTAACTCGCTCCATCTGCTTAAGAATACCCATCGACAACTAGCTCAAGCTAACCAGGGACTTTAGCCGTTTATTCAAGGGCCGGATGGTATACCGAAGGCACTTACGGACGGCTCTACTCACCTGCAACGACAACGAAAGCAAAGGTTGCATGGCCAGCAGTTGTTTAGCTGAATCCCCGAGGTCCCAAGTATTTCTCTCCATCGAACTTTGTTCGATTTCAATAATCTCTTAAATTCGACTTTTGTCTTCACTTTAAGCCGAATGGTCCACAAAAGGTTAAAGAATGATGTTCTTTCTGAAAACATCATTCTGACAGTGATCTTTCCCCGAGATTAGTACCAATCTCTTGATGAGATTTTCCAGCTTATGCTGCTTGCTTGGCATACGCAACAGGCGGCATATAGTTCAGTGAACTATGAGGGCGAACATGGTTGTAGTGTTCACGCCATAGCTCGATTTCGTATCTGGCTTCGTCTAAGGTTCTGAACCAATGCTGATTCAGACATTCATTCCTGAATTTGCCATTCAGGCTTTCCACAAAGGCATTTTGCGTCGGCTTTCCTGGTTGGATAAAGCCCAGTGTGACGCCCGTTTCCTTACTCCAGAAGAACATTGCCTTGCTGGTAAATTCTGTCCCATTGTCGCAAGTAACCTTCTTGGGTTTGCCTCGCTCTTCCATCAATTGGTCCAAGAATCTGGCGACCTGCCTACCACTAATGGCCACAGAGACTAATTGACCGACCATTTCCCGCGAATAATCATCCACGACATTCAGTACCCGAAAGCGGCGACCATTGCTGAGTTGGTCTGACACAAAGTCCATAGACCAACGTTGATTGGGGGCTGTTGGCACCTCCATGGGCTGCCTTGGCCGGGTTAACTTCTTGCGCTTCTTCGTCCTGACCTGCAAGCCTTCCTCCGTGTAGAGCCGATAGGTTCGTTTGCGGTTTTTGACCCAGCCTTCCCCCCTGAGCAAACCATGTAGCATCAGATACCCATAGCGAGGATATTGCGTCGCCAGCGCCTTCAGTCGCTGTCTGAGCCCATTGTCTGGCTTTTTCCTGGGTTGATAGCGAAATGCAGTCCGGCTAAGCCCAGCCAGCTTACAGGCTACTCGCTCACTGAGGCTGAATCCCTCAATCAAGTGTTGAGCAACAGGCTTTTTGGCCGCTGGCGTTACCACTTTTTTGACAGCACATCCTTCATTGCTTCGACTTCCAGCATCTTGTCGGCCAACATCTTTTTGAGCTTGTTGTTCTCCGCTTCCAACTCCCTCAGCCGCTTCGCTTCGTTCACTTCCAGCCCGGCATACTTGCTGCGCCAGTTATAGAAAGTGCCAGTGGATATGCCCATTTCACGGCAAATGTCATCGACTTTTGCTCCTGCCTCATGCTGTTTGATGGCCTTGATGATTTGTTCTTCGGTGTAACGTTTCTTCATGTTGAGATCTCCATTGGCTCTAGTGTATTGGAAATCTCATCAATGTCATGGTCTTAAATTCGGGGGAAAGGTCAACAGCAACACAGGCAACTAGAGTCTTTAATCAGCTAACGATGGATGTCTTTATTTTTTTAGTTTTTTGATTTCTTCGTAGTCATAACTAGTGATCTCATACGGATTGCCATAAGGATCGCTAAAATAAATAGACCATGACAGAGCATGATCACTTTCTTTGAAATCAACACCATGATTACCAAGCTGCGCTTTCCATTCTTCGTAGTTTGTAGAATCCACAGAAAACGCCACGGTTGTATTTACCAAAGTGTCTGATTCAAAGAGTGCAATGTGAACACCACCATTTTCAATTGTTAATGGTCCACCTTCTAAAAACCAACGTTCAAGTGACTCAACTCGATTGAACCCTAATACTTCTTTGTACCATTGCTCCGCACTCAAACGATCTGGCGCATAAATATGGATGTGATCTATTTTCTCTAGCTTTGGCATAATTTTATCTCCATATACTTATATCTTAGAAAGGCATAACGCCGTGTAATGAGGCAGTACCAGCGTAGGGCCAAGTGACGTATGGTACCTTATTACGTACGTTGTACCGAGCGTACTGGTACCCACCCTATTTCGCCCGTTGACCTCGAGACTCGATACCACGAATTGAGTTCAAACAGCACTGACAGTTTTTCACCTATGGCAGTATTGAGCTCAACATTGTCATAATCTTGTAGCATGATACCCACGGAGCTGCCCTCAACCTTTTCTATATATTGAACTGGAGCCCAACCCTGCTCACCTGCATCATTGGTTATAAAAATCCAATTGGGAAATTCGTCATCTATTTCACCCTGTTCGACTTTATCGCCTTGCTTCAAATAAAACGGATTTGGATATTCTGAGACATGTTGTTCAATAGTAACTACTTCCATATTTTCTCCAAAGTACATAACACATTTGGCTAGGGAATCCCCAGATAATTCCGTAACTAGAGATGCTGCAGTGTGGTCAATGCATCGTATTTTTTGCAGGATTAGAGGGAAAATTTCAGATACGGCTCAACGCCGCAGTAGCGAGTCCAAGCAGCAATAATGGCGTCACTGCCGAAGAGAAGACAATGAAGCCGATCATTTTCGCCGCGCAGTTTACTTGAGTAAATGAGCAGCGAAAATGATTGGATGAAGCCCTAACTAACTGTGCTCCACTAAACCATAATTGCGTTGCTGACGAAGCACTCTTTGTGTAAGCCCAAGCCGGGGGCAAATCGATGGCGCCAGCGCGCAGTTGACTGATGTCAATGAGCACTGGCGCCATGATTTAACGCCGCAGTAGCGAGTCCAAGCAGCAATTACTCGTACTCAGACATGGGCACACAGGCACAGAACAAATTCCTATCCCCATACACGTCATCAATACGATTCACGGTCGGCCAGAACTTGTTGGCCTTGACTGTGGCATTCGGGAATACCGCCAGTTCGCGATCGTATGGACGGCTGTCGAAGGCGGGATCCATGATGTCGGCTAGCGTGTGTGGTGCATTGTGCAGTGGGTTATTGTCCGCAGGCCACTCACCGGCTTCGACCCGGGCGATTTCACCGCGGATGGCCACCATGGCTTCGATAAATCTGTCCAGTTCGGCCTTGGACTCAGACTCGGTCGGCTCGATCATCAGGGTTCCGGCAACCGGGAAGCTCATGGTCGGAGCGTGGAAGCCGTAGTCGTTGAGGCGTTTGGCCACATCCATTTCAGTGACGCCGGAGGCTTCTTTCAGCGGGCGCAGATCGATAATGCACTCGTGAGCCACACGGTCATTACGGCCGCGGTACAGCACTGGATAGTGCTCTGACAGCTTCTTCATCACATAGTTGGCGTTGAGCATGGCGTTCTGGGTTGATTCACGCAGGCCCTTGGCGCCCAACAGCTTGATGTACATCCAGCTGATTGGCAGTATGCTGGCGCTGCCGTAAGGCGCGGCAGAGACGGCGCCGTTGTTGTCGCTTTCGCGGCCAGGCTTAACCAGGGTATGACCGGCAACGAAAGGAGCCAAATGCGCTTTTACGCCGATAGGACCCATGCCTGGACCACCACCTCCATGAGGGATGGCGAAGGTCTTGTGCAGGTTGAGGTGGGAAACGTCCGCGCCGATAAAGCCGGGAGTGGTCACGCCCACCTGGGCATTCATGTTGGCACCGTCCAGATACACCTGACCACCGTGTTGATGGATCACCTCACAGATCTCCGAGACGGTTTCTTCATACACGCCGTGGGTGGAAGGATAAGTGATCATAATGCAGGATAGGTTGTCGGCCACTTCGGCCGCCTTGGCGCGCAGATCTTCCATGTCCACGTTGCCGCGCTTGTCACAGGCCACAACCACTATCTTCATACCCGCCATCTGCGCCGAAGCCGGGTTGGTACCGTGAGCCGACTGAGGGATCAGACAGACATTGCGGTGCCCCTCGCCGCGGGATTCATGGTACTTCTTGATGGCCAACAGACCGGCGTATTCGCCGGATGCACCCGAGTTGGGCTGCAGGCACATGGCGTCATAGCCGGTGATTTCCACCAGATAGTCAGACAGCTCATTGAGCAGCTTTTCATAACCCTTGGCTTGATCCAGCGGGCAGAAAGGATGCAGGTTGGCAAATTCCGGCCAGCTGATAGGCAGCATCTCGGCGGTGGCGTTCAGCTTCATGGTGCATGAACCCAGAGAGATCATCGAGTGGTTCAGCGCCAAGTCTTTGTTTTCAAGACGCTTGATGTAGCGCAGCATCTCGGTTTCGCTGTGGAAGCTGTTGAAGGTTGGATGCGTCAGGATAGCCTCATCACGCAGCAGCGCAGCAGGGATGGACTCACTGCCCTTGGCAAGGATTTCAGCGTCCAGTGCCGCCACATCCAGGCCATGACCGGCGCCCAGGATGATATCGAACAGGGCAGCCAGATCGTCAGCAGTCGTGGTTTCATCCAGGCTGACACCCAGAGTGCCTTCGGCATCGATACGCAGGTTGCTCTCGGCGGCAACGGCGCGGGCCAGCACGGCGTCTTTGTCGGCCACTTTGAAGGTCAGAGTGTCGAACCAGCTAGCGTTGACCAGCTCAACGCCCTTGGCCTTGAGGCCGGCGGCGAGAATGTCGGTCAGGCGGTGGATACGCTCGGCTATGGTCTTCAGCCCTTGTGGGCCATGGTATACAGCGTAGAAAGAGGCCATGTTGGCCAGCAGGATCTGCGCGGTACAGATATTGGAGTTGGCCTTTTCGCGGCGGATATGCTGCTCACGGGTTTGCATCGCCATCCGCAGCGCTGTGTTGCCGCGGCTATCTTTGGAAACGCCTATGATACGGCCAGGCATGGAACGCTTGTGCTCGTCACGGGTCACGAAGAAAGCGGCGTGCGGGCCACCATACCCCATAGGCACGCCGAAACGCTGCGCGCTGCCAAAGACCACGTCGGCGCCCAGGCTACCGGGAGACTTGAGCAATACCAGCGACATGATATCGGCGGCAACAGCCACAATCGCCTTCTGCTCACGCAGCTTGGCAAAGAGTTCACGCTGATCGTTCAGCTCGCCTGTCTTGCCGCTGTACTGGAACAGGGCACCAAAGAGTTCATGATTGAGCGCTTCCTCGGCGGGGCCTACGACGACTTCAAAACCAAAGCATTCGGCGCGGGTCTTGACCACATCCAGCGTCTGCGGGAACACGTCATCGGCAACGAAGAAGATATTGGCTTTCTTGGCCTTGGATACCCGCTTGGCCAGCGCCATGGCTTCGGCGGCGGCAGTGGCTTCGTCCAGCAGCGAGGCGGAGGCCAGATCCAGGCCTGAGAGGTCCATGGACATCTGCTGGAAGTTCAGTACCGCTTCCAGGCGGCCCTGGGCGATTTCCGGCTGGTAAGGGGTATAAGCCGTGTACCAACCCGGGTTTTCCAGCACATTGCGCAAAATGACGTTAGGCACTTCAGTGCCGTAGTAGCCCATGCCTATGTAGCTCTTGAAGACCTTGTTCTGCTTGGCCAGGCCCTTGATATAGGCCAGACCTTCGGCTTCGCCACAGGCTTCGCCCACGGCCAGATCCCGGTTCAGACGAATCGACTCCGGTACTATCTGCGCCGTCAGATCTTCCAGTGACTCGGCGCCAACATAGTTCAGCATCTCTTGCTGCTGCAGGGCGTCGGAGCCGATATGACGACGGATAAAGAGTTCGTGCTGCTCTAACTGAGTGAGGGTTTGCTTGGTCATGATTAACCTTGTTCCATGTTCGCCGGTATCCAGCCGTAGGGAGGCGGTGTACCAGTCTCTTTATTTAGTGGTAAAACAAACGAAGCCCCGGAGGGCTTCGTTTTTCAGCGACGCTTATTCTTCGTCGATGACAGCCTGATATCCTTCGGCATCCAGCAGGTTGTCCAGCTCAGACAGGTCAGAAGGCATGATACGGAAGAACCAGCCATCACCGAATGCATCGCTGTTGACCAGCTCAGGGCTGTCTTCCAGCGCTTCGTTGATGGCAATCACTTCACCGGACAGAGGGGCATAGATATCTGAAGCGGCCTTAACAGACTCGGCCACAGCGCAATCCTCAGAGGCGCTGACAGTGTCGCCTACTTCCGGCAATTCAACGAAAACCATATCACCCAGCAGCTCCTGCGCATGTTCAGTGATACCGACTGTGTAGCTACCGTCTTCTTCCTTGCGGATCCATTCGTGAGAAGAAGCGTACTTCAGTTCGCTTGGAATATTGCTCATTATTCTTGTTCCTTTCCCGTGTTTTAGAATGCTTGTTTACCGTTACGCACAAAGCCTGGCGCCACTACTTTAACAGCGACGCGCTTCTTGCGCATTTCGACTTCGGCCGTATCCCCAATGGAGTTCGGTACCCGGGCCATCGCAATAGAATAGCCCAATGTCGGTGAGAATGTACCGCTGGTGATCACGCCTTCCTGCTCTTGGCCGTTGGCGTCGGTAAAGAATACCGGCATGCCGTGGCGCAGCACACCTTTTTGCTCCATCACCAGGCCGATAAACTTGTCGGCTCCGGCCTCTTTGATGGCGGTCAGGGCTTCGCGACCGATAAAGTCACGATCGCTCGGTTCCCAGGCAATGGTCCAGCCCATGTTGGCGGCCAATGGATTAACGGTTTCATCCATGTCCTGACCATAGAGGTTCATCCCGGCTTCCAGGCGCAGCGTATCGCGGGCACCCAGACCACATGGCTTAACACCGGCCTCGAGCAGCGCTTGCCACAGGGCTTCGGCTTCTTCGGCAGGCACTATGATTTCATAACCGGCTTCACCTGTGTAACCTGTGGTGGCCACAAACAGGCTGCCTGCCTGCACACCGAAGAAAGGCTTCATGCCTTCAACGGCCGCGTTTTGCTCGGCAGTGAACACAGTAGCGGTTTTGGCCTTGGCATTGGGGCCCTGCACGGCAATCATCGCCAGCTCAGGGCGCTCGGTCACTGTGACATCATAGGGCTTGGACTGCTCGGCAATCCAGGCGAGATCTTTTTCGCGGGTGGCTGAGTTGACGACAACCCGGTAATGGGTGTCATCGAGATAATAAGTGATCAGATCGTCAATTACCCCGGCTTCATGGTTCAGCATGCCGCTGTACAGCGCCTTGCCGGAGACCTTGAGTTTGGCGATATCGTTGGCCAGCAGTTTACGCAGGAAGGCTTTGGCGTCGCTGCCGGTGACATCAACAACCGTCATATGGGAGACGTCGAACATACCGGCGTCCTGACGCACTGCGTGATGTTCTTCTATCTGCGAACCATAGTTGAGTGGCATATCCCAACCATGAAAATCAACCATCTTGGCATTGGCTTCCAAGTGCTTGTTAAAGAGTACAGTTTTATTAGCCATTGTTATCCCTTCTAGTCGGGGCTTTACAGTGTCACCCAGGGGCAACACTGAGTTAAAATGCAGCGAAATTATACCCTGCGTCACAAATTTGTATACAAGTGATTTTTCTAATCCGAACTATTATGGATTAATTTTTCTCATGGTTTGCCTGTAATTTTTTTACAGTAAATCACAGCGTGTGTATAAAAAACGCCCAAAAGCGACTGTTTTTGGGCGTTTTCCTTCACATACGGCTAACCGGGGATGAAGATTATTCAGGACGGCACAAACGCGGCAGCTTGAATTTGTGTCCCATGGCCTGTTGCATGAACACAGTTTTCAGCCCAGCGACATTGTCCACCAGGTTGAGACCGAGATCGCGAATCGCCTTTTTCAGAGGATTACTGCCGGCAAACAGCCGCTTGAACCCCTCCATGGCAGCTATCATCTCCATCGCCTCGGCTTTGCGCCAGCGTTCAAGGGCGCGCAGCTCGCCATAAGCGCCGATATCCTTGCCTTCGCCGTGCAATGCCGCCACGGTTTCCACTATGGCGCCGGCATCGAGGAATCCCAGGTTAACCCCCTGCCCCGCCAACGGATGTATGGTGTGTGCCGCATCGCCTGCCAGCAACAAACGATGGCGGGCGAAATGGCGCGCATAACGCATCCGCAGCGGAAAGCTCTGGCGCTCACTCTCCAACTGACACAGGCCCAGGCGGCCATCGAAGGCGGCGGTCAGCGCCCGGGAGAAGGCCTCATCATCCAAAGCCTGCAAGGCTTCGGCCTTTTGCGGCGGCACCGACCAGACGATGGAGCAGAGGTCGCTCTCATAAAGCGGCAGAAACGCCAGTGGGCCGTCGGCACTGAACACCTGGCGGGCACAGTCACCATGGGGTAACTGAGTACGAATGCTGGCGACTATGGCGTGATGACCGTAGTCCCAGAAGGTCAGCGGGATCTGGCACTGTTGGCGAACCCAGGAGTTGGCGCCATCGGCAGCCACCACCAGGGCGGCACTGAGGTTATCGCCGTTATCCAGCGTCAGCCAGGCTTCACGCTCACCAAAGGCGATACGCTCAAGCCGGGTGTGTTCCAGTAATGTCAGCTGTTCCAGCTCTGCGGCTCGCTGGGCCAGGGCGTAGTGAATGGCATCGTTTTCGATTATGGTGCCAAGGGAAGTCTCGCACTGGCTCTGGGCATCAAACTGGATGCGCCCCATGCCGTCTTTTTCCCAGACATCCATCTTGCTGTATGGCCCGAGACGGGACTTGTCCAGATAGGCCCAGGCACCCAAGTGTTCGAGCAGCGCCTGGCTGGCCTTGTTGATGGCACTGACCCTCAGGCGTGGCGCGCCCTCGACCGGCGCGGCACCGGCGGCATCTATCACCACCACCTTGAGCCCGGCCTGCTCCAGGCCGCAGGCCGTTGCCAGTCCCACCATACCGCCGCCCACCACGGCCACATCATAGCTTTGGAAATTCATCGTCACTGACTCCTGGAAAACAAACAAGCAGCCGATTGCCTGTGCCACCCCATGGCTCTGTGAGCCACCGGGGTCTTTAGAGGTGGGCACCAGGAGAGGATCCTGAGCCCCAGATTACGTCCGGCCACCAGCGGCCAGTAGTTGTTGGAAAAACCACGCACCAGAAACTCAATATTGTTGATGGTCTGGCGTCTGTCCTGCTCACGGGCGGCATGATAGGCATGCAGCACCTTGGCTGCGCCTGGGTCGCCACCTGCGGCCAATACCGGCTCCAGCGTTTCCAGTACAGTGACCAGATCCCTGAGCCCCAGATTAAACCCCTGCCCGGCTATCGGGTGCAGAGTCTGGGCGGCATTGCCCAAATAAAGCGTGCGGTGATAGATGGGTCTTGGCATGTAAGAGAGACTCAGTGGGTAGCGGTTGCGCTCACCCACGGCCACAAAACGCCCGGCTCGATAGCCGAAGGCCTTCTGCAGCTGCTGCAAAAACTCAGCCTGCGGCAGAGCCTGCACCCGCTCGGCCTCTTCATGGGGCAAGGCCCACACCAGAGAGAGCCTGGCCTGGCCGTCGCTGTCCCCCATAGGCAGCAGTGCCAACGGGCCGTGCTCGGTGAAGCGCTCCCAGGCCATGCCATTATGGGGCTTGTCGGTAGCAACATTGGCGATAACCGCGCTCTGGCCAAACTCAAACTGCTGCAACGCCTGTTGCTGCTGGGCGCGCACCGAGGAGTTAACCCCATCGGCCGCCAGCAATAAGCGGCAGGAAAGCCGCTGACCATTACTGAGGGTCAAACCATGGCCCGCAGCCGAAGTTTGCAGCTTCTCGAGACGCGCCGGGCAATAAAGCTGGATATCACTGTTGCCGATGGCGCCAAACAGCCGCTGGCCGACCCGCTCGAGTTCCACCACCTGGCCGAGAGAGTCCAGCGCAAACTGCCCGGCGTTGAGCTCTGTCATGCCGAAATGGCCGCGATCCGAGACATGAATATCGGTTATCGCCGTGCCTAGGTCTGCAAGCAAAGGCCAGATGCCGAGGCGCTTGAGTTCAAACACTGAGCCATTGGCTATGGCGATGGAGCGGGAATCGAAACCAGGATGTTGCTTGGCGGGATCGAAGGCCTCGATAACGGCTATTTTCAGCGGACGGGAGAGTTTCCTGGCCAGGTCGGCCAGCCCCAATGCCAGGGTGGCACCTGCCATGGCACCGCCGACAATGGCGATATCCAGCTCAGTGCATTCCTGACTCACAGCTTGGGCGTCAACTTGCGGGTTCATCTTTCCTCTACTCAGGCACGCTCAATGGGTGCCGTCACAGAAAATGACAGGGCAAACAGGTGCCCTGTCAATGCAGCGTATTATTGTCTTGTGTTTCGGCGTCGAGATCAGGCAACTCTGGGCCGAACTCTGAATAGCAGAGAATGGCGGCCATGCGAACAAACTCCAGCAGCTCGAGATATGCACTTTCGGATTCGTCATCGTCGGCAACATCGAACTCTACCTGGGCGATTTCCGCCAGATCTTTGATCACTTCACGAACATCCTCCGATGCCTGATTCAAACCCGGTTGAATAATGGCGATGCCGGTGAGGAAGCTCTGGGTCCAGAGCGAGAGCGCCTCGACCCGCACTGTCAGAGGTTCTTCCTCTTCCGGCAGCAGCAGGGTGAAGCCAAAGTCTGGATCTTGCAGTCGATTGACGGTATCGCCAAAAAGTTCGGTTATCAGTTGTGTCAGTTCGTCGGGCAGGCGCTGGCCGTCGTTCATCAGCTCGAGCAGTGGCTGATACCAGGCCTGCTCCTGCTGTGTCACGCCGCCACAAATCAGGCCCACCAAGGCGCCATGCACTTCAACCGGATGCTGACCTATGTCGGCGTTGTCGAGCGCACTGCGCAGGCTTTCGATACGTAATGAGGGTGGGGTTGCCATAAAGCTGTCCAAGTATTGAATTTACCCCCGTCATGCTAGCAGAGTTAGGGAAGGCGACCAAGACTGGAATCTTACCCAAGCTGCGAGCCAGGTCGTGCATTTGGCAATGCATCCAGGCTTCGCCGGTTATCTACTGCCGGGATTTGTACCAAGCTGGTCAGGGAAACAGCAGCCAACGCAACAAAGCGGCGCTTGTCTTGCACTTTAACGCTGAGCTAGATATATTCCGCCACAGAGCCAAAGAAAAGGATCCCGTGCGGAAGATGAGTAACAGTGCCATAGATATCACCCTGTTGGGGCGCACCTACTCCATCGCCTGTCCCCCGGGTCAGGAACAGGCTCTGCAAGCGGTGGCGCAGAAATTGGAGCTGCAACTGGGCAAGATAAAGTCCCGCACCAACGCCATCAGCCGCGAGGAAATGGCTTTGATGGCCGCACTCAACATAGGCTATGAGCTCTATGAAGAGCAGCGGAAGAATCAAGATTATATGAGCCAAATGGATGACAGAATCCGTTTGCTGCAATCCACTCTTGAGCACGCATTGGTTGAGCGAAGCGCAAGAGAGGATTAAACTGAAATAGCACGAACCCTCACAGGTTCGACCCAGAATTTGCTCCCTGGGGTGTGCGACAGCTGGTAATGTCCCTGTGCCGATATTTTTAATCTCAGGGTGAATGTTTTACTGACATTGTGCATGCTCGGCGCGAACCGAGAAGCCTTAGGATGTAATCATTTACCCGCCTTGAACCTACGGTTCAAGGGCTACACCGGCATCGACATTCTGGGGAGCATCCTCATTTATGACTCACACAGACTCAAGCAGCCAAACCCGTGATGCGCGTTGCAAGACGCTCAGGCAAGCCATTCGCCATGCCCGCAGGGCCATTCCCGAAGCCGAGCAGCATGTTGCCGCCCTCAAGGGTTGTGAGCAGTTTCTAACCTTGCTCGATGAACTGAGCGCCCAAGGTAGAGAAATCAAGACAGTCGCCCTCTACTTTAGCTGTGACGGCGAGCTGGACACGGCTCCCCTTATCGAAGCGCTATGGCAACGGGGAGTAACCACCTGTCTGCCGATCATTCATCCCTTTGCCCCGGGGCGTTTACTGTTTCTGCGCTATCAACTCGCCAGTCAACTGCACGCCAACCGCTTTGGTATCCCCGAGCCCAGACTGGATATCCGCAGTCTGGTGCCTTTGGCTGAGCTGGATCTCATCCTCACGCCATTGGTGGCCTTCGACGCCCAGGGCAACCGCATGGGCATGGGCGGCGGCTTCTACGACAGAACACTGGCGGCGGCGCAGCAAAGCGCCCGAACTGTGCCATTGCTGGCAGTCGGTTTTGCCCATACCCTGCAGTTGGTGGACTCCCTGCCCCTCGCCCCTTGGGATATCCCGCTGCCCTTTATCGTTACCCCGGACAAGCTGCATAGCTTCAACACTCTGACGGCTGAATCTTGACCCGAAAAAGTGGTATAACATCAGCCTGAGAAGTCGCGGAGTAAGCAAGTATGGCACGTCAGTATCGCAGCCTTGATAGACCAGACAGTGCCCAGCGGGCCAAGGTTAAGCAGCAGATGCAGCGGGAAACCTATCACAATATGCGCCGGCAACAGTCACAGCCCAAGGCGCTGCTCGGCGCCTTGCTGGGCGCCATTCTTGCTATGTGGCTGTTTCTATTTATGGCCGGCAGCAACAGCACTCTGGTTTGGCTGTATATGCTGCCGGCGGTGGCTGTGGGCCTGGGTGCCAGATGGCTGGGGAAGTGTTTCGAGTGGCAGCTTTTGCTGCCGGTTCCGCTGATTACACTACTGCTTTATAGCCTGGCACTCTGGTTGTTGCTGCGCTTTCATGCCTCTGATCTCCTGATAGTGCCGCTTTGCTGCGGTATCAGTCTTTACTGCGCCCGCCGTTCACTGAGCCCCATGGAGCAAAGCGCCCTGTGGCAGGCCAAGCTGGATCAACACTGAGACCTGGCTCCAGGCTTTTTATTGCTATTGCTGAAATATCTTGGTGAATTGGCGAATCCTCTTATGGCGTAGGCTTGAATCTCAGGGCAGGTTAGCACCAGACATTAGGCCGGCTGGCACTCTGCCCTGGCGGCTTCTATGCTGAAAGCCATATAGGCAGCTCATTATCATGCCGCCGAGTCGGCCTTGTCGTTTTTGGAATTCCACTCAAAGGAGAGAACAAGCGATGAAAAAGTCCATCCTGATCCCGGGTTGTTTGTCACTGGTGTTTGCCGCATCACAACTGGCCGCCGAAGAAGTCAGTATCTCATTACTGTCGGCCGATGGCCCAAGCCCCATAGGCAGCATCAGTCTCAGTGATTCCGCCTACGGCCTGGTGTTAACCCCCAACCTCAAGCAACTCACGCCCGGCGTTCACGGCTTCCATGTGCATCAAAATGGCAGTTGTGACACCAGCAGTAAAGACGGTAAGACGGTATTGGGCGGCGCGGCCGGAGGTCACTTCGACCCTGATGGCAGCGGCAAGCACGGTTACCCCTGGACAAATGACAATCACAAGGGTGATCTGCCGGCGCTCTATGTCGATGCTGATGGCATGGCTTCCACACCTGTGCTGGCACCAAGGTTGAAACTGGCCGACGTCAAAGGTAAGGCACTGATGATCCACATGGGAGGCGATAACCATTCAGATCACCCGGCGCCACTGGGCGGCGGTGGCGCCCGCATGGCCTGTGGCGTGATTAACTGAGCCGCACCAAACACAAAAAACGCGGCTCAAGTGCCGCGTTTTTTAATTCAATTCAAGCCAATGTCTTTTTAGCTTTGATCTTTTGTTGGCTTGGCACGTTTAGTGGCTTTCGCTCTTGCCTCTCAAACGCTCCACCATACTCATCAAGGCCACCGCGATGGCACCGGCCACAATGCCGAACAGGGCGTTGAGCAAGGTAGGTGTCAGCGCTGCCAACACAGGGCCGGCCACAGCCAGAGAGCTTACCCAGTTGGCGGCATGGGTTATCTGCTCACTGACCCAATGCAGGCCATGGGTGAGAATGCCGCCACCTACCATAAACATGGCGGCGGTGCCTACTATGGTAAGCAGCTTCATCAGCTTGGGGGCAGCGCTGACCAGCATAAGCCCAATACGCCTGAGGTTGTGGGCCCAAAAACCCTCGCCTCTGCGTCTTGAGAGATACAGCCCGGCGTCATCCAGCTTAACGATACCGGCCACCAAGCCGTAGACCCCGATAGTCATTACCACTGCAATGATAGACAGAGTGGCCAACTGGGTCATAAAGGCTTTTTCCGCCACAATCCCCAAGGTGATGGCGATGATCTCTGCCGATAACACGAAGTCGGTACGTATCGCGCCTTTGACTTTCTGCGCTTCCCAGGCGCGAATATCCTCGACCTCTTTCATGGCGGCCTCGGCGGCGGCTTCATCGTCTGTTTCGGCAGAAGCCTTGCTGTGACTGGCCTTGTGCCAGAGTTTTTCAAAGCCTTCAAAGCAGAGAAACAAGCCACCGAACATCAACAGAGGTGTAACTGCCCAGGGAATAAAGGCGCTGATCAGCAGAGCTGCCGGCACCAAAATAAGTTTGTTGCGAAAAGAGCCCTTGGCAACGGCCCATACCACGGGCAGCTCCCGCTCGGCGCTGATCCCTGTTACCTGCTGCGCATTCAGCGCCAGATCGTCCCCCAATACCCCGGCGGTTTTCTTGGCGGCAACCTTACTCATTACCGCCACATCATCCAGGATGGTGGCAATATCATCCAATAGAGTCAGTAGACTCGCTCCAGCCATTTAAATCTCCTTAAACCAGGTCAATTTTGCGCTCTAAATAGGTTCGGTATGCGACATATTCAAGCGGCAACTGTGCACTTTTTCAGCGCAGTACTGCCACATCAGCCTGGCCGTTCCCCCCTGGCCGTATAGTAGCGCAGGGGCGCAGGCGGGCGCAGTAAAAAGTTCTTAACTTATGTTGCACTTCAAGAACTATTCTTCCGGACAAGATTGAGCGGCACTTTTCACTACAACTCGGAGTATACTAGGGCAAGTTCAAGTAAATTTGTCAGAATCAACAGGATGGCATTATGACCCAAGATGAAATGAAGAAAGCGGCCGGTTGGGCAGCGCTGGAATATGTCGAGAAAGACAGCATAGTTGGCGTGGGCACCGGCTCTACCGTCAACCACTTTATCGATGCTCTGGCTACGATAAAGGCCGATATTGAAGGCGCGGTTTCCAGCTCTGAAGCCTCCACCGCCAAACTCAAACAGTTGGGGATCCCTGTGTTTGATCTCAATTCGGTAGACAAGCTGTCTGTGTATGTCGATGGCGCCGATGAAATCAACGGCCACATGGACATGATCAAGGGTGGCGGCGCCGCACTGACCCGGGAAAAGATAGTTGCGGCCGTGGCCGACAAGTTTATCTGTATCGTTGATAATACCAAGCAAGTCGATGTGCTGGGCAACTTCCCGCTACCGGTGGAAGTGATCCCCATGGCCCGCTCCTACGTGGCCCGTGAGCTGGTGAAACTGGGTGGCGATCCTGTCTATCGTGAAGGTGTGGTAACAGATAACGGCAACGTCATTCTGGATGTCTACAACCTGAAGATACTGAACCCCAAAGAGCTGGAAGTGCAGATTAATGCCATAGTGGGCGTAGTGACCAATGGTCTGTTCGCCAACCGTGGTGCCGATGTGCTCCTGGTGGGCACCCCTGAAGGGGTTAAAACCATCAAGTAGGCCTTAATCTTAAATGCCAAAAGCCGCCAGCAGGCGGCTTTTTTGTGGAAAATTGAGCGGATTGCAGAGCAAGAGCAGTCGGCTCAAGAGTAAAAAATGGCCAACCAGACGCTAGTTTGATCCTCGGCGGTCCAGCTGACTCTGTGGCGTACATGAGCGGGAATATTGAGCCAGTCCCCCGGGTTCAGGCTCACTTCTGAACCATCTTCATATTGCAGCCGGGCGGCGCCCTGCAGCAGCAATACCCATTCATGCTGCGCTTGATCGTACCATTGCCCTTCGGGTGTCACCTGACCGTGGGACAGAATGCGCTCAATTTTAAGATCCGGCGTAGCCAAAAGCGCGTCAAACTGCTCGGCATCAAGCTGCTTGGGTAAGTTGGCAAACAGATTGTTCATCTTGCTCTCCTGCGATATATGACCCGTTACTCGACCTATCCCTATCTTAAGTTTTACAAGGGCTCCAGCTGCTCGACCAGCAATTGCAGGTTACTGTTGCCGCGAAACTCGTTCACATCCAGCTTATACAGCAGACGCACATGATTGATGCTGGCATCAGGCCAGGTCTTGAGATCCACATTAAAGGCGATGGCATCGGCCATGATCCGGCCGCACTCAGTCTCCAGCACCAGTTTAAGGTGTTTCTCTGCTACCAGTCTCTGCTGCAGAATTCTGAAATGGCCATCAAATAACGGCTCGGGGAAAGCCTGGCCCCAGGGACCGGCATCTCTAAGCAGCTGCGCCGTATCCAGGCTAAAGCATTCAAGCGGCAATTCACCGTCGGAGAACAGCTCGCCATTGAGATCTTCCAGGGTCAGCAGCTCACGGACACAGGTGTCAAAGGCCTCGGCAAACTGCTCGAAGGCATCCTTACGCAAAGAGAGCCCGGCGGCCATGGCATGACCACCGAACTTGAGGATCATCCCCGGATGACGGGCATTGATAAGCTCCAGCAAATCGCGCATATGCAGCCCCTTGATGGAGCGGGCCGAGCCCTTGATTTCAGTGTCGCTGGCTTCGGCAAAGGCGATTACCGGGCGGTGGAACCTGTCTTTGATCCGGGAAGCCAGAATACCTATCACCCCCTGATGCCAGTCCGGCTGATACAGGGCTATGCCCCAGGGCTGTTCACTCTCTTTGAGCTGCAGCGCCTCCAGGCTCTTCATCGCTTCTTGCTGCATGCCGGTTTCCAGCTCACGGCGCTCGGCGTTGAGGCCATCAAGCTCGGCCGCCATCCTTCTTGCCTTGAGCATGTCATCACACAAGAGAGTTTCAACCCCGAGCGCCATTTCATCCAGCCTTCCGGCGGCGTTGAGTCTGGGGCCAACCGCAAAGCCGAAATCGGCGGCCACCAAACGCGCCGGATTGCGGCGGGCCACCTCCAGCAAGGCGGTGATCCCCGGGCGACAGGCGCCGTTTCGCACCCGCTTGATACCGGCATCCACCAAAATACGGTTGTTGGCATCGAGCGACACCACATCGGCCACTGTGCCCAGGGCCACCAAGTCCAGTAATACCCCCAGATTGGGCTCGGCCAGCGAGTGTTTGGCGAACCAGTGACGTTTTCTCAGCTCAGCCCGCAGCGCCAACATCAGATAGAAAGCCACCCCGACCCCGGCAATCGACTTGGAAGCAAAGCTGCAACCGGGTTGATTGGGGTTAATGATGGCATCTGCCTCTGGTAATTCATTGCCCGGCAAATGGTGATCTGTAATAACAACCGTCATCCCCAGCGCCTTGGCGGCCCTGACGCCTTCGATGGATGAGATACCGTTATCGACAGTGATCAGTAGCTCGGCGCCCTTGCTGTGCGCCACCGCCACTATTTCAGGGCTGAGGCCATAGCCATAATCGAAGCGATTGGGGATCAGATAATCACAGTTTTCCATTCCCATCATTCTGAGCGCCAACAGACACACACTGGTAGAAGTGGCACCATCGGCATCGAAATCACCCATGATCAGAATGCGGCGATTGGCGGCGATGGCATCGGCCACCAACTCGGCACCTTGCTGCAAGCCCAACATGGTATCCGGCCTGAGCAGACGCTTGAGCACCAGTTCGCACTCGGGAGCCTGAACGCCGCGACTGGCGTAAATCTGTTTTAACAGCGGATGCAGATTAGCGGGTAAATGGCTGTCGTCCACCCTGGGACGACGGACGATTTTGTGGATCACTATGGGCTATTCTTGAAAATGGCTTTGCCGGGCAAGATAACAAAAAGGCGAGTGGGTTGCTCGCCTTTTTGAGTGAGATTTTTCGATTGAGCGCTGCCGCTATTGAGATTAAAGGCTACGACTCTCAAGGTTGTTCAACAGATCTTTCGGTGGCTGATAACCCGGGATCAGGCTGCCATCTTCGAGGATCAACGCAGGAGTGCCATTGATACCAAAACTCATCCCCAGTTGATACTGCCCCGGGATATTGGCATCACACTTGGCCATCTTGATACTCTTGCCGGCCTTGGCGTCATCCATGGCCTTGTGAGGGTCTTTGGCACACCAAACTGCTTCCATCTCTTCGGCGTTGGGTGAAGGCACGCCCTGACGTGGATAGGCCAGATAGCGCACTGTTATCCCAAGGTCGTTGTATTCCTGCATCTGGTTATGGAGCTTACGGCAATAACCACAGGTGATATCGGTAAAAACAGTCACCACATGCTTTTCGTTCTTGGCCTTGTAGACCAGCATCTTGTCTTCGAAGGACTTGAGCATCTCGAGTCTTGGACCAGCAAGCGCCGCCTCGGTGAGGTTTTTCATCCCTTGATTCAGATCATAGAGGTTGCCATGCAGCAGCTTGGAACCATCTTTACTGACATAGAGCACGCCGCGATTGGTGATTGCCTGATACAGGCCTGGGATAGGTGAATCTGCCATAGAGATCACTTCAATACCCAAGGTGTCACTGAGCTTTTGCTTCAGCTGATCACCCGGTTCGGAAGCCGCAGAGGCAACACCGACAAAGGGTGTAACCGCCAGCGCCAGACACAGAGAGAATGCACGGGTTAACTTCATTGGAAATCCTATCTTATTTGGGCCTGATTGGTTTTTTATCGTCTCTCATCAGACCGGGCCAGAGGCTGAAAAGTTACAGGCTGTTGTCAGTGAAAGCAACTAATTGCGTGCCAGATCACCGAATTCAGCCTCTTGGATGATGCTGCTGATGCAGCGATTGCAACCTGGCATTGGCCACATGGGTATAAATTTGGGTGGTGGACAGCGAGCTGTGGCCCAACAGTAACTGCACTACCCGCAAGTCAGCACCATGGTTGAGCAAATGAGTGGCAAAGGCGTGTCTCAAAGTATGGGGCGACAGCTCTGTGCTGATACCGGCCCGCAACGCATAAAGCTTGATCCTGTGCCAGAAGGTCTGCCGGGTCATCATCTGGGCCCGCTTGGAAGGAAACACCACATCACTCTGTTTACCGCCGAGCAGCTCGGCGCGCGCCAGCTTGAGGAAAGACTCGATTTCGCTGACGGCGACCTCGCCCATGGGCACCAAGCGCTCCTTGCCACCTTTACCCGTGATCCGTACCAGGCCCTGACGCAGACTCATCTGCTCCAGCGTCAATCCCACCAGTTCACTGACCCTGAGTCCGGTGGCGTATAACAGCTCAAGCATCGCCTTGTCTCTGGCTTCGACCGGGTCTTCCCGTATGGGCTCAGCCAGCAAGGCATCCACCTCGGCCTCGCTGAGACTACCGGGCAATTTGCGCTTGAGCTTGGTGGACGCGATACGCGCCATGGGATCTTCCGCTATCAGTTGCCGACGCAGCAAAAAACCATAAAAGCGCCGCAAGCTACTCTTTAACCTGGCGCTGCTGCTTTCGGCTCCCCCTTTATCGACACGAAAACCGAGATAATCCTGCACCGCTTCGCGCCCGGCAGAGTTGAGCGTCAGCCCTCTTCCCTGCAGATACTGATCAAAATGGCGCAGATCATTGCGATAAGCCGCCAATGTGTTGTCGCTCAGGCCCTTACTGGACCAAAGGTCATCGAGAAAACCTTCAATCAAGGGGTCCTGAACATAAGCGGATGAAGAAGTCGCGGCCACAAACAATACTCCAATAAAAAACGGCGTCATCAAGGATAACGCCGTCTCGAAATGGACTCCAGTTACTCAGACAGCCTGTGCCGCCTTGGGGCTGACAAACAAACAGATAATCATCACTGTCAGGGTGGGTGGCAGCCAGGCCATGCCCTCTTCGTAGAGTGGCAACGCCGACATCACAGGGGCCAGGCTTTCAACCCCGGAAACAAATGCCAGCAGCAAACTGTTGGGCTCGGCCACTTGGGTCAGCGGCTTGAGTGAAGCCACTGTCACCTTAAGGGCATCAAAAATCCCGAAGAACAAGGCCACCGACAGCGCCAATCTATGGGCAAATTTCGGATTGCGGAAATAAGGCGTCAGGAAGGTCACCAACACCAAAGCGATAGCCACAGGGTAGATGGTCATCAGCACAGGAATACTGATAGCCAGCAGTTGGGTCAGGCCTACGTTGGCCACCACGGCACAGATCACGCTGAACAGCACCACCAGGAAGCGATAAGTGGCGCCCGGGATCAACTCCTGGAAGAAGTCAGAGCAGGCACTCACCAGCCCCACAGCCGTGGTCAAACAGGCCAGAGTCACCACAGTGGACAGCAGGATAATGCCCATATCACCGAATTCGTGAGTCACATAGTTGGTGAGGATTTGACCACCGCTCTCGGCGCCCTTGGCCATATCACCTGCGGTTGCACCGAGGAAGAACAGCGACACATACACAAATGCCAGACCGGCGGCGGCTACCAGCGCAGCGCGCACCAGATAGCGGGTCTGCAAGCCAGGCTCAGACACGCCCTTGTTGCGCAAAATATCGATAATCAGCATACCGAACATCAAGGATGCCAGGGTATCCATGGTGTTGTAGCCTTCGATAATGCCTTTGGTCAGTGGGTGCTTGATATAGTCACCACTGGCTGCCGGTACTTCGCTGCCGGGCAGCAAGATAACGGACACTGCCAGCCCCATCAGCAGCAGAATCAGCACTGGGGTCAATACCTTGCCTATGCTATCCATCAGTTTGCCGGGAAACAGTGCCAGCAGCATGGTCACCAAAAAGAATCCCAGAGTGTAGAGCAACTGAGGCTTGTTCAGCTCAAGCCCGAGAATGTTCACTACCGATGCAGGGTCTTGAATAAAAGGCAGCGCGCCAATCTCATAGGCTACCAGACCGGTACGAGGCGCCGCGAAGGCTGGGCCAATAATGATATAGATAGCGACTGCCAGAGCGGTCGCGGCAAAGGCCGGCAACAGCTTCATCACCTTGCCCTGCGCCTTGGCCACAGCTATCAAACCGGCCAGCGGCAAACCCACGGCGGTAATCAAAAAGCCAATCATGGCCATTGGCATGTTTTCGCCGGCCAACTGCCCGGCAAAAGGAGGAAAAATCAGGTTGCCCGCCCCCAGGAAAAACGCAAAGGTCATGAATCCCAGGCCCAGGGTGTCACCAAGTGTCAATTGAGTCTTGTGCACTGTATGCCCCATCTTGTTATGTTTTTCTAATAAACTTAAGTGATTGCAACATTTTTAGCTATAGCTGAAATAATAGCCGTCGCGCTCGCCCTACTCGAGTGTAAAGCCTTTATTACAGATATCCGTGGTAAATTTGGCCTATTCTTGGCGAGTTTATGAACAAATGGCAGGGGGTTTTCGCTGCTTTGCTTATCCTAAAACTGTTTTACCTTGATCTAATTCGCAGAATGCCGCGAATTAAGGGGGAACACTAATACCAGACCCTCTTAAAGTGCGCAATAAGCCAACCAAACAGCAGCCTAAAAACACAACAGATGCAAAACTCAGGATGAGAAAAAGTTGTTCAAGGTCACACCCAGCCCCAATTGAGGCAACAGGCATAGCATTTTGCAAACATTTGTCGACTCCCCAACGCCCTTGCTGGTACGACCTTTAACACTTGTCCAGCATCACCAGCCTAAAGTTAGCAGCATCCCCTGCCAAAGTATGAACCAGACCGAAACAAAACGGCGCCAAAGCCTTGGCGAATGATGACTCTTTCGGGATAAAATCCCCGCCAAGCATTCTGCTTGGGAGGTTGAGCACTCAATGGCATTCAGTTTCAAGGCATTTCATATCGAAGATTACGGTTGCGGTATGCCGGTCAGTACAGATGGGGTGCTCTTGGGCGCTTGGGCGCCATTGACCGGGGCCAAGCGGGTGCTGGACATAGGGGCCGGCAGCGGCTTACTGAGTCTGATGGCGGCGCAGCGCAGTGAGGCAGAGATACTGGCGGTTGAGCTCGACAGCAGCGCGGCCCATGCAAGCCGTGCCAACTTCAAGGCTTCGCCCTGGGCGAGCCGACTCGCTTTGTATCAAGGCTCAATTCAGGCCTATTGCGATGAGCATGCCTTGGCAGACTCAGCGCTGTTCGACCATATACTTTGCAACCCACCCTATTTCGAAACCGGCCCACGCTCGGATGACCCCAAACGAGCCATAGCGAGACACACAGAGCATCTGAGCTTTGACGAGCTGTGTGTGGCGATAAAGCAATTACTCAAGCCACAGGGACAGGCGAGCCTTATTCTGCCGGTTCAGAGCCTGGACAGATTTGCGTGCGCCGCAATAAAGGCAGGCTTGCGACTGGCCGCTCGGGTCAGTGTCAGCAGCACGCCTCAAAAGCCCAGTAACCGAGAGTTACTGCTGCTTGAACATGCCAAGGAAGGCGAAGCGGTTGCCTCGCAGGAAGCCCATTCTTGCCTCTATATAAGAGAAGCAGACGGCCGCTATTCGGAGGCCATGGCGCAACTGACCCGGGATTTTTACCTGAAACTCTAAGCCGTTGCCGGTTGCAAGGGACTTATTCTCAGCTTCCCAAGCGACAAGCTGTGCACGGCACCCCAGACAAGGTATACTCCCGCGCATTATTGTTTGAGATGCTCCCCATGCTATTTGAAGATTTCGATCTGGACCACAGGCTTTTGGATTCACTGAAAGCCATGGGCCACAAGACCCCGACCAGTATTCAGCAATTGGCTCTGCCTTTGGCGCTGGAGCAGCGGGATATTCTTGCCCATGCCCCAACCGGCACAGGTAAGACCGCCAGTTTCCTGCTGCCGGCACTGCAACATCTGATTGACTTCCCCCGCCGTCGTCCAGGCCAGGCCAGAGTACTGGTGTTGACCCCGACCCGCGAGCTGGCCAGTCAGGTTCACAGATATGCCTGCCATCTGGCGACTGGTCTTGGGCTGGAGATTGGCATAATCACAGGCGGTGTCCCTTACGCCCCACAGGAAGAAATCCTGGCCGGTAACCTGGATATTCTGGTGGCTACCCCGGGCCGCCTGCTCGAATATCTTGAGAAGCGCAAGTTTGAAGCCACCGAAGTGGAACTGCTTATCATAGATGAAGCCGACCGCATGCTGGATATGGGCTTCTCTCAGGTAGTGCAGACCATAGCCATAGAAGCGCAGGGACGTAAGCAGAACATGCTGTTCTCCGCCACACTGGAAGGTGGCGGCGTGCGCCGTTTTGCCACTGAGTTGCTCAACGATCCTGTGTTGGTGGAGGCCGAACCGCCACGCAGCGAAAAAGCCAAGATCCATCAATGGATCCACCTGGCCGACAACAAGGAGCACAAGTTCGCTCTCTTGTGTCACCTGCTTAATCAGGAAGAAACCAAGCGCGCCATCGTCTTTTGCAAGACCCGCGAAGTGGTCAGCAGCCTCGAAGGTTTGTTGCTGCAGGCCGGGATCCCGGCCGCCTTTATGCGCGGCGATATGGAGCAGAAGAAGCGTTTCCAGGCTCTGGGTCGTTTCACCAAGGGGGAAGTCAAGGTGCTGTTGGCTACCGATGTCGCCGCCCGCGGCATAGATATCGAAGGCATCACCCATGTGATTAACTATGATATGCCCCGCTCTGCCGATGCCTATGTGCACAGAATAGGCCGCACCGGCCGCGCCGGCGCCAAGGGCACAGCCATCTCTCTGGTGGAAGCCCATGATATGCGGATCCTCAGCAAAGTTGAGCGCTATATCGAGCAGAAGCTGAAACGGCGAGTCATCGAAGAGTTGCGCCCCAAGCACAAAGAAGCCAAGGTACCGACCAAGAAAAAGGTCAAAGCCAAGGATGCCAGTGCCAAAAACAGCAAGAAAAAGAAGAAGAAAAAATAAGCTTCGACTTAATTTCTCGTTTAAAAAGGACCTTTGGGTCCTTTTTTTGTTACCGGCCTCACAGCCCTCCCGCCGCCGACAGCTTTTGACACATTTTATTTACAAAAACACATTTATTGGCCGCTGCTTGTCTGGTAATTTAAGCTCAGATTAAGCCTCCAGCATGGATATGCAGAAGAATATGAAGACATTTTTCCGAAGAATAGCGCCGCTGCTCATCATAGTGGTCGCCGTACTCGGCGCCAAACTCCTGATGATGACCAAGCAGGAGCCGGAGCAAAAAGCGGAAGAGATCCCGCTGCCTGTGGTCGACGTGACTCAGGTCGAACAACAGACAATGTCACTCAACCTGCCCTCTTACGGCACTGTGACTCCCAAGTACAAGACTCAGCTGGTCAGTGAAGTTCAGGGCCGTATCCTCAGCATAGCCCCGGCCTTTGTGGCCGGTGGCGTGGTGCATCAAGGCGATGAACTGGCGGTGATAGAACCTTCTGACTATGAGGCCGACCTGATGCAGGCTCAGGCCACTCTGGCCCAGGCCAAGGCAGCATTGGATGAAGAAATCGCTCGCGGCGAAGTCGCCAAGATAGAATTCAGCGGTTATGACAACGGTATGCCACCCGAGCTTGGCTTGCGGGTTCCTCAGTTGAAGAAAGAGCAAGCCAACGTCAAGTATGCCGAAGCGGCACTCGCCAGAGCCAAGCGCAACCTGGAACGCACCGTTATCCGGGCACCTTTCGATGCCATAGTGCGCGCCCGCAGTGTCGATTTGGGACAGTACGTTTCCATAGGCACCAATCTGGGTGAGCTGTACGACACGGCTGTAGCCGAAGTGCGCCTGCCGCTGGCCAACAAAGACCTGGCCTATCTGGAGTCGGTGGACAACCCTGAGACTCAGGTAACCCTGAGCGCCGCCCTGGCGGGTAAAACCGTGACCTGGACCGGCAAGGTAGTGCGCAGTGAAGGGGTGATAGATCCGGATAACCGCATGGTCTATCTGGTGGCCGAAGTGCAGGATCCTTATCTGCGAAAGCAGAAACAGACCGGCCAACTGCCGCTGAAATATGGCAGCTTTGTCAACGCCGTGATCAAGGGCCGCACCGTCGATGGCTTGGTGAAACTGCCAAGGTATATGGTGCGTAATCAGCATGTGGCCGTGGTAGACAAGGACAACAAGATAGAAATGCGTCACGTCAACGTGGTACGCACAGATCTTGAGTATGTCTACATCAAAGACAGCCTCAAGGATGGCGAGCGAATCTCCAAGACCAATCTCAACAATATGACCAATGGTCAGTTGGTGCGGGTTGCCAACAGCAAAGATAAAGACGCTTCCCACAGCGAAGAGGATGAAACTCAGGAACAGCGTCTGGCTGCGGCGGGTGAACTCTGATGGAGCAGGAAAAAGGAATCATTGCCTGGTTCGCTCGCAACAATGTTGCCGCCAACCTCTTGATGTGGATCCTGCTTATCGGCGGGATCTTCAGCGCCTTTCTGATCAATAAAGAGGTCTTTCCCAGCTTCGAACTCAACTATTTGCGGATCTCAGTCGCCTACCCAGGCGCGGCGCCGCAGGAGATTGAAGAAGGGATCACCATCAAGATTGAAGAGGCGATTCAGGACATCAGCGGCATCAAGAAGGTTACCTCGGTTGCCAGCGAAGGAGTGGGCTCTGTCACCATAGAGGTGGAAGACGGCTATGATGCCAAAGAGGTGCTGGATGAGGCCAAACTCAGGGTCGATGCCATTGCCACCTTCCCGGCCAATATCGAAAAGCCGGATATCTACCGGATCAAGCCGGAAAACAACGTTATTTGGGTGTCTGTCTATGGCGACATGACACTGCACGACATGAAAGAGCTGGCCAAGGAGATCCGTGATGAGATCACCAACCTGCCGGCGGTGACCCGTGCCGAAGTGACCGGGGTGCGCGACTATGAAATCGGTATCGAAGTCTCGGAAGATAAGCTCAGAGAGTACGGCCTCACCTTCACTCAGGTGGCGCAGGCAGTACAAAACACTTCGATAGATCTGCCCGGTGGCTCAATTCGGGCTCAGGACGGTGACATACTGCTGCGTACCAAGGGCCAGGCCTATACGGGAGATGACTTTGCCAACATAGTGGTCAGCACTCGCGCCGATGGCAGCCGGGTGATGCTGCCCATGGTGGCCGAGATCAAGGATGACTTTGAGGAGCGGCTCGAGTACACCCGCTTCGACGGCATGCCGGCGGCCATCATAGAGATCACCAGCATAGACGATCAAAACGCCCTGGCGATTGCCGATCAGGTCAAAGGTTTTATTGCCGAGCGTCAGGCCACTCTGCCCAGCGGCGCCAAGCTGGACTACTGGGGCGACCTGACCCACTATCTCAAGGGCCGCCTCAACATGATGCTGTCCAACATGTTGATGGGTGCCTTGCTGGTGTTCATTATCCTGGCGCTGTTCCTGGATCTGAAACTGGCCTTCTGGGTCATGCTGGGGCTGCCTGTGTGCTTCCTCGGTGCCATGGCACTGATGCCGATGGAACCTATAGGCATGTCTATCAACATGTTGACTCTGTTCGCCTTTATTTTGGTGCTGGGGATAGTGGTGGATGATGCGATAGTCATAGGCGAGAGTACCCATACAGAGGTTGAGCGTCACGGCCACTCGGTCAACAATGTGATCCGCGGTGCCAAGAAGGTCGCCATGCCCGCCACTTTCGGGGTGTTGACCACGATCGCGGCCTTTATCCCCATGTTGATGGTGCCAGGTCCCATGGGGATCATCTGGAAATCCATCGGCATAGTAGTAATCCTCTGCCTGGCCTTCTCGCTGGTGGAGTCCAAGTTCATTCTGCCGGCGCATCTGGCGCACATGAAGCCCAGCAAACCCAATCCCAACCCAGGGCCATTTGGCCGCTTCAAGCGCGCCTTCAACGAAAAAGTGCAGCATTTTATCCACCACAGTTACCGCAACTTTATGGAGCGGATGATCCCCCACAGATATACCCTGGTGGCGGGCTTTATCGGTGTGCTTATTCTGTCGGTCGCCATGGTCACCAGTGGCAAGGTGCGCTGGGTGCTCTTCCCGGATATTCCATCCGACTTTATCCAGGTCAATCTGGAAATGGATGAAGGCAGCTCAGAGCTCAACACCCTGGATGCAGTGCAGAAAATTGAAAATGCCCTCTACACCATGAACCAGCAGATGGAGTCCGAAATCGGCTACCCTGTGGTGAAGCACAGCTTTATCAATATGAGCAGCCGCACCTCAGCATTTATCTTTGCCGAGCTGACCAAGGGTGAAGACAGGGACGTGGACGGTGTGACCATAGCCGAGGCCTGGCGCAAACAGCTGCCGGACTTGGTGGCAGTGAAGAAACTCAATATCAATGCCAGCACCAATGATGCCGGCGGCGATATCTCTTTCCGCTTTACCTCCACCGATCTGGAACAATTGTCTGCGGCCGCCAAAGAACTGAAACAGAAGCTTGCCAGCTATGAAGGCGTTTATGATATTGCCGATAACTTCTCCTCCGGCAGCCATGAAATTCGCCTCAAGATTCGTCCCGAGGCCGAAGCGTTGGGGCTGACATTATCGGATCTGGCGCGCCAGGTGCGTTATGGCTTCTATGGCTATGAGGCGCAACGAATTTTGCGCAACAAAGAAGAGGTCAAGGTAATGGTGCGTTATCCGCTGGAGCAGCGCCGCACCATAGGCCATTTGGAGAACATGATGATCCGCACGCCAAACGGCATGGCGGTGCCCTTCTCTACCGTGGCCGAACTGGAGCTGGGGGAATCTTACTCTTCCATTACCCGGGTGGATGGTCGCAGGGCGATTACCGTGACCGCCAACGCCAACAAGGATAAAGTGGAGCCCTCCAAGGTGGTGCAGGAGATCCAGGAGAAGTTTATGCCCGAACTCGAGCGTAAATATCCCCATATTTCCGCCAGTCTCGATGGTGCCAGCCAGGATGAACAGGCCGCCATGGTCGGCTTGTTACAAGGCTTCTTCTTCGCGATATTTACCATTTATGCCTTGATGGCCATTCCGCTCAAGTCCTACAGCCAGCCGTTGATCATCATGTCGGTGATCCCCTTCGGTATGATAGGTGCGCTGTTCGGTCACTTTATTCTGGGGCTGTCCATGAGCATTCTCAGTCTCTGCGGCATAGTTGCTCTGGCCGGGGTAGTGGTGAATGATTCATTGATTTTGGTGGACTTCGTCAACCGCGCCCGTGAGCAGGGCCAGTCAGTGGTTAAGGCGGCCATAGATTCGGGGTGTTATCGTTTCCGGGCGATTATCCTCACCTCGCTGACCACTTTTGTCGGCCTGGTGCCCATCATAATGGAGCGCAGCCTGCAGGCACAGATAGTGATCCCCATGGCCACCTCTCTGGCATTCGGTATTCTGTTCTCCACCCTGGTGACCCTGATCCTGGTGCCCATGCTCTATATCATTCTCGATGATCTGAGCCACAAGAGCCGAGCGTTTTATCACTGGTGGTGGCGGCCGAAAGAGGCAGAGACCCAGTTAAACGAGTCGCAACACTGAGTAAGTGATTGAAGGGAGCCCAAAGGCTCCCTTCCCTTATCAGGCAACAAATTCAACTCTACCGCATCTCGTGTGGCTCCTAAGTGGGTGTTTTCTGATCCTGCTAGCATTTTTCACTGCGGCTCTTGGTTAGACTCCAAGTTATCTCCTGCATGCCTTATTGAGTCGTTATGAGCAGCAAAGCCCAAAGCCAACCCACACTCGTCTATGACATACGCAACAGCCGCTATCTGAATATCACCGGCCGCTGCACCCTGAGATGCCGCTTCTGTCCCAAGCATAACGGCAGCAAGAGCATTCATGAGTATCAGCTGGATCTCAAGGTTCGCCCCCGCGGCAGCGATATCATTCCGCTGCTCGGCGAGGTAACTAACTTCGATGAATATGTGTTCTGCGGCTATGGTGAACCGACGCTCAATCTCGAAACCTTGCTGGAAGTGGCCCGCGAAATAAAACGCCGCGGCGGTAAGGTCAGGGTCAATACCGATGGCTTGGGTAACCTGTTTCACAGGCGCAACATATTGCCTGAGCTGGCCGAGTGCGTCGATGCCCTGTCGGTCTCACTCAATGCCGACACTGAATCAGGCTACATTAAACACTGTCGCCCACGTCTGGCTGGTTCCTGGGATGCGGTCAACGCCTTTATTCGCGAAGCTCCCCGATACATCAAGCAGGTGCAGGTATCGGCACTCGATGGCCTGGAAGGGGTGGATATCGACGCCTGTCGCAAAATAGTGGAAGACGCCGGCTGTCAATTCAAGCACAGGATCCTGGGACAGCTGGGTTAGCAAAGAGACGGCACCAAGCAGATGGACCTGTAAACCCGCGCAGGCCCCATAGGGACGTGTTCGCTGCTTCACGGGCCACAGTGTTAACTGCCCGGTGAGCGGTCGGTAACTGCCGATGCCCACTGGGTTATTTCGTGTTAACATGAGCGCAATTTTCACTCTGGAGCCAGCACAGTTCCATGTTCAAAAAGAATACCGGACTCAAAGACACACCTCTGCTTATCTCGGCTCAGGGTATTCACTGGTCCCGGCAGCGCTTGCTGGCCGTTGCCAGTCAGCTGAGCATGCTGGTGATCACTGTGATACTCATTACCAATGTGTTGATCACCTTGGGCGAGCGACGTCTGCAGGAAGAGTGGGCGGTACAAAGATACAGCGAGCTGCAAACCGTTGGTGCCCTGCTGGCCGATAAAATCTCCTTCCAGCAGTTTCGCACCCAGATGTTTGCCAAGTCAGAATATCTGCGCCAGTACCTGGATAATCCGGGACACAAAGAATATCAACGGCTGATGACGAGCTGGGACAGCCTGAAGCGCAGCACCCCAGAACTGCTAGATCTGGCGCTGTTTGATGCCGACGGCAAGTTCCGTATCGCCACCAGCAATACCTTCGGCAGCATGTCCATGCCGCCGGCACTCCTGGGCAACAAGCGCAATCTGGGGGGGCAGGAAATCTATACCTCGGCATTGGAGTTTGCCCCGATTGACGGCCGCCTCGAGCCCTACATTTACCAGTTGGCCTGGCTGGAAAATCAGGATCAGAGCGTGCGCGGTTATCTGGTCACCTACAACTCCATGTTGCAGATGCTGCAAGCGATAAAGCCCGCCTTCTCCAGTAATGCCTCACCTCTGCTGCTGTTTGACAATCAGGGCCTGCTTTATGCCGGCGCTTCGGATCTGGACCCTTTGGCCAGGCTGCCTGAAACCATGGGCAGCAGCATAAGACAGAGCTATCCGGCACTGTGGAGCAAGATGGCCAGAAGTAACTTTGGTCAATTCCACGGAGAAGACGCCACCTTCGTCTATCTCAAGGTACAACTGGCTTCGCAAAACGATACCAAGCGCGAATATCTGCTGCTTTCCTATATCCGCAATCACGACATCGCCTCCCGTTTCTTTCAGTGGCGCAACATCCTTTTGGCCTGCGCCGCCATACTGACCATTCTGGCAACCGCGGTTATCCTGCTGACCCATATGTTCCGCCTCGAACAGCGCGCCAGACAAAACAGTATCGAGTTGGCCCGCGGCCTGTTCCGCTCCAACCTGGGTTGTGTGCTGGTCAACCCCAGCGGCCGTATCGTTAGCGCCAATGCCACTGCCGCCCGCACTCTGCAACTCGAGCAGGATGAGCTGCCGGATCGCAGTTTGCAACGGATCCTGCAGCTGGAAGACGAGCTTTATTCTTCGATGAAACAACAGTTGGCGGATGCCGGCGAGTGGCGCGGCGAAGTGCAGCTCGAATCCCTGGACAACGCCCAGCTCAGATTGCATATCCGCCGCTACAACGCCAGCAGTCAAACCTATTTGCTGATAACCTTTGAAGATATCGGCGAACTGAAACAAGCCCAGCAGGAAGCCTTCCTTAGCAAGCTATTGACCGGCAGCAATGTGGCCACCGCCCTGACCACGCCCTCGGGGCAGTTGCTCAAGGTCAATGAAGCCTTTGATAAGCTGATGCAACTCAACGGTGATCTCAGCCACAGCCTGGCGGCTTTGCTGGAAAACGATCTTGGCAACCAGTGGCAGAGAATTAGCCAGCTGGTGAGCATGCAAGGCCAGTGGCAAGGGCAAATACTCTGCACCCACAGCCACGGCAGTTGCCTGCAAGCCACGCTCAAGGGCTATCTGGATGAAGACGGCGAGATTGAATATCTGGTGTGCACCCTGGAGCAGGCAACCCCAAGAGGCAAGATTGAGGCCAGTGGCGATCTGGTGCCACACCGCAGCACCATCCTGGTGAACCTCAGGGATCTGGATCGCTACTTCAAGTCCATGTCCGAAGAGGAAAAACTGCAGGCCAGTCTGCTCCTGATGGACATCAGCCCCGAGGGCATGCTCAGCCATATGAGTGATATCGGCCAACTGGAGAACCGCCAACACGAGGTGGAGATGCAGCTGCTCAGGGATCTGCCCAACAGTTATCAGATGTCCCATTGGCAGTTGGGTAAGCTGATTATCATACTACCGGAAACCGATGCCAATCAGGCGCATCACTATGCGGTCAAGGCGCTGGCCAACTTGGGCGAAAACGGCTTGGCAGAAGGGATCAGCATAGGCATAGCCGCCTATCTGCCGGGCCAGAGTCTGGAGCAGTTCCTCGGCAATGCCGAAGTGGCGCTGAAACGAGCCAAGCAGACGGGTGAGCAGAATATCTGCCAGGCCTATACCCGCCAGCTCTGAGATGCAGCAGCCTTTGATACTGGAGTCAATCGGCGCTGTTTTTCATGGCGCGGGCCGTCGCATTCTACTTCAGTGACAGTTGATCTGGCTGGCCACGTCGGCTCTGCCGCTGACTTTGGGCTCTGTCTTGCTGGCCTTGATGTGTCTCTATGGCCAGGAACGATTTCCCTCAGCATCCATCAGCATGGCATCAGCTACCTCTACTTGCTGCGGACACTGGAGCTGAACTGGCAGGATATCAGCGAATTTCATCTGTTTAATACTCAGCGTAACCAGTTAATTGGTTACTACTCAGATAGTTACCTGGCAAGGCTGGCACAGCGCAGCCCGCTCAGGGCCAAAACCCGCAGGGTATTGCAATCTTTGCCCGCTAACTTTGAACGCCCGGCCGCCGAGGTATGCGAGCTGTTGGATCGGGCGCGCCTTCAGGCGCTGCAACGCTCAACAACCCAGTGCTAGCTAAAAAAATCCCCGCAACTTGGCGGGGATTGTTGTTGATGGCGAAGCTTACTTAACGATTTCCATCTCTTGCAACAGGTTGTCTGCATTATCCAGATACTTCATCACCCACAGCATGTAACGGCTGTCCACCTGAATGGAGCGGTTGATGTTATCGTCGTAGTTCCAGTCACCTATGATGCTCTCATAAACACCGTCAAACAGCAGTCCCACCAGCTCGGCGCGGCCGTTGAGGGTTGGCGAGCCTGAGTTACCGCCTGTGGTATCCAGAGTTGAGAGGAAGTTGACCGGTACCGAGTCAATATCCTTGAAGTAGAAGTCACCATATTGTTTGGCCTTGATAAGCTCCAGCTCTTTCTTGGGAGCATCGAAAGGCTCAACCCCGGTGTCTTTCTGCACTATGCCTTCCAGACGAGTGAAAGGTACGGCGTAGAGACCATCTTTGGGTGAGTAGCCCTTCACATGGCCCACCGTCACCCGCAGGCTGGAGTTGGCATCGGCATACACAGGTTTGCCCTGCTCACGGTTGTAGGCAATGATGGCTTCCATGTACTGAGGACGCACCTTCATCAGCTCACCGGCCAACTCTTTCTTTTTCTGCTCCAGCTGCATACCTGTGTCATAGAAGGCCACGGCAAACTGGATCATAGGATCTTTCGAGGCCTTGAAATCGGCAACCGACTTGTCCATCCAGGCCAGACGCACATCTTTGTTATCCAGCTTGGTATTCTTGTACATCTTGTCCAGAGTCTTCTTCAGCTTGGCCTCATCGAGCTTGTTGCCTATGCCGAAGTACTTGTCCAGCGCTGGCAGTCGCTCAGACTTGGGCAGCGCCGCATAACGCTTGAGCATCTCAAACACCAGCGCCTTGTCGACAATGGCGGCATAACGGCGATCGATACGCTCCATACCGGCCTTGAAGCGGATCATGTCACGCTCCTGGAAACCCGGCTCACGTTCCATATCCGGCAATGCCTTTTCATTGGCCAGACGATAGAGTTCGCGGGCCGTTGGCAACATAGTGGTATACCCCAGATAGCCCAGGATAATGTCACGCTGCTGATCCGCCTGGCTTTGGGCGACCAGCTTGTCCAGCTGTGCCAACACCTCGCCATACTGGGCCTTGCGGCTGCTGTCGGCATCGATCCAGCTCTTGAGCTTGGCTTCCAGGGCACGCTTGTCTTCCAGCATGGTCGACTTGCCGTAGAACTCAATCATCGAGGTGAAGTTCTTGGCATAGTTAGCCAGACCGGCGATCAGGCTCTCGTACTTGATGCGTTCATCACTGCCTTCCGGAGCCGTCTCTTTAATGATCTCGATAAAGCGCTCACGCAGCTCCTTGCCTTGTGGGTAAGACCACTCAAACTGGTTTTCCACTTCATTGCCGGTGCGGTATCTGTTGGTGCGGCCCGGGTAACCGGCTACCATCACAAAGTCCCCTTCCTTGACCCCTTTGGCCGACACCTTGAGGAAGCTCTTGGGCTCGTAAGGTACGTTATCCTTGGAGAAATCGGCCGGCTTGCCATTTTTGTTGACATAGGCGCGGTAGAAGGAGAAATCGCCTGTGTGGCGCGGCCACATCCAGTTGTCGACATCACCGCCGTACTTACCCACGCTGGCCGCCGGGTTATACACCAGGCGGACATCACGGATTTCCAGCTGCTTCACCAGATAGTACTCGAGACCACCGTGGAAGCTGTAAACCTGACAGCGATAGCCATCTTCTTTTTCACACTGGGCCACCAGTGACTTCTCGGCCGCCTCGACGCCCTTGTAGAAAGCGTCGCCCTGCTTGTTGTCCAGGCCTTGCTTGACCTTGTCGGTCACATTGGTGACCTCTTCGGTGACATATACCCGCGAGCCCGGAGTTGCCGGCAATTCTTCGGCAAAGTTTTTCGCCAGGAAGCCATCACGCAGCAGATTATTCTCCGGGGTGGAGTTGTACTGGATGGAGCCGTAGGCACAGTGATGGTTGGTTACCACCAGGCCCTTGGGAGAAACGAAAGACGCGGTGCAGCCGCCCAGGCTTATCACGGCGTTCATCGGGAATTCGGTCAGCTTGGAAATAGACTTGGCGTCTATTTCCAGTCCTTTGGCCTTGAGCTCATCGGCCATGGCCGGCAATTGGTAGGGCTGCCACATGCCCTCATCGGCCTGAGCACCAAAACTGGTGGCTATGGCCGTTGCAAGTAACCATTTTTTCATTCTAGTAAGTCCATTCGCTGGTATCAGTTCAATTTGTTGTTTTTGTGCAACAAAAAAGCCGGGCACAAGTCCCGACTTTAACACAGACTACCAAGCGGCTACAGACTCGGAAAAATTCCCTTACAAAGGGCTTGTCTTAGGCCCCCAGCGTCGCATACAGCTGGGCAGCTATAATGCCTATCCCCAAGAGGGCCATCAATGCCATCGCCGGCTTGCCACCGGCAACTTTATAGCCTTCCGGCAACTCACGCCGCTGTTTCAGCGCTATGGCTATCGGCAGGAAGATGATGATCACCACTAAAGGCACGGCGGCAAAACCCAGCAGCGCTGAAAAACCTTCCGGCAGATACAGGGCGCAGGCCAGCGGCGGAATAAAGGTCAGCAACCAGGTCTGCAAGCGGCCGACAAAGTTACTCTTGGCGCGGATAAGCTCGGCGCTGAAGTCAAACAGGCTCAGGGTCACTCCAAGAAACGAGGTGATCAACGCCAAGTCGGCAAACAGCCCAATGCACTTGCTCACCAAAGGCTGCTCGCTGATGGCCTGCAAGGCACTGATGAGTTTTGACAGTGAACCGCCAAAGCCGTGAATGGTATCACCGCCAACGGTACCCAGGGTTACCAACAGCCAAAGCAGATAGCAGGCCAGCGGAATACCGGAGCCTATCAGCAGCACCTTGCGCAGGGAAACCGTGTCACCATCGAGATAGCGCACCAGAGTGGCAATACAGACATGGAAACCAAAAGAGGTAAACACCACAGGCACGGCGGCCAGCCACACATTGGCATAGGAATCGGTCGGCGCCTGCTCCAGTAAGGTATTCATATTCACCTCAGGCAGCAGAAACAGTACCACCAGCACCAGCATGACTATCATGGCAGAAAACAGCCCGCGGGAGAGCTTATCGACCCAACCGACTCCCAAGGCGGCAAAACTGCCCAGAGCCAAGGTAAACAAGAGTACCGCGTCCTGGCCATCCAGGGTCATATCGAACCAGGCCTTGGCCTTGAGCACCAGGAGATCGGCGCCGCCGGTCAGATAGGCGGCGGTCAGGGCAAACAGCAGGCTGAGAAAAGCGGCGCTTTGAATCAGTTGCCCCGTCTTACCCAAGGCTTTACCTGTGATGGCATGTAGGTTATCCCCCACGCCGGAGCGCAGATTGACTTCCAACATCAACAGTGAGGTGTAGGCGGAAATGCCCCAAATGACCAACATCAATAACAGTGCCGGCAGTAAGCCCATGGCAGCCGTTGCCAGTGGCAAGGCCAACATACCGGCACCAATCGCAGTACCCGCGACTATGGCTATAGAGCCCAATATTTTCAAGTTCACTAAAATTCGTCCTGTTCTTTTGTCTTGTTATCTTTAAGGTCAGATTTAACTCATGGGAAAGGCGAATTGTCAGCGCAGCTGGCAAGCTGTAACGTCTTGGCCGCAGATGAAATTCCGCCTTACGGAGTTTCATTGGCCCCAACAGCTCAGCAAACAGAAGAGGTATGCCACCAAGCCACTGGGGCTAACTAAATCGTGGACAGCGGAATTTGGGACTGCAGAGATGCAAACTCAACACGGAGGCTCTTTCTCAAAAAATTGACTTAACCGGGACATTAACAGAGCCACAGCCCTTGGGCAAGCAGGGAAGCGCGACTATCGGCCATGAGGCGAAAAGCGGGCCGATTCCATCAAAAACAGGGCAGAATATCATTATCGGTAAATGCGCCGCTGCTGATATTAGGGAAAGTGCGAACAAGTCCTCGTGGCGTTCTCTTTTGTAGAGAGTGGCTTGCACAGCAATTGGCGTTCAAGGCATCCAGGCAGAGCCTATTCACTGCGATAGCCTATCAGGACAATATCGCAGTGAATTTAAGCCCAGTCGCTCATGACTCACTTATTGAGTTCGACTCACGCGACCTCAGCTTGTGGCTGTGGAACTATGTCAGCTGTGTCACTGAGGGCATTCTCGCTCTTGGCCACCACGCTGGCGGCAATACTGTTACCCAGCACATTGGTGGCCGAGCGGCCCATATCGAGGAAGTGGTCGACCCCGAGCAAGAGCAGGATCCCCGCCTCGGGAATGTTGAATTGCCCAAGGGTTGCAGCAATCACCACTAACGAAGCTCTGGGCACACCGGCCATCCCTTTGGAGGTGACCATCAACAGCAGTAACATGGTCAACTGCTGCCCCAGACTCAGCTCAAAGCCATAGGCCTGGGCAATAAACATGGTGGCAAAGGTGCAGTACATCATGGAGCCATCCAGGTTGAAGGAATAACCCATTGGCAGCACAAAGCTGGAGATACGTTTGCTGCAGCCGAACTCTTCAAGCCGCTGCAACATTTTCGGATAGGCCGACTCAGAACTGGCGGTGGAAAATGCCAGCAGCAAGGGCTCACGCATCAAGCTCAGTAAACGACGGATACGGCCGCCGAGGAACAAGGAACCCGCAGCAATCAACACCAACCACAACAGCCCCATGGAAAGATAAAACTGTCCCATAAAGCTGCCATAGGTGAGCAATATGCCACTGCCCTCCTTGGCCACCATGGCACCTATAGCGGCAAATACGGCAAAAGGAGCAAAGTTCATCACATAAGCTGTCACCTTGAGCATGATATCTGCGCCGCTGCTGAGCACTGAAATCACCGGCTTGGCATGTTCACCGCAAGCCGCAGCCGCCAAACCAAAGAAGAGTGAGAACACCACTATCTGCAGAATTTCGTTGTCGGCCATGGCACCGATAACACTCTTGGGGATCGCATGGGAGACAAACTCTCTCAGGCTCAAACCACCGGCCTCCAGGCCTGTCACGGCATGGCTGTCCGGCAGCGCCAGGTCGAGCCCCACTCCCGGCTCCAGCAAGCTGACCATCAAGAGTCCCAACAGCAGCGAGATAACCGAGGCCATCATAAACCAGGAAAGTGTCTTCAAGCCGACCCGGCCAACAGTGCGGCTGTCTCCCATCTTGGCGATACCCACGGTCAGGGTGGTAAACACCAAGGGAGCGATGATCATCTTGATCAGATTAAGGAATATATCTGTGAGTATGGTAATGCTGTCTGCAAAGGTCTGGGCTTGTTCGGGGGAATACCAGCGCAAAATCTGGCCTGTCGCAATACCCAGCAACATGGCGAGAATAATCGACAGGGTCAACTTGTTCATTTTCATTATCATGTGTCGTGCTCCAGTGAATGCCTGGGAGATGGATCCGCCGCCAACGCAGGGGTGCAAAAGGCCATAAGGCCAGAGAAATGCATAAAAAAGCCAGCTCAGATCCAGACAGAATGTCTTCAATAACGCTCATGACTTACATGCATATCCTATGGAGGCAAAAACTGGCATAAGCAGTCCTGGAAGACGGTGAGATTGCCACTGGAGTAAGCCGATGAGCGTCAGCATCTTGAAACGTATCGTCCCGGAAGGGAAGCCTTAAGACTGGGTGGGCAAGTCGTCACCGTCATCTCTGACGGCTAAAAATGGCGCTTGCACTACAGGCTCGATTGGCGGGATAAGGCGAGTCAGTGTCCAATTCTATATAAATTTCAAATTATTAAAAATGTTTCGACACTAACTATTAAGATGGAAACTTTTAAAAAGAAAACCAGATTAACTGAAGATGAAACTTTATTTATCCAACTAATTTAGTGAGTTACTTCACGGCATTGTTGCGCTTGAAAAGACCACCAGGCATGAAACAGTAGCCGCAGCAGTCGCTGCGGCTATCGAGTCAGCTTTGGAAGGCGCTTATCACTCGGCTATCCAGGCCAGTTGCCAATGACTGCCGACACCGGGTTCAAACTGGGTCGCACTGGCCGACCATTGGCGGCAATAACCACTTTCCGGGAAGGGCTTGCAACGGTATATCTTGCCATCTTTGGGCTGCAGTACCCTGGTTCCCTCTGTGTATGACCCCAAACCATCAGGGAACTGGAAATCCGCCGGCGCTGTATCACCGGCTTGACGCAGGAAGAAACCAAACTCCTGGGTCAGCTCCTTGCCCTCTTGGGTCTGAGCCTTCAACTGCATGTGGTAATGTCCGGCAGCGGGCTCCAGCACTTCGATGTTGAAGTCGGCGCTGTTATTGTCAACCTGCTGCACGGCAGAACCGGATGCCTTGCCGTCATGAGTACTGATAAAGGCACTGACCTGCATTCTGGCATCTGTGGTTACAGTAAAGCCAACGCTGGCCTTGCCATCGACTATCTCATAGTTGTCGCCCAGGCCGCTGACACTGAAATCGCCGCCGGGCAGAGGCGCCAACTCAAAACCAGTTTCGACCCGGGTAATCCCGGAATCATTCTGGGCGAAGACATCATTCTTGCCATAGACGGGCACTATCTCACCATTGGCATTCAATTGCCCCGCCTTAAGGCCGGCGCCACCGGCATTGATCGCCTCAGCCAACAAACTGGGCCAGGTATTATGATTACCCTGCCCGGCATCGGCTATGGTGAGCCGGGTCGACAACGAAGGTTGTTCTCCGTTGTCACCAAACACCCGAGTGAACACCTGATCGCCAGCCTTAAGATCCTGGGACGGGTTGATATTCCCCACGTCCTGCCATTCGGAAGGAGTAGGGGCAGCGCCGTCAAAGTTCACATCTATGACATTGTAGAAACTGTTGCTGGTATCCCCCACTTCCCAAACCGCCAGCACAAGCTGATAACCGCTACGCTGTGGCAACTGACACTGATGTGTCAGCGTCTTGGGAGGCTGCACCATGCCGCCATCGACACTGCAAAATGGTTCGGACTCAAAGGCCGCCCGGCTCAAAGGTGCGTTGGAGTCCCAGTTTTGCTTGGTCAGATAGTAACGCCAATCTCGGGTAACATGATTGGCGGTCAGCTGCCAGGTAAAGTTGATAGGGCCGGCACTCACAGGTTGTTTGGTCCAGCGACTGGATGACTGCTGATCCAGCTCTCTGAAACTGGCATTTCCGGCACTGGCTATCTGACCATCGGCCGGGCCGGACGCCGGAAATCCTGAAGGCCCTTCGACGCTTTGGGGTTCCCACTGAATCGCACCACAGCTAGTGTTGTTGTGTTGATTACAGGCGTAGGCTCTGGACTCTGGGCTTTTCACATAGCCATGAGCCAACGCCTGGGTAGATAACCCTACCCCAGCGGCTGCCAATGCCAAGGACAAAGCTGTTGTTTTAAATGATGATTTAACCACTTTGCAATACTCCATTTTGCTGCCTTAACGACAGTTCCTTGAACAAGCGGTATTTGGGCACACAAGAGAATGACTCTGTTGCAGACACAGTCAGCGACTGTGGCAGCCCCGCTATCTTAACCCGAGGGCCTTAGACCGGAAGCTTTGCGTCCTGAGCTTTCGCTCAGTTTGCCAAATACCCAGAAGCTCTCACCTCAGTTTCCTGCGGCTGAGAGTTCTATGAGTAAAGGCAAAAATGACAACGATGTCAAAGAGGAATTTCTTTAAAAACCAAAAAGTTAAAAACAGACAATGCGTACAGCATACTGAGCATCACAACATCTGCTTGATTCATATCGGATAAACGAAATACCGTAAAATCCCCCTGTCACTGAGCCGACCAGTGTTGCCATGACGAGCTTTATGGTTATAATGGCCGCCTCTGTCTTAGGGGAGTAGCTAACCTGGGTCCCGCCCAGGGGTAAGCATCAACACACTTGGCCTCATGCCATGGTGCTTACAGCAAGTTTAGGCTTGCCAGGCAAGACCTGAGCACGGTATACCGCACAAATATAAAGGGGTGGGCGGTGGACTGTGCTTGGAATTTTGCCACCCCGAAGGAACGCCCATTTTGGAAGCACTCATCGCCTCAACTCTCACTGTCGCCGTAGCCGAAATCGGTGACAAGACTCAGCTGTTGGCCCTGTTGTTGGCCGCCCGTTTCAAAAACAAGACCGCGATTATCTCAGGGATCCTTGTCGCCACCCTGCTCAACCATTTTGCCGCCGCCTGGCTGGGCCAATGGGCCATGGGTTGGCTCAGCGCCGATATCGGCCGTTACCTTGTTGCCGGCAGTTTCTTTGCCATCGCCCTCTGGGTGCTGGTGCCCGATAAGGTCGATGCCGAAGAGAGCCGCTTCTACCGTTATGGCCCCTTTGTGGCCACCTGTTTACTGTTCTTTATCGCCGAAATGGGTGACAAGACCCAGGTCGCAACCGTGGTGCTGTCGGCCAAATACGATAGCCTGCTGATGGTAGTAACAGGCACCACTGTCGGCATGCTGCTGGCGAATGTTCCTGTGGTGCTGGCTGGCCATTTCAGTGCCGACAAGCTGCCCATGACCTGGATCCACAGAGGTTGCGCCCTGCTGTTTGCCCTATTGGGGATAGCCACCCTGCTGTGGGAATAGGGAAACCGCTGACAGCGCAAAAGGGGCAGCTCAAGCTGCCCCTGTTATTTCCGGCGTGCCGCTATCAGCTGGCCAGCATCTCTTGCACCCGGCGACCGTAGTCGGCATCGGCCTGGCTAAAGTGGCCAATCATTCGCTGCTGCACATCCTGAGTCGCTTGACTCAGAGTACCGCAGATATTGCTGATAAGCCTGGCTTTTTCCTCTTCCGGCAACAAGCGGTAAAGGTTGCCAGCCTGGGTGTAGTCATCCTGGCCATAACGGCTGTATCTGTCGGCTTCACCATCCAGGCGCAGCGGCGGCTCTTTGAACTCGGTCGCATCCTGCAGGCTGCTAGGCTGCGAGTTGGGGCCATAGTTTGCCGACGCATCGCCACCTGTCTGGCTACCATGGTAAGGGCATTGAGCCCCGGCCATGGCACCGGCACGTTGATGATGATTGGCCTGAGTCGCATGAGGGCAGTTCACCGGCAACTGGTTATAGTTGGCTCCTATCCGATAGCGCTGGGCATCGGCGTAGGCAAACAGGCGAGCCTGCAACATCTTGTCCGGTGACGCGCCGACACCGGGAACCAGGTTACTCGGCGCCAGTGCCACCTGCTCTACTTCGGCGAAGTAGTTCTGAGGCAGACGATTGAGCTCCAGTACCCCAACCTCAATCAGCGGGTAGTCCTTATGTGGCCATACCTTGGTCAAATCAAACGGGTTGATATGGTAAGTATTGGCATCGGCTTCCGGCATTATCTGTACCTTGAGCTTCCAACTGGGGAAGTTGCCATCTTGGATTGCCGCCACCATGTCACGCTGGGCATGATCCGGATCGATTCCCTTCACCTTGGCGGCCTGCTCTTCAGTCAGGTTGGCTATGCCCTGCTCTGTCTTGAAGTGGAATTTGACCCAGAAGCGCTCACCCTTGGCATTCCAAAATGAGAAGGTGTGCGAACCAAAGCCATGCATCTGCCGATAGTTGGCCGGAATGCCCCGGTCAGACATCAATACAGTCACCTGATGCAAGGACTCTGGGTTGAGCGACCAGAAGTCCCACATCGCCTGAGGATCTTTCAAATTGGTGTGCGGATTCCGCTTCTGAGTGTGGATAAAGTCAGGAAACTTGATGCCGTCACGCAGGAAGAAGGTGGGGGTGTTGTTGCCCACAATGTCGTGATTACCGCGCTTGGTGTAGAAACGAACCCCAAAGCCACGGGGATCGCGCTCGGCATCGGCGCTGCCCATCTCACCGCCTACGGTCGAGAAGCGAACAAAGGCCTCGGTCTGGGTGCCAATCCCCTGGAAATGTTCGGCTATGGTGTATTGGCTCATATCATTGGTCACTGTGAAGGTGCCATAAACCCCCGTGCCTTTGGCATGCACTACCCGCTCAGGGATCCGCTCGCGGTTGAAGTGGGCCAACTTTTCAATCAGGTGCCAGTCCTGCAGCAACAGGGGACCACGCTCTCCGGCGGAGAGGGAATTCTGATCGTCTGCGATGGGGGCGCCGCTCTGGCTGGTGATATATTGCTTCTGACTCATCTCGTGCTCCTTAATCCTTTGTCTCGTTTAACCAGTTTTCAATCACATCGAATATGGTGGCCATAGGTGCTCCCTTGAGCAGTCGTATTGGCGATGTGGTCATCTTAGTCAGGCGACGACATTTTTAAAAACGATTAAAACTGATTATCACAATTCCATTTATAGATTAAGTCGAGTTTGGGATTGAGAAGCGGGGAAAAGAAATGCATAACCGAGATAGCAGTGACTGCCAGTCGAGATGAAAAACGGCTGAAGCAGAGCAAACGTACATTGCCACAAAAGCAACAAACCTTCTAGAAACTGGCGTCTGGGGCCCCCTGACACCGGGTTGTCAGCCTTGCTGATCCTCAGATTTTTCCGGGCTTGCCTGAGGGGCGGCCGGCAAATCAGGCTCAGGGCTACGATAGAGTTTAACCAGGTAATAGGCATCGATAAGCACTATGAAGAAGTTCACCAAAGCCACAGGATATGCAGCAATGGCGATCCCATAGGCAACAAACAGCGCCGCTCCAAGCAGGTTCCACCAGCGCAGTCGTTTGATATTGGACATCATCAGAGAGATGGCCACCACTACCGATGCCAGATAACCGACCCACTCCCATATATTGATTGTATCCATTCAAGCTCCCCTATTTGGGATGGCTAATGGTGTCGAGATCCACCAGATCCCAACACCCCTGATTACGATAAAGGCGTTTACCCTTATAAGGATAGTCGGCCACATCATGGCTGAGGCGTTGTCCCATGACTAAATATTTGAGCGGCCTCTCGGAAGTGTTGTTCATGCCATGAGCCACACTGCCGGCCGGGAAAGCGATAAAGTCCCCGACCCCGATGGCGAAGACTTGTTGATCGATACACACCTCGCCTTCACCTTCGAGCACATAAATACACTCTTCTTCAAAATAATGAAGGTGGTATTCGGTGCTGTCACGCCCGGGCGCCAGCTCAATCAGATGCACTCCAAGATGAGCAAGGCCGATGACATCACCGAGAGATTTTCTAAGTCGCACCGCATTGGGGTTGAGGAAATGCGTCCGCTCCTCCCCTTTCATGGCGTCTATCTCACTGGCTTTCAGCAGAAACTCCCTTGCATTCATCTCTGTCCCCTGAGTCAGAGCGCCCTTGAGTGAAGCTGTCAGCGCTTGACCACGGCCGCGGTCATACGGGAAATACAGGTCAGCTCACCGGCGCTGTTATGAATAAGCACTTCCCAGACAGAGCTGCGTTTGCCCAAATGTACGGCTCTGGCTGTTGCCTTGAGTTCACCATTGCGGGCTGCCCGCAGGTGATTGGCGTTGATCTCCTGACCTACACAATAGTAGTTTTCAAAGTCCACCGCAAAATTGGCGGCATAGCTGGCCACCGTCTCTGCCAGCGCCACATTGGCACCACCATGTACTATCCCAAGTGGGTTGTGGATAGCCGGAGACGCAGGCATGCTGGCTACCATATAGTCATCACCTATCTCAGTGATGCGGATCCCCAGGGTCTGCATCAAAGTGCCTTTGCCCCCCATACCGGCATCCAGTTTGGCACAATCTTCCAGGGTGATGGGTCGAAACCAAATACTCATCTTATTGTTATCCTTAGTACTCCAATAGGAAAATCAGTGTACTTGGCTGCCTGTATCCAAGTAAACCCGGCCAGCGCAATCCTCTGACCGGGTGGGTGTCAATCAAGACTTGAGAGCTTTAGCCGCGGCGGCGCAGCCCCAATGCTGCGAGAAACAGCAGTGACAGATACCCCAAGGCACCACCATCATGTTTGGAAGGCTCAACCTTGGCAGGATAGCTGAGTGCCACTATCACAGGGTCATGATCCGAAGCCGAGAAGGCATTGTCAGACTTGGGCAATTCACCTGTGTACTTCTTGCCATACTCGAACATGTTGGATTCGACCGAGTTGATATGCCAGTCTTCAATGGCAACCAAACGCTCCGCCAGACTGGCGTTGGCCAGTGCATGGTCGAGATTTCCCAACTCACCGTTATAGCTGTAGGAGAAAGTATCGACACCATGGGCCAAGGTGTTGAGGTTGATAAGCCCATACCCCTTGTTGATTTCAGTTCCCTGATGCTCGTAGACCTTACCGTTCAGAGTGGTCCAGGAGGCGGTACGCAGAACCCGTTCTGATTGGGTGGCATCATAGTCGGTCAGCACCCGCACAGGATCTTCCAGACCATAGGCATTGAGATCGCCGATCACCAGGAGATCGCCGTCGATCTTTTGCAAGGCTTCTCCCAAAACTTTGGCAGCTGACACCCTGAAGGCGTTGCACTTGCCCTGCAGATCCTGAGGATCCCGGTTCTCATCAAAGTTCAGCCAATCCTCAAGACAACCCGAGCCCTTGGACTTGAGATGATTCACCACCAGAGTCAGGCTCTGATCTGCTATGTTGAACTTCTGTCCCAGACTGTAGCGCTGATACTTATCAAAGGCAGGGCTGGCTTCCTGCTTGCCATCGACTTCCCGGCTGGCAACCGCTTCAGCGGCATGCTGCTCTGGAGTCGCAATCACAAAAGCCTCGGCTGCCGGAGTCACCCTGGCGGGGCGATAAAGCATGCCCACGGTAATGGCATCGCCGCCGAGATACTTACCATCTTTTTTGTCGGCGTCGGCTATCTCTACAAAGGCATAGATATCCTCATCGGCTTGCTGCTCATTGAGCGCATCGACCAGATTGCGGATGGCGCTTTTCTCGCCAAAGCCGTTGTTGGCAATCTCCATCAAACCCACTATGTCGGCGTTCATGGCAGTAATGGCATTGACTATTTTAGTGCGTTGCAACAGCATCTCTTCTTCGCTGAGGGCGCCGCGGTTATCACCTGTTGGATTGGCGTCACCACCAACGGCATCGTTGAAGAAATTAAGCACATTGAAGCTGGCGACCCGGATATCCCCCTTCTCGGCAATAGCCGGTGCTTGGCTGCGATCGTCGCCGCGTAATATATCCCCAGGAGTAATACTGTTGGTTGCCACCAGACGATACTGGTTATAGCTGTATCCTATAACCCCCTCAAGGCCGGTTAACTGGTCGCCAACCCGCAGATATCCTGTCTCTGGGTTGAAGTCCGGCATCCAGGGCAGCTCGCCGTCTTTGGTCTTGAAGTCTGACTCAACAAACAATTGGTTAGCACGGTTGGCTTGCTCCAGTGCCATCGCCTCTGGCGACAGCGGCAGGTGTACCTGGGTCGGCTTCAGCAGCGGCGCCTTGTGAGACAACATAAGATTGTTGCGACGGGCATCGTAGTCAAAGCTGAAGTTACGGCTGACCTTGAGATCACTGCCGGCATCCAGTACTACCTTCATGCCTTCAAAGCGCTCCAGCGCTTGCTGCAGGGTTTCACCGTCTGCCACATAAAAAGGCGCAGCCACCGGCAGTTGGGTAAACTCACCCACGGCAAATTTTTTGTCGGCCTTGATATCCAACTGAGTCAGGCCATAGTACTCCTTGACCTTACCCTGTACGCAAACCTCGACACCGGGCTGCACTGTTTCCGGCGCAGCTTCACCTAGGAATACAAAGATGCCGTCGGAGGTGAAAGGCGAGTTGTCTCCCTTGGGATCTTGCAGATAAAAGCCTTTGAACAGGCTGTCGCCACGGGCACTGACCACCCCCTTGAGGGTGTATTCGCTGTCGGATTCGAACTTGCCCTCAGGGACCAACGGACTGCGATCTCCGCTCCCCTGCACTTCATAGATGGGTGTCAGCGTGGCGCCATCACAGCTGAATGCCGTAACTTCAGGGGCTGCAGCCTCATCCAGGCTGCCGAGTCCTTTGAAGTTATCAGTGCCCATAGGTTGCCAATCGGCGGCATTGAATTGCGTCGAGGCAGTGAGCACCGACTTGCTGCGGGCCAAAGTGATATTCAGGCCCCAGTCGGCTGGGGTAGGCACGGCGCCGACAATATCGACGACGACGCCATCTTTCATCAGGGCTACCGCATCACCGCCATTGAAATAGAGATTGCCCTTGAGACTGTCGACTCCAGCAGGCAAGCTTATTTCAGCATTGGGATGCAGAATCACTTTAATCCCCTTGGCCGCCATGCTTTGGCCATCCAATAGCAGCATATCGGAGGCATCAGTAGCGCCATCTTTATACCGCACCAATTTATAGCCGTTTAAATCGACTTGACTATCACCAGAGTTATATAGCTCTATGGCTTTATTATTGGCGCTGCCCTCAACGTATTCGCTGATTAAAACATCGGCATTGGCCATCACTGGAATGGTGGCAGCCACGGCAATCGCAATGGCTGTCAGCTTGTTAACATTATCCATATTATCAACCCCTTTTATTGTAATAATGCCGTTAATTTCTATTAACGTGCCGCGGGATTGTCCCAGAGAAGAACGGTCAATTGAAGTGGTTTAATCACATTTAGGCAACAGTTATACCGAACGCAAATTCTATATAAATCATTAATTAACCACCATGTTCTCAACTGAGAACAAAGCAGAAAACCCTGTTTCAACCCAAGCTGTTATTTAATAAATAAATAGTTAGACAACAAATAAAGCCTGTCTTCTATAAAATATAATAAGCCGTATGATATGGTCGATAAAACAGACAAATATTTTTACATCAAATAATCAGTAAACCTCGAAACTAATTATCTCTCCCCGTCATCAAAAATTAATTTTTGCGCGATATGACCATAAAAAAAGCGGCCGGATGGCCGCTTTCATCTATTTGGGTTATCAGAATTGAGCAACAACAGGATCAGAGCAAAGCTCGGCTCCCAGTTCACAAACCTGATAAGTCACGCTATTGGCTTCGGTATTGAAGCGGTCACGGAACTGGCCATCGTTGGCGGTGGTCGCAACCTGCTCACCGTCGCGGAAAATCGCCACTTCATCACCCAGGGCACCATTCCAGTTAACATCGACCATGGCGCTGCCACGACGGGACTTGAGGGCGCGGCTGATATCGGCAGAGATGCTGTGGGCAAATACCTGCACTTCCATGCTGACACTGTCGCTGAGCTCGGTGGCATCGGTCGCTGTCAGGGTCACTGTGTAGGTACCGGCCTCAGCATACACATGTTGAGGGTTTGCCTCGCTGGAGACAGAGCCGTCACCGAAATCCCAGTGGTAGCCGGCGATATCATCATTGATATCAGAGCTGCTATTGCTGAAACTGACGCTCAAACCTTCGGCTTGATAGTCAAAGCCGGCATTAGGTGCTGAAGGACCGGCTTCACCCAGCGCCGTGATCACCATACCCCAGTTGTTCAGGGTGCCTGTATCACCACCGGCATGGTCAGTCACGCTGAGAGTCCAGGTACCTTGGGCAATTTCACCGTTGAAGTCGCCCAGATCCCAGCTCTTGACGATATCGTCATTGCTGCTGCCTTCGCGATTATGCAGCACCACTTCGGTGCCGGATGGCGAAGTCAGGGTCACTGTCAAATCACCAATCCAGGTGTGGCTGATGTTGACGTTGGTATTGACACCAAAGATCTGCAGCGGATCGGCGATCTCAATGGTGCTGGTCACTGTGGTGTTATCGGCAATAGCCACTGGGGTATCATTGCTGTATGGGAAGTCATTCAGCCCTTGAGGGATGATTTCCAGGCTCACCACACTGCTCTTTTCAATACTGCCGTCATTACCCGATACCGTGATGGCGTAATCGCCCCACTGAGTCTCGGCGGTACTGGCTACGTTCAGGGTAAAGCTGTCACCGGCACCCACGCTGGCGGCAGACAAAGATACCCCTTCCAGAGCCGGCTCCACACTGACACTCAGCTCAACACTACCATCCCAACCGGCCACACTACCGACACTGAAGTCATAGCTGGTGCTTTCACCGGCTTCGATAGTGCGGGCAGCCGGAGTCACGCTGAAGCGATAACTTGGGCTTGGGTTGGCTTGATCGAGCGCGTTGGCCGCGTTCAGACGGGTACCGGCAACACTCTTGCCAGTCATGGCCGCATTGGCATCACCCGAATTCATCAACAGTTCTTTCATCTCAAGCGGTGTCAGATCCGGGTTGATGGACCACACCAGAGCCGCCACCCCGGTCACCATAGGCGTAGCCATGGAAGTACCCGAATAACTCTCGTAACCACCACCTGGAACCGTTGACAGAATGGCACTGCCAGGCGCCGCCATGTCTACGCTGGTAGCACCCCAGTTGGAGAACCAGGAGATACCATCCGAGCTATCGGTACTGGCGATAGACATCACTATGTCCGATTCATAGTTGGACGGATAATGAGGGCTGACATCATTGTCACTGGTGTCATTACCGGCCGCAGCCAGGAACAGAATACCGGCTTCACCGGCGGCTTCGATGGAGTCCTTCAGCGCCTGGCTGAAACCACCGCCGCCCCAGGAGTTGTTCGTTGCTTTGATATCAACGCCGTGATTCACCTTGAGATCAGTCATATAGTCGATACAGGCGATGGCATCCGCGGTAGAACCTGTACCGGCAGGGGTCAGGAACTGACAACCAATGATCTTCACATCCCAGTTAACCCCGACCACACCCAGACCATTGTTGCCCTTGGCACCAATGGTGCCGGATACATGGGTACCATGGCCGTTGCCGTCCATGGGATCGCCATTATTGTTGGCCGAGCTGAAACCGTGAACATCATCAATCACGCCGTTGCCGTCATCATCTATGCCGTTACCCGGAATTTCACCCGGGTTAACCCACATATTGGCCTGCAAGTCCGGATGGTTATAGTCAACCCCGGTGTCGATAACCCCAATGATCACATCCGAGCTGCCTGTAGTGACATCCCAGGCTTCGGGAGCATCAATATCGGCGTCAGCCACACCACCGGTTTGCCCAGTGTTGTGCATGCCCCAGAGCTCAGGGAAACGGGGATCATCCGGCATGCCTATGGCCCGCAGAATGTAGTTGGGTTCAGCATATTTAACCGCTGGGTGGCTGGAGATCATCTTGATCGCCTGTTCAATATCGGCGCCTTGACGCAGATTCAGCTTGGCCAGACGGCCATCGAGCAAGCGGGCAAATTTGTCATCTATACCATCGGCATTGGCATCACGCAGAGTGCCACGAACCAGACGCTGAGCCGCGATGCGCTCCTCTTTGGTGGCATTATCCTTGTAAACCACCAGGATAGAGTCCTTGGCGTAACGGATCTCGTTTTTAGCCATTGCAGGAGCGGCGCCAAGCGCCATAACACCAGCGACAGCCACCGCCAATGGCGAGAATTTTTTCAACATATTCGGGCTTCCTATAGTCCTTATAATCCCTTGGTATCCGGAACGGCTTGCATCTGCGGCACTTCCTTGAAACGACAGGCAAACAATGGCCAGCGAGTGAAATCCGGCGTTTATTTATTGCAAATAGATTGTTACCGCAATGAAAACAAGAGAGAAAGTAGCAAACTGAAAAATACGACTTTGATACTAGACGGGTTAGGTATTTTGAATCTTAAAAACATCTGAAAAATAAAAATAAAAACTTATTTTTCAATATACTAAATAAAATCAAACCTTCAAACCCAGACAATATCGACTAAAGCCTAAATAGCCTTTAACTCCGATTGCGGCACCCGTCCCATACGCGTAACTTTTGTTGCTGATTTGTTCCACTCTGGTTCAATCAAGGATATGTACGAAAAGGAGTCTTAGGTGTCGGTACTCGCAAAAATCCTGTTTGGTTCAGCCGTTTTGTTGACCAGTCTTGGTACAGCAGCGACAGAGCGCCAGGTAAATGCACTACAGGAGTTGCCAGTCACCCTCCAGACACTGCTGGAAACTCAGGGTCGCGACAACTTGGTCGACCTGATGCAACAAGGCAGTTTCAACCAAGCCATCATAGTTCAAGCCGGAATTGACAACAGCGCCATCCTCACCCAGGCCGGGTTGGGGAATCAGGCACAAGTAGTACAACTCGGGGTCAATAACCAGGTTGAAATGATGCAGGTGGGTGACGCCAATAAGGCAAACATCACTCAAATAGGCAATGACAATCTGGTGCAACTCAACCAGCTTGGCAGCGCCAATTTTTCGATACAACAAATTGCCGATGCTGCCACTATCAGCATCACGCAGTATTAAAAACACAGGGAGCGTTTAATGAAATCTCAAGCTAAAAAGTCACTGATTGCACTGGCTATCACAACGGGTCTGGGTATGAGTGCCCAAGCCTTCGCCGGCAGTGTCAACGAAATCTCAGTTAACCAGCAGAGCCGCAGCACTGTAGGTCAGGAAGTCTATGCCGAGCAAACCGGCATTCTGAACCTGGCAGTCATCAATCAGGAAGGTTCTGCCCAGGAAGCCACCGTGGTTCAAGACGGTGTTTGGCACGAAGCCTATGTTGATTCCAAGGGCGACGAAAACAAAGTTATAGTGACTCAGAATGAAGACTGGCACGTGGCCAGCGTCGATGTAGACGGTAACGTCAACACTGCAACTGTCGCTCAATCCGGTTTCTTCAACGAAGCCAATGTTGAGCTGATCGGTGACAACAACAGCGCCGAAGTAAACCAAAACGGTGACACCAACTTCGCAGTATTCCGTGTCAACGGCAACGACAACTCCGGCTATATCAGCCAAAACGGTAACAACAACGAAGCCGGCATGATAGCCGTTGATTTCAGCCCCAACGTAGGTAACGGTAACTCTGTGACCGTGCTGCAGGAAGGCAACAGCAACATAGGTGGCGTGCGTGGCGTTGCCGGTGATAACAACAGCATCGAAATCGATCAGGCAGGCGATCTGAACACTGGTTTTGTTTACGCCCTGTCCGGCTCTGAAAACAACATCGAAATGATGCAAACCGGCACTGCCAACACCGCAGTACTCGAATTCACCACAGGTGATGACAACGACGTTGAAATCTACCAGAAAGGTGATGGCAACGCGGTAGGCGATCTGCTGGTTGCCGATATTCAAGGTAGCGACAACGTAGTCGATATCCAGCAGGAAGGCGACACCAACGGCGTTGAATTCCAAATCTGGGGTGACGACAACAACATCGACCTGGAGCAGGATGGCAGCACCAACTTCGCTACTGCCGCCGCCTATGGCACTGACAACAGCATGGACCTGACTTCACAGGGCGATTACAACGAGCTGGTTGCATTCGCCACAGGTGAAGACAACCAGATCGAAATCCATCAGGAAGGCACTGAAAACTTTGCCTATGCCGAGCTGGAAGGTGAGAACAACGAAGTTGATATGGAGCAAGATGGCAGCGCCAACGAAGCTCTGGTCACTGTTGTTGGCTATGACAATGCCGATATCGAAACCACTCAAAGCGGTGACCTCAACCTGGTAGACCTGCTGATCCTGGGTGATGACAACCTGGCTCAAATCGTTCAAAGCGGCGACAACAACTGGGTGAGCGGTGTTGACGGTGGCGCCTTCGCCGTAGTTGGTACAGGTAACAGCCTGATGATCACCCAAAGCGGTAACGAAAACCTGGTTGTCGGTTCTCAGGCCGGTACCAGCAACGCTATCAGCGTAACCCAAAGCGGCGACTACAACGTTGCCACTGTTATCCAGAACTAATCACTCTGGTACTTTATGCGAAAGGGAGCCTCTTGGCTCCCTTTTTGTTTGTCCAATTGCCAACTGAGCGTGAGTCATTATGGCTTGAAAACTTATGGTTCCAGCGGTTTCCTGGGAACCCCATACCATAAGCATCGAATAGCAAGGCGAGTATTCGCCGCTGGCACAACGGCTAACATGGCTTTCAGTTCAATATAGCCAAATAACATTGATAGGGCTTCCAGCGACGGACGTCTCCCATTGCCTGCCGCAGGCTTATGCACAGGCGATTCTGTGACATGGCGAGAGTTGCGCCAGCAACATGCTTTCGAGCGCGAGCCTTGGATGGCGAACTGGCCGTTGTGCATGGAGGCATTTACACCACGACTTTAGGCCGCTGGCACAGCGGCTATCATGGCTTTGAACCAAATATCACTAATAAACCTGGTTTTAGCTGCCAGCTAAGTTACAGCCCATCACCTGCGGTGCGGATGGGCAGGAAGCCCGAATGCCGTGAAGGACAGGACGTCCGAAAACGGCCTCTCGCACAGGCGATCCTGTGACACGGCGTGAATACGTCCCTGTAGCCTCGACGAAAACATCCTTGTTTTCGACGGTCACAGTTCCGCCTGTGCCTGAAAATGAGGTGTATGTCTGCAGACACTTCAGATGTTTCAAGCTACTCAGTGCTAACAGAATTACACCAATTCCCCCTTCGGAGCCGCCGCTGGCGTTGTTGTAAATTGGCGTAGCCGAGACAGGGAGGTCGAGGCTCGAAGGTCGAGCAGGGCGAATGTTGCGAAGCGACAAGTTCATGAGCGCGAGCCAAGGAAGGCGAGCTGGCCCTTATGCATGGATGCATTTGGCGAGTCCTGAGTGTAGCCAATTTGCTTCATAAGCCAGCGGGGATTTCGGCTACGTCGGGGTGCCCTTGGGGATGCAAGGGGCTTTGGACAAGCAAAGCCCCTTGTCCGGTGTGGTTTGGCGAGTGTCGCGCAGCGACTGGCTGCGAGCGAGAGCCAGGAATGGCGAACTGGCCCTTGTGCATGGAGGCATTTACACCACGACTTTAGGCCGCTGGCACAGCGTCTATCATGGCTTTGAACCAAATCTCACTAATAAACCTGGTTTTAGCTGCCAGCTAAGTTACAGCCCATCACCTGCGGTGCGGATGGGCAGGAAGCCCGAATGCCGTGAAGGACAGGACGTCCGAAAACGGCCTCTCGCACAGGCGATCCTGTGACACGGCGTGAATACGTCCTTGTAGCCTCGACGAAAACATCTGACCTACATGGACGTAGGAAATGCCGAATTTGTCAGGAACAAAATTCGGCCCTGTTTTCGACGGTCACAGTTCCGCCTGTGCCTGGAAAATAGGCGTATGTCTGTAGGTATATAAGCAATTTCTAGCAAAGCTATGATTGCACCAATTCCCCCTTCGGAGCCGCCGCCGGCGTTGTTGTAAATTGGCGTAGCCGAGACAGGGAGGTCGAGGCTCGAAGGTCGATCAAGGCGAATGTTGCGAAGCGACAAGTTCATGAGCGCGAGCCAAGGAAGGCGAGCTGGCCCTTATGCATGGATGCATTTGGCGAGTCCTGAGTGTAGCCAATTTGCTTCATAAGCCAGCGGGGATTTCGGCTACGTCGGGGTGTCCTTGGGGATGCAAGGGGCTTTGGACAAGCAAAGCCCCTTGTCCGGTGTGGTTTGGCGAGTGTCGCGCAGCGACTGGCTGCGAGCGAGAGCCAGGAATGGCGAACTGGCCCTTGTGCATGGAGGCATTTACACCACGACTTTAGGCCGCTGGCACAGCGGCTATCATGGCTTCTAACTAAAAGTTACTAATTAGTATTGGCAGGGCTTCCAGCGACGGACGGTCTCCCATTGCCTGCCGCAGGCTTATGCACAGGCGCTCCTGTGACTCGGCGAGAGTTGCGCAGCAACATGCTTTCGAACGCGAGCCAGGGATGGTGAATTGGCCCTTGTGCATCGACTCATTTGCCCCGCGACTTCAGGTCGCTGGCACAACGGCTATCATGGCTTTGGCTGAAAGCCATTCCCGACGCGCAAAAAAACACAAAGCAGCGGCGATTGCCGCACTCTGACAGGAATTTTCCACTGACTTGGCTTACATAAAAGCCATCAAAGCATAAACAAGCCCCATTCGGGGCCAAGTTCAGGCTGGATCTAGCGACAAATCAACTGATGAGATCGAAGTGACTCTGATAGGTCTGGGCCCAACGCAACAATTCGACTCGATTACGAGATTGAGTCTTGCGGAAAATCGATGAAATATGCGCCTTGACCGTATGCTCACTGATACACAGACGTTGGGCTATCTCTTTATTCCTGGCACCACTGGAAACCAGCTGAATAATGGTACGTTCACGCCGGGTCAACATCTGCAGCATGGAAACCGTATCGGCCGACATCTCATTGCCAGTGTCCAAGGTCTTGACCAGCTTACGGAACATCTTGCTGATAAGGGTTCTGTCGTACCAGAGCTCATCGGCCACCATCTTGCGCAGGCCAGTAAGCATAAGATCGATGCGCTGATCTGAATAAAGTACCCCGCGGATCCCCAGCAACATAGCCGATTCCTGATCCAGTGAACCTCTGGCAACTTGATAGAGGGCGACAGGAACATGAGAGACCAGACGGCTGGCCAGCAGAGGAATGCCCTTATTGTCCAGCGCCGACCCCTTCTGAGAAATTAGATAGAAAGTACTATCGCTCTTCTGCGGATCCAACTGTTCCGGGTGGCGTACTATACGGGTCTTAAGACCAATGGACTCGGCCAGTATGGCCAAATGACAAGGGGCGGCTATCTGGTTTATAAAAACCAACTCATTGATACTACTCATATTTACTCTTCTCCCTGAAAAGTCTCGCTCATATCCCTAAAGGGATAGCTTCCTTAATCACTTTCCGTGAGCTTACACAAAAAGTATCAGATGATTCTGACCAGATAGTGTCCGGTTTTCATCACCATAAAGTATGATTCTAACAATCTTTAGTCGCATTGCCAGATGAAATATTGTAAAGACTGTATATGGCTCTCTCTGTCCCGACCTGTCAATCGGCACCAAGACGCTGCAACTGGCGGTCATGAAATGAGGATAAAACCAGCAAGGCGGCGATGGCACCGATAAGAGCCATCAGCATATCCGACTGGGTATCCCAGACATAGCCCTGGGTGCCGAGAAAGGCCTCGGCACCTGTACCTGTAGCCGCGGCAACCCACCATTCAATCAGTTCATAGAAAGCCGACAAGGCCAAGGCAAAACAACTGACCAGAAAAGCACACCAGGCACCAGGTTTCACTGCTTGATTACGCAGCAGTATCTCCCTGGCAATCATTGCCGGGATAAATCCTTGGGCCAAATGACCCAGTTTATCGTAGTTGTTACGCTCAGAGCCCATCCACTGCGCTAAAGTATCGAACAGTGGCACCTCGGCATAGGTGTAGTGGGCGCCGACAAACAGTATCAGGCAATGCACCAAGATCAGGCCATAAAGCAGCGGAGTCAGCGGAAAACGTTTGCGGGTAAAAAACAGTATCGGCAGCGCCAGCATCCCAGGCAGCGCCTCCAGCCACCAAGTGAAATCATCTTTAGGCGCTATCGCCGACCAGATAAGTACCACAAAATAAATGACCAGCCAGATAATTGTGTTTTTCAAGCCACTTTCCTTATGCCAGTGATTGTTCTCAATTAGGAAAAAATACTTTAGCCATCTAGCCCTCCACTTCACCTGAAAAAAGTGCTACTTTGATTGGGCATGGGCGAAAGCATCATAGCATACGTACATTAGTTAATAATCAAGAGGGTACCTATATCATGGCGAAACACTCGCTGGACAAGGATAAAATTAAAATCCTGTTGTTGGAAGGCGTCCACCAATCAGCCGTCGATGTGCTGGAAAGGGCTGGCTATACCAATATCGAGTATCACAAGGCATCACTCTCCGGCTCAGAGCTGCAGCAGTCGATCAAAGATGCCCATTTCGTCGGAATCCGCTCCCGTACCCAACTGACCCAAGAAGTATTACAACAGGCGGAAAAGCTGGTTGCCATAGGATGTTTCTGTATCGGCACCAACCAGGTCGACCTCAAGGCTGCCGAGCAACTGGGTATTCCTGTGTTCAATGCGCCCTTCTCCAATACCCGCAGCGTGGCCGAACTGGTACTCGGTGAAATCATCATGCTGCTGCGCGGTATTCCGCAGCGCAACGCCCTGGCCCATCGTGGTGGCTGGCTCAAGAGCGCCAATGGCAGCTTCGAAGCCCGTGGCAAGACCCTGGGGGTCATAGGTTATGGCCATATCGGTACCCAACTGGGGATCCTCGCCGAAACCTTGGGGATGAAAGTGATCTTCTTCGATATCGAAGATAAGCTGCCGCTGGGTAACGCCCAGCAGGTACATTCCATGGAGCAGTTACTGTCTCAAGCCGATGTGGTCAGCCTGCATGTGCCTGAAACACCACAAACCAAAGAGATGATTGCCCAGGCCGAACTGGCGATGATGCGCAAAGGCAGCATACTGATCAATGCTTCCCGCGGCACTGTGGTGGATATCGACGCCCTGGCGGTAGCCCTCAAGGAGCAACAGTTGGCTGGTGCCGCCATCGACGTGTTCCCGGTTGAGCCCAAGTCCAATACTGACGAATTCCAAAGCCCGCTGCGCGGTCTGGACAATGTGTTACTGACCCCCCACATAGGCGGCAGCACAGAAGAAGCCCAGGAAAACATAGGTATTGAGGTTGCCGGCAAGCTGGCCAAATACTCAGACAACGGCTCTACCCTGTCGGCAGTCAACTTCCCGGAAGTATCGCTGCCGCAGCATAAAGATGCCTCCCGCCTGCTGCATATTCACCATAACCGCCCCGGTATTCTGATCAAGATTAACCAGGCGTTCTCGGAAAAAGGCATCAACATTTCAGCCCAGTATCTGCAAACCACGGCCACCATAGGTTATGTGGTGATGGAGGTAGATACCACCCAGGCTGAAGAAGCACTGACAGAACTCAAGTCTATCGAAGGTACTATCCGTACCAGACTGCTGTTCTGATTTTTGAGGCTTTCACAGGGCGCCATATTGCTATCGGCGCCCTGTTTATTTCTGTCAAATCCGCTACAATCGCAGATCTCTTAATGCCTTCAATCTCAGGATCTTGTTATGAGCATTTGCGTTTCTCAGCCCGATTGGCCACTGGATGCCGGCATTCCGGATCTGCTTATTTCCCGCCTCTCTCACTTGGGTCTGCTTGCCGTTACCGGTGAACAGGGCCGCAGCTTTATCCATGGTCAGGTCACCACGGATATCAGCTCTCTCACGGCCGAGCAGTGGCGTTGGGGCGCTCACTGCGATCCCAAAGGCAAAATGCTTTCAAGTTTCAGAACCTTTGCCCTGGGTGATGCCCTGATATTGATGATGCCAAGGGATACCCTGGCTGCCGACTTGCCGCAACTGAAGAAGTACGCTGTGTTCAGTAAGGCCGAACTGGTCGATGTCAGCGACGATTACAGTCTCTTGGGTGTAGCCGGCGCCAAGGCTGCCACTTGGCTGGCAGAGCAGTTCCCGGGCTTCAGTCCAGAGCAGCAAGTAAGTGCTGTCGATGACGGTGCGGTACTACAGGACGGCGAGCGCTTTATTCTGGTTCTACCCAAGGCCCGGGCCGATGCCTTGTGCCAGCAGCCTCCAGTCGATGCCAGTGCCTGGCAAGAGCTGGAAATCCTTGCCGCCTACCCTAACCTGCCGGCATCACACATGGGCCAATTTGTACCGCAAATGTGCAACCTGCAGGCCATCAACGGCATCAGCTTCACCAAGGGCTGCTACATGGGCCAGGAAACCGTGGCCAGAATGAAGTATCGCGGCGGCAACAAGCGAGCCCTCTATATTCTCAAGGGTAAAGCCACTGTCGATGTCACCCCGGAAACCTCGCTGGAGATGGCGCTGGATGAAGGTTTTCGTAAGGGCGGCAGCATTATTGAAGCCGTACAACGAAATGGCGAGTTGTTGCTGACCGCAGTGCTGGCCAATGACACAGAAGTCGGCGCCAAATTCCGCATCGCCGATGATGAAAACAGCGAACTGACGGTACTGCCTCTGCCCTACTCTCTGGAAGAGCAGGAGTAACAATGAATGACCCAATAAAGGCGCCGTCGGCGCCTTTATTTTTATCCGCAGTTTGTCGCTATTCAGTGCCGGACTCAGTTTCCATGTGAGTATCACGCACCTCTATCACCTGGGGCAGTATCTGTTTGAACAGTTCCACCAGTTCAGGGTCGAAGTGTTTCCCCGCCTCAGACTCCAGTAACGCCATGGTATCTTCTATGCTCCAGGCCTTCTTGTATGGTCGAATCGACGTCAAGGCATCGAAAACATCGGCAATGGCGACGATTCGCCCCTCAATGGGAATATCATTGCCTTTCAAGCCATTGGGATAACCTGAGCCATCCCACTTCTCGTGGTGAGTCAGCGCAATGCGCCGGGACATCTGCAACAGAGGATCCGGGTGCTCACCGATAATCTCGGCACCGATTTCGGCGTGTTGCTGCATGATTCGCCACTCTTCGGCGTCCAGTTTCCCCGGTTTTTTCAGCACAGCGTCCGGAGTACCTATCTTGCCGATATCATGCATGGGCGCCGCATTGTAAAGCAGCTCACAGAAGTTGTCCGGCAGCTTGGCCTGTTGTGCCAGAAGCCTGGCATAGTGGCTCATGCGAATAACGTGTAAGCCGGTCTCGTTATCCTTGTATTCAGCGGCACGGCCCAGGCGACGGATGATCTCGAAGCGGGTCTGTTCCAGCTCGCGGGTACGTTCGCGCACCTGTTGTTCCAGCAAACGCTTCTGATCATAGAGGGCCAAGTGGTTACGTACCCTGGCTCTGACTATCGGGGCACTGACAGGCTTGGTGATGTAGTCGACAGCCCCCAAATCAAAGCCCTGGGTCTCATCGGCCACCTCAGAGAGAGCGGTGACAAAGATCACCGGGATATGGCTGGTCATGGGTTCCTGCTTGAGACGCTTACAAACTTCATAGCCATTCATGCCCGGCATCATCACATCCAGGAGGATCAGATCCGGAGGGCTCTTCTGCGCCAATGCCAGCGCTCTTGGGCCATCTATCGCCACCTTGAGCTTATAGTTATCGCCGAGGATCCCCACCAGAATATCTATGTTCTCCGGTGTATCGTCCACCACCAGTACAGTGGCTTTTTCCATCTCAATCTCCCTCTTGTTACGAGCCCCACATCCTATTTCAGCGCCACAGCGCTTTACCGGCGGCGCGAATATCCCCTAATGAGTATAGTCAGGCCTGCTCGGTCTCGTTCAGCTCCTGCTGCAGCTCGCGGATAAGATCGGCGGCATCATCAAACTGATAGCTGCCGACCATGCTGCTGACAGGTTTCAGGCGCTGCCACAGAGGCTTGCTCACCCTGCGGCTCAATGCTTCCAGTTGAACAACGGCTTCGGCATCGGCGTCTTCCAGACTCTGCAGCAGTTGCTCCAGGGCGGTTTTAAGCGCCTCGGGGTCAATCTCCTCGGCGGCATCACCTTCCGCCAGAGGATCGCTTTGTGGTTTATCCCCCATCCAGTCCGCAATGGCTTCGACAATGGCTGCAACCCGGGTTTCCACCGCCAACAACTCTTGCTCACATTCTTCACCGGCCGCCAACTTGGCCTCCAATTGCCTGGCCTCTTCCACCAAAGGCTCGGAGCAGAGGTTACCTGCCAGCCCCTTAAGGGTATGCGCCGCCCTGACCGCTTCTTCCTGCTGTTGTTCCTTGAGCGCCTTGCGAATCCGTTTGCCGACATTGCCCTGACTACCGAGGAAACGCTCAAAGATGCGCCGATAGAGGCGCTCTGAATGCTGGACCAGCTGCAGTCCGCGATCTATATCCAGGCTCTCGTGTTCCGGCCAGCTCACCAGATTCTCAGGAGCATCACCATCGGCCATACCAGCGTCATTGCTCCCTGCAGCGGCCGGGACTTGTCCACCTCCCAGATACTGCAACAACACCTGATACAAGAGGCTGACTTCTATCGGCTTGGCGATGTGGTCATTCATGCCCGCTCGCAGACACATCTCCTTGTCACCGGCCATGGCGTTGGCCGTCATGGCAACCACAGGTAACTGCTCAAGCCCTGGTATCTTGCGCAGTGCCTCTGTGGCCTGATATCCATCCATCACAGGCATCTGGCAGTCCATCAGCACAAGATCAAACTGCTGCTGCGCCAACTTCTCCAGCGCTATCTGGCCATTCTCGGCAATGGACAAGTCTATGCCCACCTGTTCGAGAAACTCGGTCGCCACCTCCTGATTCATCTCGTTGTCTTCCACCAGCAACACACGTTTGCCGGCAAGAGCTGCCAGTTGCAGGGATTCGAGATCCAACGCCTTGCGCCTGACAGGAATATGGCCCTGACGCCCAAGAGCCAGCATAATGCCGTCTAGCAGCCTGGAGGCACTGACCGGCTTGGTGATATAGCCGTTGATCCCGAGTTGCTCCAACTGTTCGATAAAGTCACTGTTGGCGTGGGCCGACACCATGAGGATCAGCGGCGGCTCTTTTACCTGTAGTATCTGCCGCGCGGTTTCCATGCCGTCCATCTCAGGCATCTTCCAGTCTATCAAGGCCATCTTGTAGGACTTGCGCTTCACCTTATCCAGTGCCTCCATGCCGCTGCGGGCACAGTCGACGGTAAAGCCCATGCTCTCGAGCGTGGTGCGCAATATATCTCTGGCGGTACCGTTGTCATCGACCACCAGAATGGGCATGCCCTCCAGTTCCTGCTCTACATTCAGCTTGTCGTTTTCCGCAACCTTGAGCCGCACAGTGAAGAAGAAACAACTGCCGTTGCCAAACTGGCTCTCGACGCCGATTTCACCGCCCATCAGTTCTACCAGCTGTTTGGAAATCGCCAGCCCAAGCCCGGTACCGCCGTATTTACGTGTGGTCGAGGTATCTGCCTGGCTGAAAGACTTGAATAATCTGGCTTGCTGCTCGGCCGTCAGACCTATGCCACTGTCGCGCACTGCAAATCTTAGGATCACTTCATCCTGCTCGCGGCTGAGCTCACTTATCGACAGCATCACTTCACCCCGTTCGGTGAATTTGATGGCGTTGTTCATCAGGTTAATAAGCACCTGACCGAGACGCAGTGGGTCCCCTTCCAGGTGGCTGGGTACGCTGGGGGCCACGGCAAACAGCAGCTCCAATTGTTTGTCGGCGGCTCGCTCAGAGAACATATCCCCGAGATCTTCCAAAATACTGTCGAGCTGGAACGGCACTACTTCGATATCCAGTTTGCCGGCCTCAATCTTGGAGAAGTCGAGAATGTCATTGATGATCCCCAGCAAGGATTGCGAAGCCCGTTCAATTTTTTCCACATAGTTACGCTGTTTGCGATCCAACTGTGTCTGCAGGCACAGCTGAGACATGCCGATAATGGCGTTCATCGGGGTGCGGATCTCATGGGACATATTGGCAAGGAAGTCACTCTTGGCCTTGTTGGCGGCATCGGCATCTTCCTTGGCAGCCATCAGTTCGTTGGACAACAGCTTGAGGCGGGTAATGTTGGCGATACTCATAACCACAGAACGTTCACGGCCCTCTTCCTCTTCAAGCTCGGAGGCGTTGATTGCCATCCACATCGGCTCGCCGGAGGCACTGAGCAGGCGCCACTCGCCGCTGACACTGTGATCGTCACTTCGCTTCAAGCGCTCGTACAGCTCGCTGGCATTGCTTCTGTCTTCCGGCGCCATCAAGTCGGCAAACGAGCGACGTTTGAGCTGCTCGGCACTCATGCCCATGTCACTGCAGAACTGGCCATTGCAATCCATTATGGTGCCGCGATCGTCCAGGTTGACTATGCCTATACCTGCGTTATCAAACAGGGCCCGGAAGTGGGCCTCACTCTGGGCCAGCTCGGTTTCCATCTCCTTACGGCCGCTGATATCGGTAAGATAACCGTTCCAGAGCATGCCATCCTGCTGTTTACTGCCCTTGGCACCGGCCTCTAGCCAACGCACCTCACCGGAAGGATGCCGGTAGCGGAACTCTTTAATCCATTGCAGTCCACTCTCACCTGAAAGCAGGCGAATAATGCTGCCCCTGTCTTCGGCAACGATCCGCTCGGCCACCAGATCAAAATCGGCCATCACCTCATTCTTGTGGTGGCCAAGAGTGGCGATGGCTGCACTGGAAAGGAAAGTGAATCTGCGTTGCTGCGGGCTTTGCCAAAACAGTTGATACACAGTGCTGGGCACAGACTCTGTGATGGTTTCCAGTTGCTCCCGTGACTGCTCCATCTTCTCTTGAGCCAGCTTGCTGTCGGTGATGTCATTGAGGCTGCCATCGAACCACAGCGGGTTACCGTCTTCATCATAGCTGGCCTTACCCTTTTCATGGATCCAACGCACACTGCCATCCCGATGGCGAATACGGTACTCGACATCGAAGGCTTGCTGCTCGGCCAGGGCCGAGTTGATGGTGTCGATACACAGCTGTTTGTCTTCATCTATGACCAGGGAACCATAACTGCGCTTCTTGCTGTCGATGAAATGCCAGGCCGGATAGCCGCTTATCTCAGTGATATTGTCGCTGACATATTCCATGGTCCACTGTTCATCGACCCGGGTACGATAAACGGCGCCGGGGATGTTGGATACCAGCCCACGAAAACGGCTCTCGCTCTCGCGAATTTTACGCTCTACCGCCAGTTGCTCGGTCAGATCCCGAATCGATGCCGCCACCTGACGTTTGCCCTTGTGATCGGCCGGCAACAGGCTCAAACCTATCTGCACCGGGAACTGGGAACCATCGCACTTGAGTGCCTGCAGCGCCTTGCCCTTGGCCATCATGCGATCCTTGCCGTCGGTCACGAAGGCATGGCGCTTGGCTGCGTGTTCCAGCCGGTCCACTTCCGGCAACAGTTGGTCGATATTGAGTTTGAGCATCTCCTCGGCGGCATAACCGAACAGCTCCTGACAACGGCTGTTGGAGAACACCAGCATGCCGCCTTCATCGACGATAAGCATCGCCTCCGGCGCCGCCTCCAGCACGGCGTTGGACCAGGCCGCGGCGGAAAACTGCTCGGTGACATCATTAAACAGCATCTCCACCGAAATCAGCTTGCCTTCATCATCAAGCTGAGGCTGCATAAACAGATCCAAACGCCTCAAGCCACCTTCGGCATCGGCCAACTCCACCTGATGCGGCGGCACCGACTCGCCGGCCAGCGCCTGTTCCATATACTGCCAGTTGGCTTCGTTGATACTGTTGCTGGAAAACAGCCGCTGATACTTACGCCTGAGCACTTCAGGAGTGATACCCAAGACCTTCTTCACCCCTTCGCTCGCCTGTACTATGGCGCCGTTGGGATCCATGGAGCAGTAGAAGGACTTGTCACTCATGCCGTCGATAAGCTTGGCAAACCTGTTGCCACGGGAGTCGAGCAGCGCCTGTTCCCTCTCTTCGAGAATTTCAGCCATCTCATTGAATTTATTGCTGAGAGTAGCAATCTCCCGCACCACGCCTTCGGGTTTTTGCAAGCGTTTGATCAACCCCTTGCTGAAGTCCACTATCCCGGCTTCCAACTGCTCCAGAGGCTGGGTGAGACGCTTGGCGCTCCAGTAACTGGTGATCAGCAGTATCATAGCCAGCAGCAACAGGTTGAGCGTCAAGGAGCTGAAATCCTGCAGGAAAGAACGCAGCAACTGCTTTTGCGGCGTGATCACCAACACCCGCCACTCCAGTGGCGCAACCCTGGCGACACTGGCAAGGTACTGCACGCCGTTGAGATCGCTCAGGGCCACCTCGGGGGTGTCGGCGGCATAGATATGCTGCGCCGCTTCCTTGCCGGCGGCGGTATTGGCCAGCCAGTCTTCCAATTTGGCGTTGCGGGTAAGATTATTGTCCGGGTGATAGATGAGCCGACCCTGGTTGTCCAATACCAACAGCTTTTTGGGATCTATCCCCAAACGTATCGGCAGGCTGGAAAGTGCCAGATCTGTGGTAACCACGCCCAGCGGCGCCCCTTCGCTGCCAAAGGGTTGCGAGAAGGTGATCATCAGTGCATTGCCGGCACCTTCATCAAAATAGGGGGCCGTCCAGTAGCCTTCGGCATGTTTGAGTGCTTCGGTCCACCAGTCCCACTCGCCACTGGTGTAGTCATAGGCTTCCTGGCCTATGTCCATGGTGACAATCGACAGGTCCTGACGAAAGGCATAGGGAGCAAAGCGTTTTTGCCCGGGCAGAAACCCGGGCTGAAAGGCGATGGCGCTGCCGTAAAAGTTGGGGTTGCGCTGCAATCTGTCCCTGAGCAACTGATAGAGATTGTCCGCTTGTTGCAGACGTTCAAAAGACTCCAGATTCCCCAGGCTGTATGCCAGTGTCTGGCTATCCCTTTGTGCCAAAGACAGCTCAAACTCGAGCCTTTTAGCGGCGAAGTCTGCCTTTTCAGCCAAGTCGGCAAAGAAGGCTTTCTCTTCTTCCTGATAGTTATACCAGCCGGTAACCCCCGAAATCACAGTCATGATGCTGATTAAGGGAATGGCTATCTGCAACAGAATACGGCTGCGAAAAGTTCTGAGTGTCGCGGTATCCGGCATAGCTCTGCCTCTCTGACGATTTCCTTGCGACTCTGCAACTGCAAAGTCCTATTGTCAGACACACTCTCTTGGGCAATCAATGCCGAAGTACATCAGGCGACTGAAGTCAACTAACTGATTAAAGGTCAAAAATTAACCTTGTTATTTAAGCATTAGCCATGCGGTTAAACAAGTGAAGCGGAGCAAATTTCACAAAAAAGTCAGCTGCAGCCAACTGACATAAAACACACAGAAAAAGATAAGCTGGAATTATTTAAATAAACTCTTGTGTTGCAGGGAAAGAGAACGGCCAATAGCTGCAAGCCAACGCTGAAAGCGCCCCTTTCCATGCGGCTTGCTATTGGCAGTAGAATCTCTACTATCTGGGTTTAAACAAGGTTTTTGAGTGGCTGAATTCATGGCGAGCTCCTGTGGTGACCAAATGCATTCTGCCGCGGTGCCCACCGTAAAACCAACGATGATTTCTTACCATTAAAATAAGTACAGCTTATGGAACACTTAGATCACTTCAAGGGACTGCGCTGCCTGGAAGCGGCGGCGCGGCACAAGAGCTACACCCAAGCCGCAGAAGAGTTGCATATCACCCAAGCGGCGGTCAGCCAACAGCTACGCTTGCTGGAGGCTCACCTGGGGATCAAACTCTTTATTCGCCGCGGTCGCAGCATGCAGCCCACCAGCCGTGCTCAGCAGCTGGCCGATACCCTGACGGCGGCATTCGGCTCCATCGGCTCCTGCTGGCAAGAGATACAATGTCAGGGGGTTCCAGGAGAGCTCAACATCACGACAACTCAGTCCTTTGCCTCCTTGATCCTGCTGCCGAATCTTGGGCAGTTCAATCGGCTGCATCCGGAAATCAAGGTCAGGGTCTGGGCCTCGAGTCAGCTGGAAGATCTCCAACACACAGAGATGGATATCGGGATACGTTTTGGTGACATTGACGCGGGTGAGCTTTACTGTCGTCACCTGTTCGACGATGACACTGTGCCCCTGTGTTCCAGCCAACTTGCACAGGAGCAAGCACTCACCCAAGCCTCGCAACTGAGCCAATGCTGGCTTATTGATGCCGACGACAAGCCGGGACAGGATTGGCTGGCCTGGTTTGCGGCGGCAGGTATCACGCCGGATACCCAGGCACTCAATTGGGTGCGGGTCGCCAATCTGGATATGGCACTGAGCACGGCGCTGTCAGGCCACGGGGTGTTTTTAGGCTCCCGCCTGATGGCCCAGCAATATATCCGCGCCGGTACGCTCACGGCGCCTCTGCCGCAAGTGCTACCGGGTGGGATCCGCTATCACCTCTTGTATCACGCCGCCTCACCCAAACTGGCCAGGATAAGACGGTTTGAAGACTGGTTGCTGGCCTTGATTGCTTCGCTCAAGACTCAGGCATCGGCCTGAGGCAGAGCCTCATCACCGCAGCCGCGCAGACGCTGAAAATAACTGCGGGTTTCTGCCAGCACCAGGTGGCGCAGACCTATAATGGCAATCAGATTGGGTATCGCCATCAAGCCATTGACTATGTCGGCGAGCAGCCAGATGAGATCCAGCGTGATAAAGGCGCCCGAGGCAATAAGCCCAAGAAACAACCAGCGATAGAGCGGGATCCAGCGGCCCTTGGTGAGATAGCTCCAGCAGCGATCGCCATAATAGTTCCAGCCAAGAATGGTGGTAAAGGCGAAACACACCAGCGCCACAGTCACCAAATACTGGCCAATCAGCGGCGTGGTGGCACTGGAAAAAGCAGCACTGGTCATGCCGGCCCCGGCGGTATCGCCATTCCAGACACCGGTAAGAATAAGCACCAAGCCCGTCATGGTGCAGATGATAATGGTATCGAAGAAGGTGCCCGTCATGCTCACCAGTCCCTGCTCAACCGGCTCCTTGGTTTTGGCGGCCGCCGCCGCTATCGGGGCACTGCCCAAACCCGACTCGTTGGAGAACACTCCGCGAGCAATCCCGGTTTGAATCGCTAGGGCGATACCGGCCCCCAAAAAGCCACCGCCAGCCGCCACTGGATTGAAGGCGGAATGCAACACCAGCACTATCGCATCCGGAATCGCCTCACTGGCGCTCAGCAGCACCCAAAGACAGGCAACCACATAGCCTATGGCCATAGTGGGCACCAACTTTTGCGCCACAGCCGCAATCCGTTTAACACCCCCTAAGGTCACGGCAGCCACCAACGAGGTCAGCACCACGGCCGTGATCCAGGCTGGCACATCAAAGGCGATGGTCAGGGCTTCGGAAATCGCATTGACCTGGGCAAAAGTCCCGATACCGAAAAAAGCGACACCGACACCGAAAACCGCAAACAGCTTGGCCAGCCAGCCGAGCCCCAGGCCTTTTTCTATGTAGTACATGGGGCCACCGGCGATGTTACCGTGGCGATCTGTGGTGCGAAACTTAAGTGCCAATAGACACTCGGCATACTTGGTGGCCATGCCAAACAAGGCGGCAATCCACATCCAGAACAGGGCGCCGGGGCCACCGAGTTTGATGGCAGTAGCCACCCCGACAATATTGCCCGTGCCTATGGTGGCCGACAACGCGGTACAAAGAGCGGCAAAAGAGGAGAGTTCCCCCTTGCCATTGGCGGGTTTGAACAGCAACTGCAGCGCCAGCGGCAGACGCAACAGTTGAATGAATCCCAACCTGAAGCTCAGATAAATACCGGTTCCCACCAACAAGAGCAAGGTGGCAGGTCCCCAGACAATAGCGTTTATCTGGGTAAGAAGTGTATGAAAATCCATAGATTCCTCAGTTATTAAACACCTAAATTAATAAACGGAGGAGGAAAAGAAATGGCTGCGAAACCGCGGCAGCAGAGGCCAAAAGCGAAAGATCACCAGAGGCAAGGCGGTGCAATCATCCTCTCCTCTGTCCTTTTGCCTGAGCGTTTCGCGCCGGCCTAAGCCGGCACTTTCGCCTTCGGCGCCGGGGCATGCCCGGTCTCTCCAGAGGCTCGTCCAGTAACAGTCCACGCCGTCAATGCTGACCGGCACCTGAAAGAGTACCTCCAACCGGGTTAACCGGTGGAAATTGCCTCGTCGGTGTGGGGGCGATTCCCCACTCTCCTGCTACCTTCATCCGAACGGATTGCCACGTTATTTGTGGCAGGTGGCACAGTTTGCGCCTAAATGGCCCCCGGCTCAAGGGGCAAAGCCGACTCGCGCCCTGTTTGCTGCAAAAAATTTGACCTTGGCCTACACCCCGAGCGACCGAACCAGGTTCGGTTTACGCGGTAACAACAGCTGAAAGTCGAGTTCACCGATTGAAAAAACTTGTTATGCTGTAGCAGATTACTGCGGTTCACAGGAGTTCAAATGCAGAGCCAGGTGTTGCTGGAAGGGGTAAGCAAAGGATTTTTGGACGGCGATCGCCCCCACAGGGTGCTGGAAAATCTCAGCCTGGAGATCAAACCCGGCGAGACGGTGGCATTGACCGGCCCCAGTGGCAGCGGCAAGAGCACACTGCTGAATCTGATAGCCGGTTTTGAGCACCCGGATCAGGGCCGCATTCTGCTGGCAGGTCAAGACAGCAGCCGCTGGCAGGACAAACAGTGGAGCGCCTTTCGCCGCCGCCATCTGGGAGTGGTGTTCCAGCAATTCAACCTACTGACGCCGCTCAATGTTCGCGACAATATTCTTTTTCCCCTGTCGCTGCTCGGTGAAGGCTGGCAAGCCTGGTGCGATCACCTGGTGCAGGCGCTGGGGCTGACGCCACTGTTGAACCGGGAAGTCGAAAGTCTCAGCGGTGGTCAACAGCAGAGAGTCGCCATTGCCCGCGCCCTGGCCCATAAGCCTGAATTACTGCTGGCCGATGAACCGACAGGCAACCTGGATGCCGCCGCCGGTGATGAGGTGATGCAGCTTTTGTGCTCTCTCGCCGCCGATGCCGGCAGTGCCATTCTGATGGTCACCCACAGCGAAACGGCCGCCGCCTATATGCAGCGCCGCTGGCACCTGCAGCAAGGGTGCATTCATGAATGACACAGGGGCGCTGACCACAATCAAGTTGGCCTGGCAGGCCCTGAAAGTCACCCTGGCCCACTATCGCAAGGCGCCGCTGCAGGCTGGCGCCATACTGCTGGGAGTGGTGTTGGCGGTGACTCTGCTGATTGGCGTCAAGGCCACCAACGACAACGCCATCAACAGCTACCGTGAGGCGGGCGAAGCCCTGGGACAACAGGCCAGCCTTTTTATCACCCCCAAGGCCCGCGGGGCCAGCCTCGATGAAGCGCTCTATTTTCAGCTACGCCAAAGCGGCATCCAGGCACTGCCGGTGATCAGCGGCGTCCTTGACGACGCTCAGGGCCGCCAGTGGCAAGTGGAAGGCAGCGATATCATTGCCGCCCTCGGCACCTTCGAGCAAAGGGGCAATGGCCGCAACCATCTGCCCTTGAATAGACTGCTCGCCGGTGAGCCCATCATTGTCATGAGTGACAGCCTGCATCAAGGACTCAAGGCGCTGCCAACCCTGTCCCTCGGTGGGCGTACGCTCGAAGTGCTGGCGCTCGCCGACTCACAGCAGCTCGGTAACCGCCTCTATCTGGATATCTCGCTGGCCCAGCAGCTATTAAAGCGCGAAGGCACCCTCAGCTATATCGCCCTCTTTGGCGAGCCGCAAAGACTCAAAGAGCGACTCAAGCAAAGCGGAGTGCCGCTGGGTAAGCTGAATATCAGCGAGCAGGACAAGGGCGCCGCCCTGACCGCGCTCACCCGCAGTTTTCATTTGAACCTCAACGCCATGGGGATGTTGGCCTTCGTGGTGGGGCTGTTTATCGCCTACAACGGCGTACGCTACAGCCTGATGAAACGCCGCCGTTTGTTGCTCTTGTTGCTCAAGCAGGGCCTAGGACGGCGCGCCCTGATGCTGGCGCTGCTGCTGGAGTTGTTGTTGCTGGTGTTCATCGGCTCGGCCAGCGGCTTTATTCTGGCGCTGCAGCTCAGCCAGTGGCTGCAGCCCATGGTGGCGCTGACCTTGGAGCAGCTCTATGGTGCGACTCTGCTGCCGGGGAATTGGCGCTGGCAATGGTTGGCCGAAGGCGCCGGTCTGACACTTATCGCCGCACTGCTGGCCTGCGTGCCCCTGTATCTTGAGCTGTGTCATCAGAGCCTGGCACAAAATACCCAGAGCCAATGGCATGCACACAGACACAGAAGCATGCACAAACGCCTGTTTCTCATTGGGGTTGCGCTGCTTGCCCTGACGGCGCTGCTTTATCCCTTGAGCCAAACCCACCAACACAGCCTGGGCTTGATGGGGCTCTTGACCCTGGCTATCCCGCTGCTGTTGCCGCAACTGTTGCAGTCTTTGCTCGGGCTATTGGCGCGGCTGTTTCCGTCCGGACTCAGCAAGTACGCCATCGCCGATACCCGAGAGCTGGTGGCACCGCTGGCGCTGGCCATGATGGCGCTGCTACTGGCCCTGTGTGCCAATATCGCTATGAATACCCTGGTAGGCAGCTTTGACAAGACCCTCAGAAGCTGGCTCGACACCCGCCTGCATGCCGAGCTTTATATCCGCCCGGGCGCCGGCAATATGGCGAATCTGGAGCATTTTCTTGAGCAGCAAGCCCCCGGACTGGCTCACTTCTACCAATGGCAGGCGCCCTTCTATGCCAAGGGGAGCGGCAATACGCTGGAGATAAACCTTATCAGCCGGGACGCCGACTCTATCGCGCGCACCACGGCGCTGAAAACCCCGGCCCTAGTTGCTTCCCGGAAACAAGTTACTTTCCAGGAACAAGTTGCTTCCAGGGAACAGGTGCAGGGAGTCCAAAACCAGCAACAGCAAGCTCTGCAGACTGTGATCCAGGGCCAGGCTCTGGCTATCAGCGAGCCCTTGGCCCTGACGCTGGGGCTGGCGCCGGGCGACAAGCTCAGCCTCTGTCCGGATAAGGAATGTAAGACACCACTGACCCTGCCCATCAGCGCCATCTATTACGACTATGGCAATCCCAAGGGGGAGGTCATGCTGGCGCAATCCCTCTGGCAAGAGCTTAAGCTGCCAACTGAAGCCGTCAGCCTGGCGGTGAGTGGCATAGCAACAAGTGCAGAAAGGGCCAAGGGGGCAGGACTCACAAGCATTGCCGCCCTCGAGCGCGCCCTCATTCAAGAGCTTGGACTCAGTCCGGTACAGGTCTACAGCCAGCAAAAAATTCGCGATGAGGCGATTCGGGTCTTCAACAAAACCTTCAGCATTACCCTGGTACTCAACACCCTGACCTTACTGGTGGCCGCCGTGGGGCTTTTCAGTGCCGTGCTGATGCTGACCCAGTCCCGCCAGGCGAGCCTCGCCATGTTACGCTCACTTGGGCTTACCCGTGGCCGGCTTTTGTCTATGTTGCTATTGCAGATGCTGCTGGTGGTGCTGCTCACCTGTCTGTTGGCCCTGCCCATGGGGGCGATTCTCGGTTACCTGCTTATCCATAAGGTGACGCTGCAGGCCTTCGGCTGGACCATAGCCATGCAGTGGGACTGGCTGGCCTATGGCCGGGTGGTGCTTTTGTCGCTGCTGTGCTGCATCCTGGCGGTGATAGTTCCCCTCTATTGGCAGAGCCGCCGCTCTCTGGTCTCCAGCCTGCAACAGGAGGTGCTCTAATGCGATTGATTACAATGCGGTGGCGTGCCGTAGCGCCCTTGTTAGCGGGTCTACTGCTGGGCGGCGCTGTGCTGAGTGGCTGCGATAAGGCTCATCAAGATCAGGCTCAGCAGCAAGACTCACGGGCCATGAGCCGGGTGATGGGTACTGCGAGCGAAGGCTATGCCAAAGTCGAGCCCGGTGCGGCGCTGCAGTTTCCGGAAGATCACCTGCCCCACCCCAGGTTTCGTCAGGAGTGGTGGTATCTGACCGCCAATCTGACCACGCAAAGCGGTGAGCCCCTCGGACTGCAATGGACTCAGTTTCGTATCGCCCTCTCCCCGGATGAACCTGAATCCAGCTCTCCTTGGGCGACAAATCAGCTTTATATGGCTCACAGCGCACTCAGTTTTCAACATAGTCACCAAAGCGCCGAGCGCTGGGCCAGGGGCGCGCTTGCCGCGCCCCAAGGCAAAGCTGCCCATCCCCAGGGAGCCCAAGACAAAACTCAAGCCGGAGCCATGGGCTTGCCGCTCAGGGTCTGGCTCGATAACTGGCGCTGGCAAAGCCAGGCGGCAAGCGGCCCCAATAGCGGGCTGTTTCCCGCCAGTTTACAGGTCAGCGAAGAGGACTTTGCCTTCGAGTTGCAACTCGATAGCCAAGCCGAGCTGCAGATTCAGGGAGAAAAGGGTTTCAGCCGTAAAAATGCCGCCGGCACTGTAGCCTCTTACTACTACAGCCAGCCTTTTATTCGGGTCGAAGGCAGAGTGCGCCACAAGGAGCAATGGCTGCAGGTATCCGGCAATGCCTGGCTCGATAGGGAGTGGAGCTCAGAATTTCTCAGTCACGGCCAACAGGGCTGGGACTGGTTCGCCTTGCGGCTCGATGACGGTTCGGCCCTGATGCTGTTTCAGCTCAGAGAGCAGGAAAATAAAGCCTTTTTCAGCGGCAAGCGCATGTATCCCGACGGCAGTGGCCACCCGCTGGCGCTCGATGATATCAGCCTCAGCGTCAAGGACTGGCAACAAACGGTAAGCGGTCGCTACCCTGTAGCCTGGCAACTGGAGCTGCCGGGAGAATCTCTGTCACTGACTCTGGAAGCCCTCAATCCCAATGCCGCCATGAACCTGTCTATCCCCTACTGGGAGGGGCCCATCACCATCAAGGGCACACAAACCGGCGTGGGTTATATGGAGCTGACCGGCTATTGAATAACCCACTTTAGGTAGTAAACAAGAACTATTCTCAAAATGGCGTTGCATTAATATTGCAGGAGTCAAGCGGCTAATCTGTTTAAATTTCAAACTTGGATTCAGATCACATTGAAAATGTTGATCCGGATCGCCAATCGCTTTCATTACCTCTCAAGAGGTATACCCACATTTTTAATGAGGTCTAGACTTTGATTCAGTTCCGGTGACTCGGCCCATGCCGTGCCAGTCGCCCTTACCTGTCGAGGTGAGCCTCAATGAAGCAACAAACAGAGATGGAATACCATGTCACCAGTCTGGTGGTGCATGCCGCTCCGGGAACCCTGGAGGCGGTGACCACTGCCATCCAGGCCCTTGAAGGCGCAGAAGTCCACGCCAGCAGCCCAGAAGGCAAATTGGTAGTCACCCTCGAAGGCGAAAGCCAGGGCGAGATCCTGGATAACGTCGAAGCAATCAACCGTCTGCCCGGGATACTGTCCAGCAGTCTTATCTATCATCAGGTCGATTCTGAGCCTGTCAGTCAAACAAAAGAAATAAAGAGTGAGGAAACACCATGAGCATAAGCCGCCGCGAGTTTCTTAAAGCCAACGCCGCCGTTGCCGCCGCCACGGCCGTTGGAGTCACTCTGCCAGTGAAAGTCGTCGAAGCCGCTGAGCAGAAAGACAATATCAAATGGGATAAGGCCCCCTGCCGATTCTGCGGTGTCGGCTGCTCTGTGCTGGTAGGCACAAAAGAGGGCAAGGTCGTCGCCACCAAGGGCGATCCTGAGAGCCCGGTCAACAAGGGCCTGAACTGCATCAAGGGCTACTTCCTGTCGAAAATCATGTACGGAAAAGACCGTCTGACCACTCCACTGCTACGGATGAAAGACGGCCAGTATGCCAAAGACGGTGAGTTCACCCCGGTGAGCTGGGACAAGGCCTTCGATGTGATGGCAGAAAAGTGGAAGCACTCGCTCAACACCAAGGGCCCGACTTCTGTGGGCATGTTCGGCTCAGGCCAGTGGACCATTTGGGAAGGCTACGCCGCCTCCAAGCTGCACAAGGCAGGTTTCCGTACCAACAATATCGACCCTAATGCCCGCCACTGTATGGCCTCGGCCGTGGTCGGCTTTATGCGTACCTTTGGTATCGATGAACCCATGGGTTGTTATGACGACCTGGAAGCCGCCGATCACTTTGTGCTCTGGGGCGCCAACATGGCCGAGATGCACCCCATCCTTTGGGCCCGCCTGTCGGATCGCCGTCTGAGCCACCTCGACGGTAAGGTGCATGTACTGTCTACCTTCGAGAACCGCTCGTTCGATTTGGCCGACAACCCGATAGTGTTCAAGCCTCAGTCCGATCTGGTTATCCTCAACTATATCGCCAACTACATCATCCAAAACGGCGCGGTCAACAAGGACTTCGTCAACAAGCACACCAAGTTTGCTCTGGGTGTGGATGACATAGGTTATGGCCTGCGTCCGGATCATCCGCTGGAGAAAAAAGCCAAGAATCCGGGTAACGGCAAGTTCAGCGATATCAGCTTCGATGAGTACGCCAAGTTTGTCAGCCGCTACACACTGGAATACGCCAGCGAGATGAGCGGCGTGGATAAAGAGCGCCTGCTGGAGCTGGCCAAGGCCTATGCCGATCCCAAGGTCAAGGTGATGAGCCTGTGGACCATGGGTATCAACCAACACGTGCGTGGGGTTTGGGCCAACAACATGCTCTATAACCTGCACCTGTTGACCGGCAAGATTGCCACTCCGGGTAACAGCCCCTTCTCTCTCACAGGCCAGCCCTCTGCCTGTGGTACCGCCCGTGAAGTCGGCACCTTTGCCCACCGTCTGCCCGCCGACATGGTGGTCAACAACGACAAACACCGCGCCATCACAGAAAAGGCCTGGCAGCTGCCTGAAGGCACTATTCCGCCCAAGCCCGGTTTCCACGCCGTGTTGCAGAGCCGGATGCTGAAAGACGGCAAGCTCAACTGCTACTGGACCATGTGTACCAACAATATGCAGGCCGGCCCCAATATCAACGATGAAATCTATCCCGGTTTCCGTAACCCGGAAAACTTTATCGTGGTGTCAGATCCATACCCAACAGTAACCGCCATGGCGGCCGACCTGATCCTGCCTACCGCCATGTGGGTCGAGAAAGAAGGTGCCTATGGTAACGCCGAGCGCCGCACCCATATGTGGCACCAGCAGGTGAAAGCCCCTGAAGGTGCCAAGTCGGATCTGTGGCAGCTGATGGAGTTCGCCAAGCGCTTCAAGGTCGAGGAAGTCTGGCCCGCCGAGCTGATTGCCAAGAAACCTGAATACGCCGGCAAGAACCTCTATGAAGTGCTGTTCGCCAATGGCGTGATCAACAAGTTCCCCGCCAGCGACTGTCAGGCCGAGCTCAACGATGAATCCGAACACTTCGGCTTCTATGTGCAGAAGGGGATCTTCGAAGAATACGCCGCCTTCGGTCGCGGCCATGGTCACGATCTGGCTCAGTTCGACCGCTACCACGAAACCCGTGGTCTGCGTTGGCCGGTAGTGGATGGCAAGGAAACCCTGCGCCGCTTCGTTGAAGGTTCTGACCCTTACGTTAAACCGGGTTCAGGCTATCAGTTCTACGGCAAGCCGGATGGCAAGGCGGTGATCTTCGCCCTGCCCTACGAACCGGCCGCCGAAGAACCCAACAGCGAATACGATCTGTGGATGAGCACAGGTCGGGTGCTGGAGCACTGGCACACAGGTTCAATGACCGCCAGGGTTCCCGAGTTGTACCGTGCCTATCCGGATGCGCAGATCTTCATGCATCCTGATGACGCCAAGAGCCGTGGCCTCAAGCGTGGTGATGAAGTCATCGTCGCCTCGCCTCGTGGCGAAGTGAAGACCCGGGTTGAAACCAAGGGCCGTAACAAGCCGCCCAAAGGCGTGGTGTTCATGCCCTTCTTCGATGCCCGTCAATTGGTCAACAAGCTGGTACTGGACGCCACCGACCCTCTGTCCAAAGAGACAGACTTCAAGAAGTGTCCGGTCAAAGTGATGAAGGCCTGAGGCAGCAGTAATGGGTGACAAACGCAATAGTGTCAATAACATCAATCGTCGCCAGTTTCTGGCGACCACGGCCAAAGCCGGCTGTGTGATGGGGTTGGCCGGGCTGGGGATTTCAGCGCTGGCCAAGTCCCAGTCGTTGGCGCCCCAGGCGATACGTCCCCCGGGCGCCCTCGCCGAGGACGCCTTTCTCTCGGCCTGCGTTCGCTGTGGCCTCTGTGTCGAGGCCTGTCCCTATGACACTCTGAAACTGGCGCGTTGGTTTGAAGGGGCAGCCACAGGCACGCCTTTCTTCAGCGCCCGCAGTATCCCCTGCGAGATGTGCGAGGACATTCCCTGTACTCGCGCCTGTCCCAGTGGGGCACTGGATACCGGCCTCGAGAAAATCGAGGATGCCAGAATGGGCACAGCCGTACTGATCGATGAGAAAAACTGCCTTAACTTCAAAGGCCTGAGATGTGATGTCTGCTACCGCGTCTGCCCGCTCATCGATGAGGCCATCACCCTTGAGCGTGCCCGCAATGAGCGCAGTGGCCACCACGCCATGTTTATTCCTACCGTGCATGCCGATATCTGCACCGGCTGTGGCAAGTGTGAACATGCCTGCGTTTTGGAAGAAGCGGCGATCAAGGTGCTGCCGCAGAAGCTCGCCAGCGGCAAGACAGCCGAGCACGACACTTACATAGACACGGAAAAGACCACCCTGGAGATGCTCAATCAAGGGCTGCCCGGACTGGGTAACGGAGGCGAAATATGAGTCGGAAAAAAAGCTCAGACGCCTTTGCCGCCGATGCCATCGCTACCCTGGGCTGGTGGAAGGCACACAGGTTCCTGCTGCTCAGACGCCTGTCACAGCTGAGCGTTTTGCTGCTGTTTGCCATAGGACCACTGTTTGGCCTCTGGCTGCTGAAAGGCAACCTGTCGGCCAGTCTGTTACTGGACACAGTGCCGCTGGCCGATCCGCTGGTGACGTTGCAGAGCCTGGCCAGTGGCCATCTGCCGGAACTGAGCCTGCTGCTCGGCGCTGCCATTGTCGCCCTGGGTTATGGCCTGCTGGGTGGACGGGTGTTCTGCAGCTGGGTCTGCCCGGTCAACATGGTGACAGATACGGCCGCCTGGCTCAGACGCAAGTTGGGCTTGCCCAGATTGCCCGAGCTGCCAAGGTCGCTGCGCTACTATCTGCTGATATTGGTGTTGCTCTTGCCCCCACTGACCGGCCTGTTGGCCTGGGAGTGGCTCAACCCGGTTCCCGTGGCCTACCGAGCCTTGTTGTTCGGTGGTTTCAGTGGCCTGTGGCTGCTGCTGGCGATACTGCTGCTGGATCTGTTCGTCAGCGAACGCGCCTGGTGCAGCCACCTGTGCCCCAGTGGCGCCCTCTACAGCCTGATGGGCAAGCTGCGACTGGTCAATATCGAGGCGGTAAGAGCCAACGACTGCAACAACTGCATGGACTGTTTTACCGTGTGTCCCGAACGGCAGGTGCTCAAACCCGCCCTCAAGGGAAGCAACCCTACGATAACCAGTACCGATTGCACCCTCTGCGGCCGCTGTATCGATGTCTGTGCCAAGAAGGTCTTTGAGTTTGATACGCCATTAACCCGGCTCTCGCCCAAGGGTGAAGCCAAAGACAAATCCAACAAAATAGATTGCAACCGAATTGCCACCAAGGCGGAGAACAAGCAATGAAAAAAACACTCAGCGCAGCCGCGATGCTGCTGGCACTCAGCGCCTGCTCAGGACAGCAGGCAGAAACGGCTCAGCCGGTTAACGTCAGTTCTCTTGGCGGTGGCGATGCAGAGATTAGCTCTGTACGCCCGGCCGATGCCATGCCTTCCTATCCAATGCGTGGCAATGCCATAGAGCGCAACTACGCCGAGCAGCCGCCGCTCATTCCTCACAAGGCCGACTACCCCATCAGCCTGAAGAAAAACAGCTGCATGAACTGCCATGACTGGAGCAAGGCCAAGCGCATGAAGGCAACGCCTGTGGCCAAGTCCCATGTTATCGACGACAAGGGCACCCTCAATGGACAGAACTATTTCTGTACCCAGTGCCATGTGCCTCAGGCCGATAACAAGCAGCCGCTGGTGGAAAATAACTTCAGCACTGGCGCTGCCAACTGATAGCGAAAAAAACCGGGTCGCTGCTTCCTGGAGGCGCCCCGGTTTCAAGGTACAGCCCCAAAGGGATTGGGGCTTGCCTGCCCTTCCCAGCCCTTCACTTTGATGCCTCAATTTTTTTGAAAGATGGCAATCCGCCGCTCATCGACAAAACATAAGCTCAAAGCAAACGTCTCACAGAGCCAGTCCAATGTTGCGCGATGGAAAAAACTGCAATGGGTAGGATCCCGGGTATAGTGCCAGTCATAAAACTGGGCTTCACTCTGCCAGCGGTCTGTCATTATGCCTAAATAGCCCCCAGGAACCAGACGTGCCAGCAGCGCGCTTATCTCGGCGGCAGGCCTGTGCAAGTGCTCGAAACACTCGCTGGAGAGAATAAAGCCATACTGCGCCTGCAATGGATTGGGGAAAAACAGCGGGTCGAAATCGTCACACGCTATCCCTTCCCTGGCAAGGAGTTTTGATAGTGTCGGCCCAGGGCCACAGCCAAAGTCCAGTCCCTGCATACCCGGGCGCAGAAAGGTCATCGCCGGCGTCAACAGGCGCTGCAAAAAGCCCACATAGCCGGGGTCGTCAATGCTGTTCTCGTGGGTATCGTAAAACTGCTGCTCCTCATTCAAGGGCAGAAAATGCGCAGGGTCGAGAAAGATGAGCCGACACTCTGGGCAGAGAAAATAACGTCTGGCAACCCTGGCGGGAACTGTCTGTTTAGGTTGGGTGTTGGCACACAAGGGGCATGGATTCATCTATGACTCGGTTCACTTTAACGGCTTTGGTTTAACGACTTTGGTTTAACGGCTTTGGTTTTACAGCCTTGGCCTAAAGACTTTAACTCAGAGCTTTAACTCGGGGCCTGGCTCAATACTTTGACTCGGCGGTTGGCTATCATGCTGAAGCCTTCTCGCTTGTCCGCATCAGCCGACGCCAAAAACTGCGCCTACTCTAACAAACCCCAACCCCGGCTCCTAGAGCTTAATCGGCAAGACGCAACAACCACTGTTCCCAAGATTCAGGCAAAAGTCGTAGAGTTTCACCCCACAGCTGCCGCGGGCTTTCGTCCTGGCGACTTTTCGGCATGCCATAAAATCATCCCTGATGGCGCCACTCTGGCATCCCTGCCAGAGTGGGCCTCAAATCCATCAGGACCTGGATTCAGGTGTCGTAGGCTAAATCACCGTCAATACAACTTCGCAGTTTAAGATGTACACCTTTATCCAGGTACAGGCGGAACTGTGACCGTCGAAAACAGGGATGTTTTCGTCGAGCGCCCAGGAATGGGTTTACAGCGTGTCACAGGATCGCCTGTGTGAGAGGCCGTTCTCGGACGTCCTGTCCTTCACGGCATTCAGGCTTCCTGCCTATCCGCACCGCAGGTGATTGGCTGCCGCTTAGTTGGCAGTTAGATACAATTTGGGGCTGAAAGCTATGATAGCCGCTGTGCCTGCGGCAGAAAGTTAAGGTGTAAATGCCTCCATGCACAACGGCCACTTTGGGTCACACTCATAGACTTGTTGCTTAGTAACATTCGCCTTGCTCGACCTTCTAACCCCGGCATCCATGCCTCGCTACACTATTATCATCAACGTCCTGCGACTACTCCAAAGCATATTCCTTGGTATTTGCAATGGCCTATTGTTAGGGTTAGGGGTTAGGCACAATTGAACTTGTGTAAAGCTCACCCCCAAGTAATGGGGATTAGCCAACCCCAGTACCACTACTCATTGGGTAACAACGGCATCATCTGTGCGCCATAACGGCTCCCAGCTACTGCTGTGATGGGAAACGCCTCTTCAATGGCCGCCAACTCCTCTCGGCCAAGAGTCAAAGTGCAAGCCTGAATATTATCCTCAAGATAACGCCGCCGTTTGGTGCCAAACAGAGGGATCAGATGCTCATTGCGGCTGAGCAGCCATGCCAGCGCCAGCTGTGACGAACTGCAACCTCGGCTTTCAGCCAGTGCCTTGATGGCATCCACCAGCGCCAGATTACGTTCAAAGTTCTCCCCCTGAAATCTGGGATGAGAGCGCCTGAAATCATCGGCAGCAAAGTCGTCTATGCTGCGAATAGCACCGCTGAGAAAACCTCTCCCCAGAGGGCTGTAGGCAACAAAACCTATTCCCAGCTCTTGGCAAAGCGGCAATACCTTGCTTTCAGGATCCCGGCTCCAGAGAGAATATTCGCTCTGCACCGCTGTAATGGGATGCACCTTGTGGGCGCGGCGCAGCCTGTCGCTGTCCACTTCACTCAAACCCAGATAGCGCACCTTGCCCTGCTGCACCAACTCGGCCATGGCACCGACAGTTTCCTCTATCGGTACCTCGGGATCCATTCTGTGCTGGTAATAGAGATCGATATAATCTGTCCCCAAACGCTTGAGGCTGGCTTCCACAGAGCGGCGGACATACTCGGGGCGACCGTTGACGCCGCGCTTGTGCACATCTGCTTCATCCCTGACTATGCCAAATTTACTGGCAAGAAAGATCTGCTGCCTACGGCCTTTGAGCGCTTGTGCCAACAGTTCTTCATTGCGAAAAGGTCCGTAAACATCGGCGGTATCCCAAAAGTTGACGCCGCGCTCCAGCGCCAGATCCAGCGTTGCCAAGGACTCTGCATCACTGGCCGGACCGTAAAACTCACTCATGCCCATGCATCCCAGCGCCAGCGCCGATACTTCCGGTCCCTTGCTACCCAGTTTTCGTGTTTTCATCTGTTACCTCCATTGAACTGCCAACAGCATCTTTGTTTTTACCTTTGGGATAAATAACGCTATAACAGCCAGTGTATTCCAAAATCACGAACAATCATGGATAGACTGCAAACCCTGAATATCTTTCGCCGGGTCGCCGAGACGCGAAGTTTCACCAAGGCCGCCATTTTACTCAATCTACCACGCTCGACCGTAACCCAGGCGGTGCAGCGGTTGGAGCAGCAACTCAAGGTACAGTTGCTGGTACGCACCACACGACAGGTCAGGTTGACCGAGCAGGGCGAACAGGTGTTGGATAAGGCCTCGGCGCTGCTGGCAGACTGGGACGATCTTCAGGGCCTATTTGCCAAAGAAAGCTGCCCGGCGGGGCTGCTTAGGATCAACATGCCCGCCAGACTCGCCCGATTGCTTATCTTGCCGGCATTACCGGAATTTCATCAATGTTATCCGGACATAGAGCTGGAGCTTGGCGTTTCGGATCCGCGCATCGATATCATAGGTGAAGGGGTCGATCTGGCACTGCGGGCCGGCACACTGGAGGACAGCAACCTTATTGCCAGAAGTTTGGGATGCTTTGAGATAGTCACGCTGGCAAGCCCGGATTATCTGGCGCGCTTCGGAGTTCCGCAAACGCCTTCGCAACTCAGTAACCACAAGATGGTGGGCTATCTGTTACCCGCAAGTGGTCGTATCGAGCCGCTGGAGTTCAGGCAAGAGGGGAAATACCATCAATACACCTTGCCCCAAAGCATAAGAACCAATGGTACAGATGCCTATATTGCCGCCGGATTGGCAGGCTTTGGTCTTATCCAGGTACCCACTTATGGTATAGCGCCACATTTGCAAAGTGGCGCTCTGGTGCCAGTGTTACAGCAGTATCCGCCGCAAGCCATGCCACTGTCGCTTATCTATCCACGCAAACGCCACCCCAGCCACAGACTGAAGCTGTTTATCGACTGGCTGGTGCAACGCTTCGGCGACAAGTTACCACATGAGGCCGACTCGGTACCGCTAACCTGGGACAACTGACTTGCCTCAGTTCAGCTAAACCGCACTCAGACTCAAGTAACGAGCGGCTTGCCGGGCAACAGGCTATTTCCCGGGGGCTTTTCCCGCTTCCAGCAAAGGCAAGCCGGCCTCAGTTGGAATATAGATGCGCTCGCCCTTGCCTTCCTGCAGCCCCTTGATCCACACGTAACGCAGATAGGCTTCATTGCCCTTGAGTGACTCGCCGATAATCTTGTTGGCTTCGGCAGCCGCCTTGGCACGCTCGATATCGGCCTGCCCTTCGGCCTTGGCTCTGGCGATCATTGCCCGTCCTTCCGCTTCAGCCAGGGTGACTTTGGCCTTGGCCTGCATCAGGGCCGCCTGTTCCCGAGCCTTGGCTTCCTCAATCAGGATCTGCTTGCTCCACTCTGCTTCCTTCAAAGCGGCGATGCCGTCCAGCTCCAGCTTATAGACCTTGTATTTAGGCCAGGCCCAAAAGGCCAGTAAGATCAGCAGTATGGCAACGGCTGTCATCAGAGCCAGGCTGCCGAGGGCTACGGCTTGTTTGTTTTGGTACATGGGCGCTCCTGCCACTTGAGATTATGCGGCATTTTAAAACATGGAGCGCTGTGGCACCACTTGGCTTTTCCCAATAAAAAACCGCACCCAAAGGCGCGGTTTTTGCCTGAAGCAGCTGGGCTATTCGGCGGCCAAACGCTCCAGCACATACGTCAGCACACCGCCGGCACGGTAGTAGGCAACCTCCATGCCGGTATCCAGGCGGCTGAGCAGCGCTATGGTTTTGGACTCTCCATTGGGATAATGGATCTGCGCCTGCAGCTTCTGGTTTGGCTTAAGCTCGCCATCCAAGCCGAGAATATCCACTGTCTCATCACCAGTCAGGCCCAGAGTCTGACGGGTTTCCCCGGGCAGAAACTGCAATGGCAGCACGCCCATACCCACCAAGTTGGAGCGGTGAATACGCTCAAAGCTCTCCACTATGACCGCCTTGACCCCGAGCAGCAGCGTACCCTTGGCGGCCCAGTCACGGCTGGAACCTGTACCATATTCTTTACCGGCAATAACCACACTCGCCTGCTTTCTGGCGCGATAGGCCATGGCAGCGTCATAGATAAAGCGCACCTCAGATTCGCCCTGCATCCGGGTAACACCACCTTCATGCCCGGGCACCATCTCATTGCGGATACGGATATTACCGAAGGTACCGCGCATCATCACCTCGTGATTCCCGCGGCGTGAACCGTAGGAGTTGAAGTCCTTGTCGGCTACACCATGACCGCGCAGATAATCGGCTGCCGGACTGTTTTTGGGGATCACCCCGGCCGGGGAGATATGATCTGTGGTGACAGAGTCTCCCAATAGCGCCAGAATCGCGGCCCCCTTAATGTCGTCCGCATTACCGCCGTATTCGGCTTCGAAGAAGGGCGGTAACTGAATATAGGTGGAGGCGGGATCGAAGGCATAGGTTTTGCCCGAGCCCGAGTCGATGGCGCGCCAGGCATCATCGCCATGAAACACATCGGCATACTGCTGCTGGAACAGGCTGCGACTCACCTTGCCCATTACGGCGGCTATCTCGGCGTTGCTGGGCCAAATGTCCTTGAGGAAAACCGCTTTACCATCGCGGCCTTGGCCTATGGGATCGCGACTGAGATCGATACGGCTGGTTCCCGCCAACGCATAGGCGACCACCAGAGGAGGCGAGCAAAGCCAGTTGGACTCCACCAAGGGGTGGATCCGCCCTTCGAAGTTACGGTTACCGGAAAGCACTGAACCCACATGGATCTTCTGTTCGCTGACCGCCTTGGTGACCGCCTCCGGCAAGGGACCAGAGTTACCTATACAGGTGGTGCAACCATACCCCACCAGGTTAAAGCCCAGGCTATCGAGTGCCGTTTGCAGTCCGGCCTGTTGCAGATACTGGGTCACCACCTTGGAGCCTGGGGCCAACGAAGTCTTGACCCAGGGCTTGCGCTCCAACCCCAGCTCCACCGCCTTTTGTGCCAGCAACCCGGCGGCCAGCATCACCGCCGGGTTGGAAGTATTGGTACAACTGGTAATGGCGGCAATCACCAAATCGCCATGGTGCATGGCAAGCTCGCTGCCTTCGAGTACAAACGCCTGCTCAAGCTCGCTGCGCCCCGAGAGACGAATGGCATCTTCGGCCGCCTGCTTGAGCTGACTGACGGCGACTCTGTCCTGGGGCCGCTTGGGCCCGGCCAGGCTGGGTTCAACACTGGCAAGATCCAGGCTCAGGGTATCGGCAAACTCGGGGGCGCTATCGCCAGTCTCTCGCCACAGCCCTTGCGCCTTGGTGTAAGCCTCCACTAAGGCAACCGTCTGTTCATCTCGGCCACTGAGGCGCAGATACTCCAGTGTCTGCGCATCCACCGGGAAGAAGCCACAGGTCGCACCATATTCCGGTGCCATATTGGCAATGGTGGCTCGGTCGGCCAGCGGCAACTGATCCAAGCCATCACCATAGAATTCGACAAATTTACCCACTACCCCCTGGCGGCGCAGCATCTCCACGACTCTGAGCACCAGGTCGGTGGCTGTAATGCCCTCACTGAGCTGCCCCTTGAGCTCGAACCCCACCACATCCGGGATCTGCATTGAGATGGGTTGCCCCAACATGGCCGCTTCGGCTTCGATACCCCCGACACCCCAGCCAAGTACCCCCAAGGCGTTGATCATAGTGGTGTGGCTGTCAGTGCCCACCAGTGTATCTGGATAGACCCAAGTGGCTCCTTCTTCGCCAAGCCCCTGCCAGACACCTTTGGCCAGATACTCGAGGTTTACCTGATGGCAAATGCCGGTACCCGGTGGCACCACGGAGAAGTTATCGAAGGCGCCCTGGCCCCACTTAAGAAATTGATAACGCTCGAAGTTGCGCTGCATCTCAATCGCCACATTGTCCCGATAGGCATCCGGATTGGCGAACTTGTCGATGCTGACCGAGTGGTCAATCACCAGATCCACCTTGGAGAGAGGATTGATCTTTTGCGGATCGCGCCCTTTGGCCACCAGCGCCGCCCGCATGGCGGCCAGGTCGACTATCGCCGGGACGCCGGTAAAGTCCTGCATTAATACCCGCGCCGGATGATAGGCGATCTCCTGCTGGCTGCCGCGGCCGCGCCCCTTGGCAAGCGCCTGCAGATCGTCGATATCACAATGGTCGGTATCCAGATGCCGCAGAATGTTTTCCAGCAGCACCTTGCAACTCTTGGGTAATGCGGCAACCTCGGCAATTTCCGCCAAGGGCCCTTCATTGAGGCTGTAGTATTGGAATGAGGTGTTTTTGACGGTCAAGGTACGTTGCGCCTTGGCTTGATATTTGACTTTGGACATCACTTCTCTCCCTACGTTGAGGTACGCCATTCCGTGCAGAAGCTGGCTCACCGAGCGAGAATGAAAAGGTATGGAGGCAAGTAGGACAATGGAAAGTTCATCGGGATAAATCGACATTGGCCTGCACCGTACAAGCACCTTTTCAACACGCCTCAGGGAAGCTTGTTGGAAAATCCACCTTCTATCGGGAATGGTATTAATCCTTGTCGTTCCAACGACCAGCTTAAAGTATGCTCAAATAAGGTACAAGGGCACCTGAGGCTGTCGAAGGATTTTTAAGTGTAATCTCAGTCACTTTGCGTTAGCTTAGGAAGCAGGCACAAGCTGGGAGCGATACAGATGAAGAAACACAAGAATGAAGCGGCTCTGTTGAAACTGGCGTTGGAGATAGGTTTGGGATACTCGCTCAAGCGTGGCTTTGCCCCGCTTGGGGACAAGGTGCCGGAGAAAGAGAAAGTCGAGTGCGTCTATCGCCTCTTGGTGCAGGATAAACTGATAGGGCCATTGCCATCGGACAAGGAAGATGGCCCCAATATGAAACATAGGTTGGTAATGTGGATCAGCGGCAAGTTGCCCAAGGAGCATCCACTGCTGCAGTAGCCGCAATACTCAGGACTGCGGCGGTTCGATTCGGTTACGGCCATTGAGCTTGGCCTGATACAGGCGCTCATCGGCCTGACGATACACCTGGCGCAGCTCAGGTTTTGGCCTGGAGCTCGGCTCTGGTGACAAGGCTATGCCAATACTGACGCTTAGGCCCTGCGCTGTGGCCAAGTCCAGGGGCAGAGACTCAGCCGCCGCTCTGACAGACTCCGCCAGCCTCTGCGCCTCGGCCATGTCCGCCACCGGCAGCAAGAGACAAAACTCTTCACCGCCGACGCGAAAAACATGCTCAGGGGACGGCACAAACTCCTGCAGTAGCCGCGCCAACTGCTGCAACACCCTGTCGCCGGCATCGTGGCCCAAATTGTCGTTAATCTGCTTGAAATGATCGACATCCACCAGCAAGAGTGCCAAACGCCCTGTTATCTGTTGCTGCAGTAGATTGAATACCGGTTCAAGATGCAAACGGTTGTAGACAGAGGTCAGTGGATCCAGCGCCGCCATCAGTTGCAAACGTTCAACCATTTCGGCCCGCTTGCTCTCAAACACATGACTCATGATCCACAAAGTAGACAGACACAGACCCACATTGATGAATAGGGAAAAATGCAGCTCCGACTCCAGCATAACCAGCCGCAGCAGCAATAGACTCATACCACCAAAGATAAATACCGCGTTGAAACCCACGCCCCAACGTTTACCCAGCAGCAGATAAGAAAGCAGCGGAAAGATAAATAACCAGCTATAGAGAATTGAGCTCAAGCGCGCCTGCCAAATTCCCAGCAGCACGATGAAAAAGAGCAAAGATAGAAAGCATAACGACCACTCTTTCAGCCTGGAGGTTGTGGGCAAACGGTAGAGCAACAACAGACAGAAACCGGCCATGGCCAGTTCCATCAAAGACAGTAATGGCAACCCCATATACCAGTTAAAGCCACTGAACAGTACCCCGAGGCAAAAAATAGTCCATGCGCTGACTTTGAGCGCAACCCGACGGTACTCGGATTCGTCCGTCCATATCTGGCTGAGATCCACAAGCTTCCCCTTGAATTAATCAGGCAAATACTAACCCAAAGGGCCAACAGGGCAAAACAAAGGAAGGGGTATTGGCGGGATAAAAGAAACCCGGCACGGGCCGGGTAACTTTAGACTGCTTTGGCTTTTTTGTGGAACATCAGCTTCCAAAAACTCTGGGACTTGGCTTTGGCAGGCTTGGCCTTGTGTTCCTGAGTTTCAGTGGCGGTTTGCCACAGAGAGCTGACCCACAAACCTTGATAGGCTTTCATCGATTTTTCCTCTTTACTTGGGACGCTGATCAAATTAACGCCGCCATGACTATTAGTAAAATGAATTAATTCCATAGCGAGAATTCCAAATAAGCATGAACGTACCTATCAAGACCTTACACTGCTTTCTGACCCTGGTGGAAACCGGCAACTTTACCCGCGCCGCCGAGCAGTTGTACCTGACTCAGCCGACATTGAGCAAGATGATCCAACGTCTGGAGGAATCCCTGGATCAACAGCTCTTGATCCGCAGCAATCAGAAGGTAGAGCTCACTCAGGCCGGAGAGATATTCCATGCCAGCGCCTGCCAGATAATAGGTCAATGGCACAGAATGGAGCAGGACTTGAGTAACTTGAGTGGCCTCAAATCCGGCCACCTGCGCCTCGGGGTCTGCCCTATGATGAGCAGTCTGACCATAGATCTGTTGACCGAGTTTCGCCGCACCTATCCGGCGGTCGAGTTGCAGATGCATGAATACGGTGGTTTTGGTTGCGAGCAGGCACTGCTGGCCGACACTCTGGACATCGCCTTCACGGCGCTGCCGGCCACCCATGGAGAGCAGCTATCTTCATCGCCGCTGCAGGGTTATCCACTGAAGGTCTGCCTGCCGGTAGGTCACCCACTGACCAGCAAGCAGGCGATAGAATGGCGGGATCTGGCCGAGTATCCTTTCATTCTCTACAACGAGGACTTTTCACTGGCAAAATTATTGACCCGCCTGAGCCGCGAAGCCGGGGTCACGTTGAATATCGCTTTTCGCAGTGGTCAATGGGACTTTCTCGGCGCAATGGTACAGGCCGGAATGGGGCTGGCGCTGCTGCCGGAGCCCATCTGCGACAAGCTCGGCGAGCAAACCCTCAGCTATCGGCCCATGGCGAGTGAAATCACCTGGCAGCTAGGGCTGATTTGGCGTAACAACCTACCCTTGACCCCGGCCGCCGAGGCCTTGGTTGCCCTCAGCCAAAAGGGCTTGTGAGCAGGCAAGCTATCAGCTTGTCTGTTCCTCATCGGTTGGGATCACCAGCACATTGCTGCGCACGCGCCGCAAGATCTGCTCGGCGGTATTGCCTATCACCCGCCCCATCAAGCCCTGGCGCTGACGAGCACCTATCACCAGATAGTCGCTCTTGAGCCTGCAGGACAACTGATACAGACAAAGATCCGGATCGCCGGCAATGATATGGATCTGCTCTTTGGGAAGCCCGGTCTGGTCCAGCATGGCCTGATGCTTACGCCAGGCCGACTTGACCATTTCATGCAGGTTGAGCACCTCAAGATCGCGGATCACCTTGGGTACCCGGATGATATGCGCCAGATGCAACTTGGCACCGCTGGCCTCGGCCAACTGGCGGCCATGTTGCAACACCAGTTGGTTGAGGCGCTGTTTTTGCTGGCTTCTGGCATCGAGATCCACCGCCATCAGAATACTTGACGCCTTCTTGATCGGATTGTCGCTGAGCAGCATCAAGGGCACCTTGGTACTGCGAATAAGATGCCAGTCGGTCGGCAGAAAGTGCTCGCTCTGGTGAACTGTCTTGACCACCATATCAAAACCATAGCGGCCGGCATGGTTGCTGACATGCTCGTAGAGATACTTGCTCCAGATGATATGCAGCGGTACATCTTCGGCATCCAACTCCTTGAGATGAGCCGACACCTCGGCTTGCTTCTCCTTCATCAGCCGCTGCTGGGCGGCCCCGGCAAGCCGTGGGCTATAATAATCATCACCGGAAAAATATTCGTAGCAATAAGCAAATACCTGTGGTTGCTTACCTAGTAGTTCCGCTACTTCCAGTCCCTTGGCAATCGCATCAGTGTTAGCCTCTTCATGTTGTTCGATGATAAAAAGCTTACCCATTTGTTTTCTCCGGATTTTTCTGGTAATCGGCTATTTTTTAGACTCTAATCTGATGCAGAATAAACCATACTGATCCCGATCAACAATTGCACCTATGGGGGATACTCAATGTCGATAGATAGCCTGTTGATCGCCTTGTTCCTGATCTTGCTGTTCTCCCGGGTGCTGGGAGAGTGCTGTAACCGTATTGGTTGGCCGCCGGTGGTGGGGGAAATAGGTGCAGGCTTGTTGCTTGGCCCTTCAGTGCTGGGCTGGCTCGAACCGACCCAGGTACTGGCTAATATCGCCGAACTCGGGGTGATACTGTTGCTGTTTTCCATCGGCGCCGAAACCTCGATAAAACGTCTCTACAGCGCCGGGCGCCAGGTGGCAGCGGTGGCCATTATCGGCATAGTGGTGCCGCTGCTGCTCACCGGCCTGGCCGCCTTTTACTGGCTGGAGCTGTCGCTGTTTGCCGCCCTCTTCTACGGCTGTACCCTAACAGCTACCAGCATAGGCATCTCCCTCAGGGTGCTAAGCGACAGTGGCCAGCAACAATCCAGTGCCGGTCATTTGATTCTGGGAGCGGCGGTATTCGACGATATTGCCGGGGTAATACTGCTCAGTTTGCTGTTCAACTTTGCCAGCGAAGGCCAGTTGGCACCGCTGGCAATTATCAAACTCTGTGGCTTACTGCTGCTGTTTCTGCTGCTGGCGCCGCCTCTTGGCAGAATGCTGGTCTATCTGCTGCGGGTATTCAGCTACCAGTCCCAGACACCCGGCTATGAAGCCGTGGTTATGCTGACACTGATCTGCCTGTTTGCCTGGCTGGCACACCTTTTCGGCGCTCCGGCACTGCTCGGCGGTTTTGCCGCCGGTTTGGCGCTATCAAGGCAGTTTATCTGGCCCTGGCAGAAGTATCTGCAAAACCCCTTTCCCTTTACCCACAAGCTGGAAAAATCGATGCAACCACTGACCGATGTGTTCGCGCCTGTGTTCTTTGTCTATGTGGGGATCAGCCTCGACTTGAGCCAGTTGAACCTCAGCCCCTACAGCCTGTTACTCTTGCTGGCGATGATACTGCTGGCATTTATCGGCAAGCTGGCCGCCGGTTTGGTGGTTAGCGGCACTTGGCGGCAAAAGCTGATAGTCGGCAGTGCCATGGTGCCCAGAGGTGAAGTAGGTTTGGTCTTTGCAGAAGTGGGGCGGCAGTTGGATATCATTCCGGCCAAGGTATTTACCGAATTGGTGTTGGTAATAGCCATCACCACCCTGCTCGGCCCCTTGCTGCTCAGACGCCTGTTGCCCAAGGAGGGCGAAGCATAAAAAGCCGCGCCATATGAGGCGCGGCATTTTCAGCTATCAGATAACTTCAGCTTACCGGCTCAGTTAGTTGCCTTTCAGCTCTGTTTCGAGGAAGTCGGTCAGCGAACGGTACAGATGGGTGCGCACCTTATCGCCCCGCATCGAGTGCTTGGAGCCGGGGTAATCTATCATGCGGAACAACTTGCCTTCATCCTGCAGCGCCTTGTATACCCGGGTACTGTTCTCGAACAATACATTGTCATCGGCCATGCCGTGATACATCAGCAAGCCTGAACCATACTTGCTCACATAGGGGAAGACACTGCTGGCCTCGTAGCCCTTGGCGTTGTCATCAGGATGGCCGAGGTAGCGCTCGGTGTAGTGGGTGTCGTACAGGGCCCAGTCGGTTACAGGGGCGCCACTGATGGCCGCCTTGAAGTAGTCGGGCGCCTTGAACAGGCTCATCAGCGCCATATAGCCGCCATAGCTGTGGCCATAGATAGCGATGCTGTCGGCCTTGACCCAGGGAAGGGTGCGCAGGAAATCGACACCTGTCTTCTGATCTTCCACTTCGGCCTCACCAAGATGGCGGTAGATTACCTGCTCGAAGGCCGAGCCTCTATGCGCCGAGCCCCGGTTATCCAGTTGGAACACGGCAAAGCCCTGCTGCAACAGATATTGGGTGTAGTAATCCTGCTCACTCCAGCTATTGACCACCAACTGGGCGTGAGGCCCACCGTAAACCCGCACCACCACGGGGTATTTAGCCTGACTATCGAAATTCACCGGCTTGAACAGGCGGTATTGCAGCGCCTTGCCATCTTTGGCCTTGAGGGTGCCAAACTCCGGCAACTGCCACAGCCCAGCATAGTCATACAGAGGGTGTCCGGCCTTGACGGCGTTCTCTTCCACCCAAGCCAGATGCTCACCGCTTTGGTTGTGCAGACTCACCTGGGGAGGCTGCGACAGACTGTTGAAGTAGTCGAGGTAAACAGATTCCTTGTCGGCAAACACGGCATTGTGCATGCCGCCACGCCGGCTGATCCGTTCTATCTCACCGCCATTGAGGCTGACCCGATACAGATGGCGCTCGACCACACTGTCTTTACGACCACTGAAATAAACCCAGCCCTGCTTTTCATCTAGGTGTTCTATCTCATCGACCGCCCATTTCCCCTGAGTCAGTTGCCGTTTGACCTTGCCCTTGTTATCAAACAGGTAGATATGGTTGAAGCCATCACGCTCGGATGCCCAGATAAAGCCGGGCTGCTGCTTGAGAAAATAGAGGTCGTGGTTGAGGTTAACCCAGGCATCGCTGCGCTCGGAAACCAGAGTCACGGCGCCTTTGCCCTCGCGGCTGTCTACCTGGCGCAGATCCAACTGCTGCTGACTGCGATTCTGCCACTGGAACGACAAGTGCTTGCTGTCCGGCAGCCATTTCACCCGCGGCAGATAGATATCTTTCTCACTGCCGAGATCCATCCATTGAGTCTTCCCGGACGCCAGCGACACTACCCCCAGGGCAATCTCAACATTGGGCTTGCCGGCATAGGGATAACGCTGCTCGGTCAGCTTGATGCCATCGGCATAGATCTCATTGCGGGTCACCAGCTCTACACCCGACTCATCGATGCGGGTATAGGCGATGGCCGATTCATCCGGTGCCCACCAGTAACCTGTCATACGGTCCATCTCTTCCTGAGCCACAAACTCGGCCATGGCGTTCTTGATGGCCCCGCCACCATCCTGGGTCAGCGCCGTGAGCTTATGGTCTTTCAGCTTGAGAACATAGAGGTTTTGTTCGGCTACAAAGGAGACAAAATTGCCCTTGGGCGACAGTTTGGCATCTGTGGCAAAGGCGTCCCCAGTGGGCAGCAGAGTCACCTTGGCATCGGCCAGGCTGAAGTAGTAGAGTTTACCGGCCGCCGGGATCAGCAGTGCCTGGCTGTCGTCGGCCCAGAAGTATTCCATGATCCCCTGGCCATACACTCGCTGCCGCTCGCGGCGGGCCTTCTCTTCATCGGAAAGTTCACCGGCTTCAAGCCTGGAGGCGTCCAGCAGCAGACTGACCTGGCCTGTGGCGACATCCATCTGCCAAAGATCGTAGAAATACTGATTGTCTTTACGGCCCGCCAGGTAAGTAACCCGCTTGCCGTCGGGAGACAGTTTCAGCCCTCGGGGGCTGGCACCGGCCAGTGCCGGTGAAGAATAGAGGCGCTCAACCGTCAAAGGGGTTTTGCCCCCCTCCAGAGCGAAAGACTGGCCGGAGGCCAGTGTCAAAGGTATTGCCATAAGCGCCGAAGCCATCCAAGTTTTTTTCATTATTATTTCCGGAATTGTAGGATACAGGGGCTTTGGCATCCGGCCACAGCCCAAAAAAACAGCCCTCATTCTGCCCCAATTGACAAGGGATCGGCAAACCCGTGCAATTGGCCGCTGAAATATCGCCGGTTCTCGGTTATGATCCTGTCCCAGAAAAAGCTCAGACCTCTTTTAAGGAAACAAGATGCAGACTCTGGCCCAAACCCTCAAACAGCAGGCTGTCAGCCCAGCCTTGTCCCAATTGCTCCTCACTCTGGCCCAAAGCTCAGTCGCCATCAGTCAGGCGGTAAGACACGGTGCACTGGCCGGTGTGCTGGGCGCCACCACCCAGGAAAACGTTCAGGGTGAAACCCAAAAGAAACTGGATGTGATCACCAACGAAATGCTCAAAGATGCCCTCAAGGCCGAAAGCACAGTGCGCGCCCTGGCATCGGAAGAGGAAGATCATATTGTTGAGGTCGGTGACAGCGGTGAATTTCTGGTGTGTTTCGACCCACTGGATGGCTCTTCCAACATAGACATCAACTCGCTGGTGGGCACCATTTTTTCTGTACTGCCGGCACCCGAGGGGGAGATCAGCGAGCAGAGTTTCCTGCAAAAAGGCAGCGAGCAACTGGCGGCGGCCTATGTGCTCTACGGCCCATCGACCATGCTGGCCCTGACCATAGGCCAAGGGGTACAACTCTTTACCCTGAACCCGGACAGCGGCGAGTATCTGTTGACCAATGAAGCAGTGAACATTCCCAAAGACACCGCCGAGTTCGCCATCAATATGTCCAACCAGAGATTCTGGGAAGCGCCGATGCAGACCTATATTGCCGATCTGCTGCTCGGCAAAATAGGCCCGAGAGAGAAGTCGTTCAACATGCGCTGGATTGCCGCCATGGTGGGCGATGTGCACAGAGTATTGAGCCGCGGCGGCATCTTTACCTACCCAACTGACAACAAGAACCCGGATAAGCCCTACAAGCTGAGACTGATGTACGAAGCCAACCCTATGGCACTGCTGGTTGAACAGGCCGGCGGCAAGGCCAGCACAGGTTATCAGCGCATTCTCGACATCCAGCCGGAGCAAATTCACCAGCGGGTAGCTGTCATCCTGGGCTCGGCCAATGAAGTCGATGCCTGCCTCGAGTACCATCAGCAGGATTACAGCGGCGAGCCTGAACTCTAAACGCCGCTTGGGGCTGCCGGGGTCGGCAGCCCTGAATTGACGGTACAATTCAAGGCCTGAGACAGATAGCCTGGGATGAACTGTTGGCAATTAGTCTTAAGACTGCGGCCTTTCATTGGCAAGCCGTCAAATCGCGCTATAATACGCGCCACACTGAACTTCAGGCCGGACCTGAAATAGATTTATACACAGTCTAAGGATACTTCCATGAGCTTAAATGCAGTGCCTGCGGGCAAATCCCTGCCAGATGACATCTACGTGATCATCGAAATCCCACAAAACCACGACCCTATCAAGTATGAAGTGGACAAGGACACAGGTGCCTTGTTTGTGGATCGCATGATGACTGCGCCTATGTTCTATCCTTGCAACTACGGCTATGTGAACCAAACTCTGAGCCTGGATGGTGATCCGGTAGACGTACTGGTTCCTACTCAGTATCCACTGCAGCCAGGCAGCGTTATCCGTTGTCGTCCAGTTGGCGTACTGAAAATGACCGACGAGTCAGGTGAAGATGCCAAGATTGTTGCCGTACCACACGAGAAGATCTCCAAAGAATACGGTCATATCCAGGATGTGAACGATCTGCCTGAGCTGCTGAAAGCCCAGATCAAACAGTTCTTCGAACACTACAAGGATCTGGAATCCGGCAAGTGGGTTAAAGTTGATGGCTGGGAAAATGCCGAAGCCGCCCGCGCCGAAATCCTGTCAAGCGCCGAGCGTTACAAAGGCTAAGTGGCCCTGTAACCCGAGGATAAGCATAAAAGCCAGCCAACAGCTGGCTTTTTTATTGGCATTTCACAGCTTCAAGTGCATGGGTTTAAGTGCATAGGTTTAAGTTGGTTACCAGGAAGAATCCCCCGCATATCAAGGCTCGCTGCTCCCGAGTCATCAGCCCTATTCCATCCAGCTTTGGTCCAATTGATAGCCATTAGTTAAAACAGTCTCTCAGGGCCAAACTTCCAGACTACAGGCAATGAGTTTCAAACAGGATAAATAGACAAAAGCCATATACAGTACGGCATGTAAACCTAAGGTCATACAAATGAGAAGTTACCAGCAAACGAAACAATAATAATTACCCAAAAAACAACCTCTGCTATAAAATCGCCAAGCTTTTGACAAAAGTACTTAATTTGACGCCGTTAGTTAACCTTTCCAAGAGACACTATGAATAAGTTGCTGCTGTCTGCACCTCTGCTAAGCGCGTTGGCTTTGACGGCATTTCATTGCCGAGGTGATGTAGAACATTTCCACCAGATATCCTTCCATCAGGATGCGACTCAACTGCAGATACAGTGCTCAGTGCAACAACCCCAGCCGAGATTGATAGTGAGGGTGCCTCAGTCTTATGCCTATAGTCAGGATCCCAGTGTCTTGGTGTTAAGAACCGCCGATGGTGAGATCCTGCAACTGGCCAGCGTGAGCTCGTTGACGACACTCACCACCCAGGCCCGCGCCGATGAAGATCTCTGGGCCGAACTGACCTCGCTCCACAGTGAGCCAATTTCGCTTGAAGTTATCTCGTTTCGTTCCGGTGGCTCTTTCTCATCGGCTATCCAGATGAGTGATTTCCAAACCAGTCTGGCACAGCTCAAATCCAGCTGTCAGCCATAAAAGAAATCCGGCCAGTGGCCGGATTCTTTATCAGGCGTTAACCGCCTCTGTCTGATGTACCTTCTCTGTTTGGTCCACTATGGTAAGCACTGCAGCGTCGCCCACCACATTGCAGGAAGTCAGCACCATATCTATGATTCTGTCCAGCGCCGCCACTATCGCAAAAGCTTCCACGGGTAAGCCCAGTTGATGGATTAATACACCTATCATCACCATACCGCCGCCGGGAACCCCGCCGGCGCCCACCGACAGCAGAAAGATACTGAATATCAGAGTTGGCAGCTGTTCACTGGAGATAGGCTGACCAAAGGCGTTGGCGACAAAGAAGATGGCGATAGTGATATAAATCGACACGCCGCCCATATTCATGGTGGCACCCAGAGGCACGCCAAACCCTGCCACTGCTTTGTTAACCCCGAGCTTTTCGGTCAAGGTTCGCATGGTCACCGGGATGGTGGCATTGGAGCTGGCAGTCGACAGAGAGAAAAGGATCTGCTCTTGGGTCTTGGCACGAAAACTCTTGGCACTGACCGGGGTGAACACAGCCACAGCCAGAGGATAAACAATGAAAATCCACAGCAGCAGCATGGTTAGAATAATCGCCATATAACCCAGCACACTGAGAAAGACTTTGGCTTCCAGGGTGGCACCCAGTTTGAACATCAGCGCAAACACACCAAATGGCGCCAACTGCATCACAGTCATAATGAGCTTCATCATGATCCTATTGGCGACCTGAAAGCCTCTGACAGCTGAGCTGCCGGCTTCATCCAGCGACTTGATAACTCCGCCCAGCAGCAGCGCCATAAAGATCACCTGCAACATGTTGCCCGACATAAAGGCATCGACAGGATTGCTTGGCACTATGCCGACAATCAGACTCATCAAATTGGGCAGTTCAGTCGCGGTAATGGCCACATCCGTGCCACCACTCATATCAACCCCGACACCGGGCTGCAGCAATAGTGACACACACACCGCCGCCAGGATGGCGACCAGAGTATTGATGATATAGAAGCTGAAAGTCTTGCCGCCCAAGCGGCCGAAGCTCTTGAGATCCTGCAATTCGCAGACACCACAGACTATGCTGACAAACACCAGCGGCATCACCAGCATCATGATCATATTGACAAACATGGTGCCTGCCGCGGTGGCTACCTCGACCAAGGTACCGGAAAAGAAGCCGATATGGCCCAGCCCATATTGCACCAGTGAGCCCAACAACAGGCCGCTGAACAGACCCATAAAGATCCGTCCGGAAAGAGATTTGAGTATCGCCATTGTACGTTCCAATTCGGCATCGTTCCTGATGCACAACTGTCTTCCCTGTTCGCTCTGGGAAGGGATAGTGAAACATGCTACTCAAAAATTCAATGACAAAATGATCAAAACTCGCCTGGGCAACATGCAACAGCTGTCAAATAAAATGCAGAAAACATTGTTTTTAAATAATTTTTAAACTTATTAAATAAATTCACTCAAGAATGGCGCGTTTACAAAAGCACAAATCAGAAACAAATAGCAAACAAATACAAAATACTTGACAGTGAATAACTCCAAAAAATCATATAAAGAAGCATTAAAAACCAATAAATATGGAATTAGCAGTGAGCCAATTAGCCAAGCCGCTATTTTACTGCAGATCCTGCTTGTTAATTTCGCCATCAAACCGGAATTTCCTGCCTGCACAGCTTCAGACACAAAAGCAGCCACAGAGCAAACCACGCATAAAAATACGAGATAAACAGCGAAGGAGGAAACCACAAATACGGGACAGGGGAAGCATAAATGCGCTATCGGAAAAGATAGTCATCTAGCTAAAAAATGGACAAAAAAAAGCCGGTGGGGCGCACCGGCAAATCAAGCAACATATTACCTGAGAGGCTCAGGAAAAACGCCTGACGATGCAGGCGGTCACCACAAGAAAAGGCCATCGGGTGATGGATAGACTCAAAAATGGCAGTAACCCTTGTGGCCAGGTCACCTACTTGAATCAAATTCGGTTAAATCAAACAAAAATCAACGCAAATAAGGGCGCGCCGAGCACCATGGCAATGCCGGTAAAGATCATCGTCAAGCTGGCAATCACGCCTTCCTGCTGACCAAACTCACTGGCTTTGGCGGCGCCGGCCCCATGGGCAGAAGCACCGAGTGCCACCCCTTTCCCAAGAGATGTTTTTATCCTCGCCAATTTAAACAGCGGCTCACACACCAGCATGCCTATCACGCCGGTGAGCAACACCAACATGGCGGTTAATTCCGGCACGCCACCGAAGGCACCAGTGGCCTCCATGGCAAATGGAGTCGACACAGAGCGTACCAGTACGCTGTGGCTCAGTTCACTGGGCAGAGGCACCAACTTGACCAACAGCCAGGATGACACCAGGCCCAGCATGAGTCCGGCCATAACCCCAAGGCTAATGGTGATCGGATAACGGCGGATTAACTTGCGCTCGCGGTAAATAGGTACAGCGAAAGCTATGGTGGCCGGAGCCAGTAATGCCATCAGCCAATGGGTGTACTCAAAATAGGTCGGCAGAGGGATCGCCAACAGCAGCACCACGGCCAGCACGGCCAAAGGCGCCAAAAATATCGGTGCCAACCACCAGCTACGATGCCTTCGATATAAAGCCTTGGCGCCGTAATAACAGATAAGAGTGATCAGCAGACTCAAGAGAGCAAGCAAGGTATGAGACATAGGGTTACCCTTGCACTCCATGTTTGGCCAGTTGGCGTTTCAAATTGAGGCGCCGCTCGAAGCGAAACACCCTATCCACCACGAAACCGGTTCCCAGCAATACCGAAGCGCTGCCGAGCACCAGGGTCAGCATAATATTGAAACCATACTCCTCCAGCAGGGTTTCATACTTGAGTACTGAAATCACGGGTGGAATAAAAAACAGCAAGAGATCGCCAATCAACCAGGCCGCTCCCAGTTGCAACGCCTTTTCCGGTATAAGCTTGAGCCCGAGCGCCAACAACACTACCAGCATCCCAAGCACACTGCCGGGAATGGGAGAATGCAAAGCGGCGGCCAAGGCATGAGTGGCCCATGCAAGCAAACAGATAGCCGCAATTTGCAGCAAGGTCGCGCTTATGTGTTTGCCTTGGAGCCAAATGACTTTGGCCACTCTGTGAGGAGAAGCCGGGCGTTTGCTGAGGGAGTGCATATCTTTACCGAATAACTTAACTGGGGTTTATTCTAGGCTTGCAATATCAATAAAAAAAATGAATATTAAGCATAGTTTGCATTCCATAGAGTTATTCAATTGGATCTGAAAGTTGTTCGCTACTTTATTGAGATAGTGGATGCCGGCGGATTTGCCAAAGCGGCGGAAAAGATCCACCTGACCCAACCCGCGCTGTCCAAGTCTATTCGCCAGTTGGAACAGGATCTGGATCTTGTGCTCTTGGAAAGGGGCAAACGCGGCAGCCAGTTACGTCCCACAGCAGCCGGAGAGGTCGTCTACCGTCACGGCCAGGAACTATTGAATGTACGTCGCAACATGCTCAGAGAGCTGGCGGCGCAGCGCAGTCTCAACTCGGGTGAACTGCATCTGGGACTGGCCCCCCTCGGCAGTGCCGAACTCTTTGCTCCTGTCATCGCCCGCTTTCGCAGCCGCTATCCCAAGGTGCAGATGCATCTCTTGGTTCGCGGCGGCGTAGAGCAAACCGCGGCCCTCAAGAAGGGGGAAATCGAACTGGCAACCGGGATCATCTCCTTTGAGGATGAGTTTGATGGCATCAGGATCCGCCGCGACCCAATGGTGGTGGTATTGCCAAGACAACATCCTTTGGCCAATAGCCAAGAGCTGACCCTCAAGGCATTGGCAGATATTCCACAGATACTGTTCGAACCCGAATATGCCCTGCATGAGCTGGTGATAAATGCCTGTCAGAGAGCCGGCTTCAGCCCCAAAGATGTGACTCGGGTCAGTCATCCCGACTTTGGTATCGCCCTGGTGGCAGCAGGCACAGGTGCCATGATACTGCCCAGCTTTATTGCCGAGCGCCACGCGGTGGCCGGGGTGATCAGTATTCCTCTGGCCGCATCCGATCTGATCTGGGAGCTGTCGCTGTTTTGGCGCCGGGGGCAACCACTGTCTTTTGCCGCCCAGGCCATGGTCGAGCTGGTCAGACAACGGCTGGCGCTGAGCTGAAATCCCGACGCTTCAAGTGCTGCAGCCGAGTTAATTTTCGCCAACCGAGTCACAGCGTACCGTTACAGCAGTACAAACTCATTGACACCCTCTTTTCGCGCCGCTAAGGTGAATCACACTTTTCCGGGCCCAATGGGCCCGGGGTTCATTTACACAACCCGAGGTTCGCAATGCGGCCAATACACAAGCTTTATCTCTATCCCAAGCCACATTGGCTTTGATGGGGATAATGACCTGAACTTCCCTCTCCTGTGAGCCATTGTGGCTTTGTTGTCAGGTTTCGTTACCGGTTATCCGGCTCTCTTGGGGATCCCTCAAACCAAAACCCTGGGGACCCAGTACGAAAATGCTTGTTGAGAATGTAATAAAATGAAGAACAACAAAACCTTCGGTAGCATGCTGATCATTGCAGGCACCACGATAGGCGCCGGGATGCTGGCGCTGCCGCTGGCTTCTGCCGGCCTGGGTTTCGGGGTCGCCTCGATACTGATGCTACTACTCTGGGGATTGATGAGTTACACAGCGCTGTTAATGCTGGAAGTGCATCAACATGCCCCGGCTCATGCCACTCTGCACACCTTGGCGCACAAGTTGCTCGGCCGTAAGGGGCAGTTGCTGGCCAGCCTGGCGATGATGTTCCTGCTGTACGCCCTGTGCGCCGCCTATATTGCCGGTGGTGGTGCCCAGCTCAACGATAAATTGGTTCGCTATGCGGATTTAACACTTCCCCCCCAGGTGGGTGCCATTGGCTTTGCCCTGCTGATAGCCCTGGTGGTCGCCATAGGCACTCATTCGGTCGATATGATTAACCGGGTGTTATTTGCCTTGAAGATTATTGCCCTGGTCATCATGTTGGCGCTGCTGTTGCCCCACGCCCAAGGCGGATACCTGCTGGAGCTGCCGTTGCAGCAAGGTTTGGTCATCTCTGCCCTGCCGGTAATCTTCACCTCTTTTGGGTTTCACGGCTCTATCCCCTCAGTGGTGCGCTATGTGGGGCTGGATATCAAGGCGCTGAAGAAGATCATGATTGTCGGCTCGGCCCTGCCGCTGCTGGTTTACCTGCTTTGGCAACTGGCCAGTCAGGGCGCCTTGAGCCAGAGTGAATTGATGGCCTCCAAGGAGCTCCCCAAATTCATCAATGGCTTGGGGCAACTGCTGCATAACCCCATGATAGGCCAGACTGTATCCATATTTGCCGACCTGGCACTGGCCACCTCCTTCCTGGGAGTCAGCCTGGGGCTATTTGATTTTATGGGCGATATTCTGCGACGCAACGACAGTGCCGGCCACAGGCTGCAAACGGCGGCCATCACCTTCCTGCCTCCGCTGGGATTTGCCCTCTTCTACCCTCAGGGATTTATGGCCGCCCTGGGCTATGCCTCGATAGCTTTGGTGATACTGGCAGTATTCCTGCCCGTCGCCATGGTCTGGAAGCAAAGGAGCCAGCCAATGTCCGAGGGCAGCTACCGGGTTGGCGGCGGCAAAGCGGCACTCATGCTGGCTGCGCTGTGCGGGGTGGTGATTATTCTCAGCCAACTGCTGCAAATGGCCGGGATACTGACCAAGGTAGGCTAACAAGGGATTGTATGGAGTCGGCAAACTGGCCGCCGTCCATTCTTAAAGTAAAACGCAGCTCTCGGGCTGCGTTTTACTTTGGTTCATCCTTCAGTTTATCGGTTCCAACGATACTCTGAAGCGACTGGCTGACAGCTGGGAAAAAACCAGGTCAAACCCTTCCGGGATCTCTTGCTCACTGATGACGACTCGCTGATCCAGCTGCTGTTCCAGGGCCTGTTGGCGCCGCTGCTGCCTTTGCTGCATTGCGCTCCTGCCACTGATAAAACTGGCGCCGCCAAGCAAGACTCCAACCAGCGCCAGCAGATTGGCCACCATGGGATTGCCTATTTGCAGCGCACTGGCGTCATCCAGCAGCCACCAGAGAATGGAGGCACTCAGCAGTAATACCCCAAAGGCCAACCTGGCTATCGCGCTCGGCGCATTGTCTATCGGCAATACCAATTGGATATCGGCGGGTAAGTCTGCAAGGGTTACTGTCTGGGGTAACGGCTCGTCCTGCGCTGAGGCACTCTGGGGATCGGGCATAAATCATCCTTAATTTGAATGGAATGGGCTGAAACACGCGGGTCGGCTTCAACCCAATTTAACGACATCTTGTCCTTATGTCTGTGGTTACTGCCGTTCACAACGGCCGGTTCATTATACGCAAGCATCAAGAAGCGTCGCAAACTCAATGTGTTATCAATTTGAACTCTGCTGGAAATCTGTGCATTTTGTGGCGGCAATAGCGCCTGCTGTACTCACTTGGCAAACTTGACCCCAATAGTGACGGCAGACACAATAGCGCCGGAGACTCATTTGACGGAGCCCGTGGTGAGCGGTCAGCAACAGATACCAGAGCTGAAATTGGGACTGGCCATGTGGTCCCATAACCAGTGGCAGCAAAGCCTTTATGGAAAGGGGACGCCTCAAGCCGAGCGTCTGGCGCGCTACGCCGAGGTTTTCAATACGGTGGAGGGCAACACCAGCTTTTATGCCACCCCGTCAGCAAACAGCGTCAGTAACTGGCGCGATGCCGTGGGTGAGGACTTTCGCTTTACCTTTAAACTGCCACAGGAGATCACTCACAAGTTGCAACTGAGGCACTGTGACGATGAGCTCAAGCAGTTCCTGCAGGTGATGTCGCCACTGTTTGCCAAGACAGGTCTGTGGAAGATTCAGTTGCCCGGCTATTTTGGCCCAGAAGCCCTTGGGTCACTGGACGCCTTTCTTGGCAAACTGCCAACCGAGTTGCCTCTTGGGGTTGAGGTGCGCCACCCGGCCTTCTTTGCCAAAGGGGAAGCCGAGCGTCAACTCAACCGCTTGCTGCTGCAGCGCTCGGTCAACCGCATCATAATGGACACCCGACCGGTATTTGCCGCGCCGCCAAACAGTGCCGCCGTCATCGATGCCCATGAAAAGAAACCCAAAGTACCGGTACATGCCATAGCCACCGGCCGCTATCCCACAGTGCGCTTTATCGGCCACCCTGAGCTTGAGGCCAATCAGGGCTTCTTCAAGCCTTGGCTGGACAAGCTATGCCAATGGCTGGAGGAGGAGCGCCAACCCTATCTGTTCATCCACACCCCGGATAATGCCCAGGCACCTGAGCTGGCCATAAGCCTGCAGCGTCTGCTGAGCGCTCGCTGGCAAGCCAAACACGGCCAACCTCTTCAGGCGTTTCTGCTAGCTGAACAGGCTGACTCCCAAAACCAACAGCTGGGTCTGGCACTGTGACCGGCACAAGCTATTTATCCGCGAGGTCCTTATGCTGAGTTGTCTGGCGATAGAAAATTACCGCTCGTTACGTGAAGTGGTGTTGCCGCTGGAGCGCCTGAACCTGGTGACAGGCAGCAACGGGAGTGGCAAGTCCAATCTCTACAAGGCGTTGAGACTGCTGGCGCAAACGGCTGATGGGGGCGTGGTCAAGGCATTGGCAAAAGAAGGCGGCCTGGAGTCCAGTTTCTGGGCCGGTCCGGAAAAGTTCAGTCGCGATATGTTGGCAGGTACGGCCAACATAGAAGGAACCGTGCGCCACCAGAGCAAACGCCTTAAATTGGGTTTTGCCGCCGATGACTTCAGCTATCTCATCGAACTTGGACTCCCCAAACCTGACTCTACGACGCTATTTGGCCTGGATCCCCAAATCAAACGCGAAGCCATCTGGTGCGGCTCCCTCTATCGGCCTGCCTCTGTGTTGGTTGAGCGCCGCGGTGCCCTGGTGAAAAGACGCGGGGAGCATGGCTGGCAACTACTGGACAACCATCTCCATCTCGGCGACAGCATGCTCAGCCAACTGGCCGATCCTGAACGCAGCCCAGAGATCCTCACCCTCAGGGATAGAATTCGAGCCTGGCGTTTCTACGATCATTTCCGCAGCGATCAACAAGCACCGGCCCGTCGAGCGCAGCTGGCGACCCTGACCCCAGTGCTGCACCATGATGGTCGCGATCTGGTATCGGCGATTCAAACTATTTTCGAGATAGGTGATGCCGACGCCTTCCATCATGCGATCAAAGATGCCTTTCCCGGTGCCACTATCAGCATAGTGGCCACGGGGGCCGGCATGCTGCAACTGGCATTTCACCAACAAGGCCTGCTAAGACCCCTGTCGCTGAGTGAATTGTCCGACGGTACTCTAAGGTACTTACTGTTGGTGGCTGCTTTACTGACTCCCAGACCGCCGGAGTTAATGGTGCTTAACGAGCCCGAAACCAGCCTGCATCCCGATCTCTTGCCCGCGCTGGCGCGTTTAATCATCAAGGCCTCTTCTGTGTGTCAGCTCTGGATAGTGTCACACGCCGCAAGATTAATCCATGCGCTGGAAACCCAGGGAGACTGCAACACATTGCAGCTGGATAAACAGCTGGGGGCCACTTGTGTCCAGGGGCAAGATTTGCTCTCGACTCCGCCGTGGCGCTGGCACAATAACTAGCCCGCGATTGCGGGCTAAGGTGAGTGACTCGAATCCTTACTTCCTGGCACCGACCGGGATCATTATGTGGGCATAGGGCGTGCCCTTCCACATCACATAGGGCCCACCTTGAGCCGGGTCAGTCGGCAAACTGTCGAGCATGGCAGGATCCGGCAGCAGAATCATCAGGTGCGGCCCTTCGACTATCCATTGATTATCCGCGGTTTCCATTTCGGCATAAGGGTCGATATTGCTGGCCCCACCATCACCGGCCAGCATGTAGGAAATACCTATCGCTTTGGCTTGAAATGGTTTTTTCTCCATCTAGGCGTGTGCCCATTCCATCCAGGGACCATCCATACACATGGGAGCCGTTCCCTTGAGCTGTGGCGGAGTTGGAAAGCAGGTGTAGCTGCCATCACCTTGTTGCAGCACATTCTTGTTCCAATCAACAACGGTAACACTGGCACGTATGGTGGGCGGAGCGGCATTCAGGGCGTCATCCAACATAATCTGCTGTGCTTCAGTGAGTGCGGCATGGGTGGCACTGGCGAAGGAAGACAGGGTCAAAGTCAAAATTAGAGCTGAAGTTTTCATCAAATCAGCCTCCAGGTTGAACTCGGATACAACAACACCGAGATCTCCAGTATAGTTTCTGCAGAAAAAATCGATTTTGCCCCGTAAATTCAATATATTGGACTAAGATAAAACCAAAACCCCATGAGGAGACAAAATGTTTTCTCTGTCCCAGACCTTATCTATCTTCGCCGCTTTACCGGATCCGGTATTTATTCTGACCCGCAGTGGCCGCTATGCCGCGGTACTGGGAGGTTCCGACAGTCGCTACTATCACGACGGCACAACCTTGATAGGGCAATACATCTCCCAGGTCATCCAGCAGCCCAAGTGCGAATGGTTTCTGAGCCAGATTGCGCAAGCCTTGCTGAGCCGCCGTCTCTGGGTGGTGGAATACAGTCTTGGCGGCAACGACGTCAAGGGACTCACAGAGCAAGGTCCCGCAGAGCCCATCTGGTTTGAAGGTCGGGTACAGGCGCTGGATTTTCAAATAGAGGGTGAAGATGCCGTGGTCTGGGTCGCCAGCAATATTACCCGCCGCCATCAATTGGAGCAGGAGCTCAGGGAAAGATGCGAGCGCGATCCGCTCACTCAGCTCTACAACCGCCGTAAGTTGCTCAAACTGCTGACAGAAAACCTAACCCTGTTTCAGCGTTACCGAACCCCGACCAGCATATTGATCTTCGATCTCGATAATCTCAAGAAACTCAACGACAGCTCTGGCCATCTGATGGGCGACAAGGCGATAGTTACTCTGGGAGAGGTCTGCCTGGCCAGCCTCAGAGCTCAGGATATCGCCTCCCGTTACGGCGGCGATGAATTTGTCATTCTTATGCCCCACACTGCTGCCGAGCAGGCATTACCCATAGCCGAGCGCCTACGAAGCGAGTGTGCCCGGCGCCTCAGAGCCTTGGGGATTGCCGCTGAATGCGCCAGTATCAGCGGCGGCCTCAGCGAGTTTCAATGCAGTGATACCAGTATAGATGCCGTGGTTTCCAGGGCCGATGGCGCCCTTTACCAAGCCAAAGCACAGGGCCGCAACCGGATTGTGCTGGCCAAGGGGCCAAAGTGCACTGAATCGCCCTAAAAAATACGGACAAACAAAAAGCCGGCACTTGGCCGACTTCTTCATTGCATAGACTCGTCTAATTCGAGCGACTGAACTTAAGCCTGTGGGCGCATGGCCGGGAACAGGATCACATCACGAATGGTGTGAGTGTTGGTAAACAACATCACCAGACGGTCGATACCTATGCCCTGACCGGCTGTCGGTGGCAGGCCGTGCTCCAGCGCCGTAATATAGTCGGCATCATAGAACATGGCTTCATCGTCACCGGCATCCTTGGCTTCAACCTGAGCCTTGAAGCGGTTGTCCTGATCTTCGGCGTCATTGAGCTCGCTGAAGCCGTTGGCCACTTCACGACCACCGATGAAGAACTCGAAGCGGTCGGTGATGAAGTCGTTGTCATCGTTGCGACGGGCCAGTGGCGAGATGTCCGCTGGGTAGCCGGTGATGAAGGTAGGCTGCATCAGTTTAGGCTCGGCGGTTTCACCGAAGATCTCTTCCAGCAGTTGACCACAGGTCCAGAAAGATTCGATTTCCAACCCTACATCCTTGGCCAGCTTACGCATAAACTCAAGATCCTTGACCTCTTCATAGGTCATGGCCTGAATAGTGGCGTTGTCTGGGTTGTAGTGCTGAATCGCTTCCAACATGCTCATGCGGGCGTAAGGGCCGCCGAAATCGATGCTGTGCTCACCGTAAGGCAGCTTGGTGTCACCCAGCAGATCCTGAGCGATGGAAGACAGCATCTCTTCGGTAAGATCCATCAGATCGCGGTAATCTGCATAGGCCATATAGAATTCCATCATGGTGAATTCAGGGTTATGGCGTGGCGACAGACCTTCGTTACGGAAGTTACGGTTGATTTCGAACACTCGCTCAAAACCACCGACAACCAGACGCTTGAGGTACAGCTCAGGCGCAATACGCAGATACATGTCGATATCCAGCGCATTGTGGTGAGTGATAAACGGACGCGCGGAAGCACCACCCGGGATGACATGCATCATAGGGGTTTCCACTTCCATAAACTCTTTTTTCACCATGAAGTTACGTATGGCGGCAACCACTTTGGAGCGCATGACGAAGGCATCACGGGAATCCTGGTTGACGATTAGGTCAACATAACGCTGACGGTAACGGGTTTCCTGATCGGTCAAACCGTGGAACTTCTCAGGCAGTGGGCGCAGCGCCTTGGTCAGCAACTGATACTCTTCCATATTAACGTACAGGTCGCCCTTACCGGACAGGTGCAGAGTGCCTTTTACACCAACTATGTCGCCGATATCCAGGCCCTGATAGCGTTCTTTCAGATCAGCCTGTACTTCTTTGCCGGCATAGGCCTGAATGCGGCCGGATACGTCCTGCAGAACCAGGAAGGGGCCGCGTTTGGCCATGATCCGACCGGCAATGGCGGTCTTGAAGCCCAGAGACTCGAGCTCTTCTTTGCTCTTATCGGCGAACTGCGCCTGCAGCTCGGCAGCCTTGTGGCTGCGACGGAAAGTGTTAGGGTGACCATTGGCCGGGCAGCCCTGGCGTACATGTTCCAGCTTGGCGCGACGTTCCGCGATCAGCTTGTTCTCATCCAATACTTGTTCAGTCATTTTCCGCTTCTTCTCTGTTACAGCCCGGACTTCAGGCTGGCTTCAATAAATCTGTCCAGATCACCGTCCAACACGGCCTGGGTATTACGGGTTTCCACCCCGGTGCGCAGATCCTTGATGCGGGAATCATCCAGCACGTAGGAGCGGATCTGACTGCCCCAGCCGATATCCGACTTGGCATCTTCCGCCGCCTGCTTCTCGGCGTTCTGCTTTTGCATCTCCAACTCAAACAGCTTGGCTTTCAGCTGTTTCATTGCCGTGTCTTTGTTCTTGTGCTGTGAACGGTCGTTCTGGCACTGCACCACGGTATTGGTCGGAAGGTGGGTAATACGCACCGCAGATTCGGTTCTGTTAACGTGCTGACCACCGGCACCCGAGGCGCGGTACACGTCGATACGCAGATCGGCCGGATTGATGTCGATCTCGATGGAGTCGTCAATCTCAGGGTAAACAAACACAGAACAGAATGAAGTATGGCGACGGCCACCCGAGTCAAAGGGCGACTTACGTACCAGACGATGCACGCCGGTTTCGGTTCTCAGCCAGCCATAGGCATATTCACCGCTGAACTTGATGGTGGCACTCTTGATACCGGCCACATCGCCGTCTGAGACTTCGATAAGTTCAGGGTTGAAGTCATGTTCTTCACCCCAGCGCAGATACATGCGCAGCACCATGTTGGCCCAGTCCTGTGCTTCGGTACCGCCGGAACCGGACTGAATGTCCAGATAGCAGTCGGAAGCGTCCTGTGGACCCGAGAACATACGGCGGAATTCCAGCTCTTCCAGGCGCTTTTCCAGATCGCCCAGTTCACTGTTGGCATCATTGAAGGTTTCTTCATCTTCCTCTTCAATGGCCAGCTCCAGCAGCCCCTCGACATCTTCGAGGCCCGCATCCATATCGTCTATGGTCTTAACCACAACTTCCAGCGCCGAGCGCTCTTTACCCAGGGCCTGAGCACGCTCTGGCTCATTCCATACTTCGGAGCTTTCCAGCTCGCGGCTTACTTCTTCCAGACGCTCTTTCTTGGCGTCATAGTCAAAGATACCCCCTAAGGAGCATTGTGCGGTCGGCAAGCTCCTTGATTTTGTTTTTTACCGGATTGACTTCAAACATGCGATTTCAACTTTCTTTGGTGTTAAGGACGTATGCAAACGAGGGATTTTAACCCAAGCAGCCGCTGAAACCTATGCCACTGCGGGCAGAAGCTTGTTTTTTTTTCGTCGGCGCCGTATTCCGCGTCTGTTCCGATAAAGCATCTGACACACTCTAGCCAATTCCGCGGTGAAAAAACTGTGACAAAAAATCAAATATGCCAACTCAATCAGTAAATAAACCAGACGAGCATGCCGATCAGCAGCTTTCAATGACAGGCTATACTTGCAACCATGGAGCAGAAAAATTGCTGTTATCAGGAAGACGAGGGCTTTTGCTGTGAGGAACCGGCCGGTGAGTCAGGCCTCTGTTACTGGCACGACCCGAGAATCGTCAAAAACCACCCCGAAGACAGGGCCAGGCTCGAAGCCTTCGCCCGCGGCGGCGGCATGCTCAGAGGCATCTGCCTCAAGGGTGCTGAACTGGCCGGTATCGATCTGGTAAAACATCACTCCAAAACCGGCTATGACATGAGCTATGCCGAGCTGTATCGGGCCAACCTTCAAGGCGCCCACATGTTCAATCTGACTCTGGATAACGCCAGCCTGATGAAGGCCGACCTGCGTGACGCCAACCTGCACTGCGCCAAGCTCAACAACTGCAATCTGCTGGGAGCCAAATGGAATGGTGCCCGTATCGAGAATATCTACACTGGCAAGCTATTGCGTCAGGAACGCATGGCGCTGCAGGCAGAAAGAGTCGGTGAACGTGAAATCGCCCACGACTACTTTGAACAGGCCGAAGAGATCTACCGGGATCTGCGCAAGGCGGCCGAGCGTGAAGGCCTGTTTGCCATGGCCGGCCTCTACATTCGCCGCGAGCTCACCATGCGGCGCCATCTGCTACCCAAATGGAGCGGCAGAAGGATGTTATCCAAGTTGATCGATCTCTTCTGCGGTTATGGCGAAGACCCGCTCAGGGTGGTGATTTTCTCGCTGGCTTTGGTGTTTGTTTGTGCCTTCATCTACTGTTTTACCGGCGTCAGTTATGATGGCCGAATCCATCAGTTTGCCCCGGGCCGCGCCATCACAGACTATCTGTCACTGTTCGGCAACTGCCTGTATTACTCAGTGGTAACCTTCACAACCCTGGGATACGGCGACTTCACCCCTGTGGGTTTTTCCCGCGCCGTGGCCGCCATTGAAGCCTTCACCGGCAGTTTCACCATAGCCCTGTTTGTGGTGGTGTTTGTCAAGAAGATGACTCGCTGAGCCAGATCACACTGGCTAAAATCCATTTTTCAGATGAGTGCACAGAGTCGATAGGCTTTGTGAATTCCCCGGCAAAAGCCTGCTCCAGCTCAATGAAGCAAACCCCGCGATCGATATACTGCATGGTTATCAGCTTAATTAGTCCCTACTTCACCGCCATCAAGGTGAGCAAATAACAAGGCTGCCCATGTTTGAGATCTATATCGACGGCCAGGCCGTCAGCGCCTTTGAGGGCGAGACCCTGTTGCAGGCGGCCCAGCGGGCCGGCATCGACATTCCTTGTCTGTGTCACCATACAGACCCCGGTTCGGCTACCACAGAAGGCGCCGATGAACACCTGTGCCAACTGACCAGGCTCGACCAGATAATGGCCGACACAGACAGGCCACTGCTGGCCTGCTCGACTCCGGCAATTGCCGGGATGCAGCTCAAGAATCATACCCAGGCAGTGCACAGCCATCGGCAGCAGGTGCTGAAACGGATATTGAAAGATCACTTCGCCGATTGCGAAGCCCCCTGCCAGCAAGCCTGCCCGGCGGGCGTCGATGTGCAGTCTTACCTATATCACATAGGTCAGGGCAACCATACAGAAGCAGTGCGGATCCTCAAGCAGACCCTGCCTCTGCCTCTGTCTATCGGTCGGGTCTGCCCGGCATTTTGTGAAAGTGCCTGTCGCCGCGCCCTGATCGATGAGCCACTGGCGATACGTCAGCTCAAGCGCCATGCCGCCGATCTGGACTTGGCCGATACCGAGCCCTATCAGCCGCCCAAGGCCGACCCCAGCGGCAAGAAGGTGGCCATAATCGGCGCCGGGCCCGCCGGGCTCAGCGCCGGTTTCTTCCTCGCCAATCAGGGCCATGACGTGGACATCTTTGAGGCCGCTCCCAAGGCCGGTGGCTGGCTAAGATACGGCATTCCCGAGTATCGCCTGCCCAAGGCAATACTCGATAGAGAGATAGCGCTGCTGGAGCGCAGCGGCATCCGCATTCACACCAACACAGCAATAGGCGAGCAGATACTGCTGCCGAAACTGGCCGAAGAGTATCATGCCCTCTGTCTGGCGATGGGCGCGCAAAAGGCCGTACCACTGGAGTATCCCGGCAGCGACCTGCCCGGCTGCTATCTCGGGGTCGACTACCTTAAAGATCTGGCAATGGACCACCAACTTGTCACGGGTAAGAAAGTGGCCGTTGTCGGCGGCGGCAATACCGCTATCGACTGTGCCCGCAGCGCCAGACGCCTCGGCGCCGAGGTGACCCTGATCTACCGGCGCACCAAAGAGGAGATGCCGGCCGAAGCCTTTGAAATTCATGAAGCTGAGCAGGAAGGGATCCACTTCCTGCTACTGACCAATCCTGTGGCCAACCATGCCGGCAGTGACGGCCGTCTTGCACGAGTCACACTGGAAAAAATGTCTTTAGGCGAACCGGATGCCTCCGGCCGCCGCCGACCGCAGCCCAGCGGCGAAACCTTCGACTGCGAGTTTGATACCCTGATCGCCGCCGTATCCCAATCACCGGATCTGGCCTTTCTGCAACAGGCCGAAAACCGTCTGCTGCAAGGCGCTCCGGCGCTCAGCCGCTGGAATACGATCAACGGCTGCGACATCAGCATGAGCACTGGGCTGGAAAAACTGTTTGTTATCGGCGATGTGCGCCGCGGACCCGCCACTGCGGTGGAAGCGGTCGCCGATGGTCGCCGCGCCGCCGAGGCCATAGATGCCCTATTCAATCAGGGGCTCAGTTGCCCACTGACGCCGGTGGCGTTCAATGCCAGCAAGGCGATAGGGCTCAAGTCCCAACAGGATTTACCCAAAGATCTTTTCCCCTCACAGGTGAAAAGTGCCAGAGTCAAGATGCCGGAACTGCCGGTGGCCGAGCGCCTGAGTAACTTTGCCGAAGTAGAGCTGGGACTGACACCGCAAATGGCCGAAGCCGAGGCCAAACGCTGCCTCGAATGTGGCTGTCAGGCCAATATGGACTGTCGCCTGCGAGACTACGCCAGTGAATACAAGGTCAGCAGCCAGGGCTTGCTAGAGCAAGATAGCAGTGGCGAATCGGCGCTGCAGGCCAGACACTTTGCCCAGGATTTGAGCACCCCCTTTATCCGTTTCGATGCCAACCGCTGCATCAGCTGCGGTGCCTGCGTTGACATCTGCCACCGCCGCAGCGGCCACAAGGCCATCAGCTTTGAAGCCAACCAATTCTCGGCGCTGCCGGGAGGCAGTAGCGAACGCCGGGCCCCCAGAGCCGGTTTCAGCGTTTCCATGGCCGACAGCGATTGTGTTCAGTGCGGCAACTGCCTGCAGGTGTGCCCAACCGGCGCCCTGGTCGATGCCCGCCACAAGACCCAAGGACAAGCCCCAGACACCAAGGTGACCAGCACCATCTGCACCTATTGCGGCGTGGGTTGCCGCATCCGCTTCAAGGTAGACACCACCCAGAATCGTATCCTTGCGGCCGAGGGCGATGTGCGCTCACCTGTGAACCAGGGCATGCTCTGCGTCAAAGGCCGCTTCGGCTTTGACTTTATCAACAGTGAAGAGCGTCTTACCCAGCCGCTGGTTCGCCGTAACGGCAAATTGGAACCCTGTAGCTGGCAAACGGCCATCAGCTATATTGCCGCCCACTGGCAAGAACAATTGGAACAGTTTGGCCCGAGTTCATTCGGCGCCCTGGCATCCGCCAAGGCCACCAATGAAGAGAACTTCCTGCTGCAAAAGCTGTTCAGGGCCGTTATTGGCAGCAACAGTGTGGATCACTGCGCCCGTCTGTGCCACGCCTCCACAGTGACCGGGCTCTACGATGCCCTCGGCAGCGGCGCCATGACCAATGATATTCCCGGCATAGAGGATTCAGATCTCATCTTTATCCTGGGCTCGGATACTGACTGCGCCCACCCCATCATTGCCTCGAGGATCAAGTCGGTCGTCAGCCGCGGCAAAGCCAGACTCCTGGTCGCCGACCCCAAGCGGGTCAGCATAGCCGACAGTGCCGAGCTGTTTGTGCGTCATCGCCCCGGCACAGATGTGATGCTGCTCAACGCCATCATGCAGCAGATACTACTCAACGATTGGCATGACAAGGCCTATATCCGCAGCCGCACCACAGGCTTTGAGGCCTTGCGCGAAGAGCTGTTGCGGCCGGACTACAGCCTGGAGCAGGCCGCCATGGTGACAGGCGTCAGCAGCAGCGAAATCGCGGCCATGGCCGAGATGCTGGGGACGGCCAAAAAGACCGCCCTTTACTACGCCATGGGAATTACCCAACACACCACAGGCCATGACAATGTCACCGCCATTGCCAACTTGCAGCTATTGCTGGGTAACCTCGGGCTCGACGGCGCCGGGATCAACCCTTTGCGCGGCCAGAGCAATGTCCAGGGTGCCTGTGATATGGGCGCCCTGCCCAACTATTTCAGTGGCTATCAACGTCTGGATGACGATGCTGCGCGGCTGAAACTGGCGCGGGCCTGGGGCACTGACAAGCTGAGCCCTGAGACAGGCATTCCGGCCTCTCATATGATGCAGGCGATTTTGGATGGCCGGCTTCAGAGCCTGTTTGTGATGGGCGAAAACCCGGTACTGAGCGACCCCGACCAGGCACATGTGCTCAAGGCGCTGAAAAAGCTGCCATTTTTGGTAGTGCAGGATATCTTCCTCACCGAAACCGCCGAAATGGCCGATGTGGTATTGCCGGCAGCGGCCTTTGCCGAAAAGCGCGGCCACTTCACCAATACCGAGCGCCGGGTTCAACGACTGGAGGTCGCCTTGCAATCGCCAGGTAGTGCCCGTCCGGACTGGCAGATACTGCAGCTGCTGGCCAATGCCATGGGCGCCGACTGGCACTATAGCGATGAACAGGCAATTTGGCAGGAAGTCACGGCCCTGACCCCCAGCTACGCCGGGATCAGTTGGCACAGAACCACGGATAATCCGGCCGGGTTGCAGTGGCCCTGCCCAGATGAGCAACATCCGGGTACCCGGGTATTGCACCGCAACAGTTTCACTCATGGCAAAGGGCGACTGCAGCCGGTCAATTATCGTTTACCGGCTGAGCTGCCGGACGATGACTATCCCTTGATGCTGTCGACCGGACGCCTGCTGGAGCAGTTCCACACCGGCACCATGACTCGTAAAACCGCCGGGCTGGACGAACTCGGCTCCCCCAGAGTGATGATCTCGGTTGAGGATGCCGAACGTTTGGGCGTCGGCAAGGGCGACTGGCTCAAACTGGAAAGCCGCCGCGGTGAGATATTCATTCAGGCCTTTGTCAGCCGCCGGGCTCAGCCTGGGGTGCTGTTCCTGCCATTCCATTTCGTGGAGGCGGCGGCCAACAAACTAACTATCAATGCGCTGGATCCCGTGGCCCATATTCCTGAGTTCAAGGTGTGTGCCGTCAAGGCGGAGCGCGCCGAGGCGCCTTTGGCTTCCGAAACCTAAACTGAGTTCCATAAAAAACGGCGCCTGATTGGCGCCGTTTTATTTTTCTTTAGTTGCTCATTCCTGCAACTGAGCTCTCAAGCAAGATTAGACTCTGAACTGATTGACCAACTTGCCGAGGTTATCACCACTGTGGGACACAGTCTGACTGACCCTGGCCGCATCTTCGCTGGAATGCAGCAGCTCGGCGACTATCTCCTGAATGGCGTAAATATTCCGGTTAATCTCCTCAGTCACCGAACTCTGCTCTGTGGCGGCGGTGGCGATTTGGGTACTCATATCATTGATGGAGGTGACAGAGCTGGTCACAGCTCCCAGGCTTTCGGAGATAAGCTTTGACGACTCGACACTGCGGTGGCAACTCTGCTGACTCTCTTCCATGGCACTCACCGCCTGACTCACCAGACGATGCAGCTCACTGAGCATCTCGTTGATCTCCAAAGTGCTGGCCTGAGTACGACTCGCCAGACTGCGCACTTCATCAGCCACCACGGCAAAACCTCTTCCCTGCTCACCGGCGCGAGCCGCTTCAATGGCAGCATTCAATGCCAGCAGGTTGGTCTGCTCGGCGATGCCGCCGATGACAGACAGCACGCTGTTGATCCGCTGTGATTGCTCGCTGAGCGACTGAATATGGTTGGCGGCGCTGTTGATTTCCGCCATCAGGGTCGAGATCTCAGTCAGCGAGGTATCGACGCACTCCTGGGCCTTGGCCACTTCGTCGGTAGCCACATGAGTGGCTTCCGCCACCTGGGTAGTGTTCATCGCCACTTCCTGGGCGGTGGAAGACATCTCGGTAATGGCGGTCACCACCTGATCGGTTTCATTGTTGTGGTTCACCAACTGGGATGCTATCGCCTGGGTCTGGGAATGGATGGAACCGGCGGCATCCTGCACTTCATGTGTGGCCGTGGTGACATCGCGGATGATGTGCTGCAGTTTTTCGACAAAGCGATTGAACGCCAGCCCCAACTGGGCAATTTCATCTTCACCGCGCACCTGCAGGCGCTTGGTCAGGTCCCCTTCCCCCTGAGCGATATCGTTGAGGTTATCCAACATATTGCGGATAGGGATTATCATCCGCTGAGCAGTAAAGAGAATGGCAAACACGGTAACCAGAGTCAGCACCAGCGACATCAACAGCACCCCTATGGTCTTGGCCTGCATCTCCTCGGTGGCGGTTTGTCGATAAGCGGCAACGGCCGCCTCTATGTCATCCACATAAACACCTGTGCCTACCAGCCAGTCTTTCCCCGGGACCCGGATGGCATAGGCTATCTTTTCCACCAGGCCCGTCACTCCGGGTTTGGCATGGAAGTAGTTGATAAAGCCTTTACCACTTCTGGCGGCATCGATAAGACCGCGCACAATTTGTGTGCCATTGGGGTCTGTCATGCCGCTTTGATCTGTGCCTTCCTGCTCAGGCTTAACAGCATGAAATACACTGATCCCATTGAAATCATAAATGAAGAAGTATCCGGCACTGCCAAACCTCTGTTGCCGCAACGCCGCGTTGACATCACCTCTGTCTCCCAGACCGAGTTGATAGTTGATGTTTTCCAAAGCCAGCCCTGTCGCATCCTTGAGTTGCTGTTTTCGTTCATCGACCAACTTTTGTTTGAATAAAGCGATCGAATTTTCCAGTGATTGATGTTCGGCACGATAGGAATACCCCATCACCAATATCAAAGTCAGAATTAAAGGTAGTAAAGCCAGCAGCAAGAATTTGCTTCTCAAGCTCAGAGCAGACAAGGACATAACTTCCCCCCAGTAGCTGTCAGACACTCTTTACTGAGTATAGTCCCGCGCCCCAACATGTAATATCAATATGATTACAAATAAAACAATTGACAAACAAATAATTCAAAATGTTACACAAATTACTTTTTTACCTTACGACCAACCGAAAGGTTCCACGATTGGCGGGGAATGGTTGCTGGGAAACATCATAAGCGGTACGGCATCTTGTGCTGGACGGTCGAGATAAAGAAACAGCGCCAAATGGCGCTGTTTCTTTCTTCTTCATATTGAATGATTAAACCCGGAACTGATTGACCAGTTGCCCCAGATTATCACCACTATGAGACACGGTTTGACTGACTCTGGCCGCTTCTTCGCTGGAGTGCAACAGCTCGGCGACTATCTCCTGAATGGCGTAGATATTACGGTTGATCTCTTCGGTCACCGAACTCTGCTCTGTGGCGGCGGTGGCGATTTGGGTACTCATATCATTGATGGAGGTGACAGAGCTGGTGACGGCTCCCAGACTCTCGGAAATCAGCCTGGAAGATTCGACACTGCGATGGCAGCTTTGCTGGCTCTCTTCCATGGCACTCACCGCCTGGCTCACCAGACGATGCAGCTCGCTGAGCATCTCGTTGATCTCCAACGTGCTGGCCTGAGTGCGGCTCGCCAGGCTGCGTACTTCATCGGCCACCACGGCAAAACCGCGCCCCTGCTCACCGGCACGAGCCGCCTCAATGGCCGCATTGAGTGCCAACAGATTGGTCTGCTCGGCAATGCCGCCGATGACAGACAGCACGCTGTTAATCTTCTGCGACTGCTCGTTGAGCGACTGAATATGGTCGGCGGCGCTGTTGATTTCCGCCATCAGAGTGGAGATCTCGGTCAACGAAGTATCGACGCACTCCTGGGCCTTGGCCACTTCATCGCTCGCCACATGCGTCGCCTCCGCCACCTGGGTGGTGTTCATCGCCACTTCCTGGGCAGTGGAAGACATCTCTGTGATCGCAGTCACCACCTGATCGGTTTCATTGTTGTGGTTGGCCAACTGCGCCGCTATCGCCTGAGTCTGGGCATGAATAGAACCAGAGGCATCCTGCACCTCGTGGGTAGCGGTAGTCACATCGCGGATGATGTGTTGCAACTTGTCGACAAAGCGGTTGAATGCCTGCCCTAGCTGGGCAATCTCATCTTCACCGTGCACCTGCAAACGCTTGGTTAAATCCCCTTCCCCCTGAGCGATATCGTTGAGGTTATCCAGCATGTTGCGGATAGGAGTCACAGTGCGCTGAGCAGCAAACAATATGAGCGTTGCAGTGACCAGGGTGATGACTATGACTATCATCAACGTCAGCCACAGCTTGCCTTCCATGTCTTCCAATGCGGTCTGCCGATATTCGGCCACTGAGGCTTCGATATCATCCACATAGGCGCCGGTGCCTATGATCCAGTCGGTGCCTGGAACCATGGCGGCATAACCTATCTTTTCCACCAGCTCGTTGGTGCCGGGTTTTTGGTAGTAATAGGTGAGAATACCGTCACCACTGCGGGCAGCATTCAACAAGCCTACTATGATCTTGGTTCCCTTGGGATCTGTCATCCCTATCTGATCTGTACCTTCAAGCTTGGGCAACAGGGCATGAAACAGGTTTTTACCTTTGCCATCATAGACAAAGAAATAACCTGCGCTGCCAAAGCGAACATCCCGCAAGGCCGCCTTATAGTCTCCGCCCTGACTGCGCTGAAAGCTGACAATCTCTTTGGCGACTTCGGTCACATGCACCAACTCCTGACGACGCTCGTTGAGCAGCTTTTCTCTGAAATTGGTAATTTCGCTTTCAAGCGCATCCGACTCTACTGTCCAGGACGCCAGCATCAAGACAATGGAAACAGTCAACAATGGCAACAGGGCAAGCAGCAGTAACTTATTTCGTAAACTCAGACTGGACACTTAGGTTTCCCCCGGGAATGGAATATCTGCAAATTATAGTAACTTTGTTCACTTTAAGTTCGTATAAAAAATGCCTGAGATCAAAGTTTAACCATTTGTTTTACATGAAGAGAGTGGAAATAGCACCCATTGCTGCAAATCCGAGCACCAAAAACACCAGGGGCAAACGCCACAGCTTGAGCAACATAAAGCCCGCCAGCACCATGGCCATATCAACCGGGCGGGTCACAGCACTGGTAAATACCGGCTGATAGAGAGCACTCGCCAACAAACCAACGACAGTGGCATTAATCCCCATCACCATGGCAGCCATTTTCGGGCGTTCGGCGATTCCCTGCCAGCCTCGGATCACCGCCAGCAACAACAGGAAACCGGGCAGAAAGATGGCTAACGTTGCCACCAAGGCGCCAACTAGGGCATTTTGCGGCCACAGTTCGGCGCCCAGATAGGCGGCCAGACTGAACATGGGGCCGGGAACGGCTTGCGCCAGGGCGTAGCCGGTGAGGAATCTGTCATGATCTATGCTGTTTGCCAGTTGGCTCTCCAGCAAGGGCAGCACCACATGGCCGCCGCCGAATACCATGGCGCCGGTCTGATAAAACTGTTTGAAGAGTTCAGCCAGAGGGTGAGCAAGCAAGGGGCCGGTGAGCAGCAATAAAAACAGAAATATCAGTAAAGCACTCCAGTTGAGCTGCATACTTCCCGACTTGGCCGGCGCTGGTGCCTCACGATTGAGCCAATAAAGACCGACAATGGCACCGGCAAGCAACAGCAGCAATTGGGTCAAATTCCCCGGCCACAAAAGCAGAATCACAGTACTCAGCAAGGCCAACATCTGGGGGATATGGCTGCGGCAAAACTGTTTGAACATACCCCAGGCAGCATCGGCGACCACCACTACAGCCAATAACTTGAGTCCGGCGATAACCCCCTGAAATAAATCACTGGAGAGGTATTGATAGCTGCTGACCGCCAGCAGAAACATCAGTAGAAACGAAGGCAAGGTAAAGCCGATAAAGGCCAGTATTGCCCCGGGCAAGGCGCCGCGGCGGTAACCTATGGCAAAGCCGACCTGGCTGGATCCCGGGCCGGGCAGAAACTGACTCAACGCCACCAAAGAGGCGTAATCTTTGTCATCGAGCCAGCCCAACTCCTCGACGAAAGTCTTGCGAAAGTAACCTATGTGCGCCGCCGGGCCGCCAAAACTCACCAACCCCAAGGAAAAAAAACGTACAAAAATCTGCCACATCTGTGTTCACTCTACCCTTGTTCAGTTCGGCTCCATTGTATGACATAAGTGTGACACTTATCTTATTATCAACAGCTTTTAGTCTGTGGGAGCACAATAAGAAAAACCCATGAACAGACGACTGAAAGTCCATCTTCGCCTGTCAAACAGCCGCTATTGAGGCAAGAACAGCCGCCAAAGTCCGTCGCTTCCCAAGAGTGAACTCCGAGACGGAAAAGAGAGTCAAGTTGACGGGAAATCATCTCACTACAACCCAGATCTGCACCCACTAACCGGCAAGTGTATTCGCTCGAAATCAGCCACGGTTTCCAGGCGGCTTTCTCTATGCCAGGTTCCACCCTCTCAATGAAACATAATTCAAACATTTAATATTTATTCAAAACAATTAATAACCAATGCAGTTAAAAAAACCTCAGCCATCGTTTAACCCTAAACACAAACCCAGCAAAAATAACATCAAAAAACCATAACCCACCATATAGCAAAGCAGTACCACTTTTGACACCCGTCAATTTTAATGCATAGATATTCACACAAGCATCAAATACAATCACCAAAAAAGAACCAAAAACATAATACTTATGTAGCATTTTGTAACTTGGTTAAATTTTTACAGACTTTTAACAAGCGTTTGTTTAGATTCACTGAGAGTTCGCAGGAAGTAAGAAGTAAGCTATGAAGCTATGGTGGTACGCGATATTGATGCTTGGCCTTCAGTTGCCCCAGACTGCGGCAGCTGAAGAAAATGCGACGGAAACTGTCCCTGTGGATGAGTTCAGGCTTGCCCTCGCCCTGGGATATGGCCGCCTGGATAATCCCAGAGTGCATGCCAAGCCGATAGAAACCTTCCTGCTGCCATCCTGGAGCTACTACTCAGAACGCTTCTATCTGGAAAACTTTACTCTGGGCTACAGCCTCTATGAGTCGGACAACTGGTTATTCGATCTGCAAACCAAGCTCAATGAAGATGGATTCTTTTTCGAGTTTGATGGCCTCAACAAATTGTTTTTGAGCGACATCATAGGCTTCTCCCCCTACAAGGGACAGGTCGTACGCCCCAACGGTAACAGCGAACCTATCCTTGATGAAATCCAGCGTCACATCTCCTATCTGGGCGGAGTTTCCGTCACTTGGGTCACGCCCTACACGGATATCAATCTGGGCTTATTTCAGGACATTTCCGGGGTACATGACGGCAATGAGCTGCAGCTCAGATTGAAAAAGAGCCTGCTCTACTCCTGGGGAGCCCTTGGGCTTGAGCTAGGCGCGATTCGCAAGAGTGAATCCCTGGTGCGTTACTACTATCAGCTTACGCCGGAAGAAAGCGGACCGCTGAGACTGAGTTACACCCCCTCGGCCAGTATCAATTATCACGCCCGCCTGCTGGTTAATCTGCCACTGTGGCAGGATATCAACCTGGTGATGGTAACCGAATACACCTGGCTTGACTCGGGGATCACCAACAGTCCCATGATAGACAAGGATGGCTATCTCTCAGGTTTCATCGGTTTGAGTTATCGGTTTTGAGGGCTCTATGAATCGATGGCTACTGTGGTTACTCATGCTGATAAGTCCCTGGGCAAGCGCCTTGGGAGAAGAGCTTTGGCTGGCGCCGGATACCTGCGCCATGACCAATCAAGAATCGGAATGCAAGCTGCAACTGCAACTCGAGTTTCACAGCCAACAGCCTCGCTCTCTGTGCCTTTGGCTGGCCAACAGCGCAGCGCCTTTGACCTGTTTTCATCAACGCCGTGACTTCAGTTACAAGCTGCAACTAAGCCTGGTCAGGGATACGCTTATCGAGCTCAGGGATCAGCAAAACCGCACAGTTGCCAGCCGCTTGCTCAGAGTGGCTATCTACGAGCCCGTCAGTCGCAGACGGCGGGGCCTGAGTTGGGATCTGCTATGAAAGAAAAAATACTCCTGATTGAGGATGATCTGCCGCTGGCGGAACTTATTTGCACTTATCTGGCCAATGAAGACTTCGAGCTGGTTCATCTGGACAATGCCGAAGCTGCGCTTGCCCGTCAGGACAGTGACAGTTTCAGCCTGATCCTCTGCGATGTGATGCTTCCCGGTGAAGATGGCTTTGGTATCTATCCCCGTTTGGCGGCCTGTTATCCCTGCCCGCTTATCTTCCTCACCGCCCGCGACAGTGAAGGCGATCAGATCCTGGGGTTGGAGCTGGGCGCCTGTGATTACCTGCTCAAGCCTGTGGTTCCCCCCTTGCTGCTGGCACGAATACGTACTCAACTTCGTAACAGGCAACAGCGGCCCGGACGCAAAACCTTGTGTCTGCACGATCTGCAGCTTGATCCCAATCAGCAGCAGGTGCTTCTGGCGGGCTCGGCATTGGCCTTTACCACCAAGGAGTTTGAACTCCTGTGGGTGTTTGTGATCAACGCCGGTCGGGTATTGTCACGGGAGTATCTGTTCGAGCAGTTTATCGGCCGCGCCTATGATGGCCTGGACAGAGCCATAGATCTCAAGGTCAGCAGGCTGCGCAAACGCCTGGATGAGCTGGAGATAAGCGGCCTGCAGATCACCACAGTGCACGGCAAGGGCTATCTGTTCAACTACCAGCCCAATCAAGCCATGATCAGGATTCAGGCATGAAGTTTCAGTTTTACCGACTGTTTGGGTTTCTGCTGCTGTCCTGCTCCCTGCTGCTATGGAGCTTTGGCCAACTGACAGATCAATATCGCAGCGAAGAGGCCAGCTATTTGATCTCGGTGGACGACTTATTGCAGACCCGGGGCCAGGGCGCGCATCTCTCAACTCTTGCCGCCGGCAGTCTGGCACTGCCCACTAGCCTGAGACAGCTACTCAATGAGGGGCAGACCTTGGCGCTGCGTCACTCCAGCGGCGAGCTCTATTACTACAAACAAGGCTCAGGCAGTGAGTTACTCAGATTTGGCCCGGTAACAGAGAAGCAAGACAGGGAGGATGTCACCAGTTTGATCTTGCTCGGTTTCTATTCCAGCCTGGCCCTGGTCGCCATCTTGCTTATCTGGCCTGTGTTTCGCGATCTCCATACCCTGCAACAGAGCGCCATTCGCTTTGGCCGTCAGCCTTCGCTGCAACCGCTAACCATACGTAAAAGCTCGGCTATCTTTCCCTTGGCTCAGGCGCTTTATAGCATGAGCCACCAGATAGTGAGTTTTGTCCAAATGCATAAAGAGTTATCCCATACCATCTCCCACGAAGTACGCACTCCGCTCGCGCGGATGCGCTTTGCCCTTGAGCTGAGCAAGCAGCAGATGGAGCCTCAATACGCAACGCGCCTGGCCCAGGACATAGATGAGATAGAACAGTTGGCGGCCAACTATCTCTCTTTTGCCCGCCTGGAACATAAACAGGGAGAACTATGCCATTCGCCTCAATCCATCGCTGACTTTATTCAGGCGCTTGAGCAGAAATACAGCCTTTATAGCCGTGACTTCCAGATAGGATTTCACTCTGTGCCGGGCCAGGCACAATTCGATAAGACGGCAATGAATGTGGCCTGCCAGAACCTGATCCAAAATGCCATGCGTTTTGCCGAAAAAGAGATACAGGTGAGTTTCGAGCAAAGTGAAAACCATAACTGCCTCAGAGTCGAGGATGATGGCCCAGGCTTTGAAGATAAAGGCAAAAAACTACTGGCGGCCTTTGCCAGAGATGCCAAACAGAGTGATGGCAGCGGCTTTGGCCTGGGGCTTTATATAGTGCGCAAGATTGCCATCTGGCACGGCGGCAGGCTGGAGCTGAGCCACTCGCAATCGCTGGGCGGCGCCGCCATCAGCCTGTGTTGGCCAAGAGCATAGACGCCACTGTCTTAGCCGCGACTCAGCAGCACCAATACCTCATAGTGATCCGTGTGCGGAAACATATCGAACAGCTGCACCTTGCGCACACGATAACCACTGATAGCCGCCAGATCTTTGGCCAAAGATTCAGGGTTACAGCTGGAATAGAGCAGATGCGGCGGCGCAAAGGTCGAAATGGCCTGGCAAAGCTCGGCGCCTATGCCGCGTCTCGGCGGATTGACTATCATAAGATCCGGTACCTGGCCTGCCGACTGCGCCGCGGCAAAACTGCCCGAATCCAGCGCCTTGAAGTTCACCCGCTCAAGCCCCAGCTTTTCGGCGGATAACTTGGCGCAGGCGATGGCTTCAGCCTCGATTTCGATCCCTGTAAGCTCTGTGTCTTTATTGGCACAGTGCAGCCCAAAACCGCCGACACCACAGAAGAGATCCCAAATCGACTCAGGCTTCAGCTCACTGACCCAGTCTTTGGCGCTCTGATAAAGGGCCGCCGCCACTTGTGGGTTGGTTTGAAAGAAGCTCTTGGGGCGGATATAGAGAGGCACGCCATTGAAGGACTCCTCCAGACGCTGCGCCTCGGTGAGAAAAATCTCCTGCTCACCTTCGAGCCTGGCCATATGAACCGGCTGCAGATTCACAGATACCAGCTTGATGGCAGGAAACTCGGCCAGCAGCTTTGGCAGCTCACGCTCAATCCGTTCGATGGATTGCCTGGAGCGCAACACAAACCTGAGCATAAAGTCGCCGCTGATTTCGGCGCGGGTCAACAACACAAACTTGAGTTCGCCCTTGGCCTTATCTATCCGATAGGGTGGGATCCCTGCCTGACGCACAAACAGCTCAAGCCGATGCAGCAAGGCCTGCATATCGGCAGGATAGAGAGGACAATCACACAGACTCACGGCCTCACCACTCGGGGAAACTATCCCCAAAATGGGTTGATGGGCGGCCCCGAGTGCCACCATCTTGGCCTTGTTGCGGAAACCCAGGGACGGCCCACTGACCGGGGCCAAGAGTTCAAAGGGCGTAAAGGGGCTGAGCAACCGCGCCAACTGCTCACTCTTGGCGGCCAGTTGTTGCGCCATTGGCGTTTCTATGTGAGTACAGGAGCGGCACTTGCCCTGCGCAAAAAAGTCACATCTCACTCTGATATATCCCAAGTTTCCAATTCAGCCCGGCGGCAAAAGCGGCACACTTTAGCCTGTTTCACCCTAAAAATCATCCCAGCATCAGCTTGTCGACATCCGCTTTGGGACTGCGTTTGCCAAGCACCTTGCTTATCTCTTCCGTCACCGCCTTGGCAGTGGCACGAAAGGTGGTTAACTTGCCGCCGTAGAGCGTCAGCAACCTGGGATGGGAATAGCGCTGGTACAACTGTACCTCCCGCGGCCGACCAAAGGCATCGCCATCGCCCTTGGGCAGCACTCGCATACCACTGAAATGCGCCAATACTTTGGCTTCAAGTGCCTCTATAGTGACAGCACCCGTAAAACTGCCAGAGCCTCCAAAATAATGCCGATAGATCCCCAGCAGATAAGCTATCTCCTCTCGGGTGATCTGCGGAACCGGCCCCTGGCAGAGAGTTTCCGTAGTGCCTATCAGCGTCTTGCCGTACCAAGGCATCACGAATACCACCCGTTCATCGAAGCAGGATTCCAGATAGAGCACCCCGGGCGGCGCTGGAATGTCCAGAAGCAAATGACTCCCCTGCACCCAGTCTATTGCCGTCTGGGCTATGGGCGGTGTCACCCGCGCCAGCAGCTCGTTGACAAAGGCGCCGGCGGCGTTGACCAGAAAGCGGCAGTGCAGCATTTTGTCGCCATCCGCATCCCGGTAACTCAGCTTACATCCCTGAGGGTCATGCTCTATTGTCAAACACTCGGCGCCCTCGCGGATATCGGCACCGAGCAACCTGGCGCTGTCGGCCACCGCCTTGGTCAGCAAGGCATCATCCGTCTGGGCATCCCAGTATTGGAACATATGGGTCATTCCCGCCAGTTTGAGTCCGGGAAAGCTCCCCCAAGCCCTGGCTGGCAGGCTACGAAAACGGCCCAGGCGGTCAAACTCGCTCAGCAAGCCGTAGAGGCTGAGGCCGGCCCTGAGGGTCAAGGCGCCGCGGCGACTGTCACGATAAACCGGGATAAAGAAAGGGACGGCTTTGACCAGTGTCGGCGCCAGACGCAATAACTCGCGCCGGGCCCGCAGCGATTCGCGCACCAGATCCAGTTGCCCGGATTCGAGATAACGTAAACCGCCATGGATCAGTTTGCTGGACTGGGAGGAGGTGCCTGCCGCCAGAGTGGACTTTTCCAATAGCACCACGGAATAACCGGCTGCCGCCGCGCACTGCGCCACCGCCACCCCGGATATGCCGCCACCTATGATTGCCAGATCGACCTGTTCCATCAGCCTCTTTCCGTTAGCGTTCCAATTGCAGCCACAGGGTGTCACACAAGCTTTTCAGTTGTTGCAGCTCAGCCTGCGGCATGGCGCTGCGACACAGCATCTGCTCGGGCACATCGGCGGCGCGCGCTTGCAAAGCCAGCCCGGCATCAGTGAGCGTCAATACCCGCACCCGCTCGTCCTGTTCACTGCGGCCTCTTAACAGCAAGCCTTTAGTTTCCAGGCGTTTGAGCAAGGGGGTCAAGGTGCCTGAGTCCAGATGCAAACGCTCACCCAGCGCCTTGACACTGATGCCCTTGTGTTGCCAAAGCACCAGCATGGCCAGATATTGCGGATAGGTAAGATCCAGGGCATCCAGCACAGGCCGGTAGGCCCGCACCATAGCATTGGCGGCGCTGTATAGCGAAAAGCAAACCTGGTTTTCCAGGCACAGGGGCTCGTTTGACATATGCAAACCCTAAACACAATTTAATTGTGCACAATATACTTGCTTTTAGAACAAATATCGATCTATCATTGCCAGCAATTAGATTGCACGCAACTTAAATTGAGGAAACTACTATGCTCTATCACACTCAAGCCACAGCCAAAGCCGGCCGCAACGGCGAAGTAGCCACTCATGACGGTGCCCTGTCATTGACCCTAAGCTATCCCAAGGAGATGGGCGGGACAGGAGCCGGGGCCAATCCGGAACAGTTGTTTGCCGCCGGTTACGCCGCCTGTTTCTCCAACGCCATTTTACATGTGGCGCGCCTGGGCAAAATTAAGCTTGCCAGTGCTCCTGTCACCGCCGATGTCGGCTTGGTCAGTCAAGATGGTGGGTTTGCGCTGCAGGTATCTCTGGCTGTCACTCTGCCGCTCGCGCAGGCCGAGGCAGAAGCCTTGGTACTCAAGGCCCACAGTGTTTGCCCCTACTCCAATGCTACCCGCAACAACCTTGATGTGGGGCTCACTGTGAATGATATTAAGATCAACTGAAGCTCTGATATTATTTAGAGCTAAGGAAGGTGCGAACAAGTCCCATGTGTGCTCTGCGTCGGCTTACAGGCCTGGATGCAAGGCGTGATTCGCAGCAAATGGCTCTAGTCCTTTGCAAGAAGCACAACACAGCAGGCTGGCCCGTAAGCCACGCCCTTCGGGGCTTTCACAGCAACCGGCTCTCTGCGTTATCCGACTTCGACAGGCCCCGGCATGCCTTCAGTCAGATGCCTTGAACGCCAATTGCTGTGTAAGCCAGAGTGCCACGAGGACTTATTCGCACCTTCCCTAATATTCAGTCAATTTATTGGCAAGAATATAAATAAATGTCGCAACAATTGAAATTATATTTGTTGCGACATTTTTCCGTCATTCATTCTGTATTATGACGCTGTCATTCAGCAAAGGTTGATATTCATATAAAATTGATTTTTCCTGGACAATCGATTAAATTTGCGCCTCAAAAGTGGACGTGATCAATAATAAAGTCATAGTCAAAGGAGAATGATATGCGCGCCCTGATTCTGGGGTTACTGCTGTTTACCGGCGCGACCCAAGCCACCTGTGAGAAAAGCGTTTTGCTTGGCAATGTCGATTATGCCAAGAACAGCTCTTATTTCAGTACCCAGGATTCTTTGCAACTGGATAAAATTGTTGCTGATAATAGCGATAATTCAAGCGGCTATCTGTTATTGGAATTCAATATGGATAAGTCTATCGGCGATGAAGATTTACAAAAATATAATATGTGGCTTGCCAATAGACGAATTGAAAGGGTTAAAGAATATTTAACCGCAGCACACTTCTCTCACCCCATAGTCACTCGTATCCGCACGGCAACCCATAAAGACAATCGCGAAGTGAGTCTGCATTGGTGTAATAACCAACAGATGATGGCGACGATTGAAAAGCCAAGCGCCGCCGAATAACTAAGTACTTTCAAGATCCACAAATGAATGCCCCTTAGGGAAGGAGCGAAGTGGCTTACAGGCCCGTAAGCCGATGCAGGCACACATGGGACTTGTTCGCACCTTCCTTAGACATTGCGCTAGAGTTTAAAACGGCCGACTTCACGGCGCAGCGAATCTGACAACTCCGCCAACTCCTGCGCTTTGACAGTGGCGCTGTTGGCCTCCTGTGACAGGGTTTGAGAAACCTCACGAATCGACTCGGTATTACGATTGATTTCGCTGGTGACAGAGGTTTGCTCTTCGGCCGCTGTAGCTATCTGGCTGGCCATATCGGATATCTGGGTGATCGCTTGGCTTATCTGCTCCAGACTGGCACTGGCCGATTCGGCATCCATCACACTGGTTTCGGCCATCTGATGACTCTGAGCCATGGAATTCACTGCCTTGGAAGCGGTTTTTTGCAAGGTCTCAATCATGGTCTGGATCTCTTGTGTCGACGCATGAGTGCGCTGCGACAGCACCCTGACTTCATCGGCTACCACGGCAAATCCGCGCCCCTGCTCACCGGCTCTGGCGGCTTCGATGGCGGCGTTCAAAGCCAACAAATTGGTCTGCTCGGCAATACCGCTGATGGTCAGCAAAATGCTGTTGATCTTCTGTGAGTGCTCGTTGAGCTCGCCGATGATCTGACTGGCGGTATCCACTTCCTGCGCCAGGCTACGAATCGACTCCTGGCTCTGCAGCACTTGCTGTTGTCCACTGCCAGCCAGGCCGACCGCCGACTGCGCCGTCTGTGCCGTCAGTTCAGCATTGCTGGCGATCTCCTCGGTGGCACTGGCCATTTCGGTCACAGCGGTTGCCACCATAGTGACTTCGTCCTGCTGCACTTCGATGCTCTGGCTGTTACTCTCGGCCGAATGGCGGGTCTCCTGTGCCTGGCCTCCCAACTGCTGGGCTATGTCACTCATACGGGAAATCATGCCGTGCAGGCGTTCAACAAAACGATTAAAGCCGGCGGCGAGCATGCCTATCTCATCGTGCTGATTACGGGTCTCGATGCGAACTGTGAGGTCCCCCTCCCCTTCGGCAATATCGTTGAGCGCCTTGGCCAGACGTTCCAGATCGCGAAACTGGCTCTTGAACACCAATACCAGCACCAGACCAAAGCCCACCAAAAACAACACGCCCACCGCAGACATCCACCATGCCAGCTCGGTAGCCTCGGCCATGATGCTTGCCTTGTCCATCACAAACATCAGTGCCCAATCTGTATGAGGCACCGCCGCCACGTAAAACAGCTTGCTGCTACCGTCGAATGCCATCTCATCCAGGGTATTGGCGCTGATCCTGGCGCTGAGCCACTGAGGGTTGAAGGCACTGCCAAGACGGCTGAACTGCTGGCCGTTCAGGTCCTTGTCCGGATGACTGATAATCAAGCCTGAGCGTTCAAGCATCACGGCATAGCCGTCACCCGGCACCTTGAGGGTTCGCACCGCATCTGTCAGTTGATCTATGGTGAGATTAGCCGCTGCCACGCCCTGCAGGCGACCGCTGTTCATTACCGGCTCAGCTATGGTGACCACCAGCTTTTGCAATGTGGCACTGACATAAGGTGCCGTCATTATCATGGCTCCTTCCCGCTTGGCATCCTGATACCAAGGGCGAACCCGGGGATCATAGCCAGCCGTATTCAGGCTGGGATCCTGACGGTACATGTTGCCCTGCTCATCGCCGTAGTAGGTCAGCGCAAAACCGCTGGCCTCATGGGCCTGCATCAGAAAAGGGGTGATATTGACCTCAGGGTTCCGCTGCAGCGTGCCCTTGATGCTACTGATCGCCTTTTGTCTGTCATACATCCACTGCCCTATGCCGCCGGCAAAGGTGTTCGCCAATTGATCGACCTCGCGCTGGGTTCGCTGCATGGCATTATCACGAATGGAAGAGGAGGAAAGGCCAACCAGGGCGGCAACCGTAAGCAAAACGGCGCCCAGACTGACCAGCAGTAAGCGGGTTTTAAGCGTGAACTGCATAAGAAGTCCTATAAATTTTTAGGGTGGAGTAAAAGTTTAGCGGCAAAAAAGTAAATTACTGAAGTCGCTTACCACAATGGCACTATTCGAATGCGGTTTTATTACTCAAAGCTTAACAAATGTCCATGTGTCTCACTTTAGGGACTTTTTCGAGTCTGCTAACAGTTTTGATGCTGCTTTATCATGGATACCAAGGGCTTGGAGTAAAGTATTTGTAGGGTACTTGTAGCCTGAACCGGGCTATGGGTCATTCAGATACAGTTTAATCCCTCTTACACAGGTAAGCTTATGTTAAGAACCCTCTTTCTCTGCCTGTTACTGAGTTTCAGCGCAGGCCTTGCCGCAACCGAAAATTCGGCGTCGCAGATCCAGTGGCAACAGGTGGATCAGCAAGGGCAGATCAAAATTCCTTTATATTTTGTCTGGTCCAAGACCTGTCCCCACTGCGCTGAAGCGCATCCATTCATCGACTCTCTGCCGGAGCGCTACCCCTGGATAGAGCTGCACTCTGTGATGGTGGGCGCCACGGGTACTCAGGAGCTGTGGCAGCAGTTGGCCACAGAGACAGGAACAGAAGCCCGCTCAGTGCCCTATATGGCTACCTGTGGCAAGGCGATAGTCGGTTATTCCAGTGAAGAGGTGACAGGTCAGTTCCTGCTCAACCGCCTCAAGAACTGCTACCTGCAGGCTGGCGGCCAGTTGAGCCCGGAAGATATGCCGGGACAAACAAGCACTCAGGCAAACACAGGTTCAACTCAGGCGCCGCTGTTTGGCACCTGCGCCAATGATGGTGGCGATGGCACCTGTGATGCCACGGCTCTGGCGGCAGAGCCCGAAGTGCAGCCGGTGGAATTGCCTCTGGTTGGGGTGGTGACACCTGAAACCATGTCGCTGCCAATTCTGACGCTGGTACTGGCCGGTGTCGATGCCTTTAACCCCTGCGCCTTCTTCGTGCTCTTGTTCCTGCTGTCCATCATGGTCAACGCCAAGAGCCGCAGCCGTATGCTGTTGGTTGGTGGTATCTTCGTGTTTTTCTCGGGCTTTATTTACTTCCTGTTTATGACCGCCTGGCTCAACATCTTCCAGCTGTTGGGGGCCGGCAGTGATGGCGGGATGATTATTCTGGCAGCGGGAATACTGGCGCTGATCGCCGGCAGTATCAACGTGAAGGACTACTTCGTTACCAAAGGAGAAGTGACCCTCTCCATGTCGGCGGAAAACCGCACCGGGCTTATAAAGCGCATGGGTAAGCTGTCCAGCGCATCCAGCCTGGCGACCATGATAGCCGGCACCACAGTGCTGGCGATTCTGGCCAACGCCTATGAACTCTTGTGTACTGCGGGTTTCCCTATGATCTACACCAGCGTGCTCTCCATGCATAACCTGCCGAGCTTTGAGCGCTATATGTACCTGGTGCTGTACAACATTGTCTATGTGATCCCACTGGCCATCATAGTGATTGCTTTCAGCATGACGCTTGGTAAACGTAAGCTAACCGAGAAAGAGGGCCAGACTCTGAAGCTGATGTCCGGCATCATGATGCTTGGCTTGGGCGGCACCCTGGCGGTCAACCCGGCGGCGCTACAGAGCGTTACCCTGGCATTGGGGCTGATTATCGGCGCCATAGTCGTCACTATCCTGATAGTCAGCGGTAGAAAACTGCTGGAGCGCCGCCGTAAGGCCGCTTGATGGCTCACGACTTGAAGTGCAGAGCAGCAGCAAGAAGCCAAGTCGCCCATTGGTGGCTTGGCTTTTTGCCGGACAAGCGGGATTTAGGCTAAAGTAATAGCTATTGATGCCGATAACAGTATCATGCCCGAGTCCCGAAGCGACTCTCCAACCCAGAGGAAAGCCATGACAGTTTCTCTCAACTCCCAGCCGCTGTCGGTTAATATGGATACCGGCGCTGTCGGTGTTAAAGTCGCGCAGCTGGCCAAGCAGCAACAAGAAGCCGAAGGCGAAATCGCGCTGCAACTTATTCAGGCCGCCACTCCGACACAAGAACCTGCCGGCCCGGTTGGTAACATAGGCCACAATATCAATACCACAGCCTGATATTCCCAAGGCTCTGGCGATAGCAAAAAAACCGGCAAAGCCGGTTTTTTATTGTGGATACATGGGCGAACCTAATACTCACTTATGCTGCGCCAATGCCTCCTGCAATGCCTGACGCGTCGCAGTATCCTGCTGCCTTTGCTGTTCTTGCTGATGACGACGTAAGTTGTCTTCCGCCTGACGCACACACTGATTGTGATCCTGCCAACCATCGGCTACCGCTTCGTCGGTACGGGCAGAGCAGAGAATATCGGCGCAGCCACCGAGACTCCCCAAACCCAGCAGCAAAGGCAACAGGGCGCTCTTTGCCAAATAAGATGCAAACATTGTTATGTACTCCAAACCTGGAATGCCAAGGCAATCGAGTGGCAAGGTCATTTTCCACCAACCGGCATTGACCCTAAACGGTTCAAATTAACCCAAAGAGACTGACGCTCAGCTGAACCAAAGGTTTGCCTTAGAACAAAAGAAGCCGGCACTTGGCCGGCTGCTGTGTTGCTAAAGGCTGTTGAGTGGTTAACCCATCAAGCCGCTGCCGATTCATCCTCTGAATGGCGGATCAGGTAGTCAAAGGCTCCCAGAGAGGCGGTTGCACCGCTACCCATGGCGATGATGATCTGCTTGTAGGCCGAGTTGGTCACGTCACCGGCGGCAAACACCCCTGGCAGTGAAGTCTGACCGCGTTCATCGACAATGATCTCACCGCGCGGAGTCAATTCCACAGTGCCGCGCAGCCATTCAGTGTTGGGCACCAGACCTATCTGCACAAAGATACCTGCCAGCGCAATATTATGCTGCTCGCCACTGGCTCTGTCTGTGTAGTTGAGCCCGATAACCCGACTGCCATCACCAAGGACTTCTGTCGTTTGCGCCTGGGTGATGATGGTGATGTTACCCATAGATTTAGCCTTGCGCTGCAGCACGTCATCGGCGCGCAATTTGCTGTCAAACTCGAGTACAGTCACATGCTCGACTATGTTGGCCAGATCGATAGCCGCCTCAATACCCGAGTTACCACCGCCGATCACCGCAACCCGTTTACCCTTGAACAGCGGGCCATCACAGTGAGGGCAGTAAGCCACACCGCGGCCACGATATTCCTGCTCACCGGGGACATTCATTTCCCGCCAACGAGCCCCGGTGGCCAACAGGACAGTACGGCTCTTGAGTACGGCACCATTTTCCAGTTCCACTTCATAGAGGCCATTGCTGCCAAGACGAACCGCCTTCTGGTTATCCATCACATCCACTTCATAGTCGCGAACATGCTCTTCCAGATTTGCCACCAACTTGGGGCCTTCAGTCGCCTTGACCGAAATAAAGTTTTCAATGCCTACGGTTTCGCTGACTTGGCCACCGAACTTGTCGGCCAACAACCCAGTGCGCAGTCCCTTACGGGCGGCATAGATGGCGGCTGATGCACCGGCAGGCCCGGCGCCAACCACCAGTACTTCGTAGGGCTTACGCTGGTTGAGGCTCTCGGCTTGGCGGGCAGAGGCATTGGTATCCAGTTTATTGAGTATCTCTTTCAGGCTGATGCGGCCGGCAGAGAAAGGCTCGCCGTTCAGATAAACCGAAGGCACGGCCATGATGTTGCGCTGCTCAACCTCATCCTGGAACAGGGCACCATCTATCATGGTATTGCTGATCCGCGGGTTGATCGCCGCCATCATATTGAGCGCCTGCACCACATCCGGGCAGTTCTGGCAGCTCAGAGAGACAAAAGTTTCAAAATGATATTCCCCTGGCAGGCTGCGGATCTGCTCGATCAGCTCGGCCTCCAGCTTGATGGGATGCCCACCTGTGTGCAGCAGAGCCAACACAAGTGAGGTAAATTCGTGCCCCATGGGCAAACCGGCAAAACGTATGTCAGAGCCCTTGATTGAGGTAACCTGCATCGCCGGGGTACGGGACAGTGACTGCTCGGTCACACTGACCAAGGAAGACAGCGAGGCAATATCCTGTGCCAGAGCCAACAGCTCTTTGGACTTTGGGCTTTCATCTGCAGATACGACAAGTTCAACTGGTTGCTTGAGGTTCTGCAGATAGGTTTGCAGTTGATTTTTCAGATTCGCATCCAACATGATGACTCCAGAATCAGACTAAAGGAAAACAGAAATAGTGCGGGGAAAGAGGCTCCGAACCCTTGCAGGGGGAGGTTCGGAGCCTTCCGGATCAGACTGGCAGTTTAGATTTTGCCAACCAGGTCCAGAGAAGGAGCCAGAGTTTCGTCGCCTGGCTGCCACTTGGCTGGGCAAACTTCGCCGTCGTGAGTGGCAACATATTGAGCAGCCTGGATCTTACGAACCAGCTCGCTGGCGCTACGTCCGATACCCAGGTCATGGATTTCAGCGACTTTGATTTCACCTTCAGGGTTGCTGACGAAAGTACCGCGCAGGGCAACACCGTCTTCCTCAACCAGCACGCCGAAGTTACGGCTGATTTCACCGGTTGGGTCACCTATCATTGGGAATTGGATCTTGTTGATGGTGTCGGAAGTATCGTGCCATGCCTTGTGAGTGAAGTGCTTGTCGGTAGACACAGAGTAAACTTCAACGCCCATGGCCTGCAGTTTTTCGTAGTGGTCAGCCATATCACCCAGTTCAGTTGGGCAAACGAAGGTAAAGTCGGCTGGATAGAAGAAAACTACAGACCACTTGCCCAGCAGATCCTGTTCGGTCAGCTCAACGAATTCACCTTTGTGGAAGGCGGTAGCTTTAAAGGGTTTGATTACAGAGTTGATGATTGACTGAGTCATTGTATGCTCCCATTTTCAGTTTGAATTGTCCGGGTCCACTTCATTGCTGCCCGTCGATGGAAGTCATATTAACCAAAGGGTTTAAAATAAGATAACGGATAAAAGCTGTTGCCTTAATCGGTTTTTCAGAGGAACTTGTGTCGGGAGCGAAAAAAGCGATTACCCTTCGCTCCCGGGCAAGTTATTGATCTATTGGTTCTCGCTGAACTTATGCTGTTCCAACCAATGGCTCAGCAGGCGTACACCATAACCGGTAGCACCGGCCGGAGCCAGTTGAGTGTCGCTCCTGACCAGGGCATTACCGGCAATGTCCAGATGAGCCCAGGGTTGATCACCGGCAAAACGCTTGAGAAACATCGCCGCCGAAGAAGCCCCGGCGCTGCCTTCACGGCCTGTGTTGGTTAAATCCGCGATGCTGGAATGCAGCTCTTCGCCGTAGGCCGGATCCAGCGGCAGACGCCACAGCTTTTCCCCCACCTGCTGTCCCGCGTATGTCAGTTGCTGCACCAAAGGTTCCGAGTCACTGAACAGGCCGGCATACTCCACCCCTAGGGCACGCACCTTGGACCCTGTGAGGGTCGCCACATCCACTATCACTTGTGGTTGGTATTTCTCGCGGGCATACCAAAGACCGTCGGCCAGCACCAGGCGTCCTTCAGCGTCGGTATTGAGGACTTCAACCGTCAGCCCCTGGGCAGTCTTGATCACATCCCCCGGGATCATTGCACGACCCGAGACCATGTTTTCCGCCAGCGGCATGATACCCACCAGATTAACCGGCGCCTTGGAGGCGGCCATCGCCTTGACCGTTCCCAACACTGTGGCGGCGCCGGCCATATCTGACTTCATCCGCGCAATCGAAGTGCCGGTCGCCTTGATGTTATAGCCGCCTGAGTCAAAGGTAATCCCCTTCCCCACCAGCGCCACCGGAGCATCATCACTGCCCTGCCAGTGCGCGACTACCAGCCTTGGGCCTCGCTCGCTGCCTTTGCCCACGGCCAGCAACGCACCCATATTGAGTTTGGCCAGTTCTTTGGGTTCCAACACCTTGATCTTGACGCCAAGACGCTTGAGTTCCTTGGCCGCATCGGCAAAGGACTCGGGATAGAGTTCGGCGGCCGGTTTGTTGGTCAGATCCCGCGCCAGCGCCACCCCATCGGCAATCGCTGCCGACTTGAGGTGATTGGTCTCGGCAACCTTGGGCTCGGCGACCGCAAAATGGTACTGTTTTTCGGTACGCGGCTTGGCCGTGAAGTCACGATAGCGGTAGCTGGCCAGGGAAATCCCCTGGGTCAATTCGGCGATAAATCCCTGGCTATTTGGGATATCAGCGGCCCATACCGCCACCTTGGGTTGTTTGACGGCTTCCAGGTGATTTGACAGCTTGCCCCCCAGCAAGGCTGTCTTCCCCGGCGTCAGTTCAGCATCCCCAAGCCCGAGCAGCAGCAGGCGCTCTGCTTGGGTACCAATGGGGGCCAGCAATTCGAGCAGCTCGCCCTCCTGGCCTTTGAAGTTGGCGGCCGCAATGGCGCGCTGCAGTTGTTTGCGGGTATCCGCCTGCAATCCGGCGGCCGAGTATAGGGTGCCATCCTGATGCTGGAACATCACCAAGGTGTTGGCCGGGGCGACTTGAGTGGCAAACTCATACTGTTCGGCCTGTGTCGTCCCAGCGCCCATAAGGCAGGATAGGGTCAGAAGTTTTACTGCTAATCTTTTGTTTTTATTCATTTGTACTGCTTATCATTATTGAGGGGCAGACAAATATAACATCAGGGCTTTTACGGACTAGTGCCCTTAACAATCCCTTACAAATTAGCCTACTGCCAGAGTTCGAAGCGACTGAGAGAGCGGCCGAGATCGCAGTCCAGCACAGCAGACAAGCCGGCGGCGCCCTGTTTGAGCCCGGCACTGGTAAAGTTTTTCGGTGTCCTTGAGGCAAACACTACCCAGTTGCCGCCCCCCGTGAGGCAGGCCCGCACATCGGGGAAATGTTGCTGCAGGCGAGCCAGCAGGCCTCTGTCCTGACTGTGCTCTTTCCAGCAGTTGAGCACCAGCAAACCTTCACTCTTGAGCAGTGCCAGGCTCTGCTCGATAAAGGCTTGGCTCAGCTGACCGGCATCCACCCCTTCAGAGCCGTAGAGATCGGCGAAGATAATATCTACCTTCTTGTGCTCGGCACTGGCCAGAAACTGATTGGCATCCTGATTGATAAGGTTCAGCTTTTTCGACAGTGGCAGTTGAAAATGGCTCTTGGCCAACTCAAGCACCAGGGGGCGCAACTCAACCGCGGTCAGCTTGATAGCGGCATCAAAATGTCTCAGAGCATGCACCAAGGCGCCGCCGCCCAACCCCAAAATGATGGCACTCTTGGGTTTGAGGTACAAAAGCGCCAGCAGCATGGCCTGCACATAGGTGTGCTGCGGTACATGGGGGGCCTTTTTCAACAGTTTGCTCTGCTCGTCGTGTTCGCCGAAGGCCAAAATCCGACAGTCGCCATCATCGAGGACAGCGACGCTGCCCCATTCATCCTGTTGCTGCACTAAGGTGCGATAATCTGCCATGCTTGAATAATTCTCGGTTGGGGAGTTTATCCCCTGTGACAAAGTCGCTAGTATGCCAGCAAATGCCTTATTTCTCACAGAAGCATACGCCATATGACTCACAATATTCTGATTGCCTGCCTCTATCTCGGGGTGTTTTTCTTTCTGCAGCGGGCGCTGAAAAATGCGGTGCAAACCCTGGCGGACAAGAAACAGGTCAGCGCCGCCCGTACCAGCCTGGTGACCCGCTTTATCAGCTATCTGTTGTTCTTTGTCACTCTGTCGTTGATGGCCGTTTCTCTGGGACTCGGCTATCAGGAGGTTTCACTGTTCGTGTCTTCGGCATTTGCCGTGCTGGGGGTGGCTTTGGTGGCCCAGTGGTCGATACTGAGTAACCTCACCGCCGGGGTGCTGATCTTTTTTGTGTTTCCCTACAAAGTCGGTGAGCGGATCAAAGTCGTCGACAAGGATGAAGATATTACCGGGGTATTGTTGGAAGTGGGGCTGTTCCACGTGCTTATCCGCCGCGACAACGGCGATACTGTTACCTACCCCAACAACCTGATACTGCAAAAAGCCGTGCTGAAGCTGGCACCCAGCAATGCCTCGGCGCCGCAGGCACAAGAGACAGAGCCGGAGCAACTGACCAAGCAGGATTAATTGAGCCTGCGCTGAAACAGCGCCAGCGCCTGCTGATACATCTGCAACGCCAATGCCGGGTCATAACGGGGATCGCCATCCCTCATAAAGGCGTGCTGGGCATTGAGCTCCTGCCAGCTGTATAAGGTCTGGCATTGCTCCAGCCTTTGCTGGATGAGACGGCGCCCTTCACTCGGCACATGGGGGTCCTGCTTGCCCCAGATCATCATCAACTCGGCGCGAATATCCCGGCAGCGGCTCAGAGAGTCATTCCCCGGCGCACTCGGGATAGCGCCGCTGTGAATATCTGTGGCATAGAGACAAAATGCCGCTGCTATGTCGGGGTTAAGGGCGGCGCGAAATGCCAGGTGACCGCCAATGCAGACGCCCATGGCACCAATCCGGCCGCGGCTCCAGGGCTGAGCCCGGATAAAATCCACCAACGCCTGAGTATCATCATCGTGGGCTTCCAATGGCTTGCTCAGCTTATCGCTGTTGCCTTTGTCCTTGCCACTGTCATCATAACCAAGCACAGTGCCCGGCGGATTGAGCTCGTGAAAAATCTCCGGCACCAATACCACAAAGCCATGACCGGCCAGCATACAAGCCATGCGGCTTATGGGTGCGGTTTCCTGAAAGATTTCCGAGTAAAAAATGATGGCGGGAAAACAACCCTCGCTATCGGGACGATAGACCCGGGTTTGCATGCTGCCGCTTGCCGTCGGCAGTTGATGAAGACTCTGTGTAACCAGCATGACACCTCCCTATGAGCATCTCCCCGATGCGGTAACCTCAATCTAGCAATCGGGGAGTCGGGTGTCAGTATTTATCTTTAGGGAATTCTTGCAAAGGACTAGGGCCATTTGCTGCGAACCACGCCTTGCATCCAGGCCTGTAAGCCGACGCAGAGCACACATGGGACTTGTTCGCACCTTCCTTAGAAAAGCTCGTTACCCGAACGCTCACCGCTGAGGAGTTTCTGTACATTGGACAGTGTGGTGTGGGCGATGGCGCCCAAGGCCTCTTCGGTCAAAAACGCCTGATGACCGGTAAAGATCACATTGTGGCAAGCCGATAAACGCCGGAATACATCGTCCTGGATCACTTCGTTGGACTTGTCTTCAAAGAACAACTCTTTCTCGTTCTCATACACGTCCAACCCCAACGAACCTATCTGTCCGAGCTTGAGCGCTTCCATGGCATCTATGGCGTTGAGCAAGCCGCCACGACTGGTGTTAATCACCATCATGCCCGGCTTCATCTTGGCAAAGCTGTCTGCGTTGAGCAGATGGCGGTTTTCAGCCGTCAGCGGGCAGTGAAGACTGATGATATCGCTCTGTTGGTACATCTCATCCAGAGTGACATAGCGAGCCCCCAGCGCCTCTACTTGCGGGTTGGGATAAGGGTCAAACGCCAGTACTTTACAGCCAAAGCCCAGCAAGACCTTGATGGTGGCGATACCGATTTTCCCTGTGCCGACTACACCCACAGTCTTACCGAACATGTTGAAACCCACTAACCCTTCGAGAGAGAAGTTGGCATCCCGGGTGCGTTGATACGCCTTATGGATCTTGCGGTTCAGGGTCAACATCAGGGCGACCGTATGCTCGGCTACAGATTCTGGAGAGTAAGCCGGGACATTGACGACACTCATTCCCAGCCGTTTGGCCGCATCCAGGTCGACATTATTAAAGCCGGCGCAACGCATGGCGATGATCCGGGTGCCATTGGTGGCCAGTTCTGTCAACACCTCATCATTGAGCTCATCGTTGACGAAGGCGCAGATCACTTCGAATCCGTAAGCCAGTTTCACTGTTTGCATGCATAGGCGCACGTCGAAGTACTCAATTTGCGCTCCGAAGGCCTCGTTGGTACGGTTGAAATGCTGCATGTCGTAACGCTTGGCGCTAAAAAAACCTATCTTCATGCTGTTTATGACCCGGTAGTTGGACTGATAGCTAAAAGTGTAAGTGAATTACTTAAACTTGTCTTTGCCTGGCTCGGGCAATCTCACCGGAAACATGATGCAGCGCACCAAAAATAAAAAAGCGGACTCCTGACAGTCCGCTTTTTTTGATGGGGGCTCAAGCGCCCCGACTCCGTGCTATCGGAGAATTAGCTTGGCCTAGTGCTCTTTAGCGTACTTGGCAGCTTCAGCACCGGCGATACGACCGAAGGTTACGATATCAGAGATAGCGTTACCACCCAGACGGTTGGCACCGTGAACACCACCAGTGGCTTCACCGGCAGCATACATACCTTGGATCAGATGACCATCTTTGGCTTTCACTTCAGCCTTGGTATCGATCTTCACGCCACCCATGCTGTGGTGTACAGCTGGCTTAACTTCGATAGCGTAGTAAGGGGCAGTACCCAGTTCACGAGGCAGGTTAGGACGCTCGAATTGAGTGTCTTTACCAGACTTCACGAAACCGTTGTAGCTGGCGATAGTCTTGGCCAGTTCGGCACCTGGAACACCAATTTTCTTGGCCAGTTCTTCAGGGGTCTTACCTTCATCAACAATGCCCAGGTGGACATAGTTTTCAATCTTCTTCAAGCTCTTGCGAACTGAGTCATCGAACACCAGGAAGGCGCTGGCACCTTTCTGTTTCAGGATGGCCGCAGAAGCCTTGTCACGAGTAGTGATTTCGTTGACGAAACGGTCACCTTCACGGTTAACCAGGATAGCACCGTTACCGCGTACGGCTTCAGTTACCATCACACCACCACGTGGAGACAGAGTTGGGTGAGCCTGTACCCATTCCAGATCGCGGGTATCGGCACCGGCTTGCATGGCAACATCCAGACCGTCACCGGTTGCACCTGGGTGGTTGGTAGCAGCAAAACCTTTCAGCTTAGGATCGTACTTGGCAACGCGGTCGTTGTTCTTGGCGAAACCACCGGTAGCCATAACCACGGCATCAGCCTTGATCACGTAGTAACCAGTGTACTTACCTTCAACCAGAACGCCGGTCACTTTGCCTGAATCATCTTTCAGTACGCGTACAACGCGGCTGTTCAGACGGATATCGGTACCGCGCTTAACAGCATTGTCCCACAATACTTGGGCAACGTGAGCACCGACACCGGCACCACCGGTTGGACGGTGACTACGGTTAACACTGGCACCACCCATACGACCTACGTCAGTCATATCGGCGCCCATAGAAGTCAACCAGTCGATAGAATCGGAAGAGTTGTTGGCCAGAACTTTAACCAGCTCAGGATCGTTGATGTTACGGCCACCTTTCATGGTGTCCTCAATCATGATCTCTTTCTTGTCTTTAATACCCAGAGCCGCTTGAGGCTTGGTTTCAGCAGCGTTCATACCGCCGGCAGCCAGCTTGGTGTTACCACCTGGGATAGGCTCTTTTTCCAGCAGAATGACTTTGGCACCGTTGTCGCGAGCAGATACTGCGGCGGCCAGACCGGCACCACCAGAACCTATGATAACCACGTCAGTGGTTTCACGAGGACCGGCTGCAATAGCTTTGTCTTGAGCATCTTTCTGCACATCGATAGGGACGAACTTACGCTCCCACTTGCCGCCGAATGGCATATCGAAGCCGAAGCTGTGGCAAGCGTCACAGTAAGCAACTGATTTTTCATGGCCTTTGTGGCAAGAAGTACAAGCGATTTCACCGATCAGGTGAGACTTGTGTGGAGAAATCTTCAGATCTTTTTCACCGGCAGCAATCTCTTTCAGATCACCGTGGCAGCTAACGCACTGGGCGTTCTCATGGGTCAGGTTGTCATCGGTCGGGCCTTTCTTGGAAACGTGGCAAGTATCGCAACCGCCCATTTCACCATGAAAATCCGCCAATACATCTGCGCCGGCATAAGCTGTACCGGCCATCATGCCGGAAATCAGAGCAGCCAGTGCTGTTTTCTTAAGTGCTCCCGTGAACATAGAGTGTTCCTCCACCATATTATTTCACATACTCATATATAGCTATTTCGTACCACATTGCTTTTTAGTTATTTATACCAAGGCTGTAGCACGACATATCTCCCATGGCAGAAGATATCACTACCCCTTTAGGCATATATTTAACTGAGTCACAAAAAGATTTCTCTCGACGCCACCTATCCGCATTTCTGTGCACTCTTGCAGATTAGTCGGTCACATATTGATACAAATCACAGCTAACGTACTGTATAGCTGACGAAGTTAACGTTTTGGGGATCTGCATTTCCATGTGAGAAGACTCGACAAATACAGGATCAAGCATAGTCGCCAATTGGCGAATGCTGCTAAGCTAACGGAAAATTTGTATTCTGGATCACAGATATAATCGCCATGGCTAAAGCACAGATGTCTGAAAAGCAGTTTTGGCTGCAGCGCCTTTGTAAGACCAGCCTCAGAGCCCTGCACATTTTGGGAATTGTCGGGGCCGGTGGCGGTATTTTGCTGTCGGTCCCCAAAGAAAGCTGGCAGCTCTATTGGATCATGGCCATGGCCAGTGGTAGTTGCCTGATGCTGTGGGAGATAGTCCGTGATTGGCGCTGGCTTATCCAACTGAAAGGGGTATTGACTCTGGTGAAGCTGCTGCTGATCCTGCTGTTTATTCCTCTGGCAAGCTACAAGAGCGAATTGCTTGTGACTGTGGTTTTACTGTCGGTCATAGTGTCACACGGGCCCGCGGGCTTGCGGCATTACTCTATAGTTCATAGACGCAGAATCGACAGCCGCAAGGAGATCAAGGGATGAACACAGCAGAATTGATCACAGCCTTTGACCGGCACACTGAGATAACACCTGAGCTCAGAGTGCTGGACCTGGCCTGCGGCTCCGGGCGCAATGGCCATTGGTTTGCCAAACAAGGCGCCGAGGTTACCTTCATCGATCGCAATCCCGAGAGCTTTGAAGACCTATGGCGCCAGTTTCCTCACTGCCAATTCATTGAATGGGACCTTGAGCAGGGCGACAAGCCCGATCTGCGCCCTTTCGACGTGGTATTGGTGTTCAACTACCTGCACCGCCCCTCGTTGCCTTGGATAGCCAAACAGCTCAAACCCGGTGGTTTGTTGTTTTACGAGACCTTTACTCAGGAACAGGCCAAGTTTGGCCGCCCCAGTAACCCGGACTTCTTGCTGAATCAGAGTGAGCTACAACACAGATTTGCCAAATTCGAGACTTTACATTACTTTGAAGGCCATATGCCCGGCGGAGAAACGGGAATGCTGCAAGCCAAGGCTCAATTGATAGCCAGAGCCGTTCGCTGATCCGCCTTTATTTAGCTGTATCAAGGACCTGTAATGTTTCCCTATCCCGAGCAGTATCGGCTTGCCCTGCCTCCGCTGATCACCGCCTTTATGGTGCTCTGGTCGTTGTTGACCCGGCCTCTGCTGGGAGATGCCAGTCCATTCGCCCTCTATCCCTTGTTGTTGCTGTTCCCTCTGGTGCTTGGACTGCACCTGCACCTTATCTGGCAAGCAGCCGGCCTACGTCGCCTGGATCAGGCCTTCTATGCTCTGGTACACGGTATTCTGGCTTTCGTGGTCTGGACCTTTTGCATCATGCATGTGGGCGGTCACAGCTTCTCCTAAGCTTCCGGATAAATAAAAAGGGGCGCGGTTTACACCGTGCCCCTTTGGCTTGGAAAGGGAGAGTTATTTGTCCTTAGGGTCGAGCAACCTTGATTCTTCGGACGCAAGAACCAAGTTTAAAAACAGGTAGTACACCAATACAAAAGCGCTCAGTGAACCAACCAAATAGAGAGTTACCTGCAACATGATGGCCTCCACTGACGGTTATAGATTGATGGACTCATCGGGGATCTTGTAAATCACACACTCTGGATACGGCTCACACAGAGATGGCGTATTGACTTCATCCTTGCCCTTGGTGGGTGTCGACGCCAGCAGTAACGGTAAAGCAAACAGAGTAGAAAGTAACGCAAATCCAATCGCATTTTTCACAAACTGATTCAAACTTTTCATCGTCTTTTCTCCTGCTGGGAAATGGGTGGGCGCAAACTGCGCCCGAGATTGCTTTGACCTTTTGGCCCGGTACTCAGGGTAAAAACCAAGCGCTTTGGCGGTCAGGCAATCAACCTTGTCCCTAAAGCTATCTCAGGCAGGGAAAAGCACCATAATGAAAAGGTGACGGAAAGGTGATGTCTTATAAATCAGTTAATTACTTCAACTATATCTGTATTGGCAGGCCCCAATAATGCCAGCGAAATCTGGCCATCATCTGTCACTGACAGCAATCTTGGGGAAACTTTCTCCATCGGAATGTCGCGCCCCTCTCTCTTGCCCGTGTGGAGATCTATCTTGAGAATGCCCATGGCATTGTCGTTGGGCCGCAGCAACCAGAGTGCCTCGGAAGCCAGTTGCCAACTGCTGCCGAAGTGGGGGGTGTATTGGTCATAAAAGAGTTCTTCGACGCCCTGTTTCAGGCGCCAAATCCCTTTCTTGTACAGGCGGGTAAAATAAAGAGTACCGTCGGCGGCGTACTTGGCAGAAAAGCCATCCGTCAGCAAAGACTGCTGCTCGCCACTGTCCAACAGCAGACTGTTTATCTGCCAGCGACCATCGATGCTGACCGCTGCCAGCAGCTCATTGCTGCTGCGCCCCCAACTGACATTACGAACATTGCCCAGCTGAGGGAAAAACTTGAGTTCACCGTTTTCAGGGTTGAGGACAAACACCTGTTGGTTGAGGCTGCCGGCCACCAGCTTGTCATCGGCTGAATAACTGAGTTCATCTATATGGGAAAAAGTGCTCAGGCGACTCAGTTGTTTCTCCGTGCCCTGTTCGTCCCGACGCCATAGTTGTGGCAAGCCGCTGCGATTGGAAACAAAGATCAGCTCCTTGCCATCGTGGCGCAAGGTACCGGCGGTATCACGGCGACTGGACGCCACAAAGCGCTGCGGTTTGGAAGTCTCATCAAAGGGCGATGACCAAAACCAGATCTCCTCTTCAAACAGTTCACCGACAACCGCCGCCATGCGTCCGGCACTATTGGCCGAGGGAGAATTGATTTCCTGCAACACGCTCGTCAGCCGGGTTAACTTACGGGGTTTGAGTTGCAAGCGGTGAAGTTGTCCCTCTTCACCTCGGTATACCAAGGCGTTACCGCCTTTATCCCAGGCGATACTGCGCAGTGGATACCCCACCCGCTGCAGGTTTTGCCAATCACCGGATTCGATATCGAACAGTAAGATCTGGGTGTCGAACCAGTTGATACTGCGCAGCACGGCCAGACTGTGACCGTCGGGAGACAAGGCCAAGGCATAGTCACCGCGTCCCACCACATGAGGTTGACTCAACTGCTGACGCCGACCATCGCTGAGGCTGAGCAGAAAAACGCGCTTGAAACCTTCAACCCCTTCGGCATCGACATAAAACAGCGAGCGGTTAGAGGGACTCCAGGCGATGCTGGTCGACTGTGTCGTCTGATGGCACTGGCTGACTATGCGGCTTCGCATCCCCTCTTCGGTCAGCTCTGTCACCATAATGCGACAGCCCTGAGTCTCACTGAATGCCAAATAAGCCAAGGCCTTGCCATCGTGTCGCCAAGCCGGGTAGCGAAGACTGTAATCATCCACTACAGGAATGGTTTTGATGACTCTGTCTCCGAGTGCCATCAGCTCAATATGCCACTTATCGGCGTTCAGTTCCCGATAGGAAAATGCCAGCATGCTGCCATCGGGGGACAGGCTGGGGTCCACCTCCTGACCATTGAGCGAAGTCAGTGGAGTCAAACGCCGGATGGCCACATCTGTCAACTCAAGCTGGGGGTTTTCCTGGACAGGAGCCAGATAGAGCCAACTGGCAATACCCGCCGCCAGCACTCCGAAGGCGCCGCCCAAATAGCCCCACTTGCTGCCGCCTGCTGCTATCTTTTGCTCAGTCTCGGCGTCTGCCAGTTTTGCCGGTAAAGGTTCATCCGGCGAATCGTCATCGAGTGTCGTCTCGCGTACTTTCGCTATCAACACATAGCCCTGCTTGGGCACTGTCTTGATAAAACGTGGCTCTCTGGGATTATCCTGCAGATGCTGACGCAGCAAGCCGATAATGCGGTTAATGGCGTTATCGGTAATTATGCCGCCGTGCCAAACCTCCTGGATCAACATTTCACGGCTCACCAGGGTGTTGGCATGATGGATAAGACACAGCAATACCTGCATCACCCTGAGCTCGAGCCGCACTTGAGCCTCTTCGCGGCTCAGCGTACTCATCTGAGGGTCAACCAACCAATCTTCCAACAGGTAACCTGAGCGCCTTCCCATATCAATCCATTTTCAATTCAAACACTAAGATACTAATTGCCCATGTTGTAAAAGAGAAGTAAAGCGCTCAAATTAACCAAAGGCAGGTGCGAATAATTCCCAGCCTGCTCTGAAGCCTGGATGCAACAACGCCCAAGAGCTTGCATCTACCTGCAGCCGCGGTTATCTTTGCCGTCCATTTTCATTGAGGCCATGACATGCCAGATTTTGTCTACAATCCGCCAACCGAACCTTGGCTGGATATTCTCTATCAAGACAAGGACATCATAGTCATCAATAAACCTTCAGGACTCCTCTCGGTTCCCGGACGGGATCCGGCCCATCACGACAGCGCCTATGCCAGAGTCCTGGCCGAACATCCACAGGCACAAGTGGTTCACCGCCTGGATATGGCCACCTCGGGCGTGCTCTTGCTGGCACTGAGGCGCAGTGCCGAACGGGAGCTGAAACGTCAGTTTCGAGACAGGGAAACCCAAAAGAGTTACTACGCCAGAGTCGCCGGCCATATCAAGGCCACTCAAGGCAGTATAGAACTGCCACTCATCTGCGACTGGCCCAACAGACCCAGACAGAAAGTCGATCATCAAGTGGGTAAGCCGTCATTGACCCACTATGAAGTGATCAGCAAGGGGCGCTATTCAACTCTGGTCAAGCTGATCCCCATCACAGGGCGCTCACACCAACTCAGGGTGCATATGATGGCATTGGGTCATCCCATTCTGGGCGATGGTTTCTACGCCGACTCCTGGGCAAAAAGATTGGCTCCCAGATTGCTGCTGCATGCCGCCAGCCTCAGCATCAAGCATCCTTACTCGGGCGAACCCATGAGCTTCAGTGCACCTGTGCCTTTTCTCGCGCCCGAAGGTGAGCAATAACGGCTAACGTCACCATAGATGTTGAGCCAAAAGTCGCCATAAGACTGGCAATTTTACAATAAAACACGTAGATTCATGCCTGATTACAAGCAATTTAGGCGTGATGCTGTGGATACATCATTTCAAAGAGATCAACTGGACAATCAGATCCTGGAAGCCCTGATGCAGGATGCACGAACTCCTTTTGCCGAGCTGGCCAAACGCTTCAGCGTCAGCGCAGGCACGATTCATGTCAGGGTCGAAAAGATGAAACAGGCAGGTATTATCACCGGTGCCCAAATAACGGTTAACCCCAAAGCTCTGGGCTATGATGTCTGCTGCTTTATCGGCATCAATCTCAAGAGTGCCGGTGACTATCCCGCCGCCATCTCCAAGCTCAATGAGTTGGAAGAAGTGGTAGAGGCCTACTACACCACAGGCAACTACAGCGTATTTGTCAAAGTGATGTGTCAATCTATAGATGCCCTGCAGCACGTGCTGATTAACCGTATCCAGTCGATAGACGAAATTCAATCTACCGAAACCCTGATAAGTCTGCAGAATCCAATTGTCAGGGCGGTAAAACCTTAACAACAGATAAAGAAAAGGCTGCCAAATTGGCAGCCTTTTTCAGTTTAAGGCTTAGGGAAGGTGCAAAGGACTATGGCCATTTGCTGCAAACCACGCCTTGCATCCAGGCCTGTAAGCCAACGCAGAGCACACAGGACTTGCTCGCACCTTCCTTAGCTCGATTTCCTGCGCAGCCACCCCAAAGGCAGCAATAGCAGCGACAACCAACCCAGCGAACCACCACCGTCACGCTCGAAGTCAAAGACCACTATGCTGACAGTTTCTGTGGTGCTGTTACCCTTGGAGTCACTCACCTTCAGATTGAAAGTCAGCAAATCGCCAGAGCCTCCCACTTCAGGTGCCGTCAGCTCCAGCTTGGCCGCCGAGCTGTCAAACTTCAGTGGTGCACCGGCAATCTGAGTCCATTGATAGCTGACAGCATCGCCATTGGGATCGGCCGAGGCAGACGCATCGATAACAAAGCTCTTGCGCTCTGCCACTCGGTCCGGTGCATCAACTTTGATAACAGGGGCCCCTTCTTTAACATCGAACAGATACTCCTGAGTCAGCACCTCGGCGGTATCATTGACTACGGTATTGCTCAATATCAGCTTATTACCCTGCCCCTGTTTACGCGGGATAAACTTGAAGCTCAGCGTTTTGGCCGGATCGCCGGTTTGCATCACATGAGTCCAACTCAATACTCCTTGAGCCAGTTCTCCTTGGTCGCTGATAGCCGTGACTTCATGTCCTTCCGGCACCATGGCCTTGATTTGATATTCCCGAGCCTCCGGGGAAGCATTGGCAGCAATAGTTACAGCCATGGTTACTGGCTGTCCGGGGGCCATCTCTCCACTGAGCACACTGGCCGCAGGCATTTGCACATCATCAACGACTCGGCTGAAAGCAACCGGCAAGTTCTTGGCCGCGATGCTGGTATCGCTGGACGTCAGAGTTACTACGGCATAACCCAGGTCGCTGGCGGCAAAATTATCCTTCCAGGCAAACTTCAGTGAGAAGTCCTCGTTATCACCCGTCTTGGTCAGAGTAAAGTTGTCCTGAGCCGGACCTGCCTCTACCACTGAAGTTTTCAGGGTGAAGGGATCTTCGGCATTGGCGGCTGAGGCCTCATAGTTTTGCACAAAGATATAGTAATCACCGGCTTCTGGATTACTGATGCTGACAGATTCATCAGAACCGGCTCTGGCCGATTGGCCAACAAGGGCATCCAGCGCCCCGTCACCGTCCCTGTCTATTGCCACATAGAGATCCAAATCCGGAGAGTTGGTGGCAGTAATGGCCGTATTGAACAGCTTGGCACCATCTTCAACACTGTAAACAACGTAGGCAACGCCGTCGGTAATGTCGTCCAGGAAGCTACCAACATCCGAATCTTGCTTCAGCACGCCTTCAAAGCTGTCGGCCAGTGCCAAGGCAGATACCTCTGCATCCAGTCCCGTCATATCCAGCGATTTGAGCTGGCTGAAAGTCAGCTCATCGGCATCTCGTCCTGCCCGGATGGTAAAGCTGTCCGGCAGGTTGTCACGGGAAGCCTTGACCGCCACCGGCATAGCCGCATCAGGGTGGTTGCTCGAGGTCAACAGCAGGTTACCAAACGCCCAATCACTGGAGCTCACCCCTGTGATATCGGCAGTGACAGTCACCACCTGTGACTGCCCCTTGGTCAGAGTGAAGTTTTCAGGCGAAACCGTTATTTTCAGCCCTTCAGTCGTCGCCACCCCGGCAGCGCTCCATACGCCGTCTTTGGTCGCCGTGACTTTTCGAGTCCAACTGCAACTGTTAACACATTGGCTAGTGGACATGCTGGGAAGATTCAAACGTCTGGGATCACCACCGAGTTCTGGATTGGCAAACTCATAATTGTCCGCCAACTCATCCATGATGAGCCCTGTCTTGGCGGCCAAATCGACCCGGATCCGGCCGGCACCCACATCAAACGGATCCGCGGTAGTCTTGCCATCGGCCTTGGTCATAGCACTGGCCGTAGTTGCCGTCAGCATCAAGGCTGAACGGATATTATCCGGTGTCCACTCAGGATGAGCCGACTTCAGCAGCGCCCCGGCGCCCGCCACATGAGGGCTGGACATGGAAGTACCGGACATCAAGGTATAATCGGCAGGATCTGTCCCTGTTACTTCATGGCCATACTGCTCATCGGCATAAGCGGCATAGATGTCCACACCCGGTGCTGAAATCGAAGGCGCAATCACATCGAAGTAACGATTTGGCCCGAGTAGAGAGAAGTCGCCCAACACATCTGCCTGACGCTCAACGGCCGATGGAGTGGCATTGATTTTGGCCACCAGCCCTGGCGTGGCCGCCAGCGCATCCACAACAGCCAAGCCATCAATATTACCGATGAAAACAGAAGGGATACTGGTGTTGCCCAGTCCGGACATCTTGGTTCTGACGTTGCCTTCACCGTCTTTGTTAAAGACGATAACCCCTACTGCCCCCGCATCTTTGGCATTATTGACCTTATCGGCAAAGTTACAACCACCGCGCTTAATCAGCGCCAACTGTTCCTTGAACGCATCGGCGGCAAAGGCGTTACAACCTTCGAAATTATCAGCTGCCAAGTCACCGGCATACACCAAAGGTGCACTGATATCTGTAGTCATTACCGGCCCGGTTCCCTGAGTGTAGTCCAGTTGGTCACCGTTGAACTCCAGAATGGAACGCACTTCCCGGTTGTGGGTAGATGCCGCGACTGAGGTATACCAGGGCGCATTTTTGGGTGAAGAAAAGGGAACTTGGCTAACCGAAGCAGAGGTATTTCCGGCCGATACGGCAGAGAAGATGCCGGCATTACGGGCAGCCAGGAAGCTCATCTCTGTCGCGCTTGACCAAGGGAAACCACCGCCGCTGATGGAATAGTTGATCACATCCACACCGTCGGCAATGGCATCATCCAACGCTTTGAGAATCGCCGATGTGGGACAACCTGAATATCTATCGCCATTGTTGCCCGGACGGCAGATCTGATAGGCAACAATGTTGGCATGGGGGGCGACCCCGGAGATCTGTGTAAATTCGAGCCCGGTCTCAATGCCATCCCCCTGAGCCTCACCGACTTCACCGGCAACATAGGGAACATTCTTAAGGATATTGCCCGCAGCAGTACTGGCAGTATGAGAACCATGGCCCCCATAATCCTCACCATTCTTGGCAGGAGGTGTTGGGCCAAAGACCTCTTCATCATCATAACTGTCGGTAATCTCAGGATAACTTCTGACCCCGATTAACTTGTCGTTGCACATGTCAGAAAACTCTGCCGCACAATCACCGACGTAGACCCCCTGCCCCCAGGGGTTAGTATGGTCGTAACCATCTCCCCCAATGTCGGCAAAGGATGGATGATCACTGTTGATCCCCGAATCGATCACCCCGACTATGACCCCTTCACCCATAGCCCGGGTCCCTGTTGCACTGCCGTCCCACACTTTGGGAGAACCTATCATGCTCTGGCTACTGTCGGTATCCATTGAATAGAGGCTTTCCCGCTCAATGAACGCCACTTCGGGTAACTTGGACAGGGCTTCAGCCTGCTGCTGATCCATGGTGACAGCCAGGCCATTAAAGGCATAGTGATATCTGGCCTTGGCCTGCAACTGAACCCCTTGGGCCGCGGCACTCATTAAAAAGTTCTGTTGTTTGGCATTCAAATACTTCACGTAGGACTTCACCGCCACACTGGCGGTATTCAGCTTGGGAGCCTTTTGGGGCGCCAGCCCTTGGCTTCGTTGTGGACTGGTGGCTTCAAGCCCGACAATACCACCGGCATAATTCGCCACAGAGGGATCTTTAAGGCGCACTATATAAGTGTATTTACCCTCTGCAAGTCCAGGCTCTTTGACAAACTTATGTTGCCCCACCCCTTGCTGTTGTCCTTTGAGGCCGCTGGACGCACTAAGCAGATCCGACGAAATAAATGGATCCGATACGCTCACTGGCGCGGCTTCTGAATGGAATGCCATAGATAACAGCGCTGCTGAAACGGCTATTGCAACTTGACTCTTCACTTGTCTACTCCCTATAAGACTGCTTATTGTTGTTTTATGTTTCCATGCTCAAAAACACTCCCTTAATACAAAGGGATTAATTCTTGTAACACTAATTGATACAAACAAGAAACAAAAGACACAAAATATTACAAATTATCAGCCAGTTACAGAATGGTAGACGCTAAAAAGGATTTCATATCCGGCTTTGACTTAACCAGAAAGAGTGAAGTAGTTGGTCATCACCTTGTAGAGCTCAGTACCTTGATGCACAGACGCCGAGGCAAAATGCAGCACGGGGATCACATCCTCATTGAGTGAGAGCCTGGTGACTTCAGTGCCGGCATCGACTCGGTCGAGCCTGAGCATATTGACCAGAGGCGCGCCCGCAGCCAAAGGTACTCCCGGCTCGGCCAGATACTCCACCATACCTGCCATAGGTGCGTGAAACTTTCGATAGTCTTTCAGCATACAAGCAAAACGCGACATCACCTCGGGCTGTATGCTCTGGGCTATCACCTCTCTATAGCTCAGATAACTTAATATGCCTTCCGCATCCCGGCTGGCATCAGCAAGATCGATACGCTCCTGGCTGCCAAGCTCCAAAGTAAAGGCCGACACTGCGACTTTCAGCTCTCTGCCCCGGCTATTGGCATAGTCGCTGAGCTGCCACCAGGGATTGAAGGCCGCTTCATCCATCGCGCCGCCAAAACCTTTAGGCATCACCAGGGTATAGGGAATATGAAAGTAGCCGGCAGCAGACAGCTCATACTCGGGGCAATAGAGATGTTTACAGGACTTGGGGCCGGTGTGCAGATCCAGCACTATGTCAGCACCGTGCGCCAGTTTCTGCAGATTGAGCGCCAATCTCTGCCCGGTCGTCACTCCCCAGGGATTGGCCAATGCCTGCTCACAGTTGGCAATAAGAAGACGACGAAAAGCGTCAAACAGTGCTGGCTCCGGCAGCTCACCGTGCAGCAGATACCAGTCATCCAGGTGGACAGCCTGATCCAGATAGGCTCGGTTCCAGTTGATACCTGTGATGGGATCGAAACGGCCCAAGGTAAACTCACCGCTTTTCTGGTTAATCCCCAAGGGGTTGGCCAGAGGCACCAGGGTGATATCCCCCAACGGCGGATGAGCCTTGAAGTACTGCAGCAACTGCAAAATCACCGCATTGCCCTGCACCTCGGCGCCATGCACATTGGCCTGAATATAGACGCTGGGCGCCGCATCGCTGGTACCTTTGAAGCGATAAACAGGTATGGTCAAGGGCTGGCCGGCGGCCAGCTCCCCAACCGGCAGATGTTCAAGCTGCATCCTGAGCCCCTTCAAACAGGTTACGATGCAAAGCGGCAACAACATCACCGGCTTCGGCTTCAGACACCAAGACACAAAGATTGTGCGGACTGGCGCCCTGACAGATCATTCGGACGTTATGGGGTTCAAGCACTTCAAATACCCGGCGACAGATCCCGGCAGTAGTGGCTATCTTGTTGCCTATGATGGCCACCAGAGCCAGCTTATCTTCCACCCGCACACGGCAGTTTTGCGACAATTCCTGCAGCAGGGCTTCGGTCAGAAGCCCCTTGCCGGCCGAATCTGAGCCCGTTTTGTCCAGCGTCAGCGACACATTCACCTCTGAGGTGGTAATGAGATCGACACTGATCTTGTGCCGCGCCAACACGGCAAAGGTCTCTGCCAAAAAGCCCTGGGCATGCAACATCTGCAAACTGTGCAAGTTAAGTAGGGTCTGATCTCGTCTCACGGCAACGGCCCTGAATACCGGCTCATCTTCCACTTGGTGACGGATCCAGGTGCCACCTTTTTCCGGTGCCCGACTGGAGCCGACAAACACCTGGATCTGTTGACGCACCGCCGGCAAGATAGTGGCAGGGTGCAACACCTTGGCACCGAAAGTGGCCATCTCAGCCGCCTCATTAAAACTGATTTCTGCGATAGGCCTGGCGTTGGGAGCCAGTCTGGGATCTGTGGTGTAAATTCCTTCTACATCGGTCCAGATCTCCACCGCATCGGCTTCCAAAGCCTCCGCCAACAGGGCCGCAGAATAATCGCTGCCACCACGCCCAAGCGTAGTGGTTCGGCCATCGGCATCGGCGCCGATAAAGCCCTGGGTCACCAGCAGTTGCTGCTCAAGCAAGGGTTGCAATTTCTCTGTCGCCAGTCGCTTCAACTCGGCGATTTGTGGCTCGGCCTTACCGAAATGGCTATCGGTACGCATCACCTGGCGCACATCAAAGGCGCTGGCCTTGGCACCACGTTCTCTCAATACCGCGGCAAACAGCGCTGAAGAACACTGTTCGCCCAAAGATAGGATCTCATCGACCATAGCATGACTCGGCGCCTGCAATAACTTGGCACTGAGCGTTGCCATGCGGCTGAGCAAAGCATCCAGCGCCGCGGCAACATCTGCCGGTCTGCCAAGTTTATCCAGAATTGCGTATTGAATGGTGGCTATCTCTTTCAATAGCTTGAGACGGCGCTCATCCCCCATGTCGGCCTGGGACAGCTCCACCAACAGATTGGTTACGCCACTGGATGCACTGACCACAACCAGACGGGTGGCCGGGTTTCCAAGCACTATATCGGCACAGCGATTCATCGCCTGATAATCGGCAACTGAGGTACCACCAAACTTGGCAACAACAAGAGACATCAGCGCATTCCCCCACAGGCAGGTAACAGGGAAAGGTCGATAACGAGAATAGATTTCATGAGTTAAGCTCCGAACAGATAACGTTCGAAGAGCCTGGTGCAGAGATAACGCACCCCATAGCAGGGAAACAGCGATCGTCACCAGAAGCTCTCCACCAAAACCAGGTGACAGTCGCCAGGATTCAGCCTGGCCAACCGACCGGAAGCGTAGCCAATACGCATCCCGACCTCGGCGTTAATCTCCCTCATGAGCCGTCATTGGAGAATTGGCCTCCTCTGACTCACTACCTAGTTAACGCACCTCTTCTGTTCCTTTCTCGCGAAAGGGATGAAAAAATTAGCAATAAAGTCCTTATGAAGTCAATGCTAATTTGCGCAGGATGAAATTTCCTCAACTCATCCGTCACTGAGCTCGGGTAACTCGCTGACCAGGCGCGCCCTGGCAGCAAACTGTCCAAGCGCCACCTCTCGCTCCCCTTTCAGGCAAGGCACCAAGGTCAAGAGCCCACTATCAACGTAGTAAAGGGCATTTTGGCGATACTTTGATGCCAGTTCTATTGCCGCGGCCTTATCCAGAAACAGAGCCCAGCTTTTTTCCATATGACTGAGATCATCAGCAGCGCCTATGATCGCCCGGTAAGGAATGCCCAGCTTATCAATATCGTGTTGTAGCTGCCGATCGAGAAGGCGGTTTTGGCAAGAAGTGAGTTTTTGCCCAAGGGGATTATGGGCGGTGACAATAGCGAAAGGAACAGCGGAAGAAAACGACTGAGTCAATAAAAAGCATGCGCTCTGGTAGTACTGCCAGAGACTTTCAAATGCAGCATCCATTGTAGTATCTGTCTCTAATGAACCGGATTTATTCTAGCAAAGGCTTTTGCATTCCCCTAGCCCCGTGAGCAAGCTCACAGTAAGACAAAATACAAAATGCTTATCTTTCAATAGGTAACGCAAAAACTTGTGATGTAGATCATAGTTAAACATTAATTTGTTAACATTTCATTTGTTAACAAATGCCCAATCCTAGTACAATGGATTGTATCGACAGAGGCTTAGAGTTAAGTGTGTGACCCGGCTAGCGCCATTACGCTACAGCATAAGTCTCTATCGATAACGACTCTGTACCAAATGTAATCTGGTTTTAAGATGACATTTTCTGGATTTTCCATGTCTTTCAGGAACTAAATCCCGCCACTGGGAATCCTAGACAGTACAGTTCGCGCCTCTCCGGGTGGAGAGCATACTTTTTGCTAATCATGAAGTGTGTTGCCGTTTCATTTCAGTTTTGAACAGCACTTACGTGAACCCTGTGAATGTTGGCGTTTTAGAGAGTATAGCGGAGCGTCACCCGCGCTCATGGTTAGATAAACTGATTTAATTAGGTAAATAACATGCAAAACCCGCACATTCTGATCGTTGAAGATGAAGCCGTTACCCGTAACACGCTGAGAAGTATTTTCGAGGCAGAAGGTTATGTGGTAACCGAAGCCAATGATGGCGCAGAGATGCACAAAGCCTTGCAGGAAAACAAGGTGAACCTGGTGGTTATGGATATCAACCTGCCAGGTAAGAATGGTTTGCTGTTGGCGCGGGAATTGCGCGAAATCAACAATATCGGTCTCATCTTCCTTACTGGCCGTGACAACGAAGTGGACAAGATCCTTGGATTGGAGATCGGTGCCGATGATTACATCACCAAGCCGTTCAACCCTCGTGAACTGACCATTCGTGCCCGTAACCTGCTGACTCGAGTCAACAGCTCTGGCGCTGAAATTGAAGAAAAGGCTGCCGTTGAATACTATCGTTTCAATGGTTGGAGCCTGGAAATCAACAGCCGTTCTCTGGTGAGCCCACAGGGTGAATCTTACAAGCTGCCACGTAGCGAATTCCGCGCTATGCTGCACTTTGTGGAAAACCCAGGCAAGATTCTCAGCCGCGCTGAGCTGCTGATGAAAATGACCGGCCGTGAGCTCAAGCCACACGACCGTACTGTTGACGTGACTATCCGTCGTATTCGTAAGCACTTCGAAAGTGTGCCTGATACACCGGAAATCATCGCCACCATCCACGGCGAGGGCTACCGTTTCTGCGGTAACCTGGAAGACTGATAAACACGCGTTATCGGCCCTGCACAAAGCCAGCTTATCGAGCTGGCTTTTGTTTATCTGCTCACCTATTTCGGTTCCCCCAGCTACTGATATTCGCAGTGGCTTCCTCACGGCAATTCTCTGCCAATCCCAGCTCCTTTATCTTAGGTAGCTCCTTTGCCACATATGCCACTTTCGGAAACAGTTGCCATACGATTGCCCATTGATATTCATCGGCATCCGCCGAGCTGAATGCAAGTTTGATTCTGCTGGCTTCGCGGCACTAGATATTCGCCCATAAAAAAACCCGCCATCAAGGCGGGTTTTTATCAGGATAATTAATCCTTATTTCTTGGCTGCGTTACGAGCCTTGGTTTCTGCGATAACAGTCTCAGCCACGTTGGCAGGACATGGAGCATAGTGAGAGAACTCCATAGAGAACTGACCACGACCAGAAGTCATGGTACGCAGGTGACCGATGTAACCGAACATTTCTGCCAGTGGCACGTCAGCCTTAACACGTACGCCAGTCAAACCAGCTTCCTGATCCTTGATCATACCGCGACGACGGTTCAGGTCACCGATAACGTCACCAACGTGATCGTCTGGAGTGAACACGTCAACCTTCATCACAGGCTCCAGCAGCTGAGGCTTGGCCTTAGGCATAGACTGACGGAATGCACCCTTGGCAGCGATTTCAAACGCGATTGCTGAGGAGTCAACTGCGTGGTAACCACCGTCGAACAGTTCAACTTCAACGTCCAGTACTGGGAAGCCAGCCAGAGGACCTTCGTTCATCATGTCTTCGAAGCCGCTTTCAACTGCTGGCCAGAATTCACGAGGTACGTTACCACCAACAACGCTGGAGGTGAACTTGAAGCCACTACCAGCTTCGCCTGGACGGATGCGGTAGTCGATCTTACCGAACTGGCCAGAACCACCAGACTGCTTCTTGTGAGTGTAGCTGTCTTCAACGGCTTGAGTGATGGTTTCACGGTAAGCTACCTGTGGAGCACCAACAGTCAGTTCAACACCGTGAGTACGCTTCAGGATGTCTACTTTGATGTCCAGGTGCAATTCACCCATACCCTTAAGGATGGTTTCACCAGTTTCTTGGTCGGTTTCAACCTGGAATGATGGATCTTCTGCAACCATCTTACCCAGAGCAACACCCAGCTTCTCAGAAGCGCCTTTGTCCTTAGGAGTTACAGCGATAGAGATCACTGGCTCAGGGAAGATCATAGGCTCCAGAGTACATTCGTGCTTAGGATCACACAGAGTGTGACCAGTCTGAACGTTCTTCATACCTACAACAGCGATGATGTCACCGGCTTGAGCAGAATCGATCTCTTTACGATCGTTAGCGTGCATCTCAACCATACGGCCAATACGCTCGGTCTTACCGGTAGCAGAGTTCAGGATAGTGTCACCTTTCTTCAGCTTACCAGAGTAGATACGGATAAAGGTCAGGGCGCCGAAACGGTCATCCATGATCTTGAACGCCAGTGCGCGCAGTGGCTCATCGGCAGATACAGTAGCTACTTCACCGGTTTCTTCACCAGTTTCTGGGTCAGTCAGAGGCTGAGGCTCAACTTCTGTTGGAGATGGCAGGTAGTCAACAACTGCATCCAGAACCAGCTGCATACCCTTGTTACGGTAAGCAGAACCACAGTATGTGGGGAAGAATGACAGGTTGATGGTACCTTTACGGATACAACGCTTCAGGTCTTCGATAGAAGGCTCTTCACCTTCCATGTAGGCTTCCATCAGGTCGTCGTCCTGCTCAACGGCAGTCTCGATCAGTTGCTCACGGTATTCTTCAACCAGATCAACCATGTCTTCTGGAACTTCTTCTACAGAGTAGTTTTCTGGCAGACCAGACTCATCCCATACATAGGCTTTGCGGTTCAGTACGTCAACAACACCCTTGAACTCGTCTTCGATACCGATAGGCAGAGTCATAACCAGTGGTGTCGCAGCCAGAACGCGCTTGATTTGACCAACAACACGCAGGAAGTCGGCACCCATACGGTCCAGCTTGTTTACGAAGATGATACGGGCAACTTCAGATTCGTTAGCATAGCGCCAGTTGGTTTCGGACTGAGGCTCAACACCGCCGGAACCACAGAATACACCAACACCGCCGTCCAGAACTTTCAGAGAACGATATACTTCAACGGTGAAGTCAACGTGTCCGGGGGTATCGATGATGTTGAAGCGGTGATCTTTCCAGAAGCAACTTACCGCAGCAGACTGAATGGTAATACCGCGCTCAGCTTCCTGCTCCATGAAGTCAGTAGTGGTGGTACCGTCATGGCTGTCACCCATCTTGTGGATTTTGCCGGTCAGTTTCAGGATACGTTCTGTGGTAGTGGTTTTACCCGCGTCAACGTGAGCAAAAATACCAATGTTTCTGTATTTTGATAAGTCAGTCATGATTCAACTTCAAATGATTAGTTAATAGGAGACGGAGTATGCCACTTCAAAGCTGCGACAGACGGAACCCCATAAATAAGGCGCGTATTATAACACCGAAACCCCTATAGGCTGCAATCAGCAGTTTCAATTTTCACCAGTTTGTCATCACAGACGGGCAACAAAAATAAAATTCATTAAATTCAACATCTTGAAATTCAATATTTTCTATATTCGAGCGATTAATGCAGAAATTGATTGTATAAAAGCGCCGCTACAGCGCTAAGCTGACGAATTTGAGCTGATTTTATCGGCTCGATCGGATTCGGGATCGCAGCAGATCCTATTGCGACCTTCCGACTTGGCCCGGTACAAGGCCAAATCTGCCCGATCAAATGCACTCCAGATCGATTCACCGGCTTTAAGTTCTGTCAGTCCAAAACTGCAACTCAGGCTAACACCGGCTGAAAAGGGATAAACCTTCATCGCCAGTGCCAGACGCTCACATAAACGCCCCGCCTGCACACAGTCGGTATCCGGGCAGATGATCATAAACTCCTCACCACCCCAGCGTGCCACCAGATCCTGTTCACGGGCACCATCTTTGAGCAGAGCCGCCAGTTCGCGGAGAATCGAATCTCCCACACTGTGGCCATGACGATCATTGATCTCTTTAAAAAAATCTATGTCTATTACTATCAGCGACGTGTGCCCTTGCGCCGAGTTACTGCGGTGTTCGGCGGCGAAGTGTCGGTGGAAATAGTGACGGTTATATAACTTGGTCAAAGGGTCGTGGGTCGAAATGAACTCCAGTTCTCTGTTGGTTTCCAGCAACTGATTGCGCAATTGTTCCAGTTGTTGATTCTTGGCTGTCAACTCGCGGTTGTATTTACTGATCCAGCGGTTACGTGCCAGCAAGGCACCGAAGATCAATGTTGCCACCGCCAACAACTGCCAGAACATTCGGTAATCTGTCTGTTCCAGCACCGCCATATTGCTCCACTGCCGGTACAGCCTGGCCCTGTGTTCATCGGAAATCTGCGCCAGTAAATGATTGAGCTCGGGTAACATCCATTTGGCATTCTCTGTTACCGCCATCCGGAACTGATCCTCTGGCCCGGCCCAACCAGCGATTTTGAGATTGAACAACCCACTCTGCTGAATGCGGGCATTGATGGAATACATAGAGCCGATAAATAGATCCGCCTCACCGCTGGAGACCATCTCCAATCCCTGCTGCTCTGTCTCGGCCAGAATAATGCGGATTTTGGGATAGTTCTGGCGCACATAATCCAGCAAGCGGTAGCCTCTGGGGATCGCCAAGCTTCTATCACCGACCTGTTCCATACTTTGCAGAAAGGGTTGCTCGTGGCGGGAAACCAACACATTGGGAGAACGGCTATAGATATCGCTGAAATATAAGAACTCAGCGCGCCTGGAAGTGTAGTTGAGCATGGGGGTGAATACACAGCGTTGCTGCTTCAAGTAGGCTAATGTCTGTTGCCAGCTTTCGGTGGGCACCAGTTGAAACAGCCAATCTGTCTGCTGATCGATAAGTTCAAGAAAGCCGGAAGAGATCCCCACATGCTTGCCTTGGTCTATGCCTTCATAGGGCATCCAGTCGGGGTCGACACAATAGGGAATCGTGACAGCATTGACTGCGGCCGTTGCCAGTAAAAGGCTGCCAAACAATATGGGCCGCAAATATCTCAGCAATCTTTATGCTCCGGCGATTCAGGATACATTCAATATTAGTTCAAAAACATCAGCTTCTGGTCATATGCTGCGCCGGCTGAAATTGAATCCAACCGTTAAGAAACAAAAGACCCGCTCATGGCGCAACGTCGATCAGATAAGGATCGGTTGACCGATCCTTCTGATGAGAGACAATCGGAAACCTGTTTGTAGGTTTCCGATTTTTTATGTCTATTCAAAACTGCTTTGCCGACTTTGGTTATAACTTGGTGAGACGAGAAGCGAGTCAGGCGGCAGTAGAGCATGGTCGAATGCCCAATGAAATCAGCTTTAAGTACGCTTGTCAGTTCATCGCAAGTCAGCTCAAAGTCATGAGCAAAACGGTGTCACCAGGTAATACGCCGAAGCGTCTAAACAGTCTGCGAGGAGACTTGTCCATCCTTTTTATAGACAAACGCCCTAAGCCAAATCGGCCTAGGGCGGTAAAAATATCAAAGACCCGATATCCTGTGAATCACAAGGCAGCTCCGCTTAAGTGAACTACGTTGCGCTCATGGCGGGCCTTTTCGGGTTACCTACAATCAGCAGCCTCAGTCTTCCACAGGGGAGACCACAAACAGCAGATCGCCTTGAGAGACCTGTTGGCCATTGCTGTTGAGGATCCGCTCAATGCGGTATTTCTTATCCTCTGGATACAGCTCGGCGCCCTTGCGGTTGAAGCCTGCCAGTGTCACCTGAGAGAACATCTTCATCGCTTCGGTCAGTGCCAGCGTTTGATCGACAGTCACTATGTCGCCTTCCTTGACGAAGTCGGCTTCGCCCGGTGCCGGAGAGGTATAGAAGATACCCGCGCCCTGAGCCAACACCTTGAGCTCGTTGGACTCACCCACACGCAGCGATTCGGTATCCACACCTTGAGTTTCGGCGGCGGCTTCCATTTCGGCGATCAGGGCTGGGATATCCAGCTCGGCCATCAGGCGCGGCAGATAGTTGGTGTCATACACGCCTTCACGGAAGGTCTCGTCGGCCAGGATCCGCTTCAGCAGCGGGATGTTGGTGGCGATACCCTTGATGACCACCTGATCCAGATAGTCATACATCTTGGCAATCACATCGTCCCGGCTTTCACCGCGGATGATGATCTGGGCAATCAGGCTGTCGTAGTATGGCGACACTTCTTTGCCATCGGCCGCGATAGAGATGATTTCCACATCATCGCGCTCTGGCATCACGCACTCAGTGATAAGACCCGGGTTTGGCACCAACTGCAGTATGCCCTGGCTGTCCAGAGCAGCCTTCTCGGCTGTCACCCGCACTTCCATCGCATAGCCGATTTCCTGCGGCTGCAGATCTTCAATGGAGCGACCGGCTGCCACATCAAATTGCGCGCTGACGATATCAATACCTGAAGTCGCTTCGGTTACCGGGTGCTCTACCTGCAGACGGGTATTCATCTCCATGAAGTAGACTTCGTTGGCATCCAGGTTATAGATGAACTCAACGGTACCTGCGCCCATATAGTCGGTGGCATCACCCAGAGCACGGGTGTATTCCATCACTCTCTGCTTGAGTTCTTCAGGCAGCATGGTGGAACCGGACTCTTCAATCACCTTCTGGTTGTTACGCTGCACCGAGCAGTCACGCAGACCCAGTACCTTGGTGTTGCCGAACTTGTCACGCAGCAGCTGAACTTCGATATGACGCAGTGAAGTCACATATTTTTCCAGGTACAGGTCACCATTACCAAAGGCGGCAGCCGCTTCTGTGGAGGTTTTCTGGAACAGGCCAATCATATCCTCGGGGCGCTTAACCACTTGGATACCCTTACCGCCACCACCTTGTACCGCTTTGAGCAGCACTGGGTAGCCGATTTCGTTGGCCACGTTAACCGCTTGCTCGGCGTTGGTCAAAATACCGTGAGAGCCTGGTACCACGGGCACATTCTGCGCCTGAGAGGTCTTGATGGCGTTGGACTTGTTACCCATGGTTGTCATCGAGTGCACACTTGGACCAACAAAGTTCACGCCGTTGTTCACACACAGGGCGGCGAACTGTGGGCTTTCCGACAGGAAGCCGATACCTGGGTGCAACGCGTCTACCTGCTCATACTCGGCCACTTTCAACACTGAATAAGCGTTCAGGTAGGACTCGTCTGAAGTGTTACCGCCGAGACAAACCAGCTTGTCGTTTTCCTTGAGCATGTCAGCAGGAACCGAAGTCATGTCAGGATCGGACGCCACCAGTACCACATTAATGCCATTGTCGTGGGCCTTGCGGATCAGTTTCACCGCAGTACAGCCTCGGGCGTGTACCAGCACCTTATCGATAGGCTTCATCAGGGCACGAGGATCGTCCTGAACTATCTCCTCACTGACCTCTTCAACTTCAACCACCAGAGTCGACAGTGCATTGGTCAACACATCACTTATCTCGGCGTTAGGCATAGGCATCAGAGGATCTATGCTCTTGAGCTGTTCATCGAGCTGAGTGCTGAATGGGTTGTTGACCAGGCCATTCATCGCTCCGGGCACCTTGGACAGGTAGTTGGACAGAGTCGAAGTGGATGGCAGGTAAGCTGGTACCACCATCTGACCGGCAAACGGCATATTGGTACCGGACAGATAATAAGTCTGCACCAGAGGGTGAGTCACGAAGGATGCCTGGGCTCCACCGGTACAGTCACCGAAACCGAACATCAGCACAGGCAGTTCGTTGTCACGCACGAAACGGGTAATACGGTCGTTTACCACGGCCATGGAGAACAGCGCAGCAGCCCCTTCTTTGGTCTGCATACCGCCGGAGCTGATAAAGCAGATCACCGGCAGCCTGCGCTTGGCACACTCAATAAGCAGCGCAGAGAACTTCTCGGCACTGGCCATATCGAAGGCACCGGCCTGGAAGGCGGTGTTGGATACAGCAACCCCGACACGCAACGCCTTGCCGCCATGTTCAAAGTCCGCCAGACCCGTGATCAATCCACAGGGGCGAATGCCCTTGTCGAGTGCATCTTCAATAGAGAGACGGAAGCCCGGGAAGTTGAGCAGGTTGGCCGACATCTTGTCGCCATTGATCTCATCGAAGTTCTTGAAGAACTTGGCGATGATATTCTCCCAGGTCATATTGCCGGCTTTCTTCTCGTCACGCAGCACCTTCTGGATCAACAGATCCTGATACCCCATGGTCAAACGGTTCCAGAAGTCCTTACGACGACCGATACGCACCGGGTTGATGGCACCTGTGTACTTGCCCTTGTCCTCTTCGCTGTCGAAGTATTCCGGCAGCAGACGCTCGAAGAAGTAAGTCAGGATAACGAACAGCGAATCGTTCAGTTGTGGGAAACCCACACTCTTCCACTGCTCCGTCTTGGTCAGCAGTTCGGCACGGTTGGACTGTGACATGAAGTACTTCAGCCACTTGTAGAACTTGCTCTTGTCGTTGGCGGTATCCTGAGTGGAAATCGCCCGGTCGATAGACTTGTGCAGCAGGCCATCAACAGACTGACGCGACAGGCTCTTGGCCATCATGGCTTCCTTGGCGATAGAGGCCAGGTTACCCACGACATTGTCGTACAGCGCGTTAAAGATCAGGATGTTGTAACACTGCCAAATGAAGTCTTCACGCAGCTCTTCATTGACCACTACATCCAGTACTGTCAGCTGGTTCAGTTCAGGCCAAGGCGCCTGAGTCACTTCTGCCGGCAGAGTTTCCAGATAGTGGATAAGCCCCTTGAAGTTGTTGGCGGCATTACTCTTCCAGCGGTGATACAAAGACCAACCTATGTTGAACAGCAGCGCCTTACGGGCCTTCTTGTAGTTCTCTTTCGGCTCACCCAGGATCAGACGGGTCAGCATGTTACGCTCGGTGGAAACATCATCACGCTTGGAGATGAAGTTACTCCACAGCTTGTTGAGTTCTTCGTCGTAAACCAGCTTATCCGGGCTGGACAGCCAAGCCTGGAACACCTTCTCCTGCTCCTTCTGGATCCGGGCCAACAGATCCCCTTCGGGCACACTCACCTTGGACAAGCGACCATACTGATCCATGGAGATGGAGTGAATACGGCTACGCAGAGTCAAATAACGCAGATAACGGTAGGCGCTGCCGAACAGGTTAAGGTGCATGGTCGGGCTGATGGCAACCGACATTTCCGCGTTGGACTCCAATGCCTTGAGGCTCTTGGAAGGTTCGAGGAAACGCTTGAGGCTGCGATCATAGTGTTCGCGCAGGTCATCGGATTCTTTTACAAACTGCACTGCGGCACATTCAATGGCTTCGATGGCGCTGATGATGGCGCGGCGCAGGTTGTGCTGACGCTCGTCGCGATCATAAGGAGAGAAATCCACAATGCCGTCGATACAACCTGAGGTATAGAGCTCTTCCGGGGACACACCCACAGACTTGGCACACTCCTGCCATGAAAGGTTGTACTTGCGGGCGATGCTCTGCAGGCCCTGAGGCTGAATGGTGTTGAAAATACCATCACGCAGCGACAACAGTATATTGGCCGCCGCCAGTGGGATAGCACCACCTGAGTAGCCGGCGCCAATCACTATACCCAGAGTCGGCACATCGACGTTGGCACTCTCGGCAATCGCCTTGGAAATAGAATGCGCCTGGTTGTGACTGTTGGCCACCTCACCGGCATCGGCTCCGGGGGTATCTATCAGGTAAACTATGGGCATGGACAATTCGGCAAAATGGCGAATCGCCTCACAGGCCTGCAGGTGGTGCTCGGGCATCCAGGCACCGTTGGCCGTGGTGCGCTCCTGGGCGATAAAGCCGATGCGGCGGTTACGACCACCAAAGTTCAGCTCTATTTCGGCGCTGTAGAATGGGCCGTTGTGGCTCTCGGCGATCATCTTGCCTTTCAGATCGGCAATGATTCGCTTGGCACCTGGGCGGTTCTTGTCCTGGGTAGGCTGGATAACTTTGGCAACATAGCCATCCACATCCAACTGCGCCAATGACTTTAAGTTACTCTGGATGGCATCGTCATCCAACAGACCCTTTATCTCTTCAGAAAGGCTCTGTTTGCTGTGCTCTGGGAACAGCGAAAAATCCTTAGCCAAATGCTCCGCCTGCAGAAACAGGGGATCCGGAGTCTGGGCTTGAGTCGTGTTTGCGGGCTGCTTCTTGCTGGTCATCTATCGATCCTCTGCTAAGCCTCTGAAATTTTTTAGCCAATAAATATACCTTTGTTATCCCGTCAAATGCCATTAAACTGCCTTAGACGCTATGTTCCATTTTTGAGACAGTAATAAAAACATGCCAGATTTGAATGGGATGCTCCTATTTGCAGCAGTGGTCAGAGCAGAAGGCTTCTCTCAGGCGGCCCGTGAAACCGGCCTGCCAAAGTCTACCATTAGCCGAAAAATCGCCCAACTGGAACAACAGCTTGGGGTCCGTCTGCTGCAACGAAATACCCGCTCAATAAGCCTCACTCAGGTGGGCGCGCTCTTTTATCAACACTGTGACAGCATCTGCAACGAAGTGGAAGCGGCAAAGGCCACAATCGAGAATACCCATAACGATGTTTCCGGTTCATTGCGGATTGCGATCCCGGTTTCATTCAGCCAAGAGTTAATCGCCAATCTCTGCAGCGGCTTTATGCGTCTCTACCCCGGCGTCGAACTGGATGTACAGTTTACCGATGCCGATGTGGGCTTGGTAGGCGAAGGCTATGATATCGCCATCAAGTATGGCCCACTGCAGCCTTCGGATCTTGTCGCCCGGCTCCTGTTTGAACGTCAGCCGATTCTGGTGGCTGGCCCCGGCTATCTCAAGTCCAAAGGAACGCCGGCAACCCCGAGAGATCTGGCCCGTCACGATGGTATCTTGCTGGGTACCTCACGCTCGGCCCCCATCTGGCCGCTGGGCAAGGGGAGCCGCAAAACCATGGCCAGCTTCAGGCGCCGCACTCGAGTGAACAGTGCCATCATGGTCAAGCAGCTGGCACTGGATGACTTTGGCATCGCCATGTTGTCCCATTCGGTATGCAAGAACGAGCTGGCCAGCGGCGCCCTGGTGCCGCTGCTGCAGGAGTGGCCCATAGAACCCTTCAAGGTCTATGGCGTCTATTCCTCCCGTCGACAACTGGCGACCAATATCAGTGTGTTTCTGGACTTCTTTACCAAGCGCTTCAACAGTCAGGAGTCGCTGCAATCTTTGATGATGTAGCCAATCTTTGCTGATGAAGAAGGCTAAAGACCCCAGCCTTGGCCGGGGTCTTATATATGAATCAATAACACAGCACACAAGTTGGCCTTCTCTGACTTATGTCTTGGTTCTCTATTCCGTGCCAGCCAGACTCAAGGCAGCAGCTGTTCCTGCTTGAGCACCTGTTTCACCAGTTGTTGGCGTAACGGTAACTGGCTGGCCGAGGCCAGATCCAGGTTAATGGCGAAATAGACAGTGTTGTCGTCCAACTCCAACCAACCGACCCACCAACCTATGGCCGGCGTACGCCGCACACCATAGCCTGTCTTGGCGCGAATAATATAGTCAGTACTCGCTTCGGTCAGCATCATCTGTTTGACAATTCGCTGGCTGCGCTCGGACACAGGTAACTTGTTGTCATGCAGTTGCCTTAGAAAATCCACTTGTTGAAATGCTGTAATTCTCAGTTGGCCGTCGAGCCAGAAGCTGTCCGCTTGGCCACCGATATCCTGATTGCCATATTCCAGCTGCCGCACCATAGCCGCCATCACTTTGGGGCCTATCTCCCTGGCCAACTGCTGATACACAGGCACCACAGAGTACTTCATTGCGGTGCGAAAACTCTGGTCCCTGTTCCAGGCGGCAATTTCACGAACCTTTCCGTCCCAGCTAAAACGACTGGTTTCATCGCGCACCGCCCCGGTTTCCAACGCAATAAGGCTGGAGGGGATCTTGAAGGTGGAAGCCGGAATAAAGCCTTCGGCGGCGCGACTTAGATTGTTGGAGAGCCCCAAAGAACGCTTTTGATCCCAAAGCAGTAAACTGCCTTTAACACCTGCGGACTCGAACAGCTTGTCCCAGCGGCGTACCTCTTGCCAACCCTCGGCCGTGACCTCAGAGCCGACGTCACTGACCTTGGTCTGCTCAGCTGCCACAGCCTGCGTTTGTTGAGCCAATAAACACAGCAACATGGGCAGCAGCAAACGCTTACTCAGGCGCTTTCTGTGCAAACCTTTATTCATCTCATTCCCCTATTATTCCCGGCGGTCAAAGCAACAAGCATACAGCCCTGGGGTGAATAATGGTCTGGCAAAGCCCTGCTCAATTGTGGCAACAATCTGGCAAGGTAACAGATAGCTTTCCAGTTGCTGACGAGTGTTGCATACTTGAGGAAGGTGCAAACAAGTCCCATGTGTGCTCTGCGTCGGCTTACAGGCCTGGATGCAAGGCGTGGTTCGCAGCAAATGGCCTTAGTCCTTTGCAAGAAGCACAACACAGCAGGCAGACCTGTAAACCACGCCCTTCGGGGCTTTCACAGCAACCGGCTCTCTGCGTTATCTGACTTCGACAGGCCCCGGCATGCCTTCCGTCAGATGCCTTGAACGCCAATTGCTGTGCAAGCCAGAGTGCCACGAGGACTTATTCGCACCTTCCCTAACTTTACAACTCTATAAGCGAAAGGAACTGCCATGTTTAAGCCCAGCCTGGCCATAGCCCTGCTGTCGGGTACTCTGGTTTCTCTGTCGGCTCAGGCCGGTGTCGAAGAGGATCGCCTGCCTGCCGCCAACGAAAAAATGCCTCAAGTCGTCCAGCGCTATCAGGCATTGACAGATGATCTGGTAACGAAATACCGCCAACATACCGATGAGCTCAAGGTTACCCAGATGGTGGCGCACCAGGGGCAACGCCTGTGGCAACAGGCGGTCAGAGATGTGCAGTCAGGTCACAGCGACGACCGCTCCCTTTACTGGAGCCGGTTGCAGATGCGAGCAGAGCTGGGCAAACAGTCGCCCAAGTTCAATATCGCCTCCTGGCAAAGAGAAATACTGACCAAGGCGGTGGAAAAGTCATCCCGAGGTTTCAGCGATATCGACTTTAAGGATGATGCCAGCATCAAGATACTGCTAACCGGATTCGACCCCTTCTTTCTCGATCGCAATATAGAGCAGAGCAACCCTTCAGGTCTGGTCGCCCTGGCATTGGATGGTTACCGCTTCTCGGTTAACGGCCGCCAGGCACAGATAGAGACAGTGATGATCCCGGTACGTTTCGCTGACTTTGATGAGGGCATCATAGAGTCGCTGTTGACCCCGGTTTATCGCGACAAGAGTGTCGACATGGTGGTCACTGTCAGTATGGGGCGCAGCGACTTCGATCTGGAACGCTTTCCGGGCCGCAACCGCAGCGCCGAAGCCCCGGACAACCGCAATGTTTTTACCGGCGCCAGTAAACAGCGACCTCTGCCACCCAAGCTGGAAAACGACACCCTCAATGGCCCTGAGTTTGTCGAGTTCTCCCTGCCGGTAGCAGCCATGCAGAGCGTAAACGGCCGCTGGAAAGCCAACGACAACCATATTGTCAGCACCCTTTCCCGTGGCGAGTTTCAGGCAAGCAGCCTGAGCGAACTGCAAAACAGCACTTCGGTGGAGGGGTCTGGCGGCGGTTACCTGTCCAATGAGATCTCCTACCGGGCTATCCTGCTGCAAAACCAACTCGGTAGCCGTATTCCCACCGGGCATATTCATACCCCGAGAATTGCCGGTTTCGAGCCCGCTACCGAAGAAGCGATAGTCGAGCAGGTCAAAGCCATGCTGACAGCGGCGACCAAAAGTTTATAATCCCTGATTCAACAGAGGCGCAGTTGCGCCTCTGCTTATTTGCCACCAATTAATGCCAATTCGAGTTTTCTCATGCTGAGTCAGTTGTTCAGATCCCTTAAAAACGCCGGCACTTCTGAATACAACCAAGCACCTGAGCCACAGCCTCAAGCTGCCGCTAGTGAGGCGCAGCAGGCAGTGCTCGATGCAATAGAACTTTGCTATCTCAAGGCTGAGGCCGCCCTGGGCCGAGCGCTAAAGCGCCCTTCGGTCAGCTTTGCCCTGCGAGGCCGCAGCGCCGGTACCGCTCATCCAACCGAGAACCGCTTGCGCTTCAATCCGGTGCTACTGGAGCAAAACCTGCACACCTTCACCCATGAGGTGGTTCCACACGAGATTTGCCACCTGCTCTGTTTCCAACTGCATGGCAAGACCCGACCTCATGGCAAGGAGTGGCAAAGCCTGATGCGGCGGATTTATGGCCTGGCGCCGCGTACCACTCACTCGATGGATATCAGCTCGGTCAAACCCAGAACCCTGCTCTATCAATGTGGCTGCGGTGTAGTAGAGCTGAGCATTCGCCGTCATAACAAGGTCGTGCGGGGCCAGGCTAAATATCAATGCCGCCGCTGCGGCCAACTGCTTAGCCCTCAGCCATCCTGAGCCAAGTTGCCAAGCCTGGCGGCTTCTTTTACTATCTGCTGCAACAATTCCAAGTCTGGCACCTGAGGTATCGGCTGTCGGCACCCGAAGTTATGATTTTAGGGAATAGCGTGATTTCATTGCACCTGCGGCCACTCGTGGCCCTGCCGCTGCTTTTGGCGGCCTCTTCTGTGCTGGCATCGCCCAGCCATCCAAGCAGTTTTTCCGAAGCCAAGAAACGCGCCAAGGTGATTTACAGTCAAACGCTGCCGGCAGTCAGTTTCTACTGTGGCTGTGCCATCAAAATGGAAGGCAAGAAATGGCAGCCGGATTTGGCAAGTTGCGGTTATCAGATTCGCAAACAAGAGACCCGTGCCAACCGCATAGAATGGGAGCATATAGTACCTGCCTGGGAGTTTGGCCATCAGTTGCAGTGCTGGCAAAACGGCGGCCGTAAGAACTGCAGCAGCAAAGATAAGACCTTTAAGCGCATGGAGGCCGACCTGCACAATCTGGTGCCGGCCGTGGGAGAGGTCAATGGCGACAGATCCAACTTCAGGTTCAGTCAGTGGAACGCCAAGCCAAGCCAATATGGCCAGTGTCAGATGACAGTCGACTTCAAGGGCCGTAAGGCAGAACCGCCAGCGCAGGCAAGAGGACGCATCGCCCGTACCTACCTTTATATGCAGCAGACCTATGGGCTCAAGATAGCCTCCAGCCAATTAAAGTTGTTCAAGGCGTGGGACAAAAGCTATCCAGTTGATACTATTGAGTGCCGGCGAGATCAGGTAATAGCCGCCTCTCAGGGCAATCACAACCCATTGGTGCAGAAAGCCTGCAACCAAAGCGGCCTCAGCGGCAGCGCAGAATAAGCCTAAGGAATACAGAGCATGAGAGTGCCGAGAATTTATCACACAGGCCCGATAACCCCAGGCCAAGTTCTGTCATTGGATGATGACGCCAGCGCCCATGTCGGCCGAGTGCTGCGCATGAGCAGCGGCGAGCAGATAAGCCTGTTCAATGGTGACGGCAAAGACTATCCGGCCACTATCGTCAGCGCCGGAAAGAAAGCCGTGGATGTACACGTGCTGTCTGCCATGGACAATCCCTCTGAGTCCCCCCTGGATCTGCACCTTGGGCAAGTGATCTCCCGCGGCGATCGCATGGACTTCACCTTGCAAAAATCGGTAGAGTTGGGGGTTAACACCATCACGCCACTGTTTTCAGAGCGTTGCGGCGTTAAACTCAGCGGCGATAGGTTAGAAAAGAAACTGCAGCAGTGGCAAAAAATTGTTATCAGCGCCTGTGAGCAATCCGGCCGTAGCCGGGTTCCTGAAGTGAGACCGGTAATGGAGCTGGCCGCTTGGTGCGCCGAGCCAACAACAGCATTGAAACTCAATCTGCATCCCAGAGCCGCTCACGGCATCAATGGCCTTGAGCTGCCAAACAACAAGGTGCGACTCTTGATAGGTCCGGAAGGCGGCCTGTCGGAGCAGGAAATTGCCATGACAGAAACCCAGGCATTTACCGAAGTTCTGCTCGGCCCCAGAGTACTGCGCACCGAAACCGCGGCACTAACCGCCATTACCGCATTGCAACTCAGATTCGGCGATCTGGGTTAACCATTTTCCGCCCGGTGGGCGTAACGAATAAAGGAAAGGCATCATGATCAAGCTCGGCATAGTGATGGACCCCATCAAGGATATCAACATCAAGAAAGACTCCAGCTTCGCCATGTTGTTGGCGGCGCAGTCTCGCGGCTATGAGCTCTTCTATATGGAGATGCAGGATCTGGCGCTGCTGCAGGGTGAAGCCTGGGCCAAGATGCGGCCACTCAAGGTTCAGGAAGATCCCACTGATTGGTATCAGTTGGGTGAAGCGACCGACACGCCGCTTAAGGAGCTGGATGTGATTCTGATGCGTAAGGACCCACCGTTCGATACCGAATATATCTACGCCACTTACATGCTGGAGCGCGCAGAAGAAGCCGGGGTATTGATAGTCAACAAGCCACAGAGCCTGCGTGATGCCAATGAAAAGCTGTTTACCGCCTGGTTCAGCCAATTTACCCCCACCACACTGGTCAGTAGCGACCCGCAGCGGTTACGCGCTTTCCATGCCCAGCATGGCGATGTGATCCTCAAGCCGCTTGACGGCATGGGCGGCACATCCATATTCAGGGTTAAGCAGGACGATCCCAACCTAGGGGTTATCATAGAAACCCTGACAGATTACGGCCAAAACTATGCCATGGCGCAGGTGTTTATTCCCGAGATCACCAAGGGCGATAAGCGGATTCTGGTCATCGACGGCGAGCCTGTGCCCTACTGTTTGGCGCGGATCCCCAAGAAGGGCGAAACCCGCGGTAACCTGGCGGCCGGTGGCAGCGGTGTTGCCCAGCCTCTGTCAGAAAGTGACTGGGCCATTGCCAGAGCCCTGGGCCCAGAGCTTAAAAAGCGCGGCCTGATCTTCGTCGGTCTGGATGTGATCGGGGATAAGCTCACCGAAATCAATGTCACCAGCCCCACTTGCATCAAAGAGATTGAAGCGGCTTTCGATGTCAATATCACCGGCATGCTGATGAATGCCATTGAGCAAAGACTGCAACAAAAACAACAAGGATGAGACTCTGATGAAACTGAGCCAACTCACGGGCGCATTACTGGGACTGTCATTGTTGCTGCCACTGGCAGCCGATGCCAATCAGTTGCCCAACCCCGCCCCTTCCAGACCCCAAAATATCGTGATCATGGTCGGTGATGGCATGGGGCCGGCTTATACCAGCGCCTACCGGTATTTCAACGACAACCCGGATACCGAAGAGATAGAACAGACGGTATTCGATCGCCTGTTGGTCGGTATGGCCAGTACCTACCCCGCCAGAGTCAGCGGCTATGTCACCGACTCCGCCGCCGCGGCAACTGCGCTGGCAACCGGGGTAAAAAGCTATAACGGTGCTATCTCGGTCGACACCCAGAAGCAACCGATCCCGACCATAATGGAAAAGGCCAAGCAGCGGGGCATGAGCACGGGAGTGGCGGTCACTTCCCAGATAAATCACGCCACGCCGGCGGCCTTTCTGTCTCACAGCGAAAGTCGCAAACACTATGTCGAGCTGGCCAACAAGTATCTGGAGACGGATGCCGATGTGATGCTGGGGGGCGGCCAGAAATACTTCGATCAGGAGCTGCTGGCCAAGTTTGATGCCAAGGGCTATCAAATTTTACAGGAGTTCAGCGCGCTTGAAAGCATCAAACAGCCCAAGGTAATGGGCCTGTTTGCCGAAGTGCAACTGCCCTGGGTGCTGGATGACAAGAACGGCCATCGCCTCAGCGCCATGACGGGCAAGGCGCTGGAGCTCTTGTCACAAAACAACAACGGCTTTGTATTACTGGTCGAAGGCAGTCTGATCGACTGGGCCGGTCACAATAACGACATCGCCGCTGCCATGGCGGAGATGGATGAATTTGCCCGTACCATGGAAGTGGTTGAGCAGTTCGTGCGCCAAAACCCCAATACCCTGATGGTGGCCACCGCAGATCACAATACCGGCGGCCTATCCATCGGCAGCAAGGGTAAATATGCCTGGAACCCAGAGGTGCTCAAGGGGCTGTCTGCCAGTATCGATACTCTGGCCGCCGCGGCGTTGACCGCAGAAGACTGGCAAGCGCCGCTGGCTCAAGGCCTGGGTTTTGAGCTGGAACCCGCGTTGCTGGAGCAGTTGACCAAGGCCAGAATGCAAGGCAAAGATACGCTGGCCAGCGCTATCAAACAGGAAGTGGATCGCCGCTCCAACACAGGCTGGACCACCGGCGGCCATACAGGCACAGATGTGCAGGTGTTTGCCACAGGCCCGGGCGCCGAGTTATTTATCGGCAACCAGGACAACACAGATATCGCCTCCAAACTGATAAGCTTGCTGCCCAAGGGGCAAAGGTCTGCTCAGTAATGCTTAACCTTGCAAAAAGCGGCCTTGGCCGCTTTTTTTATGTTTGCCGGCCATAACTCTTGCCCGCTGCCACCACTGATTGGCTATAATGCGCGGCAGATTTTATCCTTGGAAGTCCCCAATGTTGCTGACACCGCCATCGCAATTACTGCTGCGCAACAGTGCGCTATTTGAAGGCCAAAGCCTGCTGCTGCTCAACCATGAGAGCGACAACTGCGCCAGAGAGCTTTTGAACCTGTGCCCGAGAGTCGATGCCCTGGCGCTGGATTTCAATCACTTCCAACAGCTTAAGTCGCAAGCCAAGGCCGAGCTTCATTGTTACTTTGGCCACCAGTTGCCCCATACTGACAGGTTCGAGACGGTTGTGGTCTACTACCCCAAGGCCAAGCCGCTGCTCGCTTATCTGCTGGAACTGGCGGCGCTGCACCTGCAACCGGGAGGTCAACTACTAGTCATAGGGGAAAACAAAGGCGGGATAAAGTCGTTTGCCAAACAGCAAATCCGCTGGTTCAGCAATGCGGCCAAACTGGACAACGCCCGTCATTGCCTGCTGTTTGCCGCCGAGGCCATCGCCAGCCCAACTGCGCTGGATATTGAAGCCTTTGTCAGCCATTACAACTTGCCCACTCCCCAAGGGGACATACAAATCTGCAATATGGCCGGGGTATTCAGTGAAAAACGCCTGGATCTGGGCACTGAGCTGTTGCTGTCTCATCTGCCCAAGCTCGAGGGCCGGGTACTGGACTTTGGCTGCGGCGCCGGAGTGATTGCCGCCGCCCTGCTCAAGGTCCAGCCGGAGCTTAATCTGGATTGTGTCGACATCAACGCCATGGCACTGCTGTCCTGTGAGCTGACACTGAAGGCCAACGGCCTGAGCGCCAAAGTCTATCCATCCGATGGCTTGAGCGCCACTCAGGGCGAGTTCGACGCCATCATCTCCAACCCGCCGTTTCACGATGGCTTGGCAGCCACCACCCATATTGCCGAAAGCTTTATCGCCGACAGCGCCAACAGGCTAAGGGACAGAGGAGTATGGCAGATAGTGGCCAATCGTCACCTGCCCTACAGCGACACAATCGCGGCCCATTTCGGTAACGTGAACGTGATTGCCGAAAACAACAAATACAAGCTTTACCGGAATATCAGTAACAAAAAGTAACGCCGGGCAATTTTGGTAACTTTTCGCTAAGAGATCAAAGATTTTTATAAGTATTCAGGGCTATTATCTTTTGAGCAACTGCTAATAATATGTTAACAACAGGCTTCATTTTGGCGAGCTTATGTTGCTATACTCAACAGCAGTCGGGAAAATAATAATAGTACCATTCCGTACAGGAGTTGATTCAGTCGATACGCGCCTGTTGTCTCGCCATAGCATAGTTATGGCGTCAACAAACAGCTTGGTACTCGATGTTTAAACTTCGAAAAGGAAGGGTATAACTAACCTGGATAACTTTAATATGCTGGCGCCGGATCTCGTTGAACTCAGCAGCAATAAGCAATTTGCCGAGCTGAGGCTCATCCCCAAAACCCATGGCCCCGTGACCGAGGAAGCCATACGTCATCTGTTGGCCCTACCAGACTTCGCCAATCTCTGTCCGCTGGACAGTCAAATCGCCAAAGCCGTCAAGGACGTCAATAAGCTTTACGCCGAAGAAGATGGTCAGTTCGAGCAGTTCTTTCAGATAGCCGAGCGCCGTGACGGCCAGATATCACTCCAGCCCAGTAAAGATAAGATGCAAGCCGGTATGACCCTCACTGCCGCCTGGGGCGGTAAAGAGATCACCCTGCCGGACATTCTTCGCCGCCTGAAAGAAGAGAAGATCTGCATGGGACTGTCGAAAATCAAGATAGAAACCATGCTCAAACGCCTGAAGCAGAGTAAACCGGGCGAAACCATAGAAGGCACTATTGCCTGTGGCAAGGCGGCGGTGAACGGCAACCATGCCAGATTGGATCGCAAAGTGCCCCTGGCCCGTGAGCGTCTGCTGCACCCACAGGAGCGGGAGGATGGCACAGTGGACATGCGTAACCTGGGCGCAGTCATCATGGTCAATGCCGGCGATCTCTTGATGGAAAGGATCCCCGCCACTCAAGGAACCCCAGGATACAATGTCTTCGGCGAAGTATTGCCGGCCAAGCCGGGGAAAGATCTGGAGATGGTGGCCGGCAAAGGTACAGAGTTCAGCGCCAAAGACAGCAACAAGCTTATCGCCACGGTTGCCGGTCAGCCGGTGGAAGTCCGCAACGGCATGCAGGTAGATGATGTATTGCAGATAAAAGATGTGGACGTGGGCTACGGCAATGTCGACTTCAAGGGCAGTATCCTTATCAGTGGCGACGTCCACGAGGGGATGCAGGTCAAGAGCAGTGGCGATATCACTGTAATGGGTTTTGTCGACTCGGCATCCTTGATGGCCGAAGGGGATGTAACCGTCAGCAAGGGCATCATAGGCAGGCAGATCCGCGCCAATGAGTTGTCGACCCAAATCAGAGCCAAGGGGCAGATATCGGCCCAGTTTGTGCAATATTCCGATCTCCAATGCCAGGGCGATATCCTGGTGACCAAGCAGCTGCTGCACAGCAATAGCCGTACCGACAGTAAACTCACAGTCAGCGACGCCAACGGCCGCCGCGGAGATCTGGTGGGAGGAATTGCCAAGGCGGAAAAAGGCATCAAGGCCGTCGCCATAGGCGCTACAGCGGATACCAAGACAGATCTCTTCTGCGCCATGCGTTTGGGAGAGTACCGCCAAAACCTCAAAGATCTGGAAGAAAGTGTCCGGGTTTTGGTGGTAGCCGGTTTGGATATGGAAGCCAGACTGAGAAAACTGCCACCCAAGAGCGAATGGCAGGCAGATCCAGCCATGGTCGAGCAGGTCAAAATGATGCTGGAAGAGAAACACCGTGTCGATGATGAGCGAGTGCGGGAAGAAACCGAACTCGAGCTGCTGAAGGCGGAAACCGAAGGCTACTATCGCCATTACTTTGTCGAAGCCCTGAAGCATATCTACTCCAATGTGGAAATTCACATAGGCCCGGCGCAGCACCGCACCCAGAGGGAACATGGCCCCTGTGTAGTTCAAAACCAAAATGGAGAAATCCATTTCGACTACAGCAGCCGCGGCTGATATTAAACCGGGCCTCGGTTCTACGCGGGATAATTAATCGCAACGCCAGGCCGTTGTGATATGGTGTTGGGGACAGCTTATTCCTGGAGCCCCTATGACACAGCCAGCCTGGCCCGCCATTCTGAAACCGGCAGATTCGGACGAACTGGTGTATCTCGAGAATGAAAGAGACTGGCTGGAATATATCTGCCTGAATCAACACCTGAGTTGCCAGGGCGATCAACTGATAGATTCCGGCGGCTTATGTTATCCCATACTTCCGGCCATTCGCTGTGACGAACCTGTACTGGCCTCATTGCCACAAATAGGCCCGAGCCATACGCAGCTCGAACTCACAGATCTCAAGCTGTTGGTGCAAAAGCACGCCGCCGCGCTCGGCAGTTGCTGCGTTGCCAAGTTAGCCTTTATCACTTTTCCCCAAGGACTGGAGATGGTGCGTTATCTAGACAGTCTCTAAGGCGTTCTGGCAAAGGACTTGGGCCATTTACTGCAAACTGCGCCTTGTATCCAAACCTGTAAGCCGATGCAAAGCCCCCACGGACATGTTCGCACCTTCCCTGACAAAGCCCGGTGCCCATGGGTATAATCGGCGCGTTTTCTCTCACCGGAGTCATAGATTTGCAACTTCTGAAAATAGATTGCTTAGGGAAGCCCCTGAGGCTGGAAGGTTCCATGGCGGGTTGGCAGCAACTTTTTTGGGATAACCAATTAGTCTCACAACAAGCCGCCAGCGCCGATGACCAAGGCATTGGCAGCCATGAGTTCAGCCTCAGTCGCGCCGATGGCAGCAGCATCAAGGTATGCCTGGAAACCCAGCTCAACTGGCAACCCTTTGAGCTGAGCTATCGCTTGCTCATCGATGAGCAAGTCACTATTGAAGGCAGCCGCAATAGCAAAGATATTGAGCGGCAAACACCGGACATAGCGCCGGTAAAACAGCAGAAACTGAGTCTGGTGGGGCTGGTGTCTCTGGGCTTCAAACTGCTCAAGAGCGCCAAGGTGATCAAGGTCGTCCTGGCAGGAGCCAGTATTGCCGCCTACTCCTGGCTGTTTTCCCTGCAGTTTGCCCTGGCTCTGATTGCCTGCCTGGTGTTTCACGAGTACGGCCATATCCGAGCGATGAAATATTTTGGCATGAAGACCAAGGGTATCTACCTCATCCCCTTCATGGGCGGCCTGGCCTTGTCCGATGAGAAGATCAACACCCGTTGGCAAGACGTGGTGATCTCCATCATGGGGCCAACCTTTGGCCTGTTGATGTCCCTGGCGGCACTCGTTGTCTACTGGATCACAGGCAATCCCTTCTTTGCCGGTCTGGCGGCCTTCAACGCCTTGCTCAACCTGTTCAACCTGTTGCCTATTTTGCCGCTAGATGGCGGGCATATTCTCAAGAGCATCAGCTTTTCGATGAACAGCGCCATCGGCCTTATCGTCTGTATTCTGGGTGCTGCCATAGGGGTATTTATCAGCTACAGTCTGGGGCTGGCACTGCTGGGGTTCCTGTTGTTGATAGGCAGCGTCGAGATTCTGTTTGAGTGGAAACAGCGTCATCACAGTCATCTGTTACCGCTGGACAGGTATGGGCAAGTGTTTTCCATTGTCTGGTATCTACTGACAGTGGCGGCGCTGGTGGCGGTTATCTGGCATCTGGCCGGCAGCGGTGATGACATGCTGGGACTGCCACTCAAGATATTGCAAAGCTGATTTAACACTCAGGTTGCAAGGCTGCCACAGCTGCGCGTCCTGGGTGCTACATTCAGGCAAATTAGTGCCTGAAAATCTCTATTGGGATCAAAAATCACAAAGATAGATCACCAATGCCTTAAATTGTCGGAATGCCCTGGATCCTGATTAAGGTAAACTGAATTGCTTACCGCTTAATCCATGATACAGGGCGTTTATGAAAACACTTTCAGGCTCCAGTCTTTGGTTACTGATCTTTTGTCTGCCAATTTCCCTATCACTCTCGGCGCAGGAGGTTCAACCCCCTCCGGTAACCGTAGAAGCGGTGAAACAGGCATCCTTTAGAGATGTCGCCAACGAAGTCGGTAAAATTCGGGCTATCGACTCTGTGGCCCTCAGTTTCAACGCCAGCGCCAAACTCACGGCGATCCACTTCAAAAACGGAGACATGGTCAAACAGGGTGACTTGATTGCCGAGCTCGACAGTGTCAAGGCGCAAGCCGATGTCGACAAGGCCCGCAGCACGCTGGCTCTGGCGAAAACCAAACTGGAACGAGTCAGAGGCCTGCTAGCCAAAGAGCCGGATTCACTGTCAAAACAAGATGTGGATGAGCTGGAAGAAAATGTGCAACTGGCCGCCGCCGATTTCAAACAGAAACAGGCCACCCTCGCCGATTACAGCCTCATCGCCCCCTTCGATGGCCAATTAACTTCCTTTACTCCCTCTATCGGTGCCCAAATAACCGCAGAGACACCTCTGGTAACCCTGTACCGCTTGGATCCGGTTGAAGTGCATTTTGCCATCAGCCAAGTCGAGTTCGGCAAGGCGCAGCGCGGTCAGGAGGTGCATCTCACAGTGGAGGCCTACAAGGGACGCGAGTTCAAAGGGCTGGTCAGCTATGTGGCGCCGGCAGTCGATGAGAGTTCGGGCCGGGTGGAGGTTCATGCGCAACTGAGCAACCCGGATCAGGCCTTGGCTCCCGGAATGTTTGCCAACGTAAAGCAGATATTCAGCAAGGGGATCAAGCACTTGTTGGTGCCACAAAATTCCATCATTGCCAATAATGAAGAACGCTTTGTCTGGGTACTGCAAGGCGACAAAGTCAGCAAGCGCCCTGTGTCACTTGGGCGCAACACCAATGACGGTTATGTCATCATCAAGTCGGGGCTGCAAAACTCAGATACTGTGGTGCGAACAGGCATGCAGAACCTGCAAGAGGGAGGTGAAGTCAGAGTCCTGACCAATGCCTTATTGGCCACCGAAGAGGACCAACTCTGATGCGCCTGCCGGAAATCTGTATTCGCCACCCAATTTTCGCCTCGGTGATCAGCATAATGATAGTGCTGATCGGCCTGGTGTCTTTCGGCAAATTGCCGATTCAATACTTCCCTGACTACAACACTCACTCGGCTTCGGTCAGCGCATCCATCAATGGCGCCAGCGCCGAATTCATGTCCGAGAATGTCGCTGATAAGCTTATCGACGCCGCCTCCGGGCTGGATAAGGTCGATACCATGACCACCGACTGTCAGGAAGGCAGTTGCACTCTGTCCATCAACTTCAGCAAAGAGATAGATGACATCGAATACACCAATTTGATGAACAAGCTGCGCTCCAGCGTTGAAGCCATCAACGACTTTCCCCAAAGCATGATAGACAAGCCCAGAGTGACAGATGACGTGTCGGCGACCCATTCCGCCAGCAATATCATCAGCTTTGTCAACGAGGGCGGTATGACCAAGCAGCAGATGTATGATTACATCAGCCAGCAACTTGTACCTCAATTCAAACATCTGTCCGGTGTGGGCGCCGTATGGGGTCCCTATGGCGGCTCACAGCGCGCCGCCAGGGTTTGGCTAAACCCGGATCAGATGAAGGCGCTCAATATCAAGGCCGCCGATGTGGTGGCCACCCTGAGCACCTACAACGCCACTTTTACCTCGGGCACCATAGTGGGCAAGTCCCGCGACTTCTCCATCAACCCACTCAGCCAGGTTGAAAACATAGAAGATATTCGCGATCTGGTGATCCGGGTCGATAACGACAAAATTATCCGGGTGAAGGATATCGCCAATGTCGTGATGGGCGAAGAGAACCTGCGGCCCAGCCTTTTGAGCATTGGCGGACATCAGGCGATGTCGCTGCAAATACTGCCGCTGGCCAACGCCAACCCTGTGACAGTGGCACAAACCATACGTGCCGAAATCGACAGGATGCAACACCAGTTGCCGGCCGGTCTCAAGATGCAGTTGGTCTATAACCAAGCCGACTTCATTCAAGCCTCTATCGAAGAGGGTTTCTCTACCTTACTGGAAGCCATAGTGCTGGTGTCCCTGATTGTGGTGCTGTTTCTCGGCTCACTCAGAGCCGCTTCGATTCCGATTATCACCATTCCCGTCTGTGTCATAGGGGTATTTGCCGTTATGGCCTGGCTGGGGTTCAGTATCAATGTACTGACCATATTGGCAATCATCCTCGCCATAGGTCTGGTGGTGGACGACGCCATCGTAGTGGTGGAAAACTGCTACCGCCATATAGAAAAAGGTGAAACGCCTTTTAACGCTGCAATCAAGGGCAGCCAGGAGATCATCTTTCCCATCATAGCCATGACATTGACACTGGCTGCCGTTTATCTGCCGATAGGTTTGATGTCCGGACTGACGGCCGATCTGTTCCGCCAGTTTTCCTTCACTCTGGCGGCGGCGGTGATCATCTCAGGGGTGGTGGCCTTGACCCTCTCGCCCATGATGAGTGCCTATTTGATTCAGCAAAGCCACAAACATCCGGCCTGGTTTCAGCGGGTCGAGTTGGGGCTGGAGCGTTTGATTGAGCGCTACAGCCAGGAACTGGAGCTCTGGTTCAACCGTAAGCGTCTGTTGGCCGGAATCGCCTTGCTGCTGGTCGTTTCGGGTGGCGTACTCTATTGGTACATGCCCAAGGTACTGCTGCCCACAGAAGACAGCGGCTTTATTGACGCCAGCGCCAAGGGCCCCACCGGCGTTGGCCGCCAATATCACCTGAATCACAACGCCGAGCTTAACAGCGTTATGGATGACAACCCCAATGTAGCCGCCAATCTGGCTTATATCGAAGGCGGCCCGGTCAACCATGTGTTGCTGAAACCTTGGGGAGAACGCAGCGACACCGCCGCCGAAGTGATAGATCAACTGATAGCCAAAGCCAAACAGCAGGTGTCGGCCTACAACATGTCGTTCAGTGTTCGCTCCGCCGACGGCTTGAATATCCCCACCAATCTGCAACTGCAGTTGATGACGCTGGACAGAGACAAAGATGCCTTGGCCCACACCGCCGAGAAGGTGGTTAAGCTGCTGGAGGGCTATCCCGGTCTGACCAATATCAACAACTCGACCCTCAGGGACTTGCCACGCTTCGATCTCAGCATAGATCGCAATGCGGTGATCCTTTCCGGTGCCAGCTACAGCGATGTAACCAATGCGCTGTCGACCTTTTTAGGCTCGGTCAAAGCCGCCGATCTGCACTCGGACGACGGCTTCACCTACCCTATCCAGGTTCAGGTTAACCTGGAGATGCTGGGCGACTTCAATGTGCTCAGTAAGCTGTATGTCACCTCTGAATCGGGTGAGGCGCTGCCGCTGTCGCAATTTGTCACCATAAAGCAGGCAACCGCTGAGTCGAATATCAAGACCTTTATGGGTCGCGACGCCGCCCTAATCAGCGCCGATCTTATGCCGGGTTACTCCCCGGGAGAGATCAAACTCTGGCTGGATGAGCAACTGCCGTCGCTGCTGGCTCCATCACAGGGCTATGCCTACAACGGCATAATCAAAGAACTGATGGACTCCCAGGCAGGCACTCAGTCACTGTTTTTGCTGGCTTTGGTGTTTATCTATCTGATCCTGGCGGCGCAGTTTGAGAGCTTTGTCGATCCCTTGATCATTCTCCTCACTGTGCCCCTGTGTCTGGTGGGAGCCTTGCTGACTCTCAACCTCTTTGGCCAGAGTATGAATATCTATTCCCAGATAGGTTTGTTGACTCTGGTAGGCCTGGTGACCAAACACGGGATCTTGCTGGTCGAGTTCGCCAATAAGCAGCGCCAGGCCGGCAAAAGCGCCCTCGATGCCGCCATGGCCAGCGCCCGCTCAAGGCTGCGTCCTATTTTGATGACCTCGCTGGCGATGATCCTCAGCGCCATCCCATTGGCCATAGCCTCTGGCCCCGGCTCTCTTGGACGGATAAACATAGGCCTGGTCTTGGTGGGTGGCTTGTTGATGGGCACCTTCTTCTCGCTGTTTGTGGTGCCTGTGGCCTACTTGGCCATGAGCCAGTTAAAACAAAAAGATGTGCTGGCCAAGCTCAGAGGCAAGATCTAAAGTTTCGCCAACGCTCTATCACTTCTTACTCACCCACTTTCCAACTCTCAAAAAAGCGCCACCCCGGGGGTGGCACTTTTTTGCCTGAGTTTTACTCGCTTGCCGGCAGCATCACGGCCTCAAAGACCCGGCTTTGCCGGATAAACTGCTTAAGCAGGCTATTCAGCTCAGCGGCTGTGACCTCCTCATTGAAGCGAGCTTTTTGCCCTATCTGCTGCGGCCCACCCACTGCCATATAGCTTTGGCCGACCGCCTCCAGCCAACCGAGATTGGATTTAAGCTCCCGCTGCAGCCTGTCCTGACGTTGACGGCGCTTATTTTCCAGCGAATGGGGCGATACGCCCTCATCAGTCATCCGCTTGAGCACCAGATGCAGTTGCTGGATCAGTTCATCGACCCGCTCCGGATCGCTGCTGAAGCTGATACGGCCCGAGCTGAAATCTTCCCCCGGCTCCTGCCAGAACCAAGCGGTTACCCCATAAACGCCGCTGGCCTCCTCCCTGAGTTTGAGCCTGAGCTGCTCCTGAATAAGCTCCCCCATGAACGACAACTGATAAGCTTGCTTTGCTGACCAAGGCTGCGGATAGGAAGTTAGATAGACTTCTGTTTCGGCTCTGGGCTCACCGGAGACAGGCATCTGCAGACGTTCCTTTGGGGTCGCCGGCCGAATTTGGTATTGCTTGCGCGCCTCCCTTTTTACCTCAATCCCCGCCAGATACTGCTCGGCTAAGTGAATGAGGCGTGCCTCGTCGATATCGCCGACAAAGAACAGAATAAAGTCGGTATTACCCAGCATGTGACGGCGATAATCGGCCAGCAGCTCATCCTCGGTCAGGGTCGTCAGCAACTCGGGATCCGGGTTGTAAACCGTCGGCACTCCGGGGTAGCGCCTGGCATCTATGGTGCGGGCAAACTGTTCCCCAGGGTCATTGGCATATTGTGCCCGGGTCGCCTGATACTCTTCGCGCCAGTGCTTCAAGGCATTCGATGCAAACTGTACCTGTTGCAACTTGAAGCGAAACAGCTGCAACAACGCCGCCAGATCATCCCTGTGGGCCCAGCCGGAAAAGCCTTGCGTCTGGCCGTCCAGCAAACTGGAAAGCACCAGAGGATAGTCGCTGTCATAGTGGTCGATCGCCTGCTGCGGCACCTCACCGGCGCCGAACTCATCTGCCAGGTTCACCGCCAGACGCAGCTTTTGCGCCTCCGAAGGCGCCAGACTGCCCATCCCCCCGACAGTCAAGGCCTTGAAGTGCACTTCACCCGGGTTGAGATCAGATTGGCTGAATACCAGACGCAACCCGTTGCTGAGTCGATACTCCTTCAGGCGTCCATCGGCGGCTTCACCGATAAAGCGACTGCTGCCGGCCTCGGCCTTGAACTCGGGCATCTCAGCGGTCTGTTGCCCGGCTTCAAAGTCGCTGTGCTGCCTGCTCATACTCTGCTGCCATAATGCATTGGCTTCAGCACTCGTCAGTGCCGATATCTCCCCGGCCCCAAGAGTCTGCAGCAATAAGCGGGAACTTGGCGCCGTTAAACGCGCCAGCGCCTGATTGATATCCTCGGTCGTCAGCGAGCCAATCAGCTCCAGGTTGAGCCGGGCTCTGTCTTTATAGCTCAACCAGGGGTCGAGATTGGCAGCGGTAGTGACCAGGTCGCCGGCAATATCTATGCTGTAAACCGCCTTATCGGCGCGGCGCTGTTCCAATTTCAGTTGGCGTTTCAGCTGGGAAGCCACGGCCTTATCGCTGAAACCATGCTGCTTGAGGGTGGCCAGAAGATCAAACAGTGCACTGGCGGCGCTATGGTACTCACCCTTCTTGAGCTGCAAGGTGAAAATGCTCTGCCTGGTCTCACGGCCGATGGCCGAGGAGAAGAAAGCGCCCGACAGCAGCCAGTCTTGATGTTGCTTCTCCCACTGCTGCAGACGCAGATTCAGCATACGCCCGGCTATCTGCTCGGCCAGCTCGCGGCGATAACCGGCCCGCGAATAATCCGGCTCAAGCGGCGAGAAAAAGCTCAGCTCCAGCGCCGGCTCTTCGGCGCCGACTTCATGCACCTTGGCGGCCCTCAGGCCATCTTGCAGCGGTATGCCAAAGTCCACGGTTTCCAGCGGTGTAGTGGCCGCAGGCATGGCTCCCAGATATTGCTCGACCATGGCCTTGAACTTGGCGACATCTATATCACCGCTCGCCACCAGCGCCATATTATCCGGCCGATACCAGCGGCGATAAAAGTCGGCCACCCGCTTACCGGATACCTGGCGTATGGTTTCGGGATCGCCGATTGGATCGCGCGCCGCATAACGGGAACCGGCCATTTCGATGGCAGACTTTTTATCCCCCAAGCGCAGCATAGGCCCAAGCCTTGCCCGCCACTCCTCCAGCACTATGCCACGCTCGGCATCGAGATCGTCGCGGGCAATGCTCACCTCTGCCGCCCAGTCGGCAATAATTCTAAGCGCCAGCTCCAGAGTCTGCGGCCGGTTATCCGGCAGATTGAGCAGATAGACGGTATTTTCAAAGTCAGTGAAGGCATTGACATCTATGCCAAACTTCAGCCCGGCATCCTCCAGCGCGCTGATGACGCTGTTGCCCTTAAAGTGCTTGCTGCCGTTAAAGGCCATATGCTCGACCATATGGGCCACTCCCCTTTGGTCGTCATCTTCATGCATGGAACCGGCGTTGACCACCAAACGCAGATACACGCGTTTGGCCGGGGCATCGTTGGGGGCCAGATAATAGCGAAAGCCATTTTCCAGCCGGCCCTGAACCAAGTCAGGATCACTGTTCAGAGGCAGCATATCGCTGGTTTGACAGGCCGCCAGCAGGCAAGCCATCGCCGCCATCATCAGGCGGCCGAATCGTGTTTTAACAATCATCTCAGGATTTCCAGAACTCAACAAAAAAGCAGCTTCCGGTGAAGCTGCCCGTCACCACCACTCAGGGTTTAGAAGCGATAACCCACTTCCAGCCAGAACTGACGCCCTGGGGTATAGAGGCCGTATTCGCCGTTCTGGTTGGCCTTGAGGCTATACTGGCGTACCTGGTTGAGCACATTGTTGATATCCAGCTGCAGATAGACCTCACCGCCCAGCGCCTGCGGCTCCCAGCGAATACGGCTATCCCACTGGGTGTGACTGCCGAAGTCATAGCTGCGGTACATCTCCAGCGCCGCCTGGCTGTTTACCGACTCATATCCCCGTACCGGCGCCTTGACATAAAGCTTGTTGCCCCAGGTGATATTCCAGGCCGGTAACTCCATATCCAACCCAAGACGCACCATCCACTCTTCCTGGGATGAGTTGACCTTCTGCTCCATCTGGCGACGGCTCATCATGGCGCCATCAAGCATCACCGCCTCATCCGGGTTCATCGCCTTATCCAGATCGTTGCGATCTGTCTCCAGCCAATCGGCCGCCAGCGACCACTCCCATTGACTGGCACCTAAGGTCAGCGGCGCTATGTTATTCAGTTGCAGGGTGTAGACATGAACCTTGTAGTCTTCGCCATTGCGATAGTCGTCCACCTTGACGCTGCCTACCTGGCTTCTATGGGTCACCAGCCGATCGCGATAGTCCCTCAGGGTATAGCGACCACTCAGGCTTAAATTGCCCAGATTCTGGTGCAGCGCCAGGGTCAACTCATCGGAGAAGGGGGTTTTCAGATCCTTGATGCTTTCGTATCTGCGGGTGTGATCCTGGCTGAGTTTAAGTATTTCATCCGCCAGCTTCATCGAAGCGAAAGAGCGGCCATAGTAACGGTTAAGCCCGATATCCACCCGGGTGCCCTCGACGACATCCCAGTTGAGTGCCAGCCGCGGCGCCAGGTTGAGATTATTCAGGTAGTCATCATGCTCAAGCCTCAACCCGGGGCGGAATTGCCAGGCGCCGAATTTGATGGTGTCCTGCAGATAAGCCGCCGAGTTGCGGTGGCGGGTGTCTATGCTGCCGGCCAATACGGTTTGTTCATCGAGCGGCATCTCCATGCCCGACATTATCAAGCGGATCTCCTGATTGACCTCCCTTGGGCGGTAAAAATCATAGTCGGTCTGCTGGAAACTCAAGCCGGTTTCCAGGCTGTGATTGACATCGCCCCAATAGAGGCGTTTGAAGCTGACATCGGCCAGCAGTTGCAGATTTCGCTGCTTGAGACGACTGTCGCCATAGCCCCCCTTCTGGTAATCCAGCCCGCTATCGGCATCACTGATCACCAGCACGGTATCACTCTGGGAGTGACGCTCATCCTCAAAGCTGTCGTAGGCCGCCTTGAGGGACAGACTTCCCAGGCTGAACTCCCGCTCCAGACTCAGGGTCGACCCCAGTGCCGAGTGGCTGTCTTCAAAGTCATTGTCTATGTTCTCGCCCATAAACAGGCCTTCACGGTAGGCCGAATAACGCCAGTCCCAGTCGATTCGGGTCAGGGGATCCGGCGTCCAGGCCAGATTCAACAACAGGTTGTCCGATCTGCGGCTCTGATCCTGAGAATCAACCGTACCTTCTGCATCCATGATCCGGCTCTGGCGAATGCTGGAGCGGCGTTGACCAAAGGCCAGCACCATGCCCAGCTCGTCGTTAATCCCCTGCTGCCACTGCCCCGAATAACTGTGTTTAACAAAATCGGGCTGATAGATGGCCTTACCCCCTTCGGGCCTGGCCTGCTGCAAAAACTCATTAATGTTGGGATCAACCTTCTGGCTGGTCCAACTGCTGCGGCTGGTACGGTAAAGCAGCTGGCCGCCGTTGACGCCGTTATAGCTCAGGGTATCGGCCACTACGGCCCCGCCGGTAAAGCCCCCCAGGCTGGCCGGCACATTGTTGTCATAAACGGTGATCCCGGCCAGCATGGCGGCATCGAAAAAATAGGCCTGCTCTGAGCTCATCCCCGGCAAGACCCCGACACTGCCGTCAAACAGGCCTGAGCTGGGATCCAGATCGTTGTTGATATTGATGCCATCAATAAGAAACGCCGTCTGTTCAGACTCGGCGCCATAGATGGAGATCTTCGACGGTTTGATTTCACCGCCACTAAACCCTTCATCCAGCCCCTCCAGGCGCACCGCAGGGTTGGATTTGACCAAGTCGCTCAAGTTGCCATCGGCCGAAGGGGTACGGCGGATCATCTGCTCATCCAGAGTGCTTTTGCCATCCAAACCGTTATCGGCTCTGTCTTTGACTGTCACAACCGCGCTGGTTTCGGGCGACTCATTCGAAGAGGGCGCTTGCTTATTTAGCGTTTCGGCGCCGGATGCGGCGCAAAAGAGTACGGCTGCCACAGCCAAAGCCACAGCAGAAGGTGCGGGGTATTGCATATAAAACCTGACTAATGAGAATGATTCTCATAATTGTTACAGGCAAAATATTTCCCGACAAGATAGCCAAAATTCAGCCAAGGTAATAAGAATGTTTTGTAAAAAGCGTCACAGGTTTAACTTTTGGTAACTTTTTGAGAAAGGAGCAAACAATAAGGCCCAGGCTAACCTTTAAAATCAATCAAAGGTGGGGTTGGGCAAAACCTATCACAGGTTAACCGCACCGTATTCCAAATGACTTTTTAACGAAAAAATCTTAAAAATTTACATTTGTGTCAGCACTGATGTGCTGTTTAGGCGGAAAAAAGCAAGAGGCGGCCACAGCAAAGCAGCCGTCTGTTGCCTATGTCAGTTAAACGGAACCGGATGGGATCTCACCGAAATCACCGTTTTGGTAGTCACGAATGGCCTGCAGGATCTCCGCCTGGGTATTCATCACAAAAGGCCCCATCTGCACCACGGCCTCACCAATGGGGTTACCGGCCAGAATGAGCAGCCCCGCGCCCTTGAAACCGGCTTGCAGCTCGAGAGGATAACGACTGTCGAGCAGCAACATATTACCGGCGGCCAGTTGTTTGCCATCCGGCAGTTGCAATTCACCACTGTGCAGATAGAGCGCCAGTCGCCCCAGATGACTGAGATCCAACTCGGCTTGGGCATCAGGCGCCAGCGTCAAATCGGCAATCGCCGCATCGCCGGCCAACCCGGTCAAGGGAGCACTGGCTTCAGTACCGGCGAAACGCCAGTCACCGGCCAGCAGTCTCAGGCTGGCGCCGTCAGTTTCAAGCTGTTGGTGTTCATCGGCTGCGCTGTCCTGATACCTGGGCGGCCGCATCTTGTCCTTGGCCGGCATATTGAGCCAGATCTGAAAGCCATGCAGCCCCTCTTTGGCATCGGCCAGCGGCATTTCGGAGTGGACCACACCGCGGCCGGTACTCATCCACTGCACCTTGCCTTCGCGGATGGCGCGGACATTGCCCAGTTGATCCCTGTGCTCAAAGCCGCCCTTGCGGATATAAGTAAAAGTTTCCATACCGCGGTGGGGATGCGGCGGAAAACCGCCGAGATAATCGCGTTCATCGTCGGAGCGGATCTCATCCAGCATCAGATAGGGATCCAACGCCAGAGCCTGAAAATCGGCGACCCGGCTGATATTGACCCCATCGCCGTCAGAGGTGGGTTGCGCCGGCAGTATTTGCAATATTTTCATCATTGGGCTCCTTCACTTTGGAATAGCCCCAGCTTACTGCCGACAAATAACAACAAAAAGCGCATTTATCCGCTATGAGTCTTCGACTTTATAGAAAGGTCACACCCACCAATAGCGCACCACATGGAAGAAAACCGGCGCGGCAAAACAGACAGAATCCATGCGATCCAGCATGCCGCCGTGGCCCTCTATCATATGGCCCCAATCCTTGACGCCGCGGTCACGCTTGATGGCCGACATCACCAGTCCCCCGGCAAAGCCGAGCAGGTTCACCAGTAAAGCTATGATTGCCGCCTGCCAGGGGGTGAATGGGGTGATCCAGAACAGCGAGGTACCCACCAGCGTCGCCAGCAATACCCCACCGACCAGGCCTTCCAGGGTCTTGGAGGGCGACAGCTTGGGTGCCACCTTGCGTTTGCCAAACAGCTTGCCACAGCAATACTGCAGCACGTCGGAGAGTTGCACTACCAGAATGAGCCAGGCAATCAGCAGCAAGTTACGCCCTTCATAGCCCTCTATCTTCAAGGTCATCAGCGCCGGCACCGACGAGACACAATAAACGGCTATCATCAGCCCCCACTGCACCTTGGCGGTACGCTCAAGGTAACGTGTAGTATCGCCGCCAAGTGCTGCCAGAATCGGCATCAGCAGGAACAGATACACGGGAATAAAGATACTGAACATGCCGTACCAATGGATGGCAATAAGCAGATACTGCACCGGCAAGGCAAAATAGAAGGCGGCGACCAGGGCCGGATAATCGCTGGCCCGGGTCGGTGTCAGGGTTAAAAACTCCCTGAGCGCATAGAAAGATACCAGGGCAAACAGCAATATCACCCCATAGAGCCCGAACAGGAAAGCGATACCTATGGCCAACACCATCATCCACCAGGCATCGATTCTGGCATTGAGATTGGCAATAACGGCGTTGTTGCCCTTACGCCAGGCCAGCAAACGACCTATCAGGGTCGCTACCACCAGCAGTAGGCCAATACCGGCAAACAACCACAGTGTCTGGTTCATACTTCCTCCCGTGACATTGCCAATAGTGCCAAACGCAAACGCTCGAGAAAGGCCACCTTGGTTTCCTGCGGCTGCAGCTTGATAGGCGTACCAAAACTCAAAGTGCAGAGCAGCGGCAACGGCAGATAACGCCCCTTGGGCATGGCGCGATTGAGGTTGGCAATCCACACGGGGATCAGCTCCAGATCCGGGCGCGAGTGTGCCAGATGATAGATTCCACTCTTGAACGGCAACAATGGCGCCTCGCTCAGATTACGGGTTCCTTCCGGGAAGAAGATCAGCGAGTCGCCCTCGGCCAGCGCCTTTTCCACCGGCGCCAAGGGATTGCCCTCACCATGGCTCTCTCTTGGAATAAGCACGGCATTGAATACCCGCTGAATAATAAAGCGCCTCAGCGCCGTCTTCTGCCAATACTCGGCGCCGGCAACCGGACGTGTCTTGCGTCTCAGCAAGGCAGGCAGTGATGCCCACAGCAACACAAAGTCACCGTGACTGCTGTGATTGGCAAAGTAGAGCCGCTGATTGTGATTGGCGCGGCAACCAAGCCACAGGGCGCGGGCACCGGTGACCAACCTGGCCGCCGAGGTGATCCCAAAGGCAGTCAATCCCGCGAGCCAGCCGATTAGGGTATCCATAGATAAGGGTAAACTCCTCTTACAGGAAAAAGCGCCAGACGAGTAACAACACCAGCGCCGCGGCCTGCCCGGCAAAGCAGAGGAACAGACGCTTTAGCAGCGCCTGCGCCCCTTGGGCGCGCTGCAGCATACTGCGACCGGCCTGTTCTTCTTTAAGCCAGCCGAGCTGCTGCATGCTGTGATCCAGACGTTCGCAGGAATGCTCCCCTGCCAGGGCGGCAAACAGCTTGGCATCCAGCGCCACTCTGAGGCCAAAATACTGTCCGGCCAGTCCGAAAAGCACCATCAACAGGGCGCTGAGCAGTTCCGGCCATCCCTGAAGCTTGCCGCCCCAGAGAAGCAGCAAAGGTGCCAACATCAAAACCGCACTGAACCAGCGCAGCGGCGCGGCATTGCCCAATAAAGTGGCCACCAATTTTGCCAGATCCCGCTGCTGCGACTCAGGCATGTTGCACCTCGGGTGGGCAAAAACCGGACTTGAGCCGCTCTAGGTAAGCCAGAGTTTCTGGCTTGAAAACCACCTTGGGCCTAACGGCGGCAATCATCTTTGCGGCATCCAGGGCACTGCCGGCCCGACCGCTCAGCAGCAACCAGGCTGCCAATACCAAGGCGCTACGGCCATAACCCAAGGCGCAACATACCAGTAGAGTACCTGAGGTGCGCAAACACTCGAGCCGCCTGACCGCTTCCAGGCAGTCCTGTTCATCCGGCAAGCATAAATCCAGCATGGGCATGGGCTGATACCATTTGAGCTTGCCTTCGGTCATCCCCCGAGCGGGTGTCAGCAAGGCCTTGCCCGAATAGGGAAAGGGCAACTCGGCGCAGAGATCCAATATCGCATCATATTGCTGCGCTTCACTCATGGTGGGCATGCGCCCGAGCCAAACCCCGGGCAGCACCTCTTGCGCCGCCACCTGGCCACCGGTCCAGAAACGAATATTGAGCCAGGCAAACAAACGATAAGGTAACAACAGCCAGCGACTGGCGAAGCTGGGATGGCCCAGCTCACTCTTTTGAAAACCCGCGGCGGCAAACAGGAGATAATTGAGCGCCACCATGACCAGCGCCAAGGCCAGCCAAAACAGCAGCATGCCAAGGAGACTCATGGGCCAGAGCAAGGCCGCGAGCAGCAGCAAGACGGCGCCCACGCCATAAGCCGCTGCCAGCTTGAGCCTGCGGGGTTCCTTCGCCAAACTCAAGCGGCTGAACGAATGTCGCGGCCACAGCCAGAGGCAGAACAGACCGGCCGCCAGCCCTGTGGGTAGGTCGATAAAATGATGTTGCCAGGTAGTCAGCACAGACAGGCCAATCAAGGCAAACCAGCCGTGGAGCAGATAACGCCAGGCGCCCTTGGCCCGCTGACTGTATTCACTCCAGAGCACCACCAAGAGGGCGATGTGCAAAGAGGGCGCCTGATTAAAAGGCTTATCAAACCCCATCAGGAGATCAAACAAACCACCAAAAACGCCGTCGAGCGGCGGGCGCTCAAAACTGAATTTAAGTGGCCAGATGAGAAAACAGCCGATACACAGAAGCTGTACGCTCAGCAGCCTGAGCCCCAGTCTGTCTATCCCCTTGCGGCTGAGGGGGAGCAGAAACGCCAGGCCGTAGAGAAGATCTATCGACCAGTAAGGCACTATGGTCCAGGGCCAAAGCGGAATGGCGTGCTCCCAGGAAAACACCAGACTGGGAACCTCACTTTGCTGCGAGGCATACCAATTGGCAAAACCATAGCTGGCAAAGAAAAACGGTGCCAACAAGGCCAGCCAAAGCAGGCCCCGGCGAATGGTGCCGACCTCGCGTCGACGGGCGGGCAACTCAGGCATCAGTCGGCCTTACGCGCCATGGACACGGTAAATATGCCCCACTCATCCACTCTTTGAGTCAACTTGTGAAAGCCGTTGGCTTTGGTCAGTTGATCCATCTCCTGCTGACTGCGGCGACGCATCACCCAAGGCTGACCATCTCTGTGGCTGGTCAGGGCCCGGCCGATGAATTCCAGCTGCGGATGCCAGGGCTGGCCCGTGTAGATAAGCAGGCCTCCGGGCGCCAGCGCCGCGGCGATACCCGCCAGGGAGCGGGACACCATCTCATTGTCACCAAACAGCTCGTAAAGGCCGGAGACTACCGCCAGGGTTGGCTTGGGCTCGACCGCCGCCAGCGAATCAAAGTCGAAGGCATCGCCCTTTTCAAAGCGCACTATGTCACTGAGGCCAAGCTCATCGATGAGGGCGCGGCCGTCGCGGATATTGATATCACTGTAATCACGCAGCAGCACAGAATCGGGCTTGATATCGCTATTTGCCAGGCTCTCCAGCAGATAGCGGCCATGTCCGGCGGCCACATCCATCAAATGCAGCGGCTTTTCTTCCTTTCTCAGCGTCGACAGCGCCTGCGCCAGCAACTCTTCGATATGGCGTTTACGCTGGCGTATGCCGCGCCAGCCAATGGCATTGAGATATTGTTTGTCGACAAAGCGGCCAAACTCCCCCTTGCCGGAGGGTGTGTTGCGATAGACATAGTCCAGGGTACTGCCCGAATCGAAGCCGCGCTCGAACCCCAGAGCGATGCCCTCTGAGTATTTCTCCCCCAGCTTCATCACTGCGCGGGTGGCTTGCCAGTATTTGGCCTGCCAGGAAGCCTCGGGCAGAGGGGCGGCGAGCGATTCACTTTCGGCGCAGCTCGGGCCGAATTTATCTTGCTGCAACAAATTCACTGCCACCTGCGGCGAGGCGATATTGGCCCGCAGGAAGCGTCTAATCCTGGCTATCGGGTCAGCCCGGTCCAGCTCTCCCAGGGTGTCATGGTAAAACCCGGGCAGCAGGTGCAATTCTTTACGCTGGGAACCCAAACGCTCAAAAAACTGCTGCTGCGGCTTGCGCCGAACCACATAATCGGCGCCCGAGATCAGTACCTGAGTCGGTACAGTAATCGCCTGGGCATTGGCCACCACCCTTTCGGCGGCATCATAGAGTCCCAACAACACATTGACCGAGATCGGCCTGGCGATCAGTGGGTCTGTCTCAAAGCTGTATTGTCTGGCTGGGTCATGGGTCAACAGCTTGGCCTTAACATAGCTGTTGACGAAAAAGTTGCCCTTGAGGCTCCTCATCAACTTGAGCCCAGGGATAGCAAAGGGCACATAGAGTTTGACGCTGAAGGCCGGCGACGCCAGCACCAGCGCACGAATAGAAGGCGCATAGTCATGCACCCAGGTGCTGGCCAGCACGGCGCCGACACTTTGGGCCACCACACACAGCTGCTCTTGGCTGAAACCATGTTTGCGCTCTATGTGTTCCACAAAGGTCTGAATGTCGCGGACACTGGTACCGAAGGAGGGACTGTCGCCTCTGGCGCCCGGTGATTGCCCATGACCACGGGCATCCCAGGCGAAAAAAGCCTGCTCAGGCAGCGCCAGTTCATCCACCAGGTGCGCCATCCTGCCACCGTGTTCATGGCCACGGTGAAACAACAACACGGCCCCGGGATCCTCTTGCTCATTGGTTTCCAGCGCCGGCCAGAAACGATAAAACAGCTGGAATCCATCATGGGTAGTAAAAAAGTGTTCCTCGGGTACCCTTGCGGCATTATCCATATATTTCATTCCTTTGATAAACAACTTAACTTGCGCTCTCGCCCTGCTTCAAACCGGATTTTACCCGGTTGAATATGGTCAGGCAGAGTAACAGGAGAACCAATGACAGGATCAAATTGAGCCAGAATGGCGTCAACCAACCCAAGGCGACGGCCAGCCCCAGAATACCGAAGACAAACGCGCGATCGCTCTTGCCCATGGGGCCATCATAGCGGCGCTCTGCCCCCACCATCAGGCCTAGCACCCCGGCGTATTCACTGGCAACGGCCAGCAAGGTCAGGGCGATCACCAGTGCAGGTTCCACACCACCTAGCAAGGCAAAAGGCAGATAGAGTATCGCATCCGAAACAATATCGGCGAGCTCATTGAGATAGGCGCCGAGACGGGATTGCTGCCCAAACTCGCGGGCCAACATGCCATCTATGGCATTGAGCGCCATTCTTTTCAGCATCCACACCGGGATGAGGGCAAAGAGCCAAGGATGAGGCCAGATAAGCAACAGGGTTCCCAGCAGTATAGAACCCAGCGCCGCCAATACCGTGACTTGATTGGCGCTGACGCCGCGCCGATACAGACGGGTAACCAGTGGCCTCAGTAGGCCCTGAAAGCGGGATTTCAACTGATAAACAGACAAACTCATTGGCTACAACATCCTAATCGAGAAAGGAAAGTTCTCACAGTCATCCTTGAGTATCGAGCAAATGACCAGAGTGCACTATGCCTGATTTTTAGTGTGCTTCAAAGTGCTTGAGGGAAAAAGCCGCGGCTGAATCACGCCTCAATTACAGTGCTGTCGGCAATGGGGAAAGAGCGCCGAAGCGCCCTTTCCTCTCAGTTACCAGTTGGCATCCAGAGTGAGCTTGGGCACCGCCAGCTCAGCACATTGGCTCGAAAGACGATAGAACACTGCTTCGGCGGCCGGGTAACCATAGGCAGCTACCTGGTTGGCGGCCTGGGCCTGATAGCGCACACCCCAGAGATCGAACCAGGGACGCATATCCAGTTGCAGCAACTTCGACAGGCTGAGCAGCATGAAGTCGTTGCCATCCAGGTTCGGGGCATCGATATAACTGCTCATGCCCAATGCATCCCTCATCTCGCCCCAGCGAGCAGCGTCGGCAATCGCATGGCTGAACAGACGCTCATGCAGATAGAGCAAGGTGAAAATCTGCCAGCCGTTGTCCAAACCTGCATGCTCTTCGGCCAATGCCGCCAGCTGCAGATAGAAATCCAGTCTGGGCCCGGCGTTGTCATAGGTGCCGGTCTGACTCCAGAGCTTGTCGTAGACAGAGGTCACAGGATCGCTGCTGTTTTGCGCCTGTTTCAGCCACTCGAAAGTGGTTTGAGGCGACTGGCGATCGCAGCTGGCGATCCGCTCACCACTATCTTTAAAGCGTTGCCAGCCCTTGTACAGAGGGAAAATATTATTGGAGACTTCACCGGAGCGGCCACCATAGATTTTCAGCCGGTTACGCTGCAGATTGTGGCCTATCTCGTGACTCTCGCCCCAGCCGAAGGGGCTCAACACCCAGGCTTGATCATAGGGGTTACCCGAGCAACCGCCACCGCAGTGTGCCGCCTCATCGACATTGATGTGCTGTACCTTGGGTTTGGCATGGATCTGTTCATTTTGGCAATCCCACCCCAGCAGGGCGCAGCGGGCGGCCACGCTGGGTGCCAACGTCAGCCCTTCGCCACTGAAGCCGGCCAGATCATAGGTCCCCTTGATCATGTAGCGCCAAACATCATTCAGGGCCTGCTCCACATCGCCGCGGTAAGGCTCGGCATAGATGAACTGTTTCATCATATGCTTGCGGGAGTTAATTTCGACAAAGTCGGTACGCAGCCCGGCCCAGCTCAGCGGGCTGGTTTCAAGCGCCGTCAAATAGCCACTCGCTTGGTTGAAATCCTTGAGGTAGGGATAGGCCAGTACATTTTGCGCTTCAACACTCACCACGCCCTCACCGGCTGGCAGTTGCAGCATCAAAGTCCCGCCATAAGGGCTACTCAGGGTCAGAGGTTGCCCGGGTTTCAGGGTCAGCTCGACCGAGCGCAAAAATTTTGGGCGCTGGTATCCCTGGTTATTGAATTCCCGGGTTGAGCCGGTTCTCTGGGTATTGATAAAGGCCTTGACCGTCAGCGGCAGTGTGTCTTTACGCTCGAGACGCACACTCTGGCCGGGCAACAAGTAAAAACCGCTGCCGCGATAACCACTCTCTTTGCCCAGTGCCATTTCCAGGCTGACGTTTTCAAGAGTCAGCGTTTGCGGCAAAGGATCGCTGAAATTGCCCAAATCCGGCTGCGCTGGATTATTCCCCCTCAAATACAGCGCCAAGTGGTCGGCCAGGTAGGCCGCCAGAAAACGCCCTTGCGGCGTGGTTTCCTTATCCATGGGATAAGCTATGTCGGCACGGTAAAGATCGCCCAGCAACACAAAGAGTTTCAGCAGCCTGCGCCCCTCGTTGCCGAACAACACCTGACCACGACTATCCAGTTGATTGAGTGAGTTTTTAAGCGCTCTGGCACCGGCAAGGAACTCAGATTCAAAGCCGTTGACCTTGTCACAGCTCACTTTACCCACATAGGTTTCACAGCCGGACCAGTCAAAGTTGAAGTCATCATCAATAAAGTGCTGTGTCAGGCGCTGCTCACCGCCAAGCAGTGGGAAAGCGGCCGCCATGGCCGTGGCCGAAGACCAATCGGCAGCGGCGCTGGCCCAGAAGTTACCGCCATAGGGCAAACTGACCCCCATGGTTCCGGCAATGGCGTCGGCCACCGCATTGGTCGCTTCATACCAGTTGTGCTGATAATAGAGTGCCTTGCCCGATGCCAGCGCCCGGGAATAGACGCCGGCTATCTGCCCGGCATCGATATCGGCCGCGCGCCAGCCACTGATTAACAACTGGGCATCGGCGATACAGGCTTCCAAAGTAGCGACCTGATTACAACTTTTGATGGTCCAATTGGGAAACCGCCCTTGCAACCAACTGCGACTGGCACTCTCCTGACCACCAAGAAAGCTCAAGGACACGGTCAATGGTTGCTGCAGTTCTGCCGCTTGCGCTCTGTTCAGCAACCAAGCCAGCAGATTGTCATTGGCTGGCTCCATGGCGGTGAGTTCACCGGCATGGAAACGGGCAAACAGATGGGTACCAAAGGCCGCAAAGCGCCCGGTATGCTGCTCGCCGGCGACGGCCAAGACCTGACCCGTGTTGGCACGCAGCAGAGGTGTGGCCATTTCCGGCTCGATGATATTGAACAATTGAGTTCGGTTGCCTGGTGCATAGGCCAGCGCCGTATCGGCAAATACCCTTTGCCGCAGGGCTTGCTCATTCGAGCGCAGCTGCGTTATCTGTGCGGCAATCGCCTCAAGCAGAGTATCCGGGTCCAGCCCGCTTGCATCACCACTTGCCAGCGCCCGCTCCAGAGGGCTTTGACCGTCCACACCAAAAACTGCCAACTTGAGGCTGACGCTGCCACCACGGCCATCACTAACCTGCAATAGCCCTTGATCGCTGCCCTTGGCATCTTTATCTGCTTTGTAGCTCAGCATATCGCCATCGAGACTGAACTGCCCCAGCTTGCCCTGCTCGGCAATGCTGGCCTGCAAGGGATCGCCATCGGGATCTGACACATAACCTTGCCAGTTGACCGCAATACTCTGCAGCGAGCTGTCATAAGCCAGCTGAATATCGTCACCCTTAGGCGCTTGGTTGACGCCGGCAGGCGGCTGCAGATTATCGTCGCTTGACCCGGCACCACTTTCATCATCACCACCGCCGCAAGCGCCAAGCAGTAAACTACCCAGTAATATCGAGTGCAGCAACAGGGGCTTTTTTCTTGCCATCACAGATGTTTCCCATTTGTTATTTTGGGTTAATTCTAAAGTCTGGCCAGGAAAGATAAAACCTTTATAATCAAGTTTTTAAATAATACACAATACGTAAATTTTATGACTCCAAGGCAGTTTTTTGACACTCGTTCAAGCACTGCTGCGCCAGCAAAGGATTAACCATAATTAATTCAGCATTCCGCCCAATTTGTGCTGCAATAGGCCCAAGTTAAACCCACTTTGAGGCCCTTGGTTCACCACTATGGAACTTTTGCTCGACCCACACATATGGATCGGACTCTTTACTCTTATCATCCTCGAGATAGTTCTCGGCATAGACAACCTGGTATTTATTGCCATTCTGGTTAAAAAACTCCCTCAACATCAAAGAGACAAGGCCCGGGTCATAGGTCTGTCGCTGGCCCTGTTGATGCGCCTTGGCCTGTTGGCCGTGGTGTCCTGGCTGGTCACCCTCAACCAACCTCTGTTCAGCCTTGCAGACTTCAGTTTTTCCGGACGGGATCTGATCCTGATATCCGGTGGTCTGTTCCTGCTGTTCAAGGCCACCAGTGAACTGCATGAACGGCTGGAGTCCAAAGAGCCGGAAATTGGCCAGAAAGTCGCCTACGCAAGTTTTGGCATAGTTGTTACCCAAATACTGGTGCTGGATGCGGTATTCTCCATCGACTCCATTATTACCGCGGTCGGCATGGTGGATGAACTCTGGGTGATGATGACAGCCGTAGTGGTGGCCATGACAGTGATGTTACTGGCCTCCAAACCGCTGACCCGCTTTGTCAACGCCCATCCAACCGTGGTGGTGCTCTGTCTCAGTTTCCTGCTGATGATAGGTTTCAGCCTGGTAGCCGAAGGCTTTGGTTTCCATATTCCCAAAGGTTATCTATATGCCGCCATAGGTTTCTCCATCATGATCGAGTTCTTCAACCAGTTGGGGCAACGCAGGTTCGAACAACGTGAGGCCCGTAAACCCTTGAGGGACAGGACGGCCAACGCCATCTTCAAGCTGATGGGCGGCAAGAAACAGTTTGAGGAAATTGAAGAAGATGAAGAGGTGCCCGAAACTGAGCGCGCCTTGAGCAAGTGCTTTGCCGAAGATGAACGCAACATGGTCGGCGAGGTGCTGACTCTGGCCGAGCGCAGCATCAAGAGCATTATGACGCCGCGGGCCGAAATAAGCTGGATTAACCTCAGCCACAGCCCCGAGCAGATAAAACAGCAATTGCATGGCGACAGTTTCAGCCAGTATCCCCTGTGTGACGGCGACATAGACAAGGTCGTGGCACTGGTCAGTGCCAAGGAGTTGCTGGCAGCCATAGAACAACAACAGCCGCTGCAGAGTCTGCGCCCCGGCCACAAGCCGGTGATAGTGCCGAAAAGCATTAGCGTGTTCCGTTTGTTGGAAGAGCTGAAACGCGCCAAGGCCGACATGGCACTGGTGACAGACGAATTCGGTGCCCTATTGGGACTGGTCACCGGCCACGACATTCTCGAAGCCATAGTCGGCGAACTGCCCCAGGAAGACGAGGCCGAAGAGATCCGCATCGATGGGGATGGTTGGCGCGCTCGCGGCAGCATAAATCTGCATCAGTTGGAGAAGCTACTGGGCTGCGATGAACTCGAGAGCCATAATCACGAGTACGTCACCCTGGCGGGCATGCTGCTGGCACGCTTTGGCCGGATCCCGGAAGCAGGTAGCGTACTGACTCTGATGCCCTGGCGCTTTGAGGTAACGGCGATGAATCAGCATCAGATAGCCGAAGTCAGAATAAGCCGTCTTGATCAGCAAACTGACAACAGCCCAGCCAGCGACGTCCCCTATCAAACGCTGGCAGAAAACTGATCAACAAGCGCCGATAGCAGCCAGTATTGCTTGGCTATCGGCGCAGCTTTTGCTTTACCCGGATTTCATTTCAACCATCATCCTACTGAAGTTTCAGCTTCTTTCTATTGATTAATATCTTTCTTTACTCACTTCTTTTTCGAAGCACTTTCAAGGCAACTCACGGTGAACTCCTCACCTTGGATTTCAACCAGGGTTAGCTTCAGACTCGGCCATGATGTACCTTTTTTGACCACCCCACCTCTATCAGACAATTCCCAAATCCGGGTAGTTAGTAGCGAATAATTAGACAAACCCCGGCAGCGAACGCGATAATCTCTCCAAAATATGACTTTTATCAGACATTTTCGGTTCAAAGAGCACTAAGAGTATGAAGAAACGCTTCTGCCACCCCTTGATCGCAATCTTTATGGTTCTGGCGAGCCCGACCTTGTTGGCGGCCAATGCAGAGCAATTCTCCCGCTTGCTTAAAGGGGCCGAAAGCCAACTCTATTCCCTGCCGCAACGGGCACAGGCGCAGCTCTACGAGATGGAAGGCGATCAGCTCAAGGACCTGCCCAAGCCCTTAGTGACCCGTTTTTATCTGACCAAGGCGACAGTGTCTCTGCTGCTGCATGAGGTCCCCGCCGCCGAGCAAGCCGCCAAAGAGGGCCTTAAACTGGCGGATGCCGGAACCAGCGAACATACCCTGCTGGAGCTGAGACTGGTACAGGTAATGCTGCAAACCGGCAAGGTCAAACAGGCCATCAGCGAACTGCAAAAAATAATAGATCGCAACCAGAACTCTGCCGATAAGGCGGTTCAGGCCGAAGCCCTGCTACTGAAGAGCAAAGCATTTGAACAGCAAGGCAAGCTGGATGCATCCTACGCCAGCCTGATGCTGTCACTGGACGCTGCCGATCAGAGCCAGGACAAGGAGTTGCTTGAGCGGATCTCCTTTGGTATGGGCCACCTCCTGGTGCGCCTCAACGGCTTTGAGCGCTCTGAAAAACTGCTCAAGAAGGCGTTTAATTTCTTCAAGGACAGAAGGATGTCCTACAACCAGATGCTGGTGCAATTGGATCTGGCGCAGTTGGCTGAACGTCAAGGCAAGGCTGAAGTCGCCATTGACAGGTATCAAGCGGCACTGGAGCTGGCCAGAGTGCTGGGTTACGGCCTGTATCGCTTTCGCATCAATGTGGAATTGGCGCTGAAGTACCGGGAGCTGGAAGATGTGTCATCCATGTCCAGGCACCTGCAACTGGCCGACAAGCTGCAATATCGTGAGACTTCAACCCTCTACACCAGTCGCTTTCAACTGCTCAAGGCCCAGGACTTGCTCAATAAGCATCAGTATGCCGAGATGGCTGTCTATGTCGACCCTCTGCTTATCGGCTTTGCCAAGGAAAAAACCTTGTTGCGCTCTCAGATAGAGCTGTTAAAGGTCAGCGCCGAAGGCTTTGCCGGGTTAGGCAATTTCAAGCGCGCCTACGAGGTGCTGGAGCAGTATCAGCAGCGCTTCGCCGCATACAGCTCCAAAGAGTTGGTCAGTAACCTGGATCGCCAACAGCTGCTGTTTAACTTAGAGCGCCTCGAGTTTGAGAACCAGGATCTCAACTGGAACAACGTACTGCAAAAGCTGGAGTTGGAAACCAACCGCACTACCCTGAATCAGCTCAATATCATCAGCAGCATAATCCTGTTGCTGCTGTTGCTGGCCACCGCCGTCATTCTCTGGCTCAATCGCTCACGCTTGAAGTGGGGCCTGCTGGCCAAGACTGACAGCCTCACTGGCCTCTATAACCGTCGCTATCTGGCTGGCTGGTTGCTGTACCATCAAGCCACAGAGGAGCAAAACCTGGAAGCGCAGCCCAAGTGGCGCATGTGGCTTGACCGGCTGAAAGAAGTGTTACTGCCGACCAAGGCCCAGAGCAGCCATGGCCCGTTGGCACTGATTACTCTCGACATTGACCATTTTAAAAAGGTCAATGACACCCATGGTCACAATAACGGCGACAGAGTGCTGACCGAACTGGCCAAGGTCATGAAAACCTCGCTACGGGAAGATGATCTGCTGGCTCGGGTTGGCGGTGAAGAGTTTATGTTATTGCTGCCCAATACCGGCTTGAATGACGCTGTGGCTGTCGCCGAAACCCTGAGGCAGAGTGTGGCCGAACACATATTCACCCTGGAAAGTGGTGAGCCGCTTAGGCTCACCGTCAGTCAGGGGGTGGCTTTGGACGCCGACGGCAGCCAGAGCTTCAGCCAACTCACTGATACTGCAGATAAACTCCTGTATCAGGCTAAGCAGCTGGGGCGTAACCGGGTCGAAAGCAGACTGGCGCCGGGCTCAGAAGCCGCCGCAGTTTGAATTCAGGCGTTTGTCTGTGAGCCGCTATTCCAGCTGCCATCGCGGCGCGCCTGATACTCGCTGACCATAGCCTCGACAGCCGCCTCATCGAAGGGGCGCAAGCCGCTGAGTACCAAGGTCTTGCGCCCGGTCCCCACCTGCTTGTCATCGCTGATAAGTGCAAAATCCAGCGTCACATCACCGCGCTTGCCATCGACTTTGAGACTGCTGTTAACCAGTTCCAGTTTAACCTGCTCAAACTCCAGGGTGTCCAGCTCAAAGCCCATACTTTCATAGATAACCAATGGCCGCGCCGGATTGATGGTTACCTGATGCTCACGCATCAAAGGCACCAAAACATGGATAAAGTTGAGGCCGGAAAAAGCCACATAACTACGGATAAAGGACTCCAACTGCCGTTCGCAGTGGCGCATTTCACCATCGCGATGGACATTCAGGTAGCGTTTGCCGCGCTCATCTTCTATCGCCAGCTCGGCCCCCTGGTCACTGGGAAAATGCAGACATACGCCGTCTCCTACCATGCCTTCAAACTTGAACTGCATCCGGCGGCTGAGGCCATAATCGTTCAACACCAGGGCAAAAAGGAGATCGCCGGGAACACAAAAACGTTTGGCATCCTCATCATGGATGGGATTGAAATCCCCTGCTACACCCTTGGCAAAATCACTGGCCTGTTTGCGGCCTATGGTTATTTGGTTATTTTCTCTTTTAAAATAATCAACTAGAAACATCTTGTTTGAACACTCACAAAGCCAAGGCTAACCGGAATAAAAAGGCCGATCAGTTTAACCGCCTTTTGACAAATAACTCACCCGATCTGTTGCCCCAGGCTTCCGACCAAGGTTGAAAGTTCAAAAATTCAGCAATCGCACTTCAGCGGATTTATCCGGGAATGACGTCAGGCTCTCCCCTTGCGACTAAAACATAGTCTTAATACTTTAATAAAAAGATCAAAAACTTACATTGTAAGCATCCGTTTTCAGACAAAACCATAACAATAACAAGCAAGTTTACAGATGCTGACATTTGTTAATTTTTATCACATTAATAAATGCAAATCGTTTGCATTTATTAAATCAATTGCTAGAATTCGCCCGATTTCAACAACAGTAACATCACAACGGGAAGCAAGATGATCAAGAAAACTCTCATTGCCAGTGCGCTACTGACAGCCCTGTGCGGCCCGCAGGCATTCGCCTCGGACGAGACTCAGGAGCTGCGCAAAATCATCGAACAGCAGCAAAAGGTTCTCAAGGATCTGGAGCGCCGTCTGGCAGAAACCGAAAAGCGCCAGCAACAAACTGCCGAGCGTGTCGAGCAAACTGCTGAGCGGGTTGAACAGACCGCCGAGGTGGTAGATTCCACCCCGCAAAAAACCGCCACCACTATCGGCGGCTATGGTGAACTGCACTACAACAACATAGACAACAAGCTGGGCGAGGATAAGAAAGAGTTCGACTTCCACCGTTTCGTGCTCTTCTTCGGCCATGAGTTTACCGAAAACACCCGTTTCTTCTCCGAGCTGGAAGTGGAGCACTCCATCTCAGGCGATGGTCAAAATGGCGAAGTCGAGCTGGAGCAGGCCTACATAGAGCACGACTTCAACCAAGCACTGACTGCCAAGGCGGGTCTGTTCCTGATGCCGGTTGGCATCATCAATGAAACCCACGAGCCACCGGCATTTTATGGTGTCGAGCGCAACCCGGTTGAGAAAGACATACTCCCGGCTACCTGGTGGGAAGCGGGTCTGGCAATGAATATCCAGGCGGCTCCCGGACTGGCCTTCGATGCGGCCGTGACCTCGGGCCTGAATGTCCCTACCACAGGTAAAAATGCCTATAAGCCAAGAAGCGGTCGCCAAAAGGTTTCCGAGGCCAAGGCTGACGATCTGGCCTATACCGGCCGGGTGAAATACACAGCCGTTCCCGGTCTGGAGCTGGCCGCCACGGTGCAGTACCAATCGGATCTGACTCAAGGCGAAGCCACTGTAGACACAGCCTCGGCTCTGATGTGGTCGGCGCACGCCATCTACCACATAGAAAACTTCAGCATCAGAGCCCTCTATGCCGAGTGGGACATAGATGGATTTGAAGCCGAAGCCCTGGGCCGCGACAAGCAAAATGGCTGGTATATAGAGCCGTCCTACCGCTTTAACGAGCAGTTCGGTATCTTCGCCCGCTACAACGAATGGGACAACAATGCCGGTGACAATCAAGACACCAAAGAAACTCAAACCAATGTGGGTATCAACTACTGGTTGCACGAGAATGTGGTGTTCAAGGCCGACTACGAAAAACGTGGCGGCAAGTCTGACTCAGATGGTTTCAATCTGGGTGTAGGTTATCAGTTCTGATGATCTTTGGGTGCCCTCTGGGGCGCCCTCATTGAGGCACTTATGAAGACCCTTATTGCACTACTCTCACTGTTTTTGCTGCCATTCACTCAAACCCAGGCGGCGCAAAGCGTTTATCAAAGCCCGGCGGACTTTGTCACCCAGGCCTTGGGAGACCAAAGTAAAGGTCAAGCAAAAGCCAAAGTCTTTTGGTTCAACGCCGAGCAACGCCAGGTCATAGAAGAGATACTGGCCCACGATTTTCGGCCGCTGCGTACCCGCTATTGGCAGCAGGGAGACGACACAGTCTGGATCCTGGAGGAGATAGGCAAAGAAGCGCCAATCACTGTGGGCATTCAGGTGCGCCATGGACAGATTTATCGCACCAAGGTGCTTATCTACCGCGAGAGCCGCGGCGATGAGGTCAGGCACGACTTCTTTACCGACCAATTTAAATCGGCGACACTCACAAAAGATAAACAGCTGGACAAACATATAGATGGTATTACCGGAGCAACGCTTTCCGTCAGAGCCCTGACCAAACTGGCCCGCATCGCCCTCTATCTTGACCGGCAACTCAGCCTGCAACACGGTCAGCAACAACACAGCGAGCCCAGATGACACGTAAACATCCGGACTTTCGAGTCCGTCTCCTGCGTACCCTGCGCCCTTGGCACAGACGTATTGGCATCATCAGCAGTGTGCTTGTGTTGCTGCTGACACTGACCGGCCTGGCCTTGAATCACAGCCGTGAGCTGAACCTATCCCAAGGCGTGCACTGGCAATGGCTGCAAGACTATTACGGCATTGGCGCCCCGGAAGATGTCAAAGTCTGGCAAGCCCAGCCGCTGGCGGGCAGCAGTGAGGGTCAGGCCTGGATAGGCGGCACGCCGCTAGCCGAGCAAACAGATGAAATACTGGCCATAGCTCCCTTTGAAGACAAGTGGCTACTGCTGACCCGAAACAGTTTGACGATTTTGAGCCAGGATCTTGCTGTGCTGGAAACCCAAACCGAGCTGACAGGTTTGCCGCCGCAGATAAACGCCATGGCGGTCGAGCCCGGCAGTGTCTGGCTGAAAACGTCCCGGGGCCAGTATCGCAGCGACAGCGAACTGCTGGATTGGCAAGCGACCACCAGTCTGGTAGCCCTCCCCTGGATAAAACCACTCGAAGGGGCAAAGATACAAACGCAGCAGTTGCTCGGAGATATTCGCGCCAGTCGCCTGTCCTGGCACAGGGTTCTTCAGGATCTGCACAGCGGCCGAATCTTCAGCGCTGCCGGCAGTTATCTGATGGATCTGGCGGCGATCGCCTTATTATTACTGGCCGTGACTGGACTGATTATATATTTAAAACAGAAGCGCTAAGATCAAGCCAGCGATGATGCCTGCCCGGGCTCGTTTGAGCTCCCGACCAAACTATCGGGCGCGAGCAACTGCAGACTGGCAAACTCACGGTACAGCGGGCTGGTTTGCATCAACTCGCTGTGGCTGCCACTGGCCAATAATCGCCCCCGCTCCAGCACCAGAATACGGTCGGCATTGAGCACTGTCGCCAACCTGTGGGCTATGATGAGCGTGGTTCGTCCCGCCATCAACTCATCCAAAGCCTGCTTGACCTTGACTTCACTGACCGCATCCAGGGCACTGGTGGCTTCATCGAGCAGCAGTAAAGGCCTGCGGGCCAAGATGGCGCGGGCAATGGCAATTCGCTGCTTTTGACCGCCGGAAAGGCGCACGCCACGCTCACCCAAATAGGTATCATACCCCTGGGCAAACTCACTGATAAATTCATGAGCTCTGGCGCCCTTGCAGGCGGCAACCACCTCTTCCAGGCTTGCCTCAGGGCGGCCATAACGCACATTTTCCAACACACTGGTGGCAAAGATCACCGACTCCTGGGGCACCAGGGCAAACTGTGCCCTCAGGCTCGCCAATGATACAGAAGCGATATCGACGCCGTCGAGCAGAATGCGGCCGAAACTCGGCTGATAGAAACGCTGCAGCAGCTGAAACAACGTACTCTTGCCGGCGCCGCTGGGCCCAACCAGAGCCACCCGTTCACCGGGTTGAATATGGATATTGAGATCCTCAAGCACTGCTGCGCCCTCATCATAGGCAAAACTCAGCTGCTCTATCCTGAGTTCTCCCTTGAGCGGACTGGGCAGCGCCAGCGGCTTGGCCGGCTCGGCAATATTTGCCTTGGACTCGGCCAGCTCCATCAAGCGTTCACTGGCACCGGCAGCCCGCTGAATATCCCCTATCACTTCGCTTATGGTGGCCACGGCGCCGGCCACCATCATGGCGTAAAACATGAATGCCGACAGCTCACCGGCGCTGACTACACCGGCCATTACGTCTCTGGCCCCCACCCAGGTCACAGCCACTATGGCACCGATAGTCAGCAACATGACAGAGGAGATCAACGCCGAGCGATAGCGGATGCGGCCACTGGCAGCACGCATCACCGCCGCCAGGTAGCCGTCAAAATTGTCGCGATCGCGAGCCTCGTGACCATAGGATTGTACCGTGTGGATCTCATGCAAGGTTTCATCCACATAGGCACCGAGATCGGCGACACTGTCCTGACTGGTGCGCGCAAGCTTGCGTACCCGCCGCCCGAGCAAACCTACAGGCACCAACACCAGCGGTACGGCCAGCAGCACCAAGGCCGTGAGCTTGATGCTGGTAAAAGCCATCATCACCAAGCCACCTATAGTGGTCACTGAAGATCTCAGTGCCATCGACAGGCTAGAACCGATAACTGTCTGCAACAGAGTGCTGTCGGCGGTAAAACGGGAGATGATTTCCCCGGTGCGCAAGCGGGCGAAAAACACCGGGCTTTGTTCCAGTAACCTGTGATACACCAAGCGGCGAATATCGTTGCTGACTTTCTCACCGAGCCAGGTCATCAGATAAAAGCGGCAGAACACGGCCACGGCACTGACCAGGGTGATCCCCAGAATAAACAACACAATTTCGTTGAGGCGGCCCGAGTTGTCGGCCATAAAGCCCTCATCCACTATCAAGCGAACCCCTTGCCCCAGGGCCAGCCAGGCCAGAGACCCCAGCAGCAGAAACAGCAGCGCCAGGGCGACCCGCAAACGATAAGGCTTAAGAAAGCTCAGGATCCAGGGCAGGATCCGAGCCGAAGCGATTTGAGGAGCAGACAAGCGAAAATCCAGACAGTGACTGTTAATCAGGATTGTGGCGCCAAAGCGCCGGTGAGTCCAGCTCAGGCAGGCACAGCCTTGGGCGTTCCATGGTGGCCATCACGCATCCAGTTGACATCCAACAACTCGGCACCGCTGAGACTGAACGCCTGGCCAAAGCCTTTGACATAGAGACCGCGCTCGGGCACCAGCTTAAACAGGTTGAAATCGGTCAATGCCGCCAGGTTATCTATCATCTCACCGAAGCGCCCGGACAGCACCTGTACCCCTTTGGCAAAGCCCTGGCTGTCTCTTGCTATCAGTTCGGCGGCGGCATCAAAGGTCAGGCGGCGGCGGGCAAACACGCTGCGCGCCTCGGCTTCGTCTTCCACCAGCATCACAGATACCCGCGGTGACTGTTTGAGGTTAATACCGTGACGCGCCAGATCGCTTACCAGAATATAGAAGCCATCATCGGCCAGCGCGAACGGCGCATAACTGGCGTTGGGGATCCCGTTGGCATCCTGGGTCGCCAACTGCAAGGTGGTACGCCCCTGTTTGAAGTCTTCGATTTCCGGCAGCAGTTTTTCCTGCAGGCGTTGGTTCTCACTGGTCATATTTCCCCCTTTTTGGCAGCCACTTCACCACGGTGACGCCAGTCGGCAAACAGTGCCAACTGTGGCGGCAGCAGCTTGCGTTGTTGATCCCGGCCCAGATAGGCCTTAAAAACGATGGCGCCATCAGGGCCAAAGAAGTTAATCGAATGGCTTTCAGTGCCCCGAAATGGACGACTTATCAAGGCGATGGCACTGAAATTCTCCAATTTCAGATGGCCATGCAAGCCATCTCCCTTGCTGTAGAGGTTAAAGTAGCCATGAGCCGTCTTTCCCTTGGGGAAATCGCCTTTAAATTCAAATATCTGCCCGGCAACTGTGACTATGGTGGTCAACTTGCCCCACTCAGGCAGTGCCTGCAGCAGGGCTTCCAGCCATTCCAGCGGCAAGAATTGCTGCTGCTCGGCCGGTAATGCCTGCACCACCTCAAGCTCAGAAATCCCAAGATTGGCGGCGGCATCGGCCGGCAACCACTCGGGGTGTTCCAGCATGGCGGCGGCTATCTGCAGGCGGCCAGCGGCCGCCCTTGTTGTATCGCTTATCTGCATCTGTTGCTCCATCAGAAACGGTAACGGGCCGAGAGCTTGAAGTTGCGCCCTTGATCCATCAGGGTTTGCCAGGCTTGGATGTATTCTTCATCGCCAATGTTTTCAATGGCAAAGTCGACCCGCAGCCCTTCGAAGGTCCCCATGGCTGGCTCCCAAGCCAGATACACATCCCATAGGGTGTAGTCCTGGTAGCGGTTAACCGGGTTATCTTCGGGCACCCTGTCTTGACTGGCGTTATAGCTAACCCGGGTTCCCAGCTTCATATCACCCGCCATGATCCCCTGCGACAAGTCGAGCACCAACTTGTTGGCCGGAATATTGGCCAGATAGCCCCCATCATGTCTGTCTTTGCCTTCAGTCTGGCCGTAGCTGAGCGATAAGCGGGTCTGGTTGATGCGATATTTTCCTGTCAGCTCGAAGCCGGTCAGTCTGGCCTTGTCGACGTTATCCCAGCGGGTGTTCTGCTCGAGCCCGGGGATGCCGTGCAGTGGATTGGTCACCCGCTGCTCGATAAAGTCGTCGACATCGTTTCTGAATACACTCAGGCTCAGCGCCAGTTCATCGTTGCCCGCCAGCTCGGCAAAGCGCATATCGGCCTTCAGTTCCTTGTTCTTGGCCTTTTCAGCCTTGAGGTTTTCATTGACCTCAAAGGTATTGCACAGGCCGTTGGGCAAGAAATTGGGGATGGGAGGAATACAGTAGTGAGTGCCACTGGAGTACATCTCCTCCACTGATGGCGCGCGGAAGGCTTCATCGTAACGGGCGCTGAGTGTCAGCCATGGCGCTGTCTTCCACACCAGTGCCAACGAGGGAGACAAGGCATCGTCATCACTGGAATGGCCCAGGTTATTGCTTTCGTTTTCAAAGCTGTCGTAACGCAGCGCCGGATCCAATGACCAGTTTTCCCCCAGAGCGATATTGGCGGCCACGAAAGCGCCCCACACCCGAGACTCACCATCTATGTTGCCGGGACGCTGACCGCTCTGGCCGCTGTCATCACGGAAGGTTTCTATCTGGTCGCGGTAGCCGTCCAGACCATAGGTTAATTTGAGCCCCTGCCATTGACTGCGATTGGCAATACTGAACCCCAGGGTTTCATATTCTGTGGTGTCGAACTGGCCCTTGGTCAGGCGATTCTCATCATAATCTGTCTTGTTCCAGTAGAACTTGGCATCCAGATCCAGCAGGGCGTTGCTACTTGGTGCCAGGCTGTAGTCCAGGGTCAGGTTGGAATCTTTGCTGTCACGGCGCACCAGAGGCACACTGTTGCTGACATCTGTGGCCGGGTTGCTGGGCACGGCTTCGGAGATCTCGTTGATCCTGCCGGAAAGTTGCAGCCTTTGCGCTTCATCCAACTGCCAACCAAACTTGGCCAAGCCACTGCGGCTGCGGCTGGCGCTGTTTCCCAGGGTATTGTCATTACCTGCCTTGATGTTGTCGCCATCGCTGTAGCTGCCGTTCAACAACCAGTCGATACTGCCCTTGGCACCATAAATGGCACCACTGCTCTTGCTGCGCTGGCCATTGGTTTCATAGCCCTGCTTTAGATAGCCACCAAAGCTCTGGCCTTCGTCGAGCATCTCCCTGGCCGACTTGGTGTTTTGTGATACCACACCGCCTATGGCGCCACTGCCCCAAAGGCTGGAAGCCGGGCCGCGTACCACCTCAACAGAACTGAGCAGCTCAGGGTCCATAAAGAAGGTACCTCTGTGGCCGGCGCTGGTGTTTTGCCTGGCGCCATCTATGGTCTGCAATACCCTCTGACCACTGAGACCACGAATTTCCACCTGCTGGGCAGACGCCCTGGGGCCATTGGCGATATTGATGTTGGCTTCAGTCTTGAGCACTTCGGCCACCGAGTCGCCCTGCTTCTCGGCCAACTGCTCTTCGCCGACAACCGCAGCACTGCGGCTGGACTCAGAGACTTTCTCCTGAATGCGGGTAGCACTTACCAGCATCTCATCAAATTCTGCTGTTTTCACCTGCTCGGCAACAGCGGCCAGACTCAGGAAGGGGGTTCCCAGTGCCAGAGTAATAGCCATAACCAGCGGCTTTCTATTCATCATCTTGATCCTCAAACAGATTATCAGGCTGTATCTCCAGCCTTTCTCATGGGAGTGGTGTTTCTGAAAAACAAGTTGAGACAGAGGGCCGCAGGCCCGGGATAACACCACTTAAGCTGGCACTCTAGCTTAGCTTTAGAAAAGGATCAAATAATAATTATTATCATTTGCGATCTTATTTCTACTCGTATATCTTAACCCAAAGGAAGGGTAAGTTCCGGGAGTGGTACCGTCTGTAGCAGCAGAATAGCGGCGCTATCCAAACGGTAAAGGCTGACCGGGCAGTAAAGGCAGGAACCATGGAATGGTGGCGGCTCAGGGACAGAGCCGACCCAAGACAGAACAGCATTGAGCCTTACGGGTCATTGCTTAGTTGAATTTAAACATTCACCCGCCGCAACAAGCGGTTGTAAACAGGAGTAACGGCGTGACCCCCAAGCGTTATTGTGGTTTTGCGCTCATGGCATTGTCACTTCAGAGTGCCGTATTGGCCTCTCAGACTGCCACCCCAGATCCTTTGGTAATGCCCACCAAGGGCGGTTTGCAATTGAGTTTCAGCGCAGCCCCTGCTGCAGCGTCCCAAACTGCCTCTGCCCAGACTCAAAACCAGACTGCTACCGCCGAAAGCCACCCTGCGACAAAAGCCCCATCCGCTAAGCATAAAGAAGCTGAACATAAAGCCCCTCAACATCAAGAACCGCTGAAACAGAATGTGGCGAAACCTGAGCCGCCAAAGTCAGAGCAGCTCAAAGCCAAGCCTGCCAAAGCGAGTCAGAAACAAACTTCAAAGATGAGCAAGCCACAACCGACTCAGGAAAAGCCGCGAGAGATAACAGAGAAATCTGAACCGAAACACGCCTCAACGACTCCGCGAGCAGAACCTGTGCACCGTGAGGAGAAGCCGGGCATTCCTTCGTCGCCGGTTCAAACAGCCGGCACCCCAGGGCTGAATCACACCATAGAGCTGGCTGAGCCTGTATTTGCCAGCCCGCCGACGCCGCCGAGCTACCCCAGACTCGCCCGCAAGCGGGGCTTTGAGGGCACGGCTCTGGTGGACATCTTCTTTGATCATCAAGGCAAAACCCAAAACGCCCTGCTCGTCAGCAGCTCAGGCTATTCCATTCTGGATGAAGCGGCATTGGCCGCTGTACGCCACTGGCAGTTCAGCATTCCTTCCCAAGCCTCAGCCGCCCGTTTCAAAGTCAGGGTGCCGGTTCGCTTCGCCCTTAATTAACAGTTGGAGACACGATGGAATTAAGTTTGTACCAAAGCCTGCACCAGCAACTTGGCGATCTCACCTGGCCTTTGCTCATCTGCGCCTTTCTGACCCTGATGATATTGCTGGAGCGCTTTGCCATCTTGTTGCCGAGCCTGTTCAGGCGCCAATCCTGGCTCGGCGAATTGCGCAGCGGCACACTGGATGAAAGCTGTGACAGCCTGCTTGAACGCCTGAAAGATAACCGGGGACTGATTTCCTGCGGTGCCCGCCATTTGCTGAGACAGGCCGCACAACCCAAGGCGCTGCGGGAAGAGTTGTTGTCACTTTGGCTGGCAAAGGAGAAACGCAAACTCCACGCCGGGCTCAAGTTGCTGCAATACATAGGTGCCATCAGCCCGCTTCTGGGTTTGCTCGGCACTGTGCTGGGGCTACTGGAGATGTTCAACGATATTGGCGCCAATCAGAGTGACAGTATCACTCCGGCCTTGTTGGCCTCGGGCTTGGGATTGGCCATGTACACCACAGCCGCCGGCTTGTTGATCGCCGTACCCGCGCTGTTGGGAGCACAGCTGTTCGGACTCTGGGCCGAGCGCTCAGTGGCCTCCTGCGCCCATGTACTGAATCAACTCAACCTTTGGCTGGAAGGAGTTCCACTGCAGGGCGAAGACAATGATTACGCTGCTTTTAACCTGACCAAACTCAGTCAAATCAATGGCAAGCGTCGCCATCCGGAGCCGCTGTCATGATTGAAATTAAGGAAGAGCATGGCCTGGATAGCGGCCTGGATCTAACCCCATTGATAGACATCATCTTCATTGTGCTGGTGTTTTTGCTGCTCACAGCCAATCCCAAGTTATTGAGCCTGCCGATTGAAGTGCCGGATAACAGTGCCACAACTTTGAGCCCACAAGCACAGACTCAATTGACGGTAAGCGTGTTACCCCAGGCGCCGTTCTGGGCGCTCAACGAACAAAAATTTGCCCGGTTCGACGCGTTCGAGCAGGCACTGACTCAGGCGCTGGCCGACAATCCCGAACTGACTTTGGTGGTAGCCGCCGACAAGGAGGCAAGAGTCCAGCCGCTGATGCAGCTGCTGAGTCTGCTGCAGCGGCTGGAAATAAGCCAGACCCGGGTCCTGATGGAACCCTAAACAACTGATGAAACCTCAGACACAAGTCTGTGGCGATGAGTCCCTGAATTATTTTGGAGCTAGAATGAAAAACTCTCTTATCTTCCTCTGTGGCCTGCTCGCCATGCCGCTTTTTGCCGCAGAAGAACCTCCCAAGCGAGTGATCAGTGCCGGTGCCGGCGTCACTGAATTGGTACTGGCATTGGATGCCGCCCCACAACTGGTGGCTGTTGACGCCAGCAGCGCCCTGCCAGGAACGCTGAAACTGCCAAGACTCGGCTACCACAGAATGCTTTCAGCCGAGGGCATATTGGCGCAAAAACCGGATCTCCTGATTGGCACCTCTGTGATGGGACCGGCCAGCAGTATAGAGCTGGTAAAACAGGCCGGTGTGCCGGTTATCACCCTGAATGCGGCCGATACCGCCGAGCAACTACAGCAAAATATTCTCACTCTGGGAAAGGCTCTGAATAAGGAAAAAGCCGCCACCGAACTGGCCAATACCCTGGGTGACAGGTTACAGCAATTGGCGCAATCAGCGGCCAAATTCGAACATCCGCCCAGAATCATGTTTATGTTGTTGCAGTCAGAGCGTCCCGCCAGGGTCGGCGGCGCCGATACGGCCGCCGATATCATTATCCAGCTGGCCGGTGCCACCAACGCCGCCGACTTCAGCGGCTACCGCAGCCTGTCTCAGGAAGGCATTCTGGCGCTCAAGCCAGAGCTGATTTTACTCTCAAGCGCCAGCGAGCAACCAGAACCTCAAGCCGATAAGCTACTTAAGAGCATGCCGCTACTGGCCCATACTCCGGCCGGAAAAGCCGGTTTGATCCGGGATCTTCAACCTCAGGCATTGCTCGGGGGATTGGGTATCTCCGCCATTGAAGCGGCCGAATCCCTGAATCAGGAACTGCTGGAGCAATAATCATGGCTGCCGTGCTGCCCCCCCACCGCCATCCCTGGCTCTGGCCAGGACTCGCCAGCCTGCTGCTGTTTTCCGCATTGCTCTCGATAGCAACCGGACCTGTGACCATAGGCTTGAGCGATATAATCGACTCCCTGCTTGGCTCAATCGCCGCCGGGCAGGAAGCCAATGCCCTGATAGTGCAAAATGTCCGTCTGCCGAGAACCTTGCTGGCACTGATTGTCGGCGCCCTGTTGGCACAGTGCGGCGCCGTAATGCAAGGCCTGTTTCGTAACCCTCTGGCGGATCCCGGCATCATAGGTGTGTCCTCGGGCGCGGCGCTGGGAGCCGCCATCTGCATAGTGCTGCTGCCACATCTTGGCAGCTATGCCGTCCCCCTTGGTGCTTTTCTCTGCGGTCTGGCAACCAGTTTACTGGTTTACCGGCTCGCCACTTCAGGTGGCAGCACCTCAGTGGTGTTACTCCTGCTGGCCGGGGTGGCTATTACCGCCCTGGCCGGTGCCGGAATTGGCATGCTGACTTTCCTTGCCAACGACATGGCACTGCGGGATCTCAGCCTGTGGCAGTTGGGGGCCATCGCCGGTGCCAGTTGGCAATCTGTATTTATCTGTCTGCCGGTACTGGCCTTGGTGAGTTGGCAGTTCAACAAACAGGCATTGGCGCTCAACGCCCTGTTGCTGGGCGAATCCGAGGCGCGTCATCTGGGCATAGAGGTAGACAGGCTCAAGCTGAAGTTGATCTTACTCTGCTCTTTGGGTGTCGGTGTTGCCGTGGCGGCCACCGGCATCATAGGTTTTATCGGACTGGTGGTACCACATCTGGTGCGGCTGCTCAAGGGGCCGGATCATCGGCAACTGCTGCCGCTGAGTGCCATTCTCGGCGCCGTGCTGCTGGCCTTGGCCGACTCAGGGGCCCGCACCTTGATGTCACCGGCCGAGATCCCTGTCGGCCTGATGACGGCTCTGCTCGGCGCTCCCTTCTTCCTCTATCTGCTGCTGAGTCAGCGACGTAAGCTTTATTGAGGTACTCCATGCCTTCACTCGAATCCGTGACCACGACAACTGCCGCACAAACACCGGCTATATCATTTGAGTCCACCGCAGTTACTGAGCAAGTACTGGAGCTCAAACATCTACATGCCAGAGTCGACAACAAGCCCTTGCTGACCGATGTCAGTTGCCGACTGCAAAGCGGCCAATTTTACGCTCTACTGGGGCCCAATGGCGCCGGCAAGTCCAGTCTGCTGCGGTTGTTGACTCAGGAGCTCAAGGCCGATGCCGGGCGGATAAGCCTTCACGGCTCGCCTCTTGGGCAGTGGCCGAAGCAAGCCTTGGCCAGGCATCTGGCCATGTTGCCGCAACACTCGAGTCTCAGCTTTCCCTTCAGCGTTCGTGAAGTGGTAGCCATGGGCCTGTATCCTCTCAGTCTCAGTGCGAGAGATGCCGCCCAACTGGTTGAGCAGCAACTGTGGCGTCTGGATCTGGCTCACCTGAGTGAGCGCAGCTATCCGGCACTGTCCGGCGGTGAACGCCAGCGGGTTCAGTTGGCCAGGGTTTTGACTCAATTGGCCCAGGCCGAGCACTCGTCTGTACTCTTGCTGGATGAACCCACTTCGGCGCTGGATTTGGCCCAGCAACACAGAGTACTGCGACTCGCCAGAGAGCTGGCTCATGAGCAGGGCTACACTGTATTGGCCGTGCTGCACGACCTCAACCAGGCCAGTCACTATGCCGATCAGTTGCTGGTTATGGACAAAGGAAAACTCCTGGTTCAGGGCGAGCCCCAACAGGCTTTGACGCCTGAACTGATTTCCAGGGTCTGGCACTATGAACCGGGCACCTTCGCCGACGAGCAGGGGCAGAGACTCTATTTTTAAAGCTATCAAAATCTTGCCAATAAAGGCCCTTGCATTATGGCCCTGCCATAAGAGCATTTGACCCCGAACAAGTTCAGCACCGACAGGCGCCTTTGATGTGAAGCCGTCTGTGGTCAGAACTCCAAGCAGGCAGGTATAATCCTAGGGTCAGTCATCAACCCCATCAGAGATGAACAAGAAGCCAGCGATTTCCAACGAAACCCAAACCGAAGCCATGCGCATGGCCAAAGCCACTCAAAAGGCGGGGCAGACCAAGGAGCAAACCCGCCTCATTGCCCAGGGCATAGAGAAAGGCATTGCCGAATACAAGAAGCAACAAAAGGCCAAGGCCAGAGCAAGAGACAAGGCGCGCAAGCAAGAGCTGAGACAGAAAAACAGGCTCCAGCACGACTCGGATGACAGCGCAGATGCGGCAGAAATAACGCCATCCCATGCCCCCAAGTGGCTGCTGTGGTTTCCCTGGATACTGCTTGGCCTTAGCTGGCTTGGGTTTGCTCTCTACCTGGCTTGAAAAACCTGGTCTTAGAAACCAGACTTGAAAAAGCCGGGCTTGGCCATAAAAATGTAAACAGTGCCAACTCGCGACAGGGCTACTCTGTCGCCGCGCATAGAAGCGGATTTATTTAGCGAAAATGAGTGGCGAAAGGTATTAAATAAGCCTTCGCAGCACCCGCGATTTTGCGACTCACCCTTTAGGAAGCCTGTCAGGAAGACTCGATGAAAACCACTACTCTCTCGGCCGGCATGGCTTTGTTGTGTAGCTTACTGCTTTGCAACTCAGCAATGGCCTATGATCCCAAACCCGGACACCTGCGCCTCACCGAACTCAGCTATCAGAAACTGGCGCAATGCCGCGGTGAAGTAGTCAACTCCGCCAGATTACAGCGACTGCAGGACGGCAACCTGGCCATGGATGAAGGCGCCGCCAAACTGCCCTCTTCCCTGTATGATAATCCCTGGAGTGATCAACTGTTTCCGGCCTATCGCCGCGTTGGCAACTGGCACTTTTATCATCCGGATAAAATCGACAAAGAGACAGTGCAGCCCGGACTTGTCAATATGTCACAGCAACGCCTGTGGGCCAGGGCCCAACTTGGGTTAACCATGGCCAATGACTCGGCCCAGCGGGATTACTTTGTCGGTGCCCTGCTGCATCTGTTGCAGGATGTCAGCGTGCCCGCCCATGTCACCCCCGTCTATCACGGGCCATCCCTTGTTGGCCTGTTTCCGCTGTTCACAACCAAGCTTACCCACTATCTCAAGGGGGAGCGCAGAGCCAAGTTCTATGGCATCAAGGATCCGATAGATTCATCGCCGGTTACTATAGAGCTGGAGGATTTACCATGCCCGACAACCGACTCAAAGCTGAATTATGATGCCATTCGTGAGCTACTGGCACGGCAAACCCTAGCGGCCATGGCCGAGCCCATTCCCAACTGCGGGAACAATCATTGGCAACTGTTTTGGAACAAAGAACTACCACACAACTATTTCAAAGGCTATAACCTGGAGTTACCGCCATTTGGCAGCAATGGTGATCTAGTAGTGGGAATGCAGACGCAGTGCGAGTTTAAGGCTAAAGGCAATCAACTGCAGGATCAGCGTTACTATGAATTTATCCAGCAGCGCCATATCCAGGCGGTTCTGGCCGGTATGCTGCTGTTACAACAGGCGGATTCAACTGTCGGCGAACAGCAGGGCACGGATCTGCTCCAGGTGAGTGCCGACCCAGGCGCTGTTAATCGGGCCCCAGGTGCGGATATGGTAGTGCCCTGAGTTATTCCGGCGGCCATCCTGAATAAAGTCCACCTGAATACCTATATCGCCGAAGGCGGCAATGGCGTCCTGTAAGGTGCGGCGCGGCATACCGGTTTCCTTCTGTAAGGACAACAGGTTATGTTGGGTATCGTCTATCAGATGGGCCAGATAGAGCTTACGCAGAAAGGCGGTTTGCTGTTTGGATACCTTATCGGCTTGGAACATACTCATCGTCCTGATGGTTTACAGCCAGTAACGGCGCGTTTGGGAGGCAAGCGCCACACGGGCAACAAAGTCTTGCTACCAAACTACTTGATATCCAGTTGTTAACACAAGTGCAATCGCTCAGGATCCGGAACTGCATCAAGTCTCTGCCATCCAAGCTAGCTGCTTGAAGCGACAAACTCTCTATTGCTATAGTCAGGTCAATGCCTCAAGGACTCAAAGCACATGGATACCCACTCGCCCCACTCGCCCCTGCCTCAGCAGCAGTGGTTGGGCTTTGACAGCCAACCCTTGACCCGTTTGTCTTCCCGCTACCGCCAACAATTGCTGTGGCAAAACCTGCTGCTGATGGCGCTGGTCATACTGCTGCTAGTGCCTGCTTTGCTACTCAGTGCCAAGCTGAGTGGTCTTGGAGTCATCATCTCGGTCACGCTGGCACTGCTGCTTTTGGGATTCAAGACCTGGCTCAATCAAAAACAAGCCGAAGCCATGGCTTATGGCGTTTGTGAATATGGCATTTTGCTGCGTGAAGGGCTTTGGTGGCAGAGCCATACCGCCATGCCGGCCAGCAGGCTGCAACATGTGAGCCTGTCTCAGGGGCCATTGCAGCGCCATTTCGGGCTGACAAGTTTGCGCTGCTACAGTGCCGGCAGTTCGGCGGCCGAGGTCAGCCTGCCCGGGCTGGATATTGAAGTAGCCGAAGCGCTGCGCCAACATCTGTTGTCTCTGGCGGGGAAGGATGGCGGTGAAACCTCGATGGAGACGCCGAATTGAGCCAGGTGCAGCAAGCCAACTGGCACTCGCTCTCACCCTGGGCGATCATCAGTTTCAGCCTCACCAGCCTGAAACACTTCCTCAGCAACGGCTATGCCCTGGTGCCTATCCTCTATACCGGCTGGCAGCAGGGATTTGACTCCGTCTGGCTGCCACTGGCGCTGGCATTGACCTTGGTAGTGATTTTTGCCCATGGACTGTTGAGCTGGCGCAAATTCCGTTATCGCTTGACTCGAGGACAACTCGAGGTCCACAGCGGCGCCCTGTTCAAGCGCAAAGTCGAGCTGCCGATAGACAGAATTCAGAATGTGCGTCTGGAACAGCCTTTTTACTTCAAGCCGTTGCGACTGGGTAACTTGATAGTGGAAACTGCGGGTTCGGCCAAGGATGAAGCCTGCTTAAGCGCAGTCACCCAAGCTCAGGCCGAGTCACTGAGGCGGCAATTGATGAAACGGGCCGACACAGACGAAAGCGCCCCCACCTCAGCACCGCCAAACTCCCGCTTACTGGTGAAGAAGTCCCTGGCAGAGCTGGCACTCTTTGGCCTGTATCAGAATAATTTTGTTTGGTTTGCCGTCATTGCAGGTCCGGTACTCAGCCAGCTCGAAGGCAGTCAACTGATGGAGCTGGGGCTGATACAAGTCTTCGACTGGCATCAGCAGCAGGTGAGTGGCAACCTGCTGCTGGAGCTGGGGTTCCTTGTTGGCCTTCTGCTCCTTGGCTATCTGCTGTTTTCCTTGATCTCAATAGTCGCGGCGCTGCTGAAATATGCCCCCTACCGCCTGACCCAGGAACTGGAAACATTACAGCGTAGCGGCGGCCTGCTGTCCCACCAGCAAGACATACTCAAGCAGCACAGAATTCAACTCATCAGTTTGCAGCAGCCGTTGCTGGCCCGCTGGCTGAAACGCTGGACTCTGAGCTTCAAGCAGGTAAAAGGCAATGAGGTGGAAGGTGGTAGCAACAATCACATGTTGGTGCCATCGCTCGGTAGAGGCGAAGTGCATCGCCTGCTAAAAAGGCTCAACCAAAGAAGCAGCAAGGCCGACCGTATTCCGAATCGTTGGCACCCCATTCACCCGAGCTGGTTTTACTATAGGGCGCTGTGGTGCTTAACGCCGGCGCCGCTGACATGGGCATTTACCGGCCCTACAGCAGAGACCTGGTTGCTGTTGCTGGCCGGAGTGTTGGCTGTCCTGGCGCTTTATCTGCGCTATCGTCAATGGGGTTTTTGGCGGGTTGAAAACGATCTCTGGATCCACAAGGGGCTCCTAGGCCACAGTTGGCAGTTGGTGTCGCTGAGCAAGGTGCAACATCTGCAGCTAATCCAAAGCCGGGGGCAAAAACGCCGAGGCCTCGCGAGCCTCAAACTTGGGCTGGCCAGCGGCGAACTGACACTGCCTGCCATTCCGCTGACCAAGGCGCAGGATATCGCGGCGCAAACCCTTGGGCTTATTGCCCATGATCACAGCAACTGGATTTAATCCCATTCAAATAGAAGGAATTGCCATGTCAGTTCAAACCGCTTCCGAGTACAAGCCACAACAGATAATCCATTTTTGGTTTGAAGAGATAAGCCCCAAGGCCTGGTGGGTCAAAGATCCTGAGTTTGACAACACAATTGAGCGTCGTTTCGGTGCCTTGCTACATGCGGCCCGTCAGGGCGAGTTATGGCATTGGCGACAAACGCCACAAGGGCGCCTGGCGGAAATTTTGCTGCTGGATCAGTTCTCACGCAACATTCACCGCGACACTCCCGATGCCTTCAGTGCCGATCCCATGGCATTGGCTCTGGCGCAGGAGGCGATCAGCATAGGCGCCGACAAACAGCTGCAAGCCCCTATGCTGGCATTTCTTTATATGCCCTTTATGCACAGCGAGTCGGCAGTTATTCATCAGCAGGCACAGAAACTGTTCGCCTCGGAACAAACCAGGGACAACTATGACTTTGAGTTGAGGCACAAGGCGATTATTGACAGGTTTGGCCGTTATCCCCATCGCAATGCCATATTGGGACGGCAGTCGACCGCCGAGGAGCTGGCCTTTCTCGAGCAGCCCGGCTCCTCGTTCTAGTACTCATTCAAGCCGCATCGACTTGTTACTTCACCACCAACACGGGGCAGCGAGCCTTGTTGGCCACGGCCTCGGCCACATTGGTACTGAGAAAATGGGCCAGGCCACTGCGACCGTGGCTGGCAATCACTATCATACCGACATCGGCAGACTCGGCTTCGGCCAGGATCTCCTCAACTGCGTCACCGCGGCGAATGACAGTTTCAATTTTCAGTGGACTGTTCAGCTTGGCCAGCAACTCATGCATCTTCTCGGCGGCGGCCTTCTCCATGGTTTGCGCCAACTCTTCCGGAGTGATGATCAACAACTGATAGTTTTCATCACCTATGGGCTGATCCACTACGTGCAAAATACGCAGCCCAACATGATAAAGGTTGGCCATTTCAATGGCATATCTCAATGCATTGGCAGCTGTATCACTGAAATCAGTGGGCCAGAGGATATCTTTGTTACGCATAGTGACCTCCTTGACACGACAGGCATCGACTGATGAGATACCTGTCGAATAATATCAACAAGTTATATTGCAATATTTTGAAGCACCCTATGAATACTTTACTCCATTTACCCGCAGCAGTAAGCCTATTGGTGATTATTTTTACTCCAGTTTACGCCGAGGATGCCGCCAGCCTGGTAGAGCGTGCCAAGGCGCTGCAACAAGCCGGACAGAGCCAGCAGGCCAAGCCGCTCTATGAGCAGGCTGCGGCCCTTGGCAGCAGCGAAGCCCACTTCATGCTGAGCTACAGTTATTCCTTACCTTTGGCTGAAGACATAGCGCATTTAAGCCAGGCAGCAAGGGCCGGTCACCCCAAGGCATTCTATTACCTGACAGATCGCCTGTTGACCCGCGGCGGCTCAGCAAATAGTGCCGACCCGCTCAGGCTGGGCGAGGTGTTAAAACAGTATCAAAGTCACCATCCGGACTTTAGCTTCGACTATCAAACCACGCTGGATGCCTGCATCTATGCCGGCAAGCCCGATTTCAACCGGCTCAATGCTCTGAGCGCGCCCTTAGAGGAAGGCTACAGCTATCGTTTGTGGCAACAGGCCGAGAATCTCTCCAAACTGCAAGATGGCAACAATTATGATCGCCAGGTGCTGCAGCTCATCTGTTATGGCGCCGAGGTACCGGCCGAGCTGGATATCGCCGTCAAAGACAGGCTCAAACTCGACCCTGGTGCCAAACAGACCACTGAATTTGATCTCTGCAACGCTATTACCAGTGGTATGGGAATGGGCTTTTGCGCCTCCCGGGAAGAAAAGCGACTGGAGCAACAGCGCCTCGCCAAACAAGAAGGGATCAACCAAAGCATCAAGCAACGCCTGGGGCAAGCGCCGCTTAAATTACTCGAGCCGGCCAACAGCGCATTCGAGCTATGGCTGCAAGCGAAAACCTCAAGGGAGGAAGGCCATGGCGGCAGTGGGCGCAGCGCCTTTATTATCGGCTCCCAGAGCGAGCAGCGGCAAGACTATCTGGCACGTTTGGAAATGCTCAGTAAGGGAGAGCAAGTGGTGAGCACTTTCCCTGACTTTGCCGGCGCCGACAAAGAGCTCAACCAGCTGTACCGCGCCTTGATGAAGAAACTGCGCCCTGCGGATGACCCCGAGCTTTATATGTTTGAAGTCACCAAAGAAGACCTTCGCGCGGTGCAGAGGTTGTGGCTTAAATACCGCGACAGCAATGCACGCCTATTTGCCGCGCTCCAGGAGTCCACCACTGAGCAGGAGTGGCAGGCACTCTTGACTCAGGAGCGTAGCGAGCAGCTCAAAACCCTGTTGGAATGGCAATAAAAAAACGCCCGCACCTCCTCACAGGTCGCGGGCGTTTCATGGCAAGGCGATTTAGTCTTTCAGCCAGTCGATGGCATCGAGGCGATCAACAAAGAACTTCATGTCCCCTGGCGTAAACCAGTCGGCCATCTTGGTCATCCATTCCTGCAAACTGGTATTGCCTATGATGGCAATCTTCTCGAAATGGCGCCCATGCTTGATCCCCAACTTGAGATCGTCCCACATGGCTCTGGCTTCCCAACCATCCATTTCGGTGACATCCAGCAGAGCGTAAATATCCGGATCCTTCACACCGGCTATCGCCGACTCCAGCATAGGCACCATGTATTCATAGTCTTCGTGGGTCAGTTTTCCCACGGCTTTCATGGTGACAAAGAAATCGTCATCACCATAACGCTCAATTCCGATTGAAATACCATGCATGTTCAAGCTCATCATCAATTCCTTATGTCAACGATTTCAAAAACAAGGCCCCATCTATTCGATTTCAGTCTAGTTGGCGGCCGTGATGCATTCTGTGATCCATATCAAATATAGCTCTGCTATTGCCAACCGGCGCAGACTGAACTAACATCAGACCGACTAATCAGTCGGTTACTTTAAAAGCAGCTTAATGACTGCCGAAGGAGGCAAAATGTCGCTTGTTAACCCAGAGCCGCTCACAGTGGAGAATCAGCAGCTGCTGCAAAAATTCACCGTGCAGCGCCAGGCTTTCAGTGCCGCCCCCATGCCAAGCCTTGGCGAGCGCAAGGCCAAGCTCAAGGCGCTGAAACAAGCCTTGCTGAAACACCAACAGGCCCTCACGGATGCACTCAGTCGCGACTATGGCCACAGGTCGACCGACGATAGCCTGATCTCCGATATACTGCCGGTCGTTACCCAGATCAACTACAGCCTCAGGCATCTCAAACGCTGGATGAAACCCAGTCGCCGCCATGCCGGATTATTGCTGGCCCCGGCCAGTGTCAGGGTGGAGTATCAGCCCAAAGGCGTGGTGGGCATCATAGTGCCGTGGAACTTCCCTATCATGTTGTCCTTGAGTCCGCTGGCCACAGTGATTGCCGCCGGTAACCGCGCCATGTTGAAGCTGTCTGAATTTACTCCCCACACCAATGCCGCCCTGCGTACCCTGCTGGCCGAAGTCTTCAATGGCTCCGAGGTCTGTGTGATTGAAGGGGAAGCCGAGATTGCCGCCAGTTTCTCCGCCCTGCCCTTCGATCATCTGCTGTTTACCGGCTCGACTCAGGTAGGACGCCATGTGATGCGCGCGGCGGCCGATAATCTCACTCCTGTCACCCTGGAGCTGGGAGGCAAGTCTCCTGTGTTAATCGCTCGGGACATGCCCATGGAGACAGCGGTAGAGCGCCTCATCTACGGCAAGTGCCTCAACGCCGGGCAAATTTGTGTCGCCCCCGACTATATTCTCTGCCCCAGTGGTAAAGAGGCCGAGTTTATTAGCGCCTATCGGCGCCGCTTCCAGCAGTTCTACCCCGACTTTGCCAACACCCCGGACTATGGCCAGATACTCAACGAGCGTCAGGCCGCCAGACTGGTCGCCCTCCTGGAAGATGCCACCGCCAAAGGGGCACAGGTATTTGCCGCCGACCGCGAGCAACCACTCAGCAAATTGCCCAGCGCCGAACAGCGCAAATGGCCCACCTTGCTGCTGACCAAGGTCAGCGACGATATGAAACTAATGCAGGAAGAGATCTTCGGCCCTTTGCTGCCCTTGGTCAGTTATCAAGAGCTGGGGCAGGCGCTCGACTATATCAAGGCGCGCCCCAGACCTTTGGCCCTGTATCTGATGAGTTTCGATAAAGAGGTGCAGCAAAAGGTATTGTCCCAAACCCACTCTGGCGGTGTCTGTATCAATGAAACCGTGTTTCATGTGGCCGCCGACGATGCCCCCTTCGGTGGCATAGGTCCGTCCGGCATGGGGCACTACCACGGCCAGGAAGGGTTTCGCACCTTCAGCCACGCCCGCACTGTGCTGTCCCGGGGGCGACTCAATACCGGCAAACTGGTGCATCCGCCCTACGGCAAGGGGATCCAGAAGCTGCTGCTGAAGGTGTTTCTCAGATGAAGCGCAGCAACGAAGCAACCCGGGCATTGAGCGGCAAACAGGACAAGAAGCAGCAGATCCTGGGCAGCGCATTGCAACTGTTTGTCGAGCAAGGTTTCTATGCCACCTCGACCGCCAGCATAGCCCGCCACGCCGGCGTGGCCACAGGCACCTTGTTCCATCACTTTAGCAGTAAAGAAATCCTGATGGACCAGCTGTTTCTGGCCATAAAGACAGAGTTTGCCGACGCCATTTCAGCAAGCTTGCCAAAGGCGCCGGCTACCACCACTGAATTGCCGCGGCAGGCAGAAATGCTGTGGCAGGCCGGGCTAGATTGGGCGCTGGCACAGCCTCTGAAGCTGAGCTTCTTCGTGCAATACGCCATGTCACCCAGTGTCAGTGAAGCGGTCAGGCAGCAGGCAATGCATGGCATTCTCGGCTTTATCGCTGAACTGTTGGAGCAGGGCATCAACCAAGGGGTATTGGCTGACCTACCCAGAGAGCTGTTGCTGGAGACTTGCCACAGCCAGTTCCTGGCGGCGGCGCGCTTCTTCTGCAACCAGCCTCAGAAGGCCACCCGGGAGGCCAGAGACGCCAGCTTTCGCCTGTTCTGGCGCGGTGTGGCAGCCTAGCCATTTGGAGTCAAAACCTAATGGCAGCCGGAAACCTGCCGCTTGAAATCGGCCTTCTGAAATGAACCAGCTGAAATGAACGCCCTGGAGTTAGTCAAACAAAGGGCCCGCAATTGCGGGCCCTTCTTTTTAAAAATCAACAAACTGCGGTTTACCTATCGCTCAAGCTGTTTATCCCTGACTCAGGCTGTTGTCGTCGCCCGAAGCCTCGGCGCTCCAGTAACCCATGCGGCTCCCCTTATCGATAAGCTCGGAGACCGCCAGTTCTATCGCCTGCAACACACAAAACTGTACCGGCTCATTGGTGGTAAAGCCCACTTCGGCCTCGGCCAGGCGGTTCAAACTGGTGTAACGGAACAGGCCGGCACGCATCTCCTGAGAGAACACCCGCTTGGTGGTATTGACCGACATTAGCACCTTACCTGTGTGTACATCCACCGCCCTGAGATAAATGGTCACCTGATCTTCCCGGTACAGCTCAGAGGCGCCTATGCCGTAGTATTCCACGCCACTGCCGCCGGTTTCCACGTTGGTTTCATAGCTGATGATCCCGCCTTCCAGAAGCAGCCTGGCATTGGTCAGGGTCGGCACTTCATTATTGCGCCCCTGCTGCTTACCTGAGATCTTGCGCTCGGTCAGCAGGTTCTGCAACCCTTCCCGCTCCACAGGGGTAAACCACCTGGAATCCAGCAGAGTCTGCACCAGCATGGAAGTGGCCCCCTGGGTCACTGCGGTCGAGAAGGAACTGACATTGGCCTGGGGCTTATATTGCCCGGTCTGATCCCGGAAAGAGTAAACCGCAACCGGGATAGGGAAACGCGGCCCCGGACGCGACTGCAGCGCCTTCATGGTTTCACTCAAGGGATTTACCTGGGCCTCATTGATATTCAAATCAGGCTTGGGAACCAGGCTGCAGCCCCCCAGCAGTAACAGTGGAACCAGTGCCAGCCACCTCATGGATTACCTCCATAGATAGGCATCTCTATCACAGTGACTTCGCCGGAAAGCAGGTTGGTAATGGTCAACATCACGCCGTTACCTGTGGAGGCGACTTCGACGCGGTAGTCACCCGTGTCATACACACCGTCGGTTATCTCACCGTCGGCCACACCGCGGGTGATTGAGTTAATAATGTTACGCTCCAGCGACTCCTTGAAGCGGGTAACAAAGTCCTTTTCATTGCCGGCGGCCTGATTGTCATTTTGGGCCTGGGCCTTGCTCAGCAGAAACGAACCGTTGAGAGGGTTACCGCCAAAACTGGGGTTGATTGGGGTATAGACCAGTTCGGTGGCCTGCCCCGAAAAAGCCAGCAAGGCGCCGGCTACGATTAACATCCTGAGTGTCATTGTGCTTGCTTCCTAAATTCCATCCCAATTGGATCCCAATTCCCCTGTCATGGATTGGGCTCTGACCGAGGCGATATAATCTATGGTCAAGAGAATCGCCTGTTCGGCCCGTTCCTTGATGGGACTGGCTCTGCGGCCAAAATGGGTTTGGTAAATACGGGTACCGTTAACCTCCAGTGTCAGCAAGGTGCCGGCCTGAGGGAAAACCGTCTCGTAAAGGGTGACATTGAATCCCTGGGTAAAGGGCAGATCCCGCCAATACCCCGAGTAGTAAAAACCAAAATCCTTGCCAAAGCGGGTCAGGGTTCTGTCTATGACCAGGCCACTGATCTCTATGTCATCCGCCTCGGCTGCGGCCAACGCCGGAGCAGACGCAAGTGTCAGCATCAGTAAGCACAAGATACAGCGCATGGATAACAAGACAGAGTGCGGCATTGTCCCCGAAAATTCCCTTTGTTGCCTGAAAAGGCCATTCCTTTAACAAGAGCATTACATTAACAGCAGCGCCGGAACCGAGTCACCCGCCAGCGACATATTTACCTGAAAAATAGCTATTTCGGCTGAGTCGAGATCCGTTGAAAATCACCCGAAAGTATGACTCACTGTTGCGGTAACCACAGCTGAACCAGCAAGCCACCATCCTGACGGTTTTGCAGACTGAGACGACCGTCGTGAGCCTCGGCAATCTCCCGGCAAAGCGCCAGTCCCAGGCCACTGCCCTGAGGCTTGGTGGAATAGAAGGGTAACAGCGCCTGCGACAACACCTCCGCTGACATGCCACTGCCGCGATCCATCACGCAGATACTGACACCGGCAACCGGGTCGGCAGCATCGCTGCGCCAACCGGAGCGGCTGGCTATCTGCAGCTCAATCTCCTCAGGTGCCGAGCCGGACTCATGGGCGTTTTTGAGCAGATTCAGCAACACCTGCTCCAGCTGCACCTCATCGGCCAGCAAAGTCAGCGTAGGGGTCTCCCGGCAGACAAAGGCGTAATGCTCAGCCAACTCAGGCAGCAAGCGGGCCCATGGAATAACGTGTTTTCTGGGACTGGGCAGCTTGGCAAAACGGGCATAACCCTCGATAAATTGCCCCAGATGATTGGTGCGATTTTCTATGGTATCGAAGATCAGGCTCAGCTTGGGATCGCGGTTCTCTGTGGTCAAGCGCCGACCCGAGTTGACCATGGAGGCAATAGGCGCCAGCGAGTTATTGAGTTCATGACTGATTACCCGGATCACCTTCTTCCACACCGCCACCTCCTGGCGGTTGAGCTCACGGGTCATCTGCTTGAGCAGCAGCAACTGATGCTGCTGACCATTGAGGTTGAACTGGCCGCGACTCAGGTGCCAGCTCTGGTTTTCGCCTTCCGGCAAGCCGAGATTGAACAGGCCATCGCGCTCACTCTCCAGCATTTGGCGCATCTCTTCGCTCACCTTGGCTTTGAGCTCAGAGAGGCTGCTTCCTTCCAGGCCTTTCCTGGCATTGAACAGATGTTTGGCGGCGTCGTTGGCATAAATGATATGACCCACGCTATCGCACAACAGCATGATATTGGGCGAGTTTTGAATGACCTTATCCAGCAGCAATTCCCGCTGATAGATATGCTGCCGCTCCTGCCTGAGCCGGGCCGACGCCTCGTTGAACAGTTGAGCCAGTCTATCCAGCTCGCTGATGCCGCTGTCCGGCAACGAGACACTAAAATCTCGATCAATCAGGTTAAGCATGCCGATTTCCAGCCCCGCCAGGCTGTCACCCAGGGTTCGGGTCAACCTGAGCCCTATGCCCAGCGCTGCCAGCAATCCTGCCACCGCCGCCAGCCATAACCATTCAGGCCCCAACCACAACAGACAAAGCCACCCGAGCAGCAAACCCAGCAAGGTGCTCAGCAGCGTGCCCAGCAGCAGCCTGTGTCTTAGACTGAGTCCTCCTGTCATGCCTGCCTCTTGCCGTCGATACCAAACTTCTCCATCCGCCGATAGAGCGCCTGACGGCTGATGCCAAATGACTTGGCAACCCTGGCGATAACGCCGCCGTGCTCGGCCAGCGCCGCTTCTATTTCCGCCTTGCCCGGCTCCTCTGCCCCGGCTTGTTGGCCATGGCTCTGTGGAGCTTGGCCGACACTTGAATCCAAGATAGTTTTCGAGGCGGTTCCCGCTGCCAAACCGAAATCACTGCAGCTCAAGGACTCGCTGCGACTCAGCAAAACCGCGCGTTTACAGGCGTTTTCCAACTCGCGTACATTACCGGGCCAGTCGTGGGCCAGCAGCGCCTCTTTGGCACTCTTGTCCAACGTAAGGCTCTTGCTCAGTGCCGAGCTCTTATTCAAGGCCGCGGCCGCGCCGGCACAAAAGTGCTCCACCAGCGGCAAGATGTCGTCTTTGCGCTGCGCCAATGGCGGCAATGCCAGTTCCACCACATTGAGGCGATAGAAAAGATCCTCGCGAAAACGGCCTTCGATAATGTCCTGGCGCAGATCGGCGTTGGTGGCACTCAGCAGCCTGACCTTGACCTTACGGGTCTGGTGGCTGCCCAGGCGTTCAAACTCGCCGGTCTGCAATACCCGCAGCAGTTTTATCTGCCCGGACAGCGGCAGGTTGCCTATCTCATCCAGAAACAGGGTACCGCCATCGGCCGCCTCGAAACGGCCGATACGGGCCTTGGTGGCACCGGTAAATGCACCGGCCTCGGCGCCAAACAGCTCGGCCTCCATCAGCTCCATCGGCAAAGCGCCGACATTGACCTTGATAAGCGGCTTGTGTTTCAGTGGCGAATTGGCGTGCAGTATATCCGCCAGCTTATCCTTGCCAGCGCCGTTGGGACCTGTGATCAGCACAGAGACATCCGAGCGTGCCAGTTGCAACGCCAGATCAATACAGCGCTCCATGGCAGCACTGGCAAATACCAAGCCACAGAGATCGGCGCCGTCGAATGCCGCCTGCCGTTGCTGCTCACGCTGCTGCAACTGCTGGTTATCCTGTTGCAGCTTGTAGAGGGAAATCAGGTTGGCGACACTGTTGAGCAACTTGTTGTCATCCCAGGGCTTGGCCAGATAATCGGCGGCCCCGGCCTTCATCAATTCCACTGCCATTTCCAGCTCGGTCCAGGCGGTGAGCAAGATGATTGGCAGTTGCGGCTGACGACTGCGCAAGGCGTGAAACAGCTCCCGCCCTTCCTCCCCCGAGGTGGTGTCGCGGCTGAAATTCATGTCCTGGATCACCAGGCTGACCTCTTCTTGCTCGATAAAGTACAGCGCCTCTTGAGGGCTCTGACAACTGAGCGGCCGGTAACCGGCAATTTCCAACATCAGCGACAACGCCTGACATACGGCCTGATTGTCATCGACAACGAGTACAGTATCCATCATGCCTGCTTGTTACATCCTGTTATATCTATTGTAAAAATTATGAGTAAAACTACCCTAAAGCTGCCGCCAACGCGAGCCAAACTGCATGAGCCATGCCGTCGACTCGAATGGGCGGCAGGCGGTTCAGACGCTGCGGGTCGCCATTGCCGGTGAGATATTCGCCGCCCTGCGGGCTGGCAAGACCACAGCCACTGTCGTCACCAGCAACATGCCCACCACTGTCATCAGCGGATAGATGAGGTCGAGCTGTGGCAGGTCATAGTGCTGCATCAGTTGTTGCCCCAACACCACGGCAAGACAAGCCCCCAACAGCCCTCCGGCGATACAGATAAGGTAGTTTTCCGTCAGAAACAGACTCAGGATATCGGCCTTGGTGGCCCCCAAGGCCCGCCGGGTGCCAATCTGTTTGGTGCGGCGCTGAATGTTGAACATCACCATACCTGTCAGGCCCAAACTGGTGATCAGCAGCAGCAAAATCACCATCATGGACAGCACGCTGACCATGAGCTCGTGGTCACGATAGGAGCTTTGCTTTACTTCCTGGATAGATTGGAAATCATCGATCACCCGATTGGGGTTTTCCTTCATCAAGGCCTCGAGGATCTGCTCTTTCAACGCCTTGTGATGCTCGCTCGGCGCCCGCACCATGTAGAAATGCCCGGTGTAATCGACGTTCTGGATCAGGCTGTACTCGAGATCTTTGCTGTCCACCCAGGCACCCTGCAGTTTATCGACCACACCTATCACTGTGACATTCTCGTCCCTGTCGGCCCAGAGGGTCTTGCCCACGGCGGACTCACTGGGCCAAACCTCATCGGCCAGCTCCTTGCTGATGATCACCAGCTTATTGCTGCCGTTAACATCATCATTGATCTCGTTGGCGTAGAAGTTACGCCCATCCACCAACTTGACCCCCAAGGTTTCCAGGGTGTGCTCTGTCCCCAGGTACATGGCAAGCTGAGGCGTCGTCTTGGAGGTTTCCGGATCCGGCCCCAGATTCAGCGTGGTGGACCAGCCACTGCCGCTGAGTGGCAACATATTGGTGGACGTCGCCGTGACGACATTGGGCAGGCGGCGGAGGATCTGCTGGTCGACCTTGTTCTGCAGCTTGGTATCTATATTGGGGTCGAAGTTGTAGACGGTAAAGACCAGGATCTCCTGCTCGGCAATCCCGGAATCACGCTGCATCATGGTCAAACGTTCATGGATAATAAAGCTGGCATTGGCGACTATGGCCACCGATAAGATGATCTGCATCAGCAGTAGTATCGGGCCGCTCTTGCTGCGCATCAGGCTGCTGAAAACCGGTTTAATATTTAGCATAGTCAATCCCTTACTGGCTCTTGAGGTAAACGCTTGGTTTAGTGCGGCACACAACCCAAGCCGGATAAAGACCCGCCAACATGGCGGTACCTACCGCTATCCCGGGGGTGATAAACCACATACTCAAAGACAGGTGCGTCAGCCCTTCGGCAACCCCGAAGCGCGCCGACAGGCTATAGAGTGCTCCCCAAGCCCAGGCGAGGCCGAGAAAGCCACCCAACAGCCCGATCACGCCCACCTCTACCATGTATTGAGAGAAAATCTGCCCGCGGCTGGCCCCAATGGCGCGGCGCACGCCAACCTCGGGGGCTCGCTTAAGGAACTTGGTCAGCATCAACCCCAGAATATTGACCAGGCAAACACTGAGAAACAGTATGCTCAGCCCCACCAGAATCTTATTGTCCTCGGGCACTACGTGATTTTTCTCCAGCCAGGCATCTACATCGGACAGCTGCGCCGACTCAGAGGGAGACTTGCCATCGGTAAAGCGCCCCAGCTCTTTTTGCTGCTCGACATACTGAGCGAGGAAGTTCTTATAGGCAGCTCTGTCTTCTGCGCTTGGCAGATCGACCCAGTACTCGAGCCAGACTTTCTCTGAAACCAGTCTGTCCTGATAGTTGTCCAGACGCTCATACTTCCAACCTGAGACATTCCCCCAAATCGGAAACTCTTCATGGGCGGCCAGCGAAAACGGAATATACACTTGCTCGGCACTGGCAAAGGCGCCGCTGGTAGGATCGTAATACTTGGGCTGAGGGTTCCAGTCGGCTATCACGCCCACCACCTGAAAGGGTTTGCGGTTGAGATAGACCGTCTTGCCAACGCTGTTCTCGCCACCAAACAGCTTCTGGTTCAGCTTTCTGCCGATAACCACTTGATAGGCCGCTTGCTCGTCCACTGATTTGTCCCAAACGTTGCCATAGAGAAAAGGCACTTCGAACAGCGGGAAGAAGCCGCGGTCTGTCACCCTGACGCCCTGCAACATGGGCAGAACTTCAGGGTCATCCGTTTGCACCGCCATACCACTGCGGAACATGGCGGCCTGCGATTTGGGAAGATCCCCCTTACGCAGATTCATGGCATCCTGAAAGGTGATCAGCGAGTTAAACTCATCCCAGGAATCGGGTCCCTGGCTCCACAGCTGCACTGTGTTGAGTTGCTCGGCGCGATCCCCGGCCGGGTTGAAGGACATCATGCTGTACACGTTCAGCGTGGTGATGGTGATCCCTATCCCCACAGAGATGGCCAACACCATCAACAGCGACAATATCGGCGTCTTTTTGATGCTGCGCCAGGCCAGGTCAACATAGTAAATAAACATGTTCGCGCTCCTTAGCTGGCCACTTGTTCGGCCACATCCAGCTGCGGCGCCTGTTCGGTTTGATAACGGCTGAAGTCACACACCTGACCATCCACTATCTGGATATTGCGCTGGGCGCGGCGGGCCAGCTCCGGGTCATGGGTCACCATGATGATGGTAGTGCCGGCCTTGTTGATCTCCTCCAGCAGTTCCATCACCTGGCGGGCCATCAGGCTGTCCAGGTTACCCGTAGGTTCGTCGGCGAGCAGAAATCTCGGCTCCCCGGCCAAGGCGCGGGCGATGGCCACCCGCTGCTGCTGACCACCCGAGAGTTGTGAGGGCAGATGCTTCATCCTCGCCCCCAAGCCTACCTGCTCCAGTGCCTGCTTCACCCGCTTCTGGCGCTCCTTGGCGCCAAAGCCGCGATAACGCAGTGGTACTTCAACATTCTCCGCCAGATTCAAGTCAGGAATAAGGTTAAAACCTTGAAAGATAAAGCCAATTTTCTCATTGCGGATGGCCGCAGCCTTGTTGTCACTCAGGTTGGAGATATTGACATCATCGAGAAAATACTCGCCATGGGTAAAACCTTCGAGCAGACCGGCGATATTGAGAAAGGTGGTTTTACCCGAGCCCGACGGTCCGGTCACGGCAACAAATTCCCCCTCTTGCACCGACAGATTGAAATCCCGTAACGCATGGGTTTCCACTAAATCCGTTTTGAACACCTTGTTGATATTTTTCATGGTTAACATGGTTTTAGTTCCTTATTTTTGCGTTATTCGGTGAGTTATTTTAGTTTCGTCAGGGCAGACAGGCATTGCCCAAGCCACTGGCCCGGCGCCATCGCGGTATGGCTGACATCGGTAACTTGCCCTGGCTCGGCCGACACAGAGTTGACTGTGGTGGCTTCGATAAGATTGAGTCCCAGCAGGAACCAGTCCGAGGTATCTCGGGTATAGATCAGAGTCGCCACCAGCAACAGCATAAGAGCTAGGGCCGCCACCAGACGTTCGGTGTTGAAGCTTTCGGTTTTCATTCTTCTCTCCTCAGCGAACCAGCACTTGCTCGGCGTCATTGAACAGATCGATATTGGAAATCACCCATTGGTCGCCCACCTCGCCGCCTTCCAGCACCTCGATATGGCTCATGCTGCGGGCACCGAGTTTGATCTCGGTGCGCTCGGCAATATCCCCCTGGAGACGGTACACCAGGCGGCCACCGCCACTGTTCACGAAGGCGCCGCGCTTGACCATCAGCACATCGGCACGGTTTTCCAACAAGACCCTGGCCGACAGGCGCTGATTCTGCCTCAGGTGCAAAGCGGTATCCTGCTGGAACCTGACCCGGGTAGAGACTTCGCGGTTACGTACTTCGGGGGAGATGGAGGCCAACTTGCCCATCACCATCACGCCGCCGAAGTTGAGTTCCACATCCATCCCCAGCCCCAGTTCATCGGCGTAGGTTTCCGGCACTGCCAACTCAGCCTCGAAGGCACTCAAGTCCACTACGGTCAGGATCGGCTGGCTCTGGGCGATACGGGCTTTTTGTTCCGTCAGCCAGTTACCTATGATGCCGCCAACAGGGGCTGTGATGTTCAGTGCTGCCACCTGACGTTCCAACTCGGCGACCACCAGTGCCTGACGATTGACCTCGGCCGCCTTGTTTTGCAGCTCAAAGGTCAGGGTGTCTTTCATCAGTGCGGCTTCCTGCTGGGCATGGGCATACTGCAGCTTGGCCTTGTGCAGCTCATCCTTGCTCTTCTCGTAATCTATCTTGGAGATCAGGCTGGTTTCGATCAGTTGATCGCCGCGACGGCTCTCTCTGTCTGCGGCCTCCAGATCCACCTTGGCCATATCCAGTGTCTGATTCGCCTTGAGTTGATTACGTCTGGCGTCCAACTTGGCCCGTTCCAGGGCACTCTTCATCCCGTCGAGCAGGGCCTGCTGCTGCTTGAGGCTGTTGGTCAGGCTGTGGCTTTCTATGGTCGCGACCACCTGACCCTGCTCGACCCTGTCCCCCGGATTGGCTATCAGAGTCACAGTGCCGCCTTCCGGGCTGTAGAGGATTGGCGCGTTGGCGGCGACTATCTTGCCTGTAGTGGCGATATCCCGGGTTAGAGTGCCGCGCTCCAGAGTGGCGAAGCGCAGCTCACTGCGATCTATGGATTCACTGACACCGCTGCCACTGACACTGGCCCACACCAGGCCAGACAGCAACAATACTGCCGCACCCAGGGTAGCCGGCCACTTGAGGCGACGCGCTAAACTCGGCGCCACTTGTTTGTCTTGTCCGCTGGTATCCTTAATCATCCAGTTTGTTCCTCAATTGAGCTTGTGACCATCTTGTTGCTACTAGGTTTACAAAGCTTGTGCCAAGTTTAGATAGTCATAGTTATCAATTGGTTGGAAAGCAGTGGAGATTTTATTTGTGTCCGCGGACAAGCGGATACTGTCCGCTTTTTGCAAAAGTGTCCGCCTGGCGGACACTTAGTAACAGAAGAATAAATAGAGGGGGGCTTAAAACGCTTGCAGCAGGATTACCAGACTGGCGCCGAAGCCGGGATGATGATTGTCATAGCCGCTGCCCTTCGCGGGCCTTGTCGAGCACCTTGCAGATGGCCTCAACACCTTCCAGCGCCCTTGGGGTCGCCCGGTGCAGGAGATCGGCGTTAAGTGTGTAGATTTGTTCCATTTTCACTGCAGGGATCTCCTGCCATTGGCTCCAGTCCAACCGCTTGCCATCGCCCTTTTCATCCGTCTTGATGATCACCTCGGGTTGACTGAGAAGCACATTTTCCATACTTACCTGAGGATAGGGTGAACTGCTGTCCTTAAAGACATTGTTGCCATGGCAGACTTCCAACAACTGCTGGATCCAACTGTCCTGGGCCACTGTCATCAAAGGCTCGGACCAGAGTTGATAGAACACCTTGATCTCCGGCTTGGCGGCATTGTCCCGGCGCAAAGTTGCCAATTGTTGCCGGTAGTCGGCAGCCACTTCCCCGGCCTGCTGTCTGTGGCCGGTGAGGCGCCCTAGCTGTTCCAGCTCTTCGGCAATGCCTTCCAGGGTCTTGGGGTCACTGCCGTAAATGCGATACCCAAGCTTGGTCAACTGTTCGATATCTTCGCTGCGGTTGCCCGTATCCCAGACCACCACCAGATCCGGATTCAGCTCTATCACTCTTTCTATCTGTATGCCGTAGTAGCCGCCTATGCGGGGAATGGCCTTGGCGGCCTCGGGGAAATCGGCATAGTCTGTGGTGGCCACTATCTGTTCACCCGCGCCAATGGCAAACAGCATCTCCACCGCATGGGGAGAGAGCGCCACTATACGCATGGCCGGCCTGGCGCTAACGCTTTTATTGACCGCTTTGTCGGGCGACTTGGCCTGGGCAGCAGGGCTCAGAGCCAAACTGCAAAGCAGGCAGAGTATCAGTCGGTTCACCTGGTTTCCTTGGTTATTCACAATTGTGCTTCAAGCATACCTCAAGCAAGTTGTGAGTAAAACGCGCATCCCAGGTTCTGCGTCCGCAAAAAAGCGGACGATTTGACCAATTAAAAGTCAGCCAATGTTCAGTTTTGAGACAGCACAAGTAAAACTTGTTAAACATTGGCATTACAGGTTGACCGACGGTAAATAATTAATTTTAATACCCTTAATTTATAAATACTTATAGAGCACCAAGGAACCCCTGTGCGTCTCTTTTTCGTCCTGATATTTTGCTGTTTCGGCCTGCTTGGCGGCTGTAAAAGCACCCCATCCGCCCCAGAACCTCAACCCGTAGATCCGCAGAAACTGGCATTGGAACAAGCCTTCAACGCCAGAGGCTTTACTTTGTCACCACTGGATAACATCAATTATCTGGGGGCCAGGCAGTGCAGCAACCTGGAGCTTCAGGCCCACAGAGGCTCGATACGTTTTCCGGAAAACTCGCTGGAAGCCGTCATTGATGCCCTGGATAACCAGTTTGATGTGATTGAAATCGACGTGCGACTGACCCGGGATGATGTCTGGGTCATTCATCACGATGGCCGCACCGGACGTGAAACCGGCACCATAGACAATAAGCGCCGCAAGATAGAGTCGATTCGCTATGAGAAAGAGTGGGGCTATCTGCGCCAGCGGGACATGCAAACCGGCGCCCTCACAGATACGGTACCGCCCAACTTTCGCCAACTGGCGCAGGTGTTCAGTCGCTATGCCCATAGCGGACAGAAGCTGAATATTGAGATCAAGAGTCGCGCCGGCAGCCAGGATCTGGAAATGCTCGACTATCTGGCCTTCAGTATCATAGGCCAGGGGCGCTACTTCTACAGCAGTCTGGAGCTGGAAAACCTCAAAAAAATTAGGCAGATAAACGACGCTGTATTCCTGTCCTTTATCCAGAGCCCGGCCAAGGCCTCGATGAACAAACTGGCGGCCGATATGAAACGCGGCGCAGGTCAAGACCCCATCTTTTTGCGTAATCAATCCATGCTGGAAGATATTCAGGGTTACGCCAACCGCCGCTACCGGGAAAAGCGCTACGACTCCTCGGCCGGACTCAATAAGCTGAAAAAGGCGCTCAAGTCCAACTTCGGTATCGCCCTGGACATACGCCACTATCGGCAAAACGCCTCTGGGTTCAAATCAGTGGCCCATAACCGCGGCATTCCTGTGGCCAGCTATACCATCAATGGTCATGATTACCACGAACAGAGCCTGCTGGGACTCAAGCGCAGTCAACTGCCCGACTCTGTGATTATCGACGACAGTCTCTATGGCTTTTGCAGCCGCTTCGCCCTGCCGCCCATGCTGCCCTATCATGGCAGCACTGAGCTGACCCGCAAGCTGGCCACGCTGCCCAAGGACCTGGATCTCTCCAAGCTCTCTTTGCTGGAAACCTACTGGCCCAACGGCCTGTATCCGGCGGTGGATGGCAAACTGAAGTCCTTCAAGACAGGCGCTGTGGCCAATAAAGGCAAGGCGTCCGAGTCTGGCGGCGGCTTTGTCCCTGTGATCATGAAAACCCAGGCCGGCCCCAGAGAAAACCAGACCCAAGTAGATCTCACCGCCGATGATGCAGTGAAAATAGAGCTGCGCCGCAGCGAGCAGCAGTGAGGAACCAAGGATGAAAAAACTGTCCTGGCGAGTATTTTTCCTGCTGCTGAGCGCTGCCTATCTGATCCCAGAGGCCATCTTCAACGCCCAACTGGTTTCTTTGGTGGGCTTGGGCACCCCCAAGCCTGAGCAACTCGAACACCTGGAGATATACGGCCGCACCATTTCCGGGATAGGTGTGACCCTGCTGCTGGCCGATCTCTTGCCAGCGCGGCTGTTCAAAACCGGCCTGAGAGGCAGCCTGACCCTGTTGCTGCTCACCTTGTGTGTCTGGCCCAGCGTGTTTTTCGGCCAAAAATACCTGATAGAGCAATGGCTGATTGAACCCTCTACCCCGGAACAGCGTCAATACGCGGCCTACAGCGCGGCGCTGCGTGATGCCCTGGCGGTTAATGCGGTCGAAGTCGAAGGTCTCAACTACGACCCCAAAGAGCTGCACAGCTCTGAAAACCTGACCTTTCTGGCCCTGTTCGGCGGCCTGGCCTATGCCGACCACAACCTCACCGACAACCTGGATGATTACAAGCAGAAGATCATTCACAACTTCGTGCAAAAGCGGGCCTATCGCGACTTTGACCAGCACTATCACGACTTTGGTCAACTCTATGATGAGCTGTCGGCCAGCTATCGCAGTTATGCCGAAGGCTCCAACCGCTACAACCAGACCCTGGCCGGGATCCCGGAGCGGGAGATGGGTTACTGGCAAAACATAGAGCAGGAGGTCAATCAGGGATGGGGCAAGTATCAACAGGCGCAAAAGGCCCATGTGGCCAAGGCCGGTGCCAGGGCCCAGGAATACGGCCCCAAGATCTTCGCCTACCATGAAGACACCAACCGCTGCCAGGAACGCTACAAGAAGTCGTCCCAAAAAGAACGTCGCTATCAATGTATAGAGCGGGAAAACGCCCGCTACAAGACAATGATCTCCAAGGCGGGGCTCGGCTACATAGATCCCAACTACTGGTTGATAGTCGAAGACATCAGCACAGGTGAAAACCTGCTGTCCAGCGCCCTTTTCGGGGTGATGACCGCCGGTGTCGGCACCGCCATGCAGGCGCTGAGCCTGGCTACAGGTGGCGATGGCGGTCTTAAGGACAAACGCTATAAGTACACAGACGATCCGGATCATTACCAGCGTCTGTTCTTGGCCCATCCCAAATTCCAGGCAATGTTTGAAAAGGAAACCGGCTATCCGTTCAACATAGCGTCACTGGCCGACTTCAGGGTGCATCCTGTGACTCAGGTGAAACTGCGCCGGGCCCTCAAGGCCAAGGGGCTGAAACTGCCGGACAGCTGGCATATCAGCAATCGTCCGCTGTTTAGTCAAAGCGTGGCCAAGACGGTTAAGGCCGAAGCCGATGCCCGCTGGCAGAGCGAGATGCGTAAACGCGGTTTGGACTTGCCCATCAACTTAAGTTGGAACGCCTTCCAGTTGCATCCGCAGATCCAACGCAAGATAGCCGCTCGCATGGGCGATCTCTATGTGCCGAACGTCCGCGCCGACTGGAACCAGGCCAACTTCAAACGCCATGTGCTGGATCCCAACATCCAGAAGCGTACCCAGAGTTACCTGCAGATGTTGGCCGAATCCGAACGTGAATTTGCCGATGGCGGACGCTATGCCGAGCAAGGCAAGCAGGCGCTGCGATCTGTGATTATTCCGCCCATCTCCATGTCACTCAGCCTGTTTTTGATCTGTATGACCTTTATCAAGCTGCCGCTGAAGACGCTGCAGCTGTTCCGCCCCGGCGCGAGTCAAGCAAGTGCCAGCGAAGACAGTACCGGCATAAATGAGAATGCCACTGAAAGTGCCAAGTCCGGCAAACGCCGCTGGCTGGCATTGACCGCCAAGCTGTTGCCGCCCCTGTTACTGCTGACCTTGCCGGTGCTTTTGGTGCAAAACCGCTACACCCAGGATGATACCAGCCCGGTGAACTACTTCCTCACCAAGGTGGAACAGTCCGGCAATATCGGCTTTGCCTACGCCCTGCGCTGGACACTGCACGCCCAGCCGCTGCTGCATCCTTTGGGGCTGAGCTTTGAGCAACACACGGGTATCTATCAGGCCTTCTCGCCGCTGGCGCATTCACTGGCCAAGATAGACTTGCTGCACAAGAGCACTCCAGCGCCACTCAAGGCCAGCGAGCTGGCACCGACCGAGACACGCCTCAAGGTCGAAACCAATGTGAACAATGCAAATATCAGGATCATGAACATCGGCCCCAAGTATCACTCGGGGATCCGGCTTAAACCGGGCAACTACGATGTGCAGGTAAGCGCCCCCGGTTATCAGACCTACCGCAAATGGCACAGCCTGAATGGCGGCGAACAAACACTGACAATCCGTCTTTTACCCAATTGACAAGGAAACTGAATGCACCATTGCAATCAACCCATTTATGCCAAGGAAAACTTCTGCGGTCACTGCGGAGAGTCCCTGCCTGAGCAGCCCAAACTGAAGAATATTGAGGATGTCGCCCCTGAGATCCTAAAAGATCTTAAACCCCACTATTCCGGCGCCAGGACGTTCACCGGCCGGGTCAACTCCAGTTTCCTCTACAAGCGGCGCCGGGTAGACAGTGGCAATAACCTCACCTACAGCTACTGGTGGCTTGAGCTGGAAGACAAGGACGGCAACATAGAGCGGGTCAGTGTCAATGCCGAGAACAAGTTCTACGACCAGCTTCGCCGCGGCGATGTGCTGACCTTGTTTTATCCGACAGACTACACCCTGAATTACCGCATCGAAGGTAAAGACGCCAAACGCCTGGTCAGCCATAACCATATGGCTCCGGCCGCTATCAGTCATGAAGCCGACGGTCAACGCTCCACCATAGTGCCCGACTATGAGCCGGGTAGCCAATCCAGCGCCTTCTGGTGGCTGCTGCTGGGGATTGCCAGTGCCTTGTTGCTGTACTTTGGTGCCAAACAACCCACAGAAATCGCTATCGGGGTGGCCGTGGTTCTGTCTGTGGTGTGTTTCATTCTGGAGCGTCAACGCAACCAGAAGAAACACACCAGGGAACTGCGCCGCTACGAGGCGCTGCAACTGGCGATGAAACGCCTGTTGTCTGTCACCCAAGAAGCGCTGGGCTACCATATCGCCCAGCGGCCGAGAAAAGATTCGGATATTTTCTGCTTCAAATGCCAGAGTCGCATCGACGGCGAGCACGGCTACTGTGTTCAGTGTGGCAGCTCGCAGCAGCAAGCACCGGCAACGGCCGCCAACAGCCTCAGCGTCCGCGATGAGGAAGAGGCCATGATGCGGCAATACAGCCTGAGTTACCGTGAGCCCTATCTGCACAAGCATGTCTTGGCCGGCGATGAAAAGGGTGAAGTCAGCGTCTCCTGTATCATGGGCAAAGTGCTCGACAGAAGTGCCAGCGCCAGTGTCGATGACTTCACGGTCACCACCACTAAAACCACCACCACAGACCATTATGTGGGTAACAGATTCTCCCACAGCACCACAGACACTGAAACCAGCAGCCATCGCAGCCGCAGCTCCAACGTTGATGGCGAAGTCTTGCTGCAACTGGCCGATGGTGAAGTGCGGGAGATGCGCTTCGGCGAAGATCTGTTGGGGGATCTGGATGTGGGCGATTGGATGATTTACGCCAGTTCAAGGGCCAAATTGGGCGTTGATGACTATAACCGTGAGTACGCCTATAACCTGACCAAGAGCAAACGTTATAACAACACATCTTTCCAGCAATACGGCAAGCTCAACGGCGCAGGCACCTGGATCTTGTTGGCGATTGCCGCCTTGGTCTTCAACTTCTGGGGCCCGGATCATATCTGGTATCCGCTGTTCGATATGCTCTACTTCCCGCTGCTGGATCCCATCTACAGCACCTCCTTCTTTAGACACAACCTGACCCTGGTGGTGTTTATCATGGTCAGTGCAGTACTGCTAGTTTGGACCCTGCTCTACGGGCGGCGTAACCAAGAGCGTAAGCGTAAACTGCTGTCACGCCTGACCGACCATATCGACGGTTTTACTCGCGCCATCCCAGAGTTGAAGGAAAAGCTTAAACGTATGGGCTAACGCCGGTTTATACTCCCCAAGCCACCTCACGAGGTGGCTTTTTTGCCCCAGAAATATAGAGAATTGAGAATGCAAGTAGCCTATATAAACGAAGACATTAATGAAGGGGAATCACTATTTAGTGCGGTCGATATTCGGTCGTCACTTTATGATGACAATGATTTTATCCCAACAAGTTGTCTGAATGAGATTGTATGGCAGGACACTGACATCCTCGATATTGAAGCGTTGGACTTAATCAGAGGGGGCGCTTTTAATGTTACCAAGGAGATAGCCGAATTAATAATGAGCTTTGACCCTTACGGGATCGAAGTCTATCCCTCCAAGTTAACCTGCGCCGGCACAGGTGTTTTAACCGATCGTTATATACTGGCAGTAGACAACTTGGTGGATGCCGTCGATACCGAAAACAGCATCAAAATAACCAACGCTACCACCCGGTTTTTCTTATCGGCTGAAAAAATCAACAAACTTCCCGAAAGTAAAAGACATGTATTCAAACCGATAGGAATGACGAAAACATTCTTCTCTATTGAATTACTTGAAGCCCTCATACGCCTGGACGAGGAAGGGAGGATAAACACCAGCATTGTGGCATTCTCATTTGATACATCTGAAGAAGCACCTAAATAACTGTTCCAAATAATAGATCACGGGAAGGGAACTCAGTCCCGTTTGAGCGATCAGCTCTATCGTCACACGATACCATCGCCCCATAGAAGTTGAGTCCACGCCAATGTAGGTGTTCTGCTCTCTCATGCCAGATCCTGCCACTTCACTTACAAACATATTGAACAGCATCAGAGCCCAGCCGCTTGCGTGACAGCGCTAGGTAAGACGATTGATATGAGTACGCGCCAAAGTTTCTGAAAGTTGCATAAAAAAATCCGATGACATGGAGTCATCGGATTTTGATCCTTTCAGTTAGATCCTCAAGCTATCTGTCTTAACTGATCGGCATTACCCTCATGGTGGTTTTTACTCACCGAGCAATCGGGTTAGGAGATACGCTCTACCGAACCGCCTAGGCCCTTGAACTTATCTTCGATATGCTCATAGCCCCGATCCAGATGATAGATACGGTCCACCACCGTGGTGCCTTCGGCCATCAGTCCGGCAATCACCAAACTGGCCGACGCCCGCAGATCGGTCGCCATCACCTGAGCACCATTGAGCTGCTCAATACCGTGAATGATACAGGTATTGCCTTCCAGCTCCATATTGGCGCCCATACGATTCAACTCGGGCACATGCATAAAGCGGTTCTCAAAGATGGTTTCCGTGATAGTGCCTGTGCCTTCTGCCAGTGCATTGAGCACACAGAACTGCGCCTGCATATCAGTCGGGAAACCGGGGTAAGGCAGAGTCTTGATATTGACTGACTTGGGACGCTTGCCCTTCATATCCAGGGCTATCCAGTCGCTGCCGGTAAGGATTTCGGCGCCGGCATCTTCCAGCTTGGCCAACACAGCCTCCAGCGAGCCGGGATCGGCATCCAGACAACGGATCCGGCCACGGGTCACGGCTGCAGCCACCAGAAACGAGCCAGTCTCAATTCTGTCCGGCATCACCCGATAACGGCAACCATTGAGCTTCTCCACCCCCTGAATCCGTATGGTGGCCGTTCCGGCGCCCTCAATCTTGGCCCCCATGGCGATAAGACACTTGGCCAGGTCCACCACTTCGGGTTCGCGGGCGGCGTTTTCAATCACGGTTTCACCGTCGGCCAAGGCCGCGGCCATCAGCAGATTCTCTGTGGCACCAACACTGACCATATCCATAAAGATATGCGCGCCCTTGAGGCGACCATCGACCCGTGCCTTGATATAGCCTTCATCGACTTCTATCTTGGCGCCCATCAGTTCGAGGCCATGCAGGTGCAGGTTCACCGGCCGGGCACCTATGGCGCAGCCACCCGGCAAAGACACATCCGCCTTACCGAAACGTGCCAGCAAGGGCCCCAGGATCAGAATTGAGGCGCGCATGGTTTTCACCAGATCATAAGGGGCGCAAAACTCATTGATACCGCTGGCATCGATACGTATCTGGCCCTGCCCCAGTTCGGTGACGTCTGCGCCGAGACAGCGCAGCAGCTTACAGCTGGTACTGACGTCCCTCAGGTTGGGCACATTGGAAACCAGAAACTCCGACTCGGCCAGCACCCCGGCCATCAGGATAGGCAGGGCAGCATTCTTGGCGCCGGAGATCACCACGTTACCGGCAAGCGCACCGCTTGCCTGAATTTTCAGTTTATCCACATTGATACTCTAGGCTGGCATGTTGAAGATTTTTTCACGCTGCCACTGGGTAGGCGTAAAAGTCTTGATACTGAGCGCATGCATCTCACCACTGGTGATCTTGTCCATCAGGGGCGCATAGATGGCCTGCTGCTGCTTGATACGGCTCATGCCATCGAAACATTCACCCACGGCCACTATCTTGAAATGGCTGCCTTCGGCGCTGACATAGACTTCCGTCAACGAGAGTGAATCCTTTAATATTTGTTCTATCTCTTTGGTATCCATTGGAAACTTACCTAGTTTGGCCCTCTGTGGTAAAGAAGGCATCCAAATCATACAGGGCGATCAACTTACGCACCTGTGGCGAGGGAGAAGCCAGGGTCAGCTCCCCCTTTCTGAGACTGACAAGCTCCATTAGAAACGCCATGCCGGCACTGTCCGAGTATGTCAGCTCGCTGAGTTCTAACCGGCGCACATCGTCCGGCAGCAGTGTCTTGCGTGTCTTCCACAAGCGGGCGACCTCTTCTTGAGTCAAACGCCCGCTCAATTTGCAGCTATCGCCCTGTGGCTCCAGCTTCATAGCGCATCCTTGCCTTTAGGGCCATTGGGATCCACGTGAGCCTGAGTGCGCTCTTTAAGCATCTCAATCACGGCATCTATACCCTTTTGACGAATGAGTGTAGTGACTTCCGATTGCTTGGAGGCCAGCAGGCTGACACCTTCAGCAACCAGGTCGAAGGCCTTCCAGGTATCGTCCTTCAAACGACGCGCCTTGAACTGTAACTTGATGGGCGGACGACCCGCTTCAATGATCTGTACATTCACCTCGACTATCTTTTCCTGGCTGAAGTCGATGGCGCGGCCAAATTCCACTTTCTGATTGGTGTACTCGGTAAAAGCCTGGGCATAGGTGGAAACCAGGTAGCCCTCAAAAGCATCAACAAAGGCATCACGCTGCTCTTTGGTGGTTTGCTGCAGATATTGGCCCATCACCTTGTAAGCCGCGTACTTGTAATCCACATAAGGCATCAGCTCCTCTTGAACAATCACCTTGAGGTGATCCGGATTGCTGTCGATGATGCTCTTGTCCTGATGGAAACGATCGAATGTCTTGTCGGCAACCTGCTCCACCATGATATAAGGGTTGCTGGTATCGATATCGGCCGCCTGTGCCACAGTTGCAGACGCCAGACAGGCGACGGCCAACAGATTACGGATTATCCCTTTAAACATCTCAGTGCTCCTAGTTGTCCTTTGAACCCATGCTATATAAAAACTGTCCGATCAGATCCTCCAGCACCAGCGCCGAACGGGTATCATCGATGCGATCACCATCTTGCAAAATCGCGATATCGTCATCCATAAACCCTGGTGTCAGGCCGAGGAACTGCTCACCCAGCAAGCCAGAGGTCAAGATAGCCAGGCTGCTGGTTTCGGGAAACTGGTCGTAACGCTTGTCCATGGTCAGAGTCACCACTGGCACCATCTGCTTGGGATCCAGGGTGATCTTACTGACCCGGCCGACAACCACGCCGCCAACCTTTACCGGTGAGCGTACTTTAAGGCCGCCAATATTACTGAACTTGGCCGTCAGAGTATAAGTATTGTTAGAGGACTGCACCTCCACATTGGCCACCTTGTATACCAGCAGCAGAAAAGCTGCCAGACCCGCCAATAGGAAGAGTCCCACCATAAATTCAATTTTTCGTGTCAACATAGAGTCACCAGAGTTAATCATCCATTATGCGCCGGCGCCAAAATCAGCGGGCAAACATCAGCGCCGTCAATAAGAAGTCCAGCGCCAATACTGCCAGGCTGGACTGCACCACAGTCTGGGTGGTCGCGCGGCTAATCCCTTCCGGATTAGGCACCACCTGATAACCACGATAGAGAGCTATCCAGGTCACCACTATGGCAAAAACAAAACTTTTAATCAGGCAGTTGACTATGTCCTGCCGCCACTCCACCGCGGCCTGCAGAATCGACCAGAAGGCGCCATTGTCTATGCCTTTCCATTCGACCCCGACCAGATAACCGCCATAGATACCCACAGTGGTAAACATCAAGGCCAACAACGGCATGCTGATCACCCCGGCCCAGAAGCGCGGCGCAATCACCTGCCGCAGCGGATCTATCGCCATCATCTCCAAACTGGAGAGCTGCTCTGTGGATTTCATCAACCCCAGTTCAGCGGTCAGGGCCGAACCGGCGCGGCCGGCAAACAGCAGGGCTGTGACCACGGGGCCAAGCTCCCTGAGCAAGCTCAACGCTACCATGGGGCCCAGGCTCTCTTCGGTGCCAAAGTCCACCAGAATGTTGTAGCCCTGCAGCGCCAGCACCATGCCGATAAACAGTCCGGAAACCAAAATGATCACCATGGACTGCACGCCGACGACGTAAACCTGTTTTATCAGCAGTGGCAAGCCTTTGCGTGGCCGTGGCAGCTGTATCAGGGCGCCCCAAAGCATCACCCCCGCCTTGCCGAGCCCTGTCACCAGACTCAGCGCATTGCGGCCAAGATTGGCTATCGAATCAGTCAAGCTCACCGAGCAACTCCTTCTGATAATCCTGCGCCGGATAGTGGAAAGGCACAGGGCCGTCCGGCATACCGTCGATAAACTGCCTTAGCTGTGGATTGTCGGCCTGCTTAAGCTCGGCCGGTGAACCTTGGGCTATGATGCGCTTATCGGCGATCACATACACATAGTCGGCAATACTCAGCACTTCACTGACATCGTGGGAAACCACCACAGAGGTGAGGTTCAAAGCATCGGACAACTCTTTAATCAGCTTCACCAGCACCCCCATGGAGATGGGATCCTGACCGGCAAAGGGCTCGTCATACAGCACCATTTCCGGCTCGAGTGCTATGGCGCGGGCCAAGGCAGCCCGGCGCTGCATTCCGCCGGAAAGTTCGCTTGGCATCAACTGCGCCGCGCCGCGAAGTCCTACGGCTTCAAGCTTCATTAACACTATGCGGCGGATAATAGCTTCCGGCAGCCCTGAGTGCTCCCTGAGTGCAAAGGCCACGTTATCGAACACATTCATGTCGGTGAACAGGGCGCCGCTCTGGAACAACATGCTCATCCGCTTACGAGCTTCAAACAGCTCGTGGCGGCTCAGCTTATGAATGTCCTGACCATCGAACAGCACCTGGCCGTGATCCGGAGTCAACTGCCCACCAATGAGCTTCAGCAGCGTGGTCTTGCCTATGCCGCTGGGCCCCATGATGGCAGTAACTTTACCCCTGGGAATCGTGAGGCTTATCTGCTCATAAATCACCCTCGAACCACGACTGAAGCCGAGATTGTTGACCTCGACCAGGGGAGAAGGATTTTGCTGCTTGCTGGATTCCGGCATCAAAATGAAATGGAGACCTTGTCTAGTGGAATTCAAGTTACGGCGCAGCTGTAGCTGCCATGGCACATAAGGCCCGCCGTTATAAGGCTTGATACTGCCGCAGGCTTACTGAATTGACGCTGAATGGCGCCCGGTAACCCGTATGGCCAAGCCAAAGATAAGCGATAAATTGTACGCAATTGAGGATAAGCGCACAACTGAATCAATAGTATCGCGCCGTGATACTTTCAATTTGTAGCAAATACGGCGAAAATGCACGCCAGAATCCGTAGCTTTGTTTACTGCATGTTATTCAATATTTTCTTGCTGCTCGCCGGCTTGTCCGTCCTGGTCTGGAGTGCCGATAAATTCGTTTATGGCGCCGGGGCTTTTGCCCGTAACCTGGGGTTACCCCCCATGTTGATAGGACTGACCATAGTGGCCATGGGCAGTTCGGCCCCAGAGATGTTCGTCGCCGCCAGCGCCTCCATGGCCGGCATGCCGGATACGGCCGTGGGTAATGTGCTGGGCTCCAATGTCGCCAATGTCAGCTTGATCCTGGGGTTGACCGCCCTGCTCGGGGCTATTGCCGTCAGCTCCAAGACCCTGAAGCGGGAGATCCCCATGATGCTGGGTGCCACAGTGCTGGCGGGCTACTTCCTGCACGATGAGTATCTTAGCCGCAGCGAAGGGGTTATTTTATTGGCGCTGTTCTTCGGCCTGATGGGCTATCTTATCTGGCATGCGCTGACCAATAAGAACAAGGACCCACTCGCCGACGAAGCCGATGCCGAGATCCCCAAAGATGTGCCCACCGCCAAGGCGGTACTATGGTTGATAATAGGCTTGGTACTCTTGCCGCTGTCGGCGGATTGGATGGTGGACGGTGCCGTAGGCATCGCCAAGTCTTTTGGACTGTCTGATCTGGTTATCGGTCTAACCATCATTGCCGTAGGCACCAGCCTGCCGGAACTGGCGGCCTGTGTGGCCGGTGTGCTCAAGAAAGAGGACGACCTGGCCATAGGCAATATTGTCGGCTCCAACCTGTTCAACATACTGGCGGTACTGGCAATACCCGGCCTTATCGCCCCGGGCGTAATCGATGCCGCGGCGGCCGGACGCGACTTTTATATGGTTCTGGGCACCAGTTGTGCCCTGGCACTCCTGGTGCTGAGCACAGGCAAACAACGTGAACTCAAACGCTGGCACGGTGCCTTACTACTGATAAGCTTCATCGGCTATCAATACAGCCTGTTTCAATCCCACTAGCGATGAAGGGCAAAAAGACGAGAGACAACTATGGCAGAAGCTAAGCAACTGCGCCAATGGGGCCGCAGAGTAATAGATATCGAGAAACAAGCACTGGATAACCTGTACCAGTTTGTTGATTCCCCCGAGTTCGCCCAAGCCTGCGAACTGATCCTCGACTGCAGCGGCAAGGTGATAGTGATGGGGATGGGGAAATCGGGCCATATAGGCAACAAGATTTCTGCCACCCTCGCCAGCACGGGCACCCCGGCATTCTTCGTTCACCCGGGCGAAGCCAGCCACGGCGACCTGGGGGTGTTGAGTGAAAACGATATCGTATTGGCTATCTCCAACTCGGGCGAGTCCAGCGAAATTCTGACCCTGATGCCCGTCATCAAGCGCCAGGGGATCCCTATGATCTCCATGACAGGTAAGCCCGAATCCACCATGGCCAAGCTGGCGCAGCTGCATCTGTGCATCAAGGTGCCGGAAGAAGCCTGCCCGCTGGGTCTGGCGCCCACCTCCAGCACCACGGCCACTCTGGTGATGGGAGACGCCCTGGCGGTCGCCCTGTTGCAGGCCAAGGGCTTTACCAAAGATGACTTTGCCCTGTCGCATCCCGGCGGCGCTTTAGGGCGCAAGCTGCTGCTCAAGGTCAGCGATGTGATGCACAAAGGCGAAGAGCTGCCGCTGGTCACAGAAGATATCTGTATCACCGACGCCCTGTATGAGATCTCCAAGAAGGGCCTGGGCATGACCGCCGTGGTCAATCAACAGAAACAACTCGTGGGTATCTTCACCGATGGTGATTTGAGACGTGTCATAGACGCCGGAGTCAACCTGCGTACCACAAAAATCAGCGACGTCATGACCCGTGATTGCATCACCAGTGGTGACAATATCCTCGCGGCGCAGGCGCTGAAGGTGATGGACGAGAATGACATCAATGGTCTTATTGTCATCAATGGCGCCAATGAGCCGATTGGAGCACTCAATATGCTGGATATGGTCAAGGCGGGGGTTATCTGATGAGTCATCAAGGTTTCTACGGGCCCATAAGCGAAGATAACTGGCAAAGAGCCGCCAAAATCAAACTGCTTATCTGTGATGTCGACGGTGTCTTCTCCGATGGCCGCATCTATATGAGCAACAGCGGCGAAGAGCTGAAGGCCTTCCATACCCGCGATGGCTATGGGGTGCGCTCGCTGCTGTCCTGCGGCATTCAGGTGGCGGTGATCACCGGCCGCAAGTCCCAGATAGTCGAAAACCGCATGACAGCCCTGGGGGTAGACAAGATTTATCAAGGCATAGACAACAAGCTGGAGCCCTATGAGGCGCTGCTTAAGCATTATGACCTCGAGCCTGAACAAGTGGCCTATATAGGTGACGACATTGTCGACTTGCCGGTGATGAAGCAAGTTGGGCTGGCGGTTTGCGTGGCCGATGGCCATCCTTGGGTAAGGCAACACTGCCACATGGTCACTCAGATTGCCGGCGGCCATGGGGCGCTCCGGGAGCTGGCGGATCTTATCCTGCTCAGTCAGGACAAATTTGAAAATGCCCACGGAATGAGTATATGAATAGGGTCACCCTGGCCATTATTTTGTTTTTCTCCACTGCACTTATCCTTTACTGGCAGGTGCAGAACAAGCGCAACGCTCAACAGAGTGAGGCGCCTGTGGATGTGGTTAGGCCTGACTTTGTCGCCGATGACCTGCGCTCGGTCAACTTTGATGAGCAGGGCAATGTCGCCAGTAGGGTCGCCGCGGCGCACATGGAACATTATGAAGCCAGTGAAAAGACCTTCTTCAACCAACCGGTTTATCTGGTCTATCCGGACAAGGGCGAGGCACAGTGGCGCCTGTCTGCCAACGAGGGCAGGCTCAATCGCAAGAGTAACCGAGTGGTACTTGAAAATAATGTTATCATCGACGCCATTAGCCCCAATGAACCGATCCAGAGCCTGAAAACCAGTTATGTGGAGCTGGATCTGGACACCATGATCATGACCTCAGATCGCGAGATCCTGATCGAAGGCAAAGACTTTAATATCAAGGGATCCGGCCTGTACGCCGATCTCAATGCTCAGCAAGTGAAGCTGACCAGTCAGGTGAAAGGAACCTATGAAACCAAGTAAGCTTTTTATCGGTGCCCTCTTGTGCATCACAAGCCTGTCGGCAGTGGCCATTGAAGAAGATCTGCTGCAAAAAGTAGAGATCAGCGCCGCTAATCAGTTTGCCGATATCAAAAACAAGCGTGTGGTATACGGCGGGCCTGTCACAGTCACCCAGGGCAGTTTAAAACTGCTGGCCGATGAACTCACGGCTTACACAGAAGACAAGAGTGGCGAGCGGATCCTGGTGGCCAAGGGCTCACCCGCTACCTATACCCAGAAACTGGAAGACGGCCGTCTGGCCAGTGCCAAGGCCAAAGAGATCCACTACAACATAGACAGTCGTATCATGACCCTGCTGGGCCAGGCCAAAGTAGAACAAGACGGCAGCGAAGTGACCGCAGAGAAGATAGTCTACGACATCAACAAGCAGCAGCTGGAAGCGGAAAGCAGCGGCAAAGGCCAAGACAGGGTAACCACTGTTATCCAGCCGGAAAACTATCAGGATCTCAATAAGAAAGAACAGCAGCAGGAGCCGCAATGACCAGCACCCTGACGGCACAGAATCTGGCAAAGAGTTACAAGAAACGCAACGTCGTCAAAGACGTCAGCCTGTCGGTCAATACCGGCCAAATCGTGGGGCTGCTGGGCCCCAACGGGGCAGGCAAGACCACCACCTTCTATATGGTGGTTGGGTTGGTACAGAGTGACAAGGGCCGTATCTTCATTGACGACGACGAGCTGACCCTGGATCCCATGCACCTGCGTGCCCGTAAAGGCATAGGCTACCTGCCACAGGAAGCCAGTATTTTCCGCAAGCTGTCGGTGCATGACAACATCATGGCCGTGCTGCAAACCCGCAAAGAACTCAACAGCGACGAGCGCGAGGAACAACTCGAACAGTTGCTGGAAGAATTCCATATTACCCACATACGTGACAGCCTGGGGATGTCCCTCTCCGGCGGAGAACGCCGCCGAGTGGAAATCGCCCGGGCATTGGCCGCCAATCCACAGTTCATTCTGCTGGATGAGCCGTTCGCCGGTGTGGATCCCATCTCAGTTATCGATATCAAGAAAATCATCGAACAGCTTAAGTCCCGCGGTTTGGGGGTGCTGATCACAGACCACAATGTTCGCGAAACACTCGACGTTTGTGAGCGAGCCTACATAGTCAGCCATGGGCAGTTGATCGCCGAGGGCACACCCGCTGAAATCTTGGACAACCAGCAAGTGCGCGCTGTGTACTTAGGCGAACAATTCAGGCTATAGTTAGGATCATGTCATCCGGTGGCAATTCCGGGTATTATAGTTTGTTATTATTGAATTTTTTCCTTGAAAAATAACGAGTAGGGATTAGCGGTATAATGAAAGCGTCACTCCAGCTCAAACTGGGTCAACAGTTGACCATGACACCTCAGTTGCAACAGGCTATTCGCCTGCTGCAACTGTCGTCCCTTGAGCTGCAGCAGGAAATCCAGGAAGCCTTGGAAGCCAACCCTCTGTTGGAAATGGCCGAGGACAACCAGGATGACGCTATCGACGACAACCACAAGGAAAACGACGCCGGCGAGTTGAGCGCCAAGCAGGAAGATGGTTCCACGGTAGAAACCTCAGAGGCATTGAACAATGAGTCTATGCCGGATGAATTACCTATGGATACCACCTGGGACGAAGTCTTTACCGCCGCCAGCGCCTCCGGGCCGGCCATGGGCCGTGAAGATGATATGCCCTTCCAGGGTGAAACCAGCGAAGGTCTCTATGAACATCTGGAATGGCAGAAGAACCTGACCCCGTTTTCCGATACCGACGACGCCATTGCCACCGCCATTATTGATGCCATCGACGAGCAGGGCTATCTGACCCAGAGCACAGAGGAGATCCTCGAAGCCATGGGCAACCCTGAGATTGAGCTCGATGAAGTCGAGGCAGTACTCAAGCGGATCCAGCACTTCGATCCTGTCGGCATCGCCTCCAGAGATCTGCGCGAATGCCTGCTGATCCAGTTGCAACAGTTCAACGCAGACACCCCGCATCTGGCCGACGCCCGCTTGTTGATTGACGAACATCTGGATCTCATTGCCGCCCGTGATTTCCGCACCCTGATGCGCAAGACCAAGCTCAAGGAAGATCAGCTGCGTGACGCCATCAACCTGATTCAGAGCCTCAATCCCCGCCCCGGCTTGCTGGTGCAGCCGATGGACGAGGAATATGTGATCCCTGATGTCAGTGTCTGGAAGAAAAACGGCCGCTGGGTAGTAGAACTCAACCCGGACTGTATGCCCAAACTCGGGATCAATCAGCAGTATGCGGCTATGGCTCGTAGCGCCCGCAGTCAATCAGACAGCCAGTTTATTCGAGGTCATCTTCAGGAAGCCAAATGGTTTATCAAGAGCCTGGAGAGCCGCAACGACACCCTGCTCAAGGTGGCCAACTGTATAGTGCAGTTCCAGCAGGGATTTTTTGAATATGGTGAAGAGGCCATGAAACCCATGGTGCTCAACGATATTGCCGAAGCGGTCGAGATGCATGAATCGACCATCTCCAGGGTCACCACTCAAAAGTATATGCATACCCCCAGGGGAATATTTGAATTGAAGTACTTCTTCTCCAGCCATGTCGGCACCGAAGATGGCGGAGAATGCTCTTCCACGGCGATCAGGGCTTTTATCAAGAAGCTCGTGGCAGCGGAAAACCAGAAGAAGCCTTTGAGCGACAGCAAGATGGCGCAACTTCTGGCAGAACAGGGAATCAACGTTGCAAGACGCACCATAGCCAAGTATCGCGAGGCTATGATGATACCACCGTCGAACCAGCGTAAGAGTTTATAAATCCACAGTTGGAAATTGGAGGAATCTTTCTATGCAAATCAACCTGACAGGACATCATATCGAGATCACCGACTCACTGCGTGACTACGTGGAAAGTAAGTTTTCTAAACTTGAACGCCATTTCGAACAGATCAATAATGTGCACGTTGTGCTCAATGTACAAAAACTGCAACAGATAGCCGAAGCCAAGATCCACCTCACAGGCGGCGAAGTCTATGCAACTTCTGAACATGCCGACATGTATGCCGCCATCGACGTTCTGATTGATAAATTGGATCGTCAGGTCATTAAACACAAAGAAAAGCTGACAAAACACTAACGATGGAACTGAGTACCATCCTGCGGCCGGAGTGCACTACCTGTGCCACTCCGGGCAGTAAGAAAAAGGTACTGGAGCTGATTAGCGATCTCGCTAGCGCCCAGTACCCCACCCTTTCCTCTCAAGCGATTTTTGAAAGCCTTTTGGCCCGCGAAAAGATGGGGAGCACAGGTATAGGTAATGGTATTGCGATTCCGCATGGCAGACTACCGGACATTACAGAGCCGATTGCCGTGCTGGTCAAATGCGAAGAGCCTATCGCCTTCGATGCCATAGACAACCAGCCGGTGGACATACTGTTCGCCCTCCTGGTGCCCGCAGATCAATGTCAGCAACACCTGAGTACCCTATCCGCCATGGCTGAAAAGCTCAGCGATAAGGCGATACTCAAGCAGTTGCGAAAATCCAGCGACGAAACAGAACTCTATCAGGTGATCACAGGATGAAACTCGCCATAGTCTCAGGCCGCTCCGGTTCCGGAAAATCCGTTGCCCTCAGGGTACTCGAAGACCTGGGTTACTACTGTGTGGATAATCTCCCCCTGCCCATGATTGGCAGCCTGTTGGAAAACCTCCGTGGCAGCAATGATCTGGTCGCCATCAGCATAGATGTGCGCAATATGCCGGATCAGGAAAAGGTGCTGGAACAACAGTTGGCGGCCTTGCCGGAAAACACCCAACTGACCAGCTTCTTCCTCAACGCCTCTGATAAAGTGCTTCTGAAGCGCTACAGCGAAACCCGCAGACTGCACCCCCTGTCCAAGAGCAAAGTCTCACTACAGGATGCCATCAAGCTCGAAGGCAAGCTGCTGGAACCCATGTCGAAACTGGTGGATCACTACATAGACACCTCGGCGCTGAACATCTATGAACTCAGTGACACAGTGCGGGAAATTCTGCTTGGCAGTGTCGATAAAGAGCTGGTGATCAACTTCGAGTCGTTCGGCTTTAAGCATGGTATGCCTCAGGAAGCCGACTTCATGTTTGATGTGCGCTTTCTGCCCAACCCTCACTGGGAGCCGGCGCTCAGGCCACTGACCGGGCTGGATGAAGCTGTGCAGGAGTTTCTCAGCCGCCAGCCACTGGTGAACAAGTTTATCTGGCAGATAGAAAATCTGTTGGAAACCTGGCTGCCGCACCTGGAACGCAACAACCGCAGTTACCTCACCATAGCCATAGGCTGCACCGGCGGCCAGCATAGATCTGTCTATGTCGCTGAGCAGCTCGCCAAGCGTTTTGGCAACAGCAAACACAAGGTACAGGCCCGTCACCGGGAGCTGAATAATGGCAAAGGTTGAGCGGGAAGTCACCATAGTCAATAAGCTGGGCCTGCATGCCCGCGCCGCCACTAAGCTGGCGGTGCTGGCCAGCGAGTTCGAAGCCGATATCACCCTGATCCAAGGCGAGAAAAAAGCCTCGGCCGCCAGTGTGCTTGGGCTCTTGATGCTGGAAACCGGTCAAGGCAAGAGTATTCGCCTCATCGCCGAAGGCCCGGATGCCGAACCCGCGATGGACGCTATCTGCGCCCTGATCAACGCCCGTTTCGACGAAGCCAGCTAAAGCCTTAGCGCTGCACTCTTTGTTTCTATAACCCCCCTGTATTGAGGTAACATATCCTCGCTTTGCATCACAGGGGGAACTGCATGCCAATAGAAGCGCTCGACCAAGAGCTGACAGAACAACGTCTTACTCAACTAAACCAAGCTCTTGGCAGTGGTATGTTCGTGCATGTGCGCGATATGCTGCAGCGAATGACGGCTTCGGATATCGCCTTTATTCTCGAATCTTCACCGCCGCGTACCCGTCAGGTACTCTGGCAACTGGTGGATCAGGAGCAGAGCGGCGAGATCCTCGAAGAGCTGGGTGAGGATATGAAAGACCAGCTGATCAGTCTGATGAGTCCTGAGCGTTTGGCGCGAGCGACCGCGGGTATGGATACCGATGACTTGGCCTATGTGCTGCGGAGCCTTCCCGATACCCTCTACAAGCAGGTACTGCACTCCATGAGTGCCCAGGACAGGGCCAGGGTCGAACAGGCGCTCTCTTATCCGGAAGACAGCGCCGGTAGTCTGATGAACACAGATACTGTGACCCTGAGGCCTGACGTCAATGTCGATGTGGTGCTGCGTTATCTGCGCCAAAGAGGCGAATTGCCTGAAGCCACTGATACCCTCTATGTGGTGGACAGGCGCGATATATTACTCGGCGGCGTCAAGCTCTCCAGCCTGCTAACCTGTAATCCCACCGCCGGGATCCGCAGCATAATGGATCCCGAACTTGAGAGCATTCCCGTCACCATGCCGGACAATGAAGTGGCCCAACTGTTTGAACGCCACGACTGGGTCTCGGCGCCAGTGGTCGACAGCGAAGGCCATCTGCTTGGGCGGATCACCATTGATGACGTGGTGGACGTTATCCGTGAAGATGCCGAACACTCCATGATGGGTATGGCGGGGATGGACGATGATGAAGACACCTTCGGCCCCGTATTCAAGAGTGCCTTTCGCCGCTCCCTATGGCTGACCTTCAACCTGTTTGCCGCCCTGCTGGCCGCCTCGGTCAGCAATATGTTTGAAGGCACGCTGGAAAAATTTGCCACTATAGCAATTCTGATGACCATAGTGCCCAGCATGGGCGGCGTTGCCGGCAACCAGACGCTGGCGCTGGTGATCCGCGGTATCGCCCTCGGCCACATAGGCCAGAGCAACTCCCGCTGGCTTATCGGCAAGGAATTGGCCATCGGCTTTCTCAATGGCCTGTTGTGGTCGGCACTGGTATTCACTGCCGTGTGGATCTGGAAAGGCGATCTGGCACTCGGCGCCCTTATTGGCGGCGCCATGTTGATCAATATGACGGTAGCCGGTCTCGCAGGGGCCAGTATTCCGCTGATCCTGAAAAAGCTCAATGTAGACCCTGCGCTGGCCGGCGGCATGGTGCTGACGACTGTGACGGATGTAATAGGCCTGTTCGCCTTCCTGGGGTTGGCGACTCTCGTTTTAATGAGCTGAGGCTCTGGTTCTAGTGGGCTGAAGGCTCAGGTTCTAATGGGCTGAAGGCTTGGTGTTGATAGCCTGAAGCTCTGGCCTTGACGCATTGCAGAAATAGCAGGGGGCGACCAGGTTCGTCCTCTGACGGTGGAAAATAGCGGGTCAGTCTTTAAGCCAGTGCACCTTGGGCTCATCCTGTTCACAGAAGACAGATACACACTCATTGCGGCTCACCAGCAGATATTCCTGCAACTTGAGATTGGCGCTGGCCATAAAGCCGCTGCGTTCGGCCTCCTGGCGATACCAACCACCGCTGGAGATACGAAACAACCAGCCATTGGAGAGGCTGCACTCGGTCCAGAACTCCATCAGATCGCCTTCATCCAGCATCCGAAAGCCAACCACAGAGTCAAAGTGCACCAATGCCCGGCTGCCCTCAACACTCAGTTCGATATCCAAGCCCTGACTGTCATAACAAAGGCGGATAAATCTCACCTCGTCGCCGAGATAATCTGTCGCTATCGGTAAGCCTTTGGTTTCGAGCATGCTCCCCCCTGGCAAGGACATAATGCCCTACTTTAGAAGGATAATAATTGCCTGTGCAAGCTGATTTGGCCAAAAAACCGTGAAATACCCATAAAGAGAGTGCGAGTCAGTTCAACGCAACTGATTCGCACATCTCCAGAGTAAAACCCGCTTCCGCCGGATAGAGATTTAGGGCTTAAGCGGTGCTTCAAAGCCGTAAGAGGCCAGAATGGATTGTCCCTTGGGAGACAGAATATACATGGCCAGTGGCCAGGCGGCAGAGTCGGCCTTATCCAGCACCAGCATGCCATAGTTGGCACCCACTGCCAGCGACTCGGGCAACGCCACTATCTTGAGATCAGGCACTTCTTTCTTGGCCAATACGGCATTGGTGCAGTAGGTTAAAAATACATCCGCCTGTTTGTTGGCCATCACCCAGCCATAGGGATTTTTGCCTTTCGGCGCCTTGGCACTGTCGGCGCCACCGGTCAGCTTGAGCGCCTTGGCCGCCAGTTTGGCCTGACTACCGGGCTTGATAGCTTCGGCGCGGTCAAACACCTTGAAAGCATAGTCACCGGCAGGGTCGGCCTTGGGAGTGGAGGTGCCCAGCTTGATCTTGCTGTCCAGCAAAGTATCCAGCATATTCTCTGTCGTCAGAGGAACATTATCTTGCGCCAGGGCGCACAGGCGGTTACGGGCAAACATCACCACAGGCGCGCCCTTGCCTTCCTGCATCAATTTCTGTGGGTGTTTCATATTGGCCGAAGCAAACAGGTCGACCTTTTCGCCCTGTTCAATTCGGCCTCTGAGCAAGCCTGAAGGGGCAAACTGGGCATTGACCTTAACGCCGCCATCGGCCTGATAACTGGCGATAACATCCGTCATGGCGGTCTTCAAACTTCCCGCGGCCCTGAACTCCAGATCCGCCGCCTGAGAGAAGGCGGGCAGTAACAGGGCGAGTAAGCAGACGCTCTTTTTCATTTATTTTTCTCCGGTGTATAAGATACAGATGCCGCTAAACTCAACCAAACCGCATCACAAATCAACGCACCACGGCAAAACTTGTCATAAATTCCCCCCAAGATCACGCCATCTGACAAGGAGAACCGGATAAAGGGACAATTTGACCCAATAAAAAGGGCCGCCTAAGCGACCCTTAAACTTAAAATCTTAGCCGAGAGGACTAAGAATAATCTCTACCCGACGGTTCTGTGCCCGTCCCTGAGGGGTGGCATTGGAAGCGATTGGGCTGGCCTCACCTCGGCCTTGGGTCAATACTCGCTGTCCGGATACACCTTTACGGATCAAGTAATTACCAACCTCACTGGCGCGAACCTGTGACAATCTCAGGTTGTAGGACTCAGAGCCACTGCTGTCGGTATAACCCACTACATTCAGTTGAGTCTTGTCATATTCCTTGGCCACCAGCACTACGCTGTCCAATACCCGCATGGCGCCGCTACTGAGATCTGTCTTATCGACCTGGAAAGTCACTTCATTGGGCATGTTGAGCACTATGGTATCGCCCACCCGGGTCACACTGACACCGGTAGAAGCCAGTTGCTGACGCAGCTTGGTTTCCTGCACATCCATGTAATAGCCGATACCACCGCCTACGGCAGCGCCGGATGCTGCCCCGATCAGGGCACCCTTGCCCCTGTCGCTCTTGCTGGAGGAGGCCACACCTATGGCCGCGCCGGCTACGGCACCTATCAATGCTCCGTTGGTCGCCTTGGCAGTCTGTTGCTCATTGGTATAAGGATTCACAGTGGTACAGCCAGTTGCCAGCATTGCCAGCAACAGAGGGGCTGTCAGAAAAGCGCGCTTTTTCATGTTATTTTTCCTTCGTCTGCTTGTTCCAAGCTAAGCGGAACCTACCTGGCGCCAAAGTATATAGCAGCACCTCAAGCAGACAATCCCCCGGAGGCCATAGAGGCGGCAAATCCGCACGGCGTTCAGCATAGATTCAGTCAAATCCGACATTTCCTGACCCGGATTGTCAGCCAAGTGTCACGGCGCTGACATCAAGTAAAACCCCAAAATAGAGCAGACTGCACTCTATTGGGTGGCGCCAGGCAGGTACACCTAATAATGAAATGAATCAATTTTCTTTTATATCAACAAGTTAAAAGAAGATTAAAAACTGGCATGTTTCTTACATACCTATAAAGCAGTATTCCACTGTTCAGGAGTCATTATGAAAACATTGATGAAAATGCGCAGCAGTTGGCATTCACTCTGGCATTGCCTCAAACACTTGGGCTACAGCCAATGGGATGTGGAATAGCGGATGTGGAATCACAGCTCTGGAAAACCATTCTTGAACCATCAAGGAGGCAGCATGGAAATTAACGAGCAGAAGCTGCGACAGCAAGCCATTAAGGAAGTGACCCAAAACGGCAGGCTCATGTTTGACGTTGCCCGTCAGCATGGGATCTCCACCAAACAGGTTTATCAATGGCTGGCACAGAATGAAACAACAAGCAGGCCCAAGCAATCCCGGCTGATGGGAGAACTGCTGCAACTGCAGCAGCGCATTCGTCAGTTGAGCCAGGAGTTCACCCTAATCCGTTAAAGTTTCGACAGGAGCGAACCTGACACACTGTTATCGCCCCCAACGATAAAAAATGTACATATAACAACTATAAAGCGCTACATTTTTAAGGTTCGTTCCTGTCATTTTATTGCCGTTACTGGCCGCTTAGACGCTTGCCGAAAGAGATAGCATAAGCCGCGGATCTCAGCCGCAGCACAGGGTCATCACTGGCGGCAATCCCTTTACTGAGCACATTGGGATCAAAATTCAGCTTGTCACAGGCCGAAGCCGCAACCGAGTCTATGGTCAGGCGCCCGAGGGCGACTCTGGGCCGGTTATCCGGCCACTGCTGTGAAGGGTCCAGCAAGGGATCCCCATCCTCGGCCAGGGTCAGCTTAAGCTCAAACTGAGCCGGTCCGGTTTTCAGCCTCTGCATCAACCTCTCCTGCAGAAAATCATCCGGCAATTGTGCCAGCTCGGCATCCGTCAGAGGCTGCTCTCCGTCCACAGGCCAAAGCTCCCAGCGACCAAAGCGCTTTTGCTGGTCTTCATTACCAAAGATAAAGCTGTGAATGCCAAAGTAGTTGACCGATGTATAGGCCGCCGGCGGATTGTGCTGCTTGAGCCACTGCCCCTGGCGGGCGGCATCCGGATGCTGCTGCAGATAGCGTGCAACCGCGCCGGTTTCCCCCTCACGCTGAGCCAATGACGCGCGCAGCAAACCAAGAAAACTGTCGGGATTTTTACCCGGAAACACTGGCGTGGTCAGCCCGGCCAACTGATGCACCTGCCCATCCGGCAGTTCGATGCGTACACCTATCCCCCTTGGGCTGCGACTGGTATCGGCCACAAAAGGATCGCCGCCCGCCATGGAAAAACGTACCTGAGCGGGCAGAGCTTGCTCTGTGGCAAACAGAGGTAACTCCTTAAGCCAGGGCTCCTCTGCACTTGGCTGGAAACTGCCAATGGTACAAATTCCCTTGGCATGCCCCTTACGTTCTCCCGGATGTTTACCGGAAAGTGCTTCAAATACTTGAATAAAATCATTTGCCTGAGCCGCCATTACCGAACTGGAGCCCAAAGCCCCCAACTGAGTCCCCAAGAGCAATAACGCAGACCAAACCGATACTCTCATGCTTACTCCTTTTGTAAAAATCAGAATCCAGGCCTGAAACAGGCCGCTCAATCCAGACCGGGAAACCCGGCGGATTATTTCAGGAGAGACCCAAAGGCCATGCTATGCTGAGGACGGCAACAGACGACAGGAGGCGGCAATGCAATATCGGATTGAGCAAGACACTCTGGGCGAGGTCAAGGTAGAGGCAGACAAATACTGGGGCGCCCAGACCCAGCGCAGTCTGGAAAACTTCCCCATAGGCCCGCAAGCGAGTATGCCAAAGGCCATCATCCACGCCTTCGCCCTGTTGAAGAAAGCCGCAGCCCAGACCAATGCCGAGCTTGGGCAACTGCCCAAGGACAAGGCGGCGCTCATCGCCAGAGTTTGCGATGAAATCTTGGCGGGCCAACTGGAGCAGCACTTTCCACTGGTCATTTGGCAGACCGGCAGCGGCACCCAAACCAATATGAACCTCAATGAGGTGATAGCCAATCGAGGCATGGCTCTGGCAAATAAGGCCATCAGCCTGAGCCCGAACGATGATGTCAATCGCAGCCAGAGCAGCAATGATACCTTCCCCAGCGCCATGCATATCGCTGTAGTGCTCAAGACCTGCAGACAAACACTGCCGGCCATAAGTGCACTGCGCGATACCCTCAAACGCAAGTCACAACAGTTCGCCGATATTACCAAGACCGGCCGCACCCACTTTATGGATGCCACCCCACTGACACTGGGACAGGAGATCAGTGCCTGGGTGACTCAGTTGGATAAAGGCATAGGCGCCATAGAGCAGGCTTTGGCAAACTGCCGTGAATTGGCTCTTGGCGGCACAGCCGTGGGGACTGGGCTCAATTCTCCCGCAGGTTATGCCGAGCGCGCCGCCGAACTGATATCGTCATTCAGTGGTGAGCAGTTTGTCAGCGCGGCCAACAAGTTCGAGGCACTGAGTGCCAGCGATGCCATGGTGGAACTCAGCGGCGCCTTCAAGCGCCTGGCGGTCAGCCTGATGAAGATAGGCAATGATGTTCGCATGCTCGCCAGCGGCCCCCGTTGCGGTATAGGGGAACTGCAGTTGCCTGCCAACGAACCCGGCTCCAGCATAATGCCCGGCAAGGTTAACCCGACTCAGTGCGAGGCGCTGACCATGGTGGCGGCTCAGGTGATGGGCAACGATCTTGCCGTCAGCATAGGTGCCAGCAACGGCCAATTTCAGCTCAATGTCTTTCGGCCGCTCATCGCCGCCAATCTGCTGCAAAGTGCCGAATTGCTGGGTGATGCCTGTCTGAGCTTCGATGAACGCTGCGCTTCGGGGCTGGAACCCAACCGCCAGATGATCGCCAAGCAGTTGCAGCGCTCCTTGATGCTGGTCACCAGCCTCAATCCTCACATAGGCTATGCCAAGGCTGCCCAAATCGCCAAGGAAGCCCACCAAAGAGGCATTAGTCTGAGGCAAGCTGCGTTGGAGTCAGGACTGGTGACAGAGGCCGAGTTTGATACTTGGGTCAATCCGGCAAACATGTTGGGCCCTTTCGAGGTTAAATTGTAAATTTGTATTAAAACGTATCAGTATTAGAGCTAATCGCTGTATTATGCCGATTCACCGCCATATGGTCGGCATTTTCAACTGATACGCAGTAATTTACAGAATGAAATACCAAAATATCTTGTTGGCACTGAGCGCGCTCATGCTGACCCAATGCAGTTCACTCGACCTCAATCAATGCCAAAACTCAGATTGGTTTTCCCTGGGGCTTCAGGATGGCAACAATGGAGCTCATGCCAGCAGAATCAATGATTATGCCGAGGATTGTGCCGAGTTCGGTATCCGGGTCAATCATAGCGATTGGCGCGAAGGCTATCTAAAGGGGCTGCAAAATTACTGTCAGCCGGAAAATGGTTACCGTGTCGGTCTGGCGGGTGAAGGCTATGCCGGGGTCTGCTCCAGCAACGCCTTTGTCGAACAGTACAATGCCGGCTACCGCCAATACCAGCTCAATAAACGCGCCGATGAGATCCGCAACCGCCTGCGTCAGATCGACTATGAGATCCGCGATCTGGATAAGAAGCTGGTGTCCATGACAGACAAGGCCAGCACTCTGGAGAAGAAAAAACAGCTGCTGAATGAAAAAGATAACCTGGTGAATGAGCTCAGGTATCTTCATGTACCGGATGTGCAGTTCAGATGGCAATTCTGAGGCTTGCCTTCGATATCAAGCTATCCAGCGCCGAAAACTCATGAGTTTAATCTGTGCGCCTGTTTTCAGCCCCAGATAAAATTGTGACCGTCGAAATAGGTCCTAATTTCGTTCCGGCACCTGCGGTGGGCTTCCTGCCTATCTGCACCGCAGGTGATAGGCTGCAGCTTAGCTAGCAGCTAAAACCAAGTTTATTGGTGGTTTGGGCTCAAAGCCATGATAGCCGCAGTACCAGCGGCCTAAAGTCGTGGAGCTTCGCCCCACACCCGAGGAAAGGGGGCTGTATCGACTCGCCCCCTTTCCAAACCCCCAGCGACCCGCGACGCAGCGGAAAATCCCTTGTGCTTATGATGCCAATTCGCTATCGCGCCAGACGCTCATCCTTGATTCGACTGGCGCTGCTTCGGCATCCATGCCTCGCTACGCGATTGTCATCAACGCCCTGCGGCCGCTTCGAGCGGGAGCCGGTGCAATTCTGTAATAATAGCGTTGCTTGAAATTGCTTATATACCCACAGACATACGCCTAATTCTAGGCACAGGTGGAACTGTGACCGTCGAAAACAAGGATGTTTTCGTCGAGGCTACAGGGAGGTATTCACGCCGAGTCACAGGATCGCCTGTGCGAAAGCGCACCGCAGGTGATGGGCTGCAACTTAGTTGGCAGCTAAGACCAGGTTTATTGGTGAGATATGGTTCAAAGCAATGCTAGCCGCTGTACCAGCGGCCTAAAGTCGTGGTGTTCCACACCACACCGGGCAAGGGGCTTTGCTTGTCCAAAGCCCCTTGCATCCCCAAGGACACCCCGACGTAGCCGAAATCCCCACTGGCTTATGAAGCAAATTGGCTACACTCAGGACTCGCATCCTTGCTCGACCTTCGAGCCTCGACATCCCTGTCTCGGCTACGCCGATTTGCAACAACACCCGCAGCGGCTCCGAAGGGGAATTGGTGCAATTCTATTAGCACTGAGTAGCTGGAAGCATTTCAGAGTTCTGCAGATATACACCTAATTCCAGGCACAGGCGAAACTGTGACCTTCCGAGCCAGGGATGGCGAGGCAGAGCTTACACGGACGTACTCGCAGCGTGTCACAGGATCGCCTGTGCATAAGCCTGCGGCAGGCAATGAGCAACATCCGTCGCCGGAAGCTCGGGCAATACTGGCTTAGATACTTTTAGCTCAAAGCCCTGATAACCGCAGCGCCAGCTGCACAACCCCTTTCTGGTGCCAACAGCTCTGGCACTTCCCCTATCCCTGGGTTAACTTGGCAAGTTGAACTCAAAGGAGGAAACGCGCAATGTCCGACTGCATATTGCAACCCTTTCAGCCGCAATGGGCCGGTTTGTTACTCTCCTGGATAGAGTCGGCAGAGGCTTGTCTGCGCTGGGCAGGCCCAGGGCTGGGTTGGCCACTGTCACCATCAAAGCTGCGGCAGCATCAAGCTCAGGCAAACCTCACCCCTTTGGCGCTGACAAGAGTCGAAGACAGTGACCAAGCTAGCCTGGATAGCGACTCACTGCTGGGCTATCTGGAACTGCTGGCCAGAAAACCCGATGAGATCCGGCTATGCCGGGTGATCTGCTCCCCCAAGCATAGAGGCAAGGGGCTGGGGCGGGAGTTAATGCGTCAGGGTATAGAGCGCGCCTTTGCCGATCCCAAGGTTACGCATCTAAGCCTAGCTGTGTTCCATGACAATCTCGCGGCCCGCCGCTGCTATCAGGCTCTGGGGTTTGAGATAGTGGCCCGAGGCCAGCTGGCGACAACGGAAACGAATGATTTTCCCGCTTCTGATGCTGAGTTACTGGAAATGCAGCTCCAGCGCCGTCACTGGTTTAAACAGAATGAAAAGATTTTTTAAACAGTGAGTTAATTCACTTCCCTTTTATAAGGGCCATGCCAGAATAGCCGCCATATCCGAGTATTGTGTTGTTTCGGTGACAATCATGTCCAGCTCTCTCAAGGGAAACGCTCTGGCGGCCTTCTCTTTCGTGCTTTGGGGAATATTACCCCTCTACTATCAATTGCTGCCGGATGCGGCCATCTTCGAGTTGCTGGCCTTCAGGGTCATCTGGTCTGTGCCCTTTATGCTGCTGATCTTTGTCCTGCTGAGACGACCATTACCAGCCTTTGGCGCGCTGTGGCGCGATAAACGCTCATTGCTGCTGTGCTTTGCCGCCGGGCTTATCATGTGTATCTCCTGGGTCAGCTTCACCTGGGCCCTGACCCATGGTCAGGTACTGGCGGCCAGCCTGGGATTCTTTATCAATCCTCTGTTTGCCATCGCTCTAGGGGTGCTGTTCCTCGGCGACAAGCTGAGCAAGGCGCAACTGGCCGCCGTGGTGCTGGCCATTGCCGGTATTGGCTGGCAGGTATATCAATATGGCAGCCTGCCCTGGTTGTCTCTGGTGATGGGCAGCTTTTTTGCCCTTTACGGGCTGCTGAAAAAGTTTATCCGCTTTGACTCCTTCACTTCGGTCACCCTGGAGGCACTGCTGCTGACTCCCTTTGCTTTGGGCTACCTCTGTTATCTGCTGGCCACAGAGCAAAGCGCCGCGCTACCTGGCGGCAGCGAAGGCATTATGCTCTATATCGGTTCGGCGCCCGTGACGCTGGCACCGCTGATCCTATTCAGCCTGGCGCTGAGATACACGAGTCTGTCCATGGTGGGTTTGCTGCAATACATTGAGCCCAGCCTGCAATTTTTGCTGGCGGTGGTCATCTTTGGAGAGGTGTTTGATGAGGTGAAACTGGTGAGTTTCTCCCTCATCTGGGCCGGGCTGCTGCTGTGCTCGCTGGAGGCCTTGCCCGGCCTGCGTCGCAGCTTAAAGCGAGTCTAACTTCCAGGCGCGGGTCATCTCGCGCTTGCCAAGGGCGCCGGGGTAAGCTTTTACCTGAAAACCGGCGGCCTTGAGATCTCGCTTGAACTGGCCATTGGCGCAGTAAGACACCAATAAGCCGCCCAGCTCCAGCAACCCATAACACTTTTTGAAGTTATCCAGCGCCCATACATCCGGCTGCTTGCTGGGGGCGAAGGCATCGTAATACACCAAGTTGAAGGGTTCGCCCTGCCACTCGAGCTGCTCCAACTTGCCCTTGACCTTACGCAACACAAAATCCGGCATGACTTCCACATCCTGATCCCAGGGGGCGGCGTGCAAGGCATCGAACAGCGGCGCATACCAGTCGGGCAGCATGCCCTTGTAGTTCAGCCCTTCAATCAGCTCGGCGGACAAGGGATAAGGCTCTATGGTGACATAGCGCACCGGCAGCGGCGCCAAGCCACTCTGCTGACGCGCCTTTGTCAGTTCCAGCACCTTACCCAGGGTCATGAGGGCATTGAGCCCGGTACCAAAGCCCACTTCCAGAATCGCCAGATGGTCAAAGTCCTGCAACACCTGCTCGAGCCCGGCGTGGATAAACACATAACGGGATTCGGCCAACGCCCCCTTGTGGGAGTGATAGGTCTCATTGAGCTCGGCATTAAATAGAGTGTGTGACCCGTCTTCGGTCAACTGCAGGCTTACGTGTTTCATCTCGACTCTTAATCATCTGTGCGGGGAAAGCCGGGGCGAGCGCCCCGGCGACGGCCAATTATCCCAGAAAGGCGATAACTGCCGCAAGCCAATTACCCTTGGCGCTCCAGCACCTGCTGCACCACGGCCTTGAGGGTGGCATAGTCGATATAGCCGGGGATCACTTCATCACCTATGAGCAGTGTCGGCGTGCCGCCAAAGCCCAGTTCAGAGAAGACTCTCACATTGGTATGCATCAACTCGTCGGCGCTCGAGCTGGGCTTGAGGTATTGTTCCGTGCCCGTGGCCTTGGCGACCTGCTGCAGTGAGTTCCCTGTGTGCATGCCATTCTTGGCCATCAAGAGTTCATGTACCCGGGGGAAATCCTTGCGATCCTGCCGCCAAACCTCGAGGGCAAAGGCGCCGGAAGAAAGCTCAGTGCCCTGGGCCTTTATCTGCCTCAATGGCACAAACACATTGACCACCTGTAAGTTTGGGAACTCCTTTAAAAGCTTGGCAAATTCCAGTTCCATCCGCTTACAGTAGGGGCAGTTGTAGTCGGTAAACACCACCAGTTGCAACTCAGGCTTGCTGCTGCCCATGGTCGGCATCTGCGGGTTGTTGAACAGCCAGTCCTTGTGCTTGGCCAGCGCTTGCTGCTGCAACTGTCGCTGCTCCACATAAGACTCTATGCTGCCAAGCACGCCGGGAATGATCTCCGGATGCTTGACCAAAATGCTGCGGATCTGCCCCAGTTGCTGTTCCTCTTCTTGGCTCAGCTTCTGCTCGGCCGCCTGTAAACTGCCGCTGGCCGCCAGCAGCCAGGCACTCAATACTATCCAATACTTCATCTTGTTATTCCTCAAATTAAATTCATTTTTGTCAGCCAGAGTCGCAGCCAGATCCCCGGCCAACTTGTGACTCCTGTGGTGCTGCTGCGGATTTCGCCCTGATAGATAAACAAGAGCGTCGGTGTCGCCGACACTCCAAGGGAGCGCGCCAAGGCGCCGCTGGGATCATTGACTACCTCAAAGCCGTAACCCTTGTTTTGCAGGTACTGCTTGACCTGGGTGTTATTGCCCGACTGCAGCGCCACGGTCACCACCTGCTCACTGTCACTGAAACCATCGACAGTGCCGGACACCAAGGGGCAGACGCCACACCAACTGGCCCAGTAGTACAGGATGACCGGGCGCTCCATGCTCATGGCGGCAATATCCAACTGACTGCCGGCCAGGCTCTGAACCGTTTGCAGCGGCAGGGTTTCCGGCATCTCGTGGCTGCGAAAGGCATCGAGGGCAACACTCACCACCAGAATGAATAGCCCATAGCCGAGCAGGGTCTTGAGCCATTTAAGCCCCTTGTGGGCTGGTTTATTTTCCTGGGTCATTGTCTGCTCTCCGCTTCGGCCAAGGCCGCCAATACTCCATCACTGCTGAGGATTACCGGTAATGGCTTACCGGCGGGGGTTCCCGGGCCATAGACCTGATTGAAAGGCACCCCAAAGCGGCCATTGGCCTTAAGATAGGCGGTAATTTCTTCGCTGGGCTTGGTCCAGTCACCGCGCATCAGCAGCACTCGGTCATCGCCGAGGGCATCATAGACAGGGTTTTGCAGCAGCACCCCCACCTTGTTGGCCTGACAAGTAATACACCAGTCGGCCGTGACATCGACAAACACTGTCTTGCCCTCATCGACAGCCTGTTTGAGCTGCACCAAATTCAGCGGTTGCCAGTGGTGATCCGAAGGCAGCGGGCTGACCCAGGCATCCCGGGTCAGATAACCTACCCCGAGCGCCAGGCTGGCAAACAGAAAACTGCCGCCAATGGCATACACCATTACCTGAGTGCCGTAACGCTTGCCCAGCAGTCCCAGTGTCAGCAGCAACATCAAGGCGCCCAGCCCCAAGATAGCCGCAACGGAGAAGAAGCTTTGCAGCAGGCTCAGCAGCCAGAGACAGGTTGCCAGCATCATCAGCGCGAACACAGGCTTGACCCAATTCATCCAGCGCCCGGGCTTGGGTAAACGCTGCGCCAACGCCGGCCACAACGCCAACATCAACCAGGGCAAGGCCATTCCCAGCCCCATGGCGCTGAAGAGGGCAAACAGCATGGGGTAGTCGGCGCCGAGGGCGAAGGCCACCGCAGTACCCAGAAACGGCGCGGTACATGGCGTGGCCAGCAGTGTGGCCAGCATCCCCTGCAGCATATGACCGAGGCGCGAATCATCACCGGCACCGGCCAGACGGGTTTGCCACTTGGAAGGCAGGTTGATTTCAAACACCCCCAGCAGGTTGAGGCCGAAGCCCCAGGTCAGCAGCACCATAAAGCCGATAAACCAGGGCTGCTGGAACTGTATCCCCCAGCCCAGCGACTGACCGGACAACTTCAGCAAGCTAAGACCGGCGGCAATCAACCAGAAAGACAGCAAAATACCCAGTGCCGAAGCCATAAAATGGCCGCGAACCTGACTGCGACTGCCCTGGCTGCTCATCATGACCCCGTGCACCTTCATGCCCAGCACAGGCAATACGCAAGGCATGATGTTGAGAATAAGGCCACCGGCCAGCGCCATCAAAAACAGGCTCCACAGCGGCAGGCTTGGCTGCGGCTTGGCAACATGGCCTGTGGCGATGGCACCGCTCAGTTCTGCCGAAAGGTGTGTGTCGGCCAGATGGATCAGCAGCGGCTTGCCCTCCAGCTCTGGCGTTCCCAGCCAATGTTTGACCCCGAAAGTGGCGGTCAGCCGTTTGCCATCTATCTGGATCTGCGGCCGGGAGAAGATCAGCTCACTGACTGTCTCATCCTCGCCGAACAGAAACAGATCTGCCTGTTGCCAGGGGCTTGCGGCTTCTATAGCCAGTTGCAGCAACTGCTGTTTTTCATCCCAGACAATCGACTGCAATACCGTGCCGCCATCGCCCTGTGGCACCCTGGCCATCGCCTCGCCCCACTGGTGCAAAAAGCCATCATCGGCCTTAAGCCCGGCGGCCTGACCGCTCAGCTCCACAGGGTAATCGGTCAACACACAGACATTGGTGCAGGAAGACAGGGTCAGGGTGCCCTTGAGCCGAAACGGCTGCCCGGGGTCCTTGAGGCGAATAGTCAGTGGAAACAAGGTATCGCCCTTGTAACCCAGAGTTTCTATGCCCTGCAACACATAGCGCTGCGGCAAGGGCCAGTGCCAGTCAACCGCGGCAATATTCTCCGAGGCAGACCAGTCCAGGGTCGGCGGGATCCCACCTTCCCCCGGCGCGCGCCAGTAGGTTTTCCAGTCGCCGCTCAGGGCCACATCCAACAGGGCGTTGAGCTCACCTGCTTGGCCGGCATCAACATCGGCCAGCGTCAGTTGCACCTTCACCGGAGGATGATCCGGGTGCTTGAGCCAGCCACTGCTCAGCGGCTCTGCCAATGCAACTTGGCTGAGCAGCATCAGACATACCGCGAAGGCATGCCATATTCTTTTTAAATACATGAAATTAGCTCCAAAACAAAACATCAGAACCCGGTGTTAACCGGCAAGAGTTCAGGATGTTTTCATTCCAGATACACGCACAACACTGAGTGTCGCCTTCGTTTGGAGACTATGGGATGGGAGAGATAAACACTGAAAGGTCGGGTACTGCCGAGCCAGTTGAGCAACAGCAGAAACAGCAACAGAGCCGTGAGTCCCAGTTGCAGTACCACAGGTTGCAGATTTAGCATATGGGAAGACAGATGACAGGGCTCTTCATTGAGCTGCGCCTTACCCGCATCATTGGCGTGAGTCGGCGCAGTATCAACGCCAAACTGCGTCAGCTGATGCTGGGCCTTGAGTGGGCAGGAACCAAACAGCGAAAGCTGCTGACCAAAACAGAGCAGGATCACCAGCAGACTGATGATCAATGACACCAGCGCCCTGTCTTTGAGGGAGAAGCGGTTAACACCGAGTGAAAACCCCATGCTGCACTTTGCTCTGTATGGCCCAAGAATGCCGATAGGGTTCCATGATTGGTGACAAAGGTCAATCCTGAAACCGCTGCTGCAACCAATCCTTGCTTGCCATCTACACTATTGGCAGGATAATCAAACCCACCAAGCCAAAGTTTGCGACCCCAAGATGCAGCTCAAACCTCTTACCCAAGGCAGATACTCCCAGGAGTGGCAATCAGACTACCCTCTGGTGGAGCGGGTATTGCTCAGCTGCGTCAGCGAGCAGCGCCGCTTTGCGCCGGGAGAGGCCTTGATGCAACAGGGGCAGAAGCTGAATCAACTGGTACTGGTGCCCAGTGGCAAAATAGCCATGAGCTACAGCGCCCGCAACGGCCGCAACTTTCAACTCGGCACCCTGAAATGCGACTCGCAGCTATTCGGTGAAATGGAGTTTTTCACCCAGTATCCCTGCCAGTTGGATATTCTGGCAGAAACCACCCTGACCTGCGGCATTATTCCCGCCGACAAGCTGCAGCAGGCCTTGGGTGAGCACCCCAGGCTGGCGCTGTTTTTCGCCAGTGCCATCGCCATAGATTATCAGGACACAGTGGACATCTTCACCCGGCGTATGCTCTACCCCATCAGCTACAACATTGCCTACGACCTCTACCACCAGCAGCTGGACGATCTGCCGGTATCTGGGTTCAACAAGGGCTATCTGGAGGCTGAGCGTTTCGGCACTACCGCCAGAGTCTACCGCCGGGCGATACAATCGCTGGAAGAAGCCGGGTTGGTTCGGCGCAGCAAGGGCAAGCTGGAGATAATGGATCTCAAGGCGCTGCAGGCTTTTGTCGAGCAAGGGGAGCTTTAGCTCCCCTATCTATTGATTGAGAAGTGGCTCAGGCCACCGCCACCTCGGCCTGACGCTTAAAGCCAAAATTGGACACCAGCAGCATCAGCAAGATCACCCCGTAGAGCACAGGAATGGCGTACATGACGGTCAGCAAGCCCACTATCTTTTCCGCCATCGAGCTGATCGCCGGGCTGAACATGGCACCGGCACTGCCGCTGATCAAAATGAAGGACACATTGCGGCTACTGGCTTGTTTCACAAAGGAAACCCCATATGCGATAAAGGCGTTATAGAGCGCGGCGCAGACAAAGCCGTAGCCATAGGTCAGGTATCCCAGGGTTTCCAGATCGCCACAGCTGACAATCCAGCTGGTGAGCAGCAGTGCCAACGAGATGATCATCAACAGGAAGTGACGGATCTGCATCCGGGTCACTATCAGGGTTGAGATCAAGGCGCCCACCAACGCCGCCGACCAGTACTGGGTGATGATATTGCCCGCTTCTTCAAACGGGATCTCAAACTTCTGTTTCACAAACATAGGCGCCCAGGTGAGGAAGGTATAGAGCGCCAGCATGCCCAGAAACAGCCCCAGACCGCCGCTGATAATGCCGAAGTTCCACTCGGAATGCTGAGCGGACTGCGCCTGTTCACCCTGGTCCTGCACCCGGCTGAATGAGGTGAAGGCCGCCAGTGCCAGGGTCAGCAAGGCCACCAGGCCTACCGCCAGATAGCTGTAACTCCAGGCCAGTGAGTGTGTCAGCGCATAAGTGGTGATCAGCGGAAACACCACCCCGGCCACGTTAAAGGTGGCATCCTGCACCACCAGCATGGTGGACTGGATTCGCTCTTGCCACAGGGACACCACCAGAGTACCGGCGATACACAGGCCGATGCCGCCGCACAGGCCCACCAGCGTCATGGCCACCATGACCACTGTCAGCGAAGAGCCAAAATGCAGTGCCAGCGCCGACAGGAAGATGACGGCATAGCTCAGCAGTGTCATCGGCTTGATACCGACCTTTTCAATCAACAAAAAGGCCACAACAGTCCCCGCCAGGGCGCCGCCGTTCAGCAGTGAGAAGATAGAAGCCACATCGTTGACATCGGCCCCGAAGCGGGTGGCAATCGGCTCTATCAACATACCGAACTGAGAGGCGAAACCCGCCATGATAAAGTTGGCCAGAAAACTGATGGCCGTCAGTGTGATTTTATTATTCATTTTTTATCATCCATCAACGTATTAGGGAAGGTGCGAATAAGTCCTCGTGGCCTTCTCTTTTGTAGAGAGTGGCTTGCACAGCAATTGGCGTTCAAGGCATCTGACTGAAGGCATGCCGGGGCATGTCGAAGTCAGATAACGCAGAGAGCCGGTTGCTGTGAAAGCCCCGAAGGGCGTGGCTTACAAGCCTGCCTGCTGTGTTGTGTTTCTTGCAAAGGACTAGGGCCATTTGCTGCGAACCACGCCTTACATCCAGGCCCGTAAGCCGACGCAGAGCACACATGGGACTTGTTTGCACCTTCCTTAGGCCACGGCCAGCGCCAGCGAGATCATCTGGTTAAATGACAGCTGGCGCTCTTCGGCACTGGTTTCTTCACCTGTGAGGCAGTGATCCGATACGGTCAGAATCGCCAAGGCCTCGATGCCGAACTGCTGCGCCAGGCCGTAGAGGCCGGCCACTTCCATATCTATCCCCAGAATGCCGAAGCGCTCCAGCGCCGGGATCAGATCTTCATCCGGGTCGTAGTAGAGATCGCCGCTGAACACATTGCCCACTCTGACACTCAGCCCCTGGGCCTTGGCCTGTTCCCAGGCCTTGAGCAGCAGCGGGAAGCTGGCCGAAGTCGGCATATGATAACCTGCGCTGCGCTTGGCGTTGGTGACTGAATCTGTCCCTGCCGCCTGAGCCAGGATCACATCACGCATCTGCACCTGACGCTGGGTCGCCCCCAAGCTGCCCACCCGAATGATGCGCTCAACCCCGAAGTCGTTGATCAGCTCATGACCATAGAGCACCATGGAGGGGATCCCCATGCCGTGGCCCATTACGGAAACCGGCTTACCCTGCCAGCTGCCGGTATAACCCAGCATATTGCGCACCGAAGTCACCTCGCGGGCATCCTCGAGAAAGTGCTCGGCAATGTATTTGGCCCGCAAAGGATCGCCGGGCATGATAACTGTCTTGGCAAAATCGCCTTTGGCGGCGTTGATATGTGCTGTCATAAGCTGTTCCTCGGATAAAAACTGACCCGAGTCTACCGGCGGCGCCAAAAAAGCCTTGAGGACAAAAGTCCGCTTGCGGGGATTTGTTTACCAAAATGCCACATTCCTCTCACTCACAACACATTAGCGCCAATTTGTTTCAAAGCGAGACGCGTGATCTCGGTTCCAGTTGTTTGCTTAACCTGCTCCGGCTCAAAAAGACAACGATGTCATTTGCTGAAAACCTTTGAAAATCGCACCATTAACAACAGATGTAACAGGCACAGCGCCACATATTTTTGGGTTCTGTGTATCTCAGGGCCCATTCAGGGCCTCTTCATTTGGACCCGCATCATGATTATCCACGCTCCGGCTGTTAGCCGACTGTTTGCCACCCGACTGCAAGATACCGATCCCATGTGGCAGATCTCCCAGGAATGCCAGGCTGGCCAGTTGCTCTCCTGCTTACTGGCCACAGCGGCTACTTCGCTGTTTTTCATGTTGCTTTACCTGTGGCTGTTCAAGAGTGATGCCGCTGTCGTCATCAATCTGTTGGGGCTGGCGGCCCATGTCGCGATTGTGGCCGATCTCTGGTTTTACGGTAATTTGCGCCGCAGCCAGTGGCTGACAGTGCTGGTGCCCACCTGCATTGCCCTGGCGATGAGCCTACTGCTCGGCACTCAACATCAAATCACCCTCTATCTGCTGCTATCGCCCATATTGGCATTTCTACTATTGGGTCGCAGCCGAGGATTGCTGTTAAGCCTGGGATTGGCCTCTTGTATCTGGCTGATGCTGACGCTGAACCAAAATCTGTGGCAAGGGGCCGATAGCTTGGCGGGTCTTGGTGTAGTGAACTTCTTTGCTGCCTATACCATGGCCGTTGGTATAGGTTATACCGGCGAGCGGATCCGTCACCGCAGCTTCAAGCGGCTGGAAAAACTGGCCAATACCGACCCGCTCACCGGAGCCATGAACCGTCGCCGCTTCTTCGAAAACTGGCGCCGCGCCAAGGCCGAAGCCAATAGAGGATTGAGCGAATTTGCCTTTTTGCTGCTCGATATTGACTACTTCAAGGCCACCAATGACAGCTACGGCCACGACTGTGGTGATGCCGTACTGCAACAACTGGTGCAGTTGCTGGAAGACAGGCTCAGGCCCTATGATCTGCTTGGCCGCTTGGGCGGCGAGGAGTTTGGTTTGCTGCTGCGGGGAGTTTCGGCCGCCGATGCCGAGCGTAAGGCCGAGGAGATACGTGCCAAAGTTGCCGAGCACAACTTCGGTAACGAACAGGTGCCCCATCTACCCATTACGGTCAGCATAGGCATAGTCCATATGCCAAGGCGCCACGGCAGGAGTATCGAAAGCCTTTATAAACAGGCCGATATGCAGCTTTACCACGCAAAACGTGCCGGCCGGAACCGGGTGGTGCTGGCCGAAAAGATTTTCGAGCCGGCTTAAGCCCAATTCACAGCCATTGCTGGCGACGCCAGAGCTGCTTCAGCCCCTTGTGATTGCTGCGCACCAACTTCCAACGTTCACAGGCATTGAAACGGGTATAGTCGGCAATGGCCCTGACGAGTTCGGCCAGTAACACATCATCCAAAGGCCGATTGGCATACTCAGGCTCCAACACCAGGTTTTGCAACAGCAGGCATTGGCGCGGCCGGTCGGCCTTGACATCGACCCGGCCGATAAACTGCTGGCACCAGAGGATGGCCAGGCTGTAGTAGCCGTAGATTCGCTTTTCCTGCGGCAGGTACACTTCCAGTTGATAGTCAAAGCCAAACCATTGCTTTAAGCGGCTACGTTGAATAACCAGGTTATCGAAGGGATTGAGCAGCCAGACCCGCTCCTGGATCATGGGCGCCGCACTCAGCTCTGCCGGGCAGAAATACTGCTGACCATCGACCTTGAACCGCTGCAGCTCGCCGGCCTCCAGCCCTTGGGCCAACACCCGCTTGATAACCGGCCGCATGCCTTTACGCAGATAGGCAAACTGGGCCTCTGAGCCAAAACCGTTGGCATTGAGAAAGCGGTTCACCAGATACCGGCCAAACTCATTATCGTCGGGCACCCGGGTATCTATGCCCGGCGGCAGCACCCGCTCGGCCAAATCATAAACCTTTTGAAACCGCTCGCGCCGCACCACCATTAACTCGCCGCGCATAAACAGCTGTTCCAGCGCCTTCTTGGCCGGTTTCCAGTCCCACCAACTGCCACGTTGATCACTTGGGTGTTCAAAATCACTCGCCTTGAGCGGCCCCTCGGCGCGCACTCTGGCAAGCACTTCCCGCATCAAGGGCTCGTCCGGTTCAAACCAGTGTTTATCCCCTTAGCTCAGTTGCCGTTTGCGTTGCAGGCTGTACCGGTAGTCACTCATAGGCAGATAGGCCGCGGCGTGAGCCCAGTACTCGAACACCTCTTTAGCGGCAATAGCCTGTTGCAGATGCTCGGGGTGATAACCTGGCAACCGGCTGTGCAGCACATGGTGATGGGCCCGCTCGACCACATTGATGGAATCTATCTGCACATAGCCCAGCTGACGGATCACGGCCGCCGCCGATGCCGCCGATTGCAACAAGCCCTGGCGCTGCAGGTTGAGCCTGAGCCATTCATCGATGGTCAATGGTCCATACAAGGGTGTATCCATGGTGCCTGGCTCCCGATAGCCTTGGTTTAGCGTGGCGCTATGATGACAGCTCAATGCCACTGCCAATGCGAGTAATCAGTTTGCCCTTTTCATGGCTTTCGACGCAAATTTGCACTTCAGTTCACAAAAAAAACGGTTTTGTTCATGGCCGGAGTTGAATGGAAAGCCGGATTATGCGCATATAGCTGCAACCTTTATTAGAATCGACAATAACCAAGGTACATTATGAGCTCACCTTCCTCTGCACGCTGGCCGCGGCAGATCCCCTTTATCATTGCCAGTGAAGCCTGCGAGCGCTTCAGTTTTTACGGCATGCGCAATATTCTGACTCCCTTCCTGATGACGGCTCTGCTGCTGTCTGTGCCGGAAGAACTGCGTCAGGGCGAAGCCAAAGATGTGTTCCACTCCTTTGTGATCGGGGTGTATTTCTTCCCTCTCCTGGGGGGCTGGCTGGCCGACCGTTTCTTCGGTAAATACCACACCATTTTGTGGCTCAGCATAGTCTATGTGATTGGCCATGCCTTCCTGGCGATTTTCGAAACCAGCAAAACCGGCTTCTACTCGGGCCTGTTTCTGATAGCCCTGGGGTCGGGCGGCATCAAACCGCTGGTATCCTCTTTCATGGGCGATCAGTTCGATCAGAGCAATAAGTCGTTGGCGCAAAAAGCCTTCGACATGTTCTATTTCACCATCAACTTCGGCTCCTTCTTCGCCTCGCTGTCGATGCCGCTGCTGCTGAAATTCTTCGGCCCTTCAGTGGCCTTCGGTATCCCTGGGGTATTGATGTTTATCGCCACGGTATTCTTCTGGGGCGGCCGTAAACGTTATGTCCACCAGCAACCCGAACCTAAAGATCCACACGGCTTCCTGCCAGTGCTCAAGAGCGCCATCTTCACTCCGGTACCCGGCAAGGCCAATACAGGTTTACTGCTGAGTGCCATAGGCATACTGCTGGCGCTGTTTTCCCTCACCCAATACAACAGCCTGGGAGTGGTGACCGCCTTGTGTCTGGCAATGGTGCTCTTGATGGGTTTTGTCGGCATAGGCGCCTCCATGCAGCTTGAGCGGGCCCGCAATCAACACCCGCTCGAGGCAGTGGACGGTGTGCGCGCCGTATTCCGCATCTTAATCCTGTTTGCCTTGGTCACCCCCTTCTGGTCGCTGTTCGATCAAAAGGCTTCTACCTGGATTTTACAGGCCAACGACATGGTCAAGCCGGACTGGTTTGAGCCGGCCATGATGCAGGCGCTTAACCCACTGCTGGTTATGCTGCTGATCCCCTTCAATAACTTTGTGCTCTACCCCATGCTGGAGCGCAGCGGCGTGCGCCTCAATGCCCTGCGTAAAATGGGCGCCGGTATCGCCTTCTCCGGCCTTTCCTGGATAGTGATAGGCAGCATTCAGCTGATGATGGATGGCGGCACCCCCATGTCCATCACCTGGCAAGTACTGCCTTATGCACTGCTGACTTTCGGTGAAGTACTGGTTTCTGCCACAGGATTGGAATTTGCCTACAGCCAGGCACCCAAGTCGATGAAAGGCAGCATCATGAGCTTCTGGACACTGTCGGTCACTGTGGGCAACCTCTGGGTGCTATTGGCCAACGCTAGCGTCAAGAGCGATGCCGTGACCAATCAGATTGCCGAAACCGGCCTGAGTGTCACCGCCTTCCAGATGTTCTTCTTCGCCGGCTTCGCCCTGCTGGCCGCCTTGGTGTTTGCGCTCTACGCCCGCTCTTACACCATGCAAGATCATTATCGGGAAGTGGAACCGCAACAGGCTTAAGGCGTTTGCCGCCAACCTGAGCGACAAAATCTCGTTAATTTTAAAGTCCCCAAAGACCCAACGTGAGTTGGGTCTTTTTCATTGCTGATGAAAAAAACCGCCGGAAACCAAGTTATTCCCTCCTCCGATAGCGGCGCTGCCAAGAACAACTTTTTACACAGACAATCCTGTGCCTGGGAAATAGGCGTATGTCTGTAGGTATATAAGCAATTTCAAGCAACGCTATAATTGCAGAATTGCACCAATTCCCCCTTCGGAGCCGCTGCGGGTGTTGTTGCAAATTGGCGTAGCCGAGACAGGGATGTTGAGGCTCGAAGGTCGAGCAGGGCGAATGTTGCGAAGCAACAAGCTTATGAGCGCGAGCCAAGGAAGGCGAGCTGGCCGTTATGCATGGATGCATTTGGCGAGTCCTGAGTGTAGCCAATTTGCTTCATAAGCCAGCAGGGATTTCGGCTACGTCGGGGTGTCCTTGGGGATGCAAGGGGCTTTGGACAAGCAAAGCCCCTTGCCCGGTGTGGTGTGGAACACCACGACTTTAGGCCGCTGGTACAGCGGCTATCATGGCTTTAAGCCAAAACTCACCAATAAACTTGGTCTTAGTTGCTCACAAAACTGCAGCCCATCACCTGCGGTGCGCCTCTCGCACAGGCGATCCTGTGACACGGCGTGAATACGTCCCTGTAGCCTCGACGAAAACATCCTTGTTTTCGACGGTCACAGTTCCACCTGTGCCTGGAATTAGGTGTATATCTGCAGAACTCTGAAATGCTTCCAGCTACTCAGTGCTAATAGAATTGCACCAATTCCCCTTCGGAGCCGCTGCTGGGGTTGTTGCAAATTGGCGTAGCCGAGACAGGGATGTCGAGGCTCGAAGGTCGAGCAAGGCGAATGTTGCGAAGCAACAAGCTTATGAGCGAGAGCCTGGGATGGCGAGCTGGCCCTTATGCATGGATGCATTTGGCGAGTCCTGAGTGTAGCCAATTTGCTTCATAAGCCAGCGGGGATTTCGGCTACGTCGGGGTGTCCTTGGGGATGCAAGGGGCTTTGGACAAGCAAAGCCCCTTGCCCGGTGTGGAACACCACGACTTTAGGCCGCTGGCACAGCGGCTATCATGGCTTTAAGCCAAAACTCACCAATGAACTTGGTCTTAGCTGCCAACTAAGTTGCAGCCCATCACCTGCGGTGCGCTCTCGCACAGGCAATCCTGTGACACGGCGTGAATACGTCCCTGTAGCCTCGACGAAAACGTCCCTGTTTTCGACTGTCACAGTTCCACCTGTGCCTAGAATTAGGCGTATGTCTGTGGGTATATAAGCAATTTCAAGCAACGCTATTATTACAGAATTGCACCGGCTCCCGCTCGAAGCGGCCGCAGGGCGTTGATGACAATCGCGTAGCGAGGCATGGATGCCGAAGCAGCGCCAGTCGAATCAGGGATGAGCGTCTGGTGCGATAGCGAATTGGCATCATAAGCACAAGGGGTTTTCCGCTGCGTCGCGGGTCGCTGGGGGTTTGGAAAGGGGGCGAGTCGATACAGCCCCCTTTCCTCGGGTGTGGGGCGAAGCTCCACGGCCTTAGGCCGCTGGCACAGCGGCGATCATGGCTTCCAGCTAAAAGTATCTAAGCTAATATTGCCCGAGCTTCCGGCGACGGATGTTGCTCATTGCCTGCCGCAGGCTTATGCACAGGCGATCCTGTGACTCGCTGCGAGTACGTCCGTGTAAGCTCTGCCTCGCCATCCCTGGCTCGGAAGGTCACAGTCCCGCCTGTGCTTGGAAAATAGGCGTCTGTCTGCAGCTTAAAACGACTCTGTGTGGAAAGAATTACACCTCCTCTCCCCCTCGGTGTCGCCGAAAGTCGTTGGTGCAAATAACGTGGCTATGAGCGAGAGCCAGGGATGGCGAACTGGCCCTTGTGCATGGATGCACTTGCTCCACGACCTTAGGCCGCTGGTACAGCGGCTATCATAGCTTCAGGCAAAAACTAACCAATGACCTTGGGTTTATCTGCTGGTTTAGCTGCTGGCTAAGCTGCTGCCCATCACCTGTGGTGCAGATGGACAGGAAGCCCATGGCAAGTGGGCCACTAGTATTCAGCCCCAGCTTGCTCCTTCCGCAGCTGGGGAGTACCCTCTTTCGCAGCCAACCGTTTAAGCAGTATCGGGAATTGACCGCCATGCCAAAGGAAATATTTATACTACGCCACGGCCAGACTGAGTTTAATGCCGCCGGTAAGCTGCAGGGACACTGTAACTCGCCGCTGACCGAACTCGGCAGGGCGCAGGCAAGAGCTTATGGTGTTGTCCTGCAACAACAGCTGCGGCAATCGGCAGGAAATCCTGAACACGAATTTCAGTTGGTTTCCAGCCCGCTGGGAAGGGCCATGGAAACGGCGACTCTGGTGGCAGAGGTGCTTTGCCGGGAGCCCGGCGCCATTATTGCCGAGCCCAGGGTGATTGAATGCGGTTTAGGTGAATGGGAGCAGACCCGGGTCGCCGATATCCACGCCGCCAGACCCGAGCTTGCCGGGCGCAATGACTGGTATCTGCAGGGCCCGGGCGCAGAAACACTACTCCAGGTGCAACAGCGGCTGGCACATTGGCTGACCGATCCGGCAACCCCGGAGCGGGTGATCCTTGTGTCGCACGGCCTGACAGGGATTGTCCTGCGCGCCCTGTTGCTGGGCCTGGATGACAAGGCACTTTGGCGTCAGGACAAACCTCAGGATGCCCTCTATCACTTTCACAGTGAGGCTCAGGAGAGGCTCAAACGCATCTGTTGCTGACTCGCCAACCAGTCGAAGTGGGCCAACAAGGCCTGCAAATAGCGTTGCTCTTCCGCCGGGAGTTGCCCCTCAGCCGCGGCTATCTGTTGTAAGTCGCTCAGCAGTTGCCTTACCAAAGGCTCGGTGCAGTAGCCCTTCCACAGTCTCAGGGCGGCTTTTTTCGGCGAATGGCAGTAGCGCCGCAGCTGAATATTGACAAACCAGTCGGCCCGCTCCCGGGCGCTGGGCATCAGCGTCATCACATACCAGTTCATCCTCTCCTCCTCAGGCGGATAACTTGATCCTGTCGCGGCCATCGCTCTTGGCCCGGTACAGGGCTGTGTCCGCCGCGCTGAGCATGGCCTCGGCCGTGCGGTACTGGCCATTGATCTCAGTGGCAATCCCCTGGCTGACACTGACACATACCTCACGGCTCAGCCCCAATTTGACAAAGTCCAGGCTACGAATGGCCTCGGCTATCTGCTCGGCCACCACCCAGGCCATGGCGCTGTTGAATCCGGGCAACACCAGGGCGAACTCCTCACCGCCAAAACGCGCCGCCAGACACTGGGGCGATGGCAACGCCGCGGCTATGGTCTTAGCCATCAATTTTAGGCATTCGTCCCCCATCAGGTGACCATGCTGATCGTTGAACTGTTTGAAATGGTCGGCGTCTATGATCAAGGTGCTGATGGGCTTGTGCTTATCGACGCACTGCTGCCACTGGCGTTCCAGTGTCTCGGTAAAGGTGCGGCGATTGGCCAGTCCGGTCAAATAGTCGGTCGCAGCCAGGGTGGACAGGCGTTTAATCTCATCCCTGTGGCCGCTGAGATCATGCAAACCAATCACAAACAGCGGCAGCAAGCCCTGAATAAAGGAAAGCGACAGATTCACCGGCAGCTCCACCCCATCGACACGTCTGAGCAATACCTCCCAGGGGCCATGTTGCAGCGGTACCTGGCGACCGTATTGGCTGCTGAACATGCTGGCGTAGCGGCTACGATAAGGCGCCGCCAACCAGGTATGCCAAAATTCACCGGCAAAGGTTTCGCTCTGGTCACCCAGCAGCTCGGCCGCCGGAGAGTTCACCGCCAGCACTTTGCCCTCACCATCGGCCAGCACCATAGGTTGCTGCATGCACTCAATCAGGGTCGCCAGAGCCTCGCTGTCACACTCACACTGACTAAAACCAGCTTCATTGCTGTAGGGGCTTGCCATGCTGTTCTCCCTCCCGACCTGCGGGTTGTTCAATTTCGACAGGGATAACTCTAGCGCGTACGTACAAGGCAAACCTTCTGATAAGCTTACGATGTAATTTATTGAAAAATATCGTTAATAATTCAAACCTTCTGTAGGCAGGAAAGGCGTTCAATCACAGAAATGCGGCAATGATTGGCAACCATAGGAGCTTTTCAGGCGGGAAAGAATCCCCCGATCGGCACGGATCGGAGGGAATAATTACTTTATATCCTTAGTGACAGCTTTAAGATTAGAGCCCCCACACTGAAACGAGAACAAGCAGAATATCTCTAATGAGTGGTATCTGAGACAGACACCACTCCGACTAATGCAATCAAGCCGGATTTAAAGTTCTGGTCGATTAATAACCTCCGGATCCGGGCTGGCCAGCAAGAGTGGCGATTCCTCACTGCTGAACAGGAATTGATACTTGCCTGTGCCTGTATTGCGCATAGGATCATGCAGCTGCAGCATCAGGCCATCGGCGCTGACCTCGACCCGATCGATATGACCATCGAAGGGATTGGTGAAGGCGGCACCGACAAATTTCAGCCCGGCCGGAGAATCTTCCAGGTTCAACAGTTGGTAGGTGATCACCGCTGGTTCACTGACCACCACATCACCACTGCACTCCACGCCCCGCTGTGAATAGTGAAAGCTCGCCTGCCGGGCGCTATCCAGAGTAACACTCAGCACCACGGGCTCACTGACATCACAGTAAGGTAAACGCGGCCTCAACAATAGGTTGTCGGTTTGGCTCAGCTGCGCCGCCTGGTCAAACTCGGTCATCCGTGACTGCCAGCCAAACAGCGCCAGGATCCGATAGACTTCCGAAGCACTCAGTGGTTGTTGCAACAGCCGGCGATCCAGCTTTACCAGGCCCTGCTCGTCAAACACCAAGCTATTGATAAAGGCGGGTAAAGACTGCCCCAAGGGCTCCAACGGTGAAGGCTCGGCCAGCAAGAGTTGCAACTCGGCATCACTCTTTACCGGTGCCATCGCCAGATCGATCTCGGCCTGAGTAGCGGCACTCAGTGCCAGGGGAAAGCTTGCCAGCAGCACGCTGACCATCAAAGCAATACGCATAACGACTCCATGTCAATTCGCTCCACATGCCTTATGTGGAGATGAAAAACTGATTGGGTGGTTTCAGGACAGAAGCCACCCAGGTTAATGTAATCAAGCTTGGATTAAACACCCTTTCAGCAACATAAAATTACTCAGTCGTTTCCGGTATTCACGACTTGAGGATCCGGGCTGGCCAACAGGAGCGGCGATTCCTCACTGCTGAACAGGAATTGATACTTGCCTGTGCCTGTATTGCGCATAGGATCATGCAGCTGCAGCGTCAGGCCATCGGCGCTGACCTCGACCCGATCGATATGACCATCGAAGGGATTGGTGAAGGCGGCACCGACAAATTTCAGCCCGGCCGGAGAATTATCCAGGTTCAACAGTTGGTAGGTGATCACCGCTGGTTCACTGACCACCACATCACCACTGCACTCCACGCCCTGCTGTGAATAGTGAAAGCTCGCCTGCCGGGCGCTATCCAGAGTGACACTCAGCACCACGGGCTCACTGACATCACAGTAAGGTAAACGCGGCCTCAACAATAGGTTGTCGGTTTGGCTCAGCTGCGCCGCCTGGTCAAACTCGGCCATCCGTGACTGCCAGCCAAACAGCGCCAGGATCCGATAGACTTCCGAAGCACTCAGTGGTTGTTGCAACAGCCGGCGATCCAGCTTTACCAGGCCCTGCTTATCAAACACCAAACTATTGATAAAGGCGGGTAAAGACTGCCCCAAGGGCTCCAACGGCGAAGGCTCGGCCAGCAAGAGTTGCAACTCGGCGTCACTCTTTACCGGTGCCATCGCCAGATCGATCTCGGCCTGAGTAGCGGCACTCAGTGCCAGGGGAAAGCTTGCCAGCAGCACGCTGACCATCAAAGCAATACGCATAACGACTCCATGTCAATTCGCTCCACATGCCTTATGTGGAGATGAAAAACTGATTGGGTGGTTTCAGGACTGAAGCCACCCAGGTTAATGTAATTAAGCTTGGATTAAACACCCTTTCAGCAACATAAGCTTACTCAGTCGTTTCCGGTATTCACGACTTCGGGATCTTGGCTTGAAACCAGCAGAGTGTTGCTGCTGTTACTGAGGATCAGTCTAAAGCCTGTCTTGCCCACCACAGAGTTGGTATCCATTAGTATCAACATATCCGGGGCCTCGGTCTTGACCGCATCGATAATGCCGTCGAAGGGGGTATCGAAGGAGGCGCCGACAAAGGCCAGATCCATATCAGTCTTGTCCTGCAGCTTATAGATAATATGAGTATTGGGCTTATCTACCACTACTGGGCCGTCCGGCTCATAGGCAAACTGAGGCACGCGGTTATCATCCAGAGTAATGGTTACAATGATATTTTTTACGGGTACAGACATAGCTTCATCCTTGTTTCTGGTTAGTTTTTGAGGGGGTATTTAAATTGACTAAAACGATAACCAAGAGGCTCATATTTAGCCTTCATTTTCAACAGTTCCTGTTGGTCATCCATGCAATCCAAAGCCATAGCATAAGGCGCGAGTATACGGGCATCACGATTCACAGTGACCCATGGTTGCAGCATTCGGCCGACTTTCTGGCAGTGAGTATAGGCAAAGCTTATATCGTTATTTAACATGGACACACTATAGGCGGTTACAAGCCCAGCCTCGGCCAGGGCTCCCATATCGACAGTGCCCAAAACCGTTTTCTGTCCTAATGCTGTAAAAAACGCTTCTGCCAACAGAGCAAGCTTATGAGCTTGCTGATAATCACCTTGTTCGAGCCGCTCATTGGCAGCGACCAACCAAAAACGAGCCTCCAATTTAAGCTGCTTAGTCGAGGTTTCGCTTGACGGCTTACTGGCCAGATGCCCTCTGAGGGCATTAAGCATGGCTGTTTTTTCTGTTGATGCCGGTAGCAAGCTAACCAGTAACACCTCAACAAAAGATTGCTGCATTCGCCAGCGCTCATTTTCCGGATCGGCCTCAAGCGCGGCAGCAATAGCCCGACTGGCTTCCATTGCGCTCTCTTTGGCCAATTCGGTTTGCTGCACCGCTCTGTACAACTGAGCCAAGATCTCCAGATTTCCGGATAATCTATATAGTTGATAGGGTTCTCCCTGAGCCTGCCGCTTTAACTCTTCGGCTATCTGCCTATGAATGGCGATGGCTGCTTGAATATCCCCTTCTGCACTCGAAGACCTGGCTAGCCAGGAGCGAGCATTGGCGACATCTGCCAGACGCTGAGGGTCATCCGGCGACTCGGCCAGTGCGATCAGCTTGAGCCGCAGCGATTCTTCAAAGCCCTGGCGCGCCTTGCTGAAATCCTGCAGCTTCATCGATAAGGACCCCAGAGAGTTATGGGCGTAGGAGAGCTCCATCAGCGCTTCGCTGTTGTCCGGCGCCAGTCGGTACATGGCCAGACTGTGTTGCAGATAAGCCTCGAACCAGGGGCGGGTGCCCTGCCAATCGCTCTGGTCATACTTGAGTTGCCCAAGCCAAAAGGCATTGGCGCCAAGGGTCTTTAACAGCTCCAGCTGATCTGTACTGCCGGACAGCAGTGGCAAGAGTTTGTCTCTGGCGGCCAGCAGCGCCTTTTCCGCTTCATCCACCCGGCCACGGGAATAGGCCACCTCACCCATGGCTTCCAGTGTCTGGCCATGGCGAAACAGCGCCGCCTCACTCAGGCTGCTGTCGGCCTCGCGAAAATAATCCAGCGCCTTGTTGCTGACACCATCAAGCAGATCCATCCGGCCTATGCTGCGCAGCTTGTCGGCAAAGTCGCCCACCATAAAGCCCAGCAAGTCTTCTGCCGCCAGGCGCTTGGCCTGCGCCTGCTGCTCGGCTTCAACGCTGCGATAACTCATGAATACCGAGATGAGGGTCAAGAGGCATAAAAGCATGAAGGTCGCGCCCTTGAGGCGCCGCTGGCGCTGCCCTCTGGCGCTGGAGGCGGCAACATAGCTTTCGCTGACAGGATCCAGCTCAAGCAGGGGATCGTTTTTCAGCGCCAGCGCTTCGGTCAGCGGCTTTCCCTGGGGCAGCAGAAAATCGCGGCTGCACTGCTGTTGCTGCCAGCGCCTGGCCTGATGGAACAACCTGGCCTTGGCCGCCAGCCCTTCCCTGTGGCTATCTATCCAGTCTCTGGCCCTGGACCAGCGTCTGAGCAAGGCTTCATGGGCTATGCTGAAACCGGGTTCGCTGTCCTCCAGATGGGAGACAAACAGCCGACTGTCGACCAAGGCCTGAACCAAGGCGCGCTCGGCATCCGTGGCCAATTCGGAATATCTGGCACTGCGACTGGTGACCGACTGCTCATCTTCCCTGAGGGTCACCAGCAGCGACAGCACCCGCGGCAGGGCCGCCCTTTGCGAGCTCGCCAAGGAAGCGATGGCATCTTCGGCGGCCTGGCCTATGGCTCCGGCCAGCCCACCCAGGCGGTGATAAACCGCCAGTTGCAACTGGTTGTCGTCACTACGCTGCAGATACAGGGCCTGCAGCATATACTGCAACATGGGCAGGGCATCCGGGTTACTGGCGGCCTCACGGCACAGCAGCTCATCCAAGCCCAGTGCCGATTCAGGGTCAAATTCCCAACTCAAGCCTGCGGCTGCGGCCGGCAAGCGTATCATCTGCAACAGTTCCTGACGGCTGGGCGGCAAGAGGTCGAAATGGGCGCCATTGCCCTTGCCCGCCATCAAGCTGGGGCTGGCAACCACCTGAGGGTAGAACTCATTGCGACAGGCGCTGAGCAGCAATACGGCTCCGGAACGCGCCAGGGTGTCGAGCAGCGCCAGCCCCTGCTCACGGGCGGCGGCCGAGAAGCGCGGCGAAGACAGCAGCACTTCCAGACGGTCGACAAACAGGCCGAACCTGGGCTTCTCCCAACTTTGGGACGGCAGCGCCTGGCAGAGTTGGGCGCAGAGGCTGTCGATATCCTGTTCCAGTGCATGAGCCAGCGTTTCGGCGCTATAGCCGGCCAATACCGGCGCATCGTCCAGCTCCCAGTCAAGCATGGCGGCGGCCAATTCCAGCAGCAGTTGATCTTCGGCGACATCGGCCAGATCCAGTATCGAATAGCAGGCCAGGCCTATGCCGTGAAAGCCCTGAGGCGAAGCCAGATTTGGCAAAATACCTGCGTTGATCAGCGACGACTTACCGCTGCCGCTGGGGCCAAGCAGCAAGCAAAACCCGCGGCCATGTTTAATCTGCCGGGCTATGCGTTCCAGTAAGGCGTTGATCTGTTCGCTGCGGCCGAAAAACACCCCGGCATAATCGGCGCTAAAGGGTTTTAACCCGGGAAATGGTGAGCCCAGGCTCCAGGCCAGCGACGGCAAACTGGCTTCGTGGCCGATGGGGAAACGGACATCGGCTACAATTCGATAGCCGCGTTTGCGGATAGTTTCGATGAAAGAAGGATCGCCGGCCTTGTCGTCCAGCGCCCGGCGCAGCTGATTGATGGTCTTGTGCAGCGGGTTATCGCCCGTGTCGCTGCCGGGCCAACAGGCATCCAGCAGCTCATCGCTGCTAACTACCTCACCGCTGCGACGACACAGGTACAGCAGCACATCCATGGCTTTGGGTTCCAACTGTCGCAAGCGCTTTCCCAGCCGCAAACTATTGCTGCCGGGATCGACCTGCCAATCACCCAAAAAGAAGCTGCTGTCGCTCATGGAACCTACCGCGATAAGAGATTGACCGCATCTTACCCGGTATACAAAGTTAACACCATGATAACAGCGTTAAATTTTACGTAATGAGCGTTAACTCAAATACTCAAACCCCAGAGCTCGAATGTCTCCCGGCACAGGGATTCGCGAAAATCCGGATGCGCTATGTCGATTAAGGCTCTGGCCCGCTCGCGGATACTGCGGCCCCTGAGGTTGGCACAACCATATTCGGTGGCAATATAGTGCACATGGGCCCGGGTAGTCACCACCCCGGCACCTGGGCTCAGCACAGGCGCGATACGGGAAACCGCGCCATTGGCGGCCGTGCTCGGCAGGGCGATAACCGAGCGCCCGCCGGGAGAGAGACCGGCGCCGCGAATAAAGTCCATCTGCCCGCCTACCCCGGAATAGATTCGGGTACCTATGGAGTCGGCGCACACCTGGCCGGAAATATCCACTTGCAGCGCCGAGTTGATGGCCATTACCTGCGGGTTGCGGCGGATAACCGAGGTGTCATTAACCTGCTCTATATCCAGAAACAGTACTTCGGGGTTGTCATCGACAAAGTCATAGAGGGCGCGGCTGCCAAGCGCAAAGCCGGTGACCAACTTCCCCGGATGCACCTTCTTGCGGCTGTTGTTAATCGCCCCGGAGCGATAAAGCGCCAGAATGCCGTCGGAAAACAGCTCGGTGTGGATCCCTAAGTTTCGTCTGTCTGCCAACTGCCCCAATACGGCATCCGGAATGGCACCTATGCCCATCTGCAGGCAATCGCCGTCTTCAACCAGAGAGGCCACATGCTTGCCGATAGCCTGGCTGATGGCATCGGCTCCGGCCATGGGGTGTTCAGGCAGAGGCGAACTCTGTTCATACACGGCGGCAAAGCGGTCATAGGGTACAAAGCTGTCGCCATGGGTGCGCGGCATTTGCGGGTTGATATGGGCTATGATGCGGCCGGCCACATCGCAAGCGGCGCGGCTGGCTTCGACACTGATCCCCAGCGAACAGTTGCCATGGCTGTCCGGCGGCGACACCTGTACCAGCGCCGTATCTATGGGTTGCTCGCCGGAGCGAAACAGCTTGGGCACCTCGGATAAAAAGACAGGCACATAATCCGCCTCACCACTGGCCAACAGGGCGCGGGTCGGGGCGCCGCCAAAGAAACAGCGATGGCGCAGATGGCCCTTGAGCTCGGGCACACTCAACGCCTCGGCTTCCTCGGTATGCAGTTGCAGCAAGGTCAGGTTCTGCCGCGTCATGGCATGCTGTGCCAGCACCTCCAGCAAGACTCTGGGGGTGGCTCCCATAGAGTGGGTCCAGATATATTCATCATTCCCTATCAGGGATACCGCTTCCAATGCACTGGAACAAACTCTTGGCGCCATGCTGCTTCCTTATTAGCTCGGTGATTTGCTCCTAACCCTAGCCAGTTGCTCTGGGAAGGGCAATCCCTTGCGGCCAGCCAAGGCCCCTTGCCGGTGGAAAGTGGGCGCTACGCCACACTGGGCCTCAAGCCACGTCCAATTTCACAAAAATGCCGCTGCGGCGGATAAGGCGTTTACCCTCAAGGTCTCAGTCGTTAGACTAGCCGGGCCCCAGGCTGCAGCTGCAAGTTCCACTGAGTAGCTGTGCCCGGGCAGGACTCAAGTTTCAAGGAAGTAGTATGTCTCAGTTCGACAAGACCCTCAGCGTCAGCCTCAATCCAGAGGATCCCGCCAGCATCGCCCTGGCATTGCAGCAATACCGGCAACACCTGAACGACGGCAGCGCCTTTCGGCTCAATGGCTCCTTGCTGTTCAATATCGAGTTCGTCAATCAGCAGCAAAGGCCGCTTAACCGTGACGATGCCGGTGCCAACCGCCCCTTGTTGGAACACGCCCTAGATGCTGCCCGCCGGGATCACAGACTCAGCTTTTACACCGAGCCGGTACTCTTTGCCGCAGCGCTGAACTTTCCTGAGTTATTGGACGAGCTCAAGGCCACAGCCGAGGCCATGGTGGCCTTCTCCCGCCACCGCAATGACTCCAGCGATCTCTTTATCGATGACTACAACGTCTTCGGGGTGGAAGCCCTCTACATGCTGGCCAGACAATATCCCGAGCTGAGCCATTATCTGGCCGCCTTTCTGGTGCCGTACTGGAACTTGGAAAGCTTCTACCAACCTGTGTTACTGCTGGGCAAACTGGTGGAGGAGTTCGGCTGGCGCCGCGAACTGATCCACGCCTATCTGCACTGCGACGGCGAACAGAATCGCCGCTGCTTTTTCCAGACCACTGAGGGTGATTCAGTCAACCTCAGCCTACTGGAACATTTTGCCGGGCATCCGGACGATTACCCCTGGTTTAAGGCGCAGCTGCTCAAACGTCTCGAACAAACGCCACTGCTGGCCTATGCCAATGAACAACCGCTTGAACAAACCCAGCCGGTACTGGAGTTCTTCTACAGTCTGGGCGACTGGCCGGTAGAGGCTGACATTGACGACACTGAACTGTGGCGGGATCGGGTCAAGCAGCAATTGATCATGGGTCGCCGGGTAGAGGATGAAGCACTTTCCTTGCTGGCGCAGCTGAGCGAGCAGAGCCAACCTCTGGTAATAGTGGCAGAGGCCTGGCGGGAAGACGACCGCCATACTCTATGGCAAACCGGGGAAGAGCAGGCTCTGGCAGAGGACTATGACTGGGATCAGTATGATAACGAGCCGGACTCTGACTATGCCGAGCTATTTTATGACCTGGAAGAGCCGGAAGACTATCTCAGGATTGGTGAGCTGGAAGAGCTGGATGCCGAAGTAGGAGAGGCTATGCTAAGCGCGCTGGCCGAACTGCCCAAGAGCCTTGGCGCCTGCGCCTATGCCGCCTATCGCCTGAGCCGCCTGAACTCGCCCCAAAGCTTAAGCCCGGAAGCCGACAAGGCCAACGAGGCCGCGGCGCTGCTTCGCTGGCTGGCGCAGCAGCTGCCATTACAGTTTCAGCACCATATCTTCTATGAGGGCGGGGAGTACCAAAAGAAAAGGCGTGAACATCGCCTTCTCAAGAGCTGGCTCACGGATATAGACACCGAGGGCGATGTTACCAAGATGGCTCAAATTGCCTCTGAGATACTCTATACCAGTAAGGACGGAAAGCGTATTGCACTCTTGTGGTCCAATGGTAATAAAGGATTCCAAAACGGCTTGTTGGCGCTGTATTTCCTGCTCTGCGCCCCGGAGCTCGAAGCGCCGCAGTGGCAGGCCTTAAAAACCCTGGCACAAAGGCACTGGCAGCTATGGCTGACGTTGGATCCGCTACAACTGATTGAAAAAATTTATTATTGCTGGGCTGACTACGCCTTCTATCCGGCCATTGACGATGAGCATATCGAGGCCGAATTGCGGCAAAACCTGCTCAAGCTGGGTGTCAGCGAGGCGCAGCTCGATGCTCATTGCCTGCTGACAGGACAACAAGTGGCTGCCTATCGCCCGGCCGATAAACGCTTCTGGCAAGGTTATATCACCAGGCTTAGCCGGTTTGCCGAAGCCGACCCAGAGGATGACGGCATGATAGGCCGCCGCCTCTGGCAGCAACAACAGCAGTTATTGCAAGCGCTTGACTCTGGCCGCGAGCTGCCGAGGCTGAGCTTTTTTGGTCATCTCAAGGCCAACTTCCCCGAGACTCCCTTGCCGCAGGCGTTTTTCGAACTGTTTGATCTTTGCCTGCGGCAAAGCTTCAGCAAATCATTTACCGAACAGCAGGCGCAAAACCTCTGCCGCCAACTCAAGGCTTATCTGGCGTCGGGCGAAGGGCTTGAGCCCTTGACGCCCCAAGCCACGGCCGAGTTGCAGGACTGGGCGCCTTGCCGCTCGGACGACCCCACCGATGCGGCGGAGCTCAGCGACTTTGTCTGGCTGCTGCCTGAAGCGCAGGGGCGAGGTTTGGCCCTATTTCTCGCAGGCCTTGGAACCCAAAGCCTGTATTGGCTTCACCGGCCGAGTGTGGAGATGGCCTATGTCAACCACCTCATTGCCGAGGGTGGTCTCTCGATGGCGCAGCGCTGGGAAGATCAAAGCGTGGGACACAAGCGTCACAGCGACTATGACACAGGGTTAGCCTTTCAGAGTGCCAAGGAAAACTGGGCCCTCTCCTGGCTGGACAGCATAGGCGTAGCACCGCAAAGCACTGTCTATTTCGCCGTAAGCCAAGGCCGCGCCCCGGCCCCCTTCCTCAAACATTTGGCCGATGAGGGGCGACTGCCGGAGACCTCGCAGCTCTTGACCATAGACGAACGTGTACGCCTGCTGAAGTTGCTGGCACAAGCCAGGGTTGACGCCGAGCTTTTCAGCTCCTTCCTGCTGGACGAGTCAGCCGCGGTCCGGCAACTGGCCAAAGATTTGGCGCAAGGCTCTTAAGGAAGGCATTGATAAAAAGCAGTTGGGAACACCCCAATAAACGAGTAATAACAGGATAACTGCCGCGCCCTGACTCATGGCGCGGTCGCCGGTTGTTTAACAGGAAGTGCCTTACAGGCAACGACCGGCAAAAGCATTAATTTAATATCAAGGAAGCAATATGTCCCAGTTCGACAAAACCCTCAGCATTAGCCTCAAGCCACAAGATCCCGCCAGCATCGCCCAGGCGCTGCAGCAATACCGGCAACACCTGCACGATGGCAGCGCCTTTCGTCTTGAAGGCTCCCTGCTGTTCAATATCGAGTTTGTCAACGAGCAACAGCAGCCACTCAGCAATGACGATGCCGGCGGCAACCGCAACTTGCTGGTGCATGCACTCAGCGCCGCTCGAGTGCACCACACCTTTAAATATTGCACTGAAGCCGTGCTGTTTGCCGCAGCGCTGAACTTCCCCGAGCTATTGGACGAGATCAAGGCGACAGCCGAGGCCATGGTGGCCTTCTCCCGCTGTCGTAACGACTTTAGCGATCTCTTTATCGATGACTACAACGTCTTCGGGGTGGAAGCCCTCTACATGCTGGCCAGGCAAAATCCCGAACTGAGTCATTATCTGGCCGCCTTTCTGGTGCCTTACTGGGATTTGGACAGCGGCTACACACCCGTGGAACTGCTGGGCAAACTGGTAGAGGAGTTCGGCTGGCGCCGCGAACTGATCCACGCCTATCTGCACTGTGATGGCGAACAGAGCCGCCGCTGCTTTTTCCAAACCGCCGAGGGTGATCCAGTCAACCCCAGCCTGCTGGAACACTTTAGCGAGCATGCTGACGATTACGCCTGGTTTAAGGCGCAGCTGCTCAAACGTCTAAAGCAAACCCCACTGCTGGCCTATGCCGATGAACAAACGCTGGAAGAAACCCAACCAATACTGGAATTCTTCTACAGCCTGGACGACTGGCCGGTAGAAGCGGAACTTGAAGACACTGAGCTGTGGCGGGATCAGGTCAAAAAGCAATTGATCTTGGGGCTCAGGGTGGAAGATGAGGCGCTGGCGCTGCAGGATGCGCTCGGCGTTGAGCCCAAGGCACAGGTTGCCGAAGCCTGGTTGATGGACGACAGGTTCGCCCCCTGGCAGCAGGATAAAACCGATACTGGCAGCGCCCAGGCAGAGCCGGAAAGTGGCAAGAGCTCCGGACAAACTCAAGGCGACTGCCAACTACCCAGCTTGGATGAGCTGCCTTTTTTCCTGCTTAGCCATACCTGCAAGCAAAGTGACTTCGCACAGTTGGATGCAGCCATTGCCGATCGTCTACAGGCGGCACTGGACAAGTTGCCGACCCACTTGGGAGGCGTCGCCTATGCCGCCTATCGGCTCGTCCGCCCCGAGTGCACAGCGGCAGAAACCCAGGCTCTGCTTGGTTGGCTGGAGCAGCATTTCCTCACTGCCTATATGCGTGTCTTCAATCGGCATGGTGGCCGCTTCAATAACGATAATCCGCAGCATTTGACACTCAAGGCCTGGCTCACTGAGGCCAAGGAGCAGCAGGATGCAGGCACTATGGCCGCCGTTGCCGATTCGCTACTCGACAAGGATGGCGGAACCCGCGGAAGCCAGATAAGCCAGCATCAAGCGGCCTACTGGTTGTTTTTCCCGGACGATGGTTTCCAGTGCGGCCTGCTCAGCCTGTTTTTCCTATTAAATAGCCAAATGCCACAGGCTCACACCGAACTGCAGATCCTGGCTAAGCGCCACTGGCAACTGCTTTTGAAACTGGCGCCTATGGTGCTCATCAGCCGCATCAGTCAGTTTTACGCAAACTATGAAGGATATGCCGCCATAGATGATCCGCAGACAGAACAGAGCCTGCATCAAAAGCTGCTGGCACTGGGAGTCAGCGAGGCGCAGCTGGATGCCCATACTTTGCTGCAAGACAGGCGTATCGCGCGCTATGCGCCGGCCAACGAGCGCTTCTGGCAACGTTACCTCGAGCGATTGGCAAGCTTTGCCGAAGGCGATCCCGAAGATAACAGCATGATAGGCCGCAGCCATTGGCTGGCTCAACAAAAGCTGTTGGATGCCCTCGGCTATTGCGATGAAACGGCCATGCTGGGGTTTATTGCCGATCTCAAGGCCTGTTTCCCGGAGCGCCCATTACCGCAGCAAGCCTTTGAGCTATTTAACCTCAGCCTGCAACGCGGTCTGGAGCAAAGACTCAAACCGGCAGCGGCGAAGTCTGTCTATGACAAGTTACAGGCCTATTTGCAAAGCGGCGAAGGCTTGGAAAACCTGACACCACAAGCCTTGAAACTGCCGGTTCTACAAGGTTGGGATCCCTACAGCGATTATCGCGGCAAGGTTGGCGTGGCAGACTTTGTCTGGCTGTTGCCTACCGAGATGGGAGAGCGACTGGCACTGTTTCTCAGCGGTCTTGGGAAACGAGGGCTGCACTGGTTGGGCTGTCCCAGTGTCAGGGAAGCCTATGTCAACCATTTGGTTGCCGAAGGCCATCTGAATATGGCCGAGCGTTGGCAGGATGAAGCGCTTGGGCACTCAAGCATCGGCGATGTCGATGTGAGCCTGCAGCTTGAAGCCGACAAGGAGTTCTGGGCGCTACTCTGGTTGGATAGGATAGGTGTGACGCCACAGGCCACTGTGTATTTTGCCATGCACGAAGGGCGGCAACCTGAGTCTTTCATTATTCACTTGGCCAGCCAACAGCGGCTGCCGGATATGTCCAGGCTGTTGACCGCTGATGAGCGCAAACGCCTGCTGGAAATCATCGCCAAGTTTGATTGTCTGACCGAAGAAAATACAGAGCCATTCAAGCAAGACGAGTCGAGCGTCGTCAAGCGTATGCTGGGCAAGTTGTTTTAAGGCTAAAGAGGCGTTGCCGATTAGCGCGGCAACGCCTCTTTAAGATAGTTTCAGCTGCCTTTGAGTGAGCGCAGGAACAAACCTATGCCACCTGTCAGCAATACCAGGATCACCAAGAGATCAAAACTGCTCATGCTACGCAGGCTAAAGTGAATGGTAGAGATCACCCCAAAGATCATCGCTGTGATAGAGCCAATCGCCAATAACCAGCCAAGAATATTCTTGCCGTTATAGAAAATCATCCCAACCCCCAGAATAAAGGGCACCAGGATCATACCACCTGTGATCCCCCACTGGCTGCCAAACGCGGGGACACCATACAAGCGGGTGCCCAGACCAAAACTGCTGGATACCCTAATGGCGTTGAGCAGCATGTAACCACCACCACACATCATGGTAAGGCCAATAAAAAATTGACCGACACCGCCGGAACTCCCTCCCGCTCCATTCATGTAAAACATCCTATATTCAATTGATTTATGCGGCGAAAATTCTAGCCGTTTTAGGCCCGGGCGGCAAACCGGGCCATAAGGTTACGAGTCGCGGCCGTTGAGGCGTTCAATAATCTGCGCCTTGGCTTCTTCCTGCGCCTGCTGCGCTTCCTCTTCCTGTTTCTGCCGCATCAGTTCGTTGAAGGTAATACGGGCAGCCTGAGCTTGCTCCGAGGCTTGCAGCTTACGTTCCTTCGCCGCCATGGCTTCATCTGTGAGGCGCTGCAACTCGGCAAGTGACTCATCGGGCGCATCCCCCAACTCCAGGTGCGACTCACTGCGGCTCAAGGCTTCACGGCGCAGCTGCTTTTTCAGCTCCCAGATGGCATCCAGGGCTTCACGCTCGGCGTCGGCGGCTTCAATGGCGCTGTCCCGCAATTGCTCAAACTTGGCCAGCGCCTGGCCTTCACGGCTCCAGGGATCGACCTCAGGCAGATCCGAAATATTAATCACGGGATCCTCGTAACCATCCTGATGACTCAGGTCCAACATGGCCGCCTTGACCCCGGACATCATCAGCATCACGGCTATCACCAAGAGTGGCAAACCACCAACGATAGCCGCTGTCTGCAAGGTAGCGAGCCCACCCATAAACATCAGTACCGAAGGCATAAAAGACAGAGTAAAGGCCCAGAACAAGCGGTTCCAGCGCAGTGGTTCCTCGGTGACATTGTTTTGCACCACAGACGCCAGAATATAAGAGATGGAATCAAAGGTAGTAGCGGTAAAGATGATACACAGGAGGGTGAAAACAGCGATCACCAGATAGCTGAACGGCAACTGCTCCAATACGGCGAATATCGCCCTGGTCGCCCCTTGATCATTGAGGATCGCCACCACATCCAGCTCACCGGATAATTGCAACGACAAGCCGAAGTTACCCAAGATCATAAAGTACATGGCACAGCCCAGAGAGCCGAAGAAAATCGAGCCGGCCACCATCTGTTTGATGGTTCGGCCACGGGAGATCCGCGCCACAAACAGTCCCATGCTGGGGGCAAACACCAACCACCAGGCCCAATAGAAGATGGTCCAGTCCTGAGGGAAGTGGGTGTTCTCAAAGGTGCCCAAACCACCGAAAGGCTCGGCCCAGGTCGCCATGATAAAGAAGTTGCTCAGCATCCGCCCCAGAGAGTCCAGGCCGGTTTCCAGCATAAAGATGGTTGGACCGGCAAACAGAATAAATGCCAGCAGCGCCAGCGCACCCCAGAAGTTGATATTACTCAGCACCTTAATGCCTTCATCCATCCCCTTGTAGGAGGAATAGGCAAACAGCGCTGTACACAAAAGTAATACGGCTATCTGACTGCCTGTGGTCGATGGCAGATCAAACAGGTAACTCAGGCCTTCGTTGATCAGTGGCGCCGCCAACCCCAGAGTGGTAGCCGCCCCACCGAGCAGACCGAAGATAAACAATACATCGATAAACTTGCCGAGCTTACCGTGACTGCGGCCTTCACCTATGACAGGCATCAAGGCCGCCGACACCTTGAGCACTGGTTGCCTGCGAACATAAAAGAAGTAAGCGATGGGGATGGCCGGGATCAAATAGATGCTCCAGGCGATGGGCCCCCAGTGGAATATGCCGTAAGTGGCGGCCCAGCGCACGGCTTCTTCACTGCCGGCTTGAAGCTGGAACGGCGGGTGTTGATAGTAATAGGCCCACTCAATAGTCCCCCAATAGAGGATGCTGGCGCCTATACCACCGCAAAACAGCATTGCCGCCCAGGAACCTGTGGCAAACTCGGGTTTTTCATCGGCATCGCCGAGCTTAATCTGACCGATATCCGAGAAGATGATATAAATCATGAAGAAGAATGCCGCCAAGCCGAGCGACAGGTAAGCAAAACCCAACTTATCCGTCATAAACGCCTTGGCCACGGCTATCCATTCGGCGCCTTCTGCAGGAAATAGAGCCAGCGGGATCACCACCGCAAGCAGCAAGCCCAGGGCGCCAAAGAAAGTGGTTTTATCTATGAGTTCGAAGTGTTTTTTCATATTTTTGCTCTTCTGTTCGTCCCCGTTCGGGAGCTGGGGCCGCTGCTGGACCCATGCCGGATAAAATAGGCGCAAGTGGCCATTCAGTCGATTATCTTTATCCGGAAAACGTACGAAAAGTGACGTAAATCAATAGGATGTTACATGATGAGATGTTTGTGTCCAGCTTGTATGAATTGCTGAATCGCTCAGTCGTTGCTGATTAAAGCGCCTAAGACCATAAGGATTTATGCTCTTGATTGCAAGTTTGCCCAGTCTGGGAGGTGTCATTCATAAAAGCCAAGGGGCCCACAGTCACAGGGGCCCCATACAGACAAAGTACCAACAACCGGCAGAATCTGGCTGTCAGTCTGCCGCTTCGCTACTGCTTCAGCTTCATCCAGGCGGCCTGGGTTTCACGACTGCTTCTTGGGTCCTTTGGCACCAGCCAAAGCAGCATCATATTCAGCAGTGAAGTCGAGAGCATAGCTCCCCAAAGCAGCATGAGAGAGAGTGTGATAAGGATGTAACTGGCGTAGGAGTCCATAAAGGACAGGGCCAGACTGATCACCACACCACTCCCGGGTAATAACAGCAGAGTAATAAACAGCATCAAACATACCGTCTTGGCGACTGACCACCCCAGATTACGAGCCCTGCGACTGATAATCCTGTAGCCGAAATAGAGGCTGGGCAGTAACCAAAACATGATGAGCGTCCCTGTCCCCTGCCCTTCAAGCCGCAGCAGAGAGCGCAACGCAAAAGAAGGGGAACCGGAAGTTTGCACCATAAAGATTAGACATCCGAGAAACAATCCGTTGCAGATCCCCAGTATCATGCTGCTGCGAAAGAAAGCCAACGCCGGCGTCTGACGATCGGGATCGCACCCCTTACGATGAGCCAGTAAAGGGTGTTCCGGTTCAACTTTTACCAAGGGAGGACGAAACAGGTAAATCAATAACTGCGCCACCAGCCAAACAACAGCGCAGCCCAAGGCAAACATCAAGCCAAGCCAAGGCATAGTCTTGTCAAACTGGATCATGCTCAGTAGCGTTGGATAAGAGAAGCCGAACAGGATGTTCACCAATGCCAGAGGCACACCGCCCAAATACCCGAACGCCCGTCGACCAATAGCAATATGCGCTGCCAGCAACCCAGCACCTATGCTGAGTTGTAGCCCAGTTGCCAAGATAGCCAACAGTGAAATAAAGAAGTCGACCTCTTGGATTGCCAGCAGCAGTGAAGGTGAGAACATGTACACCAGTTGCCACTGATAATGGATAGCCAGTATGGGCAGCAGCGCAATAAAATAGCGACTCCGGTCGCGGGCTTTTTCCGCCCCGCCAAACTCTGGCTGAACAAAGAGATCGCTAATCACCCTCGCCATGCTGTTGGCCGATTGTCTCAATCCCATTCCTCATCCTCCTCGGTATCAGAGTGCAAGCTCAAAAATGCTTGCCATTCAGGGCTGTTGCCATGGCGCAGACTCAATTGATACAAGGCATCGCCTTCACCACCAAAGAAGTTTTCATGGTCAACATCCAGTGCATTGCCGTATTCGGTAATAAGAGGCAGGTACTGCACATCCTGTAATCCCAACTGCAAGGCACAACTGGCCAGCGGCGTCCCCCAGTTGGCGCCATCACATTGATCACTGCCGTCAAAACCGCGGCAAAACTGCTGCAGAATTTGCGCCATCAGCGGCAAGGCTTCGGCATGACAGGCTGAACGTTGGAAAAAACGGGCCTCATCCCATTGCTGTTTACCATCGGTAAACCTAAAGGCCAAGGTCTTGCCGTGCAACAGCTTGCTGCAATCCTGAGTCAGTGACTGCAGTTGGCGCAGCGCGTCGAGTTGGCCTTCGGTACTTTCGAGATCGGCAACCTTTATCAGCGTATGTCCAAAGCATTGCAGCGCCTGGCGCTGCGCCTCACTCAGCCTCCAGTTGTGCTGCCAGTGACAGGACTCCAGGGATAACGGGATAGGGCTGCCTTGCCACTGTGCAGGCTCAGGGAAAGGGCAGCGCAGCAGTTCTTCGCGATCCGAGAAGATCAACTCTGTACCTACATGCAGCAGTTGCCCCTTTGCCAAGAGGGTCAAAGGCGGCGTTTGCGGATCCAATGCCAATCTGACCACCAAACCATCAGACCAACTCAGCCACAGCCCATCGGCCTGCCAGATAGAAGTATCCAACTGTTCGAGATGGAAAAGCGCATCCTCTTCGTCTTCACAAAGCCGCACAACTCCGGCCTCCGAGCGCTCACCATTGTCGAGATTGAGCCATTCAACTCCAATGACAACACCCGCATCTGTCTCTCGAATCACTGGGATGGCCGCCAGGGCTCGTTGCGGACAAACAGCAATCGCCCCAGGTTCAGGGTCCCATTCAAGCACCGAATCGTCCAGGAGAAATACCTTGAACTTCACCCCTTCTCCCTGGATATCAATGCGAACCATGTAGTGCAGTTCTTCGTCTTCATCTATGACATGCATAAGCAGGCTGTTGTCCGGCCCGGCATAAAGACGTTGATTGAGATTGGTGTTATTCAAACAAAAGTAAGGCCCATCCTCATCCAGATAGTCATAACCACCGCCAAAACAATCTTCATCATACAGCTGGGCTGAAATCTCGCTGACAGTGCCAACTTCAGGAATAAGAGGCAGGCGTTGCAAGGTTAAGTCCGTATCCTTGTCCATCTCATAAAACAACACCAGCAAGGCATCACCATCACTGTTGACAACACCCTGGACACTACCAAATTTGCTTTGATAATCATGCAGTAAACGGCATTGCTGCTGCGCGGGATCGTACAGATAGAAAGCGCCAAATTGGTTGCCAAAAACACAGGCGCCATCCCGGGTTTGCCCTTTCAGGGTCACCAATCCCTTGGATGAACTCAACTCGGCAGCCCAAAGCAGTTCGGTGCCACCTTCATCGAACGGACGCATCTGCAATAGATGGAGAACCGGGCCACCTATATCAGACTTTACTTTCAGCAACCTGGGGCCCAATTCGCTGGCCCGGGCGTATCTCTCTGGATACGGGGCAAAATCCAAAATCTCAATCACAAAACAACCCTTTGTTATTTATGATAATTACCTTTGGTTAATCATCATTTCATTGATAATCGTCTTCATCCTGACGGCTCATTTCATATGGCAAGCGGCGGTTAAAGTCCTCGCCGCCAGGGGTATCGGCATACTTGCCGAGCAAGGTATCCAGATTGCCATCCTGTTGGAAAAACAGCTCATGATCGACATCGATACAGTTGAGGTATTGGGCCACCAGCGGCAGATATTGGCTGCCGGCCAATCCCAATTGCAACGCACAGTCGGCCAGCGCCGGCTTGCTGATGTGTGGATCGCTGTAACAGTAATGGAGCCGCTCATTGGCAATGAATAGCCCCAGCAGACGCGCCATATAGTTCCGGCCTTCCAATTGGAGGGCCACAGCCTCAAAGAAGCGCGCCTCATCCCAGCTTTCGTCGGCATCATGAAAACCGAGGCGCAAGTCTTTACCCGACCTGAGCGATTCAAAATCTGTCAATGCCCGCAGCACCAGCTTGTCCAAGGCCTCAAGCCTCGCACTCGCTGACTGCAGATCCCTGACTTCGATTCGCGAAAAACCGAGCAAAGGGGGAACTGTATCCTGCACCTGGGCCTGGGCATGGAAGCTGCTCCATTCTGTCTGCTGTAATTGCACAGCAAAGCTCGCGTCCATGGCGGCGGGCGCTTGGTTCATCTGGCTGGTCAGATCCAAAGTGGGGTTGGGATTGACGTTGGAATTGACACGCCACAGATAATGCCAGTCGGTCAGCAAAGCTCCCTTGCTGAGGAGCTTCATGCCCTCCTCGTCGTATAAGTCATCTTCGCCATCCGGGAGATACAGGGGTGAGCGCCACTGCCCGTCCAGAGAAACCTTGCGGGTCGCGCCGCCATGCCAGCCAAGCCAAAGCGCCGCTTCGTCATTGCAGTAGGCAATATCATCCAGCTGTAGCCAGAAACGCCCCTGGGCCTCTTGCCATTCGAGATTGTCGACATCGGCCGGAGCCAACAGCATGTCGGCGTCATCGGCCAGTTGCTCACGGGTAAATTGACGCACGCAAAAACGGCCTATCTCGCGGCCAAGGCGCAAGTCGATGCGCTGCAACTGATACGCCAGCGCCTCGGTTTCAGCATCAGCTACCCGGCTCAACTCCATGGCCGGCAGGGTAAGCTCACCACGCTCACTGTCCAGCGCCAGGGCACACTCCCAGAGCGCTTCATTCCCCGGCGGATTGGGCAGAGGCATGGCCGCCACCTGCAAGGGCTCGGAATAACGGCCCTGCCATTGAACTTGGTTAATGCTACTACCTACGGGGTCACTGCCCACGACAGCCATAGGGTCCAGCCGCAGCAAAAACTGCCAGGCCTGGGGCCGACGACGCTTACTGCGGTGACAATGCAGGATCAAGCAGTTATCCGGCCCGGCATAGAGGCGATCGGTAAAACTCAGCCCCATGCTATCCGGCAGTCCGGTCTCATCGACCTCGGCCCAAGGGCTGCCCTGATTATCCACCTCATCATTCAGCTGCATGGCAGCCGAGGGCGAGAGGTCCCTGTCCTCCAACCAGTACCAGAGCGTTAAATCGTAACAGCAGCGCCGGTCATTTTCGCCCAGTGATGCCAGGGTTAGGCCATCACTCAATACCGCGACTTTGAGATATTCCATCCCGGTATGAGCCAAAAACTCCTGCTGCCGACGCGCCAGATCCACCAAGTAGATACAGCCCTGCTGATCCCAGATAACACAGCTCTGCTCACGCCCCGGCACCCCATGGAAACAGCCACTGACCTGCATAGTGCCCTCGGCCATGGGAAAGTCTGTGCTCCAGACGAGCCGATAACCCGAGCCCGTATCTGCCGCTTCATAGAGATACAGGCAAGGGCAGCCATTGTCCGCATCGATGTAGATGAGTTTCCCGTCGCCAACCGGCGAGCATGTGAATGACATATTTCCTCGTTCTTCAGATCATAGGGCTCTGGCTTTAAGCTGGGGCGACACACTTGAGACAGAGCCACACAAAGCGTGTTGTTGCATTGAACTCAGTCCAGATAAGCCCCATCCTCGGGGCGAAGCTCGGCAGGTAAGAGGTCGTAAAACTGCTTACCCTCCAGGGTATCGGCATACTTCTCCAGCAAGTCCTGCAAATGGCCGTCCTGCTGGAAAAACAACTCATGATCCAGATCGATACACTTAAGGTAGCGCGCCACCATAGGCAAAAATCGACTGTGACTCAAACCCAGTTGCAACGCACAATCTGCCAGCGCCGGCTTACCCAGTGCCGGGTCACTAAAGCAGTTGTGGCATGATTTGTCGCGTATGAATGAGAGCAGCAACTGCAACATCAGATTCCAGGCCGGCTCCTGAGTCATGACGGCTTTAAAAAATTGCGCTTCATCCCAGCTCTCATCGGCATCATAAAATCCAAAGCGCAGGTCTTGGCCTGATTTGAGAGATTCATAACCACGCAAGGCCTCGCTCATCAAGGTCGTCAGAGCCTCGAGTCTGGCACTCTCGGATTGCAGATTGTTGACCTCAATCCGTTTATATCCAAGTAGAGGGGGGATCTCCTGCGGTTCTGCAGTTGCACTATTTAAGCTGCGCCAGTATTCGCTGCTTGTAGCAATGTCGCAGCTCGCTTCCATGGCAGCCGGTTCAGTATCTAGCCGGCTGGCCGCATCCAAGGCTGGATTGGGGTTGAAACTCCACAGATACTCCCAGTCGGTCAGCAAAGCGCCACTGCCGAGCAGATTCATTTCATCGGCATGGTATAAATCACGCTTGCCATCCGGGAGATACAGGGGTGAGCGCCATTGCCCGTCCAGAGAAACCTTGCGGGTCGCGCCACCATGCCAGCAAAGCCAAAGCGCTGCTTCGTCATTGCAGTAGGCGATATCATCCAGCTGTAGCCAGAAACGCCCCTGCGCCTTTTGCCAGGCCAAATTGTCTAAATCTGCCGGGCCCAACAGCATGTTGGCATCGCCGGCCAGTTGCTCGTCGGTATAATGACGCACACAAAAACGCCCTATCTCGCGGCCAAGGCGCAAGTCGATACGCTGCAACTGATACGCCAGCGCCTCGGTTTCAGTATCCTGCGCCCGGCTTAAAGTCATTGCCGGCAGGATAAGCTCGCCGCGCTCACTATCCAGCGCCAGGGCACACTCCCAGAGTGCCTCGTTTCCTGGCGGAGTGGGCAGAGGCATGGCCGATAATTGCAAGAGTTCGGGATAACTTCCCTGCCATTGAACTTGGCTAAGATCACTGCCCACAACAGCCATGGGGTCCAACCGCAGCAGGAATTGCCAAGCCTCCACCTCATCGCGCTCACTGCGGTGACAGTGCAAGATCAAACTGTTATCCGGCCCGGCAAAGAGGCGATCGGTAAAACTCAGCCCCACTCTGTCCGGCAGTCCGGTCTCGTCGACCTCGGCCCAAGGGCCGCCCTGATTATCCACCTCATGGTTGATACACTGAACGGCTGAGGGCACGGGAGCATTGCCATCCCGCCAGTGCCAGAGACAGACTTCGTAGCAATAGCTAGACTTATTTTCACCCAATAATGCCAGTGTTCGGCCATCACTCAATACTACGACTTTGAGGTTTGCTATCCCAGTTTCGGCGAGTAGTTGCTGCTGCCGTTGCGCCAGATCCACCAAGTAGAGGCAGCCTTGCTGATCCCAGATAACGCAACTCTGCTCACGCCCGGGTACTCCATGAAAACAGCCACTGACCTGCATAATGCCCTCGGCCTTGGGAAAGTCTGTGCTCCAAATGAGTCGATAGCCAGAGCCACTGTCTGCCGCTTCATAGAGATACAGGCAAGGGCAGCCATTGTCCGGGTCAATATAGATGAGTTTACCGTCGCCAACCGGCGAACTTGTGAATGACATACTTCCTTATCCTTTTCTCATAAATGACAGTTACTTATAGTCATCATCTTCGTCGTCAAATTCGTCATCGTCGTCATAGTCGCCTTTCTCGCCCTGCTTAAACTCCGGGTCGTTATAGGGGCTTGGGACCGCCGCCAGGAAAGCCGCCAGCTCTTGCGAGCCCTGATGTTCGGCAAAGATCACTTTCAAGGTGCGATTGATATGAAATGGATGCACAGGCAAGGCGCTGAGAACATTGAAATAGTCCGCGAGTTGCGGCAAAGCCTGCCTGTGCTGGCTGAGCGCCAAGGCAGCCTCGGCCAGCACTGGCTGCCCCTCGGCTCCCAGCAAACACCTGGCCTGGGGCAGACGGCAGTATGCCGCCAGGATGGCCGCAATCAACTCAGGCCCCTGCTCCAGACGCACGGCATAGTGGAAGAAGTCGTATTCACTGTGCCGGTTCCCCAAACCATCGACAAAGGCAAACCAGAGCCTGCCAGGCTCAGTAACTGCACTATGGGTTATTTTCTGCTTCAAGCGGTCAAGCCAGCCGGCTCTGGTTGTTACTGAGGCTAAGGGCGCTCCGCACACCTCCCCCAGGCTCTGCTCCAATTTGGGGAGCACCGCCAGTAGCTGCTGCAAGAGTTGCAACCTGCCTTGATTTGATGTCAGATCGTCACAATAGAGAGTCACCCTGCCACTGGGGCAAGGCTCGGCCTGTAGTTGGCTGGGAATTTGCAGCGGCTTGGGTTGATAGCTGCAGCAATTGAGCGGGCACTTTTGCTGTTCGGCAGCCAGCAGGCTCTGGGGCACAGCAGCTTGGGAATCGATGTCGACCGAGTAGTGACTGGGCTCATCGAGATCACCGAATGCCAACCAGAGCCGCCCTTGGTTAACCCCCTTAATCATGACCAGATCACCACCATAGTGGCTCAAGGGCCGCCACTGCCCCGCCGCATCTTGGCTACCCAGTTGGTACAGAGGGGAAAGCCTCTCGCCCTTCGGCGACACCTTTTGCATCCCCCCCCCTTTCCAGCCCAGCCAGAAGACTTGATCCTGCTCACAAAAATAGCTGGAAGTCAGGCTGTTGAGCAGTTGCTGCCATTCGTCGTTATCCTGATGGGATATCTCACCGGCGGCAATCCGCTCCAGCGCTTCCTGAACCGCTTCGGCATCATATTCATCACAAATATCGGCCATGGCCGGCAAGCGCACCCCGGCATCGATTTGACGGCCGAGATTCATATCTATCAGCTGCAACCTGGCTTCGTAACGCACAGGCTCGCCCTCGGCCTGATGACGGCTCACGCCATCGGCGGCCAGGGTAGAGATAAGGCCGTTGGCACGGTTCTGGAACCAATAATCCTGCGTTGAAACCTGCACTGGAGCCGGTTTCCCCGGAAGAGGCTGTTCGGACCAGGTTTCGTTTGACGGGTCAAAATACACCAGTTGCTGAAAGCGGAAGCGATAACCGCCATGCTCATTGCGACCATAAAAAGCCACGCGTCCATCCCGGGTCAGAATCAGTGACTCAGGCTCGATTTCGGCACTCACAGGCCAATGCTGCACCGGCTCCATGGCCGCGAGATCGACCTTGAGCAAGCTGTGGCCGCGGCGCGCAGCGACGCCCACCCGCCCGACCACCCACAGGGTCTGTTTGTGGCTATCTAGCCAGGCCCCGGGGGTTCCGGTGATTTGCAAATCCAGCACCAGCTCACGACTGCGCGCCTGATAATCGCAGACAAAAAGCAGTCCATTTTGGCCCAAGGCCAGGAAGCGAGTGTCATCCAGCCATTGCAACAAGGCCAGCTCGCCATCCTCGGTTCCCGGCAACTCACATTGCCACAACAGGGTGTCGGCCTCATCAGCGCTCTGGATAACCTGAATAAGCTCTGGGCCGATAAAAAACAGCTTGGCCTGTTGCAGGCGGATATTGGTTCTTACATTGGCATTCATTGAGTTATTCCTGTGATTTGCAATCAGGCGGGGGAAATCGGCCAGGGCAAATCCTGGACAAAACGGCGATATTGGCGGCTCTTGAGCAGCCCCTGGCCGTGGCGCCGTTGAATAAGCGGCACTGAGTGCTGTTGATGGAAGGCGGCGCCTGGACCATCAGCCAGCATATTGAAGTAACGGGCCAACAAAGGCAGATAAGCTATGTCATCACCGGCCAGCGCCAGCACTGTATCCGACAAGGCCGGCTTATCGGCGCCGCTGCGCAGACTTGCCGCATCAGGATAGGCCAGCAGCTTCTCAACGGCTTCGGCCAACAGCTCGGCGCCGCCCGGCACAACTATCAGCGCGGCCACAAACTGCGCCTCGGTCCATTCACTGCCATTTCTGTCATTAAAGCGCCACTCCAGGCGCTCACCCTTGGCGCTGTTTGGTAAGTCGGCCAGACGGCCGACCATCTCTTTGGCGCTGGCCAGCAAACACTCCCCCAGTTCCAGATAATCGGCCTCAATAATATTGAGCCCCGCCTCACCATGGGCCAGGCTCTGCTGCTCACTCATCACTAATTCAGGTTTAGGCCAGAAGTAACAGGGCAAACTCTGGCAATCGGCGTCCCCTGGCAGCATGGGCGTGACAGTACTGGTATCCAGTGCATATATCTCGAACCCCACCAGCAACAAACGATTAGCCGTGGGTGAGGTCAATTGATAGTCATAGTGGTCAAAGGCAACCAGGGCAAAGGGATTGGCTTCGTCGCCGGGGAGTGGGCATTCGTTGGCGCGATAGCGAGGCGACAACGCCTTGAGGCGGAAGTGTTCCTCTGGCGCCAGATAGCCCTTAATCAGCTCGCCACTACGCAACCTCAGCCAAAAAGCGGCTTCATCCCGGCAAAGGCGGATACCGCTCAGCCCGTCAGACAGGCTTTCGAGCGCGTCAGTCAGCTCTTCTTCATCACAGGCATCTTCACCGCTCCTGAGCGACTCAAGCAAAGTGGAAAACTCATCCGGATCCAACAAGCCATCATGGCTGTCAAACCAAAACACCGGCTGTTGCCAAAGCACGTCAAGGGATTCGAGTGCCACCAGTTGCAACTGCAACCCAATGCGTGGACTGTCACCGCTCTCATCCAACAGACACTCAGAAACCGGCAATAAGGCCAACTGCCGCTCAGGGCAAAGGTGTATGCTCGAATAACGGCTAGCTTCAAGCTGCGGTTTGCCCTCAATCCGGTGAAATCGGCTCTGGCCATCGACCACATTGGTGCACCAGAAGCCATGCTCCCGCTGCGCCAGAGAGTCGCATTCACGCTCATAGAATAAAAAACAACCGTCTCGGCGCCGCACCATGGTGCTGCCAAGGCGGCGATCATCCAGATATTCAGGCAACCAGATATCCTTAATCGGTCGCCAGTCGGCCAGCGACCAGCCCAGAAGACAGGGATATTCATCATCCCCTCTTGGCTGCTCGGCCACATACCAGAACTCGCCTCTGTCTTTATCCAGCCAACCATGACCATAGATGCCGACATTTGGCAGATTGACCATCAGCCGAGGCCCGGTTTCGATATCACCGGCATAGATCTGCCCGGAGCGGGTGGCGACCACAAATTCACTGTCGCTGTAGAAGGCGCTCAGCACCACTTTATTCTCGGCCTGGGGCAACTCATACTGCCAAAGCAATTGCTGACGGCCGTCAGCCAGCGGCGTCAACAGCTGCAACTGCGGGGCACCGACCTGCTTCGGGGAATGTAAAATCAATTTGGCAGCTGTCATTTGAGACTCCTGTTGTTAACAGTAAAGAGATAGCCGAGCCCGTAAATCGAAACGGCATAATGAGATAGCCCAAAGGCACCCATCAAACATAAAACCAACTTGGCATGGCTAATGGGGCTTGCCAGGTGCGTATGCAAAGCAAATAAAGGGGAAGGTAACGCTTGGCCTAGATTAACCAGAAGCCTAATGGGAAACTGAACGACAATAGCAGTTTTCAAAACAATCCTTTTCGATGGCCTTAAGGCCTGGGCCCATCCAGGGCTCGCTGATATAAATTCGGCAGGAAGCATAGTGACTATTGGCACACAGGATACAACCGGCGCCGCACATATGGCTTCCTTGGTGGAGAGGTGAATTCTGACGATTATGCCGCCCCATGACAAGCTTGAATGCCAATAAAGTGATGCGAGTCAATAGGGAAGAAACAAAATTTATACAATTATCAATCAACACAAAAGATGGATGATTCGCCAAAAAACCAACAGGCAAAGCGAAGCCGACAATGACAGGTTTCTCTGGGTAGGGCGACCTTGGTTCTCAGCACTGATACAAACTTGTAACCTACGGCTTTGAGGTTTTCCCTTCGGAACTTATCTCAATAAAAACAAAGAGCAGCGCCGGGGCGCTGCTCTTTACTTCAGATGAGACACTATCAGAGCGTCAGATCCACTTGGATTAACCACCATGCGCGAGGACTGTTGTTGTTTGCGGCTACCACGGCACCTGGCTCATAGGCCGGTGCATAGTGAACCAAAATCAAAGGTTCAGCCGCGCTATAATGGCCCGCCGGCAGACTGCCGTTATAGCCATCTTCCGGGTGCAGACTCAAAGTCACCTGAGCCGGACAACTGGCAAACTTCAGCAAAGGTTTTTCGATAGCGCCGCCAGCCAACGAACCATCGGCACACTTGCCACTGCGACTGGCTCTCAGAGTAGCCAAACCTACCTGACCTTTGTCGTTTTTCACCCGAACTGACAACAGGCTATAGTCTTTGCCTTCCACGGCTTTGGCGCGTTTATTGAATTCCTGCAGCAGGAAATAACTCTTGTCTTCATCACCATTGGCAACTGTTGCCGGAGAGCTGACACTCAATTCGGCGCCATTGAAACTCAGTTGCTGCTCCTCACCTGAACCCGGTTGTGGATTTTGCAAAAATACACTGTAAGTCAGGGTTCCCGGCAGATAGTTACGGCCACCATCATCTGTCACCGACATAGAGATAGGATGTGACTCAGGCAGGGCCACCAAGAGCAACTTATCATCTGCCGTTATAGCCATCTCTTTGGGATTGTAGACCTGAGTGATCTCATGGGTCACCTTGCCATAGGGCGCTTTAACCCGACCACTTTCAACACTAATACCCGGGAAGAAGGCCGGCTGTTCATCCTTCTCCACTTGGGGATAATCACCGGGATAGGGGGCAGGACTCACCTTCACATCAAAACTGGCGATGGCATCTTCATAGTTGCGATGTGAAGCGGTGGCCGTGACCTTGAGTGAACCGGCGTTTTTCACCTGCATACTGCCCGATACCGAATTCAGATCAACCACATCCTGGCCGTAGGGCTCCGGCAAATACTTGATGCTACTGCCAGACACGACACCATCAAGAGTCGGAGGCAAGAGCTGTGCCTGACCATATTCGGTCAGCAACTGCGACTGGCTGAAGCTGAGCATTTTCGCCGGAGCCTTAGTGACAGTGACCCGCAGACTGACACTGCGATCTCTATGTGTTGCATCGCCGCTGTCGGTCACAGTGAAATAGGTAATCCCCGCATTGAGCACCTTTATCTGCCCGGTGGCGAGATTCAACTCGGCCACATCATTGGCGGAACCAGCGCTCAAACCACCGCTAAGCTGCCCCAGCACGCCACTGAAATTGACTGGTACCAACTTACCTGGCGCAAACACAGTCGTGACCGGCTCAACTCTGAGAGTGCCATCCATAGCACCGACATTGACGGTGAAACTGGTTTCTGCAGCCTGGTATTGGTCATTCCCGGCATCATGTACCTTAACCACGGCATAACCGGAACCCACCACGCGGATACTGCCATCGGCCTCCTGCTTCAATGCAGTAACCCCAGCGTCAAAACTGTAGCTCAACGGGCCTTTGGCACCTGTAACCAATGGAGCCAACAACTGATCCTCAGCCTTGGCAAAATTCAGCGCCTGCGCCTTCAACTCGGTATTCAATGCCTTGCTTATCTGAATATTAGCCTGCGCTTTGGCAGGATGATAATTATCATCGCCCGAGTCAGTCACGGTTACACTCACCTCACCGGCCTTGAGCATATCGAAGCAACCATCTTGCTGCAGACTGATGACATCGGTGGCAGCCCCAGGAGACAGGGCATATTCGAGCTTGCCTCTGGCCTGCTGAACTTGTAGGCACAGTCTGTCGTTGGAAAAGCTGTGATAGATATCGGCCACAGACAACTGCTGACTAGTCCCCTTGAGTATGGTCAAAGGCAAAGTGATCTCTGCTGCACCGTAGTCACGATCGCCACTGTCTTGCACGCGGATACTGGCGCTACCGGCACCCAAGAGTTTCAAATCACCATTGGCCGACTCCAGTGTGACAACATCATCACCGGCCAACAGCTGGTAACTGACCTGGCCCTTGTTACCGCGCGCCAGCAAAGACACTTCGGCATAAGGCGCATAAGCCCACTCTTGCTGCTCCAGCGCCAATTCCGTATTTTGTGCCTGGTTGATGGTCACATCAAAGCCCTGCACATTGGCGGCCTCTCCGCTATAACGACCCGGCTGTATCAGTTCGATACGTGTCTTGCCGGCATGCATAATAGCCATGGCCCCGGTGCGGGGGTTCAACTGCACCACATCCTGCGCCGCACCATCGGCAACGCGGAACCAGCTTTCGGGTAAGGGCTCGCCTTGCAGCATAGGTTGTAGCTGCGCTCCCTCAACGAAGGGCTTGGGCGCCAGCGGTAATACCTTGGCAAATTCGCCATCGGGCTGGGAAACAATAATCTTCAGTTGCGCCTCGGCGGCCTGATAATTACGACCACCATCATCACTGACCTGCAGAGTCACTTCACCCGGCACAAAGGCTTTCACTTCACCGTTACCGGCATTCAAGGAAACATTGGACTGGGATTCAGGCAGTTGGTAGTTCAAGGTTCCTTTGACGCCACTGATGCTCAGCTTGCCTGCCTCTCCGGGTTTCAGCAGCAGATCGTTGACCAGCAAAGGGCCGCGGGCAGCCGGCAGTACTTTCACCATAAATTGGCTTTCGGTTCCCAGCGTGGTGGCGTTGCCACTGTCTTTGACTGTGACACCGGTTTCACCGGCGTTTTGTATATAGAGTTGGTTGTCCTGCAACAGCAGGATATCAGTATTCGGCTCGTTCAACTGATAGCTGAGCTGCCCCACCTTACCCTGCACACTGACTTGCAACCTTTGATTGGCACTGTAGCTCAGCTGCAGATCCTGCACCTTGAGCCCTTGGTGAATTGTCTTGTCGTTGGTCTTCTGAGCAGGCGAATCATCGCCGCCACCGCCACCACAGGCGGACAAAGCTGCCGTAAGCAGCAAAATTACCATTGTTTGTTTCATATAACCCCCATAAAAAGCGGGGGCAATATATAGTCAACAAACTACCACTTCAATAAAAACAACAATTTTTGCCACAATTGAAATCATTTGGTTACAAATGGAATGAAATCGAGACAATTAAGTATTTTTTATGTTAACCACAGCCATTATTAAGTATGCCGAACGATAAAAGCGTGCGCTCTAATAACTTCAGGCAAATCTGTCGTCAGAGAGGGTTTGCAGCGGATCTTTGCCCTGCTCGTACCAACCATCACGGGTATTCTGCACACAGTCAAATGCCTGAATATAAGGCTTGATATCTATGATGGGGGTGCCGTTGAGCATATCGATTCCCTTAACATGAATGCGATTGCCCTCCAGCCGGTCGATTTCCAGTATCGACAGGCCTATGGGGTTGGGGCGCTTGGGCGAACGGGTAGCAAATACACCGCGCAGTTGGTTATCGAGAAAAGGTTTAACCTTGAGCGCTCCCTGCTTGCATTGATGCAGATGAAACAGCACATAAACATGGGAAAAACCATCAAGGTCCGCCAGCCCTTCGGCATAGTCGGGATGGATCACCAAAACCCCTTGATTATCGGCGACCTTGCTGCCCTGAATCGGCATGTTGGCCAGTTCTGTGTACTGGGTTTCGGCGTGGCCTATGGCGGTAAAGCTGACAACTTGCATAACAACTCCGTTGCAAATACAGAATTGCAGTCTACCTCAGCTTGGCAAAGGGGTCTTCAAAGCAACTCACATTCTTAGGGAAGTGCTTCTTGCAAAGGACTAAGGCCATTTGCGGCTTACAGCCTTGCATCCAGACTTATAAGCCGATGCAGAGCACACATGGTATTTGTTTGCACCTTCCTTAGGGCAGGCTCAGTAAGGTCTCGCCGTGAAAGTACTGTTTTCTGAGACTTTTGCCCTCTTCAGAGTTCAACACCTGCTCCAAATTAGCTTGAAAGCGCATTACCAGTTCAGGCGGCACCTTGGCACTGAAGGCAAAGCACAAGGGCCTGTGACTCACCTTGACCAAGGGTTGCATTATCTCGGGGTCGTAGCCCCCGCGTCTCAGAGTGCTGAGTAAAGTTAACCTATTGCTGGACAGCAAGCTGGCCCGGCCGCTGTTGAGCACCTTGACTGCCTGCTCCAGGCTACTGGTACGTACCAAAAAAGCCGGATCGAAACCCTGGCTCAGCAGCAACTGCTCGCCGACATCTTCCCTGACGGTTGCCACCAGCAAATGCTTGGCATCCTCCAACTCGGTCAGCGCAGGCGCTGAGCGCTTGAGCGCATAGAGATTCAGCTCCAGGGTGCCAAGGCTGCAGGCCCATTGAAACAGCGGTTCCCTCACCTGAGTACGGGTTGTGGAAAACAGCACCACGTTATCGCGACTCCCCAACATATAGTAACCACGGGCCCAGGGCAGAAGTTCTATGGTCTGGGGCTCTGTACCTGTCCGCCGCCAAACGGCCCGCAGCACATCGGTGGCAAATCCGGATACTTCCCCATTATCCAGGCTGAAGTTATAGGGTGGATACTCTTCCGTGAGATATCTGAGTTGACCAAGCCCCACGGCAGCCTGAACGCTGCAACAATAGAGCAATAGCGGAAGCAGCAAGCGCATAACTATCCCCCGAGACAACAGTATCTATTAAGTGTTGTCAAAGGCGGCTCAATATACAAACCCGGGTTTCAATGCTTGGTAAGCTATTGTATTAATATGCTTTTTAACAAAACTGTTCGAAACGAGAGTCCTGGCATTCAGCAAGCCATGTCAGCAGCCCGTAAAGGGCTTAAATTATTTTTCACGACGCCTTGGGCATGGAACACACTTAAAGGCTCTCAAAATGTCGATTTACCCCCTTAAAATCGCGATTTAAGCACTTCTCAAAACCATGATTTTAAAGGTTTTATTTTTAGTGATATTCCAGAGTGCCGATGTTAGCCTGCAAAGGTTTTTGGGAAGGCGCCAACAAAACCCCTGCTTGTCTGCATAGGCAGAGCTAGCAAAGAGAGTTAGCGCCCTCCCTGGTTAAAGGAAGCCGTATGGATATTATTGATAAAGTTTTTCAGCAAGAGGATTTCTCACGCCAGGATTTGAGTGACAGCCGTTTTCGCCGCTGCCGCTTTTATCAGTGTGACTTCAGCCATTGCCAGCTAAGGGATGCCAGTTTCGAGGATTGCAGTTTCATTGAAAGCGGCGCCGTCGAAGGGTGCCACTTCAGCTATGCCGATCTGCGCGATGCCAGTTTCAAGGCCTGCCGCCTGTCTTTGGCCAATTTCAGCGGTGCCAACTGCTTTGGCATAGAGTTCAGGGAGTGCGATCTCAAAGGCGCCAATTTTTCCCGGGCCCGTTTTTACAATCAAATCAGCCATAAGATGTACTTCTGCTCGGCTTATATCTCAGGCTGTAACCTGGCCTATGCCAATTTGAGCGGCCAATGCCTGGAAAAGTGCGAGCTGTTTGAAAACAACTGGAGCAATGCCAACCTCAGCGGCGCTTCCTTGATGGGCTCCGACCTCAGCCGCGGCACCTTCTCCCGCGACTGCTGGCAACAGGTAAACCTGCGGGGCTGTGACCTGACTTTTGCCGATCTGGATGGGCTCGATCCCAGACGGGTCAACCTCGAAGGGGTCAAGATCTGTGCCTGGCAGCAGGAGCAACTGCTGGAACCCTTGGGAGTCATAGTGCTGCCGGATTAGTTCAAAGGCAGACTCAAACGACAAGCGGGTAAATATCACTTGAGTTCCCGCTTGCAACAGGGCAGATTCAGCTATAGCAGAGCATAACCGCCGAAATGCCGTTTCTCTGCTGTCGCAGCCGGCGTTATACCTTCCCTTCAAAGGAGGCATTATGAAGACTCAACTGCAAGCTGAACTGGCCCAGGTCAAGCGCTCTTTGGTAATCACTCAACTGCTTGGGGCCCCCGGTATGTTGCTTATAGGCCTGGCACTCTATGGCCTGGTTGTCGCCGAAGGTGATGCCTTCGCCCCGGCGCTCAATAACCCCATCAACTGCTATCTGCTGATCGCCATAGGCTCGGCCATCGCCCTCTGGGAGGCGTTGAAGGTCATCAAGCTCTCCAAAAAACAAACGCAGATCCTCAAACAGTTGGACGAACTCAACTAAGCCTCAATACCGGCAGGCACCAAGAGCCTGCCCTCAGGAGAGAAAAGCCCATGGAACTGGAAATCCAAGTCACTTTTCGCACTGGAGACAGCATAAGAACCCGGCGTTACAAGAGTGAGCAAGGTGCCCTGCGCGGCATTTGGAAATGGCTCAGCAAGCATCAGGACAAGGCCGATATTCAGGCCAGCTTCTTTTCCCCCGAACTCGGCCACCGCGCCTTTGAGCATCCGGAGCAGCTCAGCGAGTTCGAGCCCAAAACCATAGATAACTTTTATCAATCCAGAGCCTGGCTGGCACTCAGATATCAAGTGCTGCAAACTCACGAGCACAAATGTGTAGAGTGCAATCGCACTAAAGCCGAACACAATATAGTGCTGCATGTTGACCATATTTTGCCCCGCAGCAAGTACCCGCACAAAGCGCTGGACATTAATAACATGCAAATACTTTGTGAAGATTGCAATCTGGGTAAGTTGGATAAATGATCACTATGACTTGTCGCCCTATTTAGGGTGAGGTATTCTGTAACCTGTTTGTAAAGATTGACTCAAGGAAGAGGGGCGGCCAGGGCTGTTGCAACAGGGACACCTCACAAAAATCAAACCTTTTCCTTATATGTCAATTGTTTGACTCGACTCAAAAAATTTTGATCTCAAACTGTTAGAGTCGCGGTTTAATTTATTATTCGCTTCTGCCGAGCCTGTGCCCTTGACACTGTTGTTGGCCGGAACTGTACCCCAGACCAGCGGCGCTTCGAGAGAATGCCACAGGGCGATCACAAGCCAGCACGGAAGTAGAACACCGAAAAAACGGAAGTTAGCTCATGAAGAATATAATAATTGCTATCGTTTTGACCGGCCTGATGGCCTGCAGCACTACCCCCAACACCATAGTCTTCGACGGCAGCAGTGCAGAGTCGACCCAACAGGATGTCATCAGACTCATGGCGCAGCTGAACTCCCATGACAAGCAGGAATTTGTCATGGCCTTGTTGGCAATCCAACTGGCCGAGTTCGACACCCCATTGGCAGCGCTGAACCACTCGGATCGCAACGGCCAGATGGACTTCGGCCTGATAGGGCAAAAGATTAATGGTCTGGACTTTGAACAAGTGCTTGAACTGGCACACAGCAAAAGCGATAAAGCCAAGCCCCGCCAACCGCTGCCTTAACCCGGCAAGTGAAAGTTCTATCTCGGCTTCTTGGTGTGGTTTCAAATCATGGCGTTAAATCATGACTTTAAATCATGGCCTGAAACAGTAGCCTCTTTCTGCGGTCGGCTGCCCCGGCCGCAATCCCAACCTGGCGCACTTGCCATGGGTGCTCGGCGGCAAATAAAGTTAAGTGATTGAATTTATATTTGCCTTATGGTGGCAAACTGATTACCATGCGCCCGCATCGCTCACCATTCATTCACTGTAGAGGAGAAAACATCATGCAAAACACATCAACCTCCTTTGCAGGTCTTGTCCGCTAAATAGCAGAAAGCTATCCACTGATTTCATAGCTTTCAAGTAAAGCTATCGCTTCGGTCAACTGGCCTGCCAATACGTTTATCGTTTAAATCCTGTTTAAAGGAATTGGTCTATGGGCAGATCCGTCCAAAAACTTACTGAAAGCGTCAGCCTGATTGCATCCAAAGAAACCTGGGTAGAAGGGCTGGCAATACAACAACTGATAAAAACCTCTGAATTGACCTGTATGCAGCACGTGGCAGGAATGCCGGATCTGCATCCCGGCAGAGGCTATCCCATTGGTGCGGCGTTTTTTGCCGTCAACAGAATCTATCCTGCCTTGGTCGGCAACGACATTGGCTGCGGCATGTCACTGTGGCAGAGCTCGCTGAAGCTATCCAAGGTGAAGCTGGATAAGATGGCGAACAAGTTCAAACAGATAGAACAGCCTCTGGATGAAACCTGGGCGCAAACAATTGCCGAGCGCAAGCGGGAAAAAGGCATAGCCATCACAGGCTTTGACCAGGCGCTGGGCACCATAGGTGCCGGTAACCATTTTGCCGAGTTTCAGGCGATAGAAACTGTCTATGACCAGGCGGCGCTGCAAGAGCTGGGGCTGGACAGCCGCTATCTGCAACTGCTGGTGCATTCAGGTTCCAGAGGCCTGGGGCAGGCAATTTTGCAGGAACATATCCGCCGCCACAGCCACCAAGGCCTGAGTCCGGAAGATAGCGAGTTCAGCGACTATCTGGCCAAACACGATGAGGCGCTACGCTGGGCCGAGTTGAACCGCGAGCTGATAGCCTGTCGCTTCCTGGAAGCGATCAACAGCTCTGGCAGCTTGGTGTTGGATGTGAACCACAATCTGGTATCCCCCAAGTGCATAAACGGAACCCAAGGCTGGCTGCACCGAAAAGGCGCCACCCCGAGCGATAAGGGTTATGTGGTGATCCCGGGATCCCGCGGCGACTACAGCTATCTGGTGAAACCCTGCGCCGCTGCGGGCGATGCCGCCGACATCAGCCTGTTTTCCCTGGCTCATGGTGCCGGGAGGAAATGGCAGCGCGGCGAGTGTCAGGGCCGCCTGGCGCACAAGTTCAGCCGTGAAGATCTCTACCTCACCGCCCTGGGAAGCCGGGTGATCTGCGGTAACAAGACACTGCTGTATGACGAAGCGCCCCAGGCCTACAAAAAATGTGCGACTGTGGTTGGCGATATGGTCGATGCCGGTTTGATTGAGGTTGTTGCCAGGCTGCGCCCTGTGCTGACCTTCAAAACCAACGGGGAGTGCTGCTGATGATACTGCTGCAACTGTCGGCCGGAACCGGCCCGATTGAATGCTGCCGCGCTGTGGCCCTGGCGGTGCAAACCATAGAGCGGGAGTGTCAGGCGCAAGGCATAGGCTGCGAGTTGTTGGAGGTGACTCAGGCAAACGCTAAAACCGGCGTCGCCTGCTTCAAGTCGGTCTTGCTGCAACTCAGTGCCAATGATGAAGCCCGGGCCAAGCACTTGGCGCTGGCTTGGCAGGGAGCCATGCTCTGGAGCTGCCAAAGCCGCTTCAGGCCCGGGCACAAACGCAAAAACTGGTTCTTCAGCGGCCAGATGTTTGAGGTCAATGACAAGGCTCTGGATAAGCAAATCCACTTTCAGGCCTGCCGAGCCTCGGGCGCCGGAGGGCAGCACGTGAACACCACAGACTCGGCCATCCGCGCGACCCATATCGCCAGCGGCCTGTCGGTGCGGGTTGAAACCGAGCGCAGCCAACATGCCAACAAACGCCTGGCAACGGCCTTGCTGTTTCAAAAGCTGGAGGCGCTGAAGCAAGAGCAGATGAACCGGGAAGAGCAACAGCGTTGGCAACAACACTGGGAACTGCAGCGGGGCAATCCGCGAAGAAGCTTTAAAGGCGAAAAGTTTATTCCGCTCGACTAAAGCTTAGGTAAAGGAACAGGCCGGGAGCCGGGATTGGCGCTCGGGCCTGCTTCCTATCTGTCACTGCGACTCACTCATCTAGCCCCTCTCACCTAGCCCCTCTCATTTAGACCAGTCAGTTGAGTCCGCTTAGTTGGCTATCAGTTACGCCACCTTGAGCAAATCCATATTCTTGGCCAATGCCTGCATTCGCGGCGCCACGATTTCAAGGGTAAACAACGCCGCCTTCTGACGGGCCGGATGGCGCTGGCTCTGCTCCAGCATGGCCTCAATATTGCGGCTGCGCGCCACGGCAATATCAGATTCGGAGCACTGGCTGGCAACACGGGCCCCAACATAGGCCTCGGCCAAATCACCTCTGGCTGCAAACAGCATGGACAAACGATACTGGGCACCGGGCTCACCTTGTCTTGCCGCTATCAGATAACTGTCGATGGCAGCCTCGGTATCGGCCGCTATGCCTATGCCATGCTCCAAACAGTAGCCCAGATTCAAGGCCGCCAGCTTATCTCCATGTTCAAGCCCCTGCCGGAAACAGGCGACTGCCTCGGCAAAGCGCTGCTGCTCGGGAGGCTCAATCGGCCAATCTTCGCCATTGGCGGGTTCTCGCAGCAACATCAGCCCGCGGGCGGTAATGGCGTTGGCAATGCCGCCCTGCTCCGCCGCGGTCAACAGCTCAAGCGCCGAGCGGTATTCGGGTTTGCCTCCCAGCCCCATCAGTTGCATCATCCCCAGATAATAGGCCGCCGCCGGGTCCTGCTGTTTCTGCCAGGCCCTAAGACACCAACGCTTGGCACTGCCCACAGTGGATCCCACAGGCGTTACCCCGATACGGCTGAGGTTATGTTGAAACCAGGCCTCAAGCGGTGTCAACCCTTGCCAAGCCTCAAGCAAACGCCGATAGTGCCGTGGTTCGCCTTCTGCATAAATTGCCGCGCTGGGCGCATCCCAGTAGGTAAACAAGCGCTCGCTGCCCTGCTTATCCAACCAGCCCTGCATCATGGTCGGCTTACGCCGCGTCTCAACCAGCCACATAACCCCTAAATAGCTGATCCGAATACTGCTACATTTTCGCGATGCCATGTCCGTTGCCGGGAAAAGGCGAAACGGTTTCCATAAAATGCCATACCTTACCAAGAAGTTCCCGCATGTTTCGGCAACTGTGATTACGGGTTACCGTTTCATGTAGTGCCAACCATAAGCGCTCTATCTTGTTGACCCAAGGTGAGTATACCGGTTGAAACAACAACCTGAACTTGGGGTTGCTCTTGAGCCAAGCCAGTGTTTTACGGCTCTTGTGAATGATGTAATTATCCAGAATTAGCGTGATAGTTTTGGCTTTGCGGTAATGTCGTTTGAGCTTTTCCAGCACCGCAATAAACAGCTCCGATGCCTTGCTGGCGCTGCTCACATAAAGCACTTTTCCTGTCTTGGTATGTAGCGCTCCTGCCAAGTAGTGCTTGCGGTTGTTACCCGGGGTGACAACACGTTTTTGCTGCCCTTTGGGCATCCAGTCCGCCCCGATTTTGGGGTTGAGGTCGATGTCTACTTCATCTTCATAGAATACCGGGTGCTCAGCACTGCACTGTTCAAGTGCCTGATTTATAGCGGCAATTTTCTCAGCTTTGTATGGGTCTTTAATGCGCAACGTCGGGGCTGAGCGGCGCCAGACTATGCCTGCTTCGGGTAACAGGCGGCGAATGGTTGATGCAGCTACGCATAGCTTAAGCTGTGCATTAATCACCTTGGCAAGCAGCTCACTGCTCCAGCGGCTACGCTGGTAACCAAAGTCTTCCGGACAAAGCTGGATAAGCAGTGACAGACAGAGCAATATCGGGTTAATAGGCAAGATGGTTGGCCGCCCCGGCTTCTCTGATTTCAGTCCATCGATGCCACATTGGGTGTACCAGCCCAACCATCGGCCTATGCTGGAGCGGGCTGCGCCGGTGATGTGCTGAACTTGGGTAACCGGCAGCCCTTGATGCAACATCAACATCGCAATAAGACGCCTGGCAAAGTGCTTATCGTTGGTTTTTTGAATCAATTTTTGCATGCGCTTGCGCTCAGCGCGGCATAGTGGTGCTAAGATAGCCATTCTCAGTCCTCGGCGAGTGGTGGGTTTGTTTGGCGATAGATCTGATCGCTCAAACAGGACTGAGTTCCCTTCCTGTGATCTACTATTTGGAACAGCTATTTAGAGTCAGCGTCAGCAGCACCACAATAAACAAAATCGGGCCAAGCTCTTGATTCATATTTTGTATCCCTACAAATAGTTTTATCCCGGCAACTCAAACGCCGGCCAAATAACCGCACCCCTGCGGGAAAACGAAAGGCCGCATTATTGATTGAAGTCGATGAAAAACCAAGCACGCTCAATCACCAGTGCTGCACTCAACTTCAATTACAGACACTTTGGCACTCAGGCCAAATAAGATACACTGGGCCATTATCAAGTTGCTCATTATTGAGCAGTGAATGGATGCAGTTGATAAATGATTCTAAAAAGTAAATCACTCCAAGTTACGCAGTCTCCCCAAGCCTATGCCGGGCAAAAGCAGGAACAGGACGTCGCCTTCTTTTTGCGTCGTGCCTTCAAAGACCATCCACAGGTCATGGTCATCAACGACTTTAAGTTCAACTTTAACGGCGAAACCGCCCAGATAGATCACCTGATCATCTATACCTACGGCTTCGTGTTAATTGAATCCAAGAGTATTAAGGGCCGCGTCAACGTCAACCAACAGGGCGAATGGACCCGTAGCCACCAAAACCAGTGGTTTGGCATAGCCTCGCCACTGAAGCAGGTGGAACTGCAACAGGCGCTGTTGCTGCAACTCCTGACCCATCACAAACGAGAAATTCTCGGGAAATTACTGGGTATCAAACAGCAGGGCTTTAAGCTACGCGTCTGGGATCATCTCTGCGCCGTCTCGAGCGACGCCATTATCAACCGTGACACTATGCCCAGCGAGATCTCACAAAAGCTGGTCAAAACGGAGTTTTTGGTCGACAAACTCAATGAGGTGATGAACCTCAAAAGCAGTTTTATGCGCTTGGTAAACTTCAGCGATACCCGGCCCGATTTCAGCCAAGATGAACTCAAATCAATTTGCGACTTCTTGATAGCGCAGGATATCAGTAGCCCCTCTCAGCAAGAAACCGGCACTCCCCTAGCCAACGTTGAAACATCAACCAGTACAATTACGACGCAAGTCCAAGCAGAAGTAGAAGAAAGGCATACACAGATACAGGAAAGCCGCGCTGCAGACTACCAAGCCCAGCCCCATGCTGCAGCATTAACAACAAGGTTAAGTTGCAAACATTGTGGTGAACCGAGCAACTACATTCCTATGTACGGCAAGTTTGGCTACTACATCAAATGCCACCAGTGCAGCAAGAATACCCCGATGAAACAAAGCTGCCCTCAGTGCCAAAGTAAAAACACCCGAGTACAAAAGCGGGCCGAGACTTACACTCTCAATTGCCAAGAGTGCCAGTTCACTGAAAGGCTGATTTAGCGAGTCCAATGAAAAAGTGTAGTTAAATACACTTTTTCATCCATTCCAGCCGAAAATGCCTTAAAAGTGTAGTTTGTTACACTTTCAAGGCGCTGAAATCACCTTGTCTGTTACTGCGGGAACAGACCGGCGATACCGGCGATAATCGCCGCGGGCAGGATTGCCACCACAGCAAGCACGGCAACGGCGCTGCCGAGGCAACCGGAAAGCTGGCTCTGTCTGGCCTTAAGCTCAGCCTCTTGTATCGGCCCAAAGGCCTGCTCAGCCGCCTGTATTCTTTGCTGCAACTGCCGCTCGGCAGCAAGGGCCATCTCTTTGGTGTCACAGGGCTGCTTTTCAGTGACCAAGGCCAACTCCCCCTTGAAAGCATGGCCGGTAAAGCGATAGTTGCCTTCGGAGAAGGTCTTCTTTTCAAACTCGAGCCCGAGCACGGCATTACAGCCACACTGCTTAGCCAGTTGCTCTATATATTGGCGCCCCTTGGCCGGGTCCTTGAAAAAACGGGTCGAAATAGGCAAGCGCAACGCGGCGTCACCATGCTTGGGATTGCTGCCCTTGGAGGTGAAGAAATTCAGCAGTCGCTCGCTTATATAGACCTCAGGAATACGGATCTGCTTGGCAGACAATCCCTTGGGGGTTGGCGTAGGGTCAAACTCGACCAGCACATTCTTAACCAGCTTAGCCTCATCACTCCTGTTCACCAGGGCCGAAATATGCAGAAAATAGCTTTCACCATCATCCCCATTGATAAAGCCAAATTTTTTAGATGAGACATACGAAACGACTTTTCCTTTCACTACACAATCCCGATAACTTTCTCTACGACTTCCAAAGCCCTATACAGCAACAGCCACAAAAAACCGCCGCAGCAACAGAACAGATTCAAGCAACCGATACTAACATCTCAATCCAGCAGCAACTGCTGCAACATCCTCAGAATCCGGTTAAAACCGTTCACTTTTCACTAAAAATCATTGCCGCTCCCCGCCAGCCACTTTTTTGCCAGTTAACAGGTCAGCAAAACCATTCATTGAGGCCGCTAGCTCAAGCGACCAACCTAAACGGGCAACTCAAGCAAGCAACTCAAACAAGTTACTTAAGCCAAACCGCACAACAAAACCCCATGCGGTAAAGCTTGTTTTTCACCGCAGCAATACTGTAGGATTGGCTAGGCTTTTAACAAAAAATCAACTAAAAGCAATACTTAAGCGCAAGCTAAAGTGCGAATAACAATCAGGGATGGCAACCGCTCTCACCCGGAGCAGGTAAAAGGCGCTATAACAAGAACAATGTAATTAACAAACAGTAATCAAGATAACAATGTAAATCAGGAAAGATGCGCAGCACAGTATGCAGTAAGGCAGGCTTTCACTTAAGTAACCCCTTCTCATTTACCCCTCCAATTTGACGCTATTGCAGAATATGGATGTATTTTTTGACCTTCCCCAAGGTTTAGCTGCCACCAAACTGTTAGCTTTAATGTTGTTTTAAAATGTTTTTTGATGAAGGTGAGCGTTTAAATCATAAGTTCGCCCAGCGGTAGCTATGTATGTAAGGATTAACACCCAGATTGCAGTTACTGGAGAGTTGTGGGTGCCCGCACTTTTCTAGTAGCGACGGTATAAGTTGACCAAAGCAAAAAACATAATAAACACTAAAACTTAAAACAAAGAGAGCCTAGCGCAATGGATAACAGGATAAAATACGCCCTTTACATGAATGGATGGAGCTTTGTAGATGGTGACAAAGCAGTCCTTAAAGTTAATGCCCTAAAAATACTCATTACTGAATACGAATTGCGTATGCACGGCCATATCTTCTGTCCTGAATGCTATGCCCCTCTCTTCAAGTCACCCAAAGATAGAGATCGCGCTGATGATGGAAGATCAGCTTACTTTGCCCATTCTAGAAAACATCAAACTGATTGCGGATTACGAACGAAAAGAGCAGAAGGCAAGAAGTATCTAAATGAAGAAGAAGCCAAAAAGGCTATTCAAGACGAAGAGCTTGTGATTGTTGAAAGCTTCATAAAGGATAGGCCAGAAGCTCCAGAGTTAAAAAGGAAGATTTTCGATCATGATAAAAACGAGGATATTGATGGCCCTATGGTAAATGTACCGATTGGCCGCCATAAAGGTGAGAACTTTAAACTACCAAGCAAATTTACCACAGTTAGAAGTATCACAAAGAATTTTGACGAAAATCTGCACCGCTACTTTTACTTCAATGGGGCTAAGCACGCTGTTCAATTGCAGGATATAATTAGAGATATCAAAACTGTAGAAGGACCAACTGACAAACCTAGGTTTTATTATGGAGAAATTGTTAGATCATTCAATGCAGGACCCACACCTCAAAATATTAGAATGACACAGCTAAAGTACAGCAACCAAGAATACAAAGACCTTTACTTCAAACTTACTGATGAGAAGCAGCAAGAGAAAGGAATCGACGATAATTCGAAAGGTAGAGTGCTTCTAGTTTATGGAACTATTAAAGAAAGTGGGATTGGACTATCCATCGAGAAGGCTGGATGGGGAGAGTTCGCCCTGCTTCCTGAAAAATATGAACACCTATTGAAGTAAGTAAAAAATAGATTTCGAGGACAGCCAAACCTCACAAAAGTTGTGGATGTCCTCACTCTGTTTCGCTTACCTGTATTCAACAACGCCACAAATCCAAGCCATAAAAATCCCTGAAACCTTTTTAATATTTTAAAATCTAAGCGTCAGACTAAAAATAGCTGTTATTAAATGTAGATCACAGACGGGTAAAATAATTTAAATAACTGCCATTAATTATACTATACCTTGCCAAAATCTTGTGGCCGTATGTTTTCTCGCACATGTGCTCTAGATGCCCAGCGTACACATAATTAGCCCTCTAACGGAATCAACTTATCGATTATAACCCATATCGTTGGGTAGTTATCTATTTGGAATAGCTAATTAGTACAAATTAATGACCGTCCAAACTCTGTTTGACCTTGCTATTCTGTCGAGTATAGACCGGCCAAGTTAGCTTTATCTAAAACTTTTCTCAAGAAATTTCGCCTAAACAGACTCTCAGCTTCTGTTATTAAAGACAAATGTTCACTAAATCTTGTCGAATCAGCAAAAAAGTTTGGATATGCCTCCTTAATACCACCAACAGCATTTGCATAAACAAGTGCAACAACTATATTTGTTCTTCTATCTGAAAACTTTTTTTCTAACTCTGTATATTTATTCTGAGCATCCTCTGACTCACTATTATCAAACAAAGTATAAGCTACGGAGCTTTTTACAACATCTATCTCAAGTAAGACATACCGATCATTTCCAATTGTTTCAAGTTCATCACCTATTACTTTTAATGACCTAGCAAAAGCTTTGAGCTTGCTAATAACACCTAGTTCCCTCGCAGTATCGCATACAGTCAAAACAGAACTAGCTGAATCATTATCTTTCAACAACCTAGACAAATATTGTATTTTTTTATCCTTCTCTGATAACTTATCAAATATAGGAATATTATCCATTATTTGAAACTGTTGGCTTACATTGAAAAAAAACTCTTTCCAAAGTTCTTCGCCTTGATTTGTTTTAAGTGACTGTTTTGTAAATAGATCAATTATCTCAAGAGCTGTTGCCCAATAATGTTGAATCCTTGTCCTTAATTGAACTTCTATTCTTTTGTCATTACCATCTTGATCTTTAAACTTACCTACAATATGAAAGCTTCTATAACCATCTGGTTTAGGGTACTCAATATAATTTTTAATTTTAAATCCATCATCCCATCTAAACTCTGGCATTTTCCTCAGGCTTCTTGACACTTGATTTACTCTTTTTTCATTTGCAAGAATAACTCTACATCCTCCTATATCTTGCATGTTTTTTAAGTTCATCTTAGGAAAACGTCTTAGCTTTAAAACTATAGACGGGAATCTTTTTAATCTTTTGGCAAATATTGCACTAGGATCTATCTTATTGACCTCTGACTTTATCTTTACGAGAGCATTCTCTAACGGTTTTTCATAGCTAAATCGCCAGTAAGATAAAACTTTAAAAGCCTCATCCAGTTTACTCTCTCCGCCAGGAAGATATGTACTATCATCAATTAGGTGCTCTCCAGCCCTAAGTACTTTTTTTCCAGAAGGTACTTTATCCAATTTTGAAGCTCCAAACACATTATCATTAAAGCAATGATGCTATATCAAAGTCACATATCAAGAATTGATAGCAAAACAAATAATAACAAATCAACAACAAATAGCGCAACAAATATAATAAAAAAATGAACCAGCCAACTTTAACTATTAAGTAGTTAGCGCCCTTCTACTCTTTTTTTAAGCATTTAACAAGGAGGTGATTATGCCGCGCCCTCGCCTGACAAAACCAGCTTTGAAGACACGTCTTACTATCATTGTTGTTACCGATTAGTACGACGAACCTTTTTGTGATAATGCTTGATCGGGCAAAAAATTATGACCGTCGCCGTCGTTGGGTTGAATCATTATTGCTTGAAATAGAGGCTTTTGTAATTGATGTGACTGCGCTTTCCAAAGTGAGTAATCATCTGCATGTGATGTTGCATATTGATATAGAGACTGCAAATCGATGGACAAACAGAGAAGTGCTTGGGTAATATGGCATAAGTTGTTGAAATAATTTGAACCCTGAGTAGGGCTAGTACGGCTTTAATATCTCATTTTGTGAAATTCATCAAACATCTACAACTCAAAGATATCTTTTAACTTCAGTGTTCTCAAATCAGCCAAGAGTGTTTGAACGAAGAAAGAAAGAGGATTAAGTGATTGTTCTACATTGTGGCTCGATTTTCCTGTTAGCCAGAGACTTAACTGAAACGCTCATATAAATAGAATTTAAAACTGGGACTACTGGGCAACTGGCAGTTATACAAATACTCAGATACATGGACAGCTTTATGGATAAATATTAACATGGATATTCTTACTACATCAGATTTCGACAAAAAGCACATACTGTCGCAAAATTTATTCATCATTCTCTCTAATTTCAATTTAAGTTTTTTGCTTATTAAAACAGGTCTGATAATAAATCATATACCACCCTCATACTTTATTAATCACTTGTTAGATACAGAGTTATCGTGAGTAAGTTTGCTATTGGGATTACCCTCTGAAGGTGGCAACACATACTGCAAAAATGGTTTTATTGGAGGGAAAAGCTCACTAACTGAAGCAATAACAACCTTAAAAAAACCAACTGATGGATATATCAAAGCAAATAAAACAAAAACAACTAAAATCTTATGAATAAAAACTCCTTTGATACACCGGTCATCCTTTAACAAGGAAAAAAACTTCTTTATTGATTTCCAACAATCATCTTGACCTATTTTACAAACAATCACAATAGTAACAATAAAACTAGCCAAGATTAACCAAACAACAGAAAACGTCATTGAACTTTTATTTATTTTTGTATATATCTCATTACCTTTCTGCAGCGACTCGTTCTGGATTTTCAATTGAGAATTTTCATTCAAAATCTTTCCAATTTTATCATACAACTCCCGTTCATATCGAGTATTGAATACAATAACCTCTTCAGAAATATAACCACCTACAATTGGTTCTTTAGTGTTATTGGAATCATGTATAGAACCACTTGCAATACTAAGAGGTAAATAATTTATTTCCTTTGGAACTATATCACCTCGAAGAGTCTTAACATCAGAAAGGTATGAAACTGGATTTTTTGAAAAGTTACCATATATCATAACCGAATTCAGCAGATCATAATTAATCAAATGGGGAGATGCATGTAAAAATACTATAAATTTATCTAAACCATTTGCGATATTCAACCTTACATTATCTATCAAGTTAATATGATCAGTAGTCTCAGCAATAAATACAACCACGTCAGCACTATTAGTAATCTTTAAAATTTCTTTTTTTGCAGATGCAAACGACTTAGAGCTTTTGTAATTGCTCTGAACTTCTATATAATGCCCCTGATACTCACCATCTAAGTACTTCTTGTAATGACTTATTGCATCCTCACTACCCACAAATACTACCCTTGAGTCTTGATTAATATTCGTTAAATTTACCACATCACCTTTACTTAGCCTTATAATAGCCGAGTCAAAAGTCTTCATATAAAATTCATTCAAACTTTTAAAATCACTTTCATTTTCAAACAATTGAACAGAATCAAAGTCTAATTTATTAGAAACGCGAGAGTTTACATGTTTAGATTTCAACTTAAAAATTTTCCTAAGACTATTTTTAAATTGGTTCATATAAATAGCATCATCTTCGATCAAACGCTTAATATCAGATATACTCAATTTAAGTTGGGACAAATCAAAGTCACTATGTTTTCGACCTTTACCGCTGGTAATATGTGAGAACAGAAGGATATCATGGCCTGATTTAAATGCATTTAATGCCGACTTACTGTAACTAAATTTCCTATATCTCTTTTTTATATACTCTTTTGATGACTCCATATTGGACAAATCATCAGTAATAATTATCTTCTCATTAAAATCTTCATTACCTGACAAATACTTATCTATAAGTTCCCTGTTAAACGTTGATGGTTTTGATTCATTTATAGCCTTCACCACAAGGTGAGATGTCATAACACCATCAAAATAACTAGATAAAGCTCTAAAGTTATATAAATCTTGCTCCAACTGCCCTATTGCACCAGTATAAACAGACGATTCCTTATGTGCATTCGTAAATACTGCACCATAAGTAGGAAAATGCTTAGCAAATGGAGAAATCCCGGTGTCATTCACTCCTTCTAAAAATGCAGCAGCATAAGAAACTATCAACTTGTTATTATCAGAAAAAGCTCTAGTCGCAATAGCAAAATTGGGATTTCCTTGATTGCTTTTATCTAAATCAAGTACAGGACCTAAAATAACGTTTACCCCCAATTGCCTCAACTGGTCTCCAGCAACCTTTCCTGCATAGTATGAGTACTTTGTATCTCCTGTGCTAGCCAATACCAGTGGACTGGGAGGAGGAATAATGGGGTATTTAATAGAAGAGAATGCATAACTCTCAAAGTCTGCATACATTAAAAGTGGATAATTTTCATCCCCAACGTCATATTGCTTAATCAATCTAATTAGTGATGAAGCTAATTCAAATGCTGTATTTCTTTCTTCCTTTTTCAATTCTGTGTAGGGTAAATTATAGCCATTCAACATTATCCCTCCAACATTGATATCAGAGATTAACTCATCAAAATCATTAGCAGCAGCTGAATTTTTATAATCAGTTGGGATCCCAACAACAAATAGTTGAGCAATGGCTTTTTCTAACCCAACCTTATTAATATACTCTTGAACTAAATCATTAGTGACTATATCCTCAGACGATGCGCTGAAAGAACTAACAATAAGAAGAAAGCAGAAAAAAAGTCGAACTAGCATCTTAGGCATCACGTAGATAAATTTACAATGTAATTCAAATACTACCAATATTCCACGAAGACTTAAACTACCCGCAACAAAAAAAACAGGTTATTCCATAAAATTATTTATTAGTACTTAAATAAACAATTAACTACAAATCGACTCTCCATTATTTTGAATTAAACTAATTCTTATAGGCCAAATACAAGATATATGTGTATCGCCCCTGACAGAATGATGACAACCATCAAACTAACAGGGACTACTTGTACTCGTCACCGTGATCCATATACAAAAGTTTGCAATGGCAATAATCATCAACTAAATAGTGATATCCACAATTAAAGCCCGATACCTTTTGGCATCGGGGCTTTCTTTTTAGTTCTAAGCTTTTGAGCTTTTAGACCAGCGATGTATCTTACGCAGGAAAAAGCATTTTAGAGCAAGGCATCTTGCCACGACGTTTAGCTGTCTACTGACACCTTACAAGCATGCGGCGAAATAACTCTGCTCACTCACCTTAAACAAAAGCCCCGATACGGTTAAGTATCGGGGCTTTTATTCTTTTGGTTCAGGCTGTTAGGCTTAAGACCAGCAGAGTATTTTACGTGGGATAAATCTTGTTAGAGCAAGGCGCTTTACCGCGACGTTTAGTGAACTAAACGAGTGGTGAAGCAACACAGCTATCACAGATTTAGGCCCGTAAAATTTACATCATGCCGCCCATTCCGCCCATACCACCCATACCGCCCATATCAGGCGCAGCCTCTTCCTTTGGCAGCTCGGCTACCATGGCTTCGGTGGTGATCATTAGACCGGCTACAGAGGCCGCGAACTGCAGCGCAGAACGAGTAACCTTGGTTGGGTCCAGGATACCCATTTCCAGCATGTCGCCGTAAGTGTCGTTGCCGGCGTTGTAACCATAGTTACCGCTGCCGTTCTTAACGTTGTTGGCAACAACAGAGGCTTCTTCACCTGCGTTGGTGGCGATCTGGCGCAGTGGGGCTTCCATGGCGCGCAGGGCGATAACCACACCGTGCTTCTGATCTTCGTTGCTCACGTCCAGCTCACCAATCTTGGAGGCAACGCGAACCAGGGCAACACCGCCCCCAGGAACCACACCTTCTTCAACAGCGGCGCGGGTAGCGTGCAGCGCATCTTCAACGCGGGCTTTCTTCTCTTTCATTTCTACTTCGGTAGCGGCACCGACTTTGATTACCGCAACACCGCCGGCCAGCTTGGCCATACGCTCTTGCAGTTTTTCTTTATCGTAATCTGAAGTCGATTCTTCAACCTGCTGCTTGATCTGGGCAACACGGGCTTGAATTTGAGACTCTTCACCGCTGCCATCTATGATGGTGGTGTTGTCTTTGGTGATAACCACGCGCTTGGCGGTACCCAGGTCTTCCAGAGTGGCTTTTTCCAGCTCCAGGCCAATCTCTTCGGCGATAACAGTACCACCGGTCAGGATAGCGATATCCTGCAGCATGGCCTTGCGACGATCACCGAAACCAGGCGCCTTAACGGCAGCCACTTTAACGATACCGCGCATGTTGTTGACAACCAGAGTCGCCAGGGCTTCGCCTTCAACGTCTTCGGCAACAATCAGCAGTGGCTTGCCTGTCTTGGCCAGACCTTCGAGGATAGGCAGCAGCTCACGGATGTTGGAGATCTTCTTGTCAACCAGCAGGATGAATGGGTTGTCCAGTTCAACAGAGCCGGTTTCAGCCTTGTTGATGAAGTAAGGAGACAGGTAACCGCGGTCGAACTGCATACCTTCAACTACGTCCAGTTCGTTTTCCAGCGCCTGACCTTCTTCAACTGTGATCACGCCTTCTTTGCCCACTTTTTCCATCGCGGTGGCGATGATTTCACCGATAGACTCATCAGAGTTGGCAGAGATGGTACCTACCTGAGCGATAGACTTGGAGTCGGAGCAATCCTGAGACAGGGCTTTCAGCTCGGCAACGGCGGCGATTACAGCCTTGTCGATACCGCGCTTCAGATCCATTGGGTTCATACCGGCGGCAACGGCTTTCAGACCTTCGGTCACGATAGCCTGGGCCAGTACTGTGGCGGTAGTGGTACCGTCACCGGCAGCGTCGTTGGCCTTGGAAGCAACTTCCTTAACCATTTGCGCGCCCATGTTTTCAAACTTGTCTTCCAGTTCAATCTCTTTGGCGACTGAAACACCGTCTTTGGTGATCAGTGGTGCACCGAAGCTCTTTTCCAGAACAACGTTGCGGCCTTTAGGGCCCAGAGTCACTTTTACTGCGTTAGCCAGAACATTTACGCCCGCCAGCATTTTTACGCGAGCGTCATTGCCAAATTTTACTTCTTTAGCTGCCATGTTGATTATCCTTAAATTTTTCGATTACTTTGGAAGGTTTTCAATGGTTCGAGTGGCTTATTCCACTACGGCCATCAGGTCAGCTTCTGACAGGATCAGGACTTCTTCACCGTCAATCTTCTCTTTCTTGACACCGTAACCTTCGTTGAAGATCACTACGTCACCTACCTTCACGTCCAATGGCTTAATGTCACCGTTTTCGAGGATGCGGCCATTGCCAACAGCCAGTACTTCACCACGGGTAGACTTTTCGGCTGCGCTGCCGGTCAGTACGATGCCACCGGCCGAAGTGCTTTCAACTTCCAGGCGTTTGACGATCACGCGGTCATGTAATGGACGAATATTCATCTATGGATTCTCCTAATGATTTTTGCCCAATATGAGGCGGTTCATGGTTTATGTAAAAGACGGCCAGGCCAACAGGCTTTAGCCGCTTGATGTTGGCTTATATGGGGCCGGATTTGGCACTTCCAAGGGGACAGGTCAAAATTTTTTGAAAATTTTTGACCCTCGTTTTTTAAAGCCGGGGCAATCCTGTTAGAATCGCGCTTCCGCACGATTTACTTCATCCATTTCACAAGAGGCAGATACGGGCCATGAGAGACAGACACGGGCTGCTCAGTCAGCCGATAGGTCGTGTACTGCTTAATATGAGTGTTCCCAACATGTTAGGAATACTCACCGTGCTGGGCTTCAACCTGGTAGACACCTACTTCATCAGTAAGCTGGGCACAGAGGCGCTGGCGGCAATCAGCTTCACCTTCCCTGTGACCCTGGTGGTGTCCAGTATTGCCATAGGCATAGGCGCCGGGGTGTCCACCAATCTTGGCCGCCTGATAGGCGCCGGGCACGCCCCCAAGGCCAAGGTGTTTCTGCACGACGCCCTGCTGCTGACCTTTATTTTGACTGCCGGGCTATCCTTGCTGGGCAGCTTGTGTATCGACCCGCTGTTTTCCCTGCTCGGCGCCAAAGACGACATACTGCCGCTGGTGCATCAGTATATGAATCTCTGGTATCTGGGGGCGCCGCTGTTGGTGGTGTTGATGGTGGGCAATCAGGGCCTGAGGGCCACCGGCGATACCCGCTCACCGGCGGCAATTTTGTCGCTGGCGGCGCTGATTAACCTGATCCTCGATCCGCTGCTTATCTTTGGTATCGGCCCCTTCCCCAGGCTGGAAATTCAAGGCGCCGCAGTGGCGACCCTGATCTCCTGGTTGGTGGCGCTGTCGCTGTCCAGTTACCTGTTGGTGGTCAAACGCCATATGTTGGTGGCCGCGGGTTGGTGTTTCAGCCGCTTTGTCGATAACTGGAAACAGCTGGCCCATATAGCCCAACCGGCGGCGCTGATGAATATGATCAACCCCCTGGCCAACGCCGCGATTATGGGGATGCTGGCGCGGATAGATCACGCCGCCGTGGCCGCCTTCGGTGCCGGAACCCGGCTGGAGTCCTTGCTGCTGATTGTGGTGATGGGGCTATCTTCCAGCCTGGTGCCCTTTATCGCCCAGAACCTGGGTGCCGGTCAAAAGGAGCGCGCCCGCGAGGCACTGCTGCTGGCGCTGAAGTTTGTGCTCCTGTTCCAGACTCTGCTGTATATCCCGCTGGCGCTGCTGGCGCCGCAAATTGCCGCCCTGTTCAGTACCGACCCTCAGGTGCTGGAATGGCTCAGTTTCTATGTTCTGGTGTTGCCCGCCGCCTATGGCCCGCTGGGCGTGGTGATCATAGTGGCCACCTCGCTCAACGCCTATCACAGGCCTATGGCCTCGCTGGTACTGAATCTGTGTCGCCTGTTCCTGCTGATGCTGCCGCTGGCAGCGCTGGGCGCCTTCCTCGGCGGGGTAAAAGGCCTGATGCTGGCACTGCCGGTAACCAACATACTCATGGGCATTGCCAGCTATTATCTGGCCAGCAACATCAGCGAACCGCAAAAAATCAAATCCCCCTGCCCCAATGAGGGATGATAAAGGACAGGAGACAAGGATGGCCAAACGTCTGACCCAAGAGCAGTTTTTCAGGGCCTTTGAATGCGCCGAGAGCGGCGCCATCTGCGATACCGAGCAGTTAAAGGCACAATTGGCAGACCCGGAAATCGGCGCCGCACTGGCGGCTATTGCCGGTGAATTTGCCAAGACTGCCGATAGCCTAATGACCATAGCCGAACTGCAGAGCATGGAAGAGCTGCATTATGTGGCCGCCAATCTCAATTGGGACAACGGCCTTGCAAGCCCGGCCGCCATACTCAATCACCCTCTCTGTGATGCCGGCACTGCCTTGCTGCTCTACTGGTATGGGCAGGGATTTTTCCATTCCAACCCGGCAGACGCTGAGCCGGAGGAGAAGGCGCTGTTCGACCGCCTGATAACCCGCTTCTGCCAGGGGGATTTCGCCAGCTATCGCATCGCTTTTGATGCCATCAAAGAAGACATGTTGCCACCTCTGAAACAGATGCAGCAACGTGGCTGGCAGTTTCCTGGCATCTTACTGGCGCCCTACAGCACCATGGAGATAGCCACCTATCAGGGCGACTATCAGACTTGGGTTAATCAATTGCTCGGCAAAGGCTGAACAAGTCCGATCTCTGTTAGCGGCGCTTGCCCGGTATCCTCTATACAGCTTTAATCGCCGCTTTTTCGGAGCCTTCCCCATGCCCTTTGTGCCTTCTGTCGATTTGCTTATCTGGCTAGCACTGATGTTGGCGGTGCCTTTTGCGCTGCTGCGCCGTTTTCCCATCGCACTCTTGCTGCTCGCCACCAGCCTGCTACTGGCGCTGTTTTTGGGCCGCATTGCGGCGCCGACTCTGATACTTGTGGGCCTATTGCTGGCGTTGGCATTCAAGTTGCCACAATGGCGCCAGCGGTTTTGCCGACAGGCAAATTCAGCCAAGAGTACGGCGGCGAATAATGAGGCAAACGAGCAGGGCCACATACGGCTCAAGCAGTTTGCCGTTTATGGCGCCCAGGGCTTGATACTGCTGAGCGCCGTGGCACTCACAGTGCATCTGCTGCCGGGCTTTGACAACCTCAAGCTGCTGGATAAAGTGCAAGCCAGCAGCGGCAGTGCGCCTTTCAGCATGTATCTCAACCTGGATAAGCCGCTGAGCCTGTTCCTGTTGCTGCTGGCCTGGCCGCTGGTTGCGGGTACGCCGACATCTTTGCCAAGGCGAAACATAGTCCTGCTGGCCTTGCTGTTTGCCGCCACGCCCGCGCTGCTGGGGTTGGCAAGTTTAAGCGGCGCCATCAATTGGGATCCCAAGCTGCCGGGCTGGTGGTGGCTGTTTGCGCTCAATAACCTGCTGCTGACCTGCGTCGCCGAGGAGGTGCTGTTTCGCGGCGCATTGCAGCAGTATCTGGTCAAGCGCGGCGGCGCCCTGCTTGGGGTAACGCTAGCCAGCGTGCTATTTGGGCTGGCGCATCTGGCCGGGGGGTGGACTCTGGTGCTGTTCGCCGCCCTCGCCGGTGTTCTCTATGGTTTGGTGTTCCAGCTGAGCGGCCGTTTGTGGCTGGCGGCGCTGTGCCACTTCTGCCTCAACTTCTGCCATCTGCTGCTGTTCAGCTACCCTATGGCGCTGCCGCGCTAGCCGCGCCACAAGGTTTGGGGCGATAGGTTTTAGTGCAGCAGGCTTTTACCAAACAGGCTTTACCCAAGCTGCCGCTTGAGAGGGATGGCTGCACCATCAAACCCGGGCCAACTGCCGAAGCCTGGCAAGTTCAGTCGCGGCGCGCTCGAAATCAAAGGCCTGCACCGCCCGCTGCAGCCGCTCAAGCGACTCGCGCCAAGGCTGCAGTGCCGAATGCTGAACCAGGGCATCGACCTGCTCCAGGGCTTCTGTGTTGTATTCATCCAGGCTCTGGTGCAGGGCATCGAACTGGGCGGCAAGTGTGGTCGCAGACGCACTTGAGCTGGAACTGCCTATTGGAGACAGTGTCTCAAACGTCTGAGGCTTTAATGACGGCTTTAATGACGGCTGCGATGATAGCTGCGATGACGGCTGAGACGACGGCTGAGATGACAGCTGGGGCAAGGCTTCCAGGGCGAGAACCAATGCCTCAAGAGCTTGCAATAGACTGTCCAGCCGAGTCTGTATCTGCGGCAAGTCGGTTGGATTATCCTGCTCCTGTTGCTGACCAAACTGCGAGCCGAGTGCTGTGGCTATCCGGCTATTCAGTGCCAACTCCAGGGCACCGGCGCACTCGGCCAGCTCAATGGCGCCGATATTGGCGGCCGAGCCCTTGATACTGTGACTCAGAAGCTGCAGCTGCGGCCAGTCCTGGCGCTGCATCGCCTCTGCCAATTCAGTTGCCAACCCCTTGCCAGTGTCGCAAAAGAGTTGCAGTAAGCGCAGGTAAAGCGCCTCATTGCCGTTGCAACACCTGAGCCCGGCGTCCTTGTCCAGCCCGGGAAACTCGGGTAAGCCACTCGCAGGTATAGATTCAGCAGGCAATGCCGCTGCCGGATTTTCTTGCCTGGGTTTGACCCAACGCGCCAGCGCCCCATAGAGCACCTCGGCCTGAATCGGCTTGGTGATATGCTCCACCATGCCTGCCGCCAGCGCCTTTTCCCTGTCCCCCACCATGGCGTTAGCCGTCATAGCCAGCACAGGCAACCCCTTCAGCGCCGGATTGGCACGAATAGCCCGGGTCGCCTGATAGCCATCCATCACAGGCATCTGACAGTCCATCAGCACGGCATCGAAGTCTTGCTGCTGCAGTAGCTCCAGCGCCTGCTGCCCATGCTGGGCCAGCTTGACCTGCATCCCCGCCTGACTCAATAGCGCCAGCGCCAACTCCTGATTGAGCGGGTTATCTTCCACCAGCAGGATACGGGCGCCCTTGAGTTGTTGCCTTATGTTCACATGTGTTCGCGGCTCGTCGGAGCAACAAGGCGTTTCGCCGGACAGCGCCAGCAAAGATCGCAGCGCCGTCAACTGACCACAGGGAGTGTAGGGACGCAGCAATCTCTGCTCACCGCCGATACGGCTCAGTTGTTCATCCTGACTCAAGTTCCCCAGCAGCCAGACTCCGGCATGGCTTGGCAATGGCAACGCCGCCAGGGCGTCCGGGCATTCGCGGCTCATATCCAGCAGCAGCGGCAAGCCTTTGAGCTTGGCTTTTCTGTCTGCTTCGAGGCCGCCCAACCATTCGCCAAGCTGTTGCAAACTATGGAAACGCTGCAGCCTGATGCCGAGCTGGCGGCACAGCCAATGCCAGTGTCGGTACTCGCCGTCATCACTGCTGACCAGAGTCACCTCATGACCTCTGAGTGGCGCGTAATCGGCCAGATAGTGGTACTCGTTCCGGCACGTGAGCTCCAGCTCCAGATAGAAGCGGCTGCCCTCACCTTCGCGGCTCTGACACCAGATGCGGCCATGCATCATCTCGCTCAAGCGCTTGCAGATAGCCAGCCCCAGCCCGGTACCACCATACTTGCGGGAGGTGGAGGCATCCACCTGCTCGAAAGAGTCGAACAGGGTTGCCAGCTTGTCCTCAGGAATACCTATGCCGGTGTCCTGAACACAAAACTGCAGCCGCACCTTGTCCCCCTGGCGATGCAGCAAACGGCCCCGCAGGCAGATTTCGCCGCCTTGTGGAGTAAACTTGAGGGCATTGCCCAGCAGGTTGGTAAAGATCTGATTGAGCCTGAGCGGATCCCCCAGATACAGGCGCGGCATATCCAGCGGCAGCTCCATTCGCAGTGCCAGCTGCTGCTCATCGGCCTTGAAGCCCATCACCCCCACCAGTTGCCCCACAAGTTCAAACAGATCCAACTGCCGCTGTTCCAGTTCCAGCTTGTCGGCCTCTATCTTGGAAAAATCGAGAATGTCGTTGAGGATCCCCAAAAGCGACGACGCCGCCTGATGCACCTTGTCGAGATAGTTACGCTGACGACCGTCCAGCTCTGTCTGCAACACCAGCCAGGACATGCCCAGAATGGCATTCATCGGCGTGCGGATCTCATGGGACATATTGGCCAGAAACTCGGACTTGGCCCGAGTGGCCGCTTCGGCCAACTCTTTGGCATGGGCCATTTGAGTCTGCACCTGCTTGTTTTGAGTGATATCCACCACCCAGCAGAGGCTGGCGGCCTGGCCGTCCAGCTCGGTGCGATAGAGACTCAGCTGCACATCCCGAAAGCCGCCCTCGTCGGAGAAGATACGGGTCTCTATGGTCACGACATCGTTTTCCCCTTCCAGCCGCTGCACCGCTTCAGTGTAGGCCTCCGGCTCGGGGAACCAGGGCTGTAGCGGTTGCCCCAGGCGCATTCCCGTCATCCGGGTCATGGGCTCGTTGACATACCTGAGCACACCGTCAACGGCAATCCACACACCGACCGGACTGTTGCCCAGCACCTTCTTGAGAATGTCCCGCTCCCGCGCCAGTGACTGCTGCATCTGCCGCTTCTGGGTCAGGTCGTGGTAGGAGCAGAGGATCAGCGAGCGTTGCTGCAGCATCACCCGCACCAAGGTACCTTCAACCGGAACCCTGCGCCCATGAACCCCGAGCAAGTCGCCATAGAAGCACACTTTACCTTGGTTCAAGACCTGCTTCAGCCTTTGGTCCACCTGTTGACGATTCCCCGGCGCCGGGTAGTAATACCAGTCCGGCTTTTGCCCCAGTAAGGGGGATTTTTCCTCACGCCCCAGCAGTGCCAGCATCGCCTGGTTGCAGTCGAGGATAGTTCCCTGGCTGTCGGCCAGCACACAGGCATCCACCGCCGAGTCAAACAACGCCTGAAACCTCTGCATACTGGCCTTCAACTCGGTTTCCACTCTCAGCCTCTGCTGCACCTCGCGGTTGAGACGCCGGTTCCAGCGCCAAAACAGCAACAGCAAGGTGATGGTGAGCGCCGCTGCCACCAGGCTCCATTTGAGCACCTTACTGTGATGTATGCCGAAGTCGTACTTGACGTTGATCCAGCGGTTCTGGATCTCCTGCGACTTATAGGTTGGGATCTGTGCCAGGGCCTTGTCGAGAATAGATGCCAGCTCAGGCCAGTCTTTGCGCACCGCCATCGCCACCTGGAACTTATACTCGGTATCGCTGGCGAGCCAGAGTGGGCTGTTGAGGTGAGTGCCCAGATAGTGATTGGCCGTGGGCAGGTTGGTAAATACGGCAGCGACCTGGCCTTTTTCCGCCGCCCGCATCATGGCTTCGATGGAGCGAAAACGCCGCAATGTCATCTGCGGATAGTCCCGCCGCATCACCTCTTCGGTGACATCATCCTTGAGTACGCCCAGAGTTTGCTGCTGCAGATCTTTAAGGCCATTGATCTTCTTGGCATCGTGACGGGTAAGCAGCACTCCGGGGAATTCGGCCAGCGGCCGGGTAAACAACATATGCTCCTGGCGCTCGCTGGAAGGCGAAGCCAGACTCAGCATGTCTACCTCGGTATCCTTCAGCGCCCGGATATTCTTGTCCCAACTGAGCTCATTGCGGACATTGAACACCAGCGGCAGGAAGCGATCTATCTCGTAGAGAAAGTCGGCCATCATGCCCTGATGTACGCCCTTCAGGCTGAGAAAGTCCACCGGCGCCGCATCCGGTGCAACCCCGACATCCACCACCTGATGCTGTTGCAAAAACTGCAGTTCTTCCGGGCTCAAACGGGCAATAAATTCGTGCACGTCCAGATCCGGGATCAGGTTTTCCAGTCGAAAATCCAGCGACATGATCCTGGGGTTAGCGGCCATGGAGATCTGGGAAAAGTCGGGATTGAAGTTGCTGACATCAAACAGTTGCCAGTAACGATTGAGGTTTTCGCCATTAATGGCGATCAGGTTGAGATACTGATTGAACGCCTGCCCGGACAGATCCACGCCGCGCAGATGATCCGCCAGCATCACCAGGGCAAAGGCACCTTGAAACTCCACCCCACCAATGCCTGCGTGGATTCTGCCTCCGCGCATCGCCTCGGCAATATCGGCATCCCAATTACTGGTACCCAGCAGCAGCCCCTCTTCCTCGGCTTGTTTGGCAACTGCCAATGCCATCACCGCATTCATGGCCAATACCGCGTCCAGGCCCTGCTGCTGAACCAGCGCTTGCTTCAAGGCTCGCTCGGCATCTCTGGCGCGCCATTGGGTGTATTTCACCGTTAGCTTCACCGGCTGCGGCAGGATATCCAGATAAGCGCGGATCCCCGCCAGTTGCTGTTGCACCTCGGGGTCGGACTCAGGCCCGGCTATCACCAGCAGTTGCAATTCGGGTTTCTCAGGATCGGCTTGCTCCAGCAGTTGCCGGGCCAGCATGCTGCCCAGCACCTTGCTGTTGGCCGTGACACTGCCAATCCAGTTGCGGTGCATTACATGGGGCTTGTGTGTCGACTCGGGAAAGGAGGATTTGATGGTAACTGTCGGCACACCATAACTGTCTGCCAATGCCAACAACTCTTTACTCTGCTCACCAAAAGGGGAAAAGATCAGCCCGGATGCCCCCTGCTCCAGCGCTTCGCGCCCGATAGACAGTTGATTCCGCCCCTTGGCATCGCAAAAGCGAACCTGCAGATCCAGCTTGAGATCCTGCGCCGCCATTCGGGTAAAGCGTTCTACCCGCTGCCAAAATGGGCTGCCGTCTTCCAGCAAGAGCACCACCTTGGGCGTTTCCGACTGTGTCCCATCATCAAGCTGCAGCGGCAGATCGCCCACCTTGGAAAACCCAAAGGGGCTCATGCAAATCAGCAGACAAAACAGCAACAGGGATTTTCCCATTATTTATTCCTTCGTGCTTGTGCCAAGCAGAGTAAAACGGAGTCGGGTGTCAGATTGCTGACACTGCCTCAATTCGGGCATCAGCTGTCTAAAAAAGGCGCATATCTTGCGCGAAAGCCGCGATGGATGCCAAAGATAATTTGGCTTTAGTGAAGTGGATCGCCCCAAAGAAACAAACTGATACAACATTAACTGCTGAAAAGTGCCAAAATCTCAGCGCCTTTCAGATGAATATGGCATAAAAGGTAAATAGAATGTGACAGGATATTCAATATAACAAGGTGGTGACAGGAAGTTTCAGACACTAACTCGACCGCCCCATTGGGCACTGAGGAGATATATGCAAACTTTCGACAAGGCCTGCATTCTGGCCGTGGACGATACCGCCGACAATCTGCAACTTATCCATGCAGTACTGGCCAAGGATTATAGTCTGCGCGCCGCCACATCCGGTGAAAAGGCCCTGGCCATGCTGGATCAGGGGCTGGAGCCCGATCTTATCCTGCTGGATGTGATGATGCCCGGCATAGATGGTTTTGAAACCTGTCACCGCCTGAAACAGCACCCCAGATCGGCGCAGATCCCGGTGATCTTCATCAGCGCCAAGAATGAAGTGATCGACGAGCAAACCGGCTTTGAGTTGGGGGCCGTGGATTACATCTCCAAGCCCATCAGTCCGGCTATCCTCAAGGTACGTATCGCCAACCAGCTGGCATTGGCCAATCAGGCCAGGCAACTGCAACAACTGGTGAAGCTGCGCACCCGGGAGCTGGAACAGACCCGTCATAAGATCATTAACCGCCTGGGGCGCGCCGCCGAATATCGTGACAACGAAACCGGCCTGCATGTGCAGCGCATGAGCCACTATTGCCGGGTATTGGCCCGGCAGTTGGGCGCCTCTGAATCCTGGGTCGAGCTGTTGTTCAATGCCGCGCCCATGCACGATATCGGCAAGATAGGTATTCCGGATCATATTCTCTTGAAGCCGGGCAAGCTGACGCCGGAGGAGTACCGCATCATGCAGGGGCATACCAAGATAGGCGCCGATATTCTCGGCGATGATGCCTCACCTTTGCTGCAAATGGCGGCGGAAGTGGCCCGCAGCCACCACGAACGCTGGGATGGCAATGGCTACCCCGAGGGTTTGCAGGGCAATGCCATTCCCCTCAGCGCCCGCATAGCCGCCATTGCCGATGTGTTCGACGCCCTGACCTCGGAGCGGCCTTACAAGAGCGCCTGGAGCAACCAGGAAGCCTTTGCCTACCTCAAGAAGGAGGCCGGAGGCCAGTTCGACCCACAGTTGGTGGCAGCCTTTTGTGCCTGCGAAGCTGAATTGCTCGACATTCAACAGCGCTTTGCCGAGCAACAGCAAGGGCCCAAAATAGGCAAGCTGATACAGCCCCCTGTCGAAGCCCTTTCGGCCTAGTCTCTGCCGACGTAGAGCACACATGGGACTGGCTCGCACCTTCCTTAGAGATTGGCAACGCCACCATCGACCAGTAATTCGGTGCCGATGACAAAACGCGACTCGTCGGATGCGAGGAACACGGCCGCCTTGGCGATTTCCCAGGGCGTTCCCATACGACCTATGGGCACCAGTTGCCGAATCTCCTGCTGCAGTGCCTTTTGCTCTTCAGCAGCCAGCCCCAACTTACCCAAAGCCGCAGTCTCTGTCGGCCCGGGGCTTAAACAGTTGACTCTGATGCCAGACCCAAGCAGCTCTGCCGACAGGGTTCGCGCCAGCGACAGCAGCGCCGCTTTACTGGCGGCATAGGCACTGCTTTGCACCAGGCCGATATGCGCGCTGGTTGAACCACAGAGGATGACAGAGGCCGGGTTTGCCAACAGAGGCAAGAGTGATTGGATAAGAAAAAACGGCCCTTTGAGATTCACCGACATCAATCTATCCCAGGCGGTTTCGTCCCAATCCGCCAATGGCAGATGAGTAACGTTTCCGGCATTGGCATACAAGACGTCCAAACGCGGCCACTGGCGGCTGAGCGTTTGTGCCAATTCCCGTTGTGAGTTTATATCGCCGGCATCACAGCAAATGGCCAAGGTGTTACCCCCCAACTCTTCCCGAACCCGGTTGAGGGCATTGATGTCGCGCCCAGTAATGGCAACCTTGGCCCCCTCGGCAAGAAACTGTCGTGCGGTTTCCAGGCCTATACCACTGGTCCCCCCGGTAACCAAGGCGAACTTATCTTGCAGTCGTTTCATGCATACCTCCCTCTACACTGTTGGAGGGCGCATTTTATTTACAATAGTATCCATTGTATAGTAGGCACCCTTTTGATACTAAAGAGGCATTTGGATAGCTATGTCTACCGCAGAGAGTTCTCAGAAAACAAGTTTAACGGCCGCGCCCTCCTATGAGTTGGATAGCTCTGAACCCTGTCCTATGGTGAGCTTTGTCAATCTCATTTCGGGTAAGTGGGCCATCCCCATTCTCTATCGCTTGATAGTGATCGACTCTCCGGTACGCTTCAGTGAATTGCAGCGGGCCGTAGCCCCCATTACGCAGAAGGAACTGACGCGGCAATTACGCCTGTTTGAACGTCGCAAACTGGTGCAGCGCAAGGTTTACGCCGAAGTGCCGCCGCGTGTGGAGTATCGAATAACCCTATTGGGGAAGTCTTTGAAACCTACCTTGGATTCACTGGCCGACTGGATGCGAACCAAGGGCGCAGATTTGGCTGACGATAGTTGAGAATACGCTGCCGGCCTCTTCACTTTTTGAGGCAACAGGCTGTTTGCCGGCTATGAGAAAAAAAGACCTTCCGAGCGGAAGGTCTTTTTTATCAGTGTTTGTGCTGATCACCGGCTACCGGGCCGATCATCGTCTTGGCTTTCCGTATCCTGCGACTGAGGGCCGTTTTCACCTCGCTGTGGGCCATTTTCACCTCGCTGAGGGCTATCTTCTTCCAGCTGATGGCTCTCCCCACCCAGCTGATGGCTCTCAGGACGCTTATCGGAAGGGTCAGCCTTGCGCTCAAATTCACCTTCGAACACATCACCGCCCTGGCCTCTTTGATGTGGCGGCTCAAAGGGGTTGGCACCGGCTCTGAACTGAGCACCGGCAACCACCTTGAGCTGCATCCGCTGATAGAAATAACGCGCCAGCGGTGCCCGGGTGATTGGAGTCAGCAGGATAAGGCCGATAAGGTCGGTAACAAACCCTGGAATAAGCAGCAGAATACCAGCCATGGCCAGCATCATGCCCTCGACTATCTCTTGCCCCGGCGCTTCACCGGCGGCCAACTTTTTCTGTACCGACATCAGGGTACTCAAGCCCTGGCTGCGAACCAGAGAAACACCGACCACCGCGGTGAGGATCACCAATGCCACTGTGTTCCAGCTGCCCAGAACTTCGCCGACCCGGATAAGCACCGAGAGTTCGACGACAGGGATCAGCACAAAGATGATAAACATTATCAGAAATGGCATGTAGGCCTCATTTTTTGCAGTAGTTGAAAACTAAATGGGGATAACTCGGTCTGATTTCAAGTCCGCAGCCTGCCCCGGGTTTGACGCCTGAGCTCACTGTTTCAGCAAAGCCTTAATGCAAGCTTGCGGCAAAACACGTAAAGTAGACGCTCGATTTTAATCCCCTTGGCTTAAGTCAGGTTTAATTTAACCCGCTCATTATGGACATAAAATCTCAACAAGCGCTGCTGGTTTTTTGCAGTTGCCCGGATACAGACAGTGCCAAGAGCCTGGCCGCAACCTTGGTGCGCGAGTCGCTGGTGGCCTGTGCTCAGGTGAGCCAGACTGTGGATTCGTTTTATGTCTGGCAGGGCGAACTCTGCCAGGAGACTGAAGTCAGCCTGCAGCTCAAGTGTCTGGCCAGCGCCTACCCCAAGCTGGAGCAGAGAATACTCGAACTGCATCCCTATGAAGTACCTGAAATTATTGCTGTGCCCATCAGCCATGGGCTGCCCGCCTATCTGGATTGGATAAAAGACAACACTAAGCTATGAAGAAAATACTTACCCTGCTGCTAGGCAGCCTGTTGCTTCTCAGCCCTCTGGTTCAGGCCGATGGGATCTTTGGCAACAAGCAATTCGATTTTCTCAAGAGTGAACCTGAGCTGATGCCCGTGGATCAGGCCTTTGCCTTCGACTTCAGTCAGCAAGGCAATAAGGTCAAGCTCAGTTGGGTAATAGCCGACGGCTACTACATGTACCGCGACAAACTCAAGTTCAGCATAGATGGCGGTGAACTGGGCGAGATAGCCCTGCCCCAGGGCGAGGGCCACACGGATGAGTATTTCGGTGAGCAGCAGGTGTACTACTCCTTTATCGAGATTCCAGTTGCCATTAAGGAGGCGGGTGAAGCCGCCAAGTTGTCCGTAACCTTTATGGGCTGCGCCGAGGGCAAGCTCTGCTTCCCGCCCACCACCCGTGACGCCCTGCTTAAACCTGTGGCGGCCAATGATGGCATACTGCCCGATGCCGACAAGGGCGCAGATGCCCAGGCGGCTCCCAAGGGCCAGGCGGTGACCCAACAGGATAACCTGTTGGATAAACTGCTCTCCGGTGACAGCACCCTGCTCAACTATCTGACCTTCTTCGTGTTGGGGATAGGTCTGGCGCTGACTCCCTGCGTGTTCCCCATGTATCCCATTCTATCGGGGATTATTGTCGGCCAGGGGCAGAAAGTCTCTACCGGCAAAGCCTTTACCCTGTCGATGGCTTATGTGCAGGGAATGGCTATTACCTATTCGCTGCTGGGGCTGGTAGTGGCTTCGGCCGGTCTCAAGTATCAGGCGGCGCTGCAACATCCGGCCGTGCTTATCACCATAGCCGTGCTGTTCGTGGTACTCAGTCTGTCTATGTTTGGCCTCTATGAGCTGTGCCTGCCCGCCAGTTGGCAGCAGAGGATGAACAGCCTCTCCAATAAACAAAAGGGTGGCAATCTGCTGGGCGTATTTGTCATGGGTGTACTTTCGGGCCTGGTGGCCTCGCCCTGTACCACGGCGCCTTTATCGGCAGTACTCGTGTACGTGGCGCAAACCGGCGATCTGCTGCAAGGCTTTTTGACCCTCTATATTCTCAGCATGGGCATGGGTCTGCCGCTGCTGCTGATAGGCACCTCGGGCGGTAAGTTGCTGCCGCGCGCCGGCACCTGGATGAACATCATCAAGCATGTATTCGGTTTCCTGCTGGTGGCCGTGTCCATCATAATGCTGGGCCGCATCTGGCCTGGATTGGTGTCGGATCTCATGTGGTCTGTGTGGGCCATCGTCTTTGTCGGCTACCTGATGCACCAGAACAAGCTGAGCCAGTTCAACTGGAAACAGACGGTGCGCAGCGTGATCCTGACCCTTCTGCTGCTGTCGAGCTTTTCCTATGGCCTCCAGGCGGTAATGAGCGCCATGGGTTACCACTTCATGGGGCAACAGCAAGCCGAGCATCATGCCTTTAAGCGCATCAAGTCGCTTGAGGACTTCAAGGCCGAACTGGCGGATGCCGAGGCGGCCGGCAAGCCGGTGATGCTGGATCTCTACGCCGATTGGTGTGTGGCCTGTAAGGAGTTTGAGCAGATCACCTTCAAGAATGCCGAGGTTAAACAGCGGATGGAACAGATGGTGCTGCTGCAAGCCGATGTGACCGCCATGGATGAAACCGATGTCGCTCTGCTGGAGGCCTACGATGTGCTGGGGCTGCCGACACTGTTGTTTATCGATGAACAGGGCCAGTTGAAGAATGAGTTGAGAGTGACAGGTTTCATGGGCCCGAAAGAGTTTGCCGCCCACCTGGATATTTTGCTCAAAAACTAGCGTTCAACACGCCGACATTTCTGAAAAAGCGAATTTATCAGCAGATAAGTTCGCTTTTTTATTTAAATTTAATGCTCTTCTTATAGAATACTCTTTAAACAGCTAGCCTCCTTCCTGAAAGAGCAAAATGGAACCTGCAATTCTCGTTATTACCTTGGCCTGCGGTATGCTGGTCAACCGTATCAATTTACCACCGCTTATCGGCTACCTGGCCGCCGGCTTTGTGCTCTATACCATGGGCATAGAAAATGAAAGCCTGCCGCTGCTCAACCAATTGGCCAGTCTGGGTGTGACCCTGCTGCTGTTTGCCATAGGTCTCAAGCTGGATATCCGCAGCCTGTTCAAGGCCGAAGTCTGGGCAGGCTCCAGCCTGCACCTGATGTTGTCCATGGTAATCTTTGTCCCCATTCTCAAGCTGCTGGGCTTGATTGGTCTGGTGCAATTGACCAATCTCACGGTCGAACAGCTGACCCTGCTGGCCTTTGCCCTGAGCTTTTCCAGTACTGTGTTTGCGGTCAAGGTGCTGGAAGACAAAGGCGATATGCAATCTCTCTACGGCCGGGTCGCCATAGGTATTCTGATCATGCAGGATATCTTTGCCGTATTATTCCTGACTATTTCCAAGGGCGAATTTCCGTCGATATGGGCCTTGGCACTGCTGTTGCTGCCTCTGGCCAAGCCGCTGATATACAGGGCCTTTGACAAGGTCGGCCACGGTGAACTCCTGGTGCTCTTCGGCCTGGTAATGGCTTTGGTGGTCGGCGCCTGGCTGTTTGAGTCCGTGGGGCTGAAACCGGATCTCGGCGCGCTGATCATCGGCATACTGCTGGCTGGGCACAAGAAGGCATCCGAGCTGGCCAAATCGCTGTTCTACTTTAAAGAACTGTTTCTGGTGGCCTTCTTCCTCACCATAGGCCTCAACGGCCTGCCGAGCATGACAGATATTATGCTGGCGGTGCTGCTGGTGACTCTGGTGCCGCTGAAAATTCTGCTGTTTGTCTATATCCTTACCCGCTTCAAACTGCGTTCCCGTACCTCAATGCTGGGCTCATTCAACCTGGGTAACTTCAGCGAGTTCGGTCTGATTGTGGCTGCCGTGGCCACCAGCAAAGGCTGGCTGCCCGCCCAATGGCTGGTGATCATTGCCGTGGCCCTGAGTCTGAGTTTCGTGCTGGCGGCGCCGCTCAATGCCATGGTGGGCAGCATCTACCAGAAGTATCAGCAGAAGCTGGTCAAGCTCGAGAAGCACCCACTGCATCCGGAAGACAGGCAGATCCCCGTGGGCAATCCGCGCTTTCTTATTCTGGGTATGGGGCGCATAGGCTCAGGCGCCTACGATGAACTCAAGGCCAGGTTTGATGGTGAGATCCTCGGCATAGAACATAAACAGGAGTTGGTGGACTTCCACCGCGAACAAGGGCGTAATGTGGTACAGGGCGATGCCTCGGATACCGACTTCTGGGAAAAACTCGACCGGGCTCCGGCGCTGGAACTTGTGCTGCTGGCAATGCCGTACCACGCGGGTAACATGTTTGCGGTTGAACAGCTCAAGAAACTGGATTACCAAGGCAAGATCAGCGCCATAGTGCAGTATGGTGATGATGCCGTGGCCCTGCGCGAATCCGGCGTTCACAGCGTTTATAACCTCTACGAGGCCGCCGGTGCCGGTTTCGTTGAGCATGTGGTCTGTGAACTGCTGGCGGCCGAAACCGTCAATGAATCGCCCGCCAAGGAAGCCGCATCCTGATATTTTTCGGCATAATTTGGCCTCACTCAGTCCGCTAACGGCGAGTGAGGCTTTTCTCTTGTTCCCATAGATATCTCCTTAATCTGCCCTTGGGCGCAATCCGAATAAAAATCTCACTTACACCTCAGTGACAGAAATGATATAACAACAGAAAAGCAGTCATTTATGTTGCTGTTCGAGCGTTTTTTTGCGGAATCCATAAGAGCATGTCGAATCCTGCCCCCAGCGTTACCAAACTCTTTGTCAAAACCTTCGGCACCAAGCCGGATGCCCTGTATCAGGCCCCCGGGCGGGTCAACCTTATCGGGGAACACACAGACTATAACGAAGGTCTGGTGCTGCCGGCGGCAATCAACTTTCACACCATAATTGCAGTCAAACGCCGTGACGATGACAAGTTTCGCGCCGTATCGGCTGCCTTTCCCGGCATTTTTGAATGGCACTATGGCGATGAAGGCAGCATGAGCGAGGATGAGGGCTGGGTCAGTTATCTCAAGGGCTTTACCTCGGCCATGGCCCAGAGTGGCCTGCCGGCTCGCGGCCTGGACCTGGCAGTGATCGGCAATGTGCCGGCCAACGCCGGATTGGCCTCATCGGCCTCGCTGGAAATCGCCTTCGGCACCGCCATCAATGACACCAGTCAACTGCACTTGTCGCCGCTGGCGATTGCACAACTGGCGCAGCGGGGCGAAAACCACTATGTCGGCTATGGCTGCGGCATCATGGATCAGATCACCTGTGCCATGGCCGAAGCCGGGTCGGCACTGCTGATCGATTGCCTGGATCTGGACTGCGAGAGCGTGCCCTTCCCAGACGATCTCAGCCTGCTGATCATCAATTCCGGCTTGCCCTCCATCGCCCACAGCACAGAGTTTGGCGAGCGCCGCTTGCAATGCGAGCAGGTGGCCGGTCATTTCGGATTGGATACCCTGCGCCACTTGTCACTCAGGGCGTTGCAAAGCGCCGAAGATGAACTGGACCCGGTTGCCTTTCGCCGTGCCCGCCATGTGATCAGTGAAAACCAACGCACCCAGAGCGCCTGCCGCGCCCTGGAGCAGGGCGATATCGCCAGGCTCAGCAAACTGATGGCCGAATCACACCGATCGATGCGCGATGACTTTGAAATCAGCCATCCGGCGATAGATACCCTGGTGGAGCTGATAGCCGAAGTCGTCGGCGAACGCGGCGGAGTACGGATGACAGGCAAGGGCTTTGGCGGCTGCGTCATCGCCCTGGTGGAACATGAGTTGACCGACAAGGTGATAGCCGCCGTCGAGCAGCAATATCCGGCTAAAACCGAGCTGGAGGCCAGTGTGTACCTATGCAGCCCCAGCGACGGAGCCAGCCGCCTGGACTGAGTTGTAGCCCTAAAGCCAAAAGGAACTAGCAGATGATACGTTTCAGCGCACTCGACAGTTGGGAAGATCCCCGCGGCGGCCAGATAGAAAGAATCAGAATCGACAACGGTACTCTGGCGCTGGAAGTGCTCAGTCTCGGTGGCATTATTCGCTCACTGTGGGCGCCGGATCGCCACGGTGAACGAACCAATATCGTGCTTGGCTGTGACTCTGCAGCCGATTATCTGGCCCAGGACGCCTGTTTGGGGGCTGCTGTGGGGCGTTACGCCAATCGCATCAAGCAAGGTCAAATCCACGGCCGCGGCAAAGCTTTTTCTCTGGATAAGAACTTCAACGGCCACTGCCTGCACGGCGGCCGCGAAGGCTTTCATCGGCGCCTGTGGCAACTGGGCACACTGCCGGACGGGGTGCGCCTTAGCCTGATAAGCCCGGATGGCGACATGGGCTTTCCCGGTGAATGCCGGGTACAGCTGGACTATCGTTTGGCGGGCAACAACCTGTTTGTTGAGTTTATGGCCTCAAGCAGCCAAGACTGCCCGGTGAGCCTGACCCAGCACAGCTATTTCAACCTCGATGGCCGGGCGGATATCGCTGAGCACCAGTTGCAACTCGATAGCAACAAAGCCCTGGCAACCGACTCTGAAGGCATTCCCTGCGGCATAGTCGATACCCAAGGCAGCATGTTGGATCTCAGTCAGGGCAAGGTACTCAAGACGCTGCTGGGGCAGCCGGAACTAGCCGCCGGCCAAGGGCTGGATCACTGCTTTATCAGCCGGCAACAGAAAGATGAGCTCTGGCGTGTGGGCCGTTTGAGCGCGCCGCTATCGGGTCGCGGCCTGACACTGTATACCAATCAACCCGGAGTGCAACTTTACACCGGCGCCGGGCTCGAAGGCGTCAAGGGTCGTAAGGGCCAGGCGATGAAGGCCTGGCAGGGTGTCTGTCTTGAGCCGCAAATGCTGCCGGACGGCGCCAATCAGCCACAGCTGCACGGCGATCCCTGGATAACACCCGGACAAGTCTATCACCATTTGAGCCGCTACGAGTTCGATACCCAGGCATGACCAAACTCTATTTCAACGCCGAGGATCTCGGTCAGATCAGCATAGGCGCCTTTGCCTTGTCCGTGCCCATCTCTTTTTCCGAGGAGGCCTGGATGCTGGCGGCCAATCTGCCGATGGTGAATCTGGTGCTGGTGGTGGTATTGAGCCTGAGCTTTATCGCCCTGTTTGCTTATCAGAGTGTGTTTCAGGCCAATATCAAGGCCAGGGTGTGGGTGTTCTGGCTGCGGATCCTGCTGGCTTATGCCCTGACCTTGCTGGTGGTGAGTGTCGTCTTACTGGCCCTGGATAAATGGCCATTGTTGAGCGATCCCTTACTGGCGCTGAAGCGCACCCTGCTGATCGCCATGCCGGCCTCTATGGGCGCCATCATAGTCGATAGCTTCGATAAAGAATAATCGACTATCGCCGGATATTGATTGTCGTATTTCATTGACATCAAAATTCAATTTAAAATTTCATCATCAATAAAGGAAGATCGGGTTAAACCTACATCATTCACCCCATATTGGCTTGGGTTGTATAGTTTAATTTCTGCCAGTATTTGCTGTGATGAAAAATCGGACAATTATTCATCTTTAACCCAGCTATCAAATTGTCATACCAAAGCTAAGATTCCATTCCAGTACTGGAACCAAATGCAAACCACTGGCGTTCAAGGCGATTAATGGCTCTGCGATTGACTTATGCACCAAATAATCCATCATCCCTGGAATTTGGAAAATACATCTCTTTTCAAGAGGTACTTTAGATAACTTATTATAGTCCAGTCGGCAATTCCTTGGATTTATTACTTCACCATCCTCTAAAATCCCAGTGTATTTTCCATTATCAAAGTCATAAGCATCAATATCATTATCTACGACTAAAATTGAATATGAATGTACATTTCCATCATTATGAGTATATAAAGCTGGGAGTAACTGAACCTGATAAAGATCAAAGTATTCCAGCACTTTACTTATTCTGTTTGACAGTAATGGATCACTTAATGCAGTCATTGCTTCGATCAGCGGAATAGCCTCATTATCATCTGCCCCAGATTCAACCTGAATAGGCATTTTAAGGCAAGTCGGTTGTCTAAAAGTTAAATAATGACTTTTACTGCAGGAAACATAAGGGGAAGGCACCTTTCCAGAGCCACATATCAGTACATAATATTCTTCGTTAATATCTGGTATCATTATTCTCCAACTTATAAATCATCGTCTTAAAATGTCAGCGTTCGACTTTCCGGTATACCCGGACCATCGCTTCAGAGAACTGAAGTCGGACGGCCGGGCATAGGGATATCAGTCGTCGAAGCTGTCATCCCAATCGTCATCGAAATCATCACCCATGTTGTCGGCTTCGACCTCGACCTCAGGTTCCGGCTTGGGCTTACGCGCGGGAGCGCTGTCTTTGACGTTGTTCAGATTGACTCTGGCCTGCTGCTTTTGCATAAACTCGCTGCGGACCGCTTTGAATGCACTACCGAACTCACGCTCGGCAGCCTTGGCTTCATCCTCACCCAGATCATGCAGGTTGGGTTTAACTATATCTTCCACGTATTCAATAATCGCATTACGCTGAGAGTTGAACAGGTAGATACGTCCAGGAGATGCCTCGGGTAACTGATTGTCATGGACGACGATAGCATTGCCACGTGCGGTTCTGAGCTCGCCATACCAAACTTGTTTCTTTGCAGTGTTATACATATATGCCAATACCCTTAAATCAACACATACACCAGAGAAGTTGCCAATAAGTCGCTGCGCATAGTGCCTGGACTTGCTCGCGCCTTCCCTAAAGTTTTTCGGCCAAAGAAGCGCACTACTGCTCACTTTGCCACAATAGGTTTCCACCTTTGGGAGGTGGAGTTTTCAAGTGCGTATTCTTACAGAATCTTTCCGAGAATCAATGCTACAAACCGTGATTTTTCCAACTAAATAACGATTAATTTTTCATGACAGCACCCTCGAGTGCTCTCACAAAGGACTTTAGCCCAAATTTCCATCAGGGCAAGTTGAATTTTGCACGCAAACGCCTTAAGGCTGCATGTTACAGCCAAACAGCGGCGACAGAGAAAAAGCTGCCGAGCGAGTGTTCAGCAGCCATAGGGTGTTGAGCGTCAGTAGCTACTTACTTCAGTGTCAGCACGACCTTGCCCGAGTGACTTCCGGATTCCAACAAGTGGTGTGCCGCAATGCACTCTTGCAGCGGGAAACTGGCAAAAATATGTGGCTTCAGGGCACCTTCATTCAATAACGGCCAGACCTTGGCCTTGAGCTCGGCAGCAATCGCCGCCTTGGCCGCTACGCTTTGAGGCCTCAGAGTCGAGCCGGTCCAAACAATACGTTTGGCCATCAGGCGAAAGATATCCACTTCAGCCTTGGCCCCCCTTTGCATGGCAATGGACACCATGCGGCCATCACAGGCGAGTACCTTGAGATTCTTGTTGGCAAAGTCTCCGCCTGCCATATCCAGCACCACCTCGACACCCTTGCCCAGGGTCCAGTCCAACACAGGCTCGACAAAGTCCTGTCGGCGGTAGTCAATCGCGAGTTCGGCCCCCAATTGCTGACACCAGGCGCATTTCTCAGGACTGCCGGAAGTCACCAGTACCCTGGCGCCAAAGGCCTTGGCCAGCGCTATGGCGCTGCTGCCGATCCCCCCCGAGCCGCCGTGGATGAGCACTGTCTCGCCTTGCTGCAACCCGGCTCGCATAAACAGATTGCCCCACACAGTAAAGAAAGTCTCGGGAATCGCCGCGGCTTCTTCCAGACTCCAGCCCCTGGGAATAGGCAAACAATGATCGGCCCAGGTGAGCACATACTCACTGTAACCGCCTCCCGGCACCAGGGCACAGACCTCCTGCCCGGTCTGCCATTGTGCTACGCCCTGCCCCAGCGCCACTATCTCGCCGGCCACTTCCAACCCCAGCACGGGGGAAGCGTCTGCCGGCGGCGGATAGTTGCCTTTACGCTGGGCCAGATCCGGGCCATTGACCCCGGCCGCCGCTACCCGTATCAGCACCTGACCCGGACCGGGTTTGGGGATCTCCACATCCGTCAGATAAAGCACCTCGGGCTGCCCGGGTGTGTCGAAAGTCACCTGTCTCATACACTGCTCCTTGATAACTGAGCCACTGCCGAAAAATTTGCCTCTGACGTTAATCCAGAGGCCAAGCCTGGCAGAGACTGATACCTGTAGCCAACACAGTAGCAGAAGCCGCCTCAGGCTCATACTCGCGCGAAAAAGTCCCATCTATGCACTGCATCGACTTACAGGCCTGGATGCAAGGCGTGCTTCACAGCAAATGGCTTCAGTCTTTTGCCAGAAGCACAACAAAGCCGCCAGGCAAAATTCAGCCTTGGCGAATTTAAATGTAAATTCTATTAATTTCATTGCGTTATAAATCTATCCTAGCTCGCGGTGACCAAGGAAATCCTCGCTGTTTTCCCTTGGAATAAAAAATAGACAATCTTATATTGTATATTTTATTCTTTTACTTCTATGATGAAACACTGATTTACCCTGAATAAAGTGTTGTGCACAGTCAGGCAGTATCGGCAAACGGCGCAGGAGGTCACTTTAACCACTAAAGATCTGCAACAGCAGACTCAAATAAAATGGAGAAAACCAATGAAGATCAGCCCACTGGTCGCCAGTATCGGCCTGCTTTCCGGCATGGCATTCAGCCAACAGACGTTTGCACAGCCCTCCTCCCCCCAAGCTTCCTCACCTCATCCCGCCGCCAGGCTGCACGGTCATCCCTTACTGCCCGCTCAAGCCAACGAGCAGGCGAGACTGGCCTCTCACGCGCGGCTTAAGCGTGAGGCCAACTCTCAAGCGGAGAGGCAGACAAAGGCTTCGTTGCCGGCGCCGCCGCAGGCCTTTAGCAGTCAGGCGGTGGCGAACCAGGTAATTGAAGGATATGCCGTTGACAAAAAAACGCCCCAAAAACACCAAGCCGTCGTAAGCCTCAACCTGATGAGCCGCTCGGCGGCCGGCGATCTGCAGATGCAGGCCGACAGCAGCTGTGATGAGCTGACAGGCCTCAATGGTCAGGCACTGGTCGATGCATTAAGCGCCGCCACGCCTGCTTGTGTCGGTGCCTTTTACAGCCAGGTGGGCAGTCAGGCCACCGCCAGCTTCAGCCAGGCCAATGTGCTGGCGGTAGCCAATGCCATAGACGGCCGCGCCGAAAGCTACACAGGAACTGACACCCAAGGGCTGGAGTCCTTGATAAACTTTGTCCGCGCCGCCCTCTATGTGCAGTTTTATCATCCGGAAGATGTGCCCGCCTATGATGCCTCGGTAACCACGGCGTTAAGCGGCGCACTGGATAGTCTGTTCAACAATCCCAAGAGCTGGACAGTTTCCGAGGCCAATGCCGGGGTTCTCAAAGAAGCGTTGATCCTGGTGGATTCGGCCAATCTGGGTGCCGAATTCAACTGGGTAACCATCAAGGTTCTCAACGAATACGACAGCGACTGGCAGGCGCTGTTTGGCATGAATGCCGCCGCCAATGCTGTGTTTACTACCCTGTTCCGGGCTCAGTGGAACGACGAAATGCAAGCGCTGTTCGCCCGGGATCAGAGCATTCTCGATGCCCTCAATCAGTTTCAACTTGAGCAGCGCCAACTACTGGGAACCAACGCCGAATACCTGCTGGTCAATGCGGTACGTGAGATGTCCCGCCTCTACTACATAGAGGCGATGAAGCCCAGGGTCACGACTCTGGTCAAGGCGGTAATCGACAGCAGCAGTAAAGAGGACAGCAGCCGCGCCATCTGGCTCGCCGCTGCAGAAATGGCCGACTACTATGACCGCAGCCAGTGCGACTACTACGGCATTTGCGGCTTCAAATACCAACTGGAGCAGGACACCCTGAGTTTCAACTGGAAGTGCTCGGATACCCTGAAGATGCGCGCCCAGGATCTGTATCAGGATCAGGCAAGCTGGATCTGTGAAGTGCTCAGCGGCCAGGAAGCCTACTTCCACAGCAAGCTGGAAACCGGCAATACTCCGGTGAGCGAAGATAACAACGACGATCTTGAGCTGGTGATCTTCAACTCCTCCGGCGACTACCAGTCATTCGCCGGCAGCTTCTTCGGCATCAACACAGACAACGGCGGCATGTATCTTGAAGGCTCGCCGGCCGGGCTCAAAAATCAGGCCCGTTTTATCGCCTATGAAGCCGAGTGGCGCCGCCCCGATTTCCATGTCTGGAACCTGCAGCATGAATATGTGCACTACCTGGATGGCCGCTTCAACCTCCACGGCGACTTTGCCCGCGGCATGTCGGCCGACACCATCTGGTGGGTTGAAGGATTGGCTGAATACATCTCCTACCGGGATGCCAACACCGCAGCCATAGCACTTGGTGAAACCAAGGCATTTGCCCTGTCGCAAATATTCAAAAACACCTATGACTCGGGACAAGACAGAGTCTATCGCTGGGGCTATCTGGCGGTGCGCTTTATGTTCGAGCGCCATATGGATGATGTTCGCCAGATCCTCAGTCTGCTGCGCAGCGACAACTACAGCGAGTATCAAGCCCTGATAGATGGCATAGGCAGTCGTTATGACAATGAGTGGTACAACTGGCTGACAAGCGGCCTGAGCACGGCGGACAACGGCATAGTGGATAAGGGCCCCAGCGACATAGACGCCGCCCCCAGCGGCCGTGAAGGTAACTGGAGTGGCCCGGGCGGCAATATCAGCCGCGACTTTGCCCCCTGCACGGTCAGCGACGAATCCTATCGTTATCAGGAAGGCATGACACCGCTGCTGGATGTGCCAATCGAGTGTATCGACTCGAAAAACGGCCGCGCCAGCCTGGTGTTTGCCAATGAGCAGCGTTCCGACCAAGAGCTGTGGATCAAGGTGGGTGACGGCTGGGGTGATGCCGATATCTATTTCAGCTCCCAAGGCTGGGCCAGCGCCGAAAACAACGAGGGCTTAGGTATAGGCAATGGGAATCACGAGGTGATCAAGGTGCGCCTCAACCCCGACAGCTACTGGCATTACCTGACTCTGGCCGGTGAATTTGGCGGCGTGGATCTATTGCTGTCGACCACAGAAGTCGAAGCCGACCCGGACCCGGCCCAAGGCGGCGGTGATGGCGATGGCAGCGAGCCGGTGGATTGCGGTGCTCCGAGCACAGACTATGGCCAGTTGCAGGCCGGCAAGAATGAATGCCTCAGTGGTGGCCGTTCCAGCTTTTATGTCTGGGTTGAGGAAGATAACACTAGCCTGACCTTCAGCCTCGGCGGCGGCAGTGGTGACGCCGATCTCTACTATGCTGCCGATACCTGGGCAGGTACAGCTCACTATGATGCGTTCGCCAAGACCGCAGGCAACAGCGAGACACTAACAGTCACGGCCAATCGCGGCTGGCGTTACCTGGCGGTGGAGAGTGACAGCCAGTATGCCGGTGTCAGCCTGAGCCTGAAAGTGGCCACGGCCGGTGAACCTCAGCCCAGTGTCCTCGAAAATGCCTGCGCCACCAAGGCTCCACAGAGTTACAGCGAGTTGCAATCCGGCACGGCCATCTGCGCCGCCAGTGGCCGGGGAGACTTCTACTTCTATATTGCCGAAGGTACTCAGGAGATTGAAGTTGTCACAGGCCACGGCAGCGGCGATGTCAGCCTCTATGGTGGCACTAGCTGGCCTACGGCCAACAGTTATCAACAGGTATCCACCCAGCAAGGCAACGCAGAACGTATACTGCTGCAGGCGCCAAGCGAAGGTTGGTACTATCTGATGCTGGATGGTGCCAATGCCGAAGGGGTCAGCATCCAGATGCAGGCTCGCTGATAGCGTTACAGTTTGGATGAAAAAAGCGCTGCCTCGGCAGCGCTTTTTTACCTTTACGGCCATTAGCCCTTCTTGATGGTCATGGTCCAGGCAGCATCGCCCTTCTGGGCAAAGTGAGTCACCTCATGGCCCTCTTCGGCGGCCCAGCGAGGAATGTTTTCTGTCGCCTGGGCGCAGTCATAGTCCAGTACCACTTCGTCGCCTTTTTCTATGCCCTTTATCAGCTTCTGCAGCTCTATCAAAGGGAAAGGACAAAGTTTGCCGGTAGTATCGAGAACATGTTTCATATACAACTCCTTGGATAAAACTCAGATCTGAGCCAGGCGCATGGGCCGGATCAGGGTAAAGTAACTGAAGCAGTAACTGCCAAGCAGAATGGCCGGAATAAACAGCCAGCCCTGCCAGGACAGATAGGCGGTACCCACCAGCGCATTGCCCAACATGCAACCACCGGCAATGCCGCTGCCAAAGCCCATCAACAGACCGCCGATAAGCCCAAACAATACCGTCTTGTGGCCCGGATAGCGCCAACGCTGCTCCGAACTGCCGCGGGCGGCAATAAAGGCCCCGACAAACAAGCCGATGAGGAAGTATCCCGGCCAGCCGAAGAACTTGGTGTTGCCAGTGGTCAGCAGATCCCACAGCTGAGCGCTGGGGCCACTGATACCAACGCCACCGACACGACCGCTTTCCAGGCTCGCAGGCCAGGCCAGCAGAGCCAGCACGCCAATGTTCAGCGCACTCACGAAGGGGTGCCAACGGGCTTCAAACAACAGGTGTGCCAGGCCGCTGCGCCTCGGGGTCATCAGGGCCACAGGGCGCTTGCGTCGCTTGAGATAGCGCATCGCCAGTACGGAGGTCAGCAGCGCCAGGGCGATACTCACCAACCAGGGCGAAACCCCCAGGCTTTGATACAGGGTCTGATCGGCCAACTGTTGCTGTTTGATGGGGGCCAGCATGCTCTTGAGCTCGGCCGTGCGCACCAGTTTACTGGCAACAATAAAGCCCAGCACTGCCATCACACTGGCAGCCAAGCCTTCGGCCGCCCTGTAGTAGGCTCCGGTGGAGCAACTGCCTGCCGCTGCCATACCCAGGCCGAACAGCACGCCACCAATCAGAGTTGCCAACCAGGGGAAATGCCCCGTCGGCAACTTGACCCAACCCAGCTCATAAAAAGCAAACAGCCCCAGGCTCTGGATACTGATGGCGATCAATATGGCAATCACCATGGTGAAGTCTTTCTGCAGGAAGGTGTCACGTATGCCACCCGCCATGCAGAAACGCCCCCGCTGCATCACAAACCCCATGGCCAGACCTATGCCCAAACCACTGAGAATCGTCAGCATAACCGGCTCCTCAGCGCTGGATCAGATAACGGATAGTCGGGCCGTTCTGTTCTATCTCCAGCACCTTGTAACCGTGGTTCTTGGCATCCAATGGAATATTGTTGATCGACTGTGGGCAGTCGCTGATCACTTCCAGAATTTCACCGGGCTTGAGCTGGGGCATGGCCTCCAGGGTGGCAACGGCGGGATAAGGACAGGGTTCACCAACCATATCCAATTGATAATCAGGAGTATATTGGCTCATTACACGGCCTCCGCAGTCAGTTGTGCATCCCGTTTGGCTTTACGGGCAAAGAATTGTTTTTCCCAGGCGAGCATGGCGGCAAACGCCAGGCCCAGCGTCAGGTAGGTGGCCAGCAAGCCGCCCTTGTCCCCCAAGCTGGAAAGCAGGTTGACCTTGTCCCAACTGGTGGCCAGTGGTTCGGCAAAGTCGTCCCAGTAGTAGGCCAAAATGGTGGAGCCGATAACATTACCCAGGCCAACCCACCAGAAGTGCACCTGCCCTTCCACGGCGCGGTACATCCAACCGGTTTCGCAGCCACCGGCCAGCACTATACCGAAACCGAACAGCAAGCCACCGATAACCGCGTTGGGACCGGCCCACATGATCTTGGGTGAAACCCCTAGTTGCACATAGCTGTAAATCCCTATGGCACTGACCGCCATACCTATGATGATCGCCTTGGCCATATGGGTACGGCCGGTGATCCACATGTCGCGAAATGCCGAGGTAAAGCAGATCTGTGCCCTTTCAATCAGCAGACCGAAACCGACGCCACAGAGCATGGCAATACCCAGCTTGGGTGCGTTGAACAGGGTCAGGAGTCCCCAACCGACTATGCCGATAAACACCAGCATGCCGATCCGAAAACGCCTTCTGGCCTGGTTTTCGTCCTGCTTGACCGAGCTGGCCTTGGTGACCTTCTTCAGCGCCACCGGAATGCGGAACATGGGCAGCAAGGTGAACTTGGCGCCAAAGTAGGAACCGGCAGCAGTGGCCAGCGCGAAGAACCAGGCATGCAGCGAGAACTGCGGAATACCGGTAAAGAAGGCCGCCAGGTTACAACCCATGGCCAAGCGGGCGCCGAAGCCGGCTATGATGCCGCCAACCAGGGCCTGCATGATGCGCACCCGGCTCTGTGGCATTCTGAGCTTGACGTTGTTGGCCCATAGCGCCGCGGCGATACAGCCACCGAACATGCCGATAATCATCATGCCGTCGATGCGATCCAGCGGCGTACCGGCCAAACCTATCACCTTGAAGTAACCCCAGTTTTCCGGCTCGGCACCAAGCATTTGCAGTAAATGCCCACCCCAGCGGGTAAATTCGCCGGTCACGGCCCAGAAGGTTCCGGTAAGACCAAAATAGTAGGTGGAGAGAATACCGGCAGCGATAACAGCCGGCATGGGAGCCCAGAAACGGACCAGATATTGTTGTTTAAATTGTTGCCATGTCATGTCATTACCCTAATGAACGAGACCTTGTCTAAACGGACACAGGCGTGTCCGTCAACCATTACAGGTGCGAACAGGCAGCCCGCAGAAACTGACCTGTCGCATCTTATGTATGCCTTTACGGCGATAAAATCGCTGGAGTGCAGCAAACGACCGGCTGTCTGCCATCATCAAAGCACTAAAGACCGGCTGGAACTGGGTTCCGACCGGTCATAAACAGTGTTTAACAACGATGATGAGCAGACAGTAAGCGCTGTGCCAGGGAAGAAGCCCGAGTACTTCGAGGCCTTATTCGCAGCGTCCCTAAATGGCTTTGGCCAGGCGATCGCGGCTCAACCCCGTCAGTCTGTGACCATGGGTGTAGAGCGTCGCACGACCGTTGCGGCAAAAGCCCACCAGCGTGATGTTGCTCTTCTCGGCCAACTCCAACGCCAGTGAGGTCACGGCGGACATGGCAAAAAGAATCTGAATATTGGCACTGGCAGCCTTTTGCACCATCTCGAAACTGGCTCTGCTGGTCAATAAAACCGCGATTGGCCGCTCGGCATGTTTCTGTGAAAAGGCACCGATTAACTTATCCAGTGCTATATGTCTTCCAATATCTTCATAGGCATCAATAATATGCCCTTCTTTATTTAACCCCATGGCAGCATGGGTGGCGCCAGTTAATTTAAAATGCTGTTGATTGTCCTTAACAAAATTCAAAGCAACCTTTAAATTGTTGATATTAAACTTGGCACCATCATCAACTCGAATAACAGGTTTAACCGCTTCTTCAAGTTGGGCAACACCGCAAAGTCCACAACCGGTTCTACCGGCCATATTGCGTCTTTGTTGCTTTAATTCCATGAAACATCTTTGGGTTATCTCAATCTGAACCAGTACACCTTCTTCGGTATATTCAAGTTCAACACCCTTGATTTCATTTATGTTTCTGACTATGCGCTCCGACAAGGTAAAGCCGATTGCAAAGGCTTCGAGATCCTGCGGACTGGCCAACATTACCGTGTGGGCAATGCCGTTATATACCAGGGCGATTCTCACTTCGTTCGCTAAGTAGTCAGTTAATTCCGAAGCCTGCCCTTGTTCCATAAGGGTGACTTGTTTCTCGGTGACAACGTCATGCGAATAATAATCCATAAGTACCCTCTGAACCTATCTAAATAATAAAAATTTACAGACTTTAAAATAAAATAAGAGCTATATCACAAACTCATAAAGTAAATAAAAACAGGGTTGCTTCAACTGCATTCATTTTCTATTATCCTTCTGTCTTTCGATGGAAGAACGTCGTCTCCGGTGAGGCGTCCGGACTTCAAATCCGGGTGGGGCTGCCAGCAGTCCCGGGTAGGTTCGACTCCTATGTTCTTCCGCCAATCTTCATGGGACCAGAAAAGTTCAGCGTCCCGGATCTCCCGACTGTTACTGCGATACTTCCTGCGAGTAAAACCGCTGCGATCGAAGAACTCCAACAGTTGAATACTTACCTTGCGGCCAAGACCTACCATCGCCTTGAACTCGGCGGTTTCCAGTTGTCCCTTTAGCTCTAAATGACCGCGAATAAGATCGGCGTAGTGGCACAGCTTACTGCTGAGCAGATATCTGTCTTTCACCACTGCGGTGATAAACCCCTGTTGCACCAACTGGAAACACAGCGGCCGCAGCTCACCCGGCTCCAGCTCAAGATATTCGGCCATTTCCGTGACCCACACAGGGGTATCCTGCTGCTCCAGCCAAGGAGATAAACGCTGCCAACAGGCTTCGGCTTTGGGATCCAAGGTCATTCTGTGCTGCGGTAACTGCAGCAAGGCGCCGCGCAGCACCATGCGGCGGTCGCGACAGAGGCGCTCCAGGATCAGACTGGCCAGCGGCGATGGCAACTTGCTGTGACTCATGCGCAGCAGGCGGTTGCGCCCCAGCCCCAATTGATCCGGGTGCTGCTGATGGTATTGCTCCAGCAAGGACAGATAGTGCTGTTGCTCGGCCTCAAGCAGTTCCGGTGCCAACAGGAAACCGCCATGGCGGCTGAGTCCGGATTCTTCGATGACCCGACTCAAACCGGCTTCGGTCAACTGCCAGCGCCAGGCCAAGTCAGGCACGGCCAAGGCCTGCTGCCGGCCTAGAAGGGTAAGAGCCGCGGCCGGAGTTTCGGCGTCGGCGAGACGGCCAAGAAGAGCGAGCCGCTCGTCGGTGCGTTTCTTGCGATTGGGCACTGTGAGTGCCAGTACTCTGCCGGCGCCCAGGGTATGCTTGCCACTGGCATGACGCAGCACTATGGGGTCGTCCTGGCACAATATCAGTGGCTTATCCAGCACCAGTTCAGCCAGGCAGTAGCCGCGCTCATCGGCCTCGGTCAGTTGGGATATGCGTCCCAGAGTATGATCGGCGCCGTGGTGGCAATGCACGCTCTGCCAGTGAGTCACTGGCTCAAAGGCACGGATCTGCACCACAGGGCGGCCACAGGCGTCCGGCTGCGGCAAGTTGCTGAGCCAATCACCGCGCTGCGGCGCTCTGTGGTTATCGACGCCACTGAGATTGAGGGCGACCCGGGTGCCCGGAAGCGCCGTCTGCGACTCCTGCCCCTGGCAGTGAATGCCGCGGATCCTCAGCTTGTCTTTCTGACCCGAGCTGTAGAGGTTATCACCGACATTGGCACTGCCACTGATCACTGTACCCGTGACCACCCAACCGGCGCCTTTGACGCTGAAGGCGCGATCCAGGGTCATGCGAAAGGCCTGCTGCGCGTCTGCGGCGACGCCAGCCTTCTCAAGCTGTAGCTCGCTCGATGCCAGCGCCAGAATATGCTCTCTGAGTGAATCGATCCCCTGGCCATTGCTGGCCGAAACGCTAAACACACCAGAGGCCTTGAGGGCAAACTCACAAAGCAGCGCCTCACTCTCTGCAGCCACTTCATCAATGCGGGCCCGCTCCACCAGGTCACTCTTGGTGAGCACCAGTGTCAGGCTCTTAAGCGGCAACATGGCTAAAATCTGCAGGTGTTCACGGGTCTGCGGCATCACGCCATCATCACAGGCCAGTACCAAGAGCGCGTGTCTGGCATGACTGACGCCCACCAGCATGTTGTTGATAAACTTTTCATGGCCAGGCACATCGATAAAGGCCAGTCGCTGGCCGTCGGCAAACGGCATAAAGGCATAACCCAGATCTATGGTCATGCCGCGGCGTTTCTCTTCCGGCAATCTGTCGGTATTCTGCCCTGTCAGGGCCCGAATCAGGCTGGTCTTGCCATGGTCTACATGGCCGGCGGTTACCAGGATCACAGCGACACTCCCAGGGTGCTCAGCTCGGCCAGTAACTCGGCTTCATCGTCGACCCCGCGCAGATCCAGCAGCAGTTGTTCATTGCTGATCCGGCCGATCACCGGCCGCTCGGCCTGCTTGAAGTGTTGCTCAAGCTCAATCAGGCTAGCGCCCGGATTGGCACTGAAAGCCAGTGCCACCGAAGGCAGGAAGGTATCCGGCTGTGAGCCGCTGCCCACCTGGGTGCGGCACTCCACCAGCTCCAGTTGATAGCCGGGGGCAAACAGGGGCTGCAACGCCTGGTGCAAACGGCTGCCTAGCAGTTTGAGTTGCTGCTGGCTGCGGCCGAACTTGGCCATCATAGGCAGTTCAGTATCCAGGGTTTCCGGGTTGAGATAATGGATCAGTGTGGCTTCCAGCGCCGCCAGAATCAGCTTATCGCAGCGCAGCGCCCGTTTGAGCGGATGGCTTTGCAACTTATTGATAAGCGACTGTTTGCCAACAATCAGCCCCGACTGAGGGCCACCGAGCAGCTTGTCGCCGGAGAAGCTTACCAAATCGACCCCATCGGCCAGCATCGCCTGGGGAGTGGGTTCCTGCTTGAGCCCGAAGCGGCGCAAGTCGGTGAGCGAACCGCTGCCGAGATCCGAGATCAGCGAAATATCGTGCTCGCGGCACAGTGTCGCCAGCCGCGACTCTTCCACCGAGGCGGTAAAGCCCTGAATATGGTAGTTACTGGTGTGTACCTTCATGATGGCAGCGGTGTTTTCGGTTATCGCCTGCTCGTAATCCCTGAGATGGGTACGGTTGGTGCTGCCCACTTCCACCAGGGTAACCCCAGCCTGACGCATTATGTCGGGGATCCGGAAGGCGCCGCCTATCTCCACCAGCTCACCGCGGGAAACTATCACCTCTTTACCGGCCGCCACCGCCGACAGCATCAACAGCACGGCGGCGGCATTATTGTTGACCACACAGCAGGCATCGGCACCTGTGAGGCGGTGAATAAGCGAGCTGACGGCATTATCTCTGTGGCCGCGCTTGCCGGCCTGCAACTCAAACTCCAGCGGAGTTGGGTAACGCATCACAGAAGTGACGGCCTCGATGGCCGCCTCGGATTGCTGCGCCCGTCCCAGGTTGGTGTGCAGTAGGGTGCCGGTGAGGTTCCATACCGGCCTTAAACTGTGGCGATAATCGCTGGACAGCTGATCAACCAAAATGCCATACAAGGCTTGGTGTGAGTGACACCACTCAGGCAGGCGTTGCTCGCTGCCTATCCCGGCTCTTGCCAGCCGAAGTTGTCCATCCAGCGCCTGTTTGACGGCGGCCTTGCCAAAGCGGCTCAGCAGTGGGGCCAGAGCTGGCTCGGCCAGCAGGCTATCCATGGAAGGCAAAGCCCGATAGAGGTCTTTGAGAGTATCGGCAGTTTGGGTCATCATCTGTTTCATCATTGACTGAATAAAGGGAGGGCCTGAGCCCTCCCGGCTTTCTTACTGGCTTGGTTACTCGCTGTCTTCTGTCTCGTGGGCCAGCAACAAGGGATTGACTGTGGTAGCACCATAGCCTTTCTCATTGAGCTGACTGTCGAGCATCAGGGTCGCCAAATCATCGGCGGCCACATCCATCAGCGGCGCCTTTTCGAGGAACATCATCTTGGTATAACCATGACAAGCCTCGCAGCTTTCGATGCGAACATTGGCCTGATAGTCGTCCAGAGACCAGAGGTTCATCTCCTTGTCATGCCCGCAACAAGTGCAGTGGGCACGTATGTAGTGCCACTCGCTCTCACACAGGCTGCAATGCAGATAACGCAAACCGGCTCTGGGTTCATCGACTATCACGCTGGCAACCGGATGGCTGCCACAGACCGGACACAGGCTCTGCTGTTCGACCCTGCGCTGATCCATGCGCTGAATAACTGCCGGCGCCCAATGAGACCAATAAAGCCCCATAGCGGCCCACAGAAACAGACTGAACCTGGCGGGCACTGCACTCAGGTTGCCCTGACGCAGCGCCTGCCCCCAGGCACTCAATTGCTCGGGTGCCTGTTGCATCAAAAGACGCAGCACCCGGGCGACCGACTCATCCACCTGCGGCAGGAGTTCACTGAGCAACTGCTGCAGCAAGCTCTGCCAGTAACTGTCGGCGCTGGGACCCAAGTCGGTGAGGGGCTGCCCCTCGGACTTGTCCCAGGCTGGAGGAAGACCGAAGTCTTCCTTCGCCGCCAGTTTGGCCTGTACAGCGACCAAACGGCGACACAGCTCCAGGTAATCAGCCAGCGGCGAGTCCTTGGCCAACACTTCCAAACGCTTGGCTCTGCGCAGATAGACGCTGGCAGGGTCGGCGGCTTTCAGTGGTTTGAGCTCCAGCGGCGACTCGCTGCCGGGGGCCAGGGGTATCTCGGCTGTATGACTCATTTAATGTTTCTCCGCTTCCGAATCTTCTTCCAGCATTCTGGGGTGGTGCTTACGGCACCAGGCCTTGGAGACCTTGCCGTAGAGCATGCCCGCGACCGAACCTTCTACCCAGGTCGCCATCCAGAAGTGCACCATCACGAAAATCAACATGATGAGAGCACAGACGGCGTGCAGCAGAATGGCCCAGCCCACAGTAGTGGCTGAGAAGTAAGGTGCAAAATAGGGCTGCCACATAATGAAGCCGGTGACAGTCAGTACGATAGATGTCACCACAAACGCACGGAACAGCACCTTTTGCCCAGGGTTGTAATGGCCGATAGGCGGGATCTTGTCCTCGTTCTCAAACATCACGTCCTTGATGGCCAGCATCCATTTCAGGTCGTTCTTCTCCCACTTGTTGTGATGGTAGTAACGCACCAACATCAGCATCAGCGGCAGACACATAAACAACCCGGCAATGGGGTGGATAAAGCGCGCCAATTGAGGCGTGCCTGCAATAGCCCCCATCCACTGGAAGGAAGGATAAAAGAACGAAAAACCGGTCAGGAAAGTGACTAAACCTGCCGCCACAATAAACCAGTGGCAGATACGGTCGAACAGCTTATGACGCACTATCATCTCTTGCTTGTGATGCTCGCTCATTTGCCGTCCTCCTCTTTCTGAGCCGCTTGCTGATCTTCTTCAGGCGGCTGATAACCGGGTTGATCCTCTTCGACTATGTTGCGGCCAACGGTGATCTTGTGCAGACAAGCCACAGCGGCTGTTGCCAGGATCCCAACTGTACCCAGAGGCTTGACCCAGTCCTGCCACAGAGTGACAGACAGTGGGATCTGCGGATCTTCCGGCATGTTGTAGCTTTCAGGCTGAGTGACATCGTGCAATATCATCATCATCCCTGTGCCACCCACACCCTCAGGGTTGTAAAGCCCGGCCTTGGCAAAGCCGCGTTCCTTGAGTTCGGCCACCCGCTTATCGGCATAGAACAACATGTCTTCACGGGTACCGAAACGCAGCGCGCCTGTAGTACAGGTCTTGACACAGGAAGGCTCCAGCCCGACCGCCAGACGGTCGGAACACATGGTGCACTTGTAGGCCTTGTTGTCCTTGGGATCGATTTTGGGGATATCGAACGGACAAGCGCTGGCGCAATAACCGCAACCGATACACTTGTCTGAATCGAAGTCCACCACCCCATTGACATGCTGCACAATGGCGCCTGCGGTCGAACACGCCTTGAGACAGGCGGGATCGGCACAGTGCATACAAGCAGAGTGAGTGAACTGCCAGCGCAGCTTATTGCGCTCGTCCATCACCTCGTTGTACTCCATCAGGGTCCAGACCTGGCCTGAGAGTTTCATCGGGTTTTGATAACTTCCCTCGAAACTGCCCACTTCTTCGCGCAGATCGTTCCATTCGGAGCACGCCACCTGACAGGCCTTACAGCCGTTACACTTGGTCGCATCAAACAGTTTTGCGACCTGCTTGACGTCACCAATCCGAGTTTGCGATGCCGGCGTTGCCGCTGAGGTGCCGGAGCGTCGAATAATATCTTGTGTTGCCATTATCAGACCTCCGCCTTCTCAACGTTCACCAGGAACGCTTTGTACTCAGGAACACCCGTGTTGGCATCACCCATTTCGGTAGTCAGCACGTTACAGCTATAAGCCTTCTTGGTGAGGGCGTTATGGCTACCGTGACGTGGAATACCCAGAGTGTGTACCGTTTGACCATTGACCTGCAGTGGACGCAAACGCTTGGTCACCAAGGCTTTGGTAAGAATGTGGCCACGCTTGGAGCTCACTTTCACCCAGTCGCCATTCTTGATGCCTTTTTCTGCCGCCAACTGCTCGTTCATTTCCACAAAGGTCTCTGGCATGGATATCGCCGCCAAACGGCAGTGAGTCGTCCAGAAGTTAAAGTGTTCTGTGAGCGAGTAAGTGGTACAGGCGTATGGGAACTCCTCTTTGGTACCTATGGTTTCTTTCACACCCTCAAACCAACGCAGCACTGGGCTGTGCACCACTTTCGGATGCAACGGGTTGGTACCGATTGGTGATTCCACCGGCTCATAGTGTTCAGGGAACGGCCCTTCTTTCAGCAGTTTCAGCGCGAACAAACGGCCCGCCCCTTCCGGCTGCATGATGAATGGGTGTGCACTGTCCTGTGGATTGAGCTTGGCGTTGAAGTCAGGCACGTCTATGCCTTCCCACTTGCCATCTTTCCACTCGACTATGGTGCGGTTTGGATCCCATGGCTTACCGTTGACATCACAAGAGGCACGGTTGTAGAGCACCCGACGGTTGGCAGGCCAAGCAAATGCCCATCCAGGGGTAATACCTTTACCTGACGGATCGTGGTTGTCGCGGCGTGCCATCTGGTTGCCTTGCTCGGTCCAGGAACCGGCATAGATCCAACAGGCACAGGCGGTGCTGCCATCGGCCTTGAGTTCAGTAAAGCTGCTCAGTTGACGGCCGGTGTTAACATCGTATCCGTTCAACTCTTTGGTCAGCTCAACAGAGCTCGGGTTATGGGCATCTGTGTATTCCCAGTTAACCGCAGCCACAGGCTCAGGCAGTTTACCGCCCTCTTCGCGATACAGCTTTTTCAGCTCCAGCAAGATGCCGGCAACGATTTCCGAGTCGGCCATGGCTTCGCCGGGAGCATTGGCGCCTTTATAGTGCCACTGCATCCAGCGACCCGAGTTGACGATGGAACCTTCTTCCTCGGCAAAACAGGTTGTGGGCAGACGGAACACTTCCGTTTGGATACTGGCGGTATCGACTTCGTTGAAGCCGGGTTCGTTTTGCCAGAAGGTTGCGGTTTCAGATGACAAGTTGTCCAGCACGACCAAGTACTTGAGCTTGCTCAGCGCCTTGAGGTTCTTGTTACGGTTGGGCATAGAGTTAATCGCGTTAACCCCTTGCACGATACAACCGTTGATCTGACCGCGATACATCATGTCGAGGTAGCGGCCAAAGTCATACATCTGATCCCATTTCGGCAACCAGTCGTAACCGAAGTCGTTTTCAGGGGTCGCGTTATCGCCCCAGAACGCTTTCAGCAAAGAGACATAGAACTTGGGATAGTTTTGCCAGTAGTTGGTTTGACCCGGACGCAAAGGCTTGGGCGTATGCGCTGCTAGGTGAGCGGCCAAAGTGGGTTCATTGTCGTTGGGCAGTTTAACGTAGCCAGGCAGACTCTGCGCCAGCAGACCCATATCGGTTGAGCCCTGAACGTTGGCGTGACCACGCAAGGCGTTAACCCCACCACCCAACTGACCAATATTGCCCAGCAGCAACTGCACCATGGCCATGGTGCGAATGTTCTGCGCACCCTTACTATGGTGAGTCCAACCCAGGGCATACATAAAGGTCGCAACCCTGTCTTTGGTATAAGTGCTGCCAATCGCCTCACAGACCACCTGGTAGTCATCTACCGGCGTCCCTGTGATGTTGCTGACAGTGGCAAAGTCGTAACGTTCTACGTGCTCTTTCAGCAGGTTCCACACACAACGTGGGTGCTCAAGGGATTCATCCACCTTGGCATAGCCGTCTTCGTCGAGTTGATAGAACCAGGATTCTTTGTTGTAGTCGCCCTTCTCTTCATCGAAACCGGAGAACAGACCTTCGTGGAATTCAAAGTCTTCCCGCACCAGATAGCTGGCGTTGGTATAGGCCTTCACATAGTCGAAGTTGATCTGGTTGGTGGAGATCAGATAGCGGATCACACCCAGCAAGAAGGCAATATCTGTGCCTGAGCGGATAGGAGCATAGTGATCGGCCAAAGCGGCACTACGGTTGAAGCGAGGGTCAACCACAATCAATTTGGCATTGTTATGTTGCATAGCTTCTGTGACCCAGCCGAAACCGACAGGGTGCGCTTCTGCAGCATTACCGCCCATAATTATCACTACATTAGAGTTCTTGATGTCGATCCAATGGTTGGTCATGGCACCGCGCCCAAATGTTGGAGCAAGACTTGCTACCGTTGGGGAGTGTCAGTTACGTGCAATGGTATCGATGGCGACTAGGCCGAGAGAACGAGCAAACTTCTGAGTCGCAAGACCACTCTCGTTCGCCATACCGGATGAGGTCATCATCCCTGTGGTCAACCAACGGTTGACTGTAACGCCATCGGCGTTTTTCTCAATCAGGTTGGCATCACGGTCGTCTTTCATCAAACGGGCAATACGCTTGTAAGCTTCGCCCCAGCTGATGCGCTTCCATTCATTGGTGCCCGGAGCGCGATACTCAGGGTACTGCAGACGGTGCGGACTGTTAACATAGTCCACCAGGCCTGCGCCTTTAGGGCAGAGCGCCCCGCGGTTTACCGGATGATCGGCATCACCTTCAATATGAAAAATGGCATGTTCAGAGTTTTTGCCACCGCTGCCTTGGCTATACATAAGCAAGCCACAACCCACCGAGCAATACGGGCAGTTGTTGCGGGTCTCTTTAGCTCTGAGTAGTTTGAATTCCCGAACTGCGGCATAAGCCTTCTCGGACAACAACCCCAGCGCAGATATGGCTGAAGTTGCCGCCCCGGCAGCGCACAGTTTGAAAAACTGACGTCTGTTCATAGCGTCCTCACACTCTTGTCGTTATGAGTTTTGATTGGGGTCGCAGCCCTTGGCTGCGACCTGCCAAGTGCAGTCGAACCAAAGACCACACTCTGTGTAAGATTATCCTTAAAGAAACTCAGGATAACAAATAATGACACGAGACAGAGATCACAAAGGAATAGCTATGACAAATTGAACCACAAAAACAAAACCAGCCAGAATAAAAAGCCAACAAACAAACAAAAAGCAGTTTATAAAACCAAAATGAACAAAAAATACACTGAAAGACATTTTGTCCAAACATATAGGTAAATTTTGTCCCAACAGCGAAAAAGGCAGGATAAAGCACCATTAACTGAGGCTCAATCGACGGGAAATAGAAAAGGGTTGCGCTAAAAAAGCCGGCAACAAGCACAAGGGGAAATAACAGAACGCAGGAATATAACAGATAAAACAAAGTATTACATCAGTAACACTTTCACACTATCTGCAATGGACAGCCGGGGAAACAGAATAACCGTCATCAAGTCAAATTGACCCACTGCCCGAAAAACGCCCACCACCAAGGCAGGGCACAAACAGATTACAAATGTAAAGATTGCCAATTTCAGCTGAAAAATATCCCACGGCTATGGGGCCAGAGGGAACTTTTCGGGCGAAAGATGCCGCGATAAATTCCCGCCAGCTTCATATCAAGCGAGCGCTTGCAATGACAGAGCCTGTTCTACCGCATCAATAAAGGCCCGGATCAGTGCCGACTCTCGGCGGCGCTGCGTATAGAGCGCATAAAAAGTGGCGCTCTTGAGCCTGTATTCGGGCAATACGGTTTGCAGCTTTCCCTGTTTCAGACTGGGCTCGGCCAGATACCTGGGCAATCTGGCTATACCAAACCCATGACAAACCGCGGCATGGATAGCTTTCTTGTTGTTGAACACCAAAGAGCCCCGAACCTCAAGCTGCTGTTGGCCTGCGGAATGTTCAAAACACCAAAGTTCATTTCGGCTGTTTCCCTGCGCCAAAGTGACCAACTCATGCTGCAACAAGTCGCCGGGTTGAGCCGGAGCAAGGCGTGATGCCAAGTAAGCCGGTGCAGCGCAGAGAACCGACTCGTCCTGCCCCAGTTCCCTGGCAATATAGGGCTCTGACGAGAGCTGGGTGCTGCGAAAAGCGATATGAAACCCATCTTGCAGCAGGTCTACCGCTCGATTGGAAAACTCGGCCACTATGCTTACCTGCGGATGCCTGGCCTTGAAGCCGAGCAGCACGGGAGTCAACACCAGCTCGCCCCAGAGTTCCGGGGCAGTAATCCTCAGTTCGCCGGCCAGTTCATGCCTGCGCCGACGGAGGCTATCGAGCAGCTGCTCATTGAGCTCGAGGATCCGCTCGGCCTGTTGAAAATACAGCTCACCGTCATCGGTCAACGTCAGGCTGCGAGTTGTGCGGTGCAACAACCGGGTTTGCAGTCGCTGTTCCAGAAAGTGAATATCCTTGGAAACTTTACCGGCAGTGATTTGTAGCTGGCGGGCGGCGGCCGCAAAGGAACCCAGACGGACAATCAGGGTAAAAAGCCGCATCAGATAAAGGTTGTCCAGCTTATGATGATCCATTGTTGTTCCCCTCAAGTGCCAATTCATTCCCACCAGGAGCGAATACATTTCCTGAATGACAGATTATTTCCCATAGCGACAGATGTACAGTAGAGGCATAGATTGGACACAAAAGGAAAAGTGAGATGTCAGCTTCACTGAAACACGAGTTCCTCTTTGGCAACGCCGGCGTGAGCCTTAAAAACCGTGCGGTATTGGCGCCATTGACCCACAATATGAGCGCAGCCAATGGCGACCCATCCCAAGCCGAGTTGCAGTGGCTGCAGCTCTGTATCCAAGGGGGCTTTGGCATGCTGATAACCCCTGCCACCCAGGTTTTGCCCGGTGGACGTTGCTGGTCTGGACAACCGGCCCTGATGACTGAGGCGCAGCAGCAATCCTGGCTCCCCGTGGCCAGCTCTGCCGAAGCCAACCAAGCCAAGGTGTTGGTGCAGCTGCACCATGGCGGCCTGCGGGCCCTCCCCGAGTTGAACGCAGAAGGCCCCAAAGGCCCCTCAGCAATAGCACAGGGAACAAGATATCCAAGTGGGGTAGCACAGCTGCAGGATGAGGAAATCCGGCAGCTTATTCAAGCTTTTATCAACTCTGCCGAGCGGGCTTATGCCGCGGGACTGCACGGTGTGGAACTGCATGCCGCCCACCATTTCCTGCTGTGTAATTTTCTTAACCCAGAGGTGAATCGGCGCGAGGATATTTGGGGCGGCAGCAGCCGCAATCGCGCCAGGATCATCATAGATATTATTCGCGGTATCCGGCAGCGTCTGCCGCGCTCATTTTTGATTGGTGTACGCCTGTCTCCCGAGAGCTACGCCAATGTGAGCGGCATCCGCCTGGCCAACCAATTGGAAGTCGCCAACCTACTGGCCGAAGAGGCGCTCGACTATTTGCACTTTTCCATGGGGAACAGCTTCAAACAAGCCAATGAAGACAAACAGGCAGGCCCGTTGCTGACACAGATTCGCCAAGGCTATCATGGCCATGTTCCGTTAATGTTTGCCGGAGCTATCACAGATATCCATACCGCCGAACGGGCATTCAACCTGGGTGCCGAACTGGTTGCCATCGGCTCTGCGGCCATAGGCAACCCGGATTGGCTCAAGCGCAGTCTTTCCGGAGCACCTCTTAAGCAAGCGCCATTCAGCCGTGAGCATCTATTAAAGCTGGGCTTCACCGAGCAGGCGCTGGAATATTTGGTGAAGATACCGGCACTGACAGAACAAGCCAGGAAAAACTAACTCCAACAAAAAAGCCACTGCAGTTGCAGTGGCTTTTTGCGGTATCAAGCACAAGTGCCGATATCAGAACGGGATATCATCATCCCAGCCGTCATCCAGATCCGGCGTGTAGTTCTGCTGTTGTGGCTGAGGCTGTGGTGCCGGCCGCTGTTGCGGAGCTGCCTGTTGTTGCGGCGCTGGCTGCTGTGGCTTGGGCGCATAACCTGAGTTCTGCTGCTGACCATAGCTTTGCTGCTGCGGCGCGTTGTACTGCTGTTGTGGCTGTTGTGGCTGCTGCGGTTGCTGGGCAGGCTTGGGCTGATAGCCGCCGGACTGCTGTGGCGCATTGTATTGAGATTGAGACTGTGCCTGACCACCACCGTAACTACCTTGGCTTTGGTTCATACCACCTTGGTTCATACCACCCTGATTGCCGCCTTGGCTCATACCACCTTGATTTTGGTTACGGCCACCCAGCATCTGCATGGTGCCGCCCATATCGACAACCACTTCAGTGGTGTACTTGTCCTGACCGCTCTGATCTTTCCATTTGCGGGTCTGCAGCTTGCCTTCCAGATACACTTGCGAGCCTTTGCGCAGATATTCACCGGCAATTTCAGCCAGCTTGCCGAACATGACAACCCTGTGCCACTCGGTACGCTCTTGCTGTTGGCCCTGTTGGTCCTTCCATGACTCACTGGTGGCCACTGTGATATTCGCTACGGCGTTGCCGTTTGGCATGTAGCGCACCTCTGGGTCCTGTCCCAGATTGCCCACCAGAATTACCTTATTAACACCACGACTGGCCATCGAAATCTCCTGCGATTTTCACGTAATACTTAGCTTAATTGACAGAGCCTAACACAGCTCTGGCTTGTCTTAAATCGAATTGATCGTTCACCTTGAGGTAGGCGACTTTTTCTTCCAAAACCACTATGGCTTCGGCAACCCCTTGCAGCGCAGACAGCTCGGCGGCCATCTTCTGCGCATGCTCGCGGCCGTTCACCTGGGCCTCCAGAGTGTAACTCTTGAGCAGCACTGGATTTTTCATTCCCAAGGTCAATGCCAGCCAGATAATCAACAGCACGACCGCCACGGTAAATACCCCGGCAGCGCCCATGATTTGATAGGCACCACCACCGAGCAAACCGCCACAGAAGGCACCGAGAAACTGACTGGTGGAATACACCCCCATGGCCGAACCCTTGGCGCCTACGGGACAAAACTTGGCGATCAGGCTGGGCAGCGAGGCTTCCAAGTAGTTAAAGCCGGTAAAGAAGGCCACTATGGCTACCGCCAGCACCCAAAGAGTATGGGAAAACAGCGCCATCGCCAGCAAAGAGGCCAGCATGATCAACAAAGCAAACTGAAACATCCCCTTGGTATTGTTGCGCTTCACGCCGATGATGATCAGCGGCACCATCAAAAAGAAGGCGCCGACAAAGGCCGGAAAATACAGCATCCAGTGCTTTTCTTTAACAAGACCTGCGTCCACCAAGTCCAGCGGCAATGCCACGAATACCGCCGTCAGCACCAAATGTAGAATAAAAATACCGGCATCGAGGCGAAACAACTGCGGATCTTTAAGCATATTTTTCAGCTTGCCCGGTTCCGCCATGGTATCGCCCTTGGGCGCATGGGCCACAGGGTTGGGCACCAGCAGTTGCACTATCAGCATACCCAGCAGCGCCAGGCCCGCAGTCAGGGCAAACAAGCCCGATAGCCCAAGATGCTGCGCCACCACAGGCCCCACCAGCAGCGACAAGGCAAAGGAAAAACCTATGCACATGCCTATGATGGCCATCACCTTGGTGCGTTGCTCATCCCGGGTGAGATCTGCCGCCAATGCCAGCACAGCGGCGGCGATGGCACCCATACCCTGCAAGGCGCGGCCGGCGACAACGCCGTAAATGCTGTCGGACATAGCCGCCAGGACACTGCCGAGGGCAAACACCAACAGGCCGCCGAGGATCACCGGCTTGCGGCCAATTCTGTCTGACAGTATCCCCATGGGGATCTGCAGTATCGCTTGAGTCAGACCATAGGCGCCGATGGCAATACCCACCCACAGAGGTGAGAAGCCTTTGAGATCTTGTCCATAGAGCGCGAAGACAGGCATGATCATGAACAAGCCCATCATGCGCAGCCCAAATACACTGGCTAATGAGAACGCGACTTTTCTTTCTGTGCCGGAAAGTCCACCGTTGGCCATAGTTTTTGCCCTGGATTAAGAATTTTTTAAGGGAGCGCATGTTACCACGAAGGTTTTGAACAGCTCAAAGAGAAAAACCCAAGTCGCCCTCAGCCCACGGCTGAAGGCTTGCTACTGACAGTATGGTGTCAGTAGGACAAATGCGCCGCCGCTATCGGCACAGCGCAAAATATGTGATACTTGTGCTCTTTTTCTCCAGTGATTAGCCAAAGTAGAGACTGATGGACAAGATAGACATTCGCGGTGCCAGAACCCACAATCTCAAGAACATCAATCTGACCATTCCCCGAGACAAACTCATTGTTATTACAGGCTTATCTGGTTCGGGTAAATCTTCTCTCGCCTTCGATACCCTCTACGCCGAAGGTCAGCGGCGCTATGTGGAATCCCTGTCGGCCTATGCCCGCCAATTTTTGAGCCTGATGGAAAAACCGGATGTGGATCATATCGAAGGCCTGAGCCCGGCGATCTCGATTGAACAGAAGTCCACTTCCCACAACCCCCGTTCTACCGTGGGAACCATTACCGAAATCTACGACTATCTCAGATTACTGTTTGCCCGTGTGGGTGAGCCTCGTTGCCCGGTTCACGGCCAGCCGCTGGCGGCACAAACCGTCAGCCAGATGGTAGACAAGGTGCTGGAACGCCCCGAAGGCGAGCGCCTGATGCTGTTGGCTCCCGTAGTGCAGGGCCGCAAGGGTGAGCATGTCAAATTACTGGAGAACCTGGCGGCCCAGGGCTATATTCGCGCCCGTATCGATGGCGAGGTGTGCGATCTGTCCGACCCTCCGGCGCTGGATCTGCACGTAAAACACAATATCGATGTGGTGGTTGATCGCTTCAAGGTGCGCGAGGATCTGCAGCAGCGGCTGGCGGAATCTTTCGAAACCGCACTGGAGCTTTCCGGCGGTGTGGCCACTGTGGCCAGCATGGAGGAAGGCAGCAATGAAGAGTTGCTGTTCTCCGCCAACTTCGCCTGCCCTCACTGTGGTTACTCCATGGCCGAGTTGGAACCCAGGCTGTTTTCTTTCAACAACCCCGCGGGTGCCTGCCCGACCTGTGACGGCCTCGGGGTGCAACAGTTTTTCGATCCCGATCGGGTGATCACCAACGACGAGCTGTCGCTGGCCGGCGGCGCCATTCGTGGCTGGGACAGACGCAACTTCTACTATTTCCAGATGCTCACCTCACTGGCCGAGCACTACGGCTTCGATGTGGAAACACCCTTTGGCGATCTCCCCGCCAAAGTGAAGAAGATAGTGCTCTATGGCTCAGGCAAAGAGAATGTCGCCTTCCGTTATATCAACGACCGCGGCGATGTAGTGGTTCGCAACCATCCATTCGAGGGGATCCTCAACAACATGGACAGACGCTACCGGGAGACAGAGTCCAACTCGGTGCGGGAAGAACTGGCCAAATATATCAGCAACCAGGCCTGTTCCAGCTGTGGCGGCTCACGCCTGCGCGAAGAGGCCCGCAACGTGTTTATCGGCAATATCAACCTGCCGGAGTTGACCACCTGGTCCATTGGCGAGGCCAGCGACTACTTCGCCACCCTGGGCTTTGAGGGGCAAAAGGCACAGATAGCCGAGAAGATCCTCAAGGAAGTGGGCGATCGCCTGGGTTTCTTGGTCAATGTCGGCCTCAACTACCTGAGTTTGTCTCGTTCGGCAGAAACCCTTTCAGGTGGCGAGGCGCAGCGGATCCGCCTGGCCAGCCAAATCGGCGCCGGTCTGGTTGGGGTGATGTATGTACTCGATGAGCCTTCGATTGGTTTGCATCAGCGCGACAACGAGCGCCTGCTCAACACCCTCACTCACCTGCGGGATTTGGGCAACACTGTGATAGTGGTCGAACACGATGAAGACGCCATTCGCATGGCGGATCATATTATCGATATCGGCCCCGGTGCCGGGGTTCATGGCGGTGAAGTGATCTGTGACGGTGACATCAACGCCATCATGGCCTGTGAAGAGTCTGTCACCGGCCAATATATGTCCGGCAAGAGAAAGATCACTGTGGCCGGAGGTCGGGTGCCCTGCGATCCCGGCAAGATGATCAAACTGTTCGGTGCCAGTGGCAACAACCTCAAGCAGGTGGATCTGGAGATCCCTGTCGGGCTGCTGACCTGTGTCACCGGGGTATCGGGCTCGGGTAAATCCACCCTGATCAACGACACCTTCTTCAAGATTGCCCATCGCATGCTCAACGGCGCCACCGCCGAAGAGCCGGCGCCCTATGAGCGTATCGAGGGCATGGAGCTATGCGACAAGGTGGTAGATATAGATCAGAGCCCCATCGGCCGCACGCCGCGCTCCAACCCGGCCACCTATACCGGCATATTTACCCCGATCCGCGAGCTATTTTCGGCGACTCAGGAATCCCGTACCCGCGGCTATCAGCCGGGGCGTTTCTCCTTCAACGTCAAGGGCGGCCGCTGTGAGGCCTGTCAGGGTGACGGCCTTATTAAGGTAGAGATGCACTTCCTGCCGGATGTGTACGTGCCTTGCGATGTCTGTAAGGGCAAGCGCTACAACCGTGAAACGCTGGAAGTGAAGTACAAGGGCAAGAACATTCACGAAGTGCTGCAGATGACGGTCGAGGAAGCCCGTGTGTTCTTCGATGCGGTGCCGGCCATTGCCCGTAAACTGCAAACCCTGATGGATGTTGGTCTGTCTTATATACGTTTGGGCCAGAGCGCCACGACCCTTTCCGGCGGCGAGGCTCAGCGGGTCAAACTGGCTAAAGAGCTGTCGAAGCGGGATACCGGCAAGACCCTCTATATTCTGGATGAACCCACCACAGGGCTGCACTTTGCCGATATCCAGCTGCTGCTGGATGTACTGCACAGGCTCAAGTCCCAGGGCAACACCATAGTGGTGATTGAACACAATCTGGATGTGATCAAAACCGCTGACTGGATAGTGGATCTGGGGCCGGAAGGCGGTTCGGGTGGCGGTACCATTCTGGTGGCCGGCACCCCGGAGCAGGTAGCCGAGCATCCAGAGTCCCATACCGCCCGCTTCCTTAAACCTATGCTGTGAGGTGACTGTGACAGGCAACAGACTGCTGTTATTAGCCCTGGTTATCTGTATGGCGGGTTTATTGCTGGCGGCTTTTGATCCCTTGGTGGGTAACTGCAAACGCTATTTGGGTGAAGTAGTGCATTCCGGCCCGGACGGCACTACAGTTGCCCTGCCCGATGGCCGCACGGCGCTGGTTGAACCCAGTGCCTTGCCCCCGGCGACTCTGGTCACCATAGGCGCCAAGCGTCATTTGGTGTCGGGTATTGAGGTGTTCAAGCTCAAGGGCCGAGCGGAAACTGAGACACCTTCCGCCAGCCGCGGTGGCAACACCCCACCGCCCGGCTATCAGGGCGGCATGGCACAACTCGCCAAATAAGCAGGCAAACCCGTCTTGGGGAATGGTATAAACTGCAACATAGCTTGAGTTGATTGCCGTTGCCGGAGGCAGGATGCCGATGACACTCTTTATCCGCCCGCAGATGTGGGGACTCTCTATCCCTCCCCCGCTGTGGGCACTCCTATTGATATTGCCGGCGCTTGCTGCCGGTTGCAGCAGCTCGCCCGAACGCTGCGGCGGTGAGATTCTGCTGAGCTGGGCCGAGACGAAGCAGTTGCAACAGGATGTCGAAGTGCTGGCCTCGCCCAGGCTGCAAGGTCGGCGCAGCGGCACCCAAGGGGCGTCGTTCAGCCGTGAGTACCTCACGGAGCGCTTTGAACAAATCGGCCTGCAGCCACCCACTTCGGTATTTCCGCCCCTGGCCGAGACTCTGAGCGGCTTTCAACACTCATTCAACTATGTCGATGGCTTTGCCGACGCTCGGGGCATCAACCTGCTGGGCTGGCTGCCGGCAGCCCAGCCGACCACTGAGTGGCGCCTGCTGATTGCCCACTATGATCATCTGGGCGATCGCGGCCCGGGCTTTTATCCGGGTGCCGACGACAACGCCTCTGGCGTGGCGGCCTTGTTGGCCATCGCCCAGAGAGTCAAACAAGCGCCCAGTCGCTACAACCTGCTGTTTATTGCCAGTGACGCCGAAGAGCCGGGACTCTATGGCAGCAAGGCCTTGGTGAGCGCATTACAACAGAGCGGTTTTGCCGAGCACATCTCGCTGGCGGTCAATCTGGACATGATAGGCAGGCCCGGGCTTCCTTATGCCATCTACCTCGAAGGCAGCCGCTATTTCCGCCACTATGATGACTTCAGCGCCTATCTGATGGCCGGCACTGGGCTGTGCATTCGCCCCAGTCATCCGCGCCCTATTGGTCGCAGCGTGCAGCGTACCGATTGGCTCAGGGCCTCGGATCATTATTCCTTCCACCAGGCTGGGATCCCCTGGCTCTATTTCGGCGTTCCCGCCCACGCCCAGTACCATACCCGTGACGACACGGCAGACAGACTGGATTATCCTTTCATCGGCGCCGTGGCCGAGGCGGCGGAACAGTTGCTGCGACTGCCAACTAAGCAGTTACAAAACCGATAGTTGGCCTACTATTTGCTTTAAATTTGCCATAAAAATTCCTTTAGCCGTGGAAAGAAGCAGATTTCGCTGTTATAATCTGGCGTTTTCGGTGCGGGAAATCGACACGGGGTTGATTTTCTGTCTGTGAAACTTTCTGCGTCATCCAGACGCGTCCACAAGGCTACAACCCATGTCATCCAGTGAAAAAACTTTCCGAGAACTCGGCCTCTCCGAGGCGTTGCTGCGTGCTCTAGATGAGCTCGGCTACGAGAACCCGACCCCAATTCAAGCTGCGAGTATCGCCCCCCTGATGGCGGGCCAGGATATTCTCGGCCAGGCACAGACAGGTACGGGTAAAACCGGCGCCTTCGCTCTGCCTCTGCTTAATGCAACAGATCATAACCTCAACGCACCGCAAATTCTGGTGCTGGCACCAACCCGCGAACTGGCGGTACAGGTAGCTGAAGCTTTCTCAAGCTATGCCAAATTCATGAAAGGTTTCCACGTACTGCCTATCTATGGCGGTCAAAGCATGCACCAACAGTTGCAGGCGCTGCGTCGCGGCCCTCAGGTAGTTGTTGGTACTCCAGGCCGGGTCATGGACCATATGCGCCGTGGCACCCTCAAGCTCGACAGCCTCAAGGCTCTGGTGCTGGATGAAGCCGATGAAATGCTGAAAATGGGCTTTATTGACGATATCGAGTGGATCTTGGATCATACTCCGGCCGAGCGTCAGCTGGCACTGTTCTCTGCCACCATGCCTGAGCAGATCAAGCGGGTTGCCAACAAGCACCTGAACAACCCTGCCACCATCAGCATTGCCGCCAGCCACACCACAGTCGACTCCATCGAGCAGCGTTTTGTACAGGTGTCTCAGCACAACAAACTGGAAGCCCTGGTACGTGTGCTCGAAGTGGAAAACACCGAAGGTATCATCATCTTTGTGCGTACCCGTAACTCCTGTGTGGAACTGGCCGAAAAGCTGGAAGCCCGCGGTTACGCCTCATCACCACTGCACGGTGATATGAACCAACAGGCCCGTGAGCGCGCCGTGGATCAACTCAAGTCCGGTAAGCTGGACATTTTGATTGCCACCGACGTTGCCGCCCGTGGTTTGGACGTTGAGCGTATCGGTCACGTGGTCAACTATGACATCCCTTACGATACCGAAGCCTATGTACACCGTATTGGTCGTACCGGCCGCGCCGGTCGTACCGGGATGGCTATTCTGTTTGTGACCCACAGAGAGATGCGCATGCTGCGCACCATTGAGCGTGCCACCAACAGCCGTATTTCCCCGATGAAGGTTCCAAGCCCCGAGACTGTGGCCGAGCGCCGTCTGTCACGCCTGGGCGAACAGGTTGCTGCCATCATAGCCAACGAAGAGCTGGACTTTATGAAAGGCGCCGTGGCTCAGCTGTGTCAGCAGTTGGAAGTGGACACAGATATTCTGGCTGCTGCACTGCTGCACCAGGTACAGCAGGAGCGTCCGCTGCAGTTGCCTCCGATCCAGGAGCGTCAGCGTGACAGCCGTGATGAGCGCAGCGGCTCACGCGACGATCGTGGTTCACGGGAAGAGCGTGGTTCGCGCCGTCGTGACTCTCGTCCGGTTCCCGGCGATCTCGGCAAGGCCGATTCCCTGAAGGACAACCCGGATCTGCAGATGTGCCGTTACGTGCTGGATGTAGGTCGTGAACACGGTGTAGGTGTAGGCAATATCGTTGGTGCCATCGCCAATGAAGCCAGCATAGACAGCCGTTACATAGGCCAGATCCAGTTGTTCGATACCCTGACCACAGTCGATCTGCCCGCCGGCATGCCTAAAGACGTACTGGCACACCTGAAGAAAGTACGGGTATGTGGCAAACCTATCAATATCCGTGAAGCCGGCAGCCAGAGCTTCGAAGGTGAACAGCGCCCGGCTCGTCGCCCTCGCAAGCACTCTGGAGAGCGCCGTCCGGATCGTAAGCCCCGTCGTCGTGACGACCGCGGCTGATATCCGCCAATGAAAAACCACCCTCAAGGGTGGTTTTTTGTATCGGCTTCACTGTTAACAACAAAACATCAGCCGGATGTGGCTTCAACCCGGTTACGCCCCAATGTCTTGGCGCGATAAAGGGCCTCATCGGCCTGGGCAAACAGCTCTGATGGGGCATGATTCTGGTTTGGCAGGTGGCAGGCAACTCCCAGGCTCATACTTACCACAGCGGCCGCGTCAGAGTCTTTATGTTCAATCCCCAGCGCCAGCAGCGCCTCAATAAACCCTTGTAGCAAGTGTTTGACCTGAGCTTCATTCTTACCCGGAAACAGCGCCGCCAACTCCTCACCGCCTATCCTGGCCGCGACCAGAGCACCATGAGACAAGAGATAGCGCCGCCACAACGCACCAACCTGCTGCAGGCAACGATCCCCCTGCTGATGGCCATATCTGTCGTTGTAACGCTTGAAAAAATCGATATCGCCGATCACCAGTGAGAAAGGCTCCCCTTCCTGCATACTATGGAGCCAGTAATACTGGAATCTATCATCGAAATGGCGGCGATTGGACAGGCCTGTCAAATGATCCTGCTGCGACTGTTTCGCCAGTTGGGCATTGTCTTCCTTGAGGCGACTGGCCTCTGAGTGGCTGGCATTGAGCTCACGGATAAGCTGATCCCGGCTCACATACAGGAGTTTGCGCATAGTGAGTGGCGTGCGGATAAAGGCGCGCAAATTATTGCGAAACAGCCAATAAAACAGCAGTAAAGGCAAGCTGAAAGAGATGGCCAGCACCAGCTTTCCGCGCAGATTACTGATCATTTTTTCGATTAACTCAGGCTCCAGTCCGACAAGGATCAAGGGAAACACTACCCCATCGAGACAAAGCACCAGAATAAACACCAAGGTGTAGACTCCGGTCACGGCGGCCAAGGTCTTGAGCCATTTCTTGAGCCAGATAAACAGCTGCATCATCAGCAGAAATTGCAGGGCTATCATGGTACCGCCCAGCAACATCATCCACAACGAAACCCGAAACAGATCCGGGTTCAGATTGTTGAAATTGACCATACTCGGGCTTTCCAGCACCCATAGCAGGAACTCGAAACCGCAAAAGACAAATAGATTGACCGATATCAGCAACCTGAGCAGATAGTGAAAAACATACTCGCGCCGTTCGGTGATTAATAGCATGACGGCCGTCATCATAAAGGCACCGTAAGCCATGCTGCCACCGGAAAGTGTCAGGCCATCGGCCAGGGGAAAGGCGTATACGCCGCCCAATACCCCACCAATGAGCAGAATAATGGACAAGTAGCTATATAGACCTACCCTGCGCACCATGGGCGGCAAAGTTGCCAGATACAGCGGAGGAATCGAGAAGAGGAGGAGGTTGACCAAATACGCCAAATACACTGAATTCACGCTGATTTGCAGTTCCTTGCCCATTACGCTGAGGTCATTGTAGTTGACCTAGGTTAACATGCCTAACTTTTTGGAACAGTGGATTTTTCCTGCTTTAACTCCTGCAGGCAACGACTACAGATACAGCTATGGCGTGGGATATTCCGCAGCGCCAACTCCAGGTAGCTGAAGTCAGCCTGCATGCACCAGCAAAGCGCAGGATCTGTACCTGCCGCCATGGCGCATTGATTGGCTTGCCTGCAGACGGGGCACAGGGCGGCAGACTTATCTGTCATAAGGCCTCCCTGTCAGCGGGATGATTGATGCCATCCATCACGGGAGCATCCTTGAAGGCAAAGGGATCCAACTCGTCGATGCACCCCAGATTAATGCCGTACTCCTGTGGGTTTGAGCGCCTTTGATGGTGAGTATAGATACCGCAGCGACTACAGAAATAGTGTTTGGCGGCATGGGTATTGAACTGATAACAGCTGAGCAGCTCTGCGCCGCTCACCAGCTTGAGATTGGCCAAGGACACAGAGGCTACCGGCGCGCCGCGGCGGCGACACATGGAGCAATCACAACGGCGAACATTGTTGACTCCCTCGGGAAAAGTGAGCGCCAACCGAATCCCGCCACAATGGCAACGGGCAATATAGTGAGTCTGAGTCATGACAATCCCTGTAATCCTGTTTTATCGGGCAAGCTTATGCTGAAAATTCAAGCAAAACGGCATACGGCTTATTTCATCTTGCCCCAGGGAAAAACCCTTGCCAATAGACAGAAGCTGAACTGCCAAGCTAAATAATTCTCCGTTCAGGCATTCATTCTATGCTTATCCTCCTGCCAATGGGTAAGCATTTCACCCAATATTGTTACAGTAAATTGCCACTATTCCAGATGCCATAATGGAACATTCGGCTTCGAGTTCCTGAAGCTGAAGTTCTCAAATCCATGCCTGAACCGATAATGTTGATAATGGTTGCTCTATTGATAATAGCGCTATCAGGCGGCTTACCGCCCCTATGGCACCGAGGATTTGTCATCAACGCCGAGAGGGTGCCAACGAATGTTTCTGATAGCGAACAAATAGCATACTATCGGAGCGAAACAACCAATCTCATTGATTAGCTGAGCTTTTAATTTATTTTTAAGGAAGCATTTTTCGGTCATAACCCTATGGATCCCATGCCACAAAGTAGGTAGACTGGCCCCGGTTTACCTCCTTGGAAACAAACCAAGGGATATGATTTGGGGGCGTAAATCGGTTGCTTGAGTGGCCAGTACGCGCTCTCCTCAACTTATAGAGAAGGAAATAATGGGTTTACAAGAAAAGCAATGGAAGCGCTCTATCGAAGAGCAGTATGTGGTTGAGTTCAAGCAGGACATAAAGAGCATTCTGGATGCCGACCTGGACGTAACCTTTGACTGGGATAGCTTCGACAGCGCCAAAGAGATCATGTACGTGCCCACCTATGCACTGGATCGTGTCAAATCCGCGTTCAGAGAACTCGCCAACGACCAGGACGCCAAGGAAGAGATTGTTGCGCAGATCAAGACCCTGCATATCAAGAACATCAACGACAATGCCGAAGAAGCCAAGAACATGCGTATCGGCGATGGCGTTTTCGCACTCGAAGTCGGTTTCGGCGGCAACCACGCCTGTGTCTTTAACGACACAGCTATCCGCCAGTACCTGGAAAATAATCTCTGATCATCTAAGCAGAGCATAATGCCTGGGCTCATCTCCGCTTGAGCCCATCAGTATCAAAGGCCGGTCATCCCCTGAGACCGGCCTTTCTATTTCTTTCTATGCCCTCCCGGCTATTCAATGCCTGTCCCCTCGGCGGTCTATAGCCAGCAGAGCCGCAATCCCTACTCCTTGCAGTCAGGTATAAAAAAGCGCGCCTATAGGCGCGCTGAATAGATTAAGGCTCTGAGCTTACTGCTTCTTGGGGAAGACTGGATAAGCCTCTTTGCCAAGCAAGATACCCTTTACTTCTTTACCATAGTAACCGGCATGCTTGTGATACTTGCCTTGGGTTTCCTCGAGTTTTCCTTTGAAGCGGGGATCCTGAGGACGCTCATGGGAGTTGATATAGGCAGCCACATCCCAGGCTTGCTGAGTGGTTAGCTGCATACTCTTACCCAGTGGCATATTCTCGTGAATAAAGAAGGCAGCCGTGTTAACCCTGTGCATTCCGGCGCCCCAGTTAAAGCTCTGAGGCCCCCAAAGAGGTGGCAAGGCATATACACCTGCTATCGCCTGACCTTGGCCATCGGCACCATGACATGCCTGACAATGGGCCTGATAAACCTGCTCACCACGGGCAGGGTCATAGGCCTGCTCAGGTTTGGGGATTGAAGGGTAACCCCGGCCCGGCAGATTGGCGCGTTGCTCTACCGTCAATTGCTGCTTAATGGCTTCAGGAATAGAGAAGTCTTCCCGTTTGCCGCCCTTGATAAGCTCGGCATCGGCCAATTCAGGCACTTCGCCTTTGACGCCGTATTGATCCATCAAGCCACCTACCCCAAGCCAATAGGCATAGGCAGACAAGGCCACCAACTCAGGGCTGCCGCTCTCTGGCGCCTTGCCGTTCATTGAATAGGTAAAACAGCCCTGGATACGCTCTTCGAAGCTGTTGACCTTATCATTCTTCTTCCGATAAGCAGGATAAGCGAAGTAAGCGCCCCAGATAGGAGAAGCATTGGGCTTACGGCCGGCATCCATGTGGCAGTTGACACAGTTCAGCTCATTGCCGACGTATTTATCCCGCAGTTGCTGAGTATTGACGAACAGCTGATAGCCCTTGCGCACCTTGTCACCAAAGGCACCGGCCGGAATGGTATCCAGCGGTCTGGGGATAAGATATTCCTGTCCCTCCACCTTGGGAGAAGAAGGCAATTGCGCCTGGCGATCGGGAAGATTCTCGGCCTGGGCCTGAGCTGTCATTGCGGCCACAGCACCCATGATAAACAGAGTAGATTTTTTCATGCTGCGTCCTTACTTGAGATTGGCAAAATAACTGGCGATGGCGTCGATTTCGGCGCTATTGAGCTGTTTGGCAACATGCTCCATCATGCCATCGACATCACCTTTACGGCTGCCATCCTGCCAGGCGTGCAGTTGAGCCTTGATGTAGCTGGCTTGCTGACCGGCAAGCCTTGGGAAAGTGCCGCCACCCAGACCTGACGGGCCATGGCATGTTACACAGGCGGGTAGGTTCCGGGTCCAATCGCCCTGGTACACCAGTTTTTCAGTCGGATCGGCAAATACCACTTGCTCACCTCTGAGCTTGGGTTTGACCTCGGCGACGCTCTGGGCAGAGAAGTAATCCGCCACCTGGCCGATAACCTCATCCCCCTGCAGAGTCATGGCCATCGGCATCATAGTGGCGTTTTGGCGGGTTCCCGCCTGGAACAGCTTGATCTGTTGTTGAATATATTGGCTGGAAAGTCCGGCGAGCCTTGGGCCCAGCGGCTCTACGCCCTGTCCCTGAGGGCCGTGGCAACTGCCACAAAGCGCGGCCTGTGGTGGCATAGCCGGTTGTGCTGCCATGGCTGTCCCTATGGACTGAGCCAACAGCAGCAGGCCACCTGCGGCGAGCGTGATTGATTTCATCTGTTATCCCCCATTATGAGTAAGGGCTATAGCATAGATCCAAATCACATATATGAGAAGTTTGCGATAAATATCAAAAAACCAGGGTAACCGGGCACAATCCAGATGCCATAAGGTTTGCAGCTCAAATAAATCCCAGGCTTTGAAATATTTGCTTACGATTTGAGTTTTATAAAAAACCCTTTTCTAACAATGTATTGGATAACGATTCTCGTTTAGAGGTAATTACTCTCCAAAGCGGGTCGCCTCAAAACTATTGAGAAAATGATGTAACAGGTAACAGGCCAGTAAAGTACCGACTATGGCCACCAGAATGCTGCTCACCCGATACAGGGCACTGAAGATCAGATCATTCCCCGGAGTCAGGTATTGGCCGAACAGTATTCCCAAAGTGGTCATGGCACCAAAGCCCACCGCCGAGCCGCTGGCCTCTTTGACATGGGCTTGGGCAAACAACAGGGTACCAAACCAGAGCATGGGTACGACCAACAAAAGCACACCGGACCAATCATACAGAAACAGCTGCACCGCCATCCCGTATACCACCCCGAGTACAGTGCCCATTGCCCGTTTGCGGGCGTAGTCGAGAGCCCCATTCCAATGCATGGGGAACAGCAACAGTAAGGTAGTTGCCTGAGCCGACATGGAGTCGCGCAGATCAAAAGCCTGGAATATCAGAAAGGACAGGGTTGCAACACTGGCCCCCATCAGCGCTTCATGGCGCATTCTGTGGGGCTGCTTGGGCCCGGGCACATAAGCGCTGCGAGGTTCAACATCCGGGATCAACACTGTCATCAAATAAGCTATCAACACAGACAGTACACTGGCCCAAAAGTTACCGAAGATGAGATCGTTAAGATCGGTATCCGGATAGCTGGCAAAATGCAGCATGATGCTGAGGCTGATCACCCCATTGGCACCAAATAGAAACAGAGCGCCACGGGACATACAGGCAAAGCGATACAGAAACAGTACGAAGACAATCAAGGTCATCAGTGCCGGATGGCTGCCAAGCAAACCGCCTATGATGCCAACCTCAATCCCACAGATGGCCGCAGCGGCCAGCAACTGACGCGCCGCATGGCCGTTCATAACAGGTACCAGTCCCAGCAACAACATGGGGGTGACAGTGTAAAACACCCCGTAATTCCAATTCATCAGCTTACAGATCAGAAAGCCCAGGCTGGCGCCGGTGGCTATGCGCAGGCACTGGCGCAGCTCATTCTGAGTCAAGGGGTGGTGACGCAGGATCATCGGCCACCTCAATAGATGTAGTGCAGCAGGCTGATTGCCTTGATCTGCAGCTTGGCCATGAAACGGTAGAAACTATTGTCCGGCAGTAGTTGTACCGTAGCACGGGAGCCGGCGGCCAACATGGGGTGTTCTTCACCCAGGAGTTCAAAGTGCAAACGCAGACGCTGGGCATCCCGCACCCAACGATCCGACTCGGTCGGTGTCGCCAACATGCCATTGGCGTCGAATTGTCCGGCGCTGACACCAGCATCGCGGCTGCTGACCCTGGCGGGGTAGAGTCTGCCTGGCTCGGCATCGAACGCCACCCAGGCTTCAGTGCCCGGTTCGACTCCCCTGAGGGTTTTCTCGCGAAAATCGGCAATGATGTCCAGCTGTTCCGACACCAGGGCTAATACAGGTTGGCCCTTGTTGGCCATGCTGCCACTGGCCAGTTGCAGATTGGTCACTATGCCTTCGTTCTCTGCCAGCACCTTGGTGTAACTCAGATCCAATTCCGCCTGAGCCAAACGGCTGCGGGCCTGGCGCAACTTGAGATTCTCTGTCCCGGCTGTTCCCCGGGAAACCTTGAGTTTGGCCAACTGCGCCTTGGAGGCTGCCAACTTGGCTAGCGCCGAACTGGCATCGGTATCTGCCTGATCCTTGAGTTGGCGTGACACACCATTGCTGGCATAGAGTGCATCCAGGCGCCTGGCCTCACGTTGTTTTTGTTGCAACATGGCCTCATTGGCGCTGACATCGGCTCTGGCAGCCTCTATGGCGGCATCCAGCTCGGCGTTATCCTGCATCGCTTGCTCCAGCGCCAATTTGGCTTGCTCAAGCGCGAGCTCAAAGGGGGCCGGATCTATGGCGAAGAGCAACTGACCGGCCTCTACATGTTGATTGTTGGCCACGGCCACAGATTGCACCGGGCCGCTCACTTGAGGAGCTATCTTGACCACAGTGCGGGTCGCCATCGCCTGCGGCGTCAGCGGCATCTCCAGATCCGCCAACATGAAATAGGCAAAGACCAGCACAAAGCCTGCCATGGAAATTTTAACGAGTCTGGCAAATTGTTGATCTGGCGTCATAAAGTCTCTCTCATTTATCTTGTTCTTGCTGCAGCTGATGCTGGGCGTTATCGCAAATCCTGGTGATCACGGCTTCAAAATGGGCCAGCTCATCCGGATCTATACCCACCAGCAGCTTGGCCCTCACCTGGATGATTCTGGCTTCCATGGAGCGAATAACTTCCTCTCCTTGGGCCGTCATGGAAACGATGCGAGCCCTTTTGTCGTGCTCGCAGCTGTGGCGGGTGATCAACCCCTGCTGCTCCAACTGCCCCAGAGTACGCATCAAAGAAGGCAGCTCTATCTCCAGAGACTCGGCCAGCTGCTTCTGACTGATGTGGTCGCCCATGCGTCTCAGCTTCCACAGCGCGGTCCAGCGAGGATGGGTCAGCCCCAGAGGCGCCAACTCGTTATCGGCGACCATGCGCCACAACCTGTGTAAACGCCCCAAGCGCTCTCCCAGAGAAGTCTCGGTCAGCTGTTCTATATATCTGTGCATCTTAATTAACTGATTAATTAGCAGGCTAAGTATTTTATTTATTTAGCCTGCTAAGTAAATAGCCGATCGAAAATAAACCCGATCTGCCTCGCACATCTGTTCAGTAAGTAAACGGATCGAGACAAAAATTTGTCATACGTCGCAATCAGTTAACACAAGGGCCACTATAATTTTCCAACCTTGTTTGACCCGGTGAAGGTACAATGAGCCCAGCGCAAGGTCGGTGGCTATTACAAGGCTATTGAGATCCTGCGCCCTCGTTTTAATCACTCCCATGCCTGGAGGCTAACTTGTTCTCACATTTGAAAATCGGCACTCGAATCGTGCTGGGGATCTGCGCCGTGCTTATCGCCATGATGAGCTTTATCATGCCCTTGGTACTGTCGGAATTTTCCGGCCAAATTGACAATGCCGAGCAGCGTGAACTGCATAAGCTGTATCAAACTGCGATTGCTGAAATTGACTCTTCAGGCAGATTGGCCGAGGCGCTGGCCACAGTGGTGGCCAACACCCCGGAAATGCAGCAGGAATTCGCCTTCGGCGACAGGGACTCACTCAACAACCGCAGCCAACAACTGTTCACCCCATTGAAACGGGATTTTGCCGTGCAGCAGTTTCAGTTCCATCTGCCACCGGCCACCTCTTTCCTCAGGGTACATAAACCGGAAAAGTTCGGTGACGATCTCTCAGGGTTTCGCCAAACCGTAGTGCAGACCAACAACAGCAAGCAGCCGATAATGGGGCTCGAGAAGGGTGTGGCCGGCCTCGGGATCCGTGGCCTGGCTCCAATGACTTATCAGGGACAACACACAGGTTCGGTTGAGTTTGGCATGTCATTTGGCCAGCCTTTCTTCGATGCCTTCAAACAGAATTACCAGGCCGAAATTGCCCTGCTGACACCTGACAGCAGCGGTTACCGCCGTTTTGGCGGAACCTTTGAAACCGCGGCTTTCAAAGACACGGCGCTGCTGCAGAAAGTACAACAGGGAAAAGCTGACAAGTCTCTGATAAGTCTGAATAACAATAGTCATGTCCTCTACCTGCATCAGGTGACTGACTTTTCCGATAATCCCATTGGCGTACTGGCGATCGCCATGGATCGCAGCCACTCGGAAGCCAGCCTCTGGTATATCAAACTCAAGTTGGTGGCCATTGGTGCCATAGCGCTGTTGGCGGGCGCCGTTATCGCCTTCTTTATCGCCCGCAGCATCACCCGCCCTATAGCGCAAACTACCAGCGCCATGGAAGATATCGCTCAAGGGGAAGGCGACCTGACCAAGCGTATCGAAGTGAGCAGCAAGGATGAAATTGCCGATCTGGCGCGGGCATTCAATCTGTTTGTAGCCAAAATCCAGCAAACTATTCAGCAGGTGACTCAAGCCACAGACTCACTGGCAACCTCAGCCGAAGAGATGTCCGGCATCACCAGCGACAGCCGCCACAGCGCCGAGCAGCAGCAAAGGGAAACCGAACAAGTGGCTACCGCCATGAACGAGATGGCTGCCACGGTTCAGGAGGTCGCCCAAAATGCCACTGTTGCCGCCGACTCGGCAGAGCAAGCCGATGCCGCCACAGATTCGGGTAAACAGGTGGTCAACAGTGTGGTTGAGCTGATGGCCGGGCTGGAGTCAGAGATCCGCGGCGCTGCGGCTGCTATCGACAAGCTCGAGCAGGACAGTCAGGCGATAGACTCTGTGTTGGAAGTGATCCGCAATATTGCCGATCAGACCAATCTGCTGGCACTCAATGCCGCCATTGAAGCAGCCAGGGCCGGCGAGCAGGGGCGGGGCTTTGCCGTGGTAGCCGATGAAGTACGCACCCTGGCGAGCCGCACTCAGGCATCGACAACCGAAATTCAGCAGATGATTGAAACCCTGCAACAAGGGGCGCAATCAGCCGTCGGTGTGATGCAAAGCAGTAATCAAACCATGGATAAGTGTGTTGCCGAAGTGCAAAACGCCGATGCGGCTCTCAATGAGATCCGCGCCGCGGTTTCCGCCATCACCCAGATGAATATCCAGATAGCCAGCGCCGCCAATGAGCAGTGCGCCGTCTCGGCAGAGATCAATCGCAATCTCAACAATATCAATGATGGCGTGGCTCAGGGCAGTGAAAGCGCCGCCCAGATAGCCGTCGCCGGTGAAGAGCTGGCGCAGCTGTCGGTACGCCTCAAGCAGTTGGTCAGCCAATTCAAGGTTTAACTCACTAAAGACAAGCCCACCGATTGGTGGGCTTCCTTTTATCAAAGGTTCACTGAGAGGCCATCACTTGCCGGGACGCACTCCCAGTGTATGGCAGATGGCATAGGTGAGCTCGGCGCGGTTCAGGGTATAGAAGTGGAAATCTTTCACCCCTTCACGGGAAAGCACCTTGACCATGTCGATGGCCACGTTGGCGCCCACCAACGCCCGGGTGCCGGGATCGTTATCCAAACCTTCAAACTGGCGGTGCAGCCATCCCGGCAAAGACACATTGGTCATGGCGGCGAAACGCTTGAGCTGGTTGAAGTTGCCCACAGGCAATATCCCGGGAACAATTTCCACATCAATGCCGGCGGCCACACAACGGTCGCGGAACCTGAGATAAGACTCCACATTGAAGAAAAACTGGGTGATGGCACGGCTGGCACCGGCCTCAATCTTGCGCTTCAGGTTGATAAGGTCAGCCTGGGCATTGGCCGCATCCGGGTGCACCTCAGGATAGGCAGCCACCGAAATATCAAAGTCGGCGACCGAGCGCAGCAAACGCACCAAATCTGAGGCAAAACGTGTCGGCTTGGGGCTGCCTTCCGGCAGATCGCCTCGAAGCGCCACTATGTTACGAATACCGCTGTTCCAGTAATGACGCGCCAACTCCAGTAACTCTTCATCACTGGCATCCACCAGCGTCAGGTGCGGCGCCGCCACCAGCTCGGTTTCCTGCTGGATCCGCTCGATCACGCTGTGAGTGCGATCCCGCACTCCTGAGTTGGCACCATAGGTGACAGAAACAAACTTGGGATTCAGTGGCTCCAGGCGCTGAATTGAGTTCCACAGCAAGGTTTCCATCTCAGGCGTTGAGGGCGGAAAGAACTCGAAAGAAACATTGATGTCGCCGTTGAGCTCGGACAAGCTCTGGTTCAGCGAGTGCGCATGTTGTGCGTGATGAAAAGCCATTGAAAATTCCCTCAACTGTCTATCTGGACGTTTGGACGTCTATATGTCCACATACTAGAGAAACTGTCATTGAAGTCAAGCCCAAAGATGGCTTCAAAGGTGTATTTATCTTAATCAGTATAAAAGCCACTAATGAGTGTTTCTGCAAAGCCTCGGCTTTACACCTGGGGAGAGCTTTCGCACAGGTGATCCTGTGCCTGGAAAATAGGCGTATCTCTGCAGATATATAAGCAATTTCAAGCAACGCTATGATTGCAGAATTGCACCAATTCCCCCTTCGGAGCCGCCGCTGGCGTTGTTGCAAATTGGCGTAGCCGAGACAGGGATGTCGAGGCTCGAAGGTCGAGCAAGGATGCGAGTCCTGAGTGTAGCCAATTTGTTTCATAAGCCAGCGGGGATTTCGGCTACGTTGGGGTGTCCTTGGGGATGCAAGGGGCTTTGGACAAGCAAAGCCCCTTGCCCGGTGTGGTGTGGAACACCACGACTTTAGGCCGCTGGAACAGCGGCTATCATAGCTTCCAGCTAAGAGTATCTAAGTTAGTATTGGTCGAGCTTCTGAACCATGATGCAGCCCATCACCTGCGGTGCGCTTTTCGCACAGGCGATCCTGTGACTCGCTGTGGACCCATCCCTGGGCGCTCGACGAAAACGTCCCTGTTTTCGACGGTCACAGTTCCGCCAGTGCCTGGAAAATAGGCATATATCTACAGTTTAAAACAACTCTGTGTGGAAAGAATTGCACCAATTCCCCCTTCGGAGCCGCCGCGGGCGTTGTTGCAAATTGGCGTAACCGAGACAGGGATGTCGAGGCTCGAAGGTCGAGCAAGGATGCGAGTCCTGAGTGTAGCCAATGTGCTTCATAAGCCAGCGGGGATTTCGGCTACGTCGGGGGTGTCCTTGGGGATGCAAGGGGCTTTGGACAAGCAAAGCCCCTTGCCCGGTGTGGTTTGGCGAGAGTTGCGTAGCAACGTGCTTTCGAGCGAGAGCCAAGGATGGCGAACTGGCCCTTATGCATGGAGGCATTTACACCACGACTTTACGCCGCTGGCACAGCGGCTAGCATGGCTTTAAGCCAAAGCTCACCAATGAACTTGATCTCAGCTTCCAGCTAAACCGCAAGCCCGTCACCCGCGGTGCGGATAGACTGAAAGCCCGAATACAGTGAAGGACAGCACGTCCGAGAACGGCCACTCACACAGGCTTTTCCTAGCCAAGAGCCCACCAGCTTCAAATATGACGCTAATACCAGTCCTACTCCTGCAGCAGATCGCGACAGATCTGCACCAGATCCGACTGTACTGCTGCGGCAGTCACTTCCCTGCCGGCACCTGGGCCGCGAATGATCAGCGGATTACCCTGGTAGAAGGCCGAGCGGATGACAAACACATTATCTCCCGGGGTCAGGTTGGCGTATGGATGTTGACGCTCGACCCATTGCAGAGAGACTTCGGCGTTAACCTGGCCATCTTGCTGCTCCAATGAAGCCACATAGCGCAGCACCTTGTTTTGCTCAGCCGCGGCGGCAAACTGCTGCGCGAGAGTGGCATCCAATTCGGGGATCCGCTGCAAGAACTCATCCAACGGAATATCGGCCAGCGCCTCAGGCACCAGTGAGCTTAAGCGAATATCCTCAAGCTCTAGTTCCAGACCTATTTCACGAGCCAGGATCAACAGCTTGCGCTGCATGTCACGCCCGGAAAGATCGTCCCTGGGATCCGGCTCAGTGATCCCCAGCTCTTTGGCCTGCAACACCAGCTCGGAGAAAGGTTTGACGCCATCGAAATGCTCAAACAGCCAGCAGAGCGTGCCGGAGAAGATACCGCCAACAGCCTCTACCCTGTCGCCGCTGTTGTGCAAATCATTGAGCGCGTGCTGCACCGGCAGCCCGGCGCCGCAACTGGCGTTGTAACGCCAGAACAGTCGGCGGTTACCCAACTGCTGTTTCAGCTCGCGGTAGAAAGGCAATGGCCCGGAGCCGGCCAACTTGTTGGCACTGACCATATGAATGCCACGGGCAAAAAACTCGGGATACTGCAGTGTCAGTCCGGCGCTGGCACTGATATCCAGCGCCACCAGTTCATCGGCTTGCAGCAACGCAAGCTGTTCAAACAGATGTTCATACTGCCAAGGGGAGGCTTCGGCTTCAAACCTTGCCTGCCAGTCTTCCCCAAAGATCCCTTCATTGCAGATCCAGGCACGGCTCGAACTCGCCAAGCCCAGGAGTTCAACACTGGCCTCCAGCTCACGTTTGAGGCCGTCGCGGGCTCGGCTAAATAGTTCCACCCAGGCTTCGCCTATGTTACCCACCCCCAGCAGAATAACGCCTATGCGTTTGCGGGGGCCGGCGCAGCGCCTGTGCACCTTCTGGGTCAGCAGGTTCACCTGCGATTTGGGCACCAGGGTGACCAGGCTGAGTTGGTCCTGATACAGAGGTCGCGCTTCACGGCTCAGCAAGCGGGCAAAGCTGCGGCGATAACTGCCGGCGCCACTGCTTACCAGGGCCACCAGCCCAAGCTCTCTGTCCTCGGTAATGCTTTGAATTTTGAGCTCGGATGTCTGCGCTTCCAGTAGCTGCCAGACTTGGCGGGATAATTCGGGAGTATAGGCCAGCTCAAGTTTGTGTTGCCCCTGAGACCAGTAGGCCAGCGGGGTCAAACCCGCCTCATTGAGCGCATCAAGCGTCTGAGCCTGGGTGCCATTGAACTCCAGGCTCAAGAGGGACACCTGATTGAGATTGGTCACCACAGGGGCGCTTGCGGCATCACTCTTGGGAGCTATAAGGGTAAAGTCGGTATGCGAGGCGTAGCTCGAACGCACCGCCAGGCTGACCTCGGTATCAAACAGCGGCTGCAGGGTACGGCAATGCAGTACCGGTGAGCCGAGCCGCGCCAGGCGGTCGGCCTCAGCCAGCGACATACTGCTCAGTAGCCTGGCATCGGCAATCTTGTTGGGATCGGCATTGAACACCCCTTCGACATCTGTCCAGATAGTCACCCTGTCGATATCGGCCAGGCTGGCTATCAGGGTGGCACTGAAGTCGGAGCCGTTGCGACCAAGCAACAGAGTTTCGCCTTGGCTATTGGCGCAGATAAAGCCGGTGATCACCAGGCGCTCATCGGGATGCTCGGCCAGCAGTCGCTGTACCCTTTCACGGGATTCATCGAGGCGAATCCTGGGTACTGCGCCCTCATCGGCAATCAACAAACTGCGGGCATCCACATGGGAAGCGGCGACACCTGACTCCCTCAGTAGCGCCGCCATCAGTCTGGCCGACCAGCGTTCACCGAAACCCACCACCTGATTGCATTGGTATTCGCTGAGTTCAGGCAAGGACAACAAACTGGCCAGTTGCGCCTTATCTGTAGACAGACGCTCCCGCAGTTGACGCGCCTGTTCATTGCCCAGCAGCTGTTCAATCAGATTCTGCTGATAACCGACAAGCACCTGCAGCTCTTCCTGCCACAGAGCGCCGGATTCCTTCAGGTTCAGCAGTTTATAGAGAAAATTGGTACTCTTGCCGGCGGCGGAAACCACTACAAGATCATCTGCATGACCATGGGTCAGCAAAATATGGGCGACCCGTCGGTAGCAATCGGCATCGGCGAGACTGGAACCGCCAAACTTATGTAGGTGACAACGTGCCATCTCAAGCTCCTTCAATTCAACAGTTTGCGGCTGCAGCCAATCCGGCGGCGATATCATCCAGCAGATCCCGGCCATCTTCTATGCCCACAGACAAGCGGATAAGCGTGTCTTTAATGCCGGCTTCGGCGCGAGCATCACACGCCATGGCTCTGTGGGTCATGGTGGCGGGCACGGCCACCAGGCTCTCAACCCCTCCCAGGCTCTCGGCCACGGAAAACAGCCTGAGCGCGCCAAGGAAGGCAACCACCTGCGCCTCATCACCCTTGAGTTCAAAACTCAGCATAGCGCCAAAGCCACTCTGCTGCCTGGCGGCAATTTCATGACCTGGGTGGCTCTTAAGCCCCGGATAGTAAACTTTGTCTACCACGGGACTCTGGCTCAGTAGCGCCACTATGCGCTCGGCATTGGCCTGATGCTCGCGGATCCTCAGCGCCAGAGTACGCAGGCCACGCAGGGTCAGGTAGCTGTCGAAGGCGCCACCGCTCAGCCCGAGCGTGTTGGACCACCAGTGCAGCTGCTCTGCCAGTTCAGGATCTTTGGCAATCACGGCGCCGCCCACCACATCGCTGTGGCCATTGATGTATTTAGTGGTCGAGTGCACCACTATGTCGGCCCCCAACAGTAAAGGCTGTTGCAGCGCCGGCGATAAAAAAGTGTTGTCGACCACCACCAATGCGCCCTGCTGGTGGGCCGCCTCGGCAATAGCGGCAATATCCACTACCCGCAGCAGCGGATTGGACGGAGTCTCGAGCCACACCATGCGCGGCTTTTGCGCCATGGCAGCGGCGAGTGCTTGCGGGTCGGTTTGATCCAAAACCTGCAAGCGAAACTGGCCCTTGGCAGCCAGATTGGTGAACAGCCTATAGCTACCGCCATAACAGTCATGGGGCACCAACAAGAGGTCATCCGGCCCCAGCAGGTTGACCACCAGAGTAATGGCCGCCATACCGGTCGCTGTGATTGCCGCACTGCAGCCCTGCTCCAGCTCCCCCAAGGCATCCCCCAAAATGGAGCGGGTAGGATTACCCGAGCGGCTGTAATCAAAGGCTCTTGGCTGAGTGTGGCCATCAAAGGCATAGTTGGTCGACAGATAGATGGGTGGCACCACGGCCCCGTGCTGGCTGTCTGATTCGATGCCCTGCCGGACCGCTGTGGTTGCTAATCGCCGCTCTGTCATAATCGACTCCTGAATGCTGAGGTTCGACACCATAAAGATGTCTGGACGTCTAAATCTAACCAATGACCATCCAGCCGTCAATAGGCATCAAGACGTTTGGACGTCCAAATGTATGGATTTCTGTTCATATTGCACAGATTTTGCAGGCAATCATTTGACTGTATCCTGTAAGGGTTTAAAATCTGCTGCGAATTAGTGAGATCACAGGTGAATCAATGACTGAATGGAATGGCGAATACATCAGCCCTTATGCCGAACACGGCAAGAAGAACGAGCAAGTGAAAAAAATCACTGTCTCTATTCCGTTGAAGGTGCTGAAAGTATTGACCGATGAGCGCACCCGGCGCCAGGTAAACAACCTGCGGCACGCCACAAACAGCGAACTGCTGTGCGAAGCCTTCCTGCATGCCTATACCGGCCAGCCACTGCCCAACGATGGGGATTTGTCCAAAGACAAACCCGACAGCATCCCGGAAGAGGCCAAGCGCATGATGGATGCCATGGGCATAGAATGGGAAGACATGGAGTAAGTGTGTTGTCCCTCAGAATTACCTTATAGTTGAACAAGGATCGCGGTGCGATCCTTGTCTTTTTTGGGGCTTGCGAATGTTGTCACTGATAGATCCCGTCACCCTGCTACTGGCGTCCATGATCATATTTACCGGCGCCCTGACCCAGTCGTTGATAGGCTTTGGCTTGGCCGTGGTAGCCACACCTTTGCTGTATATCGTCGATCCGGAACTGGTTCCTGCCCCTGTTATCGCCATGGGGTTTTCCATCGCCCTGCTGACACTGGTACGCGAGCGTGGCCACCTGGAATTCAACGGCCTGCAATATGCCTTGTTGGGGAGGCTCCCCGGCGGCCTGATTGGCGCCACCCTGCTGTTGCTGGCGCCGCAGCCTATTCTGGGCTTGACCATAGCCCTGATTGTGGCCGTAGCCGTATTCCTCAGCCTTAGAAAGTACAGCATCAAGATCAACCGCCTCAGCCTGTTTATCGCCGGGATATTTTCCGGGATCTTCGGTACCGTGGCCGCCATAGGCGGACCGCCGATGGCCCTACTGCTGGCGGGTAAGGATGCCAGTCAGTTCCGCGCAGCGCTGTCGGCCTTCTTCATCTTCAGCTCATTGATAGCCTTGATTATTCTCGGCTGTTTTGGCCTCTTGACCCTGAGGCACCTATGGCTTTCGCTGTTGCTGCTGCCTTCGGTATTTCTCGGTTTTCTGGTGGCTGGCCGCTTGGTGGGCCGGGTGGATAAAGAGAAGACCCGAGTCCTGACGCTGGCGCTGTGCGCGTTGAGCGCCCTGTTGCTGACCATCAAATCAAGCCTGGCGCTCATCAACGGTTAATTTTAGAAGTGATAGCTGGTTTGCAGTACGCCGCCTATGGCGTCATCGCTGCCAAACATGCCGGTGAGATCCAGCCGGAAACTGTTGCCTATGGCGAACCCTGTCCCGAGTGAATAAAGATCGGCGGTGTGATCATTGAGATCCTGGCGATAACCGAGCCGTAAAGCAACCCAGTCAGCAGGCCGGTATTCACCGCCTAAACGCCAATAGCGGCTGCCCTCAAGCTCGGCAAACTTGTCGTTGTCGGTAAGATCCAAGTCGCTGCTGAGCGAAAAGGCCGCCCAGTCATAGGCCACCCCTGCGGTAACCATAGGTTTCACCTGATAGGTAAGCTGCACGCCGCCGGCCTCTATGCTGCTTAAGTCCCGCTTGATGAGGTTGCGACCACTGACACCGATAACCAAACCATCCAATGGCTGGAATGCCAGACCGATATCCAGGTTAAAGCCTGTGTCATCGCTTCGATAATCATCATCGTTGAAGTCATCGGCATCGAAGTTGTTGGCGCTGACGGCATAGTTAAAACTGTCCAACCGTTGCAGCTTGGGGGTAACTCCCACTGTCACCGGCATATTGACGATAGATAGCGGATAGCTCACGGCAACCCCGAGCTCGGAAACCGCCCCGGCCACCACTCGCCCCTGGGAGGTCAAATCTTGGATTTCCGGCGGATTATTGGGGTCCAGATTATCCAGGGCATCAATATCCGCGGCGGCGATTTCGGCTATTCCCAAGGCATCGAGATAACTCTTGAATACAAAGGCATAATTAAAACCATCCGAGGGCATGACCAAAGCCATATTGATACCGGCACTGACGTAAGCGCTATTGCCCTGCAGCGATTTCAAGTCACCACTGAGGCGCTTTCGGTAGTCATCGATAGCCGCTGTGTCGGCGGCGTCTATGGCATTAACCAGGGCGTCATAGTTATCCTGCAGGGCATCAAACTTATCGATCATCTGATCTTTATCGGCGCCATCGGCGCCGATGGTTGGAATGAGTAAACTGAAGTCATTGCTGCGGCGCGAAGGCAAAGCCAGCAGTGCCGGATTGGAAAAGGCCGCCGCCTCACGATTACCGGCTGCCACGGCAACCCCGCCCATGGCATCTGAGCGGGCCTCATAAACATCCTGACCTGCCAGTGCCAGCGTGCTGGCAAACCCCGTCATAAGCAGTGTCAAAAGACTCAGTTTCATCTCATCACCCTCTTGCTTTTATCTGTAACCTGGCGCAACCGGTTACCTGGGTTAAAGATAGTCCAAATCTCGATGAAACTATGGCATCAAACACAAAAAAGCCCGTACCAAATGATACGGGCTGAGGCTCAAACAGGTTCAGAAGTGCTTGTTAACCAAGATAGCTCTGACCTGCATAGAGAATAAAGTGTCTAAGTGCCAGCACCCCGGTCAGGCTGCAGCAGGCTACCGCCAGCATGGCTCCCTTGGTGTGACGGGTACTCGCCGGCAGCAACAGCATGGAAAGCAGCGGGATACCAAAACCTATACCCACAACCCCAATCCAGAACACGCTGGCCCAGACACCGCTTGTCAGTGATGCCAACGCGGCGGCAGCAGCGCCACCCTTGAAGTAGAGCGCGCAGAACAGCATAAACAGGAACAGGATTTCTGCCGCCATTACCGGCAATTCCAAACCGTGCATCCGTCCCAGCTGTGAGCAGTGCTTGTCTGTCTTGAACAGCAGCAGCGCTACTACCGCGTTGGCAGCCGCACCTGCCGACAAGCCGGACACCAGGAACAGTGCCGGTAAGACGGCAGTGTTCAGCATGGGGTAGGCGTTCATGGCGGAGATCAGGAAGCCGGTATAGGCACCCACTACAATTGCCAGCACGAACAGCAGCACTTCCATGGTCTTGCGCAGGCCAGTCAGTGATTCCGCAATCCCCTTGAGGAAACCCAGGCCCCAGTTGCCGAGATCATCTTTCAGCACGACCAGCGCATAGGCAAAGGTCAGCGGAATGTATACCAACAGCGCCAACACCCCGATGGACATTACAGAGGTCAGGTTATAGTTGATCAGGATCAGCCAGAAGTGGAATGGCTTGGTCAGGTCAAACACCAGACACAGCATCCCCAGACAGATGGCCACGGGCGCAATCAAGGCCGCGGCCTTGAGAATGCCGCTGTCACCCTCTGTCTTGTTTTGCACCCAACGCAGCCCGATCCCAATCAACAGACTACCCGCCGACAACCCCGCCAAGAAGAGGTAAACGGCTATGACCCAGTGCCAGGTGACAGGGTCGTATTGCGTCATATCGCCCCAAGTATTGTTCATGATTGGATCCCCCCTCTCTTGACAGGAATACGGTAGATTCTGGGTTTGGTTCCCAGATGGGTCTTGTCCTGATAAGTCACGCGGGTGTTGAGCAGAGTCGCCACCTCGCTGCCGGCCTCGTTGGCATCACCGAACACCAGGGCGTCTGTGGGACATACTGTCACACAAGCGGGTTGTTCGCCGCGCGCCAGTCGGGTGTCCTTACAGAAGTTGCACTTGTCGGCCACCTTGGTTTCCGGGTTCATAAAGCGCACTTTGTAGGGGCAAGCTGCCACACAGTACATACAACCGACACACTTTTCCGCCTTGATGGAGACTATGCCATCCTCACCCACATAGGCCGCTCCGGTAGGGCAGACCTTGACGCAAGGGGCATGTTCACACTGCTGACAGGACACCCTGTGATACTTGAAGTGCAGATGCGGCGCATCCCCGAATGGACCTTCTACCCGTACCTGCAGGCGAGTTACGCTCTCAGGTACACCGTTTTCGCTGCGGCAGGCGACGTTACAGGCCTGACAGCCGATGCACTTATTCTCGTCGTGCACCATCACATATCTTTTAGTCATCTTCGCCTCCCCTTATGCCTTTTCCAGCTTCACACCTGTGGTGTGTACGTTCATACCGCACACAGGTGCAGTCACGTTGGGCAGCAGGTTGCCGCAGTGCACGCCCTTGCCGGTCGCCCGTGCCAGCTCCTTGTTCTTGGAGCCAAAGCCCATGTAGGCGAAAACAGTGTCGGGACGTATGCCCTTGGTCACCAGCGCATGGCCCTCTTCACTGCCGACACTGGAAGTGAGGCGAATGGCATCCCCATTCTCAATGCCATGCTTGGCGGCGGTGTCCGGGTGGATCCAGACGGCGTTGTCGGACATCAGGTTGGCCAGCATAGGCACATTGTGGGTCGCGCCATTGGTATGCACCGCCACCTTGCCCTGAATAAAGTAGAGCTCGTCCGGCTGTTTCAGGGTCACTTCGCGATAGGCGATAGTGCCACGTCCAGGCGCCATCTCTTCCACCTTGGCGGAGGTCAGTTCAATCTTGCCGCTGGGGGTCTTGAACTTGAGCGCGCTGCCGTAGGTACCGTCTTCATATATGGACCCATCCCGTTTGCAAGACATTTGATTTCAATTTGAGAAGAGTTCATTGCACCCATATATTCGGCCTGTTACTGAGTTAAATCTCTGGCCCTGATGGATATGTGCTTCTACTTTCCTCATCATCCTTGCGGCTTCACGATGAGCCTATGGATTCAACAGGTTTTAAGTAGAACAGTCTGACTGTCTCATCATCAAATCAATTGTCACCGCAACTTGGTGATAGGTTTGCATTATCTTACTTCACAACCTGATTTATAAGCTTCATGTCGCCGGCCGATACGTTTCTTCTTTGGCCGCTATGACCCAGGCAATTCTGGCAAGCTTGTTGGCTACTGCAACGCAGGCGCGATTAAAGCCTCGACGCTCCACGAGGGCCTTCGCCCACAGGCTGAGCTTATCGGTTTTGTGCTCGCAGTGACGCAAAATGGACCTGGCACCATGAATGAACAAGGTTCGTAGATAGGCATTGCCTCGCTTACTGATCCCCAGCAGATTATCCTTGCCGCCACTGCTGTGCTGCCTGGGCACCAGACCGCACCAAGCTGAAAAATGGCGGCCATTGTGAAATGCCTTCCCCTCCCCAACAGCGGCATAAAATGCCGTCGCAGTGACAGGACCAACGCCCAAGACGGTGCCTAATCGTTGGCAGATAGGATTATCAGCATTTTCCTGCAATACCTGCTTTTCACACCCTTTCAGCCTGTTCTCAAGTTCGACAAACTCATTATACAGTCCATGGAAAATCGCTCGACCTTTGGCTGTGAGTGCATTCTCACCGTCTTCCAAAATGTCGGGCAATTGACTGCGAAAGGCCGTTTTTCCCTTTGCCAGCACGATGCCATATTCGGCCAACATGCCTCGAACCTGATTCACCAAGGCGGTGGTTTGCTGTGTGAGTCGCTCACGAACCCTGTGCAACATCTGCACATCTTGTTGTTCGATAGATTTGGCGGGCACGAAGCGCATGTTTGGTCGCTGAGCCGCCTCCGCTATGGCAAGGGCATCGTTGTAGTCATTTTTATTTCCCTGCCGATAGGGAATGACATATTGAGGAGGGATCAACTTAACCTGATGACCAAGGGCAGTAATTTCCCTGTTCCAATAGTGAGCGCCACCACAGGCTTCAATCGCGACCAGGCAAGGTTCCAACTTAGCGAAAAAACCGAGCACTTCTTTTCGTTTAAGCATTTTCTTGCGCACCAGCTTACCTGCTTTGTTGACCGCAACAGCGTGGAACACCAACTTTGCGATATCCAAACCGATGGTTGTAATCTTCATAGTGGACCCATCCTCTTTCCAGATGACTTTCAACAACTTCATCGTGGCCCATTGCGAGGCCGGTTAAAAGGGGATGGGTCCATTCCATTATCCATGGCTCTGGCGTTGGGGTAGGCGGCAACAAAATCGGCCACCATCTTGGGTTCGCGCAGCATCAACGGCTTGCCGTAGCTGACAAAGCCCTTGTCCTTGATGTGCTGCAGCAACTTGGCGTCTTTATTCACCTGCAGGAATTGCAGGGTTTCCATGTTTTCCCAGGGATAGTACTGCTCCAGGCCCATCTCTATGCCCAGTTCACGGAAAATTTGCCAGGAAGGCTTGGCATCGCCAATCACATCCACCACTTGCTGACGCAGGTAGTAGGCCGGGTTCTTGCCGGACTTGTCGGCGACTTCTTCATCCCGCTCCAGGTAAGTGCATTCGGGCAGTATGATGTCGGCCCATGCAGCGGTTTCACTGATATAAACATCACAGGAAACCACAAACTCCATCTTCTTCAGGCTCTCAACCACCTTGGCGCGGTCGGTCATGGTCTGCATGGGGTTGGTGCGGCTCATGACCCAGGCTCGCAGTTGGTAAGGCTTGGCTTCCAGAGTCGCATCTATGATTGATTGATAGATACCACCGCCGGACCAGGCCATGGCAAACTGCTCATCCATCTGGTCGATGCGTTTGGCTTGCGGTTTGGGCAGTTTGACGCCCGGCTTACCCAGCTCAGGGGCCACAGCCTCACCGGCAAACTTGTTGTAGCTGCCGGCCTTCTTACCCATGTAGAGGCCACCCTTACGCTCCAGGTTGCCGATCAGCACGTTGGCGGCGTACAGCGCCCGGCGCATATCGAACTCTTCCGGAGTGAAGGTAGATCTGTGGCCAAAGTCGACCACGGCATGGGGCGCAGCGGCGGCATACTCATGAGCAATACGGCGGATATCTGCGGCGGGTACGTCGGAAATTTTCTCAGCCCAATCAGGGGTGTAGGCTTTAACCTCGGCGGCAAAGGCCTCAAAACCTTCAACATAGCGCTCGATAAAGGCCTTGTCATAAAGGTTGTCGGCAATCAGCACATGGCACAGCGCCAGGGCCACGGCCACATCCGAGCCGGGACGAATGGCATACCACTCATCGGCCTTATCGGCCACCACAGAGAACCTGGGTTCAAACACCACCAACTTGGCGCCTTTGTCGGCCTGGGCCTTCATCAGACCTCGGGTCTCGGACATATTGATCCCCTCATAGAGGTTATGACCGAAGTTGATGATGTACTTGGAGTTGGAGAGATCCCGCTTCACCTTGGTACCGAACATCGCCTTGGCGGCGACCACATAACCACCTGGGCAAGTGGTGTTATGGGTAAAGGAGTTGGGGCTGCCGTAAGCCTGCCCCAAATAGAACAGGTGTCCGGACAGCGAGCCTGACTTGGAGGAAAACGCCACGGCTTCAGGGCCATGCTCGGCCTTGATTTGATTCAGCTTGCTGGCGATGGTTTGATAGGCTTCCTGCCAGCTGATTTCGGCCCACTTGCCTTCGCCGCGCTCACCGACGCGCTTGAGTGGTTTGACGATCCTTTGTGGATCGTACAGCAGACTATGACCGGCGCCACCACGGGCACAGACCTTGCCGCCGAATGATTTGGCTTCTTTGTTACCGCTGATAAAGACGTTTTTGCCATCAACAATCCGCGCCGAAATCGGGCAACGAGTTGAACACATCTCACACATACTGGCAATTTCAGTGGCACTGCCGGTCAGTGGGCTACGCCCCAAAGCCGCCAGCGAACCGGGCAGAACTCCGGCCAGGGCACAGGTTGCCCCTCCGGCTCCAGCCCCTTTCAGAAAGGTGCGCCTATCAAGCTCTATCATGGTTACCTCCATCCTCTCCCCCTTGGGAAAAGGTCGCTCACACAGGTTATTGTTTGAATTGGATTCCGCTTGACTACAGCGGCTTGAGCTCATTGTTTACCCATTAAATTTCTGTGGGTATTGTGGTAAACCACATAGGGGGAGCGAGTGTGATCCAGCCCCCGCAAAGACGCCGGAAAGGGCGTGAAAGTGTGAAGGGAATCCTGCCCCAGATTGATGAGAAAAGAGTCTGTAGATGCACTCCAAGAGTTAACAAATGCAACTTTAGCCGCGACAAATATTCACAAACGTTAAGCTGATCACGCCTAAAAAACCGCTATAAATCCCACTCACGGCTTCTCTAACAGGTCAACAGATAAAGATTAAAAACAAAACAAATCAATACATTGCAAGTATAAAACCATCCAATCCATTAGATTTATTTCAATGATATTTTTATCAATTAGATTATTTTTATGAAGGTGATCCAGTTCAAAGCTGACGCACCTCAGGATTGCTAAATTGACAACCGCAAGGACACATAAAATAACAGCCCATTAACGGAGCGGGCGGTCACCCCAGAGGAATAGATGATGAACACCAGCAGCAAACTCGGCCTTCTGCTTTTAGCCTGTGCATTGGCCACAGGCGCCACCGCAGCCGACGGCGGCAACCCCAAGAAAGGCAAACACCTGTACAAGAAAGTCTGTAAAGAGTGTCACAGCAAAGCAGGCATAGGTGGCGAACTGACTCCCATGAGCAAGACCATGAGCCAATGGGACAGATTCTTCGCCAGAGACAAACACAAAGCCAAACCCGAGGCGTTTCAGCCTTTAACTGAGCAGGAACTCAAGGATATTCAACAGTTCCTGTACGACCATGCCGCCGACTCGGATCAACCCCAGACCTGCGGTTGATCCGAGCGCATAGGCGCCAATCACTTAACTAAATTTACAGCTTGCAAGCCAAGTATGGGGTTACCCCAGGGCTGCTTGCTGCCTGAAAACGACCGGCAAGGCCGGTCAGGAGAATCAACTATGCGCACTCTTATCGCACTGGCGGTGGCCCAGGCACTGGGTTTGGCTCTGCTGGGCAGCCCCCAGCTCCAGGCCGGGGAACTGGATGACAGCACCAAGATCCGCGAGCTTAAACAGCAACTGCAGGAGATCACCGAAGAGCTGGATATACTCAACAGCCGGGTGGACAAGACAGAGCGGCACACGGCGCTCGATCGACTGGAGATCAGCGGCGACTTTCGCACCCGAGCCCACTCGCTGCACTACGGCAATGTCACCTGGCATCCGGCGATCAAGATGGACTTCAACGACTTCGGCGCCAAAGCCATGGCCGGCGAACTGGGCAACCCCATGGACCCCACCTCGCCCCTTGGCAAGATGATGGCCGCCAACCCTGAGCTGGCCAACGCCTTTGCCCAGGGACAACTGCAAGGCGTTATGCCCTATGTGCTGGCGCCTTATAGCAGTGGCGACATAGACAATGACATCTTCTACACCACCCGGCTGCGGCTCGATCTCAAGGCCAAGGTGTGGGACAACGTCAGCTTTGCCGGACGCCTGACAATGTTCAAGGACTGGGGCGATTCCACCGGTGTGCAGGTGTTTGATTCCTGGCGTTCCTTCACCATGGACGGCACCAACTCAGGCAATCCCAGCGGCGACTGGCTGCGGGTCGAGCGCGCCTACTTTGACTGGAAAAACATCGGCGGCAGCGAGTTTTATCTGTCTGTCGGCCGTCGCCCCTCCACCTATGGTCCGCCGAGCCACTACCGGGAAAATGAAAAGCGTGGCGGCACCCCTTCCGGGCACCTGGTCAACTTCAACTTTGACGGCGCCACTCTGGGCTACAAGCTTGGAGAGCTCACAGGGATAGAAGGCCAGGTGGTGCGTTTCTGTTACGGTCAGGGCTTTGAGTCCCAATGGGGCAACGGCGAGCTCTATGGCGATACCGTCAGCAAGGACACCCATCTGGGCGGTTTCAACATTGATGTGATCAACGACGGTAACCACTTCCTGCAGCTGACCCTATTTGCCGCGCGGGATATCAACGACGGCTTCAAGGGCACCATGGCCTTCCCCAACGAGTTGGCCGGGATTTTCGCCCCCACCCTCTACAGCGATCTGCAGAAATTCGACAACTTCAACTTTGTTACCCGGGTGCAACCCAGCGGGGTCATAGGCGACATGTACCTCGGCGGCCTGGGCTATGCCTATGAATCCGATGACGATCTCAAGTTGTTTGCCTCCTTCGGCTGGACCCGCGGCGAGAGCAACGGCAACGCCGGCATGTTCGGCGGCATGTTGACCGACGCCGTGTTCCAGGCAGAGCTCAACAGCAGTGGCGATGAACTGCTGCTGGTGCCATCCAGCGCCGAGTCCGATGCCTCCCACGATGGTTACGGCATCTATATCGGCATGCAGATCCCGGCGCCTTACGGCAAGTTCGGTCTGGAATACAACTATGGCTCCAAGTACTGGACGCCCTTCACCCAGGCCCAGGACGACCCGGTCGGCAGCAAGCTGGCCACCCGCGGCCATGTGGCCGAGGCCTACTACATCTTCGACATCAATCCCAGGATGTTTATCAAGCTGGCGGGGCTCTACTACGACTATGAATACACTGGCTCGGGCACGCCCGTGGGTGCACCTGTGAAGGTGGATGATGTGCTGGACGGCAGCGCCTATTCGTTATTGCCCGTGGTGGATACGGCGCTGGATATCAACGCCTCACTGACAGTGAATTTCTAGGGAGGAACACAGATGAAAACATTTTATCTGCCATTTATAGCCACGGCACTCTGGCTCGGCCTCCTGAGCCCAGCCCAGGCCGGCGGCCCCCACAAAGAAGTGCTCAAGGGCCCCTTCAACACAGGCTCGGAAGTGACCCAGGCCTGCCTTGAGTGCCATGAAAAAGACGCCGATGACTTTATGCTGTCATCCCACTGGACCTGGGAGCTGGAGCAGGAACTGCCCGGACGCACAGTCAAACGGGGCAAGAAAAACTCCATCAACAACTTCTGTGTTTCCATTGCCGGTAACGAACCTCGCTGTACCGGCTGCCATGCCGGTTACGGCTGGAAAGACAACAGCTTCGACTTCAAGGACAAGACCAAGGTGGACTGCCTGGTGTGCCATGACACCACGGGCACCTATGTCAAAGATCCCGTCGCGGCCGGAGAGGTATTCAAGACAGTGGATCTGCTGCGGGTCGCCCAGAATGTCGGCAAGCCGGTGCGGGATAACTGCGGCAGCTGCCACTTCTACGGTGGCGGCGGAGATGCGGTCAAGCATGGCGACCTCGACTCTTCCATGGCCTACCCGGACAAGGCCACGGATGTGCACATGGACAGCGATGGCAACGACTTCCAGTGTCAGGACTGCCACACCACCCAGAAGCATATGATCGGCGGTAACGCCATGGGTGTGTCCCCCGGCGGTGAAGATCATATCGGCTGTGACAATTGCCACGACAGTGCACCACACGGCAACAAACAGCTGAACAAGCACGCAGCCACTGTGGCCTGTCAGACCTGCCACATTCCCTTCTTTGCCCGCCATGAACCCACCAAGCTGCACTGGGACTGGTCAACTGCCGGTGAAGACAGGGAAGAGAGCCTGGATCAATATGGTCGTCACAGCTACGCCAAGAAAAAGGGCAGCTTCGTTTGGGGCAAGATGGTCAAGCCCAGCTACGCCTGGTACAACGGCCGCGCCGATGCCTATATGGCCGGTGACAAGATGGATCCCGAGCAGGTCACCCGTCTGACCTTCCCCTTGGGTGACATTCAGGATCCCAAGGCGAAGATCTACCCCTTCAAGGTGCACACAGGCAAGCAGGTGTACGACAAGGTCAACAAGGTGCTGCTCAATCCCAAGACCTATGGCAAGGGCGGTTTCTGGTCTGAGTTTGACTGGGATAAGGCGATTCGCTTAGGGATGGCCGCCAGTGAGCCCATGCAGGCCAAGGGTATCAGCTACAGCGGTCAGTACGGCTTTGCTCAAACCGAAATGTGGTGGCGTATCAACCACATGGTCTCGCCCAAGAGTGAAGCTCTCAAGTGCGCCGACTGCCACAACGGCGGTGACCGCCTCGACTGGCAGGCGCTGGGCTATGAGGACGACCCCATGAAACACAAAGGCGGCGCTCGCCACGCCCGCTGAGCAGATTCAGGCAAGCCCTGAAGACCGGCTCCCGCATCTCCCTGCCTCCCGGGAGCCGGTCACTCTCATCTGCCACTCTCTCATCTGGTACTCTCTCATCTGGTACTCTCCAAACGAGATGCCACTTATCCCTAAAAAAGACATTTAGACCCAGAATCGGGCCAAAGTGTCCAAGCGGCACTACACTGAATTAGACTATGACGGTAAATTCGGGTCATTGATGATGCAACTCCCTACAAAAAATGGCATTTTTCTTGCGTTGTCTGGGTATCCTTTTCTGTGGCAAGTGCAATGACAACAAACGGCAAGACTTTTTCCTCATTAAACCGCTCCCTGGGTGAGCTCAGCGGCGCCTTTGCCGATCTGGGAACCTTTCTTCCTCTTGTGCTTGGGCTAATCGCCCTGAATCAGTTTTCCCCCCAAGGCATTTTTCTCGGTTTCGGTCTCTTTGCCCTGGCCACCGCCCTGTTTTATCGCCGCCCCATTCCCGTGCAACCCATGAAGGTGATTGCCGCCCTGGTCATTGCCCAAGGGCTGACACCCGGCATGATGCAAGCCAGCGCCATGCTGATGGGAGTAATACTGCTGTTACTGGCGGCCTCCGGCGCCATCAGTTGGCTGTCGCGGCAAATATCCCAGGCTGTCAGTGTCGGTATCCAACTGGCCATAGGGCTGCAACTGTTGTGGATGGGTTTCAAGATGATGGCCGACGAGCCTGTGCTGGGATTCGGCGCCTTCGCACTGATTTTCTTTGCCCGCTTTATCCCGCTGCGCTATCTGGCCATGCCCTTGGTGATTGCCCTCGGCATGCTGTGGCAATACCAGCAAGGCGGCAGCGACAGCAGCTTTGTGTTCAACAATACGCCTTGGCACTTGAGCTGGCCCGAGTTAAATGACTGGGGCGCCGCGGCGACCCTGTTGGTGCTGCCGCAACTGGCGTTGACTTTGACCAATGCAGTTATCGCCACCTCAGTAATGGCCAAAGAGAAGTTCCCCGAAGACAGCAAGCGTTTCAGCCCCCAGGCCTTTGCCACCAGCTCTGGCCTGGCCAATCTGCTGCTGAGCCCCTTCGGTGCTTCGGCCATGTGCCACGGTGCCGGTGGGTTGGCGGTGCAATACCATTTCGGTGCCCGCCGCCTGTGGGCGCCGCTGATCTTCGGCGGCAGTTGCCTGCTAATAGCCCTCTCCTGGGGGGAAAACGTGGCCTGGCTGCTGAGCCTTATTCCGCTGGCTATTCTCGGTAGTCTGCTGTCCACCGCCGGCTTGCAGTTGGCCTGGTCCAAACGCCTCTTGGACGGCAAGCCTTTCTGTATCTTTGTTATCCTGGCGACCGCTGTGGTGAGCCTGGCCGTCAATGCCGCCGCCGGTCTGGCTGTAGGTGTGGTGCTGGAATTCGGCCGCCGTCAGTGGCAAACCCTGAGCGCACTGCGCTGATCTCAATCCACAAAGCCGTCATCCCGGTTCAAACTGAGCCCGGGATGGTGGCTTTAGACTCGATGGCAGGCGTTATCTGCCGGGCCACTTAGCCTGCCGGAAAGCGTCGCGGCGGATTAAGCGGCACATCGTTTTGGCTCAAGGCCCACCTGGCAATCTCATCCTTACGCATAAAACCGACATCTGCATGAGACTTGGCATACTCGAGGAAGGAATTGAGTGCGCTGACGATTCCGGGGGCACCGCCTATCCTGTCGTGAACACTGATGGACATCATGCGTCTGCGGTCTGCCCCTTCGAGATAAAGGCAGTCAAATTCATCCTTGAGTTCCTGCAGGAAGGCCGCGGCTGTCATGGCTGTATTGCCGCCGAAGCGGCCTATATCGTTGTTGCGCAGGCTATAGGGCACCACGGCAAACGGCTTTCCTTTGACAGGGAGCAGCGACGGCTCGTCGCGGCCCAGATCATCTATGTGATAGATAAAACCGAGCTGCTGCAGTATCTCCAGCGTCTTGGGGGTATGCCGCATCCAAAAGGCGTTGAACCCCAACGGCCGCTGGCCGGTGATCCGCTCCAGAGTGGCAATACTCTGCTCATAGGAGCCGCGCTCTTCGGCTTCACTCATGCTGTACTGCGGCGTCCAACTCTGACCATGGCCGGAGATCTCATGACCATGCTCGGCCACGGCTCTGGCAAGCTCAGGAGCCAGTTCAGCAGCCCGCCCCACCATGTGCGACGTCACCTTGATACCGTGTTTGTCCCACAGTCGCAAAAGCCGGGGGATCCCCTCATTCATGCCGTAGGCGTACCAAGTCGGCGTGATGGTATCAACATAACCCGGCTCCATGGGGGGAAACGGCCCTTCGGCATTTGCCCCTTGGGCTCCCGCTTCAAACTGCATTGAGATGGAGATAACCAGGCGCTCACCATTGGGCCAGAAATGGCGCTTGCCTGCTGGGTTATTTTTGCCATCAGCGGCCGCTGCCCCTGGAAGCAACATGGGCGTGCTCATACCACCAGCGGCCACGGCGGTTTGACTTAGACCCAAACCGGCAGCCAGAGCGCCACCGGCCATTAAAAATTGTCTGCGTGAATGCATACTCTTTGCTCCTTAAGGCTTGAGATTCATCTGGGAGAAAAGACTCTGATAGTCTTCCAGATGCCAGTTGTCTGTAATACGGCCTTGCTTAACCCGGTAGAGATCCACCGCCTGAAAATTTATCGCCTGCCCCTGACCCTGCTGCTCGCCAAATTGGCCACTGAAATGACCACGAAACCTCAGACGCACAGTGACATAGTCATCGGCCACCAGGAGATGCTCAATCTCAGCGCTGAGATCCGGCACCACCTGTCTGAAGCCCTCTGATGCCTGTAATACCCCGCCAAGTCCCTGGGGCCGCCCGCTTGGCAGTGTACGATCGACAAAGTGCTCACTCAGGGCTGCACGGGCAAAGGCCGGATCGCCACTGTTCCAAAATGCGGCGTAAAGACGGGCCGCCTGAACAATCTCGGCCTCAGCCTGACTGCCATCTGTCACCAGAACCTTGGGCACAGGCAGGTTTGTTGCCAAAGCAGCCGGTCTGGCCACTACTGATGCAGCACTTAAGGCCAAAGCGCTACAGAGCAAGGCCGGCCAAATAGCGGCGCGGCTCAAGGCCCGAGACGCATTGAGCGCCGGGCTTTCCCGCTTCATTGACCCACCTCAAGAGGCTGCAACGCCGGATAATCTGTGTATCCCTCGGCGCCGCCTCCAAACAGTGGGCCAATGCCGAGCGGCGCCAGCGGCTTACCGAGCTGTAAACGTTTGGGCAGATCCGGGTTGGAGATAAAGGGGCGACCAAAGGCCACCAGATCGGCATAGCCTTGCTCCAATACTGTCTCGGCGCGCTCAAGATCGTAGCGACCGGCCACTATGATGCAGCCTGGAAAGGCATGACGCAGGCTGCGACGAAAGCTTTCGGGAATCTCAGGCGCATCGTCCCAATCGGCTTCAGACAAGTGCAGATAAGCGACTCCTCGCTTGTTAAGCTCGGCCGCCGCCAGGAGTATGGTGTCGACGATTTCCGGGCAAGCCATATCCTTAAAGGTGACATAGGGCGCCAGGCGAATCCCCACCCGCTCCGGGCCTATGCGTTCGGCGATGGCATCTACCACCTGCAGCAGGAAACGCACTCTGTTGGCCTTAGTGCCGCCGTAAGCATCGTTACGCTTATTGGAGTTGGTCCGCAGAAACTGATCGATCAGATAACCGTTGCCACCATGTACCTCAATGCCATCAAAACCCGCTTCAACGGCATTGACTGCGGCATTGGCAAAATCATTCACAACCCGGTCGATATCAGCCTGGGTCATGGCTCTGGGTTCCGGACAATCCACCATCTGGCCACCATCACTGCCGTTTGAAACCCACACCTGAGTCGCCGTCGGTGCTATGGCCGAAGGGGCTATCGGCGCATCTCCCTTCTGGAACACGGGGTGAGACACCCTGCCAACATGCCAAAGCTGATTGAAGATTCGTCCACCGGCGTCATGCACGGCGCGGGTAACCAAACGCCATCCCTGCAGCTGCTCTTGGGTGTAGATCCCGGGTGTAAAGGAATAGCCCTGGCTGTCGTCGGAAATCTGGGTGGCTTCTGTGATGATAAGCCCTGCCGAGGCGCGCTGACGGTAGTATTCCGCCATCATGGCATTGGGAATGTTGCCCGGTTGACTGGTGCGCGAACGCGTCATGGGGGCCATGACCACCCGATTGGACAGATACAATCCCTTGAGGGAATATGGAACGAACAGTGACATATGAAACTCCTGATGACTGAATGGCGAGCTCGCCGGAACACTTCACAGGCTCATTGTCTATCTTTCGAACTTGATTGATAATTGGGCTATTACTTAACTTATTTTCAAATAATTTTTGAATGTATCATCTCAATGATCTGCAACTGGCCTTACGGGTGGCCGAACTTCAGAGCCTGTCTGCCGCCGGACGCGAGCTGGGCATGACCCCGGCCGCCGCCAGTGCCGCACTGCAGCGGCTGGAAAAGAAGCTGGGCAGCCAGTTGTTTGCCCGCTCCACCCGGCGACTGCAGCTCACCGAAGAGGGACAAGTGTTTGTCGATGCCGCCCGTCAGGCGATGGGGCTTTTGGACAACGCCGCCATGGCGTTGGCGGAAAGCCGCGGCGAGCTCAAAGGAGAAGTCAGGTTGGCACTGCCTTCGGACTTGGGCCGCAGCCTGATACGTCCCTGGCTGGACCAACTGATGGCCGGGGCGCCCGAGTTGTCACTGCAGTATTTCTTCGGCGATCAGCTGACAGATCTCATCGGCCAGAATGTTCACCTGGCACTGAGGTACGGCCATTTGAGCGACTCCAGCCTGATGCGGCGGCATCTCTTGTATGTGCACAGGGTGGCGGTGGCCTCGCCTGAGTATCTGGCCCATTATGGTCGGCCCAAGACGCCCCATGAACTGAGCCAACATAAGGTGCTGATCCTCAATCGTGGCGGCGAGCCTTGGCAACGCTGGGGCTTCACGGAAGCCGGTAACCCATTGGCCGTCGAGGTGAAAGGCAGGCGAATAGCCAATGATGGCGCCGTCATTCGCGACTGGGCCCTGGAGGGCCAGGGCATCGCCTTCAAGAGCTGGTTGGATGTCGCCGAAGATGTGCATGCCGGGCGGCTGATTAACCTTTTTTCGCCCCAGCAATGCGAGACTGTGCCGCTGCAAATCCTGTACCTGCATACCGACTACCCCAGCTTCAAGGTGCGGCGGGTGATAGATTTTCTGGCCGACAGGTTTCAGACATTTGAGCGGCGCTTTCCGTTGATTTGAACCTAGCCCATTCTTGCGCAGTGTTGTCGGGATTAGCGCCGGACTTTCTATTCGCTCTGGGCTTTTATTCGCTCAGGGCTGTTGCCCCCAGAGGCAGCCACACCCGCACTCGGCAGCCGCGGCACTCGCGGCGGTTTTCCAGCTCCAGATGACCATTATGCTGGGTCACCACGTCGCGGCAGATAGCCAATCCCAGCCCCAATCCATCCTCCTTGGTGGTGGCGAAAGACAGCATTAATTCCGCCGCCGAGGCGCTCAACCCCGTGCCTGTATCCAAGAGTTCCAACAGCAACCACTCTCCCTTGGTCCCGGCGGCTGGGGGCGCGGCCTGATAGTCGAGTTTGAGTTGGATCTCCCGTTTACCCGATACCGCATCCAGGGCATCCATGGCATTTTTCAGCAAGTTAACCAGCATCTGACTCAGCCCCACTGCATCCCCCAGCAATGGCCGCTCCGGCCCGCGACGACTTATTTTGAGCTCGACGCCCTGCTGCTCCATCGGCCGCTGAAACAGCGCCAGTGCATCCCTGAGCAGCGACTCTATCACCACAGGCTCAGATTCTGCCCGGCGCCGACGCAACAAGCCGCGAATACGATGCACCACGGCCCCAGCGCGGATAGACTGATTATTGATCTTGGTCAGCACCTCACGCATGGCATCGGCGCGCTCGCCACAGCCCTCGGCGGCGCGCTGCTCCAGCACCATCATGGCGCCTTCGCTGTATTGGGTAATGGCGGCAATCGGCTGGTTGAGCTCATGCGCCAGCCCGGCGCCAATTTCGCCCAGAATAGCGGCACTCTGCATTCGTTCCAGTTGCAACTCTTTATCCCGCAGCTGTCGCTCTGTTGCCAGCAAGAATTCGCTCTTCTGGCGGAACTTGTACTCCAGCCACAGGTGGTAGAGAGTGGAGATCAGGAACAGTAACAGCAGCGCTCCGCCCCACTCTTTGTTCTTGCGTACCCAGTCGATGGCGGCTTCATACAAAGGGGGTGGGCCGCCGTGGAGATCCAGCTCCTCATACAGCTTGATCACCTTGAGCTGACTGATAGGAGCTGTCCAGCCCATGGTGTCGGCCTTGATCGCCGCTTCAGAGTCGGAAGGCAAGTCGAACAGCGCCCGGGTCACCGACTGGGTGATATGGCTGGGCACCAGGTCCGAGGCGGCAAATGACCAGTTGGGATAGAGGGCACTGCTGGTTTCACAGTCATAGCCCTCGGGCTTGACGCCGTTGATCACCCGATAGTCCTGGCGCTGCACCAAGCCGGTTTCCACCATCTCTTCCAGGGTACAGAAGGGAGTGATGGCGGCATCCACTGTGCGGTCACGCACCTGGTAAACCAGAGGCTCCAGCGGAAACCCCAGAAAACGCACCTCGCCGAAAAAACGCTTGGCGGCAAAGCCACGCTTATTCAGCAAGCCTACTGTCGCCTGATATCCCCCCAGCGCCTGAGGATCGCTGGCCACCACAGTGGCACCACGCAGCTCTTCAATATTACGCACCGGGCTGTCGGCCCGCACTATGATCGCCGAGCTGATGGCAAAGGTGGTTCCCTGATGCTTGCGACTGCGCATGGTGGCAAGCCAGGACAGGGGCAGCTTGCTGCTGAGACTAAGATACTGCCCCGGGTTGGTCACAATAAAGTGGATCCTGTGCTCCAGCAGTTGCTGGCTCATTTGATCAAAGGTCAGCGGCTCCACCTCGAAACGATTGCCGGGCAGCTGTTGGCTGAGATAACGCATCATGGGGCGCCATCTCTCTTTTGCCTGGGCAACCCCGTGATTGGCCAGTACCCCGACCCGAAACACAGCCTCTATGGGCTCGTCACCCATTTCGGCATCGGTCGCCGGTTCATACAGTTGCGCCGAAGCCGAAGCACACCCGGCCCCCAACAACAGTATCAAGATTAATATTCTGGCCATTCCAACTCCCCTTTCATCCATGAAGATAAGCTAATACAGACGGCGAAAAAATAACTTGATGGAGGGCAAATGTCGGCCAACACCTCAGTGATCTGGCTCTAAAAGCCAACAACCGGGTTTGAGCCCAGTCGCGACAAAGATTAGGATTGGCTTATTCACCCGAGAGAGGCAAGTATGTGACTGACACAGCGCTTTATTTGGTGGACGACGATGCCGCCGTCCGGGATTCACTTGGCTTTATGCTGAGCCAATTCGGTTACCGGCTGCAAGCCTTTGACAGCGGCCAGGCATTTCTCCAGGCCGCCGAATTGGAGGCGCCTGGCTGCGTAATCCTCGACAGCCGCATGCCGGAACTCACCGGCCAGCAGGTACAGCAGAGATTATTGGAGGCCAACAGCCCCTTGGGGATCATATTTCTCACCGGCCATGGCGATCTGCCGATGGCCGGTGACGCCTTTCGTCAGGGAGCCTGCGACTTTTTCCAGAAACCGGTTGCCGGCAAGGCGCTGGCCGCCGCCATCGAAAAAGCCTTCGACTACAGCCTCAAGACCCATGAACAGCAGCAACTACAGCAGAAATACGCCACCCTGACCGAGCGTGAGCAGCAGGTACTGCAGCTGCTGGTGCAGGGAATGACCAATAAACAGATGTCCGAAGCTCTCTATCTGTCGCTGCGAACCATAGAAGTGCATCGCGCCAAGATCATGAAAAAGCTTGGTGTTCACAGTATTGCCGAACTGATTAAGTTCACCCCCTTGGTTTGACCCTCTCCCGGGTGCGACAGCTTGTCGCACTTTGGCTGTTTAGCTTTGCCCCATCCGCGCACAAGACCCAAAATGGGTCATTCAAAACAACCAAAATCAATAAGATATGCGCTTTTCACCTTCTCCTCTCGCTCTGGCTTTACTGCCAATAATCGGTCTGGGCTCAGCCGCCAAGGCCAGTGATTCTCCCATGGAAGTGCTGGTGGTACGCGGCAGCGTACAGAGCAGCGTGCTGCAGACCTCGCCTGAAGCCACCGCGCCCAAGGCCGATATCAGTGGTCTGCTCAAGTCACTGCCCGGCGCCAACGTCAACAGTAACGGCCCGCTTACCGGCATAGCCCAGTATCGTGGCCTCTTTGGCGATAGAGTCGAAACCCAGGTCGGCGGCATGAGTATGGCCGGTGCCGGTCCCAACGCCATGGATACCCCCTTGAGTTATGCCGTACCTGTGATCACAGAGCAGTTAGAGCTGGATCGCGGCATAGCCCCGGTCGCCAGCGGCGTCGATACCTTGGGTGGCAGCATCCGGGTAGTGGAGTCCCAGGCACGTTTCGATGAAGTCAGCGGCCTGGTCAGCGGCCAATACCAGCACAATGGCGAGCAGAGCCGCATCGGCGTCAAGAGCAACTTCGGCGGCGAGCGTCAGGCACTCATGTTGTATGGCGACTTGTTCAAGGGCAATGATGTGCCCGAGAGCGGCGATAACCACCCACTGCTGCCAGGGGTCTACGACAAGCAGGTGTTCGGTGGTGAATACAGGTTCAACCTGGCCGACAGCAACGCCGATGATGAGTCGATAGCCTTCTCGTTCCAGCATCTGGAAACCACAGATGCCGCCACCCCGGCGCTGCCGATGGATATCGACTATATCCGCACCGACAGGTTCAAGCTCAGTGGTGAGCACCTGCTGGCCGATTGGCAAACGCGCTGGCATCTGGGCTACAGCGATGCCCGTCACGGCATGGACAACTTCAGTCTGCGAATGAAAATGCCTACCATGGCACCGCGCTACACCATAGCCGACTCCAAGAGTTTCGACGGCCATTGGCAAATGGCGAAAGACAGCTGGGAATTTGGCTTGGATTGGCGCCATGCCGAGCACGACACTGTGGTGACAGACCCCAGCAACAGCAAGTTCCGGGTGGATAACTTCAACGGTGTCAACGACAGTGTTTACAGCCTCTACGCCCAATGGCAGCAGGATTTTGGCCGGTGGAGCTGGCAACTGGGTAGCCGGGTGAAACACTACAGGTTTGATGCCGATCCCGTGAGTCACTCTATGGCGGCGATGAAACCGGTAATCAAGACCCTGATGGACAGATTCAATCAGGCCGATCGCAGCCAAAACGATACCGGGCTGGACTTGGTGATCAACGGCCGCTTTGAAATCGACAGTGAGCTGGATGCCATAATCGGCCTGGCGCGTAAACAGGCCAGTGCCAGCTATCAACAGCGCTATCTCTGGGTGCCGATGCAGTCCACCGGCGGCCTGGCCGATGGCCGTACCTATGTGGGCCAGATGGACTTGGAGCTGGAAACCGCCTGGCAACTGGAGCTGGGGCTGGATTTACACCGTCAGGATTTCAACCTGACCCCTAGGGTGTTTGTCCAAAGGATAGACAACTATATTCAGGGCCTGCCCACGGATGACCCCGCCGTTATCGCCGCCGGCGATGCCAACACTTTGGTGTTCAGCAATACCGACGCCCTGCTCTACGGCATGGATGTCAACGCCCACTGGCAGTTGCATGAACAGTGGAGCCTGGATCTGCAGGCAGCCTATACCTATGGTGAGCGCCGCGACGTGGAAGACAAGCTTTACCGTATCGCCCCACCCAACCTGACTCTGGGACTCAACTGGGATCAGGGCAGCTGGTTTGCCCGCCTGGAGACAGTAGCGGTTGCCGCCCAGGATAAGGTGTCGGCCACTCAGCTGGAGCAGGAAACTGCAGGCTACGGCTTGGTGAATCTGGCGGCCGGTTACCGCGGTGACAGCTTTATGCTCAAGGCCGGGGTCGATAACCTGCTGGACAGAGAATATGTCGATCATCTCGCCGGTTATAACCGGGTAATGGGCGGTGATATCGCCGTTGGCGAGCGTTTGCCACAACCCGGTCTCAACGCCTGGGTCATGGGCGAGTACCGTTTTTAAGGGCGCCCCGGTTGCCCGCTTAAGGGTTCATCCTCACCGTGCTCCCGCAGGCCGTTGAGATTTCCACTGCAATTGAACCTGCCCCGGCCTTTTCTCGTCTCGAAAGGCCGGGATTTTTTTAAGCAACAGGCTTCTTGGCCAGCTTGCGTTGCAGGGTGCGGCGATGCATTCCCAACTGGCGGGCGGTGGCCGAGACATTACCCTTATTGGCATTGAGTACCTGCTGAATATGTTCCCACTCCAAGCGCTTGGGGTGCAGCGGGGTTTCATCAGGCAGGGATGAAGCCGTGTGGGATTTAGGCTCGACTTTGAGTGCCGCCAGCAGTGTCCGGGTATCGGCCGGCTTGGCCAGATAGTTGTCTGCCCCCAGTTTCACCGCCTCCACCGCAGTGGCTATGCTGGCAAAGCCTGTTAGCAGCACAATACAGGCCTTGGGCAAGCTGGCTCGCAGCGGCACTATCAGGTTGAGGCCGTTGCTTTGCGCCAATTTCATATCCAGCAGCACATGGCTCGGTTGCCAGCTGCGGGCGCTGAGCAGTGCTTGGCTGGCATCTTCGGCATGGCAGCACTCGAAATCATGCCGCTGCATACGCCGTTTCAGAATGGCTGCCAGCGCCAGGTCATCTTCAACTATCAATAACCGCTTCATGCCGCATCTCCTTTACCGGCAGAAACCGGCAATAAGGGCAGACTGATACGCGCCTCACAGCCCTGTGGGCCGTTGTGCAACACCAGCTCGCCCCCCAGTTTCTCCAGGCTGGCGTGACTCAAGAGCACGGCAACCCCCATACCTGTGCGGCTCGCCACTGGCATCAGCCCAAGCTCGCCCAAGAGATGCGCCTCTATGCCTCGGCCATAATCCTTGATGTTAATTTCAAGCCGAGTGTCACCGAGGGAGTCGAAGCCAATTTCAACCTTGGGCTCGCCTGTATTGTTGAGGCTGGCCTTGGCGGCGTTATCCACCAGCGCCAGCAGCGCCGGCAATAGACTGGCATCTGTGATAATTTCACGTTCAGTCAGGCCAGCAGGCAGGGTGAGGCTGAAATCCACCTCGGGCATCAACAGCATGAGTTGCTGGCGCATATTTTGCCCCAGTGCCGCCAATGTCACGGCCTGACGGCGGCGCTCACGAATCGATTCGGTGGCGCGGCGCAGTTCATTGAGAGTGACTTCACAGCGGGACAGCGCTTGGCCCATTTGCGCCTGCGCCTCGGCATCCAGGCCCTCTTCCATGGCTTCATCCAGCAGTAATCTCAGGCTCGCCAGCGGCGTTGCCAACTGGTGTGCCATCTGCGCCGAAGCTGTGCCCAACGCCAGCAGTTGTTCCTGCCGCAGCTGATTTTCCCTCAGCCAACCAAGCTCGGTATCCTGGCGCCGCAGACGACGGCTTATCAGAGCGACACTGGTGGTCAACACCAGTGCCGATACCACAAAGTTAAGCCACATCCCCAGGAAGTGAGAGCTCATATCCATGCCGTGATGGCGCATATGCCCTTCCGGCAAGCTCAAGATCATCAGACTGTAGGCCAGGGTCGACAGCGCCGCCAGGCTCCAACTGCCCCAGGCGGGCAAGGTGACCGCCGCCAGCGCAATCGGCACCAGCAGCAGCGAAATAAAGGCATTGGTGGCCCCACCGGAAAACCACAGCCAGGAGATCCAAAACAGGGTATCTAGCAACAGGGCGATAAAGATACCGGCACTCTGGCGATAGAGGGGATGACGCAGCCACAGGGTCAAGGCCAGATAGGCGCTTTCCAGCCCAAACACCCACCACAAGGGTTCAGGCTGCAGCGTCAGGCCAAAGGCATCGCTGCCGAGCAGGGTCAGCCCCAGTTGCAGCAGCAACCCCAAAACCCGCAGCAACGCCAGTTGATCGGCCGCCGCCAGGCCACCGGTTCGACCAAATATGCCATCCATTCCCATCCGGGTGCTTTTCATTCGTCTATTATCCGAAAACCTGCAAAGGCGTTGAGGCGGCAGATATGCCAAGTTGGCTGTGGTGTCACAAGACTCAGGGATATCAATGCCTACCGCTATCGCCTTGGCACAGCTGCTTTACATCATTAACAAGGCTTCACATTTTAGGGACTTTTCAAAGCCAAAGCACTTGTTTACCCTGTGGATTCACCTTTTTTCATTCCTGAGAGGCTGCAGAACCCGCCGATGACCACTTCCTCTTCCTTGCCGCTGATCCTGGCCGGCCCGATATTGCGCCACTGCGACTGGGACCATTTCACCCTCTGGTGGGTCAGCAGCAAGCCGTTGAGCCCGCAATTGACGCTTAAGTTGAGTCACAAGTCGGCGCCCTTGCCGTTGAATGAAGAACAAGTGCACAGAGTACAACTGGGCGAACATGCCTGGCAGTATCTGCTGCACCTGGAGGTTCCCGGATTGCTGCCCCAAGGGCAAGCCGTGGGTTACAGCTTGGAAGATGCCGATGGTCAGTCGCTGTTCGCCGATATCGAAGGCCTGTGTTATCCGGATAAATCCACCCCCGAACTGGTGCTGCAGCCCAGGCTGGATCGTTTGCTGCACGGCTCCTGTCGCAACCCGCATCATCACAGCGGCGACGCACTGGTGGCGGCCGATACTCTGCTGGAGCAGAACAATGCCCCTGCCGAGCGACCGGCGCTGCTGATGTTGAGCGGCGATCAGCTCTATGTCGATGATGTGGCTGGCCCCACCCTGGTGGCCATTGCCCAGGTAATAGCGCTGCTGGGACTAAAACAGGAAAGCTTTAGCGACGCCCCGCTCAAAGACTCGGCGCAGATAGATTATGGCCCAGACTCCCTCTACCTGCGGCCAAAGCAGCTCTTGCCCCGAACCCAGTATCCGGCCAAGACAGCACTCTGGCGCTGGTATATCAACCACCCCATATTCACCTCCTCGATGGCAGAAAACCATCTGCTGAGCTTCGCCGAAGTTACTGCCCTGTATCTTTTAATCTGGTCGCCGGAACTGTGGCAGCAACTGGAACTGCCGCAACAGTTGCCCGGGCTGAGCGGTAAACGGGCACAGGAGTGGCAGGCCCAGTGGCAACATCTGTTGGAGTTCAAGGCTGGCCTTGGCAAGGTTAGGCGCCTTTTGGCGCATCTGCCTACCTATATGATTTTCGACGATCATGACATTACCGACGACTGGAACCTGACGGCCCGCTGGGAAGAGGCCGCCTATGGCCACGCCTTCTCCAAGCGCATCATAGGCAATGCCTTGCTGGGTTACACCCTGTTTCAGGCTCTCGGCAATCAACCCAAGAGGTTTACCGACTTTTTCGAAGAGCTGAGCGGCCTCTATCTGGCCGACAGTGAGCGCCAGGATGCCCTGATAGACAAGCTGCTCAAGTGTGAGAACTGGCACTACACCCTGGATACTCAACCCAGAATGGTGGTACTGGATACCCGTACCCGCCGCTGGCGCAGCGAATCCAACCTGGCCAAGCCTTCCGGGTTGATGGATTGGGAGGCGCTGATGGATCTTCAGCAGGCACTGCTGGGGCAGGATAAGGTCATCATAGTGTCGGCGGCACCGATTTTCGGGGTCAAACTGATTGAGGCGGTGCAGCGCACGGCCACCCTGATCGGAGCTTCGCTGCTGGTGGACGCCGAAAACTGGATGGCGCACCCTGGCGCCGCCAACGCCCTGCTGTCGATCTTCATGCACAGACGTACCCCGCAGGAGTTTGTGATCCTCTCCGGCGATGTGCACTACTCCTTTGCTTATGACATAGGGATCCGCTTTCGCCGCGCCAGTCCCAACATTTACCAGATCACCGCCAGCGGCATCAAAAATCAGTTCCCGGAAAAGCTGCTGCCTGTGTTTGATAAGCTCAACGGTTGGCTCTATGGGCATTTCTCGCCGCTCAATCTGCTGACCAAACGCAAACGTATGTCGATCCGCGGCCGCCGCCCCAATGGGGAACGCAGCAAACGCCTGGTCAACCAAAGCGGTATCGGCCTCCTGGAACTGGCAGAAAACGGCGCCCCCAAGCGGATAGCCGTACTGCATGCCGATATGAGCCTGACCGAGTTTCAAGCGCCCAAAGAGAGCCGCGACTGACAAAGGCTCAAGCTTGCTCACCTGCCTTTGGAGTCGTTTTCGGCGGATTGATATCAGGAGTGGTTATCGTCTCCTTGACAACTTCCGAGGCACAGGCGTCTGGATAAAGCTCATCATAGACATCCAGCGCCCTATCACGGAAAGAAAGCACGATGTAACCTATCAGCAACTCCAGTGCAATCACCACAACACCATACCAAGAGCCAAACAACTTAAGGAACAGATCCCAAAGCTCAGCGGTATCACCGCTCTTGATCGCGATACCGGCCAAACCGGACAAGGGCAAGATCAATATGGTTACACCAAAAGCAGTCAACAGATTAGTACTTATTTTAATTAAGGTTTCCGCATGTACTTCTCTGGCTTTACGACTCCTTTGCTCCACTTTCATTTGTCACATCCTTTTATTGACCTAATACAATCAAAATAACTGTTACTTTGGCTAATGTTAACCATCTCTAGCAAGTACAGCACCCACCTCTCGACTGCAATACAACACACTGAATGGCTACCTGCTCCAATTCATATGTTCCCATTGAAGTAATGGCGCATCGACCGGCTTGTGGCATACTCAGGCGAAACCACCTTGGGAGCCTAAGATGCATCTGTGTCACTGCCAACTTGAGCAACATGGCGAGGCGATACGCGCCATCTTCAACCATGCCATTGCCCATACCACAGCCCTTTATGAATACCAGCCAAGGAGCGAGCAGCAGATCCGCGACTGGTTCGGCGCCAAACAGCAAGGCAACTGGCCGATTCTGGGCGCCGAGGATGAGCAGGGACAACTGTTGGGATTTGCCAGCTTAGGCCCCTTTCGCGGCTATCCGGCCAATCTCTATTCGGTGGAACACTCTGTGTATGTGCACCCGGAGCATAGAGGCAAAGGGGTAGCGCGCTTTCTGATGCAGCATTTGATAACCCAGGCCCGGGAGCGCGGCATGCGCACCATGGTGGGCGCCATAGATGCCGGAAACCAGGCCAGTATCGCCCTGCACCTGAAGTTGGGGTTCAAACACTCAGGCACCCTACCCCAGGTGGGCTATAAGTTCGGTCGCTGGCTGGATTTGGCGTTTTATCAGCTTATGCTGCCGGGACCTGCCGAGCCCAAAGAGAACTAACTCTATTCTGGCGCGAGTCGATTTTCGTCTTATACCCCTGAAAAAATTCATCATTCCCGGGCAATCCGCCAGCAGCCATCTACACTTATTCAAGCGTATTTGCGAATAAGGGAACCCGATTAGATGACACTGGATTATATCGCACTGGGGATGCTGATCTTTGTCGCCCTGGTGATCTTCTACGGGGTGATAGTGATCCACGACATCCCCTACGAGCTGGCCAAGAAACGCAACCACCCCCATCAGGACGCCATTCACTATGCCGGCTGGGTGAGCCTGTTTACCCTGCATGTGCTGTGGCCGTTTCTGTGGATCTGGGCCACACTCTGGCGCGAGGACAGGGGCTGGGGCTTTGACAAAATCCAACAGGAGCAGCAATCACTGCACCATGAAACCGTACTCCTGGCGCAACAGTTGGAGCTATTGAGTGAAAAAGTCGCCGCCCTGGAAGCCCAAAAGCATGCCGCAGAGGCTCTTGCAGCGCCGAGTGCCCAAGTCCAAGTCCAAAGCCAAAACCAAGCCCCAACCCAAGTCCAAACATCTTCAGAAGAGCCCCCAGCCGCCCCCAAACCCACCAGCGGCGTGGACTTGGATACGGCAACAGACTCGGCCGACATTCCAGGTACAGATAATCAGACCCAGAGCAATAACAAAAATGGGGAGAACAGATAAATGGATCTCTTGCTTATCCTAACTTATACCGCCATCTGCGTCGCCATCTTCAAGATTTTCCGCATCCCGCTCAACAAGTGGAGTGTGCCCACCGCCGTGCTCGGCGGAGTAGTACTGATAGGCACCTTGATTTTGTTGATGAACTACAACCATCCCCATACCGCCATGGGCAGCCAGATGTATGTCACCACCCCGCTGATCCCCTCGGTGCGCGGCAAGGTCATAGAAGTACCCGTCATCCCCAACAAACTGCTGAAGGAGGGCGAGCTGCTGTTCCGGGTCGATCCGACTCCTTATCAGACAGAAGTCACCCGGCTGGAGGCCAGCCTGGAGCAGGCCAAACAGGCGGTATTGGGGCTGGACGCCGCCTATAAGGCCGCCGAGGCCAGTCGCATCAAGGCCGAGGCCGAACGGGACAGAACCCAACTGGAATATGAGCGCTACCGCAGCGGTTTTGAAAAAGGCGCCTTTACCCGCGCCGATGTCGACAACCGTCGTCAGTATTATCTCGGCGCCCAGGCCTCAGTAGAGGCGGCCGAGGCCGAAGCCCGGCGCGCCAAGCTGGCACTGGAAGCCGAGTATCAGGGGCAAAACACCCAGGTGGCCGAAATTGCCGCCATGTTGGAAAAAGCCAGATTCAATCTGGAAGAAACCAGCATGCGCGCCCCCTCAGACGGTTATGTGACCCAGTTGACCCTGAGACCGGGAATGATGGTGGTGCCCATGCCCCTCAGGCCTGTGATGACCTTTGTCCATCAAGAGGAGCGCTTTTTTGTCGGCGCCTTTAGGCAAAACTCGCTGCTGCGGCTGAAACCCGGTTTCAAGGCCGAGCTGATCTTCCGCGCCCTGCCGGGCAAGGTGTTTCAAGCCGAAGTGATCGAAGTGCTGCCGGCCATAGGTGAATCTCAGGTGCAGGCGCAGGGGCAGCTCTATGGCTCGTCACAAATTCGCCTCAACGGCCGGCCACTGGTAAAACTCAAGCCGCTGGATGATCTGAGTCAGTATCATTTGCCACTGGGCACCAATGTGGAGATCGCCATCTATTCCGATAGCTTTGAGCATGTATCAATCATGCGTAAAGTATTGATAAGGATGAAAAGCTGGCAGAACTATCTCTATCTGGATCACTGATATTCCTTATCGACGCAAAAGCCTTTGGCAAGAGTAAAAAGCCCCAGGAACACTCCCGGGGCTTTTTTGTATCCCATCTCAGCCTCAGCTGATGGCGGCCTCGGGAGCCGCCTGGAAGCGCCTAGCGTGATAGAGGCAGAAGAGTGCAAACCAAGCGGCACTCACCAGGAAACCGGCCAGGGTGGAATGCAGCAGCCCCATGGCCAGATACCCCAGCGCCGCCCCGAAGGCGACGGTCAGGGCATAAGGCAACTGGGTCAGCACATGATCTATATGGTGACAGCCGGCGCCGGTGGCCGACAAAATACTGGTACTGGAGATGGGCGAGCTGTGATCGCCAAACACAGCGCCGGCCAGCACAGCCGACAACATGGGCAGCAGGAGTTGGATATCGCTGGCGGCGGCCATATCACCGGCGAGTGGCAACATGATACCAAAAGTGCCCCAGCTGGTGCCTGTGGCAAAAGCCATTGCACAGGAGAGCACAAACACCACCACAGGCAGCAGCCCTGTGGGCAGGTTGCCGTTGGCCAGGCTGGCGAGATATTTGCCGGTTTCCATGTCACGCACCACGGCGCCTATGGTCCAGGCAAACAGCAGTATGTTGATCGCCGGCAACATGGCCATGACGCCTCTGGGGGCGGCGCGCAGCCAAGTGGATATCCCAAGACCGAGACGCAGAGCCAACAGGCCGGACACCGCCAGGCTGCAAAGGGCGCCATAAACCAAAGACGAACCCACATTGGTATGTTCAAAGGCGCCCAGCACACTGAAGGCCTGACCATTGGCGGCCAATACCTGAGCCCCGGAGTCCAGCATGAAATAGATACTCGCCGCCGTCAGTGTCACTATCGGCAACACCATATCCAGCATGCCGCCGCGGCTGTCGGCCGGGGCTTCCATATCCAGCCCTATTGGCCGGCCCTTGGATTCATCCCAGAGCTTGCCTTCGAGCGCCCGCTGCTCATGCTGTCGCATCGGCCCAAGATCCAGTTGGAAGGCGATGACTACCACCACCATGATCAGGGTAAATACCGCATAGAGATTCATGGGGATCATCTGCACAAAGGCGGCGATCGGGCTCTGCTCTGTCACCCCATGGGCCACGAGTATGCCGCCCACCAGGGCGATGATATAGGCCCCCCAAGAGGAGATGGGCATCAATACGCACACGGGTGCCGCGGTTGAGTCCAGCAGATAGGCCAACTTGGCGCGGGAGATCTGGAATCTGTCGGTCACAGGGCGGCAAATGGGCCCCACCGACAGACTGTGGAAGAAGTCGTCAATAAAGAAGGCAAACACCATCAAGCCGGTGAGCGACTTGGCGCTCTTGCGGCTCTGGCAGCGCCTGGCGGCCCATTCGGCGAAGGCCCGGGTCGCACCCGAGGCGGTCATCAAGCTGATAAGCCCACCCAGCAGCAGCATAAACAGCAGCATATTCAGGTTATCGCTGTTGGGAGCACCATCGACCCAGAAGATTTTCAGCACACTGTCAAACAGGTAGCGCAGCGATTGCAGCGGTGAAAACTGCTGCAACATCAGGCTGCCGGCGACTATGCCAACCCCGAGGGAGAGCAGTACTCTACGGGTGATGATCGCCAGCGCAACCGCCAGCAGAGGAGGAACTATGGACCAGGGAGAGTCCGCAAAATGCATGATATTCATGATCTCTTTACACCTAAAACAACTAAGGTGGAGATCTACCGATAGGATCGAAGAAACTCAGACCAAGGAGGGCAGAAACTTCTCAGCTCCTTCAGGTAGCGCTCCATAGTGGATGACTATGGCAGTCCTGCACCTGTTAGATACAGAACCAGCAGCTAGGTTTGATGGCCTGGCTACTTCGGCGCCGACTCCTTTCCCCGGGCCTCAAAGGCATCACCCTCTTCCCGGTTACTCTTAGGCAGCGCGCCTCTACTCAAAGGTATTCGACTGGCATTCTAACTATCACGGCCCCAATAGCAAGCCAGATTGTGCCTCTGGCGGTAAATATCCCTCCCGGTTGGCATTAAGCCTTTGGCAAGTGACTCATGTCTGGGCTCGCAAATGCCAACTCCGGCTGTTGACGGCAACCACAGCTACACCTAGGATCGCCCTCCCCTACCGCGACACTGAAATAACAATTAAAGGTGTGCAAATGACTCTGTTACAACGTTTTTGTGTGGCACTCTGTGCCTTGTTCTCCAGCCATTCCATGGCAACGCCCACCCGGTCACCTATACTGCTGCAAGGCGCCATGGATGTCGAAGTCGACACCCTGGTTCAGGCCCTGAAAGACCCCAAACAGACAACTCTTGGTTCCTGGACTTTCTGGCAAGGCACTCTGGATGGCTATCCTGTCATAGTGTCCCGTACTGAAATAGGTATGGCCAATGCCGCCGCCTCCACCACACTGGCGATAGAAAAATTTCAACCCGGTTTTATTATCAACCAGGGCACCTCCGGCGGCCACGACCCGGCGCTGCACCGCGGCGACATAGTATTGGGGAAATACAGCTTCAATATGGGTTCCTATCGCAGCGATCTACACCCCAAAGGCCAGGGCATAGATCCCAAACGCTGGCATAACTTCGATGTCACCATGCGTTTGCGTCAGGATGGCAAGCTGGTGGAACACAAGCGCTTTGATGCCGATCCCAAGCTGCTGGCTCTGGGACAACAACTGGCGTCAGCTTATCGCCATGGCAAGGTAGTGACCGGCGTGATCGGCAGTGCCGATGAGTGGAACCGCGAAGTCGACCGCATCGAGTGGCTGCACCAAACTTATCAAACCTCGGCCGAAGAGATGGAAACCGCTGCGGCCGCCCTGGTTGCCAAGGCCTATGCGATCCCTTTTATCGGGATTCGGGTACTCTCCAATACCGACCTGCACGGCGAAGAGTTTGAGCCACAAACCGCTATCCACTGTCAGCAGTTTGTCATTGAGTACACCAAGAAGTTGATCGCAGGTTTGGAAGGTAAATAAGTCGCGAGGACTTCAAAGTAAAAGCCGGTGATATTGTCCACCGGCTTTTGTTTTTTCAGGCCCTCATCTTAAGCTAGCTCGCCGGCGATAAGAAAATGGCCTCCACCTCTTTGGCCAGTGTCTGCCAGCCCAGTTTCGAATAGCCTTGCTGGTAACGGTATTCCCAAACCTTGGTTTCCGACTCGGGTGCTTGTTTTCGCTGGATAACCAAGCGGTAGTCATCCATCGTTGGTGACTCTGGCTCCGGCAATGACAGGCTGGCAAAAGTCTGCTTGCTCTCGGCACAGCTCTGGCCGCGATACCGAATAAACACCTGCAAACCCGTATCGAAATCCTTGTCATTAATTTGGGATTGAATCTCGCTGCCGGGCACAGTGTATTCCGTCTCATTCACCAGGCAGAGTCGTTGTTTGTGGGTCTTTCCGACTTGCGCTGTAACATTGGCGAATACGGTTGATGGGCTGGCGACCAGGCTGAATAAACCTATTCCCAGTAGTGTCAGACGGGTCAATTTCATCGGCACACTCCTTATGCAAGATTGATTGGCTCTGGCTCATTCAAGCATAAAAAGCGTCCAGAGACTGCCTCAAAGGAGCAACAAATTGTATCTGCTGTTTCAAAATCACCTACAACTCACCAACATCAAACAAGCGATATTAGCAGATAAAACAAACAATGCGGGCACCACCAGGGGGCCCGCATCATAACTGTCAGACAGGATAACTTGGGTTTAGTCACGCAGCTTGTAGCTGACCTCGACCCTGTCGGAGAAAGTTACCTGACCATACTCATAGCTCTGGTTGATAGCGCCTTCAGCCATCATGGCGGCCTTGTACATCACAGGGCGCACCGGGCCTTGGTCGAAATAACGAATCGACCAGACGCCATCGAGTTTCTCGCCGAATCCGGCCGCCAGCTCACTGGCCTTTTGCTTGGCATCTTCAATGGCCGCCTGCCGCGCCTGCTTGCGCATCTCGGCTTCTTTACTGGACTTAAGGTTGATCTGGTTCACCTTGTTGATCCCGCCTATTAGCGCCGAGTCCAGTATGGGGTTGAGCTGATCCAACTGTTTCACCAACACTGTCACACTGCGACTGGCGCGATACCCCTTGAGCTCAGGCGCCTTGTCCTTGAGGTAAACATACTCAGGTTGCAGATTCAGATTGGCGGCGGCAATCGACTCCTTGGCGACCCCGGCCTTGAGCAGGCGCTCGATAAAAGCGGCCACAGCCTTGTCGGATGCGGCCTTGGCCGCCTTGGCATCAGATTCGCTTAATGACACTTCAACATTGATTTCGGCCATATCGGGCTCAACCTGTATCTGGCTGACACCTGTAGTTTCCAACAGAGGTCTATCCTGAGCCAGTACCGAGTGGCTCATCAGAGTAGCGGGTAACAGTGCGCCTATCAGCGCCAGATTCAGCAGAGATTTTTTCATCTTGGTTCTCCAAAAAGTTCGCTTTCGTTGACCATAGAAACGCAGCCGGCTGACAAAAGGGTTAAAAAAATCAAAAAATTTTTCAACGACGTTTTGAAGCGGCAACCGAGATGGCAACATAGAACATAAATTAACCAGCCCAACTGTACCTTTTCTATGGCTGAGGTATAATCGCCGCCAATTTTACCGGCACCCAAGCGTGCTCCATCAGCTTTAGCATTGCGGAAAACAGCTCTTGAAGAAATCAGTCGACATTTTTGATCCCAAGCAGACCACGACTCTGGACACTCCGGCCAAGACTCTGGCACAGGAAAACAGCCCTGCCGAGGCCCAAACCAGCGGCAATCGCATCGGCTTTGTCAGCCTGGGCTGCCCCAAGAACCTGGTGGATTCCGAGCGGATCCTCACCCAACTGCGCATCGACGGCTATGAGGTCACCAACAGCTATGACAATGCCGACCTGGTAATAGTCAACACCTGTGGCTTTATTGATGCCGCGGTGGAAGAGTCGCTGGATGCCGTGCGTGAAGCGTTGGAAGAAAACGGCAAGGTGATAGTCACCGGCTGCCTGGGCGCCAAGGAAAACCAGATCCGCGAAGTGCATCCGGATGTACTGGAGATCACCGGCCCCCACAGCTATGAAGCCGTACTGAACCATGTGCACAAGTATGTGCCCAAGCCAGAGCACAACCCCTTTACCTCGCTGATCCCGCAAGCCGGCGTTAAGCTGACCCCCAAGCATTATGCCTACCTGAAGATTTCCGAAGGCTGCGACAACCGCTGTACCTTCTGCATCATTCCGGCGCTGAGGGGCGATCTGGACAGCCGCAGTGTCGGCAGCGTGCTGGATGAAGCCAAACGCCTGGTGGAAAGCGGCGTTCAGGAGATTCTGGTCGTCAGCCAGGACACCTCGGCCTACGGCAAAGACAAGGGCGGTCGCACCGACTTCTGGAACGGCATGCCGGTGAAGCAGGATATCACTACCCTGGCCCGCCATCTGGGCAAGATGGGTGTGTGGGTACGCCTGCACTATGTCTACCCTTACCCTTGGGTCGATGAGCTGATCCCGCTGATGGCCGAAGGACTGATCCTGCCCTATCTGGATCTGCCACTGCAGCACGCCAGCCCTCGTGTGCTCAAGATGATGAAGCGCCCCGGCCGGGTCGACCGCCAGTTGGACGCCATCAAGAAATGGCGAGAAATCTGCCCGGATCTGGTGATCCGCTCAACCTTTATCGTTGGCTTCCCCGGTGAAACCGAAGAGGATTTCGAAATCCTGCTGGACTTCCTGCGTGAAGCAAGACTGGACCGAGTGGGCTGCTTCAAGTACTCGGAAGTCGATGGCGCCGTGGCCAATACCTTGGCAGAGCTTATCAGTGAAGAGGTCAAGCAGGACCGCTATGAGCGTTTCATGCAGGTGCAGGCCGAGATCAGTGCCGAGCGGCTGGCGCGCCTGGTAGGCCGTGAGCTGGATGTCCTTATCGATGATGTGGACGAGGAAGGCGCCATTGGCCGCTGCTATGCCGATGCGCCTGAAATCGACGGCATGGTATTCCTCAACGGGGAAGTGGAACTGAGCCCAGGGGACATGGTGCGTGCACTGATCACTCATTCTGATGAGCACGATCTGTGGGCCGAACTGGTGCAGATGCCGGAATAAACTCTCCCAACACCTTGGGGAAATCTTTCTTGAGGTGTCAGCAGGGTGAAAAGATTAGAGTCATAAAATCAAAAGGGGCAACACCCTGTTGCCCCTTTCCATTGCGTCCTTTACGACTGTATGATCCTTTGCCCTTCTTCGGCTTCTCGCTGCGACAGCGAAACAGTGAACTGGTCACCACGGCCTTGAGGGCGTTATCTTTGATCTGTCCACGACCGGATTCATGTTCCAGCAGTGCGGTCTGCTTAATATATTTGGCCATATCGGCTCCTTATTTCAGTGGAATGAGACTTGCCCGACCATACCGGACAAAAATCGCGCAAATACTACTCCCTTTTGTACCAATAACCAAATATCTTAATCTTGGCCCAAAGTACAATGTCGCGTTTCGCCTTATTCATGTTATTAAAAACAATCACTATTCAGTCTGTTTCAGTCAATCCGGGAGGGTTTGTTCTGTGATATTCAGGTTCTGTTGTCTGGCGCTGCTGGCACTCGCTTGTTCACCACAGCTGCTTGCCGCAGAAACCTGTGAGCTGACCATGGGGTATCGCACCAATGCCAGGGCCCCCTATATTGCTGAAGCACCGGATAACAGTGGCCTCTATCTCAGCCTGTATCAAGAGGCGGCGGCAAGAATAGGTTGTAGTCTCAAGGTAGTACGAGCGCCGAAAAAGCGCATTCTCTGGGAAATTGCCAAGGGCAATATCGACTTCTATCCCGGGCTGGCCTTCTCCAAAGAGCGCCACGACTACGCGCATTTCATCGCCAACGGCCTGTCTGAACGCTATATCGGCGTCAGCCGCGCCGACTTGAGTGACATCACCTCGTTGCAGCAATTGGTGGATAAGCAGCTGGTGCTGCTTATCTCCCCCGGCAGCTATCAGCTGGGTGGTTTACCGGACAAATTGATAGTGCGCAAGCCTCCGGACATGAGCACAGACTCGGCGATAGCCTTTCTCAAACAGCATCAGGGTGATTTCTATGTCTACGATGAATCAACCCTGAGATATTGGCTGAAAACCCATCCTCAGCACGGGCTGAAACTGCATCCCTACTGCTGCGATCACAGGCGACAAGGACACCTGGGCTTCTCACGCAAGAGCCGTTATTTCAGTGCCGGAGCCAATCCAAATTATATTGCCGACAGGCCGATATCCATTGACAACAGCCCTTGGGAGTTGCAGCCGGACAGCCTGGCCTACGCACTGCAGCAGGCCTTGCAAGACATGGCCGAAAGCGGTGAAACCGAGCGGCGTTATCAATACTATATGCAGCAGGTATCACAAGCGGCGGCTGTGCCCTAATTCCCCTGTTCATACAAGGAGTATTGCCCCCTATTCCATTGATACATTTTGGATCAATTCAGCCTGAGTCCAGCATCTAATGGGTACACTACTGCTTTTGGGTCGCAAAGAGTTGTAATATGTTTTCCCGCAAGCCGTTGACGCCACAGGCACAGCTGGACTTGGCCATGACCTTGATGGCCGAAGAGGAGCAGCGCCTGCAAAACGCCCTTGAGCTGGTACTGCACAGCAGTCAGCAAGCGATAACAAAACGCCTGCAACGGGCCAAAATCGATGCCGATATCTTCCCGCCGGTTCATCAGGACTATCTCAATGCCATGGCACTGCAACATCTGTTCACCATGCTGCATCAGGGAGACGAGCAAAGAGCCAACAGCATCTGCAATAACCTAAGAGAACTCAGCCAATGCCTACAGCCCGCCATTCAGGACAATGCCCACTGCGAAGAACAATATCGGCCGGTTTAATGCTGCTTTGTGGCTTGGCGCTAATTCCCGCTTCCAAGGCCCAGAGCAAATCACCCCAAGTCACTCCCGACCAGAGCACATCCGAGTTATTGTTACAACTGGATCAGCGGCTGCTCGCCAGCCGCAGCGCAACCAAAACCTTGAGCGACTGGTGTGATGAATATCAACTGGCCACAGACGCCAGCATTCGCGCCGAAGGAGAAAAGCATTTTATTCATGATGCTCCCAAGGAGGTCTACCGTCAGCTTAAAGTGGCGCCGGGAAGCCGACTAGGCCATCGCAAGGTGCGTCTTATCTGTGGCGATAGAGTGTTATCTGTCGCTGACAACTGGTATGTGCCCGAGCTCCTTACCCAGGAGATGAATCAACAGTTACAGCTTACAAAAACCCCGTTCGGCACCGCCGTCAAGGCACTGGACTTCAGGAGAGAAAACCTCCAGAGCCTGAAGCTGTGGCAAGGGAGCAAAGTGCTGCCGCCATTTGTATTGCAACACAAGGCGCTGCTTTTGCGAGCCGATGACAAGCCCTTTAGCCTGGTCATTGAGCGTTACACCAGTGAACTGCTTCCCAAGTCGTCCGCAAAACAGCCAAGCATGGCGCAGTAATCCCTCAAAAACAGTAATCCAAGTTGATAAAAAAGCCCGCTTTAACTGCGAGCTTTCAGTCTTTGGCAGGCTTAGTTACCGGCTATCTTCATCTCATCGAGCAAGATTGCCCCGGTACGGATGCTGGAGCGCAAATCCCTGTCGCTGGAAACCGCCTGCATGGAGCGGTACATCTGCTTCAGGTTGCCGGCTATGGTGATCTCCTCGACCGGGAACTGGATTTCGCCATTCTCGACATAGAAGCCGGCGGCGCCTCGGGAATAGTCGCCGGTGACCATATTCACGCCCTGGCCCATCACCTCAGTGACTATGATCCCGCGGCTCATGGAACGCACCAACTCATCAAAACTGTGGCCGGTATCGGCCAGCGTCCAGTTATAGATGCCGCCGGCATGGCCGGTATTGACCAGTCCCAGCTTGCGCGCCGAGTAACTGGTCAGCAGATAACTCTCCAGTATGCCGTCACGGACTATGTCCCGCTCACGGGTCGCGACCCCTTCGCTGTCATAGTTGGCACTGGCCAGGGCACCCTTGAGATGCGGCTGCTCGGCAATGCTGAACCATTCAGGGAAAATCCGGGTGTGGATAGCATCCTGCAGAAAGCTGGACTTGCGATACAGGCTTGAGCCACTGATGGCGCTGACCAGATGCCCCACCAGACCTGTGGCCACTTCGGGCGCAAATAGCACGGACATTTTGCCGGTTGCCAGTTTGCGGGCACCGAGACGGGCAACCGTCTTATCGGCGGCCTTAATCCCCACCTGCTCCGGGCTCAACAAGGCGTCGAAGCGGCGGTTGATACCATAGTCATAGTCGCGCTGCATATCGCCGTTTTCTTCGGCGCCAATCACCACACAGCTCAGGCTGTAGCGCGAGCTGCAGTAACCCTGCAGGAAACCATGGCTGTTGCCATAGACCTTGACGCTGTTGTGGGCGTTGGCACTGGCACCATCCGAATTCTTGATCCTCGGGTCTCTGTCCAGCGCTGCAGCTTCGGCGCGAATGGCCAACTCGGCCAACTCTTCCGGGCTGGTGTGACGGGGATGATAGAGATCCAGATCGGGAAAATCTTTCGCCATCAACTCAGAGTCGGCCAACCCGCTGGCAGGGTCTTCACTGGTATAGCGGGCGATACCATCGGCGGCCTTAACCGCCTGGCGAATCGCCTCCGGCGACAGATCCGAAGTGGAAGAACTGCCCTTGTGTCCATCGCGATACAGGGTGATCCCCAGCGCGCCATCCTTGTTGAATTCGACCGTTTCCACCTCCTTGAGGCGAGTGGAAACACTCAGACCCTGTTGCTTGCTGATGGCCACCTCGGCAGCACTGGTGCCCAGGCTATTGGCATACTCCAGCGCCATTGCCACCGCGTCTTTCAACGCACTCAGTTCACTATCAATAAAATTTGCAGACACAGGTTTACTCTTGAATTGGCTAAACTGCCCCTAGCATAACAAAAGCCGGCTTTATTCACATAACCACGACAGATCAATTTTGCTGCCGTAGAAGACGAAGCGCCAAGGGGGATGCTACAATCAGCGCCAGTATCAGAGGAAAGACTTTATGAAAATAGTTGGCGATTCAGAGCATTTTAAACAGCCTTATGATGAGGACGAGGACTATATCAGCAAGACCTCGCTCAAACGCGACAGTGAAGAGGCTCAGGATCTGGGCAAACAGCTGGCAGCGCTGAGCAAGAGTCAGTTGGCCAAAATTGAGCTGGGTGAGTCCCTGTTTGATGCCATCATGCAAACCAAGAACATCAAGCCCAATACCGAGGCCTTCCGTCGTCAGTTGCAGTTTATCGGCAAGCTGATGCGCAACGAAGATCTCGAGGCGATTCAGACCTCGCTTGAGCGGGTACTGAACAAGAACAACGAAGCGGCCGCCAAGGCTCAGGTATTTGAGAAGTTGCGTGACCGTTTGCTCAGTGGTGGCGATGCCGAAGTGCAGTCCTTGCTGGAGGAGCACCCGCAACTGGACAGACAAAAACTCAGGCAACTGGTGCGTCAGGCCAACAAAGAGCTGGCCAAGGGGCCTCAGTCCAAGTCCTCTGCCGAGCTGTTCAAGTATTTGCGCAGCGAATTGGAAGACTGATTCAGTCTACCATACCATAAAAAACGCCGGCCTTGATGCTGGCGTTTTTTGTTGCCAAGACGTTATAATCCGGCGCGGATAACACGGAAAAGTAATACCCCACAGATATCGCATCCAATAAAGGACGGATTAATGCGTAAATTGACTCTTGCCTCACTGGCTTGTACCGGCGCACTGCTGGCAGGCTGTAGCTCAACCCCACAACCCATCATAGCCCAGGAAAAAACCGTCGAAGTGAAAGGCCAAACGCTGAAGCTCGGTGGACGCTATTTTTCCGATAAAAAGAAACTGGAACTGACAGTCAACGGTGACCCCATAATGCGCGGCACCTTCCCTCCATATACCCCAACCCAAAACCTGGGTGGCCGTTATAAAGAGATGGAGATCGACGGCAAGTGCTACTTCGGCTCCGTGCTCGGTAGTCAGGGCGGCGCCTTTGGCATTATTGCCAGCGCGGTGCAATCCTCAAAATCCAGCAACGGCGACAAGTGCGAAATCCTGGTTGACGGTAAAGCCGTCGAAAACCTCTATTTCTAACGTTCAACCCAGCTAGATGTGTCCGTGTTATCCCGCACCACATCTGTGAAATTGGCTGAAGCTGTGCCTAAGGAAGGTGCGAACAAGTCCCATGTGTGCTCTGCGTCGGCTTACAGGCCTGGATGCAAGGCGTGGTTCGCAGCAAATGGCCCTAGTCCTTTGCAAGAAGCACAACACAGCAGGCAGGCCTGTAAGCCACGCCCTTCGGGGCTTTCACAGCAACCGGCTCTCTGCGTTATCCGACTTCGACAGGCCTCGGCATGCCTTCAGTCAGATGCCTTGAACGCCAATTGCTGTGCAAGCCAGAGTGCCACGAGGACTTATTTGCACCTTCCCTAAGTCAAAAAGTCCCATGCCCCTGTTTCACCGGCTAATTTCATCATATTTCATGTAAAAACTTGTGAAATCTCAAGGCTGATCTGCTTTGGATCACAGATAGCGACAAGCCATTCCCTATAATCCCTCCGCCCTTTCCCAAGGGGTATAGCTTTTACATAAGCAATTAGAAAATAAGAATATTATCACGTAAAAAGGAACGCATTGCCATGACAGCAACCAGCTATCAGCCGGGAGAGATCCGCGGACTGATCCAGATAGATGCGCTCAAATGCAAAGGGTGTGACGCCTGCAAACAGTTCTGTCCCACCCATGCTATTGAGGGCGCATCCGGTGCCCCCCATAAGATTGATGAAGAGCGTTGCCTGAGCTGCGGCCAGTGTCTGATCAACTGCCCGTTCGGCGCCATTCATGAAACCCAGAGTGCCTTGGATACTGTGCTGACCAAGCTCAAGGATCCCGATACTCAGGTGGTCGGTATTCTGGCTCCGGCGGTACGGGTTGCCATAGGTGAAGCTTTCAACCTGCCCAAGGGGCAACTGCTGACCAACAAACTCTACGGCGCCATGCACCAGGCCGGATTCAGGATCTTCGACTGCAACTTCGCCGCCGACCTGACCATTATGGAAGAAGGCTCTGAGTTCATTCACAGGCTGCATGCCAATGTGCGCCAGGAGCCAGGCGCCGGCAAGCTGCCGCAATTCACCTCCTGCTGCCCGGGCTGGGTTCGCTTCCTGGAAAACGAATACCCCAGCCTGCTGCCACATCTTTCCACCGCCAAGTCGCCACAGCAGATGGCCGGGACTGTGGCCAAGACCTACGGCGCCAAGGTGTATGAGATGGCTCCGGAAAAGATCTTCACAGTGGCAGTTATGCCCTGCACCTCGAAAAAACTCGAGGCCTCGCGCCCTGAATTCAACTCTGCCTGGCGCTTCCATCAGCAACACGGCAGCGATGCCGCCCCTTACGCCGATGTGGATGCTGTGCTGACCACCCGCGAGATGGCCGAGCTGCTCAAGCGCCTCGATATCCATCTGCCGGATGTGGCCGAATATAAGGGTGACAGCCTGTTTGCCCAATATACAGGGGCCGGCACCATTTTCGGTAACACTGGTGGCGTGATGGAAGCCGCGGTGCGTACCGCACACAAGGTGCTCACAGGTGAAGAGCTGGCCAAGCTGGAACTGGCACCGGTGCGCGGTCTGGAAGGCGTCAAGGAAGCCGAACTCACCATTCATGACCAACAGCTCAAACAAGATGTGCAGTTGAAAGTCGCCGTGGTGCACGACATGGGTCGCAATATCCGCCCCTTGCTGGAACAGGTGATGGCCGGCACGTCCCCTTACCACTTTATCGAAGTGATGAACTGCGCCGGTGGTTGCGTCAATGGTGGCGGTCAACCTATCAACGGCTCAGGCACATCCTGGGTTGCCCAACTGTAAGGAGTTGCTCATGACAGACAAGTATCAATTTACCGAAGATGGTTTTCTGTTGTCACGGCGCCGTTTCATGGCCGTGGGCGCCGCGATTCTGGCGTTACTGGCCCTGCCTGTGGGCTGGCTCGGCAACCGTATCGCCAAGCGCAACGAATACATCAAGGCCAGGGCCGATGCCCTCTATATGGATGATGCCATTGCCAAGTACCGTGTCAGCCATGCCAACCCGGCCATTGCCCGCTATTACAGCGAATTTGGCGGTGAGCCGCTGGGGCATCTGTCGCACGAGTTGTTGCACACCCATTTTGTCGATCGCACTCAACTGAAATCCTAAGGAGTCGGCTATGCATCAGGACAATCGTCCCATTCTCAAGCACCCGCTGAATGTTCGGGTGTTCCACTACATCTTGCTGCTGAGCTTCCTGCCACTGGCGGCTACCGGGCTGTTGTTGTTCTTTAAACCCTTGAGCGACAGTGCCATGGGGCTGACCTATGACATTCATATTGTTGCCGGTGTCATCATGGCGCTGGATGCGGTGGCCTTCACCCTGATGGCATTCGACCGTGTCGTACTGTTCACCAACCGGGTGTTCACCTTCGGTGGCAACGATGTGGGTTGGTTCAAGGTACTTGGCGGCTATCCGCAGAAGTTTTTGCTGGGCAAGAAGGTCGCCGTGCCTCCTATGCGCAAATACAACTCAGGACAGAAACTGTTCGGAGTTTGTGTCCTGCTCGGTGGTACTGCACTGATCATCACGGGCTTGGCGCTGTGGCTGGTTCCCTATGCAATACCACGCGATACCGCCTGGTTGCTGGGGATGATCCACCTGGGTTGTGGCCTGCTGCTGACGGCGTTTTTGCCCGTGCATCTGTTTCTGGCGGTTTATCGCTTCGACGATTTCAAGGCGATGATGCTGCACGGCAAGGTGCCCTACCATGACGCAGCCGAGTACACCCCTCTCTGGGTGCAGGAGGAGGTCGTTCCGGTTGCCGCCAAACGCGCCGAGTAACGCCATAAGTTCCATTTTCCAAGGAGCGCAGTTTGACTGCGCTCCTTATCTACAGGAGAGCCACTACAGATGTCAGGCCCTTTGATATCAGACCCGCTTGTATCGGGCCATACAGAAACGATTCAAGTCAAAGACTATAACCCCGCCGTAAATTTTATCGATGATGACGCCATCTGGGGCTTGCTCAATAACAACCGGCAACCCAGCCCGGATACCGTGCGCCAGGTGCTGGAAAAAGCCCGCCGCTTGCAGGGGCTGACGCTGGAGGAAGTGGCGGTTTTACTGCAAAACCAGGATGCCTCCCTGGACGAAGAGCTATTTGCCGTTGCCCGTGGCATCAAGGACGCCATCTATGGCAATCGCATAGTACTGTTCGCCCCCCTGTATGTTTCCAACTACTGCGCCAACGCCTGCAGCTATTGCGGCTTCAGCGCCGACAACCATGACCTGCCACGCAAGACCCTGAGCGAGCAGGAGCTGATCGCCGAGGTGGAAACCCTGGAAGATATGGGTCACAAAAGGATCCTGGCGGTCTACGGTGAACACCCGCGCAATAACGCCCGCGCCATAGTCGACTCCATCAAGACCATGTACAGCGTGCGCAAAGGCAAAGGCGGTGAGATCCGCCGCATCAATGTCAACTGCGCCCCCATGGACACAGAAGATTTCAAGCTGCTGAAGACGGCCGCCATAGGCACCTATCAGTGTTTTCAGGAAAGCTACCACAGAACGACCTACGAACAGGTGCACCTCAAGGGCCGCAAGAAGGACTTCCTCTATCGTCTCTACGCCATGCACAGAGCCATGGAAGCCGGTATCGACGATGTGGGCATTGGCGTGCTGTTCGGTCTCTATGACCACAGGTTCGAACTGCTGGCCATGCTCGCCCATGTACAGCAACTGGAACTGGATTGCGGCATAGGCCCGCATACCATCTCCTTCCCGCGGATTGAGCCCGCCGATGGCTCCAGTTTGTCGGAGCGGCCACCCTATGTCGTCGATGACGCCACCTTCAAGCGCCTGGTGGCCATTACCCGCCTGGCAGTGCCCTACACTGGGCTGATTATGAGCACCCGTGAAAGTGCCGAACTCAGACGTGAACTCCTAAGCCTGGGGGTATCACAGATCAGCGCCGGCTCACGTACCACCCCAGGTGGCTACAACCAGGAAGACGATGCGGCTCAATTCAGCCTGGGCGATCACCGCAGCATGGATGAAGTGGTATTGGATCTGGTCAAGCATAGCCATTCCATCCCCTCATTCTGCACCGGTTGTTACCGCAAAGGCCGCACCGGCGATCACTTTATCGGCCTGGCCAAGCAGCAGTTTATTGGCAAGTTCTGCCAACCCAACGCCCTGATCACCTTCAAGGAATATCTCAACGACTACGCCAGCGAGCAGACCCGCAAAGCCGGTGAGGCACTGATAGCTGCCGAGCTGGATAAACTCAGCCCCGCCAGAAGACGTAATATCGAGGCCTGCCTCACGCGCACAGATGCGGGCGAGAGGGACATCTATCTGTGAAAGGCAAGACTCTGGTACTGGCACCCGGCTGCCGTCTCTATGCCGGGCTGCCAAAACAACAGCTGAAATCGGCACTCAGCCGCGCCCGGCGAGTGGCCCTGCATGCCGGCCACTATGCCAATTTCAGCGAAGGGGCGATAGATCAGTTGCTGCGACAAAGACTGCAAAGCAGCCAGCTGTCGCAGCTGTTGATAGTGACACAAGAGTTACAAAGCGAAGCCGGGCTGGCTTTTGGCAAAATGTTGCGTCCTGAGTCCACCGAGGCGGAAATCCTCGAGGAATACCGGGTGTCTCAACATTGGAGCAATCAACTCGCCGCCTCCTGGCCCGAGCAGGTGACGGCGGTCAGCAGTAAACTGGCCGCCAGCGCGCCGCTGTTATTGCTCGATGATCAACTGTTTGTCGGCCACTATGCCCATAGCCCACATCTGGCGCCTTTGGGATTGTGGCTCAAGTTGGACAGCCGCGAGCTGGGGCTGCCACCGGCGGGCCTATGGCAAAGGATGCAAGGCCGCACCAAGGTCGCTGCCACGCCCTGGCAACAGGCGCTGTATCGCTACGCCGATGAGTTGGCGCAGGTGCTGAAACAAGCGGGATCCCAAGCATGAAACCGGCCGAAAATCTGGGTTCAGCAGAAATCAGAGCCTTGCTCTGCGGCGAAGCCGATGACTGGCTGTTTGCCCGCGCCGATGCGGTCAAGCGCCAGTACTTTGGCAAGGAGATCTGGCTCAGAGGCATAGTGGAGTTTTCCAGCTATTGCCGCTGCGACTGTCACTACTGTGGCCTGAGAGCCGCCAATCGCGACATTGAGCGTTACCGGCTCAGCCACCAAGAAATCATCGACTCGGCCCTCAAAGTAGATAAAGCCGGTATCGGCACCCTAGTGCTGCAATCCGGTGAAGACAGCCGCTTTCGCCAGGATGGCATAAGCCACATCCTCAGCACCATCAAACAGCAAACCCAGTTGGCCATCACGCTATCTTTGGGTGAACGCAGCCACAGTGAGCTGGCGCTCTGGCGCGAAGACGGCGCCGACCGCTATCTGTTGAAACTGGAAACCCTGGATGCCGAGCTCTATAGCCGCCTGCGTCCGGGAAGAGTGCTGGATAAACGCCTAAGGCTACTGGAAACTCTCAAGAGCATGGGATATGAGACCGGCAGTGGCATTATCTGTGGCCTGCCTGGCAGCAAGAGCGATGCCCTGGCTGACGCCCTGTTGGCGCTCTCAGCCATGGAACTGGAGATGTTGGCGGTCGGTCCCTTCGTCAGTCATCCACACACCCCGCTGGCAAACACGGCCAACGGCAAGGTGCTTGAGTGCCAGCGAGCCTGCGCCATACTCAGATTGCTTAACCCAGGTGCCAACATTCCGGCCACCAGCGCCCTGGATGCCTTGCAAAAAGGCGCCAGGCTCGACTCCCTGAGCCGCGGCTGCAATGTACTTATGCCCTCGTTCACGCCACAGAAAGACAGCAGCAAATACCTTATTTACCCCGGCAAGAATGCCTCCGGCTGCCCGCTGGAGCAGCGTCTCGCCGATATCAGACTCAGCCTTAAAGCCCGCGGCTTGCATTGCTCTGCGGACAGAGGCAACGCCAGGAGACAAATTAATGTGTAATTCGGCCCCCAATGCAGCCCCCCGCGGGGTCAGACTGCACATAGTATTGTGTGGTCGTCGCAACGCCGGGAAGTCCTCCCTGCTCAATTACTTATCCAACCAACAGAGTGCCATAGTCTCTGAGACCAAGGGCACCACCACAGATGCGGTGCGCAAGCCCTTTGAACTGCATCCGGTCGGCCCGGCTACCCTGATAGATACCGCCGGACTGGACGATACCGGCGCCCTGGGATTACAGCGAATAGCCGCCAGTCGCCGGGCGTTGCAACAGGCCGATATCGCCGTCTATGTGCTGGATGAACAGGGGTTGGATGAGTTTGACCGCGACTGGCTGTTACTGCTGCAAAGCTGGCAGCTGCCGCTCCTTGTGGTAGCGAACAAGCAAGATCTGGCCCCGTTGCCCGCGGAGCATCAGCACTGGCTCAACGACCAAGGCATCAAGTTCTTATGCCTGTCGACCCAAGAGGCAAAACACCGGGAAGACTTGGTCGAGCAACTGGTTCAACTGGTGCCGGCAGATTTTCGTTGCGACCCCGTGCTGGCCGCCGACTGTTACCGCATAGGAGAGCAACTGCTGCTGGTCGCCCCGATAGATTCGGCGGCCCCCAAGGGCAGATTGATTTTGCCCCAGGTGCAGGTTCTCAGAGAAGCGCTGGATAACGGTGCCATTGCCAGCATCTGCCGTGAGTCTGAGCTGGCCACGGCCTTGGCCGCCATGCCCACGCCACCGGCGTTGGTTGTGACCGATGCCCAGGCGGTGAGACAAGTGGCCGCTCAGGTACCCGACAGCATTCCTCTGACCACCTTCTCCACCCTGTTTGCCCGGGCCAAGGGCGATCTACCGGCCCAGCTGCAAGGCGCCGAGATGCTCGAAAGGCTCGAGGATGGTGATCGGGTACTAATCGCCGAGGCCTGTAGCCATGAGGTGCAGGATGAAGATATAGGCAGAGTGAAGATCCCGGCGGCCATCGGCAAATTGACCGGCAAACAGTTGCAGTTCAGCGTCTGTGCCGGCCATGACTTTCCGGCCGATTTGGAACGCTACAAACTGGTAGTGCACTGCGGCGCCTGTATGTTGGGGCGGGCGGAGATGCAGCGGCGCATTCTCGAATGTCGCCGCCGCGGCGTCGCCATCACCAACTATGGGCTGGTGTTGGCCAAGGCCAGTGGCGTGCTGGAAAGAGTCAGTTCGCCGCTGCTGCCAGTTGACGCCGACGCCAACTAACGCCCCAAACCGCCAGAGGGAAGAACAGCAACAATAGCCCCCAGAGCTGTAACCATTTGGGGGCAATAACCGCCCAATCGGCTCCCATCTGGTTCAGCTGCAGCATTCCCATAATCGCCGGCACAGCCGGGATCACCTGCGACAGCCATACCAAGGGCTCAGGGATCAGTGCCAAGGGCCAGACAAAGCCACTGACAAACAGGATGGGCATGGATACCAGCAGCAGGATCTGGGTCGGCAACTCGCGCCTGACAAACAGGCAGCTGAGCGCTACCCCGGCGCTGGCAGTGGTCAGCAGGAAAGGCAACATCAGCAACAATACCTGACCAAGACTCGCCTGCAGACTCACCTGATAGAAGTAATAACACCAGCCAATATAGAGCGCACTGAACAGGCAATAGAGCAAGCCGAAGGCCAACACCCGGGCACTGACCAGCATCAAGGGGCTAACCCGGTTCCAATAGCCCGGCTGGCGCCACTGACCGGCGCCGAGTATGCCTGTGCCTATCAGCAAGGTCTGGTGCAAAATCAGCAGAAACAATCCTGGCACCACATAGGGGGTATAACCCAAACCTTTATTGAATGCGGGCACGGCATTGAGTTTAATCGGCGCCAGACTCTGGGCCGCGGCCTCAGGGCTCTGGCCCGAGGCCAATAGTCCCTTGAGCTGGATTTGCTTGCCGGCATCCATACCGGCACTCACCAAACCTTCAACCACAGCGGAATAGATCAGGAAGTAACTGGCATCACCGCCGAAGCTCAAAGTCGCGCCCCGTCCCAGCAACAGATCGCGGCGAAAATCAAACGGGATCACCAATAAACCATGGGCGCGGCCATCGGTGACCCAGGCCTTGGCTTCGTCGATGGAGCCGACCCGACCGACGACCTGAATACGGGCACTGGCATCGGCGTGACGGATAAGCCGCCGTGACAGCGAGGAGTTATCGTGATCCACCACCACCAACTGCTGCTCTGTGGGCACCTGATGCAGATAAGGCAAGGGATAGAGCACGGCATAGAAGAGCACGCCGCCAAACAGGGTCAAAGAGATCGCCTTGTCACGCACCAAGGCGCGTAAATCCAGCCAGATCAACTGCCATAACGAGAGGGACTTGGCTGTCATAACGTCTCCTCAAGCGGCAACTGCGACTGCAGCACCCTGGCATAACGACGGGCAAAGAACCAACTGGGGATCAACAGCAGCAGAAAGCCGAGATAACCCAGCGCCTGAGGCAGCAAGCTGGCCGGCCCTGCGCCATAGCTCACCAACGCAACATGAGACTCTATATAGTGGCTTGATGGCATCAACAAACGCCACCACTGCGCCAGCAGCGGCATTTCTCCGGTCGGGAAGGTAATGCCCATAAAGGCAAAGGCGGGTGCAAACAGCGCAGTGCAAAAGCTGATCACCCTGGCACTATCGGCCAGCATAAAGAAAATCCCCTGCACCCAGAGCCAGACCGCCATCAACATTAAGATCTGCATCGGCAGCAGCCACAGGAGTTGCCCGGCTATCGGCAGCCCCAGCAGCTGATACAACAGCACCAAAATAAAGCCGCCGTGCAGCAGCATAAAGGCGCCGTTGACCATAAACTTACTCAAAAGCACTGAGGGCATACCCAGGCGGAAGCATTCTCCCAGAGTATCCTGGCGCAGCTCACGGTTGAGACTGCCGGCAAAAGCCAACATGGCCAGCAGTTGCCACAGAGCTATCAGCACAGGCGGCACCAAGAAGCCGACATAGTTGTTATTGCGGTTGAACAGCGCCGTGGTTTGGGTGCTTACAGGGCTGAGACGCACCTCAACCTGGGACGGATTGACACCGGCCGCCAGCTGCTTGAGCCTGGCCACCTGCTGCAAACCATCGGCCAGGGTCAGTTGCAACTGACTGGCCAGCAGTTTGCCCACCAGCAAAAACTGGCCGTTGTAGCGCAGGTCTATGGTGGGAGTGTGCCCGGTCAGCAGTTCCTGCTTCAAACCATAGGGCAAGATGACCAAGGCATAGACCTCGCCGCGGCGCATCGCCTCGACCGCCTCGTCCAGCGCCAGATAACGTCTGGGGGCGGTGACAGGATTAGCCTCAAGATGACGCCCAAGCTCACGACTGAGGCTGGAGTTGTCCTGATCCACCAGCGCCACCGGCAACTGCCTGGGCAACCCGGCGGAAAACAACCACCAAAGACAGAGCACACCGATAAGCGGCAGATAGCTTATCAGTGCCAGCTGCCAGGGATCGCGCCAGACAGCCTGCCACTCTCGCCGAAGCAACTTCTTCATAATCAAGACTTTTCAAGTAATACTGACATGCCCACCCGCAGATCGGCTACCGGCTCCAGCGGCCTGAGCTCCACTTCAAAGGTACGCATATCAAAGTCGTGGCCACTCTCGGTCGCCCGCCAGGTGGCGAAGTCGCCCAGCACACTGATGTGGCTGACCTCAAACTCGACACTGCGTTGCAGCGCCGGCAGTGTCAGGGTCATACGCTCGCCCTTCTTGAACTGCTTGAGCTGATCCTCACGCACCTGAAACACGGCCCAGGCATCTGTCATATCCACCAAACTGACCACAGGAAAACCACTGGGTGCCAGCTCGCCCACCTGCAACAGCACCTCGGTGATTTCACCGCCCTTGGGCGCGCGCATCTGGCTGTCGGCGAGTATGGCACTGACCTCTTTCACCGCGCCTTCGGCCATACGGGCATTACCGGCTGCGGCGGCCTTGGTTTCTTCCCGGGCACCCTCTTCGGTCATTTGATACATGGCATAGGCGGCCTGCTCGGTATACTTGGCGGCCTGATATTGGGTAAAGGCTTCATCACGCTTTTGCCGGGCAAGTACGCCATCGCGGAACAGGTTTTCTACCCGGTCGAAGGTGGTCTTGGCCAGCTCACTGGCGGCCTTGGCCTTGAGCCACTGCTCGCGGGAGGCGGCAACCTGCTGCTTACGGGCACCGCTGTCGGCTTCCTGCTGCATCGCCTTGGCGGCATCGCGGCCACCCTCGGCCTGCATCAGTTTGGCATTGAGCTCTGGGCTGTCGATGGCAAACAGTAGATCCCCTTCACTGACACTGTCTCCGCGGCGCACCAACACCTGCTCCACCCGGCCCGGCACCTTGGAAGACACATTGTATTCCCTGGCCTCTATCTGCCCCTGCAACAACTGTGGCTTGGGGGAGTAAGCCAGGATCAGCCCATATACCAGCGCCGCCACTATGGTTACCAGGGCCACTATGGCCACCAAAGGATTAACCCGCATCCTGTATCTCCTGCTTGTCACTGCGTCCGATAAATTCATCCAACTGGCCACTGACCGCCATCAAGCGGGCATAGGCCTGAACATAACGATATTGAGCCGCCAACTGCTTGGTGCGTACGGCACTGAGTTTGAGCTCGGCATCCACTCTGTCGATGGAGGTAGACAGCCCTTGATTGAAAGCCAGTTCCCGCAGCTTGAGGTTTTCCTCTGCCAGCGCCAGAGAACTGTTCAAGGCATTGACCTCCTCTTCGGCCTGCAGCAGTTGGCGATAGCTCTGATCCACCAACAGACTGAGATCCTGACGGGTTTGTGCCTTGGTGTATCTGGCCTGCAGCAGGGCGCTCTTGGCCGCCTGCACCTTGCCACTTCGACCATCACGAGACAGCAGCGGTACCTTGACCCCGACGCCTACCATCCAGTCGGGTTCGACCTTGGAAAACAGGCTGTCGTCTTCATAGAGGGTGTAGTTACCGTAGAGGAAAACCGTGGGGAAGTATTTTCCCTTTTCCATATCGACCAGACCCTGAGCCTGGGTCTCTTTCGCCTCCAACAAGCGCAAGGCTGGATGCTGCTTCAGCGTCAGCTCAGTCAACTGCGGCAATGAAGGGGAGCTTGGCACCATAAACAGCGGTGACTTGGTGGCGATATCAGTCTGGTGCAGCAGGCGTGACAGGGCTATCAGCGCCATCTCATGGCGGCGTTTGGCACTGCCGAGGTCGACCTTGGCCTGATCCAGTGCCACCTGGGCATTGAGGCGCTCGACTCTGGCGATCTGCCCCTGTTGTTCCAGTTTTTCAGCGTGGCTGTAATGCTTTTCCAGCGATGCCACCAGCTGAGCCTGGGTTTGCACCAAAGCCTGGGTCACAGTGACGGCATAATATCTGTCTACCAGTGTGGTAAACAGCTCACGCCGTGCCAACTCCAGTTGCTGCTTCTTCTCAGCCACCTGAGCCGCCTGAATGCCTTGAGCGGCAGAGATCTGGCCACCGGTATAAATCGGCCACATCGCCTGTAAGCTGGCTCGGAACACATCCTGCTCGGTGAAAGGAGTCACAAACATGGAGCCGGGAAGCGAGCCGATAATGCCACCTATGGCCGGCGGCAGAGTGGCGGGATCCATAGAGGCGAGAGGATTGAGATCGCGCAGATCCAGCTCTATCGGTTTTTCCAGCCTGGTATAGCTGCCGTTGATGTTGAGCGATGGCAGGTTAAGGTCGCGCCCGGCCTCTTGCTGCGCCTCGGCGCGGCTGACTTCCTGGCCTTCGGCGGCCAGCTTATCGCTCACCTCCAGCAACTGTTGCCAGGCCGAGGCAAAACTATAGTCTGCGGCAAGCGCAGGCTGAGCCGCCAGCGGCCACAACAGCAACCAGGCAAATTTGGTCAATTTCATCTACACCCCTAGAGTAAAAACTCTAATTCCTGAGCAAAAAGGATATCATCCTCGCTTGTCGGCCACCAGTTAACCTTGCTGCGCGGCGGCGCGAGGCCTCCAAGGCCTGTCGAAACCTGGGTAAAAAAACAGACAAGCCACTGGATCCTAGTCTTTTTTAAGCTGTATTGAAACTAACACTAAGAGTGAAGCTTGCCGACGATTATCTCGCCAAGTATGAGAAATGGGTTATACCCACCAAGATCTTTAGCTAATCTGCTGCGTATAGCAGCAGTTTCCAGACTTTATGCCGAGCAGTCGTATCGGCAAACCTGCACCGAGGAAATGGGCGTATGTCTGCACGAGTCCCTCCAGACTCCAAAATGTGACTCAACTGGCTTATCAACACCATGAATTGTTACCTCACAGCCCATCAACAAGTTAGCCTGAGACATTGACCAGACACATTGGCCCGAGAGATTATTCAAGTACATTGAGAAACTGCTTAGTTTTAAACAGAATGCTGGCCAAACAAAACCGGAAAGCTGGTCAAAAAAGGTGGACTACCGGCTCAAACACAATTCCAGGTTCAAGCTACTGTTTCACCTGTATACTCACCTCGGATTAACAAGATAGAGCGCTTATGGCTGGCGCTGCATGAAACGGTCACGCGCAATCATAGTTGCAAGACCATGCTGAAACGCCTCAGCAGGGTATGGCGATTTATGGAAACGGTTTCACCATTTCCTGGCAGCGGACACGGCACAGCGGAAATGTAGCAGTATTAGGATCAGTTGTTTAGTCGAGGGGGTGTGAAACATCAAAAAGATCTGGCTGTCTTGTCTTTCTTTACCAGCGGCTCAATTAACAGCGCAAACCCTGATGGAACCTGCTTATCTGGGATTGATTTGATCTACAAGGCCATTGCTGCACCCAAGGGGAGCTAAGATTTCGGGCCGAGCCCCTGCAGGCTGGAAACCATAAACAGTCGAGATGAGTAATGATATGTTAGACAATGAAGAACGTGAATTTATTCTAAACAAAGTGTCACAACCCGTGATTACCATTGCCCGCGAGGTCGATTTTGCCGAGCGCTATGCCTCCATGTTGGTGCGCTTTCCTAAACTCCCTGGCGATTTTAATCCTAAGGTGCCGACGGAGCGTCGACAGGCATTGGTTGCCCAGTTCCCTTACCCGATTCGCTTTTACAAAAGCGAGGGGGGATATTACAAGCTAAATGCCAAAAAGTTCGCCTACCCCCATATGAGGCTTATGATGGAGATGCTGCAGTGGGTAGTGTTCAACTTTGACTTGTGGCGTGAAGATAAGCGAATTGGTGGCGGAACTTATCAACAGATTGCCGTGGCGGAGCGGTTAGCGCGAGGTGAAAAGATAGACTGGGATAACGACTGGCGTACACAACACCAGCCATGGTGCTATAACGAAACGCAATTACAAACTGTGTTAATAGAGAGTTTTGCGCTATTTGATGACCTCTGTAAACAATTACCGGAGTAGTCATTTGATGCAGGTTAACTCTTTGCTGGCAAGCTGATTGGCATTAATTGGTTTAAGTCTAACTGGCTGCACCTTATTACCATACCAGGCTTCTGATGGTGTTAAACCCGGCTATCATGATATGCCATTACCCGGAGGTTGTATTGAGAAAGATTTGACTGTCCTGTCTTTTGGCTGTCCTGTCTTTTGGCTGCTGTCTTTTGGTAGATTTAAACTTTACAGAATGTCACCAACTTCCCCCTTAGGTGTCGCCAATAGGCATTGGCCGAGCTTCCGGCTACGGTGCAGCCCATCACCTGCGGTTCGCTCTCGCACAGGCGATCCTGTGACACGGCGTGAATACGTCCCTGTAGCCTCGTCGAAAACATCCCTGTTTTCGACGGTCACAGTCCCGCCTATGCCTGGAAAATAGGTGTATGTTTGTGGAATTTCAAGTAACGCTATGATTGCAGAGTTGCACCGACTTTCCCCCTCGGTGTCGCCGACAGCCGTTGGCGCAAATAACGTGGCTGAGGCAAGGATGCCGAAGCAGCGACAGTCGAATCAGGGATGAGCGTCTGAAGCGCTAGTTATTTGCGCCATTAGGCCGAGGGGCTTTCGACACCGTGTGGGGCGGCAAGGGAGATCCAAGAGGGGATTGCTGTTGTTCCCCTCTTGGTCGGGTGTGGGGCGAAGCTCCACGACTTTATGCCGCTGGCACAGCGGCTAATATCAAATATACAAGACACCCTAAACACTTTCCGAGCTGCAAGGAAGCCCGCTGCAAAGTGTCTGAGACTCTCTGAGACGCTCACTTTCGGAGGTTCATGCAGAATTGTCCTTGCCAGGCCTGTTTCTGCAAAGATCACAATCGAAGGGATGCATTTGCTCCAAGACTTTCTGCCGTCACAGCAGCTATCAACTTCGCCCAAGAGCAATGCAGGAACCAGCGCTAAACTAAGCTGCCGAATCAGGGATTCGACAGCATTTCTCAGGCTGTGCCACCGACCGTCAGGCGGTCCAGTTTAAGCGTTGGCTGCCCAACCCCGACCGGGACACTCTGGCCGTCTTTACCGCAGACGCCGACGCCTTTGTCGAGTTCAAGATCTGTGCCCACCATGGAGATCTGCCCCATGGCTTCCGGGCCGTTGCCTATCAGGGTCGCGCCCTTTACCGGACTGGTGATCTCGCCGTTTTCAATCAGGTAGGCTTCAGAGGCCGAGAACACAAACTTACCCGAGGTGATATCCACCTGACCGCCACCGAAGTTGGGGGCGTAGAGGCCTTTTTTCACCGACTTGATAATATCGGCAGGCGCCGACTCACCGGCCAGCATATAGGTGTTGGTCATACGCGGCATAGGCAAGTGAGCGTATGATTCGCGGCGGCCATTTCCAGTGGGCTTTTGTCCCATCAGGCGGGCATTGAGTTTGTCCTGCATATAGCCCTTGAGAATGCCGTTCTCAATCAGCACTGTCTTGTGCGCCGGGGTACCTTCATCATCTATGGTCAGCGAGCCACGGCGGTTTTCCAGCGTGCCATCGTCCACCACAGTGACCAACTTGGAGGCCACCTGCTGGCCAATCTTACCGCTGAAGGCGCTGCTGCCCTTACGGTTGAAGTCACCTTCCAGGCCGTGGCCAACCGCTTCATGCAACAAGACTCCGGGCCAACCTGCGCCCAGAACCACAGGCATTTCACCGGCAGGGGCGTCTATCGCCTGCAGATTGACCTGTGCCTGACGCACGGCCTCGCGGGCAAAGGCAAAACACATGGGCAGGCCGTCATCAGCGGCAGCCATCAGGGTTTGATAGTGGTGACGACCACCGCCACCGGCACCGCCCCGTTCACGGCGGCCGTTTTCTTCGAGGATCACAGAGCAGTTGAAGCGAACCAGCGGCCGGATATCTGCCGCCAGAGTACCATCGCTGGCAGCTACCAGTATCTCTTCATGCACCCCGGCCAGGCTGACCACCACTTGAATGATGCGGCTATCCAGGCTGCGGATATAGGCATCCGCTTCCTTAAGCAGGGCAATTTTACGGCCCTCTTCCAGTGCCGCTATCGGATCTTCACTCAGATACAGCGCCTTGGCGCCGCGGCGCTTCCAGGCCTGAGTTTGATAGCTGCCCCCAGTCTGGGCTATGCCTCTGGCGGCATCGGCGGCGGCGGCCAGGGCCTTGGGCGTTATCTCATCGGCGTAGGCGAAACCTGTCTTTTCACCACTGATGGCTCGGACACCGACACCGCGCTCAATATGAAAACTGCCTTCCTTGACTATGCCATCTTCCAGCACCCAGGTTTCATGACGACTGCCCTGAAAATAGAGATCGGAAAAATCCACCTGGTGTTGGTGGATTCGCTCCAGGTAAGTTTGCAGATCGTCGAGGTGCAGTCCCTCTTGCAGTAAACTCTGTCCCACTTGGGTTAAAAATGGCATTGGGTCTCTCTCAATCCGGCCCTGTGGCCTTGTTGGTTATTTCCGCTTACCGTCGCCCAGTTGCGGCGGCAAAAATCTATTGTGTGTCTCTACGGGCATGGCGCTGCGCACCCGCGCTAACTCGGCCTTGTCCAAACGCGCCTGCACCCAGCCTGTGCCTTCGGCCTTCTGCGCCAGAATGCGTCCCCAGGGGTCGACTATCATGCTCTGGCCCCAGGTCTCGCGGCTTCCTTGATTATGCTGGCCCCATTGCGCCGCCGCCAGTATAAAACACTGGGTTTCTATCGCCCTGGCTCTGAGCAACACTTCCCAGTGCGCCTCGCCTGTCACCTTGGTAAAGGCCGAGGGCAAGGCGATGATCTCGGCGCCTTGCAAACGCAGCGCCCGAAACAGATCCGGGAAACGCAGATCATAACAAATAGCCAGGCCGATGCGGCCAAAAGGGGTATCCACCACGCTTATCCGCTCACCCGGGCAAAAGGTATCGCTCTCGCGGTATTGGCCTGTACCGTCGGTCACTTCCGCGTCAAACAGATGCAGTTTGTCGTAGTCGCCGAGTACCTGCCCCTGATCATTAAACAGATAACAGCGGCTGTAAACCCGGCCATCGCCACTGGCTACCGGAATAGAGCCGGCCAGCAGGAATACCTGAAACTGGGTGGCAAGTTCGGCCAGCTGCCGTTTGAGCGGACTTTGCCCAGGCTCACCGGCCCAGGCCAACTGCATGCTCTCATGGCCGCCGAACAGCAGGCTGCACTCGGGCAGCACCACGAGTTGGGGTTCATTATCTTGGCGGGGAAGAGTCTCAAGCTGCGAGACGATAAATTGCAGGTTCTGTTCCGGCTCGCGGCAACTCTGACACTGTAGCAGACTGACTTGCATGTTCGACTTCCTGTTTCACTGGCACTTCTGTCTTGGGTTCACTCGGCGATTTGAGCGGCAGCGGCGTGACTTTATCGGCTTGAGGCAAAGGTTTTTCAGCCTCAGCGCCGCCGACCCCCTCTTCAACAGCCCTCTCTTGGTCGCTATTAAGCACTTTGGCTTTGTTGTCCTTGGCTTGATCGCCTTGGCCTGCATCCGTGGCCGCAGGCTCATCGTCCTGCACTTGAGTCTGTCCTTTCCCAGGCGCCGACTTGGGTTGCCGTGGCAGTACAGACTCAGGGATCTCTATCTCTTTGCTCTTTCGCTCCAACTCTTCCAGCTTGGGCTCTGACATGGTGCCGGTCAAGCGGAAACGTATCTCTGAAATAATCTCAATCACGGGTTCCAGCACCTTGGTCAGGGCAAAAGCCCCCAGGCCCATGGTCCAGGCGCTGGTACTGAGCAGCACAACAGTCGGCACGCTGGAGGCCAGTTGCGGCACAAAGCGAATATCATAGTTGAGGCTCTCGGTAACCAGATCGGTATAGCCGCGCACCTTCATGTTACCGGCAATGGCGTCCATCTCGGTATTGGTGGTCTTGAGCACCCCGTTCTCCAGGGTCAGATCGCCGCCAAAGGAGTTGTAATACAGGCCCTTGCCAAACACATCGGTAAAGTCCAGTGACAACTTGCGTAAAAGTGAGTCCAGACTGAACAAGGAGAAGATCCGCGCCCCCTTATCACTGAGCTGTTCGATATGCCCCTTGCCGAGATCGAAACGTACTTTACCGCTGAGACTCTCCAGATTAAACGCCAGCGGCGCCCCCAGCCAGTTGAGCTCGGCCTTGACCTCCAGCGGCGAGTCTTTCACGCCGGGATCCAGTCCCAAGCGAGTAGCCAACAGATCAAATTTATCTCCCTTGAGATTGAGTTCAACCTGGGTCCGGTTGTTACCGTCACGGCTCAGCCATTCACCCTTGCCCTGCAAACTGGCATCCTCGCTGCTGAGCGCCAAGGTCTGGATCTGATAGCCCGTCGCAGACGGGCTAGCTTGCAACAACAAACGCCCCAGCGCCATATCCTGATAGCGGAAATCATCCACCTCCACCGCAAGCGGCGGCAGGTCACTGCCCTGAGGCAGATTGGTTTCAGACTCGGGCTCAGATTGCGCTTTGGAATCGGGCTCAGCCGCTGCTGCCGCTATCGGATTCAGATACAGGCGCGATGCCACCAGCTTCAATCCTTGGCTGTACCAATCCGGGTAGATCTCTACCCGACCGGAAAACTCCGGTGACAGTCCCTCTATCTGCCAGGCATGCTCTCCGGGTCGGGCACTGAGTTGCAACTCGGTAAAACGCTGCCCCAGTAGTTCAAGTTGTTTCACTCTGGCCTCTATCCCCTTAAGTGGTGGGAAGAAAGCCTTGTCGGCTGCAATGCTTGTAGTGCCGGCCGTGCTTTCGGTTTGAGTCTCAGCCTGGGTCTTAGCTTGAGTCAGGGCTTGAACTGCTGTTTGGCTCTCGGCAGCTGCCTTTTTGTCATGATTGCCACCGCCGATAAAGGCGTTGATCAGCGGCTGCCACTGGGCAAAATCCACCTCATCCAGGGCCAGCCGTAAGTGACCATCCTGTTTTTGCAACTGATCGCCGCTGCGATAGAGGCGCCCCAGCAGCAGGTCATAGTGTTTCAGGCCCTTACCTGAGTCGGCATCAAAGCCACCCCAGAATTCGGCCTTATCCCCCAGACGCACGCCCAGGGAGCTGGTCTTGTTGTCACCAAGCAGTTCGGCCTTGAGCGTCAGCGCCTGCCCCGGGGCTTTTTGATAAGGCGGCGGCAGCAGCAACTCTGTCTGCTTGAGATCGGCATTGACATTGGCTTGAATTCGATAGCCTATCTCATCAAAGATCAGCTTCAGACTCCCCTGCCAATCCAACGCGCCCTGATAAAAATCGCTGAGAGGATTGTCCAGCTCGGACGGCAAGTTGGCGAGGTTCCACTGGCCCTTGAGCCTGGCATTGAGCCCCATATTCTGGTTGACCTTGCCGGTATCAAAACCAAACTGCAACGGCTGGCCAAACAGGCTGGCACTCAAGCCTTCGCCCTTGACCACCTCGTTATGAAAACTCACCTTGCCGCTGACCTTATCGAGCAGCACCCCGGGCTCACGGATATAAACCGGCACTCCGGCAAACTGGACTTCACCCAGGATCTGCTCCTCTTCGCCTTCATAGAGCGGAATACTGAGATCCAGCTTGCCACTGACAGGCCCCTGAACCTGCACAACATCCAGGGTGATACCGACACTGTCTTTAAGCGGCGAGCGCTGCAACACCTCAGTAGCATCCTTGCCTTGAGTCGCCAGTTGCGCCTCGACCCGCAGCAGACTCCGGTGATCCATCTTGGGAATATAGACATGGGCGCCATCGGCCGCCACATTCAACAGCTTGCCCTTGTTGACCCAGAGATCCATCCGGGCATTTTCAAACAGCGCCTTGAGGCTTAAATCTGTCACCGCCGGCCAATCCGGCTGGAAGGCATATTCGGCATGGGTCAGATTGAAACCTGCCTGAAATACCCCGGAATGATCCTGATAGGGAAACCCGGCCAACTCACCGTGCCAGACTACGGCGGCATCATCGCTGCGACCGGCCTTGATGGCGCCTTCCAGATAAGCGGCCAGCGACTCACCCATGGCATGGCGCGGGAAATAACGCCCGGCATTGGCGGCGTTGAGCAGTTTGACCCGGGAAGACAGCGCCAGGTGGGGCTTGTCGGCCAGCAGCAAACGCATAGACGCGTCCAGGCTGATGTCGTCATTGCCCAGATGCAGTGCCGGCACCATCAGCGCCTGACTGTCGAGCGAGAAGCCCAGCTCAAAGGCATCGGCGCGAAAACTGAGCGGCGCCTTGAAACCATCGCCAAAGTCCAGTTTATAATCCTGGCTAGGCAAGACTGCACTGAGAAAGTTGTTCCGCCATCCCAGGGAGAGATCGATTGGTGTGCTGCCGGGAATGGACTCGGCAGGCTGCCAGCTAACCCGCTCCAGCGCCACTTTGGCCTGCAGTTCACCGTCCTTGGGGCGATAGATAGCCAGAGGCCCGAGCTTGCCCTGAGGCTTGAGTTGCTGCCAGCTATAAAGGCCTTCCAAAGGCATGCCGGGAATAAGCGGCAACAGCGGCAACAGGCTATCGAGTTGCAATTCATTGAGTTTACCGTAAAGCACCCCGGCGGTTTCCATGGCGTGAAACTCCAGCTTGGGCCAAGGCTTGTCATTGGTTGCCAGTTTGAGCTCACTGCTGTCCAGGCGCCAGCCGTCGGCGATGGGCTGCCAGGCAATCACACCACCATCTATGGCAAATTTCTGCGGCTCATCTCTGAGTGACCAGCGCAGCCAGCTGGGCAACAGCTTGATCACCCCGGATTCCAGGCCGCGGTTGGCAAAGCCGGCCCAGGCCTCCAGGTTGACCACCCCCTCCAGCGGCAACTTGGCCTGTGGGTTATAAGGGTTGGGTTGGCGCGAGGCCCACTTGCCGAGATCCAGCGACTGCGCCTGCAGATAGGCCTGGCCCTTGATGCTGCCAGGCTTGTAGCCATCGCCCTTGAGATCCAGCCTGAGAGTGAGTTGTTCGGTCGCCGTTGCCTGTTCATCCAGGTAGAGAGCGCCGCGGCCCTGGTGCAACTTGCCGCTATTGCGCCAACTGAGGTCCCGCAGATGAATGGGGCGATAATCATGGCTGCTGGACAACAGCTGCACACTGGCATCGCGGATAGAGAAACGGTCCAACTGCTCCAGCAGCAAGGCATAGAGCCAGTCGATATTGGTGGCAGGAGCCGGCTTGCTCACGGCCTCGGCTGCGCCGGTCGATTTCTGCCCCAGATGGTCCAGATCCAGCGCCAATTGCACCCCGTCGAAGATCACGTCTTCCACTTGCGGGCTGGCGGTCATCAGGCTCTGCCAGAAATCCAGTTTGACATCGACCTTGTCGACCATGAGTGTCACCGGCAAACGCTCCTGCGGCGGTAACACCAAGTCCTCAACCGTCAGCGCCGGGCCGAAAGCCTGCCAACGGGCAGCCAGGCTGCCTATCTTGACCTCGACGCCATATTCGCGCTCAACATAGTCGGCCAGTTGCTGCTTGGCTTCATCCAGTTGCGGCAACAGCCCGCGGATGAGACTCACCATCAAGGCGAACAGCACCAAGGTCACGGCCAAGGTGCGCCAGCAATAGCGGCCGAAGGTTCGAGGGCAAAAAGACAGCCGCACTAGACCATCACCACATCATATTTACTCTGCACATACATGGGCTCGCAGTGAATGCGAATACGCTTGCCGATATAGACTTCGAGCTCGGCCACCAGGTGGTTCTCGTCATCTGACAGGCAGGCGTGTACCGCAGGGGCACAGTAAATCAGGAATTCATCGGCATCATAGGTGCGGTTGAGACGGATGATCTCGCGGAAGATCTCAAAGGAGACGGTATCCACTGTCTTCATCGAGCCGGTACCACGGCAGGCAGGACACTCGCCACAAAGTACATGCTCCAGGCTCTCGCGGGTGCGCTTGCGGGTCATCTCCACCAAACCGAGGCCGGAGAAACCTGAGATATTGGTCTTGACCCTATCATTGGCCAACGCCGTGGCCAGGCTGTTGAGCACCCTTTGTTTGTGCTCATCCTGCAGCATATCGATAAAGTCGATAATGATGATGCCGCCCAGATTACGCAGCCGCAGCTGACGGGCAATCGCCTGGGTCGCTTCCAGGTTGGTGTTGAATATGGTTTCTTCGAGGTTACGGTGGCCGACAAAGGCCCCTGTGTTAATGTCCACAGTGGTCATGGCTTCTGTCTGGTCGATGATCAAATAGCCGCCGGATTTGAGTTCCACCTTACGCTCCAGCGCCCGCTGAATCTCATTCTCCACATCGTAGAGATCGAAAATCGGCACCGGGCCACTGTAGTGTTCTATCTTATCGGCAATTTCCGGCATGAACTCCTGGGCGAAATGCAGCAGCTCCTCGAAGGTGTGGCCCGAGTCCACCTGAATGCGATCGAGCTCGGCACCAACAAAGTCCCTGACAATTCGCACCGGCAAGGCCAAGTCCTGATACAACAGCGTGGCCTTGGGCCTTTTGCGCCGTTCTCTGACCTTGGCCCACACCCGCCGCAGGAAAGCAGCATCCTGCGCCAGTTCATCCTCACCTATGCCTTCGGCCGCGGTGCGAATAATAAAGCCGCCGTCATCGTCGACAAAAGGCAGGGTAATTTTCTTCAGCCGCGCCCGCTCCTCTTCGGAGTCTATTCGCTGGGAAACGCCCACATGGCTTGAGCCCGGCATAAACACCAGGTAACGGGAAGGCAGGGTAATGTCTGTGGTCAGCCGCGCGCCTTTGGTGCCAAGGGGGTCTTTGACCACCTGCACCATGATGTCCTGGCCTTGACGCACCAGCTCGGCAATATCACGCACCACGAAGTTGCCCTTTTCCACATCGGCAACACACTCTGTGTGCGGCACTATGTCCGAGGCATGCAGAAAGGCCGCCTTTTCCAGGCCGATATCGACGAATGCCGCCTGCATCCCGGGCAAAACCCGACTGATCTTGCCCTTGTAGATATTGCCCACCAGGCCGCGCTTCATACGCCGCTCGATATGCACTTCCTGCAGGACACCGTGTTCTACCAATGCGACTCGCGCTTCCGTGGGCGTCACATTGATCAGCAGTTCTGACCCCATCTTCCGCGGAGCCTTGCTATTGACTGTGCGACTGGTATTCACGATTTACCCTTGTTGGATGTTAATTCATTGATTTTATCGGCTGGCGGGCGTTAAAGCTGCTAAAAATTCGTCAGTTTGTGTAAGCGAGCTTACAAACAACCGGCCTTGTGCAACAGCGACCGGGTTTCAGCCATGGGCAGGCCCACTACCGCCGAATAACTGCCTTCAATCTTGGCGACAAAGCTGCCACCCAACCCCTGAATGCCATAGGCCCCTGCCTTGTCCATGGGCTCGCCCGAGGCAACATAGGCCTGAATATCGGCATCGCTCAAGTCGCAGAAGTACACCTGGGTGACCACCAGAGCCGCCTCTGTGCGCTTGCCATCGGTCAAGGCCACGGCGGTCATCACCTGATGACTGCGACCACTCAGGCTCTTGAGCATGGCGCAGGCATCGGCCTTGTCCACGGGTTTACCCAAAATTCTATCGCCCAATACCACTATAGTATCTGAGCCCAGCACTAGAGTATCAGACCCTTCCTGATGTTCAGGGTTCCCGCGCCACAGGGCTAAACCAGCTGCCGCCTTCTCTTCGGCCAAGCGGCTGACAAACTGCTCCGGGGTTTCCCCGGCTTGATGACTCTCGTCGATATCGGCGGGCAGGATCTCAAAACCAAAGTTCGGATTTCCCAGCGCCAGCTGTGCCAAAAGCTCGCGGCGTCTGGGGGAGGCAGAGGCCAAAATCAGCGGCATATTAACGTACCTTGTAGTGGCGCCTGATGCGGCGCAGTATCCAGAAGACCCAGGGCCAAATGACCAGGCTGGACAGGGAAGGCAGGAATAGCTCCATGGTGAAATGCGCCCCTGATACCACAAACTGGGCCCAGAAAATAATCAGATGATAGAAGCAGATCAGGCTGGCGATCACCAAAGACTGCTGCCACATGGGGAAGTTACGCAGTTTCTGAAAGTGCAGTACCACCACATAGATCACCAGGGAAATGGCCAGTGCGCGGATCCCCAGGGTAGCCCCCAGTAGAATATCCAGTAGCACCCCCAACACCCAGGCGGTGAGAATATTGTATCTGTGGGGCAGTGCCACGGCCCAATAGATCATCACCAGCACCAACCAATCGGGGCGCCAGGCGCTGAACATTTCCGGTACCGGCATGATCTGCAGCAGCATACCCAGCAGCAGGGTCAGCCATACCGCCAAACGGCCATTGGCATTTTCCAGACTCATGATTCGGCTCCACTGTTGGCGTCGGTTGCAGCCGGCTCTTGTGACTCAGGCTTGGTGCCGGGATGGTCTTCAGGCCAGATAAGCAGCAGATAACGGATTCGGTCCAGCGCCGCCAGCGGCTGCGCCGTGACCTTGAGGTAACTCTGGCCATCGTCCCGGGAAACCGAAATCACCCGCGCCACCGGATAACCTTCCGGGAAGCGGTTGCCCAGCCCGGAAGTCACCAGCAGATCGCCAACCTTGATGTCGGTACTCTTGGCCACGTGTCTGAGTTCTATCTCATCGAGCTCGCCTATGCCGTTGGCTATCAGGCGCACATCGTTGCGGGTAATACGCACCGGCAAGCCGTGTTTGGGGTCGGAGAGCAGCAACACCCTGGCGGTGAGTTCGCTGACCTGCACCACTTGGCCGACAACCCCCTGGGCATCCACCACGGGCTGACCGACAAACACGCCGTTGCGGCTGCCGTGGTTGATCACCACATAGTGATGGAAGGGGTCGCTGGCTACTTCCATCACCTCGGCCACCATCTTGCGCGAGTCCATATGCACGGGCGAGCCCAGCAGTTCACGCAAGCGTTGGTTTTCCTGGCGCAGGTGTTCAAAACGCTGCAGTCTTTCACTCATCAGCAGTTGCTGGCGCAAGAGTTCTTTGTTTTGCTGCTCCAGCATGTCACGGGTCGCCAGACTCTGGGCAGACCAATCCAGCAGCTCACCGGGCACATTGGCCAGGTACTGTAGAGGGCTCAGTAAGGATGCCAGCGACTGTCTCGCAGGTTCGAGACGATCATTGGCAACTAGCAGGATCACCGACATGACCACTGCCAGAGTCAACCTGAACTGATTTGAAATACCGCGAACAAAAATAGGCTTCATAGAAAAGCTAAGGCGGTAAGATACCGCCTGTGCTGGAAAGTATTAGTTTTCTTCTGAGAACAGGTCACCGCCGTGCATATCGATCATCTCCAGTGCTTTACCGCCGCCGCGGGCCACACAGGTAAGCGGATCTTCGGCGACCATTACAGGGATCCCGGTTTCCTGCATCAGCAGACGGTCCAGATCCCGCAGCAAGGCACCACCACCTGTGAGCACCATACCGCGCTCAGAGATGTCGGACGCCAACTCCGGAGGCGACTGCTCCAGTGCGACCATCACGGCACTGACAATGCCCGACAGCGGCTCTTGCAGCGCTTCGAGTATCTCATTGCTGTTCAGGGTAAAGCTTCTCGGTACCCCTTCGGCCAGATTACGGCCGCGCACTTCAATCTCCAGTACTTCATCGCCTGGATAAGCCGTGCCGATTGTGTGCTTGATGCGTTCGGCTGTGGCTTCACCAATCAGGCTGCCGTAGTTGCGGCGCACATAGTTGATGATGGCATCGTCAAACTTGTCACCACCGATACGTACGGAAGAGGAGTAAACCACGCCGTTGAGCGAGATAATGGCCACTTCAGTGGTACCACCACCTATATCCACCACCATGGAGCCTGTGGCTTCGGAAACCGGCAGGCCGGCCCCTATGGCGGCTGCCATTGGCTCTTCAATCAGGTAAACCTCACGGGCGCCGGCGCCCATCGCTGACTCCTTGATCGCGCGGCGTTCAACCTGAGTGGCACCTACAGGCACACACACGAGTACCCTAGGGCTTGGGCGGAAAAAGCTGTTGTTGTGCACTTGCTTGATAAAGTGCTGCAGCATCTTCTCGGTCACGTAGAAGTCGGCGATAACCCCATCTTTCATTGGGCGGATGGCCTGAATATTGCCGGGGGTACGTCCCAGCATCTGCTTCGCCTCAGTACCGACTGCGGCCACGGATTTCTGCCCAGAGCTGCTTCGTTCGCCACGGATGGCGACCACGGAAGGCTCATTCAATACAATGCCTTCTTCACGAACATAAATGAGAGTGTTAGCTGTACCCAAATCGATCGACAGATCGTTAGAAAAAATGCCACGCAGCTTCTTGAACATGTAACTAGCCTGTATTCTGTGGAGTCAGAAGAAATGAAAATCAGCTAACTTTATCAATGCCTCCGGCATTCCACAAGACTCGCGGGGTTAACATTCGCTAATCCGTGAGGGTTTTTAGCATATATCTGTAAAAGCTGTCGGAATGCGCTGAGATAAAGTTGCCAAAAGCTTGGATCATGCCAATCCCTTGACATGATTTGTGTGCTTATTAAGCAAAAAGGGTTTGCACCAGCATAAAGAGTCCGGCAGACAAAACTATGGTCATAGGCAATGTCAGTACCCAGGTTAACAGGATCTGTTTGATAGTATTTTTTTGCAGCCCAGAGCCGTTAGCTACCATGGTGCCGGCCACGGCCGAAGACAGGATATGGGTGGTGGATACCGGCATGCCTGTCATACTGGCGATACCGATAGAACCGGCGGCGGTCAACTGCGCGGCGATACCCTGACTGTAGGTCATGCCACCGTTACCGATTTTCTCGCCAACCGTGTGCACAATCCGGCGCCAGCCCACCATGGTGCCGCAACCCAGAGCCAGGGCAACGGCTACTATGACCCATAGCGGCGCATATTCGGTCATGGCGTTAAGCTGACCACGCCAGTGCTTCAATTGAGTAGCCTCGGCTCCTGGCAAGGGCTGCTTGGCCAACTTACGAGTGCTGTCATCGATACAAAGGATCAACTGCCTGGCTTGCCGGCGCTGTTCCTGGGTCAACTCTGTTACTGTACTCCCTTGTTCAAGGAGCCTATCCAGGCTCTGCATCGAAGCTATGGCCGAGTCCTGACAGCGACTGTCGGCGGCGTGCTCACCCAGATTAGCCACCAGTTGCGGGTTGCGCTCATACAGAGCCATGATGCGCCGGTTGGCATCCTGAGTCCTGTCCATATCGAAACTCTGGCTGTTCAAGTCCAGGGCAAAATAACCCGGCGCCATGCAGATAAGTACCAACATCACCAGGCCTATGCCCTTCTGACCGTCGTTGGAGCCATGGGCGAAACTGACCCCCATGGCTGAGGCTATCAAGGTAATACGGGCCCAAAATGGCGGATGCTTCTTGCCATTGACCGCCACCTGCTCCGCCGGAGTGCGATGCAGTTTGGGCTTACGCCAGATACGTTTCATCACCAACAGCAAAATCGCCGCCAGAATAAAGCCCAGGGTTGGAGACAAGAGCAAGGAGAGCATGATATCTATCGCCTTGCCGGTATTGACTCCATCCAGCGGCGATTGGCCGTTGAGCCAGGCATAGGCACCACCGACACCCATGATGGAGCCGATCAGAGTGTGGGAGCTGGAGGCGGGAATACCGAAGAACCAGGTACCCAGGTTCCAGACGATGGCAGAAAACAGCAGGGAGAACACCAGCAACAGGCCTTGGGAGGAGTCCATGTCCAACAAGAGCCCGACCGGCAGAAGATGCACTATGGCGTACGCCACACCGAGCCCCCCCAGCAACACCCCGGCAAAGTTGAACAGCGCCGAGGCCAGCACTGCACCTCTGGCCGGCATGGCATTGGTATAAATCACAGTGGCTACCGCATTGGCGGTGTCGTGGAAGCCATTGATAAACTCGTATGCCAACACAAAAAGTACAGCCAGGATCAGTCCCAAAGACCAGATCCCCCCCAAACCCGCAAGCGCTTCCAACATAATTTAATCAGCCAAATACAGCAGAGGCTGTCGATTATGCTCAATGTGAGTTGAAGACAAAGTTAAATTATCTACATCTTGGCGCTTTAGTGATTTGCTTCACACTGTTGTTATTCGGCTTCAGTTAACTTCCCGCCAACTGATGATCCTGTCGTTGCCGCGATAACGGCCAAAGAAGGCGCTGGCTCTGGGGTCGCTAAGTGTGCCGTCGTTGAGGCCATTCCAATTCCAGTACCACTGCAACCATTCAGGCGTCTTGAGCGGCGCCGTCACCTTGCCGCGATAGCCGGAGCTTCCGAGCGCACGCCACAAGAGTTCAAACTCGCCGCCAAAGGCTGTGACTGTGTTGCCGCCGCTGGCGGAGCGGCTAATACTCTGCCCGGCGCTGAGCGCAGGTTCATAGTGGTAACCCAGGGTGAGTTGATCCTGTTGATATTCAAGTGGCGTGTTGAACACACTGCAGTTATCCAGCTCGTTCAAACGCCAGCCACTGCCATCCCAATACTCTGTCCTCGCCGCCATGCTCAAAATTTGGGTTTCCGGGCCAAAGGTATTGTCCAACAGCAAACGCCCATGGCGCATCTTTTGGCTACCAAGACGCACGGCGCTGCAGCTGCCTGCCACAGAGCAGTCACCGCTGAAATCGCTTTGCATATTGCTGTCCAGCAGCTCGGCAATCTTGTCCGGATCCTGAATTTCCAGGCCTATATCCAAAAGCGGGAAAGGCCCGTCTGTTGCAACCGGGTCCTTGCGGGCAAACTTGAGTTGCCCTTGGAACTCAGCCAGGCCATCCACCCAGGTATCTGAAGTAATCTCGCCCCCCGAAACCCGGCTGTCCAACGCCACTCCGTCGAATTGATTGGCTGCCTGATAATGACTGTAAGCCTTGGCAAAATCACCGACATAATTTTGAGTCACTTGCCTATCCAGTGCCAAAGCGCTGACTTTATAACTGACTTCAAATGGCTGATCCATGTAACTGAAACCATTACAGGCCGGCAGCAAACTAGGTTCATCGACTCGGAAAAAGGCCGGCACAAAACGCCCGACGGGCATTATGGTTTTGCCGCTCGGCCCCTGCCAATAAGCGCTGCCCACCAGACTCGGGAAGGCCACACTGCCCTCGTAGGGCAAAGGCGCTGTGACGCCGAATTCAAACACCCCAACCTCACTGACCGCCTGAGCGAGCCGGTTATTCTCAGGCGTTTGCTGGCGAAAATGATCATACTGCTGCAGCTGCAGTTTACCGGGTTGACCTGAAGCCGGTGCAATCAGCTTATGCCATAAAGAGAGACCTGCCTGCTGATAGGAAGGTGTGGTGAGGTTTTTACAGAAATCGGCATTACCATTATCCGCCCAGGCTTTGGCACTGATGCTGAGTGGGAAATTTTCCTGCGCTCGCCGAAAAGGCGCACAGGAGGCATCCGCGGCCTGGCAGTATTGCTCTACCTCGACACAGAATCCCAACGGGAAGCTGACAAAATCATCAGCGCCATGCATCACCAGCCCGGCATCCCCTTCGCTGGTCGTTCCTCTATAGAGGGTATTTAGCTCGACCCGACCGGCATCGGCATAATTGATATCGATTCGGCTTTGGCCTTGACTGTCGAAGGCCAAGGTCAGCGGTGTGGCGGCAGCTTGATTGCTGCCTATATCCTGCCAGCTCAGGGCGCCTGTCGGTTTCAGTTGCACCTTGGGTGAACCGACAACTGCCGACAGCGCCTCACTCCAGAACGAAAGCGTCTTGTTGGTACTGGCAAAGGCCGGTACACACTGGGCTGTGCCGTCCGACTTAATAGCCTTAACAAGCACTCCTGTCTCTGGCTTGTTGGCCAGCTTATCTGCCACATCAAAAATGAAACCACTATCGGCAAAACTCAGGCGACAGGCGGCCGTACTCAAGGGACCGCTGCCACTTCGGCAAAGGGTGTCACTGCCTGGGCGGGTGGCCGGTGTCGAGGAGGAAACCCCCAGTGTCAGCGGCGTTTGATCAAACTTTTGCAGTTGAATTTGGGTACTGCCACCGTTGAAAGTCACCGAACTTGCCGGCAACCAACGGCCGTTACTGACGGGGTTAGGGCTCAGATTGGCGGTGACAGTACCAGTGAAGAGCTCTGAGCAGCTGGCATTTTTACAGGCCCTCAAGGTGATGGGTTCGGCACGACAGGTAAAAGGCACGCTGCTGTAATCAAACTCAAAATGATGAACCTGCTCACCCACGGCCTTGGAGTCCAAAGCACAAACCTGGAAATTGTCTATCTCATGGTTGTTGTTGGAACCGCCGGTAGAGCCGGTGAGCGACAGGTAAAAATCTGTCGGCACACTCCCTTGGCCAATAAAACTCCGGGCATTGAATGGGCTAACCAGAGTTTGGTAACCGGCACCTGTATCCCGCTCAACAGACACCATGGCCATGTTGGCCTGGCGGGAATCTACAGTAATCTTATACCTGTGCCCAGGAGCGGGGTAATAGCTGCTACGCACATCTATCTTGGGATAAATATTGGCAACTGTACCTGTCAGGTATCGATAGGAACCGGCCTGAGCGCCCCGAATAGACACGGCTTGACGGCGAAAGCCCGGGCCACCGACACGCCCTTCTGTGGGGTTGGAAAAGTTGCCGTATTCATCCAGTGCCACCCCCAACCAGCCACCGGCAAAACCCGGGGTACCATCATTACGCTGGGCATAACCCAAGGCGCCACCAAAACTGCCCGGCTGTGGCGTCACGGCCGCATCAGAAAGGATCACCGCCACACCATCACCGCCGGTACCACTCTGGGGCGACCAGGCGTAATAATCAAATTCAACTGTTACCAGGTTGCCTTCGGCCGGAAATAAGCGCTGATAGGTACTGGAGGTTGCCTGATTGCCTCGGGCAGGAGTCAAACGCAGACGCCCACCCACTATGCTGGGCGGCACTGAATTGCCCAGCACCTTGATGGCCCAATCATCTGCCGATAGGGAAGCCGAACTGAAGTCATCGCTGAAACACCCCAGCACTGGCGTTTGGTCATTACTGCACATGCCGCCAAAATCGGCGTCTTCGACTGCACCGAGATCGATATCCACATCCGAGTTACCGGTAACATCCAAGGCACCGCCGGAAGCCAGGGCGCCGTCCAGCGATGAGCCGCCCGCTATTTTGACCGAGCCAGCCACATAAAGGATGGCATTCACTGTGTTTTGACCTGTGATATCCAATGAGCCACGCACATAGATGATCAGGTTTTCCGGTTTCCCCCCTGGGTTCAGGGTCGCCTTATTGAGAGTTAGACTATCGAAATAGAGCCTGGTAGTGGTCGTAGTGGGATACAGATAACTGCCATGGAAAAAATAACCATAGTTAAAGTTAAAATCACCGGCAGCCAATGACTGATTGCAGTAGCGTGAATTGCCTGGGCAGTAGAGTCCACCAAGGCTAGGCGGCAGATTGGCAGGCGGTACAAAGCCATCATTGGCGTGATTGCCCGTAGGCGGGTCGGTAAATATATCACTGCACTGAGGCACAGCCAGTGCCAGCGCAGGCAGGCCGCCAAGCAATATCCCGAGCAAGAGTAATATGCGACTATTCACGGGCTTCCACCTCCACAACCCGGCTCACTCTCAGGCATTGACTGTCATCTGCCGCGCCCACACCACAACTGCCGCTCTCGCATACAGCCGTGCTGCGGATACGATACAACTTGGCACTGCCCGGGCTGGTGTCCTGGCTCAAAGTCTCGCAACTGAGCTGTACATTGCAGCCGTGAAACCCGGTCACATCCGGCGCTGTCCAGCTTGAGCCCACGGCGGCGCAGCCGGCAGTGCCGCCGCTTAAGGGAAACAGCCTGGCCAGGGCCGCATCGGCGCCGCTGTTGGCAGCGTTGAGCGCCCTTAAGCCCCAGACTTCCAGGTTGACGCTTTCATCGGCGTCGCCGCCAACCCGCAACAGAGTCACCGCCAACAGCGACATCACCAATATTACAAAGATGGCTATCACCAAGGCGCTGCCGCCCTGATGCTTTTGCGCATAACAGTGATAATTTCGACTAGGGAACATTGATCACCTGCACTTGATGTTGATACTGAAAATGCTCTCCGACGACCGAGAACTCTGGCCGCAATTGCACTATGGCGTTGTTGACCAGAGTGGCAGGCAACAGCTGCACCGCCGGGTTGGTGGCAATATCATTGCTCAAGCCTTCGGCCATCAAGGCTCCAGAGCCCATAGTATCGGGCAGAGGTTGACCGGCATGATAACCATAGTTGCTATAACGGCGAATGCTGCCATCCACCGAAGAAAAGCAGTAGCTGACAGGTTGCCCGGCCACATAAAAACGCTTCGCCGGTGAGGCTTCGGCAAAATTAACCGCAGCGGCAAACTGCAAGGTCAGCTGTGAGCCATTGAGCACCACCTTATCTATGGCGTGGCGCTTGTTGCTGCCACTGCCATAAATCTCCGCATTGGTCAGCGGGTATACCAATAGCTGTTCACCGGCCGAAATAGCCGTTGCCGGCGCAAACACTGTGGCATTGTCCGCCTGGACATCCGGCGCCAGTGGCAATGACAGATAGCTGCCGCTGGCACTGATGGGCAGAAACTCCAAACACTGCAGCTGAGAGCTGGACTGCAACCTGAGACTGGAAGGCACGGCATTACGCAGCTCCCGGCTCAGTCGCTCCATCACGAAACGACTGCTGCCCAGCACTCTGTCGACGGCGGTAGAATCCACAAAAATACGGGTACCAAAGATAATAAAGCTGCTGACACCCACCACCAGAATCCCCAGGATAAGGATCACTGTGACCAACTCCACCAAGGTAAAGCCCTTGGCGAAACCTTGTCCTTTGATCTGTATGAATCTCTTACCCTGCCTGCTGCGCATCAGAAATTACTCCTCAGCACGTCGTAACGGATAGCCTCGCCCGCAGGGGTAGTTACCGTGACAGTCACCAACTTGCTGTTGGCTTGATACTGGGATACCTGGACGCTGAGACTGTACCCAGGGTAGTGACTCAGGTAACTCAGGCTGGAATTAAGCATCAGGCTCTGCTCGTTAAGGCCATGGTAATCGTCGATATCGTCAAACTGATCCCGACTCTCACCATCCGGGCCATAATCGCTAACCTGGGTACAACTGACACCGCCCAAACCGTCACAGGCGGGTAGACCACCGTTGGCGCCGCTATGCTCATCATAACGCTTGCCCCAGATTTCATTGATCACAGCCTGAGCCAACTCGGCGCTGCGCACTCTATGCAGGGTCTGCGCCGCGTGATCGCTTTGGGGAAACAGCACACTGGTCAACAGCACCAGGGCGATACCGAGCACCAACATGCCGATCACCAGCTCTATCAGGGTGAATCCCCGCGCTTCAGCCCTCATGGATATAGCCCTCGGACTCTATGGCGATAGTCAGGGTTTCATCGGCGACCACAGAGAGGCAGGCGCCACTGCAGGCAAGGTTGGTGCGGCCCAAAGCATCGAACTGGATCTGAAAACTGTCAGCACCGTTACTTTGAAGCAGTATCCGGGTATTACGCGGCAGACTTTCGGCGCTATTGTTGCGGATGACGCTCGTACAGTCCTGGGTCAAATGGCTGAGTTGATAAGCGCCGCTGCTGATGGAGAGCCGATAGCAACGGTCGGGATTATTGAGTGCCAACATCTGAGTCTTTTGCAACTCGGCAATCAATTCCTGTCGCAGCGTCCAGGCGCTGTAACTGCTGGAGGATACCAATTTTGGCAGCACCACGACGGAAAGTATGGCCAGCAACATGATAGTCACTACCAACTCCACCAGAGTAAATCCCCGGGTGCCTGTCCCCTTGGTCACAGCCATATGATTTCCCGCCAATTCCATACTCAGTCAAGTATGGCAAATAAGCCCAATAGTTTGAATCCTGACGTAAAAAAGGCCTGCTTGGCAGGCCTTTTCAGCTACAGGCTATTAGCAGTTGGTATCCACGATCTCATATACGGGCAATGAGTTACTGGTAGCTTCCGAATACTCAACAAAGCATTTATAGGTGTCTGAAGGCGTTGTTCCCTTGCGATAAATGATCACATCAGCAGCACTGACATTGGCTGCGCTGGGAGCTGCGATAACCCAGTCCCCGCTGGAGGTGGTATCTGCTTCCAGAATTTTGAGAATATTGGTTGCATCAGCCTTCACATACCCATATACAGCAGTGATATCCGCACTACCATCCCCTGTAAGATCAACATTGTCACCATTGCTACCGTCGTCTTTTTCTTTACCTTGAATAGCAGCTTTCGAATAGAGCAAGGAATTACCGCCCTGTAACGCTGCTTTCATACCAGAAAGAGTTGACTTGGTTGCATCAGATTGCAGATTCAAAAACTTAGGCGCTGCAGTGACAGCCAGTATCCCCAAAATGATAATCACCACCACTAATTCAATCAGCGTAAAACCCTGTTGTTTTTTCATTTTCTATTCCTTTCAAATTAGCAATCTGTACCAGTTACCACATACTGTGGCAACGAAGTTGCTGTGGCTGGGGTATAGTTAATACGACAGGCCTCACTGCCTTTCTTACCCTTAGGGACAATAATGAAAGAAGTGTCACTAACATAGATCACCCCAAAGTCTTCAGTTGCAACGGTATCTGTTCCGGTAATAGCCTCGAAAGTATTGTCCATAGCTTTTTCCAGATTGGTTTTCACTGTGGTGGAATTGGCCGCACTGTCCAAATATCCATAATCCACAGTAACACTAATATCACTGTTACCGCTCTTTCCAATGACAACACTCTCACCCGTAGTTTTACCTTGACGGGCAATAACAGCCTTGGAATACACCATGGCATTGGCCCCCTGAAGTGCCGCCTTCATTCCCTGAAGGGTAGACACCCTGGCATCGGATTGCAGATTGATAAACTTGGGCGCAGCGACCACCGCCAGAATACCGAGAATTATGATCACCACCACCAGTTCAATCAGGGTGAAACCTTGTTGCCTTTGCATAGCGCTTTCCTTTAGTTCAAAAAATTCAATTCAATCAGTTGCTGAAACTCAATACCTGGCCGGTACCCGGGTTATAGGTAATTCCCTTGGCGCCTGTGGTGTTGAGATCCGGAGCCGGTGTCGCCACCCCTGAGCTTTGATTCAGCACCAGAGATGCCACCTGATGGTAGACGCAGAGATCCAGCCCGGTTACCACAGTGCCGTCAATGGCTGTAGCGCTTGCACCTGCTCCTTCCAAGGCCCTGACGGTATAGCGTTGATCTCTGGCATCGGCACTGTAAAGCACATTCTTGGGTGCACTCTGCAGCACGGTATTGAACACTTGCTGGCAACTGGCATCATCCATGGAAGTGGCCGAGGTATTGCCAGTACCGGTCGGATAGCCGAAGCGGGTATCCAGAGACACTGTCGTACCATCAAGGATCACCGAGTTGTTACGGCGACCATCGACCTCCCATTGGGAGCGCACAAAACTGACTGCAGTGGCGAGGCCACCTGTTACACCTTCGAGACTGGCATCCTCGGCATCATCTGTCACATTCAAAAAACGCGGAATAGCGGTTGCAGCCAGCAGGCCCAGGATCACTATCACTATCACCAGCTCGATTAACGAGAAGCCTTGCATCTGTCGTTTCATCTAGGTTTCCTCCACCTGTTCGCCACTGATTTTAGCAGTTCCGTTAAGATAAAAAACCAACTCGGTCAATAATCTGTATCAGCTGTCAAAAAAATGACCCTGCCGGTGTCCATTTGATAACTCAGGCTCTCACCGGCAGGGCTCATATAGCGGCAGCTTTGATCCTGGTGGAGAAACTGCACCCGGATAACGGCCTTATCCGGCATGCCTCCCAGAAGCTGTTGCCAAAGAGCCACACAGCCGCTGTCATCCCGGCTGGGCGCCTGTGGCCAACCGGCCTTATTCATAGCCAATTGACCTGGAGGCTCAGGTCGTTCCAGCGTCTGCCAATCCAGTTGCATCTGTTCAGGGCGTCCCAGGCTCAGCCACTGGGATCTCACCATGGCCAATACATTCAGCAACCTGTGGTGTTCAAGCTGCAACCCTCTGGCCGACACCTGATCCACGGCTGAAAAATAACGTATTCCCAACACCGCCAGAATGACCAACAACAGCAGCAGTGCGGCCAGTCTGGCGAAGGTTCGCAGCAGATCTTCCTCGGCCTGATGCTGGCTGGGCATCAGCGACCTCCCTTGACCACATTGAGCATGTCCCACATAGGTAGATAGATACCCAGGGCCAGGATCAGCACCACAATGGCCACTATGCCGATCAAAATAGGTTCCAGCCTAGCAGTGAGGTTCTTGAGATCATAATCTACCTCACCTTCGTAAAAATCGGCGGCATCATTGAGCAGTTGATCTATACGGCCGGTTTCTTCCCCAACAGCAACCATCTGCAACACCAGGGGCGTAAACAGCTGGCTCTGATTGGAAACCCTCAGCATGGATTCCCCCGCTTCGACCCCACGGCGCATGTTGACGATTCTGTCGTGCATATAGCTGTTGTCTACGGCATCGGCCACCAAGCTGAGCGCCTGAGTCATGGGCACTCCGGCCCCCAACATCATGGCAAAACTGCGGCAATAACGGGCCAGAGTCGAGCGTTCGATTATGGAACCCACCGCTGGAATATGCAGTTTCCAGCGATCCCACTGTTTTTCGCCCTTCTCGGTTCTATGCCAATAACGCACCCCGAGTACAGTTACCACCAACCCCACCAGCATCAAGGGCCAGTAATTGACAAACAGGTTGGAAGTACCGATAAGCAACCGGGTCGCCCAAGGCAATTCGGCACCGAAGCGGGAAAACATTTCAGCGAACTTGGGGATCACCATAATATTGAGGATCACCAGTGCCAGTGCCACCGCCAACAGAACAAACATGGGATAACGCATGGCAGACTTGATCCGTCTGCGGGTTTCCTGCTCCCGCTCGATATAACCGGACAACTGCAGAAAAGCATCTTCCAGTTTGCCCGTGTTCTCTCCCACATGAACCATGGAGACGAACAAGGCGTCGAACACATCCGGATGGTGGTTCATTGCCGACGACAGCGGCCGTCCGGCGGTCAACTGTTCAGAGACATCCTGCAATGCCTCTTTCATCCGTTTGGAATGGGTGGTTTCCGACAGCCCGGCAATGGCTCGCAGAATAGGAATGCCGGAGCGGGTCAGGGAGTACATCTGCCGGGTAAATATCTGCAGCTCATCCAGGCCAACCCTACGCTTGAGCAAACCTTTGAGACTGAGATCCGGGCCAGGCTTGAGCTCAACAAGCTCCAACGGGATCACGGCTCTGGCCAGCAACAGATCGGCCGCCACGCTCTCTGAGGCAGCATCCAATTGTCCCTTGACCTGTTCACCGCGGGCATCCCGGCCCCGGTAGCTATAGAGCGGCATAATCAGACCTCATCCCGTTCCATCATCTCGGCCGCCAACGGCACTTGAGACTCGGAGACATCTTCCACCAGCTTGGCGACCTCTTCTATGGTCGTCAGGCCGCTGCGTAAATATTCCAGAGCCGATTCAGCCAGCGGGGTAAACTGTTCGCTGGCGTAAGCGGCACGGGCAAACTCATGGGGATTACCGCTGCGCATCGCCTCTATCATGGTTTCATCCAGTTCGAGGATCTCAAACACCCCGATACGACCGCGATAACCTGTGCCGGAGCAGCTCTGACACCCTGTGCCCACTCTGAGCCTGGCATCGGAAAAGTCGCGCTTGCTGATACTCTGGAGCCAGACCCTGTCCTGCGGCGTGAGCTGATAATCGGTGGCGCAGTTCTTACACACCCGCCGCACCAGGCGCTGGGCTATGATGACCCTGAGGGCACTGGCCACCAAATAACTGGCCGCCCCCATATCAAGCAAACGCAAGGCACTGGTAATGGCATCATTGGTGTGCAGGGTCGAGAGCACGAAGTGACCTGTCAGGGCACCGCGCAAGCCGATTTCGACGGTTTCCTGATCCCGCATCTCCCCCACCATTATGATGTCGGGATCCTGGCGCAAGGTGGTGCGCAGTACATTGGAAAAATCCAGGCCTATCTTGTGATTGACCTGCACCTGGTTGATCCGCGGCAGTTGATATTCCACCGGATCTTCCACGGTAATGATCTTACTCTCAGCCTTGTTCAGCTCACTGAGAATGCCGTAAAGAGTGGTTGTCTTACCCGAACCTGTAGGGCCCGTGACCAACAACATGCCGTGGGGGCGTTTTATCTGCCGCCGTACCCGCTCGAGAATATGCGGCGGCATTCCGGTTTCATTCAGGGTCAAGAGCCCTGCCGATTGGTCCAACAGCCGCATCACCACAGACTCGCCGTGATAGATGGGCATGGTAGACATACGCACATCTATCTGATGGCCTTTGATTTCAATATGAAAACGGCCATCCTGGGGCAAACGTTTTTCCGAGATATCCAAGCCGGCCATCAGCTTGAGCCTGAGCACCAGCGCTGCAGCAATATTGACCTCTTTGAGCACATTTTCCTGCAACAGACCATCCACCCGCTGGCGGATCCTGAGCGACTTGTCGCCGGGTTCAATGTGAATGTCCGAGGCGCGGATCTGTACCGCATCCTCGAAAATCGACTGCAACAGCTTAACCACTGTGGTTTCGTTGTCGCTGTCACCTTCGGTCAGACTGGCGAGATCGAACTGATCATCGGCGGCGTATTCTTCCTCCAGCTTGCCGGCCATCTGGGCAATGTGGCCGGTGCGGCGATAGAGGTTATCAAAAGCATCGAACAGCTGCTGTTCCTTCACCACCGCCAGTTTCAGGCGTCTTGGTGCCAATAGCACATCCAATTCATCCAGCGCCTGCAGATCGGCAGGATCGCTCATGGCCACCAGCACGGAATCGCTATCGGCTTCAATCACCAGAGCCCGAAAACGCCGCGCCTGCACTTCGGACAAGAGGTTGACCACCTCGGTAGGAATGGGGCGTTTGCTGATATCGATAAAGGGAATATTCAACTGATGCGAGAGAAACTGCAGCAGCTGCTCCTCGCTGATAAAGTCCATGTCTATCAGGGTGCGTCCCAGCTTGCGGCCGGTTTGCTTTTGTTGTGACAGCGCGTTTTGCAGCTGCACCTCGCTGATAATCTGCTCCTGTACCAGGAGATCACCGAGGCGCATTTTCAACTTGGGTTTCACTGGCGGCCTCCTATCTGGGCGAGTCGGTTTTCTATGTAATCACGGGCATCCGAGGACAAGCCCTGGCGCTTGAGTGCTTCCTGGTAACTGGCCTTGGCAGCGTCATAATCACCACTCGCATCCTGGGCATAGGCCAGCCCCAACCACCAGCGTCCCTGAGAGGCATCCTGCCGGATCAGGCTAAGATAACTTTGTTGTACCAAGGGCCAATCCTTGAGGCTTTGGCCAATTTCTGCCTGCAGTAGCCATTTCTCGCGCCCAAGCTCGCTGCCATCGGCTATCTGTTGCAAACTGGCAAGAGCCAGAGGCAACTCGCTGCGAGCCTTCTGCACCCGGGCCAGCAACAGCCAAAAGGTCGGTTGCTGCGGATAATTTTCGGCGCCTTGACGCAGCAGTACTGCCGCCTTGTCCAATTCGCCGCGGCCATAAAACAGCGCCGCCAGCTCCTGGCGGGCGTTGTGATTGGCATAATTCAAACGCAAGGCTTCGGCATAGGCCGACATCGCCTTGTCCAACTGCCCCAGCTCCTTGGCCTGTTGTCCCTGTTGTAATTTCTTTTGCGACAGCTCTGCCGGGGTCAGAGAAACCTGAGTCACACTCATTTTTGCCTGGCTTGGCTTGGCAGCCCCAGATGTGGATTGGGATATCCGGCCACTCTCATTGGGGCTGGGCTTCTGATCCAAGCCTGATTTTTCATCGCGACCAGGTCTTTCTATTTGCACTGACTGAGCCGGCTCTTGTCCAGCCTCCAGTTCGAGCGGCTCTTCCTTGGCTGCCAGACGTTCGGCAACTGCACTGGTTTCAAGGCTGTCATCGGCTCGGCTCGAGTTCAAGTTGCCTGTTTCTGAGCCATACATTTCCGGGCTTTTTGTTTCAAAGGCTGAGCCTTGAGCATTCAAGCCCGTATCTGGAGCTTTGGATTGTTCACTTCGAGCCAGGCTCTTGCTGGGAAGTTGCAGCGCCGAGTTCTGCGCCTCAGGCTCCAAACTTAATCTATCGCTGCCATCGGCAGCGCTTGAGACGGCTTTCGGCTGCGGCCGATTACGGCCCGTGGGTCCCGGCTCATACGGCACTGTCTGCGATGGCTCTGCTCGGCTTCCGCTTTGGTTTGCAGCTTGGTTTTGGGTTTGAGAAGCGCTTTGACTGCCACTTCCTAAATAACCACCCAGCCATAACCCCAGCGCCAATAGAGAGATGCCAAACAGCGTGCCGCCGAGCAGCAACCACCAGGGATTGGTCGCCGCTTGACTGGCCTGCCCCACCGGCACATGAGCTAAGTTGTGGGGCTGCTGGCGTTTATCCAGGTCCTTGAGCATCTGATTGACCACACTCATAACCAGACTCCCTTCATGGCATAAACCCCGACCGAGACGCCGACTGAAGTAAGGAGCAGTGCCAGAGTCGGCCAAAGCCAGCGCCAGTTCGAAGTACGGGAAGCATCTTCGGTATCCTTTATGGCGCCCTTGATATGCGCCGTTTTCACTTGCTGTTTGCCTTCACCGAAACAGAGCAGCAGCGCCTTGTGCGCCAAAATATTCACCAATCTGGGGATCCCTCTGGCAGCCATGGCGATACGTTTACTGTCTGCGGCGCTGAATAACGCCGGCCCCTGATAGCCGGCCACCGCCAATCTGTGGCGCAGATAGGCATAGACTTCATCCCGGGTCAGCGGCCGCAAGCGATAGCTGAAGGTGATCCTCTGGCGTAACTGTCGAAACTCTTGCTGCGCCAGGCGCGAATCCAGTTCGGGCTGGCCGAAGATCACCACCTGCAGCAACTTGCGGCTCTCGGTTTCCAGATTGGTCAACAGCCGCAAGGCTTCAAGACTCTCATCCGGCAAGGCCTGGGCTTCATCGAGCAACAAAACAATATTGAGCCCCTGGGCACTGAGCGCCAGCAGCTGCTGCTGGATAAGACCACTGAGTTGCTGCTGATCTTTAATATCATTCACGGCAATCCCCAGCTCCTCGGCAATCGCCAGCCTGAGTTCTGCCGGGGTCAGATAAGGATTGGGCAACCAGGCGCAGCGAAACTGCTGCGGTAACTCGTTGAGCAGTTTGCGGCACAGCAATGTTTTGCCGGTTCCCACTTCGCCGGTGACCTTGATAAAACCTTCACCGGTTTGCAGCGCCACCTGCAGCACCTGCAAGGCCTCCACATGGGGAGCCAACCCCAGGAAAAATCCTGTGTTGGGGGTCAGGGCAAAAGGCATGCTCTGCATGCCAAAATGCTGCAGATACATAGAAGCGGCTATTCCTGTGGATACCAGCGGTCAAGCAAGCTCTGAGAGCGTTGCAGTTCTTTTTGCCAGGTGCCATCAACTACCACGGTCGGCTTGAGCAAAATCACCAGCTCTGTCTTGCGCTTTAACTTGCTGCGATTGGTAAAGGCTTCACCGATAAAGGGTATATCGCCCAGCAGCGGCACCTTGGATACCACTTCGGTATTCTCGCTCTTCATCAGGCCGCCAATCACCACCACATCACCGGAAAGTGCCTTGATGACAGTGTCGGACTCACGGATTTCACTCTGTGCCAAGGGCAGATCCAACGAAGAGTCACTTATCTTGATACTCTTTTTCTGCTCTTTCACATCTGTGACCGAAGGATGCACATGCAGCAAGACACTGCCGTCTTTGTCTATTTGGGGCGTTACATCCAGAGCGATTCCCGAGAAGAAGGGCGTCAGCTCCACCTCAGGTGATGTCACCGGTGTAGTGCTGGCCACTGTGGTAGAGGAGACATCTGTGACAAAGTATTCGTCACGGCCAACTTTGATCACCGCCTTCTGGTTGTTGGACGCTGTCACCCTGGGGCTGGAGAGCACATCGACATCGCCTTGGGTATCCAGCAGAGTGATCATGGCGGTGAAATCCGTGCCTTTGAGTGATAAAGAGGTCACCCCTCCTATGGCCTCGGTGATCTGATCGCCAAACGAGCCCTCGCTGGTGCCAAAATTAACCTTGGTGTTACCGTCGGCCAAAGCGCTGCCAAGCACATCCTGCCACTGGATCCCCTGCTGGTAACCATCGGAGAGGGTCACTTCGAGGATCTTGGCTTCCAGAATAACCTGCCGCTGCAGATGGCTCTCGGCGGTGGAGAGGAAACTGCGGATCTGCCGCAGCTCGTCCGGATTGGCTCTGACGGTTACCAAGCCGGCCTGGGGAGTGACCACTACAGAGCGGCCGTCGCCACTGCTGCCGAGAATCGATTCCAGGGTCTTTTGCAGCTCGCCCCAGAAATCTGTCTTGGTGCGGGAACTGATGAAGGTGCCGTTGGTGTTATTGCTGTTCTGGTCGTTGCCGTTGTTGTTACTGCGGTTATTGCTGAAATTGCTGTTATTGCCGTTGTTCAGGCCATTATTGTTGAGGTTGTTATTGCTGTTGTTGTTATTGTTGTTGTCAGAGATCCTTCCCGAACTGACCGAAGTCAGCGACAGACCGATACGCTCCATATAGAGGTAATTGACCGGGAAAGTCTCGGTTCTCAGGCCTGCCGGATAGACCCTCAGGATCCGTCCTTCCCGGCTGATCTCATAGCCGTAAATGTCCTGTACTACCTGCAAGGCTTCACTCAGGGTCACGCCCTTGAGCGATAAAGAGATATTGCCGCTCACTTGTGGGTGCACAGCCACGCTGAAGGGAGTGCCTTCCACCAGACTCGGGAAAAACACCCTGGCATCGACATCATTGGCCGAGACATCAAAACGCCGCTCGGTCTGCATAGGTGCGGCCAGCCCGGCCAGAAGACCATCGGCGTTCAACTCTTGCTGCACACCGGGAGGCAAGCTGGCCGGAGGAGGCACTGCTGCCCTGGCATTTTGCTGCGCCATGGAATCGCGCAGCGCCTCTTTGGAGGCGGCTGGGTTGGGCCTATCCGTGGTTTGACAGGCCGCCAGGCCCAGAGCCAACAACGGCAGCATATAGGCGAGTCTGGTTTTCATTAATGTTTTTCCTTGCGCTCGGTAATCGCTTGAAACAGATAGAGTCGGCGACCATCGGCCAGCAAAACACTGTCCTGATCGATACGGCTTAACACCACCCCTTGAATCCTGTCTCCCTGGCGGTAAATTTGGTTATTGATCACGGCCCGCCTGCCCTGAGGTCCGCTGAGCAGGCTGCTCAGTATCAGGCCCTGTCCTCCCTGCTCCTTGGCTGGCAAATTTACTCCCTGTGCCGGCATGGTAGGGTCCCGCAGGCTGGCTGCTGCCAGACCCTGGCTGCAGAGCATCGCCAATAAGATTAAGCACTTAGCTGGATGATGCCACACTGATAAAGTCCTCATTGATGCTGAGCGTGTATAACTCAAGTTGCACACTGGCCTTGGGATACTCAGACACCCGGTAATCCAGGCGCTTCCAATAGAGCTTGTCCGGCATGTTTTCCACCGCTTGCACAAACTTGAGCACGGCGAAATAGTCGCCTTCAAACTCCAGCACTATGCCGTGACTATAGAGATTCATCTGTTGTTCATCAGCTTTGCCTACCACCAGCAAAGGTGTTGGGGCGACAGACTTGAAGCCGGTCAGCTGTATTCCTTGCACCCGTTCCAGCAAGGCGGTAAGCAATGATGGCATATAGCTGGCGGGCACCATGTCGACCATCTGGCGGTCCAGTTGTTGATCCAACGCGGCGATATCACGATTGACTTGCCCCAAGCGGGCCTTAAGCGGCGTATCAGGGTCTTCCGCCAGGCGTTGGCGATAGAGCTCCAGCTGTTGCTGACTGAGTTTGATGCTACTCTGGCCGGCATGCAGGCGTTGCAGATTGCTCTGGCGCTCCAGCCAGAAAGACTCCAGCGGCAGATACAGCAGAAACAGCAGCAATAACAGGCTGACTCCCGCCACCATGATCCTCTCTCTTTGACTCAAACCATCAAAGGCTTGGCCCAGACGCCGAAGGAAATTCATTTCTTCACCTCCCGGGCTTCACTGGTCAGGACGAAGGCCAGTGGCTGGCCTGGCTCCCGAGCCATGGTCATGGAAGCAAACGAGCGCCCTCTCAGACTCTCGGTTTGTTTGAGCTTGTCTATCCAGCGCGGCAGACTCTGCGGATATTGGCCGAAACCTTCAAACTCCAGCTTGTCTTCTTCAAGTTTGATGCGGCTCAGCCACACGCTGCCATCGGACACTTGGGCCAACTCCTGCAGCACAGGCGCAAAGCCCTTGGACGTCATGCGCTCCCGCTGCCCAAGCTCGGTCAGCAGTAAACCCTTGAGCTCTCGCTCCTGAGTACGACGTTCCAGCTCAATGACCAGCTCGGCACTAGGCTGACGCTTGGCCAATTCGGCTTCCAGTTGTTGTTTTTGGCTCTCCAAGGCCTGGCGCTGCGACTCGACCTCAAGCAACTGCCTGGACACTTGCGTTTGCTGCCACCATCCCAAGCCGATAAGTGAGAGTCCCAGTACCAAGAACACGCCAGCAATAACCAGCAAACGAACAAAACTGAGCCTTAGCCTGGGAGGCAAGAGTGAAGACGAATAGAGATTGATCCGGGTCTTGCTCATTTGCTACCCCGCTCCAATTCCAGATAGCTGAGCTCAGCCATTTTCATACCGACATCCATGCCGTTGACCGGACGCACCTGCTGGTTAAAGTTACTGGACACAAGTTGCGCCAGGGCATCGGTTTGCCCCTGAACCATGATTTCAATCGAGGCTACCGGCGCTTGTCTGAGCTGGCTTTCAAAAAAGTCCATCGAGCGCTGGATCTCCAGGCTGAGGGTATCGGCAACGCCGAACCCCAAGGATTCGGCATCGGTCTGGTGCAGTTCGGCAAATCCGCGAATGCGCCGCTGCATGTAGAGTTCACCCTCGCGCACCACAGTGAGCAGTAACTCCTGCCCGGGAATTTGGCTGATCACCAGCCTGGCCATAGGGTCTTGGCCAAAGAGGTTAGTGGGCAGTAACTCTTCGATGCTGATCCCCACCAACTCCATACCGGCCTTGTCTATTCCCTGGGCCAAAGCAGATAGGCTGCTGCGGGAGCAAACCACCACATTGAGTTTGTCACTGCTTTTAATCGGTGATTCGAAGTAGTCCAGATGGATATCGGCCGGCGGCGTGCTGACCATGTCCTTGACCGCCCAAACCAGCGCTTGAGCCATCTCATCGGCTTCTACCTTGGGCCGGTCGGCGCTCAGGAGTTGATAATGACCAAAGCCCAACGCCAACTGCAATTTTGAGGGGCCAAAGTCGGCATAGATAGCGGAAAACAGTACATTCCAATCATCTTTTTGCAGTGAATAGCTGTGGCAGAGTGCACCTTGGTTGTCACTGCCGGGGCGAAAGACCCAGGCGTGATTGGCCGCGAGGAAGATGCCGGTAGCGACGCCGGATTCGGACGAGCCAAAGCTAAAAAGACGACTGATGAATGACTTGTTCGTCATAGGTAACCCTGAGTCCCTGTGAAAGTGGTTGGCCTGACCTCGGCCTTAAGGTTAACAACTTGCTGCAACCTTAAAAAGTTAAGTCAATATTTTGGCGTATCCATTCTAAACACTAATCACTTCATTTTATAGGCAAATATTCTCAAACTGAGAACTGCTCTAAAGATAGGCTCACCCATGCTGATAAACAAGTCGAACGAAGACAAGGCTTGTACTCTTGCTCAGGCGCTGGCCGGCATAGGCTCGCTGAACCAGCTGCCCTGAGCGGCGCTGACCCCGAGTATTCTCAAAGTCTGCCACTCTTCGAACAGCTCCACGCCTTCGGCACAAACCTGTACTTCGGTGCGGTAGAGTCCACCTATCAGGCTGCGAACAAACAGCTGATTTTCGGGCCGTAAATGGATCTGCCGCACTATGGATCTGTGCAGTTTAATCAGCTCGAACCCCGTGTCCTGAATATACTGGGTGCTGATCACCTGCTGCCCCACATGATCGACACACAGGCGCGCGCCCATTTTGCGGATCATCTGCAGCCTGGAGGCTATCTTCTCCTGATTGGGCGCCGCGATATCCTCACTGACCTCGAAGATCAACCTGCCAGTCAGATCCCGGTATTCCAGCAAGGTGGTACGCAGCCAACGGATAAAGGCGCGACTCATCAGCGAATCCAGGCTCAGGTTGATGCTGAAACAAACCTTCTTGTCCGGCTCACTCGGCAGCAACTCAAACAAGACTCTTTCCAGAGTCTGGCGCTCAATTTGCGGCATCAGCCCACATTTAACCGCCATAGGCAGAAACAGGGTCGCCCGCACCAGATTGCCCTCGGGATCTCTGGCCCGGGTGAACACCTCTCTATGGTGCAGTTTGCCGTCACAATCCATCACTGGCTGGGTATAAGCGAGAAAACGCTTGTTGACCAAGGCCATTTCCAGAAAGCTGCGCCAGCGCACCGAGCCCTTGGCAAACTCCTGATCCACCGCGCCCTTGTCATACATAAACCAGGTATTGATCCCCTGCAGCTGAGCCGCTCTCAGGGCCATTTCAGCCTCTTCCAGCAACTGTTGCTGACCATCGCCCACCTTGAAGTAAGCCCCGCCGAGATGATAGAAGTTGTCGGCGTTGTCCAGCTTGGGCAACACTTGGCTTTGGCAGACTTTCAACAGTCGGATCGCCAGTTGATCTGCCTCCGCCAGGGAAATCTGGGTCACCACTATTGCAAACTGGTTATGGGAGCGGCGGGCAAAGAAACTGTTGGGCTGAGACTGCAGTATCTGGCTGATGCCGTTGACGTTTTGTCTTAGCAGCTCCAGCGTCAGGCTGTCTCCCAGCTGTTGCTGCAGCAGATCCAGGTCCTCCAGCTCCAACAGATAGAGCACCCCATGGGCTATCATGCCCTGTTCATTGCTCAGGGCATCGAGGCGATTCTTGAGAAACAGGCGGTTACCTATACGGGTGTCGGGATCCAGGAAAGTATTGCTGCGGATAAACTTGTCAAATCTGGCCCGCTCTTTCTGGGCATCGGCCAGCTCTTCCAGCAAGCGACTGAGGGCGCGGTTAATCAATCTGGGCTTACCCTTGCCCGGCATCGCCAGCGCTTTTTCATGCTCACCCAAGAGGATTAAACGGCTGCGCTGTGCCAGCTCTTCAATCCCCTCCAGTTGCCGCGAATACCAGAGATAGCCGAAACGGACAAACGCCAGCACGGCACCCACGCCGACCAGAATGATCAAGACTTCGTACCAACCTGGCCTGTGCTGGGAAAACGGCTGCGGCAGTTCCAGCTCCATGCGGATACCCGGGTTGTTCTTCAGCTGTGACTGATAACGCACCAGGTTTTCTGTGCCTATATTGCCTTTATATTCAAACAATAACTTGTCGTAATGCCAGAGCTTAAAGCTGGCGGCGTTGTAGGCAATCAACATGGGAGGCAGCCAGGACTCCAGTTCCCAATTGCTGCTGGGTTGGTACTGGTTGGTCAGCATGGTTTCCAGCTCCATGACCTTCTGTTGCTGGAACTTGTAGGTCAGCTGCAGGAAACTCATCATGGCACAGAGCAGAAACACAAACGCCACTGTCGTCAGCGACAAGAGCCAAAAACTGGTGAGTTTTTTTGTGAGAATTCGGGTGAGTTTCATCGAGGGCGATCCTGCCAGTCTTCTTATTCTTCTAAGTATTGAGCCGCCTCACTGCGGGAACTCAGTCTGTTGATTATTCAGCAGCCATACGCAAAAGGCAACCGACAAGCTGCATAGCACGGCAAATGCCCCGTTTGCCTTGCAGAAACAACAAAGGGGCCAAACAAGGCCCCTTGGGAGTAAAGCTGCTATCAGACTTCCGGGTATTGCGGCAGTGTGTCTATCTGAGCAACCTGAGAGTCTATGGCTGCTTGCGCCACAGCCTTGGCGACTTTGGGCAACAGTCTTGGGTCCATAGGCTTGGGCAGCACATATTGCGGGCCGAAACTCAGCTCGCTGACATTGGGGTAAGCCGCCAACACAGATGCTGGCACAGGCTCCTTGGCCAGTTCAGCAATGGCATAAACCGCGGCTATCTTCATCTCATCATTAATGCGGCTGGCACGCACATCCAAAGCGCCGCGGAAGATGAACGGGAAACAGAGCACATTGTTGACCTGGTTGGGATAGTCGCTGCGACCGGTTCCCATGATCAAATCGCTACGTATCTCATGAGCCAGTTCAGGCTTGATCTCGGGATCCGGGTTGGAGCAAGCGAAGATCACCGGCTTCTCGGCCATCATAGCCACTTCCTCGGCGCCGAGAACATCAGGGCCAGACAGCCCCAGGAACACGTCGGCCCCCTTGATCACATCCTGCAGCGTGCGCTTGTCTGTGTTGTTGGCAAACAGCGCCTTGTACTCGTTGAGATCTTCACGACGGGTATGGATAACGCCCTTTCTATCCAGCATGTAGACGTTTTCACGCTGGGCTCCACACTTGACCAGCATGCTCATACAGGCGATGGCCGCTGCGCCTGCGCCCATACAGACAAACACAGCCTCTTCCAGTTTCTTGCCCTGGATCTCGAGGGCATTGATCATCCCGGCGGCAGTAACGATTGCCGTACCGTGCTGGTCGTCGTGAAACACAGGAACCTGGCAGCGCTCGATCAGCTCACGCTCGATTTCAAAGCACTCAGGCGCCTTGATGTCTTCCAGGTTGATACCACCAAAGGTGTCGGCAATCGCTTCGACTGTATGAATAAACTCTTCAGCTGTGCGGTGTTTTACTTCGATATCTGTGGCGTCGATATTGGCAAAGTGCTTGAACAGCAAAGCCTTTCCTTCCATTACCGGCTTGGATGGCAAGGGACCAAGGTTACCCAGACCCAGAATGGCGGTACCGTTGGAAATCACGGCAACCGTGTTGCCCTTGTTGGTGTATCTGTACGCATTGGCAGGATTGGAAGCGATTTCACGTACCGGCTCTGCCACCCCCGGGCTGTACGCCAGCGCCAAATCCATACTGGTCTCGGCGGGCTTGGTCAGCGTCACTGCGGTTTTGCCTGGAACGGGGAACTCATGGTAATCGAGCGCTTTTTGACGGAAATCTGTCATTTTTAAATCCTGAAATGCGGAATGATATTAAGTAAAAACCGTACAAACACAGGTCTGGATCACTGCAGAACTCCCTCTACAGTGACTCAAATCACAAGGCGCTAAAGATACGCGAAAAGGCATTGTTTTAAAACAGTGAGATAGAAATTTTCCGCTTAAGTCAGGCATTTTGCTTCTAAGGGGGATTTTCTAAACTTATCTGTGATGGATGAGTGGCGATTATCTGCCATTTTTTGTAGGAAAAATACAACTTACCCCGCACTATAACGGCTCTTTTAAGCGAGTTCAGCGCTAAAAGGTTGCTAAAATTACCAGATCCGGCCTGAGGTATGCCGACATAGAAGTTATTATCCAGAATAAGCCACAAATACTGTCCCTTTCTTTCAAAATCTGTCACCACACCTCTGACCAGCCGATACTGATTTAAATCCTGCTGGCCGATAGCCGAAACCGCTTTGGGCGCATAGTCGTCAAACACCCACAAACCTGTACTCTGAGTTCGTGCTTGCTGCTCCAACTTGGCAAAGCATTCCCAAAACGGATGTACAACTACACCAGTAAGCGGGGAAGGTGTCACAAGACTGAAAGTTTACGGCGAAGATGAATGGAAGATGCGTAAATATGATAAAGTGAAACCGCGGTTTTAGCGTACGCTACATCTGGCGACATATGCAGCTGCACACAAAATCATCGGCTCCCACATGAACTGGCTGGATTGGGTTGAAAATCATGGGTTCAGGGCATTTAAACCTGTGAATTTTCCCATGGGGGGACAGCTACCTACAGTGTAAAACAACAAGTTATGTAACTGTTGGGGTACATTTTAAATATTGGGATGAGACACGGTCCGATGAACGAGTAAAAGCGGTTTTTAAAGTGGAAAAGAAAAGTATCAATATCCACTTAACGAAATCTACAAAAAACCAAATAGAGATGAAAAACTTTCAAGGAGCATATTATGTATTTCTCTTTAATAACCGAAAACTATTTTACATCAACGACGAGTTTTACGTGCATTGATAATAGAGTACTTCTCTATAGTACTGATGAATTTAAACCTACATCTTCATTGAGACCAATTGTATGGCAGGATCAGGAAAGTGCTGACACTTCAAAAATTGGACACATTATTGATAGTGGAGATCTTTCAATAAGTAAAGATCTAGCGGAGATTATAATGAGTTTTGATCCTTATGGTGTAGAGTTCTATCCATCTAAATTAACGCTAAAAAACTCTGAGGTTAGTGAGCGTTATTTGTTGGCAATTAATAATGTCATTGATGTTATTGATGAGGAAGAGTCTGATATAGAAGTATCTCCTTACAATGGAGATTTAATCATCCATGACTTATACATATCAGAAGAAAAACTAAAAAACACACCTTTTAATAAAAGAGTTGTTTTTAGAGTTAAAGGAGCTGAAACTGCAATGTTCTTCTGTGAAGAAGTATTCAACATACTGAATTGTGATTCTTCCTTTAAGGATTTAAGAATGGAGAAAGTTCATACAGATGATCTTGCTGTGGATATTTAAGGGGTAATAAAGATATGGAATATCGTTTACCCCTACATTTTCCTTTTCAGCAAAGACCTTGAGCCAGCCGCTCGGCATGGTGTTGGACGGTTAGGTGCATGTAAAGACTTTTCCAAATAGCTTCTGCTCATAACAAGCCCTTCTGCAACAGGGGCTGCGGCAACAATAAACCATCCGGAGTAAAGACATAGGCCAGAGTGCGACCATAGGGATCCAGCTTGGTTGGGCCAGACATCAGCGCCAGTTCATCCCCCGCTTTGAGCTTAGAGGTGACAAAGGCCCTGGCCTCCAGACTGTAGCGCTGAGAGAGACTGGGATATTGATGATCTATCTCGGGGGCATTGACACCTATCAAGCGTATCAGGCGGCCATCTTTGAGTGTGAGGGTATCGCCATCATTGATATAGGCGAGTGTAACCTTTTCGCTGGCAGTATAGGGAATACACTGATTGCCGCTGGTGCTGGCCTGCGCCAATCCCAAAGACAGCAAACTGCCCAGCAGCAACAGACATATAATCATGCATGAATGACGCCCAAAGCCAGATCCTGAGTTAGTACTGTGCCATTGAGATATCATGGCGCCTCCCTTGGCTGTAATTGCTTCTTGGCTGAGTGGAATCACTGTCAAAATCCTTTTTTAACTCTTAACGCTGCCCCCTAGCCCCGGGTCAAGGTGATATCCGAAACATAACCGTGGGCACAACTTTGCAAGGCCTTACTAAGCATGGCTGCGGCTTCATCGGCAGTCATAAAGCTCGACGTATCCACCAATTTACCGCTACTGGGCCAGAACCCGGTTGCCATTCCACCGGGGTAGACGGCTATCAGCTTTATATTGCTGCCCTTGAGTTCCAAGCGTAAGGATTCCAGCATGCCTCTGATAGCCCATTTTACCGCGCAGTAACTGCTCTCTCCGGCCTTGGGTTGCAGCGCCGCGGTAGACATGACAATCACCAGTGTCATGCTCTCTTGCCGCCAACGGGCCAACATGGCTCTGAGCAGCAACAGAGTAGACAGCAGATTATTGTCGATAAGGGTCTTTATCTCGACCGGTGACTGAGTTTCCAGGTTACCGAAGCGGCCACTGCCGGCACAGTGCAGCAGCATTTCGGGGGCCTCGCCCAAGGTATCGAGCAGAGCCTCAATCGCTTGCGGATTGGTTAAATCTGTGGCTTGGCAACTGACACCGGGCAACTCTGCCGCCAGTTGTTGCAACCTCTGTTCGCTGCGGCCGGTTAACAGTAAGGACGCTCCTTCAGCATGATAACGCCTCGCCAGCGCTGCCCCCAAGCCACTGCTGGCCCCGGTGATCAATTTCATTTGCTTTGTTCTCCGACTTCAGATGGGGACTGTGGCAGAGGCCGATAGGTTTGGCTTTGCCAGTCAAATTGATAGGTTTTGCCCTGCCATTGATACAAGGTGCGACTACCTTGTTGTATCACCCTGGCGTTGGCCGGTAGGCTGGCGCGACTCCCTGTGTCGGCCAAGGTTTCGAAGTGAGTCGTTACTCGCTGCGGTGGCGCCACCACCACAGGCTCCGGCTTGGGTTGCCTGCGATATACATAGGGGCGCTGCCAGCGATCTCTGTACCAAGGATCATCCCACTGCCAACGATTCCACGGGTCGTAGCGCCAGGGATTGTTAACGCCCCAATACAGGCCCCAATGAATTCGTGAGCCATGGTTATGCCGGCGGTTGTCATCTTCTCTGTGAATATCCCCCTGATAGGGGCGCTCGGCATGGGAGTTATCCCAGGCAGCAGCCACCTGTGGCAAACTCATCAGTATCAGACTCAGGAAAAATGCTCGTTTCATATAGCCTCCAGGCTTCAAGGCCCGCAGCTTTCATGCTACTACGGCTGGCGCCCGGATTCATCAGTGAATCGCAGGAGAAATAAAGATGACTCAGCGTGCATTCAGCCAAGGGGCGCCTGTTTGTCTCTGCTCCCCCATGCTACAACAGTTAACCGCTGCCGGGATTAATGCTATAGTGCGCGCCATTAATGCATTCGGCAGCGAGGCTATTTCCACATGAGTTTTAAGGATTTACGCAGTTTTATCGATCACCTCGAGAGTCAGGGTGAGCTCAAGCGTATCAGCTATCCGGTTGATCCTTATCTTGAAATGACCGAAATAGCCGATCGGGTGCTGCGTGCCGGTGGCCCGGCCCTGTTGTTTGAAAATCCCAAGGGCAAACAGATGCCCGTGCTGGTGAACCTCTTCGGTACTCCGAAGCGGGTCGCCATGGCCCTGGGCAAGGATGATCCCATGGCGCTGCGGGACGTGGGCGAACTGCTGGCGTTTCTCAAGGAGCCCGAGCCCCCCAGGGGCTTCAAGGATGCCATAGCCAAGATCCCCATGTTCAAACAAGCGCTGAACATGCCACCCAAGACAGTGCGTAACGCCCCTTGCCAAGAGGTGGTGTTGCAAGGCGATCAGGTTGACCTGACCGCCCTGCCCATTCAGCACTGCTGGCCCGGCGATGTTGCACCGCTGGTGACCTGGGGTTTGACCATCACCAAAGGGCCGAGACAAAAACGCCAGAATCTGGGGATCTACCGCCAGCAACTGCTGGGCAAGAACAAGCTGATCATGCGCTGGTTGTCACACAGAGGCGGCGCGTTGGACTTTGCCGACTTTAAACAGCAGCACCCAGGTGAAAAATATCCTGTGGTAGTGGCTCTGGGCAGCGATCCTGTCACCATTCTCGGCGCCGTCACGCCAGTGCCCGATGCCATGAGCGAATATGCTTTTGCCGGGCTGCTGCGCGGTGAGCGTACCGAAGTGGTCAAGGCCTTGAGTTGCGATCTGGAAGTACCGGCCACCAGTGAGATCATTCTCGAAGGTTATATCGATCCCGAGGAGATGGCGGTGGAAGGCCCCTACGGTGATCACACAGGTTATTACAATGAAACTGACAGTTTCCCTGTGTTTACCGTGACTCATGTCAGTCACAGAAAAGACGCCATCTACCACAGCACCTACACAGGAAGGCCACCGGATGAACCGGCCATGCTCGGGGTAGCGCTCAATGAAGTCTTTGTTCCTATCCTGCGCAAGCAGTATCCGGAAATCGTCGACTTTTACCTGCCACCGGAGGGTTGTTCCTACCGGATGGCGGTGATCTCCATCCGCAAACAATATCCCGGCCATGCCAAGCGGGTGATGATGGGAGCCTGGTCTTTCCTGCGTCAGTTTATGTATACCAAGTTTATTGTCATAGTCGATGAAGACGTGAATTGCCGCGATTGGCAGGACGTTATCTGGGCCATAACCACTCGGATGGATCCCAGCCGCGACACTGTGATGATAGACAACACACCCATTGACTATCTGGATTTCGCGTCACCCGTGGCGGGACTGGGATCCAAGATGGGCCTGGATGCCACCAATAAGTGGGAAGGTGAGACCAACCGCGAATGGGGCACCCCAATAGTGATGGACCAAGAGGTTAAACAGCGAGTGGACGAGATTTGGGAGCAGTTGGGCATAGAAGACCAAGCTACCCTATAATCCGCAATAACTGCTTTAGCCATTATTAAAATAAGCCTTCAACAGAGAGGTAAAAAGGAAGTTCGATGAATAGCATCCGCTGTAAGATAGAGAAAGTTGCCCCATTCAATGACGCTGTGTACCAAGTATTGCTGCGCCCCGAAAAACCGCTGGAGTTCAAGGCCGGTCAATACCTGTGTGTGGTAATGGGTGAGAAAGACAAGCGTCCCTTCTCCATAGCTTCGGCTCCCGGCAGCGAACTCATAGAACTTCACATAGGCGCAGCCGTCAGCGAGAGCTATCCCATGCAAGTGGTCGAGCGGCTGAGAAATAACAGCCATATCGATATCGAAGCTCCGGGCGGCGAAGCCTTCCTCAGACACCAGAGTATCAGGCCCAGACTGCTGGTTGCCGGTGGTACAGGCTTCTCCTATATCAAGAGCCTGGTAGAGCAGCAAATCGCCCTGGGGCAAAAGGTTGAAACCCTGCTCTATTGGGGCTGCCGCAATCCTGAAGCCATGTACTACGAAGCCATCGCCAGAGAGTGGCATCAAGCGCACCCTTGGTTGCACTTCGTGCCGGTAGTAGAACAGGCCGAGGCCTACTGGCAAGGGAAACAGGCCAATCTGCTGGCGCAGATACGCTCGGACTTTGTCAGCCTGGTGGGCTATGACATCTATATTGCCGGTCGTTTCGACATGGTCGGTGCCGCGCGGGAGCTGTTCCGCGAGATGGGACTGGATGAAGCCCACCTCTACGGCGATGCCTTCGCCTTTATCAAATAACTGTCTTCATCATTATCCAATAATGGCCGCTGCCAGCGGCCGCTATTTTTTGCCACCATTAATGTGTGTCAGCTCTCATCCACCGGGGTGCACAGTCCCAGCGCTCTGACATAGAATAAACAGATACACAGAAACCCCGGACACAATGGAGTTCCCATGAGTCATCCTCAAGTCACATCACTGAAACTGAAGCGTAAATCCAAACTGCTCGAGATAGGCTTCGATGATGGCAGTCAGTATCAACTGAGCTGCGAATTTCTGCGGGTTCACTCTCCATCGGCCGAAGTACACGGCCATGGCAACCCCAAGCTGGTGACTCACAAAAAAGAGGTCAACATCAGCGCCATTGAGCCGGTCGGCAATTATGCAGTGAAGCTGGTCTTCGACGACGGCCATGATACCGGCCTCTATTCCTGGCAGATACTGCACCAGCTCTGCACCCAACACACCGAACTCTGGGAACAATATCTGGCTCGGCTGCGTGCCGAAAAGGGCAGCCGTGAAGCCCTGATCAGCATGAATATCAAATATAACTGAGGAAGGTGCGAACAAATTCCACGAGGAGTTATTCGTACCTTTGCTAGCGGATCAGCGAGCCCAAAGGCAGCCCGCTGAGCGCCCTGGCATCCTGCTTGGAAAACCAGGTGTCGGGTAATGTCACCTGCTGCCATAGCTCCCGGCACAGCGATTGGCTGTCCTGCCAATTGCCGGCCAACAGCCAAGGCACCAGCAGGTCGCCCACATCCGGGTAGTTAATCGGCTCAGGGCTACCCCGTTTGAGCCAACGTTTCACCGTTTGCGGCTCCAGCGTCATCATGCTGTCGGCCGCTGCCAGCAGCTCCAGGGCGGCCACATTCGACAGCTGTTCAAACTGCCCAAGCAAGGGTTTAACCAAGAGCTTTTTACCCAGGGTCAGGGCTTCACTGGCCAGTTCAAATCCGGCATTGGCTATCACCCCACCGCAACTGGCGAGATCGGCCTTGAAGCCTTCACGATCAAAACCATGCCACAGAATATGCTCAGGTAAAGCAACTGGCGCCGCCTGGCTGTGATACACCATAAAACGGTAGTCATGGAAAGGGTGCAATAATTCGGCAATAGCTTGTGGGCTCTCAAACGGCAGATACACCAAAATATCGTGTGAATGTTCCACGGCGCAGCGGCTGACATCGACAAAGGGCGGCAATATTGGGTAGCCAAAGTGATGCCAGTGACACCCCAATGCCTGATCCACGGGAGCGAAGTTTTCCAGCAACCAGTCGTTGAACCAGGAGTTTCCTACTTTGGGCACAGGGTATTTGAGGGAAGCCTGATGACTAATGCCTATGCTGGGCACCCCCTGACGCCTGGCGGCCCAGGCCGAAACCGGCTCAAAGTCATTGAGCAAGAGATCATAGCCACTGAGATCCAACTCGCGAATGTCTCGCCAAAGCTCAACGGCGGAATTGTGCATCAGTGTCTTGGGGATGCTGACCCGTCCCTTTTGAGTCACAAAGGTCAGCCCGGAACAGACCCGGTAATCGCCGAAGGCCTGCATATCAAAAAACTGCTCCGGCTGGCGACCACTGAAGAAATAATCAACCTGAATATCGTGCTTTGCCAAGGATTTGGCTACTACTCTGGCGCGACTCAAATGGCCATTCCCTGTGCCCTGAACGCCGTAAAGTATCCGCATTGATAGTCCTTATATCCAAACTACTGCTATGAGAGTGGCACTGCTGCCCAAAAGGGCACCGGCCAAGATATCGAGAGGGTAGTGAACACCGAGAAACACTCTGGAAACCCCAACCAGGCCAGCCCAGATAAATGCCGGCACTGCCAGCTGCGGGTAAATTTGCCATACCGCACTGGCGAACACGAAGGCACCCGCCGTATGGCCGGACGGCAGACTGAATTTGTCAGAGGGCTCAAAGCTGGCCCTGAAGCCCACCAGAACCTGATGACATGGGCGTTTACGGCGAATGGCATTTTTGAGTAACAGGTACAAAGGCAATTCCACGGCATACGCCAACAGCAACAAAGCGAAGAAGCGCTGTCCATCCTGCTCCAGCAACATAAGCAGCGCCAGACACAGGTAAAGCGGACCATTACCCGATGCAGAAAACTTGAGGGCGCTGGCTTCCAGATCATGTTTGCGGCCAAATTGTGTCAGCGCGCGAAAGGTTCGAAGATCGAGTTCAGCAAGGTAGGTAAACATGGCTGAGGCTCCTTCTGTGGACAGTAAGGAGCCGGGTCAAGGGCTCCAATCTGTGTAGCAGTAAAGAGCCTAGTCAAGGGGTGTGACGGACAGGTGACACCTGCCCTAAGCTTTTATGACATCAGGCAGTGACAGTAGCCCGGCCACGATAGATTTTGATCAAATGATAGATGTTGATACAAGCCACAAAGGCGTTCATCCCCGCTACCGGCCAGGCAGAAATAGCTGCACCGTAAATCACAAACAGGGTACAACCGGTAAAGTTGATCCAACGCAGCCAGATAATGTCCTTCATCATCAGTGAAATAGCCACCATGATGGAGGCAAAATAGCCAACGATTTCAACTGTGTTAAGAGCTTCCATAAGGCACCTCATTAAGGCCCTCTGCCGTCCATAAGCCTGACGGGGGATCCATGCCCCTAAAGCAGGTTAAAGTTAAGTAAGTTTGAATGGTGCCAATGCTAACAAAAGTCACAACAGAGTTGTAATAAAAATACGTTATTTAATGAGCTGCATCAAAAAACGCTGCATATATAGACAGGAGTTACGAAATATTACCACGCAAATGTTAACGGAGAGAAAATCCAGCAATACCGTGATTGATAACACTTTTCTTTTCAAGAATCCCTTATATACTGGCACTTAGTGCGTTATCCCGCGGTCTTGTCAGACCCTGCGGTTCAACAGGAGTGTAAATATGGAATACAACACCTCAGAACTTTGTGACATGTACCTGGATGTTGTCGATGTCGTCGAGCCCATGTTCAGCAACTACGGTGGCTGTAGTTCATTTGGCGGCTCCATTAGCACCATCAAGTGTTTCGAAGACAACGGCCTCATTCTCGATGTATTGCAGGACGATGGCGAAGGAAAGGTTCTGCTGGTAGACGGTGGTGGTTCTCTGCGCCGGGCGCTGATCGATGCCTCGATTGCCGAGGTTGCGGTCAACAACAACTGGGAAGGCATTATCGTTTACGGTAGCGTGCGCGATGTCGATGCCCTCGAAGAGCTGGATATAGGTATCCAGGCTTTGGCCTCCATTCCTGTTGGTGCCGATGGTAATGCCATTGGTGAAGTGGACATTCCGGTGAACTTCGGTGGCGTCACCTTCCTGCCGGGGGATCATATCTATGCCGATAACACTGGGGTGATTCTTTCTCCCGAGCCTTTGGATATCGACTGATAACGACCTCTGCACAAAAGCCGGCCTCTGCCGGCTTTTTTGTTGCCTTTTGCTCAGCCTCGGCCAGAATAGAGGCTATTCTTGCCCCGTCAGAGAAAGGGATATTCTATGGAACTGCCGCTCTCCCCCACCACGCAAGCCAAGCTGGCTCAATCTTTCAGCCCCAGAGAAGGTGAAACCCGTCTGGGTCAGAAAGTGCGCCTGCTGCCAGGCGCGGCAAGCTATATGGATGCGCTGACCCAGGCCAAAGCCGCAGGCGCCCGTTTTGCCATTATCGGAATCAAGGAGGACCTTGGGCCCAGGGCTAATCTAGGGCAAGGCGGTGCCAACCAGGCCTTTGCCGCCATGTTGCCGGCGCTGCTTAATCTGCAGTCCAACCGCTTTTTAAGTGGTGAAGAATGCCTGCTGCTGGGGGAAATCACCCCGGTTGCCAATGCTGCCAATGATTGTCAGCAACTCAGACAAGAGGTGGAGTCTCTGGATCAGCAGGTCATCGAAGCCCTGACTCCGGTTTTTGCCGCCGGGCTTGAGCCCATCGTCATCGGCGGTGGCCACAACAACGCCTTTGGCTTACTCAGCGCCGCCCGGGCGGCATTATCCAAGCCGCTGGCGGCGGTCAATCTGGATCCTCATTCAGACTTCAGGTTGCGTGAAGGCCGCCACAGTGGCAATGGTTTCAGTTATGCCGCGGCCAACGGCGCCCTAGGGCATTATCACGTGCTCGGGCTGCATGAACTGAAAAACAGTGAAGCCAATCTGGAACAACTTACGGCATTTGGAGGCAGTTGGCACAGCCTGCAACAGATTTGGGTACGCCGTGAGCTGAGTTTAGAACAGGCACTGAGCGACATTGCCCGCCAGCTGCGTCATACAGGTCTACCGGTCGCCATAGAGCTGGATCTGGATGCCATAACCCAGATGCCATCCAGTGCCTCAACCGTTGCCGGTATTCCGTTGTTGGATGCGGCACATTACGTCAGCCATATGGCGCGCCACACCCCAAGTGTTTATCTGCATCTGGCCGAAGGCGCCCCGGCATGCCACGACGCAGGTTTAGCCGCCGGCTACAAGGCCGTCGGTCAGTGCCTTGCCGAACTGATTTACGCCTATCTACAGGCCAAACAGGTCTGAACACTGCCACACTCTTTTCGCTTTAGCACCGCCAAGCTTGCCCGTGCTCAAATAGGCAGGACGGCTTAGCGAAGTTCAGCCGCAATAGGGAATACTATGGCGGCTGGGGCTATTCACCCCCGGCGGATATTGTGGTCTAATGCGCAGTCTGGCCTGGGGGCCAACAGCATTTTTTACTGCGGCGATCACAGCTTGGCCGCGCAAAGATTCAGCAAGCTGTACCAATAGCTTACACTCGCTGCAATACGAGCTAGTCATAGGAATACACTGATGTCTGAAGACTCACCAAAGAGTACACATTTCGGGTATAAAACTGTCGAAGCCGATAAGAAGGCCGACCTGGTAGCCGGAGTCTTCCATTCCGTTGCCACTAAATACGACATCATGAACGATGTCGCTTCTTTTGGTATCCATAGATTCTGGAAACGCTTTACCATTGAGTGCGCCGGTGCCCGTCCGGGAATGAAGGTGTTGGATCTGGCCGGTGGTACCGGTGATTTGACCGCCAAGTTCTCGCACCTGGTGGGTGACAAGGGTCAGGTTATCCTGGCGGATATCAATGATTCCATGCTCAAAGTCGGTCGCAGCAAGCTGCGCGACAAGGGCATAGTGGGCAACGTCAGTTATGTACAGGCCAACGCCGAAGCACTGCCCTTCCCGGACAATCACTTCGATATCATCACCATCGCCTTTGGCCTGCGTAATGTGACCGACAAAGACGCGGCGCTGCGCTCCATGCAACGTGTGCTCAAGCCAGGCGGTAAGTTGTTGGTATTGGAGTTTTCCAAGCCACAGCATGAGATCATGCGTAAGGCCTACGATCTGTATTCGTTCAAGATCCTGCCCAAGATGGGTCAGCTGGTTGCCAAAGACGCCGACAGCTACGAATACCTGGCCGAGTCCATCCGTATGCACCCGGATCAGGAAACCCTGAAACAGATGATGCAAGATGCCGGCCTGGAGCAGGTGGATTACATCAATATGACCGACGGCGTAGTGGCTCTGCACCGAGGCTATAAGTTCTGAGATGAATGAGCTGAGCCTGACATCCCAGTGGCGGCTGCTGTGCTGCGCCGCTCTGGAGATGGCGCTAGAGAAAGTCACCGACCAAGCCGAGGGCGAATATGCCCGGTTGAAATCGCTGCACGGTAAAGTCCTGTGTCTGCAACTCAGTCAACTGAACTGGCCGCTTTATTTAGTGTTTGCCAAGAAAATTCAGGTGCTTTCCAGCTATGAAGGTGAGGCAGCGGTTACCGTCAAGGCCGATGCCACCACCCTCTACCGCCTGGGCGAAGGCGAAAGCCTCACCGAGCTTATCAAACAAGATAAGCTGGTAATCGAAGGGGAACTCGCCTTGCTGCAAACATTCAGCCATTTTCTGCAGCAGGTCAGGTTTGACTTTGCCGAGCCTTTGTCCCGGTATCTGGGCGATGCCCCGACTCATATCTTGTTAAGTGGTCTGCAGCGAGCCAAGGCAGATTTAAGCCGGGTTTTTAACAAGACCCAATCCCATCTGGCGCAATTAACCACCGAAGAGTACAGATTAGCCCCTCATCGGCTTGAATTTATTCACCATTGCGACAAAATTGACGAGCTTGCGGCCGCCACGGACGCTCTGGAACAACGACTCGCCAATTTGAAGGACAAGAAAAGCCCATGAGTTTCGCCAGTATCAAGAGAGGATATCAGGTTATCAGCATTGCCCTGCATTATGGTTTGGACGAGCTGTTGCCGAAAAAGTTGACCCCTTGGTACTTCAAACTCTGGCGCCGCAGTCTGTTCTGGCTGCGCAACAAACATAAATCCAAGGCCGGTGGTGAACGGCTGAAACTGGCCATGCAAGAGTTGGGGCCGGTTTATATCAAGTTCGGCCAGATGCTCTCCACCCGTCGCGATCTGCTCAGCGATGAATGGGCCCATGAATTGGCCATGTTGCAGGACAGAGTCCCGCCATTTGACTCCAAGCTGGCGCGGGAAGCCATTGAAGCCGAACTCAAGACCCCCATAGAAACCCTGTTTGACGACTTTGACGATACCCCGCTGGCCTCGGCATCTATTTCCCAAGTGCACACGGCAACGCTCAAGTCCAACGGCAAGCCCGTGGTTCTCAAGGTATTACGCCCCAATGTAGAGCAAAACATTCTCGCCGACTTGCAGCTGATGAGCCAGAGTGCCAATCTGCTGGAAACCATTCTCGGCCCGGATAATCGCCTGCGCCCAGCCGAAGTGGTGGAAGACTACCGCACTACCATTCTGGGAGAGCTCAACCTTAAACTGGAAGCGCTCAACACGGTCAAGCTGCGCAACAATTTTATCGACTCCAACGCCCTCTATATTCCCTATGTTTATGAAGAGCTTTGCTATCCAAGGCTGATGGTGATGGAGCGCATCGAGGGGATCCCGGTTTCGGACGTTGCCGCGCTCAAGGCCCAGGGTACCAACCTCAAGCTACTGGCCGAGCGTGGGGTGGAACTCTTCTTTACCCAGGTATTTCGCGATAACTTTTTCCACGCCGACATGCACCCGGGCAACATCTTTATTTCCCGCGAGCACCCGGAAGATCCTTTCTATATTGGTCTGGACTGCGGCATCATGGGAACGCTCAACGACACGGATAAACGCTATCTGGCGGAAAACTTCCTTGCCTTCTTTAATCGTGATTACCGCCGTATCGCCCAGCTGTATGTGGAATCGGGTTGGGTTTCGGCCGATACCGACATTCAGGCCTTCGAGCAAGCAGTCAAAGTGGTGTGTGAGCCTATGTTCAACAAGCCGCTGGACGAGATCTCCTTCGGCCATGTGCTGCTGGAACTGTTCCGTACCGCCCGCCGCTTCCACATAGTGGTACAGCCACAGCTGGTCTTGCTGGAAAAGACCTTGCTCTATATCGAAGGCTTGGGACGTCAGCTCTATCCTCAGTTGGATCTGTGGCAAACGGCCAAGCCTTTCCTCGAACAGTGGATGGCCGAACAGGTCGGTCCAAAGGCAATGTTCAAAAAAGTGCAAACACAATTGCCCTTCTGGTCTGATAAACTTCCAGAGTTTCCGGAGCTGATATATGACAATCTGAAGCTGGGGCGGAATCTCCTTGGAGCTCAGCAGCAGATGTTGGACAAATATCTGAAGCACCAGCAGAAAGCGCACAAGAGCAATTATTTGTTAATCACATCCGCAATTTTGTTGATCTGTGGCACGATTTCACTCAGTCAGAACGCTACACTGTGGCCTTCCTATGTCAGTATGGGAGCCGGAGCAATCCTGTGGTTTATTGGATGGCGATCCAGGCCCAAAATTAAGAAATTTTAATTAGTACATTTTAATTAAAGGTTCATAATTGAACCAAGATTATCTAAGAGGAAACCTTCATGGGTGGTATCAGTATTTGGCAACTTCTCATCATCGCGTTAATTGTAGTGCTGCTGTTCGGCACCAAGAAGCTGCGTTCACTGGGCGGCGACCTCGGCGGAGCAGTCAAGGGATTCAAGAACGCCATGTCCAGTGACGATGACAAGAAGGCCATCGAGGACACTTCTGCACAGAACACTCAAGCAGACCCCAAAGCACAGGCGGCTGATAAGAAGCCAGAGTCCAAGGACAAAGAACAGGCGTAATTCCCTATGTTCGATGGTATCGGCTTTATGGAGCTGCTGCTCATCGGGGTATTGGGGCTGGTCGTTCTCGGCCCCGAACGTCTCCCGGTAGCGGTACGTTCAATTACCGGTTGGATCCGTGCCATGAAACGCATGGCCAATTCGGTCAAAGATGAACTTGAGCAGGAGCTCAAGATCGAGCAGTTACATGCAGACCTGAAAAAGGCCGAGAGCAAGGGCCTCAGCAATCTGTCTCCCGAACTGCAGGAGTCTATCGACCAACTGAGAGAGGCGGCCCAATCGGTCAACCGTCCCTATCAGGTTGAAGACAGCAAATCTCCAGCCCAGGAAGCACCCAAGGCAGAAGCCGCTGTCGAGGAGAAGACACCTGCCACCGAGACGGCTCCCAAGCCGACAGGTACTGACACTAAATAATGGGTAAAGCATGTCGCAACAGCAGCCATTAATCAGCCACTTGCTGGAACTGCGCACTAAACTGCTCAGAGCTATAGCAAGTGTGCTCATCGTGTTTATCGCCCTGGTTTACTGGGCAAACGACATCTATCACTACATGGCGATCCCATTGATGCAGTCACTGCCGGATACCGGCAGCATGATTGCAACGGATGTGGCCGCACCGTTTTTCGCTCCCTTTAAACTGACGCTAGTACTGTCTTTTTTCATTGCTGTACCCTATGTGCTGTATCAGATCTGGTCCTTTGTTGCGCCCGGACTGTATAAACATGAAAAACGTCTGGTAGTCCCGCTATTGTTCAGCAGTACTCTGCTGTTTTATTTGGGGATCGCCTTTGCTTATTATGTGGTGTTCCCGGTTGTATTCGGCTTCTTTACCAGTGTGGCTCCGGAAGGAGTTCAGGTTGCGACCGATATCAGCAGTTATTTGAGCTTTATTCTGAAGCTGTTCTTTGCCTTTGGTTTGGCATTCGAGATCCCGGTCGCCGTGATTTTGCTGTGCTGGGCCGGTGTCACCACTCCGGAAGACCTAAGAGCCAAACGCCCCTATATCGTTGTCGGCGCTTTTGTGGTGGGTATGTTACTGACACCTCCGGATGTTATTTCTCAGACTATGCTGGCCGTGCCAATGCTGTTATTGTTTGAGGGCGGACTCTTGGCTGCCCGTTTTTACAGCAAGGCTTCGGATGAATCAGACGAGGACGAGACCGAAGAAAAGCAAGCGTAATCAGCGGGCAGCAAGGGTAAAAACAAGAATAAAAGAAGGATGATATTCATGCGTTTAACCTGGATTGCTGCCTCTACTGCTGCACTGCTTTGTTTTCAGGCTCAGGCCGGAATAGAACAGCAATTGGCTCAGTGTGCCTCTCTATCTGACAAGCTTGACCGGCTCATCTGTTACGATGAGCTGGCTGCCAAAGTCACCCATGCAAAAGTCACCCCTACTGAGGCCGCAGTGGTTACCGCTGCGCCTGTGGCCAAGAGTGTCCAGGCCGATCCTGTGGCCGACTTCGGTGCCGACAACCTGGAATCCACTATCCAGGCCAGCAAGAAAAACGAAGTTGCGAAGATTTTCCTGACCATCAGCGAGGTCGATAAAGACCCCTATGGTGCCCTCAAGATCAGCTTCAGTAACGGTCAGGTTTGGAAACAGACCGACAGCCGCAATTTCCGCCTGGAATCCGGGCAGAAAGTTTATATCGAAAAAGCCGCCTTAGGCTCATTCCTGTTGGGAACAGAAGGGCGCAACAGCACTATCAGGGTCAAGCGTCTGCAGTGAATCAATACCTGGATATCGCTGTCAATCTGATTGGCAGCCACCTGGAACAAGATCTCAATCGAGTTATCAATGAAGCGGCGGACCAAGGTGTCTCGCCGCTTATCCTTATTGGCAGCCATCTGGGTGAAAGCCGAAATTGCATCCAAGTTTGCCGACAATACCCCAAAAAAATCTACACCACAGCTGGTGTCCACCCCCATCATGCCAGCCAGTGGCAGACGGAGAGCGCCGCCGAACTGAGGCAACTGGCCAGGCAACCGGGAGTCGTCGCCATAGGGGAATGCGGCCTGGACTACAACAGGGACTTTTCGCCGCGCCGGCAGCAGCGCCAGGCTTTTGAGGCCCAGTTGACACTGGCGGCAGAACTGCAATACCCAGTACTGATGCACCAGCGCGACGCCCATGATGACTTTTTGGCTATTTTGGACGACTATCTGGAAGCACTACCGGCGGCGCTACTGCACTGCTTTACCGACGGTCCCAAACAGGCCGAAGACTATATTGCCAGAGATCTGTACCTGGGCGTGACAGGTTGGGTTTGTGATGAACGCCGGGGGCAGGACTTGGTAAACGCCCTGTCCTTGATCCCGGATAACAGATTATTGCTGGAAACCGACAGTCCCTATCTACTGCCACGCAGCATGAGACCCAAGCCAAAATCCGGCCGCAATGAGCCCAAATATCTGCCTTATATCGCCCAGGCTGTCGCCGACATCCGCGGTCAGTCGCTGGACAGTCTTGCACGCCAGTGCTATAGCAACAGCTTGCGTTTCTTTAAGCTGGAGAGCACCCATGGCTAATGCTTACTCTGTACTGCTGCTCTTCTGTAGTTTGCTGTCTCTGGCGGTTAACGCCGAGCCCAGCGTCGAAGTTTCAGCCTCAAAGGGGCTGGATTCGGACTTGCGCCCCAGTGCCCGAGTAACAGAGCAAGGCCCAGATAGTCGCCTCAGCCAGGTGCTCAACCTGCCGGATTCGGCCTGGCACCCAGCGAATGACTACAGCTTTGTCGACATGGGAACCGATGGCCTCTGGTTCAACTTTAGCCTCTACGCCGATGAACCCGGCAGTTTCAACAGAATATTGGCCTTCAATAATCCCAGTATGGACAGGCTGGAGGTTTACCACTACGTCAATGGTCGTCTCAAACGTCAGTTGACTCTGGGAGATACCCAACCCTTTGGCCACAGAAGCATATTGAGTACCGACTTCCTCTACGCCTTTGACATCAGGCAGCAGGAACAGCACCAATTTTGGTTGAAGCTGACCACGGCCGGCAGCAGCTATCTGCCTATTCACCTCTGGGAGCCATACGCGCTACTGCAAAGCCATGAAACCCGCAATATGCTCAATGGCATACAGTTAGGCGCCCTGGCCGCTATAGGCTTGTTTGCACTGTTCATTGCAGTGACTACCCGCTCCTTCAGTTACAGCTATTACGCCGGTTATGTGCTCACAATGACCCTATTGGTTGCCTGCATCAATGGCACGGCATTTCGCTACCTATGGCCCAATGTGCCACAGTTGCAACAGTATGTGATCCCTTTGTTGGTTCCCCTGGTTATCGCCTTTGGGATCCTCTTTACAGAGAAGGTATTACAGCTCAAGTATCACAGCATTCGCATGTTGAGGGCCTGTCGCTACACGGCGGCCTGCGCCATACTGCTGATGTTCGCGACTGTGCTTATCGATTATGCACTCGCCATCTATATTGAGATCATCTCAGTAATGTCAGTGAGTTTGATGTTGCTGATTTTCAGTATCCTGCAAGCGGTGCGTGGCAATAAACTCGCCAAACTCTACACCGTCTCCTGGAGTGGAATGACGCTGGGGATCTTCGTCTCCTGTCTCATGTATCTGGGTCTTATCAAACTGCCCTTGATGCCACAAACGCCAGTGTTATTGGGGCTCACTTTCGAGGTGGTGTTTATGGCAGCAGTGCTGGCAATACGCTACAACGATGAGCGCAAGGCCAAGCAAAGAATTCAGCAAGAAGCTCTGAAACAGGCAGAGCGGATCCGCGAAGCCAGGGAAGAAACCCTGAGGATGGAAGCCGAGAGCAACGAAAAGCTGGAGCGTATGGTGCAAGAGCGCACTCTGGAGCTGGAAATCGCGCTCAGAGAGCTGAACGAAGCCAACCAGAAGCTCACCGAGCAGGCCACAATAGACAGCCTTACCGGAGTTAAAAATCGTTCCACCTTCGACAAGCGTCTGCAGGCCGAAGGGCGCATCAGCCGCCGGCAACAGACACCGCTGGCACTGCTGATGCTGGACATAGACAGGTTCAAGACCATTAACGACAAACATGGTCATCTGGCCGGCGATCAAACCCTTAAGAGTATTGCCGATACCCTCAAGAATATCCTCAGGCGTCCAAGTGATCTGGTATCACGTTTTGGCGGTGAGGAGTTTGCTATTATATTGCCCAATACTGATACTAGCGGGGCCTTGAGAGTGGCAGAACAGATACGTCACGCCATCTCGGCCTTGGATGTCAGTTGGGACAAACAGACTATCCCTCTGACGGCAAGTATCGGCGTCAGCGTCGCCATCATAGAGTCGGACATGCACATCACCCAGTTGCTGGAGCAAGCCGACAAGGCGCTGTATCGTGCCAAGAATTCAGGCAGGGATCGGGTCTACGCCTTCGATCCCGAGCAAGATACCCTTTCAGATCCAGCCAGGAGCCCAAAGTGAACATAATTACCAGTGCCTACCCACAGCGTCGTATGCGCCGTATGCGCAAGCATGAGTTCAGCCGCCGCCTGATGGCTGAAAACCAGTTGACGGTCAATGACCTCATCTACCCCATGTTTGTGCTCGAAGGCAACAAACGTACCGAGTCGGTGGCCTCCATGCCGGGCGTTGAGCGTTACAGCATAGATCTGCTGCTCAAGGAAGCCGAAGAGCTGGTAGAGCTGGGGATCCCCTTGATTGCCCTATTCCCCGTCACACCGGCGGAGAAAAAGTCCCTGATGGCCGAAGAAGCCTACAATCCCGATGGTTTAGTGCAAAGAGCCGTTCGTGAGCTCAAGGCAGAGTTCCCTCAGCTGGGCGTGATGACAGATGTCGCGCTGGACCCCTACACCACCCATGGACAGGACGGCATCATCGATGAGACCGGTTATATTATCAATGACGTCACCACTGAAATTCTGGTGAAGCAGGCGCTGTCCCACGCCGCTGCCGGTGCCGATATGGTGGCTCCTTCAGACATGATGGATGGTCGCATAGGCGCCATACGTCAGGCACTCGAAGCCGCCGGCCATGTCAACACCCAGATCATGGCCTACAGCGCCAAGTATTCTTCTAACTATTATGGCCCCTTCCGCGATGCGGTCGGCTCTGCCGGCAACCTCAAAGGCGGCAACAAACACAGTTATCAAATGGATCCGGCCAACTCGGACGAAGCATTGCATGAAGTCGCCCTGGATATCCAGGAAGGTGCCGATATGGTAATGGTGAAGCCAGGCATGCCTTATCTGGATATAGTGCGCAGAGTCAAAACCGAGCTGGGTGTGCCGACTTTTGCCTATCAGGTCAGCGGTGAATACGCCATGCATATGGCAGCAATTCAAAACGGCTGGCTGGCAGAAAAAGCCATAGTGATGGAATCTCTGTTGTGCTTCAAACGCGCAGGCGCCGATGGCATTCTCACTTACTTTGCCAAGCAGGCCGCCCAATGGCTGAAAGACGCCAAGTAAATTGAACTCCAAAGCCGCCTTCAAGGCGGCTTTTTTGTATTTGCCCCATTCCCGGCATGAGTTAATTCCCCCGCTGACTCCCCTGTTGGTTCAGATCAAAATTATTTAGTGATCTTGCTAACATACATAGTGTTTGTCTCTTTGCCATATCCCTCACCAATGGTTGAATCAGGGTATGGAGTCACCCCACCCGAGGTAGTATGATGCACCAGAATGTAAAAGCGTTACTCGCCACCACCGCGTTATTCTTCAGTTGCCAGGTTATGGCCAATGGCGGTTGTGGTTTCGAAGACAAACAGGAAGGCTTTATCGCCACCTGCAGCGAGGAGAAACAGGAAGTGATCTTAACGGGCGCAGTCGAAGCGCAGAAACTGGTGACAGAATTACCCGAATTCAGCAGTGGCTACCAGAGTTATCAGGTAGAGACAGATGCCTTGGCCCCAATAAAAGCCGTCGATAAAGCTACAGAAATTGTAGTCATCATAGGTACCTGGTGCCCGGACTGCCATAGAGAAACACCACGCTTTATCCGTATCATGGAGCAAGTGGCCAACCCTAATATCCAGGTGCGTTATATCGGGGTAGATCGCCAGAAAAAGGATCCGGAGGGCCTGGCCGCCCAATATGACTTCCAGCGGATCCCAACCTTTATTGTGCTTCAGGATGGCAAAGAGATTGGCCGTATCGTTGAACGCCCGGAAGTCTCTCTGGAGCAGGATCTGGCCAAGATCCTCAAGTAATCTTTCAAGCCACTATGCCGGGTAACCTATGGTGCACTCGGGCCGTAGCAGCCAAAAATGAGAAAAGGACCTGGTGAAGGTCCTTTTTACTGTGCCGGTGCTAAAGACTGCCTTTTGGCCAACATCTGCAACACCCCTTCGCGCAAAGCGCCGCCGGATAAATGCAGGCGTTCAATACCCAGCAGTTCAAACAGCGCCAGCAGAATAGCGATACCGGATGCAAAGGTCGGTGCCCGCTCGGGACACAGGCCGCTGATCCCATTCAGAGTCAGGCTCTCCTGAGCCAACAACTCCTGCTTCAGTGATTCCAACACCGTCAGGGTCAGAGTTTCCGATTCCTGCCTGTGTTGCAACACTTCAACCACTGACTGCACTGCTCCGGAAGCGCCGACCACCGAATGCCAGCCCAGCGCTTTCAAAGTCGATTTGTGTTCAGCCAAGGTCTGATCCACCCTGTCTCGCACATCGTCAAAGTCCAGCGGTTGCAGGGGAGCTGAGGTGAAAAAGCATTGATTGTAGGTGACACAGCCTATGGGCAGGCTGGTTTTAAACAGCACCTTTTCACCGTCACCCACAATAAACTCGGTACTGGCGCCACCTATATCTATCACCAAGCGTCGCCCTTCACCATGAGTGGTCGCCACCATGCCTTGATAGATAAGTTCGGCTTCGCGCATACCACAGATGATCTCTATCGGGTGACCTAATATTTGCAAAGCACGACGATTGAATTCATCCGCATTGCTGATACAGCGAAGGGTTGCGGTAGCAATGACGGCCACATTGGCATCATCGACTTGATGCTCGACGAGCATATTGGCAAACATGGCCAGGCAATCGAGGCCACGTTCGAATGCCGCCAGGTTGAGACTGCCATCGGCCTCGATTCCCTCGGCCAACCTCACCTTACGTTTGTATTTGGCGAGAACCTTGGGCTGGCCGCCGACAGTGCGGGCAACCAGCATATTGAAGCTATTGGAGCCAAGGGTTATGGCTGCGTAGGCGGGTTTCGGCATTCAGGAATGTCTGCGGGTCCTGTCGTGACGGGGCGGACGACCGCCGCTACGATGGGCTCCCTGAGGACGTCCCTGGCCGCGATCACGGGTATTACGTGGTCCGGCATGCTTACGATGAATACGAACCGGTGCTGGAATATCATCGAGCAAAGCTTCGGCATCGTAAGAGGTTACCGGAATCGAGTGCTTGATATAGTCTTCGATAGCCGGCAGGTTGAGGGCGTATTCTTCACAGGCAAAGCTGACTGAAACCCCTTTGGCACCGGCACGGCCGGTACGACCGATACGGTGAACATAGTCTTCACAGTCATCAGGCAGGTCGAAGTTATAGACATGGGACACATCAGAAATATGCAGGCCACGGGCCGCTACGTCTGTGGCCACCAAAATATCCAGATCACCCTTGGTGAACAGCTCCAGGATCTTAAGACGTTTCTTCTGCGGCACATCACCGGTCAGCAGACCGACTCTGTGACCATCACCTTCGAGCCAGCCCCAGAGGTTCTCACACTGATGCTTGGTGTTGGCAAAGACTATCGCCTTATCCGGCCAATCTTCTTCAATCAGGGTAAGCAGCAGTGGGATCTTGTCCTTCATCGAAGGATAGAACAGCTCTTCCTTGATGTTTTTTGAGGTCTTCTCTTCCGGTGCAATTTCGACTTTGACCGGATCATTCATATGATCATAAGCCAGCTCCTGCACCTTCATCGACAGGGTTGCCGAGAACAGCATGTTGAGCCTGTCTTTGGCATCCGGCATGCGGCGAAACAGGAAGCGAATGTCTTTGATAAAGCCGAGATCGAACATGCGATCCGCTTCATCCAACACTACGGCCTGAATAGCGCTGAGGTTGATAACCCCTTGACGCACGTAATCTATGATGCGTCCTGTAGTACCAATCAGGATATCCACGCCCTTGTCCAGCACTTTGCGCTGGGCATCATAGCCTTCGCCGCCATAGACAATCCCCACCTTGAGTTTGGTGTGTTTGGACAGCAAGGTGGCATCTTTGGCTATCTGAATCGCCAATTCCCGGGTTGGTGCCATGATGATGGCTCTGGGCTGATTAAGTTGGCGTTCTGCGGGGATGTCGGTAGAAAGTAAGTGGTTAAAAGTTGCTACCAGAAAGGCCAGGGTCTTGCCCGTACCTGTCTGCGCCTGACCGGCGATATCTTTGCCCTGCAAAAGTACCGGCAGGGAAAGCGCCTGAATAGGCGTACAATATTCGAAACCGTTTTCTGCAAGTGCCTGAATTACTTCAGGATGGAGTGGCAGTTCGGCAAATTTTTGTTGGGATAAATGTGTTTCGCTCATAGCGCAAGCATACCAGTTAGGGTTGCAATAAGATACTCGATCGTTTGAAATAGCGACAAGAAAAAAACGGTGACTTGAATTGCCGTTAATCCAACCCAATATACAGGTTAAGCCATTAACAGACCAGCAATGGCAACCCAACTGGAGAACATCATGAGCGATAAAATTGTGTACCTGAGCGACGACAGCTTTGAAAATGACGTCCTGAAATCAGAACTGCCTGTATTGGTAGACTTCTGGGCCGAGTGGTGTGGCCCATGCAAAATGATCGCTCCAATCCTGGACGATGTTGCCGAAGAGTACGCCGGCAAACTGACCATCGCCAAATTGAACATAGATCAGAACAACGCTTCACCTGTTAAATACGGTGTTCGCAGTATCCCAACTCTGCTGTTGTTCAAAAACGGTGAACTGGTTGCCAATCAGGTTGGCGCCCTGTCCAAGACTCAGTTGAAAGAGTTCATCGACGCCCAGATTTGATCACTCAAATCAAATAAGTGACACCCGGCACGCCCCGAAATAAAAATGTGCCGGGTTCAGTTAAACTTCTGGACGCCCTGTCCTGATAGTGCTACTTTAATAACCAGATTCTTTCTACTAACCCACTTCTCGCTGTTCAATCAACATCCATCAAGTCCAATTTGAGAGATTGAGCGCGTAAGCTTTGTCGCGTGAAACAAGACCCACCAAAAATGAATTTAACTGAATTAAAAAACAAGTCTATTGCAGACTTAGTCGCACTGGCCGAAGAAATGAAGCTGGAGAATATGGCTCGTGCCCGCAAGCAGGATATCATCTTCTCTATATTGAAAGCCCACGCCAAGAGTGGTGAAGACATCTTCGGTGGAGGCGTTCTGGAGATACTTCAGGATGGTTTTGGTTTCCTGCGCAGTGCCGATGGTTCGTATCTGGCCGGTCCCGATGACATTTACGTCTCTCCAAGCCAGATCCGTCGTTTCAACATGCGAACGGGTGACACTATTTTTGGCAAGATACGTCCCCCAAAAGAAGGCGAACGCTATTTTGCTCTGCTGAAAGTCAACGAAGTTAACTTCGACAAGCCTGAAAACTCCCGCAACAAGATCCTGTTTGAAAACCTTACCCCACTGCATGCAGAAGAACGTCTGCGTATGGAACGCGGTAACGGTTCCACCGAAGATATCACCGCCCGAATTCTGGATCTCTGCTCACCCGTGGGTAAGGGCCAACGTGGTCTGATTGTTGCGCCACCCAAAGCCGGTAAGACTCTGCTGCTGCAGAATATTGCCCAGTCCATCACCTACAACAACCCTGAAGTGGTGTTGATGGTGCTGCTGATCGACGAACGTCCTGAAGAAGTGACTGAAATGCAGCGTCTGGTTCAGGGCGAAGTGATCGCTTCCACCTTCGATGAGCCTGCAAGCCGTCACGTACAAGTTGCAGAGATGGTTATCGAAAAGGCCAAGCGCCTGGTTGAGCACAAGAAAGACGTAGTGATTCTGCTGGACTCTATCACCCGTCTGGCTCGTGCTTACAACACAGTTGTGCCTTCATCAGGCAAGGTACTGACAGGTGGTGTAGATGCCAACGCACTGCACAGACCCAAGCGTTTCTTCGGTGCAGCCCGTAATATCGAAAATGGCGGCAGTCTGACCATTATCGCCACTGCGCTTATCGATACCGGCTCCAAGATGGACGAAGTAATTTACGAAGAGTTCAAGGGTACAGGTAACCAGGAACTGCATCTGTCACGCAAGGCCGCCGAGAAGCGGGTTTTCCCTGCCATTGACTTCAACCGCAGTGGTACCCGCCGTGAAGAGAAACTGACTACACCGGATGAGCTGCAGAAGATGTGGATCCTGCGTAAGATCCTCAATCCTATGGATGAAGTCAGCGCGATGGAATTCCTGATCGACAAGCTGGCAATGACCAAGACCAATGAAGAGTTCTTCACTGCGATGAAACGCACCAAGTCTTGATCGACTGACTAGTAAACCATAAAAAAAGCCGCTCCAAGAGCGGCTTTTTTGATCCAGTTAACTTATCAAGCGTCAGGGGCCTTCTCTTCCGTCAGCCCAATTGAGGCCATCCAGGATTCAAAGTCCACCATATTCCCCGGCAGGACTATCTTGCTGCCAGGCTTACTCAGACCGCTGAGCTGCGCCAGATACTGCTCCCCCAGTTGCATCCGTAGCGCGTTTTTGCCACCGGGCGCAGCGATAACTTCGGCCAACTTCTCTATCGAATCTGCAGTAGCGCGGGCAATCGCCAGTATCTCCTCGGCCTTACCTTCGGCCTCGTTGATTCGGCGTTGCATCTCACCCTCTGAGTGGTTGATCATCTCCTGCTTCAAACCCTCGGAACGATTGATCTTGCTCTGCTTATCACCTTCGCTCTTGGCCAGCAATGCCCGGCGTTCACGCTCGGCATTGACCTGCATCTCCATGGCGTTTTTCACGGTTTCCGGCGGAGTAATATTCTTGATCTCATATCTATGCACCCGAATACCCCAGGAGGCGCCGGCCTGATCCAGTACCTCTACCACCTTGGCACTAATCAAGTCGCGCTCTTCAAAGGTGCGGTCCAGCTCCAGAGTGCCTATCACAGAGCGGGTGGTTGTCTGCGCCAGTTGAATGGCCGCATAGCGATAATCGGTTACCCCGTAGCTGGCCTTGACCGGATCCACCACAGAAATATAGATAACCCCATCCACCTCGACATTCACCTCGTCACTGGAGAAGCACTCCTGAGGTGGCACATCTATGGTTTCTTCTTTAAGGTCATGGATATAGGCGACCTTATCGATAAAAGGCAACAAAGCGTGGAAGCCGGCATCCAGAGTCATATGGTATTTACCCAAGCGCTCCACGATATAGGCAGATTTAGTTGGCACCAAGCGAATCGACTGAAACAGCTTGACGATAAAGATCAGGAAGATAAGTCCCCAGATCCCCAGTACTATCATGTCGGTATCTATCTGTCCCAGATTCATTTGCGCACTCCTTTACTACCGGCAGCAGTATTGCTGACTTGCTGAATACCCTCGAAAAAACCTTCCATCTTTGCCAGTTCAGTAGGAACCACGGAAATATCTGCCTTCTGCAATATCTCACCGACCTGTTCGATAAACTGTTCCTTCAGCTGCATGTTCATCGCCTCATTACCGCCGTTGACCGCCAGCGCCTTGGCAACCATGGCCATACTCTCGGCCTGGGCGTTGGCAACAATCGCAATCTCCTGCGCCGTACCCTGAGCCTCATTGATGCGCTTCTGTTTCTGGCCCTCTGAGATGTTAATCGCTTCCTGACGCTCACCCTGAGACAGGTTGATCATCGCCTCTTTCTCGGCGCTGGCCAGGGTGATTTCGGCGCGCTTGCGACGCTCGGCTTCCATCTGCTTCTCCAGGGTGTGGATCACATGCCTGGATGGGCTGATATTTTTGATCTCATATCTGAGCATCTTGATCCCCCAGGGATCGGACGCCTTGTCGATTTCGCGGACAATCGCCTCGTTGAGCGCATCACGCTCGGAAAAGGTCTGGCTCAGAGTCAGTTTACCTATCTCGGAACGCATTGTGGTTTGTGCCAGGTTTACCGCCGCCAGACGATAGTCTTCAATACCATAGCTGGCCAGTTTGCCGTCCATCACCTTGAGATAAACCAGGCCGTCGACTTCCAGCTGGATATTGTCCTTGGAAATACAGCTCTGCGGCGGTACATCAAGCACCTGCTCACGGGTATCGTGTCGATAAGCGACTCGATCGAAGAAGGGAATTAAAAAGTGAAAGCCCGGCTGCAGTACAGTACGGAATTTCCCCAGACGCTCAATGACATGCACCTCACGCATGGGCACAATCAACATCAGCTTATAGAGAATGAACAGAACAAAAAGTATAAAAATGGTAAATGCAAACATAGAGTCCTTCCTGCTTGATTGATTATTCAGAGTCGTCGAGTGGTTCCACTACCAGAGCAATATTATCGCGACAGATGACCTTCACTCTGGTGCCGACCGGGATCTCCGAGCCGTCTCCCAGTGCGGGCCAATCCGCCCCCTGAAATTCGATGCGACCGGTTTTTTCACCCGGCCCAATGGTTTCCTTGACCCGAGCCGGCAGATTAAACAGATCCAGCTCCTCGTCGGTATTGCCAACGTGAGAGTCGCCTCCCACCAAACGTTGAGTCAGTTGCCTGAAGCTCAACAGCAGGACGATTGAGGAGATAAACCACAGGGTCAGGCTTTGTGCCCAGCCCTCGACCAAACCCACCCAGATAGCCCCGGCTACCAATAAACAGGCTGCACCGAGAAATACCACTATCCCGCCAGGCAGTATCAGTTCAGCCAGCATCAGCACTATACCGATTAAGGCCCAATAAAGCATGGGATCCGAAGACGCCATATATCCCTCCCCCAGAAATCAAGTGTCCATCTTGGCACTATATCAGCAGTTGCATCCCTTGGCGACATAATATGTCAACTTGAATCAAATGAACCTTCAGGATTCGCTGACCAAATGACTTTCAGCTCACAAAATTCAACTTTTCTTTACATCTTTGTGAGTCACAGCTGTTGGAAATTATTTGATTTACCTTTCCAATCAATTGAATTAAATCAAAAAATGTCATTATTCAACGGCTGTTTCAACAGGTTAAAAAAGCTTTGAGTCCGACGCCGTTTTTCCCTATATTGCCATGGCTTTTTGACCGGCAATCGAATCACAGAATTCAGCCTTGGTAAAACGTTTTGCCAACAGATAGCCGCCGGCACAACAGCAAACCGCTTCTGACTCTACCAAAGGGATACTCTAAGATGAAAAAAATCTGCCTGTGCGCAGCTCTGTTACTCTCACCTCAAGCATTCAGCGAACCTCTGGTGCAATGGTGGGATGTCAATATCACTGCGCTCTATGGCCAGGATTACGACCTGGCACCATCGGATAAGCAAACCACTTTTACCCTGGAAACCGCCGGCGGTTGGAAATACGGCGATTGGTTTGTGTTTCAAGACTTTATCAATTTCAACGGCCACAATGGCGGTAAGGACAGCACCACCTATGGCGAGATCTCTACCCGCTTCAGCGCCGGTAAAATTCTCGGCAAACCTGTGGGTTTTGGCCCAGTGACAGATCTGTCACTGGCGCTGACACTCGAAGAGGGCGAAGGCCCGGTGGAAACACTGCTCTACGGTATAGGTATGGACCTCAAGCTGCCCTACTTCACCTATTTCCAGCTGAACACCTATCGCCGTGATGCCCAAAACAGTGCCAATATCAGCGATGGCTGGCAGTTGACTCCTGTGTTCCGCATGGACATTCCCGTGGGCAACAGCAAGATTGTCTTCGATGGCTTTATCGACTGGGTATTTGCCGCCGATGAAGACGGCTATAAAGAAAATATCCATATCAACCCCCAGATCAAATACGACCTGGGCGCAGTGCTTTTTGGCGAAGCCAAGAAGGATAAGTTTCTGGTAGGTATCGAGTATGATTACTGGCAGAACAAGTATGGTGTGGACGGTGTCGACCAGAACACCTATTCGGTGATAGCTCAATATCATTTCTGAGCCGGGTCATGATTCATTAAAAAGGCGCTCAGTGAGCGCCTTTTCCATTTTTACCTAATCAGGCCAGCAGTTTTCTGGCGGCGTTGACCACAATGGAAACCGCACTGACTTCAGTTTGTTTCATGGTTGCCTCATTGGGGATCTCTTGCTGGGTACGGTTGACAATCACACCGGCGACACAAGCGGCGCGCCAGCCTTGAGAGGCACACATGGTGAACAGAGTCGCAGACTCCATTTCATAATTGAGTACGCCCATTTCCTGCCACTCTTTCATTGAACCGGCAAAACGGCGGGTTACCCGACCACTAACGGTATCATAGCGTTCCTGACCCGGGTAGAAGGTATCAGATGAGGCAGTAACCCCAATGTGTGGTTCAATACCGGCATCACGACAGGCGGCAACCATGGCTGTGGTACATTCGAAGTTAGCCACCGCAGGGAACTCCATTGGCGCAAAGTGCAAACTGGCACCATCGAGACGCACAGAAGCCTGAGTCACAATCACATCACCCACATTCACGTGAGGCTGAATTGCACCTGTGGTACCGACACGCAGGAAAGTATTAACTCCCAGTTGCGCCAATTCCTCCACCGCGATGGAAGTCGAAGGACCACCGATACCGGTAGAGCAAATCACTACCGGCTTACCATCAAGATAAGCCAGATAACTGGTGTACTCACGATGGCTGGCCAGGAAAGTCGGCTTGTCCATCAGTTCAGCGATACGTTTAACTCGTTCAGGATCGCCAGGCACGATAGCCAGTGTGGCGCCATCCAACATCTGCTTGGTCAAACCCAAGTGAAATACATCAGCCATAGTGAAAACCCCTTTCAATTTTGATTATAAAATTCGTCTTACCGAGACTCTATCCCAGTATGGAAGCGGATAAGATTAACTTGATCACAGATTTTACGGCAATAATTAAATAATCAGCCGTAACAGAGTTACCAAGTTTGCTACGATTGTCTGACTGGTTTTACAACAGATTGTTCGAAAGCATAGCAGTAAAAGGCCTCACTCACCTCCACCAAACGGTTAATCTTTCCATTGATCAAGGTCACATATTCGTCATCCCAAACAGGTTAGGGTTAACAATAATCCCCCAGCCAACAGGAGTGCACCAATGTTTCCGGAATACCGCGATCTGATCACCAGTCTCAAGAGCAGCGATAGCCATTTTCAGAAGCTTTTTGATGAACACAATCTGCTGGATAAAGAGATAAAGAATAAGGAGCAGCAGCTTTCCAGTGAATATACCCAAGAAGTCAAAGAGATGAAAAAGCGCAAACTGGAGCTGAAAGAACAGCTGTACGACATTCTCAAAGCTAACGGTTAATCCAAAACAGACAGGGCGCCACTTGGCGCCCTGTTGAAATCAATCTCAGCGAAAACCTCACTCTTCGCCGAGATTACAAATAGTAGTCTTGCAAGGGTGGGAAACCATTGAAGCACACCGCCGAATATGTGGTGGTATAAGCGCCTGTGGTCAACCAATAGAGCCTGTCACCTATGGCCAGCTCCTCTGGCAAACCGTAACTGTACTGTTCATACATAATATCGGCGCTATCACAGGTAGGCCCGGCAATAACGCAAGGTTGCAGCTCCCCTTGAGCCTCGGTGTAAATCGGAAACTTAATCGCTTCGTCCATAGTCTCAATCAGCCCGGAAAACTTACCGACATCGGTAAATACCCAGCGCTCCAGTGCCGTGTTGGACTTGCGGCTGATCAATACCACCTCAGAGACCAGTACACCGGCGTTGGCAATCAAGGAGCGCCCGGGTTCCAGCACTATCTTGGGCAACTGCTCACCAAAATCCTCTTTGAGGAAGTGAATGATCTGCTCGGCGTAAGTGGTGAGACTATTGGTCTTGTCGATATAGTTGGCCGGAAAGCCGCCGCCCATATTGATCATATCCAGCACTATGCCATGTTCCTCTTTGAGCCTGTCAAAGATCACCTTAACCTTACCGATTGCCGCATCCCAAGCCCCTATGTCCCGCTGCTGTGAACCCACATGGAATGACAAGCCATAGGGCTTTAACCCCAACTCCTTGGCCAGCACCAAAAGCTCATAGGCCATCTCGTTCTGACAGCCGAACTTACGCGACAACGGCCAATCGGCGGTTTCTGTACCTTCGGTAAGGATCCGCACATAGACCTTGGCCCCAGGGGCTTCTTCGGCAATCATCCGCAGATCGGCCTCTGAGTCGGAGGCAAACATAGTCACGCCACGCTGGTAGAAGGCTCTGACATCCTTGCGTTTTTTAATGGTATTGCCATAGCTTATCCGCTCAGGGGAAACACCCAACTCCATCACCATATCCAGCTCATAGATGGAAGCTATGTCAAAATTGGCTCCCTTATCACGCAGCAAGCTGAGGATCTCAGGTGCCGGGTTGGCCTTCACTGCATAATAAACGCTGGCAAAGGGAAAGCTCTGCACCATATCATCATACTGTTTCGCGATGATCTTGGTATCTATCACCACAAAAGGTGTCACCTTATCACTGGCAAAAGCTTTGATACGCTCAAAGGTTTCATTGTCATAGTAATCAGCAACATCAATAGATTGAAATTGGCTCATTGGCCCTGTGTCTCCTCGACATTCAAGTGCGGCGAACAGCCTCGCCGAAGCGGGTTAAAATCCAGCGCAGTAAACGCTATTTCCGCCCCTCACGCAATGAATTTTTATACATTAAAATCAATTTTTTATTCCGAAAATTCAAGCCGTAGCAACTATAAAATAAAAGCATTAAGAATCATGCAATTACTACTTTCCCCCTCAAATACAAACCATGATTGCTACTCGCTTGAAGGCGCTTCAAAGCAAACGGCTACAGGAACTACCTAAAGCATAGCGGCAAGCAAGAGAGCTGGGGATATTCGATTTAATGGAAGAGTATGGCGAGTATTTTGCGATTATTTTCAACCGAGCATCCGGGTAAGCTGAATGCAGATATGTCAGGAACTGCATACTGCATCCTACCGCTGATTTGGAGACTCTATGTCCGCAACACAGATAATGCCGGCGCTGTTTCTGGGCCATGGCAGCCCGATGAACGCCTTGCAAAACAACACCACCACAAAGCAGTGGCAAGAACTGGGACAAACACTTCCCAGGCCCAGAGCGATATTGTTAATTTCGGCCCATTGGCTGACACGGGGCACCGCAATTTCCACTGCAAGTCGGCCGCAAACCATACATGATTTCGGCGGTTTTCCCGCCGAACTCTTTGCCATGCAATACCCGGCCGTCGGCGCGCCGGAGTTGGCGAAGCAGATTGCTGCCAGTCTGAGCATTCCTGTCACTCGTATCGACTCGCAAGGGTTGGATCATGGCAGTTGGTCGGCCTTGGTTCACCTTTATCCCGAGGCCGATATTCCGGTATTTCAATTGAGTCTGGATCAAAACCTCAGAGCGCAGCAGCAGTTCCAGGTTGGACGCGAGTTAAGGCGCTGGCGCGAGCAAGGCGTACTGATCATAGGTTCAGGCAATGTGGTCCACAATCTGCGCGCCTTGGCACCAGGCAGCCCACCATTGCCTTGGGCATCCCGGTTTAATCAGGCGATTGCCGAGGGTTTAATAGCTGAAGAAGATCAGGCGCTGCTGGACTACAAAACTTTGGTCGATACCGGCACGGCCGAGCTGTGTCATCCAACAGATGAGCATCTGCAGCCACTGTTTTATTTGTTGGGAAGCGCCTTCCCGGGAGAGCGCAGGCTGCTGTTCAACAACAGCCTGGAGATGGGGGCTATCAGTATGTTGAGTCTGCAGCTCGGCTGAAGCTCGAGCTGCGAAGGGCTCAGTCTTGCAGCCCGGCGTCTTTGAGAGCCTGCTTCAGGGCTTCGGCGTCATCAAAGTATTGCAGTTTGGTGATGGTCAACTGGTCCAGAGAGATCAGGCTGGCGGCATCCTTGGCGGCGGGCAGTAATTTGCTGATCTCACCCTCTTTGTCCAGGGCAATACTGAAACTCAGATCCCGCATCTGTGGGATGGCAACAAATTTGGCAATCAAGGATGGCATACCGCTGATATCGGCCAGATAAAAGATACCCGCCTGCTGCAACGCCTGGTTATCGCGGCCTTCGAGTGCGGTTTTGATGATCTCACCACCTTTCATGCTGCGGCCAAACAATAGATACTTGGCTGAAGTGTCCAACACCATGGCGGCTTCATGTTGATCCTGCAGTGAAATCGGTTTCAGCGTGTCACTCACGGCATATTCGGAAGCCTGGATCATAGGGCTGGCCAGCATGGTCAGACACAGAGAGAGCAGTATTGCAAAAGACCTCATATAGTTCCCTTTTAATTTGCCACAACAAAGAGGCAGAATACCCTGTTATTGAATACAAGTGAGTGACATGACTCAGGAATATTGTTTCCATATCTTGCGGCATTTCAGGAAAGGAGCCAAGCAATGAAGAATACCGGGTTGGAGCTGGAGTTGGCACAGCTGCAAAATGTCTATGATCTTATAACCGAGTTTTTGGTGAAATACAGCTTCCAACTCTTGGGGGCACTGATCATCTTTCTGCTGGGATTGTGGCTGGCCGCCAAGGTAGCCAACACAGTCAGCCGCCAGTTGGAAAAACACAATGTCGACGTCACTCTGGCCACTTTTGTCACTCATTTGGTGCGGATACTGATCATCATAATGATTGCCATCATCGCCTTGGGCAAACTGGGGATCAGCGTCACCCCCATGGTGGCAGCCATAGGTGCCGCGTCACTGGGCGCCGGTTTGGCAATTCAGGGCATGCTGTCCAACTATGCCGCCGGGGTGACCATTATAGTCACCCGTCCCTTTATCGTGGGCAATACCATCACGGTCAAAGGCGTCACAGGCCTGGTTAAGGATATTCGCCTGGGGCTGACCATACTCACCAACGAGGAGGGCGAGCAGATCAGTATTCCCAACAAACACATTATCGGCGAGATACTGCACAACTCCTTTGCCAACAAATTGGTAGAAACCCACTTCAACATCGACTATAAAGCCGATCCCCAGCAGGCGATAGCCATAGCTCAGGCGGTGCTCGGCAGCCATCCCAGTGTCGATGCCAACTCCCCATCACAGGTGGGTATCAATGGTTTCAACAGCACAGGCATAGATATCGGCGTACGCTATTGGGTCCCAACTGCCAGCTATTTCCAGGACAAATACCAAATAAATCTGCAAATTTGGCAAGGTCTGCAACAAGCAGGGATCCAGATCCCCTGTCCGGCACGGGACATAAGGATCACTGAGCGGCAAGAAGACTGATTACAAGCCTCTTTGCCACTCGGCTCGCAGGGCGAAGCGTCCTGCGAGCGCCTCCTCAACCGTCGCCAACAACCTGGCCTTGTCCCGCCCAAGTATGCCTTTCAACACCAAGTAATTGGAAGCATGATCCGAGCGGAAAATGGTCTGCTCTAACTCCAACTCCTGCAGCAAATAACGCATCTCCTGCAACAGTTGTCTTTGGTCCGGCATTTGAAAGTTGCCATCAAACGCACTATCCATTCTTTCCTTGCCAAGTGGCAGAGTCACCACCAGGGTGCTGAGATAATCCGGCTGCGCCGCATTCATCAGTCGCGCCGAATTAAGTGCGTGCTGCTTTGATAAAGCCACGCCACCCAGACCATTGAGTATCATCACAGATGACTTTATTCCGGCGGCACGAATTTTCTCCAACGCCGCCAGCGAGGAGGCGTAACTCTCACCCTTGCCAATACGGGTCAGCACCTGATCATCACCACTCTCGCAACCGACATACAGCAAGGACAACTTGAGTTGCCGCAACCGTAGTAGCTGCTCCACACTCTTGTTGTCTAGGTTGCGCGGCAAACAATAGCTACTGATGCGACTGACATTGGGCAAGTAGTGATGAATAAGCTCACAAATCTGTTCCAGCCTGGCAAACGGCAACGTCATGGCATCACCATCGGCCAGAAACACCCGGTTCACCTCGGCGCCGGAAGCAGCTACCCGGCGCAGGTCTGCTTCCACCTTTTCCAACTTGAACGCCCTGAAACGCTTCTGCTCCTGGGTATACATGTCGCAAAAGGCGCAGCGATTCCAGCTGCAACCATTGGTCACCTGCAGTATGAGAGATTTCCACTCCGATGGCGGCCGAAACACAGGTTCAATATATGACAACATGCTGCTCCTTGTTTATGACTCAATCGATTTTGCCCCTGTTACCGGAGGCGGCAGGCTTAAGCCTTGAGGTTAATCCCGAAGCACTAATTTGCATATTTTTTGCCCAAAGTCATATTTTACCCCGTGCAAGCCTGTTATATTAGCCGAATACGTAACAACTGCAGCGCCTTATAGTCCGCGAGTGCCAACCTGGGGTAAGAGTCACTATGATCGCCACACAAGTACCTGACAGACGAAAGCCGGATGCCGACCAGGTCAGCAATAGCATTCATTGGCATGCCATGACTGCCGAGCAACAACTCGCTTTCTATCGCTTACAGGGATATGGTTATCGCTTGCTGTTTGTACGTAACCTACTCAGTGGCCCCTTGGCCATCATAGCTCAGCATGCACAGCTGGCGACCATCTCCTCGGCAGGTGAGCTGGATCTGCAGCCAGACATTCGCCTCCGAGCCTGAAAAATGCCCCTAACGGGGCATTTTTAGTTGCAGCTGTTTTCAACTCATACCAGAAATATCAGACGATGATTTCCTGATAAGTCTCTACATGATGGGACTCTACCAGCTCAGGCATCTGCTGATGGAAATAGTGCTGGATGGCGTCTTTGGCGCAGTGCTGATCGAAAGATTCGATGTCGACAAACTTCTCAACGAAAGTGATTCTGCGCGGCTCATCGCGACTCTGATTCAGTTCGTAGCGAATGCAGCCATCCTCCTTGCGGGTGTCCGGGATCAGCGCTCCCAGAGCCTCAATCAAGGCCTGCTCCTTACCCGGCTTGGCCAGAAAGCTGGCCACACAAACGATTTGACGCTGGTTTATACGATATAACGACATTCAAGTGTCCTTCTTTTGAGAGTGCAACAACATATCCAGATGGGGAATGCCATCTTCCAGATAGACCTCTGAAACCGCTTCAAACCCCAAACTCTGATAAAACGCCCGCAGATACTCCTGCGCACCAATCTTGATATCTTCAGCGGGCCACAGCTTATGGCAGCCGCCAATCGCTTCCTGCATCAGCTGTCTGGCACGGCCACCACCTCGGGCCTTGGCCGCAACGGCCACCCGGCCGATACTGACCTGGGAATAACTGACCCCGGCAGGCAGCAGCCTGGCATAGGCCAACAGCTCCCCGGAACTGCTGCGGCCAAGCAGGTGCATGGCCCCAACAGCTCTGTCTTTTTCATCCAACTCTGGGTAGGGACAATTTTGCTCTACCACAAAGATATCCACCCTGAGTTTCATCAATTCATAGAGGGTGTCCAAGGTTAACTCAGCAAAGGGTAATAATTGCCACTGCACGGATAGTACTCTGTTACTTATCGGGAACTCAGCCTACACCAGTCTGAAATTCGGCGCAAAAAAATGCCCGCAACGGGGCGGGCCAAAGGGTATGAAGAAAATGTTTCGGATTACGCCTGAGGTGCCGCCTTACGGATAGACAGCACGGCCACCACGGCAAGAACCAAAAGGCAGCCCATGATAAAAAACACATCGTTGTAGGCCTGTACATAGGCTTGTTGGGTCATTGTCTGCGCCAATAAGGCCTTGGCTTGTGCCGAAGCCGTGACCGGATCTGAGCCGGCTGCCTGCAACAGCGCCGCGTTGGCGTTAAGCGCCTCATAGGCTCCGGCACTCACGGCGGGCACGGTTTCCTTGATATGCGCCAGATGCATTCTGGAAAGGTTGTCTGTCAGAGTCGCCACCAGCGCAATCCCAAAGGCGCCGCCCAGGTTGCGCACCACATTGAGCACGGTCGACGCAGATGGCGTTTGCTCAGGCTTGAGATGCATGGTCGCCAGGATCCCAATCGGCACCATGATAAAGGGCTGTCCCAAGGCTCTAACTACCTGCGACGCTATCATTTGCGGTCCGGCATAATCCATGGTCATATGGCTGTTCATGTAATAGCTGAGCGCCAACATGGCAAAACCGAACGCCGCCAGGTAACGGCCGTCAACTTTCTGCATTAGTCTCGGCACCAGTGGCAACACCAGGAGCTGTGGAAATCCCATCCACATAATGACCTCACCGATTTCCAACGGACTGTAGTCATGTAGCTGCGACAGAAACAGCGGGATCATATAGATGGCACCAAACAGCGCCGCCCCCAATAGGAAATAGGCTAAGGTAGAAATAGCAAAGTCTCTCTGCCCAAGAAGCCTTAAATTCACCAAAGGTGCAGACTTGCGCAGCTGGATCCAGATAAACAGGCTGATATTGATTGCCGCTATGATGGCCAGATTACGGATCAGATCCGAGCCAAACCAATCCTTGCGATTACCCTCCTCCAATACAACTTCCAGGCATCCCATCCCCAGCGCCATAGTCACTATTCCTGAATAGTCGGCGTTGCGGAGTTTGTCCCAAAGAATCGGCTTCTTCTCCAAACCGTAGGCCAACATGGCCATCACCACCAAGCCAGGGGGAAGATTAATGTAAAACAGATAGTGCCAGCTGAGGTGTTCGGTCAACCAGCCGCCCAGAGTGGGGCCTATGGAAGGCGCAAAAGTTGCCGTTACCCCAAACAATGCCATACCGACGGCGCGTTTTTCAGTGGGCAAGCATTCGAGAATCAAGCGAAACGCCAGGGGAATAAGGGCGCCACCAAAGAAGCCCTGCAGTGCCCGAAAGGCGATCATCGCCTCCAAATTCCAGGCAAATGAACAGAGCAGCGAAGCCACAATAAAGGCCAGCGCGTTCCAAAGCAGATAGCGCCGCACCGACAGACCTGTGCTCAACCAGCCTGAAAGGGGAATAGCTATCATCTCGGCCACCAGATAGGCAGTCGAGATCCAGGATCCCTCTTCCAACGTGGCCCCCAGACTACCCTGGATCTCCTTCATCGACGCATTGGTGATCTGAATATCCAGAATCGCCATAAAGGCGCCAATCAGGCCGCCGAATACGGCTATCCAGGCGCGGCGTGAGCCGGGTCCATAGCTGTCATCCTGCGACGCGGCAGTGGCTGCTGTGATTGCAACTTGAGTCATCTGAGTTCAAGCTTCAGCGGCGGGCGATGGCATCAAGGGGGCCACCGGTCTCGGTATCAACACTGACGACGGCACTGAGTCCGGGCATCACTCTGGCATCTTCTTCTGCCAACTGCAGGCGGATCCTTACCGGGATCCTCTGAACTATCTTGGTGAAGTTACCCGTGGCATTTTCCGCCGGTAACAGACTGAATTTGGCGCCGGAGGCCGGTGACAGGCTATCGATAACACCAGTAAAGGTTTTGTCGGGAAACGCATCGAGCTTTACCTGCACCGGCTGACCGGGCTGCATATGCTGGATCTGGGTCTCTTTGAAGTTCGCCGTGATCCATACGGCCCCATCCGGCACCAAACTGAACAGCGACTGCCCCGGCTGGACGTATTGCCCCACCATGGCGCCGCGTTTGCCCACAACTCCAGAAAATGGAGCCCGCACCTGAGTATCAGCCAGTTGAATTTTAGCCAGTTCCAAACTGGCACCCGCTTCCTGACTCTTGGCCTCGGCCTGGGTTAATTGGGCATTAAACACTGCCAGTTCCCGCTCTTTGGCATTGAGTGCGGCTTTGGCTTCATCCAGACGAGCCGCGGCAGAATCGGCAGCGGCCGTCAGCTGATCCACATCATCCTGGGAACTGTAATTTTTCTGTCTGAGTTTTTCGGAGCGCTCCAACTGCTGACGGGCACGATGCAAATCTGACTCGGCGGCGACCACTCCTGCCTTGGCCTGAGTGATCAATGCCTGCTGCAGATCGACCTTGGCAGCCAAAGTGGTCAATTCGGCTCTGGCACTGTCCAGTGCCGCCTGCTCCTGCGACAACTTGGCCTGATACTGGCTGTCTTCAAGTTGTGCCAACAACTGCCCTGCTTCTACGTGCTGGTTGTCTGTAATATCGGTTTTAACCACATAACCCGGCACCTTTACACTCAGGTGAGAAATGTCGGTTTCAACATAAGCGTTGTCTGTGGTTTCGATAAATCTGAGTTGCTGATACCAGTACCAACCGCCGCCCAAGATGGCCACCAGCAGCACAGATCCCCCAATCAGCATCTTGGGCTTCAACATAATTAGACTCCTGAATTTTGGAGTGGTATTTTACAACTGTCTCAGCAGATTTATTAGATGCCATACACTCAACCCACTGTTTCACAGGTGTAACAATAATATGGATCTCAATCGGGTACAGATTTTTGCGCAAGTTGTTGATAAAGGAAGCTTTACTGCCGCAGCCAAGGCGATGGGCATCACCAAAGCGACCGTCAGCCGTAAGATAGCCGAGTTGGAGCACAGCACAGGGGTACAGTTGTTGTTGCGCACCACACGTAGCCTGAAACTGACTGAGGCAGGTTCAATTTACTTCAACAAAGTCAATAAAATACTCACAGATTTACGCAGCGCCGAAGATCAACTCAGCGCCAGCCAACAGACAATCCGTGGTAATTTGCGTATCGTTTGCCCGATAGAGTTTGGCCAACAGGCACTCGGTCCTGTGATCGCCAGGTTTCTGGAAGACTATCCGCAAATGCAGATAGAAGCCGAGCTGACCAACCGCAAGGTGGATATGGTCGAAGAAGGTGTCGATGTGATGTTTCATGTCCAGGGATTGGATGACCCCAGACTGGAACACTTTCGCCTGGTACATGCCCACAAGGTGTTGATGGCCAGCCCCGAATATCTAGAGAGGTTTGGCACGCCAACGACACCCGATGAACTGCTTAACCACAGAGGAATACGCCTGGCATCGCCTTACATAGATGGCAATTGGCGGATTTTTGATGGCAAGCAATGGCAGGAGATAATCCCCGACTGTCGCTTGCAGGTCAACAATATCACCCTGGCCAGAGAAGCCGCTATAGATGGCCTTGGGATCGCCAGCCTACCTATGATGATCGCCCATGATGCGCTGCAACGGGGTGACTTGTTGCCGATACTGCAGGATTTTCCCATGGAACATGTCACCATCAATCTCATCTACCCCAAGCGTGCCTATCTACCGAGAAAGTGCCGCACCTTTGTTGAATACTTTTATGAGGCGCTATTTCAGCGCTGGGGCAGTCTGGTACTGGACATCCCTCCCTATGTCATTCCCCCGGAGAATTTGGCCCAGATGACCCCGACCAATATCTGCTGTGACCAATGAGGGTTTGCTTTTCCGATCTCCTTGGGCTATGGTGAGGGCCAGTTAGATTTTTTCCCTTATTTTTAAGTGCTTGCACTTGCATTGATGTTGCGGAGTCTCATTATGTACAGTCACACTTTACCTCTCAAGAGCACTTCACTGACATTTCCAGTGTAAGCCGGGTGCGGCCACGCATCCGGCAGTAGCAAAGTTTTCTATTCATTTTCCGTTTCAGCCTGTGAGGTTGTGGTGGTGTATAAATCTTTGTCTGCACTGGCAGATCTATTTTCATTCAAAACATCGCAGCTCTATCTGCAAAACTCGTTCAATGTGTCTTTGAGGCCACTGACCCTGGCATCGGTGATCGCCAGGCTGGCACAGCCCTGTCCCGGCGGCGGTGTGGTGCACCCGGGAACCAAGGCGCGTCTGCAAAACCTGAAAACCGGCGAGTTTCTGGAGGTGGAGTTGGTTTATCCACAACAACATGATCCCGACTCCGGCCGCTACTCTGTATTGTCCGATCTGGGTGAGGCCCTGCTCGGATGTACGCTGGATGATCTGATTGAAGTGGATGTACCGGGTGGCCCTGTGCTGTTTCAGATCCTGTCCCTGAACCAGCCAAGGCCCTGCCTGCCGGCCTGATTGCATGCTTATTGACGCTTAAAAAGAGGAGACAGTGCCTTGAAGTGTTTAACTCAGCCGTGAATGGCCCGGACAGGATGATCCGGGGTTTGGCTTAATCCTCGACGGCCACCGCCTCTTTCCCGGTCGGTCGAAGGGGAAACAGCCCTCTCTCTGGCAAAGCGGCGGCGTAGAGAGAGGTCATTGAAGAGGAGATACGCTCATGAGTAAAGAAAAAGCGAAGAAAAAACCGACTAAATCCCTGAAAGAAAAACGACGGGAAAAACGCGAAAAACGCGCAGATCAGGAGTAATCCCAAACTACTCCTTAGGGAAGGTGCAAATAAGTCCCATGTGTGCTCTGCGTCGGCTTACAGGCCTGAATGCAAGGCGTGGTTCGCAGCAAATGGCCCTAGTCCTTTGCAAGAAACACAACACAGCAGGCAGGCCTGTAAGCCACGCCCTTCGGGGCTTTCACAGCAACGGGCTCTCTGCGTTATCCGACTTCGACAGGCCCCAGCATGCCTTCAGTCAGATGCCTTGAACGCCAATTGCTGTGTAAGCCAGAGTGCCACGAGGACTTGTTCGCACCTTCCTTAGTTTCGAGCCACCTTTTGGGCGCCTTAGGGCGCCCCTTTTTTCAGGGCAAGACAAGCGCACTTCCTTGGGCCAGCTGTTGCCTGTAGGCCTGTGGTGTACAACCTGCGTACTTGCGAAACAGGCTGATGAAAGGCGAAGTCTGATGGTAACCCAGCGTCAATGCCACCTCCTTCACTGAAATCGCTTGTCGCAGCAGCTGCAAACTGTGGATAAAGCGATAGCGTTGCCGCCACTCGGTATAGTTCATTCCAAGCCTTGCCTGGCACAAGCGCGCCAAAGTACGTTCTGTGGTACCTAAGGTATCGGCCCAGGCGGCAAAACTGCGCCCGCCCTCAGGCTCGGCTTCCAGCTCGGCAGCTATGGCCTGCAACATGGGATGGTCGGTTACCGGTAAAAAGGGTTGTACTTCCCTGGCCTGACTCAGCTGATCCAACAGCACCTTTAGCAGTCTTTGATCCTCAGGTGTATGTGCCAGCTCGACGCCTCTTGAGTTCAAGTCCATCAAAATAGCTTCCGCTATAGGGCTCAACTCCAGCAGGCAGATATGCTTGGGCAGCCTGGCAGCCAGTTCCTGCGGCACATTCATTGAACTGTACTGCACGCAGCGGCGCATGTAGCTCTCATGCTTTACTCCGGCCGGGATCCAGATACCGCACTGCGACAACGACATAAAGCGCCGTCCTTGAGCCACCAGCTCCATCAAACCGCCGCGGCTTAGTTGCAGTTGCCCCCAGACATGACTGTGCATGGGCGTCAGCGTATCGGGTGAAAACTGCTGATAATAGAAAAACACCTGCGAGCCGTCACCGGGATGCTGTTCAGGTGGATGATAGATATTGGCCATATGCAAATGTCCGAAGGCGGGTTGACTTTGTCTGATAACAGATATGTATATCACATAAGACGTGGAATAATCTGCCCCGTATTATCCAACCCAGGTTTGTCTGTTGAGCCTTGCTCGTAGTTCTGAGGAGCCCTGTTTTGTATCTGTTTCCCTTGTTGGCCGTAGCCATCTGGGCCGGCAATAGTCTGGTCAATAAACTTTCCGCCGGTGTCATAGCGCCGGAAGCCATCTCTTTCTACCGTTGGGCTTTTGCACTTTTGCTCTTGACCCCAGTGCTGCTCCCTGGGGTTTGGCGCCGCCGCGCCATGATCCGTCCCCATCTTGGCAAACTCGCCGTGCTGGCAAGCCTGGGAATGGTGCTGAACCAAAGCCTGGCGTATTTTGCCGCCGCGACCACCAGCGCCACTAATATGGCATTGATCACTTCTCTGGTGCCGGTTCTCAGCCTGCTACTGGCGGTGCCTTTGCTCGGAGTGAGACTTTCCAAATTGGCACTGCTTGGCGCCTTTATCTCTTTCAGCGGTTTGCTGTTTATGCTCAGCCAAGGCGACTTGGCCCGGCTGTCAACCTCTGTGGTACCCGGCGATCTCTTGTTGTTGCTGGCCGCCGTGGTCTACGCCCTCTATGGCGTGCTGTTAAAACGCTGGTCGCTGCAACTGCCGACCTGGGACCTGCTGTATATGCAGATACTGTTCGCCGTGTTCATGCTGTCACCCCTGCTGCTCTTTGCCAGCAGTATCAGCATCACCCAGGCTTCACTGCCCTTGATAGCCTATGCCGCTATCTGTGCCTCGATTCTGGCACCCTGGGCCTGGATCAAGGCGATTGCGCTGCTGGGCACAGAGAGAACCGCCATCTTTATGAACCTGATGCCAATCTTCACCGCCGTGCTGGCATCCACGTTACTGGGTGAGCAGTTGGGAGTCCCTCACTATGTCGGCGGTGCCTTGGTGCTGACCGGGGTCAGCCTGGTGCAGTATCGTGCCAGACGCCCGAGAGCCATGCTCAAGGCGGAAGCACTTTAAAGAAGGGGGGTGGCAGCGACTGATTCGCCCAGGCTTTCACTCGCTCTCTCGCACAACCTTTCGCACGAACCTGGCCACTTTGTAGTGAAATACTCTTAGGAAATTCTCGCAAAGGGCCAGGGCTATTGGCTGCGAACCGCGCCTTGCGTCCAGGCATTCAAGCCGACGCAGAGCACAGATAAAACTTGTTCGCACTCCTTAGTCAAATACCATCTCAAAAACAAAAACTTATTCTCAAATATTCTATTGAAGCCGACAGCAGTATTTCGGCAACAGGCGTAAAATATCCGGGTCGGCCCAGGCCGACCAACTGGTTGAATCACGCCGGTGTCTGACTGACCGGTATGCCAGCTGTAAGTGGGTCTTAAATTGCAGGAAGCGGGGAGATAAACCCCAGCCAGGCTTTCGCTATCAATGGAATCAAAACCATGAAAGAGCACAGAAACAGCAAAGAGCAAAAGAAGAAACCCATGCACTCTGCCAAGGAGAAGCGGGCCGCCAAAATGGCCAAGAAACAGGCCAAACTCAATCCTGTGGAGAATATCAAACAAGGCAAATGACCCCCTCCCTTCACAGCCCCTGTTTGGCAATAGATAAAACGAAAGGCGCTCTATCGAGCGCCTTTCCCTTGTGCAGTGGAGTGTCAGCCGGAGCAGCAATCCCGCCGCAGCCAACGCCTGGGGATCTTGTCGTAAATCACCTTGGCCATCAGCAGCGCCAGAATAATCCCCGACCAGTTGACCACAGCCTGTGGCAGTAACTGGTGCTCTTCCCCTATCTGCGGCATCACTTCAAAACCAAAGTTCGCCACCAGCAGGTTCACCAGCATTCCGGCCAGCAGTGCCACCCCGAGTACCCCACCAAGATAGCCGTAAAGCGCCCGTTTACCCATCTCTTTGGCGACTACGCCTAGGGTGGCTATGTTGGTAGCAGGTCCCGCCAGCATAAACACCAACACCGCCCCCGGGGAAACCCCGGCCAGCAGCAAACCTGCCGCTATCGGCGTCGAAGCTGTGGCGCAGATATACATGGGGATGGAGATGAGAACCATCACCAACATGGCCAGAATACCACCGCCCCATTGGGCCAGGAAGTCTCCCGGCACATAGGTCTGTACCAGTGCGGCAAAGAATAACCCCACCAGCAACCAGATGGCGGTGTCACGCACCAGATCCGTGGCAGCATACTTGAGACCGGCCAGCACTCTATGCAAGACAGACTTCGACTTGAGTTCAGTTGCCATGTCGTCACTGTCGCAGCAGTTCGAGGCCGATTGCGATGATGAACAACATGAAGCCGCCTCTACCTTGGGTTGCGAGCAGCAGGACTGAGTGGCTTCCTCCTTGACCGAAGAGCAACAAGACCCGCCGACGGTGCTGGCCTTAGCGGTACTGACCTTGGCCGTACTGCAACAGTCTGCCTCTTGCACCTTGGCCGGGGCACAGCAGGAACTCCGAGCTTGTGTCGGCGCGGCCTTGAGAGGACTGAAATTGGCGGCGCCTACCGGCTTGAACTGAGCCACGGTTTTGGCTTGAGCCTTCTCCGCCTCGCTCTTCTTCACAGCCTCAGAGGGCAAAGCCGGCTCATCATCGCGGCCAACCAGCAAACCCGCCACTATGGCACTGCATACCGCGGCAATAGGTCTGACAATCGCCATAAAGGGGCCGAGCAGAACATAGGACACAGTGACCGAATCGACGCCAGTTTCCGGAGTCGATACCAGAAAAGAGGTGGTGGCCGCCTTGGAGGCGCCACTGCGTCTCAGGCCAACGGCGGCCGGGATAACGCCGCAGGAACACAGCGGCAAAGGCGCGCCCAGCAGAGCCGCCTTGACCGTGGTCTTGAGGCCATGTCCCCCCAATTGTTTTTGCATCCAGCTCATGGGAACAAAAACCTTCAGCAGCCCCGCCAGCACCAGCCCCAATAGCAGCCAGGGGGCCGACTCGAGAAACAGCTCAATAAAATTATCCATCAACATGATTTTGCGCCCCTACTTACACGGCTATTGGCATGACTGTGATTGTGACCCTTGCCGGTTTCGACTCTGGGGGACAGCTCATCGTCACAGGACTCCAACGCCTCCAAAATCGAACAATGCTCGGCACTTTCAGGGCCGCCACAGCAAGTATCCGACAGTAACTGCAAAGACTGGCGGAACTGATTAAGCTCGGCAATTTTCTGCTGCACCTTATCCAACTTGTCGTCCACCATGCCTTTGACATCGCTGCAGGCACGGTTGGACTTATCCAGTTCAATGGACAAAAGCTCGGCTATCTCCCCCAGGGTAAAACCTACCGCCTTGGCCCTGAGAATAAACTTCAACCGCTCGGCATCCCTGTCGCTGTAGACCCGGTAACCGGAGTCGGTGCGCATAGAGGGTGCCAGCAGGCCATGTTTCTCGTAAAACCTCAGGGTATCGGCCTTGATATCAAAGCGCTTGGCCAGTTCACCTATCCTGTACATATGCAGTTCCTGCTAATAATTCCTATTCAAGTATAAAGCTTAGAGCTTAATCCAAGGTCAAGTGTTTTTTATCCCGCTTCGGGGTTTTGGCTTGTTCGCAGAGCAATATTGTGAAACGCGTAGAAAAAACACCGCGGCAAATCGTTTTACGTTAAAATACGGCGCGCCTTGAGGGTTCCCGGACCATTCGAGGGACTTTTGGAAAACAATGCAAATCAGCACTGCCTGGTTTTCCGAAAGATCCTTGAATATAAAAAAGTGGAATACTGTACCCAAATGAATAATGCCAGACCCATACGTCGCGCGCTCTTGAGCGTATCTGATAAGACCGGAATCCTGGAGTTCGCCAAGGCGCTGCATGCCCAGGGCGTTGAACTGCTGTCCACCGGAGGCACCGCCCGCTTGCTGGCGGATAACGCTGTACCTGTCATTGAAGTTTCAGACTACACAGGTCACCCAGAGATCATGGATGGCCGGGTCAAGACACTGCATCCCAAAGTGCATGGCGGTATTCTCGCCCGTCGTGGCCAGGACGAAGCCGTCATGGAAGCCAATGGCATAGGCCCGATTGACCTGGTGGCCGTTAACCTCTACCCCTTCGCCGAAACCGTTGCCAAGCCGGGTTGTACCCTGGAAGACGCCATAGAGAATATCGATATCGGCGGCCCGACCATGGTGCGCGCCGCGGCCAAGAACCACAAAGATGTCACCATAGTGGTTAACGCCTCTGACTATCAACGCGTACTGGCAGAAATGGCGGCCCACCAGGGTTCAACCACTCTGGCGACCCGTTTCGATCTGGCCATTGCCGCCTTTGAACATACGGCCGCCTATGATGGCATGATAGCCAACTACTTCGGCACTCAGGTTCCGGCCCACAGCAAGGACGAGTGTCATCAGGATTCCAAGTTCCCGCGCACCTTCAACACTCAGTTGCTGAAGAAACAAGATCTGCGTTACGGCGAGAACAGCCACCAGAGTGCCGCCTTCTATGTTGACCTCAACACAGACGAAGCCTCGGTCGCCACTGCCGTGCAGCTGCAGGGTAAGGCGCTGTCTTACAATAATATCGCCGACACCGACGCCGCGCTGGAATGCGTCAAGGAATTTGAGCAACCCGCCTGCGTTATCGTCAAGCACGCCAACCCCTGTGGTGTCGCCCTGGGCAGCGATCTACTGGACGCTTACAACCGCGCCTTCAAGACAGACCCCACCTCAGCCTTCGGCGGCATCATCGCCTTCAACCGTGAGCTGGACGGCGCTACCGCGGCGGCCATTGTCGAGCGTCAGTTTGTTGAAGTGATCATCGCTCCTAAAGTCAGCGAGCAAGCCCGCGAGCTGGTTGCCAAGAAAGCCAATGTCCGTCTGCTTGAATGTGGTCAGTGGCAAGGCCGTACCAAGGGCCTGGATTACAAACGGGTCAACGGTGGTCTGCTGATCCAGGACAGAGATCAAGGCATGGTGACCGAGGCCGACCTCAAGGTGGTCAGCAAGCGTCAACCTACTGCCGAAGAAATTAAAGATCTGCTGTTCTGTTGGAAGGTCGCCAAGTTCGTTAAGTCCAACGCTATTGTTTATGCCAAAGACGGCATGACCATAGGGGTGGGCGCAGGTCAGATGAGCCGGGTCTACAGCGCCAAAATCGCCGGTATCAAGGCCGCCGATGAAGGCTTGGTGGTGGAAGGTTCTGTGATGGCATCCGATGCCTTCTTCCCTTTCCGTGACGGTATCGATGCCGCTGCTGCTGCCGGTATCAGCTGCATCATTCAACCCGGTGGCTCCATCCGCGATGAAGAGGTGATTGCCGCTGCAGACGAGCATGGAATGGCCATGGTATTTACCAATATGCGCCACTTCCGTCACTGATAGTCAGCAGGCCCAAACCGGCCTGCACTGATGCAATGAACTTATCGCCGGAATAACCTCCGGCGATTCGCCGTAACAAAGCCCTGCCCGGCCTGAACCTGCCCGCAAGGCGTTAAGCGAAAAAGGATAAGAAGATGCAAGTACTCGTGATTGGTGGTGGTGGTCGTGAACATGCCCTGGCCTGGAAGGCAGCGCAATCTGCCGCCGTGGAAACCGTGTTTGTTGCTCCTGGGAATGCCGGCACGGCGCTGGAGCCCAAGCTGGAAAACCTGGCGATAGAAGCCACGGATATCCCGGCGCTGCTGGCCTTTGCCAAGCAACAACAGATAGCCCTCACCATAGTCGGCCCAGAGGCCCCTCTGGTACTGGGTGTGGTCGATGCCTTCCGCGCCGAAGGCCTGAATATCTTTGGCCCCACCGAAGCGGCAGCGCAACTGGAAGGCTCCAAGGCCTTTACCAAAGACTTTCTTGCCCGCCACCGGATCCCAACCGCCGACTACCAGAACTTCACTGAAATTGCCCCGGCCAAGGCCTATGTTACCGAGCTTGCCGGTCGCACTGGTTTCCCTGTGGTGATCAAGGCCGATGGTCTGGCCGCAGGTAAAGGGGTAATCATCGCCCAGGATCAAACCGAGGCCGATGCCGCCATCGACGATATGCTGGCAGGCAACAAGTTCGGCGAAGCCGGCTCCAGAGTGGTCGTTGAGGAGTTTCTGCGCGGCGAAGAAGCCAGCTTTATCGTGATGGTCGACGGCAACAATATTCTGCCTATGGCCACCAGCCAGGATCACAAGGCCCGTGACAACGCCGACAACGGCCCCAACACAGGCGGCATGGGTGCTTACTCCCCGGCGCCGGTCGTCACCCAAACAGTGCATGATTGGGTCATGGCCAATGTTATCCGGCCAACGGTTGACGGCATGGCCGCCGAAGGCAATGTCTACACCGGCTTCCTCTATGCCGGCTTGATGGTTGCCGCCGATGGCAGCGCCAAGGTGCTGGAATACAACTGCCGCTTTGGCGACCCCGAGACTCAACCTATCATGATGCGCCTCAAGTCGGATCTGGTGGAGCTCTGCCTGGCCGCCTGCCGTGGTGAGCTGGACAAGGTCAGCGCCGAATATGATCAGCGCGCCGCCGTCGGTGTGGTCATGGCCGCCGGGGGCTATCCTGATGATTACCGCAAGGGTGATGTTATCGAAGGGCTGTCGCTCGGCAATAATGAAGCCAAGGTGTTCCACGCCGGTACCAAGATGGTCGATGGCCATGTAGTCACCAATGGCGGCCGGGTATTGTGCGCCACCGCGTTGGGCAACACAGTGACCGAGGCCCAACAGGCCGCTTATGCCCTGGTGGATGAAGTCCATTGGGACGATGTCTATTTCAGAACCGACATAGGCTATCGCGCCATCGCCCGCGAGCAGGCATAACGGCTTTCACTCAGTTAGCCAGGCTCAACAGTCAGTAAAAAAGCCCGAAAAATTCCGGGCTTTTTTGTTTGAACCTCAGCTTAGCTCTTTAAGGGCTTAGTTCTCTGAAGGCATAGTTTTCTGATTGCTTAATCACTTTAAAGCAAGGTACTGGCCATCTTGCGGCGCAGGTAGGCTATCTGCTGCATATGGGGCAAGTCTTTAGGACAGTTGTCCTGACATCCCAGCAGGGTCATACAACCGAACACCCCATCCTGATTGCCTATCACATGATAGAAGTCCTCGGCGCTGCGGGCATCGCGGCTATCCAGCTCGAAGCGGGCGATTTTCATCATGCCGACGGCGCCGACAAAGGTGTCGCGCATCTGCTTGGTGGCGCAGGCCGAGACGCAGACACCACACTCCACACAGCGCTCCAGTTCATAGAGTCTGGCGGCTTCCTCCGGGTCCATCGGAGCTTCCAGATGGTGGATATCCTGCTGATCCGGCTTGGGATGCAGCCACAGCTTGAGCCTTTCAGCCAGTTCACGCATAAACTTGCCTGTGTTGACCGACAGATCCCCTATCAGCTCAAAGCCTGGCAGCGGCATCAGGGTGATCAGTCCATCTGGATATTTGGCGGTCAAGGTGCGGCAAGCCAAGGTAGGAAAGCCGTTGATCACCATGGCGCAGCTGCCGCAAATCCCGGCGCGACAGACAAAGTCGAACTGCAGCGATGGGTCCTGCTCCTCCCTGAGGCGATTGAGGGCGATAAATACCGTCATCCCCGGGGTTTCTTGCAGTTGATAGTCCACCATTTGTGGCTTGTCTCCCGCTTGCTGTGGGTCGTAACGGAAGATCCTGAAGGTTAAAGTGCGGCCACTCATGCGTTGTCATCTCCGGCAGGGTTAGGCTGAGAAGGAATTGAAGTCTGTGGGCAAGCCAGGCGGTCGCTCAGGCGCTCGTTGCCGGGGCGCAGACTTTCCGGCAGTTCGAACGGCATCAGCGCCCGCTGCTTGTCTTCAGCGCTGGCATCCGGCCCTAGAGACGCGAGAATGGCGGCAATCTCCTGCTCGCGTTTGGCGGTATCCGGATGGGCAATGGCATTGTCGGCACCATAGCCGCGATAGCCGGGCGGCAGTTCCATCTGCATCACATCCAGCGCCTCGTAGCTGAGCACAGGCTCCAGCGCGTCGGCGTCCGGCCAGCTGGCCAGGGTACGGCTGAGCCAGTCTTTGTCGTTACGCTGCGGGTAATCCTCGCGGGCATGGGCGCCACGGCTCTCGGTGCGCGCCAGGGCGCCGCAGGCAACTGTCAGTGCCACCTTAAGCATACGCCTGACCCGTAAGGCCTCGACCAACTCGGGATTGGCGTGGCGCTTCTTGCAGGTAACGACAATATTGCGCGAGCGGGCCAGCAAATCCTTGAGTTCGGCCACCGCCTTTTCCAGCTCTGGGCCGTTACGGAAGATGCCGACATAGTCCATCATCACTCTTTGCATCAGGCGCTTGAGCTCAAACGGGCTCTCGCCCTGCTCCCGAGCCAGCAGCTCGTCTATCTCCTGGTTGAGCTCATCACGGAAACGCTGCACCAGCGCCGTATCCAGCACCAGCTCCTCCTGCTCGCAGAAGTCGGCCACATATTTACCTATGATCATGCCGCCGACCACAGTTTCCGCCAGCGAATTCCCGCCCAGACGGTTAAAGCCATGCATGTCCCAACAGGCAGCCTCACCGACACTGAACAGTCCCTTGAGCTGCGGGCTCTCTCCTGTGTGATTGGTGCGAATACCGCCCATGGAATAGTGTTGGGTCGGCCGCACCGGGATCCACTCTTCGGCCGGATCTATGCCGAGGAAGTTCTCGCAGATCTCTTTGACTTCCCGCAGGTTGGTTTCCACATGTTTGCGCCCCAGCAGGGTGATATCCAGCCACAGGTGCGGGCCATAGGGGCTGTCGACTCCCTTGCCCTTACGCATATGCTCTGTCATCCGCCGTGATACCACATCACGCGAGGCCAGCTCTTTCTTCTCCGGCTCATAGTCGGGCATAAAGCGGTAGCCGTCTTTATCCCGCAGCAAGCCACCGTCTCCACGGCAGCCCTCTGTGGTCAGAATGCCCACTGGCACTATGGCCGTGGGGTGGAACTGCACGGCTTCCATATTGCCAAGGGTCGCGACCCCGGTTTCCAGCGCCAGCGCCTGGCCGATACCCTCACAGATCACCGCATTGGTGGACACCTCATAGATACGGCCATAGCCGCCTGTGGCTATGGTGGTGGCCCGGGCGATATAGGCCCTGAGTTCACCGGTGATCAAACAGCGGGCAATGACCCCATGGCAGCGGCTGCCGTCGTGGATGAGTTTCAGCGCCTCGACCCGCTCATGCACCGGGATATCCATGGAGATCGCCTTATTGTCCACCGCATACAGCAGCGAGTGGCCGGTACCATCGGCGGTGTAACAGGTGCGCCATTTCTTGGTACCGCCAAAGTCGCGGGCGTTGATCAGCCCGTGAGCCTCGGCGGCTTCTTCCAGAGTTACTTTTTCGGCATTGACCACTACTTGACGCGGCCCGGCAGTCACCCTGGTCCAGGGTACGCCCCAGTTGGCCAGCTCACGTACCGCCTTGGGAGCACAGTGGGCGAACATTCGCGCCACCTGCTGATCGCAGCCCCAGTCTGAGCCTTTGACCGTGTCCTGAAAATGCACATCTTCGCTGTCGCCCATGCCCTTGACGGTATTGCCGAGACTGGCCTGCATGCCGCCCTGGGCCGCGGCCGAGTGGGAACGCTTGGCAGGGATCAGCGACAGTACCAGAGTATCCAGGCCACGCTCTTTGGAAGCGATGGCTACCCGCAGACCCGCCAATCCGGCGCCGACAACCAACGAATCCGTATAGATGAGTTTCACGCACACTCCTTATGGGACGGCCCAATGCCGTTTACCCTAAAGCTATCTGTTTGGGTTATCGATACTCAGCTCGCGTGGGGCCAAAAGGCCAGCAAGGACGCCAGACCTACGGCGACAAACGCCACACTGAGTATGGTTTTAATTTTTTTAAGGCGCGCCCGGCTGTTGAGATCCCGCGCCGCGCCCCATTTCAATGCCACCCGGTACAGTCCTATGGCGGCATGTAACTCCACTGTCAGCAGCAGTGGCAGGTACAAGGCCCAGGCATACTGGTTCCAAATCCTGTCGGCCGAGCCCTGTGGCCCTATGGTTTCCGGGGCCGAACCCACCAACCAAAGATGCACAGGAAGCAACAGCAAAATCACCACTCCGGTAGCAGCCTGCCACACCCACAAGCGGGTATCGCCATGATCAATTTGCACTAGTTGCTGTTTCAGAGCCTTTTGCTGCCTGAGCGACAGAGGCAACTTGTGCAAGGCCACCAACACATGCAACAACGCCAACCCGGCAACGGCTATGGCTATCAGGCTCACCACCCAGGGATAGCCGTGGCCATCGTCACTGAGAAAACTCAGCTCCATGTTGCGGGCCACCCATTCCATTGCCGGCGCCCCCAGCAATATTGAAGACACCAGCAACAGGTGAGTCCACAAAAACAGCGCCAACAACACGCCTGAAGCACTCTGCCCCAGATCCAACCAGCCGCCCCAGCGCTCACTCAGTCGTATCATGCGTATTCTCCCTGTCATCCAATGGCTTAACCGCTTAAAGATAGTAAAACCAATGTGGATCACAAAGGGCGAACGAACCCTGAGGCAGATCAAACTTCTGCCGGTTAATTTACCTTTAACTGATATTGAGTTAACCGGGAACGAACGGCTGCAGCGGCAGGCTCAGCTCATTACCTAGCAGCATATAGGTCACCAAACTGCCTAAACCAAGCAAAATAAGGTATACAATCAATAGCTTGGCTATTTTTCTCAGGCCAGTGCGGTTAAAGCTGAGGCCCCATTTCACCGCCACCCGATACAGGCCTATCATGGCGTGGATCACCACCGCAGGCAGCAGCAGGATATACAGCAGCCAGGTGTTGTCGTGCCAGACCCGGTAGGCCGACATATTGGGGCCGATTTCCGGATTGGCTATCATGGTGACCAGGTGCATGGGCACCAGGAAGAACAGGATAAAGCCGGTAGCCAACTGCCAGAACCAGGCGTGGCTGTCGCGGTGTTTGATCAGATGCAGATGGCTGCGCAGCGCCCGCCATTGGCCGAGCTGCGCCGGAAAGCGCCTCAGCGCCATGGCGGCATGCAGTATCACCACCAGCAGAATAAACGCAGAGAAGAGTTGCGTCAGCAGTGGGTAACCGTGGCCACTGGCACTGAACCAACCGCCTTCCAGCACCTGCACTACCTTATAGAAAGCCTCTTTACCCAGCATGATGCTGGATTCAAAGTGAAGATGCGCCAACAGAAACATGCCCAGCAAAATGCCGCTGGCACTCTGCAGGCGATCGGCTCTGGCCGACCAGTGGTGGCTGTTGGCATGACCGAGCCAGCGCTCGGGGATGTGATATTTTGTCAGCATGTTTTTTGGGTACAGATCCTTGGGATCTACAACATAACTCACAGCCAAACTGCGCCAATGCCCAAGGAGTCTGAATGTGACCTGCCTCAATCGAAAGTGGGGGATTATCTGATCACGCTCACAAATAAACCACTTGCGGCAAAACAGAGGTAATACCAATTATCCACTACAAATCAAACGTTTATTTGAAACTTTAAAACAAAAAAGACAGCAAATTACCGTAAATCCAACCGCTGACCGAACAAACCTGAAACCGGGTTTCACTCCGCCCTCTTTACCCCGGTGTGCTGGCAAGGCCGGCAGCCTATGGCTTACAATAGCGCTTTATTGTCCCCCACGAGAGAAGATTCCATGCCCTGGATCCAGTTACGCATCCACAGCAGCAGCGAGCACGCCGAGACACTCAGCGACCTGTTGCTGGAGGAAGGCAGCGTGTCCATCACCTTTGAAGATGGTAAAGATACGCCGATTTTTGAGCCCAAACTGGGAGAAACCCCACTTTGGGCCGACACTGTGGTGGTCGCTCTGTTCGATGCCGGCACAGATCTGACTCCCACAGTCGAGATGCTCAAGCAACTGCCCTTCCTCGAAGGCAAGCTCAACTACAAGATAGAGCAGATAGAAGATAAAGACTGGGTCCGCGAATGGATGGACAGCTTCCACCCCATTCAGTTCGGCAAGCGTCTGTGGATCTGTCCCAGCTGGCATGAAATCCCGGAGCCCGAAGCCGTCAACGTTATCCTGGATCCCGGCCTGGCCTTTGGCACAGGCACTCATCCCACAACGGCTCTGTGCCTGGAGTGGCTCGATGGCCTGGATCTGCAAGGTAAACAGCTGGTCGACTTCGGCTGTGGTTCCGGCATTCTGGCGGTCGCCGGGCTCAAGCTGGGCGCAACCAACGCCATAGGCATAGACATAGACTACCAGGCGATAGACGCCTCCCGCGACAATGCCAAGCGCAACGGCGTGGATGACAGACTCAGCCTCTACCTGCCTGAGGATCAACCCAAAGGCATTCAGGCCGATGTGTTGGTTGCCAACATTCTGGCCGGACCGCTGCGGGAACTGGCCCCCCTGATCGCCGAGTTGGTGCGCCCGGGTGGCAAACTGGCACTGTCCGGCTTATTGCAGGAACAAGCCGAAGAAATCCGCGAATTTTACGCTCAATGGTTCGAGATGGACGAAGCGGTTCACAAAGAAGATTGGAGCCGCTTGACAGGAGTGCGCAAATAGCGTTAAAGGCGGCGCCAGAGCGCACTGGCGCTGACTTCCTGCCTGTCAAAAGTCAAGTAAAAAAGTTTTGCTCAGGTCATTTATTGACCTTTTCACCGCTGTCAAAAAGGCGTACTATAGCGCCCCTTTGAAGAGCAAGGTGAAACAGCAAAATGCAGATTGGACCCTATCAACTGAAGAATCAGCTGATCGTGGCACCAATGGCAGGTGTCACCGATCAGGCCTTCCGCAATCTCTGTATCCGTTATGGTGCTGCCATGGCAGTGTCAGAGATGCTTTCGTCCAATCCCGACCTTTGGGACACGGACAAGAGCCGCCAGAGAATGACGCACTCGGGTGAAGAAGGCATACGCTCAGTACAAATCGCCGGGGCTGACCCCGATAATATGGCTTGGGCCGCCCGCTACAATGTGGAGCAAGGCGCCCAAATCATAGATATCAACATGGGTTGTCCGGCAAAAAAAGTGAATAAAAAGCTCGCGGGTTCTGCCCTGCTGCAATCGCCGGAACTGGTAAAGAAAATACTGGATGCCGTGGTTGCCGCAGTGGATGTGCCGGTAACGCTGAAGATTCGCACGGGCTGGGCCCCAGAACACAGAAATGGTGTTCAAATCGCCCGGATTGCCGAAGAGAGTGGCATTACGGCGCTCGCGGTTCATGGCCGCACCCGCCAATGCATGTACAAGGGTCATGCCGAGTACGACACCATCAAGGCAATCAAACAGAATGTCTCGATTCCTGTTGTCGCCAACGGGGACATCGATAGTCCGGAGAAGGCGCGTTTCGTGCTGGATTACACAGGTGTCGATGCCCTGATGATAGGACGGGGTGCCCAGGGAAGGCCTTGGATTTTCAGAGAGATCCAGCATTACCTGGACACAGGTAGCAAGCTAGCGCCCATAGGGATGGCAGAGCAGCGTCAAGTGATGCTGGAACACCTAACCAAACTGTATGATTTATATGGGGAAGTAAAGGGCGTCCGCTTCGCCAGAAAACATATGGGATGGTACCTGGACCAGGAAGAACAGCGCCAGTTCCGTGCCGACTTTAACCGGCTGGAAACCGCTGCAGAACAATGTTCCATGGTGGAACGTTTTTTTGATGAATGTGTACTAGATAAATAAAGAGCAGAATACGAATGTTTGATCAGACAACTCACACAGAAGCTCATCAGCTTACCGTAGGCAAAATCGAAACCGCTAACGGCACCATCAAGCCCCAGTTACTGCGCGACGCTGTAAAGCGCGCTGTCAGCAACTTCTTCGCTCAGTTGGACGGTCAAGAAGCTCAGGAAGTTTATGAAATGGTGCTATGCGAAGTTGAAGCACCTCTGCTTGATATCATTATGCAGCACACTCGTGGCAACCAGACCCGCGCCGCCAACATGCTGGGCATCAACCGCGGCACACTGCGCAAGAAGCTGAAAAAATACGGCATGAACTAATAATCAGTTCGCTAGAGGCTGTAACAAAAAAGGCTTACCCATAAAACGGTAAGCCTTTTTTGTTTTACCCTCCATGAAGACACTATATTGTTGATCCTCACCGACTTATCAAAGCAACACAGATGAAAATCAGCCCGATTGTTGTACCATATAGCCTCAGTTGCAGAGGCGATATCGAATAGGGCATCACAGCATCGGCCCGGTCTGATTGACATCGGCGACCGACATCTTTAAAACGTCAGCCAAGTTGGCGATAGCGCTACGAGACACAGCAAGGACACGGAACGATGGGACAGCTTATAGGAAATTTCTTCTCGGTAGTTTGGCGAGTTCTCGCTGCGGTTTTTGGTCACTGGCAAGCGCCGCCCTGGATGCATTGGTGCATAAAGCATCCCTTTAAAACCTTGGGAAGCCTACTGCTGCTATCTGTGCTGACTGTGCTTTGCTGGGGCGGCTGGTATTGGTATCAGCATTTACCCAAGCCCTATACCCTACACTATACGCTCAAGGCGCCGCAGCTAACCGATTACCACCAGGCCAAACCTCAGGTCGCTCCCTTGACCCTGACCTTCAGTGGTTCGGTCGCACCTTTGGACGTCATAGGCAAACCCGTCTCCAAAGGCGTCAGCCTCAGCCCCCAACTCGCCGGGCAGTGGCGCTGGGCCAGTGACAAGCATCTGCAATTTATTCCGGATAACGACTGGCCGATTGCGGAAAAGTTCGCGGTCAGCCTGGATAAGAAGCAGCTGCTGGCAGACCATATCTTACTGGATAAATACCAGAGCGAATTCAGCACAGCCGCCTTCACCGCCACCATCTCTGATGGGCGTCTGTACCAGGATCCGGCCCAGCCGAGTATTCAAAAGCTGGTCGCCACCCTGGCCTTCAGCCACCCGGTGGATACGACCTCGGTCAAACCCCAACTGGCGATATTGCTGAGCCCCGGCTTGACCTACAGCGGCAATGGCGATACCGAAGTCACCTTCGACGACAAGCATCTGTTCGCTTACATACATTCTCCTGCGCTCGCCACACCACTTGAGCAGAGCACTGTAACCCTGGAAGTCAGCAAAGGGATCCAGGCGGCCAGCGGCGGCAACAAGGCAGGCAAGAGCCAATGGCAAGTAGAGGTTCCCGGCCGTTATCAGCTGAGCTTTAAACAGGCTCAGGTCAACTTCGCCTACAACGACAAGGATGAACCCGAGCCGGTACTGACAATGGAAAGCTCACGTCCGGTCAACGACGAAGCGCTTCAAGGCAAGGTACATGCCTGGTTGCTGCCGCTGAAAAATCCCAAGGGAAGCCGTCACTGGTATCAGGAAAATGTCACCGAACAGGTGCTGGCCAAGGCCGACAAACTGACCTTGACCCAGATCCCCGGTGCCGAAGGCCTCAACCAGTTGCACAGCTTCAAGCTGAAAGCTCCGGTCGATCGCTACGTGGCGGTAATGGTGGATAAGGAAGTCGAAGGCCAAGGGGGTTATCTGTCCCGCGATGCCGTGCTGACTGTGCTGCGAATGCCGCAATATCCCAAGGCGCTCAACTTCCTCGGCGAAGGCTCCTTGCTGACTCTGGACGAAGATCAACGCCTCGGCTATCTGGCCCGTGGGGTGCAAAAGGTACAGATTGAAGTCGCCCAGTTGCTGCCTGATCAGCTCAATGCCCTGATAGATCAAAGCTCGGGCAGCTTTGCCGAGCCCTACCTCAACAACACAGATTTCGACCGTTTGGTCACCCGTCAGGTGTTCAAGCAACAGCTTGCCGGGCGCGATCCCAGCAAGACGCTCTACGGCAGCGTCGACCTCAAGCCCTTCTTCAAGGACAAGCGTGGCATCTTTGTACTCAAGCTGACTCCGGCCGATGAAAGAGACAGCCAAACCTTCGACTATTACCAAACCGAGGCCCACGATCTGCGCTTTGTGGTCGTGACAGATCTGGGGATACTCGCCAAACGCAGCCGTGATGGCAGCCAGGATCTGTTCGTGCAATCCCTCGGCAAGGGGACTCCAGTGGCCGGAGCCCGTGTGGCCGTCATCGGCCGCAACGGTTTGCCGGTAGACGAGGCTTTAACAGATGAACGCGGTCATGCAAGCTTTGCCAAGCTTGGCGATCTGCGCCGGGAAAAGACCCCGCTCTACTATCGGGTCGAAAAGGATGGCGATCTCTCCTTCCTGCCGCTGGCTGATTGGCGTCGCCAGCTCAATCTGTCCCGTTTCGACACCGGCGGCAGCTATGAGAGCGACGATCCCGGCGCCCTGAGAGCCTACCTCTTCACCGACCGCGGGCTGTATCGCCCCGGTGAAACGGCTCATATCGCCAGTTTGGTGCGGGGGCAGGACTGGAGTACCGCCCTGGGTGGTCTGCCGGTAAAAATGCAGATCACCGACCCCCGCGGTGTAACCGTGCTGGATCGCACCTTCAAACTCGATGGCAGCGGCTTTGACAGCCTGGACTTCAGCGCCGGTGAAACCGCGGTTGCCGGTGACTATCTCGCCACTCTGTCCCTCATCAAAGACAGATACCGCCTCACACGTCTGGGGGATGTCACCTTCAAGGTGCGTGACTTCGAGCCGGATCGCATCAAGGTGCGAGTCTATTTGGGCACCGACAAGCAGTTTGAAGGCTGGCGCACGCCGCAGCAACTCAAGGCCGAGGTCTTGGCCGAGCAACTCTTCGGCGGCCCGGCGAGCGATCGCCGAGTCAGCGGCGAGATGGTGCTGTCACCAACCGATATCAGCTTCAAAGCCTGGCCAGGCTATCGTTTTGGGGTATTGGGCAAGCTCAAGGAATCGTTCCGCGAAGACTTGAGCGAAACCACCACAGACGGCGAAGGCAAGGCCAGCCTGGACTTGGCGCTGGACCGCTTTGCCGGCAGCACCTACAAGCTGCACTTGCTGGCTCGGGTATTTGAAGCCGGTTCAGGCCACGGTGTCAGCGCCCAAGACCAGCTACTGGTATCCGATGCCGACTGGTTACTGGGCTACAAGAGCGATGGCGATCTGGACTTCATCAGCAAAGACGGCAAGCGTGTGCTCAACCTGCAAGCCGTTGGCCAGGACCTTCAAGGTGTGGCTACTGAGCTCAAAGTCGAGCGTATCGCCCGGCGCTGGGTGTCTGTGTTGGTGAAACAGAATGACGGCACCTACCGCTATGAATCGCGCCGCAAAGACAAACTGCTGGGCAGCACTGCCCTGAGTCTGGCCGCAAGCGGTGGCCAATTGGAACTCGACACCAGGGAGCCGGGTGACTACCGCCTGCGACTGCTGGATGAAAACGGCCGCCAGTTGAACCAAATAGATTACAGCATTGCCGGCAGCGGCAACGCCAGTCGCACGCTGGAGCGCAACGCCGAGCTGGAACTGACGCTAAACAAGGCGGAATATCTGCCGGGTGAAAGCATTCAGGTGGCGATTCAGGCCCCTTACAGCGGCGCCGGACTCATCACCATAGAGAGAGACAAGGTTTACGCCTTCAAATGGTTCAAGGCCGACAGCACCCGTTCGTTGCAAAGCATTACCCTGCCGCAAGGCATTGAGGGCAATGCCTATATCAATGTGCAGTTCCTGCGGGCGCCGGACTCGGAAGAAGTCTTTATGAGCCCGCTGTCCTATGCCGTGAAACCCTTTAAGGTGGATCTCGGTGAGCGGCGTCAGGCCATCGCCCTGAGCCTGCCGGAAAAGGTTAAACCCGGGACGCAACTGGATATCGACCTCAAGCTGCCAAGCAAAGCCAGAGTCGTGGTATTCGGGGTTGATGCCGGTATTTTGCAGGTGGCCCGCTATGAAGCGCCGGATCCACTGGCGCACTTCTTCGACAAGAAGGCTCTCAGCGTAGATTCGAGCCAAATTCTCGACCTGCTGCTGCCGGATCTCAAGGTGCTGATGCGCCAGGCCGCCCCCGGAGGTGACGCCGCCGCGCTGCTGGCAGCCAACCTCAACCCCTTCAAGCGCAAACGCGCCAAGCCTGTTGTCTACTGGTCGGGTATTCGTGAGTTGGCCGCCGGAGAGCAGCGGCTGCAATATACTGTGCCCGACAGCTTCAACGGCAGTATCCGCTTCTTTGCCGTCAGTGCCACCGAAAGCGGCATAGGCACCAGCGAGGCCAGTGTCGCGGTTAAGGCGCCTGTGGTGATGAGCCCCAATGTGCCGGCATTCCTGGCACCCGGAGACAGCGCCGATGTTACTGTGGGACTCTATAACACAGAAGCCGAGGCGCAGGATGTTACCCTGACCCTCAGCCTGAGCGGCGCCCTTCGTAGCGACCTGCAACCGCAGCAGTTCCATATCGAACCGGGCCGTGAAGCCACGGCGCACTTTGCCGTCAAGGCAGGCGAAAATCTGGGTCAAGGAGAACTCCACTGGAAACTCGCCACCAGCGAAGGCGAGCTCAAGATCAGTGAGAGCATCTCGGTACGGCCGTTAACGCCCCACCGTTTGACCCTGGCCACGGCTGTGCTCGACCGCGCCGAAGCCAAGCTCAAACTTGACCGTCAACTGTTTACGCCGTTCAGCAAGGTGGAAGCGGCCCTTGGTAACAGTCCGCTGGTTTGGGCTCAGGGGCTGAGCCACTATCTGGACAACTATCCTCACGCCTGTACCGAACAGTTGGTATCCAAAGCCGTACCGGCACTGCTGCTGGGCAAGCCTCAGGATAATCTCAATGACTTTAACCAACTCATTGGCCAGTTGCGAAGCCGCCAGAACAGCAGCGGCGGCTTCGGTCTCTGGGCCGCCAACCCGATAGTCGAGCCTATGGTGGCCTTGTATGTGGTAGACATGCTGCTGGACGCCAAGGCCCAGGGTTACCCCGTCCCCCAGGATCTACTGGACAAGGCCAACAGCTATCTGTCGAGCGTGAGCTCCGGCCCCAGCAGCGGCTTGGATGAGCTGCGCGAGCGTGCCTATGGCGCGTATCTGCTGGCCCGCCAGGGAGTGCAGGTTAGCGGCGCCCTTGCCGATATCCGCGAACGTTTGCAGCGCTACTACCCCAAGGATTGGCAAGCAGACATCGCCAGTGCCTGGCTGGCCGCCAGCTTTACCCTGATGCAGCAGCAACAGTTGGCCGAGCCGCTGTGGCAGGCGCAGAAGTGGCAGTTGCTTGAGGACAAGCCCCAGCGCCTAAGCCTCTACCTGGATCCCATGGTGCACGATGCCCAGCTGCTGACACTCATCGCCCGTCAGGCGCCACAGCGCCTGGATGACCTGCCGGAACAGTTGCTGCCGCGCATGGGCCAGTGGCTCAGCGAGCAGCGTTACAGCTCGCTGTCTGCCGGAACTCTGGTGCGGGCGCTGACCGCTCTGGATAACTCCCGCGGCGATCAGGAGCTGGCCATGCAAGCCTTGGTCGATAAGGCCTGGCAGGCACTGAGTCTACCCAAGGCTAAGCTGCCCCTCGGCAGTGAAGAGGTGAAATACCAGAAAACCGGCACTAATGATGCCTTCTATCTTCTTAGCCAGCAGGGATTTGACCAAAGCCCGGCCAAGCCTTTCAGCCAGGGGCTGGAGGTGAGCCGCGACTATCTGACCCTTGAGCAGCAACCTCTTGCCAAGGTCAAGGTCGGGGATGAATTCCTGGTCAGGCTGCGGCTGCGCGCCACAGATATGGACAAGTTGCAGCAGGTGGTCGTAATAGATCTGCTGCCCGGAGGCGTGGAGCCGGTTTATCGTGACAAGGATGACAGCTTCGATGGCTGGCAGCCGCCTGTAGGCATGGCTCAGCACAGCGACTGGTCACCACAGTGGCTCAATGTTCGCGAAGACCGCCTGGTGCTCTACGGTACCGCCTGGCGCGATGCCAAAACCTTTGTCTACAAGGTACGGGCCACCAATGTCGGCCAGTTCCAGGTGCCGCCCGCCTATGCCGAGGGGCTGTATGATCCCCTGATTCAGGCTCAGGGCCCAAGTGGTGAGTTGGTGATCGAAGCGCCATGAAACGCCGCTATTTGTGCCTGCTGGCCCTGGCAGCCTTGCTGCTGGGGCTGAGACTCTGGCCGGCACAACCTTTTTCAAAGCTGGCGCCCAGTTCCCGCATGGTGTTGGCCGCCGATGGCAGTCTGCTGCGGCTGACGCTGGCCAGTGATGGCCAGTATCGGCTCTGGCAACCCCTGGAAGGGGTTTCAGACAACATGGTGCAAGCCATCTTGCTCAAGGAAGACCGCTATTTTTACTTCCACCCCGGTATCAACCCGGCGGCCACCGCCAGGGCGATAGTCGCTACCTATCTTAAGGATGATCGCCAGGGCGCTTCGACCCTGACCATGCAGCTGGCCCGGCGGGTTTACAACATCAACAGCCGCCAGGTTGCCGGGAAATTGCAGCAGATGCTGGCGGCGCTCTGGTTGGAGCTGCGTTACTCCAAGCATGATATTCTCGAGGCCTATCTCAATCTGGCGCCCATGGGCGGCAATATTGAAGGTGTTGGCGCTGCCAGCCGCATCTACTTTCATAAAGACGCCGGTGAACTTTCACTCAGTGAAGCCCTCAGCCTGGCGGTCATGCCGCAAAGCCCGGCGCGCCGCGCCCGTTTCGGTGCCGACTTTCAGGATGCCCGCGACCGTCTGGCGTTGCTCTGGCAACAAAGCTATCGCAACGATCCTCGCAACAACGGCCTGTTGACCCTCACCGCCATGGGCCATGACCGCACTGAGCTACCATTTCTGGCGCCGCACTTCAGCCGCCGCCTGCTGCGGGATAATAGTGACACCCTAATTCACAGCACCCTGGACGTCGGCTTGCAGACCTTACTGGAGCGGCGCCTTGGGCTGTATATCGAAAGCCAGCGCCATCTGGGGGTCAAGAATGCCGCCGCAATCCTGGTGGACAGCCGCGATCAGAGCATCAAGGCCTGGATAGGCTCGGCAGACTTCTTCGATACCGATATCCAAGGCCAGGTGGACGGCGTCACTGCCCGCCGCTCGCCGGGCTCAACCCTGAAGCCATTTCTGTTTGGCCTGGGCATAGATCAGGGGCTTATACACCCGCTGAGCATACTCAAGGATGCGCCCACCGCCTTTGGCAGTTTCCAACCAGAGAACTTTGACCACAGATTTACCGGCCCCATCAGCGCCCACGACGCCCTGGTCAAGAGCCGCAATCTGCCGGCCGTGTGGCTGGCAGGACAAGTGAACCAACCCAATCTCTACGGCTTCCTGCGCCAGGCCGGCATTCAGGGGCTCAGGGGTGAAAGTCATTATGGTTTATCCCTGGCACTGGGCGGCGGCGAGCTGACCATGGCGGAGCTGGCGCGGCTGTACCTGATGCTGGCGAGCCAGGGCCATGACTACCCGCTGCGGGATCAACAAAGCCAGCCCATCAGCCCGCAAGGAAAGAGCTTGCTGAGCCCGGCCGCCGCCTTTATGGTGCGGGACATACTCAAGGACAACCCCCGCGCCGACGGCCTGCCCGGCAGCAACTGGACAGTGGCCTGGAAAACAGGTACCTCCTGGGGGTATCGCGATGCCTGGAGCGCCGGTATCACAGGCCCCTATGTGTTGGTGGTTTGGGTGGGTAACTTCGACGCCACCCCCAACCCGGCCTTTGTCGGCGTCCGAACCGCCGGGCCCCTGTTCTTCGCCCTCAGCGATGCCCTGCAGGGCGCGCTGCCGGGCACGGCCGACATGGCCAACACGCCGCCGGATACGGTAAAAAAGGTAGCCTTCTGCGCCGCCTCCGGCGAGCTGCCCAACCCTTGGTGCCCCAAATTGGTCGATGGCTGGTATATCCCGGGAGTTTCTCCCATCAAGGTCTCCAACTTGCATCGTCCCGTGTGGCTGGATAACAAAACCGGCGCCGCCGTCTGCCCGCCCTACGATCCGGCAATTCACCACCAGGAGGTGTTTGCCTTCTGGCCATCAGACTTGGCGGCCCTGTTCGAGCAGGCAGGTCTACCCCGCAGGAGGCCGCCGGAGCTTCCGGCCGCCTGCAGCCAAAGAGTCGCGGTCAGCTACTCGGCCCCGCTTATCCGCTCCCCCTTGAAGGGCGTCACCTACAGCCTGCGCCAAAGCATGGCCAATGAACACATCGCCCTCACGGCCGACGCCGCCTCCGACAGCCAAATACTCTACTGGTTTGCCGGTAACAGCCTGCTCGGGCAGAGCCTGCCGGGCCAAACCCTGGAATGGCGCCCGTCCAGAGCAGGACGCTTCCAACTGTCGGTCAGCGACGACAAAGGCCGCAGCGCCAGCAGACTACTTCGAGTAGATATGCTGCCTTGAGCCGGGCCGCTATTTAGATCACCTCAGTTTCGGCCTCTTCAGCCCCATAAATGCAGGAAATTCGGATATTGCTGGGGCCGAGTGATAAATTCGGGGGAAAGGTCATCACCAGAAGAACTTTCTAAGCTGCCTGGGCGGCAGTGAACCAATCTTGAAGCCTTTATCAACTTTGCTGGACTTTCTAAGCTGCCTGGGCGGCAGTGAACACTGGCCAACGCCCGCTACAGCCTGCCGCAATTTTCTAAGCTGCCTGGGCGGCAGTGAACAGCTTGCAGTTACCGAAGTATTTAAGCGTTACTTTCTAAGCTGCCTGGGCGGCAGTGAACAGCAAAGACCATCAGCAGCTAGGTACCCAATATTTCTAAGCTGCCTGGGCGGCAGTGAACGGCCTTTGTGACTATGCCGCCTCGGTGAATCTTTTCTAAGCTGCCTGGGCGGCAGTGAACAACTATCCGAACAGCAGCAATCGGTATATCGCTTTCTAAGCTGCCTGGGCGGCAGTGAACCAACAGCAGGACCGTAGCCGGGCCCAAGAGACTTTCTAAGCTGCCTGGGCGGCAGTGAACGATGAGAGGGTGAAACTATTCACTAGCCAGATTTTCTAAGCTGCCTGGGCGGCAGTGAACCTACCCAGGTTCGCTCTGGTATAGTTATGTTTTTTCTAAGCTGCCTGGGCGGCAGTGAACACCATACCAATGGTGATGCTCGCATACTATGCTTTCTAAGCTGCCTGGGCGGCAGTGAACGTGGCGTGTTCTATGGTGCCGAGCAGCCCCAGACTCTCCGGGCTCTGGGCGGCAGTGAACGTGGCGTGTTCTACGCAAGCGAAATTAGCTAATTTCTAAGCTGCCTGGGCGGCAGTGAACGGTAGTCAAGACCTTCGTCATCACCAGCCATATTTCTAAGCTGCCTGGGCGGCAGTGAACGCCACAGACACAGAGCAGCAAGACGCTATTTTTTTCTAAGCTGCCTGGGCGGCAGTGAACTGTCTTTGCTGATAGGGTCGATATCAAAATCATTTCTAAGCTGCCTGGGCGGCAGTGAACTTTTTGCGTTTGGTGTTCAGCCTGTCAAGCTCTTTCTAAGCTGCCTGGGCGGCAGTGAACCCAAGACTACCGATGTGATCATCTATCATATTTTTCTAAGCTGCCTGGGCGGCAGTGAACTCTCTTGCATCTCTTTTGGCTTGCCCTTGCTCTTTCTAAGCTGCCTGGGCGGCAGTGAACAACTCAATCTTCTTGTCGCAGTAGTATCTTATTTTCTAAGCTGCCTGGGCGGCAGTGAACTAAAGCGCAACTCCAGCACATACTATGAGCCCTTTCTAAGCTGCCTGGGCGGCAGTGAACCAAATCAGTTGATGCAGCCAGCTCATCTTCCATTTCTAAGCTGCCTGGGCGGCAGTGAACGTGAGCACCATTGGGAGTTGGTAAGCGAAGATTTTCTAAGCTGCCTGGGCGGCAGTGAACACCTCTTCCATGGCCATGACAAAATGCTTTTTTTTCTAAGCTGCCTGGGCGGCAGTGAACGGTAGCTTAGCTGTCATCTTCCATTAGTTCGCTTTCTAAGCTGCCTGGGCGGCAGTGAACCTGGGCAGTACAAGCAGCTCAGGCGCTGTGGTTTTCTAAGCTGCCTGGGCGGCAGTGAACTTGACGGACCAGCAAAAAAACGGCCAGCGCCTTTTCTAAGCTGCCTGGGCGGCAGTGAACAATAGAATAAATCAATAAAAGAAAGTCACAACAGGTGGTTAGGATAAAAAACCTATTTTTACCCTGTTGAACACCACCTGTTGTAACTGATTGTATATAAAGCTTATTTTTAAAGAGCAAAAATAAAGGGTAAAACTCACCCTTTGGTGCTTAAAAGTGCGGTACTGTTCCAAGCGATGCAATACCATTAACTTTACGACTCAGCCCGTAGCAATCGAACTGCCCATCCACAGGTGTACTTTGCGGATATCTTTCGATAAACAGCGGGAACTTGCTGTTTTTGTCCGGCGAACGTTGTTTCGTTTGCTGGCTGTGCAAGAAGATAAATGGCAAATCACACTGCCCAGTCGGTTTGCTTTTTTCAAGATCGGTTAAGCACTCGGCCAGCGGCTTGCCCGACTTTGCCGCCCATAATGCCGCCTTTTGCTGCATAGCCCGCTCAATCCGCTCAGGCGATTTCACCTGTTTGCGTACAAAGCTCACGTAGGAAACATCACTCGGTACGGGTTTGATCCCTTTAATATGCGCATAGTCTTCGAACCGATTTAGCCATTGGTGAATGGCTAGCTTTTCCAATGACGCTTGTTCTTTGGCAAAGAGGCGCAATTTACTGCCCAGGGGAAACTTAGCCCGGAGATAATCAGGAAAGCCAACCGCAACACTAGACTGATTTGCATCCACTTTGTGTTCAACAAGTGCAATATGCACTTGTTGAAACACGTTTTGCCAAAGAAAACCAAGCGAGATATCGACATCCGGTAGTAGGGTAATTTCTTGGTAGTAGTTCATTACCGCCACCTATTTATCACTTTCGCCGAATACCCCACCGCGCACCAACACGGCCACCACATAATGTTCATCTTCTTCACGCGGTAGTGGTTCTCCACGAGCCCACTTGTCAAAGAAGCTGTAAAAATCCTGCTTATCTTTCGGAGTGCGGAATGCTTTACCCAAATTGGTCACTGCACCATAAGGTTCTATGGCAATCGCCCCTGCACTTTGTTCTGCCAAAGCGTATTCTGGATACCAAGTATCAATAGAACGCAATGCATTACCTATTTTTTGTGAGTGCATCGCTGCATGTTCATTAACGGCATAAAGAATTTTACTTTTCTTGGTTTTGCTATTGCCTTTATCCAACACTAGCTCTTCACTTGGATAAACTTCTTGCGCTTTACCCACTTTTGCGTAGCAGTCAATTTGCAGCATCAGGTGTTCGGACCCACTGGCCAAGGCCTTGGCAATGCGTTCAGCCAAACTACTCACTTGTTCGTCGTTATGATCGAAATGGCGGGTGCTGAACTTTTTGGCGTCAAACGTCCAAGTTTGCTCCGCCCCTTTATTAAGCGCCTTAACTTGCACTTCGATTTCTTCAGCACCCACTCGGTTACGCCATAAGAAACGCGCGTTTGCCAGGTTAGTGGCGTAGCGTTTTGCCAATTCAAAACAACCATGCTTGGCAATGTACTGCTCAACTGCGGCACTATAGCTCTGTTTGAATTGCGCATTATTACAAGCCGAAGGTTGAGCTAAACCACCCAACACTTTTAGGGTGAAATGGAGTTTAAGAGTGTCTTGATCTTGCCCCAGAGCACAGGCATCGACACGTTGTAAGTTTGCTTTCTCCACTTCGGCATTTAACTTAAGTGGATCATTTTTTACTGCCGCTTTTAAACGGTTAGAAATGGTTCCACGTACCGATTTTTCTTGTAACGATAAAGGAGTGACCTGTTCTTTAGCGTCCCAGCTAGTGCCAAATAGATAGCCATCTGATGGGACTAGTTTCTTCTCAAATGCCAATACTGAAGCGGTGTCGTTAATTTTAGCCATGAGATTGTTCCTTATTCATATTCGTTGATAGCGTTAACTTGCTGACAAAGGTAAAGATCGTTTTCTAAATCGGAGTTGTATTGCCAAAGGGCGTCATCGAGGTTTTTAATTTTGTGCGCCATAACAAACTCACCTAGCGTGACCACGCTTTCGGCAAAACGATGGGGCGTAGTGGGATCCCGTTGATTTTTCGCCTCACCTAATGGTGAAATGCCCTGAAACCCGGTTGCTATGGGTACAATCCAACCATGGGTTTTGCGCTGGCTGTGCCAAACAACACTGCCATCTTCAAGCTGTTCACAATTGTGGTTAACGCTGAGGTAGCCAAGCAGTGCATCTAATGCATCATTGTCTTGCTGCATGGCCTCTATCATTAGATCGCGCCGTTCTAGCAGTACATAGCCCGGCATCAGTTGGCGTAGAACTCGCGTCGTATCCTCTTCTGTCACCACTGAGCCGATTGCGGGCTTTCCTATACAGATGACATCACCACCCGCTACTTTCATGGTGGCGATGACCGCTTGCAATTGCCCTGCAAAATCAGGATTTTGCACCTGTTCCTCATCGCCACTCCACTCAATCACTAAAGAGACGTCTAAATGACAGCGTGCTTCTTCTATAAATGCCGAACGCGAACCGTCCTTATCGAGTGGGTTACCTGTACCAATAATTGAATGGACAAAATCGCCCTCACCTTTGTGAGTTTGTACATCACAGCAATGACTGACAACGGCGACACTGTGCAGCATTAACTCAGACAGACCGGCTTGGTTCAATTTGCGCTCCAAAGCGTGGACAAACCCTAACCATGCTGTCATGGCCGGAAAACCTATGGTAAAAGGGCTTGAGAGTGCATTGGCGTTGTGAATTTTAATATGGGGCAAAATCAGCACTCTCATCGAAAGTTCTCCCTATTGCTGGCAACCACTGTCTCAATGGCCAAGAGTTCTTGATCGGCCAGTAATAAGGGGTTGCTGATGACTTTGCTGCGGCTGTAGTGGTTGATTAAACCACGGGCAATTTGACGAGTGATTTTATCGAGCCACTCATTCTCTTGTTCTCGCTGCGACTCAAATTCAGGGTACAACCAAACTTTTTGCTCCAATGGCAATTCGCTTGGTAGATCGCCTTGATGGCCAGTGAGAAACAGGCGCACTTGCCACATTTTTTCAATAACCAAATCAACGTATTGCTGAATACGGTAATCACGTCCATCACGGATATTGATGTTGTTATAGTCAGTCTTAAACAGTCGATGCAACGCTTCCAACACCTCCTTGGCTTGCCAAGCGGTAAAACACTCTTTGAAAAAGTCCGTCTTAGGCAAGCGGATTTCTCTGGGTGTTAAGTTAGGCGGAATGGATGGAAGAAGATGGGCTTTTCCCGCATTTTGGTTATTGAGCACGCTGATGTTTTGAGGTTTTGTACCGCCAAAGCCAATGGTCGTTAGACCAAATATTTCTTGATAACCCTCTGGGTGAAATCGATTGGCTTTTTTGCACTCTCTGGCCTCTTTGACAAGCTCCCCAAATCGCATTGCATCAAGTCGTTTGCGTAATTCAAAAAGATGGCCTGAATGGGTCAATAGCGACAATAAATGATATTCACCTTCGGCTACCGGAAAATAGACCTGCTTAATCTTCGAGCTGGATACCGAAGCTTGATCGCTATCGATCATTTTTAAAAAACCGTCTCGTAGCGTCTGATAATCACAGGTTGGCACCTCAAGCAACTGGCGAGCCAACTCACTTTCTTGTTCAATATGCACGAGCAGAGAGCGTTGATCGCTCATCGGCAAGCTCAGGAACTTATACACGTCCAATGCCGCTGCATTACCTAGTGCATCTGGCTCTACCGCCACATTGCCTGATCGCAGAAAGCCATCGGCACTCGGTTTATTCTTGGAAATTATCGATGAGACATAGCCATTTTTGTTCTTTCGCGCACTCGGATGACTAAAGGTGCAGGGATGTGAGGCTATTGAGATTTGCCCTGCCCTTTTAGCAGCATCGGGTAACCAATTTGCCAACAGAAAGTTTTGCTTACACTCCCGCTGTTTTTCCAATACTTCTGATTCTTGCATCGAGGTACTGACATTTTTCTTAAGCCAGGCTTCTTTGCGCTCGGCAAAAAAGCTGACTATTGCTGGATCTAACACGGTAAATCCCTCCACTATTTAACCTTAACCAAGCCTAATTGGTCGTTGTAACTGTATTGCTGACTTCCTTCCCGGTAGATAAAACTGATTTCTCCGTATCGCACTGACGTAGCAAACTCCTGCTCAGCACTTGTGCTGTATTGATTAACTAACTCACCGTAATCACGTTGCAGCCAGAGTTTCTGCTGTTGTTCTGGCGCAAGCGGTTGATGCTGAATATTTAACACTTGCTCAATCGCAGGCCATTGCCGCTCATTAGGGATACAAAACTCGATACTGCGCGATTTTTTGACTAAGTAGACCTGTACTGAGGGTTCACTTTTGCGAAAGCGTTTGAAGTATTGCGGCAATGCCGTAAGCCACCAGTAGCCATGAATATGACCGTGTAAATGCTCACACCAACAAGACTGGCGCTGGCTTTCCCGACGGTTGCGGCTGAATCTATCCCGGCGGTTAACTTCGCTTACTTCTGGCTTGCCGATTTGATCCGTGCCGCATGTTTTGGCGGTGGCAAAGTGCTCTAAATCCGCCAAGTTTTTTTGTGGCTCCAACGTCGCTCGCTTCTGAATTCGAGCAACTGCATTAACCGATTGCAGCAATGGCTTTTCGTCCACCAACTGGGTTAAGTCATGAGTGACGAGCTGAGTAGTTCGGTCGGTTTCATAGCCAGGACGGTTAAATACTCGCTCTTCTCTCCCCTTGAACCCTTTGAGGTTGTACTGCAACAAGCCAATATTGGGCACAGGAATTTCTCCATCACGGTGCCTGCGTACACGGCCTGCCATTTGAATAATCGAACGAAAAGAAGAGGGCTCTATCACCGCCCAATCAAAGTCATGGTCGCGCCCCACTTCTTCAACTGGGGTGGCAACCAGAATGAAAATCAGGTTTTTTGCTTGGCAAGCGGTTAGGTGTTCGCGTATCACGGGATGAGCAAACGCTTTGGGTAATTCTCCCGATTTCTCTTTACGCTTAAGCACCTCATCTAGATGCTTTTCTTGCTCGTGGCGCAGCAACAACACTTGCTGACTGTGGTAAGCCATACAACGTACTTCGGTATCTGCAGGCCAATCACAACTGAGCAAGTACTTGGTTAGCTCGACACAGGGTTGAATATTGGCAAGGCGCACCACACCAAAGGAAACTTGAATTTGGCTTTGGGGATCTAAGATAAAGTGGTGCCGGTGTTTAGCCAGCACCGCTTGCTTTACCGTTGCAAAATACTGAGTATCAAGCGGTAAATCAGGTTGTTTGAGGCAGGGGATAATTTCGGCTTTACGTTTGGCGGTTTGCTGTTTGAGCTTCTCGACCCGTTTATTGATAAAGCCTTGTTGCAAGGCCCGGTAAGCCTCCAAGTCATAATCATTGCTCCCCACCAACTGAGTATGTGCCGTAAATTCATCAATATAAATACAATTAATGCTGGCGTTTCGGTCACGACTGGCGGCAAATACTGCCCACCCCTGGCGATAGGCATTATACAAACCGAGTGCTAAATCCGGCGGGATGGTGGCAGAGGAAATCATGACTTTTCGCCCCAGCATACCGGCCAAATGAACGAGTCTGCCAATCGCAATCAGATCGTCGCCAGTAAAATCATCGATTTCATCTATCACCAAGTCGGATGACATTAACCGTAAGCAAGGCAATATATAACGCCCACCCCGTTTGGTTTCGGTAGCCGCCATAATATGATCTATGGTGCAAGCCAGTACCGGGGCATAAAGCAACTTGCGATCTTTTTCCTTGATTAAAACTGTAGTGAGCTCTTCTTCGGGCAATACGCCCTGCCAATGCAGTTCATCAGTTTCTTCTTGCAAGCTTTCCATCGATTCAGAGCCAAGCTCAGCTTGATTAAGTTCCACTTCCTCCTTATCGACTTGCGCACCAGTCTGGTGATGTAACTCGTAAATCGCCTTAGAGCCAATGAGCACAGCGAGATCTTTATCTTGCAGTTTGAGCCGTTGTTTGTATTCATCACCAGTTTGCAAAGTAAGGGTGCGCAAACCAAGCGCGAGAATAAAACGCAGACTTTCACCATCCTCCGAGAGCGCCTGCATGATTTTGGCGTTAGCCATGGTTTTCCCACAGCCAGTACTCGCCATGTTGACCACAAAATAACCTTGGCTTTTATCTTCAGTATGCTCACGCCACTCGATAATTTTACGTACCGCTTTATCTTGCCAACGGAACGCTTTGGGGGTGTTTGCCTTGGGTGCCAGCTCGGTGAGTTCAGTCGCTTTTAGCGGCTCAGATTCAAAAAAGGGCAGTAACTTCACCGTATTCACCGCCACCCTGGCGACATTAACCAAATGTTCATCCAGCTTTTGTTTACGCTCTTTGGTCTCTGGATCTGTATTGGCGTACAGCTCGGTTGAAACCTTCCAACTAGGATCATTGGCTTGCGAGGAGTAATAATGGTCGCCCAGCATCAAGCACAACCGTGCATGGTGTAAAACCACGCGCCAGCTGCCGTCATTCATCGCTTGATCTAACAAAGGCAACTGATGCAATAAATCCTTCGCACGGCGTTGCAATGCCGTTAGCCAAGTTTGTGATTGAGAAAGTAGCCCTAAAGGAAATTCCAAGCATTTGGGTAACAGCCTGTTGTAATCCTCAAATTGGTTTTCATAACCCCATGCCGAAGTGATTCTGGCCAACAAATCACCAAGCGAACTATTACGATTCTCTCGTTGCTCCCGACACATATCTTCTTTTTTGGGCAGCGGTAATCTGTGATGAGAAACAATTAACCAACTAATCAATGCTGCTGCGTTGGGCAGTTCGCTTAGTGGCTTTGCCGTTTGTAACCTCTGGTAAGTCAATCGCGACTCATCAATGCCTTGGTTGATCAGAAAGTTCAACCATGCTTCATCGTGACTATCACTCATCTGGCTTGTAACGAACTGATGAAATAACAGGCAAGAGATCCACTCATGGCGTAGCGGATCGCCTTTATGCTGGGTTTTAATTTCTGGATTTAATTTTTCCTGAAAAAGTAAAGAAGCCTTACCCCAATCGTGCAGCAAAGCAGCCATGCCAGTGATCGCCTTAACCAAGGGTAAATATTTCCAATCACTTTCATAGTCGCTGTTGAGTAAATCTTTCTCAGTACTGTTAACTGGCACCACACCTTCCAAATTAAATTTCTTTTTATTCCCCACCACCCATAAAAACTGGCTACGCGAACGGGAGCGGATCCAATGGCAACTGACGGCAGTGCTGCGACTGGCGGTTTGGCGTAGCATTTTTTTCACCGTTAACAATCCCTCTTCGGTGATCAGGGTTTGCCAGGTGTTATCGCCAATCCGGTTGGCGAAAGCATCCAGTACGCGACGGGTTTTCTTAAGCGCGTTTTTTTCACACTGAGAGACAAAGGTGACCATCATAATGGGATTGCCTCGCGCTCTTGTTCACCCTGATCTCGCAGGGCAACGCGTTTTACTGTGTCAAACATAAAGTCGAGTGCTTTGTGCTCAATAAAGGCTTGCAATATTTGCTGGCGAAACTCTTGTTCGGTTGCGTTTTCTTTGGCACAAACAAAGGCCCAGGGCAGCACAATGGCGTCTTTGATTAAATCGGCCACATCAAACACCAAAGCACCGCGGCGGGTTTTACCATGCATCACGGCAAAGCCATGCGGAATCCCCAATACCCACAAGCAGCTTGCTGCCAAACCATAAGCTAAGTAGTTGCCATGGTTTAAAAAGTCGTTGGCTTTGTCGGTACATTTTTTGTCGGGTTGTTGTTGGCGAGAAAAACCCTCTTTGCCGGTATTATTGGCCGCGTATTTGTATAGAACTTTTGTTAATTGCGCTTCGGTAAGCAGCAGCTCTGAGGATTGACTGGCTGCCACTGTGCGCTTGTGGAAGGTTTCAAGTGATTGTTGGATAACCTGATCCTGAACATTGAACTTTTCCAGAGCGAGTTCACGGTCAGTGCGCCACACCTTTTGTAAGTAGTCGATTCGGGCATTTTGAAATTGTTTTGCAGCGGCTAAGCGCTTTTCATCATCAAACCAAAATGAGAGCCAGCCTTGCAGGTATTCGGTAGGGCGATATTCACTTTGCGGTGTAAACCACTCCACTTCAGTCGCCATATGCAACGGTGTGCCACCACCGCCACAAAACCCTACCAGTACTCCGGCCTGCGAGAGCATACGCATCGCGGCCTGAGTAATTGATGTACCGTTGCCAAGCAGCAAGACTGTAGTGTTGGCGATAGGGATATTGAAGTAGAGGTTTTCTTTATCAGCTTCGGTTAAATAGAGTACTCGGCCATCTTTTTGCATTACGCGACAATATTCGAGGTAATACATGTTGGCGCGTTTTGAGTGCAGAATCACTTTAAGATCAGAGGGTGAGAAATCGTCCATTTAAATACCTCGGCGTTAGATATCAGTTACTTTTACCCAACTTTCCTATTGCCACCAATACTGTACAGACACTCAGGTTAACTGAGTTTACCTTGGCTCAAACCATGCCGGTCCTAGCTATTGAATAACCACTGCTTGATGTCATTTCGGTTTACCAGCACCAACTGCTGAGCCTCAGGAGTACCATCCAAATACTTGGTATTGACCTGCATCTCCCTGAGCAGGTAATCCACCAAGGCTGCCCGGCACTGAATAATGAGTTGTCCCCCCTCCATCTGATAATCCTTGGCCAGCACCTGTTGTTGCTGGGCTGTCAGGCGGGGATCCGGAGCCAGAATTACCGCCAGCATGGTCTGCCAGGCAGAGTCTTCTTTTACAGTTTGATGGGCGATGCCCTCCACAACAGGAATTCCCCGAAAGCGGCTCAGGACAAGATCGCGAAAAGCCGCTGACTTTTCACAGTAGCCCCGAACATGGTAGCGGCTGCCGGCCTTGACTAAGGTGTGAGGGGTAAAAATTCGGCCTTCATCTTCGGGATTGGACAGAGAGACATATTCCACCTCAAGCCTGAGGTTTTGCTCGATGGCATTAATCAAACCGGCGAGGACATGGCGGCAAATGTTGCGCTCCGGCAATGCCATTCGGGTGGCACAGGAGCCATTCAAGGGGCGGGGCTGAGCAAAGTAACCTGTCTCGTACCAGAGGAAAAAATCATCCAGGGAAGCAGATGAGTAGCTGAGGCTGGCGTGCTCCGCAAACCCGAAGCAGGCCTTATCAAGCTTTATCAGGGCGCCGGGGTGCAATTCCCGATATTTGGCCAAATCTTTGTGGGCTTGCTGACGGGTAATGGTAAATTGGTGTTCGATATCTTTATTGCGGACTCTCCCTTTCCAAAAGGCCAACATCTCGAGAAAAGCAAATCGCTCTATCGGCAACTTACAATTGCTCACCTTCCCCTCCATGGACATTTAGCTGTCGTCACCTGAACATAAATTCAGTCTGCCATAGCCCCATGTCAACGAGTAGGTCTGATGGCGAAATATTCGACACAGCTCATACAATATATAATTCGGTAAAAATCACTCTGATAAATGCCCTCAACATATTGTTTAGTAAAAGAAGACGGCCGAATGGCCGTCTTGTTAGATACCTCGGCTCTTGGGTATTAAACCTCTGCCGGCTCCAACATAAAGACCTTCTTATGCTGTCCCAAGAGTTGCTGAAGCAGTTGATTGGTCTGCTCCAACGTCAGCTTATTCAGCGTGTTATCAGTCTCAGCCAGCTCCTGAAGTCGCCTTTCATCGGCCATGGTCTGTGCCAGAGCGGCGCTCCAAAAGGCGGCGCTTTGGCGCTGTTGACGCTGCAACACGGCCAGGGTTTGCCTGGCCTGTTTGAACTCGGCGACACTCATGCCTTCGCGCACCAGATGCTGCACTACAGTATCGGCTTCTGCGGCCAGCGCCTCGGCCCGCTCAGGCGCTGCGGTGAAGTTGAGCCGTCCCAGATAATAAGCTGCCGGGTCACGCGCCAATAGCTGCGACATCTGGATCACATAGACACCGGAAGCCTCGGTGCGCAGTTTCTGCCGCAGCCTTTGGTTCAGCACCTGCTCTATCAGTTGCATCGCCATGCTGTTTGCCGCACTCCACTTCGCATCCTGGCTGTATTGGATCTGCACCATGGTTTTCGGGCTACTGCTCCAGGGGTAACGGCGCTCCATAGACTCAGCCTTGGGGCGAATGTTGCGATCAGCCCAGCTCTGCGCCGTTTTGCCCTCCTGTTTGGCAAGATGACCGAGCCAGAGGTTGGCCTGCTCGCCCAATTGCTTGAGCGGCAGATTGCCGCTGATGCTCAGCACCATGGTGCCCGGGTCACCCAACAGTTGCCTATCTAATTGCTCAAGCCTTGCCAGCTCTGATGCAGGGTCACTGCCCTGCATCAAGAGCAGCTCTCCGTTCTCAAAGGCGGCTTGTGTGATGGCATCCATAAAGCGCCGCTCGGCGGGCATATGATTCCGCTGTTGCTGAATGGCCTCAAGCTGCCTGCTCAAGGCCTCCTGGCAATACTTGGGTTGAGTCAAACGCAGGGCAAATAACTTGAGCAGCGGCGCCAGGGTATCGGCGGATGCCTGACCACGCAGGCCATGATGCAGCAGCTCGGCATAGGGGGTGATGCTGATGCCGTATTGCTTCTGCAAGGCCAGCAGATCCCGGCCCGAATATTCGCCGATACCGCAGGAGGATGGCAGGTAAAGCGCCTGGCTGACATAGCCCTTGGTGTTGTGGTTCTCCAGAGAGCGACCACCGGGAAGGCGCAGATCCAGCTGAATGTTATCGGTCAGCATAGGATCGCTGTGCAGCAGCAAGGTCAGGCCATTGGCCAGTTGCCAGCGCTCGCTGCGAACCTTGGGCAAGGCGCCAAGCGCCGGCAGTAATGCTCTATCCACGACCTTATTCATCGCAGGCGGCGTTAAGTCCAGTGTCAGTTGCCTGGGTTTGAGCGCAAAGGCGCCTGGCGTGCTCGCCAGCCCTTGCTGCCAGGCGGTCAGCAGGCTATTTTTATTGAGCTTTTCGGCGTCTGTGTCCGGCCCTATGAGGGCAATTTTGACCTCGGCCTGTTGCAGCAAAGACTGCACCGCCGCCTGCAGATGCTCGGGTGTGACCTCGGCGAGGAAGGTCTGGGTCATCTGCCACTCTTGCTGCTTGTTCAGCATAGGCATTTGAAAGCTGACGGCATTGGTCAGTTGCTCAAGCAGATAACCGCTGTCATAGCGCGACTCGCTCAGCGCCTGCTGTTGCAAGCGCGCCAGCAAGGGCGCCTTGACGGCATCCAGCTCAGCTTGGCTCACCCCTTGGCTCGCCAAACGTTTGAGTTCGGTGGCAAAGCGCTGCAACGCTGTGCCATAGTCGGCATCGAGCGGGTGCAGAATCGCCAGATGCTGAATTCGCGAGGGCGACAGCACCGCACTCTGATCGCCGAGCTGCGCCTTGGCAAACAGCTGTTCATCCACCATCAGGCCGAGACGACGATTCAGTACCGCCAGCCAGAGCCTGTCGAGCAGATCCCGCCATTGGCCGTTGACACTATTGAGCGGCGCGGGCAAGGGCTGTTGCAGCATGAGTTGGATAAAACGCTGCGATTGCTCGGGATCCAACACAGTTTGCAGTTGCACCTCGGCAGCAGAGGAATCGAAACAGCCCCAGTCGGCGGCGACTTTGCTGTCGCCCTTCGCCATAGGCCCGAAGAAGTGCTCGATATGCTGCCGAGCGTCTTCGACATCGAATTCACCGGCCATCATCAGCACCATATTCTGCGGCTGATACCAGTCCTGATAATACTGCTTGGCCAGGGTCACAGGCGCATTGCGGATCACTTCGGGCAGGCCTATGGGATTACGCTCGGCCAGTTCGCTGCCTTGATAACGCAGTTGCTCCAGGGCGCTGTTAATCCTCTGCCCTAGCCCCTGACGCAAACGCCACTCTTCGATGATCACTTCCCGCTCGCGCTCAAACGCCTGGGGATCGAATGTCAGCTTATGGCCCCACTGGGATAAGATTTTCAGTCCCAACGCCACTTGCTGCTCATCGGGGGCGGGTAAAGACAACTTATAGACGGTGGAAGCAAAGCTGGTTACCGCATTGACATGACTACCAAGGCTGATCCCCTGCTGCTCCAACTGTTTAAAGCTTTGCTGATCCGCAAACGCCTCTGTGCCCTTGAACGCCATGTGTTCAACAAAATGGGCCAAGCCTTGCTGGGCGTCAGTTTCCTGCAGCGAGCCGGCCTTGACCAGCAGCCTGAGTTCCACATTTTGCCGCGGATCTTTCCTGGGCAGCAGCATCACCTGTAAACCGTTGGCCAAGGTATAAGTTTGCAGATCTGGCCTCAGTGGCAAGCTGCCCTCGGCGAGTGGTTGCTGTGAAGTTGACTTTAGTTGTGACTGTGGTTTCGGCTCAGTAGTGCTTTGGCAAGCCAGCAGCAAACCGGCCAGCAAACATACTATCAAGGGTTTCATTTCAGGCCTCCCTCAGGCGGGTGATGTTGGCAGGTTGACATTGTTCATCCTGTTCCAGGGAAATAATCTCATCGGCCAGCTGATGCAGTGGCAATTGATGGCTGACCAACACTATGCAGGCCTTGGGCAACTCGGCACGCAAGAGTTGCAGCAGCGAAGTGGCGGCGGCTATGTCCAGTGCCGAGGTGGTTTCATCCAGCAGGATCAGCTCAGGGGCGTTGAGTAGCAACCGGGCAAACATTACTCTTTGCTGCTCGCCGCCCGATAGCCGCTGCAGCCAGTTATCTGTGTGTTCGAGCGTGTCCTGCAGCTCCCCTAAACCCACCTGTTGCAACACTTGGCGGCAACGTTCGTCGCTAAACCTCTGGGTGACAGCCGGATAACAGATGAGCGACTTGAGTGAACCTTCCGGCAGATAAAGGCGCTGGGATATCCAGCAGGGACTGACCCGAGTCGCCAGCTCCCCGTAATAGCCATCCCAGAAGCCTGCCAGAGTTCGCAGTAAACTGGTTTTCCCGATACCGGAGCGGCCGTGCAGTACCAGCAGCTTTCCCGGTGTGAGTGAAAGGCGCAGTCTTTGCAGCAGCGGCCGACCATCCGGCAACAAGAGATCCAGACTGGCCTGCAACAGCGGCACTGCCTGAGGTTCAAGCACATTGACACTTTTATCTGGGGCACTATCGGTTGCAGCTGAGGGCTTGGCGGCGACTGCCGCCTCGGGCCGCGGCGTATCGGCAAACAAACTGGCTTCAAAATGACTCAGACGCTCGACCGTAGCGCTCCAGCGCGCCAGGTCTTTATAGGCGTAGATAAACCAGCTGAGGGCACTGGCCACCTGGGTGAAGGCCATCTTTATCTGCATTAAACCGCCGAGCTGAATTGCCCCGGCAAGAAACTTGGGCAGAGCAAAGAATATCGGCGCCAACATGGTGACCTGGCTGTACCCTGTTGTGAAGAAGGCCAGATTACGCTCCTTGGACATCAAGGCGTACCAGTTTCCGGCTACCCGGGAGAAGCTTTGCGCCAGCGCCTGCTGCTCGCAGTCCTCGCCTCGCTGACCGGCAATGGCTTCACTGTGGTTACGGCGCTGCACCAGGGCGATACGGAAATCCGCCTCACGCTTTTGCTGCTGAAAGTTAAGCCGGTGCAATGGTTTGCCCACCTTGTGGGTGATCAGGGTGCCTATCAGGGTGTAGAGCAGGCAGACCCACACCATGTAGCCGGGAATGGTCAACTCGGCATCGCCCAAGGGAATGCTGATCTCGCCGGACAGCGTCCAGAGGATCACCACAAAGGAGCCTATGGTGAGTACAGAACGCAGGAAGGACAACAGCAGATCCAGCGAAGTGTCCACCAGCAGGAAAACGTCCTCGGCGATGCGTTGATCCGGGTTGTCAGGCTCCTGCTGCCCAAGCTGGATTCGGTAATGGCGACTGTCCGGCGACAGCCAGCGGCTACAGAGATCCCGGGTCATCCATTCACGCCACTGAATAATTAGCTTTTTCTTCAGGTAGTCGGCGTACACCAACACCAACACCAAGGCGACTATGATCAGCATAAACTGCTGCAACAGGGGGTAAATCAGGCTGCCATCCAACTGCTGCAGCGCATTGAAGAAGTCGCCGTTCCACTGGTTGAGCTGCACGCTGAACCACACCGAGGAGAGGCTTAAGGTCAACACCACCAGCAGCAATGCCAACGCCGGCAGCCGTTGCCGATTACACCAAAAGGGTTTTATCAAATGCCAGAACATGGCCAGATGTTTCATATTGGAAAATCCATCAATAGCAACGGGCGGCCGCTGGGCCGCCCGCCGAAGAGTCAGCTTAGTATTCGTAGTTCAACTGCAACCAGAACTGACGTCCCGGCTCATAGTTGAAATAGAGCTGATCCTGGTAAACAAAGGAGTCGTTGGCATTTTTGCGGTTGAGCAGGTTGTAGATCTCCACCGACACAGAGGCGCCCTTGGCAAACTCGGGCTGCCATTGCAACTTGGTATCCCAACGGAAGGTCGAGGCGTAATCCACTTTGGCGTACTTAACCAGATCCTTGCCGGTCTCGGGATCGCGGAAATAACCATTCTGATCGCGACTGGCCTGCTCACGGCTGGAGGTCCAATGCAGCAGGTTATACCAGGTGAGGCCGTAGTCATCGAACTCGTGGGTCAGTTCCAGATCTATCTTCCAGGGCGCATTGAAGTCAGTGGCCGGTAAATCGGCCGCAGCAATGACCTTGCCGTCATACCAAACCTTGTCGGCATCCACATTGAGACCGGATTCGAAATAGCTGTAACCCTGATCTTTCGGGGTGTTGCTCTTGGTTTCCTGCCAGGCGACCGAGAATTTGGCCTGGTGGTTCGCGCCCCAAAATTGAAGGGTTTCCCGATTCATCAGGGTGAAGATCACGCTGTCATGGCTGGTACTGCCGCTGTTGTCGAAAGTGCGAATGGCGCGCTGTTCATAGTCATCAGTGCCGGGATACTTGTAACGACTGCGCACTTCATCACGGCCGTTGCGGTGCACATAGTTCAGCTTCCAGATGCTGTTGCCCCAAATCTGTTGCACACCGGCAGTAAACTCGTCGTTATAGGGCGTTTGCAGGTCTTCCATCCCCTCATAATCCCGGGTCGGCATCCAGTCGTTGTCGGCAGAGTTGGGTTTACAGTCAAAGTAGCAATGCACCAGGCCACCGTTTTGGCCGCTGTAGAGAGCATAAGTCAACATGGAGCGACCATAGTAACGGTTGGCCCCGGCGGTCAGCAGGGTGTTGCCGTCGCCAAACAGGTTCCAGCTGCTGCTGAGTCTCGGAGCCAGATTATTGCGATTGACAAAGCCGTCGTGATCCAGCCGCAGACCAGGCCTGAAGCTGAAATCGCCCCAGTTGATCACATCTTCAACATAGAGGGCGTACTGGCTGTGAGTGCTCTTGTATCTGCCTTCAAGGAAGGCATCGAGACGCAGTTGTGACCAGCCCATCATCTCCAGGCTGCCGTCATAGTTGTTGCGGTAGTAAGTCTTGTCCCGGTTGAATGCGGCGTCCGTGTAACTGGCTTCGCCCCCCAGGGTAAAGGTGTGGCTCATACCGGCCCATTTGAGGGGATCCCATTTCCACTTCAACTTGGCGGTACTGGTTTCCTGGGTCGAGTCCAGATCGCCCGGGCCTCCTGAGGAGTAGGAGCGATTGCTCTGCCAGTCCATCAATTGCACCCAGTAAGTCTGCTCGCCGGCACGCTTGTCTGTCATGCGGTTATAGTTGAGCGACAACTCCAGTGTAGAAGCGTCAAAGCCGTGCTCTATCTCCAGGGTAGAACTGTAGCCCTTGTGTTCATCGCGGTAGTCTGAATTGGCCACCCCGTTGAAGAACATGTCCGCCTCATAGGCCGAATAGGCCAGCGACAGATGCGCCGTGGTGCGTGGTGAAGCGTACCAGGTAAACTTGCTGAACAGATTGTCTGAGGTGCGCCGTTGATGCTTGAGGCCGCCGCCTGTCTTGAAGGCCACCAGCTCACCGTTGGCATCCAGTCCCACTGCGGTAGCAGGTACATTCATCATGGGGATTTTCGACTCACGCCGGGAAACCGAAGCCACAAAACCCAAATCGTCGGTAATGCCGGTTTCAAAGCTCAGGCCATAGTTGCGCTTGCTGTAATCCGTCTGGAATCTGGCCGGTTGTGACAGGTCATTATTGGCCGAGTCAAACTGCAATTTGTCATCTATATGCACCTTGTTCCAACTGGCATCCGTTTGGCGGAAATAGACGCTGGCGGCAGTTTCCCCTTGCCAACTGCGGGTTGTGGCATCCACTACCCCGCCGGTAAAGCCACCGAATTCCACCGGGATATTGGCATCATAAAGGGTCACGCTGTCTATCAGGCGGCTGTCGACATACAAGCCCTGCTCGTCGCTGGACAGACGGGCATTGGTAACCACGCCGCCATCGACCGGATCCAGGTCGTTGTTGATGCTCATGCCATCGAGCAGGAAGGCATTTTGATAGGCATTGCTGCCGTGAATGGAAATGTCGGCGGGTTTGATCTCCCCCTGATTCAGACTGCTGTTGGCGCTGTTGGAAAACTGCACCGCCGGATTGGACCTGAGCAAGTCGGTCAGGTTACCGTCACCGGTTGGGCGTTTTTTGATATCTTCCCGGGTCAGGGTTTCATGTTGGGTCAGGCCATTGTCGGCCTGCTCTCTGACGATTATCTCCTGTTGATCAGCCACATCAACCTGTTGCGCCTGAGCTACCGGCATCAATGCCAGACCACAGACTACAGCCGCGTGTTTCTTCATCCTCAATCCCTTTATTGTTAAAAAACAGCGATGCCGGAGTTAAACCCGCACCACTAAAGTGTGAGGTTGGCCAAAATAACTTGATCAAATACAAATGACAATTGTTATCATTACTATTTGCTGATAATGTCTCAAATCATGTCAACATTCTGGTGATGATGTGCGCAAAACCACAGCATTCCAGACAAAAAATATTTTCATTCAGATGTTTACTAAAACAGCAGTATCTGTCTTGGCCGCCTGGGTATTACAGGTGGCGGCCACGCCGAGTGACCTCAACGAGATCCACAGGGCCGACCGTCAGGGATTAAAGGCCAGCCAACAAGCCCAGCAAGCCATAGAAAAACTCGATGATGAGCAGCAATCCCTGATCCAGGAAAGCCGCCAACTCAAGCATGAAATCCAACTGGCCAGCCATTACCAAAAGCAGTTGCAACAGCAGATAGGGCAGCTGCAATCTTCTCTGGAGGAGCTGGGCGAGCAGCGCCGGCAACTGCGCCAGACCCGGATGCAGCTGGCCCCGATGATGGACGAAATGCTGCTGTCGCTCACGCAACTGGTGCGGGCCGATCTGCCATTTCAGCAGCAGGAACGGCAGCAGCGTCTCGATAATTTGCAACTCTTGCTGCAAAGCGCCGAGCTGAACCAGGGCGAGAAACTGACCCGGCTGTTGGATGCCTACCAGGTGGAGCTCAGCTACGGCTACAGTGTGGAGAGCTGGCAGGGCAAACTCGGCGACGGTCGGCTGGTGAATTTTCTGCGCGCCGGGCGCCTGGGGTACTTTTTCCTTACCCTGGATGGCAAGGCCGGTGGCCGCTGGCAGGGAGATAATTGGCAGGCGCTGGCGCCTGAGCAGCTTGGCAATGTCGCCGCTGCCATCCGAGTCGCCTCCGGAGATGGCATACCGGCACTGCTGCAACTGCCTCTGATAGCGGAGGCATCATGAGCTTTTTGTCTTCCCTCACTCGCCAGACCATGATGCGTCCCGCATTACTGTGGTCGCTATCGATGTTGTCGCTCTCATTGTCCCTCCCCTGCCAGGCCGAGAGTCTGCAACAGGTGTTGGAACAGGTTCGCAGTGGCAGTCGCCAGGAACAAGCGGCCGCCGAGCGGCAAGAGAACCTGAGTCGTCAGAGCCTGGAGCAGGTACGCAGCAACCATAAGAAACTGCAGCAGCAACTCACCCGGACTCAGGCAAATAACCTGGAACTTGAAGACCAACTGCTGGCGCTGCAGCAAAACCTCAAGGACAAACAGGCCCAGCTCAACGCCGAGAAAGCCAGTCTCGACGGGGTGTTTCGCGCCATCCAGGAACATGAGCAGTTGCTGCTCACCACAGTGGCACCCCACAGCCTATGGCGCCACGACAGCAGCGGCCTCGCCGAGATACCCACTGACCAACTTGGCCTGCAGCGACTGCAGGCGCTTTGGACCGCATTGACAGAACAAAGCGTATTGGCTGCCAAACCCATAGTGCAAAGCAGCGAAGGCCTCAATGCCGATGGCACCCCAGTGCTATTGAATGTCACCGAATATGGGCCTTTCAATGCCCTCAGCGACAAAGGCTGGGTACGCTACCTGCCGGCGCAGCAAAGCTGGCAACTGCTGGCTGAGCAACCAAAGCTATCGCCCACCCAGGGGAGTGTCTGGCTCGACCCCTCGTTTGGCAAGTTGCTGCAACAGGCGGCAAACGGTAACGGCTGGTTCGACAAGCTCAAACCGGCAGGAATAGTCGGCGTCTTTATCGGCCTGATAGCCCTGATAGCCTCAGGTATAGCCCTGAACCGCCTGTGGATACTGCGCCGCGAAAAACGGCGGCTGACCCAACAGCAGGCCAGTCAGCAAGTGCAGAGTGACAATGCCCTCGGCCGGGTGATGTTAGCGGCAACCGACTGCCCCGAGGAGCAACTCGAAGCGCGGCTCAACGCCGCCGTACTCAGCGAAGTCCCCCGCCTGACCCGTGGTACTGGCACCCTGGCGGTATTGGCGGGTATTCCACCGCTGCTGGGGCTTCTGGGTACGGTTGGCGGCATGATTGAAACTTTCGATGTGATCACCCGTTTCGGCAGCAACAACACAGAGCTGCTCTCGGGTGGCATTGCCGAGGCACTGCTGACCACCCAGCTGGGACTGATGACAGCCATTCCGCTGCTGTTGCTGCACTGCGCAGTCAAGAGCCAGAGTCGGCAACTGACCCAGATGCTTGAGCAGGAAGCGGCCGCCCTGGTGGTATTGCAGCGCTTTGGTGACACAGGTAACCCCGGGCAATGAGCACTTTCTATGACTTTGTGCTGCAGGCCGGCGTCATTGTTTGGCTGATACTGCTGCTCTCTTGCCTGATGTGGTATCTGCTGCTTAAGGGCTTTAGCCGTATTCGCCGCCTGAGCCCCTGCTGGCTGGATGATGCCCGCCACTTGAACCCCAAGCTAGCGCGCTATGACCTCTGGCAAAAGGCGCAGCTGCAACAGGCCTTTATCAGCCGCGCCGCCCTGAATTTAAGCGGCGGACTCGACTGGATAGATTCACTGATAAAGATACTGCCGCTGCTGGGGCTCTTGGGCACTGTCGATGGGATGATCAGCAGTTTTGCCGAGCTTGGGCAACTCGATGTCCAAAAACAGCTGTCATCCGGGATCAGCTCGGCACTACTGACCACATTGGCCGGTTTGGTGACCTCTCTTTCCGGACTCTATCTGGCCTATCAGCTCAAGCAGAGCAATCAGCGGTTGCTGGCGGAGCTGCGCCGGACATTTTCGGAGTAAAAGATGCAATTCAAACACACAGATGGTCAGGGCACAGAAGCCAATGTCGATCTAACTCCCTTGATTGACGTGGTATTTATTCTATTGATCTTCTTTATTTTATCGGCGTCATTTCAGAAAACCCAGTCGCTGGAGCTGGAACGCCCCACAGCTCAGGTGCAAGACAATCAGGATAAGCGCGCCATCTTAATCAGCATAGACAAACACAATGTGATCTGGCTGGAACAGCAAGCCGTCAAGGCGGTTGAACTGCCCGCCCGGCTGAAACACACGCTGGCAAGTTCAGAACAGAGTTCGGCCATTATCGAAGTGGATAAGCATGTCACCAGCGGCAAGCTCATCGAAGTGGTCGACAAAGTACGCATCGCAGGAGTCAATAATGTGGCCGTCGCAACCCAAGACCCCAGCTAGCCAAACAGGACTGATTTTCACCAGTGCCATACTGATCAATCTGGCGTTGGCCAGCCTGATCTATGCCCTGACTCTGAGCCAAAGTACAGCACCGGTTAAACGGGTCACATTGGGCGGAGTCTACTTTCCCGAGCGGCAGGATAGCAAACCGCAAGAGCCCTTGCCTGAGGTGCGCCTCAGCTCGGCGCCGCTGACTTCCTCGCCACCACCTCCGCCCATGACACTGGATCTCAGCGCGCTGGATGCCAACACAGGTATTCCTGTGCCGGATCCCCTGTGGCCGACGCCGGATGATATTCAGCAAATCCAGCCACCGACGCTGAATTTCAGCCAAAGCGGCAGCGCCCCCGGCAGTACCATGCAGGCCAGTATCGCCATGGCGCAGGTGGTGTTTCAAATGCCGCCCGAATACCCGCTGCAGGCCAAACAGCGGGGCATTGAAGGACAGGTGACCCTGGATTTGGCGATCAACCCGGAGGGCAGAGTGGAAGATATCAAGTTGGTGGATGAAACCCCCAGCGGCGTGTTTTACCGCTCGGCTTCCAGAGCCGTGCTCAGGTGGCGCTTTGCGGCGCCCAAGCAGACCCAATGGCAACGGATAGTGATCAGATATGAACTTGAAAAATAGCCTGTTGTTTTGCTGCATTCTGTTCAGCGCGCCGCTGCTGGCGAGCAATGCACTGCAACGTTACCAACAACTGCAGTTTCAATTGCAGCGGGATCCTGCTGCGGCGCTCAAGGCGATTGAAAGCTTTCAGCGTCAGTATGCCGAAGGCAGCGACAACGAACAGCAGATGGCGGCCTACCTGCATCTGCAGGCCTGCATCAGTCTCAAGGACTATCAGTGCGCCGCGCAGCAAACCCGGCTGTTGCTGGCTTTACCCGTCACGGCATTGCAGCAACGGGATCTCTATAAGCTGGGTGCCCAGTTGAACTATCAGCAAAGCGAATACCGCCAAAGCCTCGAATACAGTAAGCAGTGGCTGCAACTGGCGGCCAATCTCCAAGAGCAACAACAGGAACAAGAACTCAAACCCGGCGCCACTGAATTTGCCACCATGCACTCGCTGGCCTCCTACGCCGAATTTCAGTTGCAGCACCTACCAAAGGCCACTGAGCAGATGCGTCTGGCACTGGATTGGGAAGTCACCGAAACCCGGCAACACTTTCTGCAGTCCCTGTATCAAAGGCAGCAGCGTTTGCCGGAAGAAGAGCAACTGTTGAGACAGATGATCGCCGCCTATCCGGATCGCCCCCTATATTGGGAACGCCTGGGCCATAACCTGCAGCAACAGGGGCAAGAGCAGGAATCACTCAATGTCCTCAGCTCGGCCTATAAGGCCGGGCAGTTGCCCACTCGCAGTATTCCACTGCTGGCACAGTTATTGATGCTGCATCAGGCCCCCGGCCGAGCGGCAGATCTGCTGGAGCAACACAGCGAGGCACTGGCACAACACTCCAGCTATAAGCCGCTGTTATCTAAGGCCTATCTGTTGTCGCGTCAAAGAAACAAGGCGCTGAGCCTGCTGCAGAAATCAAGCCAAACCCAAGGACAGAAATCCCTGCCGCTGCGGGCACAATTGGCTTACAGCCTGGGGCAATGGCCGCTGGCACAACAACTGTTGTCACAGCTACGGCAGCAAGATGCAGATAACCGCTACTGGCAGCTGTTGCTGGCCCTGAGCCACTACGAAGCCGGGCAGTTACAACAAGCCAAAACCTTGCTTAAAGCGATCAATCAGGGAGAGTACCAGACGACGGCGGCTCAGTGGCTGAATCAGATAAACTACCTCACGGACGCCCCCTGAGGCTCTATCAGGTTTGCCTGCAAAATGTGATTAACCAAGCAAAACAGTCAAGTTTTATTGGCCTAAGCTTGGCTAAAATTAAAGATGCTTTTATTATGCATGTAAATTGATAATACAGAGAGCATCCTATGTCAGCGCAAATCTCCCTCGAACGCAGAGTCGGCGAACTGGTCGCCGAAGACTTCCGTAACGCCCATGTTTTCAGCCGTTTTGGTATCGACTTTTGCTGTGGCGGTGGCCGTTCATTGGCATCGGCCTGCGAGCGAGCCGGCGCCGAGCCCACCGAGGTACTGCACGCCTTGAGCCAACTGGCCGCAGAGGGCACGCCGGACGATGCCTTGGCCAAATTGCCACTGGGTGAGCTTATCGAGCATATCGAAGCGACCCACCACAAATACATACGCGATACCGCGCCGCTGCTGCTGGAATATGCCCAGAAAATGGTGCGGGCCCACGGTGAGCATTATGAAGAGATCAAGCCCTTGGCCGGTTGGATCCGCGCCTTGATGGACGACCTCTTGCCCCACCTGCAAAAAGAGGAACAGATACTGTTTCCGGCCATTCGTGCCCTGAGTCAAGGGCAAGAGTTCAACGCCTGTTTCGGCCATATAGGCAATCCTATCCGGGCAATGGAATATGAGCATGATGAGGCGGGGCAAATTCTGGCCAAGCTGCAGCAGTTGACCAATCACTACCAGGCCCCTGAGCATGCCTGCACTACCTGGCGGGTATGTTATGCCACCCTGGCCGAGTTTGAAGCCGATCTGCACCGCCACATCCACCTGGAAAATAACCTCTTGTTTCCCAAAGCCCTGGCACTGGTGGACTGAGGGCTGTTCAAATCCCGGCTGACTTGCTACAACTGCAGTAACAGCAGTAAACAAGGAGTCAGTCATGCCGGCTACAGGTTTCATTCTGGACGATATTGAAAATCTGCGTGAGTCCGCCGCGGTGGAGTTCAAGCTCGCCGCCGGACGCCATGGCAAGGGTGCGCTACCGCTGGCGCTGTGGGAAAGCTACAGCGCCTTTGCCAATACCAATGGCGGCGAGATCATTCTTGGTGTCAGGGAGGAAAAGGGCGAGTTTTTTATCGAAGGAATAGCCGAACCCAGGCCCCTTATCGATGAAGCCTGGAAGATACTCAACAATTCACAAAAGATCAGCGCCAATATTCTTGGCCCGGCCGACATTCAGCTGATAGAACTGGCCGGTAAGCAGTTGATCCGCTTTCGGGTTCCCCAAGCCGACTACAGTCAGCAGCCCGTCTATCTGGGGACAGAAGCGATTGGCGGCACCTATATCAGGGTCGGAGATGCCGATATGCGCGCCAGTCCGGCGCAGGTGAAACGCATGCTAAGACGCAAACAGAGACACAGTATTCAAGCCAGCCAGAGTTCCAGAGTCAAATAGCTTCCCACCAGGGCGATAGCCGAGCCCATGAGTTGCACCACACGTTTGCGCTTGCCATCCGGGTTTATCAAACTGCCGATGATCACCCCAGCAACATGAATGGCCGCCGTTCCCAACAAAAAGCCCATGGCATAAATGCTTGGCCTGGCCAACTCAGGCATTTCAACGCCGTGAGCATGACCGTGAAACAAGGCAAAGACGCCGACAAAGGCCATGGCAAAAGAGATGGGCATCTCACGGTTGAGTGCAATGGCAAGCCCCAGCAGCAATACCGACAGGGCAATACCCGATTCAACAAAAGGGATCGGCATGAGTGACATACCGGCAACCGCGCCCAGGGTCATGAAAAACAGAAATGCCAAAGGTACAGACCAGATGGCACTGCGCCCCAACTGGGTACTGAGAATACCGACACTGAGCATGGCCAACAGATGATCGAACCCCAATACAGGGTGATTGAAACCATCCCAGAAACCACCATCCGCATGCAGCTCGTGTGCTGAGACCGGCAGGCTCAACAGCAACAACAACAGCATGATTATTCGGGATGGCATAGGTTAAACCTCAGAGCACAACGGCAAGGAGCTATACACTAGCACCAAGTCGATGTTAAAAAAATGATAAGAAACTAAAAAAGCGCGCTTTGATGCACGCTTTAATGGTGAGAAATTGTTTCAGGGAGCCAGAGTCAGTGGCTGTGCCCAGGAAACACGCGCCTGTTTCTGTTGGATCAATTGATTGATCAGTTCACGGATCTTAGGTTCGGCATCAATGAACTTGTTCATATTGGCTCCACCCATCCGAGCATCATAGATAGCCTGACCATCGAGTCTACCCTGGTGATACACCTTAATCTCGGCGTATACCATATAAAGCGCCAAGTCCCATGCCCAATTCGCACTGTAGGTTGCAGTCCAATCACATTGATCGGCGGCGTTTAACTCTTGAACCAGTCGATAGCGTATCTGTTTTTCACGCAGCACCTTCTCCACTTCCTGCAAGAAACCTTCCCTGACCTTTGGGTTTTCCAGAATACAGAGGCCTGCATCTTGATGCAGTGCCACGGGATCGACCTGTTGTTTGATGGAGCAAGCACTGAGCCCCAAAAAAGATGTAAGCAGTAGTATGGCGAGTCGTTTTGTCATTTTCTTCTTATCCATAGAGATGGTTACAGCCCGGCCGGGCGCAGCCAATCTACTCAGAAAACACAAAAACGCAACAAAATCACAATAGAAGTGCCAATTCACTCAGAGAATGGAGCCGAATGTGAGGCAGCAGGGTGTTGGCTGCTCTGCAGTTATCACCGGCAAACGCCGGATTGAGCCAGGCAGCCTGACAGCCGGCCTTACGGGCACCTTCGACATCTGTCAGCGGGTGGTCGCCGACATGCAGCAGCGCCTCAGAGGGTAAGGCCAGGCGCTCGGCGGCCAACTGGAACATATCTCCCCAGGGTTTACGTCTGACACCATTGCCCGGATGCAGCACAAACTCAAACATCTCTCCCAGGCCAATTCTGCCGGCATCCACATTGCCATTGGTGATCCCGACCAGGCGAAAACGCTCAGCCAATTGCGAAAGTAAGGCGAGCACTTCCTTTGACACCTTAAAGTCACTGCGCCGCTCAAGGAACAAGGCCAGACCCGCTTTCGCGCCCAGCTTTGCCTTGTGCTTATCATATCCGAGCATCTCCAACCCGGTTTGCAGCAGCATCAATCTCGCGGCACTGGTGTCATGGGTCAGCTCGGCTTGCTGCAACAAGAGCTGGCGCTTCAATGCCCGCCAGTCTGCGGCCTGCCAATTGCCGCTCCGGGGGTACTCTTTGGCCAGCCACTCGAGCAATGCGCCTTCGGCGGCGGCGATAATTGGCCGGTTATCATAGAGGGTATCGTCAAGATCAAAACTGATGGCTTTAATAGCGCCGGGGCGAAGAAACACCTGCATCACTTGTCCTTTTTGGCTCTGGGGTGAGCGCCGTCATACACCTTGGCCAGATGCTGAAAGTCCAGACTGGTATATATTTGGGTGGTCGCCAGATTGGCGTGTCCCAGCAGCTCCTGCACTGCCCGCAAGTCGCCGCTGGACTCAAGCATATGGGTCGCGAAGGAATGCCTGAGCTTGTGGGGATGCACCCTGGCGGATAACACCTGTTCCTGCCCCCAGCGCGCCATGCGCGCCTGAATACTGCGATGCGCCAAGCGCTTGCCCTTGGCGGTCACGAACAGCGCCTGATCTTCACAGGGAATATCCCGGCGGTAATCCAGCCATTGTTGCAATGCGGCAATGGCGACCGAGCCCACAGGCAGCAGCCGTTCCTTGCCACCTTTACCCATCACCTTGATTTGCTGCTGGGCGAAATCCAGTTGCGGCACATCCAACGAGGCCAACTCGGCCAGACGCAGCCCTGAGGAGTAACACAGCTCCATCATCGCCTTGTCACGGGCACTGAGGGGATCTGTCACCTCAATATCCAGCAGATGACTGATGCTATCGGCGTCGAGATTCTTGGGCAGCGGCTTATTCTGTTTTGGGGCGCTCAGTTGCCGGGCGGGATTACTCTTGACCAACTCTTCGAGCAGCAGAAATTCGTAGAACTGCTTGACCGCCGACAGGCACAGAGACAAAGAGCGGGGGCTGAGACCCTGACGATGTAACTTGGCCAACACAGCACTCAACAGGGGATCAGTTACCTGGTCCCAGTCAATATCCTGCGGCAGCAGCCCGGCAACCCGTTGCAGTTCGCGCAGATAGTTGCGGGCTGTGTAAGGAGACAGCTGCCGCTCGGCACTGAGATGGCGCTCGAAGCGGCCAAGCCAGGGAGAATCCTGTTTAACGGCCATCAGAGCTTGGGCAGCAGATGGTCCAACAGCTGCCGCAACTGATCCAGCAGCATATTGTCCATCTCCGGATGGAAGTGAGTCACATCGGCACTGGCGATAGCAAAGATCACCTGGCCATTTTGTTCCGACAGCCGTGCCAGTGACACTGAGCCGACTTCAGAGCCGAACAAACGCTTGGACTCCTCCTTGGTCAAGCGACCAAAGTAATAGCCGTGCTGCAGGCGCTTACGCCAGATGGCCGAGAGTTCTGAGTCGATATCATGCACGGTAATCAGGCGTACATGGCTGAAGTTAAAGGCTTCTTTAAGCTCGGCGCACAGCACCTGCCTAAGCTCGCCCATATCTTCGCAATCGAGCAGCTTCAATGAAAGCTGGGTATTGAAGCGGAAGATTTTCTCATTGCGGCTGGCCATGCCAAGCAGCGCGGTGATCTCCTCTTCCAGCTGCTGTACCCGGCTGCGCAGTAGCTCCTGCCGCCGCTCTACCAGAGAAACAGTGCCACGCTCGCCGTGGGGCAGACGCATAGCCAACAGCAGCTCGGGGTGACGACAGAAAAACTCCGGGTTATCCAACAGATATTCACGGATGATCTGCTCATCAAAAGGTGGATTGAGCTTAGCTTTGGCGTCTGTCATATCTGTATCTGTCCGTCGTATACCTGTTCGGCCGGGCCTGTCATCCACAACGGCTTGCCCTCACCGTCCCATTTGATTGTCAGGGTGCCGCCGGGCAGGTCGACCTGCACAGTGTTGCCCAGCTTGCCCTGCAATTGGCCCACCACTGCAGCCGCACAGGCACCACTGCCACAGGCCAGGGTTTCGGCGGCGCCGCGCTCATAAACCCTGAGCTTGATATGGCCCTTGTTGAGCACCTGCATAAAGCCGACATTGACCCCTTTGGGGAAGCGTTCGTGATTGGTCAGCTGCGCGCCAATAACATCGACATCTGTGGCAGCCACATCCTCGACTTCCAGCACACAGTGGGGGTTACCCATGGAGACTGCACCGCAGAGGAAGGTTTGCCCTTCGGTTGGCAAAAGGTAGGTCTTTTCGGCCTTTTTGGCCTTGAAGGGGATCCGCGCCGGATCCAAGATAGGTACGCCCATATTGACGGTGACATTGCCATCGCGCTCCAGTCGCAGGGTCATCTTGCCGGATGAGGTGCTGACCTTGATCTTGTATTTCTGGGTCAGGCCCTTGTTGCGAACAAAGCGGGCAAAGCAGCGGGCGCCGTTGCCGCACTGTTCGACCTCGCTGCCATCGGCATTGAAGATACGATAATGAAAGTCCAGATCCGGATCATAGGGCGGCTCGACCAGCAGCAGTTGATCGAAACCGATACCGAAGTTGCGGTCGGCCAGGCGCCGGATCTGCTCCGGCGAAAAGTACACATTCTGAGTCACGCCATCGACGACCATAAAGTCGTTGCCCAGACCATGCATCTTAGTGAAGTGGATCAAGATTACTCCTAGGTTCCAACGCCTACAGCGGGAAAGTACTCACACTAGTTTACGGCAGCAAGTGCTCACCTTGCCACAGTTGTTCCAGCTTTTCCCGTTCACGCACCAGATAATGTTCACTGCCATCGACCATGACTTCAGCCGCTCGCGGACGGGTGTTGTAGTTGGAGGACATCACAAAGCCATAAGCACCGCTGGAACGCACCGCCAGCAGGTCGTGGGCTTGCAGCACCAAGGCGCGCGATTTACCCAGAAAATCCCCGGTTTCACACACTGGGCCGACTATGTCGTATTCCCGGCTTTCACCCTCTCTTGGCTGCACCGGGATAATCTGCTGCCAGGCGCTGTAGAGTGACGGGCGGATAAGGTCATTCATGGCACCGTCCACTATCGCAAAATGCTTGCCGGCATTCTCTTTCTGGAACAGCACCTGAGTGACAAAGATCCCGGCATTGGCGGCAATCGCCCTGCCCGGTTCGAAAATTAGCTTCAGTGGTCGTTCACCCAGACGCTCGAGCAATGCGGCGGCATACTTGTCCGGTTGTGGCGGGGTTTCTTCATCATAAGTGACCCCCAGGCCACCGCCCACGTCCAGATGCTCAATCACTATGCCTTTTTCTGCCAGCCTATCGATCAATGCCAGCATTCTGTCCATGGCATCAAGAAACGGCCTGAGTTCAGTAAGCTGTGAGCCGATATGGCAGTCGGCGCCCTTGATGGCCAGGTGCGGCAAGGATTGCACCTGCAGGAAGGCTTCCTCGGCTTCATCCATGGCGATACCGAACTTGTTTTCTTTCAGGCCAGTGGAGATATAGGGGTGAGTACCGGCATCCACATCCGGGTTGATCCGCAAGGAAACCGGCGCCTGTTTACCCAAAGAGCCTGCCACTTCGTTGAGCAGTTCAAGCTCGGCGCGGGATTCAACATTGAAGCAATATATGCCCAACTCCAGTGCCAGTTTCATTTCCGCCGCTGTCTTGCCAACACCGGAAAACACCACCTTGGCCGGATCGCCACCTGCGGTGATTACCCGGGTCAGTTCTCCGCCTGAGACAATATCAAAGCCACTGCCAAGGCGCGCCAACACATTGAGCACCGCCAGATTGGAGTTGGCCTTGACCGCATAGCAGATAAGGTGCGGATGAGAGGCCACGGCTCTGTCAAAGGCATGCCAATGGCGCTCCAGTGTCGCCCGCGAATAGACATACAAAGGCGTACCATATTGAGCCGCCAAATCGGCCACGGCACAGTCTTCGGCATACAGAGCCTGAGCTTGATACTGAAAATGATCCAATTAGTTTTCCTCTGTCGATTGCTGGGGTTGCTCGGTTTGTTCCGCCTGGGATTGGTTGTCCGGCAGATCCGGGCTCTTGTATAGCGCGCCTTTTTGACCACAACCAAGCAGCAACAGGCTAGCAAGCATCAGGGATAAAAACAGTCTCATTTTACTCAACATCTGGGCAGCAGGATTACATTAGCCTTATAATCGCATTCATCTTGATGAAAGCAAAGGACAGATATTCCATGGCAATGACAGATACCGAATATCATCAGCTCGCCGATGAAATGTTCGACCGGATAGAAACCGCAATTGAGAATGCAATCGATGAGCAGGATGCCGATGTTGATATCGACGCTTCAGGCAATGTGCTGCAACTCGAGTTCGCCGACAGCTCCAAAATCGTGATCAACAAGCAGGAGCCGCTGCACCAGATCTGGGTAGCAACCCGTTTCGGCGGTTATCACTTTGGCTATGTCGATGGAAAATGGATAGATGAGCGCAATGGCGGCGAGTTTATGCCCTTCGTCAGAGAGTCCATCAGCCGCCAGGGCGGAATAGAGCTGTCGTTCTGATGATTTAGGGGCGGTCAGAACTCTGTCTGCGCCGCCCTTGCCGTGACCCCGAAAGGCACCACATCCAGATTACCGCTTTGGCGCACCAGGCGGAAAAACTGCGGAAAGTTGAAGTGATTTTTAAGGCTCAGGACTTCGCCAAAGGCGTAATGCTGGGTAACAGTATTCACCAATTCACTGACATCCGGATTGCTGTGCACATAGTGGCTCAAGCCATTTCCTTCATCCAATACAAACACGTCCAACTCGTCTTCCCGGCTGCGCAGAAAATACTGTATCACCCCTTTCACCGCATAATTTTGGATAACCTCAGGCACCTTGACCCAAGGGTCATTGGCAAGCTCAGGCCTTGGCAAACTCTGTAACTCGCCCCTGGCCAACTGACGATAGAGGGACTTCACATCGCTGAGATCCCGGTAACTCATGCCCTTGGCATCGAAAAACAGGCCATATTTCTTTTCACCCAGTTGCAGTGGCTGCACCAGGGTCTTTGACGGACAGGCATCTTTTATCAGTCGGTGCACCTGCTTGAGAATATCCACTACAGTTTGTTCCAGCTGGGACTGCAGCTTTTGCGAAGCACTGACGACATCGAAGGCCACCTGTTGTGGCGCCCTTCTCATGCCTGGAGTGGCAAAGGCGATGGCCTCCAGCAGAGCCTGCTCACCGACAAAGCTGTGACAATGCCATTCCCCCCAGGAGTTGAGGCTCATCAGTTGCACCGACCCCAGTAAACTGATTGCCGGTTTTCCTGTCGCCAGCAGGTTGCTGCCCATGAGTTCCAGCATCAAGGTCTGGCCCTGCCAATGCTCGCTGGGATCCTGCTCCAGATTGAGGATCCACACCAATTTGCGATAATGCCAAGGCTGGCACAGATCCAGTTTCGACACCCGCCACTTCTTGTCTTCGGTGTAAGGCAGTAGCCGTTCAGCCACCTGGTTAAGACGCCGGCACCGCAGACGACCCGCGCCGTATTCAAACCAGCGGCTATTGACAGTGGCCACCCCATTGAGACAAGCCCAAATCATCAAGGAGGCGGCATTATCGGCCTGATAGATGGCCACTTCGCCCATAAACTGCCGCGGCTCAGGTGACAGACGATAGAGATGACAGCGACCATCCTGCTCGCTGCGGACTATAGTCAGATTCGGCTCTGCCAGCGACTGACTCCAAAGCCGGTTGAGCCGCAGGATCTGCTGCTTGTCCTCACTGAAATAGGTGTGCAGCTTACGGGTCAGCAGCCCCAAATCTTCCACTTTAAAGTACTCGCTCAGCCTGTGGGTCGAAGCGAAATGCAGCAGGGTCTGGTAGCTGGCCAACATCAACTCGTTGAGCTGGGCGTTGAACCACTGCAACTGGCCACTGTGCCAGTGTTCACAATCATCCAGGGTGGTCAGCAGGCTCTGGGGCCATTCCCACTGTTCAACCAACTGCTTGAGCTTTTGGTAGCGCCAATCGTGACACTGCTCGACATCACTGAGCCTGATACCACATTTGAGGTAAAAGCAGCGGCGCACTATCTCCAGCCGACGCTCGTCTCCCACTTTAAGCAGATAAGATTCGATATATTGATACAGGAGCAGATAGGCATCGTTGGCGTTGGAAAAGTCACCGGCCAGAGTTCTCAACCACACCCATTCGCTGACCAGATTGGTTTGTGGATAATTACTGGCATAGGCTTCCAGCAGCAGCACCTTGAGCAGGGCCTTGTGCGGCTTGTCCAGACCTTTATAGAGCTGCCATAAAGAGGCACCAAAATACTCATTGGCCGGCAGTTGGTGCACATCACCAAGGAACAGAAAGTCATTACAGGGTTGGGCATTGGGCCACCAGGCGACTGTCTTGCCGGCCAGGCGGATATGACTGCGATAGAACTCTTCCAACAGCAACCAATGCTGGGCACTGCCGCTGTGTTCATGCCCCAATAGCTCCCATTCGGCGTCCTGATAGCAAGTGTCATCACGGCAAAACTGCCGCGGGTGTACCAGATAAAAGTTCACCTCGAATTGAAAGCCGGCAACCCAGCGGGTGAGTTTTAGGCTCTTCTCCCGCAGCAGTTCCACTTCTTCCTGGGTTAGCCCGGCGTCATAGACCAACCAGACATCTACATCACTCTTGGGGTTCTGGCCAAAACTGGCGGTGCTGCCCATTACGTAAACCCCTTCCAGTACAGGACTGGCATGCTGTGAGTCTTCGAGCAGTGGCAACTTGAGAGTAGCGAGCGATTCTTTGAGCTCGACTGAGTGTTGGAACCCCTTGATACCGCAGGGCGTCATGGGGCCGTTGTATCCGGGCAAGCGGTTGTGATGCTGATGCAACAACAGAGGGATCAGGTTAAACAGATGCCTTTGCAGTGGGGAAAACAGCGCCTGAGCACGGGCCAAACGCACTCGATTGAGGCGCTCGGCGTATTCGGCGTATTGTCGCTGACGCTCGATCATCCGAATTTCACTATCCCTGAACCAGTTAGATGATCATGCTAACACTTTTAAGGTAGCAGGCAAGTAATGAGATCAAGATCACACTATTTGGCGAAAATTTAACGTGCCCACTTCAAAGATTGAGCAGCGTTCGGTGCCATTCTCCAATGGGCAATGTTAGCATTGGCGCATTTAACGTACTCTCACGGAAAAGATTGGCATGTCAGAAAATCGCATTCGCATAGCAACACGTAAAAGCCCTCTCGCCATGTGGCAGGCAGAATTTGTCAAAGCCGAGCTGGAACGCATTCACCCCGGGCTGACAGTAGAACTGCTGCCAATGAGCACCAAGGGTGATGTCATCCTGGATACTCCTCTGGCCAAAGTGGGCGGCAAGGGGCTGTTCGTTAAAGAGCTGGAAGTCGCCATGCTGGAAGACCAGGCGGATATCGCCGTGCATTCCATGAAAGATGTGCCGGTTGAGTTTCCCGAAGGGCTGGGGCTGGAAGTGATCTGCGAACGTGAAGATCCCCGTGATGCCTTCGTTTCCAACAGCTACAAGAGTATAGATGAACTGCCTCAAGGCGCGGTTGTGGGTACTTCAAGTCTGCGTCGTCAGTGTCAGCTCAGAGCCCGTCGCCCGGACCTTATCATCAAAGATCTGCGCGGCAACGTGGGAACCCGTCTGGGTAAACTGGATGCCGGTGAATATGATGCCATCATTCTGGCTGCTGCCGGGCTTATTCGCTTGAAATTATCAGAGCGTATCGCCAGCTTTATCAGCGCCGAAGAATCACTGCCGGCCAACGGCCAAGGCGCTGTGGGCATCGAATGTCGCACCGACGATGAGCGGGTAAAAGCCTTGTTGGCACCGCTTGAGCATAAAGAAACCCGCTATCGCGTACTGGCAGAACGGGCAATGAACACACGTTTGGAAGGGGGTTGCCAGGTCCCCATTGGTGCCTATGCCGAAATCCAGGGCGAACAGCTGAGCCTCAGAGGCTTGGTAGGTAATCCGGATGGCTCCGAGGTGATCACAGGTCAAGTCAGCGGTCACCAAGACGAGGCCGTAGCCCTGGGTAACGCCCTGGCAGAAGAACTGCTGAGCAAAGGCGCCAAAACCATATTGGATGCCGTTTACGGCAAATAACAAGGCGGCACCATGAGAGTGTTGTTGACGCGCCCCGAGGGGCGCAATCACGCCATGGAACAGGCGCTGACAGAAAGGGGCATACCTTTTATGGTGACCCCTCTCTTGGCTGTTGAGGCCATGGAGGATAAAGGTATTTCCCCTGCCGAGGTCCTTGATGCCGACATTATTGTGTTTGTCAGCACCAATGCGGTGCATTTCGGTACTCAGGCACTCAATGCTCCCTGGCCGTCACATATTCAATATTTTGCCGTCGGCGAAGCCACTTTCGAGGCCTTTGCACAGTATGGCATCCGGGGCCATAAAGCGCCGGATGACAATCAACAGACTGAAGGCCTGTTAACCCTGCCGGGTTTGCAACCCGAAGCGGTAAAACACAAGAAAGTGGTCATTATTCGCGGCAACGGTGGCCGGGAAGTACTGGGACAAACACTCCAGCAATATGGGGCGTCGGTTCAATTCTGGGAAGTCTACCGCCGCACTTGTCCTGCCTATGATGCAGTACAACTGGTCAAGGAATGGCAAGACTTCGGAATAGACACCATAGTACTCAGCAGCGCCGAGAGCCTGATGAACCTTATCCGACTGCTGCCAAAAGAGTATTTTGCTTGGCTGCAAGCATGTCATATTATAGTTCCCAGTATTCGGGTGGTAGATAAGGCCGTGGTCGCCGGATTAACTCAAGTGACCGATGCCACGGCAGCCAACAGTAAAGCCGTACTCAAGGCATTGAGGCTCTAGTTTTCCCCCCTCCCGATTTCCAGCCCTATTGTCGCGTTAAAGGACTGCATTAATGGATAACAGTAAGCCAGAAGTCGGGAGCGATACCCCCGCACTGCCTACCCAACCCTTGGGTACCACAGAGCAAGAAACCCCAGCGGCGACAGCCAAGCGCAGCTCATGGCCCCTGAGACTGACGCTACTATTGAGCCTGTTGCTGGCACTGCTGGCCTGCGCCATAGGTGCTTATCTCTTTTGGCAACTGCAGCAACAGCAAGCCGCCAATGCGCAACTGGCAACCACTCTAGAACAAGTCAAACAAGCTCCAGAGGCCAGATTGCAGGCACTGGAGCAGCAACTGAGAAGCGACCGGCAGCAAAATCAACAGCAGCAAGGTGCCATAGAACAACTGAGCGATGCCCAGCAGCAGATGCAAACCCGCATCGCCACTCTGGCACAGCGTAACCCCAACCATTGGATGGCGGCAGAAGCCGAATATCTGGTGCGGATGGCGGGACGTAAACTGTGGCTGGAGAAAGATCCGCAAACGGCAACCGGCCTGTTACAGGCTGCCGATGAGCGTATTGCTGCCATGCAGGAGCCTTCACTCATGCCTCTGCGTCGTGCCCTCGCCAACGATATGGCGGCGGTCAGCGCCATCAAGAATACCGATATCGCAGGTACTGTGTTCACCCTCGATGGCATTATCACCAAGCTGGACAAGTTGCCACTCAATCGTGTCGGCAGCCAGCAAATGGAGCCAGAAGCAGAAAACAAGATGTCTGACTCCATAGGTGATTGGCAGAGCAACCTGTCCAAGACCTGGAGCGCACTGAAGGAAGATTTCTTCACTATCCGCAAGATAAGCTCAGATATCACTCCGCTGCTGTCTCCCCAGCAGGAATGGTATTTATTCGAGAATATCCGCAATAAGCTGCTGCAGTCGCAACTGGCCCTCTATCAATATGATGAGCTCAACTACCGCCAGTCATTGGCCATGGCCCGCAAGTGGATCCAGCAATATTTCGATCTCGACGATCCACGCACTGAAGAGGTGCTGACTGCAATCAATGCTTTGTCCAGTCTGCAACTGGATCCCATCAATCTGACAAAATTTGAATCCAGCGCTCAACTCAAACAGTTGGTCACCTATGGCGAACTCATGCCGGGGGCTGAACTATGATAAGAGTACTCATCTATCTGGTGATTATTCTGGCTGGTGCCTGTCTGAGTCCGCTTTTTGCCGGCAAAACAGGCTATGTCTATATCGCCTTTCTGGACTGGCAGCTGGAAACCAATCTGCTGTTTGCCGTTATGGCACTCATCATCTTCTTTGCTCTACTGCAGTTGCTGGAATGGCTACTGGTCACTGTGCTGAATCTGGTATTAAGCAGTCGTTACCTGCCGCGGCGCTGGCGCCGCAATGCCGCCCGCAAGTACACGCTCACCGGCGCACTGGCGTTGGCAGAAGAGGATTGGCCTGCGGCCGAAAAAGCGATGCAAAAAGGCGCCGAAGCCGGTGAACTGCCGGCTCTCAATTATCTGGCTGCCGCCAGAGCGGCCCAAAGACAGTTCAAAAATGAAGAGCGGGACGACTACCTGAATAAGGCTGCCCTGTTGCCACTGGCGACCCAGGCGGTAACCACCACCAGAGTGCGCTACTACATGCAGCAAGGCGAGCTGGAAAAGGCCCGCGAGCAGCTGGACAAACTGCAACCCAGCAGCAAGAGCAAGGCTCCGGTACTGCAACTGGCACTGGAGCTTTACCAGAGCCAGCTTGACTGGCAGGCTCTGAAACTGTTACTGCCGGCGCTGCGCAAAAAGCAGATCCTGGATAATGAAGAATACGAGCTCCTGAACCAGAGGGTAAATAATGCTTTGCTGGCCCAGGCAGCCCTTCGCAGCGAGCAGGAACTGGAAAAGTGTTGGCACTGGCTTAGCCGCCAGGAACGCAGCCAACAAGCCAATATGGCACAATATGCCTTGGGGCTTGCCGGCTTCAACCGCCGTGACGAAGCCCTGAAACTACTGAACAAGGCGCTGAAGAAGGAACCTTGCGCCTCTGTACTTGAAGTTTTGCCGAAGATTTTTGAAGCCCAGGACAGTGAAACCCTGAAACTGCTGAAGAACTTGGAACCCAAGCTAGAGAACCATGCCGACTACCAACACTGCATGGCCCAAATTCATGAACTCTGCCGTGAATTCAGTCTGGCCCGAGCCGCATGGGAACGCTTGTGTCACTTACTGCCCCGTAAGGAATACTGGTTGGCCTTGGCCAGACTTCAAGAGCAGTTGGCCGATCATCAAGGGGCTTTCAATAGCTACAAGCAAGCCGCCAAGAGCGACTAATCGCTAGACCTTTTCGTAATAAAAAAGCCACTTATTTAGTGGCTTTTTTATTAGCCATCACAAGATTATCTGCACGCATACCGTAACCGCATGAATGCGAGATAGATTCTCCAAAGCGGACAAATTGTCTCTCAACAACATTCCAACCGCGATCAGTGTCACACATTTGACAGCCTCAGTTTCAACCTCAGACTTAATAATTAATACCTTTAGCTGACGCTCGTGGGCACAGAGTGACCTTGCCGTCAGTATTTGCGTGCAAAGGAGTATGAGTTATGGGCGTCGCAATCAGTAAGCAAGACGCGGTTGTCACCAATTTGGTTGGGCAACTCAAGGCCAAGGACGAAAATGGCAATATCCGCGATTTGAGTATCGGGGATCTCATCCGCAATGGTGAAGAGATCATCTTCACCGCAAACGATACCTTCACTATCGAATATGCCGATGGTACAAGGCTGACAGAGCAAAATGCACAGCCCAGCGCTCAACCTCAGCCGGATAGCGCGGCCGCAGATGTCGCCCAATTCGCCAACAGTGGAGTCGATGCCGAGATAGCCGCACTGCAGGCTCAGATACTTGCTGGTGACGACCCTACCGCAAATCTGCCTGCTACCGCAGCCGGGGCCGGAACAGCCGGTAACCAAGGTGATTTCGGCTATGTTGCCGTAGACAGAGACGGATCTGAGTTATTGGCCAGCGCAGGCTACGACACCAGTGGCTTTGACCAAACCGCCATTACCACTCAAGAAGAAATACTGCTTGAGGACCTTCCCCTGACAGGCCCCACGCTCAATAGCGGCGCTGCCACACTCTCAGATGCCAACCTGCCAACAGGAACCACTCCATCACCCACAGCCTTGACCCAAACCGGTAACTTGAGCTTTAGTGCCGCGGCCGGCGTGGCAAGCTTGACCCTGGATGGGGTTTCCATTGTCTCAGGCGGAGTTTTTAATGGCCCTGTCAGTATCAATACCGAATACGGCGTGCTCACCATCAACGCCGTTGACCTGATAAACGGCAATATCAGCTACAGCTTTACCCTCAATTCCGCGGTTGACCACAGTTCAAGTGATGACTTCTCCCAGGCTTTCAACCTGATATTGACCGATCTAGAAGGAAACAGTGTCGGTAATACCCTTACCATCTCGGTACTGGATGACGCTCCAAGCGGTCAGGACGACATCAACAGTGTAGATGAAGACTCACTACTGGCCATTAGCGGCAATCTGCTCGACAACGATGTTCAGGGCGGCGATACCGCACAGGTAACAGCCGCTGGCAGTGGCGGCAACCTTGATAATGCCGTATCCAATCAAAGCCAGGTTTCAGGCAGCTACGGCCTGCTGACCCTCAATGCCGATGGCAGTTACAACTATCAAATCAATTCTGCAGCACAAGCTGTTCAGGCGCTCGCTCAGGGAGAATCCCTGACGGAAGTCTTCTCCTATCTGCTGACCGATGCCGATGGTGATACCAGCGTCCAGACCTTGACTATCACTATCACTGGCACCAACGATGTGCCCGTGATCAGCACACCCCAGCCGGGTGAGGCCGATGGTGCTGTGCGAGAAGCCGGCCAGTTCGATGACGGCAGCATAGACCCAGGTACCCCGGGTGTCAGTGGCCAACTCAGCGCCAGCGATGTGGACAACGGTGCCGTGCTTATTTGGTCCGGCAGTGCCGACAGCCCACTTGGCAGCTTCAGCATAGATGCCGCCACCGGCGCCTGGAATTATCAGCTCGATAACGCTGCAGCCGAAGGCCTGCTGGAAGGCGAAATTCGCACCGAAACCTTCTCTGTTACTGTAACTGATGAGTTTGGCGCCAGCGCCGAGCAACTGGTCACTATTACCATCATAGGCACCAATGACGCCCCCATTCTCAGCGCCGATAGCAGCGGCAGTATCACCGAAGATCTTGATGTCATCAATGGTATGCTCAGCGACAGCGGCAGCCTGAGCTTCACCGATGTGGATATTGGTGACAGCCATGTTGTCAGCAGCAGCTACAATGGCGATGTAAGCTGGAGCGGCGGCGCCCTGGATCAAGCCACCCAGGATGCCCTGGCTGCCGGCTTCAGTGCCGACAACTCTGGTTGGAGCTATGACATTGCCAACAGCTTGGTGCAGTTCCTCGCAGTCGGCGAAACCATCACCTTGAGCTTCACACTAACAGTCACCGATGCCTTTGGCGCCAGTGATTCACAGCTAGTCACTCTGACCATCACCGGCACCAACGATGGCCCGATAATTAACCCTCCTGGCGAGGGCGATGCCGACGGCACTGTGCGTGAAGCCGGTCAATTTGACGATAGCAGCGTCGATCCCGGAACTCCGGGTGTCAGTGGCCAGCTCAGTGCCAGCGATGTGGATAATGGTGCCGTACTTATTTGGTCCGGCAGTGCCGACAGCCCACTTGGCAGCTTCAGTGTTGATGCCGCCACCGGCGCCTGGAATTATCAGCTCGACAACGCCGCCGTTGATGGTTTACTGGAAGGCGAGATTCGCACTGAAACCTTCACTGTCACGGTGACAGATGAGTATGGCGCCAACGCCGAGCAACTGGTCACTATTACCATCATAGGCACCAATGACGCCCCTATTCTCAGCGCTGACGCAAGTGGCGCCGTCATTGAAGATCTTGATGTCATCAATGGTATGCTCAGCGACAGCGGCAGCTTGAGCTTCACCGATGTGGATATTGGTGACAGCCATGTTGTCAGCAGCAGCTACAATGGCGATGCGAGCTGGAGCGGCGGTGCCCTGGCTCAAGCCACCCAGGATGCGCTGGCGGCCGGCTTCAGTGCCGACAACGCCGGCTGGAGCTATGACATCGCCAACAGCCTGGTGCAGTTTCTCGCCGTCGGCGAAACCATCACCTTGAGCTTCACACTAACAGTCACCGATGCCTTTGGCGCCAGTGATTCACAACCCGTCACTCTGACCATCACCGGCACCAATGATGCGCCGGTGCTGAGCATCGACATGAGCGGCGCGGTCACCGAGGATGTCGATGTGCTGGCCGGGATGCTCAGCGACAGCGGCGATTTGAGCTTCACCGATGTCGATATCAACGACAGCCACAGCGTCGGCAGCAGCTATAACGGCGATGTACTCTGGAGCGGCGGCGCCCTGGATCAAGCCACCCAGGATGCCCTGGCGGCCGGCTTCAGTGCCGACAACGCCGGCTGGAGCTATGACATCGCCAACAGCCTGGTGCAGTTCCTCGCCGTCGGCGAGACCATCACCTTAAGCTTTGATGTCACGGTCGATGACGGCAACGGCGGCACCGATACCGACACCGTCACAGTGACCATCACCGGCACCAATGATGCACCGGTGCTGAGCATCGATATGAGCGGCGCGGTCACCGAGGATGTCGATGTCGTAGCCGGGATGCTCAGCGACAGCGGCGATTTGAGCTTCACCGATGTCGACATCAACGACAGCCACAGCGTCGGCAGCAGCTATAACGGCGATGTACTCTGGAGCGGCGGCGCCCTGGATCAAGCCACCCAGGATGCGCTGGCGGCCGGCTTCAGTGTCGACAACGCCGGCTGGAGCTATGACATCGCCAACAGCCTGGTGCAGTTTCTCGCCGTCGGCGAGACCATCACCCTGAGCTTTGATGTCAGCGTCGATGACGGCAACGGCGGCACCGATACCGACACCGTCACTGTGACCATCACCGGCACCAATGATGCACCTGTGCTGACCATCGACATGAGCGGCGCGGTCACCGAGGATGTCGATGTGCTGGCCGGGATGCTCAGCGACAGCGGCGATTTGAGCTTCACCGATGTCGATATCAACGACGGCCACAGCGTCGGCAGCAGCTATAACGGCGATGTACTCTGGAGCGGCGGCGCCCTGGATCAAGCCACCCAGGATGCGCTGGCGGCCGGCTTCAGTGTCGACAACGCCGGCTGGAGCTATGACATTGCCAACAGCCTGGTGCAGTTCCTCGCCGTCGGCGAGACCATCACCTTAAGCTTTGATGTCACGGTCGATGATGGCAACGGCGGCACTGATACCGATACCGTGACAGTGACCATCACCGGCACCAATGATGCGCCGGTGCTGAGCATCGACATGAGCGGCGCGGTCACCGAGGATGTCGATGTCGTGGTCGGAATGCTCAGCGACAGCGGCGATTTGAGCTTCACCGATGTCGACATCAACGACAGCCACAGCGTCGGCAGCAGCTATAACGGCGATGTACTCTGGAGCGGCGGCGCCCTGGATCAAGCCACCCAGGATGCGCTGGCGGCCGGCTTCAGTGTCGACAACGCCGGCTGGAGCTATGACATTGCCAACAGCCTGGTGCAGTTCCTCGCCGTCGGCGAGACCATCACCTTGAGCTTTGATGTCACGGTCGATGACGGCAACGGCGGCACCGATACCGACACCGTCACAGTGACCATCACCGGCACCAATGATGCGCCGGTGCTGAGCATCGACATGAGCGGCGCGGTCACCGAGGATGTCGATGTCGTAGCCGGAATGCTCAGCGACAGCGGCGATTTGAGCTTCACCGATGTCGACATCAACGACAGCCACAGCGTCGGCAGCAGCTATAACGGCGATGTACTCTGGAGCGGCGGCGCCCTGGATCAAGCCACCCAGGATGCGCTGGCGGCCGGCTTCAGTGTCGACAACGCCGGCTGGAGCTATGACATTAGCAACAGCCTGGTGCAGTTCCTCGCCGTCGGCGAGACCATCACCTTGAGCTTTGATGTCACGGTCGATGACGGCAACGGCGGCACCGACACCGATACCGTCACGGTGACCATCACCGGCACCAATGATGCACCTGTGCTGAGCATCGACATGAGCGGCGCGGTCACCGAGGATGTCGATGTCGTAGCCGGAATGCTCAGCGACAGCGGCGATTTGAGCTTCACCGATGTCGACATCAACGACAGCCACAGCGTCGGCAGCAGCTATAACGGCGATGTACTCTGGAGCGGCGGCGCCCTGGATCAAGCCACCCAGGATGCGCTGGCGGCCGGCTTCAGTGTCGACAACGCCGGCTGGAGCTATGACATCGCCAACAGCCTGGTACAGTTCCTCGCCGTCGGCGAAACCATCACCTTGAGCTTTGATGTCACGGTCGATGACGGCAACGGCGGCACCGATACCGACACCGTCACGGTGACCATCACCGGCACCAATGATGCACCTGTGCTGAGCATCGACATGAGCGGCGCGGTCACCGAGGATGTCGATGTCGTAGCCGGGATGCTCAGCGACAGCGGCGATTTGAGCTTCACCGATGTCGACATCAACGACAGCCACAGCGTCGGCAGCAGCTATAACGGCGATGTACTCTGGAGCGGCGGCGCCCTGGATCAAGCCACCCAGGATGCGCTGGCGGCCGGCTTCAGTGTCGACAACGCCGGCTGGAGCTATGACATCGCCAACAGCCTGGTACAGTTCCTCGCCGTCGGCGAGACCATCACCCTGAGCTTTGATGTCACTGTCGATGACGGCAACGGTGGCACCGATACCGACACCGTCACAGTGACCATCACCGGCACCAATGATGCACCTGTGCTGAGCATCGATATGAGCGGTGCGGTCACCGAGGATGTCGATGTTATCAATGGCATGCTCAGCGACAGCGGCGATTTGAGCTTCACCGATGTCGATGTCAACGACGGCCACAGCGTCGGCAGCAGCTACAACGGCGATGTACTCTGGAGCGGCGGCGCCCTGGATCAAGCCACCCAGGATGCGCTGGCGGCCGGCTTCAGTGTCGACAACGCCGGCTGGAGCTATGACATTGCCAACAGCCTGGTGCAGTTCCTCGCCGTCGGCGAGACCATCACCCTGAGCTTTGATGTCAGCGTCGATGACGGCAACGGTGGCACCGATACCGACACCGTCACAGTGACCATCACCGGCACCAATGATGCACCTGTGCTGAGCATCGATATGAGCGGTGCGGTCACCGAGGATGTCGATGTTATCAATGGCATGCTCAGCGACAGCGGCGATTTGAGCTTCACCGATGTCGATGTCAACGACGGCCACAGCGTCGGCAGCAGCTACAACGGCGATGTACTCTGGAGCGGCGGCGCCCTGGATCAAGCCACCCAGGATGCGCTGGCGGCCGGCTTCAGTGTCGACAACGCCGGCTGGAGCTATGACATTGCCAACAGCCTGGTGCAATTCCTCGCCGTCGGCGAGACCATCACCTTAAGCTTTGATATCACGGTCGATGACGGCAACGGCGGCATCGATACCGACACCGTGACAGTGACCATCACCGGCACCAATGATGCACCTGTGCTGAGCATCGACATGAGCGGCGCGGTCACCGAAGATGTCGATGTTATCAATGGCATGCTCAGCGACAGCGGCAGCCTGAGCTTCACCGATGTCGACATCAACGACAGCCACAGCGTCGGCAGCAGCTATAACAATGATGTCAGCTGGAGCGGCGGCGCCCTGGATCAAGCCACCCAGGATGCGCTGGCGGCCGGCTTCAGTGTCGACAACGCCGGCTGGAGCTATGACATTGCCAACAGCCTGGTGCAGTTCCTCGCCGTCGGCGAGACCATCACCTTAAGCTTTGATGTCAGCGTCGATGACGGCAACGGCGGCACCGATACCGACACCGTCACTGTGACCATCACCGGCACCAATGATGCACCTGTGCTGAGCATCGACATGAGCGGCGCGGTCACCGAGGATGTCGATGTCGTAGCCGGGATGCTCAGCGACAGCGGCGATTTGAGCTTCACCGATGTCGATATCAACGACAGCCACAGCGTCGGCAGCAGTTATAACGGCGATGTACTCTGGAGCGGCGGCGCCCTGGATCAAGCCACCCAGGATGCACTGGCGGCCGGCTTCAGTGTCGACAACGCCGGTTGGAGCTATGACATTGCCAACAGCCTGGTGCAGTTCCTCGCCGTCGGCGAGACCATCACCTTAAGCTTTGATGTCACGGTCGATGACGGCAACGGCGGCACCGGTACCGACACCGTCACAGTGACCATCACCGGCACCAATGATGCACCTGTGCTGAGCATCGATATGAGCGGCGCGGTCACCGAGGATGTCGATGTCGTAGCCGGGATGCTCAGCGACAGCGGCGATTTGAGCTTCACCGATGTCGATATCAACGACAGCCACAGCGTCGGCAGCAGTTATAACGGCGATGTACTCTGGAGCGGCGGCGCCCTGGATCAAGCTACCCAGGATGCGCTGGCGGCCGGCTTCAGTGTCGACAACTCCGGCTGGAGCTATGACATTGCCAACAGCCTGGTGCAGTTCCTCGCCGTCGGCGAGACCATCACCCTGAGCTTTGATGTCACGGTCGATGACGGCAACGGCGGCACCGACACTGAAACCGTGACTATCACCATCAATGGTACCAACGACCCGGTTGAAGGCGAATTTGCCAAAGAGATCTGGGTTCCGGCCTCCCTGTTGCAACTCTCGGATCCTTATCTTGCCGGCTATCCGCTAAACATTGATGTACCGAGCGATGTAGATGCTACTGATGATATTAGCATCACAAACCTGAGCCTTGAGTTTATCGATCCGGGGGAAACCGCCGAGATAGGCTCCATTTGGTATTGGGATGAAGACATCCAGATGCTGGTGCAGTATGACTTTAACAATCCTGAGGCCTTATCTGCCACAGAGTTGGGCAGTCTGGTCTATATGCCGGGGGATAACGGTGACATAGAGGAACAACTGGATATTTCTCTGACCTTCACAATCAACTCAGGTACAGATCAGGTTGATGGTGACTTCATCATCCATGCTGTGCCTGGTAACAGCTTGGGAGGGGAAAGTGTCACCATAGGTGATGGTTCATCGCCTTTGACCTCAGGGAATGATCAGGATGCTGTCCTCAGTATCAGTGGCGGATTCGCCGATGCCATTAATCTAGATCCAACCAATGGTAGCCTGGATCTGTTTACCGATTACCAGAAATCGCCCTTTGCCATTCCAATTCCCGGAGATGAGAGAGACATTGACACTACCGCGGGCAGCAAGCGGGAAACGGAGGTCTCAGTCAGGCTTACCATTAACGGCATAACCTTCATAGTACTATTGGCAGATCCCGTCGATAGCGTAGAACAGACTTGGTTCTATGATGCGGATTCTGGCTTGATGAAGGCCAGTATTGGCTACGATCAGATAGTGCAAGAATCGGATAACTCAGTAACTCTCGCCGACTACCTGACTTTGAATCCGGCCCAAGCAGGCGATCTTTGGACCATTACTTACTTCGACAATGATGGAGGCAGTTATCAGGCCAGGTATGTACAAGCTGTATTTACTCACGAGCTGCTACCTGATGATGCCATTACGGTAACAGGAACCGACGACATAGATAATCTCATCTTTGGTAGCACTCAAAGTGACTCGCTCACCGGGGCAAACCAAAGCGATGAAATTGTCGGTCGCGAAGGAAATGACACCATCTATGGTCTGGAAGGTGATGACCAACTACTGGGTGGTGCCGGCAATGACTACATCTTTGGCGGTACAGGTGCCGACTATCTGGTTGGCGGCCCCGGCAGTGATCGCTTGGATGCTGGCATAGACAATGACAGAGATATATTGATCTGGGATGCAGGGTCTGCAGATGGCAGCACTGATGAAGTCTATAACTTCGACCCTAACACAGATGTACTGGATTTATCAGACATCTTGGTCAATGAAGAAAACGGGGTTTTGGATGATTACCTGGACTTCAGCTTCGTGGGTGGCAACACCATCATAAGCGTCGACACAACAGGTGCCGGAGGGGACAGTGTCACCATAGTTCTCAATGGTGTGGATCTGTCCGCAGAGTATGGAACTACAGATGAAGGTGTGATTATTCAATCCCTTATCTCCGACGGTGCATTGTTGGTCACTCAACCTGTTGTTCAGGCTTCTCTTCCAGAGCCTAACTATACTTATTCATCCGAGGAACAATTAATTCCCTAACCTTAAGCAATAATTTTTTCAATAGAATCAACAGGAGCCGCAGGCTCCTGTTTTTTTATTAATCAACAACAAAAAATACTCCTTTTAAATCAGCATATTAATAAAATTACAAGTAGCGTCAAAAAATTGACCTTTGAAACTAATTAATCTAAAATCGCATCCAAGAGATTTACACTATTTGCCAACTTGCAACCCAAACCTATTGGGCTGCAACTTCACTGATACGGATATTGCAAGCGCCGGGGGCGGGACATGAAAGCACTTATCACTACACAAGATGGTCAAGTTAAGACTTTGAATGGCAAGGCTTATGTCATGTCAAATGGCCAGCAAGTGCCACTACAACAGGGCGACTTCGTCGCGCAGGGAAGCGAAGTTTTTGTCGATAATGATGCACAAATAGAGCTCTTGCTCAGTGACGGAAACAGTCTTGGAAGTGAAGCTGAAGTCCCTCAGGAAGCGTTGCAAAGTGCCGATTCTGCAACAGATTCTGAAATTGCTCAGCTACAGGCCCTTATCGCTGCGGGAGAAGATCCAACCGCTTCATTGCCTGATACTGCTGCCGGTGGAGCTCAAGGGAATGAGGGGACGTCCGGCTTTGTTTCCTTGGCAAGAAGTGGGGCAGAAACTCTGGCTGCCAGTGGCTACGATTCAGCGGGCGTCGAAGCTGATGCCATTACACTGCAAGATGGCTTGTCACAAAACACCTTCGAGTTGACTCAAGTTGCTCCCAGCACTGTAACCTTGTTGGCGCCAACCCAAGTCAACGAGGGTGGCAGCATTACCTACACTGCTGTTGTAGACAATGCTCCTCTGGAAAGTGATTTGGTTCTGACCTTGTCCAACGGCGCAACTATAGTGATCCCTGTTGGCCAAACTTCAGGCAGCGTTACCGTCGACGCCCCCAGCGATGATGTCTACTTGGACACTGAAGTACTGAATGTCGGTGTCACTGAGTCCCAGGGCGGCAACTACGAAAACCTGGACCTCGGCAATAGTGTCGATACTCAGGTCAATGACACCATAGATACCACCACGGTCACCCTGACTGCCCCGGCTGAAGTGAATGAAGGCGGCCAGATCAGCTATACCGCCACGGTCAATAATGCCCCTGAAACTGACCTGGTACTGACCCTGTCCAACGGCGCCAGCATCACCATTGCGGCCGGTCAGACCTCCGGCACCGTGACCGTTGATGCACCGACGGATGATGTCTATCAGGACGGTGAAACCCTCACGGTCAATGTCACCGGTGCCCAGGGCGGCAACTATGAAAACCTGGACCTCGGCAACAGTGTCGATACTCAGGTCAATGACACCATAGATACCACCACGGTCACCCTGACTGCCCCGGCTGAAGTGAATGAAGGCGGCCAGATCAGCTATACCGCCACGGTCAATAATGCCCCCGAAACCGACCTGGTACTGACCCTGTCCAACGGCGCCAGCATCACCATTGCGGCCGGTCAGACCTCCGGCACCGTGACCGTTGATGCACCGACAGATGATGTATTTGTTGATGCGGAAACTCTGACCGTAGGTATAGATAGTGCACAAGGTGGTAATTTTGAAAACCTGGATACCAGTGACACAGCTTCCACACTGGTAAATGACACTACCGACACAGTTTTTGCCCAGATCAGCGTAGACAAATCCAGTGTCGCTGAAGGTGGTGAAATCACTTATACAGTGACTTTGGTCGATGCCAACGGTAACCCGGTAACCCTTCCTAGTGGCGCTTCGGTTAGCGTTGCGCTTGATTGGGGTGGTTCAGCATCTGCGGCAGATGTTGATAATTTACCTCCAAGCGTGACCATTACCGGTGATAGCCAGCAAAGCTTTACGGTTAATACCATTAACGATGGTGTCTATGAAAATAGCGAAAATCTAAGCGTCACCATAAGTGGTGTTACTGACGTTGATAATAGCCTTGAACAACTGGAGATAGGCAGCAACAACAGCGCCGACACCACCATTCTCGATGCCCAGGATGCGCCTGTGGTCGGCATCGTCGCCGAGCAAAGCAGCGTCACCGAGGGTGAGACTGCCGCCTTCACCGTCAGCATCGACCAGGTCGCCGACGAGGATGTGGTAGTCAACTTCACCTACTCCGGCGTGGCCGAGGACGGCACTGACTTCACCGGCGTCGCCAGTGTCACCATTCCCGCCGGCAGCACCAGTGTGCCGCTGGATATCAGCACCATTAACGACGGTATCTATGAAGGCGCCGAAGACTTCACCGTCACCATCGACAGTGTCAGCGGAGCCGATGCCGGCATTGGTGCCAACAACAGCGCCGACACCACCATTCTCGATGCCCAGGATGCGCCTGTGGTCGGCATCGTCGCCGATCAAAGCAGTGTCACCGAGGGTGAGACTGCCGCCTTCACCGTCAGCATCGACCAGGTGGCCGACGAGGATGTGGTAGTCAACTTCACCTACTCCGGCGTGGCCGAGGACGGCAGCGACTTCACCGGCGTCGCCAGTGTCACCATTCCCGCCGGCAGCACCAGTGTGCCGCTGGATATCAGCACCATTAACGACGGTATCTATGAAGGCGCCGAAGACTTCACCGTCACCATCGACAGTGTCAGCGGTGCCGATGCCGGCATTGGTGCCAACAACAGCGCCGACACCACCATTCTCGATGCCCAGGATGCGCCTGTGGTCGGCATCGTCGCCGATCAAAGCAGCGTCACCGAGGGTGAGACTGCCGCCTTCACCGTCAGCATCGACCAGGTGGCCGACGAGGATGTGGTGGTCAACTTCACCTACTCCGGCGTGGCCGAGGACGGCAGCGACTTCACCGGCGTTGCCAGTGTCACCATTCCCGCCGGCAGCACCAGTGTGCCGCTGGATATCAGCACCATTAACGACGGTATCTATGAAGGCGCCGAAGACTTCACCGTCACCATCGACAGTGTCAGCGGTGCCGATGCCGGCATTGGTGCCAACAACAGCGCCGACACCACCATTCTCGATGCCCAGGATGCGCCTGTGGTCGGCATCGTCGCCGATCAAAGCAGCGTCACCGAGGGTGAGACTGCCGCCTTCACCGTCAGCATCGACCAGGTGGCCGACGAGGATGTGGTGGTCAACTTCACCTACTCCGGCGTGGCCGAGGACGGCAGCGACTTCACCGGCGTTGCCAGTGTCACCATTCCCGCCGGCAGCACCAGTGTGCCGCTGGATATCAGCACCATTAACGACGGTATCTATGAAGGCGCCGAAGACTTCACCGTCACCATCGACAGTGTCAGCGGTGCCGATGCCGGCATTGGTGCCAACAACAGCGCCGACACCACCATTCTCGATGCCCAGGATGCGCCTGTGGTCGGCATCGTCGCCGATCAAAGCAGCGTCACCGAGGGTGAAACCGCCGCCTTCACCGTCAGCATCGACCAGGTCGCCGACGAGGATGTGGTGGTCAACTTCACCTACTCCGGCGTGGCCGAGGACGGTACCGACTTCACCGGCGTCGCCAGCGTCACCATTCCCGCCGGCAGCACCAGTGTGCCGCTGGATATCAGCACCATTAACGACGGTATCTATGAAGGCGCCGAAGACTTCACCGTCACCATCGACAGTGTCAGCGGTGCCGATGCCGGCATTGGTGCCAACAACAGCGCCGACACCACTATTCTCGATGCCCAGGATGCGCCTGTGGTCGGCATCGTCGCCGATCAAAGCAGCGTCACCGAGGGTGAAACCGCCGCCTTCACCGTCAGCATCGACCAGGTCGCCGACGAGGATGTGGTAGTCAACTTCACCTACTCCGGCGTGGCCGAGGACGGCAGCGACTTCACCGGCGTTGCCAGCGTCACCATTCCCGCCGGCAGCACCAGTGTGCCGCTGGATATCAGCACCATTAACGACGGTATCTATGAAGGCGCCGAAGACTTCACCGTCACCATTAACAGTGTCAGCGGTGCCGATGCGACTATCAGTCCTACCGAGAGCAGCGCCGACACCACCATTCTCGATGCCCAGGATGCGCCTGTGGTCGGCATCGTCGCCGATCAAAGCAGCGTCACCGAGGGTGAAACCGCCGCCTTCACCGTCAGCATCGACCAGGTCGCCGACGAGGATGTGGTAGTCAACTTCACCTACTCCGGCGTGGCCGAGGACGGCAGCGACTTCACCGGCGTTGCCAGTGTCACCATTCCCGCCGGCAGCACCAGTGTGCCGCTGGATATCAGCACCATTAACGACGGTATCTATGAAGGCGCCGAAGACTTCACCGTCACCATTAACAGTGTCAGCGGTGCCGATGCCGGCATTGGTGCCAACAACAGCGCCGACACCACTATTCTCGATGCCCAGGATGCGCCTGTGGTCGGCATCGTCGCCGATCAAAGCAGCGTCACCGAGGGTGAAACCGCCGCCTTCACCGTCAGCATCGACCAGGTCGCCGACGAGGATGTGGTGGTCAACTTCACCTACTCCGGCGTGGCCGAGGACGGCAGCGACTTCACCGGCGTTGCCAGCGTCACCATTCCCGCCGGCAGCACCAGTGTGCCGCTGGATATCAGCACCATTAACGACGGTATCTATGAAGGCGCCGAAGACTTCACCGTCACCATCGACAGTGTCAGCGGTGCCGATGCCGGCATTGGTGCCAACAACAGCGCCGACACCACCATTCTCGATGCCCAGGATGCGCCTGTGGTCGGCATCGTCGCCGATCAAAGCAGCGTCACCGAGGGTGAAACCGCCGCCTTCACCGTCAGCATCGACCAGGTCGCCGACGAGGATGTGGTGGTCAACTTCACCTACTCCGGCGTGGCCGAGGACGGCAGCGACTTCACCGGCGTTGCCAGCGTCACCATTCCCGCCGGCAGCACCAGTGTGCCGCTGGATATCAGCACCATTAACGACGGTATCTATGAAGGCGCCGAAGACTTCACCGTCACCATCGACAGTGTCAGCGGTGCCGATGCCGGCATTGGTGCCAACAACAGCGCCGACACCACTATTCTCGATGCCCAGGATGCGCCTGTGGTCGGCATCGTCGCCGATCAAAGCAGCGTCACCGAGGGTGAAACCGCCGCCTTCACCGTCAGCATCGACCAGGTCGCCGACGAGGATGTGGTAGTCAACTTCACCTACTCCGGCGTGGCCGAGGACGGCAGCGACTTCACCGGCGTTGCCAGCGTCACCATTCCCGCCGGCAGCACCAGTGTGCCGCTGGATATCAGCACCATTAACGACGGTATCTATGAAGGCGCCGAAGACTTCACCGTCACCATTAACAGTGTCAGCGGTGCCGATGCGACTATCAGTCCTACCGAGAGCAGCGCCGACACCACCATTCTCGATGCCCAGGATGCGCCTGTGGTCGGCATCGTCGCCGATCAAAGCAGCGTCACCGAGGGTGAAACCGCCGCCTTCACCGTCAGCATCGACCAGGTCGCCGACGAGGATGTGGTAGTCAACTTCACCTACTCCGGCGTGGCCGAGGACGGCACCGACTTCACCGGCGTTGCCAGTGTCACCATTCCCGCCGGCAGCACCAGTGTGCCGCTGGATATCAGCACCATTAACGACGGTATCTATGAAGGCGCCGAAGACTTCACCGTCACCATTAACAGTGTCAGCGGTGCCGATGCCAGCATTGGTGCCAACAACAGCGCCGACACCACTATTCTCGATGCCCAGGATGCGCCTGTGGTCGGCATCGTCGCCGATCAAAGCAGCGTCACCGAGGGTGAAACCGCCGCCTTCACCGTCAGCATCGACCAGGTCGCCGACGAGGATGTGGTAGTCAACTTCACCTACTCCGGCGTGGCCGAGGACGGCAGCGACTTCACCGGCGTTGCCAGCGTCACCATTCCCGCCGGCAGCACCAGTGTGCCGCTGGATATCAGCACCATTAACGACGGTATCTATGAAGGCGCCGAAGACTTCACCGTCACCATTAACAGTGTCAGCGGTGCCGATGCGACTATCAGTCCTACCGAGAGCAGCGCCGACACCACCATTCTCGATGCCCAGGATGCGCCTGTGGTCGGCATCGTCGCCGATCAAAGCAGCGTCACCGAGGGTGAAACCGCCGCCTTCACCGTCAGCATCGACCAGGTCGCCGACGAGGATGTGGTAGTCAACTTCACCTACTCCGGCGTGGCCGAGGACGGCAGCGACTTCACCGGCGTTGCCAGTGTCACCATTCCCGCCGGCAGCACCAGTGTGCCGCTGGATATCAGCACCATTAACGACGGTATCTATGAAGGCGCCGAAGACTTCACCGTCACCATTAACAGTGTCAGCGGTGCCGATGCCGGCATTGGTGCCAACAACAGCGCCGACACCACCATTCTTGATGCCCAGGATGCGCCTGTGGTCGGCATCGTCGCCGATCAAAGCAGCGTCACCGAGGGTGAAACCGCCGCCTTCACCGTCAGCATCGACCAGGTCGCCGACGAGGATGTGGTGGTCAACTTCACCTACTCCGGCGTGGCCGAGGACGGCAGCGACTTCACCGGCGTTGCCAGTGTCACCATTCCCGCCGGCAGCACCAGTGTGCCGCTGGATATCAGCACCATTAACGACGGTATCTATGAAGGCGCCGAAGACTTCACCGTCACCATTAACAGTGTCAGCGGTGCCGATGCGACTATCAGTCCTACCGAGAGCAGCGCCGACACCACCATTCTCGATGCCCAGGATGCGCCTGTGGTCGGCATCGTCGCCGATCAAAGCAGCGTCACCGAGGGTGAAACCGCCGCCTTCACCGTCAGCATCGACCAGGTCGCCGACGAGGATGTGGTGGTCAACTTCACCTACTCCGGCGTGGCCGAGGACGGTACCGACTTCACCGGCGTCGCCAGCGTCACCATTCCCGCCGGCAGCACCAGTGTGCCGCTGGATATCAGCACCATTAACGACGGTATCTATGAAGGCGCCGAAGACTTCACCGTCACCATTAACAGTGTCAGCGGTGCCGATGCCAGCATTGGTGCCAACAACAGCGCCGACACCACCATTCTTGATGCCCAGGATGCGCCTGTGGTCGGCATCGTCGCCGATCAAAGCAGCGTCACCGAGGGTGAAACCGCCGCCTTCACCGTCAGCATCGACCAGGTCGCCGACGAGGATGTGGTGGTCAACTTCACCTACTCCGGCGTGGCCGAGGACGGCAGCGACTTCACCGGCGTTGCCAGTGTCACCATTCCCGCCGGCAGCACCAGTGTGCCGCTGGATATCAGCACCATTAACGACGGTATCTATGAAGGCGCCGAAGACTTCACCGTCACCATTAACAGTGTCAGCGGTGCCGATGCGACTATCAGTCCTACCGAGAGCAGCGCCGACACCACCATTCTCGATGCCCAGGATGCGCCTGTGGTCGGCATCGTCGCCGATCAAAGCAGCGTCACCGAGGGTGAGACTGCCGCCTTCACCGTCAGCATCGACCAGGTGGCCGACGAGGATGTGGTAGTCAACTTCACCTACTCCGGCGTGGCCGAGGACGGCAGCGACTTCACCGGCGTCGCCAGTGTCACCATTCCGGCCGGCAGCACCAGTGTGCCGCTGGATATCAGCACCATTAACGACGGTATCTATGAAGGCGCCGAAGACTTCACCGTCACCATTAACAGTGTCAGCGGTGCCGATGCCGGCATTGGTGCCAACAACAGCGCCGACACCACCATTCTCGATGCCCAGGATGCGCCTGTGGTCGGCATCGTCGCCGATCAAAGCAGTGTCACCGAGGGTGAGACTGCCGCCTTCACCGTCAGCATCGACCAGGTGGCCGACGAGGATGTGGTAGTCAACTTCACCTACTCCGGCGTGGCCGAGGACGGCAGCGACTTCACCGGCGTCGCCAGTGTCACCATTCCGGCCGGCAGCACCAGTGTGCCGCTGGATATCAGCACCATTAACGACGGTATCTATGAAGGCGCCGAAGACTTCACCGTCACCATTAACAGTGTCAGCGGTGCCGATGCCGGCATTGGTGCCAACAACAGCGCCGACACCACCATTCTCGATGCCCAGGATGCGCCTGTGGTCGGCATCGTCGCCGATCAAAGCAGTGTCACCGAGGGTGAGACTGCCGCCTTCACCGTCAGCATCGACCAGGTGGCCGACGAGGATGTGGTAGTCAACTTCACCTACTCCGGCGTGGCCGAGGACGGCAGCGACTTCACCGGCGTCGCCAGTGTCACCATTCCCGCCGGCAGCACCAGTGTGCCGCTGGATATCAGCACCATTAACGACGGTATCTATGAAGGCGCCGAAGACTTCACCGTCACCATCGACAGTGTCAGCGGTGCCGATGCCGGCATTGGTGCCAACAACAGCGCCGACACCACTATTCTCGATGCCCAGGATGCGCCTGTGGTCGGCATTGTCGCCGATCAAAGCAGCGTCACCGAGGGTGAAACCGCCGCCTTCACCGTCAGCATCGACCAGGTGGCCGACGAGGATGTGGTAGTCAACTTCACCTACTCCGGCGTGGCCGAGGACGGCAGCGACTTCACCGGCGTTGCCAGTGTCACCATTCCCGCCGGCAGCACCAGTGTGCCGCTGGATATCAGCACCATTAACGACGGTATCTATGAAGGCGCCGAAGACTTCACCGTCACCATCGACAGTGTCAGCGGTGCCGATGCCGGCATTGGTGCCAACAACAGCGCCGACACCACTATTCTCGACGCCCAGGATGCGCCTGTGGTCGGCATCGTCGCCGATCAAAGCAGCGTCACCGAGGGTGAGACTGCCGCCTTCACCGTCAGCATCGACCAGGTGGCCGACGAGGATGTGGTAGTCAACTTCACCTACTCCGGCGTGGCCGAGGACGGCAGCGACTTCACCGGCGTTGCCAGTGTCACCATTCCGGCCGGCAGCACCAGTGTGCCGCTGGATATCAGCACCATTAACGACGGTATCTATGAAGGCGCCGAAGACTTCACCGTCACCATCGACAGTGTCAGCGGAGCCGATGCCGGCATTGGTGCCAACAACAGCGCCGACACCACTATTCTCGATGCCCAGGATGCGCCTGTGGTCGGCATTGTCGCCGATCAAAGCAGCGTCACCGAGGGTGAAACCGCCGCCTTCACCGTCAGCATCGACCAGGTGGCCGACGAGGATGTGGTAGTCAACTTCACCTACTCCGGCGTGGCCGAGGACGGCAGCGACTTCACCGGCGTTGCCAGTGTCACCATTCCCGCCGGCAGCACCAGTGTGCCGCTGGATATCAGCACCATTAACGACGGTATCTATGAAGGCGCTGAAGACTTCACCGTCACCATTAACAGTGTCAGCGGTGCCGATGCCGGCATTGGTGCCAACAACAGCGCCGACACCACTATTCTCGACGCCCAGGATGCGCCCGTGGTCGGCATCGTCGCCGATCAAAGCAGCGTCACCGAGGGTGAAACCGCCGCCTTCACCGTCAGCATCGACCAGGTGGCCGACGAGGATGTGGTAGTCAACTTCACCTACTCCGGCGTGGCCGAGGACGGCAGCGACTTCACCGGCGTTGCCAGTGTCACCATTCCCGCCGGCAGCACCAGTGTGCCGCTGGATATCAGCACCATTAACGACGGTATCTATGAAGGCGCTGAAGACTTCACCGTCACCATTAACAGTGTCAGCGGTGCCGATGCCAGCATTGGTGCCAACAACAGCGCCGACACCACTATTCTCGATGCCCAGAACCCACCAAGCATAGGTAACATCACCAATGTTGCCGTATCTGAAGAGGGGCTGACCGATGGTGCGCCGGATGATGTAGGCGACACAGATACAACAGATGCCGTGATAGCCAACGGTACCATTGAGCTGCAAGATCCTGACAACGATGAGCTGGAAGTTACGCTTAGCGGCCCATCAGGTATAACCTCCGGAGGCGTCGATGTAACCTGGAGTTGGGATGCCAGTACTCAGACTTTGACAGGCTCTGCCGGTTCAACTGTGGTGATGACCATATCGCTCACGGCTCCTGCGGGTAACAGCAGTGGTACTTGGGGTTATGAGGTCACACTGCATGCTCCGCTGGATCATCCTGTAGCCAATGTTGAAGATGTGCTCAATTTGAACTTTGGCATTGATGTCGCGGATGGTTCAGGAGCGACAGACTCAAGTTCATTCCAGGTTACAGTTGAAGACGACTCACCTGTTGTCGATGTTGAACCTATCTTGGATGGGGTCAACACTGTTGGCACCTATACTGGGGTCATGAACACATCAGGAGCAGATAAAGACTATAGTGCCGATCTCAGCGGCAACGTAAACGGCTGGGATGCTGGTTCTCAAACCTACTTTGGTGCTTCTGATATCACGGCCGGAGGCAAAACAGTCTTCTTCTTTGTCGATCCAAACAACCCGGATCAACTGTTCGCTTATACAAGCGATGAAAGCCCTGCTACGGCCTATGATGCGTCTAACCCTGATCAGACGCTGATCTTTACCCTCAACACAGATCCAAACAGCGACAGCTATCAGCTCGATATATTGCAGAGCATAGACAAGCTGGAAGAGATAGACATTGGCGCGTTGGACGGAGGTAAAGGAGGCATCAGCGGTACCGTGTATGTCACTTATGACAACGCTACCGGTGCCTACAACATATACAACGATCCAAGCAAAGTGCCCTCTGATGCCGAAGTTGCTTTCACGCTTTACGGCCGTGATGGCAACGGAGACTTGGCCGATGTCAATGGTACAGACAACGGCTTTGGGGTGGCTAACCCTTGGGTTTCAGGTGGTGAGACCCTTATCGTTGACTATGCAGACACAGTAGCCAGTGCCAGCTTTAACTTCAACGTCGGTAATAACGACCCTGTGCTGGTGCACTACAAGGCCTATGATGCCAACGGTCAACTGCTGGGTGAAGGCGAAATCGGCCCCAACGAAGTTATCAGTGATTTGGGCGCTATCGCCTATATCGAGCTGAGTGCTGTAACGCCTGACGGTGCCAAGTTCCAACTGACCGGCACAACCGCTCAGGAGATCGTCAGCTCCACAGAGCCTCTGGATCTGGACTTTGGTGTAGTGGTCACTGACAGTGACGGCGATCAGACCAACGGCAATCTGGATATTCACCTGGATGCTCCAGGAGGCGCTCCAGTCGCTATTACCTCCTATGCACTGGCCAGTCTGGATGAATTTGGTTTGCAGGATGACAACCTGGATACCGATCAACAGTCACTGCGCTTCAAGGCTGGTGACAGTGAACTTTCAGACTTCGGCTTCAACTATCAAAATGGTGACTTCAGCGGTATTACAGTGGAAGGGATAAGAGAAAACTTCCCATTGAGCTGGCGCCTTGAGGGTGAGTACCTAATAGCTTCAATGCCGGGTAATGGTCCAAATAAAGACGTATTGAAGATCAGTCTGGATTGGTCTGCCATAGCGGCAGGCAGTGAAGGCAATATCATAGTCAACGCTGAGCTGATAGGGAATCTCCCCCATAACATAGATGTCGACTCTCTGAAGATTTCAGGTATTGAGATTGTTGGTACAGATAACAACAACCAAACCGCAGTATCGACTCTGGACGTTAAAGTCGAGAAGTACACGGCTGCAGTGGATGATTACCAAGAAATCAATGAAGATCAGCTGGCAACCGGCAACATTTTTGACAATGACACAGGTGAGTTCAGCGATGGCCAAGACATTGAACTGGCCAGCTTTACCGTAGCCGGGGATAGCCAGGTCTACATCGCAGGAGAAGATGTCACAGTTGAGGGTGGCACTCTGGTTATCAATCTGGATGGTAGTTATACCTTTACTCCGGAAGCCAACTGGAACGGTACTGTGCCCGTTATCACCTATGTGACCAACAATGGTGATACTGCGACCCTGACCATCAAGGTCAACAGTGTCAACGACGCACCGACTATCGTTACCACTACCAATGCTGTTGTCTCTGAGGAAGGCTTGACCAATGGCCTGCCGGATTCAAACGGCAGCAGTGATACCACTGACAGTGCCACTGCAAATGGCACTATCCAGCTTCAGGATGTGGATGGTGATGCACTGACTGTTAGCCTGACACCACCAAGTGGTATCACCTCAGGTGGCCAGGCTGTTACCTGGCAGTGGGACGTTGCGACTCACACCCTGACAGGCTCTGTAGGTAACCTTGCAGTAATGACTGTGGTACTGACACCGCCAGCGGGTAATGGCAGTGGTGATTGGGACTATCAGGTCAATCTGTTGGGACCAATAGATCACCCTGATACCAGCATTGAAGATGTTAAAGATCTGACATTTGGTGTCAGTGTTAATGACGGCAATGGCGGTACTGTCTCCGGTAGCTTCGTGGTCAGTGTCGAAGATGATGCGCCTTACATGCCTGATACAGCTCCGGTAACGGCTACGGTAACCGATATTCCGGATACTCTCATAGGCGCCTTCGATCTGACCGGTTACACAGGTAATAGAGGGGAACTGGACTTTAATGGTTTCACCATCACTGCCAGAGGTTTTACCTCATCTACCGACCACACTCTGACCTCGGCAAATATTAACGGCAGCAGTTCAGGCATAGGGGTTGCCAGTGTTGGCTCGCCATACCACAACATAGCCAACGAAGTAGATTTCCGTGAATTTGCTGATGGCACCGGCGTTTCTGAAGAAGTCATCATAGATCTGGATCCCAACACCCTGGCGTTCGGCATGAAGATAGAGTTTGCCAACATCTTCGGAGGTGAGCTTGAAAGCGGTGTGGTTGAGTTCTGGCGTGATGGCCAACTTATATCGACCCAAACCTTCAGCTCTGATGCCGGTAACGGTGACTATGCGGCTGACTTTAACGTGCAGGATGGTGGCTTTGATAGAGTTGTTATCAAGGCAACCGACAACAGCACAGCCCCCAGCCATGGAGACAACAGTGACTTCACGATTTCCTCGATAGAATTCACTGGTACAGGCAATGCCCCGGCAATCGCCTATGCTTCCGGTGAAGTAACGGCCCAATGGGGCGCTGATGGCCAAGGCAGCCTTGCATTGGCAGGTGTGACCGACACGTCCCTGGTTACCGCCAGCGGGGAAGCCGTTGAAGTGACCCTTTCAGGCAATACTTTGCTGGGCCAAACAGACTCGGGCGACTTGGTCTTTAAGCTGGAATTCACCCCTGGTACAGGCCACTGGGACTTCTATCAGTACCAGACCATGCAGGGCACCGAAGACGGCGACCTGGACTTTGCAGTAACGGTAACCGATGCCGATGGTGACTCTTACACCGGCAATATTGCGGTGGTGCCTGTATTTAACTATCAGGTCACTGAAGCGGGTCCAGGCGATCAAACGGTCAATTTGGGTAACGCCGAAGATATCGTTATCGGCGACCTGGATGGCACAGTCGTGGTTCCCGGGCAGGATTACAATATCGCCTTTATGGTCGATAGCTCGGGGAGTATCAACACCAGCACACTTAATACCATGAAGTCCCAGTTGGCACAGGTATTTGAAACTCTCAAAGACAGTGCAGGTGGTGAGCAAAGCGGCACCGTGAAAATATTCTTGGTCGATTTTGATACTCATGCCAAGGGCAGCATCAGTGTAGATCTCAATGACCCCAATGCATTGAGCACTCTTCAGAATGCCCTGAATGACATGAGCAGCGGTGGCGGCACCAACTATGAGGATGTCTTCACCACCACAGCCAACTGGTTCGCCAATGGCGATGCTCAAGATAATAGCGGTGCCACTAACCTGGCCTTCTTTATCACTGACGGCAAACCAACTTACTACAACGCCAATGCCGGTGGGAACCCGAAGATCTACGACACGTGGTGGAGTGGTAATGATCGTAGCTTGTCACAAGTCATTGGCGCAGCCTACGTATTCGGCCAAGTCTATACCGTTAACGGACATGTGGTAATTGACGAAAGCGGTAACGTGTTCAGTGTAGAAGACTTTAACAACGTGAGCAGAAGCCCTGTTGGAGCCATGCGACCCGATGCCCAAGGTAACTATGATTACTATGCCTTGGCTGGTACCGGCAGCAGTACCAATTCGGACACTACGGCGAATTCCGAAGCTGGTTTTGCTCTACTCTCTGGCCTGGGTGTCACGGTTGAAGCCATAGGAATGGGCTCCAATATCGATGAGGATGACCTGCAGTCTTACGATACAGATGGCAACGTCCAGACCAACATCGATGCCGATGAACTTGCCGACGCTATTCTCGGCAATGAAATCACCAATATGCCTGGCTCAGATACCTTGGATGGCGGTGCGGGTAACGACATCATCTTCGGTGACGTGATTCGCTTTGATGGTATTCAAGGTCAGGGTTACAACGCGCTCAAAGCCTTTATTGCCGGCGAGTTGGGCCAAAGTGATGTGACCGATGCTGAAATTCACAACTATATCAGCGAGCATTCAAACCTCTTTGATAAGTCAAGCGCCAACGACAAGGGTGATATCATCCGCGGCGGTGACGGAAGCGATATTCTGTTTGGCCAAGGCGGTAATGATGAACTCTACGGCGGCAATGGTAATGACATGCTGTTCGGTGGTAATGGCAACGACCTGCTGGTTGGCGGCAATGGTGATGATTGGCTCACCGGTGGCCAAGGCGTAGATACCTTCAGCTGGAAAGCGGGTGAAACCGGCACCGACCATATCACTGACTTTGAGCTCAACAAAGATCAGCTGAACCTCAGTGATCTGCTGTTGGGTGAAGAGCACAACTCACTGGAGCAATATTTCGAATTCAGTGTTGCTGATGGCAATACCACTATCTCGATCGATGCAGATCTGGATGGTGAATTCGATCAGCACATAGTGCTCGACGGTGTCGACCTGTTTGCGACATACGGCAGTGATGAAAGCGACATTATCAATGGCTTACTGGGGAACAGTGGCGATGGCCCTCTGATTGTCGACACTCAATCGGGTAACCCTGGTTCCTCCTATGTCAGTCAAACCAGCTCCAGTGGGCTGGATGAGCAAAAAACGCTGGATTCAGTGTTTTAAAAGCTCTGTTGTTTGAATGCTAGCCCATATTGCAATTCGCAATATGGGCTAGCATGGCTGATACTAGAATTAATCATATAAAACGAAAGGATAAGTCGTTCTGTGACCGCATCCGCTTCACCTAAACCTGAGCAATGGACTATCTCGGCTTCCCAGCGAGTCACTGTGGATCCCCTGCTCGACAGTCTGGTTCTATTGACGGAATACTTTGGCAGCCCCTGTTCCAGTGAGTCTCTGGCGGCAGGCCTGCCCCTGTCTTCGGCGATTCTGTCCCCGGAACTGGTACCTCAGGCAGCTGCAAGGGCCGGCCTAACCGCCAAGCTTTCCCGTAAAGGCTTGAATCAGGTTACTGCTATTCAGCTTCCCTGTATCTTGCTTTTGAAAGACAAGAAAGCCTGCATTCTTCGCGAGCTGGATCTGGAGCAACAGCATGCCGTGATCCAATTACCTGAAACCGGCGGCGAACAACGCCTGTCCATGGAGGAGCTGGAAACCCTCTATGTAGGCTATCTGTTTCTGGTTAAACAGCAGTACCGTGGCGATATGGGGTTTGATGTTTATCATCACGACCACAGTAAACACTGGTTACTGCAAACCATCAAAGACTCGGCCCCCATCTATCGTGATGCACTGATTGCCTCAATCCTGGTGAACTTGTTTGCCCTGGTTTCACCGCTGTTTATCATGAACGTCTACGATAAAGTGGTGCCCAACCTGGCATTCGAATCACTGTGGGTACTGGCCATCGGAGCCGGTATTGCTTATCTGTTTGATTTGGTCATGAGACAGCTGAGAAGTTACCTTATCGATGTTGCCGGTAAGAAAGTCGACATCATAGTCTCGTCGCGACTGTTCTATAAGGCAATCGGTATTCCCCTCGAAAACCGCTCGGCCAGTGTCGGCGGCATGGCGCGTCAATTAGGTGAGTTTGACAGTATCAGGGAGATCCTTACCTCGGCGACCATCACCACCTTGGTCGACCTGCCCTTCGCCCTGCTGTTTATGTTGATCATCTATCTGGTCGCCGGCGATCTGGCGCTGATCCCATTAATCGCCAGCTTAATCATCATCAGCTATACCTTGATCATTCAGCCCAGGCTCAAGACTGCCATTGAGGAAAGCAATAAATTTGCCAGCCTCAAACACGGCCATCTGATCGAAAGTCTGGCCTCTCTGGAGTCCATCAAGTCATACGGCGCGGAAGGCCTGGTACAAAAAGCCTGGCAGCAGATGATAGGCCACACTGCCAACTGGCAGTTGAGATCGAAAAAGCTCTCCAATTCAGTGGCCAACGTTGCCAACTTTGTGGTGCAGTTGACCGTCGTCAGTGTCGTCATTCTCGGCGTCTACCGGGTTGCCGACAATGATATTTCCATGGGTGGGATCATTGCCGCTGTGATGCTTGCCAGCAGAGCAGTTGCCCCCATGGCGCAACTGGCCGGCTTGATGACTAGAGCCAACCAGACGGCCAGCGCGCTGAGACAGCTGGATCAGATAATGACCCAGGAAGACGAGTTTGAAAACAAAGGCCACCTGGTCAGCAAACAGCGCCTGATGGGCAAGATAGAAGCCGATGACCTCAGCTTCAGTTACCCTGGTTCGGAAAAACCTGTATTGCATCCCTTCGCCTTGAGGATCCGCCCGGGCGAGCGGATAGCCATTATTGGCCGTAATGGCAGCGGCAAGAGCACCTTGGCCAAGCTGCTGGTAGGGTTATTCAAACCCAGTAACGGCAGCCTAAGATACGATGGCATAGACAGCGCCCAGATCCACCCCAGCGATCTACGCCGTAACTTCGGTTATCTACCACAGGATGTCACCCTGTTCCACGGTTCGGTCAGAGACAATATTCTCTTCGGCACCCGTCAGGTCACCGAGCACCAGTTGATCCGAGCGGTACAACTTTCCGGGGTCAACCTGTTTACCGATATGGAATCGGAAGGCCTGGATCAACAGGTAGGTGAAGGCGGCCACTCTCTGTCCAGGGGCCAACGGCAAACCGTGGCCTTGGCCAGAGCCATACTCAATGACCCACCCGTGCTGTTGATGGATGAACCCACAGCCAGCCTGGATGCCAGAGCCGAGAAGCAATTCATGCGCTCAATGCATAATGTCAGCCGAGACAGAACCTTGCTGATCATCACTCACAAGATGCACCTGCTGAATCTGGTGGATCGCATCATAGTGATGGATAGAGGCCACATCATTGCCGACGGTCCTAAGGATAAGGTGCTCGAAAAGCTCAACCAAGGGCTGATGGCAGGAGGCAAGTAATATGAATAAGCACCTGACTTCTGATGACTTGGAAATGGTAGACGATGTCTACGGCGCCATGATGACAGATGCTCCCACCAGCCACAGATTGATCATCTGGTCGCTGGCGACAATGATGCTCTGCTTCCTGACCTGGGCCTATTTCGCTTCTCTCGACCGAGTTACCAAGGGCACGGGTAAAGTGATCCCCTCTTCCCAGGTACAGGTCATTCAAAGTCTGGATGGCGGTATTTTGAAAGAGATGTACGTTCAAGAAGGCATGCTGGTCAAACAGGGGGAGCCCTTGGTTCGCATCGATGACACACGTTTCCGTTCCGATGCCGCCCAGCAGGAGCAAGAGGTCTACAGCCTGCAGGCCAACGTTATTCGCCTGCAGGCCGAGCTGAACAGCATCTTTATCTCAGACATGGCCAACGATTGGCGGGAACAGCTCAAGATCACCAAGATCCCGCTGGTATTTCCTGCCGAACTGGCCGAGAAGGAGCCTGAGCTGGTCAAGCGCCAACAGGATGAATACGCCGGCCGTCTGGACAACCTCAGCAACCAGGTCGAAATCCAGGCAAGGCAAATCCAGCAGCGGCAGCAGGAAACTGAAGAGTTAACCTCAAAAATCGGCACCCTGAGCACCAGTTATCGCTTGGTCAGCCGCGAGCTGGAACTGACCAAACCTCTGGCACAGAAAGGCATAGTGCCCGAGGTGGAACTCTTGAAGCTGGAACGTACAGTTAACGACATTCAGGGCGAACTGGCGACCCTCAGGGTGATGCGTCCCAAGCTCAAGGCCAACATGGATGAGGCCATACTCAAACGCCGGGAAGCGGTATTGGTTTACGCCGCCGACTCCCGCGCACAACTGAATGAGATGCAGGCCAAGCTGGCAAGAATGAATGAGGCCCAAGTGGGAACCAAGGATAAAGTCAGCAAAGCCGTCATAACCTCACCGGTCAATGGAACCATTAAAACCATAAATATCAATACATTGGGCGGTGTTGTTCAGCCAGGTATCGATATCATGGAGATAGTTCCTTCCGAAGACCAACTGCTGATCGAAACCCGAATTTTACCAAAGGATATCGCTTTCCTGCATCCGGGGCTGCCCGCCATAGTTAAGGTTACCGCCTATGATTTTACCCGTTACGGCGGGTTGAAAGGCACTGTGGAACAGATAAGTGCAGACACTACTCAGGATGAAGAAGGCAACAGCTTTTATTTGGTAAAAGTGCGGACCGAAGAGTCCAGTTTAATTAAAGACGATGGCACTGAGATGCCCATTATTCCCGGCATGTTGACCTCTGTTGACGTAATTACCGGGAAAAGAACTGTCCTTGAGTACATACTTAATCCCATTCTAAGGGCCAAAGAAACAGCGTTAAGAGAACGCTAGGCTCAAAGTCACAATAAACCTGGAGGGTTTAGCATGAACAAGAAAGTTACTCGGCTGGTGAAACCCAGTGCCTTGGCACTGGCGATTACCGGGCTGATGTTGCCCACGGCAGGGTTTGGTCAGACCCTGGAACAAGCCGTAGCGCAGACATTGGATACCAACCCGGAACTACGGCTCGCCTTTAACCGCTTCAAGGCTCGTGAAGAGCAGGTGAACCAGGCCATAGCCGGTTATATGCCAACGGTAGATATTACCGGTGGCTACGGCTATGAATACACAGACAGTCCGGCCACCCGTCGCCGTTTGGCCGGCACCCTGGATGATGAAATTGAACTCAAACGAGGCGAATTCGGCGTCAGCATCAAGCAGATGCTGTTCGACGGCTTCTTTACCAGCAGTGAAGTCGATAGATACAGCTTCGAAGCCAGTGCCGATCAATGGGCGCTGTTTGCCGCTGCCGAAGATATGGCGCTGGATGTTGCCAAGGTCTATATCAACTACATACGTACCGAGCAGGTGCTGACGCTGGCCGAGAAGAACCTCAAGAGCCACCAGGATATCTACGAGCAGATCAAGCAACGTACTGATTCGGGCCTGGGTTCTACCGCGGATCTATCTCAAATCACAGGTCGTCTGGCCCGTGCCAACGCCAACGTTGTGTCGGCGCGTAATAACTTCCTCGATGCCAAGAGTCAGTTTTTCCGCATCACCCATCAGCAGCCGGAAGACCTGATAGTGCCGGTTCCGGATGCCGATATGTTGCCGGCAGATATAGATGCCAGCATCAAGATGGCTCAGGAGTACCATCCTATTCTCAAGTCGGCCGCCAGTGATATTCGCGCCGCCGAGTATGAGAAGTCGTCGGCTCAGTCCAACTACTACCCCAAGATCACGCTGGAGGTGGAAGGCAACCTGAACAACAACCTGGACGGTGAAGACGGCTTTAGCCGTATCGCCAGCCAAAATGTCGGCGGCTACAACAATGACATTCTGGCCATGGTCAGGGTTCGTTATAACCTGTTCGCCGGTGGCCGCGACTTGGCTCGTGAGAAAGAGGCCAGCTACAAGATAGGTGAAGCGAAAGAGATCCGTGAGCGCGCCTATCGTGAAGTGGTTGAAGGCGCCAACCTTGCCTGGAACGCTTATGAGTTCCTGGGGCCACAGAAGCAGTATATTCGCGAGCATGTCATTGCAGCCAAGGACACTCAAGTCGCCTACTCACAGCAGTTCAACCTGGGTCAGCGCACCCTGCTCGACTTGCTGGATACCGAGAATGAGCTGTTTGAAGCCAGAAAAGACTATCTGACCGCCGAGTACGACGAAGTGATTGCCAAATACCGCGTACTCAATGCCACAGGTCAACTACTAGACTCGCTTAGAGTCACTCGCCCCGATGTATGGAAAGGGGAGCGTGAATATGAAGGAGGAGTTAAATAATGAAACTCTTTATCACCCTGCTTAGCGTCGCCATACTGGCGGGCTGCTCAATGCGTGACACGGTTTCCATGGATCAGCCGACAGCTCAGGTCAACGATCTCAATGATAATGACAGAGACGGTGTTATCGAAGCCCGTGAGCGCTGCTCAGGTACCGTTGAAGGTGCCAACATTGATAACTATGGTTGTGGTAAGATCAAGCCTATCAATGAGCGTTCCGAGTTGAAAATACTCTTTGCCAACGACTCCTTCTACATAGATCCTCAGTACTATGATCAAATTGGTGTTATTGCTGACTTTATGAAGCAATATCCCAGCACCAAGGTGACGATTGAAGGACACTGTAGCCGTACCGGCAGCTATGAGCATAACCTCGAGCTGTCACAGAATCGGGCAAACGCCGTAACCAAAGTGCTTGAAGATCAATTCGGTATCACTGCCGATAGACTGACAGCCATAGGTTACAGTTACGATAGACCAGTAGATCCAACAGATACGCAATTGGCCCACAAACGTAACCGCCGAGTGATCGCCGAAGTAACAGGCGAAGACACTATGGCCGATATGAAGTGGAACATCTACACTGTGGATCAAGAAGTGAAATAGGACCTTGATATCCCCATATGACAGGCAGGCTCAACCAGTATTCACTGCTCAGACGGGTCTGCCATTACACAGTACTGGCATCGACTCTAGCAGTGTCATGCCTGTACGCCGCTTCAACCCAACAGCTCGACCCCAACAGCATTACCAGGACACTGGAAGCTCGTTATGGCGAGCGGGCAGGCCTCAGAGCCAGAGCTTGGTTCAAGATATTGGACGAGGCGCAAGGGTTGGACGATATGGGGAAAATCACCAAGGTAAACAACTTCTTTAACCTGTTTCGCTTTGTAGATGATATCAAGCTCTGGGGGATGGCCAACTACTGGGCCACCCCTTTAGAGTTTATCGGAGTAAATGGTGGTGACTGTGAAGACTTCTCCATCGCCAAATACTTCACTCTGCTGCAGTTGGGCATACCTGAAGACAAGATGCGCATCACCATGGTTAAGGCAACCAGTGTTAATCAGTACCATATGGTGCTGGCCTATTATGAGACGCCCTCCTCTGTTCCTCTTATTCTGGACAACCTGGATCGCGAGCTCAAACCGGCAACTCAACGCAGAGACCTGATCCCTGTGTACAGCTTTAACGGTAAGCAATTGTGGCTAAACAAAGAGAAAGGACGCGGTGTATTGGCAGGCTCATCCGCTCGCTTGGAAAAGTGGAATGACCTGAGACACAGATTAGGGGCTGATCGCTTACGTCAGCCAAAATTAAAACTGGAGTAGCTACAGCAATGACACTGTTTCGACAGATATACTCGTTACTGTTTGGGCTGTTTCTCTTGGTTGTAGCCAGTGTGGGCTATGTGCAATTCAATGAGACCCAGAACTTTCTGACCGAGCAGATGGAGTCGGACCTCAATAATGTCAGCCATTCATTGGGATTGATGTTGGTTCCATCGCTGGAGGCCGGTGATCTCGCCACCGCAGAAACCATGGTGAATGTCATCTTCGAGGGTGGCTATTACCAAGAGGTGAAACTCACCTGGTTGGTCGACGGTAAACAGCAGGTCTGGAATAACAATATCCGCATCGAAGATGTGCCCCAATGGTTTATCGATCTGGGGATCTTCACCCCGTTACGCAAGGAAAGCACCATCACTTCGGGTTGGTTGCAGTTGGCCAAGTTGGAAATTACCGCGCACCCGGGTTTCGGCTACCATGAACTGTGGCGCATTATGAGCCACACCCTGATAGCCTTTTCAATCCTGTTTTTGGTCGCCATTCTATTCGCCCGTCTGGGCCTGACCTGGATCCTCAGTCCACTGCATGCCATTGCCGAACACGCCAAGAGCATTGCCAAACGGGAATTCGGCCCGGATATGCCGCTCCCCAAAACCCTGGAACTCAGGGATGTGGTTAACGCCTTCAACAGCATGTCGGCCCAGTTGAAGAAGATCTTCAGCTCTCTGGACGAAGAAGTTACCGCACTCAGGAAGAAGAATCTGGTGGATCAGGTATCCAACCTACCCAACCGTCAATATATGATGGGCCGAATTGGTGGTTGGCTCGGTGAACCCGGCAGCGGTGCCCTGATGATGACCAAGTTCGATTGGCTCGAAGAAGTGCATAGCAAGTATGGCTATCAGGTAAGAGACGAAACTATCAAGCTACTCTCGGAAAAACTGCAGCATGAGCTGGGCGAAATCTGTGAATCTGTCATTGCCCGTATCGCCGCCTATGAATTTGCTTTCCTGGTCACCAATGTTGAGCGTGAACAGTTAAGTAAGTATCTACAGACGTTGATCCGCACCATCAACCAGGAAATGGTCAAGGCGGGTTGCAAACCCAATGAAGACTACGCCATAGGTATTGCCGAGCGCATAGGACAGATGAATAGCTCAGAACTGCTGGCACGCTCGGACAATGCCCTGCAAATAGCCCTCAAGGAAGGCAAGGTTTATCACTGGTTGGAGACCAATGAGCAGCAGTTGTTCAGTCGCGAACAATGGCGCGACAAGCTTACCGAAGCAATTAACCGTAAGCAGTTCCGTTTCCGTTGGCAGCCAGTGCACTATCAGGACTCAGACAACGTACTGCAGCGGGAGCTTTTCTGTCAGCTGCAGATAGGTGACAAACTGGTACACGCCGGCCAGTTCATGCCTTATGTCGAGCTATTGTCCTTGGGTAGCCTGCTCGACCGCTGCCTGATTGAAAAGATCAGCGAAGATGAGTTGTTGGAGAAAAATGCCGAAGCAGTTGCGGTTAACCTCACCCATCACAGCATCAGCGATCCCAAGTTCCACGAATGGCTCAATCACTTCCTGCGTAACAGTCGCCATGCAAGCCGGTTGGCCTTTGAATTACCGGAAGCCGCCATCTATACCGATATCGATGCCTGCCAGGCGCTGTGTACCGTTATCCGCGACAATGGCGCCAGCATAGGGATAGACCACTTCGGCCGTCAGTTCGGCTCCATGTCTTATTTGCAAAGCCTGCGGCCGGCTTACGTCAAGCTGGATCAATCCTTTGCACAATATGATGAAAACCAGCACAACAGCGAACTGTGCCGGGCACTGGTGAACGTGGCCCGAGGACTGGAAATCGATGTGATAGTCACAGGTATTCAGGAGAAAGGTCAGTTGGAGCGCTTTACGCCACTCAAGACCCAAGCATACCAAGGCTTTATTTCACCGCCGGTGAATGTTGCGTAACTGATATAAGGCTCCCTTCGGGGGGCCTTTCCTTTACCAGAAGCTGCTAGAGACAGCGAAGACCCAAGACACTTAAGCATCTAGAAGATGAAAAAAGGAAGGCGTTGAGTACTAAGAAATCAACAAAAAAGCCCCTGATTTCTCAGGGGCTTAAATGTTTTGGTCGGTGATAGAGGATTCGAACCTCTGACCCTCTGCTCCACTCTGGTTTCCAAGTCAGGATACGCTACCAGACCACGCTAATCACTGAACTCCACTTGTACCCATGAGAATATCTTTAAGGTCATCACAAGTTCGAAACTATCAAGATAAAAACAAAAAGCCCCTGATTTCTCAGGGGCTTAAGTGTTTTGGTCGGTGATAGAGGATTCGAACCTCTGACCCTCTGCTCCCAAAGCAGATGCGCTACCAGGCTGCGCTAATCACCGAAATACTTTCCAGCTTTTACCCGACTTTAAGTCAGATAAATCAAATTTGGTCGGTGATAGAGGATTCGAACCTCTGACCCTCTGCTCCCAAAGCAGATGCGCTACCAGGCTGCGCTAATCACCGAAATATTGCTTTATTGGGCACCTTGAAAGGAAGAGGGTCACCCTCTGCTCCACTCTGGTTTCCAAACCGGGAGGCGCTATCAATTGCGCTAATCACCGTAAGATTTGAAGCTGACTCGCTTCACGAAAGAAGTGGGGTGACTGATGGGACTTGAACCCACGACAACCGGAATCACAATCCGGGGCTCTACCAACTGAGCTACAATCACCACTGATATTTCTTTCACTGACTGGCACAACAGTTGAATCAAACTGGTGCGCCCAGAAGGATTCGAACCCTCGGCCTCACCCTCCGGAGGGGTGCGCTCTATCCAGCTGAGCTATGGGCGCCCGCCGTGTCAGCGCCGCATATAGTAGGAGGATTTACTCCCCGCGTCTACACCTGTTTTGCTTTTTTTCGGCTGTTTGCTCAAGTTTTGACTTAAATAGCACAACAATTATCCGACACCAGCCAAAAAATTGACTTGGATAATACCGTATTTCGTGCTATTCCTATCCTTTGATTGAAAACCACACAACAATTATATTGCAATTATTCCTTGGCGGATAACATGTTTAGGGATGAAACTCTCCATCAGCATTCGGCTCAGGAAGTCTCGAGTTTAGAAAAAAGGGTTGTCAGACTCAGACGACTGGCGGCCAAATATAAAAGAGCCGAAGCCACTCAGAACGCGCTGCTGGAGATCTCCAATATTGCCAATAAGGCAACTTCAATGGAGAGCTTCTACCAAGGCATGCACTTGCACCTTCAACAACTGATCCCTGCCGACAACTTTTATATCTCCCTGCTCGATGCCCAAAGACAACATCTGGAACTGCCGTTTTTCTCCGATGAAAAAGACTCCCACCCTTCTGAGCTCTATCCGGAACAGGAGCTATCTGAAATTCTGATGCAGGGTCTCACCGGTTATGTGCTGCGAACGGCCAAGCCCCTGCTGTGTGATGAGCGCAAAGCCGAAGAGCTGGCTGCCGCCGGGGAAATCATGTCCCTCGGCTCCCCCTGTCATCAGTGGCTCGGCGTGCCGATAATGCAAAATGACAGAGCAATCGGTGTCTTGGTGGTACAGAGCTACAATCCTGCCAGTTCCTACGGCGAGATGGAGTTTGAGCTGATGGCCTTCATCAGCCACCACATCGCCGGGGCCATGGAGCGATTACGGCATCATGAACAACTGGAACAAGCCATCACCCAGAGAACCCAGGAGCTGAGCCAGGCCTACGATAAGCTGAAACAGGAAGTCTATGAGAGGCGCCGCGCCGAGAGACTGCAAAAGTCCCTGTTTGAAATCGCCGAACTCTCCTCCTCAAACCTGGATGACAGCGAGTTTTATACCGAGCTGCACCGGGTCCTCAGTCATCTGTTGCCCGCCAATAACTGTTACATAGCCCTGCTGGACGACACGGCAACTGAGCTGCACTTTCCCTTCTATGTTTCCCAGCTCAGTGACCAGCCACCCAAATGCCGTCCCTTAATGGACGGACTGGTGGAATACCTGCTCAGATTGAAACGTCCCGTATTACTGGATCAGAGTGATATCCAATCTTTGGTGTGCGCCAAAGAGATATACAGCAAGGCTCCTGAGCTCAATCACACCCAGAGCATGCACCAGTGGATTGGTGTGCCACTGTTTATTCAGGACAGAATTGCCGGCGCCCTGACTATCTATAGCTTCAGCATGCACCAGAACTATCAGTTCAAGGATCTTGAGCTGCTGACCTTTGTGTCGCAGCATATAGCTACGGCCATAGAGCGTAAGCTGGCCACCGAGGCACTGAAACGCAGCAACGAAGAGTTGGAAGAAAAGATCCTGGAGCGCACCCGCGAGCTGGCCACCACCAACCAAGAGTTACAAAAAGAGATCTCCCAGCGCCGAAAGGCAGAGCAACAACTGCTGCATGATGCCAAACACGACGCCCTGACAGGCTTGCCCAATCGGCTGATGTTTATGGAGCGTTTGAGCCAGGCCGTTAAGCATAATCGCCGACACATGCAGGACAAATTCGCTCTGCTGTTCGTCGATCTCGACCGTTTCAAGCTGATTAACGACACCCTGGGGCACCTGGAAGGCGACAAGTTTCTGGTTGAGACAGCCATCCGCCTCAAGTTTTGTATTCGCGACAACGACACCCTCGCCCGTCTCGGTGGCGATGAGTTTGTGATTTTGCTGGACGGGTTACGCACGGCCGACGATGCCAAGGAAGTCGCCGAGCGGATCCTCAAAGAGCTGTCACGCCCCTACGAGTTGGCCGATAAACAGTTCAACTCAGGCGCCAGTATCGGTATAGCCGTCAGTGGTCATCACAGAGATGACACCAGCGAGTCCATTCTGCGGGATGCCGACACCGCCATGTATATGGCCAAGACCCGAGGCAAGGGTTGCTATGTGGTATTCGATGAGAAATCGCATCAGCAACTGATGCAGGATGTGAGCCTGGAAAATGAACTGAGGAACGCCCTGGATACCCAGCAAATTCGGCTTAGTTACTTCCCGGTGCAGGATCTTAAGACCGGGCAGCTACAGGCACTGGATGTACGCCTGTATTGGCCTCATCCACAACACGGCAAAATCAAACAGCAACAACTCGCCAATTTGGCAGAGCAAGCCAACTTACAGCTGGAACTGGACAGGTATGCGATAGAGGCGCTGAACAGCGAACTTCCCAAGCTGCAACTGGCCACAGGTACCAAGTTGCATCTGGCCATCTGTAGCCAGCACCTCAAACATAAACACGCGCTGCGCAGTCTGAAAAACTGCCTGAGAAACTGCCGCTTCCCGCTTAACGACCTCTGCTTGTTTTTCAACGAGCAATCCTTGTCACGGGATCTGGAAAACCATATCAACGGCTTTGAAGTGCTCAAACGCTTGCAGGTCACTCTGGGGATCACAGGCTACGGCAGTGGTTACAGCCCCTTGATCAGCCTATCCTTCCTGCCTGTCAATGTACTGAAACTGGATGCCAGCCTGGTGTCACATCTGCAAAGCCCCCACCACAGACGCTTGCTCAAAGCGATACGCTTGAGTGCCGGCGCGCTGGAGCTTGAATTGGTATTGGATGGCGTCAATACCCAAGAGCAGAAACAGCAACTGGCGCAAATGGGCTTTAACTCAGGCCAGGGACAAGCCTTGGGGAGTCGCTTGAGCGCCGCTGACAGCAACAACACCGAGGTCATAGATACGGCAACCCAGGTTTGTGCCTGAGTCGGGTCTTGAAGCCAAGGCTTACTTCTTGAACATATCCCGCAGGTTGGCAATATTGGCCTTGCCGGTTTCCATCCGTTGCTGCTCACTCTGCTGCGGCTTGCGGTTTTCCCAGATAAGGTCGTCCTGAGGCAGTTCCATCAAAAAGCGGCTGGGTTCGCAACGCATGGTTTCGCCGAATTGGCGCCGCTCACGGCAAAGCATAAACCACAGCTCTTTCTGGGCCCGGGTGATGCCAACATAAGCCAGACGCCGCTCTTCATCGACATTGTCTTCATCTATGCTGGTTTGATGCGGCAGAATCCGCTCTTCCACTCCCACCATAAACACATAGGGAAACTCCAGCCCCTTGGAGGCGTGCAGTGTCATCAACTGCACCTGATCGCCGCCCTCATCCTCATTGTTTCTTTCCATCATGTCCCTGAGCGTCAGCCTATTGACCACTTCGGGTAGGCTCATGGGCTCATCCAGATCGTCACCGGCCAGCATCTCTGTCACCCAGCGATACAGCTCAGAGATATTTTTCATCCGCATCTCGGCCGCCTTGGCGCTGGCACTGGTCTCGTAGAGATAGTCTTCATAGTTGATTTTGCGGATCAACTGCTTGATGGCATCAACCCCTTCACCACGCTGAGCGATTTCACCTGTATCGACAATGAAACGACCAAACTCATACAGTGAGCCCATGGCTGCCGGTGGCAGATGATGGTTCAATTCAGCGTCGAAAATCGCCTCAAACATGGAGATATGCTTCTGATTGGCAAAATTCCCCAGTTTTTCCAAAGTTGCCGGGCCAATTCCGCGTTTTGGGAGGTTGACGATACGCAGGAAGGCATTGTCGTCATCCGGGTTCACCACCAAGCGCAGATAGGCCATGATGTCCTTGATTTCGGCTCTGGCAAAGAATGAGGTACCACCACTGAGCTTGTAGGGAATACGGTTGGTCATCAGCGCCCGCTCCAACAAACGGGATTGGTGATTTCCCCGATAGAGAATGGCGTACTCGCCATAACTGGTCTTGCCCATAAACTTGTGGCGAATGATTTCGGCCACCACCCGCTCCGCTTCCTGCTCTTCGTTGGCGGCAAACAGTACCCGCAGCGGCTCGCCATAGGCCAACTCACTGAACAGCGACTTATCATACACATGGGGATTGTTGGCGATCAGAATATTGGCCGCCCGCAATATCCGCTGGCTGGAGCGATAGTTTTGTTCCAGCTTAATGAGCTTGAGCTCGGGAAAGTCTTTACCCAGCAGCACCAGGTTTTGTGGCTTGGCACCGCGCCAGGAGTAGATGGACTGGTCATCATCGCCCACTACAGTAAAACGTGCCCGCTCTCCCACCAGCAATTTAACCAGTTCATACTGGCTGGTGTTGGTATCCTGATATTCATCTACCAACAGGTAACGGATCCTCGCCTGCCAACGGGCTCTGACATCGGCGTTATGCCGCAGCAATAGGGTCGGCAGCAGGATAAGGTCGTCAAAATCCAGCGCATTGTATGCCTTCATATGCTGGGCGTAACGCTGATAAAGGAGCGCGAACAGTTGTTCCTGTTCACCCTTGGCTATCTTGCGGGCATGATCCGGGATCACCAAGCCCCCCTTCCAATTGGAGATCATGGTCGCCAGCGCCCGCAGCAGATCTTTGTCCTCCTGTAGCTCGTCCTGGGTCAGCTCTTTAAGCAGAGCCAAGGTGTCCTGATCGTCAAACAGAGAGAACCCGGCCTTTAGGCCCAAAGTCTTGTGTTCACGCTTGATGATTTCCAACCCCAGGGTATGGAAGGTAGAGATCCACAACCCCCTTGCTTCTTTACGGCCCATGGATTGAGCCACCCGCTCTTTCATCTCCCGTGCTGCCTTGTTGGTAAAAGTCACAGCGGCGATATGCTTGGCCTGATAACCACACTTCTGCACCAAATGGGCTATCTTGTTGATGATAACCCGTGTTTTGCCACTGCCGGCTCCAGCCAATACCAGGCAGGGACCGGAAACATAATGGACGGCTTCATTCTGGGCAGGATTGAGCTTCATGGGTTATCGATATCTCACACAAGGAAGGTTTAGAGGCTGAGATCATACCAGAATCAGTGCCGGAGGCAGCCCCAAAATCCCCTTAGGGAAGTGCTTCTTGCAAAGGACTAGGGCCATTTGCTGCGAACCACGCCTTGCATCCGGCCTGTAAGCCGACGCAGAGCACACATGGGACTTGTTCGCACCTTCCTTAGGTTAACCTTGGGTTCAGTACGGCCTATAAGTTACAATCAGTTAAAACCTTGCCAGTGGATTAAAGAGATGATCAACCCCAAGAAAATTGAAGAAATGGCCAAACAGCTGAGCGAAAACCTGCCTTCAGGGCTGAAGCAATTTGCCGGCGAGTTTGAAGAGCGCAGCAAGCAAGTACTGCAACACCAGTTGCTGAAACTGGATCTGGTCTCCCGGGAAGAGTTTGAAGTGCAGCAGCATGTATTGTTCAAGACCCGCGAAAAGCTGGAAGCCCTGCAAGCCAGAGTCGAGGCACTGGAAGCCAAGGCTGAACAGGCAGAGTAATACATCTCACCCCAAAATAGATAAGGCCGCTCATGAGCGGCCTTATGTTTCAACACGGCTAAATTAGAGCATATGCCGATAGCCCAGAGTAAAGGCGATATCCGTGCTGTTATCCATGTTGAGGAAGTTTTCAATCACAGTGAACTCTATGGCGCTGCGATCCAGATAATAACGGTAGCCCAGCAAGGCTTCATTTGAGGCTTCAGAGAAGTCGTCATCCGACTCGGCCATTCCCTCGTATCTGTGGTACTCCAGCATCCAGCCATGACGCCCGACACGGTATTCATAGCCCAGGCCGACCATCAAAGCGTTGGACTTATAGGGTACATCCGACAACACCTCTTCGTCCTGACGAAAGCTCAGACCAAGTGTTGAATGGAAGTTGTGCCGTCCGTTGCGATAGCTGTAATTAAGCTGCAACGCCTGTTCAAAGTTCTCATTGGCAAAAGGCCCCGAGCCCACATAGTTGTAATACAGGCTGCCCCCCACAGACAGGCCGTGGTGCTCATTTTGCAGCAGTTGATACCCCAGATAGACGTTGAAGGCGTTATTCATCGTCTTGCCGCCAAAATCACTGAGGTCGATACCGTGTTGCTTGGAGTAAATCTGATTCTGGTTTCTCGGCTGATGCTCACGACCGTTCTGATCGAAACCGAAGGAATCGTGGAACCACATGGTCAGCGAATCCAAGTGGTTATTGCCACTGAAACGCCAAGTGTAATTGGCGTCCAGCATCCAACGGTCATCGATTTGCCACTTGAGACCACCAGTTAAGGAGTTGTGATAGTAATCGGCCAGATAATCGTCCGTCTCGGCCCACACACTGGCGATGTTACCGGTCAGATACCATTCTTTTTGTTCCTCAGCCATGGAAAAGCCCGAGCGCAACATGGGGGCCAGGCTACTGGATTGCAGGGGAGACTGGGCATAGACCCGCAGCGGCCCATAGTCATCAAAATCGGCCAGTTCAGCATGCAGGGGCAAACTGAAAAAAAACGGCAACCAACAGATTTTGGAAAAGTTCTTCATAGGTATCTTCACAGCAGATTGTATAGGCGGTTATTTTAAATGACTGCAGCATTGATTCACACTCATTATAGATGATTCAATCACGACCACATTGTCATAATAAATGTGACAGTAACAGCAGAATCCCTTGAGCATAACATCCAAGAAGCCAAATCAGACCGGGGCAAAAAGGGCCGTGCCATAATTTCGCCATTATTGATCAGTGACTTGTCATGATATGTCAGGTCAAATCTGTTCTAATACTGCCACTATAGGTTAAAGGAACATACCTCATGTTTGAAATTATCGTCCTGGTGGTAGCGCTGGCCTTTCTTGGTGCCATGGGTTTCGGGGCTTATCTGCTGCTGAAAAGCGTGATGAAGAAACAAAACGGCCAAGCGGCGCTGCCTCAATTCAAATCCAAATTAACGCTCAAACTCTTTGCTGTGGCCATGGTGGGCCTGTTGTCATTGATACCGCTTGGGATGATCCAGGATCTCAGCCAGGACAGAGAAAGCCTCTATCGCCAAGTGGTGCGCGAGATAGGCCACACCTGGGGCGATTCCCAAACCTTGGCCGGTCCGGTTTTGGTACTGCCGTTTCGCTATGAAGTGATCTCCGACAGCAATATCGATGGTAAACAGCACCGCAGTCGCCAGGTTTACAGCGATGAACTCTTGATCCTGCCCAAAGGCATGACACTGGATGCCGGTCTGCAGCACGAATTCCGCCATCGCGGTATCTATCAGTCACTCGTATATCTGGGACAAGTCAAGGGTCAGGCCAACTTCGAACTGCCCAAGGTCAATATCCCAGGCTTACTCGGCTTTGATTATAACCAGGCCCGGCTGGTGTTCGGCGTTTCAGCCAACCAGGCTATTGAGACTGTCAGCCGTTTTAATCTGGCTGGAGAGCAGGGCATGCCCAGCTTGATGTCAGGTACAGGCCTGGATAACACAGGCGGCCTTGGCCGCGGCTTTCATCGCACCATAGCGCTGGATCCGAGCCAAGGTGAATATCAACTGACCTTCCAGCTCAGCCTCAGGGGTTCTGAAGGCTTGGAGGTACTACCGCTGGCGGAACTGAGCCAGATAGATATCCATGCCGATTGGCCGCATCCCAGCTTCCAGGGTTACCTGCCCGCCAGCCGTAATCTCAGCACTGAAGGTTTTGATGCCAACTGGCAGATAAGCCATCTGAGTCGTAACTTCCCTCAGGTATTCCGCGCCAGTGATGGCCGGGATCTTACCGAGATCAGTGCCAGTGTTACCCTGTTCGAACCCGTGACTCACTACGGCAAGATAGAAAGGTCGCTCAAGTACGGCATACTCTTTATCTTACTGACCTACATACTGCTGCTGATCTTCGAACTGGGCAACAAGTCACGCCTCAGCGCAGTACAGTATCTGATGGTGGGTGGCGCCATGTGCCTCTTCTATCTATTGCTGCTGTCGCTGTCGGAACACTTGCTGTTTTTAACCGCTTATCTGGTGGCCGCGGCGGTTCCCCTGCTCAGCATTCCACTTTATGTCGCCAGTGCCAGTGGCAGTCGACGCCAAGGAGCTATAGTTGCGGCCATGCTGGCGAGTCTCTACGGCGTACTCTACTCCATACTCCAGTTGGAAGATTACGCCCTCTTGATGGGAACCGGACTGTTGGTACTGATCATGCTGGTGCTAATGTACCTCACCCGTCACCAACAAATTGAAGAGTAGTATTTACTGCCAACCAACGGCTGCCACACTTGGGCAGCCGTTTTTTTACAAGTGTGCTGACAAACTGCCGCCCAAAGGGCCTACTTCGACGGAGGACGCCATTAATGCTTGCCGCGTTCCTCCCCTCTGGCACAATGGCGGTTTGTCCGTTCCGATAAGGGTGTATTAATGAAATATGCAGCCGTCCCTTTGACCTCTCTGGCCATTTGTTGGCTGTTTCTGCTCAGCTTGCCGCTGGCGCTGTTTTCCCTGTCAGAGCCACTCTTCCCTTGGCTTAATCTCGATAGCGCCGCCGCTCAGTTTTGGTACTGGTTAACCGTGTCCGGTTCGGCCCCCTGGGGCGTAAGCACTGTGTTACTGGTATTTGCCATCAGCTTTTTTATCCTGCCAAGGGGCAGTTGGCTGAAGATGATGTTCTGCACTTCGCTGGGCTTGGTGCTGTGTTTGCTGCTCAATGAACAGCTCAAGCTGGTATTTGCCGAATCCCGGCCCTATATCGAATGGCTGTCCCACCAGCAGCATCTGGATATCAAGGAGTTCTACAGCATAGACAAGTACGCCCGCAGGGAGCTGCTGGCACAGGTTCTTCCCGGGGTATCACCACTGGATATGCCCATCTCGGCACAGATCCAGCGCCACTGGCAGATAGAAACGGGGTTTTCCTTTCCCTCCGGCCATACCATTTTTGCCGTGACCCTGACTATGTGCAGCAGTTTCTTTCTGCTGAGGCACAATAATCTCTGGCTCCCGGCGCTGCTTATCTGCTGGGCGCTGCTGATGGGGCTGAGCCGCATGTTGCTGGGAATGCACTGGAGTGTCGATGTATTGACCTCGACCCTGCTGGGAGGAATACTGTCGGCCCTAGCTATCTATGTCGGCAGCCACAGCTATCGCCGCCTGGAACCTTGGTTCACAGGGGCTGTGAGTAAAGGCTGAAACGAAAACGCCCCGTCATTGAACGGGGCGTTTATCTATAGGATCAGTTGAGCACTTCGGCCAGGGCCCGCAGGCACAGGGCAACATTTTCCCGTCTGGCACCGTAACCCATCAGGCCGATACGCCAAGCCTTTCCGGCCAAGGCGCCGAGGCCGGCACCTATCTCCAGATTATAGTTATCCAACAGCTGCTTTCTCACGGCGCCATCATCGACACCTTGCGGGATATAAACCGCGTTGAGTTGCGGCAAGCGGCTCTGCTCGGCCACCACAAATTCGAGCCCCATGGACTCAAGCCCCTGACGCAGCAAAAGGTGCATATCCCGGTGACGTTGCCAGGCATTTTCCAGCCCCTCTTCGGCCAGTAACCGCAGCGCTTCGTGCAGTGAGTACAAGGCATTAACAGGCGCCGTGTGGTGATAACTGCGCTTGCCATCACCGCTCCAATAACCCATCACCAGGGACTGGTCCAGGAACCAGCTCTGCACCGGGCTCTTGCGCGCCTTGAGTTTAGCGACGGCGGCCGGAGAGAAGGACACGGGGGACAAACCCGGCACACAGGAGAGGCACTTCTGACTGCCGGAATAGATGGCATCTATGCCCCAATCATCGACTCTGAGCTCGACGCCTCCGAGGGAAGTTACGGCATCGACAATCGACAGACAGCCATGCTCACGCGCCAGGGCGCACAGCGTTTTGGCGTCGGAAAGCGCGCCGGTGGAGGTTTCGGCGTGCACAAAGGCCAGGAAGGCGGCATCGGGATGCGCCTTCAGCGCAGCTTCCACCACTTCTGGGTCAACCGCTGTGCCCCATTCGAAATCCAGCATCACCGCCTCGGCGCCAATCCGCTCAACGTTCTGGCGCATTCTGTCGCCAAACACCCCGTTACGGCAGACAATCACCTTTTCGCCCGGCTCCACCAGGTTAACGAAGCAGGTCTCCATACCGGCGCTGCCCGGGGCAGATACCGCTATAGTCATCTCGTTGCGGGTTTGAAACGCATATTGAATGAGACTCTTGAGCTCATCCATCATGGCCACAAACAGAGGATCCAGATGCCCGACTGTCGGCCGCGACTGCGCCGCCAATACCTGAGGATAGACATCCGAAGGGCCGGGGCCCATCAGGATCCGACGGGGAGGGTTAAAAGCGCTAACCGAGGGTGCAGCAAACATCTTGGCTCTCCTTACAAGAGGTTTCAGGGTACGGATTAGAATAATAACTCAAGACCATAGCATAAAACTGGCCCCCGGACTGCCCCTGCTTTTGGCGAAGACAGTCGACCTTTTCCCTTTCAGGATCTCACTGGCCTGGGCGCGCCAGAAACAGCCGGTAGGCGGGGTTATCCGTCTCGTCCTGACAGACAAACCCCAACTCATACAGAAACTGACCAAAGGCGGCTTCATCGGCCTTGGGCACTTCAAAGCCGGCCAGCACCCGCCCAAAGGCGGCGCCATGGTTGCGATAGTGAAACAAACTAATGTTCCACTTGCTCTTCAACGTCGTGAGAAACTGCAGCAAGGCCCCGGGATGCTCCGGGAATTCAAAGCTGAGCAGTTTTTCTTCAAGCGGTTCGGGTGGCAAGCCGCCCACCATATAACGCACATGCAGTTTGGCCGCCTCATCGGCAGAAAGATCCTGCACTGCAAAACCGGCACTCTCCAGGCGGGAGACAATCGCCTGCAGCTCGCTGGCACCTTCGCTAAGACGGATCCCGGCAAAGACCACGGCGCGATCGCGCCCGCTGAAACGGTAGTTGAACTCTGTCATCACCCGCCGCTCCAGCAGTTCACAAAAATGCAGGAAGGAGCCCGGCCTTTCCGGAATGGTCACTGCCAGCACCGCCTCTTTATGCTCGCCCAGTTCGCAGCGCTCGGACACATATCTCAGGCTGTGAAAATTGACATTGGCTCCGCTGAGAATCGCCGCCAGTTTCTCGCCCTTGCCCTTGTCACCGACATACTTTTTCAGCCCGGCCAGCGACAAAGCACCGGCCGGTTCGGCAATGGCGCGGGTATCTTCGAAGATATCCTTGACCGCGGCGCAAATTTCATCCGAGCTGACGGTCACCACTTCATCGACATATTCCCGCGCCAATCGAAAAGGCTCCTGACCTATACGCTTAACCGCCACCCCATCGGCAAATAATCCCACCTGCTCCAGCGTCACAGGTTCATCGGCTTCCAGCGCTGCCTTGAGACAGGCGGCATCTTCCGGCTCGACGCCGATGATCTTCACCTCAGGCATTACGGCTTTGTAGTAAGCGGCAATGCCGGCGATTAAGCCACCGCCACCCACTGGCACAAACACCACTTCAAGATCTCTTTGCTGCTGCAGCATCTCCTGGGCAACCGTGCCCTGCCCGGCGATCACCGCCTCATCATCGAAGGGGGGGATAAACACCCGCCCCTCATCCTGGGCCAGTGACATGGCATACTGATTGGCCTGATCGAACGACTGTCCATGAAGCACCACATTGCCGCCGAGGCGGCGCACCGCATCTATCTTGATGTCCGGGGTGGTGGTTGGCATCACTATCACGGCATCGACCCCGCGGCTCGAGGCCGACATGGCAACGCCCTGGGCATGATTACCGGCCGAGGCACATACCACTCCGTTTTCGCACTCAACGGGGCTCAAGGCGGCGATACGGTTATAGGCGCCGCGCAACTTGAACGAGTGTACCGGTTGCATATCCTCGCGCTTGAGAAACACCTGGCAGCCCAGACGGGCCGACAACTTGTTCAGACTCGACAGCGGGGTAACCCGCGCCACATCATAGACATGGGACAAGAGGATCTTCTGTAGATAATAGTTGGCCAGCGACAGCTGACTCTTGGATGCCAGCGCCAACATACTAGCCCTCCAACTTAGTGCGATCGCGCACGGCACCCTTGTCGGCACTGGTGGCCAACATGGCATAAGCCTTGAGCGCCAGCGACACGGGGCGCACCCGTGCCAACGGCTTCCAGGCCAAAGGCCCCTTGGCCTGCATCGCCTCACGGCGCCGGGCGAGCTCAGCATCGCTCAGCTTAAGCGTAATGCTGCGGGCCGGGATATCGATTTCAATGACATCGCCATTTTCAATCAAGGCGATAGTGCCCCCTGAGGCAGCTTCCGGTGACACATGGCCTATGGACAGCCCAGAGGTACCGCCGGAGAAGCGGCCATCTGTGATTAAGGCGCAGGCCTTGCCCAAACCGCGGGACTTGAGGTAACTGGTGGGATAAAGCATCTCCTGCATGCCAGGGCCACCTTTGGGGCCTTCGTAGCGAATAACCACCACATCCCCGGCGACCACTTCACCACCGAGGATCCCGGCAACGGCCTCGTCCTGGCTCTCATACACCCTGGCCACGCCTTTGAACCTCAGGTTGGATTCATCCACCCCGGCGGTTTTCACTATGCAGCCATGCTCGGCCAGATTACCGGACAGTACCGCCAAGCCCCCTTCCTGACTGAAAGCAAACTCGCGGCTGCGGATACAACCTTCGCGGCGATCTGTATCCAGTGATGGCCAGCGGCAATCCTGGCTGAAGGCCTGGGTAGTAGGGATCCCCGCGGGGCCGGCGCGGAAGAAGTCTTTTACCTTCTCAGACTCGGTGCGCATCACATCATAATTGGCCAACACAAACTCAAGCGAGCCATCATCGGAAGCCACATGGTTTACATCCGTATGCAGTAAACCGGCGCGTTCCAGCTCACCCAAGATCCCCATTACGCCACCGGCTCTGTGGACATCTTCCATATGGTATTTGGGGGTCGAAGGTGCCACCTTGCAAAGGTGCGGCACCTTGCGGCTGAGACGGTCGATATCCGTCATGGTGAAATCCACTTCGGCTTCCTGAGCCGCCGCCAACAGGTGCAGCACAGTGTTGGAAGAACCGCCCATGGCGATATCCAAGGTCATGGCATTCTCGAACGCCTTGAAGTTGGCGATATTGCGCGGCAATACCGAGGCATCATCATCCGAGTAGTAACGCTTGGCCAGCGCCATCACTCTTCTGCCCGCCTCCAGAAACAGTTCGCGTCGATCACTGTGGGTCGCCAACATGGAGCCGTTGCCCGGCAGCGACAGCCCCAACGCCTCGGTCAGGCAGTTCATCGAGTTGGCAGTAAACATGCCGGAGCAGCTGCCACAGGTTGGGCAGGCGCTGCGTTCGATTTTCTCGCTGTCAGCATCGGATACCCTGTCATCGGCCGCCGCCACCATGGCATCCACCAGATCCAGCTTGATAAGTTTATCGGACAGTTTGGTCTTGCCCGCTTCCATAGGCCCGCCGGAAACAAATACCACGGGGATATTGAGCCGCAGCGCCGCCATCAACATGCCGGGGGTGATCTTGTCGCAGTTGGAGATACACACCAGAGCATCGGCGCAGTGGGCATTGACCATATATTCGACGCTGTCGGCAATCAGTTCACGGGAAGGCAGGGAATAGAGCATGCCGCCATGACCCATGGCGATGCCGTCATCGACCGCTATGGTGTTGAACTCTTTGGCGATGCCGCCGGCCTCTTCGACGGCCGATGCCACCAGAGAGCCCATGTCTTTCAGATGCACATGACCGGGGACAAACTGAGTGAAGGAATTAGCAATGGCGATAATGGGCTTACCGAAGTCGCCTTCCTTAACCCCAGTGGCACGCCAAAGGGCTCGGGCTCCGGCCATGTTGCGGCCTTCGGTACTGGTTGCTGATCTGAGTTTGGGCATTGCTCAATTCCTTACGCTTATTCTGATGATTCTTGGTTAGCCGTTGACGGTACGGGAGAGGCTGCTCGCGGGCCGCACAGTGCAGCGGGCCACGTCTACCAGCTTAGTCAACTGACGGCTCAGCAACTCGATAGCTCTGTCACTGTCGACCGCCATTGCCAGCTGCAGGCGCTGATCCTCGGCCAGTGTCATATGCATATCGCGGACGGTAAAGCCGCGGTGGCGGGTTACCCGCAATACACGTTCCAGTACTTCGGGGCGTTGTTCCAGGGTCAATTCCAGATTATGGATCATGATCGCTTCTCCGTTTGTTCCATCATTTCACAGTTGGAGGCGCCGGGGGGAACCAGCGGCCAGACATTAAAGGCATCGTCTATGGCGACGTGCAGCAGGAAGGGGCCTTTGGCACTGAGCATCTCATCCAGTGCCTGCTCAACCTCATCGGCCGAGTAGATGGTGCGTCCGGGGATATCGAAGGAGGACGCCAGGGTAACAAAGTCGGGGTTATCGGACAGGTCGGTTTCGCTGTATCTCTCTTCAAAAAACAGCTGTTGCCACTGCTTCACCATGCCCAACTTCTGGTTATCTATCAAAAGTATCTTCACCGGCAGTTTACGACGCTTGATGGTGGTCAGCTCCTGCACATTCATCATGAAAGAGCCGTCGCCGGAAACCGTGACCACAGTGGCATCCGGCCGGGCCATCTGCGCGCCTATGGCCGCCGGCAAGCCAAAGCCCATGGTGCCAAGCCCGGCACTGGAAAGATGATCTTCCGGGCGGCGAAAATGCATATGCTGGGCAACCCACATCTGGTGCTGGCCGACATCACAGCTCACCACAGAGTCGCTCGGCAGCTTGTTGGCCAGACGGCGCAACATGGCCGGCGCATAGATGAGTGAGCCTGGATGGGCGTAATCCCACTGGTGCAGCGCCCGCAGGTGCTCGACTTCAGCCTGCCAGGGCGCTATTTGCAGCGCTTGCGGCGCCAGTTGCGTCAATATGCTTCTTAAGTCCCCATCCATGGCCACATCCGGCTGACGCAGTTTGCCAAGTTCGGCGGCATCGATATCCAGGTGGATCACCTTGGCCTTGCTGGCAAAGCTCTCCAGCCTACCCGTGACCCTGTCATCGAAACGGGCACCGACCACCAGCAGCAGATCGCACTGCTGCACCGCCAGATTGGCGGCCTTGTTGCCGTGCATCCCCAGCATCCCCAGGTAACCTTGAGTGCCATGGGCTATGGCACCCAGCCCCTTAAGCGTTGCCACCGAAGGAATACCGCTACGCTGGATAAAGGCCCGCAGCGGCTCCACTGCGCCCGCCATACCGACGCCGCCACCGACGTACAACATGGGTTGGCGCGCGGCCGCCAGCAAGGCGTTGGCTTCCGCCAAAGCCGCCTGGTCCAGCTCCGGCTCATCGGGCACCGCCTGCAACGGCGCCTTGTATTCCACTTGGGCAAGCTGGATGTCTTTGGGGATATCCACCAACACAGGACCGGGACGGCCGGAGGCGGCGATTTCGAAGGCGCGGTACAGGGTAGCAACCAGTTCCTCGGCGCGGGTCACCATAAAACTGTGTTTGGTACATGACAGGCTCATGCCCAGCACGTCCATCTCCTGAAAGGCATCTGTGCCTATCACAGAGGTGGAAACCTGGCCCGTGATGGCCACCAGCGGCACTGAGTCCAACAGCGCATCTGCCAAGGCGGTGATCAGATTGGTCGCCCCCGGGCCCGAGGTGGCCAGGCAGACGCCTGTCTTGCCGCTTGAGCGGGCATAACCGACGGCAGCGAAGGCGGCGCCCTGTTCATGACGGGAGAGCAGATGTTCGACCTGGCTGTCGTAGAGAGCATCATAGATAGGCATGATGGCGCCGCCGGGATAACCAAAAACCGTGTTCACCCCATGGGCGGCCAATACCTTGATAACTGCTTCACTGCCGCTGATCTTCTGCCCTTGTTCCATCTTGTTGTCTCGCCTATTTTTGCTGCTGTTTAAGTTTTCAATGGCCCTGAAACGACAAACCCCCCGGTCCTTTCGGAGCGGGGGGTTTGTTTGCAATTTCTGACCCTATCTGGTCTGTCGTCGCGCCACGAGCCGCCCCCGCTGTGATGGAATAATCACGACGGTAATAATCACGAGGAGGAGCTTGGCGCTTAAGTTAAACATTTCTCAGACAGTTTCCTGTATTCAATTTATCTGCTTGGCGAGCCCTTTGGCAGCGCACTTATTAACCATTACCATAAAGTGTTTTCAGAACACAACAAAAAAATTCACAACCTGAAAATCTTCCAACTTGGCCTGGCTATGGCACCCTCGGCAATGGCTCGCCTAAACAGCTTAATTGCCGCCGGCGGCAATTAAGCTAACGTTTACGTCAATCTTGCAGGTTTATCCTTTTCATTTCAGTCATGTAACCGCGAAGTTCGGCACCGACATATTCGACGGCCGTATGGCGAATCGCTTCGTTGACCTCGATCAGACGCAGATTATCGACCCCATTGCCCGAATCCTTGAGACCGGCGCCCAGGACCTCGGGAGAGAGGGCGTTAACATAGTCACGCAGCAGCGGCACGGCGGCATGGTTGAACAAGTAACAGCCATATTCGGCGGTATCCGAGATCACTACGTTCATCTCATAGAGGCGTTTGCGGGCTATGGTGTTGGCAATCAGCGGCGTCTCGTGCAGCGACTCGTAATAGGCCGACTCTTCGATGATCCCGGCATCCACCATGGTATCGAACGCCAGTTCCACCCCGGCCTTGATCATGGCCACCAGCAAGATCCCCTTGTCGAAATAGGTCTGCTCATCTATCTGCTCGGCGCAGGTCGGCGCCTTTTCAAAGCCGGTGTTATTGGTCTCTTCACGCCAGCGCAGCAAATTGGCGTCGTCATTGGCCCAGTCGGCCATCATAGTGGCGGAAAACTCGCCGCTGATGATGTCGTCCATATGTTTTTCAAACAGCGGAGTCAGCAACACCTTAAGCTCTTCGGCAATCTCAAACGCCTTGATCTTGGCCGGGTTGGACAGGCGATCCATCATATTGGTGATACCGCCATGCTTGAGCGCCTCTGTGATGGTTTCCCAGCCCTGCTGGATAAGCTTGGCGGCATAACCCGGCTCAACGCCATCGGCCACCATCTTGTCATAACCCAGAATCGCTCCCGTCTGCAGCATGCCGCAGAGAATGGTCTGCTCGCCCATCAGATCCGACTTCACCTCGGCGATAAACGAGGAGTGCAGCACGCCGGCGCGATCGCCGCCGGTAGCACTGGCATAGGCCTTGGCTATCTCCAGGCCGTCGCCATTGGGATCATTCTCAGGATGCACTGCGATCAGTGTCGGTACCCCAAAGCCACGCTTGTATTCCTCACGCACTTCAGTACCGGGGCACTTGGGCGCCACCATGATGACAGTAATGTCCGGGCGCACCTGCATCCCCTCTTCCACTATGTTGAAGCCATGGGAATAGGACAGGGTCGCACCTTGCTTCATCAAGGGCATTACCGCATTGACCACAGGAGTGTGCTGCTTGTCAGGTGTCAGGTTCAGTACCAGATCGGCCCCGGGGATCAGCTCTTCGAAGGTGCCTACCTTGAAACCGTTTTCGGTGGCTCGCTGCCAGGAGGCGCGTTTCTCGGCTATGGCTTCGCTGCGCAGGGCATAGGCGATGTTCAGCCCTGAGTCACGCATGTTCAACCCCTGATTCAGGCCCTGGGCACCACAGCCAAGGATGACAATATTCCAGTCCTTGATATAGTCACAGCCGTTTTCAAACTCGCTGCGCTCCATAAAACGGCACTGGCTCAACTGTGCCAACTGTTGCCGCAGATTCAGGGTATTGAAGTAATTTGCCATCTTAGCCACCTGTTTAACCGAATTCCTGGGACCAAGCCGAAACGGCTCAGTGATGCAAATCACTATAGCCCATGGTTTAAATTGCTTGAAATGATATATTCGGCATGTCATGTTGCACAAAACGCAACAAAAAGAGAGGCAAAACGGCATGGATATTCGGGCGATAAAACTCTATCTGGATCTCTGCGACACCCTGCATTTTTCCCGCACCGCCACCCGGATGCATGTCAGCCCTTCAACCTTAAGCCGCACCTTGCAAAGGCTGGAAGATGAAGTGGGCTGCAAGCTGCTGGAGCGGGACAACCGCAGCGTTACCCTGACCCACGCAGGCGAAGCCTTTCGCCGCTTCGCCAGCCAGACATTGACTCAGTGGCAGGAGCTGCGCCGCGAGCTGGATCCGCAGCAAAAGCTGCTGAGGGGCACATTGCAACTCTATTGCTCAGTCACAGCCGCCTACAGCCACCTGCCGGCCCTATTGGATAAGTTTCGCCGCCAGCAGCCCCTGGTCGATATCAAACTCACCACGGGTGATGCCGCCGATGCGGTGCAGGAAATTCAGCAGCAGAGGGCGGATATCGCCATCGCCGCTCTGCCGCAGGACTTTCCGCCGAGTCTGCACTTTGCCCCCATAGGAGAGGTGCCACTGTCGATTATCGCGCCCACCATCAACTGTCAGTTGCAGTCGCTGCTGGCGCAAAATCCTATTCCCTGGGAGCAACTGCCCTTTATCGTGCCAGACCACGGCCCCGGGCGTTTACGGGCCGAACGCTGGTTCAAGGCGATGGGGATCAAGGCCAATATCTATGCCCAGGTATCGGGCCACGAGGCGATAGTGCCCATGGTGGCTCTGGGCTGCGGTGTCAGCATCACTCCGGATGTAGTGGTAGCCAACAGTCCACTGGGCGAGAGGATAAAAACCCTGGCCTCACCGGCCGAGATAGCCCCCTTTGAACTGGGGTGCTGCTGCAAGGCCAAGCGGCGCCAGGATCCCTTGGTGAGTGCGTTTCTGGAAGTGATTTAGCTAAGGAAGGTGCAAACAAGTCCCATGCGTGCTCTGCGTCGGCTTACAGGCCTGGATACAAGGCGTGGTTCGCAGCAAATGGCCCTAGTCCTTTGCAAGAAGCACAACACCGCAGGCAGGCTTGTAAGCCACGCCCTTCGGGGCTTGCACAGCAATCGGCTCTCTGCGTTATCCGACTTCGACAGGCCCCGGCATGCCTTCAGTCAGATGCCTTGAATGCCAATTGCTGTGTAAGCCAGAGTGCCGCGAGGACTTATTCGCACCTTCCCTAAGCTCGGCTTGGAAAGTCGGCGCGGGCTTTACCGCCTACGACCGAGTCCTTTGCAAGATGCATAACTCAATCTATGGTCTGTATGCCACGCCCTTCGAGCTTACCTTAAATATCGAGTGACTCTTCATCCTTGGGCAGTTGATCTTCCTGAGGCAAGAGGCGGGTAACCAGCAACTGGTCTACCTTGTAGGCATCTATGTCCACCACCTCAAACTTATAACCTGCGTAGTTGACCGAATCGGTGCGCTTGGGGATCTTGCGTAATGTGTACATCATAAAACCGGCGATGGTTTCATAGTTTTGGTTTTGCGGGAACTCCTCAATACCAAAGGCACGCATCACGTCGGTTATCGGCGTCACCCCGTCCACCAGCCAGGAATTGGCGTCGCGGGGCACTATCTGCTCTTCACTTTCATGCAGCGACCAGGCGCCCATTACCGCACTTTGCAGATCGTCAGTAGTCACTATCCCCACCACGAGGGCGTATTCATTCATCACCACGGCAAAGTCGGCCCTGTGATGACGGAAGTACTCCATGGCTTCCGATAGGCTCAGGGTGTCGGGAATAATCAGGCTGCTGCGTACTAACGAGGTATCTTTCAAATCTATCTTGCGGCCGTTGATCACCCGGATCAGCAGCTCCTTGGCGTCTACCACCCCTTTAATATTGTCCAGCTGACCATCACAGACCAAAAACTTGTTGTGCGGATCCTCGGCGATTTTTTTCTTGATAGTGTCTTCGTCGTCCTGCAGCAGAAAATACACCAGGCTCTCACGGGCGGTCATCGCCGAGGTAACACTGACAGATTGCATCTCGAACACATTCTCTATCATCTGCTGCTCGCCCTTATCCAACACACCGGCCTCTGCACCGGCATCCATGATGGCGTAGATATCGTCCGGGGTGATCTCATCATTGCGGGCAGTGGGGATCTGCAATAGCTTGAAGATACCGTTGGCCATGCCGTTGAAGATCCACACAAAGGGGCGCAGTAGGGTGATGCATATCAGCATGGGGTTCACCAAGTTAACCGCCACTTTCTCCGGTAAGGCCATGGCAACCCGTTTGGGCATCAGGTCGGCAATCAGAATAAACAGGCTGGTCACCAGCACGAAGGACAACACAAAGCTTAGCTGTCCGACCCAAGCCTGAGGGATCACATGGGCCAAAGCCGCTGCGAAGTAAGGGGTAAAAGCAGACTCACCGACAATCCCCCCCATGATGGCGACGGCATTGAGACCAATCTGCACTACGGTGAAAAAACTGCCCGGAGTGGTTTGCAACGCCAATACTTTTTCGGCGCGCAAGTCTCCCTCCTCGGCCATCTGCCGTAAACGGATTTTACGGGATGCGGCCAGAGCAATCTCAGACATGGAAAAAAAGCAGCTGGTTCCGATCAGGCAAAAGATAATCACCAAATTATCGAATAAACTCATACAACACCTTAGGTTAGTTACAAAGCGCTTCTATGCCGTGCCCTTATCCAGGCCTGAAAATGGAATGACTGGGAGGTCAGAAAGGCGAACTGGTTACCGGTATGGACAATTACATGGCGAATTGAGTGGCTTTGCTATACTCCAAGAAACCCATTGCAGGCCTCTTTTACCGGAATGAAGTTTACATTATATCCGTTTGCGGCATTTTTGACAGTGATGCTTATCTCACCGGTTTCAATGGCTGAAGAAGACTCTAACGGCATTAAGTTAAGGATATGTGTCGAAGAGTCTGAATTTCCCCCCTTCAATTACTTTTCCAGAGTCGATGGTTACAAGACCCACGATAGTGACGGCTATGACATTCAGCTGCTTTATCGGCTGTTTACGCCACCACGCTGGCAACTGCAAATAATCACCCTTCCCTGGCCAAGGTGCATGCTGGAAGTGGAACAGGGCAAGATAGACGCAGCCATGAGCGCCTCGGCCAATCCCGAGCGACGGCGAAAGTTCCTGCTGTCGCGCTCCTATTACTATCTCACCCCGGGGGTGGTCTTTCTCAAGCGTCGTTTCCCGCAGGGCTTGAGGTTCAACTCACTGACCGAGCTGGCACAGCTGGGCACAGTTTGCGGCATTCGCGGTTTCAATTATCGTAACTTCGGTTGGGACAACTCTCAGCCATTGTCCCTGAGCAAAGATCTGCCGTTGATCCCCGAATTATTGATCCGGGGCCGGTGTAACTTCTTTCTGGCACGACTGGAGATTTTCAGCGGTACCTTAAAACTGATGGATCGCGACCCACAGGTCATAGGGCTGGCAACGCAAGCCATTCCCAACACTCGGCCAGAACCCTTCTATATGCTGGTTTCCAGGCAAAGCCCACACAAGATGGCGCTGCTGGAAGAGTTCAATACCGGTGTAACCCAATTGGAAAAAAGCGGCGAACTGCAGCTGTTACTGCAAACTTTCACCGGCCACTGATCCCCGCGTTACTCCGTCAGAAACCAAGTGTTATTCCGCCAGAAACCAAGTGTTGCGTCCCAGATGCTTGGCCTGATAAAGCGCCTTGTCTGCCACTCGAATAACCTCACTCAAATCCTGTTCATCCCGGGGCAGAAGTGCCAGCCCAAGACTTATGGTGACTATGCCTGCGGGCGATGCTGCGTGAGAGATCTGCAACGCCCTGACTCGATTCAACAGGGTTTCAGCCAAATCCTTGGCTTGCCGGCGGTCGACTCCCGGCAAGACCAAAGCAAATTCCTCGCCGCCGACCCTGGCCAACAAGGCTGATTCAGGAAGCGCTTTTTGCATGGTCTGCGCCAGGCGCTGCAGCACACTGTCACCGGCCGGATGACCGAAACTGTCGTTGAAGGCCTTGAAGTGATCCACATCCAGCATGATCAGTGCACCGGCTTCTTCCGAGGCCAGCAGCCGCGCCAGGGATTCGGTAAAGGGGCGGCGATTGGCCAACCCGGTAAGTTCATCGGTTTCCGACAGCTGCTTGAGCTTGTGATTCAGCCCCAACAGTTCCCGCTGCAGCCCCAGCATCTGCAAATCCCTGCGCTCCCTGACCAAGAGTTCATTGAGCGCAGCGGCAAACTGGGTCAGCATGGCACGGCGGGACTGCGGCCATGACTGAGGTGATTGACCATTACTCAGCGACAATACCCCCAACAGATCGTGACCATCGGTAATGGCAAACAGTGCCAGGGAACGTAACTGCAACTGCTTGAGCAGACGATATTCCGCATCCGCCTCTGGCCTCAGGGTTTCCACATCTTCCACCACCATCATCTGGCGGGAGTTGAGCTGCTCTGAAAAACGATTCAACTCACTGATATCTATATAGCGTGAAGCCTGAGGGTCACCCCGGCGGCTCCAGACACTGCGGTAGCAGAGTTGCTGCTCTTTTATCTCCAACAAGGCGACCCGTTCGACGGCAAACAATTCGGCAATCTGACGGCCAACATCGGCCAGGGCCTGATTGACTTCTCCCGGCTGCAACTTCAAAAATTGTAATGACAGATCCGCCAACAACTCATTGGCTCTGGCCTGCCAAGCCAGCTCCTTATGGCTTAGCTCTACCAACTCAGACAACTGCCTTTGCCCCCGGGCCAGATGTCTCTGTTGCCAACGTTTGCGGGCAAAATCGGTTCTAATACGTCGATACATCTGCTCTATGGCGCGGGCGACACTGCCAATTTCATCCTGATTCGCCGCACCAACCGCATCGGGCAAGGGCACTTTTCGCGGTTGCCCCAAATCTATGCGGTTGACGTATGCGGCCAGTGCCGCCAGCCTTCCTGTAACCAGGCTGCGCACCAGCGTCAGAATCACATAGATCATCAGCAGGGTTTTCAAGCCATTACCCACGACGATCAGAATCATCTGTCGCCACAACTCATAATAGAGTTGGTTGCGGCTGCGCTGAACCTTGAGCTCACCTATCTGTTGCTGACGGTAGATGATTGGAAACAGAAAGGTTTCATTATCCTGGGCCTGATTATTTCCCACCTGCAGGGCAATCCCGTCGGCACTGGACAAAGACGCGCCGGAAACATAGGGCTGCATGCCTATGCCAATCAGTATGTCCCGCAGCAGCTTATGGTCCACATCCCAAATGGCCTGCGCCATGCCGGGCAGATTTGCCTCGACATATTCATGTAACCTGCGATTGCTGCCTTCAACGCCATCCTGATAGTTCCAGAACAGCTGGGCCGCCATGGTCACCAAGGCAAAAAATGAACTGACACCTATGATAACCAGGGTCATCTTGTGACTGATGACGGAGCTTTGTTTCAATGCGTTACTTCCGATGTCTGTTGGTACCAGGCGAGCAGTGCCCGCCAATTTCGTTGCTCGAGCAGATTGAAAGGCTCAGTGCCCGGCACCAGAAGCCTGAACATTGGGGGAACCTTCTCATTCCATGGCCTGGCCTCGCTGTCGTCACGGATGCGCATGAGCGCCTCTGCCCCCGCCAGCAAATGACCGCCGCCCAAGACACTGATGTGCCCCTGACTACGCCAATCAAGTACCTTGGAGGAAGTGTTGATACTGGCGATGAAAATATCCTCTCCAGGCCTGAGCCCCTTGTCCTCCAATGCCGCAATGGCACCAAAGGCCATATGATCGTTGGCGGTCCAAATCCCTTCCAGCCCGGGGTAACGATTCAGCAACACCTGGGTCTGCGCCCTGGCTCTTTGCTCTTGCCAGTGACCATAGACGAGTTGCAGCGGTTCTATCCCCGCCTGCCGAAAACCGTTTAAAGCTCCTTGAGTCCGTTCGATAGACGCCGGTGTCCCCTTGTCACCTGAGATCAATAATACCTTGCCCTGCCGCTTATTCCCCATTTGCATTAACAGTGCCTGGGCGGTCAGAAAACCTATTCTTTCATTGTCCGGTACCAATGGCGGTAGCAAATGCTGCTGCCAATAAGGCTCCTGCAACAATGAATGACGCGCCTTGGGCTCAATATCATTGAGCAGCAGTAGCGTTTTAAAGGGTAGCCCTTCAAAGGCTGCCAGCATTTTTGCAGCAACATTTTTTTCATTGACCAAAATGACATACCGGGGCAATTGCTCGCGAGCCGCCAACTCTTGTGCCAGGGCTATCATCCTGAAATGATCCCTGTTGGCATGCAGTATTTCCAACTCAATGTTGAGCTCGGCCGCCGCCACCAACATCAGCTTATCTATATCGCCCCAGAAACTCTCCTGAGCAGAGCCTGGATTAATAAAGCTAACCCGTAACGGCTGAGCTTGAGCCAATACCTTGGTCGGGTAGTTTAGAAAAACCGTCAGCAAAAGCAGAAAAAGGGAAAGGAGTTTACGTGGTGGAGTGAATAAATCACCCCACCACGTATTAAATAGACTCAACAGCAAGGCATCCATCCCCCAGCAAACAATGCATATCGTATACCGGAGAATTAAAACACAGATGGGCTGCCCTTGTGGAGATTAATTAACCTCTGGCAGACTTTCCAGAAGCTGATAACCCATTTCGTTGAGTTGATCATTAACGCAAGTCAGCAGATATTCCTGACGTTCTTCGGCTGGCACCGCGTCTTCATCGGCCATTTGCAAACAGGCTTGCTGCAGTTGTTGAATATCGGTTTCACTGGCTTGAGGCAGGGCGTTTTCTTCATCGGCTGCCAGGGCAGCACCACTGAGTAACATACCGGCCAGCAGCAGAGTTAAGCTTTTCATCTTGTTTCCTTGTGTGAGTATAGTGCCATCCCATGGGGCAGCACAGAGAAGTCTCACACAATCTATCAGTAGATTTTACATTCAGATAACGAGAAATTTTTGCCGTGACAGTGACCTTTTTTATCCGTTAAACAAGTGAATTAGCGCCTGCGATGTCACCCAAAGGCATGCCGGTGCAACTCTATTTGCGCCAGCTTTTCCGGCTGGGAAAACAGGTATCCCTGCAGACCATCATAGGGTACCAACTCCATCGCCAAAAATTGCTCCAGCGTCTCTACCTTTTCAACAATCACCTTAACCTGAGCCTGATTTTTTAATTGATATATATAGTCAATAAAATCCAGCCTGACTTTTTCTGATTTTTCAAAACCGCGGGGAAGGATCAATTTGATATAATCGACGCAAGCAGTATTAATCCAATGCCGTCTCAAATCACCTTTAGGCTCAAAGTCATCCAAAGCAAATTTAACACCAAAATCATGTAACTTGGCGATACTGGCAAAAGCAGTTGTAGCAATCTTGGCTGACAAACGTTCCGTAATTTCAACAACCAACTCCACCTCTTGTTGTTTCAATGTTTCTTTTAGCCAAACCAATTCAGCCTCTAAAGAGGAGATGATTCTAGCTTCTATATTGATAAACAGCCGTGCAATTTTGTGGCCAGCCAGGGCCAAAACATCGAGATGCCTGTAATCAATAGCCGCCAATTGATGCAACTGCTCCAGAGATAAATTCAATAGCTCTTTTTGATGCAGATTAGCATAGAAGCCTTCCACACTTAAGCATAGCTTTCCAGGCCTGAATAATACTTCATAAGCCACCTCTTGGGCACAGCCGCTTATTTTTCTGGCAACTATCTCCTGAAAATGGGCTTCAGTTAATGGTGCGTTATTGTACTCATTAAACAGCTTGCCTATGCTGCCCGACTCATTGCCGGAATCCGTATTGTCACATCTCTGCTGCGTGAGCATGTTTCCCCCTTGATAGCACTGAACAGCAACAACCCGGCAAACAGACCAGCATTCGGTTAACACTATGCATTTTGCGGGATCAAGGCAGAGATTCTCACCAGTGGAGTTAATCCCGCAGTTATAAAAACTAATAAATGGAGCCTAAGGGATACCCACTATTGACAACACAGGCATTGAGCTTAAGAATCAATAACTTGCAAAATTAACACTCTATTGATTAATGAAACATTATCTCAACAACAGGATTTTTTATTACTTATTATTAGGGCGTAAAACATGTAGAAACTTAAATTAAAAACAAAAACAATAGGAATAAAAATGGACATCACTAAAGGTAGGAAAATAATCACAGCTCGCCAAAACAACGACAACCCAATTATCAAAACAGACACCAAAGGATATAAATGTTCAATTCCAGAATTTTATATATTAAAAGAGCTATACCTCAGTCGAGGCCAAGCAGTAAGCAGAGATAAACTCTTGGATGCCGGCTGGCATGGAAGAATTGTTTCCCCAAATTCCATTCCAGTTGCCATTGCCAATCTGAGAAGAATATTCAGAGAGATTTCCGGCAACAACATTATATTCACCAAGAAAGGTTTTGGTTACGGCCTTGATACACTTCAGGGCAATATCCAGCTGGAGTTCATCAATGACAACATCAATCCCGTTTATACTGAAGCGGTAACGCCTACCCCACAAAAGACCAACTTCAGCTTAAGACGAATTCTGTATATCACAAGCATATCATTGGCATTATTCTTTGTACCATTCGCAATAACAAAAGCGCTGACACACACACCACCCAGAATAAAAATATACACCAACGGAATAAATAAGATAATTACTATATCAAGGATCAAGAACACAATAGACAAGCAAGCCATAAACTCAGTCATTGAAGAACTAAACTATCAACTCATTGGCACTGTAGACTTCTATGAAATTGGGAGAACAATAAAGGATAACAGAGACACTATTATCTTGAGCCATAGATCAGGTTTATTTTCGATCGACTGCATTAATAAATCGCATAACAGTATTAATACCTATGTCAGTTATGCAGATGCCTCAATACTCAATAAGCTGAAGGATGGAACTGTATGCCAAAGTTAAAGAAACTGCTGCCAATCACCATCCCTCTAACCCTCTTGCTGAGTTCCATCATCATTAACCTTCTATATGACTATCACGAGGTTCAGGACATAGATGGCATGTACCAGATGATCAAGGAAGTAGAAGGCCCTGATAAGCAGGTCAAGCGCATCACTTTTTCCCTCTACATAGATATTGATTCAGAAAGCTTCTGGGGGCTGTTGCAACTGAGTGACAACAAAGAAAAAACGGATGGGAAAATACTCTTTTCCGGCAAGGTCTCCAGGCTGGTACTGCACGACAATGCAGTTCAGGTCGAACAGGTTAAAGTCTACCCTGTCTCAGCCGATTCGCTGGAAGTCTTGTTTGCCAACCCTGCACTGTCACTGTTGAAGCTCTTGCTGGCGACTGACTATAAAGTGGTGTGGCACTACACTTTGGTCGACCAAATTTTCTGCTTCTCCAATGAAACAGACACCAGTCTAAGGTGTATGAAGAAAGTCATCTAATCCCGCCTTCCAGGGTGATAGCTATTGGTGCAGTCCATTCCCGGGTTCTGGAAACCTCTGTCGATAAGGCCAGAACCGCTATTCCCTCAAGCCACTGTAAATCCAGGCAACTGCTACACTCTACTGAATCAGGGAAGCGCACTACAAAGGAACTGTTATGCCCATAGCCAGAGTTGCCACCCGAGCCGCCAAAGGTGTGGAGGCGCCTCAGGTACTGGTCGAAGCTCACCTCTCCAACGGCCTGCCGGCCTTCAATCTGGTGGGGTTGCCGGAAGCTTCGGTCAAGGAAGCCAGAGAAAGAGTCCGCAGCGCCATAATCAATGCGGGTTTTGAATTCCCCATGCGCAGGATCACCATCAATCTGGCACCGGCCGATCTGCCCAAGCAAGGTGGACGTTACGACCTTCCTATTGCCATTGGTATTCTGGCAGCATCCGGGCAACTGCCACTGAAATCTCTGGACGATCATGAATTTGTCGGTGAGCTTGGGCTGTCCGGTGAGGTCAGGCACTGCACTGGTATCCTGCCGGTGATCATCGCCGCCCGTCAAAGAGGCATCAAACTGGTGTTGCCACAGGATAACCGCAGTGAGGCGGATTTGGTGGGCTACCGGCAATGTTGCCTGGCCCAGCACCTGCAACATATCGCCGCCTATCTGCATGGACAGCAAACCCTGCCGGGGATAGTACCGGGAACCGAATGGCTGGAACAGTCCAAGCCGAACTCGAGTGACTGCCTGTCGGAGGTCATAGGCCAATATCAAGCCAAACAAGCACTGGAAATCGCTGCCGCCGGCGGGCATAACCTGCTGATGCTGGGGCCACCTGGCACAGGCAAAACCATGCTGGCCAGCCGGATAATCTCACTCCTGCCCCCCATGAGTTATGAAGAGGCGCTGGAAGTGGCTGCGATTCATTCAGTGGCCGGTATGGCTACTGAGCCGGGGGAGTTTTATCGCCGCCCGTTTCGCGCTCCGCACCACACCAGCTCGGCCATCTCTTTGGTGGGTGGCGGCTCGATTCCCAAACCCGGCGAGATTTCACTGGCTCACCTGGGAGTGCTGTTTCTCGATGAAATTGCCGAGTTTCCCCGCAAGGTACTCGACTGCTTGCGTGAACCCATGGAAACCGGCCATGTCATCATCTCCCGCGCCGCAGCCAAACTGCGCTTCGATGCCCGTTTTCAACTCATCGCCGCCATGAATCCCAGCCCTTGTGGAGATGCCGGCCCGGGAAGCCGCGCCAGCCCAGAGCAGATCCGCCGTTACCTGGCCCGGCTGTCAGGCCCTTTCATTGACAGATTCGACCTCACCATTGAGGTGCCCAAACTCCCGCCAGGCGCCTTGACCTCAGAGGCGGCGCAGGGTGAAACCAGTGAGCAGATAGCCGCCAGAGTAGCGGCAGCGCGGGAGCTGCAACTCAGCCGCGCCGGCGTACTCAATAGTCAGTTGGGCAGTAAGGCATTGAAGCAGGCAGGTTTCAAACCCGGCGATCTGGCGTTTCTCGAACAGAGTGTCAATCAGCTGGGATTATCGGTGCGCAGCTTTCATCGGCTGCAACGAGTGGCGCGCACCATAGCCGATCTGCAGCTCAGCCCCATGGTCGAGCGGCGCCATCTGGCCCAGGCCCTGGGTTATCGGGCGATGGACCGTTTGCTGGCCAGCCTGCAACAGCTCTGATCTCTGCTCTTATATCCTGGTTGTATCCAGGTCATGTCATAGTGGCGTCATAAATTGGTAGCAAAATTATGCCATCAGCCCTTGTTTACTCGCGAAAAGATGCCCAAGCCTCAAATTTCACTCGCTCAGATCCGCGCCTTCTGTGCCCTGGCGCAGCAGCGCAGTTTTAAAGAGGCCGCCGAACACCTGCAAGTATCGCAACCCTCTATCATCAATCAGATAGCCTCTTTGGAAGAAGCCTATGGCGCCAAGCTGTTTCTGCGCCAGCGGGAAAATAATCGCCTGACCCAGCTCGGGGTGGCGCTGTTGCCTTCATTCAGGGCAATACTCAGCCAGTTGAAAGAAGCCGAGTTCATTTTGCTTTCTCACAGCATAAGCCAAACCGGCGAGTTGCATATCGCCGCCGTCAACCCTGTCAGACTGTCGGCCATAGTGCGCGAGTTTCGGCTTATTTACCCCAACATCAAGGTCAATATCACCTTTGCCGCCTCCAACAAGGTATTGCAACTGCTGGAGACAGAAACTGTGGATGCCGGTTTCTTTGTTCTGCCGCAGAGTCAGCCTGGGCTGCAGGCTTTCCATTATTATCGCTATAAGCTGATGGCGATTTTGCCAAGAGACCATCGGCTGTGTCGTAAGGACACCCTGAGCATAGAAGACTTTGCCAATGAGGAGCTATTGATCCGCGAGCCAGGTTCCCTGACCCGCAAGCTGTTTCTTGGCGCGCTGCAAAACGCGGGCATTGTCCCTCAGCTTGCCTATGAACTGGGCAGCCGCGAATCGGTGCGCGAAGCTGTCGCCCAGGGCCTGGGTATCTCTGTGGTGGCCGAGGATGAGCATACGCCCCACGAACAGATAGTAACCAAGCGGATTGTCAGTGACCAGCTCAAGGCCAGCAGCAGCCTGGTGGTACACAATAAACAGCTCAACTCCCCCATGATAAAAACCCTGATAGCCCTAGTCGCCCAGCACAAGGATACCCAGATAAGTGTTTGATCCCGGCTTGCCGGCACTGGTTAAACGCAATCCAGCCATACAAAAAAGCAGCCCTTTCCTGCTGGAGAATAAGAGCTGCTTAACAGTGATTTTACTTGAATATCAGGGCCGCTCACCCCGTGCCAATCTGGCGTTGATATCCAGCACTACCTCAGGCAACTGCGCAATAGTATCAATGATGTAGTGCGCCCCTGCAGCAGCCAGATTGACAGAAGCGGTACGGCGGGCAAACACCTTGTCGGCCTCTGTAGCAGCCAGAAAGTCTGCCAGTGTCATACCGGATTCGTTACCGGAAAGACTCAGACCTACAGTCCACATGCCGGCACTGTGCCCTTCGTGAATGCCAGGCGCCGAATCATCCACCTTGAGGCAATGTCCAACATCGGCAATCCCCAGATTGAGCACGTTTTGCAGCGCCATCCAGGGGCCTGGACGGCCACCGGCACTGAGTTCACCGGTAGCGACCACAGAGTCGGGAACAAAGCCGCGCGCCTTGGCCGCCGGCAACAACTCAGCCATCACTTCCCTCGGATAACCGCTGCAAGAACCTATTTTGATCTCTTGCTGCCTGAGCCAGGCCACTGTCTCCAGCGTCCCCGGGATAAGGTCGGCAAACTCGCCGACCTTGGCAATTTGCAACGGCATAAAACGCCGGTAGATAGCATCGACATCCTCATCACTCATGGGACGGCCAAATTGCACCAACCAGCGTTCGGCGATGGCTGGAGTATCACCCAGAGCGCGAATATGGTCCCACTTGCCCAACCCCATGGGGCCACGGGCTTCCTTGAGTGAAAGTTCGAAATCATAGGCCTGGGCAAAGGCCTCGACAAAGATACTGGTCGGTGCAAAGGAACCAAAGTCCACTGTAGTTCCGGCCCAATCGAATATCACACCCGCTACTTTTGACATGAAATTACCTCATCCATCTGAAAACTTTGTTGATAGAGCGCCAGCAGGCGCTGCGGGTCGCCGCTGAAGTTGCGCCCTCGCTGACCATCGGCCGCTTCGGCTACCAGTGCCAGCCACTGCTGGGGCCGATAACCATAACGTCTGGGGTCAACATCGATACCCAGCCTGAGCAGTAGCTGTTCCAACCGCTCTGCGGCCAATAGTGGCGGGCAACCAAAAATCTGCTCCAACAGCGGCTGTACGTGAGTATCGCCACTCATGGCGCGGATGATCATCGGCAGAGTAAAGCTACATGCTTGGCCGTGGCTGACCCCTTTTTCCAACGTCACCCGGTAGGAGATGTTATGTGCCAGTGAGGTCTTGGTATTGGAAAATGCCAATCCGGCAAACAGAGAGGCCAGCTGCAGTGTCTCCCGTAGTGCCAGTTCATGACTGCAAAGCTTAAGCCTAGGTAGCTGAGATAAAATCATCTGTGCAGCTCTCACTGCATATTGACTGCTCAGCGGATTCCGGTTGTGATTCCACAGGCTTTCCAGCGCATGAGACAGGGCATCGAGTGCGGTAGAAATGCTGAGATTCAGTGGCAAACTCAAGGTCAACTCGGGCTCCAACAAGGCGCTCCGGGCATAAAGCGCCGGGTGCGCCAAGGAGTGCTTACGCTGCGTCTCGGGATCCCAAACCGTGGCCCAGCAGGTCACTTCGCTGCCGGTACCCGAGGTGGTGGGAATCGCGATATAGGGCAAGGGCGCCACGGGCTCGGTTCCATTGAGCATGGCCCTCAGGCGGTCAAAATCGCCCCCGGTGGCACAAAGTACCTTGCAGGCATCTATCACCGAGCCACCGCCCAACGCCAACAGCAGCGCTGGCTTGGCCGGCAGGGCCTGTAATTGCCGACACAGACGCTGCAGGTTGGCCAGTGAAGGATTGTCTTCCACATCGGTCAAGCAAGCCAGTGGTGGCCTACCGGCTGCGGCAATCACCCGCTCTGCCATGGTCGTAAACGTCTGCCCTGGGTGGGTCAACAGCACGTAGTCTTGTTGTGCCACCCGGGATTCAAGGGCGCGCAGGGCCCCCAGCCCTGTAATTATCTCTACAGGATTGTGATATCTGTACATCTTGTTGTGGTCCTGAAATCAGCGAATAAAACTGCGTAATCTGGCGGAGATAATGTCGGTAGCAAACACAAGCAAGAGGATAACCAGCACACAAGCGGCGGTATTCTCATACTCGAATAACTTCATGGTGGTCATCAGCTCAAAGCCTATGCCTCCGGCGCCGACCATTCCCAGAATAGTGGAGATACGGATATTGGCTTCCAGGCGGTACAGCACCACCCCGATCCATGCCGGCAATACCTGCGGCAGTATGCCGAACAGCACGATTTTCGGCGTCGAGCAACCTGAGGCGCGCATCGCCTCTATCGGGCCCTGATCTATCTCTTCAATCGCTTCAGAGAAGAACTTGCCCACCATGCCTGCACCATGCACTGCCAACGCCAGCACACCGGCAAAGGGCCCAAGGCCAACGGCGGCCACGAAGATCAGTGCCAGAATAATTTCATTTATGCCCCTGAGCACGTTCAGCACCTGACGACTGCTGTGATAGAGCCAGGCGTTGGGTGACAGATTACGGGCAGCCAGTAAGCTGACCGGCACTGCCAACACTATTGACAACAGAGTCCCCAACAGCGCAATTTGCAAGGTCTGCAGCGCCGGGCCTATCAGGTTGTCAGTGATATAGCTTAGATTGGGAGGCAACATGCGGCCGATAAAGTCGGCTATCCAGGGCAGTCCCTGCACTAATTTGCCAATTTCAGTGTCTGTACCTGTCACCGTCCAGTTGAGTGTGGCCAGCGAGACCAAAGCTATGGGCAGCAACACCCACCAGCCCATGGGGCCACGTGGCGCATTGGCCACAAATCGATACTGTTTCAACATAGGGCCTCCTTCAACACCGGTGCGCCGGCCTTCTTGCGCCGCAGTTCCTCGGCGGTGCGACTGACCAACTTGGCAATGCCTTCATCTTCCAGGCCGGGATAGATCTGCGCCACTATCTCGGGGGTCAGCTCCTCGGGCTTGCCGTTGAAGACTATGTGGCCGCCGGAAATCCCTATGATCCTTTGGCCGAATTCCATGGCGTAATCTATCTGGTGCAGGTTGCAGAGCACGGCGATGTTGTTCTTGCGGCTCACTTCGCGGATATACCCCAGGATCTGCCTTGAGGTCTTGGGATCGAGACTGGCCACTGGCTCGTCGGCCAATATAAGGTCAGGCTCCTGGGCCAGCGCCCTGGCGATGCCAACCCTTTGCTGCTGGCCGCCGCTGAGGTTATCGGCGCGATTCCAGGCCTTCTCCTCCAGTCCAACCTGGGCGATGGCGTTCAATGCCGCCTCCACATCCTGTTTGGGAAACAGCTGCAACAGACAGGCCCAGAAGGGGATCTTGGCCATGCGCCCGGTGAGCACGTTTTTGATTACAGATAAACGATCAACAAGATTATGATGCTGAAACACCATCGCAATTCGCTGAGATAATATTCGGTAGGCATGCTTGTCTCCCACTGGATAGGACTCGCCGTCGATCAACACCTCACCGCTGGAAGGCGGCGTCAGGCGGTTGATGCAGCGCAGCAGCGTGGACTTTCCCGCCCCCGAGGGGCCGAGTACCACGACAAACTCACCGGCTTCGACCTTGAAGTTGATATCTTCCAATACCCGGGTCTCGCCGTATGCTTTACTCAAGTTTCTGACTTCAATCATCTTTCTGACCCTGCCATTACTGCCGTGCCAACTTGGCAGCTTCGCGGACAACATCGTATGCGGCATCATCTGTAGCCACATAGCGATTGACCTCACCCTGATCGCCGAACTGCAGATTCTTCAGGCTCAGGAAGGCAGTGCGGATCTTCTGCTTGTCTTCTTCGGCCAGGTCTTTACGCCAGACCATGGGAGACTCCGGGATAGCCGGCGAGCGCCAAACCACACGGTATTCCTCACTGCCGATCATGCCTTTGTCGACGGCGGCACTGAGGATCCTGTCGGCCACAGTCGCAGCATCCACCCGGCGATTTTTCACTGCCAGTATGTTGGCATCGTGAGCCCCTGTGTAGATGAGGGTGGCAAAGTCGTCTTTGGGTTCAATACCGGCATGCTTCAATCCCACCATAGGAAACACATAACCTGAGGTGGAAGTAGGGTCGACAAAGGCGAAGTCTTTACCCTTAAGGTCCTGAATATCTTTGATATCTGAATCGGCTCTGGCGATGATCTGGCTGTGATAGGCCACAGCGCCCTTCTTCTTGGTTTCGGCCACCACAAAGGCCTCAACATCCGTGACCTGAGTCGCCTTGACATAAGAGAAGGGACCCAGATAGGCGATATCAATATGCTTGGCTCTCAGCGCTTCTATCACCCCGTTGTAGTCGGTAGCAACAAAGCCTTCGACCTTAACCCCCAATTGTTTACCCAGTTCATCCATCAGCGCCTGTGACTGTTTGATCATGGCGCGGGAATCTTCCGATGGGATCAAGGCTATTTTCAGCGACTCCAATGCCAGCGCGCTTTGGCTGAAAAGAGCCGCCCCGGTAAGGCTCAGAGTGAGCAGCAGTTGATTGAGCTTGTTCATCTTGTTTTCCTCGCTGTGCTATTGAACCTGCGCCTGCCGGCGTAACAGAAACGTCATTATTACGTCATATCAAGACAGAACTGTGACAACCCCAGGCGCAGCCATTGAATTAAAAGGCGTACTGGAACCTGGCCCGCAGTTCACTGCCGCTGAACTCGTTCCCCAGCAGGTCCTCGGCTTCACCCTTGGAGTAGTTGAGGCCCAAACGGACATTTTTATCTGCGTAGTAGTTCACCCCCAGGGTGTACATATTGCCGTCGTACACTTGAGTGCTCTTGTCCAGGCCAATATCACCATAATTGCCGTCGCCCTGTTCTAACCTCAATACCAGCTCCCAGGCACCATAGGCATTGCCCGGTTTGACCCGGCCGAAGTTACCTTGCTTGTAAGGACGGGATTCCCCGGTAATCACCCAGCCGCCCTGAACATAGAAGCCGTCGAGATCTTCATCGCCGAACTCGCTGCCGAAGTATTCCGCCTGCAAATGCAAAGGGCCGCTACTGGCCGCCAGTTCCAGGCCATAGCCCTTGACCTCATCTTCGCTGACATCGGCATCACGCTGGGTGTAGCTGGCGCCTAAGTGAATAACGGCATCACCTACTTGGTATGGGGTATAAGTAAAGCGCCCTGTCATCGCCTTATGTTCGAAGTCGTTGCCACCGTCGCCATCTGACTCAAATACCCCCAGGGCATAGGTCCAGTTGCTTCCGACACCGTGCAGTTTGACCCCGAGCGCCCGGCCCGGACTGTGCAGTTCAGTCATGGCACTGCGTTCGAGGGCTGAAATATCTTTGGAGCTCATCAGGCGTTCCAGGCCGAAAGGCTCGGCCTGTTTACCTATGGTGATCTGCGCCTGTTTGCCAAATCCCAGGTAGCTCAGATAGAGATCTTCGGCATTGCCTCCCTTGCCGCCGTCACTCTCGGCAATGTTGAACTGCGCCTTGTAACCCCAGTCACCGACATGCCCTTTGACATACAAACGTGCCCGGCGCACATCGAAGTCCTCGGTATCGAGCTGGTTATCTTTTGATTCGGTGGCGTCATAGTCGAATTGCAAGCGACCACCCAACTGAAAAGTGGCCGATTTGTCGTGATTGGCGACCTTGATGCCGCCATCAGTATTCAGAGTAAATTGCAACGGAGCCGATTCTTCGGCCAGGGCTGGAGTCGCCGCCATTATGGGCAGCAACAGGCAAGCTAAGGTGGAGCGCATTTCATAGGTCCTCGTCTGTGTTCGAATGCAGCCATTCTCAACAGAGGCAATGACACTCGGGTGACCCGGGGCTTGCTTTTGCCTAGCCGTAATTAACTAAAACTGAATCAGGATTCACAGCCCCGTCATTAGCTTTCACTGAAATAAACCGGGAACCCATAACCGGGGAAGAGGCAGATACCCACCTGCCTTCCCTTAAAGCAAGGAGCTAACAATGAAAACTTCACCCCTGAGTCTCAGCCTATTGCTGCTGGCCGCGGCCGGCGCCCAGGCGAGCGACAATCCGCTGTCCAGGTTTGAGATGACAGACAATGCTGCGATTTCCGGTTACAACTCAGAGAAGTTGTCCGGGGTAACCGCGGCTCAATGTGCCAATGCCTGTCTTGAGGAAGGGCGCAGTTGGTGCGTCTCTTTTGATTATCACAAACAGAATCAATCCTGCGATCTCAGCGACAAACGCGCGGCCGATGTCGGTGGACTCAAGACAGATTATCCCGGTAACCCCTATGCCCATTACAGCTTGAAGCCCAGTTCACTCGAACAGTTTGTTCATGTGGAGCAAGCCTTTTTACCCGGGTACAACAGCGAACAGCTGCCCGGCCTGAGCGCAGAGGCCTGTGCCGATGCCTGTGTCGATGATCAGAGAAGCTATTGGTGTCAGTCATTCAACTACCACACCCAAAGCGGTAATTGCAGCCTCAGCAGCCAGAGAGCCGACTACGTAGGTGGCCTACAGCTCAATAAGGGGCAACAGCCGATGGACTACTATGAGCGCTTCGACAACCACGGCATCAAGAACCCGATACCCGGTAATAAACACATTCTGGTGATAGGACTGGACGGCTTGAGGGGCGATGCCATCCAATGTGAGGATTGCGCCGAGACACCGGCACTGGATAGCCTGATTGCAACAGGCGCCTTTCACAACAATCTGCTGGCCGGTGGACACCAGTCCACCTTCAGTGGGCCAGGTTGGTCCAGCGTCTTCACCGGATTCTGGGCCGATAAACACGGCGTCCACTCTAACGACAGTAGCCTTGTGCTGCAAAAACCTCATGTCTTTGATCTGATAAAGCAGGCCTACCCTACCGCAACCACGGCGCTGGTTGCCGATTGGTTCAATCTGACCCACAACCTGAAACCCGCCAAGGCCGATCTCGTGGTCAGCAATGCCAACAAGAACTCACAACAGGCTACAGACACGGTCAAACAGTGGCTGGGCTGGCAAAACCCACCCACGGCCATCTTCTACTATCTGCATAACACAGATATTCATACCCATGCCTATGCACCACTGCATCCCACCTATCAGCAAAAGATACGCGACGAAGATCAGCAGATAGCCCAAGTGCTGCAAGCGCTGACCTCAAGGCCCAACTATCAGGACGAAGAGTGGTTGATTCTGGTGACTTCAGATCACGGCGGTTTGGGAACCGGTCATGGCGGCCAGAGTACCGGCGAGCGCAATACCTTTCTGATCCTCAACAACAGCCTGGATAACCCGGGCATTAGCCCCTATTGCCAGGGAGATTTAAGCCAAACCGCCATGACGCAGGTCGATGGCGTGACCCCACATATCCTCGATTTCCTCGGGCTTGGCAACAACACTGAAGGTGTTATACATCCAAGCTGTGGTAAGCATTAACCAGCCGATGGGTGAACACTGAGTTCAGTGCTCACCCATCAATTCACTTGGCTTCAGACTAGGTACAGGCCGCCTTTGTTATAGTAAAACGCCATTTCACTGACAAGGAGCCCAAGATGAAACCACTGATGCGTTCCCTTTCCATCAGCTCCATGCTGACATTAACCGCCTTAATCTGGGGTTGCAGCGATGTCATCAGCGAACAATACCCCACCGAGGCCGAAGCACGGGCTGAAGGAGTATTCGAGCGAGGCTGGCTACCACCGATATTGCCGCCCTCGGCCACGGAGATAAAGGTCAACAATGATCTGGACAACAACAGCTCCAGCGGCAGTTTCCGCCTGCCAGCCGCGGCGATGAGCGAGTTCACTTCTCAGTTAAAAGCCGAAGAAGGCCTGGCCAACAGCTGGTATTACCGCGAAGGCGACTCCCTGTGGATCTTCCGCCTGACCCAGGACGGAGTTATCCAGTACCAACTACAGTAAGGCTTCAGCTAGGTAACGGTTGCAGCTTGGCCAACAGGAAGGCCAACTCGGCCACATTGTGGGCGGTATCTGTCTTTACCTAAAGACTAGACATACTCCCGGAGCACTTCCCGGCCCAGCGTCAGCACCTGCATCTCTTCCGAGCCGCCGGAAACTCTGTCGACCCGCAGATCGCGCCAGAAACGGCTGATGCGATGCTCGCCGGTGATCCCCTGGCCGCCAAACACCTGCATGGCATTGTCAACCACATCGAAGGCCGCCTTGGAGCAGTAGAGCTTACACTTGGCGGCATCGCCCGGGGTCATCTGGCCGTTGTCGGCCTTCCAGGCGGTGTGATAAATCATGTTCTTCATGTTGGTGAGCTGCACCGACATATAGGCAAACTTTTCCTGGATCAGCTGTGTCTTGGCGATCGGCAAGTCAAACTGTACCCGCTTGTTGGCGTAACGGGCGGCATCTTCGAAGGCGCAATAGGCGCAACCATAGTTGCTGCAGGCAATGAGGAAACGCTCCAGATCAAACTCCTTCTTCACCCTGGCAAACCCGTTGCCTTCGGTACCGAAAAAGTCCTTTTCCTCCAGCTCTACATTGTCGAACTCCACCACACAGCAACTGTCCATCTTCAGTCCCAGCTTGGGCAAGTGGCTGACAGAGATCCCCGGTTTACTCATATCGACAAAAAACTCGGAGAAAATTGGTTCGAAGCTGGCGGAATCTTTGGCCATCACCACCAGGTAAGGGGTCTCGGCGGCACTGGTGATATAACATTTGGTGCCATTGAGGTAGACCTTGCCTTTCTTTCGGGTATAAGTGGTCTGTAGGCTGCGAACATCCGAGCCGGCATCCGGCTCGGTGACCGCCGAGTTCCACACCTGTTTGCCGGTACCTATATAGGCCATGATCTTGTCAATCTGCTCCTGGGTACCTTCCTGCAATATAGTGGGAAAACCCGCCATCTGATAAAGCACATAGGTTGGCGCACCGAGACGGCCCAACTCTTCCCAGATCAAGGCCAGAGTCACCAGACCGGCATCGCTGCCACCGTATTCTTCCGGAAGCAGCAAACTGTCCAGCCCCAGCTTGGCCAGCTCTTTGACAAAACGTTCAGGATATTCATTGTTGTCGTCGCAGGCGGAGAAATAGCGCTCCCAGTCCTCCTGTGACATCAGGTCTCTTACTCCTGCAATAAATGCTTCTTGTTCGTTTGTCAGTCGATAGTTCATCGATACCTCAGCAAGTTTTCATCAGTAAGCAGGACGCCTGTCTAAACTCTGCGACAGGTACCTACGGCAGTATAACCCCAGGCATATTCGAGTCAATCCAGAGAGAAATGCTGGAACATGGTCAATATTATAGAAATTAGCCCGCAATCCCTTTGAGCCATTTCACAATAATCCAAGTGAAATAGATTATTGAACAATAAGGTATAAATTTAAAGCCTGAAACAATCCATTTAATTAATTTAAATATAAAATCACAGAAAATAATTTTTGATTTATTGAGCAATATCAACCAATAGAATCCATCGACAAGTAAACTCAACTTATCGTTATATAATCGTGGAGATATAAATGACTCAAAATGTAAACTTCAAAATTATTCCTGTAACTCATTACAAACAAAATGCCTGTATTGTTTGGCAAGATGGTTGCAACAAGGCTGCTGTAATAGATCCTGGTGGTGAAGTAGAGAAGATAACAAGTTTTATTGAAGACAATAAACTGGAGCTGGATAAGATACTCCTGACCCATGGCCATATCGATCATATCGGCGCGGCCAGATTATTGGCCAAGAGTTCATCTGCCGAAATACTCGGCCCTCATAAGGATGATACTTTTCTGTTTGATATGTTGCCGGAGGAATGTCGTCTATATCAATTTCCCCACTGTGATGTCTTTTATCCAGACCGCTTTCTTGAGCAGGATGACACTATTTGGGTCGGCGAGTTACAACTTCAGGTGATTCATTGCCCGGGCCATACACCAGGCCACCTGGTATTCTTTGCCCCAGCGGCCAAGTTGGCCTGGGTTGGCGATGTGCTGTTCAGGCACTCCATAGGCCGCTGCGATTTTCCCGGCGGGAATCACACGGCGCTGCTGGATTCCATCAAGAACAAACTCTGGCTGCTGGGGGGAGATACCTGCTTTATTCCCGGTCATGGCCCCATGTCCACTTTTGCTGAAGAGCGGCGCCACAACCCTTATGTCGCCGACCGTTGAAGCTATTGCCGCCTCCCATGAGGCGGCGATTTCTCAGTATTTGATAACTAGCGAAAGATGATTAGTATTTTATAATCAGTGCTTTACAAATCCTGCAACACTGGTGTCCGCCAGGGTCATGCCACGGGTTTCCGGTGCCAGCAAGATGGAAACCACCAGGCCCAACAGTGAAATACCGGCACCGGCCATCATGGTCCAGGAAACGCCATAAGCGTTCATAAACACAGGCAAGGCATAGGTCGAGAGTATGGTGCCTATACGGCTGAAAGACATCACGGCACCCACGGCCGAAGCGCGGATATCGGTAGGGAACAGCTCATTGGGGTAGAGCCACTGCAAGATCCCAGGGCCTCCGGAGCAGAAGGCGTACATGCCAAAGGCCGCAATCACTACCCAGATACCAGGCGAGGAAACCAGTCCCAGCATGGCCAGCGACAAGGTCATCATGGCAAAGCTGATGATAAGCAGTGGTCGACGGCCCATGGAATCCAGCCAATACATGGCCGGAATACAACCTATGATAAAGAAGGTACTGATAATAATGTTGCCAAGCGCCGAGTCTTTGCCATCGTAAAAACCCAAGGCCCCGACTATCTGCGGCCCAAAGGTGTAGATGGCAAACATGGGAATGATCTGGCAGGTCCAAATTGTGCCGATAAAGATGATCATGGTGAAGTTGCGTTTTTCGAACAGCTTACGATACTGGGTATCGATCTTCTCTTCCGCTTCAATATGAATATTGCCGCCAAAGTACTGTTGCATAACTTGTTTGTACTCGGCGATACGGCCCTTGCGCAGCAGCCAGCGTGGCGACTCGGGCAGATGGAAACGCCCAAGCAGGATTACCAGACAAGGTATCAGGCCGCTGCCGAGCATCCAGCGCCAGCCCCCTTCAACGTCATAAAGCAGATAACCTACCGCATTGGCCGCAGTAGCGCCCACATACCACATCAAGGCTATGAAGCCCATGGTAAAGGCCCGCTTCTTGGTTGGGGAAAACTCGGCCACCATGGAGGTGGCAATGGGGTAATCGGCCCCTATCACTACCCCGATAAGGAAGCGCATCACCACTAACTCTATCGGCGATGAAACGAACATAGTGGCGACAGATAACACGGCTATCGCTATGATATCTATTAGAAACATTAACTTACGACCGAATAGGTCGGCGATGTAACCAAAGAGTGCGGTACCGACAAATAGGCCCACCAGGGTAGATGCCCCAACCAGGCCTATCCAGTTGGCATCCAGCTGCATTTCAGGGATCAGTTGCTCAAGCGCCAGGCCAATAATGACCAGAATATAACCGTCGAGGAAGGGACCACCACTGCCCCAAAACATGATTTTCTTATGTAATGGCGTAAACTCCATTTCATCGAACTTTTTAGCTTTCATATGCTAATCTCTTATATTAAACCAATAAACATGGTTGATTTATTCGTTCACAAAATGTGCCATTAATCTTCAGCCTGATTTCTCAGTCGAGAAATACTGAATAAAAAATGGGACTAAAACAAATCTGAAGCTCAAAAGTGAGAAAACGGTTACAGTTAGCAAACTACATAAGTCGCAGACAAATCTTTAAACAGGTTAAAAGTTAAAACAAATAAGAGCACAGCGCTTCAAGTTAAGCATTATCAAAATCTGTTTATTCAACAGGGCTAATAACATTAAAAGTGTATGCTCTCATTTTGCACAATCGAGCTCGTTAGAAAACTAACTTAAATTCAGATTTAAAGTTTTCAAGCGGCACTAGCCATAACGATATTCAATACCGAATGTACCTCTGGGATATTCCCATTTCTTGATAATGGTTTCACCGCAAAGCATTTTACAGGTGCCACATTCCAAACAACCAGCAGAGTCAAATTTAAGGCTGCCGTCGTCCTGAATTTTATAGAGTCCTGCTGGGCAGGCGTTAACCAACTTACGGAATTCATTGATATCCGGGTTTTCAACAAGCTCGATATGTGGATGTCCCTCATCAACATAGAACTTGTTCACCCCCAATTTCACATCAACATTGACTGGCTCGCTCATATCGCTGTCATCCCCTTAATACCATCTTTAATCAGATTCATATAACCCACCTCTTTGGCATGCTTCATCAGGGTCTTGCGCAGAGGTTGCGAGGCGCTGCCATCTATGGTGAACATCTCCTGCATTATGTCGGCGACCAGCTTGGGATACTGATTAAAGATCCTTGGGTTCTCCATAAAGGCGGGTAATTTCTGGTACAGCTTGAGATCTTTCATGATAAAGCTGTTGTCCAGCAGTGTTTGATAGGCACCGAGTCCGGCGGCACTGAAGTCATTCTTGGCCTTGGCGGCAAGTACGGCTCTGGCGGCGGCCTCACCGGATGCGATAGCCAAGTCCATTCCGCGAACCGTATAGCCCACGTTGAGACAGAAGCCTGCCGCATCCCCGGCAATCAAGACACCGTCATCCACCAGCTTGGGCAGCATGTTCAGTCCGGCCTCGGGAACCACGTGGCCTGAGTACTCAAGCAACTTGCCGCCTTCAATCAAAGGCTTGATCGCCGGATGATTCTTGAAGTCTTCCAACATCTGCGGCACTGTCTTGGAAGAGGTTTCTATGTGGTGCAAGCCACAAACAATCCCCAAAGAAACAGTGTCTTTATTGGTGTAAAGGAAGCCCCCGCCCAAGAGACCATTGGAGGGTGAACCGGCAAACAGCCAGGCAACGCCTTCATCACCACTGACATTAAAACGATCCTTAATCTGCTGCTCTGAGAGGGCGATAAGCTCCTTGGCTCCGACCGCCATGGCACTGGATTGCACCTTGGGCTTAACCATGCCGAGCTGTTCCCCCAGAAGAGGGTTGACCCCTTCAGCCAGAATCACTGTCTTGGCCAGCAGTGAGTCGCCATCGGCCTCCACCCCTATGACCTTACCGTCTTCCTTGAGGATTTTTTCAACCCGAATACCGGTAATAAACTGAGCACCGGCTTCTTCGGCCTGTTCGGCCAGCCACTGATCGAAAGTGCCTCTGAGCAGAGTATAAGATTCCTCTACCGGCTCCTGACCACGGCCGTTGTGATAGTCCAGGGTTACTGCAGTATCATCAGTGAGAAACGATACTTTTTCCTTGGTAACCTTACGCTCCAGCGGCGCCCGTTTGGCAAAATCGGGCATAATCTTTTCCAGGCTATGGGCGTAGAGTCTACCACCAGTCATATTCTTGGCCCCGGCATAGTTGCCGCGTTCAATCACCAGAACATCGGCGCCCTGACTGGCCAGGACATAGGCAGCAACGCAGCCGGCGAGCCCGCCTCCCACTATGATTGCGTCAAATGCATCTTCTGACATGCTGATCCTCTCTTGAATTCGAGACTACCGGCCCCTTGAGCCGGTAGCCGGGCCAGATAGTTAGCCTTTGAAACTGTTCAGCAGGGCTGGAACTATCTTGTTGATATCACCGACAATGCCGTAATCCGCATACTGGAAGATGGGGGCATTCTTGTCTTTGTTGACAGCAATAATGGTCAGGGAGTCGTTGACGCCAACCATGTGCTGGATCTGACCGGAAATCCCTATGGCCATATAGACATCAGGCTTGATCATCACACCTGAAACCCCAATGTAGCGCTCACGCTCCATCCACTTTTCAGTTTCGGCAATCGGACGGCTGCAGCCCAGTTCGGCACCAACCTTGGCGGCCAGCTGTTCAATCAGCTTCAGGTTATCCTGCGAACCTATGCCATTGCCCACACCGATAACGCGCTTGGCCTTACCCAGGTCGATATTGGATTTTTCCTTTGGCCGACGTGCCAGGCAACGAATGCCATTGGCAGGGGCAACAAATTCCAGAGTGATCGTTTCGGCGCTGCTGCCCGCTTCTTCGGCTGGCAACTCCTTGAAGGCGCCGGCGGCCAGAGTCACCACAGCAATTTGAGAGGTGATCTTCTCTTCGCCGATGGCCAGGCCACCGTAGACCAGATGCTTGGCACCGACATGGCCTTCGCCATCGATTGTGAGTTCAGCGGCATCATTGAAAACCCCGGCACTCAGGCGCACACCCAGCTTGGCGGCCAACGCCTTGCCGCGGCGGCTGGCTGGCAACAAGACCAGGGACGCCTGCGCTTCGGCTTCAATCGCCTTGGCCATGGTCAAGGCGTACTCTTCCACTATGCGGTTTGAGTCCTTCTCGCCCAGGTGATACACCTTGCTTGCGCCCAATGCTGCAGCCCTGGCAACCTCATCGGCACCACCCAAGACGAATACAGAGACACTGTCACCCAGTTGCAGACCGGCGGCCATCACTTCGGGCAGACGAGCAGCCTCGCTGCTGAAAACCCAAACATTTGCTAGCTTGTTCATTTCATCCCCCTCAATTCAACACATTGCCAATATGGCCGACAAACTCGACAACCTGGCCTTCATCATCACCCTCGATAATGATCTGCTTGCGGGCCTTCTGTTCAGGCGCAGTAATAGACACCAGCTCCACCAGCTGCGGGATCTCTTCCAGCGCCAGTTCGGCATAAGCCAGCTTGTTGACCGGCTTTTTGCCCGCCGCCAGAATGGCTTTCATTGAAGGAATTTGAGGTTCGTTGATATCGGCAGAAACAGCCAACACGGCAGGGAGCGACAACTCCAGCTCTTCAACTTCGTCGTCCAGCTCGCGCTCAACCCTGACCATACCGTTGGCGACTTCCAGAATTTTGCTGACACCATTGATGCAAGGTACTTGCAGCAATTCACCAAGCAGCAAACCTACCTGCTGGGCGTAGAGGTCACCCGAACCGTCACCGCAGAGGATCAGCTCAAACCCTTCCTGCTTGGCGGCAGCAGCCAAGACTCGGGCAGTTTGATGGGGCAGCGCCTGCTCCAGCTTGGGATCGCAAACCAGGGTCAGCGCGTCCGGGCCTCTTGAGAGGATATCTTTGCAGGCTTTGGGGGCGGCCAGTGCATCTGCGCCTATACTCAACGCCGTAATGCTGCAATCGCTCTGGGTTGCCTTGATTTGTACCGCAGCTTCAACGGCACACAGATCGAATTGGCCTATCTTTTTGTTTACATTACTTGTATCTACAGGAAGGTTGGGAATGACTTTGATATCCTGCTCTTCCGGGACAAGCTTATAACATGCAATGATCTTCATCTTATCTCCAGTCTAAGTATCACTATAAACATTCGTCTCTACTGGTTTACATTCCTCAACATTGGTGATCGGAAACCCATAATTAATAAAATTTCAGGCTTGCATCACACAAAGTCGCACCCTCCTGGGTAACGAAAGGGAATAAAAGTCCACACCCATTTAGATATCAATATGGATAATAGATTAGTTCACCTTAACCAAATTTAGAGTTGCTTAATTGATTATCAGATTAATTAAATAATCCTCTCACAATCCATCAGCGTCATTTTATTAATACAAGCTATTTTCAATTAAGACCAAACAAATTCGTTTGTTGAGCCACTTTTTGTGAGCAATATCCAATTTTTCAACCAAATTAAACAAAACCTGATTATATAACGACCTTCAATGGTTCATTTTTACCGTTTTTATTGATTTGCATCACACATTTTCGAGCAAGGTAACAATCCATTGACCAAAAGTGTGATGCGGGAATGTTTTTTTATTCATGACCGAAACCATAATCGGTTCAAATTAAAAACGGAGGGTGGTTAATGAATAAGTTTAAGCTAAAAAATCTAAGCTTGATGTTATTAGGATTAACGCTTAGTGCGCCAAGTTTGGCGGTGGATATCAGTGGTTCAATAAGAGCGAACTACAGCATTAAAGATTTTAGTGACGCTTCAAAAGCTACGGGTGGTGATTTCGATTTCAACACCTTGGGAATAAAACTCTCCCAGGATTTTGAAAACTATGGTTTTGTCGCCGAATATCGTTTTGCCGATGGTTACGACTATCTTAAAAACGGTTATGCCTATTGGAATGCCAATGAAGATCTGACCCTGCAGCTCGGTGTGGTCAGCAAGGCATTCGGTAATAAGAACTTTGCTTCCCATAACTGGTGGTACAGTCTCAACTACTACCTTGGCTTCGAAGATGACTATGGTGTTGGATTCAATATCAACCATAAATTCAATAACTTCGAAACAGACTTTTCCTTCATCCAGAGCTCTCTCTACAAGGGCAGCGACTATCGTAACTTCGCTGGTACCATAGGTTCGGGCACCATAGACGGCACAACCTATAACAACAAGGAATACAACACTGTCAGTTTGCGCGAAAGCTACAGATGGGAAAATGACAACTGGCAGGTGCTCTTGGGAGCCTCCGTTGAATACGGCCAACTTTATAATCCGGTGGCCGATGAATCAGGAGACAACCTCAACTATGCCGTACACCTGGATGCAAAATATCGTGGCTGGGGTGTACAACTTCAATATTTGAAGTATGACTTCGATCAATATGATGATGGCAAAATAGATACTTCAAAAATTGGTGTTGGCGCAGTTAATGGCTTCTATGAAGTGGCAGCCAAAGGCGACATCATGACATTTAACCTGTCAAAAGTGGTCGATACCCAATGGGGTGGCCAATTCACCTTCTACAACGACTTCAGTATTTTGACACCAGATGAATCCAACTTTGACGACTCAGTACTGAATAGCACTGGGGTTTCTCTTTCATACAAACAATTCTTTGTGTACGTCGATTATTATCATGCCAAAAACGTTGTGTGGCTGGGTGACAATAGTCTGGGCCTGAAAGACAGCGATAAGGAGTGGAATGGTCGATTCAACATTCACTTGCAGTATTGGTTTTAATAACTGAGCTATTTAGCCAGTAGCTTAAACCCAAATCATTTTTTATTAATCTGGGGTTTTTAATTAAACCTCACGGGCTCACCTTTCCTGAAAATCAGTTAAAGACTTTTGGGTATGGAGAATTTTGATGAGTGAAAATAAAAAGATCAAAAAGGCCGGTATTGAAGCGAAGATATTTTTCCCTTCACTATTGGTAGTGATCCTTCTCTCCTACTTTACTGTGAGAGACCTTGATGCCGCCAATGAAGTAATCAGCGCAGTCTTCCATTACTTAACCCACAGCTGGGGTTGGGCATTTGAATGGTACATGATAGTCATGTTGGCCGGCTGGCTCTGGTTACTGTTTGGTCCTTATGCCAACAACCGCCTCGGTAATGAAGAACCTGAATTCAGTACCGGAAGCTGGATCTTCCTGATGTTTGCCTCCTGTACCTCAGCCGCAGTGCTGTTCTGGGGCTCGTTGGAGATCTACTACTATGTCAGCTATCCCCCATTTGAACTGGAACCTTTGTCGGTACAGGCCAAAGAACTTGGACTGGCTTACAGTCTGTTCCACTGGGGACCGCTGCCATGGGCCGGTTACGCCTTCTTCTCCGTGGCTCTGGGTTACTTCCTGTTCGTGAAGAAGATGGACGTGGTACGCCCAAGCGGCACCCTCTATCCCATCATGGGCAAGAAGTGTGAAGGCATCATAGGCACCATAATAGACAACATCTATGTCGTCGCGCTGATCCTGGCCATGGGTACCAGTCTGGGTCTGGCGACACCTCTGGTTACCGAATGTATTCAGTATCTGTTCGGTATTCCGCGCACCATAGAAGTGGATGCCACCATTATTTCAGCCTGGATCATCTTCAACGCTATTTGTGTGGCCTTTGGTCTGCAAAAAGGGATCAAGATTGCCAGTGACCTGCGCAGCTACCTGAGCATCATCATCCTCGCCTGGGTACTCATCATTGGTGCCACTACGTTCACAGTGAACTACTTCACCGATTCCATCGGGGTATTGCTGATGAACATGGGCCGCATGCTGTTCTACACAGCCTCTGTCAGTGACAGCAGCTTCCCTCAGGACTGGACTGTGTTCTACTGGGCCTGGTGGGTAGTTTACGGCATCCAGATGTGTATCTTCCTGGCCAAGATCTCCCGCGGCAGAACCGTGCGTCAGCTGTGTCTGGCCATGGTAGGTGGTCTAACAGCTTCTACCTGGTTGCTGTGGACCATACTCGGCAGTAACACACTTAATTTGATGAACGAAAATATCGTCAATATGCCTGCCCTGATTGAACAGTATGGTGCCGCCAGGGCCATTATTGAAACCTGGGCCGCTTTACCTATGAGCACCATTACCATGTGGATGTTCTTTATTCTGTGTTTCCTGGCAACAGTAACATTAATTAACGCCTGTTCTTACACCTTGGCCATGTCTACCTGTAAAGGGGTTGATGCGGATAATGAACCACCGGTTTGGGTTCGTGTAGGTTGGTCTGTATTGGTCGGTGTTATCGGTATTGTTTTGTTGGCTTTGGGCGGATTAAAACCACTGCAAACAGCCATTATTGCCGGCGGTGCGCCTCTCGTTTTCGTGAACATAATGATCATTATCTCATTCTTGAAAGATTCACGAAAAAATAACTGGAAGAGTTGATCGGATTATAGATTCACCTCACACCTTACTTTGAACAAATGTATTTATATAGGGGACTTTTCATGGATTATCGTTTAACTGACCCGAATTCAGATAATAAGTGCACCACTCATGGTTAAACGGTGAGGAGAGATCAACTGCCTGTTGGTGATACTCTGTAGTCGCCAAACAAACATGAGTAGTTACCATGAATTACAAGCAGTTGATCGAGGGACAACGATACCAGATTGAGGCCTATTTACGCGAGGGTTTCAGTTATCGGGAGATAGGAAAACGTCTGAAAGTCAGTCACAGCACAATCAGCCGGGAAGTAAATCGCAATCGAATTCGGGATAACCATTACTTGCCGGAAGTCGCTCAGGCGAAGGCACTAAAACGCCGTTGTCAGTCCGCGAAGTCTAGAATATCTGGACTGACCATCACCTTTGTTGAGTTCGGTCTCAATGAGAAGTGGAGTCCGGAACAAATAGCCGGTGTCGGTAAAATCATCGGATATAACGTCAGTCACGAGTGGATTTATGGCTATGTCCAGCGTGATAAATTATGCGGCGGCAAGTTGTACAAACAGCTACGCCAGAGTCACCGAAGATACCGTAAAGGTAACCGTGCGAAGCGTGTGATTATCCCGAATCGCGTAGGCATAGAGCATCGTCCCGCTATCGTGAACAAGAAAAAGCGGTTCGGAGACTGGGAAGCTGACACGGTTCTGGGCAAGCAAGGTACGGGCGCGATTGTTAGCCTGGTTGAGCGAAAAAGTAAGCTGTACCTGATACGCAAAGTGCCAGCGAAAAGCGCAGCCGATGTGGCCCGGGCCATGGTTGGTATGCTGTGGAAATATCGAGGTTATGTTCGAACTATCACTGCGGACAACGGCAGCGAGTTCTGTGACCACGAACAGGTCGCAGAAAAGCTTAAAACGGATGTCTACTTCGCTAACCCTTATTCGTCCTGGGAACGCGGACTGAATGAAAACTTCAACGGTTTGCTGCGGCAATACATACGGAAAGGCACCGATTTGCGGACGGTAACAGATAAGCAAATTAGTGAGATTGAACGGGCATTAAATGCCAGACCGAGAAAGTGCCTCGGCTTCAGGCAACCTATTGCGGTATTCAATGAATTACGCAAGGCAGCCTAATTTAGCGAGTGGTGCACTTCGGAGTTGAATTCGCGGATGAGCAGGAATTATTTGTTAAAGGTGTTCGTGACTTAATGGAGAGAGAAAACTGGGAACAATATTTCTCCGAGTGTGACGAAAATAGTCAATATCCAGAAAGATTTGTAAAAGAACTGGCAGAAATGGGCATAGATAGTCTGTTATTGCCGGAAGAGTTTGGTGGCTTCGAAGCCGGACTGATGACCCTGGCGGTTATCTGGGAAGAGCTGGGCCGCCTCGGTGCCCCCACCTATGTCCTGTTCCAACTGGCCGGCTTTACCACAGTACTGAAACACGGCACCCAAGAGCAGATCGACAAGATCATGGCTTTCCTGGGGACCGGCAAACAGATGTGGAACTCCGCCATCACCGAGCCTTCAGCCGGTTCCGATGTTGGCAGCCTGCAAACCACCTATACCCGCCGCGACGGCAAAATTTACCTCAATGGTACCAAGTGCTTTATCACCAGTGCCGCCGGTTGCCCCTTCCTGGTGGTGATGGCCAAAGACTCAGCTTCCGAGAAACCTGTGTTCTCCGAGTTCTTTGTCGACATGACCAAACCTGGCATCAAGGTCAGCAAGCTTCCCAAACTCGGCCTGAAGATGGACAGCTGCTGCGAAGTGCAATTCATCGATGTTGAGCTGGAAGAGAAAGACTTCTTCGGCACCGAAGGCAACGGTTTCCTGCGGGTGAAAGAAGAATTCGATGACGAACGTTTCCTGGTGGCCTGCACCAACTATGGCACGGCTTACTGCGCCTTCGAAGATGCCGCCAAGTACGCCAACCAAAGGGTACAGTTCGGCGAGGCCATCGGCCGTACCCAGCTGATCCAGGAGAAGTTTGCCCATATGGCCATCGAGCTGAACAACATGCGCAACATGATCTATCACACCGCCTGGAAAGCCGACAACGGCATCATGACTTCAGGTGACGCAGCCATGTGTAAATACTACTGCGCCAATGCCGCCTTCCGGGTGGTTGACCATGCCATGCAGGTCTTCGGGGGTTACGCCATTGCCGGTGAGCACCGCATCAGCCGCTTCTGGCGCGATCTGCGGGTAGACAGAGTTTCCGGCGGTTCAGACGAGATGCAGATCCTGACTCTGGGTCGTGCTGTGCTGAAAGAGTATCGCAACAGGTAGTTGCCCATGAGTACCGGCCGGGTTCGCCTAATCTCCCTGCTCCCGGTGAAACCGGCCGGTCGGTATGGCGCAGCACAATCTGCGCCATCAATGCCAAGAATCGATAGAAGGAACAGATCATGTCACATCATTTAGCTATGCCAACATTTGGCCCTCTCTCGGGTGTCAGAGTCGTGTTCTCCGGCATAGAGATTGCCGGCCCATTTGCCGGGCAGCTGTTTGCCGAATGGGGCGCCGAAGTTATCTGGATTGAAAACGTGGCTTACACAGACACTATCCGGGTGCAACCCAACTATCCTGAGCTGTCACGCCGTAACCTGCATGCCTTGTCGCTGAATATCTTCAAGGATGAAGGGCGCGAAGCCTTCCTCAAGCTGATGGAAACCACAGACATCTTTATCGAAGCCAGCAAGGGTCCGGCCTTCGCCCGTCGTGGCATCACGGATGAAGTCTTGTGGGAACGCAACAAAAAGTTAGTTATCGCTCACTTATCAGGCTTTGGTCAGTACGGCACCGAGGAATACACTCACCTGGCCGCGTATAACACCATAGCCCAGGCCTTCAGTGGCTATCTGATGCAAAACGGCGATGTCGACCAACCCATGGCGGCCTTCCCTTATACGGCTGATTATTTTTCAGGCATGACAGTAACCACATCTGCGCTGGCAGCCCTTTACAAGGCGCAGCAAACGGGTGTTGGCGAAAGCATCGACGTGGCCATGTATGAAGTTATGTTACGCATGGGCCAGTACTTCATGATGGACTACTTCAACGGCGGCAAGATGGCACCACGTCAGTACAAGGGCCGTGACCCTTACTATGCCGGTTGTGGTCTGTACAAGTGTGAAGACGGCTACATAGTGATGGAAATGGTCGGCGTCACCCAGATTGAAGAGCTGTTCAAAGACATAGGTCTTGGCCACCTGCTGCACACGGAAGCGGTACCGGAAGGCACCCAGCTTATCCACCGCATCGAATGCCCACATGGGCAGGAAATTGAAGATGCACTGGAGCGTTACATAGGCCAACGCACCATAGAACAAGTGCGCGAGCGCTTCGCCGAGCTGAAAATTGCCTGTGCCAAGGTACTCAGCGCCGAAGATCTCGAGTCCAATCCTCAGTACATCGCCCGTGAGTCTATCACCCAGTGGCAAACCATGGACGGCCGTACCTGCAAGGGTCCCAATGTGATGCCCAAATTCAAAAACAACCCAGGCCAGATCTGGCGCGGCATGCCAAGCCACGGCATGGATACCGATGCCATTCTCAAAGATATCGGTTATGACGAAGCCGCTATCCAGGAGTTGGTGAATAAAGGGCTGGCCAAAATCAAGGGAGAAAAATAACTCCTGAAGTCGTGCGAAGGCCGGCATATACAGGCCTTCGCTGCATAACCCGTTTTATTGAGCAAGGTGTCAAATGGATATAATAGCTGGACAAGATTTACGTCAGACCTGGGATGATCTGGCCCTCAACTATGGAGAGAAAACGGCGCTTATCGTCGAAAACCTTCAAGGGCTGGCCCAGGAATACAGTTATGCCGGGCTCAATAAAGAGATCAACCGCACCGCCAACCTGTTTCATTCGCTGGGAGTCGCCAAGGGCGACAAGGTGGCGCTGCATATCAACAACTGTGCCGAATTCATCTTCTGTTGGTTCGGTCTGGCCAAGATAGGCGCCATCATGGTGCCGATAAACACCCATCTACTGCAGGAAGAAACCGCCTATATTCTGGACAAGTGCGCTATCTCGCTGGTGGTTACCAGCAGTGAGTTTCAATCACTCTACAGCGGCTTGCAGCGAGATCCCGGCTCTCCACTACAGCAGATCCTGCTGATAGCCGACGAGTCGGCCACTGCACCGGCCAGCATTCTCAATTTCCACCGCCTAAGGCTGGCACAACCCGATGAACTGCAACACAGAGTGCCATTGAGCAGCAGCGATGTCGCCGAAATCCTGTTTACCTCGGGTACCACTTCCCGTCCCAAGGGGGTGGTAATTACCCACTACAACCTCAGATTCGCCGGTTACTACACCGCCTGGCAATGTGCCCTCAGGGACGATGATATCTACCTGACTCCCATGCCCGCCTATCATATCGACTGCCAGTGCACAGCAGCCATGGCGGCCTTTTCGGCGGGAGCCACCTTTGTGATGCTGGAAAAATTCAGCGCCCGCGCCTTCTGGGGTCAGATTTGTAAGTATCGTGCCACTGTCACTGAGTGTATCCCGCTGATGATCCGCACCCTGATGATGCAGCCGCAAATGCCCTGGGAGAAACAGCATTGCCTGCGTGAGGTATTGTTCTACCTCAATCTGTCAGATCAGGAAAAAGACGCCTTCGTCGAGCGCTTTAACGTGCGCCTATTTACCTCATACGGCATGACAGAAACTATAGTCGGCGTCATCGGCGACCGCCCAGGTGACAAGCGGCGCTGGCCCTCCATCGGCCGGGTCGGCATGGGCTATCAAGTGGAAATCCGCGATCAACAGGGGCGCTCCCTACCTACCGGTGAAACCGGGGAAATCTGCATCAAGGGCGATCCGGGTAAGACACTGTTTCGTGAATACTACAAATTGCCGGAAGAGACCGCCAAGACACTCTCGGCCGACGGTTGGCTGCACACAGGTGACTCAGGATACGTCGATGAGGAAGGCTTTTTCTACTTTATCGATCGCAGCTGCAACATGATCAAACGCTGCGGCGAAAATATCTCCTGTGTCGAACTGGAAAACATTATTTCAGAGCACCCAAAAATTGCCGATATCGCCATTATTGGGGTGAAAGACTCTATTCGAGATCAAGCCATCAAGGCCTTTATTGTCTTGCATGAAAACCAGACGATTACCGAAGAGGAGTTCTTCGAATATTGTGAAGAACACATGGCTAAATTCAAGGTACCTTCTTTCCTTGAGATCAGAAAAAGTTTACCGAGAACCTGCTCGGGTAAAATAAAAAAGAAGAGTCTTTGCTGACAAATAGTTAATCGAACTATCAAGTTTTAAATTTAAGCCTTCTAAATATCGAAGGCTTAAAAAGCAAACCGTAAAAACCAAGAAAGTAATTGGTAATGCCTTTATTACCAAAATTGTCGTAGCTGGGTAATATCTGCTTAAACCATAAATAGTTATGGCCTTAGGCTGGTGATAAGCGTTAACTGTATTTCGCACATACTCAGTGATATTTTAATTTTTATCCAGATGGAGTATTAGCATGAACGAATCGTTACACATACGCCGCAATGGCCATATTCTGGAAATCACCCTGGATCGCCCCAAGGCCAACGCCATAGATGCCAAGACCAGTTTTGCCATGGGTGAAGCCTTTATCGCTTTCCGTGACGATCCGGAACTGCGGGTAGCAATTATCACAGGGGCCGGTGAGCGCTTCTTCTCTGCCGGCTGGGACCTGAAAGCCGCCGCCGAGGGTGAAGCCCCGGATGCCGACTTTGGTCCGGGCGGTTTTGCCGGTCTGACCGAGCTGTTCGATCTGGACAAGCCAGTTATCGCCGCCGTCAATGGTTATGCCTTCGGTGGTGGTTTCGAGCTGGCCCTGGCCGCCGACATGATAGTCTGCAGTGACAACGCCAGCTTCGCCCTGCCGGAAGCCAAACTGGGCATAGTACCGGATAGCGGCGGCATGCTGCGCCTGCCCAAGCTGATCCCGCCTGCGATCGTCAACGAGATGATGATGACCGGCCGCCGCATGGATGCCCAGGAAGCGCTGCGCTGGGGCATAGTCAACCGGGTAGTGGACAACAGCCAACTGATGGAAACCGCCCGAGAGTTGGCACAGGAGATCACCCAGAGTGCCCCTCTGGCCATCGCCGCCCTGAAAGAGGTGTATCGCACCACCAGCGAAATGCCGGTGGAAGAAGCCTATCGCTTTATCCGCAGCGGCCAACTGAAACACTATCCATCCGTATTGCACTCAGAAGACGCGCTGGAAGGGCCTCAGGCCTTTGCCGAAAAACGCGATCCTGTCTGGAAAGGCAAATGATTTAAGGAAAGCACGCCAACCGGGACAAGGATGTCCCACCCTCAAGCCAAACAGGAAAATGCCATGAGCTGTTATGCATTTGAAGGTCTGATCCCTGTTGTCGACCCCAGCGCCTTTGTTCACCCCAGTGCCGTACTGATAGGCGATGTGATAGTCGGCGCCAATGTCTACGTTGGCCCTCACGCTTCCCTTCGCGGTGATTATGGTCGGCTGATCCTCAAGGCCGGCAGCAATCTGCAGGATGGCTGCATCATGCACGGCTATTGCGATCAAGACACCATAGTCGCCGAAGATGGCCATATCGGCCATGGCGCCGTGCTGCACGGCTGCATCATAGGCCGCAATGCCCTGATAGGCATGAACAGCGTGATCATGGATGGCGCCGAGATAGGGCCAGACACCATAGTCGGCGCCATGAGCTTTATCAAAGCCGGCTTTCAGGGGCAACCGCGGCAGTTACTGGCAGGCTCTCCCGCCCGATATATCCGCGATGTCACAGAGCAGGATCTACACTGGAAACGCCTCAATACCCAGGAATATCAGGCGCTGGTGCCGCGCTGCCACAACTTCCTTCGGGAAGTGAGGCCGCTGACACAAGCCGAAGCCAACCGTCCCAGGCTCAAAGGGGTCACAGAGGTGACCTACAAGGCCTGATCCCCTTGCTGAATAGAGTACCCGTATGCCACTCAATCCCCAGGTTGAAACCTTCCTGCAGCAAACCTATGCCGCAGGCTTTACACCCTATGAAGATCTGGCGCCCGACGCCGGTCGTCATCAGGAACACAGCGATATTCCCCCGGCCAGGCCACCGGAAGAGATGGCCGCCGTTGAACACAGATTTATTCCCGGCCCTACCGCCGACCTGCCGGTTAGGATTTACCGCCCCAAACACAGCGAGCAACCCCAACCGGCGCTGATCTACTTTCACGGCAGCGGCTGGATGGTGTCCAACATAGAGATCAACGACCCCTTCAGCCGGGCACTAGCCAAGAATTGCGGCGTGGTGGTGATTGCCGTCAATTATCAAAAGGCGCCGGAGCACAAGTTCCCCATCCCCATGGATGACTGTTACGCGGCAACCCTGTGGGTGTTCAAACACGCCGAGAGACTTGGACTGGATCCCAAGCGAATCGGTATCTTCGGCGACAGCGCCGGTGCCAATCTCGCCGCTGCGGTGGCATTGAGGTGCCGCGATGAAGACTCGGCGGATCTCGCCTGCCAGGTGCTGGTTTACCCGCCGGTGCAGTACGGCTGGCACACGGCCTCGGCCGAGAAATACGCCACAGGTTTTTTGCTGCACAAGGACAGCATGAAGTACTACTGGAACCACTATCTACGCAGCCCGGCCGATGCCATTCACCCCTATTGCTCCCCTTTGCTGGCAACCGACCACAGCAAGCTGCCCACTACCTTGCTCTACTGCGCCGAATGCGACCCCCTGTGCGACGACAGCCGTCTGTACGCCGACAAGTTGGCGACTTCCGGCGTAGCCGTGCACTATCAGCGCTACCCGGGCACGATTCACGGCTTTATCAAGATGTTGGGAGTGTTCGAGCAGGCCGATGAGTTCCTGCGCGATGTCGGCGCCCAAGTAAGAGAGTTGCTGGCGGTCAAGGATTAACAACCCAAGCGCCTGATTTTGGCACCCCTGAAATTGGGCACCCAAACAGCCGCCAGAAATCACCACCTCCATGGGAGGGGTTTAAGATTGACAACAAAATGCCCGGCTCGATGCCGGGCATTTTTATCTCGATGGGATCAGGTTTGAATTGTGCTCACTCAGGCCGCCGGACAGAGCTGCGCCTGCAGTTCGGCTTCCCCGGTCAAACCACGATAGCCCTTAATCAACCTGCCCTTGCTATCCAGCAGCAACAAGATAGGGGTTGCCGGAATGCCGCCCATATCCCTTACCAACTCCATTGGCGCTCTATAGGCCTCAAATGGAAAGTTGAGGCGGAACAGCGCCCGTTTCAGGGCCAGTTGATTGCCATTGACGCCGAGCGCCACCGGCTGCAGATGACCAGGGCACAGCTGATGTAACTTTTTCAGCACCGCCGCCTGCTTGACACACCAGGGGCATTCGGGCTCGAAAAACATCAGCACAGCACTCTGGCCCTCGAGATGTGCCAGCGTCTGTTGCTCCTGCCCGCGAAGGGGCTGGAACAGATAGTCGCGGGTCAGCTGTGAGGCCTGCAACGGCATGGCACACAGCAGCAATAATCCCAGAGCCAGGCGCTTCATAATCAGAACACCAGTTTCATGCCGGCATAGATCTCTCTGCCACGCAGCGGGCCATAGATGTAACCCACATCGAAGGCGCCTTCGGCGTCATAGAACAAGGGGCTTTCCTCGTCACCTGCCTGGGTATAGTCAAACAGATTGCTGACCCCGGTATAGAAGGACAGGTTGTCGTTGAACTGATAGCTGGCACGCAAGTCCAGGGTAAAGTAGGACGGCGCATCGGTACGCTTCTTCGAGTCGGGATCCACCTTACCGTTGGCATCCAGGCGGTTGTAACCTTCATAACCGTACTGCGACAGATCGCGGCTGCCAATCCACACCAGGTTGGCGAAAAATTCCCAATCGTTGACGTCCCAATCCACGCTCAGGGTCACCCGTTCCTCGACCGGTGCCACCGCATAGGAAGACTTGAATACCGAATCATAGTCGAAGTGCTCGCCGGTAAGGTTAACCGTCAGATCATCGGTCAGGCGATAGCCCAGGGCGATATCTGTGGTCACCACGCTGGCCTTCTCATCCAGCTGGGTCAACAGCGGGATCCCCTGGTCGTTGGTGGTCAGCGCCGCCAGATGCTCGACTTCAGTCCAGGCCACGGAAGCCGTAGAGGTGAGTCTGTCACCCTCGTAGCTCAGGGCATAGTTCACCGAGTTGGAACGTTCCAGCTCGTCGATGTCGATATCAAACCCCAATGAGCCATCCAGAATGCCGTGATCAGTCTCGAAGAATGACAACGGCGCCCGATAGCCACGGCCGGCAGACAGACGCGAAGTCCACAGCTCATTGTGACGCAGGCGGATATCCACTCTGGGCGAGAGTATCGACTCGTCCAGCTCTGTGCCCGGCTTGCTGGGGTCGGTAAAGTCGGCAGTGATGCTGTCGTAACGCAGCGCCATGGCGACTTCGAGGGCATCTGTCACCTGCCAGGTATCCTGCAGGTACAAGCCCTTGACGTCATAGTCAAAAGAGTCGGAGACATAGTCAGGGTTGGCGCTGCCGGCGCGGGAGTGGGAGCGCATCTCTTCGGTACGCAGATCGGCGCCGAAGGTCAACAAATGGCTGTCGTTGAACAGGTAGTTGAATCTGGCGTCGAAGAACCACATCTTGTCATCGGCGGTATAATCGAACCCCTCGTAGAAGGAATCCTGCTTGTGCTCGGCATAGCTTACCGCCAGGTGCATGTTCCAGTCGTCACTGAACTCCTTCAGCCAGGCAAGCGATGCCTCGTTGCGCTCTGTCTTGATCCACTCTGTGGTTTCCCAGGCCTTGCCCTTGTAGCGCTTGCGGATATCACCGTCTTCAAACAGCTGCTGCGGCTCACTGGGCTTATCATCAAAACCTGAGAGTACACTGCCAATGCTGGAAGCTGTGCCATCGGCAAAGTTGCTGCCCAGCATGGGGCCACCGAAGATCTCCGACTGGATATTGGCAATTCGCAGCACCAGGTTGTCAAAGTCGCCGATATCCTGGGAAATTCTTGCGGTTACGCTGCGGTTTTCCTGCAATGGCGCCTCGTTGACCTTGTTGTCATCGGCGTCGAACTGATCTCTGTCGTCATACTGAGCCACCAGCGTCGCCCGGGTGCGGCCGTCTTCACTGACGCCCTTGCCAAGGAAGCCCACTTTGCGATAGCCATTTTCACCGGCGGCGATATCCAGCTCGGCACCGTTTTCGGTCGGCTCATAGCTGATGATGTTGATGGTGCCGCCAATCGCCTCAGGGGCAATCAGTGAAGCCCCGGCGCCGCGGGCCACTTCGATGCGTTCAATCCCTGTGGTAGGAATGGCATCGACGGCGTAATAACCGGAAATCATGGTATGCACCGGCAAACCATCCACCAGAATTGTGGTTTGCTCCCCTTTCATGCCGTTGAGCATGATGCGTTTCACACCACACATGGAGCATTCGTTGGAGACTTTTACCCCGGGAGAGTTATCTATGGCTTCCGACAGGTTAACGGCATTCTTGTTTTCTATGATGCTGGCGTCTATCACCTCTGTCTTCATTATGGTGTTGGCCAGGGTGCCGGCTTGCTCCAGCCGCTGCCTAACCCCTACCACACTCAAGCGCTCCATGTTTTCTGCAGCCGGCTCCTGCGCTTCTTCTGCTTCTGCCGCCATCAACTGCGGGCTCAACAGGGCCGCCAAAACAACTGCCAGATAAGTCGGTTTCACTCAGATATCTCCCCAAATCAACAAAGTTGCGCAATATTATATGAATGAGAATAATTATCAATTGACTTAGATCATGTTTTTAACAGCTGCTCTAAAGGTGTATCAGCATCCCCTAAAGGTATTAACGGGTGGACGGCGGCTTTTCTCGGCAGTGCAGAAATGCCCAAGGCCCGCATAATGGCGGGCCTTGGGTTTAAAAATGCTTTAAGTAAGATGCGGATCAGCTACAGAGTTGCCTTTGCAGTTCACTCAGTGAACGCACCTCGATATGGGGCTTAATCCCTTCGGGTGCCGCCTCTCCCTTAACGTTGAGCCAACAGGTATCCAGACCGGCTTGAAGGCCGCCGAGAATATCCGAATGGGGGTTGTCACCCACCATCAATACCCGCTTACGCTCGGGTTGCTGCATCTTGGCCAGCGCATGCTCGAAGATACCCGGATCCGGCTTGGCCAAGCCGACCTCTTCTGAAATAATCAACAGATCAAAGTGTTCGTCAAAGCCAGTCTTTTGCAACCGCACCTGCTGCAGCTCGGTAAAACCATTGGTGATAATCCCCAAGCGGGCACGGCCCTTGAGGCTATCAAGCAGCTCGGCAGCACCGGGAAGCGGCTCACAGATATCGGCCATTGCCGTCATAAAGGCGCTGTTGAGTTCAAAAGGTGTGCGCCCGAGACGTTTGGCCCAATGGCTGAAACGGGTCAGCTGCAACTCGCTGGCGCTGATCTTGCCGTCCTGGTAGGCCACCCACAGCGGCGCATTGGTTTGCTGATACTCGGCATAGTCGGCATCGCTGAAATCCACCCCCTGACGGGAAAACATCAGCTTGAGCCCACGCGGCGCATCGAACTGAAACAGGGTTTCATCGGCATCGAACAATACCCACTGATAAGCCTGACTATTAGAGTACGGCATTCTTCTCTCCTGTTTCCCCATTCTTCTTTAAACCAAAAGCCATAGCCCGAAAACATAGCGTTATACAGGACACAAGTTGCGAATTTTACGCCTTGACGTCGGCGGCGTCCAACCCGCTGCCGACTCGACGGGTTTGCGCCTTGGCCGCCAGGCGCTGCAGTATCACACCAGCCAGGATCAGCGCCGCCCCCAGCCAGGCCTGCCAGCCCAACTCACGGGAAAGGCTGTCGAGCCAGACACCGGTCAGCATCTGTCCGGAAATCACCAACAGGGCACAGGCCATGGCGCCAAGCCTGGCCAGAGCCCAGCTGCTGGTCGCAACAAACAAGGCGCCTATCACGCCGCCGAGCCAAGTGTAAGCCGGCGTAGCCTGCAGTTGCCATACTGCGCCGCCCTGAAACAGGGTATAAACCGCCAATACCAAGGTCAGCAGTAAAAAACCCAATAGGTGGTTCAGCAACGATGCCTGCAGCGCGCCTTTATTTGCCGCCAGTGCACCGTTAAAACTGCGGCTCAGGCTGACCATGACGCCGTTGGCCAGCGCCAACAACAAAAACAGTGACAACATCATCTTCTCCCCAGGTAAAAATTAAGCGTGAGCGGAAAATATCAGCAACAGCGCCCCGGCCAGTACCAGCAGTAATGCCGGCCACTCGAGTGGATGCAGTTGCCGCTTTGGCAACAACCACCAGCCCCGAGTATCACTGATGGCGCCGAACAGTAACTGCCCCAGCAGCAGGAGTGCCAGGGTTCCGCCCAGCCCCAGGGGAGAGTTGACGCAGATGGCCGCCAGAATCACAGTCATGGCGCCGGGCAGACCGCCAAGCCAGGCCCAAAGTGGCAAGGTGCGCTTTGGCTGCTTATTCTGCTCAGGCCCCCCTGGCGAAGGGGCTGTCTTTCGCCTTCCCATAAATAGCCATAACAACAGGGCGGTCAACGCCCCGGTACCATGGGCTATCCAGGAAGCCAGCAGGGGTGAGCCGGCCGAGGCCAGCTGGCTGTTAAGCTGGATCATCAGCGCCAATAAGCCACCGGCAATGAATGCCACCAGGGCGGCTCCCCAGGATAGCGGCATATTGGATTCTCGGTTGCGGCTGCCTTGCATCTCTCTTCTCCGGCGTGTGCGAATCAATCTTGGCCAGCCAATGGCGGGCATTATTGGGGCTCGACAGGGCGTCTGTCGCCGCCCTTCAAGCAGACGCCACTCTACATTGTTTTGCCATTTAGGATAATTACCGATAATGTCGCAATACAGTTTCCAAAAACTCAACTATCAAGATGGATCACTTCAATGCCCTGCCGGTGTTTGTCGCTGTGGTGGAGTCCGGCAGCTTCTCGGCCGCTGCCAAGCAGCTCGGCAGCAGTAAATCGGCGATCAGCAAGCGGATAAGCCAGCTCGAAACACGCCTCGGGGTGCAACTCCTGTACCGCACCACACGTTCGCTCAGCCTGACGGAAGCAGGCGAGCGCTACTATGACTCTGTGCGCCATGCGGTACGTTTCGCCAGGGAGGCGGAAGATGCCATAGGCGAGCTGCAGCACAGCCCCAAGGGGCTGCTGAGGATGTCTGTGCCCATGGTGTATGGCCGCCGTTATGTCGCGCCGCTGATGGCTGAATTTCTGCAGCGTTTTCCTGATATTCGCCTGCAACTTGAGTTGAGCGACAGCCATACCGATCTGATTGCCGAAGGTTTTGATCTGGCGCTGCGCATTGGTGAACTGGCAGATTCCAGCCTGGTCGCCAAGCGCATCGCGCCATGCGAGAGCTTCCTGGTGGCCTCTCCCGAGTACTTAAAGCGCCACGGCACGCCGCAAACGCCGGAGCAGCTCGGCCAACACAACTGCTTGTTCTATTCGCTGTTTCGCGGTGGCAACGAATGGCGCTTTCAAGGCCCCCAGCAGCAATCGGGCGGCGAAGTCAGAATTGAGCCCAAAGGCAACTTCGAGGTCAATAACAGCGATGCGATTCACAGCGCGACTCTCCAAGGCCTGGGAATAGCCAATATGCCTGACTTTATTGTAAGAGGTGATATCGCCAAGGGCCGCCTGGTCGCCCTGATGCCCGAGTATCGGCTGCCCCGACACGCTATTTACTGCGTCTACCCCAGACGCAAGCACCTGCCGGCCAAGGTCAGCGCCATGATAGATTTTTTAACGGCGAAGCTACCGTGATGGCAGCATGAAAGACAGTGGCCTTGTCCGAGGCGCAGGTGACGGATCCACGAGCAGCGCCCAGCTTGTCCTTGGCTGTGATGTGAGATAAGGGAAAGCTTCGGCCTGAACCTTTGGATTAAAAAAGCAGGCATCAGCCTGCTTCTTCATGGTATTACTCAGTCGCTCTAACCGTGGCTATGCCGGCGTCTGCCGCCCATTGCAGCACATCCTCCCTTTTTAGCGCCGTGGCCATCAACTCGGGAAATTTGTCCGGCGTACAGGCAAACACCGGGCTGCCGATGGCGGCAAAATCCGCGGCCATTTGGTTGTCATAAGCCGGACGCCCATCGTCGCTCAACGCCAACAGGGTGATCACATTCACTTCACGGCGTAGCAGTTCAGCGACCCGAGCCTTAAGCTCCTTTTCATTGCCCCCTTCATAGAGATCCGTGATCAGGATAAGGTGAGTCTTGGAGGGGCGCTCAATTTTGTCGGCGCAGTAAGCTACCGCTTGGTTAATATCTGTGCCACCCCCCAGTTGTACGCCAAACAACACTTGCACCGGGTCGGCCAATTCATCAGTAAGGTCCACTACCGCAGTATCAAAACACACCAACCGGGTTTTCACCGCTGGAATGGAGGCCATCACAGCCGCAAAAATGGAACTGTACACCACAGATGTCGCCATGGAGCCGGACTGGTCAACGCAAAGGATCACCTCGTCCAGATCCACCTGTCGCCGCTGCTTGCGGGTATAGCCCACCAGTTTTTCCGGCATCACAGTGCCAAGTTCAGGTTGATAGTGGCGTAAATTGGCACTGATGGTTCTGTGCCAGTCGATATCGGCATGACGGGGACGAAAACTGCGTTTGCTTTTATCCACGGCACCACGAATGGCCTCGGCAGTTTTTTGTTCCAGCCTGGCCAGGAGTTCATCTACCACCTTACGAATGACCTGCCGCGCCGTTTCCATGGTTTGCGCCGGCATCATGCTCCCGAGGCTGACGAGATCCGCAACCAAGTGCACATCGGCCTCCATAGCTTGCAGGAACTCGGGCTCCATCAGCATCTGTTTCAGGCCCAAGCGCTCGAAGGCATCCCGCTGCACCAACTGCACCACAGATGCCGGGAAAAATTCGCGAATATCCCCAAGCCAACGCGCCACCCTGGGTGCTGAGCCGCCCAAGCCCCCGCGACGTGTCTCTGAATGTTTGCCGTCACCATAGAGTGCCGACAACGCCTCATTCAAACGTTTGTCGCTGCCATTGAGGGGCGCCTGTTCCAATTCTGCGCCAAGGGCCAGTTGCCAGCGACGCTGTCTCATCAATTCATCCATTGATTGTCTCCTGCAAGCAACTTGCCCAGCCCTTCCAGATGGGCAGACCAGAGCGGTACCAAGGCATCATTCACGGAATACTCAGTGCCTTTTGCCACAGCTTTGGCATTGAGACTATCCAGCAGTCGGCGACGCTCCATGGCATCCAACTCGGCAAATACCCGCCGCAGCAACGGCAGACTCTCGACAAACGCCTCTTCCTCAAGCGACAGCAGCCAATTGTCCACCGACTGTCGCAACCTGGGGTCGTAAAGCAAACGTTCGGCAGCCCCGCTGAAGAAGCCCTCGAAGAACCCCTTGGCTTCGACAATCGGATTGGCCGGTGACAACATTTTCGCCATCAATTGTGCCAGGTAGTCTTCATCCAGGCGTTTGGCCTGATACAGCAGGCGACAACACAGCCCGCGGACTCCCGCATCACATAGGCCGGTATTGACCACTTCGATTAGCGCCTGCCACCAGCCCTCCATGACAGAATCTGCCACTTGTGCCAACTCCAACTGGGCATGTGCTCTGCCTACGGCCAGCCGGTAATGATTACTTTCGTCCTCATTCAACTGGCGAACAACAATGGGCAAGGATAAAGATGCCTGCACCGCCAAGCGTTCAATCAACTCATTGACATGCGCCAGCGACAGGTTTCTCGAGGTACCGTAGCGGCTGATATCCACCAGAGGAGGCAAACAATCCAGCAGATCCAAGCCCTCGGCTGTGTGTGCTGCACGCTCGGCCAACAGTTCGAAGCCCAGCTCTACCGCTCGGGGCAATTCAGCCTCCAAGGCCTCCAACACCAGGTTTGCCAGCTCACCCAGTTGTCTTTGCTCCCGCATGCGCTGGATGGTACGTTCGGCTGCCGCCTGTACCAGTGAACTGCCATAGATTTGATTTTCAACCAGTTGCACCGCAAACTCAGGTTGCCAGGCGATCACCCAACGCTCACGGAAAGTTCCTCGGCTGGCGCCGGCACTGCCCTGCTCGCCCCAAGGCACATCGAGCAGCCTCAGGCGATGCAAAAACCAGGATTTCAGCTGGCCCGACTCACTGCGCAAGTCGAGAGAAAGCTCCCGCGGCAAAGCCTCGCTCTTGAGACGGGTTTTCTTTTGCCAACGCTGCAAGTCATCCAAGAGGGGGGCCAAAGGCACATCTGCGGGTATTTCACCGACCCGGGAGCCGAGCAGGAGTTGCTGCGAAATCTGTTGCCACCACCTGGCTTCTCCGCCGCACATAGTGGCTATAGATGCATCCCGCGCCTCTTCGAATCCAGGACTGGGACGAGCGCGAATGGCAGCCAAGCTATGACACAGGCGCAGGGTCTCAATCACAGCGGCGGTTGAAACCATTAGCCCGGCCGCTCTCAACATGTCGGCAACCTGGGTTAGCCAGCGAGTCAAAGAGACCTCGTCATAACCGTGTTGCCACAGGTGGCTATACCACATGGGCGCGGCCACCCCGGCCCCATAGCCAGACTCACTGGCGAGCCTTGGGCTGGTCCAGGGGATCCAGGTTGAACTCACCCGCTTGGGCGCCAGTTTTGCCGGGAGGCTCTTCAATTGTGCCTTATCTTCTTTCTGGCTAACCTTGGTCTTCAGCCCCGGCAGATGCCAGGCACCGCAAACCACAGCGATTGGTCCCGCGTTTTGTTTGGCCGCCTCGGCAATTTGCAGCCGCATAAAGGCTTCTCGCTGGGCTTCTCTCAAGCTGTCGTTGGGCATGGCATTCCTGAGCTCGGCCATGGCCTGGGCCAACGCATCAAACAGCTCAGGATCGTCATCACTGCCCTGCTCTATGACATGATTCCACCAACTTTCACCGTCCTCATAACCGGCAAGCAAGGCCAGTGCTGAGACAGGATCCTGACGGAGCCGGCCCTCGTAAGGCGCGGGGGAATCTTCAGGAAGAGAGGCTGAATCTGTATCGTCAGCTTCTGTCGCTGTATCGTCGTCATCTTCCGACTCAGGCTCAATATCCTGCAGCCTGGATGCCAACTGCACAGATACAGGCAAATCAATAAAACGTACCTCGGTATTGGTGTTCAATGCCCAGAGGCACGCCTGATACTCGGGCGAGTATTCGGCAAAGGGATAATAGAGGCTGTGGCCTGTTTCATCGGTGACAAAGGACAAGAGAGCCACCGGCGGTTTCATCTCGTCACTGGCCAAAAATGGCACCAGTTCACTGCAATCAGCCGGTCCTTCTATCAGAACCAACGCCGGGTTCAACCGCTCCAGCGCCGCCACCAGCCGCCGGGCCGAGCCCGGACCATGGTGGCGAATGCCAAAATAATGGATATTCTTCATGGGCAAGTGTTCTCTGGCGGTCACGGCTCACAGCAGTTCATTGATGCTGTGGTAATAGGAGCTGTAATCACTGCGTTTTTTCAGCACAGTCTCGAGATACTCCTCGAGTACCAACTTGTCCTGCACAGGGTCTTTCACTATGGCGCCCACCAGGTTGGCTCCCACGTCAGCAGCCCCCAGTTGACCATCGCCGAACCAGGCTGCCTGACTCAAGCCGCCAACCATCACGGCAATAGCCTCGGCAGTGGACAGATTCCCCGAAGGCACCTTGAGCGCCATCTTGCCATCCAAGGTAGCGCCGCTTCTCAGTTCGCGGAAGATAGTTACCACTTTCTCAATTTCACTGCTGGCACTGGCGGGCACCGGCAGTGACAGGCTTTGACCCATCTCGACCACCCGGCGACGAATAATCTCTACTTCTTGCTCCATATCATCGGGTAGCGGCAACACCACTACGTTGAAGCGCCGCTTGAGTGCCGAAGACAGCTCATTCACACCTTTATCGCGGTTATTGGCGGTAGCTATGATGTTGAAACCACGCTTGGCAAACACAGCATCGTTCAGCTCGGGCACCGGCAACATTTTTTCAGACAATACGGTTATCAGGGTATCCTGGACGTCCGACCCCATGCGGGTCAATTCCTCCAGACGGCACAAGGTACCAGACTCCATGGCCCGGAACAGTGGTGTCGGCACCAAGGCGTCCTTACTGGGGCCTTTGGCAAGCAGCTGTGCATAGTTCCAACCGTAACGAATTTGGTTTTCATCTGTGCCTGCAGTGCATTGGATCACCTGGGTACTGTTGCCCGAAATAGCCGCAGCCAGATGCTCGGACACCCAGGACTTGGCAGTACCCGGTACCCCAAGGAGCAACAGCGCCCTGTCAGTGGCCAAAGTCGCAACCGCTGTTTCGATAAGGCGACGATTGCCTATGTATTTGGGGCTGATAGACACCCCGGAATCCGTAGTGCCACCGAGTAGATACTTGACCACACTTTTAGGCGTCAGTTGCCAATTCTCGGGTTTTTGGCCATGATCTTCTTCTTTCAGAGCATCCAGCTCGGCTTGATAAATGACTTCCGCCGGTTGCCTTAATACGTCACTCATCTTTTCATCCTTCTCGTTGCAAACTTACGTTAAATTTCAAATAGTCGAGTATTGGGTGCATGGGCGATATCCCCAGCGTCTTTGTCTCGGCCAGCAGCCACTGAGCACACTCGAGGTTCAGGCACAAACCCAATTGTTGCATCACCCAAGCGAGTTGCCGTTCCATCTTGTCCGCATCCTTGGCTTGCACCAGGGTTTTAAGTTGTTTAAGCAGTTCAGCCGTGGCCTTGCAACGGCTGAACTCAGCGACACTCAGCCAGTGCCATTCACTGCTAAATAGTGCGTACGGAGCATTGGGGAGCAGATCGCCGGGAGCCTTGGACAGTAGCGTCTGAGCCAGGTTGACCTTGGCTTGCTCGTTTAACCTGGATACCAATAAACCCAGTTCAGCCATGGGATTTTCATTTTCCTCAACGGCCCAATCGAGCAGCCGATTGGCCACCAACAACACCTGTTCCTCGGGCAAACTGGCAGCAACATTCAGCAGCAAGGCCTGATTGGGGCTATTGAGCCCCTTACCGGCGTTGTCGGCAAAGGACCACTGGCACAAAAGCTGCTCCAGACTCATGCCCAGCCCAGTTGCCAGCAAAGGCAAGGAAATGCTCTTCAGTGCGGCGCAGCGGTCACGATTCTGGACACTGTTTTTCAGCACAGGAGCAAGCAACACAGTTTCGCGCCGTAGCAGCCCCCGAGGTTTCAGTGACAGCCAAGTTACCAGCTCTGTGAGTGTCTCATCTTCCGCTTGATGGTTGCCCTGACCTAAGCGCATCTGCAATTGATTGGCCAGTTCCTTCACTTTCTGGGATCTGTCTTTTTCCAGAGATACCAATAAGGGCAAGTCTGCCAAGCTCAGTCCATCTGCCAATACCTGATAGAGATTCAGGCGTTTATCGGCGGCTTCCGAGGCGGCCATGCTTGCCAGCAAATCACGAGCGGTATCCGGCGACCGGCGCCGCAGCAGCTTAAGCGCAGCCAGCCTCTGTGCCGGGCTTTTATCGGGCCAGCTCTCTTCGGTGAGCGGTTCATCCCTGGCATCGGTAACCCAGCAAACCCAAGGTTCAAACTCAGGCGGCAGCTCTGCATCCTGTCGACCGGGCAGCCAGTCTTCGGGATGAGGGGAAAAACCACGACTCACCAGCAGCGCCAACAGCGCCTGATATTGACTGCCGGATGTGGTGGTCAGCGCCAGTAACTGCCTGAATGCCGGGCGACATTGGCCGGGTAATAGGGACAGACTCAGTTGCGGCAAGCCGGGCAAGGTTTTAAGCGCCCCGGGGGGATGGGGTTGTTGCAACAGGGGATACTGGCTGCAATAAGCCAGCGCCATCAGGGTGCGCTCGTCATCGTCGGCATCGGCGGGCACTGTCCAATGCTCAGGAAGCAAAATCGGCGCGCCGCCATCACCTATCAACCAACGCTGCTTGAGTTCGTCAATTTGCGCCAGATCCTGTTGCAGGGTTTCAGCATTTAGCATGAGATCATCCCCCAGGCACTGGTACAAACAGACAGAAGCTCGGCTCCATCACCACGCCAGCTGACAAAGGCCCCTTGCAAGTCTCCCTGTGCCAAGGGTGGCAAGTCTCTGCCCTTCACCGGAATTAGCTGCTCCTCGACACTGAGCCAATAACCGCCGTCCTCTGCCTGCTGCAAACGGCATGGGCCCAACACCAAGGGCACTGAAGTTTCCCATGGCAAGGTGCGCCGCAGCGTAAACAAGGCTTGCTCTGGTGTCACAGCCGAGGCTGCGGGCCAGGATACGGCTTCGGGTGCCAGAATCTGGTACTGGGTCAATATGGCGCGCTGCGGCGCCCTTGAGGGATAAAAGACCAGTTCCCCTTCAAGCAAGGTACCGGCCCTGAGGCTGGCCTCACGTTTGCCTGCCGTGGCTGGATAATAGTCGAGCAACATGGCGCCTGAGCTACACTGGCCATCCAGTGGCCAAAGCCAGGTCGCATGGCTAACCAAACCGTCCCGTCGGGTTTCGATACGCTCACCAAGGCATAACCAGCGGCCACTGACCCCGGCGGCGGCATTGGCCAGCAGTTGTTCTCGATTTTCCGCCCCAACCAGCGCCCGGCGAACATCGGGATCCTGTGGATTGATTCGCCAGGCCCGGGAAAGCAAGACCCAGACCCCCAGTTCTTCTATCAGCCGGGCCAGTTGCCGCTCAAACGGCAGTCCAGCCAACAAGGACGGTAATTCATCGACTCTGGATGCCAAGGCACTCGCTTTAGCATCCACCAATCTTGCGGCAATGCGTCGAACCCTGGGGCGCAAATCCTTAAGCAGTCCGGAAAGACCGGTTCGTTGTTGATCGCGGATCCACAGCTCAAGCTCGGCCAACCCTTCGCGTATGCTTTGCTCGCTGGCTTGCTGCGCCGCCAAAGCCCGCTTTTGCTTTTGCGCGGCATTCTTGGCGAGTTGCTCCGGGCTGAGCATTGGCTCTTCATCACCGGCGGTGGCGATATTCTTCGCCACCGAGGGCTTGTTATCCTCAGTTGCGGTGGCAGAACTGCGACGACGACGGGACAACCATTCCCCAACCCAATCAGGCGGGGTTGACTCATTGAAGCTGTCTTGGCTTTCACTGAAGATCCACATCAATGCAAGCACATGTTTACACGGGAATTTTCTAGATGGGCAGGTACACTTGTAGCCATGGTCGACCACATCTGCCATGGTGAGGTAGGGATTGGCACCCGATCCCTGGCACTGCCCCCAAATACTATTGAGTTCAGAGGCTACGCCCAACATGGGCCACTTGGATGTATTGAGCAGCTTTTTGGCAGCCCCCAGAGATGACTGATCCGGGGCCAGGTCCTGCACTACCTGTAATGGGAGTTCCATTTCCAGTCCTTGTTCTCTTGCCCGCCGCCAACGAATGAGGGGCAGACAAAGACGTCCTATCCTATTGGGCTAAAGACAAAAGCCCTTCAAATTCAAGTGCGAGATTCTGCCTGAATTAGACTGGAAAAGAAATTGCCTTTACCCGAATGGCAAGAGTTTTAGATAAGCATTTGATCTTAAGCACAGCTAAGGAAGGTGCGAACACTTGCCGACCCAGGTCAGCGTCATGATCGACTTTTTGCAGTAAAGAGCAGGGGAAGATGTGTGAAGAAAACTACCGGATTTGAGAGGGTTTTGAAGCAAAACTCAGGATTTTTGTACTGTTTCAGCAGGAGGTATTTCAAGATAATGGATATCTGAATGTAACCACTGAATAACTGTCTGAATGACTTCGGTTTCAGGCCGCCTTTCCTTACCCTTGATAGCACACTCCCACAGCACCAGAACCCGCCAACCGAGCTCACGCAGCTTGTCCTGTGCAGCCAAGTCCCGGGCTCTGTTGCCCAAGAGTTTGCTCCGCCACCACTCAGGCCCTCTATTTTGAATGGACGATGATCTGGGAAATTGAAAATAACGGCACTGATGCATATGCCAGAAGCAGCCATTAACCAAAATAATGGCGTGATACTTGGGCAAGACCAGATCCGGCTTTCCCGGCAAGCGTTTTTCATGCAAACGAAAGCGATATCCCAATGCGTGGAGCCGCTTTCTCAGCCACATCTCAGGGCGAGTATCATCGCCCTTGATGCGGGACATTTGTTGGCTTTTGCTCTCTGCTCCCTTGCCAATCATTCAAACTTGAAAACACCGTCTAGTAACATTTTAGTATTCTTAACTCCTGAACCTCATTTCAGCTTAATAATGCTCTAAGTTCAGACTCAGAAATCCTGTTAGCATGGACTTCATCATGGCAAACATTGCAAAGTGTAATCAAGTTCTCCACGATGTTCTTTCCCCCCAAAACATGATGGATGAGATGATGAAGCTCTAACATACTGCGTTTATCTGCCGGATGCATTCTAGATAAATCCCACCCACAACACTTACATGAGAACTGATCTCTTTCTAGGACTTTGACCCTCACCGAATCAGGGATTTTTCGGTCATGGGCCTCTGCTTGCTCATCAGTTGCAAGAACGTATACTCCAACAGGTAAATGCGCCGCACCCGATGCTTTGGTAAGAATTTGCCAACCGTCCTCGGTCCTCAATTCACGTACCCGCCTTGCCCATTCAGACTTATCGGATGCCAAGTACTGAAGCTCTTCACCGGAGACCTGTTTCCCAACATTTTCTTTTAAATATTTCAAAAGCTTATCTTTTACAGAAGTTTTTTCCTTTCTTATCTGGTTCGCTGTATTCCATCTATAAGCCGCATCACGGTCTTGCTTGTCCTCGAGTAAAAAGTAATTATCAGTTTTGATATCAGAATCCTTCAAGCCCCATACATGACCGTCCTCGGCAATAATATTTTTAAGAGATTTCCCACTGATTATTGGCCATCCAGATTCCACTCGAAGCTCTCTAATGCGCCTCGGGTACTCACTAATCCCCGCCACAATCGAAAGCTCCGAACCAGCGATTAAGGTCTGAGGGTACTGCCTCATATAAACCAGGATTCTTTCTCTTGCAGAATTCGCCTTCTCATCTTTTATTAGTGAACTGCCGAGGTCACGAAACGTTTCAGTAACTGGCAGCAAGGCCAGTACCTGTTCTCGTAACTCACCCGTTACAAGTACATTTTGAAAATTTGTAAGGAGATTCACCGCTTTCGCCCTAAGCGTTTCCGCCTCCTTTCGTGTAGAACGCCTCGCCATGCTTACCACCTTTGACTTCTTAAGTTTTGTAGAGGTTTGATATCGTGCGGAAAAGTTTTAACCATGCCGGATAAAGCATCACTAATCCAGCCTACAATTTCAATCTTGTCTCAGTAAAAAATCATCATATATCACCTTATAGAGAGTCTCTCTAATTAAAATGTATGTATAAACATACAGCACTTTCTGCTTGGGCAACGGCTTAAGCTGGGGTAAAATGTCAGCCATAGTTTCAAAGGACATACTAGAAATGAGCGTTAAGGTTATCGATTTATTTTGTGGTGCTGGCGGCTTAAGCGCCGGTTTTTTATGCAGAAGTGACATTGATTACGAATGTGTGTTAGCTATCGATAACAATCAACATGCTGTAGACACCTACAACGCTAACTTTCCCGGAAACCACTGCATAGCCGTCAACATTGAAGAATGGCTGGAAAAGCAAGCCAGCATTCCAGATGCAGATATTGTTATCGGTGGGCCACCTTGTCAGGGCTTTAGTCTTCTCAATAAAAAGCGAGAGGGTGACTCAAGACGTGCTCTTTGGGAGCCATACTTGGATATAGTAGTCCGATCCGGAGCAAAAATGTTCATAATGGAAAACGTACCCGGACTATTGAAGAGTGATGAATTCCAAGATATTAAAAAAAGAGCAAAATCTGAAGGCTTCTATTTGCATTATGATGTCTTAAATACTGCAGACTATGGCGTCCCCCAAACGCGAAAGCGGGCTATTGTAATCGGGTATAACTCTAGGTATTTTTCCGAATCAACTCTACCGGACTTTCCACCAAAACCCAGTCATTCAGCGACCCCTGATTCTGATCCAAACCTACAGAAATGGGAAAATGTGCGCTCAGTGATTGCTGATTTGGATGAGCCGTACGGGACACAAATTAGAGATACAGATCCTCCGTACGATCTACATTTCGGACGTACCCCAACTTTAACAAGTCTCAAACGGTATCAAGCAGTACCTCCCGGGGGAAATCGCTTTGACTTAATGAAAAATGCACCAGAGATTACTCCAAAATGTTGGCTCAATAAACCTTCAGGAGGTACTGATCTTTTCGGGAGGCTATGGTGGGATAGGCCATCAGTCACCATTCGAACTGAGTTTTTTAAACCTGAGAAAGGACGATATCTGCATCCCGAAAAGCACAGGCCTATTACACACCGTGAAGCAGCACGAATAATGACATTTCCCGACTCATTCAAATTCAGAGGCTCAAAAATTGAAATTGCCAAGCAGATAGGTAACGCCGTTCCAGTTAATTTTGCCAAAGCTATAGCTATATATGCATATGACGCTCTAAGAGGCGTATGTGAAGATGCAATACAGTCTGAAATATAAGATTTGTTAACTCCTGTTATGAAGGAAGCTATAACTTACTTCTACCTACAGTGAGTTTTCTGTCAAGCACCTCAAGATTCCAAGGAGGTATTCCTCAAAGCTGGCAATGACTGCAGACATATTATCAATAAATTATGTTACGTATTAGCGGTATATAGCGCAGACTAAGGTAAGTTCGATGGTTTGGTGCCGACATATGAATTGAAAAAATGCGGCACCAATAAGCCAGACTACTTCTTTAAACCGAGCGGAGCCCTCAAACCAAACACGCCTTAAGGGCCTCGCTCTGCTGCAATAGGCTGAGATAGAGGGTGAACTGGTTGGCGGCTCTGTCCAGGTTGTGGCCTTCGCGGTGGATATGGAAATACTTATCCCCCACCAGATAGTCGGTGAGGAAACGCACACCTATCATAAGACAAATCACCCGGGCACCCAGCCATAGACTCTGGCGCTCCAGTGGCGTCAACACCTCGCCCAGCTCTGCCAGGTAACCCCGGCAGATGGCGGCAAACACTTCGGGCCTGACTCTGACCTTCTCGAGTGCGGTGGAGTCTTCGGCCTCGGGTGAGCAGAAGGTGCGCACCATGTCGCCGAAGTCATACATCAGGAAACCCTTCATGCAGGTGTCGAGATCTATGATAGCCATGCTGGACATATCACGCTTGTCGAACAGCATGTTGTTGATCTTGGTGTCGTTGTGACAAATCCGCAGCGGCAAACCGGCACAGGTATCTTCAAGCTCCGCAAGCAGGGATTGCTGGGACAAGGCCAACTCGGCCCACTGCCGACAGTGCTGCAGGCGCCCAAGCGGGTCCTCGGCAACCGCCTTGGAAAGGGCTTCGATTCTGCCCGGCAGATGGTGAAACAGAGGGATCACATCTTCCAGTTCATGGGGGTCTACTTGGCTCAAGGCGCGGGCGAAATGGCCAAAGGCACGCGCCGCCTGTTCGGCCTCGGCCTCAGAGCGCACCACTTCGATGCTCTGACTAAAGGGCAGATAACTGATGGCGCGCCAGAATCCCTGTTCACCGAGATCCACCGCCAACTGCTGCTCGCGGGTCATCACAGGCCTTATCAGCTGCAGTTGATAGCCGCCTTCAGCAGCACACTGACTCAAATGCTCGCTGACCTTGGCCGCATTATTGACCAAGGCGTTGGGCGCGCGAAATACCTGGGTGTTGATCTTTTGCAGCACAAGTTCGCTATCGGCGCTGCGGATCAGAAAAGTGTCGTTGATATGGCCATTGCCCAGTGGGCTGATTTTGGCATTGTCAGGGATCCCGAAGTGAGGCAGCACCTGCTGCCGGATAAGCTCAAGCACCCATTAACTCCTGTAATTGCTGTTTCACCCGGGCGGCGTCCTGGGGATATGTCACTCCCAACCAGGCCTCGCGGGCGGTTTCCACCCTGACACTGCGGGTGGCAAGGTTTTGCTGTTGTTGGCACGGCTCTGGGTCTGGCTGCTCGATTGCATTTTGCACTATCGCAGGCAGATAACACTCGGCTTTAAGATCATCGCTATGGGTTGCCAAAAAGCGCCTGAGCCCCTGCTCCAGTGCGGTAAATATATTCGCCGAAAAGCCCCAGCAGGTCATGGATACCAAGGCATCGGCGGCTATCGGCCGGCGTTCGCCCTGAAGCTCTCCCTCAAGGCCATGGGTGCCCTGACGAATATCGAGCCACTCCTGCACCGAAGTCAGGTAACCCTTCCCATTGACCTCACACAAGCCACGATTCACCCCGCCATGCTCGGACAAGGTCAGTCCCAGCGGCCAGGCCACCAGCATCCATTCATTGGGATGTTGCCTAAGCCCCGCGGCCAACTGCACAAAGGCATGATCGCCATAATAGTCATCTGCGGTGATCACTGCCATGGGGCCATCGACCAGATGCCTGGCACTCCAGAGGGCATGCGCCGTGCCCCAGGGTTTTTGCCTGTTACTGTGGCGCTTTGTGATATCCCCTGTCCGCCTTGCCGATACCGGCTGTGGCAGATCGTCCAGCGTCTGATAACAAAGGTGCCACTCAAACCCGGAAGGCAGGAAGTCGCTTAACTGGCGACAGATCTCGCTTTCAAGCTCAGGGCGGATAACCAGTACCGCGCGGGCAAACCCGGCCTTAATGGCCGACCGTAACGCCAATTGCAGCATGGTTTCCCCATTGGGCCCCAATGCCGCCAACTGTTTATCACCGCCAAAACGGCTTCCCAGCCCGGCGGCCATAATCACCAGAGTTAATTTTGTATCCATAAACTGTCGAATATGCCGCGAAGAAAGCCGAGCCGAAAGAAGCGAAGCAGTATAACAGAATCACAGCTCTGATGAACCAAAGCTGTGGTTAACCGTGCACCAACATGCGCCCTATTCAATAAGCTGCCGGAAGGCAGGAACAGAACCCAATGCCGCCTGACTGCCCTTGAGGCTGAAGTCATAGCCGCAGAGCTTAACCGAGCCCCGCCGCGCCATATCCTGAACAATCACCTGACTATCCAGAGGGCTGAAGGCCGCTTCGACCTTGCCGTTATCGCCGATAACGACCGACATGGGCCGATAGCCAGTGCCATTGTTGAACACCAGCTCGGCGCAGCGGCGATCGCCCTTGGCGGTAGCCAGATCCCACAAGGGGCCAGGGGCGTCAGTATCGCCAAGCCAGCTCATACGCAGCAAGTCGCCATCGAGCGACAGGCTGAAGCTGTCCGGTAGGCGCACAGTCACCCTGTCGGATGTTTCGGCCGCAATCTCAGTAGTCTCACGGCCTGATGCGTCATTAGGCTCAGCCTGAGGCCACAGCAGCCATATGATCAATCCCAAGCCAAGCAGCGCTGTGACCAGAGCGGTTATGGCAAGGCCCTTACGCTGGGCGGCCGAGAGGCCGCCAAGCCGCTGCCAAAGTTGCAATATGGCATCGCGCCAGGAGAGCAGCAATACCGACAAGGAACCGGTGCGGTCTACCTCATCATCAACCCCAGGCTCAGTGCTATTGACCTTATGGCGGGCTTGCTTATCTGTATGCCAGCCAGGCTCTGTATCTATCGCTGAGGTATCGACCTCGGTCGGCGCCGAGTCGAAATAACGGCTGCGGCCAGGTCCATAGGATATGGCATCATGACTGATATCATGGTCGCTATTGGCGGCAGCAAAGCTTGCCGGCTCAGGCGCTGGGCTCATAGGGTGCTCAGGCTGCTGCCCCGTGGCACTATACCCGGCGCCGCTGTGGTGCGGTTGGTTATTGTCGTGGTCGCTACTCTGATAAACGTGATCATCTGAATAGCCTTGAGCGTGGTTATCTGCATAGCCATGAACATCACTGCCCAGAGTTGGCTCGACCCGTCTTATCTTGGTCTTACGCTCGGCGCTCAAAGGCACAGGGCCACAGTATCCCTGCACATAGTCTCGCTTGCTGCGGGCACCGCGGCCGCGATTCCCACCAGGCAACAGCGCCAAACCTGCATGCAGCGCCAAAGCCAGCACCAGGGCACCTATCAGATAACTGCTATCCTGGTCGGTACTCAGGGCCAACAGCAGAATGAGCCAAGGCAGCAGGGCTATCAGTGACAACCAGGGGTTACGGCCGCCATCACCCAAGCGACGACGGCAACTGAGCAGTAGTACGGGCGCCAGTAAAATCCCGAGCACCCAGATGAAACTGCCGCCACCAAAAAGCAACCCCAGCACGAGTAACAAAAGATAGACGGCGCCACTGATGGCCGCGTGCCGCAGACCATTGTCGTAACCCTGAATACAGATGAGCGATTTATACAGCACAGAACCCCTTAAAAAATCGACCGACTTATTGATGGCAGCCTAACGAATTTGATGGCAATTGTCAGCGCCACTGGCATGGCAGCATTGCCTGCCTATATAATAGCTGCCCTTAAGGAAGCTGCCTTGAACACCTGTAGCTGGCGCAAGCCAGAGTGCCGACAGGGCATAGTTCGCAGCTTCCCTCATCAGCCACCGGCTTTTTTTACAGTCAAAGACTTGGAACCCAAATATTATGAGTGCACGCGGAAACCTTTTTATTGTCTCGGCCCCCAGCGGAGCGGGCAAATCGTCACTGATTGCAGCCCTGCTGGCCAATAAACCGGCCGACAAACAAGTTTCCGTATCGCACACCACCCGCCAGCCCCGTCCGGGAGAGGTTCACGGCCAGCACTATCATTATGTGTCGGTGGAGGAGTTCAAGGCGCTGATTGCCGAAGAAGCCTTCTTCGAGTGGGCCGAAGTCTTCGGTAACTTTTATGGCACTTCCCGCAAGGTCATTGAAGAGACCCTTGAACGGGGCATAGATGTGTTCCTGGATATCGACTGGCAGGGTGCCCAGCAAGTGAAGAAACTGATGCCCGAGGCCATCGGCATCTTTATTCTGCCACCGTCCCGCGAAGAACTGGAGCGCCGTCTGACAGGTCGCGGTCAGGACAGCAGCGAAGTCATCGCCTCCCGCATGGCACAGGCAGTGTCAGAAATGTCGCACTATAAAGAGTATGATTTCATCATAGTCAACGACGATTTTGAGACTGCACTGGGGGATCTGAGCGCGATCATTCGCTCGCAACGCCTGACTCGTGCTAGTCAAATTAATACTCACAATGATATGCTTAAGGGTCTGTTGGCAGATTAATTGCCTTCGTGTACAATTTTGCGTCATTTTTTCCATTCAAATCACTGGAGTTTCAACACATGGCTCGCGTTACTGTAGAAGACGCCGTTAAACAAATCGGCAACCGTTTTGATATGATCATGGTTGCGGCGCGTCGTGCCCGTCAGATCGCCGTCCAGGGTAAAGATCCTTTGGTTGAAGAGCAAAACGACAAACCCACTGTTATCGCACTGCGCGAAATCGAACAGGGACTGGTTAACTCAGCGACTCTGGATGCCGATGAGCGTCAGAGCGTACGTGAGCGCGAAGCAGCTGAAATTGCTGCCGTGGCAGCGATTGCAGAAGGTAACTCTTCACTCTAAGGCATATTCTTAGGAGAACAGCCACTTGTATCTGTTTGAAGGTCTCAAGGAGTCTGCCGCCAGTTATCTGGAGCCGGAGCAGGTAGAATTACTCAAGCAGGCCTATCAGGTGGCGCGTGATGCCCATGAAGGGCAGATGCGCACCAGTGGCGAACCCTATATTACCCATCCGGTTGCGGTTGCCCGCATCCTGGCCGAAATGCGTCTCGACCACGAGACGCTGATGGCCGCCCTGCTGCACGACACCATAGAAGACACCCAAGTTACCCATCAGGATCTGGCCGAACTGTTCGGCGCCTCGGTGGCGGAGCTGGTGGAAGGTGTCTCCAAGCTAGACAAGATCAAATTCCGCGACAAGAAAGAGGCCCAGGCGGAAAACTTCCGCAAGATGATGATGGCCATGACCCAGGATATCCGGGTGATCCTCATCAAACTGGCCGACCGCACCCACAATATGCGCACCCTGGGCGCCCTGCGGCCCGACAAACGTCGCCGCATTGCCCGCGAAACCCTGGAAATTTACGCCCCCATTGCCAACCGTCTGGGTATTCACAATATCAAGACAGAGTTGGAAGATCTCGGCTTTCAGGCCTATTACCCCATGCGCTATCGGGTACTCAAAGAGGTGGTTCGTGCCGCCCGCGGTAACCGCAAGGAACTGATCCAGAGCATAGAAACCGCCATTCGTACCCGCCTGGAAGATGTGGGTATCAAGGGCAAGGTCAAGGGCAGGGAAAAGAACCTCTATTCCATCTACAACAAGATGCGCAGCAAAGAGCTGCAATTCCAGGAAGTGATGGATATCTATGCCTTCCGCCTGATAGTGGACTCCATAGACACCTGTTATCGGGTGCTCGGAGTAATGCACGGCCTCTACAAGCCGCGTCCGGGCAGATTTAAAGACTATATCGCCATTCCCAAGGCCAACGGCTATCAGTCGTTGCATACCTCGCTGTTTGGTCCCCATGCGGTACCGGTGGAAATTCAGATCCGTACCGAAGACATGGATCAGATGGCCGATAAAGGGGTTGCGGCCCACTGGATGTACAAGAGTGGCCAAACCGGCGCCTCGGGTACCACTACCCAGCTGCGCGCCCGCAAATGGATGCAAAGCCTGCTGGAACTGCAACAGAGTGCTTCCACCTCGTTTGAATTTGTTGAAAACGTCAAGACAGAGCTGTTCCCGGAAGAGATCTATGTGTTCACTCCCGAGGGCCGCATTCTGGAACTGCCGGTAGGCGCCACCGCAGTGGACTTCGCCTATGAGGTGCACACAGATGTGGGCAACACCTGTGTCGGCGCCCGGGTCAACCGCCAGGCCTACCCCCTGAGTCAGCCACTGATTTCCGGGCAAACGGTCGAGATCATCACCGCCAAGGGCGCACGCCCCAACGCCGCCTGGCTCAACTTCGTGGTTACCGGCAAGGCCCGCGCCAAAATCCGTCAGGTGCTCAAGAGCCTCAAGCAGGACGAAGCCAGCACCCTGGGTAGGCGTCTGCTGAACCATGCACTGGGCGAAACCAAGCTGGAACAGATAGATCCGGCGCAGATAGACAAGGTAGTCAAAGACACCAAACACGCCGATCTGCAGTCACTGCTGGCCGACATAGGTCTTGGCAATGCCATGAGCATAGTCATAGCCCAACGCCTCAAGGGCGACAAGATAGAGCCGCAGAAGCAGCATGATGAGCACAAGCTGATGCCGATCCGCGGCGCCGAAGGCATGCTGGTTACTTTCGCCAACTGCTGCCGCCCCATTCCTGGGGATGCCGTGATTGCTCACGTGAGCCCGGGCAAGGGCCTGGTAGTGCACATGGAAAACTGCGCCAACATCCGCGGCTATCAGGGCGAGCCGGACAAGTATATTCCGGTGCAGTGGGATGCCGTCGATGGCGTCGAATTCCAGGCCAACCTGAGGGTCGAAATCGTCAACCATCAGGGCGCGCTGGCGAAGATCACCAATATCATTGCCGCCGAAGGCTCCAATATTCACAATCTCAGCACCGAAGAGCGCGATGGCCGCGTCTATCTGATCAACCTGCGCATCTCGGTTCGCGACCGGATCCATATGGCAAATGTTATGCGCCGAATCAGGGTACTGCCCGAGGTTCTGCGTACATCCCGTAACCGTTGATAACAGAAAAAGAGAGAGCGTTATGGCAGAGAAGATCATCATAGCAACAGACAAGGCTCCCGCCGCTATCGGCACCTACTCCCAGGCAGTCAAAGTGGGCAGCACAGTCTACCTGTCCGGGCAGATCCCGCTGGACCCAGCCACCATGGCACTGGCCGGTGACGACTTTGAAACCCAGGTTGTACGGGTATTCGACAACCTCAAGGCCGTCTGTGAAGCCGCCGGCGGTTCCATGGCCGATATCGTCAAGCTGAATATCTATATGCTGGATCTGGGCAACTTTGCCACGGTCAACGAAATCATGAGCCGTTACTTCAACCAGCCTTACCCGGCCCGCGCCGCCATCGGCGTGAAAGAGCTGCCAAAGGGTTCTCTGGTCGAAATGGACGGTGTGATGGAACTCTGAGTTCCCTCCCCAATACAGGGCGCTACGGCGCCCTTTTTCATATAGGATCCCCCGCCAATGAGCCCCGAACGCTTCGCTCGCATCAACCAAATGCTGGACATGCGCCAGCCGGATCTGAGCCTGATCCTGGACAGAGTCCACAAGAGCAACAATATTTCCGCCGCGCTGCGCAGTGCCGATGCTGTGGGTATCCACGAAATCCATGCGGTCTGGCCCGATGCCGATATGCGCCTGTCCGGCAATACCGCCTCCGGCAGTCAGCAGTGGGTCAAAACCATTAAACACTATGACTTCGCCTCGGCTGCCAAGGCCTGTAAGGCGCGCGGGATGCAGCTGGTCGCCACCCATTTCGGCCCTCAGGCCCGTGACTTTAGGGAGCTGGATTACCGCCGCCCCACCGCCTTTATTGTCGGCAATGAACGTGATGGCATCAGCGCCGAAGCCCTGGCCTTAGCCGACGAGCAGGTAGTGATCCCCATGGTTGGCATGGTGCAATCCCTCAATGTCTCGGTGGCGTCGGCGCTGCTATTGTATGAGGCGCAGCGTCAGCGGCAGGAGGCCGGGCTCTATGGCACCCGCAAGCTGGACAATGACTATTGTCAGATCATGTTGTTTGAGCAAGGCCACCCCATCTATGCCAAGGCCTGCCGCCGCAAAGGCATCCCCTACCCGGCCATAGACACTCAGGGCCAGATAGTCGCCGATGCCCACTGGTGGCAACGGATGCGTGAACCCGTCCCCGAACTGTGAAGCTTTTCAAACAACCGATTAAATATTGCGCCAGATCACAATTATCGCCATACTGGTTTGGCCACTGCATAGCGAAACTAACAGATAATCAGATCGTTGCAGCCGCCGTGGGGGAAGCTGCAGCTACGCAGATAACAAGAACAGTAAAGGGGACACCCCATGGAAGCATCATTCAAGAGCCCGGTGGAAATGCTCGACCACTGGGTAGAGACTCAAGGCGATGAGATCTATCTCAGGCAGCCGATCAACGGCCAATATCAGGATCTGACCTGGCGTCAGGTACAGGCCAAGGTGCAACAACTCTGCGGCGGCCTGCGTCACTTGGGGCTGCAACCCGGCGACAAGATAGCCGTGCTGTCGAAAAACTGCGCCGAATGGTTCATTACCGATCTGGCGCTGATGCACGGCGGCTATATCAGTGTGCCCATTTACCCCACGGCCAATGCCGATACCATACGCTACGTGCTGGAACACAGTGGCTGTAAGGCCATCATGCTGGGTAAGCTGGATCACTGGGCCGATCAGGAAGCCGGTGTCGGCGGTGATATTCTGCGCCTGGCAATGCCTTATGACACCATGCCGGCTCAATATCACTGGCAGCAGCTGTTGAATCTAGGTACACCTCTGGTGGATGCCCCTTATCCCGAGGCCGAGCAGGTGATGACGCTGATCTACACCTCAGGTTCCACCGGCAAGCCCAAGGGTGCCATCCAAACCTTCGGCAGCTACGGCTGGACCTGTAATGCCGTGGTACGCGATCTCAAGACAGATGGGAAAGACAGACTGCTGTCCTACCTGCCGCTGGCCCATATCACAGAGCGGGTGGCGATAGAGGGTTCCTCCTTCTATTCCGGCTCCTGCGTTGCCTTTGTCGAAAGCCTCGACAGCTTTGTTGCCGATGTGCAGCGAATGCGGCCAACCGTGTTCTTCTCGGTACCTCGCCTGTGGACCCTGTTCCAGAAGAACATTATCGATAAGGTCGGCTACGCCAGACTCAATCTGCTGCTGAAGATCCCCCTCATCAGCCATCTGGTCAAACGCAAGATCCACAAAGGGCTGGGGCTGGACAAGTGTCGTTTGCTCGGTTCAGGTTCGGCGCCGATACCTCCGTCACTGGTGGAGTGGTATCACAGCATAGGTTTGGATATCTGCGAAGCCTGGGGCATGACAGAAAACTGCGCCTACTCAATCATCAACTTCCCCTTCGATGCCAGTAAGATAGGCACAGTCGGCAAGCCGGTGATCGGCTGCGAAGTTAAGCAGGCTGCCAATGGCGAACTGCTGGTGAAGAGCCCGGGATTGATGCGTGAATACTACAAGGCGCCGGAAGCCACAGCCGCCGCCTTCGATGAAGAGGGCTTTTTCCTCACCGGCGATCTCTGCGCCATAGATGCCGACGGTTGCGTCAGCATCACAGGCCGGGTCAAGGATAACTTCAAGACCGCCAAGGGCAAGTATGTGGCGCCTGTGCCGATTGAACGTAAGCTGGCGCAGGATCCCCATGTGGAACTTATCTGTGTCATCGGCCTGGGACTGCCTCACCCTGTGGCTTTGGTGCAACTCTCTGAAGGGGCGGCGCTGCAAGCCAGAGAAGAGGTGCGCGCCTCGCTCAAGGCCACTGTGGATGCGGTTAACCCCAACCTGGAATCCCATGAAACCGTGGAAGCGGTTCTGGTGGTCAAGGAGCCCTGGACCATAGAAAACGACGTGCTGACTCCGACGCTGAAAATCAAGCGCCATGTGTTGGAGAGCAGATACGCCAGCCGGATGGAAGGCATTCGCGGTGCCAAGGTTGTCTGGGAAGATGAAATCTAGAGCCGACGCTCCTTGGTTTATCTGATTATCCCGGCTTCGGCCGGGATTTTTGTGACATATTCTGTCAAAAAGAGGTTGCCTTCGGGAGGAAAAACCTTATGCTGGCAGCCCAAACACATTCATCGGTGCCGTTCTGCATGGCACCTTACTGACAGGAAAAGCGGTTTTTAATGTTGATTGCACTCTCTATTCTCGGCGGCTTCTTGATCCTGACTCTGGGAGCAGAAGCCTTGGTTCGCGGAGCCAGCGTCATCGCCCTGCGCCTGGGGATCACCCCGCTGGTGATCGGCCTGACGATCGTCGCCTTCGGTACCAGCGCGCCCGAGCTGGCAGTGAGCGTTAAGTCAGCACTGGCCGGCAGTCCGGGTATTGCCCTGGGTAACGTGGTGGGCTCCAATATCGCCAATATCGGTCTGATCCTGGCACTGACCGCGCTGATCCGCCCGATAGGGGTACAGTCACAGATGGTCAGACGCGACATTCCGCTGATGATAGGCGCCTCTATTTTGATGTGGCTGCTGGTACTCGACGGTGAACTGAGCCTGATTGACGGCGCCGTACTGACCAGCTTACTGGTAGGCTATCTGTTGCTCAGCTATTTCAGCAGCAAGGGCGAAGAGACTGATGAACCTATTGAAGGCCCCAAGAACCCTCTGTTGTCGCTGCTGTTTATCATCGCCGGTATCGGCATGTTGGTGGGCGGCGGCATACTGTTTGTCGATGGCGCGGTCGAGTTGGCCCGTACCTTCGGTATCAGTGAGGTCGTGATCGGCCTGACCATTATTGCCATAGGCACCAGCATGCCGGAATTAGTGACCTCGATTCTGGCCGCTCTCAAGGGCCAGAGCGATATCGCCATAGGTAATGTGGTTGGCTCCAACCTGTTCAACCTGCTGGGGATCCTCGGGGTTACTGCCCTAGTGCATCCTATCAGCTCAGCCGGTTTTAGCAGCCTGGACTTCAGCGTGATGCTAACCCTGGCACTGTTGGTGTTGCCCTTTGCCTGGAGCGGTTTTCGTATCGGTCGCCGCGAAGGCGCCATATTATTGCTGGGTTACTGCGGCTATATGGGCTATCTGGTTACCCACGCCAGCGCCTGAATCTGAGTACGGGACTGGCAACGGAATGATTCTGAAAAGCTTTGTTGCCAAGCCGCAGTAGCATAAAAAAATCCCGGGTTTTGACGTCAAGAATGGATAGTCAAAACCCGGGATATCATCAAGTTAAGGGCTCAAGCAGCCCAGAAGCGCTCAAGAGCGAGCCGCTACATAACTCTCCATTTCAGCTATGCTGACACTGGCAATGAATTGCTGATCCAGGTAGAAGTCCACCATCTCCCCATGCTTACGCCCCAGCATTACCTGCTCGGTGCCATCTTCATAGCTCAGCGTCATCGCCAGGGTATTGTCATCTATGGCTGACATGCTGGCACGGCTCAGTTTTACCGGCGCCGTGGTCAGTTCCTTATCCAGTTTATGATTGATCTTGAAGACGGCATCGGCCGGCATATCCACCAAGGCCGGTGACTTGCCGGTAATGATGACATTTGTCACCTGCAACTTATGACCTTTGTGAATACCGCCAATTCAGGCTCTCGGGAATACTAAACCCGACTCAGATTCGAGTCTGTTCATCCAAGGAGCGAATGATGCGTAAACTCACACTGTTATTGGGCCTGAGTCTGGCCCTCTCAACCCAGGCAGCCACCATTGATGAAATCGATGCCGCTGCAAATCAAATCGACATTGACACCTTGAGCCTCTACGCCGACAACAGTCAGGGATATCAACAGGCCTACGCCAACTATCGTTTGGCTGTCAGCGCCAATATACTCGGCCAGCTTCAGACCCGGGATCAGGCCTTGGCCACAGCGGCCGAAAGCCTGGCTCAGCCGAACTTCAACAAGGACGGTGAAGCTCTGGCACTTCTATCTGCCGTTTATGGTATGCAGATAACCGCCAATCCAAGCCAGTCGGCAACCCTGGGGAAAGCTGCAGGCAAGTCTCTGCAAGATGCCAGACAACTGGCGCCCAATAGCCCCAGAGTCGCGCTCATTGGCGCCATCTCCAGTTTCTATACGCCAGTCGAGTATGGTGGCAGCAGTGACAGAGCCCTGCAGGAAATTGAACGCGCCCTGAAACTCTATGCCAATCCCTGCAGCGATATCTGCTGGGGTCAGGCCGAAGCCTACACCTGGCGGGGAGTGATACAGCAACAGCTGGGGCAATCCAAAGCCGCCAGCCGGAGTTGGCAACAAGCGCTGGCACTGGATCCTGACTACGCCTGGGCGGGTTTTCTTCTGTCAAAACAAACGCAGCAATAAGGGAAGGTGCGAATCAGAGCGCCACTGGGGCTTATTCGCACCACCTTAAGGTCTCGACCGGATCTCCGCCCGGGGATCCGGTTTACTTGTGCACCGATACACGCCATTATTTGCGCTGGAGATGCGAGGACAACCGATGCAGGATCCACAGACTCAAACCGAACTCAAACTGGCCAAATACTATCTGGTCAATCTGGCCTTTTACTTTATCCCACTGTTTATTATGCCGGTGTCGCCCTGGCAATGGCTCGCCAGCCTGCTGGTTTTGCCGCCCTTTATCTACTGTTATTTTCGCGCCTATGGTGCCGATAGGGCTAAAGTGCACTGGCCAATTCTGGGGATCATCCTACTGGCTATCTTGATCACCCCCGCCAATCCGGGTTCTTTGTCGCTGTTTACCTTCGCCGCCTTCTTTATCGGCTTTTTTTATCCTCTCAGGCTGCTCTTGCCGGCATTATTGCTGATTGCCCTGGTGCTACTGGCATTGAATCAGTTGCTGGGTTTTAACGGCCTCTATTTTGTCTATTATGGCTGCGGCCTGACAGCCGCTATCTCTCTGCTTGGGGTCGCTGAGCGCAAACGCCAACAGGCCAAACGACAAGCCCGCCGTAGCGAAGAGGAGATCCGTGCCCTGGCGACCATGTTGGAGCGGGAGCGTATCGGCAGAGATCTGCACGACCTCATGGGACATCAACTCTCTTCCATCGCCCTCAAGGCCGAGCTGGCGAACAAGCTGCTGCAAAAAAATGATCTGCAAGCCAGTCGGGAACAACTCACTGAACTGGCGCAGATTGCCCGTGACAGCCTGAGCCAAATTCGCCGGGCTGTGGCCGACTATCGGCATCAGGGGCTGGATAGCTGCTGCGCCCAACTCTGCCGGCGCTTGCGCGAAAAAGGCTTGGCGGTCAGCCTGGAGGGGGAACTGCCTGTGCTGTCACCACTGGCAGAAAGCCAACTGATACTGATCCTGACCGAACTGGTGAGCAATATTCTCAGGCACAGTGATGCCACAGAGGCACACTTGGGCTTTACCCTGGAGCCTCAACTTACCATTTGCCTGCGAGACAACGGCACGATAAGGCTCAAACCCACGCCTGGGAACGGCCTCAAAGGCATAGCCGAGCGGCTTGCCCTCTTGGGTGGCGAGCTGCAAATCGATACAGCAAAGGGGTTCAGCGCTCTTTTACTGCTGCCCAGACAACAGCTGTTATCGGCCCAGGGAGAGGGCATTGAGAAAGCAAAGAGCACAGTGAAAACCGAGAGTACCGAGAACATGGACAAGCTCACCCAAGAGCAACACAAAAATCCCCTGGAGGGCCAGGTATGAAGATATTGCTGGCGGAAGATCAAGCCATGGTTCGCGGCGCGCTTGCCGGCCTGCTGCAACTCTCCGGGGACTTCAGCGTCACTCAGGCCACGGATGGCGACCAGGCATTGGCACTGCTCAAGACCGAGGATTTTCAACTCCTGCTGACAGATATCGAAATGCCCGGCACTTCGGGGCTGGAGCTGGCTGCCTGGGTCGCCCGAGAGCAACCTGCGCTAAAGACCATTATCATCACCACCTTTGGCCGCGCCGGCTATATCAAACGGGCGCTGGAGGCCGGTGTCTGCGGCTTCCTGCTAAAGGATGCCCCTGTGGAGGAACTGGTCGAGGCCATAGCCAAGGTGATGCAGGGTAAAAAAGTCATTGCCCCCGAACTGGCCATGCTGGCTCTTGGGGAGCAAGACCCGCTATCCGACAAAGAACGCCGCGCCCTGCGACTGGCCGCCGAGGGCAAGAGCAGCGGCGAGATTGCCGCCGCACTCTTCATCAGTGAAGGCACGGTACGCAACTATCTGTCGGAAGCCATCAACAAGCTGGGAGCCTCCAATCGTATCGATGCCGCCCGTATCGCCAAACAAAAGGGCTGGCTGTAAGCAGGCGGGCAAGTAACAAGCATACTGCCATTACTCTGGCCTGTTAGCGGCAAGCTCTCTTTGCACAAAGAGTACGCGAGACAATAACTCCTCGCGTAAACTCCTCGTCGAAGAAATTCTCTGACATCAGCTCATAAACAGGTAATACACCAGGCCCACCTTAAGCCCCAGGATCAAGATGTAAGCCATACAGTATTTGATGGTACCGGACATGATAGCGCTGCCCTGGCCCTCCATCCGGGTCGCCGACACGGCAATGGCTATGCTCTGGGGCGAGATCATTTTCCCGCCCGTGGCTCCGGAGGTATTGGCGGCAGCCAGCCACAGCGGATCCACCTGCAGCTTTTCCGCAGCCACTGTTTGCAACTTACCAAACAGCACATTGGAGTTGGTATCGCTGCCGGTGACAAAAGTCCCCAACGCGCCAATCAAGGGGGCGATAAACAGATATGCCCCTCCGGTAATATTCACCAGGGTATGGGCCAGATCTGTTATCAGACCGCTGACATCCATCACGGTTGCCATCGCCACTATGGCGGTGATGGCTATGATGGAGTTTTTCAGTTGCTTTAACGTCGCGCTGAACACCTTTAACATGCTGGCCAATGAGGCTCCCTGAAGGGTACCGCCGATAAAGGTCGCCAGAATGATCAAGACACCCGGCGTGGCAATCCAGTCAATGGTCAAACTCAGCTCCACCCCATTGGCCAGCGGAAATACCGGCTTGGAAGACACCTGAGTCAGCAGGCTCTTGATTTCCGGAAACAGCGGCGAGCACAGCAGAATAAACACAAAGATCAGCAGATAGATGGCGCAGGCTTTGAAGATTTGTCCGCCACTGTAGTGGTCGGTGATGCGGCACTGGTCATTGTCGATACGATAAGCGGCCGGGGTGGGCTTTTGGCGTTTTTTAGCCATCAAGGCCACCACCAGCAAACTGACCAAACTGCCGGCAAAGGCGGGCAACTCAGCCCCCAGATGAATGGCGACAAAGTACTGCGGCAGCAGTGTTGCAATTCCGCATACCAGCGTAATGCCAAACACTCCCCGTATCGCCTTGAATCCATCCCCTATGATGGCGACAATCACAAAAGGCAGCAGCAAGGTAAACAGTGCCAACTGCGCGATAACTGTGCCGCTGAGCTCAGTCACAGGCAGGTTTACCTGCTCAGCCAGAATCGACACAGGGATCCCCACGGCACCAAACGCCGTAGGCACTGTGTTGGCCACCAGAGAAGCAATCGCCGCCTTCAGCGGCTTGAAACCCAGAGCAATCAATATCCCGATAGGAATCGCCACTGCGGTGCCGTATCCGGCGGCGGCCTCGAGAAATCCGCCAAAACACCAGGAGATCAGTAACACCTGGATCCGCTTATCGTCGCTGATCCCGGCGAGAAGGTTTTTCAGTACCTCCATGCTGCGGGTTTGAAGCATCAGGTTATAGCTGAAGATGGCCCCCAGGATCACTATCACTATTGGCCACAAGCCTTTGATAACCCCATAAGCCATGGCCGAGCCCAATGTCTGTGCCGGGGTATGCCAGAAAATGGTTGCCTCGGCCAGGGTCAGTAACAGAGTGATTAACACCGCCTGATGTATCGGCATCTTGATTTTCAGGATCAGCAGGATCATGACCAAGAGCGGTAATACGCCCAGGGAAAACAGCAGATACTCGTGCATAGGATTCCTTAAACGACAGAGATAGAGTGAATTGCGTGATGGATTACGTCCCAAAACCTGGGGGTGAAGCTGGGTAGGCCTTGAGCAGGAACTCCAACCTGCTCAAGGCCTTGCCACAAGGCTTCAGCTGAATGTCAGCAAGGGGGACAGACACAGCAAGATGCCGGTCGCGATAACTATGTAGAGAGACAAGCCCTTATATTTATGCAGCGCAGGCACCCGATAGACCAGGTAAGCCGGGATCAAACATCCCACCAGGCCGAAGATCGGGCTGCTGATGCTGGTAAAGCTGAGCACAGGCGCATTGAAACAGATGGCGCCCCAGGCAAGCAGTATGGTGAACAAAATAATGCCGCGATTGACATACTTGGTATTGATCTTCTCTTCCGCAGTGGTGCGCCTCAGCAAGTTCATGGTCAGGCCATAACAGGCTTCACGAAACCCCATGTAAACCGCAAAGAAGGCTGTCATAACGGCAAAAATATTCAGGATCAGGCTGAACAGCTTGATGGTGTCTCCGGGGATTCCCTGAGCCACCATGGCCAGGGCGGAGATATTCTCATCGTAGGCTTTTAGCGCCTGGTCATGCCCCATGGCCAGGCTGAAAGACACGGCATAGAAAAATACCACTACAAACAAAATGCCGAAGGCCAACTTCATCGCTCTCTGAGCCTTGTAGCGCGCCACCTCTATCGACTTTTCCCTGGCGCGATAGGAGATCACCAGAGGGCTCAGGTTGGTCACAAACAGAATCGATGACAGGGTAAATGGCAGCATAACAATAGTGTCTTTGAAGCCACTCTGGGGAGTGGGTACCGCACCTATGTTATTCAGATCCCACTGCTCTATCATCATGAAACCCAGTATCGCAATCACACTCAATTTGGTGAGTACCATAAAGGATGAAACCTTGAATAGCAGCGCCTCGCCTCTGGATGCCAGACTCACCAGGATGCAAACCAGTGCCAACCCGTAGAAGGGATTATCGGACAACAGCTGTTTGGTGAGGCCAAAACTCTGCAGGAAAGAAGCGCTGTCATTGGTAATTGCGGTCGAATAAACCAATACCCAAATCACCAACATCAAGAAATAGAGCACACCCAGTAATATTCCCCAGTTTTTCCCCAGATAACCGGAAATCACATCCGGATAATTCTGGCATTTGGGAGATTCCACCAAGGTATTAATAAATAGTTTCTGAAACATATACATGGCTGGATAGCCAATAATGGCCGATAGCAGGAATACCCAAAGTCCCATCAAGCCGATTTGAATAGGCAGAAATACTATCCCCGCGCCAATGGCCATGCCTATACTCATGATCACCCAGCCCCAGTCCGTGCTGTCGAAGCGGGTTGCCGCCTTCCACTGTGCCGAGCCCCTGGTGATTTCTACTGCCGATATTGCTGCTGTCATTACGCCCCCTGGTTCAATTATTTTTTATTTATTTTTTGAACCATTTAATATTCAAGGAATATAAATTCCTAATGTATTTTCATTAATCTCAATGAGTTAAATATGGCGCCAAACCTGTATGATTATTGTAAATAGATAAAGTCTACCTCGGCAGATGTATAGACTAAGTTAAGCCAAATACGGCTCAAATATTGAAGCCGATCTGCTTTAGCAAACATTCCGGCGAAATTTGTATTGCCAATCCAATCGATCAATATGAAATTGGCCGTCCGCAGATGAACTATCTTTCACACTTCCAGCATCCAATGAATATATTTTCATCATAAGTGCATAGAAGTTAATTTATATGAGTTTACCCAAACGCTGCGAATACGGATAAAAAGAGGGCCTGTAGCTGGTTTTCGGGTTCACCGCCGAGGCTAAAAGCTTTACCATGACTCGGCGACCAGCAAAGGCTTGTTACCCGAAGGCTGTTGTTTGGACGAGAAGAATCAGGGATCCGGTTAGTCCAAGTTAAGGAGAACAATCAATGCGTTGCAGACACTGCGGCTCAGACAATATCAGACACTTCAAAGCCATTCATGCCGAGGGGACAACAGAAGTTTCAGTCAGCGCCTCGGCCAAACCCGTGTGGAACAACCAGCCCTTCTCTGTGCATGGAAAACAAAAACTCAAGGGTGGCGCCCAACTGCAAACCGAACTGGCCAAGCGCTGCTCGCCGCCATCTAACCCTCAGCCCTTGGTGCTATTTCTGGCGGCTTTCCCCGGACTACTCTTGGGCGGCTACCTGGGGTTTCAGGCAGGCAGCAACTGGAGCAGTTTTTGGCTGGGAGTGCTGTGCTTTTTTGTCTCCTGTTTTACTCTGATCCTGAGCGCCGATTGGCTGTGGAAAAACTACTTGGGAGGGCGAAAGTCGATGCAGCAATACCAGGCGGCACTGAATCAATGGCAGAACTCCTGGTACTGTGGCAAGTGTGCCAAAGTCAGTATTTTTTAAACCTTCTTGCCTCTTTGCCGTCACTCATCAGGCCTTGGGAATAACCATGAATCACATCTCAGACATTCAGCAACTGGAAAGCCAACTGCGTAGCGCCATGTTGAATTCGGATATCAATTTGCTGGATAGACTGTTGTCGCCTCAACTGATATTCACCAATCACCTGGGGCAAGTGCTCGGCAAAGCAGAGGATCTGCATGCCCACAGCTCAGGCCTGCTCAACATCACTCGGATAGACATTCTGGCCGAAGAGATACGGCTGCATCAGGGGACTGCGATAGTGTCGGCGGAGGTGAATATTCAAGGCAGCTATGCCAAAGCGCCGACCAACGGCCGTTTTCGCTTTACCCGGGTTTGGCTGCACAGGACAACCGGCTGGCAACTGATAGCGGCTCACTCGAGCCTGCTGGTTTGAGCACTGGGTTTTACGACGAACTACTGATTTCATGGTGACCATTTTATGACCAAAAACCCACAGCAGACCAGGCTATGCCAATATCAGCAGCATATGCTTATGACAAAGCTCGAGGCTGAGCCAGGCAAGTTGAAACTCGTCTGGCGCAGCAGGCAAACGCAACTGAAATACGCGCTTTGGGGACTACTGGCGATGCTTGCCGGAATTCTGGGAGTACTGGTGTTGGACCCCGCCAGACAGGACACTTGGTTTACGGCTGCCATCATAGCTATAGTGCTGGGGCTCAGCGGCATCATCATGGGCCTGAACCTCTACCGCCTGCTCAAACCCGTTACTCTGGATCTGCAACAGGGCTGCTTCTTCCGGGGCGGAAAAAGCAAGCCTCTCAGTCAACTCTGCCGCATAGAGGTGCAACGCAATACCTATAACGAAAGATTCAGAAGTCACATGCTTGAACACCTGACTGACGAAGAGCTCATAAGTGTCAGCGTGGTACTCTGTTTTACTGAGCGTGAGCGACTCGGTTTTGGCCTGTTCAAACCTCAAAAGCAGGCCACAGACAAGGCCAGAGCCTACGCACAAACACTCGCCGAACTGATAGGCTTTAACGGCGAAATAACAGTTACCCAGGGTTCAGGCCTGGGCCGTTAAGTTACGCTACTCTTTAGCCAAGCCTGACAAACCAAAGAGGCCAGCTGTTAACTTAATTCAATGATTATGTTGATATATTTATACACACAAAAACAAAGGGAATTAGATTTGCGCTCGGAGGATGGCAGCGTTAAGGTATCGCGGCGAATCATAACTACCAAGAAGGAACCATGATCGACAGTAAGCAGCGATATTTTGCCGAGCAAGATATCAAAGCCCCCGCCACCCCTCTTCCCAAACACGCCTTGTTCAATACCCTAAGCGACCTGATAGTCGCTCTCTGTTTTCTACTGGGCAGCTTCTTTTTTCTTACAGATGTTCACACTATTATCGGCGCCTGGCTGTTTGTAATAGGCAGTGTTCAGCTACTGATAAAGCCCCTGGTCACCCTGCTCAACTGGTGGCGCTGACAGATTAATCTGCCACCAATATATCAGGGCTTTTGCCATACACTCGCCCCCAGGCAGAAGCCCTGCCACCATTGCGCCACACTTTACCCAGCCGATAAACGCAACGCATTGCCAAGGGCTATTTCTCTGATAGTATATGTATAAATTCACAGTAATCCGGTGCTAAAGGTTTGCAGAGACTGGATCTTATTGCTATCACCGAGCTCAAGGGCGTAGCCGCTAAAATGGCTGAGAAACTGCACAAGCTCGGAATCAACACGGTACAGGATCTGCTGTTCCACCTGCCGCTGCGCTACGAAGACAGAACCCGCATCTACCCCATAGCCAGCCTCACACCCGGCAGCTACGGCACCATAGAAGCCGAAATTCAGTCCAGCCAGATCATCAATGGCCGCAAGCGTATGTTGATCTGCAATGTCCGTGATGACAGCGGCACCATGACCCTGAGGTTCTTCAATTTCTCAGCCGCCCAGCGCAATGCCATGCAACAAGGTCTGACCATTAGAGCCTACGGCGAAGTGCGCCGAGGTAACCACCAGGCCGAGATCATTCATCCGGATTACAAGATACTCAAAGGCGACGAACCGCCCAACCTCAGTGAAACCCTGACGCCCATCTATCCCACCACTGAAGGGCTCAAGCAGGCCAGTTGGATGAAATTGACCGAGCAGGCTCTAAACCTGCTGCAGGAGGACGGACTGCAGGAGTTGCTACCCGAGGCGCTGCGCCCCAATCAGCAAAGCCTGGCTCAGGCGGTGCGCACCCTGCATAGGCCCCCGGCGGATGTCGATATCTACCGTCTGGAACAGGGGCAACACCCGGCGCAGCAACGCCTGGTGCAGGAAGAACTGCTGGCGCATAACCTGTCTATGCTCAAGCTCAGGGAGCGCAGTAATCATGACAAAGCCGTGCCTTTGCCCGCCACCGGCGCTTTACTCAATCCCTTCCTCGCCGCCTTGCCCTTTAAACCTACGGGGGCGCAGCAGCGAGTGGTGGCAGATATCGGCCGCGATATTGAAAAGCCGCAACCCATGATGCGCCTGGTTCAGGGCGATGTTGGCTCGGGCAAGACCCTGGTGGCGGCCATGGCCGCACTGCAGGCGATAGAAAACGGTTATCAGGTGGCCATGATGGCGCCCACAGAGCTGTTGGCCGAGCAACATGCAATTAATTTCAGTCAATGGCTGGAGCCATTGGGGCTCAAGGTCGGCTGGCTGGCGGGCAAGCTCAAGGGCAAGGCCAGGGCCCAGTCGCTGGAGGATATCGCCTCCGGCAGTGCCCACATGGTGATAGGTACCCACGCCATCTTTCAAGAGCAGGTACAGTTTCACAAGCTGGCGTTGATCATCATAGATGAGCAACACAGATTCGGCGTACATCAGCGCCTGGGGCTGAGAGAAAAAGGCATCAGCCAGGGTTTTCATCCCCACCAGTTGATCATGACGGCGACCCCTATTCCCCGCACCCTGGCGATGACCGCCTATGCAGACCTTGACACCTCCATCATCGACGAGTTACCGCCGGGGCGCACCCCGGTCACCACAGTGGCCATCAGTGACAGTCGGCGTCAGGAGGTGATCGACAGGGTACGTCAGGCGGCACTCAATGACGGTCGCCAGGCCTACTGGGTCTGCACCCTTATCGAAGAATCCGAAGTGCTCGAATGCCAGGCAGCCGAAGACACCTGCGAAGAACTGCGTGCCGCCCTGCCGGAGCTGAGCATAGGCCTGGTACATGGCCGTATGAAGAGCGCCGAAAAACAACAAGTCATGGACAGCTTCAAACGCGGCGAACTCAAGTTGTTGGTGGCCACCACTGTCATTGAAGTGGGGGTCGATGTACCCAACGCCAGTCTGATGATCATCGAAAACCCGGAACGGCTCGGGCTGGCACAGTTGCACCAGTTGCGCGGCCGGGTCGGTCGCGGCGCCGTGGCCAGCCACTGCGTCCTGCTGTACAAGGCACCGCTGTCACACACGGCTACCAAACGGCTTGGAGTATTGCGTCAGAGCAACGACGGCTTTGTGATTGCCCAAAAAGATCTGGAGATCCGCGGCCCCGGTGAAGTGCTGGGCACCCGCCAGACAGGTATAGCCGATATGAAGGTGGCCGATCTGGTACGGGATCAGGCGCTTATTCCCCACATCCAGAAACTGGCTCGCCACGTGATGAGCCAGGCACCGGAGAATGTCGATGCCATCATTCAGCGTTGGCTGGGCGACCGGCAGCAGTATGTTCAGGCCTAGTGCGCTAAAAACGTCACAAAGTTGCCGAGAGTTCAGCCGGGGTTCAAGTCAATCACCACAGGATCTGCTCTACTGGCAATATTTCACAAATAAATCCTGCTGCCGGGCGGCCGAACGCTGGACAAGATGGCCAATATTTGCAGAATGGGAGAGGCGCTGCCTAACAGGTATCAATGAAAGGAAATCCAATGCAAGTCAATCAAGAAGATAGAATCGCGCCGCAGGAAAAGTCCTCTGGCAACAGTGGCATTGCTATCATCCTATTGGTGTTGGTATTGCTGATTGCAGGAGGAGCCTACTACTATTTCAGCGGCGAACAAGAGCCGCAGCAAGCAGCAGAGCCCACCCAGGTTGAACTCCCCGAACCCGCTCCCAGCGAACCGCTGCAAACCCAAGTCCAGGTGCCTGAACCTGAAACCGTACCCGAGCCAGAACCTGAAGTGGTTCAGCCCGAAGTCGAGCCGGAACAACCTCTGCCTTCACTGGCCGAAAGTGATGAATATGTTCATGAAAAGGCAGTGGCTATGGCTGATGGCATGAAGATAGAGCCACTGCTGGTTGAACAAGATCTGGTACGCCAGTTCGTGGTGTTTGTCGATAACCTGGCCCAAGGCGAACTGGCCCGTAAAACCAGTCCGATGAAAGGCCCGAGCGACACCTTCACAGTATCTGAAATCTCCAACAAGACCTATCTGGATCCGGATAGTTATCACAGATACGACCTTTACGCCGACTTCCTCACCGGCCTCAACGACGAGCAGTTGCTCAACACCTATCGTCAGTTGTCGCCGCTGCTGGAGCAGGCCTTCGATGAGCTGGGTTACCCCAACCTCAAATTCGATGAGCGGATGCAACAAGCCATCAAGGTGCTGTTGGCAACCCCGGTGATAGAAGATCCTATCGAGCTGTACGCCATCAGCGTGAACTACAAGTTTGTCGATCCCAAACTGGAAGCCCTGCCCAACGCGCAGAAAATGCTGGTTCGTATGGGTCCCGACAACACCCGTAAGATCAAGACTGTACTGCGGCGGCTGCAGAGCCAGCTGAGCAACTGAGCGGCATCTGAATCACCCGGCGCCCGCCGGGTGATTCCCTTGTTAGCGAAAAGTTGTAACTGATCTTTAGCTGTAACCTAAACCCCTTCTTAAAACCCGTACTTTCAGTGTAGAATATGGCCCTTTGTACCGGTGTTTCAGAGGGAACGGGCAATCGGTACGGCGGTCGCATTCCGACCCGACAGATTCACTCCCTCACGACCCGTAAGGGATAGCAACAAAGATCTGTGTCAGAGGCAAAGCAGTGCAACTAGCGTTCAGTATTCTCTCCTGGGGAGCCTGGTCCCCGGAGTATCAACAGCAGCAAGATTGGCAGCAGTGGCAAAGTAGCAACTGCGCCCTTGATGACAGCGATCGCATTGCCCCCAAGTTACCCCAGGTTGCCGCCATGCAGCGGCGCCGTTTCAGCCGCCTGAGCAAGATGATGCTGGAAGCCGCCTTTCAGGCTGAAGCCCCTAGCCAATGCCGCAGCGTATTTGCCTCGCGCCATGGCGAACTCAATCGCACCATAGAACTGCTGCAGGATATTATTGCCAGGCAGCCGCTCTCTCCCATGGGTTTCAGCCAATCGGTTCACAACACCGCCAGCGGTCTGTTTGGCATAGTCACGGGTAATACTGGCGCTTCCACTTCAGTGGCGGCGGGCACAGATACCCTGTCCCAAGCCATGTTGGAAGCCTGGGCCCAGTTGGCCGAGGACCCCAGCCCCCTGCTATTGGTGTTCGGCGATGACCCTGTGCCGCCCGTCTATGATGAATTTACCCAAGAGATGGAACTGCCGCTGGCCTTGTCTCTGCAGCTGGCCCCAGCCGATGTTACCGGCATAGCCCGAGTTACCCTGAGCCAGCAGACCGGCGCCGGGCAGCCGCTGAGCTTCGGCGCCCTGCTGCAGGCACTGGCAAACGGCACGGCAATCCAGGGGCAACTGGCCCATTGGCATTGGCAGCTGGAACCCTCAAGGGAGCCGCTATGACAGCCCCGGCAACCGGTATCGGCTATTTTCCCCGTTGGCTCGCCGGCATCAGCTGTTATATCGCCTTCGGCCTTGGCGGCTTGCTGAGCTCCTTGACCATTTTACCTGTGCTGAGGTTCTGGCCCGGCGAGCGCGATGTGCGCATTCAAAGAGTACAAAAAGCGGTGCACTACATGTTCCGCGGCTTTGTGCATATGCTGACCTGGGCCGGCGTGGTCAGGGTCAGCACGGTAAATCTGCAGCGATTACGGCAGGCCAAAGGCATGGTGGTGATTGCCAATCACCCCACCCTCATAGATGTGGTGGTGTTAATCAGCCTGATGCCCAATGCCGGCTGCATAGTAAAACAGGGACTGTGGCGTAACCCCTTTCTGCGCGGAGTCGTCTCCGCCGCCGGCTATATTCCCAATCGCGGCGCCGAGCTGCTGCTACAGGACTGCCGTGAAGTGTTGGCCAGAGGCACCAATCTGATCATCTTTCCCGAGGGCACCCGCACGGTAAAAGGCGCAGTGATCAATCCCTTTGCCCGCGGTTCGGCCAATATTGCCCTACGCACCGGGGCCGATATTCTGCCAGTGGTACTCAGGGTGGTTCATCCCGGACTCACCAAACAGGATCCCTGGTACGAAATCCCGAGACGCACCATACAGATGCAAGTGGAAACCGGGGCAAGCATAGCGCATCTGAGGTATGATGCCGAAAGCGGTGGCGATGCCCGGATGGCGCGCCAACTCACCAGAGATCTGGAAACCTATTACAAACAACAATTAGATATAAATTATGAGCTTACATAACGAAATTAAACAGCTAATCATAGATTGCCTCGATCTTGAGGATATCAGTATCGACGATATAGATACCGAAGCACCGCTGTTCGGTGAGGGGTTGGGACTGGATTCCATCGATGCACTTGAGCTGGGCTTGGCGATCAAGAAGCAGTTCGACGTCAAGATCGAAGCCAACTCAGAGGCAACCAAGGCCCACTTTTACAGTGTTGCCAGCCTTGCCGCGTTTATCGAATCCCAGCGCGCGTAGGAGGTGCTCATGCAAAGCCGTGAACAGATATTGGAAATGCTGAGCAAGATCCTGGTCGATGAGTTTGAAGTGGATGCCGAGGCGATAACCCCTGAGGCTTCCCTCTATGAAGAGCTGGATCTGGACAGCATAGATGCGGTGGATCTGGTGATCAAATTGCAACAGCTGACCGGCAAAAAGATCCAGCCCGATGAATTCAAGTCGGTACGGACGGTCAACGACGTGGTTAACGCCATCGAGGGACTGGTTAAAGACTGATGCGTGCCCTGGCTCAGACAGTCACGGCCCTGTTGCTGCTGGGATATCCCCTGGCGGTATATCTGGGGCTGAACTATCTGCCGGGCAATGGCCTGGCACTCTTGCTGGCGGCCTTGCTCGGTGCCAGGTTGCTGCTGGGGAAGCAAAAGCTCAAGGCGCTGGCCGCCCCGGTCGTTCTGGGGTTACTGCTGGCGCTCGGCAGCCTGCTCGCCAAGCGTCAGGACTGGCTGCTGTACTACCCTGTGCTGGTCAATGCCTGCATGCTGGTGCTGTTTGCCTCTTCGCTGCTTAAAGGTCCCAGCATGGTGGAACGTCTGGCCAGGTTGGCCGAGCCGGATCTGCCCGAGGAAGCCAGGCCCTACCTGGTAAGGGTCACACAACTCTGGTGCGGTCTGTTTGTCTTCAACGGCGGCATGGCGGCTTATACGGCGCTGTTTACCAGCCTGGAGACCTGGACCCTGTACAACGGCCTGATAGCCTATCTGCTGATGGGGCTGCTCGGTGGCGGAGAATGGCTCTATCGCCACTTTTGTCTGAAGCGATCATAAAGGGACAGTTATGACAGAGTTATTGAAAACCTGGCTTACCCAAGGCCCCGCAGGGCAACAACTGATCAGTTTTAACCACCATGACATAGTCACGGGTTCACTGTTCGCCACCCAGGTCTATCATCTGCATCAGCGCCTGCGAGCCCGGCCGGAAAAGCGTTGGTTACTGGCCTGCGACAGCAGCGATCTGTTCGCCGTTGGCCTCTGCGCCGCCCTGTTGTCGGGCAAGCAGATCATACTGCCGGCCAACACTCAGCCTGGTACTCTCAGCGAATTGACCCAGGAGTTTGATGCCATAGTGTCAGACCGCCCCCTGTGTGAGGGCAAGATCTGGCTCGAGCTGAAAAAAGAGCTATCACTGCCCCACTCGCCCTGGCCGCAGATGGCCGAGGGGGATGGGTTCGGCGAACTGCTGCTGTTCACCTCTGGCTCCAGCGGCCAACCCAAGGCGGTTCGCAAGCGTCTGCAGCAACTGGATGCCGAAGTCAGTGTGTTGGAGCAGACCTTCGCCGCTCACCTGCCACACTGCAGCGTGATTGCCACCGTCAGCCACCAGCATATCTATGGCTTGCTGTTTAAGATTCTCTGGCCACTGGCGGCCAGTCGCCCCTTCCTCAGCGATCTGGTGGAATACCCGGAAACCCTGAGTTATTACACCGCCCTATTTCCCAACCTGTGCCTGATCAGCAGCCCGGCGCAGCTGTCGAGGCTGCCGGATGCGCTGGAGCATGAACGCCAGCTGCACACTCCCAGCCTGATCTTCAGCTCCGGCGGGCCCCTGAGCCTGGAAGCCGCCCAAGGGGTCAAGCGCTGCTACGGTAGCCTGCCAATCGAGGTCTACGGCAGCACGGAAACCGGCGGCATAGGTTATCGGCGCCAACAGAGCAGCGACACACCCTGGCAGGCCTTTGCCCCCATGGAGCTGAGCAATGACAGCGACGGCGCTTTGCTGCTGCGCTCGCCCTATCTTGAAGACAATGGCCAATACCGCTGTGAAGACAAGGTTCGGCTGCTGGGCGAAGGCCAGTTCTGCCTCGAAGGCCGCTTGGACCGCATCGTCAAGATAGAGGAAAAGCGCCTGTCTCTGGTGCAGATGGAAACCTTGCTCAACGCCCATCCCTGGGTGACCCAATCGCATCTGGTGCTGCTGGAAAACCCCAGAGTACAACTGGGCGCGGCGGTAGAGCTTTCCACCGCCGGTAAGGCACAGCTCGAAGCCGAGGGCAAACTCAGCATCAACAACGCCCTTAAGGCCCATCTGCTGAGCCAATTTGAACGTGTGACTCTGCCAAGGCGCTGGCGCTATCCACAGCAGCTGCCGCTCAACGCCCAGGGCAAGTTGCTCAAAAACGATATTCTCGAGCTGTTTGATCATGATTAAGTCTGTTCTTCCGCCCATTGTTCAACAGCGGCATCAGGACAATGAAGCCAGTTGGCGCCTGAGCATTCCGGCCGAGCTGCCTATGTTTGCCGGCCACTTTCCCGGCCAGCCGGTATTGCCCGGCGTGACTCAACTGGACTGGGCCGTGCGTCTCGGCAGCCAGGCATTCGGCTATGATGCCGAAGTCGCGGTGCTCGAGGTGCTCAAGTTTCAGCAACTGCTGTTGCCGAATATGCAAGTCACCCTCAGCATCAGCAATAACCCCGCCAAGGGTAAACTGAGCTTCAGCTACAGCGACGGCGAACAGAAGTTCGGCTCGGGTCGTATCGCCTTCAAGACAGAGGCCAAGCAATGAAGCTGGCGCTGATCATCCCCAATTACAACCATAGGGGCCATATCGCTGCGACGCTGGAAGCCCTCAAACCACTGGGGCTGCCCTGCTTTTTGATCAACGACGGCAGCGACGATGAGACCCGCTATCTGTTGCAACAGTTGGCCGAACAACACAGCGACTGGGTCAGCCTGCTGCATCACCCATACAACCGCGGCAAGGGCGCCGCCGTGATGACAGGCCTGCGCGCCGCCTGGGCCGCGGGTTTTTCCCATGGCCTACAGGTGGACGCCGACGGCCAACATAATCTGGAAGATATTCCGGCGCTGATAGCCAGGGCGCAGCTCAACCCCAAGGCGCTGATCTCCGGCCTGCCGCAATATGATGATTCCGTGCCCAAGGGTCGGCTCTACGGCCGTTACCTGACCCATTTTTGGGTCTGGGTCGAGACCCTGAGCCTGGATATCCGCGATTCCATGTGCGGCTTTCGAATCTATCCACTGGCGGCCACCGAGGCCCTGCTTCGCAGCGAAGCCCTCGGCGAGCGGATGGACTTTGATATCGAAGTCATGGTGCGTCTCTACTGGCGCGGTGTTGCCATAGAACATATTCCCACCAAGGTGATCTACCCGGAAGACGGCAGCAGCCATTTTCAGGGGCTGGCCGACAATGTAAGGATCAGCAAGCTGCACAGCAGGCTGTTTTTCTCCATGCTGTGGCGCAAGCTCAAGGGGCAGAAACTGGGGCCAACCCAAGCGGCACAAGACAACCCCCAAGGCGCTCATTGGTCCAACGTCAAGGAACGGGGCAGCTACTGGGGTATCAAGCTGCTGGCCGAAAGCTATCGTTTCGGCGGCCACTGGCTGGCGCGGGCAATAATGTACCCGGTGATCTGTTATTTCTTTATCACGGGGCGACAGGCCCGCGAGGCGTCACAAGCGTTTCTAAAGCGGGTGCAGACACTGGAGCCACAGCACCCGAGTCTCGGTCAGCCGGTGACTTGGCGCGACAGCCTGCGCCACTTCTTCGCCTTCGGCAATGCCGCGCTGGATCGCATCGATGCCTGGTGCGATCGCATTCGCTTGCAGCAGGTGGAGTTCAGCGACCGTCAGCAGTTGGCCGAGCAGTTACAAAGCGGGCAGGGAGCCGTGTTGCTGGTGTCCCACCTTGGCAATATTGAGCTGTGCCGCGCCATCTCCATTCACCAGCGCAAGGTGAAGGTCAATGTGATGGTGATGACCCGCAATGCCGAAAACTTCAACCGGGTGCTCAAGCAGCTGAACCCGGACAGTGAACTCAACTTACTCCAGGTTACCGAACTCAACCCGGCCACCTCCATGTTGCTGCAAAGCAAGGTCGAGGCCGGTGAATTGGTGGTGATTGCCGCCGACCGCACCTCTAGCCACAGCCCGGGTCGCACTGTGAAAGTGCCGTTCCTCGGCGAAATGGCGCCCTTCCCCCAGGGCCCCTTTATTCTGGCCGGTCTGCTGGACTGCCCCATCTACACCATGTTCTGCCTGCGGGAACAGCAGGGCTACAAGGTCTGGCTCGAGCCCTTCGAGCAGAGTCTCAAAGGCCCGAGAGCCGAGCGGCAGCAGCGGCTGCAACAGGCAGCAGGCCTCTATGCCCGGCGGCTGGAACATTTTGCCCGCAAGGCACCACTGCAGTGGTTTAACTTTTTCGATTTTTGGCGGCAGGACCAAGTTGCTGACCGCCCCAAGGACAACTCATGAGCGCAACAGTTAAGGCCACCAAGACGGTCGGCTTCGGCCAAACATCACTGACACTGGAACAGGTGGTCGCCATCGCCAAAGGGGCGCCGGTGACCCTCAACGCCAGTGCAGAGTACCGTGACTATATCCAGCGCGGCGCTCGCTTTATCGACAGCCTGCTTCATGAAGAAGGCGTGGTCTATGGGGTCACCACAGGCTACGGCGATTCCTGTACCGTCAATGTCGGCCCGGATCTGGTACACGAATTGCCGCTGCATCTGTCGCGCTTTCATGGTTGCGGTATGGGCAAGGTGCTGGAGATCCCCCAGGCCAGAGCCGTGATGGCCTGTCGCCTCAACTCACTGGCCGTGGGTAAGTCCGGTGTCAGCTATGAGCTGCTGGAGCGTATAGCCCTGCTGCTGAATCTCAACATAGTGCCGGTGATCCCGGAGGAAGGCTCTGTGGGTGCAGCGGCGATCTCACGCCACTGTCTTATCTGGCCGCCGTACTGGTTGGCGAGCGGGAGGTCTTCTATCAAGGACAGCGCCGCGCCACCAGCGAGGTCTACGCCGAACTTGGGATCAGCGCCCTCAAGCTCAGGCCCAAAGAGGGCCTGGCACTGATGAACGGCACCGCCGTGATGACGGCGCTGGCTTGTCTGGCCTATGACAGGGCCGAGTACCTGAGCCGCCTGTGCGCCCGCATTACCGCCATGGCCTCACTGACACTCAAGGGCAACTCCAACCATTTCGACGAGATACTGTTTGCCGCCAAGCCGCACCCGGGGCAGAACCAGGTCGCGGCCTGGATCCGTGAAGACCTCAACCACCACGAGCACCCACGCAACTCTGACAGACTGCAGGACAGATATTCGATTCGCTGCGCGCCGCACATTATCGGGGTCTTGGCCGATGCCCTGCCCTTTATGCGCCAATTTATCGAGACCGAACTCAACAGCGCCAACGACAACCCGATAGTGGACGGCGAGGGGGAACATATTCTCCACGGTGGCCACTTCTATGGCGGCCATATCGCTTTTGCCATGGACAGCCTCAAGAATGCGGTGGCCAATTTGGCGGATCTGCTGGACAGGCAGATGGCTCTGGTGATGGATCCCAAATTCAACAACGGCCTGCCGGCCAACCTGTCGGCCAGCCAGGGCGAGCGCAGCCCCATCAACCACGGTTTCAAGGCAGTACAGATAGGTTGCTCGGCCTGGACCGCCGAGGCACTGAAACACACTATGCCCGCCAGCGTGTTCTCGCGCTCTACCGAGTGCCACAACCAGGACAAGGTCAGCATGGGCACCATTGCCGCCCGTGACGCCCTGCGGGTGCAGGAACTGACCGAGCAGGTGGCCGCCGCAGCACTGCTGGCCATGAGTCAGGGGATCCGCCTGCGCCTGCTCGCCGGTGAACTGGAACGGGAGTCGCTGGCCGAGTCAGTGGCCACCACCCTGGCGCAGCTGGAAGCCGACTTTGAACTCTTGATTGAAGACAGGCCGCTGGAAGCCTTGTTGCGGCAAACCCTGGCCAAGATCCAAGCCGGAGAGTGGGAGGTGTGCCGATGAAAGCCATCCTCAGCACTGAAATAGAGCTGGAGATCCCCTTCCACGATGTCGACTCCATGGGCATTACCTGGCACGGCAACTATCTGCGTTATTTTGAGATAGCCCGCTGCAAGCTGCTGGACAGGTTCGACTACGGCTACAGCCGAATGCAGGAGTCAGGTTACGCCTGGCCGATAGTGGATCTGCAGCTGAAATACGTCAAACCCAGCCGTTTCGAGCAGAAGATCCGGGTGAGTGCCGCCTTGGTTGAGTGGGAAAATCGGCTGAAGATCAACTACCAGATTTGCGACGCCACCAGCGGTGAGCGCCTCACCAAGGGCTACACCATACAGGCCGCAGTGGATATGCAGACTCAGGAACTGTGCTTGGTGACCCCGCCGGTGTTCCGTGAGCGCCTGGCGCCCTTCATCGCGGCCGCCGAGGCCAAGTCATGAAACCCTCAGCCTTCGGCTTTCGGCTCACACGGCAGCCCACCTTACTGCTTGGGCTGCTGGGACTGTTTTGGTTTAGTGCCGCTTGCAGCAACATGGCTTTAGGGGAAGTGGCGCCAGCGGATAACACTCAGATTGAGCCGGTGACAGTGTTGGCCGCCGAAGCCAAGGGAAAAATCAGGCCGGAGGCGCAGGCATTCGACAAACTCTTTGCCAACCCGGCCACAGAGCAGGCTCTGCAACAGTTAAGCACTAAGATGGCCCTCAGCGACAGCAGCCGAGGCCAGTTTGAGCAGGTGCGCTGGCTCAGGGTGCTGAAACAGCCACTTCGCAGCAGCGGCGAATTTCTGTTTCAGCGAGAGCTGGGCATGCTCTGGCAACAGCAGACTCCCTTTGGCAACCTCTTGCTGCTGAAACAGGGCGAGCTTATCCAGCAGGACAGCCAGGGCAAGCTCAGTGTCACCAAGGCCGATGCCGGCCCGGCGGCCGTGGCTGAAATGCTGCCGCGCATGATGCAATCCCTGCTCTCCGGTGATATTCAGGCATTGAGCCAAGGGTTTGAACTCTATCTGCTCAATGACCAAGCGGGTCATTGGCAACTGGGACTCAAGGCCAAGGAGCAGACAATGGCAGCTCTGCTGCCGCAAATGGTGCTCGAAGGCAGTCAGGATCTCGAATCTCTGACCCTGCTGGCCAAGAACGGCGATATCAGCCAGATATTCTTCTCTGAACTGGATAAATCACCACTCAATGACAGCGAGCGCGCTCGCTTCTTTCCCGAGGTGGCCCCCTGATGTCGCCTCGCCCTGAGCGCTCTCGTCCCGGGCTCTCGGCGCCGGTTGGCCTGCTGTTGTGGCTGGGGCTGCTGACGCTGCTTATTCTGCTTGGCGTCTGGCAGTGGCAACAGGGCGGCCGTATTCAGAGCGACATTCTCGCCATGCTGCCCAAGGTGCAGGAAGATCCGCTCGCCGAAGCGGCGCTGAAACGCATGGAGCAGAAGCTCGGCAATCAACTGTATATCGGCCTGATTGCCAAGGATAAGCCTCAGGCGATCAACGCCGGCAAACAGCTGCAAAGAGCGCTGAAAAAGGAGCAAAACGCCTTTAAGAGAGTGCGCAGCGCCGAGGCCGACAGCTTCAGCGCCCTGGGGCGTTTCTATTTCCCCTACCGCATGGGGCTGCTCAGTGACAGCCAGAGGCAGCAACTCGCTAGCGGTGAATTAACGCCTTTGATTCAAAACGCGCAGCAACAGCTCTATAGCGCCTTTGGCACCGCCGGCAGCGACCTGATTGCCGAAGATCCGCTGTTGTTGTTCCCCGACTGGCTCAAGTCGCTGGCCGAGGGCCGCAGTCTCACCCAGGCAGAGGGCATACTGTTGGCGCCAACGCCGCAGGGCCAGTATGCAGCCATAGTGATGGCCGATGGCATAGGCAGCGCCTTTAACCCGCAGCAACAGGCAATCCAGCTCAAGGCACTGGAGCAGGCCTTGGCGCCTCTGCCGCAAGATATTCGAGTGCTCAAGGCCGGCGCCCTGTTTCATGCCGCAGCCGCCACAGAATCGGCCAAGAGCGAGATCAACCGTATCGGATTAGTCTCTCTGCTTGGAGTGCTCCTGCTGGTGCTGCTGGCGTTTCGTTCCTTGATGCCGCTGACGGTGGCACTGCTCACCCTGGGCAGCGGATTTCTGGCGGCGACAGTCACGACCCTGACACTGTTTGGCGAACTGCATCTGCTGACGCTGGTGTTCGGCACCAGCCTTATCGGAATCGCCATCGACTACAGCTTTCACTTCTACTGCGAGCGCTTGCAACATCCCAAGGCTTCTCCCAGGCAGGTGATTGGCCTGATATTCCCGGCCGTGACCCTGGCCTTGATCACCAGTGTCGGCGCTTACCTGGGCATAGGCCTGGCGCCTTTTCCCGGCATGCAACAAGTGGCCGTGTTCTGTGCCAGCGGGCTGATTTTCACCTGGCTGACACTGCTGCTGGCTTACCCGGCCATAGCCGCCAGCCCTTTGCTTGCCGGAGATAGCCGCCTGGCGCTGGCTGGACGCTTGCTGAATCTCTGGCAAGCTCTCGGTCGGCGCAGCAGTCTGTTAATCCTAGTGCCACTGGGGTTACTGCTGCTGTTTGGCGGCATTGACCTCAAGGCCAACGATGATATCCGGGCGCTGCAGAGCAGCCCACCAGCGGTCAGCGAGACGGAAAATGCTCTCAGGCAACTGCTGAGTGGCGGCACGGACAATCAGTTCCTGCTGGTCCGGGGTGACAGCGCCGAGGAGATGCTGCAGCATCTCGAACAGCTGGCGCCCGGGCTCGAGCGTTTGATTGCTGAAGGCAAACTCGGCAACAGCGTGAATATCGCCCGCTATTTGCCGAGCATCAAACGCCAGCAGCAAGATCATCAGTTGCAGGGGCTTATCTATCGCCAAACAGACAAGGTTTTGGACACCCTAGGGCTGAATGCCGAGTTGGCAGGGCCGCTCTCGAGGCAATGGGCCGAATTCCAGCCGCTCTCGGCCACAGACTGGCTCGCCAGTGAAGGGGCTAAATCCTCAGGGCTGAGTGACCTCTACCTCGCCCCCACTGACGGAATAACGGCTTACGCCGCCATAGTGCTACTCGGTGGCATCCACGACCTCGACGCCCTTAAGCAGCTGGCAAGCAGCAACCCGGGCGTGCAGTTGGTCGACAAGGTCGCCGATATCTCGGCGCTGATGGCCAAATACCGTCAATTGACCCTGCTGATGCTGGCACTGGCACTGACACTGGCGGCGGTGATTTTCAGCTGGCGCTTTGGTTTGCGCCGCGGCCTTTGGGTGGCGCTGGTGCCGACTCTGGCGGCGATTCTGACTCTGGGCGCCCTTGGCTGGCTCGGCAGCGGCTTGACCCTGTTTCATGCCCTGGCACTGGTGTTGGTGTTCGGCATAGGCGTGGACTACAGCCTGTTTTTTGCCGAAGCCAAACAGCATCCCAGAGGCGTGATGTTGGCGGTGCTGATGTCTGCCGCCTCCACCCTGCTGGCCTTTGGCCTGCTGGCTTTGAGTGACACCTATGCCATTGCCGCCTTTGGCATAACCCTGGCGCTGGGCATAGGTTTTACCCTGTTACTCGCTCCCCTAACCTCAACTCTTACAAGGAATGCAAAGTGAACACTGCCAATGCCGTGGAACAAGTCGATGTGGTAATTATCGGTGCCGGGCCATCCGGCTCGGTCGCGGCCAGCCTGCTGAAACAACAAGGAGTAGATGCCCTGGTGCTGGAGCGGGCCCAATTTCCACGCTTTTCCATCGGAGAGAGCCTGCTGCCCTGCTGCATGACAGTGCTGGAGCAGGCTGGGATGACAGAAGCCGTAGCCGAGGCCGGGTTTCAGTTTAAAAACGGCGCCGCCTTTCGACGCAACGGCCGCTACACCACCTTTGATTTCAGTGACAAGTTTACCCCGGGCCCCGGCACCACCTTTCAGGTTCCCCGAGGCCAGTTCGACAAACTACTGGCCGACACCGCCAGTACCCAAGGGGTAGAGATACGTTATGGCCAGACGGTCACCGCGGTGGATCTCAGCGCAGAGCCACGGCTGACAGTGGCAGACGAAAATGGACGAGTCTATTCAGTGCAGGCCAAATATCTGCTGGATGCCAGTGGCTTTGGCCGGGTACTGCCAAGATTGCTACAGCTGGAATGCCCCTCCAGCCTGCCGGCCCGCTCGGCCATCTTTACCCATATTGAGGACAATATCAGCGACCCGGAGTTTGACCGCAACAAGATCCTTATCAGCGTGCATCCGCGCAACAAGGATATCTGGTATTGGTTGATCCCCTTCAGTAACGGCACCTGTTCGCTGGGGGTGGTGGCCGAACCGCACCTGCTGGCAAGACTCGAAGGTAGCCTGGAGCAACAACTGCGCACCATAGTCAATGAAGAGCCAGGGCTGGAGGCGCTGCTTAAGGACGCCAGAGTGATCCGCGACTGCGCCACCTTGAAGGGCTATTCGGCCAATGTCAGCACCCTGGCCAGCGACAAGTTTGCCCTGCTGGGCAATGCCGGTGAGTTTCTCGACCCGGTATTCTCCTCCGGGGTGACCATAGCCATGCACTCGGCCAGTCTGGCCTGCGACTGTCTGGTACGCCAGCTCAAGGGGGAAGCGGTAGACTGGCAGCAGGATTATGCCGAGCCCTTGATGCTGGGGGTCAACACCTTCCGCACCTATGTGGAAGCCTGGTATGACGGCAGATTCCAGGAAGTGATCTTCTTTGAAGACGCCAATCCGAAAATAAAACAGATGATCTGCTCTATCCTGGCGGGCTACGCCTGGGACAGCAACAACCCCTTTGTCAGTGAATCCCGGCGCAGATTGGATCTGGTGGTGAACCTCTGCCGCGACGCTGTCGAGGAAGCCTTATGACAGCCGCTGTCACCCGCTTGCTACTGCTTGCCACTGTGCTGGTTGGCCTGAGTGGCTGCAGCCAGCTATTGTATCGCCAAACCTGCGTTGCCCTGGCAAAGGATGTCAGTTATTGTCTGGCGCCGCTGCCGCTGAACCAGGCCGCGCCCAAGGGACAAACCTCTGATACCAAGGCTGCCAAAGACGCAAAGCAGCCAGATGAGCCCCAGGGCAGTGACTCGGTTCAAGCTCAAACTTTGGAGCAAACGCTCAGTCTCAGCCAGCAGGTGCGGCTGCAACGAGGGGAGCAGAGCCATGAGCTTATCAGCCAACTGGAACTGCAGCCGCAGCAGATGACTGTGGTGGGGCTGGCACCTCTGGGCCAAGCACTGTTTACCTTGATCTACGATGGACATACACTGACCAGCGAGCAGAGTGTGCTGCTCGGCAATGAGTTTAAAGCAGAATATCTGCTGGCCTTGCTGCAGCTCATCTATTGGCCGGAGGAAAAGCTGAACGCTTATCTGGATGGCGCCAGGGTGAAATTGGAAGATTGCGCCGCCGTCCTGTGCCGGGTATTGCTGAGCAATGACAATCGCGAGCTGATGCGGATAAGTTACTCCAGCCCCGACATCTGGCATGCGGAAGTGGCCATGAACATGCCGCAGGCCGATTTAAAACTGAACATTAAGCCCCTGTAATGGATACAGGGCCGGATCCCAAAACAGAGATATGACAACTACAGCCATAAATCATGCGGGTTTTTGTACCCCTCTCGGCAACCGGGCCGACGAGGTGCTTAACGCCTTGCTCGCCGGTGACAGCCGCGGCATGGTCAGCCGCGACAACCTGTTGTTTGAACGGCCGGCCATAGTCGGGGTAGTGAACAGCGAATTACCGGCCATTCCCGCCGAGTTTGCCGACTATGACTGTCGTAACAACGCCCTGTTGCTGTGCGCCGCGCTGCAAATTACCCCGGCGGTGGAAGCCGCCAAGGCCAAATATGGCAAGGAGCGCATCGCGGTTGTCATAGGCACCAGCACCTCAGGGATCTCCAAGGGCGAAGAGGCACTGGAGTACCGCAATCGCCACGGCCATTTCCCCTCTGATTACCACTATTTTCAGCAGGAGTTGGGGGGCACCAGTCGCTTCCTGCAAGCCTGGTTCAAGCTGAGCGGTCCCTGTTACACACTGTCGACGGCCTGTTCCTCCAGCGCCAAGGTGTTTGCCGCCGGTAAACGGCTGTTGGACGCCGGACTGTGCGACATGGTGATAGTCGGCGGGGTCGACAGCCTGTGCCAATTGACCCTCAACGGCTTCGATGCGCTTGAGTCTGTCTCCAAGGGGCACTGCAATCCTTTTAGCGCCAACCGCGACGGCATCAACATAGGTGAAGGCGCGGCGCTGTTTACCCTGGAGAGAGGAAGCGGCCAGGTGCTGCTGTCCGGTGTCGGCGAGTCGGCCGATGCCCACCATATCTCGGCGCCCCATCCCGAGGGCAGCGGCGCAATTGCCGCCATGGAGATGGCACTCAAGCAGGCGGAGCTGACGCCTGATGACATCGACTATGTCAATCTGCACGGCACTGCCACCCCCAAGAATGACGCCATGGAAAGCCGCGCCATGCACTCGGTATTTGCCGAAGCACTGCCGCCTTGCAGTTCCACCAAGCCCTTGACCGGCCACGCACTGGGCGCCGCCGGGGCATTGGAAGCGGTATTCTGCTGGCTGCTGTTGTCGCCCCTCAACCCTGATGGACAACTGCCGCCGCATCTGTGGGATGGTGAGCAGGATGGCAAGGATCCCGCACTGCCACTGGTCAAACAGGGCAGCCGCCACTCACTGAATCACCTGATGAGTAACTCCTTCGCCTTTGGCGGCAGCAATGCCAGCCTGATCTTCAGCCGTGGAGCCCCGGAATGACCCAGCCTTTAGCCGAGCGTGATATCGCCGATTTTCTGCCCCACAGGGCGCCCATGATACTGATAGACGCCGTGGTCGAGCACAGCCAAGACAGACTGCTGACCAAGGTAAAGATTAGTGAGCAGAGCCCCTATTTCGATGACGCCCGTGCTCTGGTGCCCAATTATGTCGGCATAGAATATATGGCCCAGAGCATAGCAGCACTGGCCGGAGTGGAAGCCGAGGCCCGCGGTGATATTATCCGGGTCGGTTTTTTGCTGGGCAGCCGTAAGCTCAGCATGCATACCCCGGGATTCCTGCCCGGACGCGAGTACCTGACCCAGGTGCAACGCCTCTATCAGGAAAATACGGGACTGGCAGTGTTCGACTGCCGCATCTTTGATGGCGACACAGAGATCGCCAGCGCCAATGTAAACGTTTTTCAGCCCCAGGACACCCAGGCCTATATTGCCGGTAGTCTGGAGGCGATGCAGGGAGATTCCGCATGACACAGAGAGTTTTGGTCACAGGTTCCAGCCGCGGCATAGGCAAGGCTATAGCCCTGCGCCTGGCGCAATCCGGCTTTGATATCGCCCTGCACTTTCATGCCAATCGAGCCGCCGCCGAGGCCAGCGCCGCCGAAATCCAAGCCTTGGGCGTCAAGGTCAGCCTGCTGCAGTTCGATGTTGCCGAGCGCCAGACCTGCCGCCAAGTCATTGAGGCCGACATAGAAGCCAACGGTGCCTATCACGGCCTGGTTCTCAATGCCGGTATCGCCCGCGATACGGCTTTCCCGGCGATGACAGAGGCCGAGTGGGACGGTGTCATCCATACCAATCTCGATGGTTTCTACAATGTGATCCATCCGGCGCTGATGCCGATGATCCAACGGCGCAAGGGCGGCCGCATCATTACGCTGTCTTCGGTTTCCGGTTTGGCCGGTAACCGTGGCCAGGTGAACTACAGCGCCTCCAAGGCCGGTATCATAGGCGCCACCAAAGCACTGGCACTGGAGCTGGCCAAACGCAAGATCACGGTCAACTGCATCGCTCCCGGGATTATCGAAACCGAAATGGTCGATGCCTTCAGCCCCGAACTGGTACAGCAACTGGTGCCGTTGCGGCGCATGGGCCAGCCTGAAGAGATAGCGGCACTGGCCAACTTCCTGATGTCTGACGAAGCCGGTTATATCACCCGCCAGGTGATCTCGGTCAACGGAGGCATGCTATGAGCCGCAGGGTGGTGATTACCGGCATGGGCGGCATTTCCGCCCTGGGCCAGGATTGGGACAGCATCAAGGCCAGGCTGCAGGCAGGCCAAAATGCCGTGGTTCGCATGGATGAATGGGACAGGTTTGATGGCCTGCACACCCGTCTGGCGGCGCCGGTCAGCGACTTCAGCACTCCGGCACACTATTCGCGCAAGAAGATCCGCTCCATGGGGCGGGTGTCTCTGATGGCCACCCGCGCCAGTGAAATGGCGCTGGAGGATGCCGGCCTGTTGCATGATCCTCTGATAGCCTCAGGCGCCATGGGCATAGCCTACGGCTCTTCCACCGGCAGTACAGATCCCATCACCGCCTTTGGCGACATGCTCAAACACGGCGATATGAGCGGCGTTACCGCCACCAGCTATATCCGCATGATGGCCCATACCACGGCGGTCAATGTCGGGGTATTTTTCGGCCTCAAGGGGCGGGTATTAACCACCAGCAGCGCCTGTACGTCCGGCAGCCAGGGCATAGGCTATGCCTATGAAGCCATCAAGTATGGCCAGCAGGATTTGATGCTGGCCGGGGGCGGCGAAGAACTCTGCCCCACAGAAGCGGTCGTGTTCGACACCCTATTTGCCACCAGTACCCGCAACGACACTCCTGAGTTAACCCCCAAGCCTTTCGATCACGACCGGGACGGCCTGGTGATAGGCGAAGGCGCCTGCACCCTGGTGCTCGAAGAGCTGGAGCATGCCAAGGCCAGAGGCGCGCGTATCTACGCCGAGGTGCTGGGTTTTGGTACCAATTCAGACGGCCTGCATGTGACGCAACCGAACGCCGACACCATGGAAAAGGCGATTCGGCTGGCGCTCAAAGACGCCAATATAGCGCCGCAGCAGATAGGCTATGTCAACGCCCACGGTACGGCCACCGACCGCGGCGATACCGCCGAGAGCCGGGCTACCGCCGCAGTATTTGGTGAACAGATACCGATTTCATCGCTGAAGAGCTATACCGGCCATACCCTGGGCGCTTGCGGCGCACTGGAGGCCTGGTGGAGCATTATGATGATGCGTGATGGCTGGTTTGCACCCACAATCAACCTGGAGAATGTCGCCGAGGATTGCGCCGAGCTGGATTATATTCGCGCCGAAGGCCGGGCACTGGATACCGACTTGGTGATGAGCAATAACTTTGCCTTTGGTGGCATCAATACTTCGTTGATCTTCCGCCGCTGGCAGGACTGAGCTTAGCCCTAGAAAACCAGAGTAAGCCCAAGAAGCTTTAACGGAATGCATCGGCACTGCAGGCCTCTTTTCAGGCCGCCTTGTCATCGCGGCAGCGCCCCATGATATCCAGGATCTGTGTAGTCGAAGCCGCCAAGGCTTCGACGCAGTGGCCGTCCAGTTTGCCGGCGGCCACCATGCTTCTCAACTCACGGAAACAGGCGTCCAGTGGCCAGGCCTGCTTATAGGGCCGCTCGCTGCTGAGGGCATCGAAGATATCCGCCACAGTCACTATTCTGGCTTCAATCGGCACCTCTTCCCCCTTCAAACCTCGGGGATAACCGCTGCCATCCAGATACTCATGATGACAGGCCACTATGTTGAGCATGATGGTCGAATCCGGCAGGTGAGCCAGACCAAAATCCCCCAGCACCTTGCGGATCAGGCACTCACCCTTATCCACATGAGTCTCCATCAGAGTACGCTCGTCTATGCTTAAGGGCCCCTCTTTCAACAACACCTTGTCCGGAATACCTATCTTGCCTATGTCATGCAAAGGTGCAAACTGGGTGATATGTTCTATCTGCTCATCATTCAGGCCGTATTTGGGGGCGACTATGCCAGCGATCAGGCCCGAATAGGCCGCCATGCGATCCAGGTGCGCGCCGGTTTCAAAGTCGCGCAGGTCGGCAAAGTCCCGTGCCACCTGAGCCGAGGCGAGAATAGTGCGCACTGCACTGAGTTCGGCGCATAGAGACATGTTGATCAAGTTGGCATAGAGCACCATATCGCGCTGCGCCTTGGCATCGAAGGCCGATAAGCGGTATGAATCGAAGAACAGAAACCCCAGAAACCTCTGTTCATCGTAGAGGGGCACGGTAAAGGAGGAGTTGTAATCCTGCTCCAGCAACCAACGCGAATGGCTGTTTTCCGGCAAGATATTGGCCTTGATATCGTCTATCACCCGATACTGCCCTGTGTCGGCCAATTGGCTGAGCACCGGGCTTTCTGACATGGGATATTCATAACCCACTATGGCCTGTCCCCTGTGAGTGCTGTTGATAAAGGTTTTTAGCAGCCCGGTCGAATCGTGATACAGGGCGCAGGCGATACGATCCACCCAAGGGTAGTTGAGCAACAGATGATCGTGAATGCGCTCCAGGCGCTCAGAAGCGTTGTGACCCTGCAGCCAGAGAGCTGTTGGCATATTCTTGTCCATACACTATTTTCAAATCATTTCCTTTTTCCAAAGGATAGAACAAAAAACAGCCATGGCGAGAAAACGACCAGTATCCAGGCCATTGCATTTCCAATTACATAAGATTAACCTTATTGAAAATTTTCTAATTGATAGAGAGTCTGAAAATGCAAACCAACGCCAATCCACAAGACGGCTGCCTGAGCCCTGAGCAGTGCCATGAGATGATCGCCAAGGGAGTTCGGGTACTGGATGTCCGCTCGGCCGCCGAATATGCCGAAGGGCACCTGCCGCAGGCGCTGAATGTGCCACTGGATACCCTGGATACCTGGCTAAAGCAGCAACCGAATAAGCAGGAACCCTTTGTGCTCTATTGTGGTGCCGGCATGCGCGCCCAGAAGGGCTGCGAAATTCTGCGGGCCAACGGCTTTGATTGCGTGCTCAACGGCGGCGCCTTCAAGGAGCTGGTCTGTTGCCAACCTGAGTAACCATAATGACAAGCAAGCCCGGGCGATTTCAGATAAGCCAACATCGCGGCCAAGCCTCTGCGCGAGTGCGTTATCGCGAGCAGTGGCCCGCCGAAGGAGTCAATGCCGCTTGTCCCCTTTGCAGCAAGACGCTTGAGCCGGACAAGCAGTCACAAAAAAGCCCCGGGGAGTCACCTCCGGGGCAGTAGAACCAAATCAGTCAAGCAACTGGCGTTCAGATTGATGGTGGAAGAGATGTTTGCCTCAGGCAGAGATAGCCGCCAGCGAAGATTTGGCTGCTGAAATACCCTTGGCGTTGGCATCCGGGCCCATGTTCAGCGCTTCACCGTAGACGGTTTCCACTTCGGTAATTCCAATAAAGCCCAGCACGGTTTTCAGATAAGGCACCACATGGTCTGTGGTCGAGTCTTTATGTACCCCACCTCGGGTAGTGATCACTACCGCGCGCTTACCAGTGATAAGACCCACAGGGCCATTTTCTGTGTAACTGAAACTCACACCGGCGCGGGCAATCAGGTCAATCCAGTTTTTCAACTGAGTCGGAATACCGAAGTTATACATGGGCGCAGCTATTACTACTGTGTCGTGATCTTTCAGTTCCTGGATCAGCTCATCAGACAAGGCCAACGCCTGTTGCTGGCGCTCGCTCAGCTGTTCGCCGCCGCGCAGGCCGGTGGCAATTTCACCGTCCAGTACCGGCAGCGGCTCGGCCGCCAGATCCCTGACTGTGATGCTGGAACCCTGCTCCTGCCAATGCTTGATCAGGTGGTCGACCAAGAGACCGGACTGAGAGTAACCACCCAGGATGCTGGATTTCAAAACTAATACTTTGCTCATGATATTGCTCCGCTTCGATTCAGGAATTTGTTTGAGTCAGAGCTTTTGCTCCAATCTATGCTGAGCAGTTTACTGATGGATAAAATAGAAAAAAAGCGGAGAAAATTTGATATTAAATTCGATTTTTTAGAAAGGAAAGGTTGTTATCCAGGGCTTACAAGGTTAAAACCGAACCTGTAAGCCTAGGTAATCCCAGCTAGGACAGGGTCGCCTCTTGCTTGGGCTGGCTGACGTAAACCCCCAAGAAAGAAGCACAGCAAAGGCCGTGACTCCAGAGTTCCACCTCCTGCCTGACTTTGACCCTGCGCCCTTCACTCAAAGGCGTCAGTGACACGCCCGGCCAGCTGACTCTGGCCTCGATCAACTCACCGGGATTGGCAGTCACCGGCGCCCGATAACGGATCTCGGCCTGGGCCAGCACTATATCACCACTCACTCCGGCCCGCTGCTGTTGCAGCCAGAGCATGCCCCAGCCACACAGAGTGCACAGGGTATAGATACTGCCGGCAAACATGGTCTGATGCAGATTGATGTTGGGCGCCAGCGGTGCACCGACACGAAATTCTGTGCCATCAAAAGCTAGTGGCCGGATCCCCATAAAGGCACTGACGGGGATGGTGCCATGCCAGGTGTTTTCCAATTGCTTAAGCAGTGATGGCTCAGACATATCAAACACTCAGATTAAAGGTCACTGGCCCGTCGTTCAGCAGTTCCACCTGCATATCGGCAGCGAAGCGGCCGGTTTCTGTGGTCACCCCCTTGCTGCGACAAAATGCCACAAAGGCTTCATAGAGCTCTTCGGCCTGAGCCGGACTGGCACCACCCGAGAAACTGGGACGCAGACCGCGGCTGGTATCGGCCGCCAGGGTAAATTGCGACACCACCAACAACTGCCCGCCGACCTGAGTCAGATTGAGGTTCATCTTGCCGTTGTCATCGCTGAACACCCTGTAATTCATCACCTTGGTGGCCAGCTTTTCCATCGCCGCCATATCATCCTGGCGTTCAACGCCCAACAACACCAACAAACCTTTATCTATAGCGCCGGTCACTTCATCGGCAACCGTTACCTTGGCACGGCTGACTCTCTGTATCAGGGCGATCAATCCTGACTCCTTAATTCTGTTTCACAAGAGGCCGCAGTGTCGCCCATAGCACACAGGGCTGCAACCACGGCGTGACGCATTTTATCATCCACCAGCGAGTGATGACCTCCGGCCACCAGCTGCAACTCGGCCGGGCGGGTCTGGCGGGCAAGCTGAGCCTGCAGCAAGTGAGTTGGACAGACCCAGTCGTTTTCCCCCTGCAGCAAGCGGGTATGTTTCGGCCAGTTATTGAGCCCTGCATCAAGCAAACTCATGGCTTCGAAATAGTGATGGCGGGCATAGTGAAGTTCGATTCTGGCCATACTGCTGTCCCGATGCGCCCTTGGCGGCGGCAACAGTGCCCCGGGTAAAGACAGATGCTGCTCCCAGCGCAGCCAACTGCGGATATAATCCTGGGCATTGAGGCAAGTAAATCCCTTGGCATAGCTTTCCAGCAGCGCCGCAGTGCTGCGCTCACTCCTGGATAGCCAGCGGGAAAAGCCATGATAGTCCACCGGGAAACGGCTGGCGGCGCCAGCAGCACCATAGAGCCAATCGCGGCCCTCGGCAGAGGGGATAAAGCTGCCCCAATATGTCTGGGCTATGACCCGCTCAGGGAATAAACCGCCGTACACCAGCCCCAAGGTTGCCCCGAATGAGCCCCCTGCCAGACACCAGCGCGGCAACCGCAGCGCCTTCCTGACCGACTCGAGATCATCGAGCAGGCCCTGGAAGTGATTCTGCGCCAGGCCTTTCTCGGAGCGCGATAAGCCGGCGCCCCTCTGATCCAGAAACAATAAACGAAAGCGGCGCAGATCAAACAGCGCCAACTCTTCAAGGTTGCAACCGGCGCCGGGCCCGCCGTGCAGATACAGCAGCGGGATGCCTTCCGGGTTGCCGAATTGCGCCAGATACAGGCGGTGGCCGCCACCCACCTCCAGCCAGTCGCGGGCAAACGGATTATGCCGATTCGGATTCATCATCCAGCGACTCCAATGGTTCTTCACCATCGAGGAATTCCGGCAAAGATGCGGTGATCTCGGCTCCCATCAGGACAATCATCCAGGACAGGTAGACCCAGACAAACAGTATCGGAATCGTCGCCAGGGCGCCGTAAATCGCCTCGTAGCTGGGGAAGTGAGTCACATACAGGGCAAAGCCTTTCTTGCCCGCCTCAAACAGCAAGGCAGCCACTATGGCCCCGAGCAGGGCATGCAGCAGCTTCACCTTTTGATTGGGCACCACAGTGTAAAGCAGCAGGAAGGCCGCAACAGAAAACAGAAACGGCAGACGCGCGACAAAGAAGGTACCTACACCATAAGTATCGGCTTCGTTGAATATTTTCAGCGATACTAAGTAGGAAGTGGCCGCCAGGCTGGCCCCCATCAGCACTGGGCCCAGCGTCAGGATCATCCAGTACATGGAAAAAGACACGACAGTCTGGCGTTTTTCTTTGGTGCGCCAGATATAGTTCAGCGCCTTGTCGATGGCGGAGATCAGCAAAATGGCCACCACCACCAGAGCGCCGATACCGACGGCAGTGCCCTTGGAGGCGTTGCCGACAAACTCGTTGATATAGACCTGAACCGTATCGCCTGCGGCCGGCAGAAAGTTTTGATAAATAAAGTTTTCTATCAGTTGCCGCACCCCCTTGAAGACAGGGAAAGCCGACAGCATAGACATGGTAACGGCCACCATGGGCACCAGCGACAATAGGGTCACATAGGCCAGATGACCGGCTCGAATATTGATTTGATCGTCCTGCAATCTCTGTTTCAGGTGCAGCAGGAAGTGCCAGCAGCCTTTCATAAACAAACTGAAATTGCGGGTATCTATCTTGTTGCTCACGGTTTTCTCTTGATCCTCTGGGTCTAGTGTCGCTATCTTCGTACAATAATGCCCGGATTACAAAGTGTGATGCTGCCGCTGCAGCAGGGCAAAGGAAGCCGGGAATGACGCCAGTGCTATGCATAGGCATGCGCCGAGGCCGGTCGTTCAGCGCTTCTTCCACAATTTAAAGGAGAGAGTTAATGTCACAACAAGGATCGGCGGGCAATGTGATTGCCGCGCTGGCAAGCGTATTTTTCCCGGGTTTGGGGCAGTTGGTTCAGGGGCGGATCCTGGCCGCACTGATCTTCTTTCTGGTGACAGTTACAGGTTACGCCCTCTGGTGGTTGATCGTTCCTGCTATCATAGGTGCCATTGCCCATCTCTGGTGCATCATAGATGCCGCCAAATACAAAGCATAAACAGAGAAAAGAGAAAGCTTATGAACAAGATCCTCACCACCACCCTGGTCAGCCTGGGATTGCTGCTGGGTGGTTGCCAGAGTGCCTATTACGGTGCCATGGAAAAGGTTGGCTATCACAAACGTGACATCATGGTCGACCGGGTCAAAGACGCCAAAGAATCGCAACAGGAAGCTCAGGAGCAGTTCAGTTCGGCACTGGAAGAGATGCAGGCACTGCTGAACCATGACGGTGGCGATCTGGAAAAGGCTTACAACAAGGCCAAAGACGAATATGAGTCGGCCCAGGAAGCCGCCGATGATGTCAGCAACCGCATCAACAAGGTGGAAGATGTGGCCGAAGCCCTGTTCGATGAGTGGCAAGGGGAAATCGGTGAGATCAGCAAGGCCAGCCTGCGCAGTAAGAGCCAGGCCAAGCTGAAAGAGACCCGCCGCTCCTACGAGCAACTGATCCGCAGCATGCGCCGTGCCGAGAGCAAGATGCCTCCTATCCTGACCTCAATGAAAGACAACATGCTCTACCTCAAGCACAACCTCAACGCCCAGACCATAGGGGCCATCAAGGGGGAGTTTGCCAGTCTGCAGAGCGATATCTCCGGCTTTATCAAAGAGATGAATAAATCCATCGATGAGTCCAACCGCTTTATCGCAGCAATGGAGTCGGGTAACTGACCGCCAAGCCATAGAGCCATAGAGATAGCCCCGCACCGCGGGGCTTTTTTTCAGCTGTGAGCCAGTGCACGAATTTCTCCATCTGCGAATGTAAACTTGGATCTGCTGCACACTTCCTTTTTTGACTCAAGAACTTGTGCCCTTATTTGAGTTCACAATAGGCAGTCCTTTGTTGCTGGCCTCTTTCTCATGACACTGACCGAATCGCTCACCCTCATGCTGGCACTCCTCTATGGTGTCAGCCAACTCTGGTGGAGCGGCCGCCGTTTCGGCGCCGGCCTCACCTTGCTGCTGATTTTAACCGCGCTGCTGATTAGCAGCAGCCCCATGTTGCTGCTGGCCACGCTGACAGCCGTTGGTAGCCTGGCATTGCCGCAGCAACTGCGCCCCGGCTTGCTGCAATCCGAGCCCAGGATCAATAACCTGCGCAGCGGCTGCCAGCACCTGTTGGCGCTGTCCCTGTTTCTGGTCGCGATTCAGTACACCATCAACAGCCTGATGCTCAAGGCCGGAATCACGCCCTGGATTGGGCGCCCGGATGTGGTGGATGCGTTTCTGCCCATCGCCGGCGGTATAGAACTCAAGGCGATAGCCACCCTGGGACTCTGGGATCAAACCCACCCGGCGGCGGCCGTGATGCTGGCGGTGGTGCTACTGACCGGACTGCTATGCAAGCGCGCCTTCTGTGGCTGGGCCTGCCCGCTGGGGTTGGCCGGAGAGTACCTCTATCGCCTGCGTAAACGCTTTATCAAGCGCGAATTTATGCCGCCTGCCTGGCTCGACTGGCCACTGCGTATGCTCAAGTATCTGTTGTTGGCGGCGCTGCTCTACATAGTGTTGGGCATGCCGTCTATGGGGATCCCCGGCTACCTGGAGAGTAATTATCACAAGATAGCCGATCTCAAGATGGCGCTGTTTTTCATCACTCCGGGACTCATCACCCTGGCCTGCTTTGGCCTGATCCTTGCCATTGTCGCCTGGCGCCGTCAGGGATTTTGCCGTTACCTCTGCCCCTATGGCGCCCTGCTGGGACTGCTGAGTTTTCTCAGCCCGCTGAAAATCCGCCGCGCCCCTGAGCATTGCCTGATAGAGTCCAAGGGGATGAAATGCGACAAGTGCACCCGCGCCTGTCCGGCCGGCATCATAGTGCATACCAAAAATACAGTGCACAGCGATGAATGCCAGGCCTGCATGCGCTGCGTGGCCGCCTGTCCCAAGAAAGCGGCGCTGGGGTTCGGCCTTAGCCGCAATCATTTCTGGTCGGCCAAGTCGGTAATGCTGCTGGTACTCGGGCTGCTGTTCCTGCTGCCCTTGATAGCCTACACCTCCGGCTTCTGGGAAAGCCAAACGCCGGATGCGGTTCGGATGCAACTGCTGCAGATGATCGACTATCTAGGTCACTAAACTTAACCACTCAGGCTCGCCGACAGGCGGGCCTTTTTATTGCGCTTGTCGCCGAGTCCCACTGCCCCTCCCTGACTTGCCACGCCCGGCAAGATTGTTTCCCGGTGCTATTTTATGCAATGCTAACTTCTCCACCAAAAAGCACGGGAAGTTTATGGCGCACCATCTGCAAACCTTGCTGCAACAATGGGCTCTCAGCGCAGACGAGCCCTGGGTGCTGGCACTGATCACCTCGGTACAAGGCTCTTCTTATCGCAAACCCGGAGCCATGATGCTGTTTCATCCCCTGGGCCAGAGCCTGGGGATCCTCAGCGGCGGCTGTTTGGAGGCCGATCTGCGCCATCAGGCACACAAGTCCCTGACGGAACAAAGGGTGGTGGAGGTCTGTTATGACGCCCGCGACGATCAGGACGCCAGTTACCAACTGGGTTGTGGCGGCTTGGTGAACATCTGCCTGCTGCCTCTGGGGCGGGAGAATCATTTTCTGGCACTCGATGAGTTGCGCCAGGCTCTGAATGCCGGTCAATCCGGCTTCTGGCAGTTGCTGATGCCAAAAGCCGGTGAAGCGCCCGCAGCCCTTGAGGCGCGCTTTTTACCCCAAGGTTCCCCCTCAACCGATGCTGAGCCTCTGCCTTTCCCCGCCAATGACTTTCGCCGCACCGGGATTTGGAGCCCAGAGACTGGGCAGAATGGGCAACAGAGCTGGTTAACCGTACCCGTGGGCCCCAAACCTGCGCTTGCGATTTTCGGCGGCGGTCTGGATGCCAAGCCGCTGGCACAGATGGCTTTGCAACTGGACTGGCAGGTGAGCGTCGTCGACCCCAGAGCCGCCTACGCCCGCAGCCATGACTTTGCCGGTTGCGACATAATCAAGCTCGGCGCCGACGAGCTGGATGCCGATTGGCTCAAGCGTCAGGATGGTGCCATAGTGATGTACCACAATGTCGAGCTCGACAGCGCCATTCTCAAACGGCTGCAAGTAAGCTGCCCACGCTATCTGGCGCTATTGGGGCCAACTCACAGGCGCGATAAGGTACTCAAACATGCCGCTCTTGGGCTGGCAGACTTTGCCGTGCCACTGGCGGCGCCCGCCGGACTGGCACTCGGCGGCGAACTCCCGGGGGCCATCGCCCTCAGCATTTTGGCCCAGTGCCACGGTGTTTTGTTTGATGCGCCCATGACTGGGCTTGAGGGCCTGATGCCATGAGGCTATTGCCTGTGTTACTGGCCGCCGGAGCATCAAGCCGCTTCGCCGCCGATGACTCAGTGCCCGGCCACGCCAAACTGGCGGCACAGGACAGCCATGGCACGCCGCTGCTGCGTCTCAGTTGGCAAGCGCTGGAGCAGATGCGCGCTCAGGCAAGCCAGAAGTACCCCAAGCTTGAGCTGCTGCCGCTGCTGACCATACTCGGCGGCCACAAGGAGCAACTGCAAGCGCTGTTGCCGCCCCATGCGAGCTGCTGTTTCAACCCTCTCTGGCAACAGGGGCTGGGGCACTCCATCGCTCTGGCCGCGGAGCAAGCCAAGGCCTGCTCCGCCGATGCCCTGCTACTGGCGCTGGCCGATCAGGTTGCGCTCACTAGCGCCGATTACCTTGAATTACTCGACTGTTGGCTGGGCAGCCAACTCAGCAGCAGCGCCTTTTACCGGGACGCCCCCGGCGCGCCTGCTATCTTTAATGCCACAGACTTCAACGCCCTTTGCCAACTGCAGGGTGACCGAGGGGCCAAGGCCCTGCTGACCGAGAAATTACAACAACAACGACTGGGCCGGATAGTGCTGCACCGCGCCGCCATAGACATAGACACGGGCGCAGATCTCAGACGCCTCAACCAGCACAAGGAGTGAACAATGTCGCAACTCAAAATCAATGGCAGACTGTTTTCGGTCGAGGCCGATCCCAATATGCCCTTGCTATGGGCCCTCAGGGATCTCCTGGGACTAACAGGCACCAAATTCGGCTGTGGCGCCGGACTCTGCGGTGCCTGCACCATACATCTGGACGGTAAGCCCGCCAGAGCCTGCCTCACCAGTCTCAAAAGTGCCGAGGGCAAGAACATCACCACCATAGAAGGCCTGGATAATCCGGCGCTGAAAGCCGCCTGGAGCAAACACAAGGTTCCCCAGTGCGGTTACTGTCAGACAGGGCAACTCATGTCTGCCGCGGCGCTCTTGAGTGAAACGCCCAACCCCAGTGACCAACAGATAGACGATGCCATGTCCGGCAATATCTGCCGCTGCGGCACCTATACCCGGATCCGCAGCGCCATCAAGGATGTCGCCGTCAAAGGGGGGCAGAGCTCATGAGCCGGTTTACCGCAGTGGAAAACTTCAGCCGTCGTGATGTACTGAAACTCTTTGGCGCCAGTGGCGGTGCCTTGATGCTGGGCAGCAGCGCCCTGGGCTGGAGCCCCATGAGCCTGGCGCAGGACAAGCTGCAACCTCTGAATCTGTTTATCGCCGTCGGTGAAGACGACAAGGTCTATCTCACCTGCCATCGCTCGGAAATGGGTCAGGGCATACGAACAGGCATTCCTCAGGTGCTGGCCGACGAACTGGAAGCCGACTGGGACAAAGTCGTGGTGGTGCAGGGCCTGGCCGACAAGCGTTACGGCAGCCAGAATACAGATGGCAGTCGCAGCATACGTAAACACTACGACAGAATGCGGCAGATGGGTGCCATGGCGCGCACCATGTTGGAACAGGCTGCCGCCGAACATTGGCAAGTGCCGATCGCAGAAGTCAGCGCCAAGGCTCACAGAGTGACTCACAAGGCGTCCGGCCGCTCCCTGAGCTATGGCGAACTGGCACTGGCGGCGTCCAAGCTGCCGCTTCCGGATGAGAGCCAACTCAGGCTCAAACCCAGAGAAGAATTCACCCAGATAGGTCAGTCACGCACCATAGTGGATATGGATGCCATGTTGGATGGCAGCGCCATCTATGGCCAGGATATACGTCTGGAAGGCATGCTCTATGCTGCGATTGCCCGGCCGCCTGTGCTCGGCAGCCAAGCGGCGAGTGTCGATGATAAAAAGGCCCGCGCCTTCCCCGGTGTGGTGGATATTATCAGCCTGCCCGCTCCCAAAGGGGCACCGGCCTTCCAGCCGCTTGGCGGTGTGGCTGTGCTGGCCAACAACAGCTGGAGCGCCCTTGAAGGCCGCAAGGCACTGACGATCCAGTGGCAGCAAAGCCCCAACGACAAGCACGACTCCCAGGCGTTTCTCGCCACCCTGAAACAGCGAGTACAGCAGAGTGGCAAGGTCAGGCGTGAGCTGGGCCAGCCTCCCGCAAGCTGGCCAAAAGAGCGCACGCTCAGCGCCGATTACACTGTGCCCTATCTGGCTCACGCCATGATGGAGCCACCGGCAGCCACCGCCAGAGTCAGCAAGGATGGCTGTGAAATCTGGGCCTGCAGCCAAACTCCCCAGAGTACCCAGCAGAATGTGGCGGCCGCTTTGGGGCTGAAGGAGGAGCAGGTCAAGGTACATGTCACCCTGCTGGGTGGCGGCTTTGGCCGTAAGTCCAAGCCGGACTTCAGCGTCGAAGCGGCGCTGCTTTCCAAACGCAGCGGCAAGCCGGTGAAGGTGTTCTGGAGCCGGGAAGATGAGCTGCAAAACGGCTATCTGCACGCCATCAGCGCCCAGCATTATCAGGCGCTGCTCAGTGATGATGGCAAGGTGGAGGCTCTGTTGTCGCGCACCGCCTTCCCTTCCATCAGTTCCACCTTTGCCGAAGGCGTGGATGAACCCTCGGACGGCGAACTGGATTTGGGCTTTATCGACTTGCCGTTTCAGTTGCCGTCGCTGCGCTGCGAAACCGCCAAGGCCGAGGCTCACACCCGCATAGGCTGGCTGCGCTCTGTATGCAACATTCAGCATGCCTTCGGCATCGGCAGTTTTGTCGACGAACTGGCGCTGCGCACTGGCCAGAGTTGCCCGGCCATGTGGCGGCAACTTTTGGGGCAACCCAGAGTGGAGAACTTTGCCGATCAGGGCTTTAAATACGGTAACTATGGCGAAGAACTCAGTCGTCATCCTGTGGATGTCGCGCGTTATCTGACGGTCATCGACGCCGCCGAAAAACGTATGGCGCAATCACCGGCCAAGGCGGGCGAAGGCTGGGGCTTTGCGGTGCACCGCAGCTTTGTCAGCTATGTGGCGGTCGCCATCAAGGTCAAACTGGATGGTGAGCGTTTGCAGGTGTTGCAGGCCATCTCAGTGCTGGATGCCGGCACTGTGGTTAACCCTGACAGAGTGCATTCGCAGCTGGAAGGCGCGGTCATCTTCGGCCTCAGCCTGGCGATGCTGGGCGAAATCAGCTTCAAGGATGGCAAGGTGCAACAGTCGAACTTCCACGACTATCAACTGCTGCGGTTGCCGCAATGCCCTGAGATAGAAACACAAATCATCGCCTCGACCGAGGTACCCGGCGGTGTGGGCGAACCCGGAGTGCCACCGGTAGCACCGGCACTGACCAACGCCATAGTAGCCGCCGGCGGCAAGCGCTACCGGGATCTGCCACTGAAGCAGTATCTGCAGCTTTGATTGGTCGATAAAGTGTCGGGGCCATGCTCCGGCACTATTCCCTGGCCAACTGCTGTAGCATCCACTGCATCACAGGGCCAATGCCCTTGTCCCTGCGTCTGACCACGCCTATCTCGACCCACTGATTGTCTGTGATATTGGCGCCGGACAGCCGCACCAGATCCTTGGCATACCACTCGGCCGTCGCCACATGCTCAGGAACCAGGGCCCAACCGACATTTTTGATCACCAGCGCCGTGATGTAGTAATAACTGTCGATATGCCAGTGATTGCTGGACACGGGGCGCGACTGGCTGTCGCCGATGCGGGAGCGGATTACCAGTTGCCGGTGCTGATTGAGCTGGTCGAGTGAAGGCTCGGCAATATTCGCCAGCGGGTGCTCACGACCTACAATAAGCGACTGCTGAAAGTGAGCTATCGAGTTGAACTCCAAGGAATCCAAAAGCTCATCTGTCTGGCGGAACAAGATACCCAGGTCGGCTTTTTTCTCATCGACCCAGCGGGCAATATCATCCTGGGAGCTGTTGATCAGGGTGAGTTTCAAACCCGGGAACTGCTCGGCCACCCGCACGAAGAAACTCTCGAAGCGCTCTATGGGCAGGGCCTCGTCCATGGCAACCGTCAGGGTGGCCTCCTCGCCCGAACTGACCGTCAGGGCTCTGGCGTCCAGGCGCTGGCACTGCCTCAGCACCACCTTGGCCTCCTGATAGATCTGCTCGCCGGCGGCTGTCAGCCTGGGCAACCTGGCGCTGCGGTCAAACAGCTCCAGCCCCAGGTCTATCTCCAGATTGGCCACGGCTGTGCTCACCCGAGATTGCGCCTTGCCAAGCTCTCTGGCGGCGGCCGAAAACGAGCCCTTTTCCACCGCAATCACAAAGGCGCTCAGTTGATCCAGGGTCCAATTCATTCCATCCACCAAAGTATCCGAATAACGGATACAAGCTATCTTTCACCAATCCGAAAAACAAGCATAATCTGCGACCCTGTTTTCCTGCATTCGGTTAAAGGTAGTGCAATTATGAATACCGGAATCTCTCAGCAAACACTGAGTCACAACCAGCTGCGACGCACCTTTTGGCGCTATACCATCCCAGCCATCGCTGCCATGCTGGTCAGTGGCCTGTACCAGATAAGCGCAGGTATTTTTGTCGGCCACTATGTCGGCTTTCAAGGATTGGCCGCCATCAACATGGCCTGGCCGATAGTGTTTATTCTCTCCGGCCTGGGGCTTATGGTGGGCATGGGTGGCGGCAGCCATATCTCCATCGCCCGCGGAGCCGAGCAGCAAACGCAAGCCAATCGAGCCCTGTTGGCCAGTATCTGGCTGATTGTTTTGTTGGCCCTGGTGGCATTTATGGCGCTGCAATGGCTGAGTGAACCACTGTTAAAGCTGCAGGGTGCCACTGAAGCGACTCTGCAGCTGGGGCAGGGATATATTGCCGTGTTTCAGTGGGGCGCGGTGATCACCATAGCCTCGACGGCGCTGCCTATGTTGATCCGCAACGATGACAGCCCCAGAGTTGCCACCGCCCTGTTGGTGATGGGGGCGCTTGGAAATATCCTGTTGGATTATCTGTTTGTTGCCGTACTTGGGCTTGGGTTAAACGGCGCGGCTTATGGCACCATCATTGCCCAAACAGCTGTGTGTCTGGGGGCCGGCTATTACCTGTGTTCGAGCCATTCAGGCTTTAAGCCAAGGCTCAAAGATGCGCTACCCAGAGCCGGGGAGTTCGCCCGGATTATCCAACTGGGGGCTTCGGCACTACTGATGTACCTTTACACCAGCTTTATGGTGGCGGCCCATAACCATCAGTTTATGCAGTATGGCACCACCTTGAGCGTCAGTGCCTTTGCCATAGTCGGCTATCTGATGACACTCTACTATCTGTTGGCTGAGGGTATAGCCGAAGGGGTGCAGCCACCTGTGAGCTACTTCCACGGGGCCCGCCAGCCCGGCAATATCATCGCCATAGTCAAGCTGGGCGCCAAGGTCACCCTGCTGTTTGGCCTGAGTTGGCTGGCGCTGCTCAACCTGTTTCCCGAAACCATGATCGGCCTGTTCGCCGACAACAATCCTTTGTTAACCCAGGAAGCCAGAACCGGGATCCGTATCCATCTGGCGGCTATCTGGTTGGAGGGGCTGATAGTGCTGGCAGCCATGTATTTTATGGCGATAGGCAAAGGCGGGATGGCTTTGGCAATCTCCTTGACCAATATGCTGATCCAGTTACCGTTTCTCTATCTATTGCCGCTGTTTTTGGGAGAAACCGGTGTCTGGCTGGCAATGCCGCTGTCCAACCTGCTGCTGGCACTGTTGGTGTTGCCTAGATTCTGGCGCCGTCTGCATGCAAGGTCGCACCTGGCAGATAGAACCCGACAAGCACCGGACGGCACTTTGGCAAAACATCCCGCAGTCTAATGAGATGCCGGGCAAATTGAACGCAGTAAAAAACCCGGTCATGCCGGGTTTTTTACTGTTCGCCTATGGCTTAGCCACGGCTGGCGCGCTTGCGGTCATTTTCAGTCAGATGACGCTTACGCACACGGATGCTCTTGGGCGTGACTTCAACCAGTTCATCATCATCGATGAATTCCAGCGCCTGTTCCAGGGTCATCTGGATATGCGGAGTCAGTACCTGAGCTTCGTCGGTACCAGAGGCACGCATGTTGGTCAGCTGCTTGCCCTTGAGGCAGTTTACTGTCAGGTCGTTGGAGCGGCTGTGGATACCCACTACCTGGCCTTCGTAAACTTCGGCGGCGTGGCCAATCATCAGACGACCGCGATCCTGCAGACCAAACAGCGCGAAGGTCAAAGCCTTACCTGTGGCGTTGGAGATCAATACCCCGTTGCTACGCTGGCCGATATCGCCACCCTTGTAAGGACCATAGTGGTCGAAGGTGTGATACAGCAGACCTGTACCTGAAGTCGCTGTCATAAACTCGGTCTGGAAACCGATCAAGCCACGGCTTGGGATCATGAAGTCAATACGTACACGGCCCTTGCCGTCAGGCTGCATGTCGCGCATGTCGGCCTTACGGGTACCCAGCTTCTCGATGACGCCGCCCTGATGTTCTTCTTCCACGTCCACAGTCAGCTGCTCGTATGGCTCGCACTTCTCGCCGTCGATCTCTTTGATGATCACTTCAGGACGGGAAACCGCCAGCTCATAACCTTCACGACGCATGTTTTCGATCAGGATAGACAGGTGCAGTTCACCACGGCCGGATACGCGGAAACGATCCGGACTCTCGGTTTCTTCCACACGCAGAGCCACGTTGTGTACCAGTTCCTGTTGCAGACGCTCAAGGATGTTACGTGAAGTCACGTATTTACCTTCTTTACCCGCGAAAGGAGAGGTGTTGACCTGGAAGGTCATAGTCATGGTTGGTTCATCAACAGAAAGAGGTGGCAATGCTTCGGCATGACCAACAGCACAGATGGTGTCGGAGATCTTCAGCTCGCCCAGACCTGTGATAGCAACGATATCACCGGCATTGGCACTGTCCACTTCGTGGCGTTCCAGGCCCATGTAGCCCAGCACCTGACCGATTTTACCGTTACGGCTCTTGCCGTCGGCACCGACAATAGTGACCTGTTGGTTGGTCTTGACGCTACCACGCTTGATACGACCCACACCGATAACCCCTACATAGCTGTTGTAGTCCAGCTGAGAGATCTGCATCTGGAATGCGCCTTCGGCGTCGGCATCCGGTGGAGATACTTTTTCAACGATAGTTTGGAACAGTGGGGTCATATCTTCACTGTTGTCCTGAGGATCCAGGCTGGCAAAACCGTTCAGTGCAGAGGCATAAACCACTGGGAAGTCCAGCTGCTCGTCGGTGGCCCCCAGGTTGTCAAACAGGTCAAATACCTGATCGATAACCCAATCAGGGCGGGCACCCGGACGGTCAATCTTGTTGATCACCACAATAGGCTTAAGACCTTGGGCGAATGCCTTCTTGGTCACGAAGCGAGTCTGTGGCATTGGGCCGTCCTGCGCATCAACCAGCAGCAGTACAGAGTCAACCATAGACAGAACCCGTTCTACTTCGCCACCGAAGTCGGCGTGTCCTGGGGTATCTACAATGTTAATCCGATAGTCGTTCCACTTAATGGCGGTGTTTTTCGCCAGAATAGTGATCCCACGTTCTTTCTCCAGATCGTTGGAGTCCATCACCCGCTCGGTGGCTTCTCCGCGGGTTGCCAGGGTTCCTGACTGTGCCAACAGCTTGTCTACCAGGGTAGTCTTACCGTGGTCAACGTGCGCTATGATGGCGATGTTACGTAAATTCTCTAACACAGTTTTGCCTCTTACGATCTCTGTTCTGTGGGATGCAGCAATATAAATTGAATGGTACAACCGCTTTATGACTGCTTGGCGATTGCCTTCCAGGCCTTATAAAACCTGGGCTGCCATCGTGTCGGGGAGCACAATTTCCCCGGATGGTTGCTTTAAAAAGCGTGCCATTCTACTCTAGCGAGGGGCTATCGCACAGGATTATTTTTTAGACACCTATGAATATCCGGCTTATTCAGCGCACGCACCATTATGGTGAACGCACCTTTTTGGAACACTCAATGCACCATGATAGTGCAAACCCGCTTGCCTCGCCAGCCCTCGATTTTACCACTCCCTTTATTTTCAACATCTTAGCATCTTGGCATGAGTCTGGCTTAATAGAGACCAACAAGGCGCCAGACGCTACATACTAAGAGTTGACAAAGGGCACCCCCTTTACCCTACCGGAGGCTTGATAATGTCAGTCGAATCAGTTTTACAACAGCTGCAAGAGTTGGAAGTTAAGTTTGTTGATTTACGCTTTACCGATACCAAAGGTAAGGAACAGCATGTATCTATCCCGACTCATCAGGTAGATGCTGATTTCTTTGAAGACGGCAAAATGTTTGATGGTTCATCTATCGCCGGTTGGAAAGGGATCAACGAATCTGACATGGTGCTGATGCCAGATCCAAGCAGCTTTGTACTGGATCCTTTCACCGAAGAAACCACAGCGCTGATCCGCTGCGACATCCTCGAGCCCGGCACCATGCAGGGTTACGACCGTGACCCTCGCTCTATCGCCAAGAAAGCCGAAGAGTACATGCGTTCTACCGGCATCGCCGACACTGTGCTGATCGGTCCTGAGCCAGAGTTCTTCCTGTTTGATGACGTACGTTTTGGTACCGACATGAGCGGCACCTTCGTCAAAATCGATGCCAAAGAAGCGGCCTGGAACTCAGGCACCAGCTATGAAGATGGCAACACAGGTCACCGTCCATTCGTTAAAGGCGGCTACTTCCCGGTTGCGCCTGTGGATTCTTCACAGGATCTGCGTAGTGCCATGTGTCTGGTGCTGGAAGAGATGGGCCAGGTTGTGGAAGCTCACCACCACGAAGTTGCTACCGCGGGTCAGAACGAGATCGCCACTCGCTTCAACACTCTGACCAACAAGGCCGATGAAATCCAGGTACTCAAGTACGTGATTCACAACATGGCTCATGCCTACGGCAAGACAGCCACCTTTATGCCCAAGCCGATAGTCGGCGACAACGGCAGCGGCATGCACGTACACCAGTCACTGGCCAAAGACGGCACCAACCTGTTTGCCGGTGACAAGTACGGCGGCCTGTCTGAAACTGCCCTGTACTATATAGGTGGTATCATCAAGCACGCCCGTGCCCTGAACGCCTTCACCAACCCAAGCACCAACTCCTACAAGCGTTTGGTGCCACACTTTGAAGCCCCTGTGATGCTGGCTTATTCAGCCCGTAACCGCTCGGCTTCTATCCGTATCCCTGTGGTACCAAGTCCTAAGGCTCGCCGTATCGAGACCCGCTTCCCGGATCCTATGGCCAACCCTTATCTGGCCTTCGCAGCACTGCTGATGGCCGGTCTGGACGGTATCCAGAACAAGATCCACCCTGGTGATGCCATGGACAAGGATCTGTACGATCTGCCGGCCGAAGAAGCAGCGGAAATCCCGACTGTGGCCGAATCTCTGGAAGTCGCCCTGGCGGCTCTGGATGCAGACCGTGAGTTCCTGACCCGCGGCGGTGTGTTCAGCGATGACTTTATCGACTCTTACCTCAAGCTGAAACAAGCCGAGGCCGAGCGAGTCAGCCGCACCACTCACCCAGTCGAATTTGAGCTGTACTACAGCCTCTAATTGCCCTGCAATCAACCGATGAGTCAAGCCATCGGATAACAAGAAAAGCGCCCCGGGAGCAATCCCGGGGCGCTACTATTTTAAGGCTATAAAACTCAAATCACTCAGGGAGCACCGACAAGCTCAGGAGCACTCTGAGCCTTGGCCCCTGTGAGTATCACCGCCAACTTGAGTTCACCTTCTGTCTGGTTCAACTCCTCAAGCCCTTCTGGAGTAAAGCGATATTGGCCTTCTGTCTCCAGCGCTTCCATGGTGCCACCGCAGGTGTCGACGGTTTCGCTGCATTCGAAACGCACCCCCTTATGCCAAGGCATGGAGAAGGCCGATACCTGCTCTGCCGGCATCTTGAGGTACATCACCAGATAGTTGCTGCCGGCATCCTTGACGGGTTTGCCCTCCGCCGTAGTCAGGTTAAAGGTCAGTGCCTGGCTTTGAGGATCCACGGCGCTCAGTACCACCTTGAGGCTTTCGGCTTCATTAATGGACACAGACTGCTCCGGTTCAGGATCCGGCGGAAGCACAGGGTCATCATCGTCATCCCACCAGTCACAACCCCCCAGGCACAACAGCAAAGACGCTACTATCAAACTCTTATGTTTCATAACAGCCTCCTAGTGACAATCGCTGCAGACCGCACCTTCGTGAACCCCGGTCAAACCGGCGCCGACATCATGGGCGCTGTGGCAGCTCTGACATTCCATCTGTGAATTGACATCGGCACCTATGTAAGTGTCCGGTTCACGTTTGGTGCTGCTGTGACAACCACTACACTCGGCATTGCCTGCTGCCACAATTTCAGCGTCCAGGGCATTGTCCAGCGACTTATTGAGGAAGTCAGTAGTGACATAGGCAATCTCGGCCGTCAGCTGAGCGCAGCGCTCCAATTTCGCCTGATGACTGGAGCCGTACTTGCTCGCTTTCGACCAGTGGGTCACCGAGGTGTGACAGAGAATGGAATTGGCAACCGACTGGCCTATCTTATCTGCGGTCAGTAGCTCACCGGCATTGTCTTTACGGGTCGGTGCGCCAATCGCCTTGAGGAAGGCTTCATCATTTCTCGGCATGGCTGTGTGTTCATAGTAGCGGTACACGGAGCGGATCACCGCAGTGCGGTCGACCCCGCCCAGGACGTTGACCGCCATGGCCGCCGCATTCAAGCAACCACACAGGGTTCCCCAACCTGCGATACCGCCGCCACCATAGGCCGCCAGGTTAGTTGGGATAGCGGCGAATTTACAGGCATCCTCATGCCCTTTGGCCGCCAAGGCCTTCACCAGGGCATCGAAAACCCCATACATGCAACCGCCACGGCCATAACCTTCATAGGCCAGTTTGGCGACTTCCATAGGGTCTAATTTCACATAGGTCAGCAGCTTGGTGCCCAGATCGCTGCCCCCTTCACTGCCGATCCCTATGCTGGTATCTCCGGGACAAGACTCTGCGGCCAGAGCTGTGGTCGCGATCAGCGAACTCCCTGCTGCCACACCAACCAAACCTACAATCTGGCCCATCGCCTGACGTCGATTCACGTTCATACTCATCACCTCTTTTTGCACTTACATATTGCAGAATTGCAAATTAAGTAAAATTAATTCTTTATAATCAATAGCTTGCAAGCAACCCCAGCTTATCCCCTCTCCTGTTGTGCAGATGTGATCCAAGGCGGGTTTCAGTGTTAAAGAGTCAAAAATTCAACAGTTCACCGGCAAGAGGCTTGAGCCAAGCAGCAACGGCAGCGACAATGAGCCTCTTCGTCAAGCAAGGATCTGCTATGAATCTCAAGGTCTTTTTACTCACTCCCCTGTTGCTGGCCGGCTGTCACTCTGAGGGGCAACTGCCAATTCAGGCTGACGAGCTGGAGCAAATCCACTGCCGGGAAGTAAGCGATGACAATAGCGCCCTGGGTTATTACCTCGAAGGCTGCGTTGACGGATACCGAGGTGAACCCTTCAACGGCATTGCCATTTGGGGAGCGCCGGATCGCCCCAGCTATAGTGCGGCCCAGTTCAAGGATGGCCTGCGGGACGGCTACAGCTTCAGCACATCCGCGCCGCCCGAGCGTCTGCTAAGCCAAAGCGCCTGGTATAAAAATGGCAAGTTGCACGGCTGGCAGCTGAACTTTCAATACCAGCAAACCCAATTACGCAGCCGGGAATTGTTTCAAGACGGTGAGCGCCAAGAACTCTGGCTCTACGACAACCAAGGCCAACTCGACAGTTTCAAGCGTTTCGACCAGGGTAAAGTGGTTGAATCCATCTCCTACAAACAGGGACGGGAGCGGATGAAACAGTTCAAGCGGGACGGCGAGAAATTCACCGTCTGGAAAAGCTATTTTCCCGATGGTTCATTAAAGAGCTTCAGTGAACATCTGGATGAAGAAAATCTCAGAAAACTCAAGGAACAAGGCTACTACGCCAACGGCCGACTCAAGTTGGACTACCTGTTCGACCGCCGGCAGCGCACCGCAGTGCAGCACACCTTCTGGCGCAATGGCCAGCGCCAGTCCGAGCAACATTATGGTTTCTTTCCCTCAATAGCCGCCGACGGCATCTGGCTCAGTTATTGTGAGACCAATGGCGCCTTGAGCAAACGTACTCCGTTCCGCCGAGGCGCCAAGCAGGGTGAGGAGCAACTCTTTCACTGCAATGGCCAGTTGCAGGTGAGCAAACGTTTCGACCAGGACAAGCTCATACCACAGACCCTGAACTACTTTGATGAGCAGGGGCGCAACTATCTGCAGGAAGAGATAGGCACGAACGGCAAGGTACTGCATACCCGGGTCTATGATGAACAGGGTAAACTAACCTACCAAGATTGACATAATATTCAATCAGTTGGACTTATCATCCAAAGATAATAAAGCTCTTTTTCAAATGCGGCTTGCTTATCCAAGCACTGAACTTTAAAATATCTTCACATCAAGATACTTTAAGAAAAGAAAATGCCCTACCTAATTGCACTCCTTGCTCCCGTCTTCTGGGGAACCACTTATGCCCTGGTCAGCCTGTACCTGCAGGATATGTCCCCTTTCTGGGTCGCCGTCTGGCGTGCGCTACCGGCCGGGATCCTGTTATTGCTGCTGCGGCCCAAACTGCCTTCGCTCGCCTGGAGCAAAATACTCTTGCTGGCATTTTGTAATATCGGCGCCTTCTTCGCCTTGCTGTTTATGGGTGCCTACCGCCTGCCCGGCGCCGTGGCCGGCACCCTGGGGGCCACACTGCCACTGATGTTTCTGCTGCTGGCCTGGCTGCTCGATGGCCAAAGACCGGCATTGAAGTGGACCTTGCTGGCACTGCTGGGACTGAGTGGAGTGATGTTGTTGCTCAATCCTTCGGCCAATCTGGATCTGATTGGTGTGCTCTGCGCCCTGAGTGCCACTCTGTTGGTAGCCCAATCATCCCGCTGGATGCAACGCTGGCAAACCGGCGATCTTCTGGTATTGACCGCCTGGCAGTTGTTGCTCGGCGGCTTGATGCTGATCCCGCTGGCCTGGACAGTAGCCGGGGCTCCCACACTGCCCGAGCCCAAGACCTGGCCCGCCATCGCTTGGCTGGCCATCTTCAGCACGGCGCTGAGCTACTGGGCCTGGATCTGGTCCATCAAACATCTGGGACCGCAAATCATGGGCATGATGGCCTTGATCAACCCTGTGGTGGCCGTCTCGCTCGGGGTGTTTTTGGTCGGCGAACAGCTGGATAGCTATCAATGGCTGGGGATCGGCCTGATCATGTCATCGCTGTTGCTGATGAAACTTCCTGTCCCGGCCATCTGGTATCGCCTGCGCCCCAGCCGGCGCTGACACTCACCTGACATAAGAACCCTGTTTGGCCCCTGAAAAAGGGGCCAAGGGTTCGGCTTAACTGAATTTGGCAAAATAAGGAGATTGACCATGATGCAGTTTCTGACAGAACCACAACTCAATGCAGTCCTAGCCGCGGACGATGCCAGTCCGCGACTAAAGATGCCTGCCAACAAAGATAACACCAATGCCGCCAACAGCATGTTTGAAGGAGATGGACTATGAGCTCATCAAAATGGCAGCCTGTGTGGCTGATCCTGACCTTGATTATTCTCGGCCTCAACCTGCGCCCCAGCATGGCGGCCATAGGCCCACTGCTGGAGGCTATCCGGGCTTCCTTGCCCCTCAGTTACAGTTCCTTGGCACTCCTGACCATGCTGCCCGTGATGACCATGGGAGTCGCTATGTTTATCGGTGCCAAGCTGGCCGCCAGACTGGGAGAGCGCCAAACCCTGCTACTGTCGCTGCTACTTATTGGTTTGGCCAACCTGGCTCGGCTCTGGGCCGGCAGCGGCCTGCAACTACTACTGACCGCAATCATTGCCGGCTTAGGTATCGCCCTTATTCAGGCACTGCTGCCTGGAATGATCAAGCGCAGCTATAGCCAGCATATTGAGCGTTACATGGGGATTTACGTAACCGCCATCATGGGTGGAGCGGCCCTGGCTGCAGCCATTAGCCCTTGGCTTGAGCACAGGTTTGGTCATTGGCAGTCGGCGCTGGCCTTCTGGGCTCTGTTGAGTCTGCCGGCGATGCTATTTTGGTTCTGGGGCAAACACGGCCTGCAACCCCAGGGCTTCAATAAGGCAGCAGCAAAGAAGCCTTCAGGAAAACCGGGAGTTAGCCCACATGTGGGCTTAGGCAGCTTTAGCCGCATTCCCAGGGCCTGGCTGTTGGGGCTTTTCTTTGGCCTGAGCACAGCATCCTATACCTGTGTGCTCGCTTGGTTGGCGCCCTTCTTTATCGACTTGGGCTGGCAAGCCACTCAGGCAGGGCTATTGCTGGCGTTTCTGACGCTGATGGAAGTGGTCGCAGGCCTGTTGCTGCCGACGCTGGCGGCCCGCAGTCATGACAGAAGGCCACTGCTATTGCTGCTACTCCTGTCTACGATTGGCGGTTTTATCGGGCTGGCGTTGATGCCACTGGCCCTGCCCTGGTTATGGGCTGCGCTGCTGGGTATAGGCATTGGTGGCCTCTTCCCCTTGAGTCTGATTGTCACTTTGGACCATCTGGACGACTACAGCCAGGCGGGACAACTGACGGCCTTTGTTCAGGGGATAGGTTACCTGCTGGCATCCCTGTCGCCTCTGCTGGCGGGTTATCTCAAGGACAGCTCCAGCAGCTTCACGCTTTCCTGGTTGCTGCTCGCGGCTGTGTCTCTGGGCATGCTGGCCATTGTCTGGCGCTTTGATCCCAAGCGCCACAGTCAACACTTCGCCCTGTTGGCCCACTGAGCCGATTCACCGGGTGGAAAATTGTTATCCACCCGGCACTCAAGCAGACTCAAATGAGGTAGAATGGCGCCCCTCTTGTGCCATTCTGCTGTCTAAGCAACATAAAGTGAATCTATCCAATCTATTCCAGCGCCTGCTGCAATGGCTACCTGATCGTGCCGATCTTCCCGAAGGCTTACGAATAGGGCTGCCCATGATGGCGGGCCTATTGCTGTTTTCGTTTCTCGGCGACAGTGCCAGCGGCGTCAACGCCCTGATCTGTGCCTGGCTGGTCGGCGTCCAGGGCCGCAACCTGGCTTATCCCAAACGTGCCGGGCTGTTGAGCAAGTCGGCACTCCTTTGCTGTATCAGCAGTGCCCTGGCCTTGCTGAGCCTGATCCACCCTTGGCTGGGGATCAGCGTACTCGGCGCCATAGGCCTGTTATATGGCCTCAGTTCCAACCAAAGAAAGTACATTCAGTTGCTGACCTACAACGCCGGCTTTTGCCTGATCTGTGGCCTGCATCTGCTGGAGTCGGGTACCGACTGGAAGATGTTACTGCTCTCCAGCCTGTTCGGCAGCTGGTTGGCTGTCATCAGCGCCGTCATCGCCGGGCCCTGGATGGCGATACGTCAGGGCGAACAACTGCTGGCCAGTGTGCAGCGCAAATTCGGTTTCTGGTGCAATATACTCAGCCACTCGGACGCCGCCAATGTCGGCCAGCGTCTGGCCTTGCGGGAGCAACTCGATGATGCTATTGCCGTGCTGGCCCATTGGCTGCTGGAAATGCCGGATAAAGCCGAAGTGCAACGCATCGCCCGGCAACTGGAGTCGAATCTTATCCTGATAGAAACTCTGGAGAGCATAGGCAGGCTGCAACAAAATGATGCCGCCAGCACAGCACTGCAGCAGTATTTGGCAAATTTTGCCAGCGAACTCAAGACCCATAGAGAGCAAGGCACAGAGCCGACGCCACTGCCCTTGGGAGACAAGCCGCAACCTCTGCTGTTGGATGCCGCCGACCGCTTGGCCTTGGCGCTGGATCCTCAAAGACCGCTGGCAGCCGACTGGCGCGAACGCCTGGGGCTTATCTGGCCTTCCGATGCCCAAAGCGTTCGCAGTCAATGGCGCAAGGCCTTGGTGAAACACTCGCGGGAATGGCATCACGGCCTGAGAATTCTGTTCACTCTGCTGTGTTGTCAGGCCGTGGTAGAACTGCTGCAACTGCCGCAGGGTTATTGGGTGACGCTCACTGCCTACATAGTGCTGATGGTGGCGCCGCTCGGGCAGTTGCAGGCCAGGATCTGGAGCCGCTTCTATGGCACTGTGCTCGGTTCTGTGTTGGCACTGGGGCTAATCTGGTTTCTGGGGGCCGGTAGCTGGTTATTACCGGCCACCTGCCTGAGTGCCTTTCTGGCCTTTGCCACCTTCTACAAGGCCAGATATGAGATTCATGTGTTCTGGCTCACCATGCTGATGGTGTTTGCCATCACCCTGCTACTGCCGAGCGATCCCTATATCGCCTTCTACCGGGCGCTGGACACCTTTACCGGTGCCTTGATGGCATTTCTGGCGATGCATCTGTTTATTCCCAGCTGGACCCGACGCTGGCTCGACAGCTATGTATGCCACTTTATCGAGCTGGAGCGGGCTTGGCTTGCCAGTATCAATACAGGTAAAGCCGATAATGCCCTGCGTTGGCAAGCCCATGCGGCGCTGAGACAACTGGGCCAAGAAGTCGGCTTTTTGAAGCTCGAGCCCAACACGGGCCAACGGGAGCTGCAGGACTGGCAGAGTTTTCTCTGGCTTGGGCTGACGCTGCACTGCACCCTGGTGTTGGTGGCACGCCAGCAGCAAAAGCAGCCGCTGCATCTGGCGGAGCAACAGCTGGCGGCCTGGCCCCAGCTGTTTCGCCAGCGCTTCTTGGCAACAGAGATGCACCAATCCGAGTCCGGGCCAGCGCCCAATTCAACAGATGAGACTACGCAACAGTCAGCAAAACAAGCTGAAGCGATTCCCGCCTGGGTTATGCAGGATATCGCCCATCTCTATGCCTGGCTCGACTGGCAACGTCCCTATGCCCTGAGCGGCAACACTCACGGCTGACAGGAGTCCAAGATGTACGATTTTGAATTTTACAATCCAACCCGCCTGCTCTTTGGCCACAGCAGCCTGGAGCAGTTGGACACTCTGGTGCCCAATGACGCCAGAGTGCTCTTGCTCTACGGCGGCCAAAGCGCCAAACGCAATGGCACCCTGACCCAGGTCGGCCAGGTATTGGGTCAACGCATCTGCGCCGAGTTCGGCGGCATTAGCCCCAACCCCGACTACCACCAGCTATTGCAGGCGGTAGAGCAGATAAGGCAACAAAAGCTGGACTTTATTCTCGCCATCGGCGGCGGTTCCATCATAGATGCGGGCAAGTTTATTGCCGCCGCAGCGCCCTATCAGGGAGAGCCCTGGGAGATACTGGAAACCGACGGTCGCCACATTGACCAAGCTCTGCCGCTCGGCACTGTGCTGACCCTGCCGGCCACGGGCTCAGAGATGAATAACTGCGCGGTGATCAGCAATAGCGCTCTTGGCCTCAAGCGCTCCTTTCGTCATCCCTCGGTGTTTCCCCGCTTCTCTGTGCTGGCGCCACAACTGAGTTTCAGCCTACCGCAACCACAGATTGCCAACGGTGTGGTGGATGCCTTTGTGCACGTGACCGAGCAGTACCTGACTTACCCCGTCGACGCCAAGGTGCAGGACAGGTTTGCCGAAGGCCTGCTGCTCACTCTGATAGAGGAAGGCCCCAAGGCGCTGGCAGAGCCCGAAAACTATCAGGTGCGCGCCAATATCATGTTCAGCGCCACCATGGCGCTCAACGGCCTGATCGGCACAGGTGTTCCGCAAGACTGGTCGACCCATAAGCTGGGTCACGAACTGACGGTGCGCCACGGCCTGGATCATGCCGTGACCCTCGCCATACTGCTGCCGGCCATGCTGCGCCTGAGAAAGGTCGCCAAACACGCCAAGCTGCTGCAGTATGCCGAGCGGGTTTGGCAACTCAGCAACGGCAGTGAGGAGCAACGCATAGATGCTGCCATAGAGCTGACCCGGCAGTTCTTCGAATCCATGGGGCTCAAGACTCACCTCAGTGACTATGGCATAGGCCATGAGGCCATAGCGCCGCTGCTGGAGAACCTTGAGCGCCAGGGGCTGACCCAACTGGGGGAGGACGGCCGGGTCGACCTTGAGCTGAGCCGACAGGTTTTTCAGGCCAGCCTTTAAAGGCAGTGATTTTTGCCAATAAACAAGCTAATCTGAAGCAAGTTCACAACTGCATAACAAGGGAAGTCTTTATGCGTACTCTGATGATAATCAGCCTGGCATTGCTGTCGCTGGTTGCCCAGGCGACTGTCTATAAGTGGGTCGATAAAGATGGCAAGGTGCATTACAGCGATGAACCCAACCCCCAAGCCCAGGCAGTGGAATTCACCGACAAGACCCAGAATCAAATAAGCCTGGAAACGCCTAAACCTCTGCCCGATCCCATAGAAGTAGAACAGGTCGGCTATGCGTTAAAGATACTTTCACCACAGCATGAGGAAACCATTCGCGATAACGCCGGTGATTTTCAGGTTCAGGTAGAGGTAGAGCCGGAGCTGGCTTCGGGTCATTTTCTGCAACTCTACATAGATGGCATCTCCTCCAGCGACGCTCAGCGCAGCAATCTCTTCCAGCTCAAGGACATCGACCGCGGCGAACACACACTGCAACTCAAGGCAGTGCAACAAAACGGCAAAGTCCTTGCATCCAGTAGTCCCATAACCATTTTTCTGCACCAAGCCGGACTGATGCAACCTGCCTTCCCGGCTCCCGGGAAAGGCCCAAAGCCAAGTAACTAAAGTTATTTCAATAAATTAGCTACTTGGCTTTTCGAGTTAGTCCACAGAGTTGTTGGCTTGCGGCCTGCACCGAATTGGTGCACCATTATGGTGCAATCCTGCTATGGGAAACTCAATGGACACAAATATCCTGCTCAATCATCTGGCAACTGCCGTTCTGGTCATCGACAGTGACCTGCTCCCCAGCTATGCCAACGCCGCTGCCGAGCAGTTGCTGGGCGTCTCCAGCCACAGGTTGCAGGAGCAGGTACTGACAGAGCATCTGCATGCCATAGGAGTTGAACCCAGAGTGCTGCAAAGCGCGGTGCTGGAACGTCAGGGGCTGACGGTCAATACCGCCCAGCTCATTAGCCTGGATGGCCAACACCACACTGTGGATATGACACTGATCCCTCTGGAGCAGGGAGAACAGCTCAAACCCTTGAGCCTGTTGGAACTCAGACAGGTGGATCAGCAGCGGCGCATTCACCAGCAGTTGACCCTGGATGCCCAGCAGCAGGCGGCTCAATATCTGGTGCGCAACCTGGCTCATGAGATCAAAAACCCGCTGGGTGGACTGCGCGGCGCGGCGCAGCTCTTGTCCCGCGAGCTTAGCGAGCCGCAGCTCAAGGAGTTCACCACACTCATCATAGAGCAGGCCGACAGGTTGCGCGCCCTGGTCGACCGATTGCTGGGGCCGCAGAAACCATCGCAGCACAAGCTGCAGAATATCCATCTGGTGCTGCAAAAGGTGATCAACCTGGTGAGTGTGACCCTGCCGCAACAGATACATCTGCGCCAGGATTACGACCCCTCGATTCCGGACTTGCCTATGGATGAAGATCAACTGCAACAGGCAATCCTCAACATAGTGCAAAATGCAGTACAAGCCTTGGAGCATCAGGGCGGCGATATCATGATCCGCACCCGCACCGCCCATCAGGTCACCATAGGCAACCAGAGACACAAGTTGGTGCTGGTGCTGTCAATCATAGACAACGGCCCGGGTATTGCCCCGGAACTGGTGGATACCCTGTTTTACCCCATGGTCACAGGCCGCAAGGACGGCAACGGCCTGGGGCTATCCATCGCCCACAATATTGCCAGGCTCCACGGCGGCCGTATCGACTGCGATTCGGCCCCGGGACACACAGAGTTCAGCCTGACATTGCCGATCAACAACCACAGCGGCTAACAAGAGAGGAAACAATATGAGTGAACAGGTTTGGATCCTCGATGATGACAGTTCAATTCGTTGGGTGCTGGAACGGGCACTGCAAGGCGCCAAACTCAGTTGCGCCAGCTTTGCCGCCGCCGAGTCACTGTGGCAGGCGCTGGAAATCTCCCAGCCCAGAGTCATAGTCTCGGATATCCGCATGCCGGGAACCGATGGCCTCACCCTGCTGGAGCGTATCGGCCTGCATTATCCCCATATCCCGGTGATCATAATGACGGCCCATTCAGATCTCGACAGTGCCGTCAGCGCCTATCAGGCCGGGGCATTCGAGTATCTGCCCAAACCCTTCGACATAGATGAGGCGATTGCCCTGGTAGAGCGGGCGCTCAACCATGCCACCGAGCAGGCACCTGCGGCCGCCGAGCCTCAGGTCAAGGCACCTGAGATCATAGGCGAAGCCCCCGCGATGCAGGAGGTGTTTCGCGCCATAGGCCGTTTGTCGCGCTCATCTATCAGTGTGCTGATCAACGGTCAGTCAGGTACGGGTAAAGAGTTGGTTGCCGGGGCGCTGCACAAACACAGTCCACGCAAAGACAAACCCTTTATCGCCCTCAATATGGCGGCCATCCCCAAGGAGCTGATCGAATCCGAGCTGTTCGGCCACGAGAAAGGCGCCTTCACCGGCGCCGCCAATGTGCGTCAGGGCCGGTTTGAACAGGCCAATGGCGGCACCCTGTTTCTCGATGAGATAGGCGATATGCCGCTGGACGTACAGACCCGGCTGCTGCGGGTGCTGGCCGATGGCCAATTCTATCGGGTCGGCGGCCACTCTCCGGTGCAGGTCGATGTCAGGATCATTGCCGCAACCCACCAGGATCTGGAGCAACTGGTACTCAAGGGGGGCTTTCGGGAAGACTTGTTCCACCGCCTGAACGTGATTCGAATCCATCTGCCACCGCTATCACAGCGGCGGGAAGATATTCCGCAGCTGGCGCGCCATTTCCTGGCCAGTGCTGCCAAAGAGATTGGGGTAGAGGCCAAAATACTCACCCCGGAAACCGCCGCAAAGCTGCAGCAACTACCCTGGCCCGGCAACGTGCGTCAGTTGGAAAATACCTGCCGCTGGTTGACCGTGATGGCCTCGGGCCAGGAAATTATCCCTCAGGATCTGCCGCCTGAGCTGTTCAAGGAGCCCAAGGCACCTCAAGGCAGTGCCGGCCCATCCCAGGATTGGCAAAACGCCCTGAAATTGTGGCTGGATATGCGCCTGTCACAGGGCGAGAGCGATCTGCTGACCGAAATCCAACCCGCGTTTGAGCGCATCTTGCTGGAAACCGCGCTGGAGCATACCCAGGGCCACAAACAGGAAGCCGCCAAACGCCTGGGATGGGGCCGCAACACCCTGACCCGCAAGCTTAAAGAGCTGGCAATGGACTGACCCCTGCGTCGGAGACCTTCCCGCAATAGAAAAGGATGCCGTTTGGCATCCTTTTCTAACTGAACAGCGATATCAAAACTGCCAGTGTAGCCCCAACGCCAGGTTGGACATGTCTGTGTCCAGATCGCGGGCGCCATAATTGAATTCAGAATCCAGCTCTACCTTGAGCATTTCATAACCCAGACGCAGATGTAGGCGCTCTGTCAGAGCGGCGTCCAGCCCCAAACCATAAAGCCAACCATAGCCGTCAAAATCCTCTTCCCAGTAACCGTTATCGACACGCACCAATCCGCGGGCAATACCCGCCTTGGCATAGAGGGAAAAGGTGTCATTAAGCTGCCAAGTAAACTTGGGCGCTATGCTGGTGTAACCGCTGAGGATATCCAGATTGTCGCTATCCAGGTTGTCTGCCACCAAGAGGTTGGCCTCGAGGGCAAACCAGGAGTTGAACCGGTAACCACCGTAAGCGCCGAAGCCTACTCCGGACTCGCTGAAGTTACTATCCTTAAGCTCAAGCTTTCCCTGGCCAATCTGGCCGCCTACATAAAAACCTGAGTCGTCCTGAGCCTGAGCCAGAGGTGCGGCCGCCATAGAGACCACTAAAGCCAGTGCTGCTTGTTTCATTGATAAATCCTTTTAGCGATTGAAAGTCGCAGTGATATTAATAGAAACAAACAGTTGCAACAATATTGCTGCAAAATTAAACCCTTTTTGTCAGCAGGCGTTCAGCCAGAAACCCTAATGTGCCATGGCCGCCCGCTACACAGGATCCTGGTGAATGATCACCTCGGCATGGTCAAAGTCGGCGCGGATCCGCTCGCCTGTGGCCACAGCTATGGCATGGGCCTGTTGCAGGCTCAGGTCTTTGTCCAGCTCCAGATGCAGTTGAATAAAGGTGGTCTTGCCCGCCTGACGGGTACGCAAGTCATGAATGCCACGCACTTGAGTATCCTGCTCGGCCAATTGCCGAATACGCAGCCGGGTTTCATCATCAAGCTCCCGGTCGAGCAAGGCCTGAATCGAGCGATACCCCAGCGACCAGGCTTGTTGACCTATGTAAAGGGCGATCAATACCGCAAACAGACCATCGGCCCACCACCAGCCGTATTGCGCCAAAACCAGCGCCAACAGCACGGCACCGTTGAGAAACAGATCTGACTTATAGTGCAGGGCATCGGCCTCGACCACTGTACTCTTGGTGGCCGCCAGCGCCCGTTTCTGCAGCATGACCAAGGCCAAGGTCAGCACTATGGCAATAATGGACACCACAACGCCCAAAGTGGCATGGGTCAAAGGCATGGGATTAACCAGGCGCTCGCCGCCGTGAAACAGCAGCAGGAATGCCGTCCCCATAATAAAGGCCGATTGGGCTAAAGACGCCAGCGGCTCAGCCTTACCGTGACCATACCTGTGCTCCTGATCGGCAGGCACCAAGGCATAGCGAATGGCAATAAAGTTGACTATGGAAGCCAGGGCATCGGCAAAGGAGTCGGTCAGAGAGGCCAGCATACTGGCCGACCCGGACCAGAGCCAGGCGGCCAGTTTTATCAGGATCAGGGTAATCGCAGTCGCCACTGCGGCGCGGCTCGCCAATTTAACCCAAAACTCGTAGCGGGAAGTCGTTGTCATTCAAAGGCTCAGCGGTCGGGAGTCACTGAGCCCATAGTAGCAGATTTAATCCTGGATAGGCTCAGGGCGCTCACCACGTCTATCCATACGCTCCTTGAACTTGGCTTGTTGTTCCGGAGTCAGCAGGTTATAGATCTGGTTGTGCAGCTTCATCCGCTCCAGCATGTGTTGTTCACGCACCTGCTGACGCTGCTCGATAATCTCTTTGGCCTTGGCTTCATCGAAGTTGCCTGAGGTCATCAGTGCCTGCATTTCGGCTCTGTGCGCTGCACGGGTTTCCTTGTCAGGACGTGACATGCTGCTTCTGTGCTGGTCCATCAACGCCTTAATCTCTGTTTTCTGGGCGTCGGTCAGATCCAGACCTCGTAGGCCAAACATGCCGAAATGGCCCTTGCCGCCTTTCATATGGTGATAGCCGCGCTCGCCCTTCATGTGATGATAACCACGGTCGCCGTCACGGTGTGGGCAATCGCCGTAGCCGTTACCGGCTTGTGCAGCGCCAGCCATCAGAGTGGTGCCGGCAATCAGGGCCAGCAAGCTTGCTTTGATTGAAGTCTTCATAAGAGTATCCTCGTTCTCGGTCGGGAAGTATTTGACGTCTTCCAGTCTAGTCCTCTATGTGTAAGTGTGGGTTCAAACTGAGTAAAGCACTGTAAAGCTTGGTTATCCTGGTTGAAGATCCGTATCTTTACCCAGACTTACACAGCTAAACCGCAGTTGACTCAAAAGCGGGTATACTCGGCAGAGAGAAATTGTGTGAGGCGTATAAATGAGCCGAATTTTATTGATAGACGATGACCTGGGCCTGGCCGAACTCTTGGGGCAATTACTGGAGCTGGAAGGCTTTGAGCTGACACTGGCCCATGATGGTCAGAGCGGCCTGGAACTGGCGATTGCCAATGATTACGACCTGATCCTGCTGGATGTGATGCTGCCCAAGCTCAATGGCTTCGAAGTGCTCAGGGAACTGCGTGGCAAGAAACAAACCCCTGTGCTTATGCTTACCGCCCGCGGTGATGAGATAGACAGAGTGGTTGGCCTGGAGATAGGCGCAGACGACTATCTGCCCAAGCCTTTCAATGACAGGGAACTGGTAGCCAGGATCCGCGCCATCATACGCCGCGCCAATATCACCCCGCAGGACATTCCCCAGAGCGGTATTCAAACCATAGGCGATCTCAGCCTGGACTCCGCCCGTCAGGAAGCCTATTGCAATGAACAGTTATTGCTGCTGACCGGCACTGAGTTCAGCCTGCTCTACACCCTGGCCAATCAGGCCGGAGAACTGATAGGTAAAGACGAACTGAGTGAAACCGTGCTTGGCAAAAAACTGATGCCCTTTGATCGCAGCCTGGACATGCACCTTTCCAACCTGCGCAAGAAACTGCCGGAACGCAGCGACGGTCGTCCCAGGGTCAAGACCATACGTGGCAAAGGCTATATCTGGATCCCTTGATGAAGTCATTTTCCCTGCCCAATCGCCTCTTTATCAAACTGCTGCTGGGCTTTTGGCTCTGCAGCAGCCTGATCATTCTTGCTGTTGGCATGCTGCCGCTGCTGCAGCAAAACCATGACAGGGCCCCAATGCCGCCTAAACTGCGGGAGGTCTTGTCTCAGGTCGCCGATGAGCTGCAACAGGAACCGGCCAAGTTGAATGGCCGCTTTCTGCACCATTGGGAGCGCAGACGCAGCATGGAAGGCAAGCCAATTCGCATCTATCTGGTCAATGAGCAGGGACAGATAATCAACACTCACAGAGTGTCCAAAGGCATGCGCCGCTTTATGTTGATGGCGGAGGAAGCCAACGCACCCATTTCACACCAGTTTCGCGATGAACTGATATTCGGCCCGTTCGATTTTAAGGTTAACGGCACCCCCTATGCCCTTTATGGCCGGTTGCCGGATCACCACCCCATGCCCTGGTTCTTTTTCTTTATTGAACACAAGTTACTGACATTGTCGCTGGCGATTCTGCTTTCAGGGTTGCTCTGTGGTTTGTTGGCCTGGCACCTGGGCAAGCCGCTGCGTTCGTTGAAACAGAGTGCCAACGCTCTGGCGCTGGGGCAATTGAACAGCCGGGTCGACGATGCCACGGCCGGACGTCACGACGAAATCGGCGAACTGGCCCAGGCCTTCAACAGCATGGCGGCCGCCATCGAAACCATGGTCAATAATCAGCAGCGACTGATAAGCGACATCTCCCATGAGCTGCGAACTCCGTTGACCAGGCTGCAATTGGCACTGGCCCTGGCGCGCAAGAAGGGGATGGCCGGAGATGAAGCCGAACGTATCGCCTATGAGGCCGACCAACTGGAAAAAATGATTGCCGAGCTGCTGGAGCTTTCCCGGGTGAAGCTCAAGGCACAGGACAACAAGCTGAAGGTGGGGTTGGCCGAATCACTGAGCCAGGTACTGGACGATGCCGAATTTGAAGCCGAACAGCAGCAAAAGGAACTCAGCATCCTGATACCGGAAGAACTGGAGCTGCCCATCTACCCAAGACCGCTGTCACGGGCGATTGAAAACCTGCTGCGCAACGCCATCCGCTACTGCCGTACCCAGGTAAATATCTGCGCCGGGGCCAAGGGGCCATGGGTAGAGATAAGCATTACTGACGACGGCCCGGGTATTGAGGAGTCTGAGTTGGAGGCTATTTTCAAGCCCTTCTATCGACCGCATTCAGCCAGGGAAAGAGAGAGTGGCGGTTGGGGGCTGGGATTGGCCATTGCCGATGCCGCAGTGCAAGCCCACGGCGGCAATATCCAGGCAAGCAATCGCGCCCAAGGTGGGCTTGAGGTCGTCATCCATTTACCACGCGACTGAGACCTTCAGGCTCATACTCCAGACTGGGTTGGCGGCTTAGCCAGGCGGCAAACTGTTGCTTGGAGGGGCTGCGCTTATCTGAGTGCCCCATCAGATGGATCAGCGCATAACTGAACTGGTAATAGAGCTGCGGGTCGTCGTGGGCCTTGCAGGCATCGTCGGTATTGATCATGGCGCCACGCAGATAACTCATCACCAGCTCGACCCGATCGAATCCTGGCACCTCTCCCACAGCGGAAATGGTCTTGGCATTCCACTGCATATATTCATCGAAACGTCTTTCACAGCCATGCCGATAAAACTCGGTCGCCAACAACAACAGAGCTTGATTCGGCATTATCCGCTCAATGACAAATTTATTTGTCGACAAGACTTCATAGAGCCGCTGACAATGATGAAATATAAACCTTTCCAGAGGGTCTTTATATTGTATTTCATCCTGTTTGGCCTGCTTGAGCCAATACTCATATTCACTGCAAGCTACTGCCACCATGAGATCGGCTTCTGTAGTGAAATGATTATATACAGTGCCTTTGGATATTTGGCTGGCTTCAACAAGATGAGAACGACATAAACCAAAAGTCTTCTGTCCTCTTAAACAACGTTGCGCCACTTCAACCAAATAGTTTCCCCGTCGTTCCCATTTTCCCATTGGCCACTCCTGAGCAAAGCTTAAATATAAACTCTCCCAACTTCACAATAAAATAGTAACAAGCTTTCTGCGACTGCGATATTGAGTAATACTGATACCATTATGAGTCACGCCAATAGCCAATGTTAAAAATAGAATTGCTCGAGAGTTTTATTGCTGTGGCCGAATGCGGCAATTTATCCAAGGCTGCAGAAAAAGTCTGTCGCACCCCGTCGGCATTGAGCTTACAGATCAAGAAGCTGGAAGAAAGTGTCGGTCAACCGCTGTTGCTCCGAGACAATCGAGGCGTGGTGCTGACCGAATCCGGCAATACCCTGCTCAACTACGCCTATAAGATGATGCAACTCAACACCCAGGCCCTGGATGAACTGAAAGACTGCCAGAATCGCGAAGTCATTCGCCTTGGCGTTCCCACAGATTATATTACCTATTATCTGGACAACTGCCTGCTGGAATTTGTCCGTGAGTTCACCTGTATTGAGTTAGTCATAGACACAGATGTCAGCGGCAATCTGTATAAGCGGTTGCATCAAGGGGAATTCGACCTGATAGTGGCGACCCATTGGCAGCCTCCGGTGCAGGGAGAGCTCCTGTTCGAACGACGTTTTCATTGGGTGGCCGCCAAGAACGGCAGTGCCCATAAACGGGAAACGATTCCCATGGCACTTTACCCGGAAAACTGCCCCATCAGAGCTCAGGTGTTTGCCAACCACCAACTGTCGATGCGGCCCATCAATGTGCTGCTTTCTACCCCCTCTCCCCAAGCCTTGTGCATGGCGGTTGAAAATGATTTGAGCATAGCTCCGATTGCCGAATTCAGGATCAACGACAAGATGCAGATCCTCGATCCCATAGAGCATGATCTCCCTCCCTTGCCCGTGTTTAATGAATCTCTCTATCTCAATCCAGAGAGCCAGACTGAAGCCTGCAATCAACTCATCGCCCTGTTGAAGGCCAATCTCAAAAATAGAAACACGACCGTAGAATAAGATGAAAGCCGGCTAATGCCGGCTTTCATCTTGATTAACTACCACTTGAGCTTACTCAGATCGCACTGAATGGTTTCGCCCTTTTTGGCCGGTGTGCCCGGCTGCTGCGCTGATTCACACAAGAGTGTTGTACCATAGTCATTGCGTTTGTCGTGGGCATTGCTTCTGGCCCAAACCGAGACTATCGCTCTCTCTTCCGGCTTGGCTTCACAGCTGCCATCAACATCGAAGGCATGGATGGTGTTCTGGTGAAAATACAACAGGGGATCGCGTTCGCTGCTGCCGGAAAGCCACATGGCATCGACATTGGGTTGCCCGGCATCGAAGCGGACCCGGCGCATCTTGTCATTCTCTTTTACAGTTTCCAACAAAGGTGAATCGGCTTTAATTGCCAGGCTCTTGAACTGATTGGTGCAAGCCGGCAGCCTCATGTTGTAGTACATTTCAGAAATGGCATGATTGTGAAACGGGTAAAGAGTATCGACCGACTGTACTGTCATACCTACTTCGGCGCCGACTTTCTCACCATTGATGCTGTCAATTCTCAGTAGTCCCCAGTGACCGAAGATCTCTGCATAAGCATAACCGCCACGAACATTATTGAAGTTCCTGTCATTGCGCTTGCTTTCTTCGGCATACATGGGGAACCAACCGGCAGCGGCCCACAGGTTGGGCAAGGCGTTGGCGCTGATGTCATAGGGGAAAGCCGATGGCATCTTCACCTCATCACCTGTGACCATTTTGTAGAAGTTATCAGTAAAGATTTTTCCCTGCTTTTGCACCTGTTTATTGGTGACTTTCTGCTTGAAGAATTCATTAAAACTCATGCGTTTCGCCCACTGAGCCACCGGGGATTTTTGCTCCAGCTCCCCACCAGGGCTGTAGATCCAATTGACATCACGGCGAGCCCCGAAACAAGTTTTGGCACTTTGGGGATTGTGCAATACCTGATAGATATTTTTCACCATCAGCTGCATATCGCGGCGATCCATTACGCAGAACTTTTGTCCACCGGCGCTGGTGTCGTAAATAGCCTCATCCGAGTTCAGGCAATGAGCTTGCTCGCCATTGGTGAGCGCCTGGGCAAAGCCATTTAAATAACGCAAGGTTTCATCCCAGAGAATATCGACATACTTTTGATCTTGTTTGGAATACTCTGGCGTTTCACCCAAACAGACAAAGCTTGCGTTTTCAATATCAGCCGAGTCTAAAAAATCCGGTAACTTTTCTGCCATCGCTGTATTGGAAATCAGCAGTGAAATTAATATTAGTTTCTTATTCATCACCTGGAACCTCAATTATATTTAGAGTAAATATCAGGCGAAGCATATACTTGGAATCCATTCCAAAAATGTTGTCTGAACACAGGCAACAAAAAAGATAACAGAATGAAAAAGAGTTGTGAGCCAGCAAACAAAAAAGGCCCACTTGTGATCAAGTGAGCCTATCATTGAATTAAAACAGCAGTTGCAGGGACTATTTTAATCAAAGATATATACGGGTCATGCTGCCGGTGGAGGAAACTTGAGGCAGCATATAAACCCTTTCATTATTCCTTATGTTTATCGTATTTAAAGGTATGGCAATTACTGCACAGAGGTTTTTTAGGCTGGTGTTCACCATGACACTCAACACAAGGCAAGTCTTTACCATAATGCAAGTTGTCATGGGGATTTTGCCATCTGTCCTCACCACTGCGGGCTGTCTTTTTTGCCAGCTCATCGACATCGTGGCACTTCAGGCAGGCACCATCTGAAGGGTACTGCTTAATCCCTTGGTCGTGGCATACCTTGCAATCCTTGCCTATCACTGCCTTGTGATAATCGCGCTGCTGAACGGCATGAACCGATACCGAAGTTAGCCCTGCCAACAGCAGTGCCCATACTAAGTTTGCTTTCTTCATTATTGAGTCCTCTCTCACCGTTCAATTCAGGCTTGCATCATGCTGCGGGCCGCAGTCATACCCATCACCATACATTCGGGGATAGAGCAGCTTCCCAGGCGGCTAACGCCATGGATGCCGCCACAGACTTCCCCTGCGGCATAGAGTCCGGCAACCGGCTTACCTGTGAGGCTGTCTTTGACTTCAGCCTTGGTGTTCACCTGGACTCCGCCCTGGCAGTAGTGCACCTTAGGCCACAGACGCACCACAGTGAAAGGCGCTTCAATATACTTATCTTTTGCCTTGGTCATGTTCTTGCCAAACTGCTTGTCTTCACCGCTCTTGACATAACGGTTGTACTCTTCGATTTGTGCCTTAAGCGGTTTCAAAGGCACCTCAAAGTGCTTGGCCAGTGCCTCCAGTGAGTCAAACTTCCATCCCACATTGTATTTGAGCACCTTGGCGGTATTGGGGTGCTGTTTGGAGTCCTTGTAGCTGGTGATCAAGATAGGTGGCAGCGGTTCTCCCTTGGCGTCGCGACAGGCCAACTCGGCATCGGCGCGGGTCTTGCGGTCGGCAATTTCATTCATAAAGCGCTTACCCGTCATGCGGTTAATCGCAATTGAATGAGGGAAGTTGAAGATGGAATAGTTGGAAACATAACCAAAACCGCCCTCATCGGGAGAGGCCCAGGGCCCGGACTGAATATGTGCCAGATGCACAGGCACAGCGCCGAGGCGGAACATCTCCAACATACCTTCACCTGTGGCGCCGGGAGTATTGGTACAACCCACTTCATGGGTCAGAGTCGGATCCTGCGCCATTCGCAGGCCGATATTCTGGGCAAAGCCACCGGTTGCCATCAAGACACCACGCTTGGACTTGATATACACCAACTTGCCAGAGTCCTCTTCGCCGAAGTAATAACCCTGACGCATCTTCACCCCTTCGACGCGACCATCCTTGCCGAGGACAAAGCCCTCAAACTTGGAGCGGTTATGGGTCTTGACTCCGATACGCTGGCACTCTTTATACAAAGGCTGGGTAATACCTGCGCCGCAACTGACCGCGGTTTGATAAGTACGGGCAACCGAGTGACCACCCAATTGTTGCAGGTAAGGATGGTATTCGGCGCCGGCATCCAGGGTCATCTGCAAGGCTTCCACCGCATGTGAAGCCACATGACGCAGCAGTTCCTCATCGGCGATACCCCGGCCCGATTTCAACTGATCGGCAACCATCTGTTCTACTGAGTCCTTGACACCTTCCTGTTGCTGCATAGGTGTACCCGGTGCGGCGAACAAGCCACCGTTAATGGCAGAGTTACCACCGAAATAAGGCATTTTTTCAAAGATATGTACATCTTTGGCGCCTTTGCGGGTCGCCTCAATGGCCGCTGCCAAACCAGCAAACCCTGAACCGATAATCAGCACTTCAACTTCTTTATCCCAACTCACATCCGTGGCTTTTTCCGATACAGCCAACACGGGAGCAGCCACGGCAACTCCGGCAGCGGCGCCAACGCCCTTAATAAAGTTACGGCGTCCCAGCAGATCTACTTTGCTCATCTGTCATCACCTTTTTCGTTTTAATCGACACTGGCATCTTAGGGATGGAATCAATTCCAAAACGGGAGTTAAGCGTCAGTTGCTTTTTAAACAAAAGGGCAACATTTAAAAATGACATCTGGCTTGGGTTTTAACCGCAAAGCTGGACAAGTGACATTTTTTGGAACGGTTTCCAAACTTCGCCACAGCCCACAAGACAGGCAAGAAATCAGGGGGGAAATGAGAGCGACTGATAAACCACTATGACTTTGGCTCTTTCTCAAGCTCAAAAGCTAATCGAAGTCAAAGTTAGCCAAGCACCGACTCAATAAGAGGGAATATAAACAGAAAAGCTGGGTTGGAGCCGTATTGTTGGGGCCTAACTGTATTCAGGACAGGTCACAACAAACTGTTGGGGGCCCAGAGGCCCCTTTTTTAGACGAGGATCAGCCGACTTTAATCAGAGTGCGGCCGCTGATTTCACCTTTAACGATTTGCGCTGCGGCCTCGGGTACCTGCTCCAGAGTGATTTCATGGCAAGCCTCTTGATAGTAACTCTCAGGCAACAGAGCCACTATCTGCTCCCAGGCAGCGCGGCGTTTGGCGGCCGGGCACTGCACCGAGTCGATTCCCAGCAGGCTGACGCCACGAAGAATAAAGGGCATTACCGTGGTTGGCAGGGCAAAGCCACCCGCCAGGCCGCAAATCGCGGCAACCCCACCATAATTCAGCTGTGACAATGCGCTGGCCAGCACCTTGTTCCCTACGGTATCCACTACGGCGGCCCAGCGCTGCTTATCCAATGGTCTGGCATCCTGCTCAAGCTCGCTGCGCTCAATTAAATCGCTGACGCCAAGCTGCTTGAGCCAAGCCGCATTCTGCTCCAGGCGACCTGTGCTGGCTACAACCTTAAAGCCGAGTTTAGCCAGCAGCGTCACGGCCACCGAGCCGACCCCACCACTGGCACCTGTTACCAACACCTCACCATCTTCCGGTTTGATCCCAGCTTGCTGCAGCGCTTGTACACACAGCATGGCCGTGAGGCCGGCGGTGCCTATCATCATCGACTTGGCGGCTGTGCAACCCAGTGGCATAGGCACCAGCCAGTCCCCCTTGACTCTGGCACTCTCGGCCATACCGCCCCAATGGTTTTCGCCAACGCCCCAGCCGGTGAGGATAACCTCATCGCCTGGCTCATAATCCGGATGGGCTGACTCTCGCACCACACCGGCAAAGTCGATACCCGGCACCATGGGGAATTGACGGATAATCTTGCCAAGCCCGGTCACCGCCAGGCCGTCTTTGTAGTTCAGCGAGCTGTAGGCAACATCGACCAGGACATCCCCCTCAGGCAGATCGCTGTCCTCCAATTGGGTTATCTGGGCCTGGGTCCGTTTATCATTTTGGGTCAATACGAGTGCCTTAAACATGATTACCGCTCCTGCTGTTGAAAATATGGATTCAAGACTAGTGGAAAAACCACCGGCGAGACATCGGATAATTCGCAGAGTGTCGAGGCGTGCAACTCATGGGCTATTTCGCGGCTTGGTTCACATTCAATAATCCCAATCTGTTGCACTGGCCTCAATCATTGACTGTACTACTGCGAGTCCATTAACAAAATATCAACATCTAAAACTACTTCAGCGCCAACGCCTTAAGCTTACGGTATAGGGTGTTTCGGCTAATCCCCAAACGGCGTGCCGCTTCACTGACGTTACCATTGCAGGCTAGCCAGGTGTCGCGAATTTGCGTCTGCATTTGGCTGTGCAGATTGTTGCCCGGCGCGGGTGCCAAGCCGGCCATCGCCTCTTCTGCAGTACCCAAGGTCTGCTGCAGGCTCTCAGGCAGCGTTTGCCAGTTGAGTTCAGGGAACTCTTCGGCCATCAAACAGGCTACCTGCATCAGGTTATCCAGCTCCCGTAGGTTTCCCGGCCAATGATATTGCAGCAATCGCTGCTCCAGCACAGGACACAGGCTCTGGGGCCGAACTCGATAGCGCTGGTGCAATTTGTGGATCAGACGCCGCAGGTCGCTTCGCTGGCGCAATGCAGGCAGTGTGACCTGCAAGCCATTGAGCCGGTAATAGAGATCGGCGCGAAAGGCCCCCTGCTGCACCAATGCTGGTAAGTCCATATGAGTGGCGGCAATCACCTGAATGTCGACGCTGTGTGCCTGATTACTGCCAATGGGCACCACCTCGCGCTCCTGCAACACCCTAAGCAAACGGCTCTGGGCCGCCAGGGGCATCTCGCCTATTTCATCCAGAAACAGGGATCCCTGGTGCGCCTGACGTATTTTGCCGACATATCCCTGCCTGGAAGCACCGGTAAAAGCACCCGCCTGATAACCAAACAGCTCTGATTCCACCAGCTCCGCCGGGATCGCGGCGCAGTTGACCGCCACAAAAGGCTGCTGGTGCCTGGGACTTTGCACATGCAGCTGTTTGACAAACTGCTCCTTGCCCACTCCGGTTTCCCCCAGGATCAGCAAAGGGATATTTCGTGCCAACACCTTACGCGCCTGCTGCCAGGCTTGCTCCAACCTGGGTTCTTTAAAAGCTGCGCTGCTTTCTCTGGTCTGGCTTTCTCGGCTCTGGCTCGTTCGAACCACAGGCTTGGTATGTTGAGGCTGCTCCAACGCCTGGGTTCTGAACACCAATCCCTGCTGCAAGCGGCCGCTGCCCCGACTCAATACCTGAGGGGACAAGGCCTGATGAATTTGGCCCAGGTTGATGCCTTTGAGCAACTGCCTTGCCATAGGGTTGGCGCCCAGCACCCGTCCATCAAGGTCGAGCACCAATACGCCTTGCCAGCCTGAATGCAACAGGGCTTGTTGCGGCGCCAGATCCAATCGAACAGCAGCGCCGGGGAGTCGGCACAATAAGGCCAGCTCCAACTGCTGCGCCAAACTGGACACCAAGATGGCTGTCTTTGGGGTATGGATTTGCTGCTCACTGGTGATATCCAAGGCTCCCAGCAACTCACCGTCCGGGGAAAACAGCGGGCTGGCGGTGCAACTCATAAATCTGTGGCTCTTGATAAAGTGCTGCTCACCGATAACCGAAACACACTGGCGTTCGCTGAGTGCCGCGGCTATGGCATTGGTTCCCTTGTATTGCTCCAGCCAGTTGACCCCGGTATCCAGGGCAATATTGGCAAGCTTTTGTGAGTAGCGGCTCACACCCCAGTGATGCAGCACAAAACCTTGAGGATCCGAGAGGATGAGCCGGCTCTGGGTTCGCCCCATAAGTTGATTGAACAGTGGCAGTGCACTGTGCTCCACGGCTTGCAGCAGCCGGCCATGGCGCTGGCGCCGCTCATCAAGGGCTGCAGTATTGAGCCTGAGTTCATCGGGTATGGCGGCGGGATTGAGCCCAGCCCCCTGGCAACGTTGCCAGGAAGCCGATAACCAGGATTGGGAATGGGTCTTGAGTGTCATAGCCCTGCTCCATTCTGGTACACCTGTGTGTACCTTTTTGCCACAGTTTGCGCGATAGACAACTCGAGTACCCGGCACCACGCCAAGATACAGCAATCGCAAATTTAGTTTTTCATCATACTGTTAGCACAATAAATGAACAAGCAGGCTCACACTGGCCCGGCCTTTGCGTTTACCTGAGCCAAGGCCGCTGTGGCCGAACAGATAAATACAAGAAAAACCTTTCAACAAGACGAGGAAACTCACCATGATTTATGCCCAACCCGGCACTCAGGGTGCCCTGCTGCAGTTCAAGGATAAGTACGACAATTTTATTGGTGGAAAGTGGCTCGCGCCGGTTGGCGGACAATACTTTGATAACCGTACCCCGGTCACCGGCGAAGTCTTCTGTCAGGCCGCCCGCTCTGACGCCCGGGATATCGAGTTGGCGTTGGATGCGGCCCATGCCGCCAAAGAGAGTTGGGGCAAGACTTCAGTCACCGAACGGGCCAATCTGTTACTGCGCATTGCCGATCGAGTAGAGCAGAGGTTGGAGATGCTGGCAGTGGCCGAAACCTGGGAAAACGGTAAGGCAGTCAGGGAAACCCTCAATGCCGACTTACCCCTGTTGGTGGACCACTTCCGTTACTTTGCCGGCTGTATTCGCGCGCAGGAAGGCAGCGCTGCCGATATTGATGCCACCACGGTCAGCTATCACTTTCCCGAACCTTTGGGCGTGGTTGGGCAGATCATTCCCTGGAACTTTCCACTCTTGATGGCTGCCTGGAAGATAGCCCCGGCACTGGCGGCTGGCAACTGTATCGTACTCAAGCCAGCGGAGCAGACACCGGTTTCCATCATGGTACTGCTGGAGCAGATTCAAGATTTGCTGCCTGCCGGGGTGCTTAATGTCGTCAACGGCTTTGGCGCCGAGGCGGGTCAAGCGCTGGCCACCAGCAAACGCATCGCCAAGTTGGCTTTCACGGGTTCAACCGAAGTGGGTTACCACATACTCAAGTGCGCCGCCGAGTCACTAATCCCCTCGACCGTGGAGCTGGGCGGGAAATCCCCCAACATCTATTTCGCCGATGTCCTGGAACAGGAAGACGACTATCTGGATAAGGCGGTCGAAGGCATGTTGCTGGCCTTTTTCAACCAGGGTGAAGTCTGCACCTGTCCCAGCCGGGTACTGATCCAGGAGTCCATCTACGACAAATTTATCGAGCGGGTCATCGCCAGAGCCCAGGGTATCAAACAGGGAGATCCGCTGGATACCGACACTCAGGTCGGCGCTCAAGCGTCACAGGAGCAGTTTGATAAAATACTCAGCTATCTGGAAATTGGCCGCAATGAAGGCGCCAAAGTACTGCTTGGCGGTCAAGCCAACAATCTGCCGGGCTCCCAGAGTCAGGGCTATTATGTTACCCCGACAATACTCAGTGGCCATAACCGGATGCGGGTATTTCAGGAGGAGATCTTTGGCCCAGTCGTTGCTGTAACCACCTTCAAAGATGAAGCAGAAGCTCTCAGCATTGCCAACGACACTCAGTATGGTTTGGGTGCCGGCGTCTGGACCCGGGATATGAATCGGGCACAGCGGATGGGGCGGGGGATCCAGGCAGGACGGGTCTGGATCAACTGCTATCATGCCTACCCGGCACATGCCGCTTTCGGAGGATACAAAAAGTCAGGTATCGGCCGGGAGACCCACAAAATGATGCTGTCTCACTACCAAAATACCAAGAATCTGCTGGTGAGTTACTCCACCAGTCCCTTGGGTTTCTTCTAAACCAAACACAGTAAAAACAAGCCCGGCTTCTGCCGGGTTTTTTATTACACAAATTTAATACAGTAAATTAACACTTACGAATACAAAACATACCAGCAAATCAACTATTGAAAGAGATTTTTACAAATACTAGTATTGTTTAGCTACAACAAGAAACATAAATAACAATATCTAAACAATTTCATAGGGAGTTGGTATGTTAAAAGAGAAATTGCTGGCGAACGCCATTCGCTTTTCACTTTTTGCAGCAACGGGTTTTGCTTCTCTGGCAGTGGCCTCTCCGGCCATGGCAGAGGAACAAAATGAGCAGCAGATTGAAAAAATCCAGGTAACAGGCTCACGTATTCTGCGTGAAGGTGCGATAGCACCAAGCCCGGTTACCGTAATTTCAGGCGAGTCTCTGATCAAAACAGGGGCCGTGAACATAGGTGAAGCACTCAACGAACTGCCAGCTCTGGCAAACACTTACTCACTGGCCAACTCAGGAAGTTCTATCGGTACTGCCGGTTTGAACTTGCTGGATATGCGTGGCATGGGCGCCTCCAGGACTCTGGTACTGGTCGATGGCAAGCGTCATGTAGCCAGTAGCCCAGGTACTTCTTCTATTGACGTTAACACCATTCCAACCGAGTGGGTTGAGAGTGTTGAAATCATCACGGGTGGTGCCTCGGCCATTTATGGTGCCGATGCGGTTACCGGTGTTGTTAACTTCAAGATGAAGAAGAAGATTGAAGGACTGACAGCCTCAGCCGCCGCCGGTATCGCCGATGACAGCGACTACAATAACCAGCGCTTTAGCCTGGCCTATGGCTCCAACTTTGATAACGATCGTGGTAACGCCGCCATCTCGGTCGAATACGCTCAGCAAGACCGCCTGGAGATGCTGGATCGCGACCAAACCGCTATCTCATGGTCTTCACTGACCAACCCACCCGGTAGTGACACTTACAAGACCCTGTACCAGAATGCCGGTTATTGGGGTATCAGTAATGCAGGTACCGTTGGCTTCTACGGTGGCACCCCAGGTGTTTATACCTTCAAGCCAGATGGCACTCCGGTCGAAGTAGGAACAGGTGAATTCACCGACGGTGTACTCTGTGCCGGTGAAGGCTGTGACTATATCAACCTGCGTCAGTGGGAAGAGCTGCAACCTGAGTTTGATCGTACCACCATCAACTTCAAGGCCAACTACGACTTTACCGATAGCCTGAATGGTTATTTTGAAGCCAAGTGGAGCCGAACCAACGCCACCACTTCAGGGCAGCCGGCGTTCTTCTTCTTCGATCCGGACAACACTCTGGTTACCCGTGATAACCCCTACATCTCTGATGAATTGGGTGCTTTGATGGATCAGGCCGGAGAAGGTTATGTTGTGGTTAACCGCTTTATGACCGATATGGGGCCTCGCGCTGAAGATGACGAGCGTACCACTCAAAGGTATGTGATCGGTCTAAACGGCGTTGTACTGGAAGACTGGGAGATGGAAGCCTATGCCATCTATGGTCAGACAGAGCAGACCCGTACCAACTACAACAACCTGATCTTTGAAAACTTCCAGCAGTCAGTCGATGCCATCCGCGATCCTGTCAGCGGCGAAATCGTCTGTCGTGACGCAGATGCCCAGGCCGCAGGTTGTGTGCCAGTCAATCTGTTTGGCGATGGTGCAGTAACCCGCGAAGCTGCCGACTGGTTCAGCACTACCACTGAAGGTACCGCCAAGATTGAGCAGTATGTCATTGGTGGCTCTATGTCCAACTCAGCCTTGTTTGAACTGCCTGCCGGTATGGTTGGTTTCGCTTCCGGTATCGAATACCGCAAGGAAAAGAGTAAGAGTAAAGAAGATCCATTTGCCGCCACCGGCGCCACCTTCTTCAACGCCCTGCAAAGTGAAGGCGGTGATTTCGATGTCAAAGAAATCTATGCCGAGATCTCTGTACCACTGCTGGAAGACCTGCCTGGTATCCAGAACCTGACGGTTGATGGTGCTATCCGTTACGCCGACTACTCCACTATTGGCGATGCCACCAGCTGGAAGTTGGGTCTGGACTGGACCATCATAGATTCACTGCGTTTACGCTCGACTCTGTCTACCGCTCTGCGTGCACCTAACATTGGTGAATACTATGGTGCCCAAGGCCAGAACTTCTTCAGTGTTGATGATAGCTGTAAAGCCAGTGAGCTGTCGGGTCTGAGCCCGGATCAGCAGGCGATTCGTGCAGCCAACTGTGCCGCTCTCGGTATTCCGGCTGACTTCGATTCCAACTATGACAGCGCCACCCTAGAAGGAGTTTCAGGTGGTAATGACCAGTTGGAGCCTGAAGAGTCTGACAGCTACACTGTCGGTCTGGTTTTCCAGCCTTCATTCGTTGAAGGTCTGGTGATGACTGTGGATTACTGGAACATTGAAATCACAGATGCTATCGCCAATATCTCTGCACAGAATATTATCGATCGCTGCGTGGATTCACCCACAGGTATCAACAACCAATACTGTGACTTGATCACCCGAGATCCCACCTCACACGAGATCACTAACATCACTCAGATTGTACAGAACGTAGCCAAGCAGGAAGCTTCAGGGGTCGACTTTGAAGTCGGCTATGACTTCCCACTATTTGGCGGCGATCTGCGCACCAACCTGCTGGGTACTTATCTGATTGAACGCAACGAGTATCCTTTCCAGGATGATGCGACCGATTTTGAAGAGTATGCCGGCACTCTGGGTGAAGCACAGTGGCAAGGTCAGTTGGTGCTGAACTACAGCTACGACGCCTGGAACCTGAACTGGAAGACACGTTATCTGGACTCGGTAGATCTGTATACACCACAGTTCCGCGCCAACTATGACGTGCCTTACTCCAATGTTATGAGCTATGGTTCATACAGTGTTACAGACCTGTATGCCACCTATGCCATGGATAATGGACTGGAGTTCGGTCTCGGGGTGGACAATGTGTTCGACCGTGATCTGCCAGGCAGCACCACTGGTACAGGTGCAGGCAGTGCCAGCTATGACAACATAGGTCGTTTCTTCTACCTGACTGTCAAATACGAGATGTAAGCGATTACCTCGCCTGAAAAAGCCCCGTAAGGGGCTTTTTACTTTCTAGCGACTTTGCATTCTCACTGAGAGAGTACACTCCTTAGCGGAATGGTATAATGCCCGCATCTGCATGCAATAAGGTAAACCCGTGTTCCACATTGCCCTCTATGAACCCGAAATCGCCCCCAATACCGGCAACATTATCCGTCTCTGCGCCAACAACGGCTGCGAGCTACACCTGATAGAACCTTTGGGTTTTGATCTGGAAGAGAAAAAACTGCGCCGGGCCGGGCTGGATTATGGCGATCTGACCCGAGTAAACCGTTACCCGGATTTCCCGCACTTTCTCGCGGCCATGGCGGGCAAACGCATTTTGGCTTGCACCACCAAGGGCAGCCGGCCACATTCTGAGCTCGAGTATCGGCAAGGTGATGTGCTTTTGTTTGGCCCAGAGAGCCGCGGCCTGCCTCAGGAAATATTGCAGAGCATTGCTGCAGAGCACAGACTGAGGATCCCTATGGTACCCTCCAGCCGCAGCCTGAACCTTTCCAACGCAGTGGCTATCATCAGCTATGAAGCATGGCGTCAACAGGGTTTCAGCGGCGCTAAATAAATCAGCGATGTTGCAGTGAGATGGCTCTGTAGGTTTGATAGCTATCCGAGTCCTCATCCAGATAGTGCAGATTCTGGCGCCAGAGCCAGCCGTCATTGTCGGCTTCGAATAGCAGTTGGATCAGCGCCGGGCGTCCGCCGGACTGCCCTTCACCCAGCAGGGAAAATCCGCTGCCCTGATGGTAAAGAGTGAAAGATTGAAAGCGTTCTTCGGTCACACCGTCAAAGTACCAGAGCCCCACGCTGGGGTCTTGGTCTCTGAACCACCAGGTTTCACTCAGGGGATGGCGTGCCCCTTCACTGACGCTGAGTAACAACTGACGCTTGTCTTTACTGCAGATGGCATCCAGGCTGAGTTGCTTCGGTGTTTGTCTGCTTTGGGCGCCATCCCCCTGCCAATGGCCATTGAGCGCTTCACAGAATTGGCTAAAGGAGGCCTTGCCAGCCCAGGCGGGTTGCCAGGCCAAGGCCAGGGAAATAATAAACAGGCGTAGAAAATCAGAAGAGTTCGATATCGTTGTTGTTTTGCTTGAGATGTTCATCTTGATACTGGCTCAAAGCCTCGTGTAGTGGCATTCCCTGCAGCACAAGATCAAACATTTTGCGTTCACAGTCCAGCGAGTATGTCGACTTAATCGTACGCTGTAACATTTTCCAGGCATGTTCCGAGGTGCGACTATGCTCATCCCGCAGAACTTCTTCAGTCAGCGCCAGCCCGGTCACCACATGGTTGAGCCTTTGTGACAGACGATCATAGAACTGAAAAGCCACTATGCCTTCATTGACCTTACCGGCCAGATGGCGGCCATGATCGCGGATCTCGGCCGGAGTATCCTCCTGAGTTTCCAACCAAGCATTCACCTCACGCAATTGCTCCGCCATGTCGGTAAACAGACTCCCTAAACCGGTGACATTGTGTTCACCGTCAGTCAGGGTCAACTCTATCTGGGCTATCGACAACAACAAGAGTTTTACCGTTTCCGAAATATGCAACCATTGGGCCGAATCGAGTGAATCCAGAGTCGTGGGCGTTTCGAGCTGCTTGTTATCTGTCATGGTCATGGGGATCTCTGTGGCTGAGTGGCAGGCATAAAGAAGTTTAGGACATAAAACGCCTTTTGCCTTTTACCTGGCGCGGCAGGCAAACGGCAACCCGGTGTCGTGACTATGCGTTAGTGCCCGGGGCGTTAGTGCCCGGAAGCTTTTGAACTCCGCCAAATCCCACAGTCGAACCGCACCTGGATCAGAACAAAGTTTCCCGATAAACAAGCCGATAAATTTCTGTTTTCGTAGCAGATCTATTGCACAGTTTCTGCGACAATCAATGCCAATGCTGTTATTGCCGGAGATCTCATGCACAGACTCAAGAGCCGTATCATCAGAGAGTGGGATTTCAACCACAAAGGCTGGTTGCTGGAGGCCGCACGCTTCCTGGCACCGCAGTTATTGGCGCTGACGCTGTGGGACGAGTCAGAGCGTAAGCCGCTGCTGGCCATTTGGCCTACCGAGGCGGACTCCCCCAGCTTGCTGCTGGATCTCACCCAATTTAAGGGGCATCCCCAGGTCTGCCTCTGGCATCAACAACTCACCTTGGTGGATGAAACCGGGCTCTGGATCTGGGATTCGCTGACAGAAGATAAGGCGCAGCACTACCCCTTTGCCAATCCGGATGTGCTTTCCATGACTGTGGAGCAGCAACACTTCCACTTTCTGCCATTGCAGCTTTGCCCGCTGGATGACAATCAACTGCTGCTGCGAATGAGTTCCCCCAATACCCGTAAGGGCCGAGCCATTTCCTGGTTATTTATCAAGGATGATCAGTGTCACTTGGTCAACAGATACAAGGAGCCGGACGAACCTGAGCTCACCGCCTTAAAGCCGGGCAGCCCACACTGGCTGGAAGAGATCCAGGTCTGTGACAGGCAGATTTTCTGCCTCTGTCAGGGGCAGTCTGCAGCGGACAGTCAAGAGACAATATTGGCAGAGTACAGATATGGCCTGCCGGACAGCCTCTTTGGCAAGCTTTCCAAAATGCTCGGCAGTGGTCAGGAAAAAGATCTGCTCTTGCAGTCGTCTCGCCTTCTGGCGCCCGGCAGCGCCCGTTTCAGCAATTGTGGGCCACAGCTGTGGTTAAGAACCAAGGGCAACAATCGCTTCGAGTGTCATCCACTGGCCGAGGATCAAAGCGCCTTTGAACTGGCACTAACCCAGGTTCAAAGTCTCGGTGACATCAAACCGGCCAAGGCTCAGGTCAGCTTTATGGATGACAGGCTGTTTGTCGTGAACGACAAACGCAGGCTGAACTTGTGTGAAGTTCAAGCCCCAAAGTAAAAGCGCGTATGCAGAATGATATAAAAAGCCACCTCAATTGAGGTGGCTGTCTGATTAAGTTGGTCGGGTTAACCGCCGAAACCGACATCCTTGATATCGACCCGGGTCACCTCGCCATACTTGGCCGCTATCGGGGCTATCTTGTCGCCGCTGCCAATCAGCACCATCTGCAACTTATCCTTGGGGAAGTAGCTATCGACCAACTGCTTGGTCTGCGCCAGAGTCAGTCCATCCACCCGTTGCTGGAATTGATTGATATAGGACTCATCAAAACCGTACAGGTACATGTCTGACAGCAGACCGGCCAACTGGCCGCTGGTTTCAAACTTGGGCGGGAACTGGCCTTTGACGTAGGCCTTGGCTGAATCCAGAGTCTGCTGATCTATCCCTTTCTGCCACAGGCGGCTGTAGGTCTTGAGTGCCAAGTCAATGGCTTCCTCTGTAGTAGCCGACTTGGTGAAAGTACTGATCATAAACACCCCTGAGTCACGATAGGGAACGAAACCCGAGCGCGCGCCATAGGTCAAACCGGCATTCACCCTCAGCTCATCGTTGAGCCAGGAGGTAAAACGGCCACCGAGTATGGTGTTGACCACAGTCAGGCCCACATAGTCAGGGTTATCCTGAGTCACACCCAGGCCACCTATGGTGAAGGTGGTCTCTATCGCGTCCGACTTATCCACCAGCAAGACTCGGCTGGCAGACAGAGTCGGCAGCCCCTGCTTGAGGTCAACGGCACGCAGCGATTCACTGTTGCTCCATTGACCGAATGCCGCCTGCAGCTTGGCCTTCATCTGCGCCGGGTCGAAATCGCCCACCACGCTGATAGCGGTATTGGCCGGTTGATAGTAGCCCTTGTGGAAGGCTCTCAGCTGGTTGACCGTCAACTGGGACACAGACTCGCTGGTTCCCGAAGTGGCATTGCCATAAGGATGCTGACCGAAGACCAACTTGTTGAAGTAGCGCCCAATCACGGACTTGGGACTCTCTTTCTCCTGCGCCAGCTCGGCGACTCTGCGACTCTTGAGCTTATCAAACTCGGTGGCATCAAAGTCGGGACGGGTCAGCACATCGGCAAACAATCCCAGCATGGTATCGGCATCTTTGGCCATAAAATCGGCGCTGAGGTAACTGCCCTCACGGCCGGCATCGGCATTCAGACTGGCACCGAGAAAGTCCACCTCCTGCTCTATGCTGGCCTTGGTGCGACCGGCGGCGCCAAGCAACAAGCCCTGAGCCGTCACCTCTGCCACACCGGCTGTGGTGTCATTGACGCTGCCGACTTTCACCACGGCGTTCAGGGTGATCAGCGGCACCTCTTTCTGCGGCATCAGCATCAGCGTCAGGCCGTTATCCAGAGTGACTCTTTCATATGTTGGCAGTACAAAGTGGCCGGTATCCTGGCTCACCTTCACCTGGGTAGACTGACAACCTGAAACCATCAAGGCTGCGGCAATGGCCACGGCGCCCAGAGAGGCCTTGAGAGAAAAAACCTTGCTCATTGATCCGCCTCCTCTTGTGCAGCCAGTACCCCCACAGTGCGGTTGGCACGGCGCAGGTATGTTTCTGCCACCCTTTGAATGTCGGCCACTGTGACCTGATTATAGGCATCCGGTGCCTGGAACAGCTTGTCGAAGCTACCGAAATAAAGTTCGTAGGTGCCCAGGGTGTTGGCCTTGCCATTGATGGTTTCCATACTGCGATAGAAATCCATCAGCTTGATATTTTTGGCTTTTTCCAACTCTTCAACCTTAACACCGTCACGGGCAATACGGTTGACCTCTTCGATCAATGCCTGCTCCAGAGTGGTGGCGCTGACACCTGTGGCCGCCACCCCAAGGATGTACAACAGGTTGGGGTCAAAAGACATGGGCATATAAGTCTCGGCGGCAATCGCCAACTGCTTGTCCACCAAAGCCTTGTAGAGGCGCGAGCTGTTGCCTTCACTCAGAATCGAGGTCAGCAGATCCAGCGCGTAATAGTCTTTATTGGTGGTGGCCGGTACGTGATAGGCCAGCATGATATTGGGCGTGCTGACAGACTCCTTCTTGACGAAGACCCGTCGTTCCCCTTTTTGCAGCGGCTCGACTGTCTTCACCGCCTTGGGTGGCTCTTGCGCCGGGATAGGGCCAAAGTAACGCTGGGCCAGACGCTTGACCTCGGCCAGCTTAACGTCACCGGCAATCACCACAACCGCATTGTTGGGGGCATAGTAGGTCTTGTGATACTGCACCAGATCTTCCAAGGTCCAGGCCGCAATATCAGATTCATGGCCAATCACAGACCAGCTATAGGGATGCGCCCTGAAGGCCACACCTTTTACCTCTTCCTGCAGGGTACGCCAGTTGGAGTTTTCCAGCCCTGTGGTACGCTCGGAGGCAACTACGCCGCGCTCACTCTCTACCATCTCGGCATTGATATCCAACGCCGCAATCCGATCGGCTTCCAGATCAAAAATGGTTTCCAGCGCATTGGAAGGGAACCAGTCGGTATAAACGGTCACGTTTTCAGTAGTGTAGGCGTTGTTGGCGCCACCGGCCGCTTCCATGGTGCGGTCAAACATCTTAGGGCCGTATTTCTTGGAGCCATTGAACATCATATGCTCGAAGAAGTGGGAGATCCCTGTGATCCCGGGCACCTCGTTGCGTGAACCCACCTTCCAAAACAGATACATGTTGGCATTGGGAATGGATGAATCCTCCAATACCATGATTTTCATGCCGTTATTCAGGGTAAAACTCTGAATATCTTCGGCCGTGGTCGCCTGTGTTGTCGCCGCACCAAGAAGGCTGGCTGACATCAGCAGGGCGGTCAGCGTACGCTTCATTGGGTCGCTCCTTGGCTGATTGCTGATTTCAAAAGATCCAATATCGGGTAAAAAAGCACTGTAAATCAAGTAACAAGTGATGCGGAATTGTCAGATTTTGTAAGCAAAATGCTTTATCCCGTACGGTTTATTTGCCGCTTAAGCTGGTGAGTGCCAGTGTGGTCAACGCCTCTACCCCCGTCTTGAACGCTGCTTCATCGGCATAGAAATAGGGGGAGTGATTGCTGGCCGCCGTTGCCGGGTCAGTCCCCTCAGGAGTTACCCCAAGAAAGAAGAAAACCCCCGGGGTTTCTTGCGCGTAGAAAGCAAAGTCCTCAGCCCCTGTGATAAGCCCGGGTTCCACCAGCCTCCCCTTGCCGACCAATTGCTCCAGCAAGGGCCTGACTTCAGCCACCAATTCAGCACTGTTCACCAGCACAGGATAGCCTTGGACTATCTCTGTCTTCGCCTCAGTGCCATTGGCTTGCGCTATCATTTCGGCGGTCTTGCTCAGTTGCCGTTTGATATTGGCCCGGCTCGGCTGATCAAAGGTTCTGATGGTGCCGATAAGCTCAACCTCATCGGGAATGATATTCGAACGTATCCCGCCGTTGATGGCACCAAAGCTCAATACTGCGGGGCCGGCAGTCAAATCCGTGCGGCGGCTGATAATGGTTTGCGAGGCACCGACAATTTGTGCCGCGGCCACTATGGGGTCGGCGCCATTCCAGGGACGGGAGCCATGGGTTTGACGTCCTTTAACCTGGATACTGAAAGAGTCTTCACTGGCCATGGTTGGCCCGCCCCTGAGCCCTATCATGCCTGTTGGGAGATTCGAGGTTACATGCAGCCCAAAAACACGTTCAGGTTTGGCGGCAAACAGCCCCTGCTTCAGCATCAACTCGGCGCCGCCTTCTTCCCCTTCAGGCGCTCCCTCCTCCGCCGGTTGGAAAATAAACATCACCTCACCATGAAGCTGAGATCGCAAGTTGCTCAGGGCTTCGGCCACCCCCATCAAGATAGCCACGTGGGTATCGTGACCACAGGCATGCATGACACCCACCTCTTGCCCACGGTAGTCGGCCTTAACCTTGGAGGCAAAGGGAAGATCCACAGCTTCAGTAACAGGTAAGGCGTCCATGTCGGCCCGAAGAGCGATCAAGGGCCCGGGATAATCGCCCTTGAGCAAGGCAACGACACCGGTATGAGCCACTCCAGTCTGTACTTCCAATCCCAAAGATTGCAGGTGCTCACTGACCTTGGCGGCCGTGCGAAACTCACGGTTGGACAACTCAGGGTGCCTATGCAGATCCCGCCGCCATTCAATCACTTTTGGCTCCAACTTGGCGGCTTGCTGCTGCGCCAGCACAGTAGGGTCGGCAGCGAATACGGCAAATGGCAACAACCAGGCAGGAACCAGGCTCAGTCCCGAGACAAAAGATTTCATAACATCTCCCTGTTAGTCTGAATGGTTTGGACGGCAAGCACTTTAACTTGGGGGCTGAAGTGCAGCTCTGGCTTAAGGTTCTATCTGCTTCTGTTTCAGCTTCTTCATCTTGGGCTCTTCGATCTTGCGTTCTTTGGCCGCCGCCTCTTTGGCTTCCTGCAAATATTTCTGTTCCCGCTGCGCCCTCTCATCAAACTGTTTACTGGCTTTTAGCCTTTGCTCCTCCTGCCATTCACCGGATTGCTGGCGTTTGAGCACCTTCTGTTCCCGCTCGGCAGTTTCCTTGGCTGCGGCCCTGGCTTTTTCCAGTTGTTCCTGCTCCAGACGCCGGGCATCTTCACTGGCTTTTTCACTCAGTTGAGTCAAATCGGCCGCACTCACGCCAAAGGCCAGCAGCCAACTCAGTAACAGTATTAATCTCGCCATAATTCACTCCTGCATGAGAGAGAACAAAAATCCATCTTCCAAGGACTATCACACATTTTTTCACCAGTTTGACCGATAATGAACATTTTTAGCAACAAAACGAAATTTTGATTGAGCCACAGAGTAGATCTGTTTAGTTTTAAAACCAAAGGATTGAAGTATTGACAAAGGGAAGTGGTTCTCAGCGGGAGAACGACAAGGGAGTATCCTGGATGATCCGATGGACACAACTGCTGCAGAGTCTGGTGGCCGACACAAAGCTTGGCCCCCAGTTGCAACTCTGGCGCAGCGATCCACACTCGACACCTCTGGCACTGTTCAGAGGGAGTAAAATTTTCGCAGCCAACCAGGCCGCGCTGGATTACTTCGCCTGTGTCCACCAGGAAATTCTCGATGCCACTCTCTATGACTTTGCCCCCAGACTGCAATTGGGCGGCCAGAGCAGCATAGAGTTGGCGAAAAAACTACTGCAGGCCGCTACGGCTAAGTCCCAGGTGCAGGAGTGGCTGCATCTCAATCGCCACGGCAAAGAACTGCCAACCCGCCTCTACCTGGAACCAGTCAGAATAGACAGTAACAGGATGATCTTGGTGCGTTTCGAAGCCTTGGATCGTCGCCTGGGCCCCAGAGGTGAAGCTCAGGACGTATTTGGCTTGCTGCCCCGCAGCGTATTGGCGGGCATTCTTGAAGAAAGTGCCGAAGCCGTAGTCATCAGTGATACCTCGGGCAAAATCCTCGCAGTCAATCGGGCCCTCTGCCGCCTTTGCGGTTTCAGCCAGGCACAATTGATAGGCCAGCAACTGCAGATCCTCGAAACCGCAAACGACCCCAAACAGAGAGAATGCCGCGCCGCCTTGGCGCAGCGGGACTTCTGGCAGGGCGAGGTCAGCCATACCCGAGTCGATGGCAGTCACTTTCCCGCCTGGCAGAGCAGTCGCAGGTTGCAGACCGAATCCGGTTGTTATCTGGTCACCATCTTCAGCGATATCAGCGAGCGCAAGCAACTGGAGTCTCGCCTGACAGAACAAGCCATGTTCGACATGCTCACCGGACTTCCCAATCGTCGTCATATGAAGCGCAAACTGCGCCAGGCCCTCAGCGCCAGTCGCGAAGCAGCCAACCAAGGAAAACCAACCACAGGTGCCTTAATGTTTCTGGACCTCAACGGCTTCAAACATGTCAACGACAGCTTTGGTCACTCCATGGGTGACAGAATACTGCAATTGGTCGCCGCCAGGCTGGAAGCCGGTTGCATAGAGAGAGCCGACATAGCCCGCATGGGCGGTGATGAATTTACCTTGGTGTTACAGCATTGCCGCGACAGAGAAGATATCTACCGTTTCGCGCAGCAGATATTGGCCCTGTTCGAGACGCCGTTTGAGTTGGAAGGACAGAAATTCTACCTGGGTACCAGTATAGGTATCAGCCTGTTTGGCGACCGAGAGATAGATCCCTCCGAGCTGCTGAGCCAGGCCGACACCGCCATGTACAGTGCCAAACGCAGCGCCAGCCATATCAATTTCTATGACAGCTCCATGAGTGAGGCCGCCGAACATAAACTCAAATTGCTCGGCGATCTGCGTCATGCCTTGGGGCTGGGGCAACTGAGCCTGTTTTACCAACCCATAGTCAGGCTCAAGGATAACCGCATGGCCGGCGCCGAAGCACTGCTGCGCTGGCACAAGAGTCCACACGAACTACTGGAAGCGGCCGATTTCGTGCCCTTGCTGGAAGAAACCGGTCTAATAGTCACTGTCGGCAACTGGGTGTTGGAGCAAGCCTGCCGGCAACTGGCGCTTTGGCGGCAACAGGACAACGACTTTATTATTTCGGTCAACGTGTCGCCGCTGCAACTGGAGCACCTGGACTTTTACCAGCAGGTAAAATCGGCGCTGCAACATCATCAGCTTCCCGCCGAAGCACTGATTTTGGAGATCACAGAATCGGCACTGCTGGGCCATCCACGCCAGGCCAAACAAACCCTCAAACAACTCAGGGAGCTGGGGGTCAGAATCGTCCTCGATGATTTCGGTACCGGGCTGTCATCACTGAGCCGTTTAGGCAGCCTGCCCCTGGATGGGCTGAAAATTGCCGGTGAATTTGCCGAACAGCTGGAGCATCAGAAAGGCAAACGTCTGTGTCAGGCCATAGTGCAGCTGTCACAGGCACTGGAGCTCAAGTTTGTTGCCGAGGGAATAGAAACGGCCGATCAAAATGATATGGTGCGGCAGATGGGTGACGGGCTGGCACAGGGGTTCTTTTTCGGTTATCCCTTGCATCCAGAACAGTTTGCCCTGGCACATTTTCAGCTTTAGTCAGCGGAGTGAACAGGACTGCCGGCAACAGAGTCATTCTGCTACCACTCCCCTGCAAAAGCGGTAAGCCGACAGTCCCACTCCATCATCAGGGATGATGTACGCTAATTAAAACCGGATTAGCTTATAAATGTCGTGATCTACACGAAATTTTCGCTACCGCTTACTCAATACCGCTCCCGCACCTTGGCCGGCATCCGTCGCAGCCGCTGCGCCACCAGCTCAGCCAGTAACCCATGCATAGGCGCCACATCCAGCCCAGGCTCCAACTGAGACAGGGCCGCTGCTGCCGCCTCGAGTGTCGACAGGCTATCGCTGCGGCTGGCCTTGCGAATACGATACGCTGTCGGCGCCGTCAGTGACAAATGCTTTTGGGGCAAGGCCTGTAACCAAGGGTTAAGTCGATACATTTTCAAGGTCTTACGCCAGGTGCCATCCAGCAGGATAAGCCGTACCGCTTCAGATGATTCAGCCGCCTGTAATAGCTGACTCTCATCAGAGGGATAGAGTAAGAAAGTCGGCATGCTATTCCTTGTCAGTTCGGCTCTCAGCTCGGCAAAGTCCGCCTCGGTTTCGCCCACTACCACTCTGGTGCTCGGCACCGCCAACTGCAATAAACGCACGCTGTTCTTGGCATGTTCCACCTCGGAGGGATGCTGCAATACCAACAGCCGGCTGCGTGGAGATATAGCAGACACGGCCCCGCAAACACAGGCCGTTTGCGGGTAACCACATTGTTCACAGTAAGGGCGCGACATAGGTCTTCTCTATCAGAGATTCAACACTTTTAAGACTGCGGACCTACCACAGCGCCAGCTATGGTAACACAACCCCTGCCAGCAACCGGCATTGCCCCCATGCACCACCCTGGCACTAAAAAAATGCCCGCGGCAGCGGTCAACTGCAACGGGCCAAGGGTGATGCTTAAATCTGTTAAAACTCAGTGATGCGCAAACTGCTGCTCCTGATGCCAGGCATTGAAACGACGCTGGGCCATGATCAGCAGCAGCACCATAGACAGGCTGCCCATCACCAGGGTCACGGCGAATGGCGCACTGAGGTCGGTTTGCTGCACCAGACCGGCCAGTAAAGAGGCGCCGCTCATCTGAATACAACCGAGCAAGGCTGCCGCAGTACCGGCACGCTCGCCGAAGGCCGCCAACGCCATACTGGTTGCCGGACCCAACAGGAAGGCGAATCCGACACACAGCAACATCATGGGCAACATAAAGCTCATGGCGGCAGCCATACCTTGTTGAGGGCCATAGATCTGCAGTACAGGTTGCATCGCGGCAGAAGCCAGCAGCAACCAGAGCGAAAACACAACGGTCGTGCGATTTCCAAGGCGTTTGGTGACCACTGGCGCGGCAAAACAGGCAATAATGTTCACCAAGGCGTTGAGTCCAAACAGGCCACTGAATGCCAGCTCTGACATACCCAAATGATCAATCAGCCACACAGGTGCGTAGGACACATAGCTCAATATTGAGGCCATACCCGCCATGCAGCAGAAGGCATAAAACAGGAAGTGGCGTTCAGCCAATACAGGCTGATAGCGACCCCAGCGGTACAGCGGCCCACTGCTGACGGTATTCTGCGGCCGGGTTTCTGGAAAACGCATACTCACCAGCAGCAGGATCACCAAGCCGTAAACAGCCATCAGTCCAAAGGTTGAACGCCAACCGAATTGCATCGCCATCACGCCACCAAGCGTTGGCGCCAGTGCGGGGATGACGCAAATCGCGCCGTTGAGATAGCTGTAGATACGGGAACTTTCAGCCGGTGCGTAACAGTCACGCACTGCACTGAAGACGACAATAGAAGTGGAGCAAGCTGCCAACCCCTGCAATACCCTGGCAATCTGTAACCATTCGAACTCCATGGCAACCACAGCCAACAGCGCACTGAGCACATAGAGAGAAATCCCCCCCAATGCCACAGGCCTGCGGCCAAATCTGTCAGCCAAAGGGCCTATGAGGATCTGCCCTACCCCCATGGCGAACAGGAAAAGCACCAAAGTAGACTGGACTTCGCCGGCACTGACACCATATTCAATCGCCATAGTCGGCAAAGAGGGCAAGTAGATATCGATAGCCAGTGGGCTTAACAGCACCATGGCCATCAGCATAGGCAGGAGGTTTTTTGCCATAGGTTGTCGTTCAATCCTGAGTGAAAACTGAGATGGGGCACATTCTAATGAACTGGTGGTATGAAAAGAAATGATATAATCTCACAACATAATTTCCTCTGAGGAATATCAGGGTGAATCTGGATAATCTGGCCCGTATCGACCTCAACCTGTTGGTCATGTTGCAGGTGCTGCTGGAAGAGCGCAGCGTGACCCGCGCCGCCAATCGGCTGCACCTGAGTCAATCTGCATTGAGCAAGAGCCTCAACCGCCTGCGCGACATGTTGGGCGATCCTTTGTTTCAGCGCACCGCCCACGGCCTCAAGCCGACGGCTCACGCCGAACAGTTAGCGCAACATCTGCCTATCGCCTTACAGAGTCTGCATCAACTGACCCAACCTCCCGTATTTACCCCGGCCAGCAGCAACCGGCAGTTTTCGCTCACCATGGTAGAAAGCGCCTATGAAACTCTGCTGCCCAGTTTTATCGGTCGCTTGCTCAGCAACGCCCCTAATGTCAGGCTCGACTCCTATGTCTGGACCGAAAAATCCATGCAGGCACTGCAGCAGGGGCAGATAGATTTGGGAATTTCGGGAAGGGATCTGCAGCCCAGCTCCAGCTTTCACTTCAGCCAGTTGCCGGAAGGGATCCTGTATCAAACTCTGTTTCAGGATCATCAAGTGTGTCTGGTGCGCGAAGGGCACCCGGCGCTGCAAGCTCAAAAAAACAAGGTCTGGGATCTGGCTGCCTACCTGGCGCTGCCCCATGTACAGGTGCGTTGTGAGGGTAATGATTGGTGGGCGCTGGACTACTTTCTGGCGGATCTCGGTCATCATCGCCGCCTCAGTGCTACAGTGCCCGACTTCTACGGTGCTGCCAGTATTTGCGCTCACAGTGACTTGGTGTTTACCCTGCCATCCAGTTTTGCACTGCACGCCTGCAAGCTTTACTCGCTGCAGCAATTGCCACTGCCGATAGACTTTATGCCCATGGCTTATGTGTTGCTCTGGCATGAGCGCAATAATGACGACCCAGGCCACCGCTGGATGCGGCAGCTGATAGGTGACAGCATGAGCAGTAAAAAGACCGCCTGAGCAGCGGTCTTGAGTTAAACGTGATTAGAGCACGAAGGTCGCGACCTTGGCATTGAGATCGGTCGCACGCACCTTGAGCGCCTTGGCGTGCTCAAGGTCGTCCATGGCGGTGGTGGTGATCTCATCGGTAACGTCCTTGATGGCCGTGGTGTTTTGGGTAATCTCCCCCGTTACCTGAGTCTGCTCTTCCGCCGCCGTGGCTATCTGCCCGGCCATATCGGATATCTGCGCCACTGCAACGGCTATCTCTTCCAGCGCCTTACTGGCCTCTTCGGCATCGCCGACACTGCGGCCTGCCATCTGGCGGCTGTTTTCCATGGAGGCTACCGCCCTGGCAGTGGTTTGCTGCAATGCCTCTATGGTGTCGTGGATTTCGGAGGCCGAATCCTGAGTACGCTGAGACAGAACCCTCACTTCATCGGCCACCACGGCAAAGCCGCGCCCTTGTTCGCCGGCGCGTGCAGCCTCGATGGCGGCATTCAACGCCAACAGATTGGTCTGTTCGGCCACCCCTTGAATTGCGGTGAGAATACCGCTGATAGCCTGGGCATGACGATTGAGCTCATTGATCACTTCGGTGGTTTGGCCTACTTCCTCGGCCAGTGAATGTATCGAGTCTCGGGTCTGCAGTACCAGACTCTTACCCTGCTGCGAGCTGCAGGAAGATTGCTGCGCTGCAGTAGCGGTCAACTCGGCGTTGGCGGCAATCTCCTGAGTGGCACTGGCCATCTCGGTAACTGCGGTAGCCACCATGGTTACTTCCTGCTGCTGCCTTTGCAGTTCAACAACCGAGCTCTGGGTAGTATTCAACCCCCGCTCGGCATCCAGATCCAGTTCGGCCGCCAACTGACGTATATGGCTTATCAGTTGATGCTGGGCCGAGACAAAGCGGTTAAAGTTGTCGGCCAGCTCGGCCACTTCATCACTGCTGTCGACCGTGATCCTTTGGGTCAGATCGCCATTGCCGTCGGCAATCCGTGCCAGCGCCTGGGATACCCGCCCAAGCGGAGCCAACAAGAGTCCAAGAAACCAAGAGATAGCCGCCGTGCTCACCAGCAGCACAAGCGCCGCCAAGCCAACCTGGGTCCAAAGCAATTTGCCGAGCGGTGCTTCAAGCGTTGCCTTATCCAGCAGCAGCAAGAGCTGCCAGTCAGTATCCGGGATGGCCGTTGCCCAAACAAGTTTATCCCGACCATCGGCATCAAAATACAGGGATTGCAACTGCGCCGTTTTTTGAATGTTGGCCAGAATGCCCGCACCGAGATCATCATCAATTTCGGCAACCGGACGCATCGCCTTGCTGCCATCCTTATAAGCGATTACGGTACCGTCGTTATGCATCATGACGGCAAAACCCGCGGCCGGGATCGCCATGCTGTTAACCTCGGCCACCAGAGTATCAATTGCCAAGTCGCCACCTATCACCCCTTTGGCGGTTGGCTGCGCCAAAGAGACCACCTGAATACCATAGCCACTGTCGATATAGGGTTTGGTGATAATGGCCCGGCCTTTGGCCATGGCATCCTGGTACCAGGGACGGCTGCGGGGATCGTAATGACTGTTGTCCACGCTGGGATCGGCATCCTGCATTTTGCCGTCACTGCCACCGAAGTAGACAGACTCCAGCTTGCCGGCCGCCCTGGCCTGCTGCAGTGCAGGCACAAAGTCATCACTTATATATTCCTGCAAGGATGAAACCACGTTGGTGCGAATCGCCAACCACTCGGTGACACGCTGTGCCTGCATATCACCAATACGCTTTAACTCTTGCTGGCTGGCTTGCAACAGTTGTGTTTTTTGAGTGCTGTAGCTTTGCCAGGAAAGCAGAGCCACAACCAGAGTCAATGCCAGTACCACACACACCAGCAACTTGTGTTTCAATGAGCGGAGTTTCATCTTCAGCGGGGTCCGATATTTGAGAAAAGGCCGACAACCATCGGAGTAGCGACCTACAGCTTTGTCGAAATGATCGCATATTCTGCTGATTTGACTGAGTGATAGTTCACAATTAGTTGAAAAACAGGTCAAAATTGCAACAAAAACTCTGGCTTTTGGGTTTTAAACCACAGTTGATGAATAATTATTTATTCGGGGAACTCCTGCCTCTTAACGCTTTCTTAATAAAGTCGTATTAAACATGATGAATAATGAAGCAGATTTAACGTGACCTGAGCCAGGGATGGGGTCACACTTGGACCCAAGCAAAGACCGGAGGAAGAAAGATGTACCGACAATTTGCGCAGAGTCAGCCACTCAATCCCAGAACCTTGGCGGGAGCATTGCTGAGTCTCAGTGCCTTTAGCCTGGCACTCTTGCTTATGCCCCTGGTGTTGATCCTGGCGGCAACGACACTCCTGTGTTTGAGCCTGTTTGGCCGCAGCTATTTGAAACGCCAGTTGGCCAGCATTCACCAATGCCGCCAAAGAGGCAGACAAAGAGATCTCTACGACCTGGATCCCAACCTGTGCCGGGATTCAGGCTTGAGCCCAAGGGGCCGTATCATAGAGCACGAACCGGACTAATCGGCGAGCAGTTCCTGTGCCCGTTTCAGGGCACGCCGCTCATCTGCCGATTGGCTCAGCTGCAATACATTCTCAACCTGTTGTTGCAGTGACTGCCACAAGGGGCCTATCACCTCCAGTTCACGCTCATCGGCGCGCTCTCGCGCCAGACGCAACCAAGCAACAGCCTCCACTACGTCTATACGTCCAAGGCAACCATCGGTCAGGGCTATCGCCAATTCAATCATGGCGGTCACACTGTGGCCATAGCGGATAACCTGTCTTAAATAACTTTCGGCCTGAGACAGATCCGAGCCAAATGCGGTGTCATCGTTGAGCATATGCTGCGCCCGCGCCAACATGGCATCCAGTTGTCCCTGCTCTGCCGCTTCGGCCAACCATTGTTCACTGGCACCTGGGTCTGCTTCACAGCCTTCGCCACGGGCCAACATCAGGGCTAGGTGGTATTGAGCGTGGGGATCGCCGGCTCTGGCCGCCCGGGTTATGTGTTCAAAGGCTTGTTGCAGCTCGCCGCGTTGATAACAGAGCACCCCGAGATTGGCCATGGCCTCAGATTGTTCGTTGGCGGCAGCAGCACTGAGGAAACGTTCTGCCTCGATTTCATCTTTAGCCAGCTCACCACTGCCCACCAGATAGAAGTAGCCCAAGAGCGCCATAGCGTCGGTCACGCCGGCCTCAGCGGCTTGGCGAATAGCCTGCTGTCCGGTAGCAAGATCAACATCACCACTGTAGCCATGAATAAGGGCCACTCCGTGTTCAAACAACGCCTTGGGTTCAGTTGGCGCCGCCTCGGCAAACCAGTGTGCCGCCTTGGCCAGCATTCGCGCCGAGTCACCCGTGAGCGGTTCGTCGGCCTTATCTTGCAGGGCCTGTTCCTGGCCACGGGCAATCAGGGCTCGATTCTTGAGCGCCATACCCAGCAGATATTGCGCCTCGGCATCATCCTCCATCACGGCCCGATAGCAGAGCTCGCGTCCGGCCTGCAGATCAAAGTCATCGAAGTGGTACTCTGGCGCTTCCCGGCCCTTCAGCCTGGGGTAGGCCAGTTCCATCAGTTTCAACAGATCGCCGATGGCCTTTTTAGCCAGTTGCAGCAGTTGCGTTTCTGTGAGGTGGAACTTTTCCGGATGGGCGCCGCGGTTGCCATCGGCCCTCAGCCTATGCAGCGCCCGGGTGATGCGCACATCGATCAGCCGCTGGCGATTGAGCTGTTCGATACGATCATAAAGGTTGGGGCTGTCAAAACTGAGCTTGGCCGGTGCGGCCAACAGCTCAGTCAATCTGTGGGCAAAGCTGCGAACATGCAGCAGTGCCTGGGTTGGCACGTCCTGCACATAGCGCTTGGCAGTCCGGTATTCCCGGGCCAAGTCTTCCGACACACTGGCTATAAAGGCAACATCATCCAGCACAGTCTGACCTCACAGAGCCGCTTGAGCGGCTAGCAAAGAAGATTCAAGCTCGGCCCTTACGGGCAACGCGATAGAGGCGGAACAAGGCTACATTGACGAACAAACCAATGAAAGCCACAAAGGTATCCACTACCAACTGCAGTGGCATACCACCAGCCTGTCCCAGTTGCGACAGCACACTGCCGATGAGAAGCAGCGGAAAATAGCTCAGCAGTACCAAGATTGTCGTGCCGGTGAGCCCGCTACTGAACTCAAAACTGGCCTTGATAGCCTGCAACGGGCTCATGCGCTCGACCACTACCATAAAGTTAACAAAGGCCAGGCGGGCAAACAGATACAGGCTGATCCCCATCCCCAGGATCCAAATAGGCCCTATGGCCGCCAGGATCATGGTCGGCGCCGCGATCGCCATTCCGGAGAACACTCCGGCCAACATCAGCCCAGGCACAAATGCCAGACTGGATTTCAACACCTGGCCAGTACTGGGCTGCATGCCTTCGGTACGCAGCTCCATAAATAGCGTCAACGCCGCGATAAGCACTGAGAAGATCACCATCAAGGCGATCACTGCCAGCATATGAGGAGTGCCGAACTGCGGATTTTCAGGATCGGCATTTAGCAGCTCGGCACCGAGCCACATTTGAATACCCACCTGCAACAGTAGTAAGGGAACGGTCAGCATCGCCAGCTGAACGATATGATTACGGAAGAAGTTATAAGCTTCGGTCAGGATGGCAGACAGAGACATGCAGCTTTCCCAAAAAGGTTGTAATTAAAGGATCAAGATAGACGCCAAGGATACCCAAATTCACGCGCCAATGCACAAATGAAATACAGCAAAACGACCGCCTGTCACGCAAAAGCCGTGCATCGACGCCAGAGATAAGACTAGAATATGGCCCCAGAAGACCTTTTATTTGCACAGGAAAGCAGAAATGAAAGCTTATATCACTGCAGCCGTAATCGTGGGATCACTGTTGGCGGCCCCAGCGCAGGCCGGTTGGTTCGACAAACTCACCAGCAACACCCAGACACAAGCCGATACGGCCACCAATACTCAGACCGCCACTCAAAACAGTGAGCTGGTTGGCACCGTGATGTCACAGCTGGGTCTGACTCAAACCCAGGCCGAAGGTGGCCTTGGCAGCCTGCTCGGACTGGCCAAGACTTCATTGGGGCAAGAATCTTTCTCTCCCATTGCCGACAGCATTCCCGGTATTGATGGCTTGCTGGCCGCAGCGCCCAAGCTGGATGGCACCTCAGGGATGACGGGCCTTTTGTCAAAAGCCGGCGACCTGGGTAACTCTCTACAGGGCAGCGCCATGGTCTATGATGCCTTTGCCAAACTGGGGATCTCCAAAGAGCTGGCTGCGCCCATGATAGATATAGTCAAAAACTACCTGCAAAGTAGCGGTGGCGAAGGCACAGCCGATCTCCTGGTCAAGGGGCTGGGCTCACTGCTGTAAAGCGGTTCACACTATCAAAGGGGAACCCGCGGCCGCTGATGGCGTCTAAAAAATGTGGCCGCCCGGTTAAAGCGCGCATCGGCAAGGCTGGTTTTCACCCTGCCCAAGCCGCAAACCGCGCGGCCCGACACTCCCAGAGCCAACAGGGTTAACCCCAACACTGAGCCAACTGACAAGAGAAGCCTATGATCGCCAAACTCAAGCAGTTTTTGAATGCCCATCAGCAGAGTAAATCCCCGCAGGAACAACAGAAACAACTGGAATTGGCAGCCGCCAGCATGTTGTTGGAAGTGGTTTATGCCGATGAGGAGATGTCCGGCACCGAGGCCCAGCTGTTACCCGAACTTCTGGAACAAACGCTGGGTATAGCCGCCGAAGCGGCGGCCGAGCTGATAGTTGAAGCGAAACAAAGCCGTCACGATGCCACCTCACTGTTTGAGTTCACCTCTGCCATCAATGATAGCTTTACCCTTGAGCAGAAGCAGCAGCTGATCCTGGCGATGTGGCGTGTAGCCTATGCCGACGGCGAACTGTGCCGCTACGAAGACCAGATCATTCGCCGCTGTGCCGACCTGCTGTATCTCAAACACTCTGAGCTGATCCAGCTGCGCAACCAGGCCATGACTGGCAACTCAGACTGAACCCGCCTTTTATTGCACGCTTTTATTGCATAGGGATCACCGGCGGCAATTGGCGTTTCTGCCACTGCTGTTGCAGTGTCAACAACACAGCCAGCACACAGAGCAACCCCAGGGCGTAAGCCATGGCGCTGCCGAGTGCAAACGCCAGCAAGACACAAAGCGCGCAGCTTAGCAGTACCAAAGGCAGGTAGCGTTTGCTCAGCAAGCGAATGGCTGCCAGCATGGACAAGAGATAGATCACCACAAAGACCCCGTTACTCCAGGCAATAAGCTGCTCAAGCTGTTGGCCTGAAATATAGGTCAGCACTATCACCAGCCCCATCACACCCAGCACGGCCGACAAGGCTCTGACCGGTACCTGATAACTGTTACGCTCACGGAACCAGGCCGGCAATATCCCCTCGGTACTGAAGCTCCAAAGCAGCCGCGATACACTGGCGGCATAAACGTTAACCGCCGCCAGACCACTGGCAATACCCAGCACACCTATCACCTGAGCACCGTATCCGCCGAGCAGGGTATCGAATGCGCCTATCATGGCGACCTTGGTATCCACTTCCACCAGCAATAACAGCAAGGTACAGGCCAAATAAACCGCGCCGACCAAAATCACCCCTATCACCATGGCGGGGATCAAGTCCCGATCCGGGCGCCGAAAATCGTTGGCCAAGTGGGTCATGGCCTCCACACCGAGGAAACTCCAGAAGGCGATGCCTATCGCCAGCATCACGCCGTCATAATCGGGAGTGGAATGAGCAGTCAAAGACACCAATTCACCGGCCTTGGCACCACCGGCGCCGAACATCATTACCACCACGGCCACAATTCCCAGTGTCAGGGCAAATTGCGCCTTGGCAGAAACCTGAATCCCCCTGAGATTGAGTAGCCAGAGCCCGAGCAGAACCAAGAGTTCGCAGCCCACCTGAACCCAGCCGGACACGGGAACCAGCGCATTAACGAATTGGAAAGTCATCAAAATGGCGGCGGGCGCACCGATAGGCACAGCCATCAAAAAGCTCAGGCCTATGGTGCGGCCCAGAGTACGGCCAAAGGCTCGTTCGACAAAATAAGCCGGCCCGGCGGCGTGAGGGAAACGACTGGCCAGACGGGCAAACACCAGGGTCACCGGAATAATGGCCAGGGTCAGCAAAGCCCAGGCCAACAAGGCGCCACTACCGGCTTTGGCGACCGTCATCTGCGGCAAAATAAACACCCCGGTACCCAACAATGTGGTGGCCATTAAGCCGGCGCCCTGCCAGCGTCCTATGGTTCCTGTAACTTGATTCATCTGCTAAATTATCAGTATCTTGAATGGCGCCAGTATAGTCGTTCTCCGGCAGACTTTCTGTCATTCGTTTCCGTCAAATACGGCTTTTAGGCCGACAAAATGACGGCAAATCAGCAAAAAACACTCAAAACGTCAGGTAGCATGGATAAGTTCGATAAAGCAATCATTAATGCGCTTAAAAAAAACGCCCGTCGGAGTATTTCAGATGTGGCAGCCGAAGTGTCGCTGTCCCGCAGCGCTGTCTCGGACAGGATCAAGAAGCTCGAGCAAAACGGTGTAATCCGCGGTTACCAGCTGCTACTCAGCGAATCCCAAAAAGAAGCCGTGAGTGCTTACTTTGAAATTCAGCATAAGTGCCCCCGCTGCAGCGATGTGGTGCATGTGTTTCATGCAATTCCGGAAGTCGTGACCTGCCATGGTATCTCAGGCGACATGGATCTGCTGGTGTTTGTCAAAACCCCATCCATGCGGCGGCTGCATGAGATCCGCGAATATATCGACACACACACCGAGATAGTGAAGATTAAAACCCATGTGGTGATGAGCGAGTGGATTAATAACCAGTGAACGAAAACCAAGAAAAGCCACCCGCGTGCTCAATAGGTGGCGAGTCCCGTGGAGGATCGGGAAATGCGTCAAAGGCGCAATAACAAAGTGGCTTCCTGCCCAATCACTTCCTTGTCAGCAACGTAAAACGCTGCTTCAGGATGCGGCGGTGCTTGTTATTGACTGCAAAGCCGCCGCATTCCTTAACCTCTTATCAGTGGCAGTCTTTGCAACCCGCTGCCGGGTCTTTTTCTTCGTGAGCTGTATGACAGTCAGTACAGCTGAGCACGCCATCATGTTTCTTGTGAGCCTCGCCTTCGAGCGACTTCATATCACCGTGACAGGAAGCACATTGCTCGTTTTCAAAGGCATAGTCGGCGGAAGGCGAACCATCTTTATGGCAGGCTTCGCAGCCGGACATTTCCGTGTGGGAATCGGCAATTGGGGCAGCCAGCAGTGAACCGGAGAAACCAAGAGCCATCATCAGAAGCATTTTTTTCAACATCACATTTTCCTTTTTATGGGGGTTAAGCAATCGTCATTTGTCCTGTGTACAGGATGAAGTGGCGCAGCAAAATGACCCCCAACAGACTCAGGGTTGCTGTCGCAGCCACATAAGACCATTTACGCTTGGCCGTGGCGGTCATAAACAGATTCATGGCCAGTGGAATAGAGAGGCCACAACCCAGGATCCCCAGCCAGAACACCCAGCCCCAGAAACCTTCCCCTATGGCATTGAAGGCCGCGACTTTGCTTTGGCCACCGGTGAGTACCAAGCCGGCGAAGAAGGTGAAGATCACCGCAATTTCCACCAGGATCAGAGGGATCTCTATCTTGTGAATAAAGTGCACTTCCTTGCCGTCAGGGTTACCCTTGAGCAGTACACCACCAAGCAGAGACGCCGCCGCACCGGAAGACAAACCGGAGATCAGGAACAGCAGAGGCAATACTGGATTCTTCAGCATGGGGTAACCGGGCAGAGCCGACAGCAGGAAGCCGGTATAAGCCCCCAGCGCCAGGGAGAAGATCAGTAACAGACCAGTCAAACTGGGCTCATGCTTGGCCAAAAAGCCTGTCACTTTAAGCACCACGGGGAAACGTTGCTCACACCAGTCATCTATCGGTTGACGAAATACCATGGCAATCCAGGCAAACATGAACACCATGTAAACCATGAGGATCATCACCCCGATGGACATCACGGAAGTGGGGTTATAGAACACCAGGATCTTCCAGAAATGGAACGGCTTGGTCAGGTCGATTACCAAGATCCCCAAGCCCGCCATCACAGTGATCGGCGCCACCAGACAAGCTGCCTGGACAAAGCCGGAACGCCAGGCATCCTGCTTCAGACAAAGGTTTTTCAACAGCACGGCAAAGAACATGGCGCCCGCCGAAACCCCGGCGAAGAACAAATAAAACGCAATGGGCCAGTGCCAAACCAAAGTATCAAAATGAAAAGGACTCATAGCTTAATCTCCCCCTGTTTGGCCACAATCTTGAACAGCTTGGGCCGGGTGCCGAGATCGACCTTGGATCTCTGGGTTGGGTTGGCCCGAATCACCTGCACCACTTCTGAACTCGGATCTTTCAGGTTACCGAATACCAAGGCTTTGGTTGGGCAGGCTTCCACACAGGCCGGCTGTTTACCCTGCTTGAGTTGAGTCTCACGGCAGAAGTCGCATTTGTCGGCCGCTTTGGTAACAGGGTTGATAAAGCGCACCTGATAGGGGCAAGCCGCGATACAGTACTGACAACCGACACACTTCCAGGCGTCGACCGTCACTATGCCGGTTTTCTTGTCCTTGAACGCCGCACCTGTTGGGCAGACGTTGACACAAGGCGCATCTTCACAGTGCTGACAAGACTTACGGCTAAAGTGATAAAACTGGTTCGGGTATTCGCCGTAAGGGCCGGTGCGAATAATCTCCAACCGGGAAACCCCTTCAGGTACCTGGTTGACTTCCCGGCAGGCGTCACTACAGGCATTACAACCAATACACTTGGTTTCATCATGGAGCAGGGCATAATTGATCCCCGAGTCATGATCGGCACTGGCAACCGCTTCATTGCCACTCAATGGATAGAGAGAGGCACCGGCCATCAGGGCACAGCCCCCTTTTAAAAAACGTCTTCTGGAATTTTCCATTACTCTTACCCCTTAGTTGGCCGTATGACAGTCGCGGCACAACTTACTGTGCTGTTTGCCTGTTGCTTGTTTCATTGGATCGTCCAACGGGTGCAGCTTGTGGCAGGCGGCGCAGCTCAACTTGTCGGCGTGAACATTGTGGGTCCACTCTTTTTCAGCCAATTTCTGCGGCTGGTGACACTTGAGACAGGTGGCATTCTGGGTTACAGGTGCAATCCCTTCCTGAGGAGTAAATACCCTTAAATCATTGGGCTTTCTTGGATGGTTTCCTTTTTCGCCATGACAGGTACTGCAACTCATATTGAGCTGATCCTGGCCATGGTGTCCCTGCATTAAGCCATTACGTTTGTGGCACTTCACACAGGGATCACTGTTGATTTTCAACGCGGTCTCGGCATAGACAACGCCGCTCACTCCCAACAAACAAGTCAAAGAGGCCGCGCCTAATATTGCACGCCATCGAATACTGGACATCTCGGGTCCTCACTTTCAATTGGATCTAACAGGGACTCAAGGGTGGCAGCGCAGCACCGCCACCCGTTATTGCAGCCTAAGCCGTCAACATCTGCTCAAGATGCTGTGCATCCAGGGGATTGGAGCGTTTCATATCGATGAGGCGAACGTTGAGTTTTTCGAGTAGGCTCTTTGAATTGGCACTTTCAGCATCACTGAAATCTGAAATTACCATTTTTATTTCTGAAGAATTCTGATCTATCAATACATAGTCCAGACGTGAGTGACTTGCAGGCGCATGTGGGTCAATATCAACCACTGACTCCAAAGCTACATTGCTGCAAACTTCGTATCGACCATTGGTTAAAGACTTCAGAGATTTAAAAAAGTCTAAACTCTGTTTGTCAAAGAACCGATTCTTGAGCTTTATCGCTTCGGCGTTTTTTTCGTCTGACTTAAAGAACTTGATACATGTCATCACAAATACCACCAGCACGAATGGTACTGCAATAAAAAGCACGAAGTAGATAAAGGCATAACTTAGAATAACTGAAGTATCCATATAACCCTCCAAACATCATTTTTAGTTTTTAATGCGCTTATTGCGCAGTTGAATTATTACTATCTACAGCAATATAAATTTTGATCATCATCAAATAACCATCCGGAGAAAGACTTAAAAAACAAAACATAAGACACTGACTACATTGCTATTTTCTAGAAAATAAACTGTTAAAAATAAGAAATTGAATTTAGATAAAACGATATTTGAAAATACACTATTTCACTATTTGAAATACGCAGGCGTAATGAGAATCCCTCTCACATACAACCTTTAATTAACCTAAAACCCAGCATTTAGTGATCTAGAATACAGAATCAAAAATAGCTTCGAATAAAATTATTTTTTCTGAAAAAACTGGTTAATATAGATATCGATGGTACCACTAAAGGAGTATTGCAGATGAACCATATTGACTTTGAAAAACTGGATATTCTTAGTCTTTCCATTCTTGTTAGCTTATATGAGAACAAGTCTGCAACACATGTTTCCAAAATTCTAAATGTACCCGCACCAAAAATAAGCCGTTGTTTAAAAACTGCCAGATCTATTTTTGGTAACGAGCTATTTTTAAGAAAGAAGTATGGCCTTATTCCAAATGAATTTGCAGCCAAGGTTTACCCTATTGCCAAAGAAATAGTCGACTGTGCCAAGGGCTTCAATCATCTTGGAAACCCAACCTTGGCTGGAAACAAAAACTTCGAGCTGGTCACCCCCGGGCTGATATCCTACGCCTACCCAAAAGCCTTGATGCAGGCCATTAAACAACAGAACAAGCAGTTGCATATCAATTTGAACTCCTGGGGCTGCAACTCATTGCAAGGAATAATAGACGGCAACATCAGTGCCGGGCTTTGCAGTTGCCATTACCCGCAGGATTTACTGGCAATCGGCAATAAGTTACAGATAGAAGCCTTGAGAAAGCTGGATAGCCTTTACCTTATCTGCAACAAGAATCATCCGCTGTTGTCCCGTGAACTGACACTGGAAACCATAGCCGAGTATCCCTATATCAATACAGATCTGGGCCTTGGTCCCAACAGCCTGAGCCCATTTGAAGACTACTGCCGGATCAACAATCTGGATTTGAATGTCGAGATGACCATCACCGGCATCTCCTCCCTGAGTGCCTATCTGGAAGCCTCACAGGCGGTGGCTTTGGTGCCCTATAAGGCGGTATTCGATCTGCTGGGCGAAGAACCCCTGCTACACCTTTGCAAACTGTCGGAAATGGAAACCACCCGGCTGTTCAATGTCACTGAGCCACTGACTCTGACACTGCTCAGCCCCAGCGGCCAGCAAGACCCGGATCTGGAATGGATTCGCTCACAGCTGCGTTTGGTGAGCGGAACCTTGCTGTAGGCTTGCCACATCAATCTGAACCCGATCTCAGCCGATCTTTGGCCTTGAGGTATACAGACAGATTTGCCCAAGAGTTCATACAATAGCGCTGCCAAAAGCGGTACACTAATGAGCATTCGATACTGGGTAAGCTGTTTATGCAAATCAATTCTCACGCCGAACTCAATCTCCTTTGGGGTTCCCTCATACTTGAAGAACTGGCACGCCTTGGGGCTCAGCATGTGTGCATGGCGCCGGGCTCGCGCTCCACGCCCCTGACGCTGGCAGCCGCCCGCCAGGACAAACTAAAACAACACCTGCACTTCGATGAGCGTGGACTGGGCTTTATGGCGCTCGGGCTCGCCAAGGCCAGTCGGGCTCCGGTGGCCATTATCACCACCTCGGGTACGGCCGTTGCCAACCTGTATCCGGCCATCGTTGAGGCCTGGTTGACTCAAGTCCCCTTGGTCGTGCTTTCCGGCGACAGACCGCCTGAGCTGATAGCTTGCGGCGCCAACCAAGCCATACTCCAACCGGCGATTTTCGGCCAATATGCCAAGCAGTTGAACCTGCCGACACCGGATCTGGCCATAGCCCCTCAGGCACTGCTGACTCAGATTGATGAAGCCGTGGCCAACCAAAGCATGCCGGTCCACATCAATTGTATGTATCGTGAGCCGCTGTACCCAAGCAGCCTGGATGCCCCCAGAAGCCAGGCCATAGAGCACTACCTGCAACCTTTGGCGAGCTGGCAACAGGCAAGCACACCCTATAACCAATATGCAGCTGTAGGCATGGGACAAGTCCCCAGTTGGGATACCATGGCGCGTTTTGTTCACGGCAAGGGTATTATCATTGCCGGCACCCTGGATAGTGCCGATAATCCACAAAAGTTGGTCGAACTGGCCAGCAAACTCGGTTGGCCGCTGCTGACAGATGCCCAGTCTCAGCTGCGTCAACATCCTGCCGCGATAGGCAATGTCGACCAACTGCTGCTCAACCCCAAGGGCCGAGCCCTGCTGCAACAGGCTGACCGGGCACTGGTGTTTGGTGGACGCCTGCTGTCGAAACGCTTGATAAGTTATCTTGAACAGCAGAACTGGCACCAATATTGGCAAGTATTGCCGCAGCAGATGCGCCTGGATCCCAGCCATAAACCCAAGCAGCTCTGGCTGGCAGAGCTACAGCAGATAGCCGCGCTTGAGTGGCCACGCTCGTCCTCCGCCAATTGGGCGCTGGAGCTCACCGCCCAGAATGAGGCGCTCAATGAGCTCTTTGTACGCCAAATCGATAACGGCGAGTTCGGTGAGGCCCAGGTGATCAGGGCCATAGCGGCAATCCGAACCGGCGAGCAGCAGCTTTTTATCGGTAACAGTTTGCCGGTGCGACTTTATGATATGTTCGCGCCCATCAGTTGCTGCGCCGCCATCACCTATACCAACCGCGGCGCTTCGGGGATAGATGGCCTGCTGGCCAGTGCCTGTGGCGTCGCCAACCACAAGGGCCAGGCCACCACCTTGGTACTCGGCGATCTATCGGCGCTGCACGACCTCAACTCTCTGGCGCTGGCACGCCAGGCTCAGGGGCCATTAGTGATAGTGATACTCAACAATGATGGCGGCAATATCTTCAATATCCTGCCGGTACCGGATGAGCAAGTAAGGGCTCACTATTACCGATTAAGCCACGGGCTGGAGTTTGGTTATGGTGCGGCCATGTTTGGCCTGCCCTACAATAGGGTGGAAGACTTCCAGGGCTTTATGGATGCCTACAGTGAAGCACTCAACTATAACGGCGCCTCGGTTATTGAGGTTTGCGTCAGCCAAACCCAGGCCAGCGACCAGATAGCCAGCATAGGCCAATGGGTAAAACAAAGCTGATGTTAGCCACAACGACTCAGGGTTCAGCAACCCAGCCGCCTTTGGTGCTGCTGCACGGTTTTCTCGGCAGCAGCTATGATTGGCGCGAGTTGCTGCCGCACCTGAGTCAGGACTACTACTGTATTGCGGTCGATCTCCCGGGCCATGGCCGCAGCGGTGATATCTCGATAGCGAGCCCAGGCTTCAGTGACTGTGTTGCCTTGCTGCGTCATACACTGCTCAAGGCTGGCATCCCACGCTTTCACTTATTGGGATACTCGCTTGGTGGTCGTATCGCGCTGCATCTGGCTCAAACCTGGCCCGAGGCGCTGCTGAGCCTGCATCTTGAGTCCTGTCACCCGGGCCTGTTATCCCATGATGAACGCCGGCAGAGGGCGATGGCCGATAAGCTGTGGGCCGAACGTTTTAACACTATGCCGATTGAACAAGTGCTGGCCCTCTGGTATCAGCAAGCGGTATTTGCCGACCTATCAAGCGCCGAGCGTGAACGTTTAATCGAAAAACGCCGCCATCAGCAGCCGCTTGGCCTAATCAACTGTTACCAGGCCACCTCACTGGCACTGCAACAGGATCTGCGCCAGGTGCCGGCCAAGCTTGCCTGCCCAAGCCACTACTACCTAGGGGATCAGGATGCCAAGTTTAGCGCTCTCGCCAAGGCCTGGCAGCCACAAGCCGGATTCAAGCTGCATACCATTGCCGATGCGGGCCATAATAGCCATCAGGCCCAACCCGGCGCTTTTGCCACGGCGCTCAAAGGCGCCCTGAACGCGATTTCAAGGGGTGAATGATGCATCCAGACTCACTGTCACTGGCCCGCTATAGGCTACCGCTGGAAACCTCACTACCTGTGGGCAAGCAAAGAATCGAGCAGAGATCCGGGCTGATTATCAAGGCCTGTTACGGCAATGAAGAACATTTTGTGGAAGTCGCCCCCTTGAGCGGCCTGGATGCCAACGGCGAGCCACTGCTGGGTTTCAGCCGTGAATCGCTGGCGGAGGTGACAGAAGCAGCCTTGGCGCTGATGCCAGCACTGGCAGCCAAAGAGCTGGAGTTGAGTCAGGCGGCCGATGCCTGTCAGTATCCCTCGCTCGCCTGGGGGCTAAGTCTGCTCGATGCCAAACTCAAAGGACAACTGCCACAGCGCTGGCCGGCCTTTGAAACCATTCCACTCATCTATCACAGGGAAGAAGAGCCACTGGCGCTGCTGCAACAAAAGCTGGCGGCGCTTCCCGATACGGTTCTCAGAGCCAAGATCAAGGTCGCCCAGACCAGCATGGAGCAAGAGCTCAGACTGATCCATGCTGTATTGGCCGCCAAACCTCATCTCAAACTCAGGCTGGATGCCAATCAGGGCTTTGAGTATCAGCAAGCTGTGGATTTTTGCGCTTGTCTGCCCAAGGCCAGCATTGAATATATTGAGGAACCCTGCCGCCGCGCCGACGATAACCCGACCCTATTCAAGGCCACAGGGATCCGCTATGCCCTGGATGAAAGTCTGCTGCAAAGTGAGTTTGTACCTGACTGCAATGACTTCGCGAGCGGCCTGACCGCGCTGGTGCTTAAACCCATGTTGCTCGGCAGCTTAACCAGACTGCAAACCCTGATCGAACAGGCCGAAGCGGCCGGCGTGCGTGCCCTATTGAGCTCCAGCCTGGAATCTTCTCTGGGAATTGCCGATCTGGAGGCGGTCAGTGCCCTCTTGACCCCCAACGAAGCCCCCGGACTGGATACTCTGGCGCCTTTCGGACGCGATATTATTGTTGGCCAAGGGCACAAACCCTGTCTGGACTTTGCCGAGCTGGAACTCTTGGGTCAGTGGCCCTGTCTGTAACCGCCGCCTCTGCAACCTCCAATTTCATTAATAGGAAAGCGCATGACCTACTCGCCCCTTCACCTCAGTGGCCAACAGACTCCGGATGCCATCGCCTTGGTAGAGGGTGGCTTCTGTCATAGTTATCAGGCAGTAAGCCGGCAGGTGTTGGCGCTCGGCGCTAAGCTTCGAGCCTTGGGGTTGCAGCGCGGGGATAAACTGGCTTGTGTGGCCGCCAACTGCCGCGAGCTGATGTTGCTGTATTGGGCTTGTCTGGATCTGGGGCTGCTCTTTTGCCCGTTGTCACCCAAGTTTCCGGATAGTCAGCTCCAGGAGCTGCTTGAGCGTTTTCATATTCGCTTTATCTGGTGTCCGGATAACGCCCGGAATGAGCTTTGGCAAACGCGGGATATCACCCGAGTGCAGGCGGATTTTGCCACCTTAGATTCGACCCGCTTAGATTTGAACAGTCCCTCTACCGAGATAGCCACTGTCTCGGCCGATACGCCGCTCAATATCATTCTTACCTCAGGCTCCAGTGGCAGCCCCAAGGCCGCAGTCCACAGCCTTAACAACCATATCGCCAACGCCAATGGCAGTCGGCAGTTGATCCCTTTGGCGAGTGGTGATGCCTGGTTACTCTCGTTGCCGCTGTTCCATATCGGTGGTCTGGCAATCCTCAATCGCTGCGCCCTGGCGGCCGCAGCCGTGGTACTGCCGGATAATAAGCTGACTATGGCGGCGCAGTTAAGGCGCGATGCCATCACGCATCTCTCATTGGTGGCCACCCAATTGCAACGCCTATTGGACGACAGCCCCGAAAGCCTTATGGGGGTAAAGTGCCTGCTACTTGGCGGCGGCGCCATAGGCCAAGGCCTGCTGGACAGGCTATCCCCCTTGAAGGTGAAAGCTTTTACCAGTTACGGCATGACAGAGATGGGCTCGCAGATCACCACGGGAATGGCCCGCAGCGATAGCAGCAGTGGCCGCCTGTTACCCGGGCGCGAACTCAAAATAGAACAAGGAGTTATCTGGGTCAGGGGTGAGACCTTGTTCATGGGTTACCTGCAGCCGGATGGCAGCATAGTTAAAGAGACCCAAGACGGTTGGTTCTGCACCAAGGACAAAGGCTTTTGGAGCCAGGATGGGCTACTGCATATTCAGGGGCGGGTCGACAATATGTTTATCTGCGGCGGCGAGAATATTCAACCGGAAGAGGTGGAAGCGGCGCTGAAACGGCACCCTGCCATCCTGGATGCCATCGTCTTTGGTGAAGATAACCCCGAGTTTGGTTTACTGCCGGCCGCCATTTTGCGATATCGAAGCATAGAAGTACCGAGCGAAGCAGAGTTGACCGCCTTCCTGGCAGACAAGCTGGCCCGCTTTAAACGCCCGAGGCACTATTATCCCTGGCCGCAACAGGTTGCAGAGGGACTCAAGGTGCAGCGTAAACAGCTTATTGCGGCTGTCAGCTCAGCCGCGAAGCCTTAGGGTCTGGCTATTCAAAAAACGCTTGCAAAAATCGTCTTCACTCAAGGGCTTGGAAAAGTAGAATCCCTGCCCCAGGTTGCAGCCAAGATTTTGCAGCAATCTGAGCTGGGCCTCGGTCTCAATACCTTCAATCACCAACTGCATGTCGAGTGAGTCAGATAATGCAATTACACTGGAAATCGCTGCCTTGCATCTGGGCTCTGTATCCAGACCAGCCACAAAACAGGCATCCAGTTTCATTTGTGAAAAAGGCAGTTCACACAGACGAGCCAAAGATGAATGTGCGGCCCCGAAGTCGTCAATGGCCAACTCGCAGCCCAACATGCGTAATCGGATCAGGTTTTCCATATTGAGGGCCGGCGCCGAGATAAGCCCGGACTCGGTGATCTCTATGGTGACCAATTTCGGTGGCAACTTGTAGTCACGGATCAACTTGGAGATCTGATATACCAGTTCAGTGGAGTTCAGTTGAGAGATATCCAGGTTATAAGCCAGCGACAAGCGATAATCTTGTTCCAGCAGCTGTTTTTGCAGCCTTATCCCCTGGCGAAATAGCTGCAGAAACATTTCATCCAGCAGCCCATAGCGGATCAAAGGCTCAATAAACAGTGCCGGACTCAAGAGACCAAACACGGGATGATTCCAGCGCGCCAAGACTTCGGCGCCTTCAATCTGCAAATCAGATACGTGGAACTTGGGCTGATAAAAGCCGACAAACTGCTGATCCATAACTGCATCCTTGAAGTCTTTGAAATTCAAAGATACCCAGTCTGTTTGTCTTTCAGGCTCAAGCGATTGCTGACGAGGTTCGTTCAACTCACGATAACGGCAAATCATTGAGCTCAGGTTTTCAATTGTGGGAGACTTGGCCAAGTCTCCCAAATATTGAAACCCCAACAGTTTGACCATCTGCGATACTGCCCGGCGCAGCTCTCTGTCCACATCGCTATAGAGCGCTACGGCACGAATTTTAAACCTAGTCCTTGCCTGACGCAGAAATGACAGTCCATCGGTTCCGGCCATCATCAGGTCGCAGATGACTATGTCGACTTCGCGATTCTGAGTTAACCAAGAGAAGGCTGCAGTTGCACTGCCGAAACTAACAACATCCACACAGGCCAACGACTTGAGATTATGCTCCAGCACAGTGCGTTGAAACGGATGATCCTCAAGAATCAGTACCCTGAGTTTATTCATGAGTCTGCCTATAGAAGTAATAATGGTTCAGGCAACTACTTATTTAGGTTAAGTCGGCCAACGGAAAACTTGCATGCAATAAGGCATTCAGAGTTACAAATATCAAGAAAAAGTGACTCCAAAACTCATAAAAATCATTTATGCAAACAAGATTAATAAAGCTTCATCTAAAGCAAGATTCAGGTCACGGAAATCAATATGAAGTTCCGTTTACAGCCTCGAAGCATGCGCATATTCTACCCGAGCTTCTCAATCGAAAAGTCTGAAATGCCAGTAAGAATCGTCTTACTTACATAGGCCTTGTAAGCCGTCAGACTGTTTTCACTGAGAACAGATGAAGAGTAATTGAAAACATGAAGAACGTTATTATTGTTGATGATCATCCCGTTGTGGTTATGGCGATAAGGATCATGCTGGAACAAAAAGGATTTCATGTTATAGCCACTACAGATAACGGGGTAGATGCCCTGAAACTCATTCGGGAGCACAGGCCTGATGCCGTGATTCTGGATATAGGTATTCCCCAACTCGACGGATTGGAGGTGATTAATCGCCTCAATAATCTGGCACTTCCACCCAAGGTTTTAGTACTGACAGCACAGCCATCTGAATACTTCGTGACTCGCTGCATTCATGCTGGTGCCTCAGGGTTTGTTTCAAAACAGGAAGATCTGACGGAAGTCTTGGGAGCTCTTCGGGCGGTATTGTCCGGATATTCCTATTTCCCCAATATCGCCAGCATGCAACGCAATCAGGGTAATCAGTTGGCCGAGGCCGATAAGCTGGCCAAGCTTTCCGGTAGAGAAATGATGGTATTGCAGCAATTGGCCAATGGCCTTTCCAACAAGGAGATTGCCGACCGTATGTTGCTAAGCAATAAAACCATCAGCACCTACAAGACCCGGCTATTGGAGAAGCTTAACGCCCGAACCTTGGTTGATCTCATTGAGATATCAAAGCGAAATCAAATTATATGAATACAGCACCTCTTATCCGGGTGCTTTATCTGATATTGGTTTGTTGTTTTGTGGTTTCACCACAAGCAAAAAGCGATGAAACTCACCCGCTGACACTCTTTGGCCACACCACCCTAGGTGAGGTCGAAGTGCAACTATCCGATGAACAATGGGACTGGCTGCAGACACAGAAAACAATCCGAGTGGGGATCTCCACACCTGACTACCCTCCATTTGATATGACAATGGACGGCAGTAGTGACTTCTACGAAGGCTTGAGTGCAGATTACCTACAGGTTCTTTCTGAAGCTCTGAGAGTCAAAATAGAGCTGCATTTCTTCAATTCACGGCAAAATGCTATCGCTGCTGTGAAGGCCGGTGAACTGGATCTGCTAACCACGTCCAACCGCTACGAAGAGTTTCATGAGCTGCAGTTGAGCCATGCCTATATTGATGATGTACCTGTGCTTTATGTTTCGGAAAAACTATCGGCAACAGAAGCCCCGACTCGTATCGCCATGGCTTATGATTATCTACCGGATGCCGAAGTCAGTAAGCTGTTTCCAGACGCCGAACTAATCTGCTATCCCTCAAGACAACAAGCAGTTGCCGCTGCGGTTTTCGGTCAAGCAGATGGTGTAGTTACCGATCTGTTTTCTGCCAACTATATGGTCAACAACAGCTTTTCAAAGAAGCTGCTGCTGAGAACCTTATTGCCAATAGATAGTCGGGGCATCAGTTTTGCGCTAAAGCCAGAGAATCAGACTCTCAGAGAAATCATCAACAGCGCGTTGCAACAGCTCCCGGCAAGTGAGCATTGGGCGATCAAAAAGCGCTGGAGCGGCGGTGGTGTCACGCAACTCACAGGTAAGCACCGTATTGAGTTAACCGAAGCAGAACAAAAATGGCTCAAGCAACACCAACCCATTAGAGTGGTGGCAAACCAGTTCAATGCTCCGATGACCTATTTCGATCAGAACCGCAACCTGCACGGTTTTGCAGCCGACGTACTCGAAGTGATTAAACTGTACAGTGGTATGGAAACCGTTGTCATCAAGACACAAAATTTCAAGGAGATGGAAGAGTACCTTAAGTATAACAGCGCTGATTTGGCACTGTTTTCACCTTCGGAGAAACGCAAGCAGCAATTCCTGTTCAGTAAGGAATTTGCCAGAGCAAGCTTTGTGCTGATCTCCCGCAAGGAAGACAACATCTCCGTAAATAAAGCCAATTTAAAAGTCGCCTTACCGACGGCACATATTTCCAATGAAATGCTGCCCAAGGCTCTTCCTCAAGCGCAGATCATTTTGGTGAATAACTACCTGGATGCCATGGACGCTACCGCTAAAGGAAAAGTCGATGCCACAGTAGCACCACTTGCTATGGCCGATTACTACATCAATCACTACTTCAGCGAACAGCTCAAGATAGAGAGAGTTCTCGACGGTGTATTGCCGGCAACAGCGGCCTTTGCCACCAGTAAAAGGAATCCCGAGCTGATCAGTATTCTGAATAAGATTCTGGCAGCGATTCCCGCAGATGAATTGCAATCCATGGAAAACCGTTGGCGCCGCAACGCTATGCCAGGCCAAGAAACCTGGCGAGACTACAAGTACACCATATATACAATAACCATAGCCTCAATTCTGTTGATTCTGGCATCCTTGGTATGGGCCTGGTTTACCCGTAGCCACTATATCAAGAGACTCAATGCCAAGCAGGAGCTCAAGGAACAACTGGTATTCATGCAAGAGGTGGTCGACAGCATCCCCCACCCAATCTATGTTCGTGATATTAACCGTCGCCTAATTCTGTGCAACGAAAGCTACCAGCGAGTCTTTCGGACGTCCAAAGAAGACGCCTTGTATAAAACGGCCATGGAAGGCGTGCATCGGGTATTGGAAGCGCCCGATATCGACAAGGAATACCAATCGTCCATCAGAGAAAACCGTGCATTCTATCGCGATAGAAAAATGCATATTGATGGCCAATCCATGGATATCTACCATTGGTTTCAGCCCTACAGAGGAGAACAGGGTCAAATACAGGGGATAGTTGGCGGTTGGATTGATGTCAGTGACAGGGTCAAACTCATGGAGCAACTGACCCAGGCTAAAGATATGGCCGACGGTGCCAGTAAGGCCAAGACCCAGTTTCTCGCAACCATGAGCCACGAGATCCGCACGCCAATGAATGCCATCATAGGGCTACTCGAGCTATCACTGAAACGTGCCCAAGATAATCAATTTGATTTCAACTCTATCCGGGTCGCTTACGACTCAGCCAAGGGCTTGTTGGACCTTATTGGCGACATTCTTGATGTCGTACGTATCGAGGCTGGGCAGCTGAGCCTCAATCCAGTTCAAGTTGAGCTGAAACAGACGCTTGATTCAGTGATCCGAATTTTTGACGGTATCGCCATCCAAAAAGGATTGGCATTAACATTGGAGTTTGACTCTGAACTACCCAAATATGTTCAGTTGGATCCCCTCAGAGTCAAGCAGATACTTTCCAACTTGATAGGCAATGCGATCAAGTTTACCGATCAAGGGCATATCAAAGTCACTGCACAAAAAGAGCTGGATGCAGAGGAAAAGGCACAGCTACTCCTCAGAGTCGCAGATACAGGTATAGGTATTCCAATTGAAGAGCAACAAAAGCTGTTCCGCCCATTTGCCCAAGTTCATAACGGTGCCCATAACAAGGGAGGAACCGGCTTGGGACTCATGATATGTCGCTCACTTTGCGACATGATGGGTGGCACACTCAGTATGATGAGCGAACCCGGGCAGGGAACTTGCATCAGCATGCGCATACCCTTATTGGCTGTGGAAACTCATCTATTTGGGGAGAACAAGGTCAACTCTTCCGCCGATGTTATCCCCTCGATTCAAGCGCAACACGTATTGATCGTTGATGATCATCCAGCCAATCGACTACTGTTATCTCAACAACTAAGGTACTTGGGCCACACCGTAGAAGAAGCCAATGATGGCAAAGAAGCGCTACAGCTATTTAGCCAACACTCCTACAAGATTGTCATCACCGACTGCAACATGCCCGAAATGGATGGCTATGAGTTGAGTCGCCGCTTGAGACAACTGGAGCAAAATCAGAACTTATCCCCGGCTGTATTGCTGGGTTATACCGCGAATGCTCAACTGGAAGCCAAACGGGCCTGCATTGAGGCCGGCATGAATGACTGTCTGTTCAAACCCATAAGTTTGGAAGAGCTACAGCAAAAACTGAACAGTTTCAGAAATCTACTGAATCAGGAAGGCCCAAGGCAGAGTTTCCTGCCCAGCTCCCTAGATAAACTCACCGGTGGTAACAAGCAACTGACTGAGCAATTATTGCAGGAGTTATTGAGTGCCAACGAGGCCGATCTTGCCAGGATACAATCAGCAGTACACAACTGTGAGCTTGATGAAGCCAAGAGCATTGCTCACAAAATCAAAGGCGCAGCCAAGATCATTGCCGCTACCGCCATAGTCACTCTATGTGAGCAGTTGGAGCAGAGCGAAACAACCGAAAATGCCTGTGTGCATCTGGCCAAGTTGACGGTTGCAATTACGCGTCTGGCCAGTGAAATCAAGGAATTCTTGGCGGCCGGTAACTAACGACAGCATTATGGAAAGTGGGCTACAAGGCCACTTTCCATAACTGCTCGACCCCATAATCATCCAGGTAATAGATAGATGCTGATTGAGCCAATGGCCTAATCGGCAGTTCCAGGCTCTCGCTGGAAAATGGCGCCAGCATTTGTGGTTGCAGAGGGGGAGTCTGGTTATCTAATTCAATGCGGGTGATTGTCAGAAAAAATGGGCCTTGATTGTTAATTTGCAGTTTACCTTCACGCCAATCAAGTTTAACAGATTCAATCATATTGACCGCTTTGGCACTCAAAGATTCCGGACGGAAAAACAACTTCATTTGAGTACGCATGGTCAGTAACACCAATTGCTCGGCACTACTTCCTTGTCTCAAAGGTTTGGGCGGCACCTCGTAAATATTAAGCCAATAGAGACTTTCTCTATCTTCCGGTAAATCTTCTCTCACTCGTACCAATCGAATACTTCGCTGCTCGCCGGCAGCCAGATTAAAAATGGCGGGTAAAGATATTACCGGCGCATAAGTTGCTTTATCCGGTGTACTGCCAGGGTTACCATCATCAATCCACAGCTGCACCAACACAGGATAATCATTGAGGTTCGCCAGCTGTAGCGATTGTTCTGGCTTTGCGGCCTCATATACTACCCGAGAAACCTCTGCTGTAACCCCTCCCCAAGCCAACTGAGGCACGCAGAAAATTAGCCAACCCAGGCTATTGAACCCGAATAAATACTTCAGCAGTTGCATAAACTTTTCCAGGCGTAGGTGCCGTATTCTCATCCAAAGCAGTGAGATACACATTATAAACTTCCAGATACTCGTCAGATACGGTTCCTGTGCCGATTTTCTCTCCCTGCAAAGCATACCAACCATCAATATTACCGCCATACATAATATTCTCGTCACTCAGCCAATTCATTGGTGAACCATCAGACTTGGCAAGTTCAATACCAACGCCTGTCGCTACCGAAGGATCGGTTCCATAGCCGTGACTGAGCAAATGAGTAACACCATAACCTGAAGTCTTGAGACCGGCTGATTCAGCAGCTAAATAAGCTTCCACACTTACTTTAAAGCCTACGGCATTCTGATTCGCACCAACTCCATAAGCAGCCCCCTGCTGACAGTTGTAAGTTAAACTCAATTGCCCTGCTGCTTTCTCACCTCTTCTCAGAGCTTCGACTGAAATAGTGGGAAAAAGCACATAAGGCGTAACACTCTTGAAGGCACACATCTTGGTTCTTCTGATCACGAGTTGATTATGAATGGAAATATTTCCAGGGAAATTAGCATACCAACCTGTGTAGCAGGTCGAAGAAGGTTTCCCCTCGTCACAACCAGTAATGCCAGGCCCAACAAAGGTGGTGTAACCAAGGGGGCCTAGATAGGTATAGCTATAGTTATAACCGGTTCCAGGGTTACCTGAGGGAGTATCCGTAATCGGAGGGTATGATATTTTGATCAGCTCAACAGACATATTGCTAAAGTTCTTTGCCTTTACCAATATTTTACCTTGGTCGTCGGTATCCAAATTTGTCAGCTTCCGATAACGCCAATATCGGTTTAAATACTCACCGGTAGTGTCATTCTTAACTCTAAAGCCAATACGCTGACTATTGAGCACGTAAGTATCCGCAGGGACTCCGGCTTCAGTCACTAACCGGCGCCCACTATAATAATCATCTCCGTTGTTCGAATAACTTTCATATAGGCTGTCAACATCTGAGGCATCACAGCGATACAGCACTTGCTCAGGGTCAAACCCACCACTCTGTCCATACTGAGTCATTGGCGCGCCGGTAGACTGTGCCAAAACAGTACCTATCGGCTGAAAATCGTTATCTGTAATGCCAATGATATTTTGAATACCCACCAAACCATGGTTGGAGTCATGACCACCACTCCAAACAGCCGCTTTACCGTAAGCCGGATTCACATAGTAAACACTTGTTGGTCCGTATCCTCCAGTGTGACTGATTCGATAACAGGTTGCCTGAACAGGCTGAAATAAACCGCATATGAATAAGAGCAAGAGCGTTTTTTTAGTCATATTGTCTCCAAAGGGAATACTACTATTCGCAAACAGCAGGGATCCTCAATAAATTATGTAATGATTGCTCTTCCAGCGAGTAATTGAGTTGACACTGCTGGTTTACTCCCCCCCAACGAAACACAAGGCTGCCGCTCAATTCACTCAAGCGCACATAAGCCAAGCCAGCTTGCCCAACAACTCCCAAGACTTCCCCCCCACTACCAAACACATCTGCTCCCATCGGGACAGCTTCGCCGGAAGCTAACTTGGAAATGAATAGCACTGGGATGCCTTTGCGGGTTTTATACTTGAGCCGAACAGCTGCACCGGCAACGGGTACAACTTGCTGTTGCGTATTCAGCAATTCAACATTGTCGCCCATATCACCAGCCTCAAGGCCGATTGAGTTCTCTCTGTAAGGCAACAAATTAGACATTAATGCATATCCATTACCATCAACAAAGGTTCCCCAACTATTTCTAACGCTTGCGCCTTCTGCCCCCTTGGCTTCGACAATGGCAAAAGTATCGCCCACGGTTTGCCCCAAAGTGACGCCCCCGGAATGCAGCACTACAGCGCCGCTAATATTGGCTCCCCATTGCTGATATTGGTCACTGCGGGAATAGTTGGCCCCCATGCTGGCCAAAGAGGTACGTTTGTTAACAGATGCACCAAAACTATTGCCACTGTAACTATCGTTTTCTTGACGGCTGGCATTAATGCTGTAGCTCAGAGTGCGAGCATCATCCAAAGTGCCGGACATCCCCAAGCTATAGTCATCGGCACCTGAGCTACTGCTGTGACTGGCTCCCGTTGATACCATATGGCTACTAGCGCCAAGGGGCATGGAAAGATTCAGCGACCAGACATCATCTTTTATCCGCTCTTCCTGGAGAAAAGATTCCTGCGGTCTATCCATGCTCAGGTATTGGCGGGCGTAGTTAAGGCTAACACTGACAGGACCAAACTGATTGCTGTAACCAAGCTGATACTGATCGTCATCCTCACGGCCATTGCGATATTGCCGTTTGGAACCTGAGACCGACAAGATCCCCCACTCCCCCATGCTCTGATTCATGCTCAGGGTCATCTGAGTCTTCTGCAGGTAATCTGCCGAAAGATATTCGTAACCACTGTTCAGGTATTCCCGTTGGCGCAACACATCACTCAATTCTCGATATCCTTCGGTAGAGTACTTATACCCCGCCAAAGTTACCGAAGTGCCACTACCAAAAGCTCGGCTGTAATTAAGCCCCAAACGCCAACCAGCTTCAGACTCATCTTGGCCCACTTCCCGGCTCAAACGCGAGTGGGAGTAAACCGCTGTGGCCCCAAACGAGCCTATGTTGGAACTCCAAACTCCACCCGAGCTCAGTGCCAAATAATCATCGGCCAAGCGAACACCGGCATTCCAGGTCAAAGCATTTGATAAACCCAACTCATAGGTAAAATCGGCAAAATAGTCATCCTCCCCTGTGTCATAACTCTTGCCCATAGAGAGGGCAAATTGAGACTGTCCGGCTCGCATGGCCCCCGGTACAGCGCTAAATGGCACGGTAAATGAGGATACTCGACCGTCCGCTTCCGTCACCTCAACAAGCAGGTCACCTTGATAGCTGGTCGGATACAAATCATTGATTTCAAATGGACCGGCAGCAACTGTTGTCTGATAGATCTCACGACCATTTTGTTTAATAACGACTTTGGCCGTCGTCTGGGCGATACCAGTTACAACGGGAGCATATCCCCGCTGAGAGACGGGCAACATTCTGGTATCAGTTTGAATCTGAAATCCTTTGAATCCGATGCTGCCAAATACAGTACTGCGGGTATAAAGCTCACCCAAGGTCAGCTCGGCTTCCCAGCTCGGTAGCGCACGACTGACGTAAGTGCGCTGCGAATTGAATTGGCTGTCTGATCCATAACCGGCTCCATAACCATAGTCACGGTATTGGTAGGTTGATTGGTTACGAATCCGCCACAATCCCAGATTGAATCCGGAATTCAACCCAACATAACCGGAATCGCTACTGGTGCCACCGCTAACTCTGCTCTCTGAGCGATAGTAGTTGGCGGTATAGTTGATGAATAAAGCCGTTTCACCGGCATCCCATCTCTCTGGCGAAACATATCCTCTGGGTTGCCGCTTCATATAAGCCTGAGGAATGGATAGTTCCAGACGCAATTTGCCAGGGTCAAAACTGAAACTGTTACCCTCGACCCTATAGCCCAAACTGCAACTGCCGGTCACAGGTGCAGGTTGCACATGCTCTGACATGACCCCCGCATCCAACCATAAAGATTCTTCAATACATGGCTCAACGCTGCCATCACTCAAAGCAAAAAACTGCAGTTGCTCTCTGGAATAAAAACGGCCATTGATGAAAAGATCAACTTGGTACTCACCGGGCAACACATCCGGCCCTTGCGCCAAACGTGTCAGAATATCTGTGTTATAACCTTGTCCGAGCAGCAAAGACTCATCAAAACTGAACTCTATCTCCTCATCGGCCATAACCTGTGCTGACATAAACAACAAGGCATATATACAAGCGCACCGAGCAGACTTCTTCTGTGAGTAAAATCTAAACATCGAGACTCCCTCAACGGACAACGCGTTCTTGAGTGATCTGTGCGCCCTGATCATTGATCAGAGTGAATTTAAGTTGAGCGCTGGTTCCTGATGCCACTATCAGGTTTGCCACGGGCCAACTGATGCGGGAAAAAGGTGCCACCATGGCTACAGGTATTGAGCTCAATCGCTCATTCACCTGCAAACTTGCTTGGCTGAATGAGGCAAAATAGGGGCTGGGATTATGCACTTCCAACTGCAGTCCCGAAGCATCACGGCGTAGGGAAAATGCCAACATAGATGGTACTTGGCTTGGACTGACCGTCAGTGATTCAGGGCGATAAAACACCTTGTTCCGATTACGCAGCATGACCAGCATCTTGTTGCTGCTGTCAGCCTTGTTGGAAGGAGGTATCTGTAGGGAGTTAAGGTAGAAAACAGATTCTCTGTCCTGTGGCAAAGCTGTGCCTGTATAGAGCATACGCACTGTCTGGCCACCGTTGGCCGGGACTTTAAAAATTGCCGGCAGCAACACAAATGGCGCATCGGCCGTTTCCGGTGTTGATTCAGGGTTATCTATGTCCATCCATAGTTGCACCACATTGGGGAAACTATCCCTGTTACGCAGTTGAATACTGTGGTCTTTGGCATCCCCGGGATAGATCACCCGGGTTCCCGTCAGTACCACGCTGGCGCAGGCCCACTGACTAACCAAGACGAGTAACAAAATAGAAACTGGACGTAACCAAGACACGGTAGTTGACCCCATTCAGGTAGAGAATGGCCCATAAGATATGGGCCGGGAATAACTTACAGGTAGCTGATGGCGTACTGTACAGAGCCGGCAACTGTACCTGCTGTTGCACCACCGGCAACAGAGATGTATTGCACGGCATAGTCAACCGAGCCTTCTGTCTCACCCGCAGCCAAAGCTACGCCGGTAACTGCAACATCTGTATTCAGGTCAATAGCAGCACCACCTGGAGCGTCCAGCAGCTGCAGCGCAACATTGGTGGCAGTTCCGGTATTGGCCAGGTTGCCGTCTGTATCAACATTGTTGCCGACAAACTTGGTCGTGGTGCTGATAGCGGATGCACCACTACAGCCTGTAACACCAAGAGTAAAGAGTGTTTCACCTGCAGTTGCGCCGGCGGCAGTCAGGTCAGCTTCGCTGACTGTAGGCAGCAAAACCACAGGATTGGCTGCATTGCCATTGATGGTAACTTCACAGGTTTCGGCAGTGACTTCGCCTTGGAAGGTAATGGTGTTAGGGCCGGCAGCCATAGCCGCAGAAGAACCCAATAATGCGCCGCTTACGGCAAAGGCTAAGGTAAGTTTTTTCATGATCATTTCCTTTAAAATAATGCTTATAGAAAACGATAAAAGCGCTTATCGAATTCGCTAGCTATTTTAGAATTACGGAAACAATCAAACTGTCGGACTAAGTGTGTGGGAATGTAGGAAATATCTTAAAGATATAAAGCCCTCAACCTTGGTTGACGACAAACTAACAACCAAGGGAAAGGAGTTATTTTTTAACCTCAGTTGAAACTGGCAGAGATCAGCATTTCCGCGTCAGCGACTCGACTCACCTCGATTAAATCCAATCTGGTAGATGGGGAAACCAATGAGAGGCTCTCTCCAACATCAAGCGCGAGTGCTGTTTGCCCAAAAGGCAAGGCAGTATATTGAAAAGCTGAACTCTCGGACTGGTAACAATTGATCCCTTGTTGCTGTAACTCACAACCAGGATCGACGACTGAGCCAGTAAAACTTATTTGCCCGTCGGCAGCGTTAGCCGCAAAAACGCCACAGGCCAACAAAACTGTAGACAACAGGGTTGTTCTGATAAAACTAAAGGAGTATCTCATAAGTAATCGCCCGAAGTTTGTAGGACGATTCTTATTGTGGTTTCAAATGACCTCGATAACAAGTTATCAGCTTATAAACGGTTGATTTTAGTGACTCCTTTCAACAAAAAAGAATAACTTAGTGAATTAATGGCTGACATTAGAGATTCATTCGTAAAAATGAAGGAATGACAACTCAAAAGCTCTTAAGAGAATGCAAGAGTACTGACGCCTGCCAACGTCGATATTGGGGGGCTGATATCGGATTGGGTAATACCCAGCGAGCTTCTTTGTCGCTCTTGTAGAGAGCGATTTCCTGTTTTTCAAGAAATCTTTCCAGGCGAGAAGGGAGAATACGGCAACAGATAATGTCGCAGCCGGCCAAGCGTTCGATGCGCAGTTCTCTTAGTGGAACAGGAAAACCGGCATCCATCAGCCAGTAAAGAGTCTGATGGTAAACTTCATACTTATTTTGTTTCAGAAACGCGATGCCCCAGCCTGGCTCGGCTGTCAGCGCCAACTCTCTGTATGTTCTGAAATCCATAAGCAGTCCCCCAAGAGATCTTGGTTGCACTGTATAGGGACATGAAAACAAGGTCGTTAAGAAACATCCTTGTTGTCATCGGAATTTTCTGATCAGGCTTACCTAAACATAAAAAAGGCCGCAGATGCGGCCTTAAACATAGATTTATGGCGGCGGAATACCGCCAGACCAATGAGCGGATTCACTCTTTAAACAATAAAATATCCATTAACAACCAAACAGCAGCGATGAGGTAGAGTTATCGCAGTCGCCCTCTCCCTTCGACGACTCATCGACATCACGACTTCCCAAGAACTCGCCGTGTTTGAACATCTGGATATAGTAGGGTTTACCCATGATGTAAGACACGGTATCACCATGCTCTTTACCGTCCTGATAACGGGCGACCTTTTTCAATAAACCGTCTTCGGTGAAATAGTAAAAACTGCCTTGTTCCTGCCCCTTGGCGTCATACTGCTCCCGTCCCAATTCATAACCTGCTGCAGAGTGGGCCAGCCAAGTGCCGACTTTTTTGCCGTGATGGTACTCTCCTTGCCAGAGGGACACTTGGGTTTCATAGGGCTCCTGGTACTGCCACTGGCCATGCCGTTTGTCCTGACTATAATATCCCTTGGCTTGCAACTCGCCTTTTTCGTTGTAGGTCTGGTATTCGCCTTCAAGCTGCCCGTGCCGGAAATGTGCCAGTTGCAACAATTGACCATCGTGCACCTGGATTTTTTTCACCTCACCATGCAGACGCCCTTGGCTGTCATACGCTTCAGTGCTGCGATTACGGGCATCCAGGTAGGTCCAGGTACCCACCTTTTTGTCATTGGCATATTCGCCTTGCTCCAGCAGCTTGCCGCTAACCAGTTTCTTCTCATAGGCACCATGGAGCTTACCTTCCTTGTAGTAACTGGTCTCTATATAGGGCTCATCGTCCCAAATCCCCTGATAACTTTGTAGAGTTAGCCCCTCGCGCATACCTTTCAGTTTCTCCTCTCGTTCAATGACAACCCCACTGGCATCAAACTTCTGAAACAGAGTCCACACCCGGGTCATATCCTGCTGCATTCTTGAGCTGAGCTTGCCCTCTTTAAAGTATTGCCTGTCGAGGATCTGCTTGTCTTTGACAAAACGGGCGCTGAATTCCATGGTCTTGCTGCCGTCATCGGCAAATTTTTGCTCAAAGACCAAGCGGCCTTGATTGTCAAAGCGCTCTAAATGCTGCAGCTGCGAGCTATTGGCATAAAAGGTGTGCTGCTCGCCCACCTTTTTGCCCTGCTGATAATGTTCGACTCGAGTCAGTTGCCCCTGTGCATCGTAGCGACGGCTTTCCCCATGTTCTCTATTCTGCTGGTAACTGCCTTCCCAACTGAGTTGCCCATTCTTGTGCCAACGTTTGGCCGACCCCTGCCGCTGGCCATCCACATAGACAAATTCGGCCTCTTTGGCGCCTGTATCCCAATATTCATAGGCTTTACCCTGCTGGCCTTTAGGGCCAAAGGTATCAATGTAAGACAGCTCGCCATTGCGGTGATAACGTTTGCGCTCACCGGTCAGTTTACCCGCCAGATACAGGCTGCGCTCACGCAATTGCCCCCCGGGGTAGTACTCCAGTTGCTCCCCTTCCGGCAGCCCATTGACCAGCGAGTGTTGTGCCTGCAGACTGCCATCCTGGTAATAGTGACTGTCTTTACCGACACGTTTGTCGCCAAGTTGCTCATAGACTTCCTGTAACTGACCGTTACTGTAGAAGTTTTTCTGAGTGCCCCGCTGCTTACCATCAACAAAACTGGCCTCCATGGTCAGGATGCCGTCTTCATCATAGAAGCGGATCGGGCCTTCCATCTCGCTGTTACTGTTATAGTTGCCGTCGGAAGACAGCTTGCCGTTATTGTGAAAGAACCGGTAGCTACCTAGGGCATTTTGGAAAAGACCCGGCTTGGCAAAGCTGCCCTTGAATCTGGGGGTATCCGAGCCGACATAATAGATGGTGGTTTGCCAACCGTGTTGATCCTGAGTTTGAGGATCTTTGACATAAAAACTGGCCTGTTGCTCACTGTCGACCACTTGCCAATCATCATTCAGCCACACTGTCTCGGCGCTGGCCATCCAGCTCATCAGGCAACAAAGTAATATCAATACACGCATTTTCTTGTCCTTAAGGCAGTGGCGGGAAACTGTTGACCCAACGAATATCCAGGGGTTCGCCCTGATATTCGAGTTTGCTGATACGCTCCACTCTATCGGCAACCCTTAGGTATTTGTCTTCCATAACGGCTTCGCTCAGGGACGCATGGTCCGTATTGAGATAGTGAGCGTGTATATCCAGCAAAGGCAGTTGTACTCCGTCGGCACTATAGAGATGGTACTGCTGAAGGAACTGCCGCGTGGATTGCTGCAGATCCAGCTCACCGAATACTTCGATAGGCACCAGCCAGGCGCGCTCACTCGGGGTATAGTCAATTGGCTGCCATACCGGGCGTCCATCACAATGCAGATGACTGGGTATTTCCAGGCCATAGAAGTAACGGCGAAGACCATCTTCTGTACTCAGTTGGTACTGGAGTTGCGCAGGCTTCCATTTGTCATACTTCGCTTTCCACACCAAGGATGACGGCCCTTGTTTAAAATCGCCTTCTATCTGCAGTTGGCAGACACTGGCCCAGTCCTGTGGCAGGGTCAACTTGGCACCTTGCGGCGTATCGGCCTGGGTCGAGAAACTCATAGGGTCAAAATCGGCAGAGTCTTCGCCGGTGTCATTGTAAAGGTAATTCTTATCCATTGGAGGCAGGGTGTAATCGGCAGCAAAGGCCTCGCGGCTTACCCAGCTAACCTCACGGCTGAAGCTCGATTGTTGCTGCTTCTTCACAGCAAAGAAGGTCACCTCTGATGGCTGGTTAGTCAACTTCACCCTAAACCCATTCTCGCCGCTAAATAGTATGCTGCGATCCAAACTATTGAGCCATTTGGGGCCGATTTCTGGCGTCTGGTAACGGTATTCACCTTCAAGCCCATCAAAAAATGGCAACAAATAGCCATCTGTGCCGCTGAAATGCAGCTGATATTCATCTGGCTGCTGCGCTATAGGTGTAATGGTGACAATACCGCCGTCAAACGCCAGTTGCTGCTCTTGTCCCGACTGCCATTGGCCGGAAATCGATACCAGTTCGAGTGGCATAAAATCTGCCATGGCGCTGAAGGAGGATATTTTTTCAAACTGGTTTCGCTGGTTCCAGCCCAGAGGTGCAATGGCGGTACTGGTGACTAGCTTGTCATTTTGCTGATAGGGGCCAAATTGACCTAGGACGGCAAACTCCATTTCAATAGGTTTATCTTCCGCGTCCAATGCCTTGAAGTCTCGATAAGTGATCTCTCCCAGAACTTCTTTTTCATGCTCGGCGAGCAATAACTCCAATTGGAGATGTTTAGATTCGACGCTATATGCTCCTTTGCCGTATTGGAATAAGGCTTCGGCGCTGATCTCCTGCCCGTCAACAGGTTTGGGCGGCGCGGTCACTATCGGAATCCAGTTATCCAGAGAATCGGGGGCAATTCGATTGCTCAGGTCACCTACTTGATCGAGCAGATCTTTACGCTCCATGACAAGCAACATATGGTTGCTGCCTTGTCGTCCCCTGAGTTCGACTTTAGTTTCCAGCACCAACACCATTTTCTGCAACCAGCCGCTATCGCGGGCCAGGCGCATATGCCCATACAGGCGGCTATCATCACTTTCGGCCGTCAACTCAGTGTCTACGGTTTCGGGAGTTACTTTGGTGACCAGTAATTCGGCTTGCTGGCCGTTGAACCCCTCAAGTGTCAGCTTACTACCCTCTTTGGCAGGGATCTCCTGCAACACGCCGGGAGCATCCATTCCCGGGGCCAAAAGTTTGATTAGCTCAGGGCCAGAGCGTGCCAATATTTTTTGCCAGGTTTCATCGTCCTTGGCCTTAAACGCCAGCAGTTTTCCTGAGTCTTTATCCAGAGTGACTTCAAAGCCTTTGGAAAACATCTTCTGCAGCTCGGGGTTGTCATCGGTAGCGCCAAAGCTACTGAAAGGCCGGCCGCCGCCTGACATAGCCATATATTTGGGTACCAGCTCCATCTTTAGCGCCGGCGAGGTCTCAATTACCTCATAACGCATCAGGGAGTTGCTGTCCTGAGTAAATTGACGTCCACCTATATCTATAGTGGCTTTGGCCTGTACCCAGTAATCAACTTGATCGCCTTTTTTGGGGTCAAATTCAACATGGGAATTGGGGGTGCATGCGGACAAAAGCCATAACAGGCCGAAGAGGGAAAGATACTGCTTCATTTCATTCCTTGAAGAAGAACACTTAAAAATTAGCGCTACATTATGCCAGAACCTGAGTCACAATTCTGCTGCTACCCCCGCAGGCTTTAACCATTTCGCCGGGTAAACGTCGCAAATTCGCCAATAGCTTTGGGAAAAAGCCTCTATTTAAGGCCAAGCCAAAAATCCACAATAAGTCCCACCTCATTTGAGGCAACCAACCCTTTCCTGCGGCTAGAGTCTTGCTGACTCATAGTTTTACTGCAACCGGCGTTTTCTGCTCCCTGCGGCAGATTTCCACCCTGACGTCAGGTTGCAGCCTTTTTAAGTCCGTACAACGCCCAAAAAACTGGGGTTGGAATTATACAGCTACATACGCTGCACTACTCCAACCCCCAGATGTCTCTCGGGCATATACTGTCTATTGGCTCTCAGTTAAAAGCGATCGGCATTCATCACCTTGACCCAGGCCTTGACGAAGTCCCGAACAAACTTTTCGCCGTTGTCATCCTGGGCATAGACTTCCGCATAAGAACGCAGAATCGAGTTGGAGCCAAGCACCAAGTCCACCCGGGTTGCGGTCCACTTAACCGCGCCACTGTGACGCTCAATAATCTCGTAGAGGTTTTCGGCAACCGGTCGCCACTGATAGCGCATGTCGGTGAGATTGACAAAGAAGTCATTGGATAAAACACCGACCCTATCGGTAAACACGCCCTGTAATGCCCCCTCGAAGTTGGCACCCAGCACCCGCATACCACCTATGAGCACTGTCATTTCAGGGGCCGTGAGCCCCATAAGTTGGCTGCGATCCAGCAAGAGTTGCTCGGGAGTCACCCGATAATCGGCCTGCAGATAATTTCTGAAGCCATCATGCAAAGGCTCAAGCACGGCGAACGATTCCACATCCGTCATCTCTTGGGTTGCATCCCCACGCCCCGGCAGGAATGGCACCTCGATATTGACCCCGGCATCCCTCGCGGCCTTCTCAACTGCGGCGCTGCCCGCAAGCACTATCAGGTCGGCCAGGCTGATCTCTTTGCCGCAACCTGACTGGATAGCCTCCAACACCTTGAGTACTTTTTGCAGCCGCTTCGGCTCATTGCCATGCCAGTCGCAGCACGGCTGCAGACGGATACGCGCGCCGTTGGCGCCACCACGGTAGTCAGAGCCGCGGAAGGTGCGAGCGCTGTCCCAGGCGGTAGCCACCAACTCAGCCACACTCAGCCCGGAGGCCAGGATCTCTGTCTTGAGGTCGGCGACATCCTTGGCTGTCAGGCTGTAGTCGACTTTAGGGATTGGGTCTTGCCAGATAAGCTCTTCTGTCGGCACATCCGGCCCAAGATAGCGACTTCTTGGCCCCAGGTCTCTGTGGGTCAGCTTGAACCAAGCCCTGGCAAACACCTCACTGAAATACTGCTGATCCTGGGCAAAACGCTCGGCAATCTTACGATATTCAGGGTCGACCTTCAGCGCCATATCGGCATCTGTCATTATGGGATTGTGTCGTATGGACGGGTCTTCCACATCCACAGGCTTGTCTTGCTCTTTGATATCCACAGGCTCCCACTGCCAGGCACCGGCTGGACTCTTTTTCAGCTCCCACTCATGCTGCAACAGCATCTTGAAGAAACCGTTATCCCACTGGGTAGGATGGGTTGTCCAAGCCCCTTCAATGCCACTGACCACAGTATCGCGGCCAATGCCCCGGCTCTTGTGGTTTAGCCAGCCCAGTCCCTGCTCTTCCAAGCCGGCCGCTTCCGGCTCCGGGCTGAGATTTTCGGCGCGGCCATTGCCGTGACACTTACCCACAGTGTGGCCACCTGCGGTCAGCACCACGGTTTCTTCATCATTCATTGCCATGCGTTTGAAAGTTTCCCGCATGTCCTTGGCCGTCTTCAGCGGATCCGGATTGCCATCAACCCCTTCAGGGTTGACGTAAATAAGCCCCATCATCACGGCTGCCAATGGGTTTTCCAACTCGCGCTCCCCGGAATAGCGGCTGTTGGGGCCATCACTGGTGGCCAGCCACTCCTCCTCCGAGCCCCAATAGGTATCCTTTTCCGGATGCCAGATATCTTCCCGTCCGGCGGCAAAGCCGAAAGTTTTCAGCCCCATGGTTTCATAAGCGACTGTACCGGCGAGAATGATCAGGTCTGCCCAGGAAATCTTGTTACCGTACTTCTTCTTGATAGGCCATAGCAGACGCCGAGCCTTGTCTGTGTTGACGTTATCCGGCCAACTATTGAGAGGGGCGAAACGCTGATTGCCGGTACCTGCACCGCCGCGGCCATCTTCAATGCGGTAAGAACCGGCCGCATGCCAGGCCATGCGCACCATCATGGCGCCATAGTGGCCCCAATCTGCCGGCCACCAGTCCTGGCTCGTGGTCATCAGTGCCCTAAGATCGGCTTTCAGGCCGGCATAGTCCAATTTGGCAAACGCTTCGGCATAGTTGAAATCGGGATCCATGGGATTGGTCTTGCTGTCGTGCTGGCTGAGGATGTCGAGCTTGAGCGACTTGGGCCACCACTTCATGATGTCTTGCTCTATGGATGTGTTGGCGCCGTGCATTACTGGACATTTGCCCAAGGGCTTACTTCCGGTCATAGGTGTTATCTCCATATTGGTACAAGCATTACAGTAGACTTACTCTCACATCATACGCTGACTAATTTTTATACTCGAACAAGGAGTATATATCTAATCCGTTAAGCATTTCTTAACCATATAATTTGTATGGTTTACCCGGCACATCCTCGGCAGAAAACAAAAAACCCGCCAGAAGGCGGGTTTTACTGAATAGTTTGCTGACTGCGTTATACGTCCATACAAGCCTTGAGCTTGTTCATGGCGTTTTTCTCCAACTGACGGATCCGCTCGGCAGACACCTGATAGGTATCGGCCAGCTCCTGCAGTGTGGTCTTTTCATCGTCCAACCAACGGGCCCGCAGAATATGCTGGCTGCGTTCATCCAAGGTCTTGATCGCCGACAACAGCTTGTTCTGGGCATTGGATTCCCAGTTGTCATTTTCTACCTGGGCCGCCAAGTCGGAAGAGTGATCTTCCAGATAAAGCGCCGGGGCAAAGTCATGATCATCATCGTGATCATTGGTCAGGTCAAAGGCCGGATCCTGCGCCGCCATTCGCGACTCCATCTCGGTCACATCCTGTTTGGATACGCCAAGATTCTCCGCCACCATAGTGACCTCTTCATCGCTGAACCAACCCAGACGTTTCTTGGCCTTACGCAGGTTGAAGAACAACTTACGCTGTGCCTTGGTGGTGGCGACTTTAACTATGCGCCAGTTCTTCAGCACATATTCATGAATTTCAGCCTTGATCCAGTGCACGGCGAAAGACACCAAACGCACACCCACATCAGGGTCGAAACGTTTGACCGCCTTCATCAGGCCTATGTTGCCTTCCTGGATCAGGTCTGCCTGTGGCAGACCATAACCCGCATAGCCGCGGGCAATATGCACCACAAAACGTAAGTGCGACATAATCAGTTGCTTAGCCGCCTGCAGATCACCGGTTTCCTGCAAACGCTTCGCCAGCTCATACTCCTGCTCGGCGTCCAGCATGGTCATGCTGTTTACCGAATGGATATAGGCCTCGAGACTGCTGCTCCCCTGGGGAACCATCAGTGCCATTGATTGCGTTTGATCAGTCATTCACGCTCCTGTTTCTTACTGCTTTGATGCTCATTTCGGGTCGAAAAAAACGCTGATGAGCCGATGCACTATCGGTCAATTGACATATATTGTCAACGCCGTATCCAACATCTGGGGTTATTTTTACCCCGAAAATAGGACAATGCAAGTGAAGATAAGTTCATTTTTACATCAGTGAGGCTCTATGGCTCGCAGGTGTTGGCGCACCGACAGGAAAGACCCCAACCAACCCAAAAATGACGCCAGTGCCATCATCTGCAGCAGCTCAACAAAGGTCAGGGACTGCATCTCAAGTTGGCTGCCATACAGGCCCAAAAGCGAGGCCAACGCCCCATCCAGGTACCAGACCAAGAGGTTGATTATCACCCAGGCGAGAATACCGCCGATAACACCATACCAGATGCCGGTGTAGAGAAAGGGTCGCTGAATAAAGGCTTCCGTGGCCCCGACCAGCTTCATGACCTCAATTTCACTGCGCCGATTCATGATAGCCAAGCGAATCGTGTTACCTATGACCAGCACCACAGCCAGGATCAGCAGTGCCGCCAACGCCAGCACGGTACGTTCCAACAAGCGCACCAGCGCCTGTAAGCGCTCCAGCCACTCGATATCCAGACGGCCAAAGCTCACCTCAGGCTCACGCTCCAGCTTGGTCAAAAGCTCTCTGGCGCCTGCGGGGCTGGAATACTTTTCGGTGGGGATAACGCTGATCACCGCCGGCAAAGGGTTGCTTTCCAGATAGGAGAGCGCCTCGCCGAAACCAGACAGCTGTTGGAACTCCGCCAGTGCCTCGTCACGATTGATATAGTCAACCTCGTCTATTTCCGGGTAGACCTTTATCCGTGCCAGCAGGCTCTGAATACTCTGCTCTGAGCGGTTCCCCTCAATAAACAAGGAGATCTGTGCCGCGCTGCTCCAGGATTGGGTAATGGTTTCGGCATTTTTTACCAGCACCTGCAAGGCGGCCGGCAAACTCAGGCTGACACCCAGCACAGCCATGGTCATCAGCGATGAGATAGGGTTGCGCCACAACTCACCCATGCTGGCCATGGCATGCTGTATATGGCGGATAAAGAACATCACTATCCGGCCGGAAAGCGGGAGTTTACTGCGGGTCAATGAAGGCTGGGCAGACATAGCTTATTCCTTAGCGCTCATGGGGCTGGTCCCCAGTTCTTCACCACCTATCATCCGCCCCTGCTTCAGGGTCAGGGTGCGGTATTTCATTCTGGCGATAAGACCGAGATCATGGGTGGCAATCAGCACGCTGGTGCCCGCATCGTTGAAGGTTTCAAACAGCCTGAGAATATCCATGGACAGCTTAGGGTCCAGGTTACCCGTAGGTTCATCGGCCAGCAATAGAGGGGGTTTGTTGACTATCGCCCTGGCAATGCCTACCCGCTGCTGCTCACCGCCCGAAAGCATGATGGGGTTATGGCGCTCTTTACCATAGAGCCCCACCATATCCAGAGCACCGGCTACCCGCTTGCGGATCTCCCCCAGGGTAAAACCTTCGATAACCAAGGGCAGCGCCACATTGTCAAACACGCTTCGGTCCATCAACAGATGGTGGCTTTGGAAGATCATCCCGATATCGCGGCGCAGGTAAGGCACATGGCCGCGCTTGATACCGGCGATATCATGGCCGTTGATCCATACCCGGCCGGCGCTGGCGCGCTCAATAACTGTGATCAATTTGAGCAAGGTACTCTTACCGGCCCCGGAATGCCCGGTAAGAAAGGCCATTTCGCCCCGCTGAAGATGAAAACTCACATCAGACAGTGCCTTTTGGCCCCCGGCGTAAATTTTGCTGACCTGCTCAAATCGAATCATATATCAGTTATCCGCCTTCTCCTGACTGAACAGGGCTTCGATAAAGTCTTTGGCATTGAAGGTACGCAGATCGTCTATCTGCTCTCCCACGCCTATGTAACGAATAGGAATACCAAATTTATCGGCAATGGCAAAGATAACTCCGCCTTTGGCGGTACCATCCAGCTTGCTGATACTGATGCCGGTAACTCCGACGGCTTCCTGGAACAACTGCGCCTGACTGATGGCATTCTGGCCCGTGCTGGCATCCAGGGTCAGCATCACTTCATGGGGAGCGTCCGGATCCAGTTTCTTCATCACCCGAACCACTTTCTTCAGCTCTTCCATCAGATGGCTCTTGTTCTGCAAACGACCTGCGGTATCGGCAATCAACACATCGACATTTCTGGCCTTGGCGGCCTGCAGGGCATCAAACAGCACAGAGGCGCTATCGGCACCTGTATGCTGGGCAATCACAGGAATATCGTTGCGCTGGCCCCAAACCTGCAGCTGCTCAACCGCAGCGGCGCGGAAAGTATCACCGGCTGCCAGCATGACAGACTTGCCTTCGCGCTGATACTGTTTGGCCAACTTGCCTATGGTAGTGGTCTTGCCAACGCCGTTGACCCCCACCATTAAAATAACGAAAGGCCCGGCGGCATTATCCGGCACCAGAGGCACACTCACAGGCTCCAGTGTCGCCAGCATCTCCTGCTGCAGCAATTCATATAAGGCTTCGGCGTCCTTGAGCTGCTTGCGTGAAGCATGATCTGTCAGGCTGGAGATCAACCGACTGGTGGTTTCCACCCCAACGTCGGCAATAAGCAGTTGCTCTTCCAGCTCTTCAAATAGGTCATCATCAATCTTTTTACCGCGAAACAGCCCGATAAAACCGCTACCGATATTTTCGCTGGTGCGCATCAGCCCTCGCTTGAGGCGGGCAAAGAAACCCTCTTTAACAGGTTTTGCCTGTGGCTCAGGTTGAGCTTCTTCATCAGCAGCCTGTTCGGCCTGGTTTTTTTCAGCGGCCAGACGCTCGGCTTCGGCCTGTTCTGCCTGCGCTTTTTCGGCCGCCAGACGTTCGGCTTCGGCCTGTTCTGCCTGCGCCTTTTCAGCCGCCAAACGCTCGGCTTCTGCTTGCTCTGCCTGGGCTATTTCAACAGCTAAACGTTCAGCCTCGGCCTGCTCCACCTGCGCCTTTTCAGCCGCCAGACGCTCGGCTTCTGCCTGTTCTGCCTGTGCCTTTTCAACTGCCAGACGTTCGGCTTCGGCCTGCTCTGCCTGCGCTTTTTCAGCAGCAATACGCTCGGCTTCGGCCTGTTCTGCCTGTGCCTTTTCAGCAGCCAGACGCTCAGCTTCGGCCTGCTCCGCCTGCGCCTTTTCAGCAGCAATACGCTCGGCTTCGGCCTGTTCTGCCTGCGCTTTTTCAGCAGCAATACGCTCAGCTTCGGCCTGCTCTACCTGTGCCTTTTCAGCAGCAATACGCTCGGCTTCTGCCTGTTCTGCCTGCGCTTTTTCAGCAGCAATACGCTCGGCTTCGGCCTGTTCAGCCTGTGCCTTTTCAGTCGCCAGACGATCAGCTTCGGCTTGTTCGGCCTGCGCTTTTTCAGCAGCTAAACGTTCGGCCTCGGCCGCGGCTTCTGCGGCTTGTTGTTCGGCGAGTTTGGCCGCCTGCTCGGCTTCGTCATTACTTTTGTCTTTACGAAACCAGGAAAAAAAACCTTTCTTTGCCATCAGTGCTACCAGTGCTCAACATCGTGGGGGATCTTCAGGAGCCGGGCTCCCGCTTGAGGTCGCAACTATTTCCCTGGAGCAGCGGGGCCTGTTATGGGCATTCCCGAGCGATAAAGGGCTTTAGCTTCATCTCACCTTTTCGGCTGAGTTTGTTATAAAATAGCGACGCTTTTAAGGTGGCATAGTCTACCACTTTCTTTCTTCAGGCAAAATCACGGGGGCAAGATGGCCAAAAATAGACCGGGCAGCGGTCAGGTTCGTATTATCGCAGGCCAATGGCGCTCGAGAAAATTACCCATCCAGGATCTGGAAGGCCTGAGGCCAACCACAGACAGAGTGCGGGAAACTCTTTTTAACTGGCTGGCAGGTGAACTCAGTGGCAGCTCGGTGTTGGACTGTTTCGGTGGCAGTGGCGCACTTGCCTTGGAAGCCCTGTCCCGCTATGCCGCTTTTGCCAGAGTCTATGAGCTGCAAAAAACCGCCGCTCAGCAACTGCAGCAGAATCTGCAAACCCTAAAATGCGACAGTGCCGAGGTCATCAACGGCGATGTATTGGCCGGTTTGGCGCGCCCTGCCGATCGCCGTTTCGATATCGTGTTTATCGATCCCCCTTTTCGCAAGGGACTGGCCGAGCAAACCCTAACCCTGCTGGCCCGGCATCAATGGCTCAACCCAGGCGCCCTTATCTATCTCGAAGTGGAATCAGAATTGCAGCAGTTGCCGATACCGGCTGACTGGGAAGCATTGAAAGAGAAGCAGGCCGGCCAGGTCAGCTACCGCCTGTATCGCTTCCCGGGAGGAATAGAGTCATGAAAGCCGTATTAGTGTTGGGAAAACTGGCGACCCTATTGGCTTGGGTGTTGATGTTTTTCAACCTGTTCAGCCCGTTTGAAGGCAATATCGGCGTGATACTCACCATACTTCTCGGGGTAACCGCCATGATGCATGGGCTGCAGGTGCTGATATTTCACACGATATTTTGTCAGTTGTTGCCGCTCAAGGCTAAAGACTATCTCAACGCCTTTCTATTCGGGGTGTTTGCCTTGCTGGATTACCGCCAACGAGCGCTGAGTCAACTGGCTGCAGAAACCTCGGCAAACACTCAGGATTGAGGCGGCAAAGGTGCCTCTTTACCCTTGGCCAATATTTCCAGAATTTGCTGCAAATGCTGGCTCAGGGCTTCAGCCTCGGCTGTCGCAAACCTTTGCTTAAGGGAAGCATCGAGTTGAGTCGCCAGCTCAGCCTTCACAGCAGAGAGAGCCGGTTGGTTCTCTTCAACCTGTAACTTGGCAACACTGAGAGCCAACAACTTAAGCTCAGGCAACAACTCTATTTGCTTCAATGGTGCCAATAAACCTGGGTCGTCATCACTGAGTCGTTGATCCAGAGTCACCAGCAGCTGGTCGACCCGCGCCAAAGTCTGCTCTCCACGCTGATACAGAGGAGTTATGGCAACATCATTGGCAAAGTCTGTGAGTTGATAAAGGGTCACGCTCAGTGTCAGCACGATTAACAACAGCGGCAGTGACAACCCGAACACCAGACCGACCCAAAAGTTATTGATACCGGATAAAAAGGTTCGCATTGCTCCTCCGCTGTCAGCAACGAGGCCATCCAATGGATGGCCCGGGATCACAGGAATTTGATTGCCAAGGGGTACTTGTATTCCACGCCCTCACTGGCCTTGACCGCTGCGACTATGGTCACCACCACATCGAAAATCGCCAGTACAGCCACCAGCACCAAACCTATGCCAACAAAGATCAGGATCAGGCTGATGATGGTGTAAATGATCATACTGATTTTGAAGTTCAGGCAATTACGGCCGCAAACATCAACAAATTCAAACTCTTCCCGTTTCATCAACCAAACGATCAACGGCCCCAAGATAGTGCCGAAAGGGATCAGGTAACCGGCAAAACTCGCCAGGTGCACCAACATTCCCATGTCTCTTTCCTGTTTTTCCATGTTGTTTCCTAACTTTTTCAGTTCAAAGCCAAACTATCCGGGCCATAGAGGCGCATCTGCCAGTCTTCTATGCTGCCCCGCTCCAGTCGGCGCTGCAAGCTGCCTACCCAGCTGGCTGCCAAACCTTCACAACTGAGCAGCCTGTCATAGGCGGCCGCATCAAATTCGGGGCGAAAATACAGCTTCATCGCCTCGGCAACACTGATATCGGTACGCCTTTGTTTCAATATCAGGGCATCCTGACAGCTTATGATGCCAGGCTTCAGCACCCGATAGAACCAACCTGACATACCTGTTTGCTGCATGGCAAGGGCAAAGTCCCGCTGGCCATATTGGTGATTGAGCTTAAAGCAGGGGGAACGCGGTTGGGTGACTTGCAGCTCGACTTCGCCAAAGCTGAGGATATCGCCGATATGAATATCCGCCTCTGTTAAGCCAACACTGCTGATGTTTTCTCCCATGGCAGGTGCATCCTGCCCCGAAGTTATCAGCCCCATGCGCCGGTAGTGGCCATAGTGCTCGCGAGGGAAATGATGCAGTACCCTATCCGGGCCGCCATGATGTTTTGGATCCGCCTGGGCATCACCCGCAACCCTGTCGCCGAAAACCTCCAGCGTCTCCATCTGGGATTTGTTATCTATCCCGCTTGCCAGCTTGTCCCTGAATGTCAGCTCATCACCGGCATACAGCCCAGAAATCTTGTCAATCAAACACTTGGTCACGTTACGTCTCCCTTCGGGTGCCAAAGCCCGATCATACTCCAAGCTTACGGGACAGATCACGGACATTTCCATACAAAGCGGCGCTATTGTATGGCCGTGACGCCGAGGACAATACCAGGGATTTCTTATGTATTCAGGAGAAGTAATATGAAAGCATTCAGATTCAGCGCCCTGGCCCTTGTTGGGGCTGCAGTAAGCAGTGCCGCCTTGGCGGACAACACTGACGTTTATATCCGTAATGGCCAGATTTACAGCCATGAAAACAGTTTCTTTGTCTCTGCCGGTGCCTATCAGGGCAGCGAACTCTATCAAGGCGTCGATTCCAAGCTGCGTCCCTTCGGTAACCTGGGTTATAACGGCAAGGACTTCAACGCCTCACTGGCCAATATCAACTACCGTTTCTTCGGCAATGATAAAGATCTGTTCAACCTGAGTGTGTACCTGGGTAGTCCGGGTATTGCCTTGAAAGACTCAGACGCGGCAGCGCTTGGCGGCATCCATGAACGTAAACTGAGTGGCGATCTGGGTATCAACCTGGATACCCAACTGGGATTCGGTACTCTGTCCACCTCGGTACAACATGACGTAACCAACAGATACAACGGCTTTATCGGCCAGGTCCGTTACGCCGTACCACTGAACCTGGGCTGGGGCAGTGTCGTTCCCTACGCCGGCGTCAGCTACCTGAGCAGTGACTTTACCCAGTACTACTTCGGAGTCAGCAAGGCTGAAGCCAATAAGCAGCATAAGGCCTACCAACCGGGCAAAGCCTTCACCTACAACGCAGGTTACAAGCTGATTGTGCCTCTGGGGGAACATCTCGAACTCAGCCAAAGCAGCAACTACAGCTACCTGGATTCCGCCATTGCCGACTCGCCGATTGTTGATGGCAAACAGCAGTGGAACGCCAACCTGGCACTGACTTATTACTTCTGAATCTGAGGTCCTTGGATGAAATCGCTTAAAAACCTCTTGCTTGCCGCAGGCTTAGCCATAGTTGTCAGTGGCTGTGCTACCCCTTATGACACCCAGAAATCCTTCTGGACCTTTGGCAAAGGCTTTGAGACAACCCAAATTGCCTCAAATGCCTGGCAAATAAGTTTTGTCGGCAATAACAACACTGACAGGGCCCTGGCCCGCAAATACATTCTGCGCAAAGCGGCAGAGTTGAGCCAGCAAGGGGGATTTGCCTTCTTCACCCTGGACAGCGAACAAACCAACAGGGATGCGGTGAATACTTTTGGTGTGGGTCGCAATGACAATAGCTGGCTCTGGGGCTCCAACTCGATTGAGAGGGAAACCTCAGTGATAGTGGAAGTCACCGGCCTGAACCAGAAGCCGGAAAATCCAGGCACCCGGGTTTATGAAGTCAGCTATATTCTCAGTAATGTCAGCGTTAAAGACTGAATGGTCACTGGTAAAGGGGTGACTGAGTCCCCCTTTATGCCAATCAAATTGTCACTTATGTAATCGGGGTGCTAATTTTGCTTTATCTTGATCCACAAGCTTATCGGCAGGAAATGGCAAACACTCGCATAACACTCGTAGAAGACGACAATAAGATCAGTGACCTTCTGACCAATTACCTCAGGAACCAACATTTCGATGTAGAGCGGATAGACGATGGCAACTGTGCCTGCCAGCAGATCCTCGAGCGTCAACCTGAGCTGGTGATCCTGGATCTTATGTTGCCGGGAAACGATGGCTTGAGTATCTGCCGTGAAATCCGGGCCCAATACCAAGGCAAGATACTGATCCTCACCGCCAGTGAAGATGACATGGATCAAGTGGCAGCTCTGGAGATGGGCGCCGATGACTTTGTCAATAAACCTATTCAGCCCAGGGTACTGCTGGCCAGGATCCGCATGTTACTGAGACGGCAGGAAAGCGCGGTCACAGAGAGCAACCGTGAACGTCAGTTTGGTGAACTCTATCTGGACAATGCCCGCAAGTTCTGCGCCGTCAGTCAGACAGAGGTCAACCTCACCGCAGCCGAATTCGACCTGTTGTGGCTGCTGAGCTCACATCCGGATGAAATACTGTCGCGGGAGTTTCTGGTCAAAGAAACCCGCGGCATAGAGTACGACGGAATAGACCGCAGCATAGATAACAAGGTAGTGATTTTGCGTAAAAAATTAGGCGACAACCCCAGTTTGCCACGCAAGATAATCACGGTAAGGGGCAAGGGTTATCTATTTGTGCCGGATAGGTGGTAATGAAGCGCCTGTTTATCTTCTCCTATCTGGTGCTGGTGTTTCTGTTTTTCACCTCCATCATTTTTGTCTTTCAGCTGGACTTCTTTTCCTCCGATGAGTGGGAAAGCGACTATCTGGATCGCACCAATATGTCACTGAGCCAGCTGTTGTCTGAAATCTCGGCCGCCAAGGGTGTTGCCAGCGCTGAGGCCTCGCTTGAGCAGGTGCTAGGCAACGTGCACAAACAGCTGAGGGTCATCTCTTTGGACTCGGCCAAGCTGTCGGCTGAAGAAAAACAGATCCTGAGAGACAACCGGCATTACGTCAAAGACATGGAAGAGGATATCTCCTATATCATGTTCCAGGGTTCAGATAAGGTGTATGCCATCAGCCGTGATGAGTCCGCTCCTTTCTGGCAGGAATACTATTTCAAAGAATCCGTTGCCCTCTGGGTGCTGTTTCCCGTGTTGGCTTTTATCAACTTTGTACTGCTCTACCTGTTGGCCCGGCGTCTGCGCCGCTTGGAAAGGGTTCACAGTGCCTTTGCCAATGGAGATTTCAAAGTACGGGCCAAGACAGGTGTTTGGCACAAGGTGGGACACCTGAACCAGTCATTCAATCAAATGGCTGACAAGATAGCCAAACTCATCGACAGCAACAAACAACTCACCAATGCCGTTGCCCATGAAGTGCGTACACCTATATTCAGGATCCGTTGCAATCTGGACATGCTGGACGATTCCGGCGTGCGCCCGGAGCAAATGTCTTATCTGGAAGGCATACATCAGGACCTGGATGAACTCGGCACCATGGTGGACGAGTTGCTGCAATACGCCAGAATGGAGCGACGTCAGGCGCCATTACAATTGAGCTGCCAATCATTGGATACCGCGCTGCAGGAGTTGATTGCCCACCTGCAGTTTGAAACCGATATCGCCCTTGAACTCACCAAGGTAGAACCACTGGAGGCCATGGTAGATCTGCGCCTCTGGCATAGAGCTGTCAGCAATATCATCCGCAACGGCTACCGCTATGCCAGCCAAAGCGTCAGCATAAGGCTCAGCGGCGACACTGACAGGGTCTGGCTGCATATTGCCAACGATGGCCCAGGGATCCAGGATGAAGATAAACAGCGCATTTTTGATCCCTTCGTTCGCATAGACAAATCACGGGATCGCGGCAGCGGCGGTCACGGCCTGGGATTGGCCATCAGTGCCCAGATCATTCGCCAGCACTGTGGGGACATTAGCGTCAGCGACACAGCAAGCGGTGGCCCGAGTTTCGATATCTGGTTACCCAGACCGGCAACAAGCTGCCAAAGCAGCTAAAAAAAGCCCCGTTAAGAAACGGGGCACCAGCAAACCAGTTGGGAATCAGCGGGCGAATCACAGCGCCATAAAGAAGACTCGCTGCACATATTGGGGCTATTAGGTGACGCATTCATGACACAGAGGCGACAGCGGGATGACAATCGCCTCGAACCTTGGGCAACAGGATTAAAAAAGCCCTGCTTCAAGAGCAGGGCAAGCCAGTTAGCACATAAATAAACAAGAAGGGAGAAACCCGAAGAGCCCTTGAGCTCTAACCAAAGATCGCCAGCAAGATTAAGCCCACTTGATGACGGCGGCATGACACTGATGCGGGATTTTTATGACAAGCTCAATCCTGCTGTGCTTGCAGGTACTGACGTAAGGCGTCTCCCGGAATCGAGGTTTCCGAGGCAACCGCGAAAGCCGCCCACTGAGCGGCTTCCTTCATGGCCTGTTCCACTGCCATTCCCGATACCAAACCATGGATAAGCCCAGCGGCAAAGGCATCACCGGCACCCGTGGTATCCACCACTTTCGCCGGAACCGCCGCTATGAGCGTCTCACCATTCTCCTGGTATAACACTGCGCCCTGCTCGCCTTGAGTCACAATAAAGTATTTAAGTGCATCACCGGCTATCTGACGCCCAAACTGCCAGGGGCTAAGCTCGCTGCGCCCTTGCATATCGGTTACCGAAGACAGCAATACATGGCAGGGTCTTGGCCTATCATCTTTGGCCAATTGTGCCACCACCAGAGTGTGTTCCAGTGCGGTTCGCGCCCAACTGACCGCCCCTTCGGCTGATGAGTTGATATATAAGGCATCCCACTGCGACCATTTGGGTGGCGCCGGCAATTCAAATATCGGCCGCTGCGGCCGGATAATGGTGCGCTCGCCATCCGGGGTCATCACCAACAACATTTCACAGGTATTGCCTGCTCGCCGCTGCACCCTGCGACAATCCAGCCCTTGGGTACTGGCTTCGGCCAGCAGCCAATCGCCCATCTCGTCTCGCCCAACCTGACTGACCAGAGCCACATTATGACCGGCCCATTCCAGCCCTATGCCAGTGTTGGCGCCACCACCACCCAAGCGTTGGCCACCATCCTGATAATGGAATCTACCTCCGGTACGCAAGGGTTTATCCAGCAATAAGATTCGGTCACAGTTAAGGTTGGCAACGAGCAAAATCTTGGCCATAGAAATAGTCCACAGAAACGAATGACCCCATCTTACCCCAGGGCAAACACTAAATGCAGCGCAGCCAACAACAAAGGCCACAAGAGGTGATATTACCAAACGGCTAAAAACACCGTTTTAACTCAGCAAAAATTGCCGTTCAAGCGAGTTTTTATTTACATTTATTCAAAGTTAAAACAGACTATTAAACATCCAGACTTTGGTGAAATTTTCTTTCCAAGACAACAAAATAAACTCACTTTACCCGAGCGCTACAGACTCCTATATTCGCGGAAAATTTCACCATTCAGACTTTTTAAACTGATCTCAGTTTAAAAGGTCGTTTTTCTATTTGGAGTCTGAGTTGTCCCAACCTCACGCCACCGCTCACAACAACAGTGCCTGGGTACCTGTTGCGGGTTTGACCCTGTTTGCTCTGGCTTCCGGCTATCATATGAGTCTGCTGCCGCTGGCATTGGACGGTTTTGGCTTAGCGACAGATCTGGCGGCTTGGCTGGCGAGTATTTTCTATTTCGGCCTGTTGCTCGGGGCAACTTGTATTTCACCTGTCGTGGCACGCCTGGGACACAGAGGTGCCTTCATCCTGTTTCTATTGCTGTTGGCGGCGACAGTGGCTGGCATGCCCTTGGTGGTTAATGGCCAGTTTTGGCTGGCGGCGCGCTTTATTGCCGGGATTGCCGTGGCCGGCATCTTCGTAGTGGTGGAGTCCTGGTTGTTGATAGCCGACACCGCCAAGCAGAGAGCCAAGCGTTTGGGCTTCTATACAGGCTCACTCTATGGCGGTAACGCCCTGGGACAACTGGGTGTGGGACAGTTGGGTGTCGATGGTGCCATGCCGCATATTTTGGTGGCTATAGTACTGGTGTTGGCCGTATTGCCGCCACTGCTGGCCAAGCGCTGCCAGCCACAAAAAATACAGCATCAGAAGATTAGCTTCAAAGAAGTCAGGCATGTCAGTCGCCCTGCCATCATGGGCTGTCTGGTTGCAGGTTTGGTATTGGGCCCCATCTATGGCCTGATGCCTGTGTTTCTCAGCGAGCAGACAGGTGACCACCAGCTGACGGGCAAACTGATGGCCATAGTGATCCTGGGAGCCATGTTGGTGCAACCCCTGGTCAGTTGGTTGTCTCCCAGATTCAGCAAGACTCTCTTGATGGCATTTTTCTGTTTGTTGGGCGCCGCCGGGGTTGTGGGTATTTTGCTGAGTCACAGCACTTTAGTGATGGGCTTCAACCTGTTGCTGCTGGGGGCTGCCGCCTTCGCCCTCTACCCTATCGCTATTACGCTGGCCTGTGACAGCCTCGACAGCAGCAAGATAGTGGCGGCAACCGAACTTATGCTGCTCAGCTACTCTGTGGGTTCAGTTATCGGGCCTCTGGTGGCCAACGGCTTCCAGCAACAGCAGGGTCTGCCTATGTATCTGGGCTTGTGTCTGACCACAACTTGTATCTATATGCTGTTGTCCAGTGTGCGACCAACCCGTGGCCGGATGCCGGCACTGCGTCCCTGAGCCGCTGCTGAGGCTCAGGATCCTTGGCCGGACTCAGGCACTCAACTCGGCCTTGGGCGGCCAGACAAGATACATGCCCTCACTGGCCGGTGAACTGAAACTGAAACCAAATTTGAGGTACAGTTGCGGCACATCTGCCATCAAGGTGATATAGGCACCCTCGAAGGCGTGAGCTTTCAGATAGTCCATCACCTTTTGCATCAACAAACGCCCCAAGCCTTGTCCCTGCCAGCGGGGATCGACAGCCACATCCACCACTTCAAAATTAATTGCGCCGTCCCCCACCACCCTGGCCATGGCGATACACTCACCCTCGAAAACAAGTTGCACACCATAGAGGCTGTTGGGCAGCGCCTTTTCGACACCGACTCTCGGCCTAGGGCTCAGTCCGGTAATCTGCCGCAAACGGATAAAGTCCTCCACAGCGGCGGTTTGCTCCAGAACTTCAACTTGCTGTTTCATTTGGATAACCACTCCTTTGCCAACAGGGCATATTGATACTCACAGCCCCAGCGTCCCTTAAAGAAAATATTGTCGATAAAATGCCCTTCGCGGCGAAAGCCCAAGGCCTCAAGCAAGCGCCAGGCAGGGCGGTTCTCCGTGTCGGTAATTGCGATCACCCTGTGCCTGCCAAGCTCACGAAACAGGTAATCCAGCACGGCGAATACCGCTTCCCTGGCGATACCCTGCCCCTGGCAGAGTGGATCCAGGCTGAATCCCAACTCCACTTGCTGCTCATCAATGAAGTGCAAGGCCAGATCGCCGGCCAGAGTGCCGTCGGTAAGCTCAATAGCCAGTTGATACCAATGACCGCTCAGCGCCCAAGCTTTTGGAATGGCTTCATACAAGGTCTTGGCTTGTTCGAGACTGAAGGTGTCCCAGCTTTGATAACGAGCCACCTGCGGCTCCTGCCGATAACGGCTGAAGGCGGCAAGATCTGACGCTCTTAAGCGGCGCAGTGTCAGGTTGGTGCTTGTAATTGGCTCCATTCGCTATCCAGCCCTTTGCTTTTCACCAAAACAACAGAACTCCTGTACAGCCGGTAGCGCTTCACGGCCATCGGCCAGCCCTAAATGATACACAGCCTCTACCTTGTTGATGTCGCGCTCCAGCCTCGACAAGTCCAGCGCCATCTTGGGTTGGATCACCATGGCACTCCCTTCAGCAACCGCCTGTTGTAATTGTTGTTGTGCCTGGTTGTACACCTGATGGCGCCTCAGCAAAGCCTCGGCAACCTTGGGGTAACGCCGATAGGCCTTTTGTGCCAACCATTTAAACTTAAAGGCTGACTTACTGTAATCCGCGGCCTGGGTCAGGATAACCAGCTGTTTTTGATAGCCGTCAGCTCTGGCTTGCTGCAGCGGGATAGGAGCCGCAATGCCACCATCAAGATAAGGCACCCCATTGATGGCGACGGGTTTGGAGATAAAAGGCAGGCTGCTTGAGGCAATCAGTATCTGCAACAGCTCGTCGTGGCCACCAAAATCACTCATGCCAAAGAAGTCGGTTTCACCGGAAAGGCAGTTGAAAGCACCTATTTTGAATTCGGCCCCCGAGGACAGGAAGGTCTCAAAATCGAACGGCAGCAACTCGTGAGCCATACGTCTATAGGTGAAGTCAGTATTGACATAATTGCCCGTCTTCAGCAGATGCCTCATGCCCATGTAGCGCTTATCTGCAAGATAACGCTGCTGAATTAACAGGTTACGCCCTTTCTGTCTGGAAAGGTACGAAGCCGGGTAGATGGCTCCAGCGGAAACCCCTACCTGATAATCAAACATGACTCCGGCTTCCAGGAAAGCATCCAGCACCCCGGCGGTATAAATGGCGCGCAGGCCACCGCCCTCCAGCACCAAAGCCGTGCCTTGCAGTTGCGAAAACTCTGTGACCATTATGATTCCCCCAATACAGCCAATAGCGCAGCATAGCCAAGCAAGGCCCACAGGGGAAGCCACTCTTGAAATACCCGTACTTTAGCAGTAAGAAATTTGCCTTGAATTACTTAAGCTTATGCTGATTTTTCATTAAGAAATCCGCCAAAAACATTCAAATTGATTGTCAACTCACCCTTGGCAACCCCTGGTGGCATAGGGCTTGCCCCTGCTTGGCCGGGTCCAAATGCCGCCGATATCAGTTGAGTCTGCACCATCAGGCAACTGATTAAAAAGTAACTTATCTGCAGTGGCAGGAAGCCACGCAGTATCGCCTGACAGGAGTAAAAGGAATGGATGCTAGCAATCAAGGAGAAATCTGCTTACTGCCGCAGTTGGCCAACAAGCACAAACTCAAGCTCTATCGCTGCTGTCTGGAAGAATTTCGACAGTTGGGCTACTGGGACCAATATGTGCAACAGGTGCAGGATGAAATGCACAGGCTACAGGCCTTGGCGGAAGAGTAAACTGCATTGCACCCGGTAATAGGGTGACACAAGTCAAATTTAAGTTGAATTTTTCCCCGGAACAGGCTGCAATAGCGACGCAAAATTTCACCTTGGGCGGTTTAGCCACTCAAAGATGCAAAGCCAACTTCAATTTGGCCAAGGATGCCGAAATACTTAAGGGAAAAAGATGAAACGCTTTGTTTTTTATTTTATTTTTGGTTATGCCTGTTACCTGAGTTGGGTAAAACTCAGCGGCAATGAACCGCAGCAGCTGACCGACATTCACCAAGACACCATAAGCAACAGCATCCGCGAAGCGGCTCAAACCGCCCCGCGCTATGCCAGTAAGCCTGTAGAGATGGACGCCGGCTTCCACTGCGATGGACGCCAGTATTGCAGCCAGATGACCTCCAGAGCCGAAGCCGAGTACTTCAACCGTTACTGCCCCAACACCAAGATGGATGGCGACAATGATGGCCGCCCCTGTGAAAACGACAGCCGCTGGTAAAGCAATAATCCGTCTTGGCCTGTAGCCATTTCCCCAACTGGCAATGACAATCCACTGGTAATGACAACCCTGAGTCAAGCGGCAACCAGTGGACCATCTTCTGCAAAACAGGCACTCAGGGTTGCTATGGCTTCGCGGATCTTTGGCGCCTGCGCCTCTCGTCCCGCGGTCAGAGCGTAAACGCTGTACTGCGGCAGTTGCCAGTCAGGCAATAGAGGCAACAAAGTGCCCTGCTGCAAAAACTGCCGCACTTCAGGCTCCGGCAAGGCCGCATAACCCAAACCATCCAAGGTAAAGCGGATCAGACTCTGCATATTGTTGACCGCCAGACGCCCTGGCGCCAAAGACAGCTGCTCACCACTGACGGTATGACTCAACATACTGTCCTGCACCATACTCCCCTTATGGCACAGACGCTCCCAGTTCTGCAATTCACCAGGATGCATGGGCATTGAGCTCCCTCTCCTACGCAGAAAGTCCGGTGCCACGCACAAGAGCATCTGCCAATCGGCCAGATGATGAGCCACCAGCGCCGAATCGGCCAAAGGCCCGATACAGATGGCCAGATCTATGCCACTACCCACCAGATCCACAGTCTCATCCTGCAGCTGCAGCGACAATTGAATGCCGGGATGCGCTTCCAACAGACGCCTTAGCGGCTCACTGAGAAGACCGCCACCAAAGCCAACAGGGGCGGCTATGCGCAACTCACCGGCCGGACCGTCCTTCAAACGACTCAACTGCAGCTCTGTCTCATCGGCAAGAGCAATCATCTGTACACAGCTCTGGTAAAAGAGCTTACCTGCCTCGGTCGGTGTCAACGCCCTGGTGCTGCGATTAAGTAGCCCAAGCCCAAGTTGCTGCTCCAGCTTGAAGATCTGCTGGCTAACGGCAGAAGTACTCATGCATAACTGCCTGGCGGCGGCATTCATGGTGCCTTTCTCAACTGTGGTGGCAAATACCAGCATCGCCTTGACCATCTGCCTATTCATCTTTAAGCCCCATCACAACAGCAAAAACATCTCAGTTACAGCGGTCGCCATAAAGCATTCCTTAACTGTGTTTCCAGAAAAATGCGCTTGAGAGGATTGTATCATCGGCGTAAATTCTCGCCATTGAAAATCATTCTCATTTACCAAATTTGCATTTATGCATTCAGGAGTTTAAAGCCGATGTCTTTGTGTCGAATCAGCCCTCTGGCCAGTGCCATTGCCGCACTCTTCCTCATACCTGCAGCACAGGCCGATGAAGCGTCCCAAGACATGGAAGTCATAGTGGTTACCGCCTCCGGCTACGAGCAACAACTCAAGGATGCTCCCGCCTCTATCAGCGTACTTACCCGAGAACAGCTGGATAGCCGTTTCTATCGCGATATTACCGATGCCATGTTGGATGTTCCCGGTGTCGTGGTTACCGGCGGCAGCGATCGCCGTGACATTAGCCTGAGGGGCATGGGAAGCCAATACACACTGATCCTGGTGGACGGTATGCGCCAGTCATCCCGGGAGACTCGCACCAATAGCGATGGCCCGGGAGTCGAAGGCGCCTGGACTCCGCCACTGTCGGCAATAGACAGAATCGAAGTGGTGCGCGGCCCCATGTCATCCCTGTATGGTTCTGACGCCATAGGCGGGGTGATCAATATCATCACCCGCAAGGTTCCGGAAAACTGGCAGGGAGAACTCAGACTGGACAGCACAGTTCAGGAACACAGCGAATCCGGCAATATCTATCAGGGCAACTTCTTTGTCAGCGGTGCCCTGATCCCTGACTGGCTGGGGTTACAACTTTATGGCCAGTACACCAAGCGTGAAGAAGACCAGATAACCGGCGGTTACCGCGGTCGAGATGCCAACAATCTCAGTGCCCGTTTCTCGCTGACCCCGAGTGACGACCACGACATCATTTTGGAAGTCAGCAGTGCCGTTCAAGAGTTGGACAGCACCCTGGGCAAAACCGTCGCCCCGCTCGCTCCCGGTGAATCCTGCGGTCGTTACGGCTGCCCGGCGTCCTCCACCACCGAATATGAGAGCCGCAAATACTCCTTGGCACACACGGGCCGCTGGGAAATAGGCACGAGTAATACCTGGGTCAAATATGAAGAGTTCGAAAACAAAAGCCGAGAGATGACCATCAAGAACACTGATGCCCAGACCAGTCTGGTCACCGGCGTTGGTGATAGTCATACCACCACCTTTGGGGCCGCCTTCAACTACCAGGATCTCAGCGACAAGACAGGTAACCAGATAGGTGACCGTAGTGACATCAGCAGACGCCAATGGTCGGTATTTGCCGAAAACGAATGGCGCATGAGCGACACCTTTGCCCTGACGGCCGGTTTACGCATGGATGATGACGAAAACTTTGGCGAACACTTCAGCCCCCGTATCTACGGAGTCTGGGATCTGACCGACAGCACAACGCTCAAAGGTGGTGTTTCCACCGGCTTCAGGGCCCCAAGCCTGAGACAAACTGTGCCGGATTGGGGCCAGGTCAGCCGCGGTGGCAATATGTATGGTAACCCGGATCTCAAACCCGAGACTTCAATCAACTACGAGCTGGGGCTGCACACAGGCTTCGGCGACAATATCACCACGGCCCTGACCGTCTTCTATAACGAGTTTGAAGACAAAATTACCCGAGTACCCTGCCCCGAGAGTCAGTGTACCGACGGTCCGAACCAGTTTGGCTCCGATCCCACCACTTACGTGAATGTGGATGAAGCGGTAACTCAAGGGTTCGAGCTGGATTTCAACTATGACATCAATGATGACATCCAGCTTTCGGCCAACTACACCTATACGGACTCAGAGCAAAAGACAGGGCGCTATCAGGGCAGTCCATTGAATCAATTGCCCAAGCACCTGCTGCAAACCTCCCTGAACTGGCAAATCAACGACCGCTGGGGCAGTTGGGCCAGAGTGCACTACCGGGGTGAAGAGAGCCAACCCACCACGGGCCCCTCTTCGTCGATTCTAGTGGCCCCCTCTTACACTCTGGTGGATATAGGTGCCAACCTGCAGCTGATGGAAAACCTCAAACTCAGCGCCGGTATCTATAATCTACTGGACAAAGAGATTACCCAGGAAGAATACGGCTATATCGAAGACGGCCGCCGCTATTGGCTGGGGATGACCTGGAGTTTCTAACGAGGAAGCCTTATGCCGTTTTTATAAGCCAGAACAGTTCAGGGATATACTGGCGCCGTTCAACTCTCTCACTCCAAAGACCGCGCACCGCCGCGGTCTTTTAATAGCTGTTGCAAAAAACGCCATGACAGCGTTTACTGTGTCCGCGCCAAATTCCCAAGGTTAAGGAAAACAATGAAACTGATACTGATCATTATCGCGTTTGTGGCCTTCTTTATCGCCCTGAAAAAGTGGCAACGAGCCCAGGCGGTAAAAAGCGGCGACCCGGATGCCATGGCCAATGAAGGCCTGAGACTGATTGGCAGAAATAGAGTCGATGAAGGCATAGCGCTGCTGGAACAGGCCGCCAATAAAGATCATCCCGCCGCCGCCCAAATGCTCTATGAGTTCTATACCCGTCCCGAGCTGGAGATGGTGCCCAACGATGCCGACAAGGCGATGCATTGGGCCGCCAAGGCCTCGTCATTGGACAATGAATTTACCAAGCTCCATGACCTGATGTTGGAGCTGCGCCAACACCCTGCTTTTGGTGACAATATTCAGCTACTGGAGCAAAACTTACTCCCCAGAGCCGAAGCCGGTGATACTGAGAGCCAGAGCCAACTGGGACGGGTCTATTCCCGTAACCCAATACTCGATAAGGACGGCAGCAAGGCGATGAAATGGCTCGAGTTGGCCGCCGCCAAAGATGATCCCGAAGCCTGCTTTCATCTGGGGATATTGCTGCAGGAGCCCAGGCAAGGCGAAGCCGATTTGCAGCAGGCCAGATTCTGGCTCACCAAGGCACACCAGCTGGGTGAAGCGGCCAGCGCCGGTCATCTGGCGGAAATGATGTTGCAAGGCCTAGGCGGCCCGGTGGATAAACGCCAGGCCGAGCAGCTGTTGATAGAGCAGGCCCAGGACAGCAGTTACTTTCAGTTGATGCTGGGACAGCACTACCTGCGCGGTGACCAATTACCTCAAGATCTGCACAAGGCCAGAGAATGGTTGGAAAAGGCCGCGGCCGATGAAGATGATAGCGTGGCAGGTCCTGTGTTGGCCGGCTTCCTGCTCGACCACTCCCGCGACAGTCAGGATCATCTGCGTGCCAAGGCAATACTCGAACCCCTGGCACAGGCTTGGGATCTTAGTGCCCATTTTCAACTCGGTAAACTCTATGAACAAGGGCTGGGCGTCAATCGCCAGTTGCCGCTGGCACTGATGCATTTCGAGTTTGCCGCTATGGGGGACGAAGCCGAGTATATCGCGGCCAAAGAGTCACTGGCGGCGCGTCTGAGCCAATCTGAAAAACAGCAGGCCGAAGCACTCAAGCAGGAATATCTGGCGCTGCACCCCATAGACAGCCTGACCCAGGCCAGATTGGATCTCCTCAAGGGCCAGGCTCTGCTGTATGCGAATAAGCGAGAATACAAGGAACTGCAACAAGCGCTGCCCTGGCTGGAGAAGGCCGCCTTCGGCGGAGAAACCCTGGCCTATGAAGAGCTGTATGAAACTTACCTCGAACTGGACCAAAGGGTAGATGCCGCCGTATGGCTGCAGCTGGAACTGGAAGAACATAACCAGTTCGGTTTGTTGGGTGATCAGGTACTGCAGCAACAGGAACTGCTGCAGAGCTTTACCGAGGCCGAAACCGCCTGGTATGAGCAGCGTCTCGAAGAGGTTCGGGCGCAGTTGCCGCAAAATAACCCCGAGGCCGCCTGAGCTGTGTTAAACCTTTGAAGACAGACCCCGGCCAAGGCCTGGGTCTGTCTTTTCTGAGATGATTGCCAGAACCGCTAACCCAGCGGTTCAGCCTTTATTCTTGATGGTCCAGTAGGCGGCGTTGACACCATCTTCACGAAATTCGATATCCACCGGATACTCACGCTCACAACCCTCGACTATCCAGCGTTCATGCCAGTAGCGCTCACCAACTTTGCCTTTGGGCATCGCCAGCACAAAGGCAAAAAACTGCTCCGGCACCTCGCAGCCGCGACGAGCCACTTCGGCAGCCACTCCCGGCATAGCATCCCTGAGCAGGGTTTCATTGGCTAAAGTGCCTTGCTGAACTATCTCCTCAGAGAAGTATTCCCCTTCTGCCGCGGCTACCGGCAGTGACACCAGCAAGCCACACAAGATCCCAATCCATTTCATCTGTTTTCCTCCCTGATAGTTTCTGTATCAATATTAGCCCGTCATCCCGCCACAGGCTCAACCAGCCTAGTCGAAGATTGCCATGCTTTAGGTCACCGGAGTGTGAACAAAGCTATAGTTTGATACAAAACAATACCTTAACCTGGATATTGTGCAAACTTTAAGCTAAACCCTAAATCAGCTAACGAGAACTATCGGTCAGTGCCGAAAACCTTAAAACTGCTTCTATTTATATGGTGGTACTTGGGAGCACCCATTTTCTAGATAAATGACAGGTGAACGAAATGGATTTTATTGAACGAATTCAAGCTCTATCAAAGCGCATCCCCCAAATATCCGCCAGCCTTCAAACCGAAGAAGCAACTAAAAACGCACTAATAATGCCTTTCCTAAGCTCTGTATTGGGGTACGACGTATTCAACCCAGATGAAGTACTCCCTGAGTACACTGCCGATACTCCAACGAAAAAAGGAGAAAAAGTCGACTATGCGCTGATGAAAGACGGAGAGGTATTGATGTTGATTGAGTGCAAGAAATATAACGAAAAGCTATCAATAAAACATGCTAGCCAATTATTCCGCTATTTTTCAGTCACCAAGGCAAGAATTGCCATATTAACCAACGGTGTTCAGTACCTCTTTTTTACTGATCTGGACGCTCCCAACAAGATGGATGAAAAGCCTTTTTTGGTATTGGATCTGGAGAATATTGATGAACACATAGTGCCGGAAGTTAAAAAGTTGACAAAATCGACATTTGACATGGAATCTATCGTCAATGCCGCAGGAGAACTTAAATATCTAAGTGACATAAAGAGAATTATCAGTGATCAGTTCAAAAATCCTGAAGAAGAGTTTGTACGCTTTTTTGCCAGCAGGGTTTATGACGGCATGTTAACTCCAAAGGTAAAACAACAGTTTACTGAGATCACGGCCAAAGCTCTCAAACAATTTATGAAGGACGGTATTAATGAAAGACTTAAGTCTGCAATGGGAGATAGAGCGACCGATGACGTTGAGGAAGTCTCAGGCTCAGATGGCGAAATCGAAAATAAGCCAAGGATAATTACGACCGAAGAAGAGGTTGAAGGCTACAATGTCATCAAGGCGATTCTTAGACAAAAAGTCGATGTTAGTAGAATCACCGGACGAGATACGCAAAGCTATTTCGGAGTTCTACTGGACAACAATAATCGCAAGCCTATTTGCAGACTGCACTTTAATACCAAACAGAAATATCTCGGATTAATGGATCATGAGAAGAATGAAACCCGTCATCCGTTAGACTCAGTAGACGATATATTCCTGCATAGTGAAGCCTTACTGCAAACAATCACCTTCTACGAGTAAAGCAAAAGATAGAACGGCGAGCCACTTCATTAAGTGAGTTCGCCGTTATTCTTATTATCCCCGACTTGCCAGACGTCAGAGGCTTGGCTAGACTGCCGCGCTAGCGACGATTCAGTTGGCAATATCTCTATTCTATAAACCGGGCGATGTAATGAAAGCAAAGCAGTATCAGGGCTTTACCCTAATTGAACTTGTAGTGGTGATTATTATCCTCGGGATCCTGGCAGTGGTGGCCGCGCCCAAGTTCCTCAATCTGCGCGACGACGCCACTGAGCAGGTGTTCAGGGGCCAGTATGCCGCCTTTGAATCTGCGGTAAAACTCTATCACAGTGGCTATCTGGCCAAGGGGTATCAGGGCGCCATCGACAATCTGGCCAGCTTTGGTGATGGCAGTGTTGATTCCAGTGCCAACGGCTGGCCCTATGCCACCGCAGGCAAAGACACTCACATTTTCAACGCCTGCGAACAGTTGTGGCATGGCCTCACTGATACCGACCTCAGCATAGCCTATGTAGAAGATGCCAATCTGCCTACAACCACTGTCGACGTGGCCTATACCTATAAGCAAACGCCCAATACCTGCATCTACCGCTCAGTGCATTTTATCCAGCAAAATGAACCGACACTGATCATGGAGTATCAGCCGGATACGGGTGAGGTCTCGGTTCGCAAAACCTTCTGGAGTCAGCCTTAGAGCCTGGCAGCTTCTCCCGGACTCTGGTCGAAGTAACGCTTGAACTCCCGGCTGAATTGGGCCGGGCTCTCATAGCCCACTTCCAGTGCCGCTTCCTTCACCTTGAGGCGCTGTCTTTGCAGTAGCTCTTTGGCCTTATTGAGGCGGATCTTCTTCAAGTACTGAATGGGCGATGAGGCCGTGACCTCCTTGAAACAGCGATGAAATGCCGAGGGGCTCATGTTGACCAACTCAGCCAGCTGCTCTACCTCCACACTTTCACGATAGTTCTGATGCAGATATTTGAGCGCCTTCTCTACCCGGGATAAACGGGTATGACTGAGCGCCAGCGCATATAAAGGCGCTGCATTGTCGGAAGCCAACACCCGAAACAGCAACTCCTGCACCATGGCCTTACCCAAGACCTCGGCTTCCAACGGCGACTGCAGAGCCAGCAGCAAACGCTCGACACAGCAGAGCATGTCTTCGCTGTTGGCGGCAACAAAGAAGCCGCTCTGACGGGCATCATCGAGATCCTTGGGCACCTTGTGGTGTTGATCCATCATGCGGATCAACTGGTTAAGTTGCTGCAGATCTATATCCACCATGAGTACCAATACCGGTTCTTCCTCGGAAGCAAAGGTTTCACACTCCACCGGCATAGGCACTGTCATCACCAAGGTGTTCTGCGGATCATAGTCATAGATCTTATCTTCGAGATAGACACGTTTACGACCCTGGCCGACTATCATGATCCCTTGGGAATAACACATGGGGCCACGGCTGCCATAGGCCGAACTGCGAAACAGATGCACCCCTGGCAGGCTGGTGCTGTTCACCCCTTCATCCACCGCCAGGACCGCCATTAAGGCTGCAATATCACTCATAACACTCTCCAATCATCAGGGTTTGGATACTAGCACCATTACAGAAAAAAGCATCAAAATAGCCATATTCAAGCCCCAATTAACCAAACTAGGCAGGAATAGGCATAAATGCTCCAGCAATGTGTATTTCAATCCAAGCAGAGGGGACTAAGATGGCAACCATAGTTTTTCGGCTGTAGAAGAGAGAAATATCATGCTCAATTTCGACTATCGCAACCCTACCCACATAGTATTTGGTAAAGACAGACTGGCAGAACTGGATCAACTGGTACCGGCCAATGCCAGAGTGCTGGTGACTTACGGCGGTGGCAGTGTCAAACGCTTCGGCACTCTGGACAAGGTCATAACCGCGCTGGGCGACCGTGTTGTATTTGAATTCGGTGGCATTGAAGCCAACCCTAAATATGACACCCTGGCCAGGGCTGCCGAGCTGGCGCGGCGCGAATCCATCGACTTTCTGTTGGCCGTCGGTGGCGGTTCAGTGATGGACGGCACCAAGTTTATTGCCCTGGCGGCAAAATTCGATGGCGACAGCAGCAGCTTGCTGCATCACGGTTTCAACCCGGTTCCTGTGACAGAGGTACTGCCTGTCGGTACGGTAGCGACACTGCCGGCTACAGGCTCAGAAATGAATGCCTTTGCCGTGGTCAGCCATCAGGGTGGCAAGTTCCCCGTGACTCATCCGCAGAGCTTCCCGGTATTCTCCGTGCTGGATCCCAGCCTGACTTTCAGTTTGCCGAAGATCCAGGTCGCCAACGGCGTAGTCGACTCTTTCGTACACGTGGTCGAGCAATACGTCACCTTTCCCGTGGATGCCAGAGTTCAGGACAGAATGGCCGAAGGCATACTGAAGACCCTGATTGAAGTGGGCCCTGTCACCGTGGCCGAGCCGGAGAACTATGATGCCCGCGCCAACCTGGTGTGGAGTGCCACCTCGGCGCTCAACGGCATGATAGGCAGCGGCGTACCGGCAGACTGGACCACTCATATGATAGGCCACGAACTGACTGCCATGTTCGGCATAGATCATGCGCAAACGCTGGCCGTAGTCCTGCCCTCTGTATGGCGGGTGCGCAAGGAACAGAAACGCGCCAAACTGCTGCAATATGCCGAGCGGGTTTGGGATATCACTTCGGGTGATGAAGACAGCCGTATCGAGCAAGCCATTGCAGCCACTCAGGCCTTCTTTGAACAGGTCGGCCTCAAGACTCGTCTGCGCGACTATGATGTACCGCAAGAGCGTATCGCCGATGTCGTTGCCGCACTGGAAGCTCACGGCATGACCGCCTTATCTGAAACCGGCGATCTCGGTCTGGACAGCAGCCGTGAAATCCTTGAGCTGGCCTGGTAAGTTCAGCAAACCAAACGATTCTCACGCCTGAGATAAAATACAGTTTAAACAGGGCCTTTAGGCCCTGTTTCTTTAGCCTTCCTTGACCGCTCTCAAGCTGTAGACCAAGGGAATGGCTTTGCCTTGATGATATAACCTGAAACGCCCCGTCGTATCCTCCTGCAAGCCCTCGAAACAGTCATAGGGACTGAAGTCATACTCGCGAAAAGCCCGCAACTGCAAACCATTGGCCAACAAGGCGCTGATGACATCACTCAGGGAGTGTGACTAACAAACCGTGGTATGCTGTGCTTCCTGAGCATTCTCGGTATAGCTGCCCTCCAACTCTACATCGGCCTTACCTGTGTGGAAGTAGTCATAACCGTCAAACAATGCCTGCAATGGATGGAACTCGGCCAGGTAGAGTTCACCGCCCGGCTTAAGGCAAGCACTCACAGTTTCTGCCCAGCGATGTAGATCCGGCAACCAAACCAGCGCGCCATAAGAGACATACACGAGATCGAATTGGCGCTGCAGCAAAGCCGGCGCCTGATAGAGATCGCCACAAACAAACTCGGCGTCGATAGCGGCTTGCTCCGCCAGTTGGCGGGCGCTGGTAATGGCCTCGTCAGACAAATCCAGGCCTGCGACACTGGCGGCCCCTTCCCTGGCCCAGGAGAGAGTATCTAGACCAAAGTGACACTGGAGATGCAGCAAGGACTTGCCCTTGACCGATAGTTCGGCCAGCTCTATTTCCCGCAACGAACTGCGACCACTGAGAAAACCCTTAACGTCATAAAACTCTGACTGCAGATGTAACTTGGTACGCTCATTCCAGGCCTGCTGATTCAGCCTTTGGTACTCTGCTTCTGCCTTGCTTGTCATCAAAAGCTCCCTGTCTATTCAATCGTCAACATGGCGGATGCTACAACTTAACCCTTTGATAGATCAAATTAGCTTCATACACGCAATTCGCTATTGCTTAGGCTTAAACACCGCCTTTAATCTGGGATGCGCCCGCCCGCGAATAATACAAGCCACAGGATGCGGAAGACCTAAATCGGCAAAGGCCCGCAAACAGTCCTGATTGTCAAAGTCACGCCCGACTATTGCCCCGCCTGGGGCAATTTTGGGATACCAGAGCCGTAATATCTGAGTCACGAACTCTGTGTTGGAACAACGATAGTCATATAGGTCGTAAAAGACGAAGTCCTGACTGGCATTGGAAAAATGTCCTGCCAGCTGTAAGGCATCCCCCTTGAGTAAGGTTAAACCCGAGTAACGGCGACAAATCCTTCTCGCCTTTCTCTCGTTCTCGGCATTGTTTGCATAGGCAGAGTTTCCGGGCTGATTCTGCCAAAGATCTATTCCTGTCAGTTGTAAACCGGGGTTAACCGATAGCATAGCCGCCGTGGAACGACCACTCTTGACTCCCAGCTCAACACCTCTCTGCCACCCTTGCTGGTTGAGCCAATGTCCTAAAGATCGACGCCAGAATTTTCTTTGTATCGTGGTGCCCAAGCAATAGTTGCGCATCTTCCGCCTCCAAATGAACCATAGGAAAGAAGCGAACTCTAATTGGACAAGTGTCTACGAATTGTCAGAGGGATTAAGGAAAGTGAGGGTGTTGTTAATTGAAGATAATCCGGATACTGCCGCCTTGATCGCCGAACAACTGCCACAGCTGGACTGGGACTTCGCCAGAAACGGTAACCAAGGGCTGCAATTGGCGCTTTCGCATCACTATCAATTAATTCTGCTGGACCTGAATCTGCCAGGGCTAGATGGCATCAGCCTTTGCCAACAGCTGAGAAACCAAGGGATCGACTGTCCGGTAATCATGCTGACAGCCAGAGATACCCGTGAAGATATTCATACCGGGCTGATAACAGGTGCCGACGACTATCTGGTTAAACCCTTTGATACCCAGGAACTATGGCTGAGAATGCAAGCCGTTGTGCGCCGCACCTCAGGAGAAGGTTTCGCCTCAAGGCTGAGCTATAAGGAAATCTCCCTGGATCTCAAGCGCCGTGAAGTGTGGCGGGAAGGGGCGCAAATCAGTCTCAGCCCAGCCAGCTTTACCCTGTTAACCTGCCTAATGCGTCGCCCCAATCAAGTCATCAGCAAAGAAGAGCTGGAGTCGGCTCTCTGGCAGGACGGACTCCCGGATGAGGACATCTTGCGAAAGCACATCTATCTGCTGCGACAAAAACTGGACAAACCCTTTGCTACACCAAGGATCCAGACCATAGCCAAGATAGGGTACAAGTTGCAGTGACAACTTTTTCCATCGCTCACAAGATCAATCGCAGCTTTCTCAGAGGAGCCGCGCTCCTGATGTTGTTTTACTTTCTGGTAGTGGAGACAGGGGCCAGAGTGCTGGAAAATCGCTTGCACAGTCGCTATTTAACATTGATCGCCCCCAATGTGTTGGCACTCTATGACTCAGGTAACCTGGGAACCTTATCGGGCCAGTTTGGTGAGTTATTGACCCTGTACGAGCAACTTCCAGGCGAACTGGCACAAGAGTTCGGTTCACCTATCCCAGGTTTACACAACCTGCACCTCTCCGATGGCCGCGAATACAACTTGTTGGTATTGAACCATAAAGGCAAAAAACTGTACCTGTTGCAAAGGGTCGACCTGCTTGAACTCGAGGGCTGGGATGCCTTCATGGTAGATGCGATTTTGGTGTTTACCGCCCTTGGATTGTTTGCCCTGGCGAGTATCTATATCAGTCATCAAGCCTCAGCGATTGCAGCGCCGTTCAGTCGGCTCACCAAGAAACTGAAAAACGAGCCGGAAAACCTCGATCCTGTAAGTATTGAGGACGATACCAGTGAATTTATTGAACTGCAGCACGCACTGAACAAAAGCCATAACGAGCTCAGCCAAGCCCTTGCCCGGGAACGCGCGTTTACTCATTACATCAGCCACGAATTTCGTTCACCTCTGACTGTGCTCAAACTTTCACTCCACAATCTCGCCCCAGAACGAGCCCAAACCCGGGAAAGGATCCGTCGCGCAGTCACCCAAATGGAGTCGCTGGCAGAAGTGTTATTGCTGCTGGCCCGGCGCAAAAAAACTGCTGAAGCCGAGTGGATGAAGTTGGATCAAGCCTTTATTGAAGCTCTGTTGCAACCTTTGACCCCACTACGTCAGGCGACAGACTGCGAGTTGGTAATGACAATAACGCCATTCAGGCTGCAGGCGCATCCGCAACTGGTGACTTCGCTGATCAGCAATTTGCTGCAAAACGCCTTTCAACACAGTGTTCAGGGCCAAGTCAGCCTGAAAGCCAATGCACAATCTATCAGTGTTGGCAACTATGTTGCCGAGCCCCAAAGCCCTCATGATGGATACGGGGTGGGATTGGTGTTGGTAAGGGACATCTGCCGCCGTTACCATTGGGGGTTCCAAATATCTTCTTCACCACTGGGCTACTGTGCAACCGTCACTTTTCCCGCTGGAACGACTCTAGACAACTGAACCGGCTGCGACAATTCAACGACACTTGGCTCTCTATTCTCCCGGTATTGACCATAGACCGGAGACCTGTATGTACTCACCCAGTGCGACACCAGCAAGCCTTATACTTCCAGGGCTGCTGTTTTTGGGACATCTGCTGTTGTTGAAAGCCGAGATGAATCAGGCGTTATTTATTCAAATTAACCAATTGGGACAAGCTTTTTCCGAAGAAGCGCTGGCACTTCTAACCGACTGGGGTAACGGCACCACGGCCGGTTCTCTCTGGCTCTTACTGCTGATGCGCCGCCCTCAATGGCTGACGGCGACCCTGCTTGCCTCGGTAACTTGTGCCTTGGTGATAAGCTTGCTGAAACACTATTTCAATGTAGGCCGACCGGCCATGTCAGTGGATGAGGCATATATAGTTGGAGAAGTACGTTTAAGGCATAGTTTGCCATCCGGACACACGGCGACTGTATTCCTTTTAGCCGGTTTGGCCTGGCAACTCTTCACTGACAGGTTTTGGGCCTGCTGCCTACTGGGACTGGCTATCTTGGTGGGTTTGTCCCGAATTGCTGTTGGCGCACACTGGCCGCAGGATGTCGCGCTGGGGGCATTGCTGGGCTGGCTGATAGCCATTATGGCCTGTCGGCTACAGCACAAACTTATATTGCCGCCTTCCTGGCAGTTACCCCTGCTGACACTACTGACTATCAGCGTGTTGACTGCGGCAGTTAAGCATCCTTGTGATTTCCCGGAGCAGTATTGGTTGCACTGGCAACGCGCCTTGCTGCTGGGAGGTGCGCTGTTGGCCAACACCTGGCTGTTGATCACCCACTCTCGCTTCGGGCAAAACCACTCTGGGCCCTGCTCGAGTGTCCGGCGGACACCCGAATAGCCAAATCGGTCACTTTTTAAGGAAAGAGGACACTACTGCGGACACTTGCTGGAAGATAGTTGCAAAAATAGCAAACATAAACAATGCATTATGTTTTGGCATGTTTTCTGCTTTAGCTGATAAGAGAAACAGTCGTCGACTGGCGTTGTGGAACTCGCCGACCGCGGCTCTTTGTCACTATCTTCCTGATGGGCCATAGGCCCCTCCTTGGGGACCCTCTTCCCGACCGCAGGAAGCGCCCGCTGTAATGGCCTGACCATTGGCGCTCCTGCTCCTTTTTCTTTTTTAAGGTCACTCACCCCGGCATAGCCGCTGACTTCGCAATCAAACTCAGTTTGGCGCGCTTGCTCAGCTTTTTTACCGCCATTTCCCGCCGCAAGGCATCACCGTGGCTGCCAATCTCTTCACGATAAACGAGTTGCAAAGGCCCGCGACCACGCAGATATTTGGCGGCTTTGGGGCCGCCACTCTGATGCTCCTGCAGGCGCCGGGTCACATCCTTGGTGATCCCTGTGTACAATTCGCCCCCGGCGCAGCGCAGGATATACAGCTGCCAGTTATCACCACTCATTCCAGTCCCAACAGGCCGAGGAAGAAAGCATATTCCAGCGCAGTATCTTCAAATTGCCGGAAACGTCCGCTCTTGCCGCCATGGCCGGCTTCCATATCCGTCTGTAATAACAGCAGATTGTCGTCCGTCTTGTAGTCCCTGAGTTTGGCCACCCACTTGGCTGGCTCAAAATACTGTACCTGGGAGTCGTGCAGCCCTGTAGTCACCAACAGATGCGGGTAGGCCTGATGGCGAATGTTGTCATAGGGCGAGTAACTCAGCATATAGTCAAAGTAGGGCTTGTCATTGGGGTTGCCCCACTCATCATATTCATTGGTCGTCAGCGGAATCGACTCATCGAGCATTGTGGTTACTATATCCACAAAGGGCACATGGGCGGCCACCGCCAGGTAAAGACCCGGAGCCTGATTGACCACGGCGCCCATCAATAAACCACCGGCACTACCACCGGCGGCAACCACTTTGCCGGGTGCGGCATAACCCAGATCCAAAAGTGCCCGGGTAGTGTCTTCAAAGTCATTGAAACTGTTTCGTTTATTAAACAGCCTGCCATCATCATACCAAGGCCTGCCGAGCATCTCTCCGCCCCGGACATGGGCAATGGCATAGACCACGCCGCGATCCAGCAGGCTTAGAATAGAGGCGTCGAAGTCCGGCTCTATGATATGGCCGTAGGCACCATAACCGTACTGATACAGCGGGTTGCTGCCGTCTTTACGGAACTTGTCCTTGCGATACACCAGAGTCACGGGCACTTGGGCACCATCACGGGCCGGGATCAGCAAGCGCTCAGCCTGATAGTTGCCGGGCTCGAAGTCCCCCAATACCTTTTCCTGCTTGAGTAGTTTGCGCTCGCCCGGCTTATCCAGTTGATAGCTGTAAATACTCTCGGGGGTAGTCGGGCTCGAGTAATATAACCTCAGTTCGCGACTGTGCTGGCTGGGATTGATATCCAGACCAACCACATAGGCCGGGTCATCAAAGGCCAATTCATAGCCCCGGCTGAGATCTGTATGGGGATAGACCTTGATATGGCTCAGCCCCTGGCTGCGGCTCTGTACTATCAGATAATCGTCCAGCAATAACAGGTCTTCGAGGCGCACCTCGGGATCATGGGCCAGTACCTGCTGCCACTTGCGCTTGTCGCCGGCATCGGCAGCCGTGGTTTTCATCAGCCTGAAATTGGTCGCCTGCCAGTTGCTGAGGATGAAGAATTCATCTCCACGCTTGGCGATGCTGTATTCGTGGCCCTCTTCCCGCGGCAGAAACGCCCGGAATTCGCCGAGCGGGGCGTTGGCATCGAGCAGGGAAACTTCACTGGTCGTGGTGCTCTCGTGGTGCAATACAATCAGGGATTCATCCAGACTCTTGCCGAGGGAGATATAGAAGGTATCGTCCTGCTCTTCATAAACCAGCACATCCTCGCTCTGGGGACTTCCAAGCTTGTGCCGGAAAACCTGGTATCCCAGCAGGGTCTGTGGGTCTTTGGCGATATAGAACACATAACGGTTGTCATTGCTCCAGACCACCCGGCCATCGACACCCGTCAGCTTGTCGGCAAGCAGTTCACCGGTGGCAAGATCTTTAAAATAGACGCTGTAAATACGGCGGCTGAGGGTATCCTCGGCAAAGGCCAGTATCTGCTCATCCGGGCTGACAGACACTCCGCCCAGAGCGTAAAACTCCTGCCCCTCGGCGCGCCGGTTAACATCAAGCAGCAACTGCTCTTCACCATTGAGCTCACGGCTTCTGGCGATCACCGGATACTCCAGCCCGGCCTCGAAACGGCGATAATACCAATGGTTATGCCAGCGATACGGCACGCTGCTCTCATCCTGCTCCAGCCTGGAGGTCAGCTCTTTAAACAGTTTCTGTTTCAGCGGTTCCCAAGGCTTAAGACGCGCGGCGGTATAGGCGTTTTCCCGCTCCAGATAGTCAATAACGTCCGGGGCCTTGCGCTCATCGTCACGCAGCCAATAATAGTCGTCTGTCCTGGTCACACCGTGAAGACTCATGGTGTGAGGACGTTTTTCGGCAACCGGTGCCACCAGCTTATTTTCTGAATTCATTCCACTGCATCCGCACAGCCACAAGGCTGTGCCTAAAACCAACATCAGGGATCCTGCTCGACTCATCACTCTTCCTTAGCCTGAGAAGCGTTAATATCAGCGGCCTACTCCCTCGACTACAGGCCGCCTGCATATAGTGACGCCGACCGGCGCCAACGGCAAGCCCTGCCATCTAAGCCCTTCTCTCAAAGGCTCCCCTTCACCCGCAGAAAATGTGACCCTGTCCGCTTGTCATTTGTATGTAACAGGCGCATGCTGTTGCCGCCTGCCACATACAAGTGACAGGTCAATTCTCAGGGCGGGGTGAAATTCCCCACCGGCGGTAAATCATGTCAGCGACATGAAAGCCCGCGAGCGCCCGCCAGATTCTGGCGGGGTCAGCAGATCTGGTGTCATCACGACCTAGCGTGACTATTCCAGAGCCGACGGTGTTGCCATTTAGATGGCTCAGTCCGGATGAAAGAGAATCAGATTGCCGCGAGGCGATCCGCTTAGTGATACGTCTCTGCCAGCGGCAGAGAGGCCCGCTATTCCTTTCTTTGCCCTGATTCTGGAAAACCCAAGCCGTAATTTAAGGATTTTTACCATGAATCAGTCATTATTAGCGCCTTTTGGCACCCCGATTGAAAGAGTCGAAACCGCCCTGGAAGCACTGCGTCAAGGCCGCGGTGTTTTGGTGGTCGACGATGAAGACAGAGAAAACGAAGGCGATCTTATCTTCGCCGCCGAGAGCCTGACCAACGCCCAGATGGCGATGCTGATCCGCGAATGCAGCGGCATTGTCTGTCTCTGCCTTACCGACGAGAAAATCAAGGCGCTGCAGTTGCCGCCCATGGTGGAAAACAACTCCAGCCAGTTCGGCACCGCCTTTACCGTGAGCATTGAGGCCAAAGTCGGAGTCACTACAGGCGTTTCCGCTGCCGACCGGGTGACGACTATCAAGACCGCCATTGCAGACAACGCCAAACCGGAAGACCTGGCCCGCCCAGGACACGTCTATCCACTGCGGGCTCAGCCCGGTGGTGTGATGACCCGCCGCGGTCACACCGAGGGCACTGTGGACTTGATGCAACTGGCTGGCCTAAAACCCGCCGGAGTGCTGTGCGAAGTAACCAATCCGGATGGCACCATGGCCAGACTGCCACAAATCATTGCCTTTGGTGACAAACACGACCTGCCGGTTCTTTCCATCGAGGATATTGTCAGCTATCGCGAATCTCTGCTGGCCAACGCCGGCTAATAAACAAGCGTTCTTTAACTATTTGATCAAAAGCGGCTTTATAGCCGCTTTTGTTTTAAACAAACAGGTAAACTTTGTTGCGACAAGGCTCACATTAACCCTCCACTTTTTAAGGTTTATTTTCGTGACCTAGATTAGAAATCCTTGAATAACGGGTCGCCCCCTGATAGGCAATATGTTACTTATCAAGCCTTATGGCCTGTATTCGAGTAGATTGCAAGCAGGTCTTTGTCAGTAGAATTTCAAGGAGAGCCATAGGTGTTAAGCCAACTGAGCCTAAAGCGCAAATTACTCTTGTTTGCCTTAGTGCCTGTTTTGGTTCTTAGTCTACTGGGTTGCGTGCGCCTGTTTGAACTGCTGCACAACTACCGTTTGGCCAGCCAAAGTTATCATGCTGTCGAGGTGGGTCGGCGCCTGGCCGATCTCATCTATGAGCTACAGCAGGAAAGAGGCCTCAGCGCCGCCTATATCGCCTGTAATGGTGAATGCTTTGCCGACAGTCTGCAGGTGCAGCAGCAGCGGGTATCGGCACAGATAACAGCCCTGCAAAGCTCTCCCCATCTGTTACAGCTTTCCAGACAACTCTCTCCTGCGGCCCAACATCTATTGCAAACCAAACTGGAGGCTCTGCGACTCGGCAAGCAGGCGCTGGAAAACAACCGGCGCGAACTCTTGAGCCGTGATGAGAGCGCCTCGCTGAATTTCTATTCCGATTTCAACTACGAACTCTTGCTGGGCATTGCCAATCTGCAATCCCTGTCGAGCAATGTGCAGCAGGCCAGAGCCTATGCCGACCTGGCCGCACTGTTGCGGATTCAGGAGTTGGCGGTGCGTGAGCGCGGCCTGATCAACGGCATGCTGCTGAAGCGTCAGTTCGACACCGACAGTTATGAGCGGCTGTTGGCATTGATAACAGAGCAGGATCAGAGCATAGATCTATTCCGCGCCAGCGCCATTGTGGAACACAAACAACGCCTGGAGGCTATGCTGCAGGACAGCAAGAGTCAGGCATTGAACAATGTCAGGGAGCAGCTGCGTCAGCAAGATGCCATCACGCGTCAGGCGCATAAGTTTGCCTCTTTGCTGGGGTATGGTGGCCTGCTGCATGAGTTCAAAAATTTCCTGCTGCGTGGCGATGGCCAATACCAACAAGGCTTTAACGCCAAGCTGGAATCACTGGAGCAGATCCTCGAAAAATTGAAATCGAGCAAGGCTCTGAGTGCCAATCAGCAACAGGCGATTGCCCAGATAAGGGACAAGCTCAACGAATATCGCCACAAGATGCAGCTGATAGCGGCCATGCAAAGCCGGGGCGCCAAGGTGGAAGAGATAGACCCCCTGGTGCAGATTTCCGACGATGAGATGCTCGATGCCCTGAAGGCCCTGAGCCAACCCAAGCCCCCGGTGACTCCCGAAGTCTGGTGGCAGTTGGCCAGCGAAAGGATCCGCCAGATGGATGCCATAGCCGACAGTGTTTCCGATGATATTCTCAATCTTTCCAACGCCCAACGCGGTCAGTCACTGCGCCTTATCGCCCTCTATCTGCTGTCGGCTGCCATCACTATCGGCCTGCTGTTGTTTCTTGGCCGGGCCCTGAGTCACAATCTGCTCAGACGTATCTATGCCATCGCCAACAACATGCGCTTGATGACCAGGGATCCCAATCTGGATCTGGATATCAAGGTCGAGGGCAAGGATGAATTGGCCGACATGGCCAAGGCACTGGGACAAATGCTCAGCGAAAGGCAAAAATCCTATCAACAACTGAAACAGGCCGCGGCAGTATTCGACTATTCCGGCGAGGGGATTGTCATCACAGATGCCGATAACCGTATTGAACTGGTCAACCCGGCATTCAGCCGCATTACCGGTTACAGCCTAGAAGAGGTCAAGGGCAAGAATCCTTCAATACTCAACTCCTATCGCCACGACAAGAGCTTCTTCAGCCAGATGTGGGACAGTCTGCTGACCAATAACAAATGGGAAGGCGAGATCTGGAACAGACGTAAAGACGGTGAGATCTATCCTGAGTTTTTGGCTATCACCCTGGTGCGTGACGATAACAACAACATACTCAAACACATAGGTTTGTTTGTCGATATCAGCCACCGTAAAAAATACGAACAGGACATCTGGTATCAGGCCCATTTCGATATTTTGACCAAGTTGCCCAATCGCAAGATGTTCAGCGAGAGGCTGCACCACGAGCTGTTGCAAGCCCATATTCATGGTCACAAACTGGCGATTCTGCTGATTGATCTCGACAGGTTCAAATATATCAATGATGTACTGGGCCACAAACGCGGCGATCTCTTGTTGCAACAGGTGGCGAGAAGGCTGGAGTCACTACCGGATGAACAAAAGTTTGTTGCCCGCATAGGGGGTGATGAATTTGCCGTGATCTTGCCGCACTACAAGAACGATGCCGCCCTGACAGCCGTGGCCGACAGGGTAAAAGCCCTATTCGGCAGTAGCTTCGATATCGATGGCCAGGACACCCTGATCTCGGTCAGCTTTGGTATAGGTGTCTATCCCGAAGACGGCGATGACATAGATGCCCTGACCCGCAACACAGAAACCGCCATGTACAGCGCCAAGGACAATGGCCGTGACAACTACCAGTATTTCACCCCCAGCATGAACGCCAGCATGCTGGAGCGTTTGCAACTGGAGCAACGTCTCAGAAGCGCCGTGCTGCATCAGGAATTTTGTCTGCATTATCAACCCATAGTCTCTATGGAAACCGGCCAAATCACCTCAGTCGAGGCGCTGCTGCGTTGGAATGACCCTGAATACGGCTGGGTGTCACCGGAGAAATTCATTCCCATTGCGGAGAATAATGGCCTGATAGAGCCGATAGGCGAATGGGTTCTGGAACAAGCACTGAAAGACCTCAGCCAATGGCATGCCGAAGGAATAAAACTGGATATGGCGATCAACGTCTCCAGCCGCCAGTGCATCAATGTCAGTGGGGTAAGCTTCGACACCTTGTTGGCCGAAGCCATCAAACGTCACGGCATAGCGCCCGAGAGACTGCATATAGAGATCACCGAATCCATGCTGCTGGACGACAGCCCCCATTGTCTGGAGGTGCTCAACAGCATTCGCCAACTCGGCGTGGCAATCCACATGGATGACTTCGGAACCGGCTTCTCCTCATTGAGCTATCTGCGCAAGTTCCCTATCTCTGTGATTAAAATCGACAAGAGCTTTGTCGATAACGCCTTGGTGAATGAGGCTGATGCCAGCCTGGTGCGAGCGATAGTCATGATGGGCAAGAGCCTGGACTTGCAACTGGTGGCCGAGGGCATAGAGACCCGCGCGCAATGGATCTTGCTCAAGTCCATGGGCTGTGATTTTGGTCAGGGCTATCTACTTTCAAGACCTCTGCCTGCCAAGAGCCTGACCCCGATCCTCATCCAGGGAGAGTCCTTTATCCGTCAACTTCTGGCATAAAAAAAGCAGCCTTAAGGCTGCTCTCTTTTATAACCAGGTGGCCTTAAGCCATCTGTGCATTCATCACAGTCTCGCCACCTTCGCTCGCCAGTTGCATCAGATCCTTGTCCACCAGGAACAGCGCCTTGCCATCCTCGCCCACCAGGCGGATCTTGTCGACAATCGACTTGAACAGCTTCTCTTCTTCGTGCTGCTCGGCCACATACCACTGCAGGAAGTTGAAAGTGGAATAGTCTTGAGTCGTGAAGGCGGTATGAGCCAAGGCATTGATCTTACTGGTGATCAGCTGCTCGTGCTCGTAAGTGTACTCGAACAGGGACAGCAGGGATTCAAAATTGGCCTTGGGAGCTTCAATGGCGCCCAGCAGAGGCATGCCGCCGGTTTCACTGACATAGGTGAACAGACGACGCATATGCTGCATCTCTTCATCGGCGTGATCCCGCAGGAACTTGGCCGCACCTTCAAAGCCTTTGTCTTCACACCAGGCGCTCATCTGCAGATACAGGTTAGAGGAGAAAAACTCCATATTGATCTGCTCGTTCAACTTATCAATCATGGCTTGTGCCAACATATCCTTGCCTCTCGTTTCTGGTATCTGTTTCATGGGCGCTATTGTTATCAAGGGGCACAACAAATGCAAGAATCTTTACCTAACGCAATGATTTATAATGAAAACACTTTTCATTTAACTTGAATTATCATTTGTTATTTGCCGCAATCCGCTGACTGTAAAAGGAAAAGCCTGCGCCCAGGGCACGAAAACTGGCATGCAGATCATAGTCATCCACTTTCAGCGTGGCATAATAGCCAACCAGGTTCAGTAATAGCTCAAATAAGGTTGCTCTATGTCCAAGCCGCAAGACGTCTGTGCCCATCCAGGGCTGATGCACCCGGATCTCGCTCTGCCCCTGCTACTCGAGCAGGTCTCCCCGTTGGAAGATACCGAAACCGTGCAACTGTCGGATTCTCTGGGACGGGTACTGGCAGAAGACTTGGCCAGCAGCATAGACCTGCCGCCGTTCGATAACTCGGCGATGGACGGCTACGCCTATCGTTATGCCGACTTACCCGAGAAGGCCAGCCTGAAATTACTGGGCAGTTCCTTTGCAGGCCATCCCTTTGAAGGCCAGTATCAGCCAGGCGGCTGTGTCCGCATCATGACTGGCGCTCCTGTGCCTGCGGGTTTCGACACAGTGCAAATGCAGGAGAAAACCGAGGCCAATGGCGAGCTGATCACCATAGAACCTTGCAAGCAGGCCGGAGACAACGTGCGTGGCCGCGGCGAAGAGCTGCTGGCCGGCACCAAGGTCCTCAGGGCCGGCACTCTGATAGGTGCCGCCGAAATGGGGGTGATGGCCACCATAGGTATCAGCAGCCTTAGAGTGATCCGCAAGGTCAAAATCGCTTTCTTCTCCACCGGTGATGAATTGCGCCCCGTGGGTTCAGAGCTGGCTCCCGGCCAGATCTACGACTCCAACCGCTACTCGATTCAGGGCCTACTCAGCCGCGCCGGCGTTGAGTGGCAGGATCTCGGCGTTATTGCAGATGATCCTGAGGCTATCCGTCAGGCATTTCGCAACGCCTCGGCCAACGCCGATATGGTGATCACCTCAGGGGGGGTCTCGGTCGGTGAGGCCGACTTCACCAAGCAGATCCTCGATGAGGAAGGCAAAATAAGCTTCTGGAAACTGGCAATCAAGCCGGGCAAACCCTTTGCCCTCGGCCATATAGGCAAGGCGGTGTTCTGTGGTCTGCCGGGCAACCCGGTTTCATCCATGGTGACCTTCTACAAGCTGGTGTGGCCTTTGCTGCATAAACTGCAGGGGCTGCCACAACCAACCCCACTACTACTGGATGCCAAATTGACTGCCCCCATACGTAAACAGCCCGGACGGGTGGAATACCAGCGCGGTATTCTGAGCCGCAACCAGGACGGGGAACTGGAAGTGGCGGTAACCGGCTCACAGGGTTCGGGCATGCTGACCTCCATGAGCCTGGCCAACTGTTTTATTATTCTGGAGCAGATGCAGGGCGACACCCCGGCGGGCACCAGAGTCACGGTAGAACCCTTTAACAGCGTGCTGTGCTGAGGCCGATATGAGCGACGAGATACTCACAGATGCCGAGATGCTGCGCTACAGCCGGCAGATCTCCATCAAGGCGATGGACATTGAAGGCCAGGAGAAGCTCAAACAGGCCAAAGTGCTGATGATAGGTGCCGGTGGCCTGGGCTGCGCTGCCGGTCAGTATCTGACTGTAGCCGGGGTCGGCAAGTTGACCCTGGTGGACTTCGATACTGTCGAACTGTCCAACCTGCAGCGCCAGGTACTGCACCAGGATGGCAATATAGGCCAGCCCAAAGTGGAATCGGCCAAAGAGAGCCTGAGTGCGCTCAATCCCCATGTTCAGATAGAAACCATCAATGGGGTGTTGGATGATCCCGAATTGGATCAACTGGTTGCCGAGAACCATCTGGTGCTGGACTGCACCGACAATGTTGCGGTGCGCGAACAGCTCAATCGCAGCTGTTTTCGGCATAAGGTGCCCTTGGTGTCCGCTGCCGCCATCCGTATGGAAGGGGTGATCTCCGTCTTCGGTTATCAGCAACAGATGCCTTGCTATCACTGTTTCAGCAGTCTGTTCGGCGAGCAGCAACTCAGCTGTGTCGAGTCGGGTATTCTGGCGCCGGTCGTCGGTATGATGGGCTGCCTGCAAGCGGTGGAAGCCATCAAGGTGATAAGTGGTATCGGTAAGCCGCTCTATGGTCGTTTGCTGATGGTCGATGCCATGACCATGGAGTTTCGCGAGATGAAGCTGCCGCAGATCCCCAACTGCCCCGTCTGCGGTTGAGGCTGCAATAACAAGAGGCTGCCTGGGCAGCCTCTTGTTATTGCAGCATTTTTTACTTGGCGTTAAGCCAGTCAGACTCAGGCAATACCCTGTCGACAATCCGGATCTCGGCAATATCACCGCGGAACAGATCGGCCACCTCACCGTCCCAACTGGAGGCGCCTACCATCCATTCGCCGCCGGGAATACTCACCAGCCCATGCTGCTCGGCTTCGGCGGTACGCATTACCCTGGAGTTGTCCACATACATGGTGGCGTATTGGCCGTCGTTGACTATGGCCACGTGATACCAATAATCCCTGTCCACTTCCCATGACCAGTTGCTGGGCCCCACGCCATTGCTGGAGGTGGAGATCCACTGGAACTCCTTGAGACTGGAGGCGGTCAACGCCAGCGAAGGATCGCCGCCGCCACAATCCAGCTTATGGTGTTCACACACCTGGCTCTGGCTGGGTTTATGGGCAAAGACAGCGCCCCAGGCATTTTCCGATGTCTGCCACTCTGGTGCCAGACGCACTATCATCTCTATGGTGTACTGCGGCAGAACACCAGCCTGGCCATCGGCAGAAACCAGCGTCGGTGCCTGGCTGGAGAGGTAATAGCCGCCCTGGGTGTTGCCGCCCTTGAAACGAGCCGCCCCAGTGGCGTGGCCGAAGCCAGGAGCTTCACCGAGCAGTTCAAACAATTGTTCCTGAGTGCCACTGCTGCCCGCCTTGGCCTTGAGGCTCAAGGTATTGCCGCGCCCGGAAAGATCCATAAACTGCACCTTGGTCGGGTCTGTACTGGTTAACTTATGCTCGGCATCGAATATCCAGTAGGCGAGTGTTCCTTCAAGCTTACCCGGGCCTTCGGTTTCCACTTCCTGATTCAGCTTGGCAAAACGCTTTTCAAAGTCCAGGGGCTGTTCAAACTCCCAGCGTTGCAACACATCCTGCGGCTGCCTCTCTGCCTCCGGGATGGCCGCAACCCAAGGTGAGAATGAACGAAACTGCAACCGCTTATTGGCTTCATCGAAACTCACCAGTTGCAGCATACCGTTGCCACCCCAGAATCCCGATTGATAGTCCACCAAGATCATGACCACATCGCGGCCATAGCGGTTCTTGGCCACCATCTTGGCCTCGCCATGGTGATGGCCGTTAAAGGTGAGGAAGATCTGGTCGTTGTCTTTGATCAACTTGTCCCACAGCATGGCGCCATTGTCGGTAAATATGGCGTTGTTGCCATCATCGGCCACATTCAACAGCTGATGGGTGGTGAGTATGGTCGGTGTTTCCGGGTGGGCATCCAATACCGACTGTGCCCAGGCTATGCTGGCCGCCGAGGTACGCCAGTCGAGCGCCAGCAACAGATACTCGCGCTCACCGCCCTTGAAGAGGTGATAACTGTTGAAGCCGGTGGCATCTGTCCCCTGGAAACTGGCAAAGTTGTTTTGCTGCAAAGACGCCGGGAAATGCTTGAGGAAAGGCTCTGCCGCCAAGGTCCTGTCGCTGTCGAAGTTGCTATTGATATCGACCCCGGACTGACGATAAGCCAGCACATCATGGTTGCCCGCCAATATGCTGTATGGGGTGGCTGGATTGGCCTCCAGAATGCTCATGGCCGCGCGGGCATTGAGCCATTCCTGCTCAGAGTCAGGCAGGTCGACCACATCCCCCAGATGCGCCGTGAAGACAATATTTTGTTGCTTGTAGTTATCGGCAATCCACTGAGTTTGAGCGTTGTAGCGCTCGGGATTATAGCGGGAGTACTTTTGGGTATCGGGCATGACCACCAGAGTGTAACTCTCGGCTGCGGCTTGAGTGCCATTGTCGTTGTCTGAGTTACACCCCGTCAGGCCAAGCACGGCACCCAGAACCAGTGCTCCAATTGAGTGTCGCATGATATCTCTCCAGTTCAGGCTAGTAAGAAAGTCTGGATTTAAACAAGGACAGATGAAGCAAAATAAACACTTTTATTTCAAAATCATTAAGTTACAAATCATTATCAAAACACACAGGCGGCCAACATAAGTCTCTATCACAACAAGCGCTTGATGGTTGGAAGATGTCGCACAGGGTTTTGGGCGATAGCGCCTTGTTGAGCTTGGGGTTTTTCTATATCGTGTGGCGCTTTAATCTCGCCTGAAATCTGCAAAAAGGAAATTTCCCGCTATGGACAACAGCCTGCGACGCAACTACGGCACCGATAAGGGCCTGATCAGTGCCGGCAAATACAACCTGGTCATCGGCCTGACCCTGATCTGGGGTTTTGTGGTCAACTATCTGATGGTGCTGAATATCGACCCCGAAATCATCGCCACTATTCCAATCTGGTTGTTCTTTATCGGCTACTTTGGCTGCTGTATGGCGGGTATCTATCTGTTCCAATCATCGGACAAGCCTGCGGTCAGCTTTCTCGGTTACAACCTGGTTGTTGTTCCCTTCGGCCTGATAATTAACCTGGTCGTCAGCGGCTATGACCCGACGCTGGTGTTGGAGGCGCTGCGGATAACGACTATCGTGACTCTGGCAATGATGATACTGGGTACCCTGTTTCCCGCCTTCTTTGCCCGCATAGCCGGCGCCCTGACCATAGCCCTGCTATTGGTGATCATTGTCGAACTGGTGGAGCTGTTTATCTTCAAGACCCATCACGGCATTCTCGACTGGATAGTGGTATTGATCTTCTGTGGCTACATTGGCTATGACTGGGGCCAGGCCAACGCCAAGGAAAAGACGGTCGACAACGCCATCGACAGCGCCGCGGCGCTTTATATGGATATCATCAACCTATTCCTGCGCATTTTGAGCATTCTGGGAAGAAGGAATTAACCCATGCGTTTACTCTTGCTGTTGCTGCTCCCCATGGCTTGTTACTCTCTGAGCGCTGCCGAGTGCAGCACTCAGGCTCTGGCCAAGGCCAGGAGTGATTTCCAGCAAGGTTATGCCAAAGGCGAGTATCAACAGGCAACGGCGGCGCTCGCCGCCTTTCATCAAGAATGTGGCTATGAGTTGTTCCCCCAAATCAAAGGTGCAACCGAGCCGGCCATCGAAGATGTTCGCCGCTACTACTGGCTGATAAGCGAGCTCTTGCTGGGTCTGTCCCGCAGTGGTCAACTCAACGAGTGCATAGCTCTGGCCGAATATGAAGAGCTCAATTGGGGCAGCCACTTTTATCGCCTCGGGGGTGAATCCGTGTTGGCGGCCCTGCAATACAACGCCGCCAACTGCAAGAGCAACAGAGAGCAAAAGCTCGGCAGTTTCAGTCAACAAACTTGTCCAATCGCAGGTGCTGCGGATGCGCTGGCTATTCCCTCAAGCTGGCAGATGGGCCAGGCCTGTTTGCGGCTGTTTCCGGGGCAATCGGAAACCGAGTTTGACGCTGGCGATCAGATACCGCCCTATGTCGAACTGATAACCGCCACTGAACGCCACAAACTGGCCTTTGCCGACGGCAAGCTTGGCAGTGGCGATTTTTGTGGCTTCTCTACTCTGGATCTGGGCCGCGATAAGCAATTACGCATTTCGGGAAGTGGCGGATTCTGCTGGCAAGGCAGTGCTGTTTTTATGCTCGACTCAGTCTACCGCTTGCAGCAAGATAAACTGACCATAACAGACGAACTCTTCGTGCCGGTTCACTGAACCATGACAATCAAAGGAAGGTGCCAATGATAGATCACCTCAGCAGCTATGCCACAGATTACCCCAAGACACGCGACTTCTATCTCGAAACACTAAGCGCCTTGGGTTACCCCTTGGTGATGGAACTGGTGGCCGAGTGGAACAGCGAGTTTCCCAGCCAGCGTATGTGCGCCTTCGGACCGGACAACAAACCCGTGTTTTGGATCATTGAAACCAAGACGCCCCATACGCCGCGGCATATTGCCTTCACTGCCGCCGACCGCGATGCCGTCAGCCGGTTTTATCAGCTGGCACTTGAACATGACGGTCAGTGCAATGGTCAGCCTGGGCTGAGGCCTCATTACCACGCACACTACTTCGGTGCCTTTGTGTTGGATCCAGATGGCAACAATGTCGAAGCCGTATGCCATCAACCCCTGTAGGTATTTGAAATGAAGAAATTACTTTTATGCCTCTCCCTGTGTTTGTTGGCTCTGCCTGCGATAGTTTTCGCCTCAAGGACGGAAAACTGCTGCATTGCGGCATGAGCCGCATAAAGCTGCTGGAACTTGCTGGTTCCCCCATGGATAAATACACCCAGACACTTGGTGTCGACAGCGGCAGAGCCACCGCCGGCAAGACAGTAGAAGTATGGAGTTACCGATTGCAAGGCAGCATAGGGGCTAACAGTCACTCTGAGTAATGGTCAGGTGCAGAATATCGTATCCGAGCAAGAGGATCGCCTCTGAGCTCATAACAAGTTTTCACAGGAGGTTCCCGCCATGACGGGATTGGAAACAGGAATACAACGACTGGTGGATGAGTTTATTGCAGCCGGTCGTCCCAACGCGCGTCTGCAGCCACTGAATGAACGACGTCAGGGCTATGAAGCCAGTGTGGTGCTGGCGGGACCCGCCGCCGAGGTTTGCACCCAGGAGCTGGAGCTGGAAGGCATTCGCCTGCGACGTTACCTGCCGGACACCCCGGGGCCTTGGCCCACGCTTATCTACTTCCATGGCGGCTGCTTTGTGGCCGGAAGCTTTGTGACTCACGAGCAGCAGCTCAGCTATCTGGCCTGTCATGGCAAAGCCCAGGTTATCGCCGTCGACTACCGCCTGGCACCGGAACACTGCTATCCGGCAGCACACAACGATGCGCTCAAGGCCACCCAGGCTATACTGGCCCAGGCGGCGCAGCTACAGCTGGATCCGGATAGCGTCACTCTGGGCGGCGACAGTGCCGGCGGCCATCTGGCGCTGGTCACCTGCCTGCGCCTGAAACAACTAGGCTGGCAGCCGAAACGGCAGTTGCTTATCTACCCCATGTTGGATGCCACCGCTGCCATGGAGAGCTACCGCAGCAACGGCGACGACTTTATTATCACCCGCGATGCCTTGCTCAGCGGTTTTGAAGCCTATCAGCAAAGTTCTGGTGTCGACGCCAACCATCCTGAAATCAGCCCCCTGTATCGGGAGGATTTTCAGGGCTTGTGTCAGACTCACATTATTACCGCCGAATTTGATCCGCTGCGGGATGAGGGAGAAGCCCTGTATCGCAAGCTGGTAGCCGCCGGTGTCGATGCTCGAGCCTGCCGCTTTCAGGGCGTGATCCATGGTTTCTTCCAATTGGCCGATATCAGCTCGGCCGCGCGCGAGTGTCTGGCCCAACTGGCGGCCATTCTGCGTCGAGACAGTGAAGAAGCGGCATGACAAGCAGCTTGGATGTGACTCAGTGGCAAGCGCTGGCTGACGGCTACCCCCAAGTAAAATCCATCAGCCGTCCTTTCGAGGGCGGTGCGCTTTCCTGCCTGATAAGCCGGCATCAGGTGCCGGCTCTGCTTGACCTGCTACGCCGCTATTTACAACGACATGGCATGGAGATAGAACAGCTGGGAGAAGGCCTGCCTGACTATCTAGTGCTGGCGCAGCAGTTGCAGTGTCAGGGCGATAACTTCGAGACCGAGTTTCAGGCACCGATAAAGCTCTATCTGCAACTGACCGCCGACTTTGGTGGTTACCTTCTGTGTCTGCAATCTGATCACAGTGAACTTCTGGCGCAAGTCCAACAGCTGGCACCGACTCCGCCCATGCCTTGGGAGAGCTTTCCCGAACTGGATCCCGATACTCTGGGTGGCCTCCAGGGCTCTCTGGCCTTTTGGCAAGACTACCTCTGGGGACCATTTTGGCAGTGGCTTAGGCGCAGCGGCATTCCCAAACTGGGTGATGGCGAACTGGCACGGCGCTGGGAGGAATACAGTCATTGGCACAACGGCGAGCCGGAACTGGCTGCGGAGCAAATATAATGAAGCTGGAGCTGGCAAATACCGCAGACATCACACTCACTGAACCTGAGTGGGCCTTACTCTTGCTGGCCGACCCAAGCCGCGAAGCCGTGCAGACTTACCTGAGAGACTGTCTGCTGCTCAGAGCCCTCGATACAGAAGATCGTCTGCTTGGGCTGGCACTGCTGCAACTGACACCGGCATCCACACAGATTCAGGCTGAGGTAAAAAACCTCGCCGTTCATCCGGATCACCAAGGCCAGGGAATAGGTAAATGGCTATTGCAACAGTGTCAGACGCTGAGCCGGGAAAAGGGACTGGATAGCCTTTGGATAGCCACGGGCAACTCCAGCCTGGCTCAGCTTGGCCTCTATCAGAAGTGCGGTTTTCGTATCAAAGGTATTGTTCCGGACTTCTTTGCCGCTTACCCTGAGCCGATAGTGGAAAACGGTATTCTCTGTCTGGATCTGCTGCTGTTGGCTTGTCCACTGGCAGAGATCTAACCCAAGAAAGAACATCCAGTGGAATTATTCCAGGGACAACCATTTACAAGGAGAGTTGCCATGGCCTTCAGTGACCGGGAAAAACAGCAGATGTGCGATCTCAAGGGGGTAGGAGCCACAGTCGTTGGTCGCCTTGAGCAGCTGGGATTCAGTCAGCTGTCGCAGCTGGCCGATGAATCCGCTAGCGATATCACCCGCGCCATAGCCCAGTTGATGGGCTCGAGCTGCTGGCACAATAGTCCCCAGGCCCGCGCGGCTATCAGTGCCATCATAGAGTTGGCTCAACGACAGCGTGACCTATGACCATGAAGAAACGTTATGGCTTTATCCTGCTGCTACTGCTGATCTTTGCCGGTGCCCTGATCCCGGAAAACCCACAGGTGCCGGTTCACCAGGCCAGCGCCAAAGACTGGCATAAAGACAGTTTCTGGTATTACCCCTGGGGCCCCTCCGGGGTACACAAGGGCATAGACATCTTCGCCGCCCGCGGCACTCAAGTGCAGGCCCCGACGCCCATGCTGCGCCTCTATCAAGGGGAGTGGCGTCTCGGCGGCAAGGTGGTGCTGGCCTTGGGGCCAGGCTGGAAGTTGCATTATTTCGCCCATCTGGACAGCCTGGAGCCGAACGGTTTTTATCTACCTCAGGGCAGCAAACTGGGCACGGTCGGCGACTCGGGCAATGCTAAAGGCAAGCCGCCCCATCTGCACTACAGCATAGTCAGCCTCATGCCCATGCCTTGGTTGATGGATGATGCGCCCCAGGGATACAAGAAGGCGTTTTATCTCAATCCTGTGACCTATCTGGCGCCCCGCTGAGTGCCTGCTGCCTGAGCCATTCGAGAAACACCCTGACTCTGTGGCTCTGCTCCCGGCCGGGAGCCGGCAGCAGCCGATAACTGAGCCCAGGCAACACCTTGCCCGGCAAGCAAGGTTTCAACCAACCCCGCTCCACCAAAGAGGCCACCAGCACAGAACTGGCAAGCGCCAGGCCTTCACCGGCCAGAGCGGCCTGCACGAGGTGATCCTCCTGGGTAAACTCCAGCAATCTGGCACCTTTGAACTCGTGATAGGTCTGTTGCCATTGCTGCCAATCGAGCCCGTCGAGAGCCGGGTTCTGCCAGCGGGTCTGCAACAGCGTCACCTGAGGTTGCTTGCTCTTGAGATAACCGGGACTGGCATAAATGCCGAACGTCTCACTGAACAGCACCTCTTCGCCTTCTGCCGCTTTGCCGTAGCGTATGCAGAGATCTGTCTCACCCAGAGGGTCGCTAGGCTGCAGCCCCTCATCGCTGCTGACCGACACCCGAATATCGGGGAAACGCTGCTGAAAGTCCGGCAATCGCTGCGCCAGCCATAGGGCGGCAAAGCCATGGGTGGTGGCAACTCTCAGCTGGTTTGGTGTCACTCCCAAACGTTCAATCCCCTGGGCTATGCCGAGCAAGGCCTGGCGACAGGATTCTGCCAACTCGGCTCCGGCCGGCGTCAGTGATACCGCCCGGGTCTGACGGATAAACAGTCGGGTGTCCAGCTGAGTCTCGAGATTTCTTATCTGATGGGAAACGGCGGTCGGAGTCAGGCTCAACTCCTCCGCAGCCAGCTTGAAGCTCAGATGCCTGGCGGCGGCTTCGAACACTCTCAAGTTATTCAGTGTGGGTAAATGGGCAAACATTGCGATCAAATAAGTGAATTTTACTCATCTATAAGTGAGAAATGACCCTTTGTCAACTCGAGCGGTATTCCAGATAGTTATGCCCTGAGCAAACAAACGGAGAAAGTGATGAAAACCCTTTTAAGAATAGATGCCAGCGCGAGAAGAACCGACAATGACAAACCCAGCTATAATTCGATTTCCAAGTCGTTGGCGCAGCTATTCTGCGATCACTGGCAAGCCCAAAATAACCTATAAGAATTCATCTATCGAGATCTGGGAGACCAAGCGCCGCCGGCCATCACCCAAGATTGGATCGCCGCCGTATTCACTCCGGAGGAACACCAAAGTACAGAGCAGCAACGGCTGCTGGCACTGTCGGACTGCCTTATCGACGAGCTGCAGCGGGCCGATATCATTCTGATCTCAACGCCCATGTACAACTATGGCATGCCGGCGGCACTCAAGGCCTGGTTTGATCAGGTCATACGCATAAACCGCACATTCAGCTTCGACTTAAAGCGCGGCGATTTTCCGCTGCGGCCGATTCTCAGCGGCAAAAAACTGGTTTTGGTTTACTCTTGCGGCGAGTTTGGCTTTGGCGAAGAAGGGATCCGCGCCGGAATGAATCACCTGGGCCCCCATATCAAGACCCTGAGCCACTATCTGGGGGTGGAACAGTTTTATGAAGTGCGCAGCGAATATCAGGAGTTTGCCGACGATCGCCATCAGGCTTCCGTCGCAGCAGCCGGAGCCTCGCTGACAGAGTTGGCCCAAATACTCTAGCCATTCATAAGTGTAAATAACCTTTCATCGACCGGCGAAGATGCTAGGCTCTCCCGTCTTGAAAGCCCACCTCTATTGCAAGGGCAAAAGACGATTTGGAGGGAGAATTGAAGATGCCGCGGATACTTAACCCTGTGATTGGCTTGCTGGCCCTGTTGGCAAGCGGCATGGCACTGGCCAAGGACGCACAACCACTGCAACTCGAGCTGCGTTATTGCCAGTGTGCAGCTCCTTTGGAAACACAGGAACTCAGCCGGGAGTTCCTGGCCAAATCACGGTCACTGACAGTGGCCCTGTTGCCTGATGAAGATGCTGGCAGGGTCACAGATAAGGAGTTCAGCTTGAGTTACCAACTCCAGGCGATAGAGAGCGGTGTCTGGCAGCTTAACTATACCGCCGACTTTCATCACAACAGCAGCCACTACAGCAGTCAGAGTCAAGTCAGGCTGCCACAGGACAAGTGGCTAAAGCTGTTCGGTAATCAGAGCCAGGAAGGCACAAGCATCAGGCATTTTAACCTGCTTGGCAGAATCGTGGCCGCTCAGTAACTGCGGCCACTTTACCGCCAAGTTCTCTACACTTGAAGCCGGTTGTTGATATCAGTTCTTGGTCACTACCCAGAGCGCATGCAGCAGCCCGGGGAACCAGAAGAACAGACAAAGAATGATATTGATCAGCAGGTCTTTACCGACACCCGCTTTGAGAAATACCGCCACCGGCGGCAGTAAAATAGCGATGATGACGAGCAAGAGTTTGTTGGTATCCATGGTATGACTCCTGGCGAGGAATTAAAGGGGCAACCCGTTTAACTTGGCAGCATGACGCCCGGCTTGCAACCTTTTTTACCTTTGCCTCGAAGCGAGCCGACGTTTCGACCACGCCGGAATTCATTTGCGCTTGGGCCAGTCCAAAGTCCAAGGTTCCGCTAACGCTTGCATCTGACTCAACACTCCCGGCTGCAGAAAGGAGTCGCCCTGTGATGGCAAGCTCAGGTATCTAAGGGTTTGCCCCCTCCATTCAAACTCCAGCGCATAGGCATGCAGGTAACCACGGTCGGCATCAACAGCGCTGCCACCATAGAGAGTATCCCCCAGAATAGGCACCCCCAGACTGGAAAGTGCCACCCTCAGCTGATGGGTCTTGCCGCTGTGGGGTTTGAGCAGATACAGGCGCAGCCCTTCGGCAACCGACCAGGAAAAGAACTGGGTAACGGCAGGGTTGTCGGTGGAACGCAGCAGCTTATACTGACTGCGGCGGGACTTGGCCATATCACCTATGATCCAACCCTGCTTTTTGCCCGGTTTACCCTTGGCCAATGCCAAATAATATTTCTGCACCTTGTGTTCACTGAACATCCGGGTAAATTCAGCTGCCGCTTCGGATGAACGGGCCAGCAGCAATAGGCCGGAGGTCAAGGTATCGAGTCTATGCACGGGATAGAGCTTGCAGCCCAGCTCCTGCTCGGCACTGGCCACCAAACCTGCCTCACCGTGCTGGCTGTGAAAATGAACCCCAGGACGCTTGTCCAGCAGGATAAAGTCGGGCTCTGTGGCTATCACTGAATACATGGGTTAAACCTGAAATGTCACTCTGACTCTGAGACCTGGATGGTTATCTTCCAGCGAAATACTGGCGTTGTGTCGCGATAGAATCGCCTTGACCATGGAAAGCCCCAAGCCGGTACCCTGCTGATGGCGGCTGGGATCCAGCCGCACCAGACGCTCAAAGACCCGCTCACGTTCAGCCTCCGGGATCCCGGGACCATTGTCGCTGATGATGACCTGGTTGGTTTGCTGCGAGATGGTGATACAGGCACCCTCGCCCGCATAGCGAATGGCGTTGTCGACCAGGTTGAACAGCGCCTGGAACAAGAGGTGTTTGTCGCCTGTGATATGGCAGTCCTCACTGGTTTCCAGCTTGAGCTGCTGGCCTTCTGCCTCGGCCAGCACGTCGGCCATATCCAGCAGATCGGTGCACATCTGCTGCAAGCTGAAGCTCTCCAGCTCCAGTTTTTGCTGCCCTTCTTCAATGCGGGTCAGCGACAGCATGGCGTTGAAGGTCGCCAGGCAGTGATCCAGCTTTTCAATAAGAATCGCGCTGCGCTCCGGGATCTCTTCCGCCGGATATTGCGGCAACTGCTCCAGCCCTATCCGCAGGTGCGACAATGGCGTGCGCAGGTCATGGGCAATATTGTCTGTCACCCCGCGCACTGCCGTCAGGTTGTGCTCCAGGGTATCCAGCACCCGGTTGAACTGGCGCGCCAGCATGTCGAATTCATCACTGTTGCGACTCACCGGCAGGCGGGTGTTGTAGTAACCTCGCTCTATGCGTTCACTCAAGCGGTTGTATTGCACCAAACGCCTGAGCAGCGCCTTGGAGAACAGGTATCCCATGGCCAAGGTCAATACCACGGTCAGCATCACGGCGGTAGCCGCTGCGCTGAGGAACTTCTCGATCAGCGTCGCCAGGTGGTCGGTACGGGTAGCGATCAGCACAGGGCCATAGCGGGTCATCACCACGCCGCCTGTGAGAATATGCAGCTTATCCGGGCCACCGGTGAGAATGGGGAAATCGCGGGTTCTGGGTAGCAGCGGCATATTGTCGGGCATGAAGGTCAGCGCCCCCACCATATCCGGGCTACCCTGCCAGGCTATAAGTGCGGTTTGTGGATCGGCGGCGCGAATTTGCGCCGCAAAACTGCGTTGATCCACACTCAAGGCCAACTGTTGATAGCGCTGCGCCTCCGAGGCCAAGTGTTTCTCAACCTGAGACTGCTGCTCTGTCACCAGCTGTTGATAGAGGGCAAACAGCAAGGCGCCGATGATCAGAGTCACCAGCACAGAGAAGAAGATGGTGATACGCCATACGCTGCTCTGGTAAGGCTTAATGGCTTTGGCGGAGACGATAACCAGCCCCTCTTATGGTTTCAATCAGCTCACCGTGACCCAGCTCTTCAAACTTGCGTCTCAACTTGGCGATATGCACATCGATAACATTGGTTCTGGGATCAAAGTGGTAGTCCCATACGGCTTCAAACAGCAGGGTGCGGCTGATCACCTGGTTGGCATGTTCCATCAGGTACTTGAGCAGCTGGAACTCCTTGGGCTGCAACATCAGTTCAGTGCCGTCCAGGGTCACTTTACGGGTCAGCAGCTCCATCTCCAGCAGACCCACCTTGAGATCTGTCTTGGCCGGCTGTGACTGGCCGCGCAGCATCAGCTTCTCGGCCCGCACCAGCAGCTCGGAGAAGGCAAACGGCTTAGTCATATAGTCATCGCCGCCGGCGCGCAGTCCCTTGACCCTCTCGTCGACATGGCTGAGCGCCGAGAGGATCAGTACTGGGGTCTGATTGCCGGTGGCCCGGAGCGCCGCCAGCACCTTGAGGCCGTCGAGCCCGGGTAACATGCGATCCAGTATTACCAAGTCATACTGACTACTGGTCGCCAACAGCAAACCCTGATGACCATCGGCAGCAGTTTCAATATTGTGTCCCTGCTCCAGGAATCCCTTGACGATATAGTCCTGTGTGGTTGCGTCATCTTCGACCAGTAGTATCTTCATTGTCAGTCCCATTTCAGTAGAGGCAATGGCCGCTGTTTTTCGATATCAAACGCCAGCTTATGCTTGCCTCGTTCATCCATTACTTTCAGCTCCAGGTAGGCAATCCCCAGATCTTTATCCAGTTGGGCTTCCAGCAGGTGAGCATTGCTGTTTTGCATTGCCATTTCCACCAGTTGGGAAAAGCTGAGCTGCTTCTTGACCAGGAGTTTGACCACTGCCAACTCGGCCATATCGTCTGCCTCGAGGCGTTCGACTTTGCGCTTGAGTACCTCGCCGTTGCTGGCGAGTATATCCAGCTCTGTGGTAGTACGATCATCCGGGTTTATCAGGTCAATTTCATAGACCAAGACCCCATTTTCCACATCGGTTTCAAACTCGACGATCACCCCGGGAAACTGGGACTCAATACGCTGCATCAGCTCTATGGGTTGAATGCGTTCATTATCATTCAACAATTCCAGCAGCGAGGGAGCCGCGACTGCCACCGAAGAAAACAGTACCAGCCCCGCCAATAAACGTCTCATTTTGCCTCCATCCGAGCGCTGGCACTGAAGGCCAGCCACTCATACAAGCCATGGTTCATTTTGCAGTTTCACCAACTAGAGTGATACTTTCAATTTCAACTTCCTTGCCGTTCCACTCCGTGTCGACCTCACCGGTCAGTTTCACCAGAGTGCTTTCTTTCACATCGGCATTGATATTCCGCCAAAGGTCATGGTCGATTTCGACTTTAACCTCTCCGGAATCATCACGGAACAGGTAAGTTTCGTCGCCCAGGCTCTTCACCAGATAACCTGTCAGCTCCACCTGGGTGTCATCGTTGGCCTGCTCGACCTGAGACGCTGTACTAACCAGGTTTTCGGCTCCTGGACCGGTATAAGCAGCCAGAGCAGCGGCACTGCAGAATGAGGATAATACCAATAAATAAGTTAACTTTTGCATCTTGTTTCACTCCTGTGGTTGTTTCAATGGCTGCAGTATAGATTTCCGCGCTTGAAGCCAGGATGGAAGCAAGATTAAGTTTTGATCATCTAGTTAACAACAGGCACAAAAACGCAGCCTTTGTCAGCGCTCGAGGATATGAATTTGTTCGGATTTGAGCGCGACTTCGGTCTGCATACCGGCAACCAGCTCCAACTTGCGCGCCAGATGTAACGGCACTTCGGCGCTGAGAGTCTGATCCACGCCTTCGATTGCCGCCAGCAGGCGCACAGATTCGCCCATTACCAGCAGGGATTCGAGCCTGACATTGAGTTTATTGAAGCTGCGGCACAGGCGGCCACGGCTGATAGAGTTAAATCTGACGCCTTGATTGGGCACCACCCAGCGCACCTTGTCTCCCGGATTCAGGCGCGCGTCATAGTCACAGGCAATCAGTTGCTCGCCAAACTTGAGCCAGGTGAGTTGCCGCTCCTGCTCCAGGGCCACCACTTCCGAGTCAAACAGGTTTCTCAGCCCCATCTGCCGGGCAACCGCCTCGTTGCGGGGTTTAGCCAGCACTTCATGGGGCACACCCTGTTGCAGCAACTGCCCTTGGCTGATAAGCACCATGCGGTCGGCCAGCAACAAGGCTTCGTTGAGGTCATGGGTCACCATGATCACCGGAATATGCAGCTGTGACTTGAGCCGTGCCAGTTCCAAATACAGGCGCTCACGGGTTTCGCGATCGACCGCAGAAAAAGGTTCATCCAGCAGCAATACCGAAGGCTCACGCGCCAACGCTCTGGCCAGTGCCACCCTCTGTCTCTGGCCACCGGACAACTGCTCCGGCAAACGATCCGGCAAACCGTGCAGATTGACCCGCTCCAGCCAGTCCAGCGCCCTGGCCCGGCGTTCGGCCTTAGGCAGATGATCCAGCCCGGCGATTACATTGTCGACCGCACTCAGGTTGGGAAACAGGCCAAAATGTTGCGGCACAAACCCCAGATGGCGTTGCTGCGGGCTCAGGTTCACCGTCTCGGAAAACCAGGGTTTATCACCATAGCATATGCTGCCGGATTGCGGCTTATTGAGACCGGCAATCATCCTCAGCAGCGTGGTCTTGCCGCCACCGGAGGGCCCCACCACGGCAAGGACTTCACCGGCACGGCAAACAAAGTCGGCCTGCAGTGGAATCCCCTTGGTTTGATGAACGCTGACATGCAGATCTGTCGGGGTCATTTCAATCTCCCGAGCCGCCGCGACAGCCCTGTGGTCAATGCCAGTGTGGTGATGGCAAATAACAAGAGTACCAGCGACATAGTACCGGCAGAGGCGAAGTCAAACGCCTGGACACTGTCGTAGATGGCAATGGAAATCGTCTTGGTCTCTCCCGCGATGGAGCCCCCCATCATCAGGACGACACCAAACTCGCCGAGCACATGGGAGAAACACAGCACCAGGGCCGTCAAAATCCCCGGCCACACCAAGGGCAACTCCACCTTGAACAGCTGTTTGGTGCGACTCATGCCACAACAGGCGCAGGCATCGCGCACATCCTGAGGAATAGCTTCAAAGGCTCTTTGAATAGGCTGCACCGCAAAGGGAATATTGACCAGTACCGAGGCGACCACCAGGCCGGAGAAATGAAATACCAGCTGCACTCCCAGGGTTTGCTGCAGCCATTGGCCAAGCCAGCTTTCACTGCCAAGCCCTACCAAGAGGTAATAGCCTATAACCGTGGGCGGCAACACCAGGGGCACCATGATCAGCGCCTCTACCCAGGACTTACCGTGAAACTCACGATAGGCCAGCAAGCGGCTCAACAAGATGGCAAGCGGCAAGAGCACCAAGACACTGATGGCAGCCAGTTTGACCGAGAGCCACAGCGACTGCCAATCCATTCAGCCTCCCTCGGGCAAGGCAAAGCCATAGGCGCTGAACACTTGTCGCGCTTCCTGCCCCTGCAGATAGTCATAAAAGGCTTTGGCATCGTCGCTGGCTTTCTCAAGCAGTACCATGCGCTGGGTCAGCGGGGCATGGGAGTCTACCGGCAACGCCAGATAGTGACCTCTCGCCTGAAACTGCGGCGCCACTGCCAGCGACAGGGCAACTATGCCGCCCTGAGTCGAACCACTCAAGGCAAACTGCGCCGCCTGGGAAACGTTTTCGCCATAGATGAGGTTGGCCTGCAACTCCTGCCACAGGCCCTTTTGCTTGAGCAGCGCACGGGCGCGTTCGCCATAGGGAGCATGATCCGGGTTGGCGATGGCAAAGCGCTTGATCTGCCCGGCGGCCAGAGCTTGTTGCAGCCCCTGTAACTCTTGATCCAATTTCAGCGGTGAATTCTTGGGAGCCACCAGCGCCAAGCGCCCGTAAGCGTAGACTACCCCCTTGTCACGGGTGATGCCGGCGTCAGCCAGCGCGTCAACATAACGCTCGTCGGCCGAGAGAAACAGCTCGAACGGCGCACCATGTTTTATCTGCGCCACAAAGTTACCGGACGAGCCGTAGGAGATCTTGAGTTGGCGTCCTGTCTGTTGCTGATAACGCTCGGCAATATCATCCAGGGCAAACTTGATATTGGCCGCCGCAGCCACATGAACGCTTTGCGCCGCCGCAGCCGGCAGACACAGACCAAGCAGCGCCAGTGCGGTCAGCACGGCCTTGGTCGTCGAATTCAGCAATCGCTCCAATAGCACCATCACAAGCTCCGGTTACTTTTCCCAGGCCTTGGCGGCCTGCTCGTCGGCATCGCGAGCCTCAACCCAGTGTTGACCACTCTCACCGGCTTCCAGTTTCCAGAATGGCGCCTTGGTCTTGAGGAAATCGATGAGAAACTCACAAGCCGCAAACGCCGCCTTGCGGTGGGCACTGCTGACACCGATAAACACTATCTGCTCGCCCAAATGCATAGTGCCAACCCGGTGAATTATGGTCAGCTGATTCAGCGGCCAGCGCTCACGGGCTTGAGTGGCAATTTGCCCCAAAACGGCTTCTGTCATCCCGGGATAGTGTTCCAGCGTCAGGTCGGTAACCGCGCTGCCATCGTTGAAGTCGCGCACCTTGCCGACAAAGGTCACCACGGCGCCGTCGCTGTTGTCGGCGGCGATGCGGGCATATTCGGCCGGGACATCGAAGTCGGCGGTTTGTACCAAAATACGATCGCTTTGCATCTCAACCTCCGGTTACCGGTGGGAAGAAGGCCACCTCGTCACCCGCTTTGATCTCTGTATGCCAGGGGCTGAGGGTTTGGTTGACGGCCACCAGCAGTTTGTCGGACGCCATCACTCTGGCCCACTTGTCGTCTGTGGCCGCCAATTGGGCACGCAGCGCCTCGGCCGTCAAACCCGGCTGGCTCTCGACTTCAATGGCAGCCGTTCCCAATAATTCCCGTACTTGAGCAAAAAACAGCACTTTAATCATATCGTTACACCTTAAAATGACCGGATTTACCGCCGCGTTTTTCCAGCAGTCTTACCTGTGTAATCACCATATCCTTCTGCACCGCTTTACACATATCGTAAATAGTCAGCGCCGCAACCGAGGCCGCCGTCAGGGCTTCCATTTCAACCCCGGTTTTGCCAGCCAGCTTACACAGGCTGGTGATCCTGACCCGGTTTTGCTCCGGCTCAGCCTGCAGATCCACCTCGACCTTGGTCAGCATCAAGGGGTGGCACAAAGGGATCAGCTCTGAGGTTTTCTTCGCGGCCATAATGCCGGCGATTCTGGCGGTGGCGAACACATCGCCCTTATGGTGGCTGCCACTCATGATCATCTGCAGCGTCTCCGCAGACATCTCAATATAAGCCTCGGCACGGGCTTCGCGCTCGGTGATCGACTTTTCGGTCACATCCACCATATGGGCGTTACCGTCGGCATTGATATGGGTAAAGGCATTAGTCATCTATAGCAACCTTTTTCAAATGGGATACGAAGTTACAGGGCCGGTGCCGGGCATCCAGCTGCTCTTTGAGGATCTTGCTCCAGGCCGTACGGCATGCGCCGGTGGAAGCGGGCAGACAAAACAGCGCCGTTTGATTGGCGATATTCAAAAGCTCAAAATGGGTATGACTGCAATGTCCCATGTCAGTTCCTGCTGCTGAATGCTACCGAGATGGCGATGATAAGTATCTGACGCCCAAACGAGCGCCACCCTCAACCGCCGATAGAGGCCAGGTGTTGGGTCACACCGGTAATACCTTGGTGCAGATAGTGAGTCTCTTTCTTCTGCTGCAACTGCTGATGCAAACGGGCAATCAACTCATCCTGCTGTTCAGGACTCTGAAGCAGATCCCGAAGATCGACACCATGTTCGGTGAACAGACACAGGTGCAGCTTACCCTTGGCAGAAACCCGCAACCTGTTGCAGCTGGCGCAGAAGTTTTTGGCATAAGGCATGATGAGCCCGATACGGCCACGATAATCAGGATGGCTGAAGTTTTGCGCCGGGCCATCTTCGGCCGCGGGCTGATCATACTGCCAACCTTCGGCCTCGAGTCTGGCCTTGATATCGGCTCCGGCCAGGTGATGCGCCTTGAAATAGTCGTGACCCAACCCGGTTTCCATCAGCTCGATGAAACGCAGATCTATGGGGGTATGTTTGATCCAATGCAGGAAACGCGGCAGATCCTTGTCGTTGAGATCCTTGAGCAGCACGGCGTTAATCTTGACCCGCTCAAAGCCAGCTTCCAGCGCCGCATCTATACCGCGCATGACCTCATCGAACTTGTTCTCGCCGGTGATCTGATAAAACATCCTGGGGTCCAGGCTGTCCACAGACACGTTAATCCGCCTCAGCCCGGCGTCGTACCACTCTTTGGCGTGCTTCTCGAGCCTATAACCATTGGTGGTAGTCGCGATAGTGTGAATTTCGCTGTTATCGGCAACTGCACGGATGATATCGGTAAAGTCTTTGCGCAGCGTAGGCTCGCCACCTGTGATCCGCACTTTGCGGGTACCTACTTTGGCGAAGGCGGCAACCAGATTCTCAATCTCGCTGAGCGTCAGAAAAGAGGGCTTGCCCTCCGGGCGATAACCATCCGGTAGGCAATAACTGCATTTGAAGTTACAGACGTCAGTGACTGACATCCGCAAATAGTGAAATCTTCGACCAAAATTGTCTTGTAACTGGGACATGATCACCTTTCCAAGTCAGGGAGGTGAGGGCATTTCTTTGCTCACCCCGGTGGCAAAATTGCCACGGCTAAAGGACCATATCTTCACTGACGTAGGACCAAAAGCTCGGAGAACCGTCTGCGCCAATTATAGGACGAAAAGGGGGGCGAACCATACCCCTAAAAATGTATTTCCCGACTTGGCTCAAATCTGCGTGGACTTTTTGTGACAGGTCTCACTCAGAAATTTCATCGAATCCCTGTGCCGCTTTCCGATCAAATACTGTGCCCTGGATGGATTTTCAGGTAAGGTTGGAGCTGGATAAAAATAAAACACCCGTTTACATCGGGGGACTTTGAAGGATAGAGGTGACATGATGGAACGCGAATCAATGGAATTCGATGTTGTTATCGTCGGTGCAGGCCCCGCCGGACTGGCTACGGCTTGCCGTTTGATGCAGATCTCCAAAGACAGCGGCAAAGAGATCAGTGTCTGTGTGGTCGAAAAAGGCTCTGAAGTTGGCGCGCATATTCTCTCCGGCGCCGTCTTTGAACCCAGCGTATTGGAAGAACTCTTCGGTGACTGGAAAGAGTTGGGAGCGCCCCTGCATACCCAGGTTACAGAAGATGAAATCTATCTGCTCAAGTCGGCCGAAGATGCCAAACATCTGCCCAACAGTCTGGTACCCAAGACCATGCACAACCATGGCAACTATATTATCAGCGTCGGTAATCTCTGCCGCTGGATGGCCGAGCAAGCCGAAGGCCTGGGAGTGGAGATATTCCCCGGTTTCGCCGCCAGCGAGCTGTTGTTCAATGAAGATGGCAGCGTCAAGGGAATACTGATTGGCGACATGGGCATAGGCGCCGATGGCCAGCCCAAAGACAGCTACATGCCGGGCATGGAGCTACACGCCAAATATACTGTGTTTGCCGAAGGCTGCCGCGGCCATCTGGGCAAGCAGCTGATAGAAAAATTCCACCTGGATAACGGCAAGACACCACAGCACTACGGCATAGGCTTCAAAGAGATTTGGAAGATCCCTGCCGAGCAACACCAACAAGGTAAAGTGGTTCACAGTGGCGGCTGGCCGCTGTTGGAAGGAGCCAGCGGTGGTGGTTTCCTCTACCATATGGAAGACAACCAGGTTGCCGTGGGGCTGATCATCGACCTCAACTACAAGAACCCGCATCTGAGCCCCTTCGATGAATTTCAGCGTTACAAGACCCACCCTGTCATCGCCAAGACCTTAAGCGGCGGCGAGCGTTTGAGCTATGGTGCCCGCGCCATCACCAAGGGGGGTCTCAACTCTCTGCCCAAGATGAGCTTCCCAGGCGGTCTGGTAATAGGTTGTGATGCCGGGACACTCAACTTCGCCAAGATCAAGGGTACCCACACCGCCATCAAGAGCGGTATGCTGGCGGCCGAGACTCTGGCCGAAGGTCTTATTGCCAGGGTTGAAGGCGGAAAAGATCTCGACTGCTTCCAGGAACGGCTGGAACAGAGCTGGCTCTTTGATGAGCTTTACCGCTCGCGTAACTTCGGCCCGGCCATGCACAAGTTCGGCACCTTCCTGGGTGGAGCCTTTAACTATATCGATCAAAACTGGTTTGGCGGCAAGTTCCCTGTGACCCTGAGAGACGATCATCCCGACTATGCCCAGATGGGTGAAGCCAGCGCCTACAGCAAGATTGACTACCCTAAGCCGGACGGCAAGCTTAGCTTCGACAAGCTCTCTTCAGTGTATCTTTCCAATACTTTCCACGAGGAAGATCAGCCCTGCCATCTGCGTTTGAAAGATGCCAACATCCCTATTGCTGTCAACCTGGTGAAATACGATGAACCGGCGCAGCGTTACTGCCCTGCGGGTGTCTATGAGGTGGTTGAAGACGAGGGGCAACCCAAGTTTGTGATCAACAGCCAGAACTGCATTCACTGCAAAACCTGTGACATCAAGGACCCCAGCCAGAACATCACCTGGGTGACGCCCGAAGGAGGCGGTGGTCCCAACTATCCCAATATGTAGTTGATTAACCTAAACCACAAAAACGCGTCTTTATAAGGCGCGTTTTTTTATTTACCGAACGCAACATTAGGCTCTATTGAAGCAAGGGCAATTTTTAGTCATAATCCCGGTTCTACAATAAGATCCAGCCCCATAAAACAGCTGGCATGCCTATACTCTACAAAGACTTAAGGGAAAGTCCCTGCCACTGTGTTAGCTCGCGGCCGTAACCAACGCCGGCTAATTAATGCTGTTGTCCACATTAATAAGGATATGGATAGGCGATCGCTATGAAACTTATGCTTACCATCAAACAAAAGATTTTACTGACGGTGACTCTGGCCGTGCTGATGTCGACTATTTTAGTTGGTGTGCTCAGCCAGCGCAGTGCCCGTGAAGTTGTCGAACAACGTATGCTCGGTTCCGAGCTGCCCAGCTTGATGCTGCAGATCCGCAATAAGTTGGATCTGGAGATCAGTACACTGATGAACGGCGCCGAGCAACTAGCCCACAGTCAGATGCTCAAACACTGGTTGGAACAGGGGCGTCCCGAAGCCGAAGTCCCCTTGGTCATCTCACAACTCAAGGACATGACCCGTCAGTATCATTTGGCGCAAGCCTCCTACGCCGACCGCGAGACGGCGGCCTATTACACCCAGGACGGTTTCCTGCGGATCCTCAATCAACAGCAGGACGGCTGGTTCTTCAACTACAGAGACAGTCGCCAGGAACGCATGTTGAATGTGTTCACCGAAGCCAACGGCGAGGTCAAACTCTTCATTAACTATCAACAGCCCAACGGTCGCGGCCTGGTGGGGCTGGCCAAGTCGCTCGACGATATGGTGCGCCTGCTCAACTCCTTCAAGATTGAGCAGAGCGGCTATGTGTACCTCACCGACAATCAGGGCAAGATCCAACTGCATCCGGACAAGAGTCTGACAGGCAAGCGTAGCTTGCAGGATCTCTACCCAGGCAATGTCAGCAAACTGTTGAATAAGAGCGACTTCCAGTTGCTCGAAACCGAAGTCAATGGTACCGATATGCTGGTTGCCAGCAGCTATATTCCGTCAATGGATTGGTATCTGGTGGCTCAGGTTCCTCAAGGGGAGATCTTTGCCCTGTTGCAAGAGGCCGCCTACCAGATTCTGTTATGGACAGCATTGATTGCCGCCGGCTTCATCTTCCTGGCTGTGATAGTGGCAGGCTCTGTTAGCCGCCCCATCAGCAAGGTGGCGGAAATGTTCCGCGACATAGGCGAAGGCGAAGGCGACTTGCGCCAACGTCTGCCGGTCGAGGGTGAAGATGAAATAGCCCAACTGGCCAAGGGCTTCAACAGCTTTATCTCCAAGATCCAGGACTCTGTAGTCGAAGTGGCCGCCACCAGCGAACAGTTGGGGTTATCAGCCAAGGATGTCTCGGCGCAGGCCCAGCAGACCATGAGCGACAGCCAGGATCAGAAAGACCGCACCATGATGGTGGTGACCGCTATCAACGAAATGGGGGCAACCGTTAACGAGATTGCCGCCAATGCGGCCCAGGCGGCGGTAACAGCCAAAGATGCCGACAGCGAATCGGCCACTGGCCAACAGGTGGTGACCCGCGCCCGGGATACCATTAACCAGTTGTCGCAGGATGTGGCTCAGGTCGGCGAAGTAATCGAGTCTCTGGCGACCCATACCAAATCCATCGGCGGCATTCTGGATGTGATCCGTGCCATCTCGGAGCAAACCAACCTACTGGCACTGAATGCCGCCATTGAAGCGGCTCGGGCCGGTGAAGCCGGCCGTGGATTTGCGGTCGTGGCTGATGAAGTCCGAAACCTGGCTTCCCGCACCGCTGCCTCAACCGATGAAGTGCAGGTAATGATAGATAAGTTGCAGGCTGAAGCCGCCAGAGCCGTCAGCGCCATGGAGCTGAGCCGTAATCGCTCCCGTGAAGGCGTTCAGGCCGTGGATGAAGCCAGCCAGGCGCTCAGCGGTATTTCAGGGCAAATTGCCCAGATAAGCGATATGAATATCCAAGTGGCGGCAGCCACAGAGGAACAATCCACTGTAGTGGAGGATATCAATCGTAACGTCAGTGAGATCAATGAGATAACCCAGCGCACTGCCGAGACCGCCGAAGCCGCCGCCGCGGCCAGTGACGCACTCAATAATCTGGCCCATAGGCTGGATACCTTAGTCGCCCGCTTCAAGGTTTAACCTCAGGTTCCCCAACGGCAGCTTTGCAACTGCCGTTGGGAATACTGAACCTCATTCCCGCAAAGCCTTGAGTACACATGCAACTTCTGAATCTTACTGCTGATTGGTATAACATAGCCGCAACTATCTTTCGGCTAATAAAAGAGTATTCATGGAACCACAGATAGAATGGGCGCTGTCACATATCGCCTGGCTGATGTTTATTCTGGCAGGACTCTTCTTTGTCTTGCAGCTTTGGCGTTGGCAGCAGCTACTGAAACATATACGGGTTCAGTATCCTGAACTGGCTCATACAGATGAAAATGATTCACCAAATATAGCGATAAGGGTCAAACAGTCGCTGGAGTCCGGCACTCTAGCCAACAGCCAAGATCCTGTGATTATTCGTTATCAGAAACAACAGAGCAGCCTTAGACTGATCATGGCTATTCTGTTGACCATGGGCTTTGTAATGGCCATATTAGAGTGAGCTAAAACCCGTTAAGTCCAGCGCTATTCAAGACAGACTATAGATGAATATAAGTTATCTATGGCCTGTGTTTGCCAACCCAAAGTTCTGCTAGTGTTCCAAGGTTATTGTTTGGGCCAGGGAAAACTCACCTCAGGCTGCTCGCCATAACAGGTGGGGCGTCTTGGGCAAACTGCACCTCTGGAGCAGATCAATCTGGCATCACCGGCGATACCACGCTCGACCCAATTAATATTGAGTATCCGCGCTACTGTCAGCAGTTGCTGTTTTATCTTTCTGGGAATGGCACCTTCTCCGCCCTGCTCGACACAAGCTTGTTTAAGATCCTGCGCCAATGACAAGGCATCCTCCCCCTGGGCCTCAATGGCTGGATTGAGATCTATTCCGGCACAGAGCACATGATGATTACCGGCCAAGTCTTCTACCTTGACCGATTCACAGCAATAGATCCTGGGTTGTTGCTCCACATCCAGAATGGATATCTGCGCCGAACTGCCCTCCTTGGGCTCGGTGATCATCCGAAATACCGCCCAGTGCTGACAAGGGTCGGCCACCGCCCGCATATTCCCCCAGGGTAGCGGAATACCGTTGCCCCGATACACAGCTTTTAGCTTGCCCGGAGCATAGGCATCGAAATAATGCCAGTGAGGATAAGGTGAAACCACTGTCATACGCCGCATCGCTACCGAGGGAGAAACCCCCGCCAGCCGGTGAGCATCTATCTCGTAGCCGTATCTGTCCAGCAGTTGCCTGAATGCTACTTTGGGGCAGAGCAAGGCCCCGGCAAAGAAACTGGCCTCAAAGCCACGCCAGGCCTGGAGAATATCCTGGGCATTGAGAGACGAACTCTGGATCTGGGGATCGGTTTCACTGAAACCACTGCGGCCCACGGTCAACACATTGCTCAGCCCATCGCGATTGTGCAGCACACAGTGACCTATATGCACCGCCAAATCGTACTTGAGCCTGGTTGGTTGAGACTTAAGGATCTCGTTGAGAAATAGCGTTCCCGGCGGCTCCATGTAGGAAGTCACCAACTCCCCGGCACTGATCCCCTGGGCATCCGTCAGCAGTTTTGCCGGCCGGGCGAACCATTGGATCTTCAGTCCCTGCGCCGCGGCGAGATCCAGCATCTCTTCTACCGACAAGGGTAGACGCTTCTTACCCACCTCTTCGGCGGCCCGTTCCAGATCGGGGAAATGGTTTTGATGATGTTCCTGATGGGCGCGGATCAACAGGTGGGCAAACTGGCGGCCGCTGATCCCCGTTTGTGACAGCATCTCGGGAATGGCTATCTGCAAAATATCATTGGAAAACAGGAAGCCCGGCTCCAGCGGCATACCACTGACACCACCGCGCCGCCCTTTGTCCGGAGTGATAGCCTGCTCCTCCGGCGCATCGTCCAGAAACCAACTCACCTCTTTCTGAAAAACTGCGGCTATGACCGCCAGCATACCAGCGCTGGGAATACGCTTGCCCCTTTCGATCATCGACAGGTATGACACAGACGGCGCCGACTCAGGATCGACCCTGACACAGCGTGCCGACAAGTCTTCCATAGTTAAGTGATTGCGCTTTCTGAGGTTTCTTATTTTAGTACCCAGAAAATGTGACTTACGGATCAGGCTTTGGTCTTGGCGCATTTTGTAAAATTCACACTGTAAAATTTTTATTGTGAAATTGTAATCAAAAAAACGCTAGCCTACAAATTAAGCAATTCACAGGAATTGTCCGGCCATGAGGCGACAGTGCCATCAGGTCAAGGAAAGCAAAACACGAGGGCGAGACGATGAACATCTCCACTATGCAGCAAAAAATCAATCAAGAGCACAACCCTTTCATCGCCGAAGCCGTCTTTGCCGTGGAAGCACTCGGTGAACGCCATATCGCCGACAAGATGGCCAATGCCAAGCAACTGCTTGACCGGCTGTTCCCACTGGCAAACGGCTCACATGCCGAGGTGGTTTGCTATGTGGTCTACTATCAGCATCTCTTGGCCTGCTTTGCCGATGGCAGCCAGTGTGGCCTCAAACAGCCACAACAGTTTGTCGCCCTGAGCGGCCACCGCAGCGAGCCCGAAGCCATACTGCTCAAGGATGATTGCGGCTGTCACCTGGAGCTGAGTTTTGATCGTCAGGGCTGCATCGGCAGCCGCGACTGCGCCGCCATTGAAGACATTCAGCTGGAACGCTGTCTCATCGATGGTCGCTGCCAGGAAAACAGCCTCAAGCGTGAGTGGATTAGCCTGTTGCATAATGATGGCGGTCAACCACGCAGCAACAAGAGTTGCAAACGCTTTACCACCAAAGATGGCCATGAATATCAGTTGTCTTCACGGGTCTAATCGCAACAGAGCGTCATAGGCTTGGCCTTATTAGACACAGCAAAAGGCACAGCAAACTCTGCCAGAAATGACATCGACTCAGGATCGGGGAACTGGCTTCCCTGATCCTGTTGTCTTAGTCAGAGATTCAGTAGAACTTACGCTGGACATTAAGTTAATTTTAGTTTTCCTAGCATTTTGCCTCACTTATACTAACGCTCCCGGAATCTTGCTATCTCTTGTCCATGAGCCAACTGCAGAAAAAGTGGCTGTTTTGCCTGCTTGCCATCGCCTGCCTACACCCCGCAATCTCCTCACCTCTGGCACTCTTGGTGGGATTTGTGCTGGCTAATCTCGGCTGGTTGCCATCGGACTGGGATCTGGGGAAACTGACCAAAAAACTGCTGGCCATCTCCATTGTCGGTCTGGGTTTTGGCATTCCGCTGCAACAGGCGATCGACGCCTCTGTAGGCAACTTACCGTTAATTCTCGGTTCCATACTGCTGACCCTGCTGGCGGGCACGGCGTTGACTCGGGTTTTGGGGTTGGATAGACGAGTCGGTCACTTGATTGCCAGTGGCACCGCCATCTGTGGTGGCAGCGCCATCGCCGCGGTGGCACCGGCTATCAATGCCCGCAACGAACAAACCGCCATTGCACTGGCCTGCGTCTTTGTACTTAACTCGGTTGCCCTGTTTGTTTTTCCCGTGATAGGTCATCTGCTGCAGCTGAGCCAACATGACTTCGGGGTTTGGAGCGCCATCGCCATTCACGACACCTCGTCCGTGGTGGGCGCCGCATCCGCCTACGGTGAAGAAGCACTCAAAACGGCGACCACCATCAAACTGGCACGTGCCTTGTGGATAGTGCCTCTGGCGGCAATCAGCGCCTTGTTGTTTGGTGGCAAGGGTAAACTCAATATTCCCGGGTTTATTCTGTTTTACTGCCTGGCTATTGCCATCACCAGTGTGTTACCTCAGGGCCAATTTATCTATCAGGAACTATTTGAGCTGGCAAAGCGTACCCTGGTGGTGTGTTTGTTCCTGATTGGCTGTGGTATCACCTTCAGGAAACTACAGCAGAGTGGTAGTAAGCCCTTACTTCTTGGAGTGATTCTCTGGCTGTTTATCGGCAGCTCGTCTCTTGGCTATATTCTCTGGCAGGGTTGAAAACAGGTAACAAAAACCTGCGAAGGCGCTGAGTTCAATCAGAGCCCGCAACAAGCCTTGGGTCTGGGTCGATGCCAGTACCACCAGTAAGAGAAACAGCAGGATATAGCCAGGCTTCACCGCCACCTCCACAGTTAAATAATGCCGCTATTATTGGTGTCTGTGGAGCCTGGGTGCCAATATCGATTCTCGATAATAAAGAACCCAAAGCACTAAGAAAAAATTTTTTATACCTTTTTATGTGCATTAACTGGCAGGAAACCCGCTCTCTTAGACAGGGATAGCCTGGTAGCAAGGAGGAAAGTTGCCGGGGAAAATGCCTAATCCTACTTGCTCAGCCGCCGCAGGATTAGCTTCAAGAAACGCGTGTAAAGTCGCTTCAAAACGACAGATGCCACCCGTGTCTTAGGCCGCCTGTGAAGTATCAGCGCTAGCAACGGGTTGAATAAAGTCTTCCATAAACCAGGCACAGAAGGTATGACGGCCATCAACATCCGCCTTGGCGTAAATTGCCGATGCCTGCTGCCGCACCGTCTTCTCCTTGGTGCTGCGAACACTGGCAATCTCTTTGAAACTCAAGCCTTTCAACAGTAATAAAGCCACTTCCTGCTCACTGCGGGTCAGCGACCAGAGCTCAAATTGTTGCTGTACCGCCTGGGTGTATTCCTGGCGGGCGGCTTGCATTCGACTGGAGATATTGCAGATCTTGGCATCGGCATTGGCCAACTTTGACTTGAGTAACTGCATCTCGCGGCTGCGGCGGATCAGATCAAAACTGATATACAGGGCACCACAGGCGGAAAGTGCCACCAAAATGCTCTCCTGCACTATGTGATAAGTCGGCACACCAAGTTGCATATCTGACAACACATCCAGCAGATTCAGCGTCATGATCACACTGAGCAGCACTATCATCACCAGATCCTTCATTGACGCAACTCCCGATTAATAGGCTTCAAAAACATGTAGTTACCTTATGGTACATATGTCCCATAAGTGCAAATATGATACAGGTCACCGAAGACGACAGGCCAAATCAGTGCCAGGCTGGCGGCTGGTATTTCCCCAAGAGACACTCCCATGAAAATCCGCCCCCTCTATCTGGGTTGTAGCCTGCTGTTAATGGTGTTTCAGCTGAGAGCGGCCCCGGAAACAGACAGAGACGCCCTTTTGTCCCTGAGTCAAAACAGGCTGCACACATCTTCGGCACAATTGGCTCCAATATATCACAGCTCGGACTGGCTGACAGGCTTGCCAAGCATCAGTTTGAGCCATCTTGGCAGCCTGGAAAGCCACAACAGCTATGAGCAGGAGCTCTCGCTCAACCTGCCTTTTCAGTCACCGGCCATGCAGCGCCAGAATGCCAAGCTCAAGCCCATTAACGAACGCATGCTGGAATTGCAAAGCCAGCTGCAGCGCCTCTATCTCTCTGGCCTGTTGCGTCAGTATTGGTGGCAACAGGCACAAGCCGAGCAGGAGCTGGCGCAACTGCGCCACAAGCAACAGGTACTGCAGCAACTGCTGCAACGGCAACAGGCCCTGAGCCAAAGTGGTGAAATGCCGGCAACTTCGGTACTGCTGTTAAAACGTGAACTGCTGGAGTTGTCGCTCACTAAACTCCCACTGGAGCAACAACAACAAGAAGCCAATGAGGCACTCAAGCGACTGACCGGACTGCAACAGCTGCCGTCACTGGATGAAAGTGACACCCCACTGCCGGATGATGCCGGTGCCGGGCATCCCATGTGGCAATTGCTGGCGCTGCAGCAGCAACGTCAGCAGCTCACCACAAACGCCCAACTCGAAGGAGATGACACTCCTTGGCTGATGTCTGTCACGGCCAAAAACACTGCAACTCTGGGACAGGATGAACAGTCTCTGGGTCTGGCACTGGAAATCCCCTTACCTGTTGGCAACGGCCTGAGCCAACAACAGCTTGGCGAACTGCAGCAACAAAGGCTGCAACTGGAGCAACAGCAACAACAGCAGCTACTGCAGAGCCAACTACAGTTACAACAACTCAAACGTCGTCAAGCCCAGCTACAACAAGAACAGCAAGGGCTGGAACAAGCCGTGCAGCTGAGCAAACAGCTCAGCGAAACCCTGCTGACCACGGCCGAACAAGGCCCAGCCCAGTATGAGTCCTGGTTGCGGCGCCACCTTGAGGCCCTGGATACCCAAGCCAGGCTGTCGCTCAACCATCTGGCACAAGCCCAGCTGCATTCCCAACAACTGCAAGCGCTCGGAGTTACCCTATGACCCCTAAAACCCTGGTTGGCACACTGGTGTCGACACTGTTCTTCTCCCCGCTGTGGGCGCAGGAAATTTCGGTTGCTGACCTAGGTAAGCTGACACTCAGCTTCACCTCAGTGAACCAAGTGCAACAGATAGAGGCCGCCCCTGTACCGGCAATATTGGCGGCTCAGCCCGGCAGCAGCTTCTATCTCACGGCCCCGGAAACCATCCAACAGCGACGCTGGTTGGTGGCCGAAGGAGAATGGGTCGATGAAGGCCAAGCACTGGTGCAACTTAAGGGCGCCGAAATTGCCCACTTTCAGCTGCAATTTGCCGCCGCCGAAGCGGCATTCAAGCTCGCCAAGCAACGCTATGATCGCAACCAAAAGCTGCGAGCCAACGGTGCCATAGGTGCCGAAACCTGGTCGCAGATAAGCCGGCAGTATTTCGACACCTTGTTGCAATATGAACACCTGCAGCATTTCAGTGAATTGCTTAAACCGGGGGATAAACCTGAGACTCTGATATTGCACGCGCCCATGGCCGGACTGCTGCAATACGGCGATAGCAGTGAACCGCTGATGAGCGGCGCCCCACTGCTGGGGATACTGCCCGCCGACGAACTCAGGCTTAAGCTGCGTTTACCCCTGGCCCAGAAAGACAGTGTCAATGCCGTGATGGCCGGAGAGTGCCAACTGCAGATTAGCCGCAAGGACCAGCTGGCCAAACAGGGCTTTGTCGATGCCTGGAGCCAGGCCGTTCCCCCAAGCTGCGGCCTGCAACCCGGGCAGCAGTTGCAGGTTATTCCGCTGCAGGCCATCAATGCCTTGGTGGTGCCCAAGCAGAGTCTCTATTCCTGGGGCACTGGCAGCCAGGTGCTGAGTCACAGCCAAAACAAGCTGCGGCCAATCGACGTACAAGTGCTAGGCGCCAGCGCCGACAGCTACTTCCTGGCACCCAATGAGACTCTGGTCGGTGCCGAGGTGTTGAGCGACTCAGTGGCGGCCGTCAAAGGCATACTCCTGGGTTTGGGGGGCGAATAGCATGCTCAGTGCCATTATCCGTTTCTCCCTGACTCAAAGACTGTTTACCCTGATAACAGCGCTGCTGCTCTGTGGTGCCGGCGCCTATTCCTGGCTGGGGCTACCGCTGGACGCCTTCCCGGATATCTCGCCGACCCAGGTGAAAATCATCCTCAAGGCTCCCGGCATGACAGCCGAAGAGATAGAGGCCCAGGTGACAGTACCGGTTGAGACCGAGCTACTGGGGATCCCCAAGCAGGCGATACTGCGTTCCACCAGCAAGTATGCAATTACCGACATCACCCTGGACTTCAACGAAGGCACAGATATTTACTGGGCCAGACAACAGGTGAGTGAACGCTTGGCGGCGGTATGGGACAAGCTGCCCGCCGATCTGGAAGGCGGCGTTGCCCCCATGAGCACCCCGCTCAGTGAAATCTTTATGTTCTCGCTGGAGAATCCCTCGCTGTCGCTGCTGGAGCGCCGTCAGTTGCTGGAATGGGAAGTCAGGCCGCTGCTGCGTACCGTGCCCGGAGTCGCCGATGTCAACATTCTCGGCGGTTTTGCCAAGACACTGCAGATCACCCCGGATCCCGTCGCTCTGGCTCAGGCCGGTATCAGCCAGGAAGAACTGATAGCCCGTATCGAGAGCAACAACAGCAACACGGGTGCCGGACGCATCACGCTAGGGACAGATAACCTGACGGTTCGCACCGAAGGGCGCATCGACTCGCTGGAGGCCCTGCAACAACTGGTGATTGCCACCAATCAGGGCGGCAGCTATCGCCTGCAAGACCTTGCAAAAGTCGAAATAGGTCATCTCAGCCGCTACGGCGCCGTGACCCGTAATGGTGAAGAAACCACAGAGGCCTTGATCGTCGGCCTCAAGGATGCCAATACCGATCAGGTCATTAAACTGGTACGGGAAAAGCTGGCCCAAATAGAAAAGACCCTGCCTCCCGGCAGCCAGCTGAATGTGTTCTACGACAGGGCCAACCTGATAGACACTGCCATAGGCACCATTTCAGATGCCCTGTTTGAGGCCGTGGTGTTGGTTATTCTGTTGCTGGCGCTGTTTCTCGGCAACTTGCGGGCGGCATTGGTAGTATCACTGTCGCTGCCGCTGGCGGCGCTGGCCACCTTTATGCTGATGCGCTACTTCAATCTGTCGGCCAACCTGATGAGCCTCGGCGGCTTGGTGATCGCCATCGGCATGTTGGTGGACTCCTCCGTGGTGGTGGTGGAGAACATGGTCAACCAGATTGCCGGCGGCAAACGCCTGCCCAGGCTGCACCTCATCTACCGCGCCACCAAAGATGTGGCCGTGCCTGTAGTATCCGGCACCCTGATAGTGATCATAGTCTTCTCACCGCTACTGACTCTCAGCGGCCTCGAAGGCAAACTGTTCACCCCAGTGGCTATCACCATAGTGTTTGCCATGCTGTCGGCACTGGCACTGTCGCTGACAGTGATCCCCGTGCTGGCCTCCTATCTGGTCAATGAAAAAGCGGCCAACGAACCCAAGGCCATTGGCTGGCTCAAGGTGCGCTACCTGCTCAGTCTGCAGTGGGTGTTACAGCACGGTAAGGCTTTTTGCGCCACGGCACTGGTGGCACTGGTACTGAGCCTGGGGCTGTTTACTCAGGTGGGAAAAACCTTTATGCCGACCCTGGATGAGGGTGACATTATTCTGCAGTTGGAAAAGTCCCCATCGATTTCGCTGCAGGCCTCGCTGGCACTGGATACTCAGATAGAGCAGCACCTGCTGGCCACTGTCCCCGAGATACGCCAGTTGGTGGCCCGCACCGGCGCCGATGAACTGGGGCTGGATCCCATGGGGCTGAATGAAACCGATGTCTTCATGGAACTTAAACCCGTGGAGGAGTGGCGCTTTGCCAGCAAAGAGGAGCTTATCGATGCCATACGCACCGAAGTGCTCAAGTTTCCGGGGATCAATTTCAACTTCACCCAACCTATCCAGATGCGGGTCTCCGAGATGCTTACCGGCAGCATAGGCGATGTGGCGATTAAAATTTTCGGTGAAGATCTTGAGACACTTTCAAGATTGGCCAGCGAGACGGCACACCTGACCAGCGCCACTCGCGGCAGCCAGGATGTCAAAACCGCCATGACCGAAGGCAGCCCCTTTATCAACCTCCGCCTCAAGGAGGGTTTGGCCCGCAGTTACAACATGAGTGCCGATGAGTTTGGCCGATATCTCAAGAGCCAACTGGAAGGCCTGGCCATAACCGAGATAATCCAGGGCAAGAAGCGAACTCCCGTGCTGATCGCCCAGGCAGCAGATGGTATCAACAGCCTGCCGCAACTGGAGCAAAGGCTATTGGTAATGCCGGATGCCAGCCTCAGGCCCCTTGGTGAACTGGCGCAAATAAGCTATCGCGAAGGGCCGATACTGATTGAACGCGAGCAAGGCAACCGTTTTGCCGTGGTCACCACCAATGTCAGCGGCCGCGATATCGTCGGCTTTGTCGAAGAACTACAGGGCAAGCTGGCCGCTGAGCTGTCTCTGCCCAGCGGTTACAGCCTGAATTTCGGCGGCGAATTCGAGAACCAGCAACGGGCGACCCGTAACCTGCTGTTGGTGGTGCCCGTGGCGCTGATGCTGATCAACCTGATCCTGTTCACCACCTTCGGCAATATCTCCAAAGCCTTGCTGATCCTGGCCAACGTCCCCTTTGCCATGATGGGCGGTATCTTCAGCCTGTTTATCTCGGGCGAATACCTGTCGGTGCCGGCCTCAGTGGGCTTTATCGCCCTGCTGGGGGTAGCCGTGCTCAACGGCGTGGTGATGGTCAGTTACTATGAACAGTCGCGGCATCTGTTTGCCAGCCTCAGTGAGCGGGTCGAACAAGGTGCCGCCCGCCGACTGCGGCCGATTTTGATGACGGCCACCACCGCCATGTTCGGCCTGATCCCGCTGGCCTTTGCCACCGGGCCCGGCGCCGAAATTCAAAGGCCGCTGGCAATCGTGGTCATAGGCGGGCTGATCACCTCCACTATCACCACCCTTTATCTGTTGCCACTGCTGTATCAAACCCTGGAGAAACGCCAATGAAACAACTCTTGGTGCTGATAGTGCAGCACAATCTAAAAGACGATGTGGTCGACACCCTGATGTCGCTGGACTACCTCTCCGGCTTCAGCCTGATCAATATCTGTGGCTTCAGCCGCGAGCACAGCCACTTCAATCTCAAGGAACAGGTGGAAGGGTATCGGGAATTCTACAAGTTCGAGGTGATGCATCCGCAAGAGTCACAGCAGGCGCTACTGCAAACCCTGGCGGAGGTCTGCCGTCACAACCCCTGCCGCTATTGGATAGTACCGATAGCGACAGACGGCGTGCTGGGTCAGGACTGACGGGGTTTAAGCCAATACTGGCCGGCGATGGCCAACAGGCAATAGCCGAGGAAAAACCAGAAGCCCGACTCCAGGCTGGCGTGGGTGTGAACCAAATCCCCCATGCCGGCCGAGGCGTTGCCGGCCATATAGGTGATGATAAGCGCCACCACAAATACATCGGCCATGGACCATTTGGCAATGGCCGCGGTAATACTGTCGATGATCTGCCGCACCTTACTGGACAGCGGTGCCTGAGCCAGCAGCATCAGCCCCAGCTTGCAGGCCGGCACTATCACGGAAAACAGCATCACCAGCGCCGCCACCAGGGTATTGCCGTGTTGATGCAGCTCGGTCACTGTGCCCCAGATACTACGGGTCTTGTTGAACACCTCCATTTCACCTTGAAGGTTGTTCAGCCCCAGCATACCGCTAATCATCGCCAGCATTCCCCTGGCACTGTCGCGTCCGGAACCATCACTGACGACTTCGGCGATCATATCCAACCCGGCTTCGGTCAGTTCGGCCTTTTCCACTGTGCCACTGACACTCAAAATAGGTTGAGTCACCCCGGGGATCAGCAAGGCCAGCGACAATAACAGGGTCATGATAGGTAAAATTCGACGCATCGGGGTCACTCCACAAACTCAACAAAAAGGCCCACCACTCGGCGGGCCCATCAGTTTACCCAGTTTACCTCCAGATCAATAGAAGGGCTTGGGGTCGACATCCAATGAGCTGGGCGACACACCTCTGTCTATATTGAGATCCGACTTTAGCAAGTCCACCATGGTTACATCGGTATATCGCTTAAACTTCAAGGAATAGAAGCATTTGACTATGGGGTGCAACACATCTCTGTCTTTGGATTCCCAGACTATGCCCACTCGGCCATCGGACAGTTGCACCAAAGAACCGACCGGATAGACACCGATACAGCGAATGAATTCGTACACCAGGCTCTCATCCAGATGAAAGGGCGTCAGACTGAGCAGAATTTTAAAGGCGGCTGCCGGGCTCATCGCCTCTTTATAGCAGCGGGTGGCAGTAAGGGCATCATAAATATCCACAATACAGCTCATACGCCCATGCAGCGGCAATGCATCCCCTTTCAGGCCCCTTGGGTAACCACGGCCATCGAGTTTTTCATGGTGCATCAGACACACATCCTTGCTCACTTGAGGCAAGCCCTTGGCCTGTTCCATGATCTCGATGGCATAGGTCTGGTGCAACTTCATGTGCTCAAACTCTTCCGGCGTCAGCTTGCCCGGCTTGTGCAGTATCTTGTTATCCACCTTGATCTTGCCGATATCATGGAGAATACCGCCGATGGCCAGCTGTCTGAGCATCTCGCGATCTAGCTTGAGATACTTACCGAAGGTGATCAGCAGGAAGGCGACATTGACCGAATGTTCCAGTAAGTAGGCATCTTTGGATCTCAACGCCGATATGCATTTCATCGCATCCGAGTCGAGCATCACCGACTCGATCATATTGTCTGCCAATGCCGCGAACGGCTCGACCTCTATCGCCTTGCCTTCGAAGGTTTCACTGAGGACTTTGCGCACTAAGCCCTTGGCCTCTGTCAGTAGCTGTTTGGCCTGACCTCTTGCCAATTCAGGGTTAACCGAGGTTTTACGAGGATGGCTATTGCAAACGGGAGGCTGCTTTTTCAGGCCGCAGCCATCGCTGGAACGCTCAACATCGACCCAGACAAAGCGAATGCCGCTGTTGCTGAGTTTAGTGATCGCCTGGCGGCTTCTGATCTGGCCGGCATTGGCGACAGCTAACCGGCCATTGTTCTCAATGGCCGAGACATACATGCCTATCCCCAATCGGGTGACGGGCAACTTCAACAGGGCTGCTGTCGGAACCACATCAGTCATTCTTTCACTCCGGCAAATGCTTCTGTCCTTATCCGAAAAACGTTTGTCAGGGGTTAACGACTCTCCAACAAATGTCACTCGGCTTTGCCGTATTCTAGAAGCCAAATCCGGAAATGCCTATGCACCCAAGGGGGTAAAGTTTGCCTTTATGATGCCAATCTCACTCAGATATTGGGCCAAGACACTGAAACCCTTCACTCAACCAGCGGCGATACTGGCAGTTGTAACAGGAGCGGGTCACATCATCTATCTGTTCATCTTCATCATCTTCGGCAAAACAAACACACTGACCGGCTACCTCGCGGGCGGCCTGTAGATTGCTGCTGCCACCGAGAAACAGGCGTTTGCCCTGCTTGAGTTCAAACCATTGCTGCATTCAGAACTCCTTCAGCTGCTGTTTACCGGCATTGTGCCACTCGGCGCCACGTTTGCTGACCAGGAGGGCAAACTTATGCTCGGCCCAAACGGCTTTGACCTTGCCGCTGAGCCACACTGTGTCGGTTTCCTGCAACCACTCACCATCTGTGGTCAATACGCCATCGAGCTCAGAGCGCTTTAGTATGTCGGCAACGCCAAAAGGCGCCGCTTCATCTGTCTGGCCAAATTGCAGCTGGCCTTTCACTCGGCCATCATTACCTGTGAGCCTTAGCCCAAGGCCCGCCAGGGCGCCGATAACACCCTGCCCTGTGCCGCCATGCTCGCTGAGACTGATACCCAAGCGTTTGGCCAAACCGTAAGCTTGCTCCTTGGTCTTGACCTCTTGCTTGGCCTCACGACCAAAAGCCATCAGCGCTTCCTGACCGCTGAAACCGGCCAGAGACAAGAGCGCCAACCCAGGGTCGGCGGCGCTGGCAGATTCCCTGAGCAGATGAGCTATGGCCAACTCACGTATCGTCTCCAAGGTAAGCTCACCGCGATAACCAAAGCACATGGCACTATTGTGGGAAGTGTAGGGAATATCCGGATGCACATAGAGCTGATGCCGGGTCACCAAAGAGGTTTGCCCACCTTGTTGGGTCAGCAACTCAGCTATCTCAGAAGCTATCTCACCGGTGCCTTTGGTGCCGATATCATCGGTATCGTCTATACAAATCAGCCAATCTTTCATCAATAAACCTTAATCAATCTGTCTGAATATCTTTGTGGAGAAGATCGTGAGCCTTGAGGCGTCTCAAAACGGGGGGCACCAACAGGGCCCCGACTATGGCAAAGGCTCCACCTTGTAAACACTTGAGACCAAAACGCACCAAGGCCACCTGCTCACTCATACCCACCAGCAAATCCTCAACCAACCCTTTAGCGGCCCAGGCGATACAGCCCACCAAAGCCAGGGCGATGAAACGCCAACGCAAGTTAAACGCATTAGCCAGCAGCAGAAGCGCCAGGTCCATGGACACAGCCGGAACCACAAATTTGAGCAAAATAAGCGGGCCGCCTTTGCCCACCCCCAAGGTCATGGCAACCACTCCGGCCAAGGCGCCGCAAGCTGTCATGGCACCCATGCGTCCGACGATGCCGTAACAGGTGAGATAGAAGAAGCTCATCAGCAGCATAGAATGTCCCGACAAGCCGAGCTTCAATCTGAGCATGCTCTTGACCGCCACCAATAAAGTGGCACAAAAGCCGATGAAGAGCGCATCCTGCAATTGAAATCCTTTGATGTTATTTGTTGCCATGTTCGCTCCGGGTATCCTGCCAATGGGTCGGCTTGGAAGTGTGACCAAAGTGGCGGCTCTTGGCGGCAAGCGCCATCTGTTTGGCCAACTTAAGCAGTTGGATCAAGAGGGGAAATAACACACAGTAGGCCAGTTCAGGCCAATTGCGGGGATTGAGCAGTTGTTTGGGAGCAATTCGCGCCCCCCGCAGTCGCTGCAGTTGATAGATCTCGGCGATCTCCTGAGTCATAAAGGGCAGCAGACCTATAGAAGCGGCCACCACAAAGGCCCATTTGGCCGGCATAACCAGGCATAACACTTCACCGATCCGCTCCGGACGCACGGTAACCGACAGCCACCATCCCGGCAGCAAAGCCAGAGTAATGCGGGCCACCGCCAAGGTGCCTTGTCCCAATTGCTCGCCGCCATGCATCAGTGCATACAGCCCCAAAGTAAAACCGAGTTGCAACAGAACAAAGCGGATTACCCCACCTATGGCGCCACGCTGCAGCATGCCATGAGCCACCAAGATCAGGTTGATAGCCGCCAGCCAGGGAAGCTGAGTTTGAGGCAGGAGAAAGGCTGCCGATGACAGAGTCACTACCAAGATCAAAGCTGTGGCACTGCCCCACACACCTAGATCCAGCCTCTTGGGAGAAGCGCGGCCATGGCGCTGTCCTTTAACCCACACAGGTAACCTCCTCTGGGGAAAACTCGATTTCCAGTTGGCCTTGTTGCAACTGCCACAACTGACTACAAGGTAAATCTGGCAAGGGTCTGTGGCTGGCAATCACTATGCTGCCTCCCTGTTCACGCAAATAGTTGAGTATCTGCCAAAGCTGCCCCAGATGTTTGCCGTCCAGCCCAGCCAAGGGGTCGTCCAGCAGCATCAAACTGGGAGTCAAGCACGCGATAGAAGCCAGGGCAATCAAGTGCTGCTGTCCATAGGAAAGCGTATGGGGGGAACTTTGAGCCAGATGCAGCAAATCAAGCTGCTCAAGCAGGCTCTCTGCCCGAGACAGCGGCAAGTCGAAGCGGCGCAGGCTGAACTGCATCTCCTCAATCACTGTGGCCTCAAACAACTGACGGTTGGGACGCTGCATCAACAAACCCAACATGGAGCCATAGGCACCAGGCTTGGGTTTACGGCCAAAGACCCTTAGCGGCATGGACGCCACCGCGGGTTGAATACCGGCTATCGCCTTCAGCAGGCTACTCTTGCCCGAACCATTGTTACCGGTCAGAGTGACCAATTCTCCAGCGCCCAAAGACAGGCCCTGCTGACACACAAACAGGGGCGAATGCCCCTGATAACGAAATTCAAATGAAGTGGCACTGACCAGTTCCCGACTTCGGTCCGGCTCCAGGCGTTTCAAATGGTTGGCGGATTCGACCCGGTAACTGCCGGGAAACAGGCGCCCTTGGTCCAGGTACCAAAAGTGTTCAACAACCGAGGCAAAAGCCTGGGGATTATGCTCCACCAGTACCACAGCCATACCTTCAGCCCGAAGATTACGGATCACTGCCAGCAATTCATCGACACCGGTATCATCCAGTTGCGCCCAAGGTTCATCCAACAGCAAAACCGCAGGTTCACTCACCAACTGGGCTGCAATCATCAAGCGATATTTCTGTCCGAGAGACAACTTGCTGACTTGAGTTTCCAGCGAGACAAACAGCCCCACCCGGCGCAATGCATGCTGAACTCTGGAGATCATCTGGCCGCTGGGCACACCGAGGTTTTCCAAGGCAAAGGCCACCTCGGCACCAACTGTTTGACGCAATATTTGCACTTGGGGATCTTGCATCACCAGACCCACCAACAACCCTTGACGACGGAAAATACCACCTTCACAGGGACGCCGCTGCAGCCCGGCAAGCAAAGCCAGCAAACTGGACTTACCCGAACCCGTGGGGCCACTGATGCAGTGGCAGGATCCGGATTCTATTTTCAGATCCAGATCCCTCAATATCAAAGGCTGCAAACAACCATGATTGAAATTGATCCCTTCGAGTTCGAGTAAGCGCATTATCAGATCTGCCAGTTAATCCCAACAAAGACTTGTCTACCAGCCTGAGGTAAAGAATCACTCTGATAGTAGTTCTCGTCCAACAGGTTGGTGGCTCGTAAATAGAGCTCTAGATTATCTTTAAGCAAAGGTTGTACCAGATTGATGTCCACCAGGGTGTAATCATCCAAGGATTTCTCCTGCCATACCTTCTGACCGCCGATCTTCTCCTGATCGTAGTAGTTCTGATCCATGATACGTTCCACATTCAGGTGGATACGAGTCTCGGTCGGCAACTTGTAGCCCAACTGGAAACGCAGTTGATGCTTGGGACGATAGTCCAGACCATCAAAACCTGTGCTGCTGTCTCTGTCTTCAGCGTGCAGATAACTGTAGCTCAAGCTCAAATCCAGATTATCTATGCTGTTATTGGACAGCACAGTATCCAAACCCTGGAAGCGATAGTTGCCTATGTTCTGATACATACCACTGGCATCTTTGGCAATGTAATCATCAGCATCTGTGTGATAGAGATAGAGTTGCAGCTCGGTATTCATACCCAGCCCCTGCTCCAACCCTAACTCAACATGCTTGGAGATTTCAGTTTCCAGCTCCTGATTGCCGGAAGACAGGGAATAAAGGTTACGCATGGAGGGGAAACGTACCTTACGAGCCGCACTCAGGCTCAGACGGGTATCGTCAGCCACTTGCCAGAAACCTGAGGCCAGCGCCGAGTAATCATTCTCATTGCCTTCGGTCTTGTCCATGTCGTGGTATGCGCCGCCCAGAGTAAAGCCCCAATCACCGTCGGACTGGAACTGATACTCGGCCGCGGCGGTATAAACCCAGGCCGAATCATCGAAAGACTCACCGCTGCCACCACCAGTTCCAGTGCCGCCGCCGGAACCACTACCACCACCAGTTCCAGTACCGCCGCCGGAACCACTGCCACCACCAGTTCCAGTACCGCCGCCTGAACCGCTGCCACCACCAGTTCCACTACCGCCGCCGGAACCGCTGCCACCACCTGAGCCATTACCGCCGCCAGAGCCCTTGGCTGCTGCAATCTTGCTGCTGCCGGACTTCTTCGAGGAGCCAAAGCTTTCAGCTACCGCTTCCCAGCTCTGTTTTTCAGCAATCACTGAGGTAGTCAGGATACCTGCAGTGTCGAAGTCGGTGATCAACTGCAGATTTGCGCCCTGCACTTTGGAGGTGCCATCCTGAGCTTGAGTCAGCTCGGCGTAGCTATTGTCGCCGTACACGGTTTCATAGGTATCACTCTGGTTGTGATAACCAAAACCACGGAAAGTGAAAGTATCATTGAACTTATGTGCCAGGCCCAACTGGAAAGTCTGTGAATCATAGTCATCGACCCGCTCAAACTTCACCCGGCCACTGCCGCTGCCATCTCTTGGGGGCTTGCCCCACTCACCCGAACGCAGTGCCATATTGGCAATGAGTTGAGTATTATCGCTGAGCCAATAGCTGCCTTGGGCATACAGATTGGACAGTTCTTTATCTGCATTGTTGCGCTGATATTTATCCTGATACTCAGTGGTTTGATAGTCAGAAGACATAGGGAAACCATCTGTGTGCTGATAACTTGCACTGATGAGTCCCTGCCAGTTATCGCCCGAACCGGCGGCACTGATATCGCCCTTGAAGGTGTCATCCTTGGCCAATTCCAGGTTGCCGGATACCGCCGGAGCGCTGTCGCCACGCTTGGTGATGATGTTGATAACACCGCCGGCGCCGCCTGGACCATAGAGAACCGAGGTTGGGCCAACGGAGACTTCAACTCTGGCAATCTGGCTGGTTGGGATCACGCTGGGATCAAACTGACCATCATCGGCACTATTAGCCGGTACACCGTTGACCAACAGAGTCACATGGCGGGTTTTGAAGCCACGGATATCCACCCTTGGAGTGCCCTCACCGCCGTAACGCACGTAAACGCCGGGAACATTCTTCAACACCTCATCCAGGCTCTGGGCCCCCAGAGCTTTGATTTCTTCTTCAGAAATGCTCCAGTTGGTGGTGGCAACTTCGGTGGCGTTGGCACGCTCACCGTGCACTACTATCACGTCCATGGCGTTATTGACCAGAGGGTCACGTTCAATAGAGGCCGCATTGGCCTGCATGGCACAGCCCAGCGCCAGTGCGAGGGCAGAGAGTTTTACCGGAATATGGGACATAAGGCTCTTCTGTCGTTTCTGATTGGGATTATCCGGGCTATTCTGGCGCCGCCCAAAAAAGCTACAAGCTCAGTGACGGTAAAAACCAATACAGATCGACAAATTAATACAAAGGGAGTAGATAACAGAGTCGACTACGGACAGATTGTCCCAGCAAGACAATTTGCCTAGCAAAAATGTCCACTTACATCACATTAACCTAAGCTGATTAATGGGATCATGCTATACGTCACACCGGCCCCTTCGACGGCTTGACACTCGAGGTGTGGAACTTTAGTTTGTGTTAAAGATACTGTTAGCCGGACGCTTTCTGCTTCCGGATCCCTTTGTTCGGAGCTCCCCTTGTCTGCACTTACCCTGTCTCAGGCCATTTCGTCACTCAAAGACAAGCTGTGTCAATTGGCCAAGCTGACACCAGCAGAACCTATTGTCCAACTGGCCGCGGAGGTACAGGCGATCCCATTGATCTCCTGGCTGGCTTCCCAGCCCAGCTACCCAAGAATTTATTGGCAAGGAAGGGACAGACTCGAGGAGGTGGCCGCCATCGGCAGTTGCCTGGATTTCCGTTTCGAAGATGAAGTCACAGACGAGGCTCTGGCCGAAGTCTATGAGACACAACGGGCCTACTCCAGTAATCAGGAGATCCGCTACTACGGCGGCGTCGCCTTCGATCGCGAAATCGCCTCCTGGCCCGAGTTCGGCCGCGCCAGATTCCTGTTACCCCGAATTGAGCTGAGGCGCAGTTCAGATTATTTCCGGCTCTTGGTTAATCTGAATCTGGGGCAGGGAGACCAGCAGCAAGAGATAGCCCAAGCACAAGCCGCACTGGATGCACTGGTGCCGGCCCGCCCCATGACGCCACCAACCAAGACTGAACAACTGTCACGCAATGACAGGCCCGATTATCCGCGTTGGAAGACACTGGTGGAACAAGTTACCGCCCCTAGATTCAATCAGGACACTCCCAAAGTAGTATTGTCACGCCTGACTCAGCTACAGGTGAAAGACACTCCGGATCCCTGGCAAGTATTGGCCAGTTGGCAAGGACGTAACCCCAACAGTTTTCAATTCGGTTTCGAATTCAGCCCCGAACGCAGCTTTATCTCCTGCTCACCCGAACGCCTTTATCGCCGTCAGCAGCAGGAACTGTATACCGAAGCACTGGCGGGTACTACCATTCGCGGCCTGAGCCCAGAAGAAGATGAACGCCTGGCGCAGCAGCTATTGGATGACAACAAGAATAGTAATGAAAATCAGCTGGTCAGAGAGCATATTGTCAAGGCGTTGACCCCGCTGAGCCGCTATGTCGGTGCCGATGAGACACCCACCATCTTCAAACTCAACCATATTCAGCATCTGCACAGATCGATTCGTGCCGAACTGCGTCACGGGGTGAAAGATTTTCAACTGCTGCAGGCCTTGCACCCAACCCCGGCCGTCGGTGGTTTACCGCGGGAATCTGCCATCAGTTTTCTGCGCCAGCGGGAAGGCTATATGCGTGGTTGGTATGCCGGAGCCTGTGGTTATCTGAATAAATATGAGAGTGAATTTGCGGTAGCCATCCGCTGCGCCCTGCTGGAACCCGGCTGTATCAACCTGTTTGCCGGTGCCGGCATAGTCGCAGGTTCAGATCCACAAGCCGAGTGGCAGGAGCTGGAAAACAAACTCGCCACCATAATGTCGATTTTGCTGGATTTTTAAGGTGATGGCTGCTCCTGTACCCTCAGTTGCAGCGACTCCAGGCTCTGCAGTTTAATCTCTGCCAATTCCCCGGAACGCTCCAACTGCTCAAAGCCTTGGTCAAACAAGGCCTTCAGCTCGAGCCCTTTGGGATTATTGGCGAAGGCAAAATAAACATCTGCCCGCAGCACATCTTCGATAAGTACCAATTTTCTTGGCTGTTCCAACTGCGACAACAGTGGCTGCATGTCGGGTTTATAATCGAGTACGGCATCGATTTTGCCTTCATTCACCTTACGCAGCATCTCCAGCAGGCTGCTGTTTTCCTGATAGAGCATGGGTACCTGGGTCAAGGTAAAAAAACGATAAGCGATCAAAGCCTGAACCTTTCTATGGGTCAAAGACACCATACCTTGCCAAACACTGGCCAGTTCAGGAGTTACTGCAGCATCTATCACCTCGGTTTCTACTTTGTGAGCACTGTAAATTCCCTTGGAGATATCCCCCAGATAAAGCCCTAACACCATATCAACCTGTTCGCGCTCCAACATATACAGAGAGCGAGGGAAAGGAACAAACTGAATTTCCAGTTGCCATTCCGGCTCGGGGAATACCCTTCGCAACAACTCAAAATAATAACCTTCACCATTGGTTTCGGTATAACCGCCCCAACTGGCGGTAGCTATCTGGATCTTGGTCGGTTCGGCAATGGCCGGCCAGACAAACGTCAATAAGGCCAGCAGCAGGCAGCAGATTCGATTCATTTAACTCTCCTGTCTTCCCTTTCAGTGTAGAGTAGCTTTAAGGGAGGTGCGAACAAGTCCCATGCCTGCCCTGCATAGACTTAAAGGTCCAAATATAGGAACTTCCTTAGATGGACTGGACATTTTTTACGCTTCCCCCTTGTCAGCCGGATTATGGGCACTATAATGTGCGCCCTTTCGGTCGAACCGAAGATGCGGGTTCCCTCACCCCGCCCAGCCAACTAAAAAGGTCACAATATGTTAATGTTAACCGGCGCGCAGCTCAAACGCGCACTGATCCTCTTGGTCAGTTTTCACATCCTTATTATCAGTGCCAGTAACTATCTGGTGCAGCTCCCGTTTCAGCTATTCGGCTTCCACACAACCTGGGGCGCCTTCAGCTTTCCTTTTGTCTATCTGGCAACCGATCTGACGGTACGGATATTCGGCCAAGCTACCGCCCGGCAGATCATCTTCAAGGCCATGCTACCGGCCTTGCTAATCTCCTATGCCATGGGCGTACTGTTTCATCAGGGTAACTTTCAGGGGCTGAGTGCCCTGTCGGACTTCAATACCTTTGTATTCCGTATCGCTTTTGCCAGTTTTGCCGCCTATCTGGTGGGCCAGTTGATGGATATCGCAGTGTTTGCCAGAATTCGCCGCCAGTGTGCCTGGTGGGTCGCTCCGGCGGCCTCTACCCTGGTGGGCAACCTGGTGGATACTCTGGTGTTCTTCAGTATCGCCTTCTTCGCCTCCAGTGACCCCTTTATGGCCGCCAACTGGCCGGAAATTGCCGCAGTGGATTACAGCTTCAAGCTGTTGGTTAGTCTGGGGCTGTTCCTGCCGGCTTATGGTGTGCTGCTGCGGGTACTACAGGACAAGATCTTGCAGACAGAAAACCAGCAGCAATTCTCCTGATGCATTCAACTGGCCAGACCTGTTATAATTTTGGCCAGTTTTTATCCCGCAATCTGTGACATTTTGCGGCCCGTTGAGAGAATAATGATGTACTCCATTGAAATCAAAGCTATTACTGAAATAGATCAGCAACAGATCGATGAGATCATGGCCTTGAGTGCTCAGATCCCCGAGTTTGATTCCGGCTACCAACAGCAAGAGTTCGAACGTCGACTGACAGGCAATGCCTGTTTATTGTTGTTGGCCTTTGTGGAAGGTGAATTGGCGGGATTCAAGCTGGGTTATGCTCTGGACGAGCATTGTTTTTACAGTTGGTTAGGCGGTGTATTACCCGATTATCGCAGTCTGGGGCTGGCGCGCAGTATGCTGGAAGCACAGGAGCGTTGGGCCACTCAAGCCGGTTACAAACAGATCCAAGTTAAGACCCGCAACCAGTTCCGCTCTATGTTGAATATGCTGATCAGCCATAAGTATCAGGTGGTGGATTTCCGCGCCGAGCCTGGGCATATTGCCGACAACCGCCTCTATCTTGAAAAGAGCATGTACTAAGGAAGTCTTGCAAAGGACTAGGGGTATTTGCTGCGAACCACGCCTTACATCCAGGCCTGTTAGCCGACGCAGAGCACAGATAGGACTTGTTCGCACCTTACCTAAAAAAAGAGTACGCCAAATGGCGTACTCACAAAGACTGCAGGGAAGCAGTTCTTAAAACGCTTTGCTGATTCCTATCACCAACCTGTCATCGAAGATCTCTGTCTGGGTACCATAGACCTTGTGATCTGCTTCAACCGTACTGCCGTGGTAGCGCAGATCCAGGTTGAAACCATAAAATTCTTTGCTTACCCCCAGGTTCCAGTGTCCCCATCCTTCGGCACCATTACCGTTCAAGTCCTGATAACCGACAGAGCCAGAAACCTTGATACCATTCTCGAAAACATAGCTGGGGTGCAAGGCATAGTTGACCCCGTGCCAACCATCGACACCGAACCAGTCATCCACAGTTGGCGTCACTTCCAGTTGCAGATTGGCCCGACCGAAAGACTTGCCGAGTTTAAGCCACAGCTCTGTGTAGTTAGAGTAAGACGCGCCGGGATAGAGATATGAGAACAGCATGACATCATAGGTGAAACCTGAATCACCCAACTCACCGCTCTTGCCGATGAAAGGCGCTGTGACTATCTCAAGATTGGGGTCGGCAAACTTGATGTTGGAGGCAAATACCCCGGCATACCAACCGGCGTCATGGTTCCAGCTGAATGTTCCCTGGACTACGGGCACATCACCATCCAGGGTTTCCGATTCGCCGCGGAACACATAGTCAGAGGCATAGGTTAGATTGCCGGCAAAACTACCACCGGCGAAACGGGGAGCTTCGTCAGCCAGAGTCATGGAACTGCTGCACAGCAGCAAACCTGATAAAAACAGCTTATGAGTTGGGTTCATCTTTATCCACCAGAGCTTGAGAATTGTTAGCCCGGATAGTAAGAAGAAGTTATGAACAGGGTTATCTAGGTGAATGAACCGTGAAGGAATGAATGTGAACAATTATGAATGACTGCGGCAGCGCCGCAGTCATAGCGGCTTATTCGAAACCCTCGGGATGCTTCACATACTCGGGGATCTCCAGCAGCATGTTACCCCAGTAACCGAACAAGGCCTGATAGATAAAATCAATAAAGATTATGTATTTACGAGGCAAATAGGCCCGTTTTGGATAAGACAGCAACAGGGTGTTATGTTCCATAGGAAAGTCTTCCAGCACGGCCACCAACTCCCCTTTTTGTAAGGCTTCATCGGCGATCATCGGCGGCAGACAAGTGATCCCCAAACCGGCAATGGCCGCTTCCCGGGCCAAGGTAATATTATTGACCTTGAGTTGAACCTCAGGAGTGATCACCTGCCATTCATTGCCATCAAAAATCTTCCAGCAACCGTCATTGATAAGCTGGATCCCCCCCTGCTCTATGCCCTTGTGATGCCAAAGATCATCCGGGGTCTGCGGAGTGCCGTGGCGTTTAAGATACTCAGGGCTGGCCATCAGGGTGGTGCTGGTCTTCACCAGTTGATAATGCTGCAGGCGTGAATCTTCGATGCCGCACAGATGGAACAGTATATCTATCCCTTCTTCAACCATATCCACCTTGCGATTAGTCAATTCAGCTTCTATGGTAATATCCGGGTAAGCCTCAAGAAAACGGGCAAATACCGGGCCGAGAAATAGCTGTCCCATCTCGATAGGGCAGACTACCCTCAGATTGCCCTTAACCCGCTGCTGGTTGGCACTGAGCTGGGCTTCGGCATTTTCCAGATCCACCAGAATCTTGGTGATCTTGTTGTAATATTCGGCACCGGCCTCGGTTAGCCTCAATGCCCTAGTGGTTCTGAACAATAGTTGAACACCGGTCGCCTTTTCCAGTTCGGCGACTTTGCGACTAACTGTAGTCTTGGTTAGCCCCAACGCCTTGGCGGCGCCGGTAAAGCTACCTTGTTCAACAACTTGAGCAAATATTTGTACCCTGTTTAGATCCATTTATTGTTGCACCTGTGGGACAGTGGGTTTATTTCTATATGACTAATCAAATTATAGTGACAGTAGTAGAATACTCGCCTCGCGGTGGAGGATCCAGCATGGTGCAGAGAAATTTCTGCGGTTTAGCCATGGGTCACTCAACCTTAAAACGCTTGCTGTTGTTGGGAAAGAACTCTCTGCCTCCAGGGCAAAAACAGAATCTTTTCCAAACGGGCAGAAACGGGATTTGGATACATAAGTTGTTGAATTCATAAATCTCACAACTAAATGTAAATAAATGGCAATAGTGTCGTTTATTGATTAAAAAATTTTCATTCATTTACACTTTTCGCTTATCCTGTAGCTTGTTGATACAGAATGCTTGTGCGATAAATATGGGTTCGAAAATTTTGCTGGCGAACTGCGCCAGGAAGCCTGTCGTACAAGACACTTTCCCTTCCCGGCAAGCAGATACTGATTAGGAGTTATCATGCGGCATGTACTAAAAGTTGCCTCAGTTGTAAGTATGGCGTTATGGATGACGGCCTGTGGGTCGGAAGCTGAACAAGCCAAAAGCAATCAGGCGGCCCCCGCTATGGAAGTCAGTGTCCTGGAAGTCAAGTCGGCTCCGCAGGCACTGCAAGTGCAACTGCCTGGGCGCAGCATAGCTTTCCTTGAAGCCGAAGTTCGGCCTCAGGTTAATGGCATCATTCTGAAACGTAGCTTCACCGAGGGCGGTGATGTGAAACAGGGTGAGTCACTGTATCAAATTGACCCTTCCACCTATAAGGCCTCTCTACAGAGCGCCAAGGCGGATCTGGCCCGCGCCGAAGCGGCTCTGGCTTCTGCCAAGGCAACTCAGGCCCGGTATCAGGAACTGGTCAAAACCAAGTACATAAGTAAAGAAGAGTACGACAAGGCAGATGCTTCCTATAAAGAAGCGCTGGCAGCAGTGGAAGTGGCCAAGGCGGCCATCAATACTGCAACCATTAACGTCAACTATACCGAAGTACAGGCACCTATCTCCGGTCGTATCGGTAAGTCCAGCGTTACTGCCGGTGCTCTGGTGACTGCTAACCAGGCTCAACCTCTGGCGACTATCCAGCAACTGGATCCCATCAATGTGGATATAGTGCAGTCCAGTACCCAGATGCTACGTCTCAAGAGCATGTTGAAAGCCGGTAAACTACAGGCTTCCGATGACGCCGAAGTGACTCTGCTGCTGGAAGATGGCTCGACTTATGATCATAAGGGTCGCTTACAGTTTGCCGAAGTCAGTGTCGATCAGAGCACAGGTTCTGTGACGCTGAGAGCCGAGTTCCCTAACCCGGACCATACGCTGCTGCCTGGTATGTATGTGCGCGCCATTCTCAACACAGGTGTCGATCCTCAAGCGATTCTGGTACCACAAAAAGCCATCACCCGTAGTCCCAAGGGTGAAGCTGTGGCCATGTTGGTGAATGGCGAAAACAAGGTTGAAGCAAGGGTGATCAAGACTGCCGATGTCATCAATCACCAGTGGCGGGTAACAGAAGGACTCAAGCCAGGTGACAAACTGATTGTCGAAGGGCTGCAAAAAATCCGTCCCGGCATGGCTGTGACGGCCAAACCCATGACAGCAAACCAGCAATAACAGGGCGGAAGTTATGGCACGTTTCTTTATCGATCGCCCCATCTTCGCATGGGTGATCGCGATTATTATCATGCTGGCAGGTGTCTTGGCCATTAAGGCCCTGCCGGTTTCCCAGTACCCGGATATTGCGCCACCAACCATTGTGGTTGCGGCCAACTATCCAGGTGCGTCGGCCAAAACTGTTGAAGATTCTGTGACCCAGGTGATTGAGCAGCGCATGACAGGTCTCGACCACCTGCGCTATATCAAGTCCACCAGTGACAGCTTCGGTAACGCCGAAATCACTCTGACCTTTAACGCCGAGGCGGATCCCGACATCGCCCAGGTTCAGGTACAGAACAAGCTGCAGGCCGCCATGGCTTTGCTGCCTCAGGAAGTAACGGCTCAAGGTGTAAGGGTTAACAAATCCAGCTCCGGCATCCTGATGGTAGTCGCCTTTATTTCAGATGACGGCTCCATGACCAAGGCCGACCTGGCCGACTACGTGGGTTCCAACGTTCAGGATCCCATGAGTCGTGTACCCGGTGTAGGTGAAACCATCCTGTTCGGTGCCCAGTACTCAATGCGTATCTGGGTCGACCCACTGAAGCTGACCAACTACAACCTAACCACTCTGGATGTAATCGCTGCGATTAAAGAACAGAACGCTCAGGTTTCTGCCGGTCAGTTGGGTGGTGCCCCTGCGGTCCAAGGCCAGGAGTTGAATGCGACTATCTCGGCTCAGAGCCGTCTGCAAACGCCTGAGGAATTCCGCAACATTATCCTCAAGTCGAACCCCTCGGGTGCCAATGTCTATCTGAGTGATGTCGCCAAGGTTGAACTGGGCTCTGAGAGTTATTCCATCGAATCACTCTACAATGGACGCCCTGCCACAGGTCTGAGGATCATGCTGGCCACTGGTGCCAACGCACTGGATACCGCCGAAGCCGTGCGCGCCAAGGTAGAAGAGATGCGTCCCTTCTTCCCGGCCAGCATGCAGGTGGTGTATCCCTATGACACAACCCCCTTCGTAAAGAACTCCATCGAAGGTGTGGTTCGTACTCTGCTGGAAGCCGTGGTACTGGTGTTCGTCATCATGTATCTGTTCCTGCAAAACTTCCGTGCCACCTTGATCCCAACGATTGCGGTGCCGGTAGTATTGCTGGGTACCTTCGCCATCCTGTCCTTCACCGGATTTTCGATTAACACCCTAACCATGTTCGCCATGGTACTGGCCATCGGCCTCTTGGTGGATGACGCCATCGTGGTGGTGGAAAACGTTGAGCGGGTGATGTCCGAAGAGGGGCTCAGCCCCAAGGAAGCGACCAAGAAATCCATGGGCCAGATCACCGGTGCACTGGTAGGTATCGGTCTGACACTGTCAGCAGTGTTTGTACCTATGGCCTTCATGTCCGGCTCTACCGGGGTTATTTACCGTCAGTTCTCCATCACTATCGTATCGGCGATGGCCTTGTCAGTATTGGTGGCAATCATACTGACTCCGGCACTTTGTGCCACTATGCTTAAGCCACTGAAGAAGGGGCATACCCATGCCGAAACCGGCTTCTTCGGCTGGTTTAACCGCAACTTCGAGCGCATGACGGGTAAGTACGAAGGTACTGTTGCCGGCATCATCAAACGTTCGGTACGTATGAGTGCCATCTATCTGGCGCTGGTTGTGGCCGTAGGCTGGATCTTTATCCGCATGCCAACCGCCTTCTTGCCGGACGAAGATCAGGGCATGCTGTTTACCCAGGCGATTCTGCCAACCAACGCCACTCAAGAAAGTACCATGAAGGTACTGGAAAAGGTCTCGGATCAATTCCTGGCAGACGAAAACGTCAAATCGGTTATGAGTGTGGCGGGCTTCAGTTTCGCCGGTCAGGGGCAGAACATGGGTATCGCCTTCGTCAGGCTGAAAGACTGGTCTGAACGTACAGCTCCAGGCAGTGATGTTCAGGCGGTTGCCGGCCGCGCCATGGCGGTGTTCAGCCAGATGAAAGAAGCCTTTGTGTTTGCCTTCGTACCACCTGCGGTAATTGAGCTGGGTACGGCCAACGGTTTTGACCTCTTCCTGCAGGATAAGAATGGTCAAGGACACGAAAAGCTGGTTCAGGCCCGTAACCAACTGCTGGGCATGGCGGCTCAAAATCCCAACCTGGTGGGTGTACGCCCCAATGGTCAGGAAGATGCGCCCATGTATCAGCTGCATATAGATCATGCCAAGCTGCGGGCACTGAGTGTCAACATAGGTGATGTCAACAACGTGCTTTCTGCCGCTTGGGGTGGCTCCTATGTCAACGACTTCATCGACCGTGGTCGGGTGAAGAAGGTTTATGTTCAGGCCGATGCCAAATACCGGATGCAACCTGAAGATCTGGATTCCTGGTATGTGCGTAACACCCAGGGAGACATGGTGCCCTTCTCAGCCTTTGCCACCGGCAGCTGGGAGTATGGTTCACCGCGTCTGGAACGCTTCAACGGTCTACCGGCGATGAACATCCAGGGGGCAACAGTTCCGGGCTTCAGTACCGGTGAAGCGATGAACATCATGGAAGACATGGTTAACCAGCTGCCACCAGGCTTTGGTATCGAATGGAACGGCCTCTCCTACGAGGAACGTCTGTCAGGCAACCAGGCGCCTGCACTCTACGCGCTGTCTATCCTGGTGGTATTCCTGGTATTGGCGGCTCTGTATGAAAGCTGGTCTGTGCCTTTCGCGGTAATTCTGGTGGTGCCTCTGGGTATTATCGGTGCCCTGATCGCCATGAATGGCCGCGGCCTGCCAAACGACGTGTTCTTCCAGGTGGGTCTGTTGACTACTGTGGGCCTGGCGACCAAGAACGCCATTCTGATCGTGGAATTCGCCAAGGAATACTATGAGCAGGGCTCCAAACTTGTCGACGCCACCCTGCACGCAGTACGGGTACGTTTGCGGCCAATTCTAATGACCTCGCTGGCATTCGGTCTCGGGGTTGTACCTCTGGCCGTCAGTACAGGTGTGGGTTCAGGCAGTCAGAATGCCATAGGTACCGGGGTACTGGGTGGTATGATCAGCTCAACCTTCCTGGGTATCTTCTTTATCCCACTCTTCTTCGTGGTGGTAGAGCGCATGTTCAGTAAGCGTGAGCGTGAAGAGCGCAAACTGCGAAAACAGGCCAAATAATTCGCCTGTCGCCTCAAAGCCCGGCTGATATGCCGGGCTTTTTGTTGCCTGTTGCAAACCACTTCTATATGGAGCTTCAAAGACTTAACACCTGTTAGGTTCGCATCCGGCCTTAGGACTTGTCATTCCGCCCAAAATGTAAAATTGGTGGGCAACAAAGGGTTAAAGAAGCTGGTCAAGCGCGCCAATAAAGCTTAGGATCTGCACAGAAAACAGCACTTTTTGGAGTAATTCACCTTATGGGTATCAGAGCCATAGTCGTCGACACCGCCGGCACTACGACAGATCTTAACTTTATTCAGGATGTGCTTTTCCCCTATTCGGCCAAGGCATTGCCGGAATTTTTGGAACGCTATCAAGATAATATCCTGGTAGAAAACTGTATCAGCGACACCAAAGAGATGGCGCTGGAGCCGGATGCCGATCTGCCGCGGGTAATAGAAATACTCCAGCAGTGGGTTGCCGAAGACCGCAAGGCCACGCCGCTGAAAACGCTGCAGGGCCTGATCTGGAAACAGGGCTATGCCAAGAACGAGTTCACCGGTCATATCTATCCTGACTTCATTGAAGCCATCAAGGAATACAAGGCTCAGGGACTCAGAGTATACAGCTTCTCTTCCGGCTCAGTGGAAGCCCAGAAGTTACTGTTCAGCCACAGTGACGGCGGCGATCTGACCGAGCTGTTCAACGGTCATTTTGATACCCGCACCGGCGGCAAGCTGGATAAGCAAGCCTACTGCAACATCATTAACACCATAAGTTTGAGCCCCAAGCAGATACTGTTTGTCTCCGACATGGTGGACGAACTCAAGGCCGCTGCCGCTGCCGGGCTGATCACCTGCCAAATGGTACGAGAGGCCGGACAACGCACAGGTGATTTCCGGCAGGTGAAGAGTTTCGCCGAGCTGAAGATTGACTGATAACAAGCAGAGTTAGCCGCTAAATCAAGGGGAGCCAATGGCTCCCCTTATTGTTTACAGCACCTATTTCTTATCCCGGAAAATCAACGCCTGTACGGAATGTTGTTCCCCTCTTGAGACAGAGAGCCGCTGTTGTTATCCTGAGCCAACAAAAATAAAACGGTCGTTTAAATATGGAAGATTTTACTCAGCGTTACCCACAACACTCACAAATCCCGGTGGCCTGGGGCGAAATGGATGCCCTGCAACACGTCAACAATGTGGTCTATTTCCGCTATTTTGAGAGCGCCAGAATCGACTTCTTCAATCGCCATTTTCCCTTGGGTGAGATGTACAAACAGGGGATGGGGCCGGTGATTAGCGAAAACCAAGCCAGGTACAAACGTCCAGTCACCTACCCGGATACCCTGTTGATAGGCATCAGAATAAGCGACATAGGTGAAGACAGGTTTACCATGCATTACGAGGCGTACAGTAAGGCGCAGCGAGCCATTACCACTACAGGCAGCTCTGTCGCCGTGATGTACGATTTCAAGAAAGGCACCAAGGCCAAACTACCGCAGGAACTGCTGACCATTCTCAGGCAACACAGCCAGGAAGCTTAAGCCAGGGCTAAGTCAGGGCTCGAGAACAGGCTGGCGCCGGCCCTGTCGCAGTTTGCGCCTGTGCTGCTGTACCAAGCGCAGTGCCCGGTACAGATCTTCTGTCGACAGCTCCAGGTAACGGCCGCCGTAAAACCACAGTGGACCGTACAACTGTCGGCCATGGGTTATGCTGATGGGTAACACTAGGTCATCGTTCAGCAGCAATTTCAGTTTCATGCCCTGATGCAAACGGCAGGCGGAGATCAAACCAACCCCGCCGCGGCTGATATCTTTGATATTTCCAAGCCCCAGCTTGCCGGGGCGCCACCAGTGCCAGTGTCCCAGTTGCACCGTCATGCCATCACAGTCGAGCAGGAAGTCGGCGTCATTACCCAGCCTCAGGCTGATACGCAAATGCTCACGTCGCTGCGCCTCGTCACTGCTATTGTCCGTCATCACTGGTACCTGTCCCTTGGCTGATTAAAGCGGGCCGCCTCATTGGCCTCAAAGAGTGCCTTTCCGCCTGCCAGGCTCTGGATCTGCTCGGAAGCTTCCTTGGTGAGGATCAGTATCTCCACTCTGCGATTGGCCGGGTTAAAGGGCTCATTATCGATAAAGGGTACCCGGTCGGCCATGCCGTTAACCTGAAGAATCTGCCCCTGACGCACGCCACCAAACTCTATGGTTTGTCTGGCAATCAGCGCCCTTTCACTGGACAACTCCCAATTGGTATAACTGCGACCGACATAGGGCAGCGAGTCGGTATGGCCAGAGATGATCAGTTGGTTTTTCACCTGTTGTAAAACAGGCGCCAAGGCCAACAACAGATCTTCAAAATAGGGCCGCATCTGCGCCTGGCCCACTTTGAACATAGATTGTTCATTGTTGTCGTGAATGCGAATCCTTATTCCCTGAGGCACGGCGTCCAACTGTACGTTTTTACCCATATCCGCCTGGTCGACGACCCGCTGGATCTGCCGCGCCAACACTTCCAGTTGCACCTGAGTGGCAAACTCGCCTGGGATAATGGCATTCAGTTTGGGCCCCATACCGGCCTTGGGCTGCCACTTGCCTTCTGGTACATGGGTGCGCAGCGCAGGGCCACGCATCTCATCACCACTGGCCGGGGTAGGAACCACAGGTTGCTGCACACTGGGTTGCCCTTGCAGATCGATGAGCGAGGGGATGTTACGCAGATCGAAAGGGTTGATATCGCCGGAGGGATACAACTCACCATTCAAGTACTTAACCACGGTTTCCCGCTCTTTTTGATCCGCCACCTGCATGATCCACAGCACCAAAAACAACGCCATCATTGCCAGGGTAAAATCGGCAAAGGCGACCTTCCAGGCGCCACCATGGGCACCGTGTTGTTTGCCCGCCCGAGCACGACGGACAATGATAGTTTCCTGTCTTGGTGCCATTAACTTCTCTGTTCTGTCAGTATCTGTTCCAATTCCACAAAGCTGGGGCGGCTCTCGGTCTGGATCTGTTTGCGGCCGGCATCTATCGCCTGTATCGGTGGTTTGCCCTTGGCGAACGTCGTCAGCATGGCGGCAATACACTTGAGCTGGCTGATCTGCCGATCCACTTGATGCTCCAGCGCCTTTGACAATGGCTCGAGTAAGCAATAACAGGCGAAGATCCCAATAAAGGTGCCCACCAAAGCAGCCGCTACCTTGACCCCGATCAGGCTGATGGGGCCATCAATGTTGGACATGGTAATGATGATCCCCATCACAGCCGCCAGAATACCGAATCCCGGCATGGCTTCGGCGATTCGTCCCAGTGCCAGCGAGGGGCGCAGGCTGTCTTCTTCGATTCTGTGGATCTCTTCCTCGAGTATCATTTCCAGGTCGTGGGGAGAGATTTTACCTATCGACTGCAGGCGCAGGTTATCAACCAAAAACTGCAGCAACTGAGGGTGTTCAAGCACCACCGGATACATCAAAAACAACGAACTCTCGTCCGGATTTTCGATATGGGCATCCAGCACCTTCATCCCCTGGGATTGGATCTGCGCCATCAGCATGTTCATCAGGCCAAACAGCTGAGGGTAGAGTTCCGGCTCAGGAGTATCCTGTCTGGCGATCTGGCGCAACTGCTGCCACAGCTCCACCAGTACAGCGCGGGGGTTGGCAATCAGCAAAGAGCCGATGCCGGCACCTAGGATGATCAGGATTTCTGCCGGTTGCCACAAGGCCAGCAGATTGCCGCCGGCCCAGGCATAGCCGCCGAAGACACACACCAAAATCACCATTAAACCAACAAACTTACTCATTATCAGGTTTCCAAATCAGAGTTGAGCCTGCCGATAAATCGCCTGTAACTGGCGCACGGCAACCTTGTGTAATTGACATATCCGGGTTTCGGTTAACCCCAGGGTGGCTGCAATCTCTCTGAGATTGAGTTCATGCTGATAATAAAGCGACAGAATTACCTGTTCTCTGTTGCTCAGTTGCTTGATTGCCGCAATTAACAGCTGATTGCGTTCAAAATCGACAATTTCCTTGTCCTGACCGCCCAGTGACAACCCCTCTCCCAGCATCTCATCCAAACTGGTCATGGATTCTGCCAGGGTTGCATGCAGGTAATCCCGGTACTCTTCCTGGGTCAGGCCCATTCTTGCAGTGACTTCACTGTCTTTCGGGTAACGGCCCAACTCCCGGGTCAACTGCCTGACCACATCGTTGAATGAGTGTGCCTGCTGGCGCACCGAGCGTGGCCGCCAATCCAGGCGCCGCAGTTCATCGAGAATGGCACCACGGATCCTCTGGCCGGCAAAGGAGATAAAGCCGGCATCATACTCTCCAGGATAGCGCCGGGCAGCCTCCAGCAGGGCCATCAGAGCTATCTGCTCCATGTCCTCCTGGCCGATAAGCGGGCCACAATGACTCTTGAGGGAACAAACTGTGCGTTTTACCAAGGGCAGATATTGATGTAACAACGCCTGCTCGGATTGCCGCTCATTGCCATACGCCTGATAACCCAAATCATAGGCTGTCATCTCACTGTCCAAGGTGCCTCCTTTACTGGATGACCATACGGGTGAACAGGACCTCTTCAATATCCAGAGTAAATTGATCTTTGGTCAGCACCTTGATCAGGGATTCCCTGGCCTCCAGTTGCAGCGTTTCCAGATTCTGCGGTTGATTCAGCACGTTGAAAGACTTGCTGCTGAACATTCGCATCATGGTGTTGCGAATAAGTGGATCGGCAGCCTTGATCTCCTGGGCCGCATTGTCACTACGGGACTTGAGCGCCAGCTCGAGCAACAGGTAGTGGGGATATTCATCACCCGGTACCGAAATAATCATCTTATCCAGCGGGTAAAAACTGGCCTGTGGTTGCACTTCTTCTTCCGCCGATAACCATTTCCCCAACCATGCGGGCGGCTGATGGCCGATGAAAAAACCGCCTCCAGTGGCCAGAATAAGTAACGCAACTATGAGTAAATTTCGTTTCATATCAATCTTTCATCTCTATCATCAGGCCAGTAGGTTCAGTTGCCTATCGCGTCTGCGCTCGGCTTCTGTGTCACCTTTGGTTTCGTCCACCCGGGATGAAGCGATCGCGCCGGCATACCCTTCTCTGGCATCCTGCTCAGGTTGGTGTCGCTCGCTGTCGGTGGCTACATCCAGGGAAATGTTGCCTTTGTGTTCCATGGCCAGTTCACTGCGCAGGCGTTCCAGGCCGCTGAGCAGAGCATCGCGCACATGGTTGTTGGCCGCATGCATCTGAATATGCAGCCGGTCACCGTCGAGGCGAATGTTCAGTTCTATCCTTCCAAGCTCGGGCGGGGTTAATTGCAGCTCGGCAGTTTGAATACGTTGATCTATCTGAAAACGCAGTTGATCTCTGAGTGGCAGCAACAGCTCTCTGGCATGCTGCACCTGGGTTCCCTGAGCACTCAGAGGCAAGGGGCCCCACTGGCTCACGCCCGGGCGCTCGCTTGTCAATGCGGCAACCTCCGGCTGCAGACCAAGCTCAGCCACAGGCTTGCTGGAAGGATCTGCATGCCAGGCCGCCAGCTGCGCCGCGGCATTGACCGTTAGCTGTTGCGACGGCATGGCGGTCTGCGCCATGGTGCCAACGGGCAGAAAAGGCGTGCCTTTGGCCTCAGTTGCCGCACTCGAAACTTGAGTAGCCGCTTGAGGGAAGGCGGCGGCCAATTGCAGGCTTTGTCCCCGCATATCACCCGCACCTCTGCCCTCACCATTGAACGGGTTCGCTGCCACAGGTTGGCTGATGCCTGCCAGTGACAGATTGGTTTGCTGCGTGCCCACAATGCCCTGCGCCGTGATGCCGGCCAAAGGTGGCACTGTATTTTCATCATGACCTTGGCCCTGCAATTGCGCCAGGGGTGCTCCTGGCGGAGTGGTCACTTGGATTGCAGTTGGCTGCATCAAAGGCGGCAAGAGTTCTTGCACCACCACAGTATTGGCCGGCATCTCGCCTGCCGACTCTGTCCCTGATTCCCTATCCTCTACTGTGCCGCTTTGCCCTTGAGTAGTCTTTACCTGAGAGCCCTTCTCTTGAGCACCCTGCGCTTTGGCATTCATGCCGGAAGCTGTGGAGTTGGCCGGCTGAGTCGCGGCCTGAGAAAGAGACTGTTCTTCCTGCCGATAAGAGTCCTTTCTGCCACTGTTGTCCGGGTGAGCGGACAAGGGCACTTTTTTCGCCGGCGTTTCAGCCAGCGCCGGGATCAGCGCAATACTCAATACAGGTCTCCTTTACTCATGTTTCCCTCTTGAAACTCGGGTTGGCTGAGTTGGGTCAGTTGATAGGCGGACATGCCCTCTTGTTGTGCCAGCAGTTGCTGCATCTGCCGCTGTAGCGATTCACTCTTGGTTTGCAGCTGTTGCATCACTTGCGAGTGACAAAGCTCCAACTGTTTGCGCGCCTGTAACTCAGCCTGAGAACGGGGCTTTCCCTGCTGCCTGAGCAACTGGATCATCTGCCGGTTGACCCGGCATACTCCCTGCCAGTCTTCGGCCGCTGCCTGCTGTTGCAGGCGTTGTCCCAAGGCTTGCCAGCGGGCTATCACAGACTCACTCAAGTTGGGCCCAACCTTCCCTAATCTGTTGAATAACCTGCACCACAGGCTGCAGTGCCTCTGGGTTATTTTCGACACTGGCGCTAACCAGTTGACGGCTGCAATAGTCATAGAGACGGTTGAGGTTGGTTGCTACTTCGCCGCCGTTTTCAATGTCCAACAACACATCAAGCCCATGGATCACATTCAAACACTTGTTGATACTCTGGCCCTTGGCCTCAAACGCCTTGCGTTCCATATGCCCCGAGGCTCTGGCCAGTTCATCCAGCAAACCATCCAGCAACATACGCACCATCTCATGGGGATTGGCCGCCGCGGCCCGGGCATCCAAGCTGGCCTGACGGTAGCCGCTGAAAGGATCCTGCTCATAAAACATCGAATAATTCCTCAGTAAAACAATCCACTGGCGCTGTTCAACTCATTGATGGTGGTTTCCATCGCGGTGAACTGCTTCAGATAGATCTGATAACGCTGTTCCATCATGCGGTTATGGCGTTCCATATTGTCTTCGACCCGGTCCAACTGGCGTTTCAGGTTGTTCTTCTTCATATCCATATAGCCATCGAAACGGGTATAAGGTTTAGTGATCTCCTGAACCTTATCGACCATGCCGCCCTTGGCTCCGAAGAGATCACTGATCGCCTGCGGTTGGGTCTTCAGGGCGTTTTCCAGCTTTTTCTCATCCAGCTTTAGCTCACCATTACGGGTCAGTTCGATACCGGCGTCGGCCAGAGTCAAACCATTGGGAGCAGCCTGGAAACTCAGCTCACGCAGCCTTTGTTGCAGGGTTCTCAGGCTGGTATCACCCTTGAGGATCCCCAGCTGACTCTCATCTATCTTGCTGCTCTTGCTATCCTTGTCGTCCTTGTCTTTCGAGTCATCCAGAGCATCAACCCCCAGGCCTCGAGTCAATTGACTTATCTGCCGCAGCAGTTCATTGACTGTATCCACATAGGCTTTAACTGCCTCTTTGCCGGCCTCTTGATCCGCCTTGATACTGATATTGCTGCTGTCACCGGCTTCATGAACCTTACGCAGTTCGATATCCACCCCGTCCACAACCTGAGTCAGCATGTTGCTGGCCGAGGTGATACTCATGCCATTGAGCGTAGCCTTGGCATCCTGAGCGGCCTGAGTCTCGACCATGCCCCAGTCAGCACCATCCAGACTGATACTAATACTGTTGGCCTTGCCGGTTTCCTTCGAGGTCAGCATCAGCTGCACCTGGCCGCCGGTGCGTACCAGGCTAGCCTGCACGCCCGGGTTATTGGGATGCTGGTTGATCATATCCCGCAGCTCACTGACAGAAACGCTGCCACCGCTGTTAACCATGGCCAGATCCACACTCATGCTCTTGCCACCCATGCTGATCTGAATAACCCCAGATGCCGGCAGAGTGGCATCTTCCGATGCAAAGGGCTTGACCAGTTGGTGTGCCTGAGCCAACTGCTCTACCGACAGCTGAAAATTCCCCTGCGGCGCCTTGGCCGAGCTGCTGACAGAGATGTTTTCATCTGTGACCTCGGCGATATTGCCCTTGAAGGCATCGGTTCCCAGGGTTGTCAGTTTGCTGTTAAGACGATCGAGCCCCTTATCCAGCAAGGTGTAGGCATCCAACTGTTTCTGGTAGCCCGTCTTGCTGCTTTGATAGAGATTGTCTTTACCGGCCCTCTCGGCACTGATCAGCTGCTGCGCGAATTGGGCACCACTCATTCCGGAAATCATTTTCAACTCCTCATAGACACAGACTCGTGTCCTTGGAATATTCGGGGATAGCAAGAGGTATGCCATTCAAACGGCAAAGCTAACCCTTTGTAAAATTTGAAAGTTATTTAAGAGTGACTACTGTAGCTTGGTACAGTCTCTTCCTCGGAAGGCCTCAAACAGGAATCAGCTCTTCCGCCGTTTCTTTGTCGAGCTTAAAAAAAAGCGCCATCTTGACTGACGGCGCTTGGAACAAAATGTTTGCTTAGCCCAGCAGACCCATAACCAGACCAGTGTTCTGGTTGGCACGGGACAGTACGTTGGTACCGGCTTGAACCAGCAGTTGGTTCTTGGTCATGGCAGCTGATTCGTTGGCGAAGTCAGCGTCCATGATGCGACCGGCAGCAGCCTTGGTGTTTTCGGTCACGTTGGCCAGGTTAGAGGCAGTGTGGCCCAGACGGTTGATATTGGCACCCAGAGTAGAACGGTTGGTACCGATTTCATTGATGTAAGTGTTGATGGTATCCAGATCGGCAATATCCAGAGCTGTTTCATCAGGTTGAGCACCCAGAGTCACTGTCATGGTTTCAGCCTTGCTGGCACCAATCTGCATGGCAACACCTGTACCCAGTTTGGTGAAAAGTTTTTCACCGGCATATTCAGTGTTGGTCTTGATACGGGTAGCTTCTGCTGTCAGTGCATCAAATTCAGATTTCAGAGCAGCTTTGTCATCGGCAGAGTTCACACCGTTGGCGTGTTGGGTTGCCAGCTCTTTCATACGGTTGGCGATAGAGCTCAGTTCACTCAGGGCACCGTCGGCTGTTTGCAGCATAGAGACACCGTCAGAGATGTTACGGCTGGCAGTGCTCATACCAACAACGTTGGCGTTCAGACGGTTGGCAATTTGCAGGCCAGCGGCGTCATCATCGGCACCATTGATGCGCATACCAGTAGACAGGCGCTCCATGGCGGTAGACAGCAGGCTGTTGTTTTTGTTTACGGAGTTCTGGGCAACCAGAGAGGCATAGTTAGTATGTACAGACAACATGGTTTGTTTCTCCCGAAGAGTGTATTTGTGTCATTAACAACAAAGCGACCCGAAAAAACCAAACTGAAAGCCTGATTGAAAAAAAACTTTAAAAAGACCAAATTATTTGAGCAGATCCTCGGCGTGACCTCGGCCGATGTTGGCCTGAGCCAGCAACGCCTCCAGTTGCGAGCCGAAGCAAGCATCCACAGGTGGCAGAGAAATTTCCCCTAGTTGCTGCGATAAATTGCTGGTGACTTGCTGTTTCTGTACCTGCCAATCCTGACGCCAGTGTTCTATCCGCCGCGCAGTACGCTCCAGCTTGGCCCGGGTCTGACGCAACATCTCCGGGCTGTCGAAACGCCATTCTCTGGGATCGCGCCAGTCCAGCAGTTCTTCCAGCCTGATATTGTGCATCTCACCGGCCGGCAGGCGCATACCTTGGCCACTGAGACTGAGATTACCCTGCAGCTGTTGCCACAGTTGGTCATCGCATTCAAACACAGCCTGTTGGTTTTCGACATTGAGTGAGATACCCAAAGGCGCCAGCTGCTCGTTGATTAACTGTGCCAAACGGCTCGGGTCGGTATTGGCCGGCAGTTGCAACGACAGGCTCTGTGGCCCATCGGCACCCGGCAGCAGCAGTTGCAGGCTTTCTTCCCTGTGTTTGGGCTCCAGCAGGGAAACCGCCTTAAGTCGAAAGCGCCGCCGCAAGGCTCTGCGTCTGGGATAGATGATGTTGAACATGGGATCCCACAAGGGGTACTGCAGATAACTGGGCTGCAACTGCTGCAACTGCTTTTGCAGCGACAACAGTCGCTCAAACTGCTCGGCAGAAGGCTTGATAAGCAGCAAGGGCCGCATCCTCTCAAGAACCCGCAGCACCTCTTCAAAACCTGCATCCACCAGCTGCATGGCACTGATGTTATGTTGCAGCCGGGTGGCCCGCTCCCAGCGCTCGAACGCCACTTGCCGATAAGGCAGCAGCTCGCGCCAACTCTCCTGAGTGCTGTTGACCACTGTCATATCGAGCAGGGGGGCACTCTGGCTGATGGGTCTTATCTGCCCGGCCAGTTGCAGGGCATCGGTAACCGAATGGATCATGGCACCCTATGACAGTCTTGGAACAAGTTAGGCGTCTCCCCAATCCTGATTAAAGCTGGTTGAACAGCGTCAGTTGGCTGATTTTGACAAAACTCTGCTGCGACACCCGCAAGGCCGTCAGCTTCATCTGAAACTCTGAGGTTGCCGCCGGATAGTCCAGCGCCTCGGTTTCGCCTATCACTTCCTTGGTGAACAGTGCCATCTCCTGATGACTGCTCTTGCCAAGACTCAAGCGGTTCTGTTTGCCACCTATGTCTGTAATCGCCGCGCCTATACTGGAGAGAGTCTCATCCAGAGACTGCATCATGGCGCCTGCCACGGCCTCAAAATCGGCATCACCGGGAGCCTTGGCCGGATCCCGCAGCACTTCGACATACTCGGCGGCTTGATTGAGCAGATCCTGGCTACCGTTACCGAACCAGAACTCCTGCGCCGTGACGTTGGCATCGACCCAGGAGTCGGCAGCTATCTGCACCTGACGATGCTGGGCATCCCCTTGAAACTGATAGCGACCACTGCTGTCCTGTGCTACCGCCGGAGTACGGCTAAGGTTGCCGGAAAACAGATAGTTGCCGTCGGCATCCCTGGCGTTGAGGATATCGACACAGGTGTCCATCAGGGCCGATAGTTCATCGGCATAACCCTGTTGGTCGGCGGCCGACAGTTGACCACTGTTGGCGGAAATGACAATTTCCCGCATCCGGCTCTGCGCCTGCACCAGGCTATCGAGATAAGTTTCCACCCGCCCGAGACTGGTCGACAGGCTGTCGATATTGCTTATGTACTGTGAAGTCTTGGCCAGGTCCCGCTCGCAGTTGAGCACTTTTACCTTGCCTATGGGGTCATCGGAAGGACGCAGCAAGGCCTTGCCACTGGACAGCTGTTGATCCAGTTGCCCCAGTTGACTCAGTGTCTGTTGCATTGAGTGCAAGTTGGCACTGTACATATTAAACATGGCTACCCGCATTCAGGACTCCTTAAATACTGTCCAGCAGGGACTGGAACAGCCTATCGGCCGTGGCTATCACCCTGGCATTGGCCTGGTATGACTGTTGATAAACGATCAGGTTGACCCCTTCCTCGTCCAAATTGATGCCACTGGTGCTGGCCCATTGGCTCTGTGCTTCTTTCTGTAGTGCCAGCGCTGTCTTGCTCTCTTGCTGCGCTTGCCGGGAAATACTGCCCAGCTCACCCACCTTACTGGCATAGGCATTGCCCAGGGTGGCTCGACTGCCCATGGAGGCGAAGTCCAGCTCCTGATTGGCCAAGGCCACAAAGGCCTTGAGATTGCTATTATCCCCCGGAGTGCCATCCAGGCCGAACGCCAGATCGCCGGAGTTCAGGCCCTGATTGAGCCGCAGACTGCCCGCCGGGTTGGAAGCATCCAAGTGCCAAATGGCTTGAGTCGCCTTATTGCCAGCCAGATCTGTGCCTTTAGCCTGAATGTCATTCATCTGTTGTGCCAACTGGGTTGCCAGTTCATCCAGGAAAGCCCGACTCTGTTTCAGGTTGGTATCCCGGTAGTTGAGCAGAGCCCCCAGCTGACCACCCGTCTCCTGTAACTTAAACTGAGACTGGCCAAAACTGAGCTCTAAATTGATTTGCTTGGGATTTGCCGGATCTGTCACGCCCTTGAGTGTTGCCGGAACAATACCACTCAGCAGCGGCTGCCCCTGAGAGAGCGAGATATTGGCCAGGCCCTTGTCATCCATCACTACCCGGATATCCATGAGTGAAGATAATTCAGCTATTGCGGCATCCCGGTTATCCAATAGCGAGGCCGAAGGCACCTTGGCAGCCCCGTCGGCGGCGATATCTTCATTCAAGCGAGCTATCTTCTCCAGCAGAGTATTGATCTCTTTGATGCTGGCCTGGGTCTGGCCGACGATTTGTTGCTCTTGACTGTCCAGCCCTGAGGCTATCGAGTTGAAACGCTGCGCCACGCCGTTGGCTTCATTGAGCACCGCCTGTCTGAGCGCCGGGTCATTGGGCTTTTCCATGGCCGCATTCATGGCGGCAAACAGATGATCCAAGCCGGTAGAAAGGTTGTTGCTGTCGGCGGCCATCAGCTGTTCCAGCTGGCCGGCATAGCTCTGTTTAACACCGGCGAAGCCCACATCACTGCCGGTACGCCACAGTTGCATCACCTGATACTGATCCGAAATCCGCCGCACCCCATCAACACTGACGCCATTACCGGCGCCATAGGCGCCGCCACCGACTGAGCTGAGCAACACCTGCTGGCGGGAATAGCCAGGCACCATAGCGTTGCTGGTGTTGTTGGACATGACTTGTAAGGCCGCCATGCTGGCATTCAGCCCGGACATGGCGTTATTGAGCAGATTCATTCAGTCTCCTTGTGAACTGGCGGAACCAGGAGTGCAGGTTGCATTGCCATGGTCGTCTTCTCAGAAGAAGCGACCGGTTCGGCACTAAACTGAAGTTTTGCCCCTAATTGTCGACTCATAACATCCGCAAGCCCGGTCGATTGCATCTGCGACAACCTCAGTGCCAGTTCGGAATCATACCAATCCCGATACAGGCCATCGTTGCTGGATGACAGCAGATTCTCTTCATCGGCAATGGCATCGCTGGCGGTACGCATCTGTTTCAGCACAGTCTGCAAAAACATGGCTTCAAACTGCTGGCTGACCTGTTTCAGGGCGCCCTTTTCGCCATGCGCCTTAATCAGCTCGCCCGAATCGAGCCGCCCCAGCAGCCCCGGAGTTTGGGTTACTTTCATCAGATCACCACCAGATCAGCTTCCAGGGCACCGGCTTCTTCCAGTGCCTGCAAGATAGCCATCAGATCCATGGGAGAGGCTCCCATGCTGTTGACGGCACGTACGATATCATTCAAAGAGCTACCCTCTGGCCAGACAAACATACGTCCGTCTTCCTGTTGAATATCCACATCCGAGTCATTGGTCACCACGGTTTGACCGGCGGCATCGCCAAAAATCCCCGGATTGGGCTGGCTCACCTGCTGCTTCTCTGTAATGGTCACTGTCAGGTTGCCGTGGCTGACGGCGGCCTTGCGCACCACCACATCACCGCCCATCACCACAGTCCCTGTGCGGGCGTTGAACACCACCTTGGGAGGAATGCGGCCGGGCTCGACCATGATGTCTTCCAGCATAGACATAAACATTACCCGCTCCCGCTCGGATTGCGGCGCCCTGACGCTCACCCGTGCATGGCTCTCGGCCTTGGCGACATCCGGGCCAAACACGGCGTTGATCGCCTTCTCAATATTGCGGGCACTGCGAAAGCCAGCCTGCTTGAGGTTGAGTATCACCTGCGGATTACTGGCAAAAGAGCTGGGAATGACAGCCTCGAGCAAGGCGCCCCCAGGAATACTGCCGACGGTAGGCACATTGATGGTCATGGAGGTGCCGTTGCGGCCCTGGGCCGACACGCCGCCCACTACCAGATTCCCTTGGGCGACGGCATAGATTTCACCGTCGACCGCCCGCAAAGGCGTCATCAACAGAGTGCCGCCCCTGAGGCTCTTGGCATCCCCTATGGAGGAGACGGTCACATCCAGAGTCTGCCCCGGACTTGCCAGCGCCGCCACATTGGCAACCACGGCCACGGCGGCAACGTTTTTCAGCTTGGGATCCATGCTGCCATCAATCTGCACCCCAAACTGTTTCAGCATGTTCACCACCGACTGGCCGGTAAACTTCACCTGGTTCTTGTCACCTGTCCCATCGAGCCCCACCACCAGGCCATAGCCCACCAGTTGGTTTTCGCGAATACCCTGCACATCTACCATATCCAGCAGATGGCGACTCTTCTCGGCCAACACCTGGCCCGGCATGGTAAGCCCCAGCAACAGCAGAGCTAAAAGCAGTCTTGTCATCTTCATTCCTGTTACATAGGGAACCAGGGGCTGTTGAAGTAGCGAGCCGCCCAGCCCATGGCATTACTGTCGGCAATGGCGCCCTGGCCACCATAGATAATGCGGGCATCGGCAATCCGCTGCGATGAGATGGTGTTCTGGTTGTCTATGTCGTCGGAGCGGATAAGCCCGATAAGACGCAGATACTCATCCCCCTGACTGAGGCGAAGCCATTTCTCACCGCGGATCAGCAGCACGCCGTTGGGCATCACCTTGGCCACTGTCACAGTAATGGCGCCGGAAAGCTGGTTCTGCTGAGTCGTGGCGCCGCTGCCATTGAAGCCACGACCAAACTTGCCCTCACCATTGGCGCTGAAACTACTGTCATCCACCCCGCCCTGAACGCCAAAGTTCAGATCCTGAGACTTATTGGTCTGGGTATTGGCCTTCTTGCTGGAGTAGGTCTTCTCATCCAGGGAGACTGTGAGTATGTCTCCCTCGCGAAAGGCCCGCTTATCCTTGAACAGGGTCAGCATAAAACCGGGGCGATACAGGCTGCCGTCTTTGGCTTCCGGCAAGGAGTAGTCCACCTCAGGCGGCGCCCATTCTTTGTTGCCCGGCTGCTGTTCTGCGTCGGGGAAGTGGGAGATACAGCCGCTGAGCGACAGCATCAGCAGCGCCAACAAGAGTCTCATGATCTTCATACCGATTGGTTCAGGAACTTGAGCATATCGTCAGTGGCTGAGACCACCTTGGCGTTCATCTCGTAGGCTCTCTGGGTCGAGATCATCTCTACCATCTCTTCGACCACATTGACGTTGGCCCCTTCGAGCGCCCCCTGGCGTAAACTGCCCAAAGCCTCCTCGCCGGGAACCCCTTCTATCGGCACACCGGAAGACGCGGTTTCGTGGTACAGGTTATTGCCTCGGGACTCGAGCCCGGCCGGGTTGGCAAAGTGCGCCAGGGTGATCTGTCCCAGCTCCATCGCCTCTGCCTGACCCGCCACTTTGGCACTCACCACACCGTTTTCGGCTATGGTGATCCCGGTGGCGGTTTCGGGGATCTGGATGTTGGGCACCAAGGGCAGCCCCTGGGAGGTCACCATCATGCCGTCGCTGTTACGATAAAACTGGCCATCACGGCTGTATGCCACTTCGCCATTGGCTTCTTCAATCTGGAAAAACCCCTGGCCCTCAATAGCGATGTCCAGTTGCTGATTGGTAGTGAGTATGTCGCCTGTGGTGAACACCTTCTGGGTACTGGCTACTCGGGCGCCCGTGCCCAATTGCAGCCCGGATGGCAACTCATTGAGCTCGTCTACTTGGCCGCCTGGTTGGCGCTGTACCTGATAGAAGAGATCGTTGAAACCGACTCTATCGCGCTTGAAACCTGTGGTATTAACGTTGGCCAGGTTGTTGGCGATGGTCGTCATCTTCACATCCTGAGCAGTCAATCCTGTCTTACTCACCCATAATGCCGATTGCATTTAGACTCTCCTCAATATTAGGCGTCACGCAGCAGGCGATTACCCGCCTCAGCCAACTTCTCTGCGCTTTTCATTAACTTAATTTGCACTTCAAACTGACGTCCCAGCTCCATGGAGGCCAGCAACTCACCAACGGCATCGACATTGCTGCTCTCCAGCGCGCCGGAAGCCAGCCGCACTTGCTCGGACACCTGGGCCTCGCCGTTGTTGGCATACAGCAAACCATCGGCGCCCTTGTGCAGCTGATTCTGGGCAGCGTTCACCAGCTTGAGCTGGGCAACCTCTTCAATCAGCCCACCCTGCTCGGCCACTATCGACAGGCGGCCGTCTTCACTGACAATCAGCTCGCGATACTGAGGCAGCACCAAAGGCCCATTGGCGCCCATCAAGGGGAACCCCGCCACTGTCAGTTCACCGTTGGCACCTTCGCTGATGGCGCCGTTACGGGTATAGGCTTCGCCCTGAGGTGTTTGCACTGTGAAATAGCCATCGCCCTTAATCGCCATATCGAGCCGGCGCCCAGTGCTGACTATCTCTCCATGGCGGCTGTTGAAACCGACATTCTGGGTCTGCGGCAAGATCCGCGAAGCAAAGCTTCCTTGAGTCTCAGGCACAGGAACCGCAGCAACCCGCTCCAGATCGGCACGAAAGCCCTGGGTATCGGCATTGGCCAGGTTGTTGGCCCGAATCGCCTGGGACTGCAGAATGCGGCTGGCACCCTGGGCCGCGGTATAAATCATCTTATCCATGAGTCATCCGTCAGATGGCGTTCAGCAGCGCCTGCTGCATGGTCGAGTTGGTGTCCAGTACCTTGGCATTGGACTGATAGTTACGCTGCGCCGTCATCAGGCTCACCATCTCGGCCGTGGTATCCACGTTGGAACCCTCAAGATAGGCGCCCTTCAGGCTGCCCAGAGTACCGCTGCCAGGTGCGCCGACTGTGGCCTGCCCAGCTGAAGCAGAGGCCTGCCAGGCGTTGTTGCTCACCGGCGTCAAACCATTGGGATTGTTGAAATCTGCCAGCACCACCTGGCCCTGCAGCAACTCCTGACCATTGGTGTAGGTACCGAAGAGCATCCCGCTGTCATCCAGGCGTATCTTGTTGAATTCGCCGGCGGCATAACCATCCTGGCTCAGGCTGGAGTTGTTATAGTCATTGGCATATTGAGTGAACCCTTCATAGTTCACCGCCAGGCTGACATCCTCGGCACCGGCCTTGGCGGGCAGAGTCAGGCTCAGCTTGTCGCCGCCGCTCAGGCTGCCCTTCTTGTCAAACTGCAGGCTGTGGCCGTCTTTGGGTTCGAGAACAGCCGAGTCCAGCACGAAGTAGACTTTCCATTCATTGTCGCCTGTCTTGGCGTAGTACTGGGTCAGGGATCTCTGGTTGCCGAGTGAGTCGAACACACTGACAGTACCCGAGGAGTGATAACTCGCCGGGTCTGTGGGCGAAAATGGCGTCGTTGCAGGATCTATGGCTTCCATACGCGCATCCAGGTTGGACACCTGATTGACCAGAGTCGACGCCTTGGCCGGCAGAGAACCTGTCTTGATCTGCAAGTCACCCATGGTGCCTGTTTGCAGCACGCCATCGGCCGTGGCCGGATAGCCCTGCAGACGGTTGCCGACAGGATCTGTGATAAAGCCCAGTGCATCCTGGCCGAAAATCCCGGCGCGGGCATAAAGATTGGAGCCATCGGTGCCACGCAACATAAAGAAGCCACTGCCCTGGATCCCCATATCCAGCTCACGGCCTGTGTAGGTCAGCGTGCCCTCACGGGAGAAGTTCTGGCTGGTATTCATCACATTGACACCGGCACCCATGCCACTGTTGTAGATGGCGGCAAACTCGCTGCGACCACCACGGAAGCCCCAGGTAGAGGCGTTGGCAATGTTGTTACTTATGGTGTTGAGGTCCTGACTTGTGGCCTGCAATCCACTTAGCGCAATATTGAAAGACATCTTGTCTCCTGTTATGAAACTTCGGAAATATCCAGCACAGACACTGTGCCCAAACCGTTGGCCAGCTCAGCCATCATCATGCCCTTGGCACTGACGAAATGAACCTTGCTGATTTCGCCGGCGAGAAATGACTGAGCCTTCAATGCTTTTTCACCGTCGCTGGCCTGAACTTTCAATTGGTATTCCCCCGGAGGAAGCCCCAGTCCTTCGGGATCTATCTGAAAACTGACATCACCTGCCGCCTGACTGCCGAGCTCCATGGTTTTGACGACTTCCCCGTTTTTATCGCTGATCTCCACAGTCACCGCCGAGGCGCTGTGCTCCAGATAGACTTTGCCGTCTATCACATGTTCGGCCGCGGTAAAGCTGTCTGCCGGCACCATGGCCTGCTTACCGATAAGGGAAGCCGATTGCACCAGCCCGAGGTTTTCCATCATGGTCATCTGGTTTTTCTGGTTCTGGCGCATCGCCTCGAGGCTCTCCACCTGGGAAAACTGCGCCAACTGGCCCAGATACTCACTGGCATCCAGGGGGTTGGTAGGGTCCTGATTCTTGATCTGGGCTATCATCAACGACATGAACTCGTTCTTCAGCGAAGCGGGATCATTGCCGTTGGCACGGATGGCATCTGTCTTCTGGCCATCTTCGCGGGTATTGACGTTCTGTACCTGTTGCATCCTCTATTCCCTTATTTTCCCAGAGCCAGGAGTCCCTGCTGCATGGAGCGGGCGCGGTTCATCACTTCGACACTGGTTTCAAAAGCGCGGCTGGCGGCCATCATGTCGGCCATCTCTTCCACTGTGTTGACATTGGAATAGGTCACATAGCCATCGGCATTGGCCAGCGGGTGGCCGGGTTCATAACGGGTTTCCAACGGTGCATCGGACTGCACCAGGGCCTTGATCTGCACCTTGGCACTGACGCTGTTGTTTTGTTGCTGATAGAGGGTGGAAAATACCGGTTTTATCGCCCGGTAGGCGCTATCACTGGACTCGGCAGCCACACCTGCGTTGGCCAGGTTACTGGCGATAGCGTTCAGTCTCAGGGTCTGCACCGTCATGCCACTGCCGGCAACCTGATATATCTCTGCAAATGACACGACTATTTACCCTCGATAGCGGCCTTCAGGCCTTGGATTTTCATATTGAGAAAGGTCAGGCTGGTCTGAAAGTCCATGGCATTTTGTGAAAAACGCGCCTGCTCCTGTCCCAGTTCAACCGTGCTGTTATCGGCACTGGACTGATAAGGCACCCGATACCCCACTGTGTACTGCCCTCCAAAGGGGATACCGGCATCCAGCTGCGCCATCAGAGCACCAAAGTCCAGATCCCTGGCCTGGTAGCCGGGTGTTTCGGCGTTGGCCAGGTTTCCGGCCAGCACCTTGCTGCGCTCAACCCTGAAATCCAATAATTGAGGATGCAGACCCAATGCCGCATCGAGCTTGATAGCCATGGTTTCTCCTAGTAAGGTATCCATAGGTTTTCGCTCCCTGTAACAAATACCATGCCAATATTTTTTACCTTTAAAATACAATGACTAACAAGCAAACCATCAATAATTGCGGAACCCTGATTTCCCCTTTTGCCTTGCTGCTTTTGCTGTTGTTTCCGCTGCTTCCGTTGCCGGCGGCCGCCTCGGCCAACCAGGTCGAGCAAGCGGCCAGACAATATCTGCAGCAGCAATTGCAGCAGTTTGCTGCGGCGCAACAGATGAAACCGCTTCAAAGCAAGATTCGAATGACACTGCCATCCGGGGTCAAGCGCTTACCCGACTGCCCGCAAAAGCCGGACATCAGCCTGGCCAACCCTTCGGCGCCGCTCTGGGGACGGGTATCTTTGGAGGTGCGTTGTCCGGCGGCCGACTGGCGTTTCTTTCTACGGGCCAGGGTCGAAGCCAAGGCCCAATTGCCTGTGCTGACACAAACCCTGCACAGAGGCAGCATCATCGACGCGCGGAACATAGAGTGGCGCTGGCTGGAGTTGCAGGCCAGTGACAGAGACATTGTCAGCAGCCAACGCGAGCTCATAGGCAAACAGGTGGCGCGCAGGATCCGCGCAGGTGAAGCCATCTTGCTGCGACAGCTGAGCCAGAGTGATTGGGTGCGTGCCGGTGAACAGGTGACCATCCAGGTCAGCCAGGAGGGTTTTGAAGCTCAAATGCCGGGCACCGCGCTGGAAAGTGCCTCCCGGGGAGAAGTGATTAGGGTGCGAAACTTAAGCTCGCAGAAGGTCATCAAGGCCTACCCGATAGCGCAGGGCATAGTTACACCACAAAAGTAATTACTCAGCAAAAGTAGCCACATCACAAAAATAATTTTATTTTTTACGGATTCGGTCGCCTTTACTCACTAGAGCACATTATTTCGGGGGTTCAATGGAAATCACTCAGCGTCTGCATGCGGTTGTCAGCGACAGTGGCGTCACCGCAGCGAATCGGCGTCAACGCCAGGAAACCACGGTATCCGCAGCCCAGCAGGATAAGGTAAGCCCTGAGTATCACTGGCTGAATCAGGCCCAGACTCAACTGGCTCAGGAGAGCGAGGTAGATCAACTCAAGGTGGCCAGCTTGCGTCAGGCACTGCAACAGGGCAATTTTGAACTGGATGTCGAGGCCATGGCCAAAGCTATGCTGCAGCAGCACGGGAAACAGGACAAGTAAGCCATCCATGAGCAATAAACGCGAAGCACTGCAAAGTCTGGTCGCCGGGATCCGCCAGGACATACTGGACTACCGGGAGTTAAAGAAGCTGCTGCAACAGCAGCGCCAGTTGATGCTGCGCCATGACAATCAAGGGCTTATCCAGCATAACCAGCAGCAGGATCAGTTAGTTGCCAAGTTACAGCACAATTCGCTGCAGCGCGCCGCACATCTGGCACAAATAGGTGTCAGCAATGATCATCAGGGCATACGCCAACTGCAGAGTAAACTGCCCGAGCAGGCAGCTCACAAACTGGAACAACTGTGGCAGCAACTGCTGCAACAGGCCAGAGAGAGCCAGAGACTCAACGAGCTCAACGGCCAACTGCTGGTGCGCCAACAGGAGATCATCCGCGGCATTCTGGGGCTGGGAAATGCCGATGAGTACCCACAGAATCTCGCCTCACCTCAGTTTCCCTGAAGCCTTAAGCCGCGCCGTACTGCCGCCCGCCAACTCATCAAGCTGAAACTGCTCCTGCTGCTCCAGCCGTCGTCGCTGTCGCTGTTGTTGCTGCCCGTCAAACCAATTTACCCGCTGATAACGCCCCAACTGCTGCTGCCATAAGCCCTGCAGCCTTTGTTGTTCATTGCCGAGCAACTGCTGCTGAGTATTGAGACTCTGCTTCAATGGTTGCAGTCTTTGCAGCAAGGCCTGACTGTTGCAAAGCCCCACAATTGAACCCTGACGAAACTGGCTGTAATGGGACTCCAGTAACGCCACCTGCTGCTGTTGCCCCTGCACTTGGGCCTGACGTTGCTGCAGCGCCTGTTTTTGCTCCGCCAACTCGCTGAGCTTACGCTGCTCGAGATGGCTCAGGCGTTGCAACAGTTTCATGACTCACCTCGCAGTGCGCGGGTCAGCGATTGCAGTTGTTGTTGGCTACCCGAAAGGTCAACCGCCTCGTCTGTGGTTTGGGTCAGGTAGTCGGCAATCCTCGGGTAATGGCTCACGGCGGCATCCAACTCGGGATCCTGCCCAGGTTGATAACCGCCCAACGGCAAGAGCTCACGTACTTCCTGATAACGCGCCAACATACGCCGAACCAGTGCCATCTCCTGCTGTTGTTCCTTGGGGGCAATCTGCAGCGCCAAACGACTGATAGAGGCTCCCAAATCCAGTGCCGGGAAATGCCCGGCCTCAGCCAAGCGGCGGCTCAGGAAGAAGTGACCATCCAGTATCGCCTTGGCCGCATCGGCGATGGGATCCTGCGTATCTTCCCCTTCGGTCAGCACAGTGTAAAACGCCGTCAGGGTTCCCTGTGGATGAGTGCCGTTGCCCGCCATCTCCACCAATGAAGGCAGTTGGGCGAAGGCCGAAGGCGGATATCCTTTGGTGGCCGGCGGTTCCCCCAAACTCAGGGCTATCTCCCGCTGTGCCTGGGCGTAACGTGTCAGTGAATCCACCAGCAGCAACACCCTATGGCCCTCGTCGCGAAAGCCACAGGCTATCTGGTGACACAGGCGCATGGCTCTGAGGCGCATCAAGGGGGAAGTATCTGCCGGAGCGGCAACCACCACCGCGCGGCGGCGCCCCTCTTCACCCAAGGCCTGCTCGATAAACTCGCGCACCTCTCGGCCGCGCTCGCCGATGAGCCCTACCACCACGCGGTCGGCCTCGGTGAAGCGGGTCATCATCCCCAGCAGTACACTCTTGCCCACCCCGGGACCGGCAAACAAGCCTACCCTTTGACCACAGCCAACCGGCAGCAAGCCGTTGACGGCTCTGACCCCCACATCGAGAATACGGGTAATGGGTTGCCGGGCAAGAGGATTGGGTACCTGAGTGACCGGGCGACAAAACTGCACGCCACTCAGCGGCCCGAGCTGATCCAGCGGCTGGCCAAGGCCGTCGAGTACCCGGCCGAGCAGGCCGGCACCCAGAGGGATCTTATGGGTCTCTGTCTGGGGAATGACCCGGGCGCCAGGGCTCAGCCCCTGGGTGTCTGTGATAGGCATCAGGCAGAGGATCCCCTGATGGAACCCCACCACCTCGGCCTCGACATAGGCGCCATCGCGCCGCTCCACCATGGCGCGATCGCCAATACCCAGGTTGCAGCCGACCGCCTCCAGCAACAGGCCACTCACGCGGGTCAGGCGTCCGTATATCTGGGCTACCGGTACCCGGGGCCAGTTTCCGGCCAGGACATTAGTCTTCATTGCTGGCGACTGTGGCCTCGGCTTCTGGAATCAGGTCGTCGTTCAAATGAGCTTCAACCTGATCCATACAGTTGTTGAGGCGGGTTTCCATGGAAGCATCGGCATCGCACTGATCACAAACCACCCGGCAACTGCCCTGGCTCAGGCTGTCGTCGGCCACCAGGTGCCAGTCAGCCACCTTGTCGGCCGCCAGATGCTGTAGCTGTTTGATGGTTGAGGGTTCCAGGTGGATCTTGATATCGCTGGCATCCTTGGGCAGTGCCTGCAGGGTTTCTTCAACCAGAGCAATGATCTGCAGCGGCTGCAGCGACAACTCGCAGCGGATCACCTGCTGTGCCACCCTTCTGACCAGGTCGACAATCAACTGCTGTTGCGCCTGGATCTGCTCGGCGTGGCTCTCGGTGAGCAGCTGCTGCAATGCCGTCATGGGCGTCAATAGCTGATTCAACTGCTCATCTATCTGTGCCAATCCCTGGCTGCGCCCCTGCTCCAGCCCATCCCGCAGCCCGGATTCCTGGCCCGCTTGGCGCCCCTCGGTTTCGCCCTGAGTCTTGCCGGCTTCAAAGCCCTGTTCCCAGCCTTCCTGATAGCCCCGCTCCAACGCTTGCTGGAAGTCTTGCCAGTTGCCTTGTTCAGGACTCTCCCCTTCCAGGGGAGCAAATTGATAACGGCGCACCTGAGATGCACCTATGCGCCAAAGGCGACTATCTGCACCCATTATTCAACCACCTGTTCTTCAAACAGTTGCAGCTCGATTTCGCCGTTCTGCATCATCTCTTTGGCCGTTTCCATAATGTTGCGTCGCGCCTCATTGGCCATGCTCAGCGGCACAGCGCCCAAGGCCTCGGCCTGGGTCTCAATGGCGGAAGACATCCGCTTGGGCAGGGCGTTGAGCAGAGTGCGTTTCAGTTCACCATCAATACCCTTGAGTGCCAGTGCCAGCGACTCGGCTTCGACCGCCCCGAGGATTTCCTGCAGGGTTTCCGGCTTTTGACGGCCCAGGATGATAAAGTCGAACATGTTTTCGGTAACATCATTGGCCAGATGCTTGTCCTGCAAGCGTATCATCTGCATCAGATGTTCACGGTCACCATCGAAGCGGTTGAGAATGTCGGCCACCTGACGCACGCCGGACACCTGGGTATGACTCTTCTCCATCGCCATCACCATGCAGCGCTCCACCAGTTGCCGCAGCTCTTCCACCACATCCCGGTCCAGCTCGCCGAGGCGGGCTATGCGTACCAGCACTTCGTCCTGGTTGTCTCCCGGCAGATGTTGTAATACCTGAGCGGCAATTTCCGGTGGCAAGAGTCCCAACATGATGGCCTGCAGCTGCACATGTTCGTGTTGCAGCTCCCGCGCCAACAGCTTGGCATCGACCCACTCCAGCCGCTTAACCAACATCTTGACCTCATCGCCATAGATGCTGTCGATAAGCCCCTTGGCGACTCTGTCACCCAGTGCCAAATCCAGGGTTTTCTGGAGATAGGCTCTCGACGCCCGGGCGATACCTGCCTGCTCTTTGTAGCGGTTGAAGAAGCGATCCAGTACAGATTCCGCTTCCTGCTGGGTCACCGAAGACAGGCGCGCCATCTTGTAACTCAGTTGTTCCACATCCTGGCGGTCGAGGTGCGCCATGACCTGAGAGGCACCTTCCTCACCCATACACAAGAGCAACATGGCCGCCTGCTCAAGATTGTCCAGAGTCGTTTGTTCAGTCACGATTTTTGTCCTTCATCCAATGGCTGATCACTTCGGCGACTCTGGCGGGTTCTTCCGTTGCCAGCAGTCCCAGGTGCTGCATTTTCACCGTCAGTGGCGAGCCGGGCGGCGGCAGATTCGACTGCGGCAAGGCCTTGCTGTCCTCTGCCTGCAATGCCAGCTGAGGCGGCTCAATGGCTTGTGTCAGGGGCTCGGCTTCCAGCGCCATTTCAGCGGCTTTGTCACCGGCCTTGTTGCCAGAGTGTCTTGAGCCTGAATCACCGCGGGTCAGGTGCTGAACCAGGGGGCGCAACACGAACAGAATAAGCAGTAAGGCCAGTAGAGTGCCTATGCCATATTTCAGGTATTCACGCAGATGCTCGTTCTGCCACCAGGGCAAAGCTTCTATCACAGGCTTTTCCGGCACCACGAAGTCAAAGCTGTTGATATTGATCTGATCGCCACGAGCCTCGGAAAAACCTATGGCGTCTTTAACCATGTCGCTTATCTGCTGCAACTGCTGTGGTTGCCAACCTTCTTTGCCTGCCGCCTGTTGGTTCAACAAAATGGCTACCGACAGCCCTTCCAGCTGCATCTGTTGGAATTTGGTGTGCCGCACCGAGCGCCCAACTTCGTATGAGCGGGTTTCCTGTTGCCGCAGACTGCTTTCCTGATTGTCCTCTTTCTTGCCCTTCTTGCCAGACACAGGCTTGTTGCTCAGAGCGCCGGGGATCCCCAAGGCCAGGTTGCCGTTGGTTTGGTCTTTGTTGAGTGTTTCCTGAGTCATCACAGGATTGGGATCCACAGACTCGCGGGTTTCCTCTATCTGGTTAAAGTTCACCCTGGCGACCAGCTGCACCTGATAATTGTCCCGTCCCAGAATCGGATTCAACATGGATTCGGCGCGGGCGATCAGGTTGTTTTCCAGCTCATGGGTATACTTGAGCTGCTTGCTGCGGGATTGGCTGATGTCCTGGCCGGAGGCCATATCGGCATTCAGGTAGTTGCCGGCCTGGTCGACTATCTGCACCTGTGCCGGGGTCATGCCGGTAATGCTGCCGGAAACCAGGTTGGCAATAGCGCTGACCTGTGACTCATCCAAACGCGCCCCGGAATAGAGTTCCAACAACACAGAAGCGGTCGGCTTTTCCGGCTCGGCACGGATGAACAGGGTTCGCTTGGGAATCGCCAGATGCACTCTGGCATAACGTACGGCTTCGAGCGCCATTATGGTGCGCGCCAGTTCCCCTTCCAAACCATGAAGATAGCGGGCATGCTCCATAAACTGGCTGGTACCTATGGGCGCCTTGGCCAGGTTTTCCAGTCCTTCCGGCAGTTGAGCTTGTACTCCTTTGGCCGCCAGCAGGAGCCGCGCCGAACTCAACTTGTTTTCCGCCACCAGGATCTGTCCCGAATTGGCTTCCAGGCGATAGTCAATGCCTTCACCCTCAAGCACTTCAATGATCTGGCTGCTGTCGACCTTTTCCTTGAGCCCGTACAAGGGCCGATATCCCTGGCTGCCACTCCAGAGGAACAACACCAGCACACAGGCCACTGCCGAGGCCAGTATAGCCAGCAACAGCATTTGGTTTACATGGGATAGCTTCCCCTTGATCGCTTCCAGCATGGGCTTCTGTCCGGCGGCAGACGGTTTTGCCGGTAGAGCTAAACTCGTTGACATCTATTGTCCTTAAATGGGCATTTTCATAACATCATCAAAGGCTTGAACAAGGCGGTTACGCACCTGCATCAAGGCCGAAAACGACAGACTGGCCTTTTGAGACGCCACCATGGCGCCCACCAGATCATCGCTCCTGCCGCTGTCGACCGCTTGGGTCAGCATTGATGATGTCAGCTGATCTTGATTGATCTCCTGCAGCTTCTGCTTCATCAGGCTGCCAAAGGAGACGACTTGGGGAGTGTGACCATCGATGGAAGGCATGATTGCGCCCTGGGCAATCTCCTTGTGGATGGCCAGTGTTTGCTGGATATTGTTAAAACCGGCGGAAATACTATTGTTGCTCATTGCTGCCATTCTCTGTTGTCAGCCATTCAGGCGGCCTTGGCCTTGGCTAAAAGGCTGTCGATATCTATGCCCGCGTCCCGCATCTGTACCAGCTTGTAGCGCAGTGCCCGGGTGGTCATTCCCAAAGCATCGGCACTGCGACTGCGGTGACCGCCAAAACGCTTCAAAATCTCAATGACATATTGGAACTCTGCATGTTTTTTGGAGGCTTTAAGCCCATTGGAAGGTTCCGGAATGGAATTTACACTTGCAATATTTTCCGGCAGCCTGATGCCTAAATCGACAACCTGTAAAATAGTGCCATGACGCATAACCAATGCCCGCTGAATGACATTTTCCAGCTCTCTGACATTACCAGGCCAGTTATAATTAATTAGCGCATTTTTAGCCGCATCGCTTAAATAACATTCTTGACCATTGGTCAAATAGCCATAAAGCTGAATAAAATGTTCCGCAAGCGGAATAATATCTTCCGCCCTTTCCCTAAGGGGTTTTAATTCCAGTGTCAACACATCCAAACGATAATAAAGATCTTCCCGGAATCGGCCTTGAGATACAGCTTCTTTTAAATTTTTGTTGGTAGCTGCAATAACGCGTATGTTCAAAGGAATGATTTTATGACCGCCGACTCTTTCGACTTCTCTCTCCTGCAATACCCGCAAGAGTTTTGCCTGCAAAGATAAAGGCAGTTCCGCTATTTCATCCAACAACAGAGTGCCACCTTCTGCCAACTCGAATTTGCCCGGTTGATCTGCGCTGGCCCCGGTAAAGGCACCTTTAACATGGCCAAATAGTACCGACTCGAGTATCTGCTCAGGAATGGCGGCGCAGTTCACCGCCACGAAGGGCTGCTCCCTGCGACTGGAATGGCGGTGAATGAAATGCGCCAATGGCTCTTTGCCGGTACCACTCTCGCCGGTGAGCAAAACTGTGGTATCCGCCTTGGCGGTTCTGTGGGCCAGCATCAACAGCTGCCGACTCAGGGGAGAAGCCACCACCAATTCGCTGTCTTCCTGCTCCATCTGCCGCAGGCGAAACAGCAACTTGATCAGTTGGCTTTCATCCAGGGGCAGCAGCAGGTAGTCCTGAGCCCCGGCCTGCATGGCCTTGACCGCCAGCTCAGTCTGCTCAGGTTGCAGCAACGCCACCAAATTGTGGGCCCGCTGTCGATGCAGACGTCCGGCTACCTGCTCGGGGCTGCAGGCAGAAACATCGACCAGCGCCAGCCAGCTGCTGATCCCTTCAATGATATTAAACCCTTCCTGTTCCATGAGCTGAGCTGTCTGAGTACTGACCAGCCCCTTGCAGCCAACCACGCTGTAGTTTTTCAAGACTCTATCCTCATACCGCTTTGACCAGTCGAATCCGTACTCTACGATTCACTTCGGACTGTTCCTTGGAATAGGGCTGACGATTGCCATGATGTCTGGCCTCTATCATCTGCCGTTTCACCCCCAGCTCCACCAGAGCCGCCACCACGTTTTCCACTCTGTCTTTGCTCAATACCAGATCCGCCAGCCTGGAGCTGCCGTCGTCTGCATGACCATCGATCAGGATTTTTTTGATGTTGCGATCCACCGCCACGTAACGGGCCACGGCTTGAATATCGGCCTGCATGGACGAATCCATTCCAGCGATTCCTGAGGGGTAAAAAATAGATAAATCATGAACATAGTCATAATCTTGTGGGAGCAGTTGTTGGCGGCACTGGCGCAAGGGTTGTAACTGGCTTCGGGCACTGAGGGTATCGACCTCAAGCAGGAATCCATCACTTTGTCCAAGTTCAAATGTCCAGCGCCATCCCTGCTCCAGCCCCTTGATAAAGACGCCCAGTTCCCCGCTTCTCAGGCTGGCCTTTCCTGTTTGCCATTGCATCTGCCGGCTCTGCACCTTGCCCGGAAATCCCTCGCCCCATGCCGGATAGCCAACGCTGGCGTTTACGCTGTGGGCTTGATTGAGCCAGGAGGAGATCAGGGACAAGTTGGAATGTTGCCCTGGCAGTAGTTCCAGCTGCAGTAAGCCGGCTCCGGCAACAGCAACGCTGAGCCGGCAACCAAAGGGGCTGCTACTCAGTTGCCAGGCATCATCGTCCGCGGCCACTCTGTAGGTCACCGTCTGCGTGATGGGTTCTGCGAAACTGATAGCGCTGAACAGCAAGAAACACAGGGCTAGGGTCAAAGGCTTCAACACAGTAAATTCCAGTTAGTGAAGGATAAATAGATGGAATAATTACAATGTAAATTCCTTTGTTATTACCCTTAATTTCAGCGATGAATTCGAATTGAACTAAATATACTCCAAGCACCTAAAACCCAGAGGTAGGCGCTATTTTAATCGCTATTAATATAGCCAATTCGATTAACCTTAAAACAGTTAAAAATCTCTTAGAATATTAAACAATCACTTTTCTATCGAGAAAATTGACGGCGAAAATAGCTCATACAAATGTATCCTGTCAAATTACAAAGCGCTTTTTTTGATTAACATCAATGTGTCAATTTTTTGTCTTGGAACCATTTTTTGACACTGAATAAATACACACTTTTCAGCTTGTATGATGCCCAGACTTTGATAATATTCTGCCCCCTACGTCTAATATGTCATTGGTTATTTTTTATCAAAAAATTAACTTATTTTGTAGCTGTATTGTTGCGAACGGCGACTGCGCGGTAATGGTTTAATGAAAATAACTGCACGGTAATAATGGAATGAAGATAACTGCACGGGCAGAGCTAATAAAATCAGATCAGACTCATGATTGTAGGCCGATTGCTCTAATTCGAGAAAAATTAGCCCGTAGTCGTTTATTCGGACAGTTGGATAACTGTAATCAAGGATTATTACAAGCGCTAAATCAAATACTCAAACCATTGACAAGACAGGGACTTCCGGCATTGATTCGTACCGAATTAACGCCCGGTGAAATTCTGCTGAAAAGTTGTAATAAACATCATTGGTTTGCCTTTAAATATCAACGCAAGCTATTGGGTTTATTGCGAATTGATCGCTGTACCCTCGAACAGCTAGCCAGCAGCTACTATGGCGGTCAATCCGGCAAGCTGTACTCGCCGCTGGGAGCGCCGACTCAGTCGGAATTTCGCTTGGGGCTCAAACTGATGCAGGCGGTGCTGGAAAGCATGCCCTTTGATCCCATCAAGCCGGACGAATTGCAGATAGAACTGTCCGGTGCCGAGACTGAATACAGGGTCGCGGCCCTTTGGTCGATGAGCTTTCCGGACAGCCATTACACCAGTCCTATGTTGTTTGCCATGACAGACGAACTGCTGGGACGTATCGGTCAGGCCGCCCCCCAATATCAACAAGCGGACAATCTCGAACAGGCGCTGGAACAACAGCTGACCCAGATCCCGGTCAAGCTCAAGCTGGAGCTGGGTTGGCAACCCATGCCGGTACAGGCTCTGGCCGAACTGCAGCCCGGGGAAATCATTCCACTGAATCTGCATCAACGCTGCCCGATTTCACTGGGAGGGCTGACCTTGTTCTACGGCTCGGTACACAGCCACCAAGGCAAGTTGGTCGCTCGCCTGAATCAAGATGCTTTCCAACAAAATGAGGATGATCAAAGTGGATGGACAAACATCGCTGAGTGATGATTTTTTACTCGACAATGAACTGCTCGAAGAGCCGTTGACCTCGGTACAGGTAAAGCCCTCCCGGGATATGAGCTTCTTCAAGCAGTTGCCTGTGCAGGTCACTCTGGAACTGGCCAGTACTGAGATGACACTCGGCGAACTGACCCATATGGGACAGGGGGATGTTATTGCCCTGGATCGCATGGTGGGTGAGCCTTTGGATATCCGGGTCAATGGCGCCCTGCTCGGACGCGGCGAAGTGGTTGAAGTCAATGGTCGTTACGGTGTGCGGCTGCTGGAGGTCGTTGCCAGTGGCGCAACCTTGGTCAAAGAATAGCGGCCTATTCCTGCTCATTTTATTGCTGCTGTCACTGCTGGCCCTTCCCGTGTCTGCCGCCGATGGCATGACACTCTTCACCCTGGACGACGGTCAACAGGCACAAAAGGTCAACATCAAGCTGGAAATTCTGGCGATGATGACAGTGATGAGCCTGTTACCCGCCATGCTGCTGATGATGACCAGTTTCACCCGTATCATCATAGTACTGGTAATTTTGCGTCAGGCCTTGGGTTTGCAACAGAGCCCGCCCAACAAAGTATTGATAGGTATCGCCCTGGTACTCAGCATGTTTATCATGCAACCCGTGGGCAAGGAGATCTATCAAAAGGCCTACCTTCCCTATGATCAGGGGCAGATAGAGCTGCCGCAGGCGATTGAGATTGCCGAGCAGCCGCTGAGGCATTTTATGCTGGCGCAAACCCGGGAAACCGACCTGGAGCAGATGCTGAAAATCGCCCAGGAACCCTTGACCCTGACCCAGGAGCAGCTCCCCTTCTTTGTGATCCTGCCGGCCTATGTGCTGTCGGAGCTGAAAACCGCCTTTCAGATTGGTTTCCTGCTGTATCTGCCCTTTTTGGTGATAGATCTCGTGGTGGCCAGCGTGTTGATGTCCATGGGGATGATGATGCTGTCGCCGCTGATTATCTCCTTGCCATTCAAGTTGTTAATCTTCGTGTTGGCCGATGGCTGGTCTATGACTGTCAGCACCCTGACGGCCAGCTTCGGATAGCGCCATGGAGCTGAGTGAACTGACAAGCTTTTTCTCCGATGCCATCTACCTTGCGGTATTGATGGTATTGGTGTTGATCAGCCCGGGCCTGTTGCTGGGTCTGTTGATCGCCATCTTTCAGGCCGCCACTCAGGTCAATGAGCAGACCCTGAGCTTTCTGCCCAAGTTGGTACTGACTCTGCTAATGGTGCTGTTCGCCGGCCAGTGGCTGGTGCAGAAGCTGCTCGATCTGTTCAACCAGCTGTTCCTCTCTATCCCCCATGTGATTGGCTAAAATGCTGAGCCTGACGACAGACTATCTGCAGCAACTGCTCGGCTCTTTCTGGTGGCCTTTCAGTCGTCTTCTGGGGGCTTTTCTGGTGATGCCTTTCCTCGGCCATATCCATGTCCCCGTATTGATTAGAGTATTGTTGGCACTGCTGCTGGCGGCGCTGATTATTCCGATACTACCGGCGGTTCCCGTCCTCGACGCCCTCTCATTCAGGGCAGTATTGCTGGCGCTGGAACAACTGCTGCTGGGCATGATGCTGGGATTGTTTCTCAGCCTGATGCTGCATATCCTCAGCCTGCTGAGTACCATTTTGTCGATGCAGATGGGGCTCTCCATGGCGCTGGCCAACGACCCCGGCAGCAGCAGTAGCCAACCTCTGCTGGGGCAGATGCTGGTAATGTACGGCACCCTGCTGTTTCTGGCGTTGGACGGGCACTTGGTTGCCATCGGCATCATAGTGGACAGCTTCCGCCTCTGGCCCATAGGCAACGGCTTGTTCGACCTGCCCTTGATGCAGCTGATCGGCCAGTTTGGCTGGATGTTTGCCGCCGCCTTGATGCTGGCGCTGCCGGCGGTGATGGCGATGTTGGTGGTCAACCTGACATTTGGGGTGCTCAGCCGCTCGGCGCCCTCTTTGAATATCTTTGCCCTGGGTTTTCCCATGACCATGATCATGGGGCTTGTCTGTGTCCTGTTGTCCTTCTCGACTCTGCCGGACAGGTACAGTGACTTTTGCCTCGATGCGTTGTTTGCCATGCATCAGTTTTTGGGAGGGAGCCAATGAGTCAATCCTCCTCCCAGGATAAGACTGAAAAGGCCAGCAGTCACAAGCTGCGCAAGGCCAGAGAGAAAGGCCAAACCCCGCGCTCGAAGGATCTCGGCGCCTGTGTGCTGATGATTGCCGGTTCCCTGCTGCTGAGCAACAGCGGCGATTGGCTGGCGCAGCAGCTGATGCAACAGACTGAGCTGCATATGCTGGTCAGCCGCGAAAACCTGGATACCCCGGGAATGATGCAGAGTCACCTGGCCGCTGCGCTGCTGGGGATACTCGAGCTGCTGGGACCACTGTTTCTGATGATACTGCTGCTGGCCGCTATTGTGGGCGGCTTGCCCGGCGGCCATGTCTTCAACCTAGGCAATGCGGGCTTCAAGTGGAGCCGTATCGCTCCCTTGAGCGGCCTCAAGCGCATGTGTGGCACCCGCTCCCTGGTGGAACTGGGGAAATCTTGCCTGAAAGTCAGCTTGCTCATCGGGATCATGCTGCTGTTTTTAAAGCATGATTTTGATCACTTGCTCTACCTGAGTCAGCAGGATCTGCTGCAGGGTGCCAGCACAGGGCTGCAACTGCTAAGTGACTACATCCTCTATCTGGGACTGGGAATGCTGGTGATCGCCCTGGTCGATGTGCCCTACCAACTCTGGCAGCACTACAAAGAGCTGAGGATGAGTAAGCAGGAGGTCAAGGATGAACATAAACAGATGGAGGGTAAGCCGGAAATCAAGGCCAGAATACGCCAACTGCAACAACAGTTTGCCCGTTCCCGCGCCTCGGTCGCCGTACCTCAGGCCGATGTATTGATGGTCAACCCCAGCCACTATGCCGTGGCACTCAAGTATGACCCGGCCAGGGCCGAGGCCCCCTTCGTTCTCTGCAAGGGCCGCGATGAAGTCGCCCTCTATATGCAACAGATTGCCAAGCAGCACGGTGTCGAAATCCTCAGGATCCCGCCGTTGACCCGCGCCATCTTCCACTCGACGGCAGTGGAGCAACAGATCCCCGCGGCGCTGTTCAAGGCCGTGGCCCATGTACTCAATTACGTCTTGCAGATCCAGGCGGCCCGGGCCGGACGCAAACCCATGCCGGCACCGCTGCCGGAATTTCATATTCCACCCCACTTGCGACATGACTAAAGGATAACCCAATGAACTGGCTGCGATTACTTACCGCCAATAAGTCCCATGCCATGGTGCCATTGCTGCTGCTGACCCTGATGGCGATGATCATTCTGCCGCTGCCGCCTTGGCTGCTGGATGTGATGTTCACCTTCAACATAGTGCTGGCCATCATGGTGTTGCTGGTGAGTGTGTCGATTCGGCGGCCGCTGGACTTTTCCATTTTCCCAACCCTCTTATTGCTGGCGACCCTGCTGCGACTCACGCTGAATGTGGCATCGACCCGGGTGGTGCTGATCCGCGGCCATGAAGGCGGCGATGCCGCCGGTAAGGTGATCCAGGCGTTCGGTGAAGTGGTGATCGGCGGCAACTATGTGGTTGGCGCCGTGGTGTTCCTGATCCTGATGATTATCAACTTTGTGGTGATCACCAAGGGTGGCGAGCGGATCTCCGAAGTGTCGGCCCGCTTTACCCTGGATGCGCTTCCCGGCAAGCAGATGGCGATAGATGCCGATCTCAATGCCGGTTTGCTGACCCAGGATCAGGCGCGGGAGCGGCGTAAAGAAGTCGCCGCGGAAGCTGACTTTTATGGCTCTATGGACGGTGCTTCCAAGTTTGTTCGCGGCGATGCCATTGCCGGCTTGTTGATCCTGGCAATCAACATCATAGGCGGTATCTGTATCGGCATCTTTATGCATGATCTCAGCGGCACAGAGGCGTTCAAGACCTATGCACTCTTGACCATAGGTGACGGCCTGGTGGCGCAGATCCCATCGCTGCTGCTGGCAACCGCCGCGGCGATTGTGGTCACCCGGGTTTCAGATGCCGAAGAGATGCCGGCCCAGTTCAACGAACAACTGCTGGCCAATCCCAAAACCCTGGCGACCGCGGCGCTGGTGATGTTGATCATGGGTCTGGTACCCGGCATGCCCACTTGGGTATTCCTCAGTGCCGCGTTGTTGTTGGGTTTTGTCGCCTACAAACAGTACCGGACCAAGCCGGTAATCATGCCACCGCCACAGGCCAAACAGGCCGGCGAAGCCCTGAGCGAACCTCCAGCGCCCAGCTGGGACAGCCTGCCCTATGTCGATGCGATAGAGGTCAAGCTAGGTTATCGCCTGGTGTCTCTGGTGGAAAAAGAGCGCGGCGCCGAACTGATGAAACGCCTGACCGGAATTCGCCGCACTCTGTCGGAACAGGCGGGCTATCTGCTGCCGGAAGTCAGGGTCAGGGATAACCTGGCGCTGAGCCCCACTCACTACCAAATCAGCATAATGGGCACCTTGGTGGCCACGGCAGAACTGGACCCAGAGCGACTGCTGGCGATTCGCAGCAGCAATGTTTTTGGTGAGCTGGACGGCATCATCACCCGGGATCCTGCCTATAACATGGAGGCGGTCTGGATAGAGCAGGAAAAGAAAGCCAATGCGCTAAACCTGGGCTATTCCGTCGTGGACAACGCCACAGTGATCGCCACCCATGTCGCCAAGTTGCTGCGGGAGCGAATGGCCGAGCTATTGCAGCACGATGATGTGATTTCACTCAATGAACGACTGGCGCGCCAGGCCCCCAAGCTGGCAGAGTCACTGAGCCAGGCGCTGTCGCCGATTCAGCAGCTCAAGGTGTACCGGCTACTGCTCAGGGAACAGGTTTCTTTGCGGGATATTTTGACCATAGGCACCACACTGCTGGATTGCAGTGAAAACAGCAAAGATCCCGTGCTGTTGGCGGCAGATGTTCGCTGCGCGCTAAGGCAGGCGATAGTACAGGCCATCTGTGGAGATGCGCCTCAGCTCAAGGTGATGACCCTGACCCCAGAGCTTGAGCGACAACTGATGAGTGCCCTGAGCACCGCCCAGCAGCAAGGCAGCGTGTCACTGGATGGTTTCCCTGTGGATCCGCAGTTGCTGGCGCAGCTACAGCAAAAAATGCCCCAGCTGTTGGCCGAGGCCAAGGCCGCCGGACATCACCCTATCCTACTGGTGCCGCCTCAGTTGCGCCCGCTGCTGGGCCGTTATGCTCTGGCCTTTTCAAGAGGTCTTAATGTGTTGTCTTACAATGAGATTTCTGAAAACAAAGACATTATGGTCGCCGGTCAGTTGGGATAAACGGGCATTATTGGCATGGAGTAAATCGTTGTAATTCACCTTAAACTTATACTAAAGTCCTACGAGAAATGATTGCGGGAAGATTAAGGTAATGCGAAGACTTACCAGCTTAATAATATTGCTGTGCTGCTGTCTGCCGGTTTGGGCTGCGCAAAAGTTACCGGCCAGGGCCGAGCTGCAACAGCTGGCCTCGGCCAGCGCCATGCTAGTGGATCTGGAAACCGGCGAGGTCCTCTATGAGGACAACCCACAGCAGGTACAGCCCATAGCCTCGATCACCAAGTTGATGACGGCGCTGGTGACACTGGATGCCAAGTTGCCGCTCAACGAACGGATTGCCGTGGATGTCAGTCAGGCCGATATCATGCAAAACGTGGTGTCCCGTATCCGTATCGGCAGTGAGTTGAAACGTAAAGAAGCGCTGGCACTGGCGTTGATGTCTTCGGAAAATCGCGCCGCCGCGACCCTGGCACATCACTACCCCGGCGGCTACCAGGCCTTTATCAAAGCAATGAATGCCAAGGCGGCAGAACTGGGGATGACTGACAGCCGCTTTGTCGAACCCACAGGGCTGTCGGAGCAGAATGTCTCCAGCGCCAGAGACCTGGTCAAACTGCTGCGTGAAGCCAGGAAATACCCTCTGATCGGCGAACTGAGTTCGGCCCCCAACCGTAGCGTCATGTTTCGTAAGCCAAGATATAACCTGGCGTTTTACAACACCAATCGCCTGGTGAACAAGAAAAACTGGCAGATCCACCTCACCAAGACGGGTTATACCGATGACGCCGGCCACTGTCTGGTTATGCTCACCAAAATGGCCAAGCGCGAAGTCGCCTTTGTGGTACTGGATGCCTTCGGCAAGCTGACCCATTTGGCCGATGCCGGCCGCCTGAAGAAGTGGCTGGAAACCGGCAAAGTCAGTCCGGTTCCCCAAGAAGCACTGGACTATAAACAGCAAAAGCAAACAGAACGTCAGGCCTTGGCCGCCACCCGTTAATATTCGGCAAACAGCGGTGACTCAGCGCAGGTTTTCACGCTTGCGTAGCCGCATCCACAACAACTTTTGTTATCATCCCGCCTCGTTTAAAGGCCTTTGGCCTTCGCAGTTACTGAGTCAGGAAGATGCAGTCATTTAAAAAGCACACCCTTATCCCGCTGGATCCCCGGGATCCTCTCTCCATCAGCCTGGCACTGGCGCAATACCGGCAACAACTGCAGCAAGGTACTATTCTGCGCCAGGGCATGTTCGATATCGAATTTGTCGCAGTGACCGACAGCGGTAACCGCCGCCTGCAAATCGATGACCTGCAAGATTCAGCACTGCGCGCTCTGCTGCAGGAAGCCCTGAGCCTGGGGCCGGATGGCGAAGGGTTCATGCTGCCGCCACTCATCAGCGACGAGTGTGACCGCTACCTCTCTGAACCCTTGCTGTTCGCCATTGCCATGCAACACCCTCGCCTGGCACCCGAACTGCTGGCCACCGCAGAGGCCATGATAGCCTTCGCCCGCAGGCACAATGATCTGCAGCGCATGTGGCTGGACGACAGCCGCATTTTCGGGGTCGAGGCCCTGTTTCTGCTGGCCCGGCGCACACCCGAACTGGCCTGGCTATTGGCACGCTTTCTTATCCCCGCCTGGGACAATGTCTACAGCAATGGCTATGAGCAATATATGACACGGCTGCTCGAGCTCAATGGCTGGAGCCCGAATATGCTGCGGGCCTTTGTCTGGTGCGACAGTGACCATCTGCGCCAGGGCTTCTTCTACAGCGGCGAAACCGGCATTCAGAGTCATCAGCCACTGGCCGACTTCCTCAAGCAAAATCCACAGCAATATCCTCTGTTCAAACAGCTGTTGAGCGAGCGTTTACTTAATAGCCCCAAACTGCTCGCCGCCGAAGACCGCCCACTCGGCAGAGTCGATGCCGTGCTGCATTTCTTTGTCAGCATGTACCCGCTTGAGTTTGCCTGGTTTGAAGTTGAACAGGACGAGGGGCTGGATACCCTGCTTGAAAGCCAGTTTATCTGCGCCAATCTCGAAGAGGAGATAAGCGACCTGCGCGCCGCCATAGAGAGCCAGGCCGGTGGCGCCCTGGCCTGTTACAGATGCGGCATAACCGGGAGCGCCGAAACCGACGCAGATGAACAAGACGACAGCTATCAGGATGAGGACGATGAGCGGCCGGGCAGACTGCTGCGTCTGTTAAAGCCATTGGCACTGGCGCAACCCCAAGGCGCGGCACTGTGGCAATATCTGCATGATGGCAGCCAATCCCAGGCGCTGGCGGCTCAGCAACCAATAGCATTAGTTCCCGCCTGTAAGGCCAAAGCCCTGGGGCTCTATCACTACATAATCGACTACTGCATTACGGCAGAATCCAATCGGCATATTGCCGAAGAGCTGAGCAGTATTCTCAGCGATAGCCGTTATGAACTGCTCCATGGTGATCAAGAAGATGTCGAAGCTTTTGCCGATATTTTGCCATCAAAGAGTCTGCAGCAAAGGCAACAGCAGTATTTACGCCTGCTGGATATCTGGTTCGCTTGGCTTGGCAAACCCGAACTGGAAGAGATCCGCGAAAACCTGGTCGACGATGAAGGGCTGCTCGATGATGTCCAATATCTGCAGCGCTACGGCAACCTCAGCGACACGAGTGAGCAGGCGCTGCTTGAGGCGCAACTGGTTAAACTGTTGCAGCAATGGAACGACAAGCGCCAGGTCTACAACCGCCCCTTGTTGAACAAGACCCTGGCCTTGTTCCGGCAACACCGGCAGCTTGCCAACCCGGATAACTGGCCACTGAGCCAGATGGAGCTCGGCCACTATGTTTTGCTGGCCTTCCTTTGGCAACAGGACTGTCTGGCCGGGTGCCATGACGCCATCAGCCGGGCGCTGAGCGAGAGATTAAACGCTAATAGTCCTTGGGAACTGCTTGCCGGGCAAGTACTCAATCAGGCCGCAGACGATGCCAAGCCTCTCAAGGCGTTTATCTGTCGGCCCGAACCCTCTCTTTGTGAGCTTGAGGCGCTGCAGCTGGCACAAGACCAGCTCTATCGAAGAGGGCGTGATGATGTTGGCCGCCAATTGACCCTGGAGCCCATCAGTGACTTCCAGCCCAAATACCTATTGTTCGACAAACAAGACGGTTTTCGCCGCGGTGCCATGCTGTGCTATTTTCTGCTGGCCTCGCAGCACGCTTTCACTCACTCCTCAACTCAGCCAAATGAGCCGCAAGCACCGGCTCTCATACTGGCCCAGCGCCTGTGGCAATGGCTTCTGGAACTGGCGCCACTCAAGCTCTTGCATTATGCCGCCATGCCTTACAGTGACGATAATTTCGACCCTGAGTTTGACTCTGATACCGAGCGCCAGGGCTTTGTCAGCAGCATGCGATCACTCGGCGTCAGTGAAGCCCTGCTGACAGTGTTTGACTTCCAACTGTCGCTGAGCAATGCCGATGGCGCCAACACCCTGCGCGCGCTAGCGCAGCTGAGCCAGTTGGCCCAGGCCTCATCGAGCCAGGCAGATTCACTGCTGCAGGCACTGAGACGACTGCCGGATAGAGAGAAGCTCAATGCCTTCGAACTGCTGGAGCTGCAATACCCCGGACAAGGCTTTATCCAACACCCCGAGCTGCAGCGGGAATGGTCACTCTGCCTCGAGTATTTTATTCGTGACAACCTCAAGAGTTGGCAGCGGGTACTGGCTCAAGACTTTGATGGCCGCTGCCAGTTGCTGGAGCGGGGCATAAAGCAGCCTGTGGTTGCCGCGCCACAACTTGTGGTTTGCGAGCAGGCCCAAGATGACAGGTGGGACTGGCTCAATGTCAGCCTGCTTCGGCGTCAGGGTGAAGAGTTGCAGGCATTATTGCTGACCCAAGCGATACCGCCGGAGGGCTTGCCCCAAGGTGTTCCGGGCGAGGTGCTGCTGTTTGACGAGAGTGTCAGCGCCGAGGAGATCTTGGCGGCATTCAAGGCCCTGTACTCAGTCGATGCCAGGGTTGCCTTGGTCAATGCTCGACTGCAAGCATACCTGAGTGGTGAATTGCCGCTGGCAGCCATGCAAGCCTGCCTGCAACGCCTGTTCGCCCTTGATGAGCTGAGTATCTACTCATCCTTCGAGCGTTATGATCTCAAGCAGTTCCAGTGGCTGCTTCCCACCCCAACCCGGCAGCGACTGCTGCAGCTCCTGCTTGGCTACCAATTGGGATTTGAACTGTTCGATGAGCAGCTATTGCGGGCCTTTATGGCCGACAAGGTGCAGCGCGGTGACTGGCCAGCGGCACGATACATAGACAGGAGATACCAGGACAGCGATGAGCTGCAGGAAGCCGCGCTGAGCTGGCTGCTGCAAACCTTGGAGCCGCTGCGGCTTGAGCCGATGAAACTGCTGCGTTTTTGCCTCGGCAAGGGGGAATATGAAGCTCCCTGTGACTGGCTAGTCGCTCAACTGAGAAACGGCACTCTGACGCCCCTTGTTACTCAGTTGACTGTCAATGAGAAAATCGAGCTGATCGATTGCCTGGAAGGCGACTATCCCGACGCGGCCGAGTTGCTCTCGGCACTGGCCAAAGATGACTCCCGCCGGGTAAGAGACGCCATGGCAGAGCTTGCCTAAGCGCCGCCGATTTGGGTGAGGCAAGGGGGTTGGCGGACTACATAGGCTATGGGCCACATAGACGCCAGGCAGCATGGGCACGCCTTTTAGGCTGTCTATGCTGCCCGCTTCAGCGCACCAGCCAGTCCAGAAATTGCCACAACAAGACATTCATCTCCTGAGTCTCGGCCTGGCGCAGTACATCAGGTGGCTGCACCCAAGGACGGGGCTGACTAAACTCGGCGGCACCGTGACTGATAAGCGCCTCTATCGCCTCGGCGTCAAATTCCAGATGGCACTGAAAGCCGTACACTCTGGCACCATATTCCACTATCTGCCTCGGACATACCTCACTAAATGCCAACACCTTGCTATCGGCCGTCAGCCCAGGCATATCATGGTGCCAATGCCCCAGTATGACACTGTCGCCGAAGCTTTCCAGGCCTGGATGCGCCCTGCCGGCCGCGGTCAAGGTCACGGAAAAGAAGCCTATCTCAACCTCTGGGCTGGGTTCGAAAGGAGCACCGAGCACCTCGCCAATCAGCTGTGCTCCCAAACAGATACCCAACACAGCCACCTGCCCGGCAATGGCTCTGGCTATCAAGGCCTGTTCCGCCCGGGCATCAAAATAGTGGCACTCGGCAATGCCGGTTGCCGGTGACTGTGGGCCTCCGAGCACAACCAATAAACCTACGCCTTGGAGGCTCTGCGGCAAGGATTCACCAAGCCAGAGGCGGGTATAGCTGGCTTCATAGCCGCGCGCGCGACACCAGTTCGCCAAAACCCCTGGCCCTTCGAAAGACTCATGTTGAATAAAATGTACCTTCACCTGTCGCTCCCGCGTTTGTTGTTCAATTGGCCGTCATGTTAGCCTTGACAGCAGACCGATAGATATCGACACAAAGACAGATAACATTGCCAAACCGCCAAGCTATTTCCCCAACAGATACCCTAGCTTCAGAAGCACGGTTCGATGCCAACGGGCTGATAGCGGCTTATCCCGACGCCCGGGTGCTCAGCAAAGTGCTGTGGATGCCCAGAGGGCATGTCGATAGCTGGCACTGCCACAACTGGCATCAGTTGGTGTTTCCGGCAAGCGGCCTGTTACAGACTCAGGTCAGGGATACCCGCTTTATACTGCCCCATAACGGCGCCCTGTTTATTCCGGCAACCCAGGAACATGAGTCCAGAGTCCTGGTGGATACCCAGTTCATTGGTCTCTACCTGGATCCCTCATATAGCCAGGGCTTTCCCACTCAGGCCAAACCCTTTGCAGTATCTCCCTTTCTCAGGGAATTGCTGCTGCATCTGACACAAGCACCCAGCCCGCAAGCCTCAGACGCAAGGTTGAGGTTATTGGCGGTTCTCAAGGATGAGGTGATCCAGGCGGCGCCCTATCGTTTGGGGTTACTGCTGCCAAAAGACAAACGTCTGCTGCGGATTTTTGATGAACAAGTTGCCAGGCCGGCATTGGAAATGACTCTGGCCCAATGGGCCGAGCGGGTGGGCGCATCCGAGCGCACTCTTTCCCGGCTGTTTGCCCGGGAACTGGGTTGCAGCTATCCACTCTGGCGCCAGCACCTACGTTTGTTGAGTTCGCTGACGCAGTTGGAGCAAGGTGAAACAGTGCAACAGGTGGCATTTCAGGCGGGCTATCAGTCCGATTCTGCCTTTATCTGTGCCTTCAAAGGACTCTTTGACCAGACACCTCACCAATACCGTAGCCAGAATAGGCCAACGTAGAAGACGCTGGCTTAATCTGTACTTGGAAAACGCCGACTCACTCCCGCAGCAAAGGCAGCAGACGCTGGCTGATCTCATCCGGGGTATCAGTCCGACCCTGCCTTACTTGTGCCTTCAAAGAACTCTTTGACCAGACACCTCACCAATACCGCAGCCAGAATAAGCCAGCGTAGAAGACGCTGGCCTAATGGCAATAGTGGCTGAGCTCGAAAAGTGCTGGTTCACTCCCGCAGCAAAGGCTGCAGATGCTGACGGATCTCATCCGGAATAGGTCGACTCTGCTCACAGCTGTAGTCGTAGTGCACCAGGGTGGTCTTGGCTTCGGCGGTCAGCAGCTCTCCCTGCCAACTCTGCTGCAATACTTCGAACGAGCTGTTGCCTATGCGGCTGACCGAGGTCAATACTCTGACTGTCTTACCGTAATAGGTGGGCGCCTTAAAGGCGATGGTGAATCCGGCCACTATCAGGTTCCAGTTGGTCAGATCCAGACCTGGGTTGAAGATTTCGAACACAGGCTCTCTGGCGGCTTCAAACCACACGGGCAGCACAGTGTTATTGATATGGCCCAGGCCATCGGTTTCATTGAATCTGGGTTGAATATCCAGGCTTAACGCTTCCATAGGGTATCCTATTGTTATTATTGTTGATTAAAACTCGCACTTGTCTTTGCCGGCCTTCAGCTTACCTTGAGGGTCAAACTGTTTGCCGCAAATTTTCTTGCCGTCCCGATACAGGGTTTCATAGCGGCCATCGTGATAGATGCCTATGACCACGCCATCGAAACGGGCACCATTGAAGTTGTAAACCTGTTCGCCATTGATCATCCGGTTGTATACAGAGATCCTCGGCTCCTCCTTATGGAGCTTGCCATTGATGTAACGGCGTTCAACCATCTTGTTGGCCGCCGTTAGCTCCTGGCTCTTGAGCAGCCGTCCCTCACGGTCATAGCAGATATATTCCTGTTCATAACCGTAGCTGAGGCGTCTGAAGCAAGCATCCTGACCATCTTCATAGAAGCTGTGTTGCCAACCGCACAGGTTATTGCTGGTTGCCGCGCCGTCATAATCGCAATAGAAGTTGATCTCCTGCAACTGGCCGTTGCGGTGAAAACGATAGCCATCGCCTATGGATATCCCTTTTTCTACGGTCCGAAAAGAGGAGATCCCATGAGGGCTGAAGCTGGCCTGCATTCCCTGATCCAGCCCTTGACTGAAGTTTTGCAGGCGCTCCAGTTGCCCCTGTTTATCGAAGCGATACCAGCGGCCTTCGGCGCGAGCATCACGATACTGCTGCACCTCCAGCAGTTGCCCCTGCTCACTGTATCTAAGAACCCGTCCCTGAAGGATCTCATACCAACGACCCTCTTTATCTTGGTACGCCTGATAATCATACAAACTGCTCAGTTGACCATTTTCATGGAAATACAGCTGCTGGCCATCTTGCTTACCCTGCTTGAACTGCGCCAGCTTTTTCAGCTGGCCACTGGCATAGAAGTAACGACTCTGGCCATCAAGCTGATCGGCAAGATAATTTTCTTCCAGCAGCAGTTTGCCGCTGCGACCCAGTCGCTGCCGCAGTCCCTGTTTCTTGCCTTGATGGTAATGGGTCCGCAGCTCAGATTCGCCATCCATCTCAACCCAGAGGCCATCTTTCAAGCCGTGGTCATAAGTCACCCGGTTGCCATCTTCAATCCAGGGGCCATGACGTTTGTTGTCAAGGTACACGCCTTTGAGCCAGATTTTTGTGGGTGTGGGTTCGGCGTCACTGCCAAAATCGGCCAGAAGCTCCTCGTATTCACCATGCAATAAGCCATCTTTGTAGTTCGCAAACCCCAGCGACAAGGTTTCGTCATAGTCGGATTCCAGCTTCCACAGGCCCTGTTGCTTACCGTCGACGTACTGCCCCCGCCAAAAACGACCATCGAAGTCAGCCTCTATCCACTCGCCCTGCTGCAAGCCATTTTTATAGTCACCGGCGGCGTTGATACGGCCATTTCGTGGGCTATAGCTGGCCCAACTACCATGCAACTTACCGCCCTGGTAATAGGCACTCAGTGTCACACCGCCCCAGGTGCCACCGGTAGGAGTAAACCCCAGCAGCGGGCCACTGCGACCGGCCTCCCCCTCGATATCATCGCGCTGGTAAGCCACTTCGGTCACCATAAATCCTTCAGCTTCACCAATACCAAAGCTGAGCCGCTCGAAGCTGGCTGTCAGGAAGAATGCTGTCTGTCCCTCTTTAATACTGACGGGATACTTGAGCCGATAGGAGTACGCCTGCTCGGCGCGCTTCACCGCCCGCCCCTCTTCATCCCGGTAACCCAAGAGCTGCCCGTCACTCTCCAGGGCACCTTGCAGCAAGGCCCTGATGTTGGCGTCATCAGTGGCGTCAATATCGTAAGTCATCAAATATTGTTGCGGCGGCCAGCGCTTCAACTGTTTACGCACTTCGGCCACGGTGAAGTGTTTGAGGGAAGGAGCCAGCCGGTCAAGCCTGGGCTGCAGGCGCTGCAGCCACTGCCAATTGCTGTAGTCCCGACCATATCCCCTGATGGAAAGTTCTGAGTCGCTCTTGAGCATCACCAGGACTTCGCGCTGCTCATCACCATCGAGATCCTGATAAAAGACGGCGACAACCTGAGTCGCTGCCGGGAAGCTGTCCAGTGTTTCACTGTCATTGTCGCCCTTTATCTGGGCCAGCAGCTGCTCGGAATCACGGTAGAAAGACAACTGCTCATTGTCTCCTGCCGGTAGTGTCAGCGGACCGTGAGCCAATTCAGAGGCTGAAGAAAGCGGGGAAAAAATAAGGAGAAATAAGCCTGTGAGCAAGCCCGGTTGGAATAGTCGTTCCATATACTGCTTCCTTGAGAAATGACCTTGGCAACCCGGCCAAGATTGGGGGCCAATACTACAACAGCCGGTATTAAATCTAAAGGAATCATGCTATTAAAAAAGGCTGCCCAGGCAGCCTTTTTCAGAATTAACCACCATACATGGCGTTAATTTCGCGGGAATATTTGTGATAGATCATCTTGCGTCTGAGCTTGAGAGTCGGGGTAATCAAACCCGCCTCCATAGAGAAGGCTTCCGGCAGCAGGGTAAACTTCTTGATCTGTTCAAAACCCGCCAGCTCCTGTTGCAGGTGTTTGAGCCTTTCTTCAAAATGCTCCACCACATGACTGTGACGTATCAACTCCAGCGGGGATTCATAACTGAGTCCCTTTTGTTTGGCCCAGGCTTCCAGGGCTTCAAAGGCAGGAACGATTAGCGCAGTCACATAGTTACGGGCATCGGCAACCACCGCCACCTGTTCGATAAAGGGACAGCAACCCACCTTGCCTTCAACCCGCTGCGGCGCAATGTACTTGCCGTTGGAGGTCTTCATCAGCTCTTTGATCCTGTCGGTGATAAACAGGTTGCCCTGTTCATCCAGGTAGCCGGCATCACCAGTCCTGAGCCAGCCATCTTCGAAGGCCTCGGCAGTATCCTTGGGACGGTTGAAGTAACCGCGCATCACGGTATCACCGCGAACCAAAATCTCATTCTCGGCCCCGAGACGAACTTCCACCTCAGGCATACAGCGGCCGTTGGAACCTGTAACCCTGTTGTCCAATGTATTGCAGGTAACGGTTGCCGTGGTTTCTGTCATACCGTAACCACAGAGTACCGGCAGGTTAATGGCCGCAAAGAACGCACTCACTTTGGCATCCAAAGCCGCGCCGCCACAGGGCATCAGCTGCAGGCGACCACCGAGAGCGGCTCTGAGTTTGCCGTAAACCAACTTGTCGGCCAGGCGCCATTGCAACGACAACCAGGCACTGGGTTTGGCCCGGCCCTGCATCACCTCAAACTGGCGCTCGCCCACTGACAATGCCCAGGCAAATAACTTGCGGCGACCATTTCCGGCTCGGGCAACTTTGTCCTGCACCGCGCTGTATACCTTCTCCAGGAATCTGGGTACCACACACAGGGTGTGAGGACGCACGGCGGCGATGGCTTCTTTGACTCTTTGAGTGTCCGCAAGATAAACGTTACGACCACCACGACTGAGCACATAGAAGCTCCAACCCCGCTCGTAAACATGGCTCAGGGGCAGGAAAACCAGTGACACCTGGTCACTGCTGAAAGGGATCTTCTGTTGATGCTGGCGCATGGCCGAGGCGAAGTTACGCTGATCCAGCATCACCCCCTTTGGATCGCCGGTCGTACCTGAGGTATAGATAAGAGTCAGCAGATCATCCAGAGTGGCGCTCTGTTCCCTGGCGGCCAGCTCAGTACGAGCGTCTTCGGGCACTGTCTGCTCAAGCAGGGTGTCCAGGTGTTGATGATGGGGCTGCTTGAGGGTGACTTGCTTGTCAAACACCACCACGCAATTCAGTGTCGGGCACAAGGACTCCAACTCACAAGCCAGTTCATACTGAGCTTTGTTGTCCACAAACAATAGCTTGGCACCGGCATCATTGATGATATAAGCAGCTTGCTCCAGGGTGGAGGTAGGGTAAACCGGCACCACAACACCTCGGGCGCGGATCACACCGACATCGACACAGGTCCATTGCGGGCAGTTGTGGGACAAGATCACGGCGCGATCCTGAACCTCAAAGCCGTTGGCAATCAGAGTTCCGGCAATGGCAGCACTGATACGGTTAAATTCATTCCAGCTGACCTTATCCCAAGGCGCAGCCATTTCGAAGCCTTCCAGGGCGATATGCTCTGCGCGCGCTTTAAGCTGCTGACGCAAGAGATGGGTGATTCTGTACTGCTCTAGAGACATAACTCGGTTTACCTTTTTAGCTTACAGCTGTTCCGCTTTTGAGATTCTACCCCAAGGCTCAGGCAAACATAAGAGCTTTTGCTCTAATTCCGTACAGTATCACGCTCCACTCATAGAGATCAGACCAGTTGTTATATCAGGGTTCCAGTACTTCTGTACGCCATAATCTATTGCGGCCAAGATGAAACAACGCCCTTGGTAAAGAGCAGCCTGACCCGCGCCACCGCAGCTAAGGAAGGTGCCTTGAACGCCAATTGCTGTGCAAGCCACTCTCTACAAAAGAGAAGACCACGAGGACTTATTCGCACCTTCCCTAAGACTCACAGTCCAATCTTGGCGAAATGCAATAACCGGCCAGCTGCTTCATACTTGTTCCCTGTTATTCCTTGGTTCGGGGCCAATGTTTGACTATCAACTGTTGCAGCCCCTGTTGCGACAACCCCAATTGCTGCGCCGTTGCCAACAAGTCTTCAAGCTGCGGCATTATAATGGCCTCGGCCGACAAATTCTGATGGGCCCGGCGCTGGGCTACCCGGGTTGCCTGGCCGCGTCGCCGCTCCAGCCATCCCTGCTCCACCAACTGTTTCACCGCCCTGGAAACTGTCATGGGGTTTACAGCCAGATGCTCAGCCATCTGCCGCACCGAGGGCAATACGGTTTCCTCGGGCAGCTGGCCGCCGACGATCAGATGGATAATCTGCTCGCTCAATTGACGGTAGATGGGTTCGCCGCTGCCGGGGTTGACATGCAATAGTTCTAACATTAGCCTTGAAACACTGTATTAATACATTGATACACCAATAAAACTAACACACTCCGGCAGGAATGCCAAAAAGGAACACAAGCATGAAGCAAAGGAACTTTGGCCGGCACCACAGGCTTGCCGTAACCAGCATGCTGCTGTTGGCTCTGGGGCTTTGTTGGACGCCGCTGAGTCAGGCACAGACAGCTTCCGAAAGCACGGGCTGTTATGTCGATGGTCTGTCTGAACGTCTGCGTTGCGGCACGATTCGAGTCGCGGAGGATCCGCAAAAGCCCGAAGGCCGCCAGTTGGCAATCCACTATGCCGTCTTGCCGGCAATCAAGAATACCGCCCCTAATGAAGCCGTACTGGCCATCGCCGGCGGGCCGGGACAGTCGGCCATCGAAAATGCCGCCACCTTCGACCTGATCTTAAGCAAAGTCCGTCAAAACCGGGACATATTGCTGATAGATCAGCGCGGTACCGGCCAGTCCAACGCCCTTGAGTGTGCGGCGTTGGATCTGGAACAAACCCTGGCCTATAACGACGAAGCACTCGATGTCGAACAGGAAACCCGTAACTGCCTGAGTAAGTTGGATGCCGACATCAGCCAATACGGCAGCGAGCAGGCATTGCACGACTTCGAAGCGGTTCGCCAACATCTGGGTTATCAGAAGCTGCACCTTTATGGCATCTCCTACGGCAGCCGCATGGCTCAGCTCTATATGCGCCACTATCCCGAGGCACTCAAGACAATGACCCTGGATGGCGTCGTGCCTATGCAGCAGAGTGTGCTGGCCATAGGCGCCGCCATTGGCCGGGCCCAGGATCTGCTGCTGAGCGATTGTGAGCAGGACGCTTTGTGCGCTCAAACCTACCCGCAGCTGCGTCAGGAACTGAACCAGCTGGCCGAGCGCCTGGGGCAACATGCGGTGATGAAGAAGGTGCCTCATCCGGTAACCGGCGATATCGCCATGCTGACCCTGACCCGTAGCAAGTTGCTCGGCAGCCTGAGAATGGCGCTCTACAGCCCCTCGGTCAGAGCTCTGCTGCCCTACGCCATCCACCGGGCGGCCATGGAGGAATACCAACCCCTGCTGGGATTAATGGCTCTCAGTGTCGATAGCACAGGTATCGCCATGGGCATGCACGCCGCCGTGGTTTGCGGTGAAGACTGGCCCAGATTGACCGCCGCCGAGCGCCAACAGGCCGAGGCCAGCGTCATAGGCAAAGAGATGCTCAGTAGCCTGGACAGAAGCTGCCCTATCTGGAATGTCCCGGCCGCGGCGGCCACCTTTGCCGAGCCGATAACCAGCGATATCCCCACCCTGCTGCTTTCCGGAGCCAAGGACCCCGCCACGCCGCCTTCCTGGGGCGAACTGGCCATGGCCCAGTTGAGCAACGCCAGACACTTGATCTCCCCCTATGCCACCCATGGTGTCGCCGCCCAGTCCTGCGCCAATGAGCTGATCGCCGAGCTGGTCAAGGGCACGGCGCCGGACAAGTTGGATGGCGAGTGTCTCAACAAAGATGTGCGTCGCAGTTTCTATCTCAACGCCAGCACAGTGGAAGCCATTCCAGGAGGAACAAAATGATCAAGGTGACCAATCTGAGTAAGCGCATCGGCAAGGTTCAAGCCCTGGATGGCCTGAGTTTCAGCGCCGAAGATGGCATGATTACCGGCCTGCTCGGCCCCAATGGCGCCGGCAAGACTACCTGCCTGCGCACTGTGTTTGGCCTGCTGAAACCGGACGAAGGCATAGCCGAAGTCGACGGTATAGATGTCGGCCGCAATCCGCTGGCGGCCAAGCAGCAACTTGGGCTGTTTCCGGATCCCTTCGGCCTCTATGAACGCCTGAGCCCGAGGGAATATATTCGTTTCTTCGCCGAACTCAGCGGCATGCCGAGTAAGGCCGCCAAGCAGGCGACTGCCGATGTGCTCGGCAAACTCAAAATGGACGATATTGCCGACCGCCACTGCAAGGGCTTTTCCCAGGGGCAGCGGATGAAGACGGCACTGGCTCAGGCCATAGTGCATCAACCTACCAATATTATTCTCGACGAACCCACCCGCGGGCTGGATGTGATGAGCACCCGGGTACTGCGGGAGCTGCTGTTGGATCTCAAACGCCAGGGCCACTGTGTGTTGTTCTCCAGCCATGTGATGCAGGAGGTCGCCGCCCTCTGTGACAAGGTGATTGTCATGACCCAGGGACGCGTGGTGGCCGTTGGCAGCCCGGCCGATCTATGCCGTCAAACCGGTAAGGAGTCATTGGAAGATGCCTTTATACAATTGATAGGCACGGATGAGGGGATAGCCGCATGATGAGTCGACTCTTGACACTGGTTCGCAAGGAACTGCTGGATGCCGCCCGCGACAAGCGTTCTGTAATGGCCGGTCTCTACTATGCCATAGGCACGCCGCTGATCATGTGCGGTCTGTTTGTGGTGCTGATTGGTCAGCTCTCCAGCCCGGATGACCTGCAAATTCGCATAGACAACGCCGAACAGGCGCCGGATCTGGTGCGCTATCTCGGTCAGAAGGGGATCAATCAGGACAGCAGCGAGCAGGCAGGCGCTCTGATACTGCAGATAAGCGAGCAATACCGGACGCAGATGGCCAAAGGCGAAAGGGCCGAGGTGATCCTGATAGCCGACAACTCGGATGAAAAGCTGCAGAAATCGATTCGCCGTCTGGAGCGGGCGCTGCAGGGTTATTCCTCCGAAATGGGCAGCCTGCGCCTACTGGCCCGCGGTATAGATCCCAGGATAATGCAGCCGATTAAGGTGCAATTGCAGGATCAGGCCACGCCCGACTCCAAGGGCGGAATGATCCTCGGAATCGCCATCTTCACCATGATCTACTCGGTATTTATTTCCGGGATGAATCTGGCGATAGATACCAGTGCCGGCGAACGTGAACGCAACTCATTGGCGCTGCTGCTGAGTCACCCTGTCACCCCGAGGCAATTGGTGATCTCCAAGCTGCTGGCGGTAACTGTGTTTGCCATGTTGGGCTTGATCCTGATTTTGCTGATCTCCAAGTTTGCCTATCCCATGGTGCCTTGGCAGGAGCTCGGCTTCAGCATCAGCATCAGCGCCGAGTTTATTGCCCTGATGCTGTTGATAGGCTTGCCGGTCGCCCTGCTGGCCGCCAGCATGCAACTGTTTGTGTCCTTCCTGGCCAAGACCTTCAAGGAAGCCCAGTCCTATCTGACCATAGTGCTGTTCGTGCCCTTGGCCCTGGCAATGACCGCCAGTTACGACATAGCGCCGGACACCTTGCAGTGGTTGCCGGTCTCAGGGCAGCAACAGGCGCTGATGGCTTTTATCAAGGGTAAGGAGTTGCCGCTGCTGCAGCTGTTGGTATCCAGCTTGCTGACGTTGGCCATAGCCGCCGCCCTGGTGCTGGGGCTGGAGCGCTCCCTCAAGAGCGAAAAGGTGGTGTTTGGCCTCTGATCCAAACCCCAAGTCCGCAAAAGAAAAGGCAAGCCGAGATTCAATGTTGGCTTGCCTTTCGATTGCCGAAACCCCGAAACCCCGAAACGCAAGGGTATCGGCAGGATAAAAACCGGGTTGGCTTATTTCGCCTTGGGACGAAACGGCTTGATCACTGTCTCATCGCATTCTAGGAAGGGGCCTTCCATCAAATCGATGCAGTAAGGAATCGCCGGGAATACCGCATCCAGGCACTCACGAATCGACTTGGGCTTACCCGGCAAGTTGACTATCAGGGTGTCGTCTCTCAGCCCGGCGGTTTGCCGTGACAGAATCGCTGTCGGAACAAACTTGAGCGACTCGGCGCGCATCAGCTCGCCAAAGCCAGGCATCATACGGTCGCACACGGCTTCGGTCGCCTCGGGCGTAACATCGCGCTTGGCCGGCCCTGTGCCCCCTGTGGTCACCACCAGACAACAGCCGTCTTCATCGGCCATCCGCTTGAGGGTGGCTTCAATCACCTCCCTCTCGTCCGGGATCACTTCATAAACACTTTCCCACTCACTGGTGAGATAAGCATTGAGAGTCTCTATGATCGCCTTACCGGAAATGTCTTCATAGACTCCGGCGCTGGCACGGTCACTGACGGTTACTATCCCGATTTTGGCTTTGGCCATGCTGTTCCCCTTGGCAAAAATGCTTGTGTTGCAGTGGCGCCTAACATACCACAATTAGCCCCCATCAGCGGGAGCATTTTGTCGTCTCGGGGGCAGGAGTCTCAAGAGGCTTGGTTCTCAAGCGGTGCCAGGCGCTCAACGCCAACAGATACAGGGTTGCCACCACAAACGCCAGCACAGTTCCCCAGGCAATGCCGAGCAGCGGATAGAGCCAGCTCACCGCAATCACATAACACATGAGCGACCCCAGGCCTCTGGGATAATGCTTGATAATGGTTTGCGCCTGCGGCGCGCCATAGGCCAGATGAATGATCAACAGAAAAGGATAAAGCGTAATGGGGAAAGCGGCCAGAATACCGGCCTGAGCCGGCGTCAACAGTTTGGCCGCTGCCGTGACCAACAGCACTATCATGGCGGCCGCCGCAGCCCTAAGCAGCAATACCAGCGGGCTGAGTCGAACGGGCTTGGCTACTGTAGCGTCCGGTATTTTGGCAAGCACCAAGCCCACAAGCACTATCGCCAGCAGCAGCGCCAGGCTTCCGCCGAGGAGATTAAGATTCAACAGACTCAGAAGATAGCCACTGAGGCCAAAGGCCAGCAATCCCAGCCCTGACCCCAGCAGTGCCACCAAAGGCAGTGGCCGCTCGCCACCGAGACGAATACCCAGGGCATAACCACAAATCAGCAGCAACGAAGCGATAAAACCGGACAAGGCGGCGGTGGCACTGGCCGCGGCAAAGGGCTCACCCAATTCAATGCCGATAAAAAACAGCGCGATAGCTGTACCCAGTGGATAGCCGGACAAAATACCAGCCACTCTGGGGCTGACCCGCTCAGCCACCAGCGACAGGCCCACCACGGCTATGATGGCGGTAGCTATTTTGGCGAGTAACAGGCTATCCATCTCCCTTCTCCCGACACTAGAGCAGACGCCTGGCCTGCCAATACTTTTGCTTCCAGTAGCTGTTATCCAGCGATGAGATCATCACCCCCTGACTGGTAGAGGCATGCATAAACTCATTGTTGCCTACGTAGATCCCCACATGGCGGCTACTCCAGCCAGTCTTGAAGAACAGGAGATCGCCGACCTTGAGCTGACTTTTCTTGACCGCAAACCCCAGCTTGCGCTGTTCATCCACGGTGCGCGGCAGGATGATTTCGCTCAAACGCCGGTAAGTCAGGCTGACAAAGCCCGAACAGTCGACACCTCGCTTGCTCATGCCTCCCAAACGATAGGGAACCCCATGCCATTCTCGCTGCATCGTCAGCAGCCGCTGCTGTGACAGGGGCGCTTGCTCAGAGCGCTTGGCTTCGGACTCTGTGCCGTCTTGGGGCTTAGCCACAGTAGCCGGAGCGGAAACAGGATCGGGACGACCGGAACAGCCACTCAGGGCGCCCAACAACAGGAATGTCGCCAATATCTGCCACAGCTGCATGCTCGTTCCAACTCAGATGCCATTGAAGAACCCCTAATGTGCAATAAGCCGCCGATATTTGCAAAAATCGAGTAAATGCCCGAGTCTAACTGAAGCGGGTTATCGCAAAGGAGGCTATATGAGTGACAGGCAAATACCGCCGTTTTACGCCGGCTCGAGGGAATATTCCAGTAAGGATGGCCGACAACGGATCCAGAAGCTGGAACCGCGTTTCGATGATGTCGGCGGCATTCCGGTTGCCAGGGCCATTCCCCAGAAAGCCAGGCGCCTGATAGGCCCTTGGTGCTTTCTCGACCATATTGGCCCGGCATCTTCAGGCCCCTTGATGGATGTAGGCCCCCATCCGCACATAGGTTTGCAAACCTTCACCTGGATGCTGGCCGGCGAAATACTGCACCGCGACAGCTTGGGAAGTCAGCAACTTATCCGCCCTGGACAAGTCAACCTGATGACCGCCGGCCACGGCATTGCCCATACCGAAGAAGCGCAGCCGGGGCATACTGAGTTACATGCGGCCCAGCTCTGGATTGCCCTTCCCGAAGCCCACAAAGATACCCAGCCCAGATTCGATCACTATGCCGACTTGCCTCGTTGGACCGAAGCCGGGGTCGACTTCACCCTGCTGATAGGTCAGTGGTTACAGCGCAAGTCTCCGGCAGTACATTTCTCTCCCATCATAGGTTTGGATCTCTTGAGCCATGATTCCGCCTTATTGAGTCTGCCTTTGGATCCCAATTTCGAGTATGGCCTGATGCCACTCGAAGGCTGCATGCAAGTTGATGGTGAGCCCTTTGCCCAAGACACTTTGGCCTATCTTGGATTGAATCGCACCGAGGTTAGTCTGGAATTGGCGCCCGAAAGTCGGATTTTACTGCTTGGCGGTACGCCGCTGGGAGAAGCCATCACCATCTGGTGGAATTTTGTTGGTCACTGCAAGGCTGAAATTACCGCGGCTCAAGCGCAATGGCTGGCCGAAGATCCCCGCTTCGCAGCCGTGCCCGGCTACCGGGGTAAACGCCTGTTACCCCCGCGATCCCCTGGTAATCAATCTTTTGGCTCAAGGATGGGCACTCTATGATGCTTGAATTCACACCTCAGTCCCAATTGTCGGCCTCAATGGCCACGGCCGCAGACACAGCTTTTATCCAAAAAGTCTTCAACTCCTGCCGCAGTTATTTTCTGCATCTGGGCCTACCCGAGGAGATGGCTCAGGTGCTGTTGTTACAACAGTTTCAGCTGCAACAAGCCTGGTTCCAGAATCACTATCCCAATGCCATTACCCAAATACTCCGGGTGCAAGAGCAAGCGGCAGGAATACTCACCCTAAACACGGGTACTGAAGCACTGCATATTCTGGATATGGCTTTGTTACCTGAGTATCGGGGACAAGGCCTGGGCAGCGAATTGCTGAACGCCATTCAATCTCTGGCCCAGCTAAAGCAACTGGCGGTATCCCTGATGGTCGCCAGGGACAATCCGCAAGCGAAAAAACTGTACTTGAACAAAGGCTTTGTTACCCAGGATGTTACCGAGACTCACGAATTGATGTACTGGCACTGCCACTAAGTACCAGCTGCTGGCCTGCAAAGATACAACTTACCTCCCTCCGCAATTCTCTGCCAACCACCCAATCAAAGTTAAAATCCAGTAACCAACTTGTTATTTCCAGACTTGTGTACCAGTGTTTATGGAGACCTGTCACTGCCTCGCAGCGACACCTCTAGGTAAATGGACATCATCAAGAGGGCTTGCTCAAGCCAAGCCTTCATTTTCAAGGAGTGAATATCATGGCAGACAACTTTATCGGCGAAATTCGTATGGTGGGCTTCAACTATGCTCCGCCAGGTTGGGCACTGTGCGACGGACAGACAATAAGCATTGCCAGTAATACGGCTTTATTCTCTTTATTGGGCACTATGTATGGCGGTGATGGAGTAAGCACTTTTAAGCTGCCGGATCTTCGCGGCCGGGTACCCGTCAGCTTTGGCCAGAGTCCAGGCACCAGTTTATACAACCAAGGGCAGATGCTTGGAGCCGAGGATACCAATCTGACAACAGCCCAGTTGCCCGCCCATAACCACGCCATTGACTCAAACCAGATCAATGCCAGTGTCAGCCCACTGGCATCCACCGGCAGCGGCACCACTGATGAGCCTGGTCCCAATACGGTACCGGCAAAGATTGCCAGCGGTCTCAATGCGCTGGAAGCATACAGCACCACGGCGAACACCAGTATGCAACCGTCACCAGTCAGCTTGGATGGCAACACAAACACAACGGGCAACAGTGACACTGTCGACTTGCGCCAGCCGTTAACCGTGGTGAACTTCATCATTGCCTTACAAGGCATTTACCCTCCCAGAACATAAAGCATCACAATCAACGGCAGTTGGAAGTGTGCTTTCCTGCTGCCGTTGAATTGCTCAAGCTAACACCGGACTATTCAGGGCTGCCAAAACCATGAACTCTTTAATACGGATATTAAGCCTGGTGACATTGTTGCTGTTGCCATTTGTACAAGCAAAGAGCGTCACAGAACCAGGGACAAAGGCTGAGCTCATCTTGGTCGATGCCACAATCTCTCAATATCAAACCTTGCTGGAACAGGCATCTACCACGGCCCTCACCTCTAGACCCATTACCGAACTGACCGAACTCAACGCCTTGATAGCCCAAGACAAGAAGTACTCGGGTTTACACTTGATCACTCACGGTAAAAGCGGCGAAATACTGTTGGCAGGCCACAAGTTGGCGCCGCGGGAACTGGCCACCCAGTTGGATCAACTGCTACTACCGGGTGCCCCCCTCTATCTGTACGCCTGCAACTTGGCTCAGGATCCAAAGGGCCAAGCCTTTGTCGATAATCTGGCCTCGATTTTAGCCCGGCCCGTATTGGCCTCAACCAACGCCACAGGCAACAAGCGTCTTGGCGGTGATTGGCAACTCGAATACTCCACATCCTCGGCCATTGCAGCCAGGACATTGTTTTCCGGTGACGTGAGAGGATTTAATACGCTATTGTCCAACACAGCTTACGAATTCTCCGACGGTGATGCGGTTACCCTCACCAATGCCGCCTCAGCACTCGCCAATGACAGCACCTTTACCCTGGAAATGTGGGCCAATTTTTCCAGCACCTCAGGCATCATCAATCTGATGGATATTACCGGCTCACTCGATGCCGGTGGTTTTATCATATATAACAATACAATGACGGTTGATCTGAGCGGCGACTTCAGCTCTTTGACCCAAAGTAATCCAATCACTATTTCAACCAATGTCTGGTATCACTTTGCTTTTGTCTTCAACAACGGCCAGTGGGATTTTTATCTGGATGGCCAAGCCACAGGTATTGGTGTTGCCGACATGGGTGGCAACAACACAGTGCCGGATTATCAAGCGGCAAACGTCAACAACCTGGTCGCCGGTCTTCAAAATCATGGTTCGGTAAACAACTTTACCGGCAAAATAGATGACATCCGCCTTTGGAGCACGGCGCGGACTCAAACCGAAATTCAAAATAACCGCCAGCTCGAGCTGGCGGGCAATGAAACCGGCTTGATTGGCTACTGGAAACTCAATGAAACCAGCGGCACAGTTGTCAATGACAGCCAAACCAATGGTTCCATACTCCAGGGAAGCAGCAGTGGTGTTACATTGGGTGTCACTGGCGCCTTCAGCGGTAATCAAAGCCCAACAGATATCTCGCTTTCCAACAACTCAGTCAGCCAAAGCGGCGGCAGCAATGCTGTGGTGGGCACCCTGACAACCACGGATGCCGATGTTGGTGACAGTTTCAGTTATGCCTTGATTGCCGGTAGTGGTGACACCAACAATAGCAGCTTCAATCTCAGTGGTGATTCCCTCAGGGCCAACAATGCCTCCACCTTGGTTGGCGGTAGTTATAGCATCCGGGTGCAGACGACAGATTCAGGCAATGCCACATTTGAAAAAGCCTTTAGCATCACAGTCGTGGATGACCTTGCTCCGGAAGTGACCGGCATGACTATCGATGGCTCACCCGCAGATACCGCAACCAGCATCAGTTACACAGTTAGTTTCAATGAATTGGCCAATAATATCTCGACCGACGACTTTAACCTGACCAACACTGGCTCTGCCGCAGGCAATATTGCGTCGGTATCCGCCAGCTCAGGCACCAGCGTTACTGTAACTATCAACAATATCAGCGGTAACGGTTCGCTGCGCCTGGATCTGAAAGCAGCAACCAACATCAGCGATGCTCAGGCCAACAGTGGGCCGGCAGCCTACACCTCTGGCGATGTTCATACTGTTGCCGTCCCGACTGTTCCCGGCGCCCCCATCATAGGCACGGCATCTGCCTTGGATGGCCAAGCCGTGGTCAACTTCTCGGCGCCGGCAAATGATGGTGGTTCTGCGATTACCTCATACCAAGTGACTTCATCTCCAGGCGGGATCACCGCCAGTGGCGCCAACTCGCCGATAGGGGTTGCAGGCCTGACCAACGGCACGAGTTATACCTTTACTGTGCAGGCCATCAATGCCGTGGGTACAAGCTCACCATCCGCACCATCCAACTCGGTAGTCCCAAAGGCAAACCAGACCATCAGCTTCAACAACCCGGGGGCGCAGGACTTTGGCACCACGCCAACCCTTGCGGCCACCGCCAGCTCAGGGCTGACGCCTGTGTTCAGCTCCACGACCACTGGGGTCTGTACCATCACGGCCTCCGGCACCTTAACCTTTGTCACCACGGGTAATTGCAGTATCGATGCCGACCAAGCCGGAGACGGCAGCTACAATGCGGCGCCCACAGAGACCCAGAGCTTTACGGTCAATGCCGTGGTGCCCGGAGCGCCCACATCGGTCAACGCCGTTGCCTCTGATGCCAGCGCCACAGTCAGTTTCAGTGCCCCGGCAAGTACCGGCGGCGCGGCGATCAGCGGCTATACCGTCACCTCAAGCCCGGGCGGCCTCACCGCCAGCGGCGCCGGTTCGCCACTGACAGTTAGCGGCCTGAGCAATGGCACCGACTATAGCTTTATTGTCAGCGCCAGCAACACAGCGGGTACGGGCCCGGCTTCAAGCCCCTCCAATACTGTGACCCCCAAGGCCAACCAGAGCATCAGCTTCAGCAACCCGGGGGCGCAGGACTTTGGCACCACGCCAATCCTTACCGCCACCACCAGCTCAGGGCTAACACCTGTGTTCAGCTCCACGACCACTGGGGTCTGTACCATCACATCCACTGGTACATTAGCCTTTGTCACTACTGGCATTTGCAGTATTGATGCCGACCAAGCCGGAGACAGCAGCTACAATGCGGCGCCAACCGTGACCCAGAGCTTTACGGTCAATGCCGTGGTGCCCGGCGCGCCTACGTCGGTCAACGCTGTTGCCTCTGATGCCAGCGCCACGGTCAGTTTCAGCGCCCCGGCAAGTACCGGCGGCGCGGCGATCAGCAGTTACACAGTCACCTCAAGCCCGGGAGGCCTCACCGCCAGCGGCGCCGGATCGCCACTGACAGTTAGCGGCCTGAGCAATGGCACCGACTACAGCTTTACTGTCAGCGCCAGCAACACAGCAGGCACGGGCCCGGCCTCGAGCCCCTCCAATACTGTGACCCCCAAGGCGAACCAGAGCATCAGCTTCAACAACCCGGGGGCGCAGAGTTTTGGCAGCGCGCCAACCCTTACGGCCACCGCCAGTTCAGGGCTGGCGCCTGTGTTCAGCTCCAGTACCACTGGAGTCTGTACCATCACAACTACCGGCACTCTCAGCTTTATCAGCGCCGGCAGTTGCAGCATTAACGCCGACCAAGCCGGGGACAGCGGCTACAATGCGGCGCCTACTGTGACACAGAGCTTTACAGTCAATGCTGTGGTGCCCGGCGCGCCGATGTCTGTCAGCGCTGTCGCGGCCGATGCCAGCGCCACGGTCAGCTTCAGCGCCCCGGCAAGTACCGGCGGCGCGGCGATCAGCAGTTACACAGTCACCTCAACCCCGGGTGGTTTCACCGCTAGCGGCACCGCCTCACCGCTGACAGTTAGCGGTCTGAGCAACGGCACCGGCTACAGTTTTACCGTCAGCGCCAGCAACATCGCAGGCATAGGCCCGGCCTCAAGCCCCTCCAATACTGTAACCCCGGAGCCGGATAACAAGGCCCCCAGTATTTCAGGTACTCCAGCCGGCAGCGTAGATCAGGATAGCTATTACAGCTTTATCCCCACGGCCACAGATCCGGATCAAGATCCTCTGACGTTCAGCATCAGCAACAAACCGGCCTGGGCCAGTTTCAACACGGCAAGCGGCGAGCTCAGTGGTACTCCACTGCGAGAGCATGTAGGCGTTAGTAACAACATCATTATCCGAGTGTCAGATGGTGCGCTCAGTACAGATTTGGCGCCCTTTAGTGTGGAAGTAAAGGCTGTCAATCAAGCGCCACAGGCCAACCACGACCGGATAACCCAGGCCTTCAGCCAGGAAAATATCTATTTACTCGATGTACTGGCCAACGACAGTGACCCAGATGACGATCCACTGACGATTGTGGATATCAGCACCAGCCTGGGCACTGCTACTGTACTGGGAGATAAGCTGCAACTGACAGTGCCGGAAAGCTTCAATGGTCAGGTGCGACTCAGCTACAGCATCACGGACGGAGAGTTTTATGTCAGTGCCAAGGTGAGCTTCAGCATAGAAGGCAGTAATCCAGAAGCCCCCGTCATCAATATCCCGGCCGATGTCACAGCCAACGCCACAGGTCTGTTTACCCGGGTAAACTTGGGTCGGGTCGGCGCCATCGACAGCGATGACAACCCCATTCCGGTATCCTTGTTGAACGGCTTCCCGTTTTTTGCTCCCGGCCAACATTTGGCTTACTGGAAAACCACAGATGGTAAGGGGGTAAGTGCCACAGCTTCGCAGTTGGTTACCGTGTACCCCAGGATTAACCTGGGAGCCTCGAAAACTGTCGCCAACTTCACTCGGGTGCAGGTGCCGGTTTTGCTCAACGGCTCGGTCCCCGAGTATCCGATGGAAATCCGCTACAGTGTCAGCGGCGATGCGATTGCGGGTCAAGACCATGATCTCGCAAGCGGAAGCCTGCTCTTGAATCAGGGAATGTCCACCAGCCTGGAGTTCAATGTTTTTGCCGACTTGACCACCGGGCAACAAAAATCGCTGACAATCACCCTGGACGACGGCCAAAACCCCGGACACAACGCCGCTACTGAAATACGCATCAGTAACAATAATCTGGCGCCCAACCTCAGCTTGAGCGCCAGTCAACAGGGTGAAATGCGCTCCAGTGTCAGCAGCTCGGATGGCTTGGTAACGGTAACGGCAGAAGTCGCTGACCCCAACCCGGCAGACAATATCAGCCTCAGTTGGTCCAGCGAGCCAGCTATGACAAACCTCTCGACCTCTGCAAACGAGTTCACCTTTGACCCCGCAACGCTGGCTCCAGGGATTATGACTCTGACATTGAACGCCATGGACGATGGTTCCCCCCAACTGGGAAGCAGCAAGAGTCTCAAGCTATTGCTGCTGGCACAGCTACCGGCTCTTGGGGAAACAGACGCCAACAACAACCGTTTACCGGATAGTGCCGAAGGCTATGGCGATCCGGACGGCAATGGTATTCCGGCCTATCTGCAGGGCGATCACCCTTGTAATGTAATCCCCGAACAGCTCAGCCGCCCCAATAGCTACCTGGCCGAGGCGCAACCCGGCATCTGCTCCCGTAAGGGGCTGCTAAGTCTACAGCGGCTGGATAACGGTATTGAGCTGGAAGATGGCTCAATGTTGCCAGATGACAGTGAAGGGAAAATTGTCGGAGGTTTATTCGACTTCGAACTCGAGGGCAGCGAGTATGGCGGCAGTGTCAGCATAGTGATCCCGCAAGTTCAGGCGATACCGGCACAAGCTCAATACCGTAAATATGTCGCTTCCGGCTGGCAGGAGTTTGTAACAGATGCCAACAACCAGATATTTAGCAGCGCGGGAGAACCCGGATATTGTCCACCAATGGGTGATGCCAGCTGGCAGAGTGGCCTTACTGAAGGTCATTGGTGTGTGCAACTGCTTATTCAGGATGGTGGCCCCAACGACGGTGACGGCCAAGCTAATGGCACCATAGTCGACCCGGGCGGCGTTGCCGTGAAGCTGTCAGCCAACCAAGCCCCCATAGCCCAGGCTGACAGCTTTAGTTTGCCATGGAATCAGCAACATCTGCTGGACGTACTGGCCAACGATAATGATGCCGATAACGACAGCCTCTATCTGGTGCAGGCCAGTGTCTCTATCGGTGAGATCAGTGTCAGTGACGACAAGCTCAGCCTGATGTACACGCCGCCGGAAGACTTTATCGGCAACGCACAGCTGAGTTATACCGTCAGCGACGGCATGGGTGGTACGGCAATGAGCCATGCCGAACTGGTTGTCTTTTACAACAGGGCTCCAGTGGTGAATGACAGCAGCGCCAGCACGGACGACAGGACGGCGATAGAGCTGGATGTATTGAGCACTGCCAGTGACCCGGATGGCGACAGCCTGACACTGGAAAGCGCTGTGGCTCAATCCGGTAGCGTTAGCATCACAACATCACAGACGCTGAGCTATCAACCTAAGACCGGCTTTGCGGGCACAGACATCATCAGCTTCAGTGTCAGTGATGGCAACGGCGCCTCGGCAACCGCTCAGGTAGTGGTGACGGTCACGGCCTATCAAGAGGTTGTGGTGGAAAACCGCTCTTCCGGCGGGGCCGTCGCCCCTTGGGCCTTGGCACTAATGCTGGTGATGGCGGGATTCAGGCGCTTAAGCCTGCGTTTGGCAAGCCTGCCGCTGTTGCTGCTACTGGCAATTGGGGTCAGTTTCAATGCCCAGGCGCGCTGGTCTGTGAACCTCAACTTGGGTTACAGCCATGCCCGCCTCTCGGAGTCGGATATCAACCAGGCCTTACCGGCAGAGATCAAACTGACGGAGTTGGGCAAAGATGATTTCGCCTGGTCTGTGGCGCTGAACTACCAGGCTAGTGATGCCTGGGCGCTGCAGTTTGGCTATCTTGATTTGGGCGAAACCTCACTCATGCTGGCCGGCAGCACTCTCGACCCACAGGCCTTGCAGCAATCACTTGCCAACCTTGGGCCGCAACTGGCCTCCGGGGTAACTGCCGGAGCCGAATACCGCTTTTGGCGATATCTCGACTGGTCTTTCAGCCTCAACGGCGGGATATTTGTCTGGGAGAGCGACTTCAGCAGCCAGTGGCAACAGCAAGAGTTGCGTTATGACGACTCTGGCGTCGACTTCTACTGGGGTCTGGGTGGCCAATATCAACTCTCCGAACAGTGGGCGATCAGAGCCGATTACCGTCGTTATATGTTGGACAGAAATCAGGTAGACGGTGTCTTTCTTGGTCTGGAGTTCTTTTTCTGAGTTTGGATTAGCGCAGGATTGGGCTTAAGCGATCCGCCAGGATGTAAGAAGACCGCCTGATGGCGGTCTTCTTATCGGTAGGCTTACCAGATCCTGACTCTGTCCTCTGGCGCCAGATAGAGCGCATCTGTGGGTTTTACATCGAAGGCGCTATACCAGGCATCCAGATTGCGCACAGTCAGGGCCCGGTAGTTGCCGGGAGCATGGCCATCGGTGGCAATACGTTGGCGCATGGCCTGATCTCGCATCTTGGTTGCCCAAGTTTGGGCATAACCGATAAAGAAACGTTGATCACCGCTAAAACCGGCAATAACGGGCGCCTCTTTGCCCTTGAGTGACGCCCGGTAAGCATCGTAAGCGGCAGCCAATCCGGCTACATCAGCGATATTCTCCCCCAGAGTCAGTTTGCCGTTGACATGCAAGTCGGGGAAAGGCGCATATTTGTCGAACTGCTTGGCCAGGGCATCCCCTTGGGCGGCGAAATGCTCAAAGTCCGCCTGAGTCCACCAATTGCGCATAGCGCCGCTGGAATCGAAAGCCGCACCATTATTATCAAAGCTGTGGCTGATCTCATGGCCGATGACCGCCCCTATGGCACCATAGTTATAGGCATCGTCGGCCGTGGCATCAAAAAACGGCGGTTGCAGTATCCCGGCCGGGAAGTTGAGCGCATTTTGCACCGGCAGGTTTACCGCATTGACTATCTGGGCGTTCATCCACCATTCCCCTTTATCTTGGGGCTTGCCTATTTTGGCCAATTGATGAGCGTATTCGGCCTGTTCACCGGCCACGGCATTGGCATAAGCACTCTGCCCCACCTGATAATGGCTGTAATCACGCCAATTATCCGGATAGCCCACACTCACCACCAGAGTATCGACCTTGGCCAGAGCTTCCTGTTTGGTGGCCGGTGCCAGCCAATCAATCGCCTCAACCCGGCCATGGAAGGCATCGACTATGTTATCCACCAACTCGCTGACCTTGGCCTTGGCCGACGCCGGGAAATAACGGCTCACATAGGCGCGGCCAACAGCATCTCCCAGATAATTATCCAACGCCTCCAAGGCGCGCTTATCGCGGCTACGTTGCATAGGCGTGCCTGACAAGGTCGTGCCATAGAAGGCAAAGTGCGCCTGATCCAGCGCCGAAGGCAAGACATCTGTGTGGCTATTGATCTGGTGGAACAGCAACCAATCTTGCCAACTCGCCAGCGGCTCGGAAGCTACCAAGGCCGAGAGTGCGCGGATGGCGGGGCCATGATAAGCGGCAAAGCGTGGCTGCTGGCCAAGTTGCGCGGCCTCAAAGAATGCCTGCCAGTCGATACCCGGGGCCTTGGTGTCAAAGTCAGCCCGGCTCCAAACTGCGGATGATTTGGCAAAGTCTTCACTGTCTTCACGGCTGACGTGGGCGGCGGCTATTTTCAGCTCCAGCGCGAATATTCGCTCGGCCCGTTCACCGGCATTGTCTATGCCGGCGGTTTGCAACAAGGTCTCGACATAGTGGCGATAAGCCTGCCGCAGTTGCTGCATCTTGGGATCGCCCGACAGATAGTATTCCCGCTCCGGCAATCCCAGCCCGCCCTGCAACAGATAGGGCAATACCTCTCCCGGAGTCGCCAGCCCTTGGGTGACAAATACCCCCAGCAGATTCTCAGTGTGATAGTCGGTGGCATTGAGCGGGTCAACATCGGCCCGTAAACTGGCTCCCAAGGCCGCCGATAGCGCCTGTTTGGTTTTCAGGGCTGCTATCTGCTTTTGGTAATTCGCCAATGGCTGCAGGCCAGCTTTTTCGATGGCATCAGTATTGGTATAGGCCAGATAAAAATCGGCAATTCGCGCTTCATCACTACCGACAGCATAGGGCTTGGCCACCAGCTCAGCAATCAATTCGGCCTTGTGCTGCTCGGTCGATTCAAAAGCCACCAGAAAAGACCCAGTGGAGGCTCGGTCGGCAGGTATCTTGGTATCCCGCATCCATTGACCATTGGCGTAATTGTAGAAGTCATCTCCTGGTTTAATACTGGTATCCATGGCCGCCAGACTGATGCCTATATTGGCCTCTCCCTGACTGGAAGCCACAGACGGCACCTTGGTTGAAGCTGTATCTTGAGACTGGCAAGCGGCCAGGCCGCCGAGCAGGGCCGCGGCGGTAAACAGCGCGATGGCATTGGGCTTGAACATGCAAATTTCCTTGATCTTATTTATGGGGTTTCAGGCGTTTGATCTTCGAGTCTATCTCATTTCACCGCTTGGCGGCCAAGCAGAAAACTGTCACAAGATATGAGGCAGATTGCCCCCTGCGCACCCCTTAACCTCAAAAGCGTCTGAGGTAATTCCCACCCAAAAGGCGATAGGCAAAGGCGGATTTCTGGCTTATTGTGGAGAAGCTGTTCAACCTACTGTAGAAACCTCAAGCCAAGATGGCTTAACAAAGGAAATAACCATGAAATGGATTTCAACCACAACCTGGATCGGGTTAGCTGTCACGCTACTCTTTCTCTGCCTAACTCCCGTGATAATAGATGAAGTGCTTATTCGAGAAATGGGAATGAGCCAAAGCGGCGCTGAAAAGCTGCAGCTACTCTTCCTGAGTGCCTTTATCGTACTGTGCCTCTGTTTGTTTACTTTCCGTCGTTATCAAAAACTGACGCTGACCATGGCAATCATTGCCAGCCTTCCCTTTATTCCCTGGAGTATATTTTTCCTCGATGGCCTGGGGAACGATATGAAGCGTTATCGCTTCCGTAACCTGCAAAAGAGCGACCCTGAGAAGGTGAAGCAGCATCATACAGTGTTTAAATATGCCGATATTACCGGGGGCACAGCAATCATGATGGCTATAGGCGTACTCATGATGGGCTTCGGGTCGGCGGTAGGGGGCTTTATGGCTTTCGCCGCTTTATTCGCCATGATCAAATACCAGATCAAAAAATCCGGCTACCTGTTTGCCATAGTCAATGAAGGGATCTCCTTCTCACCCGACTCCAGTGGCAAACAGTTTTACTTGTTACCCTTAGATAAAATCACCCTGGGTTATCAGGACAGCAGCAAGTTGACGTTCAAGGTTAGAGACGAGCAAGGGGTCAGTCATGAACTGAGAATTCTTTATGGCATGATAGATAAATCGCAGCGCGATGAAGCCCAACAGCAATTACTGGCTTGCCTGGAACCTCAGGACTCGAAAGCACCGACACAAGCGGAAAGCCTTTAGCCTTGAGTAAAATGGCGCCTCGGCAATGACATTGAAGCCGCCGCAGACAACAAAAAAGCGCCCTTGGGCGCTTTTTTACAAGCTTGACTCAACGAGTCACAGCTTAACGCATAGTAACAAACTCTTCTGCGCCCGTTGGATGGATAGCGACTACGGCATCAAAGTCAGCCTTGGTGGCGCCCATCTTGATGGCAACGCCAAAGCCCTGAAGGATTTCATCCATGCCAAAGCCGATACCATGGATCCCGACGACTTTTTCATCGGCGCCGGCACAAACCAGCTTCATCTTACAAGCCTGACGGTGCGCAGTAACCGCAGTGTACATGGAGGTAAAGGATGAAGTGTAGACCTTCACCAGATCCTCACCGAAGCGCTCTTTGGCCTCAGGCTCTGTCAGCCCCATGGTGCCAATTGGCGGGTGGCTGAAGACCACAGTCGGGATGCAGTCATAGTCCATCTTGGCATCCGGCATGGCGCCAAAGAGACGCTCTGACAGCAAGCGACCCGCCTTGACGGCAACCGGTGTCAGCTCTACTCCGCCCGCCATGATGTCACCGACACAGTAAACCCCTTTGGCGCTGGTGTTTTGCTGGGCATCGGTTATCACATATCCCTTGGGATCCAACTGCACATCGGTATTTTCAAGGCCGATATTGCCTGTGGCCGGTGCCCGACCTATGGCCCAGATCAGGCAGTCCACTGTGTACTCGTCAGCGTTTTCCAGCACCAGAGTCAGGCTGCCATCGGCATTTTTACGCACTTCCTTGGGAATGCTCTGGGTATGCAGCGAAGGCCCTTCGCTGGCCATGGACTCCATCAGTGTTTCATAGAGCATGGGGTCAAAGTTACGCAGCGGCGCATGTTTGCGTACAAACAGATGGGTTTCACTGCCCAGGGCATGCAATACACCGGCAATTTCCACCGCGATATAACCGGCACCCACGACAGCTACCCGCTTGGGCTGTTCACGCAGGGCAAAGAAACCGTCCGAGTCTATGCCATGTTCTGCCCCGGGAATGTCGGGAATGCTGGGCGCGCCACCGGTCGCGATCAGAATATGCTCGGCACTGTAGTGTTCGCCGTCGACCTCAATGGTGTGGTTATCAACAAAGCGGCCATAGCCGTTAACCACAGTGACCTTGTTGTTGGCCAGACCGCGCTCATAGGAGCCATGGATCCGTTCGATATAGGCTTCACGACTGGCCACCAGGGTGTTCCAGTCAAACTGGTTGACGCTGACATCAAAACCATAATCTTTGGCATAGAGATGCATGGCTTCGGCCACTTGGGCGCCATACCACATGACCTTCTTGGGCACACAGCCGACGTTGACGCAGGTACCACCCAGGTGTTTGGCTTCAATCAGCAACACCTTGGCGCCACGCATGGCGGCCCTGTTGGCTGACGCAATACCACCGCTGCCCGCACCCAGGCAGATATAGTCAAAATGTTGTGCCATGTTTATCTCCGTCGATTGATACAGATTCTTTCGCCCAACAGGGCGACCTCCCGTCTGGCGGGATACTTGTGAGCCATTGTAGGGGGATTCAGATCAAGTGACCAGACCAGAGTCTGCCGGTAAAAATTTCAGTGATACAAGGTGCAGCGCGAATAATCCTGGGTCTCAGGCCCTGAACCCGAGCACTTGAGGCAACGAAACTGCTGTTGATGCTCGCCGAGTTCAGCCTGCAAAAATCTGGCAGTGTGGGAATCTTTCTGCCTGAGGCGCCGCTCCAGCTCTGTCATTCGCTTATCCAACCAGCGACAACTGGGATCATCGGCGACTTGGCGGCGAGGCTTGGATGCCTTCTTTTTTCTGGATTTCGTTGGTTTACTGTCGCGCGAGGCCTTAGGCAAGGGCGCAGACTCATATTCAAGTGCGGCTTCAAACTGCTGTGGAATGGCAATAGGATTGCCCTCGCTGTCGAGCACTAACCCCAGAGGGAGCGAACCAGGCTCTTTGTCCGGGTTGCTGAGTTGCTTATCTATTGAGGGCTCTGAACTCGACACTAGCTTCAGGTCTGGATTCAGGTCTGAGCTTGATTCGGCCTGGGATTCAGCCAATGGGGTGACTCCAAACCAAAGGAGCAGGCAGCAAAGCCCGCCGATTCTGTAGGTTAACATTCCCTGTACTCCCGCATCGATCCTTCGACGCTGTTTGTCTTCACATCAGAGTCTAGAAGCTGCGGTGAATGTTAGCCAGTTTAAAACTGCCACTCCAGATGCAAGCCGGCATAAGACTGATCCAGGTCACCATGCCAATCCTCCTCTTGCGCCTGCTGCTTGATATCATCCTCCGCTATGCTGTGACTCAAATGCAAGGAAGCCACCAAAGAAGAGGTTAATGAGTAGCATGCCTCTACACCAAACTGCAGATGATTGGGGCCATCATGGGTCTGGCTGGCATAGCCAAAGTCGAATCCCTGGGTCACATAGGGGGTAAGAGTCAGTTGCTCGTTCACTTGCCAATGGCTGTGCAGGCTCAACTCAACAAAATAACCAGAGGCTTCAGTAGCATAGGTATAGTTAATCGATGGTGTCAGCCAGCTCAGCCCCTGATAGGCGAGATAGGCGTACACCTCATTGTCATGGGTGCGCTCATCACCGTAAAACTCCAGTCGCTGCATGCCGACACCGGCTTCCACTGATTCGAGTGGGTTGAAACAGTATTCCACCCCGGCATTGAGCTCGGCGTAGTTCACACTGTCGGCTCGGCCAAACAACACGAAGGCCCCCAGGCCATCACGGCTATGGTGAATGCCACTCCAGGCAATCCCGCCCGCAGACAAGTTGTCACGCCCCTCGGAAATATAGCGGCTGTCCCACCCCAGCATGAGTTGGGTTTCGGCGGCCTCATCGGCCAATAATGGATTGCAGCACAGGAGTGTCAGCAACAAGAGCGGATAGCGCATAAAACGTACCAAACTTACAAAGTAAAGTTTATTTTATTCCACCACCCCATTATGTAAATGATAACGAATCGTGTTTTAGATCCAGTTATCATTTATGATTTTTTTGTGCATTGACGGTAGGCTCTCTTCCTCGGCAGCAGTGACTCGTGACCCACGGGTATTTCACTGCCGAGTTTGGCGGCTATGTTTCACTGCTATGTTTCACATCTATGCCACAGCCATGGCACCAATCGCTTTTATCACCTTGATAAATCACAGCGGAACCCTTATCTATTAGCCACGCCCCTGAATATTCGCCGCCATGGCGGCAAGACCAGGCATCCAATGCAGGCCCTATGGCCCACGCCCAAAGAGAGGACAGACAATGACCAATCCGCTGCTGACAGCACAGGAGCTGCCGCCCTTTTCCAGTATCAAGGCCGAGCACATTCAACCGGCGGTCGAACAGGCCATAGCCAAATGCCGCGATAAGATAGAAGCCGTGCTGGCCGCCGGAGGCCCCTACACTTGGGAAAACCTGGTGGCCCCTCTGGAGCAGGTGGACGATGAGTTGAGCCAGATCTGGTCGCCGATTTCCCATATGAATTCTGTACTCAGCAATGAAGAGTGGCGCGCCGCGCACGATGCCTGCCTGCCATTGTTGTCTGAGTACAGCACCTTTGTCGGCCAACATCAGGGCCTGTATCAGGCCTATAAAGAGCTCAAGGCATCGGCGGAATTTGCCCTGCTCAGCCAGGCACAACAGACTGTGATAGAACATAGCCTGAGAGACTTCGAACTGTCGGGAATAGGCCTCAATGATGAACAAAAAGCTCGCTATGGAGAGATTGTAAAGCGCCTGTCCGAACTCAGCAGCACCTATTCCAACCAACTGCTGGATGCCACACATGCCTGGAGCAAACTGGTTACCGATGAAGCCGAATTGGCCGGTCTGCCAGAGTCTGCCATTGCCGCCGCCAAGGCGATGGCCGAGGCCAAAGAGCAGCAAGGTTGGCTATTCACCCTGGATTTTCCATCCTATCTGCCGGTCATGACCTACAGCGACAACCGCAGTCTGCGTGAAGAGTGCTACCGCGCCTTTGTTACCCGCGCTTCGGATCAAGGCCCCAATGCCGGTGAGTTCGACAATGGCCCGCTGATGGACGAGATCCTGAGCCTACGCCATGAGTTGGCACAGTTACTGGGCTTTGATACCTATGCCGATAAGTCCCTGGCCACCAAGATGGCGCAATCGCCCGAGCAGGTTATCGCCTTCCTCAATGAGCTGGCACTGCGCTCCAAATCTCAGGCCAAGGCCGAGCTGGCCGAACTCAAGGAGTTTGCCAAGGAGCATTATGGTGTAACCGAGTTGGCGGCCTGGGATCTGGGTTACTACGGCGAAAAGCTCAAGCAGCACAAGTATGAGATATCTCAGGAAGAGCTACGTCCCTTCTTCCCCGAAGACAAGGTGCTCAGCGGCCTGTTCTACACCATCAAGCGCTTGTTCGGTATGGAGGTCAAAGAGCAGCAGGATTTCGACAAGTGGCATAAAGATGTGCGCTTTTTCCACATCCTGGATGCCGAGGGCGAACACAGAGGCAGCTTCTATCTGGACCTCTATGCCCGAGAAGGCAAGCGGGGCGGTGCCTGGATGAATGATTGCCGAACCCGGCGGATGACGGCCACAGGCCTGCAAAAGCCGGTAGCCTACCTCACCTGTAACTTCAATCGCCCTGTGGGTGACAAGCCGGCGCTGTTTACCCATGACGAAGTCACTACCCTGTTCCACGAATTTGGTCATGGTATTCACCATATGCTGACCCGCATCGATGTCGGCGGGGTTTCCGGCATCAACGGCGTACCTTGGGATGCCGTGGAGCTGCCAAGCCAGTTTATGGAGAACTGGTGCTGGGCCGAAGAGGCGCTGGCGGAGATCTCCGGCCATTATCAGACCGGGGAGCCGCTGCCCAAGGCGATGCTGGACAAGATGCTGGCCGCCAAGAACTTCCAGTCCGGCATGATGATGCTGCGGCAACTGGAGTTTTCTCTGTTCGACTTCCGCCTGCATCAGGAGTTTGATCCGGCCAAGGGCGCCCATATTCAACAGATGTTGGATGAGGTTCGACGCCAGGTGGCCGTGGTCACACCGCCTGAATTCAACCGCTTCCAGAACGGTTTCGCCCATATCTTTGCCGGAGGTTATGCCGCCGGCTACTACAGCTACAAGTGGGCCGAAGTGTTGTCTGCCGATGCCTTCTCACGCTTCGAGGAGGAAGGTATTTTCAACGAGAGCACAGGACGCGACTTCCTGCACAACATACTTGAGATGGGCGGCAGTGAAGAGCCTATGGTGCTATTTACCCGCTTCCGTGGCCGCGAGCCCAGCATAGACGCACTGCTGCGTCACTCAGGGATCCAAGCCTGAGGCAGAAGCAATTGATTAGGCGCCTGCGGGCGCCTTTTTTGTGAGCCAGTTCTCGCTTGCCGTCTGGTATGACCTTTGATAGCCTTTAATTCCTCTCAACTCTTGGACCCTTTGATGAACCTCTACTTTCGCCTGTTTTGGCTGCTGCTCTGGCGAGTGCGCCGGGCAAACGATATCGGTTTTCTCGGCACCAGCCGCATCCGTTATCGGGCTTTACCGAGTGACTGTGACATCAACCTACACCTGACCAACTCCCGCTACCCGGCATTTATGGATCTGGCCCGCACTTATATGATGGCCGAAATGGGCTTGCTGAAGCGCTTTCTAAAACTGAAATGGATGCCGATAGTCAATGCTGCCGAGTTCACCTATGTAAGGGATATCAGGCCATTACAGCAGTTTGAAATTGCCTCTCGCGTGGTTGGCTGGGATGAAAAGTATTTCTACATAGAGCAGCGTTTCCTGTCGGACAGAGGCCTGCATGCCATAGTGCATGTCAGAGGTTTGTTCGTCTGCAAACGTAAGCCGGTACCCACGGAAAACCTGTTGACGGAAGCCGGGTTCGATGAAACCACGCCCGAGTTACCGGCAGAGATCATCAAGTGGAAGTCGTTCCTGGATCTCAAAAAGGCCCGCAACAGCTGAATTCTTGCTCAGGGGATGGGCCTGAGCCCACTGCTGGCCTCCTCCTGAGCCAGAGTCACTTCATCCTGCACCAACATCCAGGAACCCCGCAATTGCGCCTGCAGCCAGTAGCGCCCCAAATGCTGGTAGTCCAGTAAGTTGAAACTGCGCTGCAGATAACCAAGACAAGGGATTAAGGCACAATCGGCCAAAGTGAACCCATCTCCGCAAAGCCAATGATGCTCAACCAGGCGTAAGTCCAACGCCCGCAGGCAAAGTCTGAGACGGTTTTCAATTTGACGCTGCACCAGAGGAAGTTGCTGCTCTTCCGGTAAGCTATATTGCTGCTCCAATTGATAGAGACTGTTGTTGAGGTCGTTATCGGCAATTCTGTCATAGAGACGCACTTGCAGATTGAGCTCGGGCTCCTTGGGCAACAGCCGGGTGCCGGCGTCCATTTTATTGTCCAGATACTCTATGATAATACTGGATTCAGGCAACAGGCTGCCGTCCTGACACACCAAGAGTGGCAGCTTACCGGATGGATAGAAATGCAGATAGTGTTGGCGCTCCAATGGATCCTGCAGATCCGTTACCCGGGGAAAGAAGTTTGCCTGCTTTTCATAAAGTGCCAGCAGCACCTTTTGCGAATAACGCGACAATGGATGGTAGTAAAGCTCCATAGACAGGGATCCCCATGGTTACCAACTTTAACTTTAGTTGCTGGCTACCGCTTAGGGAAGGCGTGAACAGTTACCATGAGTGCTGCAAGGAATTATCCACCCTCTGTTTGACCCAACTTCTGCTTGAGAAAGTCCAACATGACCCGGACCCTGGGCGGCATCCCCTCACGGTAAGGGTGAATGGCATAGATACCGCCCTCACGCAGATGATAATCCGGTAACAGACGTTCCAGCGCTCCCGAGTCCAATTGCCTTTGCAACAGATGATCCGGCAAGGTGGCAATGCCAAGCCCCTGAGCAGCCAGAGCCGCGATGGCATTGGTACTGTTGCAGCTGATAAAGGGGGTAACCCGAATACGAAACTGTTCGCCCTGACTATTGTGCAAAGTACAGCTGCGAGGCAAATGACTCGATGCATGCATCAGCCATTGGTGATGATGCAGGTTATCCGGATGCAGCGGCTTGCCGTGGCGACTGAGATACTCGGGCGAAGCAACCAGATACTCTTCGAAGTCGCCCAATTTTATCGCCTTGAATTCAGAGTCTTCCGGCCAGCCGGCCTGAATGGCAATATCTATCTTATGCTCCAGCAGATTGAGCTTATTGTCCTCCAGCAACAGTGTCAGCCGGATATGGGGGAAGCGCTGGTGAAACTCGCCCATCAAGGGCAGCAGTGACAGTTCACCTACCCCCACAGGTGCCGTGATCCGCAAACTGCCATGTAGCTGTTCATCACTGGGGCGAGTCACGGCCTCGGCTTGCTTGGCCAGCTGCAACAACTCGGCACAATAGTGATAGAACTGCTGACCATCTTCACTCAAGCCTATCTTGCGCGTGGTTCTGTGCAATAAACGGCAGCCAAGACGCTGTTCCAGTTTCTTCAAATGTTGACTCACCATGGAGCGGCTGATTCCCAGCACTTCTGCGGCCGCCGTTAACGATCCCTGTTCCACTACAGTGGCGAATACCAACATACGATAGAGTTGCGCCGCATCCATCTCTCACCTTTGTTTAATTTCAATAACCAAAGTGATAAGTAAAGCACTCATTATCAATTTTTGCCACGGGGATACACTGATGCCATAAACCTACTGGAGTAAAAAACATGATCCTTATCTTAGGTGCATCCGGCCAATTGGGCCGTCTGGTCAGCCAAGCCTTATTGGCAAAGGTTCCTGCCAAACAGTTGAGATTGGCAAGTCGCCACCCTGAACAATTGAACGAGTTTGCTGATGTAGAGAAAGCCTTTGCCGATTACAGTGACCCGGCTTCACTCTCGAAAGCCATGCAGGGCGTCAAACGCCTGTTATTGATCTCGGGTGATACACCCAATGATCAGAGACTGCAGCAGCACATGAATGTGCTCAGCGCCGCCAAGGCCGCCGCTGTCGAACAATTGGTTTATACCAGTTTCCAATTGGCGACCCTGGACTCGGCATTCGACTTTGCCCGCACCCATGCAGCAACAGAAGCAGCAATAGTTCACTCAGATGTGCCTTACACCTTGGTACGTAACGGTCCCTATGCCGAATTGCAGTTGGCCGGGTTGGAGCACACTCTGGCAACAGAAACCATGCTCAATGCCGGTGAAAATGGTTTGTTTGCCCCTGTGTGGAAGGCCGATCTGGCAGAGGCCATCGCCGGCATTCTCTCATCGGAATCGCCTGTAAGCAGCCATCTTGGGCAAACCTATACCCTGACAGGCCCGGAACTGTTGAACCAGGCCCAGGTGGCACAATACCTGTCGCAGGTGAGTGGCAAAAACATTCGGCTGCAAAACATTTCAGTCGCAGAGCTGGAGCAGATTTTCCTCGGGATCGGCCTCCCCGGTTTTATGGCCAAGGCGTTTGCCAACAACTCCAAGGCGATAGCCGATGGTGAATATCAGCAGCAAAGCGCAGATCTGGAACGTCTGCTGGGGCGCCCAGGGCGTTCACTTAAGGCCCTGTTTGAACAGAGCCTCACTCAATCCTGATACCCGATATCGCGTGCCACAGTCCCTCCCTCTGCCTGGGAGGGACTGTGATTGTTAATCATCATTGATCACTCCCATCTTTATCCCGATTGGTATTACACTGGTGCAGCTGTAATTGAATCAAAAGGGAAAGCACATGAGCAAGCCGGAAGATTTTGCCACCATCTATGCCAGAGCCTGCGAGCGCAAAGGCGGCGCCGAGCGACTGGAGAGCCTGTTACCCAGAGTCTGTTCCACGGAAGAATTGCTGGAATATACAGATGCCGAGTTACTGTCAGCACTCAGCAAACAGGTATTTCAGAGTGGTTTTGTCTGGAAAGTAGTGGAACACAAATGGCCGGCCTATGAAGAGGCCTTCTTTGGCTTTGAACCCATGAAAGTGTTGATGCTCTCCCCCGAGCAGTTGCAGGCCAGAGGTGAGGACAGTCGCCTCATTCGCCACCAGAAAAAGACCCAGGCCATTTATGATAACGCGCTCATGGTGCAGGATATTGCCAGAGAACACGGCAGCCTGGCCCGATATATCGCCCTCTGGCCGGTGGAGGAGATCACCTCACTGTGGCAGGAACTCAAACGCCGTGGTGCACGCTTGGGTGGCAATACCGGCCCCTATTTTTTGCGTGGCATAGGTAAAGACAGCTTCCTGTTGACCGCTGATGTTCAAAACTATCTCAAGAGTCACAAACTGGTGGACGCAGGCTTCAGCTCAAAGAGCGGCTTGGCCCAGGTACAAGCTGTATTCAATCATTGGCAGCAGAGCAGCGGCAGGAGCATGGCCGCCATCAGCCGCATCCTGGCTTGTAGCACCGGGGACAATCGTATCTGAGGCCTGAGATAAATTTGTCTTGAATATAGACAAAAAACAGTTGCAATCGAAAATGAGAACCATTATCATTTGTTCTGCGTTCCAAAACTCATCCTTAACTGAGAGTCAGTTAACCGCTAGTCGACTGAGATTTGCTTGAAGTTATGGTGTTCCTGAGTTTGCAAAGCACGACATTGCTCACACACTCTTTTAGGCCGGGTTAATTACCCGGCCCTTTTTTTTGGCTGATTCTTATTGTCAGAGCTTTATGCTCCTCCTCTCCGCCAACTATTTTCATCCCTCGCCGCTGTTTTTAAATTTTGATGCCCCTCTCTACAAACCAACATTGAGGGAATCAGGCACTAAGGAAGGTGTATCCATCTGGATTTAGCCCCAAAACTACCAATGACTACCGGTCTGCACCTTAGATTTAAACTAATTTAAAATTAATAAGTTTAGGTAGATTTTTTGGTCGGACATCCAAGAAAGGAGGAATAGCACTGGAAAATTTTATCGCCGAAGGTCAAAAAATAGTTGCAAACATAAATGAGAACGATTATCGTTAACTTGCGTTCCAAAACTCATCCTTAGCTTTAGGCCCGCAGTACCCGCTGAGAGTTATGGTGTTCCTGAGTTTGCAAAGCACGACATTGCTCACACACTCTTTGTGGCCGGGTTAATTACCCGGCTCTTTTTTTGTTTTTTCACGCCAAGCCAAGAACCTACCCGAACAGCAAACCATCATAGGGGCCTGACTGATCCTCTTTGGCCATATGGTAAATACTGACAGTAAACAGTGTCCCCTTACCCACAGTCGAACTGACCTCTATGGTGCCGCCTATGCGTTTGATAATACCGTAGCTCAGCGACAAGCCCAGCCCGGTACCATCCTTACGGGTGGTATAGAAGGGATCGAATATCCGGCTCAACTGCTCCTGCGGGATCCCAGAACCTTCATCTTCAATCTCTATCTTGATCCCCACAGGTTCGTCCTGTTCCACCCAGTCATAGGTGCGGATCCAGATCCGCCCCTTGCCATCCATAGCATGAGCAGCGTTGACCACCAAATTGATCAGCACCTGCAGCAGTTGCGGACGATTCACCTGCACCGGATAACTGGCGTTCAGCTCAGGCAACAACACCACTTCCTGCTTACCCAGTGAGTGACGTACCAACAGCTGCATCTCTTCGATAATAGGTGTGATTTGATGCATCTCCAGCGGCGCATTGAACTCGCCGGGACGGCTGTACTGCAGCAAGCTGCGGATAATAGTGCTGATACGCCCCACCTGCTGGATGATGAGATCTATCTCCTCTTCGACCAGCTCGGCGTTATCCCCAAGCTCCACCCGCAGCAGTTCCATATTACCAAGGATTACGGCGGTAGGGTTGTTGATCTCGTGGGCAATCCCAGCGGTCAGCTCCCCAAGGGCTGTGAGCTTTTCATTGGTCACCAACTGCTGACGGGTTTCGTTCAGTAATTGCACGTTGCGCTGCAGCTCTTCGGTTTTTTCCTGCAGGCTACGGGTACGTTCCTCAACCTTCATCTCCAGTTGCTCGGCCGCCGCTTGAATTTGCGCATTGCGGCGCTGCAATAAATCGAGCATGCGGTCGAACTGCTCGGCCAGGTTGGCCAGCTCATTGTCTCTGTCCAGTCCCAGCTCGCCGATACGCAGATTGCGCCCGGACTGCACCGCCTTAACCACTTGGTGAATACGCTCTATCGGCTGCAACAAACTGTAAGCACCGCGATAAACCAAGAGCCCGGAAACCAGCAACACCAACATCAAAATGGTGCCCAACTCTATGATATTAAGCAGATAGTTATGGATAAAAGGCGACTCGGAAAACCCGGAATAGATCATGCCTATCCGCTGGCCTCGAATATCAGTCAGCGGCGCATAGGCCGAGATAAACCAGTCGTTGTAAACAAAGGCTCTATCGACCCAGAGTTGCCCTTTGACCAACACCTGCTGACGCACCTCCTCGGACACCAGGGTGCCCAATGCCCGGCCGCGATTTTCATCCTCTTTGGGGAAGAAATGCAGAGGCACATTGGTGCTGATGCGGATATTGTCGAGGAAGATGGTCACAGTGCCTATGGAACGCTCAGGCAGTGTGCCTTTGTCATAGACCAGATCGCGAATATGGTCGACGATGCGAGTATTGCGATTAAACAGGATCCCGCCATCCAGATACCAGCCAACCTTACCGTTTTCATCGGCTACCGGCAGCAGGCTGCGACTGAGCATGCCCCGCTCTTCCACTTCTCTGTCGGGATTTTGTGCCCTTAAGGTCATTTTTACCGGGATCTTGGCACGCTCGGCTAACTCGGGATCGATTCGTGCCAGCCGCGAGGAGGAGAGCACCATCAGCCCTGAATAGGCGCTTTGCCCCTGAACCAAGGGCAGCATCTGCCGCAAGTCAGGATCGGCCGCAGCATCGGCAATTCTGACCAGACGCAGAAAATCGAGATCCAACGCCTTGCGCTGTTGATCCAGGAAAGCATTGAGATCTTTCTGCTTCTGCTGTTCACCTTCGAGTATCGAACGAAAATGGGTCTGGAAATCGAAAGACTGCATCACATGTTCCAGCTGCTTTTCCTGACGCTCCTGCACCGCGGCCAGCGTGTTGTTGGCCACTGTCAGGTCGGCCTTGACCTTCATAAACAGCTGTTTGCCCGTGTAGCTGATATTCCAGTATATGGTGATAAACACCAAGCTCACCAACGTCAGCAAGATAGGCAACAGAGTCAGGATCAGAATGCGATAACGCACCTTTGCCTGCAGCTGCTGCCAACTCAGGCCAAAGAGCCGTTTGAACAGTGACAAGCTCAGACCTCCGACTCGCAGTCAAACCACTCTTTATATTTACGATCCAGTGTTTTGCGAGATACTCCCAGCACCCTGGCTGCCGCCGACTTATTGCCGCCGTGGGAGTCAACCACGGCCGTGACATGGTCTTTTTCCACATCCTTGAGCGCCCAGTCGTGGGGATAGCCAGGCTGGGCATTCAGTTCGGCCTTGGGCTGTTCTTTCCAGTATTCCGCCGGTGGTTTACCCAGCAGAATGCAGCGCTCTATCATGTTACGCAATTCGCGAATATTCCCAGGCCACTGATGTTGCTGCAGTTTGAGCAGGTCCTCATGGCTCCAGACCACCTCTTTCACCCCGAGCTCTGCGGCCAACTGGCGGGTAAAGTGATGGGTCAATTCCACCACATCATCCGGTCTTTCCCGTAATGGCGGGATCACTATGTCGAGTACATTGAGACGGTAGAAGAGGTCGCGGCGGAAATGCCCGGCTTCCACTTCATCGGCCAGCTTACGGTTGGTTGCCGCTATCACCCGGACATCAATATTAACTTCTTTTTCACTGCCAACCGGACGAATCGCCTTTTGCTCCAACACCCGCAGCAAGGCCGTCTGCATTTTCAGCGGCATCTCCCCAATCTCATCGAGGAAGATGGTGCCTCCGGAGGCAAAGCTGAATAGACCTTCGCGATTGCCTTTGGCACCGGTAAAAGAGCCAGCGGTATGACCAAAGAGTTCACTCTCCAGCAGCTCAGGGGCAATGGCGCCGCAGTTAACAGGCACAAAGGGACCCTGACGACCACTGAGCAGGTGAAGTTGCCTGGCCACCAGCTCCTTGCCCGTGCCGGACTCACCTTCGATAAGCACCACCGCATTGGTCGGTGCCACCCGCTCTATCACCCGCTTGACCTCCATCATGGCATCACTGTTGCCTATGATGGTGGAGGAATAGCCACTGGACACTTCCCGGCGCAGCATCAGGTTTTCCCGCTTCAGCAAGCGCCGCTCGATGCAGCGGTCGACCGCCTTCATCATCTGCTCCAGATGGAAAGGCTTCATGATGAAGTCGGAAGCGCCGGCCCTGAGTGCCTGAATCGCCACTTCCATATCGGCATAGCCAGTCATAAAGATGATGTCGGAGCGCCGCTCCTGATCATCCAGCGCCTCACGCCACTCAATACCTGAGCGGCCAGGCAGACGTATATCCACTATCAGCAGATCGAAGTGACAACGGCTGCGCAATTGTTCGGCTTCTTCTATGCTGGCGGCGGTTTCTACCAGGGCAAATTTCTTTGCCAGCGCTTTGTTGAGGAAACTGCGCATACCGGGCTCGTCGTCGACAATCAACACGGACACGGCAGAAGGCATTGGCTTAGACTTAAGTGGCTTTTCTATCTGGCTCATATTGTCGGCTTCAGGACATTTTGACTCAATTGAAATAGATTCTATCATTGATACGGTAAAAATTGGTCACTATGAACCAGAGAAAAAGCCGGTTGGGACAATTTGTCTGATACTTATTTACCAAGCTTGGGATCCAGTTCACATATTGGATCCCTCAATATCGGTTTATAGCAAACATTCGTTTTTGGCACCCAAATTGCTTTAATGGGTGCGAGTACAAGGCCGTGGCCCGCAGGCTTATGGGTTAGGCCCACTTATTAAAATCACGCCAAGGAGCAATAATGTTGAACTTGAAACAACTGCTGGGTCTTGCCATTGCGGCAGGCCTGATGATCTCTGCCCCGGCTTCCGCTCAGGAAACCATCAAGCTGGCCACTACCACCAGTACTGAAAACTCAGGTCTGCTGGGTTACCTGCTGCCAAAATTTGAATCTGAATCAGGCTATAAGGTACAAGTGATTGCCACAGGTACAGGTAAGGCTCTGAAACTGGGTTCTCAGGGTGATGTGGATCTGGTGATGACTCACGCTCCTGGCGCAGAAGCCAAGTTCGTCGCCGACGGTTTCGGTGTTGAGCCTCGCGGCATCATGGAAAACGACTTTGTTATCCTTGGCCCCAAGAACGACCCAGCCAAGGCCCGTGACAGCAAAAATGCCGAAGAAGCCTTCGCCAAAATCGCCAAGTCAGGTGTACCTTTCGTATCCCGTGGTGATGACTCAGGTACTCACAAGAAAGAGCTGATCATCTGGAAAGCCGCCAACGTGACTCCAGACTTCAAAGGTTACACTTCTGTAGGTCAAGGTATGGGCAAAACCCTGCTGATGGCCAACGAACTGCAAGGTTACACCCTGTCTGACCGTGGTACTTTCGTGGCTTACAAAGCCAAACTGGACCTGGGCATCGACTTCGACGGCGGTGCCACTTTGGCCAACCCTTACCAGGTTATCCTGATCAACCCTGCCAAATACCCTGATCTGAATCACAAAGGTGCACGTGCCTTCAGTGATTGGTTGATTAGCAAAGAAGCACAAAGCATGATCAACAGCTATAAAGTTCAAGGCGAACAACTGTTCAAGGCAACTTACGGCAAATGAGTGAAGGCTGGTTAGCCCTTATACAGCAGGCCCTAGGCCTGCTGTTTTCCAGAGACCCCGAAGTCTGGTCTATTATCTCCGTCTCTTTCTCGGTATCTTTCGCGGCGCTGCTGATCACCTTGCTGCCGTCCATGATACTGGGGTTCGCCCTGGCGTTTGTGCAATTCCCCGGCCGCTGGCTGGTGACCAATCTGGTACAGACCCTGCAATCCATTCCCACTGTGGTGGTAGGCCTGTTGGCCTATTTACTGCTGACCCGTAACGGTGCTCTGGGTGATCTTCGCTGGCTCTTTACCCAGAAGGGGATGATCCTCGGGCAGATGATGATCTGTGCCCCGGTACTGATAGCCATGAGCCATGCCGCCTTCACCAGTGTCGACCGCCGCGCCTGGGAAACCAGCCGCACTCTGGGCGCCAGTTGGACCTCGGCCATCTGGGTGGTTTGCCGCGAGCTGAGAGTACCTCTGTTACTGGCGATTATCGCCGCGTTTTCCCGTATCATTACTGAAGTCGGCTGTTCCATGATGGTTGGTGGCAACATAGCCCATGTCACCCGTAACATTCCCACCGCGATTTCACTGGAAACCAGTAAAGGCGACTTTGCCCAGGCGATAGCCCTTGGCTTGGTGCTACTGGTGCTGGCACTGATACTGAATTTTGCTCTGGGTACTCTGCGTGGCAGGGCCAACCCCAGAAGTCATTAGGACGCTTGATGATAAAGCTGATAGCCCAAGATCTTGAGATGCGTTTTGGTGAACGCCTGTTATTTCGCACCCGGCAACTGGAGTTTTGCCAGGGTGAGGTCATCTATCTGCAAGGTGACAATGGCTGCGGCAAAACCACTCTGATGAAGCTGCTGGCCGGTTTACTCAAACCCAGTGCCGGTACCATCTATACCCAAGGATTTCCGCCTGCGCCCTGGTGGCGACGCGATACCTTGCTCGGCAAGGCTATTTACCTGCATCAACACCCGTACCTGTTTGAAGGCAATGTCAGCTACAATCTGCAACTGGCGCAGAAATACAGCAGCCTGGATAAGACCGAACAGCACACTAGGATGCAAAGCGCGATAGAACATGCCCAGTTGGGGCAACTGCTCAAGACCAACGCCTCAACTCTGTCCGGCGGTGAACGGCAACGGCTGGCACTGGCCAGAGCCTGGCTGTTGAAACCCAAGTTACTCATGCTCGATGAACCCATATCCAATATGGACAGGGCATCGCAGCAAACCGTTTTTGCTATGATTGCCGAATTAAAGCAACAAGGTACCGGACTGCTTATCAGTAGCCACCAGCACTCAGAACTAACGGCACTTTGTCATCAACATTGGCATATCGAATCACAACAACTGACAACCTCAGCCAATTTGACTCTGGCCACGGAAGAACTGCAGGAGAACAACTATGTCGCAGCGCATTGATGCGGTGATACTCGCCGGAGGCATGGCCAGGCGTATGGGCGGAGAAGACAAAGGCCTGGTGGACCTGCTGGGGCGCCCCATGATTGCCCATGTTATCGACAGGGTAAAACCTCAGGTGAATCAGATCCTGATCAACGCCAACCGCAATCAAACACGTTATGCTGAGTTCGGTTTTCCTGTCATTGCCGACCTGGAACAGGGTTATCCCGGGCCGTTGGCGGGAATGATCAGCGCCCTGGACAAGACAGATGCCGATCTGCTGTTGGTGGTGCCCTGCGACTGCCCTTTGCTGCCCAAAGACCTGGTCGAGCGTATGGCGCAAAAGCTGCAGGCGTCAGAGGCGGATCTCGCCGTGGCATCCGACGGCGAGCGGGAGCAGCCGGTGGTTATGCTGCTCAAACCGACGGTGAGGGATTCGATGCAGGCCTTTCTCGATTCCGGCAGGCGCCGTATCGATCTCTGGTACAGTGAACACCCGGTAGTGGTTGAATCATTCGCCGATCAACCCAGCGCCTTTATTAACGTCAATACCAACGAACAAAAACAACAACTCGCGGCGGAAATATCCCAAGCTTAAGAGGTTTTTATGAGCACTGTCTTTACCAATCCCCTGTCCATTCCCGTGTTGGGCTTCTGTGCCTACAGCGGCACAGGCAAGACCACACTGTTGAAGCAGTTGATCCCTGAGCTGAATCGTCGTGGTTTGAGACTGGCAGTGATCAAACACGCTCATCACAACTTTGATATTGATGAGCCGGGCAAAGATAGCTATGAAATGCGCAAGGCCGGCGCCAGACAGATGTTGGTGGCCTCCCATGTGCGTTGGGCCTTGATGACGGAAGATCCGCTGGACAGAGATCCGGACCTGCTGCATCTACTCGGCCAGTTGGAACAGGACAAGGCCGATCTGGTGTTGGTGGAAGGCTTCAAGAAACTGGCGCTGCCCAAAATTGAATTACACCGAGCCGCCCATGGCAAACCCTTTATCCATACCGAGGATCCCAATATCCTCGCAATTGCCTGCTGTGATGAAACCAAGCTGCCGGGAGAGATCCGCCGCCTGGATCTCAACAATGTGGCGCAAATTGCTGACTTTGTGCAGCAGTATGTTCGCGATTATCGCCCCGAATCCAAGCCCTCTTCAGCAAGAGCCCTGCCCTTGAGCGCCTGTGAGCTCGGCAGTGAACGGAATCTGTCGGTACGTCAGGGCATCGACCATATTCTGGAGCAAGTCAAACCCGTCACAGAGACAGAGCTGTTGACGCTCGATGAAGCCGACAATCGTATTCTGGCCCAGGACGCCATATCACCGGTGAACGTACCGCAGCAGACCAACTCGGCAATGGATGGTTACGCCTTCGCGTTTCAAGACAACATGTCACAATCCTTTGAACTGAAAGGAGAAGTGCTGGCCGGTCATCAATATTCTGGCCAGCTGCAGCCGGGTGAAGCGGTACGAATTATGACAGGTGCGCCGGTTCCTCTGGGTGCAGATACCATTCAACCCAGAGAGCTTGCCACCGAAACCGATGGCAAGGTCAGCTTCAGTGGCAAGATCTACCGCGGCCAGCACGTTCGTCTGGCGGGTGAAGATATAGCCCAAGGCGCCGTTGCCCTGGGCAGTGGCACTCGTTTGGGCGCTGCCGAGCAAGGCCTGCTGGCTTCGCTGGGACTGTTTGAGATGCCCCTCAAGCGCCGCCCCAGAATTGCCGTATTCTCCACCGGCGATGAAGTCAGCCAACCCGGCACTGAGCTCAAGGCCAACTGCATCTACGACTCCAACCGCTATACCATCAAGGCGATGGCCAAACGTCTGGGCTGTGAAGTGCTGGACTTGGGGATCATCGAAGACTCGGAAGCGGTTCTGAGCCAAACATTGAGCCAGGCGGCGACTCAGGCCGATGTGATCATCAGCTCGGGCGGGGTGTCTGTCGGCAATGCCGACTATATCAAGACAGTGCTGGCCAAGCTGGGGGAAATCAACTTCTGGCGCATCAATATGCGCCCGGGACGCCCATTGGCGTTCGGTAAGATAGACCAAACATTGTTCTTCGGCTTGCCCGGCAACCCTGTAGCCGTGATGGTCTCTTTCCTGATGTTTGTTCAACCGGCATTGCGTAAACTGGCCGGTGAACCAAGCTGGCAACCAAGACTATTGCCGGCGATTGCCGATGAAGCCATGCGCAGCCGCAGCGGCCGCACCGAATTCAGCCGCGGCATCATGACCCTGGGAGATGACGGCCAATTACACGTACGTACGACCGGTGCCCAGGGCTCAGGCATGCTCAGCTCCATGGTCAAGGCCAACTGTTTGGTGATTATCGGCGAGGCAGATGAACGCATAGAGGCGGGTGAAACCGTCTATGTACACCCGTTTGCAGACCTGCTCTGAGCCTGCCCTTGAACAGCCTGAGTGACGGCTTTGGCCGCAAAATAGAGTATCTGCGCCTCTCTATTACCGACAGGTGTGATTTTCGCTGCATCTATTGCATGAGTGAAGATCCCTGTTTTCTGGAGCGGGAACAGGTATTGAGTCTGGAGGAGCTGGCCTTTATCGGCCGCGCCTTTACCGAGCTTGGTGTCAGCAAGGTACGCCTCACCGGCGGCGAACCCTTGGTACGCAGCGATTGCGACCGCTTGGTGGCGCAGCTGGCGGCGCTACCCGGGCTGAAGGATCTTTCCATGACCAGCAACGGCTCCAGGCTGGCCAAGCTGGCTCCGGCGCTGAAAGCCGCCGGCTTGAACCGCCTTAATATCAGCCTGGATACTCTAAAGAGCGAACTCTTCACCACCCTGACCCGTAACGGCAAACTGGAGCGGGTGCTCAAGGGCATAGATGTCGCCAAAGCAGCCGGCTTTGACAGGATCAAGATCAACGCCGTGATCCTCAAGGGACGCAACGAAAACGAAATCATCGATCTGCTGGAATATTGCCGTAAAAAGCAGCTGGACATCGCCTTTATCGAAGAGATGCCTCTGGGCGTGATGGAAGAGCGTTCTCTGCCAAGACACATGAGCAGCAGTGATGTCAGGGAAATTATCAATCAACGCTGGCCACTGAGCCTGTCATCCAAGCGTACCGGCGGCCCGGCACGTTACTACAGCATGGCCGACAGCCCTATCCATATAGGTTTTATTTCACCCCACAGCCATAACTTTTGCCATGAGTGCAACCGGGTCAGAGTCACGGCCGAAGGCCGCTTGCTGCTGTGCCTGGGAAATGAACACTCGCTGGATCTGAAGCAGATCATCCGCAGCCATCCTGGTGATATAGACGTATTGAAGCAGGCTATCTTCGAGGCAATTCAGCGCAAGCCCAAAGAGCATCACTTCGATGATCCCAATCAGGTGCAGATCTTGAGGTTTATGAACAGCACAGGTGGCTGATACCTGCCACCGTGCTACACTGGCGATTCGACCTCAACCAAACATTCTTGCCCATGGCACTGACCCGCAAACAGTGGAATAACATCATTATTCTGGCCTCCATTCTGATGGTGTCGGTACTGACCTTGCTGGATAAACGCATGAACTCGGTACCCGATACCCGCGAGCTGTTTGACAACAATACTGAACTGCAGCAGTTGCAACTGGGCGGGATCTGGTTGGCACAGGCCGCCAATGGCCAATGGCAGTGTGATCCCAAGGTGCTCAATTGCGCCGACTGGAGTCAAGCCTGGCTCAGTATTCGGGTATCACCATTAGCCAGTAAGCCTGAACTCACCCAAGATGAGCGGCCACGAGAGTTGCTGTTGAAAGTCAGCGGCGCTGCCGAGCCACAACTTTGGCTGTTCTACCCCCATCAGGGACTGCTTAAATCTGCCGCCGGGAACTGGTATCTTATTCCCCCTAGCCTCAGAAGTGGTGTTATACCTCTGCTGAGTGTATCCACAAGCTGATAGAGCAGAAAGCCTTATGCCAGAATTGCCGGAAGTGGAAGTGACCCGCCTCGGGGTTGCGCCGTATCTTGTTGATCAAACTGTCAGTAACCTTATCGTTCGTAATCCTTCACTGCGTTGGCCGGTACCCGAAACGGCCCGCAATATCATAGGACAGACCATCAGAGCCGTGCGCCGCCGCGCCAAATACCTACTGCTGGATACAGATGCAGGTACCTGCATAGTGCATCTGGGGATGTCCGGCAGCCTGCGGATTTTGCCCCGTAGCACACCGGCGGAGAAACACGATCATATAGATCTGGAGCTGGAAAACGGCCGGGTGCTGAGGTTCAACGATCCGCGCAGATTCGGTGCCTGGCTCTGGTGCGAGTTGCCGGAAACGGCACATCCGCTGCTGGCCAAACTGGGCCCCGAACCTTTAACGGATGCCTTCAATGTCGAGCAACTGCGAGCGGCACTCAAGAGCAAAAAGAAGGCGATAAAACTTTGTCTGATGGACAATGCCATTGTGGTGGGTGTCGGTAATATCTATGCCAACGAAGCCCTGTTTGCCGCCGGGATCCACCCGCAGGCCGAGGCCGGTAAAGTAGATAAAGAGCGGCTGACAGTGCTGGTCGCCGAGATAAAGCTGATCCTGGCTCAGGCCATCAAACAGGGCGGCACCACACTGAAAGATTTCACCAATGCCGAAGGTAAACCGGGTTACTTTGCCCAGAAGCTGCACGTCTATGGCCGCGGTGGGGAAACCTGTACCCAATGTGGCCATATGTTATCCGAAATACGCCTGGGACAGCGCACCACAGTGTTTTGCAGCCTGTGCCAAACGCGCTGACTCAAGACTATTCCCGCATCCACTGTCCCGGATGCGGCGTGTAGTAACTGACCATGGTCTTGGGTGCCTGACACTCGGGTAAACTCGCCGATGCCGCCAGCAAATACCAATCTTGCCTGTGAGCCGAGCCCATGTTCTGACCCTTACTCAAATCAAAGCATTCAAGGGTTACCCACCCAGGAACCAGGAGATAACGTTGTTTACCTTGTTGCAGCCACTGCCAGGCCCGGCGCTCCTGCTCGGCGGTGGATGCCAAATAGCTAAAATGGGTAATACTTATGGGAGAAAACAGAATAAACTGCTCCTTGAAGCGGATCAGCCCAAGCTCGGCTTCCTCACCTATCACCTCGGCAGTATGCTGCATCAAGGCCTTGGGAGTACGTATTTCATCGAGTAAAAGATAGCCCCAGGTACTGACCAGAAGCCATCCCAGGATAGTTACAGCGCCAGCCCTGAACAGCGAAGGCTGCTTCCTTAACCACCAAATCAAAATTAGCCAGGAGGAACCGAGCACCATAAACAGATAGCCGATACCTGTGAGATCATCGGTATAGTCCGCCAACCTCTCGAGCAATTTGGGATGGTGCAGCAATGCCAGCACGCCTAAAGTCAGCAGCAAGCCCCCCAACAACCACAGCAAGGCGGAAACCAAGCGCTCAAACCACAGACACAAGTGTGCCTTCTGCAGTGCAGCCGCAATGGCCAGCGCGGCCATAGGCAGTGCCGGCAAAATATAGAGGTTGCGCTTGCCGGGGCTGATACTGAAAAATACCACCACCAACAAGACCCATAACAGCAAGACGGCAATGCCTGGATCTGCCTTAATAGCTGCCCAGAGTCGCTTTCCGTAAGCCAATGCCAATAAAGGCAGTGGGAACCAGAGCCAGGGAATGACACTGAAAACAAAGAAATACCAAGGCTTGATATGATCCCAGGCATTAACGTAACGCTCACCCGTCTGCTTAAACAGAATATTGTTCATGTAAGCCAGGTGCTCCGGGCTCGCGGATGCTTGAACCGTCAGTATCATGGGAACCAACCAGAGCACAATTACGGCTAGCATAACAACCGGCCCCAATAGCGCCCGCCAGCGCCAGCTCTCTCGCCATAAGCCTCGTTGCCAGCTGTAAAATGCCAACGGCAACAGCAACAGCAGAGGCAGAAAGCCAACCCCCTTGGTGATAACCCCCAACCCCATAAAGCCCCAGGCGGCGAAATACCAGCCCCAACTCGGCCCTTTGAGGAAATGGCGCAATAGACCATAACACCCTAAAGTAACCCAGCACATCACCATGGCATCTATCTGGGCATTCTTGGCCTGCATCAAAAATTGCGGCACCAATAGCAGCAGCAGAGCGGCATTGCGCCCGGTGCGAACATTCCAAAGTCTGGCGCCCAGATCGTAGACCAGCATCACTGTCAACAAACCACACAGAGCATTGGGCAGCAAGAAAGCCAGCTTGAGATCACCAATCAAGGCGTAGCAAAGTGCTATGGCCCACATGAAAACCGGCGGTTTATCAGGATAAAATTCGCCGCCGCGACTGGGAAACAACCACTGACCGCTACTGACCATTTCTCTGGCGACTTCGACAAATCTGGGTTCGTCAGCAGGCCAGGGAGAGCGGAATCCAATTCCCAGCAACATAATAAACAGGGTCAGCCAGAACAATGCCCAAAACACCCTGGTGTAACTATCACTGTCAAAGTAGCTACGCAGCCAATTCATCAAAGCTCCTGTTTATCTGTGACCAAATCATCCACCTGACGACTCAGGCGATTACGGTAAAGGTAAGTTCCTATAAAGCTGGAAAGCAGCAAGAGCACCAGACTGATGCCAAGTTGATACTGATCAGACAAACCCAAACCGGCCCCGGCATAGGCAAAGATCAGCATCTGCGGTAAATAACCAATGAAACTGCCAAGCAAAAAACCGCCGACAGGAACCCGGGTTGCCCCGGCGAAAAGATTAGTCAACAGGTTACTGCCCACAGGTAACAGCCTGATCATTAATACTTTGAGCCAGGTGCGATGGATGATCATCCGTTCAAAACGTTGCAGCCGTATACCAAAACGTTTTTGCAAGAATTCGCGTACCGTCAAGCGGGCGCAGTAAAAGCTGAGAAGGCAACCCGCCAAGGCGGCAAAAGTAGAAAACAGGGCGCCAACAGCCCCCCCCAGAGCAAAACCGAAGACAAAGGCAATGATCTGTCTCGGGCCGCCCACTGCGGTAAACAGGGTGCCCACAGCAAACAGTAACGCCAGTCCACCACTCCCTTGGCGCTGAATATAGTTGGCAACCCAATTACTGTCGGTGAGATGCTCAAACCAGCCTGCCTGAACGGCCAACATCAGCCCAAGCAAGACAGAGAGCAACAACAGTGTCTTTAGCAAACGCTTCAACTTAATCCCGGCGGCTGTGTTCAATGCTGTCTATCTCGGCAATTTTGGCCCGGCGGATCAACCACATCACCCCCAAGATGTCGACGATTCCCACCCAGAGTCGATTCCAGGCAGTATATTTTGAAATACCGGCTTGTCTGTCTCTGTGATTAACCACGGAAATGCGCACATCTCCCCCCATGCGGCGGATAAGCGCCGGAATATACCTGTGCATATGGTTGAAATAGGGAAGTTTCAGAAAACTGGCTCGTGGAAACAGTTTAAGGCCACAGCCGGTATCCGGAACGCCATCGTGCAACAAAGCATCGCGTACCCGGTTGGCAAAACGGGATTGAAAGCGTTTCCAAGCTGTGTCTTTACGGTGTTTTCGATAACCTGCGATACAAAAATCAGCACTGCTCATTTGCGGGATAAGCCGGATCATAGCGGGGATATCGGCAGGATCATTCTGCCCATCGGCGTCCAGGGTCACTATATATTCCCCCTTGGCCTCGCGCACTCCCGTGCAGATAGCCGTGCTCTGGCCTGTACTGCGTTTATGACGGATAACTCTGGCATCACAGCCATTTTGCTCTGCGGTTTGTAACACTTCTTCAGCAGTGTTATCGCTGCTGCCATCATCCACAACCAGAATTTCAAATGGAATTGTACTTGCCAAGGCCTGACAGATTTCGTTAATGAGAGGGCCTATATTGCCGGCTTCGTCTTTGGCGGGTATTACGACTGAAATCAAAAATAAGCTCCCGGGATACTGACCTAAAAACAGTTCAAGCCTATGAAACATAGGCTTGAACTGCAGCATAGAAGTCGTTTCTTAAGGCTAAATTATGTCAACGCTGCTTTTTACGCAACCATCAAAACCAACATTGATAACATTCCGATTACAGGCATAAAAAAAGCCGGCTAAGCCGGCTTGGGGAAGGTGTTATTGCTCAGAATCTGTATTCGTAACTGCCAAATAGGCTGGCATCGGTATCGTTATCAGTATCGAATTCCGAACGGGAAGCGGTTCCCCCAAAAGTCATCATTCCCTTCAGCAAGGGCATTCGATAGCTGAGCTCCAACATCAATAGGTCTTCCTTGGCAGGCTGAGGTGCCCAACCATGAGCAGGAGACTTGCCGTCTTTATTGAGTTGAGCATAGCGCAGGTAAGCGTTGATGCCGTGGCTGTCGGCAAATTGCCCCACCAAGCCCAACACATAAACCTTGGCATCGCTGTCATAGGTGGAGCCCAAAGAACGTTGATAGTAACGTGAACCACTCAGGTAAGTGCTATGTTCATAGAAACAGTTAAACACATTAGGGTCGCTGCCACAGGCTACCATTGTATCCGTATACTCGAAGAACAGCTTATATTGTTGCTGCGCCAGGTTGAAGCGGGTATCAGCACCCACCAGCATGGCACAGTCGGCAATCTGCCATGGCGCCGAACCGCTGGAGTCTTCACAGGTGCGCTCCAGATAAAGGCCGAAAGGCACGTTAAACAGAGTGTCGGCATAACGAATATCGAAGCCCGCCATCTGGTTGCCCACCTTGGAATTCATAGAAGGGTCGCAGCTAGCTTCTCCATCGGCACACTCGGTCCCCCCTGAAATAGCATCCCAGAACGAACTAAGATCACAATCCTGGCCTTCACCACAAAATTGCGTGGTCCAGGAAAGGCCTATTTCCAACTGTTTGAAGGGTCTGACACTGCCGCGCATATTCCACAGCAGGGTATCTTCAATGGCCCTGTCGTCGTTCATCCAGCTGATGCCGGTAGTCAAGGTCCAGGGGCCAATCCAGGATAACCAAGGGGTTTCAAAGCCAGCGGCATTGTTGCGACTGAGCATCACAGACGGCATGGGCCTGGCATTATTTGATTTATGCAAGGCCGAATCAAACCCTGGGCCCCACCACTGCTGCACAGTGCCTGCGGTCACTATCCAATTGCCCAGTACCACAGCCATGTAGGAATCATCCAGACGGGCGTTCTCATCATCCTGAGCATCATATGCCCCGGTTCCTGCAACCTTGAAGGCAAAACGTTCTCCGACATATTCATAGGAGGCACTCAGTTGTCCCTCCTCACGATAGTCAGAACCAAAATGTTGAAACCTGGCAGCATCGGTTGCCGCCGTTGCCTTGATGGCCGCATTACCGCGACTGTCTATCGCCTGACGATAGTAAAAATTCACCCTGGAAAAGGCGTCGGTCAACGCCGGGGTCAGGGTGGCCGGCTCAACTTTGGCCAAGTCGGCACCGATACCTGCCCACATCAAGGGATAGGTATTGACCGGAACCGTGATTACCCCGGCATCGGCCAGCGCTTGTATATCGGCTCTTAAATAAATGTCAGAACTATCAACCCAAGGCGCCGCTTGACTCATAGTACTCATTCCCAGGCCAATGCCCAGTACCAAGCTTTTGTACAAAAAACTTCTCATTGAAATTAACTTCCTTGCTTTTTGATTCGGGTAACCAAGGCCTTGGCAACATCCGGATGAACAAATTGACTGACATCGCCCCCGTGCAGCGCGACTTCCTTGACCAAGGTCGATGAAATAAAAGAGTTTTCTTCTGCCGGAGTCAAAAAGACACTCTCCAGTTCAGGGTGGAGCCGACGATTCATATTGGCCAGTTGGAACTCATATTCGAAATCAGACACAGCGCGCAGCCCACGAACCAACACATTGGCACTCTGTTCTTTGGCAAAGTCCACCAGTAGCCCGGTAAAGCCAACCACCTCGACATTGTCCAGATGTGAGGTCACCTTGTTGAGCATGGCGACCCTTTCTTCCAGAGTAAAACAAGGCTGCTTCGATGGACTGGCCGCCACACCTATCACCAAGTGAGAAAATAGCGCAGCGGCACGTTGGATAAGATCCGTATGCCCATTGGTGACAGGGTCGAATGTTCCGGGATAGATGGCTTTCGTGTACATGACTCTCTGCCCTAAGTTGATGGTGTAATCGCGCCTAGTTTACCGAGTTCTCTCCCAGGATTGAACCATTGACATCGAATCGGTGTGGTTAATCCTTAACAACGGTTGTACCCAGGAGAGTCTGAGTTCAAGGCATTTAGCGACCCATGCAAATCTTTCAGACGAAACCTGATTATGAAAGACGAAAACACAGATCTATGGAGTTTAAATTGGTATACTGACACGCCTTTTTTCGTGAGTGATCCATTGATGTTCGCGAGGATGTAGACATCAATGGACCACTTAAGTTTTTACAATGAGTTGATTTTTTCATATGTTAAAAAGAGTATTGGTCATCAAACACGATAAAATTGGCGACTTTGTCCTCATGTGGCCTGCACTGTATTTACTCAGGCATGCTTTACCGCAAGCCAGTATTGAAATGTTTGTCTCTCCAGCCGTAAAGCCATTTGCTGAAGTATGCCCTTATGTTGACCATGTCATTGTCGATAACGGCAATGACGAAGAGATTGGCGAAGCCATCACCGCCAGGCAATATGACGCAATTCTCATCTCTCAATCCGAATACCGTATCTACAAAATCTTACGTCACATAGATGTTGCCTATAAACTCGCTCCTAAGCATAACTGGTACCAATATCTCTATAAACATAGAGCCAACGTTCAGTATCGTAAGGGAGAGCCCTGTTGGCGTGGAGCTTGCCTACTGGTAGAGCACTTCCTTAATCACTTTGGATACAGTATCCCAGCACTTCCCAAACAATATTGGGATAAGCAAGCCGTGCGAGACAAATGGCAAGCCTATTACGAACATTCTGCAGGTGAAAAGTTAATCTTTGCTCATCCGGGTACAGGCGGGTCATCCGGTGCGCTCGCCCCAAAGGACTTTGCCTACCTATTAACACAGATAAACGCCAATACTAAAATCGACTGTAAGTTTGTACTCACCTTCAACGGTGACGAAGAAGCATTAGCGCAAATAATCAATAAAGATTTACAAGCTAATGGAGTCAAAGTGGTAATGGCTAAACCTTTAGCCGGCCTTGCCGACTTTGCCGAATCACTGGTCGCTGCCGACATGTTTATCGCAGGTTCAACAGGCCCTTTACATATCGCAGGGCTTCATGATGTGCCAACTGTAGGGTTTTACGCTGGGAGGCGTTCAGCGCCCAAGATTCGCTGGCAAACTTTGACCCAGAGCCACAAGCGTCTAGCCTTTACTCCACCGATAGGCAAAAAAACTGGCCGAAATATGGCACTAATCGATTTTGACGCTGCGGCACAGGAAATTGCACAGTTTCTAGATACCTTTTATGGTGAGCCCCAACCACTCACCTCGGATTTATAACATTTAGCGACTCAAAATTGATATGAGTCACACGAAAATTGGAAAATACTTATGATAGTAGTCACAGGTGCCGCAGGCTTTATTGGAAGCAACTTAGTTAAAGCGCTCAATAACTTAGGACGTAGTGATATTATTGCCGTAGATGACCTGACCGACGGCACCAAGATGTTTAATCTCGCCGACTGTGAAATCGCCGATTATCTGGATAAAGCAGACTTCATCGAACAGATAACCCAAGGACAATTCGATAACAAGGTTGAAGTGATCTTCCATCAAGGCGCCTGTTCGTCGACCACAGAGTGGGACGGCAAGTTTATGATGGCTAACAACTACGAGTATTCCAAAACCCTGCTCCACTTTTGTGAGCGTACCGGCAGCCAGTTTATCTATGCATCTTCGGCCTCTGTTTACGGCGGCAGCGATAAGTTTGTCGAGCAGCGGGAGCTGGAAAAGCCGCTCAACGTCTATGCCTACTCCAAGTTCCTCTTCGATCAATATGTCAGGCAACATAGCTTCACGACTCAAGTGGCCGGACTACGTTACTTCAACGTTTATGGACCAAGAGAACAACATAAGGGCGGCATGGCTAGCGTAGCCTTCCACTTCAACAATCAGATCAAGGCGAATGGCATCTGCCGCCTATTTCAGGGCCACGACGGCTTCGAAGATGGTAAACAACTGAGAGACTTCGTGTATGTCGAAGATGTAGTCAAGGTCAACCTCTGGCTATGGCAAAATCCGAGTGTCTCAGGGGTGTACAACTGTGGTACGGGTCAAGCACAGAGCTTCAACGATGTGGCCAATGCGGTGATCGCTTATCACGGTAAGGGGGAAATCGAATATATTCCTTTCCCGGATAAGCTCAAAGGCGCCTATCAAAGCTATACCCAGGCGGATCTCACTCGGCTTAGGGCTGCTGGATATACTCAGGCCTTTAAAACAGTCGAGCAAGGAGTACCCGAGTATCTGGACTGGCTGGCCGCGCAACACTTTATCGGTCAGTAATTAAGCCTTGAGGAGCCCATTTGTAATGAAAGACAATCAATTGAAAACAGCTATTTTTACGCTTGCTATTGGTGATGAAAATCCCATGTACCGTGCCGCGTTACTCAGTTTCGAAAGATATGCCGAAAAAGTCGGTGCTGATCTTATCGTTTCAAAGGAGCTCCATTACCCAATCACCATCACAAATCCAAAACATACCGCCAGCCCTGCATGGACAGAGAAGTTATATATCAAGGAGTTATTGAAAAAATACGATAGGGTACTGTACCTGGATGCCGATATCATTATTACTCCAGATGCTGACAACATTTTTGAAGTTTATAATGAACTAGATACTATTTATCTATTTAATGAAGGACAGTTGCTAGAACGTCAACCTGTGATAGACAAAATCTCTGCGATCATGGGTGAAATAAAAGACTGGCCAAAAGAAAATGGACGCCCTGTCTACTATAACCTAGGCTGCATGCTAATTTCACGCCAATGTCCGGTATTTGATATTGCCTCATTATCTGATCTTCAGAAACTTTGTAATCACATAAAGTACTATGAACAAACTTATGTAAATTACCTGATACAACGTGATAAGCTCAAAAATAAAAGCATATCTTCACGGTTTAACCGCATGGATGTTTTAGGGGCAGAAAATTATAAACAAGCCAGCTTCATCCATTATGCTGGTAGAGGCTATACTAACTCTTCTTTAAAACGTGAAGTCAGATTTGTAAACGACTTCTGCGACATATTTGCTAACCAAATAGATGCTGACATTTTAAAAGAAATAAAAAGTGACGGCTGGGACTTGTTTATCGACAAAGCACATAAGCGTTATAAGCTACCGAGAACGATCATCAGTGCCTTGGCTAAAGCCTTCGTCACCATTTAAGGAAATAGCTAAAACTCATGATGAAGTATAAGGTTTTCGTTATCAATCTAGCCCGCTCTACTGAGCGGATGGCCCGTATTTCCGAGCAACTCAATCGTGTTGGAGTCCCCTTCGAACGCATAGAAGGTGTTGATGGCAACCTACTAACAGATGAAGAAATTGAACAGGTTTCTCCTGCCAAATTAGTGCAAAAAAACTATTACAGGGCGCTAAGTAAAGGAGAGGTCGGTTGCAGTCTTAGCCACAAAAAAGCATGGCAAAAAATTATCGATGATGACTTGGATTTTGCCTTCATCCTTGAGGATGACATCTACCTAGAAGACAATTTCTCCGAAGTGGTCGACTTAATGCGAAACCTACCCACAAAAGAATGGGATTTCATTAAGCTTTATCCACTCCGCAAAGGTGGCCAGAGTAATATTAGGAATGCTTATACTTACCATAAGCACAAATTTATTAGCTATCATAAGTTTCCAATTAGCGCTGTAGCACAGGTAGTGAGTAAAAAAGGAGCGAAAGCACTTATCAAAAACATGCCTTATGTGGTACAGCCAGTTGATGGGCACCTAAAATCCTGGTGGACGCTAGGTATTTATCCTTTTGGACTCATCCCATACTGCGTTTCAGTCGATCTGACGGGCCTATCGGACATCAACCCTCATGGGGGGCTTGAAAAGATGAAGCAACGTAAATTAACCAAGCTATATCTTAACTGGCAACGTGCCCTGGCGCGGCTTTTTGCAACGCCTAAGCTTGACAAAAAATTCACACAGTTTACCAACTATCTAAAATAGAGATTCTTGTGTCTGTCATAATTGAACATTCAAGCATACTGAAAGCTAAACGTGTCTTGTACATGACACACTTGGCCATTGGTGACTTTGTCTACCAAGGTGTTTGGTTACGCGCCTTTAAAGCAAAATACCCTCATCTTAGTATCGATATCTGGTTTGATGACTGTCGCAGTAAGCCCCACGATTGGGCCAAAGGCCGCAACAAAATTCTATCGGAATGGATAAATGCAATAGGGGATTTCGACGACGTCTATCCCATAGTGAGCAATTTGAATCAACGTCAAGCAGCAATCCAAGCCGCTCGAGAAAAAAACTACGATATCATCATTTTCGTAGGGAAGAATCGTAGCGAACAATTTGCAAAGATTGCACGTCAAATCTCATCGACAGCCGTAGTTGTCGCCACCATGAACTACACCCTAAGAAATCTATTTAGCAGTAAAATCCATGCTGGCAAACTCGATGGTATTCTCAACTACCGTGATATAGCTAAAAAAAGCTCACATGTTACAGAGTTCTATGGTCATTGCTTTAATCAATTTCTAGGATTAGATACCAAAGATCTCATTAACGGCAACAAACAACTCGATATTAATATTAGTCCAGAATATCAATCTAGTGTCCAACCCGTGATAACCTCACTCACACAGGGTGACTCAAATAAACTCATTATTTTTATCAATCATCTCTCAACGGCGACGAAAAAAGACTACCCTTGGCCTCAAGTGAAACAACTGATCCAGCTGCTGAATTCAAAATATGCCAACCTGGTATTCATAGTCAACACACCGCCAGATAAGCTTGAATCTGTCACTGCAGAGATAAGAGCAGATAGAGATTTAAATCCAAAACAGATCACGACTTTTACTGCACTGAATAATTTCTTTGAGCTTCCTGCTATCATAGGTCTTTGCGATCTAATTATAAGCGTAGATACAGCTACTGCTCATCTCGCTGTATGTATGTCTAAGCCTCAAGTAACTCTAATGGCCAGCGACTTTAAGCTCTGGCAACCACTGGGGGATAGCATCATCCTTGAAGGTACAGGTAAAGCAAGCTCTATTGCCCCACACCAAGTCGCAAATGCAGTGGAAAAGCAAATCCTAAACTTCTATGGTGAAACAGAAAAATTTCAGCCTTTAATCAACAATTGAGCATATGTTGAACATAAATCTAGGCAGGGAAAACTTTATAAAGCATTATTTATTAATGCTTTATATTTAGCCCACCAACAACGAGGCTGTAATATCAGGGCTTGTAAAACGATTAAACAAGCAAGAACTTAAGTAAGTAGGCTACAAGTAGTGAAAGTTCTATTCCATAACCCTTAAGAGGACTCACAGAGGCTCAGATAATCGGCAACAATTTTGTCGATAGTCACCTGCGTAAGGATCTGACTGTCGGCAAAAGGCGGATAATACTCCAAGGCTTGCTCCAACTTCTGACTTAAAGCCTTACTATCCCGTCTTGGCACCAGATATTTAGCCAATTCACCCGTTAAAATCTCATCAGGTCCATGGGGGCAGTCGGTACTGATCACAGGTGTGCCGCACAATAACCCCTCGACCAGGACATTACCAAAGCCTTCATAATCGGAACTTAGCACTAATAGGCGCGCCGCCTTTATCCAGGGAAAGGGGTTGGCCTGAAACCCGGGACAGATGATGCGATCGGCCACGCCGTATTTTCTGGCCAGTTTCATCGCCTTCTTGGGATTGTTACAAAGCAGCACCAGCGGCAAAGGCTTATGCATCTTGGCAAGAGCCTGAAATAGTATGTCATGACGTTTTTGCCGTGCGACACGACCAACATGGATCAGATAGTCCCCCTTGGGAATATCCGGGTGTTCCTCTGCAGCCTTTGCCCTTATCGCTTCTATATCGAATGGATTATATATAGTACGCATACTGCGGGGAGAAATTCGCCCGCTCTGGCGAATTTCCTGAGCGATCCCCTTGGAGACTGTGATCAACGCCTGGCCGTTCAGTGCCAGCTTGGTTCTGAGCATTGCAAGGTAAGCTAATAGTCCGAGTTTACGCTCACGCTTCAACTCCTCTTCAATAGAGTTATGCACCACAATATAGAGCGGTGATACGCCGGCACGAGTTAGCAATAAATTGCTCTTGTCCAAATTAGACAAAATAAGGTCAAAACCACCATAAGTCTGTTCGAGTTCATCGAACCATTGCTTTACCCTGGCAACCGAGCGACCCAACCGCCACCAGGCAATGATATGCCGCTCACCTTCATCGAAGCAGACATGCAAGGGAATTTCCTCAGGGACTGCATAATCATAATGAGGGGTCAGCACCAAAAGATGCGGCTCATGTCCCAAACGTTTCAGTTCAGTCGCCAGGGTTAAGACTATCTTCTCTGCACCGCCACCGGCGAGGCTGTCTATAGCTAAGCCGATCCGTTTACTACTCATAATCAAGCCCCAATAGTCGCGCAATCTCCATTATGCAGATATCCAACCCCTTGGCCTCCCCCTCTTTATCCATATTGGCAACTAACTGCGCTACAGTTTGTGGTTCCAACAGGCGCTGTACCTGAGTACACATGGTATCGGTCTCGATATCGCTGCTGATGGCTAAGCCCCGCTGCACACAGCTATCAATCCGCTTGGGTTGATCCTTGGAAACAGCCACAGCCAACGTTGGCACCTTAAGAGCTATCGCCTGCAGCAGGGTATCGCCACCGCTTAGCACAGCGCCCACTGCGCCATCAAGCAGGTTGATAAACTCCACGCTGGAGAGCCGATCTATACTCACTACACCCTCTAACCTAGGCAGAGGTTTAGGATAATTAGGGCCAAACACCATGACGCTGGGTATTCCCATCTTTTGATAACAGATCTGCGCCACTTGGGCAAAACGCTCAGCCGCCAGAGTTGCGCCGACATAATGACCGCCAGAACCTGCGCTATAGAGGAGATAGCCCTTGGGATTTAAGCTATATTCTTGCTGCAACTGCTGTTGCAACACTTTATCGGGTCGAGCGAAGATAGGACCGGTAAAGATGGGCTCGGCCCGCTTAATCAGGTTTAACTTAAAGCGATCGAAACGACTAATATCGCCAATCACAAACTCAGGCTGTACCACCCAATGACTGTCAGTGACCAATGCCCGCACAAGCTTCATGCCACGAGCACGTTTGCGTTTGTGTTGGCTGATAAAAACTACCTTGGCACCGCTGCGATAAGCATGTTTCAGCTGTGCCTTACGTCCTGCGGCATCGAAGACCACTAAATCAGGCTTTAACTTTGAGATCAGCTGGTTCACCTCTTTCACTCGCTTGGTGGGAGTGTCGTCAACCAGATGCGTTGGATAGGGGCAATACTTGGCATAGGGGGCGCGACTGTTAAGCACAAATTCAATCTGTGCTCCGGGCCAACGCTGCATGATCTCGTCGGCCACTATGGTGGAACGCATATATTCACCTATTCCCTCTTCACAGGAGACAGGTACAAACAGAAATTTTGGCGCCACGGACATCGACATTATCCCTAAAATAAAATGGAAAAACCCCATCCTCCCTCATTGCATCACTCAACTGATGTTTGTCAGCAGATGAGCCCATCAAGCCTGAAGCTTACCATTAATCAGAAGCTCCTTACTATTGACCGGAGTATTGTTGTGGATCGCTTGATTAAGTGCTTTCGCTTGCTGGCAACAGACGATCCAATTGGGCAATTACAGGAGCCACCGGGATCATCTCCATCAGATGCGCGCCTTTGGCGCGTGTACCCCAGGGAACCTCACCTGGATATTGCAAGGCAATTACCTCATCATAGACACTGACCACGCTATCCAAACAGGTATAAGGCCCAGTGCGTCCAGGATTGGAGTGGGCGTATAGGCCGATCACCAGTGTTCCTTGGGTTACAGCCATATGAGCAGGACCGGTATCCGGCGCCAGGACTATGCTCGCCTGTTTCAAAAGCGCCAAAAGCTGCGTCAGCGAAGTCTTACCCACCTGGTTTTCGATGCGCGCATCGCCATGTTCAAGAATGGCCTCGGCAAGCTGATACTCCATAGGAGCGGGACCGCCGCAAAGCAACACACGATACCCCTTTCCCAGCGCATGATTGGCTACTTGAGCATAACGTTCTGGCAACCAATTTCGCTCTGCCTTACTGGCGGCAGCGCAAATAATCAGTGCCTTATCCCCATCAGGGATCAACCGACGGGCAAACTCAGTATCGGCGGAGGGCACAGGAATGTTCCACTTAGGCTGAAGATCTGTCACCCCCAAAGCCTTAGCGAAGCCCATAAAGCCTTCCAATACATGGGGTGTGGCCAACGGAGCCACCTGTTCATTGGTCACCAACCATTGTCCCTCTTTGGCCCTGGCCCGGTCAAACCCTATGCGCACCTTGGCGGGGATCATCAATGAGGCTATGGTAGCCCGCAGCGCCACCTGCATGTGCAACAGCACATCGAAACGACGCCCCTTGAGCGCCCGCCGCAGATTGAAGTAACTCTTCCAGCCTTGGCCTTTGTCGAACACCACAAACTCCACCCTGGGCAGGTGTTTGAGCAGTTGATATTCTATCTTACCTATCACCCAGGTGATGGCCAGTTGCGGATACTGACGCTGAATCGCCTGCACCATGGCGACGGCATGGCAAACATCACCAATCGCCGACAGGCGCAGCAAGCAGAGAGATTGAATTTTCGCTGGGTCAAGACTCATGGACAGAATCGGCTTCTTGGGTGCAAACCCCAGATCTTAATGTAGAATAGACCCAGGTTCCAAGCTTATAACGAACAAATAGCCGATGCAGATTAAAAATACCGCCAAGGGTTGCCTGGCGCTGAGTCATGCCGCCCCACAAGCCCTGAATGAAACCTGGTTTGACGAGTCTTTTTGGCGGCAACAGCAAGCGATTGTCGGCTCATCCAAGGGGCGTTACACCACCTGGTTTGTCGAGCATGGGAAACAGCAGTGGGTATTGCGCCACTATTGGCGCGGCGGCCTGATGGAAAAGTTCAGCAAAGATGCCTACCTGTTCACCGGCGTCCCCAAGACCCGTGCTGTAGCAGAACTGGCGCTCTTGGAGCAACTCTTTGAAGAAGGTTTACCTGTGCCCGAGCCAATTGCCGCCAAAGTGGAACGCTTCGGTCTCTGGTATCGGGCCGACATTCTGATCCGCCGCATTCATGGTGCCGAGGATCTGGTGGCTCTGCTGCAAAAACAGGCCATGTCGCGCCCTCAGTGGCAACAACTCGGCGCCTTGATTGGCCGTTTCCATCAGCGTGGTGTCTACCATGCCGATCTCAACGCCAAGAATATTCTCAGCAGCGACCAGGGCTTTTATCTGATTGATTTTGACCGAGGAGAGCTGCGAACCCCGGCCGACGGTTGGCAACAGGCCAATCTCAGTAGGCTGTTGCGTTCCTTCAACAAAGAAAAACGCAAACAGCCCGAGCTGCAATTTAACGAAGATAACTGGCAGTGGCTACTGGAAGGCTACCGCGGCTCAGCTGACAACAAAGCCTGAGCCAACCGCAATTGCTTCTGCAGTGCTCCTCTGTTGCTGCTGACCACTTCCAAGCCGGCTTGGGCGGCACGATGTCTCGCGTTGCTGTCCTGCAACAGTGCCGTTATGCCACTCGCCAGCGAGGCGGCATCCTCAACTTGCAGCAAGGCCCCGGCATCTTGCAACATGCAGGTTATCTCGGCAAAGTCCCAATGATGGGGGCCGACAAAGACCGGCAAGCCCAAGGCCGCCGGCTCCAGCGGATTATGCCCGCCATTGGTAATCAAGGTGCCGCCGACAAAGGCCAGATCGCCGCAGGCATATAACCCCAGTAACTCCCCCATGGTATCCCCGAGCAGCACCTGAGTCCCGGCAGCTAGCTCATGACCACTGCTGCGCCGCACATAGGCAAACCCAGCCTGCTTGATTGCCGTGGCGGCATTATCGAACTGCTCCGGGTGTCTCGGTACCATGATCAACAAAGCCTCAGGCCACAGCGCCAGCAAGCGTTTATGGCACTCCAGCATGGCGGCAAACTCCCCAGGATGAACACTGCCGGCAACCCATACCGGGGACGGGGACGAGGCGCGCCCCCACAACTGCCTTTCGCCTCTGGCCTTAGTTATCTTGTGCTGATCCAGCTGCAGGTCGAACTTAAGGCTGCCGCACACACTCAACTTGTCGCTGGCAACGCCGAGAGCGATAAAGCGTTCGGCCTCGGCTTGAGTCTGCACGGCCACCTTATCCAGCAGTTGCAACATGGGCAGGCTAAGCCCGGCCCACTTTTGGTATTTGGCGGCCGACTTGGCCGACAACCTGGCATTGGCCAGCATGATGCCGGCACCCTGTTTTTTGGCCTGATGCAGTAAGTTGGGCCAGAGTTCAGTTTCCATCACAATCAGGTTTGCAGGCTTGAGCCTGTTTAGAAAACGCCGCACACACCAGGGAAGATCGAACGGCAGATAACAATGCTGCACTGTGTCACCAAATGCCTTATTCACCTCACGGGAACCTGTGGGACTGGTGGTCGTTACCGTGACAGATAGATCAGGGTTGGCTTGCATCAATGCCTTGATCAGCGGCACAGCTGCCAAGGTTTCCCCCATGGAAACAGTATGGATCAACAGGTCTGTCGGTTTGGCCTTGAACAAGCCGAATCGTTCACCCCACCGGCCACGGTAATCCGGGCTTTTCAAGGCCCTAAATGCCAGATACAGCAGTAAGAGTGGCGACAACAGATACAGCAAGAGTGAGTAACGACTAAGGTTCATTGGCGGGATAATTGAGTTTTGCCTGATGGATTGTCACAATGCTAGCATAATACCCGAAGCAGCATAACCAAGAGCCATTCGCCGGATTGCGGATGATGCCGCAACCATTTAGGACTCAGATGAAAACCCGCGATAAAATCATCCAGGCCAGCCTGGAACTCTTCAACGAACACGGCGAGCGCTCCATCACCACCAATCATATCGCGGCCCATCTGGGAATAAGCCCAGGCAATCTCTATTACCACTTCCGCAACAAGGAAGACATTATTCGTTGTATTTTCGACCAGTATGAAAATCATCTGGACCTGGGGTTTCAACCCTATGAAGACAGGCAAGTCGATGTCGAGTTATTGATTGGCTATTTCGATGCCATGTTTTATACCCTGTGGCAATTTCGCTTTATGTACGCCAACCTGGCCGACATCCTCAGCCGCGATGAGGCCTTGAAAAAGCGCTATCTGGAAGCCCAGCAAAAGGTGTTGACCCGCTCTAGTCACGTACTGCAACAGTTGTGTCAGGATGGCTTTCTGCAGCTGGAGCAAGACAAGATCTCCAGCCTGGCCGATACTATCAAGATGATAGTCAGCTTCTGGATCAGCTATCAGCTGACCCAATCCAGCATAGCCAATATCACCAAGTCTTCACTCTATGAAGGCCTGCTCAGGGTGCTGATGATCTTTAAATCCTACGCCACCCCCAGTTCCACCTCGACCTTCGAGCGTCTGGAGCAGCACTACCAAACTTTAGCCCACCAGCAAGACTAACCCTACTGTCTTTGGTCTTTGGCATCTGTCATTCAGATGCCTTTCTCCTTCTCGGATTCCCTAGTTTTTCTCATCTGAAATAAGCACTAGCCCTAATCTGATTTATCCCTGCCGACCCAGCTCAAAAAAGAGTGTTGAGCCATTGGCTTTAGGGTTAAAATGCCACCACTCCAATAAACAGAATAATCCAATCAAGGAGACTTAAGGTGGCATCTACCTCATTCTACGATCAGATCAACCAACAGCTTGCTGACGTCAAGGCCGAAGGCCTGTACAAGAGCGAACGTGTAATAGTTTCTCCACAGCAACCGGCCATTCGCGTCAATGAAGCAGAAGTTATCAACTTTTGCGCCAACAACTACCTGGGGCTGGCCAATCACCCTGAATTGATCAAGGCGGCGCAGGCCGGGTTGGCAGACCATGGCTTCGGCATGGCCTCGGTACGTTTTATTTGCGGAACCCAGGACATTCACAAGCAGCTGGAAGCCAATCTGTCCGAGTTTCTCGGCATGGAAGATACCATCCTCTACTCCTCCTGCTTCGATGCCAACGCTGGCCTGTTTGAAACCTTACTGGGCCCGGAAGATGCCATAGTGTCGGATGCCCTGAACCACGCTTCTATCATTGACGGTGTCCGCCTGTGTAAGGCCAAGCGTTTCCGCTACGCCAACAATGATATGACCGACCTGGAAACCCAACTGATCGCCGCCCGCGATGCCGGTGCCCGCCATATCTTGATAGCGACAGATGGGGTGTTTTCCATGGATGGGGTTATTGCCAACCTCAAGGGTATCTGTGATCTCGCCGACCAATACGGCGCTATGGTCATGGTCGATGACTCCCACGCCGTTGGCTTTATCGGCCAGAACGGCCGCGGCACCCACGAATATTGCGATGTGATGGGGCGTATCGACATCATCACAGGCACCCTGGGTAAGGCGCTGGGTGGCGCTTCCGGCGGCTTCACCGCGGCCCGCAAAGAAGTTGTCGATTGGTTACGTCAGCGTTCACGCCCTTACCTATTCTCCAACTCACTGGCGCCTTCCATCGTCAGCGCTTCGATTCGGGTGCTGGAGATGCTCAAAGAGGGCCAGGAACTGCGCGAAGCGGTATGGGAAAACAGCCGTTATTTCCGTGAAAAAATGGCTGCAGCCGGATTCACCCTGGCCGGTGCCGATCACGCCATAGTGCCGGTCATGCTGGGTGATGCCAAGTTGGCCAGTGACTTCGCCAACCGCCTGCTGCAGGAAAACATCTATGTCATCGGCTTCTCCTTCCCGGTAGTACCCAAGGGACAGGCCCGTATCCGTACCCAGATGTCGGCGGCTCACAGCCGTGAACAGCTGGACAAGGCCATCGAAGCCTTCACCCGAATCGGTAAGGAGATGGGTATCATCTGATACCTATCCCATGGAGTAACATGATGAAAGCACTGAGTAAACTCAAGCCTGAACAAGGCATCTGGATGGTAGACGCACCCAAACCTGAAATGGGCCATAACGATCTGCTGATCAAGATTCGCAAGACCGCCATTTGTGGTACCGATGTGCATATCTACAACTGGGATGAGTGGTCACAAAAGACCATCCCGGTTCCTATGGTTGTCGGCCATGAATATGTCGGCGAAGTGGTAGATATGGGTCAGGAAGTTCGTGGCTTTAATATTGGTGACCGAGTGTCAGGCGAAGGTCATATCACCTGTGGTCACTGCCGTAATTGTCGTGGTGGCCGCACTCATTTGTGCCGTAACACAGTGGGTGTGGGAGTTAACCGCGAAGGCGCCTTCGCCGAATATCTGGTGATCCCGGCCTTCAACGCCTTCAAGATCCCCGATGATATCAGCGACGATCTGGCCGCTATCTTCGACCCCTTTGGCAACGCGGTACACACTGCGCTGTCGTTTGATCTCGTCGGTGAAGATGTGCTGATCACCGGAGCCGGCCCCATAGGCATTATGGCCGCCGCGGTTTGTCGCCATGTCGGTGCCCGCCACGTAGTTGTCACAGATGTCAACGAATACCGTCTGGAACTGGCGCGCAAGCTGGGAGCGACCCGAGCCGTCAATGTGGCCAAGGAAAAGCTCGAAGATGTGATGAGTGAGCTCGGCATGACAGAGGGCTTCGATGTCGGCCTGGAAATGTCCGGTGTGCCATCGGCCTTCCACTCCATGCTGGATACCATGAACCACGGTGGCAAAATTGCCATGTTGGGGATCCCGGGTGGCGATATGGCGATAGACTGGAGCAAGGTCATTTTCAAGGGGTTGGTGATAAAGGGCATCTATGGCCGGGAAATGTTTGAAACCTGGTACAAGATGGCCAGTTTGATCCAGTCCGGATTGGATATTGCGCCTATTATCACCCACCATTACAAGGTGGATGACTTCCAGCAGGGCTTCGATGCCATGCGCTCGGGTCAATCCGGCAAGGTCATTCTCAGCTGGGATTGATCCTCAAACAGGGCGCTGTACTCATGCAGCGCCCTGATGCACACTGTTAACAAGCACCACCTCTTTTACAGGCAAAGTATGTCCAGTTACCAACACCTTTCTGTCGTTCAACTCCAGCAAATGATGGCCGAAGATGCCGAGTTGCAGATAGTCGATATTCGCGACCCCGCCAGTTTTGAGACTGCCCATATTCCAGGTGCCGTCCGCCTCGGCAATGATAATCTGGCCGACTATCTCAGGGACGCTGATATGGATAAGCCCTTGGTTGTCTGCTGTTATCATGGCATCAGCAGCCAAAGCGCAGCGGAATATCTGCAACATCAAGGATTCGATGAGGTCTACAGCCTGGATGGCGGTTTCGCTGCCTGGCCGAGGGACTGAGGCATGGAAATCGGCCGCCTCCCCAATGAACGTGCTGCCCAGGCGCTGGTAGACTACCTCAAGGGTGAAGGGATCCCCTGTCGCATCACACATCTGGAACAGGGAGTGGCCATCCATGTTATCGAGAACACAGACCAAGCCAAGGGGCGCAAAGCATTTCTCGACTTTGTCCAAGATCCGTTAAACCCCAAGTACTTGCAGGCCTCTTGGGATCATGGCGACAACCGAATCCGCTTTGACTATGGCGCGCCATCGCTGCAACTGCTGAGTCAATTTATTACCGGCGCCGGACCGCTGACGCTGATCATTCTACTGGTCAGCATAGCTATCTTCGCAGCCATGAACCTGGGCTACGGCAATCAGGCATTCGAAGCCCTGGCCTTCTTCGGCGCCACTTCGGATGCCGGTTTCAGCCAATTCTGGCGCCTGTTTACCCCGAGCCTGCTGCACTTCTCGGCGCTGCATATCACCTTTAACCTACTCTGGTGGTGGGTCTTGGGTGGCAAAATAGAAAACCGTATCGGTCTTGCTCCTTTACTGACTCTGCTGTTGGTCGCCGGTACATTGCCCAATATAGTGCAGTTCTATCTCAGTGGTCCCAACTTCGGCGGTCTTTCCGGGGTTGTGTATGGCCTGGTGGGTTATACCTGGGTCAGCGGCCGTATGAGCCCAGAGAAAGGCATAGGTCTGCCACCGGCCTTGATGGGTTTTATGCTGTTGTGGCTGGTACTTGGCTTTATGGATGTGTTTGGCCTTTCGATAGCCAACGGCGCGCATCTGGGTGGACTCTTGGTCGGGCTGGCCCAAGGCTGGCTCGACAACCGCGGGAAAAAATAATCCCATGAGGCTCAGGTTTGTACACGCCAAAGTTACTCTGCACAGCCGGCAACACTAAAAAGAGGGAGCTCAGGCTCCCTCTTGAATAGGTTCAAAGTAACTTGGACAGGGCTTAGGCCAGCTCCAACACCTTGGCCACCAGCTTTTCAATGCCACTATTGGCCTCGGCAATGGAACCTGCCAGCATGTAAGCCGGGGTGCTGACTATCTTGCGCTCACTGTCGACCACAATTTCATCTACCTTGGCATTTTGATGTTCACCACCCATGGCTACAAAGGCCGCTGCGGTTTCTGCGTCCGTCCCTATGGTGCCTCTGGCCCCTTCACCATAGAGGCTCGGGATCATCACAGGCGCGATACAGATAAAACCCACCACCTTGTCTGCACTGATAAAACGGCTGATAAATTCACGTACCGGAGCGGCAATCTCACTATTGCTGCCATTTACGGCAAAGTTACAGAGGTTTTTGGCGGCCCCGAAGCCTCCGGGAATGATCAGGCCGTCGAAGTCAGCCACATTCAGTTCAGAAGTCGCCTTGATATCACCCCTGGCAATTCGAGCAGCCTCCACCAACACATTGCGCTGCTCAGTCTCCACGACTTCACCCTTGAGATGATTGACCACATGCATTTGAGGAATATCAGGGGCAAAACACTGGTAAGCCGCGCCCGAACGAGACAGGGACAGCAGGGTCAACACCGCCTCATGGATTTCACTGCCATCGAAGACACCGCAACCACTGAGAAGAACTGCGATTTTTTTCATTAAAAATTCCCTCTTATGTCATTTGGGTTTAACAAACCAGTTACAAACTGGTTGATCTGATTAAAAATCATGCTAACTTAATTCATCGTCTTTGCTAAGAGGCGATTTTTACCGCTACCAAGGTGCGAATCTGGAAAAGGAATTTAAAAAATCCACAACCGATAAGATTTAGTAAAACTTTTACCTGACTCACAAAAAAACAAATAACAAATAAATATCAACAAGTTATAAAAACAACTTTATGTTGTTCTCTACCGCCTTTCTCTATGTTGATTTTTTCACTCACAGACTTATCCACAGGCTGTGGGTGATTTTGTCATGGCCGAAAATGCCTTGATATGGCATGCTTAGCAGCACTTAAGACAGCTTAGATTGAAACAAAACTATGCCAACAATAGCAGAAAACCCCCTCGTCCTTGTGGATGGTTCTTCCTACCTCTATCGGGCCTACTATGCACCACCTCACCTGACCAACTCCAAGGGTGAAGCTACCGGGGCTGTTTACGGCGTAGTCAATATGTTGCGCAGCTTGCTGGGCAAATACAAGCCACAACAGATGGCGGTTGTTTTTGATGCCAAGGGTCCCACGTTTCGTAACGAGATGTACGCCGAGTATAAGGCCCACAGGCCACCAATGCCTGATGATCTGCGAAGTCAGATAGCCCCCCTGCATGCCATCATAGAGGCTCTTGGCCTGCCACTCCTTTGTATTCCCGGGGTGGAAGCCGATGACGTGATAGGCACTCTTGCCTCCAGGGCCAGTAAGGAAGGCCGTGCTATTCTGATCAGCACAGGCGATAAGGATATGGCGCAACTGGTGGATGACAATGTCACCCTGATCAACACAATGACAGACACCATAATGGGACCGGAAGAGGTCACCAGTAAATTTGGCGTCGGCCCCGAGCTTATCATCGACCTGTTGGCCCTGATGGGCGACAAGGCCGATAACATCCCGGGATTGCCTGGTGTGGGTGAGAAAACCGCGTTGGCCATGCTGACAGGGGCCGGTGGTGTCGCCAAGCTACTGCAGCAACCGGATTGTGTCACGGAACTTGGCTTCCGTGGTGCCAAGACCATGGCCAAGAAAATCACCGACAATGCCGAGATGCTGCAACTATCCTACGATCTGGCAACTATCAAAACAGATTGCGAGCTGGATCTGGATTGGCATCAACTCAATATTACCGAGCCCAATAAAGACCAACTGACACAGCTTTACGGCGAGATGGAGTTCAAGCGTTGGTTGGCAGAAGTTCTGGACAACAAGATGCCGCACCCCAAGGCGGCCAACACAACAGCGCCAGAGACTCAGGAAGAAACTCCATCTCAAGTCACCATAGAGACAGAATACGAAACCATACTGACGGAAGCCGCACTGGAAAAATGGCTGAAAAAGCTGGCCGATGCCGAACTGATGGCGGTAGATACTGAAACCACCAGCCTCAACTATATGGACGCCAAACTGGTGGGTTTGTCCTTTGCCGTCAAGGCTGGAGAAGCCGCCTATCTGCCACTGGGACACGATTACTTGGATGCCCCCGAGCAGCTGTCTAGAGAAGGGGTATTGGCCAAACTCAAGCCTATTCTCGAAGATCCCGAGATAAAGAAAGTCGGTCAAAATCTGAAATATGACATCAGTATTCTGGCCAATGCCGGTATCAAACTGGCCGGTGTCGCCTTCGATACCATGCTCGAATCCTATGTATTCAATTCTGTAGCATCCAGACACGACATGGATGGCCTGGCGCTCAAGTATCTGGGGCACAAATGTGTCAGCTTCGAAGATATTGCCGGTAAAGGCGCCAAGCAGCAGACATTCAACCAGATCCCTTTGGAAACAGCGGCGCCTTACGCCGCCGAAGATGCCGATATCACACTCAGGCTACATCAACACCTGTGGCCAAGGCTTGAGCGGGAGCAAGAGTTAGCCAACGTTTTCACCGAACTTGAGTTGCCGCTTATTCAGGTGCTCTCACAGATGGAACGCGACGGAGTGTTGATCGACAGTATGCAACTGTCGCAGCAGAGTGATGAGCTGGCACAAAAGATAGATGCGCTGGAGCAAAAAGCCTATGAGATAGCCGGAGAGAAGTTCAATCTGGGTTCTCCCAAACAGCTGCAGGCACTATTCTTTGAAAAGCTGGGTTATCCGGTGATCAAGAAAACTCCAAAAGGCGCGCCATCAACCGCCGAGGAGGTATTGATAGAGTTGGCGCTGGATTATCCATTGCCAAAGATCATTCTCGAGCATCGCAGCCTGACCAAGCTCAAGAGCACTTATACAGATAAGTTACCGCTGATGATCAATGGCAAAACCGGCCGGGTGCATACCAGCTATCATCAAGCCAACGCTGCCACCGGCCGCTTGTCGTCCAGCGACCCTAACCTGCAGAATATTCCTATCCGCACCGAAGAGGGGCGCAGAATTCGTCAGGCCTTTATCGCACCTTCAGGGCGCAAGATTCTGGCCGCCGACTACTCACAGATTGAACTCAGGATCATGGCTCACCTGTCCCAGGATGCCGGCCTGCTGGCGGCATTCGCCGAGGGTAAAGATATTCACAGAGCAACGGCGGCTGAAGTCTTTGATGTGGCTTTTGAAACTGTCACTCCAGAGCAGCGCCGACGGGCCAAGGCGGTTAACTTCGGTCTTATCTATGGCATGTCCGCCTTTGGCTTGGCACGCCAACTGGATATTCCCCGCACTGAAGCACAAAGCTATATGGATACCTACTTCAAGCGTTATCCCGGCGTGCTCAAGTATATGGAAGAGACCAGGGCACTCGCTGCCGAGCAAGGTTATGTCTCCACACTCTTTGGTCGGCGCCTGTATCTGCCGGAAATCCGTGATCGCAATGCCATGCGGCGTCAAGCCGCAGAACGGGCTGCAATCAACGCTCCTATGCAGGGAACAGCAGCCGACATCATCAAGAAGGCGATGATCAAAGTTGCCGACTGGATAGCCTCTGATACCAAGGGGGAAATCACCATGATCATGCAGGTTCACGATGAATTGGTGTTTGAAGTCAATGAAGCGAAAGCCGAAGAGCTGCAACAACAGATCTGCAAACTCATGGCTGAAGCCGCTACCCTGGATGTACCTTTGCTGGCCGAAGCCGGCTTGGGTGACAGCTGGGATCAGGCTCACTGATAATCTATCTATTCCATCAAGAGCCATCCTTCGGGATGGCTTTTTTGTGTTTTGAACACAAGGCTATGATTATCCGCATCTGCTCCCGTCATTAGCTACCCTACCTGAACTAAAAACAACAATTTTTGGCAAAAAATCGACAAACCAGCGCTAAAAGCCTGCTTTTTAAGCTCATTTTTGTAATTTAAAGATCAAAAGGCGCTTTTCTAGCCAACGATTCTTGTGATCGACTCCACATTATTGTCGTCTTTTTGAAAAAACAGTTTTCCCATTAGAGATAAATACAGTATTATTCTCGGCGTAGGGTACAGAGGTTAAGATGTTCTATCTTTCAGACCTTTATTTCACTTTTAGTGATCAGCCAAATTCTGGCGCCCCAGCAATCATTTGCTGGGGCTTTTTTTCGTCTGCAATATTTTTTAGAGTAATTACTTTAAAACTGATTCAGTTCGCGTTATGCTACCGCCATTGAGAGCCATCGAAGTCCAAGTTTGATGGTACTTGAGTCTTGTTGAAATTTTAGCTTCTCCCCAAAAGAGCTAATTTAACCGGTGACTGAGTCGCCGGTTTTTTTTGTCCTGAATTCTCCCGGCACACACAGCAGATACAAAAACGGCAGCCTATATGGCTGCCGTTTGCATAGTTTGAGTCCATCACTCTTGTTCGTTCTCTTCTTGCTCCAACCAGGCTGGATGGCACCACTCATCCAGAATCGCCAGAACCTTAGGTTTCCCGGTTCCCTTAAGTGATGAGAAAGGCTCGACTCTGACCCAATCACCAAAGTCAGCCAGCGCTTTACGTACCTCATTAACCGTCTTCATCTTGGCACTCTGTGGCAGCTTATCAGCCTTGGTCAGCAGTGCCAGCACAGGGATCTCACTGGCAACAGCCCATTCAATCATCTGCAAGTCCAAGTCTTTCAACGGATGGCGAATATCCATCAGCACCACCACACCACTCAGGCAGGCACGCTTTTGTAAATACTCACCCAGCGACTCTTGCCATTTGAGCTTCATGGCCAGTGGTACCTGAGCAAAACCATAGCCGGGTAAATCCACCAAACGGCGCTGCTCATCGAGCTCAAACACGTTGATCAGTTGAGTACGACCTGGAGTTTTACTGGTTCTTGCAAGGTTTTTCTGCTCGGTCAAAGCATTCAAAGCGCTTGATTTACCGGCATTTGAGCGACCGGCAAAGGCGATTTCCACGCCGGTGTCGCCCGGTAAGTGCTTGTCCAAATGGGCAATATCAGGCGCACTGATAAGGAATTTTGTCTTGCGAAAATCGATACGAGTTGCTGTCACTTCTGACTCCGGAATTTTGCTGGGTGATAGCATAAATATTGAAGACTTGCTTACTTTTCCACGTTTTCGTGTAAAATATTAGCCCGATCACATTATTTGTATTTTACCACGCTTGCGGGTCACCCTAGTAAGCTCAGGACAATAATTTAACGAAAGAAGTTGGAACGCCATGAAAAAGTTAGCCCTTGCGCTGTCTGTAGTCGCCGCCATATCTTCACCTGCGATTGCTGAAGGTAATGCTGAAGCGGGAAAAACCAAAGCCATTGTCTGCTCTGCCTGCCATGGCCTTGATGGCAACAGCATGATCGACATGTATCCCAAGTTGGCTGGTCAGCACACAACCTATCTGCAAAAACAGCTGCGGGAGTTTCGTAGTGCAGCCCAAACCGGTGGCAAAGATGGCCGTATGGATCCTATCATGGGCGGCATGGCGGTAGCCTTGAGCGATCAGGATATTGCCGATGTTGCAGCTTATTTTGCCAGCCAAACATTGCAGGTTGCTGAAGTTAAGGATGTTCCTGATGCCGGCGAGAAGCTGTTCAAGGGTGGTGATATGTCTCGTGGCATAGCCGCTTGTTCCGCTTGTCACGGTCCTGAAGGCAAAGGCAGCGAACTGGCCGGTTTCCCGGCAGTTGCTGGGCAGCACGCCAACTACATCAAGATCCAGTTGAATAAGTTCCGTGATCAGAGCCGTCATAACGACTTAAACGGAATGATGCAGGACACAGCTAAAAAGCTGAATGATGCAGACATTGAAGCGCTGGCCAAGTACATCTCCAGCTTGAAGTAATTTTTGCTGTAGCTTGGAAAGGGGTGACGTTTCACCCTTTTCTTAAGCTATAAAGTTTACGTTTACGTAAACTGAAAATATTAATGCTTGACACAGATCACAGATTTAGGTTTAATGTGCCCGTACCGAGATAAACCCATCTGTTTGTATAAAAACTTTACCAACAACATTCAGGTTTCGGTATAATTTACATTCAAGATATAAGAATAAAGCAATCCAATAACAATAAGACTACTAAGACCACTCGCAAATAATAATAACGAGTCGAGATTTCAGTTTGAAATCCAGGTCAATAAAAGTAAGGAACCGGCGATTTTGCCAAACCGCTTTTTAGCATTGTCCTTACGAATTAACAGGGGAACTTGCTCCAACAGGAAGATGTTTGCAGGACTCAAACATTGGCACAGGAAGCAACGCGCTTTGGATGCACTGGCTGGAAGCTTGTTATCACTGGAAGGTACTTAGTAGACAAGGATGGTCTGTTAGGCGTCACAGAAGACGACTGGATAATGATGAGCCAATTTGGCCATCGCTATTTGCAGGAAACCCAAGAAAGTGTCTGGAAGACCGATAACGAGAAAAGCTGCAGGGAAAGCTGTCAAAAAAAGAAGGATATCGACCGGGAAAGTCGCATAGCAAGTAAGGAAACTTGAAATCAGAATAGGGTGTTAGTTAGCACCATCATAAGGCGGCAGCCATACTGCCGCCTTTTTTTATGGCATAATTTATTAACCACCGTTGAGCAGATATTAATTAGTCCATGCGTCGTTGCCCACTGTGTCATAACGATCATGCTGAACTCAGCTTTCAGGATAAGAAACGAGGTTTTTATCTCTGTCCCGAATGTCGGCTGTTGTTTGCAGATTCCAGCAGTTATTTGTTACCCGATGCCGAGAAACAGCGTTACGGCAGAGCCCGCCAGGCAGGAAAGCAAAAGCAGTTGGCACGCTTTATCCACCCCTTGTTGGAACAACTTCAATCTTTGCAACCCGCGCCGCTATTTGGTCTCAACTTCGGCCGGGTGCTAAGCGAAGAAGGACTGCAGCAGATCAGCAACGCCGGTCACCATTTACAACAATTCGATCCCTTTTTTGCGGCAGACCACCAGCTACTACACCACCAATATGACTTTATCTGTTGTTTTCGGGTGTTCGAGCACTTCAGAACCCCTGCCAAAGAGTGGAGCTTAATCGAAACGCTGCTGAAACCAGGGGGTTGGCTGGCCATATCCACTCCGCTACTGACATCTTTGACGGCGTTTGCCAAATGGCATTACAAGAACAATCCGACTCATGTTAGCTTCTACCAGCAGCAGACTTTTGCTTACTTGGCATCTCAGGGTAAATTTAAGCTAATATTTGCAGCGCAGGACTTCATCTTGATGCAAAAAACATCAGGATCTGCTATAACACGCGACCTTGATGCAGAACCGCCGCTTGTAGACTGAACCCGGCACGGTTCGGACGCAACCAACTACTTTTTATCGAGAGAATTATGTCCCGTAGTAAAAAGACCCGTAAAGTCGGCGAGAACAACCCCAAACTAGCCCCCAGAACCAAGAAATCTGAGCGCGCTCCGGCCCGTAAGAAGCAGGATTCAGGCAATAAGGCGGGCAGTCGCCAAAACCCTGCTGCTCCAAAGGGGCAAAAGCGGGCTGGCTCTGACAAACAGGATATCCGCCTTGGCAGTAAAAAGCCTGTCGCTCTGGATATAGTCAAAGAAAGGGTTGCACAGCCCAAACAACCCAAACTGACCGATGAACAGTTGCTGCTGCAACTGGAGGAAGATCCGCGCCTGAATAAGCTGCTGGATCAGCTGGAAGAAGGACGGGAACTGGCCGCCGATGACCAGCAATGGCTGGAGCGGCAATTGGCCAAGATAGAGAAGTTGATGGAAAAACTTGGCATTACCGATTTGGCTCAGGCCGATGAAGCCCCAAGCAAGGGTCATAGCGATGACGAATTGCTGGAGAAATTCGAATCCGGTGCTGAGCTTCTGAAACAATACCAAGACAACTAACGGAGGCCGGGATGCAGTTTATCCTTATCACCTTAGCCATGTTGATCATCATAGGCCTCAGCGCCTATGCCACAGTGTTGCTGCTGCGTCTGAGGAAACAAACTCAAGCCAGAGAACAAGCGATGGCTGAGCAAAAGGCGGTTATGGAAGCTAAACAGGCATCCCTGCTTGCCGATATTCGCTATATTGCTGCCGCAATGACAGAAGAGCGTTGTGAGTTGTCTGAAGGAGTGGTCAGAATCGTTAAACTGTTCGATCTGCTGTCGCTGACAGAGAGAGTCAGTGGTGATTACCCGGATGTGTTTATGCATTTTGAGCGCATCAAGGATCATCCAATTCTGGAGGCCAGGGCTCAGTTACCCAAGCAAGAACGGATGCGGCTCGACCTGGCCAGAATGAAGTCTGAAGCCGAGCTGGAACAAGGCATATTGGCCGATGCCAAGAAACTCTCCGAGTTTCAGCTAAAGCCAACCCACTAAGGTTTCAACTGCCGGCTTGCTTCTCAGCAGTCGGCAGCGCTTTCTACACTAACGCTCTTCAAACCTTCTGCCCATATGGCCTTCTTGGCCCAAACATGTCAGTTGAATAGATAGTGGGTTAATAACCCTCTATCTATTCAGCCGAGTAGCTATCGCACCCGCTGAATCCCTTCCCCGGCGTGAGTCGGTGCACAAAACCTCAATAAGACAACAGACATCGAAAGCGTTTTCATGGATATTCCCTAACGTCCGGTTGTGTACATGTAATTTTTACAACCTGGATCAAGGTTATTTGAGCTATAACCCTGCATACTTCGCTCATTGCTAATTTACTGTCGGAGGACACGCCTTGAAGCAGCCCACTCATATCAGCTGGGATCAATCAATGATCGAGAAATATAACTACAGCGGTCCCCGTTATACTTCCTACCCAACGGCGCTGGAGTTTGACGACTCATTCACCGAAGGCGATCTATTGTCGGCCATAGCCGGCAGCAAAAGCGACAAACTGTCTCTGTATATCCATATCCCTTTCTGCGCCAAGCTGTGCTACTACTGCGGCTGTAACAAGGTAATCACCCGGCATCAGCACAAAGCCGATCAGTACATAGAGTACCTGGCAGCCGAGATCGTCAAGCGGGCGCCTCTGTTCAAGCACTACACTGTGACTCAGATGCACTGGGGCGGCGGCACACCGACTTTCCTTAACCCAGAGCAAATCATCAAGTTATCGTCACTATTGAAGAGTCACTTCAACTTTGCCGAACAGGGTGAATACTCTATCGAAGTCGACCCTAGAGAAATCGAACTGTCTATGCTGGATGCCCTCAAAGAGGCAGGGTTCAACCGTATATCCATTGGGGTGCAGGACTTCAATAAAGAGGTTCAGGTAGCAGTTAACCGTGAACAGGATGAAGACTTCATTTTTGCGCTGATCAAAAAGGCCAAAGAGATGGGCTTTGTCTCTACCAATGTCGATTTGATTTACGGCTTGCCTCATCAAACACCGGAAACCTTTGCCGAAACCATTCAGCGAATTCTGGATCTGTCTCCAGACCGTCTGTCTGTATTCAACTATGCTCACCTGCCGGCCCGCTTCGCGGCCCAGCGAAAAATCAAAGATGAGCACCTGCCCAGCCCACAACAGAAGCTGGACATGCTGCATCAGACTATTAAGACCCTGACCGGCGCCGGCTATCAATACATAGGCATGGATCACTTCGCCAAACCCGATGATGAGCTGGCCAAGCTGCAAAGAGAAGGCCGATTGCACCGTAACTTCCAGGGCTATACCACCCAGGAAGAGTGTGACCTCCTTGGACTAGGGGTGTCGTCCATCAGTCAGATTGGTGACTGTTATGCGCAGAACCAGAAAGATATTCGCCCTTACTATGAAGCCATAGATGAGCAGGGCCACGCTCTGTGGAAAGGCTGTAAACTCAATCGTGATGATGAAATCCGTCGCGCGGTGATCAAACAGCTTATCTGCCACTTTGAGCTTGATATGACCAAGATGGAGCAACAACTGGGGATCCAGTTTGAAGAGTACTTCGCCGAAGATCTCAAGCTGTTGCAAACCTTTATCGACGATAAACTGGTTAACATTGAAAACCGTCAGATCAGCATCAGCCCAACCGGGCGCCTGTTGATCCGTAATATCTGTATCTGTTTCGATGTCTACTTCCGAGAAAAGGCACGTCAGCAACAGTTCTCCCGGGTAATTTAACCCTGACTAGAATAAAAAAGCCGATGAATCATTCATCGGCTTTTTTTGTGTCTTAACCAAACTTTTATGCTTTAGCGGCGTAAAGTTCCCGGCGCTCGCTGTCTGAGAGGAAGGCCATCTCCACGCCATTACGCTGCAGCTTGGCCAACTCAGCGTCGGTGAAGCCCATCTCCTGCTTAACCACACGATATTCATGCTTGATATCTATGGCACTGACGCCTGGATCATCGGTATTCAAGCCAACCAGCACACCGGCTTCCATAAAGGTTCGCAGCGGATGCTCTTGATAGCTGCTCACAGTGGAAGTATGTAGATTACTGGTGGGACATGACTCGATACCTATCTTGTGTTCCACCAGATACTCCATCAATTTGGGATCATGAATAGCATTGACCCCATGGCCTATGCGAGTCGCCCCCAACTCCTTGATGGCTTGCCACATGCTTTGGGCACCGGCGGCTTCTCCGGCGTGAGCCGTTATCTGAAGTCCGGCATCACGCACCCGCTTGAAATGCTCGTTAAACAACTCACCGGGGAAACCCAATTCATCACCGGCCAAATCAACCGCGACCAGAGACTCCCTGTGCGCGAGCAAGCCATCCAACTCCTGAGTACAAGCCTGCTGACCAAACGAGCGAGACAGAATACCTATCAGTTTTATCTTAACCTGATAGTCCTTGAGCCCGGCTTTTACACCATCAACAACGGCTTCCACCACGCCTTCTATCGGCAGCTTGTGATTCATTGCCATGTAGTAAGGGCTGAACCTTAATTCGGCATAGTCCAACCCGGACAATGCCGCATCGGCGACATTTTCATAGGTCACCCGCTTTACCGCATCCAAATCGGCCAGCACGGCAACCATCCAGTCCAGCTTTTTCAAGAAAGCCACCAGGCTGGATTCTTTACCCTGGATCTGTACATAAGGTGCCAAGGCCTCAAGCGAGGCCGCCGGCAAGGCAATGCCATGTTGGTGACCCAGTTCCCATATGGTCTCAACCCTGACATTACCGTCCAGATGGCGATGTAAATCGACCAACGGAATTGAAGTATCAATCATAAAAATAACCCCTGTATGAACTACCCCGCCAATTTAGTTATTTTTTGGTCTGGGGACGCTTAAGTGTAACACGCCTTTTGTTAACACCTCTTAGTCTGCAGACAGGCTTTGTTACCAAAAGGTGAGCTCGAATGGCTGGGGCTGCCACCAAGCTTGAGGCATAATCCGTTCTCAAGGATAAAAAAGGAACAAAATCAAATGAAAAAACTCCTGCTACCCCTATTGCTCACCGGACTCTTGGGCGCCTGCCAACACCCTACTCATGAAGCCAACACGCCAGAAATAGGCAAGCAACTATCCCAAGCCGATAGCCAACTCCAGCAGTTAATAGCCGATGCCTGGCAGCAAAGGCTGGCAGAAAGCCCACAGATGGCCTTCCAGTTTGGCGATGGCTCGGCCGCGGGTAAGTTAGCAGACTTGTCAGCTGAAGCTCTGGCGGCCGATGCTGCGGCCAATTCAGCACTTTTGCAACGGCTAAAGGCCATACCCAAAGAACAGCTGAGCAAAGAAGCCGCCATCAATGCCAGTATTCTCGAATACCAATTGCAGGAGAGCGTGGATAGCTTCAGGTTCAAGGCCCATTACCTGCCGATTACCTCAGAGAGTGGCTTCCACGCTTACATTGCTTCTATGGCCTCCGGGCCATTCAAGACAGAAGCCGATTACCGTCATTACCTGCAGAAGCTGCGATCTCTGCCGCGCTATTTCCAGCAACAGATACACTGGATGCGCCAAGGGCTTGCCGAGGGCATCACTCAGCCGCAATCTGTGCTGAGAGGGTTTGAACAGAGTATTCAGGCCTATATGGTACCAGTACAGCAAAGCAGCTATTTCAAGCCGTTTGAGACGTTTCCAGAACACTTTTCTGCCAATCTTAAACAGGAACTGAGCCATGCCGGGTACGTCAGTGTCGAGCAGCATGTGTTACCGAGTTATCAAGCCTTCTACGACTTTATGACCGAGGAATATATCCCTGGCGCCCGTCAGAGCATTGCCGCATCAGCTCTGCCCAATGGTCGGGCCTTTTATGAAAACAGGGTCAAGTACTACACCACTCTGGATATGACGCCTGAGCAAGTCCATCAACTGGGTCTGAGTGAAGTAAAACGGATCCGCGCCGAGATGGAACAGATCATCAAACAAACCGGTTTTAAAGGCAGCTTTGCCGAGTTTCTGCATTTTATGCGCACCGACAAACGCTTTTATGTGAACACGCCGGAGCAACTGCTCAAAGAGGCCTCCTATATTGCCAAAAAAGCCGACGCCATGTTGCCACGTTATTTTGGCAAGCTGCCACGCAAACCCTATGGCGTAGCCCCTGTACCGGCAGAAATTGCCCCCAAATATACAACCGGGCGCTATTCCGGCTCCAACTCGGAGACTGTGGCGGGTTTTTATTGGGTGAACACATATGCCTTGGATAAGCGACCTCTCTATGAATTGGAAGCACTCACCCTGCATGAGGCTGTTCCGGGTCACCACCTGCAGATTTCCCTCAATCAGGAGTTGGAGCAACTGCCCGATTTTCGCCGCTACAGCTATATCTCGGCCTTTGGCGAGGGATGGGGACTATACAGTGAATATTTGGGGCTGGAAGGGGGTTTTTATCAGGATCCCTACAGCAACTTTGGACGCCTGACTTACGAGATGTGGCGCGCCGCTCGCTTGGTTGTCGATACAGGCATGCACACCCAAGGCTGGAGCCGTCAGCAGGCAATAGACTTTATGGCCGGCAATACGGCTCTGTCGCTGCACAATGTCACCACAGAGATAGACAGATATATCTCCTGGCCTGGGCAGGCGCTGGCCTACAAGATTGGCGAGCTGACTATCAAACGTCTGCGAAAGCAAGCAGAAGATGCCCTGGGGGAAAAGTTCGACATCCGCCAATTCCACGATGCAGTTTTGGCACAGGGCTCAGTGCCCATGTCTGTGCTGGAACAACAGATAGCCGATTTTATCGCCTCACAGCAATGAAGCCATGTTTCTGATACACTCGGCCAGTGCCTTTGAGCACTGGCTTTTTTAGATCAGGAAATATTGGATGGTAACGACCCAGGCCCGCAACGCAGAACCCGCTTCAACCCAGTCTCAATTGGAGACTTTCTGGCAAGGTGTCACCCATGCCAAGCTGGCAGTGGGATTCGGTAAAGAGCTGGCCTACGGCTATATTTGCCACCCAAAGGCGAAACAGGCCGTCGTCATCAGTAATGGCCGGGTTGAGAGTTATCTCAAGTATCGGGAGCTGATCCATGACTTCTATCAGCAAGGTTTTAGTGTCTACGCCTTGGATCATATTGGACAAGGGCTATCCAGCAGGCTAACCGCCAATCCTCACCAAGGGCACATAGATAAGTTTCAGGACTATGTTGATCACTTGCACTGTTTCGTTGAGCAAGTAGTAGTTTCAAACCAATATGAACAGTATTTTCTGGTAGGCCACTCCATGGGAGGGGCAATAGGGACTCTGTACTTGCAGCAATATCCCCAGAGATTTACTGCCGCGGCCTTCTCTGCCCCCATGTATGGGATCCGTTTGCCAATGCCGCGCAACTTTGTACGTTGGTTGGCGGGGAAACTCAATAGTTATGGCCCGCATACCGAGCCCAACTACGTGTTATCCGGCCATGATTATCGTCCACTCGAGTTTAAAGATAATCAATTGACCCACAGCGAAAGCCGGTATCAGGCCTTACTGGATTTATGCCGACAACGTCCTGAGATCCAACTGGGCTCGCCCACCAATCAGTGGTTGATAGAAGCATTGGATGCTTGCGAGAAGACCATCATAGCAGCCAGGGAGTCCAAGGTCCCGATCCTCATTCTACAAGCTGAGCAGGACACTATCGTCGATAACCAGGCGCAAATCGCTGCAATTGGCCCAGAGGTAATACTGGAAAAGATCATGGGAGCCAGACATGAACTCTTTATTGAAATCGATGCAATACGTGAGCAGGTGCTGAGTATTATTTTCAACTTCCTGGCGCAGCACACGGTAACTCATGCTTCGGCGCATGCAACAGAGTCGCGAACTCAGTCTCAGACAGAGGCTGACTGAACAGATATCCCTGGAAGCTGTCACAGCCGAGCTGGTTCAAAAAGGCTCTTTGCTGAGCCGTTTCAACCCCTTCTGCAACCACTTTCAGCTCCAGGCTGTGGGCCATTTCGACTATGGCCCTGACTATAGCATCCGCACTACGCCCCGAGCCTATCTTCTGCACAAAAGAGGCATCTATCTTCAATCTGGATAGAGGCAGGTTCTGTAAATAACTCAACGAGCTGTAACCTGTGCCAAAGTCATCTATCGCCACAGATATCCCAGCCTTCTTCAACAGATCGATTCGGGTATTCATGATGCACAAGTTGGTCAACAGGGCGTACTCAGTCAACTCCAGCTCCAATGCATCCGTAGCAATCCCCTGGGCCTTCAACAAGGCGATCAGGCGCTCCACAAACTCAGGCTGGTTAAACTGCCTGGCACTGAGGTTAATGGCAATTTTGGGCACCTTTATACCTTTGGCCTGCTGCTCACGAATGAAGCGACAAACTTCAAGAATGACCCAATGGCCAATCTCACTGATAAGGCCGCTGCCTTCCGCAATGGGAATGAAGTCCGCCGGCGAAATATTCCCCTGTTGCGGATGTTGCCAGCGTAATAACGCCTCTGCCCCTGTCAATTGCCCCTGGGAATCGACTATTGGCTGATAAACCAAAGAGAGTTGTTGCCGCTCGATGGCATAGCGCAACTCATTCTGGATCAGCAGATTCTGGTGAGCCTTAACCTCCATCTCGGAGTTGTAGATCATGCAGTTATCTCTTCCGCCTTCCTTGGCCTGGAACATAGCCATATCGGCTCGCTTCAAAAGCTCCTCGGCATCAATATCATCCTGCTCATCGAACAGGCAGACACCAATGCTGGCAGACACATGCAGCTGCTTGTCACTGATATTAAAGGGTCTGGCAACCAACAGCCTGATCTCACTGGCCAACGCCAAGGCCCGCCTTGCCGCTGTGGTTTTGTCTTGGGTCAGGTCTTTTGCCAGGATAACGAACTCATCTCCCCCTAACCTGGCAACCAAAGTATTGGCAGTAAAATAGCCCGAGAAACGAGCGGCCAGCTGTATCAACAGCCGATCTCCCAAGTGATGCCCTAGAGTGTCATTAATGGTTTTGAAATTATCCAAGTCGATAAGAAACAGCGCTGCGCACTGCAAGCTGTTGTGACAGTGCTTTTGCTGCTCATACAAGGCGTCCATCAAGGCGCGACGGTTAGCCAAGTTAGTCAATGCATCATGATTGGCTAAATGGGCCAGAGCTTGCTGATTACGTACATCATCCGACACATCAGCATGGGTACCGATAATCCGGCAAGGGCGCCCCTGCTCATCCCATTCAACCAGCATTCCCCTGTCCAGCACCCAGATATAGTGCCCCTCTTTATGGCGCAGACGGTGAACACTCTCAAACGCCTCGGTTTCACCATTGAGGTAGGCCTGTAGAGACGACAGCACCGCCTCTCTATCATCGGGATGAAGTCGACTTTCCCAAGTAGAATAAAGCCCTTCAAGCTCATGAGGGCCATAACCTATCATCTCTTTCCAGCGGTCCGACAGAAAAACTTCGCCGCTGGCGATGTTCCAATCCCAGATCCCATTGCGGGTTCCTTCCACCGCAAATAACCAGCGTTGTTCATTGTCTCTCAATTGTTTCAGGGTTCGCTGCAACTTCTGTTGACTCTGATGTAAATAATCCTGCAGCACCCGTATTTCGCTGAAAAGCCACGGACTATCTATATGAAAAGAGCTGCTCTCACCTTTCCGGGCCTGCCAAACCAGGCTTCTTAAAGGGCGGATCAGCATAAAGTGCAACACCAGCATAAAGCCCAAAACGAACAAGGCTCCCAAGCCCCAAACCCGCATAAACCGTACATTAAGAGCATCTGTCACCTTAGCCATTGCCGGTGACAAATCATATTCCAGGTAGATTAGCTCGACCTTTTCACCAAAGCCCACGGGTGCTTCTCCTGCAATAGGGTAATAGGCTTGTATCGATAGTCGATCCGGATTGGCAAATATCAAGGGTTTACCTGAGTTGACCACTTGCCGCTGCAGTTCCATAGAATAGCCATCGATAACCTGCAAAGCCCGGCTGTCGCGCCAGACTACATGATTGGCGTGGCGAATAAGGCTGGTGTCATCAAGCAGGATATACACCATTATATTGAAGTCGGTTGCCGCCAGAGATATTTCTTCAGCCACGCTATCCAGATTGTGGTTACCTACAGCCTTCTCAACAAGATGCTGCATCCTGAACAGCTCTTTCTTGAGCTGTTCTATCTGAACCGAAGCAGCCTCAGACTCCAGTGATTGACGCTCATAGAAATACTCCCCGGCAACAAGACAGAGATAAATAAAAAATACACAAAAAGGAACAACATAGGCCATGGCAGGCCTTGGCATCTTCACAAATGAAATCCTTGATGCTCATGACAAGAAGGCACACATAACGCTTAATGCTAACGGCAAATTAACTTACAGGCAAAGAGTCTAACTTCAAAATTGTTTTCGTGCTCAAAGACGCTGCCAGGTAATGCAGGTAGGAAGCTTAAACAACCAGGGAATGCTAAGGGCAAACAATCCAAAGCAGCTTTCGCCTGAATAAGGGGTAGTAGATATCACGAGCAGGATGAATGGGGTGGGGCTAAGCAAAATCCATAGGTTCCAAACCCAAAGAAGCCACGAGTACCTTTATTGAGGATACCGGTTGGGTGAAATCTCTGTGCTCCAGAGACTGGATAAATCTGACCAGACAAACCAGTCAAGCCATTCTCAATATCTCCACAGCACCATCTTACATGGGGGCGAAAGACATCTGCTCATCAAGCACAGCTTGATGGATGGCTGTAGCGCGAAGCAGCTTGGCTGCGAGCTGAGGGGCCCGCACTGCGTAAGCAGCTTTGGGCTGCATGTTAAGTCGTTCTCGCTGGAAGCGAGACAAACAGAAAAGCCCTAGCTGAATGCTAGGGCTTTTCTGTGGTTCATCGCAGATTAGCGTGGACTGGAAATGAAAACGGTTGGAGAGTTATTGTTTAGTCGCCAAACAAAAACAATGACCAACCCCAACCGTTCTCAATGTCGAATATTACCTTCCCCATTGCGCTCTGGGAAGGCTTTGAAGCCGTCCATACCGAGCAAAATCAACAAACCCTCATCATCCACCTAAAGCCGATTGATAACGGCCACTGTGCTTGCGGCAAACCGGCTAAGGCTGTTCACGACGCTTCACTTCGCAGCGTATCGGAACGGACTATACTGGCGTTTCAGGTTCAGTTACGGCTACCCGTCCGCCGTATTCTTTGCCCTGATTGCGGTATCGTTCGGGAGCATATCAGCTGGTTAAAGCCCTATGCTCGCCAGACCACACTGCTCATTGAGCATGTCGAGGCGCTACTCAAGCTCTTGCCGATTAAACATATTTCGCAACTCCTTGGCCTGCACTGGCATACCATCAAGACTATCGACAAACGTCGGCTGGCAAGAGAGGTCACAGAGCCTGATTGGAGTCGTGTCAAACGCCTGGTCATGGACGAGTTTGCCCTGTTCAAAGGCCATCGTTACGCCACCGTGGTGGCCGATGCGGATACCCATCAAGTCCTTTGGATAGGTGAAGGCCGCAGTAGAGAAGCTATCCGGCCGTTTTTCGTTAAGTTGGGTCAGTACTGCCAACAGATTGAAGCCGTTGCTATGGATATGAATACTGCCTTTGACCTGGAGGTACAGATGCACTGTCCCCAAGCCAAAGTGGTCTACGACTTGTTTCATGTTGTTGCCAAGTATGGCCGTGAAGTCATCGACCGAGTCAGGGTTGACCAGGCTAATCAACTCAAGCATGACAAACCGGCCCGCAAACGGGTGAAACGGGGGCGTTGGGTCTTACTCAAAAACAGAGATAATTTGACAGACAAACAGGCGGGGTATCTCAACGAGCTGTTGGAGTCGAACAAAAGCTTAATGACGGTTTACCTGCTCAGGGAGCAACTCAAGGAGATGTGGTACTGCACAGATGAAGCCGAAGCCACGGCTCAATGGAACCTCTGGTGGCAACAAGTCAGAGAGAGCGGTATCAGGCCACTACTCCAATTTGGCCAGCGTCTTAAAAACTATCTTCATGGCATAGTTGCTTCAGCGGTTCATCCGTTGCACACCTGCCGACTGGAAGGGATGAACAACAAAATCAAACTGCTGAAGCGAATGGGCTATGGCTACCGGGATACCGAATACTTCTTTCTGAAAGTCAGAGAGGCATTCCCCGGAGATCCGCGATGAACCTTTTTTGTTTGTATGGATAATAACCAAGCCAAAAGGGTAAAGTGAGACCCAGGCTTTAGCGGCAACTAAAGCTTTCTATGTGGCAGTTCGGTTGAATGCTGGCTCCTCTGTCGAGAGACCGATAACAAACATGAACGCCTCATAGGACTCCAAGCATAAACCTCGAATAGTCGACTGGGTCTCGAACCCGCATTTCGCAAGCAAGAGTTAGCTTATTATGAATACAAACGCACTTCAAAACATTAATATTGGTGTTGATACCGGCAAATCACAGCTCGACATTTACATCCGTCCATTCGATGTCTTTTTTACCGTGCCAAACAACGAAAAGGGTATCAAACAAGCCTTAGCTACTATCAAAAAACACAACCCACAGCGTATCGTTATCGAAGCGACTGGGCGCCTAGAAATGCCCTTCGTGTTAGCGTGTACCGAGGCCAAGTTGCCTATTGTTCGTGCCAATCCTGTTCATATCAAACGCTTTGCCGGTGCTATTGGTCGTAGAGCCAAAAATGACCGCTTAGATGCACAGCTTATCGCCCATTATGGTGAAGCCATTAAACCTGATTTGACGGTCATAAAGGCTAAGAACATACGTTTAATGAGTGACTTAGTAATTCGCCGCAATCAGCTGCTCGCGATGCAGACCATGGAGAAAAATCGTATTCAAATTTTGCCTAAGCACCTACATTCGACAATGACACCCATCCTGACTGCGATAAAAAATCAGGTCTCAAAGATTGAAAATAAGCTTGTCAAACTCATCGAAGATTGCCCCGAATACCAAACTAAAAATACCCTCTTACAAAGTGTACCTGGTATCGGCAATATCGCCGCTGCGTCTATCATCAGCAATGTGCCTGAGTTAGGCTACATTACCAACAAGCAAGCGGCTTCACTCATCGGCGTCGCCCCTATTACACGTGAAAGCGGACGCTACAAAGGGAAACGAGTCATCCAAGGAGGCCGCGCACAGGTGAGAACCGTTTTGTACATGGCCATGATGTCAGCCATGCAATGTAATCCTGTTTTCAAGGACACTTACGCTCGATTACTCGAAGCTGGAAAACCAAAGAAAGTGGCGATTATTGCCTGCGTTCGCAAGATGGTGGTCATCCTAAACTCTATGCTTCGAGATGGCATCATGTGGGACCAAAACATCGCCCAAAATAAAGGATTGACGCCATAGTCGTTTGTTAGGCGTCTGGCGATGGCCAGCTTCGAGCAAGCTCTCCGCGTTCGTCTGTCGCATCAAACTGAGTTTGATAAACGCGACAACCTCACCCTACTCCACATGGGATTGTGCCTCACTGCGTTCGGACTCTTTATCTTCCCCATGTGAGAGTGGACATTTCAAAATGCAATTAAAACGAAAAATCCCCAACACAAAGTGCTGGGGATCCATCGTTTTATTAGGCGTCTGGCGATGACCTACTCTCACATGGGGAGACCCCACACTACCATCGGCGCGATTGCGTTTCACTTCTGAGTTCGGGATGGGATCAGGTGGGACCACAATGCTATTGTCACCAGACATAAAATTGTACGGAACAAATTTTAAACGCGCTTTAGCGCGGCCCGCTATGGTCAAATACAAGGATGTATTTGATAAATTCATTCCTAAATTCAGAAAGCTGTTGCTTTGAAATATGGTGGTCGCTACTGGGATCGAACCAGTGACCCCCTCCTTGTAAGGGAGGTGCTCTCCCGGCTGAGCTAAGCGACCGGTATTCTTGGCTGTGCTCTTTTCAGAGCCTGAGTTCAAACTTCAATCAAGTATCGACTTCTTCAAGTCCGTAAAACCCATCTGGGTTGTATGGTTAAGCCTCTCGAGTCATTAGTACAGGTTAGCTCAACGCCTCGCAACGCTTACACACCCTGCCTATCAACGTCCTGGTCTCGAACGGCTCTTCAGAGGGCTCCAGGCCCTAGGGATGACTCATCTTGGGGCTCGCTTCCCGCTTAGATGCTTTCAGCGGTTATCGATTCCGAACGTAGCTACCGGGCAATGCCATTGGCATGACAACCCGAACACCAGCGGTTCGTCCACTCCGGTCCTCTCGTACTAGGAGCAGCTCCCCTCAATCATCCAACGCCCACGGCAGATAGGGACCGAACTGTCTCACGACGTTCTGAACCCAGCTCGCGTACCACTTTAAATGGCGAACAGCCATACCCTTGGGACCGACTTCAGCCCCAGGATGTGATGAGCCGACATCGAGGTGCCAAACACCGCCGTCGATATGAACTCTTGGGCGGTATCAGCCTGTTATCCCCGGAGTACCTTTTATCCGTTGAGCGATGGCCCTTCCATTCAGAACCACCGGATCACTATGACCTGCTTTCGCACCTGCTCGACGTGTCTGTCTCGCAGTTAAGCTGGCTTATGCCATTACACTAACCGTACGATGTCCGACCGTACTTAGCCAACCTTCGTGCTCCTCCGTTACTCTTTGGGAGGAGACCGCCCCAGTCAAACTACCCACCAGGCACTGTCCCTAACCCCGATTAGGGGCCCAGGTTAGAACATCAACACTACAAGGGTGGTATTTCAAGGTTGACTCCAACAAGACTGGCGTCTCATCTTCATAGTCTCCCACCTATCCTACACATGTAGGGTCAATGTTCAGTGCCAAGCTATAGTAAAGGTTCACGGGGTCTTTCCGTCTAGCCGCGGGTATACGGCATCTTCACCGCAATTTCAACTTCACTGAGTCTCGGCTGGAGACAGCGTGGCCATCATTACGCCATTCGTGCAGGTCGGAACTTACCCGACAAGGAATTTCGCTACCTTAGGACCGTTATAGTTACGGCCGCCGTTTACCGGGGCTTCGATCATGAGCTTCTCCGAAGATAACCCAATCAATTAACCTTCCGGCACCGGGCAGGCGTCACACCGTATACGTCATCTTGCGATTTTGCACAGTGCTGTGTTTTTGATAAACAGTTGCAGCCACCTGGTATCTGCGACTCCCGTCAGCTCAGAGAGCAAGTCTCATCACCAACAGGAGCGTACCTTCTCCCGAAGTTACGGTACCATTTTGCCTAGTTCCTTCAGCCGAGTTCTCTCAAGCGCCTTGGTATTCTCTACCCGACCACCTGTGTCGGTTTGGGGTACGATTCCTGCTAACCTGAAGCTTAGAAGATTTTCCTGGAAGCATGGCATCAACCACTTCATCCCCGTAGGGACTCGTCGTCAGCTCTCAGTGTATGTGTGCCCGGATTTGCCTAAGCACACCACCTACTACCTTAAACGCGGACAACCAACGCCGCGCCGGCCTAGCCTTCTCCGTCTCTCCATCGCAGTTAGCAGAAGTACGGGAATATTAACCCGTTTCCCATCGACTACGCCTTTCAGCCTCGCCTTAGGGGTCGACTCACCCTGCCCCGATTAACGTTGGACAGGAACCCTTGGTCTTTCGGCGAGGGGGTTTTTCACCCCCTTTATCGTTACTCATGTCAGCATTCGCACTTCTGATACCTCCAGCGTGGGTTACCCCTTCGCCTTCAACGGCTTACAGAACGCTCCTCTACCGCACTGATGCAAGCATCAGTACCCGTAGCTTCGGTGAATTGCTTAGCCCCGTTACATCTTCCGCGCAGGCCGACTCGACTAGTGAGCTATTACGCTTTCTTTAAATGATGGCTGCTTCTAAGCCAACATCCTAGCTGTCTAAGCCTTCCCACATCGTTTCCCACTTAGCAATTACTTTGGGACCTTAGCTGACGGTCTGGGTTGTTTCCCTTTTGACGACGGACGTTAGCACCCGCCGTCTGTCTCCCGGATAGCACTCTTTGGTATTCGGAGTTTGCAAAGGGTTGGTAAGTCGGGATGACCCCCTAGCCTTAACAGTGCTCTACCCCCAAAGGTGTTCGTCCGAGGCGCTACCTAAATAGCTTTCGAGGAGAACCAGATATCTCCCGGTTTGATTGGCCTTTCACCCCCAGCCACAAGTCATCCGCTAATTTTTCAACATTAGTCGGTTCGGTCCTCCAGTTGATGTTACTCAACCTTCAACCTGCCCATGGCTAGA